>NZ_JAFBCX010000042.1 GCF_016907955.1 Lentzea nigeriaca | reverse complement strand
CCGGTCATCCGATACAACGCCGCCGTACGCTCCAGACCCCACACCTGGAAACCGAACCAGCGGTTCGACGGCGGGTCACGCCACACCGGGTGCGCGTCGTAGAACATCCCGTAGAACGTCGGCGTGCCCGCGGGAGGCGTACCGTACTGCCCCTCCCAGGAGTTCGTGACACCACCCGCGAGACCACCGTCGGCCGACTGCAGCCATTGCAGCAACTCCATCTGCCGGTCGAGGCTCTTCGCCCAGTCCTGCTGCCCGGTGGCGGACAACGGCTTCAGCGCGGGCACGCTCGACAACGCGTACGCCGCCAACGGGTTCTGATAACCCTGATGCGAAGCACTGTCACCGATGCGCCACGCCCAGCCGGCACTCGTGTCGGTCGCGCCGCCCCACGCGTAGTACCACGACATCAGGTAGTGGTCGCTGCTCTTGCCGGAACCGGCCGGGCACGCGCTCGCGCCCACGCAGTTGCCGATGCGCTTGAAGTACTTGTCGAACATCGCGTACCGCAGGTAGTCGCCCATCTTCGCGGCCTTGCCGACCTCGGACGCGATCTCCGACCCCTTGCCCTGCGCGGTCGCCCACTGCTGCGCCAGCAACGCCACCTGCACCGCGCGGGCGTCCGCGTCCGGCGCGTTGGTGTACTTCCACTGCTTGGCATACGAGGAGTCCTTCGTGAACAGGTCCAGGAACCCGTTCGGGCCACCGTGCTTGAACGTGTCGCACGACGGCTGCGGAATCGTCTCCCACACCGACTCCGACGAACCACGCTGATAGGTGTTGATGTACGACGGCGCCGTCGTCCCGTCACCACACCGACCGAAACCATAGGTGTTGTCGACATCCAGCAACCAGTGCATACCGTAGACGTCATCACTGCCATACGCCGACTTCAACTCCGCCGCGATCGGATCGGCGCCCACCGGAACCCCACTGTCCAGCACCGCCGGATAGCGGTCCATCCGCGGATGCTCCGGCGCATAGGTCGCGGGCTTCGACGCGTTGTACTTGTC
>NZ_JAFBCX010000041.1 GCF_016907955.1 Lentzea nigeriaca | reverse complement strand
TGTACTGACCTGAGAGGTTCGGAACGCGGCTGGCGGGGGGCTGGCCTTTGAGTGCGGTGTGACCGCGGTGGTGATTGTAGGTGTGTAGCCATCGCGGGAACGCTTCGCGGCGTTCGGTCTCGGTGCGGTAGGGGCGGGCGTAGGCCCATTCGTCGAGCAGGGTGCGGTTGAAGCGTTCGACCTTGCCGTTGGTCTGGGGCCGGTAGGGCCGGGTGCGTTTGTGCGTGATCCCGGCGGTGGTGAGGGTGTCGCGCCAGAGCCGGGATCGGTAGCACGAACCGTTGTCGGTGAGGACCCGCTCGACGGTGATTCCGTTGCTGTGGAAGAAGATCTGTGCCCGCTTCCAGAACTCTGTGGCGGTTTCCTTGGTCTCGTCGGGCAGGATTTCGCTGTAGGCCAGGCGGGAGTGGTCGTCCACGGCGTTGTGCAGGTAGCTGTAGCCGAGGTTGGGGCGGCCGCCGACCTTGCGGCGCCGGGCGGGGTCGCGGTGCGCGGAGCTGTTGCGCTGACCGGCCTGCCTACCGTGGATCTTGTGGCCGCCGCCGTCGGGGATGTTGCCCAGTTTCTTGATGTCGACGTGCACGAGTTCACCGGGCGTGGCGCGTTCGTAGCGGCGCACCGGCTGCCCGGTGGCGCGATCGACGTGGGACAGCCGGGCCAGGCCGTAGCGGGCCAGGACCCGGTGCACGGTGGAGGGCACCAGCCCGAGCAGGTAGGCGATCCGGGCCGGTCCCCACCGCCGCGTCAGGCGGACCTTGATGATCCGCCGCTCGGTGCGGGTCGGGGTGCGGCGCGGACTCGCCAGCGGGCGGGAGGACCGGTCGGCCATTCCCACGACGCCGAGCTCGCGGTAGCGGCCGGCCCAGCGTTGCGCGGTGCTGACCGAGACCTGGAACCGCTCCGCTGCCCGTCGCAGCGGCCAGCCGTCCTCGACGACACACCGGGCCAGGCGCAGCCTGCCCAGCTCGGACAGCGGTGCGTTAGCGTGAGTAATCGAGGGCCTCCTGGCTAGCCGGTGCAGATGTCGCAATCCACACCGAACCCGGAGGCCCTCCCTCATTCCAAGATCATCCGATCACGTGTCGGACCGTTCGCAACCTCGCGGGGCAGTACACCTAG
>NZ_JAFBCX010000040.1 GCF_016907955.1 Lentzea nigeriaca | reverse complement strand
AATGACACAGCTTCGGCGGTGTGCTTAAGCCCCGCTACATTGTCGGCGCAGGACCACTTGACCAGTGAGCTATTACGCACTCTTTAAAGGGTGGCTGCTTCTAAGCCAACCTCCTGGCTGTCTGTGCGACCCCACATCCTTTCCCACTTAGCACACACTTAGGGGCCTTAGCTGGCGTTCTGGGCTGTTTCCCTCTCGACTACGAAGCTTATCCCCCGCAGTCTCACTGCCGCACTCTCACACCACGGTATTCGGAGTTTGGTTGACTTCGGTAAGCTTGTGGGCCCCCTAGGCCATCCAGTGCTCTACCCCCGCGGTGAAACATACGACGCTGCACCTAAATGCATTTCGGGGAGAACCAGCTATCACGGTGTTTGATTGGCCTTTCACCCCTAACCACAGCTCATCCCCCAGGTTTTCAACCCTGGTGGGTTCGGGCCTCCACGCGGTCTTACCCGCGCTTCACCCTGGCCATGGCTAGATCACACCGCTTCGGGTCTAGACCACGCGACTAAACGCCCTATTCAGACTCGCTTTCGCTACGGCTACCCCACACGGGTTAACCTCGCCACGTAGCACTAACTCGCAGGCTCATTCTTCAAAAGGCACGCCGTCACCCCTAAAGGCTCCGACGGATTGTAGGCACACGGTTTCAGGTACTATTTCACTCCCCTCCCGGGGTACTTTTCATCTTTCCCTCACGGTACTAGTCCGCTATCGGTCACCAGGGAGTATTTAGGCTTAGCGGGTGGTCCCGCCAGATTCACAGCGAATTCCACGAGTACGCTGCTACTTGGGAACACTTCAACGAGATACCGAGTTTTCGAGTACGAGGGTTTCACTCTCTACGCCCGTGCTTTCCAGACACGTTCCTCTAACCACAGTATTTTCTGACTCGTCGCCAGTCCGGCAGAACTGACAAGAAGGTCCCACGACCCCACGAATGCAACCCCTGCCGGGTATCACACAGACGCGGTTTAGCCTCATCCGCTTTCGCTCGCCACTACTCACGGAATCACGGTTGTTTTCTCTTCCTGCGGGTACTGAGATGTTTCACTTCCCCGCGTTCCCTCCACATACCCTATGTGTTCAGGTATGGGTGACCCCACATGACTGGGGCCGGGTTTCCCCATTCGGAAATTCTAGGATCTCAGCTCGGTTGACAGCTCCCCTAGACTTTTCGCAGTCTCCTACGTCCTTCATCGGCTCCTGGTGCCAAGACATCCACCGTATGCCCTTACTAACTTGCTACAAAGATGCTCGCATCCACTGTGCAGTTCTCAAAGAAC
>NZ_JAFBCX010000039.1 GCF_016907955.1 Lentzea nigeriaca | reverse complement strand
GTGCCGGTGATCGCCGCGATCCGATCGATCCACACCCCGGTCGGCTGGTTCGCCACCCTGCTCCCACCCGGCTCGGCAGCCGCCTTCGCCGACCAATCCGGGTTCACATACATCTTCGCACCCACATACGGGTTGTCCACCCGTGTGCCGGGGTTCGGGTTGCCTGACGTCGTCGTTGTGGTTGTCGTGCTCGTGGGCGGTTGCTGGCCGGTACAAACCGTGCCGTTGAGCGAGAACGACGCAGGATCGGTGTTGGTGCCGGTGTAACTGCCGTTGAACCCGATCTCCGTCGACCCGCCCGTACCCAGGTTGCCATTCCACGACATACTCGTCGCGGTCACGTTCGCACCCGACTGCGACCAGGTGGCGCTCCAGCCCTGGGTCACCTTCTGCGAGCCGGGAAACGTGAACTTGAGCGTCCACGACGACATCGCGTCGCCGAGGTTCGTGATCTTCACCTTGCCGCCGAAACCGCCACCGCCCCAGTTGTTCGCGGTGTAGTCGACGCGGCAGCCGGGGGCTGCGCCCGCGGGTGCGCTCAGTGCGAACCCGACCGTGGCGACGGCGGTCGCGAAGGCCACGCCCGCCGACGCCCACTGCCTTCGTCCGTTGAACTCCATTGTCCCGGACCTCCTGTCTTTCAGTGCTGTTCGACCTCGACGAACGTCAGAAGTGCCCTCTCATGCCGTGGAGCAGGCGGAACCGTTGAGCGTGAAGGACGCCGGATCGGTCACCGCACCGGTCGTGTTGGCGTTGAACCCGAAGTTCACCGAGCCACCCGCCGGCACGTCGGCGTTGTACGACGCGCCCTTCGCCGTCGCTTTCCCGTTCACCACGGAGATCGTGGACGACCAGGCCTGCACGAGCGTCTGGCCGGCCGGGAAGTCCCAGACGAGCTGCCAGGCCCGCACCGCCTCCGTGCCGGAGTTGGTGATCTTCACGCTGGCCGTGAAGCCGCCGTTCCACGTGCTCGGTCTGGTGTAGGACACCGAACACGTGCCGGTGCTACCCGTTCGCACCGCGACGCTCGGCGACGCCGGTGAAGCGTTGCCCGCCGCGTCCAGCGCGACCACGGTGAAGGTGTAGTCGGTGTTCGCGGTGAGTCCCGTGACCGTGGCGGAGTTCGTGGCCGAGGTCGCCACCACCTGGGTTCCGTTCTGCACGCGGTAGCTCGTGACGCCCTGGTTGTCCGTGGAGGCGGGCCAGTCGAGCTTCACGGAGCTGCCGGTGATCGCGGACGCGACCGGTGTTCCCGGCGCGGTGGGCGGTTGCGTGTCCGGTACACCGCCGCCGAACTGGACGTCGGAGCAGCTGTAGAACGCCTCCGGGCTGTCGGAGCGCTGCCAGAGCGAGTAGATGATGTGCCTGCCCGACTTGTT
>NZ_JAFBCX010000038.1 GCF_016907955.1 Lentzea nigeriaca | reverse complement strand
GCTCCATAAGCTTGTTGATGTCCAGGACGAGGTGTTCTGGACGCCCAGGACGGCGGGGTGTGGCTGATGTGTGCTTGCCGCTGGGTGGCTCTCCGGGAGTGGCCGCCTCGCTGTTCTGGACGCCCTGGCCGCTGATTGAAAAGTGTGCGTGTGGTCGCTGTTTATGGAGCTGCTGGCGGGGCCGTCCACGGGGTTGAACGACGGAAAGGGGAGGGCGGACCGCGTGGCGGTGCGCGAGAGGATCTGGGTGGGCGTCGACGTCGGCAAGGCCGGCCACCACGCGTGTGCGGTCGACGACTCCGGCAAGGTCGTGTTCAGCCAGAAGGTGGTCAACGGCCAGGCCGCGATCGAGGAGCTGATCGCCCGCGCGGGCCGCAAGGCCCGCGATGTGGTGTGGGCGGTGGACATGACCTCGGGCACGGCGGGGTTGCTGCTGGCGCTGCTGCTGCAGACGGGACAGCCGGTGCTGTATGTGCCGGGCCGGTTGGTCAACCGGATGGCCGGCGCGTTTCCCGGCGAGGGCAAGACCGACGCCAAGGACGCCCGCACGATCGCCGAGACCGCCCGCCTGCGAGGCGACCTCACCCAGGTGAGCAACCCGGACGAGATCGCGGCCGACTTGCGGATCCTGACCGCGCGCCGCGAGGACCTGATGGCCGACTGGGTGCGTGGAGTCAACCGGCTGCGCGAGCTGCTCGCCTCGATCTTCCCCGCCCTGGAACGCGCTTTCGACTACTCCACCCGCTCGGCACTGGTCCTGCTCACCGGCTACTGCACCCCAGCCGGTATCCGGGACGCGGGCGCGCCGGGCCTGGCCGAGCACCTGCGTGCCGGTGGCGCGTGGCCCAAGGGCATTCCGTCCATGGTGGACAAAGCTCTCGCGGCGGCGGACCAGCAAACCGTTGCCCTGCCGACAGAAAACATCACCGCGCCACTGATCATCAGATTGGCCCGGCAGCTGCTCGAGCTCGATCGCGAGATCAAGGATCTCGACAAGCAGATCACCGAGCGCTTCGGTGAACATCCGCACGCCGGCCCGATCACCAGCGTCGACGGGTTCGGACCGATCCTGGGCGCACAGCTGCTGGCCGACACCGGCGGCGACCTGCGCGCGGTGTTCGGCAACGCCGGCCGCATGGCCGCCTACGCCGGACTCGCCCCGGTACCACGCGACTCCGGACGAGTGCGGGGCAACCTGCACCGGCCCAAGCGCTATCACCGCGGCCTGCGCCGCGTGTTCTACCTGGCCGCCCTGTCGGCGATCAAGGTCCAGGACGGCCCGTCCCGGCGCTTCTACCTGCGTAAACGAGACGAGGGCAAACGTCACACCCAAGCACTCATCGCACTGGCACGCCGACTGGTCGACGTCATCTGGGCACTGCTGCGTGACGGCCGGGAGTTTCATCGCTCACCACTCACAGCCCAGATCACTTGACCTGATCATTGAAACTCC
>NZ_JAFBCX010000036.1 GCF_016907955.1 Lentzea nigeriaca | reverse complement strand
AAGAAGCGGATCACGCCGAAGCGTCCGCGCGACTATCTCTGTTGGGCGGTCGCTGTCGCGATCGTCGGCGGCCTGGTCACCACGACGGTGACGAACGAGAACTACCAGTGGCCGGTGGTGTTCAGCTACTTCACCACCGAGGCCATTCTGGACGGTCTGGTCCTCACCCTGGTGCTGACCGTGGCCAGCATGGTGCTGGGCACGCTGCTCGGGCTGGTGCTCGCGGTGATGCGGATGTCGCACCAGGCACCGATCTCCGGCCTGGCGCGGCTCTACATCACGTTCTTCCGCGGCACACCGGTGCTCGTGCAGCTGATCTTCTGGTTCAACATCGCCGCGCTGTACCCGAACATCACCATCGGCATCCCCTTCACCGACATCTCCACCCCGGTCGACGTCAACGCGCTGATGACTCCGCTGACCGCGGCCATCGTCGGTCTGACGCTGAACCAGGCCGCGTACATGGCGGAGATCATCCGCGGTGGGTTCGCGTCGGTGAACCGCGGCCAGTACGAGGCCGCGGACTCGCTGGGCATGAGCGGGTTCACCAGGCTCCGCCACGTGATCATCCCGCAGACCATGCCCGCGATCATCCCCGCCACCGGCAACCAGGTGATCGGCATGCTCAAGGAGACCTCGCTGGTCAGCGTGCTCGGTGTGGCCGAACTGCTCAACAGCGCACAGTCCATCTACGCCCGCACCTACCAGACCATTCCGCTGCTCATCGTCGCCAGCCTCTGGTACCTGATCATGACCATGGCGCTCAGCGTGCCCCAGTCCATGATCGAGCGCCGCTTCTCCCGCTCCACCCGCAGGCCCGCCCCGGTGGCCGTCGCCACGAAGGAGTCGTTGCTGTGAAAGCGGATGGAACGATCGTGGCACGCCAGTTGCACAAGAGCTTCGGAAGTCACGAGGTGCTGCGCGGGATCGACCTGTCGGTCAAGGCCGGCGAGATCTCGTGCATCATCGGGCCGAGCGGGAGCGGGAAGTCGACGTTGTTGCGGTGTGTCAACGGGTTGGAGACCGTCGACCGCGGCGTGCTGCGAGTCAACGGCGAGGACTTCGGCTACGTCGAGAAGGAACGTGCCTACCACGCTCTGCGTCCGCAACGGCTGGCCGAGCAGCGCTCCCACATCGGCATGGTGTTCCAGCAGTTCAACCTGTTCCCGAACATGACCGCAGAGGACAACGTCATGTCCGGGCCGGTGCTGGTCAAGAAGACCAGCCGCAAGGTCGCCAGGGAACAGGCCCAGAAACTACTGGCCCAGGTCGGGCTCGCCGGCTGCGGCCACAAATATCCCGCCCAGCTGTCCGGCGGCCAGCAGCAACGTGTCGCCATCGCCCGCGCACTCGCGATGGAGCCGAGCATCATGCTGTTCGACGAACCCACCAGCGCACTGGATCCGGAGCTCGTCGGTGAAGTCCTCTCCGTCATGCGCGACCTCGCCCACCACGGCATGACCATGCTCGTCGTCACCCACGAGATGGGCTTCGCCCGCGACGTCGCCGACGAA
>NZ_JAFBCX010000035.1 GCF_016907955.1 Lentzea nigeriaca | reverse complement strand
ATTCGGCGCAACCGTAGCGCAACCGAGCGCGACCGGGTCGCGCTACTCGGGGCCCGGAACCTTGTGACATCGAAGCGGACGATGCGCACAAGGGAGTCTCAGTGATCACAACGCGTGTGGTGGCGGCAGCGGCGACGTTCGGTATCGCGGTGCTCGGCCTGTTCGGCGCCGGTGTGGCGAACGCGTCGGCCGCCGAGGGCGAGATCCGGCCGGTGCCGGGTGCCACGGTCGTCGGCGACCGCTACATCGCGGTGTTCAAGGACGGCAGGGGCGGTGCCGCCGGCGAGCTGGCGCACCGGTTCGGCGGCAAGGTCCGCTCCACCTGGTCGTCGGCACTCGACGGCTTCTCGGTGGAGATGACCGAGGCGCAGGCCCGCCGGCTGGCGGCCGACCCCCGCATCGCCTACGTGCAGCCGGTCACCGAGGTCCGCATGACCGACACCCAGTCCGCCGCGACCTGGGGCCTGGACCGGACCGACCAGCGTGCCCTGCCGCTGGACACCAAGTACGGCTACGCCACCACCGCGAGCAACGTCACCGCCTACATCCTCGACACCGGTATCCGCACCAGCCACGCCGAGTTCGGCGGCCGGGCCCGGGTCGGCTACGACGCCGTCGGCGACGGCAAGAACGGCCAGGACTGCCAGGGCCACGGCACGCACGTCGCGGGCACCGTCGGCGGCGCCACCTACGGCATGGCCAAGCAGGTCAAGCTGGTCGCGGTGCGGGTGCTCAACTGCCAGGGCTCGGGCACCAGCGAGCAGATCGTCAACGGCATCAACTGGGTCACCCAGAACGCGGTCAAGCCCGCGGTGGTCAACATGAGCCTCGGCGGCGGCGCGAACTCCTCCATCGACCAGGCGGTGCGCAACTCGATCGCCGCCGGCATCACCTACGCCGTCGCCGCGGGGAACGGCGACGCCCAGGGCGTGCAGCAGGACGCCTGCACCGTGTCCCCGGCCCGCGTCGGCGAGGCCATCACGGTCGGCGCGGTCGACAAGACCGACACCAAGGCCTCCTTCTCCAACTACGGCACCTGCGTCGACCTGTTCGCCCCCGGCGTGTCCATCACCTCCTCCACCTTCGCCAGCGACACCTCCACCGGCCTGATGAGCGGCACCTCCATGGCCACCCCGCACGTCGCCGGCGCCGCCGCGCTGCACCTGGCCACCCACCCGGCCGCCACCCCGGCGCAGGTCCGCGACGCTCTCATCGGCTCCGCCACCACCGGCACGGTGCGCAACGCCGCCACCGGCTCGCCCAACACCCTGCTCTACGTCGGCGGCACCCAGACCACCCCCGCCCCCGCCCCCGCCCCGGCCCCGGCTCCCAGCACGTTCGCCAACACCGCCGACGCCGCCATCCCCGGCACCGGCACCCTCACCAGCTCCATCACCGTCACCGGCCGCACCGGCAACGCCCCCACCGGCCTCAAGATCACCGTCGACATCAAGCACACCGCCCGCGGCGACCTGCAGCTCGACCTGATCGCCCCGGACGGCACCACCTACCGGCTGCGCAACGCCTCGCTCACCGACACCACCGACAACCTCAACGCGACCTACACCCTCAACGCCTCCAGCGAGCTCGCCAACGGCACCTGGAAGCTGCGGATCTCCGACCTCTACCGCACCACCGACGCCGGCTACCTCGACGCCTGGCAGCTCACCTTCTGA
>NZ_JAFBCX010000034.1 GCF_016907955.1 Lentzea nigeriaca | reverse complement strand
TGCGCGACCTCGCCCACCACGGCATGACCATGCTCGTCGTCACCCACGAGATGGGCTTCGCCCGCGACGTCGCCGACGAAATCCTCTTCATGGACAACGGCGTCGCCATCGAACGCGGCGACGCACGCGAAGTACTCGCCAACCCCCGCGAAAAACGAACCCAGGAGTTCCTGGAAAGGGTGCTGTAGACAGCGGCACGGCCGGGCCGGCGCCGACAGCGCCGTCGGCCAGGGCCCTTGTGGTGCCCGGCCGCGCTGCCCTTCGAAACTTCCCGCCGAGGACCCCGAAATGAAGACGACTCCCTACCGGACTGACACCGCTGGGGTGTTTCGGGTTCTCGACGAGCCCTCGCGGGCGGAAAACCGCCTGCTGCTCCAGAACGGACGGCTTACCGCCGAAGGCGGCCCGCACACCGTTCTCCAGTGCGTTCAGCAGGTCTGAGACCGGCAGGACGTCAGGTGGCCGCCGGGCCGCAGCCGGCCACCACCTCGGGCCGCAACAGGTCGGCCAGGCTCTGGGCGGGCAGCAAACCCTTCTCCAGCACGAGTTCCGCCACTCCCCTGCCGGTGACGAGTGCCTCCTTGGCGATGTCGGTGGCGGCGGCGTACCCGATGTACGGGTTGAGCGCCGTGACCAGACCGATGGAGTTCTCGACGGCCGCTCGCAGCACCTCGGTGTTGGCGGTGATGCCGGAGACGCAACGCTCGGCCAGAGTGAGACAAGCCGCGCGCAGGTGCGTGATCGACTCGGACAGCGAGTGCAGGATGATCGGCTCGAAGGCGTTGAGCTGGAGCTGGCCGGCCTCGGCCGCCATGGTGACGGTGACGTCGTTGCCGATCACCTCGAACGCGACCTGGTTGACGACCTCGGGGATCACCGGGTTGACCTTGCCCGGCATGATCGACGAACCGGCCTGCACCGGCGGCAGGTTGATCTCGCCGAACCCGGCGCGCGGGCCGGACGACAGCAGGCGCAGGTCGTTGCAGGTCTTCGACAGCTTGACGGCGATTCGTTTCAACACACCGGACATCTGCACGAACGCACCGCAGTCCTGAGTGGCCTCGACCAGGTTCGCGGCCGTCACCAACTCCAGGCCGGTGATCGCGGCGAGGTGCCGGCGCGCGGCCTCGGCGTAGCCCGGCGCCGCGTTGAGGCCGGTGCCGATCGCGGTGGCGCCCAGGTTGATCTCGTGGATCAACGAGACCGCCTCGGCGAGCCGGGCGCGGTCCTCGTCGAGCATGACGGCGTAGGTGGAGAACTCCTGCCCGAGCGTCATCGGCACCGCGTCCTGCAGCTGCGTGCGGCCCATCTTCAGCACGTCGCGGAACTCGACCGCCTTGCGGGCGAACGCTTCCTGGAGCACGGACATCGCGTCCAGCAGTCCGCGCACGGCGAAGATCGTCGCGATCCGCACGGCTGTCGGGTACACGTCGTTCGTGGACTGGCCGAGGTTGACGTCCTCGTTGGGGTGCAGCAAGGAGTACTGGCCCCTCGAGTGGCCGAGCAGCTCCAGCGCGCGGTTCGCCACGACCTCGTTGGCGTTCATGTTGGTCGAGGTGCCGGCTCCGCCCTGGATCACGTCCACGACGAACTGGTCGAGCAGCTTGCCCGCGCGGATCTCCCGGCACGCCTCGGCGATCGCGGCTGCCTTCGCCGAATCGAGCAGGCCCAGTTCCTCGTTGGCGAGCGCGGCGGCTTCCTTGACCGCGGCGAGGGCCTCGACCAGGTGCGGGTAGGCGGAGATCGGCGTGCCGGTGATCGGGAAGTTCTCGGTGGCGCGCAACGTGTGCACGCCCCAGTAGGCGTCGGCGGGCACGTCGCGGTCGCCGAGCAGGTCGTGCTCTCTTCGGGAGTCTGCGGCAGTCATGACAGTCCTTCGGAAGGAGGGCCTTCCGCGACGCGAGGGCCGTCGCGGAAGGCCGAGCGGTATCAGCTCCAGCGGTCCTTTGCCTTGTAGTAGGCGCCGCCGAAGGGCAGGAACCACGCGGTGCCGTTGTAGAACGGCACGGGCACCTTCGGGAAACCGAGGCCGCGCAACGGATTGGCCTCCGGTTTGCCGTCCATCATCTCGGCGACCGCACGGCCCATGTAGGTGGCCATCTGGACGCCGTGGCCGCAGTAACCCATGGAGTAGTACAGACCGTCGATCTCCCCCGCGTGCGGGATGCGGTCCCAGGAGAAGCCGACCATGCCTCCCCACACGTAGTCGATCCGCACCCCGGCCAGCTGCGGGAAGATCTCCGTCATCTCCCGCTTGAGGATGTCGCCGCTCTTGATGTCGGAGGCCGGGTTCGACGGGGCGAAGCGGGCCCGGCCGCCGAACGCGAGGCGGTTGTCCGGGGTGAGGCGGACGTAGTGGCCCACGTTCTTGTGGGCGACCAGCAGGCGGCCGTTCGGGATGAGCTCCTTGGCACGCGCCTCCCCCAGCGGCTCGGTGACGATGATGAAGCTGCCGACGTTGATCAGCCGTTTGCGGAACCACGGCATCGACTTGTCGGTGTAGGCGTCCGTCGCCGCCATGACCTGCTTGGCACGGATGGTGCCGTGCATGGTCTCCACCACGAAGCCGCCGCCGGGCAACCGGGTGAGTCCGGTGGCGGCGTTGCGCTCGTGGATCGCGGCGCCGGCCCGCTCGGCGGCGTCGGCCAGGCCACCGACGAACTTGCCCACGTGCAGGCCGGCGCTGAGCGGGTCGAGCAGAGCGCCGTGGTAGTAGTCCGAGCCGATCTCGGCCCGCAGGTCGCTCTTGCTCAGCACGACCGTCTCGTGACCGAAGTTCTCGGCCAGTTCGCGCTGCTTGGCCTGCAGATGCTCGAAATGCTTGGGCTTGCAGGCCAGGCCGAGGCGCCCGGCGCGGGTGAAGTCGCAGTCGATCTGCTCTCTCAGCGTCAGGTCCTCGACGAGGTCCACGGCATCGCGGAAGGCGTTGTACAGCTCAAGAGCACGCTCCTGGCCATACCGCTTGCGCGCCTCGCCGGGCGGGATCGTGATGCCCTGCGTGCACATGCTGCCGTTGCGGCCGGACGCGCCGGAGCCGATCTGGTCCTTCTCGACCAGCACCACCGAGGCGCCCTTGCGCGCCGCGTGGTAGGCGGTCGACAGGCCGGTGAGGCCGCCGCCGATGACCACCACGTCCGCGCTCTCGGGAAGTGGCTTGCCCGAGCGGTCGGGCCGTTGCGGGGCGGTGTCGAGCCAGTAGGGGATCTGTTTCATGGCGGCGGTTCCTCCGGTGTCAGCAGCCGAGCAGGGCGGGCAGCCCGGACAGGTCGGGCAGCTCGTCGTAGGGCTGGTAGTCACTGCTGCCGCGACGGCCGTAGCGGTTGATCCACACGCGGCGCCGCAGTCCGAGATCCCTGGTGGGGATGTGGTCGTACTCCCAGCCCTGCGCGACGTGGATCACCTGGCTCGGGTCGACGTCCATGGTCTGGAAGGCGTACTCGAACGTCTGGCGGTCCGGCTTGTACGCCTTGGCCTGCTGCGCGGTGATCACGTAGTCGAACTCCACGCCGATGTTCTCGACGTTGCGCGCGATGAGGTCGTCGTCGGTGTTGGAGATGATCGCGATCTCGTACTTCTTCTTCAGCGCCCGCAACGCGTCGGGCACCTCGGGCCAGGGCCCGAAGGTCGGGACGGCCTCGACGAGCGCGTCGCCGTCGGACTCGCGGTACTCCAGGCCGTGCAGCCGCATGGCGTTGCGCAGGCTGGAGTGCAGGACCTCGCGGTAGGGCCGGTAGGCCTCCAGAACCGCCTGGAAGCGCATGACCCGGAAGTCGTCCAGGAACTCGTCGACGTCCAGCCCGTCCAGATCCAGCCGGTCGGCCAGCACCTTCAGGGTGGTCGGCGCCAGCTCGAAGTTGATCAGGGTCGCGTAGGCGTCGAAGGTGACGATCTGACGCATGATGTCCATTCCTCTTTCTCAGACCACCCGGTCGCCGGGGGTCACGATCTCGTCGAGTGCGGCCAGGTCGGCCTCGGTGGGGATCCAGCCGGCCGCCGCCGCGGTGGCGGTGACCTGCTGCGGGGTCATGTGCCGTTCCCGAACCCGATGCACACGTTCTTGGTCTGCGTGTAGCTGTCCAGCCCCTCCAGGCCCTTCTCCCGGCCCCAGCCGCTGTGCTTGTAGCCTCCGAAGGGCAGTTCCACGCCGGTGCCGACGCCGGTGGCGTTGACGTTGACCTGGCCGGCACGGATGCCGTGCGCCATCCGCAGTGCCTTGTCGATGTCGCGGGTCCACACGTACGACGACAGGCCGAACGGGCTGTCGTTGGCGATCTCCAGTGCCTCGTCGACGTCGTCGAACTGGATGACGGTCACGACGGGACCGAAGATCTCTTCACGGGCGACCCGGTTCTGGTTGGTGAGTCCGGAAAGGACGGTCGGGTCCACGTAGTAACCGCGGCGCAGCGTCAGATCCGCGGGCTCGCCACCGCCGGCGCGGACGGTCGCACCCTCCTCGCGGGCCAGCTCCAGGTACCCGAGCACCTTGTCGCGCTGGCGTGCCGAGACGAGCGGCCCGACGTCGGGGTCGGTGAGACCGGGGCCCACGCGCAGCGCGTTCGCGTGGGCCGCCAGCCGGTCCAGGAACTCCTCGGCACCGCGCTGCAACAGCAGCCGGGTTCCAGCCGAGCAGGTCTGGCCCGCATTGCCGAACGCCGAGGCCGCGATGGCACCCAGCGCCAGGTCGAAGTCGGCGTCGGCGAACACGACGACCGGTGACTTGCCGCCCAGCTCGACGACCGACGGCACCACGTTCGCCGCGGCGGCCTGGGCGACCTTGATCCCGGTGGCCACCGAGCCGGTGAACGTCACCTGGTCGATGCCTGGATGCCCGGCCAGTGCCGCACCGGTCTCGCCGTCGCCGGGCACGACGTTCAGGACGCCCGGCGGCAGACCGCACTCCAGCGCGATCCGGCCGATCTCCAACGGGGTCAGGGGCGCTTCCGGCGACGGCTTGAGCACCACCGTGCAGCCCGCCGCCAGCGCGGGCGCACTCCCCCGCGCCGTGTTCTGCAGCGGGTAGTTGAACGGGATGATCTGCCCGGAAACGCCGATCGGCTCGCGCACGGTGTAGTCGACGAGGCCCGGTCCCAGCGGGATGGTGGAGCCGCCGAGCTTGTCCGCGAAGCCCGCGTAGAACTCGAAGTACCGCGCGGCCGCTTCGACGTCGGCCCTGGCCTGCTTCAGCGGCTTGCCCACGTCCAGGCTCTCCAGCCGGGCCAGCCGTTCGACGTCGGCCCTGATCGCCTCGGCGATCCGGTACAGCAGCCGGCCGCGGTCCGCCGCGCGCATCCCCGCCCAATCGGGAGCGGTGAACGCGGCACGGGCCGCAGCGACGGCGGCGTCCACGTCCGCCTTGCCCGCCAACGACACCTCGGCGATCGGGTCGCCCAGCGACGGGTCCACGACGGTGAAGGTGCGACCGTCGGCAGCGGGCACCCGCTTGCCGTCGATCAGCAGCTCGGTGACGTTCATGGCTTGATCTCGCCTTCGACCGCACCGAAGATCACAACCTCGTCGCCGGGGCGCACGGTGCGGATCCGGCGCACCCACAGCACGATCCCGTCCCAGTCGGCACGGACCTCCTCCAGCGTGTTGCCGTAGTGGTCGACGATCTGGCCGATCAGGTCGCCTTCCTTGCAGGTGTCACCCGGCTCGGAGTGGCTGACGAAGAAGCCGCCGGCGTTCGAACGGGCGAACGTGCCGGAGACGGCCGTGTAGACGTCCCGCAGCTCCACCTCGCCGTCGATCATCTTGAGGCTGCGCAGGATGTTGCGGATCGAGTGCAGGTGCCGCTCGACGTTGGCCTCGCGGTACGTCGCGCCACCGCATTCGATGGTGATGGCGGGTTTGCCGGCCTCCAGCACGGGGTGACGGACCGTGCCACCCCACTTGCCGCCCTTCCAGACCAGCTCGTGCCCGGCGGCGAGGGCGATGTCCGTCGCCAGGTCCTCGTAGCCGCCCTGGAGGATGACCAGCGGGGCGATCTCGCCGTAGGCGCCACCGGTGTGCAGGTCGACCACGGCGTCGACGACAGGAACGACCTGCTCGACGAACGTGGCGGCCAGCCGCTGCGAGTAGGAGCCCTTGGGGTCGCCGGGGAAGATCCGGTTGAGGTTCAGGTGGTCGATGCCGCTCGCGCGGGCGGCCGCCTCGAACGCCGGCGTGTTCATGCACGGGATGCCGACGACGGTGCCGCGCAGGGTGGCAGGGTCGAGCTCGGCGAGCGCCCGCCGGATGGCCTCCTGGCCGTCGTACTCGTCGCCGTGCACGCCCGCGTCCACGCACAGGACCGGGCCGTCCTGGGCGCCGTTGACGACGATCAGCGGAATGCCGAGCTCCACGCCGTAGCTGCTGGTGCCGACCGGGATGAGGCCCTGAGCGCGCTCACCTGCGGCGACGGTCAGCGGACCGATGGAGTACATGTGGGTTCCTTCCCAAACAGGTGGTTCAGATGCGGTACGGTCGCCGTCTTGTTCGCGTCCATCCGCCATCTACAGCACCCTTTCCAGGAACTCCTGGGTGCGCTTCTCGCGGGGGTTGGCCAGCACCTCACGCGCGTCGCCGCGTTCGACGGCGACTCCACCGTCCATGAACAGCACTTCGTCGGCGACGTCGCGGGCGAAGCCCATCTCGTGGGTGACGACGAGCATGGTCATGCCGTGGTGGGCGAGGTCGCGCATGACGGAGAGGACTT
>NZ_JAFBCX010000033.1 GCF_016907955.1 Lentzea nigeriaca | reverse complement strand
GGGTGGACCCCGAAGTCTTTGGCGATCTGCTCGACGGTTACGCCGGGCTCGCGGTCACGGGCGACCCGCACGACATCGTCGCGGAACTCCTGGGGATAGGGCTTGGGCACAGCGACATCCTCCCAGCTCACCATCACGGCAAGCCAACTCAGATGTCACCTATCCGTGCAGCAGACCCGGCTTCCATCAGCCGCTCACCGACCCTCGCGCTGACGTTCGTATCGGTGCCACGCTCCGGCGGGAGCTGGAGGAGGAGTTGTTCGGGCGCGGTGATGTGGACGCGACGACAGGCACGGCGCGGGCGGTGTCGCCCATGCATCCGGGTCGCTGGTCAGCGCCGATGAGGTGGCTGGAGGACGAGCTGGGACGGATGCGGATGGAGTGCACTGGGTTCGGGTTGAACCTCGTGAGCGGCAACTACGAGTTCGCGACGCTCGTGGTGATCGAGGACGAGGAGTTCTGGCCGCGGTTCGGTGGGCAGCTTGAGGCGAACTGGGAGGCGTCCGGGCTGACGTTGTACTCAAGCTTGGACGGCGAACTGATCACAGACTTGGTGCAGCAGGAGGCTTGGAGCAACGAAGGGTTGTTCGCGTTGCTCCAAGGGCTCCGGCGGTTGCGTGAGATCGGCGGCTCGCGGGTGAGCCTGCCGAGCTTTGGGCTGTCAGGTCTGTGATGGCCAGCGGACGGTCATGACGACGGAGTCCGCGAGGGCCTCCCACGAGTGGTCGACGCCTGGACCCCACATGATGTAGTCGCCTTGGCGGGTCATGGTCTTGCTGCCGTCGGTGGTGTCCACGCGGAAGTTGCCTTCTACCAACAGAACCAGCGTCGTGCGCTGGTCGTCTGCGGTCCACTCCGGACGCTTGTCGCCAGCAGGGTGGATGCCCCACTTCACTTCGACGTCCTTTTGAGAGCGGATGCCGATCGATGGGTCGATGAAGTGTCCGACTAGCCAGCCGCGGGTCTCGGTGCTGTCTTCCGCGGCGTTTCCGGCTTGCCAGTTGGCGGTCACCTGATCTCCCATTCGATCTCTGGCAGGTCTACGCGGTTGCCGCCGATCTCGCGGAGGCGGCGCAGGCCCTGAAGAAGGGCGAACAGCCCTTCGTTGCTCCAAGCTACATCGTTCACGAGTTCGTCCAGCAGCTCCCTGTCGTGGCTGGAGTACTGGTGCAGTCGGGACGCTTCCCAGTTCGCTTGGACGTCGCCGCCGAAGCGGTTCCAGAACTCCTGGTCCTCGATCACGATGAGGCTGGCGAACTCGAAGTTGCCGCTCACGAGGTTGAGGCCGAAGCCTGTGCACTCCATGCGGAGACGGCCGGGTTCGGCCAGGAGCCAGCGCATTGGTTCGGAGAGCCGGCTTGGGTGCATCGGGTCCGCGTGGCGCTGTTCGCTGATCGTGTTGTCGATGTCGTGGCGGCCGAACAGTTCTTCTTCGATCTCGCGGCGGAGGGTTGCTCCTACCTGGGTGTCGGCGCGGAAGTCGGTGAGGGGCTGGTGGAAGCCCTTGGGGATCACGGCCAGGCGGCGGGCTGCGTTGATCACGTGGCCTGAGCGTTCCTGGATCAGCAGCAGGTAATCCGGTTCGGCGCGGAACGCGTCCGCAGGGCGGGCGATGGCGGTGAGCGCGAGGGCTCCGCCTGCGCAGAGCCGGTCTCCGACGTCCAGCACTGCGGAGAGGTTCGGCAGGTAGGCGTTGCGCATGGGGAGTGAGCTGGCGTCCGCTGGCTTGTCGGTGGTGAGCGCGTCGATCAGCTCCCCTTCGAGCAGGTCCATCGTCACCACGTAGCCGACGAAGTCGGTCACGCCCACGGTGCCCGCGAGCTGGTGCTTCCGCATGTCGATGTCGAGCAGGCGGAACAGCGGCATGTTCACCATGCGGTTTCCCAAAGCCAGGGCTTCGGCCAGCCGTAGAGCGGCGCGGTCTGCGCTCTCCTCGTCAATGGTGATGTTCTCGGCTGGGGTCACGCCTGCGAGCTTCAGCTTGTCGTGCTTGGGGAACAGCGGGCAGTCGAGGTCGAGCCAGTCCGGGTGAGTCAGCACCGTTGTTGAAGCGGTCGTGTTCTCGCCGAACGCCGCGGTGTAGCGGCCGTGGCCGGTGGTTGTGGTGCCGTAGTAGTCCGCGAGCGCGCGGACGGTGTCGCGTTGGTTCACGTTGCCGCGGCGGACGCCGCGGTCGTGCAGGTCGCGGATGTCGAGGGCGACGAGTCGTGCGGCTACCTCGCGGCGAGCCGTGCCGGGGTCCCAGCCAGCGTGAGCGTCCAGCCAGTTCAGGGCCGCGACGATCGTCGGGTCTGCGGTGAGCCGTCGTTCGGCGTCTTCTGCCGCGCCCGTTGGGAGGTCGAGCGGGCCGCCGCTGACTAGCTTGGCGAAGCGGGCTTTGACGTCGTCAGGAGCTTGCTCCAGTGCGGTGTCGAGGATGCCCTTCATATCTGCGCGTGGCTTCGTGTCCGGCTTCTGGTGCCAGGAGGCGACTGTGCGAACGCCGATGCCCAGGCGTTCGGCGAACGCTTCGTGCGTCAGCCGCATTGCGCTTTGCAGGGCGCTCGCCGTCGCGCCGGTCCAGTCGATGCTCATGTTTGCGCTACCCCCGGAGCGCAGAACTTGCATTGAACATGCATCGCTCATGCATGGGTTTGCACGGCGTTGCGCGCTGGAATTGGTGCATGGAAATCAAGCCGCTCAACCAGCAGAAACGCACCGCGCTACCGGTTCTCGCGAACTTGCTTCGCTACCGACGCGAGGTCGGACTTCAGGTCGTCGAGGCGTTCGGTGATGTCGATCAGGCGCTGCTCGACACTGTCCAAACGCGACCAAAGCGAGTCGCCGGGGTCGGTGATCGGCTCGTCTCGCTCTGGCGGGCGGCGGCCGTGCAGCACTGCGTCGAGGTGCTGCGGGTGCCAACCCATGGCTGTGGACAAGGACTCCAGCGTCCGCGGCCCCCGCCGGCGCTCCACTGTGTGGTGCTGGATCTCGCGGACGATCGCCTGCGAGACGTTCGAACGCTCCGCGAGCTCCCGTTGACGCCAGCCGAGCTCGTTCACGCGCTCGTTGATCGCTCTGGCGACTGCCGCCCAATCCTCCGACACGTATTCCTCCGCGCTCTGCCTCAGCGCTGAGATTAGCCGCTTTTAGTTCTTCGGTGACGCGACACGGCGCATTCCGTGCCGCGTGCGATCAAACGCACCTTCATGTGCGCTGAAATCAATCATTTTGAGCTGAAATCGTCAGCTCAATCTTCGAAGGGTCTATTCCTATGCGTACTTCTGTGTCTTCTGTTCACACCATCCGCGAGACCGCTTGGGTGCTCGGCATCAGCCAGTCCGCCGTCTTCCGGGCGATCCGGCTCGGCATCCTGACCGCCGAACGGCAGTACGGGCGTCTCGTCGTCCTCGGCAGCTCGCTTCGGCGAGTGCTCTCGGAGCCGGGGGTGCTTCGTGACTGATCTGCGGCTGGTCGGTATCGCCTGGTCGCTGGACCACCTGCGATGGGCGTCGACTGATGAGTTGACCGACGTCGTTGAGAGCGACGGGCTGTGTATGTGGGCGTTCACGGATGAACCGCCGTGGGCGGACGAGGAGCTGACCGATCTGGAGTTGGCCGAGCGGCAGTGCTCGGGCTGTCCGGTGCGGGACGAGTGCTTGGAGTTGGAGTTGCGCACGGCCGGTGCTGAGACGGTCGGAGTGTGGGGAGCGTTGCCGGAGGACGAGCGGCGTGAGGTGCATCGGCACTGGCTCCAGCGCGGTGAACGGGCCGAGAGGGGGCCGCGTTCATGAACGCCATCAGCGTCACGCCCACTCAGGTGCTGGCCGTGGTCGGTGTCCTCTTGGTTCTGGTGTTGGTCTGGCGGGCTGGTTCTCGTCGGGTGAAGGCCGCGGCGAACGCGGCACGGTCGAGCGTTCGGCTGATGTCGCTCGGTGGGCGCGTGGTCGTGAACGCCGTGCTGATCGTGATCGTTCAGTGGGTGGTCGTGACGCACGGCGGGAACGGCTGGCTGTTGTTCGCGGTGCTCGGAGTGCCGGCGTTGCTCGCGTCGTACACGTTGACGAAGGCGCTCACGGTGACCACGTACGAGCCGCGCCGCCGTGGTGGTGATCGGAAGTGAGCGAGCCGATCGAGCGGGTGGCCGTGCAGGTGGACCGGTTGTGCTGGACCGGGATTCTGCTCGGGCTCGCGTTCACCATGACCAACGTTCAGCAGTTCGCGGCGGCTGGTGCGGCCGTGTGGTCGCTGGCCTGGTTCGCGGCGTGGCTGTTGGACCCGATGGTGTCGCTGGTGCTGCTGGCGATCCTCCGTGCCGAGCAGGTGACTGCTCGGCACGGCGTGCGGCTCGGCGGATGGGTGCGGGCGGCCAAGTGGTTCACGCTCGGGGCCACGTATGTCATGAACACCTGGAGTGCGTTCGTGGCCGGGTCCGCGGCGCTCGTGGTGCTGCACTCGGTGCCGCCGCTCGTTGTGTTCGTCGCCGCTGAAGCCGTGACGGAGTTGCGGGACAAGCTCGGGATTGCTTCGGGTGCCACGGTGGAGGCCGTGGCACCCGTGCCGCGGACGTCGTTCGCGGAGTATCTGGAGGTAGCTCACAAGGCTCGGAAGTCGAGCGCCAAGGTCTCGCCGGCCTGGGTCCGTGAGGTCACGGGGTGCTCGCGCGGACTGTCGTCGAAGCTGGCTGCGGCGTTGAACGGGGACCAGCGATGAGCGGCGAGTTGGTGCCCGCCGAGGAGGTTTTCGAAGGGGAGCTGGTCGACGAGCGTGCGGCGCTCGTGCGGCGGATCGAGGCGACCTGGCGCTACTCGCGGGTGGTGCCTCCAGTGCTGAAGTCTCGGGAAGCGTTGAAGCTTGCCGCGAAGGATGCGCTTGCTTGGGTGCTTCGTGCACCGCTGCGGTGTGCGAGTGCGGTTGGCCGTGGTCTGGTGGTTGCGGCGCGTGGCTGGCGGAACTGGGTTCGGGTGCGGGACTACCGCGACGCTGCAGAGCAGTCGGAGAAGCTCGCGGACAAGTTCGTTGAGATCCGCGCGCTGACGCTGTTCCGGTGGAAGGTCACCGGCACGGTGCTACTCGCCGGCAGTGCGGTGATCACGGTGGCTTGGGTGCTCTACGGCGACCTCGTGCTGTGGAGCGTTGGAGGCGTCGGCGCGGCCGTACTGGCGATCGTCGGGCGGGCGAAGGACGGCTCACCAGGACGAAAGGCCGTGCTCGCCGGACCGCGCACGCTCACATGGACGATGGACCCTCAGGTTCTGGTCGATGCGTTCCGGGACGCCAAGCTGATCGGCAAGGACGAGTCGCTGCGGCTGGTCGAGCGGGCGTCCCGGCAGGGTGCTGGTTGGGCGATCACCGTGGACCTGCCTGCCACGCGCAAGGCCGCTGACGTCGTGAAGCATCGGGAGGACCTGGCGTCGGCGCTGGCGGTCGACGAGATCCAGCTCAGCGTCGAGCGCGTACGCGGCAACGGAGGTCACGCCGGACGTGTGGCGATGTGGGTGGCCGACGAGGACCCGTACGCCTCACCGCCGATCCGGACGCCGTTGCTGACGGTGGAGCGATGGGACGCGTGGCGACCGGTGCCGTTCGGTACCGACGCTCGGGGACGGCGGATCGACCTGCCGTTGGTGTGGACGTCGGTGCTGATCGGTGCGATTCCCCGGCAGGGGAAGACGATGGCGGAACGGTTGGCTGCGGCTGGGCTCATCCTCGATCCGCACGCGCGGCTGTACGTCGCCGACTTCAAGAACGGGAAGGACTGGCAGGCCGCGGAGCAGGTCGCACATCGGTTCATGGCCGGTGATGACAGCGAGCACGTGTTGGCGTTCTTGGACTGGCTCGTTGAGCTGGTCGCGGACGTTCAGCGGCGGTATCGGCGGATGCAGGACCTGGACGACGTCGCGTGTCCCGAGTCGAAGGTTACGCCGGCGATGTCGCGTGATCCGTCGCTGGACATGCCGATCACGGCGCTGATCGTCGACGAGGTCCACATTGCACTGGAGGATCGCACTCCTGTTGTGGTGCAAGGGAAGAAGCTCACGGCAGGGGAGCAGATCGGTGAGCTGCTGACGTGGCTTGCGAAGAAGGCGCCCGCGGCCGGCCTGGTGCTCGTGCTCGCTACGCAGCGGCCGGACAGCAACACGATTCCGTCGAAGTTGCGGGCGGTGCTCGGGTCGCGGTTCGCGTTGAGGGTCATGGACTGGCGGGACAGCAACATCGTGCTCGGGGAGCAGATGAACACCCGCGGGTACGACAGCAGTCGGTTGCTCCCGTCGCACAAGGGCGTTGGCATCCTGCGGCCGGACGGAGAGACGCAGGCCGGGGCCGATGTGCTCGCACTGACCGTGCGGACGTTTTACATGCCCAACGAGGACTGGCGGGCGATCTGTGAACGCGGCCGCGCGCTCCGCGAGGCCGAAGGCACGCTGACCGGGCAGGCCGCTGGTCAGGACACGCCGCTGCTCCACCACGCGGAGGTCGTGCGGGAGATCGACGGGCCGAGCCGGGACGAGATCGAGTTGCCGGAGCCGTTGGCTGCGGTCGTGGACTACCTCGGAGACGGGCTGGACGAGCGGGAGTTCGTGCCCACGGCCGAGCTGGTGGAGGCGCTGAACGTCGAGCCGACGACGTTCGGGAAGGACATGGGCGACCTGGGGTGCCGACCCACGCGGCAGTACGTCCAGGAGGGAGAGGGCACGCGGCGCGTCCGTGGCTACCTGACGGCGGACATCCGAGCCGCGATTGTTGAAATCGGCGCATCCAGCTTGCGTGCGGTGGACCAGCTATGACCGGTGAAGATCCGGACCGTGGCGAGCTGAAGGTCAACCTTCCGGTGGAGCTACCTGTTCTCACCAGGCGGGTAAGCCGCATACTGCTAGACATCCTGTTCGAGCTGAGCGAGATGGAGGCCCCAGGCGGGGCCTCTCGGAGGGAGGTGTGATGACTGTTGAAATCAGCCGGGACCCGTGGGCGACACTCGATGACCTGTGGGGCATCGAGGTCAGCGAAGTCCTGGAAGACGGCATCGGGCCGGTAGCCGGCTACGGCCGGTGCTCGACGGAGGACAACCAGGACCCGGAGACGTCGCGCGGCTGGCAGTTCGGCAACGCGGAAAAGTTCGTCGGGCCGTTGGGCGGCCGGATCGTGGAGGAGTTCTTCGACGTCGGCAAGTCACGGTCGGTGCCGTGGGAACGGCGCGACGAGGCCTCACGGCTACTGGCAGCGCCAAAGAACCCGCATCGCGGTTGGAATGCCGTTGTTGTGGGGGAGGGGACCAGGTGCTGGTTCGGCAACCAGTTCTCGTTGATCGCCCCGCGGTTCGAGGCCTACGGAGTCGACCTGTGGGTGCCGGAGTTGGGTGGCAAGTACGACCCGCGGAATCCGTCGCACAAGATGCTGATGAGCGTGCTCGGCGGCATGAGCGAGTCCGAGCGTCAGCACGTGCAGGCGCGTGTCCGGGCCGCGATGGACACGCAGGTTCTAAACGAAGGGCGGCACCAGGGCGGACGAGCGCCGTACGGGTACGTCACCGTGGACGGCGGTCCGCATCCGAACCCGCGCAAGTCGGCGGAGGGGTACCGGTTGCGGGTGCTCGCAATTGACGACGAGTCCGCCTGGGTCGTCCAGCGCATCTTCGCCGAGTACTTGAGCGGCATGGGGGACCGGGCCATTGCCAACGGACTCAACCGTGACCGGGTTCTGTGTCCGTCCGCGCGACGGCCGGATCAGAACAAGCATCGGCCTGGAGACGGCTGGCAGGGCAGCACTGTGCGGGCCATCCTGGAGAACCCGAGGTATACCGGCTATGCATTCTTCGGCCGTTCCACGAAGTTCGAGACGCTGCTCGATCCCGACGACGTCTCTGCCGGTCACGTGGTCCGGTTCCGCAAAGCCAGTCCGGATCGAGTGGTCCGGTCGCGCAATCCCGCGCATCCGAAGATCGTCGAGATTGAGGACTTCACGGCCGCTCAACTCCTGCGGAAGTCGAAGGGCAGCTTGCGCGCCGCTCGGAAGACGGAGCGGACTGGGCGGGCGGTGAAACACCGGTACCTGTTCCGCGGTCGTATCCGGTGTGACATCTGCTGGCGGAAGATGGAGGGCAGCCCGCGAAAGAAGGCGATGTATTACCGGTGCCCGGCGCGCACATTGGCTCCGGGATCTCCTGTGCTCGCGTCACATCCTGGTGTGGTCTATTTGAGAGAGGACGCTCTCCAGGACGCGGTGAATGGCTGGCTGGGGCATGTCTTCGATCGGAAGAACCGGGATCGGACCGTCGCCGCGTTGATGGATTCACAAGAGCCGGTGATCCAGATCGGTCGTGATGCCGCCAAGAAGCGACTCGCTGAGGCGGAAGCCAAGTTGACCAGGTTCCAGAACGCGATCATGGCTGGCGTGGACCCTGCGGCGCTGGTCGAGGCGATCAACGAGGCGCAGGCCGAGCGGCTCGCGTCACGAGCGGCCCTGGACAACGTCCCAGCACCGGTGGAGGTGGATGTCGCCGAGATCTACGCGGCGATTGACTCGATAGGGGACGTCAGCGCGGCACTGAGAGGTCACGCACCGACGAGACTGGAAGAGTTGTACGAAGCGATAGACCTGCAGGTCCGGTACAAGCAAAACCCCCACGAAGCTGATGTTTCCATCAACCCCGTGGGGGTGAATAACGCTCGTGTCCGAGGGGGGACTTGAACCCCCACCCCCTTGCGGGGACTAGCACCTCAAGCTAGCGCGTCTGCCATTCCGCCACCCGGACGTATTCAGTTCTGCCGCGGCTCGCGCCGTGGTGTGTGCATAGATTACATGATCGTCCCCGCACACCAAAATCGGGGTGTCGGGCCGGGGTTTGTGCTGGTGAGGGCCGTGGTTCGGGGGTTGGTGCGGGGTGGCCTTGCCAGCCGCGCGGCCGCAGCTGGGGTGGGCGGGCGGCTGGGCTTGTGCCGAGGTGGCGGTGTGGTGGCGGGGCTAGAGTCGCGGCGTGCGGGACGTGATGGGGTGGTTGCTCGACTCTGACCCGGCCTTGCGGTGGCAGGTTGAGCGGGACTTGGTGGGTGCGCCGCGGGAGGTTTGGGAGGCCACGCGGGCTCGGGTTGCTGTTGAGGGGTTTGGGGCTCGGCTGCTGGCGGCGCAGGGGGCCGACGGCATGTGGGATGGCGGGGCCTTCTTTCCGCGTGGGTTTCGTGGAGAGGAGGGTGGGCAGCCGTGGACGGCTACCACTTGGTCGTTGAACTCCTTGCGGGAGTGGGGGGTCGACGCTGCGGTGTTGCGGGGGCGGCGGACGGTTGAGTTGTTGGAGGCCAACTGTCGGTGGGAGTACCAGGGGCTGCCCTATTGGGGTGGGGAGGTTGACTGCTGCATCAACGCTTGGACGTTGGCCAACGGGGTGTGGCTTGGGGCTGATGTCGGTGGGATCGCTGAGTGGTTCGCGCGGCATCAGCTTGAGGACGGTGGGTGGAATTGTGAGTGGGTTGAGGGGGCGCGGCGGTCTTCGTTTCACTCGACGCTCAACGCGCTCAAAGGATTGCTCGCTTGGGGCGGGGCCGGCGATGTGAGACGGGCTGGTGAGGAGTACCTGCTCGAGAGGCGGCTGTGTAGGCGGTTGTCCACCGGGGATGTGGTGGGGGAGTGGGTTGGGCAGTTCCGGTGGCCGTTTCGGTGGGGGTACAGCGTGCTCAACGCCGCGGACTACTTTCGGCGGGCTGGGCGGAGGGATCCGCGGATGGCTGAGGCCATTGGGATGATCAGGGCACAGAGGCAGGCTGACGGGACCTGGTTGCAGGCGGGGCGGCATCCTGGGCGGGTGTGGTTCGAGATCGATGTCGAGGCTGGGGAGCCGTCCAAGTGGCTCACCTTTTGTGCGATGAGGGTTCTTCGGTGGTGGGGCGAGGACTAGATCCAATGCCGTGTAGTTAGCGGCGTGGGCTGGCTGTCAAGGCCGGCTGAAACAGGCAACGGAGTTCCTGCTAGAACAGCGTCGACCAAGATCGTTG
>NZ_JAFBCX010000032.1 GCF_016907955.1 Lentzea nigeriaca | reverse complement strand
GCGAGCTCGCCAACGGCACCTGGAAGCTGCGGATCTCCGACCTCTACCGCACCACCGACGCCGGCTACCTCGACGCCTGGCAGCTCACCTTCTGAATCCGTTCATCCAGCGAAAACGCCCGGTGGCCTCCCGCCATCGGGTGTTTTCGGCGTGAGCAGGTTTCGGATTCCTACAACCGTTCTGCACCCAAGCGGAAACCACCGTGCTCACCGAGCGCTCGAACACTTCTCTCATGGCACTGATCAGCGAAGTCGAGGCACTCGTGAGCGGCCACCTCTCCCTGGTGGAACGCGAGGTTCGGCAGTTGGCCCGCAGGTTGCCGGCGCACATCGACCGGGACGACCTCCTGTCGGCGGGGCTGACCGCGCTGGTCGCGTGCGCGCGGAGCTACCGGGGCGACGCGCCGTTCGCGCAGGTCGCCTGCGTCCGGGTGCGCGGCGCACTGATCGACCACCTCCGCACCCTCGACTGGGCGAGCCGCTCGGTCCGGACCAGGGCCCGCGAGCTCCAGGCCGCCGAGGACCATCTGGTGGCGGCACTCGGCCGCACGCCCACCGCGGCCGAGCTCGGGCAGCTGCTCGGGGTGTCCGAGCGCGAGGTGGCCGCGTGGCACCACGACGTGCAGCGGGCGGCGACGGTCAGCCTCCAGGGCGTCACCCAGGAGACCGCGGATCTCCTCGTCCGTGAGCAGGCGCCCGGCCCAGAGGACGTGGTGCTGCTGCGTGAGCGGCTCGGTTACCTGCGGGACGCGATCGACGCTCTGCCGGCCAACCTCCGCACCGTCGTCATCAGGTACTTCCTCCAGGACCGCTCGATGGCCGACATCGCGGCGGAACTGGGTGTCGGCGAGTCCCGCGTCTCGCACATGCGCGCCGAGGCACTCGCGCTGCTCCGGGACGGGGTCAACGCGCAGCTCGACCGTGACCTGGTGGCCGAGCCGCCGTCCGGCAGGGCAGCGCGCAAACGTGAGGCGTATTTCGCGGAGGTGGCCACGCGTGGCACGCTCCGCAGCCGTCTCGCTGCCTGAGTCTGGCCGCTCCTCCATACGTTTGTGCTGGTTGGCGCCTGCAAGTACCACCAACCCTTGATCGAATCGCTGCTTTCCACACCCAACTTCGTCCACGTTCACCGGACGGTCGCGGCGCTCACGAAGCCCGGTTGGTAGCAGGAAAGTGCTCGTCAGCGCAGCCGGTACACCACGTCGACGACGACCTCGTCCTTGATCTGACCCGGTGCCACCGGCACCTGCGCACTGTCGGCCGCCTGGGCCAAGACCTGAACCGGCGATGCGCCACCTGCGGCGGCTTCGTTCACGGACACCAGGTCCCCCAGCCGGTGGCCACTGAGCTCGGCGTACTGCGCGGCCGCGTCGTGGGCGTTCTTGAAGGCGGCGGCGCGGGCCTGGTGGCGAAGTGCCGCGCGGTCCTCGAGATCGAAGGTTATCCAGTTGATCCGCCCGGCGTCCCCGGCCGCGGCCACGGCAGCGTGCAGTACCGTCCCGGTCCTCGACACGTCCCGCACCTTCACCGTGAAGGCCTGACCTGCCTGAAAGCCCGCCAGATGTGAGTTGCCGCCGGCCTGGTCGGACTCGTAGACGGGGTTCAGCCACATGTTCTCGGTTCGGATGTCGCGATCGGACACACCCTGAGCGCGCACGGCCTCCAGCAGCGCTCGCGCGGCCGTGGACTGCGCCGCCTCGGCTTCCGTGGCCGTGGGTTTCCTGACCTCCACACCGACGCTGATGACGGCCAGATCCGGTACCGCCGATGCCTTGCCGTGTCCGCTGACGGCGACCGTGCCCGACTCGGCCGCCTGTGCGGGAACGGACACGGTGACCAGGCACGCCACCGCGAGTGCGCCTACCCCCACGAGCCGCCTGAGCGCAGAAGGGGTGGCACGGACGGAATTGGTGCCGTCGTTGAACGGAAACACGATGACAGGGTCCTCTCGGAGAGCGGTGTGCTGAAGCATCCGGACGATCAGCCTCGACCACCACCAGGTCGTAGGTGAACACCAACTCGGACTCCTGGAACTGAACGAGTGACAGATCGCCACGATCGGGCGTCAAGCCGTCATGACCACCTCGCCTCGGGGTGGTCATGACGGCATTCGGCTGGTCGGGCGTGGTCAGCTCGGGGGCGCGAGCACCACGACGGAGTTGTGGCCGCCCATGCCGAGCGACGACTTCACCGTGATCCCGTCAACCAGGGGAGTGGCACCGTCGAGAAGCTGCGGGTGCGCCCTCGCCACCGTGGGCGGTGCGGGCACGATCCCTCGTTCGCACCCGATGGCGGCGGCGGCCACCTCGATCGCGGAAGCCGCACCCTGGCAGTGCGCTGTCAGCGGCTTGACCGAGTAGATCTCGGTGTGCGGCCCGAAGAGCGTCTCCACCACGGCCGCCTCCGCCTGGTCGCACTGCCGGGTACCGGGCCCGTGGGCGTTCAGGTACCGCACGGAGCCGGCGTCGACGCCCGAGTTGGCGAGCGCGTCCCGGAAACACGTCATCACCTGGGCCAGCCCGGGCTCGATCGAGGTGACGTGGTGGGCGTCGTGTGACATCGCGCCACCGAGCACGTGCAGGTACGGCGTGGAGCTGTGCTTCGACAGCACCATCGCGACCGACGCCTCGCCGAAGACGAACCCGCGACTGCCCTCCTGGAAGGGACGGCATCCGTCCAGTGGGTCGGTGTCGGAGACCGCGACGCCGAGCCGCACGAAGTGGTTCACGTTCTCCGGGGTGGCGGAGAGGTCGGTGGCCACCAGCACCACGTCGTCCACCACGCCGGCGTCGAGCCACGACTTCGCCGTGATCAGCGCGGCGTTGCCGGAGGCGCACATCGCCGACACGTTCATCGCCGGGCCGTGGAACCCGTACTCCTTCATGAGGGTCGACATCGGCGTCGACGGCATGAGCGCGACGAAGTCCCGCTTGGACACGTCCCGGTCACGGGTCAGGTAGAAGTCGCGCCAGAGGTCCACTTCGCCGAGCACGACGGCGTGCAGCAGGCCGACCCGCCGTCCTGGACGCCAGCCGTGGTCACCGGCGTCCGCGATCGCCTCTCGTGCCGCGGCCCGCATCGCCCGCGCGAACCGGCTCGGCCCGTCCTCGGAAGAGCCGCCGTCCGGGACGAGCGACACCCACGCGTCGTCCGCTCCGTAACCGCCGACCAGGTGGGCGGAGGGCTTACCGCTCACGAGCCCGTCCCACAGCGGCTCACGGCCCCAGCCGTATCCGCTGACCACTCCGATGCCACAGATGCCGATCATGTCCAGTCCTTTCCTCGGGGTTATGCCCCTCAGAGCGGATCGGGTTCGGAGGACCTGACGAGATCCGTGCCGCGGCATGGGGCGGACTCGTGTTGCGGCGGAAAGCGCGCAGCCAGTCCCGCACGGTGGTTTCCGGCAGGCCGAGCAGCAGCGCGATCCGGCGGTAGCCCTTGCCGGCCACGTGCGCCGCGATCGCCTCGAGGATGACCGGCGCCGCGTACGCCCGGCGTCGCACCATCCAGTCCGGCAGCAGCACGTGGGTGCGGCGGCAGTCGGCGCACCTGGCCCGGCGGGGGCGCACCTTCCGGTCCGCGACACCGCGGAACCGCACCACGCGTTCGCGCGCGTTTCCCCAGGGCCGCAGCGCTCCACGGCACACGGGGCAGCTGAGTCGTCCAGCGTGGAGCGACTCCTCAAGCAGCGCATTTGTCCCGTCAGTCACATTCATGCCCAATTCTCGTCAGGTCGGTCCTGTACCTGCCGCTAAGAGAGGTATGGACATCGAGGTGAAGCTCGACCAGGACGTCGTCGACCTTGCGCCGTCGGCCGACGCCGCGGTCATGTGGTGGTTCGACCTCACGACCAACTCGGCCACGTGGATGCCGGGAATGGCCGATCTGCTCGGTGTGCCGGACGAGGCGGACACCGAGATCCGCGCCCGGCTCGTGAGCCTGATCGAACCGGTGGTCGTCGCCGCCCGCGCCGCCTCGGTGTGGCAGGACTTCGCGCTCGAACAGCCCTATTCGCTGCCGGACGGCACCATGAGGTGGATCCAGCTGCGGGCCTGTGTGTCCGGCGACGCGACGGCGAGGAGCCTGACAGGTGTTGCCACCGACGTCACGAGGCGGCACGCGGACCAGCAGGCGCTCGCCGACCTCGCCGACCGCTATCGGCTGCTCGTCGAGCTCAGCCCCGACGCGATCGTGGTGCACGAGGCGGGAGTGCTGACCTACACCAACCCCGCGGGGGTCCGCTTCCTCGGTGCGAGCTCGGCGGACCAGGTCGTCGGCCACCTGATCAGGGACTGCGTGCATCCGGACGCGGTGCCGGAGATGATGCGGCGGCTCAGCGGGCTGACCGCACCGGGAGCGGCCACCGAGCCCTCCGATGCCACCATCGTGCGGTTCGACGGGAGCACGATCGACGTCGAGCTGGTGTCCGTGCGGACGACCTGGGAGGGCAGGCCCGCGTACCAGGTGATCCTGCGTGACGTGAGCGCGCAGAAGGCCGCGGAGGCCACTCTGCACTACCAGGCGGCACTGGTCGCACATGTCAGCGACGCGATCATCGCGACCACCGCCGAGGGCATCGTGACGACGTGGAACCCCGCCGCCGAGACGGTGTACGGGCGTGCGGCGGCCGACGCCGTGGGCAAGCCGGTCGGCAACCTGGTGGGCGCGCGGCTCGATCCCGCCGCCATCGTGCGCCTGGGTGGCATGGACCGGGCGGTGCACCGCCGTTCCGACGGCACCACGCTCGTCATCAGGGTGTCGGCCGCCGAGATGGACGACGGCTACGTGCTGGTGTGCGCGGACGAGACCGCGCGGCGCCGGGCGGAACAGCACTTCACGACGGTCGTCGCCTCACTGGAGGAAGGGGTCCTGGTGGTGGGCCCGGACGGTCTGGTCGAGTCCGCCAACCCGGCGGCGGAACGGGTCCTCGGCATCCGCGAGGATCGCATCGTCGGCTCGCGCACGACCGATTGCCCGCTGTACGACGAGCAAGGTGCCCGCCTGCAGGAATCGGAGTATCCGTGCGTACAGACCCGGCGGACGGGGCTGCCGCACAACGGGCGCGTCGTCCGCCTACGCAGGGCCGACGGCGAGGACATCTGGCTGTCGGTGAGCTGTCGTCCACTCAATCAGTTGAACACCTATCCCGCCTCCGTGGTCATCTCGTTCACCGACATCACCGAGCGCAAGTCGATCGCGGCCCGCCTGGAGCACGATGCCACGCACGACGGACTGACAGGACTGGCGAACCGGACACTGGTCATCCGGCACCTGACGACGCGGATGGGCAGGATGTCGGTGCTGTTCGTCGACCTGGACAAGTTCAAGGTCATCAACGACTCGCTCGGGCACGCCGTCGGCGACAAGGTGCTGCGGATCGTCGGCGAACGGCTGCGCAGGTGCGTCCGCGGTGGCGACCTCGTGGGCCGGCTCGGCGGTGACGAGTTCGTGGTCGTCGTCCGTGACGTCTGCTCGGACGACGTGCGCGGGCTCGCCGAGCACCTGCGCGATGCCGTCGCCGCCCCCATGCAGGTCGACGGGCGGCAGCTCCACCTCGACGCGAGCATCGGCATCGTCCTCGCCATGCCCGGTGATCCGCGTTCCGGCGAGGACCTGTTGCGGGACGCGGACGTGGCGATGTACCAGGCGAAGTCCCATGGCCGGGGCCGGTACGTGTTCTTCGACGTCGACCTTCGCGAGAAGATGCAGCGCCGCCTCCAACTCGAGGGGGATCTGCGCGCGGCAGCGGCGAACGAGCAGCTCTCGGTCGTGTACCAGCCGATCGCCGATCTCAGGAGCGGCCGCGTGGCATCGGTCGAGGCGCTCCTGCGCTGGACGCACCCGATCCACGGACCCATCTCTCCCGCGGAGTTCATCCCGCTCGCGGAGGAGAGCGACCTGATCAACCTGGTCGGCGACCACGTGCTGCGGACGACGACCGGGGAGGCAGGCGTCGTGCGGTCCATGGTCGGGACGGACTGCGATCTCGCGGTGAACCTGTCGCCGCGCCAGCTCGACGACCCCCGGCTGGTGGCCGCGGTGCAGGAAGTCCTGCACACGACCGGCATCGCCCCGAACACGCTCTGCCTGGAGATCACCGAGAACGCGCTGATGAGGGATCCGGCGGTCGCGTCCCGCACGCTCAGGTCGCTGCGCGGTCTCGGGGTACGGCTCGCCATCGACGACTTCGGCACCGGCTACTCATCGCTCGCCCAGCTCCGCAAGCTGCCGATCGACCAGCTGAAGATCGACCAGTCGTTCGTCTCCGCACTGGGCGAGAGCCGGGAGGCGGAGGCGATCGTCGGCAGCATCGTGATGATGGCGCACGCGGTGAACCTCACCGTCGTCGCCGAAGGCGTGGAGACCGCCCATCAGCTGGAGGTGCTGCGCCGGCTGGACTGCGACAAGGTGCAGGGTTTCCACCTGGGCAAGCCCACCTCGCCGTACCTGCTGCCGGACCGCTTGCCGGATCGCCTGCCGGAGGGTCAGCCGGCCACGGCGGGCAGGTAGACGTCGATCGTCGTGCCCTCGCCGACGATCGAGGAGATGACAAGTTCGCCGCCGTAGCGGCGGACGATGTTGTACACCGTGGCCAGCCCGAGCCCGGTGCCCTGCCCGACGGGTTTGGTGGTGAAGAACGGATCGAGCGCGTGCTCCAGCACGTCCGCGGGAATGCCGTGCCCGGAGTCCGCGATGGAGAGCTGGACGTAGCGGCCCGGCGCCAGTGGACCTGTGTCCGTGTCCACGACGTGGTTGCGGGTGCGCAGGACGATCGTGCCGCCGGTGGGCATCGCGTCCCGTGAGTTCACCGCGAGGTTGAGCACGATCTGGCCCAGCTGACCGCCGTCGACGAAGATCTGCCACAGGTCGGCGTCCCGGTCCTTGACGATCTTGATCATCGAGCTGAGCAGCGGCTCGAGCAGCGTCTCGATCTCGTCGAGGAACTCGTTGACGTCCACCGGCTCGGGCTCGGCGATGTCGGGCCGGCCGAACGCGAGCAGCTGGGAGATGAGGCGGGTGGCTCTGGTACCCGCCCGGATCACGCCGTCGAGGCTTTTCCTCAGCGATTCGGCGACCGCGGGATCCACGGTGCCGCGCTCCGCGGCCGCCTCGGTCGTCTCCTGGGCGATGCTCGCGTGGCCGAGGATGGACGTCAGGACGTTGTTGAAGTCGTGCGCGACGCCGGCGGCGAGCTGCCCGAGGCTCTCCAGCCTCTCGGCCACCCGCAGCCGGTGGTCCAGTTCGCGCTGGCGTTCCTCCGCCCGGATCTTCTCCGTGATGTCGTCGACGACCCCGACGCACTGGACCATCAGACCCTGTTCGTCGTAGGCGTTGCGCAGGCTTATGTCGAGCCAGCCGCCGCCGGGCGGGTCGATCGGCCACTTGGTCCGGGTCAGCCCGTCCTGCCTGCCCGCGAGCACCTCCGCGAGTTCGCGGTCGCCGTCCAGGCCGATGGCGTTCTGCCACGCGAGGCCGGTCAGCTGATCCGCCGGCCGCCCGAGGATCGTGGTGAGCCGGGTGTTGACGTTGACCGCCTTTCCCTCGGCGTCGACGAGGAGGATCCCCACCGGGGCCGATTCGGCCATCAACCGGAACTGCTGTTCGCTGCGCTGTGTCTCGCGGACCTTCTCGACCAGCTTGGTGTTGACGATGCGCAGGTGTTCGCGGGTGACGCCCTCGTCGATCGGGATCGGCTCGCGGGTCCGATCACCGCCCAGCTCCGCATCCACGACCTCCAGCAGCTTTCCTGGCTCGTCGGTCTTCGTCACGACGTGGCGGACGCCGTACCCGAGTGCGAGCGGGGCAGCCTCGTGGTCCAGGTAGTTGGAGGTCGCGAAGATCACCGGGACTCCGGCCGTCTCCGGCCTGGCGCGCAGCTCGCGCACGAGCTGGTAGCCGTCCATCCGCGGCATCATCACGTCGGTCACCACGAGGTCGGGAATCTCGTCGGTGATCCGATCCAGCGCCTCCACCCCGTCGCCGGCCTCCAGCACCCGGTGTCCGTGGTGGGTGAGCAGGGTCCGCATCAGGTCACGGTTGATCGGTAGGTCGTCGACGATCAGGACCGTCGCCATGCGCTCATCTCCTGGTACGTCAACGGATTTCGTCACCGTAGGGATGCGGGGACGACGTGCAACTCGATCTTGTACGGAGCGCTACATCCCTGCGGTGGCATGACTTGCGCGCTCGTAACCGGTGCGCAGCTCGGCGACCACCGACTCGGCGCCCGCGATGTCGCCGGCCTTGAGCCGCAGGCTGAGCTCACCGCAGGAGTTCACCACGTCGACGGCACCGATGTGGCCCGCGAGACTGGTCAGGTCGTGTGCCTGCTCCCTGGCCGTCTTGGCGTCCCCGGCGGCGACGGCTGCCGCGATGGCGTCGATGTGGCGGGGCGCCGCGGTGTGGAACGCGCTCAGCACGCGTGCGGCGAGGTCACCCGGTTCGGCGGGACGCCCGAACCGGAGCTGGGCCAGTCGTTCGGCGATCGCCGAACGCAGGTTCTCGTCCGAGATGGTCATGGTGATTCACCCTTGCGGGGTGTGAGTATTGCAACTTTTCGCTCCTACATTACGCCGCATGGAGTACTCGGCAAGCGCATCGCTTCGGTCCTCACGCATCGTCGGGTCGAGCGTGGTGATCGTGATCGTGATCAGCGGCATCGCGTTGCTCGGGCACGCCACGGGCGTGCGGATCCTGGCGTCGATGTTTCCCGGCACCGCCACGATGAGGTCGCTCACGACGCTGACGCTCATACTCTCGGCGATCGGGTTGTGGTTGATCGCACCCGAGGCGGCGAGCACTCCGCGGCGTCGCGCGGGCCAGGCGCTCGGCCTGGTGGTGGCGCTGGTCGGGGCACTCGTGCTGGCCGAGTACCTGACCGGTCTGCACCTCGGCATCGACACCCTGCTGTTTCCGGCGCGTGCCAGGGAGTGGGCGGTCACCGACTTTCCCGGACGTCTGTCACCGCACACCGCGGTCGCGTTCGTGCTGTCCGGCCTCGCGCTGGTGTTGCTGGACACCGATGGCAGGCGTGGGTACCGGCCTTCAGCCGTCCTCGCTCCGGCCGGCGCTCTCGTCGCCGTCGTCGCTTTGCTCGGCCACGCCTACGGCATCGTTTACCTGTCCGGTGACTCGCGGGTGGGCCAGATGCCGTTCAACACGGCGTTGTGCCTCATCGCCCTCTCCACCGGCCTGGTGGCGTGCCGTCCGGACCGGACGACGGCCAGGGTGTACCTCGGCAGCGGTGCGGGTGGAGCCGTACTGAGGCAGTTGAGGCTGGCGCTGACCTTGCTGCTCGTGTTGTTCGGCCTGCTGCTGAACTCGTTGGGCAGCGCGGACTTCGCCGCGAAAACCACCGTGGTCACCGTGTCCACCGCCGCGACGGTCCTGATTCTGTACGCCGTGTTCCTTCGTGCGGGGTCCGGTTTGGACAGAGCCGATCGGGCCCAGCGGAAGCTGCTCGCCGAGCTGCGCGGGGAACGGGACTTCAACCGCACGGTCCTGCGGTCACTGCGCGAGGGTGTGCTCATCGCCGACTCCGCCGGGAAGATCCTGGAGGTCAACCCCCGCTGGTGCGAGATCACCGGGTACGCCAAGGAGGACGTGGTCGGCATCGAACCGCCGTATCCGTGGCTGCCGCACGACTGCCCCTCGGTCGAGGACGATGCCGAGCAGGACGTTCTCGTGTGCCGTAAGGACGGAGACGAGATCGCCGTTCAGGTGACCACCACGAAGGTGCACCCCACCGAGGGAACCCAGCTGATCGTCAGCAGCTATCGCGATCTCACTGCGCGCAACAGTGCCGAGGCCGCTCGGCAACGAGCTGCCGAGCGGCTCGACCACTTCTTCGGCATCTCGACCGACCTGCTGTGCATCGCGGGCACCGACGGCTACTTCAAGCACCTCAACCCCGCCTGGGAAAGCGTACTCGGCTACACCGTCGAGGAACTGATGAGCAAGCCGTACCTCGACTTCATCCATCCCGACGACGTGGAGCGGACCGCTGCCGAAAGCGCCCGGCAGATCGCGTTGAACCAGAGCACGGTGATGTTCGAGAACCGGTACCGCTGCCGCGACGGCTCCTACCGGTGGCTCAACTGGAACGCGGTCCCCATCCTGGACGAGGGACTGGTCTACGCCGTGGCCCGTGACACCACCGCACAGCGCGCGGCCGACGACGCCGCCGCACGCCTGGCCGCCATCGTGAACAGCACCGACGACGCCGTCATCGGCCAGACCCTCGACGGCGTCATCACGAGCTGGAACCCGGCCGCGGAACGCCAGTACGGCTACACCGCCGAGGAGGCTGTCGGCCGGTCCATCGAACTGATCGTGCCCACCGGCGAACGCGACGAGCTCAGCCGGCTCCAGCAGGCCGGCGGCGAACAGTCGATCCGGCTGCACGACGTCGTGCGAGTCCGCAAGGACGGCAGCCGTGTGCACGTGGAGGTGAGCACCTCACCGATCCGCGACAGCACCGGACAGATCATCGGTGTCTCGTCCATCGCCCGCGACGTCACCGAGCGCATCAAAGCCGAACAACGGTTCCAGCAGCTGGTGCTCGCCGCGCCCGACGCGATGCTGATCGTCGACGAGCACGGCACGATAGTGCTCGTCAACGAGCAGACCGAACGCCTCTTCGGCTACCGCCGCGACGACCTGGTGGGCCAGTCGATCGAACTGCTGATTCCGGCACGGCGGCGGGAAAGGCACGTCGGCCACCGCCAGCGCTACCTGAAGGACCCGGTGCACCGCAGGATGGGCACCGGCATCGAGCTGGCCGGCCTGCGCCAGGACGGCAGCGAGATCCCCGTGGAGATCAGCCTCGCTCCGCTGGACACGGAGCAGGGCACGCTGGTCTCGGCGGCGATCCGGGACATCAGCGAACGCCGCGAGGCCGAACAGAAGCTGGCCGACGCCCGCGACAAGGCAGTGGCCGCCGCGCAGCTCAAGACGCAGTTCGTCGCCATGGTCAGCCACGAGATCCGCACGCCTATGAACGGCGTGATCGGTCTTGCCGACCTCCTGCTGGAAACCCCGCTGGAACCGTCTCAGCGGCGCTACACCGAGGCGATCAGGACCTCCGGCCGGGCACTGCTGTCGATCATCAACGACATCCTGGACTTCTCCAAGATCGAAGCGGGCAAGCTCAAGCTGGTCGAAACCGACTTCGAACTGGACAGGGTCCTCGAGGAGGTCGTCCAGGCGGTGGCCCAGGCCGCCCGCGACAAGCAGATCGAAGTCGTGTGCGACTACCCGCCGAACCTGCCGACCACGCTGCGCGGTGACGACGGCCGGCTGCGCCAGGCTCTGCTCAACCTCCTGGGCAACGCCGTCAAGTTCACCGAGGAGGGCAACGTCCTGCTGCGGGCGGAACCGCAGGAGGGCGACAGGCCCCGGATCACCTTCACCGTTCTCGACACCGGCATCGGCATCGCCCCGGAGGACCTGGCACGTCTCACCGAACCGTTCTCCCAGGCCGACGCCGCCAGCACCCGCCGATACGGGGGCACGGGACTGGGGCTGACGATCACCCGGCAGCTCGTGGAGCTCATGGGCGGCACCCTCGGCATGGCCAGTCAGCTCAAGCAGGGCAGCCGTTTCTGGTTCACCCTCGAGTTCTCGCCCGGGCTGCTCCCGCTGGCGCAGCACTTCCGTCTCCCGCTGCGCAGCAACATGACCGGCAACCGGCTGCTCGTGATCGACGACAACCCGACCAACCTGCACCTGATCAGCAGGCACGCCAAGGCGTGGGGCATGGACCCGACCGCGGTGTCCGACGGTCTCGCGGGCCTCGAGCATCTGCGCGAGGCGGCGCGAACCGGTCGTCCCTTCGGGCTGGCAGTGGTCGACCAGCACATGCCGAACCTCGACGGCATCGGCCTGATTCACGCCATCGCGGGTGATGCGGACATCCCGCCGGTCAAGGTCGTACTGCTGACTTCCGGTCTCTACCACGAGGACCGGCAGGCCGAGACCGCGGGCGCGGCGGCCCTGCTGTCCAAGCCGATCGGCCCGTCGCAGCTCTACAACTGCCTGCTGGAGATCCTCACCCCGGACGCCCGCCCTCCCGTTCCACGTGAGTCGGTGGAGGCGACCACCGCCGAGAGCCGGGGCTTGATCCTCTTGGCCGAGGACAATGAGATCAACCAGATGGTCGCCGTGGAGACGCTCACCAGGATGGGCTACCAGGTGGACGTCGCCCAGGACGGGCAGGAGGTCCTCGAACTCGCGGGCACCAAGCCGTACGTGGCGATCCTGATGGACTGCCAGATGCCGAGAATGGACGGCTACACCGCCACTGCCGAGCTGCGCAGGCGTGAGCAGGGCGGCAGGCGCATCCCGATCATCGCCATGACCGCGCACGCACTCGCCGAGGACCGTCAGCGCTGCCTGGACGCGGGCATGGACGACTACCTCACCAAACCCATCGACACCGGCAAGCTGCGCCGCGCTCTCGACGAGTGGTGCGTCGGCAGCACGGTCTGATCCGGCCATCCCCCGAATTCGGTATGCACCACAGTGGACGGTCGGCCGCCGGTTACGTTCGAAACCCTGGCCCGGCCGCGGAAAGGCATTGTGCGTGACCGTAGTGCTGCTTGTCGCCGTGACGGTGCTGGGTCTGCTCGTCGGTTCGTTTCTCACCACGGTCGTCGACCGTGTCCCAAGTGGACAGTCCGTTGTCAGGCCGAGATCGCGCTGCCAGGCGTGCGGCGCTCAGGTGCGCAGCCGGCACAACATCCCGGTGGTCGGCTGGGTGGTGCTGAAAGGCCGATGCGCCGACTGCCGCGCGCGAACCGGCCTGCACAATCCACTGCTGGAAGCCGGAACGGCGGCGTTGTTCATCGCGATCACCCGGCTCCTGGCCGACGGACCGCTGCTCAGCGCACTGCCCGCCTATCTCTACTTCGCCGCGCTCGGAATCGCGCTCTCGGTCATCGACCTGGAGCACCACCGGCTGCCCGACGCACTCGTCCTGCCCGCCTACCCGGTCACGGCGATCCTGCTCACGGCCTCGTCGGCGGTACGGCACGACTGGTGGTCCCTGGGCCGCGCCGCCGTGGGCGCCGCCGTGCTGTACGGCTTCTTCCGGGCACTGGTACTCCTGCATCCGCGCGGAATGGGGTTCGGCGACGTCAAGCTGGCCGGTGTCGTCGGGGGAGTGCTGGCCTACCTGTCGTGGTCGGCTCTGGTGATCGGCGCCTTCGGTGCGTTCGTGCTGGGCGCCGTCACCGGTGTGGCGATGATGGCCGCGGGACGCGCCGGACGCACGACCGCGATCCCGTTCGGCCCGTTCATGATCGTCGGTGCGCTCACGGCCGTGTTCGCCGCCGGACCGATCGCCGAGGCCTATCTGGGGCTGCTGAGGGCTTTCTGACCACTGTCACCCCGGAGTCGACCAGCTCAGCACCGCGACTTTCCTGCGCCGGACCGGCGGCGAGCCCGTGTCGGAGTCGAACATCGCGACGCGGCTGCGCAGTGCCGGTGTGCCGGTCGCCGAACAGCTCGTCGACTTCGGGCACACGTAGGCGTTGAGGTACGCGCTCACGCCGAAGCCCGGTGTGTCGTCCGGTACCTCGATCACCGGGCCGGTGTAGGCGAAACTGCCGGTCTCCTTGATCCACACTGCTCTGGCGATCGTGCCGAAGCGGAAGACCTGTTCCGCGGCGTTGTTGAGGGTCAGGTCCACCACACCCAGTGGTGCGTAGGTCGTGCCCTGGACGTAGAACTGGTTGCCGGAGTTGTTGACCAGGTTGATCAGTGCGCAGGCGGAGGAGCCAGAGGCGGTGTAGGGAGTGGCGACCACACAACCGCTCGCCGCGCGCAGTGCCGGGGGTGTGTAGCTCAGGTCGAGCTGGATCGCGTCGATGTCCACGTTGTCGCTCGCCTTGGAGTTCGTCGAGACCGACACCGCGATCGTGGCGCCGGTGAACGTACCGGCGTTCACCGCCTTCGCCAGGGAACCGGTGCCCGCCGTGTCGAGCGGGATGGCGTCGGTCCGCCACGACGACGAGCCGGCCTGTCCGGTGGCGGTGCCGGTCACCGCGGTCGACCCGTTCGGCGTCACGGTCACCGACACGGGATCGGTGGCGGCTGAGTCGTTGTGCCGGTGCACCACCTTCGCCGTCGCGGACCTCAGCACGGAACCGGCCGGGATCGGTGCCGGCGGGGCGAAACCGCCCACGGTCACCGTGCCGGTGGCGGGGTCGCCCTTCTTGAACTTCCACGTCCCGAAGACGGACCCGTCGGCGTCGGCGAACGTGGTGGCGGTTGTGGTGCCGAACTGCCCGGCGTCCGTGACGGTCGTGGGCTTGAGGGTCGTGGTTCCGGTCAGTGTGACGGTCTGTGCCGTGCCGCTGGTCAGCCCGTACACGGCCACTGGCGGTCGGCTGGTGCTGTAGGTGCCGCAGATCTCGGCCTGTCCGGACTTCACCGCGAGCCGGCTGTCACCACCGAAGATGAACTGCACGCCGCCGGCGTTGACGCCGTCGATCGGGTTGTCGCACGCTCCCGGGATCTGGACGTTCACCGGTGGTACCCCGGAAGGGGCGCTCGGCGTGCCCGCGACCAGTCTGCCGTCGTCGATCGTCCACACGTTCTCCGACGGCTTGAGCAGCGGGTTGCGGTCGGCGCCGGCGTTGTGGAAGTCGAAGTAGTACACGCCGGGTTTGAACCACCAGGTGCTGTAACGGCACGCGCTGTTGCCCGCCATCATGTCGGTCAGGCCCTTCGCGTCGTCGTAGTAGCCAGGTTCGAACGCGACGACCGAGCTCGGTGTCGTGCACGGAGGCAGTGCGCGCCAGGGGGGAGCGGTCGACGTCTCGGGTGCGTAGCCAGGGTCGTCACCGAGCGCGTTCGCCGCGCTGTAGTTGCACGATGGCGGGGGAGTGCTCTGCACGGCGCCCGTACAGGCCCCTCGGGCGTAGACGCCGGCATTGGTGGTGAGGGAACCGTTCACGACGTTGAGGGTGGAGTTCGAGAAGACGGTGCCGTGGACGCGGAACACGGAGGTCGTCGGCTGTTCGATGCGCACACCGTCCTCGCCGGGGACTCGGCCGAGGGTGAGCAGCGCCGCGCCGGGCCGGTTGCACTGGGCCACCGACGGGCAGTGGATCAGCACCTTCGCCGCCTCGCCGGTGCACGTGACCGCGGCCGAGTCCTGCCCGGAGATCAGCGGAAGGGACAGCGTGTTGCCGCCACCGAAGCACTGCTCGCCGGGGGCGGCGGTGTAGGTGCCGGCGCGCAGCGTGTTGATCGCGGACTTCATCGCGGCGTCCGCGGCGGAGACCGTGGCGGCCTGGTCGCGCAGGGCGATCGTCGCGCGAAGGTTGGTGTCGGAGAAGAACAGCAGCGCCGACAGACACAGCGCGATCACGGTGACGATGATGAGGACGAGGATCAGCGAGGCGCCGCTGTCGTCACGCCGGGTCCGCCGGATCATGTCTGCCTCCGCTGACCGGTCAGGGCGATCGGGTAGGGAATGGCTTTCGGAGAACGGACCGTGAACGAGAGCGTCACCTGTTCCGGTGCCGCGGTGCCCGTGCAGGTGCTGGAACAGGTGACCGAAACCGTTGCCGGGTCGACGTTGTGGGCCATCACGATGTCCGACACGGTCGCCCCCGCGCACTTCAGGCGGTGCAGCTCGGAGACCGACCCCACCGCCCGCAGGTAGTAGGCGACGACGTCGGTGGCGACGACCGCGGTCGAGCCCGAGGTGTTCCAGTTGTCGGACAGGAACCGGACGGCCGCGGTGGGCGTAGCGGCGCTTCCGCAGACGAACCCGCCCGCGTTGAACGCCGCCGCGGTCTGGACGGACGCCTTGAACGGCACGGTGCCGCTGGCGTCGACGTCGCCGCTGTAGTCCCGGATGCCGAGCGAGGCGACGTCGCGTGCGAAGTACGCCGCGCTGATCTGCGCGTCGTGGGACAGGACCATCCGCTCGACCGCCTCGTCCGAGCTGCGCAGGAACCCGATGACCGCGTTGCCGAGCGGCACGGTGATCACCGCGAGCACCGCGATGGCGATCAGCAGCTCGATCACAGTGAGACCCGCGTCGTCGCGGCGGCCGGTCAGCCGCACGGCGGGTCCACCGGTCGGCACGGCTTGCGCAGCGTCAGCACGACCGTCTCGGCCGCGCGGGCGTCGGCGCTCGCGACCCTGGCGGTGAGCTGCTGCAGCCCGGTGTCGGTGGCGGGGCAGGCCGACTGCCAGGCGCTGCCGTTCCAGTAGCGCATCGAGCCGGACACGACGGAGGCGCTGTAGCCCGACGGCGGGGTGAAGCCGGCCGGTGAGGCGTAGGCCGACGACGGGGCGCAGTTGACGTAGCCGCCACCGGTCACCGCGGCGTTGATCGCTTCGACGTAGTTGTGCAGCACCGAGCCCGCGGTGGCCTGCTTTCGGTGGACGTCGGAGACCAGCACGCTGGTGCCGAGCCCGGCCATGACCGCGACGAGCGCCACACCCATGATGGACACCGCGACGACCAGTTCGATCAGCGTCTCGCCGCCGTCACGCGCGGCCATCATGTGTTCACCTGGTCGAAGATGCCGTACATCGCGGACACCAGCGCGACAGCGACGAAGCCGACGATCAAGCCCATGACGACGATCACCGCGGGTTCGAACAACGCGGTCAGCTTCTTCAGCTTGTAGTCCAGTTCGCCCTCGTAGTAGATGGCGGTGACCTCGAGCTGGACGTCGAACGTGCCGGTCTCCTCGCCGACGCGCATCATGCGCGCCGCCGTACCGGGAAACAGGCCGGTCGCGGCGAGCGGGCCGGCGAGACCCTCGCCCTCGATCATCGCCTCGGCGACGTGGGAGAGCGCGCGCATGAACAGGACGTTGCGCAGGGAGTCGGTCGCCACCCGCAGCGCCTCGGGCAGCGGCACACCCGCGCGCGCCATGGAGGACAGGATGCGGCAGAACCGCTCCACGAGGGCGTACTCCACCGCGGTGCCGATCACCGGCACCTTCAGCAGCAGGTAGTCCCTGACATAGCGGCCGCCGGGTGTTCTGACGGCGAGCAGGTACAGGACGACAGCCGCGACCACACCGCCGATCAGCGCCCACCACCACTGGGTGATGAAGTCGGTGATCTTGAGAAGGATCCGGGTGGGCAACGGAAGCGTGGCGTTCATGCTCGCGAAGAAGGTCTTGAAGCGCGGCAGGACGAAACCCGCCAGAACGCTCACCGTCGCGGCAGCCATCAGCACGATCACCGACGGGTACACCAACGCGGATTTGATCTTGCGCCGCGCCTCCAGGTCACGTTCGAGGTACTTCGCGAGCTGCTCCAGAACGGTGTCGAGCTGGCCGGTGACCTCGGCCGAACGCAGGATGCCCCGGTAGAACTCGGGAAAGATCCGCGGGTGGTGGTCGAGGCAGTCGGAGATCGAGTCACCGCGCCGCAGCCCGTCCTCCACGTCGCTCATCATGCGGCGCACGGACGGGTTGGAGGCCTCCGCGCCGAGGCTGTGCACCGCGTCGATGATCGGCAGTCCCGCTCGGATGAAGGCGGCGAGCTGCCGGGACAGGTGCATGACCTCCTCGCGCTTGACCCGCCGCGGGGTCAGCTCGACGTCGAGGACACTGCGCCGCTCGGTGAGCTGGATGCCGCGCAGCTGCTGCTCCAGCAACGCCGCCTCGGCGGCCTCCCGGTTGACGGATCGCTGCAGGCCGCTCGCGGGCCGTCCGTCCGAGTCGATGGCGACGTAGGCGTATCTGGGCATCTCAGCTCCCCATCACGTAGATGCTGCGCAGCACCTCGCCGAGGTTCGTGACACCGTCCTCGATCAGGCGGGCGGCGTCCTCCTGCAGGGTCCGCATGCCCTCGTGCCGGGCGGTCTTGCGGATCTCGTCGTGCGGGGCGCGGTTCAGCACCATCTCCCGGATCGCGTCGGTGACCGGCATCAGCTCGTAGACGCCGATTCGCTCCAGGTAGCCGGTGCGGGCGCAGAAGTTGCATCCGGTGCCGCGCACGAATCCGTCCTTCGGGGTGCGGCCGCCCATCGACTCGAAGAGCGCGAGTTCCTCGGCGGGCGGCTGGTACTGCTCGATGCAGTAGCTGCACACCCGGCGAACGAGGCGCTGGGAGACCACCGCGGTCACCGACGAGGCGACCAGGAACGGCTCGATGCCCATGTCCAGCAGGCGGTGCAGCGCGGACGCCGCGTCCGTCGCGTGCAGTGACGACAGCACGAAGTGGCCGGTCAGCGCTGCCTGGACGGCGATACGAGCCGTGTCCACGTCACGGACCTCGCCGACGAGGATGATGTCGGGGTCCTGTCGCAGGATCGACTTCAGGCCGCCGGCGAAGGTGATGCCCGCCTGCTCGTTGATCTGGATCTGGTTGATCGACGGGAAGACGTACTCGACCGGGTCCTCGATCGTCATGATGTTGCGGTCAGGGCTGTTCAGCTCTCGCAGCGAGCCGTAGAGGGTCGTGGTCTTGCCGCTGCCGGTGGGGCCCGCGCAGATCACCATGCCGTACGGGGAGCGCAGGAGGGCGTTGTAGCGCAGGGCCGTGACGTCGTGCATGCCGAGCTGTTCCAGCCGGAACAGCGGCCTGCTCTTGTCCAGCAGGCGCAGCACGACCTTCTCGCCGCCGACGACCGCCGTGGTCGAGACCCGGATGTCCACCTCGTGGCCCTCGACGTCCATGCTGATCTGGCCGTCCTGAGGACGACGACGTTCCACGATGTTCATGCCGCCGAGGATCTTGATCCGGCTGACGACCACCGGGCCCATCGACTCGGGCAGGTCGAGCACGTGGTGCAGCGCGCCGTCGATCCGGTAGCGCACGCGCACCCGGTTCTGCTGGGGCTCGATGTGCACGTCGGACGCACGGTCGCGCAGCGCCTGCGTGATGATCATCTGCACGACCTGCACCACGGGGGCGTTCTCGTTCGCGACGACAGTCTCGGTGGCTTCGGCCACCTCCCGCCGCAACCGGTCCCTCTCCTCGAACGCCTCGACCTTCGAGCCGACCCCGGCCAGTGCCCGGTAGCTGCGGCTGATCGCGGCCATGATGTCCGAGTGCGCGGCGACCTTGACCGTCACCGACAGGCCGGTGACGTCGCCGAGGATCTTGATCGTGGCCTGGGACGGCGCGGCAACGGCGACGACGATCGTGTCGCCGTGGAGTTCGATCGGGATCGCGATCAGGGCGCGTGCGGTCTCCTCGGCGAGGACCTCGATGGCGGCTGGATCCGGCGTCACCTCACGCAGGTCCACCACGTCGAGCGAGTGCTGCTTCGCGACCATCTCGGCCAGCGTCCGCTCGGTGAGGGCGCCCTGGTCGACCAGGTACTCGCCCAGACGCACACCGCCGGCGCGGTGGGAGGCCTCGAGCGCGTCGGTGACCTGTTCGCGCGTGGCCAGGTTGGCGTCGATGAGCATCTCGCCGAGCCTGCTGCCACCCGAGACGATCGTCAGATCCTGCGAGGCCCCGTCCTGTGGCGGGGCCGCCTCCGTGTGCTTCGGAGTCGCGGCCGGGGGCTGGGGGGCCGGCCTGTCGCGTTTGCCCAGCCTCATGACTGCACGCTCGCGCGCGGCCGCGGATGCGCCGTGACGTCGTTGGGGTAGAGGCTCCGTGCGACCGCTTCCTCGTAGTCGACCTCACCGGCGACCACCAGTTCGGACAGGGACTGCTCGAAAGTCACCATGCCGTCCCTTCGACCTGTGACGAGAGCGTTCCGCAGCTGGTGCGTGCGGCCTTCTCTGATGAGGTTGCGCACCGAGGTGGTCGCCACCAGCACCTCGTGGGCGGCGACGAGCCCTCCGCCGATGCGAGGCAGGAGCCGCTGGTAGACGATCCCGGTGAGTGCCGCGGAGAGCTGGACGCGCACCTGTGCCTGCTGCTCGGGAGGGAACGCGTCGACGATGCGGGCCAGTGCCTGCGCTGTGTCGTTGGTGTGCAGAGTCGCGAACACGAGGTGACCGGTCTCGGCGATGGTGAGCGCGAACCGGATGGACTCCAGATCCCTCATCTCGCCGACGAGCACGACGTCGGGGTCCTCTCGCAGCGCCGAGCGCAGGGCCTCGGCGAAGGACGAGGTGTCGGTGCCGACCTCTCGCTGGTTCACGGCCGAGCGCCGATGCTCGTACACGTACTCGATCGGGTCCTCGATGGTGAGGATGTGGCAGGCGCGGTGGTGGTTGATCTGGTTGATCAACGCTGCCAGCGTGGTCGACTTGCCGGAACCGGTCGGCCCGGTGACCAGCACCAGTCCGTTGTGCCTGCGGGTGAACTCACGCAGCACGGGCGGCAGCCGCAGCTCCTCCATGGAGGGGATCTGCCTGGGCATCATCCGCAAGGCCAGCGCGGTGTGTCCACGCTGGCTGAACGCGTTGCCGCGGATGCGGGCGCGGCCACGCCACCCGAAGGAGAAGTCGTATTCGTGACGAGCTGCCCACGCCGCCGACTGTTCCGGCGTGAGCAGCTCTCCCAGCATCGCCTCGGTGTCGTCGCCCGTGAGCGCTCGCTGTCCCTCGACGGGACGCAGCAGGCCCTGCACCCTGATCTGGGGCGGCATACCCGCGGTGAGGAGAAGGTCGGTGCCGCCGGCGGCGGACAACACGTCGAGCAGCGCGTCGACATCCTTACGCCGGTCGTCAACCTCCACGACAAGCCTCCTCTGAAAGACGGTCAACGGACTTCGTGCCGCACCGGCATCAGGTGCACGCGCCGGTCGCGGTGACAACGCCGGTGGTGCCGTCGTAGGTGATCGTGTAGCCGTTGCCGGTCGACGGCAGTTCCTTGAGGTAGTTCGCCGCGACGAGGGCGGCGATGTCCGCCGCCTTGGTGCCGTTCTTCGCGAGGTAGGCCTCGGCGGCGACTTCCACGTTCTTCTTGTCCGCCTTGCAGGCGGCCGTCTGGCCCTCCTTGTTGAACGCCTGCACGGCGAACACGGTGACGCCCGCGAGCACGCCGAGGATGACGATGACGATCAACAGCTCGATGAGCGTGAACCCGTCCTCGGTCCGGCCAACCGCTCGAATACCTCGACTCATGTCGTTCTCCCTGGGGGATCGCATCACTTCGGTAGCGCAGGCGATACCGATCCGCCACACGCCTTTTCATCGTGACGCCGGCAACAGAATCGTGCAGGTCCTCCGTGCCAGGTTCATTCATTGGCGCGACAAGTACGGACTCGCCGCGCGCGTGAACGGCAGAATAATCGCCAATTTTGGGGATACCCAACGGGGCATCGAAATCTGCACCCGATTTGCACCCGATCTGCAACTCGCAGGGGCCTTCGAATAGCCGAAGCCGCCGCGGACCGCGTCGGTCTCACTCCGCAGGCACGCTCGCCGAGCAGACTTGGTTGCGACCGTTCCGCTTCGCGCGGTACAACGCCTGGTCCGCCTCGCGGAGCACCTCCGCGGAGTCTCGAGGGCGGTCGGGGTCGAACCCGCCGACTCCGACGCTGAGCGTGACCGTGTCGCGCACGCCTGAGGGGTGGGGGATTCGCTGTGCTTCCACGGCCGCCCGGACCCGTTCGCCCGTGCGTTCCGCGTCGGCCAGGTCCTGGTCGGGCGACACGACCAGGAACTCCTCACCGCCGTACCGGTACACCTGGTCGCCCGCCCGGACCGTCGCGGTGAAGGCGGCCGCGACCCGGCGGAGCACCTCGTCACCCGCCTGATGGCCCTGGGTGTCGTTGTAGCGCTTGAAGAAGTCGACGTCGTAGAGCGCGACCGAGTACGGGGAGTGGTTCCGGACGGCACGAGCATGGATCGCCGTGAGGTCGCCGTTGAGAGACAGCCGGTTGCGAACCTCGGTGAGGGGGTCGGTGCGGGCGAGGCGGACAGCCTCCTCATGCGCGACCGCAAGGTCGTCCCTGGCTTGTTCGAGCGACGCGATCTGCCTGCCGACGAGCCGCGCGATGCCGACGACCACCGGCATCATCAGGAACACGCTGCCGACCACCACGTGGTGTGACTGAGTGAGGATCAGGGGCACGACGTAGGAGATGGTGCCCAGCGGCGTTATCGCCCAGATCACCCAAGCCGGGAAGTTCATCCCCATCCAGACGAACACCAGAAGGAGGAACGGGGCGGTCCCGCTGACGAAGCCGCCCATCACCCACGTCGACAGAGCGATGATCGCCAACGCGGGCACCGACAAAACCGCGGGCCAGAGCGGTGAACATCGCTCCCACGGCAGCAGCCAGGCCACTGCGGCGCAGGTGAGATCGGCCGCGCAGATCTCGAGCAGCAACCACGCCTGCTCGGGCAGTGTCAGCATCCCGGGCAGCGCGACGAGGCCGGCGAGTGCGAACAATGCACCGGCCTGGCGCGACGCGGGACGGCCGCGCTGCTGGAGCCAACGCAAGATGGGCACTGTCCGAGCCTAGAGATGGTCGCCGCGATTGTTCCTGGTCGCCGAGGTGGTTCCCCGGTAAGTGTCGATTCGTCTTATCGATTGGATGATGATCCGGGTATCGGCTGAATGCGTGGAGCCGAACCCTCCAGGGGCACATCGATGCTCAATTGTTGCGGACACGTCCGGCATCCAAAGCATTCCGCAGCCGTGCGGACGCATTCATCGCCGTGCACTTTCTTCGGCAGCAGGGCGCCCGGCGCTCACGGCCGGGATTTCCTCCGTGATCGGCTGCTACACGTCGCGGCCCGGTCGACGCGTTCACGCGGCTGACCGCGCTACCGCAACCAATCACCTGACCACCGGCCCACGTCCCGATGAGCAGCCGCCGGAGGACCCCGGCCGCCATGCCGGGCCATCAGCATGTCGGCGAACTCCGGCGAACCTCTCCCCGAGACCACCTGCCCGGATCGCGGCCTTGATCGACGGTTGACGAAAGGCTGAGGTCAGCTTGACGGCCGCCGCCTCGGCGAGGTCCAGCGTCTCATAAGGGACTTCCTGCGAAAACCTTCCCGTTACATCTTGACGCGATCGATGTTATCGCTCACAGTCCACGTGGTGCGTTCAGCCGCACTGCCGGTCAGCTAGTCAGTACCTATCCCCACGCATATTCCTGTACGGACCGTCCTCGGAAAGTGTTAACGCTAACACCCCCTTTCGGGGCAGTTGTCCGTGCGCGGGTGTCGTCGGCGTCCGCGCCGATGCGGCCCGCCTCATGTCGGCGATCCCAATGGTGAAAGGAAAGACGCTATGTCGGTTGGGTTTGCGCGCACCGCGAGGTGGCGTCGTCGGTTGCGGTCGGGGTTGGCCGCCGCCGCGGCGGCGGCGTTCGTGGGTGGGCTGCTCACGGTGGCCACGACGCCGGCGTCGGCCGCCACGGTGGACACCACCGCCTGGTACGTACTGGTGAACCGCAACAGCGGCAAGGCCCTCGACGTCAACGGCGCGTCCACGGCCGACGGCGCCAACCTCGTCCAGTGGACCCGCACCAACGCCAACAACCAGCAGTTCCAGTTCGTGGACTCCGGCGGCGGCTACTACCGGCTGCGTGCACGGCACTCCGGCAAGGTGCTCGACGTCTTCAACTGGTCGACAACGGACGGTGCCGCGATCGTGCAGTGGGCCGACGGCAACGGCACCAACCAGCAGTTCCGGCTGGCCGACTCCCCCGACGGGTACGTCCGGTTGATCAACCGCAACAGCAACAAGGCCGTCGAGGTGCAAGGCCTGTCGACCGCCGACGGCGCCGGCGTCGTGCAGTGGGGCGACTGGAACGGCAGCAACCAGCAGTGGCAACTCGTCCGGGTTGATGGGGGCAGCGGCACCTGCACGCTGCCGTCGACGTACCGCTGGTCGTCGACGGGCCCGCTGGCGACCCCGAAGTCGGGGTGGGTCTCGCTCAAGGACTTCACCCACGTCGTCCACAACGGCCAGCACGTCGTCTACGGCACGACGAGCGACAGCCAGTCGAATTGGAGTTCGATGAGCTTCAGCCCCTTCACGAACTGGTCCGACATGGCCACCGCCACCCAGAACTCGATGTCGTTCAACGCCGTCGCGCCGACGCTGTTCTACTTCGCCCCGAAGAACATCTGGGTGCTCGCCTACCAGTGGGACGGGCCGGCCTTCTCCTACCGCACCTCGAGCGATCCCACCAACCCCAACGGCTGGTCCGCGCCGCAGACGCTGTTCACGGGCAGCGTCCCCGTCACAGCCCCCATCGACCAGACCCTCATCGCCGACGACACGACCATGTACCTGTTCTTCGCCGGCGACAACGGCAACATCTACCGCGCCAGCATGCCCATCGGGAACTTCCCGGGCAGTTTCGGCTCGAACTACACGACGATCATGAGCGACACGCAGGACAACCTGTTCGAAGCGGTCGAGGTCTACAAGGTCCAGGGCCAGAACCAGTACCTCATGATCGTCGAGGCGCGAGGGGCGTGGCCGAAAGCGCAGCGCTACTTCCGCTCGTTCACCGCCACCAGCCTCGACGGTACGTGGACACCGCAGGCCGTCACCGAGAGCAACCCCTTCGCCGGCAAGGCCAACAGTGGCGCCACCTGGACCGACGACGTCAGCCACGGCGATCTGGTTCGCACCAACCCTGATCAGACCAAGACCGTTGACCCCTGCAATCTGCAGTTCCTCTACCAGGGGCGCGCTCAAAGCTCCGACGGCATGGATTACCCCCTCCTGCCTTACCGGCCGGGCCTGCTGACACTGCAGCGCTAGCCGGTGGTGTGACGCAGTTCCAGCTCCGGTGTTCCGGACGTTCGCGGGAACGACGTACGCCGAACCGGGCGAGCGATCAGGAACGGGTGGAGCTGGAGGGGCGGGCTCGGTACAAGGCCGAGCCCGCCCCGCGCACGCTGAGAACCGGGATGGTGGCGGCCTCGTACTGGCGGTGACGGCGCCGGCCGTGGTGTCCCAGGTGTGGTTGTGAAGCAGGACCTGTTCGGTCACCGTTCACAGGTCGAAGTCGGCGTTGCGGACGAAGGCCGACTCCCGCGACTGCGCCGCATCACCGGCAGCAAACTGGATCTCGAACATCAGCCACCGCATCCGCATCACCACTTCACGGGCCTCGCGAGCGCTGAACTCCATGATCACAGCCATCGGGGGTGAAGATCGAAGTCGACCAGCTACCCGACGAGCTGGCCCGCGCGCTGTTCGAAGCCCTCCGGCTGGAGATTCGCCACAACCGCGACACCAACACCATCACCGCCGCCAGCCGGACCGCCCAGAACGCGTCGGTCATCACGCTCGACGCTGCACGGCAAGGCCGTCAGCAGTGCAACAAGAGAATGCGGAACAGGGTCGTCACCCATCGGGTGACGACCCTGTTCTCATCCTTGTGGTGCCCCCGGCAGGGCGCTGTACAGACGGTCCCAACCCACGACGGGGGGTCCGGGGGGGTCTGTCAAACGAGCGGTGTAACTCGGGTTGAAGGAAACTACTTGCGGCCTATGGCCAGACGGCCGTCGAAGGCGATCTCGAACGCGTTCAAC
>NZ_JAFBCX010000031.1 GCF_016907955.1 Lentzea nigeriaca | reverse complement strand
ACATGTCGGGCGCGCTGCCGGACGCCCCGCTGTCGGGCAAGTGGTTCTCCGCACAGTTCCAGGAACTCATGCGCAACGCCTACCCGGCGCTGTGAGGAAGAGACCGTCATGAAACGACTCCCGCACGTGCTGTCGCTCGTGCTGGCGTCGACCGTCGCCGTCGCAGCCCCCGCTGCGACGGCGACGGCTGACGACGCCGGGCAGTGCAAGATCACCTACAGCGTGCCGAACGACTGGGGCTCCGGGTTCACCGGCGCGGTGTCCATCACGAACACCTCGGGCATGGCGATCGATGGCTGGACGCTCACCTTCTCGTTTCCCGGCAACCAGAGGATCACCAACGGCTGGGGTGCCACGTGGACCCAGACGTCGGCGACCGCGATGAGCTGGAACCGGACCATCGCGCCCGGTGCCACGCTCTCCGGTCTCGGGTTCAACGCGTCCTACAGCGGCGCCAACAGCCCGCCCGCGGAGTTCCGGCTCAACGGGCAGCTGTGCAACGCGCCGACGCCCGGCACCAAGCCGTTGCGGGACCTGGCCGCTGCCAGGGGGAAGTACTTCGGCAGCGCGATGACCGTGCCGGAGCTCGAGGACACGCAGAACCGTGAACTGACCGCACGCGAGGCCGGGGTCATCACCGTCGGCAACGAGATGAAGTGGGAGGCCACCGAACCCTCTCGCGGCCAGTTCACGTTCACCGGCGGCGACCGGATCTGGGCGGGTGCGGTCGCCGCCGGCCAACGCGTGCGCGGCCACACACTGGTGTGGCACAACCAGACCCCGCAGTGGGTTCAGGACCTACCGGCGAACCAGCTGCGGCAGGCGATGCTCGACCACATCGCCGCCGTGGCGGGGCACTACCGCGGCAAGGTGTTCGCCTGGGACGTCGTCAACGAGGCGTTCGAGGATAACGGCACGCGCCGGCAGTCGTTCTGGCAGCAGAAGCTCGGGGACGGCTACCTCGCGGAGGCGTTCCGCGCCGCTCGTGCCGCGGACCCGGACGCCAAGCTGTACTACAACGACTACAACACCGACGGGCTCGGCGCGAAGAGCGACGCCGTGTACGAGCTGGTGAAGTCGTTCAAGCAGCAGGGCGTGCCGATCGACGGCGTCGGGTTCCAGTCGCACCTGCTGCTCGGCGGTGTGCCGGCATCGATGCGGCAGAACCTGCAACGGTTCGCGGACCTCGGCGTGGACGTGGCGATCACCGAGCTCGACATCCGGATGACGCTGCCCGCGGACTCCGTGAAGCTCGCGACCCAGGCCGCGGACTACGGCGCCGTGGCCAGAGCCTGTCTCGCCGTGACGCGGTGCGTCGGCATCACCACGTGGTCACTGTCCGACAAGCACTCGTGGATTCCGTCGGTTTTCCCGGGCCAAGGGGCGGCGCTGCCGTTCGACGAAACGTTCGCACCCAAACCCGCATATCGGGCGCTCGCGGGCGCCTTCAGTTGACGCGAAGTGTGAACGTGCTCACGCTCTGTATCGATTGGTTCCGCGCTGCGGAGCGTGAGCGCGAACACGCTGAGCTGCAAGAAGTTTCTGTTCTGGAACTTTCCAGACAACACAATTCGTCTGGACCACGTATCGCAAACAATGTTAACGCGAACATGACCCTTGAGTTCACCTGAACGTGCTCCCTATCGTGGCGGAACGCAGCAGGTGAAGTGGGTTCGCGAGAGGGGTCGGTGTGGTCACCATCGCGGACGTCGCACGACACGCTGGTGTCGCCCCGAGCACGGTTTCCTACGTGCTGACGGGCAAGCGGTCGATCTCGGCCGACACCAAGTCGCGGGTGCGCGAGAGCATCAGGGCGCTCGGCTACCAACCGCACGCGGGCGAGCGGGCGTTGAACTCCAGCAGGGCCAACGTGATCGGGCTCGTGCTGCCGTTGCGCGCGGGTCTCCATCTCCCGGTGATGATGCGGTTCGTCACGGCGGCCGTGACGGCCGCGCGCAGACACGACATGGACGTGCTGCTCATGACCGCTGAGGACGGTGCCCCAGGCTTGCGCAGAGCCGCTGACAGCGCCCAGGCCGACGGTTTCCTGGTGCTCGACGTGGAGATGGACGACGACCGCGTCCCCGTGCTTCGCGAGCTCGCGAAGCCGTCCGTCCTCATCGGACACCCGGCGGCCACGAAGGGCCTCACCTGCGTGGACCTCGACTTCGAGGCCGCGGGCGCCAAGTGCGTCGACCACCTCGCCGACCTCGGCCACCGCTCCATCGGTTTCCTCGGCGCCCCGAGCGCCGTCTACCGCCGCAACACCGGTTTCGCCCATCGCGCGATGGCCGGGTTCAGCGCGGCCGCCATGCGGCGCGGCATCGCCACGACGGCCATGCCCGCGGAAGAGGACTACGAGTCGGTGCTCAGGTCCGTCCAGGCGCTGCTGCGCGCCCACCCGGCGATGACAGCGCTGGTCGTGCACAACGACGCGGCGCTCGGCTGGGTGAGCTCGTGTCTGCGCGCCTCCGGGCGCAAGGTGCCCGGCGACGTCGCCGTGGTCGCGATCTGCCCCGATGAGCTCGCCGAACAGGTCTCGCCCCCGCTCACCTCCGTGCGGCTGCCGGTGGACGAGCTGGGCCGGCACGCGGTGGAACTCCTGGTGGGCAAGCTCGAGGGGCGCACGGTCCCGCCGCTGCTGTTGCTGCCGCCACGGCTGTCCCGGCGCGTGAGCACCCCGGAGCTCGCCGCCGCCCGGTTCGGCGCGGCCTCCTCCAGCTGACCGTAGAATCGCCGGGGTGGAACTGACGAACGCCTTGGCGCACAGGGTCGTCGTGCTGGACGGCGGTATGTCGACGGCACTGGAACTCGCGGGGCACGACCTGTCCGACGCTCTGTGGTCGGGCAGGCTCCTGCTGACCGACCCGGACGCGGTGCGCGAGGCTCACCTGGCGTTCTACCGCGCGGGTGCCGAGGTCGCCATCACCGCGAGCTACCAGGTGACCTACGAGGGCTTCGCGCGGCACGGCATCGGTGCTGACGAGACCACGCGGCTGTTGCGTGCCAGCGTCGCGCTGGCCCGGTCCGCCGCCTCCGATGTGGACGGACCGCGCTGGGTCGCGGCCTCCGTCGGACCTTACGGGGCGATGCTCGCCGACGGGTCGGAGTACCGCGGCAACTACGGCCTGGGCAGGCAGGAGCTCGTGGAGTTCCACCGGCCTCGCATCGAGACGCTGGTCTCGGCCGACCCGGATGTGATCGCCGTCGAAACGATTCCCGATGTGGACGAGGCGTTGGCTGTCGTCGACGTCGTACGCGGCAGCGGTGTGCCGATGTGGCTGTCCTACAGCATTCGCGGCGACCGGACGTGCGCCGGGCAGCCGCTGGAGGAGGCGTTCGCGGTCGCCGCGGGGGCCGACGAGGTCGTTGCGGTCGGTGTGAACTGTTGTGCCCCTGAGGATGTCGCGCACGCGGTCGACGTGGCCCGGAAGGTCACCGGGCTGCCCGTGGTGGTGTATCCGAACAGCGGGGAGCAGTGGGACGCGACGGAGCGCGCGTGGACCGGTGCCGGCACCGGGTTCGGCACGCTGGCGGGGGAGTGGACGGAGCGCGGCGCCCGGCTGGTCGGCGGGTGTTGCCGGACCGGGCCGGACGCGATCGGTGTGCTCGCTGCCGCGCTAACCGAGTGAGCAGGTCACACCGTTGACCACGAACGTGGCCGGCGGGACGTTCGGCCCGGACGTGACCGCGTTGAACCGCAACGACACCTGCTCGCCCACGTTGATCGAACCGTTGCCGTCCTGGCTCACCGCCAGCACGTCCCCGCCGTACTGGTAGGCCGTCATGCCCCAGGTCTCCCTGATCTGCTGACCGCTCGGGAACCTCCAGTACAGCTTCCACTGCGTGAACGGCTTGTCGGTGTTGTTGCGGACGGTCAGCTCGGAGTTGAAGCCGCCCGGCCATTCCCTGGCCAGGCGGTACGTGACCACGCAGCCCTTCTTCTCGACCGGCGGAGGCTTGGGGGTCGTGGTGGTCGGAGCGGGTGGCGGCGGAGGAGGGGGAGCGACCGTCGGTGTGGCGTCCTGGCCCTTGCACGGTAGGCCCCACAGGCCCAGGCCCGCCTCCGCGGCGGCCTTCTCCGGCTCGGTGAGGACCGGGTCGTCCTTCTCGGCGCGGGCGGCACCCTGGCTCACGGCGAGCAAGGCGAAGTCGTGGTCGTTGGCCAGGCGCAGCGTGATGGCCGACTCCGAGGCGCGGCTGTAGCGCACCGGCTTGCCGAGCAGGGTGTCCTTGGCGAACTTCAGCGATGCGGCCGACCAGCACTCTCCTGGCGCCGCCATGCCGAGCACGCGGGCCTTCACGCCGTTCGACAGCACGACGGTCCTGCCGTCGACGACCTCCTCGACCGTCTCGGGCGGCGGTGGGAGAACGGTGACGTGCTGGGGCGAGGTCACCGAAGACGGGGTGTTGGCGGGGGTTTCCGCGGCGCTCGTCGCACACGCGGCCACGACGAGCACGGCGAAGGGCGTGTACAGGATGGGCCGGTGGTGGCCGAACGGTCTCAAGAATCCCCCGGTGCTGGTCGTCCCGTGTCCGGGAGTGGACCGTACGTCCCTCCGGCGGAACGCGGGAAGCGCTTTCCCGACCGCGAGAGTGAGTTGTAACAATAAAACGACCCGTTCGACGCCGTTCGAGTCGAACGGCGTCGAACGGGCCTGTCACCTAGTTGAAGTAGGCCCGGCAGTGCTGCGGCCGGATCCTTTGTGGAGCCACGCTTTCCAGGGTCGGCGCGACGGGCGCGATGGTGCCGTCGCGGTTGAACCGCATCCTGTCGATCGTGGTCTCGCGGTGCATGCCGTCACCGCCGGGGATGGCGAAGCGGTGGTACACGAGGTACCAGTCGTCGGTGCCGGGCACCTGCAGCATCGAGCTGTGGCCGGTGCCGAGGACGCCGAGCTTCGGGTCCTTCTGCAGGATCAGGCCGCGGTTGGTGAACGGGCCGAGCGGGCTCGACGCCGTCGCGTAGCCGACGCGGTAGTTCTCGCTGCGGGTGTCGTCGATCGACCAGCTCAGGTAGTAGGTGCCCTTGCGCTCCACCATGAACAGGCCCTCGCGGAAGTCGTCGAGCCCGGTGATCCGCGTGACGCGAGCCGGGTCGTACGACACCATGTCGGGGTTCAGCGGCACGACGTAGGCCTCACCGTTGCCCCAGTAGAGGTATGGCTGGCCGGACTTGTCGATGAACACCGCAGGGTCGATCGCCTGGCCACCACCTGGGTTGCGCGCCACCAGCGGCTTGCCGGAGTCCACGAACGGGCCCGTCGGCGAGTCCGACACCGCGACACCGATCTTCGCCTCGGCGCAGAAGTAGAAGTAGTACTTGCCGTTGCGCTCGGCGATCGTCGGTGCCCAGGCCCGGCTGTCCGCCCAGCTCACATCCGGGCCGAGGTCGAGGATGACGCCCTCGTCCTTCCAGTCGACGAGGTTCTTCGACGACCACGCGGAGAACTTCGTGCCGCTCCAGCCGTCGAACCCGTCGGTGGTGGCGTAGATGTAGTACGTGTCCCCGAATGCGATGATGTTCGGGTCGGCGTTCAGGCCAGGCAGCACGGGACTGCGCATCTCGTGCGCCTCCACCGTCCACTCACGACGGTCGCCGGAGGAGTTGGTGACGACGAACTTCCTGGGCTTGCGTAGGTCGACGGTTCCGGCCGGAGTGATCTTCGAGCCGGGCGCGAGACCGAACTTCGGCGCGAGCCTGCGCAGGTCCGTGCCGGGCTTGACCGGCAGCACCACCGTGTTCGCGGCCGGGTCGATCACCGCGGGCACCTTGAGCGACGCCAGCTCGACCGATGAGATCACGGTGCTGTTCGACGGGAGCGCGGCGACCTCCGCACCCGACAGGGCCCGGTTGTACAGCCGGACGTCCTTCATCTTGCCGATCAGCGTCTTGTCCGCGGCGTAGACCGAGCGGCCCAGGTAGTTCGCCGCCGTCACGCCATCGCCGAGGTCCGACGGCTTGATCGTCACGCCTGTGTTGCGCGCGACCTCGGCACCGTCGAGGTACAGCACCTCGACCCCGTTGCCGATGGTCAGCGTGACGTTCTTCCAGACACCGCGGGGCAACGCCCGACCGGAGTTGGCGCCCTGCTCGGTCGTCCAGTTGCCGGACGCGATCGCGCCGCGATAGCTGTCGCCGGTGCTGAAAAGGTAGCCGTTGCCGACCCCGTCCTTCGCGGTGTTGCCGAACCCGTAGAGGAAGTACGGCGTCTGCTGCCCGGGATCCACCAGCACGTCCGCGGACATCGTGAACGCCGAGGCACCGGTCAGCATGTTGTTCGGCAGCTGGACGTACCCGCCGTTCAACGACAACGCCCCGCCGGACCACGAGGTGTTGCCGGCCAGCGCACCGTCGTAACCGTGGCCGGTGGCGTCGGCGGCGACCGACCCGGACGTGGCGTTGAGCGGCCAGTGCGCGACAAGACCCTTCGCGTCGGCCTTGACCGGCGCAGGGGGAGCGGTCAGCCGGTTCAGCTCGGCCTGCGTGACCGGGAGGACGGTGCCGTGGCGCGGGGACGCGGGCAGCTTCGCACCGGTCGACATCGTCCACTTGCCGGACGCGAGGTCGGTCGTCTCGAACGGCACGTAGCCGCGGCCGCCGAACTCGTCGATGAACAGGTACCACTTGTTCTCGGTGTTGGACTTGAAGCCCGTCGGCCCCTCACCCGCGGAGAGTCCGGGGCTCGTCGCGGTGGCCTTGCCGATGCACTCCGCCACGAAGTCGTACTTCGGGTTGAGCAGGTCGGTCGACTTCTCCGCGGTGATGAACTTGCTGCACGGCGTGCTCGACGTGTTGTTCCGCTCGTCCTTCGTGTACCGGTAGTACGTGCCCTTGTCCTCGATGATCGTCGAGTCGATCACGGAGTAGCCGGGGTCGATCCACACCTTCGGCGCGCTGAACGTCACGAAGTCACGCGTCGTCGCGTACATCATGCGGTTGTAGCTGTCGCCGGTGTGGTTCGGGTCGTTCTCCGCGTAGAGCTTCGACGCCCAGTAGACGACGTACGTGCCGCGCTTGGCGTCCCAGAACGCTTCCGGCGCCCACGTGTTGCCCGCGGTGGGCGGCGACACCTGGACGCTGCGCTGGCGGGACCAGTGCGCGAGGTCGGTCGACTCCCACACCATGATCGACCGGCTGCCGCTGCGCTGGGCCGCGTCCCAGCCGCGTCCGCCGTTGATCTTCAGGTCCGTGGCCAGGAGGAAGAACTTGTCACCCTCGGGCGAGCGCAGGATGAACGGGTCGCGCACACCCAGCTCGCCGAGGGTGGACTTGAGGATCGGCTGGCCGTTGTTGAGCTCCGCCCAGTCGAGAGGGTTGTCGCCCTTGCTCGCGGCGGCGTAGATCTGCTCACCGCTGGGGCTGCCCTCACCGGTGAAGTAGAAGAAGCTGTAACCCGCCAACGGTTCCTTGGCGGGCAGCGGCGCGACCGTCGCCGTCAGCTTCCTCGTCGTGCTCTGGAACCCGCGGCTCACCTTGGCCGTCAGCACGACCGTGGCCGGCTTGGCGCCCGAGGCAGGGCGGGTGACCTCACCGGTCGGGGTGATCACGGACCGGTTCGACGACGTCCACGTGATCGTGGTGTCGCCGGAACCGGTGGTGGGCAGGGTCAGGTGTCCGCGCACGTCGTCGATGTTCGGCACGGACAACGCCTCGGCGGCGCTCTTGACCACGGATTCGGCTGCGTTGGCGGGAACAGGGACCAACGCGGCCGTCACCGCGAGAACGACGCCGAGGCGGCGCAGGGATAACAACATCGTTGTTGCTGCCTTCCGATTTGCAGGGGGTGTCAGGCCCTTCTCTTGGTCCACACGTCGTAGGCAACCGCCGCGAGCAGGACCAGTCCCTTCACGAGCATCACGCGCTCACTGGGAGCGCCGATCAGGGACATGCCGTTGTTGATGACGCCCATGATCAGGCCGCCGGTGATCGCGCCGACGACCTTGCCGACGCCACCCTGGACGGCGGCGCCGCCGATGAACGCCGCCGCGATGGCGTCGAGCTCGAACGCCGTACCCGCGGTGGGACCGGCCTGGTTGAGCCGTCCCGCGAAGATGACGCCCGCGAGCGCGGCCAGCGCGCCCATGTTCACGAACACCCAGAACGTGACGGCCTTGACCTTCACGCCCGACAGCGTGGCGGCCTGCAGGTTGCCGCCGATCGAGTAGATGTGCCGGCCGAACACGGAGTTGTTGGCCATCAACGAGTAACCGAGCGCCAGCGCCGCGAGCAGCACCAGCACCCACGGCAGGTTGCGGAACCGCGCCAGCTGCACCACGACCGCCATCACGACGACGCCGACACCGACGATCTTCAGCACGAACAGCGGCATCGCGTCGACGGACTGGCCGTAGCCGAGGCGGGCGGCACGCTTGCGCCACTGCGACAACGCGAACCCCGCGACGAACAGGAGCCCGGCCAGCAGGCTGACGAGGTCGGCACCGCCCAGTGGGCCGAGAGCGACGTTGCCGAGGTAGCCGCCCGTGAAACCGTTGGACAGCGATCGGATCTCGTCCGGGAACGGCCCGATGCCCTGGTTGCCCAGCGTGGTGAGAGTGAGCGCGCGGAACACCAGCATGCCCGCCAGCGTCACGATGAACGCCGGGATGCCGAAGTACGCGATCCAGTATCCCTGCGCCGCACCGATGAGCGCGCCCGCGAGCAGCGTCAGCAGCACCGCGACCGGCCACGGCAGTCCCCAGTGGACGGTCAGCACCGCGCAGATCGCACCCGTCAGCGCCACCGTCGAGCCCACCGACAGGTCGATGTGCCCGCCGATGATCACCAGGATCATGCCGATCGCGAGGATCAGCACATAGGAGTTCTGGACGATGATGTTCGAGATGTTCTGCGGCTGCAGCAGGGCACCGTCGGTCAGGAACGCGAAGAGCACCACGATGAGTGCGAACGCGACGTAGATGCCGGACTGCCGCAGGTTGATGGAGATCCGGCTCTGGGGAGCCGTCGGTGCGGTCGCCGCTGTGGTCGCGGTCTTCGTGGTCATGAGTTCTGTCCTCGGGTCATGTACTGCATCAGGCGTTCCTGCGTTGCCTCCGCCCGGTCCACCTCTCCGGTGATCCGGCCTTCGGACAACGCGTAGATCCGGTCGCACAGGCCGAGCAGCTCCGGCAGCTCGGAGGAGATCACGAGCACGGCCCTGCCCTGCGCGGCGAGATCGTTGATGATCGAGTAGATCTCGTACTTCGCGCCGACGTCGATGCCGCGCGTCGGCTCGTCGAGGATCAGCACGTCCGGGTCGGTGAACATCCACTTCGCCAGCACGACCTTCTGCTGGTTGCCACCCGACAGCGTGCCGACCTGCGTCGACACCGCGGGCGTGCGGATGCCCATCGAGCGGCGGAACCGTTCCGCGACCGAGAACTCCTCGTTCTCGTTCACCCAGCCGTTCTTCGAGAGCTTGTCCAGCGCCGCGGCGGAGACGTTGCGCTGCACGCCCTCGATGAGGTTGAGCCCGTACCGCTTGCGGTCCTCGCTGACGTACGCGAGCCCGTTGCGGATGGCGGCCTGCACGGTCCTGGTGTCGATCTCCTGGCCGTCCTTCACGACCCGGCCGGAGATGCCGACCCCGTACGAGCGGCCGAACACGCTCATCGCGAGCTCGGTGCGGCCGGCACCCATCAGCCCGGCGAGACCGACGATCTCGCCGCGCCGCAACGTGAGCGTGGCGCGGTCGACGAGCACGCGGTCGGGCTGGGCTGGGCTGTGCACGGTCCAGTCCTCGATGCGCAGCACCTCGTCACCGATGTCGGGCGTGCGCGGCGGGAACCGGTGCTCCAGGTCGCGGCCGACCATGCCCGCGATGATCCGTTCCTCGCTGAGCCCCTGTGCCGGCAGCGTCTCGATGGTCTTGCCGTCGCGCAGCACCGTGACGGTGTCCGCGATTCTGGTGACCTCGTTGAGCTTGTGCGAGATGATCACCGAGGTGATGCCCTCGTCCCGCAGCCCGTCCAGCAGGTCCAGCAGGTGCTGCGAGTCGTCGTCGTTCAACGCCGCCGTCGGCTCGTCCAGGATCAGCAGACTGACCTCTTTGGACAGTGCCTTCGCGATCTCTACCAGCTGCTGCTTGCCGACACCGAGGTCGTTGACCGGGGTCGTGGGGTTCTCGCGCAGACCGACGCGGTCGAGCAGTGCCTGGGCCTCGTGGTTGGTGCGGTTCCAGTCGATGAACCCGCGCCGCGCTCTTTCGTTGCCCAGGAACAGGTTCTCCGCCACCGAGAGCTGGCCGCACAGCGCCAGCTCCTGGTGGATGATCACGATGCCGCGCCGCTCGCTGTCGCGCACGCCGTGGAACGCGCACGGCTCGCCGTCGAAGACGATCTCGCCTTCGTACGTGCCGTGCGGGTGAACGCCCGACAGCACCTTCATCAGCGTGGACTTGCCGGCGCCGTTCTCTCCGCAGATCGCGTGGATCTCACCGCGCCGCACGCTCAACGAGACGTCGTGCAGCGCGGTGACCCCTGCGAACCTCTTGGTGATGCCCTGCATCACCAGGATTTCGTCAGACACATTTACTCACTTGAGCTGGTCGGCGGTGTAGTAACCGGTGTCGATCAGCTCTTTCTTGTAGTTGGCCTTGTCCACCGGGACGGGCTGCAGCAGGTACGACGGGACGACCTTGACGCCGTTGTCGTAGTCCTTGGTGTTGTTCACCTCGGGCTTGCCGCCCTTGAGCACGGCGTCGGCCATCGTCACGGTGACCTCGGCGAGCTTGCGGGTGTCCTTGTGGATCGTCGAGTACTGCTCACCGGCGATGATCGACTTCACCGAGGCGACCTCGGCGTCCTGACCGGTGACGATCGGGTAGGCCTGGCCGGCGGTGCCGTAGCCACCGCTCTTCAGTGCGGACAGGATGCCGATCGAGATGCCGTCGTACGGGGAGAGGACGCCGTCGACCTTCGCACCACCGTAGGTCGAGGTGAGGATGTCCTCCATGCGCTTCTGCGCGGTGGCCGGGTCCCAGCGCAGGATCGCGACGGTCTTGAAGTCCTTCTGGCCGGACTTCACGACGAGCTTGCCCTGGTCGATGAGCGGCTGCAGCACCGACATCGCGCCGTTGAAGAAGAACGTGGCGTTGTTGTCGTCCGGCGAGCCCGCGAACAGCTCGATGTTGAACGGACCCTCACCACGGGTCTTCAGACCGGCGAGCAGCGAGTTCGCCTGCTCCACACCGACCTTGAAGTTGTCGAACGTCGCGTAGTAGTCGACGTTCTTGCTCTGCCGGATCAGCCGGTCGTAGGCGATCACCGGGATCTTGGCGTCCGCAGCCTGCTGCAGCTGCGACGTGATCGCGGTGCCGTCGATCGAGGCGACGATCAGGAGCTTGGCGCCCTTGGTGATCTGGTTCTCGATCTGGTTCGCCTGCGTGGGGATGTCGTTCTCCGCGTACTGGAGGTCGACCTTGTAGCCCTTGCCTTCGAGGGCCTTCTTGATGTTGTCGCCGTCGTGGATCCACCGTTCCGACGACCGGGTCGGCATGGTCACGCCCACGAGCGCGCCATCGTTCGAACCGCTTTGCTTGTCGATGGTCTTCTCCGCCGAACCGCAGGCTGTCAGCGTGAGAACCAGCGCGGCGGCGGCGATGTGCGGGAGCCTCATAGGCGGCGAGTGTTATCGCTAACAATCTCCTCGTCAAGGTCTTGTTAACTCCGAGACCAAATTGATGTTAGCGCTCACAGAACGGAACCGGTTCCACCTGGCACGGACCTGGGCCGACCTGGGAGGACGCCCAGGTGAGGGGGTGCGCGGTTCGTGCGGTGGGGTCCGAGGGGCGGTCAGGGGTGTTGTTGCGGGATGGTAAACGTCCTTCGCCGGCAAGGGTATCCGGTGCGAAGCCGAGTGCCGCCGCGCCGGGCGGACGCGGCGGCACCGAGCGGGCGGCGCGTGGTCAGCTGCCGACTCCGCTCCTGATGGCGTCGATCATGCCCTGCTGGGTGATCGCGAGACTCCGCCGGTCGACCAGCCCGAACCCGTACTGGCCGGTGTAGCCGTTGTCCCAGTACACGGGTGCCGCGCCGTACTTCTTGGCCGTGGCGGCGACGGCCCGCACGTAGTCCGCGCGGTAGCGGGGGTTGGTGGAGTCGGCGAACGCCTTGTCGATCGCGCCGTACTCACCGACGACGACGGGGTATCCCTGCGTGACGAACTTGTCGTACATCTTCTTCAGCTGCCCGTCGAGGAAGTCCTCCTGGCCCCAGGTCGACCTCCTCGACGCATCCGTGGAGCCCCGGCCCCACTGCGTGATCTTGGTGCTCTCCTCGCCCGTGAAGTCCCACGGGTCGTAGTAATGGACCGAGATCATGATGCGCTTCTCGTTGCCGGGGATGGAGGGGGAGCGGTAGCTGTCGGTCGGCAGCACGAAGCCGTAGTTGCCCGCGGTGTAGTCGATGTTGGTGTTCCAGCCGGGGACGAGCAGCCATCGCGACGGGTTGTTGCCGCCCGCCCTGCGCACGGTGTCCACGAAGATCTGGTTGTAGCTGTTGATGTTCGAGTAGCACGGCTGGGTCGGCTGGCCCCACTGCCCGTCGAAGTTCTCGTTCATCGACTCGAGGATCAGGCGCTGGTCGTAGTTCGCGAACCTGGTCGCGATCTGCTGCCAGACCTTCTGGTACTTGTCCTTGATCGCCGTCTGGTTGGGGGCGTCGCAGATCAGCCACGAGCCGGTGACGGTCTTGTACCCGTCGCCGTGCATGTTGATCAGCACGTACAGGCCGCGGTGGTAGGCGTAGTCGACGACTTCCTGGATCCGGTTCAGCCAGCCGGAGTTGATCGTGTAGTTCGGGCCGGGGCCGATGTTGTTCAGGTAGGAGACCGGAATCCGGATGGTCCTGAACCCGGCGGCCTTCACCTTGTCGACGAGCGCCTGGGTGATGGTCGGCTGGCCCCACGCGGTCTCGCTCGGGTAGCCGTTCGAGTTGGCCTCCATCTGGTTGCCCAGGTTCCAGCCCGCGCCCAGGTCGGCGACGATCTGCGCCGGTGTGGCCGCCGACGCCTGGTTCGCCGGTCCGGTCACGCCCGTCGCGACCGTCAGCAGGACGGCGAGCGAGATGCCGCTGAACCTTCGTTTTCTCGAAGTCACGCTTGGTGCTCCTCTCTTCAGCGGCGGGGCTGGTACCGACGTTTCAGAAAGCGATTTCCGAGCTGAAGGTAGGGCGGGTCGTGAGAGGTGGTCAAGCTTTCAACTGATCGTTTGAGGGTAAACTCGGATGCGTTCGACGATCGGCCGCGATGTTGATCGGTACGCTTTGCATTGGCGGGGTCGAATGGCGACCACGGCGGCGTATCGGCAGCTCAGCGAGGTATGGGCGGGTTCGAGCGTTGCGTTGAAACTCTGTCGAATTCTCCCGCTCGCCAGTACTCCTGCGGGATTCCCAATTCGGCCGGGGCGAATTGTCGAATCGACTGTCGAACAAACAGAAAACCCGCGCGTCCGCAAGGACGCGCGGGTTCGGAGGGGATCGGTTCAGATTCGCAAACCGCGACGCAACGCCTCCAGCTCGTCGGCGAACATCCTGCGGGTGATCGCCGCACTCTCGACGAAGCCGGACCCGTGGAACGTGGCGGGGTAGTGGCGCAGCTCGGTCGGCACACCGGCGTGGGCGAGCCTGCGGGCGTACTCGATGCCCTCGTCGCGCAGCGGGTCGTACTGGCAGGTGGTCACGAACGCCGGTGGCAGGCCCGCGAGGTCGGTGGCGCGGGCGGGCGCGGCGTAGGGCGAGACGTCGTCGCCGCCCGGTTCGGTGCCGAGGTAGCTGGCCCAGCTGAAGATGGCGTTGGGCCGGTTCCACAGCGGGGTGTCGACGTAGTCGCGCATCGACTCCGTGTCGAGGCGGTCGTCGAGCTCGGGGATGCCGAGGTACTGGAAGCACAGCTCGGGGCCGCCGCGGTCGCGAGCGAGCAGTGCGGTCCCGGCACTGAGCCCGCCACCGGCGCTTTCCCCGCCGATGCCAAGGCGCTTCGGGTCGATGCCCAGCTCGTCGGCCTTCGCCGCGACCCACTGCAGCGCGGCGTAGCAGTCCTCGACCGGTGCCGGGAACGGGTGCTCCGGCGCCAGCCGGTAGTCGACCGACACGATGACGATGCCGAGCTCGTCGGCGAGCCGCAGGACGTGCGAGTGGAACATGTCCAGATCGCCCAGGACGAACCCGCCGCCGTGGATGTACACCAGGCCGGGCACGGCTTCCGTGCGGTTCGCCGGGCTGTAGATCCGCACCGGCACGTCGGGGGCGTCGGAGGGACCGGGAACCGTTGTGTCGCGGACGTCGACGGGGTTCGCCGGTTCGTACACCGGCCGGAGCTCGGCCAGCTGGGACTGCCCTCCGCGGGCGGTCAGCAGGGCGTCGTAGTCCTGCAGCACCACTGACGGCAGCATGTCGAGCCAGGGCAGCAGTTCGGGGTCGATGGCGTAGCTCATGACCTGATCCTCGGCTCGGCGTGACGGGGCGGGCAGCCGACACGTGGCGGGCAATCATGGCACCGGACCCGCCACGTGTCTGGGGCTATGGTGACGGGGTGAGAGGCCTGCTGCTGAGGTTGTCCGCGCTGGACGCCGACGCCGAGAACGCGGTGCGGGTGATCGGGTTCTTCGATCGCCTCATCACCGAGCGCGCGGGCCTCGACACGCTGGTGCGCAGCACGGCCGAGCTCGCCGGGTGCCCGGTGGGTCTTTCCGCGCCCGGCCAGGGGCTCGCGCTGCGGGCCGACTCGGGTGCCGCCGTCACGGCGGGGCAGGCGCCGAGGCGAGCCGCGGTGCGGTCGCTCGAGGGCGGCGTGGAGGTCTGGGTCGCGCGCGACGGCACGCCCGCGCCGCTCGACGACATGCTGCTGGAACGCTTCGCGATCGCCGCCGCGGTGCTGCTCGACCACTCCAGCGTTCCGCTGCCGGAGCTCGGTGATCCCGCGCTCGTCGAACTGGTGCTCTCGCATGGCGTCGGCACCGCGGAACGGTGCCGCGCCCTGCATTTGCTCGGCATTCCGGTGACGAGTCCGTTGCGGGTGCTCGCCACCACCGGCGAGGCCGAGGGACGGTCGGCGTTGCTGGGCACCGTGCGGGCGGTGCTGGTCACCGAGGTTCGCGAGGCCGAAGGCAGGATCGGGGTCGGGCCGGTGGTGCCCGCCCTCGACGCGGCCAAGTCGTGGGAGGCCGCGCGGACGGCGTTGCGGTACACATCGGACAGTGATCCGGTCGTGTGGTGGGAACGGCTCGGCGGCCTCGCTCTGCTCGCGGAGCAGCTGGATCCCGCGGACATCGCGGCGCTGCCCGACGTGCGGGTGCTCGACCGGCTGGACGAGGAACCGGACATGATCACGGCGCTGTCCGCGCTCGCCGCGACCGGGTCGGTGCGCAAGGCGGCGACCGCGGTGCACCGGCATCACAGCACGATGACCGCACGGCTCGCCCGTGCCGAGTCGATGCTCGGGTTCGAGCTCGACTCGGCGTCCGGACGGTTCAGGCTGCACCTGGCGTTGATGCTGCGGCGGTTGCGGGACAACGCGGAGTGATCTGCTGGCGGTGCTGCCGAGCCTGCTTGGGCATGTTCCAGCCCAGCACGCCGACCACCTCGCCGCCGCGGTGGTACCGCACCACGAAACGACGTTCGGCCAGGCTTCCCTCCACAACGGACGTTTCCGGTCCGACGAACCCATGGACGTGGATCTTCGCGTCGAACTGGTCGGTCCAGAAGTACGGCACCGGTGTGTAGGGCTGGTCGGCGCCGAGGATGTTGCCCGCGACGGCGACGGCCTGCTCGGTGGCGTTCGTCCGGTTCTCCAGCCGCACCAGCCTGCCGAGCGTCTCGTGGTGCCAGCGGGCGACGTCGCCCACGGCCCAGATGCCGTCGGCGGCACGGCAGCGGGAGTCGCACACGACGCCGTTGCCGAGCACGAGTCCGCTGTCCTGCAACCACTCGGTCGCAGGAACGGAGCCGAACGCCACCACGACGAGGTCAGCGGGCAGCACCTCGCCGGTCTCCAGCAGCACGCCGTGGTCGTCGACGCCGGTGACGGCTGCGCCGAGGCGCAGGTCGACGCCTTGTGAGGTGTGCAGTTCGGCGAGGAGTTCAGCGACCACCGGCCCGAGTTGCAGCGCCATCGGGGCCTGCTGCGGGCCGGTCAGGGTGACGGCGACGCCCATCTGCCGCGCGGTCGCGGCGATCTCGGCGCCCAGCACGCCGTCTCCGACGACGATCGTCCGCTTGCGCTTCAACAGATCCGAGCGCAACGCCAGCGCTTCGTCGAGCGTCCGGAGCGTGCGCTGCCCCGGCAACGTGCGGGGGTGCAGACCCGCGGCCAGCACGACGTTCTCGGCCTTGAGCACACGACCGGACGCGGTGTGCACGGCCCGCTCGGCGACGTCGAGGTGCACGGCGGGGTCGCCGAGTACGAACTCCGCGTCGAGAGCGCCGAGCGCTTCCGGCGAGCGGAGCTGGGCCTTCCCGGGTTCCCACGTGCCTGACAGGACCTGTTTGGACAGTGGCGGCCGGTCGTACGGCAGGTGCGGCTCGGCACCGAGAATCGTCAGGCGACCGGTGTAGCCCTTGCGGCGCAACGCCTCGGCGGTCGCGAGCCCGGCGGCGGACGCGCCGACGATCAGCGTCACGACGACACCGAGATCGCGGCGGCCGGGCAGACGCTAGCCGCCTCCTGCACGAGCGAGTGCAGTTCGGCGGGCGGTTCGGCGTCGAGCAGCACCACGATGCCGTCCTCGTCGCGCTGGTCGAACACGTCCGGCGCGAGCAGCACGCACGTTCCGGCGCCGCAGCACTTGTCCTGGTCAACAGTGATCTTCACGGTCAAGCCTTCTCATGAGTCGGTGGTGACCGGCGCGAGCCAGAGACCGACGAGGGCGTCGACGAGGCCGGTCGCGGCGTCGCGCCAGCCGGCTCGCGGGGTCGGGGTGTTGTCGGCGAGCGCGCGCTCGCGTTCGGCGATCATGTGCACGAGCAGCTGCCTGGACATGTCGAACCGTTCGGCCCGCACGTCGTCAGGGAGGTGCTGGAGGCAGAGCTCGAGCCCCGCCAGGACCCGCACCATCGACGGCGACGACTGCGTCTCCCCGACGATGATCGGCCGCAGCATCGGATCGGTCATGACCTGCGCGCCGAACCGGGCGAACCAGGTCGGGCTGCCCACCTCCGCCAGGTGGTCCGTGACCGGCCGTACCAGGCAGGACAGCCAGTCGCGCACGTCCGTGCTGTCGCCGATCTCGGCGAGCACCTGCTGCCTGCGCTCCTCGATCTGCGCGAGGTGCTTGCGGGCGATGGCCCGCACGAGGTCGGCCTTGGTGCCGAAGTGGTAGCCGACGGCCGTGTTGTTGCCCTGCCCGGCGGCCTCGCTGACCTGCCGGTTCGAGACAGCCAGCACCCCGTGCTCGGCGAACAGGCGTTCGGCCGCGGTCAGGATCAGCTCACGCGTGGCGTGCGCCCGCTCCGCCCGTGACGGGTTGTCGTCGACCTTGTTCATCACTTCACCATCGCACCGGTAGTTCCACGAGCCCGCCCACGACGAGCCCCTCGACTCGACGTAGATCTTCCACTTCGACCGCCAGGTCGAGCGACGGGAGCCTGCGCAGCAGCACCTCGAGCACCACCTGCAGCTCGGTGCGGGCAAGCGGCTGACCGAGGCACGCGTGGGCGCCGGCACCGAACGCCAGGTGCTGGTTGGGGCTGCGGCTCAAGTCCATTTCGGACGCTCGGTCGAACACGTCCTCGTCGCGGTTTGCCGCGGCCATGCTGCACATCGCGGTGGTGCCCGCAGGCAGGACGACCCCGCCGATCTCGATCTCCTCGGTGAGGTAGCGGGCCATGCCGACGCCTGCATTGGCGTCGAGCCGCAGCGCCTCCTCGACGGCGGTGCGCACCAGCGACGGGTCGGCGAGCAGCTGCTCCCAGCGGCTGCGCTCGGACAGCAGCATCGCGACCATCTTCGTGATCATGTTCGCGGTCGTCTCGTGGCCCGCGATCAGCAACCCGATGCCGGTGGCGATGAGCGTCCGGTCGGACATCGGCTCCGGGTCCGTGGCCAACGCGCTGAGCAGGTCGTCGCCCGGCTGTTCGCGCTTGGCGGCGATGTGCGCGGCCATGTACCGCCCGAACTCCTGCTCGGCGGCCTTCATCTCCTCCGCGCTGTAGCGGGTCATGCTCAGCATCGTGTCCGACCAGTGCGAGAACTGGTCGCGGTCGGCGTCGGGGACGCCCAGCATGTCGCAGATGACCCATACCGGCAGCGGAAAACCGAGGCTCGCCTTGAGGTCCGCGGGCGCGCCCTTGGCGACCATCTCGTCGATGAGCTGCTCGGCCATCGCCGCGATGCCCGGCCGCAGCGCGTTCATCCGCTTGGCGGTGAACCACTTGCCGATGCCGCGCCGCCACGTCAGGTGCGCCTCGCCGTGCTGCGGGATGACCTCGGCCATGTCGCTGTTGAAGATGCCGCCTTCCTCGCTGTCCGCGATGCGCGCGGCGTCGTCGCCGCGAGTCGGCCTGGTGAACCGCGGGTCGGACAGGACGTTCTTGACGTCCTCGTGGCGGGTGAGCAGCGCGGCCACGTCACCGCTGGCCAGTTTCACGTGTGCCACCGGGCATTTCGACCGCAGCTGCGCCCACTCGGCCGGCGGTTCGAGGGCCGCGTCGGCGGGGAACGGGAAACGCGGCAGTTCGTCTACTTCGGACATTCGGGAGGTTCCTTCGTGGTGGGAGGCGTCTCCTCTTCACCATGTCGACCCGGATGGATTAAGTCAAGTGATTGACTTAGAGTGGTGGCGTGCTCCTCGACGAAACGCGTCCGGTGACGCGCCCCAACGTGGTCGTGGCCGTGCTCGCGATGGGCGGCATCGTGGTGTCGCTGATGCAGACGCTGGTGATTCCGCTCCTGCCGCGGTTTCCGCAGCTCCTGGGCTCGTCGCCCGGCGACACGGCGTGGGTGGTCACCTCGACGCTGCTCGCCGGCGCGGTCGCGACCCCCGTGGTCGGGCGGCTCGGCGACATGTACGGCAAGCGCCGCATGCTGCTGGTCAGCCTGGTCATGCTGATCCTCGGCTCGGTGATCGCCGCGCTCAGCCACTCGCTGCTGCCGATGATCGCCGGACGGGTCGTGCAGGGCCTCGCGGTCGGCGTGATCCCGCTCGGCATCAGCATCATGCGCGACGAGCTGCCGGTCGAGCGGCTGGCGTCGGCGACCGCGCTGATGAGCGCCTCGCTGGGCGTCGGGGGAGCGCTGGGCCTGCCCGCGGCGGCGTTCCTGGCCGAGCGGAGCGACTGGCACCTGCTGTTCTGGACGTCGGCGGCGGCCGGGGTGATCGTGCTCGCCGCGGTGCTGGTCTTCGTGCCGGAGTCCGCGGTCCGCAGCGGCGGCCGGTTCGACCTCCTCGGCGCCGCCGGGCTTTCGGTCGCGCTGGTGTGCCTGCTGCTCGGCGTTTCGAAGGCGTCCGCGTGGAGTGCCGGTGCCATCACGGGGTTGTTCGTCGCGGCGGCGGTCGTGTTGCTGGTGTGGGGCTGGTGGGAGCTGCGGTCGTCGCAGTCGCTCGTCGATCTGCGCACCACGGCCCGTCGTCAGGTGCTGCTGACCAACATCGCGTCGGCGGTGTTCGCGTTCTCGATGTTCGCGCAGTCGTTGGTGCTGCCGCAGATTCTGCAGCTGCCGACGTCGACCGGGCACGGGCTCGGCCAGTCGTTGCTCGTCACCGGTCTCGTGCTGGTGCCGTCCGGACTGGTGATGATGGCGATAGCACCGGTGTCCGCGCGGATCTCGAACGCGCGCGGCCCCCGCGCCACGTTGATGCTGGGCACCGTCGTGGTCGCTTCTGGTTACGGCACAGGGGTTTTCCTGATGTCCGCGGTGTGGCAGCTCGTCGTGGTGTCGGCGGTGATCGGCGCCGGGATCGGCCTGGCGTACGGCGCGATGCCCGCCCTGATCATGGGTGCTGTGCCGGCGTCGGAAACCGCGGCAGCCAACAGCCTCAACACCTTGATGCGCGCGATCGGCACGTCGATCTCCAGCGCTGTGGCCGGTGTCGTGCTGACGCAGGTGACGATCCCGTTCAGCTTCCGCCTGATCATGGGCCTGGGTGCCGCGACCGCGCTGCTGGCGTGCGCGGTCGCGGCGTTCATTCCCCGGCTCAGCCGAAAAACTCCGTGAGGGAACGGGCGACGGCGTCGGGCTGCTCCTCCGCGAGCCAGTGTCCGGCGCCCTCGACCGCCACGACCTTGGAGTCGACCGCGACGTTCGGCAGTGCGGCCACCATCTGCTCGTAGGACAGGATCGACGCGAGTCCCAGCACCGGCGGCGTCAGCTTGGCGTACGTCTTGCCGTCGGCGATGTCCTGGTGGAACGCCTTGTACCAGCCGTTGCTCGCACGGATGGCGTCCGGCGAGTTGTACGCCCGCGCGTAGATCTCCCTGGACCGCTCGTCGAGGCCGTCCGGGTTGAGCGCGGTGTTCGCGAACAGCCAGTCGATCAGGTACCGGAACCGCCCGGCGAGCAACTGCTCCGGCAGCGTCTGCACCTGGTTGAACGCGAACCACCACAGGCTGAACTGGCCGGGCGGCGGCAGCAGCGGGATGTGGTAGTAGCCCTCGTCGGGGTGCAGCACGTCCAGCAACGCCACCTTGCGCGTGGCGCCGGGGAAGTTGGCCGCGAAGCTGAACGCGACCTGGCTGCCGATGTCGTGCCCGGCGATGTTCACCTTGCCGTACCCGAGCTTCTTGACGAGCTCGTGGATGTCGGCGGCCATCGTCTTCTTGTCGTAGCCGCCCTGCGGCTTCTCCGACCCGCCCATGCCCCTCAGGTCCACCGCGATGACCCGGAACTTCGTGGCGAGGGCGGGCATGATCTTGTGGTACTCCCACCACGTCTGTGGCCAGCCCGGTAGCAGCACGAGCGGCTCGCCCCTGCCGCCCGTCACGTAGTGCAGGCGCACACCGTTGACCTGGGCGTGGTTGTGCCGGAATCCGGGCAGGTCCGCCTCGTGGTCGCTGTCGGCGGACGCGACGCCGGTGGCGCCCAGCGCGGCGATGCCCGCGCCTAACGCGAACATGCCGCGTCTGTTCAACTCTGACATCTCGCAAACCCCCATAGTCCGCTCGGCGCTCGCCGAGCGCGGCACGAGCCTAGGTGGAGGCGGCGGCGTTATCGAGGGAGTTGGTAGGACATGGTCGGCCAGATCGTTCCCTTGATCTCGCGGTCCTGGTCACGTCCCGGGTCGCGGACGAACCCGGCGCGTTCCGCGACCTTGCGCGAGCCGGTGTTGTCGCGATGAGTCCACAGCCGCAGCTCGTCGACCGCGTGGTTCGCGAAGATCCAGTCCACGAACTCCTTGAGCGCCTGGGAAGCCAGGCCTCGTCCGCGTGCGTGCGCCGCGACCAGATAGGACACGTGCCCGATTCCGTTCTCGAAGTCCACGGCCACGTTGCCACAGCGCTCACCGGCGTCCTCGATGCAGAACGCCGCGGTGGCCGGGTTGTCCCGCAGGCCCGCGATCGCCGCGGCCACCTGGTCCGCGGTGATCGTCGGCGGATCGGTGGTGTAGCGCTGGACCTCGGGATCCCTGGTGGCTTCCGCGTACCAGGCGGCGTCGTCGACCGTCCACTCGCGCAGCCTCATCCGAGCTCCGCCGAGTCCGTCAGCCGCAGCTTGCGCCGTGCCCGCTGGTAGAACGTCGTCATCCCGAGCCGGACCACGCGTGCGGCACCGGGACGTGCCTGCAAGGACACCCGCTCGCCCGGCTTCACGTACCCGGCGACCATCCCGTCCACCTCGACCGCGAGCCGTCCGCTGGACGGCAGCAGGTCGAGGTCGACGTCGTCGCGCACCGACAGCACCACCCCGCGGCTGTAGGCGGAGTGCGGGGCGGCCGGGGTCACGAGCAGCGCCTCCACGGACGGGCTGGTGATCGGCCCGCCCGCGGAGAAGCTGTATGCCGTGGAGCCGGTCGGGGTGGCGACGATGACCGCGTCCGCCGCGTAGCTGACGAACGGCTGGCCCGCCACGCGCACCGCCACCCGCGCACTGCCCTCGCCGGGGATGCGGACGACGGCGATGTCGTTGAACGCCGTGACCCTGCCGCCGTTGAAGACCGCGTCGACGGCCAGGCGGGGTTCGACGGTGAAGGCGTGGGCGTCGATGGCGGACAGCGCGGCGGGCAGGTCCGGGACGTCGACCTCGGCCAGGAAACCGAGTTTGCCCAGGTTGACGCCCAGGACCGGGGCGCGTTCGCCGTCGGCCAGGCGCATGGCTCGCAACATCGTGCCGTCGCCGCCGAGGCTCACGACCAGGTCGGCGCGGCGGCCCAGCTCCTCCGGGGAGACCGGGGTGGCCTCGCAGCGCAGGCGCTGGATCTCGTCCGCGATGCCGAGGATCTCGACACCGCGGTTGGCCGCCCAGCCGAGGACCGCCTCGACGGCCGCGGCGGAGTCCCGTTGCGGGTGCAGCACCAGGCCGGCGGCGTGCACGTCAGCACTTCCTCGTTGCGGTCACGAAGCCAGTCTGCCGAATTCCCACGGGTCGTGGGCGCTGAAGAGCGTGACCTCGTCGGAGTGGTCGCGCGCGAGGGTCCTCAGCCGGACCTGGGTGTCGATCCTCTGGTCGTGGTCGACCTCGGAGGTGGTCTGCACGATGTCCATCAAGGGGTGTGTTTCGGGGTTTTCGTCCAGTTCTCGGTGGTAGTAGTAGGCATCCCCGCAGTGCAGGAGCCACCTGGTGCCGTCGTGCACGGCGATTCCGGTGTGTCCCGCGGTGTGGCCGCCCATCGGGACGAGCTTGATCTCCTCCGGGAGACCGGACGGCTGGATCGCGGTGAAGCCGAACCACGGGTCGCCTGTGGACTCGTAGGTGCGCCAGTGTGGACCGTGGGCCCAGTGGGCCGGGCGGTAACGCCGGCTCGGGGCTTGCGCCACGGCCGCGCGGAGTTCGGCCTCCAGGACGTGGACCGCGGCGTGCGGGAAGTCCGGCAGGCCGCCGCAGTGGTCGACGTCGAGGTGCGTGAGGAGGACGTGCCGGACGTCGGCCGGTGTGAAACCCAGGCGTTCGACCTGGCGGATGGCCGTTTCGTGCTCCTGCAACGCCGGCTGGGTCATGTCCACCCAGTCGGCGCTGAGGCTGCCGCCGGGGTCGCGGACGTCGTCCAGGCCGAGTCCTGTCTCGACGAGGACGAGTCCATTTCGGTCGGTTTCGACCAGCAGGCAGTGGTTGACGGCCGGTGCGCTCGGCAGACCTTCGTAGGTGGGGTCGATCTGGCGTACGGAACCGCAGTTGAGGTGGTGGATCTTCATGGGGACGAGGGTGCGACTTGAACCGTGGTTGAGGTCAAGCCCTCGGTCGAACGGCTGATGTCCGGCCCGGCCAACCGTCCGTTCGGCGTCCGGGGTCGACCTTGAGGAGGAGTCCGGCGTGGTCGCGCGTTCCTAGGTTGGCCGCATGACCATCCTGCTGGCCGATCCGGTCTTGCGCGCCGTTCGCGTCCTGGAGAACGGCGATCCGTTGGCACCACTCGTCTTCGCGCCTGACGTGCTGGTCAGGCAGGGGCTCGCGCTGCGGCTGGTCGACGCCCGCGACGCGCTGCCGTCCGGTGTGGACCTGCGGGTGATCGAGGGGCATCGCAGCATCGCCGACCAGAACGCGATCATCGAGCGGTATACCGGCGATCTGCGTGAGCTCCACCCGTCGGCCGATGCCGTCGAGCTCGACCGGGCCTGGCACCTGGATCTCCAGCGGCGGCCCGGTCCTGCGCCCGGAGTCCGGGTCATCGAGCACGGCGACGTCGATCTCCCTGCCCGCGAGCACCTCCTCGACGAGCACCCGGTCGTCGCCGCCGCCGGGCCGATCGCGGCGGTGCTCACGATCGTGGCGGCGGCGCTCAGCCGGCGTTACGTGGAGGAACCTGTCATGCGGCGAGGTAGCCGTTCACCAGCTCCAGCCACGCCTGCTTGACGATCCAGCCATCGGGATCGGCCGGGTCGCGGTAGTAGATGCCGTGGGTGTCCGGGTTGGTGCCGTTGAGCCGGTAGGTCCACCAGGCCCAGCCGATCCCGTTGTCCTCGAAGGCCTGCAACACGGTGCGGGCCTTCAGCTTCGCGTCGTCCGCACCGCTCTCGACACCGACCTGGTTGATCCAGACCGGCACGTTGTGGGCGGTGCGGAAGTCGGTGATGGGCTTGATGCGGTTGAGCGGCTTGTCGAAGATGAAGTAGTTGCAGGTGTAGATGACCTTCGGGTCGGCCGTGGTGAAGGCGCCCTCCAGGTGGCTGCAGCTGTAGTTGTCGTTGGGCCCCACCACGACCGGTGTGCGGCGGTCGATCCCGCGGATGACGCCGATCATCTCGTCGTAGAACGCGCGTACCTGGTCGTCGCTCTGACCGATGGGCTTGGGCTCGGGCAGGATCTCGAAGGCGCCCATGTACGGCGTGGCCTTGTAGCGCCGCACGAGGAACTGCCAGACCTCCTTGAACTGCTGCTTCATCACGGGGTCGGTCCAGAAGTTGTCGGGCGTTCCGCCAGCGCCCTGGCCGTAGTTCGAGTCGACGAACAGCGTGATCCACAGGTGCTTGGCACTGGCCTGCTCGATCGTCTGGTCGAGCAGCGCCAGGTGGCCGGCCTTGATGTGGCTGGGGTTGGCGGGATCGGGGTCGCGACTGTCCACGTCGTCCTTCCACTCGCCCCACCAGCGCAACGGGATCCGCACCGAGTTGGCGCCCGCCGCCACGTGGTCGCCTGGGTCCTGCGTCTGGACGGTGCCCCAGTGCCCCCAGTTGTAGCCCCGCAGCACGATCGGGTTTCCGGCCGGGTCGACGACGTTCGCGCCCGACACCGAGAGACGTGGCTGTGCCGCCGCCGACGCCGGGACGGCGCCCAGCAGCAGCGCCGTCGCGGTCGTCAGGCCGAATAACACCCGTCTCAGTTCCATGCTCTGCCCCTCTCAAGGAAACGTTCGGGGCGGTACGTTGCCGGAGCCGGAACCGGGGCTGGTTCGGGATTTGTTCGAGGAATGTCAAGATCGCGATTAGCCTCGGCCGGGTGTTGGACATCGCCGAAGTGGCCGAGAGGACGGGGCTGGCGCCGTCGGCTCTGCGGTTCTACGAGAAGAAGGGGCTGCTCTCGTCGAGCGGTCGCAACGGACTGCGCCGCACGTACGAACCCGAGGTGCTGCACCGGCTGGAGCTGATCAACTGCGCGCGCCGGGCCGGGTTCTCGATCGCGGAGATCAGCCGGTTCCTGGTGGCGACGCCGGGGGACGACGCGTTGCGCGCCAGGATGGCCGAGAAGGTCGCCGAGCTGGACGAGGACATCGCCCGGTTGCAGCGCATGCGGCACAGCCTGGAGCACGCCACGACGTGCACCCACGAACCGCTGGTGGAGTGCCCGGAGTTCAAGCAGGCGCTGAGGTCGTGAGACCTTCGGTGCTGATGAGGACGACCGTGCCGAGGTCGCCCAGGTCGTCGCGGACGGCGCGGAGCCCGGCGAGGGGTGCGGCGCCGCACGGTCCTGAGTAGACGTTCAGGGCATGCAGGTCGCGGACGGCTCGGGCGCAGTCGGAGTCGGAGATGGCGACGGCGGCGTCCAGGCCGTGGTGCAGGAACGGCCAGGCGGTGGCCGACGGTGTGCCGCAGTTGAGGCCGGTCATGATCGTGTCGCCCGTGGGGATGGTCGTGAGTGCGCCGGCTTGGAGGCTTTCCAGGACGCAGGCGGCGTTCTCCGGTTCGACGGCCAGGAGTCTCGTGCGCGAGTCGCGGCCGCGGTAATGGGTGATCACGGCCTGGGCGAACGAGCCGACGCCGACGGGGATCACGACGAGATCGGGTTCTTCGGTGAGTTGCTCGTCGATCTCGGCGCACAGGGTGCTGTAGCCCTCGACGATCCAGGCCGGGATCTCCTCGTAGCCGGGCCGGCCCATGTCCTGGACGAGGACGCCGTCGGCCCTGGCGGCCGTGTTGACCGCGTCGTCGTACGTGCCGTCGACGATCGTGACCTCGGCCTGTTCGGCCTTGATGGCTTCGATGGCGTGCTGGGGGACGTTGTGCGGCACGAAGATGTGTGCGCGCTGGTGGAAAAGGCGCGCCATGCGCGCGACGGCGCGGCCGTGGTTGCCATCGGTCGCGGAGGTGAGGGTGATCTGTCCGGTTCTTCCCTGCAGGACGCGGTGCACGGCCCACGACGCGCCGAGAGCCTTGAATGCGGGCAGGCCGAGCCGGGAGGATTCGTCCTTGACGAACAACCGGCCGACGCGGAGTTCGGTCGCGAGGGCCGGGAGTTCCGTCAGTGGCGTGGGCGCGTAGCCGGGAAACCGCGCGTGGAAGTCCCGCACGCCGGTGGGCGCGGGCGGGCACGTCCAGGTGTGGGCGTCTGGCCGCAGGAACTTCATGAGCACAGCGTGCGGTGGCGCCGATCGCCGGTCCAGCGCATGTCGGGAGGAGGTGCCGATGACCGACGAGGAGCTGTTGGTCGAGTTCGCGCTGACCCGCCTCGACAACCCCGGCCTCGACCTGGAGGAGGTCGCGGCGCTGGTGGTCCGCCGGGTGGGGCCGCAGCGCATGGTCGAGTTCGCGGGGCAGACGCTCGCGCACCGCGACGAGCTGCGCGGGGCCGTGTTCCCGGCCGCCGTGGAGCACGTACTGCGGGTGGTGCTGACGCTGCGAGGGCCGCGGGACTAGCGGCTTGACCAGCGGTTTTTCCTGGTTGACCGGAATTGTCGGTGCCGCCGGGTACCGTCCGTCCCATGAGTGCTGGGGACCGGATTCAGGAGCTCGCCGCGCGGATCGTGGAGCTGCGCGACGCGTACTACCAGGGCGCGCCGCTGGTGGCCGACGCGGAGTACGACGCGGTGGAGGACGAGCTGCGCGCGTTGATCGCGGAGCACCCGGAGCTGACGCCGGAGGACAACCCGCTCGACCACGTGGGCGCGCCGTCGGTGCTGCATGCGCCGGTGCGGCACTCGCGCCCGATGCTGTCGCTCGAGAAGGCGAACAAGCCGGAGCAGGTCGAGGCGTTCTTCGCCCGTTTCCCCGGCCAGCCCGTGGTCGTCATGCCGAAGCTCGACGGCCTGTCGCTGGCACTCGTCTACGAGAACGGACGGCTAGTGCGCGCGGTCACCCGCGGCGACGGCACGACGGGCGACGACGTCACGTTCCTGACGCGCGCGTTGTGCGACGGCGTGCCGGACAAGGTGGACGCGCCGGGGCGCGTCGAGGTGCGCGGCGAGTGCGTGATGCTGCGCTCGACCTTCAACGCCTACAACCAGAAGCACCCCGACAAGCCGTTGATCAACCCGCGTAACGCGGCTGCGGGCACTCTGCGCGCGAAGGACCCGAAGGCCGTCGAGGGCCGCCGCATGCAGTTCTTCGCGTTCGACTTGACCACCGAACCCGAGAGCGCCGACTCCGACCTCGACGCGGGTCTGCGCAAGCTCGGCTTCAGCGTCGCCGAGATGCGGCACTGCTCGACCGCCGCCGAGGCGCAGGAGCAGATCGGCGCGATCGAGCAGCAGCGCAACGACCTCGACTACGACCTCGACGGCGCCGTCCTGCGCCTGGCCAACCGCGACGCCTACGCCGCCGCGGGCACCCGCTCCAGCTCCCCGCGCGGCGCGATCGCCTACAAGTTCGCCGCCGAGGAGAAGACGACGATCCTGACCGATGTCGTCTGGGACGTGGGCAAGACCGGGAAGATCGCTCCGGTCGCCTGGCTGGAGCCGGTCTTCGTCGGCGGCACCACGGTCACCCGCGCGACCCTGGCGAACCAGGAGGTCATCCGCTCGCGAGGCATCAAGATCGGCGACACGGTCCTGGTCCGCCGCGCGGGCGACGTGATCCCGTTCGTGGCGGGAGTGCTCGACGCCTCCAAGCGCACCGGCGCCGAACGCGAGATCGTCCCGCCGTCGGACTGCCCGTCCTGCGCCCAGCCGCTGACCGAACAGGGCAACAGCCGCGAGCTGTTCTGCACCAACGCCGCCTGCCCGGCCCAGACCGTCCGCCGCCTGATCCACTGGTCGTCCCGCGCCGGAGCCGACATCGACGCCATCGGCCAGGTGTGGATCGAACGCCTCGCCGACACCGGCGACCTGGTGAACCCGTCCGACTTCTACACGCTCACCAAGGAACGGCTCCTGGAGTTCGACCGCGTCGGCGAGGTCTCAGCGACCCGCATGATCGAGTCGATCGACCGCAGCCGCTCCGTGGGCCTGCGCCGCGCCCTCATCGGCCTGTCCATCCCGATGGCCTCGGAAGGCACCGCCGCGCGCCTCTGCCGGGCAGGTTTCAGATCACTGGAGGAGGTGGCCGACGCGGGCGTCGAGAAGCTGGTGGCCGTGGAGGACATCGGCCAGAAGGTGGCCGAGTCCCTGACCCAGCACCTGGCTCGCCTGCGCCCGGAGATCGAACGTCTCCGCGAGCGCGGCGTCTCCCTGGACGTCCGCGAGGAGGACCTGCCGCCCGAGGTCGTGGCGGGCGCACCGCTGGAAGGCAAGACCGTCGTCATCACCGGCTCGATCAGCGACCCGCGCTCGGGCGAGAAGGTGACCCGCCCGACGTTCCAGAAGATGTGCGAACGCGCGGGCGCCACCACCGCCTCCTCGGTGTCGGCGACCACCGACATGCTCATCACGGGCGCCGGCGTGGGCGCGAGCAAGCTGACGAAGGCGGAGAAGCTCGGCGTCGAGGTGGTCGACCAGTCCGACATCTGGCCGCTGCTGATCGAGGCGGGCGTCGCCTGACCCGGTGAGCGAGAACGCCCTCAGGCCGCCGTCGGGGGACAGGTGACGGCCTGAGGGCGAGTCTGGTGGCCGGTGTGGCGGTCGCCTCTCGGCGAGGGGCTCGACGCGGTACCGGGTTTCCGGTGTTCCGCGAAGGCAATTGGGTGAGGCCCGGGGGACACGAACCGCACCGACCACTGTGTTCAACGGGGTCTGGACGCCTGGTGTTTCCGGCTTACCTGTGTGGTCGCTCACTGCGGTGAAGCCGTGGTGTTGCAAGGAAAGGCGCGGTGACGCGACGTTTCAGACCGTGGCTTGGGGCCTGTGGGAATGGCGGGGAAAGGGATGCCCCCAGGCCGTCATCGGGGGAGAACGTGACGGTCTGAGGGCAAGTCTGGTGCTTGGGAAGCCCGCAGGCCACCGCTGGGGGGTGTGACAGTGGCCTGGGGCGGGTCGTGATGGTCGGTGCGGCGGTCGCCTCTCGGCGAGGGGCTCGACGCGGTACCAGCCGAACGGTCTTCCGCGAAGGCAGTCGGGGTGAGGCCCAGGGGACCTGTACCGCACCGACGCTCTCTACAACGGTGGGGGAGTCTCGGGTGTTTCCGGCCGGTCTGTGTGGTCGGTCACCGTGAAGTTGTTGTTTTGCAAGGAAAACTGAGGAGGGTAGGCGCGGTGGTCGCCTCTCGGCGGTGGGCTCGACGCGGTACGAGCCGAACGGTCTTCCGCGAAGGCGATTTGGGTGGGACCCAGGGGACACGAACCGCACCGATCGTTCTCTACAACGGCCCCGGCATCCCCTGTGTTTCCAGGTGATCTGTGTGCTCGCTCACCGCGCCGCGAAAGCGGGCGGCGTGGTCAGGAGACCACGCCGCCCGCTTCCCGCCGGGCAGAGTCAGTTGCCCAGCAGGTACTTCATCGACCTGGACATCACGGCGTTGCGGACCGCGGCGCTCGTGATGCCCTCGAAGCCGAACCCGAAGTACAGGGTGTCGGCCGTACTCACCACGGCACCCTCCGGGAACCCGGCGGCGGTGGTGCGGGTGAAGTTGTTCGGGTTCGGCGCGCTGCCCGCGGGCGGGCCGGTGACGACCCAACCGTCCAAACCGGACTCGAATGACGTGGTGCCTTCGCCGGTCGTGACGGTGATGTCGTCGACGAACGTGCCAAGACCCTGAGATGCCCAGTCGCTCGCGTAGGCGATGGAGACCTCGACCTGGCTGCCCGCGTAGGCGGACAGGTCGACGTTCCACTGCTGCCAGCCGCCGGAGTTGCCGGACGCCGCGTTCCAGGTACCGGTGGAACCGGTCGGTGAACAGGTGCCGTCGGCGTTGATCGTCTGGTAGTGGTCGAGGTGCGGATGCAGATCACGCCAGCCCGCCGGGCAGCTCTCGCCGGTGGCGGTGGAGGTGTGCCCGTTCAGGTCGGGCAGCGTCGTCCAGTTGGTGCCGCCGGCCGTGCGGGCCTCGACGAACACGTGGTCCCACGCGAGTTCGGTGTCGTACGAGGTGTAGAACGACATCTGGGCGCCACCGGCGGGAACGGTGATCGTCCGGGTCAGTCGCTTGTACGACACGTCACTGATCTGCGAGTACATGTAGTAGGTACCGGTATGCGGCGCGAACGGGCCACCGGGGCGGTCCCAGGCGGCTGCGACCGTACTGGCGAACTGCGGGTACTGGTTCACCGGCAGCAGGCCACTCGTCGTCAGGAACGACGCGGTGTTGGTCTGGTTCTGTGCGCTGTCCGCTCCGTTGAGGCCCCACGTGAGGCCCGTGTAGGGATCCGCGACACCCTTGACGGGGAACGGGTTGTGGTTCTCGTCCTGACCCGCGCCGCCGTTGATGATCGCGGCGCCGAACCAGTACTCGATGACGTCGTTCACGCCGTTGCCGGAACCGCGCAGGAGGCGGCACCGCGTGTCCCTGTCCGGCAGGCTGCTGCACTGCTTGTTCTCGAACGGGTCGTAGAACTGGTTGCCGATCCCGCTGGCGCCGGTGTACTGGTGCCCGGCGTTCTTGCCGGTGTAGAGCACCTTTCCGCCCTCGTTGAGGTAATCGCGGATCTCGAAGAGCTCCGTCTGCGCCAGGCTCGAGGCGTTGCCGGGGCCCCAGCCCGCCTCGCGCGTCACGAGGTCGTCGCCGGTGTACCAGATGACGGCCTGGTAGTGGCTCAGCACGCCGAGCGCGTCAGGTGCCTTGCGGCCATGCGCGTCCACGTCGTACACGTCGTGGCTGACGCCGTTGGCGTTGAGTGCGTCGGTGTAGTACGACAGGTACTTCGGTGCCGTGACGCCCTGTACGGGCGAGGCGCCGGTGTAGTCCTCGGCGGCGAGGACGAGCACCTTGCCGCCGCTCTCGGAGACGGCGTGGTAGGTGAACGAGCCGCTGGTCTGACCGCCGCCCTCGAACCACACCTTGACGTCGTCACCGGGGTTCGTGCCGGTCACCGTGCCACGCACGACGTGGTAGTAGTTCGCGTTGCCCGCGCTGTAGCGCTCGCCGCCGGTCCACTCGGTCGTCGGCGCGCTGTGCACCGGGCCGTTGCCGACCTGCCACTTGGCGGTCACCGCGCCGAGCGACTTCTTCGCCAGCACGCGGACTTCCTGCGGGTCGCCGTACGACTCGGTGAACGTGAAGTCCAACATGGACAGTGGGCCGTTCTCCTGGTCGGCCTCGGCCTGGTCCAGGTAGAACGGCTGGACGCCGATGCCGACGGCAGACTTCGGGTTGGCAGGGTCGGGCGCGGACTTCGCGAGCGACAGCGAGAACGGCAGCGCCCTCTGGAACTCGGCCTCGACGAGCGCCTCGTCGTCGGGGAAGACGAAGCCGCAGCCGTCGCAGCCCTCGCCGAGCTCCGGCGTGAACGCCACGGTGCCGTTGTGGCTGTCGGCGTAGTCGGTGGTCTCGCCGTTGGTCACGTACAGCTCGTCGGAGCTGATGCCGGGGTCGAAGCCGGGGATCGCGGGGTTGGCGTCGGTGCCGGCGAGTGCGGTGTAGATCGGGTTGTCGGCCTCGGGCGTGCCGGTCTGCCAGCCCTGCGGGTAGAGGATGAACGGGCCGTAGGAGTGCATGTTGGACTGGAACTTCGGCTTGATCCGGTCGAGCAGTCCCTGCATCGCCTTGGTCTCGGGCTCGGAGACCGCGTTGGGCCCGCGGTAGGTCTCGCTGGCGGTCGCGCTCGACGAGCCTTCGTTGTCGTAGTTGAAGTGCTCGTCGAAGTTGCGGTTCGGGTCGACGCCGTCACCGACGGTGATCTGCCCGTTGCCGTCGTTGTCGCGGAGGTTCTTGCGCCACAGGCGTTCCACGTCGAACGTGTACTGGTAGCCGTCCGGGTTGGCGACGAGCACGAACCACAGCTCGGTCGCCTTCAGCAGGTCCTTGATCTCCTTGTCGCCCGCCTTGAACCGGTTGACGACGTGGTTCAGCAGCCTGCGGTTGACCTCGGTGCTGATCCACTCACGCGCGTGCTGCGTCGACGAGTACAACACCGCGGGCCTGCTGCCGTCGCGCAGACCGACGGCGCCCTGCGTCACCTTCAGCGCGATGATCTCGCGGCCCTGCCCGGTCTTCCCGAGCACCTCGAGCTTCACGAGGTTCTGGTTGTCGCGGGCCAACGCGTACAGCTGGTCGCGGATCCCGCCAGGTTGGTCGTAGGACCGCCACACCGTGTACCCGGCGGCGGCCTGTTCGGCGGCGAGCTGCCGTGCGCTCTTGCCGTCCTTGTTCTTCTTCACCTTCGCGTCGACACCGCGCCTGGCCAGTTCCGCCTGCTGGCCGCCGGTGAGCACGAGGTCGACCTCGACCTTGTCGCCGGACGTCCGGGTGCCGGTGACGTCGAAGCCTTGTCTGGACAGGTCAGCCGCCTGCTGAGGTGTCACGTCGGCGACGTAGACGTCGAGCGGGTCGGCCGTGGGAGCGGCCGCGGCGGGTGACGCCGCCACGCCGCCGAGGACGAGGGCCAATGCGGACAGGAGTGTCGTGGACCGCTTCATCGCGTTCCTCCGTGGCGTGCGTGGTCGACGCAAGACCAGCCGACGCTACGCCGATCGGGCGTTACTTTGACGGGCCTTTCGGCCCTGCTCTTTCGGCCTAACAGTGGCATGACGTGACTACGCGGACGCTCACCGTCACCCATCGCAGTTCACCCGCGAGCCGAAACGGGTTCGTCGGCGCGGGTTCCTAGGTTGATCTCCTGGCGTCGCGCCGGTTCCTGACCTCCTTGAGAACCTTCACCTCCCACGGCAGCGGAGGATCGCTCGCCGGGTCGTACGGCGCGAGTCGTGGTTGAGCCGCACCGAGATCGTGCAGCAGCAAGGAAGCTTCCCGCAGGTCGTAACGACGGACGTGCGGCTCGCCATCGGCCCAGGCCCTCCGGTACGCCAGTTCCGCCTGCGCGAGAGCCTTCTCGTACTCGCCGAGTGCCCGCCACAGCAGGGCGAGCGGTGCGTGCGCCGGTCGGTCGCCGGAGGAGAGGCGTGCGGCCTCCGCGGCGGCGTTCGACGACTGTCCTGAGTGGAGCCTGGCGAGCACGAGCTTGGTGGCGGTGTCGGTGTCGTGGATGTCGGACGTGCGCGCCATCCGCATCGCCTCGCCGAGCTCGTGCGCGGCCGCGCCCCAGTCCTCCAGCTGCAGGAACAGGTTCCCTCTCAGCCTGTGCACCTTGCGCTGCAACGCTTTGCTGTTCGTCGCTCGCGCGTGGTCCTCGATCGACGTGAGCTCCGAGTCGGACAGCCGGCCGGTGCGCAGCTTGAAGTACGCGTTCACGATCTCCGCCTGTCCGCTGCGGCGCGCGGCGTAGTCCCAGCTGTGCAGGAAGTCGAGCGACGCCCAGATCTTCTCGGCCTCCGCCTCCTGTCCCGCGTCGACAAGGCGTTCGAACGTCGTGAGGCGCGCCACGAACAACGCCCTGCCGTTCGGATAAAGCTCGGCCAGCTCCAGCGCGAGGCGCACCACCCGGTCGGCCCGCGCCAACCGGTTCAACCCGTCGAGCGTGGTCGCCGCGTTCGCGAGGTTCACCACGGCACGCACCGAGTTGCCGCTGTCGATGTTCTTGGTCAACGCGAGACCGTGCAGCGCGAGGGCGCGCTCCAGCTCGCCCACCCTCGTCAACGCGCACGCCGCATCGGTCGCGAGCGACGCGGCCTGTTCGGTGATGAGGTCGCGATGCGGTGCCGACCAGCCGTGCGTGAAAAACGGTTGCAGGAGCGAGAGAACCTCCGGAAACGCTTCGAGCTTGTGCACCAGCGCACCGCCCAGCTCGGTGTACCGCAGGCCCGCCTCGTGGATGCGGCCCAGCTGGACGAGCGTGCGCACGAGGGTCATCCCGTGGCGCAGGTCCTCCACGCTCTCGGGCTCGACGTGCGGGTTCTCCCACCGCGCGGAGAAGTGGTCGACCATGCGCTGCCCGATGCGGTGCACGTCCTCCTTGAGCAGCCCACCGGCCGTGACACCGCGCACCACGGGGTGGATGTCGTAGCGCTGGGTTCGCCGGTCGTACTGCAACAGCCCGCGGTGCTCGAGGTCGTGCACGGTCGCGCTGAGCTTGTGCAGGGCCGCCGCCTGCTCCTCCGGTTCGGCCGGCCGGTCGAGCGGCAGGTGCGGGTTGAACGCGCTGAGCGTCTCGTAGTCGACGGTCTCCGAGAGCAGCGCCAGCGTGTTGAGCAGCTGCCAGCTCGGTTCCGGCAGCGCCGCGAGTGCCGCGCGCAGGATGTGGTTGCGCTTCCCCACGAGGTCGAGCTCGGAGAGTTTGAGATGGCCGCCGTGGTGAGGGTCGGCGGCCCAGGCGTCGAAGTCGCCGCGTGCCGGGAGGTAGCCGTTGACCAGGCCGGCCACGACCCCGGTCACCAGCGGGTGGCAGTCGCAGTGCCGCTTCAGATACGCGCGTATGGCCGCGGAATCGCCGGCGACGTTGCAGCTGCGCAGCAGGGCCTCGGCGTCGGCGGGCCGCAGCCCGGGCAGGCGTTCGTGCAGCACGCCGGGAATGGGGTGGTTCGACGTGTTGAGCAGCACGGACGGCACGAGGCGCGAGGTGATGAGGATCTTCGACGGCTCGGCACCCGCGAGCTGCCGCAGGAGGTCCTCGTCCTCGACGCGGATCGCACCGCACGGATCGCGGTCGGTGATGTCGTCCGACTCACCCGCGCGGTCGTCGAGCAGCTGCGACGCGTCGTAGTGGTGGTAGGCGGCGAGAACCCGTTCGAGTCCGTCGAGGACGAAGAGCCACGGGTGGCGCTTGAGCTGCCGCACGAGCAGCTCCGCGACCTCGGCCGACCCCTTCATCGCGAACTCGCCGACCGGGCGCATCGTCGTGTACGCGAGGGCGCGGCGGCAGAAGTCGTCCATCACCGCGCCCTTCTCGTAGAACGAGTACCAGAACCGGCCGGCCCAGTCGCCGCGCACGGCGGGAGCGTGGCGCGTGATCCACTGCCACGAGAGCATGCTCTTCCCGGCACCGCCGATCGACTCGAAGAGCAGCACGGGATGCTGGTCGGCCGCGTCCGCCCAGTCGTTCAGCGTCGCGAGCTGGGCCTGCCTGCCGACGAACGTGTGCGACCCGATGTAGCTCGGGTGGGCGTAGAGCGCGGGCGGAGCAGGAACGTCGAGGTCGACGTCCTGTGCGGGAGCCGACGTGAGGTGCCAGCGCAGCTCGGCGACCGACTGCGTGGCGGCCGCCGAGAAGTCGGCCAGGTCGTTGAACACCCTGTACACGCGGTGGACCGAACCACCCGCGGACGCGCGTTTGGCCTCCTCCCGGAACGCCTCCAGCTTCCGTCGCTTGTCGGGATCGACCTCCACCGCGCCGGCGACCACTGGATGGGCCGGCCCCATGATGAAGACCAGGATCGGCAGGCCCAGCCTGCGAGCCTCGCGGAACTCCAGCTCGGTGAGCGAGAGCCGGTCCGGATTCTCATGGCACTCCGGCACCTGGCCGTACCGGTGGCTGATCACCCCGACGTAGGCGGCCGCGTGCCGCACCTTGCTCAGCGACGCCTCGACGACCGTGCCGGCGGGCAACGCCGCGTCCTGCTCCATCGCCACCGGGTGCAGGTGCTGTCCCTCGATCGCCCGCATCAGCGCGGCGCGGTGCTCCTCGAGATCCTCGAACGTGCTCGACACGACGACGCCGGGGTAGCGGCGCGGTTGCGGCCTGTGTGGATGCACAGCGCCACAGTACGATCATCCGGCCGTAGACCGACGTAACCGTTGCGGTAAAAGCACTTTATGCGCGCCCAGGTGGAAATCCGGCGGGCCTGTGCGTCAACGGCACCAGGACTGGACGGTCTCCTCGAAGCCGGGGAACTCGGCACGGGCGGCGGCCAGCACCTCTGCGGGCGTGCGCGGTCCGACAGCGGAGTACTTCTCGGCCACGGCGCGGAGTTTCTCGTGCGGCACCCCGCTGTCGGACCCGAACTCGACGGCTTCCTGCGGGCCGACGCCACCGGCGAGCAGCCACAGGAACTCGTCCAGGCTCGTCGCCACGACCCCGGTCTCGCCCTCGGAGCCGAAGAACACGACCGGCTGCTCGGTCAGCGGCCGTCCGGGGCGCACCAGCCAGAGCGCGGCCAGGCCGCCGGTGCCGTCCTTCCCGAACACCCGGAACGCATCGCCGTTCAGCTCCTTGTTGCCGGTCCAGGCCCAGATCCACTCGTTCGTCTCCTCGGGGGAGTCGAACTCGACGTACGGCTCGTAGTCGATGTTGTACGGCGCCGGGGTGTCGGTCTTCTCGTCGTAGTCCCAGGGGAAGTCGATGCCGCTCAACGCGTCCAGTGCGGCGGGGAACGAGCGATTGTCGGTGATCTCCACGCGCGCACGGTACAGACCGGCGTGGCGCGTTCGCGGCCGGTGCTGTGTACTGCACCCATGCCGATCGTCTCACCCGGCTTCACCGGCCGGCGCCAGTCGCCGGACGTGCAGCTGCCACCGGGGCAGTACCTCACCGAGGACTTCCCGGTGCTCACCGCGGGCCCGACGCCGCGCGTGCCGACCGACCGGTGGGAGTTCACCGTCAGCACCGAGATCGGGCAGAAGCACACCTGGTCGTGGCAACAGCTGATCGAGCTGCCCGCGGAGAAGATCACGACGGACATCCACTGCGTCACCAAGTGGTCCAAGCTGCACACCCGGTGGAAGGGCGTGTCCCTGGACGTGCTGCTGGAGGACGTGGAGACGGCGGCGGACTTCGCGCTCGTGCACTCCTACGGCGGCTACACGACCAACCTGCCGCTGGAGGACCTGCTCGACGGCCAGGCGTGGATCGCCTACCGCTACGACGACGATGACCTCACGCCGGAGCACGGCGGGCCGGCGCGGTTGCTGGTGCCGCACCTGTACTTCTGGAAGTCGGCCAAGTGGGTCCGCGGCATCCGGCTGCTGCTCGAGGACGAACCCGGCTTCTGGGAAACCGCCGGCTACCACGACTACGGAGACCCATGGCGCGAGCAGCGGTATCAGGGCGACTGACCTGGCGGGTGGCCGAACTGGCCGACGCCGCCGACCTCACCAAGAGCGCGCGCACCCTGGTCTTCGACGTGCCCGGCTGGCCGGGACACCTGCCGGGGCAGCACATCGACGTGCGGCTCACCGCCGAGGACGGCTATTCGGTGCAGCGCAGCTACTCCGTCTCGTCGGCCCCGGACGGCGACCGGGTCGAGCTGGCCGTGCAGCGGGTGACCGACGGCGAGGTGTCGCCGTACCTGTGCGACGTGCTCTCGGTGGGCGACAAGATCGAGCTGCGCGGGCCGGTCGGCGGCTGGTTCGTGTGGCGGGCCACCGACCAGGCGCCGGTGACGCTGGTGGCGGGCGGGTCCGGCATCGCGCCGCTGATGGCGATGATCCGGACACGGGCCGCGGAGGGCAGCCGCGTGCCGTTCCGGCTGGTGTACTCGGTTCGCACGCCGGAAGACGTGATGTTCGCGGACGAGTTGCGGCAGCGTGCCCGTGAGGACGCGGGGCTCGACGTGCGGCTCGTCTACACCCGGCAGGCCCCGGAGGGGTCTTCGGAGCCGCCGGGCCGGCTGGGTGTGGCCACCTTGAACACGCACGGATGGCCCGCCGAGTTCACTCCGAACTGCTTCGTGTGCGGGCCCACCGGTTTCGTGGAGACGGTGTCCGACATCCTCGTGGCGCTGGGCCACGATCCGCGCCGCGTCCGCACCGAACGCTTCGGCTGACAGGAGACCACCGATGAGCGACCACGTCGACGGCAACGCGCTGGCGGGCGATCTGCGGGAGATCTTCGCGGTGGACCTGACCGTGGCGACGGGCCAGTGCGCGGGCTGCGGATACCGGGGCTCGGTGGCGACGTTGCACGTCTACCAGAACGCGCCCGGTCTCGTGGCGCGCTGCCCGCACTGCGAGGAGGTCGTGCTGCGGCTGGTGCGCGCGCCCGGCCGCGCGTGGCTGGACCTGCGCGGCACGGTGAGCCTGGAGATTCCGCTGCCGTAGTCCATGTCCGCGCTCTCACGCAGTGCGTGAACTTGTCCGGTTTGACATGGCCGATGCCTCCGTTCGGAGGTAGCCGGTCTCTGAGCCCTGTGCGTGGATAGATGGGAGCGCTCTTACAACGTTGTAAAAAGCGAAGGGGACCTCGCCGATGAGAAAAGCCGCCCCCGTACTCGTCGCGCTGCTGGCGCTGGGCGTCGCGCCCGGCACACCACCCGCGGGCGCCGCCGAGCCCGTGCACGGCCTGAAAGGCGAGTACTTCAGCATGTCGGCGCCCGGTGCGCGGGACTTCGCGACCCTCGCGGGCACCGTGCTCGACGCCGAGGTGAACCACGCGGACCTGACCTCGATCTTCGGGTTCCTGGCCGGCCGCACCGAACACACGACCGCGCGCTGGACCGGCCGGATCACCGCGCCGCGGACCGGTGACTACACCTTCCACGCCATCGGGGACAACGGGTTCCGGCTGTTCGTCGACGACAAACCGGTGATCGACCACTGGGTCGGCGACTGGGACCGCGAGCAGACCAGCGCGCCGGTGTCGCTGACCGCCGGGCGGCAGTACGACTTCCGGCTGGAGATGTTCCAGGACACCGGTGGCGCCAACATGTTCCTGCGCTGGTCGGGCGCGGGCCTGCCGAAGCAGATCGTGCCGGAGTCGGCGTTCACGCCGCCGCCGGACTTCCAGGTCGTGCCGCGCACCGCCGCGGTGTCCGGCGACGGCCGGGTGCTGACGGCGGAGTTCGGCGGACGCGTCACGAACGTCACCGACCTGAAGGCCCACCTGCGGATCGACGTGGACGCGACGCCGATGCCGGTCGACGTGATCACCGCGAGCCGGGGCCGGCTCACGGTCCGGCTGAGCGAGAAAGTGCTGAAGAGCCAACGGGTCCGCCTCCTCTACGACGGTGCGGGACAACTCACGGTCGACGGGAGGAAGGTCGGGAAGACCGCACGCACGGTCGCGAACTCGTCGACGCAGCGGTTGAGGACACCGTGGGGCGAGAAGATCGACTCGCGCAACCCGTTGCCGGAGTACCCGAGGCCGCAGCTGGAACGCGAGAAGTGGCTCAACCTCAACGGTCCGTGGGAGTTCGCGGGCGCTAAAGCGGGACAGCAGCCGGTGTTCGGGCAACGGCTGCCCGAGCGGGTGATCGTGCCGTTCCCGATCGAGTCGCAGCTCTCCGGGCTGGAACGGCACGAGGACCACATGTTCTACCGCCGCACGGTGACCGTGCCGCGTGACTGGTCGGGACAACGCGTGAAGCTCAACTTCGGCGCGGTCGACCACGAGGCCAAGGTGTGGGTGAACGGCAAGCTCGTCGCCGAGCACTCCGGTGGTTACACGGCGTTCAGCGCGGACATCACCGATGCCCTCGTGCGCGGCGAGCAGGAGATCGTCGTCGCGGTCACCGACACGACCGGCCCGCACCAGCCCAAGGGCAAGCAGTCGCGCGACCCCGGTGGCATCTTCTACACGCCGTCGTCGGGCATCTGGCAGACCGTGTGGATGGAGCCTGTGCCGGACAAGGCGATCGACGACGTCAAGATGACGCCGGACCTCGCCACGAGCTCGCTCGCGCTGGAGGTCAGGTCCACCGGCGACGCCGGCGTCACGGCGGTCGCGAAGGACGCGCGCGGCAGGCAGGTCGGCGCGGTCACCGGGCCCGCCAACACGAAACTGACCCTGCCGGTGCCGGACCCGCACCTGTGGTCGCCGGACGACCCGTACCTCTACCAGCTGGAGATCAGGTTGGGCGGAGACCGGGTGAAGAGCTACTTCGGCATGCGGTCCACCGGGATCACCGACGTCGGCGGGCAGAAGAAGCTGACGCTCAACGGAAAGCCCGTCTTCTCGTTGATGATGCTGGACCAGGGCTTCTTCCCGGACGGCCTGAACACCGCGCCGAGCGACGCGGCGCTGGAGTTCGACCTCAGGGCGCAGAAGGACCTCGGGTTCAACTCGGTGCGCAAGCACATCAAGGGCGAGCCCGCCCGCTGGTACTACCACGCGGACCGGCTGGGACTGCTGGTGTGGCAGGACTTCGTGTCCGTCGAGGACGGTGGGAGCCCGGCCGCGCAGCAGGCGTTCCTGACCGAGAACCGCGAGATGATGAAGCAGCTGCACAACTCGCCGTCGATCTTCGCCTGGATCGTGTTCAACGAGGGCTGGGGCGAGTGGGACCGCACGGTCACCGGCCAGATCACCGACGAGGTCAAGGCCGCCGACCCGAGCCGGATCGTCAACGCGCACAGCGGCGTGAACTGCTGTGCCTCCAAGGGTGATTCCGGCAGGGGTGACGTCATCGACCACCACGACTACAACAACACCGATCCGGCCCGCCCGGACGGCAGGCGGGTCGTGATGGACGGCGAGCACGGCGGCTTCACGCTGCGAACTCCGGGCCACCAGTGGCCGGGCGCGCCGGCGAACATCTACAGCGGCGTGGCGGACAAGGCGGCGCTGACGGCGAAGTACGTCGACAACACCCGCACGTTCTACCTCGGGCAGGCGCGCGCCGAGCTGTCCGCGTCGGTCTACACCCAGGTCACCGACCTGGAGAACGAGCTCAACGGGTTCTGGACCTACGACCGCAAGCGCATCAAGGTCGATCCCGGTCCCGTTCGCGAGATCAACCGGCGGGTGATCGAGGCGGGTGCGGGGAAGCCGTACCCGTACGCGGGGCGCGGCGAGTGGAAGTTCGAGGAGGGCAGGGGAACGGAGGCGAAGGACTCGAGCGGCGGCGACAACCCGCTGACGCTGAGCCCGTCCGGTGTCGCGTGGAAGTCCGGTGCCGTGGAGTTCACCGGTGGCTCCGCCGACACCTACGGCCCGGTGGTCGACACGACGGGCGACTACACGGTGTCCGCGCGGGTGCGGCTCGACGAGCTGCCCGGCAACTACGCCACCGCCGTGAGCCAGGACGGCCGGGAGCGGGAGAACCCGTTCTACCTGCAGTACGGGCAGGGCGCGTTCGCGTTCAGCACGCCGGGCGGCAACAGGGCCCGCTTCGAGATCATCCCGGAACTCGGCCGCTGGTACGAGCTGACGGGTGTGCGGGCGGGCGACGAGATCCGGCTGTACGTCGACGGTGTGCGGGTCGCCACGGCCCCGGCGGGTCCGGCGATCGTGAGCACCGGGGCGTTCACGGTGGGACGCGCCAAGTTCGGCGGCCAGAACGTGGACTTCTGGCGTGGCGCGATCGACGACGTGAGCATCGTGGGCCGTGCGCTGACCGGTTGAGTGGCGAGGTGCTGGACCCGCTGGTCCAGCACCTCGCAGGTAATGTCTGTCCAATGGGGAAGATCGTCCGCATAGGCGTGTTCTACGACGGCACGTGGTTCGCGTACCTCAGCGACTTCTACGCCACCGCGCACGAGCGGGCCGCCCGGATCTCGCTGGACGGTCTGCACGACGCCCTGCGCTGGTACGTCCACACCGAGACGGGCCACCCGATCGACGAGTGCGTCGTCTCCGAGGCGCACTACGTCCGCGGCCGCATCGACACCCCGGCCGCGTCGTTCGACGCGGTGCTGAGCGCCGCGGGCGTGACTCGCCACGACCTGCCTCTGCACGGCGGCAAGGAGAAGGGCGTCGACGTCCAGCTGGCGCTGGAGGCCTGGGACCGCGCGACCACCGTGCCGTTGCAGTGGGTCGTCCTGCTCACCGGTGACGCCGACTTCACCCCGCTCGTGACGAGGCTGACCGAACGCGGCGTGCACGTGGTCGTCCCGGTCGTGGACGTCCGGACCGCCGCGCCCGCCTGGACCCCGCGCACCGCCGCACCGCTGCGCGCCGCGACGCCTTTCACCCCAGGTTTCGACGAGCTGTTCGCTCCGGGCGACCTGCCCGAGTACCCGCTGCGGCGCGCGTTCGTGCGGTCGTCGGAGGCGGTCGCGTCACCGGTGGGTGCTCCGCGCGGTCGTCGGCGGGGGACCGTGACGACGTGGAAGTCCGGGCAGTCGCACGGGTTCATCACCGACACGCGTGGTGGTTCGTGGTTCGTGTCGCGCGACGATCTGCCGGAGGGGCTGACGTTGCTGCTGGCCGGCACGCCGGTGTCGTTCACCGGGTCGCCGGTGCCGATGCCGGGCCGCAAGTACCCGAGAGCGCAGCTGGTCCGGCTCGACGACAGATGACACGCGCGGGTGGGTCTGCCCGGCGTTCGCGCTCGTTACGCTGGTCGTGATCGCGGTTGAGCGCCGCCAGGTAACCGAACACCTCGAACACCCATAGATTGACCCCGCATGGAGCACGAAGTGCGCGGCGTGGGCCGGACCGAGGGCCGGGTGCTGGCGGGCGTCGTGATCGCCGCGCTCGTGGCGAGCGGAGTGCAGGCGAGGTCGCTCGGCACCTGGGTGCTCGAGGTCGTGTGGGTGCTGATCGGGCTGCCGCTGGTGGTGGCGCTGCACAAGCGGTTTCCGTTGACCAGGCTGTTGTCGTGGCTGTTGGTGCTGCACGCGTTGGTGCTCTGCTACGGCGGGCAGTACACGTACGCCGAGACGCCGCTGGGGGAGTGGGCGCAGGAGCTGCTCGGCACTCAGCGCAACAACTACGACCGCTTCGCTCACTTCATCCAGGGCTTCGTGCCCGCGGTGGCGGTCCGGGAGGTGTTGCTGCGGCGGACACCGCTGCGGCCGGGCGGCTGGGTCGGCTTCCTCACGGCGAGCGTGTGTCTCGCGATCAGCGCGTGCTTCGAGTTCGTCGAGTGGTTCAGCGCTCTGATCCTGGGCAGCGGGGCCGACGACTTCCTCGCCACCCAAGGCGATCAGTGGGACACCCAGTGGGACATGTTCCTGTGCTTGTGCGGCGCCATCGTGTCGTTGATCGTGTGGCGCGGGGTCCACGACCGTCAGCTCCAGCGTTCGTTATAGTAAACGCATCGTTCAACGGTTGGAGCTGACGATGCAGGTCAAGGCGTACCTCGACGACACCTACGCGGACGAGGCCGACACTCGGGTGATCGCGGTTGGGCAGCGCGACGGACGGCCGTGGGTCGCCGTCGAGCACTGCCTGTTCCACCCGCAGGGCGGCGGTCAGCCCGCCGACCGGGGCTGGCTGGACGACGTCGAGGTCGTGCCCGTCCGGGACGAGGAGTCGGGTCTGGTGGTGACCGAGGGACCGCAGTCGGCCGTGGGGCAACGGGTGCGGGCCAGGATCGATCTGCGGGTCAGGCTCGCGCACGCCGCCCTGCACACCGCCGGGCACCTGGTCGAGGCGGCGGGCCGTTCGTTCGGGTGGGAGCTGGCCGGGAGCAACCACTTCCCCGGTCAGGCGCGCGTCGAGTTCACCGATCCGCGTGCCGATCCCCGGCTGGCCGATCCCGATGGCCGCGAGGAGATCACCGCCGAACTGCGCAAGGTGGTCGCGGCGGCCGTCGACGAGGACCTGCCGGTGACCGCCGAGACGAACGACCAGGGGCGGCGAGTGGTGTTCCTGGGAGACCTGCACGCGGCACCGTGCGGCGGGACGCACGTGCGCAGCCTCGGCGACCTCGCCGATCTCGTGGTGCCGACGCTGAAGGTCAAGAAGGGACGCGTCCGGGTGTCGTACTCCGCCGTGCACGGGGAGCGGTGATGGCGTCGACGAGCAGCACCGCCGCGTCCGTGGGCGCGCAGATCCGCCGTCGTCGTGAGCAGCGCGGCATGACCGGCTCCGAGCTCGCGCGACGGGCGGGCCTCAGCAAGGCGACACTGTCCAAACTGGAGGCAGGGCTGGGCAACCCGACGGTGGAGACGCTCGACGCGCTCGCCATCGCCCTGCGGATCCCGCTGACCGACCTGCTGACCCGCGACACCGACCCCGGACCGGTGTTCGTGCCCGGTACCGAGATCGCAGAGGGCGAGGTCGGCCGGGAGCTGCTGCGCCGGATCAGCAGCGGCAACAGCCTGGAGATCTGGCGGCTGCGCATGCCGAAGGACACCGAGATGCACGGCATCCCGCACGCGACCGGCACCGTCGAGCACCTGCTGGTCGTCTCCGGCCGGCTGACCGCGGGCCCGTCGGAGAACCCGCGCGAGCTGGCGCCCGGCGACCTGCTCGCGTTCGCGGGAGACGCTCCCCACCTCTACCGCACGGGCACGGAACCGGCGGACGTCACCGTCGTCATCGCCTCGCCCATCGTCAGCTGAAAGGGCCCACCACGTGACCGCCTACGCGCACGCCTTCGCCAGCGACAACTCCGCCGGAACCACCCCGGAGATCCTCGACGCCGTGGCCCGCGCCTCCTCGGGACCCGCTGCGGCGTACGGCAACGACACCACCAGCGCCGAGGTTCGCCGGCGGCTGTGCGAGATGTTCGAACGCGACGTGGACGTGCTGTTCACGTCGACCGGTTCCGCCGCCAACGCGCTGTGCCTCGCGGCACTGACCCGGCCGTGGGGAAGCGTGTTGTGCCACCGCGAAAGTCACGTCGACAACGACGAGTGCGGAGCGCCCGAGTTCTTCACCGCGGGCGCCAAGCTCGTTCCGCTGCCCGGCGACGACGCCAAGATCGACCCCGACGCCCTGCGTGCCGCCGTGCGGCACAAGAAAGGCGACGTGCACAGCGTCGAGCCGTCCGTCGTGAGCATCAGCCAGGCCACGGAAACCGGCGGGGTCCACACTCTCGACGAGCTCCGCACGATCGGCGAGATCACCAAGGAGGCGGGGCTGCGCCTGCACCTGGACGGCGCGCGCTTCGCCGGCGCGGTCGCCGCTCTCGGCTGCACCCCCGCCGAGATGAGCTGGAAGGCAGGCGTCGACCTGCTTTCCTTCGGTGCCACCAAGAACGGCACGATGACCGCGGACGCCGTCGTCGTCTTCGACCGCTCGCTCACCCCGGAGCTCTCGTTCCGCGCCAAGCGCGCGGGCCAGCTCACGTCCAAGATGCGCTTCCAGGCCGCCCAGCTCGCCGCCTACCTGACCGACGAGCTGTGGCTGCGCAACGCCAGGCACGCCAACGCGATGGCCGCTCGACTCCAGAATGGACTGAAGGCGGTCCCCGGTGTCGAGCTCGTCGCCTCGGTCGACGCCAACATCATCTTCTGCCGGCTGCCACAGCACGTCACCGACGGCCTGCTGGCTCAGGGATACGCCTTCTACCACGACCGCTGGGAGCCGGGAGTAGCCCGGCTCGTCACCTCGTTCGCGACCGCGCCCGAGGACGTCGACGGTCTGCTCACCGCCATCAGTGCGCTCAGCTGACGCCGCAGACGCGTTCCGCGAGGACCTGCCAACCGGCGATCAGACCGTCCACCTCGGGCGTGCCCTCGCTGTGCAGGTACAGCAGGATCGGCCCCTCCAGTGCGGCGACCAGCTGCAACGCCAGGGCGCCGCTCGCGGCCTCCGCCGGGCACGCCTCGCCCAGCAGCATCCGCACGTGGAACAGCGACGGGCTCTCGCTCACGGGAACGGGCCGGCCGGGATCGAGCGAGGCTCGCGCCAGGACCATGTGCTCCGCCAGGAACTCCAGGCGTGCCCGGCCGAACGCGACCAGCCGCTCGACCGGCGGCGCACCGGGACCGAGTGGTGGCGGACCGCTCAGCACCCGCTGCTGGAAGTGCCGCTCCTCCTCGTCGAGCAGCGCGTGGAAGATGCCGGCACGGGTACGGAAGCGGCGGAACACCGTGCCCTTGCCCAGCCCCGCCTGCTCGGCGAGGCCGTCCATGGTGACCTTGTCGGCGCCCAGCTCCGCCACCATCCGGCGGGCGACGTCGATCAGGTGGGCGCGGTTGCGTGCGGCATCGGCCCGTTCCTCACGAGGGCGGCCCCACGGCAGCGCGACAGGTTCCACGGGCTGAACGCTACCCGGCCTACAGCCAGCCGCTGTCCTCCGCGACCCGCACCGCCTCCGCCCTCGTCCGCGCCCCCGTCTTGCCGATCGCGGCGCTGAGGTGGTTGCGCACGGTGCCCTCGGACAGGTGCAGCGCCTTCGCCAGATCGGCCACCGTGCCGCCATCACGGGCCACGGCGAGGACGTCGCGTTCCCGGTCGGTCAACGGGCTGTGCCCCGTCGCGAGCGACTCGGCGGCGAGCGCCGGATCCACCACCCGCAGACCGGCGTGCACCCGGCGGACGGCGTCGACGAGCTGTTCGGGGGTGGCGTCCTTGACGACGAACCCCGCCGCGCCCGCCGCCATCGCCCGCGCCAGGTAGCCCGGCCGTCCGAACGTCGTGCAGACGATCACCCGGCACCCCGGTACGGTCTTGCGCAGCTCGGCGGCGGCGGTGAGGCCGTCCACCCCAGGCATCTGGACGTCGAGCAACGCGACGTGGGGCTCGGTGCGCCGGGCGGCGGCCACGACCTCGTCGCCCGCGCTGACCTGGGCGACGACCTCGATGTCGGGTTCCAGGCCCAGCATCGCGGCGAACGCGCCCCGCACCAGCGCCTGGTCGTCCGCCAGCAACACCTTGATCACACCGCCTCCTGTCCGACCTCGGCGCGCAGCCGGAAGCCGCCGTCCGCCAAAGGCCCCGCGAGCACTGTTCCGCCGTGCGGGGCCAGCCGTTCCGACAGGCCCCGCAAACCGGTTCCGGGCTCACCGACGCCGACGCCGCGCCCGTTGTCCCGCACCTCGAGCCACGTGGCGCCGAGCCGGACCGAACAGCGGGTCGCGGCCGCGTGCCGCAGCACGTTGGTGATCGCCTCACGCAGCACGTACCCGAACACCCCCTGCAGCTCGGGTCGCACGTTGTCCACGGCGTGCGGCAGGTCCGCCTCGACCCCGGCCGTGCGCAACGCCGCCCGCGCGCCGACCACCTCGGCCGACAGCGACACCTCCCGGTAGCCGGAGACAGTCGTGCGCACATCGCTGAGCGCCTGCCGGGTGAGGTGCTCGACCTCGCGGATCTCCGCGAGCGCCCGGTCGGGTTCCGAGCTCTCCAGCAACCGCCGCGCCACGCCCGTCTTCAACGTGATCGTCGTGAGGCTGTGCCCCAGGATGTCGTGCAGGTCCCGCGCCAGCCGGGTGCGTTCCTCGGTCCTCGCCAGCGAGGCGATCTCGTCCTGCGCCGCCGACAACGCCTGGTTCGCCCGGATCATCCTGCCCACCGCGAGCATGCCCAGGGAGACCGACAGCAACGTGGCCAGGCGGTCGCCGTCGCGCGGGAGTTCCTGCGTGAGGTACATCGTGGCCGCGAGCACCAGGAGCACCGACCCGTCGATCGCGATGGCGCGCCACGGCTTCAGCACGACCGCGACCGTGGACATGATGTAGACCATCAGGCCCGCGTAGTCCATGCCCAGCCAGAACACCGCGACGAGGCCGATCGCGGTGAGCACCAGGCACGCCAGCGTGTTGAAGTTCTCGCCGGCGCCGGACCAGAGCCACCGCGGGATCAGCATCCAGCCGACCCCGTAGGCCAGCAGCACCAGCACCAGCCCCACCCGCTCCACCAGGGGCCGGTCGCCGACGGCGACGTCGTAGATCACCGAGGGGATGTAGAGCAGGACGAACAGGACGGAGAACCAGTACCACTTGTTGTTGTCCTTGCGGCGCACGACGACGAACCTAGCTTTGCGCGCGGTAGCGGCGCACGGCGATCAGCGACAAACCAGCCACCCACAGGCCGATCACGACCAAGGCCTGCCTGATGTCGATCCCCGAGACGAACGGCGCCTCCGTGAGCTGCTTGACCCAGTACGTCGGCAGCACCTTCATGATCGTCGCCAGCCAGTCCGGCGCCACGTCCGCCGGGATCCAGATGCCGCCCAGCAGACCGAACAGCATCGACGCCAGGCCCGTGATCGCCTGCATGCCGTCCGCGGTCGCGACCAGTCCGATCACGATGCCCAGCAGCACGAACGGAACCGCGCCCAGCCACAGCGTCGCGAGCACACCGACCCAGTGCAGCGCGTCCATCCGGACGCCCTCGGCCACGCCGATCGCGCACACCAGCAGGATGGCGGGCAAGCCCACCAGCATGCCCAGCGCGCCCTTGGTCATCAGGTAGCCGGAGCCGGTCAGCGGGGTCAGCCGCAGCTGCCGCTGCCAGCCCAGCCCGCGTTCGACCGCGATTCGCGCGCCGATCGACAGCGGGCCCGCCATCACGCCGAACAACGCCATGTTCATCATCAGCGACGTGGTGACCGGTAATCCGTTCGGGAATGTGCCTTCGCCGCCGCCGTAGAGGTTCACGAACAGCACGAACATCACCGAGGGCACCACCACGGTGAAGATCAGGTAGCGGCCGTTGCGCACCGCGCGCCGGAGTTCCAGTGCCAGGAAACGGGTGTTCATCAGTTGTCCTCTCCGGTCAGCGCGAGGAACGCGTCCTCGAGTCCGAGCGCGGTGATCTCGATGTCGTGGGCGGTGGGGTAGCGGGTCAGCAGCGCGCGTACTGCGGCGTCGGAGTCCGTACAGGTCAACGTGATCTGGTCGCCCCGGCGTTCGACCAAACGGACGCCCGGCAGCGTCAGATCGGTCGCTCCCGGCACCACCGCGCGCAACGTGCGGCCGGACACCGCGGCCCGCACCTGGGCCACCGAGCCGTCGGCCACGATCCGCCCTGACCGCATCAGCACCACGCGGTCGGCGTACTCCTCGGCCTCCTCCAGGTAGTGCGTCGCGAACAGCACGGTCCGCCCGGTGTCGGTGTAGGCCCGCATCTGCTGCCAGAACGCCCGCCGCGTCTCCACGTCCATCGCGACCGTCGGTTCGTCGAGCACCAGCAGGTCCGGGTCGCACACCAGCGCCAGCGCGAACCGCACGCGCTGCTTCTGCCCGCCGGAGAGCTTGGTGCACTTGCGGCCTGCCAGGTCCGCGATCCCGGCTTGCTCCAGGGCCTGCGCCACCGGCATGGGCTTGCGGTGCAGCGCCGCGATCAGCCCGACCGCTTCGGCCACCGTCGCGTCGTCGAGCAACGCCCCGCTCTGCAGCATCGCCGAGATCCGGCCGGCCACCACGGCCTCGCGCGGCGACGTCCCGAACACGCTGATCGTGCCACCGTCCGGAGTGGACAGTCCGAGCAGCATGTCCACCGTGGTGGACTTGCCCGCGCCGTTGGGGCCGAGCAGCGCGACCACCTCGCCGGGCGTGATCACCAGGTCGATCCCGTCGACCGCGCGCACCTCGCCGAACCGTTTCCGCAGGCCGTTCAGCGCCACCGCGGCGCCCGCCCGCACAGCTGTCTCCGTCATGTCCCCAATGCTGTCGGCCCGCGCACCGCTGGACGGATCCCAGCTGTCACGACCCCGGCGTGACAGATGTCATGGGCTGTTTCCGCCCGTTTAGTGCCAACTGTCGTCTCAACTGGTGGTTGACCGTTGACAGTCGAGCCGGGGTGGATTAATCAGTCACCGTAGGTGGGCGGGGCCACCGAGACCGCAGTAGTCGGCAACGAGGTGACGAATGACAGAGGAGTTGCCGGAGATCCCCGGATTCCGGTACGCCCGGCCGCTCGGCAAGAACGTCCACCTGTACCGCGGTGCGGACGGTGAGGTCGCGGTCAAACTGCTCGTCGACCCTCCGCGTGCCGCCGAGATGAGGACCGTGCTGGCCCTGGGGCACCCCGGCATCGTCCTGGTGCACCGCGCGGGCCGGACCCGCGCCGGGCTGCCGTACCTGGTGATGAAGCACTACTCGAACGGCGACGTCGCCGCGTTGGCGCCGTTGCCGTTCGAGCGCGTGCTCGACATCGGCGTGCAGATCGCGGACGCCCTGCACGCCGCGCATTGGGTCGGGGTGGTGCACCGCGACGTCAAACCGGCCAACGTCCTGCTCGACGAGCACGGCAACGCCTGCCTCACCGACTTCGGCGTGCTCGGCCGCGACCGGCTGCCGTGGACGGCGCCCGAGGTGATCACCACCGGTCTCTACAGCGCGCGGGCGGACGTCTTCTCGCTCGGGGCGACGTTGTGGCACCTGCTCGTCGGGCACTCGCCGTTCGTGCTGCCCCGCGGCAACAACTCGCACAGCGCTCTCGAACAACGCATCCTGCACGGCCGTCCGCCGGTGACCGGCAGGGCACCGCGGTCGCTGGAAGTCCTGCTGCACCAGGCGATGGCGGCCGATCCCGCCGCGCGTCCGGTGTCCGCCGAAGCCTTCGCGCTGCGGTTGCGGGAGATCTACCACGAGACCGCGCCAGCCGGGTCCACTGTGGACGCCGTGGTGCGCCCGGCCGACCCGAGTCCCCGCCGGAAGCGGCGCTGGCCGGTGTACGCGAGCGCGGCCGCGGTCGCCGCCGGAGTGCTCGGCACCAGCGGGGTGCTGTGGCTGAAGGACGACAACTCGCTGCCGCAGCAGCGCCAGGACGCCGGGCCGCAGAGCGCCTTGGACGCAGGGTCGTCGGCCAAGGCGACCGTCACCGCCACCCGCGTCAACCGCGAGACCCTCCGCTTCACGTGGACCTACCCGTCGCCGCTGGCAGGAGACACGTTCGCCTGGCGCACCAACGACGACCTGAAGACGGGCACGGTCCAGACGCCCTCGGTCGAGCTCTACGCCCCCGGCACGTTGTGCGTCCAGGTCAGGGTCGTGCGGGCCGACGGCAGCAACGCGAGTGATCAGTCCTGGTCGCCGGAGGGCTGCGGGTTCTGAGGCGCGACGGGCAGCCGGACCGTCACGACGAGACCGCCGCCGAGGCGCGGCGTGAGGTGAAGCGTTCCACCGTGGGCCCGCACGACGCTGTGCACGATGGCCAGCCCGAGCCCGACACCGGCGTGCCCGTCGGTGCGGGCGCGTTCCGTGCCGCGCTGAAATGGTTCGACGAGCGTCGGCACCAGCTCCGCCGGCAGTTGCGGACCTGTGTTCTCGACTCGCAGCACGGCGGTGTCGCGCCACGACTCCGTGTGCACGGCGACACTGCCGCTGGGAAGGTTGTGGACGATCGCGTTCTGCACGAGGTTAGTCACCATCCGCAGCAGCAGAGCCTCCGAACCGGCGGCCTTGGCCGGCTCGCCGGTGACGTCGAGCGTGATCCCGCGCTGCTCACCGAGAGGCAGCAGCGTCTCGACGGCTTCCTCGGCGACGAGCGAGAGGTCCACGGGCTCGCGGGTGAAGTTCCCGCGGTCGCTGCGGCTGAGCAGCAACAGGGCCTCGGTGAGGTCGATCGCCCGCGTGTTCACGGTGTGCAGGCGTTCGGCGAGTGCAGTGTGGTCGTGCGACGGGTCCTTGATGGCGACGTCGAGCAGAGACCGCGTGATCGCGAGCGGGGTGCGCAGTTCGTGGGAGGCGTTCGCGGCGAAGCGCTGCTGCTCGGCGACGTGGGATTCGAGCTGGTCGAGCATGGCGTCGAACGCGTCGGCCAGCTCGCGGAACTCGTCCTGACGGCCCGGCAGCCGGACCCGGTGCGACAACGAGCCGGTAGAGGACCTCCGTGCCGCGTCGGTGATCCGGTGCAGCGGCGCGAGCATCCGGCCGGCCAGGATCCATCCTCCGGCGAGGCCGCACACGAGCAGGACTGCGAGCGCGATCGCAGCGGCCCGCCCGAAGATGCGGGAGAGCAGGTACCGGTTGGGCGAGGTGTAGAGCAGGCCCTGCTCGACGTTCGGGACGTAGCGCAGCAGGTACATCCACACCACGGCCAGCAGGACGGCGCCGGTGACGAGGACGAGCGCCGCGTAGCTCAGCGTGAGTTTCAAGCGGGCGCTGAGGCCCGGTTCCCTGCTCACACGCATACCCGGCACCCTAGACACCGCTGTACATCGGCGCCGTGTCCTTCGTCGCTTTCGTGCACCACCAGCGGTACGACGCGAGCGACGCCAGGCCCGCCCCGGCCGCGTTGAGCAGCACGTCGTCCACAGAGGACACCCGGTCCAGCCACAGGTACTGCGTGACCTCCATCAGCGCCGACCAGGAGGCCGTGATCACCAGGATCCGGCGCACCGACGCGAGTGCCGCGAACCGCATCGGCCCGAAGAACCCGAACGCGGCGAACACCGCCAGGTTGCCGAGGATCTGGCCGGTGTCCATCACGAGCAGGTCGCTCAGCGGCACGAGGTTGAGCGGGCCGAGGACCTGTCCCGGGTACTCGCCAGGCAACAGGATCATCCACACCCACGGCACCGTCCCGTGGACCATGCCGACCTCGGCCAGCGACGTCCGCCACGGCGCCGGGGTGCCGGCGACCTTCCGGCGCCACCCCAGACCCACGACGGTCAAACCGGCGACCGGGAACGAGAGCACGGTGAGGGCTACGACGCCGGTGAACGTGCCGACCCAGTCCTGCCAAGTGTTGAGCATGCCCCCACTGAAGACGAGAACCTGTTGCCGCGGCGTATCCGGTTTTCGATATGCCCGCGATATGTGGTCAGGACCGGGCGACGGAGTCGAGCAGGTTCTTCGCGACGTCGCGCAGCTTGACGTTCTCGTGCTGGGACCGTTCGACGAGCATCGTGAACGCCTCGTCGGCCGTGCACGAGTGGACGGCCATCAGCACGCCTTTCGCCTGGTCGATGACCGCACGCGAGACCATCGCCTGTTCCAGGTGGGCGATGTGCTCGCGGGAGCGCTGCCAGCGGTGGGCGGTCGTGATCGTGGCCGACGCCGCGGTCGTGAAGAGGCGCATCAGGCCCGCGTCGAACGGGTCGAAGGCGGCCGCGGTGTGGCTGTAGACGTTGAGCGTGCCGACGTGCTCGTCACCCGCGACGCTGGTGGAGGGCAGCACCACCGGCACCGACAGGTAGGCGCGGATACCGTGCTCGGCGGCCGCGGCCTCGAACTCCGGCCACACGTCGAGGTGTTCGCCGACCACTGCGCGCACGGGCCGCAGGGTCCGCGCGGAATCGAAGCACGGGCCGCGACCGGCGCTGTACTGCTTCTCGTCGACGTCGGTGAGCCGGAGGTCCGTGGCGGCGGCGGTCCTGGGATGTGCCGAGGTCACGACCGAGACCGTCACGGCGTCGGTGTCCGGGATCGCCCTGGCCGCCGTTTCCGCGAGCCGCTGCAGGGCCGTGTCGAGCGACTCCTCGCCGGTGAAGGCGTCGCGCAGCAGTTCCAGCGCCTCCGCTGCCTCGTCGAGGCGGGCCACCGGGTCGGAGCGAGTGCCGTTGTGCGATCTCGCGGTCAGGAACGTGCCTGTTTCGTCAGACATGGCGAGGCACCTCTTCGTCCGTAGGAGCGGAGTCCACGGCGCCTGCTGCTCGACGTCGTCCACCGCATCGTACGGGTGCTGATCGTGGTGCGCGTTCGTCTGTAGGGACACAATTGGGCCAATAGGCTGTCGGGGTGGGGGACACCGAGGAGCTCAACGCGTCCGATCGCGACTTCAGCCGTTATCTCAACGCGCGCGTGCTGTCGGTCGTGGGCGCGGTGGTGTCGGCGGTGGCGATGCCGGTCCTCGTCTACCGGCTGACCGGGTCGGCGGGGTGGACCTCGGCGGTCACCGCGGCGGAAGCGTTGCCGTACCTCGTTTTCGGGTTGCTCGCGGGTGCGCTGGCCGACCGGCTCGACCGCCGGAAGATGATGGTGGCACTGGACTTCACCGTCGCCGCCCTGTTGCTGAGCATGCCGCTGGCGTGGCTCGCCGGGGTGTTGACCGCGCCGCACGTCGTGGCCGTGGCGTTCGCGGCGCAGACGGCGTTCGTGTTCTTCGACGCGGCCAACTTCGGCGCGCTGCCGGCGTTGGTGGGCAAGGACCGGCTGACCGCCGCCTACTCGACCCTCTACGGACGCTCGACGGTGGTGGAGCTCGTGGTGCCCGGCCTGACGGGGCTGCTGGTGGCCGTCGTCGCTCCGGCGGCACTGCTCGCGGTCAACGCACTGACCGGTGTCGGGTCGGCGTTGTTGTTGCGCGGCATCACCAGCAGCATGGCCAACCCACGTCCGGTGCGCGGTGCCGGCGAACTCGTCGCCGATGTGCGGGAGGGGTTGCGGTTCCTGTGGCGGGAGCCGGTCGTGCGGACGCTCACCTTCGTCGGTGCGGCGCACTCGGTCGCCAACGGCGCCTGGGTCGCGGTGCTCGTGCCGTTCGCCGACCGCGTCCTGGGTGTGGCGCCGCGTGGGGACGTGCGGCTCGCGGCGTTGTTCAGCTGCTGGGGCGTGGGCGCGATCATCGCGTCCCGGCTGCTGCCGCGACTGACCGAACGCTGGGGCGGGGCACGGCTGGCGTTGGGCGCGTTGCTGCTCTCGTTGCTCGGCGGGCTGATCATGCTCGTGAGCGGCCACTGGCTCGTGACGTGTGCGACGGCGGTGTACTGGGGTGCCGCCAGCGCGATCGTGGTCATCAACGGCATCACGTACCGCCAGCAGGTGTGCCCGGAGGAGTTGCAGTCACGGGTGAACACCACGGCCAGGATGCTGGCGTGGGGCCTCGGTCAGCCGCTCGGCGCGGCGCTCGCGGGAGCCGTGTCGGTCGCGGCGGGGGATCCGCGCGCCGGGCTCGCGACGGGGGTGGCGGTGCTCGGGGCCGGGGTGGTGCTGGCGTGGGTGACGCCGGTGCTGCGGCGTGCGGCGCGGGCCTGACCTCGTATGCGAAGGCAATAACACCAAGGATTGTGTGAAATATAGGCGAACAATCGATTGAACCTTTTTGCGTTCTTGACGCTCCACTTGTGAGCGATAACACTGCGTCGACACTCGATCGCACCACGCCGGGACTGCCATTGCCGAACCCAACCCAGCAACCGGATCCGGGAGCCGTGCGCCGCTTCTGGTGGGGCGCGGGCCACCACACCAGGCTCACGATCATGTGCCTGGGTGTCGTCACCGCGCTCGCCGCCACCGGCGCGGCGGGCTTCCTGGGCGACGCGGAACCGCGGGACCACGGCGACGCCGGCCCCGACACCGCCGTGCTCAGAGGCGACTCCTTCGAGGTGACCGTCCACACGGTGTCCGATGTGGACCTGTTCGAAGGCGTGGAACCTGCGACGGGTCTCTTCTTCAACGCCCGCGTGGCGGGCCTGCGCAGCATCGCGGACTGCTGGCTGACGGAGTCCCGCTCCACCGCCCAAACCCTGCTGCGCGGCAAGACCGTGCGCCTCACCGTGAAGAAGAACATCGACGCGGGCGCCAACCGAATCGCCGTCGACGTACGCCTGCCGGACGGCGCGGACTACGCCCAAACCATCGTCCACGACGGCGTGGCCCGAGCCGACCTGTCAACGCGCGACGAGCTGGCACCAGTCGAATCCGCCGCCCGCCAGGAACGCCGCGGCCTGTGGGCGGCGAGCTGCCTGACGAACGAGACACCGACGTCCTCCAGTACCCCGTCGTCCACCACGACAACCACGACCACGAGTGCTCCCACGTCGGAACCCTCCACACCGCCGCCGCCACCGCCCCCACCGTCGATCACGACCACCACGACGCCACCGTTCGACGAGCACGACGAGTGGGACAACATCTGGCTGGGCAAGATCTGCTTCAAGGAAGGCGCACGCCGAACCTCACCGAGCGGCGAGGAAATGGTCTGCGCCCGCAACGGCAGGAACCTGAGGTGGCGCCGTGCAGACTGACACCGGCATCGACCTGTTCGCCAAACCACCGGAGATCACCGACCCGCCCCCAAGCCTGGCCCACGGCAAACCGCCACGCGGCCTGACGAAGGCAGGCTGGGTCCGCACGACGGGCTGGCTCCAGGTAGGCGACCACCCCGTGCACTCCGCCCACGTAGCCGCCCTGGTGGGCCTGCTGTGGTCGCTGGTCGGCGCCTCCTTGCTGGTGTCCGCCTTCCCCGTGGTCGCAGGCATCCTCGTGCTCACGGTCCCCGTGCTGTGCGGCGGCTCGTGGTGGCTCTTCACCGCCTTCATGAAGCCTTCGTCGGTGGCGCGCAATCTCGGCACCAAACACGCCGACGAGCTGTCGCCTGGTGACCTGGTCCGCTTGTACGGCTCTATCGGGCCGATCGGCCAGGTGACCGCCGTGGCATCCAGCGACGACGTCCGGGTGACCTTCCACGGCGGCTGGCACCGCTCATGGCCACGTGATCGCATGGTGCACACGGCGGAACTGCTCAACTGACGGCCTTTGACGAGCTTTGGTTTTTTCATCGCCGCTTCGCGACGATTGCGATTGGCGCTTGACTTCGGGGCCCTTGCGAGGCGCTGGTCGGCCTCAAAAAGCCGGGCATAAAGAGCCCGGCCGATCCGAACACGGTAGCACCTCGCACCCAAAGTCAAGCGCCAATCGCCTGCGTACGTGGTTGAGTTTGTGCGGTCAGGTTCCGGAAATTACCGCTTGAACAGCGCGGCATAGGGCTGTCCGACTCGGCTTCGCCTTCGCGGTTTCGGGGTGCCTTGGCTTCACCATTGGCCATGCCCGGTCTTTACGGTTCGTATTGCTGGAGCAGTATCGGTTGCGTCTTGGGCTTTGCCGAGTGCGTCCGCTTAGTCGATGCCGCCGCTAGTCGACACAACCTTTGGTCGGAGTTGCTGTCTTGACCAGTGTGCCGGTTTTGGGCATGGCGGTGCCACGGCCGTGGTGGTGCTGCACGGCCGTGGCGGTCGAGGTGGTGGGGCCGCTTGTGTTCCCGGTGTGGTCGGGGTTAGGCGGCGGTGTGGAGCTGGTTGTGTCTGGGTCTGCGTTCGGGGTCGAGCCAGGCGGGCGGGTAGAACACCGGCATGCCGTGTTCGATGGTGACGTCCCAGCCGCTGCGGTGGATGAGGGTGTGGTGGTGGCGGCACAGCAGGACGCCGTTGTCGAGGGAGGTGTCGCCGCCGTCGGCCCAGTGCTGGATGTGGTGGGCGTCGCAGTGTTT
>NZ_JAFBCX010000030.1 GCF_016907955.1 Lentzea nigeriaca | reverse complement strand
TTCGTCACCGTCGTGGTGACCAGGCCGCCGACGATCGCGACAGCGACCGCCCAACAGAGATAGTCGCGCGGACGCTTCGGCGTGATCCGCTTCTTCTGTTCCGGCAACAGTTCGGACACCGGCCGACTCCTGGTAGGTGAACCGATCGTATTGGTGGACATCATCACCCCAGTGGGACGGCCGGCGCCGCGGTCTTGATGCCCAGGCCCTGGAAGCCCCAGCGGTCAAGCGCTTCGGCGTACTTCGGACTGTCGATGATGGACTGAATCGCCGCCTGAACCGCCGGGGTCAGCGGAGAACCCTTGGGCAGCGCCACGTTCACATTCGTGGTGACCACGCGTTCCGGGAGGACCTCCAGCACGTTCGGCTGCCGCTTGGCCGCCCAGGCGAGCGAGGTGAAGTCGTACATCACCGCGTCGAGACGCTTGGAGGACAACTGGGTCAGCGCGTCGGTGACACTCGGCAGCGTCACGCCCGTGATGGCGGGCTTGCCCTGGCTCGTGCAGTCCTTCTCGGTCAGCTGCGGCAGCCACTTGAGCTCCTGCGTGCTGCCGGACTGCACGCCGACACGACGCCCGCACAACTCATGGACGGCCAGCTTCTGCGGGTTGCTCTTGGGGACCGCGACGCCGGTGCCGGTCTGGAAGTAGTTGACCATGTCGAGCACCTTCAGCCGCTCCGCCGTGGCGCCCATGGTGGACGCGGTGAAGTCGAACCGGCCGCCCTGCAGACCCGGGATGATCGTGTCGAACTTGACGTTTTGGATCTGCAGCTTCACCCCGAGCTTGGCGGCGATGAGTCGCGCCATGTCCGGGTTGAACCCGATCGGCGTCTTGTTGTCCGTCGCCATGAACGTGGTGGGTGGGGCCGACAGGTCCATCGGCACCGAGAGCGTGCCCTTGGCCTTCACCGCCTCGGGCAGCAGCTTCACCACGGCCGGATCCGGTTGTACGCCGACCGAGATGTCATCGGTGTGCTCGACCAACTGGCCGGGCTCACCGCTCTGCGGAGCGCTCTGAGGAGCGCCAGTCGACCCGCAAGCGGCGAGCGTGACGGCCAAGGCCGTCGAGACGATCGTTGCGCTCAAGCTTCTGCTGACTCGCATGGGTTTGCTCCTACTCAAAGGGAAAGCACGCCAGGGGCGGGCGTGATGTCTGTCAGTGGTGAGGGGTGGCGATGGCGGCGAGGTGCGTGCCGGGACGGACGGACAGTCCGTTCATGTGGTAGATGACCGTTCCGGAGGAGACGGCGGTGATCTTGTGCTCGGCGCCGTCGACCGGGTTGACGATGCGGCCGATGGTCTGTCCCTCGGTCACCTCGTCGCCGGTGACGGCGTCCGGGTACCAGAGGCCGGTGACCGGAGACTCGACCTCGCCCGTCCAGATCCAGTCGCGCGGCGGCACGGTCACCGGTGCGAGGTCCTGCGGCGCCTCTACGACGCCGAGGTGGTGCAGGAGCCGGTACAGGCCGTCGAGCAGCCTGCGCACGGTGGCGGGCTCCCGGTCGCCGAGTTGCCCGGTCTCGATCAGGATCGCGGGGACACCCTGCCGGTTCGCGGCGGCGTGGCTGTTGCCACCGTCCGGGCTGGTGCCGAAGATGACCCGCTCGTAGCCGACGGCGTGGGCCATTCCCCTGATCTTCGCGTTCAGCTCGTCGTCGGAGGTCACGCGGTAGCCGATGTAGTCGAGCAGGTACTGGTCGATGCCGCCGCTGTGCAGGTCCGCGTAGGCGTCGGCGCCGTCGACCAGGTGCTCGAACAACCAGGCCGCCATCCGCTCGGTGGGGCCGCCGCCGGGGTCGCCGGGGAAGACTCGGTTGATGTTGATGCCGTCCAACGGGGAGATGTTGAGCCGCCCGCCGTAGACGGCCGCCGGGTTGGCCACGGGGCAGATCACCACCTGACCGGCGACGTCGCGCGGCTCCAGGAGGCCGGCCAGGCGGGTGGTGGCGTCGACGGGGATGAACTCGCCGCCGTGGACACCAGCGGTGAGCACGACCCTGGGGCCGGGACGGGAGCCGTTGATGAGGATCAGGGGAACGTCCACCGTCGTGGTGCCGAGGTCGACCGTCAGACTCCCGCGGGTCTTCTGGCCGGGCTCGGCACTCAGCGGACCGATGGTCAGATTCATGTCTCGCTTACCTCGTTCTGGCTCAGGCCACGGTTCGGGCGTGGGTGGTGACGAAGTCGATCGGCTGGGAGGTGCGGCCCTGCAGGACGAGGTCCGCGGCGATGTCGCCCATGGCGGGCGCGAGCTTGAAGCCCTGGCCGGAGAAACCGGCGAGCAGGACGATGTCGTCGCAGCCCGGCAGGGGGCCGACCAGCGGCAGGTTGCTCTCGGTGTAGCCCTCCATGAAGACGGACACGCGCACCGGTTCGGGGTTCAACCTGGGCAGGTGTCGCCGCACGACCGCCGTGAACGTCTCCAGTTCCTCCGGTGCGACGGTCCGGTTCAGCCGGTTCGGGTCGTCGACGGGCTTGTGGTGGGCCTGGGACAGTCCGAGCTTGACGGCCAGGCCGTCCGGGGAGGGGATGCCGTAGAACGGGGTTCCGCCACAGCGGATGAAGGCGGGACGCTCGGCGTCTGGCGGAGGATCCTCGTGGGGCAGGAACCAGGCGCTGATCGCGCGGTAGACGCTCACTTCCCAGGGCAGGCCGGGCAACAGGTCGCCCACCCAGGGGCCGGGGGTGACGACCGCGGCGTCGAAGCGCTCGGCCCCGGTGTCGGTGCGGATCTCCACACCTCCCCCGGCGACGGGCAGGACCTCCCGCACCGGGGTGTAACGGCGGATCCGGGCCCCCAGCTCCTCGGCACGCCGGGCCGCGGTCTGGACCGTCAGCTCCGGTCGGATGAAGCCCGCGCGGCGATCGAGGATCACCAGATCGCCGTCGTCGACGCGGAACTGCGGGAACCGCTTGGCCATCGCCTCCGCGTCGATCACCTCGTGGTCCAGGCCGTGCTCGGCGATGCCGTCCACGACGGTGCGCATCTGGGAGTCGTCGGCCGGCCCCATGACCAGGGCTCCCGTCAGGCGGCGCAGTTCCCGCCCGGTCTCCGCCTGCAGCTGCTCCCAGAGGCCGTCGGCGTGCCGAACGAGCGGCACGTAGCGGCTGTCGTGCGTCTGCAAGCTGCGGAAGACCCTGGTCTCACCACCTGCGGCGCTGCGGTCGTGACCGGGAGCGAACCGGTCGTAGCCGACGACCTCGGCGCCGCGTGCCGCCAGCCGCCAGGCGGCTTGGCTGCCCACCGTGCCCGTACCGACGACGGCGACTCGTTTCCTGCTGGCCATGTCGCCTCCTTCCTCGGATGGTGGGTGCGGGACAACTCAGGCCGCGACGCGGTCGGCGGTCGAGATGAAGTCGATGGGCTGAGCCGAGGAGCCGTTCAGTGCCAGATCCGCGGCGATGTCTCCGAAGGCCGGGGAGAGCTTGAAGCCGTGGCCGGAGAAACCGGCGAGCAGGATCACGTTCTCGGCGCCCGGCAGCGGACCGACCAGCGGGCGGCTGCTCTCGGTGTAGCCCTCCATGTAGACGGCCAGGCGGGTCGGGTCGGGGCACAGGTCGGGCAGGTAGCGGCCGATCAGGTCGCGATAGATCTCGAGCTCCTCCGGCTGCACCGTCCGGTCCAGCTGGTTCGGGTCGTCCGCGAGGCGGTGCAGGGCCTGGGAGAGGCCGAGCTTGACCGACACACCGTCCGGGGAGGGCAGGCCGTAGCAGTGGGTGGGTGACGTGCGGATGAAGGCGGGGCGCTCCTCGCCGAACCAGGCGTCGGGCGTCGTCGACATGAACCAGGCGCTGATCACCCGACGGACGTCCACCTGCCACGGCAGGTCGGGCAGGAGGTCGTTGACCCAGGGACCGGGGGTGACGACGGCCGCGTCGAAGTGCTCGCTGCCGGCGTCGGTGCGGATCTCCACGCCGTTCGCGACGGGGACGATCTCGCGGACCGCGGTGTAGCGGTGGATCACCGCCCCCAGCTGTTCTGCCCGGCGGGCAGCGGTCTGGATGGTCAGTTCGGGGCGGATGAAGCCGGCGCGCCGGTCGAGCACGACGGCGTCACCGTCGTCGAGCCGGTGCTGCGGGAAGCGCTTGACCAGGGACTCGGCGTCCAGGACGTCGTGGTCGAGGCCGTGCTCGGCGATGGAGTCGAGGACCGTGGCCATCTGCTGTCCCTCTGGGGACCCCATGAGCAGGCATCCGGTCAGCCGGCGCAGCTCACGGCCGGTCTCCTGCTGCAGTTGCTCCCAGAGGGTGTCGGCGTGCTGGAGCAGCGGTACGTACCGGGTGTCCTCGAAGTGCGCGCTGCGGAAGATGCGGGTCTCGCCACCGGCGGCACTGCGGTCGTGGCCGGGAGCGAACCGGTCGTAGCCGACGACCTCGGCACCCCGGGCTGCCAGCCGCCAGGCGGCCTGACTGCCCATCGTTCCCACGCCGACGACGGCGACGCGTTTCCTGGCAGCTGACACAGGACTTCCTTTCGTGTCGCCGGGCCGCAGCCGGCCCGAACGAGAAGCTCTTCGACCCACGGTGGCCCGGAAGGAGGAGGGCCGTGCCACAATGTAGAACGGCGTGCTAGGATCTGGCACAGAACGATGACAGTGGCACCGAGGGGAGTCAAGAGGGTGTTCACAGGAAATTCAGAGAGTTAATGGGGGTCACCGCATGGAGATGAAGAGCGTCACCAGGTCGCTGCGCATCCTGGAGGCGGTCGCCCAGCATCAGCCGGTCACCGTCGGGGAGCTGACGAAGCTCTTCGGCCTGCCCAAGTCGACCGTGCAGCGCACCCTGGTCACCCTGGCGGAAGCCGGCTGGCTGCGAGCCAGCCGCAAGGACACCACCCGCTGGGAGATCGGCGCCCGCGTCCTGGCTGTGCGACCGGCCGCTCTGCAGGGCTCCAGCCTGCTGGCGGTCGCACACGAGCCGATGGTCCGCCTGCGCGACGCCCTGAACGAGACGATCCACCTGTCGGTGCCGGACGTCCTGCAGAGCATGGTCGTGGTGGACCGCGTCGACTGCGACCACCCCGTGCGAACGTTCCACACCATCGGCGACACCTCGCCACTGCACGCCACCGCGGCAGGACGCGCCGTCCTCGCCCACCTGCCGGCGTCCGAAGTGGACGAGTTCATCGCGCACGGGCTGGAGCGCTTCACCGACACGACCCCGACCGACCCCGACGAGCTGTGCGCAGAGCTCGACCGGATCCGCACCGACGGCTACGCGGTCAACCACAACCAGTACCGGCCCGGCATCTGCGCCGTCGCCGCGCCCGTCCTGGACGAGGACGGCACGCCACTCGCCGCCGTCGCGGTCTCCATGCCCGACTCCCGCTTCGACCCGAACCGGCTGCCCGAGTGGGGCCGCCTGGTCGCCGACGCGGCCAAGGAGGCCACCGCACGCCGGAGCGCCTGATCGCCGCGGCGCCTGTGGCCGCACGACAAGGTCGGCCCCTCGCGCACGAGCGAGAAGGGCCGTCCCTTGTGCACGTCGCCGCAGCCGCCGACTCGTCACAGGCGTTGGCCTGGCTGCTGATACCGTCCGAGCGGCCTGAGGAGGACCTCCTGTCGCGCGCCCTTTCCAGACCTGCTCTGGCCATCATCGCGGAGGATTCCGGCCACCATGGACGATGTCGATGAGAAGATCATCGCTGAGCTGACCCGCAACGCCCGCATCTCGCACGCCGAACTGGCCGGCCGGGTGCTGTTGTCCCGCAACGCGGTGCGCCAACGCATCGAACGTCTGGAACGCCAAGGGCACATCGCCGGCTACACCATCGTCCGCGCCGGCGACCACTCCGGTGATGTCGTTTCGGCGCTCGTACTCGTCTACCGGCAGGACCGCATGCGCGGCGGCGACGTCCTGGCCGCGCTCAAACGCATCCCTGAGGTCGTGATCTGCGAGGTCCTCAGCGGCGACTTCGACATCATGGTGCGCCTGGAGGCGGCGACGCTGCAGCGGCTGCGGGACATCTGGGAGGACATCGCCCACATGTCCGGCGTCCGTGACACCGTCACCGCGCTCACCCTGTCCGCGGTGGTCAACCGCACGCGAGGCGGGAGGGGTTCAGCGGAACCGGGGTGAGCAGGCCGTGTCCTCGGTCGAGGACACGGCCCTGCCATCGTTCGCGGTTCCGGAAGGCGCCGGTTACAACCCGGAGTCCCCCAGGAGGTGGTTGACGCACACGACCTTGGGCTGGGTCATCTCCTCGAAGGCGAAACGCACGCCCTCACGGCCCATGCTGCCGTACTTGAACCCGCCGAACGGCATGGCGTCGAACCGGTAGTCGGACGAGTCGTTGATCATCACTCCCCCGGCTTCCAGCAGCCTTGCCGCGGTCAGCGCGCGGTCCAGGCGCGCGGTGAAGATGCCCGCGTGGAGGCTGTAGTCGATGGCGTTGGCCTGCTCGATGGCGTGCTCGAAGGACTCGACCGGTTGCAGCACGACGACCGGCGCGAATGCCTCCTCCTGCCAGATCGAACTGGTGGCCGGAACGCCTTCCAGGACGGTCGGCGTGTACAGCGAGCCGCTGACCTCGTTGCCGCACAACAGGATCGCACCCTCCTGCACGGCCGCATCGACCTTCGCCCGGACGGCGAGCGCGGCCTGCCTGGTGATCATCGGGCCGACGTCGGTGTTCTCGTCGAGCGGGTCCCCGACGCGCAGCAGTGTCGTACGACGAACGAAGGCGTCGCGGAAGCGCTCGTAGACCTGGTGGGCGATCAGGATTCGCTGGGTGCCGATGCAGTTCTGGCCCGCGGCCCAGAACGCGCCGGAGACGCAGGACCGCACTGCCTCGTCGAGGTCGGCGTCGTCCATCACGATGACCGGGGCGTTGCCGCCGAGGTCCATGGCGAGCTTTTTCAGGCCTGCCGTGCGGGAGATGGCCTCACCGGTGGCGAATCCCCCGGTGAACGACACCATGCGCACGTCGGGGGCGGCGACGATCGCGGCGGCGATGTCGGCGTCGCCGTTGACGACGGTGACGACCTCCTCGGGCAGGCCGGCCTCGACGAGCGTGTCCACCAGCCGGAGTGCCGACAGCGGCGTCAGGGCGGACGGTTTGAGGATGACCGCGTTGCCTCCCGCGATGGCCGGCCCCAGCTTGTGAGCGACCAGGTTGAGCGGGTCGTTGAACGGGGTGATCGCGGCGATGATGCCCAGCGGTTCGCGGGTGAACCAGCCCTGCCGGTTCTCGGAGCCCTCGTACGAGTCGAACGGGACGACCTCGCCGGCGTTGCGCCGGGCCTCGGCCGCGGACAACGAGAGAGTGTTGACAGCGCGGGCGACCTCCTTGCGGGCCTGGGTGATGGTCTTGCCGGCCTCGCTCACGATCAGCCGCGCGAAGGACTCCGCGCGCTGCTCGACCAGACGGGAGGTGCGTTCCAGGACGGAGGCCCTGGATGCGCGGGACAACGCGGCCGCCGTGCGGCGCCCGCGCCCGGCCTGCTGCAGGACGCTGCCGATGGCGGTGGCCCCGACGGTGGGAACCGAGGCGATGATCTCGCCGGTGTAGGGGTTGCGCACGGGCGCCATCTCGGCCCCGACCTCGGCGCCGGTGTGCGTGATGGTGTCAGACAAGGTGGGTCTCCTGGAGAACGCCGGGCGTGGCGGTGGCGTGACGCTGGTGGATGGCGATGATGTCGGAGAGCAGGGCGTAGGCGGTCTCGATGCGGCCGGCGCCAGGGCCGGACACCGTGACCGTGCCGAGGAGGTCGGTGTGGAACGAAACCGCGTTGACCGGGCCTGAGATGCCCGCAAGCGGGTGGTGGGCGGGCAGAGCGAGCGGGGCGACGCGGGCGTCGACACTCCCGTCCTCGTTGCGGGTGGCGGAACCGACGAGCTTCCAGCGCAACCCCTTCGAGGCGGCGTCCCGCACCTCGTCCGGTGTGATCGCGGAGATGCCCTCACAGAAGACGTCCTCGCGGCGCAGGTCGGCGCCGAGGACCTCGTTCGCCAGGATCATGACCTTGAGCTGGACGTCGTGACCCTCGATGTCGGCGGTGGGGTCGGCTTCGGCGTATCCCAGTTCCTGCGCCTCCGCGATGGCCGCCGGCAGGTCGACGCCTTCCTCGATCCTGCCGAGAACGTAGTTCGACGTGCCGTTCATGATGCCTTGAACACCGGTGATCTCCAGTCCGCCGAACAGGCTCTGGGCGGTGCGCAGGACGGGGGTGCCGCTGAGCACCGAGCCCTCGAACTCGAAGCTGACACCGTGCTCGGCGGCGAGCGCCTTGAGCGCCTGGCCGGCGAGGGCGACCGGCCCCTTGTTCGTGGTGCACACGTGCTTGCCGGATTCGAGGGCCCAGCGCACGTGGGAGAGGGCGGGCTCACCGTCGGCCGGGTTGGTGAACGTCGCCTCCACGACGACGTCGGACGGCACGTGGCGGATCACCCACTCGTTGCGTGGATCGGTGCTTCCACCCGGCAGGCCCGCGAAGTCCAGCTCCCCTGGCTCGGCGGCCAGCAGCGGCGCCAGATCGATGCCGTCGGGGTCCACCAGGGAACCGGCCCGCAGATCGGTGATCGCCACCACGCGCAGGGCGAAGCCCAAGTCCTCGGCAAGGCGGTTCCCGCGCTGGGACACCAGCTCGGCGAGCGCGCGGTTGACGCCGCCGAAGCCGATGAGGGCGAGGTCGTATCGGCTCATGTGAAAGGCTCCTTCGCGATCCACCGCATGCCACTGCGGTGCGGATGCTCAAAGCCTCGCCGCCAGACCTGTCACCTGCTCCATGCCAGAACGCTCACTGAGCATGCCGATGTGCGCCGTACTGATGACAATTCGCGCAGCACAGTGCAGTCAGAAAGCCGTGTAACCCCCGTCCACGGGGAGGAGGGCACCGGTGACGTAGGACGACTCCGAGCAGGCGAGGACGAGCACCGCGTCGGCGATGAGGCCAGGAGCCACCACGTTGACGCGGATGTTGCGGGACGCCCAGTCGATGGCGGCACCACGCGCAAGCGCGACAAGACCACCCTTGGCAGCCGCCGTGGAGCACGTCCCCCGCGTCGCCGTCCGGACGGCTCTCGGTCAGCCCCAGGGCGCCGACCGGTGATTGACGTGCTGCAGTCTCATGCTCGTTCCCCCCCAAGCAGGTATCCCACTATGTGGCACACGGTGCTAATTTGTGGCACAACAATCCGCACCCCGGAAGGGGCGGTCAAGTGATGTGAGAAGAGAATGCAGCAGACCAACAGGGGGTAACGCGTGGAGATGAAGAGCGTGACCAGGTCGCTGCGCATCCTGGAGGCGGTTGCGCAGCACCAGCCGGTCACGGTGGGAGAGCTGACCAAGCTCTTCGGGCTGCCCAAGTCGACTGTGCAACGCACGCTCGTCACGCTGCACGAGGCGGGATGGCTGCGCGCCAACCGGAAGGACACGACGCGTTGGGAGATCGGCGCGCGTGTGCTCGCCGTGCGCCCGGCGGCACTACAGGGCTCCAGCCTGCTCGCGGCGGCTCGTGACCCAATGATCCGGTTGCGGGACAAGGTGAACGAGACGATCCACCTGTCCGTGCCCGATGCGTTGGACTGCATGGTGGTGGTCGACCGCATCGACTCGTCGCACGCGGTGCGCACGTTCCACGAGATCGGCGACATCTCACCGTTGCACGCCACGGCGGGTGGGCGGGCGATACTGGCCAGCACGGGCAAGTCCGATCTGGACGAAGTTCTCGCCAGGCCGCTGGAGAGCTACAGCGAGGTCACCCTCACCGATCCGCAGCAGCTCAGGGCGGAGCTGGAGCAGGTGTCGGCGAACGGCTACGCCATCAACCGCAACCAGTTCCGGCCCGGTGTGTGCGCGATCGCCTCGGCGATCCTGGATTCCGACGGCTCACCGCTGGCCGCGGTGGTGATCTCCATGCCGGACTCGCGCTTCGAGGAGTCCCGGCTCCCGGAACTGGGGCGCCTGGTCGCGGAAACCGCCAAGGAGATCTCCGCCCGCAGACTGGGTTCCTGACGTCGACGGGGAGCATTGCCGGCCTGGAAGGCTCCCCGTCGATCTCGGTCAGGAAACCGGCACGGCGACGTACTTGTAGTCGAGGAACTCGTCGATGCCGACGCGGCCGCCCTCACGCCCGAGGCCGGACTGCTTCACACCGCCGAACGGCGCGGCCGGATTGGACACCAGGCCGGTGTTCAGGCCGACCATGCCCGCCTCCAGCCGTTCACTGACGCGTAGCGCGCGGTCCAGCGACTCGGTGAAGACGTAGCCCACGAGTCCCCACTCGGTGTCATTGGCCTGGCGCACGACCTCGTCCTCGTCGTCGAACGTCAGGATCGCAGCGACCGGGCCGAAGATCTCGGTGCCCATCAGGTCGCTGTCCGGCGACACCCGGCTCAGCACGGTCGGTGGGTAGAAGCTGCCGGGACCGTCCGGTGTCCGACCGCCGGCGAGCACGCGCGCGCCGCGCTGAACCGCGTCCTCGACCAGGCGCTCGACCTTGCGGCGGCCGTTCCGGTCGATCAACGGCCCGACGTCGACGCCTGGTTCGGTGCCCGGACCGACGTTGAGCGCGCTCATGCGCGTGGAGAGCCGCACACCGAACTCCTCCGCCACGTCGCGGTGGACGAAGAACCGGTTGGCCGCGGTGCAGGCCTCGCCCATGTTGCGCATCTTGGCGACCATCGCGCCGTCGACGGCCTTGTCCAGGTCGGCGTCGTCGAACACGATGAACGGCGCGTTGCCGCCCAGCTCCATCGACGTGCGCACGACCTGCTCCGCGGACTGCTCGAGGAGCAGCTTGCCGACGCCCGTGGACCCGGTGAACGACAGCTTGCGGATGCGCCCGCCGCGCAGCAGCGGCTCGACGACCTCGCCCGGCTTGGACGTCGTGACGACGTTCAGCACGCCGTCCGGTAGTCCGGCCTCGCGCAGGATCTCCGCGAGCACGAGGCTCGACAACGGGGTCTGCGGCGCGGGCTTGAGCACCATCGTGCAGCCGGCCGCGATCGCCGGGCCGATCTTGCGGGTGCCCATGGCCAGCGGGAAGTTCCACGGCGTGATCAGCAGGCACGGCCCGACCGGGCGGCGCATCAGCAGCATCCGGTTGCGGCCGTCGGGCAGCGTGCCGAAACCGCCCTCGATCCGCACGGCCTCCTCGGAGAACCACCGGAAGAACTCGGCCGCGTAGGCGACCTCACCCCTGGCCTCGGCCAGCGGCTTGCCCATCTCCGTGGTCATCAGCAACGCGAGCTCGTCGGTGCGCGAGACGATGATGTCGTAGGCACGGCGCAGGATCTCGCTGCGCGCCCGCGGCGCGGTGGCGGCCCATTCCTCCTGGACCCGCACCGCCGCGTCCACGGCGAGCTGCGCGTCCTTGGCGCCCGCGTCGGCGACGTGGCAGACGATCTCGCCGGTCGCCGGGTTGTCGACGGGCATCGTGGCGCCGTCCGCGGCGTCCACCCACGTGCCGCCGATGAACAACTGCTTCGGAACGTCGATCACGGGTTACCTCCTGGGTCGAGCAGCTCAGCCAGGTGCACGGCGCGGACGCCGAGATGGTCTGCCTGGGTGGCGCAGCTGAAGCCGTCCGCCACGACGACGGCATCGGGGTTCTCTTCCAGTCGTGGCCGCAGGGACAGGTCCGCGACGGCCATCGACGTGTCGTAGTGCTGTTCCTCGAAACCGAAGTTGCCCGCGAGTCCGCAGCAGCCTTCGGCCTCGGTCACTTTGCGCACGCCGAGCTTGCGCAACAGGTCACGCGGCCCGCCGAACGTGGCGTACTCGTGGCAATGCGTCTGCAGCACCACCGAGTCCGGCACAGTCGGTTTCCAGTCCGAAGTGGACAGATCGGTCAGCGCGGCCGTGAGCGTGTGCACCCTGGCCGCGACCCGACGTGCGGCGTCCGTGCCCAGCAGTTCGGGCACGTCCCGCTTCAACGCGGCCGCGCAGCTCGGCTCCGCCACGACGATCGGCAGCTGCCGGTCGCGGTCGAGCTTGGCGACGGTGCGGGCCATCACGCGGCGCGCCACCGACAGCTGACCGGTGCTGACCCACGTGAGGCCGCAGCACAGTCCGCTGCTCGGTGTGCAGGGCACACCTGCGGCGCCGAGCACACGCGCCGCGGCAGCGGCGACCTGCGGACGAAAGGCGCGCGTGAAGCTGTCCACGAACAGCAACGCGGCCGGCCTGTCGACCGCCGTGCGCAGAACCGATTTCAGCGCACGGCGGGACGCGAAGGCAGGGATGGCGCGGTGCCGGGTGACACCGCCCAGCCACGCGGCGACCTTGCCCAGCGGGCCGCGCAGGACCGCGTTGAGCGGCCGTGCGACGTAACCGGCGAGCTTCGAGGTCGCGGGCAGCCATCCCAGCGAGTAGTGCGACCGGGGGCGAATCCGGCCGCGGTAGTGCTGGTGCAGGAACTCGGCCTTGTAGGTGGCCATGTCCACGCCGGTCGGGCAGTCGGTGGAACACGCCTTGCACGACAGGCAGAGGTCCAGCGCGTCCTTCACCTCGGTGGAGCGCCAGCCGTCCCGCACGACGTCGCCGCGCAGCATCTCCTGCAGCATCCGGGCACGCCCGCGAGTGGAGTGGTTCTCCTCCCCCGTCGCGCGGTAGCTGGGGCACATCACGCCGCCGGAGTTGCTGCGACAGCGGCCGACGCCGACACAGCGCCGGACCGCGCCCGCGAAGCCGTCCTGGTCATGCGGGAACGTGAAGAGTGTCGTGCGTCCCTGTGGCCGTGGGATGTCCAGCGCGAGATCCGTGTCGACCGCGGCCGGTGCCACGATCACGCCGGGGTTCAGCAGCCCGTCCGGGTCGAAGGTCCGCTTGAACGCCTCGAACGCGCCGATGACCGCCGGGCTGTACATGACCTCCAGCAGCTCGCTGCGCGCCCGCCCGTCGCCGTGCTCGCCGGACAGCGTGCCGCCGTGCCGCACGACGACCTCGGCCGCCTCGTGCAGGAACCGGCGGGTGGCGTCCCTGCCCTCCTCGCTGCCGAGGTCGAAGTCGATGCGCACGTGCACGCACCCGGCACCGAAGTGTCCATAGAGGACTCCGGTGAGCCGGTGCGCGGCCAGCAGCGCGCGGAAGTCGCGCAGGTAGCCCGCGAGGTTCTCGGGCGCCACCGCCGCGTCCTCCCAGCCCGGCCACGACTCGCCGCCGTCGACCAGCCGGGCGGCCAGGCCAGCCCCGTCCTCGCGCACCCGCCACAGGGAACGCCGCTGGGCCTCGCTGTCGACGACCCGGCCGTCGAGCATGCGGCCGCGGGCTTTCAACGTGTCGAGCAGCTGGCCTGCGCGGACGGCGACGTCGGTCTCGTCGTCGCCGTCCAGCTCGACGTACAGCCAGGCGCGTCCGTCCGGCAGGCCGGTGACGGAACCGGAGCCGCGCCGGGCGCGCATGGTGGCGACGATCGCCTCGTCCATGCCCTCCACGGCTGTCGGTGACCACCGCAGAATCTCCGGCACGTCCTCGGCGGCGTCCACGACGTCGTCGTAGCCCAGGGCCAGCAACGTCGCCGCCGAAGCAGTTGTCACGAGCCGGACGGTCGCGGCCACGACCACCGCGCACGTGCCCTCGGTGCCGACCAGGGCGCGGGCGAGGTCGAAGCCGTTCTCCGGCAGGAGGTGGTGCAGCTGGTAGCCGGAGACCTGGCGCGGGATGCGGCCGAGTTCGGTGCGGATCGGGGCGAGGTTCGCACCGATCAGCCGACGCAGGGCCGCCTCCAGCTCGGCGGCCGCGCCGTAGTCGGCGGGGTCGGCCGGGTGCAGACCCGTGTGGTCGGCGATCGCGTGCAGACCGTCGATGGTGACGATCTCCAGCGACTCGACGTGGCCGCTGGTGCGCCCGTGCCGCACGGACCGGTTGCCGCACGCGTCGTTGCCGATCATGCCGCCGATCGTGCAGCGGCTGTGCGAGGACGGGTCGGGGCCGAAGGTGAGGCCGTGTGGCGCGACCGCGTCACGCAGGTCGTCCAGCACGACACCGGGCTCCACTCGGGCGGTGCGGTTCTCCGCGTCGACGCCGAGGATCCGGTTCATGCCGCGGGAGAAGTCGAGCACGAGGCCCGGCCCGACGGCATTGCCCGCCATGCTCGTGCCGCCTCCCCGCGCCGTGACCGCCACACCGAGCTCCCGGCAGGCCCGCAGCGCCGCGGACACCTCCTCGGGTGAACGGGGGAAGGCCACGGCGCGAGGCGCCACCCGGTAGTTGGAGGCGTCGTAGGCGAAGGGCGCAGTTCCTCCGGCCTCCGACTCCACCCGCAGTCCGGGAGCGGTCTCGGCGAGCAGTCGCACCAGCGGGTCGGTGCTCATCGACCCGACACTCCTGCTTCCACAGCGGCGGACCAGGCCCGCAGCCCTTCGTCGACGGCGTTCTCGTCGATCACGAGCGCGGGGATCATCCGCACGACCTGGTTCCACGCGCCGCAGAGCAGCAGGAGCAGGCCCTCGTCCACGGCGGCGCGCTGGACCCTGCCCGCGGTCTCCGGGTCGGGGCGGCCGTCCTCGGTGACGAACTCGGTCGCGAGCATCAGCCCGGCTCCCCGCACGTCGCCGATGGAGGGTGTCCTGGCGGCGACCGCCTCCAGGCCTGCTCGCAGCCGTGCGCCCATCAGCTCGGCGTTCTGCACGAGCTTTTCCTCCTCGACGACCTCCAGCGTGGCGACGGCGGCCGCGCACGCGACGGCGTTCGCGCCGTAGGTGCCACCCTGGGAGCCCGGCCAGGCCTTGCTCATCAGCTCCTCGCTCGCCGCGATGCCGGACAGGGTGAAGCCGCTGGCCAGGCCCTTCGCGGTGACGAGGATGTCGGGGGTGACGCCGGAGTGCTCGTGGCCCCAGAACCGGCCGGTGCGCCCGACGCCGGTCTGCACCTCGTCGAGGATCAGCAGGAAGCCGTGCCGGTCGGCGCGCTCCCGCAGCCCCTCCAGGAACGCGCGGGGCGCCGGGACGTAACCGCCCTCACCCAGCACAGGCTCAACGATGAGCGCCGCGGTGTCGGCGGGCGAGGAGATCGTCTGGAGCACGTAGTCCAGCTCCTGCAAGGCGAACCGCGTCGCAGTCTCCTCGTCCCAGCCGTAGCGGTAGGCCGTCGGGAACGGCGTCACCACGACCCCGCTCATCAACGGGGAGAAGCCGGACCGGAACCGGGTGCCGGAGGTCGTCATGGAGGCGGCGGCGACCGTACGGCCGTGGAAGCCGCCGTGGCAGACCAGGATGTTGGGCCTGCCGGTGGCCTGTCGCGCGAGGCGCATCGCCGCCTCCACGGCCTCGCTGCCGGAGTTGACGAAGAACAGGCTGTCGAGGCCCTGCGGCAGCACCTCGCCCAGCTTGTCGACCAGTCGGCGCAGGGGCTGGTGCATGACCGTCGTGTACTGGCCGTGGATCAGCGTCGCGACCTGCTCCTGGGCCGCGGCCACCACCTTGGGGTGGCAGTGGCCGGTGCTGGTGACGCCGATGCCCGCGGTGAAGTCCAGGTAACGCCGGCCGTCCTCTCCGTACAGGTGCACGCCCTCGCCGCGGACCGCGACGACGGGGGTGGCTTGGCGCAGGTGCGGCGACAGTGCGGTCATGGTCATCTCCCGGCCGAGTGATCGTGTTCGTGGTGCGGTCACCTGAGCGTTGCCGGAGCGACGACCTCCCACAACGCGCGTTCTGTCCGGCCGCGGGGCGTTGTTTGGACGCTTTGTCAGCCCAGTGCGGCAGGCCTGGGCACCGGTACCGTCCCCCGGTCGCCGAACTCCGCGCTTGCGCAGGTGAGAGGCGCTTGTCAAAGTGACGGCGTGCCCGAGAACCCAGGCCCCCCGACCGTCGCGGACGTGCTGGCGCTACCCGTGCTGGCCGCGGGTCTGCCGGAGGTCGTCGCAGGCGTTCCGGGCCTGGACCGGCCGGTCCGCTGGGTGCACATCACCGAGCTGACCGACCCCGCGTCGTTCCTCAAGGGCGGCGAGCTGGTCCTCACCACCGGCGTGCCGCTGCCGGGCGACAGCTCGCAGGTGCGCCGCTACGTCGACGAGCTCGCCGACGTCGGCGCCGCGGCACTGGTCCTCGAACTCGTCCGCCGGTTCCACCGGGCGCCGGACTCGCTGATCCGCGCCTGTCGTGCCCGCGGCCTCCCGTTGATCACGCTGTCGCGGGACGTCAACTTCCTCGAGGTCACGCAGGTGGTCCACGCGCTGATCCTGGGCAACCAGACCGAGGTCCTGCGCCGCACCCAGCAGATCCACGACACCTTCACCGCACTGACGTTGCGCGGCGCCGGACCGGAGGACGTGGTGAGGACCGCGGCCGAGATGAGCCACCACACCGTCGTGCTGGAGAACCTGGCCCATCAGGCGGTGATCTGCGAACCCGTTGGGACAAGCGCGGAAGAGGCGCTCTCACACTGGGAACGCCGGTCGAGAGCCGTCCCCGTCGAGGGCCGCACCACGCTGCACGAACCGGACAACTGGCTGACCACACCAGTGGAGTTCCAGGGCGAACGCTGGGGCCGGGTCGTCATGCTGCCCACGCCGGGCGCCGCCTTCGGCACCGAGGACGTCACCGTGCTCGAACGAGCGGCGATGACGTTGACCATCGCCCGGCTCATCCACTCCACGTCCTGGGAGCGCCGCGCCCACCGCCACGTTCTGCGTGACATCGCCGAACAACGCCACCGCTCCCCCGCCGAAGCCCGAGCCCGCGCCGCCGCGCTCGGCCTGCCGACCACCGACGCCACCTTCCTCGCCGTGCTCATCGACACCCGGCACAACGCGACCGAGGTCGAAACCCTGATCGCACCCGCCCTCGAACGGACAGGCCTGGTGGGCGCGTTCGAAGACCGACGCGTAGGAGTGCTGCTCTCCCTGCGCGGCGGTCAGCCGTGGCAGTCCACTGTGGAGCAGCTGAGCCGCACCGCGCGTGAGGCGGACCCCGACGCGGTGGTGAGCGTCGGATGCGAGGTCACCGATCTCTCGCACGTCGCGCGTTCCTTCCGCGAGGCCGGACGAGTCGCCGAAGCCGTGCTGCCCGGATCCACCGGCCAGCTCTACCACCAGCTGTCCGACATCGGCCTGCGGCACCTGCTCCACACCCTGCGCAACGACGTGCGCGTCCAGGACTACGTCGAACGGCAGGTCGGCCGGCTGATCGAGCACGACGCCCGGCACGGCACCGAACTCCTGCCCACGTTGCGCCACTACCTCGACGCAGCGGGCAACAAGACCATCGCGGCCCGCCGCAGCGGCCTCTCCCGGCAGACCCTCTACGAACGCCTGCGCTTGCTCGAACGACTGCTCGACCGCGACCTCGAAGTGGGCGAGCAACGCACCGAGCTGCACGTCTCCCTCCTCGCGCTCGACATCCTGCGAATGTCCTGATCGAGCGGCTTGGCGCGGCACTACCTCTGCGCGCAGATCCCGTCAGGTGGCAGCGAGGTCGTCGCCAGCACGTTCCTTCTCCACCGACGGGCAGCCCGGCCGACCGATCGGCACACAACAGCTCACACAGCGACTCAACCGGCTGGGCATCCGCCCAGCCCAGCCCGCAGCACCGCGTTGCTCCAGCTCGCCACCGAGATCCCCGCCGCGGTCCTCGCCCGCACGCTCGGCATCAGCGTCAATTCCGCCGTCCGCTGGCAACAGGTCTCCTCAGGCGACTGGACCGCCTACGCCGCCGAAGTCAGCCACCGGAACCATGACCATCACCCAGACGAATGAGCAACGTCCCAGGAGGTTCACGCCATGACCGCTTCGCACTCCGTGTCGATACGACAGACCGGTGAGCACGACACCACGGCACTGGCGGCGCTGCGGCGGGCATGGACGGAGGAGCAGGCCGGGCATCTGCTCGAGGACGACCGCTTCGAGGAGGACTTCGCCCAGTGGTACACCGCAGAGGCATCGCGCCGAGCGGCGTTCGTGGCCGAGCTCGACGGCAAGGCCGTCGGCATGGTGAACCTCGCCCTGTTCGAACGGATGCCCAGGCCAGGACGGCCAGCCAGCCGATGGGCCTACCTGGGCAACGCGTTCGTGCTCGCGGCCCACCGCAACCGCGGCATCGGAACCGCCCTGCTCAACGCGGCCGTCTCGCACGCACGCGCCCGCGACTGCGCCCGCATCGTCCTGTCCCCGAGCGAACGCTCAGTGCCCTTCTACCAGCGAGCCGGCTTCGGCCCGGCCACCATGCTCCTCGCGCACGTCCTTTGACAGCTGACCACGCGGCTGCCGACCGCTGGGTCCCGTCGCACAGCTCCACGGCAGGCATTCCGACACTTCGAATATCCGACGTCGCCATTTCCGACCTCGCGCTCAAAGAACACGCTCTGGCCCGCACCGCCCCGATCGCCGCCGCCCCAGGCCGCTACCAGCCCACTGACAAGATCACGGCATTCCTCGACAACCTGTGAGCAACCAAGGAGTGCGCACAAGACGACGTTCATGGCCGGATGATCGAGTGGGCGAAATCGCCCGCGCGCTGCTGCTGCTGTCGTCGTCGATGATGCCGAGCGTGATCGGGTCGACGTGGGCCGTCAACGCGGGTTCCACCACGGGTCGCGTGACCGCTAGCCAGCGAACAGGCGCCCGAGCCGGTAGTCGATGATCCGCGTCGCCTGCTCGGTGTCATAGGCCTCGACCAGCATCGCGCTGAGTAGGCCGGCGGTCATGGTCGCGAGCGCGTCGGCCTCCAGCCGGGTGTCGACGTGCGCCGGAACCCCGCCGCGCTGCTGGGCGTGGTCGAGTTGGTCGGCGACGAGGCGGACGAGGTGGGGCATCATCGCCTGCTGGTCGGGAGCCTGGCCGCCGCGGGTGACGTCGACGGCGAAGTAGGCGATCTGCACCGCGCACAGCATGCGGCTGCGTTCGTCGGTCGGCAGCACGGCGAGCAGGCAGGCGCGGATGACGGCGCGTTCGTCGCCTGTCTGCAACGCCTCGGCGATGTCTCGTCCTGCCCGCTCGGCGCCCAGTTCGGTGATGCGTTGCCAGGCGTACCGCAGCATCTGCTCCTTGGCAGGGAAGTAGTACTGCACCTGGAACATCGAGATGCCGGCCTCCGCGGCGACCGCCCGCAGCGTCACCGCCTGCAGGCCCTGCGTCGCCGCGATCCGGAAGAGCGCCTCCGCGATCTCACGCCTTCGCTCGTCGTGGTCAACGCGTTTCGGCACGTGATCACTGTGCCACACCAACCGCTCTTGGCCGGACAGCCCGCCTGCTATAACATTGCATCTGCATTGGAAAGGCGGTCTGGGGGTCGACATGCTCGGAAAGTTCAAGGATCAGAAGGCCCAGGAGAACTACTTCGCCACGTACGACGCGATCTTGCGGAAATGGCCCGTTCCGTCCGAGGAGCTGGACGTCGAGACGCGGTTCGGGCCGACCCACGTCCGCCGTAGCGGAACCGGTCAGGGCACGCCGATCGTGCTGCTGCACGGTGTCATGGGCACGTCGTTGTCCTGGTATTCCTTCGTCGCCGAACTCACCGAGCGGCACACGGTGTACGCGGTCGACACGATCGGCGAACCGGGTCGCTCGGTCCAGACGCGTCCCGTGCAGAGCGGCCAGGACCAGGCGGACTGGCTCGCCGACGTCCTCGCGGGCCTAAATCACGAGAAGTTCCACCTGGTCGGGATCTCCCGCGGCGCCTGGCTGGCGCTGGACCTCGCCACGCGTTCCGGCGACCGGATCTCGAGCGTGATCGCCATCGAACCCGGGGGCTTCGGGACCATCGGGCTGCGGTTCGTCCTCTGGAGCTTCGGCCAGATGTTCCGCTGGCTGCTACCGGCGCCGATCCTGCGCCGGATCTTCTCCGGAGATCCCTACGCGCGCCGCACCCTGGCCCCGCTGGTGATCCGCGGGCTCAAGTACAAACCGCACTTCCCGCCGCAGTACGTGTTCACCGACGACGAACTGCGCGCGATCGATGTGCCCGTCCACTTCGTGCTCGCCGAACGCAACGGCGTCTTCGACGCGCGCGAGCTCGCTGCCCGCGTCGAGGCACTCAATCCCCGCCTCCGCGCGGAGATCGTGCCGAAGACCACCCACGCGCTGCCCCTGGAGGAACCGGAGCTCGTGATCTCCCGGATCCTCACCCTCGTCGAGGACGACAGGGCGGACCTGCCGGAATGAGCCTCATCCACCGGCTCAGGTACCGCATGCGCCCTTGATGTGCCCGAACCGTCGTCTCCGCATAACCCTTGCGTCCCAATCACTCGGTGAAACCCACCGCATACACCGTCAGCGGGCCCAGAGATCTCCAACCGCCGCCCGAGACCACGCCATGATCCTTTCCTCCTGCCTGGATTTGGTACTGACCCAGGCGGAGAACCCAGCGGCACATGACGCGGATTATGCGGACTCACTCGATTGACCGCGCTCCCTACCAGACCTAACAGCCGCAAAATCGGCATAACCCACTCGGCGGTCTTCAAAAGAAAACGACCAGGGGCAAGGCCCCCGAAGGCCGTGCCCCTGGTGGTGATCGTCAGCCTGCGCGTCGCGCCCATGCCGTGAACGGGTCCAGCGCTCCCTCGACCCGGCACGGCTCGATCGTGCGGCCGCCGCGGTCCAAGCCGCGGTAGGAGGCGCGGTAGTCGAAGCCGTAGCTCGCGGCCTCGTCCGCGCTGACGGCGTAGTACACGGTCGTGATGCCGTGGTCGAACGCGGCCCGGTAGCACATGCCGCAGGGCTCGCCCGAGGCCAGCAGCACGGACTCGGCGACCTGCGCCGGTCCGGCCTTCCGCGTGGCGGCACGCAGCGCCACGATCTCGGCGTGCGCGGTGGGATCGCGCTCGACCAGCACGCGGTTGACGCCGGTGCCGAGGACCCCTGCGGTGGGGTGCAGGACCACCCCCGCGAACGGGATGCCGCCGCGCTCGACCTCGGCCAGCGCGATCGCGACGGCCTCCCGCATGTGGCCGGTGATCCGGTCGGTGTGCAGCGCGGTCATCACGCTTGGCCCGAGGCGTACTTGGGGCTGGAGGCCAGCTTCAGCCACACCACTCCGCCGATGATCACCGCCAGCCAGAAGACGCGTGCCGGCGTGAGGGCCTGGTCCAGCAGGAACGCGCTGACCACGGCCGCGCCGGAGGAGCCGATGCCGGTCCAGACCGCGTAGCCGATGCCGACGTCGATGTTCTTCAGTGCCAGGCTGAGGGTGAAAACGGTGAGGAAGAAGAACACCGCCGCGGAGATCGACCAGCCCAGGTCGGTGAACCCCTTGCTGCCGCCGACGCTCACCGCGTAGCCGATCTCGACCAGGCCCGCGATCAACAGGATGATCCAGGCGCGGCGGCTCGCGCCAGCGGCGGCGGTGGTGTCCTCGTGTCGAATCGTTTCGGGTTGGTTCGTGGTGGTCATCTCGTGTGCTTCCTTTGCGATGGTCTCCGTGTCAGGTCTTTCGGTGGCGCGTCGGGTCAGACGGCCGCGCCGGACAGTTCCAGGCCCACCACGCCGACGATGACGGCGGCGATGCCGACGACCTTGCGCCAGTTCAGGCGCTCCTTGAACAGCAGGACACCCAGCAGCACGATGCCGACCGAGCCCAGGCCGGTCCAGATCGCGTAGCCCACGCCGACGTCCAGGGTGATGAGCGCCAGGCTCAGGAAGAACGTGCCGAGCGCGCCGATGACGAGCGTGAGGATGGACGGCCACAGCCGGGTGAAGCCCTTGGCGGCGTTCGCGCACAGCGCGAAGGCGATCTCGAAGACGGTGGCGATCGCCAGGTAAACCCAGTGCATCTCGCATTCCTTTCCGTGCTAGCTCAACGCTTTGCGCAAATCCTCGGGATTCGGCACGCCCTCGAAGCGGTGCGAGCCGATGTCGATGGTCGGGACGGCCCGCACGCCCGCCGCCCTGGCCTGCGCCAAGCCGGCCTGGTGCCGCTCGGCGTACCGGCGCTCGGCCAGCGCGGCAGCGAACTCCTCCGCGGGAAGCCCCACCTCGGCGGCGATCTCCTTCAGCACCTCGGGCTGCCCGATGTCGCGGTCTTGCTGGAAGAACGCCCGCAACACCGCGCCGTGGTACTCCTTGGCCCGGCCGTGCTCCTCGGCGAACAACGAACCCTCGAACGGCAGATGCGTGTAGGGCTGCGGTGACACGGTGGGCAACTTGATCGGCACCCCGAGCCGCTCGGCCATCGGGTAGACCGAGCTCCGCCAGACCCGGGGCAGGTACTCGTCCTCCGGGCGCAGGGTGGGGTTCGGGTGGGGCCGCAGCTCGTAGGGCCGCCACGTGACCGTGGCCCCCGCCTCGGCCGCTGCCTTCTCGATGATGTCCTCAGCGAGCAGGCAGTAGGGACACACGTAGTCGAAGTAGACGACGACCTCGGGTGGGTTCATGTCTCCTCTCCCGATCCTCAGGAGCGATGCTGCACTACTATTTGCATGCATGTACAAGCTCTTGTCAAGCCCTCTCGACACGGTGGCCAGAGGGTCTCTGACGAGACCCATGCTCGTACATGGACAATCTCCGAGGATTCCAGCGCTTATGCCGGCCGGAACAGCGCCATCGAGCCGGTTCGACCGGCGCCGCGCCGCCCGATCGCGTGCATGTACCCGCAGGATTGCCCTGGGCCACTCGACGACGCGTCTAGAATGTTGCACAAGCATGTACTTGACTGGCCGATCAGAGAACCGCAGGTGACGAGATGAGCGCAGCACCCAGTCGATCCACCGAAGCCGCCGCCTCCAACCTGGCCGCCTCCGACCAGGCCGCCTGGAATCGGGTGCTGACCTTGCACGTCTTCGTGGAACGCCAGCTCGCCCAGGTGCTGCAGCGGCGCCACGGCGTCGGGCTGTCGGAGTACCGGGCACTGGCCGAGCTGTCGAAGTCGGCAGCCGGCGAGTGGCGGATGCAGGAACTGGCCGACCGGATCGGCCTGGGCCAGAGCTCGGTGACCCGCCTGGTCGCGCGGTTGGACGCACTCGGCCTCGCCCGCCGCGACCTGTGCCCCGACGACAAGCGGGGCGTCTACGCCGTCATCACCGACGAGGGCAGGCAGTTGCACATCGCCGCCAGCGCCACCTACGCCGAGGCGCTCAGCTCAGCGTTGAACACCGCGGGCGCCGACCAGGGGCTGGCCCGCCTCGTCCAGGCCATCCGTAGCGCAACCTGACGTCGACGTGCTCCTCGCGCAGCAGTGCGGGTGAAGACCACAGGAAGAAGGCGGTCCGCCATTCGCCGCAATCGGGCGCGGTGATCTGTGATCCGCGTCGGGCATGAAGTTATTTGCTTGACTGTGCATGTGTCTTTGGTTAACTTTGTTGCCGCGCAGCGACAGGACGGCCGGGACCGCTGAGAGATCAGCCGGGGCGAACCCTGCCGCTTCAGCGGGCATCCCGACCTTTCGGCGCCACGCGGCGCCGGTCCCTCGCTCAGCGAAGCCCCCCACCTTTTGGCAGCACTGCTTGCTCCCGAGGAGGAACCGTGCCTTCGTCGCGTTTGCTCGGTCACCTCGCCGAACACGCGGTGAACCGTTCCCGGTCGGTCGCCCTCGTCTGCGGAGACCGGGAAGTGACCTACGGCGAGTTGTCCGGGCTCGCCGAGCGGTACGCGGCCGAACTGACCGCGCTCGGCGTGACCCCTGACCGACCGGTGTGCGTTCCCGCGCACAAGTCGATCGACACCATCGCACTGCTGATCGCCTGCTTCTCCGTCGGCACCAGCGCTCTCGTGCCATCGTCCGAACTGGGCCCGTCGGCGCTGCGCACCATCTGCGAACAGGCGAGGTGCTCGCACGTCCTCACCGCAGGCGCGGATGGACGGCCGAAGTGGACGGTCGTCGACGGCGCCGCGCCCGAGGGCTTCGAGCCCGTCGACCCGAGCCGTACCAAGGTGTTGTTCACCACGTCCGGCTCCACCGGGACACCGAAGATCGTCCCCGTCCCGGAGTCCGCGTTCGACAACTTCGCGGAGTGGGCGACGAAGCAGTTCGCCCTCACCGCCGACGACGTCTCGCTCAGCTACGCGCCGTTCAACTTCGACCTGTCGCTGCTGGACGTGTGGGTCATCCTGCGTCTGGGCGGCCGGGTCGTCCTGGTGGAACCGGCAGCGAGCGCGGACGGTGGCCGGCTTCGTCGCCTGGTCGCCGACCACGGCGTCACGTTCGTCCAAGGTGTACCGCTGCTCTACCAACTGCTCACCGAGGACGAGACCGCGACCTTCCCCACCAGGACGGTCGTCTTCACCGGCGAGGCGCTCCCCCACCGGCTCCTGCCGCGCCTGGTTCGCGCGTTCCCGGAAGCCCGGCTGTACAACGTCTTCGGGTGCACCGAGACCAACGACAGCTTCATCCACGAGGTCGACCCGGCGACGGCGGGACCGCGCATTCCCATCGGCAGGCCGGTCGACGGTGTGGAGGCTGTGCTCCTCGACGACGACGGCGCCGTCATCGAGGAGCCGGGAACCGGTGAACTGCTGGTCCGCACACCGTTCCAAACGAGCGGGTACCTGCAGAGCGCGCTCAACGACAAGGTGTTCCGTCCGGCTCCGGACGGCGTCGGCGGACCGTTCTACCGGACCGGCGACATGGCGACCCGGAACGCCGACGGCACGTTCGTCCTCGAAGGACGCCGCGACTTCCAGGTAAAGGTGCGCGGCATCCGCACGAACGTGCTGGAGGTCGAGGCCGTGCTGGCCTCCCACCCGGAGGTCGAGGCGGCCGCGGTCGTCGCCGTCCCCGACGACGCGGCGGGGCACCGCCTGCACGCGGAGGTCGAGCGGAAGCCGGGATCGGGCCTGACCTCGCTCAAACTGCGCGGCCACGGCGCGCAAACCCTGCCCCGCCACGCCATCCCGTCCACGATCCGGATCGGCGACGCGCCCCTGCCCCGCACCTCCACCGGCAAACCGGATCGCAAGTTGATCAAAGAAACCGTCATGAAGGGCTGACTGATGGACCTGGAAACCCAGATCCGCGACTACATCGTCTCCGAGTTCCTGTCCGGCGAGGACGTTCCCGACCTCACCGACGACTTCGACCTCATCGAGAACGGCGTCGTCGACAGTCTCGGGCTCGTCCGACTGATCTCGCACCTCAGCAAGACCTACGCCATCCCGGTCGACGACATCCCGCTCTTACCGTCGAACTTCCGCGACATCGAGCACATCTGCGCCTTCATCCGGCAGTCGCCCGTCGCCGCGTCGGGCTGACCGCGAAACCCGCAACTACCGAAAACCCATTCACCCAGGAGAAACACGTGATCGTCCGCAGCTACGACGAGATCGCCCCTGTCGAGTGGGGCAACGGCACGAGTCACCGCCTGCTCACCGAGTCCGACGGCATGGGCTTCACCGTCTGCGAGACGCTGGTGCGCCGAGGCACCACCAGCGCCCTGCAGTACCGCCGTCACCTGGAGGCGTGCTACTGCATCGGCGGTTCCGGTGAGGTCGTCACCGCCGACGGGGAACATCACAAGATCATGGAGGGCACCCTCTACGCCTTGGACAAGCACGACGCGCACTACCTCGTCGCCTCCGACGACGAGGACCTCCGGCTCATCTCGGTGTTCAATCCGCCGCTGAGCGGCGACGAGAAGCACAACCTGTCCGAAGACGGGTTCTCCCAGTACTGATCCGTTCACGGTGGGGCCGCGCGCCGGTCGGGCGGCCCCAGCCACGGCACCAGCGAGGGACTGGAACACCATGACTGCGACCACCGACACCACCACCGACACCTTCGACACCGTCGCCGCCTGGGCAGAGGACCTCAACCGTGACAACGCGACGTTGGATGACCGCGGCGAGTTCCCTTGGGAGAAGTGGAAAACCATCCAGCGCAGCGGCATCCTGGCCGTCCCGTTCGAACGGCGGTACGGCGGCGAGGGCCGATCGCTCACCGAAACCATGCGGGCGCTGGAAGGGCTCGGCTACACCAGTCGGGACGCGGGGCTCAACTTCTCCACCTCCACGCAGATCGTCAGCGTCGGCCTGGTCCTGCAGGCGTTCGGCAACGAGGAACTGACGACGACCTACCTGCCGAAGATCATCTCCGGTGAGCTGATCACCGCGCACGCGATCACCGAGCCGACGAACGGCTCTGACGCCACCGGTATCACCACGACAGCCCGTCGGGACGGCGACGACTACGTCCTCGACGGCGAGAAGATGTTCATTACCAACGCGCCGATCGCGGACCTGCTCCTGCTCTACGTCCGCACCGGGCCCCCAGGTCCGTTCGGGCTGAGCTGCTTCCTGGTCGAGCGCGACACGCCGGGCCTGCGCATCGGCGAACCGCTGGACAAGATGGGCCTGCGCACCTCGCCTCTCGGCGCCGTCACCCTCGACGGCGTGCGGGTGCCCGCATCCCGCCGAGTCGGCCAGGAAGGCGCGGGCTTCCTCATCCTGGACCACATCATGAAGCGGGAGATCCTGCTGTCGTTCTCGATCACCCTCGGCGAGATGACGCACCGGCTGGAGCGGTGCGTGCGACAGGCCAGGACACGCACGCAGTTCGGTCAGCCGATCGGCGCGTACCAGGCCGTCAGCCACAAGATCGCCGACATGAAGATCGCGGTGGAGACGGCCCGCAAGTGGCTGTACGACACCGGGGCCAAGGTCGAGGCTGGCGAGGACGCGTCGATCGACGTGGCCGCCACCAAGACCGTGGTGAGCGAGGCCAACCTGCGCACCGCGCTGGACGCGGTCCAGATCTTCGGCGGCTCCGGCTTCCTCAGCGCGACCGGCGTGGAGGCGGACGTGCGCAACGCGGTCGGCGGCACGATCTACTCCGGGACCAACGAGGTGCAGCGCAACAGGATCGCGTCGCTGCTCGGCCTCGGTTCCCCGGCCGGCGAGGGGGTGCGCCGTGGCTGATCTCACGCGGCTGACCGAGCCCACGGAGTTCCTGGACCACGAGTCCGTGCCCGTCCAGGAGTTCATCGACCGCGTGGTGCCCGACCGCGGCGCCGACAAGCGGCAACTGGCGATCGCGCTTTACTACGCGGTCCGCGACGACGTCTTCTACGAGGTCTACGACGCGGACCTGTCCCGTGACGGGCTCAAGGCCAGCCACGTCGCGACCCGCAAGCAGGGCTTCTGTCTGCACAAGTCGGTGCTCTACGCGGCGTGCTGCCGGGCGGTGGGCATCCCCGCGCGGCTGCACTACGGGAAGGTCCGCAACCACCTGGCGTCCGACCGGCTGCGCAAGCACATCGGTGGCGACGTCTTCTTCCACGGGCTGACCGCCGTCCACCTCGACGGGCGGTGGGTCAAGGCGACACCGGTGTTCAACGGCCTGCTGTGCAAGCTGTACGGGCTCACGCCGTTGGAGTTCGACGGCACCAGCGACAGCCTGTACCACCCGTTCGACGCCGACGGGCGCAAGAACATGGAGTTCCTGGTCGACTACGGCGGGTTCGACGACCTGCCGTACGAGTTCGTGATGGACCAGATGAGGACCAACCACCCCGACTTCCTGAATTCGGACGGCACTGGCACCGTGTCCGGTGGTTCCCTTGCCGCCGAGGCCGCCAGGTGACCGCACGGAAGGAGGACATCGCCATGACCGAACCCACTCCGGCCCCGGACGGCTGGGGCGCCCGCGCCCGGATCGGTGTGGTCGTGCCCCACGCCGACGTCGGGCCGGAATCGGAACTGCAGGCCCTCGCACCGCGTGACGTCGTCGTGCACGGCTCCCGCGTCCACTTCGGCGCGATGCGCGCCGGGGGCGAGATGGATCCGAAGATCCCGCACGCGCCGGTCCGGGCGTTCGTCGAGCCACCGCACGTCGACACCGCCGTCGAACTGCTCGCGGCCGCGCCCCTCGACGCGATCGCGCTCGGCTTCACCAGCTCGGCGTACGTGCTCGGCCCGGCCGGTGAGAAGGAGCTGTACAACCGGTTGAGGGGCTACACCCGCGGGTTGCCGATCACGGGCACCACCAAGGCGGCGGTGGCGGGCTTCGACGCTCTCGGCGCCCGCCGCGTCGCCATCGTCAACCCGCCCTGGTTCGACGACGAGCTGTCCGGCCTGGGAGCCGACTACTTCGCCGAGTTCGGTTTCGAGGTCGTCCAGCACGGCCCGTGCGGGTTGCCGAGCAACCAGAAGCTGATCACACCGGAGGCGCTGACCGACTGGATCCGCACCACGGTGGCCGAGGCCGAGCCGGACGCGGTCCTCGTGGCGGGCAACGGCATCAGGGCGGTGGGCGTGATCGACGAGTTGGAGCGCGACTGCGGTTTCGCGGTCCTGACCGCCAACCAGGTACTGCTCTGGCACGCACTGCACCTCGCCGACGCGGCACACCTGGCCTCGGAGATCACCTCCTACGGCCGGCTGTTCACCGTCTCGCCGAGCTGAGCGGCCGCGAGCGGCAGGCTGACGGGAGGCACGTCCGGCCGTGTGCCGGACGTGCCTCCTGGCGGACACGACGCGGGAGGCGCGCTACCCGATCCCCGATGTCGAACTGGGCGGGACGGTGCTCCCAGGTCGTCCCGACCGGCGGGGATGAGGCCGTCCGGCGGTGGTCTCCGCTCAGAGGCGTTCGCCTGCTCAACCCGCCGTCCGATCCGGCCAACGGATCAGGCACTGCTCAGCGGCGAAAGCTCACGAGTCCGCACCATGCCGCTGATCGCCTTGCTCGAGCGCGCTCATCCCGCCTGCCACCCGTCGCCGACAGCTCGATCGGCTCCCTCGTCACCGCCCTGGATCAGAGCCTTTCCGGTTCCTTTGGCGCACGTTAGGCAGCCTGGGCGACCTTGTCTTCGCGTCGCCGGTACGCACGGCGACCGGCACCACCCCACCCCGACTGGGGCGATGCCGATCCGAAGGACAACGAGGGGAAACGTCGATGGAGACGAAGATTCAGCCCAGCCGGGTCAGCCGACTGGGCCGCCGACTGGTGCTGCTGGGGGTTGGCGCGGGCCTGGTGCTCGGCGCGGTCGCACCCGCCGCGGCAGCCACCGGCGCCGAGGCCGACCCGGACCAGGTCACGCCGGCCGTGATCCAGGTCGAGGAGGTCGACGGTCAGCCGATCACCGGCGCCGAGCTCGCCAAGTTCCTCGAGGAGGACAAGGCCCGGACGACGGCCGAGCTCGACCCGACCCCGTTCGATGACGAGGCGACGGCCGCGGCCGCGCCGGCGAGCACCCGGGACAAGATCGTGAAGGCCGCCCGGAAGGAGATCGGCACCGCTGAGAAGCCGATGGGCAGCAACTGCCAGAAGTACTCGAAGCAGTGCGTTTCCTGGTGCGCCCTTTTCGCGACCTGGGTCTGGCGGAAGGCCGGCGTGGGCATCCCGCAGTACGCGTTCACCGGTGACGTCTACAAGTGGGGCCAGAAGCACAAGAAGGCCTACAGCAAGAAGCGCCTGAAGAACGCCAAGCCGGGTGACGTGCTGCTCCTCGGCACCGGCCCGTCGAGCCCGAGCACCAGCAAGCACATCGGCATCGTCGAGAAGATCGACGTCAAGGCCGGCAAGGTGACGTTGATCGAGGGCAACGCGTCGAACAAGGTCAAGCGGGTCACCCGTGCGCTCAGCACCAAGACCTTCTACGGCGGCGTGCGTCCCTGACCACGCCGTGACCTCAGCCAGCCGGGCGGGATCGTCCCGCCCGGCTGATTTCGCAGCCCACTCGTACCACTGATCGCGGTGCTCGAGCATGCCCTGCTCCCACCGCCGTCAAGGTGCTACCACGTCGCCGCTGTGCCGTGGATTGAGCGGGTATCACCTCCGCCGCTCGGGGGCGGTGCGCGTGTCGGTAGGAACTTCTGCCCACGACAGGAGCGGTCTACATCGTCGACGGGATCGCAGCATGGCCACCGTCGGTGTCGTCTTCACCGCCACAACGCACCTCATCCGGTGGTCGGCACGGCGGCGCGGCCCTGCTTGCGGCCTGGGGTCCACCAGTTGAGGTCGCCGAGCGCCGCCATGGTGGCCGGGACGAGCAGACAGCGGACCACGGTCGCGTCCACGGCGATCGCTGCCGCCAGCCCGACCCCGAACATCTTGATCGCGGGGTCGTTGCTGGGCACGAACGCGAGGAAGACGCCGACCATGATGGCTGCCGCCGCGGTGATCACGCGGCCGGTGCCGAGCAGGCCCTCGCGGACTGAGCGCAGGTTGTCGTGGGTCAGGCGGTAGCGGCGTTGGACGTCGCGGAGCAGGAACACCTCGTAGTCCATCGACAGGCCGAACAGCAGGGCGAAGAGCATGAGGGGCACGTAGCTCGGGATCGGCACCGGACCGGAGAGGCCGATCCACGTCGCGCCCCAGCCCCAGGTGAACACCACGACGAGGACGCCGTAGGCCGCGCCGATGGAGATCAGGTCCATCACCGCCGCCTTCAACGCCATCAGTGGCGCTCGGAAGGAAAACAGCAGCACCGCGACCGATAGCAGCAGGACGACTCCGATGACGAGTGGCAGCTTGTCGGTGACGAGGTCGGCGAGATCGACCCTGGCGGCGGTGTTGCCGCCGACGTGCACGGTCATGCCCGGCACGGGCTGACTTCGCAGGCGGTGGACGAGATCCGCCGTCGCGGGATCGCCGCCAGAGGTCGAGGCGATCACCTGGACCGTGACTATCCGCCCGTCGGCGGACGGTGTCGCCGGGCCGACGGACGCCACCCCGGACTGAGCTCGCACCATCGCCTCGAGCGGTGCCATGCGGGGGTCGTGGGCGCCGCTGACCGGCGTGTCCAGTTGGGCGACAACGATGAGCGGCGTGCTCGCGCCGGGACCGAATGCCGCCGAGATCGCGTCGTCGGCCTGACGAACGGCGGTGGCCTCGGGCCAGGACCCAGCGTCGAGCTGGCCGAGCCGCAGGTCCAGCGCGGGTGCGGCGAGCAGGGCCAGCAGCACGACCGCGGCTCCGCCCGCGCGCCACGGGCTCCTGGTCGCTCGATCGGCCTGGCGTGCCCAGAACCCGCCGGAGCCGGTGCCGCGCGCCAGCCGGTTGTGGAGTCTGCCGCCGCGGGCCAGCCGGGCTCCGGCGAGCGAGGTCAATGCGGGCAGCAGCGTGAGTGCGGTGAGAACGGCGAAGAAGACCGCGATCCCGCACGTCCAGGCCAGCGTCTGCAGCAGCGGCACTGCGGTCAGGCTCAGGCTCGCGAGCGCGACCGCGACCGTCACGCCCGCGATCACCACCGCCGTGCCCGAGTCGCCGGCCGCGCCTTCGATGGCATCCGGCACCGACAGGCCCTCGCGGGCCAGCGTGCGGAACCTGTTGAGCAGGACCAACGAGTAGTCGATGCCGACACCGAGGCCGATCATCAGGGCCAGGGTCGACGCCTGGGCGGGCATCGGCGTCAGATTTCCGGCCAGCCCCACGATCTCCAGCGTCGCGACCACCGAGAGCGCCGCGGACAGCAACGGCAGCACCGCGCCGAGAAGGCCGCCGAGCGCGAGGAACAGCACGGCGGCGGCCAGGAGCAGACCGAAGTACTCGTTGCTTGTACTGCCGGAACCATCCATCACCTGAGCGAATCCACCGCCGGGCAGCACTCGGACGCCCGCGTCCCTGGCTGGCTCGGCGGCGTCGAGGACGGACTGCGCCATTGCCTTCGTCATCTCCGCCCGGCGGACGTCCAGGCCCACGGTGAACCAGCCGGTCCGACCGTCCGCGGACAGTGACCCGTCTTTCGCCGCGGGCGGCTTCACGCTGGTCACGTGCCCGGCCTGCCGCAATTGCGCCGCGGTCGCCGCCAGCACACCGCCGTCGAGCCGTCCGCCTTTCGCCACCAGGATGACGGTTCCAGTGCTGAGCGAAGCCTCACCGGACGCGGCCAGGTCCCGCACGAACTGCGCGTCGGTGCCCGGCAGGCTCACGTCGTTGTCCGTCGGCGAGCCGATGACCCCCGCTCCGATCACCAGCGCCAGCACCAGGAGCACCCACCCGCCGATCACCACGAACCAGTGCCGGACGCTCGCCCTACCCACTGCCGCGACGACTGCGGCCGCCCGGCAGTCAGGTGTGCCCATCGACCCCACAAGCCTTCACCGTAGTGGGTCTGATGTGCGGCGATGCTCGGTTGTCGTCCAAACGGGTGCAGTTCGCCGAAGCCGCTCACGTTCCCGCCGGTCGCCCCCGACGTCCCTAGGCGTTGAGCAGGTGAGGGTGCTGAAGATCACCGGATAGATCGCGTCCAGCGGCCGGTTCTGCCATTCGACCATGCCCTCGATCACCTTGTCGGTGGACGTGGAGATGGTCGGCCGCGGGACCGGGAACTCGCCTGACGGCGTCCGGCCCAAGACCGTGCTGACTGATGTCGGCCCGGTCGAGATTGGGTTCGTGCTTGTCATAGCCGAGGTGATCGGTGATCTCGCCCTTGAGCGCGGCCTCCAGCAGCCGGTTGGTCAGCTCCTGCAGCCGACGAGGATTTTGCGTGAGTTCGAGCGGTTGCCGGTCGGGTCCAGGCCGGGGTGCGCCGAACAGGCGACATCACCTTGTTTCCGTTCTCTCTCGCGAACCGGCCTGTCACGGTGACCAGGTGGACGTCATCGGGTTCGGTCTGATCGCCATCGGTGCCTGCGTGTGGAACGTCTTCGCAGCGGACGCCCTGTTCGTCGGCCTCTTCCGGATCCAGGCCGGCCGCAGGATGGTTGCGGGCGGGCCGGCTCCGTTCTCCATGTCCCCGCCAAGGTCCGCAGAGGAACACATCGGGATCGGAAAGGCCGGCATCGTGTCCGGCACATTGAAAGCGGCGACCGGCGCCGTGATGCTCGCCGGAATGGCTTGGCTGGCCTCACAGGACTGGCATCTGTGGGGCCACACGCTGTCGTTCGTGGGCAGGTCGTCAAGCCGGAACCTCGAGGTGCTGGGGACACTCGTCAGCGGCGCCACGGCGGCGGCGGTCTACGTCTCGATCCGCCTCGCACGCGAACGGCACCTGCCCGCCAAGGGGCTTGGCAAACGCACGAAGAAGCGCGATCCGCGCAAGGCGCAGTCACGAGCGGCAGGCGCGGCCTTGATCGTGGCCGGAACGGCCATCAGCGCGGTGTGTGTGGCGTTGAGCGGGTACCTCACGATCGACTTGCTCACCGCGGCGCCGTTGCCGTACACGGAGATCACGCCAATGGCCGTAGTGCTGTCCGGGCCAGTCCACGTCGCCGGGCTGAATCTGGTGCGCCGGGGGCGCCGACACTTCGTGAAGATCCTCACCAACTACCAGCTGGAGCAGGATTTCGTGCTGTACCTGCGGTGGTTCATGGAGGACGGGTTCCTCGACCGGGCTTATCCCCGCGCCGGGACGCCGTTTCTGTCCCACTTCCTGATCTCCGGCGCGAGCGAGGAAGAGCAGCTCGTCGAGGTGCTGAAGCAGTACGGGCGCGTGATCGCGGTGGGTGATCCGACGGAGGCGTTGCCGAGGGTGGGAGCAGAGCGGTTCTATCTGCCGTTCGACGGGTGGCAGGCGCCGGTACAGGCGCTCATGGCAAAGGCGCGGCTGGCGGTCATCTCGCTCGGCATGGGCGAGGGGACGTTATGGGAACTGAAAGAGGCGATGACGACATTGCCGCCGGAGAGGTTGGTCCTCCTCGTGCCCATGGACGAGGAGGACTACGAGAAGTTCCGTGAAGAGGCTCACAAGAGACTGCCGAAGAACAGGAGATTGCCTCCGTACCTGACGGACTCGGACAGGCAGGTCGGCAACCTGTCTCTGACGTACCGAGCGGCGTTGCGCAGGAAACGGGGAGAAGCCGGGACGACGACCATCCTCGACGGGCTCCAGACGGGGAGGTCGCTCAGCACGAGTACGGAGATGGGAGCGATTTTCCAGGCGGTCGTGCACTTCCGGAGCTGGAAGCGGCCGGTGTTCGAGCGGCTGGACTCGGTGCTACGGCCCGTCCCGTTCCGCGACCCGCGCCGTGTGGCGATGGAAACCGCGCTGCGGCGAGCAATAGGGCAGACGAACACGGCATAGCGTCACCGTTGTCGAGCGGTGCCAGGAGCCCGGTGCGCAGCCGCGACTGCAACTCCGTTATATCCGCTCTATGTCGCCGAGCATGCACGCTGGCCTCAGGCGAGGCAGCGCCGATGAGCCTTGGCAGCACGGAGTGGGAGCGGATTCCTTCTGATCGCCGTCCACAACTGCGCGAAGGTGGGCAGACCGGTTCAACATTTGCGCTCGGCCAGGCGGATGGAAATCAGGCCGACAGCTCTATCTCCACAATGGACAGAGGAAGACCTCGGCACGCGGGTCGTGGACGGGTGGGCTCTGGGCGGGGATCGGCCTTGCGAGGGAGTCCGCCGGCGGGTGGACGAGCCTCTGCTACGCAGCGTGCTGTTCGGCCGTGGGCCGGGTTGGTGTGAGGGTGGGGATGCTGCCCGTGGCGAACAGGGCGAGGGCGAGCTCGGCCTGCTGGGTGGCGCTGATGGTGGAGAAGTTCAGGCCGGCGATCTGACGGTCGTCACCGACGGTGGATTGGACGGTGGCGGGCATGCTGATCGTGGTGTTGCCGAGGCGGAGTCGGACGTGCACCTGCTGTCCCGGTGCCGGCAGCCGGTCGGGGGCGGCGATGGAGGCCCCGGTGAGTGACACGTCGCGGATCTGGCAGAGCGCGCCGTCGACGGTGATGGTTCCGGTGCGTTCGAAGCGCACGGCGGCGCGGCGTTCGGCGCCGAAGCGCTGTCGGCGGATCCGGTGCACCGCGGCGGTGAGGATGACGGCATTGACCGCGACCCAGATCGCCGCGCCGTGGGCCAACCACGGCAGCACCTGCATCGCCCCGGTTCCCCAGCGGACCCGCTGGGCGAGGTACTGCTCGGCGTTCGCGGCCGCCAGACCGCGGGCTAGAGCGCAGCTTGGATGTGTCCCCCGGCACGCCGTATCGGCAACCGGTACAGGCCACAGTCAGCAGGCCTATGTCACCTGGTCGAGCAAACCTGTACTCGCGGAGGTAGACATTCACCTCCCCCGGCATGTAGGGTCCTTCACGACTCGAGAAAGAGAACGTCATATCGGCACGGGAGATGACGAACTACCCGTGAGTCAGAGCAGGACGGTCGAACGAGCCGGAACCGACCAGCAGTAAGAGGTTCAGGCAGGGCGACCAAGGGCAGTCGGCAGGGCAATACCGGAAGCACGACCGCAGTACGCACGACCCCGGAGCCGACAGCCGCAAGTGCAAGACGCAGTACCGCAGTGCCAGACGGTGGCTTGCCGGGGCCGATTTGCAGCACGGGCTCCGGCGAGCCACCGAGGCCATTCGGCGAGCATGAACGGCGGGTGCACGAGGCCCGGCGCCGACGGCCGCGCAAGAACAGAAGAGTCAGGTACCAGAGGAGAAGGGAAGGGTTGCACGCCATCGGATCGCCCGCCTCCGGCTGAACTTCGCCGGGCGGGTACCGCAGTTCCATCGAGATTGGCAGGTGGTCTTCGGTTAAGCACAAGCAACGATCCCCGCAGTACGCGCCTTCGGCGCGGGTGATGCGGACAGAAGGAGTCGGCCTCACGGCCGGCTGATGGAAGTGAAACCCACAAACCCTTGGGGCCCCGGTGCTATCACGCATCGGGGCCCCTCGTGATGTGAAGGCGCGATGACCCCAGAGACACCCCAGCCAGAACCCACCCAGCCGCACACCGCGGCCGACAACCTCGACGACGACCACTACCCCGCCTACACCATGGGCCGCGCCGCGGACATGCTCGGCACCACCGCGGCATTCCTGCGCAGCCTCGACGAGGCGAAGCTCATCGAACCGCAACGCTCCGCCGGCGGGCATCGCCGGTACTCGCGCACACAGCTCCGGCTGGCCGCCCGAGTCCGGGCACTGGTCGACGAGGGCATCGGCCTGGACGCCGCCTGCCGCATCGTCACCCTGGAAGACCAGCTCGACGAAGCCAGGAACCTCAATTCCCAGACGCCGCCCGCACAACCCTGACGAGCCGTACCCGCCTCTGCGGGTGTGTGACCGGGCAGACCGGGCCACCACGACTCGCGGCCACGACGCTGCCACGAGGATGAAGGCCAGAGCTGTTGCAGCGCTTCGAGCGCTGCCGACCGCTCTGGCGTCCATCCGGCGCGCCGGCCGCGCCACCGGATTCTCCTGATGCCGTGCGGTTTCGTGGATCAGTTCATCGCACCGCAGTTCTACGATCTGCCCATCACATCGCCGCCTCACCACTGAGGCCGACAGAAGGCAGCGAGCATGGAGCGATCCGAGGCGCGGAGTGCTGACGACGAGCAGGACACCCTCGACGACGGGCGTCCGGACCCGGTCGAACGGCTCGACGAGGCCGCCGACGCGCTCGAGGCCCTACGTGAGGTCCTCACTCTCACCGAGCCACTCGACGAGGTGCTCAACCGGCTTGCCGACAGCGCCATGCGGGCCATCCTCGACGCCGATGGCGTCACCATAACCGTGGTGACCGAAGACGGTGTCTACACCGCGGCGGCGACCGAGGACCGCCTCATCGAGGCCGACCAGGTGCAGTACGGCGCCGATCGCGGTCCCTGCCTGCAGGCCGCGACCGAGCGGAAGGCCGTCCGCGCGGTGGTGGGCCAGCACCTCGACGCGTGGCCTGAGTTCGAGGCCACGGCCCGCCGACTCGACATCTGCGCCTATCTGTCCGTGCCGCTGCTGGTGACCAGCGCTGATGGTGACAAGCTGGTCGGGTCGTTGAACCTGTACAGCGTCACCGACACCGCGTTCGACCCGTTCGACGAGAGCTTAATGCGGTTGTTCACCACCGTTGTGTGTACCGCGATCACCAGTTCCCAGTTGTGGCAGAACACCCGCAACCGGTTGACGCAGCTGGAAACCGCGTTGCACTCCCGCGCCGAGATCGATCAGGCCAAGGGCATGTTGATGGCCGTGCACGGCTGCAGCGCCGACGAGGCATTCGCGATGCTGGTCGAGCGCTCGCAGACCCAGAACATCAAGCTGCGCGAGATCGTGCGGAGCATGCTCGCCTCGGTCAGGAAGAGCTGAACTGGTGTGGCGGGCGCGGTGCGGGCCGCCGGGGACGGACCCGCACCGCGCTACCGGATCCACGCGGCCGCTGGCTGCTCAACGACAACGCTCAGCCTGCCAGACCATTCGCGCGGACCTGACCGCGTCCAGCAGAACTCGGACCCGGCGACGCCGGGATACCCCGTCCACACCGTGCATTCAAACCGAGGAGACGGGAGCGAACGATTTCCAGGGCCTGAGCGCCGGTGGACAGCGGCGGCGAACCGTTCAGTGCCTCACCCGTTCTGATGACGGGGTTTCTCGGGCCGGAACCGTGGCTGTCACGCCAACCATCGTGGAGCGTGATCATCAGTGCGACCTGTGTGGCGACACGGGCTCGATGACCTGGTGGCAACCTGTAGCCGGCTCCGACCCACGGCATGAGAGATTCGGCTACTGTGGGACGGGTTGGGGTCCAGCCGACGGCATCCGGCCGACGCGGTCCCCGATCCCGTCCGGTCCGGTGGTCCTCCGGCCGGAGACAGGAGCACCGGCTTGTTGCCGGACAGCCAGCCTCCCCCTTCCAGATCCCGCGCAGCCGTCGATTTCGCCGAAGCAAGACTGTCCGCGGAACGAGCGGAAATCGTCCAACAACGCCAGGCCGCCAGACGAGTGGCGGAACACGCTCGCGATGCGGGCGACTGCCGTGAACTGCTGTCCATGCTCGGCCTGGCAACACTGCCACCGGGCTCCTGCGGCGCGGTCCCGAGGCACGACCAGCACACCACCCCGACTTTCCCGGAGGCGTTCGACGTGTTCCGGCCTGTGGAAGGAGCACGTGCATGAACCGAGGTACCGTCAAGTGGTTCAGTGGTAGCAAGGGTTTCGGCTTCATCGCGCCCGAGAACGGTGGGCCGGACCTGTTCCTGCACCACTCCGAGGTGAGTGGCTACGCCTTCCAGGGCATCCCGGACAACCAGCCAGTGGAGTTCGAGATCGGCGAGGGCGACAAGGGACCGCGAGCGGTCTCTGTGCGCGTGCTCTGACCGGCTGACGAACCGGCGGCCGGTTCTCGCGCAACCGGCCGCCGACCGCGCCCGGTACCGTCCACTGTGGATGAAGTGACGTGGGGTTTCGTCACCACCACGACCGGGGTAGCCATTACTTCCGAGTCACCTACCCCGATCGCCCCAGACCCCGGCGGCGGAGATGCGGCTGCCGTTCTGGAGGTTCGTGGCGTGAGCACATCAGTTCCCCGAGTTCAGGTTGGACCACAACCGATGTTCTCGGGCGAGAAGACCCCGTTCGAGATGTTCCTGGTGAAGCTCTTCGCGGTCATCCCGGCCGTGGCCCTCGTCGCCGCCGTGCCGCTGGCGTGGGGCTGGGGCCTCGGCTGGGCGGACGTCGGGATCGCCGTCTTCTTCTACACCTTGACGTGTCTTGGCGTGACGGTCGGCTTCCACCGCTACTTCACCCACGGCGCTTTCAAAGCCAGCCGCGCCTTGCGGATCGCGCTCGCGATGACCGGCAGCATGGCGATGCAGGGCCGGATCATCGGCTGGGTCGCCGATCACCGCCGGCACCACGCCTACGCCGACCGCGAGGGCGATCCGCACTCGCCGTGGTTGTACGGCACATCGGCCGTCGCACTGGCCAAGGGTTTCTGGCACGCCCACATGGGCTGGATGTTCCGGCGGGAACTGACCAACGCCGCACGCTTCGCCCCCGACCTGCTCGCCGATCCGGACATGCAGCGGGTCAACCGGTGGTTCCCGGCGTTGACCGCGGTGACGCTGATCGCTCCCGCGGTGCTCGGCGGGCTGATCACGTGGAGCTGGTGGGGTGCGCTGACGGCGTTCTTCTGGGCCGGACTCGTCCGGGTCGCGGCATTGCACCACGTGACCTGGTCGGTCAACTCGATCTGCCACATGATCGGCGATCGCCCGTTCGAGGCACGCGACAAGTCGGCGAACTTCTGGCCCCTGGCGATCCTGTCGATGGGCGAGTCGTGGCACAACTCCCACCACGCCGATCCCACCTGCGCCCGCCACGGGGTTCGCCGGGGCCAGATCGACGTCTCCGCGCGCCTGATCCGGATCTTCGAACGACTCGGCTGGGTCACCGACGTGCGATGGCCGAGGCCGGAGCGCCTGGCCCGCAAGCTCAAGAGCACCGCTGTCCGAGCAGCGGAGTGAGCGGGCTCAGCTGACACTCATGAACGGCACGGGGCGGGGCGAGTCGCGACACGCCACGAACGCGACAGGCCGGTGCCTCGAGAACCTGAGGTTCGTGCTGGGCGAAGGTCCAGGTGAGGACGCTTTGAGCTCCGGGGTGCCGGTGTTGTTTGGTGCGGTGCTCGGTGCCGCTGCTCGAGAAGCTGGCACCAGCACCTCAGCGCCGTCGCCGAAGCGGTTGTCGCCGGAAGGATCGATGTGGACGCGCTGGGCGCAGAACGCAGGGAGCTCACGTGAAAGATCGCGAACGTGCTCTCAGCGCTCTGAGGAACCTCGCTGGGTCGGCACAGGTTCCTGGAACAGGTTCGTCCAGGACGGCTGTTCAGGCTCGGGCGAACTGGATGTCGCAACTGGGTCATGCGTCTCGGGATGGCTGAACAGCTGGTACGCAGGGTGCAGGGTCACTGGGTGCTTTCCGTTCGGGGACAGGGCAAAGAAGAATTTCTCATCGTTGCAGCTTTCTTCGCGTCTCGTGCGTGGTCGTCGCGAGTGATGCGTAACCGGAGTGACTGCACGGCGCGTGGATGACTGGGGATGCGAAACGCATCGACCCCATCCTCGACACTACACCTCTTCGCGATGGTGGGTGTCGGCGAGCCTCAGCGGTTGGACGAGGGAAACTGCCCATCCGTGCTGCCGAGTGCGATGAGTTCGGTGTACTGGTCCTGCCACGAACGCTCGGTGGCGAGCAGGTCAGCGAGCAACTGGACCCACCGCGCGTCGACGGGTGGCGTGGCACCTGCGGCCAGATGGCGCGCTGTCTCCTCGCGGGCTTTGAGCCACTCGGACAGCGTCGGTTGGAGAGCGGGGCCACCCTGTTCATCGGTCATCACCTGACAGTACTGCGCGCCATCACGGGCGACAGCTCGTGATGCGTGTTGACCGGCCGCAGTCGGGTACACGGCATATAGGCCCGCGCATGCACCGAAAACCTGGAGGGACTTGTGACAGCCTCTTCCACCGGGCATCGCGGGTTTGTCCTGGACTTGGACCTGAGCAGCGATGCGACACCACCACTCGGCGATCTGTGCGGCAGGCACTGTCCCATCTGGACACCGACTGCGTGGAGGACGCCGAGTTGCTTGTCACAGAACTGGTCAGCAACGCCTACGACCACGGCCAGCCGCCCATCAGCCTCCGGTTGTGCCATCTGCCGAACTCGTTGCTGCACATCGACGTTGAAGACGGCGACCGGACGCATCTCCCTCGATTGCGGGTTTCGGGGGTGGCCGGGGAACGTGGTCGTGGCTTGGTTCTCGTGGATCAGCTGTCCCGCGGATGGGGCTTCAACGTGACCACGACGAGCAAAGTCGTGTGGGCGGAGATGAACTGCCGCGCGAGCAGGTAGTCCGCCACAGCGGCGATCAGCGTCCGCCCGGACAGCAGCGACTCGACCTCCGCCGCAACCGAGGTCCACGGCGGGCAGTTCGCCACGTCCTCGTTGCTGATTCCGTGGATCTTGCGCACGAACGAGGTAATCGGCTTCTCCGGCTTGACCAGCCACGATCGAACGTCGTTGCCGGTCGCCCCGTCGTCCACGGTCAGCAAGGCGACCAGATGGCTGATCACCGTGGCGCAGAGCCGCGAGATCGCGTGGTGCTCGTCCCCAAGCCGCAGGGGTACTCGCGGTGCTGCTGGGCGGGAGCACAAACCGGGCGACGGTGGCGCGATCGGAGGCGTCGGCTTCATCGGCACGTGGGTTCTGCCGTGGCGGCTGATGCTCCTCGACGACATGCACAAACGCGGAGTGCCACGGCCGACCTACCAGTTCCGGCACGCACACCTGCAAGAACACCTCACAGCGGTCGTGCCGGCGCTGGTCTCGTAGGGTGGTCAGGCCAGTACGTGCAACTCCACCGAGTCGAAGATCTCCGTCACGCCGGCGATCGGTTGCGAGAAGTCGACGAACGGCGGGAACAGCTTCGCCAGCTCTCCCTTGAACCACAGGTCGAACGGATCCTCGGAGGCCGCCAGTCTCGCGTTACCGTCCCACGGGTCGTCGCCTTCGAGGTAGACCCCGACGATGTCGCCTTCAGGAGTGGCCGTGATGGTGACGACCTCCACGTTGTGCCCCAACGCGCGCCGTGACCTGGTCATGTCGTCACGGCTGAACGCGTCCGCGACGAACGCACGTCCGGCATCGGCGACTCCTGGCAGCGTCGGGGCAGTGAAGGCCATGCCCCGGCGGCGCGTGGTGACCTCGGGGTCGGTCCAGACTCCGATGGTCTCCGGCAACGGAGCGGCGGGCGGCTGCGTGAGATCGATGCCGTGGATCTCACGGACCGAGTTCACGAAGAACCGGTCGATCGCGAGGTCCGAGGACACGGCCGCTCCAACGAACTCGCCGAAACCGAGCTCGGATTCGACGTAGGCGACCACGAAATCACCCATGGGCGTCTTCTGTTGGTACGCGCGTTCGAGCGTCACACCGAGCCGGTGGCGAGACTCAGCGTATTCGTCCGGTCGCGCTCGGAACCGGTCGGCGATGGAGCGAACCTCGGCGTCGGTTTTTCCTTGCAAAACGGGGAAAACCAGGACGGTCCGTTGCATGATGCAACCTCCTAGTGACAGATCTTGAGACCACCCCTCGGTTTGCCGCAGCACTGCCCACCGTGAACTCGCCGGCAATCAATCGGAAGGGTCCAATGACCTGCCTTCGGCAGGCGCTCCGGCCGGAAGTCACCATCTGCGCCCGGTCGGCGTCCATGAGGTGACACATCTGAGGGGAGTCACCGTGTTCCACACTGTCGTGACCATCGTCGCCGCGGGCGATGGCCGCCTTCCCCGTCGCCACCGGCTGGTTCAACGCGGGCTTCGGCTCGCGGTGCTGGCGCTGGCCTTGGAGGACAACGTGAAAAGGGTCGTCGATCGACTACGCCGCACCGGCACTACGGACGTCGGGGCCAGCGGGACGACAGGCCGTTTCAGTCCCGACCGCACACTCGTGGCGGTCGCAAGCCCAGGAAAGCCACTCGTCGTGCACGATCTGACCTCGGGACAACGGACGCACCTGGCCCACACGGGTCCCGCGCCGGGTCGCGTTGATCATCTTGCCGCTCCCCAGGGAGAGGCCGGAAGTGGTGGATTCTGCGCGAGGTGCCGTAGAACACGAGATCACCAGGCAGCACGGGCTGCCCATCGAGCACTGACGGCCACATGCCGAACTGTTGCTCGTAGCTGATCACCTTCGCGGCAACGGCGTTCAGCGTGGCGACGGCAGTTGAAGCATCGACTTCTTGCAAACATCGAAGTGGTGGTGGATGGGCCGTGCGTCCGCGCAAACGATCGGACCCTGAGGCGCTACCCGAGCCCGCGAGGAAACACGCACAAGGACGTCCCGTCATGCCGCAATCAGACGCGCCGAGAAGCCACACCAACACTGATCCCTAAACAGGCCCCCGCGGTCAGGACGCATCAGGGCCGTGCGGGTTCGCTGCTTCGAACGCGTCCACGACGCTGGCCGCCCGTACTCGCAGCCATTCTTCAGGATCTGACTCGGCGGTATCTCGAACAAGGGAAGTGAACTCGCTGTACCCGGTGTACGAGGCAGCCCAGACGGCGGCCAGCCGGATTCTCGGGTCAACATGTGTAAGCGACTGCTGGATGCGCTGCAGACAGCCGGTGTTGGACGCTGCGGGCGCGGCCAGCCCGATCCGCAGAGTCAGCCTGCCTCGCTCCACGACATCCTCGCTTCGGTCGAATTCCCGGAAGAGCTGCTCCAGAGTCCAGGGACTCAGAGCGTTCACCGCCTCCGAGACGAACCGGCCCACAGTCACCTCGTCCGGACCGGCGAGCGTCACGTAACCGATCCCAGCCGTGGCGTCGATGACGTAGTGGATCGAGACGCCGTCTGCTGACTGCCAGACCATCTGCCCGTCGACCCCGGCCGCCTGATCGCGCTGTGAGCTGTGAACCAGCGGCCATGCCAGGGAGTCCGCGAACCGTTCAACGTGGTGCCAATGGCAGTCCGGCCGAAGCACATGACGTTGCGTTCGATAGGCAGGTTGAACCAAGATGCGGCATCCCTTCCACACAGGTACGGCAACGGCAACTCTATGACGCGCGATCGTGGCAGGTTTTGGATGATCAAGTTCTAGCTGCTGACTCAGTGACTACGCAGACTGCCGCCATCGTTCCGCAGCCGTCGAGTTCTCCTCGGCAACCCAACCGTCGAAGTCTTCCCGCACATACGCGGGATCGACCGGCTTCAGCCTGATCTGAGGACGCTCGTCCATCCACCAGATCTCAAACTCGGTCACCGTTCCGTCGACTGGCCAGCGGGCCGCGTCGAACGGCAACAGCAGGACGTCGACGAAGCCGCCGACCGAAAGCCCAAGGTCAACGAAAACCCCGATGGCACCCGGCCTCGGGACCCGCACCACCGTTCCTGTCAATCGTTGACCAAGCCGCAGACGACTCCGCAGGTCATCCCAAGACTCGTGAACCGACGACATCCATCCATTCTGCATCGCTTGAACGTCGACGCCGAAGATGACGATCTTCAGTAGTGCGGAGAAGGATCTCCGCCACCGGCGGTCAGGAGGCCTTTGATCGGCAGCCTGCCAATGCCGCTGAACTGCACGGACGTGCTTCTCGGCACGCGCAGGGCCGAGACGTCACCTGACGGTCAGCAGTGCTGGAAGACGTAGCTCGAGTTGTCCGGCCCGACCAGTTTCCGGTCGCGCAACGTCGTCGTCCTCGGTGTCGCCGGGTCCGCGCAGACGTCAGCGAACGTGCCACGCAGGTTGTCGGTGTACTCGATGTCGATCACGTGCACGCCGTAGACGCCGGTGTACGTCGGGCACTCGGAGAAGGCGTGGCACTCCTCCGTGACGGCGAAGTCGAAGCCGACCTCGTCGTGGGCGCGCCGGCTGACCTCCGCCGAGTTCTTCTGGCCGATCGGCAGGCCGCGGTCGTGTGCCCGTGCGCTGAGCAACGCCGCGTAGGCCATGTTGTGGTCGACGGTCAGCCGGCCGCCGGAGCGTGAGTAGGAGTCGAGGTTGTCGATCTCGACGGAGCCGAAGCCGCGGTCGGCGCAGCGGGTGATCGACTCGCCGGTGATGCGGGCCAGTTCGTCCCGGTTGGACGGTGTCGAGGTGTCCAGCAGGAACTCGTCCGGCCAGTCCGGGTCGATCACCGGCTCGCCGCCGGGGTCGGTGAGGAGCAGGTGCCTGCGCTGCGTCAGCCACAGCTCGCGTTCCTGCGGCTGGGTCTGGAAACCGTTGACGTAGCAGACGTTGTGGACGCCGGGCGCGGGAGAGGCCGTGCTGTCGCGGGCGACCAGGGTGACCCCGGCGGGAGGCGGGTAGGCGGTGCCGAGCTGGTAGTCCGGCACCGCGGGTGAGGGCGGCAATGTCACCGCGGCGCGTTCCACCGTCTGCGACGCCTGCGCGGGCTCGTCGTCCGCGCCTCCCGAGCACGCGGCTACCAGGAACAGTGCTGCCAGCGGCAGGACTCGGACGCTCATCGGGCTCCTCGATCGCGGAACGGCGGCGCCGAACCTACCGTCCGGCGCCGACCCAGCTGTACTCGTGCTCCGGCCGTCCGGTGGCGCCGTACCGCAACCTCATCGTCGCCCCGCCGTCGCGCACCAGCGAGGTGAGGTACCGCTGCGCCGTGGCCCGCGCGATGCCGAGTTCGGTGGCGAGCTCCGCCGCGGACGCCGGTGAGCCGTACGAGCGCAACCCGTCGGCGACCAGCTGGGCCGTGGCCGCGGACATGCCCTTCGGGGTGTTGCGGCGGTCGCGTTCGTGCAGCAGGCGCACCGCGCGGTCGATGTCGGCCTGGCTCGCGGTGCGGCCGGCTGGGGAGAGCTGCGCGTGGTAGCGCGCGTAGGCCGTGAGGCGGTCGGCCAGGTCGTCCCCGTCGAACGGTTTGACCAGGTAGTTCAGTGCTCCGGCGGCGAACGCCGCGCGGACGGTGGCGGCGTCGGACACGGCGGTGAGCATGATCGTGTCTGTGGTGATCTCCCGCAGCAGCAGGAGACCCGACTCGCCGGGCAGGTAGTTGTCCAGCAGCACGAGGTCCACCGGCGTGTCGGCGAGCCGGGCACGGGCATCGGCGGCGTTGTGCGCGAGGCCCGCCACGGCGTAGCCGGGGACGCGCCGGACGAAGTCGGCGTGCAGGTTCGCCACTCTGATGTCGTCCTCGACGATGAGGACGCGGATCGTCACGTCAGTTCCTCCTCGACCAGTACCTCCGCGCGATCCGCGGGTTCGAGCACCTGCGGCAGGTGAGCCAGGAACAGCGCTCCCCCGCCGCTGCTCTCCGCCAGCTCGACGTCACCGCCGAGACTGCGGGCCGCCTGGCGGGTGAGCGCGAGACCGAGGCCGCGTCCCTCACCTTCCTTTGTGGACACACCTTCGGTGAAGATGCTGTCCCGCAGGTGCTCCGGCACTCCGTCACCGGAGTCGGTCACCGCCACGTGCAGGGTCGTGTCCTCGGCCAGCAGGTCGACCTCGACCGTCGCCGGGCGGCGAGTGCCGTGGCTCGCGGCGTGCAGCGCGTTGTCGACCAGGTTGCCCACCACCGTCGTCACCTCGACCGGTGCGACCACTTTGGACGGAACCCAGCTCGACGGGCCCAGCACCAGCCGCACGCCCTGCTCGGCCGCCGCCGACGTCTTGGCGGACAGGAACGCCTGCAGGTACGGGTCGTTGATCTCCTCGCTGGACCCGAGCATGGTGATCGGCCCGGACGACATCGCCGTCACGTACTCGATCGCCTCGTCGTAGTGCCGCGTCTGCAGGAGTCCGGACAGCGTGTGCATGCGGTTCGCGAACTCGTGGCGCTGCGCCCGCAGCGCGTCGGTCAGGCCGCGCGTGGAGCCCAGCTCGCTGGTCAGTGCTTCCAGATCCGTGCGGTCGCGCAACGTCAGCACACCGCCCAGGTCGTAACCGTCCTTGCGCACCTCGCGGTAGTTCGCCACGAGGACGTGGTCACCGGCGATGGTGATCAGGTTGTCGACGCGCGCGCGTGCCTCCAGCACCTCCCGCAACGGCGCCGGCAGGTCCAGCTCGGCGAGGGGCGTGCCGACCGGGGCGGTGAGCCGCAGCAGTCGTCCCGCCTCGGTGTTGCACACGGACACGCGCCCGTTCGCGTCCACCGCGAGCACGCCCTCGCCGATGCCGTGCAGCACCGCCTGGTGCTCCTGCATCAGCTCGGCGAGCTCGTGCGGTTCGACGCCAAGCGTCTGGCGCTTCAGCCTGCGCGCGAGCAGGACGGCACCCGCCACGCCGAGCAGGAGCGCGCCTCCTGCGAACAACGCCGTGGTGCCGAGCTGGCGCCACCGCGCGTTGTCGATCTCGGACGCGTTGATGCCGACGCTGACCTCGCCGACGATCGTGCCGGTGTGGTCGCGCAACGGCACCTTGCCGCGTGCCGAGAGGCCGAGAGTGCCGCGTTCGATGTTGGAGACCTCGTTCCCGGCGAGCGCCGCGCTGGGATCGGTGCTCACGTGCTCGCCGATCATCCCGGGGTTGGGGTGGGCCATCCGGATGCCGTGCTCGTCGGTCACCACCACGAACAGGGCGTCGGTCGCGATCCGGGCGCGCTCCGCCTGGTCCTGCACCAGGGGCTGCTGGTCCTGCGCCACGGCGTCGCCCAGGCCGGGATCCGACGCCACCGCCTCGGCCACGGCGAGCGCCCGGTCCTGGTACTGACGGGACAGCTCGCGGCTCTCGGTCCACACGCCGAGCAAGGCGCCCACCACGAGCACCAGCGCCAGCAGGCCGATCTGCAGGATCAGCAGCCGGCGGACGAGCGGCATCTTCGCCCTGGTCATGCGCCAGACGGTAACTCCGCGCGGCCCCAGAGCAAAAAGCGCAAAACGCGAATTACGTTCGTTGCGCGTACTGCGCGACAAAGCATCGAGGAGTGACGGGGCACACCTACCGTTCACCGCCAAGCAACACCGGCGAAACCCCAGGGAGCTGGCACGCATGGCGGAACTGATCGAGCTGCGCGGGGCGACGAAACGCTTCCCCACCGGATCGGGTGGGGTGCACACGGCGGTTCGGGACCTCACGATGACCGTGGACCGCGGCGAGTTCGTCGCCGTCGTCGGCCCCACGGGGTGCGGCAAGTCCACGACCCTGTCGCTCGTCTCCGGACTCGAACCCCCGTCGGAGGGCGAGGTCCTGGTAGGCGGGCAGCACGTCACCGGCATCCCGGAGGGTGTCGGATACATGTTCCAGAACGACGCCGTGCTGCCGTGGCGGTCGGTGCTGGACAACGTCGCGGCCGGGCCCCGCTACCGCGGCGAGTCGAAGGCGGCCGCCCGCTCGAAGGCGCGCGACTGGGTGCAGCGGGTCGGCCTCGGCGGGTTCGAGGACTACTACCCGCACCAGCTCTCCGGCGGCATGCGCAAGCGCGTCGCGATGGCGCAGACGCTCGTCAACGAGCCGTCGATCCTGCTGATGGACGAGCCGTTCAGCGCCCTGGACGTGCAGACGCGGGCGTTGATGCAGGACGAGCTGCTGCGGCTGTGGTCGGGCACCGGCGCGGGCGTCGTGTTCGTGACGCACGACCTGGAGGAGGCCATCGCGCTCGCCGACAAGGTCGTCGTGATGACCAGCAGCCCGGCGACGGTCAAGGCGACCTTCACCGTCGGACTCGACCGGCCGCGAACGGTCGAGGAGGTCCGGCTGACGTCGCAGTTCCTGGAGATCTACCGGGAGATCTGGGACTCGCTGCGCGAAGAGGTCGAGAAGGCACGCGAGCAGGGAGCCACCCGTGTTGCATGACACCGCGTCGCAGAAAACCACGCAGGTACTGGAGGAACCGGCCGTGACGTCCACTGTGAACTCTGCGGCGAAGTCCACTCCGGACATCGCGTCCCCGGTGGACGCGCGCACCGCGCACCGCAGGCGCAAGACCAAGGTCTGGTCGATCCGGCTCCTGCTCGTCGTGGCGTGGCTGGTCAGCTGGGAGCTCACCGCGACCTACCTGATCGACCCGTTCTTCTACTCCAAGCCCTCCGCGGTCGCGGCGAAGCTGGCCGACTGGTTCACCGTCGGCACCAGCCAGGGCAGCATCTGGGAGCAGATCGTCGTCACGCTGCAGGAAGCGGTCGCGGGCTTCGTGCTCGGCGCGCTCGCCGGTGTCGTGCTCGGCATCCTGCTCGGCCGCAGTCGCCTGCTGGCCGACATCTGCGCGCCGTTCATCAAGGCGGCGAACGCCGTGCCGCGCATCGTGCTCGCGTCGCTGTTCGTGATCTGGTTCGGGCTCGGCATGTCGTCGAAGATCGCCACGGCGTTCGTGCTCGTGTTCTTCGCGGTGTTCTTCAACGCCTTCCAGGGCGCGCGGGAGGTCGACCGCAACCTCATCAACAACGCCCGCATCCTCGGGGCGAGCCGGGTGCAGGTGCTCGGCACGATCGTCGTGCCGTCCGCCACGTCGTGGATCCTCGCCTCGCTGCACTCGGCGTTCGGCTTCGCCCTCATCGGCGCGGTCGTCGGTGAGTTCACCGGCGCCGACCGCGGTCTCGGCCTGCTGATCAACCACGCCCAGGGCACGTTCGACGCGGCAGGCATCTACGCGGGCATGATCGTGATCACGGTGATCGCCCTGCTCGCCGAGTGGCTGCTGACCCTCGCCGAGAACCGGCTGCTCAAGTGGCGCCCGCCGGCAGCCAGCGCGGAAGTCCAGCTCTGACCCTCCCACCCCCTTCTCCCCCGGAGTGAACGTCATGAAGATCCGCGCCACCCTCGCCGTGCTCGCCATCGGCGCGCTGAGCCTCACCGCGTGCCGCACGCAGGCCTCGTCCGGCGTCAGCACCGACAACCCAGAGTTCAAGATCATGGTCGGCGGCATCGAGAAGGTCATCTACCTGCCCGCGAAGCTGACCGAGCAGCTCGGCTACTTCACCGAGGCCGGGGTGAAGGTCCAGCTGCTCACCGAACCCGCCGGTGCCACGGCCGAGAACTCCCTCGTCTCCGGCGACGTCCACGGCGTGGTCGGTTTCTACGACCACACGATCGACCTGCAGGCCAAGGGCAAGTGCATCACCAGCGTCGTGCAGTTCGCCGACGTGCCCGGTGAGGCCGAGGTCGTCGCGACCGCCAAGGCCGACGCCGTCAAGGGACCCGCAGACTTCAAGGGCAGGAAGCTGGGCTTCACCAGCCCCGGCTCGTCGACCGACTTCCTCACCCAGTACCTGGCCACCAAGGCCGGAGTGTCCACTTCGGACTACACCGGGGTGAAGGCGGGATCCGGTCAGACCTTCGTCGCCGCCGTCGACAACGGCGCGATCGACGCGGGCATGACCACCGACCCGACCATCGCCACGCTCGTCAGCACGGGCAAGGCCAAGGTGCTGCTGGACATGCGGACCGTGGAGGGCACGAAGGCCGCGCTCGGCGGTCTCTACCCGGCCAGCTCGCTGTACATGGACTGCAACTTCGTGCAGCAGCACAAGGAGGCCGTCCGCAAGCTCGCCGGCGCGTTCGTGAAGACCCTGGCGTTCATCAACTCGCACAGCGCCGCGGAGATCGCCGAGAAGATGCCCGCCGACTTCGCGGGCGGCAACAAGGACCTCTACATCAAGTCGATCAACGACTCGAAGGGCATGTTCAACTCCGACGGCAAGATGAAGGCCGACGGCGCCAAGAACGTGCTCGAGGTGCTCAGCCAGTTCTCCCCCGCGGTGAAGCCGAAGAAGGACCAGATCGACCTGAGCAAGACCTACACCACCGAGTTCGTCACCAATCCCTGACGACTCCGAACGACCGCCGTGGCACGCAGAGCCGGGTAGCCGGCGCGTGCCACGGCGGTCGCTGGCGCGAGACGAACCGCTGAATTCGGGCGTGCACCACGTAATCGGAGTTCACCGGCCATCGGCTCGCGAGCATGCGCACCGCGGGGCAGACCGTGCGGTTCGACCATGACATCGCCACCGAGAGGTCGAACGGCGGTTCGGCTCCGGCGCGGACAACTGAATCAGCTCGACCTCGGGACCAGGTCAGGCCCACCGGGACCCACCCTGTCGTCACGCGCCCGGTACCACGCCTGAAACCGGAGCCGGACAGACCGAACACCGCGGCGATCGCCGAAGATCGACTTCCTGACCGGGCCCTGCGGACGTACATTGCCGGTACCTCGTGTGGAGATGTCCGATGGACCGGTTGCGGATTCACCTGCTGGGCGGATTTCACGTGCGGGTCGGGATCCGAGAGGTCGCCGACGGCCACTGGCGGCTGCGCAAGGCCAAGGCGCTGGTCAAGCTGCTCGCCCTCGCGCCAGGACATCGGCTGCACCGGGACCGGGTCATCGAGTTCCTGTGGCCGGATCTCGAGTGGGACGCCGGCCTGAACCAGCTCCGCAAGACCGTGCACGCGGTGCGTGACGTCCTGGATCCCGACCGGCGGGAGGGTTTTCTCCTTTCGGGTGAACAGCTCGGGTTGCGGCGTGACGCGGTGTGGGTCGACGTGGCGGCGTTCGAGACCGCCGTGCTGGTCGCGCGGGGTTCCGGGACTCCGGCCGCCTACCGGGAGGCGATCGGGCTCTACCGGGGTGACCTGCTGCCCGAGGACCGGTACGAGGACTGGGTGCTCGCTCGTGAGGGACCGCTGAGGGCGGAGTTCGTCGCGCTCGCCGTGGAACTGGCGCGGATGCTGGAGGCGCGAGCCGACTTCGCAGGGGCGGCCGCGGCGCTCCGGCGGGTCGTCGAGCTGGACCCGGCGCACGAGGAGGCAGGTGCGGCGTTGATGCGGGTCTACGCGTTGGCGGGGCGTGGTCACGAGGCGGTGGTCGAGTACGAACGGCTGCGAGCGACGTTGCGCGACGAGCTGGGGGTCGAGCCGAGCGCCGTCACGCAGCGGCTGTTCGAGCAGATCAAGGCCGGGCGGCTGGGGGACGCCGAGGTGGCGGGCGACCTGTGGGACGAGATCGGCGACCTGCGGGCGTTGTCGGGGGACAGCGCGGGCGCCGCGACCGCGTTCCGCTCGGCGGTGCGGGCGTTGCGCGGGCAGGGGCTGCGCGAGGTCGTGGTTCACCGCAAGGCGGCGCAGGCGTACCTGGCCGAGCACGACACCGAGTCCGCACAGGCCCACGTGTTGGCGGCCGAGGCGTTGCTCGCCCGGCACGCGGACGAGGCGGAGTCGGCGCGCCTGCTCACGGTGCGGGCGAACCTGCGGTGGGAGACCGGCGAGTACGACCAGGCCCAGCACCTCGCCGAGCAGGCACTCGCACTCGCCGACCAGGCCGGCACGCCCGATGACATCGCTGCCGCGCATGAGGCGCTGGCCATCGCCTGCCACTACCGCGGGGCGTGGCGTGAGGGCCTGCACGCCGAGATCGAACGGCTCGGCACGCGCGCGGAGGTGGAGCCGCGCCTGGCGCGGATCTTCGAGATGCACTGCTGCATCGGCCAGTACCACCTGTACGGGGACGGGCTGCGCGACAGCGTCGAGGACTACGCCAGGACCACCCTGGCGCTCGCGATCGACAAACACGCCCGGCACGCCGAGGCGTTCGCGTGGTGTCTGCTGGGCGAGGCGTTGCTGCTGCGCGGCCGGTGGGACGAGTCGGAGAGCTGCCTCGTCCGCAGCACCGAGGTGTACGCGGACCTCGGCGCCAGGACCGGGGTGCTGCCGTGGCAACGGCTCGCCGAGCTGGCGGTGGGCCGTGGCGACAGCGAGCGCGCCGCGTCGTGCCTGCGACATGGCATGGCGATCGCGACCATCACGCCGTTGGCGCCGCACGCGTGGGGTCGGCTCTACGCGACGGCCGCGTTCGACGCCGTCGAGCGCGGCGAGCCCGTGGAGGCGATCCGCGCCGTCCGGTCGGCAGCCGAGGCCGCGGAGCGGTACGGCGACTGCCCGAGCTGCCGGGCGCTGCTCAACCCGGTGGCGGCGGAGGCGTTCGCGACATTGGGCGAACAGGCGGCCGCCGCCGAGTTCGCCGAGGCCGCGCGGCAGGTCGCGAGCATGTTCGAGAGCACGGCCTGGCGCGGGATGGCCGAGTCGGCCAACGGGGCGCTGGCACTGGCGCGGGACGATCCGGTCGCCGCACGGGACCGCTTCCTCGCGGCGGCCCGGCTTTACGACGCGGCGCGGCAGCCGTACTGGGCTGCGAGGTCGCGGCTGCAAGTCGCGCGTGCCGGTGGTGACCCGGATTCGGCCGTGGAGGCCGCGGTGACGTTCGAACGGCTGGGCGCCGTGCGAGCGCTCTCCGCTGCCCTGAGCAAGTAACCAGGGGCCTGTCACCGGGGAATGCCGGGGGAATGGTCGCGGCGGACGCTGACGCCATGACCACGACAGCAGTCTTGGACGTGCTCACCACCGAGCCCTACAACGCGCAGGCGTCCCGCGAGGCGTTGCGCGAGGACCGGACCCCTGCGGCCGCGTGCTTCGTGCGCAGCCACTTCGGCGTGCCGCGCATCGACACCGACCGGTGGTGTCTGCGGCTGCCCGGTGCGGCAGGTCTTACCTACCCGGAGCTGCTCGCGTGGCCGTCGACGGCCGTCGACGTCGTGCTGGAATGCGCGGGCAACGGGCGGTCCGGCATGGCGCCCCGCCCGCCCGGACTGGCGTGGGACGACCGAGCGGTGAGCTGCGTGCGGTTCCACGGCGTGCCGCTGCGGCTGGTGCTCGGACGGCTCCCCGCGGACACCTGCGAGGTGGTGTTCCGCGGCGCCGACTCGGGCGTCGCGCACGGCAGGCGGGCGCGGTTCGAACGCAGCCTGCCGGTCCGCACGGCCCTGCACCCGGACACCCTGCTGGCCACGCACCTGAACGGCCTGCCGCTGACACCCGAGCACGGCGCGCCGGTGCGGCTGGTGGTGCCGGGCTGGTACGGGGTGGCGAGCGTCAAGTGGCTGGTCGAGATCCGTGCGGTCACCGAGCCGTTCCACGGCCTGTTCCAGACCGAGCAGTACGTGGTCGACGGCCGGCCGGTCACCACCACGCTGGTCAAGTCGATGATCACCGATCCCGCGCCGGACGTGGTGCTGTCCGGGCACCCCGTCGAGATCCACGGCCACGCCTGGTCGAACGCGCGGATCACGCTCGTCGAGGTGTCCACCGACGGCGGCCGGACCTGGCGTGCGGCAACTCTGCGCCACGGCGCCGGCCACGCCTGGACCGACTGGTCGATCGACTGGACGCCACGTCGGCACGGACGGCACCGGTTGCTGGCACGAGCGCACGACGCGACCGGCGCGGTCCAGCCGATGAGCGCGCCGTGGAACTCCCTGGGCTACGGCAACAACGTCGTCGCCTCGACCGAAGTGGAAGTCAGATGAACGCCCAGGCGATGAACATCGAGATCATCACGACGCCCTCGCTGGGTGACCACAGCTACCTGCTGGTCAGCGGGAACGAGGCCGCGCTGGTCGACCCCCAGCGCGACGTGTGGGACGCCCTGCGAACGTGCCGGGCACGTGGGATCGGCGTCCGGTACGTCCTGGAAACCCACGTGCACAACGACTACGTCTCCGGTGCGCAGGAGGTCAGGGCGGCCACCGGTGCCCGCGTCGTCGCGTCGGCGCGCGGGCGCTACGAGTTCGACCACCTGCCCGTGGCCGAAGGGGACGAGATCGTCCTCGGCGATCTCGGGCTCCGGGTCCTCGAGACCCCTGGCCACACCCCCGAGCACGTGTCGTACGTGGTCTACGGCGACAGCGCGGGCCCGCTCGCGGTGTTCACCGGCGGCAGCCTGATGGCGGGCAGCGCCGGCCGCACCGACCTGCTGGGAGAGGACCAGACCGACGGGCTCACGAGGGCGCAGTACCGAACGCTGCGGCGGCTCGCCGGCCTGCCGGACGGCACGCGGGTCCTGCCGACACACGGAGCGGGCAGCTTCTGCGCCGCCTCGGCGTCACCCGGCCCGCCGACGTCCACCATCGGCCACGAGCGCACCACGAACCCGGCGCTGCTGATCGGCGACGAGGAGACGTTCGTCCACGACCGCCTGGCCGGCTTGCCCCGCCACCCTGCCTACTACCGGCACATGGCGCCGATCAACCGTACGGGTGCGGTCGTGCTGCGCCGGCCACCCGTGCCGCGGCCGCTCACACCAGCCCAGGTGGCCTCCCTCAACGGCTGGGTGGTGGACGCGCGGGACCGCGAATCCTTTGCCACAGCGCACATCCCGGGCTCGGTGAACGACGAGCTGGACATCTCGTTCGCGGGTTACGTCGGCTGGGTGGTGCCGTTCGACGCGCCACTGGTGCTGGTGCTGCCCGGACCCGAGCGCGCGAACGCGGCGGAAGCCGTGCGCCAACTGCTGAGGATCGGCTACGAGCACGTCGCCGGATACCTCGACGGCGGGATCGACCGCTGGCGGGCCGAAGGGCGGCCGGTGCGCAGCTATCCGACCGCCGCCATCACGGAACTCGACGGTCGCGACGTCGACGTGCTCGACGTGCGTCAGCCCACCGAGGTCGCCGCCGGCCGCATCCCCGGCAGCACCCACCTCTTCGTCGGCGACCTGCCGGCGACTCTTCCCCGGCCGAGCCGCGAGACGTGGACGGTCTGTGCGAGCGGACGCCGCGCCGCACTGGCCGCCAGTCTGCTCGACCGGGCAGGCATCCCGGTCACCGCCGTCACCAGAGGCGGTGTTCCGGACTGGATCAAGGAGAACCAAGTCATGGTCACGAACGGATATGCCACACCGCAGGCGCTGGTGGACACGAACTGGCTGGAGGCCCACCTCGACGACCCACAGGTGCGGATCATCGAGGTGGACGAGGACACCACCGCGTACGACAGGAACCACATCCGCGGCGCTGTCGGCTGGAACTGGTCGACCGACCTGCACACGAAGATCGGCCGCGACTACCTCGGCCAGCAGGCGCTGAGCGAGCTCCTGCGCGCCGCCGGGGTCGACGAGGCGACGACGGTCGTGCTGTACGGCGGCAACAACAACTGGTTCGCAGCGTACGCGTACTGGATCATGAAACTCCGCGGGTTCGAGCGGGTCCGCCTGCTCGACGGCGGGCGCAAGAAGTGGGAGCTGGAAGGCCGCGAACTCACCGAGCAGGTGCCGTCCCACCCGCGGACGTCCTTCACGCTGACCGCCCAGGAGCACCCCGAGATCCGTGTCCTGCGCGACGAGGTCCTCACCTCACGCGCCCGTTTCATCGACGTGCGCTCGCCCGAGGAGTACCGGGGTGAGAAGCTCGCGCCCGACCACCTGCCCCGCGAACAGGCCCAGGTGCCGGGTCACATCCCCGGCGCGGTGAACATCCCGTGGGCGCGTGCCGCGAACGAGGACGGCACCTTCAGGTCCGCGGACGAACTGCGGGCGCTGTACCGCGACATCCCGGACGGCGACGTCATCGCGTACTGCCGCATCGGCGAACGTTCTTCGCACACCTGGTTCGCCCTGACCGAACTGCTCGGCTACCGCAACGTGCGCAACTACGACGGTTCATGGACCGAATACGGCTCGCTCGTGGGCGTGCCGGTCGAGATGGGGTGAACGGGAAATGGCCACCTTGCACAGCATGATCGCCGACGCGCGCGCGACCGTGCCAGGACTCGATCCGGTGGCGGCGAAGCGGGACATCGACGCCGGTCGGATCGCCCTCGTGCTGGACGTGCGCGAGCCCGAGGAGTCGGCGCGGGGCAGGATCCCCGGCGCTGTCACCATCCCACGCGGCTGGCTGGAGCTCCGTGCCGACCCGGCGTCGCCCGCGGCGGATCCGGTCCTCACCGCCTGCCGGGACCGCACGATCCTCGTGTACTGCCGTCAGGCGCCGGGCGTGCGGTCCTTGCTCGGCGCACAGACCCTGCGGCAGCTCGGGTACTCGGGTGCCGCGGTCCTGGACGGCGGTCTCGCCGCCTGGGCGGAGGCGGGGCTGCCGGTGGAAGAGGCGTCCGTCGCCCGCTGACCCAGCCCCGGCCGCCGTCGCGGCGGCCGGGGTTTCGCGACCGTGCGACGCGACTCCTCAGCAACGTGATGTACGTGCCAGAGCAGGAAAACCCGGTCACTCGTCCGGATCGCTCCCCCAGTTCCTCGAGACCGCCTCATGCACCGGACCACCTGATCCGCGGCACGGCTCACTTGCCCACGAGGACGACCTCGTACTGGTCGGCGGTCGGTGGGAAGCCGGTGTCGAACTTCCCGTTCACCACGGCGAGCTGGTTGCCGTGCAACGCGGCCGTGGTCGGCACGTGGAATTGCGGACTGGTGATCGTCTTCTCGAGCGAGCCCGCGGTCAGATCGGGGCTGAGCTGCCACCGGGTGACCTGGTTGATGAAGTTCTGCACCACCCACAGGTGTGATCCCTCGAGCACGATGCCGTCCACGAACGGCACCTCGATACCGACGTCGGCGCTTGCGCCGGACACCGGATCGACCGTGTAGACCGCCGCGTTCGCGGAGTGGGCCACCAGCAGCGTCTTGCCGTCCGGAGTCACCTCGATGCCGTTGAGGTTGAAGTCGCCGGTGATGTCCGCCGCCGGGCCGCTCAGGTTCAGCACGCGCGCCGGTCCCGGCACGCCGGTCTCGCTGACCGGGACGAAGTACAGCTTCGGCTGGACGGAGTCGGTGAACCAGGCGCCGCCCCGCGCGACCACCACGTCGTTGATGAGCCCGCCGAACTGGTAGGTGGCGACCTCAGCCCCGGTCACGCCGTCGTAGAGGTAGGCCTGACCGGTGAAGCCGCCCGCCACGAACAACAGCTGCGTGGCGTCGTCGAACTTGAGGCCCGCCGCCATGCGGCCGGCAGGTGCGGAGATGAACAGCTCGGCGGTGCCGCGCTGGAGGTCGCCGCGGTAGATATCGCCCTTGAACAGGTCACCTGCGAAGAAGGTGGCGCCACGGCCGACGGCGATACCCTCGGCCGACGTCGCGCCGGGCAGCACGATCAGCTCGCTCGCCGGTGCGGCGGTCGCTGGGGCCGCCAGAGCCGCGACGAGCACGCCGGTCGCGAGGAGAACTCGGGGTCTCATGGTCACCTCCTGGGGGGAGAAAGAACCATCATGGAACGTGCAGCGCCAAATTCTCAGGGGCAACCGATCAGGTCCAATGGCCTAAAACCGGCTGGCTCGATCGGCGTACTGGCGGGTCAGCTCCGGTTCCGCGACCGTCAGCGCGTCAGAAACATGTGCCGTATCCCAGGCGGGGATGTCCCCGGACAGCAACCGCCACCCCAGGGCCGGCGCATCGCGCACGCCGCACTCCTGCTTGCCGCCACCCGTGAGCCGGTGGCCGAGGCGGGCAACGAGGTTGCGCTCGACGAGATCGCCCGACGTGCCGGCGTCGGCAACGCCACTCTGTATCGCCACTTTCCGACCAGTGCCGACCTGCTGGTGAAGTCGTTCTGATACTCGATCAGCACAGTTCGGCACCTCTGACCGACAGCTCGTTGCCTCGACGCAGGCGCGGATCCGCGAGGTTGGCGGTGCCCCTCGGCAGAGGTTCACCGCCTTGCGCTACTTCGCCCTCAACGGCTTTGTCCGGCCAAGCCGTATGACATGCCATCAAACTCCGGGTGCCCGGTAGTCCGGCATCTTGGCCCGCGCCTCGTCCATCTCCGCGGCGGTCAGCAGCGGGGTCGTGCTGAGTTCGACGCTGCCGCTCTGGTTGACCGCGAGCGAGATCGCGCCTGCGGCCGAGGCATCGGCGTCGATGAGGACGATCACGTCGTCCTGGCCGTAGGCGAAGTAGAACGCCTCGACCTTCCCTCCGACGGCTTCCATGAGGGTGCGGATGTAGGCCTCACGCGCACCGAAGCCCTCTTTGACCACGCCCTGGAAACCGGCCTGCGTGTACTTGCCGTGAATCAGGAATTTCGCCATGGTGCACCTCGTCGTTCCACGTCGTTTCGGTGCTCCCCCGCTGAAAGGTAGGTCCACCGTCGAGTGATCACCACTCGAAACCGGTGAACGGGTACCGGGCTGCGGAAAGCCCCGTCTGGCCACCGGATCGGTGGCCAGACGGGGCGGTTGGGCTGTGCGGTGGTGTCAGAAGGTGAGCTGCCAGGCGTCGAGGTAGCCGGCGTCGGTGGTGCGGTAGAGGTCGGAGATCCGCAGCTTCCAGGTGCCGTTGGCGAGCTCGC
>NZ_JAFBCX010000029.1 GCF_016907955.1 Lentzea nigeriaca | reverse complement strand
GACGTCATCTGGGCACTGCTGCGTGACGGCCGGGAGTTTCATCGCTCACCACTCACAGCCCAGATCACTTGACCTGATCATTGAAACTCCAGGTGCGTTGGGGCGAACATGCGCAGGACCGCGGGCAGCACCACCACGTGCGGGCCGTCCCCGGCGAACGCCTTGACGAGGTCCTCGCGCAGCGACTCGGGCGTGCTGCGCGTGGCGGGCACCCCGAACGCCTCGGCGAGCGCCACGAAGTCGGGCCTGGCCAGCTCGGTGGCGGTAGCCTGGCCGAACGCGTCGGTCATGTACTCGCGCAGGATGCCGTAGCCGCCGTCGTCGACGATCAGCCACACCACCCGCGAACCGTGCTGCGCGGCCACGGCCAGCTCCGAGATCCCGTACATGGCACCGCCGTCACCGGACACCGCGAGCACCGGACCGTCCACGGCCGCCGCGACTCCCAGCGCGGCCGGGAAGCCGTAACCCAGCCCACCGGCACCCTGGGCGGAGAACTGCGCGCCACCGCGCGGATCCCACGCCGACCAGGCCCAGTAGCCGAGGATCGTCATGTCCCAGCAGGTCGGCGTGCCGTCCGGAACCGCCGACCGCAGCGCGCTCAGCACCTGCCACTCGAGGTCGAGCTCCTGGTCGGCGAGCCGCGCCTGGACCCGGTCCAGCAGTTCCCGGACACGTGCTTCCGCGACACCGTCCGCAGGCCTGGCCGTCACCCCGGAAGTCAAGGCGCGCAATGCATGCCGGGCATCGGCGTGGATGCCGAGAGCGGGGTAGTTGGCCTCCAGCTTGCCGAGATCCGCCTCGATCTGGACGACCTGGCCGGTGGGGCGGAACGTCCGGTAGTTGCTGGACAGCTCGCCCAGTCCGGAACCGACGACGAGCAGCACGTCGGCGCAGGCGAGGAACTCGGTGGTGTGCCAGTCCTCCAGCCACGACTGCGCGGAAAGCGGGTGCTCCCAGGGGAAGTTGCCCTTGCCGCCGAACGTCGTCACGACCGGCGCCCGCAGCTTCTCGGCCAGCTCCAGCAGCTCGTCCGAGGCACGCAGGGCACCACCACCGGCGAGGATCACCGGCCGCGAAGCGCCGTCCAGCAACCGAACGGCCTCCGCGACCAGCTCCGGCCGAGGGTGAAGTTCCCGCACGGACCACGACACCGACGTCACCGGCGGCACGGAAGCGGGCCCGAGCAGCACGTCCTGCGGAATCTCCACCCACACCGGTCCGAACGGCGCGGTCAGCGCGATCTCCCACGCCTCGGTCAGCGCCGACGGGATCTGCGACGCGTGCCGCACGACCCGAGCGTGCTTCACGACGTCCCGGAACGACGCCAGCTGGTCGGTCAGCTCGTGCAGGTACCCGCCGCGCACCCCGCCCAGCCCGGCGGACGGGATCTGCGACGAGATCCCCAGCACCGGCGCCGAGGCAGCGGCGGATTCCTGCAGTCCCGCCAGGGTTTGCAGCGCGCCGGGCCCGGTCGACACCAGCAACGGCGTCACCGACCCGGTGATCCGCGCGTGCCCGTCGGCGGCGAAGGCGGCGTTGACCTCGGTCCGCGACCCGACGTACCGCAGGTCGGAGCGGCGCAGCGCGTCGAAGAGACCGAGGGCGTGCTGGCCGGGGATGCCGAACACGGTGTGGGCGCCGAGCGCCTCCAGCGTTTCGACGACGACATCACCGCCGTTGCGCTCGCTCACAGTCCCTCCTTGAGCGCCAGCAAACTCACCAAGTCATATGCCACATGCGAAGCAGCGACCGACGTGATGTCCGCGTGGTCGTACGCAGGCGCCACCTCGACGACGTCCGCGCCCACCAGGTTCAGCCCCCGCAGCCCGCGAATGATCTCCAGCAGCTCCCGCGACGTCATCCCACCGGCCTCCGGCGTCCCGGTTCCGGGAGCATGCGCCGGATCCAGCACGTCGATGTCGATCGACACGTACAGCGGGCGCGACCCGATCCGCTGCCGCAGAGCATCGACGGTCTCGTCGACCCCACGCCGCATCACGTCCGACGACGTCACGATCCCGAACCCGAGCCGCCGGTCGTCCTCGAGATCCTTCTTGCCGTACAACGGCCCCCGCGTGCCGACGTGCGAGATCGCCTCGGTGTCCAGGATCCCGTCCTCGACCGCACGCCGGAACGGCGTCCCGTGCGTGTACGGCTCGCCGAAGTACGTGTCCCACGTGTCCAGGTGCGCGTCGAAGTGCAGCAGCGCCACCGGCCCGTGGATCCGCGACACGGCCCGCAGCAACGGCAGCGCGATCGTGTGGTCGCCGCCGATCGTGACCAGCTTCGTCCCATCGGCCTGCAAGTCGGACGAAGCCTGCTCGATCGTCTCGATGGCCTCACCGATGTGGAACGGGTTCACCGCGATGTCCCCGCCGTCCGCGACCTGGACGCGTTCGAACGGCGACACGCCCAGACCGGGGTTGTAGGGCCGCAGCAACCGGGACGCCTCCCGCACGGCCGAGGGCGCGAACCGCGCTCCCGGCCGGTAGGAGACACCGGTGTCGAACGGGACTCCCACCACCGCGACGTCCGCGTGCGCCACCTGGTCGAGGCGCGGCAGCCGGGCGAAGGTCGCCGGTCCCGCGTAGCGCGGGACCTGGGAGGAGTCGACGGGGCCGATCATGCGTTCACCAGTTCCTCTTCGGTTGCGTCACCCGCCACCCGGCGGTCCCACTGCGCCAGCACGGCGGGATCCGTGGCCGGGGTGGCCAGGCTGACCACGATGTACGTCACGAACGACGCGCCGAGGCTGTAGTAGATGGCTTCGTTGGCGTAGACGTCGACGAACACCATGAACCCGATCGCCGTGAGCGAGCCGACCGCCATCGACACCATGGCACCCGCACGCGTCCCGCGCTTCCACACCAGGCCGCCGATGATCGCGACCAGCAAGCCGCCGACGAGGATGTTGTAGGCGACGGTCAACGCGGCCACGACGTCGTTCAGCGCCACTGCGATGCCGATCGCCACGACACCGATGACGAGCGTGAAAATCCGGTTGTTGTGGACGTCGGAGTCGGTCTTGCGGCGCCAGATGTCGTTGGAAGCGACCGTGGCGCACGCGATGAGCGCGCCGGACGACGTGGACATCATCGCGGCCAGCGCGGCGGCCAGCACGAGCCCGCGGACACCGGTCGGCAGCAGGTTCTCCACGATCGTCGCGAACGCCTCGTCCTTGTTCGCGATGTTCGGGTACAGCGCCTTGCCCGCGAGACCGATGACCGCGCCCGCGACGGCGTAGATCAGGCAGTAGAGGCCGGAGGTGATGCCACCCCACGTCGCGACCTCCGGCGACTTGGCGGTGAACACGCGCTGCCAGATGTCCTGCCCGATCAGCAGGCCGAAGACGTAGATGAGCAGGTACGTGATGATCGTGCTCACGCCGATGTTGCCGACGTCGAACACCGCCGGGTCGTTCAGGCGCTGCTGGATGCCGTCGAACCCGCCCGCGGTGGCCAGGCTGATCGGCAGCAGCAGGAACAGGATGCCGACGGTCTTCACGACGAACTGCACGATGTCCGTGAGCGTGATCGACCACATGCCACCGAGCACGCTGTACAGCACCACGATGCTGCCACCGATGATCACGCCGACGGACTTCGGCAGTCCGAAGAGGACGTTGAAGATCGTCGAGTAGGCGATCGTGGACGTGACCGTCAGCATCAGCGTGTACGCGGCCATCACCAGGCCGGAGATCATGCTGGAGTTGCCGCCGTACCTGAGATCGAGCATCTGCGAGACGGTGTAGACCTTCAACTTGACGATCCGGCGCGCGAACAACGCGGAGAGCAGCAGGATGCCGAGGCCGATCGCGAACACCATCCAGGCGCCGGAGATGCCGAACTTGTAGCCGAGCCCGACACCGCCGATGGTCGACGCGCCGCCGAGCACGACGGCCGACATGGTGCCGGAGTACATGCCGAAACCGAGCCTGCGACCGGCGACCAGGTACTCGCTCTTGCTGGTGGCGCGGCGCATGCCCCACCAGCCCATGCCGATCATGCCGAGCACGTAGGCGGCGATCACCGCGTAGTCGAGAGCCACTGTTGGACCTCCTTGGGTTGCAGGTCACAGTAGGAACGCGCTCTGGCGCTGGTAAGTGGTTGTTCTGCACAATCGTCCGACCATGGTTGTGCAAACCGTCCCACTGCGCGATCTCGTCGCGCGAGTCGATCTCGGGCTCACCGTCCTGTGTGGAGCTGACGCCCTGGAGCGGCCGATCCGCTGGGCGCACGTGTCCGAACTGGCGGACCCGACGCCGTACCTGGTCGGCGAGGAGCTGCTGCTCACAGCCGGCGTGCGGTTCCCGTCCGACGTGCCCGCCTACGTCGCCGGACTGGTGTCGTCGGGCGTCTCCGCGATCGGGTTCGGCGTCGAGCCGGAGTTCCCGACGGTGCCGTCGTCGCTGGTGGAAGCCTGTGCGGCGCAGGGGATGCCGCTGCTGGAGGTGCCGCCGTCGACCCCGTTCCTCGCGGTGTCGCAGGCCCTCGGCGCGCTGCTCGCGGAGATCGCCGTGCGGGAGCAGCGGATGCTCGCGGACAGCCAGCGCGCCCTGACCCGCGCGGCGACCCGAGTCCGTCCCGTGGAGTCCGTGCTGACCACTCTGGCCGTTGTGTTGAACTGCCGTGCCGACCTCGTCGACCCCTCGTCCGCACCGGGCGAGCTCGCTTCTCTCGTGGCACGCGTTGCGTCGGGCACGGGGCCTCGTTCGGCTTCGGCCCAGGTGGGTGATGACCACGTGACGCTCGATCCGGTCGAGTCCGCGGTCCTCGTGGTCCGGCGCTCGGCCCCGCTCTCGCCCGCCGAACGGGCCGTCGTCGCGGTGGCGCTCGCGTTGCTCGGGTTGCTGCGCCGGGACGTGGAGAGCGAACGCGGTCAGATCGCGCGGCTCGCTGCGTCGGCGGTGCTGCGCTCGGAGGCGTCCGGACTGGAGGGTGTGCTGGGGCCTGGGCCGTATCGCGTGGTCGCGGGGGAGTCGCGGGCGGACTACGACGTGCTGGCGCAGCGGTACGGGCCGCTGGTGTCGAAGGAGGGGGACGGGTTTCTGGCGCTGGTGCCTGCGGCCTTCGAGGTCTCCGGGCCGGTCGGGGTGTCGGCACCGGTGCCGGAACAGGACGTGGAGGGTGCCGTCGCGGAGGCCGAGGCCTTGCTGGCCCGCGCCAAAGCCACCGGCGAGCCCGCCTTCCCGGCCTCCGACCTTTCCTCTCTCGTCGATCCCGTCGCGGCCCGCGCCTTCGCCCGCCGCGAGCTGGCCGCCCTCCTGGGCCGCCCCGAGCTGATCGAGACGCTGAGGGTCTGGCTGGGGCAGCACGGCAGCTGGGACCGGGCGGCGGCGGTGCTCGACGTGCACCGCAACAGCGTTCGGCACCGAATTTCACACGTCGAACGCCTACTCGGTCGTGATCTTGGTACGGCCGACGCGCGGGCCTCGCTGTGGCTCGCGCTGACGTGGCTCGATTAATTCCTTTGCGGCGTGCCTGGCCCCTCGGTCATCATTGTTCCATGATTGCTGCAGATGAATGGGCCGGAGCGCCCTCGAAGCTGTGACCAGCTCGTACTCATTCTTCTAATTGCTCGCGAGCATTTGTGTATCAATGCTCGTCCTTGGCGTGTTCGTCTAGTGGTCAGGACGCTGGACTCTCAATCCGGAAACACGGGTTCGATCCCCGTACGCGCTACGTGGCCCGGTCTCTGTGGGGTGGACCGGGCCCGCTCGCCTCAGACGGGCCCAAAGAATCTTCCAAAACTTCGCCCGAATGGTCTAGGCGCCAGTTACGCTCTGCGAATGGCTGCGGTCCCCGCCTTCGCACGCTACGAGGTCGACGTACGTCGGCCGAACGCCGCACGGATCCATGACTTCTACCTGGGCGGCGCTCACAACTACGCCGCCGACCGGGCGTTCGCCAAACAGGCCGTCCGGATCGACCCAGGGCTGCCGCTCGTGACCCGAGCGCACCGGGTGTTCCTCCGGCACGCCGTCCGCCACTGCTGGGCGACCGGTGTGCGGCAGTTCCTCGATCTCGGCTCCGGCATCCCGACGTGCGGTGCGACGCACCAGACGTTGCCGGACGCCCGTGTCGTCTACGTCGACTCGGACCCGGTGACCGTCGCGTTCGCGCGCGGGCTGCTGCGCGGCGAGCCGCGCACGTGTGCGATCGAGGCCGACCTCCGCCGCCCCGAGCAGGTGCTGCGCCATCCGGGCGTGGTGTCCCATCTCGACCTGCGCGAGCCCTATGCCGTGTTGATGGTCGACGTCCTGAGATACGTGGACGACGCCACCGGGCCAGGGCGGGTGGTGCGCCGGTATCGGCACGCGTTGCCGGCGGGAGGGTTCCTGGTGGTGTCGCATCCGGCCCCGGTCGAGCAGCTCATGGAAGGGCTGTCGATCGAAGCGCCGTGCGTCGTTCCGGGCGCGTACGCGGGCATCGGACGCAAGCCGGGTCGTATCCAGCCGTCTCGTCGCACCTCCTAAGGGAACGTGCGGGATGCGCTTGAACGGGCGAAGGCGTTGCGGTGGGCGGGAAGACCGCAGGACGCCGCTCTGGAGCTGCGCAAGGCACTCCTGGGCGACGGCGACCGGTGCGAGGTGCTGTACCTGTTGTGGGAGTGCCAGTTCGTGCTGGGCGACCGGGCCGCGGCGCACGAAACCCTGCTGGAGGCCAAGGGTTTGGCCTCGGGAGAGATGGCCGGGCGCGTCGCCGTCGCCGAGGCCAGCTGGCTGATGTCGGAGGGCGAGTACTCCCGCGCCGTCGAGAAGATCGAGGCCGTTGAGACCGGCAACGACGAAATTCGCGCGTACGCGTTGAGCGTCAAGGGAGTCTGCGAGGCGTTCCTCGGTGATGTCGCGCGTGGCACCGCCACGTTGGAAGACGCGCGCACCGCCGCGCACCGCAGCGGTTGCGTCCGTGAGCTCACCAGGGCCGTGGGCAACCTGACCTTCGTGCTCGGCAGTTCGGGACAGCACGAACGCTGCGTGCGCATCGGCGAGGAAGCGTTGACACGCCTCAGGATTCAGGGTCTCGCGCCGACGTTCAGCGCGGTGATCCGCTACAACCTCGCGACCAGCCTGCTCGCGCTCGGACGCTGGCGGGAGCTGGACGCGCTGGAGGTCCCGGACAGCATTCCCGGCAACAAGGCCGCGCGGATCATGCTGTGCAAGGCGGAGGCGGTGGCGTTGCGCGGGCAGGACCCGGACGACCTGATCGAGCAGGCCGAGAAGGTCATCGACGGCCACGACGCGTTGTTCTGCGCTCAGGCCGCCTACACCAGAGCCGTTGTGGCCAGGGCGAAAGGCCAGTTCCGGGCCGCTGTCGAGCTGTGCCGCGAGACGGCGGCCGACCTGCCGGAGGCGTTGACCGGCGGCGAGGTTCTGCGGCTCTGCGCGGCGGGTCTCGGCGCGGCGCGCGATCTCCAGTCCGCGGGCGGCCGGGTGACCAGACTCGATGATCCGGAAGCGACGGAAGAGGAGTTGCTGGCCAGGATTCCGGTGCCGCACGGGCCGGAGGACGAGGTGTGGCGGCGGCTCGCCTTCGCGGAGGCGGGCCGGGACTCGTGGGCCGAGATCGCGGTGGCGTGGGACCGGCTGAAGATGCCCTACCAGGCCGCCTACGCGCGAACCCGTTGCGGTGCACCGGAAGCGCTGCGTCACGCCGACCGCGTCGCACGCCGGCTGGAGGCGCTGCCGTTGGTCAAGATGATCGACCGGCAGGCGCGCAGACAGCGCATTCCGTTGCTGCACGAGGACAAGCCGCGGATCGGCACGTTGACGCCGCGCGAACGCGACGTGCTCGAACTGCTGGGATGGGGCCGCACCAACAAGGAAATCGCCGAGGAGCTCGTCCTGAGCGTGCGCACGGTGGGCCTGCACGTGTCGCACGTGCTCGCGAAGCTCGGTGCGCGCAACAGGTCGGAGGCCGCGCGCATAGCCCGCGACCAAACCTAGGTAATGCGACGGATGTGCGAGTGGTGGTGCATGAGTTCTCCTTGAAGGGCAAGAGAAACCCTGCTGAAGGAGAACGAGATGAACCTCAGGCGCGTCGCGGCCGTGTTGTCCCTCGCCGGCGGAATCACCGCCGGTTTCGCGGGAACCTCGCACGCACAGGTCGCCATGGCCGGTGGGTGCGAGCTGCGCATCACCGAGGTGCGCGCACTGGACCTGCAGGAGACGCCCACGGACGAGATCTTCCTGCGGGTCGGTGACGAGAGAACCGGCACGCGCACCTTCACCGAAGGCCAGACGAGAGAGGCCACCGAGCTCGGGAACGCCGACCAGATCACGGAGTTCGTCGCGCCGGGCGGTTTCACCGTCGTGTCCGTCGTCGAGCACGACCCGACGGTGGACACCGTCATCGGCTCGTTCCGCGTGCCGTGCCGCACCGCCTCGGTGCAGCGTGACGTGTCCGGAGCCGGTGCGTTCTACCGGGTCTCGTACGTCGTGACCCAACTGCCGTAACGAGAATCCGCAACGAGAATTCCGGGCGCCGAGCGGTGGGCGCGGCGCCCGGAGCCCACCTTCGAGGAGACCGACTTGCCCATGAATCCGACCGATCCAGCCACCGACATCGAGCTGTGGGCCCTGCTGCACGTCGACGAGTTCCAGTTCCGGCTCGTCAAGCCGTGGAACCTGGACGCGCTGGAGGCCGCCCTGCGCACGGCCACCGCACGCGGCACGCAGGTCGAGGTCCGCGCGTACAACGAGCAGAACGCCGAGATGACCGTGCTCGTGAACCCGTCCAGGGCCCGTGTGGTGCACATCGGCAAGCGCAACGTCGTCGTGGTCCGCAACGGCATGCCGGACGTGTAGCGGTTTGACGGACATCAACGCTGGGTAACCGTCCAGCGACAAGTACAGAGCCTGGAGGGCGTCATGACCCACCGCGTCACTGTCAAGGTCGCCGGTCTGCAACCGGTGCAGGTGCTGGCCGCACTGGCCGGCATCGCGTTCATCGTGTTCGGCGTCGTGGGCTTTTCCCGCACCGGGGTGGGCGACTGGGCCACCCACTCGTTCGTGCTCGGGTTCTCGGTGAACCCGCTGCACAACCTGGTGCTCGTGGCCGCCGGCGTGCTCGGTCTGCTCATGGCTCTCGGTTCGGGCCTCGCCCGGCTGTACGGGTGGTTGCTGTTCATCGGTTGCGCCGCGATCTTCGTGTGGGGCCTGATGATCACCGGCATCCTGGCGCGGAACCCGGCGTCGCAGTTCGGCAACCCGTTGGCGCTCAACACGAACGACAACTGGCTGTACCTCGGCCTCGCTCTCTTCGGCCTGCTGCTCGCGGTGCTGCCCGCGCGCCGCAAGGTGATCGAGGAGGAAGAGGAGCCGGAGCTGCCCCAGCAGCGCTCGGCAGCGTTCCGGGGCGTTCGCGACGAACCGGCCCGCGAACCCCGCATCGAGGAGATGGACCCGACCGTCAGCCCGAGGGAACGGGAACCCGTCACCAAGGAGCAGGCCGTGGTCGACCCCAAGACCGACCGCGTGAGCAAGGACAAGATCAAGCACTGACCCTGTCCGGAACAGACGCGCCGTGAGAGCCCACATGCGGCTCTCACGGCGCGTCTGTTTCGATGTCCCGATGCCGGAGCTGACTCACGAGGTCCTCATCACCTGGGGCACCGCGCTCGCCGCGTTCCTGGCCGTAGCGCTGCACGGGATCTGGCGGGTCACCCGCAACGTCATCACCATCGCCCACGAGGGCGGCCACGCTCTGGTCGCGGTTCTCACCGGCCGCCGCCTCAGCGGCATCAAGCTGCACTCCGACACCAGCGGCCTCACGGTCTCGCGCGGCAAGCCCCGCGGCCCCGGCATGGTGTTCACCGCCCTGGCCGGCTACATCGCCCCGTCGCTGCTCGGCTTCGGCGCGGCCGTGCTCATCACCAACGAGCAGATCAAGCTCATGCTGTGGATCAGCATCGGCTTCCTCGCCGCCATGCTCGTCATGATCCGCAACGTCTTCGGCGTGCTGTCCATCATCATCACCGGCGGCGTGTTCTTCTTCGTCTCCTTCTACGCGACGCCCGAGGTCAGGGACACCGCCGCGTACGTCTTCGCCTGGTTCCTGCTGCTCGGCGGCGTGCGGCCGGTGTGGGAGCTGCAGGTCAAGCGGTGGCGGCGGCAGGCCCCGAAGTCCGACGCGGACCAGCTGGCGTGGCTCACCGGCGTGCCCGCGCTCGGCTGGGTGACGCTCTTCGGCTTGGTCAGCCTCGCGGCGCTCGTGGGCGGCGGTGCATTACTGCTTGGCAGGTGGTGAAATACTGGAACTCTTCAGCTGCTTTTCAGGAAGGTGGGTTCAGTGCTGCGTGGGGATGTCGGGCTCGAGCTGGGCCAGCGGGTCGCGCGGGCGTTGCGCACCGCTCTGGACGTGGACATCACCGCCGAGGAAGCGCTGATCCGACCGTCCAACCGAGACGGTGCCGACTACCAGTGCAACGTGGCGATGAGCCTCGCCAAGAAGGTCGGCCGCAACCCGCGCGAGGTCGCGCAGCTGATCGTCGAGCACCTCGACGCGGCCGACGCGATCGAGACCCCGGAGATCGCGGGTCCCGGCTTCATCAACCTGAAGCTGCGCCGCGAGTGGCTGGAGACGCAGACCGCGCGCCTGCTGGGCGACGAACGGCTGGGCGTGCCCACGGTGGCCGAGCCGCGGCGCATCGCGATCGACTACAGCAGCCCGAACGTCGCCAAGGAGATGCACGTCGGGCACCTGCGCTCGACGATCATCGGTGACGCGTTCTGCCGGCTGCTGTCGTTCGCGGGCCACGAGGTCATCCCGCACAACCACCTCGGTGACTGGGGCACGCCGTTCGGCATGCTCATCGAGCACCTCACCGACGAGGGCCACGGCGCCGACCACGAGATCAGCGACCTCAACGCGTTCTACCAGCAGGCGCGGCAGAAGTTCGACAACGACCCGTCCTTCGCCGACCGCGCGCGCCGCCGGGTCGTGCTGCTGCAGGGCGGCGACGAGCAGACGCTCGCGCTGTGGAACGAGCTGGTCGCGGAGTCGCAGCGGCACTTCAACCAGATCTACGAACTGCTCGGCATCGGCCTGTCCGCCGGCGACAACTACGGCGAGAGCTTCTACAACCCCTATCTCGCCGACACGATCACCGAACTGCAGCAGAAGGGCCTCGTCGAGACCAGCGACGGCGCCCTGTGCGTGTTCCCGCCCGGCTTCACCAACCGCGACGGCGACCGGCTGCCGCTGATCGTCCGCAAGAGCGACGGTGGCTACGGCTACGCCACGACGGACTTCGCGACCGTCCGCTACTGGGTGCGCGAGCGCAAGGTCGACGACCTGATCTACGTCGTCGGCACCCCGCAGGCCCAGCACTTCCAGATGATCTTCGCCACCTCGAAGCAGGCGGGCTGGCTCGACGACGCCCACACCGCCGTGCACACGGGCTTCGGCACGATCCTCGGCTCGGACGGCAAGACCATCCGCACCCGCGCGGGCGGCACGATCAAGCTGATCGAGCTGCTCACCGAGGCGATCGAGAACTCCTACAAGGTCATGCCGGAGACGTCCGAAGTGGAGGGTGCGGAGAAGGACGCGCTCGCCCGCACCATCGGCCTCGGCGCGGTGAAGTACGCGGACCTCTCCAACGACCGCGAGAAGGACTACGTCTTCACGTGGGAGAAGATGCTCGCCACCACCGGCGACACGTCCGTGTACATCCAGTACGCGAACGCCCGCATCCTCTCCATCGGACGCAAGGTCGGCCGCGAGGCCCCTGCGGACGCCCCACTGGTGCTGCGGGAGCAGGCCGAGCGCGACCTGGCCCTGAAGCTGCTGCAGCTGCCCACGGCGATCCAGGCCGCCATCGACGAGCTCGCGCCGCACAAGCTCACGACCTACCTGTTCGAGACGGCAACGGCGTTCTCCACGTTCTACAACAGCTGCCCGGTGGCGACGGCGGAGACGCGGGAGCTGCAGGACTCGCGCCTGCACCTGCTCACGCTCACGTCGCGAGTGCTCACGCTGGGTCTGTCGCTGCTGGGCATCGGCGCACCCGAACGCTTGTAGAAGGTTTACCCCTGGTCAGACCACGGGTACGCAGTGATCGCAACTCTTCCGCCCAGCAAGGGAGTCGCGATGACCTGCACGACCCGTCTGCCCAAGCCGGTCACCGACGTGTGGGACTGGCAGATGGAAGGGCTGTGCCGCGGCCAGAACAGCGCCGTCTTCTTCCACCCCGACAACGAACGCGGCTACGCCAGGGCCGCGCGGGAGGAGAAGGCGAAGGCGATCTGCGCGCACTGCCCGGTGCTCGAGCAGTGCCGCGAGCACGCGCTCGAGGCCCAGGAGCCCTACGGGGTGTGGGGCGGTATGGGGGAGGACGAGCGGCGCCAGATCATCGCCGCGGCCCGGCGCCGCGTCCGTGTCCGCGTCGCCAGCTAGCCGGGCCGCCGACTACGTCGATGAAGGGAACCTTTGCACCTCAGGTGGAGAAAGGTTCCCTTCATCGACGGTGAACGTGCGCCGGCGTCAGGTGGCCCTCACTCCTCGAGCACGTCTCGCAGCTGCCGCAACGTCTTCGCCAGCAGCCGCGAGACGTGCATCTGCGAGATCCCGACCTTCTGCGCGATCTGCGTCTGCGTCATGTTCCCGAAGAACCGCATGATCACGATCTTGCGCTCCCGCTCCGGCAGCTTCTGCAGCAACGGGTGCAGCGCCTCCCGCTGCTCGATCATCGCGATCTCGGGATCTTCCTCGCCGATCGTCGAGCCGAGCGAGATGGACGAGTCCTCCGACATCAGCATGTCGTCCAGAGACGCGCTCTGGTAAGCGTTTCCGGCCGCGAGTCCTTCGTGGATCTCGTCGCGCGACAGTCCAAGGTGGTCGGCCAGCTCCGACGGTGTCGGCGCTCTGCCCAGCTGTTGCGACAGCCGCGAGGTGCCCGCGTTGATCGCGAGGTGCAGCTCCTTCAGCCGCCGTGGCATCCGGACCGACCAGCTGGAGTCGCGGAAGTACTTCCGGACCTCGCCCATGATCGTCGGCACGGCGAACGACAGGAAGTCGGAGCCGCGTTCGGGGTCGAACCGGTCGACCGCGTTGATCAGGCCGACCGTCGCGACCTGCACCAGGTCCTCGTGCGGTTCGCCGCGGTGGCCGAACCGGCGCGCGATGTGCTGGGCGACCGGAAGGTGCTCGGTGACCAGCCGGTCGCGCAGCGCGTCTCTCGACGGACCCTCGGGGGTCGCCGCGAGCTCGGCGAACAGCGGGGCCAGGTGGTCGTAATCACCGCCCTGCGAGGTCTTCTTCTCCTCGGCAGGGGAGGTCGTGGTCGCCTCCTCCGAGCCCGTCACGCATCCACCGCCCCTGCCGAGGACTTCACGAGGCCGATGTGGACCACGAACCCTTCGGTCTCCTCGACTCTGGTCTCCACGGAGTCGACGAGCGCGGTCAGCACGCGCCACCCGAAGCTGCCCTCGTCGGGCCCGCCGGCGGACTTCGCGGCGACCTTCGCCGACACCCGGACCGCGCCGGCGGTGTCCACCGCGAAATGACAGCTGAGCACGGCGTCCAGATCGGCCAGCGTGATCAGCGTCGAGCACGTCTCGTCGACGGCGAGCTTCAGGTCCTCGATCGAGTCGAGGTCGAAGTCCTGCCTCATGGCGATGTCCGCCGCGACGGCTCGGACGATGGACAGCTGCGTGGGATCCGCGGCCATCCGCAGTTCGACCCCTGACAATTGCGTCACACCCACCTCGTTGTCCGTTCTGCTGAAGGCCGGCATGTCATTGCCGTACCCGATTCGAATTCGTTTCACACGTGTATTGGCCGCGCCGCCTGGGAAATCACCTGGCAGAGGCAACCCAGGGGAGGAGCGTTGTGCTGGTGCACGAGGACTTCCTGGCCCTCCGCTTCCCCGCAGAAGCACGCGAGGTGGCGCCTGTGCGCCACCAGTTGCGTGAATGGCTGCAGGACAGCGGTTTCGACGACGACGAGGCGAGCGATCTCGTCCTCGCGGTCAGCGAAGCGGTCAACAACTCCGTGGAGCACGCGTACCCGGCGCCCGCGCGGGGCACCGTCGAGGTACGCGCGCAGATCGCGCACGACGGCTCGGTCGGCATCGACGTCACCGACCACGGCCAGTGGCGTGTGCCGCCGCCGGCGCTCACCACGCGCGGCCGGGGACTCCTGCTCATGCGGGAGAGCGTGGACGAGGTCGCGATCAACCGCTCGGCGAGCGGCACGACCGTGCGACTGCGCCGCGCCCGTTCTCCGGTGGCGCTCGGGCCAGGCGCCACACCCGACTGCGAAGTGCACGTGTACGAGACCTCCTCCGGCGTCGTCGCGGTCGTCCGGGGGAACGTGCCCGCGGAGGCCGGACCGTCGCTCAGGCGCACGCTCAGCACGGCCGCACGCGGCGGCACGGTGCCGTTGACCGTCGACCTCACCCGGTTGGGCGAGGACAGGGCCGGTGTGCAGCACGCTCTCCACGCCGTCGCCGAGGCCCTCGAGGCGGCGGGAAACCGCCTCACCGTCCGGACCTCACCGTCCGGATGAACCAGCGCCCGGACGTTCTCTAGGCACTGAGGGCGGCGTCCACGGACTCGTGCACGCTGAACACCTCACCGAGGCCGGTGGCCTCCAGAGGCCGCGTCACCGCCCGCGCGGTGGCCACGACCTTGAGAGCCGCGGACTGCTGCGGCGCCAGCCGCGCCGCTTCCACCAGCACCGCCAGCCCGGCGGAGCCGAGGAAGGTCACGCCGGTCATGTCCACGACAAAAGTGCCGCCGTCCGCAAGGCCGTTGACCAGGGCGTCGCGCAACGCGGGCGCGGACACCATGTCGACCTCGCCGGACACGGCGAGCACCGTGACACCGGCCGCCGGCTGGCTCGCCGACAGTGCGATGGTCTGCTCAGCTCGCGGGTCCTGCACAGTCACTGATGTTCTCCCTCTCGCACCCAGGGAGCCGCTACCGCAGCGGCCCCGACGCGGCTGCTGGCTCAACCGCTGCAGCCCCAACCGTACGGGAGAGGCAGCACCACAGGACAGGTCGAGGAGTCCTTACCCAACGCGATAGTGACTCAAACGTGCAGCGCCTCCCACAACCGTTGCGCCGTGTCGTAGGCGATTTTCGGTGGCATCGTCATGTCGTCGGCGTCCTCCAGCTCCCCGCACGCCACCAGGACCAGCGCTATGGCGATGTCCCGCAGCTTCACGTTGGCGTGCTGGCTCGCCCGCACCATCAGTTCGAAGGCGTCCCCCGGTGGGCACGGCCGGGCTCCCATGAGCAGCCCCTTGGCCTGTTCGATGTAACGCCGGTGCTGCACCATCCGCACCATCTGGTCGGCTCTGAGGACCTCGCCGGCGCAGAACTCGACCACCGCGGCGGCCGTCGCGACGAGCGGCTCGATCTCCTCGATGGCCTTGAGGTCCTCCACCCGCGGCGGGTGGTCCAGGTACACGGTGAGCACCACCGGACCGCCGTTTCCCCAGCTGCCCGGCACCGCCACGACGTCCAGGTCGCCGACCTTGCCGGTTACCTGCCGTTCGTCGCGGGAGGCGTCGACGAGCGGTCCCTCCCGCCGGTCCACCTGGGCCTGGTCCAGCTCTTCCGCGACCCCGACCGCCCTGATCACCGCACCGTCCGGCCACACGCTCAGGCCCACGCCGCGGCAGCCGGGAAGGCGTTCGCACAGGTGCGACATCAACCGGGAGATCAGCTCACCACCGAACTTCACCTGTTCCACCAGCGGAGGTTAGGCCAGACCGATACGTCGCAAACGTTGTGCGGTCGTCGCCGTACGACGAACGGTTGCGTCAGCAATGACCCGTTCATCCGGTCCGCTTCGGGCCCGAACAGCTCGGCGCGCCGTCCGACCCAGTTAACGCTAAGGACCCAAATAGGACACGTGTTCTGAACCACAGTCGGCCAGAATTCGTTCCCAGGGATAACGCCGGAGCCCCGGTGCACGACATCCCTGATGTCACGGAGGGACTGAAATGAGAACCGCCACGGAAGCCCAGCCGCAGCAGGCCGCGGAGCTGCCGACCACGCCGTGCAGCGTGGTGTGGAGCCGGGGTCACGCGTACGTGCTCGAGGGTTTTCGCGCTCGCTGGGTGGGCCGGGACGACCGAGGCCGCCCTCACGCCATCACCGGCGCCGAGATGCAGCGCCGCGGCTGGACATTCACCCAGACGGTCTGACCAAGAAACCCGCAAGAAACGAACTTCCCGCACAGACCCGCAACCAGACGCACAGCGAGCCGTGACGCCATCCGGCAGCCAGTGCGCAGTCACTCGTTTAGAGTGCGGGTGTGCGTGATCCGGCTGATCGCCTGCTGACGATTCCGAACCTGCTCAGCGTGTTGCGGCTGGCCGGTGTTCCGCTCTTCCTGTACCTGTTGCTCGGACCCCGCGCGGACGGCTGGGCGCTGCTCGTCCTCGTCTTCGCGGGGCTTTCCGACTGGCTGGACGGCAAGCTCGCCCGCTGGCTCGACCAGACCAGCAAGCTGGGCGCGCTGCTCGATCCCGCCGCCGACCGCCTGTACGTGTTCTGCACGTTGCTGGCGTTCGTGGTCAGGGACATCGTGCCGCTGTGGATCGCTCTCGTGCTCGTGGGCCGAGAGGTCGTCGTCGGCATCTGCCTGCTCGTCCTGCGTCAGCGGGGCTGGGGCCCGTTCGAGGTCACCTACCTGGGCAAGGCCGCGACTTTCAACCTGCTGTACGCGTTCCCCCTGCTGCTGCTCGCGCAGGGCGACTCCGGCTGGGCGCAGGTCGCCCAGCCGTTCGCCTACGCGTTCACGGCCTGGGGCGGAGCGCTCTACCTGTGGTCGGCGCTGCTGTACGTCTACCAGTTCTTCCTGGCCCTGCGGGTCACTCCCGGCAAGGCCGCGTGAAAAGATCACCCCATACAGGTTCAGCACGAGGAGCGCAGTCAGTTGATTCCCGAGGAGCTTCGCTACACCGAGGAGCACGAGTGGGTCGCCAGCACGGGCGAGAACACCGTGCGCGTCGGCATCACCGACTACGCCCAGGAACAGCTCGGTGACGTGGTCTTCGTCCAGCTGCCCGAGGTCGGCCACACCGTCTCGGCGGGCGACACGTTCGGGGAGGTCGAGTCCACGAAGAGCGTGTCCGACCTCTACTCGCCGCTCGACGGTGAGATCGTCGCCATCAACGACGCGTTGGTGCAGGCACCCGACTCGGTGAACAGCGACCCGTACGGTGAAGGCTGGATGGTCGAGATCCGCGTGAGCGACCCCGAAGCGCTGGAAGGCCTGCTGGACGCGGACGGGTACAAGGCGTTGGTGGAGAAGGAGTGACGTCGATCTTTCGCCGGATCTTCGGCCGGAAGGGGAGCCGCGCTCAGGGCGACGACCCGAACGCGATAGGTTTTACGGGAAGTGACGGATCCAGCAGCAGGAGGAGAGCTCAGGTGAGCACGAACGACGGCCCAGGCGTTCCGCCGGAGCAGTCCCCGGAGCGGACCTCCGTCTTCCGGGCGGACTTCCTCGCAGAGGTCGAAGGCGCCGAGGCGCCCGCGCAGGAGCCGGCCGTTGCCGGCGTCGACGCCCTTCCCGCCGGTTCCGCGCTGCTCGTGGTGAAGCGCGGCCCGAACGCCGGTTCCCGGTTCCTGCTGGACCGCGACACGACGAGCGCAGGGCGCCACCCCGACAGCGACATCTTCCTGGACGACGTGACGGTCTCGCGCCGCCACGCCGAGTTTCGCAGGGAGAGCGGCGAGTTCGTCGTCATCGACGTCGGCAGCCTCAACGGCACCTACGTCAACCGCGAGCCGGTCGACCAGGCCGTCCTCGCGAACGGCGACGAGGTCCAGATCGGCAAGTTCCGTCTCGTCTTCCTGACGGGTCCTGGCTCCGCGGGAGCCTGACGCGTGACGGCCGGGCGGCCACAACGTGGGGGACTGAGCATCGGGGCGGTGCTCTCGCAGCTTCGCCCCGAGTTCCCCGATGTCACCATCTCCAAGATCCGCTTCCTGGAAGCGGAGGGGCTGGTCCGCCCGGCACGCACCACCTCCGGCTACCGCCAGTTCTCCGCGGCGGACGTCGAGAGGCTGAGGTTCGTGCTGTCCGCGCAACGCGACAGGTACCTGCCGCTCAAGGTGATCCGCGACCAGCTCGACTCCGCCCCGGCGGACTCGGGCTCGGTGTCGCGGGCCGATCTGCTGGCCCAGACCGGAATCAGCGCCGAACAGCTCTCCCAGCTGGAACGCGACGGTCTGCTGCGCCCCGGCCCCGGTGGCCGTTTCACCACCGACGACATCACCGCGCTCCGCACTGTCCGGACGATGACCGGACTCGGCGTCGAGCGCGAACACCTGCGCGCGGTTCGCGCTGCAGCGGACCACGAGGTGGTTCTGCTGAAGTCTTTCTCAGATCCCGAGACGGTCCGGGAATTGGCCGACCTGTTCACCTCGTTGCACACGTTGTTGGTGAGAGCGGGTCTGCGGCAATCATCTTGATCACGTTCTGCCCGCAACGATTGAGCACACGGCCCGCTTGGCGGGTAGCGTCGAACGCATACGCCGGGGGATGCTCGGGAGAAGAACCGGGTACTCCCCAACGAGTCAGAGGGAGGCGAGACCCGATGAGCGAGATGCGCGTCGTGGGCGTCCGGGTGGAGCTGCCCCAGAACCAGCCGATCCTCCTGCTGCGCGAAACCGAGGGCGAGCGGTACCTGCCGATCTGGATCGGCTCCGTCGAGGCCACGGCCATCGCTCTCGAACAACAGGGCGTCCGCCCTGCCCGGCCCCTCACCCACGACCTGCTCAAGGACGTCATCGGCGCGTTGGGCCGCAACCTCGAACAGGTGCGCATCACCGACCTGCAGGAGGGCACGTTCTTCGCCGAGCTCGTGTTCGACGGCGACGTGCGGGTGTCCGCGCGGCCCTCGGACTCGGTGGCGCTGGCGTTGCGCGTCGGGGTGCCGATCCACGCGGAGGAGTCCGTGCTGGCCGAGGCGGGCCTCATCATCCCGGACGAGCAGGAGGACGAGGTGGAGAAGTTCCGCGAGTTCCTCGACTCGGTCTCGCCGGAGGACTTCCGCGGAGCGGACACATAGGCACTGCCGGGGCGCTGACACCTGATTTGCTGGGTGTCGCTGTCCGTCTCGTTTGGAATCGGCGTAACCCCTCCAAATGTCGCTCTTTCGGGCTACTTTCCGCTCGATTTGCTCGCTAAACGATCACTAAACGTCACCTGAACGTCCCACTTCGGGTGACGGTATGACTCTCTACCTGAGGTTGAGGGTCGACACTCCCCGCGCGTCGCGTTGACCTGCCCTCTGACCGGTCTTACCGTCGAACTCGAGTGGACGTCGCTGGTTTGCGCGAGCTGACGTAGCGGCTTGACGGCCATCGATTTCGTGGCCGTTGGCGAGGGGAGGCAGGCGTGGTCGAGGAAGCGCCCGTTCGGGCCGAATCCGGGCAGCAAGGTGAGCTGTTCCCGGACTCCTCGCTGCCGGACGAACTCGTCGGCTACCGGGGGCCCGCGGCGTGCCAGATCGCGGGGATCACCTACCGGCAGCTCGACTACTGGGCCAGGACCGGCCTCGTCGCTCCGACGGTGCGGATGGCACACGGTTCAGGCAGCCAACGGCTGTACTCCTTCAAGGACATCCTGGTCCTGAAGGTCGTCAAACGACTCCTGGACACCGGGGTCTCGCTGCAGAACATCAGGGTCGCGGTCGACCACCTGCGCCGCCGCGGCGTGCAGGACCTGGCGAAGATCACGCTGTTCTCGGACGGCACGACCGTCTACGAGTGCACGTCGCCGGAAGAGGTCGTCGACCTGCTGCAGGGCGGTCAGGGCGTGTTCGGCATCGCGGTCTCCGGCGCCATGCGGGAGATCAGCGGCACGATCCACGAGTTCCCTGCCGAACGCGCGGACGGCGTCGAGATCGCTCCCATGACGGAGGACGAGCTGGCCCGTCGCCGCCGCGAGCGCGCGACCGGCTGATCGTGGCCGACTGGCCGTCCCGTGTGGCCGGTCGGCAGAAGCGTGCGGATCGCGCTGTTCCCTAGCGTCGAGCTCGTGATTTGCACACCCTCCTGGCAGGTTCTGAAGGTGCTGGCCGACGCGGTGCGGCAGGCGTCGCGGCTCGAGTCCGGCTTCGTCGGCACCGAGCACCTGCTGATCGCCCTGGCGGACTCGATCGGCCGCGGCCGCAGGCTCGGCGTCAAGTCGGTGCGGGCACAGGCGATGGCCAGGGACTGGACCGGTGACGAGGGTGGCGCGGCCCTGTCCGGCCCGGACGTCACCGCGCTGATGCGCACTGCCCACCACCACACGCACATCGAGTCCGTGCTGCCGGTGAGTTGTGCCTTGGACGGGTGTTTGCGAGCGGCGATCGCCGAGGCCGGCGACGGCGTGCTGACCACGACCCATCTCTCGGTGGCGTTGCTGTCGCGGCCGACCGGACGCGCCGCCGACCTGTTCAGCGTTCTCCGCGTGGACACCGAGGCCACGATCGAGGCCGTGCGGCAGGCCGCGGAACCGGAAGACTCTTCTGCGGTGTGGCTGCTGCGCCAGGCTGGGGCGTTGGCGGGCGAGTCCGGTAGCGGCACCATGCGGTGGCTGACGCGGTTCGTCATGCGTCGCCAGAGCACGGGCGGACCGGTGCTGAACGTCGTGCGAATGGAGGCGAAGAGGTTCGCGGTGGCCGCTGGGCGTCAGGAAACGGCGGCGGACCTGGTGGCGGCGGTGCTCGCGGTCGACCACCAGCTGACTGCTGCCGGGCGGCGGTTGCGGCAGGAGTTCTCCTCCGGCGGGGCGGCGGCGCTGCGGGCGGCCGGAGTGGACCCGGCCACGTTGCCTGCCGCGACCGGCGCCGGGGTCGAGCGGTTCATCGAGGGCGCCAAGCTCGTCGCGGCCCGGCGCGGCGACGACGTGGTGGGGACTTCACACTTGCTGGTCGCGTTGCGGGACGACCTGCTGGACCCCGTCGGCAGGGTGCTGCGAAGTCTCGCGGTTGAGACGTAGGTCGCGTCTCTGGGTACTAGGGGGGCTGCCTGCGGGTATTCTTCGCGGGTAGTCGCTGAACTCAGGCGGGAGAGACCGGGTTTCGAGCCCGGCGCCGAAGGAGCAAATCCCTCCCCGGGAACCTCTCAGGCACCCAGGACCGCGTGAGTGAGACGCCTCTGGAAAGTGGATCTCCCGAGATCCCGCCGACGGTGAAAGCCCTGGTTCGCGCCGGGGTGAACCTCTCAGGCGCCCGTGTAGCGGGTACGGACAGAGTGGGGAGGGCACAGGACACGTGTGCCCGCAGCCCCCGGAGGCGTTTGATGACGCAGGACCGCATTCCGCTCGCCGCTCTCGAGCACGGCACCCCGTTCGCCGACCGCCACGTCGGTCCGCGGCCGGCCGAGCTCGCGCGCATCCTCGACGTCATCGGCGTCGGCTCGCTGGAGGAGCTGGCGCAGCACGCGGTGCCGTCGTCCATCCACGAGCGCGACCTCGTGCTCGACCTGCCCGTCCCCGCCACCGAGACAGAGGCGCTCGCCGAGCTGCGTGAGCTCGCGTCCCAGAACCGGCCGATGACGCAGATGATCGGCCTCGGCTACTACGACACCGTGACGCCGGGCGTGATCCTGCGCAACGTCCTGGAAAGCCCGGCCTGGTACACCGCGTACACGCCGTACCAGCCGGAGATCTCGCAGGGCCGGCTGGAGGCGTTGCTGAACTTCCAGACGATGGTCGGCGACCTGACCGGCCTGCCGGTGGCGAACGCGTCCATGCTGGACGAGTCGACCGCGGCCGCCGAGGCGATGACGCTGGTGCGCCGCGCCGGTCGGTCGAAGTCGAACAAGTTCGTCGTCGACGCGGACACGCTGCCGCAGACGCTGGCCGTCATCGAGACGCGCGCCGAGCCGCTCGGCATCGAGATCGTCGTCGCCGACCTGTCGCAGGGCATCGAGGGTCTCGGCCTGGGCGGTGACTTCTTCGGAGTGCTGCTGTCGTACCCCGGCGCGTCCGGTGTGGTGCGCGACCAGGCCGCGTTGATCGAAGAGATCCACGCCGCCGGTGCGCAGGCCGTCGTCGCCGCCGACCTGCTCGCGCTGACGCTGCTGCGCCCGCCGGGTGAGATCGGCGCGGACGTCGTCGTCGGCACCACCCAGCGCTTCGGCGTTCCGATCGGCTTCGGTGGCCCGCACGCCGGGTACATGGCCGTCCGATCCGGTTTGGAGCGTCAGCTGCCCGGCCGTCTCGTCGGTGTCTCGGTCGACGCCGACGGCTCGCTGGCCTACCGCCTCGCGCTGCAGACGCGTGAGCAGCACATCCGCCGCGAGAAGGCCACGTCGAACATCTGCACCGCGCAGGTGCTGCTGGCCGTGATCGCGTCCATGTACGCCGTCTACCACGGCCCCGAGGGTCTGCGGGCGATCGCGACGCGCGTGCACCGCCTGGCCACCGTGCTCGCCACGGGTCTGTGCGAGGCCGGTCTGGACGTCGTGCACGGCGAGTTCTTCGACACCGTCCAGGTGCGCGTCGAGGGCCAGGCCGCCGCGGTGGTCGAGAAGGCTCGTGCCGCGGGCATCAACCTGCGTCAGGTCGACGCCGACGTCGTGGCGATCGCGTGCGACGAGAAGACCACGCGTGCGCACATCCTCGCGGTGTGGGAAGCCTTCGGTGTCACGGGGTCCGATGTGGACGCGATCGACGCCGACACCGCCGACGGCATCCCCGCCGACCTGCGCCGCACGTCGGACTACCTGACGCACCCGGTGTTCCACGCGCACCGCTCGGAGACGGCGCTGCTGCGTTACCTGCGTGCGTTGTCGGACAAGGACGTCGCGCTCGACCGCAGCATGATCCCGCTCGGCTCCTGCACGATGAAGCTGAACGCCACCGCGGAGATGGAGTCCATCACGTGGCCGGAGTTCTCCGGCCTGCACCCGTTCGCCCCGGTCGAGGACGCTCGCGGTCTGCTGAAGATCGTCTCCGACCTGGAGGCGTGGCTGGCCGAGGTCACCGGCTATGACGCGGTGTCGCTGCAGCCCAACGCCGGTTCGCAGGGTGAGTTCGCCGGTCTGCTGGCGATCCGCGCGTACCACCGCGCGAACGGCAACGCCGACCGCGACGTCTGCCTGATCCCGTCGTCCGCGCACGGCACCAACGCCGCGTCCGCCGTCATGGCCGGCATGCGGGTCGTCGTCGTGAAGTGCGACGACAAGGGCAACATCGACATGGGTCACCTGCGCGAGACCGTCACCGAGCACGCCGACGACCTCGCCGCAATCATGATCACCTACCCGTCGACCCACGGCGTGTACGAGGACACGGTCCGCGAGGTCTGCGGCCTGGTCCACGACGCGGGCGGCCAGGTGTACGTCGACGGCGCGAACCTCAACGCGTTGATCGGCCTCGCCCGCTACGGCAAGTTCGGCTCGGACGTCTCGCACCTGAACCTGCACAAGACGTTCTGCATCCCGCACGGCGGCGGTGGCCCCGGCGTCGGCCCGATCGGCGTGCGTTCGCACCTCGCGCCGTTCCTGCCGAACCACCCGCTGCAGCCCACCGCGGGCCCGGAGACGGGCGTGGGCCCGATTTCCGCCGCCCCGTGGGGTTCCGCGTCGATCCTGCCGATCTCGTGGGCCTACGTGCGGATGATGGGCGGCGACGGTCTGCGCCGCGCGACCCTGACCGCCGTGGCGGCCGCGAACTACGTGGCGCGTCGTCTCGACGAGCACTACCCGGTCCTCTACACCGGTGAGGGCGGCTTCGTGGCCCACGAGTGCATCCTCGACCTGCGCCCGATCACCAAGGCCACCGGCGTGACGGTCGACGACGTGGCGAAGAGGCTGGCGGACTACGGCCTGCACGCCCCGACGATGTCGTTCCCGGTCGCCGGCACCCTGATGGTCGAGCCCACCGAGTCCGAGGACCTCGGCGAGATCGACAGGTTCATCGACGCCATGATCGCCATCAAGCGCGAGATCGACCGCGTGGGCGCGGGCGAGTGGCCCGTCGAGGACAACCCGCTGCGCAACGCCCCGCACACCGCGGCCTGTGTGACGGTCGGCGAGTGGAACCACCCGTACACCCGCGAGGAGGCCGTCTACCCGGCAGGCACGGGTGCTCCGAAGATCTGGCCGCCGGTCCGCCGCATCGACGGTGCGAAGGGCGACCGCAACCTGGTCTGCTCCTGCCCGCCGCTCTCGGCCTACGGCAGCTGATCTGGGTAGAAGGGACAGGGGCGCACTCGGGGGTGCGCCCCTTTCTCATGCACCGGCAGGGCAGACCGGGTCGCCGCAGTCCTCGTCCTCAGCAGCGCCCGGCTTGTGCAGGTCGTGCTCGAACGCGAAGTGGAAGCACTCGAAGTGCATCCGCTCGAAGATCTCGTAGTCTTCCTGGCTCAGCTCGACGGCCTCGCCGCACCGCTGGCAGATCTGGTCACTCACCGGCAGATGGTCTCATTCGCGCCGGGCGAAGACGACCGCGCCGTCCTCGCCGAGCAGCCACTGCGCCTCGACGGTGAACCCGGCCTCCCGCAACCACTCCGCGACGCGCTCCGGCCGGCGGAGATGAACGTGCACCCGCATCGGATGTCCGCCGTAGCCCTGCGTCTTCAGCCGCGTCTCGTCGCCGACGTGGAAGCCGACCTGCAGCAACCCGTTGGGCCGCAGCGCTTCCCGGAAGTGGCCGAACACGGTGGGCACCACGTCGTCCGGCACGTGGATCAACGACCACCAGGCGATGATCCCGCCGACCGGCTCGGGGAGCGGCTCGGTCATCGACCCCACCTCGAACCGCAGCCCGGGATGGCTGCGCCGAGCCAGTTCGATCATCGCGGGGGAGAGGTCGATCCCGAACGCGTCGACCCCCAGCTCGTGCAGCCGCGCCGTGATGGTGCCCGGCCCGCACCCGACGTCGGCGACGGGCCCGCGCACCTGCTCCGCGAACAACCGCAGCGCCGCCCGCAGATGCGGCAGCCCGGCCAGCAGATCCCGCGTGCGGTCGGCGTAACTGACAGCCACCGTGTCGTACGAGTTCCTCGTGTCGATCAGCCAGTCGCTCACGCCGGGGCAAGTTACTCCTCGAACGGCTCCGGCCGGTGCCGCCCGAACAACGCGAGTGAGGACATCCAGGTGTCCGGATCCCCGTCCCAGTCCAGCGCCTTGATCTGGTCCACCGACCGCCGCCCGCCGATGGCCCGCATCAGCTCGAACGACGTGGTCCGCAACGTCCCGGCCGGCTCACCGGCCCCGAGCACCCGATCGCCGTGCTCCAGCGAGATCCGCAACGCGGGCACGGAGTTCTCCCGCATCCGCTGATCCAGCTGCTGCAACGGTTTCGTCAACGCCGCCCGCACGGCGACGCCGTCGCGGTCGCCGGGCACGTCGAGCGCCGCGCGGAGATCGTGCTCGTGCTGCACCACCTCGGAGATCAGCACGGACCCCATCGGCGTGTCGAACAACGGCTCCGCGAGCTCCCTGTTCGCGTCCCACTCGGCGAAGGCGTCGTCCAGCGAGTTGGCGCGCCGGTCGCGGACCTGCCGCTCGCCCCACTCGCCCGACTCGACACCGTCGAACCGGCGGTCCACGAAATCACGCAGACCGCCGGCGAGGTGCGCCACCACGTCCTTGACCGACCAGCCGGGGGTCGCCGCCACCGGCGTCTGCGGATCTCTGTCCCGAACCAGCTCGGTGATCCGCTGCTTGGTCGCGTCGTAGACGGGGGCGTTGGTCATCGTCAGACCTCATAGTCCAGGCTGTAGGTGGCGCTGCCATCCTCCGCCCAGTCGATCGTCGCCGCACCTCGCGCGCCCGCGTAGGCGCCGGTGCCGTCCAGGATCTCGATCACGGCCTCGACGCCGGTGCGATACGCGCCGACGTGCCGCAGCACCAGCGTGCCCTCGTCGGTCGTGATCTCCTCCAACGCCGTCGTCCACGCCACGTCGTCGCCGTAGGACATGAGGTAGCGGCAGTTCCCGATGCCGTTGACGTCGCCCGTGTAGACGAACTGGACGTGTGCCTCGGTGAGCTTGCGTCCCTCGACCTCCTTGTAGGGACGGCCGTCCCAGGTGTTCTCGTCCCAGCTCTTCACTTCGATGGTTCCGGTTGCCTTCATGCGGACCACTCTGCTGGCAGATCCTGACAGTTCGTGTCAGGTTTAGAAGATGAAGTCCAGCCGGCTCATCCAGGTCCTCCTGCTCCTCCAGTCGAGGGGTCGGATGACGGCGGACGAACTGGCCACCGAACTCGAGGTCTCGCCCCGCACTATCTACCGCGACATCGAGTCCCTGAGCGGCGCCGGCATCCCCGTCTACGCCGACCGCGGTCCCAGCGGCGGCTACCAGCTAATCGACGGCTACCGCACCCGCCTGACCGGCCTGACCGGCGCCGAGGCCCAGTCGCTCTTCCTGGCAGGCCTGCCGGGACCCGCGGAGGAGCTGGGCCTCAAGGAGTTCGCCGCCGCGGCCCAGCTCAAGCTCCTCGCCGCGCTGCCGACGGAACTGCGTTCGCGTGCCGAGCAGATCCGCCAGCGCTTCCACCTGGACACCCCGACGTGGTTCCGCGGCGACGAACCCACCGACCACCTCGCCACGATCGCCGACGCGGTGTGGGAGCAGCGTCGCGTGCGCATGACCTACCAGCGCTGGGGCAACCAGACCGTCGCGCGCGAGGTCGACCCGTACGGTCTGGTCCTGAAGGCCGGCACCTGGTACTTCGTCGGCAGCGGCCGCACCTACCGCGTGTCCCGCGTCCAAGCCCTGCAGGCCCTCGACGCCACCTTCGACCGGCCGGAGGACTTCGACCTGGCGCGGTACTGGGCCGAGTGGTCGGAGCAGTTCGAGGCACGCATGTACGGCGAGCGCGTCGTCGTCCGCATGACCCAGACGGGCCTCGACAAGACCCAGTACCTGCTGAGCGGCCACCAGGCGCGTGTCATCAGGGAGATGGCGCCAAAACCGGGCGAGGAGTTCGGTTTCCCCACCGAATCGACTCGTCACGCCGTCGCTGACCTGCTCAAATTCGGCCCGGACGTGGAGGTGATCGCTCCAAACGAGTTGAGACACGAAATCATCGACACCATCAAGGCGATGCAGGACGTCTACAACGATGCCAAGCTACGCGCATGGTTCCGCTGATCTCGTTGAACAACGGAGTACGGATCCCGCAACTCGGCTTCGGCGTCTTCCAGGTGCCGGAGGACCAGGTGGCCGGTGCGGTCACGACCGCGATCGAAGCCGGCTACCGCAGCATCGACACCGCCGCCGCCTACCGCAACGAGTCCGGAGTCGGCGACGCCATCGCCGGCGTCCCCGACCTGTTCATCACGACCAAGCTGTGGAACTCCGACCAGGGCTACGACTCGACCCTGCGCGCGTTCGACGAGAGCATGCGCCGCCTGCGCCGCGACGTGCTCGACCTCTACCTCATCCACTGGCCGACCCCGTCCCGCGACCTGTACACCGAGACCTGGCGCGCGTTCGAGCAGCTCTATGCCGACGGCCGCGTGCGCGCCATCGGCGTCTCGAACTTCCACACGCCACACCTGCAGCGGCTCTTCGACGAGTTCCCGACCACCCCGGCGGTGAACCAGATCGAGCTGCACCCGTTGCTGCAGCAGGAAGAGATGCGCAAGGTCCACGTCACGCACCGCATCGTGACCGAGGCCTGGTCACCGCTGGCCCAGGGCGCGTTGCTGAACAAGCCCGACATCACCGCCCTGGCCGAGAAGTACGACAAGACCCCGGCCCAGATCGTGCTGCGCTGGCACATCCAACTCGGCAACGTCGTGATCCCGAAGTCCGTCACGCCCTACCGGATCAAGGAGAACATCGACATCTTCGACTTCGAACTGGCCCCCGACGACATGACGGTCATCGCCGAACTGGACAACGGCACCCGAACCGGCCCGGACCCGGACCGCTTCAACGTCGCCTGAGCACCTCGACCAGCTCCGCGGCCCTGGCCGCGCCACCGGCAGCCTTGACCTGCCGCCCCAGCTCCTCGGCACGCTCCCGGTGGCGCGGCTCCGACAGCACCTGATCGACCGTCTTCCTGAGTCCCTCCGGCCTCCTCCTGGCGATTCCGGCCCCCGCCCGCACCACCCGTCGCGCCACCTGAGGCTTGTCCAGCGACCCCGGCACCACGACGAGCGGCACCCCAGCCTCGATCGCGGCGAGCACCCCACCCCACCCGCCGTTGGTGATCATCACGTCGGTCCGCGGCAGCAACAGGTCGTGCGGGATGAACTCAGCGGCCCTGACGTTGTCCGGCAACTTCCCGAGCGTGGTGATGGCCGCACCCCCGGTCGTTGCCACCACCAGCGCGTCGTGCCCGGCCAGCTCCTCGATCGCGGGCTTCAACAGGTCGTCCGCGCCGGTTTCCAGCGTCCCCTGCGTCACGTGCACAACGGTGCGGTTGTCGAGGTCCGGCCACCACTCGGGCAGTGCGGTCGGCTTCGGCGGGCTGATCAACCTCCCGACGAACCGGACCTGGTGTGGTGGGTGCACGGTCTCCAGCGCGGGAACCCCTTGTGCTATCACGAGTTCCGGTGAGTAGAAGGCCTCCAGCGCGCCGGGCTTCGGCTTCAGGCCGACCTCCGCGCGCATGCGGGTGAACATCCCGTCGACGATCAACCCTGACACGAGCCTGGCCAGCGGTCTGCTGACCACCAGCGGTGTGACCGCGACCGTCACCCACGGCACCTGCCTGATCTCGGCGGCCAGCGCGGCCCCGAACGCCAGGTGATCCGTCACGACGAGGTCGAAGCCGGTCTCCAGGACGTCCCGTGCCTGTGCGGCTCCCGTGCCGATCAGCACGTCGCGGAAGTTCGCGAAGTCGGCCCGCATGCCCTTGCCGTCCTTGACGCTCGGGAACACCTTGGCGAGGTCGGCGTCGTCGAAGTCGGGCGCGTGGCTCCACGGCAGCCACTCGGCGCCTTCGAACTTGTGGCGGTACTTCGCGCCCGTGTGGACCACGACGTGGTGGCCGCGCTTGACGAGTTCGTTCGACACCGCAGCCATTGCGCCTACGTGGCCGGCGAACGGCATTGAGGCGACCAGAATCCTTGCTTCCCCCATGCGGGAGCAACGACCGCCGTGGCTGCACGGTTCCCCTGCGGCTGCACGGTTCCCCTGCGCGGCTGCACAGTGCCCGATGGCCGCGCAGTGCCCGATGGCCGCGCAGTGCCCGATGGCCGCGCACCACACACACGGCGTCGGCCGGGTTCCCCCAATTTCAATCCTAGGGAGCTGGTCTGACAGCGGTCAGGCCTTCGTCGACAACACCTGACCGAGCGCCGCATCGATCCCGTCAGCGTTCTCCACCACAGACACCGACCCACCAGTCGTCTGCGCGATGTCAGTCAACGCATCCTTGTCGACCTCACCACCGATAGCGATGAAGCTGACCGCCAGATCCTCGCCGTGCAGCCGACTCTTCAGCGCCGCCAGGTCGATCCCACCGTCCGAGGTACCGTCGGTGATCACCACGACCCGGTTGATCCGCCCAGCCACAAACCCGTCGTGCGCCGTCTCGTAGCAGGCCGCCAACGACGTGTAGAGCTGCGAACCGTCAGAAGTCTTGAGCCCGTCGATCGAACGACGCAACGCATCGCGCTTCTCCGTCACCGCCCCGGTCGCGACCAGCTGCTTGTAAGGCTTCGACCCGTCCAGATCGCGCGCGAACTCCCAGAGCCCGAACGACCCGGACACCGATCTGTCGACCTGACCGCGCAGCGCGGCCTTCACCTTGTCCAGCCGGGGTTTCATCGACGTCGACACGTCGGTCAGCACCGTCACGACCTGCCCGCCGCGGTCCGCCGACGCCCAGGCCGACGAGATCTGCTGCGTGGTGGTCGCGTCCGCGGCGACGAGGTTCTCCGTGACGGCGGCCCAGGCGATGCCGGGGGAGGGCGACGGACGGTTCTGAGTGGACTCGACCCGCAGTCCGCCGGATGCGAGGATCTTCTGCTGTGCGGGCTGGGTCATGAACTCGCGGAACGCCTGCGCCGCACGCACTTCCGCCTCCCCGACCTCCGGGCCTCCCAACGCGATGTACGGGAAGTCCGCCACCGGCGTGGGACCGACCGGGAGCACGCCCACGAGCGGCTTCGACGGCGCTTCCTTGCCGGTGTTGTGCTTGTAGAGGTCCACTTCGGACACTGGAGTGACGCTGAAGCCTGCCGCGTTCACCGTCGCGCTGTCACCCAGGCGCCGCAACGCCTCGCGCGTCGTCGGCGGCACCTCTGGCGGGACCGTGGCGGCGAGCTTCGTCAGCTTCGCCTTCGACGCCTCGGAGCCCAGCGACTCCGCCGTCACCGGTCCCTTGCCGTCCGCCAGCGCCGACTGGATCGCGAGGGCGGACGCCGTGTTCGCGGCCGGGTCGGGCATCGCGACGCTGAACCGGCCCCACGACTGGCCGAACTTGCTCCAGTCCGTCACCTCCGGCAGGTTCGACCAGCGGAAGTCCTTCAGCACGGGCGCCGCCGCCTCCGGTGCCGCCAGCAGCACCGGTGAGGTCCCGACCGACTTGGGCGCCGCCCCGACGAGCTTCGCGTTGAGCGCGCTCAGCCGGTTCGCCCACAGCGTCGAGTCGGGCAGCCACGCGTGCGGCCGCCCGCCGAGCTTGTCCGAGTCCCACTTCGTCGTCAGGCCGTCCAGCACGGCCGCCGAGTCCGCCGACGTCACCTCGATGGCGATGCAGTGGTCGTAGACGACGGGCCGCGTGGCGCTCCATGCGCGCGCGACGTCCGCAACGGCCCCGGCGACACTCGGCGTCGCGGCGACGCGCAGCACCGAGTTGCCCTCGCTGCAGTTCTGGGCCAACGCCCTGGCGCGGCTGTCGAGCACCCCGCCGGCCCACGAGAAGACGAGCCAGCCGAGGCCGATCAGTACGACGAACACGACGATGAGCACGGGCCACTTGGCGATCCCGCGCCGCACCCTCGCCCGCAGCGCGCGGTGTCGAGACATCGATCCCTCACAACTACTCAGCGGCCCCCGACGACCGCCAATCACGCTAACAGGTGAACTCCGTCAGCGAAGTGAAGTCACTGTAAGTATCGACTGGCACACGAAGACGAGCCGTTCTCGCAACGGTCGCGCCCGCTCGGCGAACGCAGCCTGCCGGCGCGCGTACTCCGCCCGGCCGTCCGCGGTCTCGATCGGCACCGGTTCGTACCCGAGCCGCGCCAGGTCGTACGGCGATGCCTGCATGTCGAGTTCCCGCACGTCAGCGGCCAGTTCGAAGCAGTCGGCGACCAGGTCGGACGGGGTGGCGGGCTCCATCTTGTAGGCCCACTTGAAGAGGTCCATGTTCGCGTGCAAGCACCCCGGCTGCTCGTTCGCGACCTGGTCCTCCCGCGTCGGCTGGATGGTGTTGCGCGGCCGCGCGGGCTGCGTGAAGAACCGGAACGCGTCGAAGTGCCCGCACTGGATCCGGCTGGTCTCCACCACCCGATCGGTCCCCTCACTGCCGAGCCGCAGCGGCCACGCGTTGTGCCTGATCTCCTCGGGCTCCTGCCGGTAGACCATCGCCCATTCGTGCAACCCGAAACACCCGAGCCGCGCCGGCCTGCTCAGCGTCGCCGTGAGCAGCGCCTGCACGAACTCCACGGTCTTCGCCCGCTGCCCGAGGAAGCCGTCCACGTCCAGCGTGACGCCGTCCGCCGTGGCCTTGTAGTGCGGAAACTCCAGGTACTCTGCCGCGTCCTCCAGCACGACGCCCGGCCCCGGATGCCACCGTTCCAGCCGCACGGGCCGATGGCTGTAGTACGTGAAGAGGAAGTCCATCACCGGATGCTTCTCCTTGCGAAGCTTCCGTTCCTGGTGGGGACCCGTGAACCGGCGCATACGAGCGACGTGCGCCTCGCGTAGTTCGTGCCATTGGGCTCGGGTCAGGACCTCCACGAGCGATTACCGTACGCGCATGGTGCAGAGCAAAGCCTCGACGGTCGCCGAGTACCTCGCCGAACTGCCTGATCAGCGGCGCGCCGAGGTCACCGCTGTGCGCGACGTCATCCTCGCCCACCTCCCCGACGGCTACGTCGAGGGCATGCTGTGGGGAATGATCACCTGGTACGTGCCGCTGGAGGTGAGCGGCCCGACCTACAACAAACAGCCCCTCAGCTACGTGGCCCTGGCCGCCCAGAAGAACTACTTCTCCGTCTACCTCACCACCGTGAACGGCCCCGGCGAGGAGTCGTTCCGCGCCAGGTACGCGACCACCGGCAAGAAGCTCGACATGGGCAAGTCGTGCGTCCGCTTCAAACGCTCCTCGGACCTGGCCCTCGACGTGATCGGCGAGGAGATCGCCCGCATGCCGGTCAGCGACTTCCTCGCCTGGCACCGAGCGAACGGCAGCTAGAGCGGCGGCACCAGCCCGTTGAACGTCCGCGCGCCGCTGCAGTGCGGGCACTCCCGCCCGTTGTCCACGGTCCGCGGCGCGCCCCCGATGATCGCGAGCGTGGGCGCCGCGATGTAGCTAGCCCCGCCGCACAGGTGGCACACCGTGCGCGGTTCGGGCGTGACGGCGAAGAGGTCGTCGGCGTCTTCCTCGTCCTCGAAGTCGTCGTCCTCGGCGAACTCGTCCGCGTCGTCCTCGCTCATACCGATCAACCTACTCGGTGCCGGGTCCACCACCGCGCAACGTCCGCCAGCCCGCACGGCTTGCCCCTGCGCACGTTGTACAGCCACACCGGTCGAGGTGCTGCCGGGTCCACGGATCGACGTCGTCTGACTCGATCCGCTGCCACGCGGACAGCTGCCGCCAGTGCCCGGCGAAGTTCGCCACCTTCGCAGGGCACGGGGTGAGCTTCGCGTGCAGCTCACGCACGGCTTCTGTGGTCGGCGCGATGTCCGGTGACCCCGGCGAGAAGTCCGGATGCCGCCCGCCGACGTGCTCGAAGCCGAGCACCAGCCAGTTCCCCGTGTCGACGTGCCAGTGCAGCGCGGGCGCGGTGTCTGGCGCACCCTGGCACTTGTCGGTGTCGCACCGGCCTGGACCTTCCCACAGCTCGATGTCGACGTCGAAGCCCGACGCGATGATCGCCGCCACGGTGTCGACCATGTCCACCTTCGGAGGGACGCTCGGCTCGTCCGTCGGCACGTGGTGGATGAAGCGCCCCGCGATGGACCGCTGTCGTCGTCCAGGATCGTCGAGCGCGTGAAGGTTTGCGGCGCCGCGCGAACCGCCGCCACAACGACCTGGACGAACGCATCGCCGACTTCCTCAGCTTGGTCGTGACGCTCGCGCCTGCTCCGCCCACCGCGGGTCGATCGTGGTCAGCAGCTCCTCCTGGCGCCGGAACGCCGTGAACCGCTGCTCCTCGTCCTCGACGGGGTGCTGCACGGCCCACGAGTACGCCATCGACCACGTGACCTCGTACGTCGCCCAGTACAGGATCTCGTCGAGCTTCGTCGTCTCCTTCGCGAACACCGGCTTCCCGCGTTCGCAGGCCGTGAGCCGGTACGTCGGCCCCTCCAGCACCTCGATGAACGGATGGCCGACGTCGAAGTTCTCGAACCCGACCATCCACGTCGCGCCGAGCTGCTGGCGCAGCGCCTCCAGCCGGGCGGCCAGGTCCTCCTGCGGCGTCACGACGCCACCGCGGCGCTGGTCAGCGACTCCGAGGTCGCCTCCTCGCCGCAGTGGGCGCACACGACGCGCGGCTCCAGCGTGTGGCCGCACGAGTGTTCCCAGACGAGGGGCAGCGGGCCCTCGGTCACGTAGGCGTCGCCCCACTCCTTGAGCATCAGCAGCACGGTGTGCAGCGCCCGGCCCGCGTCGGTCAGGTGGTACTCGTGCCGCGGCGGGTGGTCGGAGTACTGGCGCTTCTCCAGCACGCCGGCGCCGACCAGCTTCTTCAGGCGCGCGGCGAGCACGTCGCGGGACGCGCCCGTGTTCGCCGCGATCTGGTCGAAGCGGGTGTTGCCGAAGAACACCTCGCGCATCGCGAGCAGCGACCAGCGTTCGCCGACGACCTCCAGCGCGTTCGCCACGGAGCAGCTTCGAGGGGCCATGAGGCCATCCTAGCAGTGAGTTGGCAAATCCAACTTACCTCGCTACAGTCGGTTTGGAATTCCAACTTAGGAGGTAGTGATGGACTTCAACGGTGCGGCAGTGCTGGTGACCGGGGCCAACCGCGGTCTCGGCCGGGTGTTCGCCCAGGAGCTCGTGAGGCGGGGAGCGAAGGTCTACGCCGGTGCGCGCAACCCGGCGTCCGTTGTGGACGACGGCGTCATCCCGGTCCAGCTCGACGTGACCGACGACGCGTCCGTCGCGGCCGCGGCGAAGGAGCTCGGAGACGTCTCGATCGTGATCAACAACGCCGGCGTGCTCGTCGGGGGCGGGGATGTCGACAGCATCAAGACGGAGTTCGACGTCAATTTCTACGGTCTTGTCCGCACGACGGACGAGTTCGCACCCATTCTGAAAGCCAATGGCGGCGGCGTCCTCGTCAACGTCCTGAGTGTCCTGTCCTTCGTCGGCTGGCCGGGTGCGCGCGGCTACGCGGCGTCCAAGGCGGCAGCGTGGTCGTTGACCAAGTCGACCCGGGAACTGTTGCGTGAGCAGGGAACTCGTGTCGTCGCCGTGCACGCCGGATCCATCGACACGGACATGGCGTCCTCCGTCGACGCGCCCAAGATCACCCCAGGGGATGTCGTTTCCCAAGTGCTGCAAGCGATTCAGAACGGTGATGAGGAAGTGCTCGCCGACGACCTCACTCGCTCGGTGAAAGCCGCGCTGGCCTCTTGAGACTAGGTGTTCCCCCTGACTGTCCGGCGTAGGTTTCCGCCGCGTTCAGCCGTCGTGCCAAGGGGATCAACGATGCTCAACAGGCGAGGTGTGCTTGCCGCGGGAGGTCTCGCGGCAGGTGTTTTCGGTGTGCCACAACTGCTTTCACCGGCTCAAAGTCACGGGGACTCGGCGCACGGTGAGCACGAGTTCCAGGAGTCGAAAGTCTTAACGGGAACAAAACCGGAAATAGTGCCGTGGACACGCCCGATGCCAGTGCCGCCCGTGCTCAGGCCACTGGTGTCCACAGCGAAACAGGAGATCTACCAGCTCTCGATCGAACGCACGACCGCCGAGATCCTGCCCGGCCTGAAGTCGCCGGTCATGGGCTTCGGCGGTCAGTTCGTCGGCCCGACGATCAGGGCCAAGACAGGCCGCAAGACCCTCATCATGGTGCAGAACAAGATGGACGAGGCCGCGAACATCCACCTGCACGGCGGCCACGTGCCACCCGAGCACGACGGTCACCCCAGGGACGTCGTCGAACCCGGCCGCTCCCGCCTCTACCTCTACCCGAACAGCCAGCAGGGCACGACGTTGTGGTACCACGACCACAGCCACGGCACCGAAGCCGCCCACGTCTACTTGGGACTGCACGGCGCCTACGTCATCGAGGACGACTCCGAACGCGCGCTCAACCTGCCGTCCGGCGCCTACGACATCCCGATCCTGTTGCGCGACATCCAGTTCGACGACAGCGGCAACATCGTCGTCTTCGACGACCCGACCAAACGCACGGTGGTCCTCGCCAACGGAGTCCCGCAGCCCTACTTCGAGGTCGCCGCCCGCAAGTACCGCTTCCGCCTCATCAACTCCGCGAACCAGCGCGTCTTCAAACTCAAGCTGACCGGCGACAGGTTCACCCGCATCGGCTCCGACGGCGGCCTGCTCGCGAACTCGGTGGAAACAGAGGAACTCGTCCTCTCCTCGGCCGAACGATCGGACGTCGTCATCGACTTCTCGAAGTACCCGATCGGCTCGAAGGTCGTCCTGACCGACGCCGTGGCGGGCGAGATCCTCCGCTTCGACGTGGTCCGCCGTGCCACCGACCAGAGCCGCGTTCCGGCAACCCTGCGTCCACTACCCGCGATGCCGCTGTCCACAGTGGACCGCGTGGTCGACCTGTCGTTCGTCTTCAAGCCCAACGACCGCCCCGACGGCGTGATCAACGGCAAGGTCTTCGACATGGACCGCGTCGACTTCACCATCAAACGCGGCACCACCGAGACCTGGCTGATCAAGAGCTCCGACCCGACCGGCGTCAAGCACAACTTCCACCTGCACCTGGTCCAGTTCCGCGTCCTGGAACGCAACGGCGGCCCGCCCAGGCCCGGCGACGCGGGCCTGAAGGACACGATCCCCATCACCGCGGGCGAGACGGTGAAGGTCCAGGCGACGTTCACCGGCTACACCGGCCGCTACGTCTACCACTGCCACTTCCTCGAACACTCGTGGATCGGCATGATGGCGCAGCTCGAAATCGTTCCCTAGCGCCGCAACAGCCACCATCGCCGCATCCTCGACGCTGCGGCCCACCTCACGGCACCGACTCGCGATGAACGGCGCATTCGTCCACCTCGGCTCATATGGACAAATGCGCCGTTCATCGGTAGCTCGGGCGGCGTCACTGATCTTCCGCAGTCGCGTACTTCACTTCGTAGCGCAGGTGCGTCACCGACGTGCTCTCGATTACCGACACCGGCCCCTCCAGCTCGTAACCCTTGCCCGGCGCGAAGAACGGCGTACCCCCGCCGAGGATCACCGGCACCAGGTCGAGGAAGATCTCGTCCACCAGCCCCGCGTCGATGGCCTGCCGGGCGACCTCTCCGGAGTTCAGCCCCACACCCTTGTCGCCCGCCTTGGCCTGAGCGATCTCGATCGCTTTCTCGATGCCGTCGCTGCAGAAAGTGAAGTGTTCGTTGTCCTCCAACGGCCGATGCGTGAGCACGACGGTGTGCACGCCCATCGGGTGCTGGCCGCCCCAGCCGTCGGTGAAGTCGTCGAGCTTGCGCCCGACCACCAGCGCTCCGGTCGCCTGGATCAACCCGCTGAAGTAGGCGGCGCTGGCCGGCGCGAGGTGGACGGTCATCGCACCCGTCGGCACCGTGAACGCCACGTCGCCTGCCTGCAGCCAGCGGAACAGCTTGTCGAAGCCGGAGAACTCCGGACCCGAGACGTAGCCGTCGATCGAGGTGCTGGCGCCCGTGTAGACCTTGCCCATTTTCTGTGCCTCCCTGTGTGTCCGTCACCAGTAGGTCGAACGGGGCGACACGGACTTCGACGGGGTTCGGGCGTCACATACCGGTGCGCATACCCAGGTCGAACACGGCCGGCGATTTCCGGCTCGCGTTGCGGAACACGTGCCATGCGATCACGAGATCCTGCATCGGCAACCCGGCCGGGCTGTACACGGTGACCTGATCCTCGCTGGTCCGCCCGGGATGCTCTCCGCGCAACACCGCGCCGATCGTGGTGTCCGCGGCGACGTGCGCCAGCGCGCGATCGTCCACGACGACCAGCGCGCCCGACAGCAACTCCGGCGCGAGCTCGACCTTGCCGGGCTCGTCCGCGCCGAGGCTGGTGACGTGGGTGCCGGGAGGGACCTGGTACAGCACGGGCTCGCGCGATCACGTGGCCATGAGCACGATCTCGCCGACATCGCCGAGGTCCGTCGACGCCGCGATGCCGAGCCGTTCGGCCCACGCCACGAACTCCGCCTCCGCCGCCGGGTTCGTGTCCCGCACCGACACCGACTCGATCGGCCGGAGCGCGGCCAGGGCCACCAACTGAGCCCGACCCTGCGCACCGGCCCCGATCACGGTCACGTGCCGGGCATCGGGGCGCGCCAGTAGGTGGGCTCCCAGCGCGCCGCCCAGCCCGGTGCGGATCGCGGTCAGGCCGGCGCTGTCGATCAGGGCGAGCAGGTCGCCGGTGGCCAGGTCGTGCAGGCAGATCACGCCGGTGATGGCGGGGGACCGGTTCGGGTTCTTGGCGTGCACCTTCACCGTGTAGGCGGGGATGCCGGGCGCCAGGCCCGGCACCAGGATCATGGCCGTGACGTCCGCGGTCACCGGCACGCGCACCCGCCGGCCCGGCTCCGCCGACCCGACCCGCAGCGCCTCCGTCAGTTCCACGGCCAACCGGGGCAGGTCGATCTCGACGTCCCCAGCCCCGATCACCACCGCCACGGCTCACCCCGTTCGCTGTCCACCGCGCGTTCCTCGTCTGGCGAGGGAAACGAAACAGCGTTTCGTGACACCACGATCGAGTGAATCTAGACCCAGCGCACGTGAGTGCCATCCCGAACGGTGCCGACGTACTCCTCCAACAGGTCCTCCAACGCCACGACACCCAGCACCGCACCGTCTGCACCCACCGCGCGCGCGAGGTGGGACTGGGCCCGGCGCAAAGCGGCCAGCGCCTCGTCCAGCCGAGCATCCGCCGGCACCTCCGGCAACCCGCGCACCCGAGCCCGCGGCACCAGAGTCGACGCCCCCTCCAGGTCCAACACGTCCTTGACGTGCAGATACCCGATCAGCCCGGCGTCCGACAGCACCGGGAACCGAGAGAACCCGGTAGCGGCGACAGCGGCCTCCATCTCACCCACCGTCGGCGAGGCGGACACCGTCGTCAGCCGGTCCAACGGCACCAGGACATCGGCCACGGTGCGCTCGGCGGAAGACAAGGTCTGCGCCAACCGACGGTGCTCGGAGTCCTCCAGCAACCCCTCCGACCGCGACTGCCCGATCAGCAACGCCAGCTCGTCGGGCGTGTAGGCCGACTCCAGCTCGTCCACCGGCTCCACACCGAACCGCCGCAGCACCCACCGGCCGACCGAGGTGAACAACGCCAGCACCGGCGCGATCATCCGCGAGAACCCGTAGTGCACCGGGACCAGCCACACCGCGGCTCGCTCCGGGCCGGCGATCGCGAGGTTCTTCGGCACCATCTCGCCGAGGATCGTGTGCAGTGCGACGACGATGACCAGCGCCACCGCGAACGCCACGCCGTGCACCACGGCGACTGGCAGCCCGACGGCGCCGAGCGGCCCTTCCAGCACCGAGGCCAGCGCGGGCTCGGCGATCGCACCCAGCCCAAGAGAACACAGCGTGATGCCCAGCTGGGCACCGGCGATCAGCAACGGCAGCTGCTGCGACGCCTTGATCGCGGTGCGGGCGCGCGAGGAACCCTTGTCGGCCAGCGCTTCCAGCCGGTCGCGGCGCGCGGTGATCACCGCGAACTCGGCACCGACGAAGAAGGCGTTCCCCGCCAGCAACAACAGGACGACGAGGAAGTTCACGACGACACCACCCGCAGCTCGGCCACGCGGTGCCGGTCCATCCGCATCACGGTCACCCGCCACCCCTCGACGCGGATCTCGTCGCCGACGTCGGGGATCCGGCCGAGCCTCGCCAGCACGAGGCCGGCCAGCGTCTCGTAGTCGCCGGGCGGCATGTGGAACCCGGTCGCCTCGGCCACCTCGTCGTCGCGCAGCAGGCCGGACACGAGCCAGCTGTCCTTGCCGAGCGAACGCACCGGCGGCGCCTCGCCGCGGTCGTGTTCGTCGCGCACGTCGCCGACGATCTCCTCGACGACGTCCTCCAGCGTCACCATGCCCGCCGTGCCCCCGTACTCGTCGACGACCAGCGCCGTCTGCAGGCCGGACGCGCGCAGCCGGTCCAGCAGCGCGTCGCCCTCCAGCGTCTCCGGCACCGAGGTGACCGGCCGCGTCAGCGCGGACAGAGGAGTCGTCCCACGCAGAGCCGTGGGCACGGCGAATGCCTGCTTCACGTGCACCATGCCGCGCACCTCGTCCAACGAGCCGTCGTGCACGGGGAACCGCGAGAACCCGGTCTCGCGCGCCTTCAGCACCAGGTCGGCCACCGTCGCGTCGGCCCGCAGCGCCTCGACCCGCACGCGCGGCGTCATCAGCTCGCCGGCGGTCCGGTCGCCGAACCGCAGTGACCGATCGAGCAACACCGCGGTGCCCTGGTCCAGCGTTCCGTGCTCGGCCGACGTGCGGACCAGCGCGCCCAGCTCCTCCGGTGAACGGGCGGACGCGAGCTCCTCGACCGGTTCGACGCCGAAGCGGCGGACCAGCCAGTTCGCCGAGTTGTTCATCCAGTTGATCAGCCACCGGAACACGGTGGAGAACGCCGCCTGGATGCCCACGACCAGGCGCGCGGTCTCCAGCGGCTTGGCGATCGCGAGGTTCTTCGGGACCAGCTCGCCGAACACCATCGACAACGCCGTGGCGATCGCCAGCGCCAGGGCCAGCGACAACCCACCGGCCACCGGCAGAGGCACGCCCACGCCGGAAAGCCCCGGCTCGATCAGCGCGGCGATCGCGGGCTTCGCGATGTACCCGGTGATCAGCGTGGTCAGCGTGATGGCGAGCTGCGCGCCGGAGAGCTGGAAGGACAACGTCCGGTGGGCGCGGTCGATGGTCCGCGCCTTCGCGTCGCCCACCTCCGCGACGTGCCGTTCGACGGTGCTGCGTTCCAGCGCGGTCAGCGAGAACTCCGCCGCCACCGCGATGCACGTGCCCGCGGTCAGCGCCACGACGGCGAGCAGGCCGAGCACGCTCAGAAGGATTCCGGTCACCTCCGCGCTCCAACGCGGCCAGGGACCGGATTGGTATGCCAGCCTGGGCCAGACCCCATAGGGACGGCTCAACTCCTCATGACTCAAGTACGTGGACAGCCCGATGAGTCTAATTGTGAGCAGTCGAGGCCCTGAGCACCACCTCGCCCGCGACACGGACGGTGCGGGGCTCGTCACCGCCGGCGTCGAGCACGAGACCTGCGGCGATCTCGCCCATCTCCTCCAGCGGCAGTCGCACGGTCGACAACGCGGGCACGGTGTCTCTCAGCGTGGGGATGTCGTCGAACCCGGCGATCGACATGTCCTCCGGCACCCGCACGCCACGTTCCCGCAGCGCCGCCATCGCCCCCATCGCCATCACGTCGGTCACGGCGAACACGCAGGTGGCGCGTGATTTCGACGCCAGCAGCTCCAGCGCGGCCTCGTACCCGCCGTCACGGGTGAACGCGCCGTTGATCACCACGGGCGGTGCGATCCCGGCGTCCGCGAGGCCCGCCTTGAACCCGGCGAGCCGGTCCCTGGCCACGACGAGGTCGGAAGGTCCACCCAGAACGGCGAACTTCTTGTGCCCGAGCTCGGCGAGTGAACGCGCCAGCGCACGCCCTCCAGCCCGGTTGCCGGGAACGACCGTGTCGGTGCCGAGCTTCGCCTGCGACACGCACGCGACCCGCCCGCCCAGCTCGGTGAACGCGTCGATCTCCGCCGCGAGCCGCGACTGCGCCGAACGATCGGTGGTGCGCGAACCGGCCAGCACCACCGCACGTGCCCGATGCGCGCGCAGCGTCGACAGCAGCTCGACCTCGCGCTCAGGCCGCCGCCCGGTCGTGCCCAGCACGACGGAGAGCCCTGCCTCCTCGGCGACCCGTGTCACGCCCGCGGCGATGCACGAGAAGTACGGGTCGGTGATGTCGTGGACGACCAGGCCGACGAGCGAGCTCGAGTTGCGGGCCAGCGCCTGCGCGGACGCGTTCGGTACGTAACCGAGCTGCTCCGCTGTGCGCAGGACGCGGTCGCTCAGCTCCTCGCTCACCTGTCGCGTGCTGCCGTTGAGCACGCGCGAGGCGGTCGCCAGCGACACACCTGCCTGCTTGGCCACCTCGGCAAGTGTCACCTGTCGGGCGGACACGACCACCTCCGTCAACGTGCATGTGAGCGCTGAGACTAACTCGCGCGGAGGTTGACGGCCGTCAAGTGCCGCAACTAGCGTGGCGGGAAAGCGCTTTCCAGCGCTCCTACCAGGGAGGTGTGATGGCGGTTCGGACCATCGGAGTGGCGGTCAACGGCGTCACCGGGCGGATGGGATATCGCCAGCACCTGGTCCGGTCCCTCCTCCCGCTGCGCGAAGAAGGCGTGCGGTTGCCGGACGGGACCGTGATCAAGGTCGAACCCGTGCTCGTCGGGCGCAACGCCGACAAGCTCAAGGAGATCGCGGAACGGCACGACCTCGCGCGGTGGACCACCGACCTCGACGGCGCACTCGCGGACCCGGACGTCGAGATCTACTTCGACTCGCAGGTCACGTCGATGCACGTCGAGTCGATCACCAAGGCGCTCGAGGCGGGCAAGCACGTCTACACCGAGAAGCCGGTCTCCGAGACGGTCGAGCAAGCGCTGCAGCTGGCGAAGCTCGCCGACGACAAGGGCCTCAAGCACGGCGTCGTCGCCGACAAGCTCTACCTGCCCGGCATCCGCAAGCTCAAGCGGCTGATCGACGGCGGCTTCTTCGGCCGGATCCTCAGCGTGCGCGGGGAGTTCGGCTACTGGGTCTTCGAGGGCGACTGGCAGGCCGCGAACCGCCCCAGCTGGAACTACCGGCTGGAGGACGGCGGCGGCATCGTCGCGGACATGTTCTGCCACTGGAGCTACCTGCTCCACAACCTCTTCGGCCGCGTCGAGGCGGTCACGGCCAAGGCCGTCACGCACATCCCGACGCGCTGGGACGAGCAGAACAACCCGTACGAGGCCACTGCGGACGACTCGGCGTACGGGATCTTCGAGATCGAGAACGGCGTCATCGCCCAGATCAACTCGTCCTGGTGCGTCCGGGTGCGCCGCGACGAGCTCGTGGAGTTCCAAGTGGACGGCACCGAGGGCAGCGCGGTCGCGGGACTGCGTGAGTGCTTCGTGCAGCCACGCGCCGTCACGCCGAAGCCGGTCTGGAACCCGGATCTCCCGGTCGCGCACCCGTTCCGCGACCAGTGGCAGCAGGTGCCGGACAACGAGGACTTCGACAACGGCTTCAAGGTGCAGTGGACGGAGTTCCTGCGGCACGTCTACCAGGGCACGCCGTTCCCGCACGACTTCCGTGCGGGCGCACGGGGTGTCGCGCTGGCCGCGGCCGGTCTGCAGTCCTCTTCGGAGGGTCGCCGCGTGGAGATCCCCGGTGTCTAGCCAAGATCAATATGGTCGCACCGTGTTCGCTGCGGCACACGTTGTCGCGAAGGACGAGCGCACGGTCGACTGGGACGCGACGCTGAAGTTCCGGCACCACCTGTGGTCGCACGGCCTGGGCGTCGCGGAGGCGATGGACACGGCGCAACGCGGCATGGGCCTCGACTGGCCCACCGCGGCCGAGCTGATCCGCCGCAGCGCCGCCGAGAAGGCCGGCCGGATCTGCGCGGGCGTCGCCACCGACCACCTCACCGGCGAACCGGGCCTGGACGACGTGCTGAAGGCCTACCTGGAGCAGCTCGACATCGTGCAGGAGGCGGGCGCCCAGCCCGTGCTGATGTGCTCCCGGCAGCTCGCGGCGTGTGCGAAAGGCCCGGAGGACTACGAGAAGGTCTACGGCACGCTGCTCGACAGCGTCAGCGAGCCGGTGATCCTGCACTGGCTCGGCACGGCGTTCGACCCGGCGCTGGCGGGGTATTGGGGCGCGACCGAGGTGGACCGCGCCACCGACGCCTTCCTGGAGATCATCGCGGCACGCCCGGACAAGGTCGACGGCGTGAAGGTGTCGCTGCTCGACGCGGACCACGAGACCGGCCTGCGCCGCAGGCTTCCGGCCGGGGTCCGCTGCTACACCGGCGACGACTTCAACTACCCGGACCTGATCGCGGGCGACGAGCACGGCCACAGCGACGCGCTGCTCGGCATCTTCGACCCGATCGCCCCGGTGGCGGCCGAAGCGCTCGCCAAACTCGCCGAGGGCGACACCGACGGGTTCCACCGGATCATGGCGCCGACGGTTCCGTTGTCGCGCCATCTGTTCAGCGCGCCGACCTACTACTACAAAACCGGTGTGGTGTTCCTGGCGTGGCTGGCCGGGCACCAGGAACGATTCCTGTTGCTCGACGGTCTGGAATCCGCCCGCAGCGTCGAGCACCTCGCCGAGGCGAAACGGCTCGCCGAGGTCGCCGGTGTGATCGACCCGGATTTCGCCGAACGGCGGTGGCGGCAGTGGCTCGCCTCTCGCTGAACCAGGCGACGATCAAGCGCGCGACGGTCGTCGAGGCAGTTGAAGGCTGTGCCCGGCACGGCATCGAGTCGATCGGGCTGTGGCGCGAACCGGTCGCGGATCACGGCCTGGAGCGCACCGCGAAGCTCGTCGCGGACGCGGGCCTGCGGGTGTCGTCGCTCTGCCGCGGCGGGTTCCTGACAGCGGTCGACAACCGTGCCGCGCTGGACGACAACCGGCGCGCGATCGAGGAAGCGGCGACGCTGCGCACCGACACGCTGGTCATGGTCGTCGGTGGTGTCGCGGGCGACAAGGATCTCATCGGCGCACGTCAACGCGTCGCGGACGCTATCGCCGAACTGTCCGTCGAGGCGAAATCCGCGGGCGTGACGCTGGCGCTGGAGCCGATGCACCCGGTGTTCTGCGCGGACCGGGGCGTGCTGTCGACGTTGTCGCAGGCCCTGGACATCGCGGAGAAGCACGAGTCGGTCGGCGTCGTCGTGGACGCGCTGCACGTGTGGTGGGACCCGGACCTCGACGCGCAGATCGTGCGGGCGGGGGAGCGCATCGCGTCGTACCAGGTGTGCGACTGGCTCACGCCGGTGCCGGCGGACGTGCTGCTGGGCCGCGGTTATCCGGGTGACGGCGACATCGACCTCGACCGGCTGACCAGGCAGGTCGCCGCGACGGGATATGCGCGCGACGTCGAGGTGGAGATCTTCAACGCCGACATCTGGGCGGCGGACTTCGACGAGGTGATCGAGGAGGTTTCGCGGCGGTACCACTCCATTGTGGAACCGGCGCTGTAACACCGACGGCGGGGAAGCCGGTCGTCGACGGCGGCGACGACCGACCCCGGCGTTGGTTATGTATATATCTGAAAACCAGAGGTCTTTGGTCCAGATCCGGAGAGAAATCTCAGGAATCAGCCACCGTTTACGGACTTGTAAACCTTTGCACGGTGTTTCGGCTTCGTGGTCGTGATCTTGATGACCGCGTCGAACATCGACCGGCCGAGCTCGGCACGAGCTGCGACAGCGGGGTGCGTGGTGCTGAAGTCCTGGTCGTTCTGCGCCTTGTCACCGGCGAACGTGCCGGACGCGAACATCGAGTAGATCAGGATCGCCCGGTTGTCCTCGCTGAACATGATCCCGGCCTCGTTTCGGCCGTCCTCGAACCAACCCGCCTTCGTGGCGACACGCAGGCGCTCGTTCGTCGTCAGGTTCAGCCGCACGCCGTCGGTGAAGCTCGCCGTGGCCCGCAGGATGTTCAGCAGGTAGGCCGTCGACGCGGCGGACAGCAGCTGGCCGTCGACCAGCTTCTGCAGCAACGTGTGCATCTCGCGCGCGGTCGTGGTGCCGAGGTAGAACCGGTTCGGGTTCGCGACCGGCACGACCTGCGTGTGCACGAAGCCCTTGTCCCGCAGGATCTGGTTCAGCTCGAGCGCCGGCACGACCAGGCCGCACAGCCGGACCGCGGTGTTGTCCGAGACGGTGAGCAGGTTCGCGAGAGCGTGACCGACCGTGACCTCGCTCGGGTACGCGCCGTCGAGCGCGAAGATGCCGTCGGTGTCCTGGATGACGATGCCCGCCGACACGGTGACCGTCTGGTCGAGCTTGATCAGCCCGCGGTCCACCTTGTCGAGGACGGCGACGGCGACGGCCACCTTGTTGACGCTGTAGGCCTCGACGACCTTGTCCGCGTCCACGTCGACCGCGGCCTTCGTGGTGCCGTCGAGGTCGGCGATCGTGATCAACGACGACCAGGTGCCCTTGGCCTTGCGGGTCTGCCGCCGGTAGATCTGCGCCACGCGCTTGCGTGACCGGTCCGCGGTGGTCGGGGAGCGTTCGATCTCGACCTCCGCGTCTTCCTGTGCCTGTGCTGCAGCGTTGGAGCCGAGCACGGCCGTCGCGGCCGCGACGGTTCCCAGCCCGAACACGGACCTGCGGTTCAAAGTCATGCGCGTCATCAAAACAGGCGGCACTGACAGTTCCCTGACTAGGGTTCGATCATGGAGAACGTCTTCGTGGTGACCGGCGCTTCCCGCGGCATCGGGGCGGCGACCGCCTCAATGGCAGCCGACGCGGGGTACCGCGTGGTCAGGGCCTCACGCTCGGCCGAAGAATCTGTCGGCGACCGCGGGTGGGACGCCAAATGTGACGTTTCCTCATGGGATTCGGTGCGGGAACTCATGTCCCGCGTGGAATCGCGATGGGGCCGGATCGACGTGGTGTTCGCGAACGCGGGCGTTTCCGTCGACACCTCGTTCATTTCCGACGCGGGCGCCAAGCCGGAGGAATGGACCGGCATGGTCGTCACGAACGTCTGCGGTCCGGCGTTCACGGCACGTGCCGCGATGCCCGCGCTGATCCGTTCCGGCGGGCACCTGGTGCTGACCGGCTCCGCTGCCGGGCGCGGCGTCCGGCCTGGGAACCTCTACTCGGCGACGAAGTGGGCGATCACCGGGCTGGCGCAGGCGATCCGGGCTGAAGCGGTGGGCACCGGGGTGCGGGTCACCGTGGTTCAGCCCGGACTCGTCGACACCGACGCGATCCCGGCGTCTCGGGCGGACGATCCCAAGCTGGCGCCGGAGGACGTCGGCAGGGCGGTGCTCTACGCGGTCTCGCAACCGTCCACGGTGGACGTCAACGAGATCCTGATCCGGCCAACCGGTCAGGCCGCGCACCGCTGAGAGGGACGTGGTCCGCTGCTGGATCACCGCGAGACACGCAGCAGCCGGACGGCCAATGCGACACGTGCGGGGAAGAGCAACACGAGCACGATCAGGCGCTGGGCCACTCCTGCCCACGGGTGCAGCGGAGCGTCGTCGGGGATCACCAGCGCCGCCATGAGCGGGAACGACAGTGCGGCCGGCACACCGGCGGCCAGCGTCCAGCGGGAGAGGCCGCGCCAGCGGGGGTCGGCCGCGCATCGACGTGACAGTGCGATCAAGGCGATGGAGCTCGCCGCGAAGAAGAGCGTGCCGGCGACCTGGTGGCCACCTGGGTCGTAGGTCGTGCCCGTGGCGTCCTCTCGCAAGGGGAACACCGCTGCCAGCACACACGCGGCGGCCGCTGACGAACAGTGCGGCGGGGCCGGCGATCCCCGCGCGGCCGGGTGCCAGTCCGCGGTGCAGGCCGACTGCGAAGATCATGGTCAGTACACCGAGGACGACGAAGTTGACCTGCTGAATCCAGCCGTGGTCGCCTGCCTCGAGAGCGCTGACGATCTCGCTGATCGGGTCGTACTCGCCCCGCCTGAGTTGCTCCTGTGCCAGGAATCCGAGTGTGAAGAGAACCGGGCCCGCGATGCCCGCCAGTGCTGCCCACCGCATCAGGCCCGCCTGTGTCGAGGGGGCCGACCGGTTGTCCTTGACTGTGCTCATGACCGCCTCCTGATGCCCCTGCGGGGCCACGTCCTCGACGCTAGGAGCCCGGCCGTTCGGTCACGATCGGGCGTTCGCCCCATCCGGCCAGGCCGTGTTGCATCGCGAAGACGGCAGCGGCGGCACGGGTCGAGACACCGATCTTGGGATAGATGTTCTGCACGTGCCGGCTGGCCGTCTTCGTCGAGATCCCGAGCCTCCGGCCGATCTGCTTGATCTGGAACCCGTGAGCGAGCAGACCGAGGACCTCCACCTCGCGGTCGGTCAAGCCGGCGGGGTGGACGCGGCGGCGAGGCGGCGCCTGTCCGGATGCGTCGAGCACGGCGTGGACCGCCTCGGCGTCGAGTCGCCCGTCGCGGCCGTGTGCGCGCAGGGCGGCTGCCGCATCTGGGAGTGATGTCGCGGGCAGATGCGGGCGCGGCTCCGTCATCGTGTGGTACGCGTCCGCGACGGCCAGCAACCGGGCTGCCGGCGACAGTGCCGCGACACCGACGCCGCGGTGGTACCCCGAACCGTCGCAGCGCTCGTGGTGCGCGGACGCGGTCGCCGCGAGCCTGGCGAGGAACGGGGAGGAAGCCAGCAGTCGCTCGGTGTGGTAGGCGTGCAGGCGCACCTGCTCCCGTTCGTCGGCGGTCAGTGGGCCCGGCTTCTCCCACACCGCCGGCGACACCGCGACCCGGCCGAGATCGTGCACACGAGCCGCTCGGACCACGTCACGCTGAGCCTCCGCGTCGAGGCCCATTCGTTTCGCTGCCGCCTGGGTCAGCCGCGCCACGCCGTCCGAATGGCCACTCAGGCAGGGAGCCGCCAGGTCCGCGAAGTCGCCCATGGCCGCGAGGGCCTCGTCGATGGCACTGCCCCTCAGCGTCAGCGGCTCGCCGGGCTCGCACGAGAGAACGACGTCCCAGAGCGGTTCCCGGGCGCCGGGCACCACTTCGTCGGCGTGGGCGCAGAAGTACTCGGCGACGTGGGGATCGTGTCCCCCGCCGGCACGCTTGTGGATGATGTCGACGGCGTACTCCACGCCGCCAACCCATTTCTGCATCGACACGTCCCGGGCGACGGAAACGATGCGCAGTGCCAGCGGGATCGCATCGCCCTTCAGGCCGTGCAAACCGCCCTTGCCGTCCCAACGCTCGGTGAGCTGCCCGAACAGGCCGTGAATCGATGCGGGCAGGCCGATGCGTTCACCCAGCATTTGAGCGACCTCGCACATCGCGGTCATGTGCGCGGGATGTCCTCGCATCGCCCGTGGGAGCGTGCGGGCGATCTGGAGCACTCGCGTGAGCCCGGTCGCCTCCGGGGCCGGGATCGACCGCACAACGCCCCGAACTGCCTCACCGGGGCTGCCGTAGATCACCGGGTTGAAGTTCTCCAGCAGGGTGCCCCAGGGGAACAACGCCGCCGAGATCTCCGCGTCGGCGGTGCATCCGATGTAGTAGAGCAGGCAACCGTAATAGGCCTGGGCGGCGGTGTGATCGTCCACGCCCAGGCCACGCGAGAGCCGGGCGCCGATGATCGCGCTCTCCAGCCCGTGCTCGCGCGGCAGGCCCAGCGCCAGGTCGGTTGCCAGCGACAGGCACGCGACAAGCTCCGCGGTCCGGACCTCGTCATGGACGACCACGGGCGAACGATACTGCCGTGCGGACATTTCCGCTGGCCACGGCGATCTGCGCGCGAGTTCGTCAGCTCTCGCTGAGCACCTGCGAACACCGCTGCAGCAGCGCCCGCAGCTGCGCGCGCTCCTCGGCGGTGAACGCGTCCGCGAGCTTCTGTTCCACCGCCACCGCGCCCTTGTCCGCCTCGCGGAACTTCGCGTACCCGGCCTCGGTCAGCCGGTTCTCCAGCACGTTGCGCTGCCACTGGTGCGGTGTGCGCTCCACGAGCCCCATGGCGACGAGGTTCTGCAGGATCGTCGTCATCGTCTGCGGTGTGACCAGGCACAACCGGGCGAGCTCCGCCGCGGGCGCGCCGGGGTGGTCGCTCAACGCCAGCAGGGCCGAGTACTGCGGCACGGTCAGGCCCGCCGGCTTCACCGCCGCCGCCTTCGCGGTCATCAGCTCGAGCTCGGCGCGCTTGATGTCACCGCCGATCCGATCACCGCTGCGCATCCGTCCATCGTAGAAGTGTGGTAAGAGTATTGATAGTTATCAGAACTCTGATAGCCATCAGTGCTCTTACTGGAGGGAAGCAATGCGCGTCGCGCTTGCCGTCATGGCGGCGTTGTTGCTGGTCACGGGCACAGCGGAAGCAACGCCGAGGCACATCGGAGGGGTCGCCGAGTCACTGCACCCCGAGGGCGTGCAGTGGGATCCGACCCGTGGCCAGTTCCTGGTCAGCTCACTGCGCCACGGCACGGTGTCGCTGGTCAGCCAGACCGGCCGGGTCCGCACGCTGGTCAGCGGCACGAAGATGGTGTCGACCTTCGGCATCCAGCTGGACCGCGGCCGGGTGCTCGTCGCGTTCGGCGACATCGGCTTCGGCGACCGGCAGGAACCAGGCCAGTCAGGACTCGGGATCTTCGACCTGCGCACCGGCCGCACGATCAGCCTGATCGACGTCCCCAACGGCGCCAACGACGTGGCGGTCGACCCGTTCGGCAACGCCTACGTCACCGGCACGAAGGGTGACACGATCTTCAAGGTCGACCCCGCCGGCACCGTCACGGCGTTCGCGAAGGACCCGCGCCTCGGCGGGGAGTCCTTCGGCAACAACGGAATCGTCTGGGACCCCAGGGGATTCCTCATCACCGGTCACTACATGAACGGCACGCTGTTCAAGGTCACGCAGGGCCACGTCGAGGAGCTGCCCGCGCCCAAGCTCCCCGGCGCGGACGGCCTCACCCTCACGCCCCAGGGCCTCACGGTCGTGACGAACAAGCTGAGCGCGCCCGGCAAGAACGCCGTGACCGTGCTCGACACGCGCACGTGGCAGATCAGGTCCCAGCGCGACTGGAAGACCGCGCCGACCACGGCGGCCCGCACGCCGCACGGCACCTATGTGTTGAGCGGGTACCTCGACGTGCTGATCGGCGGGTCGACCACGGACGAGTTCAGCCTCGACCGCTGAGGTCGACCCGGCGCCGCTCCCGGTCGATGCCGGTGACGACGACGGTGACGTCGTCACCGGCTCGGCCGAGACCGGGCTGAGGCACCAGGCCCTCGACGCCGTCGGCGACTTCGACGAAGACGCCGAAGGGCGCCTGCTTCGTCACCCGGCCGCGAAGTTCCCGCCCAGGGGTGACTTCGTCGGCGAAAGCCTGGAAGGGGTCCGGCTGCGTTGCCCGCAACGACAGCCGGGCCTCCATGTTCCAGGTGGCGTAGTGCAGGAACTTGCCGGTGACGCGCTCTCCGACCTGCACGGCGTCGGAGGCCGCGGAGATGTGGCGCCAGGACAGTTCGGGGATCGAGACGAAGCCGGTGCCGGGGAAGATCGGGTGCCGGGGACCGTCGTCGAGCCGCACGAACACGCCGAACCGCTCGATGGCCGCGACCGTGCCCGGCAGCAGGTCACCGGGACTCAGCGCAGCCAGGAAGGCATCGAGTTCGGGGTGCTCGTCCGGGTTCACGCGCCACCGACGAACTCGACCAGCAGCCGGTTGACCTCGTCCGGCCGCTCCAGGTACCCGATGTGCCCGCAGTCGGCGACCTCGACGTAACGGGCACCGGGGATCGCGTCCGCCACCTCGCGTGACAGGCGGGGTGGCAGGACGAGGTCGTCCGCGAACCCGATCACCAGCGACCGCACGGAAATCCGCCGGTACGCCTCGACGCGGGGCTCGTAGTCGCTCAAGGCGAGCTGCGCGCGTTCACCGGGGCCCAGCGACGAGCCGGCGAACTCGTACATCTGCACCCAGTCGCGGGCGATGATCGGGTCCGCGAGCGTCGCGGGGGAGAGGTTGCGGACCACCGCGGCCGCCGCGTAGAAGGACGGCGGCACCTCGACACCCTTGTCGTACAGCTCCATCAGGCTGCGCGACCACGCCTGCTGCACCGGGTGCGGGCGTGCGGCGGTCGCCATCATCACCGCGCCGCGGAGCAGGTCCGGCCGGGCCAGCGCCAGTTCCTGCGTGACCCGCGCACCCAGCGACGTGCCGATCACGTGCGCCGGGCCGCCCAGGTGCTCGATCAACGCCGCGGTGTCGGCGACCATGTCGTCGATCGTGAAACCGTCCGCGCACTCCGACGACGGCCGGATGCCGCGGTTGTCGAAGAAGGCGACCCGACAACCCGCCTTGACCAGCGCGGGCACCTGGTAGGTGCGCCAGACGCGGCCGGGGCTGCCGGCGCCCATGACCAGCAGGACGAGATCACCGGAGCCCTCGGTCTGGACGTTCAGCTCGATGCCGTTCAGCGGGATCATCGCCATGCGCAAGATCCTAGAAGCGGCACAAAGGCCTGATCTCCGCCGCGTGCGACGGATAACGCGCGCACAGCTCGTCCGCGTGGCCGAACGACACGATGTCGTCGGTGTACGGCGGTACCACCACCGTGCCGACCAACGACCAGTCACCCGCGGGCGAGCTGCCCTGCCACACCCCCGCTGGCACGACCACCTGCGGGTTGGCCGCGGACAACACCGGCTGCGACACCGAACCGTCCGGGTGCAGCAACAACATCCGCAACGGCGACCCGGCGTGGAAGTTGTAGATCTCCAGGTGCTTCAGCACGTGCATGCCCGAGAAATCCGGCGCACGCAACAGGTACGCGATCGCGGACGCCTCCTCGGAGCGGTGCGTCTGCGCGAAGTGGCCGCCCTCGACGGGAAGCTCCTGCATGCCCAGCGAGGCGATCAGCTGCTCTGGGGTCACGTCATCTCCGGAAGCGGGGAACCGTGCACGACGACCATGCCCTTGCCGAGTCGTTTCGCCGTGTACATCGCGGCGTCCGCGGCACCGAGCACCTCGTCGGCCGTCACTGTCGAGTCGTACGAGAAACGTTGCGCCACACCGATGCTGGCGTGCACGTGATGCACCCGGCCGTGCACCTCGTGCGGGTGCGCGAGAGCGTCCAGCAGCCGCGAGCCGATGTCGTCCGCGTCGCCGCCGTCGACCAGCACGCCGAACTCGTCGCCGCCCAGCCGCGCCACGACGTCCTCCTGGCGGACGCTGTTCTGCAGCCGTGCCGCGACGTTGCGCAGCACGATGTCGCCCTCGGCGTGCCCGTGGTTGTCGTTGACCGCCTTGAACCCGTCCACGTCGATGAACAGCAGGATCAGCGGCCGCGCGCGATCCCTCACCGCCAGCGCGCTTTCGAGCCGATCCCGGAACAGGGAACGGTTCGCGACACCGGTCAACGGGTCGTGCGTCGCCTCGTGCCGTAGCTGTTCGCGAGAGACGCGGAGCTGGTTCATCAGCCGGACGTTGTCCATCATCGTCCGCAACTGCCGCACGATCACCAGGCACACCACGGAAATCCCGACGTAGATCTCGATCGGGTTGAGGCGGCCGCCGGTCGCGGTGTTCCAGCCGATGAACAGACCGGTGACCGCGAGCGGCAGGTACGGCACGAACAGGTGCAGCAGGTCGGCCGTGCGCATCCGGCCGGACGTCGGTTGCCGGTTGCGCGCCGGTGCCAGCGCGCTGAGGAAGAAGAACGCCGGGCACAGCATGAAACCGATGTCCGCGGTCGTCGGGATCGACGTGATCCCCTTGGAGATGTAGTACGCGAACACCCAGCCGGACGACGACTGCGCGACACCGGCCAATGCGACGAAGAACATCGGCCACTGACGCACGGACTGATGCGTCCACGACATCACGACGATGGCCACGAGCAGCACGAGGTACGCGGCGGGATGCGCCACCACCGTGGCGAAACCGGGGCCTTCCTTCGCCCATGCGCGGGTCAGCGACTCCAGCGCCGACACCCACGTCAGCACGAACAGCGACCCGATCACGATCAGTCCGTCGAGCACCACGACCGTGCGGCTGCGGTAGTTCGGCAGCAGGTCGTCCGCGCGGCGCTGCTGGGCCTTGACGACCACGGCGGCCAGGCACAGCACCGGTACCAGCGTGAACCCGAGCGGCGCGAGCGTCGACGTCGGCAGCTGCACGCCCAGGATCTGCTGACCCCAGATCCACGCGGACAGCGCGACGGTCAGGCTCGTCATCGCCGCGGTCATCCAGCCGTTGCGTTGCCGTGCATAGGCGACGAGCGCTGCGACAGCGAACACCAGCTGCACGACCTTGTCGATCGCGATGCCGATCTCGCGCGGCACGGCCAGGGCGACGATGATGGTGACCGCCATGAAGGTGCCGACGCACCCCACAACGAGCCAGAACCTCTTCACCGAGTCTCCCGTGATCGAAACCCAATCTAGTGACGCCGGTGTGGACTTGTCGAACCGTGTCGGTGCGAGTCCCGCTTCAGCGCACCGGATATGGTTCGAACGGTTGTTCGTTCGGCGATCCGGGGAGCTGTTGTGCGGGTGTTCGGGGTCGACCCCGGTCTGACCAGGTGCGGCTTCGGCGTCGTCGACGGCGGGCCGGGCCGGACCGTGCGTGCGGTCGCCGTCGACGTCCTGCGCACGCCCGTGGACGCTCCTCTGTCCGTGCGTCTGCACGAGCTGTACGTCGGCGTGTGTGAGTGGCTGGACCGTTACGAACCTCAGGTCGTCGCCGTCGAACGGGTCTTCGCGCAGCACAACGTCCGCACCGCGATGGGGGTCGCGCAGGCGTCCGGGGTGGTGGCTCTGGCCGCCGCGCAACGGAATCTGCCCGTCGAGTTCCACACACCGTCCGAGGTGAAGGCCGCCGTCACGGGGTCGGGGCGCGCGGACAAGGCGCAGGTGACGGCGATGGTCACGAAGCTGCTGGGGTTGAAGGTGGCGCCGAAGCCGGCGGACGCGGCGGACGCGCTGGCGCTCGCGATCTGCCATCACTGGCGCGCGCCGATGCGCTCGCGCATGGAAGAGGCACAGGCGAAAGCCGCGGAGCTGGCCCGCGTCCACAAGGCCCGCCTGGCCGAGGCCGCGCGCCGGAGCGGATCATGACCGCCCCCGCCCGCCGGACGGCTGACGGCGTTTGCAAGTACCACCAACTCAACATCAACAAGCACTTTTCCACAGCCAACAGCTCGTCACGGGTGGTGCCGCTGCGCACCGACGACCGCAAGTCGGTTCGCCGAACGTCGAACTGGTTGGGTGCGGTTGGCGGCGGTCCGATCAAGAGTTGGTGGTACTTGCAGGCGCCTCCAGCCGTTCCCGCCGGAGCGCGCGCCGAAATTGTCAGGGTCGGCTGGAAGAATGAAATCAAGGGGTCCCCTTCGCGAGGGGACGCCGGCGTGAGCGTGAAGTCCGGAGGAACCAGGTGATCTCGTCACTGCGCGGCCAGGTGCAGCACGTCGGCCTCGACCACGCCGTCGTCGAGGTGGGCGGCGTCGGGTTCGCCGTCCAGATGACCCCGAGCACGCTCGCCACCCTGCGCCGCGGCGAGGAGGCCAGCCTCGCCACCTCGCTGGTCGTCCGCGAGGACAGCCTCACCCTCTTCGGGTTCGCCGACGTCGAGGCCCGCGAGCTGTTCGGCCTGCTCCAGACCGTCAGCGGCATCGGCCCGCGCATAGCCCTGGCCACCCTGGCCGTGCTCGAACCGGACAAGCTCCGCCACGCCCTCGCCGAAGGCAACATCACGGTGCTGACGCAGGTCCCCGGCATCGGCAAGAAGGGCGCGGAACGCCTCATCATCGAGCTCCGCGACAAGGTCGGCGCGCTGCCCACGCCCACGGCACCGGCACACAGCCAGACCCGCGACCACGTCGTCGAAGCGCTGCTCGGCCTCGGCTTCCCCGCGAAGGCCGCGGAAGCCACCGTCGACAACGTCCTCGCCGACAACCCGGACCAGTCCACCTCCGCCGTTTTGCGCCGCGCGCTCGCGACCCTGGGGCGCAAGTGACCGAGGACGAGCTCAGCCCCTTCGCCGCGCCGGCCGAGCGTGACGTCGAAACCAGCCTCAGGCCCGCCGACCTGCACGAGTTCGTCGGTCAGCAAAGAGTCCGAGAGCAGCTCGAACTCGTCCTGCACGGTGCCATGCGCCGTGGCACCGCCCCGGACCACGTGCTGCTCAGCGGCCCTCCCGGCCTCGGCAAGACCTCCCTCGCCATGATCATCGCGAAGGAGCTGAACAGCGCCATCCGCATCACCAGCGGCCCGGCGCTGGAACGCGCGGGCGACCTCGCGGCCATGTTGTCGAACCTCGTCGAAGGCGACGTCCTGTTCATCGACGAGATCCACCGCATGGCCAGGCCCGCGGAGGAGATGCTGTACCTCGCCATGGAGGACTTCCGCGTCGACGTCGTCGTCGGCAAGGGCCCCGGAGCGACCAGCATCCCGCTCGACATCGCGCCGTTCACGCTGGTCGGAGCGACGACGAGGTCCGGAGCGCTCACGGGCCCGCTGCGCGACCGCTTCGGCTTCACCGGCCACATGGAGTTTTACTCGGCGGACGAGCTCGACCTCATCGTGAAGCGCAGCGCCAAGATCCTCGGCGTCGACCTCCACGACGACGGCGCCATCGAGATCGCGAGCCGCAGCCGCGGCACGCCCCGCATCGCGAACCGGCTGCTCCGCCGCGTCCGCGACTTCGCGGAGGTCAGGGCCGACGGCAGGGTCACCGAGGAGATCGCCAAGCAGGCGCTGGAGGTCTACGACGTCGACCAGCTCGGCCTCGACCGGCTCGACCGCGCGGTGCTGACCGCCCTGGTCAAGAGCTTCAACGGCGGCCCGGTCGGCGTGTCCACCCTCGCGGTCGCCGTCGGTGAGGAACCGACCACCGTGGAAGAGGTGTGCGAACCGTATTTGGTGCGAGCTGGCATGCTGGCCCGGACACCACGCGGCCGAGTGGCGACGCCCGCCGCGTGGCACCACCTGGGGCTGGAACCGCCCGCCGGTGATCAACTGTGGTGACCTGGCACAATCGGTGAAAGCACCTGGACATATCGGACGTGCGACTGCAAGGCATGTCCACTTGATCGGAGAATGATGGGCAACCTTGGCAATTTGATGTTCCCGTTGCTGCTGGTTCTGCTGGCTGTGCCGCTGTTCCTCAGCGCGCGCAAGCAGAAGCGGGCGATGGCCGAGCAGCAGTCTCTGCAGAACTCGCTCGAGCCCGGTGACAAGGTGATGACCACGTCTGGTCTGTACGGCACCGTCGCCGATGCCAGCCACGACACCACCATCGACATCGAGATCTCCGAGGGTGTCGTCACGCGCTGGCTGCGCGCCGCGATCCGCGAGAAGGTCGTCGACACGGACGAGGCCGTGACCGAGGAGACCGCGGACGAGGCCGGGGAGCAGGTGACCACCGCACAGGTCGCCGAGCCCCTCGACCACAACGCCAAGAAGTAACAAAACAGGCTCGCACTCCTGGAGTTGGCAACTGTGAACACCGCCAACTCCAGGTAGTGACGCGCAGCTCACGCGGCGCGCGTTACGCTGCGCGCTCGGAAACCATCGCTACTAGGAGACGGACGGATCGTGGCACCTCCGGCCGGGCAAATTCGCCCTGCGAAGTACTTGGCGAGTTTTGTCCTCATCGTGGTCGCGCTTTACGCCCTGGTGTTCTTCACCGGGAACGGTTCGGCCAAACCCAAGCTCGGTATCGACCTCCAGGGCGGCACGATCGTCACCCTGACCGCGCGTCAGGAAAACGGCGCCCAGCCGAGCGAGGAAGCGCTGACCCGCGCACGTGACCTCATCGAGGTGCGCGTCAACGGTCTCGGCGTCTCCGGTGCCGAGGTCGTGCGCGACGGCAACAACCTGACGATCACCGTGCCCGGCGCGGACAGCGAAGGCGCGAAGGGCCTCGGCCAGACCGCTCGCCTCGCGTTCCGCAAGGTCCTCGGTCAGCCGATCCCGGCAGCCGCGGCACCGAACACGCAGGCGCCGTCGTCGAGCACCCCGCCGTCGAGCAACGCGAGCACGCCGCCGTCGTCGCCGAACCAGACCGCCTCACAGCCGTCGTCGAGCAACGCGCCGCAGGGCCGTCCCGCTCCGAACCTGGCCGCGCAGCCGTCGAGCACGCCGCCGTCCGGAAGCACCGCGCCGTCGTCCACGGCGCCGAGCACGCCGTCCGCCCCCTCCAACGTCGACCCGAAGGTCGCGAAGGAGATCCAGGAGGCCAAGGCGCTGCGCCAGGCCACCGACCAGCAGATCCTGCAGCAGGCCGCGCTCATGCTCGACTGCACCAAGCCGGACCCGCTGCGCGGCAACGACGACCTGGACAAGCCGCTCGTCACCTGCGGTGAGAAGGGCGCGTACAAGTACATCCTCGCGCCGGTCAACCCGCCGAAGGAAGACACGCAGACCAAGCCGGACGACTACAGCACCTACTCCCGCCTCACGGGTGAGGACATCAACAACGCCGCGGCCAACAAGAACCCGAACGGCACCGGCTACGTCGTCAACCTCGACTTCAAGAGTGACGGCGGCACCAAGTGGGGCAAGTTCACCTCGGCCAACGTGCAGCAGGCCGTCGCCGTCGTGCTCGACGGTGAGGTCATGTCCGCGCCGACCATCCAGTCGGCCATCACCGGTGGTTCCACCGAGATCAGCGGCAAGTTCACGCTGGCGGAGGCCCAGAGCCTCGCGAACACGCTGAAGTACGGTGCGCTGCCGCTGTCCTTCGACGCCTCCGAGGCGCAGACGATCTCCCCGACGCTCGGCCTGCAGTCGCTCAAGGCCGGTCTCATCGCCGGCGGCATCGGCCTCGCGCTGGTCTTCGTCTACTGCATGTTCTACTACCGCCTGCTGGGCATCCTGACGATCCTGTCGCTGGGCCTGTCCGGTCTGATCATCTACGCGGTGCTCGTGCTGCTGGGTCGCTGGATCGGGTTCACGCTCGACCTGGCGGGCATCGCCGGTTTCATCGTCGCCATCGGTATCACCGCCGACTCGTTCATCGTCTTCTTCGAACGACTGAAGGACGAGGTGCGTGAGGGTCGGACGTTCCGTTCGGCCGTGCCGCGCGCGTGGGTTCGTTCGCGCCGCACGATCCTCTCCGCCGACGCGGTCAGCTTCATCGCCGCCGCCGTGCTGTACATGATCGCGGTCGGCCAGGTGAAGGGCTTCGCGTTCACCCTGGGCATGTCGACGGTCCTCGACCTCGTGGTCGTGTTCCTCGTGACGCACCCGCTGGTCGCCATGGCGTCGAAGTCCAAGTTCCTGTCCAACCCGAACCTGTCCGGCCTGGGCGGCGCCGCACGCGAGGGTGCGGCCCACCGCGCCGCCGTGACCGGCAAGACCGCTGCCGTGAAGGAGGCCTGACATGGGCAACGTGTTCACGCGCCTCTATGTGGGCAACGGCGCTTTCGACATCGTCGGCAAGCGCACCCGCTGGTACATCGTCTCGGGCATCATCCTGCTGGTCTGCATCGGCTCGATGGTGTTCAGGCAGTTCAACCTCGGCATCGACTTCGAGGGCGGTACGAAGATCTCGATGCCGTCCGTGGCGGAGTCGAGCCAGGCCATCTCGACCTCGGCCGTCGAGGACTCTTACGCGAAGGCCCTTCCCGGTAAGAAGCCCAACGCCGTGCAGGCCGTCGGCACCGGTGCCAGCGCGACGATCCAGATCAAGTCGCCCGCGCTGAGCATCCAGGAGGTCGCGACCCTCAAGACCGCGCTGGCGAACGACACCAAGCCGAAGGGTGGCCAGGGGGCGATCTCCGACAGCGCCGTGTCCGCGTCGTGGGGTGGCGAGATCAGCTGGAAGGCCCTGTGGGCCCTGTTCTGGTTCTTCGTGGCGGTGACGCTGTTCCTCGCGTTCTACTTCGAGTGGCGCATGGCGGTCGCCGCGCTCATCGCGGTGTTCCACGACGTCATCATCACCGCGGGCGTGTACTCGCTCATCGGCTTCGAGGTGACGCCCGCGACGGTCATCGGTCTGCTCACCATCCTCGGTTTCTCCCTGTACGACACGGTCGTCGTGTTCGACAAGGTCAAGGAGAACACCCGAGGCCTGCTGGGCCTGACCCGCCGCACCTACGCCGAGGCCGCGAACCTTGCGCTGAACCAGACCCTGATGCGCTCGATCAATACCTCGTTGATCGCGTTGCTGCCGGTCATCGGCCTGCTGGTCGTCGGTGTCGGCATCCTGGGCGTCGGTACGCTCCAGGACCTGGCGCTGGTGCAGCTCGTCGGCATGTTCGTCGGTGCCATGTCGTCGATCTTCATCGCCACGCCGGCACTGGTGGACCTGAAGATGCGCGACCCGAAGTACATCGCGCAGGCCAAGCGCGTGGCCGCCCGCCGCGCCAAGACGGCGTCGTCCGGCGCCGTCGTGGCCGAGGACATCGAGTCGGCCGACGACGAAGCGCTCGCCGCCGACCTGCGCAAGGAAGAGGCGCTCGCCGCCGCCGCGTCGGTGCCTCACCGCACCGCCAAGGCTTCGGACTCGCGTCGCCGCCCGACCGGAAAGCGTCAGCGTTGAAGTTGGAACGAGCACTGGGCTTGATGCGTGAGGTCCCGGACTTCCCCCAGAAGGGGGTGGTCTTCCGGGACCTCACGCCCGTTCTCGCCGACCCGGACGCCCTGCGCGCCGTCGTCGACGCCCTCCAGGACAAGATCGACGACAGCACCCAGGTGATCGCCGCCATCGAGTCGCGCGGCTTCCTCCTGGGCGCCGCTCTGGGCTACGGCTGGCGCTACGGCGTCGTGCCGCTGCGCAAGCCGGGCAAGCTGCCGGTGGTCGCCGACTCGGTGTCGTACGACCTCGAGTACGGCACGGCCTCGCTGGAACTGCCGGCGGACGCCATCCAGCCGGGCCAGCGCGTGGTCGTCGTCGACGACGTGCTCGCCACCGGCGGCACCGCCGAGGCCGCCTGCAAGCTCGTGGAGCGTGCGGGCGGCATCGTGACCGGCGTGTCCGTGGTGATCGAGATCGCCGCGCTGGGCGGCCGTTCCCGCCTGGCGGGCCGCGAGGTCAGCGCGCTGCTGGCCGTCTAGGCGGTTCGCCAGTCGTCTCCGCAGTACCCGGTGGTTGCGCACCTGGCCTCTCGATGTTGCTGCTGTCACCTCGGCATGATGAAGCCCACGACGAACAAGAACGTCACGACGTGGAGCGCGAACCAGATCACGCCGAAGATCGGCAGCGCGATCACGATCAGCAGCCACGGCTGGATCCGCGCCTTGACGGCCAGCAGGAACGCCCACACGAGCGTCGAGGTGATCGCCCAGGCGACCGCGCCGACGACCACCTCGACGATCGTGACCGGTGCTTCCGTCCCGGTCCGCAGCTCCGCGATGCCGTAGGCGACCACGACCGCGATGTACCAGATGAGCGCGCCCGCAGCGCAGTGCAGGAACGGCGTTCTCTGTCGAACAGGTGTGTTCATGATGTCCCCCCAGACGTTGTTGGTGCCCCTGATCAGCCGGTGATCGGCGTGACGAACCGGTAGGCGAAGACGACGGTCAGCGCCCACAGGAAGTAGTAGATCGGCAGGCCCAGCAGGATCAGCCGCCACGCCTTCATCTCGCCGTGCGCGACCCGCCACAGGGCGACCGAGGTGCCCAGCCACGGAACGACGCCGAGAAGCAGCGTGCGCAGCGGGTCGTTCTGGAGGTTGAGCAGCACGATCGCGGCGTACCAGATGGCGGCGAACGCCAGGGGCTGCCAGAACGGCCTGTGCTCGGCGTGCGTGTGCATCGGGGTCCCCCAGACCTGGCGCTCACTTGGAGCGATCAAGCATGTCAGGCGGGTGGTGGCGGCGCCATGAAGGCGGCCCCGATTGAGACGAACACCAATGTCACCAGCGACGCCGGTGCCGTGACCACCGCGATCTCCCACAGCTGCGGGGACTCGGCGCGCCGGAGCAGCAGGTAGCTGACGGAGGTGGCGAGGATCCAGCCCACCGCGGAGCCGATGATCGACCTCGGGTCGATGTAGTGCGGGTCGTCCAGCGCCAGGTACGCCATCGTGCCCAGCCAGACCGCGGTCATGCCGGCGCACCACAGGAGTGTCCTCACGCTCGGGAGTCTGTCAGGCGGCTGTGCCGGTCCGGTACGCACCCTCGATCGTCGGGAACGAATTTCGGCGTGCGTCGGTTTCTATTGCTTTAGGTGTTTCCAGAGGTTGCTTTGTGTCTAGAGAGATGTGCAGTAACGGTGCCATATGGTTCGTGTTCGTTCACCCGAACGTGTGATCGCTGACGTGCATTTTCGCCGTGATCTTGCGGTAAGGTCGAACGCATGAGCGAACCAGACCTCCGGCTTATGTCCACCGGCAAACTGCTGAGCGCAGTCGTTGACGAAGTCGCGGAAATTCGCGTTCGGGATAATGTGATCATGCGGAAGATTGTCGAATTGGAACGGCGTTTTGGCCCGCCGCCTGATACCCCCGTTTTCACCCGAATGAGCGGATTCGTGGAGGAGGGTCAATGCCTACCGTCGGACCAATGACTGCGATCACCTCCACCGCCTACAGCCGCGACCTCGGCGACGAGCTTCGCCGCCTGCGTGAGAAGTTCACGACGCTGACCGGGTTCGCCTTCGCCGAGCGGCTCGGCTGGGACCCGAGCAAGGTCTCGAACATCGAGAACGGCAAGGCGCGTGCGAGCGAGATCGACCTCGTCCAGTACCTCATGACGTGCGGCCGCGACAGCGCCTACTTCGAACGCTTCCGCGACCGGTACCGCTACGCCTTCGACCCGTACGTGGTGCTGGTGCCCGACAACCTCCGGACCCTCGCGATGACGGAGGCGAAGGCCAAGAAGATCACTTGCTATGACGTGCTGACGGTCCCCGGCCTCATTCAAACGCGCGAGTATGCGGAAGCGCTGCTTTCCACAGGTCGCAAGACGCCAGCGGATGTCGAGAAGAGCCTCAAGTGGCGCATGGATCGGCAGGCGATCCTGCAGAGGGTTCAGAACCGTCCAGAGTGCCGCTTCTATGTGCACGAGTTGGCTCTCCAACTTCAGGTCGGCGACGAGCGGATCATGGAGGAGCAGTACCTCCGCATGCTGTTCAATACGCACATCCTTCGGATCGTGCCGATGTCTGCTGGTCCCGGCCCGATCAGGATGTCTCCGCGCATGCTCTTCAGCTTCGAGAAGCTGATTCCGGTGGCGTACAGCGAGACCGACCTCGGAAACGTCTTCGCGCACGACGGCGCAGCCATCGCGGACAGCCGGGAGTTCTTCAAGTGGTTGGATGCCCTCGCTTTGGATGAGGGACAATCACGTGGCCTGCTGGCGAACTACGTCAGCGGACTGCGGAAGGACTCTCATGTTCCACGAGCGGAGCTGGCGTAAGAGCACCTACAGCGGTCCCGAGGGGGACACCGCATGTGTGGAGGTGTCGCTGGCCCAGGATGCACTCGTGCGTGACTCGAAGGCCACTCGCGGTGACGCCCTGGTCTTTTCGATTCAGGCGTGGCGCGCGTTCGTGGCGAGCGTCGCCTGATCGGCTCAGCAAAAGTTCGGGTGGCGTTCACCGTGTGAGCTGCGCCGCTCGTCGAGCGTCCGGAAGTTTCGTCACCGTAAACGCGTTATCCTCGGTACTCGCGAGACCCGAGGAGCGTGGGGTTGAGTCAAGACACCGAACCCGCTGCGACGGTTGTTCAACCGTCGGCTACCCGGCGCGTGCGTGCCCGCCTCGCGCGGCGCATCACCGCCCAACGTGCGGCCCCGGTGAAGCAGGTCCTCGAACCTCTCGCCGCCGTGCACCGTGACCTCCATCCCAAGGCCGATCTGGCGCTTCTGCAGCACGCGTACGACGTTGCCGAGGAGAAGCACCGCCCGCAGCGCCGCAAGTCCGGCGACCCGTACATCACCCATCCGCTCGCCGTGGCGACGATCCTCGCCGAGCTGGGCATGGACACCACGACGCTGGTGGCCGCGCTGCTGCACGACACAGTTGAAGACACCGACTACTCGCTGGGGCAGCTGAAGGACGACTTCGGCGAGGAAGTCGCTCGCCTCGTCGACGGTGTCACGAAGCTGGACAAGGTCAAGCTGGGGGCAGCGGCCGAGGCGGAGACCATTCGCAAGATGGTCATCGCGATGGCGAAGGACCCGCGGGTTCTGGTCATCAAGCTCGCCGACCGGCTGCACAACATGCGCACCATGCGGTTCCTGCCGCCGGAGAAGCAGGCCCGCAAGGCCCGTGAAACGCTCGAAGTGCTCGCACCGCTGGCCCACCGGCTGGGCATGGCGACCGTCAAGTGGGAGCTGGAGGACCTCGCGTTCGCGATCCTGCAGCCGAAGAAGTACGACGAGATCGTGCGGCTGGTCGCGAAGCGCGCACCGAGTCGCGACACGTATCTGAGGACCGTCGTCGACGAGCTGCACACCCAGCTGGAGGGTGCGCGGATCGTCGCGAAGGTCGAGGGACGGCCGAAGCACTACTACTCGATCAACCAGAAGATGATCGTCCGCGGCCGCGACTTCGACGACATCCACGACCTCGTGGGTGTGCGGATCCTGGTCGACGAGGTGCGCGACTGCTACGCGGCGATGGGCGTCGTCCATGCGGCGTGGCAGCCGATGCCGGGGCGGTTCAAGGACTACATCGCGCAGCCGCGGTTCGGCGTGTACCAGTCGCTGCACACGACCGTCATCGGTCCCGACGGCAAGCCTCTCGAGGTGCAGATCCGCACCCACGAGATGCACCAGCGGGCCGAGTACGGCATCGCGGCGCACTGGCGGTACAAGGAAACCAAGGGCACGCACAACGGCAAGTCCGTCGAGATCGACGAGATGGCGTGGATGCGTCAGCTCCTCGACTGGCAGCGGGAAGCCGCGGACCCCGGTGAGTTCCTCGAAGGGCTGCGCTGGGACCTCGCCGCGCGCGAGATCTTCGTGTTCACGCCCAAGGGCGACGTGCAGACGCTGCCGACGGGCTCGACGCCGGTCGACTTCGCCTACGCCGTCCACACCGAGGTGGGTCACCGCTGCATCGGCGCCCGTGTGAACGGTCGCCTGGTCGCTCTCGAACGCAAGCTCGAGAACGGCGAGGTCGTCGAGATCTTCACCTCCAAGGCGGAGGGCGCGGGCCCGTCCCGCGACTGGTTGAGCTTCGTCGCGTCCCCGCGCGCCAAGGCGAAGATCAAGCAGTGGTTCGCCAAGGAGCGCAAGGAAGAGGCGATCGAGCAGGGCAAGGACGCGATCACCAAGGAGGTCCGGCGCGTCGGGCTGCCGATCCAGCGTCTGGTCAGCGTCGACTCGATGCAGGCCCTGGCGAAGGAACTGCACTACCCGGACATGAGCGCGCTGTACGCGGCGGTCGGCGAGGGCCACACCTCGGCCAGGCACGTCGTGCAGCGGCTCGTCGCGCAGCTCGGCGGTGTCGAACACGCCGAGGAGGAACTGGCCGACCGCGCCACCCCGTCCACGGTCACGAGGCGTCGCCCCACTGGCGACGCGGGCGTGATCGTCAAGGACGCGGGCGACGTGTGGGTGAAGCTCGCCCGCTGCTGCACCCCGGTGCCGGGCGACGACATCCTCGGCTTCGTGACGCGCGGCGGCGGTGTGTCCGTGCACCGCACCGACTGCACGAACGCGGACGAGCTGCTGAAGTCGCCGGAGCGGCTGCTCGACGTCGAGTGGGCGCCGTCGGCGTCCAGTGTCTTCCTGGTGGCCATCCAGGTGGAGGCGCTCGACCGGCACCGGCTGCTGTCGGACGTCACGAAGGTGCTGGCCGACGAGCGCGTGAACATCCTGTCGGCGTCGGTGACGACGTCGCGCGACAGAGTGGCCGTCAGCCGGTTCTCGTTCGAGATGGGCGACCCGAAGCACCTCGGACACGTTCTGAAGGCCGTGCGGAGCGTTGAGGGCGTCTACGACGTCTACCGCGTGACGTCGGCCTCGTAGATCAGCATCAGGGCGTCCCCGGCCTGCTCAGGCCGGGGGCTCCTGTGCAACTGGGGGCAACTCGGGCCCGTTCCCCGCTTCCGGCTGGCATGGTGACGCCCGCCAGAACAAGATCAACCTCCTGGGGGACGGACATGAAGAAGCTGGTCGGGATGGCCGCTGCCGCGGCGGCCGTGGCGGCGGTGCTGCTGCCGGGCGCGGCGGTCGCGGACGACAGGGTCTGCGAGGCCTGGGTCGAGTCTGGCCGGAACATGGGTCACGCGATCTGCCGCGGCGGTGGCGGCAACTTCCACTACGTGATCCTCAGGTGCGAGAAGGGCGGCGAGTCGTTCTTCAAGGCCGGGTCCAAGGTGCCGCCGGGCTTCCGCTCGTCCGCACAATGCGACAAGTCGCAGGGCTGGACCGCCGTGGAGGCCAGGGCGCAGGTCGCCTGACGCCGGCACGAGAAGGCCCCCGCGGCCGCGCCCGCTGGAAACGATGAAGGGGAACCTTCATCCACGTGAGGTGGAGGAAGGTTCCCCTTCATCATGTGAAGAGTTAGTTGGCGACCGTCGCCGACTTGATGTCGACCGGGGTCTTCGGCTTGCCGTCGCCCTGGCCGGGCGTCTGCGAGATCGTGCCGGTCTTCGCGACCTCGTCGATCTTCTTCAGCGACTCCTCGTCGACCGTGCCGAACACGGTGTAGTCCGGCTTCAGCTGCGTGTCGCCGTAGACGATGAAGAACTGCGAGCCGTTGGTGTCCGGGCCCGAGTTCGCCATGGCGAGCACGCCGCGGCCGTAGGTGAGCTCCGGGTAGGTCTCGTCCTTGAACGAGTAGCCGGGGCCGCCCCTGCCGTCGCCGCCGGGGTCGCCGCACTGCAGGACCTGGATGCCCTTCACCGTGAGGCGGTGGCAGGTGGTGTTGTCGAAGTACTTCTGCTTCGCCAGGTTCACGAAGTTGTTGACCGTGCACGGCGCGAGCGAGCGGTCGAGGTTCAGCTTCAGGTCGCCGATCGAGGTGCCGAGCGTGACCGCGACGGTGCCGCTGGCGGACTGCTCGCCGTTCGCGGGCGGCGTGTTCTCCTTGGCCGCCGGCTCCTGGCCCTTCGTGTATTCACAGTTCACCTTCGCCGGCAGCGCCTGCGGGCGCTTCGGGATCTGGTGCAGTGCTGTGGGGATGTTCTCCGCCTTGTCCACCGACTCCTTCTGCGGAGTCTCCGACGCGGCCGCGTCACCGTTGCCGAAGTCGTGGGTCGCGAGCCACCACACACCACCTCCGACGAGCGCAACAACGACGACCGTCGACACGACGGCGATGATGCGACGCTTCTTGGCCCGCTGCTGGCGGTAGACCATCTGGCGCTCAAGCTTGCGCTTGGCTGCCGCGCGTCGCTGCTCGTTGGTGGGCACGTGCTCCCTCCCCAGGGACTCATGCGAATAGGGCGGACGGCTCGGGAGTCTAGGGCCTGGGCATATGAGCTTTGTGTGGTGGTTAGGCTGTGGTTGAACAGGGAGGTCATTTTCGTGCTCGTGATCGGGTTCCCCACTGGCGCGCTGCAGGCGAACTGCTTCGTCCTCGCGGCCGGTGAGGGCGAGCCCTGCGTGATCATCGATCCCGGTCAGGACGCGGTCGAACCGATCGAGCAGGCCTTGCGCAAGCACCGGCTCGCGCCTGTCGCCGTGTTGCTCACGCACGGGCACTTCGACCACACGTTCTCCGTCACCCCGGTCTGCGACGGCAACGACATCCCCGCGTACATCCACCCGGACGACGTCGAGATGCTCGCCGATCCGCTGAAGGGCATCAGCCGCGAGTCGGCCGCGTTCTTCGGGGGGAACCTCGAGATGCGCGAGCCGAGCGAGGTCCGCTCGCTCGTCGACGGCGCCGACCTCGACCTCGCCGGGCTGCAGATCACCGTCGACCACACGCCAGGCCATACCGGCGGGTCGGTGATGTTCCGCTCCGGCGTGCAGGAAGGCGGTCGCCTGGTGATCTCGGGTGACACGCTCTTCGCCGGTTCCATCGGACGCACCGACCTGCCTGGCGGTGACCACTCGCGCATGCTGTCGTCTCTGCAGAACAAGGTCCTCACCTTGCCCGACGACACGGTGGTGCTGCCCGGCCACGGCCCGACGACGACCATAGGCCGCGAGCGTGCGACGAACCCCTACCTGCTTCAGCTGCAGGATGCTCCGGCCGCCCCGCACCGAGGACTCTGAGAAACGTGTTTTCCGCTCCCAAAGGCGTTCCCGACTACATCCCGCCGACGTCCGCCGCGTTCCTGCACGTCCGGTCGACGCTGACCCGTGCAGCCGAGCTCGCGGGCTACGGCTACGTGGAGCTGCCGGTCTTCGAGGACACGGCGCTGTTCTCGCGCGGTGTCGGCGAGTCGACCGACGTCGTGACGAAGGAGATGTACACCTTCCTCGACCGCGGCGACCGCTCCATCACGCTGCGACCGGAGGGCACCGCGGGCGTGATGCGGGCCGTGATCGAGCACAGCCTCGACCGCGGCCAGCTGCCGGCGAAGCTCTACTACGCGGGTCAGTTCTTCCGCGCCGAGGCCCCGCAGGCCGGCCGGTACCGGCAGTTCCACCAGGTCGGCATCGAGGCGATCGGCATCGACGACCCGGCCCTGGACGCCGAGGTCATCGCGGTCGGTGACGCCGGGTTCCGCGCGCTGGGCCTCACCGGCTACCGGCTGGAGCTCACGTCGCTGGGCGACGCGAACTGCCGTCCCGCCTACCGCTCGCTGCTGCAGGAGTTCCTCGCGAAGCTGCCGCTCGACGAGGCGACCCGCCAGCGCGCCGAGCTGAACCCGCTGCGCGTGCTCGACGACAAGCGGCCGGAGGTGCGCGCCATGGTCGCCGAGGCGCCGCTGATGGTGGATCACCTGTGTGACGAGTGCCGGGCGCACTACGAGCTCGTCAAGGGCTACCTGACGGAGCTGGGCGTGAAGTTCGTGGAGAACCCGCGCATGGTCCGCGGCCTCGACTACTACACGAAGACGACGTTCGAGTTCGTCCACGACGGCCTGGGCGCGCAGTCGGGCATCGGCGGCGGCGGCCGCTACGACGGCCTGATGGCGCAGCTCGGCGGCCAGGAGCTGTCCGGTGTCGGGTTCGGCCTGGGCGTCGACAGGGCGTTGCTCGCGGCCCAGGCCGAGGGCGTGCTGCCGGAGTTCAGCCGCGTCGACGTGATCGGCGTGCCGCTGGGCGAGGCCGCGCGGGCCAGGCTGGTGGCGATCGCGGGCGAGCTGCGCGCGGCCGGCGTGCGCACCGACCTGGTCTACGGCGGCAAGTCGATGAAGGCGGGCTTCAAGGTCGCCGACAAGTCCGGTGCCCGGTTGGCGCTGGTGCTCGGCGAGCGCGACCTGGAGGCGGGCAGCATCGGCGTGAAGACCCTCGCCACGGGCGAGCAGGTGACCGTGTCGCTGACGGACGTGGTCGAGGCGGTGCGGAAGGCGCTGTGAGCCAAGACGACAAGAGCGACCAGCTCTCGCTCGACCTGCTGGACCGGGTGACGGTCCGCAAGCGTGCGCGGATGGTGGCGATCGGCGGCGTGATGGTCGCCCTCGCCTTCGGCGCGATCGTGGGCTTCATCGGCGGCCGCTGGGCGGGCATCATCGCCGCCCTGATCGTGGCGCTGCCGGTGGTGCTGCTCGCGATGTCCGAGGCCCGCCGCACCACGTGGCTGGCGGGCACGCGCGTCCACGTGCGCGGCTTCGGGACGCGGACCGTCGACCTCGCCACCGCCGACGCGCTCGACCTGCTCGTCACCGACATGCGCAACGCCAGGACCGTCGGCCTGTTCGTGCGCGGCAACAAGAAGGCGATCAACATCGGGCTGTCGATGTACTCCGGCATGGGCGGCCGCGAGCTGGGCATCTACCAGCTGCGCCGCCTCGCCGACGCGCTGGCCGCACGCGGTGACACACCGGGCCTGGTGTTCTCGGAGCTGCTCGTGGCCCAGCTGCGGGCGGAGGCGCGCGGGCTGGCCGCTCCGGAACGTCCGCTGTACCGGCTGGGGTCGCTGGCGCCGTCGGGGCGGATGGCGCAGAAGCTCCATCCGGACGCCGTCTCGAAGTTCGTGACGTCGCTGGACTGAGATGCCGGATTTCAGCAGCCGGTTCGTCCTCAAGTCCGGTTTCACGTCGGACGACGTCGACTTCGTGGCCATGCGACGCGGCTGGATCCTGACGCACCACCAGAAGCCGGAGGCCGGGGCGTTCGTCGACATCTTCGTGACCCTCGATCGCAAGACCGAGATCCACCAGGTCGACGACCGCCCCATCGGCACCCGGTATCTCACCGTGCGCGGTCCGGGCAGCGCGGAGGTGACGGCGCACGTCCGGCACGACTGTGAACTCTGGTCCACCCCGGAAGCGTTGCGGGAGCTGGACCGGGCGAGCACCACGAACGACAAGCTGATCTGCGTCTACGCGGCGGCACTCTCCGCCGCCGACGAGGACGGCGACCAGCTTGCGCAGGCGTTCCGGCGCGTTGCGGGCGATCCGGACGCGGGAGTTCGCCAGTCGGTGGTCATCGCTACCGGCTACTTCCCGCATCCAGGCCTGCTCGACCTCGTCAGGCAGCTGCGCGACAGTGATCCGGCCGGCCACGTCCGGCGGAACGCGGCTCTTCTGCTGGAAGGGACCGTCTAGGTGTACTGCCCCGCGAGGTTGCGAACGGTCCGACACGTGATCGGATGATCTTGGAATGAGGGAGGGCCTCCGGGTTCGGTGTGGATTGCGA
>NZ_JAFBCX010000028.1 GCF_016907955.1 Lentzea nigeriaca | reverse complement strand
CCGCGCAGCAGCTCGCCGGTGGAGAGGAGGGGAAGGCTGGGGTCGCTCACGTGTTCTAATTTACCGCAAGATCACGTGAATATCGGGGTCGAAAACAAACACCATCGAGTGAATCACCAGACCCGCGCCACCGATTCACAACCGGGAAGCGGTAATTTCCGCAACCCGACCGCCTCACGCGACCACGCACGCGCGCGTTTGGGGCTTGTCAAAAGCCCACGCAACCACGCTAAAACGTGGAAGTACCCCCACGGAATGTCGATCTGTGCCGCGATCACCGCCGTGGAAGGGCCGAGCAGCTCTAGAACTGCTTTTTGCATACCAAAAGCTGTATTCTGTCGCGCATGACCTCTTCGCCGAGTGGCCGCCGAGCCGGCAAGAGCTCGCTCAGTGCCGTAGCCAGCCGGCGGGTCGAGCGGCCGGCGCCGCTGCGTCAGGCCGTTTACGACGCGCTGCTCGAGCTCATCGTCAGCCGCACGCTCGCGCCCGGTCAGCACCTGGTCGAGGCCGAGCTCGCCGAGTACCTGGGCGTGAGCAGGCAGCCGGTGCGCGAGGCCTTGCAGCGGTTGCAGACCGACGGGTGGGTCGACCTGCGGCCCGCCCAGGGCGCCTTCGTGCACACCCCCACCGAGGAGGAGGCCGACCAGCTGCTCGCAGTGCGCAGTGTGCTGGAGACCTACTCCGCGAAGCTCGCCGCCGAGCACGCCACCACGCAGGACGTGAAGCAGCTCAAGAGGTTGCAGAAGGCCGGGGAGGACGCGCTGGCCGCGGCCGACGCGGAGCGTCTGGTCCAGGCGAACGCCAACCTGCACGCGGCTGTCGCGGCGATCGGCCGCAACAAGGTCCTGGCCGAGATGATCGGGCTCCTCGACCGACGGGTGCGCTGGTACTACACGCCGATCGCCCGTCCGCACAGCCGCGACTCGTGGAACGAACACGCCGAGCTGATCGCGGCCGTCGCCGACGGTGACGCAGAGCGGGCAGGCGAGGTCATGCGCCGCCACGCGGAGCAGACCCGGCAGACCTACCACAATCGAAAGAACATCGAGAACAACTGAGTCATTACGCTCAGATCGGGCCGGACTGTCCGGCATCATCAGTCCCGGCAAGTCGAACATGGGCATCATCCGCGCTTACCGAATTGATCGTGATGATCGGCGATGCGGAGGAGCGGGCTGCGCCCGAGGGCGAGACGATGGGCCACGCGGGCGCCATCGTCTCGGGGTCCTCGGGCACGGCGGAGGCCAAGAGGCAGCCGATGGAGGCGGTGGGATCAAGGTCGGCAGGACGCCGTCCGAAACCGCCGCCCTGGCCAGGGCAGTCCTGACCAGCTAGCCGCAGATCGCCTTGTCAGCGACCGCGACGATCGACGGCGACGTGCCGGGCGCGTTCGTGTTGGTCACCACCGACGCGTACCGGCCGTCGTCGGTGACCAGCGTCAACGAGTGGTGGCCGGTGGGCAGGGCACCGTTGTGGCCCCACGCCACGCCACCGCACGTCAGCGGCACCTGCGCCAGGGCGAGCCCGTAGGAGTTGAACGTCCGGCGCATCTCCGCGAGCGCGGCCGGTGACACGACCCGCCCGCCGATCAACGCGCGGTAGAACCGCTGGATATCGTCCAAAGTGGACGACATCGCGCCCGCGGTGCTCCAGAACGACAGCTCGATGGCGGTCGTCGCCTCGGTCCAGAAGAAGAACGGGCCGAGGCGGCCGCCGATGTACCCGTTCAGGAACGGGCTCTTGAGCGCACGGCTGCCCGGCGCGGGGAACTCGGTCTCGGTCAGGCCCAGCGGCCGGATGATCCGTTCGGTGATCACGTCACCGGCCCGCTTGCCGGTGATCTTCTCGATCAGCATGCCGATGACCAGGTAGCCGACGTTGGAGTAGTTCAGCACGGCACCGGGTGCGGACTGCGCCGGCTCGTCCATCGCCGAGCGGACCAGTTCGGCGAGCGTGAACGTGCCGTCCGGGTTCGCCCGTGCATCACGGACGTCCCGCACCAGGCCGCTGGTGTGTTGCAGCAGCTGGCGAACGGTGATCACGTCGCCGTTGTAGTTGCCGGTGACGACACCGGGCAGGTACCGGGAGATCGGCACGTCCAGCTCGACCCGGCCCTCGTCGACGAGCTGCAGTACGACCGAGGCGGTGAACGTCTTGGTCTGGCTGCCGATCCGGAAGTGGTCGGCCGCCGTGATCGGACGCTGTTCGTTGATCTTCCCGGTGCCCGCGGTGCGGGTGCCGGACGCGGAGTGCACGGCGGCACCCGGACCCGCCTGCGCCTGGTACCGGTCGAGCACCGTCTGCACCGCGTCGTCGGCCCTCGCCGGTGCGGCGCCGACGAGCATGATCGCGCAGACGATCGTGACGAGACGCTTCACGCCGTCGCCCCCTTGGCGGTCGGGAGCTTCGCGGTGCCGGAACCCGTGCCCTGGGCCTGCTCGCCGATCACCGACAGGGCCTGCTTCACGACCTTCAGCACGGCCTGCGCGCCCTCGACCAGCTTGATCAGGTTCTCGCCGCTGGCCAGCAGCTCGCCGAGCTTGGCCGCGATCTGCACCCCGCAGTCGACGGCGATCTGCACGCACTGCGGGATCGCCACGGCGATGCTCTGCCCGAACGTCGCCGGTGCCGCCGCGATCGCCTCCGTCATGATCGGCACGATCTTGCCGATCGCCTCGGTGATCAGCCGGGTGACCTCGGCGACGACCTGCGCGACCACCTGACCGGCCTTGATCAACGCGGTCGCGCTGCCGAGCGCGGTCTCGGCGACGGACAGCACGCCGTCGACGAGTTGCTTGCCGGTCTTCGCGTAGTCGGTCGCGCTCTGCCCGGACCAGCCGTCGGTCTCGCTCTTCGCCTTGTCCTGGTAGTCCTGGGCCAGCGAGGTGGCGGACTTGCTCGCCTTCTCGAACTCGCCGGCGCCCTGCTGGACGCCGTCCGGGTCACCCTTGAGCTGGTTCAGCGGCTCTTCCAGGAAAGAGATCATCGGCGTGAGGAAGCCGACGCCCGCGCTGTCCAACGCCTGCAACGGTTTCCCGTTCGAGCCGAGCTCGCTGATGTCGGCCTTCGGTGCGGCGGCCAAGTCCGACGACAGCCACTCGTCACCGGCGATGGACTTCGTGGTGGTGCGGAGTTCGTTGAGCAGGGCGGCGATCGTGCCCGCGTCCGTTGCTGTCGTCATCGGGCGGCTCCCACGACCGTGGCGGCGTTGTCGTCGTCCGTGCGCTGGTACAGGTCCGCGGTCTGGCGCATACCCTCACCAACTTTGTCCATTGTGGACGCGACGTGCGCGAACGCGTTCAGGGTCTCCCCCATCGCGCTGCCCAGGCCGGACGTGAGGAACTGGGCGAACGAGCCCAGCGAGGACTGGCCGATCCCGCCGGGCAGCCGCGTTCCCGTCGCGGAGAGCTGGTCTGCGTACCCGGCGAGCGTGGCCGCGTGCTTGCGCAGCTGCTCGTGGTCGACGGTGAACGTCATCGGACGGCCTCCGGCAGGTGCGAGGTGATCTGGTGCAGCGCATCGCTTTCACCGAGGTAGTTCGCCATCACCTCGGCCATTCGGGCGCTCGCCAGCCGTTGCGCCTCCCGCGCGGTGGCGACGATCAGCGTCGCCAGCGTGTCGACGTCGAGCTTGCGCGCCGCGGGCGTCAGCGCGACGTCGCCGAGCACACCGCCGGCGTTGACGGTCACCGTGACCTCACCGCGCGGCGAGGTCGCACTCGCCCCGACCTCGGCCAGGCTCGCACTCGCCGACCGCGCGCTGTACGCCACCCGCTCCAGGCGTTCCTGGTAGTCGGCCAGCCACTGTGCTGGATCCATATCTTCCCCCTCTTCTACGCTCGCGCCATCGCGGCGAGCTCACCGATCACGCGCACAACGTCGTTGTGTCGCATGGGATTCACACTGACCCAGCCGTCGTCGCCGACATCCACCCTGACCCTGCCGCCCGGACTGTCCAACCAGGACACTTCCCGCCGCTGGCCGCCGAGGACCACCCCGGCCTGGCCCTGACCGGTGACCTCGAGGTCGAGTCCGGCACCGGGTGGCAGGGTGATCGGCATCAGCTGGGCGGGCCGCAGTTCGGGGATCAACGCCACGAGTTCGTCGCCCAGCGTCTCCGCCTCGACGTGCGTCGCCCGTACCGTGCTGCCGGACTGCGTGCACACGACCGCGTCGGCGCCGTAGACCATCGCGACGGCACCCGTTTCCGGCACGACGAGATCCACCACGGCGGTGTGCTCGCGCAACGCGGTGACGAGCTCGGCCGCCATGCCCGTCGGTCCGTGCGCCTCCGCCAGACCGCGCGCCTGCAGCCCGTGGCCCGCCTCGGCGAGCAGCGCTGCCCGTTCGTCGGCGAGCTTGCCGAACGACGGAACCCGCAGCGGGAACGGCCAGCGCACGCCGGCGTGGGTCGCGAGCAGGTCCATCTCCACCAGGTCGAACGCGATCATCGTCCCGCCTTGCGCGCCTGCTCGGCGTCGGTCTCGGTGTAGGTGCTCTTGATCTCGGCGAGCATCCGCTGGAACTCACGCACCTCGCGTTCGGCCGCGCCCACCTCACCCGCGAGCCCCGAGCCCGCGGCCTTGAGCCTGCGCGCCAGGTCCTGGGCGGGTGGGGCGGTGCCGAGCAACGGCTGTCGCTCGGCAAGCCTGCTCGCGGTCGCCACCAGGTCGCCGGTCAGCTCGGCCAGCCTGGTCAGCGTCTTGATCCGGTCCTGCAACGCCTCCGGCGCGACCTCGTACCCGGTCACGACTCCTCCCCGATGACTGCGGGCGACACCCGGTCGTCCACCACGAACAGGCCGTGGTCGAGCGTGGGCATCTGGTTCTCGTGCGGCTGGTCGTCGTCCTTGCGCGCACCACCGGCCGGTGGTGCCGCCATCGCGTTGTTCTGGCCGGTCGTCCTGGTGTCCGCGGTGAGCGCGCCGGTCGCGGCGGCTCCTCCTGGCTGGCCGAACATCACTCCGGCCCGCATACCGGGGCTGACCTGCTGGTTCACCGGGGTGGGCGCGCCGATCACCGGCCCTCGGGTCGTCGCCACGGAGCCACCGGAGCCGCCGGACCCGCCACCTCCACCAACGAGGCGTTGCCACGGGACACCGCCTGAGCTGGGCGTTCTCACCGGCTGCGGCACGGCACGGGCTGGCGGCGGAGCGGCCTGCGGGATGTTGCCGCGGGCGTCGTCGATGAGGCGGCCGCTGCCGTTCAGGCTCGACTCGTAGGTCTGCATCGCGCGGATGGCCTGCGCCTTCTGCGTATCGGCGGAGACTGCGCCGAAGTAGAAGTAGAAACCCGAGGTGGCTCCGGCGGGCATCGTCGGCGCGCTCGGCAGTGTCATCGGTTGGGCCATCGGCGCCGGTGCGCCCGGCAGCGCGAACGGCGCCGGTGGACTCGGCAAGGTGAACGGCATCGACGGGACGGTCGGCAGCCCGGCGAACGCGGGCGTGGTCGCCGCGTCCGGTGGCGGTGGCATGGCGGCCCTCGCCGCGGCCAGCGCGTCGGCCGAGTCCTGCGCGGCCTTCTGCCCGGCGGCCGCCAGTTCGCTGATCTTCTCGATCCGCTCGGCCAGCGCCGTGAGCCGGGCGGCGGCCTCCTCCGCCGCGGTCCCCTTCCACCCGTCGAGCAACGCGGCCCGTTGCTCTCTCAGCACCTCTGCGTGCGTGTCCAACGCGGCGCGGTGCCGCGTCCACTCGTCGGCGACCTTGCTCACGTCGGCGACGTCGGCGTCCTGCCACAGCATCCGGTGGAGCTCTTCGTGGCTGTACGCCTCCCAGTTGATCTCGCTCGGCGGCGACTCGTTGCCTGACACCCTGCGTTTCCCTCCCTCGTCCGGCAGGGCAAACGATCACAGCCGGGCCAAACGAAGGACAGGCCAGACGACAGGCCACATATGGCCGGTTGGCCTGATCAGCGCAAACGTGCGAAGTGTTCCTGCAACCGCGCGTGCCGGAACTGGTAGACGGCACCCGCCCGCCGCAGCACGCCACGCCGGTAGGCGTCGTCGAGGAACTCCGGCAACCGCCACGGCAGCCGTCCGGTCAACGGCAACCAGACCCGCGCGAAGATCATCCACTGCCCCCACGCGGTCAGGCTCAGCACGTAGGCCAACCCACCCCCGATGCCGCCGACGAGTCCGAGCGCCAACGCCGACGCCGGCGTCCACACCACCTGGAACCGCAGGGCCACGAGCGCGCGGACGCCGACATGGGTGGCCGCGACGACGAACAGGGCGAACACCGGGACCACCACCGCGCCCACCGTGAGCACGTGGCGACGATTCGCGTCGATCACATCGGCGGGGCTGCCGGCCGAACGCACGTCCAGCGGCGCTTCCAACGCGGCGACCAGCCCGAAAACGAGAGCGCCGCCGAGCCCGAACACCAGGAAGAACGTCACGGCGTCCGCCAGGACGCCCATGTTCATCTTCCAGCCGGGCAAAACCAGCCAGTAGACCATCGTCTGCACCAGCGCGAACGCACCGCCCACCGCACCGCAGAACGCCAGCCCGAGCAGTCCTCGCGACCACACGTTCGCACCGATGCGGCCACGCAACCGGAGCTGGGTCCGCGTGGGTTCGATCGGCGAACCTCGCACCACCCACCAGTGCGCCAGCCCGAAGATCACCCCGGTGACCAGCCCGATCATCGCGGCGAACAGCAGGCCTCTGCCGGTCAGCGCGCCTACCATTGGGGTCTCGATCACCAGGTCCGCCAATCCGACCGCGGCCCCGACGGCCAGTCCGGTCACCTTCGCCGAGGTGCCGAACTGCCACCACGCCACGTCGTGCGTGCCCAGCCGGGTCAGGTGGTCGGCGAGGTAACCGAGCCACGGCTGCACCCGTTCGGCCTCCTGCCCGTAGACGGCGGGGACGAAGCTGCCGAGCAGATGCCGTTCGATCTCGTCGGCGTCGTGAAAGCGCAGCAGCTCGGCCGGGTCGTGGTCGGGGGTGTCGCTGTAGATCCGCCGGGCGAGCGCCACCATCAGCGGCGTCGTCAGCACCTTCGCCAACGCCCCGCCGCCGCGGACCTCGTCGAGCACCGGCGCCCACACTTTCTTGCGCGTGGTCCGCGGCAGGTAGTCCGCCAGGTCGTCGCACGTCAGGTCGGCCAGCACCACCGCGGCCGCCGAGGTCAGCACGTCCGTGCCCTCGACGGCGTCGCGGTACTCGTCCACACGGCTCGTGAGCAGCAACGGCAGGGTGGTGGTGTTCAACGCGTTGAGCGCCGGCCGGTGCAACCCGGCCGCGATCTCGTCGAACCCGTCCAGCACGGGCAGCACCCGTTGCGCGTCCACGAGCGCCGCGGCGACCGTCCCGCCGCTCGGCCCCGGCGCCCCGAGGAACGGGTGATCGCGGATGAGCTGCTCGGCCATCCAGTCACGCAGCCCGACCCGCTCCGGATGCCACGACCCGAGACTGAAGATCACCGGCACCGGGTCGGTCACGTCCCGCGCCTTGAGCAGGTCGAGCACGAACCGCGTGGTCAGGACCGTCTTGCCGGACCCGGCCCTGCCCAGCACCACGAGCCGCCGCGACCCGACCTTCCGGTAGACCTCGACGATCTGGTCCAACCGTCCGCCGAGGTCGGCCTCCCCGCCGATGTTGAGCCAGCTGTCCCGCAGCTCGGGTGGCGCACCGTCCCACCGCACCGGCAACGGCACCGGGTCGTGGATCTGCCGTTGCTCCTCTTCGCGGCGCCAGCGCGACTCGATCGCGACCTTCAACGTCTCCGCGGCCTCGGCCAGCGGGGCGAACCGCACCGGCTCGACGGGGATCGGCTCGTCGCGTCCGGCGGCGGCGAACAACTCGGCCCGCTCGGCCCCGGTCAGCTCCAGCGCGTCGGCCAACGACCGCACGGTGCCCATGCGCGGATCGGTCCGTTCGCCGATCTCCAGCCCGCGCACCGTGCGAATGCCCACACCGGCGAGCTGGGCGAGCGCTTCCTGGCTCAATCCCGCCCGCTGCCGCCACTGGCGCAACAGCACGCCGAACTGGCTGGTCACGCCGCCCCCTCGGTCCCGAATGATCCACACCATATCGATGCACGTGCGTCCGGTGCACGGATTCCACTGCCGGAGGAAGATCGGGAGTGTGCTGACCCAGTGGCTGCAGACCGTTCCACCGCTGCTCGTCTACGTCGTCGTGGGCCTGGTGGTCGGCATCGAAAGCGTCGGGATCCCGTTGCCGGGCGAGATCGTGCTGGTCACGGCCGCGCTCATGGCCTCACACCACGACGGGATCTCGCCGGTCCTCGTCGGCGTCTGCGCGTCGGCCGGCGCGATCATCGGCGACAGCACCGGGTACGCGCTGGGCAAGCGGTTCGGGCCTCGCCTGTTCGGGTGGGCGGGCGAGAGGTTCCCCGGCCACTTCGGCGAGGACCGGGTCGGCCGCGCCCAGGCGCTGTTCGAACGGTACGGCGCCTGGGCGGTGTTCTTCGGCCGGTTCGTGGCGTTGCTGCGGATCCTGTCCGGTCCGCTCGCCGCCACGATGGGCATGCACTACGGGAAGTTCCTGCTGGCCAACGCGGCTGGCGGTATCGCGTGGGCCGGTGGCACGACGGCGGTGGTCTACTTCGTCGGCGAGGCGGCCGAGCACTACCTCGCCGAGTTCTCCTGGATCGCGCTGCTCGTCGTCCTGCTCGCGGTGATCGGGTTCAGCGTCCGAGCCCGGCTCCGCCGTTCACCCCGATGACCTGGGCGGTGATGTGCCCAGCCTCGGGTGAGGTCAGGAACGCGACAGCGGCGGCGACGTCCGCCGGGGTGCCCGCGCGCCCGTTGGCCGGGTTGCCGACGAGCTTCTTGCGCCGTTCCTCGCTGAGGGTGCCGCCGAAGAACTCGGTGTCCTCGGTGACGCCCGGCGAGACCACGTTGACCGTGATCCCCCGTGCTCCCACCGCGAACGCGAGATCCGCCGTCCACGCCTCGACGGCCGCCTTCGCCGCACCGTAGGCACCCGAGCCACGCCGTCCGGCGATCGACCCGAGCGTCACCACGCGGGCGTTGTCGGCGAGACGCGGTTCCAGGGCCGTCGTCACCAGAACGGCGCTGATCACGTTGGACTCGTAGTTGGCGAACCACAGGTTCTTCACGTCCGCCAGGTTCTCCGGCGCGGGCAGGCGCCGGGTCATGTTGCCGCCCGCGTTGTTGACCAGAACGTCCACAGAGGACGGCAGGTCGCTCAGCGCCGCCTGCACGGCGTCCGGGTCGGCCGCGTCGAACACCACCGCCCGCGCGCCGATCTCCTGCGCCGCCGCCTTCAGGACGTCCTCCCGCCGTCCCGTGATCACCACGTCCAGGCCCTGCTCCACGAGCCGGGCCGCCACCGCCTTGCCGATGCCCGTGCCGCCGCCGGTCACCACTGCTGTTCGTGTCATGCGATCGTTGATAACAGCGGAATACATGCAGGTCGATCGGCCTGTTAGCCCATCAGGGTTCACGTCTGTGACTAGGCTGCTCACACCTACTGGACTGGGGAGCAACCATGCCCACTCACACACTGGAAACCGACAAAGCAGCCATCGTCTACGACGTGGAGGGCGAGGGCGGCCGCCCGTTGATGATGATCGGCCAGCCCATGGACGCCAGTGGCTTCGCCGCACTCAGAGCACAGTTCCCCGACCGCACGGTCATCACCTACGACCCGCGCGGCCTCGGTCGCAGCACGCGGTCGGACGGCAGCACCGAGAACAGGCCCGAGATCCAGGCCGCGGACGTGCACGCGGTGATCCAGGCGGTCGGCGGCCCGGTCGACCTGTTCGCGTCCAGCGGTGGCGCGGTCACGGCGCTGGAACTCGTCGCGTCCTACCCGGACGACGTGGTCACGCTCGTCGCGCACGAGCCGCCGATCATCGACGTGCTGCCCGACGCCGACGCCGCCCGCCGCGCCCGTGACGGTTTTATCGACGCTTACCTCGCCAACGGCTTCGGCGCGGGCATGGCGCAGTTCATGGTCATGTCGTCGTGGCAGGGCGAGTACACGGACGAGTACTTCGCGCTGCCACCGGCCGACCCGGCGCAGTTCGGCATGCCGACCGAGGACGACGGCGCCCGCGACAACCCGTTGCTGTCGCGGGACTCGCTCGCGATCACCGACTACCAGCCGAAGATCGACGCGCTGAAAGCCGCGCCCACCCGCGTCGTGATCGCCGTCGGCGAGGAGACCGGCAACGCGTTCACCGCGCGGACGGCCATCCACATCGCTCGGTTGCTCGGCCAGGAAGCCGTCGTGTTCCCCAGCCACCACGGCGGGTTCATGGGCGGCGAGTTCGGCTACGCGGGCAAGCCGGAGGAGTTCGGCGTCAGGCTGCGCGAGGTGCTCGACTGAGGATCACGTCGGCGGCCAGGTCGTCGACCCGCTCGCCGACGTAGCGTAGGGGGAGATCCGTTCTACCCGCCCGGTTTTGGCCGGCACCTGGCAGATCTGCTGCCGGACGCACGGCTGGTGGAACTCGACGGCATGGGGCACAGCCCCCCGCCGCGATGCACGCCGTGCTGGCCGACGCGATCTTGGAGCACCTTCGCCGACACTAACGCAGGAAGGCCTCGATCACCTCGGCCACGCGCAGCCCGCTGTCGAAGTTCGCCAGGTCGCGCGGGTGCTCACCCCGCACGGCCTGTGCGAACAGCGTGAGCCGCGAGTAGTCGGACCCGGTCTGGGTCAACGGCACCGGCTCCCACGCGCCACCGTCCGAAATGGACAGGTCAGCCCACTGGTCCAGGCGCAGCGACCGTTCGGTGCCCCACACCGTCCACTCGTAGATCTCCGGTCCCGCCAGGCCGGAGAAGGCCGACACGTGCACCGGCACACCGCTTCCGCGCAGCAGGCCGCGTGCCGCCACCTCGGCGGCGCCGGCTTCGGGACGCTCCGCCGACACCGACTCGACGGTGAGCGGCCCGAGCAGCCGGTCGGTGAGATAGATGAAGTGCGACAACACCTCGCGCACGAACCCGCCCTGCTCACCGCGCGCGAGCCACGCCGCCTCCGCCTGGAACGCCCGCGGCCAGCGGGGGAACTGCAGCCTGATCTCCACGCCCCGCAGCGCGCCCAGCTCCAGCAGCTGCCGTTCGATCTCCAACGTCGCCACCATGTCCGACAACGCGAAGTTCACCGCGTTCGGCCGGCCCCTGGCGGCTTCGGCCATCGCCCGCGCCTCGCCGAGGTCGACGGCGAGGGGCTTCTCGCAGAACACCGCCTTGCCCGCCGCGAACGCCTTGAGCACGAGCTCGGCGTGTGACGCGGGCGGGGTCGAGACGTACACCGCGTCCACTTCGGACAGCACGTCGTCCAGCGACGTGACGACGGGGACGTCGAGCGTGCGGGGTGCGACGTCGACGCCCGCGACGACGGTGTAGTCGGGGTGTGCCTGCGCCGCCGTCAGCATCCGGGTGCCCATGGCGCCCAGGCCGACGACGGCGAGACGAATCGGATCAGCGATCATGCGCCTATTCTGCCGGTGCCCAGGCCCGCGACAGCTTCACCCGCGCACCGGTCTGCAACAACGATCCGGTGTAGAGCCTCGACGCGACCAGCAGGATCACCACGACGGTCGCCGCCAGGAGACCGAGCGACACCAGCGCCTCCCACGGCTGGGCCTGCTGCGCGAACATCCGCACCGGCATCGCCACGCCCGCCGTGAAGGGCACGAACGACATCACCGCGAGCACCGCGGGGTTGTCGAAGAAGAACTGCACACCGAAGTACGGGCCCATCACCGCGAGCATCACCAGGCCCATCGTCGAACCGAGGTCCTCCTGACGGCTGACCAGCGCGCCCGCGACCGCCCACATCGACGAGATCAGCACGAACCCGAGCATCAGGAACGGCACGAACCACCCCAAGGCGGGCACCACGACGGCCAGCAGCTCGGCCAGCCCGGCGACGCGCAGGGCGATCGGTGCCGCGAGCGCCAGCACGACGACCTGGCACAGCGTGAGGATCGTGTGCCCGAGGATCTTGCCGGCGAGCAGCGCCCGCACCGGCACCGTCGACACGAGGATCTCCACGATCCTGGTCTGCTTCTCCGTCACGGTGCTCTGCGCGATCGCCGCGCCGCCCATGCCGAACATCAGGAACACCAGCCCGAACACGAGCACCGTGACGAACCGCTGGCCGGAGTTGACCGCCGACGCCTCCAGCAGCTCGACGGGCGGCGACGCGACGAGCTGCCGGATCACGTCGTTCGGCGGGTCGTTCAGCGCGAGGACCTTGATGCCGCTGCCGTCCGGCACGATCGCCGCCTTGACCTCGTCGGCCCTGACCAGGTCCGCGGCCGCCTGCACGTCCGCGACCTCACGGACGTCGAGCTGCTTGCCCTGCACCGCCTGCACGGCCGACCCGACCGCGGCGACCTTCGGGTCGTCGTCGCCGAACACCGTCGGCAGCACGGTCAGCGCGAACAGGCCGACGATCGTGGCGACGAACCCGATCCAGAAGCCCTTGGTGCTGACGAAGGTCTTCATCTCACGTTCGGCGACCAGCCAGGTCGCCTGGGCGAAGGAAGCACGGGCCATCTCAGATCACTTCCTTGAAGATCTCGTCGAGCGTGGGGACGACCGGCGTGAAGGAGCGGACCTCGCCGCGTTCCAAAGCGGCCTTGAGCACCCGCTGGGGTTCGGACTCGAACACCGCGCGCGGCCCGTCGAGCTCCAGGAGCGTCGTGCCGGGCACATCGCGGATCCAGCCCGCGTCCTCGGCGACGACGATCTCGTAGCGATCTCCCGCGTGGGTCCTGCGCAGTTCCTCGCGTGATCCGTTCGCCGCGATCCGTCCTTTCGAGATGATCACGACGTCGTCGCAGAGCCGTTCCACGATCGCGAGCTGGTGGCTGGAGAACAGCACCGGCACGCCGTTCGCGGCCCGCTTGCGCAGCACGTCGAGCACGGTCTCGACGGCGATCGGGTCGAGGCCGGAGAACGGCTCGTCCAGGATCAGCACGTCGGGGTCGTGCACCAGCGCGGCCGCGATCTGCACGCGCTGCTGGTTGCCGAGCGACAGCTGCTCCAGCCGGTCGTTCGCGCGGTCGGTCAGCTCCAGGTCGTCGAGCAGCTGGTCGGTGTTGCGCTGCGCGACCGTCCGGTCGACGCCGTGCAGCCGCCCGAGCCACGTGATCTGCTCGCGCACCTTCATCTTCGGGTACAGGCCACGTTCTTCCGGCATGTACCCGAACTGCGGCCGGTTCTGCCCGGTGACCGGCTTCCCCTGCCAGCTCACCGAACCCCCGTGCGCGGCGAGCACCCCCAGCACGATCCGCATCGTCGTCGTCTTGCCGGATCCGTTGGCCCCCAGGAAGCCGGTCATCCTGCCGGGCTTCACGTCGAAACTCACCTCGTCGAGGACGCGGTGGTCGCCGAAGCTCCGGCTGATCCCCCTCACAGTCAACATGGGAGGAAGGCTAGGCGGGTGCCGTTCAAGATCGCGTCCGCCGCGGGGCATCATCCGCGCGGAGGACTCCTTATGGCCTAACCTTCCGTTGTGACACAGGCCAGCAGCCGGTGTACCCCTCCGCCAGGAACCGCGACCCCGCCTCCGACGCCACCACGGACGCGAGCTCACCGAGCTGCCGCCGCACGTCGAAGTCGGTCGCATCGGGCAGCGCGTGCAGCATGGTCGTCATCCAGTACGAGAAGTGCTGCGCCTTCCACACCCGGTCCAGCGCACGCGGCCCGTACTCGTCGAGGGCGTCGGTGTCGTTCTTCAGCAGCGCGCGTTCGATGATCTCGGCCAGCACGCGGACGTCCTGCAGCGCCAGGTTGAGCCCCTTCGCGCCGGTCGGCGGCACGGTGTGGGCGGCGTCGCCGGCGAGCAGCAAAGGGCCGTGGCGCATGGGTTCCGCGACGAACGACCGGAAACGCAGCACCATCTTCTCGGTGATCGGCCCCTCCTTCAGCGTGAAGCCGTCGGGGCCCGCGACCCGTGCCTGCAGCTCCTCCCAGATCCGGTCGGCGGACCACGACTCGGCATCGGTCTCCGGGTCGCACTGGAAGTACATGCGCTGGTGGGTCTCGGTGCGCTGGCTGATCAACGCGAACCCGCGCGGCGAGTGCGAGTAGACCAGCTCGGGTGCGCTGCGCGGGGCCTCGGTGATGATCCCGAACCAGGCGAACGGGTACTCGCGGAAGCTGTGCGTGCGCACGGATTCCGGCACTTCGGCGCGGCAGATCGACCGGGATCCGTCCGCGCCGACGAGCAGATCGCACCGCACTTCCCGGCGGACGCCGTCGCTGTCGGTGAACCGGATCGCGGGCTCGGCGATGTCGACCGTCGTGTCGCTGACGCCGAACCGCACGTCGCCGCCGTCGCGTTCGCGTGCGTTGGCCAGGTCCATGAACACGTCGGTCTGCGGGTACAGCCACACGGATTCGCCCACCAGGGCGCGGAAGTCGATGCGGTGGCTCTCGCCGCCGAACCGCAGGTCGATGCCCTCGTGCGGATGTCCGTCGCGCAGCACGCGGTCGGACACGCCGGTGTCGACGAGCAACCGTGCGCTGTCGGCCTCGAGAATGCCGGCGCGGACGGTGTTCTCGATCTCCAGCCGCGTGCGGCAGTCGACCACGACACTGTCGATTCCGTTGAGCGACAGCAGATGGGACAGCATCAGCCCGGCGGGTCCCGCGCCGACGATGCCGACCTGGGTGCGCGTCATGACAGCTCCTCGATGAGCGGGACGTCCAGCAACGACTGGAGATCGGCGAACGCGATGCCGTGCAGATCGCGCACGACGACACCGTTCTCGGTGATCAGGAAGGTCGCGAGGTCGGTGTAGACGCGACTCACGCACCGCAGTCCGGTGAGCGGGTAGGTGCACTCCGGCAGCAGCTTGGGTTTTCCGTCGCGGGTCAGCAGGTTCATCATCACGAACACCTGCTTCGCGCCCACCGCGAGGTCCATCGCCCCGCCGACGGCCGGGATGGCGTCCGGTGCCCCGCTGTGCCAGTTCGCGAGGTCGCCCCGCGCCGACACCTGGTACGCGCCGAGCACGCACACGTCGAGGTGGCCGCCGCGCATCATCGCGAACGAGTCGGCGTGGTGGAAGTACGACGCCCCCGGCAGTTCCGTGACGGGGATCTTGCCGGCGTTGATCAGGTCGAGGTCGACGTCGTCGCCGTGCGCCTGCGGGCCCATCCCGAGCATGCCGTTCTCGGTGTGCAGCACCACGCCGCTGTCCGGCGCGAGGTGGTCGGCGACCTCGGTGGGCTGCCCGATGCCGAGATTCACGAACGCCCCTGCCGGGATGTCCGCCGCCACCAGCTTGGCGAGCGTCTGCCGGTCGATCATGCCGCACGTCCGATGTGGACGATCCGGTCGACGTAGATGCTCGGCGTCACGACGTGTTCGGGATCGATCTCCCCGAGCTCCTCCACCTGCACCACGGTCGTCGTCGCGGCGGCGGCCATGATCGGTCCGAAGTTCCGGCCCGTCTTGCGGTAGACGAGGTTGCCGAACCGGTCCGCCCGGTGTGCCCTGACGAGCGCCAGGTCGCCCTTGATCGGGTACTCCAGCACGTACCCCTTGCCGTCGATCACGCGGGTTTCCTTGCCCTCCGCCAGCATCGTCCCGTACCCGGTGGGCGTGAAGAACGCCCCGATGCCCGCGCCACCTGCCCGGATCCGTTCGGCGAGGTTGCCCTGCGGCACCAGGTCCAGCTCGATCCGCCCGGCCCGGTACGCCTCGTCGAAGTGCCGCGAGTCGACCTGCCGCGGATACGAACACACGATCTTCACCACCCTCTTCTCCCTGATCAGGGCGGCGATTCCGGTCTCACCGGACCCGGCGTTGTTACTGACCACCGTCAGCTCCTTCGCCCCGCTGTCGAGCAGCGCCTCGATGAGCTGCACCGGCTCACCGGCAGGCCCGAACCCGCCGATCAGCACGGTCGAGCCGTCCGCCGTGTCCGCCACGGCCTCCAGCGCGTTCACGCCTCCTCCTTCAGGGCCTGCCGCGCGACCGAGAACGCGTGGTTGGCGGAAGGCACTCCGCAGTAGATCGCGCTCTGCAGGATCACCTCACCGATCTCGTCGACGCTCAACCCGTTGCGCCGCGCGGCTTTCACGTGCAGCGCGAGCTCCTCCCAATGCCCTCGCGCGATCAGTGCCGTCAGCGTGACCGCACTCCGCATCCGGCGGTCCAGCCCCGGCCGCGTCCAGATCTCGCCCCACGCGTACCGCGTGATGAAGTCCTGGAAGTCCCGCGTGAACTCGTCCGGCGCCGCGCTGTCCACATGCGCGTCACCCAGCACCTCACGCCGAACCTTCATGCCGTCGTCGTAGGACACCGCATCTCCTCGATCAACACCGCCGCCACGCCCGCCGGATCCTCGGCGGGCGGCAGATGTCCACATCCCACGAGCACCCGATCAGCTGTCTCCGGCGACACCACGACGTCGTGCTCTCCCACCAACACCCGCACGGGCTTCACCGCTTCGCCTGGCTGGTAGAAGCCCAACGCCTCACAGGCCAACGCGTACGACTCCTTGTCCGTGTCGGCCAACGCCCGCAGCAACGTGCCCGCGACCCGCGGCGCACGCTCGACGAACCCCGGCGCGAACCACCGCTGCGCCGAACCCTCGACCATCACCGGCGTCCCGGCCCTGCGCACCAGCGCCGCCCGCTCTCGCCACATCGCCGGCTCGCCGATCCGCGGCGCCGCACCGATGCACACGACCACCTCGAACGGACTCCCGCCGCGCGTCGCCAGCTCGAACCCGACAGCACCGCCGAACGACACCCCGGCGTACGCGACGGACCTTCCACCGGCCAGCGCTTCGATGCGCTTTGTCAGCTCGTCGGCGATGTCAGGCACGGTGAACGGCTCCGTGGCAGGCTTGCCAGAGCCGTGGCCGGGCAGATCCCAGCCGATCACCTCGAACCCGCTCAGCGCCGCCGCGCAGTCCCGCCACAGCAGCGCGACGGACGTTCCCAGCGAAGGCCCGACGACCAGCAGCCGTGCCGAGTCCTCGGAACCGGCAAGCCTCGTCAGGGTCAGTTCGACGGTCACCGGGCCTCCCACCGCTTCAGCACATCGTCCACAAAGGACTCAGCTGCCCCGAGATACGCAGCCGGATCCGTGCCGCCACCCCGCTCGGCCAGCAGTTCACCGGCGGCTTCTGCAGCCCTGCGCGCCATCACGTCCGAGTGCACCTCAAGTCCCTCAACCAGTTCAGCCGCCTGCGACGCCGCCACGACTGTCAGCTCCAGCAACGCGCGCAAGGCGGGCCACTCCGCATGCCAAGCCCCATCAGGCCGCTCGTCCACGGCCCGCGCCGAACACAGGTGCAGCTGGGATCCCAGCTGCGGAGCCTGCAGCGCGGCGCTGTTCACCAGCACCGACAACACCGGGTTCCGCTTGTGCGGCATGGTCGACGACCCGCCCCGCCCGGCCACCGAGCCCTCACTGATCTCACCGATCTCCGGGCGTCCCAGCGTGAGCAGATCCGCGGCCATGACGCCGAGCGTGTCGCACGTACGCACCAACGCGTCGCCGAGCCGCGTGACCGGAGCGCGGTAGGTGTGCCAAGGCAGGCCCGGCCACACGAGTCCCAGGTGGCCGGCGAACGCCGAAGCCGCCGCGATCGGGTCCACCACCGACGCCGCCTTGGCCAGCGTCCCCGCCGCACCTCCGCACTGCACCGGCAGGTTCCGCGACACCACGTCCAGTTCGTCGAGGGCGTCCAGCACCCCCACCAGCCAGCGCGCGGCTTTCAGCCCGAACGTGATCGGCACGGCGAACTGCGTGAGCGTCCGCCCGGCCATCACGCTCGACCGGTGCTCGTCGGCCAGCCGGGCCAGCGCCGCGCCGGCCAGTCGCAGATCCCCGGAGACGCGGCCCAGCACCCTGCGGGCCAGCACCATCAACGCCGTGTCCAGCACGTCCTGACTGGTGAGTCCAGTGTGGACTGGACCGGAAACCCGTTCCCGCAAGGCCGAGACCAGCGGCAACACCGGATTTCCCGCGGCCTCGACCTCGACCGGGTCCAGCGAGGGCTCCCAGGACCCGAGCGAGACCTCGGTGCCGAGCACCCGCGCCCACGCGACCTCGACGTCCAGCATCGCCCTGACCAGCGCGGCGTCCTCCACCAGTCCGGCAGCGCGATACGAACCCGGCAGCACGATCAGGTCCGCGGGAACTTGAGGAACACCGTCTCGGACGGCCCCTGCAGGTGGATGTCGAACCGAAGCCGGCCGTCCGCCTCGCGCGCGGCGACCAGCCCGTCCACCGCGTTCGCGGCACCCGGCAGGTAGATCCGCGTGAACAACCGGTCGAGCAGCCCGCGGGCGAACACCGTCACCGCGAAGAACGGCAGCCCCGGCTCGACCGTGCTGAACCAGTAGTGCCCGGCCGCGTCGGTGCAGGACCGGCCCCAGCCCGTGAACGCGGCCCCGCCGCGCCGCAGCGAGCCACCGACGGCGGGCACCACGCCGGACGCGTCGGCCTGCCGGATCTCGATCATCGCGTCCGGCACCGCGTTCCCGGCGCCGTCGTAGACGTACCCGTGCAACACCACGGATCCGGCCGACCCGAAGGGCACCAGCTCGGAGTCGCCCGGATAGGCGAGCGCGTGGTGGAAGAACGGCCCGACCGTCTGGCCAGGGGTTTCAGTCATCGGACGGCTCCAGGTAGGTCGCGTGGCTGCCGGTCAACACGATGTCCCAGCGGTAGCCGAGCAGCCACTCGTGCTCGGACTGCTCGTGGTCGTAGGTGGCGATCAGCCGGGACAGCGCGGCGGGATCGGTGATCGACTGGGCGATCGGGTCGAGCGCGAGCAGCTGGTCGCCGGGAAAGTACATCTGCGTGATCAGTCTTTGGGTGAAGTCGGTGCCGAACAACGAGAAGTGGATGTGCGCGGGCCGCCAGGCGTTGTGGTGGTTGCGCCACGGGTAGGGGCCCGGCTTGATCGACGTGAACGAGTACCAGCCGTCGTCGTCGGTCAGGCACCGGCCGACGCCGGTGAAGTGAGGGTCCAGCGGCGCCGGGTGCTGGTCGCCCTGATGGGTGTAGCGGCCGGCGGCGTTGGCCTGCCAGATCTCGACGAGCTGGCGGCGCACCGGGCGGCCGTCGCCGTCGAGCACCCGGCCGTGCACGCGGATGCGTTCGCCGATGGGTTCGCCACCGCGCTGGATCGTCAGGTCCGCCTCGATCGGCGCCACGTCCGAGTGGCCGAAGACCGGGGCGAGCAGTTCGGCGCCCTCGGGGTCGACGAACTGGAGCTCCTTGGTCGGGTGCCGCAGCAGGCTGCTGCGGTAGGGCGGGAAGTCCAGCAGCGGCGCACCCTTCGGTGAGTCGGCCTGGATCTTCGCGATCTCGTCGCTGATCTCGTGCTGGCTGATCGTCACGCGATCGAACGCTAGGGATGTGCCCCGGTTCCCGTCGACCATTGTTTTCCACTCAGTGGAAGACCCTCAGCCGGTGGTGCAGGGCGCACCATTCAGGGTGAAGGCGGCCGGAGCGGAGTTGGGGCCGGTCACCGAGCCGTTGAAGCCGACCGAGACCGAACCGTCGGGCACGATCAACGCGGTGTAGGCGGCGTTGGTGACCGTCACGTCCGCGCCGGACTGGGACACCGTGGCGTTCCACAGCTGCGTCACGGTCTGCCCGTCGGCGAACCGCCAGCGCAGCGTCCAGCCGTTGATCAGCGCACCGCTGACGTTGCGCACCGTCACCTCGGCCTGGAACGCGCCGGGCCATTCACTGTTGACCCGGTACACGACGACACAAGGGGGCGCCGGTGGAGGCGGAGTGGTCGTGATCGGCGCAGGTGGCGATGTCGACGTTGGACAGTCCTGCGACCACAGCCCGAGCTTCGCCTGCTGCGCCTTGGTCTCCGCCTCGGTGAGCGGGCCACCGTCCACCCCGGAGGTCCGCATCATGCCGCTGCGGACGGCCAGCAGCGCGAAGTCGGTGCCGTCCGGCAGGACCAGCGAGACTTCACCTGGGGTGATGCTGGACACGCGAACATCCTTGTCCAGCAACGTCTTCGTCGCGAACTCCAGCGCGGCGGCGGCAGCGCACGAGGAGGGCTCGGCGAGCAACGAGATGCGCGCGCGGGTGCCGTCGGCGAGGTCCACGGTGCGGCCGTCGAGAACGGCGCGCACCTTTGTGGACGATCCCGCCTCGGCGGGTGAGGAGGAAGACCTTTGTGGTGCCGGCGAGGGCCTGCCGCCCTGCTCAGCCGTACATGCTGTCGTGCACGCCGCGGTGAACAGGACCAACAGCACCACCAAGCGCTTCCGTGCTGCCATAAACCAAATCTATCCCCGGTGGCAGGGCATGCAATCGGCTGTTCGGAGTTGATCAACTCGGGCGTTCAGAGCCCTGGTTGATCCAAAACCACCCACGACCGCGTCGACTGTGCGAACGTGAAGAGGCCACAGCCGTTTCGCGGGAGGTTCTCTGCCGTTCACCGGCTCGTGGTGATCAACAGACAAGATCACGACATCCAGGTTCCCTGCCGATGGAGGTCTGAAGTGCAATCCCTGCAACCACACTGGGCGCGCCGCCTGCTCGCCGCGCTCGCCATCGTCGCTTCCGTGCTCGGCGTGACCACCGCGATGGCCCCTGCCGCCAGCGCCGACGTGTTCAACTCCTGTACCCAGTCCCGCTGCTCGGCGGCGCGCTCCGCCAACTCGACGTGGTCGTCGATGGGCTACCCGAGCTCGCGCGACTGGTACGACTGGCCCAACGGGAAGTGCAACTTCTCGGGCGGCTTCTTCCAGAACCGCGACGGCCAGCTGCCGGGCGACGACCACACCTTCCAGGAGTTCGACGTCTACCCACGCGCGTGCAACGCTCGCCGGGACGCGTACCGGATCGTCGTCGACCGCACCACCGGTGTCGTCTACTTCTCTCCGGACCACTACCGGAACTTCTACCGCCTCTGAGCTGACGGACCGGCCGGGGCTCGTGCCCCGGCCGGTCACCTTCCCAGCGCGTCGAGGACGCGTTTGAGCGAGCTGTCCGGGGTCTCGACGGCCGAGTCGAGCACCAGGTGGTCGTCCTCCCACGGCTCCCACAGGCCGCGCATCCGTTCGACGTGCGCCCACGGAACCGTTGCGTGCCAACCAGGAATGCCCCGCGACCGGCCTTCGACCCGTTCCCGGTGCAGGCGTTCGTCCGAGCAGACGCACTCGACCCCGACGAACACACCGCCGAGCCGTTCGGTGACCTCACGCAGACGTGCGCGCGCTTCACGCGTGTGCCCGGCCACGTCGACGACCACGTCGATCCCGAGTTGCACGTGCCGGGCGATCGAGGCGACGACGTTCAGGTCCACCAGCGCTGTCGCGGTCTCGTCGCTCAGCTCGCGGAACGGCGTCATCGTGCCCAGCAGCCAGTCCATCGAGACGATCGGCGACTTCAGGTGGCGGGCGAGCGACTCCGCGAGTGTGCTCTTGCCCGCGCCCGGGATGCCCGCGACCATCGCCACGCTGGGGCGCTCGGTGGTCGGTGTGAGGCCGAGGTACTTGGTGTAGGCATGCTCGGTCACGCCCCACCCAAACATCAACCGGGGTCTCCGGTGATCGCTGTTCGCTCTCGGAGCAATCCGCCGCTAACACAGAGGCCTCACGGCACGTTTCGTAGCCTCGGCACGTCAAGTCGACGAAAGGGAGCGGGTGTGCTCAGGTTTGCGCTGGTCGTGGCGTTGTTGACGGCGCTGGGCGCGTGCACCTCGACTCCGCCCACGCACACTCCGGCGCCTGGGTCGACGTCGAGCACCCCGCCCGCTCAGCAGACCTACGTGTCGATCGGCGACTCCTACGCCACCGGCTTCGCACCCGGCGGGGCCGGCGAGAGCTTCGCCCAGATCGTCGCCAAGCAGTCGGGCCTCAAGCTGGTCAACCTCGCGTGCAACGGCGCCACGTCCGCCGACCTCGCCACCAAACCGGCGTGCGGGCAGGACGCGGGCGGCAAGACCCAGCTCGACGCGGCCGTGGACGCGCTGCGCACCACCAAGACCAGCCTGGTCACCATCGTGATCGGCGGCAACGACCTGGCGCCGTGCGCGATCGCCCAGGATCCGCTGCAGTGCGCGACCACGACCGTCGCGGGCATCAGGACCAACGTCGCCGCCACCCTCGCCAAGCTCCGCGCGGTCGCGCCGGACGTGAAGATCGTCGGTCTCACCTACCCGGACATCTTCCTCGGCGCGTGGGTGAACCCGTCCATCCCGAACGGCAAGAACATCGCCCGCCTGTCGGTGTCGATGTTCCAGGACTTCAACACCACGATCGCCGCCGAGTACGCCAAGGCCGGCGCGAAGTTCGCCGACGTCACCAACACGACCGGCGGCTACGGCGCGCTCACGGACCTGACCCAGGACCCGAAGTACGGCCAGATCCCGGCCTCGGTCGCCCAGGTGTGCACGCTCACCTACTTCTGCGACCGCAGCGACGTGCACCCGACGCCCGCGGGTCACCAGGCGATCGCGGAGGCCGTCACCGCGGCGGGTCGCTGAACACCGCCCGCACCGGCGTCCCGCCCGGTCGCGCCGCCGATCCTGTATCGCTCACATCGACTGTGCCCACTCCATCCGCGCAAGCGCCCGCGATCGCCACCTCACGCGGGCCTGCGAGTGCTCGACCGCGTTCGTGAGCGCCTCCGCCCCAGAGTTCGCGCCAACACTCCTTCCCCACTACGAGGACATCCCGTGAACTGCTTACGGGGTTGGCGCCGTATTACCCGAAAGACTCTGTCGGCGGGCCGCATCGCCTGTCAGGCTCTGGAACCGTTGCCGCAGCGAGGAAGTGTTCGATGACAGTGCTCCCGCAAAGCATGGACGCCCTGCACCGGCTCAGCGACGCCGTCGACGGCTTCCTGCGCAGTGAGAAGGAGTTCAACCTCACCGATCCCGCGACGCAGATGCTGGTCGGCGGCCGCTTCCGCACCCTCGGCACACAGATCGGCGCCAGCGTGCTCGCGGGCGTGCCGGACGAGGACATCGCCGCGATCGTCCAGCCGGCCAGGTCCGCCTGCGCACGTTCACCTTTCATGCGCAGCGAACAGGAATGGGCCCGCGGCTACCCCGGCGACCACCAGCTGGTCGAGCACGTGATGGCGCAGGCCAACGGCGCCACGCCGGGCACGCTCGCCTGGCACGTCGAGGCCAGCCTGCAGAACTCGGCGATCACCCACCAGCTGCGCAACCGGGTGATGCACCAGACCCGGCTGATCAGCGACGTGCTCACCGCGCGGCGCAACGGCCCGCGCTCGGTGCTGCTGATCGCCTCCGCGGCCGCCCCCGACCTGCGCCTCATCCCGCCGGGCATCGTGCGGCCCGGCGACAGGTTCGTGCTCACCGACGTCGACCCGGACGCGTTGTCCCTGGCCCAGAAACGCCTCGGCCTGTTGAACGACTTCACCACCGTCGTGCCCGGCAACGTCTTCCGCGCGCTCGGCCAGCTGGCCGAGCTCGGGCCGTTCGACCTCGTCCTGGTGAACGGCCTGTACGACTACCTCAACGACCGCGCGGCCGTCCGCCTCACCGAGGCCGTGCTGACCAGGCTGTGCCATCCGGGCAGCACGTTCTACTTCTCCTGCACCGGCGTGGGAAACCCGTTCCGGTGGCCGCTCGAGTTCCTGATGGAGTGGTCGCTGATCGAGCGCGACGAAGCGGCCGTGCGCGCCCTGCTGCCGGGACGCAACGTGTCGGTCGGTGTCGATCCGACGGGTCTGGCGTTACTCACGCACGTGCGGGTGTGAACGCTCACATCACCGCAGGCCGTGCGCGATGCGGGTCACGAACGCCACCAGCCGGTCAGGCGTGAACCTCTCCGGATCGGTCAGCACGAGACGACCGGACATCTCGGCGAGCGCGAGCATCGCGTGGCCCAGCAGCGCCGAGTCGAGGTCGTCGAGCCCTCCCAGCTCCTTCAACCCCAGCGCCGCCAGGTCCTCGATCTGAGCGAGCACCCCGGCGCGCACCAGCTCGACCTGCGCCCGGAACTCGCGCGGCGTGCCCTCCGGCGGCAGCAGCACGAGCCGCCAGCGGTCGGGAGCCTCCACGACCGCGTTCACGAAGGCGCGGACCGCGTCGGCGAACGCGTCGTCCGGTGAGCGGGTCGCGAAGTCGGTCGGGAGGGCGGCCAGGACCTGCTCGGTCGCACGGGCCGCCTCACGTTCCAGCAGGGCGCTGATCAGTTCGGCCCGGTTGGCGAAGAGGTCGTAGAGGACAGGTTTGGTCACGGCGGCCTGCTTGGCGACGGATTCCATCGTCACCGTGTCGAAGCCGGCCGGAATCAGGCTCAGGGCGGCGTCCAGCAGCTGCTCGCGGCGCCGGTCGGGTGGCAGGCGGCGGGCGTACTTCCGGCGCGTTGTGCTCACGGGTCCATATTGCTACGGTGGCGTAGCTTTCACAAAGCTACGCGGGCGTAGTAATTGGCGGAGGTACGTGATGGAGCCGGACAACCTCGTCCCGCCGCTTCGTGACGTGCGTTCTCCACCTGCTGCGTCCTCGCGCAACGTGACGTCGCTGATCAACGGCACGGCCTGCTGGAACGTCCGCCCGAACCACCGCTCGCCCTCGGGCCGTTCACGGTGGAACTCCGGCGCAGCGGGGTATCCCTGCACGTGCCCGCCGACCGGTCGGCGCTGGACGTGATCAGGGACTTCCGGGCCGTCGGTCGCCTACTCGTGCCGGCAGGGGTTCTGCGGCACGTGCGAGGTCGGCGGCGTGCGGATCTGCGTGGACAGGCCTACCGGTGACCGGCTCGTGGTGGAGGAACTGTGAACGTGCGCTCCGGAGAAGTCGAACTCGCCGTCCAGGTGCGCGGCACGAGCGGGCCGACGGTCGTGCTCGTGCACGGCTATCCCGACACGCACGCCGTGTGGGACCGGGTCGCGGCGATCCTGGAGAAGGACTTCCGGGTCGTCACCTACGACGTGCGCGGCGCCGGCGGGTCGACGCCGCCGTCCACTGAGGACGGTTACCGGCTCGAACACCTGGCGAGGGACCTGTTCGCCGTGATCGACGCGGTCAGCCCGGACGAACCCGTGCACCTGGTCGGCCACGACTGTGGCTCGATCCAGTCGTGGGAGGCGGTGACCGAGCCGGGAGCGCGGATCGCCACGTTCACCTCGATCTCCGGCCCGTGCCTCGACCACATGGGCCACTGGTCGCGCAAACGCTTGTCGATCGCTCACCTCCGCCAGTTCCTGAGGTCCTGGTACATCGGTGCGTTCCACCTGCCGGTCGTGGCGCCGCTGTTCTGGCGCCTCTATCTCGGCCCGCGCTGGGGAGGCGTGCTCAGGAGGCTCGAGGGCGTCAAGGTCACGCCGGCGAGCACGATCTCCAGGGACGCGGTGCGCGGAATCTCGTTGTACCGGGCCAACATCCGGCGGGTCATGCGTGCGCCGCGGCAGCGCATCGCCCCCATGCCGGTGCAGGTGATCCAGCCGACCCGCGACCGCTACATCCAGACCGGGCCCCTCGACCTGGAGCACTGGGTACCGTCGCTGCGCAGGCGCAGGATCGCGGCGGGGCACTGGGCGCCGCTCAGCCACCCGGAGCCGCTCGCCCGGATGATCAGCGAGTTCATCACGAACCCCGCTCCCCCGCGTGAGCTCGTCGTGATCACCGGTGGCGGCAGCGGCATCGGCAGGGCCACCGCGGTGGCGTTCGCCGAGACCGGCGCGAAGGTCCTGGTGTCCGATGTGGACCTCGCGGCGGCCAAGGAGACCGCGGAGATGATCGACGGCCACGCCTACGAGGTCGACGTGCGCGACGAGGAGGCGGTGAGGGCCTGGTCACGCCAGGTCGCCGACGAGCACGGCGTGCCGGATGTGATCGTGAACAACGCCGGCATCGGGCACTCCGGGTCGTTCCTGTCCACGTCGACCGAGCAGTGGCAACGGGTGCTGGACGTCAACCTGTGGGGCGTGGTGCACGGCTGCCGCGCGTTCGGTGAGCTGATGGTCGAACGCGGAGAGGGCGGTCACATCGTGAACCTGTCCTCGGCGGCGGCCTACACGCCGTCGAAGATCCTCTCCGCGTACGCGACCAGCAAGGCCGCGGTGTTCATGCTGTCGGACTGCCTGCGGGCCGAGCTCGCACCGCACGCCATCGGCGTCAGCGCAGTCTGCCCCGGCCTGGTGAACACGAACATCACGGCCACCACGACGTTCTCCGGCGTGAGCGCCGAGGAGCAGAGCCGCAAGCAGGCCCGCGCGGCCCGCGTCTACGCCCGCCGCGGTTTCGGGCCCGAGGGCGTGGCGCGCGAGATCGTGCGCGCGGTGCGCCGCAACCGTCCCGTGGTGCCGGTGACGGCCGAGGCCAAGGCCGCACGACTCGCCAGCCGTGCCGCGCCGGGCCTGTTGCGCGCGTTCGCCAAACTAGACGTCGGCTAGCTCCCCGCCGAACGCGGCGGCGAGCCGGAGCCACGGCGCGGCCTCCTCCGGCCGGCCCTGCCGCTCCAGCGTGCGCCCGAGCAGCAGGTGCGCGTAGTGCTCGACCGGGTCGCGGTCCACGATCACGCGGAGCTGCGCCTCGGCCTTGCCCAGCTGCGCCGAGTGGTAGTAGGCGCGGGCGAGCAGCAGGCAGAGGTCCGTCTGGAACGGCACTTCCTCGACGATCCCGGCCAGCAGCTGCGCGGCCCTGGTGTAGTCCTTGGCCTCGAACAGCAGTTGTGCGCGTTCCCACCGCTCGGCTGTCGTCTCGGCGTGATCGGTGTCGAACAGGTGCGTCGCGGTGACCCAGCGGTCGGCCGCTACCTCGCCATTCGGCTGGTACTCGGTGAAGTTGTCCCTCATCGAACCTCCCTTCCGGACGTCTGCAACGTCGCCGGGCAGGAGGTATTCCCGCGCGTCGCTACCAGGCCTCGTCCCGCATGATCGGCCGGTCCGTCTCCTATTGCCGCAACTAGCGCCAACAGGCAGATCAACTTCGCAGATCAGCGGAAATAGGCACGAACCGGTGGTTCTGCCAGATCAGCCGGGACTCCTCCTCCGGGTACGTGGTCACCTCGTCCTCGGCGTCGAAGACGCGCGTCAGTCGATCGGCGGAGTAGGCGGGCCAGCCGGGATCACCACTCGTCGCGAACGCCGTCCACGCGCCACGGATGCGGTCCGACAGCTCCAGCGCTTCCGGTGTCACGTCACCGATCAGCATCGCGGGCTGACCGCGGTCGAGGTTGCCGAACATCAGCGGCACGTCCAGCCCGTGGCACGCGCCCAGCACACCACCCATCCCGGGCGCGGGCCAGGCCAGCACGTACACGTGGGCCCTGCCGCCGGCCGCGACCTGCGCCTCCGCCAGCCGCAACGACGGCATCCGGAAGAGCCAGTCCGAGCAGACCAGCTCGTACAGCTCGTCCGGGCCCGCGTCCGGGAAGCTCTCGCGGTAGCGGCGCGCGCCGTCCTGGCCGGGCGCGAAGATGTCCAGCGCGGTGGCCGCCTGCTCGTCGGTCACCTCGCCGAGGTTGCCGTCGATCATGGTGAGGATGCGCTGCTCGTGGCGCGTGTGCCCGACGATCAGCTCGATGTCCTTCGCCGCACCGGCGGCGACCGCCTCCCAGGGCGTGACCGGCAGAACGTCGCCGTCGACGACGGGCGCGAACGGGACCTGCTTGTGCGCCGCCTGTCCCCACCGCCCGGTGAACTGCCCGATCTTGGCCAGGATCTCGTCGCTCACGGACGCCAGCAGCTCGGGCTCCACAGTGGACAGTTCGGCCGGCGTCAGGCCGAGTTCGGCCGCGCAGGCGGTCGCGACGTCCGCGGCCAGCTCCGGCGTGAAGAACGGGCCGGGCACGCTGCACGCGATCGCGCGGTGGAAGAGCCCTGCCGCACGCGGCATCGCCAGCAGCGCGGCGACAGAGCCACCACCCGCGGACTCGCCGAAGATCGTGACGTGACCGGGATCGCCACCGAACGCGCTGATGTTGTCGCGCACCCATTCCAGCGCGGCGACCTGGTCCAGCAGGCCCCGGTTCGGCGGCACGCCCTCGACGTGCGCGAAACCCTCGATGCCGACGCGGTAGTTGAACGTCACGACCACCACGCCGTCCTCGGCGAGGCGCGTGCCGTCGTACTCGGGCAGGCCGGACGTGCCGAACACGTAGGCGCCGCCCTGGATCCACACCATGACGGGAAGCTGTGCGGCGACGTCCGGCGACCAGACGTTCACGGTGAGCCAGTCGTCGCCCTCGGCCCCCATCCGGTCCATGCCGAAGATGCCGGGCTGCGGTGGCGGCGGTCCGAACGCCAGTGCCTCCCGCACGCCCTTCCACTCGGGCGCGGGTTGAGGTGCGGCGAAACGCAAAGCACCCACCGGAGGCGCGGCGAACGGGATACCGCGGAACACCGCGACGCCCGATTCCATAGCGCCCCGAACCATTCCGCCACTGACTCGAACCTCGACCATGCGCGGATAGTGGTCGTTCGGCCCCGGCCGCGCCACGGAATTTCCGCCCAGGCGGTGACCACGACCTTCGCCCGCGCGTGCTCGACATGCCGGATCGCATGGGGCGCGTCCGTCAGCGTCGCCGTCTGCTCGAACGTCAGGTTCCACGGCTTGTGCGCCACCCGATCCTGCGACACGCACACGTACTCGGCGAAGGTCCCCTCGACCTCGCCGAACACCTCGTCCCCGACCTGCACGAGCCCGTTCACCCAGGGCCGACCGCCTCGACAACCCCCGCGAAGTCGAGACCGCGCATCCGCGTCTTCGGCGCGCGCAGCCCCAGGAACAGCCGCGCGAAGTACGGGTCGCCCCGCATGACGTGCCAGTCGGCGGCGTTGACCGACGACGCCCGCACCCGCACGAGCACCGCACCGGCGCCCGGCACCGTTCGACCTCTCGAAGCTCCAGCACACGACCCCTGGTAGCAGCACAAAGCGCGCGGAACGCCAGTTCCCCGGCGTTCCGCGCAGCGCTTGTTCTGTGTGACATCCGTGGCCTAGAGCGGCAGCTCGTCGCCCGTCTGCTCCTTGACCATGTACTCGGCGTACCAGTCGGGCCAGTTCTCGTCGTACTCCCCGCCGGTGCGCTTCTCGTGCTCACCGTGGGCCAGAGCCGCCCGGCGCAACGCCGACGCGAGGTCCGCGATCGACCCGTAGGACGTGTCGTCGGCGTCGACCCGGCCTGGCAGGCGGGTGGTCACCTCCTGCAGGATCCACGTGTTGCCGTCCGGGTCGGCGAACTCGGCGCGGGTGAAGTAGCTGCGGCGCTCGGGGTCGGCGCCCTCGACCGGGCCGTCCGGGCCGCCGTGGTAGAGCGGGCCGACCTTGATCCCTGCGGCGAGCAGGGCCTCGTGCGTCTCCACGATGTCCGAGACGATCAGGAAGTGCCGTCCTGAACCGGGTTCCGCGGTCGTGACGCCCTCGCCGAAGTGGATGGACGTGTTCGAGCCGCGCGGGGTGAACTGCACGACCCACGGCGGTGTCACGTCGAGCCTCCAGCCGAGGCGGCTGTAGAACTCCTTGGCGCGCTCGACATCCGTGACGGGGATGACGGTGACCTCGAGCTTCATGTCGATCTCTTCGAGCTTCTTCACTTCGCTGCTTCCTTTGCCAGATCGCGGAGGGCGTTGAGGAACGCCTCGGAGAAGGTGGGGAACGGTTGGATGACGTCGAGCAGCACGGACAGCGGGACCTTCGCGCGGATCGCGAGGGTGGCCTGCTGGAGCCACTCGCCCGCCTCGGGACCGATGGCGTGGGCGCCCGTGAGGACTTCGCCGTCGGAGACGAGGGTCAGGAAGCCGGGCCGCGTGGCGTACTCACGGGTGTGGGTGGCCGTGCGCGCGACGCCGGACAGGTAGGCCGTTGCGGTGTACTTTCCTTCTGCCGCACCAACTGCGGCGACCTGCGGGTCGGTGAACACGACCCGCGGCACGGCGTCGTAGTCGACCTGGGCGTCGTGGCCGAGGATGTTCGCGGCGGCGACGCGGCCCTGGTACTTGCCGACGTGGGTCAGGTTCCACTGGCCGGTCACGTCGCCGACAGCCCACAGGCCTGGGCCGAAGTTCATCGTGGCGTCCGTGCCGATGCCGTGCGGATTCGGTTCGACACCAACGGTTTCGAGCCCGATGCCCTCGACCCGAGGGCGCCTGCCGGTGGCCACGAGGAGCTTGTCGCCGCGCAACCGCGTGCCCTCCGGGAGGTCGAGCACGTACTCGTCGTCCTCGAACCGGGCCGCGGTGGCGTGCGCGCCGAGGTGCAGTTCGACGCCGTCCGCGGTCAGTACCTCGCCGAGCGCGCGGCCGACCGACTCCGGTTCCCGCGGCAGCAGCCGGTCGGCGCCCTCGACCAGGGCGACCTCGGAACCGAGCCGCCGGAACGCCTGCGCCATCTCGACACCCACCGGTCCGCCGCCGAGGATCAGCAGCCTGCCGGGGATCTCCTCGACGCCGGTGGCCTCGCGGTTCGTCCACACGTCCAGCTCGCGCAGACCGGGGATCGGCGGGATGAACGCCTCCGAACCCGTGGCCACCACGATGTGGTCGGTCGTGTGGATCTGGTCGCCCACCGCGACCCGGTGCGGCCCGGCGATCCGGCCGGTGCCGCGCAGCACGTCGATGCCGGCGTCGCGGGCCCACTTCTCGCCGCCCGCGTCGTCGTAGGACGACACCATGAAGTCACGCCACTCCAGCGCCGCCTTGGCGTCGATCTCGCCGGTGATGGCCTGCCGGGCACCGGGAACGTCCCGTGCGGCAGCCACGGCCTCGCCCGGCCGCAGCAGCGTCTTGGACGGGATGCACGCCCAGAACGAGCACTCACCACCGAGCAGCTCCCGCTCGACGATCGCGACCCGCGGTCCTCCGTCGGCGACGGCGGCGGCGAAGTGCTCTCCGGGTGAACCGCCGCCGATGACGATGACGTCGTAGGAGTTCATCACACCCGTCCAGGAAGGCGAGTCGTGACCTCCTGCAGCACCCAGCCGTTGCCGTCAGGGTCACTGAACGAGGCGTACGAGGAGTAGCTGCGGCGCTCCGGGTCGGGTCCCTCGACCCGCGCGGTGGTGCCCGCGTGGTGGAAGACGCCGCCCTTGTCGTGGAAGACCTCGCTGATCCGCACGCCTTGGCTCGCCAGTTCCTCGCGGGCGGCCACGACGTCGTCGACGATCAGGTAGAGGCCCTGCGCGCTGCCCGGCTCGGCGTCGGTGATGCCGCTGCCGAAGATCACCGACGCGCCCGATCCGGGCGGGGTGAGCTGCACGACGCGCAGGCCGTCCTCCGCGGTGAAGTCGGCGTCGAGGCGCCAGCCCAGGGTCTTGTAGAAGTGCTGGGCGCGGTCCACGTCCGCCACCGGGAGGACCGCCACCTCGAGCTTGAAGTCCATCTCGTTCATCTCCCTCGTTGTCGATGACTCGAGATTGCTCCGGCCAGGGACCCCTTCGAACCCGTGGAACACCCTGGTGACGCCCTGGCCCGTAGGCTCGGGCCCGTGTCGGACGATCTCCTGGGCAGACGCACCGAGGGCGAACACCTGGACCGCCTGTTGACACTGGCCAGGTCGGGTGCGGGCCAGGTCCTGGTGCTGCGGGGCGAGGCGGGGATCGGCAAGACCGCCCTGCTCGACCACGTGTCGGCGCGGGCCACGGGGTTCCGCGTGACCAGGGCCGCGGGTGTCGAGGCGGAGAGCGCGTTCCCGTACGCGGGGCTGCACCAGCTGTGCGTGCCGTTCCTCGACCGGGTCGACCGGCTGCCCGCACCCCAGCGCGAGGCGCTCGGCACGGCGTTCGGGATGGCGTCCGGGCCCCGGCCGACGCGGTTCATGGTCGGTCTGGCGGTGCTGACGCTGCTCGCCGAGGTTGCCGACGAGCAGCCGCTGGTGTGCCTGGTCGACGACGCGCAGTGGCTCGACTCGATGTCGTCGGCGGTGCTCGGGTTCGTCGCGCGCAGGCTGCTCGCGGAACGGATCGTGCTGGTCTTCGGGCTGCGCGAGGACAACGACTACCTCGACGGGCTGCCCGAGCTTCTCGTGCGGGGCCTGGACGACGCGGACGCCCGCGCGTTGCTGGACTCGGTGATCAAGGGGCCGGTGGACGGCCGGGTGCGCGACCGGATCGTCGCCGAGGCCCGCGGCAACCCGCTCGCGCTGCTGGAACTGCCGCGCGAGGTGGCCGACGGGCTCCACGCCGGGCCGCTGACCAGCAGGATCGAGCAGAGCTTCGTCCGCCAGGTCGAACCGCTGCCCGCCGACACCCGCCTGCTCATGCTCACCGCGGCCGCCGAACCGCTCGGTGACGCGACGCTGCTGTGGCGCGCGGCCGGGCTGCTCGGGCTGGGCGCGGACCCGGCGGCGGCGGCGCTCGGCACCGGGCTGATCGAGTTCGGGGCGCGGGTCCAGTTCCGGCACCCGCTGGTGCGCTCGGCCGTGTACCGGTCGGCGTCCACTGTGGACCGTCAACGCGTGCACCGGGCGCTGGCCGACGTGACCGATCCCGCGATCGACCCCGACCGCCGGGCGTGGCACCGGGCCCAGGCCACCACCTCGCCGGACGAGGAGGTCGCCGCCGACCTGGAGAACACCGCGTCACGCGCCCAGGCCCGCGGCGGACTGCTCGCCGCCGCCGCGTTCCTCGAACAGGCGGCGGTGCTCACGCCGGAACCCGGCCTCCGCGCTTCCCGGGAACTCGCCGCCGCACGCGCCAAACGCGACGCGGGCGCGCTGGATGCGGCGTTGCGGTTGCTGTCGGCCGTGGAAGCCGGTCCGCCGGACGAGCGCCGCAGCGCCGAGATCGAACACCTGCGCGGGCACGTCGCGTTCGACCGGCGCCGCGTCGCCGAGGCCGCCTCGCTGCTGTTCAGCGCGGCCCGCCGGCTCACCCCGTTCGACGCCGACCTCGCCCGCGAGACGCACCTGGAGGCGCTGTCGGCGGCGATCTGGGCCGGTTCCGCACCGGCCGACGCCTCCCGCACCGCTCCCCCGCCGCGCACCCCGCCGTGCGCGATCGATCTGGTCCTGGAAGCGCTCAGCACCCGCGTCACGGCGGGCTACGCGGCGTCCGTGCCGCACATGACCCGCGCGCTGGACGAGGTGCGTGCGCTCAAGGTCGGCGCCGAGGACATCAGCCGCCTGCCGTGGCTCTTCGGCTACCGCGCGGGCGGCATCGTCGCCACCGAGATGTGGGACTTCGAGACGCGCCACGTATTCGCCCAGCAGCAGGTCCGCCTGGCCCGTGACGCCGGTGCCCTCGTCCAGCTGCAGTTCGCGGTGAACTTCCTGGCGGACAACGAACTCCTGGCGGGCGAACCGGCCGCCGCGCAGGCGTTGATCGAGGAGGACCAGCGGATCTCCGAGGTCACCGGCACGCCCCCGGTCGCCTACGCGATGTTGCTGCAGGCCGCCTACCGCGGCGAGGACCTGGCCACAACCGTTGGCGCGCAAGCACGTGCGGACGGTCAGGGGCGCCTGGCGGTCATCGCGGACTGGACGCTCGCGATCCTCCACAACGGACTGGACCGCCACGACCTCGCCCGCGAGGCCGCGGTGCGCGTGGTCGACTCCGACGCCCTCGTCTACGGCGGCCTGGCCACCGCCGAGCTGGCCGAGGCGGCCTCCCGCACCGGTGACGCAGGGCTGGTTTCCGAGGCGTTGGAACGGTCATCGGCTTGGGTCGACACCGACTGGTCGTTGGGCCTCAAGGCTCGGCTGCGCGCGTTGAACGGCTCTCCTGACGGCTTCCGGGAGTCGATCGACTGCTTCGCCCGTACGGGTTTGAAGAGCGAACTGGCCCGCGCCCACCTGCTCTACGGCGAGTGGTTGCGCCGCGAGGGTCAACGCGTCGAAGCGCGCGAGCATCTTCGGACGGCTCACGAGATGCTGACGTCGTGTGGTATGACGACGTTCGCCGAGCGCGCGTGGCGAGAACTGCAGGCGACGGGCGAAACGGCCCGCAAGCGCACTGCCGAGCCCACCGACGAGCTGACCGCGCAGGAGTACCAGATCGCGCGGCTGGCCCGTGAGGGCTTCTCGAACCCGGAGATCGGCACTCGCCTGTTCATCAGTCCTCGGACCGTGGAATGGCACCTGCGCAAGGTGTTCGGCAAGCTCGGCGTGACGTCGCGGAGGCAGCTCCGCGACGCCACGTTCTGAGCAGTCAGCTCACCACACCCGCGTCGTTGACGACGGTCGCCGTCACCGCAGCGACCAGATGATCGCTCTCACCCGGAGGAGCGGATTTCAGCCGGCGGCGTACCGGCTCGCCGGCCGCGCCAGCCCGTAGTGGTCACGCAGCGTCCGTCCGGTGTACTCGGTGCGGAACAGCTTCCGCGCCCGCAGCAACGGCACCACCTGGTCGACGAACTCCTCCAGCCCGGACGGCAGCAGCGGCGCCATGACGTTGAAGCCGTCCGCCGCACCCGTGCGGAACCACAGCTCGATGTGGTCGGCGATCTGCTCGGGCGTACCGGCCACGACCTGGTGCCCGCGCCCGCCGCCCAGCCTGCCGAGCAGCTGGCGCAGCGTCAGCCGCTCCCGCACCGCCAGGTCGCGCACCAGCTCGAACCGGCTCTTCGCGCCGTTGATGTCCGTCACCGGCGGCAGTTCCGGCAGCGGCGCGTCGAGCGGGTGGCCGGTGAGGTCCACGCCGATCATGTCGGTGAGCTGGCGTACCGCCCGCTCCGGGATGATCAGCGACGTGAGTTCGTCCGCGAGCGCCGCGGCCTCCCGCTCGGTGCCGCCGAGCACCGGCACGATGCCGGGGAGCACCTTCAGCTCGTCGGCGGAACGACCGGACGCGACGACGCGGCGCTTGAGGTCGCCGTAGAACGCCACGGCTTCCTCGTGCGTCTGCTGAGCGGTGAAGACCGCCTCCGCCCACCGTGCCGCGAACGCCTTGCCGTCCTCGCTCGACCCCGCCTGCACCAGCAGCGGATGTCCCTGCGGGCTGCGCACGGCGTTCAACGGGCCACGCACGGAGAAGAACCGGCCCCTGTGCCCGATCTCGTGGACCTTCGTCTCGTCGGCGAAAACGCCGGAGTCCTGGTCGACGACCAGCGCGTCGTCCTCCCACGAGTCCCACAGCGCGGTGACGACGTCGAGGAACTCGTCCGCGCGTTGATAACGCTCACCGTGCTCGGTGTTCTTGTCGCGGTTGAAGTTCTGCGCCGACCGGTCCTGCGCGGTGGTGACGATGTTCCACCCCGCCCTGCCGCCGCTGATGTGGTCGAGCGACGAGAACAGCCGCGCCAGGTTGTACGGCTCGCTGAAGCCGGTGGACGCGGTCGCGATCAGTCCGATGTGGTCGGTCACCTGCGAGAGCGCCGTCAGCAGGGTGAGCGGTTCGAACCGGCCGGCCGCGGTGTGCCGGACGTCGCCCCAGATCTGGACGCCGTCGGCGAGGAACACCGAGTCGAACGTGCCGCGTTCGGCGATCTGGGCGAGGTTCTGGAAGTGCGCGACGTCGTCGAGCGCCTTCGGGTCGGTGCGCGGATGCCGCCAGGCCGCCTCGTGGTGGCCGACGCCCATCAGGAACGCGTTCAGGTGCAGCTGACGTTCGGTCACTTTCAGACTCCTGCCAACGAGAATTGCAGAGGATCGGCGTACAGGGCGCCGAGCTGGACGGCACCGGCTGCCACCCCGAGCACGTCCTCGCCGAAACTGCTCGGCAGCACGAGCTCGGGCGACGTGCAGAGACCTGACGCCGCCGCCACCTCGGCGCGCAGCGCGTCGACGCACTCGGGCAGCCAGTTCGTGCCGATCTCGGTCACGACGAGCACGTCGGGGTTGATGAAGTCGAACAGCACGGCGGCGGCCCGCCCGACGATCCCGGCACGTTCCACCAGCACCGCGACGGCGGCCGGGTCACCGGCCTTGGCGAGGTGGGCGAGGTCCATCATGGACGGTCGCGCCACCACCCCGGCCTGCCAGGCCCGCCGTGCCCAGGCCTGGTCGGCCACGGTGGCCTGCAGGCAGCCGGAACGGCCGCACGGGCAGTCGACCGCGGGATCGCCCAGCGCCAGATGCGCCACATCGCCCGCGGCCGACCGCGCGCCGCGGTGCGGCGTGCCGCCGGTGACGATGGCCGCGTCGACCACGTTGCCGACGAACAGGTGCAGCATCGACTCCCGGTTCCCCGCCCGGCCGAAGAGCTGCTCGGCCTGGGCGAGCGCACGGGCGTGGCTGTCCACGAGCACGGGCAGCCCGGTGCGCGCGGTCAGCAGCTCCCGCAACCGCACGTCGCGCCAGCCGAGCGAGGCGTGCTGGACCAGCACGCCCTGCTCGGTGTCCACCCAGCCGCCCACCGCCACGCCGAGGCCGATCGGCACGAGGCCGGGCAGCTGCTCCTCGTGCAGTCGCAGCAACCGGTCGGCGGCCGTGGTCAGGACGTCGAGCGGGTCGGACGGGTCGCGGTGCGTGATCACCTCCCGCGTCAGCATCCGGCCGCGCAGGTCGAGCAACGCCAGCGTGCAGTACTCGTGCGCGACGTGCAGCCCCGCCACGACGTGCCGTCCGGCGGCGATGTCCACCGGCACGTGCGGCCGCCCGATCCCCTGGTACGGCACGGGGTGCGCGGCCTCGACCAGCAGCCCTGCCTCGGCGAGCGCCGAGCAGGTGCGGGTCACGGCGGCGGGGCTCAGTCCCGTTTCGCGGGCGATCGTGCTGCGGGCGATCGGACCGTGCCGCAGCAGGGCCCGCAGCGCGGTTCCGGCCGGGGTGGTCATGAGATCAGCGGAGGGCCGGACGGGGACAGCGCGGGCCCGACCGCGAGCGCTGCTCCCGGCGTGCGGCCCTTGCCCCAGCCGATGTCCCTGCGATAGCTGCCCAGCAGTCCGGTGCGGCGCAGGTGTTCCTCGTCGTGCGCGAACGACGCCTCCGGCAACGGATGCGTGTGCGGGGCGACGAACAGCGCGTCGGCCGGGCAGTTCGCCTCGCACTGGAAGCACGTCTGGCAGTCGGACTGCCTGCTGATCACCGGCAGACCGTCGGCGCCGCGGTCGAAGACGTTGGTCGGGCACACCAGGATGCACTTGTCGCAGGCGATGCACTGCTGGGTGGAGATCAGTTCGATCACGCCGCCACCACCTCCGGCCGTGCCCAGACCCGGTCCAGGCCGCCACTCGTGATCCTGTGATGCTGCAACGGATCCAGCTCGGGATGGTCCAGCCGCTTGGCCATGCCCCGGCTTTCGTTGCGCACCAAGGCCGACGTGTACATCCATCGGGCATGAGCGACCATCGCGGCCGCCTGCCGTGCCGTCACCGACGCGGTGCCCACCGACTCCAGCGACCGCAACGACTCCCAGACACCGTCCAGCACGCCCAGCGCGTCGCGCAGCACATCGCCGTGCCGCAGGTAGTTCTTGTCGTACGGCAGCACTTCGGCCTGTACCGTGCGCACGACCTCGGCGACGTCGACGTCCGCCACCTTCCCCGCCGGCCGCAGCCCGGCGCCGCCCACGGCCTGTACACGCCGGGTCCCGCGGCCGATCGAGCGGGCGAACCGGGCAGCGGCACGACCAGACCACGAACCGGACGAGATCGCCCAGGCCGCGTTGTGGCTGCCACCGCCGGTGAACCCGCCGCAGATCAGCTCCCTGGTCGCCGCGTCACCGGCCGCGTACAGGCCGGGCACGGTGGTGGCGCAGCCGTCGTCGACGATCCGGATGCCACCGGTGCCGCGGACCGTGCCCTCGGCGAGCAGCGTGACCGCGAACGGGTCGGTGAACGGGTTGACGCCCAGCCGGTCGAACGTCAGGAAGAAGTTGGGCTGCGCCAGGCGCATCGCCTTCTGGGCTGCCTCGTCGGCGAGGTCGATCTTGCAGAACACCTTCTCGGACAACAGGGTTCGTGCGATCACCGACCGGCCGCGCTGGCTGCCCGCTCCCTCCAGCACCGAGCCGTCGGCGCGGTAGAAGGTCGCGTAGTTGTAGAACGCCGTCTTGGTCACCGACGTGTGCTCCGGCGCGATGCCGTAGGAGTTGGAGAACTCCATTCCGGACAGTTCGGCGCCCGCCTCGGCCGCGAACAACGCACCGTCGCCGGTGTTCACGTTGCAGCCGAAAGCCTTGCTCAGGAACGCGCACCCACCGGTCGCGAGCACCACCGCGCCCGCGCGAACCCGGAACGGCCGGTCCGCCTGCCGCTGGTGCCCCGCGGCCCCGGCCACCGCGCCGTCGAACGACGTCAGCAGCTCGGTGACCGGGCTGTGGTCGAGGATCGTGACACCGGCCCGGCGCACGCGGATCCGTTGGCGCCGCATGTATTCCGGCCCCTGCAGGCCGGTGCGCAGCGACGTGCCGTCCGGCCCGGCGGGAAACGGGTACTTCGCGTCGGCCAGCTCGTTGATCCGCTCGTAGGTCTCGTCGAGCACCCTGGCCATCCAGCGCCGGTCGGCGAGGTAACCGCCGAGCGCCTCCCTGCTCGCCATCGCGGCCTCGCGGGCATCGGGCTCCGGCGGCACGTACCAGACGCCGGTGCCGACCGAGGCCGTCGCACCGCTCGTTCCGCAGTAACCCTTGTCGGCCAGCACGACCGAGGCACCTTCCTCGGCCGCCTTCAACGCGGCCCAGGTCGCGGCCGGTCCTCCGCCGACCACCAGCACGTCCGTGGTGAGTTCCAGTGTCATCTCAGGCTCCCACCGGAACGCGCCACGACGTGAAGCGGCGTTCCACGCTGACCAGCACTTGGTTGAACAGCACGCCGATGGCGGAGATCGTGATGATGCCCGCGTACATCTGCGGGATGGCGAAGTTGTACTGCGAGGCGTTGATCAGGTAGCCGAGCCCGGCCTTGGCACCGATCATCTCGGCGGCCACCAGCACCAGGATCGACACCGCGCCCGCCAGCCGGATGCCGGTGAACACGGTGGGCACCGCCGCCGGCAGGATCACCTTCTGGAACAGCCGGAAGCCGCCCAGGTTCATGGACTTCGCGAGGCGCAGCAACGTCGGGTCGACGCCGCCGACCGCGCTGATCGTGTTCAGCAGGATGGGCCAGGTGCAGGCGTAGAAGACGATCGCGATCTTCGACGTCTCGCCGATGCCGAGCAGCAGCACGAAGACCGGCAGCAACGCGAGCGCGGCGGTGTTGCGGAACACTTCCAGCAGCGGGCCGAGCACCGTGGCCACCGGCTTGTACCAGCCGATCAGCAACCCGAGCGGCACCGCGCCCGCCACCGCGAGGCCGAAGCCCGCCAGCGACCGCGCGAGGCTCGCCTGCGTGTTCTCCAGCAGCTGGCCGCTCACCAGGAGGTCCCACCACGCGCCCAGCACGGTGGAGAACGACGGGAGGAACGTGGCGTCGACCAGGCCGAGCCGGGGTGCGGCCTCCCACACCACCAGCAGTGCCACGATCGCGACGCTCTTGCCGACGCCGGTCAGCAGCGCGTCCAGCGCCCGGCGAGTCCGTTGTGGACGGATGGCGACCGGTGTGGTCCTGGTCGCGGGACGGGCTTCCAGCAGTGCGGTCATCGCCCCACCACCTCCTTCTCGAGTTGCTGTGCGCGGGTGACCTCGTCGTGCAGCAGATCCCAGATGCGGTGCCGGTAGCGGGCGAACTCGGGGCTCGACCGCGGGTCGCCGGTGCCGCGCCGGTCGCCGAGGTCGATCGGCACGACCTCCTTCACCCGGCCTGGCCGCGATGTCAGCACGGCCACGCGCTGCCCGAGCAGCACGGCCTCGTCGATGGCGTGCGTGATGAACACGATCGTCTTGCCGGTGCGCTGCCAGATGCGCACCAGTTCGTCCTGCAACGATTCCCTGGTCTGCGCGTCGAGCGCGGCGAACGGCTCGTCCATCAGCAGCACGGCCGGGTCGTAGGCGAGGCTGCGGGCGATCGCGACCCGCTGCCGCATACCGCCGGAGAGCTGGTGCGGATGCCGGTCCTCGAACCCGGTGAGGCCCACCAGGTTCAGGAACTCCCTGGCGCGCTCCGCCCGTTGCCGGCGCGGCACACCCGTGGCCTCCAGGCCGAACTCGACGTTGCCCTGCGCGGTCCGCCACGGCAGCAGCGCGTACTGCTGGAACACGATCCCGCGGTCCAGCCCCGGTCCGGTGATCGGGACATCGTCGAGCAGGATCTCGCCCTCGGAGGCCGATGTGAGGCCGCCCAGCAGGTCCAGCAACGTCGACTTGCCACACCCGCTCGGGCCGACGAGCACCAGGAACTCGCCGCGGGCGACGTCGAGGTCGATGCCGTCGACGGCGGTGAACTCGGTGCCCTTGACCGGAAACCGCTTCGTGACGCCGCGGAAGCTGATGTGCGGGCTCATTTCGCGAGCTCGTTGTACTCGTTGGTGTAGAGGTCGGAAAGCTTCACCTGACCGGCCTTGATCTCACCGCGTTCGGTGAGCCAGTCGACCCAGACCTGCAGCTCCCGGTCGAGAATCTTGCCGCCCTTCTCCGCGACACCGGTGGACTTCCAGTACTTGAGCGCGCCGGGGTCCTCGTTGCGGCCGCGCTTGGCGAGGATCTCGACTTTGCGCGCGACGACCTGCTCCGACGGCGTGGTGCGGCCCCATTCGATCGCCTTGGCGACGCCCGACACGAAGGTGCGCACGGTGTTCGGGTTGTCCCTCAGGAACTTCTCGGTGAACACATAGGTGCCGGCGGTGAACGCGCCGAGGAGGTCGAAGTCGGAGAACAGCTTGCGCACCCCGCCCTTCTCCAGCGCCTTGTCCCGCAGGATTCCGCCGAGCACGCCGACGTCGATCTGCTTCTGCCGCACCGCCTGTTCGGTGTTGACCGGCGGCACGACCGTCGCCTCGACCTTCTTGGCCTCGTCCTGGCTCAGCCCGTTGCGCTTGAGGTAGATTCCGAGCATCGCCTCGTGGTGGGCGCCGAGCGTGTTCATGCCGACCTTCTTGCCGATGAGGTCCCGTGCCGTCCTGATAGGACTGTCCTCGAGCACGTAGAAACCGCTGTAGGCCTGGGCGTCGGACCCGTAGTAGCCGATCACGGACCTGATCGGTGCTCCGGCGGCCTTGAGCTTCACGACCGCGCCGTTGAAGGCACCGCCGAAGTCGACCTGGCCGGTGGCCGCGGACTGGATGTCCTGCGGGCCGCTCGTGGTGTTGCCGACCCACTCGAGCTTGACGTCGCCCAGGTAGCCGAGGTCGGCGGCGAGCTCGGGCAGGGTGACGTCGCCCGCCCAGCCCTGGTAGCGCAGGGTCTTGGTCTCCTGGCCGGCCCCGGCGGCGGTCGAGCAGCCGACGGTCGCCGTGGTGAGGCCGAGCAGGGTGAGTCCGAGGAAGTTCCGTCGTGTGGTGGTCACGGCCGATTCCTTTGCTGAACGGGGGGAATTGACGGTTTGGGGTTCAGCGACCGGCGCGACAGAAAGCGCTGGCGTGCCGTCGGAGATCGACGTGCCGGCGCGAGGTGAGGAAGGCGGCTTGGCTCACGGCGCAGAGCGTCACATCCGCCCGGAGCAGGGTCAACGACGTGATCAGACGTCTCACATGGTGAAGCCGCGCTGGACAGCGTGACCTAATTTTCCCGCCGCAAGAAAGTCGTCCGCTTCGTGGGACGAACTTATTTTCCCAGCGTGCAAACTAGATCCGGCCGACGGGCAACGGAATGGTTGAGGCATGACAGCGCAACTCACCAGAACGATCACCGTCCACCGACTGGGAGCGCACATCGGTGCGCGCATCGACGGCGTCCAGCTCTCCGGCGACCTGCCGGAGGACACCGTGGCCGAGATCAGGGCCGCGTTGCTGGCGCACAAGGTCGTGTTCTTCTCGGGCCAGCAGCACCTCGACGACGCGGGGCAGCTCGCGTTCGCCCGCCTGCTCGGCCAGCCGACGCTCGCCCACCCGACCGTCAAGGGCCAGGAGCACGCTCAGGTCCTCGCCATCGACTCCGAGTACGGCAAGGCCAACAGCTGGCACACCGACGTGACGTTCGTCGACAGGGTGCCCGCGATCAGCATCCTGCGTGCGATCGAACTGCCCCCGTACGGTGGCAGCACGGTGTGGGCCAACACCGTGCAGGCGTACGCGGATCTGCCGGAAGCGTTGCGGGCGCTGGTGGACCGGTTGTGGGCTGTGCACACCAACCTCTACGACTACGCGGGACACGTGGACTCGACCCGCATCGGCGGCATCGACGTCAAGGAGCAGTCGTACCGCGACGAGTTCCGCTCGCACGTGTTCGAGACCGAGCACCCGCTGGTGCGCGTCCACCCGGAGACCGGCGAACGCGCGTTGTTGCTGGGCCACTTCGTGAAGCGGATCGTGGGCGTGACGCCGACGGAGTCGCAGGCGATCTTCGCGCTGCTGCAGCAGCGGGTGACCCGGCTGGAGAACACGGTGCGCTGGCAATGGTCCGACGGCGACATCGCGATCTGGGACAACCGCGCCACCCAGCACTACGGTGTCGCGGACTACGACGACCAGCGCCGCCGGCTGCACCGGGTCACCATCGCGGGTGACGTCCCGGTCAGCGTCGACGGCGTGGCCAGCACACCGGTCACCGGGGACGCGGCCCACTTCTCCGCACTGTGACGGCCGTTGCAGTGGACGGGCTGTCCGCCCGTCCACTGTGGACGCTCAGTTGCCCGCGGCCAGCCACTGCTCCAGGCTGGTCGCCTGCAGCTGCGCGCCCGCGTTCGGCACGAGCTGCTTGCCGGTCAGCAACGTGCCGAAGTACTGGGCCTGCGGGTCGCTGACGACCTCGCGCGAGTCGTCGCGCGCCTGGAGCACGGTGCGGATCCAGCCGTCCAGCGTGAACTCCTCCGGCCCGCCGATCTCCTGCACGCCGTTGATCGGACCGGTCGCCGCGGTCCTGGCAACCACCGCCGCGACCTCGGAGGCCGCGATCGGCTGCACGCCGCCGTGGGGCAGGCGCACGACGCCGTCGACGGTCGCCGAGTCGGCGATCGCACCGGCGAACTCGAAGAACTGGGTCGCGCGGATGATCGAGTACGGCAGGCCGGACGAGGTGATCAGGTTTTCCTGGGCCACCTTCGCCCGCAGGTAGCCGGAGTCGGGCAGCTCGTCGGCGCCGACGATCGACAGCGCGACGTAGTGGCCGACGCCCGCGGCCTCGGCGGCCTGCGTCAGGTTGGTGGTGGCGGCGGTGAAGAAGTTCATGACGTCGTCGTCGGCGAACGACGGCGAGTTCGACACGTCGACGAGCACGTCGGCGCCTTGCAGAACCTCCTTGACGCCCTCGCCGGTCACCGTGTTCACACCGCTGTTCGGGGACGCGGGCACGGCGTCGTGGCCGTGCTCAGCGAGCCGCTTCACTACCTGGCTGCCGATCAACCCGGTGCCGCCGATGACAACGATCCTCATGGGTCCGTCCCTCTCGTGAGCCCGCCCCGTGCGGGTGTTCACGAGCTAGGACAGGACAGCCCCCGCCGTTGTGACAGACCTACTGGAAGGCGTTCAGCTTTTCCTGGTTGACCAGCCACATCACCTGGTCGATCCCCTCCGCGGAGGCCGTCACGGTGATCACCGCATAGGTGGTGCCGTTCTTGCGCAACCGGACCGCGCTCAGGCCGTTCGCGTCGACGTAGCTGACGTCCGCGCCTTCCCAGAACTTCGGCGCCCACCCCGCGAAGATCCTCGCGAGGGTCGCGGCGCCGAACAGCGGCCGCCCGGCCGCACGCACCGTGCCGTTGCTGTCGGAGTAGCTCACGACGTCCTCGGCGAAGAGCTTCTCCAGTCCGGCCAGGTCACCGGCCTGCGCGGCCGCCACGAACGCTTCGAGGAGCTTGCGCTGCTCTGCGCGTTCGACGGGCGCCCTGCGCTCGTCGGCGAGGTGTTTGCGCGCCCTGCTGACCAGCTGCCGTGCCGCCACCTCGCTGGTCTGCACGATCTCGGCGATCTCCCGGTACGGGTAGTCGAACGCCTCGCGCAGCACGTACGCGGCCCGCTCGGTCGGTGTGAGCTTCTCCAGCAGCAGCAACACCGCGAGCTCCAGCACTGCGCCCTGTTCGGCACCGAGCTGCGGGTCGGCGGCCGTGTCGACCGGCTCTGGCAGCCACGGCCCGACGTAGGTTTCCCTGCGGGCACGCGCCGTCTGCGACTCGTTGATCGCAAGCCGGGTGATCGCCGTCGCCAGGTAGGCCTCGGGGTTGACCACCGCCGTGCGGTCCGCGAGCTGCCAGCGCACCCAGACCTCCTGCACCAGGTCCTCGGCGTCGGCAACACTGCCGGTCATGCGGTAGGCGATGCCGAACAGCCTCGGCCGAGCCGCCGCGAACACCGACTCAGCCTGCTCCAGCTGCGTCATCGAACCGCTCCCTTCCTCCGATCGCCACCGTAGCGCCGATCGTCGAAGCGGTTCGTGTGGCGCGCACGTCACCGACGATTCCAACACCTCCTCCAGGTCCGCTAGTAGCGTGTCGCAGCTTCTGCCAACTGCACGGTTGGCAGCAGTCGGGGTTGATCAGAAAACGTTTGCGTCAGCATTTCTCTACCGCCAACTCGGCAGCGACGTGCATGAGAGCGCGACCATCCGGGCTTTCGGTGACGAGCACCAGACCGCCCAGCCCCCTGCCCGACTCAACGGAGCACAACCAAGCCGCGACGCTCTACTAGTAGGCCGTCGCGGCTTAGTTGTGTGGTCCGCGATCTTGAGTTGGTTGTAGTTGCGAGCCGAGGCAAACGTTTGCTGATCACGCCACCTACCGCCAACTCACGATCACATCGCCGACACGCCGCGCGACACGCGGACGACCCGCCCATACCAAAGGTTAGAGGCGACGGTCTACTAGATCATCGTGGTGAAAGACTGGCCGCATGACCACCGAACGAATCAGCCCGCCGCTTCAGGGAGACGAGCGCGAGACCCTGCGCGCGTTCCTCGACTTCCACCGCGCCACCCTCGCGATGAAGTGCGAAGGCCTGTCCGACGACGACCTGCGCCGCCGCTCGATGGCCCCGTCCACGCTGACGTTGCTCGGCCTGGTCCGGCACATGGCGGAGGTCGAACGCACCTGGTTCCGCAAGGTCATCAACGGCGAGGACATCCCGCTGGTGTGGTCGGACGAGAACGACTACCAGGTCGCCTACGACGCCTCGCGGTCGAGCCGCGGCGAGGCGTTCGCGGCCTGGCAGAACGAGGTCGAGCACGCGCGCAAGATCGAGCGCGAGGCCGAGTCGCTGGACGTGACGGGCTACCAGCCGCGGTGGGAGGAGCACGTGTCGTTGAGGCTGGTCATGCACCACCTGTGCCACGAGTACGCGCGGCACAACGGCCACGCGGACTTCCTGCGTGAGGGCATCGACGGCGTCACGGGGGTGTGACCCGGTACCCCAGGTCGGCACTGATCCGTTCGGCGACGTCGAGCAGCACTGGCACCACGTCACGCCGAATCTCCTCGACGGAGGATCGTCCGACCGACGTGGAGGACGCGAGGGCCGCCACGACATCGCCGGTGCGGTCGCGGACGGGAGCGGACACCGAGAGCAGGCCGATCTCCAGTTCCTCCGCGACGATCGACCACCCGTCCGAGCGGACCTGCCGCAGCACGGCGCGAAACGCCTCGACGTCGGTGACGGTGTGCTTCGTCAACGCGGGCAGGCCGGCCGCGATGATCTCGTCGACCACGGCGTCCGGCGCCCACGCGAGCAGCACCCGTCCCATCGACGACGCGAACGCGGGGATCCGGGTGCCGATCGACACGTTGATGCTCATGATCCGCCGCACCGGCACGCGTGCCACGTACACCGCGTCGCGTCCGTCGAGCGCCGCCAGCGACGCCGACTCACCGGTGTGCGCGGACAGCTCCAGCAGGTGCGGCTGCGCGATCTCGATCATCGCGTTCGACGCCGAGTAGTGCTGCCCGATGCTCAGCACGCGAGGCGTCAGCGACCACCTGCTGCCCGTTGACTTCACGTAGCCGAGTCGTTGCAGGGTGAGGAGAATCCGCCGCACCGCCGGGCGTGACAACCCGGTCGCCGCGGCCAGCTCGGCCAGGTTCGGTGTGATCCGCTCCTCGTCGAACGCGAGCAGCACCGCGAATCCGCGCTCGATGCTCTGGATGAAGTCGCGCTCGTCCGCCATCGCGCCATCCTCCCGGTTGACAGTTCAACGAACTCGGGGCACCCTCATGTAACCGCATCCCGTACAGGTTGTACGCAGAGCGTACATGAGGAGTTGGTCGCCATCGCTTCGATCGCCGCGACGACGGGTATTCCTGGCCACGCCGCAGTTGCGGCCTTCACCAGGAGGTAACCGTTGCTCTTCCACGTGCGCATGGACGTCTCGCTCCCTCACGACCTCGACCACAACCGCCGCGCCGAACTCACCGCCGCCGAGCAGGAACGCACGGTGGAGCTGCAGAAACTGGGTGTGTTGCCGTGTCTGTGGCGAGTCGTCGGCCAGTACGGCGACATCGGGATCTTCGACGTGCCGTCCAACGACGAGCTGCATGCCTTCCTGTCGTCGTTGCCGCTGTGGGAGTTCATGCGGGTCGAGGTGACGCCGCTGGCGCAACACCCCTCCGATCTGGCGGCCCAACCGTGATCCAGTCGACGAGGAGAGTTCATGCGTGACGCCGTGATCTGCGAGCCCATCCGCACACCGGTGGGCCGCTACAACGGTGCGATCAAGGACCGCACCGCCCAGGAGCTCGGCGCGATCGTCGTTCAGGAGCTGATGCGCCGCACCGGGCTCGATCCGTCCGATGTGGACGATCTGGTCCTCGGCCACTGCTACCCCACCATGGACGCACCGGCGATCGGCCGCGTCGTGGCCCTCGACGCCGGTCTCGGTGTCGGTGTGCCGGGTGTGCAGCTGGATCGCCGTTGCGGGTCCGGCCTGCAGGCCGTGCTCAACGCGGCGATGGCCGTGCAGACCGGCGTGCAGGACCTCGTGCTCGCGGGCGGTGTCGAGAGCATGTCGAACGCGGGTGTGGAAGCCTTGGCACGCGGCAGGGTCACCGCGGGTGGAGTCAACTTCCCGGTACCGGGTGGAATGCTGGAGACCGCCGAGAACCTTCGGCGCGAGTACGACATCTCCCGGTCGGAGCAGGACGAACTGGCGTTGCGCAGCCACGAACGCGCGGTGGCCGCACGGGATCGTTTCGCGGACGAGCTCGTTCCTGTCGGCGACTTCGTGGCGGACGAGCACCCGCGACCCGGTTCGACGCTGGAGAAGCTGGCGTCGTTGAAGCCCGTCATGGACGTCGAGGGCGCGACGGTCACCGCGGGCAACGCGAGCGGGCAGAACGACGGCGCCGCGATCTGCGTCGTCACGCACCCTTCTCGTGCTGCCGAGCTCGGCCTGCGTCCGTTGGCGCGGCTCGTGTCGTGGGCCTCGGCCGGGGTCGAGCCGTCGCGGATGGGGATCGGGCCGGTGCCGTCGTCCGCACGGGCGTTGCGGATCGCCGGGCTGAAGCTCGACGACATGGACCTGATCGAGCTGAACGAGGCGTTCGCCGCGCAGGTGCTGGCCGTGACGCGCGAGTGGGGCCTCTCCGACTTCGAGCGGCTCAACGTCAACGGGTCCGGCATCGCGCTCGGTCATCCGGTCGGTGCGACCGGCGCGCGGATCCTCGCGACGATGCTGCGCGAGCTGGAACGCCGCGGCGGACGCTACGCCCTGGAAACGATGTGCATCGGCGGCGGGCAGGGGCTCGCGGCGGTCTTCGAGAGGGTGTCATGAACAAGGTCGTGGCGTCCGCGGCGGACGCGCTGTCCGATGTGGACGATGGCGCAACCGTCGCCGTGGGTGGGTTCGGGTTGTGCGGGGTGCCGAAGGTGCTCATCAACGCCCTGTACGACAAGGGTGTCGGCTCGCTGGGCATCGTGTCGAACAACTGCGGCGCGATGGACCAGGGCCTCGCCGTCCTGCTGTCGGCGGGCCGGATCGCCCGCGTCACGGGCTCGTACATCGGCCAGAACAAGGAGTTCGCCCGCCAGTACCTTGCGGGCGAGATCGAGGTCGAGCTGATCCCCCAGGGCACGCTCGCCGAACGGCTGCGCGCGGGCGGCACCGGCATCCCCGCCTTCTACACGCCCGCCGGCGTCGGCACGCTCGTCGCCGACGGCGGTCTGCCGTGGCGCTACCACCCGGACGGCACCGTCGCGATCGCCTCTCCGCCCAAGGAGGTGCGCGAGTTCGACGGTCGTTCCTACGTGCTGGAGCACAGCATCCGCACCGACTTCGCGCTCGTGCGAGCAGCGCGCGCCGACAGGTTCGGCAACCTCGTGTTCGAGAAGTCGGCCCGCAACTTCAACCCGCTCGCCGCGATGGCCGGCCGGGTCACGATCGCCGAGGCCGAGGAGCTCGTCGACGCCGTCGACCCCGACGAGGTGCACCTGCCGGGCATCTTCGTGCAACGGGTCGTGGAGCTGTCGCAGGAGCAGGTCGCCGACAAGAGCGTGGAGTTCAGGACGGTGCGCCGTGTGGAGTCGTGACGAGATGGCGGCCCGCGCGGCCGCGGAACTGCGTGACGGCGAGTACGTCAACCTCGGCATCGGCGTGCCGACGCTGATCCCGAACCACCTGCCGCCCGGCGTCGAGGTGGTGCTGGAGTCCGAGAACGGCATCCTCGGCGTCGGTCCGTACCCGCTCGACTCCGAAGTGGACCCCGACCTGATCAACGCGGGCAAGGAGACCGTGACCGTCCTTCCTGGAGCGTCGTTCTTCGACTCGGCGTTGTCGTTCGGCATGATCCGCGGCGGTCACGTCGACGTGGCGGTGCTCGGCGCGATGCAGGTGTCCGCACACGGCGACCTGGCGAACTGGGCGGTGCCCGGCAAGCTCGTCACCGGCATCGGCGGCGCGATGGACCTCGTGCACGGCGCCCGCCGGGTGATCGTCGTGATGACGCACAACGCCAAGGACGGCAGCCCGAAGCTCGTCGGCGAGTGCACGCTTCCGTTGACCGGCAAGGCGTGCGTGGACCGCGTGATCACCGACCTGGGGGTGTTCGACGTGACGCCGGACGGCCTGCGGCTCGTCGAACTGGCACCGGACGTCACCTTCGAAACGGCTCAAGAACGGACCGGTACGGCGATTTACCGCTGACTTACCGGCACGCGCCACCGTGGGGCAATGCGCAAAGTCATGGTTGTCCTGCCCGCGGTGGCGCTGTCCGTGCTGGGCCTGACGAGCACCGCCCAGGCCGAGCGGGCGCCGGGATGCTCGTCGACGGTGCAGATCGGCTCCACCGGGCACGTGAAGAAGGGCAGCACGATCATCGCCTCGGTGAAGCAGTTCAAGGGCTGCGGCAAGAACTGGGGCTACACCTACGTGTGGGACTCGTGGGCGTCCAAGCCGGGCAACTTCTCCTCCAGCGCGGAGATCGTCGTGAACGGCACGCGCGACCTCAACAGCACCGTCAACGGGACCAACGACCAGGACGTCTGGTCCAAGGGCACCAAAACGCTCGACAAGTGCACCAGGGCGTACGGCGAGGTGTGGGGCGACGGCAACGTCTACTGGGCACAGACGGACGAGCGCTGCTAACGCCTGTGTCGAAGTCCGCCTTGGCCTGGCCGGCGTCTGCAAGTACCGCCAACACTTGATCGAACAGCCGCTACCTACCCCCAACCTGTTCGCCGCCTGCCGAACGACGCTCGCGCCCGCAGCAGGCCGCGAGATCTGTTGGTAGTGGGAAAGTGCCTGTCGATGTTGAGTTGGTGGTACTTGCAGACGCCATCAGAGTCAGCGCTGACCTCGATGCAGGGCCTAGTAGTTGCTGATCTCGACGAGGTTGCCGTCCGGGTCGCGGACGTAGACGCTGCGGATCGTGCCCGCCGCACCCGTGCGCTCGACCGGGCCTTCGATGATCGCGATGCCGTGGTTCCGCAGGGTCGCGATCACGTCGTCGAGCGGGTCCTCGGTGATGAAGCACAGGTCCGCGCTGCCGGGAACGGCCTGGCGCGCCTTGGGTTCGAACTCGTGCCCCGCCTCGTGCAGGTTGATCTTGCTGCGACCGAACGCGAGCGCTTTGCGGCCGTCGCCGAACGTCACCTCCTCCATGCCGAGGACACCGGCGTAGAAGCCGATCGTGCGGGTCAGGTCGGCGACGGTGAGCACCAGGTGGTCGAGCCGATCGATACGCATCTCCCCAGTGTGGCAGTCAGCTACGAGCTGGTCGCGCCGATCGCGGCGGCACTCACCGCGCCCTGAGAAACAAGTCGTGCTCGAATGTCGAGTTCCGGGGAGCTCGTTCGTCCTCGGAACGACGACTGGAGGGCACGCATGCACTACATGTTCCTGATCTACAACTGCGAGGACCGCCCGAAGCCGGGTGACCCGCGGTTCGAGGAGATCCTCACGCGGGTCAACGCGTTCGCCGACGAGTGCCGGCGGCGAGGTGTCTTCGTGGGCGGCGACCCGCTCAAGCCCGTCAGCACGGCGACGACGGTGCGGGTGAAGGCGGGCAAGGCGGTGCTGACGGACGGGCCGTTCGCCGAGACGCACGAGCACCTCGGCGGGTACTACCTGCTCAACTGCCGCGACCTCGACGAGGCGCTGGAACTGGCCGAGATGGTTCCGCAGGCGCACTTCGGCGCCACGATCGAGGTGCGCCCGGTCGACCACATCCCCGGCCTGAACCACGGGGTGGCATGAGCGACCTGGCGTCGGCCGCGGTCGAACGGGTGTACCGCGAGCATCGCACCCGGATGCTCGCCGCACTCGTGCGGGCGCTGGGCGACTTCGAGCTGGCCGAGGACGCGCTGCAGGAGGCCTGTTCCCAGGCGTTGCGCACATGGCCACGCTCACAGGTGCCGGACGACCCGTTCGCGTGGCTGCTCACGGTCGCCCGCAACCACGCGCTCGACCGGCTCCGGCACGTTCAGATGGCGCGCGCGAAGCTGCCGGCGCCTCCTCCCGAACCGGTCACGATGACAGAGAAGCAGCTGGTGGACATCGGCGACGAACGGCTGAGCCTGATCTTCACGTGCTGCCACCCCGCGCTGAACGAGGAGGCGCGGTTGGCGCTCACGCTCCAAGCGGTGGCGGGATTCACCGCGGCCCAGATCGCGCGGGCGTTCCTCGTCGCCGAACCCGCGCTGGCCCAGCGCCTGGTCAGGGCCAAGCGCAAGATCCGCGACGCCGGCATCACGTTCGAGGTGCCCGCGGACCATCTGCTGCCCGAACGGCTGTCGGGCGTGCTCACGGTGATCTACCTGATCTTCACCAGGGGCTACACGACCGCGGACGCCGAGCTGCGCCACGAGGCGGTCCGGCTCGGCAAGCTCGTCGCCGCCCTGATGCCCGACGAACCCGAGGCGCACGGCCTGGTCGCGTTGATGCTACTGCACAACTCCCGCAGCGCCGCGCGCCTGACGACCGAAGGCGACGTCGTGCTGCTCGAAGACCAGGACCGCGCGCTGTGGAACGCCGACGAGATCGCCGAGGGCATGACGCTGCTCGACCGCGCACTGCGGTTCGGCACGCCCGGCCCGTACGTGCTGCACGCCGTGATCGCCGCGCTGCACGTGCAGGATCGGGTCGACTGGACGCGGATCGCCGCCCTCTACGCCGAACTCCTCGCCGTGGCACCGACCCCGGTGATCGAGCTCAACCACGCGGTCGCCGTCGCGATGGTCGACGGACCCGAGGCGGGGCTCGAGCTGATCGACGGCATCACCGGCCTGAACGACTACCACCTGCTGCACTCCGCCCGCGCCGACCTGCTGCGCCGCCTGAACCGGTGCGACGAAGCCATCGCCGCGTACCGGCTCGCCCACGAGCTGGCGGTCAGCCCCGCCGATCGCCGTTTCCTCGCCGGGCGCCTGCGTTCCCTGGAGACCTCCTGATACGTCTCACCGCGCTCACCGCCTGCACGCCCGGTTGTTCCTCGGCTGAAATCGGGACGGTACAACAGGGCTTTCGGCACGTCGGACATCCGCACGCGCGACACCAGCCCCGGTGAACGTCACCGCCGTCAGCGCAGCTCTGGACCACCACGAAAAGTCTCGACATTCTCGGCGGCTGATGTCGAGTTCCGGCCCGCTCGCTCGTCCTCCGCTCAAAGCACGACAACACAGAAGGAGCGAGAGATGTCCGGACAGGTCAACTGGTTCGAACTGCCCGCGGAGGACACCGCGCGGGCACGGGCGTTCTTCGCCGGTGTGTTCGGCTGGGAGACGAGCCCGATGGGCGAGGACTACCACGTGATCACCAACGGCGCGTCGGGCGCGATCGCCGCCAAGGACGCCCAGCTCACCCAGCCGCGTATCTACTTCCACACCACCGACATCGACGCGTCCGTGCACAAGGTCGCCGAGCTCGGCGGCAAGAGCGACGACGTCCAGACGGTGCCGGACGTCGGCCGGATCGCCCACTGCTGGGACGACCAGGGCACGCCGTTCAGCCTCTACGAACCGCGGAGCTGATCACCTGAGTGGTCCGTCCCGCGACGGGCCACTCAACAATTCCTCCCTGGAGCACGTCTACGCCGTGAACCGATCTTCAGGGGGGATTTCATGGAGCACTTCCAGCCCGTACATGGCTTGGCGCGCGCGGCGTCCATCCTCGTGGGCGTCGTCGCGGTGGGCAACGTCGCGAACGCCGCCAGCGACTGGTTCACCTACGCGACGATCCGCGACTACCGCGACCGAGTGGTGCCCGTCGCGGATCTCCGCACCGCGGACAAGATCAGCCTCCTGACCGGCACGTCCGTGACGTTGCTGACGCTCGTGGCGGGCATCGTGTTCATGATGTGGACGTACAACGCGCGCATCAACGCCGAGCGCCTGACGTACGCGAACGAGCACCGCCAGAGCAGGGTGTGGGTGTGGCTGGGCTGGCTCGTGCCGGTCGTGAACCTCTGGTTCCCCAAGCAGATCATCGACGACATCTGGCGCGCCAGCGACCCCCGGCAGCAGGGAGTGCCGCTGCAGCAACGGGTGAAAGCCCGGCTGACCACGCAATGGTGGATCGCCTTCGTCCTCATGTGGCTGTTCGACCGCGCGTACGTGCGTACCTACATCAACGGCGAGATGACGACCGACTCGTTCCTCAACGCGGCAGTGTTCTCAACCATCGCCGCGGTCACCGGCATCGTGGCCGCCGTCTGCGCCGTGCAGGTGGTGCAACGAATCTCCGGCTTCCAGCACTCGCCGGTGCCTCTTCAGTCCTCTTCGGACTGACGCCGCGAAGAACTCGGCCGCGGTCTCGAACTGGTGTCCGCGGTTGGACATCGCGAATGCGGCGATGCCCAGGAGCCCTGCGGACGCTGCGACAGATCGCCGAGTCGATCAACTAGGTGTCGAAGCGGCTGCGTGCCTCCTCGATCTCCCCGAGGTAGCGCTGCGTCCAGTCGCACATCGCGTCGACGGTCGCCCGCAGCGCCTGTCCCGGCTCGGTGAGCGTGTAGTCGACGCGGGGCGGCACGGTCGGGTACACGACCCGCGTCACCAGCCCGTTGCGCTCCAGCAGGCGCAGGTTCTGGGTCAGCATCTTGTGGCTGATGCCGTCGACCTCGACCTTCAGCTCGGTGAAGCGCTTGGTCGAGTCGCCGATCGTCTCGATGATCAGCAACGCCCACTTGTTGGCGATGTCGGAGAAGATCTCGCGCGCCAACGAATCCGCACGCGCCAGATCCCCGCTGAGCTGCTTACTCACCTTCAGGTTCCCCACTCACGAAAAAGTGCGTTCTTCCAGGTCAGGCCTCACTCTCCTATGGTTTCCCAGTAACCACAAGAGAGGAAGCCATGAGCATCACCCTGATCAACCCCGAAGGCCTGCCGCAGATCGACGTCTACCACCAGGTGGCCGTCACGTCGGGGACGAAGACGATCTACGTGGCCGGCCAGGTCGCCTGGGACGCCGAGCCGGACCTCGCACGGCAGACGCAGCAGGCCTACATGAACGTTCACACCGCGCTCAAAGGGGCAGGTGCGTCGTTCAAAGACCTCGTCAAGGTCACGCTGTACGTCGTGGACTGGACGCCGGACAAGATGCCGGACCTGCTCAAGGGCATCGAGAACGCCATGAGCGAGGTGGGCGAGACCGCCAAGCCGCCCGCGACGCTGATCGGTGTGGCCGCGCTGGACGTGCCGGAGCACCTGGTCGAGATCGAGGCGGTCGCGGTGATCTGATTTACCGGCGGCCAACCGGCCGGGCGGAGGCTCCTCGCAAACGAGAGGAGCACCATGCGCAAGATCCTGGCCGCGGCAGGCGCTGCGGCGGCGGCGGCCACGTTGCTGAGCACCGGCACCGCACACGCCGAGTCCAACCGGTACTGCGACCGCGTCACGCAGATCGGGTCGACGGTCCACGTGAAGAACTACGAAGAGACCGTGGCGTCGGTGAAGCAGTTCAGGGGCTGCGGCTACAACTTCTCCTACGTGTATGTGTGGGACTCGTGGATCGCGCGGGCCGGCAGGGACTTCACCCTCCGCACGTACATCCTGACGCGCGACAACAACACGCACGGTTACAAGACCGGTGCGCGGGGGCAGCGGGAGCTGTGGTCCGGCCCTGCGGACACCCTCGACAGCTGCACGCGCGCTCACGGCGAGGTCGACGGGAGCAGCTACATCCTGTTCAAGAACACGGGCGAGCGCTGCTGAACTCCACGAGTCCGTCGATCACCTGAACCGTGACGGTGGTACGCCCGGCCGGACTGTGCCGGTCGGGCCCGTACTCCGGCAGCTTGGTCTTGTTCGCGCCAACACTCGTGTTGTAGGCCCGGACGTGCTGAGCACAAGCGCATCCGTGATCGAGCGGGGTGGCGCACGCGAAGCCGGTGCGCAGCCGCGAGATGTCCGCGGCCGAGAGCAGCGACGACCACACCATGACGTCGTCTTCCTCCCCGTACACCACGTAGTCGTCGTAGCTGAACGCTCGCAGCTCACCGACATCGCAGGCCGCGCAGAACAGCACGCGCGTGTAGTCGTGCATGCGCTCGTACGGGCCACGCTCGCGGATGCCGATGACGATTTCCTGTTCGCCGCGGCAGATCAGGCAGTCGTCCGACGCCATGTGCCAGCTCTTCACCGGCGGTGACCGATCAACAGCGCCAGCCCCGCGGACAACGCGATCAGCACACCGACGACGAGCTGGTTGAGCCAAACGGCCCAAACGCCACCTTCTGCCGCGCGCAACGCCATGATGATCAGCCAAAGGGCGAGAGCGATCGTGATGGGCTGCAGGAACGGCACGTCCAACGGTGCCATCGCCCGCACCATGCCGAGCAGCATGATCACGACGGCCAGTCCCATCGACCACCAATAGGGCCGGAAAGCGTGCAGGGACGCGCTGAAGTGCAGGACCGGTGGTGCGGCGATCAGCCACACGCCCGCCAGGAAGGCGGCGACACCGGCCCTGCTCTCGGCAGTCCGTCCGTGAAGGTCCCCCACGCGAGTAATTCTCACCTCCGGACGACCAGGAGGGAACACCTCATTCGTCGCGGTATGCCTTCATGTTGCGCAGCAACAGATAGGTGTCCCGCAGTTGCGCGGAGTCGCCGAGCGAGCGGTAGATGCCCCACTTCGGATGCGCCTGGTCACCGCCCAGCCAAGTGTCGAACCCGGACCGCGACGCGTCGACGACCGTGGTGGCGCCGTCCTTCAGCGTGAAGCGCACCCGTCCGGAGTCGGCGACCTTGATCTCGATCGCGACGTCGATCCACCTGTTGTGCAGCGGCGACAACGGCGTGCTGCCGAGCTTCGCCTGTCCCGCACCGAAGAGCCGCATCTCGACCGACTCCGCCGAACCCGAGCGGAACAACGACATCGTCACGACGGGCGAGGCCACGCCGGTGTGTTTGACCTGGAAGATGTGCGTGAAGCTGGTCGTGCCCTTCAACGAGGTGGGAATGTACATCTGGTGGGTGAAGCGCCAGGTCTCGCCCTTCTTCATGTCGTGGCGGGTGCCGCCGGTCTGGATCGCGCGGACCTCCTGGCGCTGCCGGTCGGATCCGTCGCGATCGGACTTGTGCATCACGAACCGGTACTGGTCCTGCTCGGCGAAGATGTGCGTGGCGGACGGGTGCGAGTTGGCGCGGTCGTCCTCGATGCCGACGAACGCCTTGAGACCGGCCGTCGCGGGGTTCGCCGCCCATTTCTGCACGAACGCCGTGGCGCCCACGTCAGCGGACGCGACACCGGCGGCGAACGGCGTTGCCGCGATGGCGAGCGCCCCTCGCATCGCCGTGCGGCGGGTGAACAACTGCATCGGTTCCTCCTCGAACCAGAGTTCGAGGCGGCGGTGCCGACCACGATCTGCGACAGACCTCCGACGTGTCAAGGGCTCACATTTGTGGAGGACCCGTGCAGATCCGGTGAAGGTGTTGCGGCGAACCGGAAACCGCCGCGTTGATCAGTTCTACGGTCGGGCATGGACACCGTGGACGTGCTCGTCGTCGGCGCCGGGCTGGCCGGGCTGAACACCGCTCGGCTGCTCGCGGAAGCAGGCCTCGACGTGGCCGTGTGTGAGCGCAGGACAACGCTCGAGACCGGCATCCGCACCACCGGCATCTTCGTCCGGCGCACCCTCACCGACTACCGGCTGCCGCACCTCGGACCTGCGGTCCGGCGCGTGTTGCTCTACCCGCCGTCGCTCGGGGAGCCGGTCGAGCTGGTGAGCGCTCACGACGAGTTCCGGGTCGGTGACATGGCCGGCATCTACGCCCAGGCCGTCAAGGACGCCGAACGAGCCGGTGCGCAGGTCATCCTCAACGCCGGCTATCCGGCGAAGGCGGCGAAGGCCCGCTTCACGATCGGTGCGGACGGTGCCCGTTCCACCGTCGCGAAACAGCTCGGCCTCGACGTCAACCGGAAGCTGATCACCGGCATCGAGGAGGTCTACCCGATCAGGACGGGCTCGACGCCGACGTTCCACTGCGTGGTCGACCCGCGCCTCGCACCGGGCTACATCGCGTGGGTCATCGACGACGGCGAGCATGCTCACGTCGGTCTGGCCGGCCGTGCCGACCGGTTCACCGCGCCGCTCCCCCAGCTGCTGCGACGGTTCCGCGACAGCTTCCCCACACCGGAACCCGCCGGGCCGGTCCAGCGCCGCGGCGGACCGATCCCCGTCGGAGGGCTGCTGCGTAAAATCGTGTCGCCGCAAGGGCTGCTGGTCGGTGACGCGGCGGGCGCGGTCTCCCCGCTCACCGCCGGTGGGCTCGACCCGTGCCTGCGGATGTCCGAGCTGGCCGCCTCGGTCACGTTCGACTACCTGTGCAGCGGCAACAAGTACGTCCTCGAGCACTACGACGCCGCGGCGATGCGCCGCCGTTACCTCATCCGGTCGACGATGCGGCGCGGGCTTTCGCTGGTTCGCGGGCCGGGCTTGGCGGAGTTGGCGTTCACCGGGTTGCGCACCCCGATCGGGAAGGCCGCGGCCAAACGGATTCTGTTCACTTAGGACTCGGCGATGCGCTTCAGGGCAGCGTTCTCGGCCTGCATGCCGTCCCGCATCGCCCTGCCCATGAAGTGGTCGGTCCAGCCGGACAGGATGCCGTCGATCAACAGCTCGTTGGACAGCAGCACGGTCCCGTCCGACTGCGTTGTGAGCGTGCGGCAACGCTGACCGTAGACGAACCACGCGTTCCACCCGGCGTCCTTCCAGCAGAACCGCCGAGCGGGCACGCCGCCCAGCACCGTGTGCTTCGCGGCCATGGTGATCGAGCCGAGGACGACGTCGACCCTCACCTCGTCACCGGGCGCGGTGCTGCCCGAAGCCTTGACCACCCACGGGTTCCAGCGCGCGTAACCGGGGAAGTCGGTGATGAGGCCGTAGACACGCTCCTGGGGCGCCGAGATGACCGTGTCGACCCGGTACACCACCGAGTGCTCGCCGGGTTCACGAGGATCCAGCACGTGATCACCTCGGGAAGATCCACCGGGACTCAGACGTCAAGAAACTACGCGTCTGTGTCCCGGTGGACAACGACCGATCAGGCGGTCAGCAGGGTGAGCCCGTAAACCCGCAGGATCTCGTTGACGGGCTGGAACCAGGTTCGGCCGCCGCTGGAGCAGTTGCCGTACCCGCCGGACGTCACGCCCTGCGCCTGGTCACCGGTGATGAACGAGCCACCGGAGTCGCCCGGTTCCGCGCAGACGCTGGTGCCGACCATCTCGTAGACAGGGCCCTGCTCGTAGTTGACGGTCTCGTTGCGGCCCTGGACGACACCGCAGTGCCAGTGCGTCGTCGAGCCGGAACGGCACACCGACGTGCCGGGCGGCGCCTCCCACGAGCCGCGGACGAGCGCGTCGCTCACCTGGCCCCAGCCGAGCACCACGGGCACGTTCCACCAGCCGCCGCCGGTGCGGACCCAGCCGTAGTCGTTGGTGGGGAAGGAAGAACCGACGAACTCGCCCTGCCACGACCGGTCCCAGCCATAGACGTTCCAGGCACCGACGTTGCAGTGACCGGCGGTCACGTACCCGCCTTGCACGGAGAAGCCGATCGAGCACCGGACGTTGCCCGTGTAGAACGGGTCACCGCCCACGGTTCCGGCCGCGAACGGCCGGGGCCGCTGGACACCGTCGGTGTTGACGACAACATCCTTGGGCAGGCCGGAAAGATCGGCGCCCGGCAGAGCGTCGACCACCACGGCGCCGCGCTGGACGTCGACCCGCCACCCGACGACGTCCTTCGAGACCGCACCGGCTTTCGACAGCCTGTCGATGCCCGTCTTCACCGCGGTCAGCGAAGCGAAGGTCCTCGTCCGCAGAACGGGTTCGGCACCGGCGGCCTTGACCGCGTCGGCCTTCGCGGGGTCGGTCACCGCGACGCGCAGCTTGCCATCGGCGAACCAGCTGCCGCCGTACGCCTCGCCAGCGGCTTCCTGGGCGGCCGGCGCGATCTTCAGCGCCACCTTCTCCTGGCGGATCCTGGTCAGCGCCTGCGCGGCGCTGATCCCGAAGTCGCGGCTCATGGCGTCGACGACGTCCGCGGAAGCCGCCGCGGCAGGGATGGTGATCGTGCTCAACACGATCGCGGACACGGAAACTATGCGTAGCAGCATGTTTTCTCCTACGGTGTCCAGGGTGAGCCCACGGCCCAGCTCACGTCCTGGTGGTACGAGGCAGGGTTGTCGTACGTGTGTGCGCCGCCGTTCGAGGCGACCCAGACCTCCTCCGCGTAGTGCCGGATGTTGGTGCCGAGCTCGTTGACCGGCTCCAGCCGGACGCCACCCTCGCCCGGCTGGGCGCAGAACGTGGCGTCACGGCGGAACAGGTCGGTGTTGTCGTTGCCGTTGAGGCGCACGCGGAAGTCCGCGTGCCGCAGGTAGTCGCCAGGGAAGTCGCGGGATTCGATCGAGTAGCAGGACGGGTCGGCGAGCCCGCGCCTGATCACGAACGTCGCGTCCGCCTTCAGCAGGCTGCCGCTCGAACCGGTCACGACGTCGGTGCGCGCCAGTCCGTCGCGGTGGCGCAGGTAGCGGTCCGTGAAGCCGGGCGTGGTGACCCGGAACGACCGGGCCTGGTCCACCGGCAGGTCCGCGCCGCTGCGCCACAACGCGACGCCGATCGCCCACGTGGTGTCCGCGGCGAACAGGTTCGGTGTGTCCCAAGGATTCGGGCCGCCGCTGCGCGCCAGGTACACGGTCTCGTTGAAGTGCCGCACGAAGGAGCCGGGCACGTTGTACGACTCCAGCGCGGTGCCGCCAGAACCCTCCTGCGAGGTCACCTTGCGGTCGATGGTGATCACCGGCACCTGCTTGGCTTTCGCCGCGTCGAACGCGGCTGCAGCCCGTCGGAGTTGAGCGGCGCCGCGATCAGCAGCTTCGCCCCGCGGTTCAGCAACGACTTGATGTCGCTGATGTGCTTGTTCAGGTCGCTCTGCGCGTTCGTGACGAGCAGGTTCACACCCTTCTTCCCGGCCTCGTCCTTCTCGGACTGCGAGAACCCGACGGTCGCGCCCTTCACGTCGACCTGCGGATAGCCGGTCCTGCTCCGCGCGCAACCGGGACCACCGCTCTGCTGCCACGCGGCCGCCCCGCCACTGGCCGCGGCCTGTCGGCTCTCTCTGCTGGTGCAGCCGGTGACGAGCAGGGCGGCAACGGCGATGAGCAGGATGCGAGACATCGTTGGCTCCTACACGGGCTGTGCGTGGTCGCGCTCTCACAGTTAGATTTGCATCGCCGTTCCAACGATGTAAAGACCGTGACTTCCCGGTACTTTTCCCGGTACCGGTACCGGCACTGTCGGCGAGGAGACTGCGTTGGCCACGCTCAAGGACGTCGCCCGGCTGGCGGGCGTCTCGGTGAAGACCGTGTCGAACGTGGTCAACGGCTACTCGTTCGTCAAACCCGACAACCGCCGCCGCGTCGAGGAGGCGCTGGAGGCAACCGGCTACCGCCCCAACCTGGGCGCCCGCAACCTGCGCCGCGGCCGCACGGGTTTCATCGCCCTCGTCCTGCCGGAGCTCTCGATCCCGTACTTCGCCGAACTGGCCGGTCTCGTGATCACCGCCGCGCAGGAGCACGAGTGGAACGTGCTCATCGAGCAGACCTTCGGCACGCTGACCGGCGAGCGCCAGGCGCTGGCCTCCTTGGGCCCGCACCTGGTGGACGCGGCGATCCTGAGCCCGGAAGCGTTGCACGTAGAGGACTTCCAGCTCTCCGTGCCCGCGGTGATGCTGGGCGAACACGCCGTCGACGTCCCGATCTCCCGCGTCGGCATCGACAACGTGGCCGCCGCCACGACCGCCGTCCGCCACCTGATCTCGTTGGGCCACAAGCGAATCGCCGCGATCGGCGCCCACCCCCACCGCAGCACCGCGGCGCTGCGCCTGGAGGGTTACCGAACAGCCCTGGCCGAAGCCGGGCTGCCGTTCGTCTCCGAGCTGGTGGTGCCCGCGCTGAACTACCACCGCGCGGACGGCGCCGCCGCGATGAAAGCGTTGCTGGACCTGCGAAACCCGCCCGACGCGGTGTTCTGCTTCAACGACCTGCTGGCCGTCGGGGCCATGCGCACCGCCGCCGAACGATTCGTGCGCGTGCCCCACGACCTCGCCGTCGTCGGCTTCGACAACAACGACGAGAGCGCCTACAGCTCACCGTCCCTGACGACCATCGCTCCCGACAAGGCCGCCATCGCCCGCGCCGCCGTCGACCTGCTGCACCAGCGCGCCGGTGCCCCCGACGTGACGTTGGCCGACGTGCAGACGCCGTTTTCGCTGCTGGTCAGGGAGAGCACGGTGACCCGGTGACGGTCTACGGCCGGGCGTAAGCCTCGTACGCCGCGCGGTCGAAGAGCACGAACCGGACGAGGTCGACGGGTGCGTCCACCACCGCAGACCGTGCGATCTCCGCCGCTGATTCCAGCGGCCACCGGTAGATACCCGTCGAGATCGCCGGGAAGGCCACGGTTTTCGCACCGAGCTCGGCCGCGACTTTCAGCGAGTTGCGGTGGCAGTCGGCCAGCAGCTCCGACCGGTCCTCGGTGGCCGACCACACCGGGCCGACCGTGTGCACGACCCACCGCGCGGGCAGCCGTCCGGCCGTCGTCGCCACGGCCTGCCCGGTCTTGAGGCCGCCGCCGTAGTGGCCCGCCCGAAGCCCGCGGCACTCGGCGAGGATCTCGGGGCCGCCCTTGCGGTGGATCGCGCCGTCCACGCCACCGCCGCCGAGGAGCGAGGAGTTGGCGGCGTTCACGATCACGTCGACGTGCTGCTCGGTGATGTCGCCCAGGACGTACTCGATGGTGGCCACACCGTCGATTGGATCACGACAGCGGACAGGTGGCCACGTCAGCCGGCCTGGGCAGGGTCGCGGACTTCGGCGGCGCGATGCCGTCCAGCCACCGCTCCAAGGCCACGAACGCCGCCCGGTGGCACGGCGCAAGCGGCCGCAGCCGGTCCGGGTAGGCGTCCACGAGCCCGTCCACGTGGGTGCCCTGCTCCACCCGGTAGTACCGATGCAGCCGATCGGGCGTCATCGACGCGTACACATCCGAGTCCTGGCTGATCGGCAACAGCACGTCAGCCGTTCCGTGCACCGTCAGCAGCGGCTTCTTCACCTTGCCCGTCAAGGCGATCGGCGCCACGGCAGGCCCGGCGACAGCACGTCGTGCGGCATAGGAGTAGTCCGCATCGCAGGACGGTGTTCCCGAGGCGCAGAACGGGATCCCGGCCTCCAGCGAACCGTCGTAGCCGGGATCGAACTCCTCGCGGTAGATCCGTTGCGTGAGATCCCAGTAGTAGCGGTAGTGGTAGTCCCACAGGAACTCCGTGCCCGCCGGGAAGCCCGCCGCGACCATCGCGGCATGCGCCGACGGGTCGCCGGCCAGGTAGGCCGGGTAGGCGCGCAGCACGGGAGGCAGGAAGGTCAGCGGGTTCGGGCCGTCGACCGTCCACAGTGTCCCCTCCCAGTCGACGCCGCCGTCGTAGAGGTGGGCGCGGTTTTCCAGTTGCCACCGGACGAGGTAGCCGCCGTTGGAGATGCCGGTGGCGATGGTTCGGCGCGGGGCGCGGCCGTAGCGTTGGGCGACGGTGGCCTTTGCCGCGATCGTGAGCTGGGTGAAGCGGTGGTTCCACTCTTCCATCGCGTGGCCGTCGCGGTAGAACTGGGCGCCGGTGTTGCCCTTGTCGGTGGCGGCGAAGGCGTAGCCGCGGGAGAGGACCCAGTCGGAGATGGCCCGGTCGTTGGCGTACTGCTCGCGCACGCCGGGGGCGCCCGTCACGACGAGGCCGCCGTTCCAGCGGTCCGGCAGCCTCAGCACGAACTGGGAGTCGTGCCAGCCGTGGTTGGTGTTGGTGTGGGACGTGTCCGGGAAGTAGCCGTCGATCTGGATGCCGGGGACGGCGGCGGGCACGGGCAGCGCGGCGCTCGTGAGGCCCGCCCAGTCGGCCGGGTCGGTGTGGCCGGTGGCCGTGGTGCCGGTGGTGGTGAGGTCGGCGAGGCGGGCCAGTTGCTGATGTTCGGCGCCTGGGACCGTCAGCGCCACTGTGGGCGGGGTCAGCGCGAGTACGAGTACCAGCGGGAGCAACATAGCTGGTCAAGCTAGTGAACGGCCCTCCTCGGGCGACATGGTCGCGTCCCACACAAGGCCCGCCTTGAAGGTGGTGAAGCCGAACAGGTCCAGCACCCGGCGGACCGGGGGCTGCGTGTTGCGCAGGTCGAACGACTTGCCGTTGTAGTGCGCGGCGCACAGCACCAGCAGGAGGCTGCGCAGGCCGCTCGCGGACATGAAGGTCAGCTCGTCCAGGTCGATGGACACTCGGTCGACGGTGTGGTCGGTGATGCCGGGCAGCACCGCGGCGAAGAACAGTTCGCAGGTCGTCAAGTCCATCTCGCCGCGGCAGGTGGCCACGAACCGGGTGCCCGAGCGCTGCGTCCGCACGGTGAACGGACTGGTCTCACTGGCGGTCATCGGACCTCGCATCGGGGAAAGGGACTTCACTTCACCGCACCCCGGGACCGAGCGATAGCAGCGGAAGCGAACCCTTCGACCCGGAAAGCGAAGTGCCTCAGCGTGACCGCAGGGTCTTCGACGGCGACACCCCGTAAGCGGCGCGGTAATGAGCGGCGAAGACACTCGGACGGGCGTAGCCCCACCTGGCCGCGATCGTCGTGACGGTGCCGTTGGCCGCGCGCAAGTCGGCATGGGCGCAGGAGAGGCGCACGCGGCGGAGATATGCCATCGGCGTCATGTTCAGGTGACGGCGAAACGCGAGTTGCACGGCGCGGATGGACACGCGTGCGGCGCGCGCGATGTCGACGGCCGTGATGTCCTTCGTGGCGTTGGCCTCCATGAACGCGATTGCGCGCCGCACGGTCGAAGGGTGCGCATCACGCCGATCGGCCGCCCTCTCCTCCGGCCGGCAGTGCGGAAAGGTGGCGAGGGTGGCAGCCACGAGCAGACGTGTCGCATTCGCCACGACCAACGGCTCGTGCGCGAACCCCACGAGAACCTGGTCCCGCAGATGAACGCACGTCGACCGCCACGCCTCAGCGTCACAGGCGGAAACAGCCTGGCCCCCGCCGAACCGCGCACCGTCGACGACGCCGTCGACCACTGACTGGTCGACCATGACCAGCATGGCCCGCGGGTCTTCGATCGCCGCCGTGTAGGGCAGATCTGGCTGCGCCGTGAGGAAGGCGTCCCCCGGAGCCACCAGGCACTCGTCGCGGTTCGTCCGATACCGAACCCTGCCGCTCTCCAGGTGCCCGAAGATGTAGCTCTGCTGCGGCTCGCTCGTGACCTCGAGCCCGATGAGACCACGGACGTCGTCGAAACGGATCGACCCCAGCTGCCGCGACGCCATCCGCATCCACGATCGCTCACGACCACCGTCGATGCGCATCGTGCCGTAGGCCGCGCTGAGGACGTGTTGCGCCTCGTCCAGATCGGTCAGTTCGACGATCTGCTCCACGTGCAGCACGATCCTCGTCCAGCCCGGCGGTGTCCATCGCCAGAACGGGCCCATCCTGGATGGGGTGGAATACCTCTTCTGACCGCTCCTGGCCGTCGAACCGGTTCGGATCGGGTCGAGAGTGGCGCCGGTAGGGTTGTCCGAAGTGGACGTGATCCCGGTCGTGTGGAAAGGCATGGAGCTGACGGCCGAAGCACGCGAACGCGGCACACCGGGGTCCTCAGCGCGGCCGTCCATCATGGAGGGACGGTCACGGTCCGGCCTGCAGGCGAGATCTTCATCTGACCGCCGCCAGCACCGTGGAAATCTCTTCCAGCAACGAAGTCTTGCGCGGGTTGGGCAGGAACGAAGCCAGCACGGCGTTCTCCGCCAGCCGGGCGACGTCCGCGTGGCTCAGGTCCAACGCCGAAGCCACCGCCAGGTACTCACCTTCGAGACTGGCACCGAAGAACGGCGGGTCGTCGGTGTTCACCGTGACGACCACCCCGGCTTCCAGCATCCGACGCACCGGATGCGCTTCGATCGACGCCACCTGCCGGGTGCGGACGTTCGAGGTCGGGCACACCTCCAGCGGAATCCCTTTCAGCGCCAGGTGTGCCAGGAGCGCCGGATCATCGACGCAGCTCGTGCCGTGCCCGATCCGTTCGGCCTTCAGGTCCCGCAGCGCCGACCAGATCGTCTCCGGCCCGGTGGTCTCCCCCGCGTGCGGAACGCAGTGCAGGCCCGCTTCCCGCGCCGCGGCGAAGAACGGCGCGAACTGGGCCCGGCCGACACCGGTCTCCGGTCCGCCGAGTCCGAAGGACACCAGGCCTTCCGGGCGCTCGTTCAGGGCGAACGCCAGAGTCTCCCGCGCGGCGACGAGTCCCTTCTCACCTGGAATGTCGAAGCACCAGGCCAGTTCAACGCCCAACGCCGCCGCCGCGGCACGGCCCGACTCGAGGCCGGCCAGCACCTCGTCCCCGGAAACCCCGTCGAGGAAGTGGTTGTACGGCGTCACGGTCACCTCGGCGTACCGGACGTTCTGCCGCGCCAGCTCACCGGCCAGCCCCACGACGAGGGTGTGGATGTCGTGGCGGTCCTTCAGCATCGACTGCACCGCCCAGTAGACCTTCAGGAAGTGGTCGAAGTCCCGGAACGTGTAGAAGCGCTCCAACTCGGCGCGGTCGGTCGGCACGCCAGCCTCGGGGTGGCGGCGGGCGAGCTCGAGAACCGTGTCGGCACTCGCCGAGCCGACGAGGTGGACGTGCAGCTCGACTTTGGGCAGGGCGTGGATGAACGAGCGCATGGCAAAGCTCCCTGAGAGAGATGAGGTGAAGGGTGTCGGGACGGGGCGACTCAGGGAGCGAGGTCGCCGCGTTCGGTGTCAGCGCCGTAGAGCGGCAGCTTGAAATCCGGCACGTTTTCACGGTAGACGAGAGCGATAGCGTTTGTCGCATGATGGCTGAGGACGTGCTGGAGATCTTGGCCGCGCTGCAGGGCCACGACGTCTGGATCGGCGGCGGCTGGGGCGTCGACGCGCTGGTGGGCGAGCAGACCCGTCCTCACGACGATCTCGACCTCATGCACCGCGAGGACCAGGAACCCGCTGTCCTCACCGCCCTGGCCGCCCTGGGGTTCGTCGAAACGTTGTCGTGGCGGCCGGTGCGTTTCGTCCTCACCGATCCCGGCGGCCGTGAGATCGACCTGCACCCGCTCCGGTTCTCGCCGGACGGCAGCGCCGAGCAGTCCTCGCCGACGCCGGGCGAACCGTTCCGCTACCCCGCGAGGTGCTTCGTCACCGGCACGATCCTCGGGACGACCGTGCCGTGCCTGTCCGCCGAACAGCAGCTCTACTTCCACCAGGGCTACGAACCGCGCGAACGTGACCTGCACGACCTGGCCCAGTTGCGCCATCTGCCGCAACAATCGATTTGAATTACGTATGACAAAGTCGGCCCAAAAGTACATTTCTCAGAACCGACCTTCACCGATGACAAAAGAAGTCATTCTCGTGTCAACCCCGTAAGTGCAGGCCACAGCGCCAACCAGGCCAACTCGACTGGGCACGAACCAGTTTCGGCCGTTCCGGAACGCGCGGCGGTTCAGTTCTTTCCCCAGTTTCTCGCGGCTTAGAAATCGCACATCCCACTCCCCGGAAGAGGATCGCGATGACAACAGCCTCGAAACCGGACGCCGCACTCGAAGCCATGAGACCGGTGCTGCCGTCCGACCTCATGGACCGCGCGAACACGTTCCACCCGGCGCCGCGCCTCGCCCGCCTCAGCGAAGCCGGGCCGATCCACCGCGTCGAGCACGACGACGAGCAGCTCTGGCTGGTCACCGGCCAGGACACCGCCAGAACGCTGCTGGCCGACCCGCGGATGAGCGCGGACCGGTTCAAGGTGGAGCGGTTGCGGGACAAGCTCAGCGCGGAGATGCGCGACAAGTTCGCGGACGCCGAGAGCCGCGCCGGGTCGTTCATCACCACGGATCCTCCTGAGCACACCCGCTACCGCAGGTTGCTCGCCCGGCAGTTCACGATGCGCCGGATGCGGGCGCTCACCGCGCAGATCGAGGAGATCGTCGCGGGCCGCATCGACGCGATGATCGCCGCGGGACCGCCGTCGGACCTGATCCGCGACTTCGCGCTGCCGGTGCCGTCACTGGTGATCTGCGAGCTGCTCGGCGTTCCCGTGGCCGACCGCGGGCTTTTCCAGGACGACACCATCGAACTGCTCGACCTGGCCACCGACCTGGAGGGCCTGATCGAGGTCGGCACCCGCATGCACCGCTACATGTGGGGCCTGGTGCAGCAGAAGCGCGCCCACCGCGAGGACGACCTGCTGTCCGAGCTGGCGCACACCAGCGACATGTCCGACGACGAGATGGTCGGCCTGGCGAACCTGCTGCTGATCGCCGGCCACGAGACGACGACGAACATGCTGGGTCTCGGCGTGCTCGCGTTGCTGGACCACGGGGACCAGCTGGAGGCGCTGCGGGACGATCCCGGCGGGCTGATGGAGACCGCGGTCGAGGAGATGCTCCGCTATCTGTCCATTGTCGACACCGGGATCGTTCGTTATGCGTTGGAGGACATCGAGATCGGCGACGTCACGATCAACGAGGGCGACACGGTGATGTGCTCGGTGATCGCCACCAACCGCGATCCCGCCGAGTGCGAGGAGCCGCACCGGTTCCGCGTCGACCGGCCGCGCAGCAGGCATCTCTCGTTCGGCCACGGCGTGCATCAGTGTCTGGGCAACGAACTCGCGCGCATCGAGATGTCGGTGAGCTTTCGCGAACTGCTGCGGCGCCTGCCCGGGATCAGGCTCGCGGTGCCCGCCGAAGAGGTTCACGTGCGCACGACGTCGACGATCTTCGGCGTGAGGCACCTGCCGATCACGTGGGACGTGGAGGAGAAAATTGGGTAGCGGCCGTGGTTAGCGTGGAGGCGTGAAGGGATTCAACCCGAGCTTCGGTCCCGAAACAGCCGTCACCTACGACAACTCGCCTCGCGGCGACGAGGCCGACACCGTGAGATTTCTCGCCGGTTTCGGCAAGAACGCGCTGGAGTTCGCGATCGGCACCGGCCGGATCGCGTTGCCTCTCAAGGAAGCCGGTGTCGACGTCGACGGCATCGAGCTCTCCCCGCACATGGTCGCCCGCCTGCGGGAGAAACTCGGCAACGACGCCATCGACGTGGTCATCGGCGACATGTCGCGGGCGACCACCGGCCGCGCCTACGACCTGGTTTACCTGGTGTACAACACGATCACGAACCTGCTCACCCAGGACGACCAGGTGCGCTGCTTCGAGAACGCGGCACGGCACCTCGCACCCGGCGGCGTGTTCGTGATCGAGTGCGGCCTGCCGAGCTGGGCCGCGCGGCAACGCCACCAGTTCATCGACGTGGAGAGCCTGGAGATCGACCGCGTCGGGTTCGACGTCAACCGCTACGACCCCGCCACGCAGATCCTCGACGAGAACCACGTGGAGATCAGCGCGGACGGCATCCGGTTCGGCCCGATCCGGCAGCGCCTCGCCTACCCGGCCGAGTTCGACCTCATGGCGAGGATCGCCGGGCTGCGGCTGCGCGACCGCTGGGGTGGCTGGAACGGCGAGGAGTTCACGGCGGCCAGCACGCGCCACGTGAGCGTGTACGAGGCCGCCGCGTAACGTTCTGGCGCGGCGACCGAGTTCCTCTGTGTCCACTCAGGCGGCACGGAGGAGGCGGTCATGATCGCGGTCGTTCCGGTGCGGTACGCGGCCACGGACAGCGTCTGGTCGCGCGAACAGTTCGAGCACTGGATGCGGCCGGGTGTCGAGTTCGGCATGGGCGACTTCTGGTGGCGCTCCTCGCGCGGGATCTTCGACGTGAGCAGCCAGGTGTACGACCCCGTCGAGATTCCCGACCCCGGTCAGGTCACCAACGACAAGCGCGGCGACCTGCACTCCGCCGTGGTCAAGGCCGCCACGCAGGTCGACTGGCAGCACACCGACATCCTGCTGATCTGGCTCGCGCGGCCGACCGGCTGGTGGGGCGGCGGAACCGTGTCCGTGCCGGTTCCCGGTGGCGAGAAGGAGATCGCCGTGACCGTGGTCGACTCGATCACGCCGTTCGACGCGGCGTGTCAGGAGGTCGGCCACAGCTACGGCCTGGAGCACGAGCTCGGCCTCGACGGCACGTCCGACTACGGCTCGCCGTACTCCATGATGAGCGCACGGATCTACGGCCTGCCCATCCAGTTCCAGCCGAGCTTCATCCGCGCCCCGAAGCCGGAACTGCCCGACGGCGGACCGAACAAGCAGGCGCCGCACGTCGGACAGCCGGCGAACCGCATCGTCGGCCCGATGCTGCCCGCGGCGCAGCTGTACCGCGAACCGGTGTTCCGCGTGAGCTCGTCCGTGGTCCACGTGCGCGATTTCCCGGCGACGGCACGCCTTCACGCGATCAACTACGTGTCGCCGGGCTCGGGCAAACCCGTGCTGCTCGCCGTGCCGTCACTCAAGCGCGACGGGCGGATGTTCTTCGTGGAGCTGCGCCAGCGCCGCGGCTACGACAGCGCGATCAGGTTCGAGGGCCTGGCCGTGCATTCACGCAACCCCGACGGCCGCATCAAGTACGAGGGCGTCGCGCGGTTGACGGAGACCGACTGGGCCTGTCCCGCCGGTGACTTCACGTTGCGCATCAACGGTGTGGGCGGTGACTTCGCCGACGTGGAGGTGCGGGCGGGGTCGGTGATCTCGTTCCCGATCCGCGGTGTGCTGCTGGCGGGCGGGTTCCGCACCCAGCACGAGCTCGACACGATGTCCCACGAGGACATGCGGAACACGTTGATCGTCGAGCTGACCGCGCGCAGCAACCAGAACGACTACCAGCGCTACGACAACGACACGCTCGCCGGCATGGGCGCGGTGATGGTCTTCCTCCGCCGCAACGGATTGCGATACGACGACGCCCTGAAGCAGATGTCCTCCGACGACCAGCGCAACACGCTTATCGTGGAACTCGACGCCCAGACCGGTGCCGGCCGCGAGCTGCAGGGGTTCACGAACCTCCAGCTTGTCCAAATAGGACTGGGCAGCGACCTCGCCACCCGAGGCCGGCGTCCCGGCTCGGTGAGCTTCTACATCCGCGGTGTGCTGCTGGCCGGGCGGTTCCGGACGCAGCACCAGCTCAACACCATGTCCGACGACGACATGCGCAACACGTTGATCGTCGAGATGACAGCCCACAGCAACCAGAACGACTACCAGGCCTACAACGACGCCGATCTCGCCGGCGTGGGCGCGGTGATGGTGTTCCTGCGGGAGACCGGGATTCGCGACGACGCCGCGTTGCGGCACATGTCGGCGGACGACCAGCGCAACACGGCGATCGTGGAACTGGACGCGCAGACCGGCCGCGGCAGGGCCCTGCAGGGGTTGAGCAACCTCGACCTGGCACTGACCGCGCTGGGCGTTGAACGGTTCTAGTAGCGTGTTGCAGCTATCTCTTGCGATGTGGCCGGCAGGCAGCCGCGCTTCGATCATGAAGGTCGCGCTCTCATGGCTGCCAACTGCACGGTTGGCAGCAGTTGGGGTGATCAGAAAACGGGCGGATTCACGTGGTCGTCGCAACACGTGGTGTTGGTGGGAACAGTAGCTCGTGGAGGGCTTCGGCCGGGGTTTTCCAGCC
>NZ_JAFBCX010000027.1 GCF_016907955.1 Lentzea nigeriaca | reverse complement strand
CCGCACCAGGAGTTCATCCAGATCGACACGACGAACGTGCTGTTCATCGTGGCGGGCGCCTTCGCGGGCCTGGAGAAGATCATTCAGGACCGCGTCGGCAAGCGCGGCCTGGGCTTCGGTGCCGAGGTCCGCTCCAAGGCCGAGGTGGACGCGGCGGACTACTTCGCGGACTCCATGCCGGAGGACCTGATCAAGTTCGGCCTGATCCCCGAGTTCATCGGGCGTCTGCCGATGGTCGCCTCCGTGACGAACCTCGACAAGCCGTCGCTGGTGCAGATCCTCACCGAGCCGAAGAACGCCCTGGTCAAGCAGTACCAGAAGCTCTTCGAGATGGACGGCGTCGAGCTGGAGTTCACCAAGACCGCGCTCGAGGCCGTCGCCGACCAGGCGATCCTGCGCGGCACCGGTGCCCGCGGCCTGCGCGCGATCATGGAAGAGGTCCTGCTCCCCGTGATGTACGACATCCCGAGCCGCACGGACGTCGCCAAGGTCGTCATCACCGAGCAGACGGTGAAGGAGAACGTGAACCCGACGATCGTCGCTCGGCAGCCCTCGCGCCGTGAGCGGCGGGAGAAGTCGGCCTGACGCGATCTTCCGAACAGGGCCCCGGCAGCCACTGCCGGGGCCCTTTCGCGTTCTAAGGTGGAAGCATGTCGCTACCTCACGTGCTCATCCTCCACGGCTGGACCGGCTCGGGCCCTGACCACTGGCAGAGCTGGCTCGCCCGCACGGTGTCCGAGCACGGCGGCCTCGCGGACATGCCGCACTTCAGCGACCCGGACGAGCCCGACCTGGCCACGTGGCTGCGTGAGCTCGACACGCACCTGGAAGCCGCGCCGACCGACCGCGAACGTGTCGTCGTGGCCCACTCGCTCGGCTGCTACCTGTGGCTGCACCACGCCGCCCGCCAGAACATCGGCCACGTGGACCGCGTACTGCTGGTGGCCCCGCCCGCGCCGGACTACCCGGAGCCTGCCATCAAGTCGTTCTTCCCGGCCCCGCTGGACCCGGCCGGCCTCCGCCGCGCCGCCACCGACACCCGCCTCGTGGTGGGCGACGGCGACCCGTACTGCTCCATGCAGGTCTCCAAGCAGCTGGCCGAGGCGCTGCGCATCGAGGTCGACGTGCTGCCCGGCGCCGCCCACATCAACACCGACGCGGGCTACGGCGAGTGGCCCTCGGTGCTCAAGTGGGTGCGGTCGAAGACGGTGCCGCTCTCGCCGCGCTAGGTCGCACATCCTGGGGGGAACGTGGAGTGGCTGCGCCGCAGGCTGCCCGAGCTCGTCGCGGACCACGGTGTCGCCGGCGCCCAGGTCGCCGTGCTGGCCGACGGTGGGATCGTCGACGTGCTCAGCACCGCGACCGGCGCCGACACGATCGGCACCTACGTCGGCCAACTCGCCATGGCCGACCCAGATCATCACGCCCGGCGGGCTCCACTCGTACCTCGACGCCAGGTTCGTCGTGCTGGGCCGGATCGTGGAAGTAGTGCGCGGCAAGCCTTTCCACGTGGTGCTGCGCGAGCACGCACGTCGCGCGGACTACGGGTGCGGCGGCGAGCAAGGGCTCGGCTGGATGCTGCTCCGCTACGACAACGGCGTGAAACTACGCGCTTTCCCGACGCCACCCGCCACGCCGCCGGCCATGAACGTGGACGCCGTCGTTCGCACGAACCACTCCGCGCACGTCGACCTGCACGTGACACCGGGCGGTCCTGGCCGCGTCCGGTGGCTCCACCGCGCCAACCGGACTGCCGTCCGGGTCTGAGAAATGGGGGAAGTGTGATCAGTGAGTGGATCAAGCGCCGGCTGCCGGAGCTGATCGAGGAACACGGTGTCGTCGGCGCGCAGGTCGCGGTGCTGCACGACGACGAAATCGTCGATGCGGCAGCGGGCGTGCTGAACAACGTCACCAACGAGCCGGTGACCGCGCACTCGAGCTTCCAGATCGGCTCGATCACGAAGGTGTGGACGGCGACGCTCGTCCAAGAGCTGGTGAACGAGGGCCTGCTCGATCTCGACCAGCCCGTGCGTGCGGTGCTGCCGGAGTTCCGGCTGGCGGACGAGCACGCGGCGAAGGTCATCACGCCCCGCCAGCTGCTCAGCCACACCGGCGGTTTCGAGGGCGACCTCTTCCTCGACACCGGCAACGGCGACGACATGCTGGAGAAGTACCTGGAGCTGATGGCCGAGGCGAAGCAGGAGACTCCGCCCGGCGAGCTCTACACGTACTGCAACAGCGGCTTCGTGGTGCTCGGCCGGATCGTGGAAGTGTTGCGCGGCAAGCCTTTCCACACGGTCCTTCGCGAACGGCTGGTGGACAGGCTCGGCTTGCCGACGGCTGCCACACGTCACGCGGAGTACGCGGGGAAGCAGGTCGCCACGGGCCACCTCGGCGCCGAGCTGAAGCCCGTCGACGAGCTGATGACCGAGGCGGACGCACCGGCGGGCTCCGTGCTGGCGATGAGCGCGCGCGACCTGCTCCAGTTCGTGCGGATGCACCTCGCCACGACCGAGTTCGACGCGATGCGCGAAACCCAGGTCGTGCCGCCGGACTTCGGCCTCGGCGGACGGCAGGGCCTCGGCTGGATGCTGCACGACTACGACAACGGCATGACCGGCATGGGACACACCGGCCGCACTCTCGGTTTCCTGGCTTGGCTGCGGGTGATCCCCGAGGCGGACCTCGCGATCACCGTGCTGACCAACGGAGGCACGGCTCTGCCGGTCGTGGAGGCCTTGTACACGAAGGTGATCGGCGAGTTCGCGAAGCTGGGGGATCTGCCTGAGCCACCCGCGACGCCCGTGCCGATCGACGTCGAGAAGGTCGCCGGGACCTACCGGGCCGCGGGGCTCGACGTGCACATCACCGTGAGCGATCACGGCAGGGTCAAGGTGCGCTATGTGCCTCGTACCAAGGTCTACGAGGCGCTGACCGACACCGACGAGCACGAGTACACCGGCTTCCGCGACGACGCGCTGATCGCCGTGGAGCGCAAGGACGGCTTCCACTCGGTGATCGTCCTTTGTGGACGCGACGAGCAGGACAGGGTCAAGTGGGTGCACTACGGCCGTGCGGCGACGCGCGTCTAGACGGCCCGCTTGGCGTACTTCGCGAGGAACTGCACGACGTCGGGGGTCACCTTGCGGTAGAACCCGTCGTCGTGCCCTCCCGACTTCACCGTGCCGACCTCGGGCCGCACGTCGCGGATGAACCGGCGGGTGCCCTCGATGAACCTGTCGCGGTCACCGATCCACACGCCGAGCGCGGTCGGACCGGTCGCCTTGAGGTGCCGCAGGGGGTCGAGTGAGACCCACTCGTCCTCGTTCTTGAACGCGCGGCGTTTGGCCATCTCCGGCCACGTGGTGATCAGGCCGGGGGAGATGGCCGCGGTGGCCGCGATCGGGTCGCCACGTTCGGCACGGCGCCGTGCGTACAGCAACGCGCCGAAGCCGCCCATCGACACGCCCGTCACGGCGAACGGTTCGCCGTAGCCCCGCTCGCGCAGCCACTGGGGGACCTCGTCGAGCAGCATGGCCATCGGGTCGTCGCCCGGGGTGTTCTCGTGCCAGTAGTTGTCGCCGCCGTCGACCGCGACGAAACCGAACGCCGGGACGGAGCCCTTCGCGACGGCCGAGGTCAGCACCTCGTCGAGGTTGCCGATGGACGCGTGGCGGGCGTCGCCGTGCAGGCCGTGGAGCAGGATCGACATCGGCAGGCCGCGCGGGTTCGCGCCGGTCGGGAGGTAGAAGGCGAGGGTGACCTCGCGGCGGCGGGCGGCCGAGTACACGCGCTCGAAGCGGACCGTCGGCTTGGCGGCACCGGTGCCGCGCACGCGGTCGGCCGTGGCGATCTGCTGCTCCGTGGCCTCGGACGAAGACGACGACACGTAGGTCGCGACGCCTGTGGCTGTCGCGATGATCCCGCCGATCGCCGCGAGGAGGGTGCGGCGGCTGTACCTCGGTTCCCCCATGCTCACCTCATCGCGTGGGTACCGTTCCTCGTTTCGTTCTCAGAGGACGGAACGCACGCGTAAAAAGGACAGTTCCTCATCCGAATAACCCAGCCAGCGCAACACGTGATCATTGTGCGCGCCGAGGGCGGGGACCGCACCAGGTGACCACTCGAAACCGGCCACCGGCGGCGGCAGCATCCGGGCTGTGCCGCCGGGAACCTGCACGTCAACCCATGTGTCGAGCTGCGGGTGGGTGGGCAGTTCGGTGATCGAGCGGGTCAGTGCGGCCGGCACGTCGACGGCGTCCAGAGCGGCCAGCAACTCCTCCGCGGTCATGCCGGAAAATGCCTGTTCGAGCAGTTTCTGCAGCTCGTCGCGGTGCGCGACCCGAGAGGCCACTGTGGCGAACCTCTCCTCGGCACCGAGCCCGATCAGGCCGCACAACCGCTGCCACTGGCCGTCGTTCTGCACGGCCAGGTGCACGGCGCCGTCCGCGCAGGCCACCGGCCCGTACGGCGCGATGCTCGGGTGGTGCGCCCCCGAACGCGGGGCGGCGGCACCCGTCCCGGCGGCGTAGAGCATCGGCTGGTGCATCCACTCGGCCATCGCCTCGAACAGCGACAACCGCAGCCGCGCGCCGCAGCCCGTGCGTGCCTTCCGCAGCAAGGCCGCCAGCACGGCCGCGTGCAGTTGAACCCCGGCCGCGATGTCCGCGACCGAGATGCCGGCCCGTGCCATCACGTCACCCTCGCCGGTCAGCGACACCAGCCCGGCCTCGGACTGCACCAGCGCGTCGAACGCCTTGCGGCCCGCGTACGGGCCGTCCCAGCCGTACCCGGACAGCTCACCGACGATCAACGTCTCCGGCAGCTCCAGGGCCAGCCGCTCCCACACCCGCGGTGAGAGGTTGCACAGCAGCACGTCAGCGCGCGCGACCAGCCGTTGCAGCACCTCGCGGCCGTCCGGGTGGTTGATGTCGAGCGACACCGACTCCTTGCCGACGTTCGTCCACGCGAAGTACGAAGACACCTCGCCGCACGACGAGTCGTAGTGCCGCGCGAAGTCACCAGTACCGGGCCGTTCGATCTTGATCACGCGTGCCCCGAGATCGGCCAGCAACCGCGTCGCGTACGGGACGGCGACGGCCTGCTCCAGGCTCACCACCACGACGCCGTCAAGCGGTCTCAAGCACGCGCTCCCCTCCGGTGTAGACGTTCATCGAGTCGCCGCGCAGGAACCCGATGAGCGTCATCCCCTGTTCCTCCGCCAGCTCCACGGCGAGCGACGACGGCGCCGACACCGCGGCGAGCACCGGAATTCCGGCCATCGCGGCCTTCTGCACCAGCTCGAACGACGCCCGCCCGGACACCATCAGCACCGCTCCGGTCAGCGGCACGAGGTTCTGCAGCACCGCCCAGCCCAGCACCTTGTCGACGGCGTTGTGCCTGCCCACGTCCTCCCGCACGACCAGCAGCTCGCCGTTCACGAAGAGCCCCGCCGCGTGCAGCCCACCGGTGCTCTCGAAGACCTTCTGCCGTTCCCGCAACGCGTCCGGGAAGCCCGTCAGCGCCTCGGCCGTCACCCGCACCGGGTCGAGCGCGGGGGAGTGGCGGGTCTTGAGCTTCACCGCGTCCAGCGCGGCCTTCCCGCACACGCCGCACGACGACGTGGTGTAGAAGTTCCGCTCCACCCCGGTGTCCGGCGGCGGCACCCCGTCGGCCAGCGCGACGTCCAGCACGTTGTAGGTGTTCAGCCCGTCCGGCCCGGTGCCCTCGCAGAACCGGGCGACGGAGACGTCCTCCGCCGAGCCGACGACGCCCTCGCTGAGCAGGAAGCCGTGCGCGAGCTCGACGTCCTGGCCGGGCGTGCGCATCGTGACGGCCAACGACTTCCCGTTGACCCGCAGCTCCAGCGGTTCCTCGGCGGCCAGGGCGTCCACCCGGCGCCGCCGACCGTTCGGCGACACCCGCTCGACCGCCCGGCGCACCGTCACTCGGCCCATGTGCACATCTCCTTCGGACCGCTATGTTCCCCACCGACCAGGCTACGTGGGAGGGATCTCGGGGCATGGACGACGTCGTGATCGTGGGAGGCGGCCACAACGGGCTGGTGGCGGCCGCGTACCTCGCGCGGGCCGGGAAGTCGGTCAAGGTGCTGGAGAAGCTGCCGCACGTCGGCGGCGCGGCCGTGAGCGCGTCACCGTGGGAAGGCGTCGACGCCCGGCTGTCCCGGTTCTCCTACCTGGTGTCTCTGCTGCCCGACCAGATCGTGTCCGACCTGGGGCTCAACCTTGCGTTGCGGTCCCGCGCCGCCTCGTCGTACACCCCGAACGGCAGGACAGGGCTGCTGGTCGAACGCGAGCCGGGTGCCGCCACCGTGGCGTCGTTCGAGGCCGTGTGCGGGTCGCTGGACGACTGGGAGCGGTGGCAGCGCTGGTACGCCGACCTCGAACTGATGGCTCAAGCCTTGGCGCCGACTCTTTTGGAACCGTTGGTGTCAAGGGATCATCTGCGCGTGCACGTCGACGCGGTGGCGCGCGGCCGGTTGTGGGACCAGGTCTTCGAACGCCCGATCGGCGCGACGCTGCAGGAGCTGTTCGACAACAACCTGGTGCGAGGCGTCGTCGCCACGGATGCGTTGATCGGCACGCATTCGTCGCTGCATTCGTTGCGCGCCAACAAGTGCTTCCTCTACCACGTGATCGGCAACGGCTCGGGTGAGTGGAAGGTCCCGGTCGGTGGCATGGGCGCGGTGACCGCCGAGCTGGAACGGGTCGCCCGTGAGGCCGGTGCGGAGATCATCACCGATGCGCACGTGACTGTCGTCGAGTCCGACGGCAGGACGGCGTCCGTCACCTACGACGACACCGCTGTGCAGGCCCGGTTCGTGCTGTCCAATGTGGCGCCTTCCGTGCTGGGACGGTTGCAGGGCAAGGAGGTCCACGACGAGCCCGGCTGCCAGCTGAAGATCAACATGCTGCTGCGCAGGCTGCCGGAGCTGAAGTCCGGAGTGGACGCACGGCTCGCGTTCGCGGGCACGTTCCACCTCGACGAGGCCTACGACCAGCTGGAGACCGCGTACCTGGAGAGCGCGGCGGGGCAGGTGCCGTCGGTGCTGCCGGGCGAGATGTACTGCCACTCGCTGACGGACCCGTCGATCCTCGGGCCGTCGCTGGCGGGCCACGAGACGTTGACACTGTTCGGCCTGCACCTGCCCGCGTCGTTGTTCGAAGGCCGCAACGAACGGCTGCGCGACGAGCTGGTGCGGCGCTATCTGGACCAGCTCGACGCCCACCTGGTCGAGCCGATCCGGGACTGCCTGGCGACCGACGCACAGGGCAGGCCGTGTCTCGAGGCGCGCACACCACTGGACCTGGAGGAAGAGCTCGGACTGCCGGGTGGCAACATCTTCCACGGAGAGCTCGACTGGCCGTTCGCCGAGACCGACGCCGAGGTCGGCCGGTGGGGCGTCGAGACGGACGTGGACAACGTCTTCGTCTGCGGCGCGGGCTCCCGGCGCGGTGGCGGGGTCAGCGGGATCGGCGGCCACAACGCGGCACGGGCCGTCCTCGAACGCATCTGAAGTTTCTACTGTGACATTTTCGATGGCACCACGCGTCATCTCTGGTTACAGTTGACGGCGTGGGGGACTTTTACGGGATCGCGGAAATCGCCGACGCCATGGGGCTGAGCCGGCAGTTGGTCGCTGTGTGGCGCAAGAGACGCTCGCACGGCATTCCCGAGCCCGACGCCGAGCTCGCGTCCGGCCCGATCTGGCGGCGCGAGACGGTCGAGCCGTGGATCGAGCGCACGCGTGGGCGGCTCGGGCTCGCGGGCGCGCGGGAGTCGGCGAGCAGGAGCCTGCGCCTGCGCACGTGCCGGCGGGTGTTGCGGCTGGCCGCGCTGATGCTGGAGGAGCCGCAACGGCCGCGCGTGCTCAACGACGCGGCCGATCAGCTGCGCGACCTCATCCACGAGGTCGACCAGACCGCGGACGACGTCGTCGGCGCGCTGCTGCGGGAGCTCATCGAACCGGTGCGCGACCCGGACGTGCCCGCCGAGTTGCTACGGGTGCCGGTCATTGAGTCGTTGCCACTGGTGACCGCCGTCGCGCGTAACTCGCCAGACTGGTGACGAGGGCTCCCAACGCGGCCAGCGCCATGTCGGCGTGGGCGTCCCACATGTCGCCCTGCTGGCCGTTGTAGGCCTCGGCGATGTCGGGCGCGAGCGTCATCGCGATCGCCCACTCCAGCAGCTCGTAGGCCGCGCTGGTCGCCAGCACGATCTCCAGCGAGCGCAACCACTTCTGCCGCAGGATCGCCGTCAGGCACACGCCGTACGCGAAGTGCACGAGCCGGTCGAAGTGGTTGCGCTCCCAGGAGAAGACCTCCGAGAGCCGCACGCCGAACACGACTTGCGTCCAGTCGTACGGCACGAACGAGTAGATCCACCGCGCCGCGATCGTGTGCAGCGCCAGGAACAGCAGCGCCCACGCGCACTGCGCGGTGTCGAGACGCTTCCTGAGCAACCACAGCGCCACGAGCGCCACGGCCGTCAACGAACTGTGCAGTGCCTGTTCAGCGGGCCACGGCGGATCGATCCACGTCACCGCGACCAACGCTCCGAACGCCCCCAACAGCCACAGCTGCCCCCGAGTCATGAGTACAACGAGCGCATGGACGACCCGTCCCTGCGTCCTGAAGGTTCCCGCGCCGTTCGCATCTTCCTGGGTGTCACGGTCGCGACCGAATAACACGAAACTGAGGGGAAATGTCATGTTGCCGCACCACGATGCGTTTGCTATCGCGAAGCAACGGCAGGCCGACTTCGAGGCCGACGCGGCCGCCCGGCGGCTCGTTCGCGCACCTGAGGAAGCCGTCGACCGGCCTTCTCGCGGCACAGGGAGCGGTCTCTTCGTGGCAGGGCGCCGCCGCTGGAGGCTGTTCGGTCGCGTGCGACCGGCGTAGCGTGTGACCTCGCCGCCGCTGCAAACGTTTTCATCGGGAGGTTGCTCCGTGATGCGGAGACTCGGCGTGGCGGTGGCGGCAGCACTGTTGGCCACGACAGTGCTCGCGGAACCGGCACAGGCGGCGGTCCACGACGTCAAGGACTACGGCGCTGTCGGCAACGGCAGCGCGAACGACACGGCGGCGATCAACAAGGCGATCACCGCGGCGAACGCGGCCGGCGGCGGGACGGTGCGGTTCCCGTCCGGCACCTACCGCTCGCCCAACTCGATCCACCTCAAGAGCGACGTGACGATCCAGCTCGACGCGGGCGCGACGATCATGGGCGCGAGCGGCAGCGGGTACGACAAGCCGGAGTCCAACCCCAACGACAAGTACCAGGACTACGGGCACAGCCACTTCCACAACGCGATGATCTGGGGTGACCGGCTGACGAACATCGCGTTCGTCGGCCAGGGCACCATCGACGGCGGTGGCGCGCTGATCACCGGCAACCCCGGCAGCGGCCAGGCCGACAAGATCATCTCGTTGACGCGCTGCGAGAACCTCACCGTGAGCGGCATCAAGCTGCGGCGCGGCGGGCACTTCGCGATGCTGATCAACGGCTGCAAGAACGTCGTCAGCGACCGGCTCACGATCGACACCGCGAGCGACCGCGACGGCTGGAACGTCATCAGCACCACCAACGTCACGATCACCAACGGCAACTTCGCGGCCAACGACGACGCGCTGGTGTTCAAGAGCGACTACGCACTCGGGCAGAAGCTCGGCAACGGCAACGTGAAGGTCTACGACACCAAGCTCAGCGCACGCTGCTGCAACGCGTTGATGTTCGGCTCGGAGACGTGCGGCGACTTCACCGGCTACGACTTCCAGCGCATCGACATCAAGGGCTCCAACAAGTCCGGACTCGGCCTCGTGTCGATGGACGGGTCGGTCATCTCCGACGTGCACTACCGCGACATCACCGTGAGCGGCGTGCGGTCGCCGATCATGCTCAAGGTCGGCGCCCGCAAACGCTGCGGCAACAGTCCCGGCGTCGGCACCATCAAGAACGTCACGTACGACAACATCACCATCGACGGCGCGTCGCCGTCGTTCAGCCCGACCATCATGGGCGACGTCGACGGGCACATCACCGACGTGACGTTCACCAACGTCAAGATCAACCTACCGGGCGGTAACGGCACCATGTCGACCGACCCGCCCAGCAACGACCGCAAGAACTACAACCCGAACAGCATCGGCACGCGGCCCGCGTACGGCTGGTACATCCGCTACGCCGACCGCATCAGGTTCGCCGGCGGCAGCGCGGTCTCGTTCACGAAGAACGACGGCAGGCCCGCCGTGATCACGGACAACTCGACCGACATCTCGTTCGAGTCGTTCGGCTGGGAGCGCGGCACGAACAGCCCGACCGACTTCCTCTTCCGCAACACCAAGGGGTTCTGCGTGCGCGACAGCGGATCGCCACGCACGCAGAACACCGGCTCGACCGAGAAGTGCTAGGCCTGCTCCAGTCGCACGATGACTGACTTGGAGGTCGGCGTCCCCGAGATGTCCGCCTTGGAGTCCAACGGCACCAAGGGGTTCGCCTCGGGGAAGTACGTGGCCACGCATCCGTGCGCGGTCGGGTAGGAGACGATCCGGAACGACTCGGCGCGGCGTTCCACCACGCCCGTCGGGTCGTCCTTCCACTCCGACACGATGTTCACCATCTGACCGTCGGAGAAGCCGAGCTTCTTGATGTCGTCGGGGTTCACGAACACCACGCGCCGCCCGTCCTTCACGCCGCGGTAGCGGTCGTCCAGGCCGTAGATCGTGGTGTTGTACTGGTCGTGGCTGCGCAGGGTCTGCATCAGCAGGCGGCCCTCCGGCACCTCCAGCACGGTCAACTCGTTCGCCGTGAAGTTCGCCTTGCCGGTCGCCGTCGCGAACTCCTGCGAGTCACGGGGCGGGTGCGGCAGCACGAAACCGTCGGGCTGGCGCACGCGCGTGTTGTAGTCGGCGCACCCCGGCACGACGCGGGAGATGTGCTCGCGGATGACGTCGTAGTCCTTCTCGAACTCCTCCCACGCGACGGCGTGGGAAGCGCCGAGGACCTTGCGGGCGAGGCGGCAGATGATCGACACCTCGGACAGCAGCTGGTCGGACGCGGGCTTCAACCGGCCGCGCGAGCGGTGCACGACCGACATCGAGTCCTCGACCGTCACGAACTGCTCGCCGGAGTGCTGCACGTCGCTTTCGGTGCGGCCCAGCGCTGGGAGGATCAGCGCCGTCTTGCCGTGGACCACGTGCGAGCGGTTGAGCTTCGTGGAGACGTGCACGGTCAACGAGCACTGTTCCAGCGCCTTCTCGGTCACCGGCGTGTCCGGCGTGGCGCTGACGAAGTTGCCGCCCATCGCGATGAACACCTTGCCGCGGCCCTGGCGCATGGCGTTGATGGCGTCGACGGTGTCGTAGCCGTGCTTGCGCGGCACCGGGATGCCGAACTCGTTCTCCAGCGCCAGGAGGAACTTCTCCGGCATCTTCTCGTAGATGCCCATCGTGCGGTCGCCCTGCACGTTCGAGTGGCCGCGCACCGGGCACAGGCCCGCGCCCGGCTTGCCGATCATGCCGCGCAGGAACATGACGTTCGCGACCTCGCGGATCGTCGGCACGCTGTGCTTGTGCTGCGTCAGGCCCATGGCCCAGCAGGCGATCGTGCGCTTCGAGTCGACGAACATGCCCGCGACCCTGGTGATCTGCTCGCGGGTGAGGCCGGTCGCGGTGAGCACACGGTCCCAGTCGAGCTCGCGCAGGCTTTCCGCGTACTCCTCGGAGCCGTGCGTCTTGGCCTGCACGAAGTCCTTGTCGGCCTTGTCCCACTGCAGGATCAGGTGACCGATCGCCTGGAACAACGCCTGGTCGCCGCCCACCTTGATCTGCACGAACTCGTCGCACAGCGCGGTGCCGCGGCCGACGACGCCCGCCACGTTCTGCGGGTTCTTGAACCGCATGAGGCCCGCTTCCGGCAACGGGTTCACCGCGATGATCCTCGCGCCGTTCTTCTTGGCGTCCTCCAGCGCGCTGAGCATGCGCGGGTGGTTCGTACCGGGGTTCTGGCCGACGACCACGATCAGGTCGGCGAGCTCGAAGTCCTTGATCGACACCGAGCCCTTGCCGATGCCGATCGTCTCGTTCAGCGCGGCGCCGGACGACTCGTGGCACATGTTCGAGCAGTCCGGCAGGTTGTTGGTGCCGAACGAGCGGACCAGCAGCTGGTAGAGGAACGCGGCCTCGTTGCTGGTGCGGCCGGACGTGTAGAAGATCGCCTCGTCGGGCGAGGACAGCGCGTTCAGCTCCTCGGCGATCAGCGTGAACGCGGCGTCCCAGCTGATCGGCGTGTAGTGCGTGGCGCCGGGGCGCAGCACCATCGGCTCGGTGAGCCTGCCCTGCTGGCCGAGCCAGTAGTCGGTCTTCGTCCGCAGGCTCTCGACGGAGTGCGCGGCGAAGAACTCCGGCCCGATCCGCCGCTTCGTGGCTTCCTCGGCGACCGCCTTCGCGCCGTTCTCGCAGAACTCCGCCATCTTGCGGTGGCCCTGGGGCTCCGGCCACGCGCAGCCAGGGCAGTCGAAGCCTTCACGCTGGTTGAGCAGGCGCAACGTCTTGACCGTCCGGCCGACACCCATCTGCTCGACCGCACGGTCGAGCGACACGAGCACACCGGGAATACCCGCTGCCCATGTCTTCGGCGCGGTGACTTCGAGCTCGGACTCGTCGACGTCGTGCTGCGGGGGCTTGCTGCTCATGGCTGCATTCTTCGCTGATCGACGTCGGCGCCGCCAGCGCCCCCGAAGAACGCGGCGGCGTCGCCGTCACGGGCCCCAAGGGGTTGAACGGTCCGTGACGGTCAATTGTGATCGCCGTCACTGTCGCCCGGCACCTCTGAAAGGGTGATCATTCGCAGTTGGCGGCCGACATCTTCGCGTCCGGCGCGAACCACTCCTCCGGCTTGCGGAAGTCGTCCTTCGTCACGCCGGTCGGCAGCGGCCGCTTCTCGACGAACATGGGGGCGAGGAAGCCCTCTTTCAGCGACTTGCAGGCCATCGAGTACCAGAAGCCGTCGCTCTTGGTGATCCAGAAGCCGTCCGCTGTGAGCTGATAGTCGACGTCCGCACGCTGCAGGGCGACGATCTCGTACTGGTCGAGCAGCGTCTTCTTGTCACCGGGGTCGAAGGCGTAGGCGAACCGGTAGCTCGTGTGCACCACCGGGCGGCCGTACTCGTCGCGGCCCGGCCACATGCGGCCGTCCACCTTGATCCCGTTCGGCAGCAGCTTCGTACCCTTCTTCAGCCGGGTGATCGCCGTGCCTCCCGGCTCGTTCCGCCAGGGACCCTGCTGTGCGGGCGCCAGCGGCGCCACGAACGGCTCCATGTCGTGGTCGGCGATCACCCGCGGGTCCACGTGCCCGGTGATGAGCGCCTTGCGCACGGCTTCGTAGGACGCGGCGTACTCGGGGTCCTGATCCGGCGCGACGATGCCCTTTTCGCCGTCGGCCCACTGCTCGGCGGGGGTGCCCGCGAACGGCTTCTCGACGTTGACGCCCTGGTACGGCGCGACGGTCGTCGGGAGCGTCACCTGCGGAAGCGTCACCTGCGGCAGCGAGACCCCGTCGAACGTCCCGGCCCGGTACAGCCCGAACAGCACCGCGCCCGTGACGGCCAGGGCGATCGCCGCGACGATCTTGCCGCTGTGCCTGCGCAGCAGGGCCTGCCGTCGTTGCCCGCGGATTTCCCGCTTGGCACGTCTGTTCGCGGCGCGCAGCCACGCCGCGTCTCTCAGGTCGGGATGGTCCTCGATGTCGTACTGCACGTTCCCCCCAAAGTTGATCGGCGGACATCATCAGTCACCTCCGGGGGAACGCCATCGGCTCGGTCCGGATTGTCGCCGGGCCGTTATCAGGTATCTCGTTTCAAGTCGATACCTCCCGCTCCGTAGACTTGACAGCTGTGACTGAACTCGACACCGCAACCCAGCGTCCTGACCTCCCCGCCGCGTGGACTCCGGCGGAGGTAGAGGCGGAGCTGTACCAGCGGTGGGTCGACCGGGGCTACTTCGAGGCGGACGTCAAGAGCGACAAGCCGCCGTTCACGATCGTGCTGCCCCCGCCCAACGTCACCGGCAGCCTCCACATGGGCCACGCCATGAACCACAGCGTGATGGACGCGCTGACCAGGCGCCGCCGCATGCAGGGCTACGAGGTCCTGTGGCTGCCGGGCATGGACCACGCCGGCATCGCGACGCAGAACGCCGTCGAGCGCGACCTCGCCAAGCAGGGCATGTCGCGGCACGACCTCGGTCGCGAGAAGTTCGTCGAGCGCGTCTGGGAGTGGAAAGAGGAGTACGGCGGCAAGATCCTCGACCAGATGAAGCGGCTCGGCGACGGCATCGACTGGTCGCGTGAGCGCTTCACCATGGACGAGGGGCTGTCGCGCGCCGTCCAGACGATCTTCAAGAAGATGTACGACGACGGGCTGATCTACCAGGCCGAGCGGATCATCAACTGGTGCCCGCGCTGCCAGACGGCGCTGTCGGACGTCGAGGTCGACCACAGCGACGACGACGGCGAGCTCGTCTCGATCCGCTACGGCGACGGTGAGAACTCGATCGTCGTCGCGACCACGCGCGCCGAGACGATGCTCGGTGACACGGCGGTCGCCGTCCACCCGGACGACGAGCGCTACCAGCACCTCATCGGCACCGAGGTCGAGCTGCCGCTGACCGGCCGCCGCATCCCGATCGTCGCCGACACGCACGTCGACCCGAAGTTCGGTACCGGCGCGGTCAAGGTGACGCCCGCTCACGACCCGAACGACTTCGAGATCGGCCAGCGCCACAACCTGCCGAACCTCACGATCATGGACGGCCGCGCGACCATCACCGCGCACGGCCCGTTCGAGGGGCTCGACCGGTTCGAGGCCCGTCCGGCGATCGTCGCCGCGTTGCGCGCGGACGGCCGGATCGTCGCGGAGAAGCGGCCGTACGTCCACGCGGTCGGCCACTGCTCGCGGTGCGACACGGTCATCGAGCCGCGCCTGTCGCTGCAGTGGTGGGTCAAGGTCGAGGGCATCGCCGCCGCCGCCTCTGCCGCCGTTCGCGACGGCCGCACCAAGATCCACCCGGCGGAGCTGAACAAGCGCTACTTCGACTGGACCGACAACCTGCACGACTGGTGCATCTCGCGTCAGCTGTGGTGGGGCCACCGGATCCCGGTCTGGTACGGCCCGAACGGCGAGGTCGTCTGCGTCGGACCGGACGACGAGGTGCCCACGGGTGAGGGCTGGCGTCAGGACGAGGACGTCCTCGACACCTGGTTCTCGTCGGGCCTGTGGCCGTTCTCGACCCTGGGCTGGCCGGACTCCACCGAGGACCTCGAGAAGTTCTACCCGACCAGCGTTTTGTCCACCGGCTACGACATCCTGTTCTTCTGGGTCGTCCGGATGATGATGTTCGGCCTGTACGCGATGGACGACGTCCAGCCGTTCGACCACGTCTTCCTGCACGGCCTGATCCGGGACCAGTACGGCAAGAAGATGTCGAAGACCAAGGGCAACGGCATCGACCCGCTGGACTGGATGGAGCGCTACGGCGCCGACGCCACCCGGTTCACGCTGCTGCGCGGCACGAACCCCGGTTCGGACATGGCCGTCGCGGAGGAGTGGGCGGCCGGTTCGCGCAACTTCACCACGAAGCTGTGGAACGCCGCTCGGTTCGCTCTCGCCAACGGTGCGACGGTGGCGCGTCCGCTGCCGGACCGTTCCGAGCTGACGGCGGCCGACCGCTGGATCCTCGACGAGCTCGACGCGTTGGTGTCCACTGTGGACTCCAATTTCGAGGCGTTCCAGTTCTCCCGTGCCTGCGAGGCGCTGTACAGCTTCACGTGGGACGAGTTCTGCGACTGGTACCTGGAGATCGCGAAGGTCCAGATCGCGGACGGCCGCGCCGAGGCCACGCAGTCCGTCCTCGGTCACGTCCTCGACGTCCTGCTGCGCCTGCTGCACCCGGCGATCCCGTTCATCACCGAGACGCTGTGGACGTCGCTGACCGGCGGCGAGTCGCTCGTCGTCGCGTCGTGGCCGTCCGCGTCGGGTGCCGAGCGCGACGCCGAGGCCGCGGCCCAGGTCGAGGGCCTGAAGAAGCTGGCCACCGAGATCCGCCGGTTCCGTTCCGAGCAGGGCCTCAGGCCGGGCCAGAAGGTCGCGGGTAAGGTCCGCGGCGCGTGCTGCGTCGGCCTGACCGACCAGGTGCCCGCGGTCCGCGCGATGACGCGGCTGACCGAGCCGGGCGACGAGTTCACCGTCTCGGCCACGCTGGAGGTCGGTCTGCCCAAGGGCGCGGTGAAGGTCGAGCTGGACCTGTCCGGCGCGATCGACGTCGCCGCCGAGCGCAAGCGGCTGGCGAAGGACCTCGCCGCAGCGCAGAAGGAGCTCGAGGGCACGACGAAGAAACTGGGCAACGAGGCGTTCCTCGCCAAGGCGCCCGCCGAGGTCAAGGCCAAGATCGAGGAGCGCAAGGCCGTGGCCGAGGCCGAGATCGCCCGCATCAACGAGCGCCTGGCCGCGCTGCCGGAGGCGTAAGCACAGTGGACATCAACCTCGACGAGTTCTTCGACGTCGAGAACGAGCTCAACCAGCGGTGGCCCGAGACGAAGCTCGAGCCGTCGCTGGACCGGATCAGGGCGCTGGCGCACGTGCTGGGCGACCCGCAGACGACCTACCCGGTCGTGCAGCTGACGGGAACCAACGGCAAGACGTCGACGTCGCGTATGACCGATGCGCTCTTCACGCGCATCGGTCTGCGCACCGGCCGCTACACGAGCCCGCACCTGCAGCTCGCGACCGAGCGGATCAGCCTCGACAACCAGCCGATCAGCCCCGACCGCTACGTCGAGGTCTACCGCGACATCGAGCCGTACATCGCGATGGTCGACTCGCAGTCCGAGATCCGGATGAGCAAGTTCGAGGTGCTCACCGGCATGGCCTACGCGGCCTTCGCGGACGCTCCCGTCGACGTGGCGGTCGTCGAGGTCGGCATGGGCGGCACGTGGGACGCGACGTCCATCGCGGACGCGAAGATCGCCGTCCTGACGCCGATCGGCCTCGACCACACCGACTACCTCGGCACCCGCATCGAGGACATCGCCACTGAGAAGGCCGGCATCATCAAGCCGGGCTCCGTCGCGGTCGTCGGCGAGCAGACCCCCGAAGCGATGAAGGTGATCCTCGAACGCGTGGCGTCCGTCGACGCCACCGTCGCGCGCTTCGGCAGCGAGTTCGGCGTGGTCTCGCGCTCGGTGGCCGTGGGCGGCCAGCTGATCACGTTGCAGGGCCTGGGCGGCGTCTACGAGGACATCTTCCTGCCCCTGCACGGCGAACACCAGGCAGCCAACGCCGCTCTCGCCCTGGCCGCCGTCGAGGCGTTCTTCGGCGCCGGAGCCGACCGTCAGCTCGACGTGGAGGCGATCCGCGAGGGCTTCGCGTCGGTCATCACGCCGGGTCGCCTGGAGCGCGTGAAGTCGGCCCCGAACATCTTCGTGGACGCCGCCCACAACCCGCACGGCGCCGCGGCCCTGGCCCGCGCGCTGGACTCGGAGTTCGGCTTCCGCAAGCTCGTGGCCGTCGTGGCCGTCATGTCCGACAAGGACGCGGAAGGCATCCTCTCGGCGCTGGAACCGGTCGTGCACGAACTGGTGATCACCACCAACTCGTCCCCGCGCGCCATGGACCCCGACGTGCTGGCAGGCCTGGCCGTCCCGATCTTCGGCGAGGACCGCTTCGAGGTCCGCCCGCGCCTCGACGACGCCATCGAGGAAGCCATCCACCTGACCGAGGACGAACTGTCCGGCGGCGGAGTCATCGTCACCGGCTCGGTCGTCACCGCGGGCGAGGCCCGTGCCCTGTTCGGAAAGGAGCCGGCATGACCACGTCCCCGGCCCCTCTGAAGAAGGACCCGCTCAAGGCCTTCCGCGGCATCATGGCCGGCACGCTGATCCTCGAGGTCATCGTCGTGGCCCTGGCCCTGCCGGTGATCGCCAAGCTGCACGGCGGCGTGGGCACCCTGGTCGGCTGGACGGCCTTCGGCTTCATCGCGGTGTTCATCGCGATGTGCGCCTTCGTCCGCCGCCCCTGGGCCATCCCGGCCGTCGTGGCGCTGCACGTGCTGCTGATCGCGACCTGGCTCCTGCTGCCCGCGATGGGCGTGATCGGCGTGATCTTCGGGCTGGTGTGGATCTACATGCTGTGGCTGCGCAAGGACCTGCTCAAGCGGATGGCCGAGGGTCGCCTCCCCGCGCAGCAGCAACAGCAACAGGCTGAGTGATCAAGAACCCGGCCGACCTACCGGTCGGGCTGGACCGACGAGCGCTGCTGAAGTTCATCTCGGGTTCGGCCGTCGGTCAGAACGGGCGGCTAGAAACCGCGCATGACCTTCGACCGTCGCACGTTGTTCAAGGCAGGCGCATTCGGCACGGCAGCGGCGCTGGTGCCTACGGGTATCGGCCTCGCGAAGACCGGCCGCCCGGTTCTGACCCACGGTGTGCAGTCCGGTGACGTCACCTTCGACGGCGCCATCGTCTGGACCCGAGCGGACCGTCCGGCGCGGATGCTCGTCGAGGTGTCCAACGACCCGGACTTCCGCTTCTCCCGCCACATCCGCGGCCCGCTGCTCACGCCGGAGACGGGCGGCACCGGCCAGGTCAGGGTCGGCCACCTGCTGCCGGGCCGCACCGCCCACTACCGCGTCACGGCAGAGGACCTGGACGGCCGCACCTGCAGCGAGCCCGTCACCGGCAGCTTCACCACCGCCCCGCTCGGCCGCGACGAGGTGCGGTTCGTGTGGTCGGGTGACGTCGCCGGCCAGGGCTGGGGCATCAACCCTGACCTCGGCGGCATGCCGATCTTCAAGGCCATGGCCGACCGCCGCCCCGACTTCTTCGTCCACAGTGGTGACAGCGTCTACTCCGACAACCCTCTCAAGGAGACGGTCACCCTCGCGGACGGCAGGATCTGGCGCAACGTGGTCACGCCCGAGAAGTCCAAAGTGGCCGAAACCCTCGACGAGTACCGCGGCCAGTTCGCCTACAACCTGCTCGACGAGAACCTCAAGCGCTTCGCGGCCCAGGTCCCGATCTTCGCCCAGTGGGACGACCACGAGGTGCTCAACAACTGGTACCCCGGCGAGATCCTCGACCTGCCGCAGTACACCGAGAAGCGCGTCGACGTGCTGGCGCAGCGGGCTTTCCAGGCGTTCCACGAGTGGATGCCGATCGACCGGCAGCGCGCTGTCGACGGCCGCGTCTACCGGAAGTTCGCCTACGGCCGCAACGTCGAGATCTTCGTGCTCGACATGCGCACCTACAAGGACAAGAACACCTCGCCCAGGGACCAGCCGGGCGTGATCCTCGGCGCGAAGCAGGCCCAGTGGCTCGTCCGCGAGCTGTCCCGCAGCACCGCCACGTGGAAGATCATCGCCGCGGACCTGCCCATCGGCCTCACCGTCCCGGACGGCACCGACATCGAGGGCGTGGCGAACGGCCTGCCGGGCGCGCCCAACGGCCGCGAGCACGAGATCGCCTGGGTGCTGCGCGAACTCCAGAAGCGCCGCGTCAGGAACGCCGTGTGGCTCACCGCGGACGTCCACTACACCGCCGCCCACCACTACTCCCCGGACCGCGCGGCCGTCGGCGACTTCGACCCGTTCTGGGAGTTCGTGTCCGGCCCGGCACACGCCGGTGCGTTCGGCCCGAACACGCTCGACCCGACGTTCGGCCCGCAGGCCCTGTTCGTGCACGCGCCGCCCGCCCCCAACACCTCACCGCTGGACGGGTTCCAGCACTTCGGCGAGGTGCAGGCGAACCGCCACGAGCTCACGGTGTGGCTGCGTGACGCCACCGGAAAGTCGCTGTGGTCGACTACGTTGAGGGCACAACGCTGAACACTCATCTGGGGGGATGATGCGCAAAGCAGCCGTGGCGGTGGCCCTCACCGCCCTTCTCGTCGTGCCCACGTCCGCGTCGGCGGGCTCCGGCGCGTCGTGGAGCACGCCAGAACCGTTCTACGCCCCGAGCGGGCGCCAGATGTACGCCTACGCGCCGTCGGTGATCGCCGACGGCGCGCAGACGTACGTCTACACCTGCCACAACAAGGTGAACGGTCAGATCGACGACCACGTGTTCTTCACCCGCATCGGCGGTGAGGACCACGACGTCGTGCGTCCCGGCTCCGGCTGGGACTCGCAGCACGTCTGCGACCCCACCGTGGTGGCGGCGAACGTCAACTACGGCGGGACCGCCTACCGGTACGTGATGTTCTTCCTGGGCACCGATCTGCCCAACTCGCGCAACCAGATCGGCGTGGCCTTCGCGAACGCGCTGGGCGGCCCGTGGGTCAAGTACCCGGAGCCGATCGTGCGCACGCCGTTCAGCGACCCGCAGGCGTGGGGCGCCGGCCAGCCCAGCGCCACGACGATCAACCCGAACACCGGCGAGATCATGCTGTTCTACACCGAGGGTGGTGACGGCAGGACGCAGGCGTACTTCCGGCACCTGACCCTGGGCGACATGAGCAACCCGGTCGTCAGGCAGAAGGTGCCGATCACCAACGACGGCCTGGCCGACCGCGGTCTGCACAACTTCGACGTCGCCTACGACCCGCCGAACGACAGGTTCGTCGCGATCCGCGAAGCCGGTCCGCGGCCGGTCGGGCATCCGGACTTCATCTCGGAACGGGTGGAGGTCGTTGCCCTGCGCGGCGGGGACATGTGGGCGGGCAAGGGCACGTGGACGTCGATCGGGACCATCGGCCAGGACCAGACCGGCTACCCACGCAACCACAACGCCGGATTGGTGCGCACGGTGTACGGCACGCTGCCGTCCTCGAACTCCGTGACGGCCGTCTACACCGTGGGGCTCGTCGGTCCGCATCCCGCGTCGCTCTACACGTACGAGCTGTGGAAAGCGACCACGTCCATCTGAAGATCACCATAGGGTCGGTGGGTGCCCATCTCGTTCGACACCGCCGGTTTCCAGCAGCAGGACCAGAGCAACTGGTCGCACCCCACCAACGGTGACCGCGTCAACCTGACCTACTACAACCTGGTCCCGGACCTGCCGGCCGGGCTGGACGACCTGCGCAAGCTGAGGCACGACCTCGCCGTGATCCACGGCCAGGACGGCTGCCTCATCGAGGCGCACGTCGTCCAGCTCGCCGGTGTGCCCGCACTGCTGCGGATCATCAAGGTGCCGCTGCCGAACCGGCCTGCCGGGCAGGCGTTCCTGTGCTCGTTCACGGTGCCGAAGGCGACCTGCAGCGCGGTGTTGCAGCTCATCGCGGTGGAAGGTCCGGTCACGGGCACGCGCGAGGGAGTGCTCGCGCCCGAGGTCGGGTTCGAGCGGTGGGTCATGCCGCACCCGTACGCGCCGCAGCTGCAGGGCCGGTTGCCGTTCCACGCGGGCGACGACCCGCGGTTCGACAGCAGGTTCCCCGACCACCCGCTCTCCCGCGCACGGGCCTGGGCCCACCACGTCGTGCGGACCGGACGGCTGGACCCGCTGTTCGCCGCCCTGCCGCCGTTCCGGCCGAACGTCCCGGCTCCGGTCCAAGCCTTGCCGCCTCAGGCAGTACCGCCCCAGGCCGCGCCGCAAGCTCCGCCGCCCCAAGCCCCGCCATCCCAGGACCTCCCTCCCGAGGTCGCCGCGATCTTCAACGCCCAGCTCACCACGGCGGTCTGCGGCGTACCGGTAGGCGGCCACGTCGTCCTGCAGATCGGCGAACGCATGACGTACTGGAAGCTCCCCGACGGTCACCTCCAGAGCAGGCTGGCGAGGGGCACCCTGTCCCGCTCCCCGCTGAGCGAGGGCCGCTTCCGCGACGTGATCATGATCGACGAGCGGACCGGCCAGGCGCTGATGATGGACCGGTTCATGACGGACGGGGCCTCGCTCGGCGTCCAGACCCAGCTCATCCCGGTCAGCAGGGAAGAGGCCCACGCGGCTGTCACGCCCGAGGCGCTCAAGGAGGCTTACCGCTGGGTCGGCCGGATGATCGAGGTGGCGGACGGCCGCCGGGAGTACCTCACCCTCGAACCCGTCGTGAACCAGGGCGAGCGGGTCGAGCCGTTCGCGATGATGGCTCTGCAGAACCACTAAGACGAGGAAATCGTCCTCGTGTCGTGCAAGCCGACGCCGTCCGAGAACACGCCGTTCAAGGGCAGTTCCGGCATCAACGCGCCGGTCTCGCGGGAAACGGTCCAGGGCATCGGCGAACTGGCGCTGTCCGCGATGCTGGAGTGGGGGCCGCACCCGCTGGAGATGGCGATCACCTTCAACCGCTACGGCGACGGCATCGAGTCGCAGGGCACTCCGGAGAGCCTCACCGACGAGGCACGCGCGATGTTCACCGGCACGCCGGTGCAGGCGGTGCCGGGCATCGCCGTCGGCGGTTACATCGCGTTGCGGCAGGGCGAGCAGCGGACGTACTGGCGCCTGCCCGACGACAAGCTGGAGTTCTGGATCGGGTTCGGCCTCATGGCGCGCACCCATTCGCCAGGACATCGGTTCCGTGACGTCCTGCTGATCGACCCGCGCACCGGCGACACGCTGATTCCCCACCGCTACGGCCAGGACGGCTCGACGAAGGGCAGCAAGACGACGCTGGTGCGGGTGTCGGCGGAGGAGGCGATGGCCGCGGCCACGCCGGAGGCGTGCAAGGAGTCGTTCGAACGGCTCGGCCGGGCGGTGTTCGGCGCGGCGAAACGCGGCGAGTACATCTACGTCGAGCGGCTGGAGAACGAGCTGAAGCAGGACCCGTACGTGCTGCTCGCGGTGATGGGCCTCTTCGACGACGACCCTCAGGCGATTGCCTCCGCCTCGCCGGCGCCGTCGACGAACACGTCGTTCAACGGGCTTCCGACGCTGGAGGGACCGGCGTCGGCGAGCAACGTCATCGGGCTCGGGCCGTTGGCGTTGGAGGCGATCAACGACTGGGGGATCCACCCGCTGCACGTGGTGCCGACGTACCACCGGCCAACGCGCTGATCGCAAATATTTGCAGAGTCCGACGTATTGTTTCCCGCCGTTTGTCGTGGTTTCGTGCAGCAACCCTGCAAGAAGTTGCGACAAGGAGGTCGCGATGCGTCGGGTCGTCGCCGCGCTCGCTGCATTGGTTCTGCTGCCTCTCACACCGGTCCAGGCCGTTGCTCAACCGAAGCAACGCCTGGCCGTGGGGGAGGTGGTGGACATAGCGCCCGGTGTGCGCGACGGGGACGTGAAACTCGCGTTGCCGCCCAAGCGCGACGACCTGCGGGGTGAGCGCTTCTACTTCGTGATGCCCGACCGGTTCGCGAACGGCGACCCGAGCAACGACCGCGGCCGCTCGACCAGCGCCGAGAACGGGTTCGACCCGGCCGACAAGGGCTTCTACCACGGCGGCGACCTCAAGGGCCTGCGCGGGAAGCTCGACTACCTCGACGGCATGGGCATCACGGCGATCTGGATGACGCCGATGTTCCTCAACCGCTGGGTGCAGGGCGATTCCGCTGCCTACCACGGCTACTGGACCGTCGACTTCACCAAGCTCGACCCGCACTTCGGCACCACGCAGGAGATGCGCGACCTGATCCGCGACGCGCACCGGCGTGGCATCAAGGTGTTCTTCGACATCGTCGCGAACCACACCGCCGACGTGATCAAGTACGCCGAGGGCAAGACCGCGTACGTGTCCACGGGCGCGCAGCCATACCTGGACGCCGACGGCAAGGCGTTCGACATCGCCGATTACGCGGGTCGCAAGGACTTCCCGAAGCTCGACGCCAAGAAGTCCTTCCCGTACACGCCGGTCAAGGACGGCCCGACCAAGTTTCCGTTGTGGCTCAACGACTCCACGCTCTACCACAACCGCGGCGACTCGACGTTCACCGGCGAGTCGAGCGAGCAGGGCGACTTCTCCGGCCTCGACGACCTCATGACCGAGCACCCGCGCGTGGTCAACGGCATGAAGGACATCTTCACCAGCTGGATCGACACGCTCGACATCGACGGCTACCGCGTCGACACGGTCAAGCACGTCAACCTCGAGTTCTGGCAGGCGCTCGCCCCGCACGTGAAGCAGTACGCGAACCGCAAGGGCAAGAAGGACTTCTTCGTGTTCGGCGAGGTCTTCGACTCGTCACCGGAGAACACGTCGAAGTACACGACGACCGGGCGCATGCAGGCCACGCTCGACTTCCCGTTCCAGAGCAGCGCCGTGAGCTTCCTGTCCGGCAGGGGTTCCCAGCGGCTCGGCGAGGTGCTGCTCGACGACGACCGCTACACCGACGCCGACTCCAACGCCTCGTCGCTGCCGACGTTCCTCGGCAACCACGACATGGGCCGGGTCGCGTGGATGATCCGCAACGACCGGCCGGGCATCTCCGACGACGAGCTGCTGCAACGGCTCAAGCTCGGCAACACGCTGATGTACCTGTGGCGCGGCAACCCGGTCGTCTACTACGGCGACGAGCAGGGCTTCGCCGGCACGGGCGGCGACAAGCTGGCGCGGCAGGACATGTTCGCCTCCCGGACACCGGAGTACCGGGCGGAGAAGCTGATCGGCTCCGACCGCACCGGCGCGCAGGACAACTACAACACCTCGCACCCTCTCTACCAACAGCTCAAGGCGCTGGCCGCGCAGGTCGACCAGGACCCGGTGTGGCGTGACGGCAACCAGGTCCTGCGCTACGCCGACGGTGACGTGTTCGCGTTCAGCCGCATCCTCGGCCGGGAGAAGCTGGTCGTGGCCAACGCGGGCACCTCGCCCGCGACCGTGACGATTCCCGTGTCCTCGACCGCCTTCGAGAACGCGCAGGTGCAGAACGGCCGCGTCACGGTGACCGTGCCCGCGCTGTCGTCGTTGGTGCTCAAGGGAACCAGCGACGTCGCGGCTTCCAAGCCCTCGCCCGTGCTGGTCGCTCCGGCCACCGGAACCGTGCTGGACAAGCGGGTCGAGCTTCGCGCGGACGGCATCGGCGCGCCCAACGCGGCGGCCACTTTCGCGGCCCGCGTCGAAGGGCAGGACTGGACGATCCTCGGCACCGACGACGCCGCTCCGTACCGGGTTTTCGCTGACCTTTCGGCACTTCCTGGCGCGGCGGTCGGCAAGCGGGTCGAGCTGCGGGTGGTCGCGAAGTCCGGCGAGATCGGCGCGGACGGCGCGTTCGTGTCGCTGGTGGCCGCCCCGCCGGTGCAGGAGCCGGGCACGAAGAACCCGGACTGGCTGGTCGTGCACTACCAGCGGGACAACTACGACGGCTGGGGCCTGCACGCGTGGGGCGACATCGAGACGCCGGTCGACTGGAACGCTCCGCTGCCGTTCGCGGGTGAGGACGCCTACGGGCGCTTCGCGTGGATCAAGCTGAAGCCGGGCGCGAAGTCCGTCGGGATCATCGCGCACAAGGGCGACGAGAAGGACACCTCGGCCGACAGGTTCGTCGATCCCAGCGTGACGCCCGAGGTGTGGCTGAAACAGGGGCAGACCCCGGTGCACCCGTCCGAGCAGGAGGCCACCGGCAAGGCGGTCGTGCACTACCTCGGTGACGCCACCGGGGCCGTCGTGCGCGTCGCCGGACGACCGGACGTGCCGTTCACCAGCGGCGTTGCGGAACTCCCGCCCACCTCCGACTTCTCCGTCGTGCGCGGCACCACCGTCGAGGCTTCCGGCAAGTTCACCAGTGGCCACTCGTGGGTGGCCAGTGGGAAGGTGCACGCTACGAAGGCCGCCGCGGAGAACCGGGCGGTGATCCACTACCACCGCGCGGACGGCGACTACACAGGATTGGATGCCGCCTCAGCTGAGACACGTACTTCGGCGGGCTGGACCATGTACCACTGGACGGGGTCCGCGGAGCCGTCGCCGGGCTGGAACCAGTCGCGAGTGCCGGACGGGCGCGACCAGTTCGGCGTGTACTGGTCCGTGCCGCTCGCGGCTGGTGCCGCGGGCCTGAGCTACATCGTCCACCGCGGCGACACCAAGGACCCCGGAACCGACCAGTTCCTCGACCTGGGCCAGAAGGGGAACGAGGTGTGGCAGTTGCAGGGCAAGGAGACCTACCTGCTGCCGACCAACGCCGGCCCTGCCGCCGATGACGACCTGACCAGGGCCAAGGCGATCTGGATCGCCAAGGACAAGGTCGTCTGGGACGTGCCGGCCATCCAGTCCGACGGCTACCGGCTCGAATACGGCACACGGGTGCTGCGGCTGTCGCCGACCACCGAGGAGGTACCGGCGAAGTTCCCGCACCTCAAGGGAAAGCCGGTGTTCGCGGTGCGCGGGTTCGTCGACGAGGCGTTGCGGGACAAGCTCTCCGCCGTGCACGTCGACGCGGGCGGCGCGATCCGGCACCGCACCGGAGTGCAGATCGCGGGTGTGCTGGACGACCGTTATGCCGCTGAGGCAACGAAACTGACGTACGGGCCGACCTTCGAGCATGACCGCGTGACCGTGCGGCTGTGGGCGCCCACCGCCAAGTCGGTGAAGCTGCGGTTGTTCGACCAGCCGTCCGGCGAGCCGGTCAAGGTCGTGGACCTCAGGCGCGACGACGCGTCGGGCTCCTGGTCGGCCAAGGGCAACTGGAAGGACAGGTACTACCAGTTCGAGGTCACCGACTGGCAGCGCACGGTCGTGGTCACCGACCCGTACTCGGTCGCGTTGGCGGTGAACTCGACGCACTCGCAGTTCGCCGACCTGAAGGACGGCCGGACGATGCCGCGGGGCTGGTCCCGCGATGTCGCGCGCGGTATCGGTGGCGCGATCACCGAGCTGCACGTGCGGGACTTCTCGATCAACGACCAGTCCGTCCCCGCGGCGGAACGCGGCACGTACAAGGCGTTCACGCACCGCGACTCCGTGGGCATGAAGCACCTCAACGCGCTGGCTGCCGCGGGCATGGACACCGTGCACCTGCTGCCGACGTTCGACATCGCGACGATTCCCGAGAAGCGCTCGGAGCAGGCCACACCCGCGTGCGACCTGCCGTCGATGGCTCCGGACTCCCCGGACCAGCAGGCGTGCGTGGGGGCGGTGGCCGCGAAGGACGGCTTCAACTGGGGCTACGACCCGTTCCACTACGACGTGCCAGAAGGCTCGTACGCCACGGCGGACGCGCAGAACGGCTGGGCGCGGTCGAAGCAGTACCGCGAGATGGTGAAGTCGTTGCACGACAACGGCAACCGCGTGGTCGTGGACGTGGTCTACAACCACACGGCGGCGTTCGGCGACGCGCCGACGTCCGTGCTCGACAAGGTCGTGCCCGGCTACTACCAGCGGCTCAACCTCGACGGCTCGGTCGCGAACTCCACATGCTGCGCGAACACCGCGACCGAGAACGCCATGATGGGCAAGCTCGTCGTGGACTCCGTGGTGCGGTGGGCGCGCAACTACAAGGTCGACGGGTTCCGGTTCGACCTGATGGGGCACCATCCGAAGGCGAACATCCTGGCGGTGCGGGCGGCTCTGGACGCGTTGACCGTGGAGAAGGACGGCGTGGACGGACGCAAGATCGGCATCTACGGCGAGGGCTGGGACTTCGGCGAGGTCGCGGGCAACGCCCGGTTCGAGCAGGCCACGCAGGCGAACATGGCGGGCACGGGCGTCGGCACGTTCAGCGACCGGTTGCGTGACGCGGTGCGCGGCGGCGGTCCGTTCGACGACGACCCGCGCGTGCAGGGCCTCGGTTCCGGCCTGGCCGGGGACGTGAACTCCTCGCCCGCCAACGGCGATGTGGCTGGGCGGCTGGAGAACTACAGCGACCTGGTGAAGCTGGGCATGGCGGGCAACATGGCGTCCTACCGGTTCCAGTCGACGGCCGGGCCCGTGGTCTCCGGGCGGGACGTGAAGTACAACGGCACGCCCGCCGGCTACACCGGGCAGCCGCTGGAGGCGATCACGTACGTCGACGCGCACGACAACGAGACGTTGTTCGACGCGTTGACCTACAAGCTGAAGCCTTCGACGTCCGCGGCGGATCGAGTGAGGATGCAGACGGTCGCGCTGGCGCCGGTGCTGCTCGGGCAGGGACGGCCGTTCGTGCACGCGGGCAGCGAGTTCCTGCGCTCGAAGTCGCTGGACCGCAACAGCTTCGACTCCGGTGACTGGTTCAACTCCTACGACCCGTCGTTGCGCGACAACGGTTTCGGTCGTGGACTGCCACCCAAGGCCGACAACGAGTCGAAGTGGCCGTACGCGAAACCGTTGCTGGGCATGGCGAAGCCGTCGTCGGCGGACATGAGGGCCTCGTTGGACGCCACGCTGGAGCTGCTGCGGATCCGCCAGTCGTCGCCGCTGTTCTCGCTCGGCAACGCCGACCTGGTGCAGCAGAAGGTGTCGTTCCCGTCCGCCGAGTCCGGCGTGATCGTCATGCACATCGACGACACGGTCGGGCCGGACGTGGACGCGGGTCGCCGGGGCCTGCTCGTGGTGATCAACCCGTACCCGACGGACAAGGCCGTCGCGCTGCCTGCCGGTGACTGGAAGCCGTTGACCAGGGAGAAGAAGGCAGGGGCTGCTCGCTCGGTCGTCGTACTGGAGCGATAGTTCCGCTGAGAAATAGTTTGGTTCTAGACTAGTTTGGTATCGTGGTGCCATGGGCGCGACGGGGTGCACTGACCTGATGATGCTGCTGCATCGGACGGCACACGCACTGGAAACCGAACTTACGGCGAGGTTCGCGGAGATCGGACTGACTCCGCGAGCCCGCTGCGTGCTGTCCAACGCGTTGGACGCGGACCTCACGCAGACCGAGATCGCCGACATCGTCGACATCGACAAGACGACCATGGTCGTGACGATGGACGCGCTCGAAACCGCTGGTTACGCCGAGCGCAAGCCGTCGCCGACCGACCGTCGTGCCCGTGTCGTGGTCGTGACGGAGGCCGGCCGCGCGATCGTGGCGAAGGCCGACGACATGTACCGGGAGGTCGTCGGCAGCGTGCTGGGCTCGTTGCCGGACGACGAGCGTGTCGGCATGGTCAACGGCCTGACGAGGCTGGTCGAAGGCCGGTTGGGCACTCCGGTGCCGTGCGAGAAGCCGCCGCGCAAGCGTGCTCTGCGTCATGCCGTTGGGTAAGAGATAGTCCCGTACAAAACTATCTGCTACGGTTCCTCTTATGACTCCAGGGGGACCGAAGACGGACGCGCGCTGGCTGGCGCTGATCGTCCTGTGCGCGGGCATGCTGATGATCGTTCTCGACCAGACGATCGTGAACGTCGCGCTGCCCGCGATCGAAGAAGACCTCAAGTTCGGCCAGGCCGGTCTGGCCTGGGTCGTCAACGCGTATCTGATCGCCTACGGCGGTCTGCTGCTGCTCGCCGGTCGCCTCGGCGACCTGATCGGGCACAAGAAGGTGTTCCTGATCGGCCTCGGCGTCTTCACGGTCGCGTCGCTGCTGTGCGGCGTGTCGTTCAGCTCCGAGATGCTGATCGTCTCGAGGTTCGTGCAGGGTGCGGGCGGTGCACTGGCCACGTCCGTGACGCTGGGCATGGTCGTGACGATGTTCCCCGAGCCGAACGAGCAGAGGCGCGCCATCGGCATCTTCAGCTTCGTGGCGGCGGCGGGCGCGTCCATCGGCCTGTTGCTCGGTGGCGTGCTCACGGACGCCATGTCGTGGCACTGGATCTTCTTCGTGAACATCCCGATCGGCGTCGTCGCGGCGGTGGCCGCTGTCCGCCTGGTTCCTTCCTCGGAGGGGCTCGGCCTGCGCGAGGGCGCGGACGTGCTGGGCGCGCTGCTGATCGTCGCCGCGGTGATGCTCGGCGTGTACACGATCGTGAAGGCGGAGCACTACGGCTTCGGCTCGCTCCAGACGCTCGGCCTGGGCGCGGTGGCGCTGGCGCTGCTGGCCGGTTTCGTGGTGAGGCAACGGACCGCTGCGAAGCCGCTGCTGCCGTTGCGGGTGTTCCGTTCCCGCAACGTGACCGGTGCGAACCTGGTGCAGATCTCCATGGTCGCGGGCATGTTCGGCCTGTTCTTCCTCGGCACGCTGTACATGCAGCTCGTGCTGTCGTACACGCCGTTGCAGATCGGCCTGGCCTTCATGCCGGTCGCGGGCGCCATCGCGGTGTTCTCGGTGTCGCTGTCTGCACGCCTGAACTCCCGCTTCGGCGAACGGAACATGCTGATCGTGGGCCTCGTGTTCATGCTGGTCGGCATGCTGGTGTTCACGCAGGTGCCGGTCGACGGCTCGTACCTCACGGACATCCTCCCGGCGGTGGCGCCGCTGGGCATCGGCCTGGGCCTGTCGTTCCCGGCGCTGATGAGCCTGGCGATGTCCGGCGCCGCGCACGACGAGGCAGGCCTGGCCTCGGGCCTGGTGAACACGACCGCGCAGGTCGGCGGCGCTCTTGGCCTGGCAGTGCTCGCCACCACCTCGACCACCCACACCTCCGGCCTGCTGGCGTCCGGCGTCGGCCGCCTGGAGGCGCTGACCTCGGGTTTCCACCTGGCGTTCTGGATCAGCGCCGCCCTGGTGGCCGTGGCTCTGGGCCTCGCGGTGTTCGTGCTGCGGCAGGTGACCGTCGACCGCGAGGAGAACCAGCCGGTGCTCGTGCACTAGTGCTCGGCCGGCTCGACTCGTATCCGGGCGTCCTCGGTGCGTCGTCCAGGTTGATGGTCTCCAGCAGGGCGAACGCGGCGTGTCGGTCATATTCGCTACCCTGTCGGCACTTCCCGTACCTGTTTTGAGGAGTTTGGCGTCGTGTCCGAGCGCACCCTGGTTCTGGTCAAGCCCGATGGCGTTGAGCGTGGTCTCGTCGGTGAGGTGATCGCCCGCATCGAGCGCAAGGGGCTCAAGCTCGCCGCACTGGAGCTGCGGACCGCTGACCGTGCCACCGCCGAGCAGCACTACGCGGAGCACGACGGCAAGCCGTTCTACAACGACCTCGTCGACTTCATCACCGGTGGGCCGCTGGTGGCGCTCGTGGTGGAAGGGGTTCGGGCCATTCCGGCGTTCCGTCAGCTCGCCGGTGGGACTGACCCCGTCGAGAAGGCCACGCCCGGGACCATTCGTGGGGACTTCGGGCTTGAGGTGCAGTACAACCTCGTGCACGGGTCGGACTCGGCCGAGTCGGCTGAGCGGGAGATCAAGATCTGGTTCCCCAACCTCTGAGGGTTGGATTCGGCGGCCCCCTGGCTTCGGCCTGGGGGCCGTTTGTCTTGGCCTGTTTGGGTCTGCTCCGGCTTGGGTGGTCGTCCCCCTCCCTGGGCGCGGCAAGACGATCGGGCACGACTCGTGACGGGACCCACCAGCCCGGTACGCCAAATGGTGTGGGTCAGGATCGGCGTGGGCTTGAGCCGAGGCCGCCCGGCCTCGCTCCGTTCAGGATCGTGCCCTCCGGGTAGCCGAGCGGTAGGTACATGTCCACCGCGTCCCAGCGTTCGTTTCCTACGGCGATGGCGTTGGGCATGCGGCCGTATTCGCGGAAGCCGATGCTCTCGTAGAGCTCGATCGCGCCGTGGTTGTTGCCTCGGACACCGAGCCTGACGATTTCGATGCGTGCTTCGCGGGCCCGGTCCACCAGGCCCTGCACCACCAGCCTGCCGAGGCCCAGGCCACGCGCTGACGGGTGGGCCATGACCTGCTGGATTTCTGCGCGGTGCTGGAACACGGCGGTGCCGCGTCGCCACAGACCCACTGCCTGCACGACGTTGTCGACGGAGGCGGCGGCGAAGGCCGCGTCGTTCTCGCGGACCTGCTTGAGCACACCGTCGAGCCAGGTGGAGATGCGTTCGAACGAGGGTGGTTCGTGGTAGCCGACGGCGCCGCCTGCTGCGACTACGTCGTGCACGACTGTGTGGATTTCGGTGCGCAGCCGGTCGTCGGCCTCTGTCAGCCACCGCAGTTCGATCTCGGGCATGGGGCGATCGTAATTGCGTCGAAAATTGTCGGACCTGTTCGTTAACGTCGGGGGAGTGGAGCATCTTGTCGAGGCCAAGGCGCTGACCAAGCACTTCGGGACGTTTGCGGCCGTTCGTGGCATCGACGTCGAAGTGCGGCGTGGTGAGGCCTTCGGGTTTCTCGGGCCGAACGGGGCTGGCAAGTCGTCGACCATGCGGATGATCGCGTGTGTGTCGGGGCGCACCGGTGGTGAGCTGAAGGTCCTCGGCATGGATCCGGAGCGGGACGGGCCCAGGATTCGGGCGCGGATCGGGGTCGTGCCGCAGCTGGACAACTTGGACCTTGAGCTGACGGTTCGGCAGAACCTGCAGATCTATGGAAGGTACTTCGGGATGTCGCGGCAGCAGTGTCGCGAGAAGGCCGTGGAGTTGCTGGAGTTCGCGCAGCTGTCGGACCGTGCCGATCAGGAGGTCGAGCCGCTCAGCGGGGGGATGAAGCGGCGGCTGACCATTGCGCGGTCGTTGGTCAACGATCCCGAGTTGTTGTTGCTCGACGAGCCGACCACCGGGTTGGACCCGCAGGCGCGGCACCTGTTGTGGGACAGGCTGTTCCGGCTCAAGCAGGACGGGGTCACGCTCATCATCACCACGCACTACATGGATGAGGCCGAGCAGCTCTGCGATCGGCTCGTGGTGATGGACGGTGGGCGGATCGCGGCTGAAGGGTCGCCTGGTGAGCTGATCAACCGGTACTCGACCAAAGAGGTGTTGGAGCTGCGGTTCCAGCCTGGGGCGGAGAAGCCGGATCTGGAGAGGTTCGCCGAGCGGGTCGAGGTGCTGCCGGATCGGTTGCTGTTGTACACGCAGGACGGAGAGCACACGCTTGCCAAGGTGCACGAGCACGGGGTGCAGCCGATTCAGAGCTTGGTGAGGCGCAGTTCGCTGGAGGACGTGTTCCTGAGGCTCACCGGCAGGACGTTGGTGGACTGATGCAGACCCTGAGGGCCTCCTGGTTCGGCTTCGAGAAGCACTGGTTGTGGTACCGGCGCAACTGGCGGGCCACGGCGGTGTCGAGTTTTCTGTCGCCGCTGTTGTTCCTGGTCGCCCTCGGGCTCGGGTTCGGGTCGCAGGTCCAGTCGACGGCGCTGATCGGTGGTGTGCCGTACCTGCAGTACCTCGCGCCGGCGCTGGTCGTCATCACGGCGGTGCAGGGTGCGACGTTCGAGTCGACTTACGCGATCATGTCGTCGTTCATCTGGCAGAAGACGTACATCGGCATGGTGGCCACGCCGATCACGCCTGCTCAGGTGGTCTACGGGCAGGTGATGTGGATCGCCTCGCAGCTGTTCGCGCGGTCGGTGGTGTTCGTGGGCATCGCGGTGGCGCTCGGAGCCGCCAACGGGCCCGGCATCGGGTTGGCCGTCCTGTTCGCCACGCTCGCCGGGCTGGCGTTCAGCTGTCCGTTGATCGCCTACAGCGCGACGTTGGACAAGCCGGACAGCTTCAACACGATCTTCCGCTTCGTGCTCATGCCGATGACGCTGTTCACCGGGGCGTTCTTCCCGGTCAGCCAGCTGCCGGACTGGTTGCGGCCGCTGGTGTGGCTCACCCCGGCCTGGCACGGCATCGAGCTCGCGCGGGGTGCGACGTTCGGGACGCTCGGGTTGCTGCCCGCGCTCGGGCACACCGCCTACCTGGTCGCCATGATCGCGGTGGGGCTGTTCTTCGCCGTTCGGTTCTTCTATCGCAGGCTGGCGGTGTGACATGACTCGGACACTCGATCCCGCGAACAAGACGGCGCCCGCCAGCGTGGGGCTGGTGTGGCGGGTCATCCCGCCCGGCCTGTACGGCGGCAGGGCCAGCACGCTGGTGGAACGGTCGGCGCTGGTGAACCGGCGCGGGTGGTTCGTGCTCGTCGGCGGGGCGTTCGAGCCGATTCTGTTCCTGTGGTCGCTGGGGCTGGGGTTCGGGCAGTTCGTGGCGTCGGTGGCCGGGCCGGACGGGCGGCCGGTCAGCTATGCGGCGTTCGTGGCGCCCGCGTTGCTGGCGGCGTCGGCGATGAACGGCGCGGTGTACGACGCGACGTTCAACGTGTTCTTCAAGTTCAAGTACGCCAAGTTGTACGACGCGATGCTGGCCACGCCGATGGGGCCGTTGGACATCGCGATGGGCGAGATCGCCTGGGCGTTGCTGCGGGGCGGGCTGTACTCGGCCGGCTTCCTCGGCGTGATGCTCGCGATGGGGCTGATCGCCTCGCCGTGGGCGTTGCTCGCCCTGCCGGCGGCGCTGCTGGTGGCGTTCGCGTTCGCGGCGGTGGGCATGGCGGCGACGACGTTCATGCGTTCGTGGCAGGACTTCGACCTGGTGCAGCTCGCGGTGCTGCCGATGTTCCTGTTCTCCACGACGTTCTTCCCGCTGTCGGTCTACCCCGGCTGGCTGCAGACCGTGGTGACGTGGACGCCGCTCTACCACGCCATCGAGCTGATGCGCGGGCTCACGCTGGGCGTCGTCGGGTGGGGCATGCTCGGCCACGTCGCCTATTTCGCGGTGCTGGCGGCCGTGGGAACGGTGGTGGCGGCGAGGCGGCTGGGGTCGTTGTTGCTGGACTGACCGCGATTCGGCGCCTAGCACAGGGGCCGTTACTCTGGAAGCGTGAGTGTCGAGTCTGTTTTCCCCAGGTTGGAGCCTCTGCTGCCGCGGATCTCCAAGCCGGTGCAGTACGTCGGCGGGGAGCTCAACGCGACCGTCAAGGACTGGGACGCGGCGTCCGTGCGCTGGGCGTTGATGTACCCCGACGCGTACGAGGTGGGGTTGCCCAACCAGGGCGTCATGATCCTCTACGAAATCCTCAACGAGCTGCCCGACGTGCTCGCCGAGCGCACCTACGCCGTGTGGCCGGACCTCGAGAAGCTCATGCGTGAGCACGGGGTGCCGCAGTTCACGGTGGACGCGCACCGGCCGTTGAAGGCGTTCGACCTGATGGGCATCAGCTTCGCGACGGAGCTGGGCTACACGAACATGCTCACGGCGCTGGACCTCGCGGGCATCCCGATCCACGCGGCCGACCGCACCGAGGACGACCCGATCGTGGTCGCCGGCGGGCACGCGGCGTTCAACCCGGAGCCGATCGCGGACTTCATCGACGCGGCGGTGCTCGGCGACGGCGAGGAAGCCGTCCTCGAGATCACCGAGATCGTGAAGACGTGGAAGGCCGAGGGCTGCCCCGGCGGCCGCGACGAGGTGCTGACCAGGCTCGCCGAGACCGGCGGCGTGTACATCCCGCGCTTCTACGACGTCGAGTACCTGCCGGACGGCCGCATCCAGCGCGTCGTGCCCAACCGAGACCGCGTGCCATACCGCGTGTTCAAGCGCACCACGATGGACCTCGACGCGTGGCCGTACCCGAAGCAGCCGCTCGTCCCGCTCGCCGAGAGCGTCCACGAGCGGATGAGCGTCGAGATCTTCCGCGGCTGCACCCGCGGCTGCCGCTTCTGCCAGGCGGGCATGATCACCCGTCCGGTGCGCGAGCGGTCCATCGAGGGCATCGGCGCGATGGTCCAGCGTGGACTGGAGGCGACCGGCTTCGAAGAGGTCGGCCTGCTGTCGCTGTCGAGCGCCGACCACAGCGAGATCGCCGAGATCACCAAGGGCCTCGCGGACCGCTACGAGGGCACCAACACGGGCCTGAGCCTGCCGAGCACGCGCGTCGACGCGTTCAACATCGATCTCGCGAACGAGTTGTCCCGCAACGGAAGGCGTTCGGGTCTCACCTTCGCGCCCGAGGGCGGCAGCGAGCGGATGCGCCGCGTCATCAACAAGATGGTGTCCGAAGAGGATCTCATCAGGACGGTGTCGGCCGCGTTCTCCAACGGCTGGCGGCAGGTGAAGCTGTACTTCATGTGCGGCCTGCCCACCGAGGAGGACGAGGACGTCCTGCAGATCGCGGAGATGGCGAAGAACGTCATCCGCGCCGGCCGCCAGGCCAGTGGCCGCAACGACGTCCGCTGCACCATCTCGATCGGCGGGTTCGTGCCCAAGCCGCACACGCCGTTCCAGTGGGCCCCGCAGTGCGACCCGGACACGGTCGACGACCGCCTGCGCAAGCTGCGCGAGGCCGTCAACGCCGACCGCAGCCTCGGCCGCAACATCGGCATGCGCTACCACGACGGCAAGCCCAGCCTCATCGAAGGCCTGCTCAGCCGTGGTGACCGCCGCGTCGGCAAGGTCATCGAGGCCGTGTGGCGCGACGGCGGCCGGTTCGACGGCTGGACCGAGCACTTCTCCTACGACCGCTGGACCACCAAGGCCGCGGAACAGCTGGAACCGCTCGGCGTCGACCTCGCCTGGTTCACCACCCGTGAGCGCGAGGAGTTGGAGGTCCTGCCCTGGGACCACCTCGACTCCGGCCTCGACAAGGAATGGCTCTGGGCCGACTGGCAGGACGCTCTCGACGAGCGCGAGCAGGACGACTGCCGCTGGACGCCGTGCTTCGACTGCGGTGTCTGCCCGGCGATGGGCACGGACATCGAGGTGGGCCCGACGGGCCGCAAGCTGCTGCCGATCTCCCCGGTCGGCGTCGGCTCGCCAGTGAAGAACCCGACCCTCACCCCGTAGCTCTCCGCTGACGCCACGCGGGGCCCTTTCGTACTCTCCAAGAGTACGAAAGCTCCCCGCGTACTCTTCGTGCGAGCTGTGGCGGCCTACTTCGTGACGGCGGCCAGCGCGTCGACCAACCCGTGGCCGTAGAAGGAGTTGTACTCCGAGTAGCCCGTGCAGAACGCGTCCTGCACACCGGTCCGGTTGAGGTCGTAGTCCGCGGGACAGGCAAGGGTTTCCGCCTGCGCGTTCAACATCCGCCCCAACGACACGGCGTCGGTGTCCGGGTGGGTGGACGCGATCAACGCCGCCACCCCGGCCGCGTGCGGAGCGGCCATCGAAGTGCCACACGAGTAGTCGTACCCGGACGGCACGGTCGACAGCACACACCCGCCGGGCGCCCGCGTGTCCCCACCGGGCGCCGTCACGTCGATCGCCCCTAGCCCGTAGGAGCTGTACCCGGCCTTGGTCTTGGTCGACTCCACGGCCGACACCCCGACCACGTTCTTGAGCTGCGCGGGCAGCACGGCACAGGTCGAGTCGACCGGCCGCGTCTGCGCGTCGCCGTTCGTCGGTGACATCGAGTCACGCCCCGGCCGGGACAGGTCCGCCGCGTTGTTGCCCGCCGCGGCGACCGTCAGCACGTTGCGAGAGGTCGCGTAGTCGACGGCACGCCGCACGGCCTCGTAGATCACGCGCTGACCTGGCTCGCTCTGGCACGTGAACAGGTACGGGTCGATGAAGTAGCTGTTGTTGGTGATGGTCATGCCCTGCGCGGCGGCCCACATGAAGCCGCACACCGCGTACTCGGGGTAGATGAACCCGTCGTCGTCGACGACCTTCACCGACGCGATGCGCACGCCCGGTGCGACGCCCGTGGTGCCGCGGCCGTCGTCAGCGGCGGCGATGGTGCCGGCGACGTGCGTGCCGTGGGCGGAGGTCGTCGGGGACCACGCTGAAGGAGAGGGGTCGGGCTTGCCGGTCAGGCAGCCCGCGGACAGCTCCGGCGCGAGCGCCTGGACCAGGTCCGGGTGATGCGGGTCGACGCCGGAATCCAGCACGCCGACCACCACGGAGCTGGAGCCGCGGGAGATCGCGTGGGCCTCAGGGGCCTTGATGAGATCCATGTCCCACTGCTCGTTCGAGCGCTGCCCCGATGGCCGGAACAGTTCGGTGTCGTCCTTCTTGCGCTTCACCGACCGCTTGGCGATGCTCTCGGCCTGGGCGCTGTACGCGCGCTGCGGGCCGATCAACTTCAGGAAGCTCGGGTCGGGTGACGTGGCCACGGCCACCCCGATCTCCGGGTAGTACACGGTCGTGGTGCCGCAGGCCCTCGTGATCTCGGTGTTCGCCACCTCAGGGGTGGTGAGCTGGGAGAACACCACGAGGTAGCGCACGTTCGGGCCCGGCTGGATGCATGAGTCGGCGGCCGGCTCCGCACCCGCGGGCAGGGACGCCGCCATGCATCCGGCCGCGAGCAGCGCGGTCATCGCCGCCGCCCGTGCGCGGTGGAGCAGAGGCACCGGGGACCTCCAGGTTGGCAAGGCGTCCAGTCAGCCGGACCGTAGCCACGCGCAACGATCTAGACAAGCTGAACGTTCTGAATCGCGTTCACGGTACCGTCCTACCGGACGAACAGCCTGCGCCGATGGGACCGCTCACCCGTCGGAACACCACCGGGGAGCACCACTGAGCCGCCACCAGCCCAACAACCCGTCTGCCGCAGCCGTGCAGAAACTGCGCCTCCGTTACACCAAGCGGGGGAGGTTGCGTTTCACCTCGCACCGCGACATCGCCCGTACGTTCGAGCGCGCGCTGCGCAGGGCAGGCGTACCCATGGCATATTCGCAGGGCTTCAGCCCTCACCCGAAGGTGTCATGGGTCGGCGCCGCGCCGACCGGCGTCGCCAGTGAGGCGGAGTACGTCGAGGTGTCCGTGGTCGAACGGGTCGACCCGGAAGCGCTCAAGATCGCGCTCGACCAGGCGCTGCCTCCCGGCATCGACGTGGTCGACATCGTGCAGGCGCACGGTGGCAACCTCACCGAGCGCATCGACGCGAGCGAATGGCGGATCGAGCTCGACGGGGTCGAGCCGGAACGGCTCGCGGAGGCGGTGAGCGCCTTCCTCGCACAGGAGCGGGTGGAGGTCGAGCGTCTCACCAAGAACGGCAAGAAGATCATCGACGTCCGACCGGCCGTCGTGTCCGCGCTGGTCGAACCACGTTCGAGCGACGCCGGACACGATGAGGCCGGATTGTCACAACCGTGTGGGATACTCATGACGGTCGTCCGGCAGGTAACGCCTACCGTGCGGCCCGACGACGTGCTGAATGCGCTTCGTGTCGTCGCCGACCTCGTGCCGCCGGTACCTGCGAGAGCAATCCGGATGGCGCAGGGACGGCTCGACGACGAAGGCGGGCTGGTGGACCCGCTCCAACAGGACAGAGAGTCCTGACACAGGAGCGGTGCCAGTGTTTGATCTTTTGGGTCAAGCCGCGACGCATCAGGAGGAGCGGCGCTGACAGCAGCGTCGTCGTGGGACCTGCGCAAGCGTGCGCCCGGTGAGGCGCCACGCCACTGCGCGCGAGGCAAGGATTCCCGCCGCGAGCAGCGGTGGAGAGAGACAAGAGAGGCCCCTGCGCGGCCGCGTCCTCACGGGACGCGCCCGGGGGTGGAGGAGCTGCATGTCGAACAAGGACAAGCCTGCCGGCGCAACCGGCGGGCAGGGTGTGGTATCCGCACGCCCTGAGCTGGCGGATCTGCCGGACAAGCTGCGGGTGCACGCACTGGCGAAGCTGCTGGACGTCAGCAGCAAGGACGTGATGACGGCGCTGGCCGACCTCGGTGAGGTCGCCCGCAGCGCGCAGTCCAGCGTGAGCCGCGACGTCGCGCTGAAGGTCGCCGAGACCCTGCTGGACTGGGATGACGTCGTCACCGGCGAGGTCACCGAGGACTACGAGGCCCCGGCGGTCCCCGCGTTCGAGGCGCCCGCGCTGGCGCCGATCTTCGCCGCGCCGAGCGCGGTCTTCCTGCCTCCGCAGCCGATCGAACGGCCCAAGGCGCAGGCCTCGCCGTTCGTCGTCGAGGAGGAGCCGGCGGAGGAGGAGAAGTCCGTCGGCGAGATCGCCGCGGACGAGCTCGACGCCGCCGAGGCCGAGGGTGAGGACGAGGGCGAAGGCCGTCGCCGCCGTCGCCGCGGCCGTCGTGGCCGTGGCCGCGGCAAGGGCGCTGAGGCCGAGGCCGGCGAGGAGACCGAGGAAGGCGCCGAGGAGGCCGAGGCCACTGCGGAGGCCGACGCCGCCGACGAGGCCACCGAGGACGAGGGCGACGAGAGCTCGACCCGCCGTCGCCGCCGTCGCCGTCGCCGCAAGACCGGCGCGGAGGATGACGTGACGTCCGAGGACGACCCGCCGAACACGGTGGTGCACGTCCGCGAGTCCCGCGACGCGCGCGACGACAAGGCCGACTCCGAGGCCGCCCAGAGCGAGGTCCGCAGCATCCGCGGCTCGACGCGCCTGGAGGCCAAGCGCCAGCGCCGCCGCGACGGTCGCGAGGCCGGTCGCCGCCGTGCCCCGGTGCTCACCGAGGCCGAGTTCCTGGCCCGCCGCGAGGCCGTGGCCCGCACGATGGTCGTCCGCGAGCGCGGCGACCGCACCCAGATCGGTGTGCTCGAGGACGGTGTGCTGGTCGAGCACTTCGTCACGTCGTCGGGCAGCGGCTCGATCGTGGGCAACGTCTACCTCGGCCGCGTGCAGAACGTGCTGCCGAGCATGGAGGCCGCGTTCATCGACATCGGCCGCGGCCGCAACGCGGTGCTCTACGCCGGTGAGGTCGACTGGGACGCCGCCGGTCTCGAGGGCAAGTCCCGCAAGATCGAGCAGGCCCTCTCGAGCGGCGACTCCGTGCTGGTCCAGGTCACCAAGGACCCGGTCGGCCACAAGGGCGCGCGCCTCACCACGCAGATCAGCCTGCCCGGCCGCTTCCTGGTCTACGTGCCGGGCGGTGGTGCCACGGGCATCAGCCGCAAGCTGCCGGACAACGAGCGCAAGCGCCTCAAGGACATCCTCAAGCGGGTCGTCCCCGAGGACGCCGGTGTGATCATCCGCACCGCCTCTGAGGGCATCTCCGAGGAGGAGCTGGCCCGCGACGTCACGCGTCTGCAGGCGCAGTGGAAGGTCATCAAGGAGAAGTCCGAGAGCACCTCCACCAAGGCTCCGACGCTGCTCTACGAGGAGCCGGACCTGCTGGTGAAGGTCGTCCGAGACCTGTTCACCGAGGACTTCGCCCAGCTCGTCGTCCAGGGCGACGAGGCGTGGGACGTCATCGACGGCTACGTCCGCCACGTGGCGCCGGACCTGCAGGACCGCCTGAAGAAGCACGTCGGCAACAACGACGTGTTCGTCGAGTACCGCATCGACGAGCAGCTGATGAAGGCGCTGGACCGCAAGGTCTGGCTGCCGTCGGGCGGCTACCTGATCATCGACCGCACCGAGGCGATGACGGTCATCGACGTCAACACCGGCAAGTTCACGGGATCGGGCGGAAACCTCGAAGAGACGGTGACGCGCAACAACCTGGAGTCGGCGGAGGAGATCGTCCGCCAGCTCCGGCTGCGCGACATCGGCGGCATCATCGTCATCGACTTCATCGACATGGTCCTGGAGTCGAACCGCGACCTGGTGCTGCGCCGCCTGACCGAGTGCCTCGGCCGCGACCGCACGCGTCACCAGGTCGCCGAGGTCACCTCGCTCGGCCTGGTCCAGATGACCCGCAAGCGGGTCGGCACCGGTCTGCTGGAGGCGTTCAGCCAGACCTGTGAGCACTGCCGCGGCCGCGGCGTCGTCGTGTCCACCGAGCCCGTGCACTCGCACGGCGGTGGCAACGGTGGCGGCCAGCAGCAGGCTCAGGGCGGTGGCCGCAAGTCCCGTCGCAACAAGGGCGGGTCGGAGCAGGTGGCGGAGGTTGCCGAGGTCACCGCGGCGACTGTCGAAGCCCCCGAGGCTCCGGCCGAGCCCGAGGTCGTTCCGGAGATCGTCGAGCCGGGTGAGCCGGAGGACACCTCCGAGGCCGCCGTCGCCGCCGACCAGGAGCACGAGGGCCACGGCGGCCGTCGGCGCCGTCGTCGTCGCCGCGACAAGGAGCAGCAGGCCGTCGTCGACGCGGTCGTGGTCGAGGAGCAGGCGCTCAACGGTCACGTGCCGCACGAGGTCGCCGAGGACCCGGAGCCGATCGAGGTCGACCCCGTCGTCGCTGAGGAGGTCTCGGCGGAGGTCTCGGCGGAGGAGCCTGCCGCCGAGGTCATCGACGAGGCGGCGCCGGAGCTCGTCGAGCCGGTGCCGGTCGCCGAGGAGATCGCCGAGGTCGCGGAGGAGGCCGCTGAGGTGGCCGAGGTCGCCGCTGAGGCCGTCGCCGCGGTGGAGGCACCGGTCGTGGCCGCAGAGCCCGCAGCGCCCGTTGCAGAGGTTCCTGTGGCCACTCCGGTGACCGCTCCCGCCGCCCGTCCGCGGCGTCGTGCCGCCAAGCGCGCCGCCGGTGCGCCGGTCGTGCACGACGTGCCCGCCCCGATCGTCGTCGAGGTACCGAAGCAGCCTGAGGTCCAGATGCCCGCACCGGTGGTGACCACCACCCGCAGGCGCCGCGCCGTGTCGCGGCCAGCGGGACCGCCGGTCCAGGAGGACTGACGCGAGATCAGTGAAGCCGGGGTCGCCTTGCGGGCGGCCCCGGCTTTGCTGTGTGAGGGATGGCACAGCCTGCACGAACGCGATCAGGGCACCCCGGTTTGCTCCGGCTGTACCCACTCCCGTAACCTTGTCGACGGCCCGTTATCCGACGGGTCCTGTCGTGTGCCCCCTCTGCTGGTTTCTCTCGCAGATCGGTTGGCGCATGGCCCGTCACCATCGAGTAGCAGGAGACTTCCGTCCTGATGTACGCGATCGTCAAGACCGGCGGCAAGCAGTACAAGGTCGCTGTCGGCGACATCGTCGAGGTCGAGAAGCTCGAGGGCGAGCCGGGCACCGAAATCTCCCTCCAGGCGCTGCTCGTGGTCGACGGCACCGACGTGACCGCTGACGCTGCGGCCCTGGAGAAGTTCTCGGTGACCGGCAAGGTCGTCGAGCACACCAAGGGTCCGAAGATCCGCATCCACAAGTTCAAGAACAAGACCGGCTACCACAAGCGCCAGGGTCACCGCCAGAAGCTGACCCGCGTCGAGGTCACCGGCATCACCGGTAAGTGAGGACCTGACTTCTCATGGCACACAAAAAGGGTGCGTCCAGTTCCCGCAACGGCCGTGACTCCAACCCCCAGTACCTGGGTGTGAAGCGGTTCGGCGGTCAGGTCGTCAAGGCCGGCGAGATCCTGATCCGCCAGCGCGGCACCAAGTTCCACCCCGGCGTCAACGTCGGCCGCGGCAAGGACGACACGCTGTTCGCCCTCGCCGCCGGTGCGGTGGAGTTCGGCACCAAGCGTGGTCGCAAGACCGTCAACATCGTTCCGGCCGCGGTCTGAGGACCGTTTCCCGAACGTAGTCAGAACGATCGACCGAGCGACGTGTGCCCGCGGAATGCGCGGGCCACGTCGCTCGTTTGTTTCACTAGGTCGGCCGTCGGGCGTCAACACCGGTCATCCGGCTCGCCCCTCGTTTTTTCTGCACACTGTCTGTCATCCATGGGTGGTAGTTGCACCCATGAAAGCCAGCGAGAGGAAGTAGTTCCGTGGCCCGCTTCGTAGACCGGGTGGTGATCCACGCTGCCGCCGGCAACGGGGGCAACGGTTGCGCTTCCGTGCACCGCGAGAAGTTCAAGCCGCTCGGCGGCCCGGACGGCGGCGACGGCGGCAAGGGCGGCGACGTCGTGCTCGTCGTCGACTCGCAGGTGCACACCCTGCTCGACTTCCACTTCCGCCCGCACGCCTCCGCCACCAACGGCAAGGCGGGCGCGGGTGCGAACCGCGACGGCGCGAACGGCGAGGACCTGATCCTGCGCGTCCCGGACGGCACCGTGGTGCTGACCCCGGACGGCGAGGTCGTCGCGGACCTGGTCGGCGAGGGCACCACGCTCATCGCCGCCGCGGGTGGTCGTGGTGGTCTCGGCAACGCCGCGCTGGCGTCCAAGGCCCGCAAGGCGCCCGGTTTCGCGTTGCTCGGTGAGCCGGGCGAGACGCGGGACCTGGTGCTGGAGCTGAAGTCCGTCGCGGACGTCGGCCTGCTCGGTTTCCCGAGCGCCGGTAAGTCTTCGCTGATCTCGGTGCTCTCCGCGGCGAAGCCGAAGATCGCCGACTACCCGTTCACCACGCTGGTGCCGAACCTCGGCGTGATCACCGCGGGCGACACCGTCTTCACGATGGCGGACGTCCCCGGCCTGATCCCCGGCGCATCGCAGGGCAAGGGCCTCGGCCTCGACTTCCTGCGGCACATCGAGCGCACGGCCGTTCTCGCCCACGTCGTCGACTGCGCGACGTACGAGCCGGGCCGTGACCCGCTGGCGGACATCGACGCGCTGGAGAACGAGCTGGCGCAGTACACCCCGTCGCTGGGCGGCAACCTCGCCGACCGGCCGCGCGTGGTGATCCTGAACAAGGTCGACATCCCGGACGCCAAGGACCTCGCCGACATCGTCCGCCCGGAGATCGAGGCGCGCGGCCTGCCGGTGTTCGAGGTGTCGACGGTGTCCCGCGAAGGCCTGCGGGAGCTCACGTTCAAGCTGGCCGAGGTCGTCCGCGAGTACCGCGAGGCCCAGCCCGCCAAGGAAGCGACCCGCATCGTGCTGCGGCCGACCGCCGTCGACGACGCCGGGTTCACCGTGACCGAGGACCCCTCGGTCGAGGGTGGCTTCATCGTGAAGGGCGACCGTCCCGAGCGCTGGATCCGTCAGACCGACTTCTCCAACGACGAAGCCGTCGGTTACCTCGCCGACCGCCTGAACAGGCTGGGTGTCGAGGATCAGCTCGTGAAGATGGGCGCCATCCCCGGCTGCCAGGTCACCATCGGCGACCTGGTGTTCGACTGGGAGCCGACCACTCCGGCGGGCATCGCGATGACGATGACCGGACGTGGCACGGACGCCCGCCTCGAGCGCAACGACCGCATCGGTGCGACGGAGCGCAAGGCGGCCAAGAAGGCCCGCCGCGTGCCCGGTTCCGCAGACGAGGACTTCTTCGACGAGGAGTAAGCCCGTGACGGCCCCCGTGGTCTCACACGCACGGCGCGCGGTCGCTTCGGCGAACCGCATCGTGGTGAAGGTCGGTTCTTCTTCTTTGACCACGGCGGAAGGCGGCCTCGACCCAGCCCGCCTCGACTCCTTGGTCGACGCCCTGGCTGCCCGCTGTTCCGCGGGCAGCCAGGTCGTGCTGGTGTCGTCAGGTGCGATCGCCGCGGGCCTCGCGCCGCTCGGGTTGTCCCGCCGCCCGCGCGACCTCGCGAGCCAGCAGGCCGCGGCGAGCGTGGGCCAGCTGACGTTGGCGCACGCGTACGCGAACTCCTTCGGCCGCTACTCGCTGACGGTCGGCCAGGTCCTGCTGACCGCCGACGACGTGGTGCGCCGCGCCCACTACCGCAACGCCCAGCGCACGTTCTCGCGTCTGCTGGCTCTCGGCGCGGTCCCGGTGGTGAACGAGAACGACACCGTTGCCACGGACGAGATCCGCTTCGGCGACAACGACCGTCTCGCCGCTTTGGTGGCGCACCTGGTCGGCGCGGACGCGTTGTTCCTTCTGTCCGATGTGGATGCTCTGTACTCGGGCGACCCGCGCAAGCCCGGTGCCGTGCGCATCTCCGAGGTTTCCGGGGCGTCCGATGTGGACGGTGTTCAGGCCGGCACGTCCGGTGCGTCCGGGCTCGGCACCGGCGGCATGGCGTCGAAGCTGGCGGCGGCACGGCTGGCGTCCTCCGCAGGCATCCCGGTGCTGCTGGCCGGAGCCTCCGACGCGCTCCGGGCCTTGTCCACCGCTGATGTCGGCACGGCCTTCGCCGCCACGGGTTCGCGCCTGACCGCGCGCCGCTTCTGGCTCGGCTACGCCACCGACGCGAACGGTCGTCTGCACCTCGACGACGGCGCGGTCGCCGCTGTCGTGGGCCGTCGCCGGTCGTTGCTGGCGGCCGGAATCACGGGTGTGGACGGCGACTTCGAGGCAGGCGACGTCGTCGAGCTGGTCAGCCACGCGGGCGAGGTCGTGGCCCGCGGTGTGGTCTGCTACGACTCGGCGGAGCTGCCGTCGCTGATCGGCCGCAAGACCCACGACCTGCCGGAGGAGCAGCGCCGCGAGGTCGTGCACGCCGACGACCTGGTGCCGCTCGCTAGGTGAGCTCGACGCCCTTGGTCTCGGGCAACGTGAGGATCACCAGGAACGTGATCACCGCGCCCGCCGCGACGTACCAGAAGAACGTCGTGCCGGGCAGTGCCTGAATGACCAGCGGCGCCGTGCCGCCGAACAGCGCGACCGTCAGGTTGTACCAGGCTCCGATGCCGAGCCCGCGCAGCTCGGTGGGGAAGAGCTCGCTCATGACCGCGGGCGCGATCGACGTGATCGCCGTGTAGAGGCCGATCCCGACGCAGAACACGATCACCAGGTTCGCGAGGCCCGGCTTCACCAGCGAGGACAGCGGCACGATCAGCAACGCCATCGTGGCGGACCACACGAGCATCTGCGGCTTGCGGCCGAACCGGTCCGCGAGCCACCCCATGGGGTACTGCAACACGATGAACAGCACCGTGGCGATCGACAACGCCAGGAACACGTCGAAGTCGTTGGCGTGCCTGGTTTTCACCGCGAACGGCGTCAGCGCCGAGAAGAACGTGTAGAAGCACAACGTCGACAGCAGAGTGCACCCGACGAGCTGACCAACCGCCTTCGGGTGCTCCTTGAGCGTGGTCAGCAAGGGGTTCCGCAACTTCTCGGCCTTGGCGCGGTTCTCCTCGAACTGCTCGGTCTCCGGCAGTTCCCGCCGCAACCACAACCCGATCAGGCCGAGCACGCCACCGATCAGGAACGGCACCCGCCACCCGTAGGACGCCATCGCGGCGGCGTCGAGGTTGCGGCTGAGGAAGAACCCGAGCAGCGACGCCACCAGAACCGCCGCCCCGGTGGAGATGTAGAAGAACGACGAGTACCGCCCGCGGTGGCTGGGCCGCGCGATCTCCCCGAGGTAGGCCGAGGCGTTGGACACCTCACCACCGAGCGCCATGCCCTGCGCGATGCGGGCGAGCACCAGCAGTGCCGGAGAAAGCCAGCCGACCTGCTCGAACGTGGGCAGCAACCCGATCACGACCGACCCGCCGGACATCAGCGCGATCGTCAGCAGCATCGCGGTGCGGCGGCCTTTGACGTCCGCGTACCGGCCGAGCAGATAGCCGCCGAGCGGCCGGAAGAAGAACGCCAGCGCGAACGTCGCGAACGTGCTGAGCAACGCCGCGGCCTCGTTGCCCTTGGGGAAGATCTGGGTGGCGAAGTAGATGCTGAACGCCGTGTAGATGCCCCAGTCGTACCACTCCACGGCGTTGCCGGCGGAGGCCGCGACGAGCTTGCGCACGGGCAGTCGATGAGTTTCGGTGGTCACCGCCATATGGGCACTTTCTCACAGACGAGGGTGCCTCTGGTGAACGTCTCAACTGGTTCGTCGATACTCCTGGGCGTGCGTTCTCTTGGTTTGGTGACGTTGGTGGTCCGCGACTACGACGAGGCGATCCGCTTCTACGTGGACGGTCTCGGGTTCACGTTGGTGGAAGACGAGCCGCAGGGCGACAAGCGCTGGGTCGTTGTGTCGGCAGGCGGGGGAGCGTCGTTGTTGCTGGCGCAGGCCTCTTCGGAGGGGGAGAAGGCGCGGATCGGCGACCAGACCGGTGGCCGCGTCGGGTTCTTCCTCAACACCGACGATTTCGACCGCGACCACGCGCGCATGACGGCGTTCGGTGTTCGCTTTCTGGAGACGCCACGCGACGAGGTCTACGGCCGCGTCGCCGTTTTCGAGGACCTCTACGGCAACCGCTGGGACCTGCTTCAGCCTCGCGCCTGACCGGGAGAGACCCCGACGACCCGCTTGAACGCCCGGCTGAACGCCGCCTCGGACTCGTAGCCGAGGCCGCGGGCGATCTCGCTTACCGTGCTGTCCCGGTCTCGCAACCGGTTCATCGCCACGTGCATCCGCCACCGCGTCACGTACCGCATGGCCGGTTCGCCGACGAGATCGGTGAACCGCGCCGCGAACGCCGACCGGGACATCGCGGTCTGGTGCGCCAGGCGTTCGACGGTCCACGGCTGCGCGGGGTCGCGGTGGATCAGCGCGAGCGCTTGTCCGATCTGCTGATCCTGCAACGCGCCCAGCCATCCGGTGCGTGCGGCCGGGTCGTTGGCGAGCCACGAGCGGATCGTCTGGATCACCAGCACGTCCGCGAGCCGGGTGATCACCGCTTCGCCGCCGGGGCGGAGGTTTCGAGCCTCCGCAGCCATCAGGTCGATGGTGGCGCGCATGTCGTCGGCCTGCCGCACGTACAGCACGTGCGGCAACACTTTGATGAGGTGCTTCGCGGCTGGGTGGTCGAACTTGACCGCACCACACACGAGATGCGTGACGGCCCCACCGTCGCCGTGTCGCAGGATCGCGTAGTTGTCGGTCTCGAACTCGTGCGGCAACGTCGTGACGAGCGGCGTTTCCGCGTCTCCGTAGAAGAGGCGGTGTCCCTGGCCTCCCGGTACGAGCAGCACGTCACCGGGTTCGAGGGTGGTGATCTCGGCGTCGACCTCGATGTCGCAGCGGCCGCTGGTCAGCACGTGGAACCACAGGCAGTCCGCCATGCCGGGCATCGTCAGCCCCCACGGCTCAGTGAGTTCGGTCCGGCAGTAGAACGTGCCGGACATCCTCATCAGGTGCAGCGCCTCGCCCAACGCGTCCGTCATTCACCCAGTCTGGACGAACGAGCAAGTGCGCGCGATGAACTGTCATTGAGAGTCCGGCCTGCGCGAGCCACAGTTGGCGCCATGGGGACAATCACGCTGATCGCAGCCGCCGCGTCCGGCCTGATGGCCGGCCTGTTCTTCGCCTTCTCCGCCGCCGTCATGCCGGGTCTCGCGGACCTGCCGTCCGAACGCGCCCGCGATGCCATGCGCCGTATTAACGTGCGAATCCAGAACCCGGTGTTCCTGCTGGTGTTCGCCGGCAACGTGATCCTGTGCGGTATCGAGGTCTTCGAGGGCCGGATCGCGGGCGGCCTGCTCTACCTCGTGGGTTCGTTCCTGCTGACGATGTTCGTCAACGTGCCGATGAACAACCGTCTGGAGCGGACCGACGATGCCTACTGGCCGGAATACCTGCGCAAGTGGACGATCTGGAACCACGTGCGCGGCCTCGCGAGCCTGGCCTCGACGATCACCCTGCTGCTCGGATTCTGAGGCCGCGCTTCGGACGCATCGCGGCGACGCTCGTCGGCGTGATGCGCTGGGGGAGCAGCTCCGGTTTCGGCCTTTGCAGCAACGCTTTCAGCATCACGGTCAGCTCCGTCGTGGCGAGCCCGGCGCCGATGCACCGGTGCGGACCGCCGCCGAACGGCAGGAACTCGTGCGGCGCGGGCTTGCGTTCCCAGCGGTCGGGGTCGAACCGCAGCGGATCCGGCCACACCTCGGCCAGCCGATGCGTGACATAGGGGCTGTACAACAGAAACGCGCCCTGCTTGATCTTCTTCCCGCCGAACTCGAACGGCTGCGCCGCGACCCGCGCCGACACCACCGCCGGTGGACAAAGCCGCAACGTCTCGTTGACGACATTGGCCAGATAGTCGTCGTCCTCTCGCGCGCGTTCCCAAACCCCGTTGTGCCGCAACAGGTTGAACACCGCCCACGCCATCGCGCCACTGGTCGTCTCGTACCCGGCCGCGATCAGCGTGACGACCTGGTCGCGCACCTCGAGATCGCTCAGCCCGTCCTTCTCCCGCACGAGCGACGCGAGCACGTGGTCGTCGTCAGCCGCTTTCTGCCGCGCTTCCTCGATCGCCTGGTACACCCGCGCGTCCACGGCCCGCCGAGCCCTCATCGCGTTGCGCCAGGCAGGAGCCTTCGTCCGCCGCAGCCACGTGACCACCGCGGGGTTGTGGTCGATCAGGTTGATCAGCACCTGCAGGTGCGCCCCGAAGAAGTCCGCTTCGCGCGCCAGCTTCTCGCCGAACAACGCGTGGATCGTGCTGCGCCGGATCGCCCTTCGGAACTCCTGGTAGGCGTCCACGACCTCCCCAGGCCGCCACGCGTCGAGCGCCGCCTCGGCGTTGGCCCGCATGACCGGCACGTAGTTCGCGATCTGCCGGTGCACCAACGCCGGCTGCACGAGCCGGCGCCGCCGCTTGTGGTCCTCACCGTCGCTGACGATCAACGACGTGGGCCCGTCCACCGGCACCAGCACCTGAAACGCCCGTTCCACCTCGAACAGCTCGGAGTTGGCGAACACGAACCGGTTCGCCTCCGGCCCGAGCAGGTAGGTGTAGGGCCCCATCCGCACCACCGGCCCGAACCGCCGGTACAGACCGGAAAGTAGATCGGCCTGCCGAAACCGCACGACGTCCGGAATCATGGCAACGACAGTGCCACACCGCACCGGGGGGACGGTCAGCAATGGTTCCACTGCCCACGTTGAACGTCGGCGGTGTGACCATCGCCTACCGTCTGGACGGCCCACTGGAAGGCTCACCGGCCGTCCTGCTCCACGCCCTCGCCAGCAACTCGGCGACGTGGACCCGCCTGACCCGCGACCTGGTGTCCGTGGGCCGCCTGGTGATCGCCCCCGACCTGCGCGGCCACGGCACCAGCGCCCGGACCGGCGACTACCGTCTGGATTCGGTGCAACGCGACGTGATCGGCGTGCTGGACGCACTCGACATCGCCGAGTTCGACCTGATCGGCCACTCCCTGGGCGCCCACATCGCGGCACTGCTGGCAGGCCGCCGTCCAGACCGCGTCCGCAAACTGGTGCTGGAAGACCCACCACCCCCACCCCGCTCAGGTGAGCCCCGCCCACCGAAGCGAGGCGTGGCGCTGACCCTCGCGCTGCAAGGCCTGCTGCGCGCCTTCGACCGCCGCATGGTCCCCCAGATCCTGACGCAACTGCGCGCTCCCGACCCGCTGTGGTGGGACGGCCTGGCCGCGATCAAGGCCCCGACACTGGTGATCAGCGGCGGCCCGCGCAGCCACGTTCCCCTGGACCGCCTGGAGGACCTGACCGCGGGGATCCCGCACGCGAAGCTGATCACGATCGACGCGGGCCACCGCGTCCACAGCACGCGTCCGGCCGAGTTCCGCGACGCCGTGCTGAGCTTCCTCGCCGGATGACTCCCGGCGGCGTCGCCAACCCGTGGGATCGCATTCTCACCGGGGAGGGTGGCCTCCCGGCCACCACCGCGCGTCAGTACGCAGCGGATACCCGTGCACCGGCGCGAACTCCCGGCGCGACGCCCGCACCAGGCGCGCCAGCCAGGCCAGGCCGACGACCGAGATCAGGATCAGCCCGAGCCACGTGAAGACCGTGAACAGCTGCACCTGCGTCGGCGTCGGCTGCGGCATGTACCCGGCATCCCACGCCTGCTCCTGCCACGGTTGATCCGTCAGCACCAACGTGACCACGATGGCGATGCTGTTCATCGAGTCCCACAGCGCGTGCAGCAACGACACCCCGAGGTAGGCCCACAACAGCCCCCGCGTGAGCATGAAGTGCTCGCGAACACTGCGCGAGAACAACACCCCGCCGAGGATGGCCGTCCACAGCCCGTGCCCGAACGGAGCGAGGAAGCCCCGCAGCAGCTCGGTCGTGACCAGGTCCATCAACGACAGCCCGTTCTCGGTCAACGTGGCCGTGAGCGCGTACCCGGCCGACTCGAACGCGGCGAACCCGAACCCGACGCTGGCCCCGAGCACCAGCCCGTCCCGCGCGGACTTGTGCACGAGGTGCCGCGTGAGCAAGGCCAGCGCGCCGAGCTTGACCGCTTCCTCGATCAGCCCGACACCCACGAACAGCCACGGCGACGGATGCAGGAGGTACGTCTCCAGCAGCGACGCCCCGAGCACGCCCAGCACACCACCGACCGCGAACGTCCGGAACACGATCTCCCCGGTCACCTCGCCGGAGTGACGGTGCTCGAACGCCCACACCACGAACGTCGCCGGCACCAGGAAACTGCCCAGCAGCACGATCGTCGGAATCAGGTTGGCGTTGCCGGTGATGTAGGTGATCATCACCGTCGCCACCCACAGCACCAGCCCCACGAAGAACATCCGCAACCACGACCTGCCGGTGCGAGGCGTGGCCGTTCCAGGCGTGATCATGCACTGGAGTTTCTCGCTCGGCCACGACCGAGACAACTCGGGGCCGGGTCATTCGCCTGCGACGATGTCGAATCGAGCAGGTACCGGTTCGAGATGTGCAACAGCGGTCGTTGTGTCGCCGTCCGCCATCAGGACGTAGTTGGTGTCGTTGAGGTCGGCCAGCGCTTCGTAGGCCGCCCGCACCGTGCTGTCTGAGCCGCCCACTGCCGATCAGCGCTCGAGAACGACAGCGCGACGTCGTAGTCGAACTTCTTGATGCCGCGGTACGTCAGTCGGCTCGCCTGGCCGTTGCCGGCCTTGAGCTCCACAGTCTCGTTGGCGACCTCGAGCACCAGAGCGCCGATGCCGGTGCCGTTCCTCAGTTGGTGACGGCCAGCGCGAACGGCAGCACCGCAGGCACCCCCTCCTTCCTGAGCATCCGAGCGGCCACCGTCATCGTCCAGCCCGTGTCGATGTGGTCGTCCACCAGCAGCAGAGGACCGTCCACACCGGACACGTCCGGCGTCTCACCGGACCGCACGAGCCCGGCCAGGCGCTGGGCGCTGTTGGCTCGGTGCGTCGACTCACCGAGCCACACGGTGCCGAGGAACGGCAGCCGGCCGATCGACGCGATGTGCTGGCCGAAGCTGCCGACCAGAGCAGGCCGGCGTCGCGAACCGACGGTCACCACGCCCACCGGCCGGTCGTCCCAGTCCCACGCCGACAACACCTTCACGCACGCCGCGAACACGTCGTCGGGGATCTCGCGGTCGGTACCGTCGGCGAGCAGGTCGCGCAGGCGGGTGCCCCAGCCGATGTCGGTGAGGCGGCCCAGCGCCCGGCCCGTCGCCGCGACCTCCGACGGCCCGATCTTGCCGGACAACGAGACCCCGATCGCGGCCATGCCGGTGGGCCACATCTTGCGCGGCGCCACGTCGAGGCCGGGTCGCAGCAGGCGTTCGCGGGCCGCGCCCGCCGCGGTTTCCGAGACGTCCAGCGACAACCGCTCGCCCGTGCAGTTGTCGCAGCGGCCGCAGTCGTGCGCGGTCGGGTCGTCGAGCTGGTCCTGCAGGAACCTCATCCGGCACGACGACGTGCGCACGTAGTCGATCATCACCTGCTGCTCTGCCCTGCGCGCCTCGGCGATGCGTGCGTACCGGTCGCCGTCGTACTCCCACGGGCGGCCGGTCGCCTCCCAGCCCCCGCGCACACGCCGCACGGCACCGTCGACGTCCAGCACCTTCAGCACGACCTCGAGCCGGCCGCGGGACAGCTCGACCATCGGCTCCAGCGCCGCCGTCGACAGCGGTTTGGCCGCGCCGGCCAGTGCGGACAGCACCTGGCGCACCACGACCTCCGCCGGGAACGCCAGCGACGCGAAGTACGCCCAGATGTCGCGGTCCTCGTGGCCGGGCAGCAGGATCACCTCGGCGCGGTCGACGCCGCGACCCGCCCGGCCGATCTGCTGGTAGTAGGCGATGGGGGAGGACGGCGCGCCGACGTGCACGACGAACCCCAGGTCCGGCTTGTCGAAACCCATGCCCAGAGCAGAGGTGGCGACCAGCGCTTTGACCCGGTTGTTCAGCAGGTCCTCCTCGGCGCGTTCACGTTCGGCGGGCTCCGTCTTGCCCGAGTACGCGGCCACCGGGAAGCCGCGCGAGGACAGGAACGCCGCGATGTCGTCCGCCGCCGCGACCGTGAGCGTGTAGATGATGCCGGAGCCCGGCAGCCGGTCGAGCTGCTCCGCGAGCCACCCGAGGCGCGCCTCGGCGGTCGGCAGCAGAGCGACCGACAGACGCAGGCTGTCGCGGTCGAGCGGCCCGCGCAGGACCAACGTGCCCTCGTCGGCGCCGAGCCCCAGCTGCTCGGTGACGTCGTGGACCACGCGGTCGTTGGCCGTCGCCGTCGTCGCCAGCACCGGCACGCCCGGTGGCAGCTCCGTCAGCAGCGTCCGCAGCCTGCGGTAGTCCGGCCGGAAGTCGTGGCCCCAGTCCGAGATGCAGTGCGCCTCGTCGACCACGAGCATGCCCGCGGAGGCGGTCAGCGAGGGCAGCACGGCATCGCGGAAATCGGGGTTGTTCAGCCGTTCCGGACTCACCAGGAGCACGTCGACGTCGCCCGCCGCGACCTGCTCCTGCACGGCGTCCCACTCGTCGGTGTTGGCCGAGTTGATCGTCACCGCGTGCACGCCCGCCCGCGCCGCCGCGTCGATCTGGTTGCGCATCAACGCGAGCAGTGGCGAGACGATGACCGTCGGTCCCTCACCGAGCTGGCGCAGCAACGCCGTCGCGATGAAGTACACGGCCGACTTGCCCCAGCCCGTGCGCTGGACGACGAGAGCTCTGCGGCGCTGGGCCACGAGGGTGTGGATCGCGGTCCACTGGTCCTCGCGCAGCACCGCCTCCGGGCCCGCCAGTGCCCGGAGGCGCTCCTCCGCCAGTTCTCGCAGCGCGATGTCGTCCATGGGGAGCAAGCTTGCCAGGCGGGTCTGACAATTGTGATTGTCGCAGGTCGTAAGCTGTGTGGCGTGACTGATGACCTGCGCGACCAGGTGCACGCAGCAGCCCGCCGCGCCCGCGTCGCCGCCGACGAACTCGTCCTCGCCACCCGTGAGCGCAAGGACGCCGCGCTGCACGAGATGGCCGCCGCTCTCCGCCGGCGCGCGCCAGAGATCATCGAGGCCAACCAGAAGGACCTCGAAGCGGGCAGGGCGGCAGGACTGCCGGACAACATCCTGGACCGCCTGACGTTGAACGAAGCCCGCATCGAGGGCGTCGCCGTCGGCCTGGAAACCGTTGCGGGACTGGCTGATCCGGTCGGTCAGGTGCTCAACGGCGGCATCCTGCCGAACGGCCTGGAGCTCAAGCAGGTCCGCGTCCCGATGGGCGTCGTCGGCATGGTCTACGAGGGTCGCCCGAACGTCACGGTCGACGCCGCCGGTCTCGCGCTGAAGTCGGGCAACGCCGCGCTGCTGCGGGGTTCCTCGACCGCCGAGCACTCCAACACCACGCTCGTCGCCGTCCTGCGCGATGCACTCGAAAGCGTGAACCTGCCGGCCGACTGCGTGCAGCTCCTGCCGTGCCACGACCGCGCCTCCGTGACGCACCTCATCACCGCGCGCGGCCTGGTCGACCTGGTGATTCCGCGCGGTGGCGCGGGTCTGATCAACGCCGTCGTGGAGCAGGCGACGGTTCCCGCGATCGAGACCGGCGTCGGCAACTGCCACGTGTACGTGGACGCGCACGCCGATCTCGACATGGCCGAGGCCATCGTCCTGAACGCCAAGACCCGGCGCACGAGCGTGTGCAACGCCGCGGAATCCCTTCTGGTGCACAAGGACGTCGCGGCCGAGTTCGTCCCGCGCATCACGAAGGCGTTGCAGCAGGAGAGCGTGGTCATCCACGGTGACACGACGTTCGCCGGTCAGCCCGACGTCCTGGAAGCGACCGAGGCAGACTGGGGCACGGAGTACCTGAGCCTCGACATCGCCGCGAAGGTCGTCGACTCGTTGGACGAGGCGGTGAAGCACATCGCGACGTACGGCTCCGGCCACAGCGAGGCCATTGTCACGAACGACGTCGCGGCCGCACGGAAGTTCACGACGCGGGTGGACGCGGCGGCGGTGTTCGTCAACGCCTCCACGGCGTACACGGACGGCGCGGAGTTCGGCATGGGCGCGGAGATCGGCATCTCGACGCAGAAGCTGCACGCCCGCGGTCCGATGGGCCTGGCCGAGCTGACGTCCTCTAAATGGGTCGTCTGGGGCGAAGGTCACACGCGCCCGAAGGGATAGCTCTACGTTCGGAGGCATGGCTCCCACCTACCCGTTCTCCGAAACCGACGGCCTGGCCCTCGATCCGACGTATGAACGTCTGCGGCGTGAAGAGCCCGTCACGCGCGTGACGTACCCGTACGGCGGAGAGGGCTGGCTCGTCACGTCCTATGAAGAGACCAAGTTCGTCCTGAGCGACCCCCGGTTCAGCCGAGCGCGAACGGTCAACCAGGACGTACCGAGGATGCAGCCCCTCATCGCACCCGGTGGATCGATCCTCACGCACGACGGCGAGGACCACGCGCGCATGCGTCGCCTCGTGTCCAAGGCGTTCACGGTGCGGCGGATCGAGGAGCTGCGTCCACGCGCGCAACAGATCACCGACGAGCTCCTCGACCGGATGGACAACCCCGGCGACCTCGTCGAGGGCTTCACCATGCCGTTCCCGATCACGATCATCTGCGAGCTGCTCGGCGTGCCGTTCGAGGACCGCGCGGACTTCCGCAGGTGGTCGGACCAGGTTCTCTCCACGATCGGCAGCTACACGCCGGAAGAGGCGATGGACGGCATGCTGAAGCTGCACGCCTACTTCACCGACCTCGTCGCGAAACGCCGCGAACAGCCCGCGGACGACCTGATGAGCGCACTCGTCGCGGCCAGGGACAACGACGACCGGCTGACCGAGGACGAACTCGTCCGGTTCGGCATCACGTTGCTGGTGGCGGGCCACGAGACGACGGCGAACATGCTTGCCAACAGCATCGTCACCCTGCTGGAGCGCCCGGACGCCGTGAAGCGCCTGCGGGAGAACCCCGACACGCTTCCGAACGCGATCGAGGAGCTGCTGAGGTTCATCCCATTGGGCAGTGGCGCCGGCTTCCCACGCATCGCGACCGAGGACGTCCAGGTCGGCAACGTGCTCGTGAAGGAAGGCGACGCCCTGCTGGTGGTCGTGTCGTCGGCGAACCGCGACGAGTCCGTGTACGCGAAGGGCGACGAGCTCGACCTCGACCGCGAGGTGGGCCAGCACCTGCAGTTCGGGCACGGCATCCACTTCTGCCTCGGCTCGCAGCTCGCGCGGATGGAGCTGCAGGTGGCGCTCGGCACGGTGCTGCGCCGGATGCCCGGTCTGCGGCTCGTCGAACCGGTCGAGTTCCGCAAGGGATCGCTGGTCAGGGGCCCGTTGAAGCTCGTGGCGGCCTGGTGAGAAAAATCTTGGCAGACCCGCGTCATGGAGTGTGGGGGCGTGCGTTCCTCCATTGCGCGGCTCTGCTTCGGGGTGGGCCGCGCGCCGCACGGCCCGTCCTCCCCCAGGGCCGTCCGGTGTGATCAGCACGACGGGCGCTGGACCATGGGAGCGGTCCGCGCCCGTCTACGCTGTTTTGATGCGCATCGGCGTCATGGGTGGCACGTTCGACCCCATCCACCACGGCCACCTCGTGGCCGCCAGCGAGGTACAGGCCAGGTTCGACCTGGATCGCGTGATCTTCGTACCGACGGGGCAGCCGTGGCAGAAGTCGTCGCGCGAGGTGTCACCCGCCGAGGACCGCTACCTGATGACGGTCATCGCCACCGCGTCCAACCCCCGTTTCTCGGTCAGTCGCGTGGACATCGACCGTGACGGCCCCACGTACACGGTGGACACGCTCACGGACCTGAAGAAGCAGTACCCGGACGCCGACCTGTTCTTCATCACCGGTGCCGACGCGCTGGAGCAGATCCTGTCGTGGAAGCGCGCCGCGGACGCGTTCGAGCTGGCCCACTTCATCGGGGTCACCCGTCCGGGTTACACGCTGAACGACCATCACCTGCCGCCAGGAGCCGTGTCGCTCGTCGAGGTCCCGGCGATGGCCATCTCGTCCACCGGCTGCCGCGCGCGGACCGCTTCCGGCCAGCCGGTTTGGTATTTGGTCCCAGACGGTGTGGTCCAGTACATCGCCAAAACGGGCTTGTACTCCGAGTCGTGACCACGTTTGGGTGGATTTCGCGTGCATCCGCGGTCTCGGGGAGCAACAATCATCGCGTTGTTGCTGGTTGGTGAAAGGCAAGGCTTTGGCTACAGGCACCGTGAAGTGGTTCAACGCCGAGAAGGGGTTCGGTTTCATCGCCCCCGACGACGGCTCGGCTGACGTCTTCGTGCACTACTCGGAGATCCAGTCCAAGGGGTTCCGCTCGCTCGAGGAGAACCAGAAGGTCGAGTTCGAGGTCGGACAGGGCCAGAAGGGTCCGCAGGCCCAGAAGGTCGTTCCGCTCTAAAGCTTCGGCGCAGGTGAAGGCCACCCCAGGGCGCTGGGGTGGCCTTCGTCATGCGTGAGTGCGAAGTAACGGTTGGCGGTCGCCGGTACCCTCAGTAACTCGTGCGGGCGTAACGACGCTCGCCGGAAGTCAGAGGAGTGACGTGGCAGCCACCGACGAGGCACGACGGCTGGCGCTGGTCGCGGCGAACGCAGCGGCCGACAAGAAGGCGCACGACGTGATGGTGCTCGACGTCTCCGACCAGCTCGTGATCACTGACGTGTTCGTGATCGCGTCCGCTCCGAACGAGCGGCAGGTCGGCGCGATCGTCGACAACATCGAGGAGAAGCTGCGGGAGGCCGGCACGAAGCCGGTGCGCCGCGAAGGGGCTCGCGAGGGCCGTTGGGTGCTGCTGGACTTCGTGGACGTCGTCGTGCACGTGCAGCACACGGAGGAGCGCAGCTTCTACGGCCTGGAGCGGCTGTGGAAGGACTGCCCGCGCATCGAGTTCGAAGCGGACGTCCCCGCCGAGTCCACGGCTGAATGAGGTAGAGGATGGCCCTGAGCCGGCTCGTGCTGTGGCGGCACGGTGAGACCGACTACAACGCGACAGGTCGTCTGCAGGGTCATCTGGACTCGGCGCTCACCGAGACCGGCTTGAACCAGGCCAGGTTCGCCGTTCCGGTGCTCGCCGGGTTCGAACCGGAGATCGTGGTCGCCTCCGACCTGCAACGGGCGCGCAACACCGCCGGTGTGTTCGCGTCGTCCACGGACATCCCGCTGCGGATCGACGAACGGCTGCGCGAGACCCACCTGGGCAAGTGGCAGGGGCTGAACCTGGCCGAGGTGGAGCAGGAGTGGCCGGGTGCGGTGACCATCTGGCGCACGGACCCCACCTACACGCCGCCGGACGGCGAGTCGCGCGTCGAGGTGGCCGAACGGGCCATCCAGGTCGTGCACGAGGTGGACGCGGAGTTCACCGGCACCGTCATGCTGTGCGCGCACGGTGGCCTGATCAGCGCGTTGACCGGGCGGCTGCTGGATCTGCCGGTGCAGACCTGGTCGCAGCTCGGCGGCATCTCGAACTGCCACTGGACGGTGTTCACTCGCCGCAACGAACGGTGGCGGCTGACGTCGTACAACGCGGGCACCACGCGTTGAGACTGCTCGTCCTCGGGGACTCGCTGTCGTTCTTCGGGCCTTCCGGGCCGTTACCCGCTGATCATCCGCGGCTGTGGCACAACATCTGCGCCGCTGAGCTGGGTGGGTCGGCGGAGCTCGCGGCCGGGTTCGGGTGGACGGCTCGGGACGCCTGGTGGGCGCTGACCGGGGATCCGCGGATCTGGTCGTTGCTGCCGCGCACCGATGTTCTGGTGTTCGCGGTGGGGAGCATGGACACGCTTCCGTCGCCGTTGCCCACGTATCTGCGTGAGGGGCTGCGTTATGTGCGGCCTGACTGGTTACGGCGGTGGGTGCGTGCGCGTTATCTGGACGTTCAGCCGCTGTTGGCGCCCTACGCGCGCGTGGCGTTGCCTCCGGCGCTGACTGCGCGATATCTGCGGGACATGCTGCGGTCGGTGCGCAATCTCGAGTACAAGATGCCGGCGGTGGGGATCGTGCCGTCGGTGCATCGGGCTCCTACGTACCGGTTTGTGCATGACGGGCACGCGGCTGCGGTTGCCGCTGTGCGTGGCTGGGCCGCACGTGCGGGGGTGCCGTTGCTGGATCTGCCTGCCGTGATCGGGGAGCACGTGCGGTCGGGCGCCGGAAATCCGGACGGGATGCACTGGGGCTGGGAGGGGCACGAGCTGGTGGGGAAGGCGATGGCTGCTCTCATCTCGTCCGTGGCGTTGAGTCCTTCGGAGGAGTGAGCCCCGTAGGCTCGTCGCTCGTGCGCATCTCCATCGTCACCGACTCCACGGCATACCTGCCCGAGGGGTTCGCGAAGCGCCATTCGATCACCGTGGTGCCGCTGCACGTGGCGGTGGACGGTGCCGGACGCCTCGATGGCGTCGACTTCGGTCCTTTCGAGCTGGCGAGTGCTCTTGCCGAGCATCGCCGCGTGACCACGTCCCGTCCGACGCCTGGCGAGATGGCTGCCGTGTACCGGGACGTTCTGTCGTCGTCGGACGCGATCGTGTCCGTGCATCTCTCTCGTGAGCTCTCTGGGACGTGGGAGGCGGCGCGGCTGGCTGCCGAGGAGGTCGACTCGTCCCGGATTCGGGTGGTCGACTCGCGCTCGACGGGCATGGGGCTCGGTTTCGCGGTGTTGCGCGCGTGTGCGGCCGTTGCTGACGGACGTTCGCACGCTGCCGTGGAGGAGGCGGCTTCGTCCGCTGCCGCTCAGACCCGGATGTTCTTCTGCCTGGAAACCCTGGAGCACCTGCGCCGTGGCGGGCGGATCGGCACGGCGGCGGCGCTGGTGGGGACCGCGCTGGCCGTGAAGCCGTTGCTGCACATGGACGACGGCCGGATCGTGCCCCTGGAGAAGGTCCGCACGATGAGCCGAGCCGTTGGCCGCCTGGTCGACCTGGCGGCGGCCGCGGCTGGCGACGGCCCGGTGGGTCTGGCAGTGCACCACCTGGCGGCTCCCGAACGCGCCGCCGAACTGGCCACGCGCCTCGACGAACGCCTGCCCGGCTCGACGGGGTGCGTGATCTCCGAGGTCGGGGCGGTGATCGGCGCCCACACGGGCCCAGGGGTGCTGGGCGTGGTGGTGCTGCCAGGAGGACCGGACATCCTCCCACAGACCCCCGACAATTCCCCGTCTCCAAGCCCCGAGTGATCGCGACCTGTCCACAACCCGCGAGTAATCCACAGCCCCGGAGCCAACCCGGTCATCCCACCCGTCCCGCTCCGTAACGTCGCCCCCATGCTCCCCCGCCCCCACCCGGCCGACAGCCCGAGCGAACGCCTGGCCGCCCTGGCCGCCAAGGTCCGCGCCGACCCGACCCTGGTCTACGCACGCTCGGAAGACTCGGACGAACACGGCACACCCCGCCGCCGCTTCCGCCTGCCCCGAGTTCCCCGCCGAGGTCTCCTGGCCCTGGGCATCGCCGTCGCCTGCACCGTGATCGGCCTGGGCAGCTGGTGGCAGAGCCCTGCGGCGGAACAGGCCCCGGCGATGGCCCTCGTGAGCACCACGGCCCCGGCTCCGGAGCTGGTGGTGAACGTGATCGGCGAGGTGGTGACGCCAGGCCTGGTGACGGTGACGTCCGGCGCCCGAGTGGCCGACGCCGTCCGGCTGGCCGGTGGCATCAAGCCGGGCGCCGATCTCCACGCCCTGAACCTCGCCCGCAAACTCGCCGACGGCGAGCAGATAGCCGTGGGCATACCACCTCCGGCCGCGCCCGCAGCCGTGCCGTCCAAGCTGGACCTGAACTCGGCCACGGCCTCCGAACTGGACGCCCTTCCCGGCGTGGGCCCGGTGACGGCCCAGCGCATAGTCGATCGTCGCACCCGCAAGGGCCCGTTCGCCTCGGTCGATCAACTCCGCGAGGTGGAAGGCATAGGCGACTCCAAACTCGCCAAGCTGGCCGACCTGGTCCACACATGACCTTCGCCGCCACGGCCTTGTCCCTCTACGTCCGCACCAAGGCCCAGTTCCACCACCTGACGAACCCGGCTCCGCCCCCGGCAGACCGCAACCACCCGCCCTGCCGGATCGAGCTCGCTTTCCCGCTCCACCGCGCCCGCACCCCGAAACGCCGCCGCCGTCCCCGTCTGCTGGCTGGCGCGGTCCGGTACCTGCTGCGGTCCTTCCCAGCCCCGACTCCACTCCCGGCCCCACCGCCAGTGAGGAAACCACCCTGCCGCCTGTGTGCGGCGGTCATCACCTAGCTCGGCCACCAACAGGAGCCTCGTCATGCGATCTGTCCGCATCACCTGCCAAGGCAGCCCAAGCCCCGACCTGCGACCTCCCACCGGACGAAGGAGGCCGCAGTGGTCCGCAGACACCCGATAACCCACGACTACCGCCTGGTCCCAGCCGCGACAGCCGTGTGGGCCACCGCCGTCGCCGGTCTCTTCCTGAGCTGGCAGGCGGCAGTCCTCACCGGCCTGGCAGCGGGAGCCGTCGGCCTGGCGGCGTGGCGGCGGGCGTGGTGGACCCGAACGTGCGCCATAGCCCTGCTGATCTCCGGCCCGTTGGCCGCAGCCTGGGTGGGAGGCAACGTCCTGAAGGCCGAAACCCACCCACTCCGCCTGGCCGCCGATGAAGGCCGTGCCACCACCCTCACGGTCGAGCTCAGCACCCGACCCAGAGGCATCAGAGCCGCGGGCTTCGGCGGCCGCCAGGCGGGCGTCGACCACGTGGTCATCACCGCTACCGCGAACGGCGCCCACCTGGTTCTGCTGGCCCCCGTGGACAAGTGGCGAAACCTGTTGCCAGGTCAGAAGGTCACAGCGAAAGGCACGCTCGCTCCACCTCGACGTGGCGATCTGACGTCGGCTTTGCTCCGAGTGCGCGGCCCGCCGATCGACCCTCAGCCACCTCCGATCTGGCAGAGCTGGGCAGATCACCTCCGCGACGGCCTGAGAGAAGCCAGCGCGGTCCTCGACGACGAGGAAGCCGGGCTCCTCCCGGCACTCGTGGTGGGCGACAGCGACCGGATGGTGCCGCGCGTGGTCGACGAGTTCCGCACCGCGGGCCTCTCCCACCTGCTGGCGGTGAGCGGCGCGAACCTCGCCATCGTGTGCGGCGCGGTCTACCTGCTGGCCAGGCGGTTCAGGGCCGGTCCGCGCACAGCGGCCGGGACAGCGATGGCGGCGCTGGTCGGGTTCGTGGTCCTGGCGGGCCCCGAGCCCAGCGTTCTCAGAGCCGCGGTCATGGGTGCTGTGACTCTGTTGGCGCTGGTGCTGGGTCGTCGCCGGTCCACACTCCCGAGCCTCGCAACGGCAGTCCTGGTGCTGGTCTTCCTCGACCCGGCACTGGGCGGCGATCCGGGGTTCGCACTTTCCGTGGTGGCCACGGCGGCGCTCGTGCTGGTGGCGCCGAAGTGGTCGCGGGCACTGAAAGCGCATGGCGTGCCCAACGGCCTCGCCGAGGCGATCGTCGTGCCCACGGCCGCCAGTCTCGCGACGGCGCCGTTGGTCGCAGGGATCTCCGGTCAGGTCAGCCTCGTGGCGATCGTGGCCAACCTGGTCGCGGGCCCGGCGGTCGCACCGGCGACGGTGCTGGGTGTGGCGGCGGCAGCCGTCGCGCCGCTGTGGAAGTCGGCAGCCGAACTGCTCGTGCACGTCGCCGGACCTGCGGTGACGTGGCTCATCCAGGTCGGGCGGCAGGCGGCGACCGTGCCCGGAGCGTCCGTGGGATGGCCAGACGGCTGGGTCGGCGCGATCGCGTTGGTCGTGGTCGTGGCAGCGGTGGTGTTGTTGCTGCGCCTCAAGAAGACGCGGACGTTGGTCGTCGCGGTGCTGATCGGCGGCTTCGTGGTGCTGGTGCCGATGAAGATCGTGGCGCCGGCGTGGCCGCCGGACGGCTGGAAGGTGGTCAGCTGTGACGTGGGCCAGGGTGACGCGCTGGTCCTGGCGACCGACGACGCCGACCGCGCGGTCGTGGTGGACACCGGGCCCGACCCCGGAGTCGTCGACCGCTGCCTGAAGACGTTGGGAATCAAGAGGATTCCGCTCGTCGTGCTGACGCACCTGCACGCCGATCACGTTCAGGGCCTCTCCGCGGTGCTCACCGGGCGTGCGGTGGGCGCGGTGGCGGTCGGCCCGCTGAAGGAGCCCGCGTGGGCGTGGAAGGAGGTCAGCGCTCAAGCCCGCAGCCGTGGTGTGCGGGTGGTGGAACCGAAGGCAGGCGAGCGGTTTGCCTGGCCAGGACTGGAAATGGAGGTGCTGGGCCCGCGCCGCCCGCCGACGGCAGGAGACGCGAACACGACGATCAACGACTACTCGCTCGTGCTCAAGGCACACACCAGGGCAGGCCGGGTGCTGCTCACCGGTGACGTCGAACTGGCCGGACAGTCGGCGTTGCTGGGGGAGCGGGACCTCGGGGCCGAGGTGCTCAAGGTGCCGCACCACGGTTCGCGGTACTCGCTGCCCGCGTTTCTCGAGGCCGTGCGGCCACGAGTGGCGCTGGTGAGTGTCGGCGCGGGCAACCGCTACGGGCACCCGAGCCCGCACGTGATCGACATGTTGCGGGCGGGAGGTGCGCTGGTGCTGCGCACGGACGAGAACGGAGACCTGGCGGTGTTGCCGGGGAATCGAACAGTACGAAGGAGAAGAGGATGGTCTGGATCAGGCTCTACAACGCGCGCTACCCGGTTCCCGGTGGCACGCCTGGACTCGCGTGGGCCATGTGGCAGCCGAACTACTCGGCGACGCCGTGGCCGCACGACGAGCTCAAACCCGATTTCGGTTACTACATCTGCGAAACACTCGAAGACGGCACCCGAGCCGTCACCTACCGGGCGAAGGTCACGCACGTGCTGCCACCCACCCAGGCCACGAGGCCGGAGGAGGCGTACGACCTCGTCTCGGAGCATGTGTTCGACGACGCGCTGCGGATCGCGCCGCATGACTGGCGCAACTACCACTACAACCTGCTGAAGGCGGAATCGCCGTGGCCGCAACGGATCGTGGCGTGGCGCGCGGACGTCGAGCCGTTCGGGCCGCACGTGATGGAAGGCCTGCAACGCTTTCCGCGCACGGCCTGGATGCAGTCGGAAGCGATCTCCTTCTGACACACCGGTTCAGTGGTGGTCGAGGAGATTCCCGGCCAGCGGTGAGGGCAGTCGCTTTGTCCGTGGCCACGGCGGGGTGTCCGGAGTTCGTCGCCACGTGAGATGGACCTGTGCGAACCACGCGGGCTCCTCTTCGACGGTGTACAACACCTCGTCGCACCGATCGCAGCGGGCAACCGCCGTGACCGGCTTGCCGAAGAGCGGATGGCCGTCGGCGACTTCCCTTCGCAGCTGATCCTCGAGCGCGGTCCTGGTCTCGTCGTCCACGACCGTCCAGGGCTCCGGAAGCTCCATGCCCGGAGCATGACAGGAACGAGCGACCGTCGCGCGGTACAACGCGGTCCGGGGACGCGGGCGCGTCCCCGGACCGGAAGGAGGTGGTTAAGCCAGCGCCTTGATGACGGCGTCTGCCGACGGCGGCACCGTCGCGCGCGGACCGATCGTGTCGCCGAGCGCATCGAGGGTCTTGAGGCCGTCGCCGGTGATCAGCAGCACGGTCTCGCCGTCCGGGTCGAGCTGGCCCGACTCGATCAGCTTCTTCGCCGTCGCCACGGTCACGCCGCCGGCGGTCTCGGCGAAGATGCCCTCGGTGCGGGCGAGGAGCTTGATGCCCTCGACGACCTCTTCGTCGGTCACGTCCTCGATGGCGCCGTTGGTGCGGCGGACCGCGTCGAGCACGTACGGGCCGTCGGCCGGAGCGCCGATCGCCAGCGAGCGGGCGATGGTGTCCGGGCGGACCGGGCGGATGACGTCGTGGCCTTCCTTGTAGGCGGCCGACACCGGGCTGCAGCCGGTGGCCTGGGCGCCGAACACGCGGTACGGGGTGGCTTCGACGAGGTCGAGCTGGCCGAGCTCGCGGAACGCCTTGTCGACCTTGGTGAGCTGCGAACCGGACGCGATGGGCACCACGATCTGGTCGGGCAGGCGCCAGCCGAGCTGCTCTGCGACCTCGTAGCCGAGGGTCTTCGAGCCCTCCGCGTAGTACGGGCGGACGTTCACGTTCACGAACGCCCAGTCCTCGTGCTCCGCGGCGAGTTCCTGGGCGAGGCGGTTCACGTCGTCGTAGTTGCCGTCGACGGCGACCAGAGCGCCTTCGTAGACGGCGCTCATCAGGATCTTGGCGCGCTCGAGAGAGGAGGGAATGAGAACCACGGACTGCCAGCCCGCGCGGGCTGCGGCCGCGGCGACCGCGTTCGCCAGGTTGCCGGTGGACGGGCAGGCCAGCACCTTGAAGCCGAGCTCGCGGGCCGCTGCGAGTGCGACGCCGACCACGCGGTCCTTGAAGGAGTGGGTGGGGTTGCCGGTGTCGTCCTTCACCCAGACCTTGCGCACGCCCAGCGCCTTGGCGAGGTTGTGGGCCTCGACCAGGCGGGTGCCGCCGGGTTCGGTGTTCGGGTGCTGCTCCACAGTGGACGGAACGGGGAGAAGGCCGCGGTAGCGCCAGATCGACCTGGGGCCGGCTTCGATGTCCTCGCGCCGGATCTTGCCGAAGTCGTAGGCCACTTCCAGCGGCCCGAAACACTCCAGACAGGCGTACTCAGGAGCGAGAGGAGTCTCATTTCCGCACTCACGGCACAGCAGTGCACGGGCGGGGCCGAGGTCGAAGGTGGTGCTCGTGGGCACAGAGACAGCAGTCATCGCGAGGTATCTCCTCATCTTTCCCGCGAAATCGAACGGGTCGGAATTGGCACCGTGATCGTCTGCGCGTTGTGATGCACTACAGCGCTGACGCCGGTTGCCGGGGCTTCTTCGGGCCGGTCCCTCTGCCCCTCTGGATGAGCGGTGTTCAGTTGTGGTGACCAAGCTACGGCAACTGTCCGTTTCTCAGCCACCAACGTCCACGATCCGGGACGTGGGAGGATGCGGAGCGTGAGCGCACCGGAGTCACTGCACCTCGTCGTCGGCGAGGAGGAGTTGCTGGTCGAACGGGCTGTTCGGGCGGCTCTCGAGGCCGCACGCAAGGCCGATCCGAACGCCGACCTGACCCGCGTGCAGGTGACTGATCTCACGCCTCCCGAGCTGGCCGAACTGGTGAGCCCGTCGCTGTTCGCGGAGGGTCGCGTGATCGTCCTGCAGAACGCGCAGGAGATCAGCAAGGAGATCGCGGACACGGTCCTCTCCTACGTCAAGTCGCCCGCGGACGGGGTCACGCTCGTCGTCGTGCACACCGGCGGCGGCCGCAGCAAGGCGGCCAAGGACCTGCCGGGACAACTGAAGAAGGCCGGTGCCGCCGTCACCGAGTGCCCCAAGATCACCAAGCCCGGTGATCGCGAGGCGTTCGTGCGCAACGAGGTGCGGCAGGCGGGCGGCAAGATCGACGCCGAGGCCGTGGCCACCCTCATCGACGCCGTGGGCACGAACCTGCGTGAGCTGGCCGCTGCCGCGTCCCAGCTCGTCTCCGACACCGACGGCAAGGTGACGGTCGACGAGATCCGCCGCTACCACCAGGGCAAGGCGGAGGTGACCGGCTTCGCGGTCGCCGAGAAGGCCGTGACCGGCGACCGCGCGGGCGCGATGGAGGCGTTGCGCTGGGCCATGCAGCTGGGCGTGCCGCACGTGCTGGTCGCGGACGCCCTGGCGGACGCGGTGCGCACCGTCGCGCGCGTGTCCGCAGTGGGCCGCGCCGACCCGTTCAGCCTGGCAGGCCCGCTCGGCATGCCGCCGTGGAAGATCAAGAAGGCGCAGGCCCAGGCCCGCGGCTGGGACCAGTCGGGTCTGGCCGACGCGATGCAGGTGGTCGCGGGGCTCAACGCCGACGTGAAGGGCGTGGCGGCCGACGCCGACTACGCGCTGGAGCGCGCGGTGCTCAAGATCGTGGCGGCGCACGGCCGCCGCTGATCAGGCCTTCGGATCCCGATCAGGTGGGTCAACGCCTGCCGGTCAACCCGACGGCAGTCCGTCCGCCGGAAAGGGATGATCCCGGCGGTTCCACGGCATCTCGTAGCCGGCCTCGACTGCGCCACCCACCCGCCGAAGATCGTCTCCAGGCGTCGCCGTGCCGCGAGCCCTCGAACCAGCCCCGAGCCGGTGAGCACCTCGGACGTCAGGTTGAAGATCATCGCGCACCCGCGGGTACACCTCGAACGGCGCGTTGACCGGCCACGACGCTCGCGGGCGACCGCGAGCGTCAACCGCTCGCGACAGCTGCCGGACGAGAACTGCGCGATGGCCCGGTTGGTGGCCACGGCGATGCGCTTGTACGCGATCGTGTCGCCGAGCCAGGCAGCTTCATCCTCGGAAGCTGTCACGAGCCGAACCCGCGTCGCCACCGAGACAGCGAGAAGGGCCCGCTCAACGGAGAGCGGGCCCTTCTCAGAGGCTGGAACCGAGCGAGAACTCAGCCCTCGAGCTGGTTCGCGCGCAGCGCCATCGCCGACTTCTTGTTGGCGGCCTGGTTCGGGTGGATGACACCCTTGGTGGCGGCCTTGTCGAGCTTGCGGGACGCGTCCTGCAGCAGCTCCAGGGCCTTCGCCTTGTCACCGGCCTCGGCAGCCTCGCGGAACTTGCGGATGGCCGTCTTGAGGGACGACTTGACCGACTTGTTGCGCAGGCGCGCCTTCTCGTTGGTCTTGATCCGCTTGAGCTGGGACTTGATGTTCGCCATGCGACATCACCCTTCTGTGTCGAAACCGGAGTTCGTGACGCGCTTGGTCGGCACCAGCGAGAGCTGGCTCTCCTCCACGGCGGAGCGCCGCGCGTTCACGACGACGAAGGATATCAGGCCAGCTCAGCGCACCGTAAACGCGGCTTCCTCCGCGCCCACCACGGCCTCGTAGCCGCTTCGGGCGACCTGCCGCCCGCCATCGCCGTCCACGTCGCCCACCGTCAGCGCCAGCTGCGAGAGCTTGAACGACACCTCGACCTGCTTCGACTGTCCCGCAGCGAGTTCCAAGCGGGTGAAGCCCACCATCCGGGCGTCCGGCGCCAGAACGGGGGAGGCAGGCTCCCGCACGTACACCGGCACGACGACGGTGCCCGCACGCCCACCGTGTTCGCGACCGTGAACTTCACCACGCCGTCGCGACGATCAACGGACACCAACGTTCCCGACGTCGCGCAGTCGCCGGGCCCGAGTCCGAAGCTGCGGTCGTGCACCGCCGGACCAGCGTCGACTCCGCGCCGTCGGAGACCAGTTTCCTGGCCTCCTCCAGCGACCCCTGCAGAGCCGACGCGAGCGCTCGTGCGTCAGATGTGTGGAGGTCTGTCATCGATTCCACCGTGCGCACTAGTCCGTCTCTTGGTCGGGCTCCTTGGGTGGCCTGCCGCGCCGAGGCATCTTCTTTGCCTCTTTGGGCAGCCGGCCCGCCTCCGCCAGCGCACGCCGCAGCAGGAACTCGATCTGCGCGTTGGTGCTGCGCAGCTCGTCGTTCGCCCACCTGCTCAACGCGTCGTGCACCGCCGGATCGAGCCTGAGCAGAACGCTCTTGCGGTCAGCCATCAGGTGTAGAGCGATCCTGCGTTCACCACGGGCTGAGTGGAGCGGTCACCGCACAGGACGACGAGCAGGTTCGACACCATCGCCGCCTTGCGTTCCTCGTCGAGCTCGACGACGTCCTGTTCGGCGAGCCGTTGCAGCGCGAGCTCGACCATGCCGACGGCGCCCTCGACGATCCGCGTGCGGGCCGCCACGACCGCCGAAGCCTGCTGCCGCTGCAACATGGCCTGCGCGATCTCCGGCGCGTACGCGAGGTGGGTGAGCCGTGACTCGATCACCTTCACGCCCGCGGCCTGCACGCGTGCGGAGATCTCGATCGCGAGCGTCTCGGTGATCTCGTCCGCGTTCTCCCGCAACGACAGACCGCCTTCCTCGTGGCTGTCGTACGGGTAGCTGGTCGCGATGTGCCGTACGGCGGTCTCGGTCTGGATGCCGACGAACCGCACGAAGTCGTCCACCTCGAACCGTGCGCGCGCAGTGTCTTCCACCTGCCACACAACAACTGCGGCGATCTCGATCGGGTTGCCGTCCGCGTCGTTGACCTTGAGCGTCTGGGTCTCGTGGTTGCGGATCCTGGTCGAGATCTTCTCCCGTGTGGTGAACGGGTTCGCCCACCGCAGACCGTCCGTGCGCACCGTGCCCACGTAGCGGCCGAGGAACTGCAGCACGCGCGCCTCACCGGGTGCGACCGTGAACAGCCCCTTCATGATCAGCGACGCCGCCAGGAGCGCCAGCACGCCGGTGATCATGACCCCGGCTGACGGGTCCGTTCCGCTGTCCGCGGCCTCCATGACTCCCCGTACGAGCACCAGCACACCCACCGCGTACACCGCCAGTCCTGCGAAGAACATCGGTAGACCGGGCAGCTCCCGTGCGTGCCTCTCCCGCACGGCAGGCGCCGGCATGTGCACCTTCGTGTCGATCGCGCTCATCCAGACCCCCTATCGAAGTAGTAGCTAAGTGATATCACTTTTTCGCCATGATCGCCACACCTAGGCTGATCCACATGAGGGAGAAGAGGCAGCGTGTGGCCGCATACGGAGTGTGCGTCAACGACAACGACGAGATCCTGCTCGCGCGCTTCATCGCACGTGAGGGCAGGCAGTGGATCCTGCCTGGCGGCGGCCTCGACCACGGTGAGCACCCCTACGACGCGGTGATCCGGGAGTTCGAGGAGGAGACGGGGTACGAGGTCGAGGTGCTCCGGCTGCTCGGCATCGACTCGGAGTTCCGCGAGGAGCCTGATCGCGACTACCACGCGCTCCGGATCATGTACGAGGTCCGGATCGTCGGTGGCGAGCTCCGGCACGAGGTGGGTGGTACGACCGACCTCGCCCAGTGGTTCCCGCTCGCAGACATCGGACAACTGGATCGTCTTGGCTCGGTCGATACGGCCCTTGGCTTGTATCGAACTACTCCACCTGCAGGGATTTTGCGGTAACTTAGGTCTGCCGCCGCCGACGACCCATTACTTGGAGTTGGCGAATGATCCGATCACTGGCCGCAGTCGGCGCGGTCGCCCTGCTGTCGTCCTTCGTCGAAGTCCCTGCGTACGCGGCTGTCGTCGGCGTCTCGAACGTGTCCTCCCTCCAGGCCGCGATCGACACCGCCCGGCCCGGTCAACGCCTCGTGCTCGCCGACGGCGTGTACCTGGCCGACCAGCCGATCAAGATCACCAAGTCCGGCATCACCATCGCCGCGCGGACCGTCGGCGGCACGGTGTTCACGAGCGGCGGCTTCCAACTCGGCGCCGTCAAGAACGTCACCATCGAGGGCTTCGTCTTCGACGGCACGAGCACGCTGGACGTGCCACCTGGGGCGCAGGCCACCCGCATCACCCGCAACACCTACAACGGCAACAAGGACGGCGCCTCGCTCAGCGTCAGCGCCGACGACGTGCAGGTCGACCACAACACGTTCTCGAACCGCACCAACGAGGGCGTGTACCTGCAGATCACCGGTCCCGGCAGCGACATCGCCAAGCGGACCTGGATCCACCACAACTACTTCTACAACCACCAGTTCTCCGGCTCGAACGGCGGCGAGTCGATCCGGCTCGGCTACAGCCACAAGCAGTCGAAGTCCGCGAACGCCATCGTCGAGTACAACCTCTTCGAGAAGGCGGACGGCGACTCCGAGGCCATCTCCGTGAAGTCCTCGGACAACACGGTCCGCTACAACACGATCCGCGACAGCCGCGGGTACATCGTGCTGCGCCATGGCAACCGCACCACCGTCGAGGGCAACCTGCTGTTCAACAGCGGCATCCGGTTCCACGGCAACGACCACAAGATCTACAACAACTACGTGGAGAACACCCGCGACCGCGCGATGGTGTTCGGCTCCGGCAGCGAGGCGGACAGCGGCCCGACCTCGAAGGAACACGACAGGCCGGACCGCGTGACGGTCGCGTTCAACACGCTCATCGGCACCGGTGAGGTCGTGGACAGCGACGGCGGCAACTTCAAGCCGAAGGACTGCGTGCTCGCGAACAACATCATCAAGGGCTCGTCCGGCGGTGTCGTGTCCATGCACAGCGGATCGGTCGTGAAGTACGAGGGCAACCTCATCTGGGGCGGTACGGGCGGCAGCATGCCGGCGTCCGGCTACAAGTCCGCGGACCCGAAGCTCGTGCGTGACGCCAACGGGCTGCTGCGCCTCGCGTCGAGCAGCCCGGCCATCGACGCGTCGGTCGGCACCTACTCCTACGTGACGCGTGACTTCGACCCGCAGGCGCGTTCCGGCAAGCCGGACGTCGGAGCGGACGAGTACAGCACGTCCGCGATCCGCAAGCCGCTCACGAAGGCCGACGTGGGACCTTCGGCGCCGTAGCGCTGTTTCTCCGATGTCTGCCTCCAGGGGCAGGCATCGGAGAACACGGGGCCATCTGCACGGAAGGCGCAGCACTTTCGGCTCACCGCCGCACGTGCCATCACATGCTGGTCGCGATCAACTCGGCCCGCCCAGGCCAGCGCATCGTGCTCGCCAACGGCGTTCACCGCGTCGACAAGCCGATCAAGATCACGAGGTCGAACACCGGCATCGCGGCCCAACCCGTCGGCGACGCGGTGTTCAGCACCGGCGGCTTCGAGTTCGGCGCGGTGCATGGCGTGACCATCGAGGGCTTCGTCTTCTCGGGCACCAGCTCCCTGTCGGTGCCGGCCGAGGCTGAAGGCACCCGCATCACCCGCACCACGTTCAACGGCGACCAGAGCGGTGCCCCGCTCTGGTGCGTGACTCCAATGGACTGCTGCGCCTGTCGTCCAGCAGTACTGCGATCGAGAGCTCCGCAGGTACGTACTCGTAGGTGACGCGGACTTCGACCCGCAGTCGCGCGTCGGCAAGCCTGATGTGGGGGCGGACGAGTACAGCTCGACGGCTTCCCGGAAGCCGCTGACGACGTCGGACGTCGGGGTCTCCGCACCCTGACTCGGGCGTTTGTCCTGGTGGTCGCACGTTTCGCGACTACCATGACCCCCCGATTTGGAGATCGAAACAGGCCCGTGTAATGTTCTCTCTGCCAGCGCGGAACGGGCCGGAAATCAAAACCGGAACGAGCGGGGCACAAGCCGGGACAAAGAGCCTCTGAGAGGCC
>NZ_JAFBCX010000026.1 GCF_016907955.1 Lentzea nigeriaca | reverse complement strand
TCTAGGTCACGTGCCCCAGAGGCCGGAAGGTGGCGCGGGGGAGAGCCTCGCCGTCTGGTCCGTCGTGACCGGCGCGCCACCGATGAACTTCGTCAGCCCCGTGCCGTGCTCGACCCGCCCTGGGAACGGATCGCCTGCGGTGGCCCGCGTGAGCTGCTGCATCGGCAACCCGGTGTGCGAGGCGAAGATCACGAAGTTGCCGAACCGGCGGCCCCGGAACACGCCTGGTTCGGCGAGCACGCAGACGTGCTCGAACACCGCCCGCACGGTCGCGCACTGGGAGCGGGCGAACTGCAGGCCGTTGCCGTCGCCGATGTTCGCCGCGTAGATCCCGTCCTCGGCGAGCGCCGCGGACGCCTGCCGCACGTACTCGACCGACGTCAGGTGCGCCGGCGTGCGGGCGCCGGCGAAGCAGTCGCTCACGATCAGGTCGAACGAGCCGGGCCGAACCTTCACGAGCACGGCCCGCGCGTCACCCGTGGTGATCTTCACGCGGGGCGGCGGCGGGAGCTCGCGGCGGACGAACGCGATCAGGCCCGCGTCGATCTCGGCCACCTGCTGAGACGCACGGGGCAGCAGATCCGCCACGTAGCGCGCTAGCGTGAGAGCGCCACCACCGAGGTGCAGCACACGCGAGGGCGCGGTGAGGTCGACGATGTGACCCAGTCTGCGGACGTACTCGAACTCGAGGTAGGTCGGGTCGTCCAGGTCCACATGCGACTGTGGGGTTCCGTTGACCCGCAACGTCCACGAGTTCCGTCCGCCGAGATCGGGGACCAGCTCGGCAACGCCTGAGTCGATCGACTCGGTGATCGCCTCTGTGTCGGGTCGCTGTCTTCCCACTGCTCTATTGTCTCATCGGGTGTGTCAGTCCAGAGGAGGACCTACGTGCAGGTTATCGCCAACATCCTGATCGCCCTCGTGGCGCTGATTCACCTCTACATCGTGGTGCTGGAGATGTTCCTCTGGACGACACCGCGCGGTCAGAAGGCGTTCGGGCTCACGCCCGAGTTCGCGGAGGCGTCCAAGGCGCTCGCCGCGAACCAGGGCCTCTACAACGGATTCCTCGCCGCCGGCCTGATCTACGCGCTGGTCCGGCAGGACTTCGCCGCGTCCGTGCTCTTCACGGTGTTCGTGATCGTCGCAGGCATCTACGGCACGTTCACGGCGAGCCGGAAGATCTTCTTCGTGCAGGTGGTGCCTGGCGGCTTGGCGCTGCTCTTCGTGCTGCTGGCCGGGTAACGGGTCGTTCCCACGGCCCCTTGTCGGGGTCGTAGCCGATGTAGAGGTCGCCCTCGATCCGGTTCCGCTTCGGCGGTTCGGGCTTCGCGCGCTTCACGGTCTTCGTCCTGGGCTCGGGCTCGGGTTCCGAAGGCTCTGCAGGCTCGGCGGGGGCGACCTCCTGGCGCACGGCGACGAGCGCGGCCAGCGCAGTAGTCACCGGGATCGCCGCGACCAGACCGATGCTGCCGACCAGCGTGCGCACGATCTCCTGCGCGATCTGCTGCGCGGACAGGATCTCGCCCAACGACCGTCCCGCCAGCGAGATCGCGAGCAGCAACGGCAGCGCCGCGCCCGCGTACGCCATGACGAGTGTGTTGACCACCGACGACATGTGGTCGCGCCCGATCCGCGAACCCGCCGCGAACAGCTCGCGCCACGACAGCTTGTCGTTGGCGCGGCGCAGCTCCCACACCGCGCTGGTCTGCGTGACCGTGACGTCGTCGAGCACACCCAACGCACCGATGAGCGTGCCCGCGAGCAGCAGGCCGCGCGTGTCGATGTCGGTGCCGAGCACGGTGACGAGGTTGATCGTGTCCTCGTCGAGGCCGGTCAGCTTGGACAGTGCGGAGAACAGCGCGCCGAGCACACCGATCAGCGCGAGGCTGACCAACGTGCCGAGCACCGCTGTCGATGTTCGCGCGCTGATCCCGTGCGTCAGGTACAGCACCACGAACATGATCAGTCCGGCGCCGACGACCGCCACCACCAGCGGGTTCTCGCCCGCCAGGATCGACGGCATGATGAACAGCACCAGCACCGCGAAGCTCAGCAGCAACGCGCCCAGCGCCGCGAGACCCTGCCATCGGCCGAGCAGGAGCACCGCCCCCGCGAACAGCACGGCGAGCACGACGAGCGACCAGCCGCGCTGGTAGTCGACGATCTGGTACGACTCGGGTGCCTGCGGCTGACTGCCCGAATAGGACAGAACGACCTCGTCGCCGATCTGGAAGTGGGGCGCTCCCGGCCCGTGCGGGCTGGGGATCGTGATGCTCTGGCCGCTCGCGTCGCCGTCCGTCATCCGCACGGTCACCGCGATGCACTTCTCGCCGCAGTTCTCCTGCATGCCGGTGACGACCGCGGCGACCGGCTTCTGGTGCAGCCCGACGGCCGCGCCGGTCTTCTGCTCGTGCCCGAACGGGTAGAGCAGCGCCGCGCCGACGAGCGTGGCCAGTGCCAGTGGCACCAGCAGCCACATCAGCAACGTGCGCACGCGCTGCGACGCCGGTTCCTCGTTCAGCGCATGGCTGTGCCCGTGACCGTGACCCACGTGAGACATCCTGCCTGAACGGGTGACAGCCGGCCTCCTTGACCGCCGTTCGAACATGTGTTCGAATCGATGATGTGCGATGGGACGGACAGAAACTCGAGGCAGAGCCGCAGCAGGCACTACCGGGGCTACCGGGACTGGTGCGCAGCGTACGAACTCCTGAGTTCGCGGACGTGGTGTTCCACGAGGTCCGCGCCAAATCCGTGCTCAACGGAGTGCCGGGGTCGTCGTTGCCCTTCTCGTGGACGGTGAACCCGTATCGCGGCTGCTCACACGCCTGCACCTACTGCCTGGCGGGCGACACCCCGATCCTGATGGCCAACGGGCGCACCAAGCCGTTGTCGTCGTTGCGGGTCGGCGACCAGATCTACGGCACCGAGCTCGTCGGCAACTACCGGCGCTACAAGCTCACGACAGTCCTCGCGCACTGGGAGACGCGCAAGGTCGCGTACCGCCTGACGCTGGAGGACGGCACCTCTGTGGTCGCCTCCGGTGACCACCGCTTCCTGACCGACCGCGGCTGGAAGCACGTGACGGGTGAGACGGCGGGCACGGGCCGCCGTCCGCACCTCACGACCGGCAACAAGCTGATGGGCACGGGGGCTTTCGTCGAGCAGCCCACCGTGACCGACGACTACCGCCGCGGTTACCTGCGCGGCATGGTCGACGACGAGAACGAGTTCCGGATCCCCTTGGCCGACATAGAGGCCATGGACCGCACACAGGAGTATCTCGACTACTTCGGTGTGCGAGAGGGGAGGGGATTTCTGCACCAAGTGCGCGAGCTCGCGCACTGGCAGATAGCCCCGAACCCGGACTGGCTCAAGGGATTCCTGGCCGGCGCGTTCGACTACCTCGGGACCTGCTCGCGCAGCATCCTGCGCATGTCGACGCGCAACGCCACCGTTCTCGAAGCGATCTGCTTGGCACTGAAGCACTTCCACTTCGACTTCGCGATCGAGGAGCTCCGCCGCCGTCGTGGCGTGCGGGTCGTGCGACTGCGTGGCGGGCTGCGCGAGAACCTCCGCTTCTTCCACACCGTCGACCCGGCGATCACACGCAAACGCGACATCGACGGCGTGGCGATCAAGTCGCAGCAGCCGCTCGGTGTGGTGTCCGTGGAGCCTTTGGACGAGATGACGTTGTACGACATCACGACCGGAACCGGCGACTTCATCGCGAACGGTGTGGTGTCGCACAACTGCTTCGCCCGCAAGACACACTCCTATTTGGACCTCGACACGGGACACGACTTCGACAGCCAGCTGATCGTCAAGGTCAACGCGGGCGAGGTGCTGTCGCGTCAGCTTCGTTCGCCGCGCTGGAAGCAGGAGCACGTTGCTTTGGGCACCAACACCGATCCGTATCAGCGGGCGGAGGGTCGGTACGCCTTGATGCCAGGGATCATCGAGGCCCTGACCGCCTCTCGCACGCCCTTCTCGATCCTGACCAAGGGCACGCTGCTGGCGCGCGATCTGCCGCTGCTCGCCGCGGCGTCGGAGGTAGTGCCGGTCGGCATCGGGGTGTCGCTCGCGTTGATGGACCGCGACCTGCACAAGTCGCTGGAGCCCGGCACGCCGACCCCGGCCGCCCGGCTCGAACTCGTGCGGAAGGTGCGGGAAGCGGGCTTGCCGTGTGGTGTCTTCGTGGCGCCCGTGCTGCCGGAGCTGACGGATTCCGTCGAGCAGCTGGACTTCCTGCTCGAACAGATCGCGGCGGCCGGTGCCACCGGCGTGACGGTGCTGCCGCTGCACCTGCGTCCTGGTGCCAAGGAGTGGTTCGCGGCGTGGTTGCGCCGTGAGCACCCGGATCTCGTTGAGACGTACCGGTATCTGTACGGTTCCGGGTCCTATGTGGACAAGAGGTATCGCGCTCGCCTGACGGCGCGCGTGGTTCCGTTGATCGAGAAGCACGGCCTGGCGCCGCGCGGCCGTTCCACCGACGCCGTCACCGGTGTGCCCGGCGACGACGACGGCGTGTGGCCGGACGGCAGCCTGCCCAGCGGTGTGCCGGCTCAGCGCGTCGACCAGGAACAGCTCACCCTGCTGTGATCCGGTCGAGCTCCGGCTCGCTGAAGTGGAGGACCTCGTAGACACCCTCTTCCCCGGGGTGTTCCTCCCACAGTTCGAAGCGCACGACCTCCCACGTGCGCGGATCCACGCCCACGGCCGCGGAGTGCAGGCCGGGTGTCTTCTTCAGCTCGATCTCGTTCACGACATCCATCGGGTTCGCTTCCGGTGCGAGCCGCGTGATGGTGCGCGTCGCGTAGTTCGCCTTCGTGGCATCGCCCCTCATGAACGCGACACCGGGCCAGTGCTGGACGACGGGTCGCCCGAAGTCGGCGAGAATCCCTTGGAAACCGCCGCCGCGGTAGAGGAACTCCGCCATGCCGGCCGTCGTGTTCCAGATGTAGAACGGCGCGTACTGCGTGCCACGGATCAGGTATGCCTTGAAGCCGAGGCCTTCGCGGTCGTCGAGAGCGTGGCCACGTGTGCGGACCCGCTCGCGGATGATCCCCATGTCGTAGTTGGGCGGCAGGGTGATCTCGTACTGCATTGCGATCATGCTCTAGTTGTACCTAGGCCCAGCCTTCCTGGACCATCGTCTGGAACTTCCACTCGTCGCCGACCTTCACGAGCAGATCGCCGTAGCGCACGGTGTAGCCGTTGATCGTTCCGTCGGTGATCACGAACGCCAGGTTGTCGTTGATGAAGTGCGGTGTCCTGGTGGACTCCATCTGCACGTCGCTGCCTAGTTGCGCACTCATCTCCGCGATGAACTTCTCACGGTCCCACGACGTCGCCGAGCCGTCGGTGACCGTATTGATCGGGAACAGCGCCATGTCGGCCATCTTCTCGACGTCGCCCTTGACCGCGAGCTCGTCCCATTGCGCGAACCACTGCATGACCTCGTCGTACGACATACCGTACATTGTACGGAGCCGGGTGCGCGTCGTCGAGGCGGATTTGCTCGCGCTCTGTCAGGCGGGCAGGATGCCGACGATCGCCGTGGCGTCTTCGCTGGTCACGACGGTGGCGGTGAGGCCGGCTTGGGTGAACGCTGCGAGGGCGTCGTGTGCCTGGCGCGTGCTGGTCTCGCTCATCAGGTGGCCGCCCGGCTTCAGCCAGTACGCGGCCTGTTCCGCGACCCTGCGCAGGACGTCGAGGCCATCCGTTCCGCCGTTGAGGGCTACCCGCGCCTCGAAGTCGCGGGCTTCGGGCGGCATGAAGCGGATGTCGTCGGTAGGTACGTACGGCACGTTCGCGACCACCACGTCGATGTGTTTCTGCAACTCTCGCGGCAGTGCATCGAACAGATCGCCTTCGAAGACGTTCGTGAGGTTCTTGCGCGCGCATGCCACGGCCACGGGGTCGATGTCGGCCGCGTAGACGCTGGCTTTCGGCAGTCGTTGCCGCAGGACGGCGCCGATCGCTCCGGATCCGCAGCACATGTCGACGACCGTTCCGGGATTCAGATCGGTCGCGAGGTCGACCAGGAGCTCGGTGCGATGCCGCGGCACGAACACGCCCTTGGTGATCGTGATTCGCTGGCCGCAGAACTCGGCCCAGCCCACGACGTGTTCGAGCGGCAGCCCGCTGACCCGCTGCGCGACCAGCTCTTCGAGGTGCTCGGGGGAGACGGCGGCTTCGTGCAGCAGCGCGGCTTCGTCCTCGGCGAAAACGCAGCCCGCGGCCCTGAGTCGATCAACGGTGCTCATCGCCGTGGACGCTAGCAGCGACCCAGCTCGGGTTCCGAGCCCGGCGACATTTACAAGCAGGCTTGACTGTTTGTTTGTGGCGGGGAACACTCGGCGCCGTGGAGACGAGGCAACGGCAGGCCGACCGCACCCGCGAGACCAAGCGCAAACTGATGGAGGCAACGGTCGAGTGCCTGGTGGAACGCGGCTGGTCGGGCACGACGACGACCGAGGTCGCCGAACGCGCGGGCGTGTCCCGCGGCGCCCAGCTGCACCACTTCAGGACCCGCGGCGAGCTGGTCGCCGCGGCCGTCGAACACGTGGGCGCGGAAAGCGTCGAGCTGCTCAAGCGCCGCGCGGCAATCGCGGACAAGAGCACCCACGCCGTGGTGGAACTGATCGCGGACTTCCACGCCAGCGACCTGTTCACCGCGGCCCTGGAACTGTGGGTCGCGGCCCGCACCGACCCGGAACTGCGCGAGCAGGTCCTGGACCTCCAGGCCCGCCTGGGCCGCGAGGTCTACGCCCTGGCCCTCGAACTCCTCGACGTCGACGACGCCAAGCCGGGCGTGAAGGACGCCGTGCAGGCGACCCTGGACCTGGTCCGCGGCCTGGCCCTCGCCAACCAACTCGCCGACGACGCCAAACGCCGCGCACACGTCGTGCGCTACTGGGCGAGGATGCTGGAGGAGCAGCTGTGATCATCACGGACCTGCTGGCCGATCTCGACGCCGAGTCGCAAGACCTCGACGCCCTCGTGGCGGCCGCCCCGGACTGGTCGCTGCCAACGCCAGCCCAGGGCTGGACGATCGGCCACCAGATCGGCCATCTCATGTGGACGGACAAGGCGGCCGTCCTCGCCATCACCGACCCCGAGGCGTTTCAGGCACAACCGCTCACCGGCGACATCGTGGACCGCACCGCCGCCGAGGCCGCGACCCTCCCGAACCTGCTGGACCTGTGGCGCGACGGCCGCGCGGCGCTGCGCGAACACCTCGCGCGCGCCGAAGGCAAGATCGTGTGGTTCGGCCCGCCGATGAGCCCGGCCTCGATGGCCACCGCCCGGATCATGGAGACCTGGGCGCACGGCCAGGACGTCGCCGACGCGCTCGGCGTGGTGCGCGAGCCCACCGCGCGGATCCGGCACGTGTGCCACCTCGGGGTGCGGACCATGGGGTTCGCGTTCCTGCTCAACGGGTTGGCCGCGCCGGAGGCGGAGGTCCGGGTCGAGCTGACCGGGCCCGGCGGGGAGCTCTGGGCGTGGGGGCCGGAAGGCGCCGAGAACCGGGTTTCCGGGCCGGCACTGGATTTCGCGTGGCTCGTGACGCAGCGGCGGAAGCGGAAGGAGCTCGCGATCGAGGCCACCGGGGAGGTTGCCGAGCAATGGGTGCCGATCGCACAAGCCTTTGCGGGGCCGCCCGGGGGTGGCCGGTGAAGCGGGAATGCGGGCGCAACCGTGCGGGAGGCCCACGATGATCAGGATCGGCAACGCGTCCGGGTTCTATGGCGACCGCCTGTCCGCCATGCGCGAGCAGCTCGAAGGCGGCGACCTGGACGTCCTGACCGGCGACTACCTGGCCGAGCTGACCATGCTGATCCTGGGCCGCGACCGTATGAAGGACTCCCAGCTCGGCTACGCGAAGACGTTCCTGCGCCAGATGGAGGACTGCCTCGCGCTGGCCCTCGACAAGGGCGTCAAGATCGTCGTCAACGCCGGCGGCCTCAACCCGGAAGGACTGGCACGCAAACTCGACCAGGGCGGACTCGGCGCCAAGATCGGTTACGTGACCGGTGACGACCTCAAGGCGCGCTTCCCGGAGGCGTTGACCGCCAACGCCTACCTGGGTGCGTGGGAGATCGCGGAGTGCCTCGACCAAGGGGCCCAAGTCGTGATCACCGGCCGCGTCACAGATGCGAGCCTGGTGGTGGGCCCCAGCGCGGCGCACTTCGGTTGGGCGAAGAACGACTGGGATCGGCTGGCGGGCGCGACGGTAGCCGGCCACGTGCTGGAGTGCGGGGCCCAGGCCACAGGCGGGAACTACTCGTTCTTCACCGAGATCGACGTCACGAAACCGGGTTTTCCGATCGCCGAGATCGACGAGGGCGGCTCGTGCCTGGTCACCAAGCACGACGGCACGGGCGGGGCGGTCACCACGGACACCGTGACGGCCCAGCTGTTGTACGAGATCGGGGCACCGGAGTACCTCGGCCCGGACGTCACCACGCACTTCGACACGATCCGGCTCGAACAGGACGACCGCGGCGTCAGGATCACGGGCACCAAAGGAAGTCCGCCGCCGGACACGCTCAAGGTGTGCCTCAACACGTTGGGCGGCTTCAGGAACTCCACGACGTTCGTCCTCACCGGCCTCGACGTCGAGGCCAAGGCCGAACTCGTCAAACGGCAACTCGAACAAGCAATCGGAAAAGACGGCCTGACGTGGACCCTCGCGCGGACCGACCAGAAGAACGCCAACACCGAAGAGCAGGCCAGCGCGCTGCTGCACGTCACGGTCAAGACCACGGATCCCAAGCGCGCCAAGGGGTTCAGCCGGGCGGCGATCGAGCTGGCGCTGGCGAGCTATCCCGGGTTCCACGTCACGACGCCGCCCAGCGACGGGACGCCGTTCGGGGTGTACAAGGCGGCGTACGTGCATCGCGACGAGGTCAGTGCGAAGGCGGTGTTGTTGTGAAGAGGCCGCTGGGAACGATTGCCGGCGCGCGCAGCGGGGACAAGGGCGGTGACGCGAACCTCGGCGTCTGGGTTCGCACGGAACAGGCCTACGAGTGGCTCAGAAGCTTCCTCACCACCGAGAGGCTCAAGGAGTTGCTGCCGGAGGCGGGCGAGGTCAGCAGGTACGAGTTGCCGAACCTCAAGGCGCTCAACTTCGTGTTGCACGGGCTGCTCGGTGACGGGGTGGCCGGCAGCACGCGGTTCGACCCGCAGGCGAAGGCGCTGGGCGAGTGGTTGCGCAGCAGGGAAGTCGAGATTCCGGAGGAGCTGCTGTGATCACGAAGGATCTGTACGAGCGCAAGGAGCTCAGGCAACTCGTCCGCGACTTCACCCGCAGGGAGATCGTGCCGCACCTCGGCCGGTGGGAGCGGGACGGGGAGGTTCCGCGGGAGCTGCACAAGAAGGCGGCCGAGCTGGACCTGCTGGGGATCGGGTTCGAGCACGGGGATCTGGTCGACTCCGTCGCCCTGACCGAGGAGATCATCCAAAGTGGAGGGTCGTCGGGCTTGATGGCGGCGTTGTTCACGCTCGGCATCGCGATCCCGCACATCTGGCAGAGCGGTAACGAGGACCTGAAGGAGAGGTTCGCGAGGCCCGCCATCCGGGGTGAGAAGATCGGCAGCCTCGCGGTGACCGAACCCGGTGCCGGCTCCGATGTCGCAAGCATCAGGACAACAGCCGTGAGGGACGGCGACTTCTACGTCGTCAGCGGGGAGAAGACGTTCATCACGTCGGGGTGTCGCGCGGACTTCGTCACGACGGCGGTGCGGACGGGCGAACCCGGCTACCAGGGCATCTCGTTGCTGGTGATCGAGGACGGGTTCACGCGGCGCAAGCTCGACAAGATGGGCTGGCACTGCAGCGACACCGCGGAGCTGCACTTCGACAACGTCCGCGTGCCCGCGAAGAACCTGGTGGGCGAGGAGAACCAGGGGTTCGCGCAGATCATGCGGCAGTTCCAGGTCGAGCGGATCACGATGGCCGTGGAGGCGTACGCGACGGCCCAGCGGGCGCTGGACCTCACCGCGGAATGGACGAGGAACCGCGAGACGTTCGGCAAGCCGCTGATCAAGAACCAGGTGGTGAGCCACCGGCTCGCCGGGATGGCGCAGAAGATCGACGTGGCGCGGACCTACGTCAGGGAGGTGGCGGCGCGTGTCAACCGCGGTGAGGACTGCGTCACCGAGGTCTGCTTCGCCAAGAACGCGGCTGTCGAGACCTGTGACGAGGTTGTGGACGCGGCGGTGCAGTTGCACGGTGGCATGGGGTACATGCGCGAGTCCGAAGTGGAGCGTCACTACCGGGACGCCCGCATCCTCGGCATCGGGGGCGGGGCCAGTGAAGTGATGACCGAGCTCGCGGCACGACGATTGGGGTTCGCCTGATGGGCAACAGGGAGGCGCTGCTCGCGAAGATCGCGGAGCTGGACGCCGAGCACGCCAAAGCGCTCGCGGGCGGTGGGCCGAAGTACGTCGAGCGGCACCACAGGCGGGGCAAACTCCTGGCACGGGAACGGGTCGAGCTCCTCATCGACTCCGACAGCCCGTTCCTGGAGCTGTCGCCGCTCGCCGCGTGGGGCACGGACTTCCCGGTCGGGGCCAGTGTCGTCACCGGGATCGGGCGGGTCGAAGGCGTCGAGTGCGTGATCGTCGCGAACGACCCGACGGTCCGCGGCGGCGCGAGCAACCCGTACACGTTGCGCAAAAGCCTCCGGGCCAACGACATCGCGCTGCAGAACCGGCTGCCGCTGATCAGCCTCGTCGAGTCGGGCGGCGCCGATCTGCCCACGCAGAGCGAGATCTTCATTCCCGGCGGGCGGGCGTTCCGCGATCTGACGCGACTCTCGGCGGCGGGCATCCCGACGATCACCGCGGTGTTCGGCAACGCGACAGCCGGCGGTGCGTACGTGCCGGGCATGTCGGACTACGTGATCATGGTCAAGGACCGGTCGAAGGTCTTCTTGGGCGGCCCGCCGCTGGTCAAGATGGCGACCGGGGAGGAAGCCGACGACGAGAGCCTGGGTGGCGCGACCATGCACGGCACGACGTCCGGCCTCGCCGACTTCGTGGCGGAGGACGAGACCGACGCGATCCGGCTGGCCCGCAGGGTCGTCGCCAGGCTGAACTGGCGCAAACTCGGCCCGGAGCCGCACGAAGTCGAGGAGCCGCTGTTCGACGCCGACAGCATCCTCGACATCGTCTCCGAGGACCAGCGCGTGCCGTTCGACCCCCGGGACGTCATCGCACGGCTCGTCGACGGGTCGAGGTTCGACGAGTTCAAACCCTTGTACGGCGACAGTCTCGTCACCGGCTGGGCCAGAATCCACGGCTATCCGGTCGGCATCCTCGCCAACGCGCGCGGCGTGTTGTTCAGCGAGGAGTCGCAGAAGGCCACGCAGTTCCTCCAGCTCGCGAACCAGAGCGACACTCCGCTGGTCTTCCTGCAGAACACCACCGGCTACATGGTCGGCGCGCAGTACGAGCAGGGAGGCATCGTCAAGCACGGCTCGATGATGATCAACGCGGTGTCCAACAGCAGGGTGCCGCACCTGACGATCACGATGGGCGCGAGCTACGGCGCCGGCAACTACGGCATGTGCGGCAGGGCCTACGACCCGAGGTTCCTGTTCACCTGGCCCAACGCCAAGTCGGCCGTGATGGGGCCCGCGCAGCTCGCGGGCGTGCTGTCGATCGTCGGACGGCAGGCCGCCGCGGCGAAGGGGCAGGAGTACAACGAGGAGCACGACGCCGCCATGCGCAAGATGGTCGAGGCGCAGATCGAGGAGCAGTCGCTGGCGCCGTTCCTGTCCGGGAAGCTCTACGACGACGGCGTGATCGACCCTCGCGACACCAGGACCGTGCTCGCGATCTGCCTCTCCGCTGTCCACAGTGGACCGATCAGGGGCGCCGACGGCTTCGGCGTCTTCCGGATGTGAGACCAGTGATCAAGACTCTCCTGATCGCCAACCGCGGCGAGATCGCCCGCCGGATCATCCGCACCTGCAGGACACTCGGCATCCGCACCGTCGCGGTGTTCTCCGACCCGGACGCCGACGCGCCGTACGTCCGGGAAGCCGACTTCGCGGTGCGGTTGCCCGGCGCGTCACCGACCGACACCTACCTCCGCGCCGACCTGATCGTCGAGGCGGCGGCCAGGGCCGGAGCCGACGCCGTCCACCCCGGCTACGGCTTTCTCAGCGAGAACGCCGGCTTCGCCAGGAAGGTCCAGGCGGCAGGTCTCACGTGGGTCGGCCCGGAACCGGACTCCATCGAGGCCATGGGCTCCAAGGTCGCCGCCAAGAAGCGGATGGCGGCCGCGGGTGTGCCGACGCTGCCCGAGCTCGACCCCGAGACCGTCACCGAGTTCCCGGTGCTGATCAAGGCATCGGCGGGCGGCGGTGGCCGCGGCATGCGGATCGTCCGCGAGAAGTCCGAGTTCGCGGACGCACTGGCCGGCGCGCGCCGGGAAGCCGAGTCGGCGTTCGGCGACCCGACGGTGTTCTGCGAGCCGCTGCTGGAGACCGCACGGCATGTCGAGGTGCAGATCCTCGCGGACTCGCACGGAACGGTGTGGGCGCTCGGCGAACGTGAGTGCTCGATCCAGCGCCGGCACCAGAAGATCGTCGAGGAGTCACCGAGTCCGGCGGTGACCGGCGAGATCCGCAAGCGCTTGTTCGCCGCCGCGACGGCGGCGGCGCAGTCGATCGGGTACGTCGGCGCGGGCACCGTCGAGTTCATGCTGAAGGGCGAGGACTTCCACTTCCTGGAGGTCAACACGCGACTGCAGGTCGAGCACCCCGTCACCGAGCTGGTGCACGGCGTCGACCTCGTCGAATGGCAGCTGCGGATCGCCGAGGGCGCCGAACTCCCCGACACGCCGCCGCAACCGCAGGGGCACGCCATCGAGGTCCGCCTCTACGCCGAGGACCCCGACCACGACTGGCGCCCGGCGAGCGGCACGCTGCACCGGTTCCACGTGCCCGGCGACATCAGGCTCGACAGCGGGGTCGAGGACGGGTCGGAGATCTCGGTCCACTACGACCCCATGCTGGCCAAGGTGATCGCGTACGCGCCGACGCGCGAAGCCGCGGCCCGCAAGCTCGCCACGGCACTGGCGAACGCGCGGATCCACGGCCTCGTCACGAACCGTCGGCTGCTCGTCGACATCCTCGAGAACGACGCGTTTCTCGACGGCGACACGCATACCGGGTTCCTCACCGAGCACGACTTCACCCGAACCGTCGACCCGCAACCGTTTGCGCTCGCGGCAGCGCTCACCCAGGCCGCCACCAGGAAGGTCGGGCACCTGCCGCTCGGCTGGCGCAACGTCCGCTCGCAGCAGCCGAAAGCCAAGTTCCTCCACGGGGACACCGAGATCGAGGTCGAGTACGACCCGAAGCAGGCCACGCCCGACGTGGTCACGCTGGACCTCGACGGCGTGCGCACACCGTTCCACGTGGCGCGGTACGGCGATCTGGTCGAGGTCGACTCACCGCGCGGCTCGGTCAGCCTCAGGGTCGTGCCGCGCTTCCCCGAACCGGAGACCAAGCTCGCAGCCGGTGCGACCATCGCCCCGATGCCCGGCACGGTCGTCCGCGTCTCGGTACAACCGGGCGACCAGGTCGAAGCCGGAGCCGAACTCCTGGTGCTGGAAGCCATGAAGATGGAACACCGCGTGCTCGCGACCACCGCGGGCACCGTCACCGAACTCCTCGTCGGGCAAGCACAGCAAGTGAATGCCGGAGACGTCCTGGTCGTGGTAGCCGAAAAGAGTGGAGACGAATCGTGAGCTTCGTCGAGTCCGATGAGCGGATCGCGCTGCGCAAGGCCGTGTCCGAGCTGGGCGCCAAGTACGGCAACGAGTACTTCGTCGCCAAGGCCAAAGCAGGCGAGAAGACCACCGAGCTGTGGGAAGAGGCGGGCAAGCTCGGCTACCTCGGCGTCGCCGTGCCGGAGGAGTACGGCGGAGGTGGCGGCGGCATCGGCGACCTCGCGGCGGTGTGCGAGGAGCTGGCCGCGGCCGGATGTCCGTTGCTGCTCATGGTGGTGTCACCGGCGATCTGCGCCACGGTGATCGCCAGGTTCGGCACGGAAGAACAGAAGTCCAAGTGGCTGCCCGGTTTCGCGGACGGCACGCTGAAGATGGCGTTCGCGATCACCGAACCCGACGCCGGCTCCAACTCGCACCGGCTCAAGACGCACGTCCGCCGCGACGGCGACGAGTGGATCCTCAAGGGCACCAAGACGTTCATCTCCGGCATCGACGAGGTCGACGCCGTGCTCGTGGTCGCGATCCAGAAGACCGGCCCGGTGCTCGTGGTCGTCCCGACGAACGCCGAGGGCTTCACCTGGCACCAGATCGAGATGGACCTCGTCGCGCCGGAGAAGCAGTTCACGCTGTTCTTCGACGACGTGCGGCTGCCCTCGGACGCCGTCGTGGGCTCGCCGGACCAGGGGCTGCTGCAGGTCTTCGCGGGCCTCAACCCCGAGCGGATCATGGGCGCGAGCATGGCGACGGGCTCGGCGCGTCTCGCGATCAGCAAAGCCGTCACCTACGCCCGGCAGCGGCAGGTGTGGGACAACCCGATCGGCTCGCACCAGGGTCTCGCGCACCCGCTCGCGAAGATCCACATCGAGATCGAGCTGGCCAGACTGATGACGCAGAAGGCCGCCGCGCTCTACGACTCCGGCCGCGACAAGCCTGTGTCCGAAAAAGAGGCAGGTGAGGCTGCGAACATGGCCAAGTACGCGGCGGGCGAGGCCGTCGCGGCCGCCGTCGACCAGGCGATCCAGACCCACGGCGGCAACGGGCTGACGTCGGAGTTCGGCCTGGCGTCGATGCTCGGCATGTCCCGGTTGTCCCGGATCGCGCCCGTCAGCAGGGAGATGGTCCTCAACTTCGTCGCGCAAAACAGCCTGAAACTCCCTCGCTCGTACTGAGAGACTGCCCGGCATGGGGACTTTCAGCACGTACGACGGCACCAAGCTCGCCTACCACGGCCCGGCAGGGGACGACCCGCTCGTCTGCCTGCCGGGCGGGCCGATGCAGGCGTCGTCCTATCTCGCCGGCCTGCCGCTGGAGGACGCGATCAGGCTCGACCTGCGCGGCACCGGCGAGTCGGGGGAGGCACCCGCGGAGACCTACCGGGCGGACCGGCAGGTCGACGACGTGGAAGCGCTCCGGCAGCAGCTCGGCCTGGACGCGATGAGGCTGCTCGGCCACTCCGCCGGCGCCACCCTCGCACTCCTGTACGCGACGCGCCACCCGAACCGCGTCAAGGAACTCGTGCTCGTCGCACCGAGCCCGCGCCCGGTCGGCATCGACGTCACCGACCTCGACCGCAGGGAGATCGCCCTGCGACGCGACGAAGAACCCTGGTTCGCCGAGGCCATCAAGGGCTTCGAGGAGATCTGGGCGGGCAACATGACGCCGGAGGCGTTCGCGAAGATCGCGCCGTTCTGGCACGGTCGCTGGGACGACGCCGCGCGAGCGCTCGACGACCATCCGCGCAACGCCGAGGCCGCGCAGCAGTTCTACGCCGACGGCGCGTTCGATCCCGAGCAGGTCCGAGCGCAGCTCAAAACCCTCGACGCGCCAACGCTTCTGCTGGCCGGTGAGGTCGACGTCGCGCTACCGCCCCGGTGCGCACAGGAGTACGCCGAGCTCTTCCCGGGCGCACGGTTCGTCGTCCAACCGGGAGCGGGTCACTTCCCCTGGCTCGACGACCCCGAGGCGTTCGCCGCCACCGTCCAGCGCATCCCGTAGAGACCGGGCCCGAAGTCGAGCGCGGCGGCGTGCGCGTAGCCCCACGAGTCCACCGGGGCCGGACGGGCGCCGCCGAACATTTCCGTCCCGGCAGGGCCGGACGCGAATTGCTCGCACGAGGCAGGCAGGTGCTCGGCCGGGAATTTGATCTCCAGCACGTAGTCGTGCACCCGTTCGGCGAAGCGGCGGAAATGCGTGTGCTCCACCGTCGGATGTGGATAGATCAATTCGTACTCGATCGCGATCGAGTCGCCGGGCGAGATCGGCTCGTCGAACAACAACTCCGCCACGAGCACACCGTTCGTCCGCTCCCTGGCGACGCGGCCGACCCGGCACGAGCGGATCGCGGTCAGCGCCGGTTGGCACGAACCCGTTTCCTGGCACAGGATCCAGCGGTCCACGCCCGCCGACGTCACCTGCATGACCTGACGTGACCGGACGGCGCGCACCCCGCCGCAGGGCGCGACCTCCACCCGGTCGTGCTGGGCGGTCAGCGTCAGCCCGGAGCCGTCCCAGGGTGCGCGGGCCGACAGCTCCCGCCTGCGCGAACGGCCACGCGGCCGCGGTGGGCCCAGCAACCGCGACAGCGCCGCTTCCGGCAGCCCGAGCACGTCCTCCAACTGGGCGAGCGCCATCAGCGACTCCGGCCGCTCGGGTCTGCGTCGGCCCGACTGCCAGTAACTCAGCGCCGTCACGCTGATCGGCGCGCCACGCACTTTCAGGCGGTGCTGCAGCCGTTCCAGACTGAGACCCCGCACCTGGATCGCGACCCGCAACGCTTCCGCGAACGGGCCCGTCACCAACAGGTCGGCGAGCTCCTCGCGCGGTGGGTAAATCGTCAGCATCACCCCTCCGTTTCCCGGGGTCAAGCTCGGAAGGCTATCGGCAGCAAAGGGAACGCGGTACAGCCGATCGGCGGTTTTGCCCCGGTTCGAAACCCGGAAAGTTCAGATCTCGAGCCTATTACGCCGCCATAGTCTCGATTGGGTTCTGATCACCCCTGCGACGAACAGGACGACAGAATGCGCAAGACAGCAACCCTGCTCGGCTCGGCGGTCATGATCGCCGCCTTCGCCGCACCCGCCACCGCCGCCGTCGGTGAGATCCGTACCTTCGAGGGTGCGAACAACATCCCCGGCAGCTTCGTGGTGAAGCTGAAGGACGACCGCGTCACAGCGAGTGCCATGACTCTCGGTGCCCGGTTCGGCGGTCAGATCGGGTACGTGTACGACACGGTGTTCAAGGGCTTCTCAGTCAAGATGAGCGACGCGCAGGCCCGCAGACTCGCTGCCGACCCGTCGGTCGAGTACGTGGAACGCGACCAGATCCTCAGCATCCAGGCCACGCAGACGAACCCGCCGTCGTGGGGACTCGACCGGATCGACCAGCGCAACCTGCCGCTCGACCAGCGCTACACCTACAACACCACCGGTTCCGGCGTGAACGCCTACGTGATCGACACCGGTGTCCGGATCACCCACCAGACGTTCGGCGGCCGCGCCAAGAACGGCTACGACTTCGTCGACAACGACTCCGTCGCGCAGGACGGCAACGGCCACGGCACGCACGTCGCGGGCACCATCGCGGGCTCGCAGTACGGCGTCGCGAAGGCGGCGAACATCATCGCCGTGCGCGTGCTCAACAACCAGGGCTCCGGCACGCTCGCCGGTGTCAACGCGGGCATCAACTGGGTGGCCGCGAACCACGTCAAGCCCGCGGTGGCGAACATGTCGCTCGGTGGCAGCGCGAACTCCTCGCTCGACAGCGCCGTCGCCGGCGCGATCACGCGTGGTGTCACGTTCGCGGTGGCGGCGGGCAACTCCAACGCCGACGCCAACACCTTCTCACCGGCCCGCGTGGCGTCCGCGATCACCGTCGGGTCGACCGACCGCAACGACGCGCGCTCGTCGTTCTCCAACTTCGGTGCCGTCGTCGACGTCTTCGCGCCTGGCCGTGACATCACGTCGGCGTGGAACACCAGTGACACGGCCACGAACACCATCTCCGGCACCTCGATGGCGACGCCGCACGTCGCCGGCGTGGTGGCGAGGTACCTGCAGGGCAACCGCAACGTGACGCCCGCACAGGTGGAGGCCGCGATCAAGTCCAACGCCACCAACGGCAAGGTGACCAACCCCGGTGCCGGCACGACGACCAGGCTCCTGTACTGGCCGCCGACCAGCTGACCACCTCCAGATGTGCGGCCCCGGCTCCCTCCGAGCCGGGGCCGTTTTCCCTGCGCAGAAAGGAAGTTCACCAGTGAGAGCCCTGCTGGGAGTCGCCGCCCTGGCGGCAGCGGTCGTGGTCGCGCCTGCGTCCGCGGCCACGTCCTCGTACATCGTGATCATGAAGGACGGCGCGATGTCGTCGTTCAGCGGTGCGGTCGAGCACCGGTACACCAGTGTCTTCAACGGTTTCAGCGCACGGCTGACGGCCGCGCAGCTGAAGAGCGTGAAGGCCGACCCGAACGTGTCCTATGTGGAGCGTGATGGGATCGTCCACGCCAACAGCACGCAGCTCGACCCGCCGTGGGGGCTGGACCGGATCGACCAGCGCGCGTTGCCGTTGGACCGGCAGTACTCCTACACGAGCACCGGCCGCGGCGTGAACATCTACGTGATCGACACCGGCATCCGGGTGACGCACACGGACTTCGGCGGCCGCGCTCGCGACGCCTGGGACGCGGTCGACAACGACCCGATCGCCCAGGACGACAACGGCCACGGCACGCACGTCGCCGGAATCGCCGCGGGCACCAAGTACGGCGTGGCCAAGCGGGCGACGGTGTGGGGCGTGCGGGTGCTGAACGGTTCGGGCAGCGGCACGACCTCCGGGGTGATCGCCGGCGTGGACTGGGTGACGCGCAACGCGGTCAAGCCCGCGGTAGCGAACATGTCGTTGGGCGGCAGTGCTTCCGCGGCGCTGGACGACGCGGTCCGGCGTTCGATCGCGTCCGGTGTCTCGTACACGGTCGCGGCCGGCGGCAGCAACACCGATCCGTCGAACTTCTCGCCCCAGCGGGTTTCCGAGGCGATTTGCGTGGGCGCCTTGACGCAGACCGACACGAAAGCGTCGTCGTCGAATTACGGCCCGCTGGTCGACATCTACGCGCCGGGCGTCAACATTCCGTCCGCCTGGAACACGGGCGACACGGCGACCGCGACGCTGAGCGGAACCTCGATGGCCGCACCGCACGCGGCCGGTGTCGCGGCCAGGTATCTGGAGTTCAACCGTACCGCCACACCCGCGCAGGTCGAGCGCGCATTGGTTACCACGGGCACTCCGGGAACGCCACCCGTCACTCGTATCCTTTATTGGCCGCCCGCTCTGTGAATCGTTAATTGTTACAGTACATGTAGCCGTCCTAATCTTTAGGACACACTTGGCAGCAACCGGATCTCTCCTTAGCGTTCGTGTTGTTCGTTCCCCTGCAAAGAACGGAATGCACCATGACGCGAAAGATCCGGTTCCTGGCCGGTGCCGGCGCGGCGACCCTCGCCATGTCGGTCCTGATGATCCCCTCCGCGTACGCGGCCGAGGGCGAGGTCCTCTCGCTCTCCGCGCCCGAGAAGATCGCGGGCAGCTTCATCGTGAAGCTGAAGGAGGGCAAGTCCAACGCCCACTCCCTGGCTTCGCGGTTCGGCGCGAAGGTGGAGCGCGACTACGCGAGCTTCGGCGGCTTCAACGTGAAGCTCACGGAGAAGCAGGCCAAGCGCCTGGCCGCAGACCCGTCGGTCGAGTTCGTCGAGGCCGACCAGGTCGTGCACGCCGAGGCCACGCAGACGAACCCGCCGTCGTGGGGTCTCGACCGCATCGACCAGCGCAACCTGCCGCTCAACCAGTCGTACGGCTACACCTCGGCCGGGTCGGGCGTGACCGCGTACGTCATCGACACCGGTGTGCGCATCAGCCACTCCACGTTCGGTGGCCGCGCTTCCTACGGCCACGACTTCGTCGACAACGACGACGTCGCCCAGGACGGCAACGGCCACGGCACGCACGTCGCGGGCACCATCGCGGGCTCGCAGTACGGCGTGGCGAAGGCCGCGAAGATCGTCGCCGTCCGCGTGCTCGACAACAACGGCTCCGGGACCCTCGCCGGTGTCGCCGCGGGCATCGACTGGGTCGGTCAGCACGCGGTCAAGCCGGCCGTCGCGAACATGTCGCTCGGCGGCAGCTCCAACGCCACCCTCGACACGGCCACGAAGAACGCCATCGCCAAGGGCGTCACGTTCGCGGTCGCGGCGGGCAACTCCAACGCCAACGCGTCCACCTTCTCCCCGGCACGCGTGGCCGAGGCGATCACGGTCGGCGCCACCACCAACACCGACGCCCGCGCGTCGTACTCCAACTACGGCTCGATCCTGGACATCTTCGCCCCAGGCAGCAACATCACCTCGGCGTGGAACACCAGCGACTCGGCCACCAACACCATCTCGGGCACCTCGATGGCCACCCCGCACGTCGCGGGCGCCGCGGCCCGTTACCTCTCCACCAACCCCGGTGCCACGCCCGCCCAGGTCGCTTCCTACCTGATCGCGCAGTCGACGCCGTCGAAGGTGACGAGCCCCGGTAGCGGCTCGCCGAACCGCCTGCTGTACCTCGCGCCCACCGCGTGAGCTGAGATCTGAGCGAAAGGCCGCGGCTTCGGTCGCGGCCTTTCGCTTCAGAGGACCTTCTGTGCCACCGAGAGCGACACGAGGTAGAGGGCGATCATGAGCGCGGTGCCGATCCACGACCAGTACGCGCGGGGTTCTCGCAGTGCACGGAACCACGTCGCGAACGCAGCCGACAGCCCGATGACGATGGTGCCGACCGTCGCCATCATGAACGGCGCGTAGCACGTACCGGTGCACGCGTTCACGGGCGTGAACCCCAGAACGCCGAGGAACAGCACACCGACGGCCACCACGAACATCACGAGCATGCCGACGAGGGCCAGCGCGATCCGCATGCCGGGCACGCTAGCCAACCGAGATCATCCGCGCGGGAAAAGCCCTGCGTGAAATTCTGTCGGTGCCTCCAGCTAGCCTTGACGGCAAAGCTGACTTCGTCTACAAGGAGCCACCACCGTGTTGCGCACGCACGAGGCCGGATCACTCCGGGCCGAGCACGCCGGGCAGTCCGTCACCCTCACCGGGTGGGTCGCTCGCCGGCGGGATCACGGCGGTGTCATCTTCATCGATCTGCGTGACGCGAGTGGTGTCGCCCAGGTCGTGTTCCGCGAGGGCGAGATGGCCGAGCGGGCGCACAAGCTGCGTGCCGAGTTCGTCATCAAGGTCACCGGTGAGGTGTCCAAGCGGCCGGAGGGCAGCGAGAACCCGGACCTGGCCACCGGTGCCATCGAGGTCTACGTGAGCGAGCTCGAGGTCCTCAACGAGGCCGCGCCGCTGCCGTTCCAGGTCGACGACCACCTGGAGGTCGGCGAGGAGGCCCGTCTCAAGCACCGCTACCTCGACCTGCGCCGTTCCGGCCCGGCCAAGGCCATGCGCCTGCGCAGCGAGGCGAACCGCATCGCCCGCACGGTGCTGCACGCCGAGAACTTCGTCGAGGTCGAGACGCCGACCCTGACCCGCAGCACGCCCGAGGGCGCGCGCGACTTCCTGGTGCCCGCCCGGCTTCGTCCCGGCTCCTGGTACGCGCTGCCGCAGTCGCCGCAGCTGTTCAAGCAGCTGCTGATGGTCGGTGGCCTGGAGCGCTACTACCAGATCGCGCGCTGCTACCGCGACGAGGACTTCCGCGCCGACCGGCAGCCGGAGTTCACCCAGCTCGACATCGAGATGAGCTTCGTCGAGCAGGACGACGTGATCGAGCTGGCCGAGAAGGTCATCAAGGCGCTGTGGAAGGAGCTCGCCGACCACGAGATCGGCACCATCCGCCGCATCCCGTTCGCCGAGGCCATGGCCAAGTACGGCACGGACAAGCCCGACCTTCGCTTCGACCTCGAGCTGACCGAGCTCACCGAGTACTTCAAGGACACGACGTTCCGCGTGTTCCAGGCGCCGTACGTCGGTGCCGTCGTCATGCCCGGTGGTGCCTCGCAGCCGCGCCGCACGCTCGACGGCTGGCAGGAGTGGGCCAAGCAGCGCGGCCACAAGGGTCTCGCGTACGTGCTCATCGGTGAGGACGGCACGCTGGGCGGCCCGGTCGCCAAGAACCTGACCGACGCCGAGCGCGACGGTCTCGCCAAGGCGGTCGGCGCGAACCCCGGCGACTGCATCTTCTTCGCCGCGGGCGATCGCAACGGTGCCCGTGCGCTGCTCGGCGCCGCCCGCAACGAGATCGCGCAACGCGTCGGCCTGATCGACGAGAACGCCTGGTCGTTCGTGTGGGTCGTGGACGCGCCGCTGTTCGAGGCCGTCGAGAACATCGGCGACGACGTGGCGGTCGGCAGCGGCAAGTGGACCGCGCTGCACCACGCGTTCACCTCGCCGACGCCTGAGTGGATCGACCGCTTCGAGGAGGACCCGGGCAACGCGCTCGCGTACGCCTACGACATCGTCTGCAACGGCAACGAGATCGGCGGTGGCTCGATCCGTATCCACCGCGCGGACGTGCAGCAGCGGGTCTTCAACATCATGGGCCTCACCGAGGAGGAGGCGCAGGAGAAGTTCGGCTTCCTGCTCGACGCGTTCAAGTACGGCGCCCCGCCCCACGGCGGCATCGCGTTCGGCTGGGACCGCATCGCCATGCTGATCGGCGGCTACGACTCGATCCGTGAGGTCATCGCCTTCCCGAAGAGCGGCGGCGGCTACGACCCGCTGACGGCGGCTCCGGCGCCGATCACGCCGCAGCAGCGCAAGGAAGCGGGCGTCGACTTCAAGCCGGAGCAGAAGAGCTGATGCTGCGGCTGCGGGTGGTCTGCCCGGCAGACCAGTCCGAAGCCGCGCTGAAGATCCTCCGCGACCACGCGGGCGCCACCCATCTGGTGGTCCTGCGTGGCGCGGCGGTCGACCCCGTCGGCGACCTGATCACCGCCGACGTGGCGCGCGAGGCCGTTGACGAGATCATCGTCGCGCTCTGCGACCTCTCCATCGACCACACCGGCGGCGTCACGATCGAGACGATCGACACCTCGCTGTCCGACGCCGCCGACCGTGCAGAGGAACTCGCTCCCGGCGAGGGCTCGGACGTGATCGTGTGGGAGGAGCTGATCGCGAAGTCGGGCGAGGAGTCCCGGCCGAGTGTCACCTTCCAGGCGTTCCTCACGATCGCCTGCCTGCTGGCGGCGGTCGGTGTCGCGACGGACTCGCCGGTCACGATCGTCGGCGCGATGGTCGTCGGACCGGAGTTCGGTCCGCTGGCCGCCATCGCGGTCGGTCTCGTCGCGAAGCGGTGGGACCTGGTCAAAAGGGCATCGATCGCGCTCGGCGTCGGGTTCCCGCTGGCCATGGTGATCACGTCGGTGCTCACGTGGTTCGGTGAGCTCGGCGGACTGTTCGACAAACAGGCGCTGGTCGACGGCCACCAGGTCGACTTCGTCTACCAGTTCGGACCGTTCTCGCTGATCGTCGCCCTGCTGGCGGGTGCGGCGGGCATGCTGTCGATGACGTCGGCCAAGTCGGCGGCGCTCGTCGGTGTGTTCATCTCGGTCACCACGGTCCCGGCCGCGGGGTACGCGGCACTGGCCGCGGTTCTCGGAGTGTGGGACAGAGTCGGCCCCGCCGTCGCCCAGCTGGGCATCAACTTGATCGGTATTGTCGTCGCCGCCTCGCTCGTTCTGTTGATCCGCAGGCACAGGGCAACGGATGGTGTTTCCACACGTCCACTGTCCAAGGGGTGATCCGGAAACAGCGCGAGCCGTTATCAACGAGTGGTGGTAGTCGCAGCCTGGCCGGATTAGCGTCGGACCGGCTCACGCACATGGGGAGTAGGGTCGGAGGGGATGAGCGTGGAGATCACCGCGGGCCCTCCCGACACGACTTCACCTGAGATAGCCGAAGCTGTCGACGCGGCCGAGCGGGTACTGACCAGGCGATTGGGCGCACAGGTGCGCCTTGCGGACCCCGAGGCTCTCGGGGGTACCGGTCGTTCCGTCGTCATCCGGGTGAGAGTCGCGTCCTCGCCGTTCTCGATGCCGCGCACGCTGGTCGTGAAGCGGTATCCGGCCGGCAGCGGTGATCGCGATCCGTGGGTGCACGAGGCGGTCAGCCACCAGCTCCTCACGGCGCTTCCCGCGGAAGAGCGCGCCACACCGGAACTGTTCGCGCACGACGCGACATCGCGTCTGGTCGTGCTCGAAGACCTCGGCCGTGCGCCGCGGTTGTCCGAGAAGCTGCATTCGAAGGACGCGCGCGCTGCCGAACGTGGCCTGCTGTCGTGGGCCCACGCCATGGGGCGCCTGCACGCCACGACGGCGGGGCGTGACGCGGACTTCGACGCGTTGATGCGCCGGGCCGGCGCGCAGTGCTGCCAGGACCCGATCGCGGTCGACGTGCACGCGGCCATCGCGGGGTTACCGGCGCTGCTCGAGTCCACGCTGGGTGTGGAGACGTCCCCGCAGACCATCGAGTTCGCCGCCGACGCCGCACGGGCGTTCAGCACCTCGCGGCGCCGTGCGTTCAGCCCGTCGACGTCCTGTCCGGACAACCACCTCGTCACCTCACGAGGTGTCCGGTTCGTCGACTTCGAGGGCGGCTGCGTCCGCGACATCGTGTTCGACGCGGCCGCGTTGCGCGTGCCGTTCCCGTCCTGCTGGTGCGGGTGGGGGCTGCCGCCGGGCATGTCCGAGGCCATGGTCGCCGCGTGGCGGGCCGAGGTCGGGTCGGTGTGGCCGGAGATGGACGACGACGCGATCCTCTTACCCCGCCTGCTCGAAGCCCAGCTGATGTGGGTGTGGCTCGCGACGTGGCGGGCGCTGTCCAAGCCGATGCCGAACGTCGACAACGCGCCACCGCGCAGCGTCGTGCTCGCGGGCCGGTGGGTCAGGCTGCGGTCCGACGCGCTGATCCTGGGCGAGAAGACGGTCGCCGCGCACGCCGACGCGGTGGTGGGCGCACTGGTCGACCACTACGGCGCCGAGGTGCTCGAACTCCCTCTTTACCCTGCATTTCGCTGAGCCGTTCCCGCACGGTCATTCCGAGATCACCGGGCACGCTGATGCTGGGTCGCGTGCTGGTGTTACTCGGTGACTCGACAGCGGTCGGGATCGGCGACCTCGTTCCCGGCGGCTGGCGCGGCTTCGGGCCGATCCTCTCGTCCGCGTTCGAGGACAACGGCTACCGCAACTACGCGGTCTCCGGTGCGCGGCTGGCCGACGTCCGGCTCACCCAGCTGCCGCAGGCGTTGCGCGACCGGCCCAGCGCCGCCGTCGTCATCGCGGGCGTCAACGACACTCTCCGGTCGGACTTCTCGGTGCGGCAGATGCACGAGGACCTCGACCACATCTGCCGCGAGCTGGTGAACGCCGGTGTTTCCGTTGTCACGGTGCGGTTCCACGACCAGGGCCGCGTGTTCAAGCTGCCCGGACGGTTGCGGCGGGTGCTGAAGGACCGCATCGACGAGTACAACCGCGTGATCGACGTCGTGGTCGCGCGGCACGGCGTCCGCTGCGTCGACCTCCACACGCTGCCCGGCGCGTACGAGCTGGAGACGTGGGCCGTCGACCGGCTGCACCCGTCCGAACGCGGCCACCGGATGCTGGCACAGGCGTTCGCCGCCGAGTTGCGCGCGGTGGGTCATGCCGTCGGCGAGGTCAGCCTCGAATGCTCCGGCGGGCGAGAACTCACGGTGTGGCACCACGTCGCGTGGTTGCTGGTGAAGGGGATCCCGTGGCTCTGGCGGCGAGGCGCGGACCTGGTGCCCCTGCTGTGGAGTGACGCGATCCCAGCGGAGGCACCAGGTCCGGCCGGTCACGCTCCGGCGGTCAGGTCGTAGAGCGTCTGCCCGCCCACGGTGGTGGACTGGAAGTTCGCCGCGACCCACTCGGCGATGTCGCTGTCGCCGCCGCCGGGCCCGCCCCGGCCGCCCGCGACGAAGTACCGCACCTTCCCTTCGGCGACAAGGGCTTTGAACTCGTCCAGCGTCGGCGCGGGATCACTGCCGTTCCAGCCGCCGATCGCGATCACCGACCGGCCCGACGCCAGCTGCAACGACGCCGCGCCCTGGGCGCCGACCGTCGCGGCGGCCCACTCGGTGTCCGTGGCCTTCAGCAACTGCACGACCTCACTCGACGAGACGCCTTCCCTCATTCCACCGGCCTGCTGCGAACGCGGGCCGGACAACGGGATCGAGCCGCTGTGCGTGGTCGCCGCCGTCGCGAACGCGTAACCGGAGGTGCCGAGCAACGCCACCGCCGCCAGCACACCCACGAGCCACCTGCGCCCGTTCACGCCGAACACCAGTGCCGTCACGGCGATCGCCGTGACGGCCAGCAGAACCCAGCGCAGCCAAGGCATCCACGCCGGCGTGCGGTCGAGCAGGATGAAGCCCCAGACACCGGTAGCCGCGACCATCGCCGTCAACGCCATCCGCGCCGGGAAGTGCGCCCGGCCGCGCCACAACTCACGTCCGGCGATACCGACGAGCGCGGCGATCGAGGGCGCCAGCGCGACCGTGTAGTAGGGGTGCGTGATGCCGCTCATGAAGCTGAACACCGCACCGGTGACGAGCGTCCAGCCACCCCACACCACCAGCGCCGCACGAGTGCGATCAGTCCTCGGGGCACGCCGCAGGAACCACAGCCCGGCGCCGAGCCCGATCAAAGCGGCGGGCAGCAGCCAGGAGATCTCCGGGCCCATGCTGGCGCCGAACAACCGCCCGACGCCGGTCTCGCCGCCGAAACCGATGTTCCCGTTGCCACCCATGCCTCCGCCGCCGGGACCGGAGTTGCCGAAGACGCGGCCGAGTCCGTTGTAGCCGATCGCCAGTTCCCACAACGAGTCGTTGGTCGACCCGCCGATGTACGGGCGGCTGTCCGAGGGCCACAGCTCGACCAGCGCGATGAACCACCCGGCCGAGACGATCACCGCGAGACCGGCGCCGAGCAGGTGGAAAAGCCTGCGCGGCAACGACGTCGGCGCCGCGATCAGGTAGGCGAGCGCCAGTGCGGGCAGCACCAGGAACGCCTGCATCATCTTGGTGAGGAACCCGAAACCGATCGCCGTGCCCGCGAGCGCCAGCCAGAACGGGCTCGCCTTCTCCAGAGCGCGGACCGTGCAGTACGCGGCCGCGACCATCAGCAGCACCAGCAACGCGTCGGGCAGGTTGAACCGGAACATCAGCGTGGCGACCGGGGTCAGCGCGAACGCCACACCGGCGAACAACGCCGCCGTCGGGCCGGACGTGCGCTTCACCGTCGCGTACAGCAGTGCCACCGCCGCAACGCCTTCCAGCGCCTGCGGTGCGAGCACGGTCCAGCTGGAGAAGCCGAACACCTTGGCGAACAGGCCGCTCACCCACAGGAACGCGGGCGGCTTGTCGACGGTGATCGTGTTGCCGGGATCGAGCGAGCCGAACAGCAACGCCTTCCAGCTCTGCGACGCCGCCTGCGTCGCCGCGGCGTAGAAGTCGTTGCCGTAGCCGGTCGCGGTCAGGTTCCACAGGTACAGCACGGCCGTGCCGACGAGCAGGCCGAAGAACGCGATGTGGTGCAACGGTTTCGCGCTTCGGCGGTGCCGCGGCTGCCGTGCGGCGACGGGCGTGGGGGCGAGTGTGGCGGTCATGCCGGGACCTTTCCGAGTTCGGTGACCGGCAGAACCGGCCGTGTGCGGTGCAACCGCGCGATGCCGCGCAGGTAGGCCAGGGCGGTGGCGAGGAGGTCGACGCTCGAGTCCGGGTCGTCCATCCAGTCGACGGCGACCTCGTGGGTGCGCAGTCCCGCGCGTTCGGCGAGCACGAGCAGCTCGCGGGCGGCGCGCGCGTGGATCGCCTCAGTCAAGACGCGTCCAGTGCGTAGAGGGTGGCCCCGGCGACGGTGGTCGCGGTGTAGTTCTCGGCCACCCACTCGGCGATCTGGTGGGCGGCGTCGCTGCCGGTCTCGCCGCGCATCACGCGGCCGGACGCGACGAAGTAGTGGATCTGTCCACTTCGGACCATCTCCCGGAACTGCTCCAGGGTCGGCGCGGGATCCGTGCCGTTGAACCCGCCGAGCGCCATCACCGGCTGCCCACTGGCGAGCTGCAGTCCCGCCGCGTTGTTCGAGCCGACCGTCGCGGCGGCCCAGCGGTAGTTGCTTGCGTTGTCCTGCAAGAGAGATACGACTTCGGCCTCCGGCGTGGTGGCGTCGAGAAGTCCGCCGCCACCCATCCGCCCGTTCGCCGGGCCGGCCACGGGCAACGCACCGGTGTGCGGGACGGTGACGGTGGCGAAGGAATACGTGGTGGGCCCGAGCAGTGCGGCGACGAGCGCGACGGGAATGGCCCAGCGCATCGACAGCACCAGCCCGACCGCCGCGATCAGGCCCGCCATCAGCACGATGACCGCGACCGCCGTGGAGAACCATTCGATCAGCAGGTAGCACTGCAGCGCGCTCAACGCGACCGCGCCGGACAACGTCGCCGCCGCAACGGGTTCGTGCCTGCGTGCCCAGAGTTCCGTGGTGGCGATGCCGATGACCGCGGCGATCGCGGGTGCCAGCGCCACGGTGTAGTAGGAGTGGATGATCCCGTTCATGAAGCTGAACACCGCGGCGGTGACGACGAGCCAGCCACCCCACAACGCGAGTGCGGTGCGGGTGCGGCCCCGCGCGAGCCACAGCCCGGTGATCAGCAGCACCACCGCGGCCGGGAGCAGCCACGCGATCTGACTTGCCATCTCCGCGCTCAGCAGACGGCTCCAGCCGGGCGTGCCCCAGCCGCGGCCGCCGCCGACGCTGCCGACCTCGTCACCGGTGATCCGGCCGAGTCCGTTGTAGCCCAACGCGAGCTCCAGCACGCTGTTCGTCTGCGAGCCGCCGATGTACGGGCGGTCCGGCGTCAGTTCGACGGCCACGATCCACCAGCCGCCCGCGACGATCATCGCCGTGGTCGCACCAGCCAGGTGCAGCACGCGCCTGCCGATGCTCGTCGGCGCGGCGACCAGGTACACCAGCGCGAACGCGGGCAGCACCAGGAACGCCTGCAGCATCTTGGTCAGGAACCCGAAACCGACGGCCACCCCGGCGAGCGCGAGCCACGCCGGACTCGCATTCTCCACCGCGCGGGTGACGCAGTAGGCGCCCGCGATCAGCAGGAACACCAGCAACGCGTCGGGGTTGTTGAAGCGGAACATCAGGACCGCGACCGGGGTCAGCGCGAGCACGGCCCCGGAGATCAGCGCGGCGGCGGGGGAGAACCAGCGGCGCACCGTCGCGTACAGCAGCCACACGCTGCCCACGCCGAGCAACGCCTGCGGCACCAGGATGCTCCAGGCGTTGACGCCGAACAGCCGGGCGGACAGGCCCATCACCCACACCGAGGCCGGCGTCTTGTCGATGGTGATCGCGTTCGAGGCGTCCGACGAGCCGAAGAACCACGCCTTCCAGCTCGTCGCACCGGCCTGGGCGGCGGCGGAGTAGTAGGCGTTGGCCCAGCCCGAGTCACCCAGCCGCCACAGGTACAGCGCGCCGGTCGCGATCAGCAGGACCGCCAGCGCCAGGCGTTCTCGTCTCATGCGGACGAGAATCGCGGCCTAGCCTGGGTCGGTCGTGTGCTCTTCCTGTGAACGACCTGTGTGCAGGGAGACGGTGAACGTCGTGCGGCCGGGCACGCTGTGCACCGAGACCTCACCGTCGTGCGCGCCGACGACGGCGGCCACGATCGACAGGCCCAGCCCGGTGCTGCCCGCCGCGCGCGACCGCGACGAGTCGCCGCGCGCGAACCGTTCGAACACCTCCAGACCCTCTGGAATGCCCGGTCCGTCGTCGGTGACCGTCAGGTCCACGTGTCCGTTGTGGACGGACAGGCCGGTGGTGACGGTGGTACCCGGCGGCGTGTGCGTGCGGGCGTTGGACAGCAGGTTGCCGAGCACCTGGTGCAGCCGTTGGACGTCACCCTTGACCAGCACGGGTTCCTGCGGCAGCTCGAGCTTCCAGTTGTGGTCCCCGCCCGCGATCCTGGCGTCGCCGACCACGTCCAGCACGAGCCGGGACAGGTCGACGTCCCCGCTCTCCAGCGGACGGCCCGCGTCGAGGCGGGCCAGCAGCAGCAGATCCTCGACCAGTGAGGTCATCCGCAGCGCCTCGGACTCGACCCTGCCCATCGCGTGCGCGATCTGCGGGGGCACGTCCTCGGCGGAGCGGCGGGTCAGCTCGGCGTAGCCGCGGATGGCGGCGAGCGGCGTTCGGAGCTCGTGCGAGGCGTCCGCGACGAACTGACGCACGCGCATCTCGCTGTCGTGCCTGGCTTTCAACGCGTCACCGATGTGTCCCAGCATCTTGTTGAGCGCCAGGCCCACCTTGCCGACCTCGGTGTGCGGATCGGTGTTCTCGTCCGGGACGCGTTCGGCGAGCGCGACTTCTCCTTCGTGCAACGGCAGTTCCGAGACGCGGGTCGCGGTGTCGGCGACGCGGTCGAGCGGTACGAGCGCGCGCCGGACGACGACCCGGCCCACCAGCGCCACGCCCGCCGCACCCGCGATGGTCAGCGCCACGAGCACCCAGATCATCTGCCAGGTGCCGTCGTGCACCGGCGTCATCGGCAGGCCCTTGATCCGCAGGCCCTGGGTGGCCACGCGGAACTCGCCGACGTCGCCGAGGTCGACGGTGTGCGCACCCGCGGGGAGCCTCGCGAGGGCCGCGCGCTCCTCGGCGGTGAGCGCTCGGGGATCACCGCCGGGAAGCTCGATCGTGCCGGTGATGGCCCCGCCAGGCCCGATCACCGCGTCGATGCCGATGGGCGGCGGCCCGAACCGGCCGGGAGGGGACGGCTTGAACTGCAGCGAGACCTGACGGTCGAGATCGTTCACGAGGAACTCGCGCAGCGCCAGCACCGCCACACCTCCGACGACGACGCACAACGCGACGGCGAGGATGATCTGGCCGATGACCAGCTTGGCGCGAAGGGTCCTAGGTCGCAGGTTTGAGGACATAGCCCGCGCCTCGCATTGTGTGGATCATGGGAGCGCGTCCGGCGTCGATCTTCTTGCGCAGGTAGGAGATGTAGAGCTCGACGATGTTCGCCTGGCCCCCGAAGTCGTAGCTCCACACGCGGTCGAGGATCTGCGCCTTGCTCAGCACCCGGCGCGGGTTGCTCATGAGGTAGCGCAGCAGTTCGAACTCCGTCGCCGTCAGGTCGATCGAGTCGCCGCCGCGGGACACCTCGCGCGTCTCCTCGTTCAGCGACAGGTCGCCGACGGTGAGCCGGGCGCCCGCGTCCGCGTCGGTCACGCCGGTGCGGCGCAGCAGCGCGCGCAGCCGCAGCACGACCTCCTCCAGCGAGAACGGTTTGGTGACGTAGTCGTCGCCGCCCGCGGTGAGCCCGGCGATGCGGTCCTCCACGGCGTCCTTCGCGGTCAGGAACAGCACGGGCAGCGCGGGGAAGTCCGCTCGCATCCGGCGCAGCACCTCGAACCCGTTGAAGTCGGGCAGCATCACGTCGAGCACCACGACGTCCGGCCGGAACTCGCGCGCGGTCCGTACCGCCGTCTGACCGTCGAGAGCCGTGCGGACGTCCCACTTCTCCATCCGCAGCGCCATCGACATCAGCTCCGCCAGAGTGGACTCGTCGTCCACCACGAGCACCCGCACTGGTTGCCCGTCCGGCCTGCGGAGTTCGGTCTTCATCGCGCGCATGGCTCCCATCGTGAACGCCGATCCTGTGTACCAGCTGTGAGGCAGGCGCACAGCTCAGGCCTATTCCAGGCACAGGTTCGGCACAGACAACGGCGCCACGGTGGCTGCCATGACCGAACAACAGCCCCCGGAGTGGGGCGCACCCCAGCCGGTGTCCCAGCGGTGGACCGCGAAGAAGACAGTGGCGGCCGTGGCCATCGCCGTGGGCATCGCCGCGGCCGGTGGCGTCGCGATCTACGCGGCCGGCGGCACCAGCCAGCAGACCGGTGCCATGGGCGGCCCAGGCGGCATGGGCGGACCTCCCAACGGCATGCGTGGTCCCGGTTTCGGGCTCGGCTCCGGCTCGGCCGCGCACGGCGAGTTCCAGACAGGTGAGGTCACGTCGATCAGCGACACCTCGATCGAGGTGAAGTCGACCGACGGCTACACCAAGACGTACGTGATCGACGCCGACACTGTGGCCGAAGGTGTCGAGAAGGGCGACACGGTGACGGTGATCGCCACCACAGAGGACGGCAAGATCGTCGCTTCCAGCGTCGTAGAGCCTGGTCAGCGCGGCCAGCAGGGGCAACAGGCGCCTCCGACCAGGTAGTTACCGGGTCAAGTGTGAGTGGTTATGGTCGGTTTCAAGGCCCGACCACAACCGGAGGTGAGCGGTCTGCGCACGTTCACGCTGACGGTGATGGGCTCCACCGACCTGCACGGCAATCTCTTCAACTGGGACTACTACCTGGATCGCGAGTTCGACGACTACGCGCACAACGACGTCGGCCTCGCGAAGATCTCCACGCTGGTCTCCGGAGTACGAGACGCCGTGGGACGGCATCGGACGTTGCTGCTCGACGCGGGCGACACCATCCAGGGCACACCGCTCGCCTACTACTACTCGAAGGTCGAACCGATCACGCGCACGCACGTGCACCCGATGGCGGCAGCGATGAACGCCATCGGGTACACGGCGGCCGCGTTGGGAAACCACGAGTTCAACTACGGGCTCGAGGTGCTCAGGACGTTCGAGCGGCAGTTGGACTTCCCGCTGCTCGGCGCCAATGCCGTAGACGTCTCCACCGGCCTGCCCGCCTTCACGCCGTACGTGGTGAAGACCGTGTGGCGGACGGGCGGACCGCCGTTGCGCGTCGGGATCCTCGGGCTCACCAACCCCGGGATCGCGGTGTGGGACCGCGCTGTCGTCGAAGGTGTGCTGACGTTTCCCGGTCTGGTGGAGCAGGCACTGCACTGGGTGCCGGAGGTGCGGTCCAAGTCGGATCTGGTGATCGTGGCCGCGCACTCGGGGGCCGATCTGTCGTCGTCGCTGGGCGATCAGGTGCCGTTCCCCGAGAACTGCGCGGAGCTCGTCGCCGAGACGGTGCCGGGCATCGACGCGGTGCTGGTCGGGCACGCGCACGTGGAGATCCCGCAGCGGTTCGTGACGAACAAGGTGACCGGGCGGCCGGTGCTGCTGACCGAACCGTTGTTCTGGGGCAAGCGTTTGTCGCTGATGGAGTTCGACCTCCAGTTCGACACCCGCTGGGAGCTGGTGGGGTCGCGGTCGTCCGTGCTGTCGTCCGCTTCGGTGGAAGAGGATCCGCGGATCGTGCGGCTGCTGCGGCGTGATCACGAGAAGGTCGTCACGTACGTCAACGCGCGCATCGGAACCTGTCTGGGGGCCATGTCGGCAGCGCGGTCGCGTTTCGAGGACACACCAGCGTTGGGGTTCATCAACCACGTGCAGGCGTTGGAGGTCGCGAAGTCCACGTCGCTGCCGGTGGTGTCGTTATGCGCGCCGTTCAACCGCGCGGCGGCGATTCCAGCCGGGGAAGTGTCGATTCGCGACGTTGCCGGGCTCTACATCTTCGACAACACGTTGCTGGGCGTGCGGATGACCGGAGCTCAGCTGCGCGACTTCCTGGAGGAGTCGGCGCGGTACTTCCGGCAGGTCTCCGGTCCCGGCCCTTTCACGGCCGACGAGGTGTCCGCGGACGTGCCGGACTACAACTTCGACATCGCCTACGGGCTGTCCGCACCGCTCACCTATGACATCGACATCGCTCAGCCGGTGGGATCGCGGATCGTGGGGTTGGCGTACGAGGGTGAGCCGGTGTCCGACTCGTGCGAGTTCGCGGTGGCCGTGAACAACTACCGGCAGGCCGGTGGCGGCGACTTCCCGCACATCGCGTCCGCGCCCGTGCTGCACAACCAGCAGCAGGAGATCCGTCAGCTGCTGATCGACTGGGTCAAGGCCGCCGGCGTGCTCGACCCGTCGTCGTTCACCCGGTCGGACTGGCGGCTGGTGGCCTCCGGAGTGCCCGTGACGGTCTCCACGAACGAGTGAATTCCGGCGTGTTGTCCTGGGCGTTCTGCTCCAGGCGGTGGCATGGAATCGGCCGAATGAGATAGGTCAGGCGCGTGCACCTACCGCAGCGCGTTTTCGTCGGCGTCCTCGTCGTGCCGATGCTGCTCGCCTCGGTAGGCACCGCGTTCCGGCCCGCGGCCGGGATCGAGCCGGGCCACCTGGTGTTCGCCGTGCGCGAGGCCGAGATCATGCTGGCAGGAACCGCGAGCTCGATCTCCGAACGACAGGAGGTCGTCGACGCCGTGCGCGAGCTGACCGCCTCCCACCGCATCACCGACGTGATCACCCCCAACGCGGGCGAGCGCATGCCCGTCACCCCGTCCGTCGCCGCGGCGCTGCTGGGGGCGGTGCTGGACCAGGACGTCGCCGACTTCACCGGCGTGGTCCACAAAGGACATCTGACCGCGTCGGCGCGCGTCGCGGACCCGGAGCGCGCGGGGCGGTTGAGTGACGCCCTGCGCCGGGCGGCCGGGGGCCTGCGCGTCGACGAGGACTTCACGACCACGGGCTAGAGGAGCGTTCGTTGTTCGGCTTCTTCATCCAGATGTTCCTGCTGTGCGCGGGCGCGTTCCTCGCGGGCGTGCTGCTGACGTGGCTGACCATGCGCACGCGCTCCGTTCCCGTGCCCGACGCGCCTCTGTCGATCATGGAGGAGCGGGTCGCGCTGCCGCCCGCGATCAAGGCGAACTCGCGGACGATGATGTTCCACACCCCGGAGTCGCCGTACTACAAGCGGATGAAGGGGGACGCGTTCTTCAATTCGCCGGAGGACGCGCGCCGCGCCGGCTACACCAGGTGGACGCCTCGCCCGCGAGTGCCTGCGGCGTCTTAGTGCCGCGGCAGCCAACCATCGCCGCGTCTGCGCCGTTCATCGGTTGCTCGTGTCACCGATGCGGCCGCTTGACCGCCGACCGCGGGGCAACGGCTGACTGTTGCGGCACTGGATCTCGCGGAGCCACGTGTCCAGGGCGAGGTAGTCGGCGTCGGTGAGGCCGTGGCGCGGGTTCACCCGGTGCAGCAGGGCGTGGGGGTGGTGCCCGGCGACCCAGGCCCGGTCCTGGGCGGTGATCTCGTCGTCGACCCACGCGAACGGCCGGTCTCCGGCGAGCGCGACGAGGCCGCGGGTTTTCCAGTGCAGGCCTCGGCGTGCGTCTGCGCCCTCGGTCTCGTGGTCGTCCGGCCAGGTCGCGACCGGGAGCCGAGGCAGGCCGAGGACGGGGGAGAGGTGCTCGTTCGCGTCCTCCATCCACGTCGTCGCCCAGACGAGGTCGCACGGCAGGGCGGCGAGCCACGGGCCGTGCAGCGGGTCGAGCCTGGCGAGGCCGGGTTCGCCCGCGACTCCGTCACCGAACGGGAGGAGCGGGCCGTCGACGTCGAGGAAGAGGATCGGGCGACCGGTCACCGGACCACCGTAGGCTTGGCCACGTGATTCCCGACGTGATCAAGCCAGGGCTCGACGTGCTCTTCTGCGGCATCAACCCCGGCCTCGTGTCGGAGGCCACCGGCCACCACTTCGCGCGGCCGGGAAACCGGTTCTGGCCGGCCCTGCATTTGTCCGGTTTCACCCCAAAACTCTTCGCGCCGGCCGAGCAGCTGGAGCTGTTGCCGCTCGGGCTCGGCATCACGAACGTCGTCGCGCGGCCCTCCGCCAAAGCCGACGAATTAACAATTGACGAACTCAAAGCGGGTGGGGTCGCGCTCGCCGAAAAGGTCGCACGGTATTCGCCGAAGGTTCTCGCGGTGCTCGGGGTGACGGTGTACCGGGCGGCGTTTGGACGCAAGAAAGCACAGGTCGGGCCGCAGGCAGACACCGTGGGCGGGGCCAGGGTGTGGTTGCTGCCCAATCCGAGCGGGTTGAACGCCCACTGGCAGTTGCCGGCGCTCGCGGAGGAGTTCGGCAGGCTCAAAGCGAGCTTGTGAAACTGGAACAAAGGTTCACATTGATGCCCACTGAAAGTGGGCTGGACGGAGTGAACTCCGGTCTGGTTGCATCCAGCTCTGCGTCCATTCGAGTGGCCTTCACCCGAAAGTGGAACCACGTACGCAGGGGTGCGTCAACATTTTGCAATGCCGCGCAAAACACGGTGAATCTTCAACGCTGGTGGGGGCGCAGTGGAGGTCAGGATTCTGGGGCCGGTCGAGCCGTCAGTGCCGCCGAAGCCCGCGCAGATCCTAGCGGTCTTGGCGGTCGAGTGCGGGAAGATCGTGCCCGTCGAGCGGCTCATCGATCTCATCTGGGGTGAGGAGCCGCCGCCGCAGGCCCGCAAGTCGCTGCAGGTGCACATCAGCAGCCTGCGCCGGACCGGGTTGCCGGTCGAGCACCGGGCGGCCGGGTACGTGCTCAGCGCCGAGCCCGAGACCGTGGATCTGCACCTGTTCCGCAGGCTGGTCGCGGACGCGAACGACGACCCCGACCTCAAGGCCAAGGCCGAGACGCTGGGCAGGGCGTTGAAGCTGTGGCGCGGGACGCCGGTGGTGTTCGCGCAGACGCTGGACGTGCAACGGCTCGCGGCCGCCGAGGCGTGGGTCGACGCCGAGCTCGCGCTGGGACGGCACGCCGAGCTCATCGACCCGCTCGGGATCTTCGTCTCCGAGTACCCGCTGGCGGAACGGCTGCGCGGCCAGCTCATGACCGCGCTCGCCAGGGCCGGGCGCCGGGCGGACGCGATGCGGGTGTTCCGCGAGACGCGCAAGGTGCTCGTCGACGAACTCGGTGTCGAGCCGGGTGAGCAGCTGCAGCAGCTCTACCGCGACGTGCTGGAAGGGGCTCGGGACAGCCGCCGCAACTACCTGCCGCGCGATGCCGGCGACTTCACCGGGCGTGACAAGGAGCTGAGCAGGCTTCTCGACAGCGACGGTGGCGTGTGGTGGATCGAGGGGCCGGCGGGGGTCGGCAAGTCGGCGCTGGCGGTGCACGCGGCGCATCGGCTCGCGGACCGGTATCCCGACGGGCAGCTGTTCGTCGACCTGCACTCGCCGTCGGGGGCGCTGGACTCGTTGCTGCGCGCGATGGACGTGCCGAGTGAGCGGATTCCGGAGTCCCCGGAGGAACGCGCCGCGCTGTGGCGGGCCACGGTCGGCGGGCGGCGCGTGGTGATCGTGCTGGACGGCGTCACGAGTGTGTCGCAGGTCCGGCCGTTGCTGCCGGGGAGTCCCGGCTGTCTGACGCTGATCACGAGTCGCAGCCGGTTGTGCGGGCTGGAAGGCGTGCGCCGGATTCCGCTGGACGTGCTGAGCAGCGACGAGGCCGTCACGCTGCTGCAACGCATCCTCGGCGACGAGCGGGTGGCCGCCGAGCCCGAGCAGGCGAAGGAAGTGGCGCGGCTGTGCGGGTATCTGCCGCTCGCCGTGCGGATCACCGGCGCTCGGCTGGCCGGGCGCGCGCACTGGCCGGTGTCCAAACTGGTCAGAAGGCTCTCTGACGAACGCAGCAGGCTGGACGAGCTCGTCGCGGACGACCTGGCGGTGCGGTCGAGCCTGGAGCTCACGTATCGCGCGCTCGACGAGGACGTCCGCGCCGCCTACCGGATCTTCGGGTTCCTCGGGCTGCCCGAGGTGCCGAGCTTCCTGTGGGTGCACCTGCTCGACGAGGACGTGCTCGACCAGCTCGTCGACGCGCGGCTGCTCGACGTCATCGGCAGTGCTCGCTACCGGATGCACGAGCTGGTGCGACTGCACGCCCGCGAGCTCGCCGAAGCGGAAGACCCGCCAACACAACGCGAGGACCTGGTCAAGAGGGCCGTGGTCGCCGCTCTGTCCACCGTGGACGGATTGACCGAGCAGCTTTTCCTCGCCGTGCCGCGCATGCAGGACTCCCTCGGCATCGTCACCACCGCGGCGCGCCCCGCCGACAAGGACGCGTGGTTCGCGCGCGAGGAAAGCCTGCTCACCAAACTCGTCGAACGCGCGGCCGAGCTCGGGCTCGCCGAGATCGCGTCGCAGCTCGCCGAGGTGCTGGTGTTCGCCTGGTTCGGGCTCAGGAACCGGTACGAGGCCTGGGAACGAACACACACGGCGGCGCTGGAGGCCGTGTGGAGGACCGGGGACCTCAGGCTGGAGGCGGTGCTGCGCTGCAGCCTCGGCCAGATGTACTACAAGCGTGACAACCTGGTCGAGGCACGATCGTGGTTCGACACCGCGCAGACGTTGTTCGTGAACCTGGGCGACAAGCGCGGCGAGGCCGTCGCGATGAACGGCATCGGCATGGTCTGCCGGGATCTCGGCGAGTACCCGTGCGCGTTGGAGGCGCTCGACCGTGCGCGCGAGCTGCTGGAGTCCGACGATTCCGAGGGAGTCGGGCACGCGCTCTACGGAATCGGCTCCATCAAACGGGAACTCGGCGACGACGAGGAAGCGCTGAACACCCTCGCACTGGCGGAGACCACCTACCGCTCCGCGAGGAGCAGAAGAGGCGAAGCCCTGGCAGCGCGGGGAATCGGGCTCGTGCACCGTGCCCGCGGCGAGCTGGACCTGGCGGAGGAACACATCGTGCGCGCCCACGAGATGGTCGCGGGCACCGGCGACGAGCTGCTCGGCTGCTACACCGCCCAGGCGTGGGCGAAGGTGCTGATCCGCAAGGGTTCGTTCGGTCCGGCGGAGAAGCTGCTCGCTGTCGCGATGGACGGCTGCCGCGACGTCGGCGACCGGTTCGGCGAGGCGCTCGTCCGCCGCACCACGGGGGAGTTGCGGCTCGCGGCGGGCGACCACCACGGCGCGCAGGTCGTGCTGACCGAGGCTCTGGCGTCGTGGTCCGACCTGGGGCTGCCGTTGTGGCGGGCACGAACGCTCAGAGACCTCGGTGCGGTCCACGCCTGTCGGGGGGACGTGTCAGGCGCGGACCGCTGCTGGGATGAGGCTGCCGGGCTGTTCGCGCGACTGGGCACCCGTGAAGCCGGAGAGGTGCACCAGTGGCGCGCTCAGTGGAGCCTCGCGATCAGCTGACTCAGTCGCGGATCTTCTTGTACTCCCACGGCGCGTAGCCGCCGTCCTTCAGCGCCTCGATCGAGATGGTCTCGTGGTCCATGTCGTCGCGGGTGTTGCCCTCTTCGTAGATCCACACGGAGGTGTGGGCCGAGTTCGCCCACTTCTCGAACAGCTTCACGTGGCCGTTGCGCAGGATCATGTCGCCCGGCTCGAGGCTCCCCCACGAGATCCGCGTGGCGACCTCGTCCAAAGTGGACGTGGTGCGGCTCGAGGTGAGCTTCCAGGCCATCGAGACGAAGCCGGAGCAGTCCTGGCGGTACTTCTTGCCGTGGTTGACGTCCCACGCGTAGGCGCTCTGCGAGTACGGAACCCTGCGGTTCCACCAGTCCTTGGCCCGGCTGATGACCTCGGACCGCTTGATGGTGCCGCCGTACCCGGCGGCGGCCTGCTCCTGCGAGATGGGCGTCTCCTGCTCGGCGGGGCCCTCGGGCATCGCGTGGGCGATGCCGGAGATGCCGGACAGCAGTCCGAGCGAGAGTGCGGTCACCGCGACGGCGTGGCGAATGCGCATCGTTGTTGCTCCGATCGACTTGATGTGACGACCGGGACTGTCCACGACGGCGCCAAAGATCGGCCTAAGGCCGGTTTAGGCGTCTCTTTACCGCTCCTTCCTAACTTCGCCGCACCTTTGGGCATAAGGAGAGAGAGCATGTTCGTTCGCATGATCGCAGCCGTGATCGCGATGTTCGCCGCTCTGCTGCTGGGGGCGTCGGTCGCGTCGGCGGCGCCGGCCAAGTACACCCACGCGCAGGCGGCCGCACAGTTGCGCGACGCCGGCATCACGTGGTCCTCCAGCGGCGGCTGCAGCGACCGCAACCGCTCGAACTGCACCTCGTTCGAGCAGATCAACCAGACGACCATCGCGGGCATCAAGACGTTCAAGCGCGCGTCCGGCTGCGCGGTGAACATCACCGGTGGCACCGAGACCGGTCACGCGTCGGGTACCTACTCGCACTGGAACGGGTACAAGGTGGACATCTCGCTGTCCAGCTGCGTGACCAACTACATCAAGAGCAAGTTCACGTCCATCGGCGGCAACAAGTGGAAGTCGAACGCGGGCAATATCTACTACCTCGAGTCGAACCACTGGGACATCACGTACCACAGCGCCGGCTGATCCAACTCGGTTGCTGAGGTGAGCCGCGGGCCGGTAGTAGTTGTCGGGTGACCACACTCGGCGCTGTCTACCGGCCCCAGCTCCCGCCAGAGAACCTGCGTTCGGTCGTCCTCGCGGCCGAGGAGTCCGGTGTGGACTCGTTGTGGCTGTGGGAGGACTGCTTCCTGGAAAGCGGCATCGCGGCCGCGTCCGCCGCGCTCGCCTGGACCTCCCGGCTGAAGGTCGGCGTCGGCCTGCTGCCGGTGCCGTTGCGCAACGTCGCGCTGACCGCGATGGAGGCCGCGACGCTCGACCGGCTGTTCCCAGGACGCGTCACGATCGGCGTCGGCCACGGCGTGCAGGACTGGATGGGCCAGGTCGGCGCGCGGGCCTCGTCGCCGCTGACCCTGCTGCGCGAGTACACGACCGCGTTGAAGGCGCTCCTGGCCGGCGAGCGCGTCACGACGTCCGGCCGGTACGTCAAGCTGGCCGGCGTCGCACTGGACTGGCCGCCTCCCGCACCCATGCCGATCTACGTGGGCGGGCTCGGGATGAAGACCCTGGATCTCGCGGGCGAGGTCGGCGACGGCACGATCCTCGACGCGTCGGCCGATCTCGACCGGGTTCGGGCCATCCGGGCTTCCCGCGAGCACCCGGTGATCGTCTACGTGGAGACCGACTCGCGGGACCGCGCGTACGTCACGGACCTGGTCGCGTCGGTGGCCGCAGCGGGCGCTACCAGCGTGATCTTGCAACAGTCCGCCACGAGCGAGGACCCGGAGGGATTCGTTCGCTTCGTGGGTTCACTCGATGGTGTGAGTGCATAGCGCGGGAGATAACGGTGGATTCCTCCTTGCGATGGAACGGTCGTGAGCCTTTCGTCGCCGTTCGGGGAGGTAGACATGCTCGGGCGCAAGAACCGCCGGATCGCTGAGCTGGAGCGGACAGTGGAAGGCCTGCAAGAGCATCTCGCTCGAATCGGTGACGCCCGAACAGCGCAAACCAGCGCGCTGGAGGAGGTCGACCGCGCCGGTGCCGAGCTCGTGGCGTTGCGGCACCGGGTCAAGAACGCGCGCGCCGAGCTCCAGCCGTTGAAGGAGGAGCTCACCTTCCAGCGCGCCGGCGTGTTCCGCACCGGCACCGCCGCCGCGGACCACCAGGCCCAGCTGGACCTGATCCACGACGAGATGAAGACGCTGATCAAGACCGGCGCCGCGATCGAGGGCGGCACGCAGGTCACTTTCAACGGGTCGGACGCCACGGGGCGCAGGCTCGTCGAGGACTGGTCGGCGCTGATGCTCCGCTCGTACAACTGCGAGGCCGAGAACTGCCTGCGCATGCTGCGAGCCGGAGGTCTGGACGCCGCCCGCAGGCGGCTCGATCGCGCGGCGTCGGCGATCGAGCGGCTCAGCGGAACGTTCGCCCTCCGGCTCGCGCCGCGCTACCAGGCCCTGCGCACCTACGAGCTGGAGCTCACCGCCGACCACCTGCAGCGCAAGGCCGAGAGCCGCCGGACTCGGCGGATTGCCTCCTGACGCAACGGGTACCTCACCTGAGTGGCTGAGGTCTCCCTGGACGTAGAAGCTCCGATCGACGCCGTGTGGGCGGTTCTCGCCGACGGCTGGTCCTACGCGGGCTGGGTGGTGGGCGCGTCGCACATCCGCGACGTCGACACCGGGTGGCCCAAGCCCGGCACGCGCATCCACCACAGCGTGGGGCCGTGGCCGCTGACCGTCGAGGACGTCACCGAGGTCGTCCGCTGTGAGCCGTCCCGGCTGCTGGAGCTCGACGCCCGGCTGTGGCCCGCGGGCGCCGCGCGGATCTTGTTCACGTTGCGAGCGCGGTCGGGAGCGCTCACCGAGGTGCGGATGAGCGAGCACGTGGCCCGCGGGCCGTCGAAGTTCCTGCCGACGTTCGTGCAGGACATGCTGCTGATTCCACGCAACAGGGAAACCCTGCGGCGCCTCGACGCGCTCGCTCGCGGGCGAGCGTGAAAAACCCTTTCACTAGGTAACTAGTGAAAGGGTGCTACGGTTGCTTCCATGGAATCTAGGGAGCACCCGCCCGTCGTGGCGGAGAACCTGGGGAAGAAGTACTCGCGGGGCTGGGCGTTGCGGGACTGCACGCTGCAGATCCCCGCGGGGCGCGTGGTGGCCCTCGTCGGGCCGAACGGCGCCGGCAAGAGCACGCTGATGGGCATGATCACCGGACTGCTCCGCCCGACCGCGGGCCGGATCACGGTGTTCGGCGACGCGCCCAACGGCCGCGGGATGCACCCCGCGGTGGCGTTCCTGACGCAGGCCAAGCCGCTGTACCCGCAGTTCACCGTCACCGAGACGCTGCGGTACGGCCGCACCGCCAACCCCGGCTGGGACCAGGCGTACGCCGAGCAGCTGGTGGAGAGGGCGCAGGTGCCGTTCGCGGCGAAGGTCGGGACGCTGTCGGGCGGTCAGCGCACGCGCGTCGCGCTGGCGCTGGCACTGGGCAAGCGGCCGCGGCTGCTGATGCTGGACGAGCCGCTCGCCGACCTCGACCCCCTGGCGCGTGAGACCGTGCTGCAGACGCTCCTGCACGAGTGCCGAGTCCAGGGCATCACCGTGCTGCTGTCGTCGCACGTGCTGGCCGAGCTGGAGGGTGTGTGCGACCACCTGGTGCTGCTGGCCTCGGGCCAGGTGCGGCTCGCGGGTGACGTCGGCCGGCTGCTGCACCAGCACGGTGCTCCCGGTATGCGGCTCAGCCAGCTCGTGCTCGCCCACATGCGGTCGGAAGGGGTGGCGGCATGACGTGGATCGTGTGGCGTCAGCAGCGCCCGGTGTTCATCACGCTCGCGGGCGGGCTGGTCGTGGCGGCGGCGGCCATCCTGTTGCTGCGAGCGGGAATGCTCGCCGACCTCAAGGCCGGCAACCTCGTTGACTGCGTGGAGCAGAAACTGGCGGTCTGCCGCGGCAAGGAGGCCCGTGAGTTCCAGAAGAGCTGGTACGACCTGATCCACATCGCGCAGATCGCGGTGGTCGTGGTGCCCGCTCTGGTCGGTGTCTTCATCGGCGCGCCGTTGTTCGCGCGTGAGTTCGAACAGGGCACGCACGTGCTGGCGTTCACCCAGTCCGTCAGCCGGACGCGCTGGATGGCGACCAAGTTCGTCGTCGCCGGGTTGCCCGCGCTGCTCTTCGTGGCGGCGCTGCAGCTCCTCGTGCGCAGCTGGGTGAACGCGGCGGGCAAGCTCGGCCCGTTGGTGGGAGGACCGTTCTACTTCACCACCTTCGACGCTCAAGGTGTGTCGCCGGTCGTGTACACGCTCTTCGCGTACACGCTGGGCGTGTTCGTTGGCGCGTTGTCGAGGCGGACGCTGGTGGCGATCACGTTGACGCTCGGTGTCTTCGTCGCGTCGCGGATCGCGGTCGCGGTGCGGCGGGACGAGTTCGGCGAGCCGGTCCGGGAGTTGTCGCCCGACCTGACGGATCCCTACGCCGGCGTCGGGGATGGCCAGGTGATGGACACGGGCTTCCTGGACGCCAAGGGAGCCGTGGTGGCCGATCCGGGGTCGGCACAGGCGCCGTGCGTCCCCAGCACGCGGGTGGAGGTCTCGGTCGAGGACCGGACCGCCTGCTGGCAGCAGCACGGCCTGGCGCAGCGGTACCGGGACGTCCTCCAGGTGGACCAGGCGACCACGATCCACCTCCTGGAAGCGGCGATCTTCGCCGGGCTCGCGGCGGTGTTCGTGCTCGGTCTGGTGTGGGCGGTGCGCAGGCAGTCGTGACAGGGGCGGTCGGGGACGGGGTGGGCACCTATGCTGAGCGGCGTGATCGAGTTTCGCATCGATCGGCACTCCGGGGTGTCCACCTACCTCCAGATCGTCGCGCAGGTGAAGCAGGCGATGCGGATGGGACTGCTGGGCCCCGGCGACAAGCTGCCGACGGCACGGGAAGTGGTGGAGGCCACCAGGGTCAACCCCAACACCGTGCTGAAGGCGTACCGCGAGCTCGAACACGAAGGTCTCGTCGAAGGCCGCAGGGGCATGGGTACGTTCATCACGGCTTCGCTCGCCACGGACGCCACGCGCGCCGACGCGCCGTTGCGGCAGGACCTGGACCGGTGGATGGGCCGCGCGGTCGACGAGGGGCTGTCGGTGGACGAGGTCGACGCGCTCTACACGGACGTGCGCGGGGCGCACTACTGATGTCCCCATTCATGTCCATTGTGGAGGCTTGATGAACGCCAGTCCGGTGCACGCTTCGAGCGTGGCCAAGCACTTCGGCCGCGTGCGCGCGCTCGACGACTGCAGCTTCGCCTTGCCAGAGGGCAGCGTCACGGCGCTTGTGGGGCCGAACGGGGCGGGCAAATCCACGTTGTTGTCGTTGATCGCTGGGCTTGCACGGCCCACGAGTGGCTCGGTGAGCGTGCGAGGCACTCCCGTGCGCGGGCGGATGCATCCCGACGTGGCGCTGCTGACCCAGAAACGCCCGTTGTACGAGCAGTTCACCGTGCGCGAGGTGATGCGGGCGGGTGCGGCGTTGAACGACCGCTGGTCCGCCGCGCGCGCCTCCGAGGTGCTCGACCTGCTGGCGGGTGTGGACAGGGACGCGAAGGTGCGCACGTTGTCCGCCGGCGCGCGCACGCAGGTCGCGATCGCGTTGGCACTCGGCCGGTTGCCGAAGCTGTTGCTGCTCGACGAGCCGTTGTCCGACCTCGATCCGTTGGCGCGCGACGAGACGTTGCGGATCGTCATGACGGACGTCGCGGAGAGGGGGACGACGGTGCTGTTGTCGTCCCATCTGCTGACCGACCTCGGGGACGTGTGCGACCACCTGCTGCTGCTCGACGAGGGACGCGTGCAGGTGGTGGGCGACATCGACGGGATCCTGGTCGATCACCGGGTCGTCGTCGGGCCCGCCGAGGTCGAGCTGGAGACAGACGGCGTGGTGGTCGACTCCTCACACACGCCGCGGCAGACGACGGCGTTGGTGCGTGGAGGATCCGCGCCTTCCGGCTGGGACAGCACGCATCCTGATCTGGAGACGCTGGTGATGGCCTATCTGCGGGCCTCGCGGACCCGCAAGCTCGCCCGTCAGTAGACGGCCTTGTGCAGGCCACGCATCAGCAGCCGGTAGACCTCGCCCCCCGCACCCCACCGCGCCAGCGCGGCCCTTGCCGCGTTCGCGCCCGCCGCGCCGTGCACGCCGCCACCAGGCCACGCCGACGAGCCCGCCAGGTAGAGGCGGTCGAACGGGGTGTCCGCGCGGCCGAGCCCCGGCACCGGACGGAAGATCAGCTGCTGGTGGATCGCCGACGTGCCGCCGTTGACCGTGCCGATCTGCTCGGGGCCCAGCACGGAGCGCTTGACGATGCGGGAGCGGAAGCCGGGCGCACGTTCCTCGATGACCTGCTCCATGCGGTCGGCGCGGCGCTTCAGGCGGTCGTCGGTCCACTTGCCGCCGAGCGGGACGTGTGTGTATGCCCAGGCGGCTTCGGTGCCGGCGGGGGAGCGTGACGGGTCGGTCGTCGTCATCTGACCCATGACCATGAACGGTGTCCGCGGGACCTTGCCGCACGCCAGCTCGTGGGCCGTGGTGGCCAGTCCGTTGACGTCGCCGCCGAGGTGCACGGTGCCCGCCTGCGCGGCGTCCGGGTTCGTCCACGGGATCGGGCCCGACAACGCCCAGTCGACCTTGATCGTGTCGGCGTCCCACTGGAACTTCCTCAGGTCCTCGGCGAGCTTCGCGGGCAGCGCGTCGACGCCGATCAGGTCCTGGTAGAGCGACGGTGCGGGAATGTCGGCCAGGACGGCACGGCGTGCGCGCACAACAGTTCCGTCGGCCAGACGTACGCCAACGGCTACACCGCGCGCGTGCAGCACACCGGTCACCTTCGCGTTCGTCTCGATGCGACCGCCGAAACGGCGTACCAACGACGCCGTCAGCTCACCCGCGCCGCCGCGTGGCACGGGGTTGCCGACGTCCTGGGCGAGCATGGCCAGCAGCCAGCCGAAGCCCGCACCGCCCGCCTGGTCCGGGCCGAGGTCCGTGTGCATCGTGTTGCCCGCCAGCAGCACGCGCGCGCCATCACCCTCGAAGAGTTCCTCGCCGAGGCGGCGCACGGGCAACGTCAGCATGCGCGCGAGGCGCAGCGCGTCTCCCACACCAGCGGCCTTCAAGAGAGACAGGCCGCCACGCACCGGTGGGAACGGACGCAGCAGCGAGTCCAGCACGGCGTCACGCACGGACATCCAGCGTGTGTACTCGGCGTGCCAGCGGTCGGCGTCCGCGTCGGCGAAGGCACCGACGGACTTCGCCGTTGCCTCCACCTCACGAGAGAGGAGCGCCACGCGGTCGTCGGGCAGCACGTGGGCGAGCACGGCCGGTGCGTGCTGCCACTGCACGTCGAGGTTCAACGCACCGATGACGGGCGAACCGAGGCCGAGGGGGTAGAACGCGCTGTAGACGTCGTTCGTGAAGCCCGGCGCGGTGATCTCGGCCGACGCAACGGCGCCACCGGGCTTGGCGCGCTGCTCCAGGACGAGGACGTCCCAGCCCGCGTCCGCCAGCAGTGCCGCCGCGACCAGGCCGTTCGGGCCGGCGCCGACGACGACCGCGTCCACCTCGTTCACGAACGCCTCCCCATTGCCATGACGACTTCGCTCAGCACATCACGCGCGTCGTGTTCCGGCCACCATTTCAGATCTTCGTGCGCTCGGGTGGTCCGCACGAGCGGTGCCTGATCGGCCATCCGGACCCACTCGGGCGTCAGCGGCTGCAGCCCGAGCTTCGCCGTTGCGCCCGCCAGCTTCTCCACCAGCGGGAACGGCACCGAGAGGCGACCGGCGCCGACACGTTCGGCGATCATCGGTGCCGTCAGCACCGGTTCGGCGGCGAGGTTGAAAGCCCCCAACGCTTTGAGGCGCACTATCTCGACGATCGCGCGCGCCACGTCGTCGGAGTGCACGAGCTGCAGACGCAGGCCGTTCCACAACGGAATCGGCAGCAACGGCAACAGCTTGGGGGAGAGCCAGCGGCTGAGCAACCAACGTCGAAGCTGCTCAGCCGCTGAAGCCTGCCCGATGCCGCACGGTCTGATGACCGTGCACGGCAACGGATATCGCCTGATCATCTCCTCCAGCCGCACCTTGTGCGCGCTGTACGTGCTGCCGGGGATGCCTGTCACGGGCCATGACTCGTCCACGCGGCTGTAGCGCGCCGCCGGTGCGTAGGCGGCGACCGACGACGCGCAGATCAGATGTTCCACCTCTTCTTTGATGCAGGCAACGAGCACGTGCTCGCTGCCGTCGATGTTGGTCTCACGATCCGTCGGTTTGATCGCCCACGCCAGATGCACCACGACGTCGGCACCGCGGATGGCGTCGCGCAACGACGACAACGTGCGCACATCGACACCGACGTCTTCGAAGTCGAGGTGACGCCGTAGCGCGGTGCCCACGTTGCCGCTGCCGCCGGTGACGACGACCCTCATCCGAGAATCTTGCGGATCGCGTCCCGCGCCCTGTCCACCACGGCCACGATCGGGCCGAGCGCGAGGTTCGCGACAGGTCCCTCGACGCCGGGGTGCGGGCGGGTCGGTGCGATGGCCTCGGCGGCTTCGACGGCCTTCGCCATCCGTTCGAGACGTTCCTGGTCGTGGACCTTGCGCAGCAGCGGGAACTCCGCCTGTTCCTCGTGGTCCGCATGGGCGAGCACGTCGTCGCGGAGCTGCACGAGCAGCGTGTCGAAGCCCTCGGCGTCGGGGCCCATGTCGTTCATCGTGCTGAGGAGTTCCTTGGCGCGTCGTTCCTCAGCGATCCGTGCGTCCACGATGGGCTCACCGCCGTTCACGCGCGCGATGGCCGGGTGGACGATCTCCTCCTCCGCGGTCTCGTGGACCGAAAGCAGTCGCACGAGCCGATGCCACGCGTCTGTGCGTTCGTCTCCGCTCGCGGCCTCGACTTCGGCGAACAGCGTCCGGATGTTCTCGTGCTGGCGGTGCAGCAGCGTGATCACGTCATCAGCCATGCCGTTCGGATACCCGAAATGTGATCGACAACGCCGTATCTCGGTTCGTTCGGCGCCGAAGAACTAGCACAGCGGGTAGTCGAGCGGTAGTCACATGAACCTAACAATCCTGTGTCACGTACCACATAGAGAGGCAATATGTGACCGATCAACGAATACTGAGCTACCGCTTAGTATGTTGCGATCTTTCGAACAAGGACTCTGCATGCCCTTCCGCCGCCGCGTTCTGCCCACCGCCTTGGCGCTCACCGTCCTCGTGGCCGGTTGTGGCGCGAGGGAACCTGCGAAGGTTCAGGTCAAGAGCGGGCCGGGCGTCACGGACAACACGATCTCGCTCGGCGTCCTGACGGACATGACGGGGCCGTACAAGGCCTCGGCGATGACCCGTATGAAGGGCTACGAGCTCTACCTGAAGCAGATCAACGACCGCGGGGGCATCTGCGGTCGCAAGGTCGAGATCAAGCTGAAGGACCACGCGTACGACGTGCAGAAGGCCCTCGACGCGTACTTCGACCTGGAACCGCAGGTTCTCGGCCTGATGGAGCTCGCGGGCACGCCGATGACCGCGGCCATCGAGCCCGACATCATGCAGACCCGCACGTTGACCGCCCCTGTGGCGTGGTCGGCGTCGCTGCTCGGCAACCCGCACATGATGATCGTCGGCACCACCTACGACCTCGACGTCATCAACGGCCTGGATCACTACAAGCGCCGCGGTGTCATCAAGGACGGCGACACCATCGGCCACGTCTACGTCCAGGGCAGCTACGGCGACAACGCGGTCGAGGGCAGCCGGTTCGTCGGCCAGCAGTGGAACATGAAGATCGCTGAACAGCCGATCAACGAGACCGCGGCCGACCTGACCCAGCAGATCGGCGCGTTGAAGGCAGCCGGCGCGAAAGCCGTCATGCTGAGCACCAACCCGGCCCAGACCGCCGCCGCCGTGGGTGTCGCCGCGGCGATGAAGTGGGACGTGCCGTTCATGGTCAACGTGGTCGGCTACGACAGCGCGATCCTGGACTCGCCGGTCGGGCCCGCCGTGCAGAAGCAGCTGTCCGTGGTGACGTCGGTGGCGCCGTTCAGCGGCAGCCAGCCCGGTCCGCGCGAGGTGGCGGCGGCGTTCACCAGGAACTACCCCAACGAGAAGCCCGCGCTCTACGTCGACCACGGCTACACCGTCGCGAAGGTGTTCCTGTCGGTCATCGAGAAGGCCTGCAAGAACGGCGACCTCACGCGTGACGGCGTGCTGAAGGCGTTCCACGACACCAAGGGCCTGGACACCCAGGGCCTGACCGCCCCGCTGCACTACTCCCTGGTGGGGCGGCCGTCGGCCACGCAGTCGTACATCACCAAGGTCGACAAGGCGGCGCCCGGCGGTCTGACGACCGTGGAGGAGCTGTTCGAGTCGGAGCTGGTAAAGCTCAAGGGCACCCGCGCCAAGTAAGGCAACGACGAAGGGGGCCCCTCCCACCGGAGGGGCCCTTCGTCGTTTGAGCTACTTGCCGAAGCCGGCTCGGCGCAGTGCGTCGGCCATCGAGCCGCTCGCGGGCGGCGGCGAGGTGCGCTGCTGGCCGCCGCGCTGCTGGCCGCCACCGCGCTGCGGACGACGGTCGCGGCCGCCGCCACCGCCGCCCTGCTGCTTCGGCGCGGGCTTGCCCGGCTCGTCGGTCAGGCGCAGCGTCAGGCCGATGCGCTTGCGGGCCTCGTCGACCTCCAGCACCTTCACCCGCACCACGTCACCGGACTTCACGACGTCGCGCGGGTCCTTCACGTAGTTGTTGGACAGGGCCGAGATGTGCACGAGGCCGTCCTGGTGCACGCCGATGTCGACGAACGCGCCGAACGCGGCCACGTTCGTCACGACGCCCTCCAGCACCATGCCGGGCTTGAGGTCGGCGATCTTCTCGACGCCGTCGGCGAAGGTCGCGGTCTTGAACGCCGGGCGCGGGTCGCGGCCGGGCTTCTCGAGTTCGCGAAGGATGTCCGTGACGGTCGGCAGACCGAACTGGTCGTCCACGAACTTCTCGGGACGCAGCTTCGTCAGCACCGCGGTGTTGCCGATCAGCTCGGCACCCGCCTCCTCCTGCATCTTCCGCACGACCGGGTAGGCCTCCGGGTGCACCGAGGAGGCGTCCAGCGGCTCGTCGCCGCCGCGGATGCGCAGGAAGCCCGCGCACTGCTCGAACGCCTTCGGGCCGAGCCGGGCGACGTTCTTCAGCGCCGCACGGGTCCTGAACGGCCCGTTCTGGTCGCGGTGCAGCACGATGTTCTCCGCGAGGCCGGCGGTGATGCCGGAGACGCGGGTCAGCAGCGGCACCGAAGCCGTGTTCAGGTCGACGCCGACGGCGTTCACGCAGTCCTCGACCACCGCGTCGAGCGACCGCGACAGCTTCGACTCGGACAGGTCGTGCTGGTACTGGCCGACGCCGATGGACTTCGGGTCGATCTTCACCAGCTCGGCCAGCGGGTCCTGCAGGCGGCGGGCGATCGACACCGCGCCGCGGATCGACACGTCGAGGCCCGGCAGTTCCGAGGACGCGTAGGCCGACGCGGAGTAGACCGAAGCGCCCGCCTCGGACACGACGACCTTGGTGAGCTTCAGCTCCGGGTGACGCTTGATCAGGTCGGCGGCCAGCTTGTCGGTCTCGCGCGAGGCGGTGCCGTTGCCGATCGCGATCAGGTCGACGTTGTGCGCCTTGGCCAGCGCCGCGAGCTTGGCGATCGACTCGTCCCAGCGGTTCGCGGGCACGTGTGGCTGGATCACGCCGTGCGCGACGACCTTGCCGGTGGCGTCGACGACCGCCACCTTCACGCCGGTCCGGTAGCCGGGGTCGAGACCCATCGTGGCGCGCGTGCCGGCCGGGGCGGCCAGCAGCAGGTCGCGCAGGTTCGACGCGAACACCTTCACGGCCTCGTCCTCGGCGAACTGGCGCAGGCGACCGCGCAGGTCGATGCCCAGGTGCACGAGGATGCGGGTCCGCCACGCCCAGCGCACGGTGTCGGTGAGCCACTTGTCGGCGGGACGGCCGCGGTCGTCGATGCCGAACCGGGCCGCGATGCGCACCTCGAACGACGAGGGCCCGCCCTCCTCGTTCGGCTCCTCCGGCTCCAGGACGAGGTCGAGGACCTCCTCCTTCTCGCCGCGGAACAGCGCCAGGATGCGGTGCGACGGGAGCTTGGTGAAGGGCTCGTCGAACTCGAAGTAGTCGGCGAACTTCGCGCCCTCGGTCTCCTTGCCCTCGCGGACCTTGGAGACGACGCGGCCGCGCGTCCACATCTGCTCGCGCAGCTCGCCGATCAGGTCGCCGTCCTCGCCGAACCGCTCGACCAGGATGGCCCGCGCCCCCTGCAGGGCGGCCGCGGCGTCCGCGACCTCCTTGCTCGGGTCGACGAACTTCGCGGCCTCTTCCTGCGGGTTCAGGTTCGGGTCGCCCAGCAGCGCGTCGGCCAGCGGTTCGAGACCGGCTTCCTTCGCGATCTGGGCCTTCGTGCGGCGCTTCGGCTTGTACGGGAGGTAGAGGTCCTCGAGCCGCGCCTTGGAGTCGGCGGCGAGGATCTGCCCTTCGAGCGCCTCGTCGAGCTTGCCCTGCTCGCGGATCGACGTGAGAACCGCCGCGCGGCGCTCCTCCAGCTCGCGCAGGTAGCCGAGCCGCTCCTCGAGCGTGCGCAGCTGCGCGTCGTCGAGACCGCCGGTCGCCTCCTTGCGGTAACGGGCGACGAACGGGACGGTCGCGCCACCGTCGAGCAGCTCGACAGCAGAGCGGACCTGGCCCGTGGCCACGCCGAGCTCGTCAGCGATCTTCTGGTGGATGAGCGTTGTCACAGCGCGCCATTCTGCCCGCTGTCCGATTCGACGTGGCACGGTGTCCAGGTGACCATCGCCGAGGTCGTTCCGTCGCTGCTGTCGGGCCTGGACGTTCCGGGTGCCGACAACACCCTCGACCTGCCTTCCGCCCGGCGTGTCGTGCTGCTGCTCGTCGACGGCCTCGGCCACGAGCTGCTGCGTGAACACGCCGATCACGCCCCGTTCCTCTCGAGCCTGCCCGGCCGCGAGATCTCCGCGGGCTTCCCCTCGACCACCGCCAGCAGCCTCGCCTCGATCGGCACCGGCCTGCTCTCGGGCGAGCACGGCATCGTCGGCTACTCGTTCTCGGTCGGCGACGAGGTGCTCAACGCGCTGACCTGGTCCCGCGCCGGCGACCACCACCACGACCTGCGCAAGGTCCTCGTGCCCGAGGTCGTCCAGCCGCACCCGACCCTGTTCGAACGCGCGGCGGCGGCCGGGGTGGCCGTGAGCGCGGTCGCCCCGTTCGTGCAACGGGCCAGCGGCCTCACCCGTGCGGTGCTGCGCGGTTCGTGGTTCCGCGGCGTGGCGGGCTTCGGCGACCTCGCGCTGGGCGCTTTGTCCGCGGTCGCGCAGGACCGCTCGTTCTGCTACGCCTACCACGCCGACCTCGACATGATCGGCCACTTCTACGGCGAGGGTTCCGCGGAGTGGTTGCTGCAGCTGGAGTTCGTGGACGCGCTGGCCGAACGCATCGCGACGCGGCTGCCGTCGGACTCGATGCTCGTCGTGACCGCCGACCACGGCATGGTCACCGCGTCCGACAAGATCGACTTCGACACGGAACCGTTGCTGTGGCAGGGAGTCCGCGTGATCACCGGCGATCCTCGCGTGCGCTACCTGCACACCGAGTCCGATGAGGTCCTCGACGTGTGGCGGGAGTTTCTGGGCTCACGGGCAGATGTGCTGTCGCGAGAGGACGCCGTGGAGGCGGGCTGGTTCGGCCCGGTCAGCCCACTGGCTCTCGAGCGCATCGGCGAGGTCGTCGTGGCGATGAAGGCCTCGGCGGTCGTCGTCCGCAGCCAGGCCGAACCCATGCTGAGCGTCATGAAGGGCTTTCACGGCTCGCGGACACCACGGGAACTGGCGATTCCGGTGCTCTTCCACACCGCGTCCTAGGATTCCCGGACGTGACGATCTCATTGCCCGGACCGGTCGCCTTCGTGCTCGGCGGCGGAGGCAGCCTCGGCGCCTCGCAGGTGGGCATGCTGCGCGCGTTGCAGGAACACGGCGTGCGCCCGGACCTCGTCGTCGGCACCTCGGTCGGCTCGGTCAACGGCTCGCTGCTGGCGCTCGACCCGGAGAAGGCGGCGCCGCGGCTGGCCGCGCTGTGGGAGGGCATGACCCGGCAGCGGGTGTTCCCCGGCGGCCCCATCGCGCAGCTGCGATCGTTGCGCACCAACAAGACCTACCTGTTCCCCAACACTGGTCTCGCCTCCGTGCTGGCCGAGGGACTGGACGGGTGCAGCGCGTTCGAGGAGCTGACGCTGCCGTTCGGCGCGGTGTCGGTGGACTGCGTGACCGGCGAGGCCGTCAACATCACGTCCGGTCCGCTGGTGCCGGCGATCCTGGCCAGCGCGGCGATCCCCGGCGTGTATCCGCCGGTGCGCATCGGTGAGCGGGTGCTCTACGACGGCGGGGTGCTGGCCAACGTGCCGATCCGGCAGGCGCTCGCGATGGGTGCTCAGTCGTTGGTCGTGCTGGACTGTGCGTTTCCCGGGCACCTGCCGACGGTGCCGGAGACCCTCGCCGAGACGCTGTTGTTCTGGGCGACCCTGGGCATGCGCAACCAGGCCGTGCTGGAGGTCGAGCTGGCGTCGCAGCACGCGCCGGTGCTGTACTTGCCTGGGGCGCCCGTGCAGGCCGTGACGCCGTTGGACTTCTCGCACACCGCTGAGCTGGTGGAGGCGTCGTACGAGGCTTCGGCGGCGTTCCTGACCTCGCTGGAGATCACCGGAACCGGGCTGTACGGCCACCCGTCGCACGGTTGATTCAGCAGCTGCGCGTGTTGGGCCTTATTTCGCGGTGGACCCGAGCACAACCGTCGACGTGGCGAGCAGTGCTGCGCCAACGAGGCCGATCGCTATGCGAACGGCAAGCGGTGATGAGGCCCCCAGAATGGCCGGCAGTGCGACCAGAAGCGCGCCGAGCGCGGTCGTCGCAACTCTCAACGTCAAGCGTGAGGCGGATCGTTTGACCACCACGGGAAACCTGGCGTGGGCTGGAACGAAGTCGCTGATTCCCTGCTCGCCAGTCAGCGAAACCGTGACGCGGGACAGGGTGTTGAAGTCCAAACTTCCCGGGTGTAACCAGAACTCGACCGAGTCATATCGCAGGGCGACTTCGTAGGAATCGTCCGAGGACACTCGCAGAAAAGTTCCGTCCGTCGTACACGAGAGCACATGTTTGCGTTCGGGTGCATACAGGCCGGAGTAGAAGCTCACTTGAATGCGAACCGACTCGCGATCCACGACTTCGAGGCGTCCGTCGCTGTTGAAGGTCAACGGACTTCCGGTCTGCGTCGTTGGGGGATCGATCCTGAGGAAGTACGAGTTCGAGAAGGTCGAGTGCAGTACGAGTCGCCGGGCCGAACTGAGCCAGTCGCCGGCCGGGTCGACCGACTCGCGCATGTGCAGATCGGGAAAGCTGGTCACAGCGGGGTAGTACCGCTTGTTCGCGGCGGTGACCTGGTCGAGGATGACTCTGCTGCGACTGCGTATGTCCCCTTCGTTGCGAGGGAAGTCGCCCAGGTTCACGTAGCTTCCGACCTGAAGCCGGAAGATGAATATGTCCGCCACGCACACGGCGGACACCACCTTGGCGTACCTGACCGGAAGCAGGAACGGGTTGTCGGTGTCGGTTTCCGCCACGAAGGCTATGGTCACCGCGGAGGACACGACGGAACCGCTTGCCACGGTGCGCTGGAGGGTGGGAGACACGTAGTCGGTCTCGTACCGAAACTGGATCATCGCCCCTGAGGGAAGCGCCAAGGCAGTGAGGATGTCCTCGGAATACCGTCGGCGTACGTTCGACGACAGCAGCAGAATTCTGTCCTGGTCGGCTGACACGGCGCCCCCACTCGGCCGAACCTCGGTTCGGTGAAGGATTTCTAGTTTGTTGTGATCATCTCGGTATCGGAGTCGACGGCGTCGCTGAGCGCGAGAAACCGGTGCCAGACCCGATCGTCCGGCAGCTCGTCCAGCGTCAGCCGGGTCCGCGCGCGATAGTCCAGGCCCTGTCGGACGAGTTCGTCATGCCGTTGGTACAGGACTGGCGCATCCAGCGCTTCTGCCTGATCGCACGTTATGTCGATGACGCGACGCGACGGGTTGTCCTCGCTTCCGATCTCGATCCAGCAGTGGTGCAGGACGGGACGGTGGCGGGAGTCGGTGAACACCAGGTCGCCATAGCAGTACGTCGCATCGGCGTGGTGCTTCTTGCGCAGCTCGCGTACCAGCCACACCGAACTGACTCCGCATTGCCCGCGGGACCGAGGCCCGCGATCCGTCACCGACAGGTAACTGGGATGGATGGTCTGGTCGGACCAGGCGCGTTCGAGTCGGGTTCGATAGTGGAACAGTTGATCGAGGAAAGCTGAGTCGCAGCCAGGGAGCTTGCCGTCGACCTTGGTCTTGAACGCGTGATCGTCCATCGATATGGAGATCACGTTCACGCTCTCAATGACGTTCTTCTGCATGCTTCTGTCGATACCCCGGACTGTGAGGACATTGGGCGGTGTGCCAGTTGCGTGACGGCTTGTGGACCGCCGACCGCGACGAGTGACGAAGTTCCCGCGGTCTGTGTAGTGATAAGCCACCGGTGCCACGGCGAACGGGTAAAACCCGGAAGCCTGGAATGCGGCTCCAGTGAAGCCGAGCATGGGATTGAAAGCGGTGAGCAGCAGCCGGTACTCGCCATTCCGTCGTAAGGCTCGGATGGCGTGTTTCAGGGTCAGGCTGATCAGGTTGGCGGGGATGCCGGGCAGTCCGTACATCCTGGTGAGGACGAGACATTCCTCGATGGGGCAGTGCAGAGCCTCCGCGATCAGGCTGTCCGCGATGTACGGGCGGTCGCACGCGGAGAACGCCGCGTACGTGATGGGATACGTGCCTCCAGGGAGATAAATTCCGCACTGAAGGTGTGTGTCACTACGCACTGCCCGCAGGTAGTGCAGGCGTCGCTGGTAGAGGTGTCCAACGCTCGGTTTCACCGCTCCGAAGCGGAGCGGCAGTCGATCGCCGTCGAGTGACTCCAGTGCCAGGCTCTTCTTGGCCGTGTACTGTTTGATCAACAACGATGTGTTTGCGTAGAGCTCGGCGTCTTCGAGTCCTTGGCGGATTTCCGCGGACTGCGTCAACGCGATGGAGCGCACCAGTTCGTAGACTTCGCCGGCGTTGCGTGAACGCAGCTCGGCGTTCGGTATCGACGGAATGTGCAGTCGAACCTGAATCTCAAAGGTGCGCTCATCGACACCTGCCGTATGGGCATCGCGACGTATGTGCTCTTGTGAGGCGGTGATCACCTTCTCGATCAGGGAATCGCGAAGGGTGTGCACCAAACGGCGCCAGGACGTGCTTCGCGGCGCTTCCGGCACTGGTGTACCGGAGCCAACACATGCCAGCTCGGTGCGCATAGCGGCCTCCGGTGCATCGAGAGCCGTGGTGTCCTGATGCTTGGTCATTCTAGAAGCGGCCTGCGTCGGCCTTCCGAGTTTTGGGCGAAAGAACACACAATTTGGGTAATTGCCGTGTGGGGTGGACAGAGTAAAAGCGCCCTATCGCCGCAGCCTGCGGCAGTTGCCGCCGGGATGGCGGGGCTGCTCCGAGGCGCGCGGGGATGCTCGCCGGCTGCCTGCTGACCGGCCGCGGTCGGCTCTTCACGCGGGACCACCGGTAGACATCGGCTCATTTGGAGCCTTTATCGATTCGGAAGCCCATGTAACACGCTCATACCTCCGATGACCTCTTGAGTGCGGCCGTCGATTGGCGTAGACCTTTCCGCGGTAACACCGAGCACGTCTTCCTACCGCCGCAGGAGGCGTCCACCAGGAGGCTGGCTCGTGCGCAAAACGTTGCGTCGTCTCGGCGTGTTGATGACCGCCGCTCTACTCGTTGTCGGCGTGAGCTCTCCGGCGCGCGCCGAGGTGCTGCACCCGCGGCAGGACTGGCTGCGGGCGTCGACGTCAGGTCTGTTCCTGCACTGGGGAATGCGGACGAATCCCGGCTACACCAGTTGCGGCGCCTGGGAAGCCGCCGTCACCAACGGTGGCTGGACCGCCCAGTACTGGGTGGACGAGGCGAAGAAACTGCATGCGCAGTACATCGTGCTGGCGTCGTTCCACTCGCGGCTGGGCTACGCGCGCGCGTGGCCGTCGTCGATTCCCGGGAGCTGTTCGACGAAGCGCGACTTCCTCGGCGAGCTGATCGACGCGGCGTCGGCGCAGGGGCTGAAGGTCATCAACTACATGACCGACGACCCGCAGTGGCACAACGAGGGCGGGCACGAGTGGCTCGACTCGGCCGCCTACTCGAAGTACAAGGGCAAGACGGTCAACCTGCAGGAGCGGCCCGGGTTCGGGCAGTTCAGCTACGACAACTTCGTCGAGGTCATGCAGCGCTACCCGAAGCTCGCCGGGTTCTGGATCGACAACGACAACGCCTACTGGGAGCAGAACGGTCTGTACGAGCGGATCCGGCGTGATCGGCCGGACATGGTCCTCAGCAACAACAACGAGGACACGCCGATCATGGACACGATCAGCAACGAGCAGAAGACCGGCATGACGCCGAGCTACGACTACCCGCAGGCGGTCTACACGGCCGCGCCGCGGCTGATCGAGGCGTGTTTCAAGCTGCCGAGCGCCGGCGCGTGGTGGTACTCCGGCTCCAACTCCTCCGTCGACTACAAGCTGACGCTGGGCCGGCTGATCACCAACGCGGGCAGCGACGTCAAGGCGTTGATGGCCGAGACCGCGATGGTCAACGGCAAGTTCCCGTCGAACCAGGCCGCTTTCAACAACTTCACCGCCGGGTACCTGGGCGACATCTGGGAGTCGATCGGCGGCACGTACGGCGGCGGCTACCTGCACGGCGGGCTCAAGCCCGGCTTCTGGAACGACGGCGCGCACGGCGTCACGACGGTCTCCAAGGCCAACCCGAACCAGCACTACATCCACGTGGTCACGAAGCCGTCCGGCACGACGTTGCGATTGCGGGACAACGGTTACAAGGTCAGCCGGGTCACGAACCTGCGCACCGGCGCCGCGGTGTCGTGGTCGCAGTCCGGTGGCACGCTGACGCTGACCGGCATCTCGAACTGGGACCAGTACGACACCGTGTTCAAGGTCGAGACGGCCGGTCGCGAGGGGATCATCCCGGCTTCGTCGTACACGATGAGCGCGTCGGCGTCCGGCTCCGGCCATCCGGCCTCGCACGCGGCGGACGGCGACTACCAGACCTATTGGGACGCAACGGGTGCGGGCACGGTGTCGCTGCGCTTCGACCTGGGCTCGGCGAAGAAGGTCTCCTACGTGGCGTTGAACCAGCGCGAGGACTCGACGACGTACCCGGCGTCGAACTCGGCGCGCATCAAGAACTACAACGTCTACACGTCCAACGACGGTTCCAATTGGACGAACGTCAAGTCCGGGTCGCTGGCCAACCACCGCGGTGTGCAGTTCATCGACCTGCCCGCCGGGACGACGGCCCGGCACATCCGGGTGGAGAAGACGTCCACGCAGGGCAAGGCGCAGCTGCGGATCGACGAGGCGTGGCTCGGCTCGTCGTATCCGGGCGCGGGGTCGGAGCCGTCGTCGCGCTACGAGGCGGAGAACGGTGTTGTGTCGCAAGGTGTTGTGGAGTCGAACCACGCCGGGTTCTCCGGGTCCGGGTTCGTCAACTACGACAACGTCGCGGGCTCCGCGGTCGAGTTCAAGGTTTCCAGTGAGATCGCCGGACCGCGGCAGGTGACGTTGCGGTTCGCCAACGGCACCACGGAGAACCGGCCGCTGGACATCTCGGTCAACGGATCGATGGCCGTCGACGAGCAGGCGTTCGCGAGCACCGGGGCGTGGACGACGTGGCAGTCGATGACCCTGACGCTGGACCTGGCGGCGGGGGAGAACACGATCCGGGCGGTGGCGACCACTGCCAACGGCGGGCCGAACCTGGACTACCTGGAGATCCAGTAGCGTGTCGCAGCTATCTCTTGGGATGTGGCAGTGATGCCGGCAGGCAGCCGCGCTTCGATCATGAAGATCGCGCTCTCATGGCTGCCAACTGCACGGTTGGCAGCAGTTGAGGTGATCAGCAAACGTTTGCGTCGGCATTTCTCTACCGCCATCTCGGCAGCGACGTGTGTGAGAGCGCGACCATCCGGGGTTTCGGTGACGAGCACCAGACCGCCCAGCCCCCAGCCCGACTCAACGGAGCACAACCAAGCCGCGACGCTCTACTAGCTAGTGGTGCGACCCGGGACGTTGGCGAGGTAATTCGCGCTCAGCAGGGCACCTCGCGGCACCGCCCCCACGCCCTCGTACAACCAGTACGACGGCGTGGGGGCGGCACCACGATGCACCCGTCCGACCGCAAATTCCACGGCTCCGAGACCGTGAACACCAGGACGTGAAACTGGTGGCAACACCGATCGGCCGAGCGGACACGAACAGGTATGACGACCGAAGACCCTGACGACCGCGCGTTGTGGTCGCAGGCCGCTGGGGGCAGTCCGTACGCCTTCGGGGTGCTGTTCGACAGGCATGCCAGAGCGGTCTACAACCACTGCTTCCGGTTGACCGCGTCGTGGGCCGCGGCGGAGGACCACCTGCAGGCCACGTTCCTGATGGCGTGGCGCAAGCGCGACAAGATGCCCGTGCTGGAGCGGGAGTCGGCTCTGCCGTGGCTCCTCGCGGTGGCCACGAACGTCGTGCGCAACGAGCAGCGGTCCCTCGGGCGGCGGTTGCGGCTGTTCGGGCGGGTGGCCGAGGAGCGGCCGATGCCCGACCACGCCGATCACGTCGCCGAGCGGGTGGACGACCAGCGGCGGATGAGTGCCGTGCTCAAGGCTGTCGCGCGGTTGCCGCGCAACGAACGGGAGGCGCTCACCCTCTGTGTGTGGTCGGGGGTGTCCTACGCCGACGCAGCCGTCGTCCTCGGCATCGCCGAGGGAAGTGTGCGGGCTCGGGTCAGCAAGGCCAAGTTCCGGCTGCAGCAGATTCTCGGTGATCAGCGCCAGGTCGTCCCGCTCGCCGCACTGACCGTGGAGGACCGATGACCAGCACGCTTCCGCCCGCCCGGGACCTGCCACCCGGCCGTCAGGACGAGATTCGCGTCGAGATCGAGCAGGCCGTCGCCGGACGGGGCGCACGGCGGATGCGGCTCGCCCCGGTGCTCGCCGCGGCCACCGCGGTCGGTGCCGTGGTCGCCGGGGTGGTGTTCTTCACGCCGTCGTCGCAGCCGCAGACCGCGATCCAGCCGGCGCCGATGACGACGCAGTCCGCGTCGGCGACTCCGACGACGAGGCCGGCGCCGGTCGTCCCCGGCCTCTCCGAGGAACGGATCGCCGCGATTGAGAAGGGCTGCCTGGAGTCCACCGGTCTCTCCGGCGAACCGAAGCTCTACCAGCACGTCGGTTCTGGGCCTGGAGCGTTCGCGTTGATCTACACCGCCAACGCGATGCTGACCTGCACGCTCGACAGCGGCGGCATGGCCTTCAACTCCGGCTTCTCCAGCGGGTTCGACCCGGAGTGGCTGCCAGGGCACTTCTCGACGGACAGCATCGGGGCGTCGAGCGGCGGTGACACGCCGTACAACAGGCCGATCTACCGGGGCGTGCACGGCTACCGGACGGCGGCCGGCCGGGTCGACTCGAAGGTCGCCAGGGTGACGTTCACCGCGGACGGGCAGACCGTCGACGCCACGATCGCGAACAACACCTTCGTCGCGCGCATCGTGCATCCCACGACCTGGTCGCCACCGGAGGACAACCAGTTCGGTGAGGTCAGGGCCTACGACGCGGTCGGCAACCTGCTCGGCACCAACAAAGGATCGGAGAAGTGCTACGCCAACCCGCAGGGGGTGATCGTCCCCGGCGGGTGGGTGAACCCGGACACCGATCCGAAGACGTGCGAGCCGGCGCTGCCGTGGCGCTAACGGGCGCTACCCACCGGTAGCAACAACCGACATACTGGTTGGTATGACGACTGTGGCGAACTTCGGCGGCACCAGCCACTACGCGGACCTTGACGGGCCCGTGCACTGGGTCGACTTCGGCGGACCCGAGGACGGGCCGAGGATGGTCCTGGTGCACGGGCTCGGCGGCTCCCACCTCAACTGGGCGTTGCTGGCGCCGTTGCTCGCGGAGAAGGCCCGCGTCACCGCCGTCGACCTCGCCGGGCACGGCCTGACCAACCCCGAGGGGCGCAAGACCACGGTCCAGGCCAACGCGAAGCTGCTCGGCCGGTTCATCAGGGAGATCGCGCAGGAGCCGGTGATCCTCGTCGGCAACTCGATGGGCGGGATGATCTCCCTCTTCCACGCCGCCTACAACCCCGACCTGGTCAGGGGCCTGGTGCTGGTCGACCCCGCGCTGCCGATGGTGTTCGGCACGCGGCCCGACCCGTTGATGCTGAGCACGTTCTTCATGTACTCGGTGCCGGGCCTTGGCGAGCGGTTCCTCGCCAAGGCGAAGACCGTTCCGGCACGCAAGCAGGTCGAACGGGTGCTGGAGCTGTGCTGCGCGGACCCGAGCAGCATCCCGGAGAAGCTCAAGCAGGCGTCAGAGCACCTCATCGGCGAGCGGGCCAAGGTCCCCGGCCTCGACGCGGCGTTCCTCGCGGCCGCCCGCAGCACCGTGTTCACGACGTCCAAGCGCGGCGCCTACTACGCGGCGATGTCCAGGCTGCGCGTGCCGGTGTTCCTGATGAGCGGCGACCGCGACCGGCTCGTCAACGTCGCCGCCGCCCGCTATGTGGCCCGCAGGCACCCGCACTGGCGCTACGACGAGTACGAGGGCATCGGTCACGTGCCCCAGATGGAGATCCCCGAGGTCGTGTCCGAGCGGGTCCTGGACTGGATGGACGCCAACCGCCTGAGCACCGCGGCCAGCTGACCCAGCGTGAGCCGCTCCCGCAGCACGGGGGCGGCTCCGGTCAGCACGAAGTGGTCGTCGAACTGCTCCAGTCCGGTCAGCTCGATGCCGCGCGGCAGCTCGGGCACCGCGAACACGCGCGCGGGCAACCACCGGTGCAGCCGCACGTGCAGCTCGGAGCCGACCAGCTGCACGGTCAGCGGCAGCCAGCTGAGCCGGTTCAGCTCGGGGATGTCCGAATGCGCCACCTCGACGCGGAACTCGACCGGCGACGACACCAGCGTCGCGGGCGGGTTCACGTGGACGTCGCGGCACACGACGGTCGCGCGGCGGGCACGCCAGCGCGACCACCGCACGTTCTCCAGCTCGACGCGGACGTCGTCGACCTGGCCGAGCGCGAGTCCCAGGGCGCCCAGCCGTGCGTCGAGGCCCACCACGGTCAGGTGCAGGTCGTGCGCACCCGCCTGGACCGTCAGGTCGTGTCTCAGGCCTGTTCCTCGGCTTCTGAGGCTTCGGCGGCGAGCGCGACCATCTCGTCGAAGCCCGCGCGGATGCCGTCGGCGAGCAGCTGCACGTCCGGCACGCCGTCGAAGTCGGCGTTGATGCCGAACGTGAACCTGTCCAGGTAGGAGAAGATGCCGACGGTGATCCGGATCGTCGAGGCGATCGGCACGTACGGGAACATCTCCACCAGCGGACGCCCGAGCATGTAGAGCGGGATGCGCGGGCCCGGCACGTTCGTCGTGACGGTCTGCAGGATCTGCTGCGGGAACCGCATCGCGGTCCGCGAGCCCAGCGCCATCAACGTCGGCGCGGCGAAGTTCGACAGGTTCGTGATCACGTCGGCACCGGCGGCCTGCCGCGAGCTCTTCAGGTCGTCCATCTGCGCGCGGATCGACGCGAGACGCTTGACCGGGTCCGCCTCACCGACGGGCAGGTTCACCAGCACGGCGCTGACGCGGTTGTTCAGCTCGTTGTGCTGGTCGGCCTTGCGCATCGACACGGGAACCATGGTCCGCACGACCATGCCGTCGGTCAGCTCGCCTCGCTTCTCCAGCAGGTCGCGGAAACCGCGCGTGATCGCCGTGAGGATCACGTCGTTGACGGTGCCGCCCGCGGCCCTGCGGATCTGCTTGATCTCCCCCAGTGACGCGCGCGCCCACACCCAGCGGCGGTGCGGCCCGATAGGACCGTTCAACGACGTCGCGGCCCGCGTGACCAGTCGCCGCGCCGTGCCGGGGAGCGAGCTGAGCACCGACTTGCCGAAGTCGAGGATCTCGTTGAACGACCGCAGGTTCCGCGCCAGGGCGGGCAGCGCGGCGAGGTGCTGCACCGGCGTGACGACCGCGTCGCGCACCCCGTCGACGACCAGGTCGAGGGTCGACGGCTGCGGCTCGGGCTTCCACTCGCGCGGCTCCGGGAGAACGCTTTCCTGCCGGAAGTCCAGCATGAGCTGGAGCATGTCCGTTCCGGACACACCGTCGATCATGCAGTGGTGGACCTTGGAGATGATCGCCCAGCGGCCGCCTTCGAGCCCTTCGACGAGCCAGGCCTCCCACAGCGGCTTCGTGTCGTCGAGCTTCTGCGCGAAGATCCGGCCCGCGAGGTTGCGCAGCTGGTCCTCACCGCCCGGCGACGGCACGGCGGTGTGCCGCACGTGGTACAGGATGTTGAAGTGGTCGTCGTCGACCCAGACCGGACGGCCGACGTGGAACGGCAGGGCCTTCACCTTCTGCCGGTAGCGGGGGACCTGGTCCAGCCGCGACACGAAGAGGCGGATCACGTCGCCGTAGGACGGCACCGGGCCGTCGAACACCAGGACGGAACCGACGTGCATGGGCACGTTCTCGTCCTCGATGAAGTAGAAGCCTGCGTCCAAAGAGCTCATCCGGTCCACTCGAAAAATGCTAGAGGACCGCTCCAGCCGAATCGACGTCCATGCAGGTGAGAGGCAGTGCACACGTGTGAGGTTGCCAACGTGTTACCTGACCGTGGCGAATCGAGACTCGAAAAGACTGGCGAAAAGATCGTTCACGAAACATCATGGACTCACCGGGCAACGAGGCCCGGTGACGCCGGCTCGGGGTTGTCGACGTGTGGGGAGGCTCCTATGTCTGCCGTACCTTCAGACGAAGTCTTCGACGTTCCGTCTGGCTCTCCACTCCACCTCGTCAGAGGATCCGCGCCGCGCCTGTTCTGGTACCTCACCGAGCCCACCCGCTGCGCGCTCGACGTCGGCGAGTTCGTCGCCACGCGGTCGATGCTCAAGGGCGCCCCGTCGGGCGACGGCCACCCGGTGCTCGTGTTCCCCGGCCTCGGCGCCGCGGACTCGTCGACGGTGATGCTGCGCCGCTTCCTGTCCGGTTTGGGCTATCAGGTGCGCCCGTGGGGCCTGGGCCGCAACATCGGCCCGACCCGGCGCGCGGTCGACGGCATGCACGCCTTGGTGAAGAAGGTTTCCTCCGAGTACGGAGGCCCGGTCTCCATCGTGGGCTGGTCGCTCGGCGGCATCTTCGCGCGCGAGATGGCGCGCGACCACCCGCACCGCGTGCGCCAGGTGATCACGCTCGGCTCGCCGTACAACATGTCGGATCCCGCGCAGTCACGGGCGACGCCCGCGTTCTCGTTGTTCTCGCGCCTGCACATCCCGCGCGAGGAGTTCCCGCCGCCGGAGTCGACCAGGCCGCCGATCCCGGTACCCGCCACGTCGATCTACTCCAAGACGGACGGCATCGTGTCGTGGGAGTCGTGCATCGAGGAGCCGGGACCGCGGCGGGAGAACGTCCAAGTGTCGTCGTCACACCTCGGATATGGCTTCAACTCGAGCGTTCTGTGGGTCGTGGCAGACCGGCTGGCGCAGGCGGAGGGTGTGTGGGCACCCTTCGCCGTGCCGCCGGGGATGGCCCGCCTGTACCCGCGGGCCGCCTAACTGGTCATCGGCTTGCCGTTCGCCGTGACGTTGGTGAACTTCAGGCCGTCCACGTTCTTGACGGTGTTGGTGGTGGAGCCGACACCGTTGAACTTGGAGTCACGGACCTCCAGTCCCTTCACGTGTTCCTGCGCCAGCCCGGACACGTCGAGCACCTTCGACGCCTTGGTGCAGCTGGAGTTCGAGATGGAGAACGGCCCGAACTTCGGGACGTTGCTGCCCGTCTGCGAGTTGTAGGTCGTGGTGACGTAGACGAACGAGCGCGCGAAGACGCCGGACACGCTGTCCAGGTTGATGTTCTGCGAGAAGCCGCCGCGCTTCGTGTTCGACTTGACGTACAGGGCGAACTTGGTGGCACCGACGCAGTTCAGCTTGTAGCCGTAGACGTTGCGGATGCCGCCGGTCTGCTCGGAGCCGCACGTGATGGCGCCCCAGTTGCCGTTCATGCGGCAGTTGACGACGACGAGGTTCTGGCACGGCACATTCACTCTTCTGCCGTCCTCGTCGCGGCCCGACTTGATGGCCACGTTGTCGTCGTGGGCGCCGAGGTCGCTGTTGGAGATCACGACGTGGTCGCACGATTCCGGGTCGCACGCGTCGGTGTTGTTAGCGGCCGTTGACGGGTCGGTGTGCACGTCGTCGACCGTGACGTTCTTGCACAGCGTCGGGTGGATCTGCCAGAACTTGGGGTTCTTCAGGGTGATGCCCTGGATCAGCACCGTGTCGCACGAGTAGGGCTCGACGAACGTCGAGCGCATGTTCTTGCCGGAGCCGGGAACCACGCGCTTCTCCGGCGGGGTTCCCTTGGCCACCAACGACTCCAGGTACGAGCGGTCGCTGCCCTTGTTCCACGAACCGGTGGCGCCCGCGTCGAGGGTGCCGCGGCCCGTGAGCGCGATGTTGGTCTGCTTGTAGGCGTAGACCATGGGGGAGTGGTTCATGCACTCGATGCCCTCGTAGCGCGTCAGCACGGTCGGGAACTTCGAGGCGTCACCGGAGAACTTGAGCAGCACGCCGTTTTCGAGATGGAAGTCGACGTTGCTCAGCAGATGGATCGCGCCCGTCACGTACGTGCCCTCGGGGACGATCACGTGACCGCCGCCCGCCGCGTTGCAGGCGGCGATGGCCTTGCGAAACGCTTCGGTGTTGTCGGTCTTGTTGTCGCCCTTGGCGCCGTACGCGGTCGCGTCGAAGTTCTTGTCGGGGAACGACGGGAGCTTCGTGTTCCGCACGATCTCGTTGGCGGCCGGCCAGGGCAGTTCGGGTACCGCGAGCGCCGTCCTGGTCAGCACGGGGGTGGCGATCGCGGCCACCGCGGTTGCCTTCATCAGCAGTCGGCGATTGATCCTGCCGTCCATTCGACGTCCTCTTCCCTCGAGGCGAACGGCGGCGTTGGAACAAGACTGTAAACGTTTGCGGCGAGCCTCACAACAACCGGAACGCGGCCAGCGCGAGCTTCATCCTTGCCGGATCGGCGACGTCGAGGACCTTGCCGATCTGCTCCAGGCGGCGCGACACGCTGCTGTGGTGCAGGTGCAGCAGGTCGGCGGCGCGGCGCAACGAGCCGGTGGCGCAGTAGGCGTCCAACGTCTCCAGGTCTTCCGAGGACAGGGCGGCCACCGCTGCCACGTCGGCGTTCGCGCGCAGCGCCTCCGCCGGGAGCTGAGCGAGCAGGGCCAGTGCCCCGAGGTCGGGGTAGCGGACGACCGGGGTGCGCGCGGTGGTGAAGCGGAGGGCGACCTGGGCCTCGGACCAGGCGCGCGAGGGGCAGGAGTCAGCGCCGATGCCCGCGCGGACCCCAGCGGGGAAGTCGCCGAGCGAGGACGCGAGCAACACGCTCGTGCCGCTCACCTCGGCAGCTTTGATCGGACGGGACGGGCAGACCGCTGCCGCCACCCGGTCCAGTGCGAGCTCCGCGCACACCGCGGCGACCAGCACCGGCCGATCCGGCGTGAAACCCAGCAGCCGCAACGCCCGTGCGCGTCCGGCCTCGTCGCTGCTCGCGCTGATCACCAGCTCCACCAGCGCCGGGTCCGCCATCGTCGTGCGCGCGGGCCCGTAGCGCTCGACCACCCCTGCGACGGCGATCGCGAGGCGGTCCAGCACCACCTCGTCGAGCGGGTTGGCCACGCCACCCCGTTCGAGCCAGACCTCGCCGATCTCCTCGTCGTCGAGCGTGATCGGGCTCCGGGACGACACCGGTTCAGCCACCCCGGCTTCGGTGCCCGCGGGCGACATGCGGGTCACCTGACCCGTGCTGTGCAGGCGGATCCCGGTGACGCACTCGGCCAGCCCGGCCGAGGCCCGCGCCAGCGCCGGGAGATCGACCCGGCGGCGCATCAGGGTGTCGTAGAACATCACGACGCGGATCGCGCCCTCGACGTGCGAGTCGAGGTTCGACAGCCGGGTCGCCAGGGCCTCCATGCCGACGACGATAGCGACGATTGGCGCGTCACCACCCCGGATCGCGCGACGCGCGTCGGCTGAAGAGCGACAAGAAGATCGTCAGGATGACGAGCATGGATCCCGAGCTGGAAGCGTTCGTCCCGTTCTTCCCCCAAGCCGAGCTGACCGACGTGGTGAAGGAACGCCGGTTCCTCGCCGAGCTCGCGGCGGGCATCCCGGCGGAGACGGACGGCATGGAGATCGAGGACCGCGTGGTGCCCGGCGACCCCGAGGTGCTGGTGCGGATCTACCGGCCGGACAGCGCGCAGGGCACGGTCGTGTGGCTGCACGGCGGCGGCTGGTGCATGGGAGACGTCGACACCGAACACCCGTGGGCGTCCCGTGTGGCCGCACGGTCGGGAGCGACGGTGATCTCGGTCGGCTACCGGCTGGCGCCCGAGAACCCGTTCCCTGCCGCGCTGGAGGACGCGTGGACGGTCCTGGTGTGGGCGCACGAGAACGCCGACGACCCGGACCGTCTCGCGGTCGCCGGGCACAGCGCGGGCGGCGGGCTCGCCGCGGCGCTGGCGTTGAAGGCACGCGACGAGCAGGGGCCGCCCATCCGGTTCCAGCTGTTGCACCAGCCGGGCCTCGACGACCGGCTGACCACGTGGTCGGCGCGGCATTTCACCGAAACGCCCTGGTACAACCGCGCCAAGGCGGTCCAGGCGTGGAGTCACTACCTGGGCGGCCATCCCGCCACGCCGTACGCGGCACCGGCGCGCAGCGACGACCTGTCCGACCTGCCGCCCGCCTACATCGCCACGGCCGAGTTCTGCCCGAACCGCGACGAGGACATCGCCTACGCGATGCGCCTCATGCAGTCGGACGTGCAGGTCGAGCTGCACCAGTGGCCGGGCACGTTCCACGGCTCGCAAGCGCTTTTGTCCGCCGACGTGTCGCAACGGCAGTTCGCCGAGATCGGCGCCGTGCTGCGCCGCGCGTTGGCCGAGTGAACGAGGAGAAGACATGAATCGACTGGGGGCACCGGCCGACCACCTGCAGTCCACTTTGGATGATCTGCACCGGGCGGGGATTCCCGGTGTGTTCGCCGAAGTGCGCGACGGCGACCAGGTGTGGCGCGGTGCGGCCGGAGTCGCCGACCTGGACACCGGTCGGCCCATCAGGCCGGAGATGCGGCACCGGATCGGCAGCGTCACCAAGACGTTCACCGCAGCCGCGGTGCTGCGGCTGGCCGAGCAGGGCAGGATCGGCCTCGACGACCCGGTCAGCCGCCACCTGAGCCTCGTTCCCGGCGAACGCGGCGACCGCATCACCGTCCGGATGCTGCTGAACATGACGAGTGGCCTGGCCGACTACCGCTTCCTCGCGTTCCCGTCCCTGCTGGAGGGATCGCCGCAAAGCGTGGAGGACCACCAGTTCCGGCACTTCTACCCGCGTGAGCTGATCAAGCTGGGCGTCGACGCGCCCGCGGTCGAGTCCGGCGTCTACTCCAACACCGGCTACCTGCTGCTCGGCCGGCTCATCGAGAAGGTCACCGGTGTGCCGGCCGAGCGCTACATCACGCGCGGCGTCATCGAACGCGCCGGGCTGCGCAACACGATGTTCCCGACCGGGACACGCATCGAAGGCTCGCATTCGCTGATGTACGAGGCGTTGTTCGGCCTTCTCGACCCGCCGCGCGACTACAGCGTCTACGACATGTCGTGGGTGGGCGTCTCGGCGTCGCTGATCTCGACGATGGACGACATCAACCGGTTCTACCGCCTGCTGCTCGATGGCAAGATCGTCTCGCGGAACTCGTTGGCGCAGATGCAGCAGACGGGCCCGGTGATCGCCTTCGACGGCTCGACGGTCCAGTACGGCCTCGGCCTGCACCGGCTGGAGACGCCGTGCGGCACGTTCTGGGGCCACGACGGTTCGACGTGGGGTGCGGGCACCTGGTCGTTCACCAGCGCCGATGGCAAGCGTCAGGTGTCACTCGCGGTGAACCTCCAGCGGTGGAACAACAAGGCGATCGACGAGGCGCTGGTGGCGTTCCAGCAGAAAGCGTTGTGTCAGCTGTAGATGGTGACCGTGAGGCGCGGGTTCGAACGGAAGTCCACGGACTCGTACGACACCCGCGCCAACGGCATCGAGCCCGCCGCCGCCGTCAGCGTCGTCTCGATCTCGTTGCGCTCGTCCTCGGTCAGGTACGGCCAGAACGAGCTGTGCCAGACCACCGTGTACGTGCCGCGCTCGTCGGGCGGTACGAGGTTCTCCCGCAGCCACCGCCCGGCAGGCGACCTCGCCACCTTCACGCCGACCTTGGCGGCCAGCTCGATCGCGTCGTCGAGGTCCCACCGCAACGAGTCGTGCTCGGGCGGGATGAACGAGTGCAGGATCATCGCGTGCTTGGGATCGCCCGGATCGCGCGGCTGCAGGTCACAGCCGGCGCGGTCGACGATCTCCAGCTCGGGCGGCCGCGGCCCGGCGGCGGCCAGGCGCACCGGCGAGTCCTTGTCGCCCCACTCCCAGCCGAGCCCGAACCAGCGGTAGCGGTCCAGGATCAGGTTCAGCCCCGCGCACGCGCCCAGTTCGAGGAGCCGGACCTTGGGCGCCCCGATCATGGTCAGGCCGCGCAGCAGGAACCCGGCGGTCTTGGGCTGGTGCTGCTGCACCGTGCGATCCAGCGCCGCCAGGATCTCGCCCGCGTTCTCGACGATCGCCCGCCGTGCCGCGAGCCACGCCAGCAACGCCGTCGAGTCGGACTCGCCCGCCATCGCCGCGGCGTGCGCGCTGGCGAACCGCTGGCTCAGCTCCGGCGCTTTTCCCGACAGCATCAACAACCGCACACCGGCGAGCGCCTGGATGCCGAACAACGGACTGTGCACGGCGCTGTGCGAGCAGAGCAGCTCGGCCACCGGCCCGCCGCGGTCGAGTTCGCCCGCGAGTTCGGAGAGGATGCGCGCCGACACGGGTGCGCTGGTGCGCAACCGCACCGCGAACGTCCGCAGTGTGGAGGCGCCGATGCCTGCCGCGGCCACGCTTCCTCCCCTCTTCGGCAAAGAACTTTACAAGGGAATGAACGTCATCCCGCCCATCCGAGACCGGGCGTGGCGCCACAACGCGGTGGGTATCGTGCGGCCTGTGAGCGAGTTCCTGGAGCTGTCCGCGGCCGGTCCGGTCGCCACTTTGACGATCAACCGCCCGGCCAAGCGTAACGCGATGAGCTACGAGATGTGGTCGGCGCTGCCCTCGTTGATGGCCCGTGTTTCCGCAGATGACGCGGTCAGGGTGCTCGTGATTCGCGGTGGTGAGCACTTCTCCGCGGGTGCCGACATCGCCGAGTTCTCGACGTTGCGCCGAGGTGCCGAGGGTGCCGCCCACTACGGCGAGGCCGTGCACAACGGCGAACGCGCGATCGCTCAGCTCGACAAGCCGACGATTGCGGCGATTTCCGGTTTCTGTGTCGGCGGTGGGTGTGAGATCGCCCTCGCCTGCGACATCCGCGTGTCATCTTCGGATGCGAAGTTCGGCATCACGCCCGCGAAGCTCGGCATCGTCTACAACTTCACGTCCACCAAGCAGCTCGTCGACGTGGTCGGCCCGGCGTGGGCGAAGCAGATCCTGTTCTCGGCCGATCTGATCGACTCGGCCACGGCGCTGCGGATCGGTCTGGTCAACGAGGTCGTGGAGTCGGTCGAGGCACGCGTGAAGGAACTGTCCGAACAGATCGCGGGGCGGGCGCAGGTGTCGGTGCGGGGCGCGAAGAAGATCATCAACTCGATCACCGACGGTGGGCACGAGGACGACTTCGTGCGAGCGTTGTACGCGGAGGCCGCTTCCAGTACCGACTACGCGGAAGGCGTGTCGGCGTTCCTGGAGAAGCGGCCCCCGCTGTTCCAGTAGCGAGTCGCAGCTATCTCTTGAGATGTGACAGTGAGGGTGATTTCGGCAGGCAGCCGCGCTTCCCAACTGCACGGTTGGCAGCCGTTGGAGTGATCAGCAAACGTTTGCGTCAGCATTTCTCTACCGCCAACTCGGCAGCGACGTGCATGCGAGCGCGACCATCCGGGCTTTCGGAGACGAGCGCCAGACCGCCCCTGACCGACTCGACGGAGCACAACCAAGCCGCGACGCTCTGCTAGAAGCGTTCGGCGTCGATCGTCGTGTCCGGGCCGTGTCCGGTGTGGACCACGGTGTCGCCTGGCAGTTCGAACAGCTTCTCCCTGATCGACCGCTCGATCGTCGGCCGGTCGGAGAACGAGCGGCCGGTCGCGCCCGGCCCGCCCTGGAACAGGGTGTCGCCGGTGAACACCGCGCCCAGCGACGGCACGTAGAAACACACCGCGCCAGGCGAATGCCCAGGCGTGTGCAGCACGTGGATCTCTTGCCCTGCAACGGTGAGTATCTGCCCGTCCTCCAACGCCAGGTGCGGGATCACGCCGGTGTGCGTGAGGCCCCACACCACGTGATCCGCCTGGTGCAGAGCCATGGGTGCACCGGTGGCGTGCGCCAGATCCGGCGCCACCCGCACGTGGTCGTCGTGCGCGTGCGTCAGCAGGATCGCCACCACACGACGCCCGTCGACAACTTTCAGGATCGCGTCGACGTCGTGCGGCGCGTCGATGACGACGCACTCCGACGAGTCCCCGACGACCCACACGTTGTTGTCGACGTCGAAGGTCTCGCCGTCCAACGAGAACGTGCCGGACGTGACCGCGTGATCAACCCGCAGAACCATCAGAAGACCACGACCGATCGCAGCACGTCACCGTGGTGCATCTTCTCGAAGGCCGCTTCCACGCCACCCAGAGGGATCTCCTCGGTGACGAACGCGTCCAGGTCGAACCGGCCCTGCTGGTACAGGTCGACGAGCATCGGGAAGTCACGCGACGGCAGGCAGTCGCCGTACCACGAGGACTTCAGCGCGCCGCCGCGCGAGAAGAAGTCGATCAGCGGCATCTCGAGCTTCATGTCCGGCGTCGGAACGCCCACCAGCACCACGGTTCCGGCCAGGTCGCGGGCGTAGAAGGCCTGCTTCCAGGTTTCGGGACGGCCGACGGCGTCGATCACCACGTCGGCGCCGAAGCCGTCGGTCAGGTGCTGGATCTCGGTGATCACGTCGTCGACGTCGCGGACGTTGATGGTGTGCGTGGCGCCGAAACCCTTGGCCCACTCCAGCTTTCGCGGGTCGGTGTCTACGGCGATGATCTTCGCGGCACCCGCGAGGCGGGCTCCCGCGATGGCGCCGTCGCCCACGCCGCCGCAGCCGATCACGGCCACCGAGTCGCCGCGCGTGACACCGCCGGTGTTCACGGCGGCACCCACGCCGGCCATGACGCCGCAGCCCAGCAGGCCCACGGCGGCGGCGCGAGCGGACGGGTCGACCTTCGTGCACTGTCCTGAGTGGACCAACGTCTTCTCGGCGAACGCGCCGATGCCCAGGGCCGGTGAGAGCTTGGTGCCGTCGGCCAGCGTCATGGGCTGCGAGGCGTTGAACGTCGAGAAGCAGTACCAGGGCTTGCCGCGACGACAAGCACGGCAGGTGCCGCAGACAGCGCGCCAGTTCAGCACGACGAAGTCGCCGGGCTCCAGGTCGGTGACGCCCGAGCCGACGGACTCCACGACGCCCGCGGCCTCGTGGCCCAGCAGGAACGGGAATTCGTCGTTGATGCCGCCCTCGCGGTAGTGCAGGTCGGTGTGGCAGACGCCGCACGCCTGCACGCGGACCACGGCCTCACCGGGACCGGGGTCCGGGACGATCACGGTGGTCAGCTCGACCGGCTCGCCTTTTCCTCTGGCGACAACACCTTGGACCTCTTGCGCCACGCTGCGACTCCGTCCTCGAAGATCACTTGATCAACGTCGTGCCCTCGAACTCACCGAGTACCTCCCGGTAGAACTCAATCCCTACACCGTTGGGGTCGCGGATGTACAGGCTGTCCTCGACGCCCCGGTCGGGGCCCAGGTACTCGATCCCGGCGTCGTCCAGTTTGGCCTTCATCTCGTCGAACCGCTCGGGGGAGATGGACAGCGCGAGGTGCTGCACGGCGCCGATCGTCTCCATGAAGTCCGGGTGGTCGTGGCCGGGGAAGTCGAAGAACCCCAGCAGGTTCTTGTGGCCGAGGTCGAAGAAGAAGTGGCTGGAGCCGCGGTAGTCGCGGTTCTCCACGAGCTCCACCAGCGGGAAGCCGAGGAACTCCTGGTAGAACTTGATGGTTTCCTCGACGTCCTTGCAGATCAAAGCGATGTGGTGGACGCCGCGGGTCGGTGAGCCGCCGCGCTCGTCGAGCGGCTTCACGTACTTCTCGTGCAGCTCGGCGCGCTTGGCCCTGATCGCGTCGAGTTCGGCACCCTCTGGCTGTGGCATGCGGGCTAGAATAGTTGAGTGTTCAAACTTCCGCAGGCCTAGC
>NZ_JAFBCX010000025.1 GCF_016907955.1 Lentzea nigeriaca | reverse complement strand
GAGCCACCCAGCGGCAAGCACACATCAGCCACACCCCGCCGTCCTGGGCGTCCAGAACACCTCGTCCTGGACATCAACAAGCTTATGGAGCACACCATGATCACCCTCAGCATCATCAAGGCCGACACCGGAGGTTTCGTCGGCCACTCCTCGGTGCACCCCGACATGCTGGCCGCCGCCCAGGAAGCACTCACCGCCGCGATCCGCGACCACCTCGTGCTCGACGCCAAGGTCGCGAGCTGCGGTGACGACATCTCACTCATCATGACCCACGAACACGGCGCGGACGCCGAACCGATCCACGCGTTCGCCTGGGACACCTTCCTGGGCACCACCGAGATCGCCAAGCGCCTCGGGCTCTATGGCGCGGGCCAGGACCTGCTCTCCGACGCGTTCAGCGGCAACCTGCGCGGAATGGGGCCCGGCTACGCCGAGCTGGAGTTCACCGAACGGCCGAGTGAGCCGATCATCTGCTTCCTCGCGGACAAGACCGAGCCCGGCGCGTGGAACCTGCCGCTGTACAAGATGTTCGCCGACCCGTTCAACACCGCCGGTCTGGTCATCGACTCGAAGATGCACGCCGGCTTCCGGTTCGAGGTCTACGACCTGCACGAAGAGAAGAAGATCTGGTTCGACTGCCCGGCCGACCTCTACGAGATGCTGATGTACATCGGCGCACCGGCCCGGTACGTCATCCATTCCGTCCAGTCGAAGACACTGGACGAGCAGGCCGCCGCGACGTCCACGCAGAGGTTGTCGCTCATCGCCGGGAAGTACGTCGGCAAGGACGATCCCGTCATGATCGTCCGTGCCCAGTCCGGGCTGCCCGCCGTCGGTGAAGTGCTGGAACCGTTCGCCTTCCCCCACACCGTCGCCGGCTGCATGCGCGGCTCCCACCACGCACCGATCATGCCGGTCGCCATCGGCCACGCCACGCCCGCGCGGTTCGACGGACCACCGCGTGTCACCGCACTGGGCTTCCAGGTGCGCGACGGCAAGCTGATCGGCCCTCGCGACATGTTCGACGACCCGTCGTTCGACCGCGCCCGCAGCCAGGCCAACGAGGTCATGGACTACATGCGCCGCCACGGCCCCTTCGAACCGCACCGTCTGCCGCTCGAAGACCTCGAGTACACCACCATGCGGCTGCTCGAAGAGCGTCTGGCCCCGCGCTGGGAGCCGATGGCGCCCGCACCTCTCCCCGTCCCAGCCAGGTAGGAGATCCTCATGCCGGTTCGCGTTGCCATCAACGGGTTCGGTCGCATCGGGCGGGACGTGCTGCGCGCCGCCATCGACCGGAACGACACGGCGATCGAAATCGTCGCGGTCAACGACATCACCACACCGGAGACGTTGGCGCACCTGCTCGCGTTCGACTCGACCTACGGACCGTGGCGCAGGCACGTGTCCGCCGAGGGGAACACCATCACCGTCGACGACCACAGCATCCTGGTGACCGCTGAGGAAAACCCCGCAGAGCTCAACTGGGGGCTGCTCGGCGCCGACATCGTCATCGAGGCCACGGGCCGGTTCCGCACCAGGGAGACGGCCGGTGTCCACATCGAACGCGGCGCGCGCAAAGTCCTGATCACCGCGCCGGGCAAGGACGTCGACGCCACGATCGTGCTGGGAGTCAACGACGACACCTATGAGCCGGGCACCCACCACATCATCTCGAACGCGTCCTGCACCACCAACTGCGCCGCCCCGATGGCGGCCGTGCTGGACGAAGCGTTCGGCATCGTCGAAGGCGTCATGACCACGATCCACAGCTACACCGGCGACCAGGCACTGCTCGACCGCCCGCACAAGGACCTTCGCCGGGCGCGCTCCGCGGCGGTGAACATCATCCCGACCTCGACCGGTGCGGCCCGTGCCATCGGGCTGGTCATCCCGACGCTGGACGGCAAGCTCGACGGGCTGGCCGTGCGGGTCCCGGTCGAGGACGGCTCGCTCACCGACCTGACGGTCCGGCTCGCCGAGCCGACCACCGCGGGCCAGGTGAACCGCGCCTTCGCCGAGGCGGCCGCCCAGCAGCTCAAGGGAATCCTGCGCTACACCACGGATCCCGTCGTGTCCCGGGACATCATCGGCGACCCCGCGTCCTGTGTGTTCGACGCATCGCTCACCAAGACGCAGGGCCACGTCGTGAAGGTGATGGGCTGGTACGACAACGAATGGGGCTACGCCAACCGCACCGTGGACCTCGCGGACCGCATCGCCCGCACGCTTCCATGAGACCGGTTGTGAGTGGTTTCCGTCGCCTGGCGCCGGAGACCACTCACGACTTCTGCTCCGCCAACACGTCCGCGATCGACTCGCTCCACCTCTCCATCTCGGCCCAGTCGCGGAAGTCGCCGAACCGGCCGCCCATGGCGCGGAACAACAACGCGCCGAACTTCCCGAACGTCGACGGCGTGATCACACCGGTGAACAGCCGGTGTTCCACCGGGGTGACGTCCCTGAGCAGCTCTGCGAGGATGTCGGTCTCCTCCAGCATCGCCCACCTGCGGAGCGGGCCGCGCAACGCGCCTGGCAATCCGACGCTGAACAGCCACACCGGCTTGCCACACAGGGTGCGACGGTTCTGCGCGAGGAAGTCCGCAGCCGCCGGCAGCCAGGCCTTGTCGTGGACCGCGCTGCCGATCACGAACGCGTCGTAGTCCGCCACGCCGGTCACCTCCTCGACCGAGCGCAGCTCCACTTCGTGTCCACGTGCCATCAGTGCGCCTGTGATCCACTCGGCAATGCCCGCCGTCGAGCCCGCAGCGCTCGCGTAGACCACCAGAACCCTCATCACTGCCTCCTCTGTCGCCTTCCACGATCGCCCTGCGTGAAGACCGACTTCAGTAACCCGCGTCCCTGCTCGGGTGAGCACAAGTGCTCTGTCCCGGCTGGATTGCCAGTACGAAGGTGTTGGTATGACTGAGATTCTCGTCGCGTACGCGACCAAGATGGGTTCTACCAAGGAAATCGCCGAGGCGATCGCGGCGCGGATCGGCTCGGCCTCGCACGAGGTGACGGTGCTGGACGTCGCGGACGTCCGCTCGGTCGAGCCGTACAAGGCGGTGGTGCTGGGCAGTGCGCTCTACGCCGGCCGGTGGCGGACCGAGGCGGTGAAGTTCCTGAAGCGCAATGCACCCGCGCTCGCCAGGAAACCGGTGTGGCTGTTCCACAGCGGTCCGCTCGGCAGCGACCTGTCCGCCCAGAAGGCACCGCGCAAGGTGCGCGAGCTCGCCACTCGCATCGGTGCGGACCAGCCCACCACCTTCGGCGGACGGCTCACACCGGAGACCGCTGTCGGCTTCCTCGCCAGGAAGATGGCCCAGGGAAGCATGGCGGGCGACTACCGCGACTGGGACGCGATCGACCTCTGGGCGAACCACATCGCCGAGCAGCTCGTCGCCGCACGCTGAAACCACACGCCGACCGCCAACGGGCTCATCCAGCGCGGCCCCAAGGACCCTGGGTGCGCCACCGTGTGCGCGTGAAGCTCGTACTCAACGCGAAATACCTGGGAGGTAACGATGTCTGCTGTTGATGTGCCTGTCCGGACCCGCATCGACGCGGGTGCGATGTCACTCGCGGTGCTGCGCATCGCGACCGGTCTGTTGTTCCTGTGGGCCTTCTTCGACAAGGCCTTCGGGCTCGGCTACGCCACGCCGGCGAAGAACGCGTGGTTCTCCGGAGGCTCGCCCACCAAGGGCTTCCTCGGCCGGGTCGACGTGGGACCGTTCCAGTCGACGTTCCGCGACTGGGCCGGCGCCTGGTGGGCCGACACGCTCTTCATGGTCGGTCTGCTCGCGATCGGCGTGGCGCTGGTGCTCGGCATCGGCCTGCGGATCGCCGCTGTCGCCGGCACGCTGATGATGCTGCTGATGTGGGCTGCGGAGTGGCCGCCCGCGCAGCAGAACTCGGCCGGCGAGGCGACGATGTCCACCAACCCGGTCATCGAGTACCACGTCGTGTACGCGCTGGTGCTCATCGTGGTGGCGGCGACGGCGTCCGGCGCCGTCTGGGGTATGGCCCGCTGGTGGGCCGACCTGCCGTTCGTCCGGGCGAACCCGTGGCTCAAGTGACGACGACACGGAAATGGGTCACCGCGGCCGCGGTGACCCATTTCCGTCGTCCAGTCACGCCGATGAGGCCTCCAGTGCCACGGGCGCACGCCGCCAACCTGTAGGCGACCATCGCTCAGCCGGACTGGACATCGAGATCCCCCGCCCGGTCGGGAACTTCGCGCTGCAACGTGCGCGCGGTGCGCTGGTAGCCCTGTGCCTGCGGGGGTGCGTCAGCGTGATCCCGGGTCGAGTCACCTCGTGATAGTCGATCGTGGTCACCGGATGGGCGATCATGTTGATCCTCGCCCGCCGCTTGTCGTCGCCTTCCACCACGTATCAGCGTGACTCGGCGGTGTCGGTGTACTTGCGCAGCAGGATGCCGTCCTCGGCGAGCGTCCGCTCGAACACCGGGCACTGCCGCAGGAACAACCGGTGCCGCTCCGGCGTGCAGTAGCCCGTCACCCGTTTCCACCCCGGCGCGGTTGTACCAGCTCCGGTCCAGCGGTCCCTCGAACAGGACGACGAGCCGCGCGCCGGTCTCCCCGAGTCACTCCTGCAGCTTCACCAGCTCGGTCTGCAGGCGGTACGGCTCCCCTTCATGGACGTCCCGCCTCAGCCTGTCCATCGGAGTCTCCGTCACGCGGTCAGCCGGGGAGACCGGCAGGACCGACTCGCAGGTGCGGGTCGCCGTGGCTGATCGCCCGAAGCACATCGCACGTCGTCACCACGCCGACGATCCGGCCGTCGTCGAGAATGGGCACGCTGAGCGCCCCACGGAGCGTCATCGCGTCGTACAGCGTCGCCGCATCCGTCTCCGGGCCGAAGGTCAGGACCGGTTGCGACATCACGTGCTCGACCTTGCCACTGGCACCCGCGCAGGCCGCCTTCGTCACCACGCCGAGAAACACGTCCTCGTCGACCACCGGCAGCATCGTGAGGCCGAAGTCGTCCATGAGGCCCTCGGCGTGCCGAGCGAAGTCACGCGGTCCGACGGTCACGAGCGGACCAGTCGCCACGTCACGGGCCTTCATCGAGCCACCTCAGCCGACTCCCGGTCGGTCACCGGAATCACGACGACCGGGCTGTGTGCATGCCGAACGACGTGCATGCTCGTCGAGCCCAGCACGATCTGACGCATCCGGTGGCCGGTGTGCGATGCGACGACCAGCAGTGCAGCGTCCTCGGAGGCCTTCTCGAGCACCTCGGCCGCATATCCGCGCAGGCTTCGCTGGACGATCTCGGGCAACTCGGCACGTCCTGCCGAGGCCGCGCGCACCGCCTCACCGATCAGCGCCTCCGACTCGGCTTCGGCCTGCTGCACGGCGTGCTCCCGCCAGTCCACCATCGGCTCGTAGTTCCAGGCGTTGACGACATGCAGCGGGCAACGGCGCACCACGGCCTCGTCCATTGCCCACCGGAGCGCACGATCCGATGCCGGCGTTCCGTCGACTCCCACGACGATCGGGGTTGCTGTCGTGCTCATCTCGTCCTCCTCAGTTGACGCAGAAACGGGTCGATGGGCTGGGCGGGGGCGACGCGGATTCTGGCGTCCACCACCAGGCAGCCAGTGCTCGTCACGATGAGCGGGTTGATGTCCAGCTCGGTAACTTCGGGCAATGCTGCGGCGAGGTCGGCCACGCGCAGCAGGACGTCGCGTACAGCTGCCTCATCGGTTCCCTCGAGCACCGCACCGGCAGCGCGGTAGCCGCGCATCAGGTCGTCAGCGTCCGCTGTGGACAGTGGCGCCAGCGCGGCGGAGCGATCGTCGATCAAGTCGGTGTCGACACCACCGAGTCCGGTCACCACGAGCGGTCCGAACTTGGCGTCGGTGGCGACGCCCACCAGCAGTTCCCGCTCCCCCGATGCCATCGGCTGCACGAACACGCCGCGCAGGCGGTCACCGAAACGGTCCTGGAAGGCGCGGAACGCCTCCGCGACCGCACCCTCGCCGGCGACGCCGAGTACCACTCCACCGCCTTTGCTCTTGTGCAACAGGTCCTCCGCCACGGCTTTCATCGCGACCGGGCCGTCGTAGGCGCGTTGTGCGGCCACCGCGTGCTCCTCAGTCGTCGCGAGGGTTCCGCCCAGCACCGGGAGTCCGAACGCCTTCAGCAGGCGCACGACCTCGTCCGGCGGCAGCCAGCCCTCCCTGTTGCGGGCGACGATCCCCTGGGCGGTCTGCAGATCGACACCGGTCGGCTTCGGGTACTCCCGCGGCCGGTCGAGCCACTCGGCGCGTTCCGCCAGCCGGGCCAGCGCCGTGGCGGCTCGGGCCGGTGCGGCGTAACAGGGCACGTCGCCCGCAAGCCATTCGGTCTGACCGGTTCGCACCGCGAGGACCGGCTTGTCGGCCAGTCTGTGCACCGCGCCAGTGGGATCACCGAGCGCGGTCGGCACGGTCACGGTGATCACCGCGTCGACCGCTGAGTCCGCGCCGATGACGTCGAGCAGCGGGCGAACGTTTCCTCGTCCACGACCGCGATCGTGTCGACCGGATTGTGCACGCTCGCGGCCGGCGCGACGAGTTCGGTCAACACGTTCGAGGTCGCGGCGGACAGCTCCGCCATCCGCAGCCCGTTGCGGACGCATGCGTCCGCAGCCAGTACGCCGAGACCGCCCGCGTTGCTCAGCACGGCGACGGACCTGCCTCCCGGCACCGGTTGCCGCAACGCCAGCACGACGTCGACCAGCTCCGGCACGCCGTCGACCGCGATCACGCCCGCCTGCCGGAACAACGCGTCCCTGGTGACCGACGGTGTGGCCGTCGAAGCGGTGTGCGAGGCCGCCGCCCGTTGCCCTGCCTCGCTGCTCGCCGCACGGATCGCGATCACGGGTTTGCGCTTGGCCACCTCGCGGGCCAGCCGGGAGAACTTGCGCGGGTTGCCGAAGGACTCCAGGTACAGGGCGATGATCCGGGTCTCCGCGTCGTCCTTCCACCACATGAGCAGGTCGTTGCTGCTGATGTCGAGCTTGTCACCGGTGGAGACCAGACCGGACATTCCGAGGCCGAGCCGCCGCAGCTCCTCCTGCACGGCGATAGCGACACCGCCGGACTGGGTGACCAGCCCGATGTCGCCCGCGAGCGGGTCGTGGACGGTGAAGGTCGCGTTCATCCGCACCGCCGGCGAACTCGTCGACACACCGAGACAGTTCGGGCCGACCAAACGCATGCCGTGTGCGCGCACGGGTTTCATGAGTTCGTCGGGGTCAACGCCCGACGAGATGACGACCAACGCGCGGACGCCGCGGCGTCCGCACTCCTCCGCGACACCGGGCACGGCTTTCGCCGGCACGCACAGCACCGCGAGGTCGGGGGCTTCCGGCAGTTCGGTCACCGAGGCACAGCAGTCCACTCCGGCGACCGATTTCGCGTGCGGGTTGACCGCGTACAGGTCGCCGGTGAAGTTGCCCTGCACGAGGTTGCGCAGCACGGCGTGGCCCACGGAGTTCGGTGACCGGCTCGCTCCGACCACCGCGATCGAACGTGGTCGCAACACGTTGGTCAGGCTCGCGACGTCCGCTTTCGCTTCGCGTTCGGCGACCGCGTCGAGATAGCGCTCGCAGGGCTCGAGGCCGAGGTCGACGTGGACGACGTCACCGTCCGGCACGACCGTCCACACCAGACCCATGTCGGTGAACACCCGCAGCATGCGGAAGTTCATCGTGAGCACTTCCGCGGTGAACTTACGGATGCCCTGGCTGCGAGCCAGGGACGCGAGGTGCTCGAGCATCAACGTGCCGACACCGTGTGTCTGCTCGGCGTGCGACACGACGAGTGCGACTTCGGCGTGTTCAGGAACGCGCTCGACGACGTAGCTCGCGGCCCCGAGCAGGCGACCCTCCCGCAACACGCCCAGCACCACGTGCCTCGGCTCGTCAGGGGACACCATCCGCTGCACGAAGTCCTCGAGCTGCCGCGGCGAGGTGCTGAAGAACCTGAGGTACTGGTCCTCCACCGGGAGCGAGCGGTGCAGGTCGAGCAATGCCGTGACGTCGCCCGGTCCCAGCTCGCGCACCTCGACGACCGAGCCGTCGGTCAAAAGCGCCCGCACGGGTGCCGGCTGCCGGTCCATGTCGATCCTTCCTCAGCGCGAGTCCGCGAGCACGAAGTAGCTTTCTTCCTCCTGCGCGAAGTGCAGGCGAAGCACGGCGTCAAGGCCGTAGAGAGTGGCGCGCAGGTCGTCGACCTGGTCCGCGGTCAGCCCGCCGGACTCGTCGAGGTGTCGGCCGAGCCGGCGCACCAGCCGTTCTATCTCGGCGTGGCCACGGCTCATCGGAACGGTCGCGTGCTGGTCGTCGAACTCCGCGGTCAGCACCGGGTAGAGCTCGTGCTCTTCAGCACGTTCGTGAGGGAGGAGGCGCTCGACCACCAGCCGGTGCGCGTGCCGCACGGCTTCGGCCGCATCCGCCGTCATGCCCGCGTGCAGTCCGTCCGCGGCTACGCGCACCGCGTCCCGCACTTCCTGCAGCAGGGTGTGCTCCGCGTCGAACCTGGCCAGCAGCCTGGTCGTTTCCGGTCGCATCCTCCTGTGCCGCAACGGAAGGAGAGCACGCAGCGAGTAGAGGATCACCGCGACGTCGATCGCCTCTTGAACGAGCGCACCGCCGACTGCGGGGAGGAGTCCGACGGCGGCGAAGCCCATCGCCACGACCGCCAGCCCCATGCCGGCCGTCGCGCTCTGCAAGGCGATTCGCTTGGCGTGTGCGGCGATCTCCACACCGTCGGCAAGCCGGTCGATGCGGTCGTCCAGGATGATCGCGTCCGCTGCCTGGGCGGCAGCCGCGCTGCCGCGGTTCCCCAACGCCACTCCGACGTCGGCAGCAGCGAGCGCTGGTGCGTCGTTGATGCCGTCACCGACCATCACGGTGATGCCGCCGGACCGCTCCTCGCGGACCCGCGCGACCTTGTCCGCGGGGGCGCACCGAGCCACCACGTCGTCGAGCCCGAGCATCCCCGCGACGTCCTGTGCGACCGCCGGACGGTCTCCCGTCAGCATGACCACCCGGCGCAAACCGGCCGCCCGCAGCCGCCGCACGGTCCTCCCGGCCTCGCGTCGCAGCGGATCGCGGAGCAGCAGCGCGCCGATGAACTTGCCGTCGGCTTTCACCCACACCGGCGTCGCCGCGTCCAGTCGTGCCTTCCCCGCGACCGCGCGTTCCCAGTCCTGGGCAGGTTCCTCGTCCCGTGCTCCGACGAAGACCGTCGACGACCCGACGCGTCCGCCGACACCGTGACCTGGGCGCTCGTGCACGTCCTGAGCCGGTTCCACGGGCAGCTCGGCCGTCCTCGCGGCCTCGACCACGGCCGATGCCAGCACATGGGTGGACAGTTGCTCGACGGAGGCCGCGACGCCGAGCACGCCGGACGCCGTCCAGCCGGGCGCGGGAACGATGTCCACCACGACGGGTCGCCCGACCGTCAAGGTGCCGGTCTTGTCGAGGACCGCCACCCGCGCGCTGCCCAAGGCTTCCAATGCCTGCCCGTCCCGCAGAACGACACCGACACGGGCTGCACGCGACATGCCCGCGGTGATCGCGACCGGCACGGCGAGCAGCAACGGGCACGGGGTCGCGGTCACCAGCACGGCCACCGCACGCGTCAGATCGCCCGTCATCACGGTCACCAGCCCCGCCACCAGCACGGCGACGGGCAGGAACACCGTGGCGATCCGGTCGGCCACGCGCACGACGGGCGCGCTCATGGCCGCCGCTTCCTCGGCCAGCTTGACCACTCCCGCGTAGGTGCTCTCCTGTGCCGTGGAGGCGGCCTGCACGTCGACCGCGGTGCCTTCCACCAGGACGCCGCTGCGCACGCGTTCGCCACGCAACCGGTTGACCGGATCCGGCTCACCGGTCAGCACCGATTCGTCGAACGTCGCGTCACCGAGCAGAACTCCGTCCACCGGCACCACCTCGCCGGGACGCACCACAACGACGTCTCCGGGCACGACCGCGTCGACCTCGACCTCGCGAAGCCCACCGGCCTGCCGCACCTGAGCGTGCTGTGGTGCTCGATCCAGCAGCGCGCTCAGGTCCCGCCGGGCTCGCCGCCGCGCGTAGTCGTCCAGCGCGTGTCCGGTCCCGACCATGACGGCCACAACGGCGCCGGCCAGGTACTCACCGACCACCAGTGTGCCGACGAGGGCCAGCACCGCGAGGACATCCGCACCGAACCGCTTGGCGCGAATGTCCTCGACGACCCACCACGCCGCGGGAACGACGGCCGCGGCTGTCGCGACGGCCCACCAGATCCGCGCGCTGTGCGGATCCTGAAGCCACACCACCCCGCCCGCGACCGTGGTGAGCACTACCCCCGTCAGGAAGACGTGGCCGAGGCGTGCTCTCACAGCAACGGTCCAGGCGTCAGCGGGACGGCCACGTCGACGACGGGGCGCTCGTCCTGCTGTTCGGTCTTGGGTTCGCGGATCACGACCACCGGGCAGGAGGCGTGGTGCACGCAGTACGAGCTGACCGAGCCCAGTAGCGCCTCGACGATCGTGCTGTGGCCGCGGTTGCCGACCACGAGCAGCTCAGCGTCCTTGGACGCCTCGGTCAACGCGGTCCGGGGATCGGCTTCGACGAGGATTGGGCGGATCTCGACGCCTTCGAAGCCTTCGACCGCCTTGTCCAGGCCGGCCTGCGCCGCGGCGCGCATCGCATCCGGCGACATCGACATCACGATCTCGGCGGACGCCGCGCCGATCACGAACCCGTAGTCCGGGTGCCACGCCGAGACCGCGTCGACCCTGCACCCACGCCGCCGAGCGTCCTGCACCGCCCATTCCAGCGCCGCCCGCGCTGCGGCCGATCCATCCACGCCGACCACGAGGGGCCGGGATTCGTTCTCGCTCATACACTTCAGCCTCCCGGCCGATGTGATCACCGGTGAGTGGCCGGGGTCCCGTGCAGTGCGGGACCTTCGTCCTACCAGGCCACTCCGAGCGCAACCGCGGCCACGACCGGCGCCAGCCATGCGGCGAGTTGCAGCGCGAACTTCGGTCCACCAGCCACTGCGGCGAGGATGAGCTTCACGACCGTGTTCGTGGCGAGCGCGGCGCCACAGGCCAGCACCGCCGTGTGTACAGGAATCGACTGTGGCGCAAGGGAAGCGGCGGCAATGGCCGCAGCGTGCGCGTCCGCGAGGCCGCCGAGCGCTCCCGCTGCCACCACTCCCCCGCCACCCAGCCATTCGGCCGCCGCGCGGGTGATCACCAGGAACAGCACCAGGACCGCGGCCAGCGTCAACGCCGCCTTGATCGACATCGGTCTGCCGACCACCGGTTCGTCCTCGGCCTCCGCCGGTTTGGTGCGCCACACCAGCCACGCCACCTCCACCAGCAGCACCAGTGCGCCGGCGCCGACCGCGGGGAGCAGCCGGAGGGCGACCGGCGGGCTCGCCACCGTTGTCACGGCCACGATCTGCGCGAGGGTCGCCAGGTTCACCGCCACCGCCCCGGGAAACGCTGCCGCGCCGACGGTGCGGTACTTGCGGGCCATCACCGCGGTCGTCGCGGAACCGGACACGAACCCACCGGCGAACCCCGTGACCAGGAGGCCCCAGCGCTGCCCGAACGCCCGCGCGGCCACGTACCCTGCCCAGCCGATCACCGTCACTGCGATGACCAGCCACCACACCCTTGTCGGGTTCAGCACCCCGTACGGACCGAGCGGCCGATCCGGCAGCAGCGGCAAGACCACGAACGCGACGACGAAAAGGATCATCGCGTCACGGATGTCCTGATCGCTCACGACTTTGCGGGCGAAGCGGTGCAACGGCCGTTTCGCGGCAAGCAACGCAGCGACCACCACACCGACCGGCACCGCCAGTTCGGGCCGTTGCCACGCCAGCGCGCCCAGGAGAAAGGTCGTGATGGCCGCGATCTCCGTCGTCGCACCGGGTTCCGCGGTGCGCACGTACCAGGTGATCACCAACGCGGCGACCGCCACGAGCGCGACGCCCAGCACGATCGGGGACACCGCGGCGCTCACCGCACCAGCCAGTGCGATCACCGGGAACGTCCGCGAGCCCGCCGGCCGGACCGAGTCACGGGCGTTGTCATGCTCCCGCTCCACGCCCAGCAACAAGCCGATGGCCAGTGCCGTCGCGAGATGTCCCAGCGCGACCGCGGTGTCCAAGGACGTCAGCCCACGTGCAGCCGGGCGGCCTCGGCCGTCACGACGTGTGCGTCCGGTCCGGGGAACACCAGAGCCTCGTGGCCGGAGTCCAGCCACCGGACCAGATACGGCGGCGTCCCGTCCGGGTGCCGCACCTCCAGGATCAGCCCGCGCCGGCCGCCGTGGTCGATCACCGGCCCCTGAACGACCAGCCAGTCGCCCGCTTCCGCCTGCATGGCCCACCTCCCGATCGAGTTGCTTCGAGGGTTCGCCTCGGCCGCGGGCGCCAGCAGGGCGGATGGGCTCGCCCGTGTCGTGACGTTGGTCCCTGCCGACCGATGTGCGGCGACAGCCACCCTCGTTGCAGGCGATGGGAGCGGACGATGAGGACACCAGTGATCGTGGTCGGCGTGGACGGTTCCCCGCAGTCGACTGCCGCGCTCCGGTGGGCGCTGGAGGAGTCGGCGCGCCGTGGCGCCAGGGTGGAGGCGGTGCTGACGTACTACCACGAACCCGTGTTCGTGCCGGCGACCTCGATGGGGCTGCACCCGTATGGCGAGCGGCCGCAACGCCATCCGGCGGCGGAACTGCACGCCAACGTGCGGCTGGCACGCGCGGCGGTGCCCGACGCACCAGATGTCGCCGAGATCGTCGAGGTGGGCGACGCGGCGGACCACCTCGTCGAAGCCTCCAGGCACGCCGACCTGCTCGTGATCGGCACGCGCGGCCACGGACGGATCGCAGGGGCGGTGCTGGGCGGAGTCGCCGCCAAGTGCCTGCACCACGCCGAATGCCCGGTCGTGGTGATTCCACCGCGTGCCGTGAAATGACCCGTGACCTGCGGAGGCGACCTCGCCCACCGCGGGGAGGCCGCCTCGGTGTTCCTCTCACTCGGCGGGGCGGACGATCGCCAGCGGGCACGGGGCGTGGTGAACGAGCGCCTGGCTCGTCGACCCGAGCAGCATGCCGGCGAACCCGCCGTGCCCATGGCTGCCCACCACCACGAGCTGCGCCTCCGCGCCGTACCGCATGAAGCCGTTGCGCCAGTAGCCGCTGTTCCTCCCCCTCGACCTGATCCCAGTCCACAGTGAACCGCGACGCGCTGCAGGCGCTCTCCACCATGAAGTCCTGCCGGCACATGAGCGCGGTCAACGAGCAACCACGCATCGAGGCGGCGAGCCGTCCACACCGACCACCACCGGACCATCGGGCACCGACGTGCCACGGACGACCACCGTCGGGCACGTCCCGTGTGCGGCAAGCGCGAGCGCGGTCGAGCCGACCAGCAGGCCGGTCACGTTGCCGAGCCCCTGCGATCCCAGCACCACCAGCCGGGCGTCGCGCGACTCCTTGATCAGCAAATGTGTCCCGTTGTCGCTGAAGGCCTCGGTTGTCACCTCGACATCGGCGCGGCGGCACGGGCAGCGGCAACCGCCTCGGTCAGCCACCCGTGCGCCTGGTCCTCGATGGCCTTCTGGATCTCGGTGCCGGTCAGGATGATCTCCGGGTATCCCCGGACGGGCAGGAATACCCGTGCACCCGCCGCAGCGGTGCGTGGTGGCGAGCGCACTCGTCGGCGGCCCACTTCACCGCGGCCGGCGCCGACGACGAGCCGAAGACCCCGACCACGACCGGGGCGTCAGGTCCCTTCATCGCTTTCCCCCCGTCAGCACGCGGACGCGCAGCACGCCGGGCACGGCACCCGTGAGAGCGGTGAGCACACGTTCGGTCTCGTCATCAGCGGCCTCCCCACCGACCACGGCTTCGCCGTCCTGCACCACGACCGTCCACCTGCGACTGCCGCCGCTGTAGAGGTCGAGCATCCGTTGCGCTTCGGCCGACACGGTCGTGTCCGTGCGGGCGAGCACACGCACGAGGTCGCGGCGGGTGACGACGCCGACGACGTGCGAGCCGTCGACGATGGGCACGCAGCGGATGCGGTCGTCCACGAAGACTCTGGCGATCACGGCTCCCTGTGCGCCGGCGTCCATCGCGACGGTGGGAGAGGTCATCACCTCGCCCACGGTCTGGCCGTGGGTCTCGTCGACGTAGCCGTTGCGCAGCAGGTCCGCCTCGGTGACGATGCCGATGAGCCGCTTGTCGTCGTCGACGACCGGCAGTGCGGTGAATCCGTGCGACACGAGCAGCGCCGCCGCGCCGCGCACCGGCACCTCCGGTCGCACCGTGATGGCGGGGCTGGTCATGATGTCGCGAGCACGCATGGCGCTTCTCCTCTCCGGTCGTTGGCACCCACGAGCAGCAGCGCCTGCGGGAAACCCGCCAGCTCGTGGCGTTCGATCAGACCTGCCCGCCACTCCTGCCGGTGCATCAGGTGGATCACGGGCCGGACCCGGAAGCCCGCGGAGCGCGCCGCGAGCACGGCGGCCTGCAACGCGCCACCGCCCCGCACGTGGTCCGTGCGCCTGTCGCCGACCGTGACCACAACCAGCGTGTCGTCGTCGACCGGATGCAGCTCGGTGCCCGCCCAGTGGTTGGCGGACACGAGGTCGCGGGCCGCACCATCGGCGGTGCCCTCGGGAAGCAGCGTCGCGCGGTGCTGGTCCAGCTCGCGCGGGTCCGGCGGCAGCCGCCGGTCGGCGCGCACGATCGCGATCAGGTCCGGGTTCGCGTTGTCGGCGGGGAACACGACCTTCGCGTGCCAGCCTGCGGCCCGGATGGCGAGCACGATGTGTTCGAGTGCCGCGCCGCAGGTCAGCAGCCGGTCCATCCCGAGGGGGTCGTGCGACGACCTGTGCGCGACCTCGTAGAGGTAGACCGACCGGTTGTGCAGTTCGAGCACCCAGGGTTTGCCCTCGCTGTAGACGGGCGCCCTCCTGGCTGCTTCCACGATGTCCGCCGCTTCGGCGGCACTCCAGCGCATGCTTCGACGATCCGGCCCGCTCCGGCCCGCCGGACAGGGCGGAGGGTCTCGCCCGGCGCGGGACGTTGGACTCTGCGAGCGGGCAGCACTGACGTTCCACGCTGGAACCCCGGAAGAGGAGGTTCCATGAGCACCGCGAAGAAGTGGTCGGTCGAGATCTACCTCGACGAGCACGAGTCGCAGACCAGGGCGGAGGCGCGCCTGCACACCGCGGACAAGACCCACCTGGTCGGGTTCGGGCTGGCCCGGCTCAACCCCGCGGACCGTGACGTCCCGGAGATCGGTGACGAGCTCGCGGTGTCGCGTGCGCTCGCCGACCTCGCGCACCAGCTGCTCGACGCGGCCGCCGGCGACATCGAGGCCGTCACGCACGCATCGGCACAGCCGGCCAAGTGAGGAGAGCAAGATGCACTGGTACTACGACAGCCCGATGGGCTGGGGCGGCTTCGTGATGATGACGCTGTTCATGCTGGTGTTCTTCGGTGGCCTGATCGCGCTCGGGGTGGCCCTGCTCCGCCGCACGGGCGACCAGGGCGGCGGTGCGGCGCTGCGCATCCTCGAGGAGCGGCTGGCCAGGGGCGACATCGACACCGACGAGTTCGACCGGGTTCGCAAGACCTTGCGCTCACGTTGATCAGAGTCTTTGGTCCCTGTGTCGGCTCGTCCATGTGGAGGATCGTTCAACTCGATGTCGTTGAGCGAGAGGTGATGACGGTGGTTGCGCGAGTGTTCCTGGTGGACGACCACGAGGTGGTCCGCGTCGGGATCAGGGAACTGCTCAGCGCCTCGGACGACCTCGAGGTCGTCGGCGAGGCCTCCTCGGTCACCGAAGCGCTCACCAGGGTGCCCGCGGTGGCACCGGACGTCGCCGTGCTCGACGTGCGGCTGCCCGACGGCAACGGCATCGAGCTGTGCCGGGAACTGATGTCGCGGCTGCCCGACCTGAAATGCCTGATGCTCACGTCGTTCACCGACGACGAGGCGTTGTTCGACGCGATCATGGCGGGTGCGTCCGGGTTCGTGCTCAAGAGGATCGTCGGCTCCGACCTCACCAACGCGGTGAAGACCGTCGCCGCCGGACAGTCGCTGCTGGACGCCAGGTCGACGTCGGCGCTGCTGAAGCGGATCCGCCGCGAACGCGAGAACGGTGACCCGGTGCGCATGCTCACCGAGCAGGAGCGCACGGTGCTCGACCTGATCGGCGAGGGACTCACGAACAAGCAGATCGCGGACAAGATGTTCCTCGCCGAGAAGACGATCAAGAACTACGTCTCGCACCTGCTCGCCAAGCTCGGCCTGGAACGCCGCACCCAGGCCGCCGTGCTCGCGTCGAAGCTCGTCAAGCCCGCACCTCTCGAGGAGGGCTAGTCAGTCGAGCGGTACCTGCCAGGTGACCCGCGTGCCGCCGCCGGGTTCGTCCGCCACTGCAGACGATCCGCCATAGCCGGACGCACGCTGCTCCAGGTTGCGCAGGCCGCTGCGGGCCACCTGTGGCGGCATGCCGACGCCGTTGTCCACCATGCTGATGATCAGCATGTCCCCCGCCTCGACGGTGAGGGTTAGCTCGGTCGCCCTCGCGTGCCGCACGGCGTTGCTGACCAGTTCGCGCACCACGGCCTCGGCGTGCTCGCCGAGGTGGTCGGGCACCAGGTTGTCGATCGTGCCGCTCATCCGCACCGCCGGTGTCAGCTCGGCGCCCTCGGTCAGCTCGGCGACGATGTCGAGCAGCCGGCGCCGCAACCCGGTGTCGTCGTCTGCCGACTGCAGGTCGAAGATCGACGTGCGGATCTCGAGCACGGTCTGGTCGAGCTGGTTGACCGCCTTCTGCACCCTGCGCTTGGCCTCGGGGTGGTTCACCCAGGTCAGCGCGCCCTGCAGGCTCATCCCGGTGGCGAACAGCCGCTGGATCACGTGGTCGTGCAGATCCCTGGCGATCCGGTCGCGGTCCTCCAGCACGTCCACCAGACGCCGCGCCTTCTGGTTCTCCGCGAACTCCAGCGCGACCACCGCCTGGTCGGCGAGTGAGGCGAGCAACGGCATGAGATCCGCCCCGAACGGCACCGCACCCTTCTCCCGAACCGTCACCAGCAGGCCGGACACCGCGGTACCCACGCGCAGGGGCACGATGACGCACGCGCCCAACTCGGTCTCGTCCGAACCGAACAGCCCCTCCAGGTCTTCGACCAGCATCGGGGCCCCCGACTCCAGCACCTCGGCTAGAACCGTCGCTGATGAGTCGATCGTGCCGTCCACCAGCGACGCACCAGCTTGGGCAACGGCGTGCAAACGTTGGTCCGGTCCCGCGGCGAGGAACACGGCCACGCTGTTCGCGGCCGCCAGTTCCATGCACCGGTGAACGATGAGCTGGAGCGCGTCCTCCCCCGAGGCTCCGCCCAGCAACTGCGAATTGATCTCGGCGGTGGACTCCAGCCACCGCTCCCGCAACCGCGACCGTTCGAAGAGCCGGGCGTTCTCCACCGCCACGCCGGCGGCAGCCGCGAGCGCCTCCAGCACAACCTCGTCGTCCGGGGTGAAATCAGCGCCGTCCGTCTTCTCCGTCATGTAGAGGTTGCCGAAGATCTCGTTGCGCACCCGTACGGGAACGCCGAGGAAGCTGTGCATGGGCGGGTGGTTGGCCGGGAAGCCCACCGAGGCGGCGTGCTCGCTGAGGTCGTGCAACCGGATCGCCCGCGGGTCTTTGATCAACAGGCCGAGCAGGCCCTTGCCCTCTGGCAGGTGGCCCATCTTCGAGCGGGTCTCGGGATCGATCCCGACATAGACGAACTGGGAGAGGTTGTGGTGCTGGCCGAGCACGCCCAGCGCACCGTACCGAGCCCCGACGAGTCCGACAGCGGCCTGGACGATGCGTTGCAGGGTCGAGTCCAGCTCCAGGCCGGATCCGACCGCGAGCACGGCGTCGAGCAGGCCCTGCATCTTGTCCCGCGTCGACCCGATCTCGGCCAGACGCTCGCGCATCTCGTCGAGCAGATCGTCGAGCCTCAGTCCGCCCAGCAGGCTGCGCGACTGGCTTTCTGCTGAACCCGTCATGGATCAAAGCCTGACACGTGGTCGTTGTGGCGCCAAGCAGTCCCTGCCAGGTGAGGACTTTCGGCAGTGGGGTCTACCCGGCGAGAAGGTGAGAGTTGCGCGAACCAGATTCAGCAGGCAATACAACGGGGTGACGGGGATGGCGGAGATGATCGGGGCGTTGGGACTGGCACCGGACCAGGTGGAGGCGGTGCTGAGGTCGGCGTCGCTCGCACCGTCCGTGCACAACACCCAGCCGTGGCGCTTCCGGGTGCTGCCCGACCGTATTGAACTGCACGCCGACCTCGACCGCAGGCTCCCGGCCACCGACCCGGAGGACCGCGAGTTGCGGCTGTCCTGCGGTGCCGCTCTGTTCAACCTGCGCGTCGCGCTGCAAGGTTTTGGAGTGCGCCCCTTGGTCACGATCCTGCCCGGCCAGGAGGCACCCGGCGCACTGGCCACCGTCCGCCGAGGTGGCGGGCTCAAGCCCGACGACGAGATGCTGGCCCTGCTCAAGGCCGTGCCGACCCGTCGCACCAACCGTCGGCCGTTCTTCGAGTCCGGTGTGGACGCCCGGCACCGGCATGCCTTGGTGCGGGCGGCGGAGCTGGAGCGGTCGTGGCTGCACATCGTCGGAACCCGCGAGGAAGTCGCCACGATGAAGGGGCTGGTGCGCCGGGCGCACCAGATCCAGCAGGAGAACGACGGGGTGCAGGCCGAGCTCGAAGCGTTCACCGGGCATCGGCCCGGCGCGACCGACGGCGTACCACGCGCGTCCGCCGGTGTCCGGCCCGAAGCGCAGGACGAGTGGGCGTTCCGCGACTTCCACCCCGGGCAGCAGCACCAACGCCTGTCCGGAAAGGACTACGAGTCCAACCCCCTGGTGGCGGTAGTGTGCTCGCACTACGACGGCCCGCTCGGCGAGCTCCAGGCGGGCCAGGCCATGCAACGCGTGCTGCTCACCGCGACCACGCTCGGGTTGTCCGCGTCGTTCATGTCCCAGCCGGTCGAGGTCTGGGCCGTGCGGGAGGAACTGCGCCGTGCGCTGGGCGGCATGCTCCTCCCTCAGACCGTGCTGCGCGTCGGGTTCAGCACCCCGGTCCCCGCGACACCGCGGCGACCGGTTGCCGAACTGCTGTTGGAGCCGACGACCTCGACGAACTGAGGACGGGTCACACGAGCACCCGCTCACCGTCTCTCGGCACCACGGCAGTCCACCCGTGTTCGGCCGCCAGGCGGTCCGCCAAGGTCGCCGCGCTCTCTGGTTCTCCGTGCACCACGTACGAGACGGCAGGCGCGGGTCCGCTGGTCGCCCACCCGAGCAGCTCGTCGGCGTCGGCATGTGCGCTGAACGCGTCGAGCACCTGGACCTCGGCCCTCACCGGCACGTACCGGCCGTGGATCTTGATCTCACGGGCGCCGTCGACGAGCGAGCGGGCTCGCGTACCCACCGCCGCGTAGCCGACGATGAGAACGGTGTGCCTGTTGTTGGGCAGCATGTGTTTCAGGTGGTGCAGCACCCGGCCGCCGGTGGCCATGCCGGACGCGGAGATGATGATCGACGGCTTCTTTGGGTCGTTGGCCTGCATCGACTGAGCCGACGTGTGCAGTTCGGCCAACTGGCCGGGGTCGAAGGCGTCCTCGCCGTTCATGAGCTCGGGCCGGATCTCCGGCCAGCTCTTCGCGATCGCCTGCCGGTAGACCCGCAATGACGCCAGTGCCATCGGGCTGTCCACGAACACCGGCAGATCCGGAATCCTCCCCGCGCGCACGAGTTTGGCGAGCTCGATCAGGATGACCTCGGTCCGGTCCACCGCGAACGCGGGAATCAGCACGCTGCCGCCGCGTGCGGCCGTCCGGCGGATGGTGTCCGCGAACAGCTCCGTCGCCGCGGCGTCGTCGTGCGGCCGGTCGCCGTAGGTCGACTCGATCAGCAACGCATCGCAAGCCGGCCTCGGCTGCGGTGGCAACAGGACCCGGTGTGCGGGCCGGCCCAGATCGCCGCTCACGACCACGCTCCGGTCGCCCAGCGTCAGGTGTGCCCAGGCCGAGCCGAGGATGTGGCCGGCGCGGCCGAATTCCAGGTCGACGCCGTCGGCGATCGAGCGCGCCGCCTCGAAGTCGATCAGCCGGAACAGTTTCGTGGCCCGCTCCGCATCGTCCGCGTCGTACAACGGCAAGGCCGGCTTGTGCTTGGACCAGCCCGACTCGTTGGCCTGCCGTGCTTCCTCCATCATCAAGTGCGCGCTGTCGGCCAGCACGATCGCCGCCAGATGGGCGGTGCCCTCGGTCGTGAACACCGGGCCGCGCCACCCGTGCCGCACCAGCACCGGCAGGTAGCCGCAGTGGTCGAGGTGGGCGTGGGTGAGCACGACGGCGTCCAGCCGGTCCTCCTCGAGCGGTGGCCGCTGCCAGTTGCGCCGCCGCAACGGCGCCAGGCCCTGGAACAACCCGCAGTCCACCAGCACCTGCGAACCACCGGTGTCGAACAGGAACTTGCTTCCGGTGACCGTGCCGGTCCCACCGAGGAACGTCAGCGTGCTCATCGTCGTGCCTCCTCGTGCCGAGGACAACACCGTGCTTCTTGACCGGCCCGCTCACACAGCGGCACGAGACCCGCTGGTGCGAGGACCTTCGTCCCGCGCAGGTGGGCACCCTTCGCACTGGGAACAACTTTCGCGTGGGGCGACCGTGAACGCATGGAACCTGTCGTGGTGATCGCAGACGGCTCCCCGTGGACCGAGGAAGCCGAGCAGTGGGCTGCAGCGCACGCGAAACTCGTCGGCGCCGAACTCGAGAAGCACCGGCCGGGAGACGACTTCCACGGTCAGCTCGTGGTGCTCGGCTACCAGAACCGCACCGGCTCGTCGCTCGGGATTGGCCGCCACGTGGTGCCGTTCGTGTGCGCTGCGGGTTGCGATGCGGTGGTCGTGCGAGGGACGACCGCCGCCCGGCGCGGGCTGCACGGGCGGGTCACGGCTCTCGTCAGCGGCGGACCGGACGACGCGGGCGTCCTCGCCAGGGCCGTGGTCTTCGCCATGAGCCACAGCGCGCTGCTCCGAGTGCTGCACGCCGCGCCGATGCCCGTCGTGCGCGAGGACCTCGACGAGGACCACGGCTGGGTCCTGGAACGCTCGACCGAGTTGCTCGCCGGCTACCCGCACACAGCAGTGCTCGTGCGACGTCAGCCACATGAGGCGATCAGCCGCTGCGCTGACTCCGACCTGATCGTCGTCGGTCCCGGCGAGACTCGCACGTGCGGCGCCGTGACCAGAGCCGCGCTCCACCACGCCCCCTGCCCCGTACTCGTGGTGCACCGATCCGTCCAGGAGGAACACCGTGGCGTCCCTTCCATTCCCACTCCTCGCCGACCAGTTCGCACCACGGTGTGAGTTCGGCCGTACCGACCACGTCGTGGTCGACGCCGACCCGGCCTCCACCTACCAGGCGGTGCACGACCTGGACCTGACCGACCTACACGGCTTCCTCGTCACCGCCGCGGTCCATCTGCGCGAGCTGCCGGAGCGTTGGCGCTCGCGACAGACTCCCCGGCAGCGCACGCGGTTGACCATCGAGGACCTCGACGCGGGCACCGACTGGGCGGTGCTCGGCGAGAGTCCGGGTCACGAGATCGTGTTCGGCGCGATCGGCAAGGTCTGGCAACCCGTCGCCAAGTGGGTGCCCGTCGAGGCGCGGGACTTCATGGACTTCAACGAGCCCGGTTACGCCAAGGTCGTCTGCTCCATCTCCACGCTCCCCTACGGCCAGCGCCGCACGCTCGTCACCGCCGAGATGCGTGTCGTGCTCACCGACCCGCGCGCGTGGCTGAGCTTCCGCCGCTACTGGCGGATCAGCACGCCGTTCATCGGTGTGATCAGCCGCGCGATCCTGCGCACTGTCAAACACTCCGCGGAAACCGGCGGTCTGCGATGAACGTCATCAGCACACGGCAATTGAGCAAGTCCTACGGCAAGACAGTCGCCTTGCGCGCCCTGAACCTCGAAGTGCTCCCCGGCGAGGTCTACGGGCTGCTCGGGCCGAACGGCGCGGGCAAGACCACCACGCTGCGCTTGCTGATCGACGTGATCAGGCCGACGCGCGGCAGCATCAGACTCTTCGGCTCGCCCATGTCGCCCCGCCTGCGCGGCCGGATCGGCTACCTGCCCGGTGACCTCGTGCTCTACGACCGGCTGACCGGCGCCGACTACCTGCGCTTCTGCGGGGCGTTGCGCGAGCATCCCGACCCCTCCGAGGCGGTGCGGCTGGCCAAGCGGCTCGACCTGGACCTCGACCGGCGCACGGCCGAGCTCTCCAAGGGCAACCGCCAGAAGCTGGGCATCGTGCAGGCGTTCGGGCACCGGCCGGAGCTCGTGATCCTCGACGAACCCGCGAGCGGCCTCGATCCATTGGCACAGCGGGAGTTCCACACCTACCTGCGCGAGTACGTCGATGGCGGCGGCACGGTGTTGTTCTCCTCGCACGTGCTGTCTGAGGTCGAGCAGGTGGCTGACCGAGTCGGAATCCTGCTTGCCGGCGGCCTCGTCGTCGAGGACACCGTCACGTCGCTGAAGGCCAACGCGATGCGGGAACTCACCTTCACGTTCGGAGAAGAGGTCGCGGCAGCGTCGTTCAGCGGCATTCCCGGTGTGCAGGCCGCGGTTCAGGTGAGCGGCACCGAGGTCCGCTGCCGGGTGAGCGGCTCGGTCGGCGAACTGGTGCGCACGGCGGCCCGGTTCCCCCTGCTCAACGTCACCAGCCACGAGCCCGACCTCGAGGACATCTTCGTCCACTACACCGAGGAGCACTCCGATGACGACTGATCTCATGACGAAGTCGTTGCGGGACAACCGGGGCAGCACCATCGGCTGGGGCATCGTGCTCGTGGCGAGCGTGTTGCTGCAGCTCGCCGTGTACCCGGCCGTGCGGGGTGCCGCCGTGGAGTTCGAGAAGCTGCTCGAGTCGTACCCGGATGCGTTCAAGGCGCTGTTCAACGTCCAGCAGTCGCTCGCCAGCGGCGTCGGCTACCTGCAGGGCGAGGTGTTCGGGTTTCTCGCGCCGCTGGTGCTGCTCGGTGTCGCCATCGGTCAAGCCGCCAGGGCCACCGCGGGCGAGGAGAAGGCGCACACGATGGATCTGTTGCTGGCCAACCCGATCTCCCGCACCCGCCTGCTGCTGGACAAGGCGCTCGCGGTGCTCGTCTCCCTCGCACTCGTCACGGTGTCCTTCGGGGTCGTGCTCGTGATGGGCAGCAGTGTCGCCGGCCTCGGGGTGCCGTGGCTGGACCTGGTCTTCGCGGTCAAGGCGAGTGCGGTGGTGGCGCTTCCGTTCGGCGCATTGGCATTGCTCATCGGCGCACTCACCGGCCAGCCGGGCCTGGCCGTCGCGATCCCGGTCGGGCTCGGCCTGCTGACCTACCTGCTCGACGCGCTTTCCCCGCTGTCAGAGGGATTGCGACCGTGGCGGGTGCTCTCGCCGTTCCATCACGCCGCGGTGAACGATGCGCTGACCGGTCACCCGAACTGGCTCGGGCTGGCCGGGCTGGTCGTGGTCACCGCGATCCTCGTGGTGGGTGCGGCACAGGCGTTCGAGCATCGCGACATCAGAGTCTGATGTGATCAAGGCTGACGTTGGGGACGATTGGCCCCTATCTCCAGCATCCTGCGCGGGATCACTGTGTAGCGATGAGCAGAATCCGCGCAGTTCTCGCGCTGATCACCTGCGTGGTCGCGGTCAGTGGCGCAACGACGCCCGCGGCAACCGCGCAGCAGACTTCGACGCTGGTGGCCGTCCGGGCCTCACATCACCCCGACTACGACCGGGTCGTGTTCGAGTTCACGGGACCTGTTCCCGCACAGCGGAACGCCGACTACGTACCCGAGCTGATCGGTGATCCGTCCGGCCTGCCGGTGCCGGTGGCCGGGGACGCGATCCTGCAGGTCCGGATGGCATCCGGGAGAGGCCACGACGACAACGGCGACGTCACCTACGGACCGCCCCGCCGCACCTACGCCCTGCCCAACGTCATCCAGGTGGTCGACTCGGGGGACTTCGAAGGCGTGCTGAGCTTCGGCATCGGCCTCGCCCAGCGCACCGGCGTCACGGTGTTCACCCTGACCAACCCGAGCCGGGTCGTCATCGACATCGCCACACCGTTCCGCACTGTCCCGGTGAGCGTCCACTTCCTGGACCTGGATCCGTTCGAGCACGGTGCCGAGCCCTACACCCGAGCCGTGTCGCGGCAGGTGATCCCACCGGCCACCGCCCGCGGCGCACTGCAGCGGCTGTACGCGGGCCCTGCCCAGGAGGAGATCGCGCAACGGCTCAGGTTCGTCAGCTCAGACGCCACCGGATTCACCGATCTGTCCATTGTGGATGGAATCGCGCGGGTACGGCTCACCGGCGGCTGCTCCAGCCACGGCGCGACGTTCACCGTCGCCGGCGAGGTCTTCCCGACGCTCAAGCAGTTCAGCTCGGTGCGCTGGGTGAAGATCTACGACCCGCAGGCCACACCGCAGAACCCGACGGCCAGAGCGACTCGATCCCGGAGTGCCTCGAGCCGTAGCGGAGGTCATTCCAGACGTCCGCTCACCGGCTTGTCCTCCTCGTCCGCCCCGGCCTGCGCGGGGATCTCACCGAAGCCGCGCCAGGTGACGTCGAGCTCCTCGGCGAGCGCATCGAAGATCGGTGTACTCGTCATGTCAGCCACCATGTGGCATGCCGTCGTCACGGCGTAAGGGGCCGTTCTGGCCGTGTGCGGTGCAATTTACGAGCGAGAAACGCCTTTGCGACACCATCGGCCACCACGACGGCCGGAACCGCCGCCAACGCCAGCCCCCAGCCGAGCGCGGAGGGCGCCGATCCGCCGAGCAGGCGGGGCAATGGGGGCACGAACAGAAACGCCGCGAGCACGGCCAGCTCGAACGCCACCGCCCACACCAGCAACCTGTTGCCCCGCAGCCCGACGCTCCACACCGGCCGGGTCGCGCTGCGGCACGCGTAGGCGTTCGCGAGCTGGCCGAGCACGATCGCGGCGAACGCGGTACCGGACGCGGTAGCGAGCAACGCCGCGCCAGGCGCCTCGCCGAGGTGCCAGCCACCGGCGAACAGCACAACGAGGAACGCCAGCATCGACATCGCAGCCTCGGCGGGACCGAGCACGAGGAAGACTCGCCGCACCAAGCCACCGTCGATGAGCGCCCCGGTGCGCAGACGTCCGTGCATGGTGCGCTTGTTCGGCGGCTCGGCACCCAATGCCAGCGCGGGCAGCAGATCCGTGCCGATGTCGAGGGCGAGCACTTGGAGGACGGTGATCGCGAGCGGGATCGAGCCGCCGGACAACGCCCACACCACGAACGGCGTGAGCTCGGCGACGTTGTCGGTGAGGTGGTAGGTGAGGAAGCGGCGGATGTTGGTGAACGTCGCGCGACCCAGCTCGACCGCGGCGACGATGGTGCCGAAGTGGTCGTCGAGCAGCACGAGGTCGGCGGCCTCGCGGGCGACGTCGGTGCCGGACGCGCCCATGGCGACGCCGATGTCGGCGGCACGCAGTGCAGGTCCGTCGTTGACGCCGTCGCCCGTCATCGCGACGACGTGTCCCTTGTGCTGCAACGCCGTCGCGATCCGCAGCTTGTCCTCCGGAGTGACGCGGGCGACCACGACGCCGTCCCGGTCCAGCACCGTGCCCAGCTCGTCCTGGTCGGCCGGCAGCTCCCTGCCCTCCAGCACCAGGCCGTCCGGCCCCAGCAGGCCGACCTGCTCGGCGATGGCTCGTGCGGTCGCCGGGTGGTCGCCGGTGATCATCGCGATGCGGATACCCGCCGACTGGCAGGACGCGATGGCGTCTGCCACGTCGTCACGGGGCGGGTCCTGCAGGCCGACCAGGCCGAGCAGCTCGAGGTCCCGTTCGGCTTCCTGCCAGGTCTGCCCGTCGCCCGGCCTGCGGGCCACCGCCAGCACCCGCAGCCCACGCCGAGCCAGCCCAGCCAGCGCCTCATCGGCACCCGGCACGGTCCCGCACAGCGGCAGCACCGAGTCCGGCGCGCCGGTCACGTGCACGCCCTCGGAGTCCACAACGGACGATCGCCGGCGCCTCGGGTCGAACGGGAACCGCACGGCGTCTTCTGAAGGGCCGTCCACCCCCAGACGTGCGGCGAGGACGTGCAGCGCGACCTCCATCGGGTCGCCGACGGGGAGCCACCTGTTGTCGTGATGGCGTGCGTGGGCAGTGGGTGAACACCGCTTGGCGGTCGATGCCAGCGCGCGCACGTGTTCGACCGCCTCGCTGGGACCGCTGACCGTGCCGGTCGGCTCGTAACCGGTGCCGCGCACGGTGATCTCGCCCCGTGGCGTCCACACCTGCACGACCGACATCTCGTTGCGGGTCAACGTGCCGGTCTTGTCGGTGCAGATGAACGTCGTGGCGCCCAACGTCTCCACAGCGTCGAGCCTGCGCACCAACGCCTTCTTGGCGGCCATGCTCTGCGCCGCGCGGGCCAGCGACAACGTGACGGTCGGCAGCAGTCCTTCCGGCACGAGCGCGACCGTGACCCCGATCGCGAACAGAAACCCTTCTGCGACAGGAAGTCCCAGCAGCACCGCGACGCCGAAGAAGACGGCACCCACCGCGACCGCCATCACCGAGACGACCACCACGACCTTGTGCAGCTGCGCCGCGAGTGGGCTGCGCGGTGGCTTGGCCTCCTGGGTCAGCGCGGCGATGCCCGCGAGCTTCGTGTGCGTGCCCGTCGCCGTCACGAGCACCGATGCCTCGCCTTCCGCGACGTACGTACCCGCGTAGACGTGTCGACCCGCTTCAGGTCTCGTCGGAACGCTTTCACCGGTCAGCATCGACTCGTCGACGGCGAGCCCGGCCGCGGTGAGCACCTCCCCGTCGGCGCAGACCCGTGCACCAGCCTCCAGCACCAGCTCGTCACCGACGACCAGCTCGGCAGCGTCGACCTGCCGGAGGTGGCCGTCCCTGCGCACCGTCGCCCGCACCGGCATCAGATCGCGCAACCGCTGTGCTGCGCGATCGGCCCGATATTCCTGCGCGAACGCGAAAGCACCGTTCAGCACGACCACGACGACGATGGCCACCGCCAGCGCGGGCATTCCCGCGATCAGCGCCAGCACCGCGGCCACCCACAACATCAGCGCGAAGAAGTGCACCAGCTGCTCCACCAGCAGCAGCAACGGATGCCTCCGTCGGGCGACCGGCAGCGCGTTCGGCCCGTCGTCGTGCAGTCGCCTCGCCGCCTCGGCCGAGGAAAGACCTGTTGTCGCGACAGTCATGACTGCATCTCAGCGGGGCCGGAACAGGACACCCAGGGCGGGACGTCCCGCCGGGTCAGGGACGATGTTCCCTGTGCCGGTATCCGTCCCGCCTCGACCCTGAGGACATGGACACCGACAGCTACATCGCCTTCCTCGTCGTCAGCGCGCTGCTGGTGGTGATCGACGCTGTGATCATCACACTCAGCGGCCGCAAATACCTCTGCGACGACGACCACCCCGGCAGGAGTCTTGCCGCCAGCTGGCTCACGACCACGCTGTTCTCGCTGATCGTGCTGGGGCTCGTCGCGCTGATCTCCACGATCGACCTGCCTGTGGACGGCTCGTTGCAGAAGCTCGTGACCAAGCTCGGGATCGTGCTGCTCCTGCTGGCCGCAGCCCACGCGGTCACCATGGCGGTCCTGACGCGCTACCGGGCGGAGGAACGCCAGGAGGACCTCGCCGTGGAACTGGCGGAGCAGAGCCGGGGATACCCGAAGAAGCCCGAGGTGTCGCCTTCGATCGAGCGCGACGAACCGTACTCGACGGTGTAGGCGTGATGATCACCCGGATGCTCAGCGCGGTCGCAGCGGGGTGGCTGACCGTGGTGCTGTACGTCGGCATGTCCACCGGGCCGGCACTTGCCGGCGACGGGAACCCGGCTCCCCACGCGACGGTGACGCTCAGCCTGCCGCAGAGCGCGTCCACTGAACCCACACCCGGCAGGCAATCAGCTACGGACAGGCCGCCGTGGCAGCGGCCGTTCTGGCGGGAGGGGACAGCTGATGTGCCTGGGGATTCCGGGACGGATCGTGACGCTGGACGACGCCGAGCCGCGCTCGGGGACCGTCGACTTCGACGGCCTGCGCCGGCCGGTCTGTCTCGCCTACACACCGGAGGCGGAGGTCGGCGACTACGTGATCGTGCACGTCGGCTTCGCGATCACCCTGGTCGACGAGGACGAAGCGGCCAAGACGCTCGCCGTGCTGCGCGCGATGCCCGACGCGATCGAAACGGAGCTGGGGACGTGAAGTACCTGCAGGAGTACCGCGATCCCGTGCTGGCCCGGCGCCTCCTGGCCGAGCTGCGGGCAACGGCCACGACACCGTGGACGATCATGGAGGTCTGCGGCGGTCAAACTCACACGATCGTGCGGCAGGGCATCGACGAGTTGCTGCTCGCCGGCATCCGGATGATCCACGGCCCCGGCTGCCCGGTGTGCGTGACACCGCTGGAGACCATCGACAAGGCACTTGCGATCGCCGCCAGGCCGGACGTGATCTTCACCAGTTACGGCGACATGCTGCGCGTGCCCGGTACGTCCGGTGATCTGCTCTCCCTCAAGGCCCGCGGCGCGGACGTACGCGTCGTCTACACACCGCTCGACGCCGTTCGCATCGCCCAGGAGAACCCCGGCCGCGAGGTCGTGTTCCTCGCGGTCGGCTTTGAGACGACCGCTCCCGCCAACGCGATGACAGTGCTGCATGCCGCGTCGACCGGCGTGACCAACTTCAGCGTGCTCGTGAGCCATGTGCTGGTGCCTCCCGCGATCACGGCGCTGATGGACGAACCGGACACGCAGGTGCAGGCGTTCCTCGCAGCCGGGCACGTGTGCGCTGTCATGGGTTGGACGGAGTACGAGCCGATCGCCGAGAAGTACGGCGTGCCGGTCGTGGTGACCGGGTTCGAACCGCTCGACCTGCTCGAGGGCATCCTCATGGCGGTGCGGCAGCTCGAACAGGGCCGCGCGGAGGTCGAGAACCAGTACGCCCGCGCGGTCCGCCGGTCCGGCAACACCGCCGCCCGGGACGCCATGCGGCGGGTGTTCCAGGTGACCGACCGGACCTGGCGCGGGATCGGCCCGATCAAGGCAAGCGGCCTGGCGCTCAGCCCCGAGTTCGCCCGCTACGACGCCGAAACCCGGTTCGCCGTCGGAGACCTCGTGACCCGCGAGTCCCCGGACTGCATCGCGGGCGACATCCTGCGCGGCACCCGCGTGCCGACCGACTGCGCCGCCTACGGACGCACCTGCACCCCCAGAACGCCGCTGGGCGCACCGATGGTGTCCAGCGAGGGCACCTGCGCGGCGTTCTTCAACGCCGGCCGAACCCTGGAGCACCGATGACACTCTCCTGCCCCGTCCCCCGCGTGGAAACCGAACGCGTGCTGCTCGGGCACGGCTCCGGCGGCCAGCTCATGGCCGAGCTGCTCACCGAGGTCATCACCCCCGAGCTCGGCCTCACCGGACCGCTGGAGGACGCCGCACTGATCGGCCTCGACCAGGTCTTCAGCACCGACAGCTACGTCGTCACGCCGCGGTTCTTCCCCGGTGGCGACATCGGCTCGCTCGCCGTGCACGGCACCGTGAACGACCTCGCGATGCGCGGTGCACGGCCGATCGCGCTCAGCCTCGCGTACATCATCGAGGAGGGCCTGCCGATCTCGGAACTGCGCGAGATCACGCATTCAGCCGCGGCCGCCGCCCGTGCCGTGGGTGTTCCGATCGTCACCGGTGACACCAAGGTGGTGGGTCGCGGTGCTGCCGACGGCCTCTACATCACGACGACCGGCGTGGGTGTGCGGCTGCGCGACGCCTGGCCGTCCGCGGTGAGCGCCATGCGGGGCGATCTCGTCCTCGTGTCGGGACCGATCGGCCAGCACGGCATCTCCATCCTGAGCGCCCGCGAAGGACTCGGTTTCGAGGCCGAAGTCTTCTCAGACAGCCGGCCATTGCACGAGCTCGTGGCCGCGATGATCGCGGCAGGCGGCGCGGACGTGCACGCGCTGCGCGATCCCACGCGTGGCGGTCTCGCCGGGTCGCTGAACGAGATCGCGGCGGCGTCCGAGGTGTGCGTGGAGATCGTCGAGGCGGACGTGCCGGTACCGGCTCCCGTTGCCGCGGCGTGCGACCTGCTCGGGCTGGACCCGCTGCACGTGGCCAACGAGGGATGCCTGGTCGCCTTCGTGGCACCCGCGTCGGTCGACGCCGTGGTGGCGGCGATGCGAGCCCTGCCAGAAGGGGCCGGGACCACGATCATCGGCGAGGTGACCCACGGGGTGCCCGGCCGCGTGCTGGCCCACACGCTGGTCGGGTCGTCGCGCGTCGTCGACGTGCTGGTCGGCGAGCAGTTGCCGCGGATCTGCTGACGGCCGGGGCGTCTGCGGCAGCGGCGTCCCGGCTGAGCCAGGACCGAGGCGCCCCGCCGGAGGGGTCCTTGGTCACTGGGGCCGGACCTGCCGGGCCGTGACGATGGGAGACGACTCAGGAGGTGGCGGAGATGAACGTCGTGCTCGACCTCGACGGCCTCGACGCACTCGTCCGCGTGCTGCGCAGGGACGGCCGCGTTGTCGTCGGTCCTGTCCTGCGGGACGACGCCATCACGTTGGCCGAGCTGAGCTCCGCCGCCGGCCTGCCGAGCGGGTGGGGCGTCGAGACCGGTCCCGGCCACTATCGGGTGCGCCGACGGGCGGACGCCGCAGTCTTCGGGCATTCTGCCGGTCCCCAGTCGTGGAAGAGGTTCCTGCACCCACCTCGCCGAAGGCTGCTCTCCAGCGACAGCAGCGGATTGCACCCGGCCGAGGACGACGCGCCGAACTACGCGTTCCTCGGCGTGCGGCCCTGCGATCTCGCCGCGATCGCCAAACTGCGCCAGATCGTCGGAGGCAGAGCTCCTTTCGTGGTCGCCGCCCAGTGCACCGAGCCCGGCGAGCTGTGCTTCTGCGCCTCGATGGGCTGCGGGCCTGCCGCGGGAGCAGGCTACGACATCGCGCTGACGGAACGCATCGATTCCGACGGTCACCGGTTCCTCGCCACTTCCGGCACCGACGAAGGTGCCGAGGTCCTCGCTCGCGTGCCCGCCCGGCCGGCGTCACCGAACGACCTCGCACTCGCCGATCAGGACGTCGAGGCAGCCACGCGACGCATGGGCCGGGCGATGCCCGAACTGGACCTGCGCGACGTCCTCACCGCCAACCGGGACTCCGCGCACTGGGAGACCGTCGCCGAACGGTGCCTCACCTGTGGCAACTGCACGATGGTCTGCCCCACCTGCTTCTGCGTCTCCGTCGAGGACACCACCGACCTCGACGGGAACGCGGAACGGTCGCAGCGCTGGGCATCCTGCTTCGAGATCGACTTCTCCTACCTCCACGGCGGCGCGGTGCGCACGTCCGGTGCCGCGCGGTACCGCCAGTGGATGACCCACAAGCTCGGCACGTGGCACGACCAGTTCGGCACGTCCGGCTGTGTCGGTTGTGGACGGTGCATCGCCTGGTGCCCGGCCGGGATCGACATCACCGAGGAAGCAGCAGCCCTGGCCACCATGATGGAACTCGGCGGTGAGCGACCATGACCATTCCCATGACCGACCTCGACGCGCTCCCCCTGCTCACGCGTCTGTCGCACACCCAGCGCGCGGCGATCGCGGGTGTCAGCCGGATCGAGACCTACGAGCCGGGCACGCGGCTGTTCGAGGAGGGCGGGCTCGCCGACCAGTGCTGGGTGGTCCTGAGCGGGTGTGTCATGATCGACACGGTGGTGCCCCCGCGCGGCCGGATCACGCTGCAGAGCATCGGCCCCGGCGAGCTCCTCGGCTGGTCGTGGCTCGTGCCGCCGTACCGGTGGCACTTCGGGGCCACCGTCGTGTCGCCGACACGGGCCGCGGTCGTGGACACCGGAGCGTTGCGCGTGCTCGCCGACGAGGACCCGGCGCTGGGTTACCAACTCTCCCTGATCCTGATCGACGCGCTGCTGAACCGCCTGCAGGCCACCAGGATCCGGCTGCTCGACCTCTACCGGAACCCTTCATGACGACCTGGGTGCCGACGCCGTACGAGGTCGTGACGCGGACCGTGGAGACACATGACTCGGTGACCCTGACGCTGCGGCCGGTCGCCGAGTCGTTGCCCGCGTTCCGCCCCGGCCAGTTCGCCATGCTCTACGCGCACGGCGTCGGCGAGGTGCCCATATCGATCAGCGCGATCCCCGGTGACGGCACGCTCGTGCACACGATCCGCGCCGTCGGTGCGGTGAGCCGGACGTTGCACGACGCCGGACCCGGCACGGTGATCGGGGTGCGCGGCCCGTTCGGCACGGCGTGGCGGCTCGACGACGCCGAGGACCTGCTCGTGGTCGCGGGCGGCATCGGGCTCGCGCCGCTGCGTCCCGTGCTCGGCCACCCGGCCAAGCGAACCGTGCTCATCGCGGGTGCCAGGAGCCGGCAGGACCTGTTGTACCAGGACGAGATCGCTCAACTGTCCGATGTGGACGTCGTGCTCACCGTCGACCACGGCGACCACGACTGGCACGGCCGCGTCGGCTTCGTCACCGAACCGCTCGCGTCGATCCCGCTCGACCCGGACCGTACCACCGCGCTGTTGTGCGGACCGGAGCCGATGATGCGGTTCTGCGCCAGGACGTTGCTCGGCCGGGGCCTGCCCGCCGAACGGATCCAGGTCTCGCTGGAACGCAATATGCAATGCGGTGTCGGATTGTGCGGGCACTGTCAGCTCGGTCCGCTGTTGCTGTGCCGCGACGGTCCGGTCACCGGCTACCCGATGGCCGAACCGCTGCTGCTGGCGAAGGAGTTGTGATGCCCACGATCGCGGTGTGGAAGTTCACCTCGTGCGACGGCTGCCAGCTCACCCTGCTGGACTGCGAGGACGAGCTGTTGCCGTTGACCGAGCACGTCCACATCGCGCACTTCCTCGAGGCCACGAGCGTCAGCGAACCCGGCCCGTACGACATCTCGATCGTCGAGGGATCCGTGACCACACCGGACGAGACCGAGCGGATCCGCTGGATCAGGGAGCAGTCGGATGTGCTGGTCGTCGTCGGCGCGTGCGCGACCTCGGGCGGCATCCAGGCGTTGCGGAACTTCGCCGACGTCGACGAGTTTCGCTCGATCGTCTACGCCCGCCCTGAGCACATCGCGACACTGGGCACCTCGACGGCCATCTCCGCCCACGTCAGCGTGGATCACGAACTGCGCGGCTGCCCCATCGACAAGGGACAGCTGCTGGAGTTGCTCACCGCGTTGCTGGCCGGGCGGAAACCCGATCTCCCCGACACGAGCGTCTGCACGGACTGCAAGCGCCGCGGCCTCACCTGCGTGCTGGTCGCGCACGGCACCCCGTGCCTCGGGCCGGTCACACACGCCGGCTGCGGAGCGCTGTGCCCGGCGGTCAACCGCGGCTGCTACGGCTGCTTCGGCCCGATGAACCGGCCCAACGTGCCCGCGCTCGTGCCGTTGCTGCGGCGCAGCGGCATGGGCGACGACGAGCTGCACCTGGTGTTCCGCACCTTCAACGCCGACGCGGAGTGGACATGACCCATCGCGCGAACCGCACGCTGCAGGTCGCCGGCCTGGCCAGGGTCGAAGGCGAGGGCGCGCTGCACGTGCGCACCGTCGGCGGCGAGGTCGACCGCGTCGAGCTGAACATCTACGAACCGCCTCGGTTCTTCGAGGCGTTCCTGCGCGGCAGGAACTTCCGCGAACCACCCGACATCACCGCACGCATCTGCGGCATCTGCCCTGTCGCGTACCAGATGAGCGCCTGCCAGGCGATCGAGGACGCGTGCGGGGTGGAGGTCGGCGGACAGCTGCGGGCGCTACGCCGGCTGCTGTACTGCGGCGAGTGGATCTCCAGCCACACCCTGCACATCTACCTGCTGCACGCACCGGACTTCCTCGGTTTCGCCGACGGCATCGCGATGGCCGGCGCGCACCGAGCGATCGTCGAACGCGGGCTGGCGCTGAAGAAGGCGGGCAACCAGATCATGGATGTGATCGGTGGGCGCGCGATCCACCCGGTCAACGTCCGCGTCGGCGGGTTCTACCGCGTGCCGACACCCGACGAGCTGCGACCGCTCGCCAAGACGTTGCACCAGGCGCTGTACGACGCGCTGGGCACCCTCGAGTGGGTCGCCGGGTTCGACTTTCCGGACCTCGAGGTGCCGCACGACCTGCTGGCGTTGCGCGACGACGAGGGCTACCCGCTCGACCGCGGCGCGCCGCACACCAGCACCGGCCTCACCTTCCCCGTGGCCGACTTCAGCAACCACGTGGTGGAGCACCAAGTACCGCACTCGACGGCACTGCACGCGCGGCTGGACGACCGCACGTTCCTGGTCGGCCCGCTCGCCCGGTACAGCCTCAACTCCGACCGGCTCTCCCCCGTCGCGCGGGAAGCGGCCGCGGCGGTGGGGCTCGGTCCGGTGTGCCGCAACCCGTTCCGCAGCATCGTCGTGCGCGCCGTCGAGGTCGTGTACGCGGTCGAGGAGGCGTTGCGGATCATCGACTCGTACGAACGCCCGGACTCGCCCTGGGTCGAGGTGGACCCTCGTGCCGGGGTCGGCCACGGCATCACCGAAGCGCCGCGCGGCCTGCTCTACCACCGGTACGGGCTCGACGCGGCAGGCCGGATCCTCAGCGCCGACATCGTGCCGCCCACGTCCCAGAACCAGTCGGCGATCGAGGCGGACGTGGCCCAGGTGGTCCGATCCCACCAGCACCTCGACGACCACGCACTGCAGTCGTTGTGCGAACGGACGATCCGCAACTACGACCCGTGCATCTCCTGCTCGGCGCACTTCCTGGACTTCACCAGGGAGAGCACATGAGCGCGGTGGTGATCGGGGTCGGCAACGAGTTCCGCCGCGACGACGGTGTGGGCCCGGCCGTAGCCCGTGCGCTCGCCGCTTCCGGCGTGCGCGCCGAGATCAGCGACGGCGACCCGGTGCGGCTGATGGAGGCGTGGGAGGGTACCGACGTCGTCGTGATCGTCGACGCCGTCCGGTGCACGCCGTCGGTCGCCGGCCGGTGGCACCGCACCACGTTGCCGCACACCATCCCTGCCGCCAGCTCGCACGGCTTCGGCGTGCCGGAAGCCGTGGAGCTGGCCGAGGCGCTCGACCGCAGGCCCGAACGGCTCGTGATCTACGCCGTCGAGGTCACCGACGTCGGCTTCGGCACCGGACTGAGTCCCGCGGTCGCCGCAGCCGTCACTCCTCTAGTCACCGCCGTGCGCGCGGAACTGTCCTGATGAATCAGTTGTGCATCTTGAGCAGCAGGGTTCGCAGGTGGTCGTGGACGATGTCCACGGCCTCGGTGAACGTCGGTGCTTCCGCCTTCGCGACGACGGGCGTGCCGTTGACGTCCAGGTTCACGTGAACGGCGACCATGCGTGCGCCGGCGAGGGTGAGCCGGACGTGAGCGAACCCGGTCGGCTCGGGTGCGTAGCGGGCCAGCGGAGCGACCTTGTCGTACGCGTACTGCCTCGCGCTTGCGGCGATCCGGTCGTCGAGCTCGATCGCGACGTTGCCGATCTCCGTCGCGCCTGCGTGCTTCATCTTGAACCTCCATCGAACTGATACCCGCACTTTCACCCGTGGAGCGCATCGGTCGACAGGTCCGAAAGAGCCGGGTGCGGTGGGACCTGAGGCCCTGTCCCGCCACCGCGAGCCGGTCCGACGCTGGGAGGAGGAACACGAACTCCAGGAGCGGTGATGAAAATCGACGAATTGATCGCGAACACCAAAGACTCCCTCGAGGCGAGGAAGGTGTACGCCGAGCCCTACGAGAAGGACGGGATCACCGTGATCGCCGCAGCCACCCTCGCCGGCGGGTCGGGCGGTGGCACGGGGCGGGACGAGAAGGGCCAGGAGGGCGAGGGCGGCGGCTTCGGCCTCAACGCGAAGCCCACCGGGGCGTTCGTCATCAGCGACGGCAAGGTCCGCTGGGAGCCGGCGATCGATGTGAACAAGCTGGTCGCCACCGCGGGTGCGGTCTCCATCGCCGCGCTCTTCGTGGCGCTGCGCATCGTCAAGCTGAAGGCACGGCCGCGATGAAGGCGAAGCTGTGGCTGCTTCTCGTGGCGGTGGCCCTGGTCGTCACGGCATGTGCCGCCGGACCGAACGTGGTGTCCCACGTGGACGGTGAGCAGCTCGCCGGGTTCTGGAAGGGCCTGTGGCACGGGCTGATCTACCCGGTCACGTTCATCATCTCGCTGTTCACCGACGACGTGAACATCTACGAGGTGCGCAACAACGGGAACTGGTACGACTTCGGGTTCGTTGCCGGGATCGGACTCCTGCACATGATCTTCGGCGGGCACCGGCACGTCTCGAAACGGCGCCGCGAGGCATCCGCGACATCGTGAGCAGGTGGCGGGACGCAGATGTCACCGTCGAACACCAGCACATCGGCGTCCGTCCATCCTCTGTGGACGATTCCTTCGCAGGCGATGCCGGGGACGAAAGACCCTGCGCGGCACCTGGGCCACACGGGCACGCTGAGTGGCACACCCCACCCGAGGAGCTGCTCATGAACCCGCCCTCCCGCATCGTCGTTGGCGTCGACGGATCCCCCGCCGCGAAGGCCGCACTCGCCTGGTCCGTGCAGGAAGCCAGGCGCACCAACGCGTCCGTGCTGGCGTTGTCCGTCTGCCAACTGAGCCAGTCGTCCGGCGTGCACCGCCACGAGCTCGCCGCCGCGGTCGACGCTCTCGGCACGACAGCCGACGGCGTCCGGATCGACCAGGACGTGCCTTACGGACAGCCCGGCCCCACGCTCGTCGCGCTTTCGGCGGACGCCGATCTGCTCGTGGTCGGCGACCACGGCTACCACAAGGCCGGCGTGCTGGTGATGAGTTCCGTCACGACCTATTGCCTCCGAAACGCCCGCTGCCCAGTGGTCGCCGTCCCGCTGGAAGGAGCTCGCCATGACGGTCCTCTCATGCTCCGGCCTGAAGCGCCGGTTCGATGACGTCCTGGCAGTGGACGACGTTTCGTTCACGATCGCCGAAGGCGAGACCTACGGCCTGCTTGGTCCCAACGGCGCGGGCAAGACGACCACGATCTCGATGATCACCGGCGTGCTCGAACGCGACGCGGGTGAGGTGTTCGTCGACGGAGTCGCGATGTCGACGCACACCATCGCCGCCAAGCGCCTGGTCGGGTACGTGCCGCAGGAGCTCGCGCTCTACCCGGACCTCACCGGCCGGGAGAACCTGCGGTTCTTCGCGAATCTCTACGGCGCGGGCCGCAGACGGGTGGAATTCGTCCTCGACGTGGTCGGGTTGACCGAACGCGCAGACGACCTGGCCCGTGAGTACTCCGGAGGCATGAAGCGGCGGCTCAACGTCGCCATCGGGCTGCTGCACGAACCGCGGCTGCTCGTGCTCGACGAACCCACCGCCGGCGTGGATCCGCAGAGCCGCAACCAGATCCTCGAGAACGTCCGCGCCCTTGCCGCCCAAGGCATGGCCATTCTCTACACGACGCACTACATGGAGGAAGCCGAGCGGTTGTGCGACCGGGTCGGCGTCATCGACTCCGGCCGCCTGATCGCCGAGGGGACGCGCCGCGAGCTGGTCGAGCGGCTCGGTGAACGCGACCGGATCTCGCTGCAGCTGGACGGCGATCTCACGCACGCCGCATCCCTGCTCGGCGCGATCAGGGACGTGCGCGGTGTGGCGCCACACGGGCACGGGCTCGAGCTCGTGGTCGACGACGCGCGGGAATGCCTGCCCGCGGTGCTGTCGGCGATCTCCACCAACGGTGTCGTGGTGCGGTCGGTCGAGGTGACCGAACCGAACCTGGAGACCGTGTTCCTGCACCTGACCGGCAAAGCGCTGAGGGAGTGAACCGTGCGCCACGCACTGCTGATCGCCGCACGCGACCTGCGCGAACGCGCGCGTGACCGCACCGCGTACGTACTCGCGATCGTCCTTCCTCTCGGACTCGCCGTCGTCTTCAGCCTGATCCTCGGCGACATCAGCGGTGACAGCCGGCTCTTCACCTACGCCGTCGCGGACGCCGACCGAGGTGTGATCGCCCGTACGTTCACCGACGACGTGTTGCGCAAGGCGGCGGCCTCGGGGGCGATCGAGCTGCGCACCGTCTCGTCCGAGCACGAGGCCAGGCGGCTGGTGGACGACGGCACGGCGACCGCCGCGTTCCTGCTGCCCGCCGGGCTCACCGAGGACGTGCGAGCAGGCCGCGCCGCGCGGATCGAGGTCGTCGGCGACGTCGACGCGCCCACCGGCACCGACGTCGCACGGTCGCTGGCCCAGGCCTACACCGACCGGCTCGACGCTGTCCGCACCGCCGTGACCGCAACCGTCCACTCCGGAGTGACGACCGCGCCGGACCAGCTCGCTGCCGCGGCGGCAGCCGCGCTGCCCCAGGCCGCGGTCGCCGAGGACACGACCGGCCGCAGACAGCTCGACGCGAAGACCCAGTACGCGGCGGGCATGGCGGTGTTCTTCCTCTTCTTCGCGGTGCAGCCGGGCGTGACCGGCCTGCTCGACGAACGCCGCAACGGCACGCTCGCGCGGCTGTTCGCCGCGCCCGTGCGCCGCTCGTCGATCCTCGCGGGCAAGCTGCTGACCAGCGTGGTCGTCGGCGTCGTGAGCATGGCGGTCCTCGTGGTGGCCAGCTCGCTCCTGATGGGCGCCCATTGGGGAAATCCCGTCGGCGTGGTCGCGCTGGTCGTGTCCGGAGTGCTGGCCGCGACCGGAGCGATGGCGGTGGTCGCGGCCGTCGCGAAGACCTCGGAGCAGGCGGGTGGCTGGCAGGCGATCGTCGCGATCGTGCTCGGCGCGCTGGGCGGTTCGTTCTTCCCGGTGTCGCAGGCGGGTGGCCTGCTGGAGCAGCTCAGCCTGATGGCACCGCACAGGTGGTTCATGCGCGGGCTGGCGGACCTCGCGGGAGGCGGCGTGCCGGCGGTGCTGCCGGCGGTCGCGGCCATGGCCCTGTTCGCGGCCGTGACGGGCGCTGCCGCTCTCCTGCTGTTCCGGAAGGTGGTGCGACCGTGAAGGTCCTGTCGATCGGCTGGGTCAACGTGCGACGCGTGGTGCGCGACCGCACCGGCCTGTTCTTCCTCGTGGCGCTGCCGCTGATGCTGGTGTTCATCCTCGGTGCGGCATTCGGTGGCGCGACGACACCGGTGGTCGGGGTGGTGGGCGACGCCGGCGCGCTGAGCGCCGACGACGCGGTGCGGGTGCGGAACTTCCCGGACGAGCCGGCCTTGCGGTCGGCCGTCGAGCACGGCGAGGTCAGCGCCGGACTCGTGCGAACCGACGACAACGCTCCTCGGCTCCTCGTGCGCGCCGACCGCACGGGTCAGCAGCTGCGGATGCTCGTGACCACGTCGTTGACCCGTGAGGCGAACCGGATCGCGGCGGGCGAGTTCGTCGCGGCGCAGACCGGGCTGGACCGCGACACCGCTCTGTCCCTTGTGGACTCCGCAGGGGTGGAACCGGTCGAGGTGCGAGTGAGCACCACCGGCGAGGCGCTGTTCCCGGCGGGCTACTCCGGGTTCGACCTCGGTGCGGCGAACCAGCTCATCGTCTTCACCTTCCTCAACTCGCTCACCACGGCCGCCTTCCTCGTCGAGACGCGCTCGCTCGGCGTCACCCGGCGCATGCTCGCCACGCCGACGCGAGCCCGGACCGTCGTGGCCGGGGAGGCGCTGGGCCGGGTCTCCATCGCACTGTTGCAGGGTCTCATCGTGCTCGTCGGCTCGGCGTTGCTGTTCGGGGTGCGCTGGGGTGATCCGCTGGGCGCGGCATCGTTGCTGTGCGCCTTCGCGCTGGTCTCCGGTGGCGCAGGGCTGCTGCTCGGGTCCATCTGCCGGACTCAGCAGCAGACCACCGGGGCCGGTATCCTGCTCGGGCTCAGCCTCGCCGCGTTCGGCGGGTGCATGGTGCCGCTCGAGTTCTTCAGCCCGCTGCTGCGGAAAGTGGCGTTCGCGACCCCGCACGGCTGGGCCAACGACGGGTTCGCCGCGCTCACCAGGCGCGGCGGAGATCTGCTCACCGTCGCACCACACCTGGCCGTGCTGCTGGGATTCGCGGCCGTGCTGTTCAGCCTTGGTGCATGGACGCTACGTCGCGCCGTGACGCGGTGAGCAGCTCGATGATCGCCTTCCCCAGCGCCTCGGCCAGCACGTCGACATCGGCGGTGCTGTCGCGGTCGGCGGTGATGCCGATCGCCAGCCGGTCGGTGTAGGACAGCACCGCGATTCCGGTTCTGATCCGGATGGCGATCGGGACGTAAGGCAGGATCTCGACGATCCGGCGACCCAGCACTCGCAACGGCTTGCGCGGGCCCGGCACGTTCGTGGTCACCGTCACGATGCTGCGCTGCGGCATCATGGCTCCCAGCCGCACGCTCCACGCGAGCGGCGCGAAGGGCTCGTACCTCGCGAGTTGCGCCAGGGCATTCCCGGACTCGGCCTGATGTCCCCGTTTGGCGTCGGTGAAACGCTTGTGCACCAGCGACAGCGCCTCCACGGCGGTGCCTGCGTCAACCGGCAGGAACGCGAGCCTCAGACTGAGCTGGTTGTCCAGCCGCCGATCGCCGCGGACGGACACCGGCACCATGGTCCGGATGCTGTAGGGAGACGGCCGTTCGCCGCGCTCCACCAGAAGTGCGCGGTACGCCTGGGTGATCGCGGCCAGCACGACGTCGTTCACCGTGACATCGAAGGCATGGGCGATCTCCTTCACCTCGGGCAGCAAGGCCCGCACCGCCCGGTAGAGCCGGGGTGAGCCGATGTGCCCGTAGAGCGAAGTCGCGCGTACCGGCAGCAACGACCACATGAGCGAAAGCACGCCACCCACCAGATCCAGGGGTGCACGCACGACGTTGCCCAGCAACGAAAGCAGGCTCGCGGCTGGGGCGTCCTCCGCGTGTTCCGGTGGGGGCGCGTCGCCGTACATGACGTCGTACAGCATCGTGCCGCTCACACCGTCCGCCATGCAGTGGTGCACCTTGGCCAGGATGGCCCACCTCCCGTCGCCAAGGCCTTCCACGACCCAGTACTCCCACAGCGGCCGGTCCCGGTCCAGACGCTGCCCCATGATCCGTGCGACCAACGCGCACAGCTCCGCGTCGCCACCCGGTGCGGGCAAAGCCGTGCGTCGCACGTGATAGGTCAGGTCGAACGACGGATCGTCCTGCCACGCCGGCGTGCTCAGGTCCAACGGAGCGCGTACGAGCTTCTGCCGGGCACGGGGCAACACCGGCAGCTTCGAGCGCATCAGCGCGAGGAACTCGTCGTGGCTCGGCACAGGGCCCTCGACGACCGCCACTGAGGCGATCGCCAGTGAAGCGTGCGGGTCAGCGTCCTCCACTTCGAGGAACGCGGCGTCCAACGGGCTGAGCTGGTCCATTCGTCCAGTGCAGCACCATGGGATTCTGCCGCCCACAGTCCTGCGTCCCGCTGCCCGCGAGCCCTTCGACCCTGCCCGCTCAGGCGTGTCGCGATCACGCTGAGGACAGGACGTACCAGGCGACGAGCACACCGCCGGAGTTCGTCGCGAGATGCACCAGCGCCGGGGCGAGCACGCCACGACCGGTGTGCCGCCACCACAGCAGCACCACCCCGGCGATCGCGGCGGCCAGCATCGCGACCGACGACACGACGACCAGCGACGCACCACCGAACACCGCGCTCACGGCGGCATTGCGCGTCAAGGCGAGTGAGGGAAGCACGTGCCACAGCCCGAAGAGCGCCGACGCCCCGAGCACCGGCCCCCAGCGCCAGCGGTCGCCACCGCCGAGCAGCGCGGGCAGCACGCCGCGGAACGCGATCTCCTCCAGCAGCACGGTGCCCAGCGGGATGCGGATCAACGCCACCCACAGCATGGAGCTCACCGCCAGGTCGGGCATCCGGCCGTCGTGGAAGAACGACCTCAGCTCGGGGACGACGAGAGCGATTCCGAACCCGAGCGCGATCACACCGAGACCCACCAGGCCGAAAAGACCAGCTCGGCGCAGGTGTGCGCGGTCGAGCCCGATGGCGGCTGCGCGCAGGCCGGACCAGCGCGCCAGCCCGACCAACGTGGCCGCGGTGACGAGACCGCACAACGGATACGCCCAGCCGGGCAGCACGCGGTTCGCCAGCGTGGTGGCCAGGACGAGCAACAGGACAGCGGCGACGAGAGCCGCGACACGACGACTCATGATGACTCCAGTATGCGCCCGCGCGATGAGTACCTGGACTGGCTGCGGGCCACCAGCCTCATCGTGGTCGTACTGTGGCACTGGGCTTTCACGATTCTGCGCTGGACACCGGACGGCCCGGTGCCGACCAGCCCGCTCGGTTTCTGGTCCGGCGTGTGGATTCTCACGTGGCTGCTCCAGGTGCTGCCGATGTTCTTCTACGTCGGCGGCTGCGTGCACAGCAGCTCGTGGGCCCGGGACCACGCGCAGGGTGTCCGCCGGTACGTGTGGCGTCACGTCCGTCATCTGGTCGTACCGGCCCTCGCACTCGTGTGCACCTGGGCCGTGCTCGGCCTGGTGGCCGGCGCGGTGTTCGGCCTCCCGTGGATCCGCGGCGTGGTCCTGCTGGTCGTCAGCCCTCTCTGGTTCCTCGGGGTCTACGTCGTGCTCATCGCACTCGTGCCCGTGAGCTCCTGGCTGCACCGCCGGTTCGACGTGCTGGTGCCCATCTGGCTCGGCGGCCTGGCGATGACCGTCGACGTGCTGCGGTTCCGCTACGAGCTGCCGTGGATCGGCTGGGTGAACATGCTCGTCGTGTGGTGGCTCGCCCACCAGGCGGGCTTCTTCCACTACCGGCTGACCAGGCGCACGGGCTGGGCGTTGCTGTTCGGCGGGCTCTTCGGTCTCGCCGGCCTGGTGTTCTCCGGGCTGTATCCGGGATCGATGGTCGGAGTGCCCGGCGACCGGCTGTCCAACGTCGGTCCGCCGACCTTCGTGATCGTGGCTCTGCTCGTGTTCCAGATCGGTTTCGCGGTGGTCACCCGTCCGCTGGTCGAACGCGTCCTGGACGGCACAGTGGCGCGGCGGGTGGTCGCGGTGGTCAACTCGATCGCGCTGCCGTTGTTCCTCTTCCACAGCACGGGGATGGCGCTCGCCAGGGTGTCCGGGTTCCTCCTGCTCGGCGGGCAGATCTCCGACGACCGCGCTCCCGACCTGATCTGGTGGTTGCAGCGCCCGCTGGCGGTGGTGGTGCCACTGCTGTTCACTCTGCCCGTGATAGTCCTGTTCGGACTGCGGAGGCGCACATGAGGTCACGGACCATGCCCACCTGGCGCAAGCTCGCCTGGGCGGCCTGGCGCCCTCCGGCGGACCCCCAGTTCTACGGCGAGCTGGACATCGACGCGACCGAGTTGCTCGCCTACCTCGACCACGTCCGCGAGGTCAGCGGAACCCGTGTGACGATCACGCATCTCATCGGACGCGCGGTCGCCCACGGCCTCGTGCAGGTGCCCGAGCTGCGCGTGCGCGTGGCGTTCGGGCGGGAGTACGAGCGCGAGACCGTCGACGTCTTCTTCATCACCTCGGTGGAGAACGGCAAGGAGCTCAGTGGCGTCAAGATCAGCGATGTCGAGCACAAGTCCGTTGTGGACGTCGCTGCTGAGCTGACCCGCAGGCACGCCGCGATCTCCTCGGGCGCCGATCCCGAGTTCGGCAAGAGCAAGGCGTTGCTCGGATGGCTGCCCATCTGGTTGTTGCGCCCGGTCATGCGCTGCGGAGCCTGGCTCACCACCGCACTCGACCTCGATCTGAAGGCACTTGGCATGCCACGTCAGGCGTTCGGCGGGGCCATGGTCACTTCGGTCGGGATGTGGGGTGTGCGGCGGGCGTTCTCGCCGCTGGCCGCGTACTACCGGATGCCGGTCCTGGTGCTCGTGGGCGCGGTGGAGCAGCGGCCGGTGGTCGTCGACGGCGAAGTGGTCGCCCGCCCGGTGCTGGGCGTCACCGCCACCTTCGACCACCGGTACGTCGACGGGGCGCAGGCTGTGCGGTTCGCGGCCGCGGCGCGTGAGTACTGTGCCAACCCCCGCGCCTTCGAACCGATGTGACGGTCAACCCGGTCAAGCCACCTGTCCGAACTCGATCCGGACCGCCGTGGTGAGCGGCGGATGGGCGATCACCCGCACGGGACGTGCCCCTCCAACACGTGCGTTCTGCCGCTCACTGATGCCGACGAGCGGATCACGTCACCGCTCTTCGGCGCGTCGACCTGTAGGCATTCCGCACGGGTGCCGGTAACACCGTGGGACCGGCGAGCAGCTCGTTGAGCGCAGCCGTCGCGACCACACGATGAGCGTGACGACGAGTCCGACGACGACCACTTGCCGCCACCGCGCTGAGGATGATCCGTGTTCGTCTGGCTACGTCACACCGCCGCGAACGAGTGGAGAACCTCGACACCGGACGTGGTGAGCACGGCCGGGGCCGATGCTCCGACCGCCGCTTCCCGCGCAGGGCGGAACAGCCCGCCGGTGAACAGCTCGACCGTGGCGGTGAAGTCACACCAGAGGCCGTCGACGCTCAGGCTGGGGGTGCGCCCGCACACCAGCTCGCCGCGTCCGTCCGCGATCGCCTGCAGCATGGCCCGGTGCCGCGCCGTGTAGCCGTTGGTGGTCATCTCGCACCCCTTCCTCCCTGGTTTCCAGCAACTGAGGTGAGCCTGCTCTTCACCGCAGGGTGTGATGCAGAACACAAGGTGGGCATCAGTCCGGGACCATTGCCGCGAACACGACAGACCTCGGTCTCTGCTCCCGGCCCCGGCCGGGTCGGGACGCTGGTCCCATGAACACCGGAGTGCCATCAGTTCCGCTGGGGCGTCTGCGCGGGATCGCGGTCGGAGCGCACTGGTCGACGCTCGTGGCGGTGATGGTGATCGCCGAGGTGGTCGCCGTGTCTGTGCTCCCTCAGGCGGCACCTGGCCACGACGCGGTCACCTACTGGATCGCGGGCGTGCTTTCCGCACTCGCGTTCATGCTGTCGTTGCTGGCTCATGAGCTCGCACACGCACTCGCCGCGCAACGATTCGGGGTCGGCGTCGACCGCATCGACCTGTGGCTGCTCGGCGGCGTGTCGCGGCTGTCGTCCTCGCCGCGCAGTCCGAGGGCCGAGTTCCTGATCGCCATCGCGGGCCCGGCGACCAGTGTCGTCATCGCGATCCTCGCGGGTGCCGCCGGCAGTGGGCTCGCGACGTGGGGCGCGCCCGCGCTGATCACCTCTCCCCTGTTGTGGCTCGCGATCACCAACGGCGTTCTCGCAGTGTTCAACCTGGTGCCCGCCGCACCGCTGGACGGCGGCCGTGTGCTCGCCGCGGCCGTGTGGTGGCGCACTGGCGACGAACACCGCGGCACGAAAGCGGCAGCCGTCGCCGGCCGGGCATTCGGCCTGGCGCTGGTCGCATTCGGGCTGATGCAGGTGTTCGCCGGTGCGCTGTCCGGGCTGTGGCTGGTGCTGCTCGGTGCGTACCTGATCCTGAGCAGCGCGGCGGAACAGTCCGCGGACGAGATGCAGCACCAGCTCGGTGGTGTGCTCGTACGGGACGTCATGACCCCGGATCCGCCGATCGCACCGGGATGGTGGACCGTGCGAACGTTCCTGGACAGCCTCACCTCCGGCCCGCACCGGCAGGTGTTCCCGGTGATCTCGTTCGACGGCGCCGCCGCGGGCGTCGTCAGCCTCGCGGAGCTCGTCCGCGTGCCGGATCCGCTCAACACCAGGGTCGGCGACATGTGCCGCGCGCTGCCCGGGGTGCCGGTCGCGTCCCTTGGCGAGCCGCTGCTCGACGTGCTCGGCCGGGCATCACTCAGGCAGGGGCGGGATCTCGTGCTGGTCCTGCGCGAGGAGCACCTCGTGGGCGTCATCGGCCCTGAGGACGTCGCCTGGGCCCTCGAACTGTCCCGCGGCGCACCGATCAGCCACCACGGGGCGACGTCATGAGATTCAGCGACCGCACCCAGGCAGGCCGTCTCCTGGCAGGACGCCTCGGCCACCTGCGCGGTCAGAACGTCGTCGTGCTGGCCGTCCCGCGCGGTGGCGTCCCGGTCGCGGTGGAGGTGGCGAACGCGCTCGATGCTCCGCTGGACATCGTCGTGGTCCGCAAGCTCGGCCTGCCGTTCCAGCCGGAGACCGCAGCAGGCGCCATCGGCGAAGGTGGGGTCCGCGTATTCGACCGCCGCGTGCAACGGCTGTCGGGCGTGACCCCGGCGGAGCTCGCCACCGTCGAACACGAGCAACGCCGAGAGCTCCTGCGCGGACTGCGCCGCTACCGGCATACGCCACCAATCCGGCTCAGCGGACGTACCGCCGTCGTTGTCGACGACGGTGTCGCAACGGGCGCCTCAGCACGCGCCGCCTGCCAGGTCGCCCGCGCACGCGGTGCTGCTCGCGTGGACTTCGCGACGCCGGTGTGCCCAACGGACGTGATCAGCCTGCTGCGGCAGGACGCCGAAGAGGTCGTGGCGGTCACGACACCACCGGAGCTCGACGCGGTCGGCCGCTACTACGACGACTTCCGCCAGGTCAACGACGCCGAGGTGGTTCGCGCGCTCATCCCGCCCGCCGCCGGCTTCCCTCCTCCTGGCCGCACTGCGCGACAACGGCCGATCGAAGTGCCGGTCGGCCGGGTGCGCCTGCGGGGCGACCTGGCGGTGCCGGAGCATCCCATCGCCGGTGTGGTGTTCGCACAGGCCAGTGCCGGGCACAGCTCTCGCATCCGCCACATCGCCGCAGAACTGAACCGCGCCGGCGTGGCGACGGTGCTGGCCGGCCTGCTCACCCACGAGGAGGAGCTCGACCGTGCGGCGGTGTCCGACGTCAACCTGCTCAGCCACCGGCTGACCGCCATCACGAGATGGGCTCGTGGCGAGACGAACCACCGGCTGCTGCCCGTTGCCTGCTTCGGGACAGGCCACGGCGCCGCGGCTGCGCTCAGAGCCGCCGCGGATCCGATGAGCGACCTCTGCGCCGTCGTGAGCCTGAGTGGGCGTCTGGACCTCGCCGAGCCCTGGCTGGGCCGGGTGCGGCCACCGACGTTGCTCGTGGTCGGCAGCGCCGACGAGCAGGGCATCGCGCAGCACGAACGCCTGGCTCCCCGGTTGCGCTGCGAACGTCGGCTCGTCGTCGTGCACCGCGCGAACGAGCGGTTCGACGAACCGGACGCACTGGACACCGTCGCCCGGCTGGCCCGTGACTGGTTCACCGGCCACCTCGCGTCGTCCGCACGGCCCAGCGCATGATCGCCGCGCTCTCGCTCGGAGTCGAGGAGGAGTACCTCGTCGTCGACGCCGTCAGCAGGCGTCCGCTCGCAGCGGGTGCCTCGATCGTCGCCGAACTGTCCGAAGCGGACTTTCATCGGGAGTTCTCGCCCGCACAGATCGAGTTCGCGGCACCGGTGTGCGCAGACCTCCCGTCGCTGCGGCGCGAGCTCAACCGCGGCCGCGAGGTGCTCGCGGGTGCTGCCCGCCGCCACGGCGCGCTGCTCCTCGCGAGCGGCACGCCACCGTTGGGACGGCCGGGCCCGCCTCCTGTGACCACAGCCGAGCGCTACCAGCGGATGGCCGCCGTGTACGGCGCGCTGGCCGAGGACCAAGGCGTTTGCGGATGTCACGTGCACGTCGGCGTGCCGGACGCCGACCACGCGATCCGCGCGAGCAACCACATCCGCCCGTGGCTACCCGCTCTGCTCGTGCTCGGCGCGAACTCGCCGTTCTTCGACGGCAGGGACACCAAACATGCCAGCTGGCGCACGAACATCTGGTCACGCTGGCCCGTGTGCGGTGTGCCGCCGCGGTTTCGCAGTGCCGCTCACTACGACGACCTTGTAGCCCGGTTGGTCGACTCCGAGGTGATCACCGATCCGGGCATGGTCTATTACTACGTCCGCCCGTCACGGCATGCTCCGACCGTTGAGGTGCGGATCGCGGATGTTGCAACCACCGTCGACGAGGCACTGCTGCAGGCGGCACTCACGCGCGCATTGGTCAGCACCGCTCTGGTTTCCACGCCAACGAAGAGTCCTCCCGACGCTGTCCTGCGGGCCGCGTGCGCCCATGCCGCGATGGCCGGGTTGGACGGCCGCTGTCTCGACGCCGTGTCCGGCCGGCCTTGCACAGGCTGGGACCTGGTCGACCGGCTGGTATCCCACGTGCGCCTCGCCCTGCACGACGTGGGCGACCTCTGCTTCGTCGAGCAATGCCTCTCGTGGCTGCGGAGCTGTGGCGGCGGTGCGGCCCGGCAACGCCGGGTGTTGAGCGAGCGAGGCGACCTCAGTGCCGTCGTCGACCACCTGGCTGTGACGCCGTCGACGCAGCAGTGGCCGACGTCCCCGCACGCATGACCGAAGGTCACTGCCCTGCCGCCGCACGCGGGTAGATCGTGGTGGTGGAAGGGAGACGAACCATGTCTATCGAACAGAAGACCGAGACCCGTCTGCGCGGCGAGGCACTCGTCCAGAAGGCCAAGCAGCTCATCCACGAGGGCAACGTCCGGCGCCTCATCATCAAGAACGACAAGGGACACACCGTGCTGGAGGTCCCGGTCACCGCTGGTGTCGTGGCCGCGATCGCCGCGCCCGTCGTGACGGCCATCGGTGCCATCGCCGCGCTCGCGAGCGAGTGGACCATCGAGGTCGAACGGCAGGGAGAACAACCGTGAAACCCGTGCGACTGTGGATCGGGTTGGTGTTGCTCGCACTCGGTGTGTTCGGCATCCTCGACGCGGTCGGTGTTCTCGACTCCGGTCCGGTCATCGCGGACTGGTGGCCGGTCGCTGTGGTCGTGCTCGGCGTTGTCGCCATGGCCGCGGAACGGCGGGTGTCGCTGGGTCCGGTCGTGATCGTGGTACTCGGCCTCGTGCTGCTCGCGGGCACTCTCGACTGGACGAGCGGGGACCTCCTGTTGCCCACACTGCTCGCCGGGGTGGGAGTCGCCGTGCTCATCGGACTGCGTCGGCACCACGGGACCCGCACGCCCATTGCGATGTTCGGCGGCGCCAGCACGAAAGAGCGCTCGAAGCACCTGCGGCACGCCGATGTCTCGGCCATCTTCGGAGGTGCGACGCTCGACCTCCGTGAGGCGCACATCGACAATGACGCTGACATCGACGCGTTCGCGCTCTTCGGCGGAGTCGACGTGCTCGTGCCGGAGGGCTGGCGCGTATCGGTCGGCGGGCTGCCGTTCATGGGCGGCATCGACGACAAGACCACCAACGAGCACCGTGACCTCCCCGACGACGCACCCGTGCTGACCGTGAACGGCACGGCGCTTTTCGGTGCAGTTGTGGTCGCGAACCAACCGAAACCATGACCGACCCGCCTGCGCCGGCAGCACCAGGGCGGCATCGCCGCCCTGGTGCTGCCGGCGCTCGCGTACGTGGGCTGGCGGGCCGCGGCGGCGTTGGCCGCTGTGCTCGTTCCCCTTGCGGTGGCGGTACTCCTCGCGGCGCTGCTGGCGCCCGCTGTGTCGTGGCTCCGCAGTCACCGAGTGCCACGAGCACTGGCCGCCACGCTGGTACTGCCGATCTCGGGTACGCCGGCCGCACGGGACCTATCGACATCGTGGTCCTGCCAGAAGGACCGGTTGCTCAGACGTGTCGCCACGGCCCCTACGACGCCATCACCGCCACCTACGAGGCCGTGTTCGCGTGGATCCACGCGAACACGGCCACCACCAAGCAGGTCCGCCGCGCGAGCTGTACCTTACGGGACCGGGCACGGCGAAGAGCCCCGACGACTACGTCACCGAGGTCGTCGTACCGTTGCGCCGGGACTGACCGGCGGTCAGCGCGGCCACCAGCATCAAAACCAGGCCCAGCAACAACATCACGCTGCCGCCGATGATCAGGCCGATCGACACCGGCCGCAACGCGGGCACCTGAGCCTGCGCGACGAGACGGGTTTCGACCACCTGAGAGCGATTCGAGTTCAGCACCACCGCGGTCCAGCTGCCCTGCTCGGCCCGCCAGGTCACCTCACCGGTACCGGATGCCGCCCAGAAGGTCTGCGCGGCAGGATCAGCGGGCGCTCCGCCGTCGCGATGCAGGTAGCTCACCCTCGACTCGGCCATGCTCACCTCGTCGTGCTCCACACCGGACAGATAGCGCGTGACGTCGTCAGTCCTGCCAATACCGATGAACACGCCGTTGTCCGCCTTCAACCGGACCTCGCCGAGCCAGTCGTCGGCGAGCACCCAGTCCGCGTCGGTCCAGCGCAGCTCCAGCGTGCCGAACTCCAGCGCATAGCCCGTGCCGCGGAACGACTCCGCGCCGGTGCTGAGGAATCCGGCCGCGTCGCGTTGTGTCGAGTCGGCCCAGAGCCCGAACCCGCCGGTGCCGCCGATCGCGCCTCCGGTGAGGAGCAGCAGCGCCCCGAGCACGACCGAGATGACACGTCCTGTCGTCCAGCCACGGTGCTCGGCAGGAGGCGGAGGTGACTGTTCGATCGTCGTGCTGCCCGGCTCGTCGCCGCCGGTGTCGAAGCGGAACGGCGGATAGGTGTCGGTCATCAGCCCGGCGTAGGCGGCCACGCGCAACGCCCAGCGGTCCATGCCGAGCACGAAGTCGAACAACCCCTTCGGGTAGCGGCCGGTGAACAGCAGCGCCACGCCGGCGAAGAACGCCATCAGCCCGACCAGGCCGCCCCCGGAGTTGTACACGGTCTGGCCGGTTTCGTAAGCGACATAGCTGCCCCCGCCGACGAAGAACCCGACGATCAGGTAGTGCGGGATCGCCAGCAGCCACCACTTCACCAGCACCAGTCCGCGGGACAGGTGTTCCGGGTAGGCGATGTCGAGCGTCGCGGGGTAGTCCGGCTCGGCGCCGAGGCTGAACGGCGGGTAGCGGTCGGTCGCCAGTGCACCGTAGGTGTAGTACGCGACGCGCCACGACCACCGCAGCACACCGACGTTGAAGTCGAACAACGCCCGCGGATAGCGGCCGGTGAACAGGATCGCGAAGAACGCCACCACGCTGAACACCGCGAACCCCAGCCACAGGAACGCGAGCACCAGGTAGTGCGGAATCGCGAGGAACCACTTCACCAGCCACAACCACCGGCTCAGGCCGGGGTCCAGCCGTGCGTGCACGTGCACCGGATAACCGGTAGTGGCGGTAGTCATCATTGCCTCCCTACGTCTCGTCACTCGCTGAGTGCTCGTTCACCGGGATCACGACCACCGGCGCCGACGAATGCCGCACGCAGTGCATGCTGGTCGAACCCATCACGATCTGGCGCATTCGATGCCCGGTGTGCGACGCGACCACCAGCAGCGCCGCCCCCTTCGACGCCTCCTCCAGCACCTCGGCGGCGTCACCGCGCAGGCTGCGCCGCTCGATCTCGGGCTGCTCGGACCGGCCCTCCAGCGCTGCACCGACAGCTTTCTCCACCAGCGCTTCCGACTGCCGCATCCGCTCCTGCACAGTGGTCTCGTTCCAGTCGACCATCGGCTCGAACGTCCACGCGTGCACGACGTGCAGCGGACAGGTCCGCAAGGTCGCCTCGTCCATCGCCCAGCGCAGTGCCTGGTCGGACGCGGGCGTCCCGTCCACGCCGACGACGATCGGTGCTTTCTCGGTGGTCATCGCAGCTCCTCATCGACTCGGATCTCGATCTCCGGCGGCTGCCGGAGCGTGTTGTGAACGGCGAGCCGGTGCGGCATCGCGTTCATCAGGACGCCTTGATGACGACGACGGGACAGCTCGCGTGGTGCACGCAGTAGGCGCTCACCGATCCCAGGAGCAGCTCGGTCGCCGCGTTGTGCCCGCGGTTGCCGACCACGAGCATCCGCGCGTCCCGGGACATCTCGACGAGCAGCTTCTTCACATCGCCCTCGATGAGAATCCGCCGCAGGTCCACGTCGTGGACGTCCGCCGTCGCCGCGTCGAGCACGGACCGGTTGGCCGCCTCGATGCCGGCCGGGTCCAACCCCGAGGCGGCCGCCCCAGGCGCCATCATGACGCTGTAGTCCATGTGCCACACGGAGACGGCGTCGAGCGGCGAGTCGTGGCGGCGCGCTTCCTCCGCAGCCCAGCGAAGTGCCGCTCTGCCGGCCGCGGACCCGTCGACACCGACCACGATCGGGCGAAGTTCGTTGTCGCTCATGTACTTCAGCGTCTCGGGAGACCTGCCTGGCGGTCAGTGGCCCGGGACCCGCCCTGCTCGGGACCTAGGTCCCTCAGGAGGCGACGCTCGACCCGCGCACGCCGGGTACGGTGCGCACCAGCGCCTCGACCACCTTGCGTTCGGCCACGTCCGCGAACGGACCGGACACGCTGACGTCGCCGGCGTGTACCGACACCGTCCACCGTGGACTGCCGCTGTAGGCTCGCAGCGCCGCGTCGACTCGCGCCGCGAGCACCGCGTCGGCGGGGGTGAGGATGCGCAGCAGGTCGCTGCGGCTCACCACCCCGACCAGCAGCTGCCCTTCCGTCACGATCGGCAGGCACCGCAGCCGTTGCGACAACATGGTCGTGGTCAGTTCCGCGGGCGTGGCCGTCGTCGGCGCGCTGATCACCGCCTTGCGCATCACCCGTGCAACGGGCCCGTTCACGGTCTCCGGCGTCATGCCCGCCAGCAGGAGGTCGGCACCGGACACGATCCCGACCAGTCTGCCCTCGTCGTCCACCACGGGCAGGGCGGAGAACCCGTGATCACCCAGCAGCGCACTCGCGGCGCGGACCGTGGTGGCCGGGTTCACCACAACCGCTGGACTGGTCATCACATCTGCAGCGTTCATACCGTTGAGCCTGTGCTCCGTCGGCGCAGCCGGGCAGTGCGGTTGGCCATCTCCCGGTGGGGACGTAGGTCCTTGCCGTCACTCCGGTGCGCGGACGATCGCCAGCGGACAGGGGGCGTGGTGCACCAACGCCTGGCTCGTCGAGCCGATCAGCATGCCTGCGAAGCCACCGTGACCGTGGCTGCCGACGACCAGCAACTGCGCCTCCGCTCCGTACCGCATGAGCGCCCGTGCCGGCCGCTCGCGCAGCACCACGCGATGGACCTCGACATCCGGGTACTTCTCCTGCCACCCGGCGAGCCGCTGGGCGAGCAGCCGGCGTTCGTCCTCCTCGACCTGTGCCCAGTCGGTCGCGATCCGTGAGACGTTGTACGCGCTGTCCACCGTGAAGTCCTGCGACGTCATGACCGCGATCAGCACCGCACCCCGCATCGAGGCCGCCTCGAACGCGAACTCCACTGCCGCCTCACTCGTCGGGGAACCGTCCACGCCGACAACGACAGGACCGTGGGGCATCTCCGTGCCGCGCACCACGACCACCGGGCTGTGGCCGTGCGCCACCAGCGCGACCGCGGTGGAACCGACGAGCAGTCCGGTGACCGTACCGAGCCCCCGCGAGCCGACCACCACGAGCCGCGCCCTCTTCGACTCCTCCACGAGCAGACCTGCCGCGCCGCAACACAGGACCTCGGTCGTGATCTCCACGTCCGGCGCCGTCGCGCGAGCAGCCGCAGCCGCCTCGGTCAGCCAGTCCCGCGCCTGCCGCTCGATCGCATGGCGCGCTTCGGTGCCGGTGATCAGCATCTCCGGGTAGCCGCTGGTGGGCAACATGAAGCCGTGCACCAGCCGCAGCGGCACGTGCAGCCGCGCGCCTTCGGCCGCAGCCCAGCTGGCGGCGGCAAGCGCCGAAGCGGATCCGTCGACGCCCACCACGATCGGCGCGGACGGTGACTTCTTGGCATCGGTACCGGAATTTCCTCGCATGCGACCCACGATTCGCCCTGTGTCGTGACCCGAGCAGAGCGGACGTGCCCGCGCCGTCCGGGCCCTTGGACTCTGCTCCGCACGGGCCGCGCTCACCGTCGCTGCCACGATCGTCGTGGTGCGGTGGCACGGAACGCACCACCGGCACTAGCGGACGAGACGGTGCCGCGCGGCCGCCAGGTAGGTCGCCGCGGGCATCCCCGCGAACAGCTGCCATTCCTGCGGCACCGACGTCGCCTCGTCGAGGAACCGCAGGGCGGGCTCAGCGGTGCGGTACCGGAACAGCGCACCGAACGCCCGCTCGAGCTGCGCGGGTTCGCGGGTGACGACGTCGAGCAGCACGCCGTCGAACAGCCGGAACCGGGCAGGGGCCACCGGCAGGTCGAACGGATGGCCGTGGCGCTGCAGCGACTCCGCGATCGCCGCGCTGTCCCGCTGGACGCGCTGGTAGGCGAAGCCGGTCGACGCCTTCAGCAGACCTCCGAGTGCCCCGATCGTGAGCACGTGGCCGTGCCGGCGCGAGGCAGGGGCAGCGCACAACGGCAGCACCGCGTGCTCTTCCCGTTCGATCTCGTAGTCGTCAGCGCCCGCGACCTCCGTCAGGTACTCGGCAAGAGCCTCCCGCTGAGCTGCCTCGTCCTGTGGTGTCCCCGGCGCGACGAACGACGTGTGCTCCACCAGAGCGTGATGCGCGTCCTCAGGCAACACATACACGAAGCTCGCTCCCTTCCGCTGCGGTGTGCGGAAGTCGAACAGCGTCGGGATCTCCGCATCGAACACCGCCCGCTCGCTCGAGACCCGCCACCCGCGGAACGCGAGCTGGGCGTCCGCAGGAGGTTGCATGTCCGCGCCGATCACGCTGTCGAACACCCACCTGGCCCGCAGAAACTGCCCGTCGACGATCACCCCGCCGTCGGCGATGCCGTCGACATGACCGTCTTGGCACGTGAAGTGGCGCAGAGGATCGGTATACCTGCGCACGACGGCGGCAAGATCCTCTCCGCGCACGACCCGGTAGCGATAGGAGCCCAGTCGCAGCACGGTCGTCCGCCCGTTCACGTGCACGCGGATCTTGTCGAACCACCGGCTCGCCGCTGCGTCGAGCAGCCCTGGCCTGGAGCTCCAGGACGCCCACGTCCTGGTCTCCAGCGGCGTACTGCCGTCGTCGACCACCACCACGGGATGCCGGTGATCCGCCACCGCGAGATGTGCCGCGAGACTCAGCCCGCTCATCCCTCCTCCGGCGATCACGATGCGCGTCATCCCACTACTCTCGTCCCCGATACATCGCACGGAAACGGCTTTGCGCTCACCAAGGTGAGGACCTTCGTCCCTGCGCCCGCCGTCGCCGCCGTCGCACTGTTGAGTCATGAGCACCACGCTGACGACCAGCACCTGGACAACCTGGTTCGCCTGGGTGACCGCCGGCGAGTTCGCAGGCTTCCTCGCCCCTGCTCTCACGGGTGCGCTGACGTCGTCCGTGCCCTTGGTCGTGCTCGCGGGCATCACCGAGGGCGCGGTGCTCGGTGCGGCGCAGTGGCTCGTCCTGCGCCGCACCCTTCCCAGGCTCGACGCCAGGGACTGGATCGGCGTCACCGCCCTGGCCGCGGGCTTCGCCTGGGCCGTCGCGATGCTCGCCGTCCACTACGGCGAACCTCTCGGCACGGTGCCGCTCGCGGTGTTGCTGCCCCTCGCCGCCGTGGCCGTCATGGGAGTTCTGCTGTCCATGAGCATCGGGCAGTGGCTGGTACTCCGCCACCACGTCGACGGTGCCTCCGCGTGGGTATGGGCCAACGCCATCGCCTGGTGCGGAGGCCTGTTCGTGTTCTCCGCCTTCACCACTCCCCTGCGGCAACCCGGCCAGGCCACCGCACTCATCGTCCTCATCGGCGCCGTCGGCGGTGCGCTGATGGCCGCCACGATGGCCGCCATCACCGGCGCCGCCCTCGTCCGCCTCCTGTTCGGACGCTGACATGACTGCCGCACCCGCCTCCACAGCGGCGTCCCGGCTGAGGCCACTGTGGACAGACCTGGCCACCTGGTCGCTGGCGGGCGTGCTCGTGGCCGCCACGCTGTACGGACTGCTCTCCGAGCGCGCCTACCGGCTGGACCGCGCACTGCAGCTCGAGTCGATGGCCCAGGACGTCCTCACCCTGGCGATCGTCCCCGTGTTCGTCTGGGCAGGCCACCGCAGTCGCACGGGTTCGCTACCAGGACATCTGCTGTGGCTCGGACTGCTCGGCTACATCGCCTACACCTACCTCGTCTACGCCTTCGGGGTGCCGCACAACTCGGCGTTCCTGCTCTACGTGGCCGCGGTAACGCTCTCGCTGGCCGCGCTGATCGACGGCGTCGCGCGAATCGACGTTCGCCGGGTACCGCTCGATCGACACGTCCGCACCGGCTGGTTCCTGATCGTCGTCGGTCTCGCGTTCGCCGGCTTGTGGCTCTCCGACATCGTGCCGACCATCGGCGGCGGTCTGCCCGGCACGATCGGTGTCGGTGAGCTGCCGTACCCGGTCTACGTGCTCGACCTCGCGATCGCCCTGCCAGCGATCATCGCGACCGGCGCCGCTCTCGTCCGAGGTCACGTGGCCGCACCCGTGCTCGGTGCCGTCGTGCTCGTCAAGGTCCTGACACTCGGCCTCGCCATCTGGGCAATGGCGATCGCGTTGCTCCTCAACGACCATCAGCCCAACTGGCCGGTCGCAGGTTTGTTCGCCGTGATGATCGCCGTTTGTGCCGCGATCTTGTGGCGCGGCCATCGGCACCTCACCGCGGCTTCAGGATGGCTCCGTCCAACGCTCTGGCAGTGACACGGGGCCTTCGACGCTCCCACGACGCATCAAAGGAAGGGTCATCGTCGTCGTGTGCATCGCCCTGCTGGTCCAGCTCGTCGTGCTGGTGCGGCTCGTGGTCACCGGAAGTACCCACGGCCGAACCGGGCGGCATCAAAGATCACCCGCGCCTGGGACGCGATCCAGGTACCGATCGGCTCTGATCGCCCGTCCAGAACTGTGCGAGCCGAGCCAACCGGTTCACAGGAGCGGACACCACGGCCGAGCCAGACAAGATCGGACTCACCGACCACCTTTGCGAGAACCTGCGCGCCGACGTGCTGGCGTTCGACCTGGCGGTGCTCGTCGGGTCCTCGACGAGAGGACGGACGGCATCCTCGGGATCAGCAGGCACGACGTTCACAAGCCGCGTGCGACTGATGAACGGTCAACTGGTCGGTAGCCGCAGTCGCTTGAGCGCCAGGGCGTTGACCGCGACGATGACGCTCGACCCAGACATCGACAACGCGGCGATCTCGGGCCGGAGCATGAGTCCGAAGGCCGGTTCGAACACTCCGGCCGCGATGGGCAGCGCGATGGTGTTGTAGCCGATCGCCCAGCCGAGGTTCTGCCTCATCTTGCGCAGGGTGCCGCGGCCGATGCGCAACGCGATCGGGACGTCGAGCGGGTCGGAGCGCATCAGCACCACGTCGGCGGTCTCGATGGCCACGTCGGTCCCGGCTCCGATGGCGATGCCGAGATCGGCCTGGGCCAGGGCGGGCGCGTCGTTGACGCCGTCGCCGACCATGGCGACGCGCCGGCCACCAGACTGCAGCTCCGCCACCTTCGCCGCCTTGTCGCCGGGCAGCACCTCGGCGATCACGGTGTCGATGCCCAGCTGCCCCGCGATGCGTTCGGCCGTCGCGTGGTTGTCGCCGGTCAGCATCACGACCTCGACGCCGAGGTCGTGCAGCGCCTGCACGGCGGCGACCGAGGTTTCCCTTGGCGCGTCGGCGATACCGATCACCGCGGCGGCTACACCGTCGACGGCGGCCAGCACCGCGGTCCGCCCGGTGGCGGCGAGTTCGTCCCGGCGGCTCGCCAACGGGCCGAAGTCCACTCCTTCCCGTTCGAGCAGGCGCCGGTTGCCGACGATCACCCGTCGTCCGCCGACGTCCGCGATCGCGCCATGTCCCGGGACGTTCTCGAACCGCGCCGCCCGCACCCCGTCGAGATCGCCGGCGCGGCGGACGATCGCCTCGGCGAGCGGGTGCTCCGACTCGCGTTCGACGGCGGCGACGAGGCGCAGCAGCTCGTCCTCTCCGAAGCCGTCGGTGATCACGTCGGTGACCTCCGGCTCGCCCTTGGTGAGCGTGCCGGTCTTGTCCATCACCACGACCTCGATGCGGGCGGAGGTCTCGAGTGCCATGGCGTTCTTGAACAACACACCGCGTTTCGCGCCGAGCCCGGTGCCGACCATGATCGCGGTCGGGGTGGCGAGCCCGAGCGCGTCGGGGCAGGTGATCACCACGACGGTGATGGCGAACAGCATGGCCGTCGCGAAGGAAGCACCGGACAGCAACCAGGCCGCGAGCGTGAGACCCCCGCCGACGAGTGCCACGAGCACCAGCCAGAACGCCGCCCGGTCCGCGAGCCGCTGGCCAGGCGCCTTGGAGTTCTGGGCTTCCTGCACGAGTTTGACGATCTGCGCGAGCGCCGTGTCGGAGCCGATCTTGGTCGCCCTGACCCGCAACGTGCCGTTGGCGTTGATCGTGGCGCCGACGACGACCGAGCCGGGAGCCTTGTGCACGGGCAGGCTCTCGCCGGTGACCATCGACTCGTCGACCTCGGACTCGCCTTCCTCGACGACACCGTCCACAGCGATCTTCGCGCCGGGCCGCACGAGCAACAGGTCACCGACGACGACCTCGGCCGTGGGCACCTCGACGGGCTCGCCGTCGCGCAGCACGACCGCCTTGGGCGGCGCGAGGTCGAGCAGCGTGCGGATCGCGTCGTTCGCGCCACCCCTCGCCCGCATCTCGAACCAGTGTCCCAACAGGACGAACGCGGCCAGCACGGTCGCGGCCTCGTAGAAGACCTCTCCCCCACCGGTCAGCGTGATCACGACGGAGTACAGCCAGCCCGCGCCGACCGCGACGGCCACGAGCACCATCATGTCGAGCGTCCTCGCCCGCAACGCCCGCCAGCCGCCGTCGAAGAAGATCCAGCACGAGTAGAAGATCACCGGCAGGCTCAGCAGCAACGACCACACGTCCGCTCGCATCCCGAACGGCGTGGGCAGGTGCAGCCCGAACACCTCGGTGCCGATCGGCGACCACAGCACGATCGGGATGGAGAACAGCACCGCCACCAGGAACCGGTTGCGCATGTCGGCGACCATCGCGGCCATCGACATTCCCGCATGGCCACCGTGACCCATCATCTCGTGCGGCGAGTGCTCGGCTCCCGGTTCCGCGGTGGGATCGCAGATGTGGTGCGGCACCGACTGACCGGCGCAGTGGTAGCCGCAGTCGATCACCCATTGCCGCAGTTGCGCCACGGACGTCACGTCCGGGTCGAAGTGCACGGTCGCCGTCTGCGCCGCCGCGTTGACCTCGACGCGATGCACGCCTGGTTGCCTGCCGAGCTTGGCGTCGACGACGTTCTGCTCGCTGGCGTAGTGCAGACCGCTGACGTCCAGCACCACGGAGTTCATCGCTGCTCCTCGTAGCCGAGCACGGTCATCATCCCGGCTTCGGCGTGGTAGGCGTTGTGACAGTGGACCATCCACTGGCCGGGGTTGTCCGCGTCGAACTCGCACGCCACGGTCTGACCGGGCAGCACGATCGCGGTGTCCTTGCGCGGGCCGTTCATCTGGAACGTGTGGCCGTGCAGGTGCATGGGGTGCCACATCATCGTGGTGTTGACGAACTCCAGGCGCACGCGCTGTCCACTTCGGACTCTCTGCAGGCCGTCCGAGCGACCGTTGACGCCCCACTCGTAGCTCATCATCCCCCCGGTCAGCTCCAGCCGGTGCACCACATCCGGCCGTCGCTGCGCCAGCGGCGCCGTGGTCTTGAGCTCGTCGTATCCCACGAGCTTGCCGCGCAATTCGTCCGGCCGCACCTCGGGCCCCGGCGACGCGCCAGCACCGGTGCGCACGACGGCCAGCCCCGCGCCGTTCTTGCCTTCCGCGACAGCCACGAGCGGAAACGCGCCGTCGGCGAGCGTTACCAGCACGTCGTAGCGCTCGCCCATGCCGATGACCAGGGCGTCGGTGTCAACCGGGGCGACGGGGAAGCCGTCGGTGTGCGTCACCGTCAGGCGATGTCCGCCCAGCGCGACGCGGTAGGCGGTGTCCGCGCCGGCGTTGACGAGCCGGATCCGGACGCGTTGCCCTGGTTTCGCGGCGAACGTGACGGGTGCGGCCGCGATCCGGCCGTTGACCAGGTGGTGCGGATGGGCCACGTCACCGCCGAGCTCGGCCGCGCCGTGCATCATGTGCCCGCTGCGCTTCCGCAGGCCCGCGAGCACCTGGTCCGGGTCGGTGCCGGTGCCGTCGAGCCAGTCGTCCAGCACGACCACCCACTCCGCGTCGTACGCACCGGGTTCGGCCGGGTCCTCCACGATCAGCGGGGCGTACAGGCCGCGGTCGAGCTGGGTGCCGGTGTGCGGGTGGAGCCAGTGCGTGCCCGGCGCGGGCACGACGAACCGGTAGGTGAAGTCCTCCCCCGGCCTGATCGCGTTCTGGGTCACCGGAGGCACGCCGTCCATGTCGTTGCGCAACGCCAGCCCGTGCCAGTGCACCGACGTGTCCGCGGGCAGCCGGTTCACCACCTTCGCCTCGATCAGGTCACCGGCGCCGACGCGGATCTCCTTGCCGGGCAACACCCCGTCGTAGCTCCAGGTGCGCACCACCGGGCCGCCCAGATCGATCTGCCCTTCCGTCGCGGTCAACGTGACCGCACGGGTGCGGCCGGTGCCGCCACGGGCCGTCTCGGTGCGGTTGACCACCGGATCGGTAGGCAGGACCAACGGGTTCCCGGCACCGGAGCACCCGGCGATCCCGAGGACGGTCGCGCCGAGGAAGGCTCTGCGGGTGAAGGGGCTCATGCGGTCGCGTTCCGGAACAGCCCGGCCGCCAGCACGCCGAGCCCGAGCAGCCAGCCCAGGCCCAGCAACAACGCCCCGGTCTCGTCGAAGCTCGTGGTCAGCCCGCCGTCGAGCAGCACGCGGTCGGCGCCGTAGCCGGGCAGGAAGCGTGCCCAGTCCGGTGGTTCCGCCCGCAGCATCGGGCTCTGCGCGATGCCGATGTCGAGGAACGGCACCAGGAACGCGATCAGCACGGCGCCCGACGCGCCGATGACCGGTGCCAGGTCTGTGATGTGGCGGGCGCAGCCCGCAGCTGAGGCCCCCGCGCCGCCACCTGCCGCCGCGCGCACGTCGGCGTGCAGCCGCTTGCGCCGGCGCAGTTCGACGAAGAGTCCTATCTGTGTACCGAACCCGCCGACGATCAGCACGAGCCAGGGCCAGTCCTCGGCCGTCTGCCGCCCCAGGTGCTCGAGGCCGCCCGCGAAGCCGACGACCAGCGCGTAGAACGCCACGAGGGCAGCAGCCGCCAGGACTCCTGCAGGCACCGCGCCCCTCGCCGTCATCACGGTCGGCCGGTGGTGTGGCGGTCGCGGTCCTGCTGATCGGATCCACCGTGGCCACCCATCATGAACATCATCATCAGGGGGCAGGCCAGGACGAACAGGCCGAGCAACATCGTCTGGACCGGAACTCCGGCGAAGGCGAGGCCGACGATCAGGATCGCGAGTGCGATCGCGTACAGCCCGAAGTGGTAGCGCTTCACGACGTCCTCCTCTGCTACCTGGACGTCTTCGAGCATCGACGCTTGAACCGGCGGCCATCAGAGCAGCTCGTCGCGACCGGCGGAGTCTGAAGGCCCCACCGGGGACCGGCCTAGGTCCCTGTCTCCGTCCTACGACGTCACTTAGGAGGTTCTTATCCACTGAAAGCCATCCTGCGCTATCGAACGGACGGCCTTGCCAGGTCGGGTCCAACGACTCTGAGTGAACGGCACGTGCCGAAGCACCGTAGAAGACATGAAGACGTCCAAGATCGCGGGATTGGTAGTGGGCGCCACCGCCGCGGCGGTGGCGTCGTATCCGCTGTTGTGGCGCGAATGGTGCCTGACCTGGGGCGCGACCGAGCGAGAGGCTCATGCCACGTTGCCCGGCGACGACCTCCTGCCCCAACCTGACCTGCTGACCACCCGCGCGATCACGGTCGAGGCGCCTCCCAGCCGGATCTGGCCGTGGCTGGTGCAGATGGGCAGCGGGCGGGGCGGCGCCTACACCTACGACTGGATCGAGAACCTGTTCGGCCTCGACATGCACAGCGCCGACGAGATCCTTCCGCAGTTCCAGGACCTGCACGTCGGTGACGTCCTGCCGGTCGGGGAAGGTGGCCCCAAGCTGCTGGTGGAGATTCTCGAACCCGATCACGCGCTCGTGCTGCGTTCCGACGACGGGCGGTGGGTCTGGGCGTTCGTGCTGTACGAGATCCCAGGCGGGACCAGGCTGATCAGCCGCAACCGCATCGCCGTTCCTGACGCGTCGCTGCCGGTCCGGTGGTTCAACCAGCTCGTGATGGAGCCGGGAAGCCTGGTGATGGAGCAGAAGATGTTGCGCGGCATCAAACAGCGTGCCGAACGGTACCTCCGATGATCGACCGGACAAGTCCCGACGACATGGTGTCGCTGGCCTCGGACATGCAGGTCGGCGCAGTGGTCGTACTCGAACGGGATCCTGGCGACGTCGAATCGCTGCTCGCGGACCGGGTCCGGGCTGTTCCGCGGTTGCGCCGACGCCTGGTCAGGACGCCGTTCGGATGCGGCCGCCCCGTCTGGGTCGACGACGCCGGCTTCGACATCACCAAGCACTTGGGCCGGATGGTCTGCCCTGCTCCTGGCAACGAGGTGGCGTTGCTGGACATCGCCTCGGCGCTGGTGATTCGCCCGTTGCCCCGGTCGTCCCCGCTCTGGTCGGCGACGCTGGTCACCGGGCTGGCCGAGAACAAGGCGGCGCTGGTCCTGGTGTTCCACCACGTGTTGTCCGACGGCATCGGCGGCCTCGCCGTGCTGGCGAATCTGGTCGACGGGGCGCCCCATGCAGAAACCGCGCCCTTTCCCGCTCCCGCTCCTTCCCGTCGCGAACTCGCCAAGGACGCCTGGACCGCCCGGCTGAGGCTGCCTGGCCGCGGGCCGTTCGCCGGGTTGCAGTGGCCGTCCGCCGGTTCGCGCTGCTCCCTGAACCAGCCGACCGGCCCGCGGCGGAAGCAGACCATGGCACAGGCCAGCGTTTCCCGGTTGCACGCCGCCGCACACCGCTGCGGCGGCACGGTCAACGATGCCCTGCTCGCCGCCGTCATGGGTGCACTGGGCACGGTGCTGACCAAGCGCGGCGAGCACGCCGACGAACTGATCGTCTCGGTCCCCGTGTCCACGCGCCGCTCGACCACGGCCGCTCACCTCGGCAACAGCACCGCCGTCATGCCGGTCGCGCTGCCGACCGACGGCGACATCTGGTCACGTCTGACCCGGATTGCCGCCATCACCCGGTCACACAAGAAATCGGTCAGCTCGGCCACGCCGATCTTCCGGACGTTGAAGGCGATCGGGATGGCGGACTGGTTCATGAACCACCAACGCCTGGTGCACACCTTCGTCACGAACGTGCACGGTCCTGATCACGCCATGCGCCTGGGCGGCGCACTCGTCCTCGACCTCATCCCGTTGTCGGCCACCACCGGCAACGTGACCGTGGCGTTCGCGGCCTTGTCCCACATGGACACGTTCACCGTCACAGTGGTCGCCGATCCCGATCATGTGCCCGACCTGCTCGTGCTCACCGAGACCCTGCAGGCCGAGCTCGACCTGCTCGGCTGACTGCCTCAACACCGCGACCAACTCGGCGCTCCGTCCCTGCTCCGGCACGACTCCGTCTACGAACCACGCCCTCACTGCAGGTGCTCACTCACCCAACCCAGCACATCACCGAGCACGCCCGACGGCGGTCGTGCCCGGTTGGTCGCTCAACGGTCGTGATCGGCCTGGCGCCACCAGAGTGCCGTTCCCGCCGCGCCTGCCGCGCCGACCAGGACCACCAGTACGACGCCGAGCGTGCCGGGTGATGGTTGGTCGGGGCCGGCCAGCCCGCTGAACAACGCTGGTACCGACCAGGGGAAGTACTGGCCGTAGCCGAGCGCGGCGACGATCTGGGCGCAGAACACGGCGGCGATCATGACGCCCACTCCGGGCAGGTAACCGCGCCCGACGCAGGCCGCGAACGCGACAGGTGTCGTGAGCAGCACCGTCAGGAGCGCGACCGCACCGACCTGCAGCAACCCGCTGAACACCTGGACCGTCGACCAGCCCGGCAGGCGGAGCACGGTGCCGATCAGCAGTCCCAGCACGAGCAGCTGCGCCGTCAGCAGCAGGCACCAGGCGGCGACGACGGTGAACTTCGCGGCGACGATCGTGACGCGCGGCGTGGGCAATGCCAGGAGGTCCTTGACGGTGTACTGGCTGAACTCGCGGCCGAAGGTCCAGATCTCGACGAGGCCGAACACGATCATCCCGCCGACCGCGGTGCTCTGTGCCAGGAACGACAGGTAGGTCGGCCAGTCCGCGGCGCCGCCCGCCAGCGACGCCTTGGTGCCGATCAGCCCGATCGACCGCGCCCGTTCCTGGTCTTGCAGGATGAACATGAACAGGCCGCCCACCAGGGCGACGACGGTGAACGCGAGCGCGGTCACCCAGGGCACGCGCGAGCGGCGTGCCTTGAGCAGCTCGGTCGCCAGCACGTTGATCACGGCTCCACCACCCTCAGGAAGAACGTCTCGAGGTCGTCCTGTTCGACGGCGAGGCGATACGGCGGGCATCCGGCGGCGACGAGAACTCCTGCCACGGCCTCCGGCTCGCCGATCGCGCGTGGATCAGTGAGCACGATCTGGTCACCCTCGCTGTGGATCGCGTCGAAACCCGCTGCCCGCAAGGCTTTCTCCGCGGCGACGCGGTCGCGAGCCGACACGCTCAACCGCTGCCGGACGTGCTCGGCGAGGTCTACCGCCGCGATCTCGCGGACGAGGCGTCCGTGGTGGATGACGCCGATGCGGGTGGCGAGCCGGGCGACTTCGGTGAGGATGTGGCTGGACAGCAGCACGGTGACGCCCTGGTCGCGGCTCAGTTCGTGCAGGAGGTCGCGGATCTCGGCGACGCCGGCGGGGTCGAGGCCGTTGGCGGGCTCGTCGAGGATCAGCAGTTCCGGTTGGTGCAGCAGGGCTTTGGCCAGGCCGAGCCGTTGCGCGTTGCCCAGCGACAGCGTGCGGGCCCGGTTGCGCGCGTACGGGGTCAGCCGAAGCCGCTCGATCACGTCGTCCACCTGACGGCGTCCCCGCAACCCGCGCAGGCGGGCGGCGACCGTCAGGTTCTCCGTCACGGTGAGATCCGGGTACGCAGCCGGTGTCTCCACCAGATAGCCGACCCGCGACCACACGCTGTGCGCGCCAGGCCGTATCTCGGAGCCCAGCACCGTGACGCTGCCACCGGTCGGGCGCACCATGCCCAGCAGCATCCGGATCGCCGTCGTCTTGCCCGCACCGTTCAGTCCGAGCAGAGCGTAGATCTCACCGGCGGCGATCCGCAGCGACACGTCATCCACCGCGACGACCTCGCCGTAGCGCTTGGTCAGTCCATTCGCGACGATCACCGGGGCCGTCATGTCGTCGTCTTGACGCAGTAGACCGTGCGCTCGATCTCCGACACGGGCAACATCCGGCCGGACGACTCCAAGAACCGCTCGGCGAACTCCTGCGGCCCCAACTGCTCGACCTCCGCCCACCCATACGGCGTGAGGAAGCCGGCCACCTCGTCCGGTAGCAGCCCGAACTTCCACAGGCGCCGCTTGACCACGAACTCGCGGTAGGCCGCCTCGCCACCGAACATGGTGGTTCCGTCGAGGAAGTCCTTGCGCACGAACGTGAACACGAGCTCGCTGCCCACCGGCGCCTGGGCGAGGAAGTCGAACATCTCGCGCACCGCATCCTCGGTCAGGTACTGCGTGACCGCCTCCCACACGAAGAACACCGGCTGGTCGGTGCGATATCCGTGCTCTGCCAGGACATCGGCGATCCGCTGCCGCTCGAAGTCGATCGGCACCAGCGTGACACCGGCGGGAACGCTGCCGAAGACAGCCCGCAACCGCTCCCGCTTGCTCGCCACGTTCACGGGAAGATCGACCTCGAACACCCGCCGTTCACCAGCGCGGCACCCCCGCGTGTCGAACCCGGCGCCGAGCACGACGACGGTGCTCGCACCGCTCGCGTCGAGCTGCTCGTCGATGTACCGCTTGCGGCACAACATGCCGGCCCACAGGCCGGGAATCTTCTTCTCGGTCGCGGCGAACAGCAGGGTGCGCACCGGCCGCCACCGAGCGGCGGCCACGGCAAGCCGTCCGGCGGCGGGCAGCATCCGCGCCGCGTGGTCGTCCCGCACCAGCGGGTGTTCGTCGAACTGGTCCACAGCGGCGATGACCATCGGACCGACGGCCGTGCCCGCGACGGTGCTGCCCACTCGAAGCTCCTTGAAGTCGGCGTCGTACTGACATCGCCGACCAGGCTTCCCGGCACACCTGCGGAGGATTCTACAACCCGCACCGCCGCCCGGTTAGGCTGTTTCGTCGGTGTGCCGTGGGGGAGGTCGACATGCGTCGGGATCTCGGCATCGTGCTTGCCGGCGTCGTCCTGCTGGTTTTGTTCTCGATCGGGGCTGTTCTGCTCGAAGATCGCCACGCCGCGTTCGAGGCCCGCGGCACGCGGGTGACCGGTGTCCTGGTGGCGGTGCAGCACGAAATCCGCGGCGTGCTGACCGCCGATGTCCGCTACCGCGTCGCAGGCGTCGACCGAAAGGGATCGGTCCAGCTCGACTACACCTACACGGAGGCGAAACCGGGCGATCCGGTCACCGTGATCTACGACCCGTCCGCCCCTGACGAGATCGCCGTGCCGGGCATCGCCAACGACCCGGTGTGGGCGATGTACGTGATGGTTGTGCTGCTGCTCGGTGGACTGGGCGCCTTCGTCGGCGGTGTGACCCGGCTGCTCCGTGCCGCCTTCGCACGCCGCCGACGCGGTCGTCGTCGCCGTTGAACTGCTCTGGCAGGAATTGCTTCGCCGAGTCTCTTACGGCATCTTTGCGCGTGGCGCGCCGGGAAGTCTGGTCGGCACGGCCTGTCCGCGTGGTGCGAGAAACCCGATTGCATCCGACCACCGCCGGATCCGCGAAACCCTTGTACAACCGGGTGACGCGTCGCATGGACCTTCACCTGGGCGGGGTCGGCGCGTCGCGGACACCGGAGTCGAAGGATACTTCCACGGTGGTGAAGTGGCTCGTGTCGACGTGCACGTCGACCGGTTGCGCGATCGGCAGCGGTGTTCCGGAGAGATTCGTGGCGTGCAGCGTGTAGTCACCCGGCGCCAGCGCGATGTGGAACCGTCCGTCCTCACCGCTGTTGATCGTGACGACCGCTTCGCCGGAACCTGCTCGGGTCACCTCGATCCGGGCGGACAGCGGCTTGTCCGGGCACGGTGGCGCATCACGAGCCGGTGGACACCCACCGTCCACCATCGTCGTGCCTTCGACACCGGAGTGCTGCGGAGAAGCTGGTTTCTGTCCGCAACCGGCCGCCATCAGCACCAGCACCGCGATCAGGACCTTCATCGGATGCACCACCGCGACATCGGGAAGGGGGCGGGCCGTCGTCGGCCCGCACCCCGTCAGCCTGTCAGGAGAAGAGCACGTTGTGCGGTTCCGAGTAAGCGCCTGCGGCGCCGCAGTTTCCTCCGGTGATCGCGTAGCCCGCGGCGACCCATTGGGCCGGGTTCGCCTTGTAGGTGCGCACCGTCAGGTAGTCACCCCAGCGGTAGAGCCCGCCGCTGGAGGTGCAGGTGTTCCCGGCGCCCCACAGGTAGTAGTTCGGGGAGGTGTCGATCGCGCTGGCCGGTGAGTTGTTCACCGCCGCACCGGGGTAGTAGTGCGTGGTGCCCGTGCCGCCGCCCCACGCGAACGTGCTGCCGACGCGGCCGGCGCTGTTGGGCGCCATGGACATGAACTGGATCGCACCCCAGCCGCCCCACTGGTCACCGGCACCGATGTAGGCCTTGGTCGACTCGTTGAACCACACGATCCTCGTGTACGGGAACGGGTGCGAGGCGTCCTGCTTGGCGTTGAAGGAGAATCCCAGGACGCCGCTCGCCCGGTACGCACCGAGCGTGCGGGAGTCGGCGAACTGGCACCAGTTCTTCACCACGCCGTCCGTGCTGCCGCAGTTCTGCCCGCTGTTACGGGTGAAGAAACCGTACGACGCCACGGTGCGGTCCCAGAAGAAGTAGGTGCCGGAGTTCTCCGCCCACGAGTAGATGCGGAACGACGAGCCGTTGGTCTGTCCCCAGTTGCTGCCCCAGAACAGGGTGTCGGTGGAGCCGGGGACGAGCTTGAAGGTGAAGCTGTCAGTGCGGTTGAGGAAGTTGTAGCTGAACCCGCTGCAGGTGCTCATCGGGACCTTCGGCAGCCGCACGATCGCCGAGCCCTGCGGTCCGGACGTCGGGAAGAAGTTGGTCGAGATGGCCACGAAGCTGTTGGTGATCGTGATGTCGTTGTAGTCCAGCGTGGTGCCCGCCGCCAAACCGAACCACGTCGCGTCGATGTTCCAGTAGCACCAGCTGGTGAACGCACCCGCGCCGGCCGCGGACGCGTTGGCGATCACCAGGTGGTTGTCGAACTGCAGCAACCAGAACTGGCGACCCGTCGCGGCGTCGTACTGGGTCACCTGGTCGCAGCAGAACCCGCTGCCGAACAACGTGAACGGATCGAGGAAGTTCCACGTCGCCCCGTTGTTCGTCGACCGGGTCGCGTACCAGTTGCCGGTCTGGAAGATGTTGCCGCCGTTGGCATCCGTGCTCGGCTCCTGCACGAACGACGAGAACGACGCACCACCAGAAATCCCGCTCGCCGGGATCGCCGAGTTGCGCAGCACGCTCGCGGTCGCGGTGCTGATCCCGCCGGGCACCGCCATCTCCGGCCCCAGCGCACCGTGGCGCGGCTCCGGCCCCTGCTTGCCGAGGTTGGCGGTGTGGTTGTCCTTCTCCTGCTTGCGCGCCGTGAGTTCGGCGGCCTGCGCAGCGGTATAGCTGCGCGGCTGGTCCGACACCGCCGCCTTCACACGTGCTCCCGCCGCCACAGCACGGGTCTGCGTACCGTTGATCCGCACCGGCGCCGCACTACTGACCGCCGGTGCGGACAACGTGCCGGCCACGAGCACGCTAATCGCGAAAATTAGCGTACGTCTACCACGGTATTCGTTACGAAATGACATATAACGCATGTGCCCCTCGCTCCACTGGTTGAGACAGGGTCCACAGAAGCGTCACGTGGCAGCTGTTACACAAACAGGGACCAAGGGCCCGACTTGCACTCACCGATCCGAATGCGATGCATCAGCTTCTCTCATAGCGTGTGGAATGAACGCATTCGACAGCAAATTGAGCGCCGATACAACCTGAAGCGCCGCGCCGCTAGGCCTCACCAGCATCGGACCGCCTGACAAGAGATCAAGCCAACTCACGCCTGGCCGCACCGCACGGCCACCGGACCAACCCGATCTCCGCCATTTGCCATGCACATTCTGAAGGTTGCTACGGGCAATTGGTGCACTCGCTGGCACCGTGCATCCTAATGCACTGCAGCGGACAGCCTGTTGGCCGATTCTCCGTTAGGCCTGCGTGACCGGCCAAATGGTGGTTGCACATTGCGGCAGCACCGTTTCTGGTATCCAGAGTCTGGGGCGCCGACCTCTCTTGATGCAGTGGCAAGGGCTACTGACGAATCGGCCGGGTGCGAGAAAATCCGTAGCTACACGAGCTACGCCCGGTGGGGCTGACCTGGTCTATCAGGCTGCCGCAGGTTCATACTTGTTGATCAAGCCGCCGAGTACTTGCCAGCGACGTAACGGACCCACGGCAGGGCGCTGCGATCGGGCGATCGGGTTGCGGTGGCTGTGGTGTCGCGCTTGATGTGGCCGCCGGTCGTCGGCCCGCCCTGCGCCCTGGTGCGCCTGCCTCGGAACCTGTCCAGGGTCGGCCGCGTGTCGCAATGGCCGAGTGGACGTTCATCACGCACGGGACCCGGCCGCCGGCATCGGCCCGTTCCTCCCTGTAGTCCACAATGGACAGTTGCCCGTCGGCGTCCTGCACAGCGTCGAACTCACGACGACGATGTTCTCCAGCGGGCCCTGCAGCTGCCGATGAATCGTCGACGCCAGCGCACGAACCGCCACGAACGGTGGCTACCACGTGGAATTCGACCCGGCGCCTGACCTCCCCACCGTGGTGGTGCAGCGACCAGTGGCGGCGACACGCCCTGTCGGGTGGATGCGTCACGCGTTCGGGATGCCGCACCTGGATGTCGTGCTTCATGCGGCTTATCCAGGCTTGACGGTCCTTTGGATAACGTGCTAATCATTAACGCGTTAACCATCTGTGGGAAGGATGACGAATCGTGGGAGCCGCGGTGGAACTGGTGCCTGGAGGGTCGTTGCTCACCGACACGCCCGAAGAGGGGCGCGCATTGGCCGTTAGGCTGGCCCGCCTGAGCGTGAAGACCACGCAGCCGGACGCCGAGGTGCGCGGGCGGCTGCGCACGGTCTACGCGGAGAACGCCGACTCGCTCATCGCCGTGGCGCAGGTGGTGGCGATCGAATTCGCTACTATCGCGGCGGCCAACAACTACTGGCGCTGACGACCACCATGGCGGACCCCATCGCTCACCGGCTGCACGACCAGCCGTGCTTCGCCCTGTACACCACCGTGCAGGCGATTCAGCGCGCGTACCGCCCGCTGCTCGAGCCGATCGGGTTGACCTATCCGCAGTACGTGGTGATGCTGTCGCTGTGGGAACGGGACGGTGTGAGTGTCGTCGAGCTGAGTCGCCGCACCACGCTCGACTCGCCGATGCTCACCCCCATCCTCAAGCGGCTGCAGCAAAAGGGCCTGATCGCCCGCACGAGGAACGCAGCTGACGAGCGCAAGCTCGTGGTCACACTGACCGAGGCGGGTCGCGCCCTGCAGCGGGACGCATGGGACATCCCGGCTCGCATGGTGTGCGAGGTAGGGCTGTCCGAGGAAGACCAACGAGTGCTGCACCGGTTGTGCACAGGCATTCAGCAATCGCTCGGCTCAGGCCGGTGAGGACAGCGACACCCCAAACGCCGGGAACGGCACCATTTCCCGGCGCACCGTGTCCCAGCCTGTGCACTCCGCCGAGATGCCGCCCTTGAGTGTTTGGCGCGGACTGATCGCTTTGTGAGACGTCATCAGCGGGCGATGGCACACGAGCGAGGGAAGAGTGCGGTTCCTCCAAGACCGGACACCATGGTTTCATGCCACGGCTCGGTCGACATGGAAACCCCGCTGTTTCGCGCTGTTGGCCTCGCGCGCAGCAACCTCTGCCTCTCCTTGACGTTGCCGTATGCGATGGTGATGGGCCAAGAGTCCGGGCGGCAGCGGCGGTGCGGCTGTCCGACGGTCAGGCCTTCCTCACCGTCGGCGGAGATGACGGCACGGTGCGGTTCTGGGACACCGCCCTCGGTACCGAGCGCACCCGTTGCGTCGTGGGCGGACCGATGCACGCCCTCGCGAGCGTTCCGGCGACAAAGACATCGCCCGCACCCCTCGCCGTGGCCGGTCCGGCCGGCATCGCCACGATCGTCGCTTGGCATGGCGGCGAGGATGGCGAGGGCACCGCTCCGTAGCTGAAGTCTTGGCTGGGTGCGAGTTCGAGGAGTCGGTCGAGAGTGGGGACGGTTTGCCGACCCCAGGCGTTGGAGACCAGCCAGGTGGCATCGTTGTCATGGATCGGGTGGTCGCGCCGATCGAGCGGTCCATCCAGCCGAGCCGCGGCTCGCCGGCGAGTTCAAGCCCGAAGTGCGCCGCGGCTCGCTGCAAGTTCTCGCGCGCATCCATTCGCGGAACTGGGCGTGGACGTCGCTGAGGTCTCCGTGCACCGCTACTCCTCAACGGCGTAGCGCAGGTAGGCCTCGGGCGTCCGCCATGTACCGGCGCCACCCGAACGCGGTGTCGCGCGCAGGAAGTAGCCCTTACGCTTGGTCCGCGGACCGATCCGAGGCCGAGCGCGGGGCCTTCGATCGGTCGTTGACGTACTTCCGCCCAGCCCGCCCCCAGGCGTCGAGCCCCCACGCCTCAGTGAAGGCCTTCGCCGTGGGCTTCCTGGATCCGTTCTCCCCGACCAGGAAGGTCACCGGCCGCTCGAACGTCATCCTCGAGTGCTGTCAGTCAGCCAACGATTCCCGCGGCGCGGGGGCACAGACCCGGTTGCGGCCGGTTTCCTTGGCGCGGTAGAGGGCGTCATCCGCGTGGCGGAGCACCGCGTCAGGGTCTTGCGGGTGGAAAGCGGTGAAGGCGGCGACTCCGACGCTCACCGTGACGACACCGCCCAGGCCGTGCGGGTGTGGCATGCGCTGGGCTTCCACAGCCGCCCGGACCCGTTCGGCACCGATTACTGCGGAAGCCAGATCCTGGTCGGACAACAGGACGAGGAACTCCTCACCGCCATACCGGTACACCAGATCGGCTTTCCGGGTGTTCGTGGTGAAGATGGCGGCGACCTGGCGGAGCACCTCGTCCCCTGCCAGGTGGCCTTGGCTGTCGTTGTAGCGCTTGAAGAAATCGACGTCGAACAGCGCGACCGCGTACCCGGAGTGGTTCCTGATGGCACGGGCGTGGATCGCTTCCAAGTCGTCGTTGAGGGCCAGGCGGTTGCGCAGGTGGGTGAGCCCGTCGGTGCGGGCCAGGCGGATCGCATCGTCCCGCGCGGCCTCGACCGCCGCGATCTGCCTGCCGACGAGCAGCGCGATGCCGACCACCACCGGCATCATGACGAAGACGCTGCCGATCACCACGCGCTCCGTTTGGCTCGCGACCAGCGGGACGACGTAGGCGATGGTGCCCAGCGGCGTGATCGCCCACGTCACCCAAGGCGGGAAGTTCAGCCCCACCCACACGAACACCAACAGCAGGAACGGCGCGGTCCCGCTGATGTAGCCGCCCATCGTCCACGTCGCCAGCGCGATCACCATGAACGCGGGAACGGACAAGGTCGCTGGCCAAAGCGGCGACCACTGTTGCCACGGCAGCGTCCACGCCACCAGTGCACAGACAAGATCGGCCGCCCCGATCGCGAGCAACAACGACGCCCGCTCGGGCAGCGACAGGATGCCGGGCAGCGTCACGACACCGGCGAGCGCGAACAGCGCACCGCACTGGCGGGCGGCGGCGCGGGGGCTCCGCGACGGGAGCCGATGCGTGGTGACCACTGCCCGAGCCTAAGTACAGCTGTCGCGACTTTCCCGGCTGTCGAGGGCGTTTCCCCTGTTCAGGGGACGCACACGACGAACAGTGACGCCGCTGCGGTACCGGGGCCTCACGTCGCAGTCGAACCAGATCTGGGAGCCGCCGGACAGCTGACCCGAGGAGTGGTCTTCGTTGTCCGAGGATCGCGTTCGGGCCGAGCCAGTCGACGAAGTTCGAGACAGTGTCCGACTTCCGTCGTTCGAGCGTGGCGATACTCCGACGCGTCTCGCGGGCCATCGGAACGGGGCATCCCGGATAGTCCCCGGATGCCCCGTTGTCTGTGCTCCCAGCTGTCGTTGAGGTTTGTGATCCTGCCCGCAGGTATCGCCGCCGACTCGTCGTGATGAGTTGGCTTGGGTTGCGGTGCGGACCGTGAGTCCGGTTCAGAAGGTGAGTTGCCAGGAATCGACGTAGCCGGTGTCGGTGGGGCGGTACACATCCTGGACGCGCAGCCGCCAGGTGCCGTTGGCGGTCTCGCTGGAGGCGTCGACGGTGTAGGGAGCGGCCAGGTTGTCGGTGGTGTCCGCTTCCTTCGCGGTCAGCAGGCGGTAGGCGCTGCCATCGGGCGCAAGCAGGTCGATGGTCAGATCGCCCCGCGCGGTGTGCTTGATGTCGACGGTCACCCTCAGCGTGGCCGGGGCGTTGCCGGCGCGGCCGGAGACCGTGATCGGGCTGGTGATCGTGCCTGTGCCGGGAATCGCCACGTCGGACGTGGTGGAGTACACCAGCGGTGCGAGGGGCGTCGTCGCTGCGGCACCGGTGTAGAGCAGGCGGTTCGGCGATCCGGTCATGGCGCTCGCGACGGAACCGGTGGTGGCGGTGGTGAGCAAGGCGGTCTGGACCTGGGCGGCGGTGGCGGTCGGGTTGGCCGCCAGATGCAGCACTGCCGCTCCGGCCACATGCGGTGTGGCCATGGAGGTGCCGCTCATCAACCCGGTGGAGGTGTCACTCGCGAACGTGGAGGAGGTGATGGAGACGCCGGGGGCGAAGATGTCGACGCAGGTGCCGTAGTTGGAGAAGGAGGCCTTGATGTCGGTCTTGTCCACCGCGCCCACGGTGATCGCCTCGGGCAGGCGGGCTGGTGAGACGGTGCAGGCGTCCTGGGCCACGCCCTGGGCGTCGCCGTTGCCCGCGGCGACCGCGTAGGTGATACCCGCGGCAATCGAGTTGCGCACCGCCTGGTCTGTCGTGGAGTTCGCGCCGCCGCCGAGGCTCATGTTGACCACAGCGGGCTTGCGTGCGTTCTGTGTCACCCAGTTGATGCCGCTGACGATCTGCTCGCTCGTGCCCGAGCCCTGACAGTTGAGCACCCGCACCGCGACCAGCTTGACCTGCTTCGCAACCCCGTGCCTGGTGCCGCCGACGGTGCCCGCGACGTGCGTGCCGTGGCCCTGGCAGTCCTGGCCGTTCTTGCCGTCACCGATCGCGTCGAAGCCGACGCTGGCCCGGCCGCCGAAGTCCGTGTGTGAGGTGCGGATGCCGGTGTCGAGGATGTAGGCGGTGACATTGCCGCCGGTTGTGGTGTAGCCGTACTTGGTGTCCAGCGGCAGCGTGCGCTGATCCAGCCGATCGAGGCCCCAGGGCGCGCCGGCCTGGGTGTCGGCGAGCCCCATCTCGACGACCGGTTCGACATACGCGACACGGGCGTCGGCGGCCAGCCGTCGCGCATTGGCCTCGGGTATCTCCACTGAGAATCCCTTGAGTGCGGCCGACCACGTCTGGCGCACCTTCCCGCCGTACAGAGTGGCCAGCAGATCCGCGACGAGCGAGGGCTCGGCGACCGAATCAGGAAGCACCACGATGTACTGGTCCTTCACGATTTTTCCCTGCACTGGCCGGATCGGATCCTGCACCGAGGCATCGGCCGCACCCGCGGCCACACCCAGCCCCGTCATTGTGACAACCAGCAACATCGCCACTCGTGTAGCGAACATGGTGGGATCTCCCCTGCATGACAAAAAGCGTCCTATGTGGACTCAGGCGGGATTGCCCGTTTCGGCCGCGACTACGGGTGCAGATCGGGTGCAGTACAGGTGCACACACCTGAACGACTCTCACAATCGCTGCCGCGGCTCGGTTTGAAGGGCGCGGCGTGGGGTACCGAAAGGCTTCGGATGCCTACAGCAGCAATGGGCACGAGGGAGAGCCATGAGCAGCGGCGACGACCCGGACGGATCCGACCCGCTGGTGCTTGATCTCAGCGACCACATCCCACCGTTGGTCATGGTGCGCCGCTGGACGGCCGAAGCGCTGGCCGACCTCACGATCGACGAGCTCTGCGACGTGTTGCTCGTCGCCACCGAGCTGGTGACCAACGCCTACGACCACGGCCAGCCCCCGTGCCAGATCCGGCTTCGGCGCCAGTACGAATCCTGTTCGGTCCGGATCGAGGTCGACGACAGCTCACCCGCGCTGCCGGTACTGGGCCACTCCAGGATCAGCCAGACCCGAGGGCGCGGACTGACCATCGTCAACGGGGTGTCCAAGGTCTGGGGCGTCACCACCCGCACCGTTGGCAAGACCGTGTGGGCCGACATCGCGTGCGAGTCGAGCCGCTCGTCGGCTGACATCACGTTGGGCGTGGGTGCCACCGAGACCGCCCGACTCGGACATCACGACGAGGAGTCGGACGTCACTGCTCAGGGCGCCACCGGTTCGATCTCGGATGAGGGTGTGACCGCGCCAGGTTCCTGAGATGCTCGGTTGCGAGGACGGGACTCGCCCGGCACCGCCGAGCGCGACCGTCTCCGTACCGTCGAGTCCATTCGAACCGCCGCGTAGGCACAGCTCTGGGTGCCGAGTTCCACTGGTACCTGCCGGGTGTTCCCGCCTGCCTCCACCACGCGGACCACCCTTGCCATCGTTGCGTGGCGGACCGCGGCAGGGATGGTGAACGAGAGCGCGCCCAGCATCCGGACTGTGCCATGGTTACGACCGTCACACACGTACTTAGGTCAGGCTATCTTTCAGTTTGGGTAGCCTATGCATATTCTCCTCCGGCCGTGGTTCGTCGCCCGCCGGTTGGAGGTCGCAGTGTTGCAGGAACGTACGCGTGTCTCGTTCGCCTCCGATCTGTCCGCGCACGGCGACCGGGCCGCGTTGATCTCTCCTGGCGGTGCCCAGCTCAGCTACCGCGAGCTCGACGACCGGGTCGCACAGGTCGCGGGCGTGCTGGGAGATGAACGCCGCCTGGTACTGCTCGCGGCCACGAACGATGTCGACTCTGTGGTGGCGTACCTCGCGGCACTGCGGGGTGGCCATCCGGTGCTGCTGGCGGGCGCCGAGCACGTCGAGACGCTGACCGCCGCCTACGACCCTGACGTCGTGTGTCGTGGTGGCAGGGTGGTGCAGCGCCGGTCCGGTACGGCGCACGACCTGCACGAGGAGCTGGCGCTGTTGTTGTCGACCTCCGGGTCGACGGGGTCGCCGAAGCTGGTGCGACTGTCCGCGGAGAACGTGGCCTCCAACGCAGAGGCTATCGCCGAGTACCTGGACATCCGCGACACCGATCGCGCGCTGCTTTCCTTGCCGCTGCACTACTGCTACGGCTTGTCCATCCTCAACAGCAACCTGTCCCGCGGCGCGGCCGTGGCGCTGTCCGACCGATCGGTGGTCGAGCCGGAGTTCTGGACGCTGGCCCGTGCGGTGGGCGCGACGAGTCTGCACGGTGTGCCGCACACGTTCGAGCTGATTGATCGCGTCGGTCTGCCGGAGCTGCCGTCGCTGCGCTACGTCACGCAGGCGGGAGGGCGGCTCGCGCCCGAGCACGTGCGGCGGTACGCGCGGCTTGGTCAGCAGCGGGGCTGGCGGCTCTTCGTGATGTACGGGCAGACCGAAGCGACTGCGAGGATGGCCTACCTGCCACCGGAGCTGGCGGCCACCCGGCCGTCGGCGATCGGGCGGCCCGTGCCCGGCGGCGAGTTCGCGATCCGAGGTGGCGGGGACGAGGGTGAGCTGGTCTACCGCGGGGCCAACGTCATGCTCGGCTACGCGACCGGCCCGGCAGATCTCGCACTGGGGCGCGTTGTGCAGGAGCTGGAGACCGGTGACGTCGTGCGGCGGGCTTCGGACGGGCTCTACGAGGTGGTGGGGCGCACCAGCCGGTTCGTCAAGCCGTTCGGGCTGCGGGTCGACCTCGACCGGATCGAGCGGATCCTGGGCAGTCACGGGCACGAGGTCGCCTGCACCGGTGACGACCAGGGCCTGCTGGTCGCCACGACGGCGCAGCCTGACCGGGTGCGGGAGCTCGTCGTGCGGGTGTCCGGTCTGCCCGCATCGGGCGTGCGCGTCGTCGAACTCGCTGAGCTGCCACGCCTGTTCAACGGAAAGCTCGACTACACCGGAATTCCCGTCGCAAGCGACACACAGCCCCGCGAGCAGTCAGTGCGCGCGCTGTTCTGCGAAGTACTGCACCTCGCGGATGTCGAGGACGATGCGACGTTCGTGTCGCTCGGCGGTGACTCGATGTCGTACGTGCAGATGTCGATCCGGCTCGAACGGCTGCTCGGTGAGCTGCCGGCGAACTGGCACACCACCGCGATCAGCGACCTCGAGGCGACCACCGGCAGAGGGGGCGCGCCGACCGTCGAGACGAACATCCTGTTGCGCGCCTTGGCGATCGTGCTCATCGTCGGGTCGCACATCGGGGTCTACCACGTCCTTGGCGGCGCGCATCTGCTGCTGGCCATCGCCGGATGGAGCTTCGCCCGGTTCGGACTGTCCAGTGTGGACGCGGGTGGTGCGGTCCTGCGTAGTGCCGCGCGCATCGCCGTGCCCGCGGTCGCGTGGATCAGCTGGCGGTCGGCCGTGCGGGACGACGTGGTGACCTCGAACGTGTTGCTGGTCAACAACTACCTGCACCACGGCACCTGGGGGTACTGGTACGTCGAGGTGCTCGTGCAGCTGCTGCTCCTGCTCGGCGCGCTGTTCCTGATCCCGGCGGTGCGCCGCGCGGAACGCCGCCACCGCTTCGCCTTCGCGCTGGGTGCCGTGCTGGTGGCCCTGGTCGCGCACCTCTTCGCGCACGACACCGCCGAGTTTCCCGAGCGGGCGCTGAGCACGCACGGAGTCGCATGGTTCTTCGCGCTGGGCTGGCTCGCACACCGCTCGGCCACGACCAGGCAGCGCTTGCTGACCGCCGCCCTCGCCCTCGCTGTGATCCCGGGCTACTTCGACGACCCGGTGCGCGAAGCCGTGATCATGTGCGGGTTCCTGTTGCTGCTCTTCGTGCCTCGCGTGGTGGCGCCCCGCGCGGTGCTGCGGGTCGTCGCCGTCATCGCGAGCGCGTCGCTGTACATCTACCTGTCGCACTGGGCGATCTACCTGCCGCTGGTCGACCTCGGGGTGCCGTACGTGCCGGTCCTGCTCGCCTGCCTGGCGGGCGGCACCCTGTTGTGGCGGGTGGCACAACGCGGCGAGGGTTACGTCCGCGCGTTCATGCGGGATAGGCGAGCGCGTCTCCGGAGACGACCAGGCCCACTCGCGCACCAGGCTCCGGCAGTGTGCTCTCACCGGTGATGCGGGCCGTCACCTGAGGCCCGTCCGGCAGCAGGACCAGCCGGACCGAGGCGTCGTGACCGTAGAAGCTGACCTCGTCGACCCGAGCGGCCACACCGGATCCGTTGTGATGCAGGTGGATCTGCTCCGGCCTGATCAGGACGTCCGCCGGTCCGTCGAACTCGCTCGTCCGCACCTCGAACGTGCCCAGGGCGCAGTGCGCGCGGCCGGCGCGTACCTCTCCCGGCAGCAGAACGGCGTCACCGACGAACCGAGCCACGCCCGCGTCGAGCGGGCTGCCGTAGATGGTGGCCGGAGCGGCGAGCTGCACGAGCCGACCCGCCCGCATCACCGCGACCTGGTCCGCCAGGGACAACGCCTCCGCCTGGTCGTGGGTCACCAGCACGGCCGTGGCCGAGGTGGCGCGCAGTGCTGAGGCCACCGCGCGTCCGGTCGCCTCGCGCAGTCCCGCGTCCAGCGACGAGAACGGCTCGTCCAGCAGCACCACCGACGGTTCGGGGGCGAGCGCCCTGGCCAGCGCGACACGTTGCTGCTGACCGCCCGAGAGCTGGTGCGGGTACCGGTCCACCACCCGGACGTCCAGGCCGACGAGCTCCAGCAGCTCCGGCACGCGGTGCCGGTCGCGGCGGGCCCGCTTCGGCAGCCCGAACGTGATGTTGTCGCTGACCGTGAGGTGCGGGAACAGCGCACCCTCCTGCGGCACGTAGCCGACGCGCCTGCGTTGCGGCGGAACGGACCGTCCCGCGCCGAACACGATCTCGTCGCCGAAGGCGATGGACCCGCCGTCGGGGTCGTCGAACCCGGCGATCAGGCGCAGCAGCGTCGTCTTGCCGCACCCGGACGGGCCGAGCACCGCGGTCAGCCGTTCCGCGGGGACGTGCAGATCGACTCCGCCGAGCACCTCGGTGGCGCCGAACGACTTGGTGACCCCTCGGATCATGAGCGACGTCATGCCGCGGTTCCTCTCCTGGCTTCGCGAGTCAGCAGGTACGTGGCCGGAGCTGACAGCAGCACCATCAGCGTCGCGTAGGGCGCGGCGGCTCCGTAGGCCGCGCTGTCGCTGTTGCTCCAGAACTGGGTGGCGAGTGTCGTGGTGCCGATGGGCGCCAGCAGCAGCGTGGCGGTGAGCTCGGTGACCACGGCGATGAACACCAGCGCGGCGCCCGCGCCCAGTCCGGGCGCGATCAGCGGCAGCACGACCCGCCGGAACGTCTCCGGCCGCGAGGTGCCGAGGCTGTGCGCCACGTCGTCGAGGACGGGCGGCGCCTGGGCGAGCGCCGAGCGGACGTTCACGACCGCGCGGGGCAGGAACAGGATCGCGTAGGCGACGACCAGGAGCACCGTGGTCTGGTACAGATCCGGCACCACGCGGATGCCGATGGTGACCAGCGCCAGCGCGACCACGATGCCGGGCAGGGCGTTGCCGAAGTACGTGCTGCGCTCCAGCATCGTGCTCAGCCAGCCGCGGTGCCGGACCGCGAGCCACGCCACCGGCATCGCCAGCACCACCGTGCACACCGCTCCGAGCGCGCCGAGCGTCAGGGAGGTGACCGTGGTCGTCGCGAGCTGGCCTGCGTCGAACTCCGCCGAGCTGCCGGTGACCAGCCAGAAGACGAGGCTGCCCACCGGAACGGCGACCGCCAGCGCGACCAGCGAGCCGAGTCCGAGCAGGATCGGGGCGGTGGCGCCGCCGAGCCGCACCCGTGTCGCCGGACGTGCCACGCCGGTACCCAGCCGGGACAGCCGGGCCCTCCCCCGGCCCCGGAGCTCACCGGTCAGCAGGAGCAGGCAGCACAGCACGAGCACGACGGCGAGCATGTTCGCCGCCGGGCCGTTGTACGTGGACTGGTACTGGTCGTAGATCGCGGTCGTGAAGGTCGGGAACCGCAGCATCTGCAGCGCGCCGAACTCCGCGAGCAGGTGCAGGGCGACGAGCAGCGCGCCACCGAGCAACGCCGGCCGCAGCTGCGGCAGCACGACCCGCCCGAACGTCCGCCGGCGCGCCAGGCCCAGGGCGTGCGCGGTCTCCTCCAGCGCGGGATCGAGACCGCGCAACGCCGCCGACACGGGCAGGTGCACGAACGGGAAGTAGGACAGCGTCACGACGAGCAGCGCCCCGCCGTACCCGGTCGCCGACGGGATGATCGACACCCACGCGTAGCTGTTCACGAACGCGGGCACGGCCAGTGGCGCCGCGAGCAACACGTGCCACAGCCGGCGGCCGGGGAGCGCGGACCGCTCCACCAGCCACGCGGTCGCCGTGCCGATCACCGCGCACAACGTCACCGCCCCGGCGGTCAGCCGGGAGGTGTTCCACAGCAGCTCTCCCGTGCGCGGCCGGAAGATCAGCTTTTCGGCCTCCACCCAGCCGGTGCTGATCGTGGCCCACACGACGAACCCCAGCGGCAGCAAGGCGACCGCGGCCACCACAGCCGCGGTCACCAGCACCGGCAGCGGGCTGTGACGCCGCGAGATCCGCGTGAGCGCCACCTAGATCAGGCCGGCCTGTTGCATCAGCTCGACGACCTTGGGGCCGTTGAGCTTCGCCACATCGATCGCCGGGGGCTTCAGTTCGCTCAGCGGCTTGAGCTTGCTGTTGGGTGTGGCGTCCTTGGCGATGCTGTACTCGAGCGCCTTGCTGTCGCTCAGGATCTGCTGACCATTCCTGCTCGTCAGGTACTTCACCAGCTTCTGGGCCTCTGCCTGCTTCTTGCTCGCCTTGACCACACCCGCCCCGCTGACGCTGAGGAACGCCCCGGGGTCGCTGTCGGCGAAGAACTTCAGCTCCGTGTCCTTGCTGTTCGCACCTGACTCGGCGCGGTCCTTGTACCAGTAGTAGTGGTAGATCACGCCGGCCTGGATCTCGCCGGAGTTGACCGCCTTCATCACGGCGATGTTGCCGGGGTAGATCTTCGCGTTCTTCTTCAGCGCCGCGAGCCACTGCTTCGTGGCGTCCTCACCGGTCGTCTCCAGCACCGCGCTGACGATCGCCTGGAAGTCCGCGCCCGCCGCGGCGACGCCGATCTTGCCCTCCCACCGCGGATCCTGGATGTCCATGATGGACTTCGGCAGCTGGTCCCCGGTGAGCTGCTTGCTGTTGTACGCGAACACAGTGGAGCGTGCCGCGAAGCCCACCCAGTTGCCGCTCGACGGCGAGTACTGGCTCGGCACCTGCGCGAGCGTGGCGTCGTCGACCTTCGTGAACCGGCCCTTGCTGTCCACCAGGCTCATCGCGGGCGAGTTCTCGGTGACGAACACGTCGGCCGGTGAGGCGTCGCCCTCCTGGACGATCTGGTTGGCCAGCTCGAAGTCCTTGCCGGACCGCAGGTTGACCTTGATCCCGGTCTCCTTCGTGAATCCCTCCACCATGGCCTTGATCAGGTCCTCGTGCTGGGCGTTGTACAGCGTCAGCGCGTCACCGCTGCCCGAGCTGCTGCCGCACCCGGCCATCGTCACCGCGACGGCGACCGCTGCCGCCGTCACCCGCCAAGACCCACGCATCTCGCCCTCTTCCCGCCCAGCCGTTCGGTTAGGTTAGGGCTACCTTAAAACATGCCACGTGACAGCCGATGTCACAGGTCGAGGACGAGGTGGTCGGACGACGCACGGGTACATGACCGAGCTGGACGATCGCTCGTCATGACCTCCGCCGGCAGTTCAGCGAGATCGGGCCTGCCGTCCGTGTCCTCCGGGACGAGCCGCACCCGAGCGGTGCCGAACGCGATCAGTTCGTCACGGAACGCCATGGTGCCCAGGCTGCGGCCCGCGTACACCAGGATCGCGGTGATGCCGATACCGCACGCGACGAACATGCCGCCGGGCGCCGGGCCGCCGCCAGTGCCGCCGCAACGACGTCCACGTCGCGATCAACTTGCTGCAACGTCAGCACAACTGGCCCAGAACATCGAGGACATGGCGAAGGCTTCGGTGGTGTACGGAGAACACCAAATACCTGCGACACAAGATCTGGATTCTGCTAGACAGCGCTGGTGGACCGACGCGAACTCAGCGCTATCGCGCACACAGACCATCCGATTTCGGCTCCACTGAGCGACAGCACGGTGGAGCACCTGCTCCACCGGGCCATCCGCGGGCAGGACGATCACCTGCTCGATCTGGGCTGCGGCGAGGGCGCCTGGTTGCTACGCGCGCTACAGGCGCACGGCGGCGTGACGGCTGTCGGAGTCGACATCTCGGGTGAAGGCTTCGACCGCGTCCTCAACGAGGCCGCCCGGCTCGGTCTGGAAGATCGGCTCGAACTGCTCCGTCAGGACGTCACCGAGTACCGGTCGACCAGGAAAGCGGACTTGGTGCTCAGCGTGGGAGCCGCCTACGCGTTCGGCGGGCTGCTCCCCACGTTGAACGCCGCTCGCGAGCATCTCGCCGAAGACGGGATGCTCCTGCTCGGCGACTGCTTCTGGGAACGCGAGCCCGACGCTGCCGTCCGAGCGGAACTGGAGGACGGTCCGCAGAAGTACGCGGATCTCCCGACGACCGTGGCCCAAGTCGTCGCCGACGGATGGACACCGGTCTACGGATACATCAGCACCATCGCGGAGTGGGACGAGTACGAATGGTGCTGGACCGGCACCCTCGCCCGGTGGGCTCTCGACAATCCCGAACACCCCAGCAGCGACCTCGCCCTTCAGACGTCAGCGGCCCACCGCACCAGCTGGCTGGGCGGCTACCGTGGAGTTCTCGGGTTCGTCGTTCTCCTGCTGCGCCGCACACCTCCCCCGGCATCGGCTGAGGTGTCCTGAGGGAAACCCTTGGCTCGTCAACTAGATGTACTTGGCCAACACGTTGGTGACGGTGTGTGGCGACCGCTCCGAGCGCCCCTTCTGCGGAGCTCGAAGCGATCGCCGGCGGATTCACCTCGGGGCAATACCCAGGCTCGGTGTCAGTTCCCCGTGGGGATAGCGATGTACTTGTACTCCAGGAAGCCGTCCATGCCGGCCCGTCCGCCTTCCCTGCCGAGGCCGGACTGCTTCACACCGCCGAACGGCGCGGCGGGGTTGGAGACGAGACCGGTGTTGAGGCCGACCATGCCGCTCTCCAGCCGCTCGCTCACGCGCAGCGCGCGGTCGAGATCGCGGGTGAACACGTAGCTGACGAGACCCCAGTCCGTGGCGTTGGCGGCGGCGACGACCTCGTCCTCGTCGTCGAAGGTGCGCAGCGCCGCTACCGGACCGAAGATCTCCGTCTGCACGATGGCGGCCTCGGCGGTGATTCCGGTCAGCACGGTCGGCGGGTAGAAGCAGCCGGGGCCGTCCGGCAGTTCGCCGCCCGTGACGAGCTTGGCGCCGTGCTGTACGGCGTCGAGCACGAGCTGGTGGACCTTGCCGCGGCCCGTGTCGTCGATGAGGGGGCCGACGTCGATGCCCGGTTCGGTGCCCACGCCGACGGTGAGGGCTTCCATGCGGTCAGCCAAGCGGGCTGCGAACTCCTCCGCGAGCGAGCTGTGGACGAAGATCCGGTTGGCGGCGGTGCACGCCTCGCCCATGTTGCGCATCTTCGCCAGCATCGTGCCTTCGACCGCGACGTCCAGGTCGGCGTCGTCGAAGACGATCACGGGTGCGTTGCCGCCCAGTTCCATGGACGCGCGCACGACCTTGTCGGCGCACTGGGCCAGCAGGATCTTGCCGACCTGGGTGGAACCGGTGAACGAGAGCTTGCGGATCTGCCCGCCGCGCAGCAGAGGCTCGACGACCCCGGCCGCGTCCGAGGTGACGACCACGTTGAGCACGCCGTCGGGCAGCCCGGCCTCGGTGAGGATCGCGGCGAGCGCGAGGGTGGACAGCGGGGTCTGCGGAGCCGGCTTGAGAACCATGGTGCAGCCGGCGGCGACCGCGGGACCGATCTTGCGCGTGCCCATGGCCAGCGGGAAGTTCCACGGGGTGATCAACAGGCAAGGACCGACGGGCTGACGCAGCACCATCAGGCGGTTCTTGCCGTCCGGGGCGGTCGTCATGCCTCCGTCGACGCGGACGGCCTCTTCGGAGAACCAGCGGAAGAACTCGGCGGCGTAGGCGACCTCACCGCGCGCCTGGTCGAGAGGTTTGCCCATCTCCAGGGTCATCAGCAGAGCGAGTTCCTCGGTGCGGGACACGATGATGTCGTAGGCACGGCGAAGGATCTCGCTGCGGACGCGGGGCGGGGTCGCGGCCCAGCTCGGCTGGGCCGCGACCGCCGCTTCGACGGCGCGCCTGCCGTCGGCGGGAGAGGCGTCGGCGACCAGGCACAGCTCTTCGCCGGTGGCCGGGTCGTCGACGGCCAGGGTGCGGCCGGACTCCGCGTTCTGCCAGGCACCGGCGATGAACAGCTGCTTGGGGACGTCCTTGATCACAGTCGGGCTCATGTGTCGTTCCTCGCAGTTCGGCTTCAGCGCAGTTCGGCTTCAGCGGAGTTGGGCGACGACCTCGTCGAGGGGCACGGCGAGCGCCCGCTCGACGTTGCTCCAGTCGTCTTTGGCGTGGGCCAGGAGGTAGCCGCGCCGTTGTGGGACACGCTGCGCGCGCCAATTCGTGATCAGCGCGCGCAGCGTGAGTCGGGCCAGCGCGGCGACGGGTAGGAGTGCGAGTTCCGAGTCCTCCACCGGCCGGACGCGCTCGTAGCCCTGCAGGAAGGCGCAGGCGTCCTGCCAGGGGTTCTCCTGGCCGCGGCCGAGCAGATTGGCCATGGGCACGGCCGGGTCGAAGATCAGGGCGCTGCGCACCGTGTCACCGAAGTCGATGACGCCGGTCACGAACGGCTCGCCGTGCGGGTCGACGACCACGTTGTACGGGCTGTAGTCACCGTGGATCACCTGTGTTTCCAGGCCGTTCAGGCGCGGTACGACGATCTCGCCGAACAGCCGGGAGACTTCGCCCGCCAGCCGGCGCTGCCCGGCGTCCGGCGTGTGCGTGACCAGCCCGGTCAGGTGGTGGAAGTGCTTGAGGTCCCACGCCAGCCCCCGCCGGTCTGCGGGGTGTGCGAATCCCGCGAGTGCCACGTCGACGCGGCCCAGCATCTCGCCCGCCCCGGCGAGCTGCCGCGCGTCCCGGTTCGCCCCGGCCCAGACCGGGCCGCTGACGTAGCCGAACACCCGCAGGATTCGTGTTCCGCGGTCGTCCCCGCCGACGACCACGCTGTCGTTCCCGTCGACGGTCAGCCGCACGCGCTGGACGGGCAACGCGGGAGCGGTGTCCTCCAGAAAGCGCATCGCGGCGGTCTGCAGGTCGACGACGCTCTCGTTCTCCCCCGGCGGCGACACCTTCACGAGGTGGTCACCGGAGCCGGTCGTGAGGCGGAACGTGTCGTCCTTCTCCGTCGCGAGCCGGTCGAGCCGCCCGCGCAGCCGGTAGTGCTGGTCGAGGAGTGTCTCCACCAGCGTCACGTCGACGGGCTCGTGGGCCGACGCCAGTCCGCTTTCGACCATGAGGCGCCTGCCGGGCGGTGAGATGGTCATGGTGCTCCCTCCGGTCGGCCGCTACAGCCGGTCCTGCGCGACCTGGGCGAAGGTCTCCAGGAACCGGGTCACGTCAGCGGCGTCGAAGGCCAGCGGAGGGCGGATCTTCAGCACGTTCGCCCCGCGCGCGGTGCCACTGATGAGCACGCGCCGGTCACGCAGGTCGTTGATGACGTCCTCGGCGAGCGCGCGGTCGGGTTCCAGCGTCTCCCGGTCCTTCACGAGCTCGATCCCGACGTAGAGACCGTTGCCCCGGACTTCGGCGACGTACGGCGACTCCCGCGTGATCTCTTCGAGCCCGGTGCGCAGAGCCCTGCCGTTTTCGAGAACGCGCTGCTGCACGTTCTCCTGCTCGAAGACGTCCAGCACCGCGGCCGCCGCCGCCACGGGGATCGAGCTGCCACCGAAGGTGTTGAAGTACCGCACACTCCGCCCGAACTCGTCGGAGACCTCCGGGCGGAAGACCACACCGGAGACCGGCAGCCCGTTGCCCATCGGCTTGCCCATGGTCACGATGTCCGGCACCACACCGTGGCGCGCGAAGCCCCACATGGACTCCCCGAGCCTGGCGAACCCGGACTGCACCTCGTCGGCGATGTAGACACCGCCGGCTGCGTGCACCTCCTCGACCACGGCCTGCAAGTAGCCGACCGGGTCGGTGAAGATCCCGTCGCTGCTGTACGCGCCGTCCGTGACCAGGGCGGCGAGCCGGTAACCGTGACGCTCCAGGTCGTCGATCGCGCCACGCACCTGCGCACGCATGTGGTCGGCCAGCGTCGACCCCGCCGCGACGAGCCGCGGGTCGGGCGGGTCGATCAGCCTGACGTTCGGCCCCAGCGGCGATCCAGAGCCCAGAGTCGGCGAGAAGCTCGCGACCTCACGCGTGATGCCGTGGTAGGCCCAGCGAGTCACGATGATGCCCTCGCCACCGGTGTGGAACCTGGCCACGCGCATCGCGAGGTCGTTGGCCTCCGAGCCGCTGCACGCCACGCTCAGCTTCGACAACTCCGCGGGAAAGGTCGCGAGCAGCCGTTCCGCGTAGTCCACCAGCGAGTCCTGGACGTAGCGCGTGTTGATGTTGACCGCCGACATCTGCCGGGTGACGGCCTCCACCACGTGCGGGTGCGCGTGCCCGACGCACGGCACGTTGTTGTAGGCGTCGAGGTAGTCGTTGCCGTCGCGGTCGATCAGGTGAGCGCCGTGACCGGAGACGAACTCGACCGGTGTGCGGTAGATGAGGGTGTAGCCGGGTCCCAGTACCTCGGTCCGGCGCCGGATCGTGTCCTGGAGACGGCCGGGGAGCGCGTCCAGCACGGCCGGGTCGAAGCGGTTCGGGTAGTTGGCGATCGCCCGGCTCAGTGTCGAAGTCATCGGCCGTCACTTTCCATCTGGTTCCGCCGGAGTCTCCTCCGCTCGTGATCTCACCGTACCATTTTTCGTTCCAGTTCCAAACTGAAACTTTTAAGCCGTGAGCTCGCCCCCTGCAGAGGACGAGCTCACGGGCGGCTCAGAACGCGGGCGCGGGCTGCTGCTCCGTACGCGGCGCTTGACGACGTGCGTCGAGCAGAGCCTCCCGCAGTCGGGCCTGAGCCAGCGTCAGGCACGAGTACACCGCGCCACGGGCGGTCGACAGCCCGAGCACCTGCGTGGCGACGGTGACCCGCGGAACGACAGGAAGACGTTCCTCGAGGCGTTTGCGCACCTCGGGCAGGACTTCCTCGACCAGCGTGCGCAGCCTGCCCACGAAGAAGATCGACTCCGGGTCCAGGGTCACGACGACGGTGGTCACAGCCGTCACCAACGCCGTGGTGAACGCCTCCACCACCGCCGCGCGCACCTCGTCGTGGTGCGTCTCGACCCAGAGGTCGTCGATGCGTCCCAGCCCCAGCCCCTGCTCACGCGCGAACGCGAGGAGGCCTCCCGTGCTCAGCAGCGCTTCGAGAGGCTTGTCGTGCACCCCGGAGAAGAGCACGCCGACGTCACCGAACGAGGGAGTGCTTCCGCGAGCCAGCTCGTGATCGGTGCAGCAAGCGAAGTTGAGCAGGCTGCTGACGCTGAAGAGCGCGGCGTTCCTGATCGTGACGTCATCGGCGAGGATGCCCAGCAAAGACGCGTTCGCGTCGCTGTCGAGCAGCACCGGAGCGCCGACCAGGTCCGCCAGCGCGCGTTGCAGGCGGGAGCCGGCGAGGTAGGTCATCGACTCCGCCGGGCCGAAGATCTCGCCACCTTCGCGAACCCGTCCTGGCACGGCCACGACGACCTGGCGCAGCGGCCCTTCCGCGGGCTGACTCGCGCCGGCGATCAAGCCGGCCAGCCAGGCGGCGGCCTTGCCGACGTCCTCGTGGTTCGCGGTGGGGACGATCACGTGCTGGATCTCGCGTCCCCTCAGGTCGGTCGCGAGAACACCGGTGGTCTGCGCACCGAAGCTCACGCCGACGACGTGCCCGGTGGTGCCGGGGATGTCCAGGTAGGTGGACGGCCGGCCACGACCGGCGATCGCGTCGACCCCGCGGTCCACGACGAAGCCGTCGGCTCGCAGCTCCTCCACCGCCCTCGACACCGTGGCCTTGCTCAGACCCGTCAGCTCGATGAGCTTGTTGCGCGTCAAGGGCGCCTGGGCGAGAACGACGTCGAGGACCGATGCTTTGTTGTAGTCGCGCGTGGTCGGGTTGATCGTCACACCACCACCATACCAAAGGTTTCAGTTTGGAACTGGAACAAATGGTGATAGAGTCTGCCAGCCGCAAAGAACTCCGACGAGCAGGGCAGATGTCGCCTGGGGATCTCGTCGACGTACGCCGGTACTCGTCGGACGGCGCGACCTCCGCGGACCACGCCGGCCGATCGCAATGGCAGGAGAACAGCGATGAAGTTCATCCCCTACTGGCTCGACACCGCTCCGCAGGGACCGGACCGGTCGGGCACCGAGATCGGCGGTCGTGTCGACGTGGCGATCGTGGGCGCCGGGCTGACCGGCCTGTCCGCGGCGCTGCACCTGGCTCGCAAGGGCGCCAACGTGCAGGTCTTCGAGCAGGAGACGGTCGGATGGGGCGCGTCAGGCCGCAACGGCGGCATGGCCACCGGGGGGCTGGGCATCGGTTTCCGCGACGCCGTCGCCCGGTACGGACTCGAGACCGCGGCCAAGTACATCGCGGTGTACGGCGACGCCATCGACACCATCGAGAAGATCGTCGCCGACGAGGGCATCGACTGCCACTTCGCCCGCACTGGCAAGATGGTCCTGGCGGCCAAGCCCGCTCACTTCGACGGCCTGCGCAAGACCGACGAGCTGATGAGGAGCCTGGGCTACGAGACCCGCCTGGTGCCGCCAGGCGAACTCCGTTCCGAGATCGGCTCGAAGATCTACCACGGCGCGATGGTCGACAAGCACAGCGCGGGCCTGCACGTCGGCAAGTTCGTCAGGGGCCTCGCAGAGGCGGCCGTGCGGGCAGGCGCCCGCATCCACGAGAAGGCCCCGGTCCGGCAGATCCGTCGGCTGGGCGGAACCCGGCACGAGCTGGTCACGCCCCGCGGCACCGTCGTGGCCGACCAGGTCCTCGTGGCGACCAGCGGCTACACCGGCCGGCCGTTCCGCTGGCTCCAGGTCAGGCTCGCGCCGGTCGGCAGCTTCATCATCGTCACCGAACCGCTGGGCGAGGAAGTCTGCGACGAGCTGCTGCCCCACCGCCGGATGGCCTCGACGTCCAAGAACCTGCTGCACTACTTCCGGATCACCCCGGACCACCGGCTGCTGTTCGGCGGACGGGCCAGGTTCGCCATGTCCAGCCCGCAGTCGGACGTGAAGAGCGGCCGGGTTCTCGAGAAGGCGATGGTCGAGGTCTTCCCGCAACTGGCCGGCGCGCACGTCGACTACTGCTGGGGTGGCCTCGTCGACATGAGCATGGACCGGATGGTGCACGCCGGCGAGCAGGACGGGCTGTACTACTCGGCCGGCTACTCCGGCCACGGCGTGCAGATGGCCACGCACATGGGCAAGCAGATGGCGGACTACATGAACGGCACGCCGACCGCCAACCCGTGGGGCGAGCTGGCCTTCCGGCGCATCCCCGGCCACTTCGGACCGCCCTGGTTCCTCCCCTTCGCGGGCGCGTACTACAAGTTCAAGGACTACCTGAAGTGACGGCGCCGGCGCCGTGCCTTCGCCAGGGCGAGGGTGTTCATCTGCACGGCGACGACGGCAGCGGCCACCTCGACTTCGACGAGCGCCCATACGCGTGGGCTGCGGCCGTGGCTGCCGGAGTGTCGGGACGATGACGCCCCTGGAGCGACTGCTGAACGAGACCTGCCGATCGTCGTGGCCGAGCCCAGCTGCGCGGCGGCGTTGAAACGGGACGTGCCCGAGCTGCTGGGCACCGACGCCGCCCGCCGGGTCGCCGTCCGCGTGCACACCCTCACCGGCGCACTCACCGATCTGTCCACTTCGGACTGGCATGCGGACGTGCCGGACTCGGTGGTGCTGCAGACGCACTGCCACGAGTACGCGACGTTCGGCGCCCGTCGCCCGCGGGACCTGCTGCGCAGGCTCGGCGTGCGGAAGGTGACCGAAGCGGAGGGCTGCTGCGGGCTCGCCGGCAACTTCGGCTTCGAGGCCGAGCACTACGACACCTCGATGGCGGTGGCGGACCTGTCGCTGCGGCCGCGTCTCGACGAGGAACCCGATGCCGTCGTCATCGCCGACGGGTTCAGCTGCGCGACCCAGATCGACCACCTGGCCGGCGGCCGGGGTGTCCGCGCCCTGCACCTGGCCGAGCTGCTCGACCCCGGGGAAGAAGCCTGACACCGAAGAGCCGCACCCCTCGGCGGGGCGCGGCTCTTCGGGTTGGGCTGTCAGAACGCTTTGCAGCCGACTGCCGGTGCGACGCGTACCGAGGTGTCCACTGTGGATGGTCTGGGCCGTTCGCAGCCCAGCCGCTTCAGGTTGGCGAGAACCAGCCGCGAGATGAGGAAGGCATGATCGTCCCGCTCCCGGGAGGCCCCGCCGCCGGGACCTCCCCGATCAGTCGCGGCTCAGATACCGAGCAGTGGCGGCACCTGAGACAGGGCCGTGACCTCGTGGTAGTCGTAGCCCGGGGTGCTCGGCTCGAACCCGCGGTTGACGTGGACCTTGTGCGTGACACCCAGGTCGTTGCAGACCATCAGGTCGTAGCGCGGGCTGGCGGAGATGTGCAGGACGTCCTTGGGCCCGCACCCGAGCTGGTTGAACATGTATTCGAACGCGTGGTACCGGGGCTTGTAGGCCTGGGCCTGCTCAGCGGTGAAGACGGCGTGGAACGGCGCCCCGAGCTTCTCCACGTTGCTCATCACCTGACTGTCGTCCGCGTTGCTCAGGATGACGAGGGGATAGCGGGACGCCAGAGCGCGCAGCGCCTCGGGCACCTCGGGGTACGGGCCCCACGTCGGCAGCGCGTCCACGATCGCCTGGCCGTCGGCCTCCCGGTACGGCAGGCCGAAGCGCGCCAGGGTCTTTCGCAGCGAGTCGTGCATCACGGCGTGGAAGGGCTTCCACGGCCCCAGTACTTCGTCCAGACGCTGCCACTGGAAGCTCTTCATGAAGTCGTCCATCTGATCAGCCGGCACGACGTCCGCGAGCCGTTGGCGCGTCATGGCCGCGAGCTGCCAGCGGATCAACGTCCCGTGCATGTCGAACGTGATGAATTTCGGCTCGAAGTCGATCATTCGCGTTTCTCTCTTTCTTGACTGGCCGCTCAACAGGGAAGTTGCACAGGCGTCACCGCACATAAAAAGTGCCCGACAGCTTCACAACCCGTGACCAATATCGTCTGCGTGGCGCGACAGGCCGATCAGCGCGGGCGGTGCTTCCGCCTTCGCCAGACCTGCGACCGGCTGCTGAACAGACCATACCACCCTTCGTTCCAGTTCCAACCTGAAACTTTTCCTGTCTGAGGCGTTGACAGTCCGTAGCAGGCCGCCTAGCGTCAGGTCACCCCATCCCGCTCGACCGGAAGGGTGACCATGAGCACCGCCACCGTTCACCCCAGAACGTCCTGACAACCAGTAGCCGATCGGCAACTCATCCGATCCCACCGGTTACGGACGGTTTTCCGGACGATTTTCTGCACCCAGGCGTGGGGAACTCACACTCACCGCCGTGGCACACGGCGCGCCCCCCATGCGCACAATTCTTCCCTCTTGATGAAGGAGCGGCCGAAAATGAGAGTCAAGAAAGCTTTGTGCGCTGTGTTCGGCGCGACGTCCCTGACAGTCGCGCTGGTCGCGTGCGGGTCGGTCGACGCCACCCAGCCCGCCGCCGGGTCGGACCATCTGGTCGAGCACACCGATGACATCTCGGCCGGCGTGCAGCCGGATCCGGCGGCGGTGAAGCTGTTGCCGGAGGCGGTGAAGGCAAAGGGCACCATTTCGGTGGCGATGGACCTGTCGAGTCCACCGACCACGTTCATGGCGACGGACAACAAGACGCCGATCGGGTTCAACCCGGACATGGCGCGGCTGATCGCGGCCAAGCTCGGGGTCAAACTGCAGATCGACAACGTCAAGTTCGACACCATCATCCCCGGTCTGCAGGGCAACAGGTTCGACTTCACCGCGACCACCATGGGCGCCACCGCGGAACGGCTCAAGGTGCTCGACATGATCAACTACTTCCAGAACGGCACCGGCGTCGCCGTCCCCCGCGGCAACCCGCAGAAGCTGAACGTCCACGAGCTGTGCGGACGCCGCGTCGGCGTGCAGTCCGGTACCACGGCGGAACTCAAGTGGCTGCCGCAGCTCAACGACAAGGACTGTGCGAGCCAGGGCAAATCCGCCATCACCGCAGTGACCCTGCCCAGCGTCAACGACGCCCTGACCCAGCTCGCCTCCAAGCGCCTCGACGCGGTCATGTACGACTTCACCTCGCTTTCATGGGCCGCCAAGCGACAGCCCGAGGCACTGGAGGTCCTGCCCGAGCGAGTCGTCTCCGCCACGGTGAACGTCGCGCTGCCCAAGGGTTCCGCGCTCACCCCGGCGATCCAGGCGGCCGTCCAGTCCATCATCGACAGTCCCAAGTACGCCGAAGCACTCGACCGCTGGGGCTTCCAGGGCCTGGGCATCAAGACCGCGGCGATGGCCGTCCCACTGGGGCAGTGATGCCGACCAAGACAACCGACTCGACGACCCGGAGTCACCCGGTGCGAGAACTCCCGGCCGAACACAAGAAGCGGATCACGCCGAAGCGTCCGCGCGACTATCTCTGTTGGGCGGTCGCTGTCGCGATCGTCGGCGGCCTGGTCACCACGACGGTGACGAA
>NZ_JAFBCX010000024.1 GCF_016907955.1 Lentzea nigeriaca | reverse complement strand
TGATGTCTTCGCAAACACCAGTTTCCCTTACAGGACAGGCACTTCCGCGCGTTCAGGGGCGTGTCACCTCAAATCACGCGAAATTCCGAGGCTAGTAGCGTGTCGCAGCTATCTCTTGGGATGTGACAGCGAGGGTGTTTTCGGCAGGCAGCCGCGCTTCGATCATGAAGATCGCGCTCTCATCGCTGCCAACTGCACGGTTGGCAGCCATCTCGGCAGCGACGTGCGTGAGAACGCGACCATCCGGGCTTTCGGAGACGAGCACCAGACCGCCCAGCCCCCTGCCCGACTCAACGGAGCACAACCAAGCCGCGACGCTCTACCAGTGATGTGGCGCGGGATGTTGCCGGGGGAATTTGCGGTCGGACGGGTGCATCGTGGTGCCGCTCCCACGCCGTCGTACTGGTTGTACGGGGGCGTGGGAGCGGTGCCGCGAGAGCGTGAATTACCTCGCCAACGTTCCGGGTCGCACCACGAGGTTGCGTCAGCCCTGGCCGGTGATGATCGAGACCGCGCGGTCCTGCGCCTGGTCGCTGACCTCGCCGATCTGGAAGCCCCGCGCCACCACGTGCGCGACCAGCTCGGGCTCCGGCGGCAGGCCGTACTTGCGCAGGTAGTGCGGCACCGCGCCGGCCCAGATCCAGGTGCCGTCGGTGCGGAAGTTGAGCGGCACGTCCTGCTCACCGCTCTGCGAGAACTCGTCGAGGTCGTAGCTCCGCGCGGCCAGCACGACCGGCGCCGACTCGAGGTAGTTGAGCAGGCCGTCCATCAGCTGCGGGTCGACCGGCTGACGGTTGACGATGATGCGGCCGTCATCGTTCTTGCCGTCGTACACGCGCGCCGTCCGCAGCTCGCCGGACTGCTGCGGCTGGTCCTGCGGCGCCTGGCTCGGCGGCGGAACCTGGTACTCCTGCTGGGGTTCCGGCTCCGGCGCGGGCAGCGGCGGAAGGCCGACGCGCTGCCGCCACCAGTCCGGGATCAGCTGGTCCGGACGCGGGAACGTCTGCAGCTCGTCGCGGAAACCGATGGGCGGCGGCGTGTTGCGCCAGCGCGGCTCGTCCTCGGCGTTGAAGTCGACCGTGAACGCCGCGGGGGCCTCGATCTCGTACAGCGCGCTCAGCCACGTGCCGCGCTCCGGGTGGTACATGCCCGCGCGCAGCTGCCCGAACATCTGCACCACGTCCATCGGCGGACGCACCGGCCGCAGCTGGCCGTCGGGACCCGAGAACGCCAGGTCGACCTCGATGTGCCTGCCCGCCGCGCGGTACTCGGCCCGGATGCGCTGCCAGCCCTGCGGTACGGCCGGCAGCATGGCACGGCCGATCTGCCGCACCAGCTGCTGCTGGTCCTGCTCGCTCAGCGGTGTCGCCGGCTGGCTCATGTGGTCCTCGCCCCTCTCCCCGTGCACAACACGCTGATCTTATCGGGCGGCTGATGTCCGTGCGGGCGGGTCGCGGACCTCCACCGGTTCACCCTGTTCCGAGCGGGTGCGAGGGGACGCGGTCAGTCGCCCAGCCCGCCCAGTCTGGTGCGCAGCACGTCCACCGAACCCGCCCGGCGCAGCTCTTCCCGGTCTGCGGGCCGTCATGGACCGGCGTCGTAGCGCTCGGCCTGAGAAGCCCGGGGGTCGGGCATTGTCGTGGCTCCCGTGCTGGACGACGGGCTGGTCAGAGCGCGGACTCGCGATAGACGTTCAGCAGGTTGTCCTTTTCTCGCGCCAGATGTCGTGCAGCTCAGGACATGTCCAACGGCTGGCCCGACCGTGATCCGTTCGGCGCCCTCATGCCCACGGTTGGTGGAAACATCCAAGCCTGCTGGCGCCAGGGCGTCGTGCCCGAGTTCTCGGATGTCAGGAGCGGGACATGACCACCTTGGGCCCTCGACTTGCTTGATCGCGCCGAGCTTGCCCTCGACGTGTTCGATGAACATGCCTTGTCCCATCGGGCGACCTCAGCCGGCTGCTTTTCGTCGACCCAGGTTGCGTCGAGGAGGTGTTGGGGCAGGTGGTCGGATTCGACGTTGTCGCGAACACCGGAATATCAGTTGTGGATCTGACTTCGGCCGCGTCAGCGGTTCGACCACGTGCCGTTCAGCAGGTTCTCCGGCAGGTAGTCGGACACGACTTCTACGGGGAAACCTTTGTCCTTGCCGCAGATCGCCATGGCGAGCGCGGCGAGCGCGATGTAGCCGTCCGGGTTGTCGGCGAAGTCTGCCTGGTGCCAGTAGTCGCGGTGGGCGGTGGTCGCTTGCATGAGCGCGTCGTTGAACTGCTCCGCCGTGCCACGCAGAACGCGGAACAGGATGTTCGCCGGGGGGTAGGCGACGAACAGCATGAAGTCACGCGTTGCGAACTTGGCCTGTTCCGGGTTGGTCAGGTCGATCACGGACTCGAGCAGCGAGGGTGGTACCTGGTCGCCGGCGAGGTAGCGCTGCAGCGTCTCGACCCAGGGATGCACGTAGTCCTCGACCTGCGCACCGCTGCCGCGCAGCGTGTACTTGCCGACCTTGCACAGCTCGGCGACGCGTTCCTGGCTGCGCGTGATCACGGCGAGGTACGCGGCGGTGATCCAGTCGACCGGGGTGGCGTGGTGGTTCGGGCCGAGCACCGGCAAGGCGTACTCCCGCTCACCCAGCCGGTAGTGGATGTTGTCCTCCGCCTTGGACGTCCGGGCGAACACCGCGCTCGCCGTCTGGGAAGCGAACACAGCCGCCTGCCACGTCTCTTCCTTGCCCGCCGCCGGGTCGAGCGCCGTGAGGTACTCGAACCGCATCAGGGCACGCCTGCGCACGGCACTCAGCGCGTCGGGGTCCGTCTCGACGTCCTCGAGCGCGGACTCGATCAAGCGCTGCAGCGTGTCCACCTGTGTGCGGGCGAACTCCACATTGATCTCGTGCCGGGGAATCTCGTGCATCGTGTTGCCGGTCCTCACCTAGGCATCAATGGCAGACGTGGTTGGTAATCGTAACCCTCGAAAGGACGGTACTTCCATCCGGTCAACTCGTGGCTGGCGCCTGTTTCGTTCGTCTGCGCGCGCACCTCGAGATAGTCGAGCCGGTTGTCCTTCTTCGCTTTTCGCAATTCTTCGGCGAGTTCTGCCTCTGCGCCGCCGCGGCGCTCCATCGCCTGCAGGGTGTCCTCGAAGTACGCGGGGTGCCCCTGCTTGTACACCTTCGGGCCTTCCGCGGTCTGGACGATGCGCTCGCTGGCAGGGCCGCTGGGCGCCTTCGCCTCGTGAATGACGTAGTCCGGCTTCTGCCCGTCCAGGTAGTCGACCTTGTAGACCTGGTCGAAGTTGCTGTTGCCAGGCGTGCCGGGGCGGTGCATCGGCTCGATCTCGGCCAGCACCCTGCCGGTCTTCGCGTCATAGACCTCGAGCACGTCGCGGCTGGTGTGCGACGAGTCGAAGTCGCCGCCACCCTTGGTGCGGAAATCGACCTCGGCATCCGGGAACGCATGGGCGAACTGCGAGTGCACTCGGTCGCGCAGGGCGTGAACGGAGACCTGCTCGCCGAAGTGCTCGGAGGCGGTGGTCTGCGAGCCGATGGCCTCCGAACGCTCCGGAGACCCCTTCGGCGTTTCGTCCATCGCCTTCTGACGCTGCTCCATCGCCTCCTGGCGCTGCCGGGTCTTCTCGTCGATTCGCTGGTCGTCCGCGGCCTTCCAGTCCTGATCCTGCCGGTAATCGTCGGCACGCGGTTCCGGGGAATCCGGGTCGACGTCCGCGCCGTCCCTCGGGATGTCCTTCGAGCGGTTTTCGTCGAATCCGAGTGATTCCGCAGGCGGCCGGTCGGACTTCAATTCCGGCTTGCCGTCCTTGAGGTCGACGGGGGGCGGCGCCATGCCGTCGACGTCGGGACTGCGGTCGGCCCGGACCACCAGTTCCGTGCGCCCGTTGGTCGTGCGCTCGTAGTAGTGGTGCTTGATGTAGTCATCGTCGGCGATCTTTTCGCGTGGCGACATGCCACTCGTCTCGCCGGGCTTGTTGCTCCAGTGTTCGGGGTCGTCGTTCGGGCTGCTGTCGCCGCGGTCGAGCGCGCCGTCGGTGTCGGCGTCCGCATCGGGGTCGTGGTGGTGGGTGTCCGGGGCGTAGCCGTCGTCGCCGGTCCTGGTCTTGGTGCCGTCCGGGTGGTGGGTCTCCCATTCGCCGTTGGGCGGGATCTTGGGCTGGCGGGTGCCGTCGGGGCGGATCTCGGGGTCGCTCGTGAAGACGCGGCCGTGGCTGTCGGTCCAGGCCGGCTTGGTCGGGGCCAGGACCGGGGCGTCGAGGTGCTTGGACAGCTGCTTGGCGAAGTCGTTGCTCGCCGCGTCACAACCGATGAGGCGAACCGGCTTGCTGCCGTCGTAGCCCGAGCGGCGCAGCATGTCGGCGTACTCGGCGGGCGTGTAGTCGTGGCCGCCGATGCGGGCCTTGCCGTCCGGGGTGATGTGGACGTCGGCGGTGAAGTAGCGCGGGTCGTTGGGGACCTTGTGGGGTAGGTCGCCCATGTCCGGGTCGCCGCCGTGGTGGCTCACGCCGGCCGGGGTGGTTTCGGCGTGACGCTGGTGCGCTTCTTCCGGGGACGGGCGGTCCGCGGGTGGGGCGTCCGGGTCGTGGCTGTTCGGGGTGTCGGGTTCGCCGTCGTGTGGCTTGTCCGGGGTGTCGTGCGGCTTGTCTGGTGCGTTGTCGTGCGGCTTGTCCGGCGTGCCGTCGTGGGGCCTGTCGGCGTCCGGACCGTGGTGTGGGGCGCCGGGGCGGTGCGGGGTCGCGGCTTCCGGGTGGGTCGCGTCCGGGGCGCGGTGCGGTGCTTCGGCCGTGCCGGTGCCGCGGGAACGGGGGCCGTCCGGGCTGTGGGGGCGTGAGCCGTCCGGCCTGGCGCCGTCCGGGCGTGGGCCGTCGGGCCTGGTGCCGTCGGGCCTGGTGCCATCGGGACGGTTGCCGGGGCCGTTGCGGTCCGGGCGGGACGGGCTGTCGGGCCGGTGCGGCGCGTCGGGGCGGTGGGGAGCGTCCGGGCGGGACGGCGAGTTGGGGCCGCCGTGTGGTGCGTCCGGACGGGACATCGGCGCGTTCGGCCCGCCGTGCGGAGCGTTGGGTGCGTGCGGGGCGTTCGGGCCGTGGGGCACGTTCGGGGCGTCAGGCCGCGACGGGGCAGACGGGCCGCTGTGGGGCGCGTCCGGACGCGTTGGTGCGTTCGGGCTGTGGGGAGCGTCGGTTCGCGAGGACGGCGTGGTGGTGCTGTTGTGCGGTGCGTCCGGGCGTGACGGCGCGTTGGGTGCGTCGGGACGTGATGGTGCGTTGGGTCCGCCGTGGGGCACGTCGGGGCGCGAGGGGGCAGACGGGCCGCCGTGTGGTGCGCCGGGGCGCGAGGGGCCGCCGTGTGGGCCGTCCGGACGGGACGGGGTGTTGGGGCCGTGAGACGAAGCGCCTGGGCCGTGTGGCGTGAAGGGGCCGGCCTGTGGCGTGTTCGGGCGGGACGGGGCCTGCGGGGCGTCGGTTCGGGCCGAAGGTGTGTGTGGTGCGGTCGGGGCTGGGGACTGCGGGCGCATCGGGGCGTCCGTGCGTGGGGCGCCTGGCGATGGGGTGTTTGGGGCGCCCGCGGAAGGGGCGTGTGGGGCGCCTGCCGGGGGCATGTTCGAGGTGGACGGTGCCGTTGGTGCGTGTGGGGCCGCTGACGAGGGTGCTGTGGCGCGGCTTGGGGGAGTTGCGTCCGGGCGGTTGATGTTCGGGGAGCCTGCGGACGGGCTGCCTGCAGAAGGGGCGTGCGGGGCGCTGCCCGAAGGCATGCCGCTCGACGGGGAGAAAGGTGTCGACGGGGCGGAAGGGGCCGTGGGCATCGAGGTTGGGCGCGCCGGGGCGTCTGCTCGTGAGGCCGAGGTCGACATGTCCGGGGTGCGTGGGGCGGACGGCGCGGCCGGGGCTGGGCTGCCCGGGGTGCCGGTCCAGCCCTGGCCGCCGGTCGAGGGGCGGGCTGCTGCTGGGGACGACGGGGCGTTGCCGGCGGCGTTCGGGGTGCCGCCGCCCATCGGGGCGGCCTGGGGTGGGGTGGACGACGGGGAGCTGTCCGGGGTGCGTGACGGGGCGTGTGGGGCGTCGGCGCGGTGTGGGGCGTCGATCGGGGGTGCCACCGAGGACTGGACGGTTTGGCCCGTGTTGCGCGGCGGAGCCGGAGCGTCCGGAGTGGACGGTGTGTGCGGGGCGCTGGACGACGGGGAGCTGTCCGGCGTGCGTGAAGGCGCGTCGGGGGGTGAGCTGTCCGGCGTTCGGGACGGCGTGTGCGGGGAGTTGGGCGGTGGGGAGCCGTCCGGCGTGCGGGCGGACGAAGGAGAGACGTCCGGGGTATGGGGCGGCGTCGACGGGCTGTCTGGGGTGCGCGGGGAGGAAGGCGCGTCCGGCGTCGACGACGAAGAAGGCGAAGGCGGCGAAGACGGCGACGAAGGCGAACTGTCCGGTGTGGACGGAGAAGACGGCGACGACGGCGAAGAGTCCGGAGTGGGCGAAGAGGACGGCGTGCCGTGTCCACCTGAGGGTGAGAGGTCCGGCGCGTCGGTGTGGTGGAACAGGCCGCCCGGCTTGATGGACTTCGTGGAGATCACGTCGAGACCGGTCACCTTGCCGACCAGCTTGCCGACGACCTTCATGATCTTGGTGAAGATCTCGACCAGACGGCCCAGCAGCGGCGAGACCTTCTTGATGGTCTTGATGAGCTTCTGGATCAGCTCGCCGATCCGCGTCGCCCACTTGGAGATCGCGGTCACGGCCTGCGCGACGATGACCGGTGTGCCGAAGCCCAGCGAGAAGACCGCTTCCAGCACCCACGTGATCAGCTTGGCGACGAGGTCGGCGATCAGGTCGCGCACCATCTCGCGCACGAAGCCGACGACCATGCCCATCACGCCGACGACGGTGCCGACCGAGCCCGCGGTGGAAGCCGCGCCGGACAACGCGTCCAGCTGCTCGCCCGCCGCACCGCGGTAGGCGTCGGCGGCCGCGCCGGTCCACGGTGCGGTCTTGTCGACGGCGGCCTTGTAGTCGGTCGCGATCTTGCCGAGTTCCTGCGAGACGTTGTTCCACGTCGTCGAGTACGACTGGATCACCGGCGGGTCGCCCGCCAGCCAGTCGAGGGCTTCCTTCAACGGCTGCATGTGTTCCATCAGGAACGACGCGGCCGAGGACAGCAGGGTGCCGAACGGGTCGATCGCCATCGAGGCGGCGTCGGCGACCAGGCCGACGACACCGAGGCCGCCCTCGATCCAGCTGCCCTCCGAGATGCCCTTGTAGGCGTCGACCGCGGAGTCGGCGATCGAGAAGCCCGTCGCCCAGCCGTTGTCACCGGTGCCGGCGTTGAAGAAGCCGGACGGTTCCGCGGGAGCCTTCGCCACCAACGGGTTCGGTGTGGACATCAGAGGCCCTTCATGGTCTGAGCGATCTGGTCCTCGACGGCCTGGTAGTGCTTCGCGGTCTCGGTGACGCGTTTCGCCGTGGCGTCCATCGCCTCGGCGGCGCCCTTCAGCGCGTTCAGGCCCCACTGCTCGACCGGGTCGAGCAGCATCCGGAACGGCTGGCAGATGATCCCGTACGCGTCGGTCGGCATCGACACGGTGTTCGCCGCGTCCACTGCTCCCTGCAACCGCCCGTGCAGGCCCTCCAGGGCCTTGGCGTGTGCTTCCAGCACGTCCGAGGTGACGTTGAAACCGCCGGCAGTCATCGAACCCCCTCAAGTTCGAGCAGTGGACAGGAAGATCAGGAGAGCACCGACTCTCCGCCGAAGTCGTCGTCATCCGACGGCGGACGGCGGCGTGCGGGCGGCGGAGTCGAGCGCGGAGGAGGCGGTGGTGCGTCGTCGTCCTCGACCCGGAAGTTGATTTCGTTGTTGTCGTACGGAGAACGCACTGGAGCGTCCTCCGGCGGCGGCGCCGGGAAGTTCTTCTTCGCCTCGTCGAACAGCACGTTGGCCGTCTCGTCCTGCGTGCCGATGGTCTCCGCCATCGCCTCCTGCAGCAGGGCGGGGATCTTCGACTGCGCGCGCTGCAGCAGCTTCATGATCTCGCCGCTGATCTCGGACATCCGGCGACCCGCGGCGGACTCGTTGATCACGAGGTTCTGCAGGATCCCGTTGGAACCGATGGTGAGCTCGACCGCGCCGTCGGAGGACCGCTCGGAGATCGTCATGCCCTGAACTCGCGTCGCCATCTCCTGGTAACGCGCGGCGCGTTCCTGGATGTTCTGGTTCCAGTTCGCGAGCATCTGCTCGGATCCGGCGATGTCCTCGGGCACCAGCGTTCCCTCTCTCCAGCGGCGGCGGACTCAAAGGATGACGCAGCCGTGCGTGATCCAGTTCCCCTGACTTGGCAAATCCACCACACAGACCAGCGGCGTTCCACTGAGCGGACCAGTGGAACGCCGCGAGGTCGGGTGTTCTTACGAAACGCCCAGCAGGTCGACGACGAAGATCAGCGTCTCGTTGGGCTTGATCACGCCACCGGCACCGCGCGAGCCGTAGCCCAGGTGCGGCGGGATGACCAGCTTGCGGCGGCCACCGACCTTCATGCCGGCCACGCCCTGGTCCCAGCCCGCGATGACGCGGCCGCCACCGAGCGGGAACTCGAACGCCTCACCGCGGTCCCAGGACGCGTCGAACTGCTCACCGGTCGAGTGCGAGACACCGACGTAGTGCACCTTGACGCGCTGGCCGGCCTTGGCCTCTTCGCCGTCACCGACCGTGAGGTCCTCGACCAGCAGGTCGGCGGGCGCCGGGCCCTCGTGCGGGTCGACGACGGGCTTCGTGGCAGCCATCACAACTTCCTCTCGGAACGGGATTGTTCGCGCTCGATCCAATCACGCGCGCGCGGAGACGGCCGAATGGCCTACGAAGACCAGCCCTACCCCGTCTCGAAATTGCGTGTTGATCTATATAGAACTCCCGGCCCTGCACCGGGGGTTCACAACAGAAGAAGGAGAATGATCATGGCGGCAACCCTGCACCGCCTCCGGTCATGGCTCGGCGCGGCATTGGCAGCAGCAACGCTGTCAATGGCGTGCGTCAGCGTGGCCGAAGCAGCTCCGACCCCCACGACCGACGGCGAGTTCGGCGCCCAGATCGTCGGCGGCACCCGCGCGAGCACGTCCACCTACCCGTGGGTCGTCTACCTGGCGACCAGCAGCGGGTCCCAGTACTGCGGTGGCACGCTCGTGGCTCCCAACAAGGTCGTCACCGCGGCGCACTGCACCGTGGGTGACTCGGCGTCCGCGGTCCGCGTCGTGGCCGGCCGCGACGACAAGCAGTCCACCGCGGGCACCGTCGCCCGCGTCACGAAGATCTGGATCCACCCGAGCTACACCGACGCGACCAACGGCTACGACGTCTCGGTGCTCACGCTCGACCGCAACCTGTCGCAGACCCCGCTCTCGTTCGCGACGAGTACGGACAGCGGGCTGTACGCGGCGGGCACCAGCTCGACGATCCTCGGCTGGGGCACGACAAGCTCCGGTGGTTCGGCCTCGCGCTACCTGCTCAAGGCCACCGTGCCGCTGACCAGCAGCGCAACGTGTTCGAGCGCCTACGGCAGCGACTTCAACGCCACGGCCATGGTCTGCGCCGGGTACTCACAGGGCGGCACCGACACTTGCCAGGGTGACTCCGGTGGCCCGCTCGTGGCCGGCGGGAAGCTGATCGGCATCACGTCGTGGGGTCAGGGGTGCGCGTCCGCCGGTTACCCCGGCGTCTACACCCGCGTCGCCACCTACGCCGCGCAGATCCGCGCGCAGCTGTAACAACGAGGAACAAGGCCGGGAAGGTCGCGCAACCCTTCCCGGCCCTGTTTCCGTCCTGGTGGCATGAACGGCAGAAAGCTGTTGGCCGGCGCCGCCGTGCTGGCCGTCGCCGGAGTGTGTGTGAGCTCCGCGGTGCGGGACGAAACCTTCGCACCACCACCGATCGTGGACTACGGGCCGGTGCGCCTCGTCGCGTTCGATTCGTGCGACAACGCACTGACCGAACTGCGCCGCGCCATGGCCCCGTACGTCAGCGCGTACGGCCTCGGGGGCAACGACCGTCTCCTCACCATCGAGGGCACGGCGACGGACTCGAGCGCGGGCGTCGCGCAGAAGAGCACTCCCGACGCGCCGGTCGCCGCCACGCCTCCCGCGCAGCAGCAGGAGCACTCGACGACGAACGTCCACGAACAGGGCGTCGACGAGCCGGACATCGTGAAGACGGACGGAAAACGCGTCTTCTCGATCGCCGACGGCAAGCTGCGCGTGATCGACGTCGCGAGCAGGGCCGTGACGGGCACGGTCGACCTCGGTGAGCGTCGTGCGAGCCAGCTGCTCGTCGCCGGTGACCGCGCGCTGGTGGTCGTCGACGGCCCCGGTCAGGTCATGGAGAAGATGTTGCCGCCCGACCGCCCGTACCACCCGCAGACCGGTACCGAGCTGGTTCTCGTGGACCTCAAGGCGCTCAAGCAGATCGGCAGCCTCTCCACCGACGGTTTCTATCTCGACGCCCGCCAGATCGGCGGCACCGTCCGCGTCGTCGTCCGTTCGCAGCCGCGCCTGCCGTGGGTGTACCCGAACGACACGTTCAACGAAGCGGGAGCCTTGCGCCGCAACAAGGAGATCCTGCAGAGCGAGCCGATCACCTCGTGGCTGCCGCGCTACGAGCTCGACCAGAACGGCGCCAAGAGCAGCGGAACCCTCGTCGACTGCGCGAACATCAGCCACCCGGCCGTGCACTCGGCGACGTCGATGCTGACGGTGCTCACGTTCGAGCTGTCCGGTCAGCTCGGCACCGGTCAGCCGGTCTCGATCGTCGCCGACGGTGACACGGTCTACGGCACCGACCGCAGCCTCTACATCGCCGACGACCACCGGCTGCTGCCGGAACTTCCCGGCAAACCACCGGTCCAGCGCCCGATCACCACGGCGATCCACCAGTTCGACATCAGCCAGGCGGGCCCGCCGAAGCACGTCGCGTCCGGTGACGTCAACGGCACCCTGCTGAACCAGTACTCATTGTCCGAACACGACGGTGTTCTGCGCGTCGCCACCACAACGGGCACGGAGACCCGTTGCTGCTGGCGCATCCAGTCCGACGTCGCGCCACGGCAACAGCAACCTCCGCAGTCGGAAAGCTTCGTCACGACGTTGCGCCGCAACGGAAACCAGCTGACGAAGGAGGGCCAGGTCGGCGGGCTCGGCAAGGGCGAGCGCATCTACAGCGTCCGCTTCATCGGCAAGCTCGGCTACGTCGTCACGTTCCGGCAGACCGACCCGCTCTACACGCTGGACCTGAGCGATCCCAAGCAGCCCAAGGTCACGGGCGAGCTGAAGATCACCGGTTACTCCGCCTACCTGCACCCCGCGGGCGACGGGAAGCTGATCGGCGTCGGCCAGGAGGCGAACGGCCAGGGCCGCACCACCGGGACACAGGTGTCGCTGTTCGACGTGAGCAACCCCGCGTCACCGCAACGACTCGCGCAGTACCACCTGCCGGACTCGAACTCCGAGGCCCAGTTCGACCCGCACGCGTTCCTGTACTGGCCGCCCGACGGCACGCTCGTGATCCCGGTGGCGCAGTACAGGACGAACTACGAGGCGTCCTCGCTGGTGCTGAAGGTCGAGGGCAACCAGCTGCGCGAGACCGGCAGGATCGTCGAGCCGTCCAGCCAGAACTACGGCGGTGCCAGGCGGACCATCGTGATCGGCGACCAGCTGTGGTCGGTCTCCGCGGCCGGTGCGCAGATCAACGCGCGCAACGGCCTGGCGCAGCAGGCCTGGCTGCCGTTCTAGCCGTTCTGGGCGACCGGATGGTCGCCGGTGAGCAGGCGGTACGACAACACCGTGCCGCCTGCCATCGCCGCAGGGAGCACGACGATCGCGGCGAGCGGGATCAGGCACAGCAGGTACGCGGGCACGGCGAACCCGAGCACCATCGCCCGCCGCGTCGCGAGGACCTGCCTGCGCTGCTTGAACGACTTGCCGCGCCGCGTGAACGGGATGCCGGTGAGCTCGATGCCCAGCAGGTAGCCGTTGATGCACACGGCCAGAACCGGCACCACGGTCTGCCCGACCACGGGGATGAACCCGCAGAAGAACAACGGGATCGCGAACAGGATCGACATGCCGACCAGCATGATCGTGCTGCGCAGCCCGACTCCGAACCCGCGCCACCAGCCGACCTGCTCCGCACCGGGCACGCCGCCGAGCTCGTCCTCGACCTCCTCGGCGATGTACTCGTAGAACGGTCCGCCGATCATGATCGTGATCGCGGTGAACAGCAGCACGCTCAGGCCGAGCGTCACCGCGATCACCGAAATTCCGACGGCGACCTCGACGACGTCCCGCCAGGTCTCGCTCCACGAGTCCGCGAACCCCGTGAGCCAGTCGGCGATCGAGTCGATGTAGGCGAAGAGCAGCGCCCAGCCGGTGATCATCAGCACAGCGGTGATGACCGCGGGCAACGCCCCGATGAGCACGCGCTTGGGTGAGCTGAAAACCAGCTTGAACCCGCGCAGCAGGAGTGCGATGCCAGCCCCGAAGTCCTTGATCACGCGCGCAGGATAGTCCGTGACGGCCCAATTGAGATGGAGGAAGCGCGAATTCGGCAGGGCGGGCATGATGCGAGACCAGTGCCGCGACAGCCAACCATCGCCGCGTCTTCGACGCTCAGCGGGCCACCTCGCGGCACTTGGGGAGGCGTTGAGGTTGAGCAACCCGGCTAAGAACGCCGTCGTCGTCCCGGACGGGCCGCTGCCTGTGTTGCCGCCCGCCATCTGGGAGTCGAAGGAAGTGCGGGACGCGGTCGCCGCGGAGTCGCCCGGCGCCGTGGTCGCGATCGCGCGGAAGGCACACGGCCTGCGCCAGGACGAGCTCGGCACGCTGGCCGGGTTCTCCCAGTCGGCGATCTCGCGCCTGGAGGCCGGCAGCAACATCGCCTACGACATGCGCGTGCTCAGGACGATGCAGCGGCTGCTCGGCATCCCCGCCCACCTGCTCGGCCTGACCGACCGCACGGTGCCGATGCGGTCCCGCGAGGCCAGGAGCCTGGGCGCCGGAGGGCTGGAGGCCTTGGCGAACGACCTGGTCGTCGGCATGGAGGGCAAGGCGTTGATGGCGTTGTGCGCCTCCGCTGTCTTCGGCACAGGCAACAGCAACGGCGTGATGACCGGCGATGCGGTCAGTCAGCTGCTCGTGCTGCGCCGGATCGTCAACGACGCGCACAACTGGCGTGGCACCGGCGCGCTGATGCCCGCTGTTCGCAACATGTACGACTTCATCGACGTGTTGCGCCGCAACGCGCGCGGGGAGGTCCGTCGGCGGTTGCTCGGCACCGGCGCGATGTACGCGGAGTTCTACGGCTGGCTGCACGAGGAGATCGGAGACCTGCGCGGCGCGGCCGCGTGGACGTCGAGGGCCCTTGAACAGGGTCAGGCCGCGGACGACAGGGACGTCGTCGCGTACTGCTACGTGCGGATGAGCCAGCTCGCCGAGGTCGACGGCGACGACGACCGCGTCATCGGTCTGGCGCGCGCCGCCCAGCGCGAGACCGGGCTGAGTCCGATCGTGCGTGCGATGGCGTTGCGGCAGGAAGCACGTGGTCTCGCGCGTGCGGGTCAGGACGCGTGCATGCCGCGGTTCGACCTCGCGCAGTCGTTGGTGCTCAGCGCGGAACGGCCGCAGACCGACGAGTACTCCATCGGCTACTGCTTCACCGAGCTGCACGTGCAGATGCAGCGCGCCGCCAGCATGGTCGACCTCGCCGACCACGGGCGAGCGATCGACGCGTACGCCGAGCTCATGCCCAGATGGGGCAGCATCTGCCAGTGGGAGCAAGGTGTGCACACGGCCAGGCTGGCCTACGCGCACGCCGCCAACGGTGACGTGGAGCAGGCCGTCGACTTCGGCTTCGCGGCGCTGGATCTCGCTCGGGCGACCGGGTCGCAGCTGATCGTGAACGAACTGGAGCGGCTCGACCCGTGGAGCGCGACGCCGGCTATCGCCGAACTCGCCGCCGAGGTCACCCAGCTGCGGTAACGCGTATGCGAGTTCCGCATACGCCACCCGCAATCCGTCTGCGACCCTCCCCATTTCCCGTGACACCCCGCACGATCTAGGTGTGATCGACCTGACCGAACGAACGCCGCGCTCGGAAGAGGTCAACGAACGGTTCTGCGCGGCGGTGGCAGAGCGGAACTCGGGCCCGTACCGGCTCAGGTTCTACGCGACCACACACGCTGTCGTGTGTGTGGTCGACGACGTCGAGGTGAAGGCATGAGCATTCAGGAACGAACGGAAGCGCGCATGCCCGTGTTGCTGGTCCGCAAGCGTGCGGGTGTCGTGGGGGAGACACAACGCACGTGCCACCTCGTTCCCGTGCCCGACGACGACCGCACGCCGCTCGCGTTGACCGCGTACTGCGGCGAACTGATCCACCGCGGCGAAGCCGAACTGCTGACGCAGCCGTCCGGAATGCCGTGCGTCAGTTGCCTTTTCCGTGTGCCGATGCCCCGTGACGGTGAACTAGCCTACGACTGGTGACGCGATGCAGGCCGTCCCGACGTGCCTGAACCCGACCCGCTCGTAGACACGGGCGATCTCCGGGCTCCCGGCCGACAGGAACACGAGCTTCGCGCCCCGCTCCAGGGCGTCCCGCGCCAGTTCCGCAGTGACCGCACCACCGAGGCCACGTCGCCGTGCCGCCGGCAACGTGCCGATGCCCGCGATCTCCACGACGTCACCCGCCCGTTGCGCGGTGCCTACCGCCAGAACGCCCTCGCCTGGCAGGTCGGCCACCGCGTGCCGGTGCCGGGTGCTCAGCGGAACGGCCTCCGCGAGCGCCGCGTCCCGTTCCGCCACGCCGACCTCGCCCGTCGAGGTGCCCGGCGACGAGAACGCCAGCTGGGCCACCACCGACACCTCGGCCGGCCGCGTGTCGAGCACGCGGACGTGCGGGTGCGGCTCCGGGAGCTTCTCCGGGTCGAGCACCAGCAGCGGCGCCCGCAGCACCTCAAGACCCGCCGCGACCGCCGCGTCGTAGAGGTCCGGCGTGGTCTCGTGGACCCACTCCAGCGCCTCGGGCACGCCGAGCTCCCGTTGCCGCGCGCGCATCTTCACCACGTCCGCGACCGTCGGCCTCCCACCGGGGAAGCGCGGTCGGGCGTAGTACGGATAGCCGTCGCCCGCCTGGAGGAAGAGCACCAGCTCGCCGTGATCCTCGACGCGAGATCCCGGTCGGGGCACAGAGTCGTAAAACTCCTCGAGAACATCCCACACGGACGATCACGTTAGTTAGCTTGGGGCGCATGACGCACGGCATTTCCTCATGAGAGTCGTGGCGGCGCTGGTCGCCCTCCTCGTCGTCCTCGCGGGCTGCGGTGACGACCGCGAGGACAGGTTCGCCCGTCCCGGCGCGCCCAAGACGTCTCCCAGCGGGAAGTTCGTCGCGCACGCCGAGAGCGAGAGCGAGGTGCGGGTCACCGGCCGCGACGGCGGTGAGGTGTTCAGGAAGTCCTACGAGTACGCCACCAGCTACCGCAACGACGGCATCGGTGTGGTGTGGCTGTCCACGAAGGACCAGCTGTGGGTGCTCGTGCCGGGCGGACGCATGAGCGAGCGCATCGAGCCTGGGCCGGACGGGGTCTGGACCGCGGTCGAGGCCGAACTACCCGGGGAGATCACGCGGCTCGGCTGAGGCGTCCTTCTCGCCCTGCGCGAGCCGGCGGCCGCGCTCCAGTTCCGCGTCGAACTCGGCGCCGAGCAGCACCGCGATGTTCGAGATCCACAGCCACACCAGGAAGACGATCACACCGCCGAGCGAGCCGTACGTCTTGTTGTACGAGGCGAAGTTCGCGACGTAGACGGCGAAGCCGACGGTCGCGAGCGCCCACAGCACGATCGCGAGGAGGCTGCCGGGCGTGACCCAGCGGAAGGCCGGTTGCCGCACGTTCGGCGCCGCCCAGTAGAGCACCGCGAACGCGAGCGCCACCAGCAGCAGGATGACCGGCCACTTCACGATGTCCCACACAGTCACGACGGTGTCGCCGAGCCCCAGCAGTCTGCCGGCCGCGTCCGCGACCCCACCGGTCAGCACGAGCGCGCCGAGCGTCAGCGAGATCACCAAGACCGAGCCCAGCGTCAGCAGGAGACGCAACGGCACGGTCTTCCAGAACGGCCTGCCCTCTTCGACGTCGTACACGGCGTTGCATGCGCGCATGAACGCGCCGAGGTAGCCCGAGGCGGTCCAGAAGGCCGTCAGCAGACCGATGATGCCGAGCAGTCCCGCGGCTCCCTGGCCTTTCCGCAGTTCCTCGATGGACGACTTCACCAGGTCACCGGCCTGGCCTGGCGCGATCTGGTCGACGTACTTCATCAGCTCTTGCGTGGTTGTGTCGCCGAGCAGCGCCAGCACGGATGTCAGCACGATGAGCCCAGGAAACAACGACAGCACCGCGTAGTAGGTGAGCGCTGCCGCCCAGTCCGTCAGGTTGTCGTCGTTGAACTCTTTGACCGTCCGTTTGAGAACGCCCCACCAGGCGCCCTTGGGCAGCTTGGTGGGGCGTTCGATTGTTTCACCTGCGGGCACGGCGCCAGCTCCACGACCGCGTGCCGGCTCCGACGCCGGCCATGTGCAGGGCGAGGAGCAGCAGTCCGAGCACCACCAGTGTGTTGGCGGTGATGACGTCACCGAGCGCGGTCTTCGCGAGGTCGAGGATCAGGGCGAGACCGAACGCGACTGCGGCGATGAGGGCCAGCATGTCCACCTCCGAGTTCAAGTGACCTGCGGATACCCGTTTCGTTGCGGGGGAATCGCACCGATCGGAGCAATGGGCGTGCCATGATCGGAGACCATGGACGTCCAGCGGTGGCAAGCGGCCGCGGTTCCGTGGTGGGTGACCAAGGTCGGGCTGGTCGGTGGCTGGGTCGTCGCCTTCTACTTCGCCGCCAGTGCGAACGAGGTGCCGTGCACGACCGCACACCCGTGCGTGCCGGACCCGACGTTTTCGCTGGCCGTAGTGCCGTTGCTGGCCACACCGCTGCTGTTGTTGTTCGGTCGTGTGCTCACTGGCTGCGCGATGGGCGTGGTGTTCGGCGCGCTGGACATCGTCCTCGACGGTTCGGCGGCCGCCAACGTCGCGTTCGGTCTGCACGCGGGTGCGTGCGCGATCGTGGCGGCGTGGACCCTGAGGTCGCGCGCGGACCAGCACGCGGCGGCGGGCGCCACCCTCGTCTCGTTGCCGGACATGCCTCCGCAACGAGGGGTTCTGCGGATCATCGCGGTGTTGCTCGTCATCTTCGGCTTTCTGACGTTCGTGCAGTACGACCTCACGAACGGCGAGATCGAGGGGCACGTCGCGAGGGCCAGCCGGGTCGAGGCCGAGGTGGTCGAGATCAAGAACGGCTACGAGGTGTGGGTGGAGCTGCCGGACCGGCAGCGCACGGGCCTCGAGCCGACCGCACCGGAGACGTACCGGGTCGGCGACACCGTGCCGGTGCTGGAGGACGGCTCGTGGGTGCGCATGGCGAACGAGCCCGAGGACGTCACGTGGTGGCTCACGCTCGGTGGTGCCGCCGTGTTCCTCGCGATCATGCTGGCCGCGCGGGAACGCCGCCGCCGCGCGTTGTGGACGGGCCCGGTGAAGGCGATCCGGCTGCAGGCGCATCCCGTCGGCCCGCGCCGGATCCTGTTGCGGCACAACAAGGCCGACATCGCGACCGTGGCCACGCTCGCCGACCTCGGCCTGGAGGAGCCGCTCTACCACGACACCGACCAGTTCGGCAGGGTGTGGCGCGGCGAGGAGGACCCGCCGGTGCAGCTCGACCCCGCGGAGATCCTCGTCGCGGGCGAGTGGCACCACGGCGGTCAGGTCGCGCTGCTGGTCGAGGGTGAGGTCGTGGCCACCAGCACGCTGTCCCGCGTCCGCCCGCGGCACACCGTCCACAGTGCACACCTGCCGGGCGAACCGGTCACCGCGGGCGCGCCGGTCGACCTGCCGCACGCGATGTGGCCTGGTGACCGGCGGCGCTCCGAGGGCGTGCTGCTGCTGCTCGGCGCGGCCGGAGCGATGATCGCGCTGAAGTACTACCCGGACCTGATCATCCTCGGGTTCGTGGGTGTGCAGTGCGTGTTGTCGGCCGTGAACAGGTTCCAGCCGTTGCTGCGTCTCGACCACCGCGGGGTCTCGCTCTACACGGGCATCTGGACCTACCGCGTGCCGTGGTCGCAGCTGCACGGTGTGCGCCGCTCGGGTCCACAGCTGATGCTCGCGTTCGGTCCGCACGGCGACGTGATCACCACACCGCACCTGCCGGACGGTCAGGCAGGCGAGAAGCTGATGTGGGCGCGGGCGCGGTCCATGATCGCCGACCACGCCGGCGACCGGGTGAGCCGCCGGCTCAACGTCAGCGTGCTCGTCGGGCTCGCCTACGCGTTGCTGTTCCTGCTCATCTGAGCCGTGCCACGGCCTTGAGCAGACGGTCCACATCGGACTCGTCGGTGTACGGCCCGATGCCCGCCCGCACGGCACCCTTGTCGCCGAGGCCGAGCCACCGCGAGCACTCGATCGCGTAGAAATGCCCCGCGGGCGCGTTGACGCCCTCGGCACCGAGCCTGCGGTACACCTCGGCGGGCTCCAGCCCGTCGACCGAGAACAGGACGGTCGGCGTGCGCGAGGCCGCCTTGCTGTAGATCCGCACACCGAGCTCGCGCAGCCCGGCCTCCAGCTGGTCGCGCAGGCCGAACTCGTGCTCCTCCAGCCCGTCCAGGCCGCGCAGGAACTCGACGGCCGCCGTCGTTCCCGCCAGCAGCTCGTACGGCAGCGTGCCCAGCTCGAACCGTTCCGGCACCGCGTTCGTCGACGGCAGCAGCTTGTCCGGCCGCAACGTCTCCAGCAGCTCCGGCGCGGCCGCCAGCACGCCGAGGTGCGGGCCGAGGAACTTGTACGGCGAGCACACGAAGAAGTCCGCGTCCATCGCCTCGACGTCGACCGGCAGGTGCGGCGTGTAGTGCACGCCGTCGACGTACACGAACGCCGCCATCTCGTGCGCCGCCGCCGCGATCGCCGCCACGTCCGGACGGGTGCCGAGCAGGTTCGACGCCGCCGTGATCGCGACGACGCGGGTGCGGTCGGACAGCAGGTTCGTCACCGCCTCGATGGGCAGCTCACCGGTCGTACGGTCGAACGGCGCCCATCGCACCGTGGCTCGTGCCGCCTCGGCTGCCTGCACCCAGGGCCTGATGTTCGCGTCGTGGTCGAGCCTGGTCACGATGATCTCGTCGCCCGGCCGCCAGTTCTTCGACAGCGTGCGGGAGAAGTCGTAGGTCAGCTGGGTCATGCTGCGGCCGAACACGATGCTGCCCGCGTTGAGGAACTCGCCCATCGTGCGGCGCGCGGTCCTGACGATCTCCTCGGCCCTGCGTTCCGAGGCCGTCACGCTGCCGCGGTTCGAGATCGCCGACGTCAGCGCGGCGCTGACCGCCTCGCCGACTACGTCGGGCGTCTGCGAGCCGCCCGGTCCGTCGAAGTGCGCGGCACCCTCGCGCAACGCGGGGAAGTGGGCGCGGACAGCGGCGACGTCGTAGGCCATGCACTCATGGTGCTTGAGCACCCACGAACCGGGAAAGGATCAACCGGAGGGTGCCCACTTCTCCTGGCGCGTCGAAGTCCGGGTCGACGAGCCTGCCGAACAGGCCGTCGACCAGGCCCTGCACCCAGGTCGCGGCCGTTCGCGCGGTCACCGGGAGCGTGATCTGGCCCGCCTCGTGCGCCTGCTGCAGCAGTACGGCCAGCTCGTCTCGCACCACCTGCTCGTTGCGGGCGACCAGGTCCCACAGCTCCGGGTCGCGGCTCGCCTGCGCCACGACCTCCAGCACCAGTCCGGCCACGGACCGGTCGAGCGCGGGCACGCAGAGGTGGTCGACGACCATCAGCACGCCGTCCCACGGGCTGAGGTCCCTGGCCTGCGCGAAGACCTCGGCGTTGTCCCTGCCGTCCTGCTCGAAGATCTCCAGGAAGATGGCCCGCTTGGTGGGGAAGTAGTGGAACAGGCTGCCGGTGCTGATGTCGGCGGCCTTGCAGATGTCCGCGACGGTCGTCCGGTCGAAGCCCTTCTCCGCGAACAAGCCCGCAGCCGTGTCGGTGATGTGTCGCTTCTTCGCGGCGTGCTTGACCGGATCTACAGTTCTCATGGCTTTTTGGTCATCACCTGTAGTACTGCCTCTTCTTCTCGTCCTTGACGCAGACGCCGCGCCTGCGGATCTCCCGCGCCAATTCTGCGGCCTCCTCGCGCTCGTACTTCGCGATGGCCTTCCTCCGGGCCGTGAACAGCGCGTTCACCTCCGCGGGCAGCTCGGGCGCGTGCTCGACCCACATCCTGAACTCGCTCGCGAACGGATCCGCGTCGCGCCACCGGTAACCGTGACCGGTGAAGGCCTGTTCGAGCTTCGCCCTGCTCAGGTCCGACGTCTCTCGGGCCAGCTCGGCGCCGCTGGGCGACAACAGCACGAGCTGCTTGCCGTCGGCGAACGCCGACTCGATCTGGTTGCGGCCGAAGTCGAAGCTCTTGTCGTCCTTCCTGAGCGTGACGCGGTCGTGCGAGACCTCGACCGACATCATCTCCGCCGCCCACAGCAACGCGAGCACACCGCCCGCCAGTGCCCCGAGTGCGAGCGCCGCGATCGTCACCCACGGCTCAGGAATGTCCGTGACCAGCTCGAACACACCTTGGAACGGGAACCATTTCAACGTCGTGATCCACGCGGCCGCCAGCTTGAGCCCCCACACCGCGGCGGCTCCCAGCGCCGGGCACAACACCCAGATGCCGTAGCGGACCACCGCGGTCTCCTGCACAGTCGTCATGGCTTCAATACTAGACCGAGCGCTCGGTTTATTAAGTCCAGGACAGTAGTTGTCCGCAGTCGGTCCTACGGTCGAAGGCATGGACTGGAACAAGCAGTTGACGGACCAGCTCGACTTCCACTGGCGGATGCAGCTGCGGCCGCGGCTGGAGGGGCTGACCGACGACGAGTACTTCTGGCAGCCGGTGCCTGGTGCGTGGACCGTGCACGCGGACGGATCGATCGACTGGGAGTACCCGACTCCGGAACCGGAGCCGGTCACCACGATCGCCTGGCGGATGGCGCACATCATCGTGGGCGTGTTCAACATGCGCATCGCGTCGCACTTCGGCGGCCCGCCGGCCGACTACCAGACCTGGCAGTACGCGACGAGCGCCGACGAGGCGTTGAAGCAGCTGGACGACGCCTACGCGGCATGGACGGACGGCGCGCGCAAGGCGGACCTCTCGTTGGCTGTTGGTCCGGCGGAGGGGCCGTTCGCGGAGGAGCCGATGGCGACGCTGGTGCTGCACATCAACCGGGAGGTGATCCACCACGGTGCGGAGATCGCCCTGCTGCGTGATCTCTACCTTCGGGAGAGTTAGTTACCCGAAAGTGCCTACTTTCTGGAAGTTGGCGCTAACTGCAAGATGGTTCCCGTCGAGAACATCGAAGGGGATCACGATGCGAGTCATCACGCAGAAGACTGTCGGGGGCGCGTCCGTGCTGGAGGTCGCCGAGGTCGAACGGCCGGTGCCCGGTGCCGGTGAGGTGCTGGTCAAGGTGGGTGCGGCCGGGGTCAACCCGGTCGACACGTACATCCGTGCCGGCGCGTTCCCCGCGCTCGGGGAGCCGCCGTTCACGCTGGGCTGGGACGTCGCGGGCACCGTGGAGCAGGTCGGCGAGGGCGTCGAGAAGTTCGCGGCCGGTGACGAGGTGTACGGGCTGCTCACCTTCCCCGGCACGGGCGGTGGCTACGCCGAGTACGTCGTCGCGAACGAGGCCGACCTGGCGCGCAAGCCGTCCCGGTTGACCGTCGAGGAAGCGGGTGCGGTGCCGTTGGTGGCGCTGACGGCGTGGCAGGCGCTCGTCGGGCGAGGCGGTGTCTCCGCAGGTCAGCGCGTGCTGATCCACGCGGCGGCCGGTGGCGTCGGGCACGTGGCGGTGCAGATCGCCAAGGCGCGGGGCGCGTACGTGATCGGCACGGCGTCGGCAGGCAAGCACGACTTCCTGCGCTCGCTCGGCGCGGACGAGGTGATCGACTACCGGCACCAGGACTTCACCGAGATCGAGCCGGTCGACGTGGTGTTCGACCTGATCGGTGGTGAGTACGCCGAGCGGTCCGCCAAGGTGCTGAAGCCCGGTGGCGTGCTCGTGTCGATCATCCCCGGCAACCCGGGTTTTGACGTTGACCGAGCTGTGGACCTCGGCATCCGGTTCGAGCTCTTCGGCAGCGTGTCCGCGTCCGGCGCGGATCTGGAGGCGTTGCCGCAGCTCAAGGTGCAGCTCGACCACGTCGTGCCGCTCGAGGACGCCGCGAAGGCGCACGAGCTCGTCGAGTCGAGGAGGACCACGGGCAAGGTCGTCCTGGTGCCGTGACACTGCGTTTACCGCGCGTTGACCATCTCACCTGATCGTGTGCTCAACATCGACACGATCGAGGAGAGCACATGACGCGGTGGCATCCACTGGCGTTGGTCATCGGTTTATTGGCGGCGGTCGGCCTCTACGGGTCGACCGCCGCTTCCGCGGCAGATCAGCTCACTGTTGCGCAGGCGATCAGCAAGCAGGGCGGGGGGTCGGCCACCGTTCGCGGGTATGTCGTCGGTCAGCCCACGGCCACGAACACGGTCGTCCGTTCGAATTACCCGAGCGACTACGCGCTCGCACTGGCCGACTCGGCGTCCCAGACCAGCACGTCGGACATGATCTACGTGCAGATCCCGACCGCGTTCCGCGCGTCCTGGGGCCTTCGCACCAACCCGTCGTTGCTGGGCAAGCAGATCGACGTGACGGGCACGCTGAGCGCGTATTTCTCGCACCCCGGCCTGACGTCGTCCACGGCGTTCGCGTTCGTCAGCACAACACCGCCGCCCACCACGACAGTGCCTCCGGCCTGCACCGGCTACTACGCGGCGGCCTGCAACAAGACCGGCACGGCGTTGAAGTCGGCGTTGAACACCATCATCGGCAACCAGCGCAAGCTCAGCTACGAGCAGGTCTGGGACGCGCTGAAGAACACCGACCAGGACCCGAACAACACCTCGAACGTGATCCTGTTGTACAGCGGCATGTCGCGCGCGAAGTCGTTGAGCGGCGGCACGAGCGCCAGCTGGAACCGCGAGCACGTCTGGGCGAAGTCGCACGGTGACTTCGGCACCGCCACCGGTCCCGGCACCGACCTACACCACCTGCGGCCGGAGGACGTGGACGTCAACGCCACCCGCGGCAACCTGGACTTCGACGAGGGCGGCTCACCCGTCCCCGAGGCATCCGGCAGTTTCGTCGACAGCGACTCGTTCGAGCCGCGTGACGCCGTGAAGGGCGACGTCGCGCGCATGATCTTCTACATGGCCGTGCGCTACGAAGGCACCGACGGCTTCGCGAACCTGGAGCTCAACAACTCGGTGTCCAACGGCACCGCGCCGTACATGGGCAAGCTCTCGGTCCTGAAGCAGTGGAACGACGACGACCCGCCGGACGCGTTCGAGCAGCGGCGCAACCAGGTGATCTACGACAGCTACCAGCAGAACCGCAACCCGTTCATCGATCACCCGGAGTGGGTCGCGGCTATCTGGCCGTGAGTCGTTCGAGGAAGGGGCGTTGCGCGGAGACGATCTTCGCGCTCGCCTCTTCCACGGTGAACCACTGGACGCGGTCGACCTCGGGGAAGGTCTTCTTCTGCCCCGACTTCGGCGGCCACTCCATCTCGAACGTGCCCGGCGTGACCGTCTCCGGATCGAGGTCGCCCTCCAGCGCCCACACCGTGATGACCTTGCCGGAGCCCTTGGCCTCGCCGAGCGGGATCAGCTCACCCTGCGGTACGGCGAGCCCGAGCTCCTCCGCGAACTCGCGGCGTGCGGCGGCCTCGGGTTCCTCCTCCTCGGTGTACTCGCCCTTCGGCACGGACCACGCGCCGGCGTCCTTGCGAGCCCAGAACGGGCCGCCCATGTGCCCGAGAAGCACCTCCAGCTGCTCGTTTCGCCTGAAGAGCAGGATTCCCGCCGACCGTCTCATGTTGCCCAGTATCTATTCTGGCCAGTATCTATTCTGGCCAGCATGACGGACTGGGTCCTCCACGTGGACCTCGACCAGTTCATCGCGGCGGTGGAGGTCCTCCGCGACCCGTCGTTGCGCGGCAAGCCCGTGGTGGTGGGTGGCAACGGCGACCCGACGGAGCGCGCCGTCGTGGCCACGGCGTCCTACGAGGCACGGGAGTTCGGCGTGCACTCCGGGATGCCGCTGCGGACCGCGTTCAAGAAGCTGCCGGACGCCGTGTTCCTGCCTGCCGACCACGGTTTGTACGAGGCGGCGTCGGCGGACGTGATGGCCGTGCTGCGGTCGTTCCCGGTCGTCGTCGAGGTGATGGGCTGGGACGAGGCGTTCGTCGGGGCGTCCGTCGACGACCCGTTCGAGCTGGCCAGGTCGCTGCAGGCCGCCGTGCTCGAGTCGACGGGACTGCACTGCTCGGTCGGCATCGGCGACAACAAGCTGCGTGCCAAGCTCGCGACCGACTTCGGCAAGCCCGCCGGCGTGTTCCAGCTGACCCGCGCGAACTGGGTCGAGGTGATGGGCCACCGGCCGACATCCGCGCTGTGGGGCATCGGCGCGAAGACCGAGCGCAAACTGGCCGAACTGGGCTTCTCGACGGTGACCGAGCTGGCGTCGGCGTCCCCCGAGGCGCTGGCCACGCGGTTCGGCCCGCGGATGGGTCCGTACTTCCGGACCCTCGCGCTCGGGGCAGGCGACACCGTCGTGAGCGCGACGCCGTGGGTCGTGAAGTCCCGCAGCCACGAGAAGACCTACCAGCAGGACCTCACCTCCTTGGAGGACATCCGCCGCGAGGTCGTGGCGCTGGCCCATCGGGTGGCGCTGGACGTGGTCGCGGAGGGACGGCCCGTCGTGCGCGTGGGCGTGAAGGTGCGCTTCGTGCCGTTCTTCACGAAGGTGCGCCTGATGAAGCTCCCGGCACCGACGTCGTCCGCCGACGACCTGGCCGAGGCCGCGCTGACCGTGCTCGACCGCTTCGAACACGGCCGCGCCGTACGTCTTTTGGGGGTACGCGCGGAATTCTCTGCCGATGACGTCGAACCGAAGCCTTCTTCTTCGACGTATCAGTAAGTAGAAGCTTTACCGCTAGGAGAAGAAGATGACCGTCTCATCGCTGACACACCGCGACCGCGCGGTTCTCAGAGCCGTTGCCGACGGCCGCTGCGAGATCGCCGGAAGCTCACTGCTCGTCGACGGCCTGTGCTGCGCCGACCAGTTCGTCGGACTGCGCCTGACCTCGGCAGGCCTGATCAGCACCCGGCCAGGCCCGGCAGCCCTCACCACGGCCGGCTACGAGGTCCTCGCCGCCGCTTGATTCACATTCTGGGGTTCTTGCGGAAGATTGACATCAGGTACTTGTTCGCGAGCCGATAACCGCCTTCCGCGGTTCGGAACGGTTCGGTCGCGACCCTGATCTTCTCCGCGACACTTTCTTCACCGTCGCTCTCGATGAGTCGTTGGTAGCCGCCTGTGCTCAGGAAGGCGCGCAACATCGTGTCCTCGTCGGGATGTTCCTGGGGAATGTCGATCGTGAGTTCCTCGTGCGGCTCCGGCATCTCCGGGCGCCGGCGGCCGCTGCGTCCCCGCACGGCCCACCCGACGGTGAGGATGTCGCTGGGGTGCTCCGGATGCCAGTCGCACACGACCACGTAGTCCCTGCTGACCCTGGTCGCCTCCGCGAACGCGGCCTCGGGGTCAGGCGCGAAGAACAGCGAGTTGAACGCCGTCACGACGTCGAACGTGCCGTCGTGCCAAGGCAACGGCCCCAGGGCGCGCACGTGGAACTCGGCCGTGGGCGCGGCCTGTCGGGCGAGTTCGATCATCTTGTTCGACGCGTCGATACCCGTCGCTCTCGCGCCCGCTTCCGTTGCCAGGGCGCAGAACTCGCCGCTGCCACAGGCCAGGTCGAGCACCGTGGTGCCGGTTCCGATGTGCGTGCGTTCGATGGCGGTTTTCCACGCGGGCATGGACATCTTCGCGCCGAGGGCGGCGCGTTGTGCGGCACGGCGGCCCCACAGCTCGCCCTCCTGCGTGGCATCGGTCATGGATCGACCCTAGCCGGGTGATCCGCCGGCGCGCCCGCGGAAATCCGCTGGCCGGTCCACGGATCATGGTGGGCATGGGTGCCTTGTCGCGGGTGTTGCGGTCGTTGGGCGGCGAAGAGGTGCTGGAGCGGCTCGCGCGGCTGCCCGGCAGCGACCTCACCACCGTGCTGCTCGCCCTGACGCGGCGGCGGGCCGCCACGTTGACGGGGCCGGACGTGTTGCGGCAGTACCGTTCCGACCGTTTCGTGGCGCCGGCGTCGGTGCCGTTCTCCGTGCTGCGCGCTGCCGAGGACCGCCTGCTGGCCGCGTTGCCGCCGTCGTTCTCCGTGCTGGGCCTCGCTCCCGTGGCGCCGTTGGGAACCTGTTCGGCCGTGGCGGAGATGGACCAGAACAACGTGCTGTCGACCGTTCGCGGCACCGAGGTGGCGGCCGACCCGACCAACGCGCTGGCGCTGGAAGCCGCGGTCCGGCGGCAGGCGGACCCGTCAGACGTGCGGCTCGCGACGGTACAACGCGTGGTGCGGGCGCAACTGTTCGAGGGCGCCGGTCGTTTCGCGCACTTCACGTTGTTCGCCGCGGTGTCCGCCGGTCGTGACCGCGGGTCGCTCGCCTTTGAGCGGCAACACTTTCACGAACACCTGGAGTTCCTGCGTGAGGCGTGCGGGGACGTAGAGGTCCGTGTGACGGTGCTGGATCCCCGGTTCGAGGTGGTGCGCGGTGCCCTGCCCGCGGACCCGTCTCGGCGCACCGGGTACTACAAGGGCTTGTGCTACAAGGTTTTCCTCGACGGCGTGGAGATCGGCGACGGCGGGTTCGTCGACTGGACGCAGACCCTGCTGGGCAACCGGAAGGAGCGGCTGCTGATCACCGGGATCGGTGTCGACAGGCTCGCCACGCTCTGATTCCATGTGATGCCAACAGGTTCACGTGTGCCGTGTCCTTGAAATGGCCCCTTTCTGTCCACTCCGAGGCGCACCTCTGGCGGTGTCGGGAGTTCGCTTCGCCGCCATATTCTGAGCTGTGGCCTCGTCGGGTTGGAGGCGTTCCCTCCGCCGCTCTCCCGGGGTGCACGCGGGTGGGCCGGGCCGAGGACGGTGGGTTCGGTCGGGGACCCCGTGCGATGGGAGCGACGATGGCGGCAGAGCTCAAGTGGATCCGAAGTTCCTACAGCAGCGGTGACAGCGGAACGTGTGTCGAGTTCGCCATCGACCCCAAGGGCTGTGTCCTGGTTCGCGATGCCAAGGATCGGTCAGGTCCATGGCTCGCTTTCTCCTCCTCCGCGTGGTCCGGTTTCGTTGTGCTGGCGTCCTCCTTCTAGGTGCCCACGCCACCTGGAATTTCGACACGATTGGGCGAACCTGTCGAGGCCCTCTCAAGTTTGGCTCCGGGCGGCCGTTCTTGCATCTGGCATGCCGCCATCTGGCGGCATGAGTCATGCCATTTAAGGACGTGCACATTGCTTGTACCCGAAACGCTCGTTTTCAACTTGCCATGTGGCAGAATGGTGGCACGCAGGTGTGTCCTGCGAGAGGTAGAGGGGACGCTGCGCCTTGGCAGGTAAGGAAAGCCCCGTCGCACAGCGACGGCGACTGTTGGGTGAGTTGAAGCAGGCTCGTGAACGCCTGGGGCTCTCCCAAGGTTCCGTCGCGGAGGCGCTCGACTGGTCCCAGTCGAAGGTTCTGCGAATAGAGCAGGGCAAGAGTGGCATATCGGTGACCGATCTGAGAGCTCTGCTCCTTCACTACGGGATCACCGAACTGGGCAAGGTGTCCGAGCTGGTCGACATGGCACGCGCTGCCAAACGGCCTGAGTGGATGGCGAAGTACCGGGGCCTGGTCAAGGAGTTCGCCGAGTTCCTCGAGCTCGAGTCGGTGGCGGTCCGCTGCCGATACGTCCAGACGTCGCTGATTCCCGGCATGTTGCAGACCCGCCGCTATGCGACAGCGATCATGACGGGCGGTGGCGAAGATCTGGAGGAGGTGCGGCGTGGCGTCGACATGCGCATGCACCGCCAGGACCTGCTGGGCCCCGCCGCTCCGGACATGTACTTCATCATCGACGAATCGGCGCTGTACCGGATGGTCGGCGGTACCGACGTGATGCGCGAACAGCTCCTGCGGGTCAAGGAGCTGGCCACGGCCGACCGGATGTCCATCCAGATCGTGCCGTTCAGCGCCGGCCTGCACCCGGCCATGAAAGGTTCCTTCGCGATCATCGAGATCAGCGAGGAAGACGACAGCCGCACGCTGTTCCTGGAAGAGCTGTACCGCCCGTCGCAGCTCAGGGACGACCCGGAAGTGGTGCGCGAGTACCTGAACTACTTCTTCCAGCTCGAGAAGTTCGCCCTGCCCGCCATCGAGACGCCGCACGTCATCGACGAGCGGCTCAAACACCTAGGAGGCTGACCAGTGTGAGCCGGGCGGGTGCCTGCGCCACAGACACCCGTCCGGTGGCAACGCCGCAAACCCACACCCACAGCGCAAAGTGAGGCGAGTGAACAACGCCGTCGTCAGCCTATGACGTTCGACCAGTTCTGACTGCCGCCATCAGGGCCCTTCCGGGGATTGGCCTCGCCTCACCGATCCAGAGTGATCGGTGACCCGCAGGTCACCCCGCCGTTAGGAGCCCGTCATGAGCACCAGACGACCAACCTCGTTCCCCCGCTGGATCGCCGCGTCGCGGGGGAGTTGCCATGAACGGTCTCTTCATTAGCTACAGCCACAGCGACGGTGGTCCTGCCGCCTCCGCGCTGGTGGACGGCTTGCGATCGCGGGGATTCGACGTCTGGTGGGACGGTGACCTGCTGGGCGTCAGGCCGTTGTCGATTCCGTCGTGGATGGAAGAGGGCTTCCGCGACCGCACCGTGCTCGTGGTCGTCTCGCCGGACTACCTGAAAGCGCTGGAGTCCAACGACTTCGTCGAGCGCAAGGGCATCAGGTACGAGGCGAGGCTGTTGCGGCACAAGCTCTACCACCACAGCGAGGCCTACCGGTGCGACGTCGTGCCGGTGGTGCCGCCGGGGTTCGACAAGAACCGGTTGCCGGCGGTGCTGCAGTCGCTGGTGATTCCCACCTTCGACCCCGACACCGGAGCCGGGCTCGAGGTGCTGACGAGGGCGCTCACGAGCGCAGGGGGTGTGGAAGGTGGTGTGACGACGATGAGCGTGGAACCCTCCACCGCGTCGCCGAAGGTCCGGGAAATGCTGCGGGACCTGGAAGATCTCGATCCCGCGGAGCCCGCGGCACACGAGCTGGTGCGGCGGCTGGCCGAGATCGGCGAGGGCGACATCGAGATCGCCAGGTCGTTCGACTCGGTCGTCGGAGCCGCCAAGGCGCACGGCGACGTGGATCTGGTGCGGCGTATCTCGGAGATGTGCCTGCGGACGTTGTCCGCGACCGAACGCCTGCGTGGGGAAGGGGCGCTGGAGGCGAAGATCCTCGTCGAGGGGCAGGCGTGGTACCTGTTGCGCGAGCACCGCTTGGTGCGGGCCGCTGCCGCAGCGGAGGACGGCACGAAGATCGCGGAGAAGTATCGCGACCTCTACACGGCGGCGCGCGGAACCCTTTGTCACGCAACGGTGTTCCTGCGCATGGCCGCCGACGGTGTGCCGTTCGATCGTGACTTCTACCTGCGCAAGAGCGAACTCCTGCTGCTACAGGCGATCGAGCGGTTCTGCACGATCTCCGGCCGTGCGAGCGAGGAGGCGGGGATGTGCGCCACGCTGAGCGCGGAGTGGTGGCTCGCGCGGTTCCAGCTGACCGGCGACCGCACCGCTCTCGCCGTCGCGGTGAAGAAGGCGCGGACCGCCGAGGTCCTGCTGACGCCCGGCGGGGAGTGGTACTCCTGGCTGATGGTGTTGCGGGCACGCCTGTGTCACGCCGCTCGCAAGTACAACGACGGCAAGGAACTCGTCACGGGCGTCATCGAGGCCGATGCATACCCGGAGGTGGTGGCCCGGTCGTACCAGGTCCGTGCCGAACTCTCGCTGGGCAGCCGCGACAAGGCGAGCGCCGTCCGCGATCTCCTGGTGGCCGAGGAGAAGTTCCGCGATCTGGGCTACGACTACGCCGCGGCCACCTGCTGGTGGTCGATCGCCAGGCTCGACCCGGCGAGGATCACCGACGTCAGGCTCACCGCCGCCGACATCGACGTGCTCGAGGACCTGACGCCGGACCCACGGACCCGGCGCCGGGCGGTGATCGAGTACGAGCGGGCGAGCGCGCGGCGGTTCGGGCGCCGGATCTCGCCGGACTGGCGCTTCCTGGTGGACCGCGTGCGGTACGCCTGAGTCATCGCTCGGCGTAGCGCTGGGCGAGTTCCTGCTCGCGGTCGGTGGGCCACGGACAGCGGATCTCGCCTTGGGTGGCCGCGAAGAACAGTTCCAGGTGCACGTGCCAGGCGGCGAGGGCTTCCGGGCCGTGGGCGTCTTCCTGGACCAGCGTGACCGTGGTGCCCTGCAGTGGCACCTGCTCGAACTCCCAGCGCACCACGCCCTTCGGGTGGCCGTCCTGGAGCCACTCGAACTCCAGCAGGCGCGGGGCGTCGGACCGCGTGATCCTGCCCGGCGTGAGGCCGGGATGCGCGGCGCGGGGCGGGACCGCGTCCTCGGTGCCCTCGGTGAGGAGCTGCCAGACCTCGTCCAGGGGCTTCCACACCAGGTCGCGGACGAAGTGCACGCCGTCCGGCCGATCGGTGCCCTCGTCGAGGCCGAACTTCGCGATGTAGTGCTCGATGCGCGGCAGCCAGTCCGTCGGTGGCTCGAACTTCGTGCCGTCGGCGTGGGCGACCAGGGCGTCGAGGCAGGTGGTCCAGCCGGGAGCGTCGCGGCCGATGGACAGCTTGTTCGTGACCACGGCGGTGAAGACCAGCAGGCAGCCGTCCTCGCGCGGCAGGATCTCGAAGCGCAGCACGTCGTTCAGCCAGCGGAACGCGAAGACCTTCGGCGGATCGGACTCGAGCAGTTCGCCTTCGCCGCCGTCGGCGTCGACGGGGGCCGTGTCCGGGAACGTGAAGCGCATCTTGCGGCCGTCGATCTCCACCTCCGCCGGGAACCAGTGCTTCATCTCGGCCGGTTCCGTGACCACCCGCCAGACCTTCTCCGGCGAGTGCCGCAGCCTGCGTTCGAAGCGCAGGACGGGCTTGCCCTCGATCATCCGCAGTTCGGCGTCCACGTGTCAGTCCCCTTCGATCTCGTCGAGTCGCCGTTCGAGCGCGTCCAGGCTCTTCTCCCACATCCGGCGGTAGGGCGCGAGCCAGGCGTCGACCTCGGCGAGCGGGCCGGGGGAGAGCCGGTACCAGCGCCGTTGGGCGTCGGTGCGCACCTCGACCAGACCGGCCTCGCGCAGCACCTTGAGGTGCTTCGAGACGGTCGGCTGGGTGAGCGTCAGCTTCTCGACGAGATCACCGACCGGCCGCTCGCGTTCCCGTAGCAGGTCGAGGATCTCCCGGCGGCTCCGATCGGCCAGCACGGCGAAGGTAGATGCCATATCGGCAATATAGCTCGATCGGCATATAAGCGCGAGTTCAGCTCGTGAGCCGGATGGCCACCTCCGTCGTCCACCTGGCTGGGTCCGGCTCCACCGCGGGGTCGGTGAAGAAGGTCTCCAGCCGGGCGCCCCAGCTCGACGGCGCTCAGCCCTTCCGGACGGCCCTCGTGGAGTTCCACCGCGTACCGGCCGCCGGGGAGCGTGGACGTGAACACCTCACCGTGGCCTTGACCGCGGCGTAGGGCTGGTCTGCACGTGTCTCGATGTCCATGCCGACCACGCTGGCCACGGGCACCGACAGAAAATCCGCGTCCCGCTGGAGGCAGCGCCGATTAACGTGCAGTTCATGCACCGCACCCTCTCCGTGGCCAGCTCACCGGTGCGCGACCTGCTCGCGCTGACCTCCCGTCCCGAGGTGATTTCCTTCGCAGGTGGACTTCCCGCCCCCGAACTGTTCGACCTCGACGGTCTGCGCGCCGCCTACGACCTCGCCCTGCGGGACCGTTCGGTGCTGCAATACGCGCCCACGGAGGGCAATCCGGCTCTGCGTGCGCTCGTTGCCGACCGGTTGACCGGCCGCGGGCTGCCCACTTCGGACGTCCTGATCACCACGGGTTCGCAGCAGGCGCTGACCCTGGTGGCCACCGCGCTGCTGGAGCCCGGCGCCGTCGTGGCGGTGGAGGAGCCGACATACCTGGCCGCGCTGCAGTGTTTCCAGATGGCGGGAGCCCGGATCGTGCCCGTCGCGAGTGACGACGAGGGCCTGGATCCCGCCGCGCTGCGATCCGTTGTGGAGTCCGAACGGCCGGCGATGGTCTACCTGGTGCCGACGTTCGCGAACCCGACCGGCCGGACGCTGTCGGCCTCACGTCGCGCGGAGATCGCCGAGCTGGCCGCGGAACACGACTTCTGGGTCGTCGAGGACGATCCCTACGGGGAGCTGCGGTACCGGGGCTCCGCCGTGGCACCGCTCGCATCCATCAGCGATCGAACCGTCTACCTGGGCAGCTTCTCGAAGATCGGCGCGCCGGGGATGCGGCTCGGGTGGCTGCGCGCACCGGCGGACCTGCTGCGGACGCTGGTGATCGTGAAGCAGGCGGCTGACCTGCACACGTCCACAGTGGACCAGGCCGCCGCCGCGGCTTACCTGACGCACAACGACCTCAACGCGCACGTTGCCAGGTTGTGCGTCGAATACGGGGCACGGCGCGATGCGATGATCGCGGCACTCCCCGCCACGGTTCCTGACGGCACGACGTGGAGCGATCCGGACGGTGGCATGTTCGTGTGGCTGCGGTTGCCGGGCGACGTCGACAGCGCCGTGTTGCTGAAGGAGGCGCTGCGCCACGACGTCGCGTTCGTGCCCGGCGCTCCGTTCTACGCGACCACGCCGGACCGCGCGACGTTCCGGATGTCCTTCACCGCCAACACTCCTGAGGAGATCGCGGAAGGCATGGCACGCCTCGCGAAGGTGCTGCGGTGACCCTGCTGGGCGACGAGAACGAGGCCCGCCCGTCCCGGCTCGAGTGTCGTCGTCGCTCGCGCCCGGTGGTCGGCTGGTGGCGAACTTCGACGTCGCCGGCGTGCGCCGCGCCGACGGCACCCCGTTCGGGCGCACACTGACGAAAGCCTTGCGGGACGCGGGATTCACCTACGACAACCGTAAGCGCCGCATCGGCGACTTCGGGGCTGACGACAGGGCCGGCCCCAACTACACGGGCCGGCCCGCCGTCCACATTTCCTACGAGTTCGAGCCGACCCAGGGGCCGACGCCGGCCACGCGGTCGACCTTGATGCGCGTGACGAAGCCGGGTGGCGGGTTGTCGAACGGCGGGAACTTCACGTCAGGGCCGAGGTAGGTGTGTGCGAGGCGCTGGAGCAGTTCCGGCGCCCCGCCTTCGGTGATGCGGGCGGTGCCGTAGACGACGAGGTACTCCTGCAGGCCCATCTCGTTGATCTTGGGTGTCTCGAGGGAGAGCACCACGCGACCGTCGTTGCGGATGTTGCGGATCTTCTGGTGCTGCACCAGGTGCCCGGAGACGATCTCGTCGCCGTCGAGTCCCACCCAGACGATGGTCACGTGGGGCGAGCCGTCTTTGCCGAGCGTCACGATGTGGGCGAGCGCGTTGGATTCCAGCACTGCCCTGGCGGAGTCGGGAAGCATGCCGGTGACGCTACGCCGGTTCGCCGAGTTCAGCCTGGTCTTCGCAGACCCAGGAAACGGCGGGTCTGGTTGCGGGCCGCGGGGGCCTGGAGTGTGTGAGCCATGAAGACGTTTCTGATCACGGGTGGCGGTAGCGGCATCGGCCTGGCGACGGCGCGGGTGCTGGTAGAGGAGGGCGCGCGGGTCGTCGTGACCGGGCGTTCCGAGGAGCGGTTGGCGGCGGCGCGCGAGGAGCTCGGCGTCGAGACGGTGGTCGCGGACGTGTCTAAGCTGTCCGACGTCGAGGCGTTGATGGACCGGGTCGGTGAGATCGACGGTCTGTTCGCGAACGCCGGGATCGGGGTGTTCACCGAGTTCGAGAAGGTCACCGAGGAGGACGTGGACCGGGTGCTCGCCACGAACTTCAAGGGCGTGTACTTCACGGTGCAGCGGGCGCGGTTGAAGCCCGGCGCGTCGGTGGTGATCAACGCGTCGTGGACGGTCCATCGGGGGCTTGTCGGCGCGTCGCTCTACACGGCCAGCAAGGCGGCGGTGCACAGCCTGGCGCGCACGCTCGGGGCGGAGATGCCGGGAGTCCGGGTCAACACGGTCAGCCCTGGGTTCATCGCGACGGACATGTTCAAGGACAACGTCGTCGACGACGAGCCGTACCGGCGGCAAGTGGTCATGGGGCGGTTGGGCGAGCCGGAGGACGTGGCGCACGTCGTGTCGTTCCTGCTGTCGGACCGCGCGGGGTACGTGACGGGGCAGGACTTCGTCGTGGACGGCGGACTGGTCGGGGCGATCCCGGCATGATAGGGGCCGTGAACGAGTTGGGGGAGTTCCTGAAGGCTCGGCGTGCGGCACTGGACCCTCCCGAGCGGGCCACGCGGCGGCGCGTGCCAGGACTGCGGCGCGAGGAACTGGCGCAGCTGGCAGGGATCAGCGTCGACTACTACACGCGCATGGAGCAGGGGCGCGCCTCCAACGCGTCCGACTCGATCCTGGACGCGTTGGCGCAGGCGCTCGGCCTGGACGCGGCCGAGCGCACGCATCTCTACCGGCTGGCGCGGCCCACTCGGGTGCAAGCGCCGTCGGAGGAGGTGCGGCCCGCGTTGCGCTGGTTGCTCGACGCGCTGCACGGCGTGCCCGCGATGGTCCTCGGGCGCCGGCTCGACGTGCTGGCGTGGAACCCGCTCGCCGCGGCGCTCGTCACGGACTTCCGCGAGCAGCCGAACATGGTGCGGTACATGTTCACCGACCCGGCCGCACAGGAGCTGTTCGTCGGCTGGACGGACTGCGCGCGGGAGAACGTCGGCTACCTGCGCGCGGACTACGGCGTGCACCCCGACGACCCGGCGCTGCTCGCGCTGGTCGAGGAGATGTGCGAAGTGTCGCCGCTGTTCCGCGCGCTGTGGGCGGAGCACCCGGTGCGCGACCGGCAGCCGATGTTCAAGCGCATGAACCACCCGCAGCTCGGACCGCTGGAACTGGCCGCGGAGCCGCTGACCTCGGATGCGGGACAGGTGCTGGTGACCTACGTGGCGGCGCCTGGCAGCCCGTCCCAGGACGCGTTGCGGTTGCTGGCTTCGCTCGCCGTCACGTGAACAGTTCCAGCGCGTCCTGGTGGTACTCGCACCGGCCGCCGCCGGTCGCGATCGTGCAGGGCGTGCCCTTCTTCGTGACGGCACCGCACTGCAACGCCGGGTCGTGCACGTGACACAGTCCGCTCGGCCCTGCGGTGATCGGGCACGGCGTGCCCTTCTTCGTGGGCGCGCCACACGGTTCGCCGGTCAGCTCGCGTGGTTGCTTCGGCTTGGCCTTCTTCGGTTTTGCCTGGGGCTGCGTGATTTCCCGCCCCGTCACCTCCTCCACTCCGCGCACGGCCAGCCTGTCCGCGCGCTCGTTCTCCGGGTGGCCCGCATGGCCCTTGACCCAGTGCCACTCCACCTCGTGCCTGCCGGCGGCTTCTTCCAGGCGGCGCCACAGGTCGGCGTTCTTGACCGGCTCACGTGCCTTCGTGAGCCAGCCGTTCGCCTTCCACCCGTGCACCCATGAGGTGATGCCGTTGCGGACGTACGTGCTGTCCGTGTAGAGCCTCACGGTGGATGGTCGCGTGAGGCTCTCCAACGCCACGATGGGCGCCATCAGTTCCATGCGGTTGTTCGTCGTCGGGCCGATGTCACCGCCGTACATGTCCTTCTCGTGCTCGCCGTAGCGCAACACGGCACCCCAGCCGCCCGGACCGGGATTGGGGCTGCACGCACCGTCGGTGTAGATCTCGACCTCCATGCGGCATGAGGTTACCGACGGGGTCCGACACTCTTCCGCAGGCGGTTGTTGGCGATGATGTGGCGGAACATTTCGACCAGCGCCGGCGCGTTGATCGGCTGGTCGCGGTACACGGAGATCATGCGCGCGGTCTTGTTGCCATGGCCGCTCGTGATGATGTTCTGCGGGTCCGGCACGATCGCCTTGTCGTAGAGCATCACGTTCACGTGGTCCTTGGTGCCGAGCAACGCGCAGATGTTGCCGTCCAGCACGAAGTACGGCCGGTTGGTGAACTTGATCGTCTCCTCGACGCCGGGGTCGGCCTCGTGGACGAGCCGGCGGACCTCGCGGCAGATCTCCTGCTGCCACTCGGGAAGTCCGGCGATGTAGTCGTCAACGCGCGCGTCGGTGTCCATAGCCCTATGTCGTTGCTCGTCGTCGGTTCTCGACATCATGCCCGTGCAGGAAAACACGCACAGCTGCCGCGATGTCGTCCTCGTCCGGCCGCGTGCCTCGGATGCTGGGCTCGCCGGTCAGCGTCAGCACCATGAGGTGGAGGGCAGCGCGCTCGGGGTCCTTGAAGCCGAGCTTCTCCAGCTCCGCCGCCAGCGCTCGTCGAACCTTGCGCGGACCGGTCTCCTGCCACGCCTCGACCGCCTCGGCGGGGATGTGGGTGAGCTCCGCGTTGATCTGCCGCACCAGCGCGAAGTGCTCGGCGTGCCCCTGCTGGGCGGCCATGGCATTGCCGAATGCGACGAGGTCCTGCTCCAGGTCCGTGACCTTGTGGAAGTGCCGCTCGATGAGCGCGATCTGGTCCTGCGCCGCTTTCTCCGAGCTGGCCTGGATGACGTTGCGGAACAGGTCGGCCTTGTCCGCGAAGTGGTTGTAGAGCGTGCGCGTCGAGACCTCGGCCTCCTTGGCGATGGTGTCGACGCTCGCGCGCGAGTAGCCGTCCCTGGCGAACACGCTCAACGCCCCGCGCAGGATCGCCTGCCGCTTGTCCGGTCGCATGGGATTGATCGTAGTACAACGGTCGTTGCACTAAGTACCACGAGCGTTGTACTTTGGCTGCCATGCGAATTGCAGTGATCTTGGGGAGCACGCGTCCGGGCCGCCGATCCGAGGCCGTGGCGCGGTGGGTCCTGGACGTCGCCAACGCGCGCGGCGACGCGTCGTTCGAGCTCATCGACCTGGCGGACGTGAACCTGCCGTTCCTCGACGAACCGGTTCCCGCACTCTTCGGCGAGTACGCGCACGACCACACACGGGCCTGGGCATCGGTCGTGGCGTCCTATGACGGCTTCGTGTTCATCACGCCCGAGTACAACCACTCGTTCCCGGCTGTGCTGAAGAACGCCCTGGACTACCTGTACGCGGAGTGGAACGACAAGGCCGCCGGGTTCGTGAGCCTGGGCGGAGGTGGTGGCCTTCGCGCTGTCGAGCAACTGCGCCTTGTGCTGGCGGAGCTGAAGGTGGCGACCGTGCGCACGCAGGTCGCGTTGGGGCGTGGCTCGCTGCAGGGAGGGTTGCAGCAGCACGACGAGGAGCTCCACGCCATGCTCGGCGAGCTCGTGGCGTGGGCGTCGGCCCTGAGGTCGGTCCGGGCGATCGCGGCCTAGCGCGGAGTCGCGGTGACCGACGAGGTGGATTGGGGTCAAACCACCCGATTGGACGTCAGAACGGCACGGGCGGCGGCAACCAGATCCGCCTCCCGTCCGTGCCGCGCCACGGCCTGCAGACCGACCGGCAGGCCCTCGGAGTCGAACCCCGCCGGGATGCTGATCGCCGGGTGTCCGCTCAGGTTGAACGCCCAGGTGAGCGCGGTGTTGATCCGCGAGCCCGGCCCGTCGTGCCCGTGCGGCGGGCCAGGAGTCGTCGGGGTGAGCAACAGGTCCGCCGTCTCGAACAGTTCGTCCAGCACCGGGTTCGGGCCGCAGCGGTTCGCGAACCAGTCCCCGGCGGGATCCGGCAGCACCAGGTCGACCGGCCGCGGCCGCAACGGTGCCGCTGCTCGCCAGGCGATCTCCAGCTGCTCGTCGTCCACCTCGGCGAATCCCAGGTTCGGCGACCAGACCGCTGTGGGAGAGCTGACCTCCGACGTGCCGAGGTAGACCGCGAGCAGGTCGGGATCACGGGTGAAGACCCCGACCGCGGCGCGTTCGGCCGACGTGGTCTTGAGGCCGAGCACGCCGCACCACGCGGCAGGAATGCGGATCGAGCCCGCCCCGTCGACGCCCGTGGCCAGCGGCACGACGCCCGAAGCGACGGCGACCGCCGACCCGGCCGACGACCCGCCGGGTGTGCGGTCGAGGTTCCACGGATTCCGTGTGACGCCACGAGAGTTGCGGCCCCACGTCTGCCATGGGGTGCTGCCATCGGGGGTGGTGGTCAGACCGATGGGCACGCAGCCGAGGGCCATCAACCATTCGCGGTGGCTGCGGCGCTCGCCCTGCTTCACCGCGATGGGCATGCCCGCGAGAGGCAGGGACGGGTCGACCGGCCTGAACGACTCGTAGACCGTGTGGAAGGCGCAGAGCACCGGCTCCACGCGGTCGAGCCGGGCCAAGGCCTCGCGAACCAGGTCAGGCATGATCCACCCCGTGAAATGGACTCGTGCTGTGCACCACCTGGCCGAGCTCGCCGAGAAGTGCGGCGAGCTGCCTGCCTCGTTCTTCCGGTTCCAGGTGGTCGAGCTGTGGGTCTTCGGCGAGCTGCTCGACGTGCCGAAGGACGTCGAGGTGATCGAGGTCGCGCTGGTCACGGACCTGCCGGTGGAGGAGGTGCCGTGGCTGACCGAACCTAGTGGCGCCGAGCACTGGGCCAACTCCACGCGGCTGTCGCGCAACCCGTTTCAGGCGTTCTGGCGATCCAAGGACGCGCCCGTGTGGAATCACCGCATCGAGCGACCCGCGTTGATCTGGAGCGCCGCCGACGGCATCAACGAGGAAGCGCTGGTCGCCGTGAGCGACGGCGCGGGTGAACTGGTCAGGGCGCCGGCGCCGGCGCCGGAGGAGCTCGGCGAGCGGGTCGACGACGAGCTCGCGGTGAGTCTGCGGGCGTTGCGGCGAGCCAACCGCGACTACACCGACCGCCGCTGGAGTCCCGGCAAGCTCACCCCGTACTCGGACGCGCTGTGGCGCACGACCACCGGCTACCTCGACCTGCTGGACGTGCGCGCCGGATGACGGACTCGACGTGTGGTTCTTCGGTGCGGTTGTCACAGCTCCGACGGCCCTCGCTGGGCGAGATGCTCCAGATGGTGCGACATGGCGATCGCGACCCAGCGTGAAACCCTGTTCGCGGTCCGCCCGCCTCCTCGTCGGCATCCCAACAGTTCACGATCGCCCCACGAGTAACCGCTGCCGGCGAACTCCGGCCGCGCCACGAGTTCGTCAGCCAGGTCCGTGAAGGCCTCGCCGGCCGCGCCCTTCGCGACCTTGCCGTCCTCCTTGCGGAGTTGCCGGCGCATCGCGATCACGGAGTTGGGCACCGTGTAGTACAGGTACGGGTTGATGGTGCGTGGTCCTGGGGGACCTGGTGCCGGGGGATTGGGGTGCACCACCCCGTAGTCGCCGTAGTTGATCTCTGCTCCGCTCACTCCTCGCGCGACCTCGCGCCACAGGAGGACTTCGGGCCGGTCTCGGACAGCCGTCACGAAACCGTGCCTGTCGGCAGGTATCGAACCGGCGAGAAGAGTCGTCGAAGCCGGGCCGAGTCGATCGGTCAGCATCCTGGCGAGCGCCAGCGTCAGGGTCAGCCGGCGTGGGTGAACGGTTTCCACGTGGCCCAGGTCGATGACCGCATGCACCGGATTGTCGTCGACTCGCGCCCCGCCGGCGATGCGTCGCAGGTGGTCGTCGAGCCGGCGTTCGGAGAACTGGAGTTCCTGAAACCGAATCACGATCGGTCGTGGCCGGTGCTCCTGGAGCAGTGCGATCCCTCTGAGTTGGTCGTCTGACGCTGATGCGGAGATGACGGGGATGAAGGCCGGGACATCCGGAGCGAACAGGCCGAGCTTGTCGAACAGCGTGGCTTCGATTCGATTGTCGAGGTGTTCGAAAGGTCCGCCTGGATACCGCGAGATCGCAGCCGCAGGGCTCAGCAGGTGTGTGTCAATCCATACAGGTTGGCGGCGCATTGCCATCTGCACGGCGGCTTCGACCAGTGCGTGCAGGAGTTGCCCGCGACCTTCTGGCTGAACGGAGTCGAGCAGTTCAATGATGACTCGCGGTGTGGAGTCTGCTCGATCGGTGAGGTGCCGGAGAGATTCGAATTCGCCCATCTTGCTCTTCATCGCGACCAAAGGCCTGAAGGACATTCCCCGCCCTTTCCGCAGTGGCATCGCGGACGACTTCGATCATGCGGGGCGGTGAACCGGCGTGTGGCCCGCCGGACGAGTGAATTCGACTGGTGTGGCCCCCGGCAGCACCTGGTCAGGGAGCCACACCGCGTTCAGGGGTCACCAGCCGCGGGCGCGCCACTCCGCCAACGAGGGGCGCTCCTTGCCGAGCGTCGAGTCGTCGCCGTGGCCGGGGTAGAACCAGGTGTCGTCGGGCAGGACGGCGAACAGGCGGTCCTCCACGTCGTTGATCAGCGAGACGAAGTTGTCCGGCGACGTGGTCTTTCCCGCACACCCCGGAAAGAGTGAATCATGCGAGTAGCGTGTCGCAGCTATCGCTTGGGATGTGACAGTGAGAGTGATGCCGGCAGGCAGCCGCGCTTCGATCATGAAGATCGCGCTCTCATGGCTGCCGACTGCACGGTTGGCAGCAGCTGGGGTGATCAGCAAACGTTTGCGTCGGCATTTCTCTACCGCCATCTCGGCAGCGACGTGCATGAGAGCGCGACCATCCGGGCTTTCGGTGACGAGCCCCAGACCGCCCAGCCCCCTGCCCGACTCAACGGAGCACAACCAAGCCGCGACGCTCTACTGGCGGTGAACATCTGCATCACCGCACCTGCTCCTGAACCAGTGTGCCGTACAAGCAAGATCAGTGGTCATCTGGACGGTATCTGCGTGGTCATCTGGTCGACAGGGTGATGGCGAGTGGGACGCTTGCTCGGCGGAACCTTCCCGTAGTGCAAGCGCACCACATTTCATGTTCGACGACATGAATCCACCTGCGGAAGCACGCCATGTCCGAGGGCATCAACGTTCAGCTCTCGGCGCCATCCGCTTCAACCCCGGATTGGCCGTTGGATCGCGGGCGTGTGCGTGGACATGTTCAGCTCACCAGCCGCGGGCGCGCCATTCCGCGAGCGAGGGGCGTTCCTTGCCCAGCGTCGAGTCGTCGCCGTGGCCGGGGTAGAACCAGGTGTCGTCGGGCAGGACGGCGAACAGGCGGTCCTCCACGTCGTTGATCAGCGAGGCGAAGTTGTCCGGCGACGTGGTCTTTCCCACACCCCCCGGAAAGAGTGAATCTCCGGTGAAGAGGTGCGGGTGGCCCTCCGGGTCGTCGTAGAGGACGGCGATGGAGCCCGGGGTGTGGCCGCGCAGGTGGATGATCGAGAGCGGGACTTCTCCCACGTTGATGGTGTCGCCGTGGTCCACCAGGACGTCCGGTGGGACGGGCAGGACGGCGGCGTCGAGTTCGTGGGCGACGGTGTTCGAGCCGTGGGCGCCGGCCAGGGCTCCCAGCGCCTGCCAGTGATCGGCGTGCTGGTGCGTTGTCACGATCGTGCGCAGCCGGGGGCGGTTCGGGATGTGACCGAGCAGGTCGGACAGGCGCTCGTAGTCGTTGGCTGCGTCGATGAGCAACGCCTCGTTCGTGGACCGACAAACGAGCAGGTAGGCGTTGTTGTCCATCGGTCCGACGGAGATCTTCGTGATGGTCAGCGCGGCCAGGGTGCGGCGGGCCGCGGGGCCGTTCGGCTCAACGTGTCCGGTGTAGTTCTCGAGTACGTCCACGGTGGCAGACGGTAGTCGCTCGAAGGTGCGCAACGCACACCTTCAGGTTGCATACAGGTCTCACTCATAGGGTAAGTAAGGATCAAGCTCCGACCCCCGAGTACGCCGAAAGAACCAACGAACAGGTCCCCACCTCTCGTGATTCCAGCGCAACGACAAAAGCCCCGGACTGCCCGCAGGGTCAGCTGGGACGTCCTCCGGGTCGTCGCCATCGGGTGCGTGTTGCTCCACCACGCCACGCTCACGAGCGTCAGCAGCCACCCCGATCTCGGGCCGCTGCCGTTCCACTTCCCGATGTCGATGGGCGCCAGCACGTTGATGGTCATCTCGGCCTTCTTCGCCTGCGCCTCGCTCAACAGCGGCACGCCGGGGCGATTCCTGTGGAGAAGACTCGCGCGCCTGTTGCCGGCGTACATGGCGGCCGTGCTGCTGACATACGCCGTGCAGCGGTGGATCGCGCCTGAGGGGTGGAGTCAGCTCGACGGCAGAGATGTCGTCTACAACCTGCTGCTGGTCAACCAGTGGTTCCCCGACGTCAACATCGTCGACTTCGCGTACTGGACCGTGCCGGTGCAGATCGCGGCGTTCATCGCCGCTGCCGTGCTCGTCAAGCGGATGCGGGGCAGGAAGCTCCGGGTCTTCCTGTGGGCGCTCATCGTCACACCGCTGCTGCTGCGGCCGTTGCTGGACCACTCGCACACGCTTTTCGTGGTCTACAACGGTTTCGCGCTGCACAGGGCGCAGCTGTTCGCCGCCGGCATCGCGATCTGGTTGTGGCACAAGCAGCGGATGAGCACCCCGCACCTCACCGCGCTGCTCGTCGCCACACTGATGGCCCAGGCGATTCACACCACCGAGTACGGTTCTACGCTCGGCTTCGGCGTGCTGCTCCTCCTGGTGTGCGCCGCGGCCGCTGGACCCGATTGGGTGTTTTTCGCGCCGATCGCCAAACCGGTCACGTGGCTCGCGGGCATCTCGTACGGGGTGTACCTCGTGCACCAGCAGATCGGCACCGTGGTGATGGACCGCATGCACGCCTTTGGGCTGCGGTCCTGGTGGCTGATCGCCGGTTTCCTCGCCTCGGCGCTGGTGCTGGGCTGGCTGATGACGAAGTTCGTCGAACGGCCCGCGTACCGGTTGCTCACTCAGATCCAGTCGGGCAGTTCGGGCAGCTCACCGCGCAGGCCGGCACCGCCGGTCCTGCCGGTCAGCCAGCCCAGGACGGCGCTGGCGGATCCGCTCACCGAGTTGCGGCTGGCGGGGCCGTTGACGGTCCAGATGCGCTGACTGCCGTCGGGCAGGGTCACCTCGACGCTGAACGGGTCGACCCTGCCCTCGAACTGCTTCACGGCGTCGTCGAGGAACTCGTCGACGAAGTCGCTCGGCAGGTCCTCGAACCCGATGCCGTGGTCGAGGTCGATGAGGTGGATCCACACCTCGCGCAGGCGGAACAGCGGCACCTGGGACGCCGGGATCGGCTGGCCCTTCGGCGCCGTGACCTCGGAGCGCCACGAATGCGCCGGCATCTCGCGGCACGCGGTGTCGAACCGCACGCACGCGGCGTCGAGGTCGGCGCGCATCAGCTGCAGGTGGCGGCGCGAACCCTCCTCGATGTCGGCGTCGCGATCGGCGCGCGACGCGTACGCCTGGTGCTCGACCCCGGTGCGCGCCCAGGTGAGTAGGTTCACCAGCGCGTCCGCGTTGCGCGCGAGGTGGGTGATGACGTGTCCGCGGGTCCAGCCGGGCAGCAGGCTCGGACCGCGCACGGCGGCCTGGTCCAGCTCCTCGACGACCTCGTACAGCACGTCCGTCGCCTGGCGCACCGCGTTGATGTGCCGGTCGGGCACTCCGCGCGGTGCCGGTACGGAGGTGTGCTGCGTGGACGGCGTGTAGGTCATGTGCTGCCTCTCCCCGACGTTGAGGCTTGAGATCGAAGTGACCAGCCTAGGAGTAAACCCAGCTCAGGGGAATGCGCCAGCGACCAGAACCGTTTTTGTCAGGGGTCGGCCCTATGGTGCACCGCGTGGGGCTCGGCTATCGCGGACACGGCCCCACGCAGCGCGCCCTAGCATGGTTGGCGGGTCGGTCGCAGACTCCGAATTGATGCTAGTACGCTTCGAACGCTTGTTCGGAAGAGTGTGGCGTGAGTGACCCGCCGATCGCAGCCGAAGGGACCCCAGTGGCAGACCGTCTTGTCGTTCGCGGCGCCCGCGAGCACAACCTGCGCAGCGTGGATCTCGACCTGCCGCGGGACAGCCTCATCGTCTTCACGGGGCTGTCCGGCTCCGGCAAGTCGAGCCTCGCGTTCGACACGATCTTCGCCGAAGGTCAGCGCCGCTACGTCGAGTCGCTCTCCGCGTACGCGCGTCAGTTCCTCGGGCAGATGGACAAACCGGACGTCGACTTCATCGAGGGCCTGTCGCCCGCGGTGTCGATCGACCAGAAGTCGACCTCCCGCAACCCGCGGTCGACGGTCGGCACCATCACCGAGGTCTACGACTACCTGCGCCTGCTCTACGCGCGCGCCGGCAAGCCGCACTGTCCGCAGTGCGGTGAGGCGATCGGCAAGCAGACGCCGCAGGAGATCGTCGACCAGGTGCTCGCGATGGAGCAGGGCACCAAGTTCCAGGTCCTCGCGCCGGTCATCCGCGGGCGCAAGGGCGAGTACCTCGACCTCTTCCAGAACCTGCAGGGCCAGGGCTACTCGCGCGCGAAGGTCGACGGTGTCGTCTACGCGCTCGCCGACGTGCCAAAGCTCAAGAAGCAGGAGAAGCACCACATCGCGGTGGTGATCGACCGGCTCACGGTGAAGGCGTCGTCGAAGCAGCGCCTCACGGACTCGGTCGAGACCGCGCTGCGGCTCGCGGACGGCCTGGTCGAGCTCGAGTTCGTCGACCTGCCGGAGACCGACCCGAAGCGGATCAGGGGCTTCTCCGAGAACCTGGCGTGTCCGAACGGGCACCCGCTCGCGATCGAGGACCTGGAGCCGCGGTCGTTCTCCTTCAACTCGCCGTACGGCGCGTGCACGGTCTGCACGGGCATCGGCGTGCGTAAGGAGGTCGACCCTGAGCTCGTGGTCCCGGACGACGAGCTGAGCCTCGAAGAGGGCGCCATCGCGCCGTGGGCCGGCGGGCAGACCGCCGAGTACTTCACGCGTCTGCTGCAGTCGCTCGGCGAGACCATCGGCTTCCGCATGGACCAGCAGTGGCGGCTGCTGCCCGCCAAGGCGCAGAAGGCGATCCTGCACGGCATCGATGAGCAGGTGCACGTCCGCTACCGCAACCGCTACGGCCGCGAGCGCTCCTACTACGCCAACTACGAGGGCGTGATCCCGTTCCTCGAGCGGCGCCAGGAGCAGACCGAGTCCGAGTACATGCGGGAGAAGTACGAGGGCTACATGCGCGAGGTCCCGTGCCCCGCGTGTGCCGGCACGCGGCTGAAGCCCGAGATCCTCGCGGTCACGCTGCACCACGGCAAGAAGGGCGACAAGTCCATCGCCGAGGTCTGTGCGATGAGCGTCGGGGAGTGCTCGGAGTTCCTCGACGGGCTCAAGCTCGGCAAGCGAGAGTCGATGATCGCGGGCGCGGTGCTCAAGGAGATCCAGGCCCGCCTGCACTTCCTGCTCGACGTGGGCCTCGACTACCTGTCGCTCGACCGCGCGTCCGGCACGCTGTCCGGCGGTGAGGCGCAGCGCATCCGGCTCGCCACCCAGATCGGCAGTGGTCTGGTTGGCGTGCTGTACGTGCTCGACGAGCCGTCGATCGGCCTGCACCAGCGCGACAACCACCGGCTGATCGAGACGCTGACCAGGCTGCGCGACCTGGGCAACACGCTGATCGTCGTCGAGCACGACGAGGACACCATCCGCACGTCGGACTGGGTCGTCGACATCGGCCCCGGCGCCGGTGAGCACGGCGGCAAGGTCGTGCACAGCGGCCCGTACAAGAAGCTGCTGACGAACAAGGACTCGATCACCGGCGCCTACCTGTCGGGCCGCAAGCAGATCCCGATGCCGGCCAAGCGCCGCAAGATCGACAAGAAGCGCCAGCTGACCGTCGTCGGCGCCCGCGAGCACAACCTGCGCGGCATCGACGTGTCGTTCCCGCTCGGCACGCTCACCTCCGTCACGGGCGTGTCCGGTTCCGGCAAGTCGACGCTGGTCAACGACATCCTCGCCACGGTCCTCGCGAACAAGCTCAACGGCGCGCGCCAGGTGCCCGGCAGGCACACCCGGATCAAGGGCCTCGACCAGGTCGACAAGCTGGTGCAGGTCGACCAGTCGCCGATCGGCCGCACCCCGCGGTCGAACCCCGCCACCTACACCGGCGTGTTCGACCACATCCGCAAGCTCTTCGCGGCCACGACCGAGGCGAAGGTCCGCGGCTACCAGCCGGGCCGCTTCTCGTTCAACGTCAAGGGCGGCCGCTGCGAGGCGTGCGCGGGCGACGGCACCATCAAGATCGAGATGAACTTCCTCCCGGACGTCTACGTCCCCTGCGAGGTGTGCAAGGGCGCGCGGTACAACCGCGAGACGCTCGAGGTGCACTACAAGGGCAAGACGATCTCCGAGGTCCTCGACATGCCGATCGAGGAAGCGGCCACGTTCTTCGAGCCGATCAACGCCATCCACCGCCACCTGCGCACGCTGGTGGACGTCGGCCTCGGCTACGTCCGGCTGGGCCAGCCCGCGCCGACGCTGTCCGGTGGTGAGGCGCAGCGTGTGAAGCTCGCGTCGGAGCTGCAGAAGCGGTCGACCGGCAAGACGGTCTACATCCTCGACGAGCCCACGACCGGTCTGCACTTCGAGGACATCCGCAAGCTGCTGGGTGTCATCAACGGCCTGGTCGACAAGGGCAACACGGTCATCGTCATCGAGCACAACCTCGACGTGATCAAGACCTCCGACTGGATCGTCGACATGGGCCCCGAAGGCGGTTCCGGCGGCGGCATGGTCGTCGCGGAGGGCACTCCCGAACAGGTCTCCGAGGTCGAGAACAGCTACACGGGTCAGTTCCTGCAGCAGGTGCTCGGCGACGAGGAGGTGTCCGTGGCGGGGTGAGCCCGCTGAGACGCTCGACCGTATGACATGTCGTCAAGAATTGGCGATGGTGTGAGTTTTCGCCGAGAACCTGTCACTCGAACGAGCTATCCGGGATGATGTCGCCCGTGTCACTCCACCGGTACCGATTCCGCAGCGTATGGCACGTCTGCGCATCTCCGGCGGTCGTGTACGACGTGCTGTCCGACATCGCCAACTACCCGAAGTGGTGGCCGGGGGTGCGGTCGGCGACGAGGATCGACGACGAGTCCGGCGTGCTCAGATGTCGTTCGTTCCTGCCGTTCGATCTCGTCGTGCAGGTGCGGCACAGCATCGCGAACCAGCAGGCAGGTCTCCTGCGCGCGTCGCTGACCGGTGACCTCGAAGGCTTCGCCAGCTGGGAGATCATCGGCCGCGACGGCGGTACCGAGCTCGTGTTCGACCAGGATGTCGTGGTCAACAAGCCCTTGTTGCGGCGGCTGGTGCTGATCGCCAAGCCGTTCTTCCGAGGCAACCACGACCTGATGATGCGGGGCGGTCTGAAGGGGCTGAAGCAGGTACTCGCCGACCGCGCGGCCAGCGAGTCCTGACCTCACGAGATCTGAACGATCAACCGGTCGTCGCCGGCCTGGGCACATCTGTGCGGTGCTTCGAAGTGGGCGCCGCGCTCCTCGTAGGGCCATGAGCAGGACCAGTCACCGGACTCCCAGAACTGGCCCTGCCCCTGGGTCTGACCGGCCGTGATCGCAGTCCGGTAGCGGCTCGCGATGTCCACGGCCGCCTCGCAGCCGATCCACCCGCCGCTGAGGTCCATCACCCGCGGGTTGTCTTCGCGGCAGACGACCAGCGGAGCGTCGACGCAGAAGAAGTCCAGCTTCTTCCACACCTCCATGGGCACTCCATCGCAAGGCATGTCCGTCTGCGCCTTCACGAACCGCCACGCGCCGTCCTTGTACTCGAAGAGGACGGGCATGTCGTTGGACTCGATCGTGGTCGTGCGCAGCTTCCCGAACGCCCACCGGTCCTGCGCGCACTTGACGTCGGCGTAGACCAGGCCGGGCTCCGGCATGTGCAGTGCCTTGAGGGAATCCGGCGTCACCGCGTCGCACGGAGCCACCTTGACCTCCTTGACCGCCAGGTCGGCCGGGATCGAGACCTCCTTCATCGTGGTGACGAGCTCGTCGGAAGTCTTGGTGAGGCGCGGTTCCCGCGCGTCGGTCGCGGCCGCGAGCTCGGTGAGGACCTTGGCCTGCTCCGGGGTCAGCCGGTGGCCGACGAACCGGAAGTCGATCTTCACGCCGGCTTTCTCGGTGCGTTCCTTGATGATCGCGCGCACCTCGTCCGCGCTCTTGCCGCACGCGTCGGCGCCGTTGCGCGCGACCACCACCACTCGGTTCGTCTTGTCACCGCGGAACGGATACGTGCGCGAGAAGTCGTCGATCGCGGCGAGGATCCCGCTGAGCAGCGTGGCCTTGCCACTGGGCGTGATCGCTCGGACCTCGTCACCGATCTTGGCGGCCTGCCCGGTGCCGGGGGAGACGAGCTCCGCGGTGTTCGCGCCGTCGCAGGCACCACCGAAACGGCGCAGTGCCAAGGAATCGTCGGCGGACATGTTCGACGCCGCAGTGCCGACGGCGTCGGCCACCTCGCGGAAGTCGGCCGACTCCGACGAGTCGATCAGGAACGTCGTGCGGTGATCAGGCGGTAGGAAGACCCACAGGCCCCCGGCGACGAGCCCCAGCACCACGACGACAGCGCCTGTTATCAGCAACCAGCGTTTCACGACGTTCCCCCTGGACCCTTCGACCGCAGCGACGACAGCTCGCCCGTCATCTCCTGCGCCTTGGCGTTGTACGCCTCGGCGGCCTTGGAGTAGACGGCGAGCGGCTCCGTCAGGTTCCGTCCCGAACGAGCCGCGTCGAGCAACGTGCCGGCGGCCTCGATCACCGCTGCCTGAAGGGTGCGCAGGCTTACTGCCATGTCCCGCAACAGAATCGCGTGAGTCGAGCTGGTGCGGCCGTCGAGGTCCTTGATCTCGACGTCGACGACGGCATTGCGCGCCGCGGTCACCGCATTCTCCGCCAGGTCGAACCGGCCGTCCTTGAGCGCGGCGGTGGCGGTGTTGAGCTTCTCCACGGTGGGGTTCAGGACGTTGACGACCGACTGCGACGACCTCAGCACCGGCTCGATGGTGGTGTACCAGTCGAGCACGCTCTTCAGCGCGTCCGGCGATTCGGTGAAGGTCGGCTCCTGGGCCTTGAGCTGAGTGGTCAGCTTCGTCAGGCGGTCGTGGTCGTCGCGGTCGACCTGGTAGCCGATGAACCGGAACTCGATGGTCAGGCCGGCGGCCGCGACCCGGTCCCGGATCTGGGTCTGCACGAACTCGTCGTCCGGGTCGCACGCGTCCTTGCCGTGCCGCGTCACGACGATGATCCTGTTGACCTGCTTGGCGTTCTGCGACCACCCCGAGGTGAAGTCGCCGACCGCCTCGACGATTCCGCGCTGCAGCGTGGCTTTCGTGCCCGGTCGCACCGTGCGGGCGGCTTCGGCGATCTCCTTGCGGTTGCCCGTGCCGAAATCGACCAGCTGCCTCGTGTTGTCGTCCGTGCCGCACTCGCCGCCGAAGCTGCGCAACGACTGGGAATCGCGCTCACCCGAGTTGCCGACGACGGTGGTGAGCGCGTCGGTCACGCTCGTGAGATCGCCCGCGGCCGAGTCGATCAGGAACGTCGTCTTGTAGACGGGCGCGAACATCGGCCGAACCCAGCGGAAGCCGACGAACACGCCCGCGGCGACCAGGACGACGACGAGCAGGATGATCAGGGCCCGGTTCCGTCTGCGCCGCGCCGCCGGTCCGCCGATTTTGTCGTGGGTCTGCTCGATCGCGGACGACGCCGCCGACGACAGCTGGTCTGCCGCGCTGACGGACAGCCGGATCTTGTCCATGAACGCAAAGGTAGCGAGTTCGGGCGCGAAAGAAGTCAGGTTCGGCCGGACAGGTGCCGCACCAGCAGCGCCAGCTGAGCCGCGTACTTCTCGGCGAACTCCGGTGTCGCGGGATCCTCACCGGTGATCTGGCCGGCGGTGTGCCGCAGGGTCAGCGGCGCGGCCGCGGCAGCCATCAGTGCCAGCAGCAACAGACCGGGGTCCAAGTCTGCGGGCAGCTCGCCGGCGGCCTGGCGTTCGCGCAACTGGTCAACTTGGGCACGCAGGAACGCCTCATCGGTCGGCGGGCTGTCCCCGGCCAGGTTCGACCACGCCCACACCCGGCCCTGGTCGGTGAGCGTGGTCGCCACGAAGCTCGCCAGCACCTGGTCGAGCGGCTGGTCCTGGTGCGCCATCTCGGCCGCGGTGCCGTGCCAGCTCGTGGCGAGTTCCTTGTACAGGCCTTCTTTGCCGCCGAAGTAGTACGAGATCAGCTGCTTGTTCACGCCCGCGCGCGCCGCGATGTCCGTCGTGCGCGTGGCCGCGTAGCCCTTCGCACCGAACTCCGCAGCGGCCGCCTCGATGATGCGGGCCCGCGTGCGTTCCGGGTCGCGTTTGCGCTCCGAGGCGCTGGGAGAGCGGCGTTGATCCACCGCCACACGGTAGCCGACAGCCGAGTTTCAACCAACGGGTTGACTTAATCAACCGTGCGGTTGAAACTGGGTCGCATGAGGATCGCAGTGGTTGGTGGAGGAATCGGCGGGCTGTGCCTGGCCCACGGATTGCGCAAGGCCGGTGTGGACGTGGCGGTGTACGAGCGCGATCTGTCGCGCACGGATCGCCTGCAGGGTTATCGGGTGCACATCAACCCGCACGGGGCCGCGGCGCTGCGGGAGTGTCTGCCCGCGGCGAACTGGGAGCGGTTCGAGCGGAGTGCCGGCCACAGCGGCAACGGGTTCGGGTTCCTGACCGAGCAGCTCAGGCCGTTGCTGCTGCTCGATCCGGAGCAGGAGCAGCACTACTCGGCCAGCCGGATCACGCTCCGGCAAGTCCTGCTCGACGGGCTGGACGTGCGGTTCGGCAAGCGGTTCGAGCGGTACGAGCAGGGCGACGACATCACGCTGCACTTCGAGGACGGCACCACCGCGTCGTGCGACGTGCTGGTCGGCGCGGACGGGATCCGGTCTCGGGTGCGCAAGCAGTACCTGCCGCACGCGGGCACGGAGGACGTCGGCGTCACGGCGATTGCGGGGAAGCTGTTCCTCGACGAGAACCCCTGGGTGCCGTCGGAGCTGGTCGTGCGCGCGAACTCGATCATCCCGACTGGCCGGGCCGGGATGTTCCTGGCCGCGCACGACGGCTTGGGCCTGACCGACAACCCCGACGACCCGCTGTTCGACAACGTGCGGCCTTACCTGATGTGGGCGTACGCGGCGGCGGACCTGACGGTCCACGATGGACTGGATCTGCAACGCGAGGTGCTCACCCGGATCTCGCGGTGGAGCCCTGAGCTGCAACGGATCGTGGCGGCGTCACCGCAGGAGTCGATCAGTGAGTGGCGCATCCGCTCGTCCAAGCCGATCGAGCGCTGGCAGCCCACCAACGTCACGTTGCTCGGCGACGCCATCCACGCGATGACGCCGATGAGAGGCGTCGGGGCGAATATCGCGTTGAGGGACGCGCAGCTGCTCGCGCGGTGCATCGCGGAGGGTGGTGACTCGATCGCCAGGTACGAGAGGGAGATGTACGACTACGGGTTCGCCGCGGTCCGCGACTCGCTGCGGGCGGCGAGGCAGTTCGCGGACGGCAGCCCGGTGGCGCGGACGATCTTCAAAACCGTGCTGCGGACCGCGAGTGCCGTCCCCGCGTTGAAGCGCGCGATGTTTACCTCTCAGGGGGAATGAAAGAAGTTTGAACCGACCTGGTGTCCCGTACGTGTGGCTGGCGTTGGAGGGTACGAGCCAGGAGGTTCATGATGATCCCCAAGAGCGTTGCGGTCGTCGCGCTGGGGTTGATCTCGCTGACCGCCTGCACCGTCACGCCGGCGAGCAAGCCGGTCGCGCAGCAGCAGAAGAGCGTTGTGGCGCTGAAGGTTGCCGAGATCGACGACCTCGGGCCCGTCGTCACCGACGACAAGGGTTTCACGCTCTACCGGTTCGACGGCGACAAGCCGAACGAGTCCACTTGCGACGGTGAGTGCGCCGCTGCCTGGCCACCCGCGACCGTCGCCGGCGAGAACTTCACGGCGGAGGGTGTGGGCAAGGTCGGCAGCATCGTCCGCAAGGACGGCAGCCGTCAGCTGACCGTCGACGGCATACCGCAGTACCGGTTCGCCAAGGACGGCAAGCCCGGCGAGACCAAGGGGCAGGGCCTGCAGGGCAAGTGGTTCGTCACCGGCCGCAACGGCGAGCGCACCCGGCTGGCCGCCCGCACCGGCGTGGTCGCCGGCCTCGGCGCGGTGCTGACCAACGACGCGGGCCTCACCCTCTACCGGTTCGACGGCGACAAGCCCGGTGAGTCCACTTGCGACGGTGGGTGTGCCGAGGGCTGGCCGCCGGTCTACGTGGAGGGCGAGCAGCCGCGGGTGAAGGGCGTCGACCCGAAGCTGCTCGGGACGATCACCCGCGAGGACGGCAGGAAGCAGCTCACCGTCGCGAACTGGGCGCAGTACACGTTCAAGAACGACACCAAGCCCGGCGAGGCCAGGGGCGTGACGGTGCCGAAGTGGTTCGCCACCGCGACCGACGGCAAGAAAGCCCAGCAGAACAAGGCGATCGCGCTCACGAGTGCGACCGTCAAGGACCTCGGCGTCGTCGCCACCGACTCCGGCGGCATGACGCTCTACCGGTTCGACAACGACTCCGCGAACCCGCCGACGAGCAACTGCTCCGGCGAGTGCGCGGTGCAATGGCCGCCCGCTCTCGTCGACGAGGGTTTCCAGGTGCAGGGCGTGGATCCCTCGCTCGTCGGCACGATCGAGCGGGACGGGAGGAAACAGCTCACCATCGCAGGATCACCGCAGTACCTCTTCTCGGGTGACAAGGTCTGCGGTGATGCCAACGGGCAGGGCGTTGGCGGCAAGTGGTGGGCTACCAGGGCCGACGGAAGTCGCGCCGGCCGATAACGATGAAGGGAACCTTCATCCACGTGAGGTGGACGAAGGTTCCCTTCATCGCTTTAACGGAGGCGCATCAGGACGGCCTGTTCGGGTTCCAGCACCGGCAGCTGGATGCCGACGTCACCGAGCATCGAGCCGGGCAACGAGACCGGTTCCCACTTCTTGTCGTCCCGCCCGATCAGTCTCGGCAGGCCGGCGGGTGCGTCGAACGTCAGCTGGTACGTCCGCGAGCGGTCGAGGCCGGGGAAGCGCACGCGCGCCGGCTTGTGCTGCACCGAAGTCGCGATCTGGGCGTAGCAGAACAGCGCCTCGGACTGATCGGCGGCGACCACGCCGTGCACCCACGCTGCCGGGTCCGGGTGGTCGGAGTGCACCGAGACACCGCTGTGCACCAACGAACGCACGTCCTTGTAGTACTCGATCGCGGCCTGCAGTCCCGCGCGCTCGGCGTCGGTCGCCGAGTTGATGTCCCACTCGATGCCGAAGTGCCCGAACATCGCGGTCGCCACCCGGAACGACAGATCGTGCGTGCGGCCCGTGGTGTGCGAGTGGGTGGGGCCGACGTGCGCGCCCATCAGCTCCGGCGGCAGGAAAACGCCGGTCCACCGCTGGATCAGCTGGCGTTCCAGGGCGTCGTTGCAGTCGGAGGTCCACACGCGGTCGGTGCGGGAGAGCACGCCGAGGTCGATCCGGGACCCGCCGGACGAGCAGCTCTCGATCTCCACGTGCGGATGCCGCAGCCGCAGCTCGTCCAGCAGCCGGTAGAACGCCTCGGTCTGGTCGTGCACGCGCGCGCCGATCAGGTCGCGGTTGTGGTCCCACTTCACGAACGCGATGTCGTTGTCCGACAACACAGACGAGACTCGGTCGAGGATGTACGCGTAGGCGTCGGGGTGCGCGATGTTCAGCACCTGCTGGTTGCGCCACGACGGCGGCAGCACGCCGGGACGCGGACCCAGCACCCAGTCGGGGTGGGCGCGGTAGAGATCCGAGTCGGTGTTGATCATTTCCGGCTCGAACCACAGGCCGAACTCCATGCCCAGCGAACGGACGTGGTCGATCAGCGGGGTGAGACCGTCTGGCCACACGGTCTCGTCCACGTACCAGTCGCCGAGGCCCGCGGTGTCGTCGCGGCGGTGGCGGAACCAGCCGTCGTCGAGCACGAAGCGTTCGACGCCCAGAGCGGCGGCGGTGTCGGCCAGGGACTTCAGCCGCGCGAGGTCGTGATCGAAGTAGACGGCCTCCCACGTGTTGAGCACGACGGGCCTCGGGCGGAGCGTTCGCTCGCGCAGCTGACGGTGGAAAGCCGCGCTGATGCCGTCGATGCCCTCGGAGGAGTAGGCCGCGTACAGCCACGGCGACTCGTAGGTCTCGCCGGGTGCCAGCATGATCTCGCCCGGCAGCAGCAGTTCGCCGCCGCCCAGGACGGGCGTCGAGTCGGGAAAGCTCTCCGCGTACGTCACGTGGTTGCCGCTCCACGCGACGTGCACCGCCCACACCTCGCCGGAGCGGAACGAGAAGCCCGGCGTCCCGGCGAGCAACCCGATGGTCGCGTCGGGCCCGGTGCGGCCGCGGCGGTTCTCGCGGACCCAGGAGCCGTAGTTGAACGGGTGGCGCTGCGGAGAGCGTTCGCGGGCCCACCGGCCGGTGAAGTCGAGCAGTTCGCCTGCGTGGGCAGGCGCCGGAAGCGCGGTCTCCAGACCTTCCAGCCAGTACGGCGTCGAGCCGTCGTTGCGGACGGTGTGGCGCAGTCGGAGCATGCCGGACGGTGCCAGTTCCACCACGCCGGTCACGGTCAGCTCCGCCGCCGAATCCTCGGCCACGTAACGGAAGATCGAGTCCTCCACGGAGAACGAGGTCACCGCGAGCGACGGCGCGAAGTGCTCACCGCCGCGGTGCCCGCGCAGACCGGGACGGCCCGAGTGCCCGGCGCCGGCCTCCGGCAGCAGCGCGACCGTGACCGCGTGGTCGGGCGAGCTGTTCGGAATGGTTCCCGTCAGCACGTCGGCCAGGGCGCGCAGTGCGTCCTGGCCGACGTCGCCGAGCGTGCGCCCCCAGTGGGTCACGACCGGGAGTCCGGCTCCCCGGACGTCGATCACCACGCTGGAGGTGGCGTCGTGCAGGTGCACGACCTCCGAGTTGTTCATGCGGGCCCCGTCCACATCAAACACAAATGAACATTGCGCCGATCCTGTGATGCGGGGCTCGCGTTGTCAAGCGTTCGAACTTGTTGGGTTGTGTCTGATTAGACGACCAGGCTGAGCAGGGCGGCAACCACGAAACCGACCACCGAGAGAATGGTCTCCAGCACCGTCCACGACTGCAGCGTTTCCTTCACCGAAAGGCCGAAGTAGCGGGAGACGATCCAGAACCCTCCGTCGTTGACGTGCGAGGCGATGATCGAACCGGACGCGATCGCCATGACGATCAGGGCGAGCTGCGGCTGCGAGTAGTTCAGGTCCGCCAGTACCGGTGCCACGATGCCCGCGGTCGTCACGATCGCGACGGTCGCCGAGCCCTGCGCGATCCGGATGACGCAGCTGATCACGTACGACAGCGCGATCACCGGCAGACCGAGGTCGGACAGCTCGCCCGCCAGGGTCTTGCCGATGCCGGTCGCGGCCAGCACGGCGCCGAAGAAGCCACCGGCACCGACGACGAGCAGGATCATCGCGACCGGCCGCAGCGACGCGCCCGCCATCTCCGCGACCTTCTCGCGCGTCATGCCGCGCCGGAAACCCAGCAGCCAGAACGCGAGCAGCACGGCGATCGTCAGCGCCACGGCGGGAGTGCCGAAGAACGTGGCGATCGAGTACGGCCGGGACCCCTTCTGCAGCAGGATCGAGCCGAACGTGCCGGCGAGGATCAGCACCAGCGGCAGGCCGATGATCGAGAGCACCAGCCAGAGCGAGGGCGGTTCGCGGTCACCGTTCTCCTCTTTGGCCTGCTCGGCCGCGACCAGCATCTCCTCCGGCACCGGCACGTTGATGCGCTTGCCGATCCAGTACGAGTACAGGACACCGCCGACGAACCAGGACGGGATCGCCACCGCGAGTCCCATGATGATGATCCAGCCCAGGCCGACCTTCAGCAGACCGGCCGCGGCGACCGGGCCGGGGTGCGGCGGCATGAACGCGTGCATGACCGACAGGCCCGCGAGCAGCGGCATGCTGAACAGCACGATCGACTTGCCGCTGCGCTTCGCCGCGACGTAGACCAGCGGCGCCAGCACGAAGATGCCGATGTCGAAGAAGACCGGCACACCGAAGATGAGACCGGCCAGACCGATCGCGACCGGCGCGCGCTTCTCACCGAACGCGCTCATCAGCTTGTCCATCAGCACCTGCGCGCCACCGGACGCCTCGAGGATCGCGCCCAGCAACGTACCGAGACCGATGATCGCCGTGATGTGGCCGAGGATGCCGCCGAAACCCTTTTCCAGCAACGAGTCCGAGGCCTTCTGCGCCGACCCGACCAGCGTCTCCGTCGGGACGCCGGCCGCCAGCGCGACGAGCAGTGCCACGACGAGCAACGCGATGAACGGCTCGACCTTGAACCTGATGATGAGGAGCAGCAGCACCGCGATGCTGACTACCGCGAGGGTCAGCAGACCCGGTGTCGTGTGTTGCAACCAGTCGATCACGGGCGGCTCCTGAGTGAATGGCCTGGCAATGCGCCGGTGGGGGTTCCGTCGTCGATCACCGTCACCCCGTTGACGAACACGTACGGGATGCCGGCGGCCTGCTGCCGAGGCTGGTCGAACGTCGCCGTGTCGGCGATCGTCGAGGCGTCGAACAGCACCAGGTCGGCCGCGTAGCCCTCGCGGACCAGACCCCGGTCGGTGAGCCGCAAACGCTGGGCGGCACGGCCGGTGAGGTGCTCGACGCACTCCTCCAGGCTCAGCACACCGAGTTCGCGGACGTAGCGCGCGAAGTAGCGGGGGAACGTGCCCCATGCGCGCGGATGCGGGCGGTCGCCGACGAGCAGCCCGTCGCTGCCGCCGGTGTGCGCCGGATGTCTCATGATCGCCTGCACGTTCTCCTCGTGGCCCACGTGCATCAGGCAGGAGGTGCCGAGGCGTTCGTCGACCAGCACGTCGAAGTACAGGTCGGCCGGATCGCGCCCCAGCCGTGCGGCGGACTGGAGAACGCTCGCGCCGACCAGATGCGCGTTGTGCTCGTTGCGGACGCCGTTGATCTCGATGGAGTCCCAGTCGACCGGCACGCCGTGGCACCCGTCCGAGCCGATCTCCTCGATCTCCTCGCGGATCCGCTCACGGGTGTCCACATCGGACAGCCGAGCCAGCGCTCGCTCCGGCCCGCCTTCCGTGGCCCACGACGGGAGCAGCGCACTCAGGTACGTCGCGCCCGGCAGGTACGGATAGGTGTCGAGGCTGATGTCCGCACCTGAGGCGATCGCGTCGTCCAGCAACGCCAGCAGCTCCGGTGCGCGGCCTTTGTTGACCGGGAAGTTCATCGTGGCGTGTGCGAGGTGCAACGGGCAGCCGGATCGCTTGGAGACGTCCACCATCTCGGCGTAGGCCTCCAGCGCGCCCGCACCGTAGCTGCGGTGGTGCGGGCTGTAGTACCCGCCGTACTTCCCGACGACCTCGCAGAGCTGCACCAGCTCGGACGTGTCCGCGTACATGCCGGGCGTGTAGGTCAGCCCGGACGACATGCCGAAAGCGCCCTCCACCAACGACTTCGCCAGCTTGTTCTTCATGACGAGCATCTCGGCCTCGGTCGCCGGCCGGTCCTCCCAGCCGACGGCGAGCATCCTGAGCGTCCCCTGCGGCACCAGGTAGGCGGCGTTCACCGCGATGCCCTGGTCGAGCCGGTCGAGGTACTGGCCGACCGAGCGCCAGTTCCAGTCGAAGCCCGGCGGATCGTCGTTCCACCCGGCGAGCTGGCTTCTCAGCGTCGCGAGCACCTCGTCGTTCACCGGTGCGTACGACAGGCCGTCCTGACCGAGCACCTCGGTCGTGACGCCCTGCGAGACCTTCGCCAGGTGGTCCGGCTCGGCGAGGATCTGCAGGTCGGAGTGCGAGTGCATGTCGATGAACCCCGGCGCGAGCACGAGCCCGTCCGCGTCGATCGACCTGGTGCCCGTGAGGCTGCGACGATCATTTTGGGTGCCGATCTGCGAGATGACGCCGTCCTTGATCGCCACATCCGCGCGATACGTGGGTGCGCCCGTGCCGTCTGCGATCAGTGGACCGCGCAGGACGACGTCCTCCATCGCAGCACTCCTCAGAAATAGGTGCGAATCAGGTCGACCACGGTCGTGCCCTCGACGACCGGGATGAGGTGCCACTTGTCGAACACCGTGCAGGGGTGGGAAAGCCCGAGCCCGACCCAGTCGCCGACCCGGACCGTGGCCTCGGCGCCCAGGGACAGGAACGCGTGCTGGTCGTTCAGCGCGGTGACCTTCGCCTGCGTCAGCGGGGCGATCGCGCCGTCCCTGCGGCGCACCAGCTGCGGTTCCGGCAGGCCCAGGTCGTACGACGCGTCGCGCTTGCCGAGCGTCAGCAACGCCAGGTCGCGCTGCGGCCGTGACGTCACCTGGGCCCAAGCCCTGAACGCCGGGCGGAACGATTCCACGCCCTCGATCCGCGAGAACGGCGAAAGTTCGCGGTAGAAGCCGTCGTCGTGCGTGATGTACGCGCCACTGCGCAGCACCGGCGTCACCGGCACCGGCCACGGCTGCGTCAACGTCGCCGCCACCTGGTCGAAGTACTGGCTGCCGCCCGCGGTGACGATCACCTCGTCCAGCTCGTCGAGCATCCCGGCGTCGGCCACGCGCAGCACCAGCGTCCGCAGGTCGGTCAGGTAGCGGTCCACAATGGACTGCGACGACTCGGACGCGTCGTGCGCCAGAGCGCCTTCGTAGCCGCTGATCCCCGCCAGTCGCAGCACCGGGCTCTGGTCCACGGCACGTGCGACGGCCAGCGCGGTGTCCTGATCGCGCGCACCGGTACGTCCGCCGGGTGCGCCGAGCTCGACCAGCACGTCGACCGGCCGCGACGGCTGCAGCTCCTGCAGCGTCTCGCTCAGCAGTGCGACCCCGGCCTCGGAGTCGGCCCAGCAGGTGAACTCGAAGCGCGGGTCGTGGTCGAGCTCGTTCACCAGCCAGCGCAGCGCGGCGGGGTCGAGCAGCTGGTTCGCGAGCAGGATCCGGCTGACGCCGAACGCCCGGTAGACGCGCAGCTGCGACGCGTTGGCCGCGGTGATGCCCCAGATGCCGTGCTCGATCTGCCGCTGGAACAGCTGCGGTGCCATCGTCGTCTTGCCGTGCGGAGCCAGCTTGACGCCGTGGTTGTCACACCACTTGGACATCGTCGTCAGGTTGTGCGTCAACGCGTCCGCGTCCAGCACGACGAGCGGGCCGACGAACTCGTCGGCGAAGAGGTCCAGCCGCCGGTCGGCGACCTCGCCGATGGTCGAGCCGAACGTGCTCGACGGCATGCCCTTGAACCGCCAGCTGACCCGTTCGGAACGGATGTCGGCGACGGCGGAAAGATCGATCTCCATCAGTTGTTGCATAATTTGCAACTCCCATTGCGCGATGTGATGCTGGAGTGTGTAGCATTCGGGTGCGCCGCCGTCAACGAACACCTCTGGAGCACGCATGCGGTTCGAACACGTCGGCGGTGTCGTGTGTCTCGGCGAGACCATGGTGATGATGGTTCCGGCAGAACCCGGTCCCGTGCATCTGGTACGCACGTGGCATCGCACCGTCGGGGGCGCCGAGTCCAACGTCGCCATCCACCTGGCACGACTCGGCGTCAGCTCGTCGTGGGTGAGCGCTGTCGGCGACGACTCGTTCGGGCTGGCGGTGCTCGACGCGGTCGGCGGCTTCGGCGTCGACACCTCGCGGGTGCGGATCGACGCGACCCGCCCGACCGGCCTCTACGTCAAGGAGGCCTCACCGCACGGCAGTCCGGTGCGCTACTACCGGCGCGGCTCCGCGGCATCGGGCATGGGCCTGGAGATGATCGACCGGCTGGGCTTGGGCGAGGTGAAGCTGGTGCACATCAGCGGAATCACGGCCGCCTTGTCCGATTCGTGCCTCGCGTTGCTGCGCGAGTTGCTACACAGGCCGCGGCACGGGTTCAAGATCTCGTTCGACCTGAACTGGCGTCCCGCGCTCTGGGCGGACCGCGATCCGCGCGTGCTGCGTGAGCTGGCGGACCTGGCCGACATCGTGCTCGCGGGTTCCGACGAGGCGGAACTGGTGTGGGGAACCGGTGATCCACACAGGCTGCGGGCGTTGCTGCCCGTCCCGTCCTCGCTGGTCGTGAAGCAGGGGGCGGACGGTGCGACACTGCTGGAAGCCGGTTCGTCGTACTTCGAACCGGCGCTGAAGGTCGAGGTCGTGGAGCCGGTCGGCGCCGGTGACGCGTTCGCGGCAGGCTTCCTCGCGGCGACGCTCGCGGGCGAGACGCCGTCGGTCCGGCTGCGCGCCGGGCACCTGCAGGCGGCCACCGCTTTGCTCACCGCCGAGGACGTCGGAGATCCTTTGCCGGACGACGTGACAGATCCGCTGCTGCACGCCGACCCGCAGACCTGGGCGTCCGCCCGCCTGGAGGTGTGAATGAGCCAGAGCCTCGACCGCGCGCTCACCCTGGTGAGCCAGCTCGCGACGGGCCCGAAGACGCTGGACGAGCTGTCCGGCGTGATCGGCGTGCACAAGTCGACGACGCTCCGGCTCCTGCGCACGCTGGAGTCGCACCGGTTCGTGCAGCGCGACGGCGTGCACCACTACCGCCTCGGCACGGCGCTCTTCGACCTCGCCAACAGAGCCCTGGAGGAACGCGACGTCCGCCGCGCCGCCGAACCCGCGCTGCGCGACCTCAACTCCCGCCTGGGCTACACGATCCACCTCGCGTCCTATGAGGACGGTGAGGTGATCTACATCGACAAGTACGAGTCGAGCCACCCGATGCGGATGTACTCGCGCATCGGCCGGCGCGCACCGTTGCACTGCACGGCCGTGGCGAAGGTCCTGCTCGCCGACCTGCCCGCCGCGTCGCTGCAGAAAGTGCTGTCGACGATGGAGTTCCCGCGCCTGACTGCGAACACCATCATCGGCCCGACGGCCTACCTCGCCGAACTGGAACGCGTGCGCGCCAACGGTTACGCCGTCGACAACGCCGAGCACGAGGACTTCATCCACTGCATCGCCGCCCCGATCCGCGGTTCGCGCGGCGAGGTGCTCGCCGCCGTGTCGATGTCGGTGCCCAAGGTGCTGCTCGACTTCGACGGCCTCCTGTCCCACCTGCCGGACCTGCTCGCCACCGCAGAGGCTGCCTCGGTCGAATGCGGTTACGTTCCCAAATAGGATTCCGCACAGCTGAAGGGGAAGATCCGTTGTCCAAGGTTGAGATCAAGACCGCCGACGCGCCGCAGCCGGTGGCCCGTTTCTCGCAGGGTGTGCGCAAGGGGAACATCCTGCAGGTGGCCGGCCAGGTCGCGTTCGACCCGAAGTCCGGCGAGATCGTCGGCACCACCGTGGCCGAGCAGACCCGCCAGACGTTCGCGAACCTCAACGCGGTGCTGGCCGCCGGCGGCGCCTCCATCGACGACGTGGTGATGATCCGCGTGTATCTCACCGACACCGCGCACTTCGCCGAGCTGAACGAGGTGTACGGCGAGTTCGTGACGGACCCGGCGCCTGCACGGACGACCGTCTACGTGGGACTGCCCGCCGGGTTGCTGGTGGAGATCGACGCGCTCGCGGTCGTGGACTGATCTGCTGGGCGGAACTCGACGCGCGAACCACGATCGACTGGTGCTTTGCTGTGGCGTGCCTCCATCCGGAGGCGCGCCATCGGCAGCTGGAGGTCAGGGTTGATCTCGGAGAAGGCCAACATCCGCATGCGAGCGGCACTGCACGCGATCAGGCCCGGCGAAGCACTCCTGCCGCCCTCCCTCGCCGTCATCGTCGCCAAGGGCTGGGTCGAGCACGAGTCCGGCGCGTACCTGCTGCGCGAGATGTCCGAAAGCAAGCCGGACGGCGACCTGCGCGCCGACGAGGCCGAGATCAACAGCCAGGACATCCCTCGCGGAGACGACCTGACCGAACTGCTGGGTGTGTCTCTGGCCTACGCACGCGCATGCCTCCGCCAAGCCCAAAGGCCGGTCACCGCGCTGTTCTCCATCTCGGAGCCCCACGACGACGTCATCCCGGTGACGACGAACGTGACGTTCTGGACAGCAGAACGCACACTGCCCGGCTTCGAGGACGACATCCGGCCGCTGATGTTGCTGAGCAACGCGAAGACCGACTTCCTGTACTCCTCCACCGACGAGCAGAAGAAGGTCATGGCCGACACCGTCCAAGCCCTCACCGACCTGGGCTGGGACCGCGACGAGTCGGTGCGGAAGGTCAACGAGTTCTGGGGTTTGCCGAGCCGTCGGTGGGCGTTGCTCTACGGCGACTGGATCGGGCGGCAGCCCGGCGAGCACTGGGCGAAACTCATCACCACGGCGTAGTGCGTTCTGCCTGACGGGCGACAGAGAACCGCGGTTTGTTGTTTGTGAAACCATCCGCTTCATGAAGTGGTACGCGGACAGACCTGTCAGGCTCACGCGTCAGCTGATCGCCGACCTCCTCGCGGTGGGTTGGGTGGCGCTGTGGATCTGGGTGGCCACCACCGCTCACGACTGGGTGCTCCAACTGAGAGCGCCGGGGGACGGGCTGGTCAACGCGGGCGGTGACATCCGCGACGTCTTCACCAACGCCGCCAACAAGGCCAGGGGTGTGCCGTTCGTCGGCGACGACCTGTCGGGGGCGCTGGGCAACGGCAGCAAGGCCGGCGAGACGCTCATCGGGGTGGGCAACACGCAGATCGGCGTGGTCGAGGACACCGCGTTCTGGCTGGCAACCGCTCTCATCGTGATCCCGGTGCTGTTCCTGCTGATCACCTGGTTGCCGTTGCGGCTGCGGTACGCCTTCAGGGCGGCTCACATCGTGAAGCTCAGGGACATGCCGGACCTGCTCGCCCTGAGAGCGCTTACCAGCTTGAAGCCGAAGGAACTCGCGAGGTTCCCGCACGACCCGGCCGCGAAGTGGCGCACCGGGGACACGGACACCATCGAGGAGCTGGCCAGAAGGCAGCTCGCGGCACTGGGGGTGCGGGCATGATCGCGTTGGCCGTGATCGCCGCCATCGTGGCGATGTGTTCGATGGCGGTGGCGCTGTGGCAGGCACGTGAGGCGAAGAACGCTCAGGACGCCGCCACCGCGGGGCAGGCGGCCGCCACCACGGCGCAGGCAGCCGCGACCAAGGCGCAGGAAGAGGCGCAGGCCGCGCGCAAGGCCGTCGAGCAGGCCGCGACGAGTGCGTTGCAGGCCAAGACGGCGGCGGAGGAGAGCAAGAAGGCCGCGGCGCAGGCGCAGGAGGCGGCCACGGCGTCGCGGATGCTGGCCGACGAGGCGCAACTCACAGCCCAGCAGGCCACGCAGCAGGTGAGCGAGCTCACCGAGATGCTCTCCGCCGAACGCAGCAGGCGGGGCATGCCGACGTTCGCCATCACGCCCGGCGCGCCCGACGAGTTCCGGCTCAGCTACTTCGGTGGGCCCGCGGTGATCGAGCAGCTCACGGTGTCCGTGGTGCCCGGCAGCAGGGTGCTCGGGCTGTCGCAGCACGACGAGCCCCCTGCCGAGCACCTGGAGATCGGGCCGCTGCACAACGGCAGCGCGATCACGTTCCGTGCGGCCACCGGGCAGCGGGCCAGTGCGGTGTTCCAGATCAGGGCCGAGCCCTGGGAGCCCGTCGTGGTGCGAGCGGATCAGTAGACCGGGCCGGTGTACTTCTCGCCGGGGCCCTGGCCGGGCTCGTCGGGCACGACGGAGGCCTCGCGGAACGCGCGCTGCACCGACTGCAGGCCGTCCTTCAGCGGCGCGGCGTGCGGGCCGAGGTACTCGGAGGAGGCGGTGACCAGGCCGGCGAGGGCGGTGATCAGGCGGCGGGCCTCGTCCAGGTCGCGGCGCGGGGAGTTGTCCGGGTCCGGGTCGGCGAGGCCCAGGCGCTCCGCGGCGGCGGACAGCAGCATCACGGCCGCGCGGCTGATGACCTCGATGCTGGGGACGTCCCCGAGGTCACGGATGCTGTCTTCAAGGGGCTCAGTCACGCCTCACATTCAAGCAAGGCGCTCCGGCGGGCCCGCGATTCGGGGGTTGACATCGGCGTCTGCTACTATTTCCGACGCGACCAGCTCTCGTTAGTGCGAGAGCGGCAAGTGGAGCCCCGCTCCCACCCGCGTTCACCGCCTCAAGAGGTGGCCGGGTCCGGTCCTCCTGACACAGGGCACATGGGTGTCCCGGCGTTCAGGTTTGCGATCGGTCGGAAGCGGGCCCTGTCGTCGACGTAGACGACGGGGCTCTTGTTTTTGGCGCAAACGAGTCGCAAAGGACGTGAATGACAAGTCCCTCGAACCGAGGTGCTCCCGCGAGCACCGAGCCGCGCATCAACGACCGCATCCGCGTGCCTGAGGTCCGTCTGGTCGGGCCGAACGGCGAGCAGGTCGGGATCGTTCGCATCGAGGACGCACTCCGACTCGCGCAGGAAGCGGATCTGGACCTCGTCGAGGTCGCCGCGCAGGCTCGACCTCCGGTCTGCAAGCTCATGGACTACGGCAAGTTCAAGTACGAGACCGCTCAGAAGGCTCGTGAGTCCCGCCGTAACCAGCAGCTGACGGTCATCAAGGAGCAGAAGCTCCGGCCGAAGATCGACCCGCACGACTACCAGACGAAGAAGGGCCACGTGGCCCGCTTCCTCTCGCACGGGAACAAGGTCAAGGTGACCATCATGTTCCGCGGACGAGAGCAGTCGCGCCCCGAGCTCGGCTACCGGTTGCTGCAGAAGCTGGCGGAGGACGTCGCGGAGCTGGGCTTCGTCGAGTCCAACCCCAAGCAGGACGGCCGCAACATGATCATGGTGTTGGCGCCGCACAAGAACATCAAGGCTCGTCCGGTCAAGCAGGACCAGGACGACGTCGTCCAAGGCGACGAAGCCGCCGAATAGGACGCATGCCCGCCCCCGACCCGGTGGGTAGCACGAGACGAGGACGGAAATGCCGAAGAACAAGACGCACAGCGGGACCTCGAAGCGGTTCAAGGTCACCGGCAGCGGCAAGATCGTCCGGGAGAAGGCCGGCAAGCGCCACATCCTGGAGAAGAAGTCGAGCCGCGTCACCCGTCGCATGAGCGGCACCGCGGTCGTGTCGGAGAACGACGCGCCGCGCATCAAGAAGCTGCTCGGTCTCTGACCCGCTTCGACACCCCTTAGCAACTCGGGGGAGGGCCCCGACCCCTCCCCCCATGAGATCGACAGGATGGACCCGTGGCACGCGTCAAGCGGGCTGTGAACGCCCAGAAGAAGCGTCGTACCACCCTTGAGCTGGCGAGCGGTTACCGCGGCCAGCGCTCGAGGCTGTACCGCAAGGCCAAGGAGCAGGTGCTCCACTCGCTCAACTACGCGTACCGCGACCGTCGTGCGCGCAAGGGCGACTTCCGCAAGCTCTGGATCCAGCGCATCAACGCCGGTGCGCGCCAGAACGGCATCACCTACAACCGCTTCATCCAGGGCCTGAAGCTCGCGGGTGTCGAGGTCGACCGCAAGATCCTCGCGGACCTCGCCGTCACCGACGCGACCGCCTTCACCGCTCTCGTCGAGATCGCCCGCAACGCGCTCCCGACCGACGTGAACGCCCCGGCCGAGGACAAGGCCTGAGCCAGCACGCTCGCGGACAACGACCCGAGGCAGCTCCGTTCACCGAACGGACGCCTCGGGTCGTTGCTGCTCGCCACCTGACCCGCCGCCAGGGCCGTGACAAAGCCGGTCGCTTCCTCGTCGAGGGCGCCCAGGCCGTGCGCGAGGCACTCGCCTGGCAGAACGGCCAGGTCCACGAACTCTTCGTCACGGCGACGGCCGCGGAACGCAACCCCGAGCTGCTGCAGACAGCGCGGGCACAAGGCATCCGGATCAGCGAGGTCACCGACAAGGCGGCCGCGTCGCTGTCGGAAACCGTGACGCCCCAAGGCCTCGTCGCCGTGTGCGACGCCGTCCCGCAACCGCTCGACCAGGCGCTGCAGGGCACTCCGCGGCTCGTCGCCGTGCTCTACGGCGTCTCGGACCCCGGTAACGCGGGCACCGTCACGCGCGTGGCGGACGCGGCGGGAGCCGACGCGGTGATCTTCGCGGGCGACACGGTCGACCCGCACAACGGCAAGTGCGTGCGCGCCTCCACGGGCTCGCTCTTCCACCTGCCGATCGCGCGATCCCGTGACGCGGCAGAGGTTTTCGCCGCCTGCCGCTCCGCCGGTCTGCGTCTCGTCGCCGCCGACGGCTACGCGAAGTCCGACCTCGTCGAGGCCTCGCGCCAGGGCGACCTCGAACAGCCCACGGCGTGGGTGTTCGGCAGCGAGGCCCACGGCCTGCCCGACGACGTCGTCGCCCAGCTCGACACGTCGCTGAAGGTGCCGCTGTACGGCGCCGCCGAGAGCCTCAACCTCGCGACGGCCGCCGCGGTGTGCCTCTACGCCTCCGCCCGCGACCAACGCAATTGAGCTGACGCGAGCAGGGCGCGCGGCTACTGTGCGCGCGTGCGTGAAACAGAGATCGAAATCCTGTGCTCCCAGCTCGCCTCCTACTACGTCTTCCCGGACGTGGCGGAAGACATCGCGAAGGTCTTGCGCACCCGCCTCGCCGAAGGCGCCTACGCGGACGCCACTGACGACGAGGACTTCGCGGCACGGGTCACCGCGGACCTCCAGTCGGTCAACGGCGACAAGCACCTCCGCCTGCTGTACAGCGAAGACGAGCTCCTGGAAACCGGCGAGGACTCGGCGTGGGACCCGGTGGCCTACCGGAAGGAAGCCGAGCGGGACGCGTTCGGCATCCGGAAGGTCGAGCGCCTCGAAGGCAACATCGGCCTGCTCGATCTCACCGTGCTGCACGACGCCGAGATCGCCACCCCCGCCGTCACCGCCGCCATGAACCTCATCGCGCACACGAGCGCGTTGATCCTCGACCTGCGCGACAACCGCGGCGGCGACCCGCACACGGTCGCGTTGATCTGCAGCTACCTCTTCGACGAAGCGGTGCACCTCAACGACATCTACAACCGCCCGGAGGACTCAACCCGGCAGTTCTGGACTCTGCCGCACGTGCCGGGCCCGAAGTTCGGCGGCCAGAAGCCGATCTACGTTCTCACCAGCGGCCGCACCTTCTCCGGCGGCGAGGAACTGAGCTACGACCTGCAGCAGAACAAGCGCGCCACCCTCATCGGCGAGACCACCAAGGGCGGCGCCCATCCCGGCGACCGCTACCGCGTCGGCCCGCACCTGAAGTCCGCGGTCCCCAACGGCCGCGCGATCAACCCGATCTCCGGCACCAACTGGGAGGGCGTGGGCGTGGTCCCCGACATCGAGGTTCCGGCGGACCAGGCGTTCGAGGTCGCCTACGCCAAGGCGACCTCGAACACCGAGTGATCAGTCCAGCCGGGCGGTGAGCTCTCGGACCAGCGGGTCGGTGCCGGCAGGCTTGTTCTGGCGCCGCAACGCCTCCGAGAGCACCGCCACGACGTTCCCGGCCTGGTTGTCGTCGGGCAGCAGCGATGCCGCCCGGCGCGCCTCGGCCTCAGCGCCCTCGGGGTCGTCGGCGTTCAGCAGCACGTGCGCCGCCCGCAGGATGACGAAGACCCGCCAGCCCTCGTCGCCCAGCGACACCACCAGCGCCTCGGCGTCGCGGTAGTGCTTCATCGCCAGGGCGAACTCGCCGGCCTGGCCGTGCACCCACGCGCGGATCGCGACGATCTCGGCCTGCCGCCGGGTGACCTCGGTCGGGTCGTCCAGCGTCGGCAGCAGTGACTCGGCCTCGTCGACGGCGGCGCGGGTCTCGACGACCTCGTCGTCGGGCAGGTTCGAGGCCAGCTCGATCAGCGAGCCGATCGCCTCCGAGACGTTGCCCTCCTGCTGCCACAACGCCGCTGCCGCACGCCAGGAAGCCGTTGCCTCGTCGTGCTTGTCCATGCGGCCCTGCACCGAGGCCAGCGCGTCCAGCAGGAACGCCCTGCGCGCCACCTCCTCGGGCGGCAGCAGCTCGGACGCCTCGCGCAGGTACCGCTCGGCCGCCGGCAGTTCGCCGAGCTTGCGGCACACCTGCCCGAGCCGGAACACCACCTGAAGCCGCAGGTCGTCCTGGCCCTCCTGCAGCAGCCGCAACGACTCCTCGAGCACCTCGGCGGCCTCGACGAACCTGTCCGTCTGCACGTACCCGCCGCTCAGCGCGAAGCAGAAGTGCGCGGTGTGGCCGGGGGAGAGGTGCACGCGCGAGATCGCCACGGCCTCCCGCAGGTCGGACAGGCACGCGGCTTCCTGGTCCAGCTCCTGGATCGCGGCCACCTGGTACCAGCGGGCTTCGGCGGATTCGGGCAGCGGGAACGCCGCCACGAACTCCCGCGCCGTCGCCATCGCCTCCGCCACGCGGCCCAGCACCGTCTCCAGCCGCAACCGCAGCCGGAAGCCCTCGAACCGCGCGCTCGGCGGCAGGTCTCCGGCCATGGCAGCCACGACGTCCGCATACGCGCCGTCGAGATCCTGTTGCCGCGCACGGTGTTCCGCAGCCTCGACCAGCACCCGGCCGCGCAGTTCCGGAACGTCCAAAGAGGACGCGAGGGCGAGCATCTCGGAGGCGCGGTCGTGCGAGTGCGCGTCGTCGAGCAGCTCGGCCAGCGTCAACGCCGCGACCGACCGCGTGAAGTCGGTCTCGGCCTCTGCCAGGCACCGCTCGGCGAGCTCCAGGCCGTCCTCCAGCCCCATCGCCATCCGCGCCTGGTACCGCAACGCGTAGTCGTGGGGCAGCTGGGTCAGCAGCTCCTCGAACACCGCGGGATCGAACGGCACGAGCCCCGTCGTCATCCGCCGGATGCCCGCGTGCGCCGCGAGATCGGGCGGCAGCAACGAGTCCATGTCCGCGGGCAGCGAGTCGAGCATCCGCCGCGCCTTCACGAAGTCGCCCTGCTCGTACAGCGTCACCATGGCCTCGGCGATCTCCACCGGATCGCCGAACACGACGGGCTCCTCGGCGGGAGCGGCCACCTGTGCGGCCGGCACCGCCAGCTCGACGTGCGCGTAGTCGGCCTGCTCCAACGACTTCGACACCCGTTCGATCCACGCCGAGGTGCCGTTGCGCGCGTCGAACGCCTTGGCCAGCTCGATCGCTCGCGCCGACAGCCGGTCGAGCAGCGCGTGAGCGGTCAACGACCCCACCGACGGCACCTCGAACACCGTGTCGGCCGGAATCCGTTGCAGCAGAACGGAAGCGCACTCGGCGAACGACATCTCGTCGGCAGGCAGCTGCGTGGCGGTCACCTTGTGCAGCGACCGGCGCAGGATCTCCTCGCCGCGGGACACGTTGCCCGTCAACGCGCAGAACCGGATGTGCTCGTGCACGTACGAGGTGATCTCGTCGTCCTTGATCAACCGGTACGCGGTCGTGTGCGCGTGCGCCGCCCGTTCGGCGTCACCGATCTCCAGCAACGGCCACAGCAGCGCCGACAGGATGCCCTGCGGCTGCGTCGCGCAGTTCGTGTTGCCGGACAAGCCTTCCCAGCCGTGCGCGGCGGCCTCCTGGTGCCTGCCGAGCCGCGTCAGCATCCAGACCTGCTCCTCGACCACGCACGCGTCACAGTCCGCCATCGGACCCGACTCGGTGGCCAGGTACTTCCCGAGGTGCTCTGCCAGGCCCGTCAGGTCGCCGACGTGGTAGGCCAGCTCGGCACGCGCGCCGTGCACCGGCTGCACCGAGAACCCGAGCCGCCCGTAGCGGTCGGCGAGCTGCCCGATCACGGCTTCCAGCTGCGCCAGCGAGAACCGGGGATCACGCCGCAGACCCGTCGCGATCCACTTGTGCGACCAGTTCAGCGAGTGGATCTCGTAGTCGTTGAACGCCTCCGGATCCTTCTCCTCGGCGGCTCGGGCCCACGCGAACGGCGCCAGCATCAGGTCGTAGCGCGACAGGTAGTAGGCCGAGTCGATCAACGCGATCCGGCACGACACCCCGAGCGGCAGATGCCCGAGCGAGTCGGCCATGCGCGCGGCCCGTTCCAGCGCCTCGTGCTTCGGCATGCCCGTGGGCATGTTGTACGCCTCGATGAACGCTCTTTCGGCGTCCTCTGCGGTGAAGTCGGTCATGGTCATCGTCCCCCAACGGCGCGGTCCAGCAGTTCCAGGAACGAACGGTTGAGCGCCGCCGTGTCCTTCGGTCGCATCGCCCGCCGCGCCTGCAGCACGGCGTGCACGTACAGAGACTCCAGGGTCAGTTCCACCAGAGCGGGGTCGGTCAGCCGCGCCAGCCGCTGCACGAGCGGGTTGCGGCAGTTCAGCACCAGCTGCTCCGGCCGCGCGGAACCCGAGTCGGCGGTCAGCTGGCCCAGCAGCTCCGCCCACAACGGATCGACGACCTCCTCGGCCGTCTGCTCGGTGTCGAGCTTGCGCTGCTGCTCGGCGTTGCTGATCAGCAAGGCGGGCAACGAGACCGGGTCGAAGTCGCGGATCACCGCGTCGCAGTCGTGCCGGTCGAGCGCCGCCGCGCCCTCGGACAGCCGCAGCCGCAACGCCGTCTCGATGTCCGGTTCCGGATCGGCCAGCGCGGCCAGCAGCTCCGTGGGCGCCACCCGGCGCGCGACCGACGGGCCGTCCAGCGCGCTCAGCCGGTTCAGCAGCTCCAGGTCGTAGGCGTAGCCGGCGTTGACGAGCCCGAGGCCCTGCGCGGCCGCGACCGGCGCGAGCTGGTGGAACTCGTCGACGTCCGGGATGTAGAGGATCGCGCCGTGCTTGCGCCGGAACTGCCGCAGCGGGATCGGGCCGTCCGTCGTCTCGAACGGCAGCCAGCGCTCGACCAGCCGCAGCATCTCGTCGTCCGACCTGGCCAGCGACTTGATCCCCAGGTGGTGCGCTGCCAGCAGCTCACCGGCTCGGCGCGGCTCGATCGCGTCGAGCCTGATCAGCCAGTCGCGGATCTGTTCGCCCAGCTCCTCGCGCACCGCGAGCAGCATCTCGTCCTGGTACAGCGACTCGCGCGACGCCGTCGGCCGGATCGCGGACGCGTCGACCACGCACCGCACGAAGTACGCCCAGTCCGGCAGCAGGCCCTCGACGTTGTCGCCGACCAGCATCCGCTTCAGGTACACCCGGTGCGTCTGCCGCGTGCCCGGATGCACGCCGGACGGCAGCACGAACGCGACCCCGGTCAGCCCCGCGGCCTCGACCTCGATCGGGATCGCCTCGAACGGCGTGAACCCGAAGATCTGCTCGCAGTACCCGGAAAGGTCCGCGTCCTCGTCGTCCCACGGGCGAAGACCGCGCGTCACGGCGTCGCCGTCCAGCGTCACCACCGCCGGGAGCAGATCGCCGTAGTCGCTCACCAACGGCCGCACGACGTCGGCTTCGAGCCAGTGCTCGTTGCCGCGCGACGCCGTCAGCACGACCGTGGTGCCGACAGGAACGTCACCGTCCACAACAGAAACCGTGTAGTTGCCCGAGGAATCCGCTTCCCAGCGCACGCCCGAACCGCCGCGGGCGGACCGGGTGATGACCGTCACCGAAGAAGCGACCAGGAAGCACGACAGCATGCCGACGCCGAACTGCCCGAGGAAGCCTTCGCGGGCGAACCCCAGGTCATCGCGCTTCGAGGTGCGGCCGAGCGTCGACAGCAGCTCGTGCACCTCGTCCTCGGTGAGGCCCACGCCGGTGTCGGTGATCCGGAGCTCGGCGCCGCAGGTGATCGTGACCTCTGCCGGGCAGGACGGGTCGAGCTCACGCCTCGCCGTGATCGCGTCGACGGCGTTCTGCAGCAGTTCACGCACGTAGACGCGGGGACTGCTGTACAGGTGGTGGCTGAGCAGGTCGATGATGCCGCGCAGGTCGACGCGGAAGGTGTGCGACATGATGCCGCCCATCCTAGGGACGGACCAGGGGCCAGTGCCGCTCTTTAATGGAACGTCCGGAAGCGGTCAAGAGCGGACCCACTAGGATCGACCTGTTGTTACCTGATGTCCGCGACGGGAGCTGTCCTTCAACCATGTCCGGAGCCAACGACCCGTACGACCCCAAGGAGGTCGCGGCGCTGTCGGCCGAGAACCTCGACGCGGCCGTGCAGAAGGCGCGCGAGGCGTTCGCCGGAGCTGCCGACCTCGAGGCCCTGGCGGCGGTCAAGCCGGGCCACCTGGGTGACCGGTCGCCCGTGCTGCTGGCCCGCCGCGAGATCGGTGCCCTGCCCCCCAAGGCGAAGGCCGAGGCCGGCAAGCGGGTGAACGAGGCGCAGTCCGCGATCAAGACCGCGTTCGACGAGCGCCACGCCGTGCTCCAGGTCGAGCGCGACGAGCGGGTGCTGCGCGAGGAGTCCGTCGACGTCACGCTGCCCTGGGACCGCTTCCCGCGCGGCGCGCGCCACCCGATCACCACCCTCGCCGAGCGCATCGGCGACGTCTTCGTGGCCATGGGCTACGAGATCGCCGAGGGCCCGGAGCTCGAGACCGAGTGGTTCAACTTCGACGCGCTGAACTTCGGCAAGGACCACCCTGCCCGTTCGATGCAGGACACGTTCTACATCGCGCCGAACGACTCGTCGCTCGTCCTGCGCACGCACACCTCGCCCGTGCAGGCCCGCACGCTGCTGGAGCGCGACCTGCCGGTGTACGTCGTGTGCCCCGGCCGCACGTTCCGCACCGACGAGCTCGACGCGACCCACACCCCGGTGTTCCACCAGGTCGAGGGCCTCGCGGTCGACAAGGGCCTGACCATGGGCCACCTCAAGGGCACGCTCGACGCGTTCGCCCGCGCCATGTTCGGCGAGGACTCGAAGACCCGCCTGCGCCCGAGCTTCTTCCCCTTCACCGAGCCGTCGGCCGAGGTCGACGTGTGGTTCCCGGAGAAGAAGGGCGGCGCCGGCTGGGTCGAGTGGGGCGGCTGCGGCATGGTCAACCCCAACGTGCTGCGCGCCTGCGGCGTCGACCCGGACGTCTACTCCGGTTTCGCGTTCGGCATGGGCCTGGAGCGGACGCTGCAGTTCCGCAACGGCCTGCCCGACATGCGCGACATGGTCGAGGGCGACGTCCGCTTCACCCAGCCTTTCGGAACGGAGGCCTGATCCGGTGCGCATCCCGGTCAGCTGGCTGGTCGAACACCTCGGTTTCGACGAAGTCCCCACGCCCGACGAGCTCGCCGAGGCGTTCACCCGCATCGGCATCGAGGTCGAGGAGGTGAGCCCGCTCGGTCCCGTGACCGGCCCGATCGTCGCCGGTCGCGTCGTCGCGATCGAGGAGCTCACCGAGTTCAAGAAGCCGATCCGCTACTGCCAGGTCGAGGTCGGGCCCGAGCAGGTCAACAACATCATCTGCGGCGCCACGAACTTCGTCGAGGGCGACTCGGTCGTCGTCGCGCTGCCCGGCGCCGTCCTGCCGGGCGACTTCACGATCTCCGAGCGCAAGACGTACGGCCGCGTGTCGCAGGGCATGATCTGCGCCGCCGACGAGCTCGGCATCGGCGACGACCACTCCGGCATCCTCGTGCTGCCCACCGGCACCGCGCAGCCGGGCGACGACGCGATGGAGCTGCTCGGCCTGACCGACAGCGTCATCGAGGTCGCGCCGACCCCGGACCGCGGCTACGCGTTCTCGGTCCGCGGCCTGGCCCGCGAGATCGCCTGCGCGCTCGACGTGCCGTTCGGCGACCCCGGCGTCGTCGAGATCCCCGAGGCCGAGGGCGAGGTGTGGCCGGTCCACATCGAGGACCGCACCGGCTGCTCGCGCTTCGTCGCGCGCCGCGTCACCGGTGTCGACCCGACCGCGCCCACGCCGTGGTGGATGCGCCGCCGCCTGATGCTCGCCGGCATGCGCTCGATCTCGCTGCCGGTCGACGTCACGAACTACGTGATGCTCGAGCTCGGCCAGCCGCTGCACGCGTTCGACGCGGCTTCTCTCTCGGGTGCGCTGACCGTGCGTCGCGCTCACGCGGGCGAGAAGCTCACGACGCTGGACGACTCGGTGCGCGCGCTGGACCCCGACGACATCGTGATCGCCGACGACTCCGGCGTGATCTCGCTCGCCGGTGTCATGGGTGGTGCGTCCACGGAGGTCCGCGACAACTCGTCGGACATCCTGCTGGAGGCCGCGAACTGGGACCCGGCGTCGATCGCGCGCACGGTCCGCCGCCACAAGCTGCCGTCCGAGGCCGCCAAGCGTTTCGAGCGCACGGTGGACCCGGCCTTGGCGCCGGTCGCGTTGGAGCGGGCCGCGAAGCTGCTCAACCACTACGCCGAGGGCCAGATCAAGCCGGGCCGCACCGACGTGGGCGTGCCCGAGCTGCCCGCACCCGTGTCGATGCCGATCGACCTGCCGGACCGCATCGCGGGCGTCCGCTACGCGCGGGGCGTCACGGCGCGCCGCCTGGGCCAGATCGGCTGCCAGGTCTCCGTGACGACGTCCGACGACGGCCAGACGATCGTCACGGCCGTGCCGCCGACGTGGCGTGCCGACCTCGTGCAGCCCGCCGACCTGGTGGAGGAGGTGCTGCGGCTGGAGGGCTACGACACGATTCCCTCGGTTCTGCCGCCCGCACCCGCCGGCCGTGGCCTGACCGAGCAGCAGCGCCGCCGCCGCACGGTGTGGCGCACGCTCGCCGAGGACGGCTTCGTCGAGGTGAAGCCGTTCCCGTTCATCGACCCGTCGGTGTTCGACGCGTTCGGTCTCTCCGAGGACGACGTCCGCCGCAACACCGTCGGCGTGCTGAACCCGTTGGAGGCGGACAAGAACGTCCTCGCCACCACGCTGCTGCCCGGGCTCTTGGAGACGCTCCAACGGAACCTGGCCCGTGGTGCGCGCGATGTCGCGCTGTACAACATCGCCCAGGTGACTTTGCCGCGCGCGCAACAGGTTCCGGTGCCCGCGCTGGGCGTCGACCGCCGCCCGACCGAGGCCGAGGTCGCCTCGATGCTGGCCGCGCTGCCGCAGCAGCCGCTGCACGTCGCCGGTGTGCTCACGGGCCACCGCGAGCTGGCCGGCTGGTGGGGCAAGGGCCGCATGGCCGACTGGGCGGACGCCGTCGAGGCCGCCCGCCGCGTCGGCCAGGCGTACGGGGTCACCCTGCGCGTCGTGGCGTCGGACCTGCTGCCGTGGCACCCCGGCCGCTGCGCCGAGCTGCGCGTGGGCGACTGGCCCGTCGGCCACGCCGGCGAGCTCCACCCGAAGGTGATCGAGGCGCTGGGCCTGCCCAAGCGGACCGTGGCGTTCGAGCTCGACCTCGACGCCCTCCCGCTGGACGACCACCGCCCGGCCCCGATGGTGTCGGCATACCCGCCGGTGCTGCTGGACGTGGCGCTCGTCGTCGACGCCGGCGTGCCGGTGCAGTCGGTGTCGGAGGTGCTGGGCGCGTCCGCGGGCGACCTGCTGGAGGACATCCGCCTGTTCGACGTCTACACGGGCGAGCAGGTGGGCGAGGGCAAGAAGTCGCTCGCGTACTCGTTGCGGTTCCGCGCGCCGGACCGCACGCTGACCGTCGAAGAAGCGACGAACGCTCGCGATGCCGCCGTGGCGGCCGCCGGCGAGCGTTTGGGTGCAGCACTGCGCGCCTAGTCGGTCACGCTCGGTGAGGCCCGGGATTCGCCGAGAATCCCGGGCCTTTCCGCGTAATGAGGCCGTCGACCTGGAGTCCGCGTGTCGCATTTCCCGTGTCGTGTGCACGATGTCTTCGCGGTCATAACGGCAGCTCTGGGCAGGGTCGCCCGCGCGGCGGGAGTCGTCATCACCCGCCGCAGGCCGCCGATATGTACACAGTATTGTGGCAACAGGGAAAGAGTCCGAACCGCTCCGTGTAGCGGGGTTCGGAAAGATTGTCCGTCAAAGTTCGCTCGATCGGTCGAATCCCGAAAGTCGGGATTTGGGATCAAACCAGCAGGTGGTAGCCCTGCGTAGCTGTCAAGGTGCCGAAGGTCCCTCATTACAAGGGGCAATCGGCGCCCGTCCGCCGCTTGCGCAGTGCGTGTTGCTTCTCCAAGATTGTCAACGCGGCCCGCTGGGCCGAGGGGCGAAGCGATGAACCACCGGGCGAGTCTGGTCGCCGGTCCGGTGGGGAGCTAGAGGCGAACCCACCGCCTGGAGCAACAACTCTGGAGAGTTGCGCCATGCGTAGTCTGGGTCCGCGCCTTGAGATCGCCGTGTCATTGACGATTCTCATGCTCGGCGCGGCCGTCGTGGCGGCCATGCACCTCACGTGGCCCAAGCCGACATCGCCCGCCATGGCGTATTCGGTGAGCAGCGGCGAGTCCGGAATGCAGCAGCTGAAGCCATTTGAAATCAACGACATCTCGGGCGCGGCCGTGGAACTCACACCGGGCGCCGTGGGCGAGCGCAAGGTGCGGTTGTCCAACCCGAACTCCGTCGACATCATCGTCGAAAGCCTGTCCGCGGTGCCCGGTCAGCCGCTCGACGCCACCCAGCAGCGCGTCGAGGGGTGCCCTGCTGGAGTGCTGACCGTCGTGCCGCTCAAGGAGGTCGTGGAGATCCCGGCCGGTGGAGCGGTCGAGGTCGCCATGAAGGTCCAGGTCGCGAAGGACGTCCCCGCCGCGTGTAGCGAGCTGGTCTTCCCGCTCACCTACTCGGGTCGCGCGAAACACGGCTGATCGGCAGCTCGGCCTCGGCTGCTCGTGCCACGAGGTAGCGGTACTAGGGCCTGTATCGAAGTCCATGTCCGCGATAGCCGGGCCTGACGCGGCCCCTGGCGGCACGGCCGGACGGCCCACATACAACACCGGTATGCGGGCCGTTCGGCCGCACCACCAGGAACCACCTCAGGCGCGACTCTCATCGAACGGGACTTCGATACAGGCCCTAAAGGTGTTTGAGCGCCTCCCGCCGTGACAACGGCGACAACCGGGGCCGCGCTTGCACGAACGCCCGCACCCACCCCGGCTCGGTCTTCGCGAACTCCCGCAGCGCCCAGCCGATCCCCTTGCGCAGGAAGAAGTCCGGGTCGTCCACGTTGGCGTCGACGCACGCCTCCAGCAGCTCCACGTCGGTGTTCGCCTTGGCCCCGAGCTGGCAGATGATCGACGTCCGCCGCCGCCACCTGTCCGCGTCGACGGACCACTTCAGCATCAACGGCCGCACGACGTCCGGCGCGGACCGCAGCAACGGCCCGATCCGTTTCGACGCGATCTCGTCGACGTAGTCCCACCATGCGCCGGTCACGATCATCTCGTCGAACCACGGCAGCAGCTCGACCGACTGGAAGCGACGGTCGCCGCTCAACGCGAGCGCCACGTACCGCTCCTCGCGATAGGTCGCCTCGCGCCACAGCGTCTGCACGACGTGGAGCCACTCGTCCCGCGAGTCGATCCGCGGCAGCGACTTCAGCAACGCCACCCGTCCCGGCTTCTGTACGCCCAGGAACGGCATGTCGGACTTCATGTACGCCTGCATCTCCGGGGCTTTCCCCGGATCCGCGCGTTCCTCCAGTCCTGCTCGGACCGCCTCGATGAACGAATCCACCCCCGAACCGTATAGGCAGAAGGAGTAGGGCGTTGAGATCGTTGGCCCCACTGCCGTCCGGAAGTGCTAACGAACCGGCAAAGCATCACTTGTCCAGGCACGACTGTGAACGGAATCGCCGCTTCCGGCCACTACCATTCGCATTCATGCGTGTGCTCATGGTTGTGGCGGCGCTCGTGCTCACCAGCATGGGCGCCACCAAGGCGGACACGGTGGACTACCTGGATCTGCCGCTGTCCAACGGAAACGGCGAGCAGCGGGGCAGCGTTCACCCCGATCTGCCGTACGACAGGGCCACGCTCGAGGCCGCGCTGAACCGCCACCGCGGCAAGCGCATCCCACCGGCCCAGTTCAAGGCGCTGCTGTGGCACTACTGGATCGTCCGCGCCGCCGAGGACGCCGGCGTGAACCTGTCCGACTGGGACCCGCAGCGTGGCGCCGAGGCCAACAAGGCCATCATCTTCGCCGTCTACGACTTCTACGCGCGGCTCTACCTGGAGCACCCGGACACGTTGCGGTGGATGGGGTTCGCGAACATCGGTGCGCCCGCGTTCGCCGCCGGCATGCTCGATCTCGGCACGTTGCCGGAATTCCGGTTCTTCTCGTCGATGCTGATGTCGATGCAGAAGCACATCTTCATGGACCTGGGCGCGATGCACGCCGCCTACCTGCACGGTGGGATCAAGGCCGTGGAGGAGATGCGCGACGCGGGGATCATCGACGCGGAGACCACCGCCGCGTGGGCGGATCCGGCGCACGCGGTCATGGCGTTCTCGTCGCGCGAGCAGAACCTCGTGATCCCCGACCAGTTCGACCGGATGCGGTCACGGTTGCTGCCGCCCGGCGAGGTCGTCACGTACGCGATCACGGTCGCCGGGCCGATGCCGGTGCCGGGCGGGAAGACGCCCGCGCTGTACCGGCCGTTGCTCGGCGGTCCGTTGCCCGCGTTCAACTACGCGGACCGCGAGTCGCGCTGGGACTTCCTCAGCCACGACACGGTTCCGGCGTACGAGCGGATGTCGGAGGAGGCCGTGCGGAAGATCGTGCAAAGGCCGTTCGCGGACCGTGTCGCGGAGTACCGTGCCACGGCCCGCCTGCTCGACCTGATCCTGCCGTTCAGGAGTGACGAACCCCAGACCGGAGTTCGCTGAGCACCGTCAGCCGGTCCTCGTCGAGGATCCGCCGCGTGGTGACGCGGTCGGGGTAGCAGCGCATGAACATGTTGGTGAAGTGCGTTCCGTAGTGAATGACGTCGTCGCCGTGCGGATCGTCCAACGGCCTGATGACGGCCTCGAAGTTCGGTTCGTGGAAGTACGCCATGGTGAACCGCTCGCGTGTGTTCAGCAGGACCTTGTGCGGTGTGGACAGCAGCGCGCCGCCCGTCAGGAACTGCAGGATGTCGCCGGGGAACACGGTGAAGACGTGCTGGACCGGTTCGACGAAGGTCCAGCCCTCGGCGTCCTGGAAACAGCCGGCCGCCGACTCGTCGGGCAGCCAGTTGCGCGGCCGTTCCTCACCCTCGATCGGCGGGCGCACGTAGAGGCCGCCGACCTCGTCCTGTGCGGCGAGGACGAGCATGCCGTAGTCGGTGTGGGCGCCGATGCCGCGGTCGACGGTCTCCGACCTGGTGGGGAAGCGCAGCACCCGCATGTGGTGCCAGCCGTCGGCGGTGAGCCGGGTGAACGTGTCGAGGTCGAGCCCGAAGCCCAGCGCGGTGAGCTTGAGGATCTTCTCTCCGGCCTCGCCGAGCATCGCCATGAACTCCCGCATGGCGTCGCGGTAGTCGTTGTCGGGCCACGGCACGGGTCCGTGACACGGCCACTTGTCGACGACGCGGGAGTCGTCGAGCGGAACGTCCTTGCAGACGGTGAAGATCTCCGAGTAGTCGGCGATGCCGTCGGTGACCTCCTCTCCGGACGCGATGTAACCCGCGTAGGTCAGGTCGCTCACCAGCTGTGACTTCTCTTCGAGCGACAAGCCGTGGAAGAACCTTCTGCTGGCGGCCATGGCCTCTTCGGTCTTGCGGTCCTGCACAGCGTCGGTCGCGATCTGCAGAATCCCGTCGGCCTGCCACGCTGCGATGAGCCGCCGGCCGAGTTCGACGTCGTCGTCCGAACCGGTGACGGTCTCGGGCAGACGGAAGGTGCGTAGTTCGGTCATGGTCCAACGAACGGCCGGTTCCGTTCAGCGGGTTCATTTTTCTTTCAGGGGTGGAATCGGATCCGTCTTAGTAGGCTGCACAACCATGACGTCGTACGACTACGACCTGATCGTCATCGGCTCCGGTCCTGGTGGCCAGAAGGCGGCGATCGCGGGTGCGAAACTGGGCAAGCGCGTGGCCGTCATCGACAAGCAGGAGATGGTCGGCGGCGTCTGCGTCAACACGGGCACCATCCCGTCCAAGACGCTGCGGGAAGCCGTCCTGTACCTGACGGGCATGAGCCAGCGCGAGCTGTACGGCGCGAGCTATCGCGTCAAGCACGACATCACGATCAGCGATCTGATGGCCCGCACGCAGCACGTGATCGGCCGCGAGGTCCAGGTCGTGCGCGCGCAGCTGCACCGCAACGGCATCGACCTCCTGAACGGCTTCGGCCGCTTCGTCGATTCGCACACCATTGCGGTGGAAGGAAGTCATCGCGGCGACCGGACGACCATCACCGGCGAGTACGTCGTCATCGCGACCGGCACGACGCCGGCCCGTCCGTCCATCGTGGACTTCGACGAGGAGCGGATCCTCGACTCCGACGAGGTCTTCGCCCTCACTGAGATCCCGTCGTCGCTGGTCGTGGTCGGCGCGGGCGTGATCGGCATCGAGTACGCGTCGATGTTCGCCGCGCTCGGCACCCGCGTCACGGTCGTCGAGCAGCGCGAGCGGATGCTGGAGTTCTGCGACCCGGAGATCGTGGAGTCGCTGAAGTTCCACCTGCGCGACCTCGCCGTCACCTTCCGGTTCGACGAGAAGGTCGTGAACGTCGAGGTGTCCGAGGGCGGCACCGTCACGACGCTGGCGTCCGGCAAACGCATCCCGGCCGCCGCGGTCATGTACTCGGCCGGTCGTCAGGGCTGCACGGACAAGCTCGACCTCGCCGCCGCGGGCCTGGAGGCCGACCGGCGCGGCAGGCTCAGCGTCGACGAGCACTACCGCACGCCCGTCCAGCACATCTACGCCGTCGGTGACGTGATCGGCTTCCCGGCGCTGGCCGCGACGTCGATGGACCAGGGCCGCCTGGCCGCGTACCACGCGTTCGGCGAGGCGGTGCACGAGCTGACCGCGTTGCAGCCCATCGGCATCTACACGATCCCGGAGATCTCGTACTGCGGTGCGACCGAGGCCGAGCTGACGTCGTCCGCCGTTCCGTACGAGGTGGGCATCTCCCGGTACCGCGAGCTGGCGCGCGGCCAGATCGTCGGTGACGCGTACGGCATGCTGAAGCTGCTGGTGTCCACTGTGGACCGGAAGATCCTCGGTGTGCACGTGTTCGGCACGGGCGCCACGGATCTGGTGCACATCGGCCAGGCCGTGATGGGCTGCGGCGGCACGGTCGACTACCTCGTCGACACGGTCTTCAACTACCCGACGCTGTCCGAGGCGTACAAGGTCGCCGCCCTCGACGCCACGAACAAGATCCGTGCCCTGGACCGCTTCACAGCCGAATGATCATGATCGCGTGAGCCCGGCCTCGTGGGCCACGATGGCGGCCTGCACGCGGTTGGCGCACTCCAGCTTGGGCAGGATCCGGCTGATGTGCGCCTTCACCGTGCCGGTAGCCAGGTACAGCTGTTCGCCGATCTCGGTGTTGGACAGTCCCTGGCCGACGAGTTCGAGCACGGTGCGTTCGGTGTCGGTGAGCGTGTCGATCTTGCGGCGCGCCTCCGACCCCTTGTCGGGCGCGGTGAGGTGCTTCTCGATGAGGCGCCTGGTGATCTGCGGGGCGAGGATCGGCTCGCCGTTCGCGGCCTTGCGGACGGCGTTGATCAGCTCCTGCGGCGAGGTGTCCTTGAGCAGGAACCCGGTCGCGCCCGCCTTCATCGCCTGCGCCACGTAGGAGTCCTCGCCGAACGTCGTGAGCATGACGACGTTGGTGCGCGAAGCGATCTTCTCGGCGGCCTTGAGGCCGTCGCCGCCCGGCATGCGGATGTCGAGCAACGCGACGTCGACGGAGTGCCGCGAAGCGAGCTCGACGGCCTGCCTGCCGTCGCCCGCCTCGGCCACCACGCTGATCTCCGGGTCGTTCTCCAGGATCAACCGGATCCCGGCACGCATCAGCGTCTCGTCGTCGGCGATGAGAACTCGGATCACGCGAGCCAGCCTACGGGCCCTCCTGCTCCTTCGAGGCGAGCTTGCCGTCGCGGAAGCACAGCTTGTAGTACAGCTCCGCGTTGTGCGACGTCCGGAACCGCGAGCACCCGTCCACCCCGAGCTGTCCGAGGCCGTACTGGTCCATGATCTCCTGCTCGGACGTGTTGCCCACCCGCAGCGAGTCGAAGTACGGCGCGTTCATCTGCGTGGGGTTGAGCAACGCGAAGAGCAGCAGCACGATCAGCGCGCCCGCGATCGGCAGCAACGCCAGCAGCCCGAGGCATCCGCCGCCCACGACCCGCGGCACGGTCAGCACCTCGGCGGCGAGCGGTGGAGGCACCTCGGCGACCTCGGCCGCGGACTGATCGGCCTGGGTCGCCGGGTGCAACGGCACGTCCGCCGCCACCCGGAACCCGCCTTCGGCCGGCGGGCCCGCGCTGAACGAGCCGCCGAGCAGTCCGACGCGTTCCTCCAGGCCGATCAGGCCGCGCCGGGTGCCCTTGCCGGGGGTCGCCGAGGACGGTCCGTTCACCACCTGGATCCGCGCCCGTCCACCCTGGACGGCGACCTGCACCCGCGTGCGGGCCCGCGGGGCGTGCTTGTGGACGTTGGTCAGCGCCTCGCGGACCACCCGGTGCACCGCGCGTCGGGTACGGGGGTCGGCGCCGTGCAGGTCGTCACCCGACCAGTCGAGCGTGACCGTGACTCCCGCGCCCACCGAGCTCTCGACCAGCTTGGCGATGTCGGTCCTCGTGCCGGTGTCCTCGTCGAGCGACTCGGGTTCGGGGTTCGTCCGCAGCACGCCCAGGATCTCTCGCAGCTCGGCCATCGCGAGCGACGACGTGGTGCGGATCAGCTCCGCCTGTTCGTGCAGCTGCGGGGCTTTCCGCGCGGTCGCCAGCTCGAGCGCGCCGGCGTGGATGGAGATCAGGCTGAGCCGGTGTCCGAGCATGTCGTGCATCTCGCCCGCGATGTGCGCGCGTTCCGCGGAACGCGCCGATGCGGCGGTCAGCGCCCGCGCGCGTTCCAGGTACTCGTTGCGTTCCCGCAGCAACCGGACCATCGGCTTGCGGCGGCCGAGCAGCATCCCGGACACGGCGGGGAAGACCACGAAGAACACCGCGCCGACTGTCGCGCCGACGACCGACTCCCAGAGCGGCATGCTCCGGTAGCTCTCCTGCAGCTGGCTGAGCGCGCCCTGCAGCACGGTCGCCAGCCCGAGCAACGCCCACAGCCGCCCGAGCCGGGGGATGTGCCGGGACGCGGTGAAGACCACGAACACGGTCGCGGCCTGCGCCCAGAGGTTGTTGACCGCGAACAGCGGCGCGGTGAGCAGCAGTGCCCACTCGGGTTTGCGCGGGGCCAGCCACACGAGCATCGCGATCCACACCGCGGACGCGATCGTCAGCAACGGGTGCGGGACGGGCGCCAGCGGGGCGATCAGCGGCACCAGGCCGACTCCGAACGCGAGCGACGGCCAGACGAACCTCATCGGGCCAGCTCCTTCTTCGCGGTCAGCACACCGTTGCGGTCGAAGCAGAGCTCGAAGTCACGGCTCTCCTCGTCGCGCGCGTGGTAGCGGAAGCACCCGGTGTTGTCCGACGGCACGCCGAAGCCGTGCGTCTCGGTGACCTCCTCCTCGTGCACGACCGACACCCGGAACGCGTCGAACTCCTGCCTGGTCATCTCGGCGCGGCTGAAGATCGCGACGACGAGCAGGACGAACACCGTACCGAGCGCCGGAACGAGGGCGAGCGTGCCGAGGCAGCCGCCGCCGATCACGCGTGGCACGGTGAGGACCTCTGCGGTGATCGGGGGTGGCGCCTCGGCCACGGCACCTGCCGCGCCCGTCTCCTCCTGCACCACGGGGTGCAGCGGGAGGTCGGCTGCCACCCGGAAGCCGCCGTGGACGGGACCGGCGCTGAACGAGCCGCCGATCAACCCGACGCGTTCCTCCAGCCCGATAAGCCCTCGGCGGGTGCCGCTGCCCCTGGGCTCGCCGCTCGGACCGTTGACCACCTCGACCCGCACTCGTTCGCCGACCTGCACCAAGACACGGGTCTGTGCTGACGGCGCGTGTTTGTGCACGTTCGTGAGTGCTTCGCGCACGACCCGATGCACCGCCCTTCGGAGGCGTGCGTCGGCATCGGCCAGATCGGGGCCTGACCAGTCCAGCAGGACCGAGACGCCCGCCGACGCCGATGCCGCCACGAGCCGTTCGACGTCCGCGCGCGTACCGGCGTTCTCATCGGCGTCGGAGGTTCCGAGCACACCGAGGATCTCACGCAGCTCCTCCATCGCGACCGCGGACGTCCTGCGGATCAGCTCGACCTGTTCGCGCAGCTCAGGGGCTTGCTCGGCGGCCGAGCGCTCGAGCGCTCCGGCGTGCGCGGTCAGCTGCCGGAGCCGGTGGCTGAGCATGTCGTGCATCTCGCTCGCGATGTGCGCGCGCGTCGCGGACCTCGCGGTGTTCGCGGTCAACACACGCGTCTGTTCCAAGTAGTCGTTGCGCTCCATCAGCACCTGAGTCAACGGCTTGCGCCGCCCGACGAGCGCACCGGCGACGGCCGGGAAGAGCAGCAGGAACAGGACGGTGAACGCGGTGCCGAGCAGGTAGTCGGACAGGCTGTCGCCCGCGCGCCACGCGTGCAGGCCGCTGAACGCCGCCTGGAGCACGGCCGTGGCGCCCATCAACGCCCACAGCTGCGGTTGCGAGCGGACGGACCGGGCCGACCGGAAGATCACGAGCGAGGTCGGGGCGATCGCGAGCAGGTTGTTCACCGCATGAAGGGGAGCGGTGAGCAGCATCGCAGCGCGCGGCCGGCGGGCGCCGAACGGCACCAGCGCAGCCGCCCACACGGCGGAGGCCACGATCAGCCACCAGTGCACGGGCCTGCCGAGCGGTGCGACCAGCGTCACCAGCGCCAACAGTAAGGCGCCTGCCGTCCACAGCGCGTCGCGCACCCTCACGTTCACGCTGATCATCATGGTCGCCCCACCCTGGCGGCCCCAGCCCCACCTGGCCTCGATCCCCGGCCACGTGGCCACGCCCGACGGCACGCGGGGCCCTTGCGTACGCCAGGAGAGTACGAAAGCTCCCCGCGTACTGCTCCGGTTGAGTGAGTTTGCACGACCGTGCATAATCATTCGTATGACAGTGAGGATCGCGGTCGCGGGCGCCAGCGGGTACGCGGGTGGCGAGCTGCTCCGCCTGCTACTGAGCCATCCGGACATCGAGATCGGCGCGCTGACGGCCAACAGCAGCGCCGGCGACAAGCTGCTCAAGCACCAGCCGCACCTCCTGCCGCTCGCCGACCGACAGCTACAAGACACCACAGCCGAGACCCTCAAGGGCCACGACGTGGTGTTCCTCGCACTGCCCCACGGTCACTCAGCCGAGCTGGCCGAGCAACTCGGCGACGACACCGTGGTGATCGACTGCGGCGCCGACCACCGGCTGACCAGCGCCGACGACTGGAAGCGGTGGTACGGCGGCGACCACGCGGGCTCCTGGCCGTACGGGCTGCCGGAGCTTCCCAACCAGCGGGAGAAGCTCGTCGGCGCACGTCGCGTCGCCGTTCCCGGCTGCTACCCGACGGTGTCGTCGCTGGCGCTCGCGCCCGCCGTCGACCTGATCGAGGACGAGGTCGTCATCGTCGCCGTGTCCGGCACGTCGGGCGCGGGCAAGTCGCTGAAGCCGAACCTGCTCGGGTCCGAGGTCATGGGCTCGGCCAGCGCGTACGGCGTCGGTGGCGCGCACCGGCACACGCCGGAGATCACGCAGAACCTGAGTGCCGCGGCCGGCCGGCCGATCAAGGTCAGCTTCACGCCCGTGCTGGCGCCGATGTCGCGGGGCATCCTCGCGACCTGCACGGCTCAGCTGAAGGACGCTTCTGGTGTTCGCGAGGCCTACGAGAAGGCGTACGCGAACGAGCCGTTCGTCCACGTTCTGCCCGAAGGTTTCTGGCCGACGACGAACGCCGTTCTCGGCTCGAACGCCGTCCAGATGCAAGTCACCGTCGACGAGGACCTGAACCGGCTCGTGGTCGTGGCCGCCGTCGACAACCTGGCCAAGGGCACCGCGGGTGCCGCTGTCCAGTGCATGAACCTCGCTCTCGGCCTGCCGGAAACGACCGGCCTCTCGACCGTTGGAGTCGCTCCGTGAACCGCAACAAGGGCGTCACCGGACCCCAGGGCTTCCGGGCCGCCGGGATCGCCGCCGGCATCAAACCCTCCGGCGCTCTCGATCTGACGCTCGTCGTGAACGACGGGCCTTCGGACGCCGCCGCGGGCGTCTTCACCACGAACAAGGTGAAGGCCGCGCCGGTGTTGTGGTCGCAGCAGGTGATCCAGTCGCGACGACTCACCGCGGTCGTGCTCAACTCCGGTGGTGCCAACGCGTGCACCGGTCCCGAGGGCTTCCAGGACACGCACGCCACCGCCGAGAAGGTCGCCGAGGTGCTCGGCGTCGGTGCCGTCGACGTCGCGGTCTGCTCCACCGGTCTGATCGGTGAGCGTCTGCCGATGGACAAGGTGCTCGCGGGTGTCGAGCACGTGGCGAAGGAGCTGGACTCGTCCGTCGAGGCCGGGCTCGACGCCGCCACCGGCGTGATGACCACCGACAGCCGTCCCAAGCAGGCGTGGAAGGCATCTGAGCAGGGCTGGTCCGTCGGCGGGTTCGTGAAGGGCGCGGGCATGCTCGCGCCGAACATGGCCACGATGCTGTCGGTCATCACGACCGACGCCAAGATCTCCGGCGACTCGTTGGACAAGGCGCTGCGCTTGGCCACGGGTCGCACGTTCGACCGCCTGGACGTCGACGGTGGCACGTCCACCAACGACACCGTGCTGGTTCTGGCTTCCGGTGCCTCGGCTATCGAGCCCTCGTTCGACGACTTCGTCGCGTTGCTGACCGAGGTCGCAGCCGACCTGGTGAAGCAGCTCCAGGGCGACGCCGAGGGTGTGACGAAGGAAATCAGCATCACCGTCAAGCAGGCCGCCACCGAGGCCGAGGCCGTCCACATCGGACGGACGGTCGCCGAGGACAACCTGGTGAAGACCGCGTTGTTCGGCAGCGACCCGAACTGGGGCCGCATCGCGATGGCGCTGGGCCGCGCCGACGCCGAGATCGACCCGGACGTGCTGCAGATCATCATCAACGGCGTGTCGTTGTACCGCAACGGAACCCGCGACCGCGACCGCAGCGAGGCCGACCTGTCCGGCCGCGAGATCGAGATCGTCATCGACCTCAACGTCGGTGACGCCGAGGCGACCGTCCTGACCACGGACCTGTCCCACGACTACGTCGAAGAGAACAGCGCTTACTCCTCATGAACGCACAAGAGAAGGCGGCGGTCCTCGTCGAGGCACTGCCGTGGTTGCAGCGCTTCCGCGGCGCGATCGTCGTCGTCAAGTACGGCGGCAACGCCATGGTCGACGACGAGCTGAAGAAGGCGTTCGCCGAGGACATGGTGTTCCTGCGGCTGTGCGGTCTGCGTCCGGTCGTCGTGCACGGCGGTGGCCCGCAGATCAAGTCGATGCTGGACAAGCTCGGCATCCACAGCGAGTTCCGCGGCGGTCTGCGCGTCACGACACCGGAAGCCATGGACGTCGTGCGGATGGTGCTCGTCGGTCAGGTCGGACGTGAGCTCGTCGGCCTGATCAACCAGCACGGTCCTTACGCGGTCGGCATCTCCGGTGAGGACGCGCACCTGTTCACCGCCACGCGTCGTGGCGCGATCGTGGACGGCGAAGAGGTCGACATCGGTCTCGTCGGCGACATCACGGAGGTCAATCCGGACTCGGTGCTCGACATCGTGCGTGCGGGCCGGATCCCGGTCGTGTCGTCGGTCGCGCCGGACATCAACGGCGTGCCGCACAACGTGAACGCGGACACGGCGGCCGGAGCGCTGGCGGTGGCGCTGGGTGCGGAGAAGCTCGTGGTGCTGACCGACGTCGAGGGTCTGTACTCGAACTGGCCGGACAAGTCGTCGCTGCTGCACCAGGTCCAGGCGTCCGAGCTCGAGAAGATGTTGCCGGACCTGGAAAGCGGCATGGTGCCGAAGATGGAGGCCTGCCTGCGGGCGGTGCGCGGCGGGGTGCCGCAGGCGCACGTGATCGACGGGCGGCTGGCCCACTCGGTGTTGCTCGAAGTCTTCACCACTGAAGGTGTGGGCACGATGGTTTTGGGGGACAAGTGACAACGCGTTGGCAACAGTCCATGATGGACAACTACGGCACGCCTCAGCTCGCGCTGGAGCGCGGCGAGGGCGCGTACGTCTGGGACACCGACGGCAACCGCTACCTGGACCTGCTGACCGGCATCGCGGTGAACGCGCTGGGCCACGCCCACCCGAAGATCGTCGAGGCCGTCACCACGCAGATCTCGAAGCTCGGCCACACGTCGAACCTCTACGTCAACGAGCCCGCGCTGAAGCTCGCCGAGCGGCTGCTCGACCTCGCGGGGGAGCCCGGCAAGGTCTACTTCTGCAACTCCGGCGCCGAGGCGAACGAGGCGGCGCTGAAGATGTCGCGCCGCACCGGGCGCACCAAGATCGTCGCTACTCTGGGTGGCTTCCACGGCCGCACGATGGGTGCGCTGTCGCTGACGGGCCAGCCCGCGAAGCGCACGCCGTTCGAACCGCTCGTGCCCGGCGTCTCCCACATCCCGTTCGGTGACGTGGCGGCGTTGGAAGCGGCGATCGACGACGACACGGCGGCGTTCGTCGTCGAGCCGATCCAGGGCGAGCAGGGCGTCGTCATGCCGCCCGAGGGCTACCTCCAGGAAGCGCGCCGGATCACGTCCGAGCACGGCGCGTTGTTCATCCTCGACGAGGTGCAGACGGGCGTCGGCAGGCTCGGCACGTGGTTCGCCTTCCAGCAGGCAGGGATCGTGCCGGACGTCATGACCCTCGCCAAGGGCATCGGTGGCGGCCTCCCGCTGGGCGTCACGATCGGGTTCGGCGCGGCCGGCGAGCTGTTCCAGCCCGGACACCACGGCACCACGTTCGGCGGCAACCCCGTGTGCTGCGCGGCCGCCCTCGCGGTGCTCGACACGATCGCCGCGGAAGGCCTGCTGGAGCACGCCTCGTCCGTGGGCAAGGAGATCGCGGCCGGGGTGGAGGCGTTGCACCACCCGGCGATCTCCGGGGTGCGGGGAGCCGGCCTGCTGCTCGGCATCATGCTGCGCGACAAGGTCTCGGCGAAGGCCGCGGCGGCCGCGCAGAAGGCCGGTTACCTGATCAACCCCATCCAGCCCGACGTCATCCGCCTGGCGCCGCCGCTGATCCTGGACGAATCCGACGCGCACGCGTTCGTGGCCGCGATCCCCACTTTCTTCGAGGAGCAGCAGTGACTTTGCGGCACTTCCTGCGCGACGACGACCTGACGCCGGACGAGCAGTCCGCCGTCCTCGACCTCGCGGACACCTACAAGTCGGACCGGTTCACCGCGAAGCCGCTGGCGGGCCCCAAGGCCGTCGCCGTGATCTTCGAGAAGAACTCGACGCGCACGCGGCTGTCGTTCGAGGTCGGCATCGCGCAGCTCGGCGGCAACCCGGTGATCATCGACGGCCGCTCGATGCAGCTGGGCCGCGAGGAGACGATCGAGGACACGTCCCGGATCCTGTCCGGATATGTCGACGCCGTGGTGTGGCGGACGTTCGCCCAGGCGCGCATCGAAGCGATGGCCAGCGTCTCGCGGGTTCCCGTGGTCAACGCGCTGACCGACGAGTTCCACCCGTGCCAGGTGCTCGCGGACCTGCAGACGATCCGCCGCCGTTACGGCAAGTTGGCCGGACTCACGCTGACGTACTTGGGCGACGGCGCCAACAACATGTCGCACTCGCTGCTGCTCGGTGGCGCCACGGCGGGTATGCACGTCCGCATCGGCGCGCCCGCGGGCTTCGTGCCGAACCCGCAGTTCCTGGAGGACGCCAAGAAGCGTGCCGCCGAGACCGGTGGTTCGGTGTCCTTGATCAGCGACCCGCGCGAGTCGGTCGACGGCGCGGACGTGCTGGTGACGGACACGTGGACGTCCATGGGCCAGGAGAACGACGGCAAGGACCGCGTCGGCCCGTTCCGTCCGTACCAGGTGAACGCCTCGCTGCTGGAGGCGACCGGGAAGCCCGACTCGACGGTGCTGCACTGCCTGCCCGCCCACCGCGGCTGGGAGATCACCGACGACGTGCTCGACGGACCGCAGTCGCTGGTGTGGCAGGAGGCCGAGAACCGTCTGCACGCGCAGAAGGCGTTGCTCGTGTGGTTGCTGGAGCAGTCGTCATGACTCGTACCGCCCGTCAGGGCCGCATCGTCGAGATGGTGTCGCAGCGAGCCGTCCGCAGCCAGTCCGAGCTCGCGAAACTCCTTGCGGCGGAAGGCATCGAGGTCACGCAGGCCACGTTGTCGCGCGACCTGGACGAGCTCGGCGCGGTGAAGCTGCGCGGCCCTGACGGCGGTGCGCCGGTCTACGTGATCCCGGAGGACGGCAGCCCGGTGCGCGGCGTCCAGGGCGGCACCACGCGGCTCGTGCGCGTGCTGGGCGAGCTGCTGGTCTCGACCGACTTCTCCGGCAACCTCGCCGTGCTGCGGACTCCGCCCGGCGCCGCGCAGTTCCTCGCGTCGGCGCTGGACCGCGCCGCGTTGCACGAGGTCGTCGGCACGATCGCGGGCGACGACACGATCCTGGTCGTGGCCCGCGAACCGATGACCGGTGCCGAGCTCGCCGACCGGATCACAGCGCTGGCCTCGGGTTCCATCGATGAATGACCCCGTGCACGCCGTGCTGACGTTCGACGCCGGGGTGCCGGTGGCGGTCGACGGCGAGACCGTGTCGGTAGCCGAGGCGATCCGCGAGCTGAACTTCCGCGCCGGCGTGGTGAAGTCCAGCCTGGGCTCGGTCGCGGTGCGGGTGGCGAGGATGGCCTTGTCGTCGGGCTCGGGAGAGGTCGACATCGCGCTGTACGAGGGGCGCGTGGTCGGGCTCGTGGCCCGTTCGGAAGAATCACTTTACGACTTCGCTAGCTGAGAGTTGCGTGTGCAATGAGTTCTTTGTGGGGTGGCCGGTTCGAGTCGGGACCGGCAGAGGCGATGGCCCGCCTGTCGCTGTCGACGCACTTCGACTGGCGGCTGGCGCCGTACGACATCGCCGGCTCGCGCGCACACGCCCGCGTGCTGCACGCGGCGGGCCTGCTGACGGACGAAGAGCTCGCCGGCATGCAGAAGGCGTTGGACGAGCTGCTGGCCGACGTCGAGTCCGGCGCCTTCACCCCGGTGCTGGAGGACGAGGACGTCCACACCGCCCTGGAGCGCGGCCTGATCGACCGCGCGGGCACCGAACTGGGCGGCAAGCTCCGCGCGGGCCGTTCCCGCAACGACCAGGTCGCGACGCTCTTCCGCATGTGGCTGCGCGACGCGGCTCGGCGGATTTCCGCCGGTGTGCTGGACGTCGTGGACGCCCTGGCCGCCCAGTCCGAGACGCACTTCGGCGCCGTGATGCCGGGCCGCACGCACCTGCAGTCCGCACAGCCCGTGCTGCTGTCGCACCACCTCCTGGCCCACGCGCACGCGTTGCTGCGTGACGTCGAGCGCCTGCACGACTGGGACAAGCGCGCCGCGTTCTCCCCGTACGGCTCGGGCGCCCTGGCCGGTTCGTCGTTGGGCCTGGACCCCGCCAAGGTGGCCGCCGACCTCGGCTTCTACGCCCCGGTCGAGAACTCCATCGACGGCACCGCCTCCCGCGACTTCGCCGCCGAGATCGCGTTCGTGCTGGCGATGATCAGCGTGAACCTCTCGCGCATCGCCGAGGAGGTCATCATCTGGACCACCGCCGAGTTCCGCTTCGCGGTGCTGGACGACGCCTGGTCCACCGGCAGCTCGATCATGCCGCAGAAGAAGAACCCGGACGTCGCCGAACTCGCGCGCGGCAAGTCGGGCCGCCTGATCGGCAACCTCGCCGGCCTTCTGGCGACGCTGAAGGCACAGCCGCTCGCCTACAACCGCGACCTGCAGGAGGACAAGGAACCGCTGTTCGACTCGGTCGAGCAGCTGGAACTCCTGCTCCCGGCGTTCGCGGGCATGGTGGCGACTCTCCGCTTCGACGTTGCTCGGATGGCCTCGTTGGCCCCGGCCGGCTTCACCCTGGCCACCGACATCGCGGAATGGCTGGTGCGCCAAGGAGTTCCGTTCCGCGTGGCGCACGAGGCCGCCGGTGCCTGTGTCCGCGCCGCCGAATCCCGTGGCGTGGGCCTGGAAGAACTGACCGACGAGGAGTTCGCCGCGATCTCGCCGGCCCTGACGCCCGAGGTCCGTTCGGTGCTGACCGTCGAGGGCTCGATCGCCTCCCGCAACGCCCACGGCGGCACGGCTCCTTCCCGAGTCCGCGAGCAGCTGGACGCGCTGGTGGCCAAGGCTGCGGCGGCGCGTGAGTTCTAGGCAGCTGACCAGGGAGGAGCTGGCCATCGACCCGGTCGATGCGGCCCAGCTCCTCCTGGGGTCTTTTCTGGAAGCGGGCGACGTGCGCGTGCGCATCGTCGAGGTCGAGGCCTACCGGGGCGGCGACGACCCGGCCTCCCACTGCTACCGCGGCAAAACCCCGCGCAACGAGGTGATGTTCGGCCCGGCCGGCCACCTCTACGTTTACTTCGTCTACGGCATGCACTTCTGCGCCAACGTCGTATCTCTGGTCGACGGCGTGCCCGGCGCCGTGCTGCTGCGCGCCGGCGAAGTGGTTGATGGTGAGGACGTCGCGTTCTCCCGCCGCCCGGCCTCGCGTTCGGCCGCGGAACTGGCCAAGGGACCGGCCAGGCTGTGCAAGGTGCTGGGCCTGGACCGCACGTCCAACGGCCTGGACCTGACTTCCGCTTCCTCGCCGGTGCGGCTGTACGCGGGTGATTCGGTCGGGGAAGTGCGGTCCGGACCTCGCGTCGGTGTGGCCGTGGCGATGGACGTGCCGTGGCGGTTCTGGATCGACTCTCCCGCCGTGTCGACGTACAAGAGGGGCGGCAAGCGCCGCCCGACCAACGTCGTTTGACCTGCTCGACGGCTGCGTCCAGCGCGGCACGACGTTCTCGCCTGCGGTGAGTCGTCGCACCAGCGTGTCGGCGGGCGGTCTGGACGACGTCATCGGGATTCAGGTTCTGCGTGTTGCCGGCGCGTTCCGAAACTCACGCGGCTCGTCTCCGGCGTGAGGCTCTTCTCCAGCGAGTCGATGATCTCGGCCAGAACGGTACGGCCAGGCAGGTGGCCGGGCCGCCAGCAGCGCTCTGACCTCGTCCGGCGTACGAGGGGCCTTGGTGCTGGAGGCCCGCCCAGCCGCGGTCTCTCGCGTCAGGTTGTTCAGCACATCCTGCACCACGTCGTTCTCACAACCGATCAAGAGCCGCCCGGAACTCCTTCTCCAGCTGGGGATCCACCTCGAACACCAACGGCACCGTCATGTTGATCTGCTCGCCGGCCGTCAACCGCTCGACCAGCGTGTCCGCCACGTCCCGCAGATCCCGCGCCACCGCGTGCATCGCCCGAAGCTGTTGATCCGCGAACTGCGCCTGGATCCGAGCCGCGACCCGCGCCTGCTCATGCGCATAGCTCGTCGCGTGAATTCCCCGAGCCCACTCCAGAATCTCGTCGAACGTCCGCACGAACAGCTCGCCGAGGTGGACGATCCGCGACGGATCCCCGGCCTCCCCCGGCGCCCCGAACGCGGCCTCCTGAGTGTCGCCCGTGAACAGCGTCTCCACCGCGACCTTGATGATCTCGCTCAGCAGTACGTTCCGGTCGCGGATCAGCTCGATCCCGGTGCCGTGCTCGACGGCACCGTTGCGCGGCGCATAGCGGAGGAAGTGTTCCCAGTACTTCGACTCCAGCTCCGCGAGTCCTTGCGACACAACGGTCACGTACAGCAGGTACTCCCAGCCGCGCGGCTTCTCCCGCACGAGCGCCGCCACCGACTGCGGTGTGATCGGCGTAGTAGGAGTGAACGACGCACGGTGTTGTGCCAGCTTCTGCACAACGGCCTGTGCGATGACCTCGTCACTGTGCCTGCGCATGTCGAGGTAGGCGATCGTGGGCAAGAGGCCGGGCACGGGTGTGTCGTCGATCCGGATCGGCAGCACGTACTCGGTGTTCTCCTCCAACGAGCGCGCCATCGCCGCACGGCTCTGCAGGCGCGTCCACTTCGAGACGTAATGCTCCGAGCTGAACAGCAGCACGAACCTCGCACGGTGGCTGAACGTCTCGGTGAAGTACTCGACGCGGTCGCGCCCCCACATCTCGACCTCGCGGTCCCTGTCGTAGAAGACCTCGACACCCAGCGCCTTCAGCCGGTCGACGATCGGCAGCACCCGATCGCGATCCTCCTCGGCGAACGACGGGGCGACGTCGAACTGATACTCGGCCACGGGATCCAAAGTACGGCCCTCGACATCCTGGGGGATGACATCGAGAAGGCACTGGCCGCCGAGCTCGTCACAATCGCCAAGCCCGAGGCCGACGTCCCCGCGCTGGAACGTCTGGCCTCTCCCACGGTCAGCGGTGCGCGCGTTGACCTGCCGCCGTGACGCTCACCGGAGAACGATCACTGGCCCAGGCTCTCGACTGGGCCGAGAGCCTGGGCGTGGTGTTGCCGCGCCGCGTCGTCAGCGGACGGGCATGGACCGGCGGTACCAGGCGCGCCGGTGGTCGACCGGCAGCGCCAGTCGCGTGATCAGGTTCGTCAGCAGTGCCCCGATGAGCAGCCACAGGACCGCGGCCAGGCCCTCGTTGAAGAGGACCGCGATCTTGGGGCTGTCCGGCGTGAAGAGGCCGTCGAGGCCGAGGGTGATCCCGTTCGCCCAACCCGCGACGAACTGGAAGAACCCGTTGGCCGCGTTCGCGTCTGCCACCACCAGGAAGATGTGCACCAACAGCACGATGGCGAACGTCCAACACACGATGTCTATGACTGCGCAGACGGTGTGCACCGTCCGCACCTTGCGGTAGGTGTCGTCGCGTTCGACGACCTCCTCCACCACCGGTTCGTTCACGCGCGGCATGCGCTCAGTGGGCCGCCGTAACTCGTCACGTGGCTCCGTCATGCCCGGCGGTTACCCGTGCGCGCACCGGGTGGAAACCCGTTCGACCTGGTGGGCGACAATGAGGGACGTGAGCGAGCACATCCTTGACGAACTGTCCTGGCGCGGCCTGATCGCGACGTCCACCGACCTCGACGCACTCCGGAAGGACCTGGACGCCGGCCCGCTCACGCTCTATTGCGGCTTCGACCCGACGGCGCCGTCGCTGCACGCCGGCAACCTGGTCCCGCTGCTGATGCTCAAGCGCTTCCAGATGGCGGGCCACCGGCCGATCGTGCTGGCCGGCGGTGCCACGGGCATGATCGGCGACCCGCGCGACACCGGTGAACGCACGCTGAACTCGCTGGACACCGTCGCCGAGTGGGCCGACCGGATCCGCGGCCAGCTGGAGCGGTTCGTGCACTTCGACGACTCGCCCACGGGTGCGATCGTCGAGAACAACCTGAACTGGACGGGCCAGGTCAGCGCGCTCGAGTTCCTGCGCGACGTCGGCAAGCACTTCTCGGTCAACGTGATGCTGTCGCGCGAGACCGTGAAGCGACGCCTCGAGACCGACGGCATGTCGTACACCGAGTTCAGCTACGTGCTGCTGCAGTCGAACGACTACCTGGAGCTCAACCGGCGCTACGGCACCGCGCTGCAGATCGGCGGCTCGGACCAGTGGGGCAACATCGTGAGCGGTGTCGACCTGGTGCGCCGGGTCGAGGGCAAGCAGGTGCACGCGCTGACGGCGCCGCTGGTCACCGATGCCGAGGGCCGCAAGTTCGGGAAGTCCACCGGTGGCGGGCGCGTGTGGCTCGACCCGGAGATGACCTCGCCGTACGCCTGGTACCAGTACTTCGTGAACGTCGACGACGTCACGGTGCTCAACTACCTGCGCCTGTTCACCTTCCTCTCGCGGGAGGAGCTGGACGAGCTGGAGAAGCAGACGGCGGAGGCGCCGCACCTGCGCACCGCGCAGAAGCGTCTCGCGCAGGAGTTCACCGACCTGGTCCACGGCGAGCGCGCGACGCAGCAGGTGCAGCTGGCGTCCCAGGCGTTGTTCGGCCGGGGCGAGCTCCGTGACCTCGACGCGTCGGTGCTCGAAGCGGCGCTGGCCGAGGCTCCGACCGGCAAGGTCCGGCTGGCCGACGAGCCCACGATCGTCGACCTGCTGGTGGTGTCCGGGCTGGCCGACAGCCGGGGTGCCGCGCGGCGCACGGTCAAGGAGGGCGGTGCCTACGTGAACAACGCCAAGGTGACCGACGAGGAGTGGAAGCCGGCGCCGTCGGACCTCCTCCACGACAAGTGGCTGGTGCTCCGCCGCGGCAAGCGCAACAACGCCGGCGTGCACGTGGAGCTCTGACCTGGTGTTTCAGGTCCTCGAAGGCCGTCGATCCCACTGCGGATCGGCGGCCTTCGATCTTTCTTGACGTGACGGCGGTCACACTGTGCACGGCATCGGGGCTGCGATAGCTTGTTCGTGGGTCCTGTATGGGGCTGTTGACCTGCGGTTTCTTAATCGCAGGCGACTGGGTTGCCCCCGATTTGACCCCGAGTTGGCGTGCGTGTAACTTTCTCTCTGCCAGCGCGGAACGGGCCGGGAACACCGGAACGGAGTGCGGCGAGGGTCACGAACCAAGCTTCCACTGAGTGTGGTAGAGTGGGTGACCGCGAAACGATGAAGACCCAGCCGGTAGCTCGTCTGAGCTCAGAGGCCAAGGGCGTCGGAAGTTTCAAACACAAGCTTATGTACGACACAGCCTCGGATCGAGTCGCCGTGTGGCGGATCGTGATGATGAGCGCGTGTTCTTTGAGAACTCAACAGCGTGCCGAAACACAGCCAGTAATATGAATACTCCTCGTCAGGAGTATTCCTTTGAGTAGTTTTACC
>NZ_JAFBCX010000023.1 GCF_016907955.1 Lentzea nigeriaca | reverse complement strand
CAGAGCAACGATCTTGGTCGACGCTGTTCTAGCAGGAACTCCGTTGCCTGTTTCAGCCGGCCTTGACAGCCAGCCCACGCCGCTAACTACACGGCATTGGTTCTAGAACTCCGCGCATGTGGTCATCGGTCGGCTCGTGGACTCGTCTGGTGGGACGGGACCGCGAGCCGGCCGCCGCGCGACGGCTCCTGCGCAAGCGCCGCCTGGTGACGCTGACAGCGCCCGGCGTCGCCGGCCTCGACTTTCCCGCGCGGCACGGCCCAGATCGCCGCGTGGGCTACGCGGGCGTGACCTCTTCCTTTCCTTCGAGCTCCTGCTCCGCGGCCTTGGCCAGACGGCGCTTCACCACGAAGATGCCGATTCCACCGGCCACCACGGCGATCGTCAGGCCCGCGTAGGAGAAGCCCTTCAACCACTTCTCGGCGACCACGCCGAGGTAGTAGACGGCCGCCGCCGTGCCGCCGGCCCACACCACGCCGCCGAGAGCGTTGGCCACCAGGAACTTGCCGTAGTTCATGTGCAGCGAACCCGCCAGCGGCCCGGCGAGAATGCGCAGCAGAGCGATGAACCGGCCGAAGAACACGGCCCAGGCGCCGCGTTTCTGGAACACGCGACGGGCGTGTTCGACCTGTGTTTCGCCGAAGTGCTTGGGGAATTTCCGGCCCATCCACGCGAACAACCGCGGTCCGCCGCGCCGTCCGATGAGATAGCCGAAGTTGTCGCCGATGATCGCTCCCGCGCTCGCCCACACACCGATCCACAACGGGCTCAGATGGTCGTGCTGCGACGCCAGCAGCGAGGCCGTGACCAGCACGATCTCACCCGGCAGCGGGATCCCGAGGGACTCGAAACCGATCACCAGGCCGACGATCACGTACACCAGCAGAGGTGGGATGGCTTCGAGCCACTGTTCGATCGGCACGCGACAACACTACCGTCGCCGCTGTGAACGACGTCGCATTAGCCGTCATCGCCGGAATGCTGGCCACGGTCAACCCGTGCGGATTCGCGATGCTGCCTGCGTATTTGGCACTCGTCGCGCGGGACAACGCGGGCCGCGCCTTTATGTCCGGTTTGGTCATGACCGCCGGGTTTGTCACCTTTTTCGGACTGTTCGGTCTCGTCCTGACCCCGGTGGCCACGACGCTGAAGCGGTACCTGCCGTTCGTGACCGTCGTGATCGGACTCGCCATGCTCGGCGTCGGCGTGCTCCTGCTGCTCGGCAAGGAGCTCTACCTCCGGCTGCCGAAGCTCCAGGCGGCCCCGAAGAGCCTCTGGTCGATGTACGGCTACGGCATCGCGTTCGCCATCGCCTCTCTCTCGTGCGCGGTCGGCCCGTTCCTCGTCCTGATCGGGACGTCGCTGGAGTCGGGCTTCACCGCGTTCCTCGCCTACGCGCTCGGCATGGGCCTCGTGGTCACCGCACTCGCCGTAGCCGGTTCTCTGCTCGCACCGCGCATCAGGAAGCTTCTGCCGCACGTCGGACGCCTCGGCGGTGTGGTGCTCGTCGTGATGGGCGCGTACGTGACGTACTACGGCGTCTACGAGTTGCGGCTGTTCCTGGCCAACGGCAGTTCACGCGACCCCGTCGTGGGCGCGGCCGGACGGTTCCAGGGCACGCTCGCCGAGATCGTGGGGGCGCTGGGCCCGTGGCCGTTCGTGGTCGTGCTGGTGATCGCGGGCGGCTGGTGGCTGAACCGGAGGAGGCGCAAGGCCGTACGCCCAGACAGGAGGTGAGGAGCCCGATGCGCATCCTCGGAGTACTGCTGGGAGTCGTGCTGCTGCTCGCGGGGTGCGCCGAGAAGGCGCCCACCCCGGAGAAGTTCCAGTTCACCGCGAAGACGCTGGAGGGCGCGGAGTTCCGCGGCGACAAGCTCGTCGGCCAGCCCGCCGTGCTGTGGTTCTGGACGCCGTGGTGCCCCTCGTGCAACGCCGAGGCGGAGCAGGTCGAGCAGATGGCCAAGCGGCACAACAAGGTCCAGTTCGTCGGCGTCGCGGCGGAGGACCAGCTCGACGCGATGAAGAAGTTCGTGTCCGACCACAGGATGACCGGGTTCCCGCACCTCGCCGACCTCGACGGTTCCGTGTGGAAGCGGTTCGGCGTGACCGCTCAGCCGACGTTCGCGTTCGTCCGCACCGACGGCTCGGTGGAGCTGCTCACCGGCTCGCCCACCGAGGAACAGCTCGACCAGAAGGTCTCCGCCCTGATCAAGTGACACACCCAGGTCCGGCACCGGCACCATTCCAAAAGGAATTGTCACAGCAGAAAGACCCTGCTCTGTCGGGACCAACGCCTGGTTCGGCGTTGCGATCGCTTTCGTACCGTCGAACTGGCCACGCGGCGATGCCGCGTTGCCTTGAGGAGGCAGGTGCCGATGGACTACATCCAGGTCTCGCTCGCGGAGGCCATTCCGGAGCAGGCCAGGGACTACGCGTCTGCGCGGATCGGTTCGCTCGACCGCTACGCGCCCGACCGGGTCGACTTCGCCTGGGTCAACCTGACTTCGGACAAGTCCGTCATCCACGCGCACGCCCGGCTCGACCTGAAGTGGGTCGAGGTGCAGGCGTACGCGGAGGCGGACACCGTCACCGAGGTGATCGACCTGCTGCGGGAACGCATGCGGCGTCAGCTCGTCTCGATGTACGACTGCGTTCCCGCGCACAACTGACCTCGGAGTGCGGAACCCGCCACCCGGAGGCGGACGGGTGGTGGGTTCAGCACGCCCATTTTCTGGACACCTATTTTCTGGACACCTTCGTCACGGTTCCCCGTGCCCCGTCCACCTGGATGACGTCTCCCGTGGCGATGCGGGTCGTGGCGTTGCCGCAACCCACCACCGCCGGAATTCCCAGTTCCCGAGCCACGATCGCCGCGTGCGAGAGAGGGGCGCCGACATCGGTCACGATGGCGGCGGCACGGGTGAACAACGGTGTCCAGCCGATGTTCGTCACCGAGGTCACGAGGATCTCGCCCGGTTCCAGGGCCCTGCCCTCGTCGATCCGGCGCAGCACGCGGGCCACTCCTTCGACCACGCCCGCCGAGCCGGGGAACCCGGTGACGTCCGACGGCATCGGCACGTCGGTCGTCGCGTCGTGGAGATCGGCCCGCCGGTTCGGTGAGGCCGCCCAGGACTCCGGGTCGAACCGGCCCCGGATCACCGCCGGATAGGGCGGCAGCAGGCAATAGCGCTCGTAGGCCCTCCGTTGCGCGTGCACGCGGTCCAGCAACGACGTCTCGCCGCCCAGCAAGCGCAGGACGTCGTCGATCGGCAGGAAGAACAGGTCGTCACCGGACTTCGTCAGTTCGCCGGCACGCAGCAGGAATGCCCGCATCACCCAGAACGCGCGCGCCATCTCGGAACGGGCCTGTTCGCGTGCCCGCGCCCCGGCGCCGATCTTCGCCAGCCGCCGCTCGATGCGACGTGCCTGCCGCGGATGCGCCGCCACCAGCCGGTCCCACGCCCGCGCCCGCGCGGTCGCCTGCCGCTCCAGCAGCGCGACCGGATCACCCAGCCGGTCCATCTGCGCCGCGATCCACGTCGGCGCCTCGGCGGGACGTGGTTGGTGGACCTCGAACTCGTTGTGGGACCGATGGCCCCACTGTTCGCGGTACTCCGCGAAGCTCATCTCGCCCGACCGCACCCGCGCCAGCCCGATCAACGGCCCGATGCTCGACAACCCGGCGCCCGCGTGGAAGCCGGTCAGCAGCGTCGTCGCGTTCTCCTCACCGACCAGCGCGACGAGCTCACGCCGGAACGCCGCAGGACCGCCCGCGATCATGCGTGCGCCGGCGTCGAGGATCGGGCACACGTGCCGCAACAGCTGGTCGATGTCGTTGCGCCAGAGGTCGAGCAACGCCTGCGGGGTGGTGCACGCGGCGATGGCCTCGCGTGCGGCGGCACAGCGCGCGGGGTTCTCCCGGACAAGTCGCGGCAGCTGTGTCCGGTAGAGGATCCGCTGCTTGATCGGCCCGCCCGCGCCGCGCGCCACGGCGGCCAGGATCGCGAGCCGCGACATCGGCAGCGGCGGCACCGTCACCCCGGCCGGGATGCGCCCGAACGTCTCCTCGCCGGACCGCAGCATCCGCTCGGTCCTCCCGACGGCCGTGCCGAGCGCGGAGTAGGTGCTGATGTTGAGGTAGAAGCGGCCGCCGATGTTGCCGGAGATCCGGTGTGGCCCGATCGTCATGCTCGACAGCACCTTCACCAGCGACCACGTCACCGGCGTCATGACCTCGGGCAGAGCCTCGCCGACGTTGCCGTTGGACCACAGGTAGTCGCCGTCGAGCGTGTCGTTCCACTCGACCCGGAACGACGTGATGGGCCGCGCCTGCAGGATCCGGAACTCGTCACCGGCCAACGCCCACTCGACGTCCATCGGCATCTTGAACAGGTTCTCGATCCGCTCGCCGAACTCGATCAGTTCGCGTTTCCGCACGTCGGAGAGCAGGTCGGACGAGTCGGCCTCACCGCTGACCAGCGCCTCTCCGAGCCCGCGCACCGCGTTGATCACCGGCTCGGGGCGTCCGGTCAGCGGATCGGCAGTGAACAGCACCCCGGACACCTCCGCGGGCACCATCCGTTGCACGACGACGGCCATCTCCGCGGACTCGACACCGTTGTTCTCGCGGTAGGCGACGGCACGGGCGGACCGCAGCGAGTCCCAGCACTGCAGGATCGCGTCGAACAGCCCGTCCTCGGACACGTTCAGCACCGTGTCGTGCTGCCCGGCGAACGACAGCGACGGCAGGTCCTCCGCGGTGGCCGACGACCGCACCGCCACCGGCCCGCCCAGCTCGCGGAACGCCTCCAGCACGCCCTCCATCGACCGCTCCCGGTAGGCGCGGGTCGTGAGGCAGAACCCGGCGGGCACCGGCAGCCGGGCTCTGGTCAGCCTCACCAGCGAGGCGCCCTTGCCCCCGACCGCGGCCAGGTCGGCCGCCGGGTCGTCGAGCGGGAGGATCAACGGGATCATGTCGCCATAGTTGTCGAAACAGGTCGTCCTCGTTCGTACAAAGGGCGAAAGGAGACCACGATGACCCAGAAATACCTGCTCAGTGTCTATCAGCCCGACGGTGACGTGCCGCCGCCCGAGATCCTCGACCCGATCATGGCGAACCTCGAGAAGCTCAACGAGGAGATGCGCGCCAAGGGCGCGTGGGTGTTCGCGGTCGGCCTGCACCCGCCGTCGACAGCGACCGTGCTCAGGGCCAAGGACGACGACGTGCTGATGACCGACGGACCGTTCACCGAGGGCAAGGAGCACATCGGCGGCTTCACGATCATCCAGGCAGCCGACCTGGACGAGGCGCTGGAGTGGGGCCGGCGGCTCGCCACCGTGCTGAACCCGCTGTCGGTCGAGGTCAGGCCGATCGCGTTCGCATGATCGAGGAGATCTATCGCGCGGAGTACGGCCGCGCGGTGTCCGTCCTGACCCGCCTCCTCGGCGACATCGACCTCGCCGAGGAGGCGGTGCAGGACGCCTTCACCACGGCCGCCGAGCAGTGGCCGGTGAAAGGCGTGCCCCCGGCACCGGCGGGCTGGATCATCACGACCGCCCGCAACCGTGCCATCGACAAGCTGCGCCGCGAGACCAAGGGACACGAGAAGCACGCGCAGGCAGCACTGCTGCGGCACGAACCGGAGGAGGAGGTGGAGGACGTGCCGGACGACCGGCTTCGGCTGATCTTCACCTGCTGCCACCCGTCGCTCGCACCGCAGGCCCAGGTCGCGTTGACGTTGAAACTCCTCGGCGGCCTCACCACGGCCGAGATCGCACGGGCGTTCCTCGTGCCGGAACCCACGATGGCGCAACGGATCGTGCGCGCGAAGGGCAAGATCCGCGCGGCCCGCATCCCGTACCGGGTGCCACGTGACGCCGACCTGCCCGAACGCCTCAATGCCGTGCTCGCGGTCGTGTACCTGATCTTCAACGAGGGTTACCTGGACAAGCAGGAGCTGGCCGAGGAGGCGATCCGGCTCGGCCGCGTGCTGGCCGGGCTCATGCCGGACGAACCCGAGGTGTGGGGGCTGCTCGCGTTGATGCTGCTCGTCGCCTCCCGCCGGGACGCTCGGGTCGTGGACGGCTCGCTGGTGCTGCTGGAGGACCAGGACCGGTCGCGGTGGGACGCGGACCTGATCGCGGAAGGTCAGGACATCGTGCGGCGGTGCCTGCGCTGGAACCGGCCGGGTCCGTACCAGATTCAGGCCGCCATCAACGCCGTGCACAGCGATCCACCGACCGACTGGCATCAGGTCGTGGCGCTCTACGACCAGCTGCTGGCGATCACGCCGAGCCCTGTCGTGGCTCTGCATCGCGCCGTCGCCGTCGCCGAGGTCGACGGACCTGCCGCGGCGTTGCGCGAAGTCGACGCGCTCGACCTCGACCGCTACCACCTGTTCCACGCCGTGCGCGCCGATCTGCTGCAACGGCTCGGCGAAGACCCCACGGCAGCGTTGGAGGCCGCGCTCGAACGGGCGGAGCACCCGGCCGAACGCGACCTCCTGCGCAAACGGCTAGGACTTCCGGCGGACGAGCAGGATCGCGCCGACGACCGCGATCAACCCGGCCACGACCCACAGCCACGCGGGAACACCACCGGGGTCTGACGGCGTGGTCGACGGGGGAGCGTTGGTCACCGGCGCGCTCATCATCACCGACGACGTGGGTGCCGCGGAGGGCGCGTTCATCGTGAACGTGAACTTGCCGCTGATGATGTCACCGTCATCGGACTGAGCGCGCCACTCCAGCGTGTGCGCACCGGACTTCGCCGCGGCGGTGTCGACCTTCGCCGTGATCGTCCTGTCGACGGCGTGGGCCTGCGTGACCGGCCACTTGACACCGTCCGGGCCGGTCACGGTGACCGCGTCGCCGTCGGGCAGGCTGACGACATCGCTGAACGTCAGCTCGATCTGCGGTGGCGGTGCGTCGAGTGCCGCGCCGGACGCCGGGTTGCTGCTCCTGAGCTCGGCGTGGGCCTGCGCGGGAACGGCCATGGCCGTCGCGGTGAGCAGTGCCAGCACGAGCGCGCTGAAGTAACGCCTCACGTGCGCAGCGTAGTGGCCCACTCGCTGTACGGGGTTTCCTGTCGGATTGGACAGAGTCGTTGTCCGCGGGGCAGCCGGGGATTTCACTGACCCGATGCACGACTTCCTCCGCGTGCTCTACCAGGATCATCACCACAGTCTGCTGAACTTCGCGACCCGGCTGACCGGCGACCGCGCGGCCGCGGAGGACGTCGTCCAGGAGACCTTCCTGCGGGCGTGGCGCCATCCCGAGTCGTTCGCCGACGGATCCTCCGCCCGCGGCTGGCTGATCACTGTGGCGCGCAACGTGGTCATCGACCGGGTGCGCGCCAGGACGGTGCGGCCGCGCGAAACGGCAGAGCACGAACCGGAACCAGCGCCGGATCACGCTCAGCGGGTTGTGGACACGATGGTGATGAACGCCGTGCTGGCATCACTGTCCTATGAGCACCGTCGCGTGCTCACCGAGCTCTACTACAACGACCGCACGTACAGCGAGGCTGCTGTGTGTTTGGGCGTGCCCGCGGGAACGGTGAAATCCCGCAAGCACTACGCGTTGTGCGAGCTGCGCCGTGCGTTCGACGGGAGGCCGCCGCCCAGCTAGATGGTTTGGTGATCAATCCACTTGGGTAACCCGCGCCAGAACTGATCAACACCAGCTCGAGGAGCGGTTTGGCGCGCGACCAGGCAGCGAGGACAGGTGAGGCGGCCCATCTGCCCCTGGGCAGGCAGCGGCCGAGTCTCGCGACCGTCCGGCGCTGGGTCAGGCTGGAGCTGACCGGGGTGAACGCCGACTGCGTCGCCGATGTGCTGCTGGTGGTGAACGAACTGGTCAGCAACGCCTACCGGTACACGTCGGAACCGTCGTTCCTGCGTGTCGTCATCGGGAAGTCCAAGATCCGGATCGAGATCGCGCACGACGCCCGTGCTCATCCGCCGCTGCGGAAGGTCTCCCGTCCGCAGCGGGGATACGGCCTGGTCCTGGTCGCGCGGTTGTCCGAACGGTGGGGTGTCGACCGCGCTCACGGGGGCACCGTGGTGTGGGCGGACCTGCCGAGGGAGTTGTGAGTGAAGTTCGATGGGTTTCGACGTTCGCCCGAATGGGTACGGAACCTCCTGCCTTGAACCAACAGGGCACGGGGAGATGCTGATGGGTATTGCAGGACGGTCCAGCGAACGCCTGGACCTCGTCCTACCAGAGGGAATGCTGCCGCTCGCGGACGTGCGGGCGGAGGTTCGCCGCCTGCTGCTGGGAATGCACGAGAACGTCGTGGTCGATGTGATGGTCGTGGCCACGGAACTCGTGAGCAACGCGTACCACCACGCCGCCCCGCCGCGCCGTGCCCGCATCCTGCGTCTGCCGGAACGCGGGGTGGTGCGGGTCGAGGTCGACGACGGGACACCCGGACGGTTCCCCCAGTTGGGAAGGATGGGGTTTCTCGGGCGGCGGCAGCGGGGGTTGTTGCTGGTCAACGGTTTGGCACAGGTGTGGGGACACAACCGGTACCCGGACTCGAAGACCGTGTGGGCGGACGTGTCCTCGGTCAGGTGAGGGTCTTGGTGACGTAGGCGGCGGCTTCGGCGATGAGGGCCTCGTCTATCTTGGCGTCGGCCGCGGGCCTGCTCGACATGATCGAGATGAGAATCGGCTCGCGGTTCGGCTGCCAGACAACGGCGATGTCGTTGGCGGTGGCGTAGTCGCCGGTGCCGGTCTTGCTCGCGACCCTGGTGCCCTGCGGGACACCCGCCCGGATCCGCTTGGCACCGGTGACCGAGCGCTCCAGCAGGTCGGTGAGGAAGCCTCGCTTCTCCTGGTCGAGGGCGTCGCCGAGCACGAGCCGCTGGTAGTCCGTGCCGAGGGAACGCGGCGTGGCGGTGTCCCGCGGGTCGCCCGGTGTGGCCTCGGTGATGGCGGGCTCGGTCCGGTCCATGCGGGTCTCGTCGTCGCCGAGTTCGCGCAGGTACTTCGTGAGCTCAGCAGGGCCGCCGAGCTCGCGCAGCAGCAGGTTGCCCGCCGTGCCGTCGCTGAAGCGGACGGCGGCGTCGCACACGTCGCGCAGCTTCATGCCGGTCTGGACGTTCTTCCTGGTGATCGCCGAGCTCTTCATCAGGTCGGCTTCGGTGTAGGTGACGACCTTGTCGAGGTACGTCATCGGGTTGCGGTGCAGCAGAGCCGCCGCGGCGAGGCCCTTGAACGTCGAGCAGAACGCGAACCGCTCGTCCGCGCGGTGCTCGATCGTGCCGACACCGGCCGCGTAGACGCCGAGCCGCGCGTCGTACTTCTTCTCCAGTTCGTACAGGGCTTCGTGCCGGACGGGTGCCGCGCTGGTCGTCGTCGCCGGTGGAGTGGCCGGTGTGGACGGCCGAGCCGCGCAGCCGGCCAGGGGGAGCAAGGTCAACGTCTTGAGCAGGGTGCGTCGAGCAGTCACGTCTCCACGTTATTTGATCTCAGACCGTCGACCGGCGGATCACCTGATCCACCTGCGGCAGGTGCAGCGTGAGGTGCGCACGATCACCGCGCGGCACGACCCACGACCGTTCGACCGGAACACCGCGGACGTCGTGGGCGATCCACGCCATCGACAGCACGGGTGTGGCGGGCTTGACGTCGGGCATCCCGACGATGCGCGGTGTGGCGAGCGCGGTCGTGCACCACGGGTGCAGCTCGCCGAACCGGATCTCGTACCTGTCGACGAGGAACCGTCGAGCAACGCGATCCGCGCCCGCAGTTCCACGCGCAGCAGGTAGCCGGGCTTGCGGGTGACGAGGTCCAGTCCGGCTTTCCGCAGCGCGGACACGACGTTCAACAGAATCCCGCGCGCGGTCGGCGGGTGCCCGTCCGGCCACAACGCCTCGGTCAGCTCGCTGATCGACATGCCCCTGCCCGCGTTGAGCAGCAGGAAACCGAGAGTCGCCGGCGGGTGAACCCGCCGAGCGCAAGCTCCCTGCCATCCACGCGGACCATGAGCGGCCCGAGGACGTCGAACCGGACGGACATCGCCCAGGACGATACTCACCGCACGAGCCGGATCCCCGGATGGCGCGGCCGGTCGAACAGCGTCGTGGCCCTGTGCTTCAGGTGCAGGTCGAAGAACGCGGCCACGTAGTCGTGCTGGGCGTTGAGCGCCTCCTGCGGATCGATCGTTCCGATCAGCCCCGCACGGCGTTGCGGAGAGATCTGGGCGATCTGCGGCACCGACCACTGCAGGTCGCTGAAGCCGGAGTGCGCGCCGTTGTCGAGATGCACGTCGCGCTTCCACCCGCGCTGGTTGGGCCAGAAGTCGGCCCACGTCCTGGTCAGGCTCGTGTCGACGTGCGACAGCTCCTGGTCGCCGCGATCGCCGCCGAACAGCAGGAACGGCCGGTCCAGGCCGTTCTTCACCACTTTCCCTGGCGCGTAGGTGCCACCGTCGCCGGTGTGCTCCATCGCGCCGTCGATGTTGATGCCCGCGTCGAACCTGCGGTCGTTCACCATCGTCTCGCCAGCCGTGTAGCCACCGTAGGAGTGCCCGGCGATGCCGACTCGATCCATGTCCACCCACCGGTGCAGCCGCGGCAGTTCCGTCAGCACGAACCGCATGTCGGCCACCCGTGCGTCGATGGCCTTCTTCATCGTTTCGGGCTTTCCGTCCCGTACCAGGCCCCACTCGATGCGGTTGCCGGGGAACTCCACGGCCGCCGACTCGTGGGTGTGGCTCACCGTCACCACGACGTAGCCGCGGCTCGCCAGGTCGTCGGCGGCGCCCGCGTAGAACTCGCGCGGCGTCTGCAGACCCGGCGAGAACAGCACGACCGGCCACCTGCCCGGCACCGCAGGAGCGTCCACACGGGCCTGACGGAGCGTTCCTGACCAGTCGACCGACCCGGCGGGGATGTCGAGGTAGTCCGGGCTGGAGATGATCGGGTCGATGGCCTGCGCCAAGCCCCGGCCGAGCCACGGCGCCTGCGTTCCCGTACGCCTGGCCGGATAGCTGACGGTGACCATCAGTTCCCGGTTCTTCGCCGGCTGGAACGGGTCGGCTCGCGTGGAATCGGTGAGGTGAGCGTCGAACGTTCCGACCGGGAACGGGCCGGTGAGCTGCGGTGACACCAGCGTGGAGGCGGCGAGGACGGCCGCCATGAGCAGTTGCATTGTTGATCTACCCCCTTCGGGCGTGAGCCTCCCAGGCGCGCGCTGAGAGAGGGCTGAGAGCTTGTGGCGCCCGTGATCCAGTGCCATGTTGGGGTCTGACGTACCGGCTGGTCCTCTGGGTGGGGAGATCACGGATGCGGCGAACAACGGGGTTCGGGCTGCTGGCGGTGTGCGGTCTGCTCGCGGGGTGTCTGGGGCAGTCGCAGGAGGGTGACCACGCGAGAAACGCCGACGCCAAGGAGATCACGCTGACGATCGTCGCCAACGCGGCGGCGGGCGGGAAGAACGCCAGAGGCGCGAACTGGCTGCAGAACTGGGTGATCCCGAAGTTCACGGAGCAGCAGAAGGCCAAGGGCGTCACGGCGACGATCAGGTTCGAGCAGAACGGCACCGGCGACGAGGACTACAAGACCAAGGTCGCGCTCGACCTCAAGACCGGCGGTGGCGGCGACATCATCGAGATCGACGGCATCTGGCTCGGCGAGTTCGCGCAGGCCGGGCAGATCAAGCCGCTGGGCGAGGTCGTCGGCGACACCGACTGGGACGGCTGGAACCAGATCCCCAAGGCCGTGCAGGGACTCGGCGAGTTCGAGAGCAAGCGGTACGGCGTGCCGATGGGCACGGACGGGCGTGTGCTGTTCTTCAACAAGAAGCTGTTCACGCAAGCCGGGCTTCCCTCCGACTGGCAACCCAGGTCGTGGCAGGACGTGCTCGACGCGGGTGCTCGGTTGAAGACGCTGCCGGGCATCTACCCGATCCAGCTCAACGCGGGCACCGCGATGGGCGAGGCCACGACGATGCAGGGCGTGCTGCCCGCGCTGGCCGGCACCGGCAAGCCCATCTACGACAACGGGAAGTGGCAAGGGGATTCGGCCGGGCTGAAGGACGTTCTGGGGCTGTACCGGAAGATCTACGGCGGTGGCCTCGGCGATCCGGTGCTGCAGCAGGAGGCCAACGGCCGGCAGCGGTCGTTCCAGCTGTTCAGCGAGAACAAGATCGGCATCCTGCTGGAGAGCGACTACTTCTGGCGATCCGTCGTGGAACCGAAGAACGGCGTCGCGAAGATGGCCGACCGCGACACGGCCGTGGGCTGGGCGCTCGTGCCCGCTCGTCAGGCCGGTGCGGGAGTCGGTGGACAGGACTTCGTCAGCATGTCCGGTGGCGGCGTGCGGGTGATCAACCCGAACACCAAGTACCCGAAGCAGGCGTGGGAGTTCTTGAAGTTCCTCAACTCCAAGGAAGCCGTGAAGGAGTCGCTCGCGGGTACGGCGCAGACGACCCAGCGCCAGGACGTCAACGACGAGGTGCTCAGGGGCGACCCGATGCTGACGTTCATCGCGGAGAAGGTCCTGCCGATCACCCGCTACCGGCCGGGTCTCGCGAACTATCCGAAGGTGTCGGCGGCGCTGCAACAGGCGACCGCGGACATCGTCTCCGGCAAGACCCCCGACGACGCTGCTCGTGCCTACCGCGAGGCGCTGGCCAAGGCCGTCGGCGAGCAGAACATTGGCTAACCGGCTCGATGAAGGGATCGACAGCGCGGGGCTCGGGGTGCGGCGCGGTCTGGCGTTCGTCGCGCCGGCGCTGGTGCTGATCGGGGTCTTCCTGGTTTTTCCCGCGCTGTGGACGCTCTACATCGGCATCACGAACTACCAGCTCACCGGACCCGCGGCGGCGAACCCGCGGGTGGTCGGGCTGGACAACGTGCTCACCGCCGTGCACGACCCGCTGTTCACCAACTCGGTGTGGCTGACGGCGTTGTTCGTGCTGTTCTCCGCGGTCATCGGGCAGAACGCGCTCGGCTTCGGGCTCGCGTGGCTGCTGCGGTCGGCGAACCCGTGGCTGCGGCGGACGATCGAGGGTCTCGTGCTGCTCTCGTGGATCCTGCCCGGCACCGTCGTGGCGTTCCTGTGGTTCGCGGTGCTCAGCCGCGACACCGGCACGCTCGGCCTGCTGCTCGGTTCGCCGGAGACGTCGTGGCTGGTCGAGTACCCGATGACCAGTCTGATCATCTTCAACGTCTGGCGCGGCACGGCGTTCTCGATGCTGCTCTACACCTCGGCGCTGGCCGCGGTGCCGCCATCGCAGCTGGAGACCGCGCGGCTGGTCGGCGCGTCGGGCTGGCAGACCGTGCGGGACGTGGTGTTCCCGCACATCCGCGGGCACGTGCTCACCAACACGCTGCTGATCAGCCTGTGGACCGCCAACGACTTCACGCCGTTCCTGCTGACCTCCGGCGGCCCGAACCACCGGTCGGAGGTGCTGCCCGTGCTGATCTACCGGCAGGCGCTGGAGGGCGGCGAGCTCGGGTACGCCTCCGCGATGTCGTTGCTCCTGCTGCTCGGCAACCTCGTGATCGCGCTGGTGTACCTGCGACTGTTGCGGAGGCGCGCGTGAGTCCTGTGTGGATGGTGCGGAGGATCGGCTTCTACGTGCTGATCACGGTCGTGCTGGCGTTCTTCGCGGTGCCGATGCTGTGGCTCGCCTCCGCGCCGTTCGACGCGAAGCCCGGCCTCGGGCCGCGGTGGCCGGACTGGACGCTGTCGAACGTCTCGGCGACCTTCGACCACCCGTTCACGTTGTCGTCGCTGGTGAACTCGTTGATCCTGTGCTCGATCGCCACGGTGGTGACGACCGTGCTCGCGGCGCTGGCGGCGTATGCGTTGTCGCGGGTGCGGATGCCCGGCCGGGATTTGTTGCTGTATCTGCTGTTGCTGCTGTCGTCGGTGGTGACCGGAACGGCCGCGATGGTGCCGATCTTCGTGATGATGCTGCAGCTCGGCCTGATCAACTCGCAGTTCGGGACGGCGCTGGTGATCGCGGGCGGCATGCTGCCCGCCGCCATCTTCATCCTGAAGGACTTCATGGACGCGGTGCCGCGGTCGTACGAGGAGTCCGCGCGGGTGTTCGGTGCCTCGCCGCGCCAGGTGCTGAGCCACGTCGTGCTGCCCGTCGCACGGCCCGGTGTCGCCACGATCTTCGTGTGGGCGTTCGTCAACGCCTGGGGCAACTTCCTGCTGCCGTTCCTGCTGCTGCGCGATGTCGGCCGACAGCCGGCGGCGGTGCTGCTGCGCACCCTCTACGACGAGGGCGGCAGCGCCAACCTGAGGGTGATCCCGGTGTTCTCGTTGCTGTACTCGATCCCGGTGGTCGTGCTGTACCTGTTCGTGAGCAAGCGGTACGGGTTCCGATTCCACGGAGGCGTCAAGAGCTGATGGCGGGCATCACGATCGCCGGTCTGTCCACTGTGTACCCCAACGGGGTGCGGGCGGTGGACGCACTCGACCTCGACATCCTCGACGGCGAACTGTTCGCCCTGCTCGGCCCGTCGGGCTGCGGCAAGACCACGCTGCTGCGCACGATCGCGGGCCTCGAAGGCGCCTCGGAAGGCGACGTGTCGATCGGCTCGCGGGTCGTCACGCGGCTGCAGCCCGGTGATCGCCGGGTCGCGATGGTGTTCCAGGACTACGCTTTGTTCCCGCACATGACCGTGGCGGAGAACATCGCCTACCCGTTGCGGGTGCGGGGCGTCGCGAAGTCGGTCCAGCAGGAGACCGCGGTGCGCACGGCGGGTGGGTTGAGTCTGGGCGCGTTGCTGGACCGGCGGCCCGGCCAGCTCTCCGGCGGGCAGCAGCAACGGGCAGCGCTGGCCCGTGCCGTCGCCGCGTCCGCCGAGGTGTTGCTGCTGGACGAGCCGTTGTCCAATTTGGACGCTCGGTTGCGGTTGGAAGCAAGGACGTTCCTGAAGAAGCTGCAGCGGGAGCTGGAGCTGACGACGGTGTTCGTGACGCACGACCAGGCCGAGGCGCTGGCGCTGGCCGACCGGATCGCGGTGATGGACGCCGGGCGGATCCGGCAGCTTGGGACGCCTCGCGAGGTGTTCCAGCGCCCCGCGGACACGTTCGTCGCCAACTTCATCGGCTCGACGCCCATGAACCTCGTGCCGCGCGGCTCGGAGATCATCGGCGTGCGGCCCGAGTACCTGAGGCCCGCCGCGGAGGGTCTGTTCACGGGGTCCGTGTCCATTGTGGAGAACCTCGGCGTGACGTCGCTGGTGACGCTGGACTGCGGCGAGGACCAGATCGGCTACGTCGTGCCGGAGGACGAGGAGCCCGCGATCGGCACCGTGGTGGCCGTGGACGCCGCGCCCGCACGCGTTCTGCGCTATGACAAGGAGACCGGTCTACTCGTGAGGTGACGCGATGTTCCAGAACGACGGCTACGAGACGCACTCCAGCGTGCTCGCCCCGGCCAGGTTCGAGGCTCTGGCGGCGCACTTCGAGGCCAAGCTCGCTGCCCTGCCGGAAGGCCGGCGGCCGGAACACATGGACGTGCCGCACCTGACCGACCCGGCGCTGTTCGAATGGCTGCTGGACCCGGACGTGCTGGACCTCGTCGAATCGCTGATCGGCCCGGACATCGCGCTCTTCTCGTCGCACTTCATCTGCAAGCCCGCCGGCGACGGCAAACCCGTGCCGTGGCACCAGGACGCGCACTTCTGGCGCGACACCCTCGACCCGGCGGGCGACGCGATCACGGTCTGGCTCGCCATCGACCCGTCGACGACCGAGAACGGCTGCCTGCGCGTGATCCCCGGCAGCCACCTCGCGGCCGTCTCCCACCACGGTACCGACGACTGGTTCTTCAACCAGGAGACGTCGGTCGACGAGTCGCTCGCCGTGGACGTGGAACTGGAGCGTGGCGCGTGCAGCGTCCACTCGGCCATGCTCGTGCACGGCAGCCCGCCCAACCGCAGCACGAAGCGGCGCTGCGGTTACACCATGCGGTACGTGCCAACCACCGTCCGGTTCCTGAAGGACGATCATCGGATCTATCTGGCGCGTGGACGTGACCACGCGGGCAACGTGTACGCGCAGGTGCCCTGAGTCCGAATGGTCTGATCCAGCTGGATCGATCCGCCACCTTGACCGGTCAGCGAGCCGGACCTAGCGTACGGGAAAGCGCTTTCCGACGTAGGGGGCACCATGGAACCGGTTTCGGGGGACCGTTGGCGTGGTGTGGCGGAGCGATCGTGGCGTCCGGCCGCGCTGCTCGCGGCCTGCGTGGTGATCTGGCACCTCGTCACCGTCACGGGCCTCGTCGAGGCCTATCTGGTGCCGTCGCCGGGCAAGACGTTCGACCTACTCGTGGACAAATGGTCCTACCTCTGGGGCCACACCTGGGTCACCACGTACGAGACGATCCTCGGCTTCGTCATCGCGGGCGTCCTCGGCGTCCTGGTGGCCGTCGCGATGGTGTACTCCAGGACCGTCGAGAGCACGGCCTACCCGATCCTGCTGTTCGCGCAGGTCATCCCGAAGATCGCCATCGCGCCGCTGTTCGTGGTGTGGCTCGGCTTCGGCTTCGAGCCCAAGGTGATCGTCGCCGTGCTGATGGCGTTCTTCCCGGTCGTCATCTCCACCGTCACCGGCCTCAAGTCGGTCGACGCCGAGATGCTCGAGCTCGCCGCCACGATGGGCGGCGGCCCGGTCAAGACGTTCGTGAAGATCCGCTTCCCCGCAGCCCTCCCGCACCTGTTCGCGGGCCTGAAGGTCGCCGTGACGCTCGCCGTCACCGGCGCGGTCGTCGGTGAGTTCGTCGGCTCCAACGAAGGCCTCGGGTACGTGATCCTGCAGGCCAACGGCAACATGGACACCCCGATGCTGTTCGCAGGCCTGATCGTCATCTCGGTGGTCGGAATCCTGCTCTTCCTCCTGCTCGACCTCGCCGAGCAGCTGATGCTGCCGTGGCACTCCAGCAGGCGTGGCGCCGCCGTCACAACCCTTCTCGCGAAAGGTGGGTCATGAAGAAACTGCTCGCAGGCCTTCTCCCCGCGATGCTGGTGGTTGCCGCCTGCGGTGGTGGCGGCGGTACGGCACAAGGCGGTGGGACCGAAGAGGTCACGTTGACCCTCAACTGGTACCCGTACGGCGAGCACGCGCCGTTCTACTACGGGGTCAAGCAGGGCATCTTCGACAAGCACGGCATCAAGCTGAAGATCCAGGCCGGTCAGGGTTCCGGCAAGACCGTCCAGGCGACCGGCGCGGGGCAGACCGACTTCGGCTGGGCCGACACGTCCGCGCTCGCCACCGCCGTGGAGCAGGGCGTGCCGGTGAAGAGCGTCGGCGTGTTCCTGCAAACGACGCCCGCGTCCGTGCAGTTCTTCAGCGAGAAGAACATCAAGAAGCCGGAGGACCTCAAGGGCAAGTCCGTCGCCACGACCGCGGGTGACGCGCTGACCAAGACGTTCCCGGCTTTCCTGAAGCAGAACGGCATGCGGGAGTCGGACGTCTCCATCCAGAACATCGACCCGGCGGGCAAGATGGCCGCGGTCATCTCCGGGCGGACCGACGTGTTGCTGGGCTTCGCGTCCGACCAGGGGCCGACGATCAAGGAGAAGTCCGGCAAGGACGTGGGGTACCTCCGGTTCTCCGAGTTCGGGTTGAACTACTTCAGCAACGGGCTGCTCGCCGGCAAGGCCGTGCTGCAGAAGAACCCCGAGCTGGTGAAGAAGATGGTCGCGGCGACGCAGGAGGCGTGGAGCGCGGCGGAGAAGGCGCCGGAGGCCGCGGCCGAGTCGATGAAGGGTGCCGCCGAGCAGCTGCCGTCGCCTGCCGTGGTGCTGGAGCAGTTCAGGACGACGCTGACGTTGCTGCACACCGAGGCCACGAAGGGCAAGGCGCCGGGCGTCAACACCGCGGACGACTGGAAGAAGACGATCGACACGTTCCAGGAGACCGGGATCATCAAGGAAACCGCTGAGCCGTCGGCGTACTGGGAAGAAAGCGTCGCCCCGAAAGGATGAGGCCAGCAGGGATGAGCACCACTTTGGGAACCACCTCGGCTGTCGCGATCGACGACGTTTCCGTGCGCTTCCGGTCGAAGCGCGCCGAGACCACCGCGATCGGGCAGGTCTCGCTCGACGTCGCACCGGGCGAGTTCGTGTCCATCGTCGGCCCGTCCGGTTGCGGCAAGTCGACGTTGCTGAAGCTGGTGTCGGGGCTTCTCCGACCGTCGACAGGTTCGGTCACGTTGCTCGGCGAGCAGGTGTGCGGGCCGCGGCACGACATCGGGTTCGTGTTCCAGCGCGCGGCGTTGCTCGAGTGGCGGTCCGCGCGCCGCAACATCCTGCTGCAGGCCGAGATGCGGGGCATGAGCTCGGCCGAGGCGGGCAGGCGCGCCGACGAGCTCATCGAGATGACCGGGCTCACGGGGTTCGAGAACGCCCTGCCGCACGAGCTGTCCGGTGGCATGCAGCAGCGAGTGGCGTTGTGCCGGGCGCTGCTGCATCGGCCGCGGGTGCTGCTGATGGACGAACCGTTCGGCGCGCTGGACGCGTTGACGCGTGAGCAGATGAACGTCGAGCTGCACCGGGTGTGGCGGGAGACCGGCACGACGGTGCTGCTCGTGACGCACTCGATCGCGGAGTCGGTGTACCTGGCGAACCGGGTGATCGTGCTGACGCAACGGCCCGCGCTGGTCAAGGAGGTCATCGACGTCGATCTGCCGGCTGAGCGCGACTACGCCGAGACGATGGCCCGTTCGGGGTTCGCGGCGGCGACCGCGCGCATTCGGGACCTGCTGGGAGCCGTGACCGGGCACGATTGATCGGAGAGGTCGGAGGGGTTGTCACCGATCCACCGGCTGGGTAGATTCCGGTGACCGTCGCCACGGAAAGCGCTTTCCGCTGCCGTGCTGCCACGGCCTGGCCCACAGGGTGGTGGGGATGTCCAGACGGTTGTCCTGTTTGGCTGCCACAACATTCGTGATCTCAGCGCTGTTCGTGCCCGTCGCGTCGGCCCAGCCGGACGCACCGATCGCCGACCCGTTGCCCACCCCGGGCGCCTCCGGTGTCGGCCTGGAGCTCACCGAAGTCGCGCAGCTGCCGGAGTCGAAGCCCGTGCCGCCGCCGACCGACTCGCGGTTGCGCCGCTACAACCGGATCAACTACCTCGGCGAAGTTCCGGACGGTTCCGGCCGCCTGTTCGTGCCGGACATGAACGGCAAGCTCTACCTGCTGGACAACGGGGTTCAGCACGCGTTCCTCGATCTTGGCGCCGCCGTCGGGCCCGACTTCCACACGCACCGCGGGCTGGGCAGCGGGTTCGGGTTCGCGGCGTTCCACCCGAACTTCAAGCGCAACGGCAAGTTCTACACCGTGCACACCGAAGCCGGTGCCGCGCTGACGTCGAAGAAGCCGGATCTCCCTTCACCGCAGGACATGGTGGTCCAGGGCGTGATCACCGAGTGGACCGCGTCGGATCCGCGCTCCGATGTCTTCTCCGGCACGCGTCGCGAGATCCTCCGCGTCGGCTACGCCTCGTTCATCCACGGCTTCCAGGAGATCGGGTTCAACCCGACGGCACGCTGGTGGGACGAGGACTTCGGTTTGCTGTACGTCGCGTCGGGCGACGGCGGCATCGGCGTCTCCTCGACCGTGCCGCAGGACCTGGCACTGCCGCAGGGCAAGATCCTGCGCATCGACCCGGCCGGTCGCAACGGAGTCAACGGCCGGTACGGCATCCCGCGCTCGAACCCGTTCGGATCCCGGCCTGGTGCGCTGGGCGAGATCTACGCCTACGGCATGCGCGACCCGTACCGCTTCAGCTGGGATTCCGGCGGCTCGCACAAGATGTTCCTCGGCCACATCGGCGAGAAGGCCGTCGACTCCGTGTACGAGGTGCGCAAGGGCGCCAACCTGGGCTGGAGCGAACGCGAGGGCCTGTGGGAGTTCCGGCGCGGCGACCCGTCCTGCGGTGTGTTCCCGCTGCCCGCGGACGACGCGAAGTACGGGTTCACCTACCCCGTCACGGCGTTCGACCACAACCGGCTCGCGTCCGCGAAGCCCTGCGCCGACAGCGGCAACGCGTTGATGGGCGGCTTCGTCTACCGCGGCTGGAAGATCCCCGCGTTGCGCGGCAAGTACATCTACGGCGAGGGCGTGAAGGGCCTCATCTACTACGCCGAGGAACGCGAGATGCGCCTTGGTCGGCCGATGGCCGCGACGCGCGAAATGATGGTCTACGTCAACGGCCGGCTGACCACTCTCAAGGCGCTGGTGAACGATCCGAACCGCGTCGACCTGCGCTTCGGTCAGGACGCAGCCGGTGAGCTCTACGTGCTGGCCAAGGCCAACGGCAAGGTCTGGAAGGTGACGGGTGCGCGTGCCTTCGCCTCCTGCCCGTACGGCCACGACTTCGTCGCCGGTGGCGGAGCGGCGCGCTGGTGGGAGCCGGTCACGCCCGAGCTGTGGCAGTTCACCGGCCGTGAAGTCGTGCTGGCCCGACCGGGTGTCGCACGTCCCGGCCCGCGCCGGCCGTTCGAGTACGCGGTACTGAAGAAGGGCCCGGCGTTCGGCTCGGTGCAGATCGACGCGTCGGTGCGGCTCGACACGCCGGTGCCGGAGTCGAACCGGGATGTGATCATCGTGTTCGGCTACCGCTCGGACACCGAGTTCTACTACGCGCATCTGTCGTCCGACAACAAGATCTACCCGCACAACGGGATCTTCGTCGTCAACAACGCGGACCGCCTGCGCCTCGACCACCAATGGGACGCGGCACGGTCCGTCGGTGGCCCTCCCGCCGTCTCCGACACGGCCTGGCACCGCGTGCGGGTGCGGCACTGCGCCGACTCCGGCGAGATCGCGGTGTACCTGGACGGCTCGCCGTTCCCGCTGATGACGGCCGTGGACAGGACGTTCCCGTCCGGACGCGTCGGCTTCGGCTCGTTCGACAACATCGGCAGAATGCGCGACCTGCGCGTCCACGGCGAGGGGGTGCGGTGATGCGAAGGCTGTTCGTCGCCGGTCTTGTGGCGGTGTTCTGCGTGGGCCTGACCGCCCCGGCCCAGGCCACGTTCGGCACGGTCCTGCCGTCCCTGTCCCGCAACCTGGTGTCGTACTACGACTTCGAACACCCCGTGCGCGACGACAAGGCCCTGGAACAGGACAGCGGCCGTTCGGGCACGGCGTTGCAGCTGATGAACGGCGGTGCCGACATGCGTGTGCGGGACGGCGCGTTCTGGCGCAGCCGCACCTCGTTGCAGCTCAAGCAGGTCAACCCCACGACCGCGGGCAACGACGACTGGAAGGCGGGCCTCTACAGCGAAACCGGCGTGCCCAGCCTGCGCGCGTTCAACGGCGCCCGCCAGGCGTCGATCATGGGCTGGGTGAAGATGACGGGCCAGAACCCGGCACCGAACTCGAACTCGGCCAATCCGGACGACTTCTACGGCGCGATCGGCCTCGCTGGTGTGCTGTCCGGCGACTCCAACGGCCACGCGGTGCGCGCGTTGCTGGAGCTGATCGGGGTCGACGGCGAGCTGAAGCTCGTTGCCCTGGCCAGGCGGATCGACGGCGGTGAGTCGCAGACGTTCGCGGCCACCGAGCCCTGGCAGAAGCTGCTGCCGCAGAACGAGTGGGTGTTCCTCGCGGCCACCTTCGACTTCGACACGGGCGCGATGGCGTTGTACCGCAACGGAAAACCGCTGGCAGGCAAGTACGTCGTGGCGGGTGACCCGTGGAAGCTCGAAGGCGAGCCGGAACCGGATCTGGCGTCGGCCACGGATCCACGCGGCATCAAGATCGGCGGGAGCTATCCGCAGAACACCCGTGAGGGCAACGCCTGCAACTGCCGGATGGACAGCCTGATGTTCCTCGACCGCGTGGCGAAGCCCTGGGAGGTGCATTTGCAGTACCACTGGATGAACGGCTGACTGTCGACGGATTGTCGACGGGCGTTGCCATCGTGAGTGCCGACCCAGGGAGGTACTCACGATGAGAAAATGGATCACCACGTCGGCGCTGACCATGGCCGTCGCCGTGGTGGGCTCGATCGGCCTCGCCACGCCGGCGTTGGCGGACGACCACTTCGACGTGACCGTCCGCAGCGCGGCCAGCGGCAAGTGCCTGGCACCGCAGGGCGGCTCGTCGGCGGACGGCGCGCCCATCGTCCAGGTGACGTGCGACGGCAACCCGTTCCAGCGGTGGGACTTCATCGACCACGACGACCACATCTTCCAGATCCGCAACGCGGTCACGCTGAAGTGCATGGACGTGACGTCGGGTCCCGCCAACGGGATCCCGGTCGTCCAGTGGCCCTGCAAGAACGTCACCAACGAGCGGTTCCAGGCGAGCAGGGACCTGCCCGACTTCGTGTCGCTCAAGTCGCGGGTCGCCGGGACGAAGACCCACTGCGTCGACGTGCCCGGCGGACGCTCCGACGAAGGCCTCGCGGTGCAGCTCTGGACCTGCAACGGCACCGCCGCGCAGTCCTACGGCGTGTTCCCCGTCTGAGCGAGTTCATTCGGACCGCTACGATCGCCTCATCACCGGGAATCTTCCGGCGAGGGGCGCTCGTGGCGGTCTGCTCTCTTCGGACCAGCCTCGTATCCCCGCGCCGGATGGGTGCTCTCTCATTGCGGCGGAACCAGGGGCTGGGCGGAGGCCGGATGGCGGGGCGACGGGTGCCGGACGACGGCATTCGCGTGCTGGGACCGCTCGAAGTCGATGCGGGCGACGGTCCGCTGGATCCCGGCGGACCGCGTCTGCGGGCGATGCTCGCGTTGCTCGCGGCGTACGCGGGCCGCCCGGTGAGCGTGTCGATGTTCGTCTCGGAGCTGTGGGGTCCCGCGCCACCACCGGACGCCGAGCGGACGGTCCGTACCTACGTCTCCCGGCTGCGCAGGGGCGTGGGGCCGCTGGCCGAGCTGATCCGCACCCGTCCGCCGGGCTACCTGTTGCTGGAACCGGAGATCGTCGACGCGGTGCGGTTCCAGCGGCTCGCGCGAGAAGGCCGTGCGGCGCTCGCGGAAGGCGCTTTCCCGGTCGCGCACGAACGGCTGACCGCCGCGCTCGCGTTGTGGCGGGGCAGGGCCTACGACGAGTTCGACGGGATCGCCGCGCTCGAAGCGGAGCGCACCCGGCTGGAAGGCGTGCGCCTCAACGCCGTGCAGGACCGCGTCGACGCCGACCTGGCCGCCGGGTCCGGCGGAGAGCTCGTCACCGAGCTGACGGACCTCACGGCGGCCCACCCCGGCCACGAACGGCTGTGGGGCCAGCTGATGACGGCCCTGTACCGCGCGGGTCGCCAGGCGGACGCCCTGGAGGCGTTCCGTCGCGCGCGACGCCAGCTCGTCGAGCACGCGGGCGTCGAACCGTCGCCGTTGCTGACCGATATCCAGGAACGCATCCTCGCGCACGATTCCCGGCTGCTGGCCGCGACCGCAGACCTGCGGCCGGCGCAGCTGCCGCCTGTCGTGCGGGGCTTCACCGGCCGTGAGGCCCAGCTCGCCGCACTCGACAACGTTGTCGCCGCGGCACAGGACACGGTCGCCGTGGTCGCGGTGTGCGGCACGGCGGGAGTGGGCAAGACGGCGTTGGCGGTCAGATGGGCACACCGCGTCGCCGCCCGGTTCCCGGACGGACAGCTGTACGTGAACCTGCGGGGGTTCGACCCCGACGGAGCGCTGCCGCCGGAGGAGGCGCTGCACGGGTTCCTGACCGCCCTCGGCGCCGACCGCATCCCCGACGTCCTGCACGCGCAGGTCGCGTTGTACCGCAGCCTGACAGCGGGAAAGCGCTTCCTCGTCGTGCTCGACAACGCCCGCGACGCCGCCCACGTCCGCCCATTGCTGCCGTCCGAGCCTGGCAGCGCTGTCGTGATCACCAGCCGCGACGACCTCATCGGGCTGGTCGCCCGCGACGGCGCGAGCAGAGTGGGGCTGGACGTGCTCGGCCTCGGCGAGGCGGTCGAGCTGCTCCGGCTGCTCGTCGACGAAAAGGTGGCCGCACAGGAAGAACTCGAGGAGCTCGCCGAGCGGTGTGTACGGCTGCCCCTGGCGCTGCGGGTCGCCGCCGAGCTCGTCGCCCGCCGCGGCCGAGTCGGCCTGGAGGACCTCGCCGACGAGCACCGCAGGCTGGATCTGATGGACGCGGGTGCCGACGCCGACACCGCCGTGCGGGCCGTGTTCTCGTGGTCGGAACGGCACCTGCCACCGGCGGCGAACCGCCTGTTCTGGTTGCTCGGCCTGCATCCTGGGCGGGACAGCGACACCGCCGCGGTCGCCGCGCTCGCCGGAGTGGAGGCCCGGGAACTGCTCGACGTCCTGCACGGTGCCCACCTCGTCGAGAGTGCGGGCGCCGGCCGCTGGACGATGCACGACCTCCTGCGCGCGTTCGCACGGGAGCGCGCGGAACAGCGCCTCACCGAGCTCGATCGGCACAGCGCGTTGAAGAACGTCTACGAGCACTACCTGACCACCGCGCTGGACGCGATGGACGCCGTGTACCCGTACACGAGGCTTTGGCGTCGCGGCGACACCGGCGACGACCGGCCGTCATCCATGACGAGCGCTGCCGCGAAGACGTGGCTGGACACCGAACGGCTCACGCTCGTCACGATCACCAGCACCGCGTCCGGTGACCTCGCCGGGTATGCCGTCAGGATGGCGCGGGCGATCGACCAGCACCTGAACGTCGGCTTCTACAACGCCGACGCGTTCTCGGTGCACCAGCACGCTCTCGCCGCGGCGGAGGACCTCGGCGACGAGCCCGGCAGGGCGCGCGCCCTGCTGGAGCTCGGGCGCTCGCACGCCCGCGCCGGTGCCTACGGCGAGGCCGACGAACACTACCGGCGGGCCCTGCGGCTGTACCGGCGGCTCGGCGACCTGGTGGGGGAGGCCAGAACGCTGCACGCCCTGGGCAACAACGAGGGCAGGGTTCGGCGTAACCACGACGCCCTCGCGAGCTACGGCCTGGCACTGACCTTGAGCCGGCAGGCGGGCGACCGCGCCCAGGAAGCCGTCGAGCTGGCCAGCATCGGGCAGGTGCAGCACAGCCTCGGCAGGCACGAGGAGGCGCTGGCGCAGTACCGCCGGGCGGCGGCGATCTACGAGGAGATCGGGGAACGGGTCGGGCAGGGCCGGATCCTCAACGATCTCGGCACGGCCCTGCAGAGCTACGGCCGTCTGGAGGAAGCGCACGACCACCACCGGCGTGCCCTGGCGATCCTGCACGACGTGGGCGACCGCGCGGCGGAGGCGATCGCGCACACGGACCTCGGCCGGATCTGCTCGCGGTGGGGCCGTCACACCGAAGCCCTGGAGCACCACCGGCAGGCGATCACGGTGTTCCGCGAGATAGGCGACCTCGTGGGTGAGACCGAGGTGCTCATCAACCTCGGTCTCGCCCACGAGGGCATGGGCCGCCACGGGGAGGCGGCCGACCTGCACCAGCAGGCCGAGACGTTCGCCGCGAAGCTGGGTGATCGCCTGCTGGAGTGCGCGGCTCTCAACGGTCGCGGCCGGGCGGCCCGCGCGTCCGGCAGGTACGCGGAGGCGATCGAGTGCCACGAACAGGCGCTGGTGCACGCGCGCGAGATGGAGGATCGCGAGCAGGAGGCGCGCTCGCTCGACGAGCTGGCGGCCGCGCACGAACGCACCGGCGCGATCGCCGAAGCACGCCGCCTCTGGACTGCCGCGCTGCCGATCTACGGCGCCCTGCGCATGCCGGAGGCCGCCGCCGTGCGGCAGCGACTGGGCCCGCATCCCGGCACGGGCAACACATGAACTACGGCGCGCGGTGATCAGCTTCACTAGGCTGGCGTTCGTGCCGGGAGAGAAGAAGCGCGCGGGGCTGCCCCGCTGGGCGGGCCCGTTCTACCTGGCCGCCGGCGTGATCACGCTGATCTGGGCCGGCGTGCTGTTCAACGACTTCCTGAACGCGCCTGCCCGCTGCCCCGACACCAAGCTGCGCTGCGGCGCGTTCCTCACCACGTCGCTGCGCCAGTACACGATCTCCTGGGTGGTCTTCGACGTCGCGCTCGCGGTGATGCTGGTCGTCACCGGCTGGCTGGCCCTGCGGCGGCGGGACCACGTGCAGCTGCCCGCCGCGGTGACCGGCGCTTTGCTGTTCGTGGACGCCTGGTTCGACACGATGTCGAGCCCGCGCCGCGACCGCCCGCTCGCCTGGGCCCAGGCGCTGTTCGTCGAGCTGCCGCTCGGTGTGCTGTGCCTGTGGATCGCGGGACGGGCGGAACGCGTCCGCAGGGAACGGCTCGCCGAGGCGTTGCGGCGCCTGGACGAGTCCTGAGGATCAGTGCATGGCGATCTCGAAGTGGACTACGCCGTCCTCCTCTTCCCACAGCTGTTTGCCGAGCGCGCGCCACAGGTCGAGCGCTCCCGGCGAGTGCCGGTAGGTGTGCAGGTACTCCGGCCGCACGTACACCCGGCGCAGCTGGGCGGTCTCACCGTCGGGGTAGCGCTCGACGAGCCACTGCGGCTGCCGTGGCCTCCGTTCTCGTCGTAGGCGACCAGCAGGACGTGGCGGTCAGGGCGGAGGTAGAACCCTTCCATGTCGATGACGTCCTCGTGCCTCACCGACCTCGTCCTGCGTCGCCCCTCCGCACTACGATCGAATGCCTCCAAACAGGAGGGGGCTGGGGTGACGCCGGACTATCTGCCCGAGCGCAACGTGCTGACCGGTGACGAGAAGTACCGGCAGGCGCTGCTCGCCATCGAAGGCGGAGATCCCACGGTCGATCTCGCGTACGTCGGCATGGACGAGCTCGATCCCCGGCGGCACCTGCACGGCGGCATCGTCAACCTCGACATCTACAACAACGCCTTGCGGCGCCTTCCCGACCAGGTGGGTGAGCTGCTCGCGCTGGAGTGCCTCGACGCGAGCGACAACGACCTCACCGAGCTGCCGGCGTCGCTGACGAACCTGGCCCAGCTGTCGGCGTTGAACGTGTCGCTCAACAAGATCTCCAGGTTGCCCGCGGACATCCAGAAACTCGCGAACCTGAGGTCCCTCAACGTCTCCGACAACGACCTCGAAGAGTTGCCCGCGCGGATCGGGGGTCTGAGCGCGCTGGAGGAGCTCGACGTCAGCGGGAACAGGCTGACCGCGTTGCCCGCGAGGTTCGGGCGGCTGCACCGGTTGCGCGTGCTCGACGCCTCGTACAACGGTCTTCGGACGTTGACTGACGATCTGTGCCAGTTGCGCGAGCTGGAGGAGCTCCTCCTGTACCGGAACCGGATCCGCCGCCTGTCGGCGGACCTCGGCCAGCTGCGCCTGCTGAGGGTGCTCGATCTCTCGTACAACGCGCTGCGGGAGTTGCCTGCCGAGGTCGGGGCACTGCGCAACCTCGAGTCGTTGCGGTTGGCGGGCAACGCGCTGACCGAGGTCCCTGCGGGCGTCGGCAAGCTGAGTGGCCTTCGTGAGCTTGACCTCTCGAACAACTTGCTGACCCGATTACCTCGCGAACTCGGCTACCTCCCGCAGGGAATCCTGTTGCGGCTGGGCGGAAATCCGCTGGTCGAGCCGTACTCGACGTTGCTCGGCCGTGGCGTTCCGGCATTGCTGAGCTACCTGCGCAGCCTGGAGGACAGCGCACCCCAGTACGAGGCGAAGGTGCTGCTGGTCGGTGAAGGCGGCGTGGGCAAGTCCTCTCTCATCGCGGCACTGCGGGATGACGAGTTCGTGCACAACCGGCCCACCACGCACGGCATCGAGATCGGCAGGCTCGACCTTCCCCACCCCGAGCTCGACGCTCGCCTGACCCTCAACACGTGGGACTTCGGCGGCCAGGAGGTCTACCGGATCACCCACCAGTTCTTCTTCTCCCGCCGGGCTCTCTACCTGTGCGTGTGGAAGCCGCGCGAGGGCCAGCTCGAGAACGGGGTCGAGTCGTGGTGCCGGCGGATCAGGCTGCGGGTGGCCGACCAGGCCAGGCTGATCGTCGTCGCCACGCACGCGAGCGAACGGCGTGCCGAGTTCGACTTCGGCCACCTCAAGTCCAAGTTCCCCCACCTCGTCGTCGACTACTTCCGCGTCGACAGCGAGACCGGTGAGGGCATCGCCGAACTCCGCGCGGCCATCGCCCGTCATGCCGCGGAGCTGCCTCAGATGGGGGAGCTGCTGAACAACAGCTGGCGAGAGGCTCGCGACGAGGTGCTCGCGCACACCGAGTCGCACATCACCCGGCTGAAGTTCGAACGTGTCTGCGCTTCGCACGGGTTGTCAGAGGACAGCACCGCCACGCTCGCCGGTCTGATGCACGACCTTGGCCACATCATCAACTACGCGGACGACGACGGCCTGCGTGATCTCGTGGTGCTGCGCCCCGAGTGGCTCACGAAGGCGATCGGGTACGTCCTGGAAGACGAGTTCACGCGCGAGAACGCGGGCGAACTGCCCCACGACAGGCTGAGCACGGTCTGGTCACCGGGAGGCGTACCGCTCTACCCGTCGGAGTTCCACCCGTACTTCCTGCGGCTGATGGAGAAGTTCGACGTCTCCTACCGGTTGCCGGACTCCAGGGCGAGCCTGGTGGCCCAGCTCGTGCCGTACGAGCGGCCGAAGCACATCTGGCAGGACAAGGCCGTCGACGTGGAACCGCGGCGAAGGGTGATCAGGGCGATCTGCCGTACGGCGGAGGAGGCGCCGGGACTGATCGCCTGGCTGACGGTGCGCAACCACCGGTTCTCCGTCGGCAAGCACTGGCGCCGTGGAGTGGTGCTGCGCCACGAAGAGCACGACTCGGAAGCTCTCTTCGAGCTCATGTCCAACGACAGGGACCTGCGGCTCACCGTGTTCGGCCCCGCCCCCGAACACTTCTTCCACGTGCTGAAGGACGGCGTCGAGGACCTGATCCACCACCGGTGGAAGGGCCTGACCTACGAGTTCCTGGTGCCGTGCGGCAAAACCGAGAGCGACGGGACGCGTTGCGTCGGCGTCTTCCCCTATCGGGCACTGGTCAAGTTCCGCCAGCGCAGGGAACGCCGCATCATCTGCACCTCGTGCGCGTCGTGGAGCGACGTCGAGGAACTGATCTCCGGTCTCTCCCAGCCGACCGGCTCGCTCGAGTTCATGGTGCGCAACGTCCACCGAACCCTTGTCCAGCAACAGGAACAGCTCAGCCGCATGGAGGCCTCCATCGCCACGTCGGCGAGGTTCCGCCAGGTCTTCGAGGCGGAGACCAGCCGCCACCTCCGGATCGCGCTGCGCATGCTCAGCGCGGAGGTGACGGACTGCCCGCGCCTGTTCACGATCGCTCCGGCCGACCGGAAAGCCGTCGTGCACGCGATGTCGACGCGCCTGCACTACAAGATCACCCTGTGGTGCGAGGAGTCCGGGCACGAGCATCCGTGGCCCAACGCGACGTACGACTTCAAGCCCACCAAGGAATGGATCACCACGATCGGGCCCTACGTCCGGTTCATCGCCGGGATGCTCCGGTTCGTGGTGCCGGTGGCGGGCGCCGTGTACGCCACCACGCTGACCAAGGACGAGCTCGAGCTGGTCAAGGCGGACATCGAGCTCACGAAGACGCTCGCGGACAAGCTGCCGCAGAGCCAGGGCGAGTCGACCACCTCCCTGCCGCAGGGCATGACGAGGGCCGAGGGCGCGGGACTGCGGACCCTGCGGTCCCTCCTGCTCGCCCTCGACCCGGTCAGCGCGTTCGGCGATCTGCGGCGAGTGCACACACCGTCCGGTGACATCGCCTGGGTGTGCCCTCACCACCACAACCTCTACGACCCCGGACTTCCCGAGCTGCCGGCAGGTTAGAGCGTGCCGAGCCGGACGATGTTCGCCATCGCCTCGAAGCCCTTGTCGCCGGGGTGCAGGTGATCGCCCTGGTCGTAGTCGGGCCGGATCCGCTGCGGGTCGGCGGGATCGCGGATCACCTGGTCGAAGTCGACGACGGCGTCGAAGTCCGTGCCGGTGCGGATGAACGCGTTCACGGCCTGCCGCACCGCCTCCAGCTCCTCGGTGTAGCTGTACCAGCCCTTGAACGGCGTGATGGTCGCGCCGATCACCCGCAGGCCGCGGTCGTGCGAGCGCTGGGCGATCTGCCGCAGCGCGGCGATGATCTCGGCGGGGTCGGTCTCGTGCGGGGTTTGCTGGATGTCGTTGATGCCCTCGAAGACGATGACCGTGCGGACGCCGGACTGGGTCAGCACGTCGCGGTTCAGGCGGGCGAGGGCGTTGGGGCCCGCCGAGCCGCCGTCGAGGAGCAGCCGGTTGCCGCTGATGCCCGCGTTCAGGACGCCCAGGCGGGTGTTGACGCGGTCGGCGAGCTGGTCGGGCCAGCGGAGGTTGGCGCCCCAGGTCGAGTTGGCACCGTCGGTGATCGAGTCGCCGAGGGCCACGACGCTGCCGCGCACGGTCGACGAGCGGACATCCACGCCGGAGACGTAGTGCCAGGCCGTGGTGCGTTCACGGAACGCCGCGGCGGACTCCTCCGCCGTGTGGTTGCCGTCGCGGGAGAAGTACGAGTTCTGCATCGTCAGCTGGTGGTGTGTCACCGGGCCGCCCGGTGCCGGGGTGAACACGCTGACCAGCAGGTCGGAGTCGGCGGGCACGGTCAGCGCCACGCCGTCGCTGACGACGTCGGCGCCGGGCGGGGCGGTGATCGACTGGGAGCCGCCGAACGTCAGCGTGCGCATCGTGCCGGGCACCGCCGAGGGCGTGTCCGAGCCTGCCGCGCGGGCCACGGTCACCTGGCCGAACTGGATCGGCGTGCGGCCGTAGGCGTTGGAGAGGCGCACGCGGATCTCCTTGCCGCCCGCGCTGACGTGCACGATGTTGCGCACGGAGAAGTTCGGGTAGCCGTTCTCGGTTCCCGGGACGGCCGAGGACGGCGCTGCCGCCCACGTTCCCACCCATCTGGGCGGTGCGGCGCCCGCGGGCGAGGCTGCCGCCACCAACAACGCCACTGCCAGCAGAAAGCGTGTCATGCACTCGACCCTGGCAGCGCTCCCGCACGCCCGGTATCCGCCGACCTTCGGATCTATTCTGAGCAGCGTGTGGAACGGGGCCGAGTACCAGCGCAGGTTCGACTCGCTCGCCGAGTCGGGAATGGACGTGCACGGCGAGGCGGCGTTCGTGCGCGCCTATGAGCCGAAGACCGTCCTGGACGCGGGATGCGGCACCGGGCGAGTCGCGATCGAGTTGGCGCGGCACGGCATCGAGGTCGTCGGCGCGGACCGCGACGAGTCGATGCTCGCGCACGCCCGGCAGACCGCACCCGGCATCACGTGGGTGCGATCCGACCTGGCCGAACTGGACCTCGGGCGTACCTTCGACGTCGTCGTCATGGCGGGCAACGTGCCGTTGTTCACCGAGCCGGGCACGCAGGACAAGCTCGTCGGGGGCGTGGCGCGGCACGTGGGGAACCTGCTGATCGCCGGCTTCAGCCTCGGCCGCGGGTACACCGCCGAGGAGTACGACGAGCACTGCGCGCTGGCCGGGCTGCGGCTCGTCGAGCGGTTCGCCACGTGGGACCGCGAGGAGTTCCGCGGCGGGAACTACGCGGTGTCAGTGCACGCGCGGTGAAGTCACCCTCTCGCGTTGACGTGCAGCGCGAGCGCGGTACCCGCTCCGAGCGTGGCGGTGAACCTGCCGGACGAGTCGACCGTGACCCGGACGCAGCCGTTCTCCTGGACGTTGCAGTAGGTTCCGGCCGGCAGCGCGGTCTGGTACGTGTGCGTCACAGGGAAGGTCTCCCGGTTGATCGCGACGAAACCCTTGTCGCCGCGTCCGAACGCGATCGCGTCGTAGCCGTTGTCCCACCAGTTGTTCACGTCGGTGCCGGCCACGGTGTTGCGGAAGGCGACCATGTTCGCGATCTGGGTCCACAGGTGCTGGCACTTCCAGCCGTTGAAGCAGACGGAGTTGCCGGGCGCGCCCGCGTCGGAGTCGGTGAACTCGTAGCCCGAGTACACCTGGGGTGCGCCGTAGTTCCAGGCGAGCATGAACACGTTGGCCAGCGTGTAGGTGGAACCGTCCTTGTAGGACAGTGTCGAGCCGTTGCGCTCGGTGTCCCAGTTGTCGACGAACGGCCTGGCCTGACCGCTGGGCAGGAAGCCCCACGACTGGCCGAACGTGCGCAGGTACGCCAGGTTCTCGTTCTGGAAGATCCGCTTGAGGTCGTAGGCGTAGCGGAACTCGTCCACGTCACCGGAACCGGTGTACTCGCCGGGCTGCACCGCCTCGCCGGCGCCGTAGATGACCTCGTGCACCCAGAACACGGTGGGGTTGCTGAGCTTCGCCTTGATCGCCGCGAGGTCGGCGGCGGCGATGTGCTTGGCGGCGTCGACGCGGAACCCGTCCACGCCCATGGCGATGAGCCGGTTGAGGTACCCGGCGATCGCGCCGCGCACGTAGTCGCTGCCGGTGTCCAGATCGGACAGGTTGACGAGCTCGCAGTTCTGGACGTTCGAGCGGTCCTGGTAGCGGGTGATCGCCGTGCGGCACGAGTGGAAGTCCCAGTCGCTGTACACGCCGGGGTAGTTGTACTTCGAGTAGCCCGATCCGCCGGTGCCGGTGCCGGATCCCGCGCTCATGTGGTTGACCACGGCGTCGGCGATCACCTTGACGCCCGCGTTGTGGCAGGCCGTGATCATGTCGCGGAACGCGGTCTCGTCGCCGAGGCGTCCGGCGATCCGGTAGCTGACCGGCTGGTACGAGGTCCACCACTGCGGACCCTGGACGTGCTCGGTGGCAGGTGACACCTCCACGAAGCCGTAGCCCTTGGGGCCCAGAACGCCGGTGCACTCCGAGGCCACTCGGGCGAACGGCCATTGGAACAGGGTGACGGTGACGTCCTTGTCGCCCGGCGGAGCCGCAAAACCTTGCACCGGTGTGCACACGACGGCAGCCAGGACGGCCGTCAGCAGGACGCGAAAAGCAGAGGAAACCACGATGTCTCCTTGCAGCAGGGGTACTTCACCCGTTCGTACCAGCCGGTGCTCCTACCGTGGAAGTGCTGCAAGAAGTTTCGCGCCGAATTCGTCCGCAGGGGCGTACGGGTCAGTCCGTCGTGGACGCTCCCGGCTGCTGCGGGGCGTCTTCGAGACGGACGCGGCTTCTGGCTCTACGGTGGTCACCGGCAGAGCGGCGAAAGTGGCGTGAGGGGCGGGTCCTGGCGTGACGTCGTGGATCGAAGTGATCAACTATGTCCGGCTCCGGTACGAGGTGCTGGAGGAGACCGAGGAGTGGCTGCGCTTCCGGCTCGACACGGCGGGGGAGCGCACGCAGCAGGTCGCCGTGCACCACCTGCCGGACGTGGACGGCACGGCATGGCTCGAGATCTCCTCGCCCGTCGGACGGGCTGACGAGGTCGACCTGCTCCGCTTCCTCGAGCTGGCCGGTGAGCCGGAGGTCGGCGGCGCGGCGATCGTGGACGGGCTCGCGCTGCTCAAGCACGTGGTGCCGCTGGAGGACCTGAGCGTGCGGGAGGAGTTCGAACGCCCGCTCGGCCTGCTGGTGTCCCGTGCCGACGTCATCGAGCACGAGCTGACGCAGAAGGACCACTTCTAGCCGATCAGGGCTTCGAGCAGGTCCTCAGGCGTCTCCAGCTGCGGCAGGTGACCGGTCCGGGGCAGCAGGGTGAACGTGGCCGACGGGATCGCGGCCGCGTACGCCTTGCCGTACGCGGGGCTGACGATCCGGTCGCTCTCGCCCCACAGCACCCGCACGGGGATCCGTACGTCGCCGAGCCGGTCGAGCAGGGCCGGGTCGGACATCGACGGGCCGGTGTAACCGATCAGCGCCCGCACGTCCGGGCTCGGGCCGGTGGGCGCCTTGGCCGGGTCGTGCCACGAGTGCGCCTGGATCTCGGCGAGCGTGAAGCCCCTGACGTCGGTCACGGGATGGCCCTCGACCTCGACGCCGATCCCGTTGACGATCACGGCCGCGCTGACGCGCGGGCTTGCACACAGCGCGATCTCGGCGGCCAGCCAGCCGCCGAAGGAGTTGCCGAGCACCGTCACGTCCGTGAGGCCGAGCTCGTCCAGCAATGCGACGTAATGGCGGGCGAGCTCGGCGACGCCGGTCAGCTCCGCGGGCTTCGGGGTGCCGCCGAACCCGGGATGGGTGGGCACGAGCACCTGGGAGCCGGTGCGTTCGCGCAGCAGGTCCGCGAACGAGGTCATCGTGTGCACGCCGCCTCCGCCGTGCAGCAGCAGGTACGCCTTGGTGGTGGTCATATAAGGAACCTTAGATAAGGGTGCTTATATAAGCAAGGTGGTTAGGATTCTCGCTGTGAAGCACCGCCCCGCTGACGTCGCGCTCGCCGTGAAGCGCCTGCAACACCGCCACCACCGCGCGCTGAGCCAGGCGCTGGCCCCGCTGGGGCTGTCGCTGGTGCAGTGGGACACCCTGCGCCACCTGCACCGCCAGCCGGACGCGTCGCTGCACGACCTCGCGGTGCTGACGTTCCAGACCGACCAGTCCTTCGGCTCGCTGGCGGTGCGCATGGCCGACCGCGGCCTGATCGAGAGGGTCTCGGGACCGGGGCGCGCGGTGCGGCACCGGCTCACCGAGGAGGGCGAACGGCTGCGCGCCGCCGGTCAGGAGCTGGTCGACGCCATCACCGAGACCTCGTTCAGCGCGTTGTCGGCCGCGCAGCTCGACCAGCTCGGCGACCTCCTCGAGGCCGCGCTCGCCTAGGGTCTGTATCGCCCTAGTTGCTTAGTTGTGTGGTCCGCGATCTTGAGTTGGTTGTAGTTGCGAGCCGAGGCAAACGTTTGCTGATCACGCCACCTACCGCCAACTCACGATCACATCGCCGACACGCCGCGCGACACGCGGACGACCGGCCCATACCAAAGGTTAGAGGCGACGCTCTACTCGGAGTCAGGCCAGCAACTTCGCCGCCGCCCACGTCACCGCGTCCGCCGTCTCGGCGGGGGCGGCCGAGGGCTGCATCACGTGGCTGAGCACGTGCCGGACGATCAGGTCGACCGCGATGTCCAGCTCAGGGCGTTCCAGCGACAGCTCGTAGGGCTCCAGGCACCTCGCCACCACGCCCTTCGCCGCGTCCATCAACCCGTCGGTGTGCGTGGTGAGCAACGGCAGCAACTCCGTGTTCGCCCCGTGCGTCGCGGACACGACGGCGTGCAGCAAAGCGTTGTCCCGTGCCAGTTCCAGCACGCCGCGCACGGCGGCGTTGATCGCGACGAGCACGTCGTCGGGGTGCTCGTCGAACGCGGTGATCACCACCGCGAGGAAGCGGTCGAGCTCCGCGAGCACGACCGCTTCCGCCAGCTGGGGCTTGGAGCCCACCTCGTTGTAGACCGTCTGCCTGCTCACGCGGAGCTCGCCGGCCAGCCGCGACATGGTGACCGCCTGCCAGCCCTGGTCCGTGATGAGCTTGGCGGTGACCGACAGGATCGCGTCGCGCAGTGCTGTCATGGGGCTCCGATGGAGACGAAGTCGACCTTTTCCCGCACGCCGCAGTCAGGACAGCACCAGGAGTCCGGCACCGCCGACCACGGCGTGCCCGCGGGGAAGCCCTCGCGAGGAGCGCCGACCGCGGAGTCGTAAACGTAACCGCACCCTGGGCAACGGCCACCCTCGGCGTCCCGGTCGAGCACCACGACGGTGTCGGACGCCGGTGCCGCGGCCGGTGCGGGCGGCAGCGGGTGGCGGGCCAGCACCTTCGCCCGCGCGGGCGGATGGATGTTCGCCCTGCTGATGTCGCCGTCGAAGTGGGCGAGCACGCGCGGATCCATGACGCGCCGCCACACCGGCGGCACCAGCGCGAGCAGGATCATGCCGGCGTACCCGGTCGGGAGCACCGGCGACTCCTCGAAGTCCCGCAGCGTCTGGTAGCGCCGAACGGGGTTCGCGTGGTGGTCGCTGTGCCGTTGCAGGTGGTACAGCAGGACGTTCGTGGCGATGTTGTTGGAGTTCCAGCTGTGGCTGGGATTCACCCGCTCGTAGCGGACGCGGCCGGGGATCCCGACCTTCTGCCGCAGCATGCCGTAGTGCTCCATGTAGTTCACGACCTCGAGCAACGAGAAGCCGACGACGGCCTGCAGCACCAGGTACGGCAGGATTCCGAGCCCGAGCCACCAGATCATCGCGCCCCACAGCACCGCCGACATCAGCCACGCGTTGAGCACGTCGTTGCCGATGCGGAACGGGTGCCGATCGCGGCGTGCGTAGCGCTTCGTCTCCAGCCGCCACGCGCTTTTCACCGATCCGATCACCGTGCGGGGCCAGAACCGGTAGAAGCTCTCGCCGACCCGCGCGCTGGCCGGGTCCTCGGGCGTCGCGACGCGCACGTGGTGGCCGCGGTTGTGCTCGATGTAGAAGTGGCCGTAGAAGCTCTGCGCCAGCGCGATCTTGGACAACCAGCGCTCGTGGCTCTCCTTCTTGTGCCCCAGCTCGTGCGCGGTGTTGATGCCGATGCCACCGATGCAGCCGATCGAGATCGCGAGCCCGATCTTGTCCACAACGGACAGACCACCGGTCGCGATCACCCAGAACGCCGTGAGGAAGCCCGCGTACTGGATGGGCAGGAACAGGAACGTGATCCACCGGTAGTACCTGTCCTGCTCCAGCGCCTCGATGAGCTCGTCCGGCGGGTTCGAGCGGTCCAGGCCCGCCATCAGGTCGATGGCAGGAACGATCACGAGGACGACGACCGGGCCGGTCCACAGCCACACGCCCCAGCCGGTCAGCGCGTGCAGTCCCAGCGCCACGAAGGCGAGCGACGGGACCACCAGCCCGATCAGCCACAGATACCGCTTGCGGTCCTTCCACTGTTCGGTCGAGCCGGGTGTGACAGTGCCTGTCATCGTCGCTCCTCCCGTGGGCTTTACAAAACGGTAGGAGATGTAAAACTCTTTGACAAGTGGGGCCGAGTTGTAAAGTCAGGGCCGGTACGCCTGGGCGGCCGCCTCGACGAACGCCCTGGTCAGCGGATCGTCCTTGGTCCACGCGAGCACGACGGGGCTGGGCGGCAGGTCGTCGAGCGGCACGACCTTCAGGTCACCCAGGTCGTGACCGAGTGGGGCGAGACCCACGGTTCCGTTCCACAGCACCGACTGCACGCACTCCTGCACCGCGCGCACGACCGGGCCCCTGCGGGGTCTGCCGCCGTTCCAGTAGTTCCGCCAGATCTCGTCCGTGCCTTCCGGGAACTGGAACCAGGTGCGGTCGTCCAGCTCCGCCGTGGTGAGGCGGTCCCTGCCGGCGAGTGGATCGTCCGCCCGCAGGACCGCTCCGATCGGATCTTCGCGCAGAACGAGGGTTTTCAGGCCGCGCGTGTCGAACGGCCCGCGCGTCAGGGCCACGTCGACCAGGCCGGTGCGCAGGCCGCAGGTGGGGTCGGTCAGGTCGGCTTCGCGGATGCGCACCTCGATGTCCGGGCGCTTCCGCCGGAACGCGGCGGCGAGCCCGGCGGCGCCGTGGTCGGCGAGGATGCCGACGGTGATGCTCGCCTTCCCGACCGCGGCCCGGATGCGGTCGGCGTGGTCGAGCAGGGCTTTCGCCTCGCGCAGCAGGGTGTGGCCTGCCTCGGTGAGTGCGACGCCGGCGGGGGAGCGGTGCAGCAGCGTCGTGCCGAGGTCGGCTTCGAGGTGCTTGATCGCGCGGCTGAGCGGTGGCTGGCTCATGTGAAGCCGTTGCGCCGCCCGGCCGAAGTGGAGTTCCTCGGCGACCGCGACGAAGTAGCGAAGCGTCCGCAGCTCCATGATCAGTCACGATACTCGTGCGGTATCGGGGCGACCTACTTGGTCTTGGACCGTTCAGGGGGTGTGGCGGTGGAGTGGGGGCATGAACCTTCCTGACCCCGCTGTCGACGTTTCCGGTGCCGTCGAGATCGCTTCCGATGTCCTGGTGATCCCGAACAACGACGTCGCGCTCGTGCCCAACATCGGTGTGGTCGCCGGCTCCGAAGCCGTGCTCGTCGTGGACACCGGACTGGGCGTCGCCAACGCGTCCCGCGTGCTGGAGTTCGCTTCGGAGGTGGCGCGTGGACGGCGGCTGTACCTGACGACGACGCACTTCCACCCCGAGCACGCGTTCGGCGCTTCGGTGTTCGCGGGTTCGTACGTGGTGAATCGCGCGCAGGCGGAAGACTTGCGGCGCAAGGGGTCCGGCTACCTCGAGATGTTCCGCGGGTTCGGCGGGGCGATCGCCGACCGGCTGGCCGGGGCCGAGGTGCCCGTGCCGGACGTGGTGTTCGACGGCGTGCACTCGCTCGACCTCGGCGGCCGCACCGTGCTGCTGCGGCCCACCGGCCGCGGGCACACGCTGGGCGACCAGGTGATCGAGGTGCCCGACGCCGGCGTGCTGTTCACCGGTGACCTCGCCGAGACCGGCCAGTTCGCGATCTTCCCGTGGTTCCCGCCGCACGACACCGACGTGTCCGGGGTGTCGTGGATCGAGGTGATGGACCGGTTGATCGAGGCGGGGCCGCGCGTCGTCGTGCCGGGGCACGGGACCACGGGCGGTCGTGAGGTGCTGGAGGGCGTGCGGGACTACCTGCGCGAGTTGCGGGACGAGACCTGGCGGCGGCGCGACTCCGCGGATGTCGTGGCCGAGGTTCGGGCGGTGCTGGTCGAGCGGCACCCCGAGTGGGCGGGACGGGAGTGGATCGACCTCGGGGTCGGCTGCCTGTGCGCTGAGCTCTATAGCTTCAGTGTTGACTAAAGGAAGTCCTCGCCGAGGTGCTCGCGGATGACCTTCTTGGGCACGCACATCGTCCAAGCACCGACGACGAGCTCGGTCATCTCCTCGGCGTCCAGTTCGGCCATCGAGGCGTGCACCCACTGGAACCGCATGTCGGACTGGCTCGGGAACGCGAACTTCACCGGGTCGCCGGCGACGAGGGCTTCGCGTTCCTCGCGCGGATAGCCGAAGCCCAGCACGGTTTCGTCGCGGGAGAGGGCCGCGTAGACGATCTGGCCCACGCGGAACTTCACGCGGTCGCGGATCAGGTGTTCGGTGGTGCGCGGCAGCGACAGTGCCAGGGCGCGGACGTCGGCGACGGTGACCATCAGGCAATCCTGTACGCCGCGCCGCCGTTGTGCAGGAAGTTGGCGCGACCGCCGCCGTCGGAACCGATCAGGGACATGACCTCGTGACCGCCGGTGGTGATGATCGTGTTGTCGCCGAGGCGGACCACCTCGACCGGGTCCCTGCGGGCGGCGAGGAACGACGCCGCCAGGTCGCTGCGCGGGCGGTAGGTCAGGCGGGTGCCGTCGAGCGTGATGTCGTACAACGGATTGCGGTAGGTGCCGTGCATCCAGTCGTCGATCGGGGCGGGGTCGGCGGGCGGCGTAGGTGGTGGTGCCGCGTCGATGCCGATCTCGTTGAAGATCTCGTAGGCCAGCGGCCGGCCGTTGGTGCTGTTGGTCAGCACGGCCACGGCGAGGTCCTTGGCCGGGGCGACGCGCAGGAAGGCCTTCTGTCCCTTGGAGACACCGGTGTGGCCGGCGATGCCGCCGGGGTAGAGCATCCAGCCGAGGCCCCAGCCGACGATGCCGTCGCCGAAGTCCGGGACGGGGTCGACCTGCGGCTCCAGGAGTTCGGAGAAGTCGGTGAGGTGGTGCCGGACGAACGTCAGCAGGTCGCGGGCGCTCATCGCGAGGTGCGAGCCGCTGGGGGCGGTGCGGTAGGAGACGGCCCACTTCTTCGTGGGCACGGTTCCGGTGTGGCCGACCGCGGCGCGGTGCAGGATCGCCTCGTACGGGGTGGTGGCGACGGTGTCCAGGCCCACCGGTGTCACCAGGTGTTCGCGCAGGACATCGTGGAAAGGCTTGCCGCGCAACACTTCCACGAGCCTGCCGAGCACGGTGAACCCGGTGTTGGAGTAGGAGAGGAGGGTGCCGGGCGGCAGGAGGTGCTCCTCGTCGGCGAGGGTGGCGACGAACCTCGCGATGGCGTCGTCGTCGCGGCCGGTGTCGGTGAAGTGGTTGGGCGCGATGCCGCTGGTGTGGGTGAGCAGGTGCCGAGCCGTCACGGTCGCGGTGGCTTCCCGGTCGCTCAGCCGGAAGCCGGGCAGGCGGTCGCGGACGGGGTCGTCGAGGCTCAGGGCGCCTTCGCCGGCCAGCTGCTGGACCAGGGTCGCCGTCCAGAGCTTGGTGATCGAGCCGATCTTGAACACCGAGTCGGTCGTCGTGGGCACCTGCGTGTGGGTGCTGAGCACGCCGGCGGCTTCGTCGTGGATCTCGCCGTCGGCCAGGATCGCGACCTGCGCGCCCGGTACGTCGTGCTTCGCGATGAGCTCGCTCAGGTTCATCAGGCGATCATCGTGGATGTGGTGCGTCACGTGAAATACGAACGAATCGGACAGCATTTCCAATTGAGACCGGAATTGAATCCGGAGCCGTGAGAGCGAGACCACACTCCAGTTCTCTTTTCACTCCATCGGGTGAAAAGTGGCGCAATGAACCTACGACGGTCCCTTCCGGCTCTATTGCCGCTGGTGCTTGCCGCGTCCTTCGCCGCGGTGGGCACCGCCGAGTCGGAGACACCGAAGCAGAGTCCCGTCAACGTCACGCCCAGCGCGATCCGGTTCGACCCGCACGCGCCCAAGCTGGACGTCACGTACGGCTACTCCGCGCTGGAACTGAAGTACATCCGCAAGGACGCGGCGAAGCCGGACGGCTGCACGACCCGCGACCACGAGGAAACCGAAGAGGCGGACGTCCAGCCCGGTTCGGGCCACGTCACCGTCGCCGGCACGCGCTACGACCTGGTGCAGTTCCACTTCCACACGCCGTCGGAACACAAGTTCGGCGGCTACGACACGCCGCTGGAAATGCACCTCGTGCACCGCAGTGCGGAGGGCAAACTGCTGGTGATCGGCGTCCCGCTGGTCGTCGGCTCGCACTCCGTCGTCGACGACGTGCTGGCGAAACTCGCCCCGGAATGCGGCGACCCGGTGGATATCGAGCCCATCAACCTGAACCGGTTGCTGCCGCTCAACCACCACACGCTGCACTACACCGGCTCGCTCACCACGGCCCCCTTCACCGAGGGCGTCGAGTGGTACCTCACGGGTGAGCAGCACGTCACGGCCGCGTCCATCGCGCGCTTCCAGGGGTTGTTCACCGCGGGCAACGCTCGGGCGACGCAGCCGTTGAACGGCAGGACCTTGGTCGAGGTTCCGCGCATCTGATCCGCATCGCCGGAAGGCCGGTCCCTGTTACGGGGGCCGGCCTTCTTGCTTTGTTGGGCTGGGTGATTGGCGGTGGGGAATGCGCGGAGCTTGGGATCGCGTTGCGGGGGAGGGCGCCGGGCCTTGTGGCGGCTCCGCGCTGCTGAAAAGGCGTGTGAGCAGCGGCACGAAGGCTTCTGAAGCGCGTCAGAACGGCCGTAAAGTCGTTCCGGTAGCTAACTAACTTCGGGGGAACCTGTGAACACGACCCGCGCCATGACCGCGCTCGCGCTCGGCGGGTTCGGCATCGGTACGACCGAGTTCGCGACGATGGGCCTGTTGCCGCAGATCGCGGAGACCTTCCAGATCCCCGACTACGAGGCTGGTCACGCCATCAGCCTCTACGCCGCCGGTGTCGTCGTCGGTGCGCCGTTGATCGCGGTGCTCGGCGCCAAGCTGCCGCGCAAGGGGATGCTGATCGGGCTGATGCTCGCGGTGGCGCTGGGCAACGGATTGTCGGCGGCGGCGCAGGACAAGACGCTTCTGCTCGTCGCCCGGTTTGTCGCGGGGCTGCCGCACGGCGCGTTCTTCGGCATCGCGGCCGTGGTGGCGGCAATGCTCGTGGCTCCCGAGCGGCGTGGCACGGCCGTTGCGCGCGTGATGGTCGGTCTGACTGTGGCGAACCTTGTCGGCGTGCCGTTGGCTACGGCGGCGGGGCAGCAGATCGGCTGGCGCACGGCGTATCTCGCGGTGGCGGTCATCGCGTTGGTCACGGCGGCGGCCATCGCGGCGTGGGTGCCGCGGGTGCCCACGGTCGAGGGTGCGTCGATGAAGGGCGAGGTGCGCGCATTCGGGCGGCCGACGGTGTGGTTCGCGATCTTCACCGGCATGATCGGCTTCGGCGGCATGTTCGCCGTCTACTCCTACGTCGCGCCGCTGACGACCGAGGTCGCCGGGTTGCCGGCGGGAGCGGTGCCGTGGATGCTCGCGGTGTTCGGGCTCGGCATGACGCTCGGTGCGACGTTCGGCGGCCGGTTCGTGGACCGGTCCGCGATGGGTTCGGTGTTCGGCGGGCTGGTCGCGGTCTGCCTGATCCTGGTCCTCTTCGGACTGACGGCGACGATCCCCGCGTTCATGTTCGTCGTCCTGTTCCTGCTCGGGTTCGTCGTGCAGATCCTGGCCGCCGCACTGCAGATCCGGCTCATGGACGCCTCGCCGGACGCGCCCTCGCTCGCCTCCTCGTCGAACCACTCGTCGCTCAACGTCGCCAACGGCGCGGGCGCGTGGCTCGGCGGCCTGGCGATCGCGGCGGGCTGGGGCTACACGTCGACGGCGTGGGTCGGTGTCGCGCTTTCGTTGGCGGGCCTGGCGATCGCGGTCGCGTCGGTGGTCTACGAACGGCGTGCCCTGACGCGCGAGACCACGAACCAGACGATGGCGATGGCCAGCGCGACGAGCACCGCCGTCGACACCCAGCCCAGGTAGCGGTCGACCAGCTGGTAGTTCTCGCCGAGCGCGTAGCCGGCGAGGATCAGCGCGGTGTTCCAGACGAGGCTGCCCGCCGCCGTGTAGAGCGTGAACTTCCCGATCGGCATCCCCGACACCCCTGCGGGCACGGAGATCAGGCTCCGCACGACCGGCACCATGCGCCCGAAGAACACGGCGGCGTTGCCGTGCCGGTCGAACCACTCGTCGGCCTTGTCCACATCGGACACCCGGACGAACGGCAGCCTGCGCAGGCGGTCCAGGCCCAGCCACGCGCCCAGGCCGTACAGCACCAGCGCGCCGGCGACGGAACCCGCCGTGGTCCACAGGATCGCGGCGACGAGCGAGATCCTGCCCTGGCCCGCGGTGAACCCGGCCAGCGGAAGGATCACCTCGCTCGGCACGGGCGGAAACACGTTCTCCAGTGCCACCGCGAGCCCCGCGCCGGGCGATCCCAAGGCCTCCATCAGCCGGACGATCCATTCCATGGTTGTCGAATTACCCGTTTTGCCCGGCTTCTCAACCTCGGGTGGAGATGGATCTCCACCCGGCCTACGGTTCTCGCCCCACGCGCCGAGCAGCGGGAATTCCTAGCGTTGCAGCCATGACGGGGACTGTTGAGATTGTGTTGATCATCGCCGCGATCGGCTACGTGCTGGCGCGTCGGCTGATGGGGGAGCCCGCGGTGGGCAAGCGGCTGCTGCTGATCCCGGCCGTGCTCGGCGTGATCGGGCTGACGCAGATATCGGTGCACTCCGCGACCGCCGTGGTGTTTCTCGTGTTCAGCTCGGCGATCAGCGTGGCCTTCGGGTTGCTGCGCGGGCTGAGCGTCCGCACGTACGAGCAGAACGGCATCGTGATGCTCCGCTACACCGCCATGACGATCGTGTGGTGGGCGGTCAGCATCGCCGCGCGGTTCGCCGCCGGGTTCGTCATGGGGCTGGTCGACGCGAGCGCGGTGCAGGCGGGCAACGGCCTGATGCTCGGCGTCGGCGCGGGACTGCTCGCCGAGGGGCTGGTCGTGCTGAGCAAGGCGGTGCGGGTGCGCGGCCAGGTCGTGTGGTCGAAGGGACGCAGGGGCGCGCCGCACCGCACGTCGCCGTTCCTCGACTCCTGGCAGCAGAAGGTGCACCAGAACAGGCATGATTCAGCTCGATGACCAGGCTTCCGCGGGTGACCGACGACTACGTGTTCCGGCCGTTCGGCACGCTGGTGGTCGCCGTGATCACGGTGATCCACCTCGTCGACCGCCCGCCGCCACTGCCGGCGCTGACCTGGACGCTGACCGCCGCGGTGATCACCGCGGCGGTCGCCGCCGGGTTCACGGCACGGATGCCGGAACGGTGGCGGGTCGCGCTGATCACGGCGTACGTCGTGCTCAGCGCGCCGTTGTTCGCGCTGGGGCCGGGAACGGCGGCGGTGGCGTTCGTGTTCCTGGCGACCAGCACGGCGGGTCGCCGCCTCCGGTCCGTCCACGTCGCATCGGCGCTCGGGGTCGCGGGCTCGGTGCTCACGGTGCTCTCGACCGCGGCGGCAGGGTCGCTGGGATTCTCGGACGCGCCACCGTGGTGGTTGTCGGCCACCGCCGGTCTGCCGGTGTTCTTCGGCCTGGCCCGCCGCGCACGCACCGAAGCGCTGGCCGCCGCCGAGTACGCGGCCGAGCAGAGCAAGCGAGCGCTCGCGTCCGAGGCTCGTGCGGCGGCGCTGGAGGAACGCGGCCGGATCGCGCGGGAGATCCACGATGTCGTCGGCCACTCGCTGTCCGGGATCGCCGTGCAGCTCGACATGGCCGATGCCCTGCACTCCGCCGGAAAGGAAAGCGAGGCCAACGAAGCCGTGCGGCGGGCACGGGCGTTGGCGGTGACAGGGCTGAAGGAGACGCGGCGCGCGGTACACGCGTTACGGGTCGACACGCTGCCATTGCCCGAGTCGATCGCTCAACTCGCGGAAAGTCACGGCGCGACGTTGCGTGTCGCGGGGGAAGCAGGGCCGGTGACCGTCGAGATCGCGCAGGCCATCATCCGCACGGCGCAGGAGGCGTTGACGAACGCGCACAAGCACGCGCCCGGCGCCGACGTGTCGTTGCTGCTGGAGTACTCGGAAGAACTGGTCAGCCTGACCGTGACCGACGGCGGCACGGCGGGGGAGCAGCACACCGGCGGCGGGATGGGGCTGGCGGGGATGCGGGAGAGGGCCGCTCTGCTCGGTGGAACACTGATCGCGGGACCGGACGGTCCGGGGTGGACGGTCAGGATGGAGCTACCGCGATGATCAGGCTGTTGATCGTGGACGACCAGGCCGCCGTTCGCGACGGGCTCGCCGTGATGCTCGACCTCGACCCGGACATCACCGTCGTCGGCACGGCGGTCAACGGCCGGGAAGCCGTTGCGGCCGTTGAGGAACTCGGCCCCGACGTCGTGCTCATGGACCTCAACATGCCCGTCATGGGCGGTGCCGAGGCGACCGGCGTGCTGCGGGCGTCCCACCCCGATCTGCCCGTCGTCGTGCTGACCACGTTCGACGACGACGACTCCATCCTCGCGGCGTTGCGCGCGGGTGCTCGCGGCTACCTGACCAAGGACGCGGACCGGACCACGATCATCCAGGCCGTGCGTGCCGCCCACGCGGGCAACGCGATCCTCGACCCCACCGTCCAGTCACGGCTGCTGGACCTCGCGAGCCGCCAGCCCGTCGAGCAACCGGCCGTCGACCTGACCGCCCGCGAACGCGAGGTTCTCGAGCTCATCGGGGAAGGCCTGCGCAACCCCGAGATCGCCCGGCGGCTGTTCATCAGCGAGGCCACCGTGAAGACCCACATCAACAACCTGTTCGCGAAGGCCGGTCTGCACTCCCGCGCCGACGCGGTCCGGTTGGCCCTCAAGCTCCGATGAATCTTGTCAAGTTCTGGCATTCGGTGTCACCTTCGTTGACATCGCAGGTCGAGACCTCCTACCTTCGTGGTGTTCCCCTGTCGTACGCCGCCAGGAAGGACGCATCGAAACGATGGAATCGCGTATCACCCGCAGGGCGGCTCTCACCGCGGCCGCCCTGATGCTCGTCACGATCAACCCCGCGTCGGCACTCGCCCCCGCGTGGAATCCCAACCCCGCGACCGACGGGCTCAAGGCGTTTGAGGGCATCGAGGTCGACCGCGGCAACAAGTTCCCCGAGCGCAAGGGCAAGTACATCGTCGTAGAGGGCGACCACTACCGGTTCAACATCTGGAAGAACGACCGCGACACCACCGGTGGTGGCGACCGTCAGCGCACCGAGTCCAAGGGCATGGTCAGCAACGGCAGCGCCCTCAAGATGAAGAACGGCGAGACCTGGGTCATCTCCTACGAGATGTACATGCCGTCGTCGTTGCACGGCACGAGCAAGTTCACGCACATCTTCCAGACCAAGACACCGTCGACCAACGGCGGACCGTGGACGACCCTGTCGTTGAGCCGCAGCGGTAGCACAGAAACCATCCGGGCACGCGCGTTCAGCACGTCCGGCGCACCGGACATCGCCTCCACGAACCTGGCCCCGCTGCGCGACAAGTGGGTCACCGTCGAGTGGACGATCACGCCGGGCTCGAGCGGCACCGTCGGCTTCGTGCTGCGCAACGGCACCGGTTCGAACGCGCCGATCGCGGTGCAGGGCAAGCGTTCCGGCGTGCGGATCCCGGACGAGGGCGACTACGTCCGCCCGAAGTGGGGCATCTACCGCTCGGTCGAGAGCGCCTCGTCGGACATCCTCGACACCTACATCAACTTCCGGAACTACACGGCCACCAAGAAGTAGGGGACGGGTCGGGTGGCCCGCTGATCGCTGACAGGTCTACCGTTGATTGCCTTCCCTTCATGGAGGTCGACGGTGCGAGGCGCGATCGCGGCGGGCCACCCGCTCACCGCACAGGCGGGCGCGGCGATGCTGCGCGCCGGAGGGAACGCCGTCGACGCGGCCGTTGCCGCGATGCTGACGTCGTGCGTCACCGAGCCGTTGCTGACGGGCCTCGGCGCCGCCGGGTACATGCTCATCGCCCCGGCCGGTGAAACCCCTGTGCTGCTGGACTTCTCGGCGGAGGCACCAGGCCGCGAGGCCTCGGGCGCGCGGGCGCCGCTCGACCCCATCACCGTCCACTTCGGTGACGCCGAGCAGGAGTTCCACGTCGGACCGTCGTCCGTCGCCGCCTACGGGATGCCCGCCGGCGCCGCGAAAGCCGCCACCTACGGCCGTGCGCCGCTCGACGAACTCGTGATGGCGGCGGCGAAGCACGCCCGTGAAGGCCACCGCGTCAACCGGTACCAGGCCTACGTCACCTCGCTGCTGCTGCCGCTCGCCCGCAGCGCGGGCCTCACCGCCTTCGAGGAGGGCGAGCTGCTCGTCCAGCCCGAGCTCGCCGAAGCCCTCGACCGGCTCGGCCAGGACGGCGCGGCCCCGTTCTACACCGGTGACATCGCGGCCGCGATCGCCGACACGATCACCGCTGCGGGTGGTGACCTCGGCCGCGCGGACCTCGCCGCCTACGACGTCGTCCCGCGCGAACCGCTGCACGTGCGCCACCGCGGCCGTGACATCTACACGAACGCACCACCCGCCGCGGGCGGCGCACTGCTCACGCAGATGCTGGAAGCGTTGCCGGACAACCCGTCCCAACGAGACCTCATCCGCGCGATGGCCGCCCCGAAGACGCACCTGAACCGCCTCGGCTCCACCACGCACATCTCGGTGCTCGACGCCGACGGCACCGCGTGCTCGGTCACGACGACGAACGGCGCGGGCTCCGGCATCTCGATCGCGGGAGTGCACCTGAACAACATGATGGGCGAGGAGGACCTGTCGCCCGACGGGTTCTTCAGCCACGCGCCCGGCGACCGGCTGCCGTCGATGATGTCCCCGACCGTCGTGACCAACGACGGCGGCGCCGAGCTCGTGCTCGGCAGCGCGGGGTCGAGCCGGATCTGCGGCGCGATCCTGCAGGTGCTCGTGAACGTCCTCGACCGCGGCATGCCAGCCCAGGACGCCGTCGACGCGCCCCGGCTGCACCTCGGTGGAGACCACCTCCTCGTCGAACCGGGAATCAGACCGGAAAGCGAACTCCCGGTGACCTGTTTCCGTGCTCCGAACATGTTCTTCGGCGGCTGCCAGGTCGTCGAGATGACCGGGTCCGGCCTGCTCAGGGGTGGTGGAGATCACCGTCGCGACGGTGCCGTCGTCATTGTGTGAGACATTGCCCGCATAATGGGAAACCAGTTTTCCTGATTCACGAGTCAGCACGCACGATGGCGTGGTGACGGCACTAAGCGAGAGAACCTCCTCGCCGCTCCTTTCCCGAACATTCCTCCAACTCTCCGTCATCAGCGTCGTGTCCGGCGTTTCGATGGCGTTCGCGATGCCGTTCCACTCGCTGTTCCTGACCTCCGAGGTCAAGGTCACGCCGGTGCAGCTGAGCGCGTTCCTGATCGCGAGCCCGCTCGCGTCCGTGGTCGCCAGCACGATCATGGGCAAGCTGTCGGACGGCCGGGTGCAACGCCGGTTCCTGCTCGCGGCGGGCGGTACCGCCGGCGCGATCGGCTACGGCCTGTTCGCCGTGCTGCGCGACTACTGGCTCCTGCTGGGCGCGGCCGTGGTCTTCGTCGCGATGACGTCGTCGTTGCTGCCGCAGATCTTCGCCTACGGACGCGCGGCGTCGCGGGGCCCGTCGATGATGGTCAGCGTCCTGCGCACGCTGCTCTCCGTCGCCTGGGTCGCCGGTCCGCCGCTGGCCGCGCTGATGGTCGCCAAGACCGGGTGGGTCGGGCTCTTCACGGCCACGGCGCTGCTGCAGCTCGGTGTCGCGGTGCTGGCCCTGACGCTGCCGGTTCCCGTGGCCGAACCGGAGACGCAGGCCGAGGAGGAGGCAGCGGGTCCGACGCGGGCCGGGATGGCGGTCGTCGCCGCGGGGTTCGTGTTCCTGCAGGGCTCGGTCGGCCTGGCGGTCGGCGGTCTGCCGTTGTTCGTCACGACCGAACTGCACGGCACGGCGGGAGACGCCGGGCTCGCGATGGGCCTGTGCGCCGCGCTGGAGATCCCGATGATCCTGTGGTTCGGGTCGCTGGCGAACCGCATGTCCCAGTACAAACTCGTGGTCATGGGCGCGGTGATCGGCCTGAGCTATCACGGCCTGATGCTGCTGACCGACTCCGTCTGGCAGGTGCTGGCCGCGCAGCTGCTGCACGCCACCGTCATCTCGCTCGTGATGGGTGTGGGCATCACCTACTTCCAGAGCCTCGACCCCGGCCGTCCCGGCCACGCCTCGACGATGTTCAGCAACACCCAGATCGTCGGCGGCATGATCGCGGGCGCGCTGACCGGTCTCGCCGCGCAGCTGGGGTTCCGCTGGATCTACGGGTTCAGCCTGTCGATGGTCGCGCTCGGGCTGACCCTGCTGCTCGTGGCGGGCAGGGTCACTGGATCGTCGAGGCGGTGACCTTCGGCTTCTCTCCCACGCCGAGGTAGAAGATCCCCTTGATCGTCTCGAACCCCTCGCTCGGGTTGCGGCGCACCGTGGAGCCCTCCACCGACATCGAGCCGGAGTTGTCGTTGCTGACGAAGAACACCGCGCCACCGCCCTCGTTGGCGTGGTTGTCCTCGACCAGCGAGCCCGCGATCCGCAGCGTGAAGGTGTTGCCGTCGTTGTAGATCGCGCCACCGCTGCCGCCGCCCGGCGTGCCCGCGCGCGCCGGGTTGGCGCCGCGGCCGATGGCCTTGTTGCCCCTCATCAGGCTGTTGAGCACCACCCACGACGCGCCGATGCTGCTCAACGCACCGCCGTTGGCGCACACACCGCCCTCGAACGTGCTGCTGGTGACGTAGACCGGTGCCTTGTCGGCCCAGTCGGTCACGCGGATCGCGGCACCACCGAGGTCGGGACCGTTGGCATCGCACTTGTTGTTGGCGAAGCGGGAGTTCACGACCTTGAGCTGACCTCCGCGCACCATGATCGCGCCGCCGCCACCGCCGTCGGCCGTGTCGCCGGTCGAGTTGCCGTCGGCGAGGGTGATGTTCTGGACCACCAGCCTCGGCCCGTTCTGGTCGATCACCCGGCGCTGTCCCTGGCCGCTCAAGGTGATCCGGCCGCCGCCGTCGATGACGGTTCTCGCACGGACCTTCGCGGTCGCGGCCAGGGGAACCGTGTGCGGGTTCGGCCCGCAGTCGAACGTGATGACGCCACCGGCGGCGACCGCGTCGACCACGGCCTGCGACGTGCAGCTCGCGGGTGTGCCGGTGCCGATCACGCGGGTGGGCTTGGAGGTGTCCTCGGCGGCGGCTTCTCCCGGTACGGCGGCGGAACCGTCCGGATTGCCGAACTTCGCGGGAGGTGGCGGTGAAGGGGGAGCGGGCGTCTTTGGTGCGGCGCTGCTGCTGCTCGGAGGTGGCGTCGTCGTCACGACGGTCACGGTCTGCGACGACGACGCCGCGGGTAACGGTGCGGCGACTGGGCTTCCGGGGATCGTCGTGCCGCAGCCCGCCGTGAGGACGGCCAGCAGCACGACCACCTGTCTACCTGACATGGCGGGCACCCTAACCCGCGCCGCCTTGCCGATGCGTGCTCTGTCGCGGCGCGTTTCACACCAACGGTTGAGTCCTTCCGGCTCAGGTTCGGGAACAAAGACAGGCTCAACTTCGTCGTTCCAGGTGAGTGTTCGTGTGACTCTCATGGAGGTGAAAGTCATGGCACTGCCTGCTGTGCGATCGTCGGCCCCGCTGGGCCGCTGGGACCCGTTCCGCGAGTTCGAGGACCTCTACGGTCAGCTGGGCAGGTGGATGGAGTCGGTCGCCGGCACCGTCGGTGAGAGCGTGCGCGCCTGGGCGCCGCTGGCCGACGTGACCGAGACCGGGGATGCCTACCTGGTGGAGGTCGAGCTGCCGGGCGTCAAGCGTGACGACATCGCGGTCGACCTGGCCGGCACCGAGCTGTCGATCAGCGGTGAGGTCAAGGAGAGGGAACGGCAGGGGCTGTTCCGCCACCGCACCCGACGTGTCGGGCAGTTCTCCTACCGGGTGACGCTGCCGCAGGACGTCGACGCCGACAAGATCCACGCCGATCTCGCCGACGGCGTGCTGACCGTCCGCGTGCCCAAGACCGAGGCGGCCAAGCCGCGTCGCATCGCCATCAACGGCAAGTAGCACCCGTCGCCGCCGATCACGGTCCACCCGGACCGCGGTCGGCGGCGCTGTCGTACCCGGAAGGAGCAGGGGGAAGTGGAGTTGTTGCCGCTGCGAACCGACTTCGACGTGCGCTGGCGCGGCTACGACCACGATCAGGTCCAGCACTACGTGCACGCGGTGGAAGGTGAGCTGGAGGTGCTCACCGCCGACAGGGACGCCGCCCTCGCCCGCGCGGAGTCCCTTGCGCGGCAGCTGGAAGCCGCCCGCGCGGAGAACGCCGGGCTGCGGGCACGCGTCGACCGGATCAGCCGCACCCCGATCGATCCCGGCGCGCTCACCGAACGGCTGCGCCGCATGGTCGAACTCGCCCACGCCGAAGCCGAGGAGATCACCACCCGCGCCCGGATCGCCGCCGAGCAGGACTGGGCGAACGCCCACCGGGCCGCCGACCGGTTGCGCGGGCGCGCCGAGCACCTCGTGGCCGAGCTCGACCGGCGGCGTGCGGACGCGGAGGCCGAGCACCGCGAGCTGATGGACCGCGCCCACGCCCAGGTCGAGACGATGACCCGGCAGGCAGAACGGCGCCGCCGTGAACTCGACGACCAGGCCGCGCAGATCCGCGGGCAGATCGAGGCGGACTTCGAACAGGCCATGACACAACGCCGCGCCGAGGCGATGCGCGCGCTGGCGGACCAGCAGCGCTCCGCCAAGGCCCGTGCCGACCAGATCGTCCAGGAGGCCACCGAGCACGCGCACCGCATCGTCGCCGACGCCGAGCAGCGCGTGGACCTGCTGCGCCGCCAACGCGAGCACATCGCCGAGGAACTCCGTGCCGCACAAGCACTCCTGGCCGACATGGAGCCCCTGCTGCAACCGTTGCCCGAGGAAGCCGTCGTGAAGATGGAGGTGATCCACCATGATCACGGCAGAAGTGGCGTCAGTGCGGCTGACCTGGTCCCAGTTGCCGGCGCAGCTCGGTGATCTGGTCGTGGGCGGCGGCGAGCTCGTCCTCCAGCCCGATGATGCGGGCCGTCGCGGCGAGCGTGTGGCCCTCGTCGAACAGGACGCGGATCCGGCCGGCCAGTTCGAGCTGGCGGCGGCTGTAGCGGCGGTGCCCGCCGTCGGAGCGCTGCGGGCGCAGCAGGTCGGCGGTGTCCAGGCTCCGCAGGAACGCCTGCTGCACACCGAGCAAGTCCGCGGCCTGCCCGGTGGTGTACGCCGGATAGTCCGCGTCGTCGAGGTCGTCGAGGGGCACAACCGGAGGCTATCTACATCAGATGCTTGACACAATCTACAGTGCGCGCTATAAGAAAAGTGTCGGTCAGTGACCAGGTGACAGTTGCCCGGGAGTGATCGAGATGGTCGGCGAGAACGTGGTCCCACACGTTGATCGCGGCGGCGTGCCGGTGTTCGCGGACGTGGTCGCGGCCGATCTCGACTGGGTGCGGGCGGAGTTCGACGCGATCGTGGCAGCGAACTTCCTCGAGTCGTCGTCCGCCCCGCCGCTTCGACGGCACCCGCGGCATCCACGCAAGCATCCTCGCCACCCGGCACCGATTCCGACGGCGACACCGTCCGGCCGCGAGTCCGGTGACTTGGCCGGGACAGCACGAAGAGTGGGCGCGCGGGAGCGCTCTCCTCCGCGCCCGGTGTACGCCGCGGTCGACCCTCGGACCTGACACCTCGAACGCCACGCAGGAGGTGATAGCGGTAGGGCACGGCTCGACTGTCGTAGCTGTTCGCCCAGCTTCACGCCGGTTCACGCCTCGATGCGACAACCGGTCTGCGTCTCGTGACGCTACAAGGGGCGACCGGACCGTGCCAGAGACGATGCGCTTCTGCAGATCTCCGAGTTGAGTCCGATCACGCCCGCCACGGCCACCGGACGCCGTGGCGGGCATCGGGTTGTGCCGCGAAAGGGGGAACCCTCATGATCGACCTGGGCAAGCCGTGGAACGACGTGGCCGACCAGTTGCGTTCCGCCTGGCCGGAAGTCGACGAGATCGACCTCGACGGTGTGTCGGATCGCGAGGCCGACCCCGCCGACGTCGCCGACCAGCGCCGTGTCGTGCCGCTGCCCGACGACGAACCGGACCCCGCGGGAGTCCGGGCATGAGCCGGGGCGAACCAGGCTTGGTCGCGGTGCTGGAGCAGGCCACGCTCGCCGCTCACCACGCCGCCTTCGAGTACGCCGACCCCTGCGGCGCGCCCGATCTCGCCACGGCGCGCGCCGACTCCTGGCGACTCATCCACCTGCTGGGTGCGCTCAGCGATCTCACCACCGCGCTGGCTGCCTACACCGGCGAGTGCCCACAACGGCACGAACTGCACTCCGACGACCCCGTCGAGCCAGCCCAGCACCTGGCACACGCCTGCCGCGGCTGGGCCGACCTGCGTCACGCCCTGGACAGCGCACAGCAGTCCTGCCGCGAGGCCTACGCCTCCCTGAGCCACCTCGACGCGCGGCCTCTGCCCACCCGGCCGGGGAAGTGAGCAGACGTGGCCGCGCACCGGAACCCCTCATCACCGGACCCCTACCGGGTGCTCGGGGTGCCGCGCGACGCCTCCCCGGCCCAGATCCGCGCGGCTTACCGGGCTCTGCTCCTCGCCCTCCACCCGGACACCCACGCGGAGCCGGCCGACCCGGCACGGCTGGCCCAGGTCGTGGCCGCACACGCCCAACTGCGCGACACCTTCCGCCACGACGCCGAGACCCCGCCGGCGCGGAGCGGAGTCCCGATCCCTGTCCGCGTTCGCAGCCCTCGCCGTGAGCGGCCGGACATCCGGGTGGGCCCTGTGCGCAACCACCCGGAAACGCCGTGAGACCAAGGCGTTCTGCAGGTGTGTCACGACCGTGACCAGGAAACCGGGACAAGATCCGGATTTTCCCACCTGTCGGACAGGTGTGCGCAGGTGCGGCGCGGTATTTAGCTTGACTCACGAGTCAGTTTTCAACGGTTCGCTGCGCCGGTCGTTGTGACGGAACGTAGACAAAATGGCGCAGCGGCCTACACAGCGTGCGGTTAGTTGAGGGCAAACAACACGTTCGTGAAAGAGCCACACGTTCGGGTGGCCGTCTGTCCCTGGCACACTGCGCTCCGTGCCGACCCAGTTCCCCGACGAACCGACCGAGCGTCACCTCGCGCCGGACCCCGCGTTGATGGAGGCTGCCCGCGCCAGGGGCCGCGAACGCTGGGCCGCCGCCGGCGAACGGGCGGTGCCGGAGGAGAAGCCGCCGGGCCGTCTGCTCAGACCTCGCGTCGCGCTCATCGCCGCCGTGACGGCACTCCTGGCCCTCGCGGGAGTGGCGATCCTGACGTTCGGCGGTGGGGCGGACGACGCCGCGACGGACCCCGCGCAGCCTTCGCAGAGCTACGTTCCCGGCCTGATCACACCACCGGAGGAACTGCCGGAGCAGTCGTCATCGGCCGGCATGGACCCGACGCTCGCTTCCTCCGCTCTCGGTCTGATCCCCACGACCCAGCCCGCGCCACCACCCGTCGAGAACAACAACCGGGCGCCCAGCGGTGCCAAGTCGCTGACCATGGGGCCCGGCTGCGGCGGCTACACCAACGTCGGCTCCTACCGCGACGGCCGCAAGGGCTGGGTCGACCACGGTGACGGCAAGTGCGGCTCGACGTTCGTGTCGGTCCCGATGTCCGGTGACGCGCGGCGCGACGACCCCTCCGCCTACGCGCAGTGGACGTTCTCGGTGTCCGGCACGTGCGACGTCTCGGTGCACATCCCGAACGGCAACCTGGAAGAGGTCGGGGGTAACCCGACCGTGTACTACGTCTACGACCGCAACGGCGTCGGCGGCACCCCGGCGGCGTCGTTCGCGATCAAGCAGGTCGAGAAGCGCGGCCAGTGGGTCAGCGTCGGCAGGTTCAAGTCCAGCGGAAACCTGACGGTGCAGCTCCTCACCCGAGGTCAGGACTGGAACAACTCCGGACCTACCTACGCCCATCACGCCGCGAGTGCGGTCAAGGCAGACTGCACGGCGTGACTCGAGATCTTCATCTGGTCCGGCACGGCGAGGCGACGAAGGACGAGACGAGGCTGACCGCACGCGGCCGCAGGCAGTCCGAGCTGCTCGCGGAACGGTTGCGCGGCATCGGTTTCGCGGCGGTGCACCACGGCCCGCTACCGCGTGCCGCCGAAACCGCGTCCATCATCGCCGACGTCCTGCGGGTGCCCTGCCGCGTCGAGGCCGCCGCCGACGACTACGTGCCGCACTTCGTCCCCGACCACGACGAGTTCTTCGACCAGTTCCCCGAGTCCGAGCGCACCCGCGGCCCGGCGCTGGCGCACGAGGCCGAGACGCGGTTCGCGCGGCCGGGCGACGGTCCGGTGCTGGTGGTGACGCACTCGTTCCTGATCAGCTGGCTGGTGCGCGATGCGCTGGACGCCCCGCCCGAGCGGTGGTTGTCGCTGAACCACGACAACGCGGCGCTGACCGTCATCCGCTACACGACGGGCAAGTCACCGGCGTTGATCAGGTTCAACGACAGTGGACATCTCAGCTCGCTTTGAGCGTCAGCAGCGTGATCTCGCTCGGCGCGAAGACGCGCATCGGCGGGCCCCAGAAACCGGCGCCGCGGCTGGTGTAGAGCTGGGTGCGGTCGCTGTGCCTGCTCAGGCCGGCGACCACCGGCTGCTGCAGCCGCACCAGGTAGTGGAACGGCCAGATCTGGCCGCCGTGCGTGTGCCCGGACAGCTGCAGGTCCACGCCCGCCTCGACGGCCTTGCGGATCTCCGACGGCTGGTGGGCGAGCAGCACGACCGGGTCGCTGCCGGTGCCGCGCAACGCCAGCGCCAGGTCGGCGGCGTGGCCCGGTTCGCCGGAGTGGTCGGCGGTGATGTCGTCGATGCCCGCGAACACCAGGCGGGCCCCGTCGCGCTCCAGCGCCACGTGCTCGTTGTGCAGCGCCTTCCAGCCCAGGCGGGTCATCAGGTCGATCCAGCCCTGCGCGTTCGAGTAGTACTCGTGGTTGCCGGTGATGTAGAAGCGGTGCGGCGTGTTCACGTCGCCGAGCGGGGTGGCCTGCTCCAGCCGTTGCTCGGCGGTGCCGTCCGCGATGTCGCCGACGTGCACGGCGACGTCGGCGTTGAGCCCGTTGACGGCCTCGACCATTTCGCGCGACCACTTCGCGCGGTTGATCGCGCCGTAGTGGGTGTCGGTGATGACCGCGACGGTCAGGCCGTCGAACGCCGGGTCGAGGCGCGGGATCGTGACGTCCTGGCGCTTGATCCGCGGCACGCGCATGGCCTCGTAGACGCCGTAGATCGTCACGGTGACGATGAGCCCGGCGAGCACGACCGCGATCAGGCGGGAGCGGAACGGGTTCTCGACACCGCCCAGCGCCAGCGCGAGCCGCAGGACGTCGGTGATCAACGTCCAGACGAACGCGATCCAGACGAAGCCGAGCAGGAACTGGGAGATCCGCGCGGCCCGGTCCGAGTTCCGCTGGGTGAACAGGACGATCATGCTGACGGCCGCCGCGATGAACACGATCGCGGCGATCGGGCGGACCGGGGCAGGCCACTCGGCGCTCGCCGCGAACAGGCCCTCGAACGGCACCCAGAACAGCAGCGTCGTGACCGTCAGGAGGACGAGCGTGAAGACCACGCGCCGTACCGTGATGCGGGGCCGGGTCACCGTGGTCGTCATCGCGCGTCCTCCCGAGTTGTCATTTCCAATCTATGTCAACGCGCGGTCGAGGGTTTGCTCGCCCGAGTTGCCGTAGACGTCGGTCACACGTGTTTTGAGGGAAACCGGGCCGGGTTTCACTTTCAGCAGAACTCCGCGGTCGCCGAACAGGACGTACGAGCCCGGCTGCCACGTCCTGCCGTCGTCGTAGGACACGTCCACGGTGAGCTTCCTGGTTCGACCGGCGGTCGTGGTCCTGTCGAGCCGGAACGGGACGGTGCCGCCGTCGCGGTCCCCGAACCGGACCGCCGTGAGGGGCAGCGGGCCGGTGCCCTGCTCCGACTCGAACTCCCAGGTGGCCTTGATCTCGGCCGTCCTGGCTTCGAGGCGGTACCCGGCTTTCGACGGCGGCACCTGGAAGACACCGCCGTCCGCGTGTGCCATGCCGTCGACGAGGTTGCCGTCACGGCGCAGTTCGGTGATGCCTTCGACGCCTGAGTCGCCCGCGATGCCGTAGTGGCCGGGCGTGAAGTCGGACAGCAGCGCGAGGTTCGCGGTGATCATGTTGCCGTTGCGGCTGTGCGTGGTCGACATGACGGACGGGCCTCGGACGCCGTGACCCCACCTCTCCTCGTAGTCGCGGCCGTTCGTGTACCCGCGCCAGGTCCGGGCCTGCAGCACGGCCTGGTCCCGCACCTGGGCGGCCCACCACTCGATGTCACCCGTCGAGTGGTGGTAGGTCGTGTGCTTGCCGGGGAACCGGACGGGTTTCGCGCTGTCGCCGGGTGGTGGTGTCGACAGGGGGTGCTCGGCGAACGTGATCCACTCACCGGTGCCTTCCGGTGCCGTGATCGTGGCCGTGGAGATGGCGAGGTCGGCGTCGTGGACGTCAGGGAACGTTGCGGTGATCGCGTTTTCCTCGCTGACCGCGATCGCGCACGGGCTTTCCGTGCCACCGCAGGTCGAGCTGCCCGGCACGTTCCTGACGAACTGCACCGCCGTGTAGATCATGCCCTCCGCGCCGCCAGGAACCGCGTAGACCTCGTCGCCCTGGCTCGCGAACGCCGACCCGTTCGGTGTGCCGAGGCTGGTGCCGACGAGACCGGTGCCCTTCCTGCCGTTGACGGTGGCCTCGACCCGGCGGCCCGGCCTGGCGTCGAGGATGACCTCGGCGCCGTCCGGTCCGACCGTGACGTCTTTGCTGACAAGGGTTTGCGACGGTTCCCACGGCGGGCGGCCGTCGATCGGGCTCGGGACCCACGAGTAGACGGTGTAGCGGCCCTGCGGGATCTCGCCCTGCAGCGGGCGGCCGTTGCCGATGCCGCCCGCGTAGAGCTTTTTGTCGGTGTGGTTGGCCATCGCGATCAGGAAGCCGTAGCCGCCGGTGCCGTTCTGGGAGCCGGTGCGGTCGATCGACCCGACCTTGATCTGGGCGGTGGCTTCGGTTTTCTGGTGTGTCGAGATCGCCGTGCGGATAACGGTGTCGTTGCCGCGCGCGGTGATCACGTCGCCGGCGCCGGGTGTGGTCGCCTTGAACGTCGCGGTCGCGGTGCCCTTGGCCGGGACGTCGACGGTGGTCCGGTCGGTCTCGACGTTGCGCGGCAGACTCAGGGCGAGCGTGATCGGCCGGGCGCTGTCGTTGCGGTAGGTGATCGTGCCGGTGCCGAGCTTCAGCGTCGCCGGTTCGGCGGTGAGCTGCGTTTTCGTTGCCCTGTCCAGGTTCACGACGCCGGTGCCCTGGTCGAACACCGGGGCGTTGATCGGGTCGGCGGTGGCGGTGAGGGCGGCCTTGAGGCGTGCGGGAGACCAGTCCGGGTGCTGGCCGGCCAGGATCGCCGCTGCTCCCGTGACGTGCGGGGCGGCCATCGAGGTGCCGCTGGCCAGGGTGTGGCGGTCGTTCAGCGGATAGCCCATGCCGGTGCCTCGGGCCCGTGCCGCCGCGATGGCGTAACCGGGCGCGCTGATCTCCGGCTTCACGGCGCCGTCGATGCGCGGGCCGCGGCTGGAGAAGTAGCTGAGCTGGTTGTCCTTCGTGACACTCGCGACCGCCAGTGCCGCGTCCGCCGCCGCGGGGGAGGAGACCGACTGCGCACGCCCTTCGTTACCCGCCGCGACGACGAAGAGCGTGTTGTGCTTGACGCTCAACGCGTTCAGCTCCTGGCTGAGCTCGTCGGTGCCGTCGGTCGCCTCACCGCCGAGGCTCAGGTTGACCACCTTCGCGCCCTGCTCCGCCGCCCACCGCATGCCCGCGATGACCGCGGACTCCTCGCAGAAGGACGGCCCGCAGACCTTGCCGACCAGCAGATCCGCGTCCGGTGCCGTGCCCGGTTCCGGTCCAGAGCCTGCGATGATGCCCGCGACGTGCGTGCCGTGGCCGTGCTCGTCGGTGACGCCGTCCTCGTCGGTGAAGTTCCTGGTGGCCTTGATGCGGCCCCTGAGGTCGGGGTGGTCGGCGTCCACGCCGGTGTCGAGGACCGCGACCTGCACGCCCTTCGCCGTCTGGCCGCGCTGCCACGCCTTCGGTGCCTTGATCTGCGCGGCGCTGTCGTGGTCGAGGGGCTTGAGGATCCGGTCGGGGCTGATCTTCGCGATGCCGGGCAGCGAGCCTGTCTGGTTCGGGGCGTGCGGGTTGATCTCGTGCCACAGGGCGCCGGTGACCTTCGCGGACCTGAGCTCCCGGCCGCCGAGGTAGCGGATGATGACCTTGCGCGCCGGCGTGCCGACGTCGAACAGCTTCGCGTCCAAAACCCCGTTGACGACGAGCTGCTGTGCGTCGAACGGGATCACCGATACGCGGCCGTCGTCGACGGTCTTCAGGAACGGCATCCGCTCGCGTCCCGGCGCGGGCTCGATGACGACGTTCGGCGGCTTGCCGGGCCGCGTGACGACACTCACGCGGTCTCCGGTGATGAGGACGGCCCCACTTTGCGTTGGAGAGGCAACCGCGGGGGCGACCGCGAGTCCTGATATCAAGACCGCGGCCGTTGCCAGCGCGGACCTGCGAAAGGTTTTCATGCAGGTCACGCTTCCGGCGGCCGCTGTCGCGGAACAAGTGCCGGAACGGCCACAACCGTTCACCGACGTCCAGACGAGCCGACATAGGGTAGGGCCCATGATCTTCTACACCGACGAGGAGAGCCGCACGCTGCGCACCGCCGTGTACGGCGCGATGTTGCTGGTTTCCCACGCCGACCCGGGCCCCGTGCTGGAGGAGCGCTTCGCCGGGCTGCGTGCCCTCACGCACCTCTCGCCCGACCTGCGCACCGTCCTGGGCGGCGCCCGCCCGTCCGTCCCCGCCGGCACGGACGAGGAGATCGAGCCGGTCATCCTGGAGGCGCTGCGCCGCTCGATGAAGATCCTCTCCGCCCGTTCGCCGGAGGACGCCGCGTCGTTCCCGCGCGCGGTGCTCGCGATCTGCCGCGAGGTCGCCGAGGCCGACGGCGTGGTCGTGGACTCCGAGAACGCGATGGTGGCCCGCATCGAGGGCGCGCTCGTCATCTGATGCGGGAGCGTTCCGGCAGGTCTAACCTCCTGCCATGAGCGTGGACGTGCGTCCCTCGGTCGTCGTGCGCAGGCCGCGGGCCGAGGTCGCGGCCTACATGTTCGATCCCGCCAACGACCTCGCGTGGACGGGCGGGATCACCGCGAGTCGGCCCGACCAGCCGGGGCCGCTGGTCGAGGGCGCGACCGTCGTGCGCACCGCGAAGTTCCTGGGGCGCACGTTCGACTACGGCTACGTGGTGACGGCGCACGAACCGGAGCGGCTCGTGGAGATGAACGTCGAGAAGCCGTTCCCGATGGTCGTGCGGTACGAGCTGGAGGACGTGCCGGAAGGGACGAACGTCGCGATCCGGGCCACCGGGTCGCCTGGCGGGTTCTTCGCGGTGGCCGAGCCGTTGATGCGCTGGCAGGTCAGGCGCAGCATCTCCGCGGATCTTCAGCGTCTCAAGGAAAACGTCGAGCGCTAGTGCCGCGGCGACCGATTAACGGCGCGTCTGTCCACCTGAGGTGAACAAATGCGCCGTTCATCGCGAGCTGGTGCCGTGAGGTGGCCTGCTGCGTCGAAGACGCGCCGATGGTTGGCGGTCGCGACACTGGGCCGAATGGCCGATGTGCCGGAAGATCTCGATGGCAGGGTGGATCTCCTAGGGGATCAACTCTCGGGGGAGTGCCGCCAATGGACCTGTCGCGCCGTGAACTGCTGACCCGCACCGGCCAGGCAGCCGCCGTCGCCACCGCCGCGTCCACGCTCACGATCGGCACGGCGCAGGCGCAGGCCGAATCCGCCGGCGTGAAGCTGACGCAGGGCACCAACATCTCGGTTTCCCGGTCCGCTGACGGGAAATGGCTGGCGATCGACCTCGTCACCGCGATCTGGGTGCTGCCGGCCACGGGTGGTACGGCGCGGAAGCTGACCGACGAGCTGCAGGACGCCACGTTGCCGTCGTTCGGGCCGGGCAACCAGATCGCGTTCCAGTCCTATCGAGACGGCAACTACCACCTCTACGTCATCGGCCTGGACGGCACGGGCCTGCGGCAGCTCACGCACGGCAAGTACGACCACCGCGAGCCCGCGTTCTCGCCGGACGGCACGAAAATCGCCTTCACCAGCGACCGCGCGGGGAGCTACGGCGTGCACGTCCTGGATGTCGCCTCCGGAGCCATCACGCAGCTGACCGGAGTCCCGGACGAGGCCGCGGCACCGCAGTGGTCCAAGGACGGCAAGCGGATCATCTTCATCACCGGCAACGCCGCCGTCGAGGTGGTGTCGCTGGACGGCAAGCGGGAGAAGCTCGTCACGGCGCCGACGGGCATGCAGCTGTTCGGTGCCGCGTTCGGTCCCGGCGGCCGGCCGAGCTACACGCAGATGCGACCAGGCCAAGCCGAGCTGATGCTCGGCACCACCGCCGTCGTCACCGGGCAGGACGTGTTCGGTTTCGCGCCGGTGTGGGATGGCGACCGCGTCCTGTACACCGCGGACGGCAGGATTCGCTGGCACGCCAACGGTTCCGTCACCGACATCCCGTTCGAGGCGACCGTCCCGGTGCGCAAGGTCGAGCGGCACCGCACGCGTAACCTCAGCGGTGGTCCGGTCAAGGGCATCGCGGGTCCGGTCGTCTCCAGGGACGGCACCAAGATCGCGTTCAGGGCGCTCAACTCGCTCTACCTGCTCGGCAACGGCAAGACCACGAAGCTCACCGACGGCAAGTACTTCGACTCCGACCCGGACTTCTCGCCGGACGGCACCAAGCTGATCTACGCCAGCGACCGCAGCGGCGTCGCGCAGCTGTGGGTGCGCGACCTGAACTCGGGCGAGGACAAGCTGTTCGCGCCTTCGCCAGGCGCGCAGACCACACCCCGCTTCTCCCCGGACGGCACCAAGGTCGCCTACGTGGACCACGACGGGCAGGTCTGGGTCGCCGACGCCACCGGTCGCCGCCAGATCACGCCGACGCTGTTCCAGCCGGGCAGGCCGACGTGGTCCGCCGACGGCACGGTCGTCGCGCTGGCCGCGGTGAAGCCGTTCTCCCGCCGGTTCCGCGAGGGCACCAGCCAGATCCTGAGCGTCGACCTCGCGAGCGGCGAGCTCAAGTACACCGAGCCCATGCCGTTCCGCTCCATCGCCACCCGCGGCGACGACGGCCCGGTGTGGTCCCCGGACGGCAAGCACATCGCGTTCGTCGTGGAAAGCGTCGCCTGGGTCGTTCCCGTCGACGCCAAGGGCGACTTCCAGGGCGAACCGCGCCAGGTCACCCGCGAAGTAACCGACTCGCTGGCGTGGCACGGCAACGACGCGTTGGTGTACCTGAACAACGGACGCCTCCGGAAGTCCACTCTGGACGGCAAGGCCTCCACGATCCGCGTGCACCTGAACTGGAGCAGGCCCAAGCCGCCGGAGCGCAAGGTCGTCCACGTCGGCGCCTACTGGGACGGCGAGGCGCAGAACCTCCGCCAGAACGTCGACATCGTCGTGGAAAACGGCCTTGTCCAGGAAATCCGCCCGCACCAGGGCCGCGCCGACGTCGACGCCTCGCGGCTGACCGCCATCCCCGGCCTGATCGACGCCCACAACCACTGGCACCTGCGCGGCCGCCAGTGGGGCGCGCGGCAGGGGAACGTGTGGCTGGCCTACGGCATCACGACGGTCCGCTCACCCGGCGACCCGGTCTACCAGATGGTGGAGACCCGCGAGGCCCTGGCGGCGGGAACCCTGACCGGACCGCGTTTCTACGCCACCGGCGAGGCCGTCGACGGCTCCCGCGTCTACTACAACTTCATGCGCCCCACCCTGTCGCGCGCCCAGCTGGACCTGGAACTGCGCCGCGCCCACGAGCTCGGCTACGACATGATCAAGACCTACGTCCGCCTGCCCGTCGAACTGCAGCGCGCGGCCGTCCAGCGCTCGAAGGTCCCGCTGTCGTCGCACTACCTCTACCCGGCCGCCAACCTCGGCATGGACGGCATGGAACACGTCGGCGCCACCAACCGCCTCGGCTACTCCCACACCGTCTCCCGCCAGGGCAAGGCTTACCAGGACGTGGTGTCGCTGTTCACCAGCTCCGGCATGTCCATGACCCCCACGCTCTTCCACAACCGGGCCCTGTTCGCCGAGGACAAGTCGCTGGCCACCGACGAACGCACGCGCGTCCTCTTCCCGCCGTGGGAGTACGAGCGCTACCTCGCCGACGCCGACAGCGGCGGCGCCGCCTCGTCCGCCTACGTCCTGCGCAACTGGGTGGAGTTCGCGCTGGCCGTGCACCGCGGCGGCGGCTTGGTCATCTGCGGCACCGACGCGCCGTTGGACGCTCCCGCCACCGCCACCCACATGAACCTCCGCGCGATGGTGAAATACGGCTTCACGCCACGGGAAGCGCTCATCACCGCCACCCGCAACCCGGCCCGCTGGCTGGGCCTGCCGCTCGGCGCGATCAAGCCGGGCGCACCCGCGGACATCTCGTTCGTCGAGGGCGACCCGCTCGCCGACATCAAGGCAGCCGCGAACGTCAAGCAGGTCATGGTCGGCGGACGCGTGCACCAGATCGCGGATCTCCTCGCGCCGTACGGGCAGCAGGCCAAGCTGGTGTCCACAACGGACGCTCTGGCGCCGCTGCCGTCGGCGGAGAACAAGCACTGGTGGCACGAGCCGGAGTGGGCGGAGCACGTCTGCTGCGACCACTGACGCCGGCGCTGAGCTACTCCGTTGGGGTGGCCGTCCTAGGTGTGTCGTAACGCTGTGTGCACATCCCTCGATCAGCGGAGACATGAGCACCCTGCCGCCTTCCGCCGTCGACAACGCCGACCTCTCGGAATATCGCGCCTACCTGCAGCGCGGGGAGACCAGGCTGTCGACCCTGCACCGCGTCGCAGGCGCGTTCATCAGCGGTGCGGGGCTGTTGACGCTGCTGCCGTTGCTGGTCGGCGGTACCTTCTCCGGGCTGTTGGCCTTGATCGTGTTCTACGAGGCGAACGGCCTGCCTTCGCCGGCGTCGGTGCAGCGGTGGCTCGCGCTGTTACCGGTCCTGGCGTCGGTCACGTTGCCGCTCGCCGCGTTGTACCTGTTGATCCAGGACCTGATCCTGTTCTACTTCACGGCTCGCACGTTCCGCAGGGACACCAACGGGTTGATCTACCCGCGGTTCGTGCTGTCGGGGATCATGGTGTCGGAGTCCTCCCTGCACGACGTCGGGGCACTGTTGCGGGCCAGGGACGACGAGTACGTGCGCAACCTGCTCGTGCCCAGCCCGTCCGCGCTGAGGCGGCGCATCCTCAAGGAAGCGCAGTCCATCGGCGACCTGCGCACGTCGACGATGAACGACCACGAGAACCTGCTCGCCGAGGAGCTGCGCGACTACGTGTTGCGGCAGACGGGTTCCCACGAGCGCAGCCTCGCGGAGGAAGCCGCCAAGATGGAGGCCTCGATCGCACGGCACCTGCGGTTCCTGCGCGGGTTGGTGCTGCGTTACGCGAAGGCCTTCCTGCTGACCATTGCCACGACCGTCGTTACGCTCGGCGCGAGCGGCGTTCTCACCCTGCTGCGGCCGATCGACGGCCGGCCGCTCGTCGGCGTCAGCGGCGAGTACGTGTGGCTCGCGACGCTGGCCATCTACGCGGCGTGGGCCCTGGTGTCGACGATCATCGTGCGGAAGCCGGTGATCTGGCTGTACGCGGATTCCAGCAACAGCAAGGTGAACAGGACACCGCAGTCCCTGCTGAACTTCGAGCGGTCCACGCTGGCGGTGTCGCTGTTCATCTCGGGGATCATCGGGCTGGACCTGTTCCTGGCCACCACGCCGCACGACGGTCCGGGGTGGATCGTGGCGATCGTGACAGGGGCGATCATCGTGACGACCATCGTCATGGCCGTGCGCGCCATCATCAGCGAGCGGTCGGCGGCACGGGCATGACCGCGGAGGAACAGGCGCGACTCGTCGCCACGCTGGCCAAGCGGGTCGAGGAGCTGCGCGGGCAGGTGGCGGCGCTGCAGCTGGAATACCGCCAGGCGGGCAACAACCTTGCCACGACGGTCGCCGACGACCTCACTGTCATCCGCGAGGCGAGGGAGGAATCCCAGCGGATCACCACGATCCTGCGTGGCACCGAGTTGTTCGGCCGCTACGCGCAGGACGCGGACCACCATCTCAAGGTGGCCAATCATTGGCGTGCGGCGGCTGTGGTGGTGTTGCTGCTCATGCCGGTCGTGGCGGTGGTGCTCGCCGTCTTCGTGCCGCTGGGCGCGGTGCCGTTGACGATCGCGCTCACCCCGTTGCTCACGCTGTTCATCTACGCGTCCGTGGAATCCCACAACCACCGCCGCCGTGAGTTCGATCGGCGCAGGATCGCTCTTCGCATGTCCGCCATCGAGGCGTTCACTCATCAGCGCAGGGAAAGCGGACAGGAGTCCGACCGCAGAACGGCCGAGAAGCTGATGGACGAGTTCGTGCGCAAGCACTTCATCCAGCCCGACCTGGATTCCAACGACATGTCCTACCTCGGCCCCCGGCGTGGCCCGGTGACGGTTCGCGGCCGTGACGACAAACGGCAGGCCGCGCCGTGACGACGAGCCTCAGCCCCGCCGCTGGCCCTGGTCGGCCGGCGCGCGGAGGTCCTCGAGCAGTTCCATCTGCCCGGTGATGACGCCGGTGAGGATCAGCCGCGCCACGGCGAGGAGCTCGGCGACGTGGGGGCTCGTCAGGGAGTAGTGGACGTTCGAGCCCTCTTTGCGGGTGGTGACGAGGCCGGCGCGGCGCAGCACGGCGAGGTGCTGCGAGAGGTTCGCTGCCTCGATGCCGATGTCGGGCAGCATCTCCGCCACCGAGTGCTCGCGCTGGCTGAGCAGTTCGAGCACGCGGATGCGCGCCGGGTGGCCCAGGGTTTTGAAGAACTCGGCCTTGACCTGGTAGAGGGGCCTGCTCACCGGAGCCACGTCCCGCGGATCGTCGTCATGCGTTGATCCTATGCCGGGATGCGTTCCCATGTGGTTGAGCAGTTGCTAACCTTAGTAAGTTCGCAAGTCCGGTCGTCTCGCGTCGCCCTGTGGGAGGCCGAGTGGGTGAGTTGACCACGGCCAGTGTGATGTGCCGGCGCGTCGTGACCGCGGCGCCGGACACGGTGTTCAGGGACCTCGTCGGGATGGTGCTCGCCTGCGAGGTGAGCATGGTGCCGGTGGTCGGCCCGGCCGGTCGTCCGCTGGGCGTGGTGTCCGAGACGGATCTGACCGCCAAGCTGGAGTTCCGCGGCGGCACCGCTTCGCCGCCGGTGCTCGCGGGTTCGGTCGTGCGGTCGCGGTGGCAGCGGTGCGGCGGCCTGCTGGCGAGCGAGCTCATGGTCGCTCCCGCGATCACGATCGGCGAGCAGGAGCCGTTGTGGTCGGCGCTGCGAGTGCTGACCGCGGCACGGGTGGATGCGGCGTGTGTGGTCAACGACAACGGCACGTTGATCGGTGTGCTGGCGCGCCGCGATGCGCTGCGGGTGTACCTGCGCGACGACGCGGCGATCCGTGCCGACCTCGAACGGGCGTTGGTCTCCTCGGACGTGCCGGTGGAGGTGCGGGTCGCGGGAGGGCTCGTGACGCTGGAAGGGACGCTGTGCCTGCGTAGTGCGACGGAACGCGCGGAGCGGATCGCGCGCGCCGTGGCCGGTGTCGTCGGAGTGCGCAACAACCTCGGGTTCGACGTCGACGACCTGATGATCACCGGTCTGTAGCCCGCGGGACGGCGGCCAGCGCCAGGGTGGCGGCGACGGCGACCTGTTCGACGAGCGACGCGTCCGGCTTCCGCGGCAGCAGAGCGCTTTCCGGGGCGGCCTGCGCCAGGGCGAGCGCGCAGTCGCGGTGCACGTCGAGAGTCGGCGTCGCGCCGGGACTGCGGGTGAGCGCCTGGAGCAGGCCGGGCAGGGCCAGCAGCGGGTCGCGGGCGGGATCGGGCACGATCACCGCCGGGACGTTGTGCCGCGGCCAGGCGTAGCGGCCTCCTCCGCCGACCAGGTTGATCACGGCGTCCGCTCCGCTCGCGACGCGCAGCAGCGGGTACGCCATGGCGTCGGAGGGGTTCCACGCGGTGATGTGGCCGATGCCGGCGATCAGCAACAGCTGGGTGAGCGACGGCATGGTGCGGGCGCCCGCGACGACAACCTGGCTCAGATGCGGTGCGCGGTCGGCCCGGCGGAGCGTCGTCAGCAGCGCGGCGGCCAGCGCGATGGCGGCCGTGTCGTGGTCGGTCACGACAGGGATGCCGCGCATGACCTCGCGGGCCATCAGCACTCGTTCGGGTTCTGCCCTGGCGAGGAACACCGCCCCGACGTCGGGTTCGACGCGGTGCAGGCCGTAGTCGGTGGCGATCACCCTGGTCGGCAGCCCGGCGAGCTCCTCGATCGCGTTCGCGTAGCGGCGCAACACCGCGGTGGTGGCGCCGATTCCGCCGACCACGGCCACAACCGGCGCGTTCACCGTCCGCTCTCCAGCGACTCCAGCTGGGTGGCGTCGATCCAGTCGTGGGTGTCGATGCCGTGCCGCTCCGCGAGGTCGAGCAGATCGCGGATCCTGGCGCTGTGCAGGTGCACCTCGTAGTCGTGACCGGCCTGCCTGGCCTCGGTCAGTGTCCGGCCGGCGTCGGTGACCTTGTCGCGCAATGCGGTTTCGAACTCGTTCATGTCAGATCCTCGGAGGAGACCCAGTCCTTCAGGACGGGGAGGAATCGGCTCCCTCTGGAGCAGGGCAGGAACAGCCGTGTCGCCGTCGGGGCGATATGGCGTTCACGAACCACCCACGTGGGACACGCGGTGGCTTGGGCAGCGGCAACCGGGCCAAGGCCCGCGTCAAGGTCGCCCGTGTGCAGGCCCGGATCGCCGACCGGCGCACGGACTTCCTGCACAAGGTCACTACTCGGCTCGTGCGTGAGAACTCGCTCGTGATCGAGGACCTGGCCGTGTCCAACATGGTCGGCAACCACCACCTGGCCCGCGCGATCAGCGACGCCGGCTGGCGGCAGTTCCGGCGGTTTCTGGAACACAAGGCGAGCTGGCACGGGCGGGACGTGATCGTGATCGATCGCTGGTTCCCGTCGTCCAAGCTGTGCTCGGCCTGTGGCGCGCTCGCGGCGGCGATGCCGTTGCACGTGCGGGCGTGGATCTGTGGCTGCGGTGCGGCCCATGACCGGGACGTGAACGCGGCACGCAAAATTCTGGCCGCCGGGCTGGCGGTGACAGTCTGTGGAGCCGGTGTAAGACCTCAACGGAACCCTCCGGGCGGGCAGTCGGTGACGAAGCAGAAAACCCTGCGGCGCGGCCGTAGGAATCCCCCTCGTTCATGAGGGAGAGGAAGTCAAGTCTCCTTCTCACAGGTCGTTTCCGGCGTAGGACAGGTTGAAGCTCTTGTTGGCCAGCGGGAAGTCCGGGACGATCGTGTCCGTCATGGCGACCGGCAGCGCCGGCCAGTTGAAGAAGCTCGGGTCGACGATCTTCACGCGGGTCAGGCGGCCGTCGGCTAGTTCCGCGCGGTGCACGACGGTGCCGCGCCAGCCCTCCACGATGCCCACGCCCGACCGCGTCCCGCTCGGTGCGACCGGGTCTTCCGCGCTCGCGCCGAGGCGATCGTCGAGGGTCGTGACGAGGTCGGTGACGAGTGCGATCGAGTCGGCGATCTCCTCTGCCCGCACCAGGAAGCGGGACAGGACGTCGCCGGTCGTGCGGCTGTGTTCGCGGCGGGGGTGTTGTCCCGGCAGGAACGGGTGGTCGTGCCGCGCGTCGACGGTCAACCCGCTGGCGCGGGCGACGTAGCCGAGGGTACCGAGGTCGGCGGCCTGGTCGTGGCTCAGGACGGCGGTGCCGGTGAAGCGGTCGGCCACGACCGAGTTGCCCAGGGCGAGCGCGACGATCTCGGCGACGTCGGCGCCGATGGCCGCGAGCCGGTCGGTGTCCGGCAGCGAGGTGAGGGCGGCTCCGCCGACGTGGACGGCTCCGCGCAGCAACCTGTGTCCCGTGACGGAGTCGTTGAGACGCAACAGGTTTTCCCGCACGCGCTGGGCGTGGGAGTTGAGGATTCCGTACGCGACGTCGTTGCACAGCGCGCCGATGTCGGCGATGTGGTTGTAGACGCGTTCGAGCTCCAGCAGGATCGCGCGGACGCGCTGGGCGTCCGGCGGCACGGCGATGCCCAGGGCGTCCTCGACCGCGAGGCAGTGGGCGAGGGCGTGCCCGACACTCGTGTCGCCGCTGACGCGTTCGGCGAGTTCGATGCCGCTCTCAGAGGAGCGTCCCTGGAAGAGCTTCTCCAGTCCTCTGTGGACGAACCACAGCCTCGCCTTGAGGTTGAGGACGGTCTCGCCCACCACGGAGAACCGGAAGTGGCCTGGGCCGATCATGCCCGCGTGCACCGGTCCGACCGGGATCTCGTACACCCCGGGCCCTTCGACCGTGCGGAACGGGAACGGGCCGTCGACGTCACCGAACTCCGGCGGCGCGCCGACGTCACGCCGCATCGGGTGCCAGCCGGCCGGCCAGTGGAAGTGGCGCACCAGCCGCTGGGGAAGCGGGTGTCCGGTCGGGACGATGCCGAACAGGTCGTGCATCTCCCGTTCGAACCGCCCGGCGGGGAACGACAGGTGCGCGAGGCTCGGCACGCACGGCGCCGCCAGGTCCAGCGGCACGTGCAGCTCGACGCGGCGGTCCGGCGAGGGTGCGGTGAACAGGTAGACCGCGCGGAGCCGATCGCCGTCATCGTGCCCGGCGGCGAGCGCCAGCCGGAAGCCCTGTCCCAGCAGGGATTCCGCCTGCACGGGCAGCTCGTCCGGCGTGATCATCCGGGTCATCGCGTCACCACCAGGAGGCTCGCCGCGTCGTGCAGCAGAGGTGAGAGCGGGCCGATCGCGACGCCGAGCGCGGCGCACACGGCCAGTCCCGCCACGAGAGTCATCGGCACGCTGCCCGTTGCCGGTTCCTGCGGTGGGCCGAGCAGCATCCGGCTGGTGCGGGTGACGAGCGCGGCGGCGATCACGAGCACCAGCGCGAACGCCGCGGCGGTGAACCAGCCCATCCCCGCCGCGAACCCGGCGCGGGCGATGCCGAGCTCACTCGCGAACAGGCTGAACGGTGGCAGCCCGATCAGCGCCAGTACGCCCGCGCCGAAACTCCCCGCCAGTGCCGGGCGGCTCGCCAGGAGTCCGCGCACGCCGTCGATGCGGCTCGTGCCGGTCGCCTGCAGGATCCGGCCGGAGCCGAGGAACAGCACGCCCTTGGCGAGGCCGTGCCCCGCGACGTGCAGCAGCGCGGCGGCCAGGGCGAGTGGCGTGCCGATCGCGGCGCCCAGCGCCACGAGCCCGAGGTGTTCGATGCTGGAGTAGGCGAGCATGCGTTTGTAGTCGCGGATCCCCAGCAGCAACGACGCCGCGATCGCGAGCGACGCCAGTGCCATCACCACCAGGACCGCTCGCGTGAACCCCGTGCCGAGCGCCACGTCCGCGATCACCTTGACCCGCAGGATCGCGTAGAACGCCACGGACAGCAGGACTCCTGACATCAGCGCCGACACGGGCGCGGGGGCCTGGGAGTGCGCGTCGGGCAGCCACGCGTGCAGCGGTGCGAGACCGGCCTTGGTCCCGAACCCGAGGAGCAGCAGCACGACGGCGATCCTGGTGACCGCGGGATCGAGACCGGACGCCGCGGCCGCCAGCCCGGCGAGGTCCAGCCCGGCCTCGTGTCCTGAGTGGACGGACGCGTGGTTCAGCACGATCGTGCCCATCAACGCCAGCGCGATACCGGCGGAGCAGATCACCACGTACTTCCACGCCGCTTCGACGGCTGCCCTGGTCCTGCGCTGCCCGACGAGGAACGCGGTCACGATGGTCGTCGCCTCGATCGCCACCCACAGCACGCCGAGGTCGGCGGCCGTGACGGCGAGTGTCATCGCGGCCAGGAACAGCTGCACCAGCAGGCTGTGCCGGGCAGCGGTCCGGGTGCTCGCGCGGCCGGCCGCGATCTCGGTCCGCAGGTGAGCGGGGGAGGCCGCGGTGGCGAGCAGACCCACGGCGCCGATCACCAGGAGCATGAACGCCGACAACGCGTCCACCCGCACCAGGCCGGCCGATGCCGTGCGCGGGAGGTCGCCCGCGGCGATCGCGATGGAGGAGGCCAGCATGACCGACGCCGAGGCGGTGCCGAGCCAGACCGTGGCGCGACGCCAGCCGAACACGGCATAGCCCGCCGCGCCGAGCAGCGGTACGAGCAGCGGAAGCAGGAGGATGGTCATCAGTCGCGCAGCTCCCGCAGGTCGTCGAGGTCGGTGTCGCCGAACGTCTCTCGAATCCGCACGGCGAGGATCTGCAGCACCAGCACCGCCAGCAGCACGTCGAGCGACACGCCCACCTCGACCACGAGACCGACCCCGGTGGTGGTCAGCAGGCCGAGCGCGGTGATCCCGTTGTCCATCAACAGGAAACCGACCACCTGCGACACCGCGTGCCGGCGGGTGACCAGGACGAAGAACCCGATCAGCACCACCGTCACGGCGATCGGGATCGCCTGGGCCGCCGGGCTCGGCGCCAGCGTCACCAGCGGCCGGGACACGGCGTGGGCGAGGAACGTGAGCACGGCGGCGGCGAGCAGCGAGGCAGCGACGTTCACGAGCGGCCTGGCCTCGCGCTGGGGTTCGCCTGCCGCGGCGAGGGTGCGGCGCAGCAGGTAGGGGAGCAGACCGGCGCGCAGGGCGAGCACACCCGCCGCGATTACCCACAGCTCACCGGACCGCTCGTGCGCGGCGAGCACGGCGACGAGCGCGGTCAGCGCCGCGCCCTGCAGAGCGAACACCCGCACGATCACGGAGAGATCCCGTCGCCACAGGATCAGCACCGCGGTCAGCAGCAGCGCGCCGCAGGTCAGGTCGAGCAGTTGCACGTACACGGTTTCAGTCATGAGTCACGCCAGGAAGTACGAGGCCGCGACGGCCAGCAGGGACAGCAGGAACGAGCCGGCCAGCAGCTCGGGTACGCGGAACAGCCGCAGCTTCGCCAGGAACACCTCGGCCGCGGCGAGGGCGGCACCGAGCACCCCGACCTTGAGCACCAGCGCGAGCACCCCCGCGAGCAGCGCCGCGGGGGTCGCCGTGGTCGCGATCCCCCACGGCACGAACAGATTCGCCAGCAGCCCGAGGAACACCGACAGCCGCATCGCCGACGCCAGCTCCACCAGTGCGAGGTCCGGTCCCGCGTACTCGAGCACCATCGCCTCGTGCACCATCGTCAGTTCCAGATGTGTCGAGGGGTTGTCCACGGGAATCCGCCCGTTCTCGGCGACGGTCGCGATCACCAGCGCCACCGCGGCCAGCAGGCTCACCGGGGAGATCACCCGGGACGGTTCCCGCACCATCGACGAGACGACGTCGCCGAGGTTGGTCGACCCGACCCGTGCCGACAACGCGAGGATGGCGACCAGCAACGTCGGCTCGACCAGAGCCAGGATCGTGACCTCCCGGCTCGCTCCCATCCCGCCGAAAGCAGTGCCCGTGTCGAGACCCGCGAGCGCCAGCGCGACCGCGCCCACCGCGAGCAGCGCCACGACCACGAACAGGTCGGCCACCGGGTTCAGCACGGACGCGACCGTGACGAACGGCGCCACGACCGTGATCACCAGGGTCGTCGCCACCAGCACCAGCGGCGCCACCCGGAACACCTCGCTCGTGCCGCGTGGTGCGATGCGCTCCTTGCCGAACAGCTTGCGCAGGTCGCGCCACGGCTGCCGGATTCCCGGCCCGGCCCTGCCCTCCAGCCGGGCGCGGACCTGCCGCATGACCCCGACCAGCACGGGCGCTCCCGCCACGATCAGCACCGGCTGCACCACCGCTCCGGCCAGCCCGAGCGCGGTCATCGCGTCACCGCCAGGAGCAGCAGCGCGGCGCACAACGTGTAGAAGCCGTAGCCCAGGTAGCGGTGCACGCTGCCGGTCGCGAGCGAGCGTCCTGCCCTGCCCCACGCCCGCGTCGCGGCGAGCACCGGCGCGTACAGCCGCCGTTCCACCCGGTCCGGGACGGAACGGCGGAACTCCACGGCCCGCACGAGGTACCGCGACTCCTCGTGGTGTGTCACGTGCACGTCCAGCTCCGGCTGCACCACGTCGTCGAACACCCGTTGCAACGGCTCGGCGAACGACGTCGCCGTGTACTCCATCCGCGCGGACATCGGTCCACCGCCGCAGTCCCACAACCGCGCGTCGCGCCGGGTCCGCCGCGCGACGACGCCGCGCACCCCGGCCGCCACGACGACCACCGCGACAACGAGCCACAACGTCAGCAGCAACGGCGACAGCGACCCGGTGACACCGGTCAGTCGCAGCGTCACCAAGCCGGTCGTGGCACCACCGGCGACGGCCGGGAGCACCAACGACGGCAGCAACGCGAGCACCACGCATCCCAGCGCGGCGATCGCCATCCCCGCCCGCATCCCGTACGGCACCTCCCGCGCGTTCGCTGCGGCCTCGCTGCGCGGTTTGGCCAGGAACCCCACCCCGAACGCCTTCACGAACGTCACCACCGCGAGTCCCGCGGTCAGGGCGACCGCCGCCACCGCCACCGGCAGGGCGATCGCGGTGTCCACACCGGACGGTGGCAGGCCGTGGACCAACGCCTGCAGCAACAACCACTCGGACACGAACGCCGTGCCGGGAGGCAACGCCGACGCCGCCAGTGCTCCCACTCCGAACAGCGCCGTCGTCACCGGCATCGTCCGGCGCAGACCGCCCAGCGCGTCGAGGTCACGTGTGCCGGTGCCGTGCAGCACCGCACCGGCCGCGAGGAACAACAACGTCTTGAACGCCGCGTGGTTCACCACGTGCAGCAGTGCCGCCGCCGTGGCCAGACCCGCCAGCACGGGGTTGCCGGAAGCCGTGAACAACCCGGCCGCGCCGACACCGACGAGCACCAGCCCCATGTTCTCCGTGGTGGACTGGCCCAGCAGCCGTTTGAGGTCGGTGCTCATCGCCGCCTGCAGAATCCCGTGCACCGCGGACAGCGCACCCAGCGCGAGCACCAGCAGCCACCACCACCGCGGCCCGCCGCCGAGCAGGTCGAACCCGACTCGCACCAGGCCGTACACACCCAGGTTCACCATCGCCGCCGACATCAACGCGGACACGTGACTCGGCGCCTCCGGGTGCGCCCGCGGCAACCACGCGTGCAGGGGCACGATGCCCGCCTTGGACGCGAAACCGGCCAGCGTCAGCACGAACACCGTCGCGGACACCGCCGGCGACAACCGCGCCTCCCGCAGCGCCGCGAACGAGTCCGCCGGCGCGTGCGCCGCGAACACCATCAGTCCACAGAGGATCGACACGAACCCCAGGTGCGTCATCACCGCGTACCAGCGGCCCGCCGACGTGACCTCGGCCCGCGACCGGTTCTCGCCGATCACCAGCAGCAGCGAGAACAGCGCCATCAGTTCCCAGCACACCAGCAACGTGCCCACGCTCGCCGCCGCGGGCACGAGCAACATCGCCAGCACGAACATCGGCAACACCGCCGACGCCTTGCCGTAGGAGGTCGCGTACACGCCGGCCGCCACCGCGACACCGCCGGTCACCGCGACGAACAACCCACCCAGCGCGTCGAGCGTGAACGACACCCCGGACAGCGGTAACAGTCCTGGCAGCACAAGGGAGAACGAGTGCCCGGACACCGCCGCGACTCCCGCAGCCAGCCCGGCCGCACCCGTGAGCGCGGTACCCGCACCCACGACCACCCGCCTCGGCACGACGATCGCGGCCACGGCGGTCGCGAGCGCCAGCGCCACCGCCGCACCGAACGTCACCTGCGCGGGGTTCACCGGCCGGTCAGCTTCCGCAGCCCGTCGACGATCGCCTCCGGCCGCGGCGGGCACCCGGCGATCTCGACGTCCACCGGCACCACGTCCCGCACCGCGCCCACCGCGCCGTACGCACCCGCGAACGCCCCGCAGTTGCGCGCGCAGTCGCCCACCGCCACAACCACCTTCGGTGCCGGCACCGCATCGAACGTCCGCAACAACGGCTCGGCCATGTTCCGCGTCACCACGCCCGTCACCAGCAGCGCGTCCGCGTGCCGCGGCGAGGCGACCAGCCGCGCCCCGTACCGCTCGGCGTCGTACACGGGCCCGAACGCGGCCCCGATCTCGATCTCGCAGCCGTTGCACGATCCGGCGTCCACGTGCCGGATCTGCACGGAACCGCCCAACGCGCCGGCGGCAGGCAACTGCTCGGCCGGCGCGGGCGGGGCGGGCTCGGCCACCCGGCCGGTCCGGCGGATCATGCGCCACAGGTTCAGCACGTCGGGCTCCCGGTTGGCGTTCGTCGAGTAAGGGGAAAGCGGTCTGCCTCCGAGGGGAGTCGAGGCAGGCCGCGGGTCAGTCGCGCAGCGGCGGGGGCGTGCGGAGGTCCTCGAGCAGCTCGACCTGGCCGGCGATCACCACGGACAGGATCTGCCGCGCGACGGTCAGCAGCGTCGCCACGTGAGGGCTGGTCAGCGCGTAGTACGCGGTCGAGCCCTCCTTGCGGGTGCTCACCAGCCCGGCCCGGCGCAGCACCGCGAGCTGCTGCGACAGGTTGGCCGGCTCGATGCCCACCTCCGGCACCAGTTCCGCCACCGCGCGTTCGCGCGCGCTCAGCAGTTCCAGCACCCGGATCCGCGCCGGGTGACCCAGCGTCTTGAAGAACTCGGCTTTGAGCAGGTACAGGGGCTCGCTCACGTTCGCCTCCCTCTCCTGCTCTTGCGCGACTACGAGGTTCACCAGTTGCTAATGTTAGCAAGTCTGAATGCCGTTGAACGAGAGAGGCCCATGAACCTGCGAGGAACGAGGCCCAACCCGCTTCAGTGGCTGTGGTACGCGGTCGGTGGCCGGTTGCCGCAGCGCTGCAACCGGTGGGTGCTGCACGACGTCACCTGCCGCGCCTGGGCCGTGCGGCACTTCGTGCGCGGGCTCGTGCAGATGTCGCCGCTGGCGCTGCTGCTCCTGCTGCCGGGGCCGCTGCTGGTCAGAGTGCTGTCGATCCTGCTCGGCCTGATGGTCGGGTACTTCTACTCGATGACCTACATGTGGCACACGACCGAAGAACGCCTGGTCAAGCAGGGGTACGAGCGTGGGCTCGGGGAGCAGACCCGGCAGGCCAGGTATGCGGAGCAGCACGCTCGCGCGAAGGAGGCCTACGACCGGATCTACCGCAACGTGTCGTGATCGCAGCCGGGCGGAAGTCCGAGCTTCTCCTTGAACTCGACCACGTCGAACGCGGCCGCGTCGGTCTTGCACATCGCCGTGTGCCGCTGCGAGTCGAGGTCCTTGATCGACAACGGGGAGAGCGACCACGCCAGGGGTGCCTGCAGGCCGGGGGAGACCTCCGGCCGGATGGCGAGGAAGCTGCCGGGGAACGTCGCCTCGGCGCGTTGCTCGGCGCCGATGTCGTCGAGCTCGTCCGGCAGGCCGCGCGTTGTCGGCGGGATGTAGAGCTCCTGGATCCGGCCGTCCGCTCTGGGTGTGGCGATCGGCAGGTAGTGGTTGTCGAGCACCAGGAAGTACGGCTTGACGGTCCGTGTCGACGTGCTGTTGTGCAGCGCGACCTTCGGTTCCAGCTTCCGCCAGAGTTCGAGCATCGCGTCAATGCCCGTGTTGTCGGCGTAGCCGCCGTCGACGACACCGATCGCGATGTCGTCGTCGGAACAGCGGTACATCCGGCCGGACGGCGAGATGTACGGGAACCGGGCGGAGAGCAGTGCGGCCGTCGAGCGCCGCAGGCCGCCCAGCACCGTGCTGTCCTCTGCGCACAGGTAGTCGAGCACGTCGCTGGTCATCGGGGCGCCGGTGTGGCCGGTCACGCTGTTGCACGCCTGGCCGGCCGTGGCGAGCCGCACGGGGGAAATGGCGATGCGGCAGCCTGTTTCGACCTGCGTCCCGGTCAGCACGAGCAGCGGACGTTCGCCGCCGTTGCCGTAGACGCCGCTGAAGAAGCTGGAGTGCAAGCCGTTCACCCGGCGGCCGATGCCGTCTTCCAGAATGGCTGCCCGATCGGGCCCGCCGAAGCCGACGTAGGCGCGGGCCAGGTCCACCGAGAGCATCCACGCGAGCGGCTGCGTCAACGGATCGGACTCGGCGAACGGGCCGGAGTACCAGGTCGCGTTGTCCTTCACCGCGCCGTCGAGGGTGGCGACCCACGCCGTGTTGCCGAGGCTTCCGCCGGAAGCGCCGCCGAGCGCGAACACCGCGGCCGCGGGATTTCCGCCGCAGCCGCCGCCCAGCTTCGTGCCGAACAGCTCGGTGAGCGTGGACGCGGTCCAGTACGCGGCACGCTGCCCTCCGCCAGGACTGCTGACGAGGACCAGCGGGATTTCTCCGGTCTCCTTGCTGTCCGCGCAGTTCGCGGCTTTCCAGGCCGTCCAGGCCTGGTCGAGGTCGACGCCGCTCGACGACGGTGAGGCGTCGTTCGTGCGGCGGGCGTCGTGGGCGGAACCGTCGGCCGTCAGGCTGCACACACCGAGGATCGCGGCCAGCAGCAGCACGACGGGCATCCGGGAGAAGCCCAGCACCAGCAACCCCTTCGGCACCGGCCACCGCTCCGAGAACCGTTGCGCCACCGTCAGTCCACTGAGGAACAACGTGAGAAACATCGCGAGCACGACCAGGGAGGGGATCGGCAGCCGGTCGGTCACCGTCGACAACACCGCGATCCCGATGATGATGGCCACGCCCGCGACCAGCACGGCGGGGAACTTGGCAGCGAGCCAGCAGAGGAACGCGCCGATCGCGATGCCGGTCAGCAGGATGCCCGATACCCACCCGATGACATGCCGGCTGATCGTGTTCTCTTCCACCACGAACAACACCGGTGTGTAGGCCTTCACCGTTCCGAGCAGCAATGCCAGCAGAGGCGCACAGGTGAGCACGACTGCGAGCGCGCGGATCATCGGCACGTCGAGTGGGTCGGGATCACCCGCGTCCTGCAGCCGGTTCTGCTGGGCTGCCGCCGCCGCGGTCGCGGAGCTCACAGTGGACTCGTTGCGCCAGAGCAGTTCGAGCAGCAGGATCAGGACGAGCACACCGACGATCCCCCACAGGGGGTGCAGCTTGAACCCGACGGCGAGTCCGGCGAGCATCACGCACGTGATGGCGACCGTCAGCCGCAGGGCCTTCTGCCGATTCTCGAGCGTGACCGGATCCGTGTCCTCCTGGTAGGACTCGATCAGCAGGCTGTGCACCGACCTGCCCGCCGCGAAACCGAGCACGCAGGTGGCGGCAACGACGCCAACGCCGCTCCAGAAGTTCCCGTACCACTGGCGGATCAGGTCGTTGACCTGGCCGGTGGGTTCCAGCACCACGAGCCCGGCGAAGAGGGCTACCGCGACCGTGGCGAGCCTGGCGCGCCAGACCACCTTGGCGAGCCGCCACGCCCTTCCCCGCAGCACCGCCCAGAGGTCAGGTGATCGCAGGCACTCCGCGAGGATCCCCGCGACGACGAGCACCAGCAGCCACTTCACGGCGGTGACGCAGAACGAAGTCCAGATCAACTCCTTCGGCACGCCGGAACGCGCGCGGTGGAACATCCAGTACCGCAACGAGTTCTCGACGAGATCGACTCCGGGGAGGATGAGCAGCAGCCGCAGTCGCCGCCACCCTTTGAGCATCGTCAGCGTTCCGAGCCACGTCCGCCTGGCCGGTGGGAAGAGCTGGAGGGTCAGGCGGGCGGCGCTCCACAACAGATAGAGGATCGCCGTGTACAGGACCATGTACACCAGGTCCGCGAAGAAGTACGCCGTCATGACGTTGCCGACGATGTCGTGCATCTTGTCGTCGTAGGTCCAGGCCTTCAGGATCGACTGCGTGTCCACCACGATGCCGGTCGGCGGCAGCCGCCATGCCAGGGACTCCACCCCGCCTGCCTGCTCCGTCGAGACCTGCACCGAGGCGAGCAGCGAGTTCATCGCATCCATCGCCACGAGCACCCAGGACGCCGCGAGCACCAGCAGAACCAGCACCACGGCTGCCATCAACGCCACCATGATCACCACGGGCGGCCTCCCTCCGTACCTGAGGAAGATCTGTGCCCGAAACGTCGCGGCCGTGCCACCTGGTGTGACTGGAGCAGTGGAAGTTCACCCGTTTGACGTACCTCGGCCGCCGCGTGTAAATGGTCTGCGGGTGATCGACGGGTCGTGACACGATCGTGCCATGACGGACTTCGCGACTCCCGAACAGATCGCCCACCGCACCGACGCGGCCAGGACAGCCGCCGTGGCAGCGGGCCGCGACCTCGGGCTCGAGATCACCGAGGGCAAGGTGCTCTACGAACTGTTCTCCGTCGTGGTCCACCTCGCCCCGGCGCCGGTCGTCGCCCGCATCCCGACGGTCCTGCCGCACACCGCCACGCCGCAGGACCTGGCCCGGCGCCAGCAGCAGGAGCTCGACGTGGCGCAGTGGCTGCACGACCAGGGCACGCCGGTGATCGCGCCCAGCCCGCTCGTGCCCCGCAAGCCGGTGCGGCGGGACGGGTTCTCGATCACGTTCTGGCCGTTCACCGAGGAGGACAAGGACCGAGAACCCGACTACGTCAGGAACTCCGAGCTGACCGCCGACCTGCACAGGGCGCTGCGGGACTACCCCGGAGAGCTGGGCTTCCTGTCCTCCGCGGAGCCCCGGTTCGTGACGGAAGGCCTCGACCGGCTCGAGCCGGACGTCGTCGACCCGGCCGATGTCCAGCGCGCCAAGCAGGAGTGGCAGGTCCTGCAACCGCTCGTCAGCGACGAAAGCGAGTTCCGGAAAGCGTTTCCCGGTGTCGACCTGCAGCCGATCCACGGCGACTCGCCGCCCGCCAACATCTTCGCGAGCACGAACGGGCCGTTGTTCTCCGACTTCGAGCTCGTCACCAAGGGACCGGTCGAGTGGGACCTCGGCGGCCTCGGCCCTGAGCTCGAAGCCGCCTACGCCCGCGGTGCCGCCAGGAACGGCCTGAGGCCGCTGAACCGGGAGGTCCTGAGGTTCGTGAACGCGGTCGGCGCGATCCGGGTGCTGGCCTATCTCTCGTGCGCCGACCAGTTGCCCGCCATGGTCGAGTTCATGAAGCCGTTCATCAACCAGTGGCGGGACACCGAGCCCTATGCGTGAGCGGCTGCCCGATCTCCCAGCCAGGCCACGATCTCCTCGGCGGGCAACGGCTCGCTGAGGAAGTAGCCCTGGACGACGTCGCAGCCAGCCTCGGCCAGCGCCGTCCAGGTGTCCTGGTCCTCCACGCCCTCGGCGACGGCCTGCAGACCGAAGTTGCGGGCCAGGGCGACCAGGGCGTGCACGATCGCGCTGTCGCCGGCGTCGGTGCACATGTGCGTGACGAACGAACGGTCGAGCTTCATCTCATGCACGCGCATGCTGCGCAGGTAGGAGATCGAGGAGTAGCCGGTGCCGAAGTCGTCGATGGACAGCCGGACGCCGAGCTCGGTCAGGCCGCGCAGCACGTCCACCGCGCGGTCGGGGTCGGAGATGATCGCCGACTCGGTGATCTCCAGGGTCAGCAGGCGTGCGGGCAGGCCGTGCCGCTTGATCAGGTCGGCGACGTCGCCGGGGAACTCGGTGTGCAGCAGGCAGGCCGCGCCCACGTTGACCGAGACGGGCACCTCCCAGCCCGCGTCGGACCACGCCCGGCACTGCCGCAGCGCCGCGTCGATGACGTAGCGGGTGAGCGGCTCGATGAGGCCGTTCTCCTCGGCGATCGGGATGAACTCGTCGGGTCTCACCAGGCCGCGCGTCGGGTGCTGCCAGCGGGCCAGGGCCTCGACGCCGCACACCGCGCCCGTGTTGGCCAGGGCCTTGGGCTGGTAGTGCAGGAAGAGCTCGCCGCGGTCGATCGCGTGCCGCAACTCGGTGACGGCGGTGAGCTGCGAGGCGCCGCGTTCGTGCAGACGTGCGTCGTAGACGGCCACACCGGACTTCTCGCGCTTCGCCGCGTACATCGCGATGTCCGCGTGCCGCAGCAGCTCGTGGCCGTCGATCGAGTCCGCCGGGCACAACGCCACACCGACGCTGCCCGCGATCTCGAGTTCCAGACCCTCCAGGGTGACCGGCATGGCCAGCGCCGACAGGATCTTCTCGGCGACCATGCGGGCGTTGTCGGCCGAGCCAACGCCGGGCAGCAGCACCGCGAACTCGTCGCCGCCCAGGCGTGCCACCAGATCCGTGTCGCGCACGGCCCACGACAGGCGGTTGGCCACCTGGCGCAGCAGCAGGTCGCCGGAGTGGTGGCCGAGCGAGTCGTTGACCTCCTTGAACCGGTCGAGGTCCACGATCAGCAACGCCAGCGGCTCGTTCTTCTTGCACGCCTTGGCGACGGCCGTCTCCATGCGGCGCGCGAGCAGCGTGCGGTTGGCCAGGCCCGTCAGGGCGTCGTGGTGGGCCTCGTGCTCGTTCTTGGCGGCCTGGCGCAGGATCTTGCGGCGGTGGCCGAGCAGCACCATGCCGAACAGCGCCACGAGGAACGCGTCCAGCACGAACGCGATGATCTGAGCCACCCGCAGCTGCGAGTTCCTCTCGTCGGCGGCCCGCAGGTACTCGGTGACCTCCAGCCGCTTCGAGCTGAGCGTCGAGGCGATCTGGCGGCGCAACGACGAGTGCGCGAGGTTCGCCTGGCCCGCCTGCAGCGTGTCCCCGCCGGCGACCACCTTGCGCAGCATGTCCGCGGTCTGGTCGTAGAGGGGCAGCAGCCTGGTGGCTTCCGTGATGTCATCGGGCTGCCCGCTGGCGCGCAGCCACTCCAGGTCGCCCCGTGCCGAGCCGATCGAGTTGCGCAACGGGTCGATGGTCTGCGGTGTGCGGGCGACCTGCAGGTCGCGCAGCGCGTTGTCGGAGATGTTGATGTGCTGCATCACACGGCTCCACCGCTCGCTGGAGTCGTTGATCTGCCGCACGTGCGCGGTCGTCGCCTGCGCGCTGACGCTGCTCCACAGCGCCAGCCCCGCCAGGACCAGCAGCCCGGCCGTCAGCCCCGCCGTCGCCACCCGTGCGGTGGCGCGGCCTTCCCAAAAGCTCACCGTGCCTGCTCCAACGGTCGCACCCAGCTCGCCGGGTCCTCGACGAAGCTGTCGATCTGCGGCTGGAAGAACTCCTTGCGAGCCCTCTCGGACTCCTGCCGGTGCAGGATCTGGTCGAGGTTCGCGGTGGTCACCGTCAGCCCCGGCGTCTCGATCCAGCCCTCCGGCAACGGGGCCGCACCCGTCGCGTGCCGTGCGAGCAGCCAGCCCGCGACGGCGCCCTTGAGGTAGTGCTCAGGCGAGATCGTCGCCACCATGGCGCCGTCCCGCACCGCCTGCAACGTTCTCGGGTCGACCCCGAAACCGCCCACCAGCCACCTCGCCGACTTCTCGGTCTTCAACGCGGCCAGATTGACCCCGTCGCAGTCACCGGTCCCAACGAACGCCAGTGCGTCCGGGTTCGCGGCGACGAGCCGGCGCCACGCGTCACGATTCGCATCATCGTCACGTTGCGTGTCGAACGGCCCCAGCACCAGTACTCCCGGTAGCTTCTCGGCGAATCGCCCTCGAATGCCTTCTGCCCGGTCGTCGAACCCGGCGAGCCCCGGCGAGGTGTTTCCCAGCACCACTGTTCCGGTCGCGTCCGAGGGCAATCGGCGCATCAACTCGTCTGCCAGCTTTTCGCCGAGTTCGTAGTTGTCGTTACCGATGTGCAGTTTCACGCCGGAACTCGCGGTGAGTCGCATGTCGACACCGACGACGGCGACGTGCTGGGCCAGCGCCTCACCGATGGCGGGCGCCATCAGCGCGGGTTCGGACGTGGCGACCGCGATTCCGCCTTTCGCGGCGAGCGTCAAATCGGCGAACAACTCGACTTCCTTGTGCCCGTCCTGGCCGGGTGGCCCGGTCACGGTGGCGCTGACGCCGCCGACGCGCCAGACGCCTTCGTGGAACCCGCTGGTCATCTCCTGCGCGAACGAGCCACCGGTGCGTTTGACGACGAAACCCACGTGCGGCAGCGCATCGGACTTCGCGGCGCCACCGCACCCGGATAAGACCACCAGACCCAGCACCAGCGCCGCAGCTCGCATGCATGACCTCGGGCTCGCTCGACGTTTGATCCAGAGCGGCCCGATGCTACATCGGCTGGTGCCAAATCGGGATGACGCCTCCCAACACCGGGAAGCGCTTTCACGTTACCGAACCGTCAGGACGGCTCGTAACCCAGGTTGGGGCGCAACCACTGCTCGACCTCGGCGACGGACTTGCCATACCGGCGTGCGTAGTCCACGACCTGGTCGCGGCCGAGACGCCCGACGGTGAAGTACTTCGCGTCCGGGTGCTGGAAGATCAGGCCGCTCACGCTCGCCGCCGGGGTCATCGCGAACGACTCGGTGAGCCCGACGCCGATTTCCTCCGCCCCGAGCAGGTCGAACAGTTCACGCTTGACCGTGTGGTCAGGGCAGGCCGGGTAGCCGAGCGCGGGCCGGATGCCGCGGAACCGTTCCGCGTGCAGGTCCTCGAGCAGCGGCTCGGCGTCCGGCTCGAACCAGTCGCGGCGGGCCCGCAGGTGGATCCACTCGGCGAACGCCTCGGCGAGCCGGTCGGCCAGCGCTTTCACCATGATGGCCCGGTAGTCGTCGTGCTTGGCCTCGTACTCCGCCGCCAGCTTCTCGGCCCCCAGGATCGTCACGGCGAAACCGCCGATGTGATCTCCTTGTGGCGCCACGTAATCCGACAACGAGCGGTTCGGGCGCGACACCTGCTTCTGCGTCTGCTGGCGCAGCATCGGGATCAGCACACCGTTGTCGAGCTGGATGTCGTCACCGGCGGAATGCGCGGGCCAGAACCCGTACACGCCCTTTGCCTCGAACAGGCCCTTCTCGATGATTTCGTCCAGCAACGCGGTCGCGTCGTCGAACAGCTCGCGGGCGACCGGCTGGTCGAGGATCGCGGGGAACTTGCCTTTGAGCTCCCAGGCGAGGAACAGGAACGTCCAGTCGATGAACTCGCGCAGTTCCGTCAACGAGGGCGACATCACACGCGTGCCGGTGAATGCGGGCGTCGGCAATTCGGCGAAATCGACCTTTTCCGCGTTCGCGCGCGCGGCTTCCAGGCTCAGCAACGGCAGCTGCTTGCGGTTTTCGTGCTGTTCCCGCAGCCGTGCCTGCTCTGCCCGGTTCGCGATGTTGAGCTCGTGTCCGCGCCGGTCGTCGAGCAGGTCGGAGACGACGCCGACGACCCGTGACGCGTCGAGCACGTGGATGACCGGCTCGTCGTAGACCGGGGCGATCTTCACGGCGGTGTGCTGGCGGGACGTGGTGGCGCCGCCGATCAGCAGCGGCAGCTTCATGCCGCGCCGCTGCATCTCCTCCGCGACCGAGACCATCTCGTCGAGCGACGGCGTGATCAGCCCGGACAGGCCGATGACGTCGGCGTGCTCGCGGATCGCGGTGTCGAGGATCTGCGCGGCCGGCACCATCACGCCGAGGTCGATCACCTCGTAGTTGTTGCACCCCAGCACCACGCCGACGATGTTCTTGCCGATGTCGTGCACGTCGCCCTTGACCGTGGCGAGCACGACCTTGCCGTTGCCGCCGGCCGTCGACTTGGGCTCCGCGTCCATGAACGGCTCCAGGTACGCGACCGCGCGTTTCATCACGCGGGCGCTCTTCACCACCTGGGGCAGGAACATCTTGCCCGCGCCGAACAGGTCGCCGACGACCTTCATGCCGTCCATCAGCGGACCCTCGATCACGTCGAGCGCTCGCGGGAGGGCGAGGCGGGCTTCCTCGGTGTCCTCTTCGATGAAGTCGACGACGCCGTGCAGGATCGCGTGCTCCAGCCGCTTGGCGACCGGGGCCTCGCGCCACGACAGGTCCACGACCCGCTTCTGGCCGGGGCCCTTGACGGTCTCGGCGTGCGCGACGAGCCGGTCGGTGGCGTCCTCGCGGCGGTTGAAGATGACGTCCTCGACCAGTTCCAGCAGCTCCGGCTGGATGTCCTGGTAGACGACGAGCTGGCCGGCGTTGACGATGCCCATGTCCAGACCGGCCTTGACGGCGTGGAACAGAAACGCCGAGTGCATGGCCTCGCGGACGACGTCGTTGCCGCGGAACGAGAACGACAGGTTCGAGATGCCGCCGCTGGTGCGTGCGCCCGGACAGCGCTGCTTGATCAGCGGCAACGCGTCGATGAACGCCTTGGCGTAGCCGTTGTGCTCCTCGATGCCGGTGGCGACGGCGAGCACGTTCGGGTCGAAGATGATGTCCTCTGCCGGGAAACCGACCTCCCGCGTCAGCAGGTCGTACGCGCGGGCGCAGATCTCGACCTTGCGCTCTGTCGTGTCGGCCTGGCCCTGCTCGTCGAACGCCATCACGACCACACCCGCGCCGTACTCGCGGATCGTGCGCGCCTGCTCGAGGAACGGGCCCTCGCCCTCCTTGAGGCTGATCGAGTTGACGACACCCTTGCCCTGCACGCACTTGAGGCCCGCCTGCAGCACACCCCAGCGCGAGCTGTCGATCATCACCGGGATGCGGGCGATCTCCGGCTCGGTCGCGATCAGGTTCAGGAACGTCGTCATCGCCTGCTCGCCGTCGAGCAGGTCGGCGTCCATGTTGACGTCCAGCAGGTTCGCGCCGCCGCGCACCTGGTCGAGCGCCACCGCGAGCGCCGCCTGGTGGTCGTCGGCCTCGATCAGCCTGCGGAACTTCGCTGAGCCGGTGACGTTGGTGCGCTCACCGATCATCACGAAGCCGGTGTCGGCGCCGATCTCGAACGTCTCCAGGCCGCTGAACCTGGTGGTGTTGCGGGACTTCACCACCTCGCGCGGGGTGGTGTCGCGCACCGCCTCCGCGATCGCCCTGATGTGCGCGGGAGTGGTGCCGCAGCAGCCGCCGACGATGTTGACGATGCCCTTGCCGGAGAAGTCCTGCAGCAGCGTGGCGGTCTCGTCCGGCGTCTGGTCGTAGCCGCCGAAGGCGTTGGGCAGGCCGGCGTTCGGGTGGCAGGCGACGTAGGTGTCCGCGAGCCGCGCCAGGTCCGTGACGTGCGGGCGCATCTCCTCGGCACCGAGCGAGCAGTTGACGCCGACGACCAGCGGCTTCGCGTGTTCGACGGAGTTCCAGAACGCCTCGACCGTCTGGCCCGACAGCGTGCGGCCGGACAGGTCGACGATCGTCACCGAGATCCACAGCGGCAGGTCGGGAGCGACCTCCTGGGCGGCCGTGATGGCGGCCTTGGCGTTCAGCGTGTCGAAGATCGTCTCGATGAGCAGCAGGTCGACGCCGCCCTCGTGCAGCGCGGCGATCTGCTCGGCGTAGGAGGCCTTGACCTCGTCGAACGTGACGGCGCGGAACGCGGGGTCCTCGACCTTGGGGGACAGGGACAGCGTCACGTTGAGCGGCCCGACCGACCCGGCCACGTACTTCCCGCCGAACTCGTCCGTGGCCTGCCGCGCGAGCCGCGCTCCAGCGACGTTCATGTCGTGGACGCGGTGCTGGAGGCCGTAGTCGGCCTGGCCGATGGACGTGGCGGTGAACGTGTTGGTGGTCGTGATGTCCGCGCCCGCCGCGAGGTACTGCCGGTGCACGTCGAGCACCAGGTCCGGCCGCGTGAGGTTGAGCAGGTCCGGGTCGCCCGTGACGTCCATGTGGTGGTCGGCGAACTCGGGACCGCGGTAGTCGGAGGGAGCGAGTTCTGCCTGCTGGAACATGGTGCCCCAGGCGCCGTCGAGCACGGCGATCCGCTGGTTCAGCAGGGACTTGAGACCATCCACGCGCGCTCCCGAAAGGTCGGAAGCGCCCTTGTTCGTGGTGGTGCGAAACCGAGCGTGGCGGGCACATGGGCCCGTTGCAGCGCTTCTCGGCCTCGCGTTCCAGGCTACCAAGGGTGACCATGGTTCAGGAACCTGTCTCACTTCTTAGGATGGACCTCGTGACAGAGAAGCGCGCGTTGGTGCTGGGCGGCGGTGGCGTCACCGGGATCGCTTGGGAGACAGGGATTCTTCAGGGGCTCGCGGAAGCGGGAGTCGACCTCGCGGAGGCGGACCTGTTAGTGGGGACGTCCGCCGGGTCGGTGGTGGCGACGCAGCTGGCCGGTGGTGTCTCGGTGAGCGACCTGTACGCGAGTCAGTTGTTGCCGCCCGACGGGGAGATTCCGGCCCGGCTGACCAGGTGGATGCTGGTCCGCTACGTGCTTTCCTACGTGATGCCGGGAACTCCCGCCCAGAAGCGCGCGCGGCTGGGTCGTGCCGCGGTGAAAGCCCGGACGCCGTCGGAGGAGTCGCGGCTCGAGGTGTTCGCGCACCGACTGTCCATTCAGGACTGGCCGGACCGCGCGCTGAAGGTGACCGCTGTCGACACCGCGGACGGCAGGTTCGTCGCGTTCGACCGGGACAGCGGGGTGCCGCTGGTGAAGGCGGTCGCGTCGAGCTGCGCGGTGCCGCTGGTGTGGCCGCCCGTGACGATCGACGGCCACCGGTACATGGACGGCGGGATGCGGTCGGCGGCCAACGTCGATCTCGCCGCCGGGTGCTCACGAGTCGTGGTCGTGGCGCCGTTGACCAGGGCCGCGAGCGCCGCCGCGACGCCTCAGGCGCAGGCGGCCAAGCTGGGCGTGCCGTCGGTCGTCGTGAGCCCCGACCAGGCCGCTCTGGCGGCGATAGGGCCGAATCTGCTGGACCCGGCCCGCCGCAAGCCGGCCGCGGAAGCGGGCCGCGCGCAGGCCGCCTCGGTCGTCGAAGCGGTTCGGGAGGTGTGGAGCTGACCGAACGCGCAGTAGCGACCCGAGCAGGATCATCGTCGGTTACAACCCGGACGGCTCGCAGATCGACAGCGGCGCGTTGTGGAACAGGATGCTGAACACACCGATCGACAGAACGCGTAATTCGGCGCGAGCATCCAGCTGTCGGTGATGATCACGGTAAGCGGGAACCACTGGATTCCGTGAGTCCTGTTCAATGACGTGATGGGGATCGCGAAGGCGCGCCGGATCGCGAGGCGTGCACACCGAGGGCAGCTCACCGGCAGCGGTGAGCTGTTCTCGGATCAGCTGGAACGCCTCGCTCGCGCCGTCGAGGAGCGGGGTGGCGGCTGGGTGGCCGTGCAGGCGGCGTGGTTGCACGCCGTTCCCTCGACCGGGGTGGACCTGGCCCGCCTGGGCATCCATCCGCGCGTTCTCCGTGCGGTGGAGGCGTTGCAGCCGGAGCCCGGCTGGTCGAAGCCGTCGCCCGCGAAGGTGCGACGGGTCCCCGACGCCGTCCTCGTGCACGAGGCGCTGGAGGCCGTCGCCCCCTTCAAGAGCTCATGGCAACCCGTGGTGCTGATGGACGTGGGCATGCTGCCGCAGTTGCTCACCGATTACGCGCAACGGCGCGACGTCGAGGCCAGACGAGCCCTCAGCGACCTGTTCGCCAGGCCGATCGACCTGAACACCCCGGCGGTGGCGGAGCTGGCCGAACTGTGGTGGGACTCCGACGACGACTGGGAGACCTACATCGCGGTGCTGGCCGCTCGCCGAGCCGGACGGCTGGACCGGGAACGTCTGCTGCGCAAGATCTCCGAGGGCGCCCCGTTGGCTGCCAACGCCGCGATCGAGGCACTGGACGGCGCGGGGGACGAGCACGAGATCGAGGTCCTGCGCACCGTCATGCTCAGGCCGGAACCGCGGTGGCGCTGGGTTCGCCCCAGCGCACGAGCCCGGCTGGCCTCGATCGGCGGGCCGCACGCGGAAGCCGCCTTGGAGGAGTGGGTGGTCAGCCCGCTGGACGTGCCGTGGCGCAACGACCGCGCCTGGTTGTTCCGGCACGCGGCAGAACTCGTTCCCCGGCTGATCGAAGCGCTGCCCGACCCGATGTGGTCGTACGAAGCCTCGTTCGCGCTGGGGGAGCTCCGGATCGTCGAGGCGGTTCGGCCGTTGTGCGAGAGCGCACGGACCGCACAGATCCCGGTCCCGCAGATCGAGGCCCTGGGCAAGATCGGGTCCGCCGAAGCGGTGCCGACGCTGGTCGAGCTGGCCGGACACCGCAACCCGGACGTGCGGGACCACGCCCTGCGAGCGCTCGATCGGATCGGCGGCGACGACGTCGTCGACGTGGCGATCACGGCGTGCGACGACCCGAGTGTGCTGGTGCGGGACCGGGCGGCGCGGGTGCTCGCCCGGCGGGGCGACGGTCGTGCGGTGACCCAGCTGATCCGCCTCTGCGACACCCGGCACGCCGCAGGGGCGGCCGACGCGCTGGCCCGCATCGGTGATCCTCGCGCGTTGCCGACGCTGTGGCATCTGTTCGAGCACCACGACGACAAGGCGGTTCGCTATGCGGCGGGACGTGGCCTCGCCCGCATCGAAGGTGCCCAGCAGTGGTATCCCTCGTTCGATCCACGGATCGTGCGTGCCTATGTGTGGTTGCTCGGCCACAAGCCGGAGTGGAGCCACGGTCGGCTGGAGCAGGCGACCGGGCACGCCGACGCGATGGTGCGGGCCCGTGCCGCGGAGGCCTACGGCCGCCTGCGCGATCCCGCGGGCGCCGAGCACGTCCGCCGCTTGCTCGCCGACCCCGATCCACGGGTCAGGGCGGCCGCCAAGATCGCGATCAAGCGCATCGAATCACACGCTTGACCTTGACCCAGGGTCAAGGTTCGAGGGTTACTGCCATGAACAACGACTTCATCGCAGAGGCCGCCGCCCGCTTCGACATCCCCGGCGCCGCCGTCGGCGTCTTCCACGACGGACAGGAGCACTTCTTCTGCCACGGCGTCACGAGCGTCGAGAACCCGTTGCCGGTCAACGTGGACACGCTCTTCCTGCTCGGCTCGGTCACCAAGACCTACACCGCGACCGCGATCATGAAGCTGGTTGCGCAGGGCAGGGTCTCGCTGGACGCGCCGGTCCGCGAGTACGTGCCGGAGCTGAGGCTCGCCGACGGCCGCGAGTTCACCGTGCGGCAGCTGCTCAACCACACGTCCGGGCTCGACTGGGGCACGCTGGCCGACACCGGCGAGGGTGACGACGCGCTGCAGCGGCACGTGGCGGAGCTCGCCACGCTGAAGCTGGTCGGGGAGGTCGGCGAACGGCCTTCCTACAGCCAGTCCGGGTACAACCTCGCCGGGCGGATCATCGAGAACGTCACCGGGCAGACCTACGAGCAGGCCGTGACGTCGTTGCTGCTGGAGCCGCTGGGGTTGGGCAACACGCACTTCGACCGGGACGCGGTGATGACGCGCCGGTTCGCCGTCGGGCACGAGAAGGGTGAAATCGCGCGGCCTTGGCGGCACTGGCGGGCCAACAACCCCGGCGGTGGCATCGCGGCCTCGGTCGCGGATCTCCTCGCGTGGGCGCGTTTTCACCTCGGTGACGGTGCCGGTGTGGATCTCGCCGCGATGCGTCGGCCGACGGCGGTGTTGCGCGGCAGCAACCTCGGTGACGCGATCGGCGTCTGCTGGTTCCTGCGCGAGATCGACGGGGTGGCCGCGATCGGGCACGGCGGTTCGTCCAACGGGCAGTTCGCCGAGCTGCTGATCGTGCCGTCACTGAACTTCGCGGTGGTGTCGATCGCGAACCAGGGGCCGGACGGGATTCCGTTCAACCAGGCGATGGTGCGCCGTGCGTTGGAGCACTACATCGGTGTGGTGGACCGGGATCCGGAGCCGTTGCCGTACAACGCGGAAGCCGCGCGAGAGGTCGCGGGAAACTACGACAACGACGCCATGGTCATGACGATCGACGACACCGGCAGCGGGCTGGTGCTGGAAGTGCTGATCCGGCCGGAGATCCGGGAGTCCGCCGAGATGGAGCTGCCGGCCGACCACGCGCCGTTCCCGATGGGGTTGCTGCCCGACGACGAGTACGTGATCACGGACGGCGCGTTCACCGGGCAGCGCGGGTTCTTCACCCGCGACGACAGCGGTGCGATCGTCGGGGTCGATCTCGCCGGTCGCATGTTCGGCCGGGTGAAATGATGGCGCAATGATCACGATCGGCCAGCTCGCCCGGTACGCGGGCGTCACGATCAAGGCGGTCCGGCACTACCACAAGGTGGGGCTGCTGCCGGAACCCGAGCGTGATCACTCGGGATATCGGCGGTACAGCGCGCAGGACGCGATCGACCTGGTCAAGATCCGCACGCTCGCCGAGGCCGGGGTGCCGCTCGCCCGCGTCAGGGAACTCCTTGCGGCGGGGGAGGAGGAGTTCGCCTCGTCGATCACCGAGATCGACGAGGCGCTCCGCCGCCGTGAGGAGGAGATCCGGCTCGCGCGGGAACGGGTGGTGCGGTTGAAGGCGGGCAACGAGTTGTTCGTGTCCGCCGAAGCCGCGGCGATGCTGGAGCGGCTGAGCGAGATCGGCGTGAGCGAGCGGGGCGTGCGGATGGAACGCGACATCTGGGTGCTCATGCAGACCGTGGCGCCGGACGAGGCGGCGGTGTGGCTCGCGGACAAGGCCGAGGCGTTGGCGGATCCCGAGTTCCGGCAGATCTACCTCGCCTACGACGAGGCCTTCGACTGGGCGCCGGACGATCCGCGGCTGCCCGCGCTGGCGAAGCGGGCAGCCGCGTGGATGTCGACGCGGCCGCCGATGCCGTTGGCGGACCCCGAGATCACGGCGCTGGCGATGGAGGCGGCCGGTGCGTCGTCTCCGGCGTGGAACCGAATGGCGTCGTTCCAGTGAGCCCCCGTCCTAGGATCGTTTCATGGGGAATCGACGCTTGTTCAGCGTGATCTTGACCGTTCTGCTGATCGTGGCCGGTGCCGGGCCGGCGCAGGCCGCGGAGCGACAGCTGTTGTACTACAACCACTCCTGGGGAACGTTCGACCGCGCCACGGCCGACGCGATCGAACACTCCTCCTACCTCAGGGAGTTCGCCGACTTCGAGGTCCGCACCACGACCGGCGCCGACGGCAAGGTGTGGACCGGCCGCTACCTGCGCGGCCGGGAGACCTACCTGGAGCTCTTCGGGGTGGGCGACGTTCCCGGTCAGGACGGCGAGCTGGGGTCTGCCGGGCTCGGGCTCTCGACCGAACGCGACGGTGACATCGACACGGTGAAGTCGCGGCTCGTCGCCGCCGGCCGGACGCCGTTCGAGTTCCTGCAGACCCGCGACTTCGGCGACCACAAGCCCGTGCCGTGGTTCGACGCGCTGTACCTGGCCGAGCAGTACGACAGGTTCGGCGCCTGGGCGATGGAGTACCGCGACGAGTACTTCGCCGATCCGCGCGGCCAGACCGGTCCCGCGCGCTTTCCCGGTGACGTCAGCCGTGACCGCTACCTGCCCGACCGCTACAAGGACAGGCTGATGCGCGACATCAGCCTGATCCGGATCGCGGTGACCGCGCGCGACCTGGCCGCCACCACGCCGTTGCTGCGCGCCGGTGGTTTCTCGGTGCGGACCGAACCGGGTGGTGTCGTCGCGACACGGGGAGGCACGACGATCCGGTTCGACGAGGTGGCGATGGGGCAGACGGGGCTCAAGCGGGTGGAGTTCTCGCTGAACCGCGCCGTGTCGCCGCACCTGGAGGTGCTCGGGAACTCGAGGCTGGTCGTGGGGCCGGGCGCGCACGCGGTCTGGGCTTTCTGACACCCTGGTCAGGACGGGTCGACGAACGGGGTGCTGTGTCGCTGGTCGGACGTGAGCGGGAGCAGGAACGGCTGGCCGCACTGGTGGCGTCGGGTGGATCGCTGCTGGTCGTCGGCGAGCCCGGCGTCGGCAAGTCCGCGCTGCTGCGGTCGCTCGACGGCCACGTGGTCGTCGGTGTCGAGGCCGAACAGGACCTGCCGTACTCCGGGCTGCACCAGGTGCTGCACCCGTTCCTCGATCTGTCCACTTTGTCCAGTGTGCGGCGCACCGCGCTGGAGGTCGTCTTCGGGCTCGCCGACGGCACCGCGCCGTCGGTCCACCTCGTCGGCCTGGCCGCGCTCGATCTCCTGACCGCCGCCAAGGCCGTCGTCCTGGTCGACGACGCGCACTGGCTGGACCAGGCGAGCCAGGACGTCCTGGGTTTCGTGGCACGCCGGCTGTCCGGGGCGACGCTGGTCGTCGCCGCCAGGACACCGGTGTTCGCGGGCGTGCCGGTGCTCGCCTTGGAACCGTTGACCCCCGGCGCCGCCCACGCTCTGCTCACCGTCGTCGCGCCCGATCTGGACGCCGAACGCCGGGAGTGGCTGCTCGCCCAGGCCGCCGGAAACCCGTTGGCGCTCACCGAACTCCCCTTCGGCGGCACGTCCCTGGAGGAGACGTTCGCCGCCCGCGCCGCGACGTTGCCCGCCGACGTGCGGCTGGCGTTGCTCATGACCGCACTCGGCGGAACACCGGCCGGCGACCTGGTGCCGGCGGTCGAGGCCAGACTGGTCGACCGCGACGGCGAGTTCCGGCACCCGCTGATCAGGTCGGCGATCGTGCAGGCGGCGAGCGCAGACGAACGCCGGGAGGCGCACCAACGGCTTGCCGCCACCGACGAGCCCGACCGGCGGGCGTGGCACCTGGCCAACGCGGTCACCGGCACCGACGAGACCGTGGCGTACCTGCTGGAACAGACCGCGGACCGCGCACTTCGGCGTGGTGGCGCGGCGGCCGCGATCCGTGCACTCGAACGGGCAGCGCGGCTGGGCGACGGTGGCGAGCGGGCGGGCCGGCTGCTGCGGGCCGCCGAGCTGGCGGCGGAGGCGGGCAGCCGTGACGACGTCGAGAGGATCCTGCTGGAGGTGCGCGGGCTGGACCTCACGCCGCGGGAGCGGGCGTTGGTGACGTGGCTGCCCAGCGCGTTCGACGACGGGGTGGGAGAAGGCACCGCGGGACCGGGCGAGCTGGCCGGGCTGGCCGAGGCCGTGGTGGGCGACGGCGATGCCGAGCTGGGGCTGCGGATCTTCTGGAGCGTCGCGATGCGGTGCTTCTGGGTCGAGCCGGGAACGGCTGCCAGGCAACGGATCTCCTCGGTGGCGGCGAGGTTGCCGGTCGACCCCGCTGATCCGCACATGGTGGCGATGGCCGCGTACGTGAGCCCGGTGGAGCAAGGTGATGCGGTGATCGCGGCGCTCCGCTCGGGGACGCCGGACGATCCGGCGACGTGCCGCCTGCTCGGCAGTGCGGCCCTGCAGGTCGGTGCGTTCGAGGAGTCGGTGCGCTTTTCCGTTGCCGCACAACGAGGTCTGCGCGCCCAGGGCCAGTTCGGACTCCTGACGAGGGCCCTGGCCGTCGAAGCCTGGAGCCGGACCCGCCTGGGTGACATCGCCGCCGCCGAACCCGCGGCGGAGGAAGCCGCCGCACTCGCCGAGGAGACCCGGCAGCCCTTCATGCGCGGCCTGGCCGCCGCCGTGCAGGCCGAGATCGCCGCCCTCAAAGGCGACTACGACGAAGCGGCCACGAAAGCCGCCGAAGCCGAACGGATCGGCCTCGCCGCGGGCGCCCGTCCCGTCCTCGCCACCGTGCAGCTCGCCAGAAGCCTCGCCGCGCTGGGGGAAGGCCGCTACGCCGACGCGTTCGCCGCCGTCCGCCGCATCCACGACCCCGCCGATCCCGCCTACCAGCTGGCGTTGCGCCGGTACGTGCTGCCGGAACTGGTCGAAGCCGCCACCCGCAGCGGCAACGCGGATGAGGCCTGCAAGATCGTCGAGGAGCTCGACACCGCCACCAGCTCACCGGCCCTCGCCGCCGGCCTGAGGTATGCGCGCGCCCTCCTGGAAGAGGACGAAACCCTGTTCACGGCAGCGCTGGAAACGAAGAGCTCGCGCTGGGACCGGGCCCGCGTCCAGCTCGCGTTCGGCGCCTGGCTGCGCAGGCAACGCCGGGCGGTCCAGGCGAGGCCCCACCTCAAGGCGGCAGCGGAGGCGTTCGAGGCGTTCGGCACCAGGGGCTGGGCGGAACGCGCCCGTGAGGAGCTGAGGGCGTCCGGTGAATCCCGCAACGGCAACGGCGACCTGACCGAACACGAGCTGACCATCGCGCGCATGGCCGCGGACGGGCTGACGAACAAGGAGATCGGCGAGCGGCTGCACCTGTCACACCGCACCGTCAGCACGCATCTGCACCGGATCTTCCCCAAACTCGGCGTGACGGCACGGTCCGAGCTGAAGGAAGCGTTGATGACGTACGCCGACACCGTCATGTGACGGTCGCGAGGTCGCCAACACCGTCCCTATGGTCGAAGCCATGATCAGCAGGCGACAGTTCTCCCAGGCACTGGCCGTGGCGGGCATGGCGGTACCCCTCGTCGCAGGAACCGCGAAGGCATCGGTCAGCGCCCCGGCGTGGGGCGCGATCAAGCAGGTCAGGGCCGGTCTGCTGAACATCGGGTACGCCGAGCTCGGCCCGGCCGACGGACCCGTCACGATCCTGCTGCACGGCTGGCCGTACGACATCCACAGCTACGTCGACGTCGCGCCCGCCCTCGCCGCGAAGGGCCACCGGGTGCTCATCCCGTACCTGCGAGGCTACGGCTCCACGCGGTTCCTGTACGCGCACACGATGCGCAACGGCCAGCAGTCCGCACTGGCCGCCGACGTCATCGCGTTCATGGACGCCCTCAAGATCCGCCAGGCGACGCTGGGCGGCTTCGACTGGGGCGCGCGGACGGCGTGCATCACCGCCGCGCTGTGGCCCGAGCGGGTGGAGGCGCTGGTGTCGGTCAGCGGCTACCTGATCGTCAACCTCGTCGCCAACCAGGAACCGCTGAGCCCGCAGGCCGAGCTGGGCTGGTGGTACCAGTACTACTTCGCCACCGACCGTGGCGTGAAGGGCTACACCCGGAACACCTCCGAGTTCAACAAGCTGATCTGGAAGCTCGCGTCGCCGCAGTGGAACTTCGACGACGCCACCTACGCCAGGAGCGCCACGGCGTGGAAGAACCCCGACCACGTCGCGATCGTCATCCACAACTACCGCTGGCGCCTGCAGCTCGCGGAGGGCGAGCACCGCTACGACGGGCTCGAGCGCAAGCTGCAGACCAGGCCCGTGGTCAGCGTGCCGACGATCACGATCGCCAGCGACTTCGACGGGCCCAACAAAAGCGGCGCCGGCTACCGCGACCGGTTCACCGGGCCCTACGAGCACCGGATCCTCGACGGCATCGGGCACAACGTGCCGCAGGAGGCGCCGGAGGCGTTCACCCGCGCCGTTCTCGACGTGAGCGTCTAGTCCAGTGTCCTGCGCCGGAGATCCGGCAACGAAGTCGTTCCTCACTACCCGGCGTGTCCTGCCACGCCACGCCGGTGCTGAAAAGTACGCGGGGAGCTTTCGTACTCTTGGAGCGGACGAAAGGCCCCCGCGTGCCAAAAAGAAACAAGACTGGACTTCTGCTACGGATTTCCGGCGCTAGCGCTGACAGGCGAGCCGGTAGGCCGCCGCACCGATCAGCTCCAACGACACCTGCAACCGCTCCAGGCTGACGTTGTCGCGAATCGTGTCCTCCGGCGTGTGGTAGATCGGCTCCAGCTGCGCCGGTCCACCCTCGCCGCGCCAGCTGAAGTTCGCCGACGCCATGCCCTTCTCGTGGAACGGCACGTGGTCGCTCGACCCGCGCGCCACCGGGCCGTGCACCCGCGGGTCGTAGCCGAGTCGCTGCGCCGCCGCCCGGACCTCCGCGGTCGTGGCGTTGTCCGCGCCGTCCACCGACAGCAGCCAGTACGCCGTCGCCGGATCGTGGCTCGTGGCGACCATGTCGTTCTGGAACACGCCCTTGATCCGCGCGATCTCCTCGGCGGGCAGCTGCGAGACGTAGTGCCGCGACCCGAGCAGACCCTGTTCCTCCGAACCCCACAACGCGAACCGGATCGCCTTGTGCGTCGGCAGGTGACGCAGCACTCGCGCCAGCTCCAGGCACAGCACCGTGCCACTGCCGTCGTCGTTGGCGCCCGGCGACCCCGGCACGCTGTCGTAGTGCGCGGTCACCATCACAACACCGTTGTCCCGCCACGGGAACGTCGACGGCCGCTCGGCGATCACGTTGTAGGAAGTGAGGTTCGGGTGGTGCGTGGTGCTGATCGTCAGCTGGCCGGAGCCCTGGGCGCGCAGCTTCTCGGTGTGCACCTGGGCGAGGCCGATCACGGGCACGGTGACGTTGCGGTCGAGCGTCGGTGAGAACGCGCTGGACTTGGCGGTGGTGGCGGAGATCCGGCCGAGGATCACCGCCACCGCGCCGCGCTCGATCGCCGCGTGCGTCGGCGCCGAGCCCGCGGGAGCGTTGACGTACAAGGCGATTTTGCCGGTCAGGTCCGGTAGTTGGCCGTCGGTCACCTCGACGAACGGCGCCGTGACCGTTGCTCCGAGCGCGCCGAACCGCGACGCTCCCGCCTGCCACGTCGAGTTGATCTCGGCGAGGTACTTGTCCGGCACGGTGAACGGCTGCGTCGTCACCTGGTACCGCAACGACTTCAGCTCTCGCACGAGGTAGTCGCGGGCCCGGTGCTCGGACTCGGTGCCACCGATCCGCGGGCCGATCTCGTTGCTCAGCACCTTCAGGTGTTCCAGCGCCTTGCGGGCTCGAACCCGTGCCACGACGGGGAAATCGCCGAGGTTCAGGTCGGGCAGGCCCGTCGCGCCCGGTCGCTGTCCGGTGGCCGCGAGCGCGCTCGCGGGGTTGGCCACCACGGCGGCGACCCCGGCCGCCGCGGCGAGGAAGTCACGTCTGCGCATGTCGTCCCCCATCTCCTGATGTTCCCCGGCGAACGTAGGCAGGGCGGGAGGCGGGCGACAACCGACTACTGGCTGGCTTTCTCGGCGTGCTCCAGAACGAGGTCCTGCACTTGACGCCGGGCATCCGACCGTGCTCCGTCGACGCACGCCATCAGACGCGCGGCCAGCACGTCGGGGTCGAGGCCGCGAACGGCAGGGCTGAGCGAGATGCCGGTGGTCACGCCGTTCGAGTCCACGGTCACGGTGACGCCGCCGCGCGTCGACTCGCCGCTGACCGCCGCGAGCAACTGGAGCAGGTCGTCGTACCGGCGGCGCTCCTGTTCGACGGCGGCCGTGCGGCGCTCTTCCCACCACGCGAGACGGCGGCGCAGCAGCGCGAGTGCGGTCGCCGGGTCGGACACCGGAACCGTCCACGAGCCCGACGCCGTGTGCAGCACGACATTGCTCGCTTCCGCCGTCACGTGCTCGATCCGCGCGAAGGGCACCCCGGCGTCCACCCGCGTTCCGCGCCTGCTCGTCCAGTCGATGCGGTCGGTGCTGATCACCACGCGCGCTCCCGGACCGTTCAGCACGAGCGGGAACGCCGTCGATCCCAGCTCCAGGACGGGAGCCGTGAGCAGCGAACGCCTGGCCAGCCGTGCCAGCGAACAGGCCGAGCCGGCGCCGAGCACACCGGCCGCGCACAACGCCTTCACCGCGAGCGCCGCGCCGGGGCTGAGCCGCAGCGCGATGCCGGAGCCCGGCACCACCCCGAGGACCAGCTGCGCGCCGGTCATCAGGGTGGTGGCGGGTAACCACGAGTGCGGGTCGCTCAACCCGTTGCCGCGCAACCACGTCAGCAGCGCCCACGCACACGCGGCGGCCGCGACGGCCGGAATCGCCGACCACCACGGCATGATCCGCTGCCCTGCCGAGGTCAGCACGGCGAGCACGACACAGACGACGCCGATCGTGACGGGCAGCACACCTGCGGAGAGCAGCAGCAACGTCCTGGTGCGCCGCCACCGCGCGGCCAGCGCGTGCACGACCTCGGGATCGTTGATCAGGGGAATGGCATGCGGGATGAGTGTCATCGGCGCGCCTTTCGTCAGCTCGCCGCCGTCACCAGGTGTGACGCGCGGGCCGACCAGGCTTCCCGGCACTCCAGGACGTAAGAATGCCGTAAAAGCCCAGCTCAGGCAAGCCTGTCCACTGTGGACGATCGAGTCAGGCCGTTTTCGCCCGCCTTCCGAGCAGCAGATCGATCGCGAAGAACAACACGAGGCTGATGCCGAGCAATGGCACGAACCAGCCCACGGCCAGCGCGCCGACCCCAAGCCCGATCAACGCCACGGGCGGAGCCTTGCGCCACTGCCCGCGCGGCGTCGGACGGCCGAAGCCCTTCGTGGGCCTGCGCCTCCACCACATCCGGTAGCCGAGCACGACCAGCGCGACGAGCCCACCGCCGATCAGCAGCAACACCAGCTGGTTGGGCCAGCCGAACAGCGCGCCCATGTGCGCGTCGATGCCCCACCTGGTCAGCTTCGCGGCCAACGGGTAGTCGGCGAACTTCACCGAGCTGACCACCGCGCCGTCCTGGATCGCCACCGCGTCGACCTGGGTGGGCCAGCTGCGGCCGATCTCTGTCACCTTCCACGCGCCGCCGGGCGTGGCCGGCAGGCCGATCTCGACGGGTCTGGCGTCGATTCCCGAGGTTCTGGCCGCCCAGAGCACCGTGTCGATGTCGCTGTGACCGTTGCCGGACGAGCTGTGCTCGCCGTGCTCGGCGTGGTCACCGCCGCCACCGCTGGGCATCTTCAACGACGGCGTGGCCCAGCCGAACGCCTGGCGCAGCGTGGAGACGTTCTCCCCGGCGTAGGCCGACCACGTGAGGCCCGTCGCGGACAGGAACAACGCGCCGACCAGCACCCACACGCCGATCAGGCCGTGCGTGCGGATGCGCTTGCTGTTGCGCGGCCTGGTGATCCACAGGACGAGACCGCCCAGCGCCACCACCCAGAGCCACGAGGCGGCGAGCTCGCTGTAGAGGCGGCCCGGTTCGCCGAGCATCAGGTTGCGGTGCAGCTGGCTCAGCGTCATGCGCAACGGCAGCACGCCGCTCGTGCCGTAGGCGACGAGGTCACCGGTGACACGGCCAGTGCCTGGGTCGACGAACACCGCACGGCGTTCGGACTCGCCGAGGCCTTTCTCTGAGAACAGCACCCGAGTCGTGTCACCGGGTTCGGGCGCCGGCCGCACCGCGACGACCGTGCCCTGCGGCGACGTCGCGAGAGCGGCATCGATCTGCTGGGACAGCGGGAGTTGCTGGGAGGAAACGGGAACGCGTAGCTGATCGGAATAGACCCACGACTCCAGTTGCGGCGTCAGGGCGTACAGGACGCCGGTCAGCGCGGCGACCAGGACGAACGGGCCGACGAGGACACCGGCGTAGAAGTGCAGGCGCAGGAAGAGTCCCCGCCACGCGAACGAAGTGCGCGGCGGAGCTGAGGTGGTGGTCATGAGGCTCCAATGGGCGTGAACAGGTGCAGGACCGCCTGGGGACGGCCCTGTGAAGGGGGTTTCAGACCTGTTCAGCCGGAGGACCGCGCCACGACAGCACGTCCAGGAAGACGACCTCGGCGGGAACGACCCGCGGTGTGGCGACGACCAGGGGTGCCGAGGCGGGCAGGGGAGTGAGCCTGCGCGGGAGGACCGACGCGAGGGCGCGGGCGACCATCAGCACGGTGCGTTCGGCGACCGCGAGGACGGCCACGGTCAGCGCGGTGGCCACGACGTGCGCGGCGACCATCCGCGACGGGTCGGGTTCGTGCTCGTGCCGGGACGACGCGAGCGACAGCACGAGGTGCGTCGCCAGCTGGCCGCCGCCCATCAGCACCAGCAGCCGGCCGGGCGTGAGCTCGCGCCGCGCGAAGCCGGAACACGCCCACGTCAGCAGTGCGACGAGCGAGAAGACCAGACCCGAGTCGGGCAGGTGACCGTCCGCCGACGTGTGCGCGAAAACGGCCAGCGCCCCGGTGACAACGCCAACAGCAGCACAGCGCGCACGGCGCAGAGGGGCTGTCGGCAGGGGCACGAACAGGAGCTTAGCTGTCGGAACGATCAAATCCAGCCCTACGGAAGTTCCGCGGAAACGGTTCAATAGCGCTGTGATCTCGTACAACACCGGCGTCAGTGATCTCACCGAGGACGATCTGGCCGGCTTCTTCGTGGGCTGGCCCACACCGCCCTCGCCTGCCCAGCACCTCGCCGTGCTGCGCGGCAGCTATCGCGTCGTGATCGCGCGGTCGGATGACACCGTCATCGGTTTCGTGAACATGATCAGCGACGGCGTGCTCACGGCGTTCATCCCGTGGCTGGAGGTGCGTCCGGAGTTCCAGGACCAGGGCGTCGGCACCGAGCTGATGCGCCGGATCCTGGCCGAGGCGGAGCACATGTACTCCGTGGACCTGATCTGCGACGAAGAGCTGAAGACCTTCTACGAACGCCTCGGCATGACGGCGTGGACCGGCATGATGCTGCGCAACCGCGCCGCCATCAGATCCCTTCCAGATCGAGCGTCTGCTGGTGAGGGCCACCCGTGAACGAGCTGGTGAGCAGTCCCGCGCTGCGGCAGCGCCCGCACGAGACCGGTGAGGTCGTCGGTTTGAAACGGGTGAAGTCCCAGCTGCCCGTGCCGACGTGGCAACCAGGGCCGGGCACCTCCAGCCCGAGCCAGCCCTGCATGCGCACGGCGTGCACGACGTCGGACCCCTCGAGGTAGCCGTTGAGCCGTCCCGCGAACCGGTTGCGCGCCTCTTCCGCGGGCGCGCTGAGAGCCTCCTGCAACACCGAAATGCCGTTCATGGGCCTGATTGAACCTCACGGGGACGCGTCGAGCCGCGCACCACGCCGCTCCAGGACCGTGAGGCAGCGCGCACACCAGCGCACGTTGTCCCGCTCGAACGACAAGCCGCGCAACAAGGTCAGGTAGGGCCCGACGCGTTCGGCGGTGGTGAGGAACTCCTCTTCGGTGCGGCCGTCGAGCAGTTTGGCCTTGATGCGCTCGTACCGCCCGATCTTCGCCTCGGCCCACTGCCTGCGTTCTCTCAGCGACGCCTTGACCTTCTCGACGTCACCGGCATCCGCCGCCATCACCGCGACCATCAGCTCGTCGCGAATCGCGGTGGGCTTGTGCGGTTCGGCGGTGAACTCCGCCAGCGCCTCCAGGCCTCGCGGCGTGAGGGAGAACAGCCGCTTGTTCGGGCGGCGTTCCTGTTCGACCGTGCGGGCCCGAATGAGGTCGTCGGCCTCCATCCGGTCGAGCTCTCGGTAGAGCTGCTGCGGCGTGCACATCCAGAAGTTGGCCACGGAGGCGTCGAACGCCTTGGCCAGGTCGTAGCCGGACGCCTCCCCGTCGAGCAGGACCGCCATCACGGCGTTGCGCAGCGACATACTCGCAGGTTACGGTCTGGCGACCTAGTCAACAAGTTGAGTATTTGGGGTCGAGATGAAGGCGTTTCGAGCAGCCGTCGAGGCACGGGACACCGACGCGATGGAGGCCTGCCTCGCGGACAATGTGGTGTTCACCAGCCCTGTCGCGTTCGCCCCGTACCCCGGCAAGCCCCTGACCGCCGCGATCCTGCGCGGTGTGCTGCGGGTGTTCGAGAACTTCCGCTACGAACGGGAGATCGTCGACGGCCGGAACCACGCGCTGGTGTTCCGCGCCGAGGTCGGCGGCAAGGAGATCCAGGGCTGCGACTTCCTGCACCTCGACGCGGACGGGCTGATCGACGAGTTCACCGTGATGGTGCGGCCCCTTTCCGCCGCCCAGGCCCTGTCCGAGGCGATGGGCGCGCAGTTCGAGCAGATCAAGGCAGAAGCACAAATGGCGTGACCCGACGCCACTAGTGGAGCGTCGCGGCTTAGTTGTGCTCCGTTGAGTCGGGCCGGGGGCTGGGCGGTCTGGTGCTCGTCTCCGAAAGCCCGGATGGTCGCGCTCTCATGCACGTCCGCTGCCGAGATGGCGGTAGAGAAATGCTGACGCAAACGTCTTGGCGTCAATGGGTCGTCGCAACACCCCTCTGATCTGGGAGGTTGCGATGGGTCGGCCTGGTTT
>NZ_JAFBCX010000022.1 GCF_016907955.1 Lentzea nigeriaca | reverse complement strand
TCGCAATCCACACCGAACCCGGAGGCCCTCCCTCATTCCAAGATCATCCGATCACGTGTCGGACCGTTCGCAACCTCGCGGGGCAGTACACCTAGCCGACGACGCCCTCGAACTCCAGGACATTGTCTTCCTGAAGCAGCGTGGCCAGCAGAAATGCCACGCTCGCCTCCCGATCCAGGCGGGTGTCGCACTCGAACCGCGCCAGCGAAAGATCACCCGGTTGGCGCGCGTAGACCTTCAACGACGTGATGTCGTGCAGCCCGAAACCGTCGTCGACGCCCCACCGCGCGAGGTTCGCCGCGCTCATCAGCTCCTCGGCGTCGTCCAGCGACGGTGCCGTGAAGAACAGCCTGCCGTGCAGGTAGACGCCCCGCGCGCCATTCGGCGTGATGATCGTGACCGGCGTGCCGGTGCGGCACGCCAGGAGGTGGAACACGATGCCGCCGCCGGGTGAGCCGACCACGGCCGCCGCGGGCAGGCCGCTCCACGTGACCGGCCGTTTCGCGAACGCCTCCGCCTGGCCGAGCAGGAACTCGCGGTACATCCGCGGGTTCAGGTCCTGCAGGTAGTTCCACATCCGGAAGACGTGGTGGTAGCCGAGTTTCCCGGCGATTTCCAGCGCGGCGCGGAACGCGAGCCGCGCGGCGTAGGTGTGCTCGTCGCACGGGGGAATTCGTCCGGCGCAGAACAGGTATTCGCCGTCGTGCGCGTAGGTGATCGCTTTGTGCTCGCCGGATTCCACGCCGCGTGAACTCGTCCAGATCTCGGCGAAACCGCTCTCGTCGTCGGCGAGAAAGACCGTCAGTTCCGGATACCCGGCCCGCAGCACCGGGTTGAACGACGTGCCGGCGAACCTCACGACGCCCAACCGGGAGCGGGCCGGGTCGTCCGGGACCGCGGTGAGCGGCTCGAACTTCGAGGACAGCGCACGAGCCCGCAACTGACGAGTCATCACTGGCCCTTCCGCAGGCGACCGGGCCAGGTTAAGTCGCGAAACTCCTCGCGTGTACCTCCGCGTCTCGTTTGGAGAGACGATCAATCCTCTTCATCGCCTGGCCATTTGCCGGTCAGCTTCTGGAATCCCTTGGCTCCACCGCGGTCGATCACGGCTTTCACCAGGCCGAAGATGGCTCCCTGCAAGGCCGCGGCCAGCAGGACCTCGCGCCACGTCCGGTTCCTCATCGTCGCGCTCGGCGCTTCTTCGTCACCCGCGACGACTTTCCAGACCTGACCGAAGATCGCGGTGGCGAGGAAACCTCCCAACGCGCCGAGCAGCATTCCCAGTGGGCGGTACAGGAACTTCATGCATTCCTCCTGGAAAGTTTCCAGATGACGAGGACGAGTGCGATCAGCACCGCCGCGATGGCCGCCGGATGCCGGCGTGCCTTCTCGACCTGTTCCGCCACCGGCTCCGGCAGCGAGTCGATCGCCTCGCTGGTGGCCCTGGTCATCCTGACTTTGGTCTCGCGCGCCTGTTCCTTCACCCGGCCGGGCACGTCGGCCTTGTGCGCCAACGCTTCCACGGTCTCACCGAGCTCGCGGCGGGTGCGTTCGACGTTGCGCTGCAGCTCTTCCCTGGGGTCGCTCATCGGTGCGCACGCTCCTTGATCGTGGCGATGTCCTCCTGGACGTTGTCCATCGCCTGCCGCGGCACCGGGGGAGTCGCCTGCTTGACCTGGCTGCGGCCCATGAGCGCGGCGATGCCCGCGATCAGCAGAAGGGCGGCCGCGATGATGAACGCGGCCGCCCACGGCGGAACTACCAATGCCAGCAGCAGGATCAGGCCCGCGACGACGCTGAGCCCGCCCCACCACGCGAACACGCCGGCCGCGCCGAACATCCCGGCGCCGACACCGGCGTGCTTGCCCTTGTCCTTCAGCTCGGCGACCGCGAGACGGATCTCATCGCGGGCGAGCCTGCTCACCTGCTCGGACAGCTGGTTGACCAGCTGTGCGGTCGACGTGTCGGTGTTCATGCACGTCAGGTACCCACAGCCGATCTGGACCAATCAGCCCTGCTGGGCTTGGCTCACCTGCGCGTGAACCTCTTCCATGTTCACGTCACGCGCCTGCTGGATCAGGCTGTCCAGCGCGTTCGCGGGCAGCGCGCCCGGCTGCGCGAACAGCACGACACCCTCGCGGACGATCATCAGCGTCGGGATGCTGCGGATGCCGAACGTGGCCGCCAGCTCCTGCTGCGCCTCCGTGTCGACCTTGCCGAACACGAGGTCCTCGTGCGTCTCCGACGCGGCCTCGAACGTGGGTCCGAACGCGCGGCACGGGCCGCACCACTCGGCCCAGAAGTCGACCAGGACGATGTCGGATCCGCCGACCACCTCGTCGAAGTTCTCCGTGGTCAGCTCGACCGTCGCCATGTGGTCCTCCTCGTTTCGCTGGGGGTACCCCGTTCAACGGACTCGACGCCGGTGGAATTCCCGAGGTGGGCGCCGCCACTCCCGTACTTCAACTTTTTGTGGACGTCCTCAACTCCACGTTGTACGGTCCCCGCCATGATGCGCCGCCTGCTCGTGACCTCGCTGCTCGTACTGGGGCTCGCCGCCTGCGGGTCCACGTCTGACACCACGCAGACGTCCACGCCGCCGTCGTCCGACCTGTCGTCGGTCAAGAAGGACGACCAGCTCGCCGCGCTGGTCCCGGCCGAGATCGCCTCGGCGGGCAAGCTGCGGGTCGGGTCGAACATCCAGAACCCGCCCAACAACTTCTACGACCAGGACGGCAAGACCCCGATGGGCTCGGAGGTCGACCTGATCAAGGCCATCGCCGCGAAGCTCGGGCTCAAGGCCGAGCACAGCGACATGGCGTTCAGCTCGCTGATCACCAGCCTGGAGACCAAACGCGTCGACGTGACGATGGCGGCGATGAACGACACCGCCGAGCGCCAGCAGAAGATCGACTTCGTCGACTACTTCACCTCCGGCATCACGATCATGGTGCAGAAGGGCAATCCCCAGGGCGTCAAGGGCCCGGACGACCTGTGCGGGAAGGGTGTCGCGGTGAACCTCGGCAGCTCGCAGGAGCAGTTCGCCAAGGAGCAGAGCCAGAAGTGCGTGGCAGCCGGCAAGCCCGAGGTGCAGCTCAGCGTCACCGACAGCGACACCGGCAACCAGAACCAGCTGCGCACCGGCCGGGTCGCCGCGATCCTCAACGACCTGCCGACGGCCGTCTACGTCGCGAAGACCGCCGGTGACGGCAGCTACTTCGAGGTCGTCCAGCTCCCGCCGATCAACGGCGGCCCGTACGGCATCGGCGTGAACAAGCAGAACGCCAAGCTGAGCGAGGCGATCAAGGGCGCGCTGCAGTCGCTGATCGACGACGGCACCTACACCAAGATCCTCACCACCTGGGACATCAAGCAGGGCGCGATCGCGAAGGCCGCCATCAATGGCAAGTGATCTCAGGGAAGACCTGGTCGTCGTGCCGCTGCGCCACCCCTGGCGGTGGTTCAGCGGCGCGGTGATCGTCCTGGTCATCGCGGGTCTGGGCTGGGCGATGGCCGAGGCGCAGATCCAGTGGGAGGACGTGCCGGGGTTCTTCACGCACCCCGTCATGCTCGAAGGCCTGCTCAACACCATCGTGCTCGCCGTCTGCGCGCAGGGCGGCGCGATCGTGCTGGGCGTCGTGATCGCGTTGATGCGGCTGTCGGCGAACCCCGTCGCGCGGTGGTTCGCCGTCGGCTACATCTGGCTGTTCCGCGGGCTGCCGGTGCTGCTGCAGATCCTGATCTGGTTCAACCTCGCGCTGGTGTTCAAGAACATCAGCATCCCGATGCTGTTCTCGGTGCCCACCAACGTGGTCATGACCGCGTTCGTCGCGGCACTGCTCGGGCTGGGCCTGAACGAGAGCGCCTACATGGCCGAGATCGTCCGCGCGGGCCTGAGCAGCGTCGACGCGGGTCAGACCGAGGCGGCGAAGTCGATCGGCATGACCCCGATGACGACGTTGCACAGGGTCGTGCTGCCGCAGGCGATGCGCGTGATCATCCCGCCGACCGGCAACAACTTCATCAACATGATCAAGGGCACCTCGATGGCGTCGGTGATCGCCTTCCTGGAGCTCATCCACGCCGCGAACAACATCTCCTCGCGCAACCTGGAGATCATGGAAACCCTGTTCGCCGCCGCGGCCTGGTACCTCGTGATGGTGTCCCTCGCGTCGGTCGGGCAGCACTACCTGGAGCGTGCGTATGGCCCTCGTTGAGGCGATCGGGGTCCGCAAGTCGTTCGGGCACACCGAGGTGCTGCGCGGGATCGACCTGGAGGTCGAGCGCGGCGAGGTCGTGTGCCTGCTCGGCCCCTCCGGCGCGGGGAAGTCGACCTTCCTGCGCTGCGTGAACCACCTGGAGACGATCGACGCCGGCCGGATCTGGGTCGACGGCGTGCCGGTCGGGTTCAGGGCTGCCGGCGGGAAGCTGTTCGAGCTGCGCGAACACGAGGTCGCCCGGCAGCGGCGCGACGTCGGGATGGTGTTCCAGCGGTTCAACCTGTTCCCGCACCGCACGGCGCTGGAGAACGTCATGGAAGGCCCGGTCCAGGTGCTGCGCCGGGACCGGGCCGAGGTGCGGACGGAGGCGCTGGCCCTGCTCGAACGGGTGGGCCTCGCGGAGAAGGCGGGCGCGTATCCGGGGCAGCTGTCCGGCGGCCAGCAGCAACGTGTCGCGATCGCGCGCGCTCTGGCGATGAAGCCCAAGCTGATGCTGTTCGACGAGCCCACGTCCGCGTTGGACCCGGAGCTGGTCGGCGAGGTGCTCGACGTGATGACCTCGCTCGCCCGCGACGGCATGACGATGATCGTGGTCACCCACGAGATCGGCTTCGCCCGCTCGGTCGCCGACCGCGTGGTGTTCCTCGTCGACGGAGCCGTGGTGGAGAGCGGCACACCGGCCGACGTGCTGGACAATCCACAGCAGCCGCGCACGCAACAGTTCCTCGCAAAGGTGTTCTGAGTTGATCGACTCCTCGTACCTCGCCCAGTTCCGCGAACCGGAGGGGTACCTCGACTTCGCCCGCTTCGGCCCGCCGTCGATCCCGGTGGTGCAGGCCACCTCGCGGCTGATGGAGCAGGCCTCGCTCGCCGGTCCCTCCACAGTGGACACGCTGATGCGTGAGGAACAACGGGTGAAGGCCGCCGTGGCCCGCCTGTGCCGCACGGACACCGATCATGTCGCTTTGGTGCCGAACACGTCGATCGGGCTGTTCCAGGCCGCTTTCGGGCTTTCCGGGACGGTCATGTACTCGGCCGCGGAGTTCCCGTCCAACACCTATCCGTGGGTGCGGGCGGGTCTGCCGTCGGTGCTGCTGGACGGCCCGGTGACGCCGGACGCGGTGGCCGCCGGGCTGGTTCCGGAGGTTTCCGCGTTGTCGGTGTCCGCTGTGGACTTCCGCACCGGTTATCGCGCGGACCTGGAGACCTTGCGCTCGGTGATCGGCGACCGTCTGCTGGTCGTAGACGGCATCCAGGGCTTCGGCGTGGTCGACGACCCGTGGGAAGTCGCCGACGTGCTGGTCGTCGGCGGGCAGAAGTGGCTGCGGGCCGGGTGGAGCACCGGTTTCGTCGTGCTCTCCGACCGCGCTCTGGAACGGCTTTCGCCGGTTCTGTCGGGCTGGACCGGCGCGGTGGACGCGGGTCTGTTCGACGACTCGGTGCACGACGCCGCTCCCGATGCCGCGTCCTGGAACATCACCAACCTCTCGCCGGTCGTGTCCGGTGCGTTCGCGGAGGCGTTGGAGCTGGTCGAGCTCGCGGGTGTGTCGACGCTCGAATCTGCGGTCGGCGAGGTGGTCGCGGAGCTGGAAGAGATCGTGCTGTCGTGTGGTGGCGAGATCGTGTCGGCTCGGGAACGCCGTGCGGGGATCCTGGCGTTCACGATGCCCGAGGCGGCTTCGGTGGTCGGGGAGGCGTTGAACGCCTTCGGAGTCACCGCGACCGTGCGGCCTGAGCACGTCCGCTTGTCGCCGCACGCCACGACCACGCGCGGGACGCTGGAACGGGTGCGGGCCGCGTTGAAGTCGCTGTCCGGGGCTGCTTCTTCGCCGGTGCCCGCGGCGTTGTCGGCGCTGGTGCCGACGGTCGAGAGTCTGGCCGCTGCCCTGGGGCCGGACACCGAGGTCGTGGTGCACGACCTGTCACGGCTGCCGAACTCGATCATCGCCATCGCCGGATCGTTGACAGGGAGGCAGGTGGGCGGGCCGATGACCGACCTGTTGCTGGGGCTGGTCCGGCGGGGGACCACCACCGACATGCCCGGCTACGAGACGTATGCGCCGGACGGGCGGGCGATCTGGTCGTCGACGACCTTCGTGCGGGATGCGAACGGGGTTGCCGTGGGGTGCTTGTGCGTCAACAAGTTGGCTGCGCACGAGGCTTCAGGACCCGTTGAGTCGTTTCCACAGGACGTGGACACGTTGCAGCGGGTGCTCGTCGAGAAGGCGATCGCCGATGTCGGGGTGCCGGTCGAGCTGATGAAGAAGGTGCACAAGTCGCAGGTCGTGCGAGTCCTGGACGAGGCGGGGTTCTTCCTCATCCGGGACTCGGTCGACCATCTGGCGGGTGTTCTGGAGGTCACCCGCTACACGATCTACAACTACCTCAACGAGAACCGAGGGACCTGATCAGCGCGTTCCAGGCAGGGGCCGAGAACGCGAGGACGCCGCCACTCGCGTTCTTCGAGTCCCGGACCAGTGCGTCGTGGGCCAGCGACACCTCGACGCACTCACCCTCTTCCGTTCCGACGCTGTAGCTGCTCTTACGCCAGGTGCGGTCCTGCATCATAGGGTTCCTCTCGCGGTTGGCCGACGTACTCCGCCAGCCTGCTCCGCGATTGTTCCGCACTCAAGGCGACCTGATCCAGGCGATCGAAGAGCAGTCGCGTTCGTGCGATGGCGCCAGGATCCTGCACGTATACGTTCGTGAGCTCGGTTTCGCTGTAGACCACGGGCCGCGCCTTGTCGAATTCCCACAGCGCACAGCTGGAAGCGACGACAGGAGCATCGGCGGGCACGATTCGGATGGCGTGCGCGTCGAACAGCAGCCGGACGTACTGGTCTTCCATGATGCGGCTGTCGCCGATCTGCAACCGCAACGCGTTCTCATGAACGAAAAACACGCAAGTCGGCCGGTTGTATCGGCGCAGGATGGCCTGACGGTCGGTCCGGAACTGGACGAGGGTCGGGATCCGCTCCTCTGTCACCATCCCGGTCATCCGGAAGTGACCGTCGGCGTATTTCGGTGTCTGGAGCAAGCCCGGCACCGACTGGGGCGAGTAGCTCGTGATCGCGGTGGCGGTGGACTCCGCCATCGCGACCGTGCGGAGGTTGTCCGACACCTGCACGATGTACTCGTCGAAGGCGTACTGGTAGCGCTGCTTGAAGTCCACTACGTAGTCGATGTCCTTGCCGCACATGGACAAGTACTGGATCAGGTCGATCTCGCTGGCGCGGGCTTTGCCGTGTTCTATGGTGGAGACCTTGCTCGGGTCCCAGCCGAGCTTCTTGGCCAGCTCGTGGCCCTTGAGGCCGGTGCACGTCTCGCGCAGTCGGCGTAGCTCGTCGCCGAGGTCCCTGCTGTACGCGGTGGAGGGAGTCATAGGCCGACGCTATGGCTTGTATCCAATACAAGAACTCGCTCGTTCGGGTGAAAACGTCGCTTGTTCAGCGGACCTCCGCCGCTTACCGTTCCAGGTGTGAGAGCGCTCTCAAAGGTGAGATGGCTGGCCGGCCTGGCCGCCACAGCGATTGCCCTGTCGTCACTGGCGTCGTCCACGGCCTCAGCGGCCGAGGACTACACGCAGAACGTGACGGCGCTGGACGCCACTCAGGCGAGGATCGACTTCACGCCGACGACCCCTGCCCTGTACGTCGACGTGCACTACCTCGTCACCGGTATTCCGCAGCAGAACTTCCGCATGACGAACAACGCCGGGACCTGGCAGAAGACCGTCGGGGCGCTGTCGTCGGGCACGGTGATCGAGTACTGGTTCACCTACGAGAAGAGCGGGCCGCAGTACGACACCCCGCACTTCACCTACACCCACGGCAGCGCGCCCGCGCAGGTCGCGACGCCGGCGTTCAGCCCGCCCGGCGGCTCGTACACGTCCGGGCAGACCGTGACGATCACGACGGCCACCTCGGGCGCGACGATCCGGTACACAGTGGACGGTTCGACGCCGACCGCGTCGTCTCCCCTCTACACCGGGCCGATCTCCGTTCCCGATACCAGGACCGTGAACGTGATCGGTATCAAGTCCGGTCTCACGAACTCGGCCGTGGCCAGTGCGACGTACACGATCGGCACGCAGCAGGGTTGCGTTCAGTCCGACAACCCGAACTTCGGGCCGAACACGCGGATCTTCGACCCGTCGATGTCCGCGTCGAGCATCCAGTCGCAGCTCGACGCGGACTTCAACATGCAGAAGGACACGCTGACGGCGCAGATGGCGCCGCGCCGGGTCGCGCATCTGTTCAAGCCGGGCACGTACAACGTCCATGACGACGTGGGCTACTACACGTCCGTTGCGGGTCTTGGGCGCAACCCCGGCGATGTCGTGATCAACGGTGACATCACGGTCGACGCGTTCAACGAGTCGGACAAGGGTGTCGCACTGCAGAACTTCTGGCGTTCGGCCGAGAACATGGCGGTCAACCCGAGCAGCGGCACCAACCGGTGGGCCGTGGCGCAGGCAGCGCCGTTCCGGCGCATGGACATCCGCGGCAACCTGGCGCTGTACCCGGCGTCGTACGGGTATGCCTCTGGTGGCTACACGGCTGATACGCGGGTGTCGGGTCAGACAGCGTCCATCTCGCAGCAGCAGTGGTACACGCGCGATTCCAACTACGGCAGTTGGGACGGCGGTGTGTGGAACATGGTGTTCTCCGGCACGCCTGGAGCACCGGCCAACACGTTCCCGTCGCCGCCGGAGACGACTCTCGCCACCACGCCGGTGTCGCGGGACGTGCCGTACCTCTACTTCGAGGGCGGCAAGTACCGGGTGTTCCTGCCTTCCTTGCGCACCAACGCTTCCGGGGCGTCGTGGATCGGCGGCGGCACGCCCGGGACGTCGTTGCCGATGAGCCAGTTCTACGTCGTGAAGTCCGGTGACACGGCGTCCACGATCAACGCGGCGCTGGCCAACGGCTGCAACCTGTTCTTCACACCCGGCATCTACCACGTGAACCAGACGATCAACGTAACCCGCCAGGACACCGTGGTGCTCGGCATCGGCTACGCGACGATCGTGCCGGACAACGGCGTCAACGCCATGCAGGTCGCGGACGTCGACGGCGTGCGGATCAAGGGCATTCTGTTCGACGCCGGGACGACGCGTTCTTCCGCGTTGCTGACGGTCGGACCGTCGGGTTCGTCGGCCTCGCACGCCGGTAACCCGACGACGTTGCAGGACGTGTTCTTCCGCGTCGGCGGGGCGGTCGCGGGCAAGGCGACCAACAGCCTGGTCGTCAACAGCCACAACACGATCATCGACCACACCTGGGCGTGGCGCGCCGACCACGGCGACGCCGGCACGTGGGGCTGGACCGAGGCCGAAGGTGACACGGGCGTCGTCGTCAACGGCAACAACGTGCTGGCCACCGGGTTGTTCGTGGAGCACTACCAGAAGTACCAGGTGATCTGGAACGGCCAGGGCGGGCGGACGATCTTCTTCCAGAACGAGATGCCGTACGACGTGCCGAACCAGGCCTCCTGGATGGCTCCCAACGGGGTCACCGGGTACGCGGCCTACAAGGTCGGCGACAACGTCACCACGCACGAGGCGTGGGGGCTGGGCAGTTACAGCTACTTCAATGTCAATCCGTCGGTGCGGGCCGAGCACGCGTTCGAGGTGCCTCAGCGGTCTGGCGTGAGGATGCACAACCTGCTGACCGTGTCGCTCAACTACCAGGGGACGATCACCCACGTGGTGAACGACATCGGGGCCGTGACGCCGCCGGGCACGGTGCCGGTGAACGTCGTCAACTACCCGTAGCACCTGGTCGGGTGTTGAGGTTGATGAGGGGAGCTTCCCGAGCCTCAGGTTGAGCGTTGAGGAAAGCTCCCCTCATCAACGTGGTTTCGCGGTCGCGCGACGTGGGGCATGGTTCGAGCACGGACGTGTTGGTGGTAGAAAAACGCTTGTTGATGTTGGGTTGGTAGTACTTGCAGGACTCTGTTGGCGAATCCGAGCCCGGTGCCGTTCATCGACTTCGGCACCGGTCTGCAACGGACATACCGGACGCCACCGGACTTCGCCAACAGAGTCCTTGCAGATGTCGGTGCCAGCAGCCGGGCGGCGTACTGGCCGACCCACCCGCGGGGTGCGGCTTCTGGCCACCCGATTTCGGTTTGCGCGCTGGGCATTGCATGATGCGTGGCATGTCGATCGAGCGGGGCGCAGAGTTCGCCGAGTTCTGGACCGAGCGGCACCTGTGCACGCTGTCCACCGTCCGTCCGGACGGCACGCCACATGTCGTACCGGTGGGCGTGACGCTCGATCTGGAGAACGGCATCGCACGGATCATCACGCACGGTGCGTCGTGGAAGGTCAAGCACGTCCGCAAGGCCGGGTACGCGGCTGTGTGCCAGGTGGACGGTCGGCGCTGGTCCACGGTGGAGGGTCCCGCTGTCGTCCGCGAGGACCCGGCGTCGGTGGAGGAGGCCGTGCGGCGGTATGCCGAGAGGTACCGGCAGCCGCGGGTCAACCCGGAGCGCGTGGTGATCGAGATTCAGGTGAAGCGTGTCACCGGAACAGTCTGACGTTGTCGTCGTCGGCATCGGGGCCGACGGGTGGGAGGGGCTGTCACCCGCGGCACAGGCCGCCATCCGTGCCGCGAAGGTGCTGATGGGCAGCTCGCGGCAGCTGGACCTGGTGCCGACGGGGCCCGAGGAGCGGGTCGCGTGGCCGTCGCCGCTGGTCCCGGCCCTGCCCGCGCTGTTCGAGAAGTACCGGGACGTGTGCGTGCTGGCGTCCGGTGACCCGATGTTCCACGGCATCGGCACCACGCTGGTGCGGCTGCTCGGGTCGCGCGTCACCGTCATCCCGCATCCGTCGTCGGTGTCGCTGGCGTGTGCGCGGCTCGGGTGGGCTTTGAACGAGGTCGAGGTCGTGTCGCTCGTGGGCCGTTCGCCGGACCTGCTGCGACCTGCCCTGACGCCGGGGCGCCGGGTTTTGGTGCTGGGTGGCGATCCCGAAACCGTTGCGGAAATCGCCGGGCCGATTACAGTGCTCGAACAATTGGGTGGGCCCGCCGAGCGGGTCTACCAGTGGTCCGGAGAAAGTGCGGATCCGTTGTGCGTCATCGCCGCCGAGTACGCCGGGAGCGCCTATTCGCGGGTGCCCGGGCTGCCGGACGACGCGTACGAGACTGACGGCCAGTTGACCAAACGTGAGGTGCGGGCTATTTCGCTGTCGACGTTGGCACCGCTGCCCGGCCAGCTCCTGTGGGACGTTGGCGCCGGGTCGGGGTCGATCGCGATCGAGTGGGCGCGGACGCATCCGACGTGCCGGGCGATCGCGGTCGAGCAGTCGGCCGAGCGTGCTGAACGAATCGTGCGCAACGCCGCGTCTTTGGGCGTGCCCGGTGTCGTGGTCCACATCGGACGTGCTCCTTCGGCGCTGGAGGGGCTGGAGAAGCCCGACGCGATCTTCATCGGTGGTGGGCTGACGGTTCCCGGCCTGGTGCAGGCGTGCTGGGACGCGCTGGGCGCCGGCGGCCGGCTCGTCGTGAACGCCGTGACGCTCGAGTCCGAGGCCGTGGTGGCGCAGTGGTACGCGAAGGTCGGAGGCGATCTGGTGCGGATCGCGGTGAACCGCGGGTCGTCGGTCGGCAAGTTCACCGGATGGCGGCCGCACATGCCCGTGACGACGTGGAGCGTGACCAAGTGACCGTGCACTTCATCGGCGCTGGTCCCGGCGCCGCTGACCTGATCACCGTGCGCGGGCGTTCGCTGATCGAGTCGTCGCCGGTGTGCCTGTACGCCGGGGCGTTGGTGCCGGTCGAGCTGCTGGACTTCTGTCCTGACGGGGCTCGGAAGGTCGACACCGCCGAGCTGACGCTGGACGAGATCGTCGCGGAGCTCGAATCCGCGCACGAGCAGGGGCTGGACGTCGCGCGGCTGCACTCCGGCGACCCGGCGGTGTTCAGCGCGATGGCCGAGCAGATGCGCCGACTGGATGCGCTGGGGATTCCGTACGACGTGACGCCCGGTGTGCCCGCGTTCGCGGCCGCGGCGGCGTCGTTGCAGCGGGAACTGACCGTGCCGGGCGTCGGGCAGACGGTGATCCTCACGCGGACCTCGCAGCGTGCCACGCCGATGCCCGACGGTGAGGACCTGGACACGTTGGGGCGCAGTCACGCGACTCTCGTGCTGCACCTGGCCGTGCAGCGGATCTCCGACGTGGTCGCGGAGCTGGTGCCGAACTACGGGCAGGACTGCCCGGTCGCGGTGGTGGCGTACGCGTCTCGTGCTGATGAAGTGGTGCTGCGCGGGACGTTGGACGACATCGCGGACCAGGTTCGTGCGGCGGGGATCAAGCGGACCGCGGTGATCATCGTGGGGAAGGTGCTGGGGGCGACGCAGTTTCCCGACAGCCACCTGTACTCGGCGACTCGCGTTCGATGATCCTCATCCTCGGCGGGACGGGCGAGGCTCGCGAGCTCGCGACCCGTGTTCCTGCGATTTCCTCGTTGGCCGGACGGGTGAGCTCGCCGCGGCTGCCGGTCGGCGAGGTCCGGATCGGCGGGTTCGGTGGTGTCGACGGGCTCGCGCAGTGGTTGCGGGACAACGACATCCATGCCGTCGTCGACGCGACCCATCCGTTCGCGCGCCAGATCACGGCGAACGCCTTCGAGGCCTGTGAGTGGGTGGGTGTGCCTTTCCTGATCCTGCGGCGACCGGGCTTCACGCCTGTCGAGGGCTGGCACTGGGTGGACAGCGTCGCCGACGCGGCGCGGTACCTGCACGGCTCGCGGGTGTTCCTCACGACCGGGCGGCAGGACCTCGCGGAGTTCGCGAACTGTCCGCAGTGGTTCCTGGCGCGCATGGTAGAGCCGCCGGAGCCGCCCATGCCGCAACAAATCGAGGTGCTGCTGGCGCGTGGACCGTTCACTGTGGACGGTGAGCTGGCGTTGATGCGTTCGCATGGGATCGACGTGCTGGTCACCAAGGACAGCGGCGGCGAGATGACGTCGGCCAAGCTGGAAGCCTCGCGGCAGCTGGAGATTCCGGTCGTGATCGTGCGCCGCCCGCCGCTCCCGTCGGCGGAGACGGTCACGACGGTGGCGGACGCTCTTGCTTGGTTGTCCGGCGTCACGAGTCGTTGAAGACCACTCGCCGCAACGGGTCTACCTTGCCGCACAGGCTGAAGAACGCGCGGGCCGTGTGTCGTAGCGTCCGGCTGGGAGAGATCGCCAGCCGCAGGTAGCGGGACGCTTCCCGGACGGCGGTGAAGCCGTAGTCGAGCATTTCGGCCTCGTAGGCGGCGACAGCGTCGGGCTGACCGGTCGCCACCAGACGGCACAGCAGCTGAGCGTCGCGCATCGCGGTGTTGCCGCCCAGTCCGCCGACCGGCGGCATGCAATGTGCCGCATCGCCCAGGAGCGTGACGGTCGTGCCGTGCCAAGGCAGCGGTTTGACCGCCCTGGTGAACGCGAAGCGCTCGACGGCATCGGACTCGGTGATCATCCGGCGCAGCGCGGGATGCCAGCCGGCCGCGCGTTCGCTCACCGCCGCGCGCAGGTCGGCCCGCGGAGGGATCGCCGTGCTGTCGGCGACGAAGGCCCACATCAGGTAGTCGCGTTCGTCGGCGCCCGTCTGCTCCCGGCGCCGGAACACCGCCGTGAACAGGAAGTCCTCGTGCGGCAGGATCATGTTCTTGCTCGTCAGCAAGGCTTCTGGCAACCAACTGCTGTCCAGCGGCACCTTGCCGCCGACGCCACAACCGGGGGTGGTGACGACCTCCGCGTGCGGTAACAGCTGAGCCCGCACGCGTGAGCGGACACCGTCCGCGCCTACCAGCAGATCGCCCGTGGCCGTGGTGCCGTCGGTGAAGAACGCGGTGACGGTTCCGTCCGGATGTTGTTCGTAGCGCAGGAACTCCTTGCCGAACCGCACGACATCGTCGAGCCCGGTCAGCAGGATCCCGCGCAGTGTTCGGCGGCTGACCGCGTGGCAGCTCGTCGCCGGGTCGGTGGACTCGGTTCCGTTCTCCCGCATCAGCAGACGTAGTTGTTCGTCGAAGACGCCCATGCCGCGGCCGGGGTCACCAGCCGTTGCCACCAGTTCGTGCCACAACGTGGGTGGCAGGCAGTCCCGCAGTGCCGCGCTTCCGGCCGGTTCGACGTTGAGCCGGTAGCCCTGTGTCCTGGCATCCGGAGACGCGTCACGTTCGTAGACCGCGACGGAAATCCCGGCCTTGCGCAAACCCTGGGCGAGGCAGAGACCGCCGATGCCACCACCGATCACGATCACGTTCATGCGCTGATCAGCCTTTCCAGCTCGCGCAGCACGGTGGGCGCGATGTCCGGCCGCAGACTCACCCCTTTGACCAGGGCGATGACGAGTTCGACGTTCGACGCCTCGGTGCGTCCGCCCAACGCACGACGCCAGCCGTCCTCGTACCCGTCCACCATCTCCCGCACCGCCGGGTCGCGGGCGGCTCGCAGATCGAGCTCGCGCAGCACGCGGAACAGCGCGGGCCGTTCGACGATCATCCGGCCGAGCCGTTCCAGGTGTGACCCGAGGTCGTCCGCCTGCTCACCGCTGCGCCAGAACTGCCCGGTCGCGTGGTCCACCACGGCTGCGATCAGGTCTTCCTTGGTCGCGAAGTGGTGGTGCAGCGTCGAATGGTCCACCCCCACGGCACGCGCGACCTCACGCAGCCGCAATCCCTCGAACCCCTTTTCCGCGATCCGGTCGAACGCGGCCAGCACGATCCCCTGCTTGCGGTCCACTCACCCCTCCACCAACCAGTTGGTGGAGAAGCTACCAGGACGGGCGCCACGCCTGTCCTGTGAGCGGTGGCAGGCTCCGGAAGTGGTCGATGATCGGCCGCAACCCAGGGTGCGCGTTTTCCGGCAGCAGCAACGAGATGGGGTAGACGAGCACCGGGTCCACGATCGGGATGCGACGCAGGTCGTGGCCCGCGGGCCAGACGTACCGGTCACGCGCGCCGACGAACGTGGCCACCTCGGCCGAATCCGCGAGGGTGTCGAGGAGCGCCTCGTCGCCGAAGTGCGGGCCAGCGGCGTCGACGCGCAGGTCGAAGGCGGTGGCGAGCTGGTCGTAGAAGTCGGCCCACTCGCTGCGCGGCGCGATTCCCGGCATCCAGATCCGGTGCCCGCGCAGCTGGGCCGGGGTCAGGGGGCTCGCGGACGCCAGCGGGTGCCGGGGGCCGACGAGGAGCTCCAGCGGGGAGTCGAACGCGTGGATCATGCGCACGCCGGGCGCGAGCACGGCGGTATCGGTGACGGTGCGGAACGAGGCGTCGACCTCACCGGCCCGGATGGCGGCGACCACCGCGCGCGGGTCGTTCTCCCTGAGCGTCACCACGTCGAGGCGGATTCCGGGACGTGATCGCCAGAAGTCGTGCAGGACAACGGCTTGCGCGCTCCGGAAACCGAGAACGTCGATCCGCAGCGCACCGGGTGTGATCGCGCTGACGGCGCGATCGACGCCCGTGACGATGCTTTGCGCGTGCGGCAGGAACGCCTGACCGTCCGAGGTCAGCTCGACGCCCCTGGCGGTGCGGGTGAACAGCCGGACGCCGAGCCGCCGTTCCAGGGTGGCGATCCGTTTCGAGACGGCCTGCTGCGTCACGCCCAGCTCGTCGGCAGCGTGTTGCAGCTGCCCGAACTCGGCCGCGAGGACGAACGATCGCACTGCCTCGGTGTCCATGACACGAGCCTAAGCACGTCCAACCGATCGTTGTGGCTCACCGGGAGACGGTTGTTTGATCTTGCCGTGGTGCGGGCGATGTGATGCTGTCCATGGGGCGCAGCTTCGGATGGTTGTGGTCGGCTTACGCCGTCAGCACTTACGGGACGTGGATCGCGTTCGGCGCGTTCCCGCTCATCGCGGTTCAGGTGCTGCATTCAACGGCGTTCGCCGTGTCGTTGCTGGAAGCGGCGGGCCTCGCGGTCGCGGCGGTCGTCGCGTTCCCGCTCGGGCCGTGGGTCGAACGCAGGGCCAAACGTCCCTTGATGATCGTGATGGACCTGGTCAGGTTTCTTGCCATGGCCAGCGTTCCGGTCTCGTACTTCCAAGGCTCGCTTTCGTTCGGCCAGCTGCTGGTCGTCTCGGTCGTTTCCGGAACCGCGAGTATCGCCTTCACCGCCGCGTCCGGCGCGTACGTGAAGCACCTCGTCCACGGTGACCGGCTGCTCGTCGCGAACGGGAGGTTCGAGGGCACGAGCTGGGTGGCGACGGCGGCCGGCCCACCGCTCGGCGGGGCGCTCGTCGGGCTGCTCGGTCCGGTCGTCACCGTTCTCGCCAACGCGCTGAGCTACCTGTTGTCAGCGCTGGGAATTCTGTGCATCCGGGGCAGTGACGTCGCCGCGCGGGAGGCGTCGCGGCAACCCGGTTTCTTCGTCGGCTGGCGGTTCATCCTCGGTGATCGCGTGCTGCGGCGGCTGTTCCTCAACTCGATCCTGGTCAGCGGCCTGATCATGGCCACCGTCCCGCTGCTCTCGGTGCTGCTGCTGGGCGAGTACGGCTTCCCCGCCTGGCAGTACGGTCTGGCGTTCGGTGTCCCCGCGCTCGGCGGCTTCGTCGGTGCGCGCCTGTCCCCACGGCTTTCCGCACGTTATGGCCGACACCGGGTGATGATCGTCTCCGGCTGGCTGCGCTCGTCGTTCCCGCTCGGTCTCGCGCTGGTCCGGCCCGGCGTCGCGGGACTGCTCACCGTGATCGTCGTCGAAGGTCTGCTGATCACGTGCATGGGCGTGTACAACCCGATCCTTGCGACAGAACGACTTCAGCGCACTCCCGCGGACCGTGTCACCCAGGTGCTCACGACGTGGAGCGTCAGCAGCAAACTCCTGCAGGCCGCCCTGATGGTGATCTGGGGCGGGCTGGCGACGCTCACCAGCCCGCTCGCCGCGATCACCCTGTCCGGGCTGTTCCTGCTCGCGACTCCGCTGCTGCTCAGGACGGATAGCGGCGCGGCGTGAACACCACGCCCGCGTCCGTCACGATCGTCTGCGACGAGCCGATGATCAGCAGGCAGCGCATGTCGATCGTGTCCGGGTCGAGCGTCTCGAGCGTGCCGACGCGGATCTCTTCCTCCGGCCCGCCGACGTCACGGCCGACCACCACTGGAGTTTCAGGTGCGCGGTGCTGGAGCAGCAGGTCGCGCATGTCGTGCACCTGGTGCGTGCGGGCCTTGGACGCGGGGTTGTAGATCGCGATCACCAGGTCGGCCTTGGCGGCGGCTTCGAGGCGTTCGGCGATGACGTCCCACGGCTTGAGGCGGTCGCTCAACGAGATCACCGCGTAGTCGTGCCCGAGCGGCGCGCCTGCCTTGGCCGCCACGGCGTTCGCGGCCGTCACGCCGGGGATGATCTTCACCGGCACGTCCGGCTGTTCCGCGGCCACTTCCAGCACGGCCGTGGCCATCGCGAACACCCCCGGATCGCCCGACGACACGACCGCGACCCGCTTGCCCTTGCGCGCCAGGTCGAGCGCGAACGCGGCGCGTTCCGACTCGACCTGGTTGTGGGAGGCGTGCTTGGTCTGCCCCGGCCGGTCGGCGACGCGGTCGAGGTAGGTGGTGTAGCCGACGAGGTCGTCCGCGGCTGCCAGTTCCCGGCGGGCTTCCGGGGTCAGCCAGGCGGTGTGGCCGGGACCCAGGCCCACGACGGTGACCTCGCCCTTGGCCGCTCCCGGCTTGGAGTGGCTGGGCAGCAGCGCCAGGGAGAAGTACGGGACCGTGTCCGGGTCGACGTCGGCCAGCGGCGACGTCTTCTGGCGGCCCGTGGTGGCGCGCTCGACGTACCAGGCGTTGTCGAGCCGGCCCGCGTTCTCGAGGGCCTGCTTCACGTTGCCGAACGTGCGGCCCAGCTTGAGGATCGCCGCCGAGTCGGTGTTCTTGAGGCGCTCGGCCAGTTCCGCCGGCGGAAGTGTGCCGGGGAGGATCGTGAGGACCTCGTCGCGTTCGACCAGCGGGGTGCCGAGAACAGCGCTCGCGCCGCTGACGCTCGTCACGCCGGGAACCACTTCCCACTCGTAGCGGTCGGCGAGGCGTTTGTGCATGTGCATGTACGAGCCGTAGAAGAACGGGTCGCCCGCGGCCAGGACGACGACGTTCCTGCCGGCGTCGAGGTGTGCGGCGAGGCGGGCGGCGGCCTCCTCGTAGAACTGGTCGATCTCGCCCTGGTAGTCGTCCGTGTCCTCGGTCGTCACCGGGTAGATCAGCTGTTCCATGATCTGGTCGTCACGGAAGTAGGGCTGCGCAATGGTTTTGGCCACTGACCGGCCGTGGCGGGCGCTGTGGAACGCGACCACGTCGGCTTCCCCGATGAGTCGCGCGGCCTTCACCGTCACGAGTTCCGGGTCGCCAGGACCCAGGCCGACGCCGTACAGCTTGCCCGTCATTCTTCCTCGCTCGCAATCGCGTTGATGGCCGCCGCCGTCATGGCACTGCCGCCGCGCCGGCCGTGGACCACGAGGTGCTCCAGATCCGTCGCGGCCAAAGCTTCTTTGGACTCCGCCGCGCCGATGAAGCCCACCGGGATGCCCAGCACGGCGGCAGGCCTCGGGGCGCCCTGCTCGATCAGGTCGATCAGGTGGAAGAGGGCGGTCGGGGCGTTGCCGATGGCGATGACGGCGCCTTCGAAGCGGTCGGCCAGGAGTTCGAGGGCGGCTGCGCTGCGCGTGTTGCCGATCTTCTTGGCCAGTTCGGGCGTGCGCGGGTCCTGCAGGTAGCACAGGACCTCGTTGTCCGCGGGCAGGCGGCGGCGGGTGACCCCGGCCGCGACCATGTTGGCGTCGCAGATGATCGGCGCGCCGTCGAGCAAGGCGGCGTGGGCGTGCCGCACGACATTGGGGGAGAAGGCGATGTCGTGCGTCAGGTCGGTCATGCCGCACGAGTGGATCATCCGCACGACGACTCTCGCGACGTCCTGCGGGAACCCGGCGAGGTCCGCCTCCGCCCGAATCGTCGCAAAGGAACGGCGGTAGATCTCCGCGCCGTCCTTGATGTATTCCGTCACCTGATCTCCTCGTCGCCGGCGGTGCCGGCAATGCGGCGGTAGCCGTCGCCGGTCGCGACGAACTCGATCACATCACCTTGTGGGCGGCCGCAGCGGCGTGAGCAACCAGACCAGTGGACCGGGAGCGAATGGGGCGTTCCGAGCCAGGCACGTGCGTCCGCGCGCACGTCGGACAGCGACTTCGCGCAACCGGGACGGCCGGTGCAGGCGCTGACCCCGTGCCAGGGCGAAGCGGGATCCGTGATCAAGCCACTCGTGTCCGTACCCGGCGGCACGACCAGACCGCGCCACGGCGTCAGCCGGACCGGGACGCCGGGGAGTTGGTGAGCATCCAGGCGGCCCAGCGGCACACCCGGAGTCGTCGGCGAAGGTGCGACCGGCGTCACAGCAGGGGTGATCCGAGGCCCGTCGACGGCCCCGAAGTGCTCGGTGATCTTTCGCACACCGCCGTCCACTTCGGACAGGCGCCAGGCACTGCCCCGCATCTCCTGGAACAGCCCAGCCGCGGTCACGACAGCGTCGACGGGATCGTCGACCCGAACACCTGTATCGGTACCGGCGAGCAGCAGAACGTCGTCGACCAGCCCGAAGTCACCGCCGAGCCCGCTCACGGACGCACCGACCGTGACGAGGAAACGCCCAGGCAGCGAGGCCAGCACGGGGTCCGCGCACAGAGCCGCGTCCAGCGCGTCGACCAGGTCCTGATTCGATTCCAGAGGTGCCGCGATGATGTTGCGCATGCGCTCGTGCGTGGCAGAGGGCAACAGCCCCGCCGCACGCAGCCGCGCACCCAGCTCCAGACCGTCCGCCAGGCCCCTGATCTGCAGGTTCGCCCGCGAGGTGAACTCGAGGAACCCGGTGCCGAGCTCCAGGGCGGCGAGCCGCACGACGTCCCACTGAGCAGCGGAAAGGGTGCCGCCAGGGACCCGGATGCGCGCGAGCCCGCCGTCGGCCGCCTGATGCAGCTCGACGGCGCCGGGGCAGGCATCCGGGTGACTACGCATAGGTCGGACTGTAACCCGCCGGTTAGGGTGAGCCCGAACGACGAAGCGCAGGAGGAAGCCGGTGTGAATCCGGCGCGGTCCCGCCACTGTGACCAGCGCAATGCTGGGAGTCAGGAACTCCGCTTCGCCTGTCACCCGCAACCTGGGGCGAGGACCCCACGAGGGATGGAGCCTGCGTGATCCTGCTGCTGTCGACCTCCGACACCGACCTGCTGTCGGCTCGGGCGAGTGGTGCCGAGTACCGGCTCGGCAACCCCGCGCGACTCGCCGCGGACGACCTGCCCTCACTGGTCGAGGACGTCAACCTGGTGGTGGTGCGCATCCTCGGCGGGCGCCGGATGTGGGAGGAAGGGCTCGACTGGCTGCTGGCCAGCGGGCTGCCCGTGGTGGTGCTGGGTGGTGAGCAGCAGCCGGACGCGGCGCTCATGGAGCTGTCCACGGTGCCCGGCGGTGTTTGCGCGGAGGCGCACCTCTACCTGGCGCACGGTGGGGCCGCGAACCTCGCCGAGCTGCACAAGTTCCTGGAAGACACGATTCTGCTGACCGGGCACGGGTTCGCCACGCCACAAGCCACGCCCACGTGGGGTGTGCTGGAGCGGCAGCTCGCGCAGGACGGTCCGACGGTCGCGGTGCTCTACTACCGGGCGCATCACGTGGCGGGCAACACGGCGTTCGTGCACGCGCTGTGCGACGCGATCGAGGCCAAGGGCGGGAAGCCGCTGCCGGTCTTCTGCTCGTCGTTGCGGACGGCCGAGCCCGAGCTGCTGGAGACGCTGGGGCAGGCCGACGCGCTGATCGTCACGGTGCTGGCCGCGGGTGGCACGAACCCCGCGAAGGCCGGCGCCGGTGGCGACGACGAGGCGTGGGACGTCGGGGCGCTGGCGGCGCTCGATGTGCCGATCCTGCAAGGACTCTGCCTGACGTCGAGCCGCGAGTCGTGGGACTCCAACGACGACGGACTGTCTCCTTTGGACACTGCGACGCAGGTCGCGATCCCTGAGTTCGACGGGCGGATCATCACGGTTCCGTTCTCGTTCAAGGAGATCGACTCCGACGGGCTCACGGTCTACGTGGCGGATCCCGAACGGGCGCTGCGCGTGGCGGGTATCGCGACGAGGCACGCGCGGTTGCGGCACATCCCGGTCGCGGACCGCAAGATCGTCGTGATGCTGTCGGCGTACCCGACGAAGCACTCGCGCATCGGCAACGCCGTCGGGCTCGACACGCCCGCCTCCACCGTTCGGCTGCTGAAAGCCATGCAGGAGCACGGCTACGACATCGGCGACGCCCTGCCCGGCGTCGAGGAGCTGGACGGCGACGCGTTGATCCACGCGTTGATCGCCGCCGGTGGCCAGGACGCGGACTGGCTCACGCAGGAGCAGTTCGAGAGCAACCCCGTGCGGATCAGCGCGGCGGACTACCGGGCGTTCTACGAGACGCTGCCGGAGGACTTCCGCGAGTCGATGCAGGAGCACTGGGGCGACGCGCCCGGCGAGCTGTTCGTCGACCGCAGCAGGAACTCCGACGGCGAGATCGTGCTGGCGGCGCTGCAGTCGGGCAACGTCACGGTCATGGTGCAGCCGCCGCGCGGGTTCGGCGAGAACCCGATCGCGATCTACCACGACCCGGACCTGCCGCCGTCGCACCACTACCTGGGCGCGTACCACTGGATCTCCTCGAGCTTCCAGGCCGACGCCGTGGTACACGTCGGCAAGCACGGCAACCTGGAGTGGTTGCCCGGCAAGACGGTCGGCATGTCGGCGTCGTGCGGCACGGACGCGGCGCTCGGTGATCTGCCGCTGGTGTACCCGTTCCTCGTCAACGACCCCGGCGAGGGCACGCAGGCGAAGCGGCGCGCGCACGCCACGCTGGTCGACCACCTCGTGCCGCCGATGGCCCGCGCGGACAGCTACGGCGACATCGCCCGACTGGAGCAGCTGCTCGACGAGTACGGCAACATCTCCGCGATGGACCCGGCCAAGCTGCCGGCGATCCGCGCGCAGATCTGGACGTTGATCCAGGCCGCGAAGCTCGACCACGACCTCGGCATGGACGACAGGCCGCACGACGCCGAGTTCGACGAGTTCCTGCTGCACGTCGACGGCTGGCTGTGCGAGGTCAAGGACGTCCAGATCCGCGACGGCCTGCACGTCCTCGGCCAGGCGCCGACAGGGGAGACGCGCGTCAACCTCGTGCTCGCGATGCTGCAGGCACGGCAGATGTGGGGCGGCCAGGTCGCCGCGCTGCCGGGTCTGCGCGAGGCGCTGGGGTTGGTGGGCACGGCTCGCGAAGACGTTGACGCCGTTGAGGAACAGGCCCGCGCGCTCGTCCAGGCGATGGAGGACGCGGGCTGGGACGCCTCGGTGGCACGCACGTTGCACGAGTCGGAGGACGTGCGGAAGATCCTGGAGTTCGCGGCGCTGGAGGTCGTGCCGCGGCTCGCGCGCACCACGGACGAGATGACGAACGTCCTGCACGCGCTGGACGGCGGCTACATCCCGGCCGGTCCGTCGGGTTCTCCGTTGCGCGGCCTGGTGAACGTGCTGCCGACGGGCCGCAACTTCTACTCGGTCGACCCGAAGGCCATCCCGTCGCGCCTCGCGTGGGAGACCGGCCAGGCGATGGCGGACTCGCTGCTCGAGCGCTACCGGTCCGAGAACGACGGCGAGTGGCCGCCGTCCGTCGGTCTGTCGGTGTGGGGCACGTCCGCGATGCGCACGGCCGGTGACGACATCGCCGAGGTGTTCGCGCTGCTGGGCGTGCGGCCGGTGTGGGACGACCAGTCGCGCCGCGTCACGGGCCTCGAGGTGATCTCGCTGGAGGAGCTCGGCAGGCCGCGCATCGACGTGACGGTCCGGATCTCCGGCTTCTTCCGCGACGCCTTCCCGCACGTCGTGTCCCTTTTGGACGATGCCGTGCAGCTCGTGGCCGCGCTGGACGAGGCTCCCGAGCAGAACTTCGTGCGCGCGCACACGGTCGCGGACCTGGCCGAGCACGGTGACGAGCGCAGGGCCACGCTGCGGATCTTCGGCTCGAAGCCGGGTGCGTACGGCGCGGGTGTGCTGCCGTTGATCGACAGCCGCAACTGGCGCGACTCGTCGGACATCGCCGAGGTCTACGCGGTGTGGGGTGGCTACGCCTACGGGCGTGGCGTCGACGGTGTGGCGGCGCGCGAGGACATGGAGTCGGCGTACCGGCGGATCGCGGTGGCGGCCAAGAACATCGACACCCGCGAGCACGACATCGCCGACTCGGACGACTACTTCCAGTACCACGGCGGCATGGTCACGATGGTGAAGGCGTTGACGGGCAAGGCACCCGCGGCATACGTCGGTGACAGCACGCGCCCGGAAGCGGTGCGGACGCGGACCTTGACCGAGGAGACCTCGCGGATCTTCCGCGCCCGCGTGGTGAACCCGCGCTGGGTCGGGGCGATGCGGCAGCACGGGTACAAGGGCGCGTTCGAGCTGCAGGCCACGGTCGAGTACCTGTTCGGCTACGACGCCACGACTGGTGTCGTCGCGGACTGGATGTACGAGAAGCTCACCGAGACCTACGTGCTCGACCAGGAGACCCGCAAGTTCCTGCAGGCCAGCAACCCCTGGGCACTCCACGGCATCGCCGAGCGCCTCCTCGAAGCCGCGGACCGCAAGATGTGGGAGCACCCGGACCCGTCCACCCTGGACGCCCTCCGCGCGGCCTACCTCGAAACCGAGGGCGACCTGGAGGACGGCGCCTAACCACCCGATCGGGTGAAGTTGTTGAGTACGCGGGGAGCTTTCGTACTCCAGGAGAGTACGAGAGGGCCCCGCGTGCGGCTGAAAACGGCGGGGTGGATCAGGCTTGGTCCAGCTTTACGCAGCAGTGGCCCGGTGACGGGTCCAGGCGCGCGGTGTGGCTGCGTGCCTCGATGCCGTCCAGGATTCCGCTGATCAGGCACAGGTTCATCCCGCACACCAGCTGCGTGTGCTTCTGGGCCAGGCTGTGGAACGGGCAGTTGCCCAGCAGGACCGAGGTTCCCTCGGCGTGTGGCTCGAACCCGAGATCTTCCAACGCCTGCACGACCTCGCCGTCGGCTTGGGCGGCCAGGTCCTCGCCCCACTCGTAAGCCCGCCGGTTGAGGATCTCCCGCGCGGGCTCACCGGTGGTCTCCGCCTCCAGCAGCGCGTCCGTGAGCAGGTGGCTCGCGGCCTCGTAGCGCCGGTCGGGCAGCGACACCTCGATCTGCTCGCCGGACCGCCGGTACAGCTTCGCCGGGCGGCCCGCCCCAGGCCCGGTGCGGCCGGAGCGCCGTTCGTGGATCACGTCCAGCAGGCCCATCTCGACCAGCTTGTCGAGGTGGAACGCGGCCGTGGTGCGCGGCAGGCCGATGGCCTCGGACGCCTCGTCCTTGCTGATGGGCGCGGTTTGGCGCACCACGAAGTCGTAGAGCTTGCGCCGGTTCGGCTCGTCGAGGGCCGCGACGGCGGCGACGGGGTCGGCCATCTCTAAAACCTACTTGTGTTGACGAAAATCCGCCAGTGGTTCTAATGTTAGCCGAAGTTGTCGTTAGAAGGAGGAGTCATGGCGGTCCTGACGCGCACGGATCCGGCTACGCAGGCGTTCGTGTTGCTGCGCACGGTGTTCACGGCGGCGCCGATCCTGTTCGGGCTGGACAAGTTCTTCAACCTGCTCGTCGACTGGCCCGTCTACCTGGCGCCGTGGATCGACTCGATCGTGCCCGGCTCGCCGCAGACGGCCATGTACATCGTCGGAGTGATCGAGATCGTGGCCGGTGTGCTGGTCGCGCTCAGGCCGAAGTGGGGCGGACTGGTCGTCGCAGCCTGGTTGCTCGGCATCATCGTGAACCTGGTGACCGGGCCCGGCTACTACGACATCGCGTTGCGCGACTTCGGCCTGCTGGCCGGCGCGCTGGCGCTGTCCCGTCTGGCGGACGCTCGATGACGGATCTCGAGGCGGCGCAGCAGGCCGTCACGGATCTGCTGAAGGCTCTGGGCAAGGATCCGTACTCGGTGCACCTGGCCGACACGCCACGACGGGTCGCCGAGGCGTACGCCGAGCTCCTGACGCCCAGAGCGTTCAACCTCACGACGTTCCCGAACGACGAGGGCTACGACGAACTCGTGCTGGCGCGCGGGATTCCGGTGCAGTCGTTGTGCGAGCACCACATGCTGCCGTTCCACGGTGTCGCGCACGTCGGTTACCTGCCCGGCGAACGAATCCTGGGCCTGTCCAAGCTGGCGCGCGTCGTGGAGATGTTCGCGCGCGACCTGCAGGTGCAGGAACGGCTCACCAAGCAGGTCGCCGACTGGTTGCAGGAACACCTGCGGCCCAAGGGAGTCGGTGTGGTGATCGAGGCCGAGCACATGTGCATGGCGCTGAGAGGCGTGCGGGTCAACGGATCCCGCACGGTCACGTCGGCGCTGCAGGGCGTGCTGCGGTCGGATCCCGCGTCACGGCAGGAGTTCTTCACGCTCGTGCACGCGTAACCTGCGAGACATGGGGAAGATTCACACCGGCGCCACGCTGACACCGTCGTTCCGCGACTTCCTGCCCGCCTGGGTCACGAGGCAGTCGTGGTACGACGGGTCGGGCTCACTGCGCCCGACCGGGTTCTTCCGGTTCGAGGACCCGGCGGGCGAGGTGGGCGTGGAGACACATCTGCTGCACGACGGCGAGGCGGTGTACCAGGTTCCGCTGACCTACCGGCCCGGCCCGCTCGAAGGTGGTGCGCTCGTCACGACGGCCGAACACAGCGTGCTGGGTACGCGGTGGATCTACGACGCGGTGACCGACCCGGTGTGGATCGCCGCGATCCTGCACCTGGTCGCCACCGGCGGAGCCTCGGAACCGTCTTCCCGCAACGGGTTCGAGGCAGAGGCACGCGGCAGGTTGCTGCGTCCCGGGGTCGACGGGGTCGTGATCGACCTCGACCGGCGGGTCGTCCCGGCCGGTCCGCCGGAGGACGCGGTCGGCGTGGTCACCGGTTCGTGGCAGCAGGACGGTGCGGCGAAATCCGGCCGCCTGGCGGTGCTCCGTCAGACCGGCCCGAACACGTAGGTCCCGGCGGCCTCCTCGTCGTCACCCGCCCAGAACTCCAACCACAGCTGGGCGAACTCCTCGCGTGACAGCCTGCCGTCACCGTCGGAGTCGAGCGCGGCGAAGTCGGTGACGCTGCCGTGTCCCAGCCAGGCGGCGATCATCGTGTCGTACTCGGACCGCGAGATGTAGTCGTCGTGGTTCTCGTCGACGGCCGCGAACATCGCGTCCGCGGTCTCGGTGACGGCTTCCGGCGTCTTCGGGAGCGCGTCCACGATGCTCAGGACGTTGTCGATCGTCGCGCGGTCCTGGCCCGCGATCGCCTGCAGGGTCGCCCACCAGCCCATCATCACGCCGGACAGCAGTTCCTCGTCGCCGCCGCGCAAAGACACCCAGCGCGCGGTGAGGGCGCGGAAGTCGCTCTCGTCCAGGTAGCCGTCGCCGTTGGCGTCCATCGCGCCGAACACCACCGACACCTTGCGTCTTTGCAAGTCGCTCGCCATGAGCAGCAACATAGGCCGAACGTTGCAACGGAAACTATCGGCCGAACGGGTCCGAACCAGTTTGGCCGTCCAGCGCTTCGGAGAGCTGCACGCGTCCGGAGACGCCGAGTTTGCGGTAGGTCCCAGTCAACACGCCCTCCACGGCGTCCGCCGGCATCAGCAACGTCGAGGCGATCTCCTCGTTGGACCGTCCCCGCGCGGCCAGTTCCGCCGCCTGGTGCTCGACAGGGGTCAGCGCAGTCGGGCCGGTCTGGCGCAGCCGCCGCGGCCCGGTGCTCGTCGCCGCCAGCTCGGAGTGCGCCCGCGCGGCGATCGCGCTCGAACCGCACTTCTGCGCGAGGTCCAACGCGTCGCGCAGGCATGCGCGCGCACCGGATGTGTCTGCCTGACGCCGCAAAACAACTCCGAGGTCGACCAACGCGCGCGCCAACTCCAACCGGGCGGGGGAGTTGCGCAGCACTTGCACGGCCTCTTCCAACAACGTCCGCCCAGCGGCACCGGCGGTGACGCGGCCCGCCGCGCGCAACGCCATGCCCAACGCGCGCGGCGCACCCCATGCGCGCGCCAGTGAGACTTCCTCCAACGCGAGTTCGCGCGCTCGTTCGCCGTCACCCATCGCCGCACAGGCCAACGCCGCGCCCGATCGCCACGCCAACGCCGCGGGATTGCGGTAGGGCCACGACGCGCAATGCCGTCCGGCGGATAGAAAGGCCTCCAACGCCTCGTGGTCGTCGCCTCGCGCGGTCAGCAACCGTCCGCGCACGGTCAGCAGGCCGCCGAACGACCACACGCGCCGGGCTTCGTCCGACGACGCCTCGGAAATCAGCGCGGCGGCCTCGTCCAGGCGGCTCTCCTCCAGAAGGATGTCGGCGAGCAGCGCGGCGTGCCAGGTCGACACCGCGAGCCAGCGCCGGTCCTGCCGCAGGTGATCGTCGGCCAGTGCCAGCTCGGCGCGGGCGGAGACGAGATCTCCCTTGCGGCGCTGGACGTTCGCGCGCATGACGTACGTCAGCGCCCGCAACGCCGGTGCCTGCGCGCGGTCCACGTCGTCGAGCACGGTCAGAGCCGAGTCCAGCGCGTCGGCCAGGTTGAGGATCATCGCCGACGTCAGTGAGGACATCGTGGTCTCCGTCGACACCAGTGCCACGGCCTCGTCCGCGCTGATGTCCCCGACCATCACGCGATGCAGCACGCCGGCGGGGTGGTCCAGCGAGACCGACGACGGCACGGCCTCCTGCCACGCCAGCCCGTGCACGGCGAGATGAGCCCGCGCCCACGGCGAACCGTCCGACAGCACCGAGGCCAGCTCGGCGGGCTTTGCCTCGGCGTGCAGGGCGTAGGACAGCGCGACGGCGGACTCGGTATCGTCCTCATTGGACTGAAACGCCTCGCGCAACCGTGCCGTGGCACCGGGCAGGTTGCCGACGAGCTCGGCAACGCCCAGCAGCCGCAACGCCCGCGACGGGTTCGCCACCGGTTCGCGCAACGCCCGCCACAGCAGCCGCGCGGCACCGGACGTGTCGCCCTGGTTCACCGCCTCCTGCGCGGCCCGGTCCAGCACCTCGCCCGCCCACGGCTCCAGGCCCGGCGAGGTCACCAGCAGATGCTCGGCGACGGCCCGGTCCGAGGCGCCGTGCGCACGTAACGACTGTGCGGCCCGCAGATGCAAAGCAGCCCGCGCGGGCGCGGGCAGGTCGTCGAGAACCGCGGGCCCGGCGACGCCGAGCAGCTCGACTGTTCGCACCGCCTCGGCCAGCTCGACCGGCCCCAGCCCGGTCAGTTCCGCCAGCACGCCGGGATGCGGCGACGGCCCGAGCACGGCCAGGGACTGCGCCGCGGCCACGACGGCGGCCGGACGGCGGCGCAGCCGGGCCGCCATGATCTCGCCGGACACCTCGGCACCACGTTGGGTGGCCCGCCACGCGGCCTCGGCCGTGGGCGGCACCCCGTCCTCCCGCAGCGCCGTGAGCAGACGCGTCACCGCCAGTGGGTTGCCGCCGGTCACCTCCAGGCAGGCGGCGACGAACTCGGGGGCGGGCGCAGGCGAGATCAGCGCGGCGACGCCGTCCGCGGACAGGTTGCTCAGCCCGACGCGCCGGCACGTGGCCATGATCTCGCCATAAGAACTGTCGTCGCACCGCTCACCCGCACCCACGGTCAGCACGAGAGCGATCGGCAGACGTTGGATGCGCAAAGTCAGATAGGCGAGCCACCGCAACGACGCCGCGTCGGCCCAGTGCGCGTCGTCGACGGCGATCAGCAGTCCTGAAGTGCCGGCCAGGGCCGCGGCCAGCCGGTACACGCCGTGCAGCACGGCGAAGTCGGCGGCCGGGGCGGTCAGCTGGAGCGCCCCGAGTGCCTCCGGCGGCACCAGATCGGGGTCGATCAGGTCGAAGAGCTGGGCCACGATCCCGAACGGCAGATCGCCCTCCAGGGCACTCGCCCGTGCCCGCACGACGTGCCGGCCGGAGGCCTCCCAGCGCGCGGCGAGATCATCGAGCACCGCGGTCTTGCCCGTTCCCGGTGCGCCCTCCACGACGGTGGTCGTGCCCGGCGTCACCTGAGCGCTGATTCCGGCACACCACACTTTCAGCCGGTTTTCCACGATCTCTCCGTAATCGGTGGTGAATGGATCAGCGGAATTGATGCTAGGAGAAACGCCACCACTTGCCCAGGTAGAGGTTCTTGCGCTATGGGCGTCTCAACACGGTGATGGCCCGTATGATCCGCCGGGCAACTACTCGACCGGGTAGCGGCAGCCGGGAGGCGGCCTCACCTGGTCATCCGGACGGCCTAGAGATCCTGTCTCAAGGCTGGTGGGCACGAGATCGTTGTGGTAGGGCAGCGCTTGTTCTCCGCCGCCGCGGAGCGAAAGGAAAAATAGGTGTCGGGGAATCGTGACGGGACGTTCCGCGGCCGCGAGGAAGAACGTGAGCTCCTGAGCGGTGTGCTGGACGCGGGCACCGGCGTGGTGCTGGTGGACGGCGCGGTGGGAACCGGCAAGACGCGGTTGCTGGCCGAGGTCGCCGCCGTCGCCGCGCGCCGCGGTTTCGAGGTCGCCACGGCACAGGACGAGCTGGATCAGCCGTTCCTGCTGGCACGCCTCGCGGAACGCGAACCGGACGCCCCCACGCTGGTCGTGCTCGACGATCTCCACCTGGCCGAGCCGGGCACCCTGGCCGCGTTGCGCGCACTGCTCCCCGCCGCCGCTCATCAGAAGATCGTCTGGCTGCTCGCCCGCCGCTGCGGCGAAGGCGCTGACCGCCTGTTCGCGGTCGCCGCGGCGCGCGGTGCCGTGCGGATCGAGCTGCGCCCGTTGACGGACAACGTGATCGCGGAACTCGTCGCCGATCTCGCCGGCGGAATCCCCGATCACGATCTCCGGGCGCTGGCGTCGACCGCTCGCGGAAATCCCGCCGCGTTGATCAGTCTTTTCACCGCTCTTCGCGAGGACGGTCAGATCGAGATCTCCGCCGAGCACGCGACGTTGCGTTGTGACCGCTCGGCGCGGCGCACCGAGTCGTTGCTGCGCGAGCGCCTCAGTTCGTTGAGCGGCAAGGCAAGGCACGTGCTGCAGGTCGCGTCCGTGTTCGGGCCGCGCTTCGAACCCGGTGACGTGGCGGAGATGCTGGCCGCCAGCACTGCGATCCTGTTGCCCGCGCTGGACGAGGTCATCGACGCGGGCGTGGTGACGTCGCTCGAAGACCGGCTGGCGTTCCGGCACGAGCTGGTGTGGCGGCTGGTCGCCGACTCCGTGCCGCCACCCGTGCGCCGCGCCCTGCACCGCGAGGCAGGTGAAATGCTGCTGGGGCGCGGGGATTCCGCGGTCAGCGCCGCCAAGCACCTCCTGCACGGTGCCCAGCGCGGTGACGTGCGGTCGATCGACGGCCTGGTCGAGGCCGCGAAAGCGGTGCTGTGGAACGCGCCGGACGCCGCCGCCGAACTCGCGGTCCGCGCACTCGAACTCACCGACCAGGCGTCGGCGTCGCTCGTGCACCGCACGGTCATCGCGGTGCGCGCGTTGATCGCGGCCGGCAAGCTCACGGCGGCGCAAGCGCTCGCGCAGGACGCGTTGTCGCGCCAGGTTTCCCCGGCTCCCGCCGCCAAGCTGCGGCACTGCGTGGCCATGACCACGGCACTGGGCGCGCAGCACGCCGAGTCGGTGGAGATCTCCGAGGCGTTGCTGGACGAACCCGATCTGCAGCCCGAACTCGCGCCGTGGGTGGAGATCACCAGGATGATGGCGTTGCTCGGCCACGACCGGCGGCGCGCGGAGGAGCTGGCCGAAACGGTCGTGCGCACCCACACTGGCCCGCCGGACGACGTGCTCGCCACCGCGCTCGCGGTGCTGGCCGCGATCGCCCGCGACACCGGACAACCTGGTGCGGCACTGGAACTGGCGCGCGAGGCCGCGCAGTCCGTGACGTCGTACGACCTCTGCGCGTATCCACAACTGCTGCTGGCGACGCTTTACTCCGGCCAGCGGGAGTTCGCGGAGGCCGACAGTGTGGTGCGGCGGGCGCGCAGCGGGCCGTCGTCGGTGGTGACCAAGGAACTGATGACCTCGGTCGTGCAGGCGCGGATCCTGTTGCAGGCAGGGCGGATCGAGGAGGCGTCGGTCGAGGCGCGCAACGCGCTGTCGGTGGCCGAGGACACCGGGCACACCGCACTGGTGGCACCGGCGCTGGCCGTTCTCGCGATGGTCGCGCTCCACACCGGTGACCTCCCGGCCGCGATCGAGCACGTCGAGCGCTACCGGGGGCACGTGCCGGTGGACGGGATCCTCTTCTCCCGGGCGTACTACCAGTGGGCCGACGTGGTCGTCTCGTACGTGGGGTTCGGGCCCGACAAGGCGTTGGCGCTGCTCACCGACTCCTATCCGGGGCTCGTGTCGTCCGGGCTGTTCGCCGAGGAACCGCGTGCGGCCGGGTGGTTCGTGCGCAGGGCGCTGGAGGCGGGGGACGAGCGGCTCGCCAAGGCCGTCGTCGACCGCGTGGAACGGCTGGCGGAGGAGAACCCCGGACTGCGGGCCGTGGCGGCGGCCGCGATGCACGCACGCGGCCTGTTCGACGGCGACGCCTCGTTGCTGGAACTGGCTTCGCAGCAGCACCGGGACCTGTGGGCGCGGGCCAACGCGGCAGAGGACCTGGGTGTGCTGCTGACGAACTCGGACCGCGCGGACTCGGTGAAGGCGCTGGAGATCGCGCTGGGGCTGTACCGGGAGATCGGCGCCTCCCGTGACAGCGCGCGGGTGCTGGGACGGCTGCGCAAGCTCGGCAGGCGCAGGAGAGCGGCACCGGTGCGCCCCGCATCCGGATGGTCCAGTTTGGACGACACCGAACGGGCGATCGCCAACCTCGTGGCGAAGGGGCAGACGAACCGGCAGATCTCCACGCAGCTGTTCATGTCACCGCACACGGTGAACTTCCACCTGCGCAAGATCTTCCGCAAACTCGGGATCAGCTCTCGCGTCGAGCTGGTGATGAGGTCGAGGGACGACCAGTGAGCCGTTTCGCCTGACGCCGCAACTGCAGGATGCGGGCCGCGCCCACGGTCGCGACCAGCACCGCGCCGCCGATCGCCGCGAACAGCAGCGCCACGCCGAGCGGAAGGCTGAACTGGCCCCACAGGATGTGGATGGTCGCGTTGTCGCCGTTCTGCAGGATGAAGACCAGCAGGAAGATCAGCACCACGATCGCGATGAGCACGGCGATCCACGTGCCGCTGATCCGGGTGGGCCGCAGTTTCTTCTGCTCGGCAGCACGTCCTGGCACCGGCACCGGCTTGGTGGTCGGTTCGGACGTCTCGTCGCTGGGGGTCGCCACGATCATCATTATCGGCGACCCCCGGTGATCCCGCTTGATGGCGAACGGGTGCCTACAACCGGCGCAGGCCTGCGAGAACTCGTTCGAGCAACGCCATGTTCGGCTTGTCGCCCGGTTCGTGCACGGCGACGAGGCCGAGCGTGATCAGGTCGCTCAGCAGTACCCGCGTGACTCCCAGCGGGATCTTCATCAGCGCGGAGATCTCCGCGACCGACCGCGGCTGCAGACAGAGCCGCATCATCGCCGCCTGGTCGTTGTTCGCGCGGTACAGCTGCTCCTCGTCCGTGGAGAGCAGGGTTTCCAGACGGAGGTCGTGGCGGGCCGCCGTACGGCCGCCGGTGCGTGCGTACGGACGGACGAGCGCGCTGTCCCGCGCGGGGACGTGGGGTGGTTCCTCATCCTGCATCGGCCACTCCGGTGGCGGTTCCGGCGGGCGTTGGCGCAACGGTTGCTGACGGGGCAGTTGTTGCGTCTCCGCACCGCTCGCGTCGTGAGTACGTTCGGCGCGCAGTCGTCTACGAGTCGCCGGAGACCCGAAACGCGCCCCCGTGTAACCGATTTCCGTCGCTTCCTCGTCGTGCACGTGCTCAAGCTATAACGAACACGCCCAAATGTATGTCGATCACGTTGTCTTTTTGTTGCCCAGATCGAATCTGACCTGGATTGCGGTGCCGGACGACGTCGTTTGGGTGCGGACGAGGTCCGCCAAACGGTTGACCAGCAACAGACCGCGACCGCCTGGGTCGTTTGCGTGAACAGGCGATCGTCCCGCGAGAACATCGGTGATGTGGCCGTTGTCGTTGACTTGGCAAATAATACTGTCACTTTCGGCCCACACCCGGACCGTGCTCTCCCCGCCGCCGTGCCGCACGCTGTTGGTCGCGAGCTCGGTCACCGCGAGGGCGAAGTCGTCCACGCGGTCCTGCGCGAGCCCGTGCTGGACGGCCTGCTCTCGCGCGAACGCCCGCACCGCCGCCATCCCGCCCGCCGCGGCCGAGGTGCTCGCCGCGTCCGCCGGCGTCGGCAACGGCAGCGAGTGCGCGGCGACGACGACCCGTGCGGGGTGGAAGTGGTCGCTGGGCCGGTGCCCACCCGCGTCGATCACGACGGGGTGGGTCTTCTCGGCGTCGGCCAGCACGTCGTGGCTGAGGGCAGAGATGTCGTACGGGCAGAGAATGCTGAGGTCACGGCCGCTGAACGCGTAGTTGACCAGCGCCTCGTGCAACGCGCACGCGGGGTACTCGACATCGGTGCGGTTGTCCCACACCGGTTCGCTGATGATCCGCACGGGCCCGCGGTGCCGGTCGGCGAACACACGGAGCTCGGGGATGATCCGGCCGGGGTTGCGGCCGGTGTCCGCCATGTCGATGAACGTCACGAGGTGGGCGAACCCGCTGAGCGCCTCCTTGAGCAGCACCAGGTTGTGGCCGGGCACGGCGATGGCGACTGGTTCGGCGTTCGCGAGGCCCTCCACGACGAACGGGACGGTCCCGTCGATGTAGGAGTCCTCATCGGAGTAGAACAACGCGGGATGCGCGAACGTCATGTGCCACCTCTCGTCAACGCCCCAGGATGCGCACCCGGACCGTTGCTCAAACCATCATTTCTTGACCCTCACACCGTGTCAGCCCCTACACAGGAGCAGTCATGTTCACCATCGGAGACTTCGCACGTCTGGGGCGTGTGTCGGTGCGGATGCTGCGCCATTACGACGCGGTCGGGTTGCTCTTGCCGGCCCACGTGGACGCGTCGTCCGGCTACCGCTTCTACACCGCCGCACAGCTCCAGCGACTCAACCGGCTGGTCGCGTTGAAGGACCTCGGTCTGACACTCGACCAGGTAAAAATCGTGCTCGACGAAAAGCTTTCCGTTGAACAGTTGCACGGAATGCTTTCGTTGCGGCGCGCTGAGCTGCGGCAGCAGATTCTTGCGGACGAGTCGCGGTTGAGACGGGTGGAAGCACGTCTCCGCGCCATTGAAAGGGAAGGCGCCATGCCTACCGACGACGTTGTTGTGAAGCCAGTTCCTTCTGCCCGTGTCGCCCGTTTGAGCGCCACGGCCGCCTCGTACGGGCCCGAGGACATCGGGCCGGTGATCCAGCCGCTCTACCCGGAGCTGCTGGCACGGCTGGAGCGCGCCGGGGTGCCGATCACCGGGTACGGGATCGCCACCTACGAACCCGCTGAGGGCGACCAGGTGCTGGTCCATGCCGGTGTCACGGTGTCCGTGGAACCGTCCGCGGCATACGACTTCGAGGTCGTTGACCTGCCGGCGTTGGACCAGGCGGCGACCATCGTGCACCGGGGCGTGATGGACGACGTCGACGCCACCTACCAGGCCGTCGCGACGTGGGTCGAGGCCCAGGGGTACAAGCAGAACGGGTACGCCCGCGAGGTCTACCTGAACTACGGCGACGGAGATCCCGCGGACTGGGTGACCGAGCTGCAGCTGGAGATCACCAAGCCGTGAGGGCGATGACCGCGGCCAGCCCGAGCAGGCCGACGGGCAGCGAGGCGAGGGAGGCGAGCCCACCCACCAGGAGCGGGCCGCCCGCGTCGCCGAACTCCCTGCCCACCTCGGCGCTGCCCATCGTCTGACCGAGGTGTTCCTCCGGCGTGCTGTTGGCCAGTGCCGCGAACGCCAGCGGGGTCACGGTTCCTGATCCGGCGCCGATCAGGACCGCGGCCACGAGCGTGCCGGCGAGACCCGGGATCGCCGCGGCGGCCACGAAACCGGTCGCGGCGGTGAGAACGCCCGCTCGGGTGCCCAGGCGGGTGCTGACGCGTCCGGCGTCCAGCGCCGCGCCGACGCGTGGCTGGACCAGTGCCGCGGTGATCGCGAGCAGCGACACCGCGGCACCGGTGACGATCGGGCCGTGCTGGGCGGCTTTCACCGGCAGGAAGCCGACTCCGGTGGCCAGCGCGGCCGTCGACGCCGCCAGCGCCGCCGTCGGCCTCAGGAAATCACTGTGGGACAGGCGTTTCGCGAGGTCCACGACGGTTTGCCGGTGACGGGGCAGAGGTTCCAGCTTCGGCACGCTCATCACCCATGCCGCGACGGCTGCCGCGAGTGCGGCCATCGTGAGGAACAACAGGTCGAAGCCGCCGAGGTGGATCAGGAGGCCGCCGAGCAGCGGACCGGCTGTGTAGCCGATGCCCTTCCACGCGCCGTACCGGCCGAACGCCTTGCCCTTGGCGTCCGGCGGGGTGAGGCGGGCGACCATCGCACTGGCGGCGGGGGAGAACGCCGCCGCCGCAACGCCCTGCCCGAACCTCGCGACGGCCACGTTGTCGACCAGAACGAACGCGGCGCTCGCCACGACGAACGCCACGAGCCCGCCCAGCAGCACCGGGCGGGGGCCAATTCGGTCGGCCAGCGAGCCGAACACCGGCTTCAGAACGATCTCCGCGCCGTCGTAGATCGCGAGCAGGAGGCCGAGCGTCAGCAGGTTGGTCTGCAGAAATCCCAAGCCGGATGCGACGCCGTGAGCTCCGAACGCGGTCACGAAGCCCGCTGCGCACAACGGTAGGACGTTTTTCACGCGAGCCAGAATATGTTGGCTTCGCGGAATGCGCGGGAAGCCCTAGGTCATGAACAGCAAGCGAATCGTGACCATGTCCGCGCTCGCCTGTGCCGGCCTCGTCTTTCCACTGGCCGGAACCGCCGCGGCTGCCGATGGCGAGCTGACCATGACCGTGACGCCGCAGAACCCGAGTGCTGCCAGGGCCTACACGCTCATGTGCAACCCGGACGGCGGTGACCACCCCGCCGCCGACGCAGCGTGTGCCGAGATCGAGGCGGCGCACGGCGACTTCACGGCGTTGCCCGGCGAGCCCGGGACGCTCTGCACCTACATCTACGACCCGGTCACCGTGTCGGCGACCGGCCGGTGGATGGGCCAGGAGGTCAACTACCAGCAGACGTTCCCGAACACCTGTGAGCTGATCCGCGAGACCGGCTCGGTGTTCGTGCCGGAGATCAGGTAACCACGTCCGTGCGGCGCGGCGGTCCTCAGGGCTGCCGCGCCTCGTCCTGGTGAATCCTGCGGTGCAACGACTCCATGCGTTCGTCGAGCTGCGCCGCGATCATCGCCGACGACATCAGCTCGTCCACGAAGTCGGCGGGCGGGCTGTCGTCGTACTTGTAGAACAGCTTGTGCTCCAGCGTCGCCCAGAAGTCCATGGCGATGGTGCGCAGCTGCACCTCGACCTTCACGTGTTCGACCCGGTCCGACAGGAACACCGGAATGCGCACGATCAGGTGAAGACTGCGGTACCCGTTGGGCTTCGGCGAGGCGATGTAGTCCTTGGTGCGCAGGATCTCCACGTCGTGCTGCCGCGCGAGCATCGCCGACACCCGGTACACGTCGGACATGAACGGGCAGATCACCCGCACCCCGGCGATGTCGTCGAGCACTTCGCCGATCGACTCGACGTCGAGCGGCAACCCCTTGCGCCGCAACTTCTCCAGAATGCCCTCGGGCTTCTTCACCCGGTTCGTGATGTGCTCGATCGGGTCGTGCCGGTGAACGGAGTCGAACTCCTCGCTGAGAATCCGGAGCTTCGTCATCAGCTCCTCGATCGCGAACTTGTAGACGAGCAACCGCCGCTCGAGGTCGCGCAGCAGGCTCAGGTCGTCGGCCAAGTCGGTCACGACACCAGGGTACTGATCACGCGGACCCACCCCTCCATCGGTCACGCAGCGCGACAGCCTGCGCGTGCTCCCCGGCGTACCCGCTGTGCGTCCGCTCGTAAAGGCTGACCGCCTCCTCCACGGCCGCCACGGCCTCCTCGCGCTGGCCGAGCTCGTCCAGAACGGCGGCGTGACGCGTCAGAGCGAGAGCGAGATGTGGCCTGAACCGTTCGGGAGTGGCCGAAGCGGCCTTCCGGTACAGCGCCACGGCCTCCGCGGTGGATTCCACGGCCCTGCTCGCCGGCAACCGCCCGGCGAGGCAGACCAGCGCGGCCGCGAGCCGGTAGCCGTGCGCCCAGCTGTTGCTCTCCGTCAGCGTCCTGCCGAGCACGACGGCTTCTTCGGCAGCCGTCAACGCCTCCGGTGCGCGGCCGGTCTCGACCGCGCGTTCGGACAGGTTCACCAGCGCCTCGGTGAGCTCCGGCCGGTACTCCGCCGGCTGCTCGGCGGCGAGGCCGCGCAGGATCCGCACGGCCGCCGCCACGTCACGGAGGGCCAGCTGCGGGTCACCGCGGTGGCTTCGTGCCTTCTGCCTGCCGAGGTTCGCGAGAGCCACGCCGAGATTGGCCCCTGGCCGGTCGTGCAGCTTGCGCTGCAGCTCACGGAGTCGCCGCTCGGCCTCCTCGGCGGTCCGGAACGCCTCGGACGGGTGCCCCAGCTCGCCCAGCAGCTCGCTCTCCAGGATCAGGCTCTCGCACAACGTCTGCGTGTGGTGGCGCAACCCGGTCACCACCAGCCTGCGATATCCCGCCGTTGCCCTGCGCGCCGACGTCAGCGCCGCCCGGGTCAGCCCCGCCCGCGCCTCGCTCCTGGCGAGCCGCAGGTGCAGAGGCGCGTCGCGCGCCGGGCTCGGTTGCCCCTGCCGGAACAGGTGTGCCACCAGCACCTTCTCCAGCTGCGCCACCGCGGGATCCAGTCGCAGGTCCCGCCGGTGCGGCGGCGGGACGGCCTCGCTCACCCGCTCCAGCAGCTCCGTGTCGGCGGTCCCGATGGCGGCGATCATCGCCGAGGCACCGGCGTTCACCAGCAACGCGGGGTCGTTCAGCACCATCGGGTTCATGTGCAGCAACGCGAGCCGCGAGAACCGTTGCGCCGCATGCGCCAGCACCCCGACCGCCCGTGCCCGGAAGCTCTCGTCCAGCCCCCACAACGCTTCCCCAGCCCATCGCGGCTCGACGCCCGTGTCTGCGCGGCGGTCCACCAGCACCGCGGCGAGGAGGTCGTCGCGCAACTGGCAGGCGCCGAGCGGATCGAGCACGTCCTGGTCGATCGCGTAGTGCCGTTCGTAGGCGGCCAGCAACCGCGGCCATTCCTCCACATCGGACAGTCCATGATGGAAGGACAGCGTCCTCGCCTCCTCCAGCCGCAACGGCCGGAGCAGGGTGGCCAGGAAGATCAGCTTGGCCAGTGCCGCGTTGTGCTCGCGTTCCTTTTGCGACCGGAAGCGGTCCTCGTGCCGCAGGATGGTCTGGTTCGCCTGCAACCACGCGGGTTTCTGCTTGTTCAGCACGTCGAGCACGGCCGCCACCGCTACGGACTCGGTGAGTTCCACGCTCGACGGGATCCTGCTGGGCAGCTGTCCGCGCAGGTCGATCGACAGCGTGCTCGACAGCACGTCGAGCGCGTTCTGATAGGTCTGGTCGGTGCCGCGCACCCTGCGTGCGCTCGTGAGTCCCTGGACGTCCGTGTCCACGCCTCGACCGGCCAGCGCGCGGATCAACGCCTCCCACCACGGCCCCGTTTCGTTGCTGAGCAACAGGACCCGCGTGTGCACCTTCCGGGCGGTGAGCGCGGACAACAGGTCCCGCAGGTGCTGCGGGTGCCACGCGTCGGCGCGGTCGACGACGAGCAACAGCCCTCGCGAACCCGGAGTCGGTCGGGTGCTGTCGAGCCAGTGCGCCGCCTCGGGGTCCTGTCGTCCGCGGTAGACCTGCCACCCGTCGGCGTCGGCGTCCGCCGCGAGCTGGGTGGCGAGCCGGACGCGGTGTTCCTCCGCCCAGCCGTGCAGCAGCCGGATCGTCGCGTGCCGGTCCTGGTCGAGCCACCGGCGCAGGCGTTCGAGCGCGCCCGCGTCGACCGGAATTGTGCTGAGCACCTTGCTCAGCAACGCGACCGGCTGACCGTCACGGGCGTGGGTGTCGGTGTCGAACCTGACCGGCTGCAACCAGAACTGCGCGGGCTCCGCGCCCGGCCCCGGCATCCTGACCAGCACCGGGGAGGCCTGCACGGAGTCACCGACGGCGTCGGGGATCTGGAAGACCCTGCCGTCCACGGTGCGCAACCGCACCGGCCCCTTCACCGGCGGGGTGAACGTGACCACACCCTCGATCAGCTTCCACGTGCCGGAGCTGTACCCGTGCGGGATCAGCTCGACCCAGGGCACGTGGTGCGGCAGGGTGATCGTGACGGCGCCTTCGGCCTCGCCACCGAGCACCAGCACGCCGTCCTGCCACCGCACCGCGATGGTGCACAGCCACTCCGACTTGTCCTGGTGGTGCTGCAGCACGGGAAGCAGCACGGTGTCGAGCATCCGCTCCACACCGTTCTCCGGTGGCGAGGTGACGATGTCCTCCGGCAGCGAGTACTTCGCCTCCAGCACGAGGTGCCAGCCGTCCTGGCTCTCCATCACCTTCCTGGGCAGGCGATGCCGCGCCTCCGCGACCCAGCCCGCCACACCGGCGCGGGACTCCCCGACCATCGCCTTGGTGCCGCGGCGCAGCAGGGCGCACGCCTCCTCGAACCCGCCGTCCTCGTTGGTGCAGGCACGCCAGTTGACGTCCTCCTCCAGCTGCAGCGCGGGGGAGATGTCGCGATGGACCCGTTTGATCACCGCGCGCAGCCTGCCCACCGCTCCCGCGTGGAACATCTCGGTCAGCCGTGCCCGCAACGGTTCGAGCAGCTCCGGCCGCAGCGCGACCACCCGAGGTTGCCGCGCGCCGATCCACTCGCTGAACCAGAAGTCCGACTCCGCGCCGACGTCGAGGTGCGGCAGCACGGCGAGCCGCACCGCCCGCACCAGCTCGATCTCGATGCGCGTGGCCACGCTCAGCACCACGGCCAGCTCGACGTCCTGCCGCAGCGGCGTGCGCGCGAGCTCGGTCGCCAGCCGGCTCATGCCGCCCTGCCCATCGCGGACCGGACGGTGCCTACCGTGGTGCTGCGGTCCCAGCACACGAGCGGCATCAACCCGGTCAGCCACGCCGACCAGCGCTCACGGGGAAACGGCACCAGCCCGACCACCCGGCAGTCGCGCTGCCGCAGCGCGGCGACGTAGCGCTCCCAGTCCTCGCGGTTGGCCCTGCCGCGCTGCATGTCGAACGCGGACAGCACGAGCACGGCACGTCGCGGCGCGGGCTGGGGGTGATCGCGCCGAGGCCGCAGCGGCGAACCGCGGAACACCGTCACGTCGGTCAGCCCCGGCCCGACCACGTTGCGCACGACTTTGGCGAGTTCCCACTGGTCCCGCCAGAACAACGACATGGCGGAGGACTCCTCGATCAGCACGTGCGCGCCGCAGCGCAAGGTGGGTCGCGGCGACATCGGCAGCGACGTCACGGCGCGGCCGGCGGCGAGCTCGTCGACCAGCGTGGGCACGTCCACCTCGTCGCCCGGCAGCCGTCGCGACAGCATCGCCTGCACCAGCGCGGACGTGGAAGCCCTGCGCAGCAACGGTTCGAACGGCGGTTTGCGGCGCAGCCGGTCGGCCGTCGTGGTCTCCAGCGGGACGACCTCCTGGTCCTGCCAGGCGATCCGGAGGTTCTCCGGCACGTCCTCGACCCAGGACTGCCGCAGCCCGACCAGAGGTCCCGACTCCTCCTCCTTCGGCGGTTCGGAGAACCGGGGACGATCGAGGCCGGAGGGGCGTTCGCCGGACGGCACGGCGGCGGGAGCCGGCAGCATCGGGGTGACGGGTTCCTCCGTCTCCGACGTGGCGGGGTCGAGCCGTGCGGGCTCCGGATCCGGTGCGGTGCCGGTGATTCCGAGCATGGTCGCGACCGTCTCGACCAGCTCTGGCGTCGGCGGTCGGCCGTCTGGGCGGACTGCGCCGAGTGCGCGGACGAGGTCGCCGAGCCACGTCACGGGTCTCACAGCGGCCAGCCCTGGACGGCGTCGCCCCGCGTCTTCTTGGTGTAGATCATCTCCAGGACGGGTTTCAGCGACGGGTGGTCCGCGGTGGTGATGCCCTCGCGGACGCACGCCTTGATCGCGTCGATGAACTCGGCCGTGCTCGGCTGCCTGCGCTGCTCCTCCTTCGCGGTGCGGCGGGCGTCGGTGAGCCTGCCGATCAGGAAGTCCAGCGGGTACTTGTCGTCCGAGCCGGTGTGGTTGCCTGCGATGATCTTCAGTGTTTCCTTGTCGTGCTCGTCCAACCGGTGCACGACGCATCTGCGTTCGAAAGCGGGCGGCAGTTCGCGCTCCTCGTTCGACGTGATGATGATCAGGCTCTCCCCGTCCGGTCCCGGCTTCTCGTGCACGGGCTGTGCCTGGTCGAGGTCGGTCACCGTGAAGTACCGGTCCGCCAACGGGACCAGCAGGCTGTTCGGCACGTCCGGGTCGGCCTTGTCGATCTCGTCGATCAGCACCACGGCGCCGCGGTCCGCGCGCGTCGCGTTCCAGTCGGGGTGCGGCTCGGCCGTGCGGGGGTGGTCCGCCGCGCTGACGCGGTCGAACGCCCACCACAGCGCGCCGGGGGAGATGTAGTGCTTGTCCGGCTTGACGCCCGTCTTGGTCTGGGCGTCGCTGAGCCTGCGCACGGTGTCGAACGACCACAGCAGGTCCCGTGCCGTCGTCCTCGCCGTGACCACGTGTTCGTAGAACCGCAGGTTCTGCTTGGCGGCGATGTGCTTGGCGAGCGAGGACTTCCCCGAACCAGGAGCCCCGAACAGCAACAGCGGGCGCGTCGTCGCCCGCGCCACGCGGACGGCGAGGTCGAGCACGTCCGGGCACACGTACTGATCGCCGTGCCGTTCGATCTCCGCGGCCATGGTGTTCATGACGCCCTCGGCTTCCTCTCGACTTCCAGCAGGCCCGAGATCTTGTCGATCTCCTTGCGCGCCTCGGCTTCCCTGTCGCAGGACAGGGCCGTGCGGTGGTAGCAGGACGTGGCGAGGTCGTCCTGCGGGTCGGGCTCGCCGATCACGAGGACCACCACGACGTCGGGCCACCGCTCGTGCACCCGGCGCACGCCCTCGAGCCGGTTCGTCCGCGACGTACCGGCCTGGAGCACGACGTACTTCGTGGGATCCGGGTTCGTGGCCCAGTAGTCCACGTCTTCGAGCTGTACCTCGAGTCCGTCGAGCTCGGTGCCCTCCGGCACCCGGCCGAACGGCAGGACCGCGCACGTGTCCTCGTCCCAGTGGGTCGCCCTGCGCACGACGGCCTCGCCGGTGTCGAGGCTGATCGACCGTCCTGCCGTGCCCGGCAGGGTTCCGACCACGCCGAGCCGGTCCTCCTTCCCGTCGGGTGGGACCATCGACGCGACCAGGTCCAGCGGGATCCAGCTGGGTTCGAGCAGGCTCAGCAGGAACTCGAGGTCGGACCGGTGCTGCCGTGCGAAGAACCGTCTGCCCTTGTGGAACATCTTGTGCACGAGCAGGTCGCATCTGGCTTTCAGCATCAGGTACGCGAGGAACTCCCTGGCCAGCAGCGGAGGCGAGTCCTGGGGTCGGCGGAACGGCTCGGTCAACGCCCGCACGGTGTCGGGGTCCGTGGGGAGCAGCTCGGCGACCTTGCGCACGAGGCTCATCTCTCCCGCCTGCAGCAGGCCGAGCTCCGGGCAGTACAGGGTTCTGAGCACCTCGGGGAGCACACCGTCGAAACCGACCTTGTCCAGCGCCACGTAGTGCTTGTTCGTGACGAGATCGGTGAACGGGCGAGCCTTCACGTCGTCCCTGGACAGTCCGATGAGGACGATGATCACCTGGTAGTTGCGGTCCACCGGCTCGTTCTGCATCAGGAACGCCTCGTCGCGCACCCACTGGCTCTCCAGCGCCTTGTCGTCGAGCAGCACGATGCCGACGTGGCTTCCGTGGATCTCCTCGGCGATCTTCGGCCGCCACTCGTCACCCACGAACAGGCCGTCGCGGTCCACCCACCGGCCGATGCGGTGCTTCGGCAGCTCCTCCATCAGGACGTCGACGAGCTGGGAAGCGACGCCCTCCCGGTTGTCCGCGGTGCTGTGGCTGATGAACACCCTCCACAGGTCGTCGTCGTTCACGACTTCTCCTTTCCCTGTGCCGAGGTGTGCTGCGTCAGCCAGTCGGCGTTCTGCAGCTCCAGCACGCGTTCGCACTCGACGACGAACGTGGCCTGTGCCGCCGGGTCCTTGCGCGAGGGCAGGGACCGCAGCAGCCGGCGCAGGTCGCTGGCCGTGCGGCGGTAGCTCGCGATCATGAGCTGGTAGCCGGACTGCGACACGTGGGCGGTGATCGCTCCGGCGATCGTCGTGCAGACGCCCACCCAGACCACGACGCCGCCGTAGATGGCGCCGACGGCCGACAACACGACGGAGGCAAGGCCGAAGGCCAGCTCCGCGTTTTCGGCCAGGTGCAGTTTCTTCTCGTAGTCGTCGGCTGCGGTTTCGTGGTAGCGGATCTGGCCCTCCACGCGGGTCGCGGAGAAGGTGGCCGCATCCGTGATGTCGGGCGCGCGTTTGTGCGTCCGGGCAACGGTGTGCGGGCCGACCTCGGCCATGCGCTCCCGCAGGGCCTCCGCGGTGCCCACTCCCGCCAGGTAGGCGCAGGCAGCGGACTTCAGGGCTTCCGAACGGAGCCGTGCCGCCGTCCAGGCCGCGCGTGCCGCGGGTTCGCGCCATTGCCGCACGTAGGTGCCCACGGAGACGATCGCGGCCGTGACGCCTGCGGTCAGCACGGTCGCCCACTGCCCCACGGTGGTCAGCTGCGCGGAGAGCACAGCCCCCACCGCGCCGGCGATCAGCGCGATGAGGGTGAAACGGCGGTAGGCGACCGCTTTGCGCTTGGCCGCGTCGGCCGTGGTGGACCAGTACACCTGCCGTTGCCACACCTGGTCGACGAGCGCGTGGTCCGTCGGTGGGCGGTCCGGCTCGGTTTCCAGGGCGGCGGGGGACGCGTGGACCACGCCCTGCTCGGCCCGCCAGCGCCGGGCCACTGGTGGGTCCAGGTCCTTGAAGCCCTTGTTCTCCAGGTATTCCACGGCGTAGGCGGCGAGGGACGGCGGCACGGCGAGGTCGGGCAGCCACGCCGGGGCCTGGCGGTGCACCGACTCGATGTCCTGCGACTCCACGATTTCCGCGAGCTGGAGGAGGCGTTGATGCACGGGACCGTTGCCGTACAGCACGCTCGGCAGGTCGCGCTGGACCGGCACGGGCGTGACGTCCACCTGTTGCACCGGGATCTCCTCCGTGATCGGCTCGGACACGTCGGGAGGGCTCGCCTCTGCCGTGACGTCGACGCGCAGGCGGCCCGGCTGCGGTTCCACCGAGTCGTGAGGGCGTTCGGACAGGAAGATCAGCCTGGGCAGGTTCGGCTTGTCCGCGTCGGTTTTCTCGTACGTCGAGAACGTCCAGGTGGTGGCGGGCAGGAGTTCCCGCAGGCGCCACACGACGGGCAGGCGCAGCTCGTCGGACACGCCGATGACGCTGAACGTGCTCTCGGGACGGGACCGGGCCAGGGACACGATCGGGGCGACCAGTGAGTCGTCCACATCGGACTCGACCGGTGCGCCGAACAGGGCGGCCGACAACGCGTCCAGCTGGTCGCCGGAGGGGGCGGTGTCGAGCCAGCCGTCCTCCCACCGGGTCATCGACGGTGCCACCAGGGCGATGATCTCCCGGGAGCCCACGAGGGCGTGGGCGAGGTTGCGGCCCGCGTCGCCCGCCTTGCCCGCGCGGCGCAGCACCGCGGCGGTGCCGTCGGGGAACTCCAGGTGGCTGAAGGAGATCGCGGGTGCGGCGCCGAACAGCCTGGTGTGCTGGCGGAGCTTCTCGTGCCAGTCCCACTTGGCGGCGGGGGGCAGCGAGCTCGCGACCGGGCCCATGCCCGAGGTTCCGGTGAACGCGAAGACGATCTGGTCGATCATGTGCCAACCTCCACGGCTTCCTGGTGGTCGACGAGCCCGATCATCGCCATCAGCGCCAGCAGCGGGCGCAGGACGCGGGCGGGGCGGACACCGCGCGGGTACTGGTTGTTGAGGTCCACGGCGACGCCGGTCGCGGACACGACGTGCAGGGTGCCCCTGCGGAACTTCTCGTAGGTGCCGAGCATCGGCTGGGCGTCGTAGCGGTCGAGGAACGCGTACACGTCGCGGCTCTCCGCGCGGAACTCGGCCGCGGACAGGGGTTCCCGCGCGTCGTCAAGCCGGATCCAGTGGTCGACCGGGTGCTGGTAGCGCAGCTCGTCGGCCTTCGTGAGCACCATGACGACCGGCAGGTCGGCCATGTCCTTGCGTTGCGCCAGGCGTTGCAGGGCGCCCGCGAACGCCGGGTTGACGTTGCGCTCCGGTGAGCCGTACAGCGACGGCACCGCCTCGGCCGGGTGGTCGACGAACATCAGCGCGGTCGCGCCGAGCACGAACTGGCCGCCGAGCCCCTGCGCGCCCGACCGCACGAAGTCCTCGCCTGCCACGTCGAAGAACACCACCGGGCGGGTCGTGCCCGCGCTCGTCCTGACCAGCAGGTACGTGGTGAACTCCTCCTTGAGGTCCTCCGTGGCCTCGAGTTTGTTGCCGCGCATCAGCTCGTTGATCTCGCGCTCGAACGACTGGTGCCGCAACTCGTCCGCGGGCTCGAACGTCAGCCCGTGGTGCCGCAGGTCGCCGCGCAGCGCCGCGTGGATCATCGTGGCCAGCAGGTGCGTCTTGCCGGACTCGCTGCGGCCGACCAGGCCGATGATGATCGGCTCGCCGTGGTCGCGGTAGGAGATCGGCAGGTAGTGCTCGCGGTTCTCGGCGCTGGGGTTGGGACACCGCACGTAGCAGCGGGCCCTGCGGTCCTTGCGCTTGACCGGGTTGTGGATGTTCGACAGGTCCGCGCGCACCCACCGCGCACCACTGCTGTCGGTGATCCGCCGGTACAGCTCGTCCTCCCGCCAGGCGAAGGGCTCCAGGCAGATCGGGCACGTCACGCGCTTCGACTCCGTCGGCGGCGTCACAGGAAGATCACCCCCAGCACGACGGCGACCAGGACGACCAGCAACACGACCGGGATCCACGGGAACGGGCGGGACGGGGCAGGGGCCACCACAGGCGGGCGCGGAGCAGCCACCGTCGGCGCGACGGCCCTCGGCGGGTGCAGCTCGTCGAACCGGTCGTAGCCCGGCCGCATCGTGGCGGCGATGTCCACCGGGCGTGGCAACGGATCGCGGTCGTTCAGCCGTTCCAGCACCTGGACCGCCGTCGGCCGGTCGTCCGGCCGCGCCTCGAACACCCCGTGCAGCAACGCGGCCAGCACCTCCGGCTGCGAGGACAGGTCCGGTGTGTCGCCGAGATCCACGCGCTTGCCGGTGAACAGCTCGTACACCACCCGGCCCGCCGCACGGACGTCGTCGCCGGGATGGGCCACGCCGCCGTTGCGGGACAAGGAGGAGCGCGATCCCTCACCGATGTTCACGGTGTGCTCCAGGTTGATCAGCTGGGTCGTGAGGCCGTCCCAGCACAACGACGACAGCCCCACCGAGCCGTGCACCAGGTCGACGGCGGCGAGCTGCGCCAACGCCCGGAAGAGCCCGATCAGGAACCGGCGGCGCTCGTCGATCAGCAGCGTCCGCAGGCCACCGGCGACGCTGCGCCCGGCAGGAGGTTCCAGCAGCACGAACGGTTCCGCCGAGTCGAAGTCGTAGCCGACGAGCCGGGGCAACTCGGGCAACGGCACCGCGTAGCGCGCGTGCAACCGCGTGAGCGCACGGATCTCGTTGTCCAGCAACAGTTCCGCCAACGCCACGTCCCCGGGGTTCGCCACGTCGGGCAACGTCCGGTGCAGCAACGTCGTGCCGTCGTGGGTCTTCACGCGGGACGTCAGCAGCAGCGAGTCCGGGCTCGGCGCTCTCTCGACCGTCTGCACCTGCCAGTACGCGGGCCTGCCCGCCGGATCACGTCCGGTGAGCGTGTCGAAGTTCGTCGCGGAATGGGTCATCCGGCGTCCCCTTCCGGACCTGGTGCCACCACGTGGACCTCGCGCTGGACGATCCTGTTCACCAACGGCGTCAACCGGATCGCGCCCACCGCGTCACCTCTGGTGCGGATCACGACACCGCCGTCCGCGGGCGGCAGGTCCATGTCCGACGACGCGAAGTGCACGACCACCGTTCCGTCCGCCTGCAGCAGACGGATGTCCTCCGCCGCGCAGAGCTGCGTCATCAGGCTGCGCGCGGTGAGCGACAGCACGCGCCGGCTCGCGTCCGAGCTCTGCCACAGCGCCGCGGCGAGCCGTCTGCGCGGACCGTCGTCGGTCACGAACGGCGGCAGCTCGCGCAGTCCCGCGTGGTCGAGGTGGTGGTTGTACTCGGCCGCCAGATCCTGCGCCCGCAGCAGAGACCGTTGCGAGTCACCGGACAGCGGTGTGCGCGAGGAGATCTCGTCGAACGACGGCCGCAGCACCTCCAGCGTGATCGCGACCAGGTCGTGGTGCAGCACCTCGGCGAGCCCCGCCGAGCTGTCCACGCTCAGCGTGCTGCCGTCGTGCTGCTCGCGCTGGTCGGAGATCATGTCGCCGAACACCTCGACCACCGCGTCGATCGCCCCGGCGATCACCAGCAACGCGTCCGCGAGCCGGCGGTTGCGGTCCGACGGCGTCCACCGTTCCTCGATCGTGCGCGTGACCTGGTCGACCAGCAGGCGGTTCGCCCTGGCCGCCCGGCGCACCGGAACCTCGCCCGCCCACGTCGTCACCGCGCGGTTCCACACGGCCACAACGCTTCCGACCAGGACGGCCATCAGCACCAGCAGCACACCGATGGCGACGAACAGGCCGAACGACGGCAGCGCCGGGAAGAACGTGCCCGCCGTGCCACTTGCCGCCGCCGCGAGAGCCGTTGCGGCCAGCGGAAGCCGAGCGTCCTGCACTCCCGGCGCGCGGTTGAACAGCAGTGCCACCGAAAGCAGCCACAGCAGCCCGAGCCCGATCGCCCGCCACCACTGCAGTCCCGGCACCCACGCGGCGAGCAGACAGGTCACGAACACCACCGGCAGCAGATGCATGACCGGCGTCGGCCACAGCCGGAACGCGGGCGGCTTCACCAGTTTGCCGATCCACGACCCGATCTCCGCGTCCACGGACTCGGCCACGACGAGACTCCGCGCGGCGCCGAGCTGGTTGCCCAGCCCACGCGCCTGGTCCGCGAGTCCCGGCAGGGTCCGGCCACCCGAGAGCTCTGCCACGACGGCCTTGCGCAACGACTCCGCCAGCTCCACCGAGTTGACCGGAGCCGGCGACGGCAGGCCCTGCTCGACGAGCTCCGCCGGTGACGGATATCCCTCCGCCAGGCTGGAATCCACGTCCTCCAACGCCCGCGTGGTCGCCTTGTGGAACCGGGTGACGGCCTCGCCCGCCTCGGCCAGCCGCGCCAGGACCACCCGGTGCACCCCACCCAGCAGCCCGCCGAACCCGCGCAGCGCGTCCATCGCACGGGCCGCCGCACCCACTCTGCTCTGCGCGGTCGTCATCGCGTCATGCAGCGGTGATCCCGGCCGCAACGACGACGCGTCGCCTTCCGCGGCACTGCGCACGACCGACGCCAGTTCGGCCGACTCGCGGTCGTGCTGCCGTGCCGCCACCCCGGTCGCCACCAGCTGCCGCAACGCCCGCAGCTTCAACGCCCGCATCATCGCGGGCTCCACCGTCGCGTAGTCGACCGCGAGGCCGGGGTTCGCCGCCTGGTGCGGCATCTCGCTGACCTCGGCGAAGACCTTGTCGAACACCAGCGGAAACCGCAGCGCGGTCAGCAGGTCGTCCACACCGGCGGCACCGCGGCCGGCACCGGGACGCCGGGACCCGCCCTGCCACGGCACTCCGGCACCGTCACCCACCCACACCGTCACGCCGACGTTCGCGAGCGCGGACGGCGTGCGCAGGGACGGGCCCTTGCCGTCGAGGTCGATCGTGCCGATGGCGACCAGCACCACGGCGTCGACCTGAGGCAGCATCGCGAGCCGCTCGAACCACTCGTGGTGCTCGCTGAGCGCGGCCGTGGTGTCCACGACCAGCAGGCGGTTGGACGGCCCGAGCTCGCTCACGTCGCGCCGCTGTAGGTTCTCCACATAGGACTGACCTTCCGCCGTGCGGAGGTCCAGCGTCATCACCGAGTCCGGTGTCTCGAATCGGTTCACGGTCGCAGCCATTCCGGATCTCGGGCGACCCAGTCGCGCAGGTCCTGCAGGTTGTCCTGCAACGGGTTGTTGACCCCGCGGAACGTCAGCTTCAGCGCGCCCGGCAGCGTGCGCTCCCAGAACTCGCGCAGCGCGTGCAGCCTGCGGGTGCCGCTGTCGCCGGTGCGCCCGGCGAGCTCGGCGTCGATGCGGGCGAGCTCGTCCGGTGCCATGCCGACGATCCGGTCGTAGAGCCGCGCCGGCTTGACCGGCCTGCGGTACACCCCGTTGGGCGCGGTCGAGATCAGCCGCGCGCAGAAGTCGAGCCGGATCTGCTCGTCGTCGGTGAGCACCCAGGCCTCGTAGGCCGACAGCAGGCTCGCCCAGCTCGACAGCCGGCCGAACGGTTCCAGCTCCAGCCGCATCATCGCCTGGGCGCCCTCACCGAGCCGCACGTTGACCGCCCACGGCGACTCCTCGTCGCCGACCACGCTGATCTGGTCGTTCCAGGCGGCGCAGAGCAGGTGGTGCAGGATGCGTTCGCGGTGCTCGGGAATCGTCGCCAGGTAGCCGTAGTCGTAGCCGAGCCGTTGCCGCCAGCGCAGGAAGTCCTGCTGCTCCTCGTTCTTGAGCGCGTCGGACCAGTGCTTGAGCACCTCGCGGACCTCCGGCACCTCGGTGAGCCCCATCGAGCTGCGGAACAGCACCACCGTGATCGACTCGGCGGCGATCGGGCGGAACTCCACCACCGCACCGGACCGCGGCAGCTGCACGGTCTGCTGCAGGTACTTCTCCAGCTCGAAGTCCTTGGCAGCGGCCGGGTACGAGAACAGGATGCGCAGCTTGCCCGTCCCGCTCGGCGCGAACGAGCCGGGCACGAGACCGGAGAGCTTCTCCCGGAACTGCGCCAGCTCGTCGTCGCCGACCAGCGCGCCCGGCCTGCCCGCGGCCGCCGTCAGCAGTTCCTGCAACGCGGGCAGCAACGGCCGGTGCTGACCGTCACGGTAGGAGAACAGGCGCTTGACCGCCTGCTTGATCCGGTCCTTGATCTGCGCGACCGCGATGCCGACGCCCTTGCCCTCGACCACCAGGTCGTAGGCCTGCTGCCAGCCGTGGTCGCCGAGGATCTCGGTCACGAGGTCACCCCGCGTCGCGGTCGGCCGCAGCCGTCCGCCCTGGTGCACGTAGAAGTCGACGAACCGGCGCACGACCGACTGGTAGAACGGTTCGAGATCTCCCTGGGGCGGCAGGAGATACGTGACGCCGACCCGCTCCTGGTACAGCTCGCGCGCCCGCGTCAGGAACCGCCGCTCGCTCATCCTGGCGTGGTCGGAGAACGCGCCGACGAGCTCCTGCACCTCCCGCAGGACGGTCCTGAGCTTCACGTCCCAGCGCACGGCCTGGTCGTTCCACGCCGCGTGCCACACCCTCCTGGCCCGCCACGCGTACCACTCGTCCTGGCGCGCGATCGCCGCCCGCACCGCCGGGTCCGCCCACTGCAGCTTGCGCAGGAACTTGCCCTTGATGCCCGCGGCGGTGGGCGGGTTCAGCGTCAGACCCGCGGGGGCCGGTGGTTCGCCGCGCCGTGCCTCAAGGATCTTCGCGAACCCCATCGTGCTCGCCGTGTCGGCGAGCGAGTCGTGCCCGCTCAGCACGCGCCACAGCCGGAACAGGTCGACCTCGCCGAGCAGCGTCCGTACCGCCCGCCGCGCGTCGAACGACTGCACGAGCTCGGGAACCTGCATGGCGAGCTGCTGGTCCAGCGTGCGCAGCCCGGACTCCATCGTGCGGGCCCTGGTGCTGAGCGCGCCCTGGATGGCCTCCGCGCCCGTCGCGGGCGCCGCCTCCCTGATCGCGACGGGTGCCCGCAGCCGCAGCGGGTCCAGATTGGACGCCGTGAAACACCGTTCGATCAGCGGGGAGTTGTTCTCCGCCTGGCCCGCCGGCGGCTCGCTCAGCTCGTCGACCGCCTCGGCGAGCAGCCTCGTGCTGATGATGTCCGCGATGTCGTCCACCGGAACCGTCATCGATGCGACGGAACTCGTCGACACACCGCGGTTTCCGATGCCGGTCGCGGCGGGCACCTCGCGTTCGACCGCGCTGTTGATGAAGCTGTCGGCGAACGACATGTACGTCTGCGCCACGGCACCGCGGCCGCCGTCACCGTCCGTGCCGAGGTCCGTGCCGATCAACGACAGCACGAGCGAGACGACAGACCGGTGCAGGTCCTCCCGTTGCACCCCAGCGCCTTTGCCGAACAGGAACGCCGTCTGCAGCGTCGACGCCCGCAGCCGGATCTCCTCGCGGTCCGGGTAGCGCACCGACAGCGTGCCGTTGATGCCGTAGCTGTCCAGCTCGGTGCCCGCCGTCTGCGCGTTCTGGTCGTCCACCAGCCGGAAGAGGTCGAGCAGCGCGCGACCGGCGTTGAGCCGCGCGGCCCGGCCGCCCCCGAGGCCCTCGTCGAACGCCGACGGCATCAGCACGAGCGGGAAGATCCGCGCCCGGTAGTCCTGCCGCGCGAACACGTCGCCGATCAGGTGCAGGAAGTCGAAGAAGACACCGCTGCCCGTCCCGCCCGCGACTGAGAACGACACGAAGACGTCGCACGACAACGACCTCTTGCCGCCACCGAGCAACGCCAGCTCGCCGAGCGAGTTGTTGATCGCGCCGACGGCCTTGCGCAGCGGACCCTGCGCGGCCGAGGTGCCACCGCGGAACGTCTCGAACAACGCCGCGCGGCCGACCGTCGGCAGCTGGCCGGCACCACGTGCGAGCGGCCCGATCCGCGGCTCGCCCTGCGGTGGCGGTAGCCAGTCGTCGACGTAGGCGGGCGCGGCGAGGCGCAGGCTGCGGGCCACCTCGGGATAGGTGTCGTGGTGCGGAACGAGTTCGCGCACCAGGTGCATCGTGCGTTCCGCGGCGGGGAGGTACGCGGGATCGGGCACGACCCGGCGTTCCAGGTTGCCGAACTCGTCCTCGCTCAGGTCCGCGTAGACGAACTGCAGGCACGACGGCAGCTGGTAGGGCAGGAAGTTCTTGCCCTGCATCATCCGCTGGAGGTCGGTGCCGTCCGGGCCGCACAGTTCCTCACGCAGTCTGCGTTCGAGCTCGGCCCCGACCCGACAGCCGGTGCCACCCAGTCCTACGTACAGCATGGGCTGGTAGATCTGCATCGTTGTCCTTCCGCTGCTGTCAGAGCAGGTGGTGGTCGCCGTCTGCCGGTCGCTCGTCGCGCAGGTCCGCGGCGAGCGGGTCATCGGGGAACTCGAGTGAGGCGCGCTCGTCGAGCACCTTGATCGCGAGCGTCGGCGTCACGTCGACGTGCTCGCCGACGTGGCACCGGGTGTCCTCGCCGTACGGCGTGCGCAGCCGCAGCACCCCGCCGTTGCGGCGCAGTTCGTACGTGTCGTCGCCGGGCCCTGCGTGCGCGAGCTGCGGCACGCCCTGGTCCGCCTCGCCCAGGTGGAACCGGAACACCGGTGACGGCCGCTCGGGCGCGGCGAGGTCACCGCGGCCCCGATGGCCCTCGTACAGGTGCACGACCAGCCCGCGCACGTCGCGGCGTCTGCGGTGGACGAGGAACATGATCAGCAACGTGACCAGCACCGCCGACACGCTGATGCCGATCGCGATCTCGGTCAGGGGTGGCGGTTTCTCCACGTCGGCGGTCAACCGCCACTCGTAGATCACGTCCTGCGGGTTCTCGTCGTCGACGACCTTGAGCGTCACCGCGTTGGCGCCCATGACGGTGTCGCTCGCGAAACTGAGGTCGAAGTCGAACGTGCTGACGCCCGACGGCGGCAGGGTCAGCACCGTCTGCTCGCCGGGGATCGTCACGAGCGTGCCCGGCGCCGGATCGCTGACGATGATCCGTGCTTTTCTCGCCCTGCCGGAGTTGTTGGTGACGGTGACGGAGCCCTTGAGCGAGTCGCCGGGAGCCACCGTCCGGTCGGTGTCGCCGAACGAGCTGACGGCGGCGAGCGGTGCGGGGCCCGACGCGATCGCCGCGTCGACCGTCCTGGTGTCGCCGCTGATGCCGATGCCGGCGACCTTGCCGACGAACCGGATCGAGCCTGTGGCGTTGTCGGGAACGGTGACGTGTCCTGTGTAGACACCGTCGTCGCGGCGCTGGTCGCTGTCCCGCTGCTCGTCGTTGAGCTGGATCGTCGTGGTGAAGTCGGCCCCGGACATGGTGGCGGTGAACGACAACGCCCTCAGCGCGGCCGGGTCGACGATCGCCCGGCTGCGGGTCTGCAGGCTGAGCTCGACCACGACCTGCTGACCCGGCCGTGGCACCGGCGGGTTCAGGATCATGGCCGACCGCACCGCGCCCTGGTACAGCACGGCGGTGCCGACGTCGATCCTCGGCACGTCCGGGAACGACGTGATCTTGACGGTCCACGTGCCCGGCAACGGGTTGACGACCCGCAACGCCTCGACCGTCGCGTTCTCCCCGCTGACCTGGAACGTCGACTCGCCCTGCGTCCCCGACTTCGGCACCACCTTGCCCTCGGGGTCCACATAGGACACGGCGACGCGCGAGTCGTGCTTCATCACGATGATCGATCCGTCGGTCGCGATCATCGGAATGGTCACCTTCACCTCTGCGGTGCCGCCGGGACTGACCGGGGTGCGCTGGATGTCGCCGACACCCGCGCAGCGCCCCGACCCGAACGCCTGCAGCAGCGCCCTGTCGACGTCCGCGCTGCTCGCCACGATCGACGCCGACGGGCTGGGGGAGCGGTCGCTGCACTGGCCCTGGAACGAGCTCTTGGCGAACTTCTCCAGCTGTGCCCGGTCGACGTCGCCGAACCCGAGCGGCCAGATCGCGACCTTCTCCTGCCTGGCCTGGGAGAGCACGGTGTCGACGAGCGCGGACGCGGCCCGGTTGCGCTGGTCGCCGACGTTGTCCGGCCCGTATCGCGGGCTGCCGCTCACGTCGAGCTTGCCGTCGGTGAGCAGGAAGACGAGCTTGGGCCCGTCCTTGTCCCCGGTCAGGTAGCTCAACGCCTGCTGCAGCGCCGCGGCGTGGTCGGTGCCCTGACCTTCTTCCTTCCTGCGGCTGCGGAGGTTCTTCACGCAGTCGCTGAGCCGCTGCCGGTCCTGCGCCGTCGCGACCTTGCTCGGCGGGCACACCACGTCGACCGGCGTCTGCCCCTGCCCGCCGTCGTCACTGGCGAAACCGACGACGGCGATCGTGGACCCCGGCGCGAACTCGCCGAGCGCGATCAGCGCGGCGGCCTCCCGTTCCCGCTGCATGTCGTCGGAGCCGATGCTCCCCGACTCGTCGACGAGAACGACGATGTGCGCGGGCTGGACGACAGGCTGCGGTTGTTGTTGTGCGGCGCCCGCCGGTAACGAAACCAGCAGCAGGGCAGCCGCTGTGGAAGCGAGCACGTTCAGACGCATGAGTCAATTCACCCACTGACGCTGGTGGAATGTTGCTCGGGCGGGTCGCGGTATTTCGATCGACGGGGGCGAGCGGGTTGTTACCGCTCACCTTCGCTGCATGTCGGATCGTTATCGCCGCTCTTGCGCGCGCGTGTCGTCGCAGCTCACGAGCATAAGTGCAGGCAGAAGTATTCCAGCGCACATGGATTCGCAAAGATTGCGCCGTGCGGGTGAAAAAGTGACGATGGTGAAACGTGGGCGGACATGGGCGCGATTATGCCCGGTCAATGGCCCGGTAATCACGGCCAAAACCTGGCCAATTGGTGCCCAATGCACTGTCAGGTGCACCGGTGAAACGCGTCGATAGGATGCGTTAATGGGAAACCGCGATCAGAACTGGGCGACGGCTTCCGGTGCATAGCCGTAGAAACCCGGAAGACCACCCGTGTGGAGGAACACGACGGGAACGTCGCTCGCGGGCGCGAGTGCGCGGAACTTGACGGCCGCCTTGCCCGTGTAAACCGGGTCCAGGATGACGCCCTCGGTCTCCGCGAACAGCTTCAGCACCTTCCACATCTCCTCGGTCGGCACGCCGTAACCGGGACCGACGGTGTCGTCGGTGACCGTGACGTGGCCGAGCTCCGGCTTTCCCGCGCCGAGGAGTGCGGCGGCGTCGCCGGCGAGTTGGTGCAGTTCCTGGCCGGCTTCCTCGGCGCTGTGGGAAACGCTCGCCGCGTGCACGGTGCCGGGCCAGCCCAGCAGCTCGGTGCCGAGCGCGATGCCCGCCGCCGTGGCGCCACTGCCCTGAGGAACGACGATCGTGGCGTTGTCGATGCCGCGCTCGGAAAGCTGCCCGACGAGCTCGACGGCGGCCGCGACGTACCCGAGCGTGCCGAGCCCGTTCGACCCGCCGACGGGCAGCGTGACCGCCTTGTCGTGGTTGACCTTCTCGTAGGCCCTGACGGTTTCCTCGGCGTCCGCGCAGACGTGGACGTTCGCACCGAACATGTGGTCCAGCACGACGTTGCCGGACCTCTCGTACGCGTCACCCTTCATCGGCACCTTCGCCGTGAGCACGAGCTCGCACCGCAGCCCGAGCTTGGCGCAGGCCGCGGCGGTCTGGCGGCCGTGGTTGGTCTGCAGCGCGCCGAACGTGATGATCGTGTCCGCGCCCTGCTCGATCGCCTGCCCGAGCAGGAACTCGAGCTTGCGCAGCTTGTTGCCGCCCGCGCCGAGCCCGTTGACGTCGTCGCGCTTGATCAGGACCGGCGGGCTGCCGAGCGCGGTCGCGAGCCTCGGGGCGTCGTCCAGCGGGGTCGGCCAGCTGCCCAGTGCGACTCGGGGGAACGCGCTCAGGTCCATGCGGCGAGCTTAATTGCTAGACCTCCCGGCCGAACTCGGCGTAGTAGGTCGTCTTGGTCTCCAGGGCCTGTAACGCGAGCGTCAGCCGGCGATGCAGCGACGGGTAGATCCTCGGCCGGGCCTCGTCGAGCGTCAGGTAGACCACGCCCTCCAACTCGTCGTCGTGCGCGGTGGCGCCATCGATGATCCCGCCGTCGAACACGAACTGATGGCAGTCGCTCCACACGCCGTTGCGCGGCGTCCAGTCCACGACGAGCAACGGCCCCGGCTCGACGTCCAGCCCGAGTTCCTCGCGGATCTCGCGGATCGTCGCAGCCTTGGGCGACTCGTTCGCGTCGGTCATACCACCTGGGATGTCCAGTACCGATTTGTAAATCGGCACGACGAAGAGCACACGTCCGGTGGAATCACGGATCAGCGCTCCTCCTGCGGACGTCTTGGTCGGCCTCCTGCCGGCTATGCCTGGCTCGTACTCGACCTCGGCAGGTCCCTCGTCGAGAACGTCGGCGGCGAATGAGGCGGGGTCTCCCGCGTGCAGTGCTGACACGGGTTGATGATCACACCAGAGGATGAATCGCGCACGGGCCGTGGGCGCGGAGTACCTGATGGGTGGATGTGCCGACGATGACGGAACGCAACCAAACGACCAGGTAGTACTCTTGGATGTTGTAACTCCGTGCGATCAATCGCCGATGTCCACGACAACATCGGTGGAGGTGACGCCAATGGGGGCAACCGGTGCCGCCAAGCGCAGACGCGATGGTAGATCGGCCCCGTGGTCGGTGGTCGGACTGACTGTCGTGTTCGTCGTGGTGGCCCAGGTCCAGTTCGCCATCGCGATCGCGGAATCGGTCTGGTGGCCGGTCGTGATCGGGGTGCTGCTGCTGGCCGCGGCGGTGGCTTTCGTGAAGACGGCACGCATGCTGCGTTGGGACGACAGCGGCCCGTACGAGGCTCCTCCCGAGGTGGCCGAGCCGCTTCCGGCCGGGTACGAGCGCCACGTCGACGCCGACGGAAGCCTCGCTCGCGCCGTTGGCGACGTCGTCCAGGCGTCGCGGCGCTGGCGGACCTGACAGCCTCACAGGCGGAGACCGGGTCAGGCAGGGAGACCCGGTCGTTTCGCCGTCTCCGGGACAATGGCGGTATGCCGACGCCGGACCAGTGGCTCGCCGTGCGCGCCCACCTGCTGCGACACCGCCACGCGCTGGCTCTGAAGGCCGCGGGGGAGTACCCGGACGTGCCGAAGGTCGCGGACACGCCCCTGCTCACGTCGCCGCACTGGACGCCGGCCGCGCCGGTGCCGCTCGCGGACCTGTCGCTGGAGCTGCGTCCGTCGCCCGAGCTGCCTCCTCTCGTCACGGACCTGCTGCCCGACGGCTACCGGAGCTATTCGGAGGCGATGGCCGCGCTGGCCGCGCCGAGCGTGTTCGAGAACCGCGAGACCTACCGGTTGCTCGGCTTCACCGACCGGCACCTGACGTTCGGCATCGGCTCGTACTTCGACGGCATCGACGTGGGCGAGGCCTGCGCGCACGAGTACGCGGCCCGCGAACTCGGCCACACCGGCGAGTTGCTTCTGCGTTCGTCCGTCGGCAACCCGTGCGACCCTTCGCGCAGGCCCACCAACGTCGCCATCAGCACCCTCACGATCCGGCACGACCCGGCGACCGGTGACGCGACGTTCTTCCTGCACTGGCGCGACCCGAAGCGCGTCGGGCATGCGGGCGGCATGTACCAGGTGCTTCCGGTCGGAGTGTTCCAGTCGGCCGGTGACGACGATTTTTCGTTGTGGCACAGCATGATCCGCGAGTTCGCCGAGGAACTGCTCGGTGTTCCCGAGGTGCACGCCGCCGACTACGTGACCTGGCCGTTCGCGCGGGAGCTGACGTCGGCGGCGCGCGTGTCGTACCTCGGCATGGGCGTGGACCCGCTCACGTTCGCGACCGACATGCTCACCGTGGCGGTGATCGAGGCTCAGCGGTTCGACTCGCTTTTCGGCGATCTGGTGTCCCACAACGACGAAGGCCGTGTCCTGGAAGGACTCCCGTTCACCGCCGCCAACGTCGAGCGCTTCGTCCACCACGAACCGACGCAGGCCGCGGGTGCGGCGCTGCTGTCGTTGGCGTGGGAGCACCGGGAAGCGCTCATCGGCTGAAGGGGTTGGGCAGGTGTGCCCAGGCCTTCGTCGCCGGGTCGAGGCGCATCAACGTCAACGGCTTGGCGGGCAACGGATCGTGCAGCAACGCGGGCCGGTCCGGGGTGTCCGGGACCGCCTTCGCCACCGTTCGCCACAGGTCGGCGTCCGGCGCGTCGAGTGCGGTGATCAGCCCCGTCAGCGCGGTCGCGAAGAACGTCGCGAACGTCTTGGCGCGCAGGGCCTCCGGGCTCGCGTGCAGGCGTTCGGGCAGGTCCTCGCGAGGGCTGACGCGGATGTCGGCCAGGTCGCGGTAGATCACCCGGGACGGTCGGCCGTCGACGAGACCCACCACCAGGTTCTGCTCGTGCGCCTCCAACGCCACACCGCGGGCGAGCAGCGTCATCAACGGCGGCACGGTCAGCTCGGCGAACTCGCGGAGCCACTCGACCGGGTCGCCGAGCGCGCGGATCGGTGGTGGGCCGCCGTCGACGGGACGAGCGGTCAGCGCGGCGAGCGGCAGCAGGGTCTCGTTCGAGCGTGGCACTGGTTTGTCGCGCAGGATCACGCCGAGCGCGCGGTCCGGTTCGCCGTTCGTGAGCACCGCGGCCGAGGCTCGGTTCGGCTGCAGTTCGATGCCCTCGACGACGCCAGAGAGGAAGCAGGAGACCGTGGTGGCCGTGGTGATCGAGCCGCCGGAGATGTCCCGCACGGCCGAGGTGATCTGGGCGCTCAGCGTGGTTTTGACGTGCCAGTCGCCGGTCGACAGGGTCCGCAGGGCCATCAACGGGCTGGCGTCGAGCCTGCCGATGGTGGTGATGTCGAGGTGGTCGGCCTGCCACGGGTGCACCGGCAGCAGGATCTCCTTGCCGTCCCGCAGTTCGTCCGGCCAGTCGCCGAACACGACGTGCTCCTTCACCGGGTGCAGGCGCAGAGCGACCGCCGGCCGGTGCTCGGGGCCGTACGCGAGGTGGTCGAGGGCGGTGAACCCGGTGCGGTTGCGGCAGCACGGGTGCAGCGGATGGCCGTCGACGACGCTCTGCTCGTGCTCCTCCAGCGAGCGGCCGAGGAACGGCGTGGTGAGCGGGCTCGTCGTGCGGGACAACGCCAGTCCGGCCACGCTGTGGGCGACCTCGGCGACGAGGTTCGCGGAGTTCGGCCAGCGCAGTGCGGTGAGGAGGTCGGCCGGGTGGAGGAACTCGTCCACGCTGACCTGCGGCAGCGGTTCGACCGCGAAGGCTCTGCGCAGGCGTGCGAGAACGGCCGCGCGGGCTCCCGGCAGTGCCGCGAGGAACCGCTCGGCACGCTCGCCGTCGAGCGCGGCGGCGAATTCGGCCTCAACCGGGGTCTGGGTCAGAATGACCTGATCCTGACACATCGCCCCAGGGAAGCGGACATCGGTGGAAGCGACCTCTGACCCCGACGGCATCACCTCGACCGCCCTGCTCAACTGCCTGCGGCGCGAAGTGGGTCAGGTGGGTGAGGACGGCACGATCCGCCTGCCGCGCACGGGCGTCCTGCTGCGCGCACGGCAGGGTCGCTGGCTGTCAGACCCCGAGGTGTTCACCGGATCGTGGCACTCCGTGTCGTGGCACGAGCTGGCCGTGTTGATCACCAAGGAGCTCGGCGACCCGCCGGTCGGTTTCCTCGACGAGATCGCGGGTTCGCACTCGGCCGTCGCGGCGATGCTGGCGGCACGTCCCGCCCCGCCCGCCGACCTCTACCAACGCTCCGAGCAGGCGTTGATCGCCGGTCACCGCTACCACCCCGCGCCGAAGGGCCGCGGCGGCCTGCCCGCGGCGGAGTGGCTGCCGTACTCGCCGGAGGTGCACGCCCGTTTTTCGTTGGTGCACTTGGAAGGCGAGTTCGTCGACGACGGCGACGTCCCGCTGCCGCGCGGAGTGCTGCCGGCGCATCCGTGGCAGCTGTCGTTGCTGGGCAGGTCAGGTGCTGTCGCCGAGCACGAGGTCTGGCCCACGTCGTCGGTGCGCACGGTCTACGACCCGGCAGCCGACCTGTTCTACAAGTTCAGCCTCGACGTGCAGATCACCAACGACGTGCGCCGCCTGTGGGCCCACGACCTGCGCTGGATCCCGCCGCTCGCGCGCGTGCTGAGACCGGTGTTCGCGGACATCGCCTCGACCTACCCCGGCACGGCTTTTCTGATCGACCGCGGTTACCGGACCTCGCCGGAGTGCTTCGAAGGGCTCGCGGTCGTGGTGCGCGACGGCGTGCGGCGGCACACGTTGCCCGGTGTCACCCCGTTGCTGGCGGCCGGAATCAGCGAGGGCTTCGACGGCAACCCGCTGGACGGCCTCGACCGGGACGGCGCCCTGCGGTGGTTCCGGCAGTACGTCTCGGTCATCGTTCCTCCTGTGCTGCACGCGTTCTTCGCGCACGGCGTCGTGATGGAGTGCCATCTGCAGAACGTACTGGTGGGTGTGGACGCTGCCGGGATGCCGGTGCAGGCGTTCTACCGCGACCACGAGGGAATGCGTTTGCTGCCACGACATGCAGCGCTTTTGTCCGAAGTGGACGGTTCTGGTGGGTCGCGCGGGGTGTCCGAGGCGAAGGGCTGGGAGCGGCTGCAGTACTGCCTCGTCGTGAACCACCTGATGGAGATCGCGGGTGCGGTGATGGACCGGCACCCGGATCTGAACGTGTGGGCGGAGGCACGAGCTGTCTTCGCTGGGCACGGTTCGTTCCCGCTGCTGAGGTCGTTGCTGGAGAGTCCGACCGTGCCCGCGAAGGCCAACCTGCTGCTGCGCTGGACGCGCGCGGAAGGCGCGGCGGGCCGGTACGTCGACTGCCCGAACCCGCTGTACCGGCACTAACCGTTGTAGCCCGCGAAGATCCGCGCGAACTCGTAGGGCTGCTGCGCGATGTTCGTGCACCGGTACAAGGCTCCGGTGCAGGCGTTGGCATCCCGTCCCTGCTCCCAGAACGAGAGCATGCCGAGGTGCACCGTGCTCGCGAAGCTCACCAGCGCCCGAGCGTCCCTCTGGTAGAAGATCTCGTTCTGCGAGTCGTTGACGCCCAGCATCGGCGTGACCCCGATCTTCTTCCACGCGGCCGAGTCCGTGAGCCCGTACACCGCCTTGACCTGAGCCTGCGTGGCCTTGGCCGCCGCGATGGCCTTGGCGCCCTGGTCAGCGGGCCCCTGGTAGTAGTCCATGGCCATGATGTTGACCAGATCCAGGTTCACGCCGGCGTTCCTGGCCGACCGCACCACGTTCACGCCGTCCTGCGTCAGCCCGCTGGGCAGCACCGGCAACGTCAACGAGATCTTCAACCCGGGATTGCGGTCCTGCAGGATCTTCAACGCCTGCGACCGCCGCTGCACCGTCGTGGGATCGGCCACCGCCGCCCCCTCGATGTCGAAGTCCACGTACTTCAACGAATACGCCTTGACCACGGCGTCGTACTCGTCGGCCAGCGTCGTCGGCGTCGTGCAGTAGTACGCCAGCTCGATGCCGGACGCGCCGCCGAACGAGATCTTCACGTCCCCTCCGGCCGCGCGGAGCTTGGCGATCTCCTCCTTCTGCCAGCCGGTCCGCGGGTCGTAGGCGCCGAACCAGCTGGCCTTGCAGCCGTACGAGGTGACGAACCCGAGCGTGAAGCTCTTCACGCCACCTTTGCTCGCCATCTCGGACAACACGGGCGTCGGCCACGCGCCCATGTCCACGTAGGGCGCGATGGACGACGCCGTGGCCGCCTGGGCGGTGGGCAGGGGCAGAGCCATCGCCATCATCGCGGCGATCACGCCGATCCTGGACAGCTTCATGACGAACCTCCTCGGAGCAGGGGGTGAGGTGGGTCATCATTGGTATAGACCATCAGCCCGAGGATGGCCAGTGGTCTGGGCGGTCTGGTGCTCGTCACCGAAAGCCCGGATGGGCGCGCTCATGCACGTCGCTGCCGAGATGGCGGTAGAGAAATGCTGACGCAAACGTTTGCTGATCACCCCGACTGCTGCCAACCGTGCAGTTGACAGTCATGAGAGCGTGATCGAAGCGCGGCTGCCTGCCGGCATCACTCTCACTGTCACATCCCAAGAGATAGCTGCGACACGCCACTAAGTCAGGATGTCGCGCAGGGCTTCCGTGATGCCACGTTCGTCGCCGGGATCGAGTGCGGCGTAGATCAGCGCCTGGACCGACGTCACGAACAGGTCTTGATCGCCGCCCGTGTCGTCGCCGGTGCCCGCGATGTGCTGCGCGAAGCCCGACGTCTGCGCCGACACCATGGAACTGAGCTTCCGCGCGGTCATCCCGGGCCGGAACCGCGCGCCGAGCAGCCGCAGCCCTTCCTTGTACACCGGCTCCCACCGCGTGGAGTACGCCTCGAGCAGTTCCCGGTACGCCCTCGTGGCAACGGCCCGCCACTTCGCGTCGATCGTCAGCGAGAGCTGGAACAACCAGTACCGCGCCAGCCGGATGCGCATCCGGAGGTCGTGCGTGGCGATTTTCGTGATGAGGTCGGTGAGGTCGAGCTCGCCTTTGCTCACCCTGGGCAGCTCGGCGAGCACCCGCCGCGGCCCGTAGTCGAGGAAGAGCCCCCAGCGCGGCGCCGTGCACGTGTACTTGATGAGGCACATGAAGAAGTTCGCCATGCCGCCGTTTCCCGGCCAGCGGTCCTTGAACGCGCCCTCGCCCACGTGCACCGCGAACGGCAGGTCCGCGGCGAGCGCGGCGGCCCGCCGCAACACGATGTCGCGGGTCAGCCGGGCACCCGCGAGCTCGTCCCGGCTGTGGCGGCTGCGCCCCGACAGCTGATCGTCGATCTCCTGCAGCCCGCCCTCGAGGAACGTCATCGTGGTGACGTACGCGGATCGGCGCGGATTGCGCGGATCCGCGAGGCTGGGCCGGGAAATGTGCTCCCGGAACACCTCGGACCAGTCGACTTCGTCGTTGAAGTACACGGCACCCCCTGGAGATCACCTCATTCCAGCACGCACCGCGCACCCCGGCAACGTCCTCCCGTGTCCTCCTGAACAGGAGGATGACGAACCGCTCAGCCGCCGACATCGTGTAATCACCAGGGAATGGGGAGGAAGTCCGATGCGGATCGTCGTGGAGACATCGTTGTTGTCCATGCGCGTGGCCGAGGTGCTGCTGGTGCTGCTGACCGCCGTCGTGTGCGGGGTTCGCCGGCGCAAGCCTCCCCGGAGGTGATGGCGGGAACGAGTTACCTCAAGCGTTGCCTAATTCAGGTGTGCTCGCCGTCACACAGTCCCTAACCTCGAATTCATGAGGTTGCTGCTGTGGTTCACGCTGGCGTGCGTCTGCGCGCTCAGCGGAGATCACGCGCTCGCGGTCGTCACGGCGATGCTGCTCGTCGCCTGCGCGACCGACCGCGCTCGACACTGAGGCGGTTCGCACTTCGGTGCCGCCGTGACGTGATCGAGCAACCGGTCTCATGTGGACGGTCGAGATCCTGGGAACGGCGGTTCCGTCGCCACGCGCGGCCGTTCGGGTCTGCTGCCGTTCAGCAGACGCCGTTTCGCCTCGTCGCGGTCCACGCCGACCAGGTCGATGTACACGATCGGGGCGAGCAGACCGTGCGGTGCGCACTCCTCGACCCGGACGGGGATCAGCTTTCGCGCGGACCCGGCGGGGTCCTGCACGAACGCGGCTGCCCACTCCGACAGCGGGAACGGGCGGTCCGCGAAGGAGGGCTGAGCACGGCGATCGTGCGTGTCGCAGACGTGCCGGTCTGCATCTGGCGGACTGTGTTCTGCCCCGGCAGCATGTCCAGCTCCTGGAAGACGACCCGGAAGCCGGCCTGCTCGAGCACGGTTGCACTCGGGTAGCTTGGCGACGTGGACACGAGCTGCTGGCCGGGGCTGATCTCCCCGGCCAGCTGGAACTTCTCGACTACCTGCCGCAGCTGGAGGAGCACTTCGCTGCCGGCCTCGTTCTGCGGCTTGAGCCCTGGCGCTACCCGGAGGTGCAGGCGAGGCCGAACCAGATGGTGAACTGGGGCTCTTCGGGTGGTCAGCTGCGAAGGAACACCCGGCTTCTGCTCGCGCGGACTAGTAGCGTGTCGCAGCTATCTCTTGGGATGTGGCAGTGATGCCGGCAGGCAGCCGCGCTTCGATCATGAAGATCGCGCTCTCCTGGCTGCCAACTGCACGGTTGGCAGCAGTTGGGGTGATCAGCAAACGTTTGCGTCGGCATTTCTCTACCGCCATCTCGGCAGCGACGTGTGTGAGAGCGCGACCATCCGGGGTTTCGGTGATGAGCACCAGACCGCCCCCTGCCCGACTCAACGGAGCACAACCAAGCCGCGACGCTCTACTAGTAGGGGTTCTGGGTGAGCAGGTGGGCCTTGAGGCCTTCTCCGACACCGGGTTCGGGCGTGCCGTTCCAGTCCTTGATCAGTACGGCGCCTGTGCTGCAGCCCCAAGGGTTCCACGTCCACGCGAGGTAGCTCAGGCGGTGCGAGTCGGCCCAGTCCACCAACCGCTGCATGTAGTCGAAGCCGCAGTTGTCCTGGCCGAACTCGCCGAGCACGACAGGGGCCTGCTGGGTGAGCGGGGCGATCTGGCTGTCCCAGCACGTTTCGCTGGCGCAGGCGTTGTTGCTGTACGCGTGCCAGGACGCCGCGATGTTGTTCAACGGGTCGGTTGGCTTGTGCGCCAGCCACTCCCGCATGTCGTTGGCCCATTCGAGGCCGCCCAGCATGAGGATGTTGGTCGCGCCCGTGGACCGCACCGCGTCGACCAGGTCCTGCATGCCGGCGGTTTCGTAGGGAAGGCCGGTGCAGGTGCCGCCATCGCGCCAGCACTGCCAGCCCAGGGTTTTGTTCCAGTCGCTCGCGATCTCCGGGTACGGCTCGTTGAACAGGTCGAAGACGACGGCGTCGTTGCCCTTGAACGCCGTGGCGACGCCGGTCCAGAACTGCGGGGCGTACTTCGCGTCCGGCATCGGTTTCTGGCACACCGCGTGCTCGTCCTTGCAGTGCCAGTCCGGCCCGTTCGAGTACGCGCCCCAGGTCCAGTGCAGGTCGAGGATCACGTTGATGCCGTTCGCCACCAACAGGTCCACGTAGTCCTTGACGGCCTGCCGGTAGGCGGCGCCGCCGGGGGAGCCGTTGACACCCAGCCAGCACTCCTCGTTCAACGGGATCCGCACCGCGTGGATGTTCCAGGTCTTCATCGCGTCCACCGACGCCTGGTCCACCGGACCGCTGTCCCACATGCCCTTGCCCTGCACACAGGCGAACTCGCCGCTGGACCGGCTCACGCCCAGCAACCGGTACGGCCTGCCGTCCGCGCTGACGATCTTGTTGCCGGAGACGCGCAGCGCCGGTGCGGGGCCGCTGCCAGGAGGCGTGGTCGTCGTCGTGGTGGTGGGCGGGACGGTGCCGGTGCACGCGGCACCGTTGACGGCGAAGTCCGTCGGCTTGGCATTGCTGCCGCTGTAGGAGAAGTTCGCTCCCGTGCTGACGCTGCCGCCCGCGGGGACGGAGCTGTTCCAGCTCATGCTGGTGACGGTGACCTGCTTGCCCGACTGCGACCAGTTGCCGCTCCAGCCGTGCTGCAGGGTCTGGTTGCCGGCGTAGGTGTAGGTCAGTGTCCAGCCGTCGATCGCCGATGAACCGAGGTTCGAGATGGTTGCCGTGGCTCCGAACCCGCTGCCCCAGTCGTTGGTCGTGTAGTCGACCCTGCATGCGAACGGCGCCATGTCACTCGCCCACGAGCCACCCGCGGCCACCGTCAGGACGGTGCACGCGAGGGAGACCGCGGCAGCCAAGGCGGCGAGCGCGGCGGGACGTTTTCCGATTCTTCCCGACATCAGCACTCCTTTGTGCCATTCGTTCTGGGAGCGCTCCCAGAACGACCGTAGCGAAGATCCGGCGAGACGTGAAGGCCTTGGCGCGCGTGCGCACCCTCGATCCATTGTGGACTCTGTGGTCGATTCGTCGAACCCGTTGCGCGAAAAGGTGTTTTATGGCCTCGTCAAGGTGTCGATACGGTCGAATGCATGGAGTCGAATTTTCCGGCGGCCGAAGAACTCGTGGCCGCTCTGCGTGCCGGCGACGTGACATCGGTGGAGCTGACCGACGAGGCGATCGCCCGCATCGAACGGGACGACAAAGCGATCAACGCGATCTGCGTGCGCGACTTCGACCGCGCACGGGCCGCCGCGCGCGATGCCGACCAGGCGCGCGCCCGCGGCGAGGACCGGCCGCTGCTCGGCGTTCCGATCACCGTCAAGGAGTCCTACGACATCGCCGGGCTGCCCACGACCTGGGGCATGCCACAGCATCGGGACTACCTGCCGGCCGAGGACGCGGTGCAGGTGGCGCGGGTCAAGGCCGCCGGCGCGGTGGTACTCGGCAAGACCAACGTGCCCTTGGGGCTGCAGGATCTGCAGAGCTTCAACGACATCTACGGCACCACCAACAACCCGTGGGACCACGACCGCACGCCGGGTGGTTCCTCCGGCGGATCAGCGGCGGCCCTGGCGGCCGGCTTCGGCGCGTTGTCCCTGGGCTCCGACATCGGCGGCTCGCTGCGCACTCCCGCGCACTTCTGCGGCGTCTACGCGCACAAGCCGACACTCGGGTTGGCGGCGACCCGCGGCATGGTCCCGCCGGACGCGCCGGCGTTGCCGGTCGACCTCGACCTCGCCGTGGTGGGTCCGATGGCGCGCACCGCCCGCGACCTCACGCTCCTGCTCGACGTCATGGCGGGTCCCGACCCGTTGACACTCGGCATGGCGCACAAGTTGTCCCTGCCGCCCCCACGTCATGATCGGCTCGGTGACTTCCGGGTCCTGGTCCTCGACGAACATCCTTTCATCCCAACCGGTTCCGCTGTGCGGGCGGCCGTGAACCAGGTGGCCGCAGCACTTGTCGGTGGCGGTGCCCACGTGGAACGGCACAGTCATTTGCTGCCAGAGCTGGCCGAAGCCGCGACGCTCTACATGAACTTGCTGTTCTCGGGCTCCGTCGCACGGTTCCCCGTCGACGAGTACGAGCAGCTGCAGGCCCGCGCCGCAGGTCTGAACGCGGACGACCGAAGTCTTGACGCGGCAAGGTCGCGCGGCATGGTGCTCAGCCACCGCGACTGGCTCGAGGTGAACAACCAGCGCGAACTCCACCGCCACGGCTGGCGGAAGTTGTTCGCCGAGTTCGACGTCGTGGTGTGCCCGATCACGCCGACGCCCGCGTTCCCGCACGACCACAACCCGGATCTGCTGGCACGCCGGATCGACATCGATGGCGTCGAATGCCCGTTCTTCGACCAGCTCGTCTGGGCCGGTCTGGCCACCATGCCGGGCCTGCCCGCCACCGCGATACCAGCGGGTCGATCATCCGAAGGCCTGCCGGTGGGAGTGCAGCTCATCGGTCCCATGTACGAGGACCGCACTCCCCTGCGGCTGGCCGAACTGCTGGAGCGGAAGATCGGATAGTTCAGGGCTTGGGGCGGACCGCGAGCCCAGGTGCGCCGGACGGCGTGAAGTTCTTCCACGCCGCCGGATCGCCGGTGTGGAACACGGTCGCGTGAGGACTCCCGGTGAAGACCTCGCCCTCCTGCCTCGGCGGAACCGTGCCCAGGTAGACCGAGGTCAGGGCGGGGTTGTCCCGTAGCGCGCCCGGCCCGAGCCGCGTGACGCCCGGTATGAAGACCGTGGTCAGCTTCGGGTTGTTGGTGATGGCGTTGTGCCACACCGTGGCGAGACGAGGGGCGTGGACCCAGCGCAGGTTCGCGAAGTTGGTGACCGCGTTCTTGTCCATCTCGGTGAGCGCGGGCAGCCGCAGCCCGACGAGCTTGCCGTTCAGGTCGAAGCAGTTGATGCCCAGGTACTCCAGCTTGGGCAGGTTGACCGAGATGAGCTCGTGGCTGTCGTTCAACGCGTTGCGGCCAAGCCTGCGCAACGCCGGCGCGGTGAAGTACTGGAGACGGGAGGCGTCGTCGAACGCGAAGTCGGCGACGTCGGTCGCGTTCGGCAGGTTCACCTTGACCAGGTACTGGTTGCGGCGGAAGGCGTCGTGGGCGATGGTGCCGACGCTCGGCAGGTACAGCACGCTGAGCTTGGCGTGCGGGGCATGGCCGAAGGCCATCACACCGATCGACCTGGCGCCGCGCAGGCTGACCTCGCTGAAGTTGTGGTTGCTGAAGGCGCCGTCGGGCACGGCGTCCAGGTCGTCGAGCACGAGCTGCCTGACCCAGGTGTCCCACCAGCCGTTGAACCAGAGGTAGGGAAACCTGCCGCCCCGCGCCTGCTGGCCCGCGCGGGGCAACCCGGACGTGGGGGTGCATTCCCGTCCACCCTGGATGCTGCGCAGGTTGTAGACGTGGAGCCGGGTGAGGTTGCCGAGGCCGAGATCGCGGTGCACGCCCTGTAGTGCGGCGAGATCACCGTCGGAGAGCGCCGTGCCGCCGGTGAGGTACAGCGCGATCCCTGTCGCCTTGGCGAGTTCCGGCTTGCGTTCGGCGAGACGTGCCCTGAGGGCGTTGGTGGTGACGTCGTACTGGAACGCGAGGGTTCCTGCGGGCAGTTGGTGGTCACCGGGTTTGGTCGGTCGATAGCTGTAGCCGTCGTTGCGGTGGAGATCGGGGTCGTTGGCGAACACCGGATCAGGTCCGGGGTCGTCGGACGGATCCTCGGGCAGCACGCCCTCCGAGTACGGCAGGCCTCCCGCGCGAGCAGATTTCCGCTCTGCGCTGGCAGAAGTGGAGACCGGCGGCGACGAGATCATGGTCGCCGGTCCGATCGAGGCAGCGGCATCGGCGTTGTCGACGGCGGCCGACGGTGCGGAGGTGCCACCCGAAATGACGGCAACCGATCCGGCGCACGAGATGGCGACGACGATCCCGATGACGGCAAGGACCGTCTTTCGTTTCATGGCGCTTCCATGCCTCGGCGTCAGGGGGTGTGAACGCTAACATCTTGGCCACCTGGCGGGAACAGTCCCCGCCGGTTGGGGTTTTCCCTTACCTCCAAGGAGTACCGCCGGCTCAGACCACGGGCCGATGTGCGCGCGGTTCCCCTTGCGTTGAACTGACCGACGTCTACCGCCGAGCCACGTTCCGACGTTTCACTGGGGGAGAGCTCCATGGCCTTCTTGACCGATGCCCTCGAAGGGCTGGCCGGTCTGCCGCAGCCCGCCGTGCTGGCGGTGACGGGTGCGCTGACCCTCGCGGAGTGCACGCTCGGCGTGGGCTTCCTCGCGCCGGGGGAGAGCGCCCTGCTGCTGGCCTCGACGACGGTGACGAGCGTGCCCCGGTTCCTGGTCATGTGGCTGGTGGTCACGGTGTGCGCGGTGGCGGGCGACAGCATCGGCTACTACCTCGGCCGCCGTTTCGGTGACCGGCTGCGCGACAGCAAGATCGTCCGCAAGGTGGGGCAGCGGCACTGGGACAAGGCAGGCGAGCTGCTGCGGCGGCGCGGGGCGTGGGCGGTGTTCGTCGCGAGGTTCATGCCCGTCGTGCGAACCCTGGTCCCGGCCTCGGCGGGTGCGTCGAAACTGGAGTACCGCCGCTTCCTGCCCGCCTCGATCGCGGGCGCGGCGTGCTGGTCGGCGCTGCACATCGGCATCGGCTCGGCCGCGGGCGCCTCGGCGAAGTACATCGAGTCGGTCTTCAACGGGGCGATGTGGGTCGTGCTGGCCGTCGCGGTCGTGATCGGCGTCGTCGTCGTGCTGCGCCGCCGCAAGCAGGCCACCGAACCCAGGGAGCTGGAAGAAGTCGCCTGATCCGCCGTCACCTGGCGGCGTCGTAACGCTCCCGCGCCGCCATGACGTCCGGCATCTGCGACTCGACGTCCTGGATGAGCCCGATCAGCAACTCGGCGGTGTGCCTGCCTCGCTCGGTCAGGCTGTACTCCACCTTGGGCGGGATCGTCGCCTGCGCCTCGCGGTGGACGAATCCGTCCCGCTCCAGTGCCTGCAGCGTCTGGGCGAGCATCTTCTCGCTCACGCCGTCGACCCGGCGGCGCAACTGGTTGAACCGGAACGTGCCCTCGTGCAGGGCCACCATCGCCAGCGTGCCCCACTTGCCGGTCAGGTGCTCCAGCGTGGCACGCGACGGGCAGCGCTGCGCGAACACGTCGAACAGGAACTGCTCCTCCACATCGCTCACACCTCACATACTACCCATTACGCCGCACGGTCCAAGAGATCGTACTCACTCAGGGGTTGCACTTTCTAAAAGTTTGTACAAACCTGAACGAAGTACAGACTCGAAGGAGAACCTCGATGATCGTCGTCACCGGTGCCACCGGACACCTCGGCCGCCTGGTCGTGGAAGCGCTCGCCCAGAAGGTCCCGACAGACCAGATCGTGGCCGCCGTCCGCACCCCGGAGAAGGCCGCCGACCTGGCCGCCCTCGGCGTGCAGGTGCGAGTCGCGGACTACGAGCAGCCCGCCACCCTGACCGAGGCGTTCGCGGGCGCGGAGAAGGTCCTGCTGGTCTCAAGCAGTGAGGTCGGCCGCCGCACCGCCCAGCACGCCGCCGCCGTGCAGGCCGCCAAGGCCGTCGGCGTGACCCACCTCGTCTACACGAGCATCCTGGGCGCCGACACCGCCACCATCAGCCTGGCCCCCGAGCACAAGGCCACCGAGGAGATCATCCGCGACTCGGGCATCCCGTTCACGTTCCTGCGCAACAGCTGGTACACCGAGAACTACGAGCAGTCCATCGCCCAGGCCCTGGCGACGGGCGCGATCCTCGGCAGCGCGGGTGAGGGCAAGCTCGGCGGTGTGCCTCGCGCCGACTACGCCGGTGCCGCGGTCGAGGTGCTCACCGGCACCGGTCACGAGAACAAGGTGTACGAGCTCGCGGCGGACCAGGCCTGGAGCTACGCCGACCTCGCCGAGGCTGTCGCCCGGATCTCCGGCAAGCCGGTCGCCTACCAGAACGTCCCCGCCTCGCAGCACCGCGACATCCTGATCGGCGCCGGCCTGCCCGAGTTCGTCGCGGACATGCTCGTGGACGCCGACCGCGCGATCGCCGACGGCGAGCTGGCCTCCGGCAGCGGTGACCTGAGCGCCCTGCTCGGCCGCCCCACCACCACCCTGGACGATGCCGTCACCGCGCTGCTCAAGAACCTCGGCTGATCCCGGCGCACCTGAGGAGGCAGTCGTGGAAACGAGCAAGACCAAGGTGATCCTCGGCGTGCTGGCCGCGATCGTGCTGGCGTCCGCCGCCAACACCGTCGTCGCCTTCGTCGCCAGGGCGCTGGGGGCCGACGCCGCGGTGATCCAGGGCCTCACGCCCCAGGCCTACGTGTTCCTCACCGCGGTCGGCGTGGTCGTGGCCGCCGCCGCGTGGGCGGTGATCCGTCGCAAGGCCGCCAAGCCGAACGCCTTGCTGCGCAAGCTGGTGCCGATCGTGGTCGCCGTGTCGCTGGTGCCCGACGTGCTGCTGTTCGGCATCCCCGGCGCGAGCCCGATCGGCGTCGTCGCCCTCATGCTGATGCACGTGGTGGTGGCCGCGATCGCGGTGCCGATCTTCCGCACCGTGCTGCCGCTGCCGGCGGACAAGCCACAGACCGCCCGCGCCTGATCGCCGGGCGCCACCGGAGCTTCGGCCCGATGGCGCCCGGCCCAGGCTCTTGTCCACTTTGGACAACGGCGCGGCTGCGCCCGCTCCGGCCAATTCCTTTGTGGCGTGGAATGTTCCCGTTCCCGTCCTCCGAAGCTCCGCAGGCCTCTAGGCTCGGTTACGCCTTGTGAGCAAACCCGTACTCACGGGGTGCGGAACCTTCGACTCGAGGGGGAATGTGAACCCGGACGAGGACTACGAGGCCGTTCTCGCCGAGCGCCAGGCGCTCTTGGCCCAGGTCCGGGCCGGTACCTACCGCCCGGCCGACGACGCCCGCGACCAAGAGGTGACAGGGACTTCCGGCGACGGCGCGGTGCGCGTGGTGATGCGGAATCGTCGAGTCGTCTCGGTCGTCGTCGGCCAGGCGGTGCCGGCGAAGTCCCGCCGCGAGGTCGCGGACCTGCTGCTGGAGGCGATCAATCCCGCGGTGCGGCAGTCGCTGGCGCTGTCTCCGCAGGCCGGTGATCCGGGACCGGACCTCGATGCCGTCGGCACCGGGCTGACCGAGGCCGCCGAGGCGGGCGGGCAGGCGCTGCGGCGGATCCAGGACGCGGTGGAGCAGTCGATGGCCAAGCTGGCCGGCAAGGTCCAGGTCCGCGGTGACGCGTCACCTCAGTACGTCGACTTCCTGTTCGACGAGGCGATGGAGGTGGTGCGGTCCATGCGGGCCGCGCTCGGCAGCGAGGTGCCGGTCACCGGTGAGGGGCGGGACGAGGCGAACGAGGTCGTCGTCACCGTGTGCCAGGGCGAGCTGAACCAGGTGACGCTGAGCAGTTCCGCGTTGCAGATGTCGCCGGGCGAGTTCGGACTGGCTGTCCAGCAGGCGGTCAACGACGCGCTGACGGACTGGGAGCGGCACAGCGCTGAGGCGAACCGGCAGCCTCGCGACACGGAGGCGTTGCAGCAGCTGGCGGAGCGGGCCGGTGCGGTGCGGCGGCAGAGCATGGAGCACTTACGCACCTACACGGACAGCATGACCGCGATCATGCGCAACGTGGACAAATAGCAGGGGGCTGCACGGTGTCAGGTGGATTCAGCGTTCATCCGGAGGAAGTCGGCGGAGCGGCCAAGAGCCTGCAGGGGGCGGGGCAGTCCCTCGCCGGTGCGGTCGCCCAGTTCCAGTCGCAGGTCGCGGCACTCGGCGACGCGTTCGGCGACGACGACCTCGGCTCGGTCCTCGGGATGATCTACCAGGTCGCCTCCGAAGCGGCGTTCGAGAGCTTCCAGGACAACGCGGACGGACTGCAGGAGATCGGTCACACGCTGCAGGAGATGGCCGACCACTACGCCGAGACCGAGTCGGCGAGCATGGACTCCTTCCGGCAGATGCTGGGAGGTCTGTGATGACGAGCGGGGTCATGTTGCCGCCCGAGCTGGCCGGACTGCTCAACACCCTCGGTTTCAACTGGCCGCTGAGCGACGAGGGCAAGCTCGTCGACCTCGGCGGGCAGTGGTCGGGGTTCGCCGACCGGCTGGGACCCGCCGCCGCCGAGGCTGACGGCCACGCCCAGCAGGTGCTCGGCAACAACTCCGGTGCGGCGATGGAGAAGTTCGGGGCGTTCTGGTCCGACAGCGAGGCGCCGAAGCAGAACCTCGACGACGGCGCGACGGCCTCCACGCTGATCGGGACCGGTCTCTACGTGTGCGCCGGCGTGGTCGTGGCGTTGAAGATCGCCGTGGTGGTGCAGCTGGCGATGCTCGCCGTCGAGATCGCTCAGGCCATCGCCACGGCCGTGCCGACGCTGGGTGCCTCCCTGCTCGAGATCCCGATCTTCAAGAAGATCACCGACATGCTGCTGGACCAGGCGTTGGACCTGGCGATCAACGCGGTGCTGAATGGCTAGGCGCGGGGGCGGCAAGGCGGCCAAAGCCGGCGCCGGCATCCTCAAGCCCGCCCTGACGAGGCTGCGCAAGACGAAGCGGCCTGCCGGTGCCGCCGCGAAGTCGGCGGCGAAGAAGGTCCCCAAGCCCAAGCCGGTGCCGGGCGCGTGGGTCAACAAGCTCAGCGCCAAGGACAAGGCGAGCTACAACAACCTCAAGAACGCGGTGAACGCGTCCTCCAACCGCTCGGCCGCCCAGATCCGCGCCGGGCTCTCACCCCGCCAGCTCGCCAGGGGCAAGCAGGAACCTTATCTGCGTTCGAGGTTCGTGGGCTCGGAAATCGAAAAGGACGTCGCCCGCCGCGTGCGCTCGGATACGAACATCTCCCACCTGGGAACGAGCCAACCCGGCAAGGCGGTTCCCGACTTCAAGATCGGCGGGAAGCACAACGTCGACGTCACCGGCGGCAGCGCGACATCGATGCGTACACACATGAACCGGCCGTACTACAGTCACCCGGACCAGGTGTTGACATATCCGTCGGTGCCCAAAACCAAGCTAGATGCCATCTTCCGGTAGGAATCGATGCGAAACCACGTCAAGGAAGAATTCGAGTACCGCAAGATCATCGAGTCGTCGGCGGAGATTGCGGACCTCGACTTCGAGCGGTGCTCGTTCGTCGGCGGAGTGATCATGCAGCCGGCCGACGACCCGGCCTACGGGCTGCTGGTCCGCAACGTCGCCCTGCGCAAGTGCAAGGCGGGCAACGTCGAGCTGTACGGCGTCCGGTTCGAGGACATCACGGTCGACACTCTGAGCCACCCCAAGCTCATCGAATTCGAAGCCTGCGTCTGCACCCACGTCGTTCTCCGTGGCAAGGTCGGCGCCGTCCGCTTCCGTCCGGCGATCGAGGACGATTCACGCGCGGTGCTGGCCCCCGCGGCCGCGAAACTGTACGAAGGCGTCGACTGGGCGCTGGACATCACCGAGGCCGAGTTCAGCGACGTCGAGATCTGGGACGTTCCAGGACATCTGGTGAAACGCGATCCGGAAACCCAGTTACTCGTTCACCGTTCCGCCGCCGCGGCCGCGGACATCGACTCACTGTCCGTTTATGCGCAGATCTACGTCGAACGCGCCGCGGAAGCCCCGTACGAGACGAGCGTGGTGGCGGCACCGAAGCGGTCCAAGAGCTTCCAGGAGATCCTCGACGCGTTCCACGAGCTGCGCGACCTGGGCATCGCCGAATGATCCACCTGAGTACGCTTCCGCCCATGTCCGCCCCGCGCCACGCAGGAGCCCGATGATCACCGATGTGTTCAGCGCCGGACCCGAGACCCTGCCCGGCTACCGCGCCGCGGGCTTCCCCGATCCGACGACCTTCGGCTACCGCACGGTGCGAGCCAGGGGACTGGACCCGGTAGCGCTCGCGTCACTGGACGTGCTGCTCTCCGGCGTCCCCTTCGAGACCGCCCTGGACACCGCCGGCACGTCGCCCTCGGACAACCCGAACCTGTACGAGGCCCCGGTGATCACCACCCTCAGCGAGCGAGTCGTGCGCCTCCTGCCGTCGATCGACGACAGCAGCATCGACCAGCTGGCCGCGGACTGGCAGGACACCCCGGAACTGGCCGACCGCGACTCCGCCGCGCTGAGCTCGTGGCTGCGCCAGGTGGCCGACCTGTGCCGCACCACCGTGCCGGCCGGAAACCTCCTGTTCGTCTGGAACTGTCTATGAACATCACCGTGCGCCAGTTCGAGGCCGCCCAGCGACACCGGTGGCTGCAGGCCGCCTACTACCACTACGACGTCGTCGAAACCACGCTCGACAACCCGGCGATCGCAGGCGACCCCAACATCAGCACCCCCGGCTCCGGCGACGCGGTCCCGCTGGACTACCCGGACGCGCTCGTGGGCGGCACCGACCCGATCTACGTGATCCCGGAAACCGAGATCAGCGAACGAGCCCACCTGAGCCGACCTGGGGTGACCGAGCCCGATCAGCTGATCACCTACGCCCCGGCCACCGACGAGCTCCTGGCGGAAATCTTCGAGTGACCCGCCTTGCGAGGCAGGGCCGTCTCTCCGTCAGACAGCCGGTCGAACCTCCTGGCGTCGGTGGTGCTGCTGCGGTGGTTCCGACACTGCGACCATGGCCTCGAATTCGTTGCGTGGCCTGGGAATCGCTCGGCGACTATTGCAGTTCGGACGCGCCTTCGAGCACTGCGAGGTCGCGCACCGCGTAACGGTGGTGCTCGGCTTCTTCCTTCAGCACTACCCTGAGACAGCGGCGCACGACGTACTCCTGGTCGGGATACATGTCCGCCGGCTTGCGACCGCAGACCCGGTCGAGTTCGGCAGCGGTGAGCCCGTCGACGACACGCCGCATCGCGGCCATGCGGGCGAGCCGCGGCGCGAGCACCTCGTCGAGCGTCGGGACGGCTTCAAGGGTGAGGCCGAGCCTCGCCGCGGCGTCGGGCGGGGTCCCCCCGGCGGGCAAGCCCAACGGATGGTAGGGCGCTTCCTCCTCGAGCACGGCGTTGCCGAGCCAGGCATCGCAGGCGAACAGCAGATGCCGTTGTGTCTCGACCAGCGACCACTCGCCGTCGACCTGCTCGTGCAATTTGGCCTCGGGCAACAGCTTCGCCCGTTCGAGCGTCGCGTCCCACAGGGTCTCGATGGCGTCCCAAGCGCCCCGGTAGTCCTCCGGGGAGGCCGCCTCCCGCGCCAGCATCCGCGCGGGGTGCCGCCGGTCGAGTTCAGCCTCGACGTAGGCGGTCACGTCGACGTCGTTGACGACGAGGCGCTCGAAGAAGCCACCGAGGTAGACGTCGGTGCCGTAGCAGTCGACGATCTTCAGACCGTCCACTCCGCAATCGCGGATCTCAAGGCCCGCGAGATTGCACAGATGGATACGCGCACCGCGGAACAGATCGCTCTGAACGTATTCGGAAACCATCGAAGCAGTCTGGCCCACCCGTCCTCTCCGCGCCACGTTCCGCAACGACCCTGAACAGCGCACGGCGCGGTCGAGAGAAACTGGCGCCAGGCCCAGGGCCACGGGAGACGTCGTGACCTTGATCGCGACGCCGAGGCAACCGGCGCGGGTCCGTTCAGGTCCATTGAGGACCGTTCGAGCATGTTCAGCGCGGGGTTGCTCCCAATCCGCTCTCACTCCGCGCTCCCAGGCTCGTGGCTCTGCCTGGTCTGAGGTCCGGCGTGTCCGGTGCCGTCCGGGCACCGGACACGCCGGATCCGGTCAGCAGGTCGAGTTGGCCTGGGTCAGCAGACCGAGTCGCCAGGGCAAGCTGTTGTAGTCACCACCCGCGCTGGGGTCCTTGCCCTGGTACAGGTACTGCATCCGGCACGGGCTGATGGTGAGCGTCTGGTCGGCGGTGCCACTGCGGATCATCTCGCCGTGGCTGATGTCGTTGGTCCACGCGGAGCCGCTGAAGGTGACGTTGTTCGCGCCGGCGAACGGGTTGCTCTCGCTGGCGGCCAGAGGAGTCCAGCTCCCGCTGAGCGACGACGATGTCCAGGAGCGGAAGTACCGGCCGCGGGAACCTATCGCCTCGACGAGGAGCAGGTACTGGTTCTGCCCGGCGACCTTGTACACGTTGGACGCCTCGAACAGGTTGTTGCGGTTGCTGTCCTGCAAGGCGATGACGGTGTTGGTCATGCCGTTGGGGAAGTTGGCCACGCTGGTCTGGGAGCGGTAGAGGTGGCCGTTGTCGTCGGAGGAGAACAGGTAGCAGTCGGTGGTGTCGCAGATGACCCACATGTCGACCCAGTAACCGTTGCCGATGTTCTGCTGGATGATCGTCGGCATGCTCGGGTAGAAGTTCTTGGGCGCGCTCCAGCCGTTGGGGTTGTCGATGTCGGGATTGGTCGAGAACGACGCGTTACCGGTCTGGTACACCAGGTACCAAAGCCGCTGCGGCGCGAAGTAGAACACCTCGGGCGCGGCGCGGTAGCCGGCGCCGATCGGGGTCTGGTCCAGGTAGTGGTGCGCCGCCGAGCCTGCCTGCGACCAGTCCGTGAAGCTCAGGTAGACCAGGTTGTAGCCCGAGGCGTTCGCGACGCTGGCGAACACGTGGTACTTGCCGTTGTAGTACACCACCGACGGATCCTTGAGCCCGGTGATGTTGTGGGTGGCGTCTGGCTTCGCGGCGATCAACGCGCTGCTGGAGCTCCACTGGAAACTCGATGGCAACGTTCCGCTCGTCGGCGGTGGCGAGACCGGGGAAGGTGAGGACGGGGCAGTCGAAGGCTGGACTGGTGAGGGCTGGCCGCTGGCGGGCGCGAGGCCGAACTTCTGATTGACCTGCCCGCTGCAGTCGTACAGCTGGACCTGCGCCCCGTTCGCGGTGCTCCAGACGTCAAGGCAGCGCCCGGACTGCACGCCGGTGATGGTGCCGTTGGCGTTGACGTTCCACTGCTGGTTGGTCTGGCCGTTGCAGGTGTAGATCTGGATCGCCGCGGCGTTGCCGGAGCCGGCGGCGTCCAGGCACATGGTGCCGTACACGGTCAGCTGCTTGCCGGCGGTGTAGGTCCACTGCTGGTTGACCTGATTGTTGCAGTCGTAGAGCTGTACACGGGTGCCATTGGTGCGCGACGCGTTGGGCACGTCGACACACCGGCCCGACTGAGCTCCGACGATCTGGTTGACGCCGTTGGGCGGCGGCGTGCTCGTCGACGAGCTCGTGGTCGGTGAGGTGGTTGACGAGGTGGTCGGGGCGGCGGCGTTGAGGGCGTCGAGCACCGCGGTGTACGCGGGCTTCTTGTTGCCGGCGCCGTCGAACAGCAGCGGGTTCTCGTTGGCACGCCAGGAATCGCTGTCCCGCACGCCCCAGACGCTGATGCCGACGCAGCGGGCCACGTTGAGGCAGGCCCTGGTCAGCCCGGCGTACTGCGTGGTGGAGGCATTGGTCACGTCGGCCTCGGTCAGGGCCACATCCACGCCGAGCGCGGCGAAACTCGACAGAGTGGTCTGGAAATCGCCCGGCAGCGAGCTGCCGCCGGTGAAGTGGGTCTGCAGCCCGACGCAGTCGATCGGCACGCCCCGGTTCTTGAAGTCCCGGATCATGTTGTACACGCCCTGGGTCTTCGCGTAAGACCAGTTCTCGACGTTGTAGTCGTTGTAGCACAGCTTGACCGACGGATCCGCCGTGCGGGCGGTGCGGAACGCCACCTCGATCCAGTCGTTGCCGGTGCCCTGCAGGTTCGACTGCCGGCGGTTGCCGTTCTCGTCGAACGCTTCGTTCACCACGTCCCAATAGGCAAGCTTGCCCTTGTAGTGGGCCATCACCCCGTTGATGTGGTCGATCATCGCCTGCCGCAACGTGCTGCCGGACAGGCTCTGCATCCACCCCGGTTGTTGTGAATGCCACGCCAGGGTGTGCCCACGCACCTTCATCCCTCGCTGCGTGGCCCAGTTGTAGATCTGGTCGCCGGCACCGAAGGTGAACTGCCCCCGCTGCGGCTCGGTCGCGTCGATCTTCATCTCGTTCTCGGCCGTGACCATGCCGAACTCACGCCCGGCGATCGTCGTGTAGGCCGAGTCGCCGAGTCGCCCGCCCGCGATCGCCGTACCGAAGTACCGGCCCGACTGCGCCGCCGCGGCACCGAGCGTGGTCGCCGCCGCGTCCGCCGACGGGATCAACATCACCGCCGTGGCCACCGCCACGACACTGGCCGCCCCCGCGACCAGGGCTCTGACAATGGGCGCTCGACTCCGCCAGAACCCGCCGACGCGGGTGGTGTGGCTCATCGCCATCATGGTGTCCGTTCTTGTTCAGGGCCCGAGCCGTCTGCGCCTGAACGACTGGAGCTGCTCGGTGTGCCCCCCGGATTCGGGGTGCTCATCTCATATCCTTCAGCGTCCACACCGTCGTTCTTGTCACTCCCGTGGTGTCCGCCCTGGTGAAGCGGGGGAGCTGCGGTTGAGAAAACGAGCTGCCAGGAGTCGATGCAGCCGCTGTCGGTGGCGCGGTGGACGTCCCGCACCCGCCGCCACCAGATACCGGTCGGAATCCCCGTCCGGCCGAACCGGGCCGGCGACGGTTCCGCAGCTTGTGAATACCGCCGCACCTGCACTTCGGTCGACGCAGCCGACCCTCGCGTTGGATTGGTGTGGTGATGAGAAAGCTGTCGAAGTATGAATTCCCGCGGAATTCTGGTGAATCCCGTGGATAGATGATCGCTGTGCCGGCGAACGCGGCGACGATGCCGACGAGGAGCGTCAGTCAGATCGGAATCTTCTGCGTGCCGGGAAACGATCAGTTTGACCGAGCACGCCGATGGCCAGGCCAATGATCAAGGCCTGAGGATGCGCCGAACGGCGAGGATGCCAGTCCCGAGGGGACGCTGTGCCCTGGTGCGACGCTCCGTGTCCGTACCTTCGCAATGCGTCGCGCCGATGATTGTGTCACGGTCTGCGACCCGCCGAGTCGAAATCCGTCACCCAGTGAGTCCAGTGTGGATCTTATATCTGCCGTGCCGTTCGATCCGAAAAGGACGGCACGAGGATAGATGTGAAGAGACAGTTTCTTGTGGACTGGGGGAGGGTAGCCGAACCAAGAGCCCGAGGCGCGCTGCCAGTGGGCGGGTGAGCACGTGCGTGCGCCGGAAGGAAGTGGGTCGAATGGACATTCGTGGCGCGTGGAACGATGTTGTCCACAACATCATATTGTGGGCGCCGAAGATCGTCATTTTCCTGATCATCCTGTTGGTCGGTTGGTTGATCGCGAAGGCCTTGCGCAAGTTGGTCAACGTGGTGCTGGAGCGGGTCGGCTTCGACCGCGCCGTGGAACGCGGCGGCGTCAAGAACGCACTCGCCCGGTCCAGGTACGACGCCAGTGGTCTCATCGCGACACTGGTCTACTACGCGGTGTTGCTCATCGCGCTGCAGCTGGCCTTCTCCGTGTTCGGACCGAACCCGGTCAGCAACATCCTGTCGGCCATCGTGGCGTGGCTGCCCAGGGCGATCGTGGCGGTCATCATCGTGGTCGTGGTCACGGCTGTGGCCAACGCCGTCGCCGAACTCATGCTCGGTGCGCTCAGCGGACTGAGCTACGGCAGGGTTCTGGCCAGGATGGTGCAGGCGATCATCATCGGTCTTGGTGTCATCGCCGCGCTCAACGAGATCGGTGTCGCGACCCAGGTGACGACGCCGGTTCTGATCGCCATCCTCGCCACTGTCGGTGGCGTGATCGTGATCGGTGTCGGAGGCGGTCTGCTCCGGCCGATGCAGGAGCGGTGGGATCGGTGGCTCAACCGCATGGAAGCGGAGATTCCGGCTGCCCGCGCGCACACCGAGGCGTATCAACGCGGTCGCGAAGATGCCATGCGTGACGCGGACGTCGCATTCAGCGAACGCCCACGGCACGCGGCAGCAGAGGGACGCGAGGACATGCCGCCGGTCGGGCCTCGGACGTCACCCCCGGAAGCACCGCGGCCGTAACAACCACGCGAGCTGGGCCTGCGCGCGTTCCCCAGCCGCGGACGGATCAGGACATCCAACCGGTCGGCACGACGACCACCGGGCAGCGACTTCTTCGCACCACACCGGTGTTCGCCGGGTCCGTCGCGGACTCACAACGGCATTGACCGCAAAGGAATGAACTATGAAAACAGGAGCGCGTATGGCTCTGGGGGTAGGGATCGGCTATCTCCTCGGGCGTTCGCACAAGATGCGGCTGGCACTGATGGTCGCGGCGGCCGGAGCCGCGGGCAAGCTCGGCGGATCACCGGGGGCGTTGTTGCAACGCGGTCTCAGCGCATCTCCGGAGCTGGCCAAGATGACCGACGCCATTCGCGGGGAGTTGATCGGCGCCGTCAAGGCCGCGGCGGTGACCGCGACGAGCAACCGGATCGACTCGCTGAGCGATCGGATCAAGCACCCCGGCAAGGCCCGCGACAAGGAGGCCGAACCACAGGAGGACGAAGAGGACGACGTCCGGCAGGACAACGCCACGGATCAGGAACCTGACGAGGACACCGAGGACACCGAGGAACCCGAGGCGCCGGTCAGCCGCGCACGCCGGTCACGCACGGGCCGCGGTGGTTCCCGCCAGGCCGACGAAGAGTCCGGCGAAGACACGGACGAGGACGCCGCCGACGAGCCCGAGCGACCGGTCCGGCGCACGCGCCGATCGGCCACGAGCCGCAGTGCGTCCCGCAGCACCGACGAAGAGCCCGACGAAGAGGCCGACGAAGAGCCCGACGAGGACAGCGGCGAACCCGAACAGCCGGCCAAGCGGGCGCGCCGCTCAGCGGCAAGCCGCACCACCTCTCGCCGGACCAAGGACTCCGGTTCCGAGGACGCCGGATCCGACGACAGCAAGAAGACCCCGGGGCGTCGGGCCGCGCGCTCGACGAGCGGCACGGGCCGTACGCCGGCGCGGCGCACGCGGAGGTGACACCGGATGACGAGCACGGTCAAGCGAGCAGCGAGTGGCAGCACGCCGAACGACATGCTCAGGGATTCGCTCCAGAACCTCGCTTTGGCGGTTGTCGACCGGGCGGCCGCGAAAGTCACCGACCGGGTCACCGGCGCGGCGGGCCGGATCACCGACCTCGCCCACGGCGAGGGAGGCGGACTGGCGTCCGCGCTGACGGGATCGAAGAAGTCCGGGGACAAGGGTGCGTCGACCGCGAAGCCCGGGTTGGCCCACGTGCTGGCCGATGTGGCGTCCCACGCGACGGAGGTGGTGGGCGAGCAGGTTGTCGAGCAGCTCAAAGACAAGGTCAAAGGCGTTGCCGGCGGTGTGCTGCACGCTCTGCCTCTCGGCGGCAACAACAAGCAAGGCGGCAACAAGCTCAAGCTGACCAACATCGTCGAGCAGATCGACGTGGGAGTTCCGATCCAGGTCGCCTACGACCAGTGGACGATGTTCACCGACTTCCCCAGCTTCATGAAGAAGGTCGAGAACGTCGAGCAGGAGTCCGACGAGAAGCTGGTCTGGACGGCCAAGGTCTGGTGGTCCCGGCGCACCTGGACGTCCACGATCATCGAACAGGTTCCCGACGAACGCATCGTGTGGCGCTCGGAAGGGGACAAGGGGTACGTCGACGGCGCGGTCACCTTCCACGAGTTGACGCCGGACCTCACCCGCATCCTGCTCATCCTCGAATACCACCCGCACGGACTGTTCGAGCGAACGGGCAACCTCTGGCGGGCCCAGGGCCGCCGGGCCCGGTTGGAGCTCAAGAACTTCCAGCGTCATGTCATGACGAACACGATCCTGCACGCCGACGACCTCGAAGGCTGGCGCGGCGAGATCCACGGTGGGCAGGTGGTGGATGACGACGAGTCGGACGCCTATGAGGACGACTCGGCTGTCGACGAGGACGAGCAGTGGGAGGACGAGGACGAGGACCTGTACGACGAGGACGAGGAAGCCGAGGACGAGGAAGCCGAGAACGACGAGGAATACGACGAAGACGAAGACGAAGACACTGAGGACGTTGAGGAGGAACAGGACCTGCCGAACTCGCGCAGGGCAGGACGACGAGCGGCGCGCAGGGCATAACTGGCGCCGCGAACCGACAACAGCACACGACCACGACTTCGGATCAGGAAGGAACGGCCCAGGAGATGACCACAGCCCTACAACAATCCGGAGGCGGCGGTGGATCCTCACGCGGCCTGGCCGACGCGATCGACAGCATCCTCGACAAGGGCCTCGTGCTCGACGCATACGTCGGGGTGTCGATCGTCGGCATCGAGCTGGTGACCATCAACGCACGGGTAGTCATCGCCAGTGTGGACACGTATCTGCGCTTCGCCGAGGCGACCAACCGCCTCGACCTCTCCGAGCAGCAAGGGGCCGGCATGACGGAGCTCCTGGGGAACACGACGCAGAGCGTGGCCAAGGGCAAGACCAAGGGGATGCTGGAGGCCGTGGGCGAGAAGGTGGCTGAGGCACTGCAAGACAAACGGGAAGAGTTGGAACGGCCTTCGAGACGGCGGAGGGGTGAGTGAGCGTCATGGCCGAGGACAAGGACACGGTCTGTTACGTGTACGGCATCGTGCCGGCGGACGTGGTCACCGATGAGCAGGCACGCGGAGTCGGTGGCACCCCGGTAGTCACGGTGACGCAGGGCAAGATCGCGGCATTGGCCGGAGACATTCCCCGCGACAAGCCGCTGGGCCGGCCGGACGACCTGATCGCGCACGAGCGCCTGCTGGACCTGGCCGCCGCCGAGACACCCGTGCTCCCGTTTCGTTTCGGCTCGGTCATGAGCAGCAAGGAGGCCGTCGCCGACGAACTCCTGGCTCCCTATCACGACGAGTTCCTCTCCGCGCTCACCGAGCTCGACGGGCGGCAGGAGTACGTCCTGCACGGCCGCTATGTGGAGGAGACGATCCTGCGCGAGGTGCTGTCCGAGCACGAGGAAGCGGCACGGCTGCACGAACAGCTCCGAGCGCAGGGCGAGAACGCCAGTCAGGACGAGCGCGTCGCACTCGGCGAGTTCCTCTTCAACGCCGTTGCCGCCAAGCGCGAGAAGGACTCGCACACCGTGGCAGACGCGCTCGCGCCCCTCACGGTTGCCATTGCCCCGCGTGACCCGACGCATGAAGAAGACGCAGTCAACATCGCCTTCCTCGTCGACGCCGACCACGAGCAGGACTTCCACGCCGCTGTGGCGGAGATCGCAGAGGAGTGGGCGAGCAGGGTCGAGCTGCGGGTGCTGGGACCCTTGGCCCCGTACGACTTCACTGTCTCGCGCTCCACACCGGAGGGATGACGTGGCGGCCCTGCTCTGGCTGATCTTCGGCCTGCCGTTGGCACCTGTGCGCGGGGTTGTCGCCCTCGCCGAGGTTCTGCTGGAGCAGGCCGAGGGGGAACTGCGCCTGCAGGCTCGCCGTGAACTGGAACAGCTCGAGGACAGGGTGGCCGCCGGCGAACTGTCCGAAGAGGAGGCGAGCGAGGAAGCGCAAAGGATCACGGAAAGGCTGATGAGCAGCGGCATGGGCGGATGAGGCGGAGTGGAGGTGATCGACAGTGGTGGCCGGGAAAGGTGGTGAGCGGCGTCGCGACGAGTCTTGGGGCAGCGAGGACACCGAGCCTGAGGTGTCCGCGGCGGAGGCCGCCGATGCCGCGATCCAGACGATAGGCGAACTGACCGGCAAGAACCCGATCGGGGCGACAGCGGTGAAACCCACCGAGGAAGGGTGGCTGATCGAAGTGGAAGTGGTCGAGGAGAGCCGCATTCCGTCCTCGGCCGACGTTCTCGCGCTCTACGAGGTGGACCTGGACCTCGATGCGACGCTGGTGTCCTACTCCCGCATCCGGCGGTACTCACGCGGCAGCGCGTTGAACTCGAAGCCTGGAGGTAGGCAATGACCAGCTCGAGGAACTCACGTGCCGGACTGCCGCAACCCCTGGGAAATTCCGGGGGCCACGACTCGGCCAACCTCGCCGACATCCTCGAGCGAGTCCTCGACAAAGGCGTGGTGATCGCCGGGGACATCCAGGTCAACCTGCTCGACATCGAACTGCTCACCGTCAAACTCCGCCTGGTCATCGCGTCGTTGGAAGCGGCCCGCCAGGTCGGCATCGACTGGTGGGAACACGATCCGTGGCTTTCGGGCGGCAGTGGCAAACGAGAACTCGAACAGGAGAACCAGCGGCTGCGGCAGCGGCTGGCCGACCTGGACCGGGACGCCCTGCGAGAGTTGGACGAGGGCCCCGACGATGGGTGAGCAGCACGTGGTGTGGCTGTACGCGGTCACCAGGCGACTGGACGTCGCGCGGTTTCCCGCGACGACCGGAGTGGCCCGGGAACCGGTGCGCATCGTCGAAGCCGCTGACTTGATGGCCGTCGTTGGCTCCGTCGGTGCCGGCGAGTTCGGCGAGGATGCCCTGCGGCGCAATCTCGAGGACCTCGCCTGGCTGGAAGCGACCGCGCGTGCCCACGATGCGGTGGTCGACATCGTGAACCACTTCGGCCCCACCGTGCCACTCCGCCTCGCCACCGTCTACCACGACGACGACAGCGTGCGCGCGTCGCTGGTGGCACATCGCGGCGAATTCGACACGGCACTGCGCCGCGTGACGGGACGAACCGAGTGGGGGGTCAAGGGTTACGCCGATCCCGACTCCATCGCGAACCACAGTGTCGAGGAGCAAGTCGGCGATGTCGGTGAAGGAACGGCATACCTGCTCAGGCGGCGTGCCAGGCTCTCCGCCCTGCAGGCGGCGGAATCCGAGGCCGCCGCCAAGGCCCACCGAATTCACGAGGCTCTCAGCCGGATCGCCGTCGTCGCGAAGAGACAACCGGTTCCGCACGCCGAACTTCTCCACAAACGAGCCAAGATCGTGCTCAACGGCACCTACCTGGTCGACAACGAACGAGCCGACGAGTTCGCCGACACCGTGCGGACACTCGATGATCAGCACCCCGGTATCGAACTGGATCTGACGGGTCCCTGGCCGCCGTACTCGTTCGCCGGCGTCGACCAGATGTCCCCGTGACGCCACGAAATAGAAGGGAGGCAAGGATGACAGAGATCGAACCGGCGTCTTCGCGATCGCCCGCGCCCGTCAGCGACCGGCGTGTCGCGCTGGTCGACCTGCTTGATCGCGTCCTCGCTGGCGGCGTCGTCATCGTCGGCGACGTGAGGCTCTCCGTCGCCGATGTGGACCTGGTCCACATCTCCCTGCGCACCTTGATCACCTCGGTCAGTGCCCTGGATCCCTTGACCGACGAGCGGGACAGGCCGTGAGTCAGCTGCCCGAACGCATCAACACCGACCACGAGAACGTCGAACGCGGTCTCGCGTCGCTGGTGCTCACGATCATCGAACTGCTCCGCCAGCTCATGGAACGCCAGGCCCTGCGCAGGATCGAGCGCGGCGACCTCGCCGATGAGCAGGTCGAACGGATGGGCCGGACGTTCATGGCACTGGAGCAACGCATGAACGAATTGTGCGACCAGTTCGGCCTCACCGCGGAAGACCTCGACATCGATCTCGGCCCGCTCGGTCCCCTGCTCGGCAACGACTTCGACGGCAGCGGGTAGAGCATCGTGAACGCGATGCTGGGCGTCGAAGAGGAGTTCCTGCTCGTGGACCCGCGTACCGGCGAGCCGGTTCCACGAGCCCTGGAGGTCGCGCGATGGGCACGCGAGCAATTCGGCGTTGAGTTCGACCTCGAACTGACCGCCGCACAGCTCGAGGCCAAGACCACGGCGTGCCATGACCTCGCGGAGGTGCGGCGGCAGTTGCTCGGCGCGCGGTTCATCGCGGCTGAGTCCGCTCGTCAGCTCGGTTGCCTCCTGCTCGCTGTGGCGGTGCCGCCGATCGGTGCGTCGAGGATGCAGATCACCGCGGATGACCGCTACCGGCAGATTGCCGACGACTACGGGCGGTTGGCCGTCGAGCAGCTGATTTGCGGCTGCCACGTGCATGTCTCGGTGCCGGATCGCGAGACGGCCGTGCAGGTTTGCAATCATGTGCGGCTCTGGCTGCCGGTACTCGGCATGGTGACTGCCAACTCCCCGTTCGCGCATGGTCGTGACACCGGCTATGCGAGCTGGCGGTCGATGGTGTGGTCACGCTGGCCGGTGTCGGGACCGCCACCGTGGTTCAGCTCCGCGCAGCACTACGACGAAGTGTGCGATTCGCTGGTGGCCACCGGAGCCGCACGCGACCTCAAGATGATCTACTGGGATGTACGGCCGTCCTCGCACCTGCCCACTGTGGAAGTCCGGGTGGCTGACGTTGCGGCCACCGTGGACGAGGCAGTGCTGTTGGCCGCCTTGGTACGTGCGCTCGTCGCCACCGCGGTGTGCGATGTGCGGCGGGGTGTGGCCGCGAGCAACGTCCCGGTCGAACTCCTGCGGCTCGCTGCGTGGAAGGCGGCCCGAGACGGCCTGAGCGGTCAGGCGTTCGACGTGATGTCCGGACAGCTGCTTCCCGCTCGGCTCCTGTTGGACCGGCTTGTCAGCCGAGTGCGGGATCAACTCGTCGCCATCGGGGATCTGGGCGTGGTGCTGCGCGTTCTGTCTGTTGTGGACAGATGCGGCGACGGTGCCACGAGGCAGCGCAAAGCGTTCTCTGTCGCACGATCACTGCACAACGTGGTGGACCAACTCGCGGAGGAGCTGATGGGGGAGCCGACCGGGGATCCGGGCGCGATGTTCCGCACCACCAAAGGATTGCGTCACGAGGTTGGCGGGCACCCGCAAAGTGCAGGCTGACAACGGAAGGTGTCGCCCATGCCCGGCTATTACGATCTCGTCGCCGATCGCTACCGGTTGGCCGGGATTCTGGGTGTCGGCGGTGTGGCAGAGGTACGGCGCGCGTGGGACACCGTCTTGCGGCGCCCTGTGGCGATCAAGCTCCTCCTCTCCGGATGCGACGAGGCCGACCGGCGCCGGTTCGACAACGAGATCCACACGCTGGCCGGGCTGTCCCATCCAGGTCTGGTGTCGGTGTACGACGCGGGCACCATCGGGCCGATGCCTTTCGTGGTGTTGCAACTTGTCGACGGATCCACTTTGCGCGATCGCCTCGCGTACGGCCCGTTACCGGTAATCATGGTGTGCGAGCTGGGTCGGTCTCTCTCGGAGGCCCTCGGCCACGTGCACACACATGGAGTGGTGCACCGTGACGTCAAGCCCTCCAACATCCTGCGTGACCGCGACGGCACCGTGTACCTGGCGGACTTCGGTCTGGCGAGAGCAGCCGGCACCACCCGGCTCACCAGGTCCGACCAGTTCGTGGGCACGGCGGCCTACCTCGCCCCGGAACAGGTGCGCGGTGGCGAGATCACATCGGCGGTCGACGTGTACGCGCTCGGTCTGGTGCTGTTGGAATGCCTGACCGGCGTCCGCGAGTACGACGGCAGTGCGATCGAGGCAGCCGTCGCCCGGCTGCACCGCCGGCCCCTCGTACCTGACCACCTCCCGTTCGAGCTGCGACGGTTGTTGACGTTGATGACCTCGCCACACCCTCGTCAGAGGCCATCCGCCTACGAGTGCGCGCGCATCCTGCAGGCCATCGGCCGCTCCGAGGCCGTCGGTCCGATCACCACCAAGGCACGGGTCCGTCAGCATCCTTGGCGTTCTCGCACACAGGCGTTGCTGGCCGCCGCGCTTGCGAGCCTGCTCGTCGCCGCTGGCAGTACGGACGCGGCACACGACGCCGCGCCACCGGTTTCCGGTGAGCTTCTCGTTACGCAGCAACCACGCGGACCGCGCGCGGACCCGGTCGAGTCCAGTGATTCCCTGGCGAAGGCCCATAAGGGCGTACACAAGAACAAGGGCGGCAAGGGGAAGCCGAACCGCGGCAAGGGCAAGCACGGTTGGTGAGCTGGATGACGGACGATGTGGACAATCCGAAGTGGACCGAGAAGCCGCCGTCATGGCTCATTCCCGCGTTTCGAAGCTGGATCGCGCCGGGTACCCGAAGGCATGACTCGACCAGTTGACCCCGAGAGACGGCGGCACAGGGCGTACGAGCGCGACTACCTGTTGCCAGAAGAACCTCCGGTCGTGGAGGAAGAGGTCGCCGCCCGCGACGACAACGGCAGGGCACGCGCGGTACGCACGATCTGCGCAGTGATCGACATCGTCTGCTGGGTGTTCGCACTCGTCCTGTTGCTGCACATCCTGCTCGTGGTGGCGGGCGCGAACATGGGCAACGGCTTCGCCTCGTTCATCTCAGGCTGGGCCGGCGGGATCGATTTCGGCTTGGACGATCTGTTCACCCCTGCCAATGAGAAGGCGGCCGTTCTGCTCAACCAAGGTGTCGCCGCACTGCTCTGGCTTGTGATCGGTGGGTTGCTCACACACCTGATCAGCCGCGTGGCGCTGCCGGTGGACGAGCGACGGGCCTGGTATCGGCGATCGGTCCGGCCCTGACAGAACCGGCGCAGACAGGGGTGCTGAGCCGCGGCGCACCGCCGCGGACTCGGCGCTCCTCAGGCTCGGCGCCAAGCTACGACAGTTCGGGTCACTGGACCCGCATCACTTGCTTTCACCGCACACCGCCAGCGGGATGTCGCCATGACACAGTCACAGGACACAGACAAATGGTTTCCCTTCGAGTGGGGCGAGCCTGTGGTTGTCGAGAAGGTGGTCGCCGATCGACCCGGCTACGCCAAGTTACGCACCGTCCGCTCGATCTGCGCGGTAATCGGCATTGTGTGCTGGGTGTTCGCCGCCGTCCTGCTGGTGCACGTCGTCCTCGTCGCGGCGGGCGCGAGCCCTGGCCACGGGTTCGCAGCCTTCGTGACGAACTGGGCCGGCATCATCAACCTCGGGACGAGCGGTCTTTTCCCAGTGGGCAACGAGGCGCTTGCCGTGCTGGCGAACGAGGGCTTGGCCGCGGTGCTGTGGCTGGTGATCGGGGCACTTCTGACGAACTTGATCTCGCGAATCGCCCTCCCAGCGGATCAGCGGCGAGGCTGGTACCGGCGGGACCGCCACACAGCGATCAGGCGCTGATGTGCGCGTTCGAGGTCTGCCCGGACATGTTGCGGGCTCCGATTCCCGCCGTGGCCAAGCGGTAATCGGAGCCCCTGGAGAGCCACTCAGTGCCCAGCAGAAAGGTCGAAGGTCCCTCGACCTAAGCATCGAGCGGCAAGACCTTGCCCGACAATGCGGCTGTCAAAGGATCGACTTGTGCTTGCGGGTCCCGGCGACGATGCCGATGCCCGCAGCCGCGAGCGCGATCTGGATGAGTACTTCGATCCAGTCGATGCCTTCGGTGTTCGCAACGCCGAGCCCGCGGGCGATGGCCGTTCCGACGAAGGCGGCCACGATGCCGACGAGAATCGTGAGCCAGATCGGGGTCTTCTGCCTGCCTGGCATGACCAGCTTGCCGAGCACACCGATCACCAGTCCGACGATCAAGGCGCTGAGGATGCCGGTGATCTCCATGACACCTCCACTCGTTCGTCGGCGGCGAAGTCGTCGCCGCCGAGTACTTCTCCACGGTCAGGCACTCGCCGAACGACGGCAACGCCTTTGTTGATCGTGGGTTGAAGCACGTTGTTCGTTCTGTGGATATCCCTGGTGCAACGCACCAAACGCGAAAGCGTCCGGCCAGAGTGGACTAATCCCTGCGTCTCCCCTTGTGCGCGACGTTAAGTGTCTGTGCCGTCGCGATGTGTCGCAACGATCGATCGTCTCGGCCCTCGGCCGACGCGGGCACGTCGTAACGATGCGAGGAACCGTCACGATCAGGTCACCATGAAGCAGGCCGGACAACGCGACCGCGCTGCGCGGCTCAAGGTCCGCTGTCTGGCCACCGTGTACTTGATCGTCGCGGTGATCCACAGCGTGCTGGCGGTGGTGGAACGCGTCGCGTGGCCGGTCGTTGTGGCCGGCGCGTTCGTCGTGGCCGCCCTGGCGCTGGAAAGGCTGCTGGCGCGGGACAGGCCTGCCTGCGATGCGGCCCGGCGCATTCTGCGTATGGGGTTCGCCGAGCTTCCGCATCACACCATGACGTGTGGACTGGCCCGCGACATCACCTGATCAGATGTCGCCGCCCGGTCAGCCCTTGTCCGAGTCCTTCCTGTCCTTGTCCGGCTTCCTGGGCTTGTCCTCCTCGCCCTTCTTCCCTCCGACCTTGTCGTCAGCCGGCGGGTTGACCTGGGCCGGCACGACAACGGCTGGATTGCTCTGCGGCTGAGCCGAACCGGTGGCGGGCGCGGGTGTGCTGGTCGTCGGCGCCACCAGTGTCGTGGTCGCCGGAGGAGCGGACTCGCCGGGCGGAGGTGGAGAGAGGACGGTAGCGGTGACACCGGCCGCGCCGAGCGCTGCCAGTAGCACGGAGGCCACGAGCAACCGGATCGGACGGCGTGGATGGACCGGCGCTCCGACACGGGTCGGGGCGTCGCCTGTGTCTCGCAACGCTTGTGCGCATTCGGTTGCCGTCGGTCGCCGGCGTGGCGACAGCGAGGTCATGAGCGTCAGCAGGCGCTTCAGGTCCGCCGGCAACTCGTCGGGAACGATGGGCTGGCGGTGCAGGCGAGCGACCGCGGCCTCGATCTCGCTGCCTTCGTACTCCCGCCGCCCGGTGAGGCACTCGAGGAGCACGAGGCCGAGCGCGTACACGTCCACCGGGTGGCCGAACTCCTCTCCGCGCACCTGCTCCGGGGCGAGGTAGGCGGCGGTGCCGACCAGCTGGTCGGTTCTGGTGAGCCGGGTCGTGCCGATCAGCCGCGCCAGTCCGAAGTCGGCGAGGTGGGCGTTGCCGTCGCGGTCGAGCAGGATGTTGGACGGCTTGATGTCCCGGTGCACCACGCCGTGGGCGTGCACGTAGGCGAGCGCGTCGGCGAGTTCTGCGCCCAGCCGTCGCACGTCGTCCACCTCGAGCGGGCCGTGCGTGATGCGATCGCGCAGCGTGCATCCGTCGACGATCTGCAGCACGACGAACGGCGTGCCTGCCGTGGTTCCGGCGTCGTGCACCTGCACCAGTCCGGGATGGGACAACGCGGCCAGCGTCTTGACCTCGTTGTCGAAGCGGAGCACATCGGCCACATCGGACCCGGCGCGGAACAGCTTGACCGCGACGTGTCGCTGCAACCGGGTGTCCCACGCACGACGTACGTCAGCCATAGCGCCTGAGCCCAGCAGCTCGGCGAGCTCGTACCGTTCGGCGATCAGACGGTCCTCGGCGGATACGGACATGGCAGCCTTCCCGTCGGGGGTCGGGTGGCTCCTGTATGCCCGCTGGCCCGCGGACGCGAACCTTTCGGAGCATCCGATCAGCGAGTCAGGGGTAACCAGTCCTGCGGTGCTTGAGCACGACGGCGTCGTGGCGGCACCTATGCTGCTGAAGCCAAGCGTGATCGGAGGAGGCGTCGGTGACCGAGCAGGGCGATCTGATCGCAGGCCGTTACCGCCTCAACCAACGGATCGGCGCCGGCGGCATGGGCGTGGTGTGGCAGGCGTTCGACGAACGCCTCGGCCGTGTCGTCGCACTCAAGCACCTCGCACTCCCACCTGGACTGTCCACAGAGGACGCCGAGCGTGCCCGGCAACGAGCGGTTCGGGAAGGACGGATCGCCGCCCGGCTTCAGCACCCCGGTGCGGTTACCGTGCACGACGTCACCGAGGACTGCGGTCGGCCGGTCCTGGTCATGGAGTACGTCCCGGCGCGCAGTCTCGCCGAGCTCATCGCAGCGCGCGGACCGCTGCCCGCGGCCCAGGCCGCTCAGATCGGGGGACAGGTCGCCGCCGCGCTGGCGGCGGCACACGAGGCGGGCATCGTGCACCGCGACATCAAGCCCGCGAACATCCTGATCACCGACACCGGCACCGCGAAGATCACCGACTTCGGCATCGCCCGCGCCCACGGTGACACCACCGTCACCGCCACCGGCCTGCTGGTCGGGACACCGGCGTTCCTGGCACCGGAAGTAGCGCAGGGACACGAGCCCAACGCCGCCAGTGACGTGTTCTCTCTCGGAGCCAGCCTCTATACGGCGGTGGAAGGGCGTGCACCGTTCGGAGACGGTGACAACGCCATCGCGCTGCTGCACACCGTGGCTGCCGGACAGTTCGTTCCGCCCGCACACCACGGCCCGGTCTCCGATGTCGTGCTGCACATGATGCGAACGGATCCTGCGTCGCGTCCCACGATGGCTCAAGCAGCAGTGAGTCTGCGCGCGGCCGCGGCCGATCGCCCCGCCCCGGCCCCGACCCGCCTGGATCTGCAGCCGGTAGCGGGTTCACCGGCCCCGCCATGGCGCCGGCCACGTTTCGCACTGCCGGTCGCCGCGGCGGCGATCGCCGCCATCGTGCTCATCGTGCTGCTGTACCCGCAGTCGTCCTCCAACAAGGTCGCAGGCCCACCACCCACGTCGACAACCAGCACCGTCACCGCCGCAGAGCTGCAACAGGCCGTGGCCGACTACTACGCCCTGCTTCCCGACCGCACCGACGAAGCGTGGACACGGCTGAGCCCTGCCATGCAGGCGCAGGGCCGAGACCAGTACGAGAAGGCGTGGAAGGGCGTCAAGACCCTCGTCGTCACCGCGGCGCCGCAGGCCACCAACGCCGACACGGTGACCATCGGCGTGGAATACACCACGGAGAGCAGTGGCCGACTCCGAGAGACACGCCAACTGCACCTGATCACCGACGGCGGCAAGGTGCTCATCGACTCAGATCAGGTCCTGAAGTCCGAACGCGTCAACGACAACAACGGCGACAAGAACGATAACGGCGAGAAGAAGGGCGACAAGAAGCGCGAAGGGGAAGGCAAGGGAGGCCACTAGCCTCGATCTTTCACTTGGCGCCGGGATGGGATGCCGGTGGACGATTCGGTGTGCTCGTTTGTGTTGGGCAGGGGTGATTCCCGGCGCTGGGGCCGCCGGTTCTCCGGGTCCTAGTCATGGGGTCGGGGGTGCTGGGTCAGGTCTGTAGCGCGGTGTAGGCGGTGTGGATGAGGCGGTTGTAGGGCCAGTCGCGAGGAAGCCGGAGTCGATGTCGGCGTCCGCTGTGGATGATGCGTCCGGCGACTGCGGCTCGTCGAGCGGCGAGCCCGGCCGCGTCGGGAATGTCCAGGTTTGCAGAGGACATGATGGGCGCAGCCCTCGGTCAGGGTTGTATGGAGGTTGGCGATCAGTCGACCGAGTCGGTGCCGGACTCCTGTCGGCCGGCGGGCAACGGGATGGGGATCGTGATCTGCCCGCCGGGATGTTCGGCGACCAGGGTGAGAACGCGTGCTTCTGCCGGTGGGCCTGGTTCAAATACGCACCTCTCGGCGAACAAGACGTGCGACCCCGATCTGCCCCCGCCTCCACCTCGGTACTGGGTTCCGGCGTCATCCCACCCGCGCCAGCGCACACCTGGTCCGAAACGTTCCCGCATTCGGTGCATGTCGATAGCGACATGCACGAGGTTCAGCGCGAGGAAGGTCGACCACACCTCCAGGCACACCAGATTCGCAGTTAACTCCCCGATCGTGAGGGTACGTCCCGCAAGCGGAACAACGTGGCGCAATACGGGAGTGGGCGGGTCTTCGATTGCCTGCCGCCACTCGGGTCGCTCGACGCCCATTCGCGTGGCCACAGCCTCGCCACTGCTCGTGGCCGACGTCTCCTGTCGCAGGACCGTGAGCCAACCGGAACGCTGCAGGGTCACCTCCAGGTCGGCGAGAATCTGCTCGGCCTCCTCCTGAGGGAGTGCCCCCGCGGCCACCAGCCCGATCGCCACCCCGCGGATCTCGAGCCAGTTGATGCTGCTCTGCCTGCCGAGTGCCGACTGTCCCTTCCCCGCTCCCAGACTGTCGGCAATGAGCTTCTCCAGATACCCACGCCCATCCATGCCGTCATCCTGCACCACCAAGAGCGGGCGACGGGCCTTCTGCGGAGTCTCCTGTCGCTGGACCAGCAGCAAGCGTCATTGCCCGGCTTGCCCCGGCAGCAGCGGCCCGGCCGAAGCCGTCGACGAGGGCCTGATCGGAGCGAATCCCGTGCCGGAAGCTGCGGATCAACTTCGATGATCGCCCCGAACGCCCGCACGCCACCACCGGCGAGGTCGACGCACTGGCGGGAAGGATGGAGCCGGACGACGGGTTGCTGACGATCACCGCCGCCCACACCGGTATGCGGTGGGGTGAGCCGGCCGGGCTGCAGTGGATCAGGACCTGTCTCGACGACAACCCGCGCATCCACGTGGACGCGAAGTTCGGTGCCCTGCACGAAGTCCGCGGACGGAAGCTGGAACTCGGTCCGCCCAAGACGCCCGCCACGTGCACCTGCCACCGTTCCTTGTCGAGAAGCTGGCGGCGAAGTGCCGATCAACCAGGAGATGCACTTTCACGATCTCCGCCACACGCACGAGACGTGGCTCGTCGAGGAGAAGGTGCCGCGGGTGCTGAGGCTCGAGCGGTTGGGGCACGAGCGCAAGGACGTCGACGACGACTACTCGCACGTGACCGACGTCATGATCGCCAGGATGCTGGCGGCTCTGCAGCACCGGTGGGAGATCGGAGGTGGGTGGAGCTGGGACCGGCAGAGTGGGCTGAAAGTGGCGTGACCACTTAGGTATTGGGAATGTGGTCTCGACGCCGTGCCAAGGCTCGTTACCTCCATTTCGTCTGCGGTCGACATACGCTCGGCGGCATGAGCGCGCGTTCGGGACTCGGGCGCGGCACAGGAGATGCGGGGGTCAGGCGAGCTCGTGCCGGCAGCCTCATCGGTGCTGCTGGTCGTGGCGGCGCTGGGCGGTGACGACGTCGATCGTGTGCTGCCGGATCCAGCCCAGGAACTGTTCCAGTGACTTGGTGAGGCCTCGGCCGAGTGGCGTGAGTTCGTAACTGACCCGCGGCGGCGTGGTGGGCTCCACCGTTCGCGCGACGAGCCCGTCCCGCACCAGGGTGCGCAGTGTTTGGGACAGCATCTTCTCGCTGATCCCACCGATCGTCGCATGCAGTTCGGAGAAGCGCCGCGGGCCCTCTCCCAGTGCCGCCAAGATCAACATTCCCCAGCGGCCGGTGATGTGCTCGAGCACCTCGCGCGCCGGGCACTCGCTGTTGAACGCGTCACTCATGCCCTGCCACGCGTGCCGCTCGACCTCGGAACCTACCTCCATGTCCGGAGCTTACCCGGAGGTAGGTACTTTCGAGCAGTAAGCTACCGATCTAGCCTTCCGGCATGGTCACAGTGGTCTTCGGCGCCGGCGGCAATGTCGGTCGCAATGTCGCGGCGGGTCTGAGTTCGGCGGGTGAGAAGGTTCGGTTGACGAGCCGGAAGCCGCTCCCGACGGGCTTCCCGCCTGGAGCGGAAGTCGTCACGGCCGATCTGGAGAGCCCGGAAACCCTGCCTGCCGTTCTCGACGGTGCGCAGCGCGTGTTCCTCTACGCCAAGCCGGAGGGAATCGACGGCTTCGTGACGGCGGCCGAGTCCGCCGGCGTCCAGCACGTGGTCCTCCTGTCGTCCGGGTCCGTCCTCCACCCGGATGCCGCGCACAACCCCATCGCCCGGTCGCACATCGCCGTCGAGTCCGCTCTCGAGAACTCCGGCCTGGCATGGACATTCATCCGGCCGGGAATGTTCGCCACCAACACCCTGTGGTGGTGGCGGGACTCGATCCGCGACGAGAGCACCGTCCGGGTGCCCTACCCGGACGCGCAGACAGCGCCCATTCACGAGAAGGACCTGGCGGCGCTCGCGGTGACCGCTTTCACCCGGCCGGGGCATCGCGGCCGCGCCTACCCCGTGTGGGGGCCCGAGTCACTGTCCATCCGGCAGCAGGTACGCCACATCGGTGCCGCCGTCGGTCGCGAGATCACCCTCGAGCCGATCTCGGTCGAACAGGCACGCGTCGAACTCGGCAAGACCATGCCGCCCATCGGGATCGACGCGATCTTGGCAGCATGGCAGGCTGGAACCATCGCGCCGCCACAGGTGTCGACCGTCGTCGCGGACGTCACCGGTCGTCCTGCCCACACGTTCGCGCAGTGGGCCGAAGACCACGCGAACGACTTTCGCTGAGGCGCCACGGACGCTCACCTTGCGATCGCGCCTGGAACGAAGCCGTCCAGACCTACCCTGACATCCGGTACTCGGCATGAGTGAGCACGTGTGCTGCGTGTGCGGTCGACGAGCGGCTATTCGGGCCGGTCGAAGTCGATCAAGCTGTACGAGCCGTCCTCGTGCTGCTCGAAGTCTGGTGCGCGACCGCGTGGGCCGCCGAGACGATGCTCGGGCAAGAACACGCCGTGTGCACTCGCACATGCTGCGCCGCATTCGCCTGGCGGGCGCGGAAGAGAGCCGCGGTCAGCGGTGTGCGGAGATGAGGTCGTGGGCGGCGTCGCTGAAGGCACGGACGCGGGCGGTGGCGTTGTCGGTGCGCCAGAGCATGCCCCACTGCAGGGGTGGTGCGTCGTGGAGGTGGACGTAGGCGACGTCGGGGCGGGCGTAGTAGCGCCGCACGTTGGCGCCGACCGGGAAGACGCCGTGTCCGGCGCCGATGAGGGTGAGCATTTCCTGGAACGTGGCGGCGGACCGGCCGGTGCGGATCGGGTGGCCGGCCGGGGTGGTCGCCGGGGTGCGGTCGGCGCGCAGGGATTCGGGCAGGGTGTCCGGTAGCTGCAGCATCGTGACCGTGGCCAGGTCCTCGACGGAGACGGAGTCGCGCCCGGCGAAGGGATGGCCGGTGGGGACGGCGAGGAAGCGGGCTTCGGACACCAGCACGGGACCGCTGTCGATGCCTGGTTCGCGCACCGGGAAGGTCGCCAGCGCGATGTCGACCTCCCCGCCCTGCAGCCACGGCATCAGCTCCCCCAGCTGGGCTTCGCGGATCCGGACCTCGCAGTCCGGGTGGCGCTGCCCGAAACGCTCGGTGGCGCCGACCAGCAGCTGGCCGGCGGCCGCGCCGGTGAAGCAGACCCGCAGGGTCCCGGTGAACCCGCGGCCGGTGTCGATCGCCCAGGCGAGTGCGGTGGTGATCGTGGTCCACGCCGGGCGGAGGTCTTCGTAGAGCCGGCGTCCCACCGGGGACAACTCCACCCGGCGGCTGGTCCGGGTGAACAGCGGGACCCCGACCCGGCGTTCCAGCTTGCGGATCGCCTGGCTGATCCGGGCGGTGGACACGCGCAGCCGCTCCGCCGTGCGGCCGAAGTGCAGTTCCTCGGCCAGGGTCAGGAACGCCTCCAGTTCGTGCCGCTCCAGCATGCCCCTCCTCACATCGTTAAGCGTGGCTTCACGATCGTGGCACACATCGGCGTTGTTCCGGCAGCTGGGCCACCGGAGATTGGAGATGTCGGAAACCAGTCCACAAAGGAGCAGGATGTACGTCACCGATCACCACGCTCTGGCCGCCGAGAGCGGCGCGGCAGTCGTGCAGGAACTGCGGGACCGGATCGAGATCGGCGACGCGCTCCACCGCTTCGCCCTCGGCCAGGACCTGAAGGACAAGGCGCTGTTCGCGTCGGCCTTCGCCGCGGATGCCGAGCTCGACTTCCGGCCTGCCGCCGCGAAGTGGGGCGCGCGGCCACCGCTGATGGCGGGCCGGGACACGATCGTCACCACCATCCTCGGCCTGTTCACCGGCCGGGTGGACACCACGCACCAGGTCACCAACACGCGTGTCGTCGTCGGGAACGACACCGCGCGGCTGACCGCGCTCGTCGAGGCCAAGCACCTGCTGACCGCCGATCACGGGGTGTTCGCGCTGTTGAAGAACCCCTACGACGTCGAACTGGCCCGGGACGGCAGGCGCTGGCTGATCCACCGGATGCGGATCGACAACGCCTGGTTCACCGGTGACCCGGCCACGATCTTCGCCGGCTGACCCCCTCCGAACCCCGAACAACAAAGGAAGGCACATGAAAGCCGTCAGAATCCACCAGCCGGGCGGTCCGGAGGGGCTCGTGTACGAGGACGCGCCGGAGCCCTACGCGGGCGTCGGTGACGTGGTCGTGCGGGTGCACGCGGCCTCCTTCACCCCAGGCGAGCTGGACTGGCCGGTGACCTGGGTGGACCGTGGCGGCCGGGACCGGACACCGGTCGTTCCGGCACACGAAGTGTCAGGAGTGGTCACCGCGGTCGGCTACGGCACCACCGGGCTGCGGGTCGGCGACCGCGTGTACGGGCTGACTGACCGGCACCGCGACGGGGCGGCGGCCGAGTACTTCTCCGCCGAGGCCCGCGATCTGGCGGTCCTGCCCGACACGGTGACCCACGTGGCCGCGGCGGCGCTGGCGATGCCGGGGCTGACCGCGTGGCAGGCGCTGTTCACCCACGGGCAGCTGAGGCCCGGGCAGTCCGTGCTCGTCCACGGCGCGGGCGGCGGGGTCGGGACCCTGGCCGTCCAGCTCGCGCGGGACACCGGCGCGCACGTGATCGGCACCGGCCGTGGCGCCCACCGGGATGTGGCGATCGAGGCGGGCGTGCACGAGTTCGTCGACCTCGACCAGCGCCGGTTCGAGGAAGCCGGTCGAGCCGACCTGGTCTTCGACACGGTCGGCGGTGACGTGCTCGCCCGCTCGGGTGCCGTCGTGCGGCCCGGCGGGACGCTCGTGTCGATCTCGGCGCCGCCCCCGGCGGTGTCCGGTGGACGGGCGGTGTACTTCATCGTCGAGCCCGACCGCACGCAGCTGACCGAGCTCGCCGACCGCGTCCGGACCGGGCGGCTCCGCCCGTTCGTCGGAGCCACCTTCGCACTGCCGGACGCCCGACAGGCATTTTTCGCCAAGCAGAGGAGCGGTGTTCCGGGGAAGATCGTGCTCAAGGCGGTCGACGATGACTGACCGGTTCCAGCGGTCGCCGGCGGCGTTGGCGCTGCTGGCGTTCGCGCAGCTGATCATCGCTGTCGACTACGACATCGTGTACGTCGCGCTGCCGGAGATCAGCGATGCCCCCGGCTTCTCGGCGCAGACTCCGCAGTGGGTGGTCAGCGCGTACGCGGTCGCCTTCGGTGGTTTCCTGCTGCTGGGTGGTCGGCACAACGACAAGACCGAGCAGCCGGTCATGCGCGGTCGTTAACCGCCTACGACCACAAACCCTTGGAATCAGTCATCTAGGCGGAGCGGGCGGCGGAGTGGTGCGGAAGGTCAATATTCCTGCTGGCAAAGAAAGTTCTTGCTGTGGTAACGGTTCAACGGGTTTGCCGATCAACCACGCATGCCGCTTCGGTTCTTTGCTATGTTGATCTGCTCACCCCAGCGTGGTGAGAGCAGGTGCGGCGACCTGCCCACCCTCCGGACACCCCGGCACTTCGTGACGTGCGTTGACCTTCGCTCAACGCTTTCCTGGTGTCCGAGAAATCTGCTCGGAGTGCTCGATGACGACCGATGACGCCGTCAGAAGCCGCTTCTCCCCGGTGCGCCCTCTACTTGCCGGTGACGTGATCAACGGCGACAAGGTGGCGGGTTTTGCCTGGAGTTCCCGCGGTGGCGACGTGCCATCCACGCATTTGGACGACAAGCTGGTGTTGGTGGGGGAGGAGGGTCTTGATTCACCTCCCGAGCGAGGGGTGCCCCAGAGCTGTGATGGCGCCGAGGCGTGCGCCCTGATGCCTCCCGACGATCTTTCTGCCGATCAGGTGCGCTCGGCGGCAGCGCTGGAACCGACGCTCCCTCATCGAGTGGAAGCGCTGCTGGATCTGCCTGGTGCTGCGTGGCAGCCGGTCGCGAGGGTGCTGTTCGCTTCCGTGCACGCCACAGGACATCGTCTCTGGCTGGCGGGTGGTGTGGTGCGCGATCTCGTCAGTGGCGTGCCGGAGAGGCAGATCAACGATCTCGACCTCTCGGGCACGGTTCCTGCCGGCCGATTCAGCGACATTCTGTACCAATCGCGGCGCATGACGCGCATGAGTGAGTTCCGGCAAACGGTGACGCCAGGATCGTTGGTGTGTGCGGTGACCGCGCCGGGCTCCAAAGAGCGCTTGATCGAGTACCGCGGCCTGAGTGTGACGGGGTTCCGGTTCCCGGCCGTGGGCAGCAGCCTTGTGGAGGACGTCCGGACACGTGACTTCACGTTCAACGCGTTGTTCTACGACCTGGGGAACCACGACGTGCTCGACCCCTGCGGCTCCGGGGTCGACGACCTGCTGGCGGACGAACGGAAGTTCGTGGCGCTCAAGGCGACCGGCGATGCGTTCGCGCAAGCCGAGGTCTTGGTACGGGCGCTGAAGTTCGCGATGCGGTGGAAGGACCTGCCGGCACCTGATGTCAGCGGACTGAACTCGTGGCTCTCACGAGTTTCCCCGCACCTGTGTCAGGTGCTTACCTCGAAGCAGTGGCGGAAGCTCACTGATATGTACCGCACGAACGTGAGCCTGGAAGCTGACGAACACCGCAGGTTCACGGAGCGCCTCGTGCAGCCCGGTCGTGATCTGCTGATGACCCTGATCGGAGGCGCGAAATGACTGGTGTGCATCGACCTCTGAGCGCCTGGATCTCCTATGTCGACAATGGAGTGCTGAGTCAGGTCAACGACGGTGAAGACCGCGCTGACGCACGGGCCTTCAGCCGCTTCGCCGCCGGATGGACACGTGAGGCGTTGCGGTGGAACGAAATGCACGTGCTTGCACTGTCCAACGGCGAATCGACCGCGGTCGAGCTGGACGACTATGGCCGTCCTGTCCAGGCCACACCGGACGTTGTCGACGCCGTCGCACGCGTCGAACGGGGCTGGCCTCACGTCAGCCCGGATCTGGACGACTTCCGCGACGCGGCGCTTCCGCTGCGCTACTGGCTCATGCAGCGGCTCGCTGACGAGGGCACGCCGGAGGATGGCGCCTTCTCGATACTTCCCTGGGACCTTCTGGATCGTGCGGTGGAGTCGTTGCTCGGCACCCTCCGCGGCGACGGGGTCGGCGAGCTCGTTGAGATGCGGCATTGGCTGACGCCGGCGGTTCGAGGCTTGACCGGGCCGCTTGAGCAACTGGACCACGGTTTGCGCACAGAGGATGAGAGCGTTGCGCGGCTGGGTGCTGCAGGACTTCTGGAGAGCCTGCTGCACCTGTCCCTTTCTCGGATCCCTTCGGCATCTCTCTCGGGACTGGGGTCGCTCGTGCGTGAGATCGGTGCAGCGGATCCACTTCTGCGGCACACCGCACGAGTGGTCGGGGCTCGGCTCACAGGCGAGTCAGGGCCGAGGATGAGGATCCGCCTCAACTCCGTCTTGGAAGCCGCGGCGAACGGTCGGGAAGTCAGGGAACATTCCGCTTCTGCAGCAGACGGCGAGTTCTCGATTCGCGTCAATGAGAACCAGGCTGGCGAGGTAAGGGTTCTGCTTCGGTTGCCCAAGCCTGTCCAAGGGCGTTTCGGTCCTTGGGGTGATGTCTTCGCGCGGCTCCGCGTGGTCCGCCAGGGTGCCGAAGAGCAGTTCTACTGGGTGAACCTGCAACCAGAGGACGGGCAGTTGGTCGGTTTTCTGAAGTTCCCGCTGCGTCCTGGCTGGTCCGATTTCGATTGTGACGGCGTGCCCGTGACAGTGGACGACATGGCGGGGGAACACCCGGAGCGGCTCCTGGGGTCGCTCTACGCGAGCACTTCCAGTGTAAAGCGATGGAGCCGGATCGCGAACACCTTGCCCGACCTGCACCCGATTCGGCTGGCAGTCCGGCAGTACGAGGAGTCGCGGTGACCGAAGCTGATTCGGCCATCCTCGAGGTAGAAGAGCTGCTACAGCAGGAGATTTCCACCGAGACCGTGATGTCGAGAGGTGCGCAGCTGGTCGACGCAAACCACCGCTACCTCGCTGTGGTGAAGGAGTTGGTGAAAGCCGGCGATAAAGCCGGCTTGACGAAGCTTGTGCACGGTGATCTCGCTGCACACCGCGTGCTTGAGGCATACGGCTCACACAGTCGCGTCCCGACGCTGACTGGTGATCCCTACTCGCAGCACGATGGAATCCTTGTCCACAGTGGACGCGCATTGGCAGCGCTGGGGCTTGTTCTGGTGGACGTGGAGGAGGCGAGCAGCCACCTGGAAGTCTTCCGGCGTTGGCTGAACCAATCCGGGATGCACGTGCCAAGCGGGGTCGTGCACGAGGTGAACAAAGACATTCCCTCTGATCGTCGCGAGGTGCTTGAACGCCTTGCGGTTGCTGGAGAACTGGACCCGCTCGTGCTGGCCTGGCTGCTGGAGCTCGCGGGGGCTCTGCACACAGAGACCACCAAGGTTCAGGTCGGACCGGCGGTGCAGGTGCTCCTCGACTTCAGCCAGCACGGGCAACGTGCGGAGCTTCGCCTCCGCTACCGCCGCGATCTGCCGGCCGGTCTGATCCCGGATCCGTCGAAGATGGCGCTCGCCTCGTTCGACGAGGAATTCCACGCGGCGCTTGTCTCGGCTTGGCAGCTGGCAGGCGAGAAGCTCACGCACGCCGTGTTCTGGTCGGTCGCGGACAGCGCGGGGCCGGTGAACAGGATCGTCGGACCGTCGTTGGGAGCGGCGTTCACGGTGTTGCTGAACGAACACGCGCGGCTCAGTCGCCGGATCCGGGGTCCCCTGACCGTCAGGAGGCTTCAACCAGCGAATGCCATCGTCGGAGCTGTGAACGCGAAACAGCCGACCAAGATCCTCGGGGTGAAGGGTTACGCGCAGAAGCTCAGCGTTGTCACAGACAAGATGCGCGTCGTACTGCCCCGATCGGACATCGAGGAGGCTTTGGCGGCCACTTCCGGCGTGGCCGAACTTCACCCGGTCGACAATTGGCCGGAGGCAGCGAAGAAGGCACGCGGCTGGGCGCGGCGCCGAGTTCTTACGATCTTCAGCGCTGTGGTGCTGGTGATCGCATCTGCGGCAGCGACGGTGGCGAGCACTATTTTCGTTCCACGACTCATGGATAGCGTCGCCGGCGATCTGCTGGCAACCGCGGGTGAGCAGCGCGGTAAGGACGAGGCCACGTCGCTCGTGCTGACCGCTGCCGCGCAATCGGCCAGCACGAGGCCTGACACTGTGCGGGCATTGCTCGCAGCCGAGCTCGACAACCACGGCTCGACAGCCATTCTGCCCACCAGCACGCCCGCGGCAGAACTCGGGCTCGCCGCCGACGGCAAGCGGGTCGTGGTGCTGGAACAGGATCAACGCATGGTGGTGTGGAACGTCGGTTCGTCCCCACCGACGGTGGTGGCTGTAGAAGGTGGCATCTCGGCTGTCGCGGTCAGCCAGGCCGGGGACCAGGTGGTGACAGGTGACCGGCGTGGTCGGATCCAGTTGCACGACGCCGCTTCATGGGCCGTTCTGACCGCCTGGGACGGTCCGGAGAGCACGGACGCCACGGCACGGGAAGTGAAGGCGTTGTCCTTCGACGCCACCGGGCAACGGATCGCAGCGGCCGCGACGAACTCCGGACGTGTGCGGCTGTGGGAAATCGCGACCGGAAAGTCCCGCGATCGGGTCCTCCAGGACACCTACGTGACGGTGGACCGGATGGGATTCACCGCAGACGGTGTGCTGATCACAGAGGGCCTCGGTACCTATTTCGGCTGGCTGGCTTGGGATCCGGCCAAGGACACCGTGCGCGAGATCCGCCACGACGACAGCCTTCCCCTTTACGACAACGAGAGCATGCTCTTCGGGCCGCGCACTGTGCTCGCACGGTGCGACGGCCTGAAGTTGAGCTTGCTGGAGCCGGTCACGCGGCAGCCTGTTCCCCAGTTCTCCATGGGGATGCCGTGTGGAACGCATCGTGTTTCCCTGGCCGGCATGCGTCTGCTCCAGGTCGAAGTGCCCGTCGACAGCCGACTCAAGCCCCAGCAGCCGAAGTTGCTGGTGTCCGACGGCTCGGCCTACTGGACGTCGGTGCCCGGCCGGGAGCGCCCGACGCCGCCGGGCCTCACCACCGCACCGGTCGGCGGACCGTACGCTTTGAGCGCGACAGCGAACGTGCTGGCTTCCTACGACAGCCTGAGCGTGCGCGTCACACGATTGCCTGAACACAAGCAAGGCGGCGCCAACGTCAGATTCGCGCAGTTCATCGGTGACGGATCATTGCTGGCGTTGCGGGAAGACGGTGAACTCAACCAATTCGACACCGACGGAGACGTCGTCGCGACGCAGCGCCTTCCGTTCCGCACGACGGCGACCTTCAACGTGGCGCCGGATGGATCCCGGCTTGCGGTCGCCGGTATGGATGATCGGGACAGCGGTTACAAGATACGCAGATTCACGCTTCCCGACCTGGAGCCCGTGGGCACCGAGATCGTCGTGCCAGGTGCCGGGTTGGAGGACAACCGGGACATCGACGTCACTACGCTCGACGACGGACGCTTGGTCGTTCGCACGGGACGCCGGCTTGTCGTGTACCCGCTTCAGGCCGATACCGGACAGCCTCAGGTCATCAACCTGTCCGGCGCCAGCGAAACCCTGAGGATGATCGTGTCCGCACGCCCAGGAACGCACCAGGTGGCGCTGCCGACGCCGGATGGCTCCGGGATGCAGCTGATCGACGTCGACACCAAGCAGATCGGCACGGCCTACGGGCCCTTCCCCGGTGGCCTGACTGAGGGGATCCTGTTCGATGGCCCGGACACGGCCGTCGTGCTGACGTCGACGTCGGCCATCAACCTCGACTTGTCGACTGGGACCGTCGAACGCCCCGAGGGTCGCCCGATTCTGAGCGAACTGTCCCGTGATTCCGCGAGCGGCGCCCAGGTGCTCCACGGTTGGCCCACGGTGCTGAAGAAGTGGGGCTTCGCCGAGGACAGCCAACGAATCTGGGACGACACACCCGTCGACGCCCAATGGGCCAAACCACGCAAGGTCGTGCTGTCGTCGGACGGCTCCCAGATGGCCGTGGTGCGCGACGACCTGATCGATATCGTCCCGACCGATCCGTCGGAATGGCAATCATCCGTGTGTGCGATGACATCCGCTGCCCACGATCGAGCGCGCACCCATATGGCCGCGCCATGGCTCCTCGATCCCTGCTGACCTGCCAGGAGAAGAATGTGTTGACCAGAATGGCGTTGCTTGCGGTACTCATGTTCGTGGCGAGTTGCAGCGTGCCCACGGCAGGCCAGAGCACGGCGCCTACCGCGTCAGGCTGGTCGGTTTCGCCGACCCCGTCCGTGGCGAGGCCGACGTCGGAGTTCGACGCCGACCAGGTGTTGGAGGTGATCCGCAAAGAGGGCTTCACCGTGTTCTCGCCCGAGGTGCCGGAAACCGGTCCTCTGCGTGCCTTCGACGGCCTCTGCACGGGCAGCGTCAATGGACGCTGCCACCGCGTCTTCATCTACGACGGACCCACCAGGGTCGGCGCCATCGATGCCGGGATCGTCGAAATCATCAACCAGAGCGGCAAGGAAGTCATCCTGCAGTTCCCGCAGTACAAGGTTGGAGACGCAGGATGTTGCCCCAGCGGCGAACAGCGAAAGCACACTGGTCGCATGGTCGACGGAAAGCTCACCTTCACTCCACCGATCCCAGCCGATCCCAACAACCCCGAGACGCGATGAAGCTTCAGTCCGGTTGGTCGCTGCACTCACCACGTGTGTTCGGAGCTGACAGATGCTGTCATGTCGCCTGCTCCGCTGGCCGTGCACGCTCGGCGGCAGAAGAGTGTGTTGACAGGCTGGAGAAGTTGATCGTTCAGCCCTGACGTCGAGGTCGTGCATCGGACGGCGCTGGTCACCCGGTGGCGCTCAGCCGGCGGTCTGGGCCTTGGTCGTGTCCGTCGGTGGTTACGACGCCGAGACCCGCGTCCTCGGGCGTGTACGTGTCCCTGAACCCGAAGGCGCTGGGCGACGGGCCGTGCGCGCGCAGATGTTGCAGCCGCTCGACCGCCTCCTCGACGGTGGGCACGTGGCCGGCTGGGATCCACCACATCACCTGGAACGCCGTCCTCGGCAGTTCGAACCACTCGGCGCGGCGCCGGAGCACGTCCAGGTGGCCGCTGCGGTAGACGTAGTCCCACAGGCTGTCGCGACTCTCCCAGACCGACATGTTCACGATGACGTCCGCGCCGAGGCTGGTCTGGATCGCGGTGGCGTCGTTGCTCCCGTCGCCGACCAGTCGCCACACGAACCCAGGCGACCGGTCGGCGACATCGTTCAAGGTGTCCAGCATCGACGTGAAGCCGTGCGTGCGCGGGTCGTCCAGTGGATGTCTCAAGGTGCCCACGTTGAGCTGGGCGAGGTGGTGTCCGGCCATGCCACCCACCTCACCATCCTCACTCCTCTATGTCAATCGTCGTTATTTTTAGAACTCTCGACGGTGACGCAACACATCCCGGGCTGCGGATCCAGGCGAGCCCGCAACCCTTCTGTGTCCTCGAGGAGACCTTCCAGCAGCGCCAGGTTCATGCCGCAGATCAGCGCGGGATGCCGCTCCGAAAGGACGTGGAACGGGCAGTTGACCAGGCGAAGGACGGTGCCGCCCGCTTCCGTGCGCGGCTCGTAGCCGCGCCCGGACAGAACGGCTCGCACCGCGTCGAGGTCCTCGATCGGTCCGGCGGCGACCCGCGCGGCCCGTCCTTCCCGCCAGGCAGCGGCCCGTAGCTCGACATCCAGCCGGGCGCCGTCCGCCACCTCGGCCAGCAGGTCGGCGGCGGTGCGGTAGTCCCGGGCGGGGACCGAGACGTGGTGTTCGGCGCCGGACCGGCGGTAGAGCTTGGCCGGCCGCCCGGCGCCTGGGCCCGAACGCCCGGTGAGTCGCCGGCTCTCGGTGGCGAGCAGCCCGGCGTCGACGAGCTTGTCGAGGTGGAACGCGGCGAGCGTGCGGCCGATCCCGGCGCCCTCGGACGCTTCGTTCCGGCTCACCTCGTGGTCCTGGGCGACTACGTACTCGTACAGCTGCCGCCGGATGGGGTCCTGCAGCACGACGATCGCCTCGATGTCCTCCATTCCACCATTCTAAGAACAACGCAGGTTTCCGTTAGAATCCGTGGTGACGAGCCATGCTGATGCCGTCCCCGCGACGGCCGCCACGGCGGTGCTGAGCCAGCGCCTTCGACAACGAACAGTGACCACCCTGCCGTACGCACATCGGCATGAGTGTGTTCGGAGCAGACAGATGCGGTCATGTCCTCTGCTCCCAGAGTTGCTAAGTGCTCACCTGTGCTGTGATCGCTGTACGCGTGGTCCGTTCAAGTCCTTTGAGGACCGTCCTGGCACGTTGAACGCACGGAGTTGCTCCCGATCTGCTCCCACTCCGTGCTCCCGAGGCTCATCGGCCTTGTCTCGGCTGAGGTTGGCGTACACGCTCAGCGGCAGTAGCGGATGTAGGGCTGCTTGCGCGCAGGAGTCACGGCTGGGATCGGCGGGCCCGGCGCCGCGGTCTTCGGTCACAACAGGAAAGCGCGCAATGTGACCTGCATCGGGATGAGCAGGGACGGCCACTCGGACGGGGCCGTCCCGAAGTCCCGCGGATGCGGGAGATCGCTCTTGGACTTCAGCGGTTCGAGACCCCGCCAAGGGCCGGCCGCACCCGCTCGAACCGCACTCGGTTCAGCCATCCCGGGAGATCGCTGAGCACGTACAGCTCACCGTGCACGTCGGTGCCGATCGCGGTCGGCTGGGTGGGGAAGTTGCCGATCGTGGCGGTGTCGTAGCCGCCGTCGAGCCTGGGGCGCACGGCGAACACACGGGTTGAGCAGTAGTCGCTCGCGACGTAGGTACCCCGTGCTTCCGGGGTCCGGGACCCTCGGTACACCACGCCGCCGGTTACCGAGCAGTTGTCGTTGTAGTGGTCGTACTCGAAGACCGGGTCGGTGTATCGAACGTCCGGCCGGCATTGCTGCGGGTCGAACACCGGGGTGCCTTCCCGGCAGGACCAGCCGAGGTTCGCCCCGCCCTGCCACGGTCGGATGTGGTTGATCTCCTCCACCAGGCCCTGGCCGACGTCACCGATCCACAGCGAGCCGTCAACGTGGTCGATGGAGAACCGCCACGGGTTGCGCAGCCCGTAGAGCCAGATCTCCGGCCGCGCGCCTGGCACACCGACGAATGGATTGCCGCGAGGTACGCAGTAAGGCAGTGCCCCGCACGCGCGCTTGACGTCGATCCGCACGATCTTGCCGAGAAGTGTGCCGAGGTCCTGACCGGTTTTGAACGGGTCGTTGGCGTGGCCGCCGTCGCCCGTCGACCAGTAGAGGTAACCGTCGCGGCCGAAGGCGACCTGTCCGCCGTTGTGGTTGCCGTACTCGGCGTGTGCCTGGGTAAGCAGCACTTGCAGCCGGTCCGGGGCGCCGAGGGGCACGCGCGCAAGGGTGAGCGTACCTGCAGGCAGGCTCGTGTAGGCCACGTAGAGGATCCCGGTCCGCGCGAAGTCCGGCGCGGGAGTGATGCCGAGGAGGCCGCGCTCGTTGTCCGACGTGTCGGTCCGGGCGGTCAGGTCGAGCACCGGCTCGGCCGCCAAGCCGGTGTCAGGGTGGTAGACCCGAACGGTGCCGTCCTTCTCGGCGATCAGCATCCGTCCGTCCGGCAGGCCGGTGATCGCGATCGGGCGCCGCAGACCGGACGCCACCCGTTCGGACACCACGGTCAACTCGGCGAGCGGCACCGCGCGAGTCTGGGACGTCCCGGCTGCGGCGGTGCCATCCGCCAACAACGAAGGTGACGGGAACGCGGACAAGGCCAGAACGAGCAGGCCGGCCAGCAGGGCGGCCGGGCGACAACGCAGTCGCGACATGTTCGGCTCCTCAAGCAGGGGTGTGAAGGACACGTCTGGGAGCGTTCCCAAAGTACCGCGACCTCCCGACTGCATCGAGCCGCCGTCTTGCCCCTCTGGTCGCAGAAGGAGTACGAGAACGACAGGGCGGCAATGACGCGACCACGTTCCCGAGGGCTCACCATCGCCGTTCGGCGAGAACGTCATCCGGGGCCGACAGCCTCCGTCACCTCAACGGTCCTGGCCACCCGGACACGGTTCGGGCGTTCAGAGATCGAGGGGTCGGAGCGGCGGATTGCGGAGCGGCCGCAGCCTCCTGCACGCGGAACGTCGGCGGGGACAGATCGCGTGTTCCGGGTACGTGCGCGGGCTGGACCTGCGCCGAGCGCACGCAGTCTCGACCGGAGGAGTGTCGTCGCACGAATTCATCGATCAGCAGCTGTTGCTGCGCCGGAGTGGCGCCCTTTCAGCTCGTCAAGAACTACCTGTCGTCGTTGCTGCACAAGCTGGTGTTCGACCGCCGCACCGAGGCGGGCGTGTACGCGGCTCGGCGCCGGCGGACCCACCCCGGCACGTTTGGCCGAATTCCGGAGCAATTTTTCGCTCTGTGGTAGTTCTGGGCACCGGCATACAGTCTGGGGGACTACATGCGGTACCACGTCGTTCTCACCGCCCATGCGCACTATCCGGAAGCCGGTCCGAGAGCGGTGATGCGGATCGACGGCGACCACGAAGAGATCTTCAACCCCGCGCGCGGATGGACGGTCGCCGACAGGCGGTACCGCGAGTGGTTCGTGAACACGCGGATCTCCGAGACCGAAGCGGAGAGCATTACCGCGCGCATCGGCCCGTTGCCGTCGCTGGACGACGAGAATTGGGACCCGCGCAACACCTCCGAGCGTGCGCTGGCGATCGAGGGCTACGGCGACCCGTACCTCCACTTCGCGGTCGAGGCCGAAGGGCACCCGTTCGACTACCCGCTCACCGCGGTACACGAGCAGCTGGCAGGAGAGCGGCTGCGGTTGTCCTACACGAAGGACCTCTCGTGGAAGGTCGTGCCGGTCGAAGGCCGGCTCGTCCGCATCACCGGTGAGGACTCCAAGAGGTTCGAACAGGTACAGGCGCGCAGGGTGTTCGGGGACGCCGAGATCCGCCACTTCGCCGTGGTGAACCACCTGCGCCCTGATCCGCGCGATCCGTACCTGCTCCTGCGCGAGTTCGCCGACGTGGTCGACAGGTACGGCCTGCACCTATACGAGCTCTACGATGAAAACCGCCAGTGGGTGCGCGTCGGGCACCAGTCGCGCCTCGGCATGCCCGTGCTCGAGCACCTGCTCACGTCCCTGGACGCCTCTTCCCGCAGGGGAGCACGAGGCGTACTTCGCCTTCCTCGACGACGACGGGAGTCCGTTGCGCGTGGTGCACGTCCAGGCGGAGAAGTTCGGCTACACCACCGAAAGAACGTTCGTGACCTACTGGCATGAACCGCGCAGGGAGGACGGGTGCGCGCTCCGGGGCGTCGGCGAGCGGGTGGAGATCGACGCGGAGAGGGCCGCGGAGCTCGTCCAGGTGCTGGAGAACCTCGATCGCGGGCCAGCGGACGGGCGCTTCCTCTACTGGGAGTGCAGGAAGCCGTACTTCCTCGGCCTGAGGCACGGCGTGGAGAGGCGGTACGCCCGCACCTGGGGCGGCACCGACGGTCTGCAGCACACCGAGTGGTACTTCGAGACCCAGGACCTGTGGTGCCTCAGCCAGTTCCCCGGAGAGGTGAGAGGAATGGAGCACCGCCCGATCGAGGTGGGCGAGACGCCGGTGCTGCGGCGGTCGAGCCTCGACCGTCGCAGCACCAGCTGACCTCACCAGCCCAGGTGCACCGCGAGCTCCCGCGCCTGCTCCACCGGCCCGGCCTGCTGCGCCCCCGGCTGCAGAGCGTCTCGTGGGGAAGATGCGACCCAGGTGGCTTGGACTTCTACCCGGTGACGTGCTCGGGTTGAAATCGGTGACTGGAAGACGAGGTTCGGGTGCAAATTTCGGGTGCAACAGGCCGGGATTCGGCGCATTCGGCACGCAGAAAACCGGAGAGTCTCTGATCTGTGCAGATCAGAGACTCTCCGGTTTGTGTGGGCGATACTGGGATCGAACCAGTGACCTCTTCGGTGTGAACTATGGTACGGAAACCGCGCTGAGCTGCGAGAACAGTACTCTTGCAGGTCGGCGCGGGTCCGTTCAGGTCCATTGAGGACCGTTCCGGCATGTTCAACGCGCGGAGCTGCTCCCAATCTGCTCCCACACCGTGCTCCCAAGGCTCATCGGCGCTGGCCTGTCTGTAGCTGGCCCACGCGCTCAGCGGCATGAGCGGATGTTCGTACTTCCGCGAACGATGAGGTGCCGAGTGGTGACATGTGGTCGTCTGGTGCCTCGGTCCGTGCTTGCCAACGATCATCCTTTGTGGACAGCGCGATGGTCAGGGCCTACCACAACGGTGCTCCAGGGTCGGACACGTATCTGTCGATGAACTTCTCCACTGACGTCTCGATGCGCAAGTCGCGAGGGAGGAACAGTTGTGCGGCCGCAGCGGAGGGACGCCCTTGGATGAGCTCGTCCAACACGCAGAACCCCCATGCGCCGCGCACGAACGCCGCCATGTCCACGTCACTCAGCACCGGCTCGACCGAGCCTGCGGAATAGTGCCCGTCGGTGAAGCTCATCAGGATCGGCGCGGTGAATCGTACACGCGACTGCATGGCGGCCAGCCACTGGCCCCAGTCGTCGCCGTCGTGCACGTGCACGCTCTCGATCGTCGGCCACACGGCCTCGAGCGGGGATTCGTCGAGCAGATGACTCAAGGTGAGGGCGTTCTTCACCACGGCGTTGTGGCCGCCGGCCGTGGGCTGTGCGACTGCGGGGTGCGAGCCGACGTCGAAGACGGGGACCCCCGGAACCTTGCCGACCGGGACGCCGGAGAGGGATGCGATCTCTTCAAGCAGCCCGGCCGGAGCCCGCGAGCGGACGACCATTTCGTGCAAGAACGAGTTCTCGGCCACGGTGCGGTAGAGCCGTGCGAACCGGGCAGGTGGGTAGAGGTCCTCCCAGGATGTCGCCGTAGTTGAGGTGTCCCAGAACGGGAGGGGTGGGTTCATGGCCAGGTGAACGACCAGTTGGAACATGTCCGGGGTGGTTCCTCCCGCACACTGGCTGTTGGCCCAAGCCCACGGTGCGCCGTATTCAGGTTCGTCGAGTTTGTACCGCACCAACTCTGTCAGCTGCGCCCCGTCGTCAGAGGTAAGTCCGTTGGTGCGCAGCTCGTCCAGGGTTGACGCGCACTCCCAGAGCGACCGGGTTGTGATCGTCCGCCCGGTCTGCGAGTCGATCTTGGGGCGATCCCGGCACAGGTGGTCGGCGACGGCATTGCCTGGATGGGAGAGCATGCCGGGGAACGAGGCCGCGGCCCGCCACGCGTCCGACAGGGCGCAACCGAGCGCTTCGTCGTACTGCCAGGCGATCCCGTCGATTCCGTTAGCGTCGAACAAAAGGGTGAACACGACCTGCAGGTCCAGCCACGACTGGCCCATGAGCGCGAAGTCCTCGCCCAGGTGATTCGGGTCGAATCCCCGCTCGGTGGACCAGACTGGAGAGCCCGAGCGCAAACGGCGGATCAGGTCGACGCGCGAGGGCTGGGGGAGCTCGCTGAACGCGCGCATCGCGGTGATGGCCTTGGCGCGCTGCAACAGTGTCAGCAGCAAACCGATCGTCGAAGACTGGTAGCGCATCCAGTGCGCCGTCTCGTGCAGGTAGGTCGCTTTCCAGAAACCCCGCGCGATATCAGAGCCTTCGAGGTTGTCAGGGCTGAACATGATGTGGCTGCGCAGGTCCAGGTGCCACCCACAGCCTCTGTCGTGCAGCATCGGTGCTGCGAAGGCCATGACTGGATCACTCCGGGTTTGCGGGACCGTCGTCTTCCAGTCCTCGGGTTTCCACCTGTCCTCGGCGCTTGGCCCGCTGAACCGCGGCTTTCACGGCTGTCTTTGCCGTTTCGTACACGGCGGCACTGACGAGCCCGACACCGAGGTCCACGACTATGGAAGCCCAGTCGGCGTTGCGGAGCTTGCTGTCGTTGCCCGCCGGGGCCTTGGTGATCGTCAGCTCTTGACCGTCGAGTTCGGGTCGTTCGCGCAGTTCGCGGACAAGCAACCGCAGGTTGGGGACCTCACCGAAAACCGTGACCTTCATGCAACCCACCCTCTTGACCTTGTCGGCCAGTAGATCGAATCGGGGCGTGAGCGCGTTACGGCCGCCGTCGCCGAAGGCGCTCTGCTCACTGAGCAGTACCGGCGCGTCGCCCGTGGGGACCTCCGAGGCAGTGTCGGAACGACAACGTGATCCCATCCCGACGGCCCTGTCCCGAGCACACGAGGGACTGCCGGCCTCGGTGTGCCCCGGTTCTCGCACGACCGGACGTTTTGGGCAGAGTCGAAACGTTTCAGCGAAGTTGACGTTGTTCGCACACCGCTGGCAGGGTCGATCCCGAGGGCTTCTTCGCGCGGTCGGCGTGAGCAGCCGGAACAGTCCACTGACGATTGTCGTCGATGAGCTGCTTCTACTACGTGGCCCGGTAGGTGATTCCGCACGAACGCCGCGGGTTGCTCGAACCACGGCGAGTCCTGCGCTGTCGTAGCAGAGATCGAGAGGAAGCATCTTGAGGTTGAGCACCAGAGTTCTTGCGCTCATCACGTTCACTCTGTCCGCGGTCTTGGTCGGTACCGCGCCGGTGCCCGCCGCCACTGCCCAGACCGTGGAACTCGCCGCGCCGGCCGGCAGCAGCCTCCCGCCCTACGTCGCGGTCATCAAGCCGGTCACCGCGAAGCGGCTCGCCTCCAGCTGGCGCGAAGGCTGCCCCGTCGGACCCGATCAGCTGCGGCTGGTCAGCCTGAATTTCGTCGGCTTCGACGGTGCCGTGCACCGCGGCGAACTGGTCGTCAACGCCGATCTCGCCACCGAGGTCGCCCGCGTCTTCGCCGACCTGTACTTCGGCCGGTTCCCCATCCAGCGGATGGAGACGATCGAGAAGTACGACTCCGACGACGACGCGTCGATGGCGGCGAACAACACCTCGGCGTTCAACTGCCGGGCGATCACCGGCGGCACCGCCTGGTCCAACCACTCCTACGGGCGGGCTATCGACGTCAACACCGTGCAGAACCCCTACATCTCCCGCAGTGGCGCGGTCTACCCGCCCAACGGCGCGCCCTACGTCGACCGCACCCAGAACGTGCCCGGCATGATCCACGCGGGCGACGCCACCGAGCAGGCGTTCACCACGCGCGGCTGGACGTGGGGCGGCTTCTGGGACACCCCGATCGACTACCAGCACTTCGAAAAGCCCTGACACCAGCTGAGAAGCGGTCGCTGCGGCGCGTGGCACCGCGTAACGTGAACAGCGCCCCGGATCGCCGCCGGATGGGGTGGCGGCGGTCTGGGGCGCCACGACGGCGGCAGGCGAAGGCTCGGGTCCATCGACTCGACCCGACATCCCGATCATCGGCATGAGCGTGCGTTCGGAGCAAACAGATGTGGTCACGTCGCCTTCTCCGGGAAGTACTAAGAACTCCTAACTCAATGAGAGGTTGCGCAGGCGCCGCCAGCAGATGATGGCGCAGGCCAGGCTGAGGAAGGCTTCGTGGATGTCGTCGCGGATCTCCCAGCGGATCCGCAGGCTGCGGAACCAGTGCAGCAGCGCGAAGGTCTGCTCGACCACCCAGCGATAGACGCCCAGGCCGGAGCCGTGCTCGCTGCCACGGCGGGCGATCACAGGCGTGATGTCCTTGTCCCGGACCAGGGCGCGGTACTTGTCGTGGTCGTAGCCACGGTCGGCGTACAGCGCGTCAGGACGGAACCGGGGCCGGCCGCGTTTGCCGCGCACCGGCGGGATCTGGTCGATCAGCGGCATCAGCTGGGTGAGGTCGTTGCGGTTGCCACCGGTCAAGGACACGGCCAGCGGGATGCCGTGTCCTTCGGTGATCAGGCGGTGTTTCGAGCCCGTTCTGGCACGGTCGACCGGGCTCGCCCGGTTTTGGGCCGCCCTTGAGGGCACGCACGTGCGAGCCGTCGATCACCGCCCGCGACCAGTCCAGGGCGTCCGCGGCGTTGAGTTCGGGCGAGCAGGTTCTCGTGTAGCCGCTGCCAGACACCGGCCTGGTGCCAGTCCCGCAACCGCCGCCAGGCCGTCATCCCTGAGCCGAAACCCAGCTCCTGCGGCAGAAACTCCCACGGGATGCCGGTGTAGAGCACGAACAGGATGCCGCACAACACCTTGCGGTCGTCCAGCCGCTTGCGTCCCGGATGATCCGCGCGTCGCGGGACCACCGGGAGCAGCGGCTCGATCCGCGACCACAACTCGTCGGACACGATCCAGGGAAGCTGCTCACCCTTCCTCACACCAAGGTCAACACAGCAATGATCAAACCTATTCCAAGATCATTCTGTTAGGAGTTCTTTAGAGCTTGGTTCACGACCGGTGTCTGGCCAGACTCGGTCCAGGTGCCTGGCGAGGCGCTCCCTCGTTTGCGGCTGCCGGGTCTGCTGCACGAGTAGGTGACAGTTGTAGTCACGCAGCCTGACTGGCTGGCGTGGTCATGATTGCTTCGTATTCGATGGGGGTCAACCGGCC
>NZ_JAFBCX010000021.1 GCF_016907955.1 Lentzea nigeriaca | reverse complement strand
CCCACCGGAACCCCACTGTCCAGCACCGCCGGATAGCGGTCCATCCGCGGATGCTCCGGCGCATAGGTCGCGGGCTTCGACGCGTTGTACTTGTCGTTCGTTGGCTGGTCCGCCTTCGCCGGGATGATGAACTTCTCCATCGACGCCCACGCCGACCTGAACGGCGCCCAATCACCCGTCACCCGGCCATAGCTCGCCTCCAGCCACAGGTAATAGCTGAACGCCTCCGACGTCGTCTGGTGACCATGATCCGGAGCCTCCACCATCAACGTCTCGACCGAGTGATACGGCACCAGCAGATCACCGAACTTGCGGAAGTACCCGCTCGCCGGATCCTTGATCTTGTTGTACTGATCCAGGAACGCCTTGCTGAAGTCCGAAGTGGACGAATCGATCTCCTTGACCGTGACGCTCGCCGGGCTGTGGCCGGGAGCCGACGCGGTGAAGGTCGCCGTCGCGAGGTCACCACCGTTGGCCGCCGACGACACCGTCACGGCCTGCTTGGCCGCGCTGGTGAACGTGAGCGTTTCCGGTGACACCGTGAGATCCGCGCTGCCGCTGCGGGCGATCGTCACGGTGACGGGCTGACTCGGGGCCGTGGCCAGCGAGACGTCGAAGGTGGCCTTCTGCCCCTGCCGCACCGAAACCGCACTCGGTGACGCGAGTACCGCGGGCCCGGCCAGCACCTTCACCACCACGGGTGCCGAAGTGGTGGTGGCGCCTCGGTTGTCGGTCGCCCTGGCGGTGATCGGGTGATCGCCCGCGGTCGCCGTGGTCCAGGTGCCGGTGAACGGCGCGGAGCTGTCCGTCGCGATCAGCTGGTCGCCCGCGTAGAAGTCGACCTTCGCCACCGTGCCATCGGCATCCTGAGCCGTTGCCGCCAGCGGAATCGTGGCAGGCAACGTGTACGTGCTCCCCGCCGCCGGCGCCGTCAGCGCCACCGACGGAGACCGGTTCGGACCCGTGCACGCCACACCGTTGACCGCGAAATCCGTCGGGGGCCGGTTCGCCGAACCCTTGCTGCCGTTGAAACCGACCTGCGCCGAACCACCGGACGGAATCGTCCTCGCCCAATCCGGGTTCGTCACCGTCACCACAGCGCCGGCCTGGCTGAACGTGCCGTTCCACCCCTGCGTGACCCGCTGCCCGTCCGGGAACGTCCACGTGAGATTCCAGCCGTTCAGCGCGTCACCGTCGTTGCGGATCGTCGCCGTCGCACCGAAACCGGTGCTCCACTCGTTGGTGATCTGGTAGGTGACAGTGCAGGCAACGGCGGCCGGTGCCGCCATGGCGGGTACCCCGCCGGTCACCATCACCGCCGCCACCATCAATGCCGTTGTTCGCCGAGTCATGCCGCCGCCTCTCGACTCCTGGGAGCGCTCCCAGAGTTCACGGCACTGTAACGCGAGTCACTTAAGGCGACAGACCCCAGATGTAACCGGTTCTAGGCCGAACAGCCGTGCGCTCTACCCAGGACAACGCAACAGCAAATCGTCCGGCGGACCCTCTTACTACTCCCTTCGAGTGGAAATCCGGGAACGCTCCCAGATGTCATAAACAGGTGTAACGCCGCACTTCCGCCGCACGCCCGAAACGTTTCGAAAACATCACCAGGCCAGGTTCAACCCGGAGATCACGTTGCCGAGCGCCCCGGAGATCAACCGGTGGTCGCGCGCGGAGAAGTGCCAGTCGCAGCCCAGCAGGTCCAGTGCCGGGTCGGAGTAGTTCCAGTAGCGGATCCGGCTGTCACCCCGCTCCCGCACGACCTGACTCGCGGCGTCGGCGAACGCGCCGGAAGCCTGCGGGGTGCTCACGAGAATCGTCGTGCCCGTGCCGTACCGGGTGCGCAGCTTGTCCAGGAAACCTTGATAGGCGGACTTGTACGCGGTGACCAGGCTCTGCTGGTCCGGCCACTGCTCGCCGGGCCGGAGCGCCGTCGAGAAGTCGTTGGTACCCAACCCGACGACGACCAGCTGCGGGTGCCACGTGCCGGGGTTCTGCCACACGTCACCGTCGACGTTCAGCAACGCCCTGTCGTAGTAGGTGCGGTAGCTGGTGCCGGGGTCGCCGCCGTTGTAGTTGCGGACCATGCCGCGGCCGGAGAAGGCGTTGATCTGGTAGTCGGCGTTGAGTGCGCGGGCCGTGAGCGCGCCGAAGGTGATGTCCGCGTTGCTGTTGCGGTCGACCCCGCCGTTCGTGGAACAGTCACGGGTCGTCGACAGGTTGCCGTAGCCCGCGGTCAGCGAGTCGCCGATGAACTCGATCTGCCGGGTGCGCGCGGCGGGCTTGGCCAGGATCTCCCCGCCCGAGGCGGCGACGAACCCACCGAACTCCCCTGCCGCCCAGGTGCTCTCGGTCCGCTTGACCAGGCGGACGGTGTGCTCGGCGTTGCTCAGGTTGTTCACCCAGTGCGTGGTCCTGCCCGGCTTCGACAGCGTCGCGACGGTCGAGCCGTCGATCTGCACGTCGAGGTCGTTGGCGGAGTCGTTGACGACTATCCCGACACCCGTGCCGCGGAACCTGCCTTCGAAGTAGACGCCGGGCCAGGAGTACTGACCGGCCTTCGTGACCCGGCCCGCGGTGTGCGCCTGGGCCAGCACGTCCGGCGGCGGCGCCGAGCCCGTGCACGCCGTGCCGTTGAGCGCGAAGCCGGACGGCGCCGAGGAAGCGGGACCGTTCGCGACGAAACCGAAGCCGGCGGTCGCACCTGTGACGAGAGAACCGTTGTAGTTCACGTTGTCGACGGCGACCTGGGCGCCGGTCTGGCGCACCGTCCCGTTCCAGATCTGCGTGACCGTCTGGCCCGCGCCGTACGACCACGTCAGCTGCCAGCCGTTGATCGCGTCACCGAGGTTCGTGACGTCCACGGAGGCGATGAAGCCGCCCTGCCACTCGTTGGTCACCTTGTAGTCGACCTTGCACCCGGCGGCCGCTCCGGCCTCCGGTGCGCCACCGATCCCGACAGCCGCCGTCAGCGCGGCGACGATCGCGGCAGCTGTCGCCTGCTTGACCCGTTTCATCCTGGCACCCCCATATCCGTCCACAGTGGACGATTTGGCGTTGCGGAACGTCCTCGAGCGGACCGTAACGGAGTTGCCGCACAGCGTGAAGAAACCGGGTCGATGGCGTTCGACGGCCGCCGTCGAAGCCGTCGAAGCATGTGGTTGAACTCTTGACCACAGGAGGCGGACCCCGCCACCCGGCTGGCGAAAACCTGCCAGTCGGGGGAGGACGCCTGCCAGTCTCCGGATGGCGGGCACCCGCCTGCGCTCGCGACACTGAGGCGGGAACCACAAAGGAGAGTGACATGATTCGGGTGGTCGTCGTGGACGACGAGGAGCTGGTGCGGACGGGGTTCCGCCTCATCCTCCAGGCGGCCGGGGACATCGAGGTCGTCGCGACGCCGAGCGGCGCGCAGGCGGTGCGCGAGGTGAGCCTGCAAAAACCCGATGTCGTGCTGCTCGACATCCGGATGCCGGACGTGGACGGCCTCACCGTCCTGCGCCAGCTCCAGGGCCTGAAGTCCCCTCCTGTCGTCGCCATGCTCACGACGTTCGACTCCGACGAGTACATCGCGATGGCCCTGCGGTCGGGCGCGGCCGGGTTCATCCTCAAGGACACGAGGCCCGACCAGCTCGCCCAGATGGTGCGCACGCTGGTCAGCGGCGGTGTGGTGCTCTCCCCCAAGGTCACCCGCACCGTCGTCGACGGCTACCTCGGTTCCGGCGCGGGCTCGCCGGCCGCGGAGCAGGTCGACCTGCTGACCGAACGCGAACGCGCGGTGCTCGTGCTGATCGCGGAAGGGTTGTCCAACACCGACATCGGGGCACGGATCCACGTCAGCGTCGGCACGGTCAAGGACCACGTCAGCGCCATCCTCACGAAGCTGCGCGTGGGCAGCAGGGTGCAGGCGGCTCTGGTGGCCCAGCGCGCCGGAATGCTGGAGGACGGGCGGTCATGACGCGAAGAGTTCCTCCAGGGCTGGTCGACGCCGTGGTCGTCGTGGTCGCCGCTGTCGAGGGCGCGCTGACCGCGATCGGTGAGCAGTCGTACGTGGGCCTCGTCACGAGCGTGATCGCCGTGCTCGCCCTGACGACACGCGACCGCTGGCCCCTGCCGTCCTTCGTGGCGACGCTGCCCGCCGTCGTGTTCCCCGGCGCCATCGTCGCGGCGATCGTCGCGCTGTACTCGGTGTCCTCCCGGTACCGCAACTGGTGGCTGCTCACCGGGTGCTGGCTGGTCGCGGCGGGCATCGTCGCCTTCCCGCTGTTCGACCTCGCGCCGGAGTTCTGGCACACCGACGTGGTGCTCGGCATCATCTACTTCACGATGACGGCGGGAGCGCCGATCCTGCTCGGCCAGTTCCTGCATACCCAGCGCGAGCTGGCTCTGCGGCTCGACGAGGTCAAACAGGCGCGGGACCACGAGCGGCGGCTCGACGCCGAGGCGATCCTCGCCAGGGAACGCAACCAACTGGCCCGCGAGATGCACGACGTCGTCTCCCACCAGGTGAGCCTGATCGCGGTGCAGGCCGGTGCGCTCCAGGTCAGCACCACGGATCCGAACGTGAAGCAGGCAGCCGAGAACGTGCGGCAGCTGTCGGTCAACACGCTCGACGAGCTGCGGCACATGGTGAACCTGCTGCGCGCCTCCGGCACCCCGGCGACCGAGCTCACCCCGCAGCCCACGCTGACCGACCTGGAACGGCTCATCGCGGGCAGTGCCATCGACGCCCGGCTCGTCGGCACCGCTCCCGACGGCCTCGAACCACCGGTGCAGCGGGCGATCTACCGCACGATCCAGGAAGCGCTCACCAACGTGCGCAAGCACGCCCCCGGCGCCAGTGCCACCATCGAGATCTGCCACGACGACACCGACCTGACCGTCACGATCACCAACACCCCGCCCACCAGGCCGAACCTCGCCCTGCCCAGCGCGCGGCACGGACTCGTCGGGTTGCAGGAGCGGGCCGCGCTGCTCGACGGCAGGATCCACACAGGACCCACGCCCGACGGCGGTTTCCGGCTACGGCTGCGGTTGCCGATCACCCTCGCCGGAGCGGCGCGCGGCTGACCGCGGCTCGAAGTGGGCCAGGTAGACCGCGCGTCCCGCGAGGCTCACCTCCAGGTGATCGAGCACGGGATCGAAGAACGTCTTGCGCTGGGCGGCGTCCGTGACGATGGTCGCGAGGAAGTACAGCGTCGAGAACGCGGCGATGAAGAGGCACACCTGCACCAGCTCGTTCGACAGCGGGATCTGCACACCGAGCATCTCACCGGGCGTCGGGTCGTGGCTCACCCACGACTTCACGGCGTCGTGCGGCACGGTGAGGCTGCCGAGTACCACGTAAGCGAAGAAGACCAGCGTCGCGAACACCAGCGCCTGCAGCAGCTGGGTGAGCAGCAGGATCAGCAGCATGTTCGCGCGTTCGAGCCGGGTGAGCGGCGGCGCCGTCACGTCGGCCGGCGTGGTGAGAGTCGCGAACGGGTCGTCCGGCAAGGCTCCGACGCGGTGGCGCCAGCCGCCCTCGGTGGTGAGCCCGCGCAGCTCCGCGACGAACACCGAACGCAGGAACAGCGCACCCAGCACGGCGAAGAAGACCAGGACCAGCCACATCTGGTCGCGCGGGATCTGCCCAGCGCTCTGCCAGATCTCTGCGGTGTAGAACCCGAACGTCGTCACCAGCAGCATCAACGGCATGGCACGGCTCGTCATCGTCCCGACGCTGCGCAGCTGACGCACCGCCGCCCGCAACGCCCAGCCGAAGATCGACCCCACGCCGACCGCGGTCAGACCGAGCAGCGAGACCACCCAGGCCAGGTACTCCAGTGCGGCCGACCAGATCTCGTTGCCGTGCAGCACGGTGTCCACCACCGTCCCCATCACCACGTACCCGGCGACGATCACCACGGCGGGCACGAACCCGCGGTCGTCCAGAACCCGGTCGCGAGCCCAGGCCGCGGCGAGCCACGAGCCGACGAGGGGGAAGACGATCGTCCCGATCAGCGTCACCGTGTACAGCACCCGGAACAGGGCGTTCTCGAGTTTCGTGGGGAACTCCGCGTCGCCGTCGACCGCGGTCAGCACCTCGTAGAGCACCTCGGTCAGCCCGAGCCACACCACCGCGGGAACGATGCGGGCGGTGAGGTTGTCCTCCAGGCCGCGCACGACGGCGGGAAGTCCCCTGCGGCGAAACCACTGCTCGGCCTTGCGCCCGTCCAGTTCGGACATGGTCATGAGTTCTGCTCGTCCCGTCTGGTCGGCCTCAAGAGCACCACCGGGTGGCGGGTGGTTCCCGACAGTCGGCGGAGTGCGGCCGCACGGCCGCCGCGGTTTGCTGGGAGAGCAATGCTAAGGCAGCGCCCGCTCCACTTAGGACGCGCATTTGCATTGCGAGACCAGCACCACCACGTGCCGTGGACACGGGTGGTGATCGCCGCCGCGCGATCGGAAAGCCCTGATCCGATCCGTCGCGGCGCAGGTGGGCACCGCGCCGCTACCACTCCCCTCGGCGCGGTGCCCACCGCTCTTTCCGAAACCGGCGAATGAGATTCCGAGTTCTGCGGACAATCACCGCACCGGACCGCCCCACTGGTCCTGCGAACGGGTGAAGGGGCATCATCGGCATCCTGTCCCGCAGCGCAGCGACCAGAAAGGATCCGTGCGATGTCCGCCGACCCCGTGCACACCACCGGCGCGACCAGCCGCAGCACGTCCGCGACGATCCCGCCCTTCATCCTGCGCTACCTCATCGCGGTGACCGACGAGCTCGGTGCCGACCTGCGACCGGCGCTCGGCCGCGCCGGACTCGACGAGACGGTGCTGAGGTCGGTAGACCTGCGGGTGTCCTACCGGCAGGGCAGCGAGGTCATCCGCCGCGCCCTGGAGCTCACCGGGAGCGACCACCTCGGCCTGAGCGTGGGCGCGCGGCAACATCCGACGGCGTGGGGGCTGATGGGCTTCGCCCTCATGGCCGCGGACACCCTGCGGGACGCCGTCGAGACCGGGGTGCGCTTCCAGAACCTGTCCGGCGCGATGGTGGTGTGGTCCGCCGGACAGTCCCCGGCCGGCTACACGCTGTGGGCAGACCACCCGGATCCCGCGGTGGACACGGGTGTCGGCGCGTTCCTCGTCCAGGAGGCGTTCGCCAGCGTCGTCACGGTGACCCGGCTCGCGCTCGGCTCCGAGTTCCGCCCGCGGCACGTGGACTTCACCTTCCCCGCTCCGCCCGACACCACCCCGTACGCCGCTCTGTTCGGCTGCCCTGTCCGTTTCTCCGCTCCGCGCAACGGTGTGGTTTTCCCGGCCTCGTGGGTGCGCACCGAGATGCCCGGCCGCGACGCCGTCACCTTCGCCTCGCTGATGACGTTGCTGGAAGGCCAGCTGGCGTCCCGGCGCACCCGGCAGGACCTGCTGGAGGTGCTGGAGATCTCGATCGCGCAGAGCCTTCCGGACGTGCCGACGTTCGCCGAGCAGGCCCGCAGGCACGCGACGGGGGAACGCACCCTGCGCCGCCGCCTCGCCGAGTGCGGGACGACCTACGAGGCACTCGTCGACGGCGTGCGGCGGGAGCGGGTCGAACTGCTGCTGCGCCGGCCGGACGCGACGCTGACCGACATCGCCCGGCAGGCCGGCTTCTCCGACGTCCGCGCACTCCGGCGGGCGATCCGCCGCTGGCACGACATGACCGCGGTGGAGCTGCGCGGAGTCGTGCACGACAGCTGATCACCTCGTGCGGATCCAGACGGTCTTCTCCCTGGTCCACTGGTCGAACGCGGTGGTGGACTTCTCCGCGCCGCCGAACCCCGACTGCTTCCAGCCGCCGAACGGCGTGGTGATGTCGCCCTCGCTGTAGGAGTTGACGGAGACGACCCCCGCGTGGATCCCGCGCGCCAGCCGCCACGCGACGTCGAGGTCCCGCGTCCACACCGAGGCGGCGAGGCCGTAGTCGGTGGTGTTGGCGAGACCGATCGCTTCTTCTTCGGTCGCGAACGTCTGCACGCTGACCACCGGCCCGAACAGTTCGGTGGTGAGCAACGGGTGCCCGGCGGGAACGTCCGTGACCACGGTCGGCGGCAAGTAGGAGCCACGGGGGTGCAGGCCCACCGGCAGGTCCGGGGCGTACACCTGGGCGCCTGCCACGCGCGCGTCGTCCACCGCCTTCGCTACGCGGTCCACGGCGGCACCGTTGATCAGTGGCCCGATCCTCGTGTCCGCAGTGGAGGGATCGCCGATCGCCAACCCGCCGGCCGCGGTGACGAACCGTGCCAGCACCTCGTCGGCGATGTCCTGATGGACCAGGACGCGCGAACCCGCCGTGCAGTTCTGACCCGACGTGAGGAAAGCCGCCTCGATCATGTTGTCGATCAGGTCGTCGAACTCCAGCGCGTCGGGCATCAGCACCTGCGGGCTCTTGCCGCCCATCTCCAGCGACACGCGCTTGAAGTTCGTGAGCGCGGCCGTGGCGAGGATGTTGCGTCCTGTGGCCGTGGAGCCGGTGAACGACAACGCGCCCACCACCGGATCACGTGCGAGTGCCGAGCCCGCGACATCACCGAACCCCGGCAGCACGGTCAGCACGCCCTCCGGCAGTCCCGCCTCCCCGGCGAGACGGGCGAGGTGCAGCACCGAGCGCGGGGTCGCCTCCGCGGGCTTGAGCAGCAAGCAGTTTCCCGCCGCGAGGGCAGGACCGGTCTTCCACGCCGCCATGGCGAGCGGATAGTTCCACGGCAGGATCGCCGCCACCACGCCCACCGGCTCACGGGTGATCACGCCGAGGTGATCCGGCCCGGTGGGCGCGACCCTGCCGAACACCTTGTCCGCCGCCTCGGCGAACCAGCGCACCGACTCGATCGCGCCGGGCACGTCGCCGGTGCGGCACTCGGTGATCGGCTTGCCGGCGTCCTCGCAGTCCAGCCAGGCCAAGGTCTCGCTGTCGCGCTCCATCAGCTCGGCGAGCCGCAGCAGGACCGCGGCACGTTGTCTCGGCGGCCTCCGCGACCAGCCCTCCTGCGCCTTCGCCGCCTTCTTCACCGCTTCGGCCACGTCGGCCTCCGTCGCGGCGGGCAGCGCGGCGACCAGCTCACCGGTCGCCGGGTTGCGCACTTCCAGAACCGTTGTCACAACACCACCTCTTCGAAGCGGGCGGCCGGCTTGCCCTCGGTCGGCCAGCCCATCGCAGTCGCGATCTTCTTGACGTGCTTGACATACGCGCCGCTGTCGACGTAGCCGGTGTGCCGCGGTGACGCCACGAACTTCAGGCCCGCGCTCAAATCGGGCCGATCCTCGCGGATCAGGCGGGTGAACCGCTCCGGTCCATCTTGGACATAGGAAGCGATCAGCTGAGCCTGCAGGTCGAACAGCCGGTAGGCGCCCGAGTTGGTCTCGATGAACCCGACGCCGCAGAGCCCTTCGTGCTCACGGGAGAACACCGACAGGTAGAGATCCGGGTGCTGCTCGTCGCCGAAGTACCGCTGCGCCACCGGAACCCGGTGACGGTAGCCCGTCGCGAAGAGGATCAGGTCGAAGTCGTCCGAGGTCCCGTCGGCGAAGTGCACCGTCGTGCCGTCGGTGCGGGCGATGCCGGGTTTGGCGGTGATGTCGCCGTGCCGCAGGTGGTGCAGCAGCATCGAGTTGATGACCGGGTGCGTCTCGAACAGCCGGTGGTCGGGTTTGGGCAGGCCGAGCCGCACCGGGTTGCCCTCGACGATCCGCAGCAACGCGCCGAAGACCTTCTGCTCCAGCCACTTCGGCAGATGCGGGCCGCCGTCGGACAACGTGTCCACGGGGCGACCGAACAGGTGCTTGGGGATGAACCAGTAACCGCGCCGCATGCTGATCACCGCGTGGTCCGCCGCGCGCGCCGCGTCGCAGGCGATGTCGCAGCCCGAGTTGCCGGCGCCCACCACGAGCACCCGTTTGTTCCTCAGCTCACCGAGATCGCGGTAGTCCTTCGTGTGCCGGATCTCGCCGGTGAAGTTCCCCGGCAACTCGGGGATGTTCGGATGCCACTGGGAACCTGTGCACACCACCACCCGCGCATGCGTGGTGCTGCGCCCGTCGCCCCTCGTGACCGTCCAGGTGCCGTCGGCGTTCTTCTCGACATCGCGCACCTCCACCCCGAACTCGATGCGATCCGTGAGCCGGTACGCGTCGGCGAACGACCGCAGGTAGCCCAGCACCTGCCGGTGCGACGGGTAGTCCGGGAAGTGGTCCGGCATCGGGAAACCACCGAAGCCCGACTGCGTCCTGCTGGAGATGAAGTGGGCAGAGGAGTACATCGGGCTGCCCGGGTTGTCGATGTCCCAGATGCCACCCACCGCGCTGTGCCGCTCGAGGTGGGTGTACGGGAGATCCCGTTCCGCCAGTGCGCGGGCGACCGCGAGGCCGGCGGGGCCGGCTCCGATCACGCACGTGTCGTGGATGTCGTTCACGAGCTCCGCCTTTCTGCTGCGACTGTGCAACTCGACTTGTCCGCCGCGGTCGTCATCCGCAGCAACGGCAACGCGGCCACGACCACACCGACCGCGAACACCACCCCCAGCACTTCGGCGCCGGCGTTGTCCAGCACCAGGCTCACCACCAGTGGACCCGCACCGGTGCCCAGCGCCGACGCACCGCTGAGCGAGGCGACCAGGCGCCCCGACGGGTCGAGCACCGCGGCCGCGGCCACCATCTGCACGAGCACGGCGAGCTGACCCGCCTGCCACACCACCGCGGCCACCCCGAACAGCACCGGCTCCCCGGTGATCACGACCACGGCCAGCGAGATCGCCTCCACGACGACGAACACCACCATCGATCGCAGCCGCCCCAACCGGCGGGCCGCCGGTGTGCCCGCCGCCGCACCGGCCAGCGCCACGACGCTCGACACCGCGAGGATCACCGACACCGCGGTGACGTCCAGGCCGGTGTGCTCCCTGCCGAGCACGGAGGCGTAGGCCCACGTGCCCTGGGTGATCGTCCAGAGCAACGCGGTCCCGATCAGCAGCACGGCAGAGGGACGGCTCGTCCCGGTTTTCGTTGCCGCAGCAGGGTTCTCCGGCAACCTGCCCACCAGGAACCAGGCAGGCACGCAGCACGCCGTGAGCAGGAAGAACCCGGCTCCTGCCCACTGTTCACCCGCGAGCGGCACCGCCACGATCATGAGCGCGGCGATCACGACGGTGCCGGCCACCGCGATCGCGGACGCCCGGTCGGCGTCCTCCGCCGCCGCCAGCGCCGCCGTGGCTGCCGCGTACACGACGCCGAGTGCGCCGCCCAGCAATAAGTTCGTCAGCAGCAACGTCACGGGGTCGTCCGCCACCGCGACCCACAGCGCCGCGAACGCCGTCAGGACCAGGCCGAGCCGTGCCATCCGCGCCCTGCCCGGTTGCGAGGCACGACCAGCCAGCAGGAGTGTCACGACCGCGGTGGCGGTGAGCTGCGCCGCGCCGACCAGTCCCGCGCCCGCGCCGGTCACCCCGGCGCGGGACGAGAAGTCGTCGATGAACACCGGCATCACGTTCGTGCCCGCGCTGCCCATCGCGACCCCGGCGATCAACGCGACCGCCACGCGGAAGGACAACACCGGTCAGCCCGCCCAGACGTCTTCGACGTAGCGGTCCGACTGCTGCATCCCGGCGAGCCACAGGGCGGCCTGCCGCTGGTCGCCGCCGGTGTTCTTGCGGTAGAGGTCGAGGAACGCCTGACGCACCGCCGGTGCCATCCGGCGGCCGTCACCGCAGACGTAGACACGACCGCCGCGCTCCAGCAGCTCCCAGACCTCGTCGCCCTCGGCGGCGATGCGGTCCTGCACGAAGGTGACGCCGTTCGCCGGCGCCTGCGAGTACGCGGGGCGCATGCTCACCGCGCCCGCTTCCTGTGCCGCCTCCATCTCGGCGCGGTGCAGGTAGTCGACGTCCGGGTGGTCGCAACCGAAGTAGGACAACAGCGGACCGCGCTCGCCGGTGTGCATCCGGTCGAGCACCATGCCGCGGAACGGCGCGACACCCGTGCCCGCGCTGACGAGGATCACCGGAACCGACGGGTCGATCGGCAACCGGAACGCGTCGCCCGCGGCGAGCACCCTGGCCTGGATCACGTCGCCCGCGGTCACCGTCTGCAGGTAGTGCGAGGCGATGCCGTGGAACGTGCCGTCGCCACCGCGGTGCGGCGCGGACAGCAGCGACACCATCAGGTCCACCTCGCCCGGTGACGCGTGCGCCGAGGACGAGATCGAGTAGTGCCTGGCGCGCATCACCGGCAGCATTTCCAGGTAGCGCTCGAAGGGCAGCTCGCAGGCGCGGTACCGCTCCAGCAGGTCGAGCACGCTGTCGTGGCCGGCCTCGGTCGCGGCGAGCGGCGCGCGTTCCGGCGGGCACGCGGTGTGCTCCGCCAGCACGGCGATCTGCTCGGAGGTGGCCGGGTCCTGCAACTCGACGAGGTCGGTCAGCAGGCGCCGCAACGTCAGCGGGCGGTCGACCGGCAGGCTGTTGCGGCCGCGGCGGCGGGACTTGACCCGCACCGTGCGATCGAGGTCGAGCCCGAACCGGGTGGCGACGCGCCGCACCAGGTCGTCCGGGTTGTGCGGGAGGACCGCGAAGTGGTCGCCGGTGCGGTAGGTGACGCCGTCCGGCAGCCGCACGCGCAGGAACCGCTTCGACCGGCCGAGCGGGTGGTCCATGTCCACCAGCTCGTAGGCCTCCAGCACCTGCATCGGCTGAACACCGTGCCGTGCGGCGAGTTCTCCGGTGACGGACTCGGAGGCGTCCTCCAGCTCGTAGACCCCGGTGCTGGGCTCGTCCTCGACCACCGCGGCTTGAGTGGTGCCGTACCGCTCCAGCAGCGCGGCCCACAGGTCGGCGGTCCAGCGGTCGACCGTGCCGGCGAAGTCCCCGGCGGCATCCGCGGCACCGCGCTCCAGCAGCCGGACCGCGCCCGCCGCCGCCAGCCGTTCGTCGATCAGCTGCGGGACGCGCTGGTAGGTGGCGGCCCAGTTGCGGTCGCCGACACCCAGCACGGCGTAAGGAAGTCCTTGCAGCGAACCGGGTTCCAGCTCTTCGGTCCACGCCAGGAACTTCGCCGCGTCATCGGTGGGACGGCCGTTGTACGAGGCGGCCACGATCACCACCGGTCCGCCGTCCGCGGTGAGCTTGCCCGCCAGGTCGTTCAACGGCGCCACCGTCGTGGCGAACCCGCGCTCGTCGCCGTCGGCGGCGAGGTCCGCGGCGATGCCCGCGCAGGTGCCGAGGTTGGAGCCGTGCAGCAAGGCCAGCGCGGTACCTGCTGCACGGCTGACTGTGGTGGCTCCGACCGTGGTGTGGCCGGTGCTCACGGTGGCGGGATGGCGCCGCTCGCCGCCGGTGCGGCGGGCCAGGCGCAGCGAGAAGCCGTCCGGCTTGAGGGTCAGCGACTGCTTGATCTTGAGCTGGTAGTTGGTGTGGTCGATGAACCGATAGCGGTGCACCAGCAGCGCGAGCACCAGCGTGGCCTCGTGCAGCGCGAACTGGCGGCCGATGCAGGCGCGTTCACCGCTGCCGAACGGCTTGAACAGGTGCACCGGCCGGGTCTGCTCGCGTTCCGGTGCGAACCGCTCCGGGTCGAACAGCTCGACGTTGTCGCCCCAGGCCGGGTCACGGTGCAGCTGCGGGATCAGCACGAGCAGACCCTCGCCCTTGCGCACCGCGTACTTGCCCCCGATGACGGTGTCCTCCACCGGTTCGACGCCGTACACCGGAGCGGTCGGCCACAGGCGCAGGCTCTCGTTGAGCACCTGCCGGAGGTAGGTCAGCTTGCCGATGTCGCCAAACTCCGGCTCTGGTTCGGCGTCGCCCCACAGAGCGTCCACTTCGGACTGTGCCCGTGCCAGTGCCTCCGGGTGCTTGGTCAGGTAATGCAGCGCGAACGACAGCGCACCACTGGTCGTCTCGTGACCGGCGATGATGAACGTGATCGCCTGGTGGCGGATGTTCACGTCGTCCAGCGGCTCACCGGTCCGCTCGTCGTGGGTGTGCAGCATCCGGCCGAGCAAGTCGTCGGTGCCGGTGTCACCGGAGGCGCGGCGGCGGCGGATGACGTCGTCCACGAGATCCTGCATGCAGGCCAGATCCTCGCGGAACTGCTCGGCCTTGCCCCACTGGAACAGCCCGCTCCAAGGCAACGCCTCGCCTTTGGCCTGGGCGAAGTCGAGCGCCCGCGTCAGCGCCGTCACGAACGGGTGCGGCTCGGTGCGCGCGAACGACTCGAAGTCGTAGCCGAACCCGCACAGGCCGATCGTGTCGAACGTCAGCCGGGTCATGTCCTCGGCGACGTCGACGGCGTCCGCGGCGTTGTCCCACTTCTCGATCAACGTCCTGGCCACGTCGAGCATCGTCGAGTGGTAGCCGCGCATGGCGCCCAGCGAGAAGGCGGGCATCAGGACGTCGTGGGCCTTCTGCCAGTTCGGTTCGTCGTTGTAGGCGGTGAAGAGCCCGTCGCCGCCGATGTCGCGCAGCAGCACCAGATCGGGGTGCAGGTTCTTGCGGAACCGGGTCTCGTCCGACAGCTCGGTGACGAGGTCGAGCCCGGAGACGAAGTTGATCTCGCGGTCGAACACGCGCAGCTTGAACAGCGGTCCGAGCTCCTTGGCCTCAGCCATGACGTGCAGCAGACCGTCGACACCGCTGGGGACGTCGAGGGCGTGGCCGAGCAACGGCCAGGACGGGCGCTCGGGAATCGGTTCGATGGCGGGGACGTGCGTCATCGCAGGTGGTGCCTTTCGCGCTGTGGTGGTTCTGGTTCGTGGAGCTGCGACGGGGGTCAGCGCTCGTGCACGAGCTCCCAGTTGCCGCCGGTGCGGCGGGCGAGGTCGCGGCGCTCCAGATCCTCGAGGTAGCGGACCATGCCGGCGTCACCGCGCTTGCGGAAGAACGGAAGGATCTTCGGCAGCAGGTTCGGGACCAGCATCGCGAGCCGCGCGTTGAAGGACTCGCGCGGCCGGGCGTACGCCTCCAGCCGCGGCTTGTCGAGCATGCTGACCACGGCCGCCACGACATCGGACGGCTGCTGCGGCGGCTCCTGGAACTGCATCGAGTTGCCGCCCTCGACGGCCTCTCGCCGCAGCATCGGCGTGTCGGTCGCGGACGGCAGCACCGACCCGGCCAAGATGCCCTTCTCCCGCAGGTCGAGCCCGATCGACAGCATCGCGCCGCGCAGGCCGAACTTCGACGCGCAGTACACCGGCGTCTCGCCCTGCGGGAAGATGCCGGCGAGCGACACCGTGCTGATCACTCGCGGGTCGCGGGACTTCCACAGCAGCGGAATCGCGAGCCGCGTGGTGACGAGCGGCGACGTCATGTTGAGCGCGATCTCCCGCTCGATGCTGGGGATGTCCCGCTCGTCGAAGCGCTCGGTGCTCGTCATGCCGACGTTGTTGACGAGCACGTCGAGCCGGCCGTACTCCTGGCCGATCTGCTCGAAGAGCTGCTCGATCTGCTCCCAGTCCAGCAGGTCGCAGCTCACGCCGAGGTGGCCGCCGCCAGGCAGCTCGTCCGCGACCTTCTTCGCGCGGGCCTCGTCGATGTCGACGACGACGCACCTCGCCCCGGCGGAGGCGAACCGGTGACACATGGCGCTGCCGATGCCGCCCGCGCCTCCCGTGACGGCGATGACCTTGTCCCGGAAGTCGTAGCTCATGTCGGTGCTGCCCCTTCGTGACGGCTGTTCATCTCGTAGTCACGAAGCTATTGGCGCGCGCCTGGCCTGGAACTGGCCGCCGCGGCCACAGAGGGAACCGCAGCGGCCAGCGTCGTCCACTCAGGACACAGCTCGGCCGTTCACCACCAGAGCCACGTCGACGTTGCCGTGCGTGGCGTTGGAGTAGGGGCAGACCTGGTGCGCCGTCCTGACCAGGTCGACCGCCTGCTCACCGTCGAGCGACGGCAGTGCGACCCGCAACTCGACGCCGAGCTGGAAGCGTCCGCCGTCGATCGGGACGAGCGAGACCGAAGAGTCGACCTCCACGTCGTCCGCCTGCAGCTTCCCCCGCCGCCCGAGCAGGGCGATCGTGGTGCCGAAACAGGCGGCGTACCCGACGGCGAAGAGCTGCTCGGGGTTGGTGCCCTGACCGTCCCCGCCCATCTCCTTCGGTTGCCGCAGCTCCAGGTCGAGCTGTCCGTCGGACGTGCGCCCACGGCCGTTCCTGCCTCCGGCGACGTGCGCCTGGGCCGTGTAGAGCGCCTTCGTCATCCTGAACTCCCCTCAGTCGGTTACCTGAAATAGAACTTGGCACTTCAAAATCAGGAAGTCAACGCCTAAGGTTGTGCACGAACCAGGGGAGGCAATCGATGATCACGTTCGTGCTCGTTCACGGCGCCTGGCACGGCGCGTGGGCCTGGGACCGCGTGGTGCCGCTGCTGCACGCCGCCGGCGTGCGCACGCTCACACCCGACCTCAACACCCGCTCCGACCGCGGTCTCCACGACGACGCGGAGGCCGTCGTCGCCGCTGTCGACGAGGTCCGCGACGGCGAGGTCGTGCTGGTGGGGCACAGCTACGCGGGCCTGGTCGTCCGGCAGGCAGCCGACGTGCGGCCCGATGCGGTCGGCCACGTCGTCCTCGTCGACGGCTGGGCCGGGCCCGACGGCGCCAGTCTGCTCGGACTGGCCCCCGACTCGTTCGGGCAGGCCGTCCGCGCGGCCGCCGAGACGCGTGGGGACGGATGGCGAGTCCCGGCCCCACCACCGGCGGCGTTCGGCATCACCGGCGACGGGGACTGGCTGGCCGCACGCCTTCTCCCCCAGCCGTTGCGCACGTTCACCGAGCAGACCCGCCTGGGCGGTGGCGTCGACCGGATCGGTGGAACCGCCATCTGCTGCCGACCGCAGACCTATCCGTTCGAGAGCTTCGGCGAGGCCGTCGGATATCGGACGCTCACGCTGGACGGCCCGCACGACGTCATGCTCACCGACCCGGAACCGCTCGCCCGCCTGCTCCTGGCGGTCGTTCAAGAACGAGAAGCGCGGAGTTTAGGGTGAAGAAGTGGAACAGCGAACGTACAACCAGTACTGCGCCACGGCGCGCACCCTCGACCTCGTCGGCGAGCGCTGGACACTGCTGCTGATCCGCGAGCTGCTGACCGGTCCCAAGCGGTTCAGCGACCTCCAGGCGGGCCTGCGCGGGCTCGGCACCGGACTGCTCGCCGCCAGGCTGAAGCACCTGGAAAGGGAGGGGCTGGCCCGCAAGATCACGCTCCCGCCGCCCGCGCGCACGCCCGCGTACGCCCTCACCGAGGCCGGGGAGGAGCTCGGCCCGCCGATCCTGGGACTGGCGCGCTGGGGTCTCAAGTGGGCGATGGGTGAACCCCGCGAGACCGACACGTTCCACGCGGGCTGGGCGGTGCTCGGCCTGAAGGCCTGCTTCGACGCCGAAGCCGCGGCAGGACTGCGTGCGGTGTACGAGTTCCGCATCGACGACGAGGTCTTCCACGCCCGTGTCGACGACGGCACCGTCGAGGTGCTGCACGGTCCTGCGCAGCACCCCGACGCCACCGTCACGATCAGCGAAGCGGCGTTTCTCGACGTGACCAGCCGAGGCCTGAGCTTCGCCGAGGCGGTCAAGACCGGCGCCGCGTCGGCGTCGGGTGACCGCGGGGCGCTGCGCCGGCTGGCCGGACTCTTCCGGCTGCCCGCCCCGCGATCACGTGACATTACGGACTGACGCTGCCGGTGACCGCGCTGCCCGACTTGGTGAGGTAGTAGTTGACCTTGGTGCCGCTCCAGTAGTGGAACGTGAGCGTCACCCGCTGACCGTCCTTGACGTTGGCGAAGAACGCCGCCTTCAACTCGGTCAGGCGGTCGGTGTAGTCGGGCGCGAACGCCACGTCGTACTCCTTGAAGGACGTCCAGTCGTGCGGACCGGCGAACGTGCCGTCGTCGTACTTCGCCTCCATCGTGGCGAGCTGGTCGCCGCGGAAGTTCGTCGGGATCTTGAACTTGTCCGTCGTGCCGGTGACGTTGGACAGCACCGGCGCGTCGTAGGTGATGACGTAGAACCGCCACGGCACACCCTGGGAGAAGCGGGCTGTCAGCACCGCGTTGACTCCGTAGGTCCGCGTGCCGCTCAGCCTGGTCAGCGCCGAGGCGGTCAGGGTGAGCTGGTCGCCGTCGATCGTGTAGTCACGGCCGCGGGTCAGGGCGATGTTTCCGTTGTACAGACCGGAGAACGACGTGCCGTTGAGGTTGAGCTTGATCGTCCTGGCGGTGATCGGGCTCGGCTTCGCGGTGAACACCTGGTCGGTGTCGGCCGTGGCGGAGCGGGTCGTCCAGCTCGACTTGATGTGCGCGAAGAGCTCGGGGTCCTTCCACTGGAACATCGTGCGGTCGAAGTGCTGACCGTTGTCCCACAGCATGGTCGTGATCTTCTTGGTGCGGGCGTAGTAGCCGACGTACTCGAAGAACTTCAGCTTCTCGCCCTGCTCGATCGTGCCGGTGTGCCGGTCGAAGCCGAGCAGGCCGTACTCGCCCAGGATCACCGGGATGCCCCGCGCGACGAAGCTGTTGTACACGCGGTCGAACGAGTCGGTGTCGTACTTCTGGGCGGTGGCGTCGTAGCGGATGCCACCCGCGACGTTCGCGCTGAACGGCCAGTAGCCGTAGGAGTGCACGGTCGCGATCAGGTTGGGGTCGTTCCACCCGCGGATCTGCTCCACCAGCGGGTCGACGTACTCCTGCTCGGACGAGGTGTGCAGGGTCGGCAGGACGAGCAGGCGGGTGGCGTTGTTGCCGCCCGATCGGCGCACGATCTCGTGGAACGACGCGTTCAGCTCGGCGTTGAGCGCGATCTCCTGGGCCTTGCCCGTGCTCCCTGCGAACTGCGGCTCGTTCCAGCTCTCGAACGTCAGCTTGGGCCCGAACTCGGTGAACGCGCCCGCCAGCTGCGTCCACATCCTGTTGAACTTGCCGAGCACGCTGTCGTGCTCGGTCGGCATCTTCGACATCCACTGCCATGAGTCGTGGTGGATGTTGAGCATGACGTACAGGTCACGGGCCAACGCCCAGCGCACGACCTCCTTGACCCGCGCGAGGTACTCGGCCTCGATCGTGCCGTCCGCCGCCAGGTGCGCGCTCCACGTGACCGGGACGCGGACGCTCTTGAAGCCCTGCGCCTTCACGTTGTCCAGCAAGGCTTCCGTGACCCGCGGGTTGCCCCACGACGTCTCGTCGGGGCCCGTCGAGTCGAGCGTGTTGCCGAGGTTCCAGCCCGGCTGCATCGCCGCGGTGTGCTCCATCGCGGTGCGGCTCGGGCCGCCGTGGACGCACGTGACACCGTTGAGCGAGAAGGCCAGCGGTGCCGTGTTGGCCTGCGACCAGGTGCCCGCGAAGCCGAACTTCACCGTCGCGTTCGACGCGATCTTCGCGTTGTGACCGGTGTTCGTGGCGGTGACCTGGTCGTCGGACTCGGTGATCCGCGCGTTCCAGGCGGCGCCTGCCTGCTGGCCGGACGGCCAGTCCCAGGTCAGCTTCCACCCGTCGACGCCCGCACCGAGGTTGGTGACGGCGACGTCGGCCTTGAAGCCACCCTCCCACTGCCCGCTCACGGTGTAGGTGACCTTGCAGCCGGCCTCCGCCGCGACGGCCTCGGTCACCGCTGTCAGGCTTCCGGCGAACATCGCGGCCGCGGCCACGACCGCACCGAGTGATCTGTACATGAAGCGCCCCACAATCTCAGCCGAGCGGTTCGTAGTCGAACCAGTCGAAGTGGACGGTGCCGGTCGCGGCGTACATGCCGATGACCCGGCCGGTGAAGCCGCCGGCGACCTCGGTCGAGAGGTACCGGCCGTCGAGAGCGGCGAGCACGGTGAACGTGCCGTCCGGTTCCTCGACGCCAAGGGAAACGGTGTCCGGGCCGGAACGCGCGTCGCGCAGTTCCCTGGCCTCGTCGATCTGAACGCCGAGCACCAGCGGCCCGGAGGGTGCCGGCCGTGACGCCACCACTGTCCGCAATGGACCGATGCGGGCGAGGACCCGCACCTCTCCCGACGTCGCCTCGATCTCGTAGTGGTGTTCCTCGTCGAACCGCACCGCGAGGCCACCACTGCCATCGGCGGGGTCGATCAACGTCCGGGCGCGGCACGACAGGTGCTGCTGGCGCCGGCCCGCGAACACGACGCCGGGATCGTCCAGATCGGCGCCGCGACCGTGCAGGGTGAGCCACCCCGCACGGTCCTTGGTCGTGTAGTGCGCTTCCGGACGGTCGCGCGGGGACACCCAGAGCGGCCGCAGCTCGCTGTGGTCGAAGTCGTCCCTGCCCGGCTCAACCGCGGCCGGGTCCAACGGCCACGGCGGCGTCGATCCGACCTGACCGACCACCGGCCAGCCGTCGACCCAGCTCACCGGTGCCAGGAAGGTCTCCCTGCCGAGCACGTGCCAGCCGGGTGTCCCGCCGCCGGGCCGCACGCCGAGCAGCACCATCCACCACGAACCGTCGGGGCCCTGCACCAGATCCGCGTGGCCGGTGTTCTGCACCGGTTCGTCGGTGCCGCGGTGGGACAGGATCGGGTTGGCCGGACACGGTTCGAACGGGCCATTGGGCGACGAACCACGCGCGATCGACACGCCGTGACCGCGTTCGGTGCCGCCCTCGGCGATCAGCAGGTACCAGTGGTCGCCGATCCGGTACAGGTGCGGTGCCTCCGGGGCCTTGGCACCCGGTGTGCCGGACCAGAGTCGTTGCGGCTCACCGAAGCTCTCACCGGTGGCCGGGTCGATGCGGTACTGCGACACCCCGGCGACGGTGCACCAGCAGTTGCCGTCGTCGTCCCAGGCGAGGTCCGGGTCGATGCCGCCGACCTCCGGCAGCATCACCGGGTCGGACCACGGGCCGGCGGGGTCGGTGGCGGTGAAGACCATGTTGCCACCGCCGTGGCTCACGCTCGTGACGATCAGCCAGAACCGGCCGTCGCGGTGGCGCAGCGTCGGCGCGTAGATCCCGGCCGACGACGGGGTTTCCGCGGTCAGCCGCAGCTGGCTCGTCCGGTCCAGCGCGTTGCCGATCTGCGTCCAGTGCACCAGGTCCCTGCTGTGGAACACCGGGATGCCCGGGAAGTACTCGAAGCTGGAACACACGAGGTAGTAGTCCTCCCCGACCCGGCACACGCTCGGGTCGGGGTGCATTCCTGGGATCACCGGGGTCGTCACCGGTCAGCTCCTCTGGTCGTGAGTCGGTACACCACGGCGGAAGGCGCGGCGGGAAGCGTCACCGTGAGTTCCGCGGTGTCCATGCGCCACCAGGCGGTCGCGGCGCTGTCCGCCGGGTAGAGCACCTGGAGGTCCACATCGGACAGATGCGGCAACCGCACCACCACGGTGTCCTCACCACCGGGACGGCGCCAGACGGTGAGGTAGGTCGTGGACGAGGTGCACAGGGCCAGCGCGATCCACGGGTCCTCCCAGCCGGGCAGACCCAGTGGCCAGAACGGCACCGCCCGCGGCAGGTCCGCGCGGATGGACTTGTACACCGCGACGGCCTCGTGCACGAGAGCGCGTGCTTCCGGTGCTAGATCTGGGATGTTCCCGGACAGGTGGATCCGGCCGAGCAACGCGTTCGCCATCGTGACGGCGACCTCGTCGAGCGAGTGCTCCGGTAGCGGGTAGGACCAGACCGCGCCCTGCTCCGGCGTGATCGCGGTCGGCGAGGAGGCCGCGATGGGCACATAGCGGTCCAGGTTCTGCTGGTCGCTGGTCGACTGCAGCTGCAGCCGCGACAGCGACGCGTGGTCGATGCGCATGCCGCCGGAGGCGCAGTTCTCCACGACCAGGTCCGGGTAGCGGTCCAGCACGCCGTCGAGCCAGTCGAGGTGGGCGCGGTTGTGGCCGAGCAGTCCGTCGGCAGGACTCTCCGAACCGGTGCTGGTGCCGGAACCGGGGTTGATGTTGTAGTCCAGCTTCAGGTAGCCGACACCCCAGTCCCCGACCAGGCGGTCCACCACCTCGTCCAGGTGGGCGCGGGCCGCCGGGTGGCGCAGGTCCAGCTGGTGCCGCCCGCAGTCGGAGACCCGCACGCCGTCACGGCGGAAGAACGCCTCGTCCGGCAGACTCCGCGCGAGCGGGCTGTCGACGCCGATGACCTCGGGCTCCAGCCACAGACCGGGAACCATGCCGCGCTCCCGGATGCGCGTCAGCACGTCTGGCAGACCGCCGGGAAAACGGCTGCGGGACGGCTGCCACGCACCGACGGTGCCCCACCAGCTCTCGCCCTCCTCGGCGTACCAGCCGGCGTCGATGACGAAGTACTCGGCGCCCGCGTCCGCCGCGGCATCGATCAACGGCAGCAGCTTCGCCGTGGTGGGATCACCCATCAGGCAGTTCATGTAGTCGTTGAAGATGACCGGCAGGCCCTCGTGGTCGGGGTGCGGCCTGCGGGTGGCGCGGCGGTAGCGGGTCAGCGCCGCGAACGCGCCGTCCGGCCCGCCCTCCGCGCTGAAGGCCAGCGCGACGGGCACGGTGCGGAACTCCTCACCCGGTGCCAGCACGCGGTTCCAGCCGTGCTGGAGGTCCACCGGCCCGGACAGCGCCACGTAGCCCGTGCCGTCGAGCTCACCGCACTCCCAGCTCCAGCCACCGCCGTTGTGCTCGATCTGCCACACCCACGACTCACCCGTCGCACTGTCCGTGAGACCGCCCATCGGCAGGTGGCCGCAACTGGACCACACTCCTCGGCCCGCGACGGTGAACGCGCTCTTGTGCCGGTAGTCGGCGAGCCGTCCGTTCCGGTCCGGCGACGAGAGGCGCACCGGCTGACGCCGCCATCGGCATTCGGCGTTCCAGTCGTTCTCCGCCCACAGCACGTCGGCACCTGCCGGGAGACCGCCCGTCACGAGGGACGTGACCGACTCCAGCCGCAGCGGAGCACTCCCCTCGTTGCGCACGACGACCTCGCCGCGCACCACGGGAACGCCGTCGGGCGACCGGTAGGTCACCTCGGCGGTCAGGCCGCTGTCCTCGTCGTGCAGCTCGATGACGAGCACCTGAAAGTCCTTTTCGGACAGTTCCCGGTGCGTCCGGTACCGCAGCCCCGCGCCGATCACCGTGTCGACGAGGCGGTTGCTGGACCAGTGGCGGCCGTGGTTCGCGGCGGTGACCTCCACCAGCGGCAACGACGAGCCGCGGCGGCGGACCTTGCCGTCGGTGACGTCGAACTCCCAGGTGAGGCCCTCGTGACCCCATCGAATCGTTGTCACAGCGACCTTTCCTCTCGCAGCACGACACACCCACCGGCCGGCACTTCCCGCACCGGCCCACCGGTCAGCAGGTCGTGCGCGGCCGACGGCAGCGACACGGGTTCGTCGAGGTGGTTGAGCACGAAGTGCCAGCGCCGCCCGTCCTCGGCCTGGCGCGTGACCGCTTCGACGCCGGGCGGAAGTCCCGGCAGCACCGGTTCGACGCCGGCGGAATCCAGCAACCGGGCGACCAGTGCGCGGTAGTCGGCGTCATCGAGCCGGGTGGACAGGTACCAGCCGTGGCCCTCGCCGAAGTCGTGCCGGGTGAGCGCGGGCGAACCGGCGAGCATGCCGTGGGTGTAGGTGGCGACCGTCTCGGCACCCTGCGCCCGCACCGACTCGCTCCAGACCGTGCCGTGCGAGCCGTCGGAGAGGGTGATCCGCTCGTCGGGCGGCAGTGGCCGGTGCTCCTCGACCCTGATGCCCAGCGCCTCCCGCAGCGGTGCGGCCGGATAACCACCGAGCCGGGCATGCACGCGGTCGTCGACGACCCCGCCGAAGTGCTGGAAGAGCAACGTGCCACCGGCGGCGACATAGCGGCGCAGGTTGTCCGCGCCGGTGTCGGAGAGCAGGAACAGCGCCGGGGCGAGCACGAGCCGGAAGCGGCTCAGGTCCTCTTCCGGATGTGCGAAGTCCACGACCACGCCGGCGTCCCACAACGCGCGGTGGGCGCCGCTCAGGGCGGAGTGGTAGTCGAGCTCGGGCGAGGGCAGGCCGTCCGAGTTCGACGCCCACCACGCGTCGGAGTCGTGCAGCACGGCCACCTGTGCCGTGCTGACGGTCGATCCCGCCAGTTCGGCGAGCCGACCGACAGCCGCACCGGTCTGGGTCACCTCACCGAAGATGCGGCTGTCCGGGCCGGCGTGCGGGACCATCGCCGAGTGCCACTGCTCGGCGCCCGCCTTGGACTGGCGCCACTGGAAGAACAACGCCCCTTCGGAACCGCGCGCGATGTGGCCCAGGGACTGCCGCAGGATCTCGCCGGGCTCCCTCGCCAGCGTCCGGCCCTGGTGGTAGACGGTGTTGGTGCCCTGTTCCATCAGCAGCCACGGCTTGCCGCCGGCGAACGAACGGGCGCGGTCGGCGGTGAAGGCGGCCTCCGCGGCCGCGTCCAGACCTGGTGTGGAGGGGTAGAAGTCGACGGAGACCAGGTCGACCGCGCGGCCCATCGCCCAGAGGTCGATGTTCTGGTAGCCGGGCAGCATCATGTTCGTGGTCACCGGCCGGTCGCTGTGCGCACGGATCGCGTCCCGCTGCTCGCGGTAGGCGGCGATCACCTCGTCGGAGCAGAACCGGCTGAAGTCCAGCGTGAGACCGGGGTTGCGGTGCCACTGGGTGGCGCGCGGAGGCAGGATCTGCTCCCAGCTGCCGTACCGCTGGCTCCAGAACGCCGTTCCCCACGAGGAGTTGAGCGCGTCCAGCGAGCCGTACCGCGCCCGCAGCCAGACCCGGAACGCGGCGGCGGTGTGGTCGCACCAGCACAACGTCACATACTCGTTGTGCACGTGCCACAACGCCACCGCCGGGTGGTCGCCGTAGCGTTCCGCGAGCGCGGAGGCGATGCGCCGGGCCGCGGCACGGTAAGCGGGAGCGCTGATGCAGTAGGTGTCGCGGCTGCCGTGCACCAGCCTGGTGCCGTGCGGGGTGACGGGCATGGCGTCCGGGTGAGCGAGCGTGAACCACGGCGGTGGCGACGCGGTCGGCGTCGCCAGGTCGACGTGCACACCGTTGGCGTGCAGGCGATCCAGGTGGCTATCGAGCCACGCGAAGTCGTAGCGGCCTTCTTCCGGTTCCAGCAACGCCCAGGAGAACACGCCGACCGTGGCCAGGTTGACCCCGGCCTGACGCATCAGCTCGTCGTCCTCCTTCCACACCTGCTCGTCCCACTGCTCGGGGTTGTAGTCGCCGCCGAAAGCGAGTCCGCCCAACCGTTTCGTGATCACGCGTCCTCCCGGACGGGCAGGCTCGCGCCGTCACGGAGGAACAGCGGGATGCGTTCGATCGGGGCCGCGACGGTGACCGTCCGCCCGCCCTCGTGTTCCTCTCCGGTCCACGCGTCCGTCCACTGTGCACCGGAGGGCAGGTACACCTCGCGTTCGCGGGCACCCGCCTCGGTGATCGGAGCGACGAGCAGGTCAGGACCGAGCAGGAAGGCGTCCTCGACCTGCCACGCCGCGGAATCGCCGGGGAACTCCAGGAACACCGGCCGCATCGGCGGTACACCGGTCTCGGAGGCCGTGCGCATCTGCTCCATCACGTAGGGCCGCAGGCGTTCCCGCAGGCGGATGTGCTCGGCGAGGATCTCGTAGGCCTCGTCGCCGTAGGACCAGACCTCATTGGCCAGACCGGTCATGGCGGGCTCCAGCACCTGCTCGTCGCCGCGGAAGCCGTGCAGGCGGAACAACGGACAGAAAGTGCCGTACTGGAACCAGCGCACGAGAACCTCGCGGTAGGCGGGGTCGTCGGGGTCGCCGCCGTGGAAACCACCGATGTCCGTTGTCCACCAGGGAATTCCGGACATCATCACGTTCAGGCCGGCCTTGATCTGGGTGCGCAACGACGAGAAGTCGGTGGCGATGTCACCGGACCACAGCGCGGCGCCGTACCGCTGCGCGCCCGCCCACGACGACCGGTTGAGCGAGATGATCTCGGTCTCCCCCACGGCGCGCAGTCCGTCGTGGACGGTGCGGGCGTTCTCCCGCGGGTAGAGGTTGCCGATCTCCAGACCGGGACCGGCGTGGTAGCGCAGGTTGTACTGGTGACCGGGCTTGAGCTCGGGTTCACCGGCGTCCAGCCAGAACACCTTGATCCCGAGCTCGTGGTACCCGCGCCGGATGCGCTCCCAGACGTACTCGCGCGCCTCGGGGTTGGTGGCGTCGTAGAAGGCGACCTGGGCGGAGTAGGCGCCGAGCCCCTTGTCCGGCCAGTCGGCGTGTGCCATCGGCCCGAACTCGGTGCCGATGAAGAAACCCTGATCGAGCATGGCGTGGTAGTTCTCGCTGGCCGGACTCACCGACGGCCAGACCGAGACCATCAGCTTGACGCCCATCTCGTCGAGCTCACGCACCATGGCGGCCGGGTCGGGCCACTCGGCGGGGTCGAACTTCCACTCGCCGAGGTGCGTCCAGTGGAAGAAGTCGCAGACGATCACGGACAACGGCAGCCCGCGCCGCCGGTACTCGCGCGCGACCTCCAGAAGTTCCTCCTGGGTGCGGTAGCGCAGCTTGCACTGCCAGAAACCCGACGCCCACTCGGGAAGCTCCGGCGCGTGCCCGGTCGCGTCGGCGTAACCGCGCAGCACGTCGGCGGGTTCACCAGCGGTGAACCAGTAGTCGATCTGGCGGGCGCTGTCGGCGACCCAGCGCGTGCCGGTCTCGGCCAGCTCCACCCGGCCGATGGCCGGCGAGTTCCACAGCAGGCCGTAGCCGCGGTCGGAGATCAGCAGCGGGATGGTGACCTCGGCGTTGCGCTGGACGAGGTCGATGACCGCGCCCTTCTGGTTCAGCATGCCGTGCGTGTGCTGGCCCAGGCCGTAGAGCCGTTCCCCTTCGTAGGCCCGGAAACGCTGCTCGAGCCGGTGGTGGCCGTTGCCCGTCGCGGTCGCGAGGCGCGAGCCCGGCCACCAGAAGTGCGCGGGCTGCTCGGCCAGCAGCTCGGTGCCGTCCTCGGTGCGCAGGAACGTCAGACTGCCAGCGGACGCGCCGAGTTCCGGCGTCAGCTGCCCCTCGGTGTGCGCGTCGATCCGGACGGTCAGCTTGCCGTTGACCAGCGTCGCGTGGTGCTCGGCGATCTTGATCTCGGCGGCTCCGCCGCCCGGTGGCACGTCGAGCAACGCACCCGGCAGATCCTCGAGCAACGGCCCGCCCGGTGTCGCTCTGACCCGGACGGCGTCCGGGCCCCACGGCTCGACGCGCAGGGTCTCGCCCTTGGCACGCCATTCGAGTGCGTTGCCGAGGTCTCGGAAGTACGTGGGCATGCTGCCGCTCCTCGCGGTTTCTCTGCGGTGGTGATGGGAGCTTGCGGAAGTCAGGAGGCGGAGACCGGTCCCGTGCTGTCCCGCACGGTCAGAACCGGGGTGAGCAGGACCTGTTCGTCCTGCGGGCGCTCACCGCGGCCCGCCGCCGCGATCCGGCGCATGATCTGCTCGACCGCGACCCGGCCGAGGTCCTGCGCGGACCCCGTCACCGAGGTGAGCCTCGGCGCGAACTGCTCGGCGAGCTGCGCCTGGCACAGCGCGATGACCGACGCGTCCTCGGGAACGGTCCGCCCACTGGTGCGCAGCAACGTGAGCAGCGGACCGATGGCGCCTTCGTTCTGCACCACGAACCCGGTGGTCTCCGGCCGGTCGGCGAGAATGCGGGCGAGCGTTCCCGCCGTGCTCTCGTAAGTGCCGTCGCACGGCCGGTGCACGTACCGCAGGCCGCGCTGTGCAGCCCGTTGCCCGAAACCGGAGAGCGTGCGTTCGGCGTAGCCCGCGTGCCGGGTGTAGACGCCAGAGCCGTAGCCGATGAACGCGATCTCGCGGTGACCGAGGTCGGCCAGGTGGTCCGCGCAGAGCGCGCCGGCCGCCGCGAAGTCGTGGTCCACACAGGACAGTCCGCCCGGATCGTCCGGCAGACCGATGAGCGCGGCCTGCGTGCCCTGGGACTGCAGCACCGGGATGCGTTCGTCCTCCAGCTCGATGTCCATGAGGATCACGCCGTCGGCCAGGCCGCTGGCCCCGATCCTGCGCACGCCGTCAGGACCCTCGTCGTTGGTGATCAGCAGAACGTCGTAGCCGTGCCGCCGGGCTGCCATGGTGACCGAGACGGCGATCTCCATCATCACCGGGACGTACACGTCGGTGCGCAGCGGCACCATCAGGGCGATGATGTGCGATCGCCGTGCGGCCAGGGCCCGCGCACCGGCGTTGGGGTGGTAGCCGAGCTCCCGCACGGAGCTCTCCACCCGGCGCTTGGTCTCCTCCGAGATCGCGCGCTTGCCGCTCAGCACGTAACTGACGGTGCTGGACGACACGCCCGCGTGCCTGGCCACATCGGCGATGGTCACCATGAATTCTCAGCCCTTGATAGCGCCGGTCAGGACACCCGTGCGGAAGTGCTTCTGCACGAACGGATAAACCACGAGCAACGGCACGAGAGTCAGCACGACCACGGCCATCTGCAGCGCCAGCGGCGCCGTCTGGGAGAACTGGTCACCGAAGCCGTTGTTGACCGAGCCCGGCATTCCGTTGCCCCGGTTGACATAGGTGAGCAACACGTACTGCAACGGCCACTTCTCGCTGTCGGTCGGCATGTACAACATGACGTTGAAGAACGAGTTCCAGTAGCCGACGCCGTAGAACAGCGCCATCACCGCGGTCACGGCGCGCGAGGTCGGCAGCACGATGGACCACAGGATCCGCCAGTCCCCCGCACCGTCGATCCGCGCCGCCTCGATCAGGTCGAGCGACGTGCTCGAGTAGAACGAGCGCAGGATCAGGATGTTGAACACCGACACCGCGCTCGGCAGGATCAGCGCCCACCACTGGTCGTAGCCGCCCAGCCCGGTGACGACCAGGAAGGTCGGGATGAGGCCACCGTTGACGAACATGGTGACGATCAGCAGCATCAGGATGAAACGGTGTCCGAGCGACCGCGACCGCGACAGGCCGTAGGCGCACATGACCGAGACCGCCATCGACACCAACGTGCCGACCGCCGTGATCCCCAGGCTCACCAGCAACGCGGTGCGCACCGTCGCGTCGGAGAGCATCACCCGATAGGCCTCGAACGTGATGTCGGTCGGCCAGATGACGAGTCCGCCGGCGCGGTTGACCGCGGCCTGGGTGGACAGGCTGGTCACCACGATGATCCACAACGGCACCAGCATGACCAGCAGCACCCCGCCCAGGGTGATGCCCTTCGCGGCCTGGCCCACTGCCGTGGGCGGTTCCTCCCAGACCGGTCGCTCGTACTTTCGCTTCTTGCGAACCGCTTGCGCCGCAAGAGGTTTGGCGGCCGCGTCGCCACTGGCGCGTTCGATTGCGAGTGTCATTTCCGGTACAACCCGTCTTCGCCGAAGGCGTGCGCCAGCTTGTTCGCACCCCAGATGAGCAACAACGAGATGACGCTCTTGAACAGACCGGCCGCCGCGCCGTAGCTGTAGTCGCCGGTGGCGATGCCGTAGTAGAACGAGAAGGTGTCCAGCACCTCTGCCGTGTCGTGACCGACGGCGTTGCGCTGGATGAGGAACTGCTCGAAACCGACGCTCAGCGCGTTGCCCAGGCGCAGCACCAGCATCAGCACGATGACCGAACGCAGGCCCGGCAGCGTGATGTGCCACAGCCGCCGCCACCGGCCGGCTCCGTCCGCCGCGGCCGCCTCGTACAGGTCGGTGTTGATGGCGGCGAGCGCCGCCAGGAACACGATGATCCCCCACCCGGCTTCCTTCCAGATCACCTGGGAGGTGACCAGCAGCGCGAAGGTGTCCGGGTTGGTCATGATGTCCCAGGTGCCGATGTCGTTGCCGCGCAGGAACTGGTTGAGAGCGCCCGCGCCGCCGAGCATCTGCTGGAAGATCGTGACCGCCAGCACCCACGAGAAGAAGTGCGGCAGGTACACGACGGACTGGATGAAGTTGCGGATCCGCTCGGACAGCACCGTGTTGAGCAGCAACGCCAGTGCGATCGGCACCGGGAAGAACAGGATCAGCTGGACGAAGCTCAGCCAGAGCGTGTTCTTCAGCGCTCCCCAGAACAGCGAGTCGCTCAGCAGCCGCTCGAACTGGTAGAGGCCCGCCCAGGTGCTCTGCCACACCCCGGCCAGCGGGTCGTACTCCTGGAACGCGGTGGCGAGCCCGAACAACGGCACGTAGTTGAAGACCAGCAGGAGGACGACGGCGGGCAGCGTCATCAGGATCAGCGACCGGTCGCGCCTCAGCCTGATCCGCCAGCTCAGCCTCGCCGGTCGCCCCGCGCGGTCTGCTCGGATGCTGGTCACTGTCCCGTACCGAACTTCTGCAGGACGTTGTCGTTCATCCACTGGATCAGCCGGTCACCGCCACCACTGCTCTTCCAGTTCGCGACGGCGTCCTTCAGGTCCTGGATCGACTTCTTGCCGTGGATGACGTCCTTGAGCGTGTCCTCGACGGGCTGCGCGGCCTCGGCCGTGGCCTGCGCCTGCGGCATGCTGACGTTCATGCCCCAGAAGACCGGCTTGGCCAGCGCCTTCAGGTTGGCGGCCTGCCAGGCGGTGAGGTCCTTGGTGACGATGTCCCCGGTGGGGTTGTTGACGACAGAAGGCGGCGCGGCGAGGAACGGGTAGGTCTTCGCCTGGACCTCCTTCATGCCCGCCTCGGTCGGCGTCGGCACACCGTCCTTCATCGTGAAGTGGGTGCCTTCGACACCGAAGTTGACCATCGTGTACTCGGCGGAACCGAACGGCGCGGCCAGGTAGTTCGCGACCGCCAGGCACTCCTCGATCTGCTCCGGCTTCAGGTTGATGTTGAGGTAGCTGACGATGTCGGTCGACTGCCCCATGTCGACACGAGGCGTGCTCTTGCCGTCGGCGGCGAAGAAGTTGAACGCACCGCGCCGGTAGTTCGGGTTCGCGGCCTGGCCCGACTGGAGGTCGGCGAGGTTCCACGCGCCCTGGCCACCGCCGCCGATCAACGTCTTGCCGGCGTAGAACCGGGTGTTGCTGCCGGCGTTGTCACCCGCGAGCGCGTCGGGGTGCACGTACCCGGCGAGCGCGAGCTTGCGATGCCAGTCGGCGGCGTCCAGGAACTCCGACGTCTCGAAGACGTGGATCAGCTTGCCGTTGTCCACCTTCCACTTCAGCGGTGCGCCGAAGGAGGTGTAGATGTAGCGGTACACGTCGTCGAACGCCCAGACGCCGGCCTTCGCGTCGGTCAGCTCCTTGCCGAGCTTCATCAGGTCGTCGGCGGACTTCACCTGGTCGGCGGTGATGCCCTTGGCCTCGAGGACGTCCCGGCGGTAGAAGACGACGCCGGCGACCTTGAACCCGGTGGAGAACGAGGGAATACCGTACAGCTTGTCGCCCCACGCACCGGCCCGCCACGCGGCGGTGGGGATGGCCGCGAGGTTGGGGTACTTCTTGACGTTGTCGCCGGACAGGTAGGGCGTCAGGTCGGCGAGCTGGTTGCCGACCAGGCCGCCGGTGTTGAACTGGGGATTCCACCAGCCCGGCAGGTTGATCCAGTCGGGCAGCTTCTTCGCCGCGGTCATCGTCGGGATGATCGTGTTGTAGTTGTTGCCGTCCGCGGGCTTCATCTCGAGCTCGACGCCCAGGGCCTTGTTCATGGCCTGGTAGAAGCTGTTGTCGGCCGGAGGAATCGTTCCCCACAGCGGCGTGACCGCGGAGTACTTCCCGCCCTTGCCGGGCACGCCGGACACGGTGGCCACCCTGTTCGTCGGGTAGCCGAGGAAGCCGGGATCCGTCAGCACGTCGGGGCCACCCGCGATCGAGGGGATGTCCGGCTTGATCGACGTGTTCGGCACGTAGGTCGGCAGCACCGCCTTGAGGGCCGACTCGGAGTTCACGCCGGCCCGCGATGGACCGCCCCCGCCGCAGGCCGACAGCAGCGGCCCCATCGCGACGAGTCCCGCTGCGGAGACTGCGGCGCTCAGAAAGTTCCTGCGGTTCAACTCGATGCCCATGGCGGAACCGATCCTTCGTCGTCGAAGTGTCGAAGCGCTTAAACAGATGTCCGGCAGGTTAGTGACGCAGCTCTCTCGAAACAAGACCGTTGACAGCGGAAACCTGGCCGTGCCAACGTCGAAACGCTTCGCCGCTAGCTCCGACCTGAGGGGTTACCACGTGGTTTCCGAGTCCGCGCCCACCACCGAGACGCTGCCGTTCCGTGACGCGGCGCTGCCGTTGCGGAAGCGCATCGACGACCTGATCGGGCGCCTGACGACCGACGAACGGCTGGCGATGCTGCACCAGTACTCACCGGCCGTGCCACGGCTGGGGCTCGCCGAGTTCCGCACCGGGTCGGAGGCGCTGCACGGCGTCGCCTGGCTCGGGGAGGCGACCGTGTTCCCGCAGGCCGTCGGCCTGGGAGCGACGTGGGACGAAGAGCTCGTGCGCCGCGTCGCCGAGGCCACCTCCACCGAGCTGCGGGCGTTCCACTACCACCGCCCGACCGCGATCGGCACGGGCACGAACAGCCTGCAGGCCTGGGCGCCGGTGCTGAACCTGCTGCGCGACCCGCGCTGGGGCCGCAACGAGGAGGGCTACTCCGAGGACCCGCTGCACACCGCGCGGATCGGGGAGGCGTTCTGCCGCGGCCTCACCGGCGACCACCCCCGGTTCCTGCGCGCGGCCCCCGTGCTCAAGCACTTCCTGGCGTACAACAACGAGGACGACCGCTGCGTCACCTCCTCCGGAGTTCGCCCGCGCGTGCTGCAGGAGTACGACCTCGCGGCCTTCCGTCCCGTGATCGCCTCCGGCGCCGCGACCGGCGCCATGGCCGGCTACAACCTGGTCAACGGACGCCCGTGTCACGTGAGCCCGCTCATCGAGACCGAACTGCGCCGCTGGGCGGAGCCGACCGGCCACGAGCTGTTCGTCGTCAGCGACGCCGAGGCACCGTCCAATTTGGTCGATCCCGAGCACTACTTCGACGACCACACCGAGTCCCACGCGGCCGCGCTCAAGGCGGGCATCGACAGCTTCACCGACCACGGCCAGGACAGCGCCACCCCGGTCGGCCGGCTGCGCGCGGCGCTGGAGCGCGGGCTGATCGATCAGTCCGATGTGGACCTCGCGGTGCGCAGGCAGCTGGAGGTGCGTTTCCGCCTCGGCGAGTTCGACCCGGGCCTCGACCCGTACGCCGCCATCGGCCCGGAGGTCATCAACTGCGCCGAGCACCGCGCCCTCGCCGAGCGCGCGGCGATCGAGTCGACGGTGTTGTTGCGCAACAACGGTTTGCTACCGCTGCCGCGCGACCGGCGGGTCGCCGTCATCGGGCCGCTGGCCGACGTGCTGTGCGAGGACTGGTACAGCGGCACCCTGCCGTACCAGGTCACGATCGCCGGTGGACTCGAAGCCGCTCTCGGTGACGTCGTCGTGTCGGAGGGCGTGGACCGCATCGCGTTGCACTCGCGCACCAGCGGCGAGCTGCTGGGCAAGACCGCGTTCGACGTCATCGACTGGGGCGGCGGCGTGCTCACGCTGCGGTCCGTCGAGAACAAGCGCTACCTGAACCTCAAGCGCGACGACGGGTCGTTGGCGGCCGAGCAGGAGCTGATCAAGAGCTGGGACGTGACCGAGACGTTCCGGCTCGTGCCGGCGGACGATTCTTTCCTGCTGCAGAACGTTCTCACGGGCCTGTACGCCGTCGTCGATCCCGTCGACGGCCGGGTGAGCGTCACCGCCGAGAACGCCGAGGATGCCGAACGCTGGCACCGCGAGCTGTTGCACGACGGCACCGCGGAGGCGGTGGAGCTCGCGCGGTCCGCCGATGTCGCGGTGGTCGTGCTCGGCAACCACCCGCTCATCCACGGCCGCGAGACCGAGGACCGCGCGGGTATCGCGCTGGCGGAGTCCCAGGACGCGCTGCTGCGCGCGGTCGCCGCCGCCCGCCCCGAGACCGCGCTGGTCGTCATGAGCAGCTACCCCTACGCCCTGGACTGGGCCGACGAGCACCTGCCCGCCGTGGTGTGGACTTCCCACGGCGGGCAGGAAACAGGCACCGCGCTGGCCTCCGTCCTGCTGGGCGACGCGGACCCCTCCGGACGGCTGCCGCAGACCTGGTACCGCGGCGACGACGAACTGCCGCACCCGCTCGACTACGACATCATCAAGGCGGGCTGGACCTACCAGTACCACCGGGCCGCGCCGCTCTACCCGTTCGGGCATGGCCTGTCGTACACCGAGTTCTCCTACGGCGAGCTGCTGCTGTCCTCGTCCACCGCCACGGCGAACAGCGCGGTGGACCTCTCGGTGACGGTGACGAACACCGGATCCCGTGCGGGCAGCGAGGTCGTGCAGATCTACGTTCGGGCGCTCGGCGCGCGCTACGAGGCGCCCAGGTTGCGGCTCGCCGACTTCCGCAAGGTCTGGCTGGAGCCTGGTGAGAGCCGCGCGCTCACGTTCCGGCTGGCCACCGAGCAGCTCGCGCACTGGGACGTCGGAACCGGTGCGTTCACCGTCGATCCCGGCGACTACGAGGTGCTCGTCGCCCGTTCCGCCGACAACGTGGTGCTCACCGCGCCGCTCACGGTGGCGGGACCGGCCCCTGCTCCCCGAGCCGCCGTCGACCACCGCGTGCTCGCCGTCGACTTCGACGACTACGAGGGCGTGACGCTGGTCGACGCCACCCGCACGACCGGTGACGCCGTCACGCCGGCCGATGCCCAGGCGACGCTGCGGTTCCGGTCGGTCGACCTGTCCGGTGCGGTCCGCGTCGAAGCCGACCTGGCCCGGGAGAACGGCGATTCCGACGCACGGGTGGAGTTCTGGGCCGGCGAGGAACTGCTGGCCGAGATCGATGTTCCGGTCACCGGCGACCGCTACACGTGGACGACCGCGTCAACCGGCCTGACGTCGCAGGTCGCGGGAGTCCACGACCTGCGGGTGATCCTGCACGGCGATCTCCGGCTGAGCGCCTTCCGGTTCTCCTCGGCCGGTTGAGGCCGGTGGCCCGCCTTCCGGCGGTGGCGGGCCACCACCCTCACCACAGACAGGTGGCCCGTCACTGGCGGGGGACGGGCCACCCCCCTTTTCCCTTCCAGGAGTCCCGATGCCCTTGACCGACGGCCCCCTCGACGACCTCGTCGGCTACCGCCCCGATCTGCGGGCACCACAGGACTTCGACGAGTTCTGGGACCGCACGCTCGCCCAGGCACGCGCCCTCGGCGGCGCCGTGAAGGCCGACCCGGTCACCGACCGGTACCTGCTGCGCACCGTCGAGGTGGACGACGTCCGCTTCCCCGGCTGGAACGGTGAACCGGTCGCGGCGTGGCTGCTGCGGCCGCGTGGCGTCCGGGGTCCGTTGCCCGTCGTCGTCACGTTCATCGGCTACAGTGGCGGCCGCGGTCTGCCCACCGACCACCTGCTCTGGTCGGCCGCCGGGTACGCCCAACTCGTCGTCGACAGCCGCGGCCAGGGCCACGACACCCCCGACCGGGACGCCGGCGGACCGCAGTGGGCCAAGGGTTTCATGACCCGCGGCATCGACTCGCCGGAGAACTACTACTACCGGCGGCTCATCACCGACTGCGTCCGCGCCGTGGACGCGGTCGTTGACCTGCCCGGCCTCGACCGGGACCGGGTGATCGTCGCGGGCGGCAGCCAGGGCGGCGGCCTGACGATCGCCGTCGCGGGCCTGACCCGGGTCGCGGCGGCCATGCCGGACGTGCCGTTCCTCTGCCACTACCGGCGGGCGGCGGAGATCAGCGGTGAAGGCCCGTACCAGGAGCTCGCGGAGTACCTGCGCTGGCACAGCAGGCACAACGTGGAACCGGCCTTCACCACGCTGTCGTACTTCGACGGAGTCCACTTCGCGCAACGGGCCACCGCGCCGGCGTTGTTCAGCGTGGGCCTGATGGATCCGATCTGCCCACCGTCCACTGTGTACGCTGCCTTCAACCACTACGCGGGCGACGACCGGACCATGACCGTGTGGCCGTTCGCCGACCACGGCGGTGGGCACGGCTCCAACTCGGTCACCCAGCTGGAGTGGCTGCGCGAGCGCGTCAGCTGATCCGGTTCGCCGGGGTCGTCGCCTTGTGCAGCAGGAACTCCAGCGGACCTCGCCGGAAGAACCGCGAGCACACCAACGCGAACACGACGGCCCCGGCGCGATCGGCCGCCGGCATCATGATCGCCACACCGACGTCGCCGACGATCGCGAACGTCGTGCCGCTGTGCGGTGAGGAGGTCAGCAGCCACAACGGCGAGTCGGTGCCCAGGTGACCGGGGCTGCCCACTACCCGGCTGGATCCCTCCGGTACCAGGGCCTAGGCCCGACCGGCCTGACTGATGAACTCGCCGATCGACGACCGCGGATCACCTGAGCGGACCAGGGCCTCCCCCACCAGCACGACGTCCGCGCCCCAAGCGTGGTACTCGGCGACGTCCTCGGGTCCGGTGACCCCGGACTCCGCGATCTTGACGGCCGCCTCCGGCAGGTGCGGAGCCAGCTTCCGGAAGACCGCCCGGTCGACCTCGAGCGTGGTCAGGTCGCGCGCGTTGATCCCGACGACCTCGGCTCCCAGGTCGGCGGCCCGCGCGATCTCCTCCTCGGTGTGCGTTTCGACGAGCGGGGTGAGGCCGAGTTCGAGGGCGAGCCCGTGCAGGTCCTCCAGCAGCCCACCCGGCAGCGAGACCACCATCAGCAGCGCGAGGTCGGCACCCCACGCCCGCGCCTCCCACAGCTGGTACGGCGTGACGATGAAGTCCTTGCGCAGCACCGGAACGTCCACCTCGGCGCGCACCGCCGCCAGGTCGTCGAGCGACCCGCCGAACCGGCGCTGCTCGGTCAGCACGCTGATCGCCGCCGCACCACCCGCCGCGTACTCGGCTGCCAGCGCCGCCGGGTCCGCGATGGTGGCGAGCTCACCCTTGCTCGGGCTCTTCCGCTTGACCTCGGCGATGATCGACACGCCCGGTGCGCGGAAGCCCGGCAGCGGGTCCAGTGCGGGCGGCGCGTCCGACACGCGTGCCTTCAGCTCGGCGAACGGCACCGCGCTCTGCCTGTGGGCCAGATCCTCCCGGACTCCTGCCAGGATCCCGTCCAGCACGCTCACGGTCACACTCCTCACCTCATAGGTTTCCCACACCCACACTGCCGCACCCGCCAAAGCCCCCCCTGACAGGGCTCCGGCAAAGTAGTCCTGCCTGGCAAGGCGCCTGCAAGTACCACCAACTCTTGATCAAATCGCCGCTTACTGCAACCAACTGGTTCGACGTCCTGCGAATCGGCCTGGTCGCTGGCGCGGCCGTACGGCGCCCTGCGGGCCGGTTGGTAGTAGAAAGACGCAGGTTGATCTTGAGTTGGTAGTACTTGCAAACGCCATCAGTGCAGGTCCGGCGGTCACCTGCCGACTTTGCCGGGACCCTCCCCCCTGGGCAACTCGCGATGAACGGCGCATTTGTTCACCTCAGTTCAGGTGGACGAATGCGCCGTTCATCGGTTGCTCGTGGCCGAAACGCGGGTCGTCAGCCGCCCGAGACGGAGTAGCTGTTGGTCACGAAGTTCAGGCCGCCGCTGGACGACGTGATCTCGTAGCCGAACTGCACAGCGCCCACCGTGACGTCGCCGAACCAGCCGCGGCTGCGGATCCAGTTCAGCACCGCCTTGACGTCGACGGAGCCGGCACCGGTGTTGGACGTGCGGACGAACGAGAACACCTCGTTCGAGCCGTTCGAACCGCGGTAGACGTTCCAGCTGTGCCCGCCCACCGTGGCCGACGCCTGCCAGGAACCGATCGGGCCGACCTGACCGACCTTGTTCATCCACAGCATGATTTCGTACCGGTTGTTGTCGCACCAGATGTCGTAGGCGGTGGTGTAGGAACCGGCGTTCGGGTAGGAGACGTTGAAACCGCTCGACAGGCTTCCGAGCGAGCTGAGCCTGCGATTCACCATCTTCTCGGAATGCGGGTAGGACTTCACCCCGCCCGTGTTGGGCTGGTCCGACCAGACGCCCCAGTTGCTGTAGGAGTTGGCCCAGATCGTCTGGGGGCCGGAGCCGTTGCCCCACACGTTGTTGCGCACCGTGTAGCCGCCGTTGGACCAGGTGCCCCACCGGTCGGAAGAACTCCAGGCCGCGGCGAGCGCCGTGCTGGTCCCCAGCGACACCGTGAGGACGGCCGCCATCGCGAGAATCAGCGCACGCATGAGCTTGTTCATCGAGCTTCCCTTCCGCACATCATTGAACGGAAATCCGCGCCGCCCGGCGTCGAAGCGGTTCGTGGGCCCGAACCTAACATCGAACAAGTCGAATGCATCGGCCGGAAATATTCGACTGCATTCGCCGCGAAAGCATCCGCTCCGGCGATTTCGTCACGATTCGACGGCCGGGCAGCTCCTCGCCGGAACCGTCAGGTCGAGCAGATAGGCGTCGACGCCGCCGCGGGTGCACTCGCTGCGCGGATAGGCGACGTGGCCCCATCCCTCGTAGGTCATCAGCGCGGTGTTGCGGGGCGCCTGCCGGTGGATGTTGACCGCCCAGTCGTACGGGGTGGTGGGGTCGTGCCGCGCGCTGAGCACCATGATCTTCGGTGCGTGCCGCAGGTCCAGGCGGTGCGGCGGGTTCGACGGCGGCCGGGCGACACCGGCGCACGCGGCGGCCTCGTCGTGACCGATCAGGCTGCCGCGCATGATCGGTGACCGGCGGAGCTCCTCGGCGCGCAGTCGTGCGTACTGCCGGAAGTCCTTGATGCGCAGGGAGAAGTCCTGGCAGACGGTCGCCAGCCGGACCGACTCGTAGTTCGGCTCGAAGGACCGGGCGGCGGACGACCGGGTCTCCGTGCCGGCGACGAGCTCCGCCGCATAAGCCCAGTCCGGTCCCCGCAGCGCCCCGTACATCGAGTCGATCAACCGCTGCCTGCCGAGCGGTTCACCGTCGGCGCGGACGAGGGCAGCCTCCCAGGCCGCGTAGACGTCCTTTCCATGCAGGACGCACGAGTCCGTGCGATCGCACCACCGGACGAACTCGACGAACGAGTCATCCGCGGCCGCCGCCCGATCCCCCATGAACCGCTTCAGGTCCGCGCTGTGGTCGACAACGCTGTCGAGGACCATCGCGCGGAGCCGGTGGCCGAACTTCTCGGCGTACGCCTGACCGAACACGGTGCCGTAGGACAGGCCGAGATAGCTGATCTTCCGCTCCCCCAGCGCCCGCCGGACGGCGTCCATGTCCTGCGCGACGACGGCGCTGTCGGCGTGGTCGAAGATCGGCCCACTGCGTGCGCGGCACTTCTCGACCGCGCCCTGGTTGAACCGCAGCAATGCGGTGAACCCCGCCTTGTCGGCGGGATAGGTCGGCGGTTGTTCGGCGACGAGATCGGCGCAGCGGATCGCCAGGCTCTTCCCGGTGCCGCGCGAGTCGATGCCCACGATGTCGAACCTGGCCCGCAGCTCAGGACTGAACAGCCGGGACAGCGCGAAGTCCGCCGCGGAACCCCCTGGGCCGCCGGGGTCCACCATCAGCACGCCGAGTCGTCGCGCGGGATCGGTGGCTGCGTGGCGCGCCACCGCGAGATCGATGCGCTGACCTCCCGGCCTCTTCCAGTCCAGCGGAACGCTCAGCCTCCCGCACTCGCCCTCCGGGTTGTCCGGGCACCGCACCCACGAGATGGGCGGCGCGGGTTCGGCGTACGCCGTGCCCCCGCTGAGCACCGACACCAGGACAGCCGCCGACATCGCCAATGTTCGCGTTATCAATCGCACAGCCGCAACCTTTTCAGAAGATCACGAGCGCGTGCATCTCATTCGTCCACAATGGATTCGAGTGCGTTCTCCGCCAGCTCGCCCGCCTGCCGCTCCCACCCGCGGCGCAGCGTCCGGAACACGGCGGCGGCACGCGTTCCCGGCCATCCCTCGGGCAGCAGCACGGACGGCAGCACCGGATCGCGGCGGATCAGCAGCAGCCACTCCGCGCCGAGCAGCACCCGCCGGGACAGGTCGTCGAGATGCCCGAACGCGCCTTCCTCCCACCGGCGCAGGAAGTCCTCGTACCCCGCCGCGATCCCCTTCAGATCCCAGGCCTCGGCGGCGATCCGCGCGGGATCGGTCCACATGAACGCCTCCGCGCGGAACACCTCGGCGCGGTCCAGCAGATCGAGCTCCGCCAGCGTCGCCGACACGTCCGCGGCCGAGGTCGAGACCCACAGCCCGCTGCGCAACGGCCCGAACCCGAACCACTCCAGGCGGGTACGCAGCGCGTGCCGGTCCGCGCGCCTGCTCTCCGGGACCGAGAACGTGAGCAGCGTCCACCGGCCGTCCCAGTGCCGGTCGACGACGTCACCGTCGAGCTTGCGCTGCCCGTCGCGCAGCACCGCCGTCCCGTGCTCGGTCAACCCGAGAAACGCCTGGCGGCCGCGACGCACCGTGCGGAGCAGGCCTCGACGGCCCATCCGGCCCAGCGCCGTCCTGGTGGCGTGCTCGCCGATGCCGAGCCGCCCGAGCACACCGACGACGCCCACCGTCGACACGGCGACGCCCCGATCGAGCACGTGGTCGCCGAACAGGGCGAGTACCGCGGTTTCCGGCCGCACGGCGGATCCGGCGACACCGCCGTCCGGTGGAGTCAACGCTGCCGACATGCGCACGCCCTCTCTCCGGCCTCTCCCCATTATTCGTCGAATGCCTCACCACCGTCATTCGTCAAAATCTTGACGGCCGTCATCGATCTGAATACCTTCGGAGTGATCCGGAAACCCTGACCGGAGGTCATCGATGACCACACGCAGAACACCCCTCATCGCACTCGTCAGCGCCCTGCTCTCCATCGTCGGCGTTGTGCTCGCACCCCAGGCGTCAGCCGCATCCCTGGTCGAAGTGACCAATTTCGGCGACAACCCGGGCCGGATGCGCATGCACGTCTACGTGCCGGACACCCGCCCGGCCAAACCCGCCATCGTCGTCGCCATGCACGGCTGCGGCGGCTCCGGCCCCGGCTTCTACTCGGGCAGCGAGTTCGCCTCGCTCGCCAACAAGTACGGGTTCATCGTCATCTACCCGAGCGCGCAACAGGAAGCCGGCTTCGGGAAGTGCTTCGACACGTGGTCCGACGCCGCGAAACGCCGCGGCGGCGGCAGCGACCCTGTCTCGATCGTGTCGATGGTGACCTACACGCAGCAGCGCTACGGCGGCGACCCGAACCGGGTCTTCGCCACCGGCTCGTCGTCCGGCGGCATGATGACGAACGAGATGCTCGCCCTGTACCCGGACGTGTTCAAGGCGGGCGCCGCGTTCATGGGCGTGCCGTTCAACTGCTTCGCGAACGCCGCCGACTACCCGCCCGGCCGCAGCAAGTGCACGGGCGGCAGCATGAACCGCACCCCGCAGCAGTGGGGCGACGCGGTCAGGGCGGCCTACCCCGGCTACACCGGCCCGCGCCCGCGGATGCAGCTCTGGCACGGCACCGCCGACAACCTCGTGCCGTACTCGTTGCTGCAGGAGGAGATCGAGCAGTGGACCAACGTGTTCGGCCTGAGCCAGACACCGACGTCCACCGACACCCCGAAGCCCGGCTGGAACCGCCGCAAGTTCTCCGACAAGGTCGAGGCGTACAGCATCCAGGGCGCCGGGCACAGCCTGCCGTCGTCCGGCATGGCCGCCGTCGCCCTGGAGTTCTTCGGGATCACCACCCGCTGACGTGGCACGGAAAGGGTCCGGCCCGGCGCGTTCCCGCGCCGGGCCGGTTTTTCGCGTTCCCTAGCCGAAGTTCACGTCACTGCACCACATGTAGGTCTGGTCGGAATGCGAGGCCTGCCAGATCGTGAACACGATGTGGTGCCCTCGGTAGCCGCCGGAGGTCTGGACGTTGAACGTGATGTCCTTGGCCGGGGCGTACCTGCCGGTCTGCATGATGTAGTCGAGGTTGCCCCAACCGAGTCGCTGCGTGGTCGGGTCGTACCCGTTCTTGCTGATGTAGACCTTGAAGTAGTCGGCACCGTGGCTGGCCTGGTCGTACAGGTGCATCGAGAAGTTGCTGCCGACGCTGGTGGTCTTCCACTTGCCGGGGGTGTTCAGGGAGTTGTTGCGCGACAAGGCGTTGCTGCAGAGCTGCCCGTCCGGCGTGGAACCCTGGAAGTTGCCGCGAAGTCCGTCCCGCAGTGCGCTCATCCAGTTCCACATGGTGTCGGCGTTGGCCTGGAACGCCTGGTAGCACATGGGGTCCTGGGTTTGCATGGCCGGATCCAGGTGGTGGCTGCCCCACGTTTGCCAGCACTGGTAGGCACGGGTGGCAGGGCCGACGATCGTGCCGTGCGCCGAGGCCGGAGGAGCCCAGACGAACACGCTCACCAACAAACTGACGATCAACGCGATGGCGCCCCGCCGTCTGGTGGCAGACCAGGAGGTGCTGCGGACACGCATGAATGAGCCTCCATTCTCCGATGAGCGAGCAGCAGCGGCGGAATGGGAGCGCTCCCAGAACAATAAGACTACAGGTAACTCTCCGAAACTTCAACGAAACATTGAGTGATCACCCGCGTGATGGTCGGCAGAATGACCACCTCCGGCCCGCCCGCTTCGGATTACGATGATCGCCACCAGCCGACGCGACCAGAGGGGCGGGCATGATCACGATCAAGGAGGTCGCCCGCCACGCCGGGGTGTCGATGAGCACGGTGTCGTACGTCCTCAGCGGCAAACGGACCATCTCGGAGGAGACCAAACGCCGCGTCGAGCAGAGCATCGTCACGCTCGGCTACCACCCGAACGCCGGCGCGCGAGCACTCGCCTCGAACCGGTCGCAGGTGCTCGGCCTCGTCGTGCCGCTGCGATCCGGCGTGAACATGCCGGTCATCATGCAGTTCGTCGCCTCCATCGTCGCGTCCGCGCGGGAACACGACTACGACGTGCTGCTGCTGACGAAGGAGGCCGGCCCCGGCGAGGCCCACCGGGTCACCGCCAGGTCCATGACCGACGCGGTCATCGTGATGGACGTGGAGAGCGACGACCCGCGCATCCCCGAACTGCGCACGGTCGACGCGCCGGTGGTCCTGCTCGGCATGCCCGACGACCACGAGGGACTCAGCTGCGTCGACCTCGACTTCGCCACCGCGGGCCGGCAGATGGCAGGCCACCTGGCCGATCTCGGCCACCATTCGATCGCGTTGATCGGCTCACCGCCCGCCGTCTACGAACGCGGCACCAGCTACGCCGCACGGCTGCTGGCCGGGTTCCGCGGCGAGACCACGAAGCGGAGCCTGCAGGCCTCGGTGCACCCCTGCGAGCCGGGCTACGACTCGGTGGCGGCGTGCCTCGACGAGGTGCTGGCGCCCGGACGCGGCACCACCGGCCTGGTCGTGCACAACGAGGCGATCCTCGGCACGTTGCTGCTCGAGCTCCGGCGCCGGTCGCTGGACGTGCCGGGCGACCTGTCGGTGATCACGCTGTGCCCCGACGACGTCGCGGAGAACCTCCCCGTCCCGCTGACCTCCATCGCCGTTCCCGCGCAGGAGCTCGGGACGATCGCCGTCGAGATGGTGATGGCGCGCCTCACCCAGGAACACGCACCCGAGGTGCGCCTGCTCCAGCCGCGGCTCACCGATCGCGGCAGCACCGCGGCGCACTGAGCGTCAGTTCCACTGGGGCGGTCCACTGTGGACTTTCCCACGCCCGGCCGGCCGCGGCACGGGAAGCGAGCAACTCGCCCGTCGCACGAGCCGCGGAGGCACCAGCGTCAACGCAGGGGGCCTGGCACCCCCGGTCACCGCCACCAGCAGGTCGACCGCTCGGCTGCCCAAGTCCTCGGCGGACAGCTCCACCGACGTCAACGGCGGCGCCGTCCGTTCGACCGGCTCGTCCGGGCAGACGGCCACGACCGCGATGTCCTGCGGCACCCTCAGGTGCCGCGCGCGCAGGCAGTCGATCACCCTGCCGAGCGGGACCTCGTTGTGCACCACCAGAGCCGTCATCTCCGGGTACGCCCGCAGCACGCCGACCGCGCTGGCCACCGAGCCGGGGTCTGCCGCGACCGGCAGCGCGGTGCCCACCACGCCCCGGCGCATGGCCGCCGTGCCGAACCCCGCGAAGGTCCGCTGCGTGACGCCCGCCCTCGACGCACCGAGGAAGCCGATGCCGCGGTGCCCGAGGTCCGCGAGGTGGTCCACGCACCGCGCGCCCGCCGCCTCGAAGTCCAGGTCCACGCACATCAGGTCCTTCTCCGAACGTCCGATGAGGACGGACGAGCGCCCGAGCTCGCGCAGCACGCGCACCCGTTCACCGGCGCCTTCGCCTTCCAGCACCAGGAACCCGTTCACCCTGGTGCTGCTCGCCGCCCTGCGCAGCCCTGCCGCGTCCCTGCCCGGCGTCACCAGCAGCACGTCCATCCGGTGTCCGCGCGCGGCGACCGCGACCGAGCCGACGAGCCGAGTGACCGGCGGCAGGTGCACCTCACCCGGTGGGAGCACGAGGGCGACGACATCGGCCCGATCGCGGCGGACCGTTCGGGCGCCGGCCGGCAGCCGGTAGCCCAGCTCGATCATGCTGTCGTGCACCCTCGTCGTCGTCTCGGACGAGATCGGGCGCTTGCCCGTCAACACGTAGAACACCGTGCTGGGAGCGACTCCGGCGTGCCGGGCCACCTCCGCGATGGTGACCAATCCGCACCTGCTTTCGATCCTGCGGGTTCCGGGGTCAGCCCGCGGCGACGATCCGCCACTGCTGGTTGACGCTGTTGCTGTCGCTCCACTGACCGAGGGTCGCCGAGCGGGACGTGCGGCCCATGCCGTCCAGGTAGAGGCCGGTGGCGCGGTTGCGGATGCGCACGTCGTTGCCGCGGCTCTTGCCGGTCACGACGGTCCACTGCTGGCTCGTGGCCGTGCTGCTGCCGCGCTGGCCCGCGTCGGTGCCGTTGGACGTGCTGCCGAGGCCGTCGAGGTACAGGCCGGTGGCCACGTTCTTCAACCGCACGTAGGCGCCCGTGTCCTCGACGGTCCACCGCTGGCTGACGCTCGTGCCGCCGGTTCCCTGGCCTGCCGTGGAGTCGGTCGTCCTGCCGAGGCCGTCGACGTACCAGCCGGTGCCGATGTTGCGGATCTCGACCGCGGTGCTGCCGCCGTCGCCCAGTCCCCAGGCGTAGCGCACCCGCTGCAGGCCGGAGGGGTTCGTCAGCGACAGCGTGGTCCCGCTCCTGGTGGTCATGCTGTACCAGTCGCCGTCACGCAGTCCCGGCCAGTACACGCTGCCCATCCCGAGGCTGCGCAGCTTCTCGCTCACGCCGCGGACGTAGTCGGCCATGTACGACCCGCTCGGGATGCTGTAGTCGATGGCGTCGAAGTACACGCCGTTCTTGGTGCCCGGCCCCATCGCGCCGCCCCACTCGGTGGCGATCGTACGGCTGCCGTAGCCGCCGATGTAGCTCGCGATGTGGTCCGCCCACTGGGTTTCGCTCTCGTAGCCCGCGAAGAACGAGTAGTCGTGCACCGCGAGCAGCGTGCCGTTCAGCCTGCTGTCGTTGCCGACGGCGGCGACGTTCTGGGCGAGGCCGGCACCGTCGAGGATCACCCGGCCGCGCGGCACGCCTGAGTACCTGGCGAGCCAGCCGTTGTACATGTTGTTGAGGTCGGTCGTGCTGTAGCCGTGCGGCTCGTTGATGACCTCGAAGTAGGCGTTCGGGTTTCCGCCGTACTTCGCGACGACCTTGTCCCACATCTGGTTGAACGCCGTGACGTTCGGCGGCCTGCCACCGGTGTGGGCCCAGTACGCGAGGATCACGTTGCCCTTGGTCAGCGCGGTGTCGATCGCGCCGGTGTACGTGGCCCAGTAGCTCGCGACGGTCGGCTCGTTGATCGGGAGCCGCACCGTGTTGGCGCCGGTGATCGAGTACAGCTGACCGACCACCCTGTCCGCGACGGTTGCCGCCGAGGAGTACGTGTCCGTCGCGCTGAGCCCCGACGGGTACAGCACGCCGTTGACGAAGTTGTCCCGCTGGTCGGCCCAGTTCACGCCGCGGAACTGCGCGGTGGAGGCCTGGGCCGGGGTCGCCACGACGAGTGTCGAACCGAACAACATCGTGGCCAGTAAAGCGGTAAGCGCTTTCCATCGACGACTCATCGGCGGCTCCACTACAGTGTGTCACTCCCGGCGGTTCATCAGAGCAGCCAGGCGGAGCAGGCGTCAAGAAGATGAGCATGCTCATCTGCTCTCTGGTTCAGCGTGCTGATCGCCTTTCTGACCTGGTTCGATTCCTCGTTCGATGGCTTGTCCTGCTCGTTCGACGCGCATGTATTCTGGTTCGACGGACGAAAAAGTCGTACTCATGAAGGAGCCGTCTCGGTGGATGCCGAAGCCGCGTACGCGCCGCCCGCCTCCTACCGGCCGGGCTACGAGCTCGTCGCCGAGCGGATCCTGCAGCTCATCGCCGAGCTCGAACTGCGCCCCGGCGACCGCATGCCCACCGAGAACGAGCTGGCGGGCCGCATGGGCACCAGCCGGACAGTGGTCCGCGAAGCGGTGAAGATCCTCTCGGCACTGGGCCGGGTGCGCGCGCACAAGGGCCGCGGGCTCTACGTGGCCGACGACGAGGGCATGCTGGGCTCTTCCCGGTGGGGTGGATTCTTCCTGCCCACCGACCTCGACCACGTCTACATGCTCTTCGAGTTCCGCCGGGTCCAGGAGACCGCGGCCGCCAGGCACGCCGCGACCCGCGCGACCCCCGCCGAGCTGCGCGCCATCGAGGTCGCCGCGGAGCTGTGCAAGGAAGGGCACGTCACCGGGCAGGCAGCGCTGTTCGACCAGGGCGACGACGACTTCCACCTGGCCATCGCGGCCGCCTCGCACAACCAGTTCCTCGTCGCGGCCGTGCGTGAAGCCCGCCGCCTGCAGCGCCAGTCCAACATCATCGGCCTGAACGGCGCCGTCGGCGACCACACGGCCGAGGCTGTGGAGGAGCACGCCGCGATCTACCGGGCCATCCGCGACGGCGACCAGGACGCGGCAGCCGCGGCAGCCGCCGTGCACGTCGACAGGACCCTCGAGGACTACCGGCGGGAGATCCAGCGCCGCGTCTTCGGCTGACCGCTGTCCTGGACCGCTTCTCAAAATGTGTGCTACAACCTGATCGGCCCTTCGGTGCGATGAATCACACTGAAGCTCGGCCGACGATCCTGACTGTCCACTGAGGACCAACCGGGTGCCGCATCCGCCGTCGGCGCACCGGGCGATGACGCACGGCCGGCGCACCCCGCGCCGGAGAACTCGAATGAACCCACCTTCACGAAATGAGGGTTGCGATGTTCAGGAGTCCATCCCTGCGACGGCGGAGCAGATCGGCGCTGGCCGTCCTGACCGCCGCCGGACTCACGGCGGCGACAGCACTGGCACCGTCCCCGGCCACCGCGGCGGCGAGCACGCTCGGTGCCGCGGCCGCGCAGAGCGGCCGGTACTTCGGAGCCGCCATAGCCCAGAGCCACCTCGGCGAATCGGCGTACGTGAACACGTGGACCACGGAGTTCAACAGCGTCACGCCGGAAAACGAGATGAAATGGGACACCGTCGAGCCCAGTCGCAACCAGTTCAACTTCGGCCCCGCCGACCGGATCGTCAGCCAGGCGCGCAGCCGCGGGATGGCGATCCGCGGCCACACCTTCGTGTGGTACCAGCAGATTCCCGGCTGGGTGAGCGGTCTGAACGGCACCGACCTGCGCTCGGCGATCTCCAACCACATCAACCAGGTGGCCGGTCACTGGAAGGGCCAGATCCACTCGTGGGACGTGGTGAACGAGGCGTTCGAGGAGAACGGCACCCGGCGCCAGTGGTTCGTCCAGCAGCGGCTCGGCGACGGCTACATCGAGGAGGCGTTCCGCACCGCCCGCGCCGCCGATCCGAACGCCAAACTCTGTTACAACGACTACAACACCGACGGCGTCAACGCCAAGAGCACGGGCATCTACAACATGGTGCGCGACTTCAAAGCCCGCGGCGTGCCCATCGACTGCGTCGGCTTCCAAAGTCACCTCGGCTCCGGAGCGAACCTCAGCAGCTACCAGGCGAACCTGCAGCGTTTCGCCGATCTCGGCGTCGACGTGCAGATCACGGAGCTCGACGTCGGCGGCTCCGGTTCCGGCCAGGCCGCGACGTACCGGGCGGTGACGCAGGCCTGCCTGGCGGTCGCGCGCTGCACCGGCATCACGGTCTGGGGCGTCACGGACAAGTACTCGTGGCGGTCCGGCGACACGCCGTTGTTGTTCGACGGCAACTACGGCAAGAAGCAGGCGTACACCGCAGTGCTCGACGCGCTGAACGGCAACGGCGGTGGTGGCGGCAATGGAACGCTGCGTGCCGTCGCCGCGGGACGATGCCTGGACGTGCCGAACTCCTCGACCACTCCGGGCACCCAGCTGCAGATCTGGGACTGCCACAGCGGGGCGAACCAGCAGTGGACGCGCTCGGCGTCCGGTGAGATCTCGGTCTACACCGACGCCTCCAAGCGCTGCCTGGACGGTCCCAGTGGCTCCGGCGCGGCCACGGTCATCGCGAACTGCACGGGCGGCAACACCCAGAAGTGGAACGTCAACAGCAACGGCACCATCACGAACGTCCAATCAGGACTGTGCCTGGACGTCAACGGCGGCGCGACCGCCAACGGCACCAGGGTGATCACCTGGTCCTGCAACGGCGGCACCAACCAGCAGTGGACCGGCCTGAAATCCTTCACCGCTCCCCTGCCCTAACGGTTCACGTGGACATCGAGCCGGCAGCGTTCTCCGCTCCAGCGGCGGTAGCGGATCCGCCGACCGGCTGGCCACTGTCAGCCGGTCGGCGGACTGTTCGGGCCGGGTCACCGGTGTTGCCGGAGAGCCGCAGACGGTGAACTTGGTGGTGACGGAAGGAGATCACCATGGACCACCAAGACCGCGAACTGATCCTCGGACTGGCGAACAGGCTGCGGCAGGCACCGGCCGTGCCGCAGGACCCGCAGGCCGCCGAGCTGATCGCCCAGCAGATCGCGTCCCAGCCGAACTCGGTCTACCTGCTCGTGCAGGCCGTTCTCGTGCAGGAGGACGCGTTGCGGCAGGCCCAGGCGAAGATCGCCGCGATGGAGACGGCTCAGCCGAATCCCGCCTTCACCCAGCCGGGCTTCACCCAGCCCGGCTACGCACAGCAGCCGGGCTACGCGCCTAACCCTGCCTTCAGCTCCACCCCCGGTTACGGACAGCCCCAGGAAGCACAGGGCGGGTTCAGGTCGGGGGGCATGTTCGGGCAGGCCGGGCCCCAGCAGGGCGGCGGTGGCAGTTTCCTCAAGACGGCCGGCGCGGCGGCCGCGGGTGTCGCCGGTGGCGCGCTGCTGGTCGCCGGCGCGAGCCAACTGTTCAGCAACGACCAGTCGCACGCCCAGCAGGCCTCGGATGGCGAGGACGACGGCTTCGGCTTCACCGACCTGTTCTGAGCACGGCCTCCGCCACCGCGGCGGGACGATCGAGCTGCAGCAGATGCGTCGAGTCCGGCACGATCCGGTGCACGCCGCGTCGAGCGAGCGCTGCCATCGCCCCGTGCGCGGCGAGGATGCGGCGGGCGGAACTCGGGCCTCCCAGCGTTCCTCCCGCCGTGAGCACCCACCACGGCACGTCGGGAAGCGGGTGCGCCGCCCGCAACGCGTCCACCTCGGCGACCAGGTCGGCGTACCCGGCGAGCTCCGCCACCGCGCCGGGACCGGCCGGTGGCCTGCCCGCCAGCCGGAGCAGCGGACCGGCGCACCGCGCCGCCAGCTCCGCGAGACCGAGCCGGAGGACGGCGGTCGCGAGCACCGCGCCGACGTCGAACGGCCGGCCGATCCCCGGCGGCACGAGACTCGGGTCCACGAGCACGGCACCACGCACCCGCGACGGCCGCAGCCGCGCGTAGGCTTCCACGTGCAGGCCCGCGAGCGAGTGCCCGACCAGCACGGCCGGGGCTCCCGCGACGTCCAGCACCGCGTCCAGCACAGCCACGTCGCGCCGCACGGACGGCGTTTCGGGTGACGGCGTGCTCGTGCCGTTGCCCGGCCGGTCGAACCTCAGCACCCGTTGTGCCGGCACGAGCAGCCGGACCAGCGGATCCCAGTCGGCGAGCCCGCCCGCCAGACCCGAGGTGAGCACGACCGGCGGCGCGTCCGCCGGTCCGTCGTCGACGACGTGCACATCGGAGCCGCGAACATGGATCACGAGAACCAGCATGCCGCAAGCAGGACGTGGCTGATCGCCGCGGCCCTGCTGTACTCGTGCTGGCTCCTCGAACTCGTGCTCCCGACCGGACTGTCCATGGTGGACAGCTACGTGAGCGAGCTGCTGGCGGACGACCAGCCGTTCCGATGGCTCTTCCGCACCACCGACGCGCTGGCCGCCGTGTGTCTGCTGTTCGCCGCCCGCGAGCTGCGAGGTCGTGCGGGCGTCGCGAGGTTGCCCGCCACTGGCAGGCCGCTGGCCCTGCTGCGAGCCCTCCTCACCAACCGCAGCCTGCCCGCTCTGCTCCTGATCGCCTTCGCTGCGGCGACCCTCGCCGACACCGCGCTGTCGCTCGACTGCGCGGCGAGCGTCGACGCGCTGTGCCACTACCGCGAGAACACCGGCGCGGTGTCACTCGGGCACCGGCTGCACCAGGTCACCAGCGCGCTGACGTTCGTCAGCGCCCTGCTCGCCGCCGTGCGACTGCGAAACGCATGGGTGGTCGGCCTGCTCCTCACGACCGGCGCGCTGTCCGTCGTCCTGGCGAACCAGCCGGGTGCCGGGCTCGTGCAACGCGTGCAGCTGCTGACCATCGCGGCGGGACTCCTGCTCGCGGCACGAGTCCCGCGGCACGTTGTCACAGCTGGTTGATGCGCACCAGGTTGCCCGCCGGGTCGCGGAACGAGCAGTCCCGCACACCCCAGGGCTGGTCCTCCGGCTCCTGCAGCACCTCGCCCGCGCCCTCCTTCTCGACCCACGCCCTCAAGCGATCGAAGGCGCCCTCCAGGTCCTTGGAGGCGAGCGAGATGGCCGTGTAGACGCCCTTGGCCATCAGAACGGCGATCGTGCGGCGCTCCTCGTCGCTCACACCGGGGTCGGCGGCGGGCGGGTGCAGCACGATTCCGGTCTCCGGCTGGTCGGGCGGACCGACGGTGATCCAGCGCATGGTGCCCTGGCCGACGTCCTGACGGACCTCGAAGCCGAGGCCGTCGCGGAAGAAGCCGAGGGACTTCTCGGGGTCGTCTGCGGGCAGGAACGCCGCGGCGATGATGACTGACATGGGCGTCAACCTAATCGGCCGACCCGGCCGCCGCTTCTCGATTCCTGATCGGACGCATCACGGCCTTGGCGAGGCAGTTCGGGATGCCCTGGCCGTCCTCTGCGGCTTCCTTCCTGTACTGGCTCGGTGACATGCCGACGAGCTCGGAGAAGCGGGTGCTGAACGTGCCGAGCGACGTGCAGCCGACCTCGAAGCAGACCTCGGTGACGGACATGTCGCCACGCCGCAGCAGCGTCATCGCGCGCTCGATGCGGCGGGTCATCAGGTAGCTGTACGGCGACTCGCCGAACGCCGTCTTGAACGCACGGCTGAGATGGCCCGCGGACAGGTGCACCCCGCGCGCCAGCGCCGCGACGTCGAGCGGCTGCCGGTACTCGCGGTCGATCCGGTCACGGACCTTGCGGAGCAGGACGAGCTCCTGCAGGCGCGGGTCTTTGGCGGTCACACCGCACAGATTACGGCACCGCCCTGTACCCGCGAGGCACGTTCACCGTCCAGCAAAACCTCGGGGAAGACTGGAGGAATTCGCGTCTCATCCGTCTCGACTGGGAATTCGACGGCTGCGGATGGATGTCCCGAAACACTTTCGACGGATAACCTCCGACCGACCCTGCCAGTAAAACCTGGAGAACACGAGAATGCCCCTTCGTCTGGCCAAATCCCTTTTCACCGGAACCGCCGCCGTGGCTTTGGTCGTGGGAATGACGAACAGCGCTTCAGCCGCCGTGCTGACCCCGCTGCCCGCGAACGCCACGTCGTTCCAGCGGACCTTCCAGCCGTTGTTCGACTACGACGGCGACGGCTGTCTGCCCGTCGCCGCCATCGACAGCAGCGGCCAGCTCAACGGCGGCCTGCACGACACCGGTCCGGTGACCGGTGAATGCCGGGACAACCACCTCGGCAAGGCCAACACCTACTCGCGCGCCAAGTGCAACAACGGCTGGTGCGCGATTTCCTACGCCCTGTACTTCGAAAAGGACATGAGCTGCGACGGCTGCACCGCCACATCGCACCGCCACGACTGGGAAGGTGTCGTGGTGTGGGTGCCGCAGGGGCAGTCGACCCCCGGCTTCGTGTCCGTGTCGAGGCACGGACAGTACGAGACCAGGTCGTGGAACAACGTCCCGGCGAAGACCGGCGTCCGTCCGAGGGTCGTCTACCACAAGGACGGCGCCAGCACGCACGTCATGCGTTTCGCCGGGGCCGACGAACGGCCGGAGGCGTGGGGAGACGGCGGCTGGGACGAGCCCGCGCTGCTCAGCTGGGAGAACCTCGCCCCGGCCCTGCGGGACAAGCTGAACGGCTCCTCGTGGGGCAACGCCAACTTCCCGCTGCAGGACAGCAGGTGGCCGACTGAGCTGTCGAGGGCCAAGCCGTCCGGTATCGCGTTCCAGCCCTGAGACCGTCGTGACTGGTTTCCGTTGTGCGGACAGCGGAAACCACTCACGACCTCAGGGCACACCGCGATCACTGACATCGGTTGTCAGTGACGCCGTTCTAGCGTCCCTCCCATGAGTGCAAACGACTTCGACTTCTTCCACGGCCGCTGGCGCGTGGCCAACCGCAAGATCGCCGACATCCCCGGCCGCGGCACCGAGTGGGCAGAGTTCGACGCGGACGCCGAGTGCCGGCCGATCCTGGGCGGCATGGGGAACGTCGACAGCCTGCACGCCGGCGACTGGGAGGGCATGACGCTGCGGCAGTACGACCCGCTGCGGCAGGTGTGGCGCATCTGGTGGGCCTCCACCCGCGCCCCCGGCCACCTCGACCCGCCGCTCGAGGGCCGGTTCACCGACGGGCACGGCGTGTTCTTCGGCGACGACGTGGTCGGCGGCCACGAGGTGAAGCTGCGGTTCGACTGGACGGCGGGCGACGAACCCGTGTGGCAGCAACAGTTCTCCTACGACGGCGGCGAGACCTGGGAGACGAACTGGATCATGAGGTTCACCCGCGTGCCATGATGACGATCATGACGCTGACGTTCGCGGTCATCCCCACCCACAACCGCCCGGCCGAGCTGCGGCAGACCATCGCCACCCTCGGTCTGCCGCCCGAGCGGGTGCTGGTGGTCGACAACGCCAGCACCCCACCGGTCGCGGACGTCGACGCGACCGTGGTTCGGGACTCCGAACAACCGCCGAACCTCAGCAGGCTGTGGAACATCGGCCTCGACTGGGCCCACGAGCAGGCCGCCGGCGAGAAGTACGCGGTCGCGGTGCTGAACGACGACCTGGTGCTGCCACCGGGTTTCCTGGACACGATGGTCGAGGCGATGGACCGCACCGGCGCCGTGATCGCCTACCCCGACCAGTTCGGCCGCGGCTCGGACTGGCACAACACGGTGCAGGGCCCGATCGAGCCGAGGAACAACCGGCTGACCGGTTACGCGTTCGTGCTGAGCGGTCAGGCTGGACTGCGCGCCGACGAGCGGTTCCGCTGGTGGTACGGCGACGACGACCTGGAGTGGCAGGCGCAGGCCATCGGCGGCACGGTCCTCGTCGGCGGCGTCACCGTGGAACACCTGCACCCCAACGCTTCCACGGCCGAGAACCCGGTGCTGCGCGAACAGTCCGGAGTGGACAAGAAGTCGTTCATCGCGAAGTGGGGCCGGTCCGCGTGGGAACGCAAGCCGGGCGAGACGACCTGAGCGTCAGCTGATCTCGGCCAGGCCCATGCGCACGCGTCCGGCTTCGGAGTCCAGCAGATGGCGGGCGCGGGTGGCCCAGTCCGCGTCGATGCGGAAGCTGTCGCCCTGGAAGCGCGGGAACACGTGCAGGTGGAAGTGGAAGATCTCCTGGAACGCGGCCTCACCGTCGGCGAGGAACACGTTGACCCCCTCGCACCGCAGGCCGGAGCGCCGCAGAGCACGACCGATGCGATGGCCCATCCGCCAGACGTGCGCGCCCGTGTCCTCGTCCAGATCTTCCAGGCCCACGGCGTGCACGCGTGGCACGACCAGAACATGGCCGGGCGTCACGGCACCGAGGTCCATGAACGCCACCACCACGTCGTCCTCGAAGACGACACTCGCCTCGGCCTCTCCCGCGACGATGGCGCAGAAAACGGAGTCCTCCTGCACATGCACCCCCAAGTCAGCTGATCTGAGTCAGCGCCAGCCCGCCCGCCATCAGCACCGCGCACGCCAGCCCGTGCACGACGGGGTTGTGGACCAGCAGCGCCACGAACTCCCGCAGGAACGCGCTCGGCACGAAGTACCAGGCCGTCGGCGCGCCGATGACCTGCAGCCGCAGTCCCTGGTTGCGCGACAGCACGGCGGTGCGGAACACGTGGTAGTTGTTCGTGACCGCGACCACCCTGCCGCGCAGGCCCCGGTCGGCCAGCAACTCCTTGCTGTAGCGGAGGTTCTCCTCGGTCGTGGTCGCCTGGTCCTCCAAGACCACGTCGTCGTCGGGCACCCCGCGCTCGAGCAGGTACTGGCGCATCGCGAACGCCTCGGAGACGTCCTCATCGGCACCCTGCCCACCCGACACGACGATCACCGGCGACCGCCCGGCCTCCCGGTCGCGCCGGTACAGCCGCAGCGCGCGGTCGAGGCGCGAGGCGAGCAGCGGCGGCACCCGCGAGCCGATCAGGCCCGCGCCGAGCACCACGATGCCGTCGAAGCCGCTGCGCTGCCCGGTGCGACCGTAGATCACCGAGTACAGCAACAGGCTCACGAACAGGAACGCGATGTAGGCCGACACCAGGAACAACCCGATCGCGCTGCCGCGGATCCAGTCGTCGGCCTGGCTGATGCCCCACGCGAAGTAGATCATCTCACCGATCAGGGCGAGTCCCGCCAGCAATGACAGCAGGTTGCCGAGCGACCGGCCCTCGCGGCGGACCATGACGAGGCCGTTCGCGAGCAACGCCAGCGGCAGCAGCAGAAGCCCCACCACCGCGAGCATGAACGCGAGCAGCAGCGGCAGGCTGATCACCGGGTTGTCCCGGCCTGCCTCGGCGAGCAGGAGCAGCAGCATCACGAGCGTGATGCCGAGCCAGATCGCGTTGCTCAGCCTGCGGCGGTCGCGCACCATCCCGTAGACGAAGAACGCGGCGGGGATGAGGAACAGCAGGCCGGCGAGCACCGGCCAAGAGTAGTACCGATGATCACTCGGTGTTGCCGGAATCGGGTTGCGGAGCAGCGGGTTTCGGGCGCGGCCTCAGCCGCACGGCTCCCGTGGTGAGGTCGAGCGGACCGGTCTCCTCGTAGTCCTCACCGGTACCGGAGTCCGTCGCCTCGCTGCGGAGTTTGCGTCCCGGGAACAACTCACCCAACTGCCCCATGACCCCGACCCTACCCTCAGAACAGGGCGATGAGCAGCACGATCACCGCGATCGCGACGAGAACGGGGATCCACACCCCACCGGGCGGCCTGCGGTAGTGGCTGCGGACCGTGGTGGTGCGGAACCAGCTGTACGGGGCGTTGCGGCGGTGCCGACGAACCCAGGGCATCTGCTCCTCCTCACGGTAGCTCTCAGCCTGCGGATACCCCGATCCGCAGCCGGTCACGCACTCCCGCGAGCCCCTCGGCCGCCACCACCGGGTCGCCGATGTCGTTGCCGTACAGCACTTCGTGCCACGGTCCGAGCTGGTGCCAGAGCAACGCCCGCGCCCGCAGCTCCTCGGTGACGCCGTAGGCGAGCGCGACCGCGTCCGCGAACTCCGGCGGCGTGGAGTTCAACGCCCACGCCAGGTCCAGTGCCGCGTCCCCGATGTGCAGGTCACCGAAGTCGATCACGCCGGTCAGCACGCCGTCGCGGCCGAGCACGTGGTCCGGCCCGAGGTCGCCGTGCACGAGCGTGTCCGCCGGCAACCCGTCGAGCTTGGCCAGGAACTCCTCGCCACCCGGAACCTCCACCTCGGCACGGAACCGCTCGACCGGCAACGTCATCCGGCCGACACCGCGTTCCTCCGCCTCCGCCACCGGTGTCGCGTGCAGGGCGAGCAGGAACTCACCCAGCTGGCGGCCCTGGGCGGCGTTGAGCGACGCCAGTTCCTCGCCGGGCACCAGCTCGTGCCGCACGACCAGAGGCTCGTCCGAGACCACGACCGGCACCGGGACGGGCAACGGCAACCGCGGCGCGAGCCACGGCATCACCACTGACTCGCGCACCAGCTGCGGCCCGACCTCCGGACGGCGTGGCCGCCGGTCGACCCAGTGGCCGTCGACCAGCTCGGCCCGGCTGTCCCAACCCTCACCCAGGTACGTCACCCGGCCAGTGTCACCAGCGGTTCGCGCGCGCCCGAAACGACTTTCGCCTGCGCACGCGCACCCGTCCCCACCAGTGCAGAATTCGCGAATGGCCGCCACCGTCTCCTCCAAGCTGCTCTCCCTGCTCGGCACGTTCGACGCCCGCCACCGCCGCCAGACCCTGAGCGGCATCGCACGCCGAAGCGGCCTCCCGGTCAGCACCGTCCACCGCCTCCTGGCCGAGCTGGTCGCCTGGGGCGCGGTCCGCAGGCTGGAATCCGGCGAGTACGTCATCGGCAGCAGGATCTGGCGCCTCGGGCTGCTGGCGGCGGGCGAGGTCGACCTCAGCCGGGTGGCGGAACCGTTCCTGCACGACCTGCACGCCGCCACCCGCGCGGTGGTGCACCTGGCCGTGCGCGAGGGCACCGAGGTCCTCTACCTGGACCGGGTGTCGGGGCACGCGTCGGTGCCGATCGTCAGCTCGACGGGCAGCAGGTTGCCGTTGCACTCCACCGGTGTCGGCAAGGTGCTGCTCGCGCACGCCCCCGCGGAGGTGCAGGAGGAGGTCCTGCAACACCACCTGACGCGGATCACGGCCTACACGGTGACGGAGCCGGGACGGATGCGGGCGCAGCTGCACCGGATCAGGCGGGACGGGTACGCGCAGACGTTCGAGGAGATGACGCTCGGCGCGTGCAGCGTGGCGGTGCCGGTGGAGGTGGACGGGCACGTCGTGGCGGCGCTCGGGATCGTGGTGCCCGACCTGCGCAACGTGCGGGCGCGGCTCGTGGCGGCGTTGCAGGTGGCGGCGCGCGGGATCGGGCGGACGTTGGAACCGGGTTTCCATCCTCCGGAAATGGAACCTGGCGGTGACCTCGGCTGAGCGATTGAATCTTCAACCGTGGCAAGCGAGAAGCGTCAGTTACTCATCGGCGGCGACAGCGTTCCCGCGCTGGACGGCCGCACCACTGATGACCTCAACCCCTACACGGGTGAGGTGTACGCCGTCGTCGCCGCGGGTGGGTCCGCGGACGTCGAGCGTGCCGTCGACGCAGCGCAGGAAGCGTTCGCGGAGTGGTCCGCTACGTCGCCGTCGGTACGGCGGCGGATTCTGCTGCGAGCCGCCGACGAACTGGAGAGCCGCACGCCGGAGGCCATCGCCCTGATGGGCCAGGAGGTCGGAGGCGTCGCGGGCTGGGCCGGGTTCAACGTCATGCTGGCCGCCAACATCCTGCGGGAGGCCGCCGCGGCGGTCACCCAGCCCGTGGGCGAGGTGCTGACCACGGAGACGCCGGGACAGCTGTCGCTCGCGGTCAGGGAGCCGCTCGGGGTGGTGGCGGCGTTCGCGCCGTGGAACGCGCCGATCATCCTCAGCACACGGGCGGTCGCGGCGCCGATCGCCGCGGGCAACACCGTGGTGCTCAAGCCCAGCGAGGAAGCCCCGATCGCGGCCGGGCTGTTCATCGCCGAGGTGCTGCACGAGGCCGGACTGCCGGCGGGCGTGCTCAACGTCGTGACGAACGCGCCGTCCGACGCCGCCGTGGTGGCGGAGGCGCTGATCACCGACCCGCGCGTGCAGGCGGTGAACTTCACCGGGTCGACCGAGGTCGGGCGGATCGTCGGAACCCTGGCGGCGCAACACCTCAAGCCCGCCGTCCTGGAGCTCGGCGGCAAGAACTCGTTGCTGGTGCTCGACGACGCCGACCTGGATCACGCGGTCGAGGCGGCGACGTTCAGCTCCTTCTTCAACGCCGGTCAGATCTGCATGTCGGCCGACCGGATCCTGGTGCACCAGTCGGTGGCGGAGGAGTTCACCGCGAAGTTCGCCGCCAAGGTCGCCTCGCTCCCCCACGGCGACCCGACCGACCCCGGCACCGTGATCGGCCCGGTGATCACGCCGCGCGCCGCCGAACGCGTCGCCGCGCTGGTCGCCGAGGCGGTCGGCGAGGGCGCCCGCGTCCGAGCGGGCGGGGACGGGAGCGCGACGGTGCTGGACGGCGTGACCCCGGCCATGCGGATCTTCAACGAGGAGATCTTCGGGCCGGCCGTGGTGGTGACCACCGTCGCGGACGACGACGAGGCCGTCGCCATCGCCAACGGCACCGAGCACGGCCTGACCGCGGGCATCCTCACCGAGGACTCGCGGCGTGGCTTCGCTCTGGCACGCCGGATCCGCACCGGCATCGTGCACGTCGGCAACCAGACCGTGGACGACGAGCCGCAGGCACCGTTCGGTGGCGTGAAGGCCAGCGGCTACGGCAGGTTCGGTGGGCGGTGGGGCATCGAGGCCTTCTCCTCGACCCGATGGGTCACCGTCTCCAGCGAGCACGGCCACTTCCCGATCTAGGACAACTTCAACCCCGCTTCGTGCGCCACGATCGCCGCCTGCACCCGGTTCTCCGCCCCGAGCCGGGTCAGGATGGCGCTCACGTGCCCCTTCACCGTGCCCTCGACGAGGTCGAGCCGCCGCGCGATCTGCGCGTTCGACAGGCCTTCGCCGAGCAACGCCAGCACGTCGCGTTCCCGCGCGGTCAGCGACTCCACGCGGGAACGGGCCTCGCCGACCCGGCCGCCGCGAAACCGCGTGATCATCCGGGCCGCCACTTTCGGTGCCAGGTAAGCACCTCCGGACGCCAGCGCGTGCACGCCCGCGATCAGCTCACGCGGATCTCCCGACTTCAGCAGGAATCCGCGCGCGCCGCCGTCCAGGGCCCGTTCGAGGTAGCCGTCGTCGTTGAACGTCGTCAGCATCGCCACGCCGAACCCGAGGCGCACCAGCTCGTTCAGAGCCTCCAGGCCGTCGAGCCGAGGCATCCGGATGTCCATCAGCACGACGTCGGGACGGTGCTTCAGCGCCAGGTCGATCGCCTCGCGGCCGTCCGACGCCTCGGCCACCACCTCGATGCCCTGATCCGAACCGAGGATGGCGCGCACACCCGCGCGCACCATCGCCTCGTCATCGGCGAGCAGAACCCGAATCACGACTCCCCCGCGTGCGGCACCACCGCTACCAGCTCGAACCTGCCGTCACCACGGCTGACCCGCAGCGTACCTCCCGCGAGCCGCACCCGTTCCCGCAGCGCGATCAACCCCAGCCGGCTGCCGGGCCCGCGCCGCAGTCCCGCCTCGTTGGTCGCCTCCACCACCGTGGTCGCCTCGTCCGTCGTCACCTTCAGGACCACCACGGACTTCGGCGCGTGCTTGGCGGCGTTCGTCAACGCCTCCTGCACCACCCGACGCACGGTCGGCTCCACAGTGGACGGAACAGGGCCGTCCACTGTGAACTCGACCCGCAACCCGGCCGAAACGGCACGGTCCACGAGGTCCTGCAGCTCCACCACCGACGGCGGATCACCGTCGCGCAGCAGGAACACCAGATCCGCCAGCCGTTCCGTGGCTCCGGCGGCCGTCACCCGGAGCTGGGCGGCGGCCGCCTGGTGTTCGGCGGGCAGCGTCATCTCCAACGCACCCGCCTGCAGGGCCAGCAGGCTGAGCTCGTGGCCCAGCGTGTCGTGGACCTCGTGCGCGATCCGCGTGCGTTCCCGCAGGTGAGCGGCCTCGACGGAGGCCGCGGCCAGCGCTGCCTGCTGGTGCGCGACCCGGCCGAGCACCCACGGCAGCGCCACCGCCAGTCCCACCACGACGAACGTGACGAGGTCCAGCAGTCCCCCGGCGGCGAAGAGGATCACGGGCCAGCCGGGCCCCATCCGGCGGCCGAGCAGGAAGGCCGCCACGAACAGCACGACACACACCGCGACAGTCCACGGTGGAACGTTCTCGCGCATGAAGAACGACACCGTGACGGCGGCGGCGACGCACGCCGCCAGCGCCACGATCCTCATCGCCGCCACCTCACCACCGCCACACTGATGTTCATCACGCTGGACACGCCCAACCACACCACAAGCGGCAGCGAATAGACCGCCAGTTGGTGGAACGTGATGTCGCGCCCACCGCCGTAGATCAACCCGGTCAGCGCCGGCAGCGACAGCAGCACACCCAGCGGCACGAACCTGAGCACCTGCCACGCCTTGTGCAGCTTCCGCGGCCGCCGCAACGCCCGGACCCCGAGCCCCAGCGACAGCAGCGTCAGCGCCGCGAGCACGAGGTCGATGATCAACCGCGGCGACGAGGGCTCGGCGGGCGTCCTGCCCTCCAGCACGTCCGCGATGCCGTTCTCCAGCGCGTAGGTGCCCTCGTTGCCGAGCCCGACACCGCTGTTGGACATCACCGCGATGCCGTACCCGGACTGCGTCAGCAGCTGCCCGGCCGTGCTGGTGAACCAGATCCCGCTGTGCCGCAACCGTCCCTGCGAGTCGGTCTCCCAGCCCATGCCGTCCTTCGGTGCCGGCTTCTGCTGTGCCGCCAACCACTTCGCCATGTCCGCGGCCGTCGTGATCACACCGTCCGAACCGCCCACGAACCGATCCGGCTCGTTCAAAGGAACCGAGAACCCGTAGGCGTAGCCATAGCCGCGCCGGTAGTCCGGCGGCAGATCGCGCGGTGTCACGTTGATCGCGACGGTGTCCCGCATGCCCAACGGCTCGAAGATGTGCGCTCGCAGGTAGTCGTTGAACTTCTCGCCGGACGCGAGCTCGACCAGCCGCGCGGCCAGGTGGTAGTTCGTGTTGGTGTACCGGCGTTCACCGCCGGGCTCGGCGGTGCTCAGGACCTCGCGAGCCCGCTCCACCGCCTCCTCCGGCGTGTTCGGCTGCGGCAGGCTCTTCTCCGGCAACGTGCGGTCGCTGATGCCCGACGTGTGGTCGAGCAACTGCCGCGGCGTGATCTTCGACCCGAACACCGGAGCGTCCAGGTCGATCTTCCCGGGGTCGGCGAGCTGCCGCACAGCCAGCGCCGTGAACGACTTGCTGACCGAGGCGATCGCCATCTTCGAGTTCTCGGTGATCGGCGCGCCCGCCGAGTCGTGCCCGTAGCCCTGGACCGCGACCACCTGGTCCCCCTTGGTGATCGCCACCGCCACTCCCGGATGCGAAGCCTCCGCGGTGAAAGAGGAAACGAACAGCGCGAGCGCCGCCCCCACGATGATGTTCATGAACGAAAGGTAGGAAGCGCGGACGACGAAAACCCGACCCGAAAGACAGAGCGGACCCCCGACGAAAGTCAGGGGTCCGCCCGAGCGAACCGGCGATCAGTGACCCGCGGCCAGCTCCGCCGCCAGCCGGTCGTCACCGCTCTGCTCCTTGAGCGGCTTCTCCCTGATGAACAGCACCGCGAGCAGCGCCAGCACCGCGAACGGCGCACCCACCAGGAAGATCTCCGCGGTCGCGGTGGCGTAGATGTCCGCGATCACGGCCTTGATCTCGGGCGGCAGCACCGAGATGTCCGGCACCTGCGCACCATCGGAACCGCCCATGGGCCCGAACTTCTCGGCCGCGAGCGACGAGACCTTGTTCGCGAGCACCGCGCCCAGCGCCGACACACCGATCGCACCGCCCAGCGAGCGGAAGAACGTCAGCGTCGACGTCGTGGCGCCGAGGTCGCGGGCCGGCACGTCGTTCTGCGCCGCCAGCACCAGGTTCTGCATCATCAGACCCACGCCGACACCGAGCACGAACATGTGCACGGACACCATGACCACGGTGGTCGCAGCGGTGATCGTGGACAGCAGCAGCATGCCGGCGACCATGGTCGCGCCACCGGCGACCAGGAACGCCTTCCACCTGCCGTACTTCGTGATCAGCTGACCCGCGACGGTCGACGAGATCAGCAGGCCGAGGATCAGCGGCAGGCCCAGCAGACCGGCCTGGGTAGGCGTCTTGCCGAGCGACAGCTGGAAGTACTGCGAGAGGAACACCGTGCCGCCGAACATCGCGACACCGACCAGGGCGCTCGCGACGGTCGTCAGCGACACCGTGCGGTTGCGGAAGATCGACAGCGGCACGACGGGGTCGTGCGCGGTGGCCTCGACCCGGACGGCCGCGACCAGCAGCAGGACGCCCAGCGCCACCAGGCCCGCGGTCCAGCCCGACCACCAGTCGAACTTCTGACCGGCGAGCGACGACCAGATCAGCAGCGTGGACACACCGGACACGATCAGGAACGCGCCCAGGTAGTCGATCTTCGTGTCCTCCTTGCGCACGACCGGCAGGTGCAGGGTGCGCTGCAGCAGCCAGATCGCGGCGAGCGCGAACGGCACGCCGACGAAGAAGCACCAGCGCCAGCCGAGCCACGACGTGTCGACCAGCACGCCGCCGATCAGCGGGCCGGCGACGGTGCCGACGCCGAACACGGCACCGAACAGGCCGGAGTACCGCCCGAGCTCACGCGGCGGGATCATCGCGGCCATCACGATCGTCGCGAGCGCCGTGACACCACCGGCGCCCAGGCCCTGCACCACGCGGCTGACGATCAGCATCTCGACGTTCTGGGAGAAGCCCGCGATCAGCGACCCCGCCACGTACAGACCGAGCGAGGCCTGGATCAGCAGCTTGCGGCTGTAGAGGTCGGCGAGCTTGCCCCACAGCGGCACCGTCGCCGTCATCGCGAGCAGCTCGGTGGTGACGATCCACGCGAAGATCGACTGCGAGCCCTTGAGCTCGGCGACGATGCGTGGCAACGCGTTCGACACGACGGTGCCCGCCAGGATCGCGACGAACATGCCCAGCATCAGGCCCGACATGGCCTGGACGACGTCACGTCTGCTGTGGACCGGTGCCGGAGCATCGGTTTCGGTGCTCATGAGGTTCCCCCTTCGTGGTGATGCGGCACGTGAGCCAGCCCGGTGCCGAACAGGTCGAGCGCATCACCGACCACGTCACCCAGCGCCACGCTGTCGTCGAGCGCCCAGCGCGTCACCGCACAACGGAACGCGGCGCTTCCGGCGGCGACCAGCAGGCGCGGGTACAGGTGGGACTCAGGCAGTCCCGCCCGCTGCCCCACCGCGCTCGCGAGCAGCTGCTCGTACTCCGCGCTGTTGGCGAACGCGCGCACCAGCAGATCAGGCCGCTGCATCAGGACGTCCTTGCGCAGCAGCCACAGGTCCCGCGCGTTGTTCAGCTCGTCGGTGATCTCCGCGAGGATGGAGTCGCGGTACGCCTGGAACGGCGTGACGTCGTCCGGCGCGGCGAGGATGCGCTCGGCCATGCGCGGACCCGCCTCGGGGTCCGCGCCGATCAGCGCCTCGTCCTTGCTCGCGAAGTAGTTGAAGAACGTGCGCACCGAGACGTCGGCCTCGGCGGCGATCTCCTCAACGGTGACGTGGTCGTAGCCCCGCTCGGCGGCGAGACGCACGGTCGCCCGCTCCAGCGCCGCACGCGTGCGGCGCTTCTTGCGGTCGCGAAGGCTCTCCCCCGGTTGGCTCACCAGGCAAGAGTACAGGATAGTTTTGCAGTGAGTGCAACTTTGCAGAGTGCGAAGCGCGACTCCTACGACCAGGGCGTTTTCGGCTTGTCCTGCAACTCACCGTCAATGAAGAGATCGACTCGCTCGCTGTAGAAGCAGGCGAGCCCCGCGACCTTCTGGCTCTCCGGCAGCGGCGTCCGGTAGATCCACACCAGGTCCTCGTGGACCTTCCCGCCGACCTCGACCGACCAGTAGCCCGCGGTCCCCTTGTACGGGCAGTGCGTCTGCGTGTCCGACGGCCTGAGCAGGTCGAGCCGGACGTCGCTCAGCGGCAGGTAGTAGCGCGGCGGCAGCCCGGTCTCGAACAGGATCCGCGGCTGCGACGACGCCGCCAGCGTCACCCCGTCCAGCGCCACCCGGACGTGCCGCGAGCTGCCCAGCACGTCGACGCGCGTGTACGGGTCGCGCGGGTGGACGTAGATCGGCTCGTCCTCCTCGAGCCACTCGTCCATCGCCGCGAACTCGAACCGGACGAGGTCCCGCAGCTCCTCGATCGGCGAGTCCGGGTACGTCAGCGCCGCACCCTCAGCCGTTCCGCCGCTGGTCACGACGTCGTGGACGACACCGTCACCCCTGCTCGGCGAGTGCTTGGTCTCCCCCGTCGGCTTCAGCTCGACGCGGACGGAGGAAAGCGGCAGGTAGTAGGCCGGGTAGTACGGGATCTCCCAGACCAGGCGCGGCGAGACCGTGTCCACGACCAGCTCGCCACCGAAGTACGCACGGACCCGCTTCGCCGAGTGCTCTACCCGCACCCGTCCACGCTGTTCGTTGCCCATGTCCCATACCAACACGGGACGGCCGCGCAGGCTTCCTGGAGATCACGCGTTTCCGTCGAACAGACTCGTCACCGAGCCGTCCTCGAAGACCTCCTGGATCGCGCGAGCCAGCAACGGCGCGATGCTCAGCACGGTCAGGCCGGGGAACCGCTTCTCGTGCGGGATCGGCAGGGTGTCCGTGAGGATCACCTCGCGTGCCTTGCTGGCGACGAGACGTTCGTACGCGTCGCCGGACAGCACACCGTGGGTGGCCACGAGGACGACGTCCTTCGCGCCCTGCTCCAGCAGCTGCCGGGCCGCGCCCGTGCTCGTCATCGCCGTGTCGATCATGTCGTCGACCACGACGCACGTGCGTCCCTCGACGTCACCGACGACACGGTTGGCCATGACCTCGTTGGGGCGCAACGGATCACGCGTCTTGTGGATGAACGCGATCGGGCACCCGCCGAGCAGGTCTGCCCACTTCTCGGCGAGCCTGGTGCGACCGGCGTCCGGCGAGACGATCGCCAGGTCCTCGCCCTGGTACTTCGCGCGAACGTGGTCGGTCAGCAGCCACATGGCGTGCAGGTGGTCGACGGGTCCGTCGAAGAAGCCCTGCGCCTGCGCGGTGTGCAGGTCGACGGTGACGATCCGCTCCGCACCCGCGGTCCTGAACATGTCCGCGACCAGCCGAGCCGAAACCGGCTCACGTCCGGCGTACTTGCGGTCCTGACGCGCGTACGGGTACGAGGGCACGACCGCCGTGATCCGCTTGGCCGACGCGCGCTTGAGGGCGTCGACCATGAGCAGCTGCTCCACCAGCCAGTCGTTGATGGGCGCGCTGTGGCTCTGCATGACGAACGCGTCGGCGCCGCGCACCGACTCCTCGAACCGGACGAAGATCTCCCCGTTCGCGAAGTCGTAGGCGGCCTGCGGGGTGATCGCGACGCCGAGGTGCCCGGCCACGGCCTGCGCGAGCTCGGGGTGAGCCCTGCCGCTCAGCAGGATGAGCTGCCGCTTGGCGATGCCCGGCTTGCCGCTGACCATCGTCACGCTCCACGTCCGTCCGGCGATGAACCCGATGGTTCAGCATCACGACGAGATCACGCAAACGGCACGTCCGGCGGGTGAGATTCCACGTGGCAGGGCAACTCCGCGCACACGCTCGGTATGGATCGGATGACGTGGATTCACCTCATGGGGTATGTCGAGTGTGATTTCTTGATCGCCGTGCCTGATGGGTCAAGGACGATGCCTACCCTCGTCGCATGCCTGAAGACCAGGACGCTCCCGGCCCGACAACGCCGGCGCCACCACCGAGCCCGATCGTGATGAGCACCCCCATCCACGACCAGATCGCCGACCGGCTGGGTGTTCGTCAAATACATCGACGACCGGATTGACCGCCGACATGGATGGCCCCTGCGTCTCACCGTGCTCGGAGCCGTCGTGGCACTCGTGGTCATTCCCGCACCGGTCGCCCAAGCCTCGGTGCCGCAGGTCGAGTGGGGCCCGTGCGGGCCGTAACACCCCGGCTTCGAGTGCGCGACGGTCACGTCCCGCTCGACCACGACCACCCGCGCGGCCCGACCGCGTCCGTCGCGCAAACCCGCCACCGACAAGGCACGGCGCCTCGGGTCGGGGCCGCGGCGTGCCGTCACCTTCGTGCCGGTTCTGGTGGTGGGCAACCACTTCGACGGCTCCACGAACTTGCGCGGTGCGCAAGCCGTGGCCCGGCAGCTGCCGAACACGCACCTGCTCGGCGCAGCCAATGCGTGATCGACCACCTCCACGCCTACCTGCTCGACGGCACGTTGCCCACAGCCGGCACGGTGTTCCCGGCGAACCCGAACCCATTTCCCGACCGCGCGTATCAGTTGGGCGATCACGACTTTCGTCGGTCGACGGGTGCCGCGACGAGCCGGTAGGAATGGCCCCTCTGCGGACAAGAGGGGAGCTTGCCGATGCGTATCACCGTGCTCGCCGCGGCCGCCGCGCTCGTGCTCACCGGCACGCCCGTCGCGCTGGCCGACGCCGGGGTGCCGCGGATCGACTGGAAGGCGTGCGGACCGGAACACCCCGGTTTCGAGTGCGCCTCGGTGAAGGTGCCGCTGGACTACGACAACCCGCGCGGCGCGACCACGTCCGTCGCGCTGGCCCGCAAACCCGCGACCGACCAGGCGCACCGGATCGGGTCGCTGTTCCTCAACCCCGGCGGACCTGGCGGCTCCGGCGTGGACTTCGCGCTGCGGAGGGGCGAGACGATCTCCGCCAACCTGCAGGGCCGGTTCGACGTCGTCGGCTTCGACCCGCGCGGCATCAGCCGTTCCGATCCCCTGCACTGCTTCGCCAGCGAGGAGGACCTCGCCAAGTTCTTCGACGGCGTGCCGGGTTTCCCGTACCAGGAGGCGCAGGAGCGGCCGTACTTCGACAGGTACCGCTCGCTCGGCCCGGAGTGCCGCGACGACCAGACGATCGCGCGGCACATGAGCACCGCGGACGTGGCGCGGGACATGGACCTGCTGCGCCGCGCCGTCGGTGACCGCAAGATCTCGTACATGGGCTTCTCGTACGGCTCGTTCCTCGGCGCGACCTACGCGAACCTGTTCCCGAACAACATCCGCGCGCTGGTGGTCGACGGCGTGCTGAACCCGGAGCTGTGGTCGAGCGGTCGTCAGGTCGAGTCGGACCGGATCGCGACGAAGGAGGAGTTCCGCGAGTTCCTCCGCACCTGCGACGAGGCGAAGTGCGTCTTCGGCCCGAACTCCGAGAAGCGCTGGAACGCGCTGCTGACCTCGGTGCGCGCCAAGCCGATCCAACTGGGCGACCAGGTGTACACCTACGACGCGGTGATCAACGCCGCGATCGGCGCGATGTACAACCCGCGCGACTGGCCCGCGACCGCCGGGCTGTTCGACCAGCTGTCCGACGCGTCGTCGTCGCTTTCCGTTGCGGCGGAACCGGACTACGACAACAGCTTCGACGCCTACAACGGCAACGTGTGCGCGGACATCGAGTTCCCGCGCGCCTTCGAGGCCTACCGGGCGACGGCCCGTTACGCCGCAGCGGGTTCGGAGTTCGGCCCCGCCTGGTGGTGGGGCAACGCGGCGTGCGCGAACTGGCCCGTCAACCACGACCGCTTCACCGGCCCGTGGCGCACCCGCACCAACGCGCCGGTTCTGGTGGTGGGCAACCACTTCGACGGTGTCACGGACTTCCGCGGCGCCCAGGCCGTGAACCGGCAGATCGCGGGCAGCCGCCTGCTGGCCTACGCCGGGTGGGGCCACACGGCGTACGGGCTGAGCAAGTGTGCGTCCGACTACACCAACGCGTACCTGCTCAACGGCACGCTGCCGCCGGTCGGAACCGTGTGCCCGGCCAACCCGAACCCGTTCCTGCCCACGGCGGAGGCGGCGGCCGAACCGCTGTACCAGCCGGTCCGCCGGTAGCGCACGTCAGCGGCGAAGTTCCTGAGCCAACTCCACCGCCGCCCGTGCGGGGTCGTGGTCGAACCGGCTGCCGAACGCGTCGTGCACCCGCCACCCCGCGTGGGTGAGCGCACGCCAGCGAGCGAGATGCGCCCGTGGCCCTTCGGGGTGCGGGCGCGTCTCCACCGCCACCGCGTCGTCCTTCTCCCCCACAACGAGATCCACCCGCCACTGCCCCACCGGATATCCCGTCCGCACGGTCAGTCCGGCGGTCGTCAGCTCGCGCGCGAGGGCGGCCGTCCACTCGTCCGTCGGTGAGACACCGGCGGTCTCGGTCGGCGGCACGTCCGCGTGCCTCAGGTACTCCCCGATCAACCCAGGCGGCGCGGCGGCCGACGTGATCACATGGACCTTCCGCCGGGCGCGCGTGGTCAGCACCGCGAGCAGGTTGCGGTCGTTCACGAACCGCCACCCGCCCGGTTTCCCGTCGGCCGCGAGGCTGATCACCACCTCGTCGAACTCGCTGCCCTGCACGCCGTGCACGGTGCCGACGCGGACGCCACCGCTCGTGATCTCGTCCAGCGTCAGCTCGCCCAGCAGTGCCGCCTCCAACGCGTCGGCCTGCGCGCGAAACGGGCTCACGACGCCGATCGACCGGACGCCCGCGGCAACCCGTTTGCGGACGTGTGCCAGCACAGCGTCGACCTCGGCCTGGTTGACGCCCTTCGCGGTGCGCTCACCCGTGACGAGCTCGGTGTCGATGCAGTCGACGTCCGCGATCGCCGGGTGCGTGGTGAGCAACGCGATCTTGCCGTCGTAGAACTTCGTCGCGGCGAAGCCGATCAGGTGCGGTGCGCAGCGGTGGTGCTCGTCGAGCCAGTGCACGCCCGCGGTCGCGGCGGCCGCGTCGAAGAGACTCATCTTCGGTACGTCGAGCCGGTCGCGCAGGTCCTGCGTGCCCTCCGCGTCGACCGCGGCCTGCACCGCCTGGTCGCTGACGAACGACACGTGCCGCAGCTGCCGGGGATCGCCGCCGATCACCGCGGATCGCCCGCGCAGCAACGCCGGTGCCGCCAGCGGCTGGTCGACGTGGCTCGCCTCGTCGATGATCACCAGGTCGAACATGCCAGGCACCGGCGGCAGGATGTCCTCCACATCGGACAGCGTCCCGACCCACAACGGCAGCGCCTCGACGAGATCCGCGCTGTCGATCTCGGCCAGCCCCCTGCGCCGCGCCGCCCGGCCGGACCGCAGCGCCTTCGCGAGCGCCGCCACGGCCCTGCGCTCCGGTGATCCGCGCCGACTGACCGCGAACTCCTTGAGCCAGGCGGCGGTGGCCGCGCGGCTCGTCGCGTCCTCGGCCACCAGCAACGGCCGCAGCTCGCGGAACGTCGACCCGCCGCTCGCACCGATCCGCACCGCGGCCGCGGTCTGCTCCGCCGCGGCGATCGCGGCGCCGAGATCCTCCACCGACCCCGCACCCGCGCCGGCCAGCCTGCGCGCCTTCCGCACCGCCCAGCCCGTCCGCAGTCCACTGAGGAATCCGGTGCGGGGTCGCAGAAGTCCTTGCAGCCGCGCGAAATCGACACCGGCCTGGAACGCCTCGGGGGCGAGCGACCGGTACGTGGGCATCAACGCCTGATGCAGCCGGGCCTCGGCGGCCAGCCGCTCGTCGTCGAGCGTCGACGCGACCGCGCGCTCGATCCGCCCGACCGCCGCGGCCGCGGTGCGCCGGGCCCGGTCGAGCTCGTCGAGATGCTCCGGGTAACTCCTGGCCGACAGCCCGTCACTCAGCTCGCGCGCCATCTCCTGCCGCAGCTCGGAGTCGCCGAACAACGCGGGCACCGGCCCACCCGCGCGCCGCAGTGCCGCACCGAGCACGTCGGCGGCGTTGCGCGTGCGACTGGCGAGCAACACCGACCTGCCAGCCGCCACGGCGTCCAGCGCCAGCGCGGCGAGGGTGTGCGTCTTGCCCGCACCCGGCGGCCCGCCGACCACGGTGATCCGCTCGCGGCGGGCGTTCTCGACCGCGCGCTCCTGGCTGTGGCTGAGCGGCAGCACCGAACTGATCGGGACGTCCCGGCCGTCCACGCGCTCGCCCCACCCGTAGAGCGCGGCCAGCGCGGTGTCCTCGAGCCCCGTCGCGGTCGACCACTCGAAGAGCGCCGAGCCCTGCTCGGTGGTCACGACGGGCTCGCCGGCGTGCAGCCCGGCTCCCATCGCGACGACCAGCTCCCGGCCGTGGATCAACGAGTTGGGGTCGGCCCGCACGATCGGCACGTCCTCGAACCCGGCCAGCCGCAACGTCTCGGTGATCCACCGCTCGGTCGGCGCGAGCGCCGCCTCCCGTTCCGCGGTCCGCGCCCAGTCGTCGATCAACGGGAACACGGCGACGTCACCGGCCACGTGGAACGCGTAGGTGGACCCCAGCCCGTGGTGCAACCGCATCGGCCGGGAGATCAACGGCAGGCACACGCGCCGGCGCTGACCCCCGATCTCCGCCGGCCCGGTCAGGAACGCCCAGCCCAGCCGCAACAGCCGGTCCTCCTGGTGCAGCGCGTCGAACGCGGCGAGGTGCTGCACCTGTTCGCGGGCCGGCTTCGGCACGGTCCAGGTGATCGGCGTCCACTCCTGCCCGTTCTGCGTCGCCGTGATCGCCCGCCACGCCGGCTCGTGATCACCCAGCCACAGCAGGCCCGCTGCCTTGCTGAGGTCGAGCTGGACCTTCTGCGGCTGCTCCGCGGCGCTGAGCCGGGCCAGGGTGCGCAGGACGGCGGGCACGTTCACAGCGCCCATGGTGCCATCCGAACCCGGTCACTCCACCGCACACTCGGACACGTTGAACGTCAACGCAGTGGGCGGCGGGTACGGCCAGAAGGCGCTGCCGTCGGACCCGGTCACTCCACCGAACACTGCGTCCCGTTGAGCGCGAACGCCGTCGGCGCCGAATGCGACCCGTAAGCGTTGCCGTTGTACCCGATCTCCACCGAAGCACCAGGCGCGATCTGCGGGTTGTACTCGGCGTTCACCGCGTTGACCGTCGCACCGGACTGCCGCGCGGTGGCGTTCCACATCTCCCTGACCGACTCGCCGCGCGTGAAGTTCCAGCGCAGCGTCCAGCCATTCGTCGCTTCGGTGCCGGTGTTGCGTACGGTCACATAGGCCTGGAACCCGCCCTGCCACTGACCGGTGACCTTGTAGGAGACCGCGCAGCCCGCACGGGCCGGCGGCGGTGTCGTGGTCGTCGGCGCCGGAGCCGGCGGTGGCGGCGGAGGAGGCGGCAACGTCGTCGTGGGTGCGGGCGCGAGGCTGGACGTGGCGGACCCGTTGCAGGGCGGGCCCCAAAGGCCTCGTTTCGCCGCGGACGCCTCGGCCTGGGCGTTGATCAGCGGTCCGCCGTCGACGCCCTCCGGACGCATCGCGCCCTGCGTCACGGCGAGCACCGCGTAGTCGGTGCCGTCCTCGAGTTCCATGTTCACCTCGCCGGGCCCAAGGCCGGTGAAGCGGACGGACCTGGCCAGCAGCGTTGTGCGCGCGAACATCAGCGACGCCTCCGCCCAGCAGGGCGCGGGCGGCGCGAGCAGTGAGACGCGGACGCGGGAACCGTCGGCGAGTTCGACGGTACGGCCGTCGATCACGTCCCGCACGACGGTGAGCACGTTCTGCGGCGGCACCACTTCGTTGATGAGCGTGGGAGGTTTCAGAGGGCTCGTGGAGGACGGTGGCGGCGCGGCTGGTTCAGCCGTGCATGCTCCGGTGAGCATCACCAAGATCACCAGCAACTGCCTGCGCGCCACCGTCGTCACTCCCGAGCTATCTGACCGAAGAAGCTGTCCACCGCTGGTTCGCACCGGAAGTGGCGTGGTACAGGCCGATCCGGGCTCCGTCCTCACGCGACTCCCCGACGACGTCGAGCAGCGATCCCGTCGCGGCGTTGACGAACGTCCAGCTGCCGTCGCCAGTGGACGACAACATCCACCTGGCAGCCGGACTGTCGGTGGAGATCAGCGTCGCGTTACCGTCCACAGCGGCGATCCGCTGGCCGGTGGCGGCGTTGACGACGGAGAACTGGACGTCGTTGCCGTAACCGCCCGAACGCCGCTCCAGCTTCCACACCTGGTCACGCGCGGCCGCGTCGGTCGTGCGCTGGACCAGCGAGGTGCCGGAAGGGGCGAGCGACTTGCCACTCTGCGCGCCGGTCAGCCGGTACTCGCCGGACAGCGCGTCGGAGCGGTTGATGCCGCTGACACCGGAGATGTCGAACGTGACCACCGAACGCGCGGGAACCGTGAGCGTCGCCTTCTTGTCCTTCACGCGCACCGCGGCGCCCTTCACCAGCGCGCCGAACATGTCCGTCACGATCGGACGCACGGAGGCGTTCGGCCGCACCGAGCCGAAGCCGGACAGGTCGAGCGTCACCGACTGCGGCTGCTCGGACTGGTTGAGGTGCACCACGGTCTTCAGCTCGGTGTTGCGCACCGCCGCCACGTCCGCCTTGGTGTTGACCTTGACCAGCCGGTCGCCCGGCTTCACGTAGTGGGTGAAGTTGCGCAGGGTGTGGAACTTGCTGTTGACGCGGGCCGGGCACGTCGCGAGCGTGTCCTGCGGGCCGCAGTTGAACGGGATCTGGACGACGCCCCAGTTCATGCCGTTCGGAGTCTCGCCGCCCGGCTTCATGTTGTCGTAGTCCTCGATCGCCTGCCACAGCAGCCACGCGCGCGGTTCGAGCTCGCGCAGGTCGTCGATCACGCGTGCCGCGATGCCCAGGCCGGAGTCCATGGCGGTGAAGTTCTGGCTGTTGCCCCACGAACCGTCGACCTCGCTCATCCACAACGGCTTGTCGGCCGCCTTGGCGATGTCACGCGCGGACGTGCGGCGGTCCTGGCCGTAGGTGTGAACGTTCAACTGGCCGAGCTGCTGGCGCACGGAGGCCGGGTAGCCGGCCCAGTCGTCGGCGAAGATGCCGGGGTTGGTCTCGTCCGGAGCGGACACGACGGCCCTCGACCGCTTGGCGCGCAACGCGTCCGCGACGGCGGGCACGACCTTCGCCTGCAGCGCCGGGCTCATGTGCGCGCCCTCCTGGCGGCCACCCGTCGGGTTGCCGTCCGGGCCGAGCTTGGTGCTCCAGTACGGGGTGTTGGGCTCGTTGAACGGGTCCACAGTGTCGAACTTGATGCCGTGCGCGCGTTCCAGCTCGGCGGTGGCCTGCGTCAGGTACGCGGCGAAGTCCTTGACGCGGTCCTCGCGCAGCTGGTCGGCCGACGCGTCGAAGCCGCCCGACACGTACCCGCTGACCGTCTGGAACCACGGAGGCGAGTTGCTGAACGCCTCCCACCTGGTGACCTTCGACTTGATCCGGTCGACCCACCAGCGCTGCCGCGGGTCCGCGGACGCGTCGAAGAACCGGGGATCGCCTGGCTTCCACCAGTCGGTGTCGGTGCGCTTCGTGCCCTCCGGAGCCTTCCACCAGCCGGGCACCGCCGCACCCGCGCGGAGATACTGCGGCACGTCAGGAGCGTTGCCGCCGCCGATGTTGTAGCGGGCGATGTTGAGGTTCAGCCCGTCCTCGCCGAACAGGAGCTCCGCGAGCTGGTTGCGGATCTCGTCGGGGTAACCCCCGGTGGCGTTCGCGAACCACACCAGGCTCGTGCCCCAGCCCTGGAACGGTTCGTGTTGGTAAGTCGGATCAGGCCGCACCGTCACCGATTCCACCGCGGCGGCAGCGGGCATGCCGCCGGACACCACTGTGGACAGTGTGAGCGCCGAAGCGGCGAGAATGGCAGGGATTCTTGTCATCGGTTCTCCGTCGAACTGGCGATGTTCGCGCTAACATCTACCAGTACGACCTGATGCTGCGTCAAGGGTCCATCACCCTGCGTTAAGGTCCTGTCGAACGGTGGCGCGTCCGTTCGACAGGACCCCTGGGAACGCTCACCCCCGAGGAGAGGCGGGCCCTGGACGCTCACACCCCGAGGAGGGTCACTTGAGCGAACAGGTGGCGAATCGTTCCAGCCCTTCCGGCTTCGCGGCGACCCGGCCGATGGCCGTTTCGATCCGGTTCAGCGCCGCGACGCGCTTGTCCTTCAACGGCCCGAGGATGGCGTTCTGCACGAAGTTCGGCCCGCCCTGACCGGCCGACGTGCGCAGCCGCTCGTTCGCCTCGGCCTGCTGCTTGCTGAGGTTCTGCAGCTCACGGTCCACTTCCGCCTTGGCCTGCGCCGGAACGTTCTGCACCACGGGCAGCGGGCACTCGATCGTCTTCCCCGACGCCGACGAACCGTTGCCGGCGTTGTTCCCCGCGTTGTTGCCGCCGTTGTTGCCCGCGTTGTTGCCGCCGTTGTTGGCCGGCGCAGGGGCCACCGCGGGCGCCTGGCCGAGCCCACAGGTCGCGAACCTCTCCAGCCCTTCGGGCTTCGCGGCGACCCGTCCGATAGCGGTCTCGATCCGGTTCAGCGCCGCGACCCGTTTGTCCTTGAGCGGTCCGAGAATCGCGTTCTGCACGAAATTCGGCCCACCTTGGCCCGCGGAGGTGCGCAAGCGGTTGTTCGCCTCCGCGATCTGCTTGTCCAGATTGGCCAGTTCGCGTTGCACCTCGGCCTGCGCCTGGGCGGGTACCGCCGGAACGACCGGCTTCGGACAGGCGATCGACTGACCAGCACTGTTACCGCCCTCCCCCGCGGCGAACGCGGCGATCGCGGTCCCGGCGGTCAGCGTGGCGGCAACGGCGATTCCGGCAATGAGCACGCGCTTGCGTCGCTCTGGTTTTGCATGTGCTCTCGACATTTCGAACCCTCACGAATCAGTGGACGAGATCTGCCGGCACAGCGGGATACGGACCGGGGCGATCAACGGTTCAACTACTTGTGAGCGTTCACAGCAAGTGCAATGCTGGCGACCTCTTCCGCAGTCCGCACCTGCGCAGAATCCGGGGACCGCCATGCCACTGGGGCACGAAGCCGTGCACGAACAACTTCGCCTGAGAGTCCAGGGCGTGAACCTCAAGATCGCCGCGGTGCGCCGCGGCGGCAACGACGAGCCGATCGTGTTCCTGCACGGGTTCGGCACGAGCAAGGAGGACTACACCGACATCACGCTGCGGCACGACTTCTCCAGCCGTGCCTTCCTCGCCTACGACGCACCGGGCTGCGGCGCCACGCGGTGCGACGATCTCGCCGCTGTCGACGTGCCGTTCCTCGTGGACACGGCGCAGGCGGTGCTCGACCGGGCGGGCATCGGGCGGTATCACCTGGTGGGGCACGCGATGGGCGGTCTCACGGCACTTCTGCTGGCACACCGCCAGCCGGGTCGCGTGCTCAGCTTCGTCAACATCAAGGGCACGCTCGCCCCCGAGGACTGCGTGCTGAGCAGGCAGGTGCTGAGTCAGGACCCTGGCGACTTCCTCGTCCAGTTCGCCGAGCACGCACGCCGCTCACCGCAGTACGCGAGTGGTCTGTATGCGGCAAGCCTCACGCACAAAGTCCACCGCGGCATCGTGCACGGTGTCTTCCGCTCGATGGTCGAACTGGCCGACCACGGCGATCTGCTCCCGAAGTTCCTCTCGCTGCCGTGCCCGAAGATGTACCTGTACGGCGAGGAATGCGCTTCCCTGTCATACCTGCCCAGCCTCGACGCGAACGGGGTGGAGCTCGCCGAGATCCCGCACAGCGGGCACTTCCCGATGTACTCCAACCCCGTCGCGATGTGGAAGCGGATCGCCGCGTTCTACGCGCGCGACCTGTGTCAGCGCATTCCCGCTGCCAGACGGTGGTAGGCAGCGTTCCAGCGCAACCGGTCACCGAACTGGGCCGGCGTGGTCGACGAGTCGATCAGCACCAGTTCGGTGGCCGCCATCGTGGCGAAGTCGTGCAGCGTCTCCGCTCCGACGGCCTGGGTCAGCACGGTGTGGTGCGGACCGCCCGCGGTGAGCCAGCACTCGGCGGACGTGGAGAGCGACGGCGCCGGCTTCCACACCGCCCGCGCGACGGGCAGGTTCGGCAGCGGCTCGTCCGGTCCGACGACCTCGATCTCGTTGGCCACCAACCGGAAGCGGTCGCCGAGGTCCGCGAGACCGATCACCACGCCCTGGCCGGGTGCCGCGTCGAACACCAGCCGCACCGGGTCCTCCCGGTCGCCGATGCCGAGCTGGTGGATCTCGCAGGACGGCACCTCGTCCGCGATCGTCGGGCACACCTCCAGCATGTGCGCGCCCAGCACCTTCGGCTCACCCGGTCCGAAGTGGTAGGTGTAGTCCTCCATGAAGGACGTGCCGCGGCCGGTCCCCGCGCCCATCGCCTTCACCGCGGCGAGCAACGCCGAGGTTTTCCAGTCGCCCTCACCGCCGAAGCCGTAGCCGTCGGCCATGAGCCGCTGCACCGCGAGGCCCGGCAGCTGCCGGAGGCCGCCCAGGTCCTGGAAGTTCGTGGTGAACGCACCGAAACCGCCGTCGTCCAAAAAGGACCGCAGGCCGATCTCGATGCGGGCGGCGTAACGCAGCGACGCGTGCCGGTCTCCCCCGCGCGCCAGCTCGGGAGCGAGCCGGTACGCCTCGGCGTAGTCGGCCACGAGCAGGTCGATGTCCGCGTCGGACACCGCGTCCACCACCTCGACGAGGTCGTTGACCCCGTAGGTGTTCACCGAGACGCCGAACCGCAGCTCCGCCTCGACCTTGTCGCCCTCGGTCACCGCGACGTCGCGCATGTTGTCGCCGAACCGCGCCAGCCGCAACGACCGCATGTGCGCGAACCCGGCCGCGGCCCGCGCCCAGCCGTCGATGCGCTCGGCCAGCTGCGGGTCGCTGGCGTGCCCGGCGACGGTCTTGCGCGCCACACCGATGCGGGTCTGGACGTACGCGAACTCCCGGTCGCCGTGGGCGGCCTGGTTGAGGTTCATGAAGTCCATGTCGATGGTCGACCACGGCAACGCCTCGTTGAGCTGCGTGTGCAGGTGCAGCAACGGCTTGCGCAGCAGGTCGAGCCCGGTGATCCACATCTTGGCCGGCGAGAACGTGTGCATCCACGCGATCACGCCGACGCACGACGGGTCGTTGTTCGCCGTCTGCATGATCGCGCGGATCGCGGCCGCGTCGGTCAGCACCGGCTTCCACACGATCTCGGCGCTGATCCGCCCGGACTCGGCGAGCATCTGCTGGATCTGCTGCGACTGCGCGGCCACCTGGTCGAGCGTCTCAGGACCGTAGAGGTGCTGGCTGCCGGTGAGGAACCAGACCTGCGGCTTGCCCGCGAACGACATGTGCTCTCCTCGTGGGCTCACTGCCCGTAGACGTTCTGGTAGCGCTCGTAAAGCCGGTCGACGTCCTGCTGGTCGATGGCGGAGGCCTTGCCGAGCTGGAGTGCGAAGTGGACGGTGCGCGCGACGTCCTCCAGCATCACCGCGGACTTCACCGCGGCACGAGCGGACGGGCCGATCGTGAACGGGCCGTGGTTGCGCATCAGCACGGCGCTGGACCGGCTGGTGCGCAACGTTTCCACGATGCCGCGGCCGATCGAGTCGTCGCCGATCAACGCGAACGGGCCGACGGGGATCTCCCCGCCGAACTCGTCCGCGATCATCGTCAGCACGCACGGGATGGGCTCGCCGCGCGCCGCCCACGCTGTGGCGTAAGGCGAATGCGTGTGCACGACCCCGTTCACCTCGGGCATGTGCCGGTACACGTACGCATGCGCCGCGGTGTCCGACGACGGGGCGAACTCGCCTTCCACGAGGTTGCCGTGCAGGTCGGTCACGACCATCGCCTCGGGACCGAGCTCGTCGTAGGACACACCGGACGGCTTGATGACCATGAGGTCGTGGCCTGGCACTCGCGCGGAGACGTTGCCCGCCGTCCAGATCACCAGCTCGTACTTGGTCAGCTCGCGGTGCAGGTCGGCGACAGTGCGCCGAAGCTCTGCCGTGGCGGACATCAGCTCTTCCCCTCCAAGGCGTCACGGCGGTACTTGCGCAGGCGACGCATGACGTCGTTGCCGCCCCTGCCGAAGTAGTCGTGCAGTTCCTGGTAGTCGACGAACAACCGCTCGTAGGCCTCGACGTTCTCCGGGATCGGCGTGAAGACGTCGCGGCGCACCGACCCCATGGCGGCAGCGGCGGCGCGAATGTCGTCGTACGCGCCCGCGGCGACGGCCGCGTGCATCGCGGAGCCGAGCGCCGGTCCCTGCGCGGAACCGATCACCGACAGCGGCAGGTCGAGCACGTCGGCGTAGATCTGCATCAGCAGTTCGTTCTTGATCAGGCCGCCCGCGATCACGAGCTCGGTCACCGGCACGCCGGCGTCGGTGAACGTGTCCACGATGACCCTGGTGCCGAACGCGGTGGCCTCCAGCAGCGCGCGGTAGACGTCCTCCGCGCGGGTCGCCAGCGTCTGCCCGATGACCACACCGGACAGTTCGTGATCGACCAGCACGGACCTGTTGCCGCTGTGCCAGTCCAGTGCGATCAGGCCGTGCTCGCCGACGGCCTGCCCGGAGGCGAGCTCGGTGAGCAGCTCGTGCACGGTGATACCGCGTTCCCGCGCCTGCTCGTGGTAGGCGGGCGGCACCTGGTTCTTCACGAACCAGCCGAAGATGTCGCCGACACCGCTCTGCCCTGCCTCGTAACCCCAGAGGCCGGGGATGATGCCGCCGTCGACCACACCGCACATGCCAGGAACTTCGCGCAGCACCTCGCCGCTCATCACGTGGCACGTGGAGGTGCCCATGATCGCGACCATCTGGCCGGGCTCGACCGCCTGCGCGGCGGGCGCGGTGACGTGGGCGTCGACGTTGCCGACCGAGACCGCGATGCCTTCCGGCAGCCCGGTCCACGCGGCGGCCTGGGCGGTCAGCGACCCGGCGCGGTCGCCGAGCGCGGACAGCGGGTGGTCGAGCTTGTCGGCCACGAACGTCGCGAACGCCGGGTTGAGCTCGGCGAGGAACTCCTCGCTCGGGTACGCACCGTCCTGGAGGATGCCCTTGTAGCCGGCGGTGCAGGCGTTGCGGGTGTACTGGCCGGTGAGCTGCCAGACGATCCAGTCGGCGGCCTCGACCCAGTGCTCCATCGCCGCGTAGACCTCGGGCGCCTCCTCGAGCACCTGCAGGCCCTTGGCGAACTCCCACTCCGAGGAGATGAGGCCGCCGTAGCGGGGCAGCCACGACTCCTTGCGGTCGCGGGCGAGCTCGTTGATGCGGTCGGCCTGCGGCTGGGCCGCGTGGTGGCGCCACAGCTTGATGTAGGCGTGCGGGTTCTCGGCGAACTCCGGCAGCTCGCACAGCGGCGTCCCGTCGGCCGTCACCGGAACCATCGTGCAGGCGGTGAAGTCCGTGCCGATGCCGATGACCAGCTCCGGCGCCACACCCGCGTTCTCGACGGCCTGTGGCACGGCGGTCCGGAGCACGTCGACGTAGTCGGACGGCACCTGCAGCGCCCACTCCGGCGGCAGGGCCCGGCCCGTCACCGGCAGAACGCTGTCCACCACGCCGTGGCGGTAGTCGTGCACGGCGGTGCCGAGCTCGGCGCCGTCACGGACGCGCACAACCACCGCGCGACCGGAAAGCGTGCCGAAGTCGACGCCCACCACACAGGCGTCGGGATGGATCGTCTTGTCAGTCACGACCTGAGTGTTATCGCTAACATTCGGCGCGTCAAGATGCGATCGGGGAGACGTGAAAGCCTTGATAGAACCGGTATGTGCAGAAGAGTGAACGCACGACAAAGGACCCCTGCCGGTGAGGCACCGGCAGAGGTCCTTCAGCCTCCTGACTGCGCTGTCAGAGAAACGATCGAACAACCCGTCGAACGCGGTGAACGGACTGGTCCAGTGGTGTGGCGCGGAACGTTGCCGAGGAACCCGCGGTCAGACGGGTGCATCGCGGTGCCCTGCTGAGCGCGATTTACCTCGCCAACGTTCCGAGTCGCACCACTGTCTAGGCGGGCGGTGCGACGCTCTCGCGCTGCACGAGCACCGGCGCTATCGTCCGCCGCGACTGCGCCGACTCGCCCTCGCTGACCTGTTCCAGCAGGAGGCCGAGCGTCTCCCGCGCGACCGCCGCGAAGTCGGGGCGGACCGTCGTGAGCGGCGGGATGAAGTACGCCGCCTCCGGCACGTCGTCGAACCCGACGACGCTCACGTCGTGCGGGACCCGCCTGCCGCGTTCGTGCATCGCCCGCAGCACGCCCAGCGCGAGGTGGTCGTTCGACGCGAACACCGCGGTGACCTCGGGCATCCGCGCCAGCATCTGCCCCGCCTTGTAGCCGGAGGCGGCACTCCAGTCCGCCGCCATGACGGGAGGCACCTCCGCGTTGTGCATCTCCAGCGCCCGGCGCCAGCCGTGCACGCGACCGGCCGCGTCGAACCAGTCGGTCGGACCGGAGACGTGCCACACCGTCTCGTGGCCCGCCTGTAGCAGAAGCGTGGTGGCGTCGTACGCGCCGACGCCCTGGTCCACAGTGACCAGTGGCGTCGACCGGTCCGGGTCGCCGTCCACCGTCACGAGCGGCAGTTCCGCCGGCACGTCCGCGAGCGCGTCGGCCGCGGACGAGTTCGGCGCGATGACCACGATGCCCGCCACGCGCTGGTCGCGGTGGCGTTCGACAGCGGCGGCTATCGACTCGCGGTCGAGCACCTTCACCCTGCCGACGCTGACCGCGAACCCGGCCTCGCCCGCCGCCTCCTCGAAGGCGGACAGCAGCGAGGCCGGGCCGTACAGCGTCGAGTTCTGCGCCACCACGCCGATCAGCTGCGTCTTGCCCGTGACCAGCGCACGAGCCGCCCGGTTGGGCCGGTAGCCCAGCTCCTTGATGGCGGCGCGGACCCGCAGGCGGGTCTGTTCGCGAACGTTCGGGTGATCGTTGAGGACGCGCGAGACCGTCTGGTGCGACACCCCGGCGAGGCGGGCGACGTCGGTCATCGCGGGGTCACGCGTGGTCTTCTGGTCCACGAACAATCTCCGATCCTTGGTCTAGACCGATGATGTTAGCGATAACACCCGTCAGCCTTGGCTCTGCACACCCATTGTGACCCCTATTCGAGCCGGAACGTCGCACGTCGGCGCGCGTCGCGGTCGTTACCGGGTCTGCCGGACACCAGTCTGCCCCGATCGTGAATGAGATAAGAATCTGCTCCAACATTCAACGAAATCGCCTTGCCGTCGGCGAGCCCCGGAACGCGCCGGAAACTCGCCGCCCGGCCGTAGGCGTCGGAGTCCTCGAACGGGTCGATGCGCACGACGTCGCCGTCCACCCGCACGTACCGGTCGGGGAAGTTGACCGACTGCAGGGCGACCGTGCCGGTGCCCAGGAAGCCCGGCACGAACCGGAACTGCGAGTCGGCCAGGTCGCGGACGTTGCCGTCGACCCGCAGCTGGTACTCGTAGTGCCGCACGTGCAGCCCGTCCAGTGTGGCCAGCCGCGAGATCGGGCCGCCCTTGCCGACCGGGACGCCGAAGCTCGGTGTGCCGTCGTCGTTCCAGTGCAGCCGCTGCACGCGGGTGTGCCGGTTCGGGTCGAACAGCGGATCACCGTTGATGTCGCGGTAGTCGCGGGCGTGGTAGACCAGCACGTCCATGTCGCCGACCGTGGTGAACGAGTTGTGCCCCGGCCCGTACTGCGACGTCGGCGCGTGGGTGGCGAAGATCGGCTGCGGCGACTTCGTCCACGACCGCGCGTCGAGCAGGTTCGCGTTCTCGTCCGCGGTCAGCAGGCCCATGCAGTAGCGGGCGTCGGTGGCGCTCGCGGAGAACGTGACGAACACGCGGCCGTTGCGGATCAGCACCGCGGGCCCCTCGTTCACCCGGAATCCCTGCACCTCCCACGACAAAGTGGGCGTCGCGATCCGCACCGGCGTGGTCTTGAGCGCGAGCGGTGAGGCCATCTCGGCGATGTAGAGGTTGGTGCCGGAGCCGACGGCCGGGTCGTTCTGCGCCCACAGGAAGTAACGCTTGCCGCGGTGCGCGAACGTCGTCGAGTCCAGTGTGAACGTGTCCAGATGGGTGATCATCTGGCCGCGCAGCACCCAGCCGCTCTCGCGCGGGTCGGCGTTCGGCGACTCCAGGACGTACGTGCGGATGCGGAACGGCTCGTCCTTGTCACCGGCGGCGAAGTAGATGTACCACTTGCCGTCGATGCGGTGCAGTTCCGGCGCCCAGATGTAGCCGCCCATCTTGCCGGACGCGGGCCTGCGCCAGATGGTCCGCTCCCGCGCGGAGGTCAGGCCGTCCAACGTGGACGCGCCGCGCACGACGATCCGGTCGTACTCCGGCACGGATCCGGTCAGGTAGTACATGCCGTCGGTCGGCGGGGTGATGAACGGGTCGGCGCGCTGCTCGACCAGCGGGTTGCGGGTGGGCAGCTCGGCGGCCGGCTCCGGCGCCGCCGCACCGGCCGCCGAGCCCGCGAGGGACAGCGTTCCGGTGGCGGCGAGGACACCGCCCGTGCCCAGCAGCAGGGATCTGCGGTCGATCACTTGCGGCTCCTGTCCTTGACCCGGAAGACCGTGATGGAGTTCGGCGGGAACGTGTGGGTGAACGAGCTGCGCACGCTGATCTGCTGGGTGCGCGGCCTGATGGGCTGGGCGAACTCGGTGTTCACGTCGTCGGGACGGCCCTGCAGGACGGTGACCCGCGCGGTCGAGGCCACCGGCACGCCGAGGTCGATCTTGGTGCGGGCGGCGTTGTCCTGGGCGTTGACGACCTTGACGATGAGCTCGCCAGTCGCGAGGTCGCGGGTGACGACCTGGCGGAACGGTTCCGCGGCCTTGTCGTCGGTGAACTCGCCCCACTTGATGCCGTCGAGGAACAGCTCGACGTGCCGTCCGCGCACGTCGACGCGCACGTCGTAGGTGCGGCCCGTTTCGACGCGGGTGCCGTTGCTCATCAACGTGCTCTTGCCGCCGCCGACGGCCTTCTCCACCGCGGACTGGGTGTTGTTCCAGCCGCCGAGGTTCCACCAGTAGAAGTTGCCGGTGTCCCGCACGCCGAACGCGACGAGGAAGCCCTCGCGGCCGGCCTGCTTGGTGGCCTTGAGGTTCAGCGTGTAGTCGTGCCAGTTCTTGTCGCCCGCGGTGACGAGCGTGTCCTCCGCGGCGGCGTCGGACTGGACGTAGGCGCCGTTCACGACGTTCCACGTGCCCTTGCCGGTCTTCGTCCACTGCGCGTCGGTGCCGGAGAAGTCGTCGCTGAACAGCTGCTGCCCGGACGCGCTGGTAACGCGCACATCGTCGTAGGTGGCGGCGGTCGCCCACGTGGAGAGGCCGATCGCGCCCGTGATCGGAGCCTGGGTGGACGGCGTGGCCGATGCCGTGCTGGGCACGACCTCGTCACCGACGTTGTTCATGAACAGCTTCTGCGTCTCGTAGCTCGCCGAGCCCCACGACGCGTGGTTGTTGAACCAGATCATGTCCGGCTTCCACTGCACGTAGTCCTCGTTGGACAGCAGTGGCGCGTACGAGGCCAGCTTCACGACGTCGGCGTTGCGTTCGAGCCCGGTCATGTACGCGGCTTCGGCCAGCGCGTTGAAGTACTTGTTGTCCAGGGACGCGTACTCGCCGAGGAACACCTTGGGACCGTTGCGGTCGTAGGAGTCGTAACGGTTGTTGTTCTCCAGGAACCACGACGGGCTGTTGTAGTAGTGCTCGTCGACCATCTTCACGCCGGTCTGCTTGTTGAGCTGCCACAGGCGGTCGAACGTGGCGCCGGTGTCGTCGGGGCCGGAGTTGCTGATGACGGTGATGTCCGGGTACTTCGCGTTGATCGCCTTGCGGAACTCGCTGAAGCGCGCGAAGAACTCGTCCGGCAGGTTCTCCTCGTTGCCGACGGAGAGGTGGGTGAGCTTGAACGGCTTGGGGTGCCCCATCTCGGCGCGCTTGCGGCCCCAGGTGGAGTCGGCGGGGCCGTTGGCGAACTCGATCAGGTCGAGCGTGTCCTGGACGTGCCGCTGCAGCAACGCCGGGTCGTTCGTGGCGCGGTTCTGGCCGCAGCCGGTGACGAGCGCGGGCACGACGGGCAGCGGCATGGCGCCGATGTCCTCGCTGAACTGGAAGTACTCGTAGTAACCGAGGCCGTACGACTGGTTGTAGCCCCAGAAGTTCCAGTTCGTGGCGCGCTGCTCGACCGGTCCGATCGTGTCCTTCCACTGGTACGAACGGCGGCGCTCGTAGTCCGGCGCGTCGTAGCCGTAGTGGCTGCCGGTGTTGACCAGGCAGCCACCGGGGAAGCGGACGAAGCCGGGCTTGAGCGCGGCGATCTTCTCGGCGAGGTCGCGGCGCAGGCCGTGGCCCTTGAAGGTGTCCTGCGGCATCAGCGAGATCATGTCGAGGCGCAGGGTGCCGGTGCCGCCGCCGGTGACGAGCAGCCGGCCGGTCGTCGTGGACTTCTTCGCGCGGACGGTCCCGGCGTACCGGGTCCAGCCGTCGCCCTTGACCTGGATCTTGACCGGGTCACCCAGAGGGCTGCCAGCCGGATCGGTGATGGTCGCGGTCAACGGGGTGGCGGCCTGGTCGGTGCGGGCCCAGACGGAGAAGTCGTAGCGCTGGCCCTCCTGGACCGCGATGCCGCTGTTGTAACCCGAATTGATGACACCGGCCGGCAGGCCGAGCGTGAGGTAGCGGCGGTTGCGCTCGTTCATCCTGCCGCTGTCGTCGGCCACGTCTACGGTGCCGCTGTGCGGCGCCCACGCGGTCAGACTGGTGTACGAGGCGTTGTCGGCCTTGTCGTACTCGAACGAGCGGTTCTGGACGAGCTCGGCGTACAGGCCGCCGTCAGCAGCCCGGTTGATGTCCTCGAAGAAGACGCCGTACATGGTGTCGTCGATCGACGCGCCCTTTTTCGAGGCGTCGACCTTGAGCGTGTAGTCCGTTTCGGCCGCGGCTCCGGAACCGGGTACGACTGCCAGCAGGGAAGCCGCCAGAGCGGCGGACAGCAGAACGTGCCTGGGGGACATGGGGGTTGAGCTCCCGACGTTGGAAGTTCAGTTACAAAAGTGAGCGCTAACATACGGCTGCGACCAGCGACGGTCAACGCTCACAAGTCGTTATGGTCAAACGCTTGACGAGACGGATGTGAGCGTTCACTGTTGTCCACCTGACAGCCGCGGACACGCGGTCGGGCTCCGCGACACCGTAGTCACCTCGGAGGAATCCCTGTGCTGAAGAAGATCACGACAGCCGCCAGCGTGATCGCGCTGTGCGCGCTGACAGCGTGCGGCTCTGGTTCTGGCGGTGCCGGCAACAACGGCACCAACGCGTCCGGCGACACCATCACGATGGGCTTCGCCCAGGTGGGCGCCGAGAGCGGCTGGCGCACCGCGAACACCAAGTCGATCCAGGACGAGGCCAAGGCCGCCGGGATCGACCTGAAGTTCTCCGACGCTCAGCAGAAGCAGGAGAACCAGATCAAGGCGATCCGGTCGTACATCCAGCAGAAGGTCAAGGTGATCGCGTTCAGCCCGGTCGTCGAGACCGGCTGGGACACCGTCCTGCTCGAGGCCAAGCGCGCGAACATCCCGGTGATCCTCACCGACCGCGCGATCGACTCGGACGACAAGTCGCTGTACAAGACGTTCCTCGGCTCGGACTTCGTCGAAGAGGGCAAGAAGGCCGGCGACTGGCTGGTCCAGAACGCCAGCGGCCCGACGAACGTCGTGGAACTGCAGGGCACCACCGGTGCGGCGCCCGCGATCGACCGCAAGAAGGGCTTCGAGGAGAAGATCGCCGCGAAGCCTGACATCAAGATCGTGGCCTCGCAGACCGGTGACTTCACCCGCTCCGGCGGCAAGCAGGTCATGGAAGCCTTCCTCAAGTCCCAGCCGAAGATCGACGTTGTCTACGCGCACAACGACGACATGGGCCTGGGCGCGATCGAGGCGATCAAGGCCGCCGGCAAGGTGCCCGGCAAGGACATCAAGATCATCACCGTGGACGCGGTGAAGGACGGCATGACGGCGCTCGCCAACGGTGAGATCAACTACATCGTCGAGTGCAACCCGTTGCTGGGCAAGCAGTTGATGGAGCTGGCCAAGAAGGTCGTCAAGGGCGAGGAGGTGCCGCCGAGGGTCGTGACCGTCGAGGGCACGTTCACGCAGGAGCAGGCGAAGGCCGCGCTCCCCCAGCGCCAGTACTGATCCCACAGTCTGCGGGACCCGCCGTTCTCTCACACATCCGGCGGCGGGTCCCGCACCCCAGCGACGAAGGCTCCCGCTATGACAGAGTCACCGCCGCCGGTTGTCGAAATGCGGGGCATCAGCCTCGCATTTCCTGGCGTGAAGGCGTTGCAGGACGTCGACTTCCGGCTGTTCCCCGGTGAAGTGCACGCTCTCATGGGCGAGAACGGCGCCGGAAAGTCCACCCTGATCAAGACGCTGACGGGCGTGCACACCCCGGACAGCGGCTCAGTGCTGCTGGCGGGCGAGTCCGTCGCGTTCTCCTCCCCCGGCCAGGCGCAGCAGGCCGGAATCAGCACGGTCTACCAGGAGGTCAACCTCTGCGCGAACCTCACGGTCGCGGAGAACATCCTGCTGGGCCGTGAACCCCGCAAGTTCGGGGGAATCGACTTCCCCGCGATGCGCAAGCGGGCCGCGGAGGTGCTGGCGCGCATCGGCGTGCACATCGACCCCGCGTCCGTGCTGGAAACCCATCCCATCGCCGTACAGCAACTCGTCGCGATCGCCCGCGCCATCGCGGTCGACTGCCGGGTGCTCGTGCTCGACGAACCGACGTCCAGCCTGGACGCCGGTGAGGTCGCCGAGCTGTTCCGGATCATGCGGGTGCTGCGCGACGAGGGCGTGGCGATCCTCTTCGTGTCGCACTTCCTCGACCAGATCTACGAGATCTCCGACCGGATGACGGTGCTGCGCAACGGAACCCTCGTCGGCGAGCACCTCACGTCCGAACTGGAACGCCGCGAACTGATCTCGAAGATGATCGGCCGCGAACTGGGCACGCTGGAGGCCATCGAGGACGCGAGCGAACGCCACTCCGTGTCCGGCCCGGTGCTCGTGCGCGCGGAGGGCCTCGGCCGCCGCGGCGCGATCGCCCCGTTCGACCTCGACATCCGCGCCGGCGAGGTGGTCGGCCTGGCGGGGCTGCTGGGATCCGGCCGCACCGAGCTCGCGCGGCTGCTGTTCGGTGCCGACCGCGCCGACTCCGGCAAGCTGATCGTCGACGGCACGCCGCTGCACCTGCGCGGACCGCGGTCGGCGATCGCCGCAGGGATCGCGTTCTGCTCGGAGGACCGCAAGGGCGAAGGTCTCGTCGCGGACCTGTCGATCCGCGACAACCTGGTGCTCGCCATGCAGGCGGCACGCGGGTGGAGCCGTCCGGTGTCGCGCAAGGTCAAGGACTCCCTCGTCGAGAAGTACCTCGCGGCGCTGGACATCCGGCCGGCCAACCCGGACGCGCTGGTGCGCACGCTGTCCGGCGGCAACCAGCAGAAGGTGTTGCTGGCCCGCTGGCTCGTCACCGAACCGCGGCTGCTGATCCTCGACGAGCCGACGCGCGGCATCGACATCGGCGCGAAGGCGCAGATCCAGCAGCTCGTCACCACTCTCGCGGCCGAGGGCACGGCGGTGCTGTTCATCTCGGCGGAGTTGGAGGAGGTCGTGCGCATCGCCGACCGGATCGTGGTGCTGAGGGATCGGCACAAGATCGCAGAACTGGACGGCGGCTCGACCATCGACCAGGTCGTCGAGCTGATCGCGGGCGAGCCGGTGCCGGAGGAGGTGGCGTCGTGAAGAACCGTCTGCTCTGGCCGATCCTGGCGCTGATCGCGCTGTTGCTGCTCAACCTCGTCGTCACGCCGTCGTTCTTCGCGTTGCGCATCCAGGACGGCCATCTCTACGGCGGTCTGGTCGACGTGCTCAAGAACGGCGCGCCGACGCTGCTCATCGCGATCGGCATGACGCTGGTCATCGCCACCCGCGGTATCGACCTGTCCGTCGGCGCGGTCGCGGCCATCGCCGCCGCCGTCACGTGTGTCCACATCGGAACGTCGCCGGACGTCGGCACGGCGCTGGCGGGCATGGCGATCGCGCTCGTGCTCTGCGCGGTGCTGGGCCTGTGGAACGGTTTCCTGGTGGCGGGACTCGGCATTCAGCCGATCATCGCCACGCTGGTGCTGATGACCGCGGGCCGCGGCATCGCCATGCTGGTGACCGAGGGCCAGATCATCACCGTGAACAACGACGCCTACCGGCAGGTGGGCGCGGGGTTCGTGGTCCTGCCGGTCTCCATCCTGATCAGCCTCGCCGTCCTCGGCCTGGTGGCGCTCACCACGCGCAAGACCGCGCTGGGCATGCTGATCGAGGCGGTCGGCGTCAACCCGGAGGCCTCACGCCTCGCCGGCGTCCGCTCCCGGACGATCATCTGGACGGTCTACGTGTTCGCCGCGGTGTGCGCGGGCATCGCCGGTCTGATGATCAGCTCGAACGTGAGCGCCGCCGACGCCAACAGCAACGGCCTGTGGATCGAGATGGACGCGATCCTCGCGGTGGTCATCGGCGGCACGTCGCTCGCGGGCGGCCGGTACTCGCTCACCGGCACGCTGCTCGGCTCCCTGATCATCCAGACCCTCACCACGACCGTCTACACGATCGGCGTGGCGGCGGAGGTCACGCTGGTGTTCAAGGCGGTCGTCGTCATCACCGTGTGCCTGATCCAGTCACCTAAGGCCCGCGCAGCCCTGAGCTTCCGGAAGGTGGCCGTGTCATGACCGCTCTCACCACCAGGCTGCCCGCGCGGTTCCTGCCCGTCCTCGCGACGGTGGTGCTGTTCGTGCTGACGTTCGGCGCCGGCTCCATCCGCTACGACGGTTTCGCGTCCGGGCAGGTCATCGCGAACCTGTTCATCGACAACGCGTTCCTGATCGTGCTCGCGGCCGGGATGACGTTCGTGATCCTCAGCGGCGGCATCGACCTGTCCGTCGGCTCGGTCGTCGCACTGTCCACAATGGTCACGGCGGCGGGCCTGCGCGCGGGCTGGCCGGTCCCGCTGGTCATCATCGCCGTGCTGCTCATCGGGTCGACGCTCGGCCTGGTGATGGGCGTGGTGATCCACAAGTTCGACATCCAGCCGTTCATCGTGACGCTCGCCGGCATGTTCCTGGCACGCGGCCTGTGCTTCCTGATCAGCGTGGAGTCGGTGTCCATCAAGGACACCACGTTCCGCGACGTCGCCACGGCGGTCATCGAACTGCCCGGTGGCGTCACCATCACCTACAACGTGGTGATCGCGCTCGTGGTCGTGCTGGTCGCCCTGTACGTGCTGCACCGCACCCGGTTCGGCCGGACGGTCTACGCGGTGGGCGGCAACGAGCAGTCGGCGTTGCTGATGGGTCTGCCGACCGCGCGCACGAAGGTCGGCGTGTACGTGATCAGCGGATTCTGCTCGGCGCTGGGAGGCCTGCTGTTCAGCCTCTACATGCTGTCCGGCTACGGCCTGCACGCCGTCGGCATGGAGCTCGACGCGATCGCTGCGGTCGTCATCGGCGGCACGCTGCTCGCGGGCGGTCTCGGGTACGTGCTCGGCTCGCTGGCCGGCGTGCTGGTGCTCGGCACGATCCAGACGCTGATCTCGTTCCAGGGCACGCTCAGCTCGTGGTGGACCAAGATCGTGATCGGCGCGCTGCTGCTGGTCTTCATCGCGGTCCAGCGCGGCATGATCCGCGGCAGGCGACGACAGGGAGCCATCGCGTCCTGACCGACCAACGGCGAGCTGCTGGAACACGTACATCCGGCAGCTCGCCGGGCGCTTCTGGGCGACGGCATAGACTCGACTCATGCCGCTGGTGGAGATCGGCCTGCTCGGAGAGGTGACCGCGCGGGTCGGAGGTCGCCACGTCGAACTGGGACCCGCGCGGCAGCGGTGTGTGCTCGCGGCGCTGGTGATCGACGTCAACAGGCCCGTCCCGGTCACGCAGCTGATCGACCGCGTCTGGGGTGATCAGCCCCCACCGCAGGCACGGGCGACGCTGTACAGCTACCTCTCCAGGCTGCGGCAGGCGTTCGCGGGCACCGGGGTCGAGCTCCAGGCCAGGCCCGACGGGTACGTGCTCTCCACCGACGAGTCCTCTGTGGACCTGCTGCGGTTCAGGGAACTCCGCGACCAGGGCCTGTTCGCCGAGGCACTCGCCGTGTGGCGCGGCGAGCCGTTGACCGGGATCGGCGGCTCGTGGGCCGACCTGACCCGCGACCACCTGGCTCGGGAACGCGACGCCGCCGAGCTCGACCTCATCGACGAACGGCTGCGGCTCGGCCAGGGCCCCGAGGTCCTCGCGGCGATCTCCGCGCTCGCCGTGCGGCATCCCCTCGACGAACGCGTTGCGGCACAACACCTGCAGGCGCTCGCGCAGGCCGGCCGGATTTCCGAGGCCCTGGAACAGTTCCTGGTCGTCCGCACCCGGCTGATCGACGAGCTCGGCACCGAGCCGGGCGTGGACCTCAAGCGGCTGCACGAACAGCTGCTCACCTGCGATCGACCCGCCGCGGTCCCGCGTCAGCTGCCGTCGGCCCCGGCGCAGTTCGTCGGCAGGCAGGAAGACCTGGCCGAACTGGACGACGCCGTGCGCACCGGTGTGGCGGCGATCGCGGGCGCGGGCGGCATGGGCAAGACGTGGCTCGCCCTGCACTGGGCGCACCGCAACCTGCACCGCTTCCCGGACGGCCAGCTGTTCGTCGACCTGCGCGGCTTCAGCCCCGACGAGACGCCGATGGAACCGGACGTCGCGATCCGCGGGTTCCTGCACGCGCTGGGCCTCGACGCGGGCGCCATCCCGGCCGACCCGCCGGCCAGGGCCGCGTTGTTCCGCAGCCTCGCCGCCCGGCGGCGCCTGCTCGTGGTCATCGACAACGCGGCCGACGCCTCCCAGGTCGTCGGGTTCCTGCCCGGCGGCGACACGTGCCGGGTACTCGTGACCAGCCGCAACCGGTTGCCAGGCCTGGTGAGGCAGCCCGTCGGTCTCGACGTGCTCGCCGACGCGGACGCGAGCACGTTGCTCGCCACCAGGATCGGCACGACCAGGCTGAACGCCGAACCCCTCGCCGTGGCGAGGCTGATCGACCTGTGCGGCGGGCTGCCGCTCGCGTTGAGCATCGTCGGCGCCCGCGTACTCACCGAACCGGACCTGTCGCTCGCCGCCATCGCCCGCCAGCTCGAGGAACTCGGCCTCGGCGCGCTCGACGCGGACCCGAGCGTCAGCCTCCCGGTCGTGCTCTCCTGGTCGTACCGGGCGTTGACCGACGAGCAGCGGCAGATGTTCGCCCTGCTCGGCGTCGCGCCGGGCGAGGACATCAGCCTCGAAGCCGCCGCGAGCCTCGCCGGGGTGTCCACAAGGGACGCCGGAGCCACTCTGCGCGCGCTGGAGCAGGCCTCGCTGATCTCGATCGGCGCCGGCTTCCGCGCGAGGATGCACGACCTCGTCCGCGCGTACGCGGCCGAAATGCCCGCACCGGCCGACGAGGCGCTGCGCAGGCTCGTCGACCATCACGTGCACACCGGCCACGCCAACGACCGGCTGATCGACCCGCACCGCCCGTTGATCGACCTCAGCGAACCGGCCGCGGGCACCGTGATCACCCCCGCCGGTGACAAGGCCTGCGCCCTGGCCTGGTTCGACGCCGAACGCGCCACCCGCAGGGCCGTGCAGCAGGTGGCGGCCCAGCGCGGCTGGAACGACCGGGTCGTGCTGCTGGCCAGGGTGTCGCACGCCTACCACCAGCTGCGCGGCCACCTCGACGACGAGCTGGCCATGTGGCAGACAGCCATCGAAGCCGCCGACGACCTGCAGGAGAAGGTCGTCGCGCACCGGATCATGGGCAGCAGCCTCGGCCAGGTCCAGCGCTTCGACGAGGCCCAGCACCACCTCGACGCCTCCCTCGCCCTGGCCGAGCAGGCAGGCGAACCACTGCCTCTCGCGTCCGCCCACGGCGCGCTGACGTGGCTGTGGACCAGCAGGTCCGAGCACCACCGGGCGTACGAGCACGCCAAGGCCGCGCTGCCGCACTACCGGCGCACCGGCAACCAGATGCTGATCGCCTTGGCGCACAACAACATCGGCTACTGCGCCGCGGAGGTCGGCGACACCGGACAAGGCCGCGAGCACGCCACCAAGGCGTTGGAGATGCTCCACGAACTCGGCGACCGGCAGGGCGAGGCGACGGCCGTCGACACGCTCGCCCGCATCGCGTACCAGGTCGGCGACCACGCCGAGTCGATCGCACTCTACGAACGCGCCGCCGAGCTGTACCGGGCCGAGAACGACGACTACACCACCGCGACGGTGCTCGTGGGCCTCGGCGACCCGCACCTGGCGCTCGAACAGCTCGACCGGGCGGCGGAGGTGTGGCAGCAGGCTCTGGACCTGCTCGAGCAGCAGGGTCGCGAGGAGGAGGCGGACCGGGTGCGCAAGCAACTGGCAGCCATCCACGTGACCCTGGGGGACTGATCACCAGGGATTCTCACGGGCGCGAAGCCAGCCGAAAACGACGAGTCTTGCTCCTGCACACAGCATCACGAGGAGCGAGGGAAATGCCCACCATCACGCTGTCCCAGCAGACCACCGCGACGCCCGAGCAGTTCGTCGCCGGCCTCACCGACTTCGGTCCCGGCCGCGCGACGCTCTTCCCGAACAGCGCCGACGACTTCCTGAAGGTGCACGAGCTGGGCGACGCCTACGCCGACGTGACCGAGGGCTCCGGCGGCATCTGGGAGCGTCTGCACTACGACTGGTCGGATCTCAGCCACGTCGTGCTGCGGACCGTCGACTCCAACGTGTGGGGCGGCAGGTCCGGCCACACCTACACGTTCACGAAGCAGGCCGACGGAACGACTGTCGTGCACGCCGAGGTGGTGCGCGAAGGCAAGAACTTCAAGGGCCGCCTGCTCGGGCTGTCGCTCGGGCTGCTCGGCCAGAAGGTGCTGGGCGGCGCGCTGGAGAAGACCGTGCGGGCCATCGAGACCAGGGTTAGGTAAGGGTGCCCTTGGTCGATGCGGCGGGCGGCGGCTAACGTAGCCCGTCGTGAGCATGGTGGTGGAGCAACGCGGGCTGGAACCCGCGCCGGCCGGGGCGAGTCCGCAGCGGCGGCGACGCATCGGCCTGGTGTCGCTGGTGGTGTTGCTCGCCGTGGCGGCGGTGCTGTCGCTGGTCATCGGCGCGCGGTCGCTGACCCCCGCCGAGGTGTGGCAGGGGTTGTTCGGTGATCCCGGCACCGACCAGCGGCTCACCGAGATCACGCTCATCGTGCAGACGTTGCGGGTGCCGCGGACGGTGCTCGCGATCGTGGCGGGGCTCGCGCTCGGGGTCGCCGGGGCGTTGATCCAGGGGCACACCCGCAACCCCATCGCGGACACCGGTCTGCTCGGCGTCAACTCCGGGGCGTCGTTCGCCGTGGTGCTCGCGGTCTACCTCCTCGGGCTGCAGAACCCGATCCAGTACCTGTGGTTCGCGTTCATCGGGGCCGCGGGCGCCGGGGTGCTGGTGTTCGGGCTGTCGAGCCTCGGGCGCGGGTCCGGCAACCCGCTGACGCTCGCGCTGGCCGGGCAGGGCGTCACGGTGTTCCTCGCCGCGATGACCACCGCGGTCGCCTTGTCCGACAAGCAGACCCTGGACGTCCTGCGCTACTGGAACGCGGGCTCGGTGCAGGGCGTCGGGTGGGACGTGATCGTGGTGGCGGCGATCTTCGTGGCCGCCGGGCTGATCCTGGCGCTGCTCAACCTGCCGACGATCAACCTGCTCAACCTCGGTGACGACGTGGCGCGCGGGCTCGGCGTGAACATCGCGGCCGGGCGGACCATCGGCGTCGTGGCTGTCACGTTGCTTGCGGGCGCGGCCACGGCGGCGTGTGGGCCCATCGCGTTTCTGGGTCTGATGGTCGCGCACGTCGCGCGGTGGTTCACGGGGCCGGACTACCGGTGGCTGGTGCCGTACGCCGGGTTGCTCGGCGCGGGCGTGCTGCTCGTCGGCGACATCGCGGGACGGCTCGTCGTGCGGCCGGCCGAGCTGCAGGCGGGCATCGTCATCGCGATCATCGGCGCACCGTTCTTCGCGGCGCTGGTCTGGCTCGGGAAGTTCAGGCAGGCATGAGCACACAGATGCACCCCGGCGTTCGCGTCGGGAACTGGTCGTGGGTCTGGCGGCCGCGGATCGTGCTCGTCACGACGATCCTCGCGGCGCTCACGTTCCTCGTCTTCTGCGTGTCGATCTCGGTCGGCGACTTCACGATCGACCTGCCCTCGGTGATCAGGACGATCTTCGGGCAGGGCGAGCGGGTCGACGAGTTCGTGATCATGGACCTGCGGATGCCGCGCGCGCTCGTCGGCCTGATCGTGGGCGCCGCGCTCGGGATCTCCGGCGCGCTCACGCAGTCGATCGCGCGCAACCCGTTGGCCAGTCCTGACGTTCTCGGAATCACCGGCGGTGCCAGCGCGACCGCGGTCTTCCTCGTCACGGCCACCGGCGGCGCGGTGGTCACCGGCACGATCGGGTTGCCGGCCGCCGCGCTCACCGGTGGGTTGCTGACCGGGTTGCTCGTCTACTTCCTGGCGTGGCGCCGGGGCATCGACGGCTTCCGGCTGATCCTGATCGGCGTCGCGGTCAGCGCGGTCATGCAGGCGCTCACGACGTGGCTGCTGGTGCTGGCGGACATCCGTGACGTCGCCCGCGCGCAGGCGTGGCTCGTCGGGTCGCTCGACTCGCGGTCGTGGGGCGAGGTGTGGACGACGCTCTGGGTCACCGTCGCGTTGATCGCGGTCGTGCTGGTCACGGCCTTCCAGCTGCAGCCGATGCACTTCGGTGACGACGTCGCCGCCGGACTCGGGGTCCGGTACTCGGCCGTGCGCGCCGTGCTGCTGCTCTGCGCGGTTCTGCTCGCCGGGGTCGCGGTGTCGGCCGCCGGACCGGTGCCGTTCGTCGCCCTGGTCGCGCCGCAAATCACCATGCGACTGCTGCGCACGCCGGTACCGCCGTTGATCGCGTCCGGCCTTTTCGGTGCGCTGCTGCTGATCGGCTCGGACCTCATCGCACGGCCCGTGCTGCCCAACGACCTGCCCGTCGGCATCGTCACGGCGATCATCGGCGGGCCGTTCCTGGTCTACCTGCTGGTGCGGGCGAACCTCAAGCGCGCGGCCTGAGGTAACCCTCTCTTAAGTAAGGTTGCCCTATGACCGCGCTGCGCAACGATGCCGCCCGATTGGGGGCCGAGGGCGTCACGGTCGGGTACGCCGACCGGGTCGTCCTCGACAACCTCGACGTCACCATCCCGACCGGTGTGATCACCACGGTCATCGGCCCGAACGGCTGCGGCAAGTCGACGTTGCTGCGCACGCTGTCGCGCCTGCTCAAACCCCGCCAGGGAACCGTGCTGCTGGACGGCCACGACATCGCGCGACTCAAGACCAAGGACGTCGCGAAGCGGATGGGTCTGCTCCCGCAGACCCCGATCGCGCCGGAGGGCCTCACGGTCGCCGACCTGGTCGCCCGCGGCCGGCACCCGCACCAGAGCTGGGTGCGCCAGTGGTCGAGCGACGACGCGGACGTCGTGGCGAAAGCCCTGCACATGACCGGTGTCGCCGATCTCGCGCACCGCCCGGTCGACTCGCTCTCCGGTGGTCAACGGCAGCGTGTGTGGATCTCCATGACCCTGGCCCAGGGCACCGACCTGCTGCTGCTCGACGAGCCGACGACCTACCTCGACCTCGCGCACGCGATCGACGTGATCGACCTCGTCGACGACCTGCACGAGGGCGGCTGCACGATCGTGATGGTCCTGCACGACCTCAACCTGGCCGTCCGCTACAGCGACAACCTGATCGTCATGAAGTCGGGATCCATTGTCGCGCAAGGACATCCGAGCGAGGTGATCACCAGCGAGCTGCTGCTGGACACGTTCGGCCTGCAGGCGAAGGTCATCGACGACCCGGTCAGCGAACGCCCGTTGATCGTGCCCATCGGCCGGACTCACGTGGCCGTGACAAAGAGCTAGGTTAGCCTGCCCTAACGGGTGGTAAGGTTCGCCTGTCCTAATCTCCCCGCCGCGTGGGCAGCGAAGAACGAGGTGCCGAATGGGCCAGCGAACGACCATGACCTGGAAGCGATTGGCCACTGCGGCAACAGCTGTGGTGGTCGGTGCCGGCGTCCTCGCCGGGTGCGGTTCCTCCACTCCGGCGTCGACGCCCGGCGCGAACAACGCCTCCGGTGGCACGTTCCCGGCCAAGGTCGAGCACTTCTTCGGCACCACGGAGATCAAGGAAGCGCCCAAGCGCGTCGTCTCCCTCGGCTACACCGACGACCAGACGATGCTCGCGCTAGGCACCGTGCCGGTCGGCATGGTCGACCAGTACCCGAACCCGGACGGCAAGACCCCGGACATCAACACTCAATGGGCCTGGGTGAAGGACAAGTGGGGCTCGGCCAAGCCCGAGGTCGTCCTGAAGAACGGCGACACCGAGCCGAACTACGAGAAGATCGCCCAGCTGCGCCCCGACCTGATCATCGCGGTGTACTCGGAGGCCGACCAGGCCTGGTACGACAAGCTGAGCAAGATCGCTCCGACGGTCGGCCGCACCAAGGAGGAGAAGGAGCCGTTCAGCGCGAAGTGGCAGGACAACGCGCTGCAGGTCGCCAAGGCGCTCGGCAAGGCCGACGAGGGCGCCAAGATGATCAAGGCGATCGACGACAAGATGGCCGACGCCAAGAAGGCGAACCCCGCGTGGGCGAACGAGACCGCCGTCGTCACCTCGTGGTACAAGGACGCCGTCGCACCGTTCACCACCACTGACGTCCGCGGCCAGCTCGTGAGCGGCATCGGCTTCAAGGGCAACACGAAGATCGACGAGATCGCCGCCGGCAAGTTCTACGTGGCGCTGTCGCCCGAGCGCATGGACCTGATGAACGTCGACCGCGTCTTCGTGATCGCGGACGAGGCTGACCAGAAGTCGCTGAAGAACTTCCAGCTCTTCGCGAACCTGCCCGCGGTCAAGGCGGGCAAGGTCCACTGGATCCTCGACAGCGAGGGTCCCGCCGTCGGTGCCGCGATGTCGCAGGCCACCCTCGCGTCCCTGCCGTACGCGATCGACGAGCTGGTGAAGTCCGCCAAGTCGGCCGGCTGATCCACACTCCTGCGAAAGGTCTCCCCCGTGACCACGAGTGTCTCTGGCGCGCCCGCGAAAACCCTGCGCACGGCGACCGGACGGGAGGCCCTTCGCTGGGTGCTCGACCACTGCCGCACCGCTCCCGGCCTGCCGATCGCCACCGTGCTGGCGACGGTGGCCGGGGCGGTGCTGCAGATCGTCCCGGTGTTCCTGCTGGGCACCGTCGTGGACGGGATCGTCGGCGGGCGCGACGCGTCGATCCTCTGGTCCATCGGGATCGCGACGGTCGTGGCCGCGCTGTCCGGTGCGGTGATGACCGCCGTCTCCACCTGCCTCGTCGGCCGGTTCGGCGCGGAAATGCTGGCGCGACTGAGGGAAGGCGCCGTCCGCGCGGTGCTCGGGATGCCGAGCGCGCGCGTCGAGCAGGTGGGTCGCGGCGACGTGCTGTCGCGCGTCGGTGACGACGTCGCGATCATCTCCAAGGGTTTCCGCACCGCGATTCCGACGATCTTCTCCGCGGTCGTGCTCGTCGTCGTCGCCACCGCGGGCATGTTCGGCCTCGACTGGCGGCTCGGTGTCGCCGGTGCGTGCGCGCTTCCCGCCTACGCCTTCGCGTTGCGCTGGTACCTGCCGCGCTCGCAGCCGCTCTACCGCGCCCGGTCCGAGGCGCAGGCCGACCGCGCGCAGGCGTTGATCAGCGGCCTCGACGGCATCGCCACCATCCGCGCCTACCGCCTCGAGAACACGTTCCGGGACAAGGTGACCGCCGAGTCGTGGCGGGTGCGCGACATCGGCATCGAAGTCTTCCGGTTCTTCGGCCGGTTCATCGGCAGGGAGAACCGCGCCGAGTTCATCGGCCTCGGGCTGATCATCGTCGTCGGCTACGTCCTCGTGACGAACGGGCAGTCCTCGCTCGGCCAGGTCTCCGTCGCGGCGCTGCTCTTCCACAAGCTGTTCGTGCCGCTCGGGTTGATCATGGCGTTCTTCGACGAGGCGCAGAAGTCCGGTGCCGGGCTGACCCGGCTCGTCGGTGTGCTCACGGAGTCCGACGGCGACTCGCTCGTCCGCAGCGCGGCCGGGGTCGCGCACAGCGCCGAGCCGCTTCCGGTGTCGGTGCGCGGACTTTCCTTCCGCTATCCCGAGTCCGAGCACGACGTGTTGCGCGACATCGACCTGGAGATCCCCGCGGGCACCTCGCTGGCGCTGGTCGGCGCGACCGGTGCGGGCAAGACGACGCTGGCCGCACTGGTCGCCGGGACCGGCACCCCGTTGACCGGTTCAGTCCACATCGGACCGACGAACCTCGCCGACGTCGACGAGGCGGGCGCCCGCGCGTTGGTCAGCATCCTGACCCAGGAAGCCCACGTCTTCGCCGGTCCGCTCGCCGAGGATCTGCGGTTGGCCGCACCGGATGCGACCGACGACGAGCTGATGGACGCACTGCGCACGGTCGGCGCGGACACGTGGGCGCAAGCGCTTCCGCAGGGCCTGCAGACCGACGTGGGCGAAGGTGGCGAACGCCTCGACGTCACCAAGATCGCCCAGATCGCACTGGCCAGGCTCGTGCTCGGCCGCTCCCCCGTCGTCGTGCTCGACGAGTCGACGGCCGAGGCGGGCAGCCAGGGTGCCGCCGCGCTCGAACGGGCCGCGCTGGCCGCCTGCCGAGGCCGCACGACGCTTCTGGTCGCTCACCGGCTGACCCAGGCGATCGCGGCGGACCGGATCGCCGTGCTCGAAGCGGGCCGCGTGCTGGAGCAGGGCACGCACGAGGAACTGGTCGCGCGTGACGGGCGTTACGCGGCACTTTGGGCCGCCTGGCGATTCGGGTCAGCCGCTAGTTAGGTTAGGCTCACCTTCATGGAACTGGTGCTGCTTTCGTCCGATCGGATCGCCTCTGTTCGGCGCCGTGCCGGTGAGTACCCCCAACGGACCATCGCCGTCGCGAGTGCCGTGGCGCTGACGCACTGGGCGAAGCCCGGTTTCGCAGTCGATGGACTCGATCTCACGCCTGCAACGCTTTTCGGCGACGTGCTCGTCTGGGCCGACAAGGGCCAGGAGTCCGACGTCACCGAAACTCCGGACGGCTGGGCCATCCCGCTGCCCGAGGGCGTCGATCCGATCGAGGCCCAGCGGGCGCTGGACGACCTCGCGGAGTTCCCGAACCGCGCCATCGGGACGATCACAGCGCAGACCCTCGACGAGCGGCTCGCGGACCTGGCCCGCTGGAACGACAACGACTTCCCGCGCGAGCGGCCCAGCATCGTCGAGCTGTTCCGCGAGCAGGCCGCGCTGCGCCCGGACGCCGTCGCGATCGACGACGGTGACCGCGCTTTCACCTACGGCGAGGTGCTCGCCCGTTCCAACCAGCTGGCCCGGCACCTGATCGAGCGCGGCCTGCGGACCGAACAGGTCGTCGGCATCTCGCTGGATCGCTCGGCCGAGATGGTGATCAGCCTGCTCGCCGTGCTGCAGGCCGGTGGCGCGTTCGTGCCGCTGGACCCGCGGTGGCCGGCGTCCCGCCGCGAGTCCGTGATCACCGATGCCCAGGTCGCGTTACTTCTCGGCATTGGCCGGGAAGACGAGCCCGAGGTGGTCGCCGTCGACCTCGACTCGTGGGGCTTCTCGGACTACTCGGCCGAACCCACTGACGTCACGATCGCCGGGGCTCAGCTGGCGTACGTGATGTTCACGTCCGGCTCGACCGGCCGCCCCAAGGGCGCGATGATCCGGCACGAGGCGATCAGCGAGCGCCTGCTGTGGCAGGTCGACCTGATCCTCCACTTCGGACACTCCGACGCGTCGCTGTTCAAGGCGCCGCTGTCGTTCGACATCTCCATCAACGAGATCTTCCTGCCGCTGGTGTGCGGTGGGCGGACCGTCGTCGTGCGGTCCGGTGGCGAGCGCGACCCGCACCACCTGCTGCACACGATCGCCCGGCACCGCGTGACGTTCGTGTACCTGGTGTCGTCGATGCTCGACGTGCTGCTCGACATCGCGGGCGACGGCGAACTCGACAGCCTGCGGCACGTGTGGTGCGGCGGCGAGGTGCTGACCCCCGAGCTCTACGACCGGTTCCGCACGCAGCTCGACATCCCGATGTACCACGGTTACGGTCCCGCCGAGGCCACGATCGGCGTCTCGCACGTGATCTACCGCGGCGAGGCGGAGCGGTTGTCGACGTCGATCGGCAAGGCCAACCCGAACACCGACCTCTACGTGCTGGACGACCAGCTGCGGCCGTGCCCGCCCGGCGTCGGCGGCGAGCTCTACATCGGCGGTTTCCTGCTGGGCCGCGGTTATGTGAACGCTCCCAGCCTCACGGCGTCGCGGTTCGTGGCCAACCCGTTCGCGTCGGACGGTTCGCGCCTCTACCGGACCGGCGACCTCGCGCGGTTCGCGCCGGACGGATCGCTCGACTTCCTCGGGCGCGTCGACAACCAGGTCAAGATCCGCGGCATGCGGCTGGAGCTGGAGGACGTCGAGGTCGCCCTCGCCGAGCACCCGCAGATCCGCCACACCTGTGTGCTGGTCGCGAAGAACTCCGCGGGCGGCAACTACCTCGTCGGGTACGTCGTCCCCGCCGAGGACGGCCTGACGGCGGACGCCGTGAAGCAGTGGGCCGCAGAGCACCTCGTCGAGTACATGGTGCCCGCTCACATCGTGGTGATGCCGGAGTTCCCGTTGACCCCCAACGGAAAGCTGGATCGCCGCGCGCTACCGGAACCCGTGGCCGAGACCGGGCCGGTCACCGCCGCCGCCAACGACGTCGAGGCCGCGATCTGCGCCGCCGCCGCGTCGGTGCTGAGGGTCGAGCAGGTCGGTGCCGACCAGGACTTCTTCGAGCTGGGCGGCGACAGCATCCTCGCGATCTCGCTGTTGTCCGCGTTGCGGGCGGTGGGCATCTTCGTCACGGCCACCCAGATCTTCGTCAACCGGACTCCACGTGCGCTCGCCGCCGTCGCGTCGCTCGACGGCGCCTCTGCCGTCGACCACGACGACGTTCCGACCGGGCCGGTGGCCGGTCTGCCGATCGTGCAGTGGCTCGGTGAGACGACCGACGCGATCGCCGGGTTCGTGCAGTCGGTCGTGCTCAACACCCCTGCCTCGCTGACAGGCGAAACGCTCACAGCGATCCTCAACGCTGTCGTCGAGCGGCACGACATGTTGCGCGCCAGGCTCGTTCGTGGTGAGCGCTGGTCGTTCGACATTCCCTCGGACGGCCATGCGTTGTGGGAAGAGAGCAACGCATCGCTCGAAGACTGCGTTGTGGCGGCCACCGAAGGGCTGAACCCCGACGCGGGCATCATGCTGCGCGCTGTGTGGCGGTCCGACGCCCGGCAGCTCGTCCTCGTGATCCACCACGTGGTGATTGACGGTGTGTCGTGGCGGATCCTGTTCGACGATCTCGCTCAGGCGTGGCAGCAGGTTTCCTCTGGCGAGGTCATCGAGCTCCGGCCCGTCGGGACGTCGTTCCGCCGCTGGACCCAGCTGCTGGAGAAGGCCGACTTCTCGGCGGACCGCTCGTACTACGAGCGCGCGCTGCCGGGCGTTGATCAGCTGCTCGGCCGGCGTGAGCTCGCCGACGACGATGTCGTTGCGGCAGAACGGATGCGCACGTTCACAGTCGGCCCGCAGGCCACGGCCGCGCTGCTCGGCGCCGTGCCCGCGTTGTTCCACGCCAAGGTCAACGACGTGCTGCTGACCGGTCTCGCGGTCGCGCTGGCCAAGTGGCGCCGCGACAACGGTCAGGACCAGACGTTCGCGCACGTCGAGCTGGAGGGTCACGGTCGCGAGGGCCGGTTCGTGCCGCTCGACCCCGACCTGTCCCGCACGGTCGGCTGGTTCACGACGTTGTTCCCGGTGACCGTCGATCCGGGTTCTGACGACGACCTGGCCGCGGCGTTGAAGCGGGTCAAGGAAGACCTGGCGCGGGTGCCGAGCAACGGTGTCTCGTACGGTGCGCTGAAGTACCTGGGGCGTACCAGCTTCGACGGTCCGCGGCCGCAGGTGCTGTTCAACTACCTCGGCCGGTTCAGCGGCGGCACCACCGGCGACTGGCAGCTCGCGGAGAACGCGGGCCGGCTCGGCGAGAAGCGCGACCCGGCGATGCGTTTGCCGCGCGCGTTGGAGTTCAACGCCTCCGCCGAGCCGGGTGCGGACGGCCGGCTGGAGCTCGTCACGGTCATCTCGTGGCCGTCGGGGGTCTTCAGCGAGGCCGACATCGCGACGATCGGCGCCTACTTCACCGAAGCGCTGGAGGGCCTGGCGGCGTTGACCCGCGGCGGGCACTCCCCCAGCGACTTCGACCTGGTGCCCCTCACCCAGGCCGACGTCGACGCGCTCGACAGCCCGGCGTTGCGGGACGTCCTGCCGCTGACGCCCTTGCAGGAGGGCATGTACTTCCACTCGGTGTTCGACGACGAGTCGGCGCACCGGTACGTCGAGCAGCAGCTGCTGACGCTGATCGGATCCGTGGACGCACGCAGGCTCGAAGCGGCCGCCACGCGCCTGCTGGGGCTGTTCCCGAACCTCGCCGCCCGGTTCGTCAGCCTGCCCGACGGGCGGGTCGTCTCGGTGCTGGAGTCCGGCGTGCGGCCGGAGTTCTCCACCGTGGACGGTCAGGGCATGACCGACGAGGACGTCCAGGAGTTCGCCGAGCGGGACCGCGTCGCCGGGTTCGACCTCGCCCGCGGGCCGTTGATGCGCTTCACGCTGATCCGCACCGCGCCGGGGCGGTACGTGCTGGTGCAGACCGTGCACCACATCATCGCCGACGGCTGGTCGGTGCCGCCGATGCTGCGCGCGCTGCTCGCCGAGTACGACGCGCCGGGGTCGGTGCACACGCGCGGCAGCTACTCCGACTACGTGCGCTGGCTGGTGCGGAGCGACCCGGCGGAAAGCGACCGCGTCTGGGCCGCGGAACTCGAAGGACTGCCCGGCCCGTCGCTGGTCGTGGAAGGTCATCAGCCGTCGGAACGGTTCGCTGACACGGCTGTTGACGCACCCGCCGGCTTCGACGACATGCTGCGGGCAGCCGGGGTTTCGTTGAGCGTCGCCGTGCACAGCGCGTGGGGTGTGACGCTCGGCGCGATCCTCGAGCGCCGGGACGTCGTGTTCGGCTCCACCGTGTCCGGCCGGGACGCCGACGTGCCCGGCATCGACTCGATGGTCGGGCTGTTCATCAACACGATTCCGGTGCGCGCCAAGTGGTCCAGCTCGACGTCGGCTCGTGAGTTGCTGGCCTCTGTGCAGCGGCACCAGACCGCCGTGCTGCCGCACCAGCACGTGTCGCTCTCCCGGATCGGGCGGCAGGCGGCGTTCGACACGCTGGTCGTGTTCGACATCGCGCTGGACGTGTCGCGGTTCTCCTCGGCGGGGTTCGAGATCGCCGGCGTCGTGAACGAGGGAGCGCCGCACTACCCGTTGACCATCGAGGTTCAACGCCAGCACGACGGCACGCTGCGGTTCAACCTGATCTACGACACGCTCGTGGTGCGGGAGACCGGCGCGCAACGGATCGTGCGGGCGTTCGCCGACACGTTGACGGCGTTGCTGACCGGTTCCCGGATCCCGGTTCCCGTGCTGACGGACACCCGTGCCGGCGCGGACATCGAGCCGGTGACGCTGGCGCGGCTCTTCGACCGCGCGGCGCAGCGCGACCCGGCCGCGACCGCCGTGACGTTCTGCCGCCTCGACGGCACGTCCGAGTCGATGACCTACGGAGAGCTGGCCGAGGCCAGGACCAGGCTGGCGGCGACGTTGCAGTCTTGTGGTGTCGGCCCGCACACGCGGGTCGCCGTCGCGCTGCCGCGGTCGCTGGAGCAGGTCACCGCGTTGATCGCGGTCGTGTCGGCGGGTGCCGCGTACGTGCCCCTGGACCTCGCCTACCCGGACGAGCGCCTGGAGTTCGTTCTGGCGGACGCCGCGCCTCAGGTCGCGTTGGTGGAACCGGGCCAGCAGGAACGTTTCGCGGCGATGCTGGACCGCGCGGGTGTGTCGGCCCGTGTGCTGTCGATCGACGACGTGGTGCCCGGTTCGTTCGTCGAGCCTTTGGTGGACTGGCGGCATCCGGCGTACCTGATCTACACGTCCGGCTCGACCGGCCGGCCCAAGGGTGTCGTGGTGTCGCACGAGAACGTGGTCTCGTTGCTGGTCAACACCGCGCCGGAGATGGAGTTCGGGCCGTCCGACGTGTGGACCCAGTTCCACACCTACTCGTTCGACTTCGCGGTGTGGGAGCTGTGGGGTGCGCTGACCCACGGCGGCCGGCTGATCGTGCCCGAGCACAGCCTGACCCGCTCACCGGTGGACTTCCGCCGGCTCGTCCTCGACCACGGGGTCACGATCCTCTGCCAGACGCCGTCGGCGTTCTACCAGTTCGCCGACGCCGACCTGCGCGCCCGGCCGCTGATCGCGCTGCGCCGAGTGATCTTCGGCGGTGAGGCGCTCGATCCGGGGCGTCTGCGCGACTGGGTCGCGCGGTACGGCACGGATCGGCCCGAGCTGGTCAACATGTACGGCATCACCGAGACCACCGTCCACACCACGTACCGGCTGCTGGAAGACCGTGACTTCGGTCTGGAGGTCAGCCCGATCGGCGGGCCGATCGCGGGTCTGTGGTGCTATCTGCTCGACGATCGGCTCCGCCCGGTGCCGCCGGGCCAGGTCGGCACGATCTACGTGGCGGGCCCACAGGTCACGCTCGGCTACCACGGCCGTCCTGGGTCGACGGCGTCGCGGTTCGTCGCGGACCCGTTCGCGGGCAACGGTTCCCGCATGTACCACTCTGGTGACCTCGCTCGGCGCAACCTCGACGGCGAGCTGGAGTTCCTCGGTCGCGCAGATCTCCAGGTGCAGCTGAAGGGTTTCCGCATCGAGCTCGGCGAGGTCGAGTCGGCGATCCTGGAGATTCCCGGCGTCGTCGACGTGGCGGTGACCGTGGCGGACAGCGCAGACCACCTCGTCGCGCACGTCGTGGGCACGCCGTCGGTGGACGTCCCGGCCGCTCTGGGCGCCAAGCTACCGGTGCACATGGTGCCGCAGCGGGTCATTCCGCTGGACGCGCTGCCGCTGACCGTGAACGGCAAGCTCGACCGCAAGGCGTTGGCCGAGCGGGCTCGCGCGGAGGACGCACCCGCGCCGGTTGCCGAGGCTCCGGCGCTGGCGTCGCTGGTGGAGGTGTTCGCGGCCGCGCTGCCGGGGTCCTCTGTGGACGCTGACACGGACTTCTTCGCGGCCGGTGGGGACAGCATCATCGCGATCGGCGTGGTGAACCGGGCGCGGGCGCTCGGGGTGCGGTTCGCGCCTCGGGATCTGTTCCTGTGCAAGACGCCGCGGGCGCTCGCTGCGAAGTTCGGCGTCGCGCCGGTTGCCGCCGCGGTTGCGGTGGTCGAGCAGGACGGGCCGGTGGTGCCCACGCCGATCGTGTTGCGGCAGCGGGAGATCGGCGGGGATGTTCGGCGCTTCGCTCAGGCGCGGCAGCTGCCGTGCGCGAGCCTCGCTGAGGCAGAACGCGCGGCGGCCGCCGTGGTGAAGGCTCACGCGGCGCTGCGGATGCGGCTGACGGTCACGCACGGCGTGTGGACGCTCGGAATCGATTCCGACTGGCAGACCCCCTGGGGGGATCGGGTCCCCACTCCAATCGTCTCAAGCGGGTCTGACAGTTCGGCGAAACCGCAGGTCAGCGCGAACGAGGCCGGTGCCATCGGGGTGGTTTCGAGCGGATTTGACGACCCGGAACACGCCGCCGACGAGGCCGCCGACCGGCTTGACCCCGAGGCCGGGGTCATGGCGGCGTTCACCTGGCTGGAGTCCACCAAGACGCTCGTCGTCGTGGTCCACCACCTCGCCGTGGATGCCGTCTCCTGGCTGATCCTCCTCGACGACATGGCAGCAGCCATGCGCGGCGAAGACCTGGCACCGACCACCACCCCGTTCTCGGCCTACGCCAGCGCCCTCATGCTGGACGCCCAGTCCGGCGATGATCTGCAGCGCTGGGTCGAGGTGCTGGACACGCCAACACTCACGCCAGACCTCGGCAAGCTGCGCGAAGTCACCGTCACCCTGTCGGCCGCGATCACCGACCGCGTCGTGCACACTGCCCCGACCGCGCTCGGCCTCGGCCTCACCGAGCTGCTGTGCGGCGCGCTGCGGACGGCGTTGAGCGAAACCCAGGCCACGCCGACGGATCTGGTGATCGAGCTCGAACGCCACGGCCGCGTCCCGGTGCGGGAGCACCACGACTTCACCCGCACGGTCGGCTGGTTCACGTCGATCGCGCCGGTGAAGCTCAGCCCCCGCACCGATCCCGTCGAGGCCGCCCGTGAGCTGGCCGAGCGCCAGCCGGACGAGAAAGCACACGTCGGGTACGGCCAGCTGCGGTACCTCAACCCGCAGACCGCCCCGGTCCTGGCGGCACTCCCCCGGCCGCAGGTGCTGTTCAACTACCTCGGCCGGGGCAGCGAGTCACAGGCGCTGCACGTCGACTGCCCGCTGCCCAGCCCGTACGCGGTCGAGGTCAACGCGTGGCTCGACGCCACGACCCGCAGCCTGCGCGCGACGTTCGCGCTCACGGAGGAGGTCAGCGACGAGATCGCGGCGCGCTGGCTGCTCGCGCTGGAGCGGATCGCGGACGCCTCGGTGACCGCGCGCCGGACCGCGCCGGTGACGCCGTTGCAGCGCGGTCTGTACTTCCAGGCCGAGCTCGCGGGCGACGCCGGGCATTACGTGGCGCAGAGCTGCTTCACGTTCGACCGCAGGCTCGACGTCAGCGCGCTGGAACAGGCGATGGCGCACGTCATCGTGAAGCACCCGGTCGTGGGCGCGGGCTTCGAGTCGGACGAGAACGGCTCGCCGGTCCAGGTGCTCACGCCCGGCGGCCGGGTTCCGGTCAGCGTGGTCGACGTGCTGAACGAGCAAGCTGTCAGCGCTATCAGGAACGAGGACCGCGCGACGGGCTTCGACCTCAAGACGCCGCCGTTGGTGCGGATGGCCGTGCTGCGGCCGCCGGACGGCCGCGACGCGTTGCTGTTCAGCCATCACCTGCTGCTGTGGGACGGCTGGTCGCGCGAGATCGTGCTGCGCGACTTCTTCGACGCCTATCGGGCGATCCTGACCGGTGATCCGGTCGACTCCGCTCCGGCGACGCCGAGCTTCGAGGAGTACGCCCGCGTGCTCGCCGCGAAGGACGCGGACACCGCCGAACGGTTCTGGGCGCGGTACCTCGCGGACCTGCCGGGACCGACGCTGCTGGCTGGACAGTCTACTTCGGACACACTGCCGGTCAAGATCCTGCGGACGCTGTCGGTCGAGGAGTCCGACCGCGTGCGTGAGGCGGCGCGGGCGCACGGTGTCACGCTCAACTCGGTGGTGACCGGTGCGCTCGGACTGCTGCTCGGCAGCGAGACCGGGCGTGGTGACGCGGTGTTCGGCGTGACGGTCTCCGGGCGCGAAGAGGAAGGCACCGAAGGAATCGTCGGTGTTCTGCTGAACACCGTGCCGATGCGGGTGTCCGCGCGGCCGGGCGACAGCGTCGGGGAGTTCCTCGCCGGAGTGCAGGCGGCGCGGGTCGACGCGATGGAGCACGAGCACATCGGGCTGGGCGAGATCCAGCGCGCGAGCGGTCAGGACCAGCTGTTCGACAGCCTGTTCGTGCTGCAGAACTTCCTGGACGACGACACGTTCACCGAGTTCAACGCCGTCAACCACATCACGGCGCACGAGTTCGAGGACTCGACGCACTATCCGTTCACGTGGGTGGTGACGCCGGGCAAGCAGCTGACGGTCAAGCTGGAGTACCGGCCCGCGATCACCGCACCCGCCACCGCGGAGCGGTTGTTCGACGAGTACCTGCGAATCCTCGGTGATCTCGCCGAGCACGACGGCCCGGTGGGGGCGATCCGCGCCACCGGCCCTGTGCCGGAGCTCAACGCCCCCAACGACTTCGGCACCAGGACCGTCGTCGACCTGTTCGACGAGGCGGCCGACCGCAATCCGGACCGGATCGCGTTGGTCGCGCACGGCAGCACGATGACGTTCGCGGAACTCAGGGACCGCAGCCGCCACCTCGCGGGTGTGCTGTCCAGCAAGGGCATCGGTGTGGAGACGTCGGTCGCCATCGCGGTGCCGCGTTCGCTGGACTGGGTCGTGGCGCTGTTCGGAATCCTGCGCTGTGGTGCGGCCTACGTGCCGCTGGAGCTGGACCACCCGGACGAGCGGATCGCGGCGATCGTCGAGCACGCGCGGCCGTCGTTGATCATCACGACCAGCGCGGTGGCGTCGAGGATCCAAGGCGAGCTGTTCGTGCTCGACGAGCCGTGGCCGGACGCCGAGCCCGTGGTCACGTTCGCGCCGGACGACCCGAACAGGCTCAAGCACGCGGCCTACACGATCTACACCTCGGGTTCGACCGGCAAGCCCAAGGGCGTGGTGACGGAGTACGCGGGCCTGACCAACATGCTGGTCAACCACCAGCGGCGGATCTTCGAGCCGGTGCTGGCCGAGCACGGGCACCGGACGTTCCGGATCGCGCACACCGTGTCGTTCGCGTTCGACATGTCGTGGGAGGAGCTGCTCTGGCTCGCCGACGGCCACGAGGTGCACATCTGCGACGAGGAGCTGCGCCGCGACGCCACCGGGCTCGTCGAGTACTGCCGGCGGCACGAGATCGACGTCATCAACGTGACGCCGACCTACGCACAGCAGCTGGTGGCCGAAGGTCTGCTGGCCGCGGAGCACAGGCCTGCGCTGGTGCTGCTGGGCGGTGAGGCCGTCACGCCGACGCTGTGGGAGCTGCTCGCCGAGACGCCCGGCACGATCGGCTACAACCTTTACGGGCCAACGGAGTACACGATCAACACGCTGGGCGTCGGCACGTTCGACTGCGTCGACCCGGTGGTGGGCGTGGCGATCGACAACACCGACGTGTACGTGCTCGACCCGTGGCTGCGGCCCGTCCCGGACGGTGTCGCGGGCGAGCTCTACGTTTCGGGCGTCGGCATCGCGCGGGGTTACCTCGGGCAGCCGGGGCAGTCGGCCGAGCGGTTCGTGGCGTGCCCGTGGGTGCCGGGCGAGCGGATGTACCGGACGGGCGACCTGGTGATCCGTCGTCCCGACGGCAACCTGCTCTACCTGGGCCGCACCGACAAGCAGGTCAAGATTCGCGGGCACCGGGTGGAGCTCGGCGAGGTCGAGGCGCGGTTCGCCGCGCATCCTGGCGTGAAGTTCGTCGCCGCCGTCGCGCAGTCCGACCCGCAGGTCGACGGCGCGTACCGGCTCGCGGCCTACCTCGTCCTCGAGGACGGGGCGGACATCCCGTCGATCGCGGCCGAGGTCGGTACCGGGATGCCCGACTACCTGAGGCCGTCGCACTACGCCGCGGTGGACGCGATTCCGTTGACGGTCAACGGAAAAGCCGACACGAGCGCCTTGCCCGAGGCGCGTCCGCTCGGCACCCTGGTCACGCAGGAAGACCGGGAACTGACCGAGACCGAGACCGTGGTGCGCGAGCTGTTCGCCGAGGCGCTCGACCTCGACGAGGACGAGGTGGGCATGACGAGCGGCTTCACCGACCTCGGCGGCCACTCGATGCTGGCGGTGCGGCTCATCGCGTTGCTGCGGCGCGAGTTCGGTCCGGTGGTCACGATCCGCGACCTGCTGTCCCTCTCCACCCCCGAAGCGATTGCGCGGCACGTTGACGAACACTGAAGTCCGCACCGGCCGGGAGATCCTGCGGATCGCGTTGCGCCGCAACGTCGGCGCGATGGCGTCCGGCACGCTGCTGATGGGCTCGTACCAGGCGGCCGAGACCGCCGTGCCGATCCTGCTCGGCGTGATCGTCGAGTTCGCGTTGCGCGGCGGGCAGCTCAGCTCGCTCGGGCTCGCGTTGCCGGCGCTCGGGCTCGTCATGGCGACCGTGTCGTACTCGTGGCGGTTCGGCATGCGGATCCTGCAGAAGGCGAACACGACGGAGGCGCACCGGTGGCGGGTCGCCGTCGCCGACCACGGCCTGCAGCCGGTGGCGCGCGACGTCGACCTGAAGTCCGGCGAGGTGCTCACCATCGCCACCGAGGACGCCGACCAGACGGCGGACATCATCGAGGTGGTGCCGCTGCTGATCAGCTCCCTGGTGTCGGTGGTGATCACCGGTGCGGTGCTGGCGGTGATCAGCGTGCCGCTCGGTGTGCTCGTCTTCGCCGGCACCGTGACGATCCTGAGCGTGCTCAGCGTGATGTCCCGCCGGATCGGGGCGAGCACGCAGGTCCAGCAGGCGAAGGTCGCGCGGGCCGGGGCGAAGGTGTCCGACCTGATCGCGGGACTGCGTCCGCTGCACGGGTTCGGCGGCAGCTACGCGGCGTTCCAGGCGTACCGCCGGGTGAGCACGGAGGCGAAGAAGCAGTCGATCGTCGTGGCGCGGGTCAACGGCGTCTACGCCGGTTCGGCGCTGGCGTTGAACTCGTTGCTGGCGGCGGCGGTGACGCTGTGGGCCGGGTACCTGACGTTCCACGGCCAGATCTCGGTCGGTCAGCTGGTGATGGCCGTCGGCCTGGCGCAGTTCCTGATCGAGCCGCTGAAGATGTTCTCGGAGATGCCGAAGTACGTCATGATCGCGCGGGCGTCCGCCGAACGGATGGCGCTGATCCTCGCGGCACCCCCGCGCATGACGCCGGGCGTCGAGGTGCCCGGCCCGGACGGCGGCCTCGAGGTCGAGGCGCTGACGCACGGAACGTTGCGGGACCTGACTTTCTCGGTGCGGCCAGGCGAGTTCGTGGCGATCGCGGCCTACCAGCCGCAGGCCGCCGCCGAGCTCGCCGCGGTGCTTTCCGTCGACGTGCCACCGTCTTCGTACTCGGGTGTCGTGAAGGTGGGCAAGCGGGAGCTCTCGTCGTTGTCGATCGAGAGCGTGCGGACGCACCTGCTGGTCAACCCGTCGCACCACGAGGTGTTCGCGGGAACGTTGCGCGACAACGTCGATCCGTCCGGTACCAGCTCGTTGGTGGACGAGGCCGTCGCCGCTGCGATGCTGACCGACGTCGTCGACCTGCACTCCGAAGGCCTCGACTACCCGGTCCGCGACCGCGGCGCCAACCTCTCCGGCGGCCAGCGGCAGCGGTTGTCGTTGGCCCGCGCCCTCGCCGCCGACCCGGAAATCCTCGTGCTGCACGACCCCACAACCGCGGTCGACGCGGTGACCGAACAGCTCATCGCCCGCAACGTGACGGCGTTGCGCCGCGGCCGCACCACGGTCGTGATCACCAGCAGCCCGGCGCTGCTCGACGTCGCCGACCGCGTGATCGTCCTCGACGACGGCACGGTGACCGGCGAGGGCACGCACCGCGACCTGCTCGGCCGTGACTCCTCCTACCAGCTGGCGGTGGCCCGATGACGTTGTTCGAGTGGCGTGGCGGCCCGGCGACGCTGCGGTTCGAAAGCGTGCTGGAGCCGGTCGAGCTGCAGCGCCGGGACGACGGTGTCTGGTTCGCCGAAGTCGAGATGCCGCCCCGGCTGCGTGTGACGTACCACTTTCTCAGCGAAGGCGTGGAACACGCCGACCCGCTCAACCCGGCGGGCGCTGGCCCGAACCGGTCGATCTTCTCGACGCCGGACCTGGAACCGCAGCCGCACTGGCCGGTCGTCGGGCCGGACGAGGTACTGGACGTGCCTCCGCTGCGAATCCGCTGGAACGGCACGCTGGGGCGCAAAACCATTCGCGTGTACCAAGGCGGCGAACCCGTCGTGCTGCTGCTCGACGGCGACGACTGGATGTACGTGCACCCGGCCGTGACGGCGTTCGAGTCGGCGGTGAAGAACGGCGAAATGCCGCCCGCCACCCTGGTTTTCCTGCCCACGCCACGTGATCGCGAAGCCGAGTACAGCGATCCCTCGTTGTGGCAGGCGATCCGGGACGAGCTGCTGCCGTTGCTCGCGTCCAACGGAGTGACGGTCGACCTCGCGAAGTTCGTGGTCGCGGGCCAGAGCCTCGGCGGGCTGAGCGCGTTCCGGGCGGCGGTGGACTTCCCGGACCTGGTGTCGCGGGTGGCGTGCCAGTCCGGCTCGTTCTGGTGGTCACGCGACCTGCCGGGCCACGGGATCTCGCTCGACGGCCCGGCAGGCGGTGACACCGCCGCACGCCTCTCGGGTGCCGATCTGTCCGGTCTGCGCGTCGCGTTCGACGTCGGCGAGCACGAACCGAAGATGCACCGGCACTGCGTCGCCGTCGAGGAGCTGACGTCGGCCGCGGGCGCGACCGTGCGGGTGAACCGGTCCCCCGCCGGGCACGACCGCGTCGGGTGGCGGCACGCACTGGTCCGCGACGTGGCCTGGTTGCTCAGCGAGCCGTGACCGGATCAGGCAGGCTGGGCGACATGTCCGAGCCCGCGGTCATCTCGGTGATGCTGATCGTTCCGGACGCCGATGCGGCGGTCGCCTGGTACCAGGCCGCGCTCGGCGCCACGGAGCTGTGGAACCTCGGCGGCGTCGCCGCTCTGTCGATCGGTGGCGCGCCTTTCCTCGTCCACCAGGTCAACCCCGCCAACCCCGCGGAGGACAGCCCGGCCGGCGTGACGCATGTCCGCGTCGAGGTGTTCTGCGACGACCCCGACGAGTTGGTGGCGCGTGCCGTCGCCGCGGGAGCCGTGGGATCGGCGGTCGTGGAGCACCAGATGCCGTGGGGGACGCACCGGCAGGGCGGGTTCACGGATCCGTTCGGGCACAAGTGGTCCGTGGGTGACCGGTCACCCCTGGGCTGACTGCAACGGCCACACCTCCACCACTCCGTAGCCGACCGCGCACGGAGTGTTCGACACGAGCTTGACGGCCTCGTCCAGCGACTCGGCCTCGATGATCGCGAAGCCCGCGACCGGCAGAGCCGACTGCAGGAAAGGCCCGTCGTCCACGATCGTCCCGGTGTTGCCGGGATTGCGGACCTGCACTGGTTTCCCGGCGATCCCCATCTCCGCTCCCGCCGCGCGCAACCGTTCGTCGTGCGCGTGTGCCTCGTCGCGGACGGCCTCGTCCGTTCGGTCGTACCCCTCGCGGTCTCCATAGCCGATCGTCACGAACCTCATGGCTGAACCTCCTGTTCGTGGGTCATCTGTACCGACTCGGGTGGCGTCGGGAACTCATCGGCCCGTTCATCGAGAGTTCATCTCGCGGCTGCGACCGCGGGCGCCGCCACCGCGTCGAAGTGTCGTGAAGAGAACGCTCGGAATCGGTTTGGCGGTAGTGCTGCTGGCGGGCGTGGTCATCGCGATCGTCCTCGGCCAGGGCGGTGACGAACCGGCTCGCCTCCAAACGGTGCGCGGCGTCATCGGCTCGGAGAAGCTCGCCTTCTTCGCCGACCAGCGCGTCAAGGACGTGTTCGCGAAGCACGGGCTGAAGGTCGAGGTGGATCCGGCCGGGTCGCGGCAGATCGCGACGGCGACCGACCTGAACTCGTACGACTTCGCGTTCCCCTCGTCGGCGCCCGCGGCCGAGAAGATCCAGCGCGATCGCAAGGCCGCGCGGACGTACGCGCCGTTCTCGTCGCCGATGGTGATCGCGACGTTCGACCCGATCGCCGACCTGCTGACGAGGGCCGGCGTGATCAAGTCCGGCCCCGGCTACCGGACGTTCGACGTGCAGGCGTACCTCGACCTCGCCGCCAGGGGCACCCGCTGGGATCAGCTGCCGGGCAACACCGCGTATCCCGCGCGCAAGAACCTGCTGGTGACGACGACGGATCCGCGCGACTCGAACTCTGCGGCGATGTACCTGGCGATCACGTCGTTCGTCGCGAACGGCGGAGTGGTGTCGTCGCAGGAGGCCGAGGCGAAGGTGCTGCCGGCCGTGTCGAAGTTGTTCCTGGACCAGGGTTACACGCAGAGCAGCAGCGAGGGGCCGTTCGAGGACTACCTGTCCGCAGGGATGGGCAAGACGCCGCTGGTGCTGGCGTACGAGGCGCAGTTCGTCGACAGGGTCGTGCGGGGCGACTCGACGATCAGGCCGGACATGAAGCTGCTCTACCCGGCGCCGACCGTGCTGTCCAAGCACACGCTGGTGCCTTTGCGCGAGCCGGGAGACCGCGTCGGGCAGTTGCTGTCGAACGACGCCGAACTGGCGAGGCTCGCGGCCACGTTCGGCTTCCGCACGGCCGATCCCCGGCACTTCAACGACATCGTGAAGGAGAAGAACCTGACGGTGCCGCAGACGATCGTGGACGTCGTCGAGCCGCCAGCCCACGAGACGCTGGAGCGGATGCTCGAAGCGATCGCGAAGCAGTACTGACATGGCCGACTTCGTGCTGACGCCACCCGAACCCGTCGAGCCGGTGCCGGTGGACCGCGTTGCCGGGCTGATCCCGATCACCGACAAGGCCGCGCTCTCCGAGAAAGCCTCCGCGTTCGTCTCCGCGCTCGCCGCCGTCGACCCGCAGTCGCCCGACTTCGGCCGGATCGTCGACGACGCGCTGGTGCTCGGTGAGGCGGAGATGCGGGTGGCGGCCCAGATCGCGGGCCGGTTGCTGGACCGCACGCTCGCGTCGGTCTCGTCGCCGTCGTCCGCGCAGGTGTCGGTCAGCCTGGCCGAGTTGCGGCGTTCGGTGCGAGAACTGGATCCACAGGACCTGACCAAGCTGACCGGTCGCAAGATCCTCGGCTTCATTCCCGGCGGCAACTCGGCTCGCGGCCTGCTGGCCCGGCTGCGCGCGGCCGACGAACCCGTCAACCGCATCGTGCTGAAGCTGCGGTCCGGTCAGGACGCGCTGAAACGGGACAACGCGGCCATCAAGGGCGAACGGCAGCGGTTGTGGGACCTGATGACCAAGCTGTCGCAGGACGCCGCGCTCGCAGCCGAGATGGACGAGGCGGTAGAACGGCAGGTGGCGATCTTCGACCTGTCCGATCCCGCCCGCGCTCAGGCGTTGCGCGCCGACGTGCTGTTCGGGTTGCGGCAACGGCATCAGGACCTGCTGACCCAGCTCGCCGTGTGCGCGCAGGGCTACCTGGCGCTCGATGTGGTGCGGCGCAACAACGACGAGCTGATCAAGGGAATCGAACGCGCGGTCAGCACGACAGTGACGGCGTTGCGGATCGGCGTCGCGGTGGCGGCGGCGCTGGCCGGGCAGCGCGAGGTGATCGACCAGGTCGACGCCGTGCGCGGGCTCACCGACTCGATCCTGCGCTCGAACGCGAACCTGATGTCGTTGCAAGGCCAGGACATCCAGCGCATCGCGGCGACGCCTGCCGTCGGCATCGAGGCGGTGCGGACCTCGTTCGACCAGATCTACGCCGCGATCGACGCGATCGACACGTTCAAGGCCCGCGCGACCGACTCGATGTCCAGCACGGTGTCCGCGCTCGACGCCGAGATCCGCCGCGCCCACGACCACCTGAGCCGCGTGCGCGGCGCTGAGGAGCAACCATGAACCGCCGCCTCGTCCCCGCGGTCGCCGTTCTGGCGCTGCTGGCGGGATGTTCCGACGAAGCCGACCCGTCCAGACCGGTCGGCGACCCCACTCCCGGCGTGCTCCGAGTCCTCGCCGGCAGCGAGCTCGCCGACCTCCAGCCCGTCCTCGACGAGGCGGCCAAAGCCACCGGCGTCACCGTGAAGTTCAGCTTCTCCGGCACGATCGAGGGCGCGGACAAGGTCGCGAACGGCACTGCCGACCAGGGCTTCGACGCCGTCTGGTTCTCCTCCAACCGCTACCTCGAACTGGTCCCCGACGCCCAGAAGCGCCTCGGCACGCCTGCCAAGATCATGTCTTCGCCCGTCGTGCTGGGCCTGCCCGCCGCGAAGGTGCGCGAACTGGGCTGGGAGGGCCGGCGCGTCGGCTGGGCCGAGATCGCACAGGCCGCGGGCGCGCGGAAGTTCACCTACGGCATGACCGACCCGTCCGCCTCCAACTCCGGCTTCTCCGCGCTGGTCGGGGTCGCGGCCGCGTTGTCGGGGTCGGGCTCGGCCCTCGACGCGGCACGTGTCAACGCCGTCGCCCCGCAGCTCAAGCAGTTCTTCTCCGCCCAGACGCTGTCCGCGGGCTCGTCCGGCTGGCTGTCCGAGGCCTACGCCCGGCGCGCGAACGAGCCTGGAGCCGGAGTGGACGGTCTGATCAACTACGAGTCGGTGTTGTTGTCCCTCAACGCGACGCTGCCCGAACCGTTGACGCTGATCTACCCGAACGACGGCGTCGTGACCGCGGACTACCCGCTCACGCTGCTCACCTCCGCGAGCTCAGAAGCCCGCGAGGCCCACCGAAAGCTCTCCGAGCACCTGCGCGGCGCCGACGTCCAGCGCAGGATCATGGACTCCACGCACCGCCGCCCCGCCGTCCCGCAGGTGCAGCCGGACGTGAAGTTCGCGGTGAAGGACCTCGTCGAACTCCCGTTCCCCGGCAGTCAGTCCGCTGTGGACGGTCTGATCACCACGTACTTCGACCAGCTGCGCCGCCCGTCCCGCACGCTCTACGTGCTCGACACGTCCGGCTCGATGCAGGGCGACCGCATCGACGGCCTCCGGCAGGCACTGGTCGGGCTGACCGGCGCCGACTCCTCGCTCGCCGGGAAGTTCAACCGGTTCCACGGCCGCGAGCAGGTGACGTTGCTGCCGTTCAACAGCACCGCGCGCCCGCCGCTGAAGTACGAGGTGCCCGCCGACAGCCCGCGCCCGGTCCTCGACCAGATCCGCGGCACCGCCACCGCGCTCGACGCGGCTGGTGGCACGGCCATCTACAGCAGTCTGCGCGACGGTTACGACGTGCTGCGCGAGCAGATCAACGCCGATCCCGACAGGTTCACGTCGATCGTGCTGATGACCGACGGCGAGAACACCGGCAACGAGGGCATCGACGACTTCGAGCAGTTCCACCGAAACCTGCAGCAGAACCTGAAGGACATCCCGATCTTCCCCGTGCTGTTCGGCGAGAGCGCCACCGCCGAGATGGACCGGCTGGCGAAGATCAGCGGTGGCAAGGTGTTCGACGCCCGCAGCCGCTCGCTCTCCGCGGCGTTCAAGGAGATCCGTGGCTACCAGTAACCCGGTGCTGCGCTACCTGGCGTCCTGGAAGAACCTCGCGGGCTGCGCCGGCGGCCTGATCGGCCTCGGCCTGCACTTCGCCGGAGTGGCAGGCTCCTACTGGATCCTCGTCGTGACCGGCCTGTACGGGGTGGGCGCGCTCGCCGCGCCGTCCGACCGGATCATCCTGGTGACCGATCCGGAGGAGGAAGCAGGCCGGCTGCGCACCGAGCTGGACACGCTGGTGCACCGGGTGCGCGGCTTCGGTGGCCGCGTCCCCGGCGAGGTGGCGCCGAAGCTGGCGGAGATCGCCGAGGTCCTGCGCGGCATGCTCGACCGTCCGCGCGAGCTCCGCGCCGACCCGGACGCCCTGCACGCCGTCACCCGGCTCGTCGGCACCGACCTGCCGCTGTCGATCCAGACCTACCTGAACCTCCCGTGGTGGTACGCCGCCGCTCGCGGTTCGGGTGCGGAACTGGTGCGGCAGCTGGACTTGCTGCGGGCCGACGCCGTCCGGGTGGCGGAACGGTTCCACGCGGCCGACGCGCAACGCCAGGCCGATCACACCCGGTACCTCGAAGATCGCGAGTAGCCTCCGATCATGCGTTACGTCAGGATTTTCGCCGACGAGAACGGCAAATCGGCCTTCGAGGACGTCGAGGTGGCAGGCACGCCGACGGTCACGGTCGAGGGTGTGCCGCCGCTGCTCGTGTCGGGGCCGTTTCCCGCGTCCTCAATGCTCGTCGTGGAGCAGCCGTCGGGCGGCACGCCCGAGTGGGAGCCGCACGTCGCGCCGCGCAAGCAGTGGCTCGTGGTGCTGACCGGCAGGGCGACCGTCACGGTGTCGAACGGGGAACGCCGCGAGTTCGGGCCGGGCGCACTGCTGTCCTTCGAGGACACCGAGGGCGAAGGTCACGTGTCCACGCCGCTCACGGACGACCTGTCGTTCGCGATGTTCCCGCATCAGGCCTGACGACGTCGCCGTCGGCTCTGATGGCGTCTACGAGTACCACCAACTCGACATCAACCGGCACCTTTCTCCGGGCCTGGGCGCGTTGACCGCAGGCGCCCGATCTGGTGCGCTCGACCACATGGACATCGAGAAGGCGATCGCGAGTCTGGACCTTCCGCGGAAGGTGCGGCTGCTGACCGGTTCCGCGCTCTTCGCCCTCTGGCCGGAGCCGGAGATCGGGCTCGCACCGCTGAAGCTGTCCGACGGCCCGACCGGTGTCCGCGGTGCCGAGCTGCGGGGCGGGACGATCGCCTGCCTGCTGCCCAACGCCACGTTGCTCGCCCAGCACTGGGACACCGCGCTGGCCCGCGAGGTCGGCGAGGTGCTCGCGGACGAGGCGGCCGCGCAACGCGTGCACGTGGTGCTCGGCCCGACGATCAACCTGCACCGCACGCCGCTCGGCGGGCGGCTGTTCGAGGCCTACAGCGAGGATCCGCTGCTGACCGGCGCGCTCGCCGCCGCGTACGTGCGGGGCCTGCAGGGCAAGGGCATCGCGGCGACGCCGAAGCACTACGTCGCCAACGAGTCCGAGACCGAACGGCGCACGGCGAGCTCGGAGCTGGACGCGAAGACGTTGCGCGAGGTGTACCTGCTGCCGTTCGAGATCGTCGTCGAGGACGCCTCGCCGTGGGCGATCATGGCTGCCTACAACAAGGTCAACGGTGTTCCGGCGACCGAGCACACCGAGCTGGTGCAGGGCGTGCTGAAGGGCGAGTGGGGCTTCGACGGGCTGGTCATGTCCGACTGGTTCGCCACCTCGTCGACCGCCCAGAGCGCCAACGGCGGACTCGACCTGGTGATGCCCGGCCCCGGCGGGCCGTGGGAGGACAAGCTGGTCGCGGCTGTGCAGGCGGGAGAGGTCGCCGAGTCGACCATCGACGACCACCTGCGCCGCCTGCTGCTTCTCGCCCAACGCACCGGTGCGTTCGGCACCGAGCGCAAGTGGCCCTCCGACGTTCCGGCGCCCGACAGCGCGACCAGGCGTGAGCAGCTGCGCAGGTTCGCCGCGGGTGGCATGACAGTGTTGACGAACAACGGTGTGCTGCCGCTCGACGCACCCAAGGTCGCGCTGATCGGCCGGCACGCGATCGACACGGTCGCGCAGGGCGGTGGCTCCGCCGGGCTGCGGCCGCCGCACGTCATCAGCATCGCCGACGGCCTGGTCTCGTTGAGGGGCGATCGTGTGTCCGTTGTGGACGGTGTGGAGGTCAGGCAGCGGTACGCCGCTCCCGGTCCCGGTGTGCTGCGCGACATCCGTGCCACGACGTTCGACGTGTCCGGCGAGGTGCTGGCGTCACGCGAGATGGAGATCGCCGAGCTCGCGGCGTACGGCGGATGGGCGCAGGGTGCCGCGTCGATCGAGGTGTCCGGCGAGGCCGTGCTGGACGAACCGGGACGGATGCTGGTCGGCGTGCGCGGGTTCGGCGCCTGGACACTGGAGGTCGCCGGTGAGCGACACACGACGCGCCTGGCGTGGGCGGACGGCGTGGTCGAGGAAGCGCTGCTGAAGCCGCCGTTCTGGACGACCGAGGTCCTGGTGTCGCCCGGTGATCGGATCACGGCTCGCGTGCGCGAGGCCGCGGCGCTGGTCGGCCTGATCACCCAGCCGGTCGGCCGCCCTGCCGCCGACGCGATCGACGCCGCGGTGCGGGCCGCGCGCGAGGCGGACGTCGCTGTGGTCGTCGTCGGCCTGACCGAGGAGCAGGAGACCGAGGGTTTCGACAAGACCACGCTGGCGTTGCCCGGCGAGCAGGACGCGCTGGTCGCGGCGGTGGCGGCGGCCGCGAAACGCACGGTGGTCGTGGTGAACGCCGCGACGCCCGTGCTGATGCCGTGGCTCGAGCAGGTCGACGCCGTGCTGTGGGCGGGGTTGCCCGGGCAGGAGGCCGGTGACGCCGTGGCGGCCGCGTTGCTCGGCGAGATCGAACCGGCCGGGCGGCTCGTCACCACGTTCCCACGAGCGGACGCCGACGCGCCGACCCCGGTGCCGGTCAACGGCGCCTTGCCCTACGACGAAGGCACGGCGATCGGCTACCGCGGCGCGTCCGAGCCGTTGTTCTGGTTCGGCCACGGACTCGGCTACACGACGTGGGAGTACGGCGAGGCCGCGAGGTCCACTGTGGACGGTGTGACCGACACGGTGTCGGTGTCGCTCACCAACACCGGCGAACGGGCCGGGCGTGAGGTCGTCCAGGTGTACCTGCGGCCTGATGACGAACCCGTGCGGCTGATCGGCTGGGCGGTCGCGGACGTCGCGGCGGGCGAGACCGTGCGGGTCGAGGTGCCGTGCTCCCAACGTGTGCAGAGGATCTGGCAGGACGGCTGGCAACCGCTGCGAGGCGGCGAGCTGCTGATCGCCCGCGGCCTGGGCGATGTCCGGGTCACCCTGGAACCGTAGGCAACGCCGGACGTCCTCAGGTCATGCGACTCGTTCCGGTTCGGCGCGGACGTCTGCTCGTCGCGCTCGGCGCTGTGGTCGTGTTGGCGGTCGGGTACTGGGCGGTGTTCGGCCGCTCGACCGTGGACCCCGCGCGGGAGCTGGCCCTGCAAAGATCGATCGCCGACCATCTCGAGCAGAACCACTGGGGCTCCCGGGATCAGCGGGCGCGGTGGTTCTGCGAGGTCCGGGTGATCGAAGAGGATCAGGGCCGCGACGAGTCCGAGGTCGGTTTCCTGACGATGTGCAACCAGTTCGCCGCAGTGAACGGCGAACTGCTCAACAGCAGCGGTGAGGCAGGTCCGAAGCTCGCCATCGTGACATCACCACCCAAACCCGTCGAGGTACTTCGAGTGGAGTCCCCTGGCGACGGGTCCCTGTACGCGCGGTGGGTGGAGGCCAACTTCTCCTGGATCGGAGCCAAGAAGCTGCATCGGCTGCAGGCGAGCGAAGTCCGGAACCTGGAGAACGCGACGAGGGACAAGGCCCGCGCCGCGTTCGGACTACCCGCCGACGCTCCGGTTCACCGCTGACCCCGCCCGGTGTGGTTGAACAACAGGTTCAGCACGAAGGCGGTCAGCGCCGCGCTCGTGATGGCGCTACCGGTGATCACCTGTGCCCACGCGGGAAACGAGTGGTAGATCTTCGGCGCCACGACCGGCAGCAGCCCGACGCCGATCGTCACCGCGACGATCAGCAGGTTTCCGGTGTTCTCGAACTCGACCCTGCGCAGGATGCCGATGCCCAGCGCCGCGACGGTCGCGAACATGACCAGCCCGGCCGCACCGACCACCGGGCCGGGCAGGGCCGCGACGATCTCGCCGAGCTTCGGGATCAGGCCCAGCACCACCAGAATCCCGCCGGCGACCGCGGCGACGTACCGGCTGCTCACCTTCGTGATCCCTACCAGGCCCACGTTCTGGCCGAAAACGGTGTCCAGGAACCCGTTCATTACACCGCCCAGCACTCCGGACACACCCTCGGCGGCAAGACCGCGGGCGAGATCACGTGAGGTGACCGGACGGCCCGTCATCTCCCCCACCGCGAGCATCGAGGCGGTCGACTCGGTGAAGGTCACCAGCATCACGACACACATGGAGATCACGGCGGCCAACGGGAACTGCGGCGCGCCGAAGTGGAACGGAGCGGCGATCCCGAGCCACGCGGCGCCACCGACGTTCGAAAAGTCCGTCATACCCAGGAAGATCGCCGCGATCGTGCCGCCGACCAGCCCGATCAGCACGCCCAGCTGGCCGATCAGACCACGCGCGAACCGCCCGACGAGCACGATGACCAGCACGATGCCGAACGCCAGCGCCAGCTTCGAAGGCGCGGCGTAGCCAGGAGCCGACTCCTGACCGGTGATCAACCCGGCCGCGACACCGATCAACGACAACCCGATCACCGTGATCACCGATCCGGTCACCACGGGCGGGAAGAACCGCACGGCGCGTGCGAACGGCACCGCTATCAGGATGCCGAACACACCGGCGGCGAGCATCGACCCGTAGACGGCCTGCACGCCGTACTGCCCGGCGATCAGGATCATCGGTGTCACGGCGGTGAACGTCGCCCCCGCCACGACCGGCAGCCGGACGCCCAGGACGTTGCCGATGCCGAGTGCCTGCAGCATCGTGATCAGGCCGGCCACCAGGAGGTCGGCGTTGACCAGCAGGCCGATCGTGTGGGTGTCGAGGCCCGCGGCGGCGCCGAAGACGAGCGGCACCGTGACGCAGCCGGTGTACATGGCGAGGACGTGCTGCAAACCGAGCAACCCGAGCCGCGCGGGTGGCAACACCTCGTCGACCGATTGCTTCAGGGCGGTCTCCATGTGCCTTTCGTAGACCCTCCGGGTTGCGGTGACGTCACGTCGGCGAGAAGTCGCCCGCTCAGCGGTACGTTCGAGGCATGACGGAGCCGGTGACGGCGTTGACTCCGCGGCCTGTGCGGTTCGCGGCGGTCGGCCAGTGGTGGCGTGACGTCACGTTCCTCCACTGGGCCGTGCCGCCGGAGTCGGTCGCGGGGTTCCTGCCCGCAGGCACCCGTCCGGATGTGCTGGACGGCGTCACCTACATCGGGCTGGTGCCGTTCCGGATGCACCCGATCGGCGGCCGGGTCGGGCCGCGATTGCCTTACGTGGGAACGTTCTGCGAGACCAACGTCCGGCTCTACTCGGTCGACGCGCTGGGCAGGCGCGGGGTGGTGTTCCTGTCGCTCGACGCGAGCAGGCTGGTGCCCGTGCTCGGCGCCCAGGTCAGCGCGCGGCTGCCGTACAAGTGGTCGGCGATGCGGCTGGAACGCTCTGGCGACCTGCTCACCTACACCTGTCGGCGCATCTGGCCGGGCCCTCGCGGCGCCTCCAGCCGCGCGGTCGTCCGGGTCGGGCCCGAGGTGGTGGCCGGCGAGCTGGACCGCTTCCTGACGGCGAGGTGGGGTCTGCACGTCGCGTGGCATGGACGGACGCTCTACCTGCCGAACGATCATCCCGAGTGGCCGCTGCACGCGGCGGAGCTGGTCGAGCTGGACGACGGGCTGGTGGCGGCGGCCGGTCTGGGAAACCCGGCGGGGCCACCGGTCAGTGTGCTGCACTCGCCTGGTGTGCCGGTGCGGTTCGGCGTGCCGGTGCCCGCGTAGTTCGGGTGGTGGCCCAGCGCAGTCTGGGGGACCCGACCAGGCCACCGGTCCAAAGGTGGCCGACGTGCGCGGTGACTTTCACACGCCGGCCGGGTTCTTGGGGGAACCGGACCCGGCAACTGCGCCGACCCCCTGTCCCGGGAGTTCGGGCCCGGCGGCGCAGGTACCGGATCTGGGTACAAAGGTGCCAGGCGCCGCGCACAGATTTCGCCCAGGCGGCGCACAGAGCATCCGGAGTACGCGAGGATGGCTCGACCCCGAACGACCGAGGAGATGCACCTGTGGAGTTCCTGTTGCTCGGATCGCTGGCGGCACGGCGGACGGGCACACAGCTGGAGCTGGGCGGACCCCGGCAGCGAGCGGTACTCACGATGCTGTTGCTGCACGCCAACCAGGCGGTCAGCGTCGCACAGCTCACCGAGGCGGTCTGGGACTCTCCGCCGGTTTCGCCCGAGTCGAACCTCCGCACGTACGTGGCGGGACTGCGCAAGGTCCTCGGCGACCGGCTGATCACCAGGCCCGGCCACGGTTATCAGCTCGTCGTCGAGCCGGGTGAGCTCGACCTCGACGCGTTCGACGAGCTCGTGCGCCAGGGCGAGGAAGCTCTCGCGGAAGCCGACGTCGAGGCTGCGGCGGAGCTCTTCGCCCAGGCGCTCGCCAGGTGGCGCGGCACCCCGACCGCCGAGCTGAGCGCGGGACCGTTGCTGCGCGCGGAGTTCACCCGGCTGCAGGAACGCAGGCTGGCCGCGGTCGAGCGGTACGCGAAGGCGGCGCTGGAACTGGGCCGGTTCGACGACGTGATCGACAGGCTGCGGCGGGAGACCGGGCAGCACCCGTTGCGCGAGGAGCTGTGGGCGCAGCTGATGCTGGCGCTCGACCGCTCCGGCCGCCGCGGCGAGGCGCTGGAAGCCTTTGCGGCCGCCCGCAAGCACATCGTCGAGCAGATCGGTGTCGAACCGGGCGCCCGGCTGCGGCAGTTGCAGCAGGTGATCCTCGAGAGCCGGACGCCCTCGCCTGCCGCGTTGAACGCGCATCGCCAGCTGCCCATGGACATCGCCGAGTTCACCGGACGCGAGGCCGAGCTGCGCAGGCTGTGCGAGCCGGGGCCGCAGACGACCGTCGTGATCTCCGCGATCGAGGGCATGGCCGGTGTCGGCAAGACGAAACTCGCCGTCCGGGCGGCACATCAGCTCGTGCCGCGGTATCCGGACGTGCAGCTGTGGGCGGACCTGCACGGGTTCGATCCGGACGAACTGCCCTCCGATCCCGCCGCAGTGCTGGAGAGCTTCCTCCGTCTACTGGGCGTGCCCGGCGGGCAGATCCCGGAGTCGCTCGAGGCACGGGCGGCGCTGTACCGCGACCGGCTGGCGGGCAAACGGGCGTTGGTGCTGGTCGACAACGCGGCGGGCGAGGACCAGGTCCGGCCGTTGCTGCCGGGCAGCGCGAGCTGTCTCGTGCTGATCACCAGCCGCCGCACGCTGCTGAAGCTGGACGGCGTGAAGTCGCTCTTCCTGGACGTCTTCACACCGGGAGAGGCCGTCGCGCTGCTCTCCCGCATCGCCGGTGACGACCGGGTGCACGCCGACCGCGAGGCCGCGGAACGGGTCGCCGAGCTGTGCGGCCACCTGCCGATCGCGGTGGCGCTGGCCGCCAAACGACTCGCGCGCCGTCCACAGTGGACTTTGCGGGACCTGGTGGCGCAGCTGGAACGGGGTGGTGTCGGCGCGCGAGGCGTGTTCGACCTCTCCTACCAGGCGTTGCCGGACAACCAGCGGCGATTATTCCGGCTCCTCGGGCTCCACCCCGGCGAGGACGTCACAGCCGAGTCCGCCGCCGCCCTTGCCGGACTGACCGCCTACGAGACCGAAGACCTGCTGGAGACGTTGCTCGACGAACACCTCCTCCAGCAGCACACGCCCGGCCGTTACGGGCTGCACGACCTGTTGCGCGCGTACGCCGTCGAGCAGGTCATGGCCGCGGAACCGCCTCCTGCCAGGGATCTGGCGCGGCGCCGGGTGCTGGACTGGTACGTCCACACGTCGTGGCACGCCGAACTCCAGCTCAACCCCGTGCGGAAGCTGGAGATCGGCGCCGCGGACCCGGCCGTGCACCCGCGCACGTTCGAAGACCGCGACACCGCGTTGCTGTGGTGCGACACGGAAAGGGCCAACCTGGTGGCCGCGATCCGCGACGCCGCCGAGCACGGCCTGCCACAGCAGTGCTGTTCCCTCGCCCAGTGCCTGTGGGACTTCTTCAACCTGCGCAAGCACTGGGCCGACTGGATCGACACGCACAGCGTCGCGCTGGCCGCCGCACGGTCGGTCGGTGATCGCAGTGCCGAGGGCCGGATGCTGATCACGCTCGGCATCGGGCTGCGCGAGGTCCGGCGGCACGACGAGGCGATCGAGTGCTACCAGCAGGCTCTGGCCATCTTCCGTGCTCTCGGAGATAAGTCACGGCAGTTGCCGGCATTGAACAACCTCGGCATCGCGTACATGGTGCAGGGCCGGATCGACGACGGGCTGGCGTGCTACGAGCAGTCCGCGGAGATCGCACGCGAGCTCGGCGACGTGCACTCGGAAGCCGTGCTGGTGAACAACATCGGCCTGGTGCACGCCGACGCCGGACGGTTCGGCATCGCGCTGGAGCGCTACCTGCGGGCGTTGGAGCTCCGGCAGGAGATCAAGGACCCGTACAGCGAGGCGATCCTGCTCAACAACATCGGCGAGGTGCATCGAGGGCTGCTCGACTTCCCCGAAGCCGTGTCGTACATCGACCGCGCGCTGGAGACGTTCCGCGCGATCGGCGACCTCTACGGGCAGGCCGAGGCGCTCGACAACCTCGGACTCGCACTGGACGGCCTCGGTGACCGGCGCGGTGCGGAGAAGTGCTGGCTCGAGTCGGTGACGTTGTTCGAGGAACTGGGCGAGCCCAGAGCAGACGAGGTCCGCGAACGGCTCACATGACCACGTTGGTCATCGCGATCGCCCCGATCACCAACGCCAGCAGCGACAACATCGCGCCGATCGCGGCCATCGGCTTGCCCTTGCGGTGCCCGAGCAGGCCGAGAGCCGCGATCACGAGTCCTGGCAACCCGAACGTCCACGCGACATAGGGACGCGCGAGGTCGAGGTTGATCGGGAGGAACGTGACCACGACCGCGAACGCGCCGAGGACCAGTGCGAGGAGACCGAGCAGGGATCCCTTGGGAGGCGCCTGCCGCGGTGATCCGTACGACATGCCCGCGACCCTAACCAAGCAGTCTTCAGATCTCCACTGAATCCACCGGGGAGTCCACGGTCGACTCGATCGCCGCGGCGGCCCGCGCGTCCCGGAACCTGGGCTCGATGCCCAGATCGCGGCGGAACGCCGCGTCCCCGCGTCACGGCGACGGCAGCCTCGGTGACGGTCACCGCGAGCAGCCTGACCCAGTCGGCCGACCGTTCCGGATGCACGTCACCGCGGACAGGATGTCATTACACAGCACGTGAACCGAGTCGGTACGCAGCCGCACCAGGTCGGCACGTGTGGGCGGATCACCACCGCCGAGATGCATCAGCCCCAGCGAGAACGCAAGCTCGTCCGACCACAGCCGGTTGGACGCGGGCACCCACACCGGATCGGCCTCCACACAGGTGGCGACGGTCCCCCGCAACCCCATCCCGGCGTGGTCGGCGGGCACCAGCAGTCCCGTTGTCTGCGCCGGTACCAGCCACAACTGCGAGCCGAGACCAGACGTAGCTGTCGCCCTCCCCCGCACCACTGGCGTGGGCTGAGTGGTGCGGTTGGCACCGTCGGTTCCGGTTCCAGCGGAGGGGTCGGCTTGTGCGGTCCGGTTGCCTTGCGTAGGTGGTTGCGCGGGCTTTTACCGAGCGCTGGTTTTTCATCGCCGCTTCGCGACGATTGCGATTGGCGCTTGACTTCGGGGCCCTTGCGAGGCGCTGGTCGGCCTCTAAAAGCCGGGCAGGTAAAGCGCCCGGCCGATCCGAACACGGTAGCACCTCGCACCCAAAGTCAAGCACCAATCGCGAGCGTGCGTGGTCGCGTTTGTGCGGTCGGGTTCCGGGAATTACCGCTTCCCGGTTTTGTATTGCCCTGTCCGGCTCGCTTCGCATCGCGGTTTCGGGTGTGGCTTCGGCTTCGCCGTTGGCCGTGCGGGGCGGCGGGTCTTTGCGGTTCGCTTCGCACTGCCATAGTGGGATCGGTTCTTGTCTTCGGCTTTGCCGATGGCTGTGCTTTCCGATGCCACTGCTTGCCTGGTGCCAGCGCCTCGCCCGTGTCATCGCTTGTCGCTGTCGTGGCCTTGTCCGGCACCTGCTCGAATGTGGGCATGGTTGTGCCACGGCCGTGGTGGGGCTTGCTGCACGGCCGTGGCGGTCGACGTGGGTGGTGGGGTCCGCTCGCGTCCCTCGGTCGGGGTTAGGCGGCGGTGTGGAGCTGGTTGTGTCTGGGTCTGCGTTCGGGGTCGAGCCAGGCGGGCGGGTAGAAGACCGGCATGCCGTGTTCGATCGTGACGTCCCAGCCGCTGCGGTGGATGAGGGTGTGGTGGTGGCGGCACAGCAGCACCCCGTTGTCGAGGGAGGTGTCGCCGCCGTCGGCCCAGTGCTGGATGTGGTGGGCGTCGCAGTGCTTCGGCGGACGCCCACAACCCGGGAAGGCGCAGCCGTGGTCGCGGGCGACCAGGGCGCGGCGGATGGCGGAGGTGAACAGCCGGGACCGGCGGCCGACGTTGAGCGGCTGGGAGCG
>NZ_JAFBCX010000020.1 GCF_016907955.1 Lentzea nigeriaca | reverse complement strand
CGGAGAGCCACCCAGCGGCAAGCACACATCAGCCACACCCCGCCGTCCTGGGCGTCCAGAACACCTCGTCCTGGACATCAACAAGCTTATGGAGCACACGTGATCGTCGCGAACTTCATCAACGGCACGACGGTTCCCGCGGACGAGACCTCTGCGCTGGTCGACCCCGCCACCGGCGAGGAGTTCGGGCGAGCCGTCGTCTCCCGTACCGCCGAGGTCGACGCCGCCGTGCGTGCCGCCGCGGATGCCTTCCCCGCGTGGTCCCGGACCACTCCCGGCGAACGTCAGCTCGCGTTGCTGAAGCTCGCGGACCTGCTGGAGGCGCACGCCGAGGAGGTCGCCGACGCCGAGATCCGCGAGACCGGAAAGATCCGCTCGGTCGTGCTCGGCGAGGAGATTCCGCAGTGCGTGGACCAGATACGGTTCTTCGCCGGTGCCGCCCGCGCGCTGGGCACCGCCGCCGCGGGCGAGTACGTCCCCGGCGCCACCTCGTACCAGCGGCGTGAGCCGGTGGGGGTGATCGCGCAGATCACGCCGTGGAACTACCCGCTGATGATGGCCGTGTGGAAGATCGCCCCGGCGCTGGCCGCGGGCAACACGGTCGTGCTCAAGCCGGCCGACACCACGCCGTCCTCCACGGTGCTGCTGGCCTCGCTCGCCGCTCAGGTGCTACCCGCCGGCGTGTTCAACGTGGTGCTGGGCGACCGCGACACCGGCCGGGCGCTGGTCGAGCACCCGGTGCCCGCGATGGTGTCGCTGACCGGCTCAACCCGGGCCGGCATCGAGGTGGCCCGCAGCGCCGCCGCGACGGTGAAGCGCACGCACCTCGAACTCGGCGGCAACGCGCCGGTTCTGGTGTTCGACGACGTGGACGTGGCCGCGGCCGCTGAAGGCGTTGTGGGCGCTGCCTTCTACAACGCCGGTCAGGACTGCACGGCCGCCACGCGCGTGCTGGTGCACTCGGCGGTGCACGACGAGTTCGTCGCGGCGCTGGTGAAGGCCGCGTCGGCACAGGTGCCCGGGACCGACTTCGGGCCGTTGAACAGCAAGGCGCAGCTGGACCGCGTGCTGGGGCTGCTGGCCCGGTCGTCCGCGACCATCCACTGTGGAGGGAAGCAGCACGGCACTGCCGGGTTCTTCCTGGAGCCCACCGTGGTCTCCGGACTCGCGCAGGACGACGAGCTGGTGCAGGAGGAAGCGTTCGCGCCGGTGATCACCGTGCAGTCGTTCGGCTCCGACGACGAGGCGGTCGAGCTGGCCAACGGTGTGCCGCAAGGGCTCGCGTCGTCGATCTGGACCAGGGACACGGGCCGGGCCGCGGCACTGACGGCGCGGCTCGACTTCGGCATCGTGTGGGTCAACACGCATGGCCTTGTGGCGTCGGAGATGCCGCACGGCGGGTTCGGCGCTTCCGGCTACGGCAAGGACCTCTCGATGCACGGGCTGGAGGACTACACGCGCGTCAAGCACGTGATGATCGCGCACTAGAGTGAGCGTCGCGGCTTGGTCGTGCTCCGTTGAGTAGGGCAGGGGGCTGGGCGGTCTGGTGCTCGTCACCGAAAGCCCGGATGGTCGCGCTCTCATGCACGTCGCTGCCGAGATGGCGGTAGAGAAATGCTGACGCAAACGTTTGCTGATCATCCCAACTGCTGCCAACCGTGCAGTTGGCAGCCAGGAGAGCGCGATCTTCATGATCGAAGCGCGGCTGCCTGCCGGCCACAGCGCGAGAGATAGCTGCGACACGCTACTAGAGTGAGCGTCGCGGCTTGGTCGTGCTCCGTTGAGTAGGGCAGGGGGCTGGACGGTCTGGTGCTCGTCACCGAAAGCCCGGATGGTCGCGCTCTCATGCACGTCGCTGCCGAGATGGCGGTAGAGAAACGCTGACGCAAACGTCTGCTGACCACCCCAACTGCTGCCAACCGTGCAGCTGGCAGCCATGAGAGCGCGATCTGCATGATCGAAGCGCGGCTGCCTGCCGGCCACATCCCCAGAGATAGCTGCGACACGCTACTAGAGTGAGACGAATGGGGGCAGCGGTGCACACGAACGGTCTGGCCGAACGGGCCAGGGAACTCTACGAGCAGGCAGTGTTCGGCGGTGACGCGGAGGCGCTCACCCAGGCCGACCGCGAGCTGGACGCCGCGGAAGCCGATCTCGCGCTCGCCCGCGGCCGCGTCCTGCACGCGAGGTTTCTCCAGGACCGCCAGGAGGATCCGCGCGAACTCCCGCTCTTCGAGCAGGCGGCCGAGCTGTACCACCGGCTCGGCGACGCACAGGGCGAAGCCGAGGCGCTGTTCTGGATCGGCTGCTTCCACCAGGTCGTGCGGAACGGCGACGAGGAGGGCCTGCCGTTCCTGGAACGGTCCTACCGGCTGGCCGTCGAGTCGGGTGACGACCTGACCAGGTCCTACGCCGTCCGCCACCTGGGTTTCGCGGACCTCGCCAACGGCGACAGGGAGTCCGGGCGCCGCAAGCTCGAGGAGTCCGTGGAACTGCGCCGGAAGATCGGTTTCCAGCCCGGTGTCGCGGCGGGCCTGCTCGCCCTCGCGCAGGTGGCGGCGGAAAGCGGCGACCGCGAGGGCGAGCTGGCACTGCTCGACGAAGCCGAGGCGACCGCCAGGGACTGCGGGGCGCACGGCATCCTGCAGTGGGTCGAGCGCTCACGAACCGACGGCTGACTTCAGCGGCAGATAGCCCCCTTTCTGCCACTGCTCGGCCGAGTAGAGGTCGGGACGGACGGGCGCACCGCCACGGTGTTGACCTCCAGTTAAGTGGAGCTCCTAGCGTTCGAGGCATGTTCGCGATTCGGCAGTACGAGTTCGGCCCGGCGGAGAACCTGCTCTTCGAAGAGGTTCCCGACCCGGAGCCCGCCACCGGCCAGGTCGCGTGGCGGTGGCCGCGGCCGGCGTCCACCTCGTCGACACGACGATCCGCAGAGGCGGGTTCGGCCCCGTCGACTTCCCCACGACGCCGGGCAGGGAGGTCGCCGGCGTCGTCACGGCGCTCGGTGACGACGTCTCACCCGAGTGGCTGGGCCGCAGGGTCGTCGCGCACCTCGGCCAGGCCAACGGCGGCTACGCGGAGCTGGCCGTCGCGAAAGTCGAGGCGCTGCACGCACTTCCGGACGACGTGTCGTTCGAGGCCGCGGTCGCGATGATCGGCACCGGCCGCACCGTCGTCGCGGTCCTCGACGCCGCGAAGCTCACCGAGGACGACGTGGTGCTGGTGACGTCGGCGGCGGGCGGCATGGGTGCGTTGTTCGTGCAGGAGGCGCGCAACGTCGGTGCGCGGGTCATCGGGCTGGCGAGCGGAGAGAAGCTCGACTACGTGATGGACAACGGCGCGGACGCCGCCATCGACTACACCCGGCCTGGGTGGGCGGACGGGATCAAGGACATGACCGTCGTGCTCGACGGCGTCGGCGGTGAGGTCGGGGAAACCGCGTTGAGGACGCTCGGCGTGGGCGGACGGCAGATCATCTACGGCTGGGCCTCCGGTTCGATGACCGCGATCAGCACGGAAGTGTTGTTCGCGGGCAGCCTTACCGCGACGGTCGCGCTCGGGCCCGGCCTGATGCGGCGCGGGATCCGCGCGCTGGAGGACGAGTCGATGGCGGGGCTCGCGAGCGGCCGGTTCGTGCCGCTGATCAACCCGCCGTTCGCGTTGAAGGACGCCGCCAAGGCGCACGAGGCGCTGGAATCCCGTGCCACGGTGGGGAAAGTCGTCCTCAAGCCGTGACGAGGCGGAGGGGCCGCCCGCGAACGGACGGCCCCTCCTTTTCTCAACCCCTCGGTCAGGCCTGAATCGGCACCTCGACGAACTTCTTGCCCGCGAAGTTCTCGACCAGCACGGACTTGACGTCGTCGGGTGCCACGAGCGCGGCACCGTCCAGGCTCGCGCCCTCGGCGGCGCCCTTCTTGGACACCACCCAGGAACCGGCCTCCTGACGGCTGCCGTCCTTCGCCACCACGAAGATCCGGCACTTCTCGCCTTCGGGAATGCCGTTGACCGCGATGCTCGTGCGCACCCAGCCCGCGGCGGGAATGACCTTGACGGTCATCGACGCCTTGGTCACCGGGTCGGTGAACGTCGCGAGCTTGGTGCCCGACGGATCCGGTGCCACGGTCTGCGAGGGGGCAGCCGTGACGTCCGGCGAGGTCGCCTTGCCGACGAAGACACCGGCACCCAGCACCAGGGCCGCCACGACGGCTGCCGCGGCTCCCAACGCGAACTGACGACGTCGCGCGACGCCGCCTCGTTCCGCACGCACCTGGCGGAGCGTGCGCTGCAACAACAGATCGCCGCCCTCCGGCGGCCCGTCGAGCATGGCCTCCGGCGGCACTTCGCCGAGGTAGGCCTCCATGGCGCGGAGGTCCTCGAGCTCGCGCGCGCAGTCAGGGCAGGACGCCAGGTGCTCGTCCATCTCGCGCACCTCCTGCTCGTCCAGTGCTCCGAGAACGTAGGCACCGAGCAGCTGCGGGTCGTGCTGCGTGGTCATCCGGCCACCCCCTTCAGTGCGACCTGTTGACCGACGAACGTCTCCCTCAGGGCTCGCAACGCGTAATACGATCTTGATTTAACCGTGCCCGGTGGTACCCCGAGCGCTTCCGCCGCCTCCGTCACGCTGCGACCGCGGAAGTAGATCTCCATCAGCACATCGCGGTGGTCGGAGGACAACCTGTCGAGCGCCTCCAGCACCACCACGGAGTCGACGACCTGATCGGCGTGGTCGCGCTCGATCGGTGGTGTCGCCGGCGACTCGGCCACCTCCTGCGGACGCGCGGCCTTGGCCCGCACCCGGTCGGTGACGATGTTGCGCGCCACGGTCAGCAACCAGCCGCGCACCGATCCCTTGCCGTTCACGAGGGCGTCGGGGTGGCGCCATGCTCGGACGAGGGTCTCCTGGACCACGTCCTCGGCAGCCGCCCGGTCGCCGGTCAACCGCGTCGCGTACGCAAGCAATGCCCGACCGTGCTCCTCGTAGAGCGATCGGATCAATGCCTCGTCGGCCGCGGTCTCCCGTTTGCGGGAGAACAAAGCCGCCATCCACCCACTCCTCCCCGCCCGCGAACACCTCTTGCGGGCGTTCTGTTCAAGACCTCAGCCGACACACGAGCGAAAGCGGGCTTCGGTTCAAAGAGGTTTCTGAAAAAGTTGAGGGGATGCTAGTGCCGCGAGTGGTTGAGGCGCTTGACGAGGTCACTCATCTGCGCCTCCGGCATCACGTTGATGGACATCGCGTGGTCGGTCGCCGGGTCGCGCAGCTCCTCGGGGAAGCTGTCGATCGCGAACGGGCGGCCGGCGGGCACGTCGTACCCCACGGTGACGCGCAGGCGCGGGATCGGGAACGTCCTCGGCGGGCAGACACCACCCGCCAGCGGGAACACCACGTGCTTGCGGTGGGAGGCGCTGTCGGTGTTGTTGCCGTCCCAGCAGCTGCCGAAGTCGAAGCTGCGCAGCGTGGTCGCGCTCCCACACAGCGGGTACCTCGTCGTGTACCGACCGGGTTTGTCGGCACAGCCCCACTTGGCCCGGACGTTCGGGCCGTAGTTGTTGGTAAACGCCGACGGGTCGCCGGTGATCAGGCGAAGAAACCGCGGCATCGGCAGCACGTCGCTCACCGGGCTGCCCTCGTACCGGATCTCCACGCTCTTGGGCTTCAGCACCTCGCCGGTGTTGCCGTGCAGCCCGCCGCCGTCGGCGTGCGCGTCGTGGCCCGTGCCGTCCGTCAGGCGGAGCACCGGCCAGTAGTAGGTGGAGCGGTCGTCCTTCTCGCACGTCGTGGGCGCGGCCGCGAGAGAGGCGTTGGTCGACATCGCATCGGCCGACTTGTTACCCACGTACTCGTGTGTGTGGTGTGCGCCGAACGGGATGCCGGGCGAGACCACGGGGTTGTCGGCGTTGAGGTGCCGTTCCTCGTTCGTACCGCACAGGATGACGACGCTGGGCCTCTCCGGCTCGTTCAGCACCTGGTCCAGTTCGCGCACGTACTGGTCAGCCGGTCGTTTACCGCTGGACGCGCCGCAGAGCAGCACCGCGGAGACCCCGACGACGATGGCCGCGACCGCCGCTATCGCGATGGTCGTCGGTTTGTTCGGGGCCACCGCTACAGCTTGCCAAGCCGATCACGAAGGCAACAGGGGCGTGTCTCACTAGCTCGCGGTGACCAGCGTCTGGCGATGGTGGTCCACCACGCTGACCCTGGCCACGTCACCCGCCCGCACCATCGCGGCCCCGGCCAGCGTGACCTCGCCCTCGTGCGCTCGCCACGAGCCCGCGGTGAAGGTGCGTCCGTCCTTCGTGTGCACGACCAGCCAGCAGGCTTCCCCGTCCTGCATGCCGTCGACGGTGGCGACCAGCCTCAGGCCGCCCTCGGTGTCGGTGACCTGCACGGCCAGGTGCGCGCCGGCCGCGGAGGTTCCCTGCAACGTCTCGCCTTCGTCCGTGCCGCCGACCCCCATGCCCTGGCCCAGCCAGACGCCGCCGGCGAGCACGCCGGCGACCATGAAGGTCGAGGTCAGGGCCGTGACGCGCCCTCGGCGTCGCACGGCCTGGTGTCTCTCTTCGCGGACCGTGCCCAGCGTGCGCTGCAGCAGGTGGTCCGCGTCGCGCGGAGGGCCGTCGAGTGCGGCCTCCGGTGGCAGTTCTTCCATCAGCATGTGTCGATCTCGTTCAACTCGTTGGTGCCCAGGACGTTCGGTGCCATGCGCTGGCGGACGCGGCAATGGACACGGTTCACGCGGAACGACTCACTTATTTCTCCTTCTCCAGTCCCGCGTGGTTGCGGTGACCGACACCTTCAAAACGAGCGCCCGAGGAACTTGGTTCAACGCAGATACACGGAGGTTGCTCAGCCCACAGGAGAGGCTTGACCTGGGCGTCTGAGAGCTCCTAGGGTCTCATATATGATGTATGACCGGGCGGAAGCGCCTCCCGCGTCGCGTACCGACTTCGTTCTGGAATCGATCAAAGAAGCGATTCTCAACGGAAAGCTGAAGCCCGGTCAGGCGCTCGTGGAAACAGATCTCGCGGCCGCGCTCAACGTCTCCAAGACGCCGGTGCGCGAGGCGCTCAAGACGCTCGCCGGTTCGGGGCTCGTCGTGATGAGCCCGTACAAGGGAGCCTCAGTCCGCACGGTCGACGCCGCGATGGCCGGATCCGTCTACGAGGTGCGGATGCTGCTGGAACCGGAGGCGTTGCGGCGCGCGATCGCGCTGGGTACCTCGTTCGAGGAAGCCGCTTCCGCGTTGGAGGACGTCTCCGACCTGGCCCGAAAGAACCTTGCCCAGCGGTCGCTCGTCAACCGCCGCTTCCACCGCGCGCTGTACGCCGGTTGCGGCAACCCGTTGATGATCCAGATCCTGGACGGTCTGCGCGACCAGGCCGCACTGATCACCGTCGCCGGGTGGGGCATCTGCCCGACCTGGGACGACGAGGCCGCCGAGCACCGCGCGATCCTCGCCGCCGCCGTGCGGGGCGAGGACGACCTCGCCTGCGAACTCCTCCGCCGCCACATCCAGACCTTCGCCGACCGAGTAGTTGAGGAGCTTCCCGATGGCGTTCGATGACCTCTCCGAGCGGCTCGCGTCCGTCGTGGCGATCACCGTCACGCCGTTCGACGCCGACGGTGCGATCGACGAGAAGAACTACGCCGCGATCGTGGACCGGATGGTGGAGGGCGGAGTCTCGGTCGTCACGCCGAACGGCAACACGAGCGAGTTCTACACGTTGTCGGCAGCGGAGACCGAGCGCGCGCTTTCCATCACCGTGGACGCCGTCGGGGATCGTGCCGCGATCGTCGCCGGTGTCGGGCACGACCTGGGGACCGCCGTCGCCGCCGCCCGGTTCGCGGATCGGGCAGGGGCGAACGGGATCATGATCCACCAGCCGGTGCACCCGTACGTGTCGCTGGACGGGTGGGTCGACTACCACCGGGCGATCGCGTCGGCCGTGCCCGAGCTGAGCGTGATCCTCTACGTGCGCAACCCGCGGATCGGGGGCGCGCAGATCGCCGCGCTGGTGGACGCCTGCCCGAACGTCGTCGGCGTGAAGTACGCGGTGCCGGACCCGGTCCGGTTCGCCTCGGTGGCGCGGGACGCCGGGCTGGACCGGCTGACGTGGATCGCCGGGCTGGCCGAGCTGTCGGCGCCCGGCTACTTCGCCGTCGGCGCGACGGGATTCACCTCAGGACTGGCGAACGTGGCGCCGCAGCTGTCGGTGCAGTTGTTCCGGTGCCTGCAGGCCGGGGAGTTCGGCGCGGCGATGGAGTTCTGGGAGTTCATCAGGAAGTTCGAGGAGCTGCGGGCGGCGAACGAGTCGGCGAACAACGTGTCGGTGGTGAAGGAAGCGTTGGCACAGCTGGGGTTGTGCCGCCGGGACGTGCGGCCGCCAGCCAGCGCCCTGAGCGAGGCCGACCGGTCGGCTGTCGGTGTGCTGCTGAACTCGTGGAGCCTCCTGTGAAGCCTGCCCAAAGGAATCTACGCAGCGCGGAGTGGTTCGAGGGCGAGGGGTTGCGGGCGTTCTCGCACAACGCCCGGATGCGCCAGTTGGGCATGAACCCCGAGGAGCACCTCGGCAAGCCCGTGATCGCCATCTTGAACACGTGGAGCGGCATCAACCCGTGCCACATGCACTTGCGCGAGCGGGCGAAGCAGGTCGAGCGCGGGGTTTGGGAAGCGGGCGGATATCCGCTGGAGTTCCCGGTGTCCACGCTGTCGGAGACGTACCAGAAGCCGACGCCCATGCTGTACCGGAACATGCTGTCGATGGAGACGGAGGAGATCCTGCGCTCCTACCCCGTCGACGGCGCTGTGCTGATGGGCGGGTGCGACAAGACCACGCCCGCGTTGCTGATGGGTGCCGCTTCCGCCGGTCTGCCCACGGTTTTCGTGCCTGCCGGACCGATGCTGCGCGGCAACTGGCGTGGCGAGAAGCTCGCGTCCGGCACCGACATGTGGCGGTTCTGGGACGAGAAGCGGGCGGGCACGATCTCCTCTGCGGACTGGGCGGAGATCCAGTCCGGGCTGGCCCGCTCGCCGGGCACGTGCATGACGATGGGCACCGCCTCGACGATGACCGCGGCCGCGGAGGCGTTGGGCCTGACTTTGCCTGGCGCGTCGTCGATTCCGGCGGTCGACTCGGCGCACTACCGGATGGCGGCTGCCTCCGGGACGCGGGTCGTGGAGATGGTTCGCGAGGGACTGACGATCGGTGACGTGCTGTCCGCCGAGGCGTACGAGGACGCCATCCGAACGGTGCTGGCGTTGGGCGGCTCGACGAACTCGTACATCCACCTCATCGCGATGGCCGGGCGGTCGCAGATCCCGTTGTCGCTGGACGACTTCGACCGGTTGTCGCGCGAAGTCCCCGTGCTGGCCTCGGTGCAGCCCGCTGGCGAGCACCTGATGGAGGACTTCTACTACGCCGGCGGGCTGCGCGGGTTGCTGTCGCGGTTGCGGGATTCGTTGCACCTCGAGCGGATCACGGTGACCGGGCGGACGTTCGGCGAGGACCTGGAGGGCGCGGAGGTCCACGACTCCGCGGTGATCAGGCCGGTGGACGACCCGATCTCCGTCGAGGGTGGACTGGCTGTGCTGCGCGGCAACCTGGCGCCGGACGGCGCGGTGATCAAGTACGTGGCGGCTGATCCTTCCTTGTGGAAGCACACCGGGCCCGCCGTGGTTTTCCACGGGTACAAGGATTTGCAGGCACGGATCAACGAGCCGTCGCTCGACGTGACGAAGGATTCGGTGATCGTGCTGGCCGGTGGAGGCCCCAAGGGCGGGCCCGGCATGCCGGAATACGGGATGCTGCCGATCCCGGACAAGCTCCTGAAGGAGGGCGTCCGGGACATGGTGCGCGTGTCAGACGCGCGGATGAGCGGAACTTCTTACGGCGCTTGCGTTCTGCACGTCGCGCCGGAGGCGCACGTGGGTGGGCCGCTGGCGCTGGTGCGGGACGGCGACCTCGTGACGCTGGACGTCGAGGCGCGGGTGCTGCGCGTGGAGATCTCCGACGAGGAGATGGCACGGCGAAAGGCCGCATGGACCGCGCCGCCGCCGAAGTTCGAACGCGGGTACGGCGCTTTGTACTACGAGCACATCACTCAGGCGAACGAAGGCTGTGACTTCGAGTTCCTGTCACGGCCGGGAGTCAACCCGGAACCCAACGCCCACTAGCGCCTCCTGCTGCCAGTCGGCCGTCCCGTGCAACTGGCTGCGCAGGTAGGCCGTGGTGAGCCGCTGCACGGTCGCGACCCGCTCCGGGTTCTCGTCCGTGGTCTCGGCGACGTCGTACCCGGAGACGCCGCCGAGCCCGTGCTCGCCGCCCTCCAGCACCAGGAGATCCTTCGGGGAGGGCGACAGGTGGAACGGGTCCGTGTGCCACTCCGGGCCGTTGACCGTGAGGTGCTCGGAGCCGTCCTTGTCACCCGCGACGACGAGTGCCGGAGTGGTCATGTCGCTGAAGTCCGGCGTCAGCATGAACGCATAGCTCCCCTTGACGGCGTCGGTGAGCCCTTCGCCGCGGCCGGTGGAGCCGAGCAGCACGCCTGCCTTGATCCTCTCGTCCTTGAGGCTGACGCCCTCGGTCGTCATGCCCAGCAGCAGGCTCGCGGTGTGCCCGCCCATCGAGTGGCCGGCGACCGCGATCTTCGTGTGGTCGAGGCGGCCCTGCAGCTGCGGCACGGCCTTCTCGATCTCGTCGAGCCGGTCGATGATCGCCGACATGTCCTCGGCGCGCTGCTTCCAGAACATCGGCGCGCCGGGGGTGTCGGCGGGCAGGTTCAGGGTGCGGGAGCTCAGATGCGTCGGCTGCAGGACGACGAAGCCCTGCTCGGCCCAGTGGTTCGCGAGCGGCGCGTAGCCGTTCAGCGAGGAGAGGTGGTTCGAGTAGCCCTGGCCGTGCGACAGCAGGATGATCGGCAACTCGCTGCCCTCGGTCGGCGCCGAGACCTTCAACTGCAGGTCAACGGGCCTTCCGGGAATTTCGAGCACGACAGGACTCACCGTGAAGACGGTCATCGGTTCCCCTTCGAGTAGTCTGTCGCCGTAAGTGGAGCGACGTTCCGGAACGATACGGAGCGCTGTTCCGCTTTGTCAACCGTCCGGAAGGGGGCGCTGTGCCACCACGCAAGCGGGCCGATGCCGTGCGCAACGAGCAGACGTTGCTCGCGGCGGCGGCCGAGGTGTTCGTCAGGTCCGGCGTCGACGCGCCCATCCGCGAGATCGCGGCCGAGGCGGGCGTCGGGATGGGGACGATCTACCGCCACTTCCCGACCCGCGCGGACCTCGTCGTCGCCGTGTACCGGCACCAGGTCGAGGCGTGCGCGGAGGCGGGCCCGGCGTTGCTGTCCGAAGAGGACTCGCCGCTGGCCGCGTTGCGGCGGTGGGTCGATCTGTTCGTCGACTTCCTGGTGACCAAGCACGGGCTCGCGAGCGCGTTGCAGTCCGACAGCAGCGGTTTCGAGGCGTTGCACGTGTACTTCCTCGACCGGCTGGGGCCCGTGTGCGGGGAGCTGCTCGACGCGGCGATCCGTGCCGGTGAGATCCAGGACGGGATCCAGCCGTACGAGCTGATGCGCGGAATCGGGAACCTGTGCATCGGAAGGGGCGACGACCCGCGTTACGACCCGCGCCGGTTGATCACCCTGCTGCTGAACGGCCTGCGGGTGTCCTGATCGGACGGTTTCCTTGGCGGGAGCACAGCTGGTGTTTCCCGGGTACGTGGTCACCACGATCTTCGCGCGCCGCAGACGGCCGCGAGCCGCCTGACCCTGAGGGGGCACCTCGCGACAAGGTGCCCCCTCAAGGCTTCCAGTAGAGCGTCGCGGCTTGGTTGTACTCCGTTGAGTCGGGCAGGGGGCGGTCTGGTGCTCGTCTCCGAAAGCCCGGATGGTCGCGCTCTCATGCAGGTCGCTGCCGAGATGGCGGTAGAGAAATGCTGACGCAAACGTCTGCCGATCACCCCACCTGCTGCCAACCATGCAGTTGGCAGCCATGAGAGCGCGATCTTCATGATCGAAGCGCGGCTGCTAGTTGAGTGCCACCTTCAACAGCTTGGTGTTGCTGTTGCCCGCCGTGGAGTCCTTGTCGCCGTTGGACGTGGTGACCCACAGCGAGCCGTCCGGGGCGGGTTCCGGCGTGCGCAACCGGCCGTAGGTGCCCTGGAAGTGCGACGTGGTGGTGCCGATCGACGAGCCGTTGATCTGCATGCGGTACAGGCGTTCGCCGCGCAGGGCGGCGAGGAACAGCACGTCGTTCACGATCGCGAGACCCGACGGAGAGGCCGAGCCGACCGAGAAGGTCTTCTTCGGCGCCACGTAACCGCCGCACGAACCAGAGGTGCCCTCGCACGAAGGCCAGCCGTAGTTGCCGCCCTTCTGCAGCAGGTTGACCTCGTCCATGTTCGAGTTGCCGAGCTCGGCCTGCCACATGCGGCCCTGCGAGTCCGTGGCGAGGCCCTGGACGTTGCGGTGGCCGTAGGTCCAGACGTACCGCGCGTTGCCGCCGTCGCCGTAGAACGGGTTGTCGGCCGGCGCGGAGCCGTCCGGGTTCAGGCGCAGGACCTTGCCGCCGAGGTTCTGCTTGTTCTGGGCGTTCGCGCCGTTCTGGCCGTCGCCGGTGCCCGCGTAGAGCTTGCCGTCGGCGCCGAAGCGCAGGCGGCCGCCGTTGTGGAACTTGTTGCGCGGGATGCCGGTCAGCAGCGTCTGCCAGCCGGTCAGCGAGTTGCCCTCGATCTTCGCCCGCACGATCCGGTTGTCGCCGGAAGCCGTGTGGTAGATGTAGATCAGGCCGTCCGCGGCGAACGTCGGCGACAGCTCGATGCCGAGCAGACCGCCCTCGCCGTTGGTGCCGGAGACGCCGGGAACCTTGCCCAGACTGGTCTTCTGGCCCGACGGCGTGATCCGCACGATGTCCTGCGCGTCGCGGCGCGAGTAGATGCCGTCGCCGTTCGGCAGGAACGCGAGGCCCCACGGCACGTCGTTGTCGGTCGCGATCTGCGTGACGGCACCGACCTGGTCGCCGCCGGAACGTGTCTTCACCGTCACCGCGTTCGAGTCCGGCGAGGCGTTGCCCACCGCGTCGAAAGCCTTGACCGTGAAGGTGTACTCGGTGTTGGCGGTGCGCCCGCCGATGGTCGCGGACGTGCCGGTCGCGTCACCGACCTTCGTCGATCCCGCGTAGACCTCGTAGCGGGTCACGCCGACGTTGTCCGTCGCCGGATCCCACGCCAGCGACACGGAGTTCGCCGTCACGCCGGTGGAGCGCAGGTTCTTCGGCGCGGTCGGCGGGATCGGGTCGTCCTGCGCGGGCGGGGTCTTGAACTCCGCGGTGTTCGACGCCTGCGAGACGTTGCCCGCCGCGTCACGCGCGTTGACGTAGAAGCCGTAGCTCACGTTCGGCTTCAACCCGGTCATGACGGTGTTGAGGGTGTTGCCCGGCACGGTCTTCTGGAACTGGCCGAGGTTGTAGATGTCGTAGGACGTGACGCCGACGTTGTCCGTCGCGGCCTTCCACGTCAGCTTCGCCGAGTCGGACTTGATCTCCGACGCGACGAGGTCCGACGGCGGCGACGGCGGCTCCGGGTCCACGATGCCGGTGCTGCCGAAGACCTGGAACTCCTGCAGGGAATAGCCGTACGACGTGCCGGTGCGGCACCGAGTCGTGCCGTAGACGCGGACGTAACGGCCGCGCCCGGTGACCGTCAGGTCCTCGACGCCACCCTTGCCGTCGGCCGTGCTGTGGATCGACGTCCAGCTCGAGTCGTCGTCGGAGGTCTCGACCCGGTACGCCTTGGCGCACGAGAGGTCCCACTGCAGCCGGACCCGGCTGATGTTCGCGGACGCGCCGAGGTCGACGCGGATCCAGGCCGGATCGATGTTCGCCTTGCTGGCCCAGCGCGTGCCCGAGTTGCCGTCGAAGGCGTTCTTGGGCGCGTAGTTCGCGCCGCCTGACGACGACTCGGTCGCGGGTTTGCCTTGGGACAGCAGGACATCCGCGGCAGAAGCCTGAGGTGCCGCGGAGACGAGCGAGGTCACCGCCACTGCGACGGCAGCGGCCAGGATGCCGGTTCTGGTGACCGGCAACCGCCGTGAACGGGGTGCCACAGGAACCTCCCACTTTCGTCGGGAATGGGTTGTGCGGCGGCATTGCGTTCGACCCGGCGGCGGGTGTACGAGTGTTACAGAAAAACCGTAAACGTTTTCGAGCGCCAGGTCCAGAGTCAGTTAGGGAGCCCCGAGATGCGCTGGACAAGGAAGTTACAGCTCGTCATCCCCGCCCTGTTGGTGGTCACGGCGTGTGGTGCGCCGGAGACCCCGCAGGCGCAGAACGCGCCCACCACCGTCCCGGACAAGCCGTCGAAACCCGTCGAGCTCAACGTGCTCGACGTGGCCGGCAACCTGCAGCTCACCCAAGGCATGATCGACGAGTTCGTCAAGGCCAACCCGGACTTCGTCAGCAAGGTCAACTACACCAAGGCGACGGCGCCGGACATGCCGGGCAAGCTCAAGGCCGAGCAGAACTCCGGTACCTCCCAGACGCATCTCGTGCTCACCGGTACGGACGGATTGTCGTCCGTCATCGAGCAGAAACTCGTCTACGAACTGCTCCCCGGATTTTCGGCGAAGCTGCCCGACCTGGAGAAGACCTACCTCCCGCCCGCGTGGGAGATGCAGAAGCTCGCGCAGGGCCAGGGCGTCGCCGTCACCTACTACCCCGCCGGCCCGCTGCTGGAGTACGACCCGGCCAAGGTGCCGACGCCACCGACGTCACCCGCCGAGCTGCTCGAGTGGGCCAAGGCGCACCCCGGCAAGTTCCAGTACGCGCGGCCGGCGAACTCCGGTCCCGGCAGGACGTTCCTCATGGGACTGCCCTACCTGCTCGGCGACTCCGACCCCAAGGACCCGGAGAAGGGCTGGGAGAAGACCTGGGCGTACCTGAAGGACCTGGGCCAGTACGTCGACAACTACCCCGGCGGCACGACCGACGTCATGAAGAACCTGGCGAACGGCACGTCGTGGATGGTCGCCTCCACCACCGGCTGGGACATCAACCCGCGCGTGCTCGGCTCGGTGCCGGAGGGCATGAAGATCGTGACGTTCAAGGGCTTCCACTGGGTCACCGACGCGCACTACGCCGTCGTCCCGAAGGGAGTGTCGTCCGACGTGCTGGCGGCGAACCTGGCGCTCGTCAAGTTCATGCTGGACCCCAAGCAACAGGCGAAGGCTTACGACAAGGGGTACTTCTACCCCGGCCCGGCGGTCAAGGACGTCACGCTCGACATGGCGCCGCAGGAGTCCAAGGACGCCATCGCGAAGTTCGGCCGCGCCGAGTACGACAAGCTGATCTCCGACAATCCCAAGGAGACGTCGCTGCCGGCCGCGCAGCAGGTCAAGGCGTTCCAGCGGTGGGACCGAGAGATCGGTAAGAAGTAGTGGCGGGGCAACGCTTCGCGGAGCTGCACCTGGACCACGTGCGGCGCGTGTTCGGGGACACCGTTGCCCTCAAGGGCATGGACCTGACGATCAAGGGCGGCGAGTTCGTCGCCCTGCTCGGGCCGTCGGGCTGCGGGAAGTCGACGGCGCTCAACTGCCTCGCGGGCCTGCTGCCGTTGACGGGCGGGCGGATCACGCTGGACGGCAGGCGGATCGACGACCTGCCGCCGGAGAAGCGCGGGTTCGGGATGGTGTTCCAGAACTACGCGCTGTTCCCGCACATGTCGGTGCGGCGCAACGTCGGCTTCGGCCTGTCGATGCGCAAGACGCCCAGGGCCGAGCTGACCCGGCGGGTGGACGAGGCCGTGCGGCTCGTCCAGCTGGAGGAGCACCAGCACAAGTTCCCGGCCCAGCTCTCCGGCGGTCAGCAGCAGCGGGTGGCGATCGCCCGCGCGATCGTGCTGGAGCCGCCGTTGGTCCTGATGGACGAACCACTGTCCAATCTGGACGCCGCACTGCGGTTGGAGATGCGCACCGAGATCCGCCGGCTGCACCAGTCATTGGGGCTCACGACCGTCTACGTCACGCATGACCAGGAGGAGGCGCTGGCTCTCGCCGACCGCCTGGTGGTGCTGCGGCTGGGCGAGGTGCAGCAGGTCGGCTCGCCAGAGGAGGTCTACGCGCACCCGGTCAACCGGTACGTGGCGGGGTTCATGGGCTACCGCAACATGATCCCGGTGACCGTGACGGCACAGGACGACGAGCGGGCGACCGTGCGGGCGGACGGCGTCGAACTCGTTGGCGTCAAAAGCGAAGAGGTTGCCGATTCGGCTGTCGCCGCGGTCAGGCCGGAAGACTTCGCGGTGGTCACCGAGGCCGGGGAGAACACGCTCGACGCCACCGTCGAGATCGTCGAGTACCACGGTCGTGAGCAGGCGGTGGAGGCGCGGCTGCGGGACGGCACGCAGCTGCACGTCCGCACGAACTCGCGGCTGGCTCCCGGCGACGCCATCAGGTTGAGGGTGCCGGTCGAACGAGTGCTGGTGTTCTCATGACGGCGCTCCCATCGCTGCGCGACCAGAGATCACTGGAACGGGCCTCGCTGAAGCACCGGCTGGCCGAGAAGGGCGTCGACCGCGTGCTGTGGCTGCTGGTGCCGGGCGCGGTGTTCGTGGTGCTGCTGTTCGTCTATCCGTTCCTGTACGGGCTGCAGTTGTCGTTCCAGCCGAAGGGCGGCGGGAACCCGTTCCAGAACTACATCACGTTCTTCTCGGACGAGTATTCGGCAGAGACGGTGTGGATCACGTTGCGGCTCGGTCTGCCGGCGGCGCTGTTCAACGTGCTGGCGTCCATCCCGATCGCGTTCCGGATGCGCGGCAGGTTCCGGGGCAAGCGAGCGCTCACCACGTTGCTCGTCGTCCCGATCACCCTCGGCACCGTGCTGACGGCGGAAGGGCTGCTCGCGTTCTTCGGCCCGACGGGGTGGTTCAACCGCATCTGGATCGCGTTGGGCGCGGACGAACCGGCGAAGCTCACCCACAACTACTGGGGTGTGCTGTTCTCGCTCGTCATCACCGGCTTCCCGTTCGCGTTCCTGCTCACCCTGTCGTACCTGTCGGGCATCGACCCGACGCTGGAACAGGCGGCGGCGACCCTGGGAGCCTCGAAACGGCAACGGTTCCGGACCATCACGATGCCGTTGCTCGCACCAGGTCTCGCGGTCACGTTCTGCCTGTCGTTCGTGCTCGCGTTCTCCGTGTTCCCGTCCGCCGTCATGGTCGGCAACCCGGCCGGCGAGACACACGTGATGTCGATCGCCGCGTACGAGACGGCGTTGCGGGACAACGACTTCGCGATGGGCTCGGCGATCGCGATGCTGATGGCGCTGGTGATGCTGATCGTGATCGGCGTGGTGCTGATCTGGCGCACGACCCTCTACCGCGGCGCGACGGGAGGCAAGGGATGAAAGCACGTCCGATCGTGTGGCTGACCTGGGGCGCGTTGATCTTCTTCATGCTGAACCTCGTCGGCATCGTCGGCGCCGTCGTCACGAACTCGTTCGCCGAGTCGTGGTTCGGCACCTGGCTGCCGAACGGGTACACCGGCAAGTGGTACGGCGAGGCGTGGCGCGACTACCGGCTGCTGGACGTGCTGGCCGTGACGTTCCAGGTCGCGATCGCGGTCGTCGTCATCTCCGTCCTCATCGGAGTGCCGACGGCGTACGCGCTGGCACGCCGGAACTTCCCCGGCAAGAAGCTGCTCAACGTGCTGTTCCTGCTGCCGATCCTGATGCCGCCGATGACGTACGGCATCCCGCTCGCCACGGTGCTGTACAAATTCCACCTGGCGGGCAGCATGGCCGGGGTGATCGCGGCGAACCTCGTGCCGGCCGTACCGTTCGTGGTGCTGACCATGACACCGTTCATCGAGCAGATCGACACGAAGATCGAGTCGGCGGCGCGGATGTGCGGGGCCAACACAGTCGCCATCTTCACCCGCGTGCTGGCCCCCTTGCTGGTGCCGGGCATCCTGGCAGCATCGATCCTCGTGCTCGTGCGGACGGTGGGCATGTTCGAACTGACGTTCCTCACCGCGGGGCCGACCAGCCAGACCCTGGTCGTGTCGCTGTACGAGGCGATGTCGTCGGCGGGCATCCGGCCACAACAGATGGTCGACTCGATGGCCGTGATCTACACCGGTTCTATGCTGCTGCTCCTGGTGATCGCGCTGCGGTTCGTCAACCCGACGCAGCTCGTCACGAGACTCAAGGATCCGGCTTAACACCTGACCCGTCATGATTGTTTCAACCGGCAGTTGAGGGTGAGGTACAAGTGGCAGTCACCATCCGCGACGTGGCACGCAGGGCGCACGTATCGGTCGCCACCGTTTCGCGTGCGCTGACATCTCCCGAGCTGGTGCGTCCGGAGACCCGGTCACGGGTGCTGGCTGCCGCCTCCGACCTCGGCTACCAGCCCAACCGGGCGGCCAGAGGGCTGATCACGGGCAAGACCGGCAACATCGGCATCGTCGTGCCGGACCTCGACAACCCGTTCTTCACGGGCGTGCTCAAGGCCGTGCAGGCGCGGGCGATGCAGGCCGACTACGCGGTGTTTGTGGCGGACAGCGACGAGGACCCGGTCACCGAGGCGAAGCTCGTGCACGCGATGGCCAAGCAGGTCGACGGCGTCGTGCTGTGCGCGCCCGGCCTGGAGGACTCGCAGATCTACGAGGTGGCAGGGGCGACGTCGCTCGTGCTGCTCAATCGGCGGCTGCCGGGTGTGCCCGCCGCGCTGATGGACTCGGCCGGGGGCATGCACGCCATCATCGACCACCTCGTCGCGTTGGGACACCGGCGGATCGCCTACCTCAACGGGCCGCGCACGTCGTGGTCCAACCAGGAGCGTCGCCGCGGCCTGATGTCAGCGGTTGCCCAGCACGGCGTGGATCTGGTGGATCTCGGACCGTTCGCGCCGCGCTACGAGGGTGGTTTGCAGGCTGCCGATCTGGCCGTGGCGGCCGACACGACCGCGATCGTGGCCTACAACGACATCGTGGCGCTGGGTGTCCTGGCGCGGCTGCGGGACCGCGGGATCTCGGTTCCCGGTGACGTGTCCGTGACGGGGTTCGACGACCTCACGTACGCGGCGCTGTGCTCGCCCCCGTTGACAACGGTGGCAATGCCCGTGGCACAGGCGGGACGCACCGCCGTGAACCTGTTGCTCGACTGGCTCGACTCGGACAACACGGATGTTCCGCAGATCGTGGCGGAGACACAACTGATCGTGCGTGGAACCACCACCCCACCCCGCAAGTGATGAAGGGAACCTTCCTCCACCGACGTGGAGGAAGGTCATCGACAAAACAAGCGGCCCCGGCAGGGCGTCTGGGGGGAGTACGCCGTGAGCCGGGGCCGCGAAGCGGCTGGGCCCGAGGGGGGAGGGGGCCAAGCGCCGCTGGTGCTCCACTCTGCCCTGAGCGGACCGAATCCGCCAGGGTGGATGTACGTGTTTTTGGATTTCTCGTACGTACGGGTTACTCGTACAGCCCTTCGTACAACGCAGAGTGAAGGCGGTGCACCACGTTGCGCTTGACCTTCAACGTCGGGGTGAGCTCGCCCTCCTCCTGGGACAGATCGCGGCTGAGCAGCACGAACTTCTTCACCTGGGAAACACTGGCGAAGTGCGAGTTCGCTTCGTCGACAACTTCCTGCACGAGTGCTCGCACGTCCGGGTGACCCACCAAGGATTCGAGGTCGGACGGCAATCCCCGCGCGGTCGCCCACGGCACGATCTCGTCGGCGTCGAGTGTGAGCAGTGCCACACAGTAGGGCTTGCGGTCGCCGAACAGGATCGCGTGCGAGATCCAGCGGGACTGGCGCAGGACGTTCTCCACGTTGGCCGGCGCGATGTTCTTGCCGCCCGCGGTGATGATGATGTCCTTCTTGCGGCCCGTGATCGTGACGAAACCGTCCGCGTCGATCTCGCCGAGGTCGCCGGTGTGCAGCCAGCCGTCCTGAATCGTGGCAGCGGTCGCCTCGTCGTTGCGCCAGTAGCCCGCGAAGACGTGCGGGCCCCGCATCAGCAGTTCGCCGTCGTCCGCAACGGACATCTCGAGGCCCGCCACACCGGACGCGCCGACCGAGCCGAGTTTGAAGCTCTCCAACGTGTTGATGGTGCCGACCGCGGTCGACTCGGTCATGCCGTAGCCCTCGAGCACCGGCACCCCGGCCGCGTGGAAGAACTGCAGCACCTCGCGGGAGATCGGCGCTGCACCGGACAGCGCCTGCACGAGCCGTCCACCGAACACGGCCCGTACCTTGGCGAACAGCGCGTCGACCTGCTCGAACGCCGCCGCCATCTCCTGCGGAACCGGTTCGCCGACCGAACGCCTGCGCCGCACCTCCAGTCCCAACGAGACAGCCTGGGAGAGCTGCTCGGGCGGCACGGCGGCCGTGACGAACGTGTAGATCTTTTCGAAGATGCGCGGCACCGACGGCAGGAACGTCGGCTTCACCTCGGCGAGCTCCGGCACGATCGCCGTCATGTCGCCGCCGTAGTACGCCAGCGCGCCGCCGCGGTACATGGTGCCGAACATGACGATCTGCGCGAAGACGTGCGCCAGCGGCAGGAACAGATAGACGGTGCCGGTCATCGCGTCGATGCGGGCTTCTTCGGCGACCCGGCACAACGCGACCCAGTTCGCGTTGGTCAGGACGCAGCCCTTGGGCGGACCCGTGGTGCCGGAGCTGTAGATGATCAGGCCGGGGTCCTCGGGCCTGATCGCGGCACGACGGGCGTCCAGTTCGTCGGCCAGCGGTGACGTGCGGCCGGTGTCCTGCAGATCGGCGAGCGTCGGCCGGTCACCGGCAGGCTCGATCGTGAAAACTGTTCGCAGTTCGGGGAGTTCATCCCTGACGACCTCGACCTTGACGCACTGGGCCTCGTTCTCGGCCACCACGATCGACGCGCCGGAGTCGCCTGCCACCCAGGCGATCTCCTCCGCCGTGCTCGACGGGTAGATCGGCACGACGATGCCGCCCGCCGCGAGCACCGCCAGCTCGACCGCCGTCCACTCAGGACGTGTGTTCGCGAGCACGCAGACCCGGTCACCCGCCTTCAGTCCGGCGTGGACGAACCCCGACGCGAGGTCCAGCACCAGCTCGGAGACCTCGGCGTAGGTCTGCTCGCGCCACTCGCCGTGCCGCTTGAACCGCCACGCCACCGCGTCGCCGTACGCCTGCTCCGCCAGGAACGGCAGGTCGGCTATGCAGCGGATGGCTTGCACCGCGTTCGGGCTGGTGACTTCGGCGGTCATGGCGGCTCCTAGGGGCGTCGTTGATCTCTAGGCGGGCACGACCTGCACGCGGGTGCCGTTCAGGACGGCGGTGCCCGAGAGCGGATCGATGCGGAGGTCGTCGGTGAGGAGGTTGACGTTCACCCCGGCGTGCTCACTGGCGACCGAGAGCTGAGTACCCGGCTGGTCGTGGCCCCAGCCGTGCGGCATCGAGACGACGCCGGGCGCGATGTCGTCGGTGACCTCGACCAGCACCTCGACCTTGCCGACGCGCGAGGTGACCTGGGCAGTCGCGCCGTCGGTGAGGCCCAGGCGGTGGGCGTCGCCGGTGTTGACCAGCAGCGTGCACAACGGCTTGCCCTTCACCAGCGCGGGCACGTTGTGCATCCACGAGTTGTTGGTGCGCAGGTGCCTGCGGCCGATCAGCACCATGTCGGTCTCGGGGTTCTCCAACGCCTTCAGCACGCGCGGGAGGTCGTCGATGATCGGCTGCGGCGTGAGTTCGATCCGTCCCGACGGCGTACGCAGGATCTCCGGCAACCGCGAGGTGAGCGGGCCGAGGTCGATGCCGTGCGGGTTCTCCAGCAGCTGCCGCAGCGACACCCCGTACGGGCCGGTGCGCAGTTTCAGGTCCAGCAGGCGTTCCTCGCGAGTCTCGCCCTCGGGTTCGAAGTCGACCCCGAGCTGCTGCTTCAGGCCGGCGAGCTGCATCGCGGCGATCGCGTCCAGATCAGCTGATGGGCCCAGGCCGCTGAAGATCGTGGCGAGCCGGAAGAAGATGTCCGTCTCGTCGACCCTGCCTTCTTCCAGCGGAATCGCCGCCCGCGAGTACTTCACGACGTTGCGCACGGAGTTGTTGAGGAACGCGATGTCGTAGTGGTCGCGACGGGACGGCGGTGGCGTCGGCAGGATGACGTCCGCGTGCCGGGTGGTCTCGTTGAGGTACGGATCAACGCTGACCATGAAGTCCAATGAGGACAGAGCGTCGTTCACGCGGGCCGAGTTCGGCAGCGACAGCGCGGGGTTGCCGCCGATCGTGAACAACGCCCGCACCTGGCCCTCGCCGGGCGTCTCGATCTCGTCGACCATCGTGACGGCCGGGTACTCCCCCATCACCTCGGGATGTCCCTTGACCCGGCTGTGCCAGCGGCCGATGCCGAAACCCTTGCCGCGGCCGGGTCCGCGCTTGCTGTGCGCGGGCAGCGGCCACATCACGCCACCGGGCCGGTCGAGGTTGCCGGTGAGGATGTTGAGCGTGTCGACCGCCCACGACGCGACCGTGCCGAACTCCACGGTCGTCGTGCCGATGCGGCCGTACACCGCGGCGCGTTCGGCACCGGCCAACTGCCTCGCCAACGCGCGGATGGTGGCCGCGTCGATGCCGGTCCGTTCCGCGACGGCGTCCGGGGAGAAGGGCTCGACGTGCGAGCGGATCACCGTGTGGTCGGTGACGTGCCCGGCGAGGTCGCGCAGGTTCACCAGGTCCTGCGCGAACAGTTCGTGGATCAACGCCAGCAGCAGGAACACGTCCGTGCCCGGCCTGATCACGACGTGCTGGTCCGCGGCCTGGGCGGTGCGGCTGCGGCGCGGGTCGACGACCACGAACCGGCCACCGCGCTTCCGCAGGTCCTTGAACCGGCCCGGCGCGTCCGGAACGGTCCAGAGGCTGCCGTTGGACGAGAACGGGTCCGCGCCCAGCACCAGCATGAAGTCGGTGCGGTCGATGTCGGGTACCGGGATCGAGAAGATGCTGCCGTACATGTGGCCGCACTGGACGTGCTTGGGCATCTGGTCGACGGTGCTGGCGGTGAACACGTTGCGGCTGCCCAGCGCCTTGCGCAGCGGCCCCGCGTAGAGGCCGCCGGCGAGCGAGTGGACGACCGGGTTGCCCAGGTACATCGCGACCGAGTCGCGGTCCGGGAAGTCCTTGAGCCGTTCGTCGATGTACCGGAAGGCCTCGTCCCAGGTCGCCTCCCGGAACTCGCCGTCGCGCTTGATCAGCGGTGTGCTCAGCCGGTCAGGGTCGGCGTCGAGCGTGCCGAGCGAGGCGCCCTTGGGGCAGATGAAGCCCTTGCTGAAGTCGTCCTCGCGGTCGCCGCGCACCTTCGTGATGCGGTCGCCCTCGACGGTCAGCTCCAGCCCGCACGTCGCCTCGCAGAGCGGGCAGGTCGTGAATACGGTCCTCATGAGTCCCCTAATTCCGGCTTCCTAACGGGTACTAGTCGCCTGCCACTGGACGCAATCGCCCAGCCGAGGTCAACCCGAACAGCTCACTGACAGCTCTCGCGATCATGTCGGGTCGTTCCAGGGTGTGCTCGAAACGGAACCCGATGACCGCCTGCGACCCGCCGAGCAGACCCGTCAGTTTGATGGATTCGTCCTGGTCAGCGCCATAGCAGACGATCCGGCCGAACGGCGCGAGTGCGTCCAGCGAGGCTTTCACCGTGCCTCCTGGATCGAGTACGACGTCGACCTGTTTGCCCTCGTTCGCCTGGATCACCCGTTCGGCGAGACCGTCCGGATCGGACTCGACGGCGACGTCCGCGCCGAGCCGGACCGCCCTGCGCCGCCGGGACTGGCTGGACTCGGTGGCGATCACGCGTCCGGCGGCGAAACTACGGGCCAGCTGGACCGCGATCGCCCCGACCTCGCTCGCGGCGTCGTGCACGACGATCGACTCGTCCGGCCTCAGGTGCGCGCACGTGCGGAGCAGGTGCCAGGCCGTGGTGCCCGCTCTGGCCAGCATCAGCGCCTGGTCGTCGGTGACGCCCGCGGAGACCGGGAGGCGCAGGCGGCCGGCGACCACCACCACGCGGCGCCCGCCTTCCTCGACCCGGATCTCGTCGACCGCCTCGGCTGTGCGCATGCAACCCATCTCACGTCGCGTGCACGACGGGCTGTAGTGCGGCTTCCACGACAACTAAGAAACCTACGGACTGAGTCCGACCGGGTACGCCCTGTTGCGAGGTCTGGCGGACATGTGTGCACGGGTGCAGCATGTGCCGGTGAACGCCGCACTCCGCACCACCGTGATGATCCTCGCGGTAGCCGTCGCCTACTACGCGACGGCGAAGGTGGGACTGGTCCTGGCACTGGTCAAGGGCCAGGTCACTCCACTGTGGCTCCCCACAGGGATCTCCGTGGCGGCGTTGCTGATGTCGGGTCTGCGGATCTGGCCAGGCATCGCGCTCGGCGCGCTGACCGCGAACATCGCGCTCGGCACGGGGCCAGGCGCGACCGTGCTGATCACGATCGGCAACACCGCCGCGCCGTTGACCGCCTGGTTCCTGTTGACGCGCTTCGGGTTCCGGCCCCAGCTCGACAGGTTGAAGGACGCGCTGCTGCTCGTGTTCACCGGTGCGCTGGGCGCGATGCTGATCAGCGCGGTGGTCGGCACGATGGCGTTGAGACTCGACGGCGTGATCCCGTGGCACGAGGCGCCAGCGGTGGTGTCGGTGTGGTGGACCGGCGACGCGATGGGCGTTCTGGTGTTCACACCGTTGCTGCTGACGCTTCCCCGGCGGTGGAACGCTCAGCCGAGACGGTTCGCGGAGGCCGCGTCGCTGCTCGTCGCCACCGCGGCCCTGGCGGCGTTCGTGACCACGTCGCAGATGCGGCTGCTGTTCCTGGTGTTCCCGATGCTGATCTGGGCGGCCCTGCGGTTCCAGCACGCGATCGCCGCACCGTGCGCCGCGATCACCTCCGTGGCCGCCGTGATGTCCGCGGCCAACGGTCACTTCGCCTCGGCCGACCTGCTGACCACGATGATCGTGCTGCAGGCGTTCAACGGCTCGGTGGCGCTGACCGGGCTGATCCTGAGCGCCGTCACGAGCGAGCGCAACCAGGCCCGTGAGGCCATCGAACGCGCGTGCCTGCAGCTCGCCGAGACCGTGGCCAACTACCAGGAGGAGGGCGTGAGCAAACGACTCGGCCGGGTCGTGCCTCCTGGTTAGCGCTGCTGCATCGCGTCCAGCACGCGGGCCAGTTCCAGGCGGGACGAGACGTGCAGCTTCGCGTAGATCCGCGAGAGGTAGACCTCGATCGTCCGCGGGCTGTAGTGCAGGGCGGCGGCGATGTCGCGGTTGCGCATTCCCTGCTGCACCAACCGGGCCACGTTCTCCTCGGCCTCCGTGAGCAGGCCGGGCGCCTTCGAGCGGGCTCGCGGAACCTTGGCGCCCAGCGCACGCAAACGGTTGCCCGCCTGGCGGCGCAGGCCGTGGGCGCCCAGGCGCTGGAAAGCCGTGTAGGCCTCGAGAAGAACCGGGACCTCGTCCTTCGCGATCTCGCCCAAAGCCAGCTGGGCGCGGGCCTTCTCGAACTCCAGGCCACCCGTGGCGGCTTCGGACACCGCCTCCCGCAGCAGGTCCGCGTCCTGCCGCACCACGCCCGTCACCCGGCGGATGGTCGTGCGCGACCACGGCGACACCCTGGTCGGCGACACGGAAGCCAGGCGGTCCAGGGATTCCAGGGCCGAGTCGGTGCGGCCGCGTTCCAGGTCGAGCTCGATCATCCGGGCAACCAGGACGCAGGAGTAGGCGGACTCGAGACGGCTGCCGATGGCGCCCGCGAGCAGGGCGTAGGCCTCGTCGATCTCGCCTCGCGCGATCAGGTACTCGGCGTGGGCCGCGGCGTGGAGCTTGGAGATGTTCACCGACTGCGGGGCGGGCAGCGAGGCCAGGCGGGCCGCCACGTCGAGTTCGCCGCGCCAGGTGCGGATCGAGAGCTCGACGGCCTGCAGCACGCCCAGGGCCTGGTCGGCCTGGGCGGCTTCCACGTCGGGGAGCCAGCGGCCGATGCCGTCGAGCGCGGCGTCCCAGTGGCCGCCCAGCCAGTCGAGAGCGACGCGGGAGGCGGCTCGTTCGGCCCGGAAGCCGTGGGAGCCGACCTGGTCGACCAGTTCCTCGGCTCGGCGCAGACGCCAGGAGGCGTCGTGGACCAGGCCCGCCAGTGAGGTGATCGAGGCGCAGACGGAGAGTGCCTGCAGTTCGAGCATCGGCTGATCGTCGCAATAGGACAGTGCACGGTTGGCGTACTCGACCGTGCGGTCGTGCTGGAACAACAACGAGGAGAGCATCGCCAGGTGCTCGAAGACGATCACGCCTTCGGCCGGCGAGCTGATCGGGAGTGCCTCGATGCGGGCCACTTCCTCGACGGCGTCCTCGTGGCGGTTGTTGTAGACGAGGAGCACGGCTCGCTGGGCTTGCAGAGAGGCCGGGCCGTTCGCCACCTCCTCGTCGGCCAGTGCCATGGCTTCCGCTGTCCGGCCGACGGAGAACAGCGAGGAGATCACGGCGGTGGCCACCCGCGTGCGTTCCTGGCCCGGCGCCATGGAGTCCAGGGCGGCCAGCCCGGGTTCGATGGCCAGCGCGGGGCGTGAGGCCCTGGCCAGCACGCGGCACTGCAGGGCGAGCAGGTCGGAGCGTTCGGGGGCGTTGCGGGGCAACAGTCGCAGGGCTCGGGTGCACAGGGCGGCCGCGGTTTCCGGTGCGGTGGCGCGGGCCACGGAGGCGGCGTCGGCCAGCACCTCGACGGCGGCGCGGTCGCCGGGGGCGGCGGACTCGGCCAGGTGCCAGGCGAGTTGGAGCAGGTCCACCGGCAGGCCCTGGGAACGGTCCTCCAGCAGGCGGGCGGAGATCAGGGAATGGAGGTGACGGCGTTGGGCGGGGCCGACCTCGTGGTAGAGGGCCTCACCCACCAGGGCGTGCGAGAAGCGGTAGCCGCGCTCGTCGTCGTGAACGACTATGTGGGCGCGCAGGAGTTCGTCGAACGCGGCGACGACCGTTGCCTCCGGCAGTGAGGCCACGCGGGCCAGCAGCGGGATCTGGTCGAGGCGCACCCGGCGGAAGACGGAGACGGCGCGGGCCACCAGGCGGGTGTCGTTCTCCAGCGGGGCCACGCGGCGCAGGACGGCCTCGCGGCGGGTCAGGCGGATCGCGTCCGGGGAGACGGCCAGGCGGGCCCGGTTGTTGTCGACCGTCACGAGGTCGAGCTCCTTCAACGAGCGGGCGATCTCGGTGACGAAGAACGGGTTGCCGTCGGATCGTTGCCCGACCTCGCGGGCGAGAGCCTCGTCGACCGGGGTCTGCAGGACGGACTCGACGATGCGGGCCACGTCGGCGTCGGAGAGCGGGGCGAGATCGATGCGCAGCACGTCGGCGTGCTGTTCCACCCGGTCCAGCAGGCTTTCGGCGCCGGGTTCGCTGGTGTGCGAACGGCTCGCGGTGACCAGCACCAGTGGCGCTGCCGAGACCCTGCGCAGCACCAGGGTGAGCAGGGCCAGGGAGTCGTCGTCCACGTGGTCGAGGTCGTCGATCAGCAACGCCGCGGGGCGCGCCGCCGTGAGCTCGGTCAGCAGGCGCACCACCCGGTCGCAGGCACGACCGAACCAGGCGCCGGAGTCCTCCGTCGCGGAGAACTCCAGTGCGGACAAGGCATCTGCGCGGAGCTTGTCCAGCGGTGTGACGAGGGAACGGACCAACGCGACCACCGCGCCGTACGGGATGCGCTTGCCGAGCACGTCGGACGCCGAAGTGAGCACGCCGCAGCGGCGCTCGCGCAGGCGGTGGGCGATCTCCGCGAGCAGGCTGGTCTTGCCGATGCCGGGTTCTCCGCTGACCCGCACCACGACGAGGCCGGTCGCGGGTGCCGCGTCCACGCAGTCGAGGATCGTGCGCAGTTCCGGTTCCCGTCCGCGGAGTTCGGTCCTCCGGGTCGCGGCGCGGAGCGGGGTGTCGACGATGACGGCCTCCCGGCGAGCTTCGGCGGAGCAGCGCTGAGTCTTCCACGTGGGTGGCTCAGCTCGGCAGGGTCCCGCTTTCCGTGCGCGATCAGTCACTCTCGGTAGGACCGTACGACCGGACGCGTTAGCCGCTGAGGGTTCCCTACTGACCCGTGGTTCCTCTCGGTGATGGCATTGAGGCAACCGCCGCTTTCCGCCCGAGGAGGGTCAATGTCGATCCAGGGAACCTGCGCCCCGCAGTTCGCGGAGGTGCGCACCGAGTTCGAACGCAACTTCGCCGAACGCGGCGAGGTGGGCGCCTCCGTGCACGTGACCCTCGACGGCGAGCCCGTCGTCGACCTCTGGGGTGGTGTCGCCGACCCCCTCACGGGTCAGCCGTGGTCGGAGGAGACCATCGTCCACGTGTGGTCGTGCACCAAGGCCGCGACCGCGCTCTGCGCGCACATCCTCGCCTCGCGCGGCGCACTCGACCTCAACGCGCCGGTCGTCCGGTACTGGCCGGAGTACGGCGCCGAGGGCAAGGACGCGACGCTCGTCCGGCACGTACTGAGCCACCAGGCAGGCCTGCCCGCGCTCACCGAGTGGCTGCCCGCCGGCGCCTTCTACGACTGGGAACTCGTCACCGCGGCGCTCGCTGCGCAGAAACCGCTGTGGCAGCCGGGCACGCGGCACGGCTACCACGGCCTGACGTTCGGGTTCCTGGTCGGCGAGATCATCCGCCGCGTCACGGGGCAGTCGCTGGGCCAGTTCTTCGAGAAGGAGGTGTCCGGGCCGCTCGGCCTCGACTTCTGGATGGGACTGCCGGAGGACCTCGAACCCCATGTCGCGCACACGATCCCGGTCGACCCGACACAACCGGGCGTGCTGCTGCCGTCGTTGTTCGTCACCGCTCTGACGGAGCCCGAGTCGGTGCCCGGCCTGATGTTGCTCAACAACGGCGGCTACATGGCGCCGGGCGAGTCCGACTCACGGGCAGCACACAGCGCGGAAATGGGCGCGATCGGCGGCATCTCGAACGCACGCGGGCTCGCCGGGATGTACCGGCCGCTGGCGCTCGGCGGCTCCTACAACGGCGTGCGGCTGGTGGAGCCGCAGCAGCTCCCGCAGATGTCGAACGTCGTCGTGGCGGGGCTCGACGCCGTGGTCGGGGTGCCGTCGCGGTTCGCGCTCGGGTTCCAGAAGGCCACCGACAACTCGTATTTGCCGCCGAACGACCGCGAGGGCCTGCTGATCAGCGAGGAGGCTTTCGGGCACAACGGGATGGGCGGCTCGCTCGGGTTCGCCGATCCTCGGGCGCGGCTCTCGTTCGGCTACGCGATGAACCGGCAGGGGCCGGGGCTCGGCGTCAACGAACGCGGACAGTCCCTTGTGGACGCCGTGTACCGGGCGCTCGGCTACCGGCAGACCGGTGGCGGCACCTGGTTCGCCTGATCGCCGTTCCTGCGCGCCGCGGCACGCCCGCCCGGCGCGCAGCATGGACCGGTAGACGGCACGAGGCGAGGGCGGGTCGGGCAGTGGGCCGTGCCCCGGCGCCCGGAAGGACTGGAGCAGCAGCGCGACCAGCCGCGCGAGAAACTCGTCAGGCAACTGCCGTGGGTCGAGGAAGGAACTGCAGGGCATCGCGTTCAACGCGGTCCTGCTGATCGCCGCGGCCTTCGTCGCGTGGGGCCGGTTCGGGCCGTACGCGATCTGAGCAGCGAGGGAGCTCCGTGCGGAGCTCCCTCACCCTCCCTAGAACGGCTTGGGCTCCGCCGCTATCTCACCCAGGATCTCGCTCAACGGCCGGGAAGACTGCTGCGCCAGCGAAACGGCCTGACCCGGCGGCACGTTCTCCGCGATGTCCGTCCCGGCGCACGTCACCCGCGACCCCGGCAGAATCCCGGACACCAGGTACTTGTTGACCAGAGCGTCGACGCAGGCGTTGCGACGCAACGCGTAGTGCCCGTGCTGACCATCGTTGGACACGTTGATCAGCGGCACGTTGAGGTGCTCGGCCATGACCCGCCCGTTGGCGAGCGGGGTCTGCGTGTCGCCGTCGGAGTTGATCACGATGCCCGCCGGGTACTTCCGCGTGATGGCGGGAATCCTCTCCGGCCGCTGGAACGCGCGGAACGTGCAGTTGGTCGGCGCCATGTAGTCGACGGTCCCGCCGTACGGGTTGGTGTCGCGCCACCGCTTCATGTCGTTGTAGTAGGTGTTGACGTCGGTGAACCAGTCCCACTCGCAGGTGACGGCCTGGTACGTGCCGGCGGAGGTGGGCTCGATGTCGCCCTTCTTCAGCGCCGCGACGATCGCCGAAGCCTCACCGGGATCGGCGACTCCCGCCTTGATCGAGGCGATGTGGCGGGAGAACGCGGCCCACGAACGCCGGTAGCGGGTGGCTCCCACCGCGTAGTCGAACGACGAGACGTCCGCGTACCCGCCGAACGGGCCGGACTTCAGCTTCTCCGCGATCGCGTCCAGCTCTCCGCGCACCGCGGCGGGCGTGGTGCCGAGCCCGTAGGTGGAGTTGCGGGCGGAGGTCCACTCCGTCCACTTCTTCAGGTTGTCGGTTATCGCGTCCACCACGTCGACGTCCTGCTCGTGCCACGTCTTCAGCGGGTCCAGAGCGGAGTCCAGCACGCTGCGGTCGAGCGACTTCGGGAACATGGAGCCGAAAACGGCGCCGAGCTGCGTTCCGTACGAGTACCCGACGTACGAGACCTTCTTCTCCCCCAACGCTCCGCGGATGACGTCCATGTCGCGGGCGGTGTTCATCGTCGACACGAACCGGCGCATCTCGCCGCCGCCGCGCTGGCAGTTCGCCTCGACGGCACGCGCGTAGTCGGACCAGTTGGACAGCTGGGAATCCTTCGGGCGCGACGGGAACTCGGCCTCCGAGGACGTGGAGATGCACCGCAGCTGAGTCGAACGGCCGACGCCACGCGGGTCCATGCCGATCACGTCGTAGATCTTCAGCACCTCGGTCTGCGCGTTGAACCAGTGCACCGCGCCGAGCCCGGATCCGCCCGGCCCACCGGGGTTCGTCAGCAGCACACCTCTACGACGCGCCGGATCTGTGGCCTTCTTGCGGGAGATCGCGATCTCCAGATTGCCGTTGCCCGGATTCCTGTAGTCCATCGGCACGATCACCGTGGCGCACTCGACACCGGTCGACGGCGACACCCACCCGGCAGGACACTCCGCCCAGGCGACTGTCTGGTTGTAGTACTCGTCCAACGGACCCGGCTCCGCATGGGCCGTTCCCACCAGGGACATGAACAGCGGGGCGGCCAAAGCCGCCGCGCCCCAACGCTTCCTCACCGCGACACCCCTCCGATCGTTGGTCGGCGACGACGCTTCCGCAGTCGCCGACCCGATCGATACCCGCCGAAGGTCGGGTGAATTTCACCGCACCTCGCACACCTCGTAGGTGAGGACCAGGCCGTCGAGGACACCCTTCGCGACGGCCTGCACGCGGTTCAACCAGCGGTAGCGGTCGTCGCCGGTCTCGAAGAGAGGAGCGGCGTAGAGCGGCGCGCCGAAGCCATTCGAGACGTCGACACGTCCCGAGTAGTGCAGATACACGAAAGCGTCGTCGTGGGTGCGCAGCACGGAACGGACGTCCAGGGTCGCGGTGCCGTCCGGGCCGATGGTCAGCCAGTCCGCGGTCGACGTGCCGTGCATCGTGCCGCGCAACCGCTCGCCCTCGAACGTTCCCGACTCGACCTCGTAGATCAAACGGTCGCCGGCTGGCGTTTTCGGGAGTGTGTAGGGCTTCCGCAACCTCGCGGTCATCGTGCCCAGCGGTACGAGCTCCATCACGCCACCGTCCCGCCGTCGACCACGAGGATCGAACCGGTCGTGTAGGCGGAGGCCTCGTCCACCGGTCCCAGCGAGGTCTTCGCGACCACCGCGGCGTGCAGGTCCTCGCTGGCGACGATCGCCGCCGAAAAATCGGTGCGGACCACGCCGGGCGCCACCGCGTTCACCCGGATTCCTGCCGGGCCGAACGGCGGTGCGGCACTGGCGTTGTTCACCAGCACGTCGAGGCGGCCGAAGCGCTCGACAGCCGGAGCGGCCTCCTTGGTCGTCTCGGCCGCGGCAACGCTCGCCCCCGCACGGGCCAGCGCGCGCACCGACTCCAGACCGATGCCACGGGTTCCGCCTGTGACCAGCGCGACGTGTCCTATCAGCGAAAACGGGTTGCTCGCCATGGCCGCGAAACTATGGGCCGCCGTGCCGGGCGACAACGAGCACCGCTTATCTGCCGGGAAACCCCATACACGGCGTGTGGAGTGCGATTTTGGTAGGAAGAGGTATGGATCCGGTCAAGGCGTTGAAGCAGGTGGCGTTCCACCTCGAACGGGCGGGCGAGCCGACCTACCGCGTCCAGGCCTTCCGCAGGGCGGCCGCCGTCATCGCGGACCTCGACCCGGTGGAGGTCGAGAAACGCGCGAAACTCGGCACGCTCACCGATCTGAAAGGCGTCGGGAAGGCGACGGCCGGTGTCGTCCTGGACGCCTTGGCGAACCGCGAACCCTCCTACCTCGCGAAGCTGCGGCACGTCGACCTCTCCGGCGGCGAGGAGCTCCGCGCGAGGCTGAAGGGCGACTGCCACGTCCACTCCGACTGGTCCGACGGCGGCAGCCCGATCAGGGAGATGGCGGAGGCGGCCCGCGACCTCGGCCACGAGTTCATGGTGCTGACCGACCACTCGCCGCGCCTGACCGTCGCTAATGGACTGTCCAGGGCCCGGCTGGAGAAGCAGCTGGAGGTCGTCGCCGAGCTGAACGTGGAACTGGCGCCGTTCCTGATCCTCACCGGCATCGAGGTCGACATCCTCGACGACGGCTCGCTCGACCAGGACGACGACATGCTGGAGCGACTGGACATCGTGGTCGCGAGTGTCCACTCGAAACTGAAGATGCCGAAGGCGGAGATGACCGAACGGATGGTGACCGCGGTGTCGAACCCGCACGTCGACATCCTCGGCCACTGCACCGGCCGGCTCGTCGTGGGCAGGGGCCGGCCGGAGTCCCAGTTCGACGCGGTACGGGTCTTCGAGGCCTGCGCGGAGCACGGCACGGCCGTCGAGATCAACTCACGGCCGGAGCGCCTCGATCCGCCGCGCAGGCTGCTGAGCCTGGCCGTCGACGCCGGCTGCACGTTCTCGATCGACAGCGACGCGCACGCGCCCGGCCAGCTGGACTGGCTGAACTACGGCTGCGCGCGGGCGGAGGAATGCGGCGTCACGCCCAAGATGGTGATCAACACGCGGCCCGCATCAGCGCTGCTGTCCGGGTGAGGTGCTCGTACCACGACACCAGCGGGCCGGTGTCGGCCAGCGCGCGTCCCAGCGCGACCCGGCACAGGTCCCTGACCGGCTCGGGGTCCCACTGCGCCAGCAACTCGTCCAACGATCCCAGCGACCCCAGCGCGTACTGCTCCAGGCCCACGCAGATCGGCACGACCGTCCCGTCCGCCTTGACCACGAGCGGATCGACGCGCACGAACGCCGACGGATCCGACCGCAGCAGCGCGGCGGACGTGACGTCGAACTGCACCTCGACGGCGTCGTCCTCGGCGACACGATTCAGCTCCACGGCCGCGTAGACGAGATCGACCCGATCGACGCCGTACGGCCGCACGCGGACCTTGCGTGCACCCTTCCCCACGGCGTAAGCGGCCATTTCCCGCAGCGATGACACGTTCGACGGCACGAGGTCGATCAACACGGTCACCCGGTGACTGTTCGCGGCGCATTCACCCACATCGTCCAGCCCGACCACGAGCTCGGCACCCGGCACGGCGGCGAGCCAGCGAGGGTCGTGGACCTCGACTCCCATACCTGTATGGAGCACCCATTCGGCCCACAAATACCTCGTACCGCTCATCGGGCCATTTGGCTTCTCCACCTGGCTGTATCAGGGCCGCCAACGCTTCCATCGAAGTGCGGAGAACCCCGTCACCCACTCCCGCCACAGCGGTGAATGGGCCGTTCAGGGGACTTGGCGTCACACCATCGGGAATACCCGAAACGGGTGCTGACGCAGGAACGACGTCATCTTCGGGGAGGGAGGGAGCATGCGCCGCCAATTCATCGTCCCAGCGGAGTCGTGCGCCCGGAGTGCGGCCGAAGCACGCCGGGCGGTGCTGCGAGATCTCCACGACGGTGTCGGCCCGTCACTCGCCGCTGTCGCCCTGGGGCTGCGGTCGGCACGGCAGCTCCTCACCTCCGACCCGGCCGCGGCGGCGCGCATGCTCGCGGTGCTCGAAGAGGAGATGCACTCCGCGATCGACGACATCAAGGCGCTGGTGGCAAGCGAGAACCCGGCCTCGGTGGCGAAGCACGGCCTGACCGGGGCGGTCGAGCGGTTCGTCGCCGTGCTGCGCTCGCGGCTGCACGTCGCGATCGACGTCGTGCTGCTCGGCGAGATTCCGCCGCTGCCCGACGCGGTGAGCGTCGCCGCGTACCGGATCATCCGCGAGGCGCTGACGAACGTCGTGACGCACGCCGAGGCGCGCACGTGCCAGGTGCGGCTGTGGTTCGACGCCGAACTGCACGTCGAGGTGGTCGACGACGGTGTGGGAGCGGCCGAGGTGGCGGCGGGCGTGGGGCTCGCGTCGATGCGGCAGCGCGCCAGCGATCTCGGCGGGAACTGTCGCGTCGAGCCCGGCCTCGACGGCGGCACCAGACTCGCGGCCGCACTGCCCCTGTCATGACGTTGCGCGCGCTGGTCGTGGACGACCACCCGCTGTTCCGCCGCGGCGTGATGGCCACCCTGATCGACAACGGCATCGAGGTCGTCGGCGAGGCTTCCGGTGGCACCGCTGCCGTCGAGCTCGCGCAGCAGCTGCAACCCGAGGTGATCGTGATGGACCTCAACATGCCGGATCTCGGCGGTGTGGAGGCGACGCGCCGGATCGTCGCGGCACAACCGTCCGCACGCGTGCTCGTGCTGACGATGTTCGAGGACGACGAATCCGTGTTCGCGGCGATGAAAGCCGGTGCTCGGGGGTATTTGGTGAAGTCCTCGCGTCCCCAACAGATTGTGGACGCTGTGCGCGCGGTCGGCGAGGGTGAGGCCATCTTCAGCCCTGCCGTCGCCACGCGGTTGCTCGACTTCTTCGCGACAGCACCACGTCCGAGCACGCTCCCGGAGCTCACCGGGCGCGAGCGCGAGGTCGCCCGCCTCATGACGGACGGCAAGGGCAACGCCGCGATCGCCAAGGAGTTGTTCCTGAGCACCAAAACCGTCCGCAACCACGTGTCCAACATCCTCCGCAAGCTGCAGGTCGCGGACCGTGCTCAGGCCGTAAACCTGTTCCGGGACACATCGGGATGACTGCCCCTGACGACCGGGACGTTCCCGGTCGGATGATTGTTGTGCCGCCGTCAGAAGGGGAGCTGATGAACGCCGAGCCCGTCACCGTCGTCCTGCACGCCACCGACTCCATCACCCGCGCCGGCGTGACCGTCGCACTGCGCTCCCGGCCGGAGATCCGGCTCGTCGAACCGGAGACCGCGGAGAGCTGCGTCGCGCTCGTCGTCGCGGAACGTCTCGACGAGAACGTGCTGCAACTGCTCAGAAAGCTGCAGTGCCAGCCCAATCCCGGCATCGTGCTCGTCGCCGGTGACGTGGCCGACTCCGAGCTGCTCGACATCGTCGGCAGCGGTGTCTCCGCAGTGCTGCGCCGCTCCGACGCCACCCCGGACACGCTGGTCCGGTTGATCCGCGCGGCACACGCCGGGGAGGGGTCGCTGCCCGCGGACCTGCTCGGCCGGTTGCTCGGCCGCGTGTCCCAGCTGCAGCGCAACGTGTTGCGCCCCAACGGGCTCAACCTCGCCGGTATGTCCAGCAGGGAGACCGAAGTGCTGCGGATGATCGCCGACGGTCTGGAGACCAGGGAGATCGCGGAGCGGCTGTGCTACTCGCAGCGGACGGTGAAGTCGATCCTGCACGACATCACCAACCGCTTCCAGCTGCGCAACCGCGCTCACGCAGTAGCCTTCGCACTCCGCGAAGGCCTCATCTAGGACGATGAAGGGAACCTTCAGCCACAGGATGGTTCCCTTCATCGACCTCGCCGCTGACGTCATTCCGCCCGCCCGTTGAGGACGACCGAAGGCGTGCACGCGCCCTTGGGCTGCGGGTTCTGGCAGCTAACCCGGAACACGATCTTCTCGCCCGGCTGGAACCGCAGCGGTTCCTGGACGTGCTCGTCGCGGTCCCGGAAGTTCCCGAGCCCGATGACCCTGATGACGGTGCGCGTCCCGTTCGCGTCCCGGACGAGCTGGGCCGTTCCCGTGTCGCCCTTGGCGTTCTCGAAGAAGATGTCCTTGACCAGAACGGTCTTCTTGTCGTCCGGCGGGGTGAAGGACACCTCGGTGAACGAACTGGTGTTCGCCACGATCGGCGCGGTGACGTCGATCCGGAACGTCACGGACTCGCCCTTCTCCGCGGGCTTGGGCAGCGTCGGCGTCCCGCTCGTGTCGCCCGGCTTGAGGCCCAGCGCGCCCAGTGCCTGCTCGGCGTTGGCCGCCGCCTTCTTCGACTCCTCCTTGGCCGCTCCCGCCGCGCCGGCCGCGTCCTCGCTCTTCTGCTTGATCTCCGCGCTCTCCTGCTGCATCGCCTCACGGGCAGCGGACTTCACGGCGGGCTTGAGCACGCTGAACCACAGCGCCGCCAGCGCACCCGCGAGCAGGAGCAGTGCGATCAGGGCCGGCAGCAACCACTTCGGCAACAGCTGCCGCTGGACCATCGTGCCCTGCGCCAGCAGCGGGTCGCCCTGCTCCGGCATGATCTCGACCTGGAACGGATGCCGCTTCGGTTCACCGCGCAGGAACGTCCTGCGCGGCTTGGCCTGCAGCCGCACGAACGCGGTGGTGCCCGGTGGCAGCGAGATCTCCGAGCGGTCGAGCCGGAAGTCCAGCTCGTCCTCCGGATCGATGGCCCGCAGCCGCAGCAGCGCGGGCGAGTTGCCCACGTTGTCGACGGCGACCTCGTACTTGGCCTTCCGTCCGCCCTCCGCCTTTGCGGGCACCAGTTCGGCGGCCACGTCGGTGAACGCGCCGACCGTGACGACGCCTTCCTCGACGACCGAGCCGTGCGGGTCCTCGCGCGAGATGACGCGGACTCCGAACGGGACGGAGCCCGCGTAGACGCCCGTGGCGCGCGGTGGGGCGAACCGGATGAGCACGGGCGCGGACTCACCGGGGTTGAGGTTCACCACCGGCGGTTCGGCGTGGCTCCACGACGCGGCGTCGCCGACGACGTCGACCGTGAACTGGTCCACCAGCTCGCCCGCGTTGCGCACCATCACCTGGCAGGTGACGTCCCCGCCCGGTGCGACGGCAAGGTCCGAAGTGGACAGTGTCGCTGTTGCTCCCATGACTGGCAGTCTCCTTCTTTCCCTGTCGCCGCACAGCGGCGGTGGAGGCGTGACCGGGTGCGCCCATCTCTGCCCGTTGGGGAAGCCCGATCAGCCGCGTACGACGAAGTCCGACGGTTGCACGGTGCTCGGCAGCGCGAGGAAGTCGCCCGACTTCACCTCGCCGAACCTCGTGCCCCCGACGGAGGTACCGGTCGCCTGCCGGGTTCCTTCGGTGTCGTTGTGGAAGACCAGCATCTGCGCGGAGAACGTGCCGTCGGCGGTGACGATCTCCCCCGGTGTCTCGGAGATGCCGGGGTTCCAGCCGAGCCGCACCCTGGCGCCCGGCGGGAAGTCCTTGCCCTGCACCGAGACCACGCCGCCGAGCGGACCCGCCTGCTGGTCGAGGGTCAGTGTCGGCTGCTTGATCACGATCTGCGTGGTGGCGACGTTGTCCGCCGCGTCCTCGTCCGGCCCGGTGGCGATCACGACGCCGACGAGCTCGCGGTCGACGGCCTGGGTGGCCGGGATCGTGAACCTGACCTCGGTCTGACCGTCGGGTCCGAGCGTGCCGACCGCGCACTCGGGGTCGCAGCCGAACGCGGAGGCGACCACCCGCACGTCGGTGAGCGTCGAGCCCGAACTGTTGAGCAGCTTGAACGTCACGGTCACGTCGTCACCGCCGACGAACGCCGGCCGCGGGCTCGCCGACATCGCCAGCGAAAGCGATCCCGTTCGTTCCAGCACCTTCACGGTGACCCTGGACGTGATCGTGCCGACCGCGGCAGTCATCACGTGCTCTCCCGCCGTGACACCGGTGGCTTCTCCGCTGACGACCTTCCGGTCGCCCGGTGCGATCGTGCCGAGGTCACCACCGGCCGGCCCGCCCGTCAGGCCTTCCGGCACGGTCACGGTGAGCGTGGCCGGTGCGGGTGCGAAACCGGTGTTCGCCACGACGACCTCGATCGTCGACTTGCCGTTGAACGGAATCTCGGCCGGTGTCGCGGTCGTGGTCACCGTGAGCCGCGGAAGTCGTCGCACCGCGGGCTGACTGGCGTTCTTGGTGAGCGATCGCGGTGTGCCGTTCTGCACGGCCACCGTCCACAGGTCCGGTGGCGACTCCACGTCCGACGCGGCGAAGACGATCCTGGTGCCGTCCGGGAGCCACGCCGGGCTCCTCGGGCGTTCGACGTTGGAGCCGGTCCTGACGATCACACGGGCGCCGGTGCCGTCGGCGTCGACCGCGCAGATCTGCCCGTCCTGCGTGACGGCGAGGGTTTTGCCGTCCGGCGACCACGCCGGATCCTCGCCGGGCCGGTTGCGGCACGGCTCGCCGAAGCGCTGGGACAGGTTGATCTGCGCGCTGCCGTCCGGTGTGACGAGCCAGACCTCGGGGCCGTCCGGAGCGGCCGAGATTACGGTGACGAGCGCGGTGTCGGTGCCGGTGTTGCCCTGGGCGTCGGTCGCCGTGCAGGTGACTCGGGTGACGCCGATCGGGAACTTCGAGCCGGACGGCGGTGTGCAGACCGGCGTGAGCGGACGGTTCTGGCTGTCGGTGGCGCTCGCCTGGTAGGTGACCGCGACATCGGCGCCGTCCTGGGCCTGCACTGTCACGTCGTCGACCCGCACCACCGGCTTGACCAGGTCGGCCACCCGCACGGTGACGGTCTGGACGTGGCCGGGGCGGGCCGTGGGCTCGTTGTTGAGCCGGAACTCGATGGTGCAACGCAAAGTGGTGCCGGGAGTGGTGCTCGGGGAGACCGTGAACTTCTCGGCGAACTTCACGTCCTCGCCGCTCTGGCCGGTGACCGGTCCCGGCGGGGTCAGCTCGACGGTGAGACCGGTGTCGCACTTCGGCACCGGCGTGACCGTGACGTCGAGGTCCTTGATGCCGTCGAGGATCGCCGCGCGGATCTTCTCCGGGCCGGCGCCCTTCACGTACTTCTGCAGCGAGCCCTTGGGGTCCTTGATGATCTCGTCGATCTGCTTCTTCGAGTTGAGCCCGACCCGGGCGTCGCCGCTGTCGACACCGACGGTGCGGATGTTGGCGCGCTTGAGCTCGACGATGGCGTTCTCGACCGAGTCCTTGCCGGTGACGAGGTTCTCCGCGGTCGGCTCGTCACCGATGATCACGACGACCTTGCTGGCGTCGGACCGGAACTCGAACTCGCGGGTGGCGGTCTCGATCAGCGCGTTCGCCCACACCTCCGTGGACTCGGGGTCCGTGACCAGGTCGATGGCCTTGACGGCGGCCACGGCCTTGTCGACGTTGTCGGTCAGCTCCAGGCGGCGGTGGAACGCCTCGTCCTTGTTCTCCGCGCCCGCGTAGGTGGCGACGCCGAACCTGGTCTCCGGCTGCAGCGTCTTGACCTCCTCCATGATCTTTCCCAGCTGGTCCTGCACACCTGTCAGCTCGTCGCGCATCGAGCCGCTGATGTCGATGAGCACCACAACGTCCGGCTTCGGCGGGATGCGCGAGGTGTGCACTACCTGCTCGAGGTCGAACGTGCTGCCCTGACGGGACGGGCGATCGGTGTCGGGCACCGTGATCTCCGGCCGCGGCGGGATGATGTTGCCGGAGCGCCGGGTGATCGCGATGGTCTTGCCGTCGGGTGACCAGTCCGGCTGGGTGTCGCGGGCGCTGAGGTGGCTGGGAATCGGGATCTCACCGGTCTTGGCGCCATCGGACACGCGGTGGATCTGGATGATCGGCCTGGTGCCCTCGCCGTCCGGGACGCGGGTGACGGCGGCGATCATCGTGCCGTCCGGGGACCAGGCGGGTTGAGACTGCGGTCGGGCTTCGGTGTTGAGGCGCCTGGGGTTCGTGCCGTCGGCGTTGGCGATCACGATGTGGTCGCCGTCGGCGTAGGCGAGCTTGGTGCCGTCGAGAGAGAACGCCGGTTCCTGCTGGCTGCCAGGGCTCTTCGTGAGGTTGGTGCGCGTGTTTCCGTTGCTGTCGACGGTGAAGAGATCGCGGTCGTCGTTCTCCGAACTGGAGAAACCGATCTTGAACGGCTCCGGCTCGGGTGCCGGTTGGGCCCGGCTGACGGGAACCGGCGTGGCGAGCAGCGCCACGAGCACCAACGGAAGTACGCGCATGGTCACTTCACCTGCTTCTGGAACAGCTCGATCTCGCTGATCACCACGTCGGTGCTCTCGCTGGACGGGTAGACGCCCGCGATGAGCACCTGGACCTGCTTGACGCCGTCACCGTTCTTGATGTCGTGGTGCTGCTGCTCCGCCGAGTCGGTGAGCGGGATGTCGAAGGTCTTGCCGGTGTCGAACACCAGCGTGAGGCGTTGCGGCCGGGCGGTTCCCAGGTACTTCTTCGGGTTGCCGTTGTAGACGATCATCCGGCGCAGGTCGGTGGCGTGGTCGAACTGGATGGTCAGCGCCGCGGTCTTCGCGTCGGGCGCCGCCCAGTAGGTGCCGTAGTCGTTGTCCATGGCCAGCGCGGCGGGATGGTCGGGGCGTTCCTGGGACGCCGTGAGCGAGCTCTGCCGCACCGGCACCCAGTCCTCGACGAAGAGATCGACGACCGCGTCCTTGGCCTGGACGACCTGGGTGTTGACGTTGCTGCGGAACGGCGGGGAGAACCCGTACAGCCCGCCGAACAGCAGCACCACGACCGCGAGCGCCCACCGGAAGGCCTTGCCGATGCCCTGGCGGACCTTGGTCGTTCGCTTGACGCGACGCGGCCGGCTGCCGTGCTTCTTGTACGTCGGGCCTCGCCTCGGCACCCAGCGCTTCCACCACGGTTGCTTCCGCGTGACCGCGTCGTGCAGCGACTGACCGCAGACGCCGCAGAACTTCCTGGTGGGCACGTTGCCCGAGCCACACTGGCCGCAGATCAGATCACCCGGCCGGGCCTGCCGCCGCATCGTCTGTTGTGGACGGTGGTGCGGCTGCGGCTGCGGCTGCGGCGCGTCGTCCGGACGGACCGCGCCCGTCTGCACCCTGGCACCAGTCCACTTCAGGAAGTCGCCGCAGTTGCCGCAGAACTCCGCGTTGGGCGCGTTGTGCTCTCCGCAGGTCTGGCAGACGATCATGTGGTCACCTCGATGGTCGTGGCGACGTGGGCGGGCACCATCCGGCGCACCGCCGCGGTGATCCGCACGCTGTCGACCGCGGCCGGGTTCGGCACCCGGATGCGGATCAGCACGTGCGCGGGGGAACTGCCCGGGATCGGGCCGTGCGGGCGCTGGGACACCGCGATGCCACCGCTGTCCGCGATGTCGACCCGGCCGCCGGTGAGGAGCCAGACGTGTTCGGCCAGGCCTCGTCTGGTACCGCGGAACCTGTGCAGCCGCACGGCTCTGGCGACCAGCTCGCGGCGCTGGGCCGAGGTCCAGCTCTCGTCGAGGTCCAGCGCCACCCAGCCGGCCAGCCAGTCGACGAAGTCCGCGGGGGCGAGGCGCGGGTCGAGGTAGGCGGCGAAGCAGTCGAGGACGGTGAAGACCGGGGCGACGACCTCGTCGAGGGCCTGGGTGAAGCGCTGGGTGAAGTCGTCGTCGGTGTAGACGGCGGGCATCCGCTCGCCGAGGGGATGTGGGGAAATCAGGTCGTCCACAGCACTACGCATTACCGCCCCCTCGCCCACCGCCACCTGCCGCCCGGCGGGGTGACGGGGAAATGAGACCTCCGATCGCGGTGCACATGTCAGCTCCTCACCACTCGCACCTGGTGCCCGTAGGAGAAAGCCAAGCCGTTGGGAGGCAGGTCGACCCGCTGCACCGACTGTCCCCTCTCCCCGGTCAGCAGGTTCGCCGCGAACAACCGGACGTCCTCGACCAGCTCGACGCCCGGGATCCGTTGCAGCACCGCGTAAACCTCACCCGAGTGCACCGGCCGCCCGAACGGCCAGCCGTCGCCGTCGGCGCCACCGCGGATCGGGTCGAGGTAGTCGCCCAAAGCGTCCATCGCCCTGGCCCTCACCGCCTCGGTCGGCGTCCCGTTGCGCGCCTTGAGGTCCGCGACGACCGTGACACCCTGGTAGAACGGCGGCTCCACGCTCACCCGCGCCCCGACACACCGCCGCGCGTCGAGGTGCCGGGCGATGCGTTCGAGCGTCTCCTGGTCGACCTGGAACGCCGCGAAGTTCGGCTCCTCGTGCTCGGCAACAGCGGGCACGACCAGCACGCGCACGCCGTCGTCGCCCGGCGCGCACCGCACGCGTGCGACCTCCGGAGCGGCTTCTCGCGCGAGAATCTCGTAGTCCTCGGCCGTCACGGCCCTGTCCCGCGTCCGCAGCGACAGCGGGCCTCGCAGGGCCGCGTCCTCGACCGACTCCCCCGCGACACCGCCCCTGCCGGGCTTGCGGTTGGTCACGTTGCTCACGAACGGCACCGGATCCCGTTGCACGGTCACGAGGTTGCGGGCGACGTTGCCCCGCAGCCCGCCACCGGTGCGGTATTCGGGGACGCGGATCGCCGCGGACTTCGCGGGCACAGCGCCGTAATGCCGGAGCGTGCCGTCCTGCTGCCGCACCGCAGGGCCGAAGATGATCTGGCCCTCGATGTTGTCCAGCAGGAAGTGCCGGTCCTCCGGCCCCGACTCGACGAACGCGGGAACCTCGGTCCAGGTCTCCCAGCCGTCGGTGGTGGCGACCTCGACGGTGATCGGCGCACCCGCGACGACCGGCGTGCGGGCGAGCGGGAACCGCTGACCCGCAACACCTTCCGAGACACCGAGGGTCTCGCCCCGCACGACATCGGCGTGCACGGCCTCGGTCGTGCCGCCGATCGTCGCCGCCGTGACGTCGCGGATCTTCGGTGAGCGCTGGTAGAACGGCTGGCCCTGCCACACTTCCGCGGCACGGCAGCGCAGCCAGCCCGCGCGCTGCCTGACCAGGATCGACGTGGTGTGGCCCTGGGGGACGTGCACGACGACGTCACCCGCGGAGTTGAAGCCGCCGTTGGTGAAGTGGTCGACCTCGCAGGCGGTCCAGCCCTCGCTCGTCCAGGCTTCCCACACCCACGGCGGGTCGTCGGGGTTGATGCCGGAGCCCATCGGCTCGCAGTCGAACCTGAGCAGCACCGCGCAGCCCGGGACCGCGGTGGACAGGCCGAACAGCACGGCGTCGCCACGTTCCGGCTGCTCGCTGAACGCGGATGGTTCCTTGCCCGCCTTCAGGTCGTCGGTGCGGTCGACGGGCTGGCCGTTCGCGGTCGCGGTGGCCAGGTGCGAGAGCTCGCAGGGCACGATCGTGAGCGGGCGGTCGACGGTGAAGACTACGGGTTCCTCCACACCCTTGCGCTGGGTCGCGACCTGGTTGCCCCGCGGGACCTCCACGGGTGCCGGCTGAGGTGCGGACAGCCAGTAGGTGACGTCCACGCGTGCGGCGGTCGGAGCGAACAACTTGACGCCGATCAGGTCGAGGAACTTGAGGTAGTGCAGCCGCGGCACGCGGTTGAGCCGGTACATCAGCTCGTCGACCATGTGCGCGAAGGCCTCGATCAGCGTGACGCCGGGATCGGAGACGTTGTGATCGGTCCACTCGGGACAGTGCTGCTGAACGCGGCGCTTGGCCTCGTCGACGAGCTGCTGGAAGCGCCGGTCGTCCAGGTTCGGCAAGGGAAGCGGCATCACGCACCGTCCTCGTGCGGCGGTATGACGTAGAACGGGAAGACGAGGTTGCGCGGGTCGTTGGTGTTGCGCAGCGTGTAGCGGATGTCGATCAGCAGGGTGCCGCTGTCGACCTCGGCGAAGTCGACGACGACGTCGGCCAGGTCGATGCGCGGTTCCCACCGCTCCAGCGACTGCCGCACCTCGTAGGCGATCTGCCCGGCCGTCGTGGAGTCCGCGGGCGCGAACACGAGGTCGTGGATCGCGCAGCCGAACTCGGGCCGCATCGGGCGTTCCCCCGGCGCGGTGGCGAGGATCAGCCGGATGCTCTCCACGATCTCGCGGTCGCCGTCGACGAGCGCCACCGATCCCGTCGCGTCGGTGCGAACGGGAAAGCTGAGGCCCCTGCCGATGAAGTCCACCTGGTCACCCTCCGATCAGGACGGTCGGGCAGCCGGGCGGCAGGATCGGCGCACCGCAGCCGCTCATGTCGCCCACGCGGGCCGCGGGCCTGCCGCCGATCAGCACTGTCGGGCAGCCCGGCGGGATGATCGGCGTCGGCGGGTGCACGGCGGGCGGCGGGAACGAGCAGGTGTGCAGGTTCCCGACCGTCGCGGCGGGCAGCCCGCCGATGAGCACGGTCGGGACACCGGGCGGCATGATGACGCCGGGGTGCCCGGTCAGGTCTCCGACTCTCGCTGCGGGTGGCATGGTCAGTTCCTCAGTTGATCTTGACGATGGAACCCTTGACGGTGAGGACACCGCCGGCCGTGACCTCGGTCTGCGCTTGACCGGCGATCTTGACCTGGGTGCCCTCCGCCTTGAGCTCGGTCTGTGCCGTGACGGACACCTTCTGGCCCTTGAGCTCCAGCGGCCCGGTGCCGGCGTCGACGGTGATGCCGTTCTGCGCCTTGACGTTGATGGTCTTGCCGCTGGTGATCTCGACGTTCTGCGACTTCTGGTCGAGCTTGACGACGAACTTCCCGTCACCGCTGGAGATCACGATGCCGTCGTCCTCGACGAACTCGACCTTGTGGCCCTTCCTGGACACGAACCCGCGCGCCGCGATCTCGCCGTTGCCGCTGTCGACCGGAGGTTTGCCGAGCTTCGGCGGCTTGTCCTTGCCGTTGTAGAGGCCGCCGAGCACGTACGGCGCGTCGAAGTCGCCGTGCTCGAAGCCGACCAGCACCTCGTCGCCGACCTCCGGCAGGATCACCGTGCCGCGGTTCGCTCCGGCGCCCTGCTGTACGGTCCTCGCCCAGACGCTGGTGAAGTCGGCCGACAACCACGGGAACTTGACCTGGACGCGGCCGATCTGCAGCGGGTCCTTGGCATTCGTGACGACCGCGGGCACGAGTCCGTTGAGGGGCTTGGCGGTGGTGCCGTGGACCAGGCCGTAGAGCGAACGTTCCTGCTTGCCCGACACCGTGAACTCCGTGGTGTAGCCGGTGTGTTCGGCGAAGAGATGCCTGGTGCTGGTCAGGGTGTACTTGCCCTGGAACGGTTCGCCGACGTTGGCGAGCGCCACCGCCACGCCCGCCTTGAGCTCCGGGTTCCCCCTCGCCACGCCGGTGAGCTCCGCGCACGAGCCGCCGAGCTGCGCCGCCAGCGCTTCCGCCGCGGTCTTGGCCTCGGCGTGAGTCCGGTAGGGCAGACCGGCTTCGAGGTGGGGCGGCGCCTTGAACTTCTTGGCCAGCTCCGTCGGGTTGGCCTGCTGCACCTCGACACCAGCGGTGTTCGGGACGGCGGTCGCCACGACCTCCTGCTTGTTCTCGAAGTCCCAGCCCCTGACCTGGACCTCCGGCACCTGCCCCGCCGTCGTGATGCCCGCCCTGAGCGCCACGAGCGTGCTGTGCATCTCGAGCACGAGCGGGTTGGACTTGGCTTTGGCGTTGGTCTGCGGCGCCGACGCGGGCGGTTCCGGCAGCTTGAAGTCGAGCTTGCCGTCCTTGACCGCGATCTGCGCGCCGACGGTTCTCGCCAGGCGGCTCAGGAACTCCCAGTCGCTCACGTTGTCCTGGCTCAGCTGGGTGTCCGGCCTGCCGCCGAAGCCGGGCACGTTGTCGATCGAGCCCGTCTTGATGTTCGCGCGTTCGGCGACCTTCTTGACGACGTCGCTGACCGTCATGTTCGGGTAGACCGCGACCCGCTTGCCGCGGAACAGCCGGTGCGCCTCGTCGTAACCACGGACCTCGGTGAAGGTGCCCTGGGCGTCCAGCTCGATGCCGACGGCGGTGATCTCGCCGCTCATCAGCGGTTTCGGCCCGCCGGGGTCGGCCGTCTGGACCTTGAGGGCGGCCTTCGCGCCTATCGTGAAGTGCCCCTTGGCGAGCACGACGTGACCGGGGTCGCGGAACCGCAGCACGAACATGTCCGGCAGGTTCCGGCTGTCGTCGACGTAGGCGTAGGTCAGCAGCAGCTTGACGTCCGCGGGCAGCGGCTTGCCCTCGACCTCGACGACCAGGTTGTTGGCGAAGCTCTCGTTAGCCATGCTGGATCTCCTCCAACGCCGGAACGAGCACGGTCGAGCCGAGCCGCAGCCGCATCGGGTCGTCGATGTCGTTGGCCTCGGCGATGTGACGCCACAGCTCGGGGTTGCCGTACGCCTTGTACGCCAAGGACTGCAACGAGTCGCCGGCCGTGAGCGTGTGAGCGTCCCGCGCGGCCAGGGCACCGCTGGTCGGGTTCTGCCCGCCGGGTTCGCCGCTGACCTCCTCCAGGTTGACCGTGCACACCGCCCTGACCGGCATCCCACCGGGTGTGAAGAGCGTGTACTTGGCCGAGACGCTGGAGACGAAGCTCGGGAAGCCCTTCGTGGTGCCCCACTGGAAGATGACCCACGGCGGGGTGCCCTTCCCGTCCTTTCGACTGTCCTTTGTGGGCACCGTGAGGTTGAAGAGCTGCTCGACGGTCTTGATGGTCGCGTCGCCCATGGTGTCCGTGGAGTCGAGGAAGATCTCCAGGCTCAGCTTCGCAGGCTCGGCCCCCTTGAACTCGGGAACGCCCGCCTTGGCCGCGTTGGGCTGCGCCTGCCGCTGCCACTTGGCGTTCTTGGCGAGCGTGAGTTCCTTGGGGTTGAAGGTGAACTTGATGACGTCCAGCTGCGCCCCCGGCTTCTGCAGCCCGCCAGGCTTCGGCGGCTCGTGCGCCGTGATGGTGGCGTGCTCCATCTTCTTGGACGTGGTCGCCGACGACCCCGCGCTCGTGAACGTGACGGTCATCGCGCGTCCAGGAACCCGTGATGCGCCAACTCGAGCGTCTCGGTGGCCACCTTGGTCTGCTCGGCGCTGAGCTGCGGCCCCGTCCATCGCACCGGCACCACCTCGGCCAACGACCAGCTGGCGATGATCCTGCCTTCGAGAGTCTTCGCCTCGATGACCGCCGTTCGCCGCTTGATCCCCGCCGCCATGCCGGCGATCCAGCTCGTGATCTTCTGGCTGTCACTGGTGACCGGCCGCGTCAGCTTCACGTTGGGGTACTTGATACGCGTGGGCAGCTGCCACACCATTCCGTTGTTGCCGCCCTCTTCCCGCTGCTCGATGACGAACTCGCACCCGAGCCCCTCACAACTGTTGAAGGGCCCCAGGTCGTCCTTGTCCACCGACACGTAGAAGCAGACGGCGACAGCTTCCTCTGGTGCGGTCATGGCATGTCCTCACAGGTCGGTGAGCGCCCCACGACGCTCACGGTCGAGCCACAGATCGGCCTTGAGCCGGCGCAGCAGGGGGTCGTACAACTTCCGGAGCAACTCGTCGGCGTTCTGCCCTGGGCTCGCCACGGGCTGGGGTGCCTCGCTGCGCTGCACGACGGGTGCTTCCTGGGTGTGCCGGACGGGTTCGGGGTCAGGCGTGCGGGCGACCACGACCGTCGGTTCCGGGGCTGGTTGCACCACAACGGGCGGGGCTTGCGGCTGAGCAGCCGGGATCCGCTGCACGACGGGCTCGGCTCGGGGCAGGACGGGCGCGCTTCGGGTCGGAACGGGCGCGGCTTGGGCCAGGACGGGCGCGGTTGGCGGCAGGACGTGCGCGGCTTGGGCCAGGACGGGCGCGGTTCGGGGCAGCGCAGGCACAGTTTGGGCCACCACGGTCACGGTTGGGGGCAGGACAGGCGCAGTTTGAGCCAGCACGGGCGTGGTTCGGGCCACCACGGGCACCGTTGAGGGCAGGACAGGCGCGGCTTGAGCCAGCACGGGCGCAGTTTGAGCCAGCACAGGCGTGGTTCCGGCCACCACCGGCGCGGTCGAGGGCAGGACAGGCGCAGTTGGGGCCAGGGCGGGCGTGCTTGTGGGCAGGGCTGGCGCGGTACCGACGGACCGCTGTGCGACCGATGCGGTCTCGGCGGCGGTCGGCACCGGCGTGGCAGGACTGTCGGGCCGAGTCAGAACCGTCAGGGCTGGGGCGTCCCCGACGAGTCGCTGTGCCGTCGGCGGTTCGGTGGCTCGCGCTCGGTCGGCGTTGCCTTGGGGAGCAACCGTTGTGGACGCCCTCTGCACCATCCGTACTGCGTGGTCCTGGGAGGGTTGCTGCGCGGATGCCGCGATCGGCGGCCCGGCCACGGAACGCTGGACGACATCCCGGCCGATGTCGGCAGCACGCGGCAAGGACGGCTCAGCGGTGCTCGCGGACGAGTCGCCGACATCAAGAACAGGCAGCTGCTCGGCGAAACCCGCGATCGGCGCCGACTCGCCACCAGCTGCCACGCGACCGGCGTCGACAACCGGCGCCGAGGAACCCTGTTCTGCCACTACAGACCGCTGAACGACATCAGCACGCGGACCAGCAGCCACCCCACCAGAATCTCTGGCCACAACACGCTGAACGACATGCGACCCGACCGACTCGCCACCAGCCCCGAGAACCGCGATCGGCGTCGAGCCACCGGGCTCTCCCGCCTCTGAGCGCTGAACGACATCAGCACTCACCTCACCGACGTCAACAACCCGCGAGGGCTCCGCGAAACCCGCGACAGGGTCGGATGAGCTCGGCTCACCAACGGAACGGCTTGGAGCCGACTGCGCCGGACCGGGCTCGGACGGTTGCCGCACGATCGGCAGGCCGAGTCCCGGGGTTCGTGGTCCTTGGTTGGTCGCAAACCGTTGCACGGACGGTGCAGCCGGCGATCGCGACTCCGGCAGTCCGCTCATGTCGGCGGCACGCTGCACAGCAGGCGCATCGGCACCGACCAGGGGCTTCACCGGGTCTGCAGAAACAGCGCCAACCCCGGAATCAGCCTGCGCCTCAAGACCACCAGGAACCCCAGGCCCGACCAGCGGCGCCACAACAGCAGCATCGGAATCGGCAGGTGCCCCCGAACCGACAGGTTCGCCAGATCCGGCGAGCGGCATCACCACGGCATCAGCGGACTCACCCGCCACCACCGGACCGGTTCCCCCGGACATGTCCGGACCGACATCCCGCTGCACGACAGCCGGACCGGACGGCCGCACCGCACTCCCACCCGACCTGACCTCGCCACCCACCGATCGCTGCAACACCGACGAGATCGGCTCCCCGAGACCCAGCCTTCGCGGCCGCGGCTCCGGAGCCGACCGAGGCGGCTCCTCCACTGCGGATCGCTGCACGGCAGGCACAACCCCCGGCGAAACCTCCACAGCAGGAGCAACGCCCGGCGAAGTCTCCACGACAGCCAAAGGCGAAGGCTCGACAACGGAAGGCCCCGCGTCAGCCTCAGGAACCGAGACCATCCGGGACACCACCACACCTTCCGACGGCGGCTTCCACTCACGAGCCGAAGGAACAGCCACGTCGGAGATCGACCCGGAAGGCTCCCCCGCCCCCACCGCATGCGCCAGCGGCGCCAGGAACGAGGGGTTCTGCCACGAACTCAACGTCGACGTGAAGGAGGACACCGGGTTGATCAGCGGGTGCGGCGCCACGACTCGCTGCAAAGGCGGCAATGTCCGCCAGTCGGCCCGGACAACGGGCAAAGCAGGCTCAGCGGAACGCCGCCGAAAGGGCCACACAGCAAGTCACCTCCCCGAACTGACACTTGACGTGATCCGCGTGTTGATGCGGCCGATCTCCTCCACGTACCGCAGCCGGTCCGCGTGCTCCATGTCCAAAATGGAGTCGAGCGACCAGTGGAAGTGGTAGGCGACGTACGCGACCTCCGAGTACAGCCGGTCCGGCGCGTACGTCACGATTCCCCCAGGCGCCCACCCGCGATGTCGACCTCGAACCCGTGTCCGCACGAGGGGCACGCGACGGCCGAGCGCGTGTGCCCCTCGCTGTTGATGCGGCGGTACATGTCCTGCAGGAAGGCCAGGTCCGAGGCGAACAGGTTCTCGATGACGCCCGCGTGCACGTCGGTCACCGAGCCGAGGCGGACCACGACGCGGCCCAGCAGCACGACCGTCAGGAAGGCCGCGTTCTCGCGGACTCGGTCGTCCCGCAACGGGATCAGCTCGTCGCGGGCCGTCGCCAGACGCATCACGCCCGACTTGTGCACGGCACCGGAGTCGTCGACGTAGCCACGCGGGAGCTCGAACGCGAACTCCGTCTGCATGACCGGCGCAGCAGAGCGTTTCACTCGACTTCCATCTCCTCGTAGGTGACCGTGAGCTTCTCGGTCAGCACGGAGGTGTCGCCCGCCTTCAGCGTGCCGATCTCCAACGCCTTCGGCCAGGCGCGCATGATCTTGTAGCGCTTGATGGGCTGGCCCTCGTAGTCGTAGACGACGACCACGCCGTTCTTGCGGGCGCTGCTCATCTTGCCGAAACGGGAGTCCTTCACCCACTTCTCGAAGGAGTTGTCGGCGGTCAGGCCTCTGGTGAAGACGACCTCGCCGGCCTTCATGCGGCCGGGCAGCTTCTTCACGACGTACTTGCCGTCGGCCATGTTCTGCTTGAGCTCGATGACGTCCTGTTCCATCTTCAGGCCGGTCACCTCGGAGATCTGCTTGATCGTGATGCCGTCGACCTCGAGGCCGAACGAGTGGCCTACCGACGTGTCGAGATCAGGGAGTGCCATGTCGATGAACCGCCTTTACTCGTTGACCAGACTGGTGCCGCCCTGCATCTGGGCGAGCCGGAAGATGACGAACTCCGCGGGCTTCACCGGCGCGACGCCGATCTCGCACACGACCTGGCCGAGGTCGATGCCCTCCGCCGGGTTGGTCTCGCGGTCGCACTTGACGTAGAACGCCTCGTCGGGCGTCAGGCCGAACAACGCGCCCTTGCGCCACTCCATCACGAGGAAAGCAGCGATGGTCCGGCGGATCCGCGCCCACAGGGCGTCGTCGTTCGGTTCGAAGACGACCCACTGCGTACCGTCCAGAATGGACTCTTCGAGGTAGTTGAAGAGCCGCCGGACGTTCAGGTAGCGCCACGCCGGGTCGGACGAGAGAGTCCGCGCGCCCCACACGCGGATGCCGCGGCCGGTGAACGTGCGGATGCAGTTCACGCCGATCGGGTTCAGCAGCTCCTGCTCTGCCTTGGTGAGCTGCGTCTGCAACGCCACGGCGCCGCGCACCGTCTCGTTCGCCGGGGCCTTGTGCACGCCGCGCGCCGCGTCGCTGCGAGCCCAGACGCCCGCCATGTGGCCCGACGGCGGCACGAAGACGTTGTCCGAAGTGGACGGGTCGTAGACCTTGATCCACGGGTAGTAGAGCGTCGCGTACTTCGAGTCGTAGCCCGCCTCGGTCTGCTTCCAGTTCCTCACCTGGTCCGCGGAGAGGTCCGGCGGCGGGTCGAGGATCGCCATGCGGTCACCCATGAGCTCGCAGTGCGCGATCATCGCCGACTGCACGGTCTTCACCGCTTCCAGCGTGATCAGCCCGCGCTGGTAGGAGCTCATCAGGTCGGGCACCGAGATCATCGTGATCTCGTCGACGGCTTCCAGGCCACCGAAACCGGTGCGGTCGGCCACGTCGCCCACGTAGTCGTCGGCCACGACCTTGCGCGGCACGGGTGGCGGCGTGGGAGCCTCGCGCAGCGCCACGGAAGCCTTGTCGGGACGCGCGAGCGACGCTCCGGCGACCTCCTCGACCGTGATCAGCTTCGAGGCCGTGTTCACGACGGTGAGGACGTTCTCCTTGCCGCGCTTGGACGACACCTGGTGCGTCTCGACCACCTTGCCGTTGTCCTTGACGATCAGCGAGAAGCGGTCGTCCGGCTGGTTCTCCCCCGCCGGGTCGCCGACCTCGACGGACAGGCTGCCCGCGCCGAGCTCGCGAGCCGACACGCGGTAGCCGCCCAGCTGGGCCTGCGGGCCCGCGGGCAGCTCGGCCTGGCTGGAGCGCGCGCCGCCGACGCGGACGACGTAGCAGTTCGTGCCACCGTTGAGGAAGTAGCCGTAGACGGCCAGCGGCAGGTAGCAGCCCTCGACGAAGTCGCCGAACTTCTCGGTGTACTGCGCCCAGTTCGACACCAGCGTCGGGGTGTTGTAGTCACCTTTGGCCGCGAACCCGACGAACGCGGCGACGGCGGTGCCCACGCCCTCGATCGGGCGAGCACCTGCCTCCACCTCCTCGACGTACACGCCCGGCGAGAGATAGGTGGGCATCGACGGCCTCCCAAGTCGTACGGAACCCTGTACGACTCATGCTGCGGGGACCTGCGCAAACCCGACACGACCGCGCGGCGGTGCCGGAGGGAGCCGGTGACTGCCCGAAAGGGCAGCCACCCCTGAGGGGGATTTTCCGCCCGTTCACCAAACTGCCGCCCTGTGATCACCGCACACATCTCATTTGAGCCCTACCCTTCCCGACGGTCCATGTCCGCCAACAAGGAAGTGCGCTGGCATGTCACATCGCAGGGCTCCATTAGCCGTGCTCACCACGGTCGTCGTCACGGCGGCCACCCTCACCGCCTCCACGACGGCCCACGCGGCCACCACCACGTTCACGCCCACCGCCGACACCTACGTCGACAGCGCCGCCACCGGCACGAACTTCGGCACGTCCGGCCAGCTCGGCGTCGACAACTCGTCGATCAAGCGGACGTTCCTGAAGTTCTCGGTGTCCGGCCTCACCGAGACGGTCAGCAGCGCCAAGCTGCGCATCCACACCGACGACGTCACCGACGCGCAGAGCCCGAACGGTGGCACGTTCCGGTCGATGACCAACACAAGCTGGTCCGAGTCCGGTGTCACCTACAACGCCCAGCCCGCCATCGACGGCGCCACGCTCGGCACGCTCGGGTCGGTCGCCCGCAACGCCTGGTACGAGATCGACGTCACCAGCTACGTCACGGGCAACGGCACGTTCAGCATCGGTGTCACGTCCAGCAGCTCGGACGGCGCCGACTACGACTCGCGGGAGTCCGGCGCCACCACGGCACCACAGCTCGTGATCACCACGGGAACGACCCCGCCCCCGAGCGGTGATCCGGTGTTCGTCGGTGCGGGTGACATCGCGGACTCCGGTTCCGGCGACACCGCGACCGCCGCGCTGCTGGACAACATCCAGGGCACCGTCTGGACCACGGGCGACAACGCCTACCCCGACGGCACCGCGTCGAACTTCTCCACCTACTACGAGCCCACCTGGGGCCGGCACAAGGCGCGCACGCGGCCGTCGCCGGGCAACCACGACTACCACACCAGTGGCGCCACCGGGTACTACAACTACTTCGGGGCGCAGGCCGGGCCGTCCGGCCGGGGTTACTACTCCTTCGACCTCGGCAACTGGCACATCGTGTCGCTGAACTCCAACATCAGCATGGCGGTGGGCAGCGCCCAGGAGCAGTGGCTTCGCCAGGACCTGGCGGCGAGCACGAAGCCGTGCACCGCGGCGTACTGGCACCACCCGCTGTTCACCAGCGGCGCCAACCACGCCCCGGACACGTCGACCAAGCCGTTGTTCCAGGCCCTTTACGACGCCAACGCGGACCTGGTGCTGTTCGGGCACAACCACCAGTACGAGCGGTTCGCCCCGCAGAACCCGAACGGCGGACTGGACACGGCACGCGGCATCCGGACGTTCGTCGCGGGCATGGGCGGCGCCGGCGCCTACAGCTTCGGCACGATCAAGCCGAACAGCGAAGCCCGCAACACCGGCACCCGCGGTGTGCTGAAGCTGACGCTGCACAGCAACAGCTTCGACTGGCAGTTCGTCCCCGAGGCGGGCAAGACCTACACCGACAGCGGCACCACCAACTGCCACTGACGTACTGCCACGCCACAACCGGGCTGGAGGCCGACGTTGTACCTGTCCACAATAGACAAGCCAAGGTCAGCGAACTGGAAGGGGCTGAGCGGCAACGTCTTCGCGCTCGGCACGGTCAGCCTGATCACCGACGTGTCGTCGGAGATGGTGGCCGCGATCCTGCCGCTGTACCTGGTCATCGGCCTCCAGCTCAGCCCGGCCGCGTACGGGCTGGTCGACGGCGTCTACACCGGCGCCACGACGTTGCTGCGCCTCGCCGGTGGCTACCTCGCCGACCGGACGAACAGGCGCAAGGCGGTCGCGGGCTTCGGCTACGGCATCTCCGCCGTGGCCAAGCTCGGACTGCTCGCGGCGGGCAACTCCCTGACCGCGCTCGGTTTCGTGATCACCGCGGACCGCGCGGGCAAGGGCCTGCGCACCGCACCGCGGGACGCGCTGATCACGTTGTCCACGCCCAGCGGTGACCTGGGACGCGCGTTCGGCGTGCACCGGGCGATGGACGGCATCGGCGCCTTCGCCGGGCCGCTCGTCGCGATGGCCGTTCTCGCGGCCTCAGCGCAGTCGTTCGACGCGGTGTTCGTCACGAGTTTCTGCATCGCCGCGTTCGGCGTGCTCGTCCTCGTGCTCCATGTACGCGACCGCGCCGAACCCGTGCAGCGCAAGGAACCTATCAAGCTCGCTCTGCTCAAAGACACGGCCGTGCGCAGGATCGTGCTGGCCGCGGCACTGCTCGGCCTGGTCACCATCGGCGACGGGTTCGTGTACCTGTTGCTGCAGAAGCGGGAAGGCCTGGCGTTCGGCTGGTTCCCGCTGCTCGCCGTCGGCACGAGCCTGGTCTACCTGCTCCTCGCCGCACCGCTCGGCGCCCTCGCCGACCGGGTCGGCAGGCTCAAGGTGATGCTGTGCGGTTACGTCGCTCTCACCGCCGTCTACCTGCTGCTGCACGGCCCGCTCGGCGGCTGGCCGCTGCTGGTGCTGGTCGTGCTGCTCTACGGCGTCTTCTACGCCGCCACGGACGGCGTGCTGATGGCCCTCGCGGGCCCGGTCCTGCCGGAACGCCTGCGCACCACCGGGATCGCGCTGATCCAAAGTGGACAAGCGCTCGCCTACCTGGGCTCCTCCGTGCTGTTCGGCCTCGCCTGGCAGTTCTGGAGCCCGGAAACCGCCACCAGGATCGCCGCGGCCGCGGTCGTCCTGGCCCTGCTCACCACCGCCGCACTGCTGGGACGTCGCACCTCGTGAAGAACCGCCCGCTGATCACCGTCATCGCCGCCGTCCTGCTCGGCGGCGTCGCCATCGGCTACACCGCGCTGTCCGGCGCATCATCCGACGAGCCCGCGCATTCCATCCCGACAGGCACCGGCCCGCGCCTGATGATGCTCAGCGACGGCAAGCTCTCCACCGTGTCCCGCACCGATCCCGCCGGGTCACGCGAGATCACCGACCAGCGCTGCGACCGCGTGTACGCCGCTGCCGGCACCATCTCGTGCCTGCGCCCGGTCGGCGCGTTGAAGGCAGGCGAACTCGCGATCCTGGACAGCCAGTTGAAGGAACTGCGCACCGTCCCGCTGACCGGCTTCCCGAACCGCACCCGCGTCTCCGCGAGCGGCCGCATGGTCGCGTGGACGCTGTTCGTCGACGGACATTCCTACGCCGCCAACGGTTTCTCGACCGGCACGGGCATCCTCGACACGAAGACCGGCACCCTCGTGCAGTCGCTGGAGGAGTTCACCGTCGAAGGCATGCCGCAACTGCCCGCGGACGCGAACTTCTGGGGCGTCACGTTCACCGCCGACGACAACCGCTTCTACGCCACCATGTCCACGGGTCCGCACCGCTACCTGATCGAGGGCGACTTCGCGGCCCGCAAGGTCCGCCCGCTGACGCAGCACGACAACGTCGAGTGCCCGTCGCTGTCCCCGGACGGCACCCGCATCGCCTACAAAGCAGCGGTCAACGGCGATCCACAGCAGGGCTGGCGGATCTCCGTGCTCGACCTGGCCACCAGCAAGATCACACCACTCGCCGAGACCCGCTCCGTCGACGACCAGCCTGCCTGGCTCGACGACAGGACCGTCGCGTACGGGATCCAGCGCGACGACGGGCTGAACGACGTGTGGTCGGTGCCCGCCGACGGCACCGGAACGCCCAGGGTCGAGATCCCCGAGGCGAGCTCACCCACGCCGATCAGCTGATCGCCACACCACCAGTCCGAAGGCGAGCAGCGCGGCGGCACCCGCGGCGATCACCGTGCCGGTGGCGACGTTCCCTGCCACCGCACGGCAAGGCCGACGACCAGCGCGATGACGGTCACCGGCACGACGCCCTGGATCCAGCGCGCCGCCTTTCGCGACCTGCTGCAGGTGCGGGAGGTCACCGCCGAAGCGTTGCTCGGCCCGGACTTCGAGGTCGAGGTGGACCCGCCGGGCACCGGCGAAGTGTTGATCACAGCTGTCCAGCTCGGCTGCGCTCTCCGCAACGGAGATGTGCTCACGCCGGACGCGGCGGAGTTCTTCTACAGCTGCGACGTCGAGTACGACGAGCAGGATCACGCGAAACCCGTTGACGCACAAGCAATCGTGACGATGTACGCGGACGTCTGGCACGAGCCGGTCAATCGCGAGCTGCTGGAGTCCGCGCTCGGGCGGTGGGAGGAGGAGTCCGGCGCGGCCATCACCGAGTGGCGGTCGACGACCAGCCCCGAGCTGGTCGTCCGCTACGGATTCCGGCAGGCCTGAAGCTACTCGGTGGCTTCTTCCTCTTCCTCGGCCCGCTGCACGAACGTCTGCGCGGTCTCCTCCTCGGGAGCCTCCTCCTCGCGCTGCACGTGCGCCTCACCATCGCCGTGATCCGCACACCGCTGCACCGGAGCGGCCGGCGCGGACATGATCCGGTCAGCGTTCGCGACGGCGTCCCGCTCGAACCGGTCCGACGGATCGCTGACCTTCACCCCACCACCAGCGTCGGTGCCGTCGACCGGGCCGGACCGCTGCTGCACCACGTGCGTGAGCTCGTGGGCCAGCATGTGCTTGCCGGAGTCCGAAGAGGGGTCGTACTTGTCGCGCTGGAACACGATGTTCGAGCCGACGGTGTAGGCGTGGGCGTTGACCGAGCGGGCCGAGTGGTCGGCTGCGGAGTCGGTGTGCACGCGCACGTCGGAGAAGTCCTGGCCGAAGCGGCCTTCCATGTCCTCGCGCACGTCGGCGGACAGGGGCGTGCCGCCCGACGAGACGACGTCGTGCACGGGTGAGCGCTCCTCTTCCACGACGGCGCCGACGCCGGCGTTGCCCACGGCCCGTTGCAGGCCCAGCATTCCGGCGGGGCCCAGCACGTCGGGGCGCCCGGCTGCGGCGGCACGGCCCAGCAGGTCGGTTTCCTCGTGCTGGACTCGGTCGCCCTTGGGGCGGAAGGAGGTCTCCGAGTCGAATTCGTGTCCGTGCATCTCCGCTCCCCTGTGAATGAGCTAACTCACCAGACGTTCGGTCGCCAGTTCGAAGTAGCGGCCGAACTCGCGTTCTCCCACCAGCCGTCCGAGCTTGCGGTACTCCCGCGCCACCGCGCCGATCAGTTCGACCATGCCGACCACGTGTCCTGCCGCGGCCGCCAGGTAGGCCGCCGTCACGGCCGCCGACCTGATGTGGCCGCCAGCCAGTTCGAACGACGCCGCCAGGAAGTCCAGGTCCACATCGGACGATCGTGGTACCGAGGTGCCCAGGCAGCGGTCCCACAGGCCGCGGCGCAGGTCCGCGTCGGGCAGCGGGAAGTCCACGATGACGTCCAGCCTCCGCGTGAAGGCGTCGTCGAGGTTCGCGCGCAAGTTCGTGGCCAGGACCGCGATACCGTCGAAGGATTCCATGCGCTGCAACAGGTACGCGCTCTCGATGTTCGCGTAACGATCGTGCGCGTCACGGACTTCCGAACGCTTGCCGAAGATCGCGTCGGCCTCGTCGAACAGCAGCACGCCGTTGACGCCCGCGGCCTCGACGAAGATCCGTTCGAGGTTCTTCTCGGTCTCGCCGACGTACTTGTCGACGACCGTCGCCAGGTTGACGGTGTAGAGGTCGAGGCCGAGCGAAGCCGCGATCACCTCGGCGGACATCGTCTTGCCCGTGCCGGAATCGCCTGCGAACAACGCCGTCACGCCACGGCCGCGGCCGCCGCCTGGCCGCATGCGCCACTCGTCGATCACGCGGTCGCGATACCGTGCTCTGGCCGCCAATTCGCGCAGCAACGACGTGACGGGCGCGGGCAGCACCAAGTCCTGCCACGACACCGCGGGCTCGATGCGACGGGCCAGTCGTTGCAGCCCGCCGGCGTTCTGGCTCCGAGCGCCGGCTCTCAGATGCGTGACGTCGACGAGCCCGTCGTCGGCCAGCGCCGACACCGCGGCCGCGTTCGCCGCCCTGCTGATCTGCGTGGGGCCGAGGACGAAGTGCGCGGTGACCTCGGCCGGGTCGATGCCCTGCGCGAGCTTGCCGTCCAGCTCCGTGCGCCACAGGTCCATCCGCACCTCGAACGGCACCTGCACCGCGTCGTGCTGCAACGGCGGAACCCGTGTCCAGCGCGGCTCCCAGGCGCCCGGACCGTAGGCGATCACCGGAATCTCGTCGTGCAGCAACGGATCCAGCGAGAAGTTCGAGTCGACGGGCCCGATCGCGATTCCCGCGCCGCGGAGCAACGCCTCCCTGGTGACCGCCAGCGCGTCGGTCAAACGAGCCGCGTCCACCAGCAGAGCCGGGAAACCCGCCCGTGCCAGTGCCGCCACGGCCAGCTCGGCCGCGCCGCCGCCGGGATGCTCGCGCAGGTAGACGAGCCGGACGCCGCGTTCGATGCCGCGCGCGAGCCTGTCGGCACCCGGCATCGCGACCGGACCTCCCGGCAGCGTCACGAAATCCGCGAGCAGCGGATCAGGTCTGTCGTCGCCGAGCAGGTGCGCCCCGACGCGGTCGGGCACGCGCAACGACCGGCTGAGCAGCGGCCGTTCCCGGTCCTCCGTGGTGATGAGCCCGCAGCGGACGAGCGGGCTGCCGTGGTCGAGCCTCGCCCTGCCCTGCGACGACGCCTCCGCGAGCCCGCACAACCTCAGCGCGAGCCCGACCGTCGCCCTGCGCCGCGTCACGTCGTCGTTCAGGTAGCCGTAGAACTGCTCGAACCGGCTGTCCACGTCCGGCGCCAGGGCGACGAGCAGCAGCTCGACATCCACTTCGGACAGTTGCGCCTTCCGCGCCAACCGGCCGAGCCGCCCGTCCGCCGTCGTCTCGGTGAACGGCGCGAACGGCTCCCTGCCGCTGTCCAGCAACGCCTCGATGACCTCGTCCGACAGGTAGAGCCCGCGGAACGGGTCGTCCGGGTTCGGGTCCGTGGCCCGCCGCGCCGCCACCGCCATCCGGATCCGCCGCTCCAGGCCCGCCATCCGCTCGAAGATCATCGCGCGCCCCTGCGCATCGCCACGCCGTCCGCGGACACGTCGTGCCGCACCCGCTCGTCCCCGGTGTGCAGCTGCACGCCCTCGCGAGCGGGCGGACCGGCCGCGATCCTGCGCCCGGACGACACCGGCGCGGACACGACGACGTCCAGCGACGGCTTCAGCTCGCCGCCCAGCGCGCTCCACACGTCCGCGAACGCCCTGTCCTCCGGCGGCGGCAGCGCGACCGTCATCGGCACGGGCAGCTGCAGCTCCTCGAGCGAGCCGCTGAGCAGTCCAGGTGGCACGGCGTCGTACTTCAGGAACCCGATGAGCAGGTCGGACAGCAGCCGGTGCTCGTCCTCCGGGCGTTGCGTCCACGCCGTGACGAGGTACGAGAGCTTCATGTGCCGCGGCGGGACGTGCCGCGCCGCCACCTTGCCCTGCGCGTCGTACTCGTTGAGCAGCCCGCGCTGGCGGCGGCGCATGTCCTCACGGATGTCGTAGAGGTAGATGTTGACCGTCGGCGCGTTGCGGCGCGCCGCCCAGTCCTTGGTCGGCGCGTCGAACGCGACGTCCAGATCGGAACCGCGCAGCGCCTCGTCGCGGACCAGGCGGCGCAAAGCCTCGTCTACCTCGTGGATCACGCGTCCACGATCGCGCGCGGGCCGGAGAACCGGGACCAGCGCGCCGACGTCCTGAGGGACACGATCGGCTGCCCCAACGGGCAGGCACTCAGACGGGCAGGGGCCGCATCCGATCCGGCATGTGCGCCCGCAGCGTGTCGTGAAGCAATGTCACGTCTTCCGCGTCCAGCACCACCGACCCGGTGGCACACGCCAGCACCGCCTCACCGGTGCACTGGTCAGGCACGTACCGGAGTGCCACGTCCGGTACCGTGCACGACTCCGCCTGACGAATCGCGATCAGCAGCTCCGACACCCGCTCGTACCCCAGCCGCGCGCTCCAGCGCAGCGCGGCCGGGGGACGGACGAACAACCGGAGGCCTCCAGCGGCACGGCGAACTTCAACGCACGTCAACACCGCAGCAACCTCCTAGCAACATCCCGCCAGCGAGACTAGCCAAAAACGCGGCTCGTGCGCGGTGCGTGTCACCCGTTCGGTTCACTGGTAGCAAGGCTTCTCGAACTTGAAATCTTTTGCTGTCGGACCGGTGAAGAAGTCCTCTACCAGCGTCACTCCGGTCGGCGCGGCGTCGTCCGGGCGGTAGATGAGCGACTGACGGAACAGGGCATCCTGCGCAGAAGCGGAGAAATTACCTGCACCCGAAGGAAGCATGCCCTCGTAGTCCACAGAGGTGAGTTGACGCACCGCGTTGAGCAGGCCCGCCCGCGTCAGGTCCTTGTTCGCCGCGGCCTTGTCCAGCGCCGCCTTCAGCGGGTAGGCCCACACCCACCCGGCCGTGTAACCGTCGTTCGGCGTCACGCCGGGCAGCGCGGCACGCATCGCGGTGTGGCCGACGGACTCGGTCGGCCACGCCTTCCACGGCGCCGACTGCATGTACAGGGCCTTGATCGCGGGGGCGGCCGGCGACTTCAGCAGGCCGGGGTTCCACGTCGGCGAGGTGCCGATGAACTTGCCCTTGTACCCGCGCGCGGCGGCCTGGCCCACGATCACGGCCGCGTCGGTCGGGCCCGTCGTGAGGATCACCAGGTCGGGCTTCTTCGACACGACCGCGTCGATCGCGCCGCCCTGGTTGTCCTGGCCGGACTGGGTGGTCACGTTCTCGAACGACAGACCGCGCTTCTCGGCGGCCATCTTCGCTCCGGCCGCCGCGTCGTCCCCGTAGTCACCGGCGAGGTGCACGGCCATCACGGACTTCACCCCGAGCTTGTCCACGGCGTAGTCGACGGTGTTCATCGACTCGACGCAGTAGTTCGTGCCGGACTCGAGCACGACCTCCTTGAAGCCCCACAACGAGGTCCACGACGCGGGCACTGACACCACCTGGCTGCTCTCCAGGTCGGGCAGGATCGCGACCGTCGTGGGTGAGCCCAGCGTCTGGGTCAGCGCCAGGATCTTGCCCTTGATCTCCTGGTAGACCTGGTTGTGGATCTGCGGGTTGTACTTGTTGTCCTTGACGTACGTGGTCACGTCGACCTCGTAGCCGCCGATGCCGCCGCGGTCGTTCACGCGCTTCCAGAACGCCTTCTGCGCGTCCGTGATCGGCACGGCCAGCGTCTTGAACGGGCCCTCGGTGAGGTCCGAGATCGTGCCCAGGTAGATACAGCCCTTGGACTTGTCGGTCGCCTGCGGGCACGCCTCCTTCGTGACACCGAAGTCGACCTTGATGCCACCCGCGCCCTCCTTCGGCGCGGCGCCGTCCCCGCCCCGGCACGACGCCACCGCGAGCAGTCCTACAAACAGAACAGCGCTCGTCTTCATCTTGGCAAATCGCTTACCAGACATGGCGATTCTCCTCAGTACGAGAACGGCCAGGTGCGCCAGTAGTTGCGGACGCGCACCCAGATGCCGAACAACCCGCGTGGCTCGACGATGAGGAACACGATGATGAGCACGCCGTAGAGCACCGCCTCCACCTGGAAGACCGTGACCGCGCCGGTGGCGTCACCACTGATGAACGGCAGCACCGCGGGCAGTTCCCTGGTGATGCGTGGCAGCAGCGTGATGAAGAGCGCGCCCATGATCGCGCCGGAGATGGTGCCCGCGCCGCCGATGAGCACCATCGCGATGTACTGCACTGACAACAGCAGGTTGAACGAGCCGGGGTCGAAGAACCCGTTCACCACGAACAACAACGCGCCCGCGACGCCCGCGTAGAACGAGGACACCGCGAACGCCAGCACCTTGTACTTCGTCAGGTCCACGCCGATCACCGACGCGGCCAGGTCCCGGTCCCGCACCGCCGCGAACGCCCGGCCCACCCGCGAGCGCACCAGGTTTCGTGCCAGCACACCGAAAATCACCAGCAGCACGAACATCACGAGATACAACTGCTGTGCCGCCGTGAACATCGCGTTGTTCCGGTCCAGCCGCACCCCGAACAGCTCGGGGATCGCCGCGGGCCGCCCGACTCCCGGCCCGCCGGTCAGCGACGTCCACTCCCGGAACACGTGCTCTCCCAGGAAGACCAGTCCCAGCGTCACGATCGCCAGGTAGAGCCCGCGCAGCCGCACCGCCACCGGCGCCACCAGCACGCCGAAGAACGCGGCCACCAGACCCGAGGCCAGCAACCAGACCGGCAGCGACGTGATGCCGAACCCGATCACCCGCCCCGTCTCGGGACCGGACAGCGCCGCACCCGTGTACGCACCGATCGCGAGGAAGAACGCGTGCCCCAGCGAGACCTGGCCCGCGTAGCCCGTGACGATGTTCAGCCCGATCGCGCCGATCGCCGCCACGAACCCCGTCGCGAGCAGCTGCAGCAGGTCGTCCGTGATGAGGAACGGCAGCAGCACGGCGAGAACAACGAGCGCCAACGACCAAGCGCGCTTGGGACGCGTGTTCAGGAGCGCCATGTCTTGCGCATAGGAGGTGTACAGCTCTGGCCTGCCCTTGATGGTTTTTGGTCCCTTCACAGCCGTTCCACCTCCTTCTTGCCGAACAACCCGTAAGGTCTGACGAGCAACACCAGAAGCATCAACGCGTACGGCGCGACCAGAGCGAAGTTCGGCCCGAGCCAAGGCGCGAAATCACCTTGGTAGGTACCGAAGAACGACTCGACGATCCCCACCGCGAGCCCGCCGACGACCGCGCCGCCCAACGACTCGAGCCCACCGAGGATGATCGCGGGCAACGCTTTCAAGGCCACGATCCACAGCTGCTGGTCGACACCCGCGCCGGTCGCGACGAACACCCCGGCCAGCGCTGCCAGCCCACCCGCCAGCGCCCACGACAGCGCGAACACCGACCCGACCGAAATCCCCTGTGCCAGCGCGACTTCCTGGTCGTACGCGACCGCCCGCATCGCGAGCCCGATCCGCGAGTACCGGAAGAACAGGAACAACGCGGTCGTCACGACAGCGGTCGTCCCGATCATCACCAGGTACCGCTGCTGCACCTCGGCGCCCAGGAACGACATGGTCGTGAGTCCCCACGGATCACCGACCTGGCGCACGTCCAGGCCGATGAACGCGTTCGTCACCACCCTGACCACGACGTCCACGCCGATCGTGATGATCGCGACCACGAACACCGGCTTGCCCACCATCGGCCGCAGCACCGTGCGCTCGACACCCAACGCCAGCACCGCGATCACCACGGCGGCCACCAGCACCGCACCGAAGAACGACACCACCGGCGCCAGGTACGACACCAGCACCGCGCCCGCCAGCATGAACGCCGGCTGCGCGAAGCTGATCACCTGCGTCGACTTGTAGATGATCACGAAGCCCAGAGCGAGCAACGAGTAGATGGACCCGGTGCCGAGGCCACGGATCAACGACTGGAGAAACTCATCCATACATGCTCTCCACGAGGTCGTCGAACATCTTGCCCAGCGCGGCCCGTTTCACCTTCTGCGTCGCGGTCAGCTCGCCGTCCTCGTGGTCGAGCTCCTTGGGGAACATCCGGAACTTCTTGATCTGCTCCACCGAAGCGAACTTCGAGTTGACCTCGGTCACGATCGACTGCACCAGCTCCAGGACCTCCGGCTTCTCCGACAGGTCCCGGTAGGTGGTGTAGGGGATCTTGCGCTGCTGCGCCCAGTGCCCGACCGTCTCGTACTCGATGCCGATCAACGCCACCAGGTACGTCCGCTTGTCGCCGATCACCACGGCTTCCTTGATGTACGGGGAGGTCTTCAAAGCGTTTTCCAGCTCGGACGGCGCGATGTTCTTGCCGCCCGCGGTGATGATGATGTCCTTCATCCGGTCGGTGATCTTCACGTGCGTACCGTCGACCCACTCGCCGACGTCACCGGTGTGCAGCCAGCCGTCGGTGATCACGCGGGCGGTCGCCTCCGGATCGCGCCAGTAGCCCGCGAACGTGCCGCCGTGCCGGGTGAGGATCTCGCCCGTCTCCTCGTCGATCCGCAGCTCGATGCCCGGCTGCGGTTCGCCGACCGTGCCGACCTTGACCCGGCCCGGCCGGTTTCCCGTTGCCACGGCGGTGTTCTCGGTCATGCCGTAGACCTCGTGCATCGGCACCCCGATGCCCATGAAGAACTTCAGCACGTCCGGCGCGATCGGCGCGGCGCCGGACGAGGCGTAGCGCACGTACCGCATACCGATCCTGGCTTTCAGCGCTCGGAAGCAGAACAGCCAGCCGATCGCGTAGACCACCCGGCTCGACGCCGTGTGCGTGCCACCGGTCCGCACGAGCGTCGACCCGATCGACTCCGCGCGTTTCAGCCAGAACCGGGTGACCGTCCGCTTGAGCCAGGACGCTGACGACACTCCGATCGTCACGCCCGCCAGCACCTTCTCCCAGATGCGCGGAACACCGAACAGGATCGTCGGCTGCACCTCGCGCAGATTCGCCTGCACGGTCTCGATGGACTCGGCGAAATGCACCTGCACCCCGGACGCCGCGCTGAACCACGTGGTGAAGATGCGTTCGGCGACGTGGCACAACGGCAGGTACGACAGCGTGACATCGGCGGAGGACGGCGGTGGCGAAGTGAACCCGCCGCCCTCCACCAGCACGTGGATGGCGAACTCGACGTTCGCCACGGTGAGCATCGCGCCCTTGGGCGGCCCGGTCGTGCCGGACGTGTAGATCAACGTCATGACGTCGTCCGGCGACGTCTGCGCCATCCTGGAAGCCAGTTCGTCGCCGTGCGAGTCTCGGTACCGCGCGCCCATCGCGAGGAAGTCGTCCCACCACAACAGCTTCGGGTTGTCGTAGCGTCCCTTGATGCCGCGCGGTTCGAGGTAGATGATCCACTCCAGGTCCGGCGTGTCCTCCAGGACCAGCAACGCCTTGTCGACCTGTTCCTGGTCCTCGGCGATGAGGATCTTCGCGCCGGAGTGCGACAGCAGATAGGCGACTTCGGACGGCGGGTTCGTCGGGTAGAGGCCGACGGTGATGCCGCGCGCCGCGACGATGCCGAGGTCGGCGTAGAGCCACTCGCGGCGGTTCTCGGAGTGGATCGCCACCCGGTCGCCCGGCTGCAGCCCGAGCGACAGCAGCGCGTCTCCGACGAGTTCGACGTTCGCCCAGTACTGGGCCCACGAGACTTCCTGCCAGATGCCGAAGTCCTTGGCACGCAACGCGATCTGGTCGGGCGTCCGAGCCGCCCTCTCCCGAACGCGGGAAACGACGGTCGTGGTCATGTCGTCACGCTCCGGTGCTGCTCACCCAGGTACGCGCGGATGACGTCCGGATCCGCCTGGACCTCGGCGGGCGTGCCGGTGCGGATCGGGCGCCCGAAGTCCATGACCATCACGCGGTCGGCGAGGTCCATCACGAGGCCCATGTCGTGCTCCACCATGATCATCGGGATGTTCAGCTCCTCGCGGACGTCGAGGATGAACCGGGCCATGTCCTCGGTCTCCTCGACGTTCATGCCCGCGACCGGCTCGTCGAGCAGGAGCAACCGAGGATCCATCGCGAGCGCCCTGCCCAGCTCGACGCGCTTCTGCACGCCGTAGGGCAGCAGGCCGACGGGGAACCGGCGCCACTGCTCCAGCTCCAGGAAGTCGATCACGTCCTCGACCGCTGACCTGTTCTTCAGCTCCTCGCTGCGGGCCCTCCCGAGCCACAGGAACGCGGACAGCGGGCCGTAACGCATGTGGTTGTGGCGGCCGAGCATCAGGTTGTCGACCACCGTGAGGTGGGAGAACAGCTCGATGTTCTGGAACGTTCGAGACAGCCCGAGCGCGGCGATCCGGTGCGGCCGCCTGCCGATCAGGTCGTCGCCGTTGAACCGCACGGTGCCCTGTTGCGGCCGGTAGACGCCGCTCAGGACGTTGAAGATGGACGTCTTGCCCGCGCCGTTCGGGCCGATGATGGCGAACAGCTCGCTCTCGCCGACCTCGAACGACACCCCGTCGACGGCGATGACGCCCTCGAACGCGAGCCTGATGTCGATGACCTCGAGAACGTTCACGACAGCCACCGCTTCCTGCGCTTGTAGTGCTTGACCGCGCGGAACGAGGAGGTGCCGAGGCCGAGGTAGAACTCGCGGATGTCGTCGTCGGCGAGGAGCGCCCGAGCCGGTTTGTCCATCACGACCTTGCCGGTCTCCAGCACGTAGCCGTGGTCGGCGATGGAGAGCGCCATGCTGGCGTTCTGCTCGACGAGCAGGACCGTGGTGCCCTGCTCGTTGATCTTCACGACCAGGTCGCGGATCTGCTGCACGAGCAGCGGCGCCAGGCCCAGGCTGGGCTCGTCGAGCAGCAGGTATTCGGGCTCGGACATCAACGCCCTGCCGATCGAGAGCATCTGCTGCTCGCCGCCGGACAGGTAGCCGGCGCTCTGCCTGCGCCGCTCCTGGAGCCTCGGGAAGAGCTCGTAGCAGCGGTCCAGGTTCCGCTTGAGGCGTTTCGGCCTGGCGTGGCCGCCGACCTTGAGGTTCTCCTCGACGGTGAGCTCGGCGAGGATCCTGCGGCCCTCCAGGGCCTGCTTGATGCCCCGATCGGCGATCCGAGCAGGTGAGAGGCGGTGGATCGGTTCACCGTCGAGCGTGATGGAACCCTTGGTGACCTTGCCGTCGTGCACGTCGAGCAGGCCGCTGAACGCCCTCATCAGCGTTGTTTTGCCTGCTCCGTTGGCTCCGAGCAGGGCGACGACACGGCCCTTGGGCACCTTGAGGCTCACGCCCCGCAGCACCAGCATCACGTCGTCGTAGACAACCTCAAGGTTGTTCGCCTCGAGCACCAGCGCCTCCTAGGGCCTGCGATGCCGATCAGTATGACCTGGATCACAGCCGGTATGCCCAGTGTGGGCGATTTCGTGATGCGCAGATCGCGATTGGTCCACCACTCTCCGTGTCTGTCCAAAGTGGATAGAGCACGATGTGTAACAACGCGCGGCTTGGGTACTCACCTGGTGACGACAAATCATGAGGAGGAGGTTTCGTGACCACCATTGAGAAGTCGGTGGACGTCCACGTGCCCGTGAGCACGGCATACAACCAGTGGACCCAGTTCGAATCCTTCCCGGCGTTCATGGACGGCGTCGAGAAGATCGACCAGGTCACGCCGACCAGGACCCACTGGACCACGAAGATCGGCGGGGTCGTCCGCGAGTTCGACGCGGAGATCACCGAGCAGCACCCGGACGAGCGCGTCGCGTGGACCACGGTCGACGGACCGCCACAGGGTGGCGTGGTTACTTTCCACCGGCTTGACAACGACACGACCAGGGTCCATCTCCAGATGGAGTACGACCCGGAAACCATTACCGAGAAGGCGGGCGCCGCGCTCGGCGTCGTCGGTCACCGGATCGAAGGCGATCTGAAGCGGTTCAAGGAGTTCATCGAGAACCGCGGCATCGAGACCGGCGCATGGCGGGGCGACGTGACGCCGCCGCCCCAGGTCTGATCGCGGTGCCCGTTGACGCCAGATCAGCAGGCGGCGTTCGAGGAGCTCGCCCGCACCGGACGTGACTCGCCGCGTTACTACGCGCTGCGGGACCGTCTGGTGCGCGAGTACCTCCCGCTCGCCAGGCACATCGCCCGCCGCTTCAGCGAACGCGGCGAGCCCATGGAAGATCTCGCACAGGTCGCCGCGGTGGGGCTGATCAACGCCATCGACCGGTACGACGTGGGCCGGCAGACGGACTTCCTGTCCTATGCCGTGCCCACGATCACCGGCGAGGTGCGGCGGCACTTCCGCGACCAGTGCTGGGCGGTGCGCGTGCCGCGCCGCCTCAAGGAACTGTGCGACTCGATCGACGGCGCGACCGCCGAGCTGTCGCACAAGACCGGGCGATCTCCTACTCCCTCCGAGATCGCCCGGCACCTGGGGGTGCCGCTCTCCGACGTCTACGAGGGCCTGCGCGTCGAGAAGAACGTGGCGTTCGCGCCCCTCGACGCGTTGGAGGGCTCGACGGTCGACGACCCGGCACTCGAAGGCGTCGAGATCCACGAGGCCCTGCAGCCCATGCTGCGGGGCCTTCCGCGGCGCGAACGGACCATCGTGGTGCTGAGGTTCTTCGGCCGGCTGACCCAGACGGAGATCGCGCGACGCGTCGGGATCTCCCAGATGCACGTCTCGCGGCTGCTGACCAAGTCGTTGGAGCAGCTGCGCAACGACCTGCTGGCAGACGACTGAAATGAGCGAGCGCGGATGTCCGGTTTTCGCGATACTGGCCGCATGAACCGGTTGCGGTGGCCCCAGAAGCTGGCGATCAGCACCGGTGCCCTGCTCGCTCTCTGGGGGATCGCCGGGTTCTTCGTGACGGGCTTCTCGTCGTTCGCCGGTCAGTCCGACACCTGGATCCTGTGGCTGCGGGTGAACCCGCTGCAGAACACCATCCACCTCGTTCTGGGCGTGGTACTGCTGCTCACGTTTCGCAGCCTCAAGGCACTCGGCACCGGCGCGCTGCTCGTCGCAGCGTTGTCCCTGATCGTGTTCGGGCTGGGAGCCGCCAGGTACGACGACGGCGTTGTCAACGTTCTCAACGTCAACCCCGGCAGCAACGTGCTGCACCTCCTGGCCGGGTTCGCCGCACTGGCCGCGGCCCAGGGCGCCGTCTGGTGCCGCCAGTGCGACCGGGTGGCGGCGCTCAACCCTTCGTGAGCAGTTTCCGCACCGCCCGCTCCGGATCGCCCTTGCCGATGATCTCGCCGCGTTCGAACGCCTCGATCAGGCGAGGGTCCACGTAGGACTTCCGCGCGACGGCCGCCGTGTTGCCCAGGTGTTCCGCCACTTCCTTCATGACCGCGCTGACCGCTCGTTTGGAAGGTTTGCCGCGCTCGCCGAAGGCGTGCGCGAACGCCTGGGCGGCGTGGACCGTGGCATGCCAGGTGCGGAGGTCCTTCACGCTGAACTCGTCGCCGACCAGCTCGCGGAAGCGTTCGTTGACGTCGTCGGCGGTCAGGTCGAAGACGCGGCAGTCGGGAGGCTTGTTCTTGAGGAGCTGTCGCACGGCCCGCGCGAGCCGTGCGTCGGTGATCTCCTCGTCGACCTCGACGCCGTGCTTGGCGGGGAAGCGGAACCGGACGCGGTCGCCGCGCACCGCGAGGTGCTCACAGAGGAGGGTCGCCACTCCGTGGGTGCCGTTTCCCTCGGCGTACTCCTCGTGGCCGACGCGGAAGACGCCGAGGTCGAGCATCCGCAGCGCGATGGCGAGCAACCGCCTGCGGCCCCGTGACCTCATGTCCTGCGCGACCTGCTCGCGGAACTTCGCGAGCCGCGGGGCCAGTTTGAGGACGCGGTCGAACTTCTCGGCGTCCCGGTCCGTGCGCCACTTCTCGTGGTAGAGGTACTGGCGGCGGCCCGCGTCGTCGTAACCGACGGCCTGGATGTGGCCGTTGGGGTGCGGGCAGATCCACACCTCGCGCCACGCCGGCGGGATGACCAGCGCTTTCACCCTGGCCACGTCGTCGTCGGCGAGACGCTGTCCGGACGCGTCGAGGTAGCGGAAACCGCTGCCGTGCCGGCGGCGGGTCCAGCCAGGTCCTGCCGGGTCGCTACGGCGCAGTCTCATGCGGGCACCTCGTGGTTGATCAGCACGAAATGCGGGTACCCGCTCGCCGATGAGTCACTACACGGTCGGTGTGGAACAAGAGTTCCTTCTTGTTGATCCCGAATCGCGGCGGCCGGTAGCACTGGCGCCACGGGTCAGGGAGATCTCCCGCGCACCCGGTGACCTCGACGTGCAGGGCGAGCTGACGCCGTACCAGATCGAGGTCGCCACCGGGGTCACGCACTGTTACGAGGAACTCGACGAGCAGGTGCGCTCGGCGCGCCGGGCGCTCGTCCGAGCCGCCGACGAGGCCGGCTGCCGGCTCGTGGCCACGGGCATGCCACCGCTCGGCGAGGCCGGTCCCCCTCCCGGAACGGATGACCCGAGATATCACCGGATCGAGTACTCCCACCGAAGACTCGTGATCGGGCAGGGTGCGTGCGGGCTGCACGTCCACGTGGGTGTCTCCTCCAAGGCCGAAGCGGTGGCCGCGTCGAACAAACTGCGTCCATGGCTGCCGACGTTGCTGGCACTCAGCGCGAACTCCCCATACCACGCGGGAGAAGACACCGGGTACGCGAGCTGGCGGTCGATGGTGTGGTCGCGCTGGCCGGTGAGCGGGCCGCCTCCGTTCTGGAACAGCGCCGACGACTACGACAGGACCGTCACGGCGCTCATCAACTCGGAAGCGTTGATAGACAGGGCGATGGTGTACTGGGACGTGCGGCCGTCCGCCCATCATCCGACGGTTGAAGTACGCGTCGCGGACATTCCGCAACTGGCAACGGAAGTCGTGGTGCTCGCGGAACTGATCCGGGCACTCGTCGTGACGGAACCCTCCGAACAGAGGGTGGACGATCCCGTGTTGCTGGCGGCATATTGGCGGGCGTCGCGCGACGGGGTCGACGGACTGGCCGCCGATCCACACACCGGAAAACTCTCCCCCGCGTTCGACCGGGCGATGCAACTCGTGGATCACGTGGCCGTCGCGCTGCGCGATCGCGGCACTCTGTCTACTGTGGAACGCCAGATGGACTGGTTGCGCCACAACGGCTGTGGTGCCGCGAGGCAACGTCGCTGCCCGGACCCCGAGTCCCTTGTGGACATGCTGATCGCCCGAACGCGTGAGGAAACCTGATGCGCCTGCCCGCTGCCCGCGGCCACATGAGCTCTGCTCTGGTCGCCGCCCTCCGACGTCCGCCGGCGCCGAGGCCCGCGTTGCTCGTCAGCGGAGGCACCAGGGAGATCTTCGTCGACGACGATCTCCAGCTTTCATTGTGGATCTGCTACGAACTGCGCATGCGCGGCTTCGACGACGTGCACCCGGCCTGGGAGGACCACCCCGCGCTGGCCCAGTTCCACGCTGCCCTGGAAGAACTGTGGGAATCGGGTCTCCGCTCGCTGACCGAGTCGACGCAGCCCGCGGTGCTGTCCGACGAGGGCGTGGCCGAACTGCGCAGACACCACGCGTTCTGGCAGCCGCGCCGCGAGATGCGCTCGGTGCTGCGCGACATCCAGGGCGACGCCTACGGCGCACGCTCCTCGCGGGCGCACTCGGTGCTGTTCACCGTGACGCTGCGCGACGTGGACCCGGCCGGCGTGGACGAGATGCCCGCCCTGACCCTGTCCCTGGTCAACGCCCTGTCGCTGTTCGGCCTGCACCAACGCCTGGTGGGAGCCCTGGTCGGCTTCCTGACCGCCGTCGACACGATCGGCGGCGACCCGTTCGCCCAGCTGCTGCCCGTCCAGTGCCCGCCCGATGACGTCCGCCTCGGCTTCACGGTGTGCCACGAACTGCACGCCCGCCTGACCCAGCACGTCCACTCGTCGGTTCAGGCAGGACACACCTCACTGCGGGGGCGGTGGCTGCTCGCGCAGGGGCGCGTTAACGTGGGGTGCTGAACCCCTTTTCGCTCTGGAGGGAGAACCGTGCCCGACCCCACCGCTCTGGCCTCCGTGGTCGTCGACCGGATCGCACCCGACGTCGTCGTGCTGCACGTGTCCGGAGAACTCGACACCACGAGCAGCAGCGAACTGACCACTCCCCTGGACAGTCACGTGGCGTCGGAGAACCGGGCCGTCGTCGTTGATCTCGGCGGCGTGAAGTTCCTCGGCTCCGCCGGGCTCGAGGCGCTGGTGCTGGGGCAGCAGAAGGCCTCGCGGGCCGGGGTCGAGTTCGTCGTCGTGGCTTCCGCGCGTGCTGCTCTTCGGCCGCTCGAGGCGACGGGCCTGGACTCGGTCTTCACGATCCTGGGCTCGATGGACGAGGCCGCTGAGCGTTACACGTCCTGAGTGAGGTGTGCCCATTCGCCGCCGTACCCAGGGCGTTCAGCGGGAATGGAGCTGACTTTCCCAGCCCTGCGGCCACTCCGAGTTGAGCGTGCCCAGGTTGACCTCGACCCACGCGTCCTCGAAGCCGGCGTGATCGGCCACCGGTCCGCCGTCGAACGTCGCCTCCGCGAAGAACACGGAGTCGCTGAACGAGGCATCGCGGAAGTCCGCTGCGAGGAACGAAACCCCGGAGAACATCGCCCTGCTGGCGAACGAGGCGCCGCCGAACCACACCCGGCCGCCGAACGACGCCCCGTCGAACACGGCCCATTTCTCGAACGACGCTCCGGAGAAGGCCACCGGCCCCGCGAACGACGCCTCGACGAACCGGGCCGGCCCCGTGTACTCCGTGGGCGGGATGCATTTTCCGAGGAACGACGCACGGTCGAACCTGGCGGAGGCGACGCGGCAGTCGCTCATCTCCAGGTCGACGAGGACGGCTCCCGTCAGATCGATGTCGTGTTCTCCCCAGTAGTCACCCTCGGGGCGCAGGTGATCGGCCAGGATGCGTTGCGCGGTGAGCCGCACGTCCAGCTCCAGCCGCGCCTCCACCAGCGAGGCGGAGGCACCCGGCCCGCGCGGCGCCTGGATGCCCGTCCTGCGCCGGGAGTCACGCAGGAGCGGACGCCGCACCCCACCCGCTGACCTGGACGTCCGGTCCGACGGCGGGGTGTAGGGCATGCGCAGGTAGGCGCACAGCACGTTGATGATCGTCCGCCGCGTCTCCGGCTCGCGCTGCCCCAGCCGCTCCAGCGCGTACAGGCCGCCCAGCCGGACCGGCGCCTTCGCGTCACCGAGTTGCTGCACGGCCTTCGCGTAGAGCTCGGTGATCCGGCGGGCCTCCGCGTCCGCGTTGGTGTCCGCCTGAGCCTGTTCCTGGGTGCGCCGCCGTCGCGCCGCCAGGTAGAGCGTGAACAGACCGCCGCCGCCGAGCGCGACGCCGGACGCCACCTTCACCACGTCGAGCCGCGCGAGCGTGCGCTTCTCCTGATCGGTCCACGACTGCTGGCCGACCCACCACCACAGGGTCGTCAGCACCGCGCCCGCGAGCAGCAGGATCGCCACCGCGACCAACGGCATCGCCCAGGGCGACATCGGCTTCTTCGCCGTCATGCCCTTCAGGTCGCACGAACCACCACGAGTGCTACCAGGGCAGAGGCCCCTGAGCGTCGAAGTAGCCACCGGTCGGCCCGTCCGGCCCGATCTGCGCCATCCGCACGATGATCTCGGCACCCTGCTCGACGGTCTGCCGTCCACTGCCACGGTTCAGATCGGTGGCCGTGAACCCCGGCTCGACCGCGTTGATCCGCATCCGCGGGAACGCCTTCGCGTACTGCAGCGTGACCATGTTGACCGCGGCCTTCGAGACCGGGTAGGCGACACCGGGATACCCGCTGCCGGCAGCGGCCGTGGCCAGCGAGGCGAGCCGGCTGCTGACGTTCACCACGACCGGCGCCGCGGACCGCTCCAGCAGCGGCAGGAAGGCGTGCAGCACCCGGACCAGGCCGAAGAGGTTGACCTCGAACGTCTCCCGCATGAGGTCCGCGGTGACCGCGTCGGCGCCGACCACGCCGGACTCCGTCCACTCCGGAGCGATCCCGGCGTTGTTGACCAGCACGTCCAGCTGTTCCACGGTCTTCACGGCGGCAGCCACGGACTCGTCGGAAGTCACGTCGAGCTGGACGAACCGAGCGCCTGCTTCGGAAGCGGCGGAGAGTCCGCGGTCCTCGTCACGACTGCCCAGCCACACGGTGTGGCCGGCACGGACGAGCTGACGCGCGGTCTCCAGACCGAGGCCTTTGTTCGCGCCGGTGATGAGCACAGAAGCCATGGTCCGAACCTACGACCTGGAGCGCGCTCCAGGTCAATGCCTCAATCCTGGCCGATGTCCTCGTACCAGAGCTCCGGCCGCTCGGAGATGAACGACGTCATCAGCTCGATCAGCGACGGGTCGTCGACGATCGTGATGCCGACGCCGTGCTCGGCCAGCCAGTCGTGGCCGCCGTAGAACGTCGTGGCCTCGCCGATCAGCACGTTCGAGATGCCGAACTGCCGGACCAGGCCGCTGCAGTACCAGCACGGCGACAACGTCGTGACCATCGTGGTGCCGCGGTAGCTGCGCTGCCGGCCCGCGTTGCGGAAGGCCGAGGTCTCCGCGTGCATCGAGGCGTCGCCGTCCTGCACGCGGCGGTTGTGGCCCCGGCCCAGCAGACGGCCGTCGCCGTCGAAGAGTGCCGCGCCGATGGGGATTCCGCCCTCGGCGAGTCCCATCCGCGCCTCTTCGACGGCGACGGCCAGCATGTCTGAAGCAGAGGTCATGTCACCAAACTACTTCGTCAGAAGGCAGGCCAGTACCTGGACATCGTGTCCGAGTGCCGCTACCTGCTGCTGCCGCGTCGTCGACGAACAACCGCACGTGCGCGTCGAAGGCCAGCGGGGTGGCGCTGATGCCGGAGCGCAACCCCGGACCGTCCAATGCGGACGCGGCCACGGGCACGCTGGACAACAACCCCGCGTCGTGGGGACCGGGTGAGCTGGAGCGCAGGCCGGAACAGTCCGCGACGTCGTTGCTGCCCAGCTCGGTGACCGTGACGCACCGGACCGGCTGACCCGGCGCCGTCACTTCGGCGGCAACGCCTCCACGAAGTCGCGGCACCGGGCGATCCAGTCGTCCAGCGCCGCGTCTTCGGAGACCGCGCCGCCGTCCACGATCACCCAGCCCTTCATCGGACGGCCGGTGAAGTCGAAGACGCGCGCGCCCGGCTGGGCGAGCGCGTCTTCCTGCGCGTCGGGGCCGACGCGGGCGATCAGGTCGTCGCCCATCACGCCCACCAGCAGGTTTCCGTTCCACAGGAACGCGATGCCGCCGAACATCTTCTTCGCGGTGACACCGGGCAGGGCGCCCAGCGCGTCGCCCAGGCGGTGTGCCAAGCCTTCGTCGTACGCCACACGCTGAATACTGTCTCAGCGAGTTGCCAGGCGCCTCTCAGATTCGTGTGGCTTCATGGACGTACAGGACATTTAGGAGGCCATCTTGTTCGGCGTGGTCGGCTTCGTGCTCGGTTGGCTGTTGACGCTGTTCATCCTCGTGATGATCGGCCGGATGATCGTGGACTGGGCGGTGACGCTCGAGGCACGCGGTGACTGGGTGTGGAAGGTGCGCCGGGTGACGCACTCGGTGACCGAGCCGGTGCTGGCGCCGGTGCGCAAGGTGCTGCCGCCGCTGCGGTTCGGCGGGTTCGGGCTGGACCTGGCGTTCACGGTCGTGTTCATCGCGGCGCTGATCCTCAGGTCGATCGTGTGGTGAGAACGCCGGGGTTCAGCAGGCCCTGGGGGTCGAGGGCGGCCTTGGCACCGGACAGCGCCGCGGCGAACACGTCCGGACGCTGCCGCGCGTACCAGGGCATGTGATCGCGGCCGACGGCGTGGTGGTGGGTGATGGTGCCGCCCGCCGAGACGAGGGCCTCCGACACCGCGGCCTTGATCTCGTCCCACTGCGAGGTGAGGCTGCCCCACCGGCCGGGTGCGTAGATGCCGTAGTAGGGCGCCGGGCCGTCCGGGTAGACGTGGGTGAAGCGGCACGTGACGACGCCGATGCCGCACACTTCCCGCAGCACGTCGGTCGCCGCCGCCACCACCGCCGCGTGCAGCTCCGGGAAACGGTCCCAGGTGCAGGCGGTCTCGAACGTCTCGGTGATCATCGCGTGCTGGGCCATGGCGTCGCGCTGGTACGGCATGCGCAGGAACGACTTCCGCCACTTCTGCGCCGCTCCCTCGACGACCTCGCCGTCGCCGCACAGCTCCAACGCCCTCCTGAGGTGCCCGTCGACGGGATGGTCCGCCGACTCGAAAGCCAGCACCAGCACCGAGGTCGCGGAACCGGCGTTGAGGAACGCCTCCGCGGGATCCAGCAGGCGGCAGTTCGCCGGGTACAGCCCGGACTGCGCGATCAGCCGCGTCGCCTCGACCGCGCGTTCCCACGACGAGAACCGCACCGACGCCCCCGCGCGGTGCACCGGCGGCGACTGCAACCGCATCCACGCCTCGGTGATCACGCCCAAAGTGCCTTCCGAACCAAGGAAAAGCCGGTCGGGCGACGGCCCCGCACCCGAGCCGGGCAGGCGCCGCGACTCGGAGATCCCGGACGGAGTGACGACCCGCAGCGACTCGGTGAGGTCGTCGATGTGCGTGTAGAGCGTCGCGTAGTGGCCACCGGCACGAGTCGCGAGCCAGCCGCCGAGCGTCGAGAACTCGAACGACTGCGGGAAGTGCCGCAATGTCAACCCGAACGGCTTCAGCTGCGCCTCCAGCGACGGCCCCAGCACGCCTGCCTGGATCCGCGCGGCACGGCTCGTCGGATCGACCTCCAGCACCTGGTCGAGCGCCGAGAGATCCAGCGTCACCACCCGATCGAGGTCCCGCGGCTCGACGCCGCCCACGACGGAAGTACCGCCACCGAACGGAATCACCGCGACGTCGTTCGACCCGCACCAGTCGAGAACGTCGACGACGTCCTGCTCGGTGCGCGGCCGGGCGACGGCGTCCGGCAGCGGCCCGATGTCACCGGCGAGGTTGCGCGTGACGTCGCGATAGGCCTGACCGCGGGCGTGACTCAGCAGGTCGACGGGATCGGCCGAGTAGAGCTCACCGGGCGGCGAGATCCGCGACTGCGCCAGGTCGAGCGACGAGGGATCCGGCGCGGAGTGGAACGTCAGGTCCGCGTCCGGCAGCACCGCCCGGACCCGGTCGACCAGCGCACGGCGTTCGTCCGGGGTGACGGCGTCCTCGACGTTGCCCCAGCCCCACCACGACCTCGTTGTCATGCAGAGGAACATAAGCGAAACGCAGCCGTTCTGGAATGGGCGAGTAGAAGTACTCGCCCGGGGCGCCACAAGTAGAGCGTCGCGGCCTGGTTGTGCTCCGTTGAGTCGGGCAGGGGGCTGGGCGGTCTGGTGCTCATCACCGAACCCCCGGATCGTCGCGCTCTCACACACGTCGCTGCCGAGATGGCGGTAGAGAAATGCCGACGCAAACGTCTTGGCGTCACCCCAACTGCTGCCAACCGTGCAGTTGGCAGCCATGAGAGCGCGATCTTCATGATCGAAGCGCGAGCGCTCGACGGAACCGTTGCGGCGTGGTCCTGCCCCAGCCCGGTGAGTACGGCTGCTCTGGCCAGAGCGCGCTGGCGCTCTACAAGGTCCCGCCGCCGAAGTGACTCAGCCCGCGCCGAAGCACACGAACCCGACGGCAGCGGCATAAGCGGCATCGTCGACAGCCGCCCGTTGCACGGCGGCGAGGGCTTCGGCGGGTGCCATCCCGGCGGCCAGCTTCTGGTGCAGCTCCACCATCACCGGAGCCGTGTTGTCGGTCGGCACCGGCACGACCGGCGCGATCAGCGTCCGCGTGCCCAAGCCCAGAAGTGCCGCCGTGAAGCCCATCAACTCGTCACCCGGCCGCACGGCCGACTGCCCCGAGTCGCACGCCGACAGCACCACCCGCGTCGGAGGCGTCCGCAACCGCTCGATGTCGTAGACGGTCAACGGCCCGTCCGCCAGCTCCAACGCGCTGAACAACGGGTTGTCGACGCGGAACGAGCCGTGCGCCGCGATGTGCGCCAGCGCCGCACCGTCCATTGCGGACGCAACGGCGCTCACAGTCGCCTCGGAGTCGACGAGAACGCGGCCCCGCACGTGCGCGCTGATCGCCTTGATCTCGGCGGGCGCGGCGGCCATCCGGGGCCCGGCCGCGAGCACCGCCTCACCGGAGGCATCGGCGACGAAACACGCCCGCAGCCACACCGACGCCGACGGCGCGACCGTCACCTGACGCTCCAGCACCGCCCACGGCAGGCCGTTCAACGCACCGGTCGGCACGACGACCAGCGGCCGCCCGTCGACCCTGGACGCCAGCGGTGCCAGCAACCGTTGGGCCAGAAGAGAAGCGGCGTGCGCGGCGGAAGAGCGCGCCACGGCGAGGTTCGGCAGCTGCGGCGGCAACGTCACCAGGCGGTGCAAGGCGAAGCGCAGCAACCGGATCTCGCGGACGACGCCGTCCACCGGCCCGAGCGGGTGCAGCGAGGCCCGGCCACCGGCCAGCACCACGGCCATCAGCTCGCCGTCGTACTCGACGAACTCGATCAACGCGGCGTCGCCCAGAGCATTGGCCAGCGACGCCACCGACGGCGGCTTGAACACCGCCACCTCACCGGACATCTGCCGGGTGAGGTCGCGGACGCGTTGCTCGGCACGGACGAGCTTCGCCCGCAACGCGCCGGCGGGTTTCCCGGCCAGCAGCGCGGACTCCACGTCCGCGGACACGGCCCGCAACGACGCCAGCGCGTCCTCCAGCCGCGGATCGTCCGGCGGTGACACGGCCTTCATCCGCAGCGCTCCGGCCCGCCAGCTCTCCGTCCACGACAGCACCCGAGCGGCGTTCCCGGACGCCACGGCCAGCCGCAGTCCCTCCAACGCCAGAGCCTGTCCCTGCACCCCGGTGGACGCCCGCAGCTCGGCCGCCCCCAACGAAATCCGGTACTCGTCCAGCAGCGAGATGCCCCGGCGCAAAGCGGAGGACGTGCCCCGAACGTCACCGGAAAGCTTGCGCCGCAACGCCTCCGCGTACCAGCCGCGCACCCGCAGCCCGGCAGGGCCGCGCAGCCGGGAAGCGGCGGCGACCGACAGCTCGGCCACGGCGCGGGCACGGTGCCCGAGATCGGCCGCGACCAAGCCGGCGTCGATGCGCGCCTCCAGCGCCGGCAACCGCCAGTCCATCGCGTCGAGCTCGGAGGCCACGCGCGACAACGCCAGCCGCAACGGCCGGCTCCGGTCGCCGCGCAGCACAGCGGCGTGCAGCTCCAGGTAGCGCGCCCCGGCGGCCCACAGCAGGCGTTGCTCGCGGCGGAACCGGCGCCGGGCCTCGGCCGCGAACCCGTGCGCGGCGTCCGGATCGTCGTCCAGCAAAGCGATGCGCGCGCGGAAGTACAGCGCCTCCGACACGCCCAGCGGGTTCTTCAACGCCTTCAGCTCGGTGATCGCCCGGTCGGCGGCCGCGCGGGCCTCGTCCAGCAGCGGCACCGAGACGAGCAGCTCCAGGCGGTTCACCAGCAGGACGGGACGCATCACGTCGAGCCGCCGGTGCACCTCCTCCGCCTTGTCGAACAGGGTCAGCGCGGCCGGGACGTCGCCGCCGCGGGTGGCCATGATGCCCGCGTTCCAGTGCACGTCGGCGACGCCGAGCTCCTGGCCCAGTTCGCCCAGCAACGAGGCCGCGAGCTCGAAGTCCGCCGACGCCTCGCGCATGTTGCCCACGTACGCGCGCACGAGCCCGCGGTTGTTCATTGCGCGCGCTTCGACGAGCTGGTCGCCAACGCGGCGGGCACCGGCGATGGCGGCGGTGTAGTCGCGCTGCGCGTCGTCGTAACGAGTCAGGTAGTGGAAGACGACGCCACGCTGCATCAGCGCGGCCACCGCGTCGGCACCCGTCAGCTCGGGCATCGCGAGGTCGAGCAGCTTGAGCGCCTGCTTCTGCTTGCCGGTGTAGGCGAGCACCCACGCCAGACTCATCTGCGCGAGGGCGGCCAGCCGCGGCAGCGAAGCCTCGGAAGCGATTCTGATCGAACGCCGGAGGTGCCGGGCGGCGCCGCTGAAGTCGTGCATCTCCCGCAGCGCGAGGCCGATCGCCCGCTCGGCGACGGACCATTCCGAGCGATCTTCAGTCGTGCGGAGCACCGCGCGCGCCATCTCGACGGCCGCACGCGGGTTGCGCTGCCTGGCCTCCAGCGCGTCCTCCGCACAAAAGTCGGTCACGGCGTCACTTTATCCGCTGTGGTAGCTTGATCAAGCTCGGTCGGGGTGCCCGTCAACGCTGCTTTAGTGAGGCCGTGGTGTCGAAAGTGCCAGAAAGCGCGGAGCTTTACCAAAGAGCTTTCCTGCAGCTCATCGCCGAGGACAAGAACATCAGCTTCCACGCCGAACGCGGGCGTGAATTCCTTTATCGACCCGGCCAGCTACTTGTCGGTGCCGAGGATCAACAACGCGTGATCGAAAAACTGCGCGAAAACAACATCATCGCCCGACCGGGCGAAGGATTCGCCGGAATGGCGCTGCTGTTGTTGCCGAACAACGCGGAGGACATCCCGCGGATTGTTCGCCTGTTGCGCGACCAGCGGAACTGGCCGAACCAGCGGGTGCCGCTGGTCCAGCCGCACCATGTGATCGTCGGCCACGGCGGCCTCGTCATGGGCAACCCCGGCGATCGGCCGTACCCCACCGACCCGATCTCCGCGCCCAAGACGGACGACCGCCTCAGGGACGTCCGGGTCGGCATCATCGACACCGGCATCGCCGCGGGCGCCGACAGCGACCACGCCGACTGGTTCGCCGCGCGTTACGTCAAGGAGGAGGACGACGTCGACGCGGCCTACAGCGGCGGCGACTTCTTCGCGTTGCAGGGCGGCCACGGCACGTTCGTCGCCGGCGTGATCCAGAACGCGGCGCCCGGTGTCACGTTCGACCCCGAGGTCGCGCTCGACCCGAACGGCTTCGGCGACGAGAAACGGCTCTGCGCCAAGATCACCGAGCTGGGCCGCAAGAAGGTCGACGTGCTCAACCTGTCGCTCGGCTGCTTCACCGAGGACGACGTGGCCTCCGAACCGCTGCGCCGCACGATCGCCGCCCTGCCCGACGCCATCGTCGTGGTGGCCTCGGCCGGCAACCAGGGCACGCAACGGCCCAGCTGGCCTGCCGCGCTGGGCCGGGTCACCGCCGTCGCCGCCGTGGAGCAGCAGAGGGACGGTTCGCTGGTGCCCGCGTGGTACTCGAACTGGGGCCACTGGGTCGACGCGTGTGCGATCGGCAACCGCGCTTCGACCTACCTCAAGGGCGAGTGGCAGCTGCCGGGCGAGGCCTCCGCGACGCCGTTCGCGCTGTGGGCGTACTGGTACGGCACCTCGTTCGCCGCTCCTCGGGTCACCGGACGCATCGCCGCCACGATGGCGTCCGACGGCATCACCGCAGTTCAGGCGCGCGACAAGCTGTTGAGCGAACCGGAGTTCCAGCCCGGCTACGGAGTTTTTGTCAAATAGTTGTATCTGGGGAGCAACCTCGGCCTCCGCCAGGTGTGACCGCAAGGAGTCGACGTGACCGCAGGATCCCCGATCGCCGTGCTCGTGCGCGCGGCGGCCGAGGGCGACCAGTCGGCGTGGAACGAGATCGTGGACCGTTACACGCCGCTGGTGGTGTCGGTGATCTACAAGCACCGGCTGCGCCCCGCGGACGCGGCCGACGTGAACCAGACGCTGTGGCTTCGGCTCGTGGAGCAGATCGGACGGCTGCGCGAGCCCGAGGCACTGCCCGGCTGGATCATGACGACCACCCGCAACGAGTGTCTGCGCGTGCTGCGCGTGCAGCAGCGGACGCACCTGTACGACCCGTTGTCCGAGGCCGACGTGCTGGAGTCGGAGCAGATGGACGCGGACGTGGAGGCGGATCTGCTGGCCGTCGAGCGCAGGCAGGCGTTGCGGGACGGGTTCGCCGAGCTCACCGACCAGTGCAAGCGGTTGCTGACGAAGCTGATGACCGACCCGCCGCCGAGCTACCAGGTCGTGAGCGAGGAGCTCGCGATGCCGGTCGGCAGCATCGGCCCGACGCGGATACGTTGCTTGGAGAAGTTGCGGAAAACCCCTGCGATCTCGGCGTTCCTGGGATCGTCGGCGACGAGAGGAGGTGTGCTGGGTGCGGCACGACTGGGACAGTGACGAAGTACTGCTGGACGCCCTGCGCGACGCGTTGAGCACACCTCCTGGAGACATTCCTCCTGGGGAGGTTCCGCCGGAGTTCGTCGAGGCCGCGAAGGCCGCGTTCACCTGGCGGAACATCGACGAGGAGCTGCTCGCGATCACGTCGTACGACTCCGTGCTGGACGACACGCTGTTCGCCCGCGCGAGGTCCACGGCGACGGCGCGGCAGCTGATCTTCGACGCTGAGGGCGTGTCGTTGCAGGTCGAGGTGTCGGCGGCGGGGATCACCGGCCAGCTGATGCCCGCGGCCGGATCGGTCACGCTCGTGACACCGTCGGGCGACCACGAAACGTCGCCCGTGGACGAACTGGGGATGTTCGTGATGGGAGCGGCACCTCACGGACCGGTGAAGTTCCGTTTCGTGAACGGTTGCACCGATTGGTTCATCCTCTAGTCACCATTCGAGTGACGGTGGAATTCATTCGTTCGGCCTACATCTACGGCCAGTAGGGTTATCGACGCTCAGATCCGCATCATCGCGAGAGGTGTGTGCTGTGGTCGATCGAGTCAGCTGGGTTCCGGAAGGTGTCAACGTCGACGTTCCGAGTTCTGCCCGGATCTACGACTACCTCCTCGGCGGCGGGCACAACTTCGAAGCGGACCGCGAGACCGCAGAGGCTCTGATCAGGGTGCTGCCGGTCCGCGACATGGCACGCCGCAACCGCGCGTACCTGCGCCGCGTCGTACTGGAACTCGCGGGCCTCGGCGTCCGGCAGTTCCTGGACCTCGGCTCCGGCATCCCGACCGTGGGCAACGTGCACGAGGTGGCGCACGAGGTCGCCTCCGACGCGAAGGTCGTCTACGTCGACTTCGAACCGGTCGCCATCACCCACGCCGAGCTGATGCTGGCCGACGAGCCGAACGTGACGGCGGTGCTCGCGGACCTGCGCGAGCCGGAGAAGGTCGTGGCCCAGGCGCGCGAGCACCTGGACTTCTCACAGCCGGTCGGGCTGCTGGTCGTGGGTGTCCTGCAGTTCATCCCGGACGCCGACGACCCGTGGGGCGTGTTGTCCCGGTACGCGGAGGCGCTCTCGTCCGGTTCGTACCTGGCGCTGTCGCACTTCACCGCGGACAGCATGCCGGCGGCTATGGCGGCAGGTAAGGAGATCTTCGATCGCACGGCCGAGCCGATCACCCCGCGCACCAAGGCGCAGGTGGCGGACATGTTGTCAGGACTGGAGATCGTCGAACCCGGCATCGTCTTCACGCCGGAGTGGCGGCCGGAGACGCCGGAGGACGTCGGCGCCGACCCGTCGAAGGCCAACCTCTACGCCGCGGTGGGTCGCAAACCCTGATGCCTCCTTCGCCCCTCGCACAGCGCTGGGCGGCTGTTCTCATCGAGAGCGCGTACTCGCCGATGTCACGGCGAAAGCTGACGCAGCACCTCGAGGAACATGTCGCCCGGTTGCGTGCTGGGCACGATGTCCCGGCGGTCGGCGCGTGGCTGGTGCGCAAGCGTTTCACCGGCCCCGACTCGTTGCGCCGCACGCTCGAGGTGCTGGCGCCGGAGTTCTCCCCGGACGTGCTGGGCGCGCTGGCGTCCGGGTACGTGCGGGCGACGCGCGACCAACTGTTCGCCGAGCAGGAGAAGGTCAAGAACTCGCTGCTGAAAGCTGTGGAGGACGCGCAGCGCGACCTGCACGACAGCGAGGCCCGCTTCGCCCAGGTCTTCGCTTCGACGGCGGTGGGCATCGCGATCTTCGACCTGCACGGCAGCGTGGTGGAGGCGAACGAGGCCCTGGCTGCGATGCTGGGCCACGAGGAGATGCCCAAGGAGCTGTTCGCCGAGTCCGACGCGCTGGCGCTGGCCGCGGTCTGCGACCGGATGATCTCGTCCTCTGTGGACACTGACCGGCGCGAGTGGCAGCTGACGCGCAACAACGGCGACACGGTGTGGGCCAACGTCGTGCTCTCCGTGCTGCGCGGGTCCGACGGGCTGCCGAAGTTCCACGTCGCGCTGATCGAGGACGTCACCGAACAGCGGATGCTGCAGGAGTGGTTGCGGCACCAGTCGTTGACGGATCTGCTGACCGGCCTGCCGAACCGCGCGTGGTTCACGGACAAGCTTGAGTCGGCGCTGACGTCCGGCGAGCCGTACACGTTGGCGTACCTGGACGTCGACAGCCTGACGATCGTCAACGACGGCCTCGGTTACGCCGCGGGTGACGCGGTGCTCGTGGAGGTCGCCCGGCGGTTGCGCGTGGCGCTGCCGCACGCCGTCGTGGCACGGGTCGGTGGCGACGAGTTCGTCGTGCTGATCCACGGTTCCCCTGACGTGGCAGCGCTGGCCACGTTGATCGACGAGGAGCTGTCCGAGCCGGTCTACCTGGAGGGTGCGGGCGTCGCGGTGTCGACGTCGATCGGGTTCGTGCACGCGGAGGGTCCCGGCATCGATCCGACGACGGTGCTGCGCCGGGCGCATTCGACGTTGCGGCGCGCGGAAACCGGCGGCAAGAGACAGTGGGCGATCTACGACCACGAGGCCGACTTGGCCGACCGAGCGAGGTTCGCGCGGATCGCGGCAATGCCCGGTGCCTTCGAGAACGGCGAGATCTCCGTGGAGTACGCGCCGGTGTCGTGGGTTTCGGGATCCCTGGCCTTCGTCGAGGCCTCATTGCGGTGGGGTGTTTCGCGGCACGAAGAGGTCGTCGCCTACGCCGACGCTCTCGGATTGACCTCGCGCGTCGGCCAGATGATGTTGCACGACGCTTGTTCCCGCGGTGAGCCGGTGCTGATCCGGTTGTCCCGCGACCAGTCACGTGATCCGGACCTGGCGGCGCACGTGCGGGCGAACCTGCGGGCCTGCGCTTTCCCTGCCTCGTCGTTGTTCCTGGCGCTGGACGTGCGCTCGATGCCCGACGCCGAGGAGAACCTCGACGTGTTGCACGACATGGGCGTTCACGTGTTGCTGCACGAGTTCGGCGGAGGTTTCGCCGGTCTGTCCACTGTGGATCGAAGCCCGGTGTGGGGTGTCCGGCTGGCACAACCGCCCTCGGAACGGCTGGCGCGCCAGGGAATGGCGCTGATGGTGCCGCTGCTGCGATCGGCGGGCGTGCACGTGATCGGCGGGCCTGGCGACCCGGACGAGCTCAAGGCGCTCGGCGTGGACCTGGTGGTGTCGTGAGTGGTTTCCGCCGCTGTGGCAACGGAAACCACTCACGAGCGCATGTCAGGCAGCGTCCTCGACCGTGGTGAGGTCAGCCTTGGCGGTGCCGGCGAAGTTCCTCTCCACGCGGGACTTCTCCGCCGCGTTCGGGTTGGGGTTCGTGCACGTGACACCACCCGTTGAACCCGACATCAGGCTGGAGCACGGGCCGGGCTTGATGTCCGGCAGGCCCAGGATGTGACCGATCTCGTGGGCCGCGATCCGGGTGATGTTGTAGCCCTCGTCGATGGCCTGCTTGCCCATCCAGACCTTGCCGTTGCCGAGGGTGGTCGGCTGGGCGCGCGGCCAGCCGGGGTCCGCGACGATGGTGAAGTTCGCGCGCTCACCGGAGCGGGCTTTCCTCATCTGGACGTTCTTCACGCTGGAGTTCCACACCGCCGCGGCGGCCTCGATCTCCTTGTCGTACTGAGCCGCACCCGACGAGTTGTACAGCAGGGTGCGAGCAGCGTGTGCGGTGCCGGTGAGGCCGGTCGACAGGGCGGCCGCCGCAGCCAGCACAGCGATTGTCTTGCGCAGGGACACAGGAATCTCCTCGCAATGCAGGGTGATTGCACCTCGACTGTATCGCTGGAGCCTTGGCACACAAGAAGAGTCAAGTGTCAATCAGCACTGACACGGTCCAGAGCCTTCGTAGGAGACTCGCCCTCCGTGCAGCGGTTTCCTTCTCTGCCACCACGAACAGACCGCCGCCGGAAGAGGGGCATAACTGTTGACGCCCTCTGGATCTGATGGTCCAGAGGGCGTCAACGAGACAGGGCGGTTCAGGCAAACGAAGGCGCGCGCAGCGCGTGCTCCACCAACGCGATGAGGATCTGCTTCGTCGACTGCCGGTTCCGCGCGTCACACGGGATGATCGGCACCGAGGACGGGATCGTCAGCGCGTCCCGCACCTCCTCGGCCCGGTGGTGCATCAGGCCGTCGAAGCAGTTCACCGCGATCACGTACGGCAGGTCGCGGTCCTCGAAGAAGTCGATGGGCGCGAAGGCTTCGTCGATCCGGCGCGTGTCGACGAGCACCACGGCACCGATGGCACCGCGGACCAGGTCGTCCCACATGAACCAGAACCGGTGCTGGCCGGGCGTGCCGAACAGGTACAGGATCAGGTCCTTGTCCAGGTGCAGCCGGCCGAAGTCCATGGCCACCGTGGTGGTGACCTTGTCCGGCACCGCGGACAGATCGTCCACGCCGACCGACGCCTGGGTCATGACGGCCTCGGTGGTCAGCGGGGTGATCTCGGAGACCGAACCGACGAACGTCGTTTTACCGACGCCGAACCCGCCCGCGACGACGATCTTCGCCGACGTCGCGTTCAGGTCGACCCCAGGTGACCCCGGACGGCCCGGAGCACCTCTGCTCATGGGGAACTTCTCTCTACTCAGGCTCGCATGGAAACGTGCAGCTGGGCACGGATCTCCGGCGTCAGCTGGAGACCGACCCGCTCCACCAGCCGGGTCATCGCGTAACCGATGAGCCCGATGTCGCAGTTGGGCGCGGCGAGCACGGCGAGGCAGGACCCGTCGCTGATGGACATCAGGAAAAGATAGCCCCGTTCCATCTCGACGACAGTCTGCTTCACCTCCCCCGCCTCGAAGCAACGCGCCGCGCCGAGGTTCAGCGAAACCAGGCCGGAAGACACAGCGGCGAGCTGTTCGGCGCGGTCGTGCGGGAGGCGGTCCGACGAGGCGAGCAGCAGACCGTCCGCCGAGACGACGATCGCGTGCGCGACACCGGCGACCCTGCTGACGAAGTCCTCGACCAGCCAGCTGAAGTTGTCCAGTTCCTCAGTCGCGGTGGTCACTGGTGTTCCCTTTCTGCGATCACGGGGATGCCGCCGACGGCCGAGTCGAAGAGCGACTCACGGCCGAGCTGGACACCCTTCTGGTACGTGGCGAACCGCTGCCGGAGCCGTTCCGCGGAACGGCCAGGAGTCCCCGCGGCTGCCAGCTGGGGAACGGGTGACGACGGTTTGGGAGTGGAGCCCGGTACCAGACGCGCCTTCGGGACGCGCTTGGGCAGGCCGTTCTCCGTCGTCTGTGCGGGCGCACTGCTCTCCAGCGCCCCAGCGGCACGCCAGCCCTCGTCGGCCGATCCCCACTCGGACTCGGCGAAGTCGGCGACCGCGCGCGGCACCGCCGTTGGTGCCTCGGACTTCGAAGGTTCGGACGAACGCTGCCGCTTGGGCAGGCCGTTCACCGTGGAAGGTTCGGACTCGGTGTCCGGCTCCGCTGCCGGAACGTCCTTTGTGGAATCAACCGCCGGCCGCTGCGGCGCGGCCGCCGGAGTCTGGAACCACCGCGACAGGCTGTCGGCGGAGATCTCCTCGACGTCGTCGGAGATGGCGGGGAAGATCTCGGTCGCCGGGTCGGCGGGTCGTGCGGGTTCGGCGGGCCGTTCGATCGGCGGCTCGTAGGAGTAACCGTCCTCAGCGGACTCTTCGCTCGCCTCGATGCGCGCGGTGAACAGGCCGTCGGCCGACGTCTGCTCGATCCGGTGCCGGCCGGAGGGCTCGTCGGCGGCGTCGGAGCGCAGCACGACCGGGTACTCCGGCGTCCACTTCGGCACGCCGGCGAGACCCTCGCCCGTCGCCTCGGCGGGCGTGACGGCGGGCGGCAGCGGCAGCGCGGGCGGCGCTCCCTTGTGCAGCAACGAGACCGGCAGGATCACCTGGGCGGTGACACCGCCCTCGATGTCGTCGTTGTTCGCGAGCGTCACGCGGATCTCGTGGCGCTTGGCGAGCTGGCCGACCACGTACAGGCCCATCTCGCGGGCGACGGAGACGTCGACCTCCGGCGGCTCCGCGAGCTTCGCGTTGGCCTCGGTGACGTCGTCCTCCTGCATGCCGACACCGCGGTCGTGGATGCGGATCGCTACCTCGCCCTTGCGGGTCTCGATCGTGCGCACGGTGACCTTGGTGGTGGGCTTGGAGAACGCCGTCGCGTTGTCGAGCAGCTCGGCGATGAGGTGCGCGAGGTCGTTGACCACGCGGCCCTGCACCATCATGTCCGGCGTCGGCGCGATCTGGACGCGCGCGTACTTCTCGACCTCGGACACCGCGGCGCCGAGCACCTCGGCGATCGCGACGGGACGGGTGACGCGGCGGTTGACCGTCGTGCCGGAGAGGACGAGCAGGTTCTCGCTGTTGCGGCGCATCTGCGTCGCGAGGTGGTCGAGCTCGAACAGCGACGCCAGGTGGTCGGGGTCCTGCTCGTCCTGCTCGAGCCGGTCGATCACGCTGATCTGGCGTTCCACCAACGCCTGCGAGCGCCGCGACAGGTTGATGAACATGTCGTTGACGTTCGCGCGCAGGGCCACCTGCTCGACGGCGAGGCGAACGGCTTCGCGCTGCACCAGGTCGAACGCCCGCGCGACCTGGCCGACCTCCTCGGTCGTGTTGAGCGGCACGGGAACGATCGCCTCTTCCGCGGCGCGCTCGGGGTCGCGGTGCGAACGGATGCGGCGAATGGCTTCGGGCAGCTGGTTGCGGGCGACGTCGAGGGCGCTGCGGCGCAGGATGCGCAGCGGCCGCAGCATCGACTGCGCGACTACCGCCATCAGACCGAACGCCACGATCAGCGACGCGGCGACCAACGCGGCGTCACGCCACGCGTCCGTGCGCGCCCGGGCCGCCAGCTGGGTCGTCGTGGTGTCGGCCTGACCTTCCAGGTCACCGGCCAGTTCGTGCACCAGGTTCGCGGTGTCCTCACCGATCTTGAGGACCTCGGCGTCGGTGATGGACACCGGCTTGCTCTCGGCGTCCTGCGCGAGCGCGAGCTTCACGAGCCGGTTGCGGCCGTCGACCGCGGAACCGGACACCTTGTCCTGGAACTTCTGCCGGTTCGCCGTGGAGGCGACGTCGTTGAACTCGTTGAGCGCCGCGTCCAACCGGGACTGCGCCGCCCGCAGCTCGTCCGCGGCACCGGGCGCGAAAGCCTTGCGCAGCGCGGTGGCCGTCAGGATCGAGTTCTGCTGGCTGAGCTGTTCCTGTGCCTGGTAGAGCGCCTGCGCGGCGGCGACCAGCGGAACGATCTGCGGTTCGCTCAGGCTCGAGATCGCGGCGCGGTGCACCTGGCCGAGCGAGGCGATGATCTGGTTGTAGGCCCCGATCACGGCCATGTCCGGGTACTTCGTCGTCAGGATCGTGTTGCGCAAGCTCGCCAGGCCGTCCAGCGACTGCAGCGACTTGCCGAAAGCTTCCTGCAGCGGCGCGCTCAACGCGGTCGTCGTCGCGCCTGAGTCCCGGTACTTGCCCAGTTGCGTGTCGGTGAGGCCGGTGCGGGCCGCGTGCTCGGGGCACGCGTTCTGCCTGCCGGCGGCGACACACTGCACTGCCCAGTCGCGCTCGACCTGGAGCGCGTTCTCCACCTTCGCCGCCTGGTGGCTCACGGCGAGTTCGCGCTGGACGGTGCCGAACAGCTCCACAGAGTCGAGCTGGGTGTTCAGGCGCAGGCCCGCGAGAGTCGCGGTGCTCAGGGCCGGAACCAACAACACCACCGCGAGCTTGCTCCGCAACCGCCAGTTGCGTAGGCGGAACCGGTCGATGCCTCGCTGGTCCTCACGACCGCGCACCGTCAACACTCCCCGCCCCGTTTAATAGCTGCAAACCTGGTGGATCTTGGTGTAAAACACACGGCTCTCATACCGCCGTTCGGACGACAAAAAACTGATTCCCGAATCAACAACTGACAGTAAGACGGCTAAACGGCCTCAAACCGATAATTCATACGGCGGAAACAACAGGCGCGGGCGGCCATGATCACGGCACGATCACAGCCACCCGCGCTGTTCGTCAACTACCGGAGGGCTGGATGAGCATCGGCTTGACGTCGAGCTCCTTGTCCAGCAGGCCGTAGCGCTGCATCAGCTGCGTGACCCGCTGCAGCCTGGTCGCGTCGAGCGAGGTCGGGAAGGCGCCGAAGTGGACGAGAGCTGCGGTTTCCTTGTCGACCTTGGCGTACTCGACGAGCAGCGGCTCCACCGTGGGACGGTCGGCGGCGTCGGCCTGGCCCTTGGCGATCGCGCGCTGGAACGCGGCCACAGTCTTGGGGTTGTTCTTGGCGAACTCACCGCTGGTCGCGTAGCCCGCGATCGGGATGTTGTCGGTCGGGCCGGAGGCGGCGTCGAGGATCTTGACCTGACCCGCGGCACGCTGGGCACGCGTGATGAACGGCTCGACCATGAACGCCGCGTCGACGGTCTTGTTCTGGACAGCGGCCTGCATGTCCGGGAACGGCATCTCCTTGAACGTGACCGACTTCGGGTCGACGTTCGCCGCCTCCAGCGTCGCCTTCGCGGTCAGCTCGGCGATGTTCTTGAACGTGTTGATCGCGATGGTCTTGCCCGCCAGGTCCTTGGGACTCTTGATGGTCGAGTCACTGCCGGCCAGGATCAGGAACATGTCGGGTTTGGCCTGGTAGCCATCGGCGATGAGCTTGATCCCGTCGACCTGCTTGGCCGCGTCCTTCGACTGGGCGGCGAAGAACGAGACCCAGTTGCCGAACGTCATGTCCAGTTCTTTGTTGATCAGGCCGGGGATCGCCTGAGCACCACCCTGGATCACCTTGAGCTCGACCTCGAGGCCTTCCTTGGCGAAGTAGCCCTTCTGCTTGGCCACGTGAACGGACGCCACGTCGAGGATCGGAAGGACGCCCAGGGTGATCTTGGACTTCTCGACCTGACCGTTCGGGTCGGATGCGGGCGTCTGCTCTTTGCCGCCGAGCAGTCCACAGCTCGCCACGGTGGCGAGCAGCGTGGCGAGGGCGATGCCACGGACGGCAATGCGGCGGACTCTTCGAGTCATCGGGAGCACTCTCCTGTCGGAGCGGTGTCGTCGTTGCGGGGAATGCGCGACGGTCAACCACTCAGAGTAATGATGCTGCTCCAAAAGACCCCAGTTGACCGACACACGCAGGTTCCAGTCCACTACCTGCGGTGAGCATCTAAGCACAGCAGGTCTAGGGCTAGGAGAACCCCAGTTGAAGCGCGCTGTGACCGTTGTCGGCGCCGGGCCGGCCGGTCTGACCTTGGCAAACCTGATCCAGCAGTCAGGTATCGACTGCGTCGTGCTCGAAAAAGCCAGTCGTGGTGACGTGGAAACCCGGCCACGGGCGGGAGTCCTGGAACATCGCTCCGTAACCATGCTCGAGTCGTTCGGACTCGCCGATCGTTTGCTGATGGAAGCAGACCGTCACGGAACGTGTGAATTCCGCGTGAACGGACAGGCGTTCCAGGTGGCGTACAGCGATCTGTACGGAGGCCGCAACCACTACGTCTACCCGCAGCAGGAAGTGGTCAAAGACCTCATCGCGGCATTCCTCGACGCCGGTGGTGACATCCGGTTCTCCGTCAGCGGCGTGGAGTTGCGAGACCTCACGTCGTCTCGGCCGTCCGTGAGCTGGACCAGCGAGGATGGGGTCCGCTCGACCGTCACGTCCGACTTCGTCGCCGGGTGTGACGGATTCCACGGTGTGTGTCGGCCATCCATTCCCGAGGGAGTGCTGACGGAATTCACACATCAGCACGGGATCGAGTGGCTGACGATTCTTGCCGAGGCACCTCCGTCCACTAAAGCCGTCATTTATGCATTGCACGAGGATGGTTTCGCCGGACACATGTTGCGGTCGCCGACCATTTCTCGCTTCTACCTCCAGGTACCCGTCGGAACCAAAGCATCGGATTGGTCCGACGAACAGGTGTGGGAGGCGTTGCACAAGCGGTTGGCACTTCATGGTTCAACGTGGTCGTTAACCGAAGGCAAAATCATCGAAAAGCGGATCCTCGACATGCGCAGCCACGTCGTGGAGCCCATGTCGTACGGCCGGCTGTACCTGCTGGGTGACGCAGCCCACATCATCACGCCGGTCGGCGCCAAGGGCATGAACCTCGCGATGAACGACGCCGCAACGCTCTCACGTGCGCTGACGGACTTCTACGCGACCGGTTCGGAGACCGGTCTCAAGACCTACTCCGACGACTGCCTGCGCAGGGTCTGGCGGGCTCAGGAGTTCTCGCAGTGGATGGTGAACATGATCCACACCGACGTGAGCTCCCCGTTCTTCGGACGCTTGGCGCAAGCACGACTGGAGCACCTGGCCGAGTCGCCCGCGTACCGCGCGACCTTCGCGGAGAACTACGTCGGCCCCTGAGGGCACAATCTCCCCCTATAGGGTGACTCCCCGGGCTCCCCTAACGAGTGAGACCGACCCCCTAAGGGCCTGCTTTCGTCACGATCTGGGGCCAACTCCCGATGCCGGGGGATGTCGATCATCCATACGGTGCAACACGACATCCCCCGATTCAGCTACAGGAGCTTGAGTCCCATGCAGCAGACCACGCCCGCCGCCGAGCCCACCACGGTGCAGACCGGCCAGACCACCGTGCAGACCGGTGACACGACCGTGCAGACCGGTGGTACCACCGTGCAGACGGCGGAGCCGACCACGCTGCACGACTTCACCCTGAGCCTGCTGACCGACCTGGACGCCCGTGAGGCGTTCCAACAGGACCCGCTGGGCTGCCTCGAGGCCGCCGGCCTGAGCGACATCACCGCGGCCGACGTGCAGGACATCCTGCCGCTCGTGCTCGACGCCGCCTCCGTCCCGAACGTCGAGGGCGTCGAGGGCGTCGAGGGCATCCTCGGCGGCACCGAGCTGCCCGCCGTCGACAGCCTGCTGCAGATCGCGGGCAACGTCGAGGGCGTCACCGGCGTCACCGACATCGCCACCCCGTCGGCCATCACCGCGCTGGTCTCGGACTTCTCCGGCCTCGGCGACGTGTCGGGCACCCTCGACACCGCGGTCTCCACCGTTCCGCAGGCGACCAACCTCGTTTCCAACGTCACCGACGTCGCGACGGACAACGTCGCCAAGGTCACCGACCTGGTCGACGTCCAGGGCGTCCACCACACGGCCGACGCGCTGGTCAAGGACCTCCACACCGACGCCGTCGTCCAGGACCTCCACACCGACGCGCTGGTCAAGAACGTCCTCAACACGGCGGACGTCGTCGACGTCAACCACGTGACCGACAGCGCCGTGCACGTGACCGACAACGCCGTGCACAACGTCGCGCAGGTCGGCGACGTGCACCACGAGCTCGGCCAGGTCATCAGCGACGTGAAGGTCGGCGACCTCGACCTGCTCCACGGTGGCGTGGACAACAACAGCCACCTGGACCTCCACATCTGATCCACTGCTCTTCTCGAGCAGTAGTCCGGGGGGACGGAAGGCGGGTGCTCGGCTCTGCCCCCGAGCGCGGGTGCCTGCCTCCCCCACGACTGACAGTTCAGCCCCCGGACCGTGCCAGTCCGGGGGCTGAACTGTTTGTAGCCGCTTGTGTCAGGCCACGTCGTAGAGCGCGGCCACTCCTCGTTCCATCGCCTCGCGGACGCGCAGCAGATCCACCGGGGAACGGTGCGCCCCGTCCGTGTCGACCGCGTGCCAGACGTCGGACGGCGTGGTTCCGACCGGCAGGTCCAGGTACCACGCGAACCCGCGTGGCCGTGGCGGCACCCCGGCTTCCACCAGGTACGAGTTGACGAACGTGTCGATGACGTCCTGGTCTGGGTGGATCGGCGCGGGCGTGCGCACGACCCGGCGCGGACCGGCCACCCACGCCAGCAACAGCTGGTAACCGTTGTCCGGCAACGCGAGCAGCCGCCGACCTTCCAGCAGCACCACCCGGTCCCGTCCGCCCGACACCTCGGCGGGTTCCGCGTCGACGACGAGGAACAGGTTCCAGTCGATCATCCGGAGTTCAGGACGAGACGGTCTCGCTCAGCGACTCGCGCTCGGCAGCGGCCCACTTCTCCACGTCCAGCGCGGGCTTGCCGACGTTGAGCAGGCGCGCCACCTTCGACCGCAGTTCGACGAACGCCTCGTCGGTCCGCGTCGTCACCTGGTCGCGCTCGGCGGGCAACGGCACCTCCAGGTCCGCCACCAGCCGCGCGGGTGAGCCCGAGAGCACCAGGATGCGGTCCCCCAGGTACACCGACTCGTCGATGTCGTGCGTGACCACCAGAACGGTCGTGTCGTGCTCACGACGCACGCGAAGCAACAGGTCCTCCAGCTCGAACCGGGTCTGCGCGTCCACCGAGGCGAACGGCTCGTCCATCAACAACAACGAAGGCCGGTAGGCCAGAGCGCGCGCGATCGCCACACGCTGCTGCATGCCACCGGAGAGCTGCCACGGCCGCTTGCGAGCGGCCCCGCCGAGACCGACCCACTCCAGCGCCTCCGCGGCCCGCGCACGGCGTTCCGCGCGCGGCAGCGACCGCAGCGGGAACTCCACGTTGCCCTGGACGCTCAGCCACGGGAACAGCGAGCGGGAGTAGTCCTGGAACACCACGGCGAGATGCGAGCCGTGCAGGGACACGTCACCGCGCGACGGCGCGACGAGTCCCGAGATGGTGCGCAGCAGCGTCGACTTGCCGCACCCCGACGGTCCGACCACGCACACCAGCTCACCGGCGCGCACGGTGAACGACAGGCCACCGATGGCCTCGTGGTCACCGTAGGTGTGGCCTAGGTCGGCCACCTCAAGCATGTTGCTCATCACGACTCCTCGGTTGCCACGCCAACACCCTGCGTTCCACCGCCAGCAGCGCGGTGTTGAGTCCGTAGCCGAGCACGCCCAGCAGGACGATCCCGGCCCACATGCGCGTGTAGTCGAACTCGCGCTGTGCCTGCATGAGTTGCGAGCCGATGCCGTTGTCCGTGCCCACGAGCTCGGAAATCACCATCAGCACCAGCGAGAGCGACAACGAGACCCGCAGCCCGGCGAAGATCTTGGGCGAGGCCGCGGGCAGGACCACGCCGAGAACCCATTGCCAGCGCGGGATCCGGAAGACCGCCGAAGTGTCCACTTTGGTCACGTCGACGGAACGGGCACCGTCCACGCTGTTGAGCAGCACCGGCCACACGACACCGAAGACGATGGTCGCGAGCTGCATCGACGTACCCGCCTTGAACAGCAACAGGAACACCGGCACCAGCGCGGGCGGCGGGATCGAGCGCAGGAACACGAGCAGCGGGTTCGCGTACTCCATCGCCCGGTCGGAACGGCCGAGCAGGAGCCCGAGCGACACGCCGATCACGCTGGCGATCACCCAGCCCGACAGCAGCCGCACCACCGACGGCACGACGTGGCCGGTGAAGTTCGCGGGCTCCAGCACCCACCACTCCCAGGCCGCGACGACGATCTTCGACGGCGGCGGGAAGAACGGGTCGTCCGCGAGCCAGCCGAGCACTTGCCACACGACGACCAGACCGGCGAACACGGTCCACCGCTGCAGGAACTTGGTCACCAGGCCACCCACCGGCGGCGGACGCGTTCCAGGCCGTTGTTGAGCAGGACGCCGATCGCGCCCGCGACCACGGTGCCGACCAGCACCTGGTCCATCCGGCCCGGCCCGCTGCGGGCCTCCATGATGAAGTAGCCGATGCCGATCTGGCTGCCCGCCATGAGCTCCACGCTCACCATCACGATCAACGCCGTCGTCGCCGCGAGCCTGATTCCGGTGAGGACGAACGGCAGCGCGCTGGGCAGGGCCACGAGGAACAGCACGCCCAGCCGGCCGGTGCCGAAAACCCTTGCCGTGTCGACGAGTAGCGGGTCCAGTTCGTCCAGCGCGTAAATGGTGTTGAAGAGGATCGGCCACAGTGCCGCGTAGACGGCCAGCGTGATCTTCGTTTCCGGGCCGAAGCCCAGCATCACCAGCGCGAGCGGAATCAGTGCCACAGAAGGGATCGGGCGCAGGAACTCGATGACCGCGCGCGTCCCGTGCCGTACGGCGGGGACGCTGCCGAGGACGAGTCCACTCGGCACCGCGATGGCGATCGCGATCACGATGGCGATCAGAAGTGCCAGGACCGTTGCCACGACATGACTGATGAAGCTCGGCGAGGTCAGTTGCGTGACGAGCTCACCGAACACGACGGACGGTGGCGGAAGCGCGTGTGCAGGGAGGAGGGGAGAGCGTCCTAAGAGCTCCCAGAGCACGAGGAACCCGGCGATGCCGAGAAGTCCCCTTGTGAACGCACGCACTCGGTCACCCTAGAGAGTGGATCTCGCCTTCACAATGCGTGCTTGCCCAACTCCGGGTTGTTTCCCACACATCGCCGCGCTTCAGCAGACCTCGACGCGCTCCACTTCGCCGAAGCTCTTACCCCATTCGGAGTCCGAGAGCCGCGCGCCGTCTTTTTCACACATCTTCTTGATGATCCGGCCGGTGTCGAGGAGGTACGGCAGCAGTTCCGGGTTGTCGCCGCCCGCGCGGACGAGGAAGTCGCCGTACTGCGGCCGGTACACCGGTTGCATGTCGTGACCGTGCCCCGTCACGTACACGAGCCGGTCAGCGGGACGACCTGACGTGTAGAGCTGCTGCACCTCGAAGATGTTGTCGCGCACGACGGCCACGCGGCCGTCGTCGGAGAACGCCACGCGGGCGCTGGCGCGCTGCACGCTGTCGATCGTCGCGCGCAGCACCGGCGACCCGCTGGGCACGCGCTGCCACACCTGGACGATGCCCTCAGGCGAGTGCTCGACGGCGAGCCACCGGCCGTCGCTGCTGTAGGTGAGACCGCGGACGTAGACCGGCTGCACCAGCGGCGGCGCCGCGGGCTCGAACGTGCTGCCGATGCGCCAGAACTCGACGGTCGAGGTGCCCTTCGCCGCGTCCCACACCGAGGTCGCGAGCTCGCGGCCGTCGTAGCTCAGCGCCACGCTTCCCGCGCCGCGCACCGGCATCGGCAGCTGCCTGGGGTTCCTCGGGTCGCTGAGGTCGTACAGCACGCCCGGCTCGTTGTCGTCCGGCGTCGGGAGACCCTGCTCGACCTCACCGATCTTGCCGACGATCCGCGAGCCGTCCGCGCTGATGTCGAGCGTCCGGAACCGGTCCTGCAGCGCGGCCAGGTAGCTGATGTCGGTGGCGCTCTTGACGTTCCACAGGTACTGATGGCCGGTGCGGTCCTGCGTGACCGCACGGTGTTCGGCGAGCTTGACGACCCGATGATGGTCGAAGAACCGCGCGCCGCGCACCACGCCGTCCTCGTCGAGGCCCCACAGGCGGTCCGTGCCGTCCTCGTCGGTCACCGCTGCCAGCTCACCCCGTGGCGCGACCTGCACGGCGGCGTCGTCGGCGGGCGTGCCGGTGAACGGGATCCTGCGCGTCACCGCGTTGGCGAGCCGCAGCATCTTCTCGGCCTCAGGCGACGGGTTGACCTTGTAGCCGACCAGCGCGTACTTGTCCGCGTACGGCCGGCGCTGCTCCATCAGCGCGGCGGACTCGGAGATCGCCATGCTGGCGAGCTCCCTGTCGTGCAGCTCGGTGATCTTGCGCTCGCTGGACAACGCGTAGACGACGCCGCCGGGCACGAGCGCGGTGAGCACGGCCATCACCGCGATCAGCGCGGTCGAGCGCCGGGTCTCGCGTTTGGCGCTGATGTCGACGAACCGGCGTTCCTGCGGTGTCAGGAACTCGCCGAGATCCTTGGCCTTGCGCAGCCGCGCGCCCCGGTAGAGGGCCAGCGGGTCGCGCTCGCTCGCCTCCCACAGCTCGATCGCGGTGACGAGCTGCTGGTGCGTGCGAAGGTTCTCGCGCTCCTCGTCGATCCACCCGGTGAGCCGCTGCCAGCGCAGCACCGCGTCGTGGGTGAGCTCGACGCCCTCTTCGGTCAGCGTCACGAGCCTGGCACCGGCGAGCAGGTCGAGCAGGTGCGGGTCGAGGTCGAGCCTGCGGGTCCTGCGGTGCACGATCCCATTGCGCTGCAGGGAGACGAGTCTCAGGAAGACGCTCTTCACCGCTGCCCGCTCGTCGTCGGTGAGGGTGTCGAACAACGCGTTCGCCGCCCGCGCGACGACCTGCTCGATGCCACCGGCCTCCTCGAACCCGGCCTGCGACAGCGTCATGCCGCGCTTGCGCCGCCAGGTCTCCACCAGCGCCTGCTGCACCAACGGCAGCGCGTGCTGGTTGGCCGCGTCCGCGACCAGGCTGGCGATCACCGCGGTCTCGACGGTGGCGCCGATCTTGGCGGCGGGCTCGGTGATCGCGCGGCGCAGCTGGTCCGTGCTCAGCGGCTCGATGACGATCTCGGTGCCGCCCAGGCCCTTCGCGCGCCAGCGCTCGAGGCGGTCCGCGCGGACCGCGACGACGACGTGGGGGCAGCGGGTGAGGGCGGTGACGAAGTCCTGCTGGTCGAGCGCCTTCTCGGTGTCGTCGACGAGGAGGGTGAGGCCGGGGCGGTGCTGCCGGATGCGCAGCCGGAGGTGGTCGGGGTCCTGCCGGAACTCGGCGGCCAGCTGCTCCGGCGTCGTGTTCTCGAAGATCTCGGCGAGGGCCTGGGCCAGGTCCTCGAGCGCGTTGTCCTTCGGCGTGATCACGACGGCGTCGTCGAGGGCGGGCACGAGGCCGGCGTGCAGGAGGGAGGTCCGGCCCGATCCGGAGGCGCCGACGAGAACGGTCAGCGGTCGCGCCTTGACCGACTCCACGACTTGTTCGACGAGACACTCCCGGCCGAAGAACCTCTTCGCGTCGTCCTGGCCGAACGGTTCGCCGCCCGGGTACGGTGCGTTAGGCTGCAATGGCAGCGCGTGTTCGGCCGCGAGCTCACGCCAGCGCTTGGTCCACGGCGCGGGATCGCCCTCGCACGCCCGGACGAACGCCAGCGTCAGGGCCAGGGAGGGCAGCTTCCGCCCGCCCGCCGCGTCGGACAACGCGGTGGGCGAGTAGTTCGCCCGTCTGGCCAGCTCGCGATAGCTCGGTTTGCCTGCCTGGTCACGCAGTCTGCGCAGGTCACCGGCGAACCGCAGCAACGCGGTGTCCTCCGGACCCAGCGGTCGTTCCCCTCGTGGCATGCCGCCTCCCGGCCGGATTGTCCACCAGAGGTTCGCCCGCCGTCTAACGGGCCGCTAACCAAGCCGCTCGACGTGCTGGTCAGTCGTGGCAGGGCGGGGTGAACTCGAGGTCGCCGAAGTACCGCTTCCACTCCTCACGGGTCATCCGCGGGTAGGCCTGCTCGCAGATCCGGACCGCCGGGTCGCGCGGATCGACGTTCCACAGCCGCACCGCCCGGTCCGCACCGCCGGTCACCACCTCGTCGCCCTTCGGCGTCAGCCCCACGGCCGCCACGGGTCCGGTGTGCCCGCGCAACAACGCCTGCTCGACTGGGTCGCCGCCGGGAGGCAGCTTCCACAGCCGTACCAGGCCGTCGTCGGTGGCGACCGCGGCGCTGCCGGCGCCGAGCCACGCCGAGGTGACCGCACCGCCACCGGACGGGATCTCGGCGCGCAGCACCGGATCGCGCGGGTCGGTGACGTCCCAGACGTGGACGGCGGTGGCCGAGGTGGTCATGAGCAGGTTCGTGCCGCCGAACTGGGCGGTGCCCGCGAAGTCCTTGGTCAGGGAGAGGAGCTTGGCGTCGTGCGGGTCGGTGACGTCGACGAGGTGGACGGCACGGCCGGTGGTGACGGCGGCGAGGACGTTGCCGTCGGAGCGGAAAGCCATGCCCGCCAACGGTCCCAGGCCGAGTTCTGCGGTGGTGAGGAGTCTCGGGCGTTCACGGCGCAGGTCGGTCCAGAAGCTCAGGACGCCGTCGTTGCCGGTGGTGACGAGAGTGCTGCCCTGCCAGGCGATGGCCACGGCACGAGTGGGCAGAACCGTGATCTCGCGGGGTTTGCCGAGAGCGACGTCGACGACGTGGACGGCGCCGTCCTCACCGGCGGACGCGATCAGTCCGCCGGTCGAGTCCATCGCGAGGGAGGTGACGGCACCGGAATGCCTTGCGGCCTCGTGGGAAGCGCGCGGGGCCGGCAGGTCGTCGAGGTCTGTCAGCACCACCGTGCCGTCGCGGTGCCCGGTGGCGACCTGTTGCTGCGTCGGGCCCACGACCAGTGCGGTCACTTCGGACTGAGCGTCGCGGAGCACCTGGGACGGGGCGTCCTCCTGACGCAAACCGTTGCGCGCCTGGGACAACGGCACGAGCTGGTAGGCGGCGAGCGCGACCTGCTGGGCGAGGCCGGGGTTGGTGGACCGCAGCGCGGCCGCCTCGCCGACCGCCTTCAGCACGGCGGCGGCGGTGCGTTGCTCATCGGCGGTTCTGCTGGCCCGCAAGGCGAAGACGGTCGAGCTGACGGCGACGACGATCAGCGCGGCCAGCGCGGCGAGCAGCTGACGCTGGCGGCGGGTGCGTCTTCGTGCGCTCGCCGACACCTCCTCCTCGGCGGCGAGACTCGCGGCGAGGAACGCGCGTTCCTTGGCGTTCAGGGAAAGTCCGGCCGGGACGGTGGCGAGCCGGCGGCCGCGGAACAACGCGCCGGGGTCGCGGTCGAGGGCTTCCCAGGTCTGCGTGGCATGCGTGAGTTCGCGCTGCGCCTTGATGTTCTCGCGGTCCTCCTCGATCCACTCGCCGAACGTGGGCCAGCTGCGGATCAACGCCTCGTGCGCGAGTTCGACGCCGTCGCGATCGATCACGACGAGTCTGGCCGCCGCCAGCGCGACCAGCACTTCGTCGTCGGCTTCGAGCTCGTCCTTGTGCGCACGGCGTTTCGTGTCCTCCGCGGTCACGAGCCGCAGGAGGATCCGTTTCGCCTGCGCCCGCTGCCGGGACGTGAAGCCGTCGAAGACCTCCTGCGCGGTGCGGGCGACCGCGTGTTCGAGACCGCCGACCTCCTCGTAGGCCGCGAGCGTCAACGTCATGCCACGCCGGTGCTGCCAGGTCTCGGCCAGCGCGTGGGACAGCAACGGCAACACGGCGGCCTGCCCCACCGCGTCGGCCATCAGCCGTGCCAGCAACGCCGTCTCGATCTTCGCCCCGGCGACCGCCGCCGGTTCGGTGATGGCGAGGCGGAGCTCGTCCGGTGTCATCGCGCCGACCATGACCTGACCGCCGCTGAGAGCCTCGACCAGCTCTGGATACTGCGCGCAGTGGCCGTAGTAGTCGGCGCGCACGCCGATGACGACCTTCGTGCAGTTCGTCAGCGCCGAGATGAGCCACCTGCGCAGTTCCTCGCTGCGGCACAACGTGAACAGCTCCTCGAACTGGTCCACGACCACGAGATGCTCGTGCTTGCGGCGCAGCGCCGCGGGATCGCGGAGTTCGTCGGCGAGCTCGACCGCGTCCGCGCCGGTGAGCCGGGCGAGCGCGAGCGCGCACTCCTCCACGGGATCGGCGCCGGGCGTGAACAGCAGGACGGGCTCGCGGGTGCGGGCGATGAGACCGGCCCGCAGCAACGACGACTTCCCCACGCCCGACGGTCCGAACACACCGGTGAAGCGGTGCCTGGTGGCCAGCAGCTCGGACGTCAGCCGCTCGCGCCCGAAGAACTTCGGAGCGTCGTCGGGCTGGAACATCGCCAGCCCGACGTACGGGCTCCCGTCGGCCCCGTGCGGTCCGGTCTCCGCGACCGCACGCCACCGCCGCGCCCACTCCTCCGGGTCGGCGTCGCACGCCTTGGCATACGCCTTCGTCACCGCGAGCGAAGGCAGCTTCCGGCCGCCCGCCGCCTCCGACAGCGCCGCGGCCGAGTAGTGCGCGCGCCGGCTCAGCTCCCGGTAGGTGGGGCTGCCCGCCCGCTCCCGCAGCCGCCGCAGATCCGCCGCGAACTGCAGGAGACCGCTCTCGCCCTCGTCGAGAGGGCGTTCCCGTCTCGGCATCCCGTCATTGTTCAGAGAACTTTGTTCAGCGGCCAACACCTGACCGTGAACAACCCGTTCGCCCTAACGTCGACAGAGGCGAGAAGCCCCGGTGCTCGCGCCCCGAACCGGCGCCGGTGTGGCTGTGGGTGGCGTCCACCAGGTGCCACCCACGGCTCATGTCAGCAGACGGGCACCCGTTCGACCTCCGGCAAGTACCTCGCCCAGTCCTGGTCCGGCAGTTCCGCACCGCCGAGGCACATGTCCCGGACCACCTCGTTCACGTCCGTGCGCAGCAGCCAGATGGTCCCCTCGGTCAGGGCGACGAACCCGTACGGCGGCGACCAGTGGTCGACCGCGGTGATGTTGTCCGGGAAGTTCTCGAAACCCGCGATCCGCACGGGCCTGCCCCGCTGCGTCAGGTCCCAGACGTGCACCGCACGGTCCGTGGCGAGCAGCACCTGCCGCCCGTCCGGCGAGAACTCGATCATGGGCTCGGCGTTGGGCTGGGTGGGGATGTCGGCCTGCACCACCGGGTTCGCGGGATCGGTGACGTCCCAGACCTGGACCTGCCCCAGCGACAAGCCGACCACGAGGACGAACCTGCCGTCCGCGCTGAACCGGCGAGGTTCGAAGTTCCCCGGCGCCATGGAGTCGTACACCCGGTGCGCCGCATCACCGTCGATCCGCCAGATCTCGGTGGATCCGCCGTTGATCCGCGACACGACCACGGTGCGTCCGTCCGGCGACATGCGCAGCGTGAGCGGTGGCTTGTCACCGGGGACGGCGATCTCGCGCAGCTCGCCGGTGCCGACGTACCGCCAGATCTTGGCCGCGTAGCCGTCGAGGGACGCGCCGGTCGTGACCACGCCCGCGATGGTGTCCACCGTGCTGTTCGCCGACAGGCCGTTTTCGAAGTACGAGTTGGCCGGCACACGGGCGAGCGTGCGCGGACTGGACGGATTGGTGATGTCCTGCAGCTCGGCGCCTCGCTCGGTGGCGACGACCGCGCGCCGGTTGTCGTCGCTGACGACGACAGGCCGTCCGGCGATGGTTCCGTGTGACGAGTCCAGGCCGTGTGCGCGGAGATCCCAGAGCCCCGTGGCGAAGCTCAGGCTCTGGAAGGTGCCGAAGAGGCTGCCGCCGTCGAGCTTGATGAAGCGGCTTCCCGCCGAGCTCGTGCTCTGCCGCTCACGCCGTGATGTCGCGTCGACGGCGAGCAGCGCGTCCCGGTTCGCATCGGTGGGCGCCACCTTGTACGCCGCCAGCGCGAGCCGGATCGCCTCTCCGGAGTCGGTCGGCAGCAACGCCATCCGCCGTGCCGCGTCGGCCGCGCTGCCCGCCACGGCGACATCTCGTTGGTGGGACACTTCGCGAGCCTGCCGACCGGCGAACACGACAGTGCCCGCCAGCAGCAGGACCAGCACCGACAGGACGGCCACGACCACTCGCGTGCGGCGGGCGCGGCGGCGGCCGTCGGCCTGGCTCGCGGTGAGGAAGGCGCGTTCGGGTTCGGTGAGCGAGCCGGGATCCAGTTCGCTCGCCTGGGCCAGCCGCGCACCCTTGTAGAGCAGGTCGCGGTCGCCGTCCCACTCCGCGGCGGCCTCGGTGAGCTGGTGGTGCACGCGCAGCGCGTTGCGGTCCTCCGCGATCCAGTCGCGCAGCCGCGGCCAGGACCGGATCAGGGCCTCGTGGGTGAGCTCGGCGTGCTGCTCGGTGAGCGTGACGAGACGGGCGGCGGCGAGGTGTTCGAGGACCTCGGCGTCGAGGTCCTCACGGGCGGCGCGGCGCTTGGTGTCCTCGGTGCCCTCACCGAGTGCGATGAGGCGCAGGAAGATGCCACGGGCGGTGTGTTGCTGATCTTCCGTGAGCTCCGAGTAGACGGCCTCCGCCGTGCGCGCGATGGCGTGCTCGATGCCGCCCGCTTCCTCGTAGCCGACGAGCGACAACGTCATGCCGCGGCGGCGGTGCCAGGTCTCGACGAGCGCGTGCTGCACCAGCGGGAGCGCGGCCGCCTGGCCCGCCACGTCGGCGACGAGACGGGTGACGAGCGCGGTCTCGACGGTGGCGCCGACGTGCTGGGCGGGTTCGGTGATGGCGCGGCGCAGCTCGTCGGTCGTCATCGGCCCCACGAGGAGCTGGCTGCCTTCGAGCGCCTCGACGAGCTCGGGATGACGGCCGATGTGGCCGTAGAAGTCCGCTCGGACGCCGATGACCACGTGCGGGGCGCCGACGAGGGACCGGACGAACCAGTCGCGTTGCTCGGGGCCGCAGAGCGTGAAGATCTCCTCGAACTGGTCGACGACCAGCACCAGGTCGTACTGCTGGGCGAGCAGTCCCAGCGCGGCCGGGTCCGCGAGCTCCGCGCGCAGTGCCACGGAGGAGTTCCCGGTCGCCTGCGCGATCCGGACCGCGCACTCGTCGAGCGGATGCACGCCAGGCGTGAAGATCAGGGCGTTGTCCAGCTTCGGGAGCAGGCCCGCCCGCAGCAGCGACGACTTGCCGGACCCGCTCGCACCGAAGACGCCGACGAGCGGACGTCTCGCGACCAGGTCGACGAGCTTTCCCGTGAGCTTCTCCCGGCCGAAGAACCGGTCGGCGTCCTCCTTCTGGAACGCCTTGAGGCCCACGTACGGGGCCTCACCCGTGGGATCGGGCGGAGCGGCGATGGACCGCCACCGCTCTTCCCACGCCTCCTCGTCGCCGTCGCACGCCTTGACGTAGGCCAGAGTCACGGCGAGCGACGGCAGTTTCTTGCCGCCTGCCGCGTCCGAGAGCGTGGCCGCCGAGTAATGGGCGCGTGAAGCCAAAGCCCGGTACGACGGTTTGCCCGCCTTGTCGCGGAGCTTGCGGAGATCGGCCGCGAACCGGCCGAGCTCGGTGTCCTCACTGTCCAGCGGACGTTCCGTGCGTGGCATATCGGTCTCCCCCTGTGACCGATTGTCCACTCCCTGTTGTTCAAAGCGCATCGCCGACCCCTTACAACGTGTTCGCCGTAGCGTTCTCGTCGCAGGTGGTGATCGGGGGATCGCCAGAAGGTGCCCCTCCGGGCTCGGGGGCCGGAGGGGCACGGGGGATGTTCAGAGTGTGGTCAGAGCCCGACGAGCTTGTAAAGGCCGCCGACTTCCTGGCGGTTCAGGACCCGCATCGAACCGGGACGCTGGTTGCCGAGGTAGACCTCGCCGATCGCGGTGCGGACCAGCGACTGCACCGGGTAGCCGGCGGCCTCCAGCAGGCGGCGGACGATGTGCTTGCGGCCCTCGTGCAGGACAACCTCGACCAGCGCCTTGCCGGGCACTGCGCTGATGAGCTTGAACGAGTCGACCTTGACCGGCCCGTCCTCCAGCTCGATGCCCGCCTTGAGGCGCTTGCCGACGCCCTTCTCGACCGGGCCGGGAACCTCGGCGAGGTAGGTCTTCTTGACGTTGTAGCTCGGGTGCATCAACCGGTGCGCGAGCTCGCCGTCGTTGGTGAGCAGCAGCAGGCCCTCGGTCTCGGCGTCGAGGCGACCGACGTGGAACAGCCGCTCCTTGCGGTTGCGCACCAGGTCGCCGACGCACGGGCGACCCAGGTCGTCCTCCATCGTGGAGAGCATCCCGAACGGCTTGTTCAGCGCGATCGTCACGACGTCCTCGCGGATCTGCACCCGCACCCCGTCGACGTGGACCACGGCGGTCTCGGGGTCGATCCGCCGCCCCTGCTCGCGCACGACCTTGCCGTCGACCTGCACCCGCCCCTGGTCGATCAGCTCCTCCGAAGCGCGGCGCGAGGCGATCCCCGCCTGCGCGAGCACCTTCTGCAGGCGCACGCCCTCGTTCTCAGACATCGTCGATCGCATCCACTTCGGGCAGCAGCGGCGCGATTGGCGGCAGGTCGTGCAACGACGACAGCCCCAACCGCTCCAGGAACAGTTCGGTCGTCCGGTACAGGATCCCACCCGTGTCGCTGTCCGTGCCCGTCTCCTCGATGAGCCCCCGCGCGACCAGGGTCCGGATCACACCGTCCACGTTGACGCCACGCACCGCCGCGACCCGAGCCCTCGTGACGGGCTGCCGGTAGGCGATCACCGCGAGCGTCTCCAGGGCCGCGCGGGTGAGTTTCGCGCGCTGCCCGTCGAGCAGCAGCTTCTCCACGAACGGGGCGTACCGGTCTCGCGTGTAGAACCGCCAGCCGTCCCCCGCCCTGCGCAGGTCGATGCCGCTGCCGGACTCGGTGTACCGGGTGGAGAGTCTACGGAGTGCCTCCTTGATTCGCTTAACCGGCTGTTCAAGGGCACTGCTGAGCTGGTCTTCAGCGATCGGGCTGTCGACGACGAGGAGCACGGACTCCAGGGCGGCGTCGAGTTCGGTGTCGTCGGTGAGGTCGGGGAGGCCGCTGTCCTTGATGGCCTCTTCGGGGGCGGCGGCGAGGAGCTGCGCTTCGAGGGCGGCCGCGTCGGCGTCGGGCTCCGGTGCGGCCTCGGGCTCGGCTTCCGGCTCCGGCTCCGGCTCGGCTTCCGGCTCCGGCTCGGCTTCGGCACCGGAGTTGTCCACAGCCTCCGCCTCTGACGTGCCGTTTTCGTCGGTGCCGCCCGATAGACTGGAGACCGGGGGGACCCCCGCGCCGTCCGAACCGACCTCAGCGGGCTCCACGACCTCAGCGGCCACCGCCGCCTCCTCAGCGCCTTCGCCCCCGTCGAATGCGGGCCCCGGCTTCTCGATCTCCGCCGCGTCCGGCCCCACCAGTGGCTCGCTCATCCGCCGTAGTCCTCGTCCTCGTCGCCGGCGTGCACCTGCGCCTGCGCTTCCTCCAACGTCCCGCCGACCCACGTCACCTGCAGCGGCCCGAGCGGGTCCTCCTGCTCGAAGGCCAGCGACTTCTCCCGGTACAGCTCCAGCAGCGCCAGGAACCGCGCGACGATCTCCATCGTCTCGGTGCAGTCGGCGACGATCTCCGCGAACGACGCCGTGCCCTTCTCGATCAGCAACGCACGCAGCTCATCGGCGGTCTCGCGGATCGACACCCGGTGCTGGTGGATGTGCGCGACCGACAGCGTCCGCTTCTGCTTGGGCCGGAAGGCGGCGGCGGCGATCAGGGCGAACTTCTCCGGCGTCACCCCGAGCATCACCTCGGGCAGCAGGCCCTCGTACCGCGGCTCCAGCGACACCGACCGCGGGTACCGGCGGTAGGCGCCCTGCTCCAGTTCCGCGAACAGGGCCGCGACCTGCTTGTAGGCCCGGTACTGCAGCAACCGCGCGAACAGCAGGTCGCGCGCCTCCAGCAACGCCAGGTCGTCCTCGTCCTCGACGTCACCGGCCGGGAGCAGGCGCGCGGCCTTCAAATCGAGCAACGTCGCCGCGATCACCAGGAACTCGGTGGTCTCGTCGAGGTCCCACGACTCCCCCATGGCGCGGATGTGCGCGATGAAGTCGTCGGTGACCTGGTGCAACGCCACCTCGGTCACGTCGAGCGTGTGCTGCGAGATCAGCTGCAGCAGCAGGTCGAACGGGCCCTCGAAGTTCGTGAGCCGAACCTTGAACTTGCCGTCGTCCGAAGCAGCGGGAACGTCCTCTGTCACTGCTCGCGCAACCTGCGTACCAGCAACGACGCGTCACCGTGCGTCTCCAGGTCGTCCAGCACGATCGCGATCGCCTCGCGCACGACGCGGCCGCGGTCGACGCCCAGGCCGTGCGCGGCGCGCAGCGAGAGCCGTGCCTGCTCCAGGGCCAGCAGCTCCTCGTCGGACACGTAGACCGTGATCTTCGTGGTGTGCTTGGTCCGGCCGGAGCCACGACGCTGAACGGGCGGTTCGACGGCGTCCGGCGCCTCGGCGGGCGCGGCAGCGGTCAGCCGGAAGAGCTCGGCCGCCCCTGGCAGTGAAGGGCGACGGTTCACCGGGCGATCACCTCGCGGGCCAGAGCTCGGTAGGCGTTCGCACCGGACGAGCGCGGCGCCCAGCGGGTGATCGGCTCACCGGCCACGGTGGTCTCCGGGAAACGCACCGTGCGGTTGATGACCGAGTCGAACACGATGTCGCCGAACGCCTCCACTACGCGGGCCATGACCTCGCGCGAGTGCAGCGTGCGCGGGTCGAACATCGTGGCGAGGATGCCGGTGATGTTGAGCTTGGGGTTCAACCGTTCCTTGACCTTCTCGATGGTGTCGATGAGCAGCGCCACCCCGCGCAGCGAGAAGAACTCGCACTCGAGCGGGATCAGCACTCCGTCCGCGGCCGCGAGGGCGTTCACCGTGAGCAGGCCGAGCGAGGGCTGGCAGTCGACCAGCACGTAGTCGTACTGGTCGATGACGGGACGAAGGGTGCGCACGAGCGTGTGTTCGCGGCCCACCTCGGACACGAGCTGGATCTCGGCCGCCGAGAGGTCGATGTTGCTCGGCAGCAGGTCCATGTCCTCGACCATGGTCTTGCGGATGACGTCGCGGACGGCGGTGTCGCCTTCCATGATGACGTTGTAGATCGTGGTTTCCAGCTGGTGCGGATGCACGCCGAGGCCGACCGACAGCGCTCCCTGCGGGTCGAAGTCGACGAGCAGCACCCGTCTGCCGTACTCGGCCAGCGCCGCGCCCAGGTTGATGGTCGACGTCGTCTTGCCGACGCCGCCCTTCTGGTTGCACACCGCCAGGATCCTCGCCGGGCCGTGGTGCAGTAGCGGCGGCGGGTCCGGGATGTGGCGGCGCGGGCGGCCTGTCGGACCGATGCCGTCGACCTGCTCCTGAGCGACGTCGTCCACCGGCGCGGCGTGCGGAGCCAGGCTCAGTTCGGCACGGGGCGCGAAAGCGTGCTCCGGTGTCGACATGGCTGGCGTTCCCTCACTGGTCGTAGTCGTCTCTCCGGGCGCAGCGTAGGCCGCACCCGTGCGAGCGGCAACGCGCCTCGCCGGTGTTTGTCAAGACTTGGTTACGCGGGGACATCCGTTCGGGTGCGCCGGTCAGCAGCCGAGAGCACCACGTCCAGCAGACCTGGGAAGAGAAGATCCAGGTCATCGCGACGCAACGACACCCAGCGCTGGTTGCCGCGGCAGCGTGTTCGCGTGATGCCTGCTTCGCGCAGCACCCGCAGGTGCTGGGAGAGGGTCGACTTCGCCACGTCAACCTCGAAGGCCCCGCACAGCCTCTCCCCGCTCGACTGGACCTGGCGAACGACCGCGAGCCTCGTCGGGTCGCTCAGCGCGTGCAGCACGGCGGCTAGATCAATGGCCTGTGGGGACGGCTCGTCCAAGTTCGGCACCTGACCACCGTACCCGTGGAAGCCTCATGTTCCAGTGGCCCGAGGGTGTGCAGTTGCGTAGACCTCCCTCAAAGTCGTAACGGTTACCAGTGTGTACACCTGAGTGGTGGTAACCGATGCGTGCCCGAGAAGTTCTTGAACCACCCGAACGTCCGCACCCCCTTCGAGCAGATGGGTGGCGAACGAATGTCGCAACGTGTGAGGCGACACCGCAGCGGTGATCCCGGCTTCCTCCGCGGCGGTCTTCAAGACCGTCCACGCGCTCTGCCGCGAAAGCCGCCCGCCCCTCGCGTTCAGGAACAGCGCAGGCGTCCCACGACCCTTGGCCGCCAACGCCGGGCGCGCCCGGACCAGGTAGGCGTCCACGGCAGCCAACGCCGGCCGCCCGACCGGCACCAGCCGCTGCTTTCCTCCTTTGCCGTCCAGCAGCACCGTCCGCTCGGCAGCGTCGATGTCGTCCACGTCCAGCCCCACGACCTCGGAAATTCGCGCTCCGGTCGAGTACAGCAGCTCGAGCAGCGCCTTGTCCCTGAGGTTTCCCACGGTGTCGAGCAGCGTCAGGACATCGTTGACAGATAAGGCTTTCGGCAGCCTCTTCGGCGGCGACGGCGGATGCACGGCCCGTGCGACGTCATGCGGCACAAGGCCTTCCCTGTGCGCGAACCGGTGCAACCCGCGCACGGCGACCAACGTCCGAGCCGCCGACGACGCCGCGAGCCCGCTCTCCCGCAACGCCGCCAGGAACTCGCTCACGTGCAGCTCGGTCACCGCCCCGAGATCCGTCACCCCGATGGACTCGAGATGTTCGGTGTACCGGCGCAGATCACGGGTGTAGGAGTCGAGCGTGTTGCGGGCGGTGCCGCGTTCGACGGCGAGGTGGTCGAGGTAGCTCGCCACCAGGTCTGCAATCACTCCAGTCCTTCCAGCACGATCTCTCCATCGCGCGCGTTGACGCCCTTGGCCAGCGCCGGATCCTCCGCCACCGCACGTTCGAAACCCTTGTCCGCCAACGCGATGACGTACGGCAACGTCACGTTCGTCAGCGCGTACGTCGACGTGTTCGGCACGGCGCCCGGCATGTTCGCGACGCAGTAGAACACGGAGTCGTGCACGCGGTAGGTCGGGGCGTCGTGCGTCGTCGGCCTGGTGTCCTCGAAACAGCCGCCCTGGTCGACCGCGATGTCCACCAGCACGCTGCCGGGCCGCATCCGCGACACGAGCTCGTTGCTGACGAGCTTCGGGGCCTTCGCGCCCGGCACGAGCACCGCGCCGATCACGAGATCCGCCCAGCGGCAGGCTTTCTCGACCTCGTAGACGTTGGACGCGATCGTCTGCAGGTGCCCGCGGTAGGTGAAGTCGATCTGCCGCAACCGGTTCACGTTGGTGTCGAGCACGACGACCTCGGCCTGCATGCCGATCGCCATCGTCGCCGCGTTCATCCCCGCCACACCGGCACCGATCACGGCGACCTTGCCCGCCGCGACACCTGGCGCACCGCCCAACAACACCCCACGGCCGCCTTGCGCGCGCTCCAGGCAATGCGCGCCCACCTGGGCCGCCATCCGCCCCGCGATCTCGCTCATCGGCGCCAGCAGCGGCAACGACCCGTCCGGCAGCTGCACGGTTTCGTAGGCGATGGCCGTGATCCCCGCGGACGCGATGGCCTTCGTGCACTCCGCGCTCGCCGCGAGATGCAGGTACGTGAAGAGCACCTGATCGCGGCGCATGCGGTGGTACTCGGGCTCGATCGGCTCCTTGACCTTCAGCACGAGGTCGGCGGACGCCCACACCTCGTCCGCGGTCGGGGCGATCCGCGCGCCCGCTGTCGTGTACTCGTGATCGGGGAACGACGAGCCCGCTCCGGCGTCGTGCTCGACGACGACCTCGTGCCCGCGGCGGACCAGTTCGACCACACCGGCCGGCGTGATCGCGACGCGGTACTCGTGGTTCTTGATCTCCTTTGGGACACCGACCAGCATCGTCGCAGCGTATTCCCGATATCGATCTGCTGCATCGGATACCGTGCGCGGTTGTGTCACAAGCATTCGGGCCAGAACAGCAGCGCATCGGCAACCAGCAGCGCGAAGAGGCGATCACCGCGCTCAACGACCACTTCGCGCTCGCGCGGCTCGATATCACCGAGTACCAGGCGAGGGTGAACCGAGCATCCGGCGCGCAGACCTACGCCGAGCTCGCGGAGCTGTTCCGCGACCTGCCGCAGCCGCACCCGCCGTTCCTCGCGCCGCCCTCGGTGCCGTTCACCGCCGTTCCGCCGCCACCTCCCGGCTTCGCGCCCCAGCCCGCGCAGGCCTACTACCCGCCGCCCACGGGCCAGCAGTACGCCGTTCCGCCGCCTCCGGGCATGGGTTATCCGAGTCCGATCGCCCCGTACGGCTACGACCCGATCACCGGTGTGCCGCTGTCGGACAAGTCGAAGATCGCCGCAGGCCTGCTGCAGATCTTCCTCGGCAACCTGGGCGTCGGCCGGTTCTACACGGGCCACGTCGGCATCGGCATCGCCCAGCTGCTGACGTGCGGCGGATGCGGCATCTGGTCGCTGGTCGACGGGATCATCTTCCTGGTCAGCGGCGGCACGGACGCCGACGGCCGGCAGCTCCGCAACTAACGCTCGGCGGCCGCCTTGATCGAGGCGGCCTCCGTCTCCACGTACCGCTCGGTCAGCGACCGCGTCATCAGCCAGCCGAGCCCCGCCAGCGGACCGGACACGGTCAGGCCGAGGGTGAGCCGGCTCCCGTCGGGGTGCGGTTCGACGTCGTGCACAGCCGTGACGGTGACACCGGGCGGGCCCGACGTCCAGGTGAACGACGTCCCGTCGGTCAGCTCGGTGACCGTCCACACCGCCGGGGACAACCGGGGCTGCCGCAACCGCGTTCGTGAGCCGACGGTGAGCGGTCCGTCGTCGAGGCGTTCCACGGAGTCGACCGTGGGGATCCGCTCAGGCCAGCGTTCGACGTCGACGACCACGTCCCAGACGCGCTCCGGCGGAGCCGCGATGACGACAGTGAGCTGCAGGCCAGGCATGCGCCCAGCCTAGATACCGACGAGATTGCGCCCAACGCCCCAAACGGCGGCAACGACGAGAACTGCGAAACCGACCGACTTCGGCACGGATCGCCGTTCGCCGGTCCACCTGTCGTGAGTCCACCGCCCGAACAGCCACAAGAACAACGGCACGCCCAACACGAGCAACACGGCGTTGTAGTGGAACGCTCCGACGACATCTCCGTGCAGCAGCGCGTGCACCATGCGCGTGGCACCGCAGCCGGGACAGTTGAAGCCCGTCAGCCATTTGATCGGGCATTTGGGCAGGAGGTTGCCGGGCTGGTTCGGGTCGACGAACAGCAGCAACACCGCGCCCGCGCCACCCAGCGCGAGGACGCCGAAGGGTGCCCACATCCGTGCGAGGGAACCCTTCAGCGTCCGCATGGCACCAACCTACTTCTTGCGCGCCGCGAACCGGGTGGGCTTGTCGCGGAAAGGTGCGTCGGTGGGCCGCGGCTCGGCACGGCCCTCCAGCACCTCGCGGGCCGCGATGAGCCCGGCGACCGCGGACGCGTTCACGATCTCGCCGGAGAACACCATCCGCACGGCCTCGTCGATGCCGAAGCGGTGGACCTCCAGGTCCGCCTCTTCCTCGCCCTGCACGTCACGGTCCACTTCGGACAGGCCGCGCGCCAGGAACACGCGCACGACCTCGTCCGTGAAACCAGGCGAGGCGGCGACGTCGACCAGCGTGTCCCAGCGCTCCGCGTCGAGCCCGACCTCCTCGGCCAGCTCCCGCCGCGCGCCGACGACCGGCTCCTCGCCGTCGTGGTCGAGCAGTCCTGCCGGCAGCTCCCAGAGGTGCCTGCCGAGCGCGTGCCGGTACTGGTGGATCAGCACGACGTCGCCCGCGTCGTCGACCGCCACGACCGCGACCGCGCCCATGTGCTCGACGATCTCGCGCTTGGCGGTGCCGCCGCCGGGCATCTCGACCTCGTCGATCCGCAGCGCCACGACCCGTCCGACGTGCAGGTCCTCGCTGGAGACCGTGCGGAAGTCGTGCCGGGACGTCACTTGGACGCTCCTGCCGTCAACGGGAGGCGGTCGGCGACGCGGTAGTCGATCGCGGCCTTCACGAACGCCGCGAACAGCGGGTGCGGCTTCGTGGGACGGGACTTGAGCTCCGGGTGCGCCTGCGTGGCCGCGTAGAACGGGTGCACGTCGGCGGGCAGCTCGACGAACTCGACCAGGCGGCCGTCGGGCGACACACCGGAGAACACCAGGCCCGCGTCGGTGAGCTTGCCGCGGTAGGCGTTGTTGACCTCGTAGCGGTGACGGTGGCGCTCTGAGACCTCGGTGGCACCGTAGGCGTTCGCGACCACCGAACCCGGCGTGAGCTTCGCGATGTACGCGCCGAGCCGCATCGTGCCGCCCATGTCGCGCTGACCGGAGACGACGTCCTCCTGGTCGGCCATCGTGGAGATGACCGGCGAACCGCCCTCTTCGAACTCGCTGGAGTTGGCGTCCTCGATGCCCGCGAGGTTCCGCGCGGCCTCGATCACCATGCACTGCAGGCCGAGGCACAGGCCCAGCGTCGGCACACCGCGCGTGCGGGTGTACTTCAGCGCGCCGATCTTGCCCTCGATGCCGCGCACGCCGAACCCGCCGGGGATCAGCACCGCGTCCATGCCGGACAGCGCCCGTGCCGCGCCCTCGGGCGTCTGGCACTCGTCCGACGGAACCCACTTGATCTCGACCTTGGCGTGGTGCGCGAACCCGCCCGCACGCAGCGCCTCGGTGACCGAGAGGTAGGCGTCCGGCAGGTCGACGTACTTGCCGACCAACGCGATCTTCACCGTCTCGACCGGGTTGTGCACGCGTTCGAGCAGGTCGCCCCACACCGTCCAGTCGACGTCGCGGAACGGCAGGTCGAGGCGGCGCACGACGTAGGCGTCGAGGCCCTCGGCGTGCAGCACCTTCGGGATGTCGTAGATCGACGGCGCGTCCACGGCCGCGACGACGGCGTCGGTGTCGACGTCGCACATCAGGCCGATCTTGCGCTTCAACGCGTCCGGGATCTCGCGGTCGGCGCGGCACACGATCGCGTCGGGCTGGATACCGATGTTGCGCAGCGCCGCGACGGAGTGCTGCGTCGGCTTGGTCTTCAGCTCGCCCGACGGCGCCAGGTACGGCACCAGGCTGACGTGCAGGAAGAAGACGTTGTCGCGGCCCACGTCGTGGCGGACCTGGCGGCACGCCTCGAGGAACGGCAGCGACTCGATGTCACCGACGGTGCCGCCGACCTCGGTGATGACCACGTCGGGCGTGACGCCGTCGGCGTCCGGCTCGGCCATCGCGCGGATGCGGCGCTTGATCTCGTCGGTGATGTGCGGGATGACCTGGACGGTGTCGCCCAGGTATTCGCCGCGCCGCTCCTTGGCGATGACCTCGGAGTACACCTGGCCGGTCGTGACGTTCGCGTCGCCGCTCAGATCCCGCGCGAGGAACCGCTCGTAGTGGCCGATGTCGAGGTCCGTCTCCGCGCCGTCGTCGGTCACGAAGACCTCGCCGTGCTGGAACGGGTTCATCGTGCCGGGGTCCACGTTCAGGTACGGGTCGAGCTTCTGCATCGTTACCCGCAGGCCGCGCGAGGTGAGCAACTGGCCGAGGCTGGAGGCGGTGAGCCCCTTGCCCAGGGAAGACGCGACGCCTCCCGTGACGAAGACGTGCTTGGTCGTACGTGCCTGCTGCACCAACGGGGCTCCCGTGAAAATCGTGGGGGAAAATCCCCCTGTCCACGGGCCCTAACGCTAACACGCCGCCGGTCACTCAGCGCACCACCACCCGGCAGATCACATCACCCGATCGGCGCAGTGAGGGGTTTTCCCGAACGTCCCCCGGTACTGGCCGAGATCAGGAATCGTTGGCACGTGACCTTCGACGTGGCAGGGAGCGCCGAACGAGCCGTGCACGACCGCTCAGCGGCGTGGCGCTTCATCGAGGGTTTCGCGGCCGCGTGGGCCGAACCGATCGAGGCCCAGGACGGCTGGAACCACGCCGACCTGGACGCCGCCGAACACCGCCTGGGCGTGCGGCTGCCGGACGCCGTGCGCGACGCCTATGCGTTGTTCGGCAAACGCCCCGACCTCACGAGCAACCAGGACTGGCTGCTCACCCCGAGCGAGCTCAGGCTGGCCGGCGAGGTCGTCGTCTTCCGCACGGAGATCCACGCCGTCACCTCGTGGGGAGCGGCGCTCGGCACCGCCGACCCGGCCGTCGTGCACGAGACGGACCGCGGCTGGGAGCCCTGGCTTCCGCGCTTCTCCGCCGCCTGCGTCGAACTGGTGCTGTCCGAGGCGTTGTTCCGCGACGGGGCCGACACCGCGGACAGGAAGACGTCCGAGGCGGACATCTCCCTGATCGAGCAGCACTTCGCCCTGCTGCCGCTGAACAGTCCGGGCACCCGCTGGTTCGCCTCCGACGACGTGATCCTCCGCGAGGAAGGCCGCGAGTGGCTGTGGGCCCGCGCCCGCACACCGGAAGCGTTGGAGCTGCTGGTGAAGCAGTTCCCCGGCTCTTGGGAGTACTAGCCGGCGGTGCCCGGTGAGGACGCCTCGGCGTTGCCCGCGACCCCGTACCGTCCGGAGCGGCCTTCCAGCTGTTCGCGCAGTGCCATCACCACGACGACGTGACCGGCCGGGGTGTCGGCGTTGTCGACCGTGGACAGGATGGATGTCGCGTTGGTGTCGGCCCGGACGACGCCGATGGCGCCGGTGCCGTTGGCCGAACCGTTCGCGCCCGCCAGCACGACGCCAGCGCCGGACCGGTCGAGCTGGGTGGCGAAGCGTGCGACCGTCGCGGCGCGGTCGGCGGCCGAGTCGCCGATCGCGGCGCCGCCGGTGAGCACGATCGCGAGCTGCGCGGGCTTCACGCCGGAGGTCGCCTTGACGAACCCGGCGTTGGAGAGCCCGGCGAGCGCGGCCGCTGCCTCGTCGGCGGAGGACTGCGGCTGGTTGTTGGACGGGTTGAGCAGCAGCAGCGTGCCGAAGAGACCACCCGCGCGCGTGCCGGGGTCGACGGCGGTGGGCAGCTGCGAACCGGCGGGCTGCAGCCGGGCCACGAGGTCACGCAGCTGGTCGCCGCGCGACGGGTCGGCGAACGCGTCGGTCAGCTGGATCTCACCGGTGACGCTCGCGCCCGCGGACTTCAGCAGGCCGCTCAGAGCGTCCCGATCGGACGGACGCGCGTCGGAGGTCGTGACGATGACGACGGTCCTGTCCGTGAGGCGGTCCTTGACGGCGAGAGGGCCGACGGACGCGGCGAACTTGTCGGCCTCCGACAGCTTGGCGTTCAACGCGTTGCGGTCGTTCTGCAGGTCGTTCACCTGCTGTGCCAACGAGTTCTTCTCGTTGCTCAACCCGGAGAGCAGTCGCCCGCTGATCGCGGTCGACCCCAGTACGACACCCACCGCGAGCGCCAGAAACACCGCGGTGATCGAAACTATGTGGTAGCGCAGCGAGATCACGAGAAGAACCCCTTGAACCAGTTGACGGCGGATTGCCACGCGTCGACGACGATGTCGACGTAGACGTGACCGACACCGGTCACCGACAGCGCCGCCACCATGACGACGATCGCGGCGGACACCAGCAGGACGATCACGCCCAGGGAAACCCGGCTGCGATGCAAGGTCGCGACGGCCTCCCCGTCGACGAGCTTGCTGCCGAGCTTCAACCGGGTGAGGAACGTGGAGGGGTTGGAACCGGAGTGCCCGCGGTCGAGGAACTCGCGCAGCGTCGCGCGCAGCCCCACCGTGACGACCAGGGACGCCCCGTGCGCCTCGGCGAGCAGCAACGCGAGGTCCTCCGCGTTGCCCGACGCGGGGAACGTGACCGCGCCGATGCCGAGATCCTGGATTCGCTGCAGGCCGGGCGCGTGGCCGTCGGTCTGCGCGGGCACGACCACCTCGGTGGCCGCGCGCAGTGACGCGGTGCCGATGCCGTCGGGGTCGCCGACGATGACGTCCGGCTTGTACCCGGCGTCGTGCAGCGTGTCCGCGCCGGTGTCGACGCCGATCAGCACCGGCCGGTACTCGCGGATGTACTTGCGGAGCTTGCGCAGCTGTTCCGCGTGCGACGGTCCACCCGCGACGACCAGCACCTGCCGGTCGCGCATCGGGACGTACACCTCGGGCACGCCGACACCGTCGAGCACCAGCGCGCGTTCCCTGCGCAGGAACTCGATGGTGTTGGCGGAGAACGCCTCCAGCTGTGCCGACATGCCGGCCTTCGCCTCGATCATCGCGTCGGCGATGCTCTCGGCGTTCTGCTCGATCCCCTTGGCGAGCTCGCGCTCCCCTGCGTAGACGACGCCCTCGTGCAGGCGGATCTTGGTGCCTTCCTTGATCTCGCGCAGGGCGACGGCACCGACGTTGTCGATCAGCGGAATGCCCGCCTCGATCAGCAGTTCCGGCCCGAGATTGGGAAAGCGCCCGGAAATCGACGGCGAGGCGTTCACGACACCGACCACCTCGGCCGCGACGAGCGCCTCCGCGGTGCGCCGGTCGAGGTCGACGAGGTCGAAAACAGCGACATCACCGGGACTGACGCGCCGCACCAGGTCACTGGCGCGCCGATCAACGCGCGCGACGCCCGTGACACCGGGAAGTTCTTGGTTGGAACGGCTCAGCAACCCGGAAAGCTTCATGCGCCGATAGTGACTCACGGTGCGCACGCGACAGGTGAGGCACGCCGGGCAATTCCTGCTGGTCAGTCGTCGGGGTGAACTACTACGGCTCCAAACGCGAGGATTGTCGCCACTATCAGCACCCACACACCGTTGCCGAACCCGGCTTCGAGCCCGGGATCGATGGTGATGTTGCCCTGCTTGTGAAAGCTGATCGCGTTCAGCAAATACACGAACAGCATTCCGGTGACACCAGCGAGTGCAGCTGCTCCGGCGAATGCGACTTTCCGCCACCGGACGCCGGCGAGGATGACGACCGCGGCCGCCACCGCCGGGATGCCGAAGAGCGGGCCGTGCTCGTCCTTCGTGCCGCCGAAGTAGGTGGCCCAGCCCGTGGTGACGTAGGCGGTCTGCGGCTGGTCGGGGGTGAGGCGGATGAGCAGCTCCGACAGCGGGAGGAACGTCGCGATGACCGCCGCCGCGGCGGCGAGCGCGAGGAGGGCCGCGCTGAGGATCTTCATGCCGGCTCCCGTTGGACGCCGATCGCGCCGATCAGCGCGATCAGCGTTCCGATCGCGAGAAAGAGGAGGCCGAAGCCGATCGCGAAGTCGCCCTGCTGCTCGATGGCGTGGCCACGTTCCGAAACGACGAGCACGCTCGTGATGCCCACCGCTCCGACCTGAGCCGCCGCTCCTGCCAGTGCGGCCCGGCTGATCCAGATCCCGGCGAGCATGAGTGCGGCCGTGACCGCGACGGGCAGCCCGTACCAGGGCGACAACTCACCCGCTGGCCACTCACCGGGCTTGTTCACGATCTCCGTACCCCATGCCCTGACAACGACCTCGACGTTGCCCGCATACACCGTCGAGTACCACGGCAACACCATCGCCGTCGCCGTCAGCACCACCCCGGCCGCGATCAAGGCCACCGCCGTCGGCCTCCCGATCACGGCGTCTCCCGCTGCTCGTCGTCCGGGATCGCGATGCCGAACGGCGGCGTGTCGTCGTCGTTTCCGAGCTGGTGCACGACCACCTCTTCCTCGTCGGCCTCTTCGACCGGTTCCTGCTGCCTCCGCTGCGCGAGCCCCGCACCGACGAGCCCGATGATCGCCGCCGCACCGATCACGTACATCCCGCCGAGAATGTCGAGCACGTTCGACCGCCCGTTCTCGACCGGCCACTCGCTGATCGTCTTCGCCTCGCGCTGCACCTGCAACAAGTAGGTGAACACGATCCCGGCGAGCGCCCCCGCCCCGCCCATCGCGACGGGCTTGCCGACGAACGCCACCCGTTGTCTGGTCGTGAGCACCGCGCCCACGACCATCAGCACGGCAGCGATGACCACCGGCCACCCGAGGGCCTGGTAGGCGTCGCGCGGATCGCCTTGTGGTGGGTCCAGCGTGACGATCCACAGGGTCGTGGTCATCGACTGATCAGGGCCGAAGCCGCGGTAGATGGTGCGGTAGGTGTCCTCGAAGCTGCCGACCACCGCCAGCGCCGCGCCGAGTATCAGCAGGAGTGCGGCGATCTTGCGACGATCAATCACGCTCTCGGCTCTTTCGGTTCTTCTGGCTTTGTCGGTTCTTCAGGCTCGCTCGGGCCTTCGGGCGCTTTCGGTTCTTGCGGCTTTTCGAACTCTCTGTGCTCCAGTGGTTCCACGAGCACGGGGAATCCGTACGGCGGCGTCTCGCTGTCATCGCCTTCGATCTGGTGAATGACCACGTCGTCCGCAGCCGGCTCACTCAGAACCCTGCGCGGCAGCTCCTGGTGCAACACCGCCGACACCACCCCCACCCCGGCCGCGACGATCAGCATCGTGACACCGTCACCCTGCTCCACGTCGAAGGGCACCGGTGCGTCCAGTTCACGCAGCTTCTCGATCGTCCCCCGCACCCCGACAACCGCGGACCAAGCCACACCAACCAGAACCCCGGCCCCGAGCAACGACCCGACCCGCGCCGCCGGAACCCTGAACGACAGCACCGCACACAACGCCATCACCAACGCCGCCGCGACAGCCGGCTCCCCGAACTCGATCGGCCCGAGCAGAAGAGCGCCGCGGAAGTCGTCCCGCTCGGTGATCCACGACGTCGCCTCGTACCGCAACGTCCGCCCCTGCACCTCAACCTGCACGGAATAGGCGGACAGGAACGTCGCGGCGACCGCCAGCCCGGCCGCGACGAACACCAGGATCGCCCCGAACGCCCGGCGCGTGGTCACAGATCCGGTCCACCTTCCACCGCACCACCGTGTGCGTCCGCTGACCGGGACTCGGTCACGGGTCCATCATGCCGAATCCGGGTGGAGACAGCGGTCCGGGATGGGCGTGCGGTTCGGGTTGGCGGGTGCCGGTTCCAGCTGAGGCGTCGCCATTGCGGGCGGGTCACCTTCCAGCGTGGTTGCGCAGGCCTTGACGAGACGGGTCATTTCATCGCCGCTTCGCGACGATTGCGATTGGCGCTTGCATGCGTGGTTGCGTTTGTGCGTTCGGGTTCCGGAAATTACCGCTTCCCAGTGGGGGATTGCTCCTGCCGGCTCGCTTCGCATCGCGGTTTGGGGTGTGCCTCGGCTTTCGCCGTTGGCCATGCGCGGCACTGTCCTGTGCGGCTCGGCTTTGCCATCGCTCTCGGAGTGTCAGACCTGCCGCGTACCTTGGGTCGCGGGGGACCCGACGGCACGGGGGACCTCTGCGCGAGCCTGCGCAGCGTCGCCGTGGCGGGTGCTCCAGCGTGCGCCCGCGTTCGGCCGCTCTTGCCTACCGCGTTCCGCTGCTCGTCGGCCGCTGCGTTGCTTTCGCCCGGTGAGCGGTCGTGCGTTGTCGCGCGGCCGCCCACCTCTGGTGCGGATCGGGGCCGTCAGGCCTTCTTCTTGCGGCGGCGGACCACCGGGGCCGTCGACTTGTCCGCCTTGGCTGCGGCCAGCAGTTCCTCGGCGTGGGCGCGGCCCGTGTCGGTGGAGTCCATGCCCGCGAGCATGCGGGCCAGTTCGACCACGCGTTGGGTTTCGTCCAGCTTGCGGACCGCGGAGCGGGTCAAGGTGCCGTCTGCCGACTTGTCCACCACCAGGTGGCGGTCGGCGAAGGCCGCTACCTGGGGGAGGTGGGTCACGACGATGACCTGGTGGGAGCGGGCAAGCCTGGCCAGGCGGCGGCCCACCTCGACTGCGGCGCGGCCGCCGACGCCTGCGTCCACCTCGTCGAACACCAACGTCGGGACCGGGTCGGAGTGGGACAGCACTACCTCGAGGGCGAGCATCACGCGGGAGAGTTCGCCGCCCGATGCGCCCTTGTGCACCGGCAGGGCCGGGGCGCCGGGGTGGGAGATCAGGCGGAGTTCCACGTCGTCGACGCCGGAGGAGCCCGCGTGCAGGATCGAGCGGCCCACGGGCAGGGCCTGCGGGTCGCCTGCCTCGGCGTGGCGGGGGCGGACTGCCAGTTCGACCGAGGCGTGGGGCATGGCGAGGCCGTCGAGTTCCTCGGTGACGGCCTTGCCCAGCTCGGCTGCGGCTTCCACGCGGGCGGCGGTGACCTGTTCGGCCAGGCCTGCCAGTTCTTTGGCCAGTTCGTCGCGGCGGGTGGCCAGCGCCGTGAGGGCTTCCTCGGAGGTGTCCAGGCCGTCCAGGCGGGCGCGGGCCTCGTCGGCCCAGGCGATCACGCCGTCCACGTCGGCCGCGTACTTGCGGGTCAGCGCCTTCAGTTCGGCCTGGCGTTGCAGGACCTGTTCCAGGCGGCCTGGGTCGGCTTCGAGGTGGTCGAGGTAGCCGGAGATCTCGGCGCCCACGTCGGCCAGCAGGGTTGCCGCCTCGACCAGGCGTGGTTCCATCTCGCGGAGCTTCGGGTCCTCGGACGTGGACAGGCGGCGGGCGGCCTCGGAGATCAGGCCCAGCGCGCCGGGGTTGTCCGGGTCGCCTTCCAGGGAGCCGTTCACCGCGAACTGCGCGCCTTGCGCGGCCTCGCGGAGCTGGTCGGCGTCGGCCAGGCGGCGGGCCTCGTCGTGCAGTTCGGCGTCCTCGCCCGGCTTCGGGTCGACCGCGTCGATCTCGGACAGGCCGTGGCGCAGCAGGTCGGCCTCGCGGGCCAGTTCGCGGGAACGCTCGGTGCGTTCCTTCAGCTCCGTCGAGACGCGCAGCCATTCCTCGCGGACGGCCTGGTACGCGCGCAGCGGCTCGGCCACGTCGTCGCCCGCGAAGCGGTCCAGGACGGCGCGCTGCTCGGTCGGGCGCATGAGGCGCAGCTGGTCGTTCTGGCCGTGGACGGCGATCAGCTGCTCCGCCAGTTCGGACAGCACGCCGACGGGCACGGAGCGGCCACCCACGTGGGCGCGGGAGCGGCCGTCGGAGCCGACGGTGCGGATCGCGATCAGTGAACCGTCCTCGTCCGCCTCGCCGCCGACCTCCTCCGCCACCTTCGCGGCAGGGCTGCCCGCCGGAGCCTGGAAGCGGCCTTCCACCACCGCTTTGTCGGCACCGGTGCGCACGCGGGACGCCTCCGCGCGGCCACCGCCGAGCAGGTGCAACCCGGTCACGACCATGGTCTTGCCCGCGCCCGTCTCACCGGTGACTACGGTGAATCCGGGGTCCAGTTCAAGGGTGGCCTCGTCGATCACGCCAAGGCCATTGATGCGCATCTCGGCCAGCACAGGGCGAACCTTACTTGTCGAGTCCGACATTTCTCGGAGTGGATGTCTTCCTGGGGCACCGTAACGAGCGAGTGCCGACGCACCGAGCGGCGCGATCAGCCTGCCGATGGTCCCCGCCATCCCTTCACCGGCAGATCGAACTTCTCGACCAGCCGGTCCGTGAACGGAGCCTGGCGCAGCCGCACGACCTTGAGCGGCACCTCGCCCTCCACGATCTCGATCCGCGCGCCCGCGGGCAGCTCGAACGTGCGCCGCCCGTCCGCGGACAGCGCCGCCGGATGACCCGTGGCCTCGATCTCGAACGCCACGTGCGACTTCGGCGAGACGACCAGCGGCCGCGCGAACAGCGCGTGCGCGTTGCTCGGCACCACCAGGATCGCCTGCACGTCCGGCCACACGACTGGGCCACCGGCGGAAAACGCGTACGCCGTCGAGCCCGTCGGCGTCGCACACAGCACGCCGTCGCAGCCGAACGCCGACACGGGCCGTCCGTCGACCTCGATGACGACCTCGAGGATGCGTTCGCGGATCAGCTTCTCGACGCTGATCTCGTTGAGCGCCCACGTCTTCACGACGACGTCGCCGTTGACCTTCGCGACGAGGTCGAGGGTCATGCGCTCTTCCACGAAGTAGTCGCGCTCCAGCACGTGACCGACGGCCTCGTGCAACGCGTCCGAGTCGGCCTCGGCCAGGAAGCCGACGCGACCCAGGTTGACGCCCAGCACCGGAACACGCGCGGGGCGGGCGAGCTCGGCGCCACGCAGCAGCGTGCCGTCACCACCCAGCACGAGCACGAGTTCGGTGCCCTCGGCCGCGTGGTCGTCGGCGGGCACGACCTTGGTGCAGCACGACGGGCCGAGGTCACGCGCCTCGTCGTCGAGCACCCGTGTCGTGACACCACCGACAGCCAGACGGCCGGCGACCTGGCGGGCGAGATCGATGTTGCTCTGGTGGCCGGTGTGGACAACCAGCAGGACTTCCCTCATTGGGGCCCTTCTTCGACGGCGGTGCGCACCATCTCCGCGACTGCGTCCGATCCTTCTGGGTCCGGGTTCGCATGGCGCAGCCAGAGGAAGTACTCGACGTTGCCGGACGGTCCGGGCAGCGGGCTCGCGACGACACCAGCGGTGGTCAGCCCGATCTCCCCGGCAGCCTTGGTGACCTCGAGAACCGCCGCGACGCGCAGTTCCGGGTCGCGCACGACGCCACCGGAGCCGAGGCGTTCCTTGCCCACCTCGAACTGCGGCTTGACCATCGGCAGCAGGTCGCCCTCCTCGTCGAGGCACGCGGCCAGTGCGGGAAGCACAAGCCTCAACGAGATAAACGAAAGATCGGCTACGACGAGTTCAACTTTCCCGCCGATGTCCTCCGGCGTGAGGGTGCGGACGTTGGTCTTGTCCTTCACCACGACCCGGTCGTCGGTCTGCAGCTTCCAGTCGAGCAGCCCCCTGCCGACGTCGGCCGCGACCACCTGCCGGGCGCCGCCGCGCAGCAGGACGTCGGTGAAACCGCCAGTGGATGCGCCGGCGTCCAGGCACCGCTTGCCCGTCGGGTCGATCTTGAAGCGTTCGAGCGCGCCGATCAGCTTGTGCGCGCCCCTGGACGCCCAGTTCGGGTCGTTGTCGAGATCCTTGACGACGACCGCGTCCGAGGTCTCCACGGCGGTCGCGGGCTTCGTCGCGACGGTGCCGCGCACCGTGACGCGGCCGTCCGCGACGAGTTGGCTGGCGTGCTCACGGGACCTGGCGAGCCCCCTGCGCACGAGTTCGGCGTCGAGCCGCACCCTGCGAGGCACTGTGCATCACACCTTGTCGATGCTCGACAGTGCGTCGGTGAGCGTCGCGTGCACGGCGTCGAACCGCGCCACGTGCTCGGCGAGGGGAACGTTCTCGAGCCCGTCGAGCCTCTCCAGCGCGCCGTCGATGGCGTCAGCCGGGTTGGGCGGCGGTCCGGGCAGGGGGTAGCTCACGGTCTTACGGTAGCCGATGGAGTACCGACAGGTCCGCGCCGACATACGTGGGCCGCTGGTCTTCCGGAAGCGCTTGCGCCTCCTGGGCCGTCGACACACCCGTGAGCACCAGCAACGAGTCCATCCCGGCGTTCACCGCGCCCAGAATGTCCGTGTCCAGCCGATCTCCGATCACCAGCGGCCGGTTCGCCTGCAGCTCCTTCGCGGCCTGCTGCAGCAGCGGCGTGGCGGGCTTGCCGGCGACGAGCGGCTCCTGGCCGGTGGCCGTCTTCAGCGCCGCGACGAGACTTCCGTTGCCCGGCAGCAGACCACGCTCGGTGGGCAGGGTGGCGTCGACGTTGCACGCCACCCAGAGCGCGCCGTTGCGAATGGCCACCGCGGCCTCGGCCAGCTCACGCCAGCCGAGGTCCATGGACAGGCCCTGCAGCACCGCTTTCGCGCCCTCGGCCTCGTCGGTGGGGATGAGGCCGCGCTTGAGAACCTCGGCCTCCAGCGCCTTCGTGCCGAGCACGAGAACGGTCGTGCGCTTCGGCAGCCGTTCGGCGAGCATGGTCGCGCCCGCCTGGGCGGAGGTGCTCACCTCGTCGACGCTCGTGTCGAACCCGAGCTCGACGAGGTGATCCGCGACCGCCTGCGGTGAGCGAGAGGCGTTGTTGGTCACGTACCGGATGCCGATGCCTTTGCTTCTGGCCGCCGCGACGGCTTCCGCTGCGCCCGGCACGGCTTCGGATCCGCGGTAGACGGTGCCGTCGAGATCGATCAGCAACGCGTCGTACCGGTCGACCAACGTCTCGCTCACTGTTGCGCGGTCTCCTCCTGGGTCAGCTCGAACGCGCGCTCGGCGGCGTCCGTCTCCCCCTCGTCGTCAGCCTCGGCGGCGTTGAGGAACCACTTGACGGCTTCCTCGATCCGGCCGGCCGCAGCCAGGTTGTCGGCGTAAGCGTAGAAGAGCCGCGCGGAGTACGGGTTGCGCTGCCCCGGATCCAGGTCCGGTCCCTGGAGCGCCACGACAGCCGCGTCGAACTGCCCCATGTCCCGCCGAGCACCGGCCGCGACGATCCGCAGCTCGATGGCGTCCTCCTGCGACAGCTCGGCCGCCGCAGGGTCCTTGGCCAGGTCGATGGCCCGCTCCGGCCGCCCGAGCGCCCGCTCGCAGTCGGCCATGATCGCCAGGTGACCCGCCCCTGGCATCATCCGCCGCGCCGCACGCAACTCGCTGAGCGCCTCTGCCCACTCGTCCGCGAAGTAGGCGGTGAGACCCGCCGCTTCCCGCACGACACCGACCCGCGCCGCCTTGCTGCGCGCGTACCGCGCGTGCTCCAGCGCCAGCTCGGGCTCCTCGTCGATCAGCAGCCCGGCCGCGGCCAGGTGCCGTCCGACGATCTCCGCGAGGCCCTTGGGCAGGCTGCGCAGCTCGGCCCGGATCTCCGGGTCGAGAAGCGACAGGTCGGCCTCTTCCGGCAGCTCGGGACGGCCACCGCGAGGCGCGGGGGCGTCGTCGCGGTCATCCCGCTCAGCACCCGCCTCGTTGTCCGCACGGTCGCCGCGCTCTTCGCCGCTGTCGCGGGCGTCCGACTCGACGTCAGCGTCCGTGTCGCTTCCGCTGTCAGCATCGCTGTCGGTGTCGCCGGCCGCGACGATGTTGCGGTCTTCGGCGTCGCGGTCCTCACGGACCTCGTCGTCGCTGTCCTCGCCGGCGGTGGGCTCGTCGCCTTCGACGGCCTGCTCGCGGTTCGCGGTCGCACGGCTGGCCGCGGCACCGTCACCCAGCCGGTAACCGGGACGCTCGCCCGAGGCCGGCGCGGCCTTCTCGGCGTCGTCCTGCGTCACGTCGGACGCGACGGCAGCCTCGTCCTGCCCCGTGGTCTCCTGCTCGGCCAGACGCTCCTGGAAACGCACCGCCCGCTCACGGCTGCGCTCGTCACGACGGTCATCGCGCTGGGCGGCGGGACGCTCGTCGTTGCGGTAGCCCTCGCGGTCGTCGCGCCGGTGGCCGCCACGGTCGTCCTTGCGGTACCCACCGCGGTCGGACCGGTAACCACCACGCTCGCCGGAGTCGCTCCTGCGGTAGCCACCGCGGTCACCGGAGTCGTCGCGGCGATACCCGCCACGGTCACCGGAACGCTCACCGCGCTGGTACCCACCGCGGTCACCCGAGTCGCTCTTGCGGTAGCCACCACGGTCACCGGAGTCGTCACGACGGTAGCCACCACGGTCGCCGCCCGAGCGGTAGCCGCCGCGGTCGCCAGAGCCCTCGCCCCGGTACCCGCCACGGTCGCCCGAGTCGGTCTTGCGGTAGCCACCGCGATCACTCGAGTCATCGCGACGGTAGCCACCGCGATCACCCGAACGCTCGCCACGGAAACCACCACGGTCATCGGAACCCTGGCCGCGATATCCACCGCGCTCGCCCGAGCCCTGACCACGGTATCCGCCACGGTCGCCGCCGGAGCGGTAGCCGCCACGGTCGCCAGAACCCTCGCCCCGGTAACCACCGCGGTCGCCTGAATCGTCCTTGCGGTAGCCGCCTGAACGGTCGCCGCGGTACCCACCGCGCTCACCCGCGTCGTCCTTGCGGTAGCCGGGACGGTCGGAGCGGTAACCGCCGGAACCCTCGCCGCGCTGGTAACCACCACGCTCACCGGAACGGTAGCCACCGCGGTCGCCACCGGAACGCTCGCCGCGGTAACCGCCGCGGTCGCCCGAGTCGGTCTTGCGGTAACCGCTGCGGTCGCCGCCCGAGCGGTAGCCGCCGCGGTCGCCAGAGCCCTCGCCCCGGTAACCACCGCGGTCACCGGAGTCGCTCTTGCGGTAGCCGCCACGATCACCCGAGTCATCACGACGGTAGCCACCGCGATCACCGGAACGCTCGCCTCCGCGGTAACCCCCGCGGTCGCCCGAATCGTCCCTGCGGTAGCCGCCCCGGTCGCTGCCGGAACGCTCGCCGCGGTAACCACCGCGGTCGTTCGAGTCGTCCTTGCGGTAGCCCGGGCGGTCGCCGCCGTAGCCGCCGCGCGTGCCGGAACCCTGGCCGCGGTCGTTCGAGCGATCGCCGCGGTAACCACCGCGCTCGCCAGAGCTGTCCTTGCGGTAACCACCGCGCTCGCCAGAGCTGTCCTTGCGGTAGCCGCCGCGGTCGCTGGAGCCCTGACCGCGGTAGCCGGCGCGGTCGTCTCGACGGTCACCGCGGTTGCGGTCGCCGGAGCCTTCACCACGCTGGGGGTTGTTGCTGAACTTGCGATCGCCTGCTGAGCGGCCACCCTCGGAACGGCGCGGTCGGTCTCCCTGGCCACGCTGACGGTCGCCGGGACGATCCCCGAACCTGGACACCAAATCCTCCTATGGACACGCTGAAAGGGGCTTGTGAGCGAGCACTGTAGTTGTGCCCCGCAATCACAAGCCCCTTCAGGGAAGAAGTTCGGCGGCGACCTACTCTCCCACACCGTAACCAGTGCAGTACCATCGGCGCAGAAGGGCTTAACTACCGGGTTCGGAATGGGACCGGGTGT
>NZ_JAFBCX010000019.1 GCF_016907955.1 Lentzea nigeriaca | reverse complement strand
TGATCATCGGCAAGGACCAGAAATCCCAGATCGGGACACTGGTCGAGCGCACCACCCGGTTCTGCCTGCTGCTGCACCTGACCGGACGCGACGCGGCCACCGTCCGCGACGCCATGATCGAGGCCATCATGACGCTACCGGTCACGCTGCGTCAGTCCGTCACCTGGGATCAAGGCCAGGAAATGGCTCGGCACAAGGAGATCACCGTCGCCACCGACGTGGACATCTACTTCTGCGACCCGCACAGCCCCTGGCAACGCGGCACCAACGAGAACACCAACGGCCTGCTGCGCCAGTACTTCCCCAAAGGCACCGACCTCTCAGTCCACAGCAAAGCCCACCTCGACTTCGTCGCCGCCGAACTCAACGACCGCCCCCGCGAGACACTCGGCTGGAAAACCCCGGCCGAAGCCCTCCACGAGCTACTGTTCCCACCAACACCACGTGTTGCGACGACCACGTGAATCCGCCCGTTTTCTGATCATCCCAACTGCTGCCAACCGTGCAGTTGGCAGCCAGGAGAGCGCGATCTTCATGATCGAAGCGCGGCTGCCTGCCGGCATCACTCTCACTGTCACATCCCAAGAGATAGCTGCGACACGCCACTAGCCTGTCCCGATGGGGACCACACTGAGCCAGGACGCCCTCAACCGGGCACTGATCGAACGCCAGATGTTGCGCGAGCGCGCCGACGGGAGCGCGCTCGCCACCATCGAGCACCTCTTCGGCATGCAGGCGCAGGAACCGAAGTCGCCGTACGTCGGCCTGTGGTCGCGGCTGCGGAACTTCCAGCCGCACGACCTCGAAGAGCTCCTCGTGGACCGGCAGGCCGTCCGCATCCTGCTCATGCGCGGCACGATCCACCTGGTCAGCGCGGACGACGCGCTCGGTCTGCGCCCTCACACCCAGCTCAAGCTCGACCGCGAGGTCATCAGCGGCCCGTTCGCGAAACGCCTGCAGGGCCTGGACTTCGACGAGGTCGCCGAGGCAGGTCGCAAGATCGTCGAGGACACCCCGATGGGCACCGCGGACGCGGGCAAGCTCCTCCAGCAACGCTGGCCCGACCGCGAGCACACGGTTCTCGGCAACGCCCTGCGCAACAAGCTCCCCCTCGTCCAGATCCCGCCGCGGGGCCTGTGGCACCGCAGCGGCCGCGCCATCTGCACGACGGTCGAGCACTGGCTCGACCGACCGCAGCAGGCGATGCCCAGGGAAGAGATCGTCCTGCGCTACCTCAAGGCGTTCGGCCCGTCGACCGTGATGGACGCTCAGCAGTGGTCAGGTCTCACCCGGCTCGGCGAGGTCTTCGAGAAGCTGAGGCCGGAGCTGGTGACCTTCCGCAGCGAGGCGGGCAAGGAGCTGTTCGACCTCCCCGACGCCCCACGTCCCGACCCGGAAACCCCGCTCCCAGCAAGGCTTCTGCCCGAGTTCGACAACATCCTGCTCGCCCACGCCGACCGCAGAAGGGTCATTGCGGACGACCGGCTCGGCGTGGTCGTCGGCGGCAAGCCCACCGTCCTCGTCGACGGCTACGTCGTCGCCACGTGGTCGATCACCAAGGAGCGCACCATCACCGTCGACTACCTCGACAAGCTGCCGAGGAGCAGGCAGAAGGCGGTCGCCGAGGAGTGCGACCACCTTCAGGACTGGATCGGCTAGGCCGCGAGCCGAGCCCGAGCGCGGCTGCCGATCAACGACGCCTCGATGCCGGACACGTCGTGCACGGAGGCCTCGTTCAGCACGACGGAGTCGGCCACGCCGGACTCGGTGATCCGGCAGTCCGCGCCGATCGACGTGTACGGCCCGACGATCGACTCCTCGACCAGCGTGCCGGGGCCGATGATCGCGGGTCCGACGACGCACGACCGCACCACGCGCGCACCTTCCTCGACGACGACCTCGCCGATCAGCCGCGACTCGGAGTCCACGATCCCCCGGATGTCCGTCCGCAGCCCCATCAGCAGCTCGCGGTTGCACTCGAGCACGCCCTCGACCGTGCCGGCGTCCTTCCAAAACCCGGAGTACATGTGCGCCCGCACGTCCCGTTCGTGCGTCACCAGCCACTGCAACGCATCGGTGATCTCGAACTTTCCGCGCCACGACGGCTCGATCGCATCGACGGCGGCGTGGATCGCGGGAGTGAAGAAGTAGACGCCGATCAACGCGAGATCGGTGCGCGGCTCCAACGGCTGCTCGATCAGCCGGGTCACGCGCGAGTTCTCGTCGACCTCGGCAACGCCGTAGCGCCGCGGGTCCTCCACCTTGTCCACGAGCACGTGCGCGGACGGCCGCAGCCGGGCGAACTCGTCGGCTATTTGCCCGATGCCCTCGGCCAGCACGGTGTCGCACAGATACAGCACGAAGTCGTCGTCACCGAGGAACGGCCGGGCGGTCCGCACGCAGTGCGCGAGACCGAGCGACGCGTCGTGGCGGAGATAGGTGATCGAGACGCCGAGATGCGACCCGTCGCCGAACACCTCGGCGACCTCGTCCTCAGCCATGACGCCGATCTCGGTGATCCCGATGTCCCGCAGGTTCCGCACGGCGTGTTCGAGCACCGGCTTGTTCGCGACGGGGACGAGTTCCGCCGGCAGCGGGCATCCGCGCAGTCGTGTTCCCGCGACTCCGGACAGCACAAGGGCTTTCATGGGTCCTCCACCGCGACAGCGGACAGTTCGGGTGACCACGAGCCTCCGTGGGCGCGCTGGACGGAAGCTGGAGAACCGCCCGACAACGAAAGAAGGGACCCCGATGTGGGGTCCCTTCTTTCGAGGTGAGAACCGGTTCTCAGGGCATCGGCGTGCCCGACGGCGGCGTCGGGACGTCACCGAGACGGCCACCCACCGAAGCCGGCATCTCCTGGGACGCGCGCGGCATCGGCGACATGGCCTGCGCCTCGTCCTGCATGCGGTTCAGCCAGCCCTCCCACCGCTGCTGCATCGGGCGGACCAGGCCGCCACCGACACCGATGACGATCACGCCGGCGACCGTGGCGAGCACGGCGATCAGCACCGGCATGGTCACCGAGATCGCGATGCCCAGCTGGTTGAGCGCCGCGATGACACCGAGCGCCATCACGAAGCCGTAGGTGATGTTGCCCATGATCCGGGTGTAGGAGCGCTGGCCCAGCGCGCCGGTCACGAGGCCCTTCAGCGCGGTGCCGATGGCCGACGCGACGATCACGAGCACCATTGCCACGACGATGCGCGGCAGGTACGCGATGACCTCGTTCAGCAGCGTGCTGACCGGGTTGGACGCACCGAAGACGCCGAACGCCAGCTGCAACGCGATGAGCAGCACGAAGTAGTAGACGATCGTGGCGATGAGGCCGGACGCGTCCATCGACGACTGGCGCATGGCGCCGTTCAGGCCCGACTTGTCGACGAGCTTCTCGAACCCGACGCGCTTGAGCAGGAACTGGACACCCCTGGCGAGGGCCTTGGCGATGAACCAGCCGATGACCAGAACGAGCAGGAAGCCGAGCAGCTTCGGCACGAACGTGGCCACCATCGCCCACGCCTGGCCCAGGCCCTCCGTGATTTGCGAGCCCACGGGCCCTCCTAGAACGAGGTTGCGGTGAGTGAAGATCCGACGAGTTGATCGTTTCGTGGATCACATCACCCAGCAACTTCGACACTGTGACACGAAAGGGTGGCTGACATGGATTTTTGTCTCAATACAGTCCAGAGTGGAGCTACCGGTGGGGACCGGGGAGAGGGAAGCGCCCGCCACGCTCCGTGGCGGGCGCTGTCCCATTTTTTGAAGCAATTTTCGTCTGGTTTCTATGGCTGTGAGCTCAAGCCTCGGCCATCGAGATAGCTTTGGATCCGGTCGGGCGACAACGCCGGTGCCGCACCGCCCTGACCATCCTTCGGCACGTCCGGCCGCGCGTCACCGGCGCACTCCGAGCTGCTGCCCGGCAGCGCCCCGTCGATCAGGTACCGGTTGATCTTCGCGTCGACGCAGGAGTTGCCACCGTTGTAGAGACCGTGTTTGCCCTCGTCGACGACGGTGATCAGGTTGTGGCCCAACCTGGCAGCCATCGCCGGGCCGCTCGCGTACTGGGTCTGCGTGTCGCCCTCGGACTGCACGACCACGCCGACCGGGTAGCCGTTGCGGCTGATCCGCACCGGCGGCTCCGGCGGGGTGAACGAGCGGAACGTGCAGGTCATCGGCGCGGCCCTGACGATGCCGAAGCCGTACGGGTAGCGCTCGCGGAAGATCCGCATGTCCTCGTAGTAGAGGTGCAGGTCGGTCGGCCAGTCCGACTCGCAGGTGACCGTGTCGAACACGCCGGACCGCAGCTCCTGCAGACCGGTCTTCGCGAGCACCTGCCCGGCCTTGGCACCATCGGTGTTCTCCGGCTTCTCCCCTGACCGCAGCTTGATCACGATCGACGCCAGGTCCGACCACAGTGGACGGTAGCGGGACCCCACACCCACCGCGCCGTCGAAGGAGGACCGGTCGTGCTCACCGATCGGCGCGTCGTGCAGCTTGGCGGCGACCTTCTCGACCTCGGCCAGCACCTCGTCCCGCGACTTGCCCAGTCCGAACTTCTCGTTGCGCTCCCCCACCCACGTCGCCCACATCTCGACGTCGTGGCGGTACGCCACGGCCTGCTGGCGGAACTGCTCGTGCCAGACCCACTCCGGGTGCACCGCCGAGTCGAGCACGCTGCGGTCGAGGCGGTTCGGGAACAGCGTCCCGTACACCGCGCCCAGGTACGTGCCGTACGAGTAGCCCAGGTAGTTGATCTTCGCCTCGCCCAGCACGGCACGGACGACGTCCATGTCGCGCGCGGTGTTCGCGGTGCTGATGAACTGCCGGATTCCGCCGGACGACTTCTGGCAGGTCTCCTCTGCCTCACGCGCCTCCGCCGCCCACTTGCCGAACTCGTCGTCCGCCGGCCGGGAGTCCGGTGCGGCGATCGCGGGCGTCGCACGGCAGGTCAGCGCCGTCGAACCGCCGACGCCGCGAGGGTCGATGCCGATCACGTCGTAGACCTGGACGAGATCGGACTTCGCCAGGAACATCGGCAGGCCGAGCCCCGAGCCACCAGGTCCACCCGGATTGGTGAACAGCACGCCGCGCCTGCGGTCGGGCGCCGTGGCCTTCTTGCGGCTGATGGTCAGGTTGATCCGGTCGCCTGCCGGTGCGGTGTAGTCGAGCGGCGCGACGAGCGTGGCGCACTCCAGCTCGCTGAGCTTTCCGCTGCACGCCGCCCACTTGACCGGCTGGGCGTTGTACTCCGCGAGCGGATCGGGAGGGTCGGCCGAGGCGGTCACGCCCGTGGCGGTGAGCGCGACCACGCCGAGGACGAAAGCCAGGAACCTACGCAAGACAAACCTCCGCGCCGTTCGAGAAGACCTCTGCTGCCCGAAGGTATGGCCGTTCAAACGGGTGCGAGGGTTCTGTCACCCGTCCCGGTGATGTCACTCGCAACGGCTTAAGCTGCGGGTATGACCAAGGCAGCCGAGGCGAAGGAGGAGCGTCCGCCCACCCTCTCCGCCCGCACGATGCGCAGGATCGAGCGCGCGTCCGGAACGCTGGCCACCGCCAGCGTGGCCGAGATGGAAGAGCGGTTGCCCTGGTTCGCCCGGATGCCCGCGGACCAGCGCGCGAGCGTGCTGCTGCTGATCCAGAACGGCGTGGCGGGCTTCGTCGAGTGGCTGCACGACCGGCAGCAGGCGATCCGCCTCACCGCGGACGCGTTCAGGTCGGCGCCGAAGGACATCTCCCGCTGGGTGAGCCTGCGCCAGACGGTCGAGCTGGTCCGGATAGCGCTGGAGCACTTCGAGGAGCAGATGCCGCAGATGGCGGCGGACGAGGCCGAGCGCGCGCTGCTGATGGAGGGCGTGCTGCGGTACGGGCGGGAGATCGCCTTCTCCGCCGCCACCTCCTACGCGGCGGCCGCCGAGGCGCGCGGCGCGTGGGACGCCCGGCTGGAAGCGCTGGTCGTGGACGGCATCGTGCGTGGCGACCCCGAGGAGTCACTGCTCAGCAGGGCGGCCGCGCTGGGCTGGGACCCGGCGCTGGAGGCGACGGTGCTGGTCGGCAACCCCGGCAGCGAGGACCCGCAGGGCATCAACTACCTGGTGCGCAGCAAGGCCACCCGTGCGGCACGACCAGTGCTGCTGTCGATCCAGGGCTCCCGGCTGGTGGTCGTCCTGGGCGGGCCGACGGAGACCGGTGAGGACGTGCTGGGCCGCATCGCCGAGGGCTTCGGCGAGGGGCCCGTGGTGGCCGGGCCGACGGTGGCGTCGCTCTCGGAGGCCCACCGCAGCGCCAGCGACGCGCTGAGCGGGCTGCGGGCGGTCGTGGGCTGGCCTGCCGCGCCCAGGCCGGTCCGCTCGCTCGACCTGCTGCCGGAACGGGCGCTCGCGGGCGATCCGGAGGCCGAGTGGCAGCTGGTCGACAGGGTTGCCCGGCCGTTGGAGGACGCCGGTGGCGCCCTGTTGGAGACCGTGGACGCGTTCCTCGAGGTCGGCGGCGTGCTGGAGACGTGCGCGAAAAGGCTGTTCGTGCACCCGAACACGGTCAGATATCGCCTTCGGCGCGTTCAGGAAATGACGGGAAGAAATGCGCACGACGCTCGGGACGCCCTTGTGCTTCGCGTCGCTTTGTCTGTAGGACGCCTTGCTCGGTCACGGGGGCTGTGGTAGCGAACGACCCTGTGACGGAGTTCGCACCCATCCGTTAGGGTGACGGCCAAACGACCCGTCAACGCGCTGAGCTGGGCATACGTCGCGGATGGTTCACCTGGCCGACACTTTTGTAGGGTCTCTACAAATACGATCGCCGTACTTCGTTCTTTGCGGCATGGGGTACCGGCGGGTTCACCAGCTTTAGTAATCGGCGTGATCGCACTCCTCGCGCCCGGACAAGGGTCCCAGACGCCCGGCATGCTCGCCCCCTGGCTCGAACTGGAGGGGAGCGAGAAGCAGGTGCGCGCCTGGTCTGAGATCACGGGCCTCGACCTGGTGCGGCTCGGCACCACCGCGGAGGCCGAGGAGATCGTCGACACCGCCATCACCCAGCCGCTGGTCGTGGCTCTCGCGCTGCTCGCGTTCGGTGAGCTGCGCCGCCGGGTCGAGCTGCCCGCCGGCGTGATCGTCGCGGGCCACTCGGTCGGCGAGCTGGCCGCCGCGTCGATCGCGGGTGTCATCAGCGCCGACGACGCGGTCGCCCTGGCCGCCGTGCGCGGTGCCGCGATGGCCGAGGCGTGCGCGCTCGAGCCGACCGGCATGGCCGCGGTGCTCGGCGGCGACGAGCAGGAGGTGCTCGCGCGCCTCGAGGAGCTCGGCCTCGTGCCCGCCAACCGCAACGGCGCCGGCCAGATCGTCGCGGCAGGTCCGCGTCCCGCCCTCGACGAGCTCGCGGAGAACCCGCCGGGCACGGCGAAGGTCCGCAAGCTGGCCGTCGCGGGCGCGTTCCACACGAAGTACATGGCGCCCGCAGAAGACGCTGTGCGCGCGCGTGCCGCCGAAGTCACCACGCACGACCCGTTGATGCCGTTGCTGTCCAACAAGGACGGTCAGGCCGTCACCGAGGGCACCGAGGTGCTGCGCCGCCTGGTCTCCCAGGTCACCAGCCCGGTGCGCTGGGACGTCTGCCAGGCGACGCTCGTCGAGAAGGGCGTGTCCGGCTCCGTCGAGCTGCCGCCCGCCGGCGCTCTCACGGGTCTCGCCAAGCGTGCGATGAAGGGCACCGCCACCCTCGCCCTGAAGACGCCCGACCAGCTCGAGAAGGTCGAAGAACTCCTCAACACTGTTGGAGCCACGCAGTAATGATTCCCTCTGGGACGACCTTCCAGGCCCCGCAAGCCTCTGCGGGTAGCCGCATCATCGGCCTCGGCAGCTACCAACCCGAGACGGTGGTGAGCAACCACGACCTCGCCGCTCGGATGGACACGTCCGACGAGTGGATCCGCGACCGCGTCGGCATCGTGAACCGCCGCTTCGCCGCCAAGGACGAGGGCGTCGTCGAGATGGCGGTCATCGCGGGCACGAAGGCGATCGACGACGCGGGCCTGACCCCGTCCGACATCGGCGCCGTCATCGTGGCGACGTGCACCATGCCGTCGACCATCCCGAACGCCGCCGCGCAGGTCGCCGACCGCATCGGCGTGAAGGCCGCTCCGGCGTTCGACCTCAACGCCGCGTGCGCCGGCTTCTGCTACGCGGTCGCGACCGGCGCGGACCTGGTCCGCGCGGGCACGGCCAAGCACGTGCTGGTGATCGGCGCGGAGAAGCTCACCGACTGGACCGACCAGGACGACCGCTCGACCGCGATCATCTTCGCGGACGGCGCGGGCGCCGTCGTCATCGGTGCGAGCGAGGAGAACCAGATCGGCCCCGTGGCGTGGGGCTCGGCGGGTGACCTCTCCGAGGCCATCACCATCGCCGACCGCGACTCCTTCATCCACCAGGAAGGCCAGTCGGTCTTCCGCTGGGCGACGACCCAGATCGCACCCGTGGCGATCCGCGCAGCCGAACTCGCGGGCGTCGCACTGTCCGATGTGGACGTGTTCGCCCCGCACCAGGCGAACTTGCGGATCATCGAGGCGATCGCCAAGCGCCTGCGCAACAATGGTGCGCGGGAGGACCTGAAGGTCGCCCGAGACATCGTCGAATCCGGTAACACCTCATCGGCCTCGATCCCCATGGCACTGGACCACATGCGGGCAGCGGGCGAGATCTCCAGCGGAGACGTGGTGCTGATGGTCGGTTTCGGCGCAGGTCTGTCCTACGCGGGACAGGTGGTCCGGTGCCCGTGAGTATTCCGAGTTTTTCCATCGTTTCAATCGAAAGGGAACTTCAGTGAGCGACAACGTCCTGTCCGGTCTTGCCGAGATCGTCGAAGAGGTCGCCGGTGTGGCCGCCGACGACGTCACCGCTGAGAAGTCCTTCGTGGACGACCTCGACATCGACTCGCTGTCGATGGTCGAGATCGCCGTCCAGGCGGAGGACAAGTTCGGCGTGAAGATCCCGGACGACGAGCTGGCGAACCTCAAGACCGTTGGTGACGCGGTGAACTACATCACCAGCAACAAGTGAGTTCGGACATCGACGTCGTCATCACCGGGCTGGGTGCCACCACCCCGCTCGGCGGTGACGTCACGTCCACCTGGGACGCACTGCTCGCGGGCCGCAGCGGGGTCCGCCCCCTCACCCACGACTGGGTGGAGAAGTACGAGCTGCCGGTGAAGATCGCCTCGCAGCTCGTGGTCGACCCCACCGAGGTGCTCCCCCGCGTCGAGGCAAGGCGCCTGGACCGCTCCGAGCAGGTCGCCATCGTGGCGTCCCGCCAGGCGTGGCAGGACGCCGGCCACAGCGACGACACCGTCGACCGCCAGCGCCTGGCCGTGATCATCGGCACGGGCATCGGCGGCGCGATCACCCTCCTGACCCAGGACGACCTCCTGGAACAGCAGGGCCTGCGCAAGGTGTCCCCGCTGACCGTCCCGATGCTGATGCCGAACGGCCCGGCAGCCCACGTGGGCCTGGAACTCAAGGCCCAGGCAGGCGTCCACGCCCCGGTTTCGGCGTGCGCCTCCGGCGCGGAAGCCATCGCGTGGGCCTACCGCATGATCAAGTCCGGCGAAGCCGACGTGGTCGTGGCAGGCGGCGCCGAAGCGTGCATCACGGCGATCCCGGTCGCGGGCTTCTCCCAAGCCCGCACCATGAGCACCCGCAACGACGAGCCCGAAAAGGCCTCGCGCCCGTTCGACACGGGCCGCGACGGCTTCGTCCTGGGCGAGGGCGCGGGCATCATGGTCCTGGAACGCCGCGAGTTCGCCGAGGCCCGCGGGGCCAAGATCTACGGCCGCCTGGCAGGCATCGGCACCTCCGCCGACGGCTACCACATCACGGCTCCGGACCCCGAGGGCGTCGGCCAGTCCCGTGCCATCGCCGCTTCCCTGCGGTCCGGCGGCATCGACCCGTCCGACGTGGGCCACGTGAACTGCCACGCCACCTCCACCCCGGTGGGCGACGTCGCGGAAACCGTGGCAATCCGCAAGGCGATCGGCGACCACCCGGTCCTCACCGCACCGAAGGGCGCCCTGGGCCACCTCCTGGGCGCAGCAGGCGCGGTAGAGGCCATCGTCACGGTCCTCTCGATCCGCGACGGCGTGGTTCCCCAAACGCTCAACCTGGAGAACCTCGACCCGGCGGTCTCCCTGGACGTGGTGGCAGGCGAGCCACGCAAGATCAAGCTGGACGCCGCAGTGAACGACTCGTTCGGCTTCGGCGGCCACAACGTGGCCCTGGCCTTCACCCCGGCCTAACTCGTTCCAGCACACCGCTTCGCCCCGGTCCGCCACAGCGGCCCGGGGCGAAGTGCTTTCCCCCAAGGCAAAACCCCCAGACCTTTCGCGAAGGCGGAGCCGAGCAGTCCCGGGCCGGTGGGGTGGGTCCCGTCACCAGTCGGGCCGCGCCCAAGGAGGGACGACCTGCGGACCCCACACGCAACGGCTCAGCACTTCTCCATCTGAGGAGTCCGGTTCTCCGGAGCCTCATCAACCTTGAGCTCCGCCCCCTCCCAGACCATCACGTAAACAACCCTCCACCGGATACACCCCTCCGGCAACGCAACCGGAGCCTTGGCAACGTCCTGTGTGGACACAAAGCTGATCAACACGCGCAACCGCCGCAAGACCACATCGGACTCAACCCGCTGCACGACCATCCCCCGATCAAGGGTGGTCTCGTAGTCCGCCAGCCAGTTCTTCTGCACAGTCTGCGAAAGCCGCCGAGCCGACACCACAGACCGCCACAACCCGAAGTCCCGCCGGTTGATCGAGTCGAAGTACTTCTGCAGCACAGCCTGAACGGCAGTCCGATCCGGATGGAAGAACGAGTCGGGACTCAACCGAACCTCGGTGGTCCCGGGCACCGCCGCCCCGGACACCGACGACGACGGCACAGCCGGCTCCCCTTTGGCCTCGGCGGGACGCGAGTAGACGGTCCGCCCCACCATCCCAGCCGCGACCGCGGCACCGGTGATCACGACAACGACCGGCACCAGCCAACGGCTAGCCAAACTCCCCACCCCAGCAGCCTAGCCGCGCCCGCGGATCCCCCCACACTCCCCACGCCAGCGCTCCCCACCGGGCTCACGCGCGCGTACCCACTCCCTCTGTACTCCACACAGCAGAGCCCCACTCACAAACACCCATCCGTTACATCAAAACATAAGACTTCACCCAAAGGATTACATTCCCCCCAGATGCAACTTGCATGTAGCAAGACAACGTTTGCTACATAAATCCAGCCCCCTCAATCTCCTCCTCCGAATGGGTACTTTCAGGTGAGCCAATACGTCCACTCGGCCGTACCAAACACGCATTAGAAGGCATTTATGGCTTCACTCGAACAGAGTACGGAACACGGCGCGTGCACAACGGTTGTACACCCCCAACTATACGTCGAGATCCACCTGGAATACCGCAGCTCACAGCGATGCGCAAAACCAGAACGATACAGGACCGTTTAGCAAAAGCCCAAGACGAGTGGACTAACTCGCCAATCAGTAAACCTCGCAGCCGGGTGAGGCGGGCCCAAACCTCATCACGAGCAGTCACATACGCGCCGGTAACCACCCCTCTTTCGGACACGAACGGCGGACCCATATGCCTCGAATGGCGGATTGGCCATAGGCTGCGAATTGTGCGGAAATATGCCGCGTAAACGAAATCGCAAAACCGTCGAGGAGGGAATTCGGTGGACCTCAGATACGAGGCGTTCTGCTTCGCGGATCGGCGATTCTACGATCTGCAGAGCAGCACCGAAAGCGGCCTCCCAGGCGACGACTTTTCGCGTGAGCTGCCCGAACTGCCGGCCGACTGGGTACAGGTCGACCGCAACGTGTGGCGGCACCTGCACCCGGTCGGAGCGCAGCTGCCGAAGCAGGGCTGGAAGATCCACGTCTCCGCTGGTCTCGACAACGCGAGCAGGGTTCTGAAGGCCACTTTCGACTACTGCGTCGAGCGGCGAATCCCGTTCAAGTACCTGCCCACGATCTCGGTCGTGCTCGCCCGCAACTCGAAGTACGCGCCCCGCGAGGGCAGCGGCAAGCTGATCACGATCTACCCCAAGAGCACCGAGCAGCTCGAACAGATCCTCTCCGAGCTCTCCAAGACGCTGCACGGTGAGCACGGCGCGTACATCCTGAGCGACCTGCGCTACGGCAAGGGCCCGCTCTACGTGCGCTACGGCGGGTTCTCCGAGCAGTGGCTCGAACAGGACGGCCAGCAGGTGCTCGCGATCGAGGGGCCGGACGGCACGCTCATCCCGGACAAGCGCAAGCCCGTGTTCAGCGTGCCGGAGTGGGTGGAGCTGCCGGAGTTCCTGGCGCCGCACCTCGCCGAGCGCAACGCGGGCGATCCGGAGCAGTTCCCTTACCGGATCAGGAGTTCACTGCACTTCTCCAACGGCGGCGGCGTCTACCTGGCGACGCGCAAGAGCGACGGCAAGGAGGTCGTGCTCAAGGAGGCGCGGCCGCACGCCGGCCTCGACCGCGAGGGCCGGGATGCCGTGGCACGGCTGGAGCGCGAGTACGAGATCCTCTCGAAACTGCGTGGCGTCAAGGGTGTTCCCGAGGTGTACGACCGGTTCGTGGAGTGGGAGCACCTGTTCGTCGCCATGGAGTTCATGCCAGGGCGTTCGCTCGGACAGTGGCTCGGGATGAACTACCCGCTGACGCACCGGGAACCGACGCCCGAGCAGCTCACGGAGTACAAGGACCGCGCGCTCGCTCTCGTAGCCAAGGTCGAGGACCTGATGAACAGGGTCCACGAGCGCGGCGTCGTGTTCGGCGACCTGCACACGCTCAACGTCCTGGTGGACGAGGACGACGAGGTCTCGCTGATCGACTTCGAGCTGTCGTCGACGATCGAGGACGTGCACCGGCCCACGCTCGGCGCACCGGGGTTCCAGGCTCCGCCGGACCGCGAGGGCTTCGAGATCGACGAGCACCCGCTCGCGGCGCTCAAGCTGTGGATCTTCCTGCCGCTCAACACGGTGCTGGAGCTCGCACCAGCGAAGCTCCCGCAGCACGTGCAGGTCATCAAGGAACGCTTCGGGCTCACCGACGAGTACGGCCAGTCGATCATCGACGTGCTCACGCCGCGCGTCGACCCGCCGAGCGGTCCGTCGTTCACCGAGTTCGACGATCAGGAGCCGGACTGGAGCGTCATCAGGAAGTCCATCGCGACGGCGATCCTGCACAGCGCGACGCCGGAGCGTTCGGACCGCCTGTTCCCCGGCGACATCGAGCAGTTCGAGGTCGGCGGCACGTGCTTCGCGTACGGCGCGGCGGGTGTGTTGCACGCGCTCGACGTCAGTGGCGAGGGCCGCTACCCCGAGCACGAGGACTGGCTGATCAGGACGGTCCGCAACGATCCGCCCAAGCAGCCCGGTTTCTTCGTCGGCGCGCACGGCATCGCGCACGTGCTGGAGAACTTCGGCCACCACGACGTCGCCACCGAGCTCGTCGAGGGCTACGCCGAACTCGTTCCCGCCACGAAGGACCACGGGCTGAGCGCCGGTCTCTCCGGCATCGGGCTCAACCTGCTGCACTTCGCGAACACCCGCCACGACGACAGCTTCGCGACCAAAGCGGAGGAGCTGGCGGACCGGCTCGCCGCGCAGCTGGCCGACGCGCCCGGACCGGGCGACAAGGCGAAGGCCGGCCTGCTGCACGGCTGGTCGGGACCCGCGTTGTTCTTCCTGCGGATGTTCGAGCACACCGCCGAACAGCGCTGGCTCGACCTGGCGGAACGGGCGCTGGAACGCGACCTGGCCGAGACGATGGTCGCGCTGGACGGGTCGCTTCAGGTGCGGGACGGCACGTTCAGGAGCCTGCCGTACGTCGGCATCGGCGGTGCGGGCATCGCGTTGGTGCTCACGGAGTTCGCCGCGGTCGCGCCGGACCGGCCGTGCGTCGGGAAGCTGCCGGAGCTGCTCAGCGGTTGCACCGGTGAGTTCGTCATCCAGCCGGCCTTCACATTGGGCCGGGCCGGACTGTTGGCCACGCTCGCCCACGCGACCCGGCACCGGCCGGACGAGCGGCTCGACCGTGCGGTGCGGCAACACCTGCGGGCGCTGGGCTGGCACGCCGTGCACTACGGCGACGGGCTCGCGTTCCCCGGTGTGCAGCTGCGCCGGCTGTCCATGGACCTCAACACCGGCGGTGCGGGCGTGCTGCTCGCGATCGCCTCCACAGTGGACGGACGTCCACCGCTCCCCTTCCTCGGAAGGGCACAGACCCCGGTCCACCAGGGCCGGTAGCAGTAACCCCGAAAGATCCCTCGAGAAGGAGATTGTCATGGGTTTCATCCTTGACATGCAGGACCTGGAGACCCCCGAGGCTCCGAGCAACGCGATGGCGTCGGGCCACGGCGGTGGTGGCGGCGGCGGCTCCACGACGGCGTCGAACGCCTCGCTGCTCCTGCCCTGCTCGCACAGCACCGTCAGCCTGCTGGCCTGCTGAGCTGCTCCACAACTGATTCACCGCGGTAGATGAGCGGCATAGGCGAAGTATGCCGCTCACCCACCTCTGCAGGGCCCGGCAGCCGGCCAGCTGTCGGGCCCTCGCTCATGATGCGCCCTCATGACTTCCGGAGGAACGGCCGATGGCAAAACCGGGTGACGCCCTGCTGTTCTCCGTGGTCCGCGGAGACCACCGGCCGTGGCTGCTGCTGCTCAACGCGGCGGTCGCCACCACCGGCGGCCTGCTGCTCCCCTCAGCGCTGGCCCGCGCCGTCGACATGGCGCTGGGCGGCACGTTCGTACTGGTCACCGTGCTGTGGCTGCTCCTGCTGGCGGGCACCGAGATCATCGGCGACGCGATCGGCATCGTGCTCGCCGCCACCATCACCTCCCGTGCCACCGCGTGGTTGCGGCGCAGGCTCGCCCAGCACCTGCTCGCGGTCGGGCACCCGTCGCCGTTCGCGGCCGGTGACGCGGTGAGCAGGATGACCGGCGACTGCGGCAACGCGGGCGGGGTCGCGGTCACGCTGATCACGTTGCTCGTCACCGCGGTGTCCTCGGCCGGCGCCGTCGTGGCGCTGGCGTTGCTGGACTGGCGGCTCGCGGCGGTGTTCGCGGTGAGCGTGCCGCTGGCGATGCTGCTGGTGCGCACCCACATGCAGCTGACCGCCGACGACGTGCTGACGTACCAGGAAGTGTCCGGTGAGGTCTCGGCCCGGCTGCTCGACTCGGTGTCGGGCCTGCGCACGATCGCCGCCGCGGGCATCGCCGACCGCGAGACCGGACGCGTGCTCCAGCCGCTGCCCCGCCTCGCCGCGGCCGGTGCGGGCATGTGGCGCACCCAGGCGAAGATGATGTGGCGGGCCGGTCTTCTGCTGCCCGCAGTCGAGGTGGCCGTGCTGACCGCCGCGGGATTCGGTGTGCTGGAAGGCAGGCTGAGCCCCGGCGACGTGCTCGCCGCGCTCGGCTACGCGGCCCTCGGCATGGGCGTGGTCGGGCAGATCCCGCAGCTGACCGCGCTGGAACGCACCCGTGCCTCCGCCACCCGCATCGCCGAGGTCCTCGACACCCCGCCTCCCGCCCGGCCCCCGGTCGTCCGCGGTTCCGGGATCGCGCTGAGGAACGTCAGCGTCGACGGCGCTCTGCACGACGTGAGCATCACGATCCCCGAGGGCGCGTTCGCCGCGATCGTCGGCAGCTCCGGGGCGGGCAAGTCGACGCTGGCCGCCGTGCTCGGCGGACTGTCCACAGTGGACTCCGGCACGGTGGTGCGGGACGGCGAGGTCGGCTACGCCTTCGAACGCCCGGCGCTGCTCGGCGCGACGATCGGCCGGTCGATCGGCTACGGAACCGACGCGGACGAGAGCCAGGTGCGGGACGCGGCTGTCGCAGCCCAGGTCCACGACGTGCTGATTCGCCTGCCGCAGGGCTACGAAACACCTCTGGCCGACGCCCCGCTGTCCGGCGGTGAAGCGCAACGGATCGGCCTGGCACGCGCGATCGTCCGCGACCCCGAGGTGCTCGTGCTCGACGACGCCACCGCCAGCCTGGACACCGTGACCGAGGCCAAAGTGGACGCGGCACTCACCACGGCCCTGCCAGGCAGGACACGGGTCGTCGTGACACATCGCCCGGCCACCGCAGCACGGGCGGATCTGGTGGTGTGGCTGGAAGACGGCCGAGTACGAGGCACCGGCACCCACCAGCGGCTGTGGGACGACGAGGACTACCGCGCCGTGTTCACCGGAGGTGAGTGATGCGTTTCTACCTCTCCACTCTGGCCGGGCACCGCCGCGGTGTCCTGATCCTGCTCGGCTGGTCCGCGCTCGAAGGCGTCCCCGCGTTCTTCGGCGGCAAGCTCGTCGGCACCGCCGTCGACAGGGGCTTCGCCGCGGGTGATCCGCTGGCCGGCGTCCTCTGGCTGCTCGCCTTCGCGGCACTCGCCGTCGCCGGCGCGCTCGGCCAGCGCCAGGTTTTCGCACGACTCGGCGATGTCGTCGAACCCATGCGCGACGCCCTCGTCACGCGGGTCGTCAAGGGTGTCCTGAACGACCCGGCGCACCGCCGCACGCCGGACGCCAGCGCGGTCGCGATGATCACCCGGCACGTCGAGGTCGTCCGCGACGCGACCGCAGGCGTTCTCGTCCAGGCACGTGCGCTCCTGGTCACGACGGTGGCCGCACTCGTCGGACTCGCGACCACGGCCGCCTCGTTGTTCTGGCTGGTCGTCGTGCCGATCGTGGCCGCGTTGCTGCTCTTCGGACTCATGCTGCCCTCGTTGGCCAAGCGGCAACGCGACACCGTGATGGCCGACGAACGCACCGCCGAAGCATCGGGCGCGGTGCTCACCGGCCTCCGCGACGTCGCCGCCTGCTCCGCGTCGGACGAGGCCTACGACGACATCTGCACGCAGATCAACCGGCAGGCCAGGGCCACGATCAACGTCGCGTGGGCGAACTCGTTGCGGGCCACGGTGATCGCGCTCGGCGGCTTCGCCCCGATCGTGCTGCTGGTGGCGTGCGCTCCCCCGCTCGTCGCCTCGGGCCGGCTGACGACCGGTGCGGTGCTGGCCGCCGTCGTCTACCTGACGAACAGCGTGAACCCGGCGCTGCACGGCCTCGCCCGCACCACCAGCACCGTCGTGATGCGGCTGATGGTCGCCCTCACACGACTTCAGGAAGCCGCACCGCCGGCAGACAAGGAAGACGGCGAGGAAATCCCGTCCAACGGCGAGTTCGTGCTGCGCGACGTCACGTTCGGCTGGAGCCCGGACGCGGAACCGGTGCTGCGCGACGTCTCGCTCACCCTGCGCCCCGGCGACCACCTGGCCGTGGTGGGCCCGTCCGGCATCGGCAAGTCCACAATGGCCAGTCTGCTGACCGGCCTGATGCCGCCCGACAACGGCCGCGTCCTGTTCGGCGGCGCACCCGTCGACCGGGTGCTTCCCGAGGTGCGGCACCACGCGATCGCCCTGATTCCGCAGGAGACGTACCTGTTCACCGGTACCGTGCGGGAAAATCTCGCACTGCTCGCGCCGTGGGCGACCGACGAGGATCTGCTCCACTCGGTGGAACAGGTTGGCGCCAAACAACTTCTGGATCGGCTCGGCGGGCTGGACGCCGCACTCGGCCATGCGGGCGAAGGACTTTCCGCCGGTGAGGCGCAACTCCTGGCACTCGCGCGGGTGTACGTCACGTCCGCGAGCGTCGTGATCCTCGACGAGGCGACCTCACACCTGGACCCGGCCGCGGAAGCCCGAGTCGAACGGGCTTTCGCCAGAAGGGACGGAATTCTCGTGGTGATCGCGCACCGGCTGAGCTCCGCGCTGCGGGCGAACCGCGTGCTGGTCATGGATGGCGGCAGGCCGTTGCTCGGCACCCACGAGCACCTGCTGAAGACGTCGCCGCTCTACGGGCAGCTCATGCTGGCCTGGGATCCCACCCACCACGAGGAAACCCCGCTGCCCAAACGGTAGCGGGGTCCACTCTGGACTATCCGACGCGATGCAGCCAGGTCACGGGCGCACCGTCGCCCGCACGGCGGAACGGTTCCAGCGCGTCGTCCCACGCCGCGCCGAGTAGTTCGTCCACGCCGTGGGCGAACGACTCGCCGCCGCGCGACCGTGTGGCCAGTGCGCGCAACTGATCCTCGTTGACCACGATGTCACCGTTGGCTGAGGTTCTGGCGTGCCACAGTCCCAGCACAGGTGCGAAACAAAAGCGTTCGCCGTCCTGACCTGGAGATGGCTCCTCCGTCACCTCGAACCGGAGCATTGGCCACGCGCGCAGCGCAGCCACGAGTTTCGCGCCGGTGCCGGCCTCCGCCGTCCATGCGCATTCAGCGCGCAACTGGCCTGGTGCCGCGGGTTGCGCTGCCCACCTGAGGTCCACTCGTTCACCGAGGGTGCCCGAGATCGCCCACTCGACGTGCGGACAGACCGCAGACGGCGACGAGTGGACGTAGACCACGCCACTGGTGCTGCCACGGGTGCTCACTGCTGACCTCCGCTACTCGACGAGGGACGTCTTCCCCTACGCCTTTGCCGAGTGAGGTGATCACCGTGAAACCCGTTCGCTGCATTCTGCCTTGTCTTGAGGTGTGTCCGCCATAAGAACCAGCTCGATCATCACCCGACCGGGGCAGATACAGGTCTTAAGTCCTGTCCTCCCCGGCCGAGTGATGCGTGATCGTGATCTACAAAGCGTTTACCGCGGCGACCACGTCCACCAGACCCGTTCCCTTGTCGAACGACGAGGTGTAGGGGCCGACGGGCGTGTAGCCGTTGCCGTACTTGTGGGCCGTCGACTTCAGCGCCCGCTCGATGTCGGCGGGCGTCGCGGAAGGCTTGGCCTGGAACAGCTGCGCGACGATGCCGGCGATCTGCGGAGCCGCCATCGACGTGCCGCTGATCGTGTTGTACGTGCCGATGTCGAGCAGCCCCGGGCCGTTCTGCGGCTGCAGACCGGTCGAGCAGATCGGCAGGTAGATGCGGCAGGCGGAGACGATGTTCTCGCCGGGAGCCGAGATGTCCGGCCACGTCGAGGGATCGGTCTTCAGGCCGCGCGACGAGAAGTCCGACAGCGCGCCGTCACGGGTGCCCGTGCCCTGGTCGTTGTAGGACGCCGCGGAGATCACGCCGGGCGTCGGGTCCTGGCCGGGCGGGTTGGACAGGTTCTTCGTGCCGTCGCCGCCGTCGTTGCCGTTCGCCCACACCACGACAACGCCCTCGGCGACGAGCTGCCGCTGCAGCTTGACCGTCACCGACGCAGGGTCGAACGCACCGCCGCCAGACGGACCATAGGAGTTGTTGATCACCTTGATCGGCGGGCACGTCGCGGCGGGCACGCCGGCACCGCACGGGGCGTTGTGGTTCTCCAGCACCCAGTTCAGCGCGGCGTCCGCGCCGAGGATGAGGATCGCCGCGCCCGTCGAGATGACGACGCCCTTCGCACCCGGCGCGGAACCGCCGACCTGCGTGCCGTCGGAGAGCTGGTACGGCGTGCCGATCGCGATGCCGGTGACGTGCGTGCCATGACCACCCAGCGACGTCGTGTCGGTGTCGACGAGGTTCGGCACCGGGACGATGCAGCTGGTGTCCGTGGACCCGTCGGCAGCGCAGAGGCTCTTCAGACTGCGGACGATCTTGCCGCCGGCGAACGCCGGGTGCGTCGGGTCCACCCCGGAGTCGATCACCGCGACCGAGACGCCCGCGCCGGTCAGCCCGGACGACTGCTGAGCCTCGCGGCTGCGCGTCGCGACGGTGCCGGAGGAGCCCAGGAACTTGGCGGGCTTGGTCACCTCCACGCGCGCGACGCCCGGCTTGGCGCGTGCCGAGGAGATCTGCGTCGAGGTGCCGCGAGCGGCGACCACGCCGATCTTGCGGAAGCTCGCGAGCTTCTGCAGACCGGCCGCCTCCACCGCCTGTTCGGCGGAGGTGAGATCAGTGCCGTGGACGTAGACCGTCGAGGACGTCTGGGCGGCCCCGACAGGGGTAGAGGCAGCCACGAGCACTACGGCGAGGAGTGCGGCGCGTTTGAACATGGACCCTCCGTGAACATAGGCAGGCAATCCAACTAACGAGTGATCCACTTATCGGTGACGGGTGTCACGTAACGTCTCGACTGGATGCGTTTGGTCGCCCCCGGACCGCTACCGTGTTCCCCCGTGCGGAAAGGTGGGGACTCGTGCGGCTGATCCGTCTGGGCGCTGAACCTTCAGCCATTGGGGCGGACGTCCGTGCCGCCCTCACGGCGTGTGGCGCGGGTACCGAGGTCCTGGGTGGGGTGGCGCTGACGGGCGTCCAGCCACCCGACTGCCCCGTGCCGCTCGACGCGATCGTCGTGCTGCCCAAGGGCGTCCTGGTGATCGTCGGCGTCGACCTGCCCGATCCCGCCGTGAAGCTCGAGGCACCGCTCGGCGGCCAGTGGAAGATCGACGGGTGGCCGCTCATCAGCCAGGACGGCGCGGCGAACCCCGCGACCGAGGCGGTGGCGGCGGCGACCGCGGTGGCGCAGCGAATCCAGGCGATGCGCGCGGAGCCGCTGCCGGTCAGCACGGTCGTCGCGGTCGGGCCGTTCGTGAGCCAGGTCGTGCAGCCCACCTCCGACCTCAACCGCGGTGTCCGGGTGCTGCACCCCAAACCGTCCACTTTGCTCAGCGCGGCGCGTGAGCTCGCGACGTCGTCGGTGCTGTGCACGGCCGACCACGCCATGAAGCTCCTCGCGATCCTGCAGACCACCGGCACGCCGCCGGACGCGCGGACGTTGCTCGCCGAGGGTTTCAGCGACGCCGTCTCCCCCGACCTCGCGGCCGCCAGCACGATGCTGATCCCGAAGGTCCATGCCGGGCACGTGCTGGCGCGCAAACGCTTGCAGAACAAGGTGCCGCTGCCCTACCTCGCGATCGGCGCCCTGGTCGCGGTGCTGCTCTTCGTGTGGCTGGTCGTGGCCGTGTCCAGCGACGACAAGCAGGCCGACGCCACGCCCGAACCGTCGGCGACGGCTCCGACGACGGTCGTCGTGGACGGCACGACGTTCGTGCCGAAGGACGTCAAGAAGGACAAGGACTGCCAGGCGCAGGCGTTCGGCGACGCGAAGGCGTGGCTGGTCGCGAACGAGTGCGGCGAGCTGCAGCGCGCCACCTACGAGACGAACGTGCAGGGCAAGCCGGTGACGGTCATGGTCGCCGATCTCAACCTGCTGGACTCGCCGAGCGCGACCGCGTTCCACAAGGTCGTCGCCGCGCCGGGAGCGGGCGGGGTGAACGGGCTGGACGGCAAACCGCTGGAGAACGCGGCGTTCGCGAGCAACGTCAAGGGCAGCCACGTGCAGCTGGCGTTCGTGGTGTGGTCCGGCGGCGCGGACGACGCGGCACTCGACCCGATCGCCAAGCAGGCGTTGCGCCTGCCGGCCGCCCGGTAGAGGGTGGAGGGCATGGTCGGACAACTTCGTTCTGTCGTGCTCGACTGCCCGAACCCCTCCGAGCTGGCGTCCTTCTACGAGAAGCTGCTGGGCGCCGAACGGCTCGCCGGCGGTGACGACACCTGGGTGGTGATCGTCGCGAACGGCACCCGCCTCGCGTTCCAGCTCGCGCCCGAGTACCAGCCGCCGACGTTCCCTGACCCGCACGGCTCGCAGCAGTTCCACCTCGACGTGCTGGTCGACGACATCGAGGAGGCCGAGCCCAAGGCGCTGGCGCTCGGCGCGCGGTTGGTGCAGAAGGACAACGACGACACGTTCCGCGTCTATTCGGACCCGGTCGGACACACGTTCTGCCTCGTGTGGCTCACCTGATCCACGCCTAGTGTGGCGTCATGGACTTCGACGTCATCGTCATCGGTGGTGGCCCTGTTGGTGAGAACGTGGCGTGGCGGACGGCCGCGGGAGGCCTGTCCACCGCCATGATCGAGAAGGAGCTGGTCGGCGGCGAGTGCTCGTACTGGGCGTGCATGCCTTCGAAGGCGTTGCTCCGGCCCGGTCACGCGCTCGCGGCCGCCCGGCGCGTGCAGGGTGTGAAGGCGGGGTCGCTGGACCCGGCCGAGGTGCTCGCGCGCCGCACCGGCTTCACGTCCAACTGGGACGACTCCGGCCAGGTCAAGTGGGCCGAGTCGGAGAACATCACGGTCATCCGCGGCGACGGTGAGGTCACCGGCGAACGCGAGGTCACCGTCGGCGGAGAGGTGCACCGGGCGCGTCAGGCCGTCGTGGTGTGCACCGGCAGTGTGCCGAAGATGCCGCCACTGGAAGGCATCGCGGACACTCCGGTGTGGACGTCGCGCGACGCCACGTCGGCGCGCGAGGTGCCCGACTCACTGGTGGTGCTCGGCGGCGGCGTCGTCGGTGTCGAGATGGCGCAGGCGTGGGCCCGGCTGGGGTCGAAGGTGACGCTGGTCGTGTCCGGTGAACGGCCGTTGCCGCGCATGGAGGAGTTCGTCGGGCCGCTCGTCGTCGAGGGTTTGCGGGAGGACGGCGTCGAGGTGCTGCTCAACGCCCGCGCGTCGGCCATCGCGCCGGGCGCGCTGACGTTGCAGGACGGCAGGGTCGTGAAGGGCTCGGAGATCCTCGTCGCCACCGGACGGGTTCCCGCGACGAAGGACGGCAAGCCACTGACCATCGACGACTCCGGCCTTGTGTCCGATGTGGACGGACGGTGGTTGTACGCCGCGGGCGACGTGACCGGGCGTGCGTTGCTGACGCACCAGGGCAAGTACCAGGCACGTGCTGTCGGAACGGCGATTCTCGAACGGTCCCGCGGGTTCGAGCCCAGGCAGTGGTCGGCGGGCCAGGCGTGGGCGGATCACGTCGCGGTGCCGCAGGTGGTGTTCACCGACCCCGAGGTGGCGTTCGTCGGACACACCGCGGAGGAGGCCCGCAAGGCCGGCCGGGACATCAAGGTCGTCGATCTCGACATCGCGGTCGCCGGGTCGTCGCTGCACGCCGACGGCTACCGCGGCAAGACGCGCATGGTCGTGGACGAGCGCACGCGGACGCTGGTCGGCGTCACGTTCGTCGGCCAGGACGTCGCCGAGCTGCTGCACTCTGCCACCGTCGCGATCGTCGGCGAAGTCACCGTGGACCGGTTGTGGCACGCGGTGCCCTCGTACCCGACGATCAGCGAGGTCTGGCTGCGGCTGCTGGAGGCCTACGGGCTCTGAGGTGCGGGCTGCTGGTCGAAGATCGGCCCCAGCATGCCGGTGAGCAGCTCGTTCGCCGTGCCGACCACATACGCGCGATCGTCGGCGTCGACACGTTCGGCGAGCTTGAACAACGCGTCCGCGGTCTGCACGGCGATCCGGAAGGTCAGCATCACCGGCACGTCGCCGTGCGTACCGAACCGGTTGACGAACAGCTGCGCCAGCCGTTCGGCCATCAGCTCGTACTGGTCGACGCTGGAGTCGAGCCGGTGGCTGTCCAGCATGTCGCTGAACCGCACCCGGCCGAAGCCCGGCAGGTCGGACAGCATCCGCAGGTAGACGCTGACGACCTGAGCGACGGCCTCGCGCCACGTGTCCGCGATCAGGTCGGCGGCGAACAGCCCCTCGACCTCGCGGAGATACGTCTCCATCCCGCGCAGTGCGAGCGCGTGGACAACGGAACGTTTGTCCGGGAAGTACTGATAGAAGGAACCAATGGGCACTCCGGCCACATCGACGATGCGCGCCGTGGTTATGTCGTCATAGTCGTATTCGTTCAGCAGGCTCGCACAAGCGTCCAGGATGGCGGAGACAGTGGCCGCGCCACGCTGTTGCACCGGCTGCCGACGCATCACCCTGGCTAACCTGTCCCTGGCCGGGTCTTCATGCACGCGGACATCTTTATCCATACGACCCGTTAAGCCCAAGCACAGGTTCCCGACAGGTTTCAGCCCGGATCTCCCCTGCGTTTGCGATGAAGTACCCAGCCGAAGTCGACAACGCAGACAACGGCGAGTAGTAAAAGCAGGATTGCGAGCCAGACGAGGTCAGCTCTCAGTGCCAGCCATCCCGCGACCGAGTTGAAGACCAGGCCGAACCCCGCGAGCCACAACCGCAGCGTCAGAGCACTGCGCGGAGGTGCCGGGGGTGGCAGGTAGTCGCTCACCTCACCCGGTTTCCCTCAGCAGCGGCGCGTCAACCCGCCGCAGGGGCCTCGGGGGTTTCGTCACGTAGGGCCTAACGAGACGCGTCAGGGCCAGACCAGGCGCGATGAGCGGCACGACGGCGGTCAGCAGGGCGGCTGTGATGCCGGCTCGCATCACGTCCTTGGGCATCACGGCGACGCGGTCGACGACGAACGCGCGGCGCCCGGTCAGCGACACGACCGCGAGGACGGCCAGGAACACCACCATGCTGAGCATCGCCCGTTGGACCGCGTGCTCGTATCCGGCTGCTTCTCCCGCGACCAGCACGGCGAACCACCCGGCGAGAGCGGGCAGCTGCCCCTGTTCGGTGGTGGCCGCCCAGCTCAGCCCACCGAGCGTGGCGAGCCACACGAGCACGTGTCTGCGCTCCTGCGCCCAGGAGGATGCCGCGTCGAGGGGAATACCGGTCCAGTCGAGTACGCCGAGCGGAGTGAGCGGGGTGTCGGCGAGCTGGCCGAGCACCCAGGCGAGCGTCCACGCGGACAGCGGCACCGCGAGGACGAGCTGCCAGCGGGGCCTGCGCACCACGCAACGGGCGAGCCGGGCGATCTCCGCACGCGTCATACGCCCACCTTGCCGCTTCCAGGTGGTTTGTGGAGAAACGTCACCCCAACGCTCACCCGCACGGACCCTCCCCGACAGGGTTGATCACGCAGCGCAATCCACTATCGGGGGACAGATCTTTCCTATGCTGAGGACATGAGCATTGATCAGCTCCTGCATCTGCCCAGCTACCTGATGCTCGGGCTGGTCAGGGAGGCCCGCAGGCTCGCGCGCGGCGACCTGCGGGGGCCGCACGTCACGGTGCTGGCGTTCCTGGCCGAGCAGGAAGCGGTGGCGCAGAAGCGGATCAGCGACACGGTGCGGATGGTCGCGAGCGACCTGGTGGCGGTGCTCGACGACCTCGAACGACGCGGGTTCGCCCTGCGCAGACGGGACGACCAGGACCGGCGGCGGTTCGCCGTGTCGATCACCGAGACGGGCAGACGGGCGTTGCGCGAGCGGCTGGAGAAGGCGCGGGCGCACGAGGAGGAGCTGCTGGCGCCGTTGACATCGGACGAACGGGACAAGTTGACCACACTGCTGCGGAAGGCATACCTGCACCACGCAGATTTACGTGTAGATTAGACAGTCTGCGCTCGCACGACCGGGGTGCGGGCAGGACTGTGTTTTATGTACTACCGAGTGACACAGGATTGAACCCTGAGGTCGCAGGGTATCGAGAAAAGAGGCAAGTTGTCAAGCCCCTCCGATGACCTCCGGCTCGCCGAAATGGAGCCGGAGCAGGAATACGTGGCCATGTTGTACGGCCGGCTCGACGACCTCCGCGAACAGACGTCGAAACGACTCGCACAATCGTTGCGACAAACTGGCGGGACGCACCAGATGCGGTCCGAGCGCGACACCTCGGTCGCGATGTACACAGATCAATTGGCTCAGTACAGCGCGGTGGAGAACGGACTCGCGTTCGGCCGGCTCGATTTCCACAACGGTGACCGGTTCTACATCGGACGAATCGGTCTCTTCGACGAGGACAAGGAATACGAGCCGCTGCTGATGGACTGGCGGGCGCCCGCCGCCAGGCCGTTCTACCTCGCGACCGCGGCCTCTCCCGACGGCGTCCGGCGGCGCCGCCACCTGCGCACCCGTTCGCGCAAGGTCATCGGCCTCGACGACGAGATCCTCGACATCAACTCGGTCGAGCCGTCCCGCAACGAGGGCCTGACCGGCGAGGCGACGCTGCTGGCCGCGCTGAACGAGTCGCGCACCGGCCAGATGAGCGACATCGTCGCGACGATCCAGGCCGAGCAGGACATCATCATCCGGTCCGAGCTGAACGGCGTCGTCGTCGTGCAGGGCGGACCCGGCACCGGCAAGACCGCGGTGGCGCTGCACCGCGCCGCGTACCTGCTGTACACCCACCGCCGGCAGCTGGCGAAACGCGGTGTGCTGGTCGTCGGCCCGAACACCACGTTCCTGCGCTACATCAGCCAGGTCCTGCCGTCACTGGGTGAGACGGGCGTCCTGCTGTCCACGGTCGGCGAGCTGTACCCCGGCCTGACGGCCACCGGCAAGGAGTCGCCGGAGGTGGCGGCCGTCAAGGGCCGCATCCAGATGGCCGACGTGATCGCCGCGGCCGTGCGGGACCGGCAGGAGGCGCCCGCGTTCGTCGACATCCGCTTCGACAACGACGTGCTGCGCCTCGACCGCCGCGCGATCTCCGACGCGCGGGGCAGGGCGCGCCGGACCCGCCGCCCGCACAACGAGGCCCGCCGCACGTTCGCCCGCGAGATCATCTCGACGCTGGCCTCGATGGTGGCCTCCCGCCTCGGCGGCCACCTGCTGGACAAGGCGGACATGGACGACATCCGCCGCGAGATCCGCGAGTCCGACGAGGTGCAGGCCGCGATCTCGTCGCTGTGGCCGGTGCTGACGCCGTTCTCGTTGCTCTCGGAGCTCTACGCGAACCCGAAGCGCCGCAACCGCGCGATGTCGAAGTTCACCCGCGAGGAACGCGACCTGCTGCAGCGGACGACGGACGACTGGACGCCGGCGGACGTGCCGTTGCTGGACGAGGCCGCGGAACTGCTGGGCGAGGACGACACCGAGGCCAAGGCCCGCGCCGAACGCCAGCGCCGCCAGGCCATCGAGTACGCCCAGGGAGTCCTCGACATCCTCGACCTCGAGGACGACGCGGACCCCGAGATCCTGATGGCCACGGACCTGATGGACGCCTACCGCCTGGCCGAACGCCACGGCGTCGACCGCTACGAGACCGCGGCGGAACGTGCCGCCGCCGACCGCACGTGGACGTTCGGGCACATCATCGTCGACGAGGCGCAGGAGCTGTCGGCGATGGCGTGGCGCACGTTGATGCGCCGCTGCCCCAGCAAGTCCATGACGGTCGTCGGTGACATCGCGCAGACCGGTGACATCGGTGGCGCGACCTCGTGGGACACCGTGCTGTCGCCGTACGTGCAGAACCGCTGGCGCCTCACCGAGCTCACCGTCAACTACCGCACCCCGGCCGAGATCATGGAGGTTGCGGCCGACGTCCTGGCGTCGGTGGACTCCTCCCTGGTGCCGCCGACGTCCGTGCGGGAAACCGGTGTGCCGCCGTGGGTTTGCGCCGTGCCGTCGTTCCCCTCGGAACTGCCCGCGCTGATCGCCGGCGAGGTCGCCGCAGTGGGTGACGGCAAGATCGCGGTGATCGTGCCCGCCGCCTTGCTGGAGCCGGTGGGGTCCGCCGTGGTGGCGGAGGTGCCGGGGTCGTCGATGGGCAACGACCTGGAAGAGGCCCAGGTCGTGGTGCTCGGCGTGACCGACGCGAAGGGCCTGGAGTTCGACTCGGTCGTCGTCGTCGACCCGGTCGGAATCCTGGAGGAGTCGCCGCGCGGAGCGTCCGATCTGTACGTCGCGCTCACCCGTGCCACGCAACGACTCGGCGTCGTGCACACCGGAACGCTGCCCGATGTGCTATCCCGGCTGAAGGACGTTTCGTAACGAACGGTGGAGGCCTGGGGTGGCGAGCCTGGACGCGGCGGTCGGCCGCATCGTCGTGTCCGTCAGCAACCAGCTCGCCCCCAGGCTCTCCCAGCTGATCCCTCCCCCGCCGCCGGACGTCGACCCGGTGTTGCTGTCCTACCTCGAATCCCCGGACTTCGCCGAGGTCGCCCGCCAGGTCGTGCTGTGGCGCGCGATGCGGGGCTCGCTCGACGCCGGCTTGGCCGCCGACCTGCGCGAGCAGATCGTGCAGGGCCTGCGCCTGTCCGGTGCGTCGGCTGATCCGAAGGCGGTGCTGGAGGCATTGGCGTCGCCGGAACCGTTGCGGACAGGCGATCTCGACACCCCGACGGCGGTCGGCGTCGCGCATCTGGCCGGCGCCGTCAAGAACAACACTCTCGTGCTGCGCCGCGCACCGTCGTTGGCGGACTTCCACTCCTACGCCGCCCAGCTGCGCGGTCGCATCGCCGCGATGCACGGCGAGATGCGATTACCCCACATCGGGGTCAGCCGCTCCGTGCCGTACGACGAGCTGTACGTGCGGCCGACGCTGTCGCCCGACATCGCCGTCTCCTCACTGACCGCACCAGGCCGCCGCACCGTGCTGCTCGGCGACCCCGGTGCCGGAAAGTCCACGCTGGCAGGAAAACTGACGCACGACATCGCCCTCGACGCCGAGGAGCGCGTCCCGTTCCTGTTGGTGCTGCGCGACTTCACCGCCTCGTTCCGCACCGGCGGCCGCGAACTGCTGAAGTACTTCGAACACATCTGCAACGACCCGTACAACCTCCCTCCCCCACGCGACGCCGTGGAATACCTGCTGCGCAACGGCCGCGCCGTGGTCGTGCTCGACGGCCTCGACGAACTGGTGCAGCCCGAACTGCGCCGCCGCGTCGTCCGCCTGGTCGAGGGCTTCGCCCACCAGTACCCGCTGACCCCGATCGTCGTGACGGCCCGCAAGGTCGGCTACCCGGAAGCACCGCTGAGCGAGTCCCTCTTCACCGTCGGCACGGTCGACGACTTCGACTCCGGCCAGGTGGCCGACTACGCGGCCCGCTGGTTCGCCCTGGACGCCGCCACCCCCGCCCACCAACGCGCCCTGCTCGCCGACGCGTTCCTCAGCGAGAGCTCCGAGATCGAGGAACTGCGCCGCAACCCGTTGCTGCTGGCCCTGTTGTGCGCCATGTACTCCAGCGAGCACTACCTGCCCCGCAACCTCGCCCAGGTCTACGAGCGCTGCGCCGTCATGCTCTTCGACCGCTGGGACTCCATGCGCGGCATAGCCCTGCCCGTGCAGTTCCAGGGCCGCCTGCGCGCCGCCGTCCAACACCTGGCCTGGTACCTGTTCGACGGCCCGGAACCCGGCGCCGCCCTGCCGCGCAGCCGGATCGTGCGGCTGCTCACCAACTACCTGGTGACCAAGTCCTTCGATCCCGACGAGGCCGAGGGCGCCGCGGAACGCTTCACCGAGTTCTGCACGGGCCGCGCCTGGATCCTCACCGACGTGGGCGCCACCGCGAGCGAGCCGTTGTTCGGCTTCACCCACCGGACCTTCATGGAGTACTTCGCCGCCGAACACCTGGTCCGCAAACACACCACCTCGGCCGCGCTGTGGACCGCCCTGCGTTCGCACGTCTCGGAAGGCGCCTGGGACGTCGTCTCCCGCGTCGCCCTGCAACTGCACGACCGCAACGTGGACGACGGCGCCGACGAGGTTCTCGCGCTGGCGATCCGGGACAACGAACTGAAGTTCGCCGCTCGGTGCCTCAGCCACCTGACACCGCGCCCGGAAATCGTCCGAGGCATCACGATGCTCGCTCTCCGCCGAGCCGTGGCGATCCCCCTCGACGAACGGATCTTCCACCGCCACGAGGTGGACGATCCGCTGTTCTTCTGCCTGCTGGAGAAACTGCCCGCGAACAGCGCCACGATCCACCGCGCGTTGGCCGAGGACGTCGCGCGGCTCTACGACGAGCAGAACCCCAACATCTCCGGTCTCCTCCGGGGCCTGCTCGGAGTCGTCCCCCTCGACACCGAGCTGGAGTCGGCTCTGCGCGACGTCTACTGGGAAAAGGATCTGCGCCCCCTGCCGAGGCCGTGGCTGCCCACTGTGGACGGTCTCACCGAACTCACCACGCTGGTGGTGGAGTTGGGTCCTCGGGCGCTGTTCGAGGACTACGTCTTCCTCGGCGTGGTCGCGTTGTCGCCGGCGCAGGTTCTGTTGTCGTCGGACAGAACCCTGGCCATCGACCGGGACGCGGCCCGCCGCCTGGCCACGCAGATCGCCGGTTCGAAGCGGCCGTGGATCTCCTACGAGAGCTGGTTCGACCACCGCCGGCCGGTGGGCTCGATCAAGCTGACACCACGCGAGGAGCTGTGTCCTGACCTGGAGTTCCTGCTGTGCGTGCCCTACCTCGAAGCGTACGTCGACTTCGAACGCCCGCTTCCCTTCAAGCCCCCGCCGCATCTGCAGGACTTCGCCGACAGCCGGGGCAACCGACCCTGGACGCCACCGGAAGGCATGTCCGAGGCAGTGGCCGACCTGCTGATCGCCTGGACCACCAGGGACTTCAACGTCTTCGAATAGGAGCTCTCGTTGCACAGCATCGAGTCGGCGGTCATCCGGGTCGTCGCCGAGGTGAACGATCAACTGGCGCCCTGGTCGGCCGACAAGGTGGAGTTCAGGCAGGCGGCCGCGGAGACCGCCGCGAGCGAAGCACTCCTGAACTACTGCGGTCGCGCCGACGCGGAGGCGTTGGAGGCGTATCTCGCCTCTCCCGACTTCGCCATCGTGGTCGCACAGCACCGCATCGCCCGCACCGGCGGCAAGGCCGCGAAAGACCAGCTCAATCACGGACTTCGGCTCGCCGGGCTGTCTCCCGGCCTCCTGGGACGCGCCACCGAGGTGGTGTACGACGTGATGGTGGCCGCCAGCCGAGAACTGATCCAGCGCTTCGGCGTGCGCACCGCCAAGATCGACAGCAGCGACCTGTACGCCGCAGCCGTCAGCAACAGCGCCATGCTCGTGCGGCTCAAGTCCACCACCCGCATCCACGCCTTCGCCGCACGCCTGCGCGACCAGGTCGTGGCGCTGCACAACAGAATCCGCCTGCCGCACGTCGGTGTCAGCAGGTCCGTCCGGTACGACCAGCTCTACGTCAAACCCACGCTGACCTCCCCTGACGTCACGCTCGGCGTGCCAGGGGAACGTGTCGTGGTGCTCGGCGACCCCGGCGCGGGCAAGTCGACGCTGGCGGCGAAGTTCGCGCACGACACCGCAGCCAATGGTTCGGGCCGTGTGCCGTTCCTCCTGGTGCTGCGGGAGTTCACCACTTCGTTCGACGAGGGCGGACGCGATCTCCTGCACTACCTGGAAAAGCTGTGCCAGGCTCCGTACAACGTGAAGCCTCCGCGCGACGGCGTCGAGTACCTGCTGCGCGCCGGGCGAGCCGTGGTCATCCTCGACGGCTTGGACGAGCTGGTGCAGACCGAGTTGCGCAGGCGGGTCGTGTCGTTGGTCGAGGGGTTCGCTCACCTGTACCCGCTGGTGCCGATCCTCGTGACCGCCCGGAAGATCGGCTACGAGGACGCGCCGCTGACCACCGACCTCTTCACCACGAGCCACATCCCGGAGTTCGACGACCAGCAGGTTTCCGACTACGTGACTCGATGGTTCAAGCTGGACGAAGCCACCTCGCCGGACGAACGCGAACGGCTGGCGAGCTCGTTCATGGAGGACAGCGAGCAGATTCCCGAGCTGCGCAGCAACCCGTTGCTGCTCACGCTGTTGTGCGCCATGTACTCGAGCGACCGGTACCTGCCGCGCAACCTCGCCCAGGTGTACGAGCGGTGTGCGTTGATGCTGTTCGAGCAATGGGACTCCAGGCGCGGTATCCCTCTACCGCTGAGGTTCCACGGCCGGTTGCGGGGCGCCGTGCAGCACCTCGCGTGGAAGATGCTCAACGCCAAGGAGTCCGGGAAGGCTCTGACGCGCACCAGGATCATCAACATCCTCACGGACTACCTGGACGCGAAGCTCGACGACCACGACGAGTCGCTGGCGATGGCACAGGAGTTCCTCGCGTTCTGCACCGGGCGCGCGTGGATCCTGACCGATGTCGGCGCGACGGCATCCGAGCCGCAGTTCGGCTTCACCCACCGCACCTTCATGGAGTACTTCGCCGCCGAGCACCTCGTCCGCACCCACCGCACCGCCGCAGACCTGTGGGTGGTGCTAGGGCTGAACACTCGCCAGTGGGACGTCGTCGCTCAGATCGCCCTCCAGCTTTACGACCGCAACGTCGAGGGCGGGGTGGACGAACTGCTGGCTGAGGCGGTCGACAACGACGGGCCGGCATTCGCCGCACGAGCGCTGCAGCATGTGTACCCGTCCATGCGCACGATCCGGACTATCGTCAACGCCGCGGTGGACAGGTCGGTCCTGTGCCCCCTGGAGGACCGGTTCGAAGGCTACGACTACATCCACGACGTCGACCTCCCGTTGCACGAGTGCATGAGAAACCCACCAGGGATGCACCGGGCCGTCATCGACCAGATCATCATCGATCGTCTCGGCGAGCATCTGGAACGGGACGACCTGCGTGCCGCCCTTCTGCTCCACGTCGTCCAGAGTTCGGTGCCGGGCATCCACGAGCTGATCATCCGGCACCACGAACGGCTCACAGCACTGTGGAAGGGTTCGCCGTGGGCGGCACCAGACCTCATCGTCCTGCGTGAACGCGGCGTTCTCCCGGAGCTTGTCCTCGGCTCCGGACCACGCGCTCTCTTCTTGAAGTACCGCTACGGCAACTCGTCGATCGACGGGGCCGGAACCATGTTGCTGGCAGGCCCCACCGTGGTTGTTCAGCCGGACCGGGTCGCGGTCGCGATGACCACGGCACCGCTGCCGTGGGTCGCTCGCAGCGACATCATCGAGCGCCTCCCCGACTGGCTCTACGACGGGGGGATGCCCGCCGACGCAGCCCAGATGCTGGTGGCACTACCCATCCTGGAGAACACGGGTTTGAGCCGGAACCTGCCGGCAGCGTGGCTCGGACAGAGGAACGTCCCGGTTCAAGTACGCGAGTTCCTGCTCCGGTGGATAGAGGGCGAGATCAGCGTCCTAGCGACAGACCCACCGCCGCGGCAAGGACACCTACCGCCACACTGACGACGACGTTCAGCAGTGCCAGGCGGTACTTCTCGCTCTCCAGCAGCTTCACCGTCTCGTAGCTGAACGTCGAGTAGGTCGTGAGCCCACCGCAGAACCCGACCCCGAGCAGCGGCATCCACGACGTCCCAACGAGAAACCCGATGAGGAAGCACCCGACGACGTTCACCGTCAGAGTGCCCCAAGGGAAATCGGACGAGTGCCGCGCCTGCACGAACCGGTCCAACAGGTACCGGCAAGGCGCCCCGAGAGCGGCACCGAGGAACACAGCCAGCACGGTCATCGCGTCACCCGCAAGCCGAGGAACGCCGCCACCACCGCACAAATCGGCGTGACCAGCAGCGCCCACGACCACGACGCCGCGTACGACGAGAACGTCGTGAACCCGCCCAGCAGCCCAACGCCGAAGAACGCCCGCACCAACGGCCGCGGCACCAGCCCCATCAACACGCCGATGAGGAACGACCCCAGCACGTTGATGACGAACAACCCCCACGGGCCCGGCACGAACAAGGACAGCCCGTAGCGCGCGATGCCGCCGAGCCCGCCGCCCAGCGACACCAGTGCCACGAACGGCAGGTGCAGCTCGGTGCGCTGGGTGGGGGCGCGGACTTGGTCAGGTGGGTTCGGCAAGGTGCTCAACCAGGTGATCCAGGGCCTTCAGGGCGCGCACCACGTCCTCGCGCTCCGAGGGCTCGAGCTTCGACAGGGCCGATCCGATTCTCTTCTCGTGTTCGCGCTGCCACACGAGCAGCTGTTCGTGTCCACGTGGTGAGACGGATAGTCGCGCTACCCGTCGGTCCTTGGGGTCTCCGCCGCGGACGACGAGGCCCGAGTCGATCAACTGGGACACCAGGCCGGAGACGGTGTTGGGGGCCAGGCGCAGGGCCGCGGCGAGGTCGCCGACCTTCATCGGCGGGCGTTCCGCGAGGGTCTGCAGCAGCTCTACCTGCGCCATCGGCAGGGATTCCCACGGCCAGTCCGCCCGGATGCTCGTCCGCAACGCCCGGCGCAGGCGAGTGACGACGTCGGTGAGCGTGCGGGCTTCGTCTGACATGCAGAAATCCTACTGAACTTCCGGCAATAGCTCGGTATCAGATATAATCTGGGTACGATGAACTGGTTCGTCACGGAGTCACCTCGGCCGACGTGGATCGCGCGTCGGTCGTACGCGCCGTGGTTGGTCATCGCGACGGTGTGCTTCGGGGCGTTCATGGGGCAGTTGGACGCCTCGATCGTCACGCTGGCGTTCCCCGCGATGAGCGACCACTTCCACGCGAATCCCGAGTGGATCTCGCTCAGCTACCTGATCACGCTCGTGGCCCTGCTCGTCCCAATGGGCAGGATCGCGGACCGGCTGGGCCGCAAGATCGTCTACATCTACGGGTTCGCGGTCTTCACCGGCGCGTCGATCGCATGTGTGTACGCGCCCGGTTTCGACGCGCTGATCGCGGCCCGCGTCGCCCAGGCGGTGGGCGCGGCGATGTTGCAGGCCAACAGCGTCGCACTGGTCATCACCGCGGTCGCGCCCGAGCAACGGCGCAAGGCGCTGGGCATCCAGGCGGCGGCGCAGGCCGCGGGGCTCGCGGCCGGGCCACTCCTCGGCGGGTACCTCACCGAGCACCACGGCTGGCAGGCCGTGTTCGCGATCAACGTTCCCATCGGGCTGATCGCCATGATCGCGGGCCACTACCTGCTGCCCCGCACGAAGACCAAGCCGGAGAAGGCGAAGCCGACCTGGAAGGTCCTGCCGGGACTCACCGGTGTACTGCTCGCCTACGCCGCGTTGTTCGCGCCGATGACGTTGCTTCCGTTCACCATGAAGCAACCGTTGGCACATATAGGGTTCACGACGGCCGCCCTGCCACTGGGGTTCGCCGTCGCCGCGACGTTGCTCTCCAAGCCGGGCATCAGGACCGGCGTGCTGATCACCGCGATCGCGGTGATCATGCCTGTGCCGCAGGTGGTTCAGCTCGTCACGGCGGGCATCGGGCTCGGTGTCGTCGCGCCCGCCTGCACGAAACGCGTGATGAGCGCGTTGCCGGAGGCGTCGGCGGGTGTCGGCAGCGGACTGGTCAACGTCGCACGAGGCCTGGGTACGGCGCTGGGCGTCGCGGTCGCCACCGCGCTGATTCACGCTTTCCAATGACCGCAGCGGGTTCGGGTAGGCCAAAAAGGGCTCCACCCCTGCCACACACGTGTGGCACCTCAGTAGCCTGTGGACATGTCTGAACGGGTGAGCTGGGTTCCTGAAGGCCTTGACACGGGCAAGCCGAGCGCCGCTCGCCTTTACGACTACCTGCTCGGCGGCGGGCACAACTTCGCGGCGGACAGGGCGCTCGCGGAGAAGTTCCTGCAGGCTCAGCCGAACGCGCGCACGATCGCGCGGTTGAACAGGGCGTTCCTGCGCCGGGCCGTGCTGTTCATGATGGACCAGGGCATTCGCCAGTTCCTCGACCTCGGCTCCGGCATCCCGACGGTCGGCAACGTGCACGAGATCGCACAGAAGGCCGACCCTGAGGCTCACGTCGTGTACGTGGACTTCGAGGAGGTCGCGGTCGCGCACAGCCAGCTCATCCTGGAGGAGGATCCGCGCGCGACGATCATCCAGGAGGACATGACCAAGCCGCAGGCCGTCCTGAAGGCGGCCGAGGAGAGCGGTCTCATCGACTTCGCACAACCGGTCGGCGTGCTGACCGTCGGCGTCTTCCACTTCGTGCCGCCGGAGGCCGACCCGCACGCGGTCCTGGCGGCCTACCGCGACGCCGTGCCCGACGGCAGCTACCTGGCGTTCTCGCAGTTCACCCAGGACCTGCAGCCGGAGGAGATGGCCGGGATCGTCGAGGTGATGAAGAAGAGCCAGAACCCGATGTTCCCACGCACGAAATCCGAGATCGCGGGTCTCTTCGACGGGTTCGACGTGGTCGAGCCGGGCATCGTGCCGTTGCCCCTGTGGCGGCCGGAGGGCCAGAACGTCGACGATCCGGACAAGGCGGGCATCTACGCTGCTGTCGGGCGCAAGGTCTAGCGTCTCTCGATGTTGGCCGGGGGCCGGTGAGTCCGTACGCTCTGTGCACAGAATGGAACTTCGGGAACTCGCCGCCCGCTGGATGCACGCGCTGACGTCGACCGCGTACATCCCGCTGTCACATGCCGAAATCGAGCAGGCTCTGCTCGATTCGCTGGTGGAGTTGCCCGAGTCACCTGAATCCGTGGCCGATCGGCTGGTGTCACTGCACGCAACCGGCCCGGACTCGTTGCGTGTCACGGTCGAGGTTCTCTCGCCTGCCTTCGAACTACCGCTGCTCGCCAGGTTGAGCTCTGCGTACGCGCACTACATGCGGATGGACGCGTTCGACCAGCAGGAGCAGATCAAGGTCGCGATCGTGCGGGCCAAACAGCGGGTCGAGCGCACGCTGAAGGTCAGCCAGGCGCGGTTCAAGGAGGTGTTCGAGTCCAGCGCGCTGGGCATCGCGATCACCGACTTCGACGGCAGGTGCGTCGAGGCCAACGACACGCTCGCCGAGATCGTCGGGCTGGAGTCGGGTGCCGAGCTCATCGGCCGGCAGCTGATCGACTACTTTCACCCGGAGGACAAGGCCGCGCTCGCCGCCTCATACCGGCAGGTGCGCGAGGGGCGCGTGGAGCGGTTCCGCGACCAGCGCAAGCTGATCCGCGAGGACGAAGAACCGGTGTGGGTGTACCTCGCGGCCTCGTTGCTGCCCGACGCGGACGACGAGCCGACGCACCACGTGACGATGGTCGAGGACATCAGCGAGCTGCACCTGTTGCAGCGCAACCTGGACCACCAGCTGCTGCACGACTCGATGACCGGCCTCTCGAACCGCCAGCACTTCGTCACGCAGGTGGAACGACGGCTCGGCAACGACCCGATCACGTTGTACCACTTGGGTTTGGACGCGTTCTCGGTCGTCAACATCGGGCTTGGCCACGAGACCGGCGACAAGCTGCTCAAGATCGTCGCATCCCGGCTCCGCAAGCTGGCCGAGGAGAAGAAGGCCGTGGTCGCGCGACTCGGCGGCGACGAGTTCGCGCTGATGACGATCTCCGACCACGTCACCACGACCGTCGAGGAGATCCAGGCGACCCTCGCCGAAGCGACCTTTGTGGACGATCACGGCATCGCACTGTCGGCGAGCATCGGCGTGGTGGACCGGCCTCCCGCGTTCGCCACGGCGGCCGAGCTCATGCGCTGCGCGAACGCCGCGCTGCGCCAGGCGAAAGCGCGCGGCAAGCGGCAGTGGGCGTTGCACGACCCGCACGACGACGCCCGGCGCCGCGGCAAGTACGCGCTGGCCGCGTCGATGCCGGGCGCGTGGGAGCACGGCGAGCTGGAGATCGTCTACGCGCCGGTGCACGACCTGGAGACCCGCGAGGTGCTCGGTGCCGTCGCCCGCCTGCACTGGGACGACCTGAGCCACAACGACACGATGGCGCTCGCCGACTCGACTGGTCTGTCGCTGCCGATCGGCAAGTGGCTGCTGCGCGAGGCGTGCGCTCAGGCAGCGAGATGGGTGGACGAGTTCGGCGACCGGGCGCCCACGCTGCACATCGCGTTGGGCGCCCTGCAGTCTCGCGACGAGGACCTGGTCGCCGACGTCAAACGCGCGCTCGACGAGACGGGGCTGCCGGTGGAACGGCTGCGGATCGCGCTCGACATCTCGTCGGTGCTGGCAGGCGACGACAACGCGGTGGTGCTGCACGACAGCGGCATCGTGACGGCGCTGGACGGCTTCCACGGCGGGCACGACGAACTGGCCGTGCTGACCGACGTGCCGGTCCGCACGGTGATCACCCGAGCACCCGCGCCCACCCCGGACTCCCCGCTGCGCCAGGCGATGCGCGACCTCATCACCACCGTGCACAGCCTCGGCGTGCGGTTCGGTGTCGACGAGGTGCACACGCCCGCCGACGCCGACCAGTGGCGTTCCGTCGGCGCGGACGCCGTGATCGGGCTACTGCCCGCGCTCTCCGCGGCCGAGGTGACGGAGCTCCTGACTACAGCTGCTTCACCGCCGCCAGCAGTTTCGTGAGCGAGTCCTTGGCATCGCCGAACAGCAACGTCGTCTTCGGGTTGTACAGCAGCTCGTTGTCCACGCCCGCGAAGCCCGGCCGCATCGACCGCTTCATGAACACCACGGACTTCGCGCGGTCGACATCGAAGATCGGCATGCCGTAGATCGGGCTGGACGGCTCGTCGCGCGCGCCGGGGTTCACCACGTCGTTCGCTCCCACGACGACGGCGACGTCGACGGAGGTGATGCCGGGATTGATGTCGTCGAGCTCCTTGAGCTGCTCGTACGGCACGTCCGCCTCGGCGAGCAGCACGTTCATGTGCCCCGGCATGCGGCCGGCGACGGGGTGGATCCCGTAGGAGACCGAAACACCGCGCTTCTCCAGCTGCGCCACGAGCTCGCGCACCGCGTGCTGGGCCTGCGCGACCGCCAGCCCGTAGCCGGGCACGACGAGCACGTTGTTGGCGTACCCCAACAGGATCGCGACGTCCTCGACCGTGCCCGACTTGACCGTCCGCTGCTCCTCCCCAAGCGCTGCAACGGTGGTGGCCCGGAAGGCACCGAACAGGATGTTCGCGAGCGAGCGGCCCATCGCCTGCGCCATCAACCGGGTCAGGATGGTGCCGGACGCGCCGACGAGCGTGCCCGCGACGATCAGCAGCGTGTTCGCCAGCACGTAACCGGACGCCGCGACGGCGAGACCGGTGAACGCGTTCAGCAACGAGATCGCGATCGGCACGTCCGCACCGCCGACGGGCAGCACGAACAGCACGCCGAGCGCGAGCCCGGCGATCGCCAGCAACCACAGCAGCAGACCGTTCTCGGTCGTCATCGTCAGGACGCCCAGCGCGACCGACGAGACACCGGCCGCGATCGCGAGCTGCTGCCCCGCCGGCAGCAACACCGGCCGGGTCGTCATCAGCTCCTGCAGCTTCAGGAACGTGACCACCGAACCCGAGAAGCTGACCGAGCCGATCAGCACCGTGAGCACCGTCGCGAGCAGGAACAGGAAACCCGGATCGCGCACCGCGAAGAACTCGGCCAACGCCACCAGTGCCGCCGCCGCGCCACCGACACCGTTGAACAGCGCCACCATCTGCGGGATGGCGGTCATCTTCACCGAACGCGCGGCCGGAATGCCCACCGCCACACCGAATGCGACGGCGATCAGGATCCACAGTCCGTTGTGGACGACGCCGTGCACGTACGCGGTGACGACGGCGACGAGCATGCCGAACGCGCCGATGAAGTTGCCGTAGCGCGCGTATTTGGGCGAGCTCAAGCCTTTCAACGCCAGGATGAAGCACAGCGCCGCGACGAGGTACATCAGCTGGACGATCATTTCTTGAACATCTCCAGCATCCGGTCGGTCACCACGAACCCGCCGACGACGTTGACCGTGGCCAGGAAGACCGCGAGCAGCCCCAGCACGAGCTCGAGGGTGCTCTCGGCGGAACCGGTGATCAGAATCGCGCCGACGAGGATCACGCCGTGGATGGCGTTCGCACCGGACATCAGCGGTGTGTGCAGGATCGTGGACACCTTCGAGACCACCTCGAAGCCCACGAACACGGCCAGCACGAAGATCGTCAGCAGGTCGATCACGGCAACTCCTTGCGGATCTGACCGTCGTGGGTGAGGCAGCAGCCGTCGAGCACCTCGTCGTCGAGGTTCGGCAGCACCCTGCCGTCCACGATCATCAGCTTGAGCAGGTTGAGCACGTTGCGCGCGTACAGGCGGCTCGCGTGCACGGGCATCGACGACGGCAGGTTCAACGCGCCGTGCACGAGCACCTCGCCGACCCAGGTCTCTTTCCCCGCAACGGAAGCAGCGCAGTTGCCGCCGGACTCCGCTGCCAGGTCGACCAGCACGCTTCCCGGTGCCATCGCCTTGAGCATGTCGGTCGTGACGAGCACCGGGGCCTTGCGGCCGGGGATCGCAGCCGTTGTGATCACCACGTCGGACGCGGCGACGTGCTCGCCGATGAGTTCTCGTTGGCGCTCCAGGAACTCCTCGGACTGCACGGAGGCGTAGACGCCGGACTGCGTCTCCAGGTCGAGCTCCAGGAACTTGGCGCCGAGGCTGCGAACCTCCTCGCCCGCGGCCTTGCGGACGTCGTAGGCCTCGACGACGGCGCCGAGCCTGCGCGCGGTCGCGATCGCCTGCAGGCCCGCGACGCCCGCGCCGAGCACGAGCACCTTGGCCGGCGGCACGGTGCCCGCGGCCGTGGTGAACATGGGCAGGAAGCGCGGCAGTCGTTCGGCGGCGACCAGAACGGCCCGGTAGCCCGCCACCAGAGCCTGTGAGGACAGGGCATCCGCGCTCTGGGCACGGGTGACGCGCGGCAGCAGGTCGAAGCTGAACGACGTGACGCGGCGGTCGCGGTAGACCTCGAGCAGGTCCCGCTCGTTCGCGGGCTGCAGGAAGCTGATCGTGATCGCGCCGGGTTTGAGTCCCGTGGCCTGGTCGAGGGTCAACGGCTGCACGGACACGACGACGTCGGATTCCGGCGCCGGGTCCTCCGGGGTCACGATCGCCCCCGCCGCGCGGTACGCGGCGTCGACGGCGTGAGCGTGCCGGCCCGCGCCTTCCTGGACGTGCACGGTCAACCCGGCGTCGACCAGCGACGACACCGTGTCCGGTACGCAGGCGACGCGACGCTCGGCGGGCCGCGACTCTGCGGGTGTTCCCACTCTCACCGTACGCACGTTACGCGATCAAAGGTGACCTGGGCCACATCACAATTGCCAGAGCACCGCACCGGCGAGCGTCAGGCACCCCACCAGCCCAAGCGCGGGCACCACGCGCTTACCGAGCGTCCACGCGCTGGCGTTGGCGATCGCGTAGTAGAGCAGCACGCAGAACGAGCTGAACACGATCGCCCTGGTCACGTCGACGGCGAGCACGAGCGCGACGGCGGCCAGCCCGGTGGCGATCTCGGCGGCGCGCAGATCGGCCAGGAACCCCGGCAGCCTGCGGTCGCGGGCCATGGCGAGCGTGGTCCGGCTGACGCCCAGCTGCAGCGAGAGCAACGAACCGAGCGCCGCGAGGCAGGCGCCGACCCGGATGGCGGGAGCCCAAGTCGGCGACACGTCGGCGAGGGTCTTCGTCGCGAGGTCGCTGCCCAGGGCGTTCAGCGCGGTCAGGGCCACGACCGTGTAGACGACCAACGTGATCGCCAACGCGATGACCACGGCACGCGGGATCGTCTTCTGCGGCTCCTTGACCTCCTCTCCGAGGGTGGCGATGCGCGCGTAGCCCGCGAACGCGAAGAACAGGAGCGCGGCGGCGGGGAGGATGCCGGACGGGAGGAAGTCAGCCGGCGCCGCCGCGTCCCGTGCCGTGACGGTCGTCAGGGCCAGCACGAGCAGAACAGCGATCACGATGATCCTGGTCGCCAGTGCGGACTTCTGGACACCGGTCAGGTTGAGCACGGTCAATGCCACGATCGCCGCCACGGCAACGGGTTTGGGCGCACCGACGTAGGTGCCGACCGTCAACGCCATGGCCGCGCACGACGCCGTCTTGCCCAGCACGAACGCCCAGCCGGCCAGGTCGCCCCAGATCCGGCCGAGCCGTTCGCGGCCGTAGACGTAGGTGCCGCCGGACTGCGGGTACTTCGCGGCCAGCCAGGCGCTCGACAACGCGTTGCAGCAGGCGATCACGCCCGCGATGACGAGGCTGACGAGCAACGCGGACCCGGCCGCCGCCGCGGCCGGGGCGAACACCGCGAACACTCCAGCGCCGATCATCGAGCCGAGCCCGACGAAGACGGCATCGGTCAGGGTCAAGCTCCGGGTCAGTTGCACCCGGTCAGTGTGGAACAGGGCAACCCTTCATCGGGGATGCGGCCGGGAAGAAGTTCGGCAGGAGTTCACCCGAGTCGTAGTAGCGGTGGTAGACCGGGGTGAGCCCGCCCGACACGGGTGGCACGATCCACGACCAGTCAGCGGGACACGGACGTCCGGCCGCCTCCTCCTTCTCCAGGTGTGTCAGGAACCTCCTCGACTCGGTGTGGTGATCGGTGATCGTGACCCCGGCCTCGCCGAACGAGTGCAGGACGGCGCGATTGAGCTCGACCAACGCTCGGTCGCGCCACAACGTCGCCTCCGACGACATGTCCAGGCCCATTCGTTTGGCGATGTACGGCAGCAGGTCGTACCGATCGTGGTCGGCGAGGTTGCGGGCGCCGATCTCCGTGCCCATGTACCAGCCGTTGAAGGGCGCCGACGGGTAGTCGATGCCTCCGACGCGCAGGCGCATGTTGCTGATCGCGGGAACGGCGTGCCACTTCACGCCGAGTTCGGCGAGCCACGGCAGTTCCGGGTGGGACAGCGGAACCTCGAGCACCGCGTCCGAGGGAATCTCGACGAGCGCCGGGTCGTGGCCCTCGCAGGTGACCATCAACGGCAGCACGTCGAACGGGCCGCGCGACGCCGGTGGTTGCCAGCCGCGCTTCAACGCGAGCTCGGTCAGCGCCAGGTTCCTGGCGTCGCCGAGCACACCTCCGTCGGAGCCGCGGTAGGCGGCGTAGCGGACGATCTGTTCGTTCAGGATCGACGGCGCGGGCATGCCGGGCTCGTGCGGGGCGAAGATCGTGATGACGGGGCGGATCTTGCCCTTGTTCGTCGCGACGCGGAGGTGCTCGACGCATTCCGCGGCCACCTCTGCGGGAGTGGACACCTCCCGCAGGTCGCGCACTTTCAAGCTCCGCCAGTAAAGGCGGCCGATGCAGCGGGAGCTGTTGCGCCAGGCCACGCGGGCGCCGAAGGTCAGTTCGGCAGTCGTGTGACGATAGGTGCCGGTCGCGGCTATCTCCGCGTGCACCTCAGCCAGCCTGGCCTCGACCGGACCCAGGTCAGGGTGCTCGGCGTGGTGCTGGCGGACGAAGTCCTCTGCCTCGGCGATGTCGATCTCGCGGGTGTTCTCGACCTGCGCCGGGGGAAGCGCCGTGAGGGAACGGGGCATCACATCAGTCGGGACGGGGGTCATGGCGAGGCACCGTAGTTGCGCTTTCGTGTACCGGAAACCGCCTGTCGCGCTACGCCATCTGGATCACTGGACCGCGTCCGACACGGTGAGCGAGTACTTGATACCGCAACTGGGTGACAAACCTCGCGACAAGGGGTGGTTTTCGACTGTTACCCCGCCGAAATCAAACATTGACCGGTGATCTAGTTCACTGGTGGATTCGACCCGTTCGAGTGAACTTCCCCTGGCACCTCCCACGAGGAGAAACGCGTCATCCCGCGCACCGCCACCGAAGGCGGCAACGCCCGGAGCGCGAAGTCCCGCAACGCCAGGGCGATCGGCGACCGCACCTCGATCCCGAACTTCCCCGCCGCCTTCGAGCTCCGCCACACCGACTGCGTCCGCGGCCGCCGAAGCGCGTCGTACCGGGCGAGATCACCGTCGCACACGGCCAGCGTCACCGCGTCCTCCAGCGCCATGCACGCCCCTTGCCCCAGGTACGGCACCATCGCGTGCGCCGCGTCGCCGAGCAGCGCCACCCGCCCCCGCACGAACGTCGGCAGCGGCGGCAGCTCATAGATGTCATGCCGAAGGATCTCGGGTGTCGTCGCCATCAGCGTCGGGATCGGCTCGTGCCAACCGGCGAACAGCTCCACCGGATCCAGATCGGCCTGAGCGGGCGCCACCGTCGAGACGTACCAGCAGACCCTGCCGTCCGCGAGCGGCAGGACGCCCGCCTCGCCGCCGGGACCGAATGTCTGCGAGATCGGGAGATCGAACGGACCCGGCGCCACCCCTCGCCACGCCGTGGCCCCCGCGTACACCGGTCCCGGCGCGTCGGGCAGCAGCTCCGCGCGGAGGCGGCTGTTGATGCCGTCCGCCGCCACCACGAGGTCTGCGTCCAGCTCCCCAACGCCGGTCACCTCGACGTTGTTGAAAAGGATCTCCGGCGGCAACGCGCGCAGCAACACACCGTGGAGATCGGCCCGGTGCATCGCGATGATCTTCTCCTGGCCGACCCCGGGCAGATGCGTCAGCCACCGCCCGTCGGACGCTTTGATGCCACCCGACACGCGCGAGCTGCCGAGCCGCCGCGCCTCGTCCGCGAGGCCCATCCACTCCAGCGCCCGCACCGCGTTCGGCATCACGCCGATCCCGGCACCGACCTCGCCGAACTCGGCAGCCCGCTCGAGCACCCGCACGTCCCAGCCCACGCGCCGTAACGACACCGCTGCCGCCAGCCCGCCGATGCCACCGCCCACCACGATCGCCTTCATCCCCGCCTCCTCTACACCTGTAGAAGAATCTACACCTGTAGACTACGGCTGTAGAGAGACAAGGGACACAGTGCGAAAAGACCTGATCACCGACGCCGCGATCGCGCTCGTGGCGGAACTCGGCATGCGCGGCCTGACCCACAGGGCCGTCGACAGGAAGGCCGGCCTGCCGGAAGGCTCGACGAGCGCCTACTTCCGCACCCGCAAGGCGTTGATCGAGGGGCTCGTGGAACGGCTGGCGGTCCAGGAGCAGCAGGAGATCGACCTCGACACCGACGACGTCGCGGGCAGCATCGCGCGGACGATCGACAGTTGGCTCGTCGAGCGGAACCGCACGCTCGCCAGGTACGCGGCGATGCTCGAAGCCACACACCATCCAGAGCTCAGGACGATCCTCGTGCACTCGCCGCGGGAGCAGGCCACGGCACTCGCACAGGCGTTGGGCCACAAGAATCCCGAGCGGGCCGGCGCGCACATCACCGCGTTCATCGAGGGCCTGCTCTTCTACCGGCTCGTCGGCGGCGGCAGCACCACCGGGCCGACGCCGGGCACCGAGGAAAGCGTCCAGGACCTCAAGAAGGCCGTCGAAAAGGCGTTGCGGCCGTAGGTACCGTGGGTTTCATGGGATTCGGGTACGGGGTCTTCTACCTCTGATTCAGGACGTGTGTCACCACGCAACACGTCCTGTTTTCGCGTACCCAAAAGAGGATCCGCATGCGCTCGCATGTTCATTTGACGACCCACGATCTCACCAAGGGCTATGAAACCGGGCCCGTCGTCGACGGCATCTCACTGAAAGTCTCCGCCGGCCAACGCCTCGGCATCATCGGTGAGAACGGCCGCGGCAAGACCACACTGCTCCGCCTACTGGCCGGGGACTTGTTGCCGGATCAGGGAACCATCACCCGGCACGGCTCGTTGAGCCTGGTACGACAGGAAATGCCGTTCCAGGACGGCGAAACGGTGGGGGACCTGTTGTCGGAAGCGCTGCGCGAAAGCCGTCACACACTGTCCGAACTGGACAGTGCGGCGGAGCCGTTCGACGAGCAGCGCTACGAGAAAGCGCTGGCCCACGCCGAGGACATCGAGGCGTGGGACGCCGAACGCCGCGCCGACATCGCGCTCAAGGCACTCGACGCCGACCACGACCGCGAGAGGAAACTCGCCGAGCTGAGCGTCGGCCAGCGTTACCGCGTCCGGCTCGCGTGTCTGCTCGCCGAACGCGCGGACGTCCTGCTGCTCGACGAACCGACGAACCACCTCGACGCGAGCGCGTTGGGGTTCCTGACCGAACGCCTGCAACAACATCACGGTGTCGTGGTGATCGTGAGCCACGACCGCACGTTGCTGGACGACGTCTGCACCCTGCTGCTCGACCTCGACCCGACCCCGGACGGCGAGGTGCACCTGCACGGCGGCGGCTACCGGGCGTTCAAGGAGGCGAAGCGCGCCGAACGTCAACGCTGGGAACAGCGGTTCGCCCAGGAGGAAGCCGAACACGACGAGCTGACCGAGAAGGTCGAACGCGCCCAGTCACGTCTCAAGGACGCCTGGCGGCCGCCCAAGGGAGCGTTCAAGCACAAGCGCAGCACGCGCGCGGCGAACAAGATGCGCAACGTCGCCCGCAGGCTCGAGGAGCTGGACGACCACCGCGTCGGCGCTCCCCCGCCGCCGTTGCGCTTCCAGCCGCCGGCCCTGGAGGCCGACGGCGACCTGCTGCACGCGACCCCGCTGGAAGTACCCGAAAGGCTGAATCTCACCGAGCCGATCTCGCTCGGCGCGGGCGAGAAGCTGCTGATCACCGGTCCCAACGGAGCGGGCAAGTCGACGTTGCTGAACGTCCTCGCGGGCCGCATCACGCCTGCTCAGGGCACGGTTCACCACGTCGGCAGGGTCGCTCTGCTCGCCCAGGAGTCGTCGTTCGAGAACGAGGACGCCATCGCGGGCAGGCTCTGCCCGCGGGCGCACGACCTGGGTCTGCTGAGCGTGAACGACCTCGCCCGCCCCGTCCGGTCGCTGTCCACTGGGCAACGAAGGCGACTGGAGCTCGCGATCCTGCTGAGCCGCGGCCCGCACGTGCTCCTGCTCGACGAACCGACCAACCACCTGTCGATCGCGCTGGTCGACGAACTGACCGAGGCACTGCACCAGACGAGGGCCGCCGTGGCCGTCGCGACCCACGACCGGCAGATGCGGACAGATTTCCGTTCGTGGCGCACCGTAACCCTCGATTCACCTTCACGGAGTCATGAAAGTTCTGTAGCTTCAGAAGTAGGTCCTCTGCTGAGCACTGGGAGGTGTGCGAGATGACCGAGCTGATCTCCGAAGAGCTGCCCAAGACGCGCCAGAACCCGTTCGACCCGCCCGCCGGGGTCACCGAGATCCGCAACAAGGCCCGCATCAGCAGGCTGAAGTTCGCCGACGGCCACCTCGGCTGGCTCGTCACCGGGCACCACCAGGTGCGGGAGATCCTGGGAAGCCCCAAGTTCACCAACAACCCCGAGAAGCACCACGTGTTCGACAAGCGGTTCCAGAGCGACGTGCCGGAGGACAGGCGCAAGGCCGAGCCGGGCATGTTCCTCAGCCAGGACCCGCCGGACCACACCCGGCTGCGCAAGATGCTGCAGGGCCAGTTCACCGTCCGGCGGATGAACCAGCTGTCCGAGTGGATCGGCACGATCGTCGACGACCAGCTGAAGCACATGCGGACGTTCGACGGCCGCGCGGACCTCGTGAAGGAGTTCGCGCTGCCGGTGCCGTCGCTGGTGATCTGCGCGCTGCTCGGCGTCGAATACGACGAGCGGCACAGGTTCCAGGAGGACACGGCGAAGATGCTGAGCCTGGACTCGTCGTTCAAGGAGGCCATGGCGGCCATGCAGCGCATTCAGGACTTCATGCGCGAGCTGATCGCCCGCAAGAAGGCCAACCCCGGCGGCGACGACATGATCAGCGACCTGCTGGCCACCGGCGAGCCGACCGACGAGGAAGCGTCGAACATGGCGATGCTGCTCCTGCTCGCCGGCCACGAGACCACGGCGAACATGCTGGGCATCGGCACGTTCACGCTGCTGCAGCACCCGGACCAGCTGAAGATCCTCAAGGACGAGCCGGAGATCATCGACAACGCCGTCGAGGAGCTCATGCGGTACCTGTCGATCATCCACTTCGGACCGATGCGCACCGCCACCGAGGATGTGGAGATCGACGGGCACCTGATCAAGGCGGGCGACACCGTGCTGATGCACGTGCCGACCGCGAACCGGGACCCGGAGAAGTACCCCGGCAACCCCGACGAGCTCGACCTGCGCAGGCCCGCGTCCGGGCACGTGGCGTTCGGTCACGGCATCCACCAGTGCCTGGGCCAGCAGCTCGCCCGCATCGAGATGCGGATCGGGTTCTCCAAGCTGTTCCAGGAGTTCCCCGACCTCCGGCTGGACGTGGCGCCGGAGGACGTGCCGCTGCGCACGGACATGGGGATCTACGGAGTCCACTCGTTGCCAGTAGCGTGGTCGTCATGAAGATCTCCGTCGATCAGTCGAAGTGCTGCGGCTCCGGGATGTGCGTCCTGACGGACCCGGATCTCTTCGACCAGAACGAAGAAGACGGCACGGTCGTACTCCTGGTGGAGCAGCCCGACGCCGCGCACGAGGCCACCGCGAAGGAAGCGGCGAGCCTGTGCCCGGCGAGCGCGATCACGATCAGTTGAGCCGCACGAGGTAACCGTTGGAGAGCAGCCAGGCGACATTCAGTGCCCCGTCGCCTGGCACCAGCGCCCTGTCCAGCTTCTGCTGCAGCCCACCACCGGGCTGCTCGAACCACGGCGCGATGGGCCCTTCCCACACGGCAAACGCCTTGGTGACCCGGTAGGCGTGGTAGTTGCACCGGTACGCGGGATCGAACGTGTAGAGACTCTGCGGCGGAATCGCGCGCGTCGAGTAGTGCGTCCCCTTGTACGCCAGGAACCCGCCGTACTCGCTGCCGAACCGGTCCAGCCTCGTGTCCACCCCGAGGGTCCGCTGGTACTTGATCGGCTCGCCGTCGGGCCGCAGCCAGAACCCGTCCCGCGGCGGGTAGTTCCACCCGGTCCCGTTCCAGTACTTGGCGAGGAACGCGTCCTTGCCGACGTGCCCGAACCGCTTGTACCCGGCCACGATCGGCCCGACGGGCCGCTGCCACGCCTCGGGCAACGTCTCGGGCCCGAGCCGGCTGTCCCCTTGATAGGCGCCGGAGCACGCCTCGACGGCCGCTTGCGCCGCACCGATTCCGGCATTGACGCCGAACAGGACAAGAGTCGCGGCAAACAACGCCGCCAAAATCCGTTTGCCTGCGAACATGCTTCGTATCCTGGCGCGTGACACGGACTTCCGCACTACCCTCTTCCGCGTGAACTTCGCTCCCGGCTGGTACCCCGACAACGCCGACCAACGCTACGTTCGTTGGTGGGACGGCACCCAGTGGACGCCCCACGTCCAGCCGCGCCAGCAGCAAACCGACGCCCACCACATGGAGATGCAGATGGGCGGCACGGGCCAGGACCGCGTGGCCCAACAGGTCCAGCGAGCGGGCATCCAGCAACCGGTCGCGGGCGGCGGCGGCACCCTGTTCACCGAACCTGTCCTGGTGGTGAACCAGAAGGCGAAGCTCATCGAGATGTCGAACTCCTACGTCATCTACGACCAGCACGCCCGCCACATCGGCACCGTCGAACAGGTGGGCCAGTCCGGCGCCGCCAAAGCCTTGCGCGCCTTCACCAAACTCGACTCGATGCTCGACGTCCGCCTGGAAATCCGCGACGTGCACGGCCACCCGCTCCTCCGCCTCGTGCGCCCGGCAACGATGTGGAAGTCCAAGGTCATCGTCGAACGCGGCGACGGCATGCCCATCGGCGAGATCATCCAGGAGAACGTCTTCGGCAAGGTCCGCTTCGCCTACGTGTGCAACGGCATGAAGGTCGGCGGCATCTACGCCGAGAACTTCCGCGCCTGGAACTTCTCGCTCCGCGACCACACCGACACCGAGGTGGCCCGCATCACCAAGACCTGGCAGGGCATGGCCAAGGCGATGTTCTCCACCGCCGACAACTACGTCGTCCAGTTCCACCGCCAGGTGCCGGACCCGCTGCTGAGCATGATCGTGGCCTCCGGCGTCACCGTGGACACGGTACTGAGCCAGACCCAGGGCTGAGCCAGGACAGCCGCGCACGGGAACGAGACGGGTCTTTTCATCGCCGCTTCGCGACGATTGCGATTGGCGCTTGACTTCGGGGCCCTTGCGAGGCGCTGGTCGGCCTTTAAAAGCCGGGCATGTAAAGCGCCCGGCCGATCCGAACACGGTAGCACCTCGCACCCAAAGTCAAGCACCAATCGCGGTGCGTACGTGGTTGCGTTTGTGCGGTCGGGTTCCGGAAATTACCGCTTGAACGGCGCGGTATCAGCCCTTTCCGGCTCGCTTCGCTTCGCCACGCCGGTGCGGGTTCGGCGATTCACTCGATGGTGTTCATTTTCGGCCCTGATATTCACGTGATCTTGCGGTAAATTAGAACACGTGAGCGACTCCAGCCTTCCCCTCCTCTCCACCGGCGAGCTGCTGCGCGGCATCGTCGACGAGGTGACGGAATCCCGGGCCCGCGATTATGCGATCATGCAGAAAATCGCCGAGTTGAACCGCCGCGGCGCCGCCACCGAACTCGGCTACAAAAACCTTGCGCTCGTGCTGCGGGACGCGGTCCGCTGGGACAAGAACACCGCCACACGGTGGGTCGAGCAGGCCGCGAAGCTGAGCGGTGAGATCACCCCGACCGGCAGCGAGATCACCGCCCGGCTCCCGATCACCGCCACGGCCGCCGCCGAGGGCGCCCTGTCGATCGAGCACGTCGCGGTGGTCGCCGAGGCGATGCAGACCCTGCCCGCCGACCGTGAGACGCAGCTGGTCGACTACGCCCGCCAGTTCGAGCCCACCCTGGTCCGCGCCCTGGGCAAGAAGCTGATCTACGGGTTGTTCCAGAACGACCCCGAACCGAAAGACCCCCAGCCCGAACCCGCCTGCTCCCGTAACCGGCTGGCGTTGCGCCAGACCAGGGACGGGGTGGTGAAGTACGCCGGGACGATGGACCCGGTGACCGGTGCGACGTTGATCGCGGCGCTGGGCCCGCTGGCCAAACCCCGCCCCACCACCGCCGAAGGCCCCGACCCGCGCACGCTGGACGAGCGGCAGGGCGACGCCCTGGCCGAACTCCTCGATCTGACGCTGCGGGCGGACGTGCTGCCCGAGCACGGCGGCGAGGCGGTCGCGCTGACGGTGACCGTGGACTACGACGACCTGGTCGAGCAGGCCGGGGCGGCGACGCTGGACAACGGCGTGCACCTCCCCGCCGACCAGGTCCGCCAGCTCGCCTGCAGCGCCGGGATCCTCCCGATCGTGCTGGGCAGCCGGTCCCAGCCGCTCAACGTGGGCCGTCGGTCCCGGCTGTTCACCTCCGGCATCCGCCGCGCCCTGGTCGCCCGCGACCGAGGTTGCGCGTTCCCGGGTTGTGGGCGTCCGCCGAAGCACTGCGATGCCCACCACATCCAGCACTGGGCCGACGGCGGCGACACCTCCCTCGACAACGGGGTGCTGCTGTGCCGCCACCACCACACCCTGATCCACCGCAGCGGCTGGGAAGTCACGATCGAACACGGCATGCCGGTCTTCTACCCGCCCGCCTGGCTCGACCCCGAACGCAGACCCAGACGCAACCAGCTCCACACCGCCGCCTAACCCCGACCGAGGGACGCGAGCGGACCCCACCACCGCCTCGACCGCCACGGCCGTGCAGCACCACCACGGCCGTGGCACAACCATGCCCACAATCGAGCCAGGCACACCGGCAACCCCGCGCGACAGCGACAAAGCGACCAGCGAGGCGCTAGCACCGGCACTAGCGACGGCATCGACGCAGGCGACGCGGCATCGGCACGGGACGGGACGGCAACGCAGTGGCATCGGCAAAGTGGTAGCAGTGGCGCCGCCGAAGCAGCGGTATCAGCAATGCAGCTGACAAGAACCGATCCCGCTTTGGCAATGCGAAGCGAGGCGCAAAGACCCGCCACCTCGCATGACCAATGAGAAAAGTCGAGGCACCCCTGAAATAGCGATGGCGCAGCGGAGCCGAACAGCCCTAATCCTGCGCACGGCCGAAGGCAAAGCCGAGGCTCACCCCGAAACCGCGATGCGAAGCGAGCCGTACAGACCTGATACCGCGCTGTCCAAGCGGTAATTTCCGGAACCCGACCGCACAAACGCGACCACGCACGCAGGCGATTGGTGCTTGACTTTGGGTGCGAGGTGCTACCGTGTTCGGATCGGCCGGGCTCTTAATGCCCGGCTTTTAAAGGCCGACCTGCGCCTCGCAAGGGCCCCGAAGTCAAGCACCAATCGCAATCGTCGCGAAGCGGCGATGAAAAAACCAGCGCTCGTCAATGCCTGCGCAACCATCTACGCAAGGTGACCGAACCGCATTGGCGACCCCTCCGCTGGAACCGGAACCGGCCAACCAAGCCGACCCGCACTACCAACCGCGACGGGACGCAGGAACCGCCCCCTAGGACGTGGCCAGCCGAAGCTCGTCAACCTCCGCCTGAAACCCGGCCGCGGTCAACGTCTCCCCAGCCAGCCGCCAGTGCTCTCGAGCCTCCTCCGACCGCCCAGCCCGCTCCAATGCATCCCCGAGCACCCGCAACGACCGCCCGAACTCGGGCGGAGAATCCATCTCCCGAGCCTGATCCATGGCAAGCGACGCCAACCGCAACGCTTCCTCAGGCGTGGCAGCCAGCCCAGACCGCAACCTCCACACCCAAATCCGCCCCTGGCGGTCGTCGTGCGCCTCGAAGAACTCCCAGGCCTGCCGCAACTGCTCCTCAGCCAGCCCGACCTGCCCAGACCGGATCAACGTGTCGGCCAGGAACAACCTGATGTTCGCCGCGAAATCCGGATCCCCGAGTTTCTGCGCCGCAGCGAGCGAAGACCGCAGAAACGCCGCCGACATCTGCAACTCGCCGGTGAACTGGTGCAGCCGCCCCAACTCCAGGGTCGCCATCAGCTCGCTCTGCTCGTCCCCCAACTGCCCGGCAACGCGCCGAGCCCGCTCCAGGTACTCCTGCGCCGCGGCCAGCCCACCGGCACGCCGTTCGATGGCCCCCAACGAGCACAGCACTTCGATCTCACCGTGCGGGTTGCCCGACGCGACGAACCGTGCCATGGCTTCACGATGCGCCGAACGGGCCTCCGACGACCGGCCGCCCCACTCGTGCATCCACCCCATGCCGTACCTGGCGTAGGCCTCGCCCCACACGTCGCCGGTCGCGGCGAAACCTTCTTGTGCGGCAGCGAAGTTGGCTGAGGCCTCGGCGTACCGGTTCAGTCGCGCGCACAGGATTCCGCGCTGCTGGAACAGAATCGGTCGGCGGTCGGCCGGCGCGACCGACAGACCGAGGTCGTTGATCTGCTCCCAGTCGTCGAACCTGGCGCGCAGGTCGCAGAACGCCGTCGACCGGATCGCCAGCTCGGACGCCAGCGAACCCAGACCCAGAGCCGCGGCCTGGGTGATCACGGCGTGGATGTTCTGCCATTCCGCGTCGAACCAGTCGGCCGCGTCGCCGAGGTCGAACCGTTCCAGCGCAAGGGGTTCCAGGCGGATCGCCTGGTGCGGGAGCTCGACGTCGGCGCGGGTCGCCAGGTCCAGCCACCGTTCGAACAACGCCTTCAGGGCTGCGGCGGGATCCTCGGACGCCGCCTCGCGGCCGAAGGCGCGCAGCAGGTCGTGCAGCCGGTACCGGACCTGGCCCAGCGCGTCACGGCCCGCGTAGTCGACCAGGCGGGCGTCGACCAGGGCTTCGACGTGGTCCTCCGCGTCGTCGAGGTCGAGTCCCAGCAACGGTGACGCCACCCAGGCCGGGAAGTCCGGCGTGTCGACGAGCGACAGCAGCCGGAACGCCCTGCGGTGCGACTCGTCGAGGCCGTCGTAGGACAGGGCCAGCGAAGCGCGGACGTCCAGGTCCCCCAACGACAGTTCGTCGAACCGGCGCCGTTCGTCGGACAACCTGCCGGCGAGCTTCGCGAGCTGCCAGTGCGGCCGCGCCACCAGGCGGGCCGCCGCCACCCGCAGCGCCAGCGGCAACTGGCCGCAGTAGGTCACGATCTCCTGTGCCGCAACGGGTTCCGCGGCGCAACGGGCCTCACCCACCGCCGCCCGCAGCAACGCCAGCGCGTCGGGTGAGGGCAGCACGTCCAGCGGCACGACGTGGGCGGCTTCCAGACCTGCCAGCGCCGCCCGTGACGTCACCAGCGCCGCGCCCGCGGTGGTTCCCGGCAGCAGCGGCCGGACCTGGGTCTCGTTGATCGCGTTGTCCAGCACGACCAGGATCCGGCGGTCCGACAGCAGGTCGCGGTAGAGATCCACCCGGTCGTCCACAGTGGACGGTATCGCGCCACCGGAGACGCCGAGGCCGCGCAGCAACCTGTCCAGGGCCGCGGCGGGCTCGACGGGCTTCTGCTCGCCGCCGCGCAGGTTCAGGTACAGCTGGCCGTCCGGGAACGCGTCCCGCACGAGATGCGCGCAGTGCACGGCCAGGGACGTCTTGCCCACGCCACCGGGACCGGTGATCGTCCACGTCCCACCGGCCCGCAGACCGGCCGTGAGCCGCATGACCTCGTCGGCCCTGCCGGAGAAGTCGCCCACCGCGGGCGGCAGCCACGAGGGACCGGCCTGCACGGTCACCGGCGCGGAGGACCCGGCCAGCACCTCCATGTGCAGAGCGCGGAGTTCGGCGTTCGGGTCGATGCCCAGCTCGTCGGCGAGCACCTCGCTCGCCCGCCGGAACACGTCGAGCGCCTGCGCCTGCTGGCCGGTGCGGTGCAGGGCCAGCATCAGCTGGTACCAGAACCGCTCACGCAACGGATGCTCGGCGACCAGGGAGCGCAGCTCGTCGACGATCTGGTCGTGCCGCCCCAGTTGCAGCTCGGCGTCGTTGCGGCGCTCCAGCACCTCCCAGCGCTGCTCGTTGAGGCGCTGCACGTCGGTGTGTTCCATCCGCAGCGACGACACCTGGTCGAGCGCGGGCCCGCGCCACAACGCCGCGGCCTCGCCGAGCAGCCGTGCCTCGGTCGCCAGGTCGGGCGCGCGCTTGGCCTCGGCCCGCAGGCGCTGGAACGTGAGCAGGTCGAGCTGGTCGTCGTCGACGTGGATCGAGTAGCCCGTAGGCCACGTGCGGACCAGCTTGCGGTCCGCGAGGTCGTCCAGCGACTGTCTCAGCCGCATGACGTACGTCTGCAGAGTCGCGCGCGCCGAACCGGACGGCTCCTCACCCCAGAGGTGCTCCATCAGCTCGTACGACGAAACCGGCGCGTTGGCCTTCATCAGCAACGCGGCAAGCAGGACACGCTGTTTGGCCGAGCGGAGCTCCGCGACCCGGCCGGAGTCGATGACCTGCAACGATCCCAGAACCTTGAACCCCCACCGCCGTTGCATGAGCCGATCCTAACCAGCCGGTAACCCCAGGTGTCAGCGAAATGTCAGCGCGTCACGTGATGCTTCTCGCCCATGAAGCGCACAACCTTCATCGCCGCCGCGGCGTTGCTCCTGGGAGTGGCCACGTCCGGTCAGGCGCAGGCGGAGAGCGCTCCCGGCTGCGGTCCGGTGACGCAGATCGGCAAGACCGCCTACATCGGAGCCCACAGGCAGAAGTGGGCGTCCGTCAAGCAGTTCAAGGGCTGCGGCAAGAACTGGGCCTACATCTACACCTGGTCGGAGGTCCACAACGCCGGGGCCACCTACACGCCCGTGTTCGTGATCATCGCGAAGTGGGGCAACGAGTGGTCGCGTGAGCCGTACGGCCACGAGGGCCGCAAGGACGGCCACTACCGCCAGCAGGAGCTGTGGTCGCACGGCACCAACACCCTCGACACCTGCACGAACGCCTACGCCGAGTGGGACTCCGGCGCGATGACCTACCGGGCGGAAACCGACATCCGCTGCTGACCCCACCGACCCCGGACGGCGCCAAGGCCCCCCAGCTGGGCGCCGTCCGGCCTCATGGTGCCGCCGGGACTCGAAGCCCAAACCTCTCCTCGGGTCCCGGTGGCGCCTTCCAGATCAGGCTGCTCCCTGTGACGACGTCATGAACGCTCCCAGGCGCGACGACAGCTCGTCCGCGGCCTCGTTGCCGCGCAACCGCTCCGCCTCCTGCTTCAGCGGCCGCATCCGGTCCCGCGTGCGGGCCGAGCGGATCGGGCCGGACACCGCGATCGCCTGTTCCCCGACCTCCCGCGCATGCTCGGGCTCGTTCTGCACCAGGTAGTTCACGGCGAGCGCCGCGAGCCGGAACGACTGGCTGCGGGACGCGTCCTCTCCCCCGGACGAGATCGCCCTGGTCAGCAGCGGGATCGCGGACCGCGCGTACTTGACGTCGCAGGTGCGTGCGAGTTCGGTGTGGACCATCCCGCCGATCGACACCAGATCCGCCAGGTCGAAGAAGCGCGCCCACGGCGGTGCTTCCTCGCTCGCCGCACGGTCGAACTCCTCCTCCGCACGCGCGAACTGGCGCAACGCCTGCCTCTCCGCGCCCATCTTCGCGAACGCCCACGCCTCGTTGGCGTGCAGGATCGACACGGCCAGCGTCGAACCGCTGGACTGCGCGATGGGCAAACCGCGCTGGAACGACGCCAACGCGTCCTCAGCCAGTTCGTAGTGCAGATGCACGCGACCCATCCGGTAGTAGATGTTGGCCTCCAACGCGCTGTTGCCCGACGCACGCGCGAGGCCCATCGCACGGCCGAAGTGCAGATGCGCCGACTCCAAAAGGCCCATGTCGAACGACGCCCAACCGGCCAGGTTGTGCAGGTCCGCGATGGCCACCTGCAGCCGGTGCAGCACCCGTCCGGACGAGCCGGCGTCGAGCAGCGGGTTCGCCCAGTTCAACAACGCGACGCAGGCGTCCCGGCAGGCGCCTCCACCGTATTCGTAATCGAGTGCCCGAAGTGCGCTCGTCAGCGTTTCCACATGCCGCACGTCCGTTTTGTCCACGCGAGCTGGAAACGCATCGCCGTTGAACATAGCTGGCCCTCCTGACGTGCGCCGGACACCCGCTGTAACAGGTACCCGTTACACACCGTCGGTACTCACCGCGCCGCCGTCACCATCCCGCTGTTCGGCCAGGTCGGGAAGGGTCTTTCGGCTCTCCCCGGGCACGCGGGCGCGCCCACCACAACGCCGTGGTGGTCGCGCCCACGATTCTGGACGGACAGCGTGATCGGAAAGGGGCCAACGAGGTGTCACCGAAAATGAACTGAATCAATTTCCGGTGATGACACCTCACCGGAACGGCCGATCAAGTCACTCTTCCAGGCTCACCACCCCGGCGGGACACCGGTCCACCGCGTCACGGACGCCCGGCAGCAGGTCCGCGGGTGGTTCGGGCACCAGCACGACGCCGAGCCCGTCGTCATCCGACTGATCGAACACGTCCGGTGCGGCGAGCACGCACTGCCCCGATCCGATGCACCTCGTCTGGTCTATCCGGACCGTCGCACTCTTCGGCATCGCTCACCACACCACCGGGATCGCCGCGGCGCCATAGGTGATCGAGTCCTCGCGGAACTCCATCTCCGTGACGGGGATCGCCGGGCGCACGTTCGGGAACCGGGTGAACAGCGAGCGCAGCAGGATCTGCAGCTCCGTGCGGGCGAGATTGGCACCGAGGCACTGGTGCGGGCCGAAGCCGAACCCGAGATGCGCCACCGCCTTGCGCTCCAGGTCGAGCTCGCCGGCGTTGGGGCACAACGCCTCCTCCAGGTTGGCCCGGAGCGTCACGGTCACCCACTCGCCGGCCTTGATCGTCACGCCGTCGACCTCGACGTCCTCGACGGCCCTGCGCGAGAGCCCGGCGCCACCGAGGCGGCCGATCGTGTAGCGCAGCAGCTCCTCGACCATCACGTCGGCGCGGCTCGGGTCGCGCTGCAGGATCTCCAGCTGGTCGGGCCGTTCGAACAGGGTGAGCGCGAACAGGCCGAAGAAGTTCGACGTCGTCTCGTGGCCGGCCGCGAGCAGACCAATGGCGAGCCTCATCAGCTCTTCGGAGTCGAAGTCGGTCTCGTTGACCATGAGGCCGATCATGTCGTCGGTCGTACCCGACGCCCTCTTCTCGTCCGCGACCTTGGCGAGCACCTCGCCCAGCTCCGCGGCCTTCGCGTCGTACACCTCCTTGGAGCCGTTCTTGCCGAACATCTCCCGAGCGGTGGACTGGAACAGCTCCTGGTGCTCCGGCGAGACGCCCAGCAGCTCGGCGATCACCAGCGACGGCACCGGCAGGCACAGCGCCGAGACGAGGTCGGCGGGCGCGCCCTGGCGTTCCATGGCATCGAGGTGGTCGTCGACGATCTGCTGGATGCGCGGCCGCATCTCGTTCATCTTCTTGACCATGAACGCCCGCGACAGCGGACGACGCAGCCGCAGGTGCTCCTCGCCGTCCATCGAGTTCATGTTGCCGGGCTGCTTGAGGCCGAGGATGGGCTCGCCCTCGGTGCGCATCTCCGGCCCGCCCTCCCTCATCGAGCTGAAACGCTTGTCCGACAGCACCTGGCGGACGCCGGCGTAGCTGCTGATGACCCAGGCCTGCACCCCGTTGGGCCAGATCATCTTCACCGGGCCGTTGCTGACGGCTTCCTCGAAGCCTGCGGGCGCACCCAGCGGATGCACGCGGTTCTCGTGTGGGACTGGGCAAACGGCTGCTTCAGTCACGGGAGTTCCCCTCAATAGAACAGAACTGTTCTTTTGAAACCATGACCGAACGTAGCGCAGCCACTACGGCTTGACGAGTCGTTTGGTTCAGCTCAGCCGATCAGCGGTCTCACCAGGCCGTCGACGATGCTGTCCGTGACACCCTGCTCGTCGGAACGCAGCACGAAGGTCGAGACCAGAGCGGTGATGAGGATGCCGGCGTCGAGGTCGGGCGGCAGCTCTCCGCGCGCCTTCGCCCGATCGACGGCGACCTGGAGGGGTGCCGTGTAGGCGCGGTCGACGTGCTCTTCGCGCAGGTACGCGAGATCGGCGTCCTGACGGCTGCCCTCGAGCAACCCGAGGAAGATCCCGGCGGTGTCGAACGGCGACGGTTCGCTCCACGACCGCATGATCTGCCGGACGTCCTCGGCGAACGTGCCCTCGTCCGGTTGCGCCAGTTCGGGCAGGTTCGCCTTCAACGCCTCCGTGATCAACCGCGCCTTCGACGGCCAACGCTGGTACAGGCTCGCCTTGCTCGCGCGTGCCCGGCCGGCGACCAGATCCATGTTGAACCGCGCGTAGCCGACCTCGGCCAGCACGTCGAGCACGGCGGCGAAGACCTCCCGCAGACGCTCCGGCGCGTCCAAAGGCATGCGACCCACCCGTGCTCCTTGCCGATCGGGGGTTAGGTGACGTGCACCGTACCGCCGGGAGCATCCGTGAGAAGACCCGTCCTCCGCACCGACATCCACCGCAACTGCGTGCCGTGCAACGCGGTGATCAGCGACTGGATCACGACCGCGTACGTCAGCTGCCGGTACACGAACTGCTGCAGCGGATAGGCCCACAACGGCTTGAGCGACTCGCCGTCGAGCCTCGGCGCGTAGCCCGCGCTCGCCGTCCGCATCAGCAGGAACACCTGTCCAGATTGGACCCGGCGCAATACTCGAGGTGCTGCCGGCGCAGCTCCTCGGCGAGGTCACCGGTGCCGTCGGTCGAGCCGTCGTCGACCACGGGCGAAGGTCACCGAACTGACCACCGCACCGCCTCCACCACCGCCAACGACGGCATCCCGTGCATCGCCTAGTTGCGCCTCTCCGTCACCCACGTCGCGATCTGAGCGCGTGAGGTGAAACCGAGCTTCTGCAGGATCCGTTCCACGTGGCCCTCTGCCGTCCTGCGGGCGATCACCAGGCTGGCCGCGATCTCCTTGTTCGACTTGCCACCGGCGATCAGGTCCGCCACCTGCTGCTCGCGCTTGGTCAACGGGGTGGGCGCGGCGATCACCGGGGTCTCCTCGACCAGCTCGTCGCCGATCGCGAACGAGATGGCGTCCTCGAGCTCGAGGTCCATGCCCTTGCGGAACAGCGCGCGGAACTCCTGCTCGCCCAACGCGGAGATGGTCGCGGCCTCGCACTCGCCGTGCGGTGCGCCGAAGTGCCGGGAACCGAACATGGGATAACCGACCGACTGCCAGATCTCGCCGGCGGCGCCCAGCAACGTCGCCGCGCGCACCGCGTTGCCCCGCGAGGCCGCGATCCAGGCCAGCACCTCGATCGCGAGCACGATGCCGAGCAGGTCGTGGAACGTCCGCTTGATCCGCAGGCACTCGCGGCCGAGCCGGTCGGCGCGCGCGAAGTCGCCGCTGACCCACGCGCACAACGCCAGCACGTAGATCGCGTATGCCTGCGCCCACAGCTCGCCGTGCTGCTCGCCGACGGACTTCGCCTCCACGCAGAGTCGTTCGGCGGCGGCGAAGTCGTGCCGGAACGTCGCGGAGATCGCCAGCTCGATGCCCGCCAGCATGGTGTGACTGTTGACGGTGCCCTGGTCGCGGTACAGGTCGATGGCCTCCTCGAACAGCCGCTCTGCCAGGTCGAGGTCGTCGCCGACGAGGTGGGCGCACGCCAGCCGGTGCGTCGAGTAGGCCAGCGCGCTCGGGTCGTGCACGGACAGGGCGTACTGCCGGCACTCCTCCAGCATCCACGCGGACGCGGTGAGGTCGCCCTGCAGCGTGGCCACGTACCCGTTCACCCACAACGCTTTCGCCCGCTCCGGACCCGGTTTGGCATCGCCGAGCGCCCGGTCGAGCCAGTGCCGGCCCTCGCCGAGCATGCCGCACCCCGCCCAGTAGAACCACAACGTCGCCGCCAGATGCACCGCGCGGTCGCCGTCCTGCTCGAAGCAGAAGTCCAGGGCCGAACGGAGATTCGCGTGCTCCAGCCGGGTGAGCGCGAAGATCTGCGGCTGGGCGGGGCCGAACCACTCCTTCTCGCGCCGCTCGGCCCACTCGATGAAGTGGTCGCGGTGCCGTTTCCGCAGGACCGGCTCGCGGCCGGCGCCGCGCAGTTTCTCCAAGCCGTACTGGCGCAACGGCTCCAGCAGCCGGAAGCGGGTGCCGCACGGGTGCTGTTCCGCGATCACGACCGACTTGTCGACGAGGCCGAAGAGCGAGCGCATGACGTCCCCGGACGCGACGCCGTCGCCCGAACAGACCCGTTCCGCGGCCTCCAGGTCGAACGTGCCGGAGAAGACCGACGCGCGTGCCCACAGGATCTGCTCCGACCGGGTGCACAGGTGAAAGCTCCAGTCCACGGCCGCCTGCAGCGTCTGGTGACGCGGGTCGCCGCCGCGTTTGCCCTCGCCCAGCACCTTGAACGTGTCGTCCAATCTGGACAGCAGGTGGTCCAGCGTGAGCACGCGCAGGCGCACGGCGGCCAGTTCGATGGCGAGCGGGATACCGCCCAGCAACGCGCAGATCCGGGTGACCTCGTCGTGGTTGCGCGCGTCGACCGCGAATCCGGGCTCGACGGCCGTGGCCCGTTCGGCGAACAGGGTCAGCGCGGGGTCCTGCGGAAGTGGTGCGACCTGCCAGAGGTGTTCGCCGTCGACGCCGAGCCGTTCGCGGCTCGTGACCAGGACACGCAGCCCGGGAACGCCGCGCAGCAACGCGTCCACGAGAGTGGCGGTGGCCTCGATGACGTGCTCGCAGTTGTCGAGCACCATCAGCGACTGGCGGTCGCGCAGGTGTTCCACGAGGACGGTGCGGTGCTGGCGAACGGTGTCGTCGTGCACGCCCAGTTGCTCCAGAACCGTGTGCACCACCAGTTCCTGGTCGGTGACGCCGGCCAGTTCGACGAACCACACACCGTCGAGGAAAGCTCTCTGCGTCTCGGCGGCCGCCCGCAGCGCCAGCCGGGTCTTACCGACACCACCGACACCGGTGAGGGTGACGAGGCGGGACTCCGACAGGAGCCTCCTCACCTCGGTGACGTCGTGCCTGCGGCCGACGAAACTGGTTGTGTCGGCAGGCAAATTGCCTTTGCGACCTGGGGAAAGCGAACCGCCCACAGCCGCACCCTAGGTCGGCGCGATCTCCAACTGCAACGCGGTCCCCCGGAGGTACCAACGGCGAAACACGGGTAGTTACCCCCTAGGGCGCACATGGTCGCGTTGCCACGCTTGACGGTCGGGGACGCGCCTGCGGGAGGAACGATCATGGCCGGTGACAGCCTCGAGGTCGACGTCCGCGAGCAGAACGGCGTGCTCGTCGTCCGGTTCAGCGGCGGACTCGGCTGGTCAACGTACATGCGGGTGCAGGACGTGCTGCTCGACTGCGCCACCAGGGAGCTCACCGGCGTGGTGGTGGAGCTCGACGACCTCGTCGCCGAGTCACCCGCGCTGCTCGTGGTGTTCGACGTCGTGTGGCTGTCCGCGGCGCGCTGGCCGGGCATCTCGCTGAGCCTCGTCGTCGGTGATCACCGGCTGAGGTCTGCGCTGGAGTCGCGCGGACTCCCCCGGCACATCCCGATGTACTCCACGACCGCGGCCGCGCTGGCCGCCGTGGTGCGGTTGCGTTACGAGGACAGAGTGGACGCGGCGCTGCCGGCGTGCCGTTGCGGGCCGCACGTGGCAGAACGGATCACCGAGCGCGCGTGCGAACGGTGGGGCGTCCAGTCGTTGCTCGACGTCGCGCCACAGGTGGCAGTTGAGCTGGTTTCGCACGTCGAGGACGACAGTGCGTTGGCGCTGCTGCTGCGCATGCGAAACGACAAGATGTCCGTCGCCGTGCGCACGACCACACGCCTCGACCTCAGGCAATGGCACACCATGCGGCGCAACGTTGCTTCCATCGCCGTCTGCAACTTCACCATGGGTGAGACGCCTGCCGGGGGAGGGCGGCACATCATCTGGGCGTTGCTCGACGTACCGGAGGACAGCCAACGACCCCCGAGCTATCTCGACGATGCCGCCGCCTTCACCCACCAGGCTTAAGACTTCCGGGTCGTTCTACTGGGCGTGGGCCGCCGCGATGCTGGTACGGCACGCCCTGACGACCTGGCGATTCGCCGCCGTGTCCGGGGTGCCCGTGCCGCACCTGGGACAGCAGAGGCGCGCGGTCGTCTCGTCGACGAACACGTCCAGGGGGCTGCCGCACGGGCGGCACCAGCGGTGGCCGGTGAGGGGGATGACATGGTCCGGCGAGGCCACGCACTGGTGCAACCAGCACCGATGGAGTCCGCAGGTCACTCGGGTGTGCGGGTCGAGGCCGAGCTCCTCGGCCAGATCTTCCGCGCCGAGAACAGCCGTCAAGGTCGCGTTCTCGGCCTCGGAGGAGGTCACCAGCCGCAGGTGCGCGCGTCGCCACATGGCTAGAACCATGCTCCGACGGCAGCGTCAGGTATACCCGCATTAATACCTGTCTAATCACACGTTATGCCGAATTCCATTCGACACGGAACCCTCTTCTCACACCGTCGTGTGCGCCCTACTCTCGGGTTCAGACGACGCGGCGCAGAGGTATTCCTGATGGCTGATCCTGCGTACTTCCCTCCCCCGCACTCCGCCCGCATCGGGATGAGCGATGTGGAACAGCTGGAGTCGCAGACGCATTCGCTGAGGTCGGTCGACTACCAGTACGGCGGCGGGGCGTGCCGGGACGCCGTCGTCGTACGGATTTACTGGGCGCAGCAGCTGCTGGCGGCATCGGCTTCCGATGTCGTGCGTTCGCGGCTGTTGTCCGCCGTCGCCGATTTGCACAACCTGGCCGGGTGGACGTCGTTCGACAGCGGCCAGGTCGGGGCGGCGTATCACCACTTCGACCGCGCTCTCGAATTCGCGCGGCACGACGAGGACCTGACCACCAACATCGTTTACCGGCGTGGGCGCGTGCACCTGCATCACGGCGCACCGGGCGATGCGCTGGCGTACTTCCAGAGGGGTGCCTTCGCACCGTTGGCGTCGAGCATCATGCATTCGAACGAGGCATGGGCTTACGCGCGTCAGGCCCGTTCAGCGGAAGCGTTGCGTGCGCTGGGCAAGGCGCAGGACGCGTTCTCGCGCGCAGATCTGTCGCACGTGCCGGACTGGGCCAGGTTCCACGACGAGACCGACCTGAAGGCGATGATCGGCATCGTCTACGCCGAGCTCGGCGACACCCGCCAGGCCATTCCCGCGTTGGCTGAGGCCATCGAGGGGTTCGGCCCGGCGATGGCGCGGAGCTGGACGTTCTGCCTGATCGCACTGGCCTCGTGCCACTTCCTGGACGGCGACGACGACCAGGGCCAGACCGTGGCGATGCAGGCGATCAGCGCCGCGGAAGGGCTGCGGTCCGAACGGGTGTGGGACCGGATGCGGCCGATGATGCAGGCCGCGGCCGCGCGCGGGGTCTCGTTGCGCTGAGTCTTTGCAGAACCCGAACATTCGGCGGACTCGGCCCTGATGGTGCTCGGTCATCGTTCTGTGCCATGAACATTTTGCGAATCGGTGGGCTCGTGGCCGGGATGCTGCTGCTGGGCGCGGGAACCGCGTCCGCGCAGGAACCGATCACGATCAGCCCCGAGAAGGTGCAGAAGATCTGCTCGCAGCGGGTGCCGCGGGTCGAGGCGCGGGTGAAGGCGCTGACCGACCGGATCAACGGCAGCCCCGAGACGCTGGGCTCGAAGAAGTGGATCGAGCAGAAGGCGGCCGACGCCCGTTCGGCCGGCAACACGGCCCGTGCCGACGTGCTGGACGCCCGGCTGAAGCTGCGGGACGCGCAGCTCGCGAAGCTGTCGAAGGCGGCAGAGCGGGTGGCCAAGTTCAAGTCCGAGCACTGCGGGTCGAAGTGAGGTGGATTGCTTTGGCGCTGTTGGTGGTGTCGCTGACGGCGTGCCGGGGCGAGGCGCCGGTGTCGGACCTCGATGATGTGGAATCAACGCTGAACAGCATCGAGTCGGACATCAACCAGCCGGGGTGAACGCGTGGAACGTGGCCTGGTGCTCGTCGTGGAGGACGAACCGGCGATCGCCGAACTCGTCGCGCTGTACCTGCGGCGCGACGGCTTCGGCGTGCGCGTCGAGTCCTCGGGGGACGCGGCACTGGCCGCGGTCCGTTCGTTGTCGCCCGTCGCCGTGGTCCTGGACGTGGGCCTGCCGGGCATGAACGGCATCGAGGTCTGCCGCGCGCTGCGTGCCGCGGGCGACTGGACCCCGGTGCTGTTCGTGACGGCCCGCGACGACGAGGTGGACCGCCTGCTCGGCCTGGAACTGGGCGCCGACGACTACATCACCAAACCCTTCAGCCCGCGCGAACTGGCTCTGCGCGTCCGCACGGTCCTGCGTCGCTCCTCCGGCGTCGTCTCGGAAGTCCTGCAGGTGGGTTCGGTGCGGATCGACGTGGGCGAACGGCGCGCGTTCGCCGGTTCTTCCGAGGTGTCCTTGACCTCAACGGAGTTCGGCCTGCTCGCCTATCTGATGAAGCACCCCCGCCAGGTGTTCTCGCGCGAACAGCTCCTCAGCGCCGTGTGGGGCTACGCCTCCGTGGCGGGCACCCGCACGGTCGACGTCCACATCGCCCAGCTGCGAGCCAAGTTCGGTGCTTCCAGTCCAATCAGGACGGTGCGCGGCGTCGGCTACTCGGCGGACGCGTCATGAACCTCGCCGTACGGATCGCCTTGCTGTGCCTGGGAGTCGCGTTCGTCGCCGTCCTCGTCGCCGGTGTCGTGTCGAGCCGCCTGGTGCTCTCGACCTCGCAACAGGTGAGCCGCGAGATCCTGCGCAACCAGGCCGACGTGGCGTCGGGCCAGATCTCCAACAACCGCGTCGAACAGATCTTCCAGGGCCAGGGCATCGCGATCGTCCGCATCTCTTCCGCCGGCGAGGTTTCCGGCTCCGACCGCGCCGCGGTGCGCGCGGCCCGCGAGGTCCACGCCGAACGAGTGCTGAACGGCGGGCCCGTCTCCGGCGTGAGCGGCCGCCTGAACGTGGAAGCCCGCCCGTCAGGAGCCGGCGGCTTCGCCCTGGTGCAGGAAACCGAGACCAGCAACACCTACCGCAAACTGGTCCGCAACATCATCTTCGCCCTGGCCGTCGGCCTCGTGGTCGCCTGCCTGGCGGGCCTGGCCCTGGGCACGTTCCTGGCCAGGCCTCTGCGCCGAGTGGCCTCCGTGGCCCACTCGATGAGCGCGGGCCGCCGAGACCTCCGCGTCCCGGTGTCAGGCCCCCACGAACTGGCCGAGGTCGCCACGTCCGTGAACGAACTGGCCGATGCCCTGCAGCGCAGCGAATCCCGCCAACGCGACTTCCTGCTCTCCGTCTCCCATGAGCTCCGCACCCCGCTGACCGCCGTGACGGGCTTCGCGGAATCCCTGGCGGACGGCGTGGTCTCCGGCCCCCAGGTGGCCCCGGTCGGCACCGTGATCCTCGACGAGGCCCGCCGCCTGGACCGCCTGGTGACCGACCTCCTGGACCTCGCCCGCCTGGGCGCCGACGACTTCCGCCTGGACATGGCCCCGGTGGCCCTGGAACCGGTCGTGCGCTCAGCCGCGGACGTCTGGCGCGCCCGCTGCCACGCCCGCGGCGTCGCCTTCTCCCTGGAGGTATCGGCCACGCCCGTCGTGCACGCCGACGCCCGCCGCCTGCGCCAGGTCATCGACGGCCTGCTGGAAAACGCCCTGCGCGTGACCCCCGCCGGCCGCCCCGTCGTGCTCGCCCTCTCGTCGGTGCTGGAGGTGCGCGACGGCGGGCCTGGGCTGGCGCCGGAGGACTATGCGGTGGCGTTCGACCGGGGTGTGCTGCACGCCCGGTACCAGGACTCGCGGCCGGTCGGCACCGGGGTCGGGCTCGCGCTGGTACACGGGCTGGTGACGCGGATGGGTGGCACGATCTCGGCGGGGCCGGCGCCGGAGGGCGGGGCCGCCTTCACCGTCACTTTGCCTGGGGCAGCTTGACCTTCTTCTTCGCCCCCGGCGACGACGGCGGCGGCACCACGGGCCCGATGTCGCCGTCCGGCGCCTCGTCGAGGTCGACGATCACCGGCGCGTGATCACTGGGCCCGGTCCCCTTCCGCGCGTGCCGGTCGATCCACGCCGCCTTGACCCGCGACGCGACGGAAGTGGTCGCCAGGATCAGGTCGATCCGCATCCCCAGGTCCCGGTGGAACATCCCGGCCCGGTAGTCCCAGTAGCTGAAGATCCGCTCGTCGGGCCACCGGTCCCGCACCACGTCGTGGAACCCGAGCGCCTGAATCGCCTGCAGCGCGGCACGTTCGGGCTCCGTGACGTGCGTCTGCCCGATGTAGGCCTCGGGATCGAAGACGTCCGCGCCGGTGGGCGCGATGTTGATGTCACCGCACACCACGGCGTCCTCGGGCCCGGTCTTCAGGACATCGCGCAGAGCGGCGAGCCACTCCAGCTTGTACTTGTAGTGGTCGGACTCGGGCTCACGACCATTCGGCACGTACAGCGAATGCACGCGCACCCCACCACACGTGGCGGCCACGGCGCGTGCCTCGACGTGCGGGAAGCCCGGCGCCCCGGCCACCCCGACCGCGACGTCGTCCAAGCCGACGCGCGACAACAACGCCACGCCGTTCCACTGCGTTTCGCCGAACAGCGCCACCTCGTAACCGCGCTCGCGCAGGGCCTCGCCGAGCAGGGCGGTGAAGGCCTCGTCGGCGAGCTTGGTCTCCTGCAGGCACACGACATCCGGTTTGCGCTGGTCCAGCCAGGGCAGGAGCCTCGGCACGCGCTGCTTGACCGAGTTCACGTTCCACGTCGCCACTCGCACGTGTTCAACCGTAGTCACCGAGGCTCAAGCTCGCATCGACGCGCTAGAGGACCGAGAACACCTCCTCAGCACGGTCCCGCTTGACGAACATCCGCCACGCCGTCTCCGCGACCTCGTCGGGGTCGAGCGTGTGCCCGGCCAGGTCCCCGAACTGCTCGGGCCTGCTCGCCACCAGCTTGTGGATGTCACCGCGCTCGACGACGCCACCGATGGTGAGCGTGCCCGCGTACACCCCCTTGTCGGCCAGCGCCGCGTTGAGAGTCAACGCGTAGTTGCGCAACGCGGCCGCGGTGAGGGCGAGCGCACCGAGCACCGGCATCGGCTGCACCGCACTGAGCCCACCGGCGAACAGCAGACCACCGCCGCGTTCGATCACGCCGGGCAACACGTGCCCGACGATGTCGATGGCCGGGTAGAGCCACCGCATGGCCACCCGTGCCTCGTCCGAGGTGGTCGACGTGATCTCCACGGGCACCTCGCTCAGATCGGTGGCACCAGGCCCGTAGTACACGACGTCGACCGGCCCGATCTGGTCCAAAGTGGACAACAGCTTCTCCCGGTCCCGCACGTCGACCGCGAACGCCCGCGCCTTCACCCCCGCCTCGGCGAGCGCGGCGACGTAGCCGGGATGCCGCTCGCTGCCGCGTGAGACCAGCACGACGTCGTGCCCCTCACGACCGAACCGGTGCGCCATCGACATGCCGAGCCCAGGACCAACACCAACCACAACCGCGGTGGGAGACATGAGGTTTCACCCTTCCGACGCTAATTCGAGGACACCCTCGACTTACCGTCGCCGACGCTACCACAAAATTCGAGGGCACCCTCGACTTAGCCGCTGAGTAGGATCCGCACATGGTCACCGCGTCGAGGCCCCTGCGTGCGGACGCGGCACGCAACCGCGAGAAGCTGCTGACGGCGGCCGCGCACCTGTTCGCCGAACGCGGCCTCGACGTCCCGCTGGAACACATCGCCCGCCGCGCCGAGGTCAGCATCGGCACCCTCTACAAGCACTTCCCGACCCGCGAGGACTTCGTGGCGGCGATCTTCCCCGAACGCCTCGCCGCCCTGGACGACATCGGCGCGAAGGCCCTGGCCGACCCGGACCCGTGGCACGCGTTCGCCGGCTACCTCGACGACCTCTACGCCCTGCAGGCCCAGGACCGCGGCCTCAACGACGTCCTGGCCCGCGACCTGCCCGACGCCCCGGAGATCGTCTCGGCCTGCCACCGGGGAGCGGGCCACGCCGAAATCCTGATCACGCGCGCGGTCGAGGCCGGGGTGCTCCGCCCCGACTACTCGATCGCGGACATGGCCACGCTGACCAGGGCGATGGCCCAGGTCATCAGGGACTCGCCGGAGGAGTGGCAGCGCTTCCTGTCCATCTACGTGGAAGGCTTGAAGGTCAACGCGACGGGCTGAGCGCTCCAGACACGCGGACTCGCGCTGACCGGAGTCGCGGCCGGCGGCCGCCGGAACAGCAGGTGCCGAAACGAGGTGCAGCCATCCCCGAAGATCTCAGGGGAGGCGACGACAGCAGACTCCGCCCTGCACTGCGCAGGCCCTCATTTTGAATTCAGGATGGTTTCCTTCAGTTCCGCCAGGGTCCGGATCCGGTAGCGGGCTCCGGAGAAATCATGCCCTTTCGTGAATTCATTGTGGACGACGGCGCAGTCGATACCGGCGGCAACCGCCGAGCGAAGCCCCCGTGCCGAATCCTCGACGACCAGAGTTTCCTCCCTGCTCGCCCCCAGCCGATCCAGGCCGGTCAGGTACGGCTCCGGGTGCGGCTTGGCGAGCGTGTAGTCCTCGCGCGCAAGGACGAAGTCCATGAACTGACTGATCCTGCGCTTCTCGTGGATGATGTCGAAATCCGCGCGCTTCGCGGTAGTCACGACAGCCATGCGGACGAACTTCGACAGTTCGGCCAGGGTCTCGACGACGCCTTCGATCTCGATCGACTCGGTTCTCAGGTACTCCTGGTAGTAGGCGTCCCGGACCGCGCGCTGCCTGCCGATGGTGTGCTCGTCGACACCTGCCGCCTTGGCCTGGGCCCAGGTTCCCAGTCCCTGGCCCATGTCGCTGAGGTACTGATCCTTGTCCAGGATCACACCGATCTCGGCGAGAGCGCGTGCTCCCGCCTGGAAGTACCAGAATTCGGTGTCCACCAGAACGCCGTCGTGATCGAACAATATGTAGCGCTTCACTGCCCTCGTCCTCCTCGATCACCCACAGGTGAGCGGCCCGTCGATCTTCGCGTTGCGAGGGTCGCAGGACTCGGGCGCCATCCAACAGTGTCACGAGACCAGGGCGAAGTCCGACGTTTCAATCCGCCGAAGGCGCTCGGTCACGACGATCGGCAGCGAGCTGCACCCAAGAGCAGGTCGAGCAGGAGCAACGGCATCGCCGGGTCGACCGGATTCATCGGCAGCACAGAAGTTGCCACGTTGAAGGCACGAAACGACCTATCGCGCCTGCTGGGCTGCTGCCAGACCCTTCACCGTGGGGGGAGGCGAGCCAGCTCCGCAGCACGGCCTGTCCGTGCTGGTCAGTCTGGTGGGGCAGGTCGGATTCGAACCGACAACCTGACAGATTATGAGTCTGCTGCTCTGACCGGTTGAGCTACTGCCCCCTCGCAGCGGCGGGGAGAGCCGCTAACGCTGCGTGGTGGAGGATACCGATCACGCCGAACGGGCCTTGCGCGCCCCCGTGGCGAGCGACACATAGGCTGCACGCGTGCGTTTGACCCTCCGCGACTTCACCCCGGCGGACGAGCCCGAGGTGCTGCGGCTGTTCGCCTACTGCGACGACTGGTTCCAGGCTGCCATGGGTCATCCGTCCGGGCCCGGTGACGTGCAGAGTCTCTTCTACGCGTTGCCGGAGGGCACGCGGTTCGAGCAGAAGCAGCTGCTGGTCGCCGAGGCGCAGGGCATGATCGGGTTCGTCGACCTGGTGCTGGACCACCCGTCGCCGGGCCACGCCAGCATCGGCTTCTTCCTCGTTCCGAAGGATCTGCGCAGGTGGGGCATCGGCAGGGAGATGGCCAGGGCGCTCACCGAGCGCTACCCCGAGATCACGCACGTGCACGTGAGCCTCACGGACTTCAAGCCCGGCAACGAGTTCCTCAAGGCCATGGGGTTCACGCTCAACGGTCAGGGCGCGGTGCTGGAGATCGCCCCGAGGTCCGACGGCCGGTAGCCGGCGGGATAGCCGGGGTACGTGCGGTTGGGCGTGCTGGTGAGCTTCAGGGCCCTCCGCACGGGCATCCGGCGCACCACCAGTGCCCGCACGCGCAACGCGAGCCGCCCGAGCACCCCTACCCAGGCGGGCGGTGCGTCGAAGCCGAACGCGCGGACCATCAACGGATCCAGCATCGCGACCACGGCCCTGGAGACCACCGGCTTCAGCACCGGCGGGTACCACGAGCAGAACAGGTCGAGCGTGTACTGGCCGATGCGGCGGTTCGACGGCGCGAACACGAAGTGCTGCTGTTCGTAGGCCGATTTGAAGGCGCGGAACACGTCGAAGTCCGCCGGAATGTCCCGGATTCCCATGCGGGAGCCGACCGCGCGGTAGAAGTGGAACGCGGCCAGCTCCTCGTTGCGCGTCAACGGCCTCCAGCCGTACTGCCCGAGCCAGTCGATCGGGTCGTAGATGAACGTCGACAGCACGTACAGCATGTCGTCGTTGGAGATGTCGTAACGGCCGTGCTGGCGGTTGACGACCCGCAGCGCCTCACGGCCGCGCGGTGAGTCATAGCCGTGCTCGACGAGCTCCGCCATGAGCACCGCGGTGTCGTCGTAGCGCTTCTGCGGGCGGCGTTCGAACTCGCCGGTGCGCTCCAGCAGGCCCGAGATCGTCGGAACGCAGTACGTGCGGAACAGAGCCAGCTCCAGCGACTTCTGGTAGTCCCACGGGAACTCGAGGCCGGAGGAGATCCTCATGATCTCCTCGTGGTCGGCCAGCGGGTCCAACGACGAGATGCGGCGGAGGTTCGTGAACCGGGGCATGCACCCAAAGTCACGCACAGCCCCCGAAACCAAAAGACCCCAGTTGGATGACTAGGGTCTGGGAAGCTCCCCCAACTGGACTCGAACCAGTAACCCTGCGATTAACAGTCGCATGCTCTGCCAATTGAGCTATGGGGGAATGTTCTGTTGTGTTCTTGCCTGTCAGGCTTGGTTCCTCCTGACAGTGGGTAACTCTACATGAGCCTCAAAACGGGTTCTGCAACCACCCCCCACTTTGCGGCAAGATGGGTCCTGACCAGGCACGATGTGAGAGGAGACCCGCATGAAGGGCATCTTGGTCGGCGCGGCGATCGGTTACGTGCTCGGCGCGAAGGCCGGACGGGAGCGCTACGACCAGATCGTGCGCCTGTGGCACCGCTTCATCGAGAACCCCACGGTGCGCCGGACGGCGAGCCAAGCCAAGGACAAGGCGTTCGAGGCCGCCCACCAGGCGAAAGACCTCGCCGCGGACGCTGCGGAGAAGGCCGCCGAGAAGGCTCCGTGGCGGCACCAGGAGGAGGCCAACGGACGGCCCGTCACTCCCTCCGGGACACCTCGGGCGTGACGATCTTCACACCTGCGCCACCACGAAGATCCGCCTGAACGGGAACCACGTCGTGCCGTCGGCTCGCGCCGGGTACGCCTCGCGCAGCCGCGGCGCCAGTTCCGCCACGTAGGCCTCCCAGTCCGATGAGGACAGTGCCGCGCGCACCGGCCGCAAAGCCGTGCCACTAACCCATTCGAGCACGGGATCGGGTCCGGAGAGCCGCTGCACGTACGTGGTTTCCCAGGCGTCCACAGAGGAGCAGTCCGCCAGCCGTTCGGCGTACTCCACGGGTTCCAGAACGGGCTTCTCCGACCGGAAGACGTGCGCCAGCGACGGTCCGGCGACCTCGCGGATGAGCCGGTGCGACGCGTCGGCGTGGTTGCCGGGCACCTGGAAGGCGAGCCACGCGCCGACCGGGAGCGCCCCGGTCCACTTCGACACGATCGAGGGATGTGACGGAACCCACTGCAGGACCGCGTTGGACACCACGACATCGGTGTCCGGCAACGGTTCCCAGGTCGTCACGTCGTCGACGCGAGCATCCACGCCCGCGGCGCGGGCGGCCTCGACCATCTCGGACGACGAGTCGAACGCCTCCACGACAGCGGACGGCCACCGCGAGGACAACGACGCGGTCAGATTTCCGGGCCCGCAGCCCACGTCCACCACGCGGCGAGGCTCCGCGGCCCCCACGCGTGCCACGAGTTCATAGAACGGCCGCGCCCGGTGATCGGCGAAGGCCAGGTACTGCGCCGGGTCCCACATACGGCTAACAGTACACGCGTACTGCTAGCCCGCCAGCCTTTTAGTGCGACAGCCTCGCTGCGAACGCCGCCACGGCGACCCGCACGTCAGCCAGATCCACCCCGGCATCCCCGCGCGCCTGCCACACGACGCCGTCACGGCCGGGAATCTTGCGCTGCAGGATCCACACGCCGGGCGACTCGACGCGCTCCCTGTGCCGGATCGAGCCCTCGACGCGCTGGCTGATCGCCCGCAGCACCCGGCCGGGCTCCTGCACCGCGAACCGTTGCACCGGAAGGTCTTCGAGGAGCACTACCGAGCCTTCCAGCCCGGCCTCCTGCGCCTCGACGACCCGCAGCGCGCCCTCCCACTTCACCTTGCTGATGAGGTGCCAGCCGATCCGCCGCGGCCCCGGCACCCACAGCCCGAGCGACGTGACGACGAGATGACCGTCCTGCACGGGCGCGTGAGCGATCACGGTCTCGTCGGGCTCCAACGACCCGATGAACCCGTCCGGCGCACCCGAGCCGAACAACCGGCGGAACAGCCCCACTACAGCACTCCTGCGCTCTGCTGCAGGAGCGCCTTGCGGTACTCCTCCAGCGCCACCAGGTCGCCCCACAGCGCCCGGTACTCGTCGGCGTCCTTGATCGGGGACAGTCGCCGCAGCCGTGACTTCACGTCCTCGACCTGCCTGCCGACCTGCACCTCCTGCAGCCGCGCGATCACCATCGACGCGTAGCGGAACTCGTCGTTCTGCTTGACGGCCAAGGGTTCCACCGCGAGCTCGGTCAGCACCGACCGCACCGACGCGTGCGAGCACGCCTGCGAGATCGCGTCCAGGTAGGCCGTGCCCGCGAGCCCGGAGGAGGCACCACCGGCGTCGCGGATCGCCCGGTGCAGCGCCACGTAGGCGGGCTCGGTGAACGCCTCGTCCGGCAGCGAGTCGTAGAGCGGACCGGCGTACTCGGGCAGCCGCAGCGCGACCTTGAGCACCTCGCGCTCTGGCACGAGCCGCGGGTCGCGCGGGTTGGGCCGCGGCGGTCCGTCGACCTCGACTCCCAACGCCATCTGGTTCGGGTCGACTCGTTGAGCGGCGACGACCGGCGCCTTGCCACCGGCGACCTGACGCACGCGCCGCACGACCATGGCCTCGTCGTCCCAGCCCACCCACCAGGCGAGCCGCGTCGCGTAGCCGTCCCGCTTGGCGCGGTCCTTGATCTGCGCGACGAACGGCACCATCTTCTTCAACGCCTCGACGCGGCCGTCCACCGAGTCGAGGTCGTACGCCTTGAGCTGCGCCTTGATCGCGAACTCGATCAACGGCGTGCGCCGCGCCACCAGGTCGCGCACCGCGACGTCGCCCTTGGCCTGCCGCAGTTCGCACGGGTCCATGCCGTCCGGCGCCACCGCGATGTAGGTCTGGGCGGAGAACTGCTGCTCCCCCTCGAACGCCTTCAGCGCGGCCTTCTGGCCCGCCTCGTCGCCGTCGAAGGTGAAGATGACCTCGCCGTTCACGTCGTCGTCGATCAGCAGCCTGCGCAGCACGTTCATGTGGTCGGTGCCGAACGCCGTGCCGCACGACGCGACCGCGGTCGGCACGCCGGCCAGGTGCATCGCCATCACGTCGGTGTAGCCCTCGACGATGACGGCCTGCTTGCGCTTCGCGATCTCCCGCTTGGCCTGGTCGAGCCCGAACAGCACCTGCGACTTCTTGTAGATCAGCGACTCGCTGGTGTTGAGGTACTTCGCCTGGATCGGGTCGTCGTCGAAGATCCGCCGCGCGCCGAACCCGACGACCTCGCCGCCGATGTCCTTGATCGGCCACAGCAACCGCCGGTGGAACCGGTCGATCGGGCCCTGGCGGCCTTCCTTGGTGAGCTGCGCCTTGATCAGCTCGGTGAGCTCGAAACCGCGACCCAGCAGGTGCTTCGTGAGCTTGTCCCAGCCGCCGGGCGCGAAACCGCAGCCGAACTGCCGTGCCGCGGCCTCGTCGAACCCGCGCTCCGCCAGGAACTCGCGCGCCGCCTGCGCCTCCGGTGAGGCGAGCTGCTCGGCGTAGTACTCGGCGGCCTGCTTGTGCGCCTCGATGAGCCTGCTGCGCGTGCCCCGATCACGCTGGATCGTGACGCCGCCGCCCTCGTAGGTGAGCTGGATGCCCGCACGGTCCGCGAGCCGCTCGACGGCTTCCACGAACGACAGGTGCTCGACCTTCATCACGAAGGCGATCACGTCGCCGCCCTCGCCACAGCCGAAGCAGTGGAACGTGCCGTGCGACGGGCGCACGTTGAACGAGGGCGTCTTCTCGTCGTGGAAGGGGCACAACCCCTTGAGTGCGCCTCCGCCGGCTCTCTTCAGTGAAACCTGGTCGCCGACGACCTCATCGATGCGGCTGCGCTCACGCACCAATGCGATGTCGCTCTCCCTGATGCGTCCTGCCACATCCCCGAGTCTAATCCCCTGGCAAACTGCCAACCGTGACCGCAGCCGACGACTTCGCACTCCACCGAGCCCATCTCGTCGGCGTGGCGTACCGGCTGACCGGCAGCGTCGCCGACGCCGAGGACGCCGTGCAGGAGGCCTGGCTGCGGTTCTCGGCGGCCGAGGGCATCAGGGACGTCCGCGGCTGGCTCACGACCGTGGTGAGCCGCATCTGCCTGGACCGGCTGCGCTCCGCGGCCGTGCGCCGGGAGACCTACGTGGGCTCGTGGCTGCCGGAACCGCTGCTGACCACCGGCGAGGCCGACGACCCGCTCGCGTCGGTGGTGCGGTCCGACGGCGTGCGCATGGCGGCGCTGGTCCTGCTGGACCGGCTCACTCCCGAGCAGCGCGTCGCGTTCGTGCTGCACGACGCGTTCTCGTTGCCGTTCAACGAGATCGCGGACACACTCGGCGTCTCGGAGGCCTCCGCGCGCCAGCACGCCTCCCGCGCCCGCAAGGCCGTCGCGGGCGCGGAGCCACCACCCCGCGCGGCGCTCGCCGAACAGCAGGAGGTGCTGGAGAAGTTCCTCAGCGCCATGGCTGGCGGCGACATCGACGCGGTGCTGGGCCTGCTGCACCCGGACGCGGTGATGATCGGCGACGGTGGCGGCAAGGTCCGCACGGCGGTCAACACGATCGCGGGCGCGGAGAAGATCGCCCGCTTCTTCTTCGGGCTCATCCGCAAGTACGGCTTCGAGGACGACTTCCCGCAGATTCGGCCCGTGCAGGTCAACGGCGACCTCGGCGTCGTCATCGCGGCGCAGGGCGAGATGACGCCGCGCGTCACGACGTTCACCGTGCACGACGGCAAGATCCTCGCGGTCTACGACATCGCGAACCCGGACAAGCTCGGCCACGTGGACTTCTTGGTCTAGACCATTACTGGTTCCCGGTACCGTTTCGACGCTAACGTTTCCCAGGTTCGACTTCGTCATCGAGTCCTGATCACCACCGCAACCGCAAGAGCTTCCCGACGTCCCTGAGCTTCGGGATCGCGCTGACGACCTTCATCTGGATCCTGCCGGACCTGGGCAACGCGGCCAGGTGCGGCAGGTCCACGCTTCGCCAGGCGTCCACAGTGGTCAGTCCGGGACGCAGCGCCTCGACCTCGCGCGGGTCGTCGACGCCCCAGTGCAGCGTCGCACCTGCGTTGCGCACGGCCGGAACGAGCTTCTGCAGCTTGATCCCCCACGAGCCGTAGACGTCGAACAGCAGCTCACCACTGGAAAACCGGCTGGTGATCCTTCTGATCAACGCGTGGCCCTCCGCACGCGTGAGGTACATCGAGAGGCCCTCGAACACCGCCACGGCCGGACGATCCGCGGGCACCTCGGCCAGCCACGCCTCCTCCGTGACCGACGACGCCACGAGCCGGTAGTCGCCGGACGGCTCCGGCAACAGCTTGCGCCGCAACGCAACGACGTCCGGCATGTCGACGTCGACCCAACGCACGGTGTCCGGCCGTTCGATGCGATGCGCGCGCGTGTCCAGGCCACACGCGAGATGCAGCACCGTGCACGTCGGGTTGCGCCGGATGAACTCGCGAGTCCAGTCGTCGAGCACCTTGGCGCGGATGGCCACGCCGACCGCTGTCGTCGTGGTCATCCCGGTCTTCGCGAAGTCGTAGTCGATGCGGTCGACGGCACGCTTCGCCTCGTCGTCGCGCAGCACGGAGGTCGCCCGCCCGCTGTCCAGCGCCCTGCCGTACAGCGTGGCGAGCATGGTCTCCTGGGCACCCGTCAGGGTGATCTTCTCCACTCTTCTAGTGTGCCGGGACGCGGCAGGCGTCGCCGCTGGTGAATCCCTGGTCCTTGATGCCGAACGCGCTGTTGAACCGCGCGCGCTGGTTCTCCAGCGCGATCTGGTAGGTCAGCGCGACGAGTTCCTTGCGTCCCAGCAACTTCTCCAGCTCCGCGACCTGCTCGTCGGTGACGCTGATCGGCGTGTCGGTCATGGCGTCGGCGTACGCCAGCGCCTTGCGTTCGATGTCGGTGTACAGCGGTGAGGTGGCGTACGAGTCGATGTGCTTCAGCCGTTCGATGTCCAGGCCTCCGTGCTTCATCAGCATCGCGCCGAAGTCGACGCACCACGAGCAGCCGAGCTTCACGGCCGTCCGGTAGACGCAGAGCTCGAACAACGGCCCGTGGACCGCCTTCTTGACCGCCAGTTCGTGGCGGGCGCTCGCGATCATCAGCTTCGGGTGGTGTGCCATGACCGTGACCGGCTCGGGCACGGCCCCGAACTCGCGCCGCGCGAACCAGTACACGGCCTTGGTGAGCAGGCCGGCGTCCTTCTTGGTGACTCCCTTGATCCTCGTCATGACCTGTGGACGGGGCAGGGCCGCGGAACGTGACAGAGAACGTGACACCTTTGGGTGACTGGGTTGCGAGCCTGCCACCTCATAGGGTCCTCGCATGAGCAACGACTTCGTGCTGGACATCGATCACGAGTCGGCCGGCCTGCTGGCGGGAACGCTGTTGGCAGGCGACTCGTGTGCGGTGCCGGTGCGTCACCAGAACGTCCGCCTGCTGCTGTGCGCGTTGCCCGGCGAGGACGGAATGCGACTCTTCCTGCGTCGCAACACCCCGAACTAGCGGTCGTACACGGCCACGTAGTCCATCAGCAGGTCACGCGACCGCTCGTTGTCGAGCGCGATGGCGTGCATGCGCCGGAAGATCAGCACGGCCCGTTCGACGGTGGCCGCGTCACTGGCGAGCACCCAGTTCGCGAGGTAGACGAGCGGCGGCTCGTGGTCGTACTCGATCAGCGCGTAGTCCAGTCCGACCGCTCCGGCCGCACCGGTGCTGGCGGGCACGATCCTGATCGACGGCGCGTGGAACAGCAGGTGCAGGACCTGGTCCTCCATCAGCCGGTCGTTCCCCACCACGGTGCGCAACGCGTACTCGTGGATGAAGAACACGCACCGGGGCAGCACCCCGTCGGGGAGCAGCTCCGGTGCGGGGGTGAAGCCCAGCGCGCCGGCCAGCGCCTTCGCGTAGCACTCGGTTCTCAGCAGGACGGGAACGGTGACGCCGCTGAAGCACGTGATCTGCGTGGCGCCGGCCGCCGCGAGCACGACGAGCTGCTCGCCTGCACCGTGCTGGGTCATGGCTGGAACGGTAAAGGCATGATCATGATCTCGCCGCGCGAAACGGTCGCCCATCAGGGCGAACGGTCGCGCGAATCGCTCACGGACGGGCGATTTGAGCGAGGAAGTAGACGGCCTTCGAGCGCGCGTGCCGGACCGCGAGCAGGAACGGCCTGTCGACGTTCACCACGATCGGCTCGGTCGGGATCTCGAGCGACACGGTCCGGAACGTGACGGCGGTGGCCGCCGCGCCCTCCAGGCCCTCCTCGTCCAGCCGCAGCACAGCCTCGTGGAGCACGTCGTCGACGAACAGCCGCTCGTCCGGCGAGAGGCCGCTGAAGTCGGCGTCGCGCGCGAACATGCGCTGCACCCCCAGCTGTTCCAGCACGCCTTTCAGCTGGAACTTCTCCCGGATGTCCACTTTGGGCAGTGAGAGCTCGAGGTTGGTCCGGTCGCTCGCCTCGAGAACCGACACCTCGAGCGGCTGCTCCAGCGACGTGTCCGGCAGCAGGATCACGGCCTCGACGCCGGACGCCGCGGGCATCACGACCGTCTGCCAGCCGTCGTGGCGGGCGTAGCGGAACTTCTCGGTCACCTTCATCGTCGGCACGTCCACGTCACCGCCGGGGGCGTGGAACGGTTTCCGGGCCGTCTCCCAGGAGGAGAACGGGTTCAGCCAGCCCACCTTGAGGTACAGGGCGTTGACGATGATCGCGGCGGCGTCCGGGGGCGGGGGGCTCGTCAGCAGTTCGGGGATCAGGCCGCGGGTCGTCTCTGCGACATCGGTGTTGACGAGCTTGCGGACCGTCGTGGAGTCGGAGAACGCCGTGCGGCGCACCGACTTCGTGAGCGAGAAGTCCGGGTTCAGCGTCAGGTCGTCGTCGGCCCACAACGTGTTCGCGACAGCCAGTTCCGGCACGTCGAGCGCGTCGGAGGGGTCGAAGCCCGCCAGCAGCCGGTCGAGCTCGGCACGGGTCTCGCCGCGGGCGGCCTCCTGCGCGAGAGCGAGCGCACTCGCCACCGAGAACGGGGACCAGCAGGCGTTGGACGACGGATCCGGCACGGCGACGCGGTGCACGGTCAGGGCGAACTGGGCCTGGTCGGTCACGCCTTCGAACCTACGCCGATGCGCGGTGCCTGGCCACGGCCTGCGCGTCGGTGAGCAGCGCGACCTGGTCGACGACGACGCGAAGCCGTGCGGCGTAAGAGGAAGCGGCCGCGAACAACGGGCGGAACGCCGGGTCTAGCAGCGTCGGCCGCTCCATCAGCCGGGCGACGAGGTCGGCGATGAGCTCGCGTTGCTCGGCCTGCATGGCGAGACGGGCCGGATCGCTCATCACGTACCGGACGGCCATCGCCTTGAGCAGCGCCACCTCCGCCACGACCTGCCGTGGGACCACCAACGAGGCGTTGTACCTCGTGAGGGCCCCTTCGCCGTGGACCTCGCGGGTCGCGGTGACCGCTGCCGAGGCGAACCGGCCGACCAGTTCGCTGGTGAGGTTCTTCAACGCGACCTGGGCGCCGAGAGAGCCGTCGTACTCGTGCTCGGTCCAGTAGGCGATCACGGGCAGTTTCAGCAGCTCCTCGGCGGCGGCTTCGAGTGTGGCGACGGATTCCTCTGAGAACGTCTTGGCCGCGAGCGAGGCGATGGCGGCACGTTCGTCGGGACGGGCCAGCGCGCCGAGGCTGATGCGGTGGGCCAGGACGCCGTCCTCGACGTCGTGCACCGAGTACGCCACGTCGTCGGACCAGTCCATCACCTGCGCCTCGATGCACCGCTCACAGTCCGGTGCATCCGCACGCATCCACTCGAACACTTCCAGGTCGTCGTCGTACACGCCGAACTTCACCGTGCCCGGCGTGCGCGGCCACGGGTACTTCGTCGACGCGTCGAGCACCGCGCGAGTGAGGTTGAGGCCGTGAGCGGACTTGGGTTCCAGGCGGGCGAGGATGCGGAACGTCTGCGCGTTGCCCTCGAAGCCACCGCACGGGCCGGCGAGCTCGTCGAGCGCTCTCTCGCCGTTGTGCCCGAACGGCGGATGGCCGATGTCGTGCGCGAGTCCGGCGGTGTCGACGATGTCCGGGTCGCAGCCCAGTTCCTCGCCGATGCCGCGGCCGATCTGCGCGACCTCCAGCGAGTGGGTGAGCCGGGTGCGCGGGACACCGGTGACCTCGGAGCCCTCGCCGGGGCCGACGACCTGGGTCTTGCCCGCGAGCCGGCGCAACGCCGCGGAGTGCAGCACACGGGCGCGGTCACGGGAGAACGGTGTGCGCATGTCGGTGCGGGCGCCCGGCAGCACGGCGATCTTCGGTTCCTCGATGAGCAAACGCTCCGCGTCGTGGCCGGTGTACCCCATCACCCGATTTTAGGGAGCTTGAGCTCGTCGAACACTCCGGCGTGGGCCTTCATCAAGCGGTAGTACAGCAACGCTCCGGTCTCGCGCTTGATGTAGAACCACTGCGTCTCACGCGTCTGCACGTTCGGACCGACACGTGTGGGTGACGTCCACGCCTCCAGCCCGGCGTCCTCGGCCATCGTGCGGGCGCGCAGGGAGTGCCACGGGTCACTGACGATCACGGCGGTCTTAAGGCCACGTTCCCCGGCCACGGAGGCGACGGCGCGCAGCGAGCCCAGCGTGTCCGCGCCCTCGCCGACCTGCAGCACGCGGTCCTCCGGAACCCCGCGCTTGACCAGCCACATCTTGCCGACCTGACCCTCGGTGAAGTTGTCACCCGGCTGGCGGCCCCCGGTCGTCGCGATGTAGCCGACGACGCCCTCCTTGAAGAGGCCGAGCGCGTGCTCCAGCCGGGCTTCGAGCACGTCGGACGGAACACCGTTGTACTGCGCGGCGCCGAGAACGATCGCCATGTCGGCCTTGGTCCAGTCGTCGACCCGCGCGACCTGCCACACGCGGAACGCCGTTCCGCCCACCACCAGCGCACCGACGATCAACGCGCCGAAGAGCAGGCGCAACACGATGCGACGAATCCTGGCCAGAGGTTTGAGGGGTGGGGTCCGCACCCTTTGCATGGTTCCAGACCGGGCGGGCGTCGCGTTGACGCCCCTGCGAGGATCATCGTCATGCCTGCTGAGCAGCCCACGATCCTCGCCACCTCCGGAGGTTTGCGCCAGGGGCGCAGGACCTTCCTCGAATTCGGCAAGCTGATCCACTTCGCTCTGGACCTCTCCGGCGTGGAAGGCCGCAAGCCGCGGCTCTGCTACGTCGGCACCGCCGGCGGCGACCAGCGGCACATGAACGCCAACATGACGGAAGCGGGCAGCGTCGCGGGCGTCGAGGTCTCGGTGCTGAACCTCTTCACCATGCCGCCGACCGACGACCTCGAGAGCTACGTGCTCTCGCACGACGTCGTGTGGGTGGGCGGCGGCTCGGTCGCGAACCTGCTCGCGGTGTGGGAGGTGCACGGTCTCGGCCCGGTCTTCTGCAAGGCGTGGGAGGCGGGCGTGGTGCTCAGCGGCGTGTCGGCGGGCTCGATCTGCTGGCACGTGGGCGGCGCGACCGACTCGTTCGGCCCGGACCTCCGGATCGTCACGAACGGCCTCGGCTTCCTGCCCTACGGCAACGGCGTCCACTACGACTCCGAGGCGCAGCGCCGCCCGAAGATCCACGAGGCCGTCGGCGCCGGACAGCTGCCGACGACCTACTGCACCGACGACGGCGTCGGCCTGCTGTACCGCGGCACCGAGCTCGTCGAGGCGGTCTCGGAACGGCAGGGCGCCGGCGCGTACGTGGTGGTCAGGGAAGAGTCTTCAGCAACCGCTCAGGAGGAAAAGGTCGACACCAGGCTCCTGTGACACGGAACTTGGAGATGTGCGCTGGGCTCTGATCATCCTCATCACGGCGACCGTTTTCGTGGTCCCCGACGCCTCGCCGTGCAACGCGCACGCGAAGTCGTCAGCTGATATATCGCGCGGTCCCGATGTATTGGATACGACATCCGATACGTCGGATACCGCGCCCGATATATCGCATGCGAGCCCTGATATATCGGATACGGGCTCGCCCTCTCCTGGCATCAGTGCGGTATCCAATATATCTGCTACTGATATATCGGATATCGCTGCCGCGGGTGGCCGGTCCGACGTCGGCGTCGCCGTCCTGGACCTCGACTCCGGCCAGATGATCTCGCAGCATGGCGACCAGCCGTTCTACTCGGCGTCCCTGTCGAAGCTGATCCTCGCCGTCGACGCGTTGCAACAGCCGTTGTCCGCCGACGACCAGGACCTGATCCACCGCGCGTTGAGCGTCAGCGACGACGAGGCCATGGACGTGCTGTGGACGAGGTTCGACGGCATGGACGCCATCGGCCGCGTCGCCGCCGAGGCAGGCCTCACCGGCACCCACGCCCCGGACGACCCGTCGCAGTGGGGCGAGGTCGTCATCACCGCGAACGACATGGTCCGGCTCTACCGCTACATCCTCGGCTCACCGGTGCGCGACACGATCGTCGCCGCACTCTCGTCGGCCCCTGACACGGCCGCCGACGGCTTCGACCAGCAGTTCGGCCTGCTCGGGGTCAGCGGCGCCTACGCCAAGCAGGGCTGGATGTTCTACCTGCCGAGCGACGTCTACCTGCACAGCGCGGGCGTCCTCGACAACCGCTACGCCGTCGCCGTCCTCACCACGAGCCCGACCGGCAGCTGGACCACCGCGCGCACGGCGATCAACGCGGTCTCCAAGGCTCTCCTGGTGAAGCTCGGCGTCAACGGCTAACGCGCCACCGCCAGCACCAGCCCGCCCCTCAGCAGACCCCGCAACACCCGTCGCGCGGTGAAGAACGCGATCCGCCCAGCACCACGATCACCGCGAGCAACGTGAGATACGCGGCCGACGGCGACGGCGCCATCACCTCGGCGAAACCGGCGAGCAGCGCGCAGAAGATCGTGCCGCCCCACACACCCCGAGCAGGCTGCGAACCAGGCGAGCCCCGTTGACGTCGACGTACCCGTCACGCGCACAGGAACGCGCCGCGGCGAGGCTCAGCCCGGAAAGCACTCCCCCGGAACGCACCGATCCCGGCCGTCATCACCGCCGCGCCGATCACGAGCAACCCCGTGACGGCCAGCCGCGCTCTGATCCACTCGACCCGCGCCGGGTGCACCGCAATCCACTGCGGTGGCCCGCCCCGGCCGATGATCATCACCGGCCAGAGCGTGCCATCAATCCGCGAGAGCCGCTTCTCAGCAGCCGATCAGGCGAGCGGCCAGGTACGACTCGAGCTGGTCCATCGCGACCCGCTCCTGCGACATCGTGTCGCGCTCCCGCACCGTCACGGCGTGGTCGGTGAGCGTGTCGAAGTCGACCGTCACGCAGAACGGCGTGCCGATCTCGTCCTGACGGCGGTAGCGGCGGCCGATGGCACCGGCGTCGTCGAAGTCGACGTTCCAGTGGCGGCGCAGCGCCGTCGCCAGGTCGCGGGCCTTGGGCGACAGCTCCGCGTTGCGCGACAGCGGCAGCACGGCGACCTTCACCGGCGCCAGCCGCCTGTCGAGCTTCAGCACCACCCGCTTGTCCACGCCGCCCTTGGCGTTCGGCGCCTCGTCCTCGACGTAGGCCTCCAGCAGGAACGCCATCATCGGGCGGCCGACACCGGCTGCCGGCTCGATCACGAACGGCTTGTAGCGCGAGTTCGTGGCCTGGTCGAAGTACGACAGGTCGACGCCGGAGGCGTTCGAGTGCGTCGTGAGGTCGAAGTCGGTGCGGTTCGCGATGCCCTCGAGCTCACCCCACTCCTGGCCGCCGAACTGGAAGCGGTACTCGATGTCGACGGTGCGCTTCGAGTAGTGCGAGAGCTTCTCCTGCGGGTGCTCGTAGTGCCGCAGGTTCTCCTTCGCGATGCCCAGATCCGTGTACCAGCGGGTGCGCTCGTCGATCCAGTACTGGTGCCACTCTTCGTCCGTCCCTGGCTCGACGAAGAACTCCATCTCCATCTGCTCGAACTCGCGGGTGCGGAAGATGAAGTTGCCCGGCGTGATCTCGTTGCGGAACGACTTGCCGATCTGGCCGATGCCGAAGGGCGGCTTCTTGCGCGACGTCGTCTGCACGTTCAGGAAGTTCGTGAAGATGCCCTGCGCGGTCTCGGGGCGCAGGTAGTGCAGGCCCTCCTCGGTCTCGACCGGACCGAGGTGCGTCTTCAGCAGACCGTTGAACATCTTCGGCGCGGTGTACTTGCCGCGCACGCCGCAGTTGGGGCACGGCACGTCCGACACGTCGCCCTCGGCGACCTCCTTGCCGGTGCGCTCCGCGTACTCCTCCGACAGCGTGTCCGCGCGGAACCGCTTGTGGCACGACTCGCACTCGATCAGCGGGTCGACGAACGCCTCGACGTGACCGGAGGCGACCCACACGTCACGCGGCAGGATGACCGACGAGTCGAGGCCCACGACGTCCTCGCGGCCGCGGACCATGAAGTTCCACCACTGGCGCTTGATGTTGTCCTTGAGCTCGACGCCCAGAGGCCCGTAGTCCCACGCCGAGCGGGTACCGCCGTAGATCTCCCCACACGGGTAGACGAACCCCCTGCGCTTGCAGAGGCTGACAACGGTCTCGATGCGATCGGCGGCCAACGGGAACTCCATCGGGGGAATCAGATTCGGGGGGCCACAGCCTAGCCCGTCACGTTGCGCCCCGAACGGGCGACCGGAGCCTTACGCTGCACGAATGGAAGACCGGCTGCGAGAGCTGTGGGACTTCGCCGACCTCGACGGCACCGAGGCGAGGTTCCGCGCGTTCCTGGGCAACGTGCAGAGCGACGACGAACGCGCGGAGGTGCTGACGCAGCTCGCCCGCGTCGAGGGCCTGCGCGACAACTTCGCCGCAGGTCACACCCTGGTCGACGAGGCGGAGACCCTCGTCGCGCCCGACTCGACGGGCCGGGTGCGCGTGCTGCTCGAACGCGGCAGGCTGCACCGCTCCGGCGGCGATCCGGAGGCCGCGCAACCGCTGTTCGTGGCGGCGTTCATCCTGGCCAAGACGCGCGGCGACCTGTCGCTGGCGGTCGACGCCGCGCACATGGCGTCACTGGTCGACGACCCCGAGAAGTGGACGAAGCAGGGCCTCGAACTGGTCGAGGCGAACCCGGAACTGTCGCGGTGGCTCGGCCCGCTGTACAACAACCTCGGTTGGTACTACTACGAGAACGAGCGCTTCGACGAGGCGCTGGAAGCCTTCGAGAAGACCCCGGAGGCGTACGCGGAGAGCGGCAAGGCCAAGACCCTGCACGCGTTGGGGCGCAAGGAAGAAGCCGCCGAAGCCGCACGCAGGGCGTTGGCACTCCTGCCCCACGACTCGCACGAGGAATGGGTCGAGGAGATGGAAGCCATCGCCGCCCAGAACTAACTGCGGGGAGTCGCAGGCCCTGCCGCCTCGCCGAGCCGCACGGTGAACGCGTCCTCGGCGAGCAGGCTCGTGTGCGTCTCGACCTGGCCGTCGACGCTGGTCAACGCCGGCTCGTACATCGCGGGCTCGTCGGTCAGCGCCTCGGACAGCAGCGGGATCACGTGTTCGCGCACGGGGAACGGCGACATCGCACGCCGATAAGCCACCACGGACTCGAACTCGACCGTCAGCACCCATCGGTCGTCCTCGTCCGTGGACCGAGCCAGCGTGCCCTTCCCGCACCCCGGCTGAGCGGTCAGGAGCTTCAGCGCGTGCTCCACCCGCGAGGTAAACGCCTCAGGGTCGGATACGCGGAAACGGCACACGAGCAGCACGGTGCAAGGATGACACGGTGACCTCCAAGCGCCCTCTGCTGCCCGGCGACGGCCCGCTGGCACGCGTCCGCCCGGTGGTGGCGTTCCTGCTCGTGCTCGGGCTGTTCCTCACCGGCGTCCTGGTGGGCGGCACGGTGGGCGCGGCGCTCTTAGGCGTGCTGATCATCGGTGCCGGGGTGCTGCTCGCGGCCACCTGGAGGGTCCTTTCCCCAGCTCAACGCACGTTGCGCGTGGTGGTCCTGCTGGTGTTGCTCGTCATCACCGTAGAATTGGTTGTGAAAATCCCTACCAGGTGAGGTGTGCCGCCATGACCGTCCAGCTGCACGGCGAGCACTCCCCCGAACGCGAGGCCCCGGCACCCGCGCCGCCCAGAGCCGCGCACACCCTGGCCGAGGCAGGTGATCTGCTGCGCGCCCTCGCCGCCCCGGTCCGCATCGCCATCGTGCTGCAACTGCGCGAGCACGACCGCTGCGTGCACGAACTGGTCGAGGCGCTGGGTGTCGCCCAGCCGCTGATCAGCCAGCATCTGCGGGTGCTCAAGTCGGCGGGTGTGGTGCACGGCGAACGGCACGGCCGCGAGGTCGTCTACCGGCTCGTGGACGAACACCTGGCGCACATCGTGGTGGACGCAGTGACGCACGTCGAGGAGAAGTTGTGACCGGACTCAGGTCCACCAAGCAGCGCACGGCGGTCTCGAACCTGCTCGACCAGCTCGACGACTTCCGCAGCGCCCAGGAACTGCACGAGGAACTGCGCCGCCGAGGCGAGGGCATCGGCCTGACCACCGTCTACCGCACCCTGCAGTCGCTGGCGGACGCGGGCCAGGTCGACGTCCTGCGCACCGACTCGGGCGAGGCCATCTACCGCCGTTGCTCGGCCCACCACCACCATCACCTGGTGTGCCGCCACTGCGGCCGCACGGTCGAGGTGGAGGGCCCCGCCGTCGAGAAGTGGGCGGACCGCGTGGCTGCCGAGAACGGCTTCTCCGAGGTGAGCCACACCGTCGAGATCTTCGGCACGTGCGCGGAGTGCACGGCCAAGCTCAAGAAGGCCTGACTCCGACTGATATCCGATATATCAGTCGGCAGCGATGCCCTCTGCCTGCGTCCTTGCAACGAGTCTTTTGACTTCGTCCGCAAAAGACTCGTTGCAAGGACAGGCAGGTCAGCTCTCGTAGGGCTCGACCGGCTGCGCCACCGGAGTGGTCGACTCGACCGTGAAGCTCGGCACCCAGGAGTTCTTCTCCGACGCCGACTTCGGCACGACCTTGCCGGTCACCTCGACCCACTGCTCGTTCGGCAGCGCCGGCACGTCCCCGACCAGCTTCACCTTCAACGGCCGGGCGTCCGCGGCGCAGCACGCGATCGCGAGCCGTGCGACGAACGTGTCGCCTTCCGCGCGCGCCAAGAACCCGGTGAGCTTCACGCGGCGGTTGTCCAGGGTGCCGGACTCGTCCCACGCCGTGCGCGTGACGAACTCCGTCATGGACAACGGGATGACCTCTCCGGACGGCAGGTCGCCCAGCAGGTTGCGGGATCGCTGCGTCTGGTTGGTGTCCACCGAGGAGCTCACGACCTCGCCGCCCAGCGCGGGTGGCGAGATCAGGAACACCGCGAGCACCGGCAGCAGCATCAGCCAGGTCGAGCGCGACGAGTGCGAGTGGCCGTCGTCGACCGCCTTGCCGCGGCGGATGTCGCGGATGATCGCGAACAGCGCCAGGCCGATCATGATGGCCCCGGCGGCGATCAGCAGCGGTAACAGGCCCTTTTGCACGTAGCGCAGGTACAGACCCGAGAAGCTGATCTTCAGCAGCGCGCCGCCGAGCAGGACCAGCAGGATGTTCTGGGTTTCCCGCCTCACAGCAGCACCACTCCTGTCGCCACGGCACACAAGATCGCCACTACGAAGGTAGCCGGTGCGAACCGGAAGGCGAAGGACTTGCCGAACGCACCGGCCTGCAGCGCGATCAGCTTCACGTCGACGGCGGGGCCGACGACCAGGAAGACCAGGCGCGGCAGCAGCGGCAGAGCCGAGAAGGCCACGGCCACGAAGGCGTCGGCCTCCGAGCACAGCGCCAGGATCACGGCCAGGAACGCCATCACCAGCACGCCCAGGACGATCTGACCGCTGATCGTCTGCATCCACGCGACCGGGATGAAGGTCTTGAACGTCGCCGCGAACAGCCCGCCCAGCACCAGGAAGCCACCGGCGTCCACGAGGTCGTGGCGCGCGCTCTCGGCGAAGACGGCCCAACGCGACGTGCCGTCGTGGTCGTGCAGACGTGCCAGGGCGCGCTCAGCGATCCACTCCATCTTGCCGAAGCGCACCCACAACCAGCCCATGACCATCGCGGTCAGCAGCGAGCCGACGAACCGCGCGACGACCATCATCGGGGTGTCGTTGAACGCCACCGCCGTCGCCACCAGCACGATCGGGTTCACCGCCGGCGCCGCCAGCAGGAACGTCAGCGCCACGGCGGGCGCGACACCCTGCTGCATCAGCCGCCGCGCGACGGGCACCGAGGCGCACTCGCAGCCCGGCAGGGCCACGCCCGCGACACCCGCCACGGGCACGGCCAGGGCTGTCTTGGACGGCAGCAGCTTGCGCAGCGCCGACGCCGGCACGAACGCCGCGATCGCACCGGAGATCAGCACGCCGAGGACGAGGAACGGCATGGCCTGCACGCAGATCGCCACGAACACGGTCGAGGCGGTGCGCAGCTTCGGCACGTCGAGCAGGTCGACGAGCCTGGACTGGAAGAGCAGTGCGAGAACGAGGATCCCGCACAGCACCTCCAGCGACGTGATCTTCAGCCGAGGCGGGCCTGAGCGCCGCTTGGACGACCGGATCTCGCCGGTGATCGTCATTCCGCGTCCGCGTCCAGGTCGAGCAGACGACGGTAGGTGCGGGCCATGCCCTCGCGGATCTCCTCCGGCGACGGCGGCTCCGCGAACTCGGCCTCTTCTTCCTCGAGGTCCTCGTCGTCGAAGTCGACGGGCGTGCCGTTGACCGTGTCCTCGTCGTCTTCCTCTTCGAGGGCGGCCTCGCGGAGCTCCTCGATCGTGGCGGAGACGTCCTCGGCGCTCAGAGCAGGCAGCATCGGCTTCACGATGGCCAGCACGCCGCCCTCGGCGTCGTCCAGCGCCACGGCCTCGGCCAGCGCGACTGCGTGGTCGCGCTCGTACGGGCCGCAGATGAACGAGTCCCACTCGTCGCCGCCCGACGGTTCGAACGTGACGGTCCACGGGAACTCGTTGACGTCCGAGTCCTCTTCCGGCTCGTAAATGATCACGCCACCCATGGAAGGGTCCTTTCTAGGAAAAGCGGGAGAGGAGCTCGCCGCGCACCTGCGACGCGGTCGACACGACCAGCATGAGCAGTGTGCTCAGCGGTTCCGGCTTGAGGCCGTCCGCCGGGAACGCGTAGCGCAGCATCACGTCCGTGCCACGCTCGGACGCGATGACACCGAGCGTGCCGAACAGGCCCTGACCAGCGCGTTCGGCGACCCACACGGCCGCATCGGCCGGCAGGTCCCACGCGACGACACACGTCAACGAGAGCACGGTCAGGCCCTCGGCCAGTTCCATGCCCTGCACGGCGCACGGCACGTCGCCGTGGCGGAAGCTCAACGCGCCGTCGTCGTCCACCGAGACGTCATGGAAGAGCTCCAACGCCTTGCGCGCGGCCTCGAGTGCCTCACCGCTCGCGTTCACGACACCTCCGAATCGGGCTTGTCGATCGCACCACCGAAGCGGCGGTCGCGCTCGGCGAACTTCTCGACGGCCCGCCACAGGTCGCGGCGGTCGAAGTCGGGCCACAGGATGTCCTGGAACACCAGCTCGGCGTACGCGGACTGCCACAGCAGGAAGTTCGACGTGCGCTGCTCGCCCGACGGCCGGATGAACAGGTCCACGTCCGGCATCTCGGGCTGGTAGAGGTAGCGCGCGATGGTCTTCTCGTCGACCTTGTCCGGGTTGAGCTGCCCGGCGGCGGCGAGGCGGGCGATCTCGCGGGCGGCGTCACCGATCTCGGCGCGGCCGCCGTAGTTGATGCACATCGCGAGGTTGAGCTGGTCGTTGTCGCGGGTGCGCTCCTCCGCGATCTCCAGCTCCTTGATGACGCTGCGCCACAACCGCGGCCGGCGACCGGCCCAGCGCACGCGGACGCCCAGCTCGTCGAGCTCGTCGGTGCGGTGGTGGATGACGTCGCGGGAGAAGCCCATGAGGAAACGGACCTCTTCGGGGCTGCGGCGCCAGTTCTCGGTCGAGAAGGCGTACAGCGACAGCCACTTCACGCCCATCTCGATCGCGCCCTTGGCGACCTCGACGACGACCTGCTCACCGCGCTTGTGACCCTCGACCCGCGACAGTCCCCGCTGGTTGGCCCAGCGGCCGTTGCCGTCCATGACGATCGCGATGTGTTTCGGCACGAACTCGGCGGGGATCGCCGGGGGCGTCGCGCCGGACGGGTGCGGCTCCGGCGGGCGCGGGACGCGCTTCTCGCGTTCGGAGCGGCGGCGACGCAGCATGAGGCTCGGCATCCTTCCTGACGTTCGGGTGGCCGCCAGATTAGCCGTCGTCCGGCCTGGCCTTGCGCTCGACCAGAGGCAATGATCGCAGCTGCCGTTCGAGGTGCCACTGCAGGTGTGCCGCGACCAGGCCACTCGCGTCGCGGCGGGCCACGTGCGGGATCTCGTCGACCACGCCCCACTGGCCGTGCAGCAGCGCCGAGAGCAACGTCAGCGTGTCCGCGGACGGCGACGCCGAGCCGGGCGGGCGGCAGTTCGGGCAGCACGTGCCGCCGGCCTGGACGCTGAACGCCCGGTGCGGGCCGGGAGTGCCGCACTTCGCGCACTCGTTCACCGCGGGCGCCCAACCGGCGAAGGCCATGGCACGCATGAGGAACGCGTCCAGCAGCAGCGAAGGGTCACGTTCCGCCGCAGCCAACGCTCTCAAAGCCCCAGTCACGAGCAGATAGAGCCGCACGACCGGTTCGCCCTCTTCGGCGGTGAGGCGGTCAGCTGTCTCGAGGATCGCGCACGCGGCCGTGTAGCGCTGGTAGTCGTTGACGATCCCGACACCAAATGCGTCCAGCGTCTGCACCTGCGTGATGATGTCGAGCGACCGGCCGGGGTGGAACTGCACGTCGACGTGGCAGAACGGCTCCAGCCGCGCACCGAACTTCGACGACGTCCTGCGCACGCCCTTCGCCACGGCGCGGAGCTTGCCGTGCCGCTGCGTGAGGAAGGTGATGATCCGGTCCGCTTCACCGAGCTTCTGCACCCGAAGCACGATCCCGGTGTCGCGGTACAGATTCGCCATCAGAATCCCAAGCGGCGCAACTGTTTCGGATCGCGCTGCCAGTCCTTGGCGATCTTGATGTGCAGGTCCAGGTACACACGGGTGCCCAGGAGCGCCTCGATCTGCTTGCGCGCGGTCATGCCGACCTGCTTGAGCCGCTCACCCCGGTGGCCCAGGATGATCGCCTTCTGCGACGGCCGTTCCACGAACACGAACGCGTGGATGTCCATCAGGTCGTCACGGCCCTCGCGCGGCAGCATCTCCTCCACCACCACGGCGATGGAGTGTGGCAGCTCGTCGCGCACGCCCTCCAGCGCGGCCTCGCGGATCAGCTCGGCCACCAGGGTCTGCTCGGGCTCGTCGGTCAGGTCGCCGTCCGGGAACAGCTGCGGCCCCTCCGGCAGCTTCTGCAGCAGCAGGTCGCTCAGCTTGTCGACCTGGAAGCCGTCGACAGCGGACACCGGGATGATCTCGGCGAACTCCATGACCTTCTGCAACGCGAGCAGCTGCTCCATCACCTGCTGCGGCGACACCAGGTCGGTCTTAGTGACGATGCCGACCACGGGCGTTCGCTTGGCGACCTTCTCGAGCTCGGCGGCGATGAACTTGTCGCCGGGGCCGACCTTCTGGTCCGCGGGCACGCAGAAGCCGACGACGTCGACCTCCGACCACGTCTCGCGCACCAGGTCGTTGAGCCGCTGGCCGAGCAGCGTGCGCGGCCGGTGCAGGCCGGGCGTGTCCACCAGCACGAGCTGGCCGTCGGGGCGATGCACGATGCCGCGGATCGTGTGGCGGGTGGTCTGCGGCTTGTTCGACGTGATGGCGACCTTGGTGCCCACCAGCGCGTTCGTCAGCGTCGACTTCCCTGCGTTCGGGCGGCCGACGAAGCACGCGAACCCGGAGCGGTAACCATCCATCGGTCCATTGTCCCTGGGACCGGCAACAGGGTTGTCGCCGGTCCCTTCCTCTGCTAGACGATCACGCCCACCACTTGTGGTAGAGCGCGTTGTCAGTGCCGATCACGAACGTGTCGATGCGGTTGGACGACCAGGAAACCGCTGCCGGGCCGGAGATCAGCCCGCCACCGAGGGACTCCCAGCCGGACCAGCCGCCGTCGTACCACTTGTGCCACATCGCGTTGTCCGTGCCGCGGGCGAAGATGTCGAGCCGGCCGGAGGCCCAGGAGGAGGCGCCCGGTCCCGAGGTGAGCGTGCCGCCGAGGGACTCCCAGCCGGACCAGCCGTTCTGGTACCACTTGTGGTACAGCGAGGAGTCGGTGCCGCCGGCGAACACGTCGATGCGGCCCGATCCCCACGAGACGGCCGCGGGGTAGGTCGTCAGCACACCGCCCAGCGACTCCCAGCCGGACCAGCCGCCGTCATACCACTTGTGCCAGAGCGCGTTGTCGCTTCCGCGCCCGAACACGTCGAGTCGTCCGGCGCTCCACGAAGAGACACCCGGCGCCGACGTCAAATAGCCGCCGAGCGATTCCCAACCGGACCAGCCGTTCTGGAACCATTTGTGGTAGAGCGCGTTGTCGGTGCCACGCCCGAACACGTCAATTCGCCCGTTGCTCCACGAAACTGCGGCGGGAGCGGACGTCAAATAGCCGCCGAGCGACTCCCAGCCGGACCAGCCGCCGTCGTACCACTTGTGCCACAGCGCGTGGTCCTGGCCGACGGCGAACACGTCGAGCCTACCGGCCGCCCACGACGAGACCGCGGGTGCCGAGATCAGGTAGCCACCCAGCGACTCCCAGCCGGACCATGCCTGCGTGGTGAGGCCGCGCTCGTGGCCGACGATCATGCCGGTGAGCTTGTCGGTGGCGGCTCCCGCCCGGACTTCCGCCTGAGCCGGAGCCGCCGCCACGGCACCGGCAAGCAACAACGACAGCACGACGAGAACAGATCTGAGCTTTTTCATGACCATCCTCGGGTTTGGTCGCGAATATTCTCCCCGCGACCGAACCTAGGGCGGAATTGCGCACACGGTCAATCGTGCATTCAGATCACTTCCGCGATTTCCTTATTTTGTGCCGCACGGAATTCAGTCCATTTGCAGTCAGGTTCCGGGAGTGCCCTTCATCAGGTCTTCCGGCACTGGTCCGCACGGGTGAACGGGGCGCAGGCTTGCGGCCGTGTCCCCCGCACTCCACTCGTAGCTCGTGCACAAGGAGATGCGACATGTCGAGAGAAGAACTCGAGCGCCTGAACGACGAAGGCATCGGCGCGTGGGACCGCCACGACACCGATGGCTTCGTGAAGCTGCTGGCCGACGACTTCGTGTGGATCGACGACACGACCGCGGAGCCGATGCGCACGCGGGATGCGGCCCGCGCCTACACCGAGTCCTGGTTCACCGCGTTCCCGGACATGCACATCCGTACGACGAACATGGTGTGTACCGACGACCAGATCGCCTGCGAACTGGAGTTCACCGGCACCAACACCGGCACGCTCGCGATGGGCGGCATGGAGATCCCGCCGACCGGCAAGTCGGTGACCAGCCGCGGGACCTACTTCATCAAGGCTGAGAACGGCAAGATCAAGGAATTCCACACGCACCCGGACGCCGCGGGCATGATGATGCAGCTGGGCCTGATGCCTGCCTAGAGCTGCTCGCGGAGCTCACCCGAGGCGTCCGCGAGGAACACCGGACCGGAGGACGTCAGGTCGCGCACGGCCGCGAGCGACTCAGCGTCCACCGCGGACGCCTCGGTGACCACGACCGCGGCCTCGAGGCCCTCGGCACCGCTCGACACGGCGGCGGCGACGGCGGCCTGCAGCGCGGTGAGTTTCAACGACGGCAGCGCCACGGTGGACGCGTTGTACGTGCGACCGTCGAGGTCACGCACAGCCGCGCCTTCCGCGGCGCCGTTGCGCGCGCGTACGGACCGCGCGAGCGTGACGAGCTTGGCGTCCTCAGGTGCGAGGTCAGTCATCTTCTTCTGTCTCCTTCTGCTGCACGGGACGCACGAGCACAGTGGTGACGCGGATGCGGCCGCGTTCGTCCTTGCCGCCCTCCGCCCGCATCCGCAGGCCCGCGATCTCGGCCTCGGTGCCGGGCAGCGGCACGCGTCCGAGCCGTTGCGCGAGCAGCCCGCCGACGGTCTCGACCTCGTGGTCGTCGAGCTCGGTGCCGAACAACGCGTCCAGGTCGTCGACCGGGAGCCGCGCGCTGACCCGCACCGCGCCGTCCTCCAGGTGCTCGACCGGCGGGCGGTCGTCGGTGTCGGACTCGTCGGTGATCTCGCCGACGATCTCCTCGAGGATGTCCTCGATGGTCAGCAGGCCCGCGGTGCCGCCGTACTCGTCGACCACGATGGCCATGTGCCTGCGGGACACCTGCATCTCGCGCAGCAGGTCCGCGATCGGCTTCGAGTCCGGGATGAAGCTCATCGGCCGCATCAGCTCGGCGACGCTCTTCGGATGCTCGTCCTCAGCGAGCGTGGCCCGCATCAGATCCTTGATGTTCACCACGCCGAGCACGTCGTCGACGCTCTCGCCGATCACCGGGACGCGGGTGTAGCCGGACCGCAACGACAGCGCGAGCGCCTGCCGCAGCGACTTCGACTGCTCGATCCACACGATCTCGGTGCGCGGCACCATGACCTCGCGCGCGATCGTGTCGCCCAGCTCGAACACCGAGTGGATCATCTCGCGCTCGCCCTCGTCGACGACGCCGCGCTCCTGCGCCATGTCGACGAGCTCGCGCAGCTCCACCTCGGACGAGAACGGCCCCTCGCGGAAGCCCTTGCCGGGCGTGATCGCGTTACCGATGAGGATCAGCAGCTTGCTCAACGGCCCGAGCACGCGACCGAGCTGACGAACCGTGCCCGCGGCGAGCAGGCTCACGCCGTACGGGTGCTGACGGCCGATGGTGCGCGGTCCGACGCCGACGAGCACATACGACACGACGAGCATGCTCAGGCAGGAGTACAGAACCGCCGTCCAGCCCTGGTTCACGTACTTCAGGAACACCGTCGTGACCAGCACCGCGGCCAGCATCTCGCAGAACAGACGCAGCAACAGCAACAGGTTCACGTGCCGCGGCCGATCGTTGAGGACCTGCAGCAACTGCCCGGTGCCCCAACGGCCCTGCCGTTGCAACGCCTCCACCCGTGCGCGCGACACGGTGCCGAGGGCGGCGTCCACACACGCGAAGACACCGGCGGCGAGCACGAGCAAGACGGCCAGCACTATGACGCCGGCTGGGTTCTCGCTCATGCCCGTCAGTCTTCTTCGGGATGCTGGAGCGGCTTCTGCTCGTCCAGACCGACCGCGCCGAGCACCTTGTCGTCCGCGCTGCGCTGATGCGCCGCACGCTCGGCCTCGTCACGCGCCGTGCGGAAGTCCGCGAGGATGCGGTTCTGCAGCGTGAACATCTCACGTTCCTCGGCGGGCTCGGCGTGGTCGTAGCCGAGCAGGTGCAGCACGCCGTGCACGGTCAGCAGGTGCAGCTCGTCCAGCAGGCCGTGGCCCGCCTTCTTGGCCTGGTCCTTGGCGAACGCCGGGCACAGCACGATGTCCCCGAGCAGCGCAGGGCCGAGCCCGGCGGCGTCGGGCCGGCGAGCCGAGTCCAGCTCGTCCATGGGGAAGGCCATGACGTCCGTGGGACCGGGCAGGTCCATCCAGCGCTCGTGCAGGTCGGCCATCACGTCCAGCTCGACGAGCAGGACGGACAGCTCGGCCAGCGGGCTCACGCCCATGCGGTCCAGCGCGAAGCGGGCGGCGGAGACGATGGAACCCTCGTCCACCGCGACGCCCGACTCGTTGGCGATCTCGATGCTCACGGCGCCTATCGTCCCCGGCGCTGGTTCCCCCGGCGTGCACCGGGTCCGTGGTGTCGCCCGTCCTGGTCGATCGCGTCCTGCTCGACCTGCCACTTCTCGTACGCGTCGACGATGTCGCCGACCAGCCGGTGACGCACCACGTCCTGGCTGGTAAGGACCGAGAAGTGCACGTCGTCGACGTCTTCGAGGATGTCCTTCACGACCTTCAGACCGCTGCGCTGGCCGCCGGGGAGGTCGACCTGGGTGATGTCACCCGTCACGACGACCTTCGAGCCGAACCCGAGCCGGGTGAGGAACATCTTCATCTGCTCGGGCGTCGTGTTCTGCGCCTCGTCGAGGATGATGAACGCGTCATTAAGGGTGCGACCACGCATGTACGCCAGCGGTGCGACCTCGATCGTGCCCGCCTGCGTGAGGCGCGGGATCGACTCCGGGTCGACCATGTCGTGCAGCGCGTCGTAGAGCGGGCGCAGGTACGGGTCGATCTTCTCGTAGAGCGTGCCGGGCAGGTAACCGAGGCGCTCGCCGGCCTCGACGGCCGGGCGGGTCAGGATGATGCGGTTGACCTGCTTGGACTGCAGCGCCTGCACGGCCTTGGCCATGGCGAGGTAGGTCTTTCCGGTGCCGGCGGGGCCGATGCCGAACACGACGGTGTTCTTGTCGATCGCGTCGACGTAGTGCTTCTGGTTCAGCGTCTTCGGCCGGATCGTGCGGCCGCGGCGGCTGATGATGTCGAGGCTCAGGACCTCGGCAGGCGAGGAGTCGGCGTTGGCGGACAGCATCGCGACCGTGCGGCGCACGGTGTTCTGGTCGATGGCCTGGCCGCGGCTGGCGAGGGTGACGAGCTCGCTGAAGACCCGTTCCGCGAAGGCCACGTCCGCGGGGTCGCCGGACAGCGTGATCTCGTTCCCGCGCACGTGCACGTCGGCGTCGAGCAGTTCCTCCACGAGCCGGAGGTTCTCGTCTCGCGACCCCAGCAGGCTGAGCACCGCGCCGTCGGGCACGGCGAACCGGGACTGACCTTCCTTGATGCTCTGCTGTGTTTCTTCGGCCACGTGGCCCCGGCCTGCTTCCTGTCGCTCGGATCTGGTGGCGTCGATGCTAGTCCGGCCGAAAATGAGTGGCTACCGGATTGCTCACCGTGTGTGCTCACCGGTTGTGGAGATCCGCAGGCTTGGCGTCGAGGACATACCCGAGTGCATGAAGCTCATCACGGACCGGGGTTGGGCGTGGACGCCCGCGCAGTGGGAGCTGATGCTCGAACTGGGTCCTGGGTGGGGCGCGTTCGACTCGACCGGGCTGCTCGGCACGACTTTGACGACGCCGTATCCCGAGATGCAGGCGATCAGCGGAGTGCTGGTCGCATCGTGGGCCGGTCGCCGCGGCATCGGCACCCGACTGATGTCCAACATATTGGATATCGGCCCATCGGTGCTGTACGCGACGGCCATGGGTGAGCCGCTCTACGCCCGGCTCGGCTTTCACTCTGTCGGGGCCACCACCGAGTACCGGGGCGTGCTCCGCGGCACCGCGCCCGGCGTGACGCGGGAAGCCACTCCCGCCGACGCCGACGCGCTGGCGGCGCTCGACCGCGAGGCGAGCGGCTACACCCGGCCGTCACTCTGGGAACGGCTGCTCGACCCGGCCGCGCCGTACACGGTGCGGGTGTCGGAGTCCGGCGCGGTCGTCACCCGCCCGAATCCCACCGGCCTGACGATCGGCCCGGTGATCGCGCCGTCCGCCGCGGCGGCGTGCGACATGATCACGGACGTGGCCGTCGGCGCCGGCCAGGTCCGCATGGACACGGACAACGCCGACGTGGGCGCCTTCCTGCTGGAGCAGGGCTTCGAGAAGGGCGTCGGCGGCTGCAGGCTGATGGTGCGCGGCGCCGACGACGTGCCGGGCGACCGGTCGCGCTACTTCGCGCCCGCCTCGCACGCACTCGGCTAGAGCTTTCTGCCGCCGAGCACGTGCAGGTGCGCGTGGAAGACCTCCTGCCCGCTGTCGGGCCCGGTGTTGAACACCAGCCGGTAGCCGGTCTCCGAGACACCTTCGGCCTCGGCGACCTCCTTCGCGGCGGCGAAGAGGTCGCCGAGCTGCTCACCGGTGAGGTCGACGGCGTTCGGCACGTGCTCGCGCGGGATGACCAGCACGTGCACCGGTGCCTTGGGGCGGATGTCGCGGAAGGCGACAGTCGTCTTGGTCTCGTGCACGACCGTCGCGGGGATCTCCCCGTCGACGATCCGGCAGAACAAACAGGACATGCCTGAAGACGCTAGGCGAACAACCGGTCGAGGTGCTCGTCGACGGCCTCGATCATGTCGTCCACCGTCAGCTCCTCCGGCCCGAGCTGGTGGTGGATGTTGAGCCCGTCGATCAGCACGAGAGTGCGCCGCGCCGCTTTGATCGGCACGACACCGTCCCGCAGCTCCCCCGCCTCCTGGGCGTCCGTGAGCACCCGAGCGAGCTCGCCGTAGACCTGTCGCGTGCCGTAACGCTCCAACTCGTGCAACGACGGCTCCACCAACGCCCGCGGCAGGAACGACAACAGCACGGCGGCCTCGACCCGCCGTTCCTCGTCCAGCGCGAGCATCTCGTGCGCGACGGCTCTCACCAGTTCCCGGTTGCCGAGCGAGTCATCGATCCTCTCGAGCCGCGCGAGGAACCGCCGGTACGCGAGCTCCATCGCGAACCCCAGCAACGAGTCCTGCGTGGGGAAGTAGTGCCGCAACGAGCCGCTGGACCACCCGGACTCGGCGGCGACGGCACGCACCGACGCGTGGTCGATCCCGTCCCGTTGCACGATGCGCCACACGGCCTCGGCCAGTTCGCGGCGACGTTCCTCGTGGTCGACAACCTTCGGCACCGGCCCTTTCTAGCAGCCGCGCGCAAGCCGAACGACCGCCCGGCGACACCTCTCCCACGACTCGGTGCCCGGCGTGATCATGTCCATGTGCCCGGCGCCTTTCACCACGTCGAGCTCCGCCTGTGGTTCCACGGCGCAGAAATCGACGCTCTGCTCGACCGGAACGTCCTCGTCGAGATCACCGTGCACGCAGATCACCGGCTTGCCGATGGGTACCAGCGCGGCCGGCGATGCCTCTGCGAACTGCTCCTCCGAACACAACTCCAGCGCCCTGGCCGTGATGTGCTGGGTGAAGTCGAGCACCGCCGCCTGTGCCACAGCTCCGACCACTCGCTCGCTGTGCTTGGCCGCCCACACAGCGAGATGCCCGCCAGCGCTGTGCCCCAGCGTCACAACGGGCCCGACATCGACAGCCTCAATGGCAGCCAACACGTCCTCACCGGTCTGCGGCCATCCACCGCCACCACCACCAACGCGCCGATATTCGATGTTCCAAACGGCAAACCCGTCCCCCACAAGCACTTCCGCGAGGGGCCGCCCAAGCTCCAACCCGTACCGCTGATGCCAAAAACCACCGTGGATAACGACAACAGCACCCTCAGCAACACCATCGGGAACGTAGAGCTCGCCGAACTGACTGGGGTGCTCACCGTAAGCAATCCGCTGCACACGCAGAACCTACGCGACACAACGAAAACAGACCCGAAGACAACGAGGCACAAAAAGAAGGATGGGATAGGCCGCGATGGCGCGAAGCGCCGAGCCGGCCGGGGTCCGGGGGCGGAGCCCCCGGCTGGGGTGTGGGGGCTTGGCCCCCAAAAGACACCCTTTTGGGCCACCGGCGAAGGCGCGCCAGCGCCGAGCAGGTGCGCCCAAACCAAAAGGGGCGCCTCGCGGTCCGAAGCCTGGGGGTCGCTTCGCCGCGAGGCGCCGACGCCGGACCGAGGGGGGAGGTGTCCGGCGAGTCCTTGGTCAGAAAGGCCTAACTGTCTACTCCGTTTACGGCTAGACCAATTGAGCCCCTCTGCAACTAGAGTAACCCCAACGGCCTGGGGTTCGCTACAACTTCCGTCAAGCCAATCCATCCGATGTTCACCTTGTGAGTGAACTGGGTCACCAGCGGGACGTGAGTACCCCGAGCGCACCGAGAGCAACCGCGGCGGCGGTAGATGCACGCAGAACAGTTGGGCCCAATCGGACGATCCGGGCGCCCGATGATCGCAACGCTTCCAGTTCGTCGGGCGTGATTCCGCCCTCGGGACCGACGACGAGCAGCACGTCTCCGGATTCGGGAAGGTCGACATCGGACAGTCGGTCGGTCGCGCTCTCGTGCAACACGAGGGTGAGTGCCGAGGACGACACGCGCTGGGAAAGCTGTGCCGTGGTCACGGGTTCGTCGACGAAGGGCACCCGCGAGCGGCGGGCTTGCTTCGCCGCCTCGCGGACCGTGGAACGCCAGCGCCCCAACGCTTTCGCGCCGCGCGGGCCGTCTTCCCACTTCGCCACGCAGCGGGCGGCGCGCCACGGCACCACACCGTCCACACCGGCCTCGGTGGCCAGTTCGACCGCGAGCTCACCGCGGTCGCCCTTCACCAACGCCTGCGCGAGCACGACGCGGGGCGACGGCTCGGGCTCCACCGTGCGGTCGAGCACCTTCAGCGCCAACGCGTCCCGCTCCACGGCCACCACCGCACACCGCACGAGGGTGCCGGAACCGTCGGACAGCACGAGTTCCTCGCCCACGCGCAGGCGCTTCACGGTCGCGGCGTGGCGGCCTTCCGGACCATCCAGCACGAACTCCTCACCCGGCGGCAGCGCCGGAACGAGGAAGACCGGCAGGGTCACCGGTTGCCGCGCGAGGCACGCAGGCGGGAGAACAGCCCGCCGCCGCCCTTGCCGTTGTGGGACAACGAGGGCTCGCTCTCGCCGCGCAGCTCGGCCAGGTCGCGCAGCAGTGCGGCCTGGGCGGCGTCGAGCTTCGTGGGCACGACGACATCGAGGTGCACGTGCAGGTCGCCGCGGCCGTCGACGCGACCGGTGGAGCGCAGCTTCGGCATGCCGCGGCCGGGGAGGACCAGCTGCGTGTTCGGCTGCGTGCCGGGGTCGATCTGCAGGTCTTCCTCGCCGTCGAGCGTCTTCAACGGCAGGGTGGCGCCCAGTGCGGCCGTCGTCATCGGGATCTGCACGACGCAGTGCAGGTCGGCGCCGTCACGTTCGAAGATCTCGTGCGGCTGTTCCTCGACCTCGACGTAGAGGTCGCCCGCAGGGCCACCGCCGGGACCGACCTCGCCCTGGCCCGCGAGGCGCACGCGCATGCCCTCGGCGACACCGGCGGGGATGTTCACGGAGATCGTGCGGCGCGAGCGGACGCGGCCGTCGCCGCTGCACTGCTGGCACGGGTCGGGGATGACCTCGCCGTAGCCGCGGCAGACCGGGCACGGGCGTGACGTCACGACCTGGCCGAGGAACGAGCGCTGCACCGACTGGACCTCACCGCGGCCGTTGCACGTGTCGCAGCGGATCGGCTTGGAGTCGCCGGACGTGCCGGCGCCGTGGCAGCGGTCGCAGAGGATCGCGGTGTCGACGGTCAGCTCACGGGTGGCACCCGCCGCGCACTCCTCCAGCGTCATGTCGAGCCGGATCAGCGCGTCGGAGCCGGGCTGCACGCGGCTGCGCGGACCGCGTCCGCCGCCGGACGTGGCACCGAAGAACGCGTCCATGATGTCGCCGAGGCCGAAGCCCGCGAACGGGTCACCGCCCGCGCGTCCGCCGCCGCCCGAGTCGAGCGGGTCGCCGCCCAGGTCGACGATGCGGCGCTTCTCTGGGTTCGACAACACCTCGTAGGCGGCCGTGACCTCCTTGAAGCGGGCCTCCTCGTTGGGATTGACGTCCGGGTGCAGCTGCCTTGCGAGCTTGCGATAGGCGCGCTTGATCTCATCCTGTGTCGCGTTCTGCGCGACACCGAGGATGCCGTAGTAATCCCTGGCCACCTTGTTCGCTTTCGTCTTCATCTTTCAGAGCAAAGTTCTCGGGGGGACGTTCCTTGTTTCAACGACCAGTGAGGATCTCACCGACGTAGTTGGCGACCGCGCGCACGGCCGCCATCGTTCCGGGATAGTCCATGCGCGTGGGTCCGACGACGCCGAGGCCTCCCAGCGGATTGTCGCGGCTGCCGTAACCGATGGACACCACCGAAGTACTGCGCATCTCAGCAGCCTCGTTCTCCTCGCCGATGCGCACCAGCACGCGACCGGGGTCGCGGGAAGCGGCGAGCAGCTTGAGCACGATCACCTGTTCCTCGAGCGCCTCCAGCACCTGCCGCAGCGAACCGGGGAAGTCCGCGACGTTGCGGGTGAGGTTCGCGGTGCCGCCGAGCACGAGCCGCTCCTCCGGGTGCTCGACGAGCGTCTCGATCAGCACCGTCGCGACCCGCAGCATCGGGTCGCGCAGGTCCTGCCGCACCTCGTCGGGCAGCTCGGCGACCTTGGCACTGGCGTCGGACAACCGCTGCCCCGCCATGGCCTGGTTCAGCATGGCGCGCAGGTGTCCCACGTCGTCCTCGCTGATCACGTCGCCCAGCTCGACGATGCGCTGGTCGACCCGGCCGGTGTCGGTGATCAGCACGAGCATCAGCCGTGACGGCGTGATCGGCAGTACTTCGAGGTGACGGACGGCGGCGCGGGACAGGGTGGGCACCTGGATCACCGCGACCTGCCTGGTGAGCTGCGCGAGCAACCGCACGCTGCGGCGCATCACGTCGTCGAGGTCGAGCGCCCCGTCGAGGAAGCTGCGGATGGCCCGCTTCTCGGCCTGCGAGAGCGGCTTGACCTCGCTCAGCTTGTCGACGAAGAGCCGGTAGCCCTTGTCCGTCGGCACGCGCCCTGCACTGGTGTGCGGCTGGGCGATGTAGCCCTCGTCCTCCAGCGCGGCCATGTCGTTGCGCACGGTCGCGCTCGACACACCCAGGTTGTGCCGCTCCACCAGGGCCTTCGACCCGACGGGCTCCTGGTTGGACACGTAGTCGGCAACGATGGCGCGCAGCACCTCGAACCGACGCTCATCGGCGTTCACCGCTGTTTCACCTCCGTGTCCGCTACTCCCGAGTTTACCCAGGCGATTTCCTGCTGGGAGCCAGCTCTGCTCCGTTGCTGAACCGGGACTCAAGTTCTGCCTGACCCGAACGGCCCCCGTTTTTGTCGGTGGTGGTCGCTAGGGTCCAAACCACCTGGACGAAGAGGGGGACCACGGTGGACGAGGAGCCGCCACCCGGCGTGCTCGACCGGGGCTGGCGCGCGAAGGGCGGCCGGACCTACCACAACGATCCGGCCTGCGAGTGGCTGCGGAAGGGGCAGAACCGGTTGCGGCTGATCGGCAAGGACACACCCGAGGTGGTGCCGGTGCGCTGGGCCGACGTGAGCCCCGGCCAGCTCCAGCCCTGCGACTACTGCTGTGCGCCGGCGTGGCTCGAACGGCACGGCGGAGCGCAGCCGGCGGACAAGCCTTGCCTGGTGCTGAGCGACGACGAGTGGTGGGTCGGCACCCTGGTCTGGGAGGAGGCGAGACGTCCGGACGGGTTGTGGTGGGCCACCGTGACGTACCGCAAGCACGGGCACGTCGTCACGGAGGTGCGCAGCCAGCACGACATCCGTGCTCGTTGATCAGGGCAGCAGGCGCCTGACGACCGCGTCGGCGAGCAGGCGTCCCCGATCCGTCAGCACGCAGCGGTCGTCCAGCGGTTCGAGTAGGCCATCGGCGATGGCCGATCGCGCCTCCTCGCGCCCGGCGATATCCAATACATCAGTGGGCAGACCCTCGGCCAGGCGCAGCTCCAGCAGGACGCGCTCGACGCGGCGGTCCTCGTCCGACAGGACCTCGCGCCCGGCGGCGGGCGACTTGCCCTCGGCGAGCAGGGACGAGTAGCGCGCCGGGTGCTTCACGTTCCAGAACCGGACGCCGCCGACGTGGCTGTGCGCGCCGGGGCCGAAACCCCACCAGTCGGCGCCCTTCCAGTACAGGACGTTGTGCCGGCACCGGGCTGCCTCCGAGGTGGCCCAGTTGGAGACCTCGTACCAGGAGAAGCCGGCGCCGCTCAGCACCGAGTCGACCATCTCGTAGGACGACGCGAGGACGTCGTCGTCCGGCATCGGGAGATCGCCGCGGCGGATGCGCCGGGCCAGGCCGGTGCCGTCCTCCACGATCAGCGCGTACGCCGAGACGTGGTCGACGCCCGCGTCGAGAACGGCGTCGAGCGAAGTCATCAGATCAGCCGGCTGCTCCCCCGGTGTGCCATAGATCAGGTCGAGGTTGACGTGGTCGAAGCCCGCGGCGCGGGCCTCGCGGGCGGCGTCGACCGGGCGGCCGGGGGTGTGCTTGCGGTCCAGGATCCGCAGGACGTGGCGGGCTGCCGACTGCATGCCGAGCGACACCCGCGTGTATCCCGCATTCCGGATGTCGGCGAAGAACGACGGCGACGTCGACTCCGGGTTGGACTCCGTCGTCACCTCGGCGTCCGGGGCTAGGCCGAACGACTGATGTACCGCGTCCACTACATCAGTCAGGCCGGAGGCACCCAGCAGCGAGGGGGTGCCGCCGCCGACGAAGACGGTCGAGGCGGCGGGAGCGGTGCCCAGCACGGAGGCCGCGAGATCCAGCTCACGGCGCAGGCCCTCCAGCCACGACTCGGGCGAGGCGGACGAGCCCAGCTCACCCGGCGTGTAGGTGTTGAAGTCGCAGTATCCGCAGCGGGTCGCGCAGAACGGCACGTGCACGTAGATGCCGAACGGACGGGTGCCGACTGCGGCGAGAGCGGACGCGGGAAGCGAACCGTCGGCGGGCGCGGGCTCGCCTTCGGGCAAAGCGGAGGGCATGACAGCTAGTGTCCACCACAGGACCCGGATGGCGGTGTCCGACCAGGAGAAGTATCTGTCGGTGACAGAATCATCACTGAGCGAAACCGGCCGATGATGTCAACTTCCCCTGGAGAATCCCAGCATTCGGTTGGCGGTGGACCATGCTCTGGACGCCAGGCACACTGGTCGCATGCCTTCGACTGGAGTTCGCCTCGTGGCCCGCCGCCACGTCGACTTCCGTCGTGTTTCCAGCGCGATGTGCCGTCGCACGGCATAACCACGCGCTGATTTGTTCCCGTCGGCGCTTGGTGCGCTGACGAGGCCCCCACCACAAGCACCTCTGGGCTCGCATGCGCACTCGGCGCCTCGAAACCCCGGAGGATGGCGATGGTCCCGCCGCAGACGTCACCGCGCGCCAAGCAGCGTCGCGGCGAGGGGCAGTGGGCGCTCGGCTACCGAGAGCCGCTGAACCCCAACGAGCGGAGCAAGAAGGACGACAACCCGCTCAACGTCCGCGCCCGCATCGAGAACATCTACGCCCACCGGGGCTTCGACTCCATCGACCCCGCTGACCTGCGCGGACGATTCCGGTGGTACGGCCTCTACACCCAGCGCAAGCCCGGCATCGACGGCGGCCGCACGGCCACGCTCGAGCCGGAAGAGCTGGACGACGAGTACTTCATGATGCGCGTGCGCAGCGACGGCGGTGCGCTCACCACGCAGCAGCTGACCGTCCTCGGTGAGATCTCGCAGACGTACGCGCGTGACACCGCGGACATCACCGACCGGCAGAACATCCAGTACCACTGGATCCGGATCGAGGACGTTCCCACGATCTGGCAGAAGCTCGAAGACGTCGGCCTCACCACGATGGAGGCGTGCGGCGACAGCCCGCGCGTCATCCTCGGCTCGCCGGTCGCGGGCATCGCCGAGGACGAGATCATCAACGGGCAGCCGGCGATCGACGTCATCCTCGAGCGCTACATCGGCGACCCGCGGTTCTCCAACCTGCCGCGCAAGTTCAAGACCGCGATCTCCGGTCTGCAGGACGTCGCGCACGAGATCCACGACGTCGCGTTCGTCGGCGTCGACCACCCCGAGCACGGACCCGGCTTCGACCTCTGGGTCGGCGGCGGCCTGTCCACGAACCCCATGCTGGGCAAGCGAATCGGCGTCTGGGTGCCGCTCGAAGAGGTGCCGGACGTGTGGGAAGCCGTCATCAGCGTCTTCCGTGACTACGGCTACCGCAGGCTGCGGCACCGCGCGCGCATCAAGTTCCTCGTCGCCGACTGGGGCCCGGAGAAGTTCCGCCAGGTCATGGAGGACGAGTACCTCAAGCGCAGGATGCTCGACGGCCCGGCGCCGGAAACCCTGAACCAGCAACGTGATCACATCGGCGTGCATCGGCAGAAGGACGGCCTGTTCTACGTCGGCGCGGCGCCGATCGCGGGTCGCGTGTCCGGCAGCACGCTGGTCGAGGTCGCGAAGATCGTCGAGCGGGCCGGCAGCTCACGGGTCCGCCTCACGCCCCAGCAGAAGATCGTCGTGCTGGACGTGCCGGAGGGTGAGGTCAAGACGCTGCAGGCGGATCTCGCCAAGCTGGGTCTGCAGTCCGAGCCGTCGCCGTGGCGGCGGGGCGTCATGGCCTGCACCGGTATCGAGTTCTGCAAGCTCGCGATCGTGGAGACCAAGGCCCGCGCCAACGACCTCGTCGCGAAGCTGGAGGCCAACCTCGCGGACATCACTGAAAGTGCTGTCGGTGTGGCGCCGATCACCGTGCACATCAACGGCTGCCCCAACTCCTGCGCCCGCATCCAGACCGCGGACATCGGCCTCAAGGGCCAGATCGTCACGGACGACGAGGGCAACCAGGTCGAGGGCTTCCAGGTGCACCTCGGCGGCGGCCTCGGCCTCGACGCGGGCTTCGGCCGCAAGCTGCGCGGCCACAAGGTCACCGCGAGCGAGCTGCCCGAGTACGTCGAGCGCGTCGTGCGGAACTTCGTTGCCCAGCGCGAAACCGACGAGCGCTTCGCCCAGTGGGTCGCCCGCGCGGAAGAGGGTGCGCTGAGGTGAGCGAACGGGCGACGCCCTTCTACTGCCCCTACTGCGGCGACGAGGACCTCCGGCCGCAGGAGGAACCCAGCTACGCGTGGCTGTGCACCGGGTGCCGCCGCGTCTTCAAGGTCCAGTTCGTCGGGCTCAACCTGCCGCAGGAGGTGAAGAAGTGAGCGATCTGAAGGAAGACCTCAAGATCGTCGCCGAGGCGGCGGAGCAGGAGCTCAAGGACGCGACGGCGATCGAGGCGCTGGAGTGGACCGCGCGGACGTTCGGCGACAACTACATCGTCGCGTCGAACATGCAGGACGCTGTGCTGATCGATCTCGCAGCCCAGGTGAAGCCGAACTTCGACGTGCTGTTCCTGGAGACCGGCTACCACTTCCCGGAGACCATCGGCGTGCGTGACGCCGTCGGCGTCGTCTACCCGGACGTGCGGATCGTCAACGCCGCGGCCGAGCAGTCGGTCGAAGACCAGGAGCGCGAGTTCGGCCTGCTGTACCAGACGGACCCGGCCAAGTGCTGCAACCTGCGCAAGGTCGTGCCGCTGCGCCGCGAGCTCGCGAAGTACGACGCGTGGGTCACCGGTGTGCGCCGCGTCGACGCACCGACGCGCGCCAACACGCCGATCGTGCAGTGGGACGAGCGCAACGGCCTGGTGAAGATCAACCCGATCGCACCGTGGAGCGATGACGAGTTCAACGCCTACATCCGCGAGAAGGGGATCCTCGAGAACTTGCTGGTGCAGGAGGGATATCCCTCCATCGGCTGCCTGCCGTGCACGTCGAAGCCGTTGCCGGGGCAGGACGCCCGCAGCGGCCGCTGGGCGGGTCAGGCGAAGACGGAATGCGGGTTGCACGGATGACGACAGCGACGCTCGACACGTTGGGACGCCTCGAATCGGAGGCGATCCACATCTTCCGCGAGGTCGCGGGCGAGTTCGACCGGCCGGTGATCCTCTTCTCCGGCGGCAAGGACTCGACGCTGCTGCTGCACCTCGCGATCAAGGCGTTCTACCCGGCGCCGGTGCCGTTCCCGCTGCTGCACGTCGACACCGGGCACAACTTCGACGAGGTCATCGAGTTCCGCGATCGCGTTGTGGCGCAACACGGTCTGCGCCTGGAGGTCGCGAAGGTCCAGGACTGGATCGACGACGGCCGCCTGCAGGAGCGCCCGGACGGCACGCGCAACCCGTTGCAGACCGTGCCGTTGCTCGACACGATCACCGCGCACAAGTTCGACGCGGTGTTCGGCGGCGGCCGGCGGGACGAGGAACGCGCTCGCGCCAAGGAGCGGATCTTCAGCCTGCGCACGGCGTTCGGCCAGTGGGACCCGAAGCGACAGCGCCCCGAGCTGTGGAACCTCTACAACGGCCGGCACCGCCCCGGTGAGCACGTCCGCGTGTTCCCGCTGTCCAACTGGACCGAGCTCGACGTGTGGAACTACATCGAGCGCGAGGGCGTGGAACTGCCGGACATCTACTACGCGCATGAGCGCGAGGTGTTCCTGCGCGACGGCATGTGGCTCGCCGAAGGCCCGTGGGGCACGGCGCGCGAGGGCGAGACGTTGGTGCGCAAGACGGTTCGCTACCGCACGGTCGGCGACGGCTCGTGCACCGGTGCCGTCGAGTCCGACGCCGCCGACATCCACGCGGTGATCGCCGAAGTCGCCGCGTCACGACTGACCGAGCGCGGCGCCACGCGTGCCGACGACCGGCTGTCCGAGGCCGCCATGGAAGACCGCAAGCGGGAGGGTTACTTCTAAATGAGCGACCTGTTGAGGCTGGCCACGGCGGGCAGCGTGGACGACGGCAAGTCCACGCTCGTCGGCAGGCTGCTCTACGACACCAAGTCCGTGCTGGCGGACACGCTCGACGCGGTGCACCGCGCGAGCGCCGACCGCGGTCTCGCGACGCCGGACCTGTCGCTGCTGGTCGACGGCCTGCGGTCGGAGCGGGAGCAGGGCATCACGATCGACGTGGCATACCGGTACTTCGCGACGCCCAAGCGGTCGTTCGTGCTCGCGGACACCCCCGGCCACGTGCAGTACACCCGCAACACCGTCACCGGCGCGTCCACCGCACAGCTGGCGGTCCTGCTGGTCGACGCGCGCAAGGGCGTCATCGAGCAGACCCGCCGCCACGCCGCGGTTCTCGCGCTGCTCGGTGTGCCGCGGCTCGTGCTGGCGGTCAACAAGATCGACCTCGTGGACTACGACGAGGTGACGTTCTCCCGCATCGCCAAGGAGTTCACGGCTCACGCGACGGCTCTCGGCTACACCGAGGACGCCGTGGTCGAGATCCCGGTGTCCGCGCTCGCCGGCGACAACGTCGTGGAGAAGTCCGCGAACACGCCGTGGTACTCCGGCCCGACCCTGTTGGAGCACCTGGAGACCGTGCCGGTCGAGCCCGACCCGCACGACGCCCCGTTCCGTTTCCCGGTGCAGTACGTGATCCGCCCGCGCACCGCCGAGCACCTGGACTACCGCGGGTACGCCGGTCTGGTCGCCGCGGGCACGGTCAAGCCGGGCGACGAGATCGTGGTGCTGCCGTCGGGTCGTCGCTCGACGGTCACGAAGATCGACACGGCCGACGGCGAACTGGCGGAGGCGGCGGCCGGCCAGTCCGTGACGTTGCTGCTGGCCGACGACATCGACATCTCGCGCGGCGACCTGATCTCGGTGGCGGGCAACGAGCCCAAGGTCACCGACGAGCTGGACGCCACCCTCTGCTGGCTCGCCGAGAAGCCACTGCGCGCCGGTGCCCGAGTCCTCGTCAAGCACGGCACGCGCACCGTGCAGGCGATGGTCACCGAACTGCGCGACCGCTTCGACGAGCAGAGGCTGTCCAGTGTGGACAGTCCGGCCACGTTGGAGCTCAACGAGATCGGCCGGGTGGCGCTGCGCCTCGCGGAGGAAGTACCGCTCGACGACTACAGCTTCAGCCGGCGCACCGGGTCCTTCCTGGTGATCGACGCGAGCGACGGATCCACGCTCGCCGCCGGACTGGTCGGGGCTCCGCTTCCGTTGCTCGAGAACGGCGTGGAGAGCTGTACCGAGGGCGGCGAAAACGCTGCCCCTGACACCCACGCCCTCGTCTCCCCCGGTCCCTGAAAGGCATATCCGCCGTGAACCTCAAGCCCGCCGTTGCCATCGCACTCGTTGCCCTGACAGCACTTTCCGGTTGCAGCCGCGCCGGGTCCAGCGACACTCCCGCAGCCGCACAGTCCAAGGGACCGGCGGGCGAGGTTCGCCTCGGTTACTTCCCGAACGTCACCCACGCCGCCGCGTTGATCGGCGTGGAGAAGGAGCTCTTCAAGAAGGAGCTCGGATCCACCAAGCTCACCACCCAGACGTTCAACGCGGGCCCCGACGAGGTGAACGCACTTCTCGGTGAGTCTCTCGACATCGCCTACATCGGGTCCGGCCCGGCGATCAACGCCTACGCGAAGTCCAAGGGCGAGGCCGTGAAGCTCATCTCCGGTGCCACGTCCGGTGGCGCGGCGCTGGTGACGAAACCCGAGATCAACTCGATCGAGGACCTCAAGGGCAAGACGATCGCGACGCCGCAGCTCGCGAACACCCAGGACGTGGCGCTGAAGAAGTACCTGGCAGGCAAGAACCTCACCGGCCAGGTCACCGTCCAGAACGTCGAGAACGCGCAGACGCTCGACCTGTTCAAGAAGGGCGACATCCAGGCCGCGTGGGTGCCGGAGCCGTGGTCGTCGCGCATCGTCGCCGAGGCGGGCGCGAAGGTGCTGATCGACGAGAAGACCCTGTGGGAGGGCGGGCAGTTCCCGACCACGGTGATCATCGTGCGGACGAAGTTCCTGCAGGAGCACCCGGAGACCGTCGAGGCCGTGCTCAAGGGCCACGTCGCCGCGGTCGACTGGGCCAAGAGCAACGCCGACGACGCGAAGAAGGCCGTGAACGCCGCGCTGGAGAAGCTCACGTCCAAGAAGCTCGGCGACAAGATCCTCGACGCCGCGTGGAAGAACATCGAGCTGACGACCGACCCGCAGGCCAAGACCTTCCCGCAGCTCGCGAAGGACGCCGTGACCGCGGGGGTGGCCACCGAGGCCGCGAACGTCGCCGGGTACGCCGACTTCACGTTGCTCAACAAGGTCCTGCAGGCGCAGGGCAAGCCGCAGGTGCAAGCAGCCGGACTGGACAAGAAGTAACTCGCGAGGGGACACGGACATGACCGCCACGCTCGAGACCACTGTTCTGTCTACTGTGGATACTGCCGTCGAACTGGCCGGCGTCCGCAAGGTGTTCGGCCACGGCAGCTCGGCCGTGGTGGCCCTCGACGGGGTCGACCTGAAGGTCAAGCCCGGCGAGTTCGTGTGCCTTCTCGGCGCGTCGGGCTGCGGCAAGAGCACGCTGCTGAACATCGTCGCCGGCCTGGACGGCGCGACGTCGGGTGAGCTGCAGCTCAACACGTCGCGCCCGGCCGTGATGTTCCAGGAGCCCGCGCTCATGCCGTGGCTCACCGCCGCTCGCAACGTCGAGCTGGCGCTGCGCTTCGCCGGTGTGGGCCGGTTGGCGCGCAAGCGTCGTGCGTTGGAGCTGCTGGAGCTGGTGCGGCTCGGCGACGTCGCGGACAAGCGTCCGCACGAGCTTTCCGGTGGTATGCGCCAGCGCGTGGCTCTGGCCCGCGCGCTGGCGTCCACGACTGTGTCGGCTGACGGCGCTCCCGCGCTTTTGCTGATGGACGAGCCGTTCGCGGCGCTGGACGCCATCACGCGCGACGTGCTGCAGAGCGAGCTGCTGCGCGTGTGGGAGACCACCAACACCGCGATCATCTTCGTGACGCACGACGTCCGCGAGGCCGTGCGCCTGGGTCAGCGCGTCGTGCTGCTTTCCTCGCGACCAGGCCGTGTGGTGCGCGAGTGGGACGTCACGGACTCTTCCGACACGGTTCTCGACGAGATCAACACCCACCTGCGAGAGGTCATCAGTGGCCACGCCGTCTGACACGCTCGACAAGGTCGGCGCCGGCCTCGACGCGCTGGATGTGCCCGTGGAGGCGCACAAGCCGCCGATCTGGCGCCGTTTCCTGAAGACCGGCGTGCCACCGATCATCGCGTTCGCGCTGCTTCTCGGCGTGTGGCAGGCGTTGTGGGCTTCGGCGATCCTGCCGGAGTTCCGCCTGCCTGCGCCGGTCAACGTGTGGAACGAGCTCGTGCGCTCGATCGGCACCGGTGAGGCGTTCGGCATCCTGTGGACCTCGTTGCACCGGGCGGTGTTCGGGTTCATCGCGGCGGTGCTGATCGCGACGCCGCTGGGGTTGCTGGTCGCCAAGGTGCGCGTGGTGCGCGCGGGGATCGGGTCGTTGCTGACCGGCCTGCAGTCGCTTCCTTCGGTTGCCTGGGTTCCGGCCGCGATCCTGTGGTTCGGCGTGACGCCGTCCACGATCTACTTCGTGGTGCTGATGGGTTCGGTGCCGTCGATCGCCAACGGCCTGGTGGCCGGTATCGACCAGATTCCGCCTTTGCTGCCACGGGTTGGACGTGCTCTTGGTGCTGGGCGACTGGCTTCGGCGCGGCACATCCTGCTGCCCGCTGCCCTGCCTGGGTACTTGGCGGGGTTGAAGCAGGGCTGGGCGTTCTCGTGGCGGTCGCTGATGGCCGCGGAGATCATCGCGACGTCACCGCAGCTCGGCACCGGGCTCGGGCAGTACCTGCACAACGGGTCGTCGTTGAACGACATCAACATGGTGATCGCGGCGATCTTCCTGATCCTGTTGGTGGGCATTGGGATCGAGCTGCTGCTGTTCCGCCCGTTGGAGCGCGCCGTGCTGCGGGCTCGTGGACTGACGGGAGCGCTGTGATCCCGCTGATCGCTGTCGCCCACGGCAGTCGCGATCCCCGCTCGGCCGCGTCCATTCACGCTTTGCTGGACGTCGTGCGGTCGCTGCGGCCGGAACTCGACGTCCGCGGCTGCTTCCTGGACCTGTGCGCGCCCCGGCTGAGCGACGTGCTGCGCGGGCCGTCGGTCGTCGTGCCTTTGTTGCTGGGCAAGGCTTATCACGCACGGGTGGACGTTCCGGCCGCGGTCGCCGAGTCGCGTGTGCCCGCGGTCGTCACCGACGTGCTGGGGCCGGATCCGCGGCTGGAGTCGGCTGCGTTGCGGCGGCTGTCGGAGGCCGGGGTTTCGTTCGGCGACCGGTCGTTGGGTGTGGTGCTGGCGGGGGCTGGGTCGTCGCACGGACCTGCGAACGAGGCGGTGGCCACAGTGGCCCGGCGGTGGGCTCGCGAGTCCGGGTGGGCCGGGGTTGAGGCCGCGTTCGCGTCGATCGCCTCGCCGACCGTGCCGGAGGCAATCGAGCGGTTGCGCTCCAAGGGCGCCACGAGGATTGCTGTTGCCTCGTGGTTCCTCGCGCCGGGTTTGTTGCCGGACAAGGTTGCTTCGCTGGCGGGTGACGCCGTGGTGGCGCGGCCGTTGGGGGACGATGTCGAGGTGGCGCAGCTGGTGCTGGACCGGTACGACGAAGCCTTGGCGCGGCAAACTTTGGCTGCCTAGCGACAGAGGCTCTGCACGACGCATGGCACATTTGCCCCCAACCGCTGTTGCCCGCCCGATTTCCGCAATCACCCCGTCCGCAGTCCAGCCGCGTGATACCACTGCGCAAACGGCAGCGGGGGGCGACGTGACCGACGATCCATCCAGCTACAGCCACAGCCACGACCACAGCGCACGCGACGGCATCTTCGACGGCTCCGCCGACGACATCGAAGACCTCCATCGCGAAGACCTCCACCGCGACGGTCTCTTCCACGACGACAGGCGGCGCCGGGGCGGACACGCCGACCTGTCCGGGGCGCCCGCGTGGGTCGTGGCCTGCACGTGGCTCGGTGCGCTCCTGGCGATGGCCGGCATGGGCGTTCTCTTCTTCGGGGTGCTGAGCGACATGACGCCGAGCGTCCCCACGCCACCGACCGATTTCCCGTCGCCCCTCCGGGTGGAGCCCGCGGCTCCTGGAGGGTCCAACCTCCAGCTGGGCTTTGGCCTGTTCTTCGCCGGGCTGGTGGTGTCGGTGATCGGTGCGCTCGGCCACGCCACCACACGGCGGGGCTGAAGCAAATCGCCACTTCCGGCCGCCGCCACAAGATCGAATGCGCGCAGCCGTTCGGGCGATGTGAAGTGTGAACCGTTGACGTGAAACATACTCATGAGTAGTCAGGTGATTACGCCGCGTGCTGGATGTGTCCACTCAACGGGGAGAGGCCATGAAGCTAGCCGGAATCGCAACCCTGCTACTCGTGCTGGCGTTCGCGACCAACGCGGAGGCAGCGCCGCAGACCATCACCTACAAGCTCCGGGCCAGTGCCGCCGGGCAGTCGTCGGACTTCACGCTCGACCAGGGGATCGACGCGAGTGCGCCGGCGACGGTCGCGCCCAACGGGGCCCTCAAGGTCACGATCGACCCGGCGCCCAACAAGATCCCGGCCGAGGCCGGTGGGCGGCAGGTGCGGGAGATCAAGGGGCTGGCGCTCAAGCTGCCGGTGCCCGCCAACTCGAAGTTCCAGTCCGCGTCGCTGTCCGGCGGCGCCGGGCTCGGTGGCACGCCGACGATCGCCCTGCAGGGCAACGACGTCGTGCTCAGCGTTCCCGGGCCGATCAAGGGCGGCGCCGACTTCGAGCTGCCGACCGTCACGATCAACCTGCAGGCGGGCGGCACCGGCACGATCACCACGAAGCTGGGCGGCACCAGCTACGACACGCCCGGCCTCACCTTCACCGCCGTCGTCTCCGTGATCGGGTTCCCGGTCAACGCCGCCGCGAAGGGCTACCCGGACCCCAGCCCCGTGCTGACGACCACGACCATCGGCTGACCCTGGTGATGCCCCACCCCCTGCCGGGCATCACAGAGTAGAGCTCGTCTGCCCCGGCTAAGGTCAGCGCCATGGCAGACGAGCTCGTCCACTTCAAGGTGCAGCGTGGCATCGCGACGATCACGCTGGACTCACCCCACAACCGCAACGCCCTGTCCGCGCAGCTGCGCCGGGAGCTCAAGGAGCACCTGACCGCGGCGAACCAGGACGACGGGGTGCGTGTGGTCGTGCTGACCCACACGGGTTCCGTGTTCTGTTCCGGCATGGACCTCAAGGAGGCCGCCGGAGCGAGCGCGGGAGACCAGGGCGTCAACGAGTTCCCCGCGATCCTCGAGCAGCTCTGGACCAGCCCGAAGCCGGTCGTGGCCGCGCTCAAGGGGCCGGCTCGCGCGGGTGGCGTCGGCATCGTCGCGGCCTGCGACATCGCGGTCGCCGCGCACGAGGCGACGTTCGCGTTCAGCGAGGTCAGGATCGGTGTCGTGCCCGCGGTCATCTCGGTCACCGTGCTGCCGCGCCTGCTTCCCCGCCAGGCGCACGAGCTGTTCCTCACCGGTGAGGTGTTCGACGCCAACCGAGGCAAGGAGATCGGCCTGATCAACTCCGCGGTGCCCGTCGACGGCGTCGACGCCGAGGTCCGCCGCTACACCGACATGCTCGCGCTCGGCGCGCCCAACGCCCTCGCCGCCACCAAGGAGATGTTGCAGCGGGAGCGGTCCACGAACCTCGGCGAGGTCTTCGCGGACATGCTGAAGCTGTCGGCGCAGCACTTCGGCGGGCCGGAGGGGCAGGAGGGCATCGCGGCGTTCAGGGAGAAGCGCAGGCCCTCCTGGGTTCCCACCAACTAGAACCAGCCCGTGCACTCGATCACGCCCTGCGAGGAGCCGCAGGCGCGCATGATCTTGCCGTCGTTCTTGAACGGCTCGGTGTACTTCACGGTGCCCGAGTCGATCCGCGTGTACCCGAGGAACCCCTCGTGCTCGTTGGCCGAGGGGTCCTTGCGGTCCGTCCAGATCTCCTCGCCGGGTGTGCCGTAGGAGATGCGGCCCCACGCGCACTTGGACTTGTTCGACGCGCGCAGCTCGATCACGCGGCCGTTCTGCATCGTCACCGGGTTGTCGCCGTCGATCGTGTCGAACGGCGTGAACGGTTCGTCCTGCGAGCAGTCGGGGTCACCGGCGAACGACACGGCCGGACAGAGCACGCCGACAACCATGACGACACCGAGCGCATGACTCAAGCGACGGAATTGCGTTCCCATGGAGCTGCACTGTCCACTCCGGACGGGAGAAGCGCAGCCCAAGTCACCGTTCTGTGCGAATGACGCGCAGTTTCCGGTCACCTGATTCAGCGGTCCGCTTCACAGCGTCACGCAGCACGTCCGCGACGGACGAGTCCAGGTTCGCGGGCACGACCAGCACGTATTCACCCTCGGGCAGCCACGAGAGATCGGTCAGGCTGTCGTACAACGCGTCGAGGTTCTGGCCGAACCAGTCCGGAAAGTCGAGCGCCTCGGCAATGGCCGAGATCGCCGCCGACTTCTCCGAAACGAGAATGTGCCGTTTCATTTCGTCACGTCCACGACGACGAACGACGAATAGTGGTCGCCGGTGTAGAAGACTTCTCTTTCCGAACCGGTGATGAGCCGCCGCGCGCCGCGGTCGGAACTGCCGGGCGTCGGCACCGTGTACTCCTTGTAGTACCCGGACTTCTGCTGCGGCAGCCGCTTCTCCCGGTTCTCGAACGTCACGCCGTCGTTGCGCGGGTACGGGAACGGGCCGTTCGACTCGATCAGCTTCCAGGTCGCGTAGGCCTCGGCGGGCAGCTTCGACAGGGACTTGATCTCCAAGCCCGAGTCCGCGCCGGGCACGGTCGCCTTCCCGGCGGTGCTCGTGACCACCGGCTTGTTGACCCCAGGAGGCGGTCCGGAGGTGTTGTCCTTGACGAACCACCCGATCAGGACCAGAGCGAAGAGGCCGACCAGAGCGACGGTCAGGCGACGACCAGGACTCACGCGGCGATCTTCTCCGATTCGGGCTCAGGCTCGGGCTCCGGGGCCGCGTCGATCCCCGACGCGGGGTTCTTCGCACCCCAGTCAGCAACGCGGTCGATCAGCCGCGCCACGCCCAGGCAGAGCGGCAACACCACGATCATCACGACGGGGAACTGCACCGCGACGGGCAGCTGCACGACCCACAGCTCGACCCCGTCCCACCACTGCACCAGCCAGTCCACTCGCCCGACTCTAGTCCCGTGACCGGTGTTACGGCATTTGGCCAGGCAGACGGTCGGTATGTTGCGAACCATGTTCGCCGTTTACGCAGCAGAACCCAGTCCTGAGAACCCGCTGGCCTCGCTTCGCGTCGGCGAGCGCCCCGAGCCCGAGGTCCCGAACGGGTGGGTGCGCGTCGCGGTCAAGGCAGCCAGCCTCAACATGCACGACCTGTGGACGTTGCGCGGCGTCGGCATCAAGGCCGAGCAGTTCCCGATGATCCTGGGCTGCGACGGCGCCGGCACCCTCGACGACGGCACCGAGGTGGTGCTGCACTCGGTCATCGGCGACCCGAGCTGGTCGGGTGAGGAGACGCTCGACCCGAAGCGCACGCTGCTCACCGAGAAGCACCAGGGCACGTTCGCCGACTACGTGGTCGTGCCCGCCCGCAACGCGCTGCCCAAGCCCGCGGGCCTGTCGTTCGCCGAGGCCGCCTGCATGGGCACGGCGTGGCTCACCGCGTACCGGATGCTGTTCGTGAAGTCCGGCCTGCGTCCCGGCCAGACGATGCTCGTGCAGGGCGCGTCGGGTGGCGTGTCGACCGCGCTCATCCAGCTCGGCCGTGCCGCCGGTTTCCGCGTCTGGGTCACCGGCCGCAGCGAGGAGAAGCGCGCGCTGGCCACGGCCCTGGGCGCCCACGAGACGTTCGAGTCCGGCGCGCGCCTGCCCGAACGGGTGGACGCGGTGTTCGAGACCGTCGGCAAGGCCACCTGGTCGCACTCGATGAAGGCGCTCAAGCCCGGCGGCATCGTCGTGATCTCGGGCGCCACGTCCGGTGACGCCACAGCGGCCGAGCTGCAGCGCCTCTTCTTCCTGCAGTTGCGCGTGGTCGGCTCGACCATGGGCACGCGCGAGGAGCTGGGCGACCTGATCCAGTTCTGCGCGCTCAACGGTCTCAAGCCGCAGATCGGCGCGGAGCTGAAGTTCGAGGACGCAGAGCAGGGCCTCAAGGCGATGATGGACGGCGAGACGGCCGGGAAGATCGTGCTCACTCGCCCGTAAACAGGACAACAGAACAAAAACCAGGCTCCTGTTTGGTGGGTCCGGACAAACCGCGTGACAGTTGACGCGAATAGGTTCGCCCGGACCCACCTTCTGCAAGGGAGCTGAAGCCATGAGCACGGCGCAGGGCGTCTTCCGGCGCAAGCCCATCGACCAGATCGCGGAGGACAAGGGCGACGGGCTCACCAGAACGCTGGGCCTGTGGCAGCTCACCGCGATCGGCATCGGCGGCATCATCGGCGCGGGCATCTTCTCGCTCGCGGGCGCCGTGGCGAACAAGACGGCAGGCCCGGCCGTGCTGATCTCGTTCCTCGTGGCGGGTGTCGCGAGCGCCGCCGCCGCGTTCTCCTACGCGGAGTTCGCCGGTCTGATCCCCAAGGCGGGCAGCGCCTACACCTACGGCTACGCGGTACTGGGCGAGATCGTCGGCTGGTTCATCGGCTGGGACCTGTTGCTGGAGTACACCGCGATCGTGGCGGTGGTCGCGATCGGCATCTCCGGCTACTTCACGGAACTGCTGAGCCTCCTCGACATCCATCTGCCGCAGTGGATGCTGGGCGCGCCGGGCACAGAAGGCCACGGCGTCGAACCCGGAAGTTACAAGGTGAACCTGTTCGCGGTGATCCTCTGCCTGCTGATCGCGTACGTGCTCAACCTCGGCATGAAGAACGCTGCACGGTTCGAGACCACGCTGGTGTACCTGAAGATCGCCGTCGTGCTGCTGGTGATCGGCGTCGGCGTCTTCCACATCGACACCGACAACTACAACCCGTTCTTCCCGTTTGGACTGTCCGGCGCTTTCACCGGCGCGGCAACGGTTTTCTTCGCGGTGTTCGGGTACGACGCGATGAGCACGGCGGCCGAGGAGTCGAAGGACTCGCAGCGGCACATGCCCAAGGCGATCATCTACTCGCTGGCGATCTCGATGGTCCTGTACGTGCTGGCCTGCCTCGTGCTGACCGGCATGGTCAACTACAAGGACGTCGACGCGGAAAGTGCGTTCGCCACGGCGTTCGCGGACATCGGCTTCCACTGGCTGGGCATCATCATCAGCGTCGGTGCCATCCTCGGCATCACGACGGTGCTCTTCACGTTCCTCCTGGGCGCGGCCCGCGTCGGCTACTCGATGAGCCGCGACGGCCTGCTCCCGCGGTGGTTCGCGAAGACGCACCCGGTGAAGCACGTGCCGTCGCGCATCACCTGGGTGCTGGGCATCGCCTCCGCGGTCATCGCCGGGTTCCTGCCGATCGCCGAGGCCGCCGAGCTCACCAACATCGGCATCCTGCTGGCGTTCGTCGTCGTCTGCGTCGCCGTGATCGTGTTGCGCTACAAGCAGCCAGACCTGCCGCGCACGTTCAGGACGCCGGGCATGCCGATCGTGCCGATCATCGGTGTGGTGTTCTCGGTCTGGCTGATCACGTTCCTCGCCCCGGAGACCTGGCTGCGGTTCGCGGTCTGGTTCGTGATCGGCATGGTGATCTACTTCGCCTACTCGAAGCGCAACTCCGTCATGGAGAAGCAGCAGTCCAGGCGGTGACGAGGTCGTTCAGCACGGGGAGCGGCACCGCGCCGCTCCCCACGACCAGGTCGTGGAACGCGCGCACGTCGAACCGGTCGCCCAGCTTCTCCTCTGCCTCCGCGCGCACCCGCTGGATCTCCATGCGTCCCACCATGTACGCGAGCGCCTGACCGGGCACTTCGATGTACCTGTCGATCTCCGAGGTGATCTCGGGCTCGGTCATGACCGTGTTCTCCCGCAGGTAGTCGACGGCCTGCTGCCGCGTCCAGCCGAACGCGTGCATGCCCGTGTCGACGACCAGCCGGCCGGCGCGCATCGCGTCGAGGCTGAGCATGCCGAGGCGCTGTTCGTCCGACGAGTACAGGCCCATCTCGTCGGCGAGGCGCTCGGTGTAGAGGCCCCAGCCCTCCAGGTAGGCCTCGATGAACGCGAACCTGCGGATGTTGTGCATGCCGGTGTCGGCCGCGATGCTCAGCTGGTAGTGGTGGCCGGGCACCGCCTCGTGGAACGCCGTGGCCTCGGACAACGTGCGGCTGCGTTGGGTGGCCCCCAACGGGTTCAGCCAGTAGGTGCCGGGGCGGCTGCCGTCGAGCGGCGCGGGCAGGTAGAACGCGATCGGCGCCGTCTCCCGCTCCGCGGGGTCGACGGCACGCACCTGGCACCCGACCTTCGGCATGCGGCCGAACCAGTTCGGCGCCTCGGCCTCGGCCCGTGCGATCGCCTCCACGGCGTTCGCGACCATCTCGTCCTCGTTGTCCCACAACAGTTCCGTGCGCAGCCGCCGGAAGATCTCCTGCACGTCACCGGTGCCCCACAGCCGGGAGCCGATCTCCGCGTACTCGTCCCGCAACCGGGCGATCAGGTCGAGCCCGAGATGATGCAGTTCGGTGGGGCTGTACGAGGTCGTCGTGTAGTTGCGGACCAGGTTCGCGTAGTTCTGCTCGCCGTCGGGCAGCCAGCACAGGCCGGGCTTGTCGTCCCCGCGACCGTCCTCAATGGACGCCAGCAGGTCGCGGAACCCGGCCACGGCCGAGCGGATCTCGCCGGAGTACTCGCCTTCCCACTCCTGCGCCGGCGCGGCCAGGAACCGTTCCAGGCGTGTCTTCCCGGCCTCGATGTGACGGCGCAGCGGCCGGCGGTCGGAGTGGCGCAGCCGGTCGCCCGCCTGCTCGATGTAGCGGGCGAACTTGCCGAGCCGCTGCGACACGTCGAGCTGCGACGCGATCATGAGCAGGCCGTTCACCGGCGCGCTCAGGCCCGTCGCGACGGTGTGCTCGATGAGCTTGGCGTCGATGCGCGCCACGATCGACTCGCCCTGGTGCCTGATGACGGCGAGCGTGACGGGGTCCTCCTCACTCGTCTCGGTCCGGCGCAGAATGTCGGTGATCCGCGCCCGCAGCGCCTGTTCGCCCTCCACGCTCAGGTCCTCGACCTGGTCGTCCCAGCCGGGCAGGCCGTACATCGTGGCGGAGATCGGCGACCAGTCCATGCACGCCTGGAACATCTCGTCCGCGAGCGACATCAGGCCCTCCCCGACCACGTGGTGACAAGATCGCCCAGTGTGGACAACGGCACCACGCCGTTCTCCAGCACCAGGTCGTGGAAAGCCTTGATGTCGAACCGGTCGCCCATGGCGGACCTGGCCTCCTCGCGCAACCGCTGGATCTCCAGCCGCCCCACCATGTACGCGAGCGCCTGCCCCGGCGTCTCGATGTACCTGTCGACCTCGGAGTTGATCTCCGTGTCGTCCATCGCGGTGTTCTCGCGCAGGTAGTCGACGGCCTGCTGCCGCGACCACCCGAGCGCGTGCAGGCCCGTGTCGACGACGAGCCGCCCGGCGCGCATAGCGTCGAGCCCGAGCATGCCCAGCCGGTCGACGTCCGACGAGTAGAGGCCCATCTCGTCGGCCAGCCGCTCGGTGTAGAGGCCCCAGCCCTCGATGTAGGAGTCGATGAACGCGAACTTGCGCAGGTTGGTCAGCTCGGTCTCGGCGGCGAGCGAGAGCTGCAGGTGGTGGCCCGGCGTCGCCTCGTGGAACGCCGTGACCTCCGAGACCGTGCGGCTGCGTTCGGTGGCGTTCAACGGGTTCAGGAAGTACACGCCGGGACGGGACCCGTCGAGCGCGGCGTCCACGTAGTACGCGAACGGGGCGCTGCGGCGGTCCACCTCCGGCACGAGCCGGACCTCGCAGCGCGCCTTCGGCAGCCGGCCGAACCAGTTCGGTGCCTCGGCCTCCGCCCGCGCGACGGCCTGCACCGCGTTGGCGACCATCTCGTCCTCGTTGTCCCACAACAGTTCCGTGTGCAGCCGCCGGAAGATCTCCGCCACGTCGGTGGTACCCCACACCCGCGAACCGATCTCCGCGTACTCCTCGCGCAACCGGGCGATCAGGTCGAGCCCGAGCTGGTGCAGCTCGGCCGGGGTGTACGAGGTGGTCGTGTAGTCACGGACCAGCTTCGCGTAGTTGGCCTCACCGTCGGGCAGCCAGCAGAGGCCGGCGTGCTCGTCGTCGCGTCCCTCCAGCGACAGCAGGAACTCGCGGTACCGGGCGAACGCCGGGCGCAGGTCCGCGTCGCCCTCCCACTCCTGCACGGGCGAGGCGAGGAACCGTTCGACGTGGGCCGCCCCGTTCTCGACGTGCCGGCGCAACGGCCTGCGGTCGGTGTTCCGCAGCCGTTCCGTCACCTGGTCGAGGAACCGGGGAACCAGGTGCAGCCGCTGCGAGAAGTCCACCTGGGAAGCCATCCTCAGCAGGACCGCGACCGGGGCGTTCAGGCCGCGGGCCACCGTGTGCTCGACGAGCCGCGCGTCGAGCAGGGTGATGATCGAGGTGGCCTGGTGCCTGATCACGTCCTTCGCGACCGCGCTCTCGTCGCTTCCGTCGACCCGGCGCAGGATGTCCTCCAGCCGGGCGCGCAGAGCCTGCTGGCCGTCGACGCTGTGGTCTTCGAGCCGGTCGTCCCAGCCGGGCACGCCGACGACCGTGGCGAACAGCGGGTTCCAGTCCATCATCGCCCGGAACGTCTCATCGGAGAGCGAGGTCACGCTGTCCTTCTTAGCCGCGCCGGAAGCGCTGCGCCAAGGAATTGACCACATCGGTGAGCTCCGTGTGGAGCCTTCGCACGAGGTCGGCCGCCGGTTCCGCCGTCGCGAGCGGATAGGTGGTGCCAGCCCACAGCGACATGACCTCCGGCTCACCGGTCGCCCGCACCGGCTTGGTGAGGTGGTGCACGTTCGGGTACGCGGCCGGCGCGTACGGCGTGTTCTCGATGAGGAACCGGTTCACGAGCCCTCGTGCGGGCCGTCCGCTGAACGCCCTCGTGAGCGCGGTCCTGCGATCCCCTTCGGCAAGCGCTTCCCGGTGCGCCGCAGCGGTTCCGGCCTCCGGGCAGCCCAGGAACGCGGTGCCGAGCTGCGCCGCGACCGCCCCCGCCGCCAGCACGGCGGCGACGTCGGCGCCGCTCATGAGCCCGCCGGTCGCGATCACCGGCAGGTCGACCGCGTTGCGGACGAGCGACAACGCGGCGAGCGTCCCGTACAGCTCGCCGCCGCCGGGCGAGATGCCGTCGTCGGTGAACGTGCCGCGGTGGGCCCCGGCGTCCGCGCCCTGCACGCACAGGACGTCCGCGCCGATCTGCTGGGCCTGCCTGGCCTCGCTGGGGGTGGTGACCGTGACGACGATCGTGGTTCCGGTCGCCTTGAGCCGCTGCACGTCGTCGGCGTCGGGCAGCCCGAACGTGAACGACACCACCGGAACCCGCAACGCGAGCACCAGTTCGAGCTTCCCGCCGTAGTTGTCGTCGTCCCAGCGCGGATCGCCGGGCACGGCCCCGATCTTCTCCGCGCAGGCCGTGACGCGGTCCACGTAGGACGAGATGTCGGCGGTCGGGCGCGTGCCGGGCACGAACAGGTTGACCCCGAACGGCGCGCTCGTGAGCCGGCTCGTCTGGTCGATCTTCTCCGCGAGCTGCTCGACGGTGAGGTAACCGGCCGCGAGGAACCCGAACCCACCGGCCTCGCTCACCGCGGCGACGAGCTCGGGGGTGGAGGCGCCGCCCGCCATGGGCGCGGCGATCACGGGCACGGCCAGCGTGTGGAACATGTGCACAACCTAGTTGGACCTGGCGGTGGATGCCCGGTAAAGCCCCTGTGTCCTTGATGACGCAAGGAAACAGGGGCTTCTCCGGCGGTTACGACGGACGGACCATCATCTAGGGCAGGGAGTCCAGATGAGGGGCGACCGTGTTGGCGAACTGCCAGTTGTTCGACGCGTCCCAGTTGATCGACCACGTCATGGCGCCGCGGATCGACGGCCAGGTCGTGCTCGGCTTGAACGTGCCGCAGTTGGTGCCGCGGGCGAGGCAGCTGAGCGCGTTGTTGACGTTCGCCGGCGACTGGTAGCCACCGCCTGCTCCGGACGGCGACGCGGGCAGCCCGAGACCGACCTGGTCGGGACGCAGGCCGTTCTGCAGCTGGATGCACGCGAGCGCGGTCAGGAAGTTGACCGTGCCCTGGCTGTAGACCTGCTGGTCGCAGCCGAGCATCGAGCCGGAGTTGTAGTACTGCATGTTGACGATCGTCAGGATGTCCTTGATGTTCAGCGCCAGCTTGAAGTACTCCGCGCCGGTGCTCTGCATGTCGATCGTCTGCGGGGCCATCGTGATCACCGTGCCGCCACCGGCGTGGATGCTGCGCAGCGCCTGTGCCATGTAGGTGGAGTTGACGCCGTTCTCGAGGTCGATGTCGACGCCGTTGAAGCCGTAGCCGGCGATCAGGGACTTGATGCTGTTGGCGAAGTTGGTCGCCGAGGTGGAGTCGCCGACGCTGATCGTGCCGTTCTGGCCGCCGACGCTGATGATCACCTTCTGGCCGCGGCTCTGCAGCGTCCTGACGTCGGCCTTGAACTGGGCGTCGGTGTAGCCGCCGAGCTGGCTGCTCAGGCCGGAGTCGAGCGTGAACGAGACCTGTCCCGGCGTGCCGGTCGCGTCGGCGAACGACACCGCCACGATGTCGTAGGTGGTGGGGACGTCGGACAGCCTGAGTGCGCGCGCACCGTTGTAGAAGTTCTGCCAGTAGCCCGTCAGGACGTGCTTGGGCAGACCGGTGTTCGGCGGATTGCTGGTCGTGGTGGTGGTGGTCGTTGTCGTCGTAGTGGTGGTGCTTGTGGTCGTTGGCGGCGTGCCCGGTCCGTCGAGGCTGACGTCGTCGGCGTAGTAGGTGGGCTGGCCGTACCAGCCGTGCACGTAGATCGTCACGCTGGTGGCGGCACCGCTGGTGAAGTCGACGGTGAGCTGCTGGAAGCCGTTCGTGCTCGGCGTCCAGGTCTGCTTCTCCACACCGCCCGTGACGCCGAGGTAGACGTAGCTGCCCTGCACCCACGCGGTCAGCTTGTAGGCCGTGTTCGCTTGCACCGTCACGGTTTGCTGGCATCGCGCGTTGCTCTGCCCGGCCGGCGCGCCCTGCAGTGCGTAACTGCCGGTGCGCTTCGTGCCCGTGGTGACGCTCGTGCCCTCCGAGCAGGTCCAGCCGCTCAGGTTGCCGGCCTCGAAACCGCTGTTGGCCGCGAGGTTCGCGGCGCTGGCGCTGCCGTTGATCACCAACACCAGACCGGCACAGGCGAACAGCGCGGACAGCAGCGCGATCGCTGCTCGTCTGGTCTTGGACATGGTCCACCTCCACACATCATGCGGCGGCCATGCTGTGAGTTGGACTAAAAATGGACTAGACCACTACCCTCGGTCAAGCATTGCACTGGTCATCGGATGTATTAGGCTGAGCGCGCCGCCGTGTTACCGAGGGAGTGACATGCGCGTACTGGCTGTTCTGGCTTTGTTGCTGGGGTTTGTGTCGCCCGCCAACGCTTCCCCCGGCTGGGTGGCGGCGTGGGGTTCCGCGATGCAAACACCCGTGACATCGGATGTCAGCGGCACCTCCTACACGGTTCGCAACGTCGTCCGGCTGACCGTCGGCGGCTCGACGGTGCGGGTGAGGCTCTCGAACGTGTTCAGCTCCGGCGATCTCACCGTCGGCAGGGCGTCCGTGGCCGCGGCCGGAACCGGTGCCGCGCTGGGAGACCAGGCCCGTCGCGTCACCTTCCGCGGTCGCGAGTCCGTCGTCGTGCCGCGCGGCGGTGAGGTGCTGTCGGACCCGGTGGCGTTGCGGACATCCGCCGATTCCTCCCTCGCCGTGTCGATCTGGGCCTCGTCGGCGCCGGCCGTGGCGACGTATCACCGCAGTGCGCTGGCCACGAACTACGTGGCTCCCGGCGACCACGCTGGAGACTCCGACGGTGCGGCGTTCACACAGAAGGTGTCGTCCTGGTACTACCTGTCCGAGGTGTCCGTGACCTCGCCCGTGCGCGGGTCCGTTGTGGCACTGGGCGACTCGATCACCGACGGGTCAGGCTCCACCGGCGGCGCACACCGCCGGTGGACCGACGTGCTGGCGTCACGGACGTCGTTGGGCGTGGTGAACTCCGGAATCTCCGGCAACCAACTCCTCCGCGATGGCACGTACGGCGTTTCCGGCATCGCACGGACGCCACGAGACGTGCTGCAACGGTCAGGCGTGCGGACGTTGATCGTGCTGGAGGGCATCAACGACATCAAGGCCAAGCCCGACGCCACGTTCGAGGAACTGCGCGACGGCTACCTGCGGGTGATCTCTCTCGCGCACTCCCGTGGCGTGAGAGTTCTCGGCGGCACCATCACGCCGATGGGCGGCTACGCCAACTACACCGACGCACGCGAGGCCGTGCGTTCCGCCGTGAACTCCTGGATCCGGACTTCGGGCGCGTTCGACGGCATCGTGGACTTCGACGCCGCCGTACGCGATCCCGCGCGCCCGGCGTGGCTGCGCGACGAGTACGCGCGACCGGACCGCCTGCACCTCACCGACGCGGGCTATCAGGCGATGGGCCAGGCGGTGGACCTCTCGCTGCTTTAGCTTGATGCGCGTGTTCACCCTCGCAGACGCCATCGCCATCGCCACCTCCGCGCACGACGGCCAGGTCGACAAGTCAGGCCGTCCGTACATCGGACATCCGCTCCGAGTGATGGCATCGGTATCGGGTGAACACGCGCAGATGGCCGCCGTTCTGCACGACGTCATCGAGGACACCTCGGTGACCGCCGCGGACTTGTCGTCGCGGGGATGCCCTTCGGCGGTCGTGGACGCCGTCGTGGCGTTGTCACACCTGCCGGACGAGCCGCAGGCCGACTACCTGCGCCGCGTGGCCGCGAACCCGCTGGCGGTGACCGTGAAGCGCGCGGACATCGCCGACAACCTCTCCCCTGCCCGCATGGCCCGTCTGGACGACGAGACGAGGGCCCGGCTGGAGATCAAGTACGCCACCGCGCTGAGGTTGCTCGACGAGTTCGTGAGTTAACTAACCTTCTTCATCGGTACAGGTCGCCTGAACAGGGTGTATTATCGATTCGTAACCAAGATTGGAAGGAAACGATGACCCGCCACGACCTGTCCGTGAAGTCCCTGCGCTCGAGCCTGGCGACCCGCCGCGACGCTCGACTGAAGCGCCGGAGCCTGGAGCGGCAGTTGGCCAGCTACACCTCCGAAAGCGACCGCCTCGAACTGGACGCCATCCTCGCCCGCCACACGGCCGAGGAGACGAGCGAGCTCCGTTCGATCATCAACCGTCAGGCGATGGACCGGCTGATCCGTTCCGCCTGACAGGGTTCATGTGTGGGCCACCCCGGCAGCGTTGCCGCGGGTGGCCTTTGCGTTTCCCGGCAACCGTGAACGAGTGCACCTCACGGCACGACGGCGCTAACGTCCGGCCATGCGTCGAACCCTTGCCACGGCGTTGGCCGTGCTCGCGCTGCTGCCGGTGCCCGTGGCGAAGGCCGACCGGGTGGTCACGGACTACCAGGACCCGCTCCAGGCGATTCCGGCGGTGAGCCGGCCGCCGACGAAGTCCTGCACTGTCACGGCGATGCGGCACACGTTCGCGAACTCCTACGGGCAGCCGTTCGTCGGCACGCTCGCGCCAGCACCGGAGTGCGCCGGGCCGTGGACGAAGGTCGTGCTGGACTGGACGGGCCGCAGCAAGGGACGCCAGTTCGACCGGCTCGCCGGGTTGTGGATCGGCGGGGCGGAGGTGTTGCGGACGTCGACGCCGGAGCCGGACCCGTCGGGCATCGTGTGGCATTTCGACCGGGACATCACGGCTTTCGCACCGCTGCTGACCAAGGCGCAGCCGTTCGTGGTGGATCTCGGCAACGTCGTCAACGACACCTACACCGGGCCGTTCGACATCGAGGTGACGATCACCTACTACCAGGCGACGACGAAGTACCCGGCACCCCGGCAGGCCGACGTCGTGCTGCCTCTCGCCGCCGACGCTCATCAACCCGGCTGGCAGTTCCTCAAAGACGGCAAGAACTTCACTCGCCAGGTCACCGTTCCGCCGAACACCGCGAAGCTGACCGCCGAGATCTACGCGCGCGGCGGCGGCTGTGAGGAGTTCTGGTGGTCGAACGTGCCGAGCGACCTCGCCGCCCGGTTCCCGGAAGCCGGACTGTGCGGTGGCGGAACGTATCGCGAGGTCGAGGTACGCGTCGACGGGCGGTCCGCCGGCGTGGTCGCCCCGTACTCGGTGATCTACACCGGTGGGGTGGCGCCGATGCTGTGGCGGCCGATCTCGGCCGTCGACGCCATCGACACACTGCCGTACACGATCGATCTGAGCCCGTTCATCGGCACGTTGACCGACGGGAAGCAGCACACGATCGAGCTGGTACCGCCGCGCGGGATCGTCGACGACTGGACGTTGGGCGGAAACCTCTTCGCCACCACGGATCCGCGCGTCCAGCGGGTGACCGGAACACTGACCCTCGCGGACGTACCCGCCGCGGAGGTCAGGACGTCCACGACCGGCACGGACCTGGACGTGACGATCAGGACGCAGGTGCGGCGAACCTGGCGGACCAGCGGCGTGATCAGGACGTCTCGCGGCACGCAGCAGGTCTTCTCCCAGGGCGCCTGGACGTTCGACAACACGACCTCACTCGCGGAGAAGGCGACCAGGCAGAAGACCGACCAGAACGTGAGGGGCACGTACTCGTCGAAGGGAAGGCTCGACGGGTTCGACTTCCCGCTCAACGTGGACGTCACGCAGAACATCGTGAACGACAACAACTACCGCATCGACGCGAGGGTCCACATGGGACGTCGCTTGTGGACGGTCGGCGAGGGGGCGAAGTTCAGCGACGACACCATCGACACGCAGGGCGGCTTCGGGCGGACCAACGGCGTCCTTTCCTACGCGGACGGGTCGTCCAGCGAACGCTGGCGCGGCACGGTGGACGGCCGCTTCTGCCAGCGCACGCTGAAGACCGAACACGGGTACGTGGTCTAGTAGAGACGCTTGACGGTGAGGACGTTGTCCTTGCGCGTCTCCTCCTGACCGTCCGGCCCGACCAGAGGCCGCTCGACCACCTCGTCGGTGATGACGATCCAGTTGTCCGTCAACGCGAGGTGGTCGAGCACGTCCTTGGTGGTCGGGAAGTAGTAGTGCTGGTGCTCCGACCACGACGGCGCCCCCGCGTGCCCGCCGATGATCAGGTGCCCGCCCGGTGCCACCGCCTGCGAGGCCCGCTTCAGGATGCTGTCGCGCTCCCCGTCCTCCTCCACCGGCGAGTGCAGGAACTGGGCGCTGACCAGGTCGAACAGCCCTTCGGGGAACGTCTCCTTGAGGTCGTGCCGCTCCACCGCGATCTCGACGCCCTCGTCGTAGGCGTGCTTCAGCGCCCGGTCCAGCGCCACCTGCGACACGTCCACGCCCAGCACCCGCCAGCCTCTCTTGGCGAGCCACACGGCGTCGCCGCCCTCCGCGCACCCGACGTCGAGTGCGCTGCCAGGCGTGAGGTGCTCGGCTTCCCGCACCAGCAACGGGTTCGGCTTGCCGGACCACACCTGGTCCCGCTCCGAGTAGAAGGACTCCCAGAACTCCTGTGCAGTCGTCATGCTCCCAAGATGCGCGCGGGCATGCCGGACTGGCAACTTACGTTGCCAAAGCGGCAACGACGGCAGCAGCCGGATGCCACGCCCGACCCGTTGGAGTCGCACGGTTTGGCATTGGACGTCAGACCAAGACCGGTCCACCCTGAACCTCATGGTGACTTGCGACCTGACGATCTCCCTCGACGGCTACTCCGCCGGACACAACCAGTCCGAGGACCGCCCGTTCGGCGACGACGGCGGCGACGGCTGGGGCAGCAAGCTGCACGCCTGGTACGAAGACCCCGCCGAACGCCAGTTCCAGCAGGACAAGTTGGCGCAGACCAAGGCGTTCATCATGGGCCGCAACATGTTCGGCCCGGTCCGCGGCGAGTGGGACCGCCCGTGGAACGGCTGGTGGGGCGACAACCCGCCGTACCACGCGCCGGTCTTCGTGCTCACGCATCACGCGCGCGAGCCGCAGCCGATGGAGGGCGGCACCACGTTCCACTTCGTCACCGACGGCATCGAGGCCGCGTTCAAGCTCGCGCGCGAGGCGGCGGGCGACGGCAACATCTCCATCCACGGCGGCGCCACCACCATCAACCAGTACCTCAGGGCCGGCCTGGTCGACGAGCTGCGGCTGCGCATCGTGCCGATCACGCTCGGCGCGGGCACGCGGTTGTTCGACGGCGTGCCGGCACTCGACCTGGAGCAGGTGGAGTCACGCGCAGGCCACGGCTTCACGCACGTGACCTACCGGGTGACCAGGTGACTACCTATCGCCCTTCGTGGCCATGCACGTGGGGACTGAGGCGTCACCGAGCCGGCGAAAGCTACTTGAGGGTGCCCAGCAGTTCAGCGGGCGAGAACCGCACCGGGAACGGCTTCGTGGCTTCGAACACGTCGTCGGCCTTGGCGACGACCGTCTTCTCGTACAGGCCGTCGGCGCCGAACTCGAACACGGTCGACGTCGGCACGTCCGGATCGATGACCCAGTAACTCGGCACACCCAGTCGCTCGTAGACCGCCTTCTTGGTGTTGAGGTCGTTGAGCGCAGTACTAGGCGACAGGATCTCGACGGCGAGCAGCGGAGCGACCGGCAACAGCTTGTCCGTGAGATCGCTGTCGCTGCACACCAGGAGGTCTGGCTGCACTTCCAGGGTGTGCGATGGCCGTACCGCGAACGGTGCCGGCAACACGTGCAGATCATCTGGGCACGAGGGATCCAGCTTGACCACCAGCTTCGCGACGATCTTCTGGTGCCGGGCACCCGGCGCCGGGCTCACCAGGAGCATCCCGTCGATGAGTTCGTATCGGTTGCCATCATCGGGCATGCCCTCCAGGTCCTCGACCGTAAAGGGACGCCCGTGCACGCCAGTCGCGTGTCAGAGGGGTATGACAGTTTCGGCCCAAATCCGGGCCTCGTCGGTCGCGCCACCCGATCGTGTGACGCGACCGAACACCAGGGCTACTTCTTGCCCTTCGGCTCCTCAGTGGACAGTGCGGCGACGAAGGCCTCCTGCGGCACCTCGACCCGGCCGACCATCTTCATGCGCTTCTTGCCTTCCTTCTGCTTCTCCAACAGCTTGCGCTTACGGGTGATGTCACCGCCGTAGCACTTGGCAAGAACGTCCTTGCGGATCGCGCGGATCGTCTCGCGGGCGATCACGCGGGAGCCGATCGCGGCCTGGATCGGCACCTCGAACTGCTGCCTCGGGATCAGCTCGCGCAGCTTCGTGGCCATGCGCGTGCCGTAGCCGTACGCGTGGTCCTTGTGCACGATCGCGGAGAACGCGTCGACGGCCTCGCCCTGCAGCAGGATGTCGACCTTCACCAGGTCGGCCTCGGCCTCGCCGGACTCCTCGTAGTCGAGCGACGCGTAGCCGCGCGTGCGGGACTTCAGCGAGTCGAAGAAGTCGAAGATGATCTCACCGAGGGGCATCGTGTAGCGCAGTTCGACGCGGTCCTCGGACAGGTAGTCCATGCCGCCCAGCATGCCGCGCTTGGACTGGCAGAGCTCCATGATCGCGCCGATGTAGTCCGACGGCGCGATGATCGTGCACTTGGTGACGGGCTCGTACACCTCGGCGCGCTTGCCCTCCGGCCAGTCGGACGGGTTCGTCACGACGTGCTCGGTGCCGTCTTCCATGATCACGCGGTAGACGACGTTCGGCGCCGTGGAGATGAGGTCGAGGCCGAACTCGCGCTCCAGGCGGTCGCGGGTGATCTCCAGGTGCAGCAGGCCCAGGAAGCCGCAGCGGAAACCGAAGCCCAGCGCGGCGGAGGTCTCCGGCTCGAACGTCAGCGCCGCGTCGTTGAGCTGCAGCTTCTCCAACGCCTCGCGCAGCTCCGGGTAGTCGGAGCCGTCGACGGGGTAGAGGCCCGAGTAGACCATCGGGCGCGGCTCGCGGTAGCCCGCCAGCGGCTCGGTGGCGCCCTTCTTCTCGGACGTGACCGTGTCGCCGACCTTGGACTGCCGGACGTCCTTCACGCCGGTGATCAGGTAGCCCACCTCGCCGACGCCGAGACCGCGCGACGGCTTCGGCTCCGGCGAGATGATGCCGACCTCGAGGATCTCGTGGGTGGCACCCGTCGACATCATCTTGATGCGCTCGCGCGGCGTGATCTTGCCGTCGACGACCCTGATGTACGTCACGACGCCGCGGTAGGTGTCGTAGACCGAGTCGAAGATCATGGCGCGTGCCGGGGCGTCCGCCTCGCCGACCGGGGCAGGCACCTGCTTGACGACCTCGTTGAGCAGCTCCGTGACACCGACGCCCGTCTTCGCCGAGACGCGCAGCACGTCCTCCGGCTCGCAGCCGACGATGTGCGCGATCTCCTTCGAGTACTTGTCCGGGTCCGCGGCGGGCAGGTCGATCTTGTTCAGCACCGGGATGATGGTGAGGTCGTTCTCCATCGCCAGGTACAGGTTCGCGAGCGTCTGCGCCTCGATGCCCTGCGCGGCGTCGACCAGCAGGATCGCGCCCTCGCACGCCTCCAGGGCGCGGGACACCTCGTAGGTGAAGTCGACGTGGCCGGGCGTGTCGATCATGTGCAGAACGTGGTCCTGCCCGTCGACCTGCCACGGAAGGCGCACGTTCTGCGCCTTGATGGTGATGCCGCGCTCCCGCTCGATGTCCATGCGGTCGAGGTACTGCGCGCGCATCGCCCGCTCCTCGACCACGCCGGTGAGCTGCAGCATCCGGTCGGCCAGCGTCGACTTGCCGTGGTCGATGTGCGCGATGATGCAGAAGTTCCGGATCAGCTCCGGCGACGTGAACGTCGTGTCGGCGAACGTGGTCAAGGTGGTCCTCAGCAGGAAATCGGACGGGTGTCCCCTTATGGTCCCATAGCTGCCGACGTGCTCCGCACCACTGGTCCGGCCCGGCCCCGCCGCACCGGCCCGTCGCACGTCACTCCGATGGCCGAAGCATAGCAAAATGACATGGGCTTTCGGCTCTGTGTGCGTAATGCCCTCCCCCAATAAAGTCGGGCGATGCCGCGCGAAAACGTTCTGGTCGAAGAAGTCAGCGAGCTGGCGACCGAGGCGCACGTGGAAACGCGATATCGCGCCGTGGTATTCCGGAGCGGGAGCACTGCCCGGCTGGATCTCGAGGATTCCAGGGCCACCGGCTGGCTGGCCGCGCTGGACGAGATGCGCGCGGCCGGACTGTCCGCCTACGTGGAGTTCGACCCCGCGACGGGAGTGATCACGGAGGTGCTGTGCCCGCTGCCGGTCGTGGTCGGTGAGCTGCGGGAACGCGACGACGGCGTGGACGTCGAACTGGTCGTCTCGCAGGCCCGGCACCGGCTGTCGCGCGGCAACCCCGAGTTCGGCGAGCTGCTGGCCGCGCTGCGCCGGGCGTACGAGAGCCAGGAGCCGGCACTCGTCACGGAAACCCTCGACGAGCACGAGATCATCGATGTCCGGCCTGACCCAAAAGTGCGCGCGGAAAGCGCGGAAACCGGTGAGAGCGGAGTTCTCGGCACACCGGTGACACTCGCCAGGGCGAACGAGATGTTCACTCTCGTCAACAACCGCACGGCGTGTTCGGCGAATCCGATTTCACCTGGAATTCCCTTCACCTATCCCGACGACGGGTGCTGGGGACGGGCGCACGAGATGTGCCGGTTGATGATCGGCGCCGGGGTGCAGCCGGACAAGGTGTGGATCTACGGCAACCTGCACGTGGTCAGCTTCAACAAGCCCGACTGCAACGTGTACTGGGGCTGGCACGTGGCACCGACGCTCACGCTCACGAGCGGTGAGACGTACGTGGTCGACCCGGCGCTCTTCCCGAACCCGGTGCCGCGGGCAACCTGGGCGTCCGTGCAGGGCGACCCGGCCGCGAGCCTGGTGCCGACCGGCGCCGACGTGTTCCACCGGACCTTCAGCGGCGGGCTCACGTTCGACCCGACGTACAGCCAGACGAACTCGGTGCTCGCGACGTACCGCGCACAACTGCAGCTCAGGGCCGCCGGGTCGAGCGGACCGCCGCCGTACGCCAACTGCCTGGCGCGGCCGCCGGGCACGCAGTGGTTCGGGACCGTCGCCGCCAACACGAGCCGACGGTGGTTCACCTTCGGCTGGCCGGCGAACTGGCACGTGGTGTGGACGATCATGCCGACCCTGATCTGCCCCGGCACACCGACGCTCTCGTGGTCGGTCGCGGTCGAACGGGCCAACGCCACCCAGGCCACCTACTGGATCACCGTGACCAACTCGAGCCCGCACACGGTCCGATTCGAGGGCCGCTACGACGTTCTCAGCACCTGATCGGGGGCACCGCCATGTGGACAGGAACGCAGTTCAGCGCAAGCCTCGCACCCAACACCTCGCACCGGTGGTTCACCTACGGATGGCCGGTCGGGTGGCACGTCGTCTGGTACGTCATGCCCACGTCCGCGGTGTCCGGCGCACCGCAGGTGGACTGGGACGTGGCCGTCGAGCGAGCGAGCTCTACCCAGTGCACGTACTGGATCACGGTCAAGAACCTGACCGCCGCCACGGTCACCTTCGACGGCCGGTTCGCGGTCCTTTCCTGACCACGTGAGGGGGCACCACGGTGCGCATCGTGATCGAGCTCGACGACACCGAGCGGGACGTAGTCATCAAGATCAACCGCGAGGGCGGGGCGGAGGTGATCAAGTCCGCCGAACCCGAGGCGCTCTCCGCGGGTCCGGCCGCCGCCGCGCCCGCCGCACTCGCCGAGGACGGAGGCACCACGGACGCCGGCCCCGCCCCGGAAAACCACTAAGGTTCCTCCGTGCTGATGAACGGTGAGGACCCCCGCCCGGCTCGCGGTGCGGTCCGGGAGATCTACGACGCTGCCGACGCCGCGAAGCTCGAGTACGAGCCCTCGATGGACGGCGACGCCGACCCCGGCGAGGTCGTCTGGGCCTGGGTCCCCTTCGAGGAGGACACATCGCGCGGCAAGGACCGCCCGCTGCTGGTCGTGGGCCGCGCGAACGGCGAGCTGATCGCGCTGATGCTCTCGTCGAAGGAGCCGCGCGACGACTACCTGGAACTGGGCTCGGGCGCGTGGGACCGCGACGGCCGCCCGTCCTACCTGCGCCTCGACCGGGTCTTCGCTCTGGACTCGGACGACGACATCCGGCGCGAGGGTGCCGTGCTGGCACCCGCCGCCTTCGGCCAGGTCGTGGACGCCCTACGCGAACGTCACGGCTGGCGCTGAACGAACGCACGCCACGCGGGTGCGCTGAACGTCAGCGTGCCCGCGTCGGCGTTCTTGGAGTCGCGAACAAGCACGTCCTGGGCAAATGAGACCTCGACGCACTCACCGTTCTCGGTCGCGTCGCTGTAGCTGCTCTTACGCCAGGTGCGGTCCTGAGACATCGAGTTCCCCTCGCGGTTGGCCGACGTACTCCGCCAGCTTGCTCCGCGATTGTCCCGCATCCAAAGCGACCTCATCCAGGTGGCCGAAGAGCAGCCTCGTCCGTGCGATCGCCCCCGGATCCTGCACGAACAGCTTCGCGAGGTCGGTCTCGCCGAAAGCGACCGGGTACGCCTTTTGATACTCCCAGAGCACACAGCCGGACGAAGGAACCACGACATGCGCAGGCACGATCCGGATGACGTGCGCGTCGAACAAGAGTCTGGCGTACTGGTCCTCCATGATCGAGTCGTCCCCGACCCGCAGCCGCAGGGCCGCCTCGTGGATGTAGAACAAGCAAGACGGCCGGTTGTGTCGCCGCAGGATCGCCTGCCGATCTATGCGGAACCGCACGAGGTTCGCGATCCGCTCCTCAGCCACGAAACCACCCAACCGGTACAAGGCATCGGCGTACTCGGGTGTCTGGAGCAGTCCAGGTACGCCGCTCGGGCTGTAACTGGTGATCGTCTTCGCGGTCGACTCAGCGAACGCGAGCGTGCGCAGGTCGTCGTGCACCCGCACCACGTACTCCTCGAAGGCGTTCTTGTAGCGGCTCCGGAAGTTCTCGAAGTAGTCGATGTCCTTGCCGCACATCGTCAGGAACTGCACCAGATCGATCTCGCTGGCGCGCGCCTTGCCCTTCTCGATGTTGGTCACCTTGCTCGGGTGCCAGCCCAGTCGCATCGCCATCTGGGCGCCGCCCAGGTCGGTGCACGTCTCCCTGATGCGGCGCAGCTCGTCACCCAGAGCCCTGCTGCACACCGTCGCTGTGATCACAGTCATAGGTCCGACGCTAGGCCTTGCCCCGCCTCCAATGAACAGGCTCGTTCGGGTGAAAACCGTCAGGCGAGCCGCGTGATCTCGACCGTCACTTCCAGCGCGGTAGCCGCTCCTCCGGAGTAAATCCCTTTCAACGGCGCCACATCCGCGTAGTCACGCCCGAGCGCGACCCACACGTGCCGGGGCCCGACCGGGATCGCGTTGGTCGGGTCGTACCCCCACCACCCGCCGGTCCACGCCTCGATCCACGCGTGCGACTCACCGCGCACCGTCTCTCGCGGCGCACCGTCCTTCTTCGTGTGCAGGTATCCGGACACATAACGCGCCGGAATCCCCATGCCGCGCAACAACACCAACGTCAGATGCGCGAAGTCCTGGCAGACGCCCTTGCGTTCCTGCCACGCGTCCACGGCCGAACTGTGCACACCGGTCGACCCGGGCTGGTACTTCAGCTGCTCCCACACCCACTCGGAGGCAGCCAGCACGGCGTCCGACGGCGAGTTGCCCTTCTTCAGCTCCCGCGCCTTGGCCAGCAGCTCGCGGTTGCGGGGCGTGTAGCGCGTCGGCTCCAGGAACTCCGTGTAGCGGTCGACGAGGTTGTCCTCGCGCAGGTCCGCCCACGAACCCGAAGTCACCGGCTCGATCTCGGAGCTGGTCTCCACAACCGACGACGCGACGACCTTCAGCTCGGTGTGCGGCGCGTGCAGGTCGAAGGAGGTGACCTCCGTGCCCCAGTAGTCGGTGTACCGGTACGCACGGGTGGCCGGGTTGGTCTCGATGCGCGAGACCACCACGTTCTGCTTCCGATCCCCACGCGGCGTCAACCGCGCTTCGTTGTACGACTGCACCACTGGCGCCTCGTACCGATAGCCCGTCGTGTGCACAACACGCACTCGCCAGCTCATAGGTCAGCCCACCTCGGTGTTCGTCCAGGCGACCCACGGCGCCGAGTGGAAGTACTGCTGCGACACGGCCTCGCCGACGTCCCGCACGGTCTTCTGCAACGCGGCCAACCGCTTCGGCAAGTCGGGCAGCAAATCATGCGGCCGCAAGAACTCCAGGTCACTGCGAGCCTTGCCGAGCAACCGCAACGCCTCCGCCCGCGCGCCGACCCGCACCGACGGCTGGTTCTCCAGCTGCTCCAGACACGACTCGGCCTGCCGTAACGCGTGGAACACCGACCGCGGGAACAGCCTGTCCAGCAACAAGAACTGCACCACCCGCGACGCGTCCAACGCCCCGCGATAGGTCCGCAGATACGTGTCGTGGGCGCCGGCCGACCGCAAAACCGTTACCCAGCCAGGAGAAGAAGCCTTGTCGCCGACGCGGGCGAGGAGGAGCCGCACGATCATGTCCACGCGCTCGACGGACCGCCCCAGCACCAGGAAGCGCCACCCGTCGTCCCGCGACATCGTGGAGTCGGCCAGCCCGGCGAACATCGCCGCCCGCTCCTCCACAAAGCTGAAGAACGCGTGCGGCCCCATCGCGCGCGCGTAGGTCTGCCGTTCCGCGACGGCGTTCCACATCGCGTTGAGACACTCCCACATCTCCGTCGACACGACCTCGCGCGCACCACGGGTGTTCTCGCGCGCACTGTTGACGGAGCTGACGATCGAGCTGGGGTTGTCCTTGTTGTACGCCACCAGTTCGGTCAACGACCACACGTCGAACTGGTCCGCGCCCACCGGCGGTGTGATCCCCAGAACCGTCAGCAGCTGCCGCGAAGTGGCGTCCGGGTCGACCGTCGCGTCTTCGAGCAGCTGATGCACAGACACATCCAGGATGCGCGCCGTGTCGTCCGCCCGTTCGACGTAGCGGCCGATCCAGTACAGCGACTCCGCGTTGCGTGCCAGCATTTCGCGCGCCTCCCTACTGCTGCTGTTGCTGTTGCTGGGACGTGGTCAGCTCCGGCCCCTGCTCGGCGACCGCAGCCTCCATTTCGGACGGTCCAGCCAGTCCGGGCTCCGCCAGCTCGCGTTCCTGCGTCGACGACTTCGCCGCCAGCACCCACGTGTCCTTCGACCCGCCACCCTGCGACGAGTTGACCACGAGGCTGCCCTCCGGCAACGCCACCCGCGTCAACCCACCGGGCAGCACGAAGATGAAGTTGCCGTCGTTGACCGCGAACGGCCGCAGGTCCACGTGCCGCGGCGCCAGCTTGTCGCCCACCTTCGTCGGCACCGTGCTCAGCTGCACCACCGGCTGCGCGATCCACCCGCGCGGGTTGGCCTTGATCCGCTTCCGCAGCGAGGTGAGCTCCTTGGCACTGGCGTCGGGCCCGAACACGATCCCGTACCCGCCCGACCCCTCGACGGGCTTCACGACGAGCTCGTCGAGGTGGTCGAGCACGTGCGCCCGCTCGTCCTGCAGCCAGCACCGGAACGTGTCGACGTTGGGCAGCAACGCCTTCTCACCGAGGTAGTACTGCAGAATCTCCGGCATGTAGGTGTAGACGAGCTTGTCGTCCGCCACCCCGTTGCCCACGGCGTTGGCGATGACGACGTTGCCCGCCCTGGCAGCGTTCAACAGCCCCGCGATGCCCAGGACCGAGTCCGGCCGGAAGTGCACGGGATCCAGGAAGTCGTCGTCGATGCGCCGGTAGATGACGTCGACCTGCCGCTCACCCTCGGTGGTCCTCAGGTACACGAAGTTGTCACGGCAGAACAGATCCCGCCCCTCGACCAGCTCCACACCCATCTGCCGCGCGAGCAACGAGTGCTCGAAGTAGGCGGAGTTCGCCAGACCGGGCGTGAGCACCACAACATTCGGATCCGCCGCGTTGGGCGCCGCGGCGTTCCTCAACGACCTCAGCAGATGCACCGCGTAGTCACCCACCGCGCGCACGCGATGCCGTGCGAACAAGTCGGGGAACACGCGCGCCATCGTCCGCCGGTTCTCCATCACGTAACTCACCCCGGACGGACACCGCAGGTTGTCCTCGAGCACCCGGAACGTCCCCTGCTCGTCCCGCACGAGGTCGACACCCGCGACGTGGATGCGCACCCCGTTGGGCGGGTTGATCCCGGCCGCCTCCCGGTGGAAGTGCTCGCATGACGTAATGAGACGCCGAGGCAACACTCCATCCCGGACGATCTGCGCGTCACCGTAGATGTCCGCGAGGAACATCTCCATCGCCCGCACCCGCTGCACGATGCCCCGTTCGAGCTTCGCCCACTCACTGGCCGTGATGATGCGCGGGATGAGGTCGAGCGGGAACGGCCGCTCCTGACCGCTGAGACTGAACGTGATGCCTTGGTCGACGAAGGCCCTGCCCAGCGCCTCGCTCCGCGCGTTCAGCTCGTTGACCTGCGACGGAGCGACCGACTCGTACAGCGCGCGATAAGCCGATCGCACCCCGTTGTCGGTGGAGAACATCTCGTCATAGGCGCCGGCATGCGGCCTTTGAGGGTTCAGATAGCCGTTGAACAGCTCACCGAGCCTCGGCGTGGTGACCGTGCGGCTGCGGCGCAGTCCTGAGGTGCGGGCTCGGCGGCGTTCCATGGTCCACATCTTCACCCCTGTTACGCCGATCGCGCACTAGTCAGCCCAGACAGAAACCTCCCAGAAACGAAACTCGGTACTTTCCAGCCGTGAGTTCTCCCGATCCAACACCGCGGATGAGCCTGGACCGCGTCATCGAGCTCGGAGCACCCATCACCGCGATCGCGGTCAACCGGGAGGTCCGGGAGGATCCGCTACTGAAAGTGTCGCTGGAGGGACGGTTCGAGGTCATCGTCCACGCGAACACGGGTGCGGAGTACACGGGCGGGCCCAGGGAGTACTGGCATGCCGCGCGCTCGGGCCAGTTGTCGACCAACGACGGCAAGGTGATGGCGCTTGGTCCGGACATCACCGTCCGCGGCGTCGGGGGCGCACGCACGCTGAGAGGGCACCGCGACGACATCGCGACACTCGGACTGTGCCCATCGGACGGCGATCCGCTGCTCATGAGCGGCGGCGGCACGATCAAGCTGTGGGACCTCCGGACCGGCGAACAGCTCCGCATGGGTCTACCGGGTGGGCAGACGACCGTGCTGCTCGGCTACCTCGGCTCCGACGGTCTTCCGAAGATCGCCTCCGGTGGACCACGAGGCCTGCTGCACATCTGGGACCCGCAGCTCCCCGTACCTCCCAGAACCGGTCCGGTGTCGACTCGGGGGTTCAGCGACCGGGTGGCCACGGAGGACTTGCTGGACCGGTCGGCGCTCGTGACCGCGCTGACCGAGGTGCTGACAGCGGACGACGGTCCGACGGTGATCACCGTCGAGGGCGCGTGGGGTTCAGGCAAGAGCACCGTGCTGGAGTTCGTGCGGGGCAAGCTGGCCGGCGAACTGGAGGAGGCGCCACGCGGACGGAAGCTCACCGTGTTCGGCGCGGATCGAATGCTCTACCGCCCGCCGGTCCAGGCCACTCTGCCGAAACCACCGAACAAGTGGCTGACGACGTCGTTCAACCCGTGGCGGCACCAGTCGAGCGAACAGGTCTGGGCGGGAGTCGCCCAAGCCGTGGCATCGGCAGCGGAGCCGGCGATCATGCCCGACCGGAACGCCAAAGACCGGTACTGGTTCGCGAGAAACGCCCACAAGGTGGATCGCCGGCACCTGCAGCGCCAGCTGTGGAAGCGGATCCACTCACCGCTGCTGTCGTTCGCCGGGCTGGGTTTCGGGCTGTCGCTGCTGGCGCAGCTGACCAAGTTGAACGTGCCGTGGGCGTGGGTCGCGACGGCCGCGCTGGCTGTGCTCGGCGTGCTGCACACCGGAAAGCGCTACTTCTGGGACAGGGCTTCGGCGTTCCTGCCGGGAGAGCTGTTCGCGGGACCGGTCGCGAGCAACGCTTTCTCGGGCCCTGCCACGGATCCGTTGATCCGCGATCCGTACTACCACGCCAAATCCGGTTATCTGTACCTCGTGCAGCACGACGTCAAGGCGTTGCTCACCGATCTCGGCACGCATGGTTACCAGGTCGTGCTGCTGATCGACGATCTCGACCGGTGCACACCGCGGACCACAGCTCAGGTGTTCGAGGCGATCAACGTGTTCCTCTCGGACGATTTCCCGGCCACGCGCTTCGTGCTGGGTGTCGACGCGTCGGTGGTCGCGTCCCATGTGGACCACGCCTACAAGGAGCTCGCCGACGCGAAAGTCGTTGCGCACCCGGACGATCCGAGTCCTGGATGGACATTCCTGCGCAAGCTCGTCCAACTCCCGGTGCGACTGCCACGCACCACCGAGGACAACGCCGACCGCTTGCTGGAGGCCCACCTCGGATTTGTCCACGGTGAGCAGCCGGTGCCACCACGTGGGGTGGACGTGCGATGGACGCCAGACCTGGAGATCGAATTGAGCGAGCTGGCCGCCCACTTGATCCCGTCCCCCGTCGAGAAAGTCGAGAGGGTGATCATCGCGATCGAGCGGCACGCCGACGTGCGTGAGCACCTGCGGCGCCGGCTCCGAGCGCAGCCGGAGCAGTCGGTGCGCGAGGAGAAGCGGCTGCTGAACGTCTGGCAGTTCTACCTGCGAGTGCTGGCTTCGGCTGACGTGAAGCAGGCGTGCCACCTGGTCGCCGTAGCCGAGATCGCGGTCAGATGGCCCGCCTACCTGCACCGCCTCCGTGGCGGGTGGCAGGACCTGGCCAACGCGGTCGACGACGACGTCCGGTGGGGCGCGACGATCGCCAAGCTCGGGTTCGCCTACTCCGACCGGAAGGCTGCGGCGAACCTGCGCGAGTTGCTTCGCGACTGCGATGCGCAAGCGGTTGCGGGGCTGGCGGACAGGTTGTTCTAGAGGCGGACCTTCAGGACCTTGCCCGAGGCGTGCGTGACGAACATCGTGCGCGTGCCCGGTTCGAAGCGTGCGGCCGTCGGGTTCTTGCTTGATGAGTTCGCGGCTCGTGTGGGCGGTGACGTAGGGCTTGCCGTCGGGGCCCACGGCGAGGTCGTCGAGGTTCTTGTCGGGGCGCCCAGGGCGGACCAGGATGCCCTGGCACCGCACCCGCGACATCGTCGAGCAGACCCTGATCGTCCAGGCCCGCGCCCACGTGCGGCAGCACCTGCGCGAACCCGACCTCTCCCCCGCGACGATCGCCGCGGCGCTCGCGATCTCACCGCGTCACCTGCACCGCGTCTGTGCTCACGCCGCCTGCGGCTGGAGCAGTGGATCAGCTGGCCCATCCGGCTCACGGCACCTATCCATCGGCATGATCGCCCGGCGCTGGGGTTTCAAGGATCCGACCCACTTCACGCGTCGTTCCGGAACGCGTTCGGCGTGCTGCCCAGCGAGTGGCGCCGCAGCGCCGGACAACTTTTTCAGCCATGAAAAAGGCCCTGCGGGGAGTCGCTTTTGGCAACTCGACCCGCAGGGCCACATTAAGTTCGGCGGCGACCTACTCTCCCACACCGTAACCAGTGCAGTACCAT
>NZ_JAFBCX010000018.1 GCF_016907955.1 Lentzea nigeriaca | reverse complement strand
CCAGCGCCGGGAATCACCCCTGCCCAACACAAACGAGCACACCAAACCGTCCACCGGCATCTCATCCCGGCGCCAAGTGAAAGATCGAGGCTAGTCCTCGGGCTCCCAGGTAAGGAGGCGCACCTTGGCCACCGTGCGGACGTGTTTGCGCATGGCGGCCGCCGCCTTCTTGGGGTCGCCCGCGGCGATGGCCTCGTAGATCGCCGTGTGCTGCGCCAGCGAACGGGACGGACGGCCCGGCTGGCGCAGCGACTCGGTGCGGCTCTCGGTGATCTGCAAGGCGATGGTCTTCATGAAGTCGGCGAGCAGCGAGCTGTGCGCGGCGGCGGTGACGGCGGCGTGGAAGCGGCGGTCGCCTTCCACACCGACGCCGCCGCCGTCGATCTCGTGGCGCATGAAGTCGAGCGCCTGGCGGATGTCGTCGAGCTCGGCGTCGGTGCGGCGTTCGGCGGCGAGCTCGGCGAGCTTCGTCTCCAGCGCCTCGCGTGCCTCCAGCACCTCGGGGAGGCGCTTGCGGCGTTCGACGAGCTGCTCGACCGGCTCGGCGTCGAGGGTGTCGCGGACGAGGTACGTGCCGCCGCCGTGGCGTGCCTCCACGAGGCCCTGGACCTCCAGCACGACGATCGCCTGCTTCACCGACGCGCGGCTCACGCCGAGGCTCGCGGCGAGCTCGCGTTCGGCGGGCAGCTTGTCGCCCGCCTGCAGACCCGCTTCGGTCGCGTACGCGCGCAGCCGTTCGAGCACCTGCTCGTACAGGCGGGACTTCACCATCGGCCGCAATGCCTCTGACATCGGTCCAGGATATCGGCTGAGTGGCTCAGCCACTAGGCCACCTCTTGACAGCTGAAGATCACAAGCGGAAAGTGGCTGAGCCACTTGGCCACTGTCCCCGAGGTCGCCCCACGACGGGAGTCCTGCATGTCCGCCGAACTGATCTCGATACTCGTGCTGGTCGTGGTCTTCGTCGTCGCCACGACCAGGTCGATCAACATGGGTGCGCTCGCGTTCGCCGCCGCCTTCGGGGTCGGCACGCTGGTCGCGGGCATGAAGACCGACGACATCTTCAAGGGCTTTCCCGGCTCGTTGTTCGTCGTGCTGGTCGGCGTGACGTTCCTGTTCGCCATCGCGCGGGCCAACGGCACCACGGACTGGTTGGTGCACATGGCGATCCGGCTCGTGGGCGGGCGGATCGCGCTGATGCCCTGGGTGATGTTCGCGATCACCGGCGTGCTCACCGCGATCGGCGCGGTGAGCCCGGCGGCAGTGGCCATCGTCGCGCCGATCGCGATGGGGTTCGCGGCGAAGTACAGGATCAGCCCGCTGCTGATGGGCGTGCTGGTGGTGCACGGCGCGCAGGCCGGCGGCTTCTCCCCCATCAGCATCTACGGCACGATCGTCAACGGCATCGTGGCCAAGGAAGGCCTGCCGGGCAACGAGATCGTGCTGTTCCTCGCGAGCCTCGTGGTGAACCTGCTGATCTCCGTCGTGGTGTTCGTGGTGTGCGGAGGGATGAAGCTCGCCCGGCAGCCGGTCCAGACGCCGGCACTGGTCCACGCGGGCGGCGGCGGGTCCGTGGAGGACGTCGACGAGCCGATCACGCTGACCGCACCTCGCCTGGCCACCCTCGCGGGCCTCGTCGCGCTCGTGGTGGCGGCGCTGGTGTTCGATCTCGACGTGGGCCTCGCCGCGATCACCGTGGCGGTGCTGCTCAGCGTGGTGTGGCCGGAGACGTCCAAGCAGGCGATCACCCAGATCACCTGGCCGACCGTGCTGCTGATCTGCGGCATCCTCACCTACGTCGCCGTGCTGCAGACGATGGGCACGATCAAGTGGGCCGGCGACTCGGTCGCGGGTGTCGGCGCTCCCCTGCTCGCCGCGTTGCTGATCTGCTACATCGGCGCGATCGTGTCCGCGTTCGCCTCGTCTGTCGGCATCATGGGCGCGCTCATCCCGCTCGCCGTGCCGTTCCTGCTGCAGGGCGACGTCAGCGCGGTCGGCCTGATCGCGGCGCTCGCGGTGTCGGCGACCGTGGTCGACGTGAGCCCGTTCTCCACCAACGGCGCGTTGGTGCTGGCCGGCGCGCAGGACATCGACCGCGACAAGTTCTTCAAGCAGCTCATGGTGTACGGCGGGATCATGGTCGCGGCAGCTCCGCCGCTGGTCTGGCTCGCCCTGGTCGTTCCCGGAATCTGGTGACTCATGTTTCCTTCGCACTCTGACCGCGTCGCACTCCGGTTCGGCGACCGCAGCCTGACCCACGCCGAGCTGGCGTCCTGCGCCGGAGCGCTCGCGCACCAGCTCGCCGGGCTGCCTCGGGTGGCGATCTGGGCCACGCCGGCGATCGAGACGTGCGTGGCCGTCGTCGCGGCGTTGCTCGCGGGGGTGCCCGCCGTGCCGCTCAACCCGAAGGTCGGCGAACGCGAGCTGGCGCACATCGTGGCCGACAGCGCGCCCGCCAACGTCCTCGCGGCGCCGGGACTGGCTCTGCCGGACGGGCTGCGGTCGGTGCCTCGCCGGGAGGTCACGCTCGACGACAGGTCTTCCGAGTCGTTTCCGGAACCGGATGCCGAGGCGCCCGCGTTGATCGTCTACACCTCGGGCACCACGGGACCGCCCAAGGGCGTCGTGCTGCCGCGCCGGGCGATTGTGTCCACACTGGACGCTGTGGCCGACGCGTGGGAGTGGACCTCTTCTGACGTGCTGGTGCACGCGTTGCCGTTGTTCCACGTGCACGGGCTGATCCTCGGCGTGCTCGGGCCGTTGCGCAGGGGCGGCACGCTGCACCACCTCGGCAAGTTCTCGACGACCGCGCTCGCCGAGGCGCTGAGCGCCGACGGCACGATGATGTTCGGCGTACCGACCATGTACCACCGGATCGCGGAGGAGGTCGGCGACAACCCCGGGCTGGCAGAGGCGTTGCGGGGGGCTCGTCTGCTCGTGTCGGGCTCGGCGGCGTTGCCCGTGCGCGACCACGAACGGATCGCGGCGGCCACCGGGCAGCGGGTGGTCGAGCGGTACGGCATGACCGAGACGCTGATGAACACCAGCGTGCGCGCCGAGGGCGACCGCAGGCCCGGCGCCGTCGGGATTCCGTTGCCAGGCGTGGAAGTCCGGCTCGTCGACGACGCCGGCGGCACGCTCGACCAACGCGGTGCCATCGGCGAGATCCAGGTGCGCGGGCCGAACCTGTTCACCGAGTACCTGAACCGGCCGGACGCGACCGCGGAGGCGTTCGCGGACGGGTGGTTCCGCACCGGCGATGTCGGCACGCGCGACCCGGACGGCTACTACCGGATCGTGGGGCGCAAGGCGACGGACATCATCAAGAGCGGCGGTTACAAGATCGGCGCTGGCGAGATCGAGAACGCGTTGCTGGAGCACCCGTCCGTCGCGGAGGTGGCGGTGACCGGCGAGCCCGACGACGATCTCGGCGAGCGGATCGTCGCGTGGGTCGTGCCCAGCGGCGCCGCACCGGAGGAACGTGAGCTCGTCGATCACGTGGCCCGCCTGCTCACGCCGCACAAGCGCCCTCGCGTGGTGCGGTTCGTCGAGTCGTTGCCGCGCAACGACATGGGCAAGGTCGTGAAGCGTGCGCTCCGGGCGTGAGTCCGCCCGCGCGCTGATCGACCGGCTCACGTCGGCGTTCACCGAGCTGTCCGATCCCGTTGGCCCCATCGGCGACGGGCCGCTCGGCTGGCCCGGCTACGGGGATGCCGTGGCCGCGGCCGCCGCGCGCACCGGGGAGAGGGAGTCCGTCGTGTGCGGGGTCGCGGAGATCGGCGGCGTGCGGGCCGTGGTCGTGGCGTTCGAGTTCGGGTTCTTCGGCGGATCGCTGGGAACCAGGACCGGAACGCGGATCGAGCAGGCCTTCGAGCGGGCGCGTTCGCTGCGCGTGCCGGTGGTGTCGCTGGTCATGACCGGGGGCAGCCGCATGCAGGAGGGCACGCCCGCGTTGCTGCAGCTGCAACGGATCGCGCGCCAGCTCGCGCTGACCCGCGAGGCGGGCCTGCCGCACATCGCTGTGCTGCGCGATCCGACGACCGGTGGCGGCTGGGCGACGCTCGGGGCGGGCGCCGACGTCGTGCTGGGCCTGCGCGGTGCCCAGGTCGGGTTCGCCGGTTCACGGGTGCGGCCGCCGGGCTATTCGGTGACGCAGCAGTTCGCGGCCGGTCTGGTCGATCAGCTCGTGCCACCGGAGGAACTGCGGACCAGGCTGGAACGCTGGCTTCGGCTCGTCACCTCACCAGCGGACTCCCCTGCCCCGGTGCCTGCGGGACAGGGCTCGTCGGCGTTGCCGGAAACCGGGTGGGACGCCGTGGAACGCGCCCGCGCACCGGGCCGTCCCCGTGCGGCCGCCTACCTCGCGTCCTATTTCGACTGGCACGAACCGATCAGCGGAGATCGGTGCGGTGGCGTCGATTCCGGCGTGCTGTGCGGGTTCGGGCAGCGCTCCGGCGTGACGGTCGCCTACGCGGCCCAGTGCGGCACGGCGACCCGGCCCGCTGGCTTCCGCACGGCGGCGCGCCTGGTGAGGCTCGCCGACCGGCTCGGTGTCCCGGTGCTGACGCTGGTGGACACGCCGGGGGCGGCCAACGACGAGCCCGCCGAGAAGGCCGGTGTCGGTGCGGCCATCGCGGACATGTTCACCGCGGTCGCCGCCGCGCGTGTGCCGGTGACGACGTTGCTGATCGGCGAAGGCGGATCGGGTGGCGCGCTCGCGTTCTCGGCGGCCGACCGGATGTGGGTCACGCGGGACAGCTACTTCGCGGTGATCTCGCCCGAGCTGGCGGTGGCGATCCTGAAACGGGATTCCTCGCGCGTCCGTGCCACGGCGGAGGAGTTGCGGCTGCGGCCGCAGGACCTCGTCGAGCTCGGGATCGCGCGAGGGATCGCCTGACCTCTCAGCGAATGACGGCCATCCGGTCCGCCCACGGCAGCGCTTCCTCCAGCTGCGACGCGAGCCGGATCAGCACCGACTCCCCTTCGAGCGGCGCGACGAACTGGACGCCGAGCGGCAGCCCGTCCGCCGTCCAGTGCAGAGGCAGCGAGATCGCCGGGCGGCCGGTGATGTTCGCGAGCTGCGTGTACGGCACCCAGCCGAGGTTGTCGGAGATCATGTCGTCGAGGATCTTGGTGTAGCGCAGGAGCCGGGCCGTGCCGGTCTTGAGCAGCACGTCGGTCGCCCGCTGCAACGACAACGGCAGGTCGAACGCGCCGACCTCGGGCGGCGGGGTAGCCAGCGTCGGCGTCAGCAGGAGGTCGTAGGACTCGAAGAAGGTGCTGAGCCGCCGCGTGTGCTCGTGCCGCCGGTGGACGGCGTCCACGTAGTCGACCGGGCTGGTGGCCCGTCCCAGCGCGGCCATCAGCAACGTGTCGCGCTCGAACGCGATGTCCGGCGCCCCGGTGACCCGCTTCGTGTCGGCGACCTTCCAGGCCAGGTTCACGAACCACGTCAGCAGGAAGTCGCGGGCCAGCGCGGCGTCGTCGAACGGCGCCTCCGGCAGCTCCTCGACGTGGTGACCGAGATCGGTCAGCACCCGGACGGCGTTATCGACGGCCGCGTACGCCTCGGCGTGCGGCTGAGGGGTGATCGCGGACGGTACCCGCACCCCGATCCGCAGCTTCCCCGGATCCTCGCCGACACACGACGCGAACGACGCCGACGGCACGGCGGGCGAGTACGGCCCGGACGGTTCGCCACCGCAGATGACGTCGAGCATCGCGGCCGTGTCCCGCACGGTCCGCGACACCACGCCCTGCACCGCCGCGCCGTGCATCATCTCGGCGGACTCCGGCCCGAACGGCGTAAGCCCGCGTCCGGGCTTCAGCCCGACGAGCCCGCAGCAGGCCGCCGGAATCCGCGTCGAACCACCACCGTCGTTCGCCCCGGCGCACGGCACGATCCCGGCGGCGACCGCGGCCGCCGACCCGCCCGACGAGCCACCGGGCGTCCGTTCCAGGTCCCACGGGTTGCGGGCGGGCCCCCAGGCGAGCGGCTCGCTGATGGCCTTCGCGCCGAACTCCGGCAGGTTCGTCTTACCGAAGATCACGAGCCCCGCGTCGAGCCAGCGCCGCACGACCGTCGAGTGCTCGGCGACCGGGTGCCCCTTGAGCGAGCGCGAGCCGTTCGACGTGGGCAGCCCCGCGTAGTCCTGGCCGAGGTCCTTGATCAGGAACGGCACCCCGGCGAACGGCCCGGTGAGGTCCTCCGACGGCTCGGCGGGAACGTCCCGCACGATCGCGTTGAGCCGCGGGTTGACCTCGGCCGCGCGCTCCCGTGCCACGGCCAGCAGTTCGGCCGCGGACACCTGCTTCGCGGCGACCAGCTGCGCCAGCCCGGTGGCGTCGTGTTTCCGGTACTCGTCGAAGTCCATCCGGACAAGGTAGCCGCCGAGGACGGTTCGTGCCGGAAGTGCCCGTTTCTCAAGAGATCCAGCCACAATGCCGATAACGTCCCAACGCGAACCGGGAGGGGACATGACCGAGCCGAACGAGCCGCCGAACGACCGGGTGGAACCGCCGGCCGACCAGTCGTGGCTGGAGATGGAGAACGTCCGCGAGGGCGGGCATCCGGCCGGCGAACAGCGGGACGGCGGGTGAGCGACCAAGGGCAGGTGTACCTGGCGTTCGTCGAGGGCGAGCTCAAGGCGGAGCGCGAACGCCGGACCGCGCTCGACGGCAGAGGCCAGACGCTGGTGACCGCGTCCGGTGTGCTGGTCACCCTGTTGTCGGGCATCACCGCCATGGTGCAGGCCGGGGTGAAGACCCCGGTCCCGCCGCTGGCGGTCGGGCTGGTGCTGCTCGCGGTGGCGTTGTTCGTGCTGGCCGCGATCGCCGGGATCGTCGCGGGGTGGAACGCGCGTTATGCCGTCGCGGCGACGGCGACGCTGACCAGGATGCTGCGGGAGCACTGGACCGACAGCGAGGTCGACGCGCGCAACAACGTGGCGACGGTGCACGCAACCACGGTCCGGACCTTGCGCGAGGCCAACAGGTTCAAGGCCGCGTGTGTCAGCGCGGGACTGATCCTGCAGGTGCTCGCGCTCGTGCCGTTCGCGACCGCCGTCGTCGTGATCGTGGGCCGGATGTGAACGAGGTCGAGCTCGACGAGCTGGTCGCCCATCTGGAGCACCACTTCGCGACGCCCGGCGCCGATCCGCTGGCACCGGCGATCGAGGCCAGGGCCGCCCGGCTCACCGAGCTTCTCGCCGACCTCCCGGCGACCGAACCCCGTCAGCGGACGCTGATCCGCTACCTGTGGCGGCGTTTCTGGGCGCTGCCGGTCGGATCGGGGGAACCGGAGCTGCGCTCGGCGGTCGACCGCGCCAAGGCGTTGCCCGGGACGGACACTCTTCCGCTGGGGCTGCGGGTGCTGGTGGACCTCGACCCAGGCTGGGACGACCTGGTGACCACCTGGTCCCCTGTCGAGGACGCGGATCTGAACCGGGTCGTCGCCGCCCAGATGGTCGTCGCGCACTTGGCACCGCCCGGCAGCATGGAACGCGCGGTGCACCTCAACCATCTGGCGGCCCAGCGTTTCAACCGCTATCTGAAGGAAAAGGGCGCGCCGGACCGGGACGCGGCGATCGACGCGTGGCGCGAGATCGCGGCGATCCTCGGCGACGAACACGATCAGGTGGCCGCGATGTGGGCGAACATCGGGTTGGCGCTGCGGGCCCGCTATCGCGACACCGGCGCGGCGACCGACCTCGACGAGGCCATCGCGGCAGGCCGCCGCGCGGTGCGGGACGAGCGCCTGCGGCTTCCGGTGATCCTCTCCAGCCTGTCGATCTCGCTGCGCGACCGCTACGAGCTGCGCCGCGACGAGGCCGATCTCGACGAGGCGATCCCCCTCGCCCGCCAGGCCGTCGACCAGATGGGTCCCGGGCACCCCGAACTCCAGGTGGCGCTGATGAACCTGGCGCGCGCGCTGTCGTTCCAGCACAGCCGGACCGGCGCCGAACGCGATCTGGAGGAAGCGGCCGCCGTAGCGGCCCGCGCCGCGGAACCCGTGCTGCGTACCGGCTTCCTGAACGCCCAAGGTGTCGAGACCCTGGAGATCCACCTGGACGTACTGACCCGCCGCGCCGAGCACCACCGCGACGGGGATGACCTGGCCCGCGCGTTCGAGGTGGTGGACCTGCTGCTCACCGCCGCGTCCTCGCCGAGGTCCCGCGCACGGCACCTGCGTGCCCGCCGGGATCTGCTCGTCCTGCGATTCGAGTTCGGCCAACGCCTCGCCGACCTGGACGAGGCCATCGCGTTCGCCCGCGGCATCCCGGCGGACGAAGCCTCACCGGACGACACCGCGATCGACGCGCTCACGTTGGCGAGGTTGCTCTTCGCCAGGGACGAGATCACCGGTGATCTCACCGGCTCGGCCGCCGCGGTCCTGCTGATGGCCGGCCTGCTGAGCCCGGCGCAGGGACGCGGGCATCCGCTGGCGCCGACGGTCCGCCAGGTCTTCGAGGAACTCGCCCGCACCGGCGATCCCGCTCCACTGTTCGACGACTCGCTGACCGATCAGGCGCATCTGCTGCGGAAGGTTCCTCTGGGGACGGTCAGCGACCCAGCCACGATGTGCCTGTACGGCTGGTTGTTCTGGTTGCGGTCGTTCCGTCAGGAGGACGAGCTGCGGGCGCGCGAGGACCAGAACTGGGCCGTCACGCTGTTCTACCCCGTGTACCAGGTCGCCAGCTCCGTTCTGCCGGCCCCGGTCACCGACTACTACGCCTCCGTCGCGGACGATCAGTCCGACGAACCGTCGTTGGCCAGTGACCGCTTCCGGGAGCAGAGCGTCTTCGCGGCGATGCGCTACGAGCAAACCGGATCGCGCCAGTGGATGGTCGAGGCCCTGCACATGGCACGGCGTGCGGTCGAGGCGGCACGGGCGGCCAGCGTGTCGGCGGAGGCCGCGGCGCTCAACAACCTCGGCGTCATCGTCGTGAGTCTCCCTGCCGACGAGCAGACCGAGCCACTGCTGGTGGAAGCCGTCGAGGCGCTGCGCACGTCCGTGGAGCTGAGTCCGCCCGACGAACCGTATCTGCCGGGCCGGTTGTCGGTGCTCGGCGCGCTGCTTTCCCGTCTGCACCGGCACACCCGCGATCCGGACGTGGCGAACGAGGCCGTCGGCATCTGCCGGCGCAGCGTCGAGCTCACGCCCGACGGGCATCCCAGCGCCGGGCTGCACCTGTCGAACCTGGGTTCGGCGCTGCTGGCGGTACGCGACCCGTCGGTCGACGACATCGCCGAGGTCGTCGACGTCTTCCGTCGCGCGACAGAGGTGATGGCGCCGGACCACCACGGGTGGCCCGGCCTGTTGTCCAACCTGGGGCTCGCGCTGTCCACGTTGAGCGTGCGGACGAAGGATCCCGTGCACTCGGCGGAAGCGGTCAGCGTGCTGCGGAAGGCAGATGCCGCGCTGCCGGACGGGGCGAGGCGCGCGGAGATCCTGGAAACCCTCGTCCACTCCCTGCGTGACCTGTTCCTGCGCGACCCCGATCCGGCGCACCTCGCCGAGGCGGTCGACCGCGCCCGCGAGTGGTATGCGCTGCTGCCACCTGGCGGCGCGGCTGCCCAGGACGCGGCTCTGGAGCTCGCGAACCTCCTGCGCGAGACCGGCGACGGCCGTGCCGAGGCCGCCCAGCTGCTGCGACAACACCTCGACGTGCCGGAACCGCTGGGAATGGACAGTCCCGCGACGCTGACCCGGATCGGCCTGAGGCTCATGGATCTCGCGGAGGAACTCGGCGAGACAGGCCTGTGGCGGGACGCGATCACCGCGTTGCGCCACGGCGTCTCCATCTCCGCACAGGACGACGAACTGGCCGATGCCCGCAGGGTCTCGCTGGTGACCGGCTTGCACGACGCCTACACCGCGACCGGCGCCGTCCCGCTGCTGCACGAGGCGGTCAGCCTGTGGGACGCCCTGCTCGAGGACACGCCGTCAGATCACCCGAACCTCGCTTCCCGGCTCGAGGGCTGCGTCCAGACACTGCTGCGGCTGCACTTCGACCTGGGCGACCACAGCCGCGTGGACGACGCGTGCGCGTTGGCTGCGAGAGCAGCAGACCTTCCCGGCTCCGGGCGGAGCGAACAGATGCTGCTGGCCGAGACACTCGCGGTGCGGTCGCGGGTCACCGGTGATCCGAAGCTGTTGCGCCGGGCGGTCCAGGTCGGCCGTGCGGCCTTCCGGAGCGAAGCCGGCGAGGACGACGGGGTGGGTGCCAACTTCCCCGGCATCCTGCTCTCCTACTACCTGAGCACGGGTGCGAACGAGCTGCTCGACGAGGCGATCGACCTGGGCCGGCGCGTCGTCGCGGCGCTGCCCGGCACGAGGAGCTGGGGCTCGGGCTCGCTGAACACGCTGGCCCAGTGCCTGACGTTGCGGTACCAGCGATCCGGTGACATCGACGCGCTGCGAGAGGCCGTGCGGTTCCAACGCGAAGCCACCAAAACGGTTCCGGTCGCCTACCCGTTCCGGTCGCTCTACCTCGTCAGCCTCCAGGAAGTGCTGCAGACACTGGCCGGGTTCGACGACGACCCGGCGCTGCTCGCGGAGGCGACGGACTGCGCGCGGGCTGCCGTCGCTTCCGCGGGCGACAGTCCCGACTTCCGCGCGACGGCGTCCGCGAGTCTCGCCCGGTCACTCCTCGCCCAGCACCGGAAGTTCCCGGACACCACCCTGCTCGCCGAGGCCGCGGAGGCAGCGGAGTCGGCACTGCGGGACGGCGACGCGCACCCGCAACGCGACGTGTTGCTCTACACGCTGGCCCAGGTGCTCGCGGAGTCCGATGAACGGGACAAGCTGGTGCGCGCCAGGGACCTCCACCGCGCGGCCGCGTCGTATCCCAGTGGTGCCAACAACAACCAGTTCGTCGCGGCCGGACATTGGGCCGAGCTCGCGATGACCCTGGACGACCCGCACGATGCCCTGAGCGCGTGCCGGCACGCGATCGAGCTGCTGCTGGTCCAGGTTGGACCTGCGCTGCGACGTGCCGATCGTGAGCGCGGACTGGCCGGGGCGGCTTGGCTGCCGAGGACCGTCGCCGCGGCCGCGCTGGCCACCGGCCGGCCCGAGCTCGCCGTCGAGCTCATGGAGCAGACCCGCGGGATCCTCATGGCCGAGGCGCTTCATCTGCGGATGGACCTCAGTGACGTGCAGGCCCGAGATCCCGACCTGGCCGAGGAGTTCACGCGCGTCGGCCTCGAACTCACTCGGCACCGTCCTGAGCTGAGCCCGGCCGCGGCGCTGACGGTGGAGCAGCGCACGGAGCTGGCCGAGCGGTGGCAGGTGCTCCTCGACCGCATTCGCGAGTTGCCGGGCCGTGCGGACTTCCTCAGGCCACCAACCGTGACGGCGCTGCAGGAAGGGATCACCGACGGCGCCGTCATCGTCGTCACCGCCAGCGAATGGCGCTCCGACGCCCTGGTGCTCGACGGTACGTCCGTGCAGACCGTAGGCCTTCCCGCCGTCAACCTCGACGAGGTCGTGGACCGGGCCAACGCGTACCTGAACGCGCTCGACGAGTTCGCGCGAGCTCGGCTGGCGTTCGTCGCGAACCGGGCCGACGACCGGCTCAGAGCGAGGTTCCGCGACCGTCTCGCGGCGATGGAGAAGTCGATCCACGACACGCTCGAGTGGCTGTGGGAGACCGTCGCCGAACCGGTGTTGCGGCACCTCGGCCACACCGGCACGCCGACCGGTGAGTGGCCTCGGGTGTGGTGGTGTCCGACAGGTCCGTTCGCGCTGCTTCCCCTGCACGCCGCCGGTCACCACCGCGCCCAGCCACCCGTGTCCGTCATCGATCGTGTCGTGTCCTCCTACACGCCAACGGTTCGTGCTCTGCAGGCAGTGCCGAACCGTCTGGTTTCACCGGAGCCTCGGACGCTCATCGTCAGCGTCACCGCTCCGGGGCATCCCGAGCTGCCCAGCAGCGGCCGCGAACGCGATCTGCTCGTCGGCCTGTTTCCGGGAGACAGGCACACCCTGCTCGAGGGTGCGTCCGCGACCAGGGAGGCGGTGCTGCGCGAGCTGGCCGGCCACGACTGGGTGCACCTGAGCTGTCACGGCCACCAGGACCTCGACAACCCGTCCAACGGCGGGCTGGCGCTGTTCGACGGGGCGCTGTCGATCGCGGACGTCAACTCGCAGGAGGCCGACCTGGTCTTCCTGTCCGCCTGCCAGACCGCCACGACCGGGGTCCGGCTCACCGACGAGATGATGACCTTGGCCAGCGCGATGCGCTACGGCGGCACCAGTCACGTCATCGCCACCCTGTGGACGGTGTACGACACGATCGCCGCCGATGTGGCCGAGCTGGTGTACGAGCACCTGGCCAGGAACGGCAGCCCCGACTCACGGGAGGCCGGTGTCGCGCTGCACCAGGCGGTTCGTGCGCTCCGCGAGCGTCATCCCGGCAACCCGAGCGTGTGGACGCCGTTCGTCCACATCGGACACTAGGGTTCGCGGGCGACGGAACGCGCGGCTGCCGCCAGTGCGTTCGTCGCCGCACGGATACCGGTGTCGACGACGGCCTGCAACACCTCGGGACGTCGTTCGGTGCGGCCGACCCGCAGGCTGCCCAGAGGCGGGCGGATCTGCAGGCAGGCGGGGTGCGTCGCGAGCAGGTGCTCCTCCTCGACCCTGAGCTCCTTGTGGCGCAGCCAGGTCTGCGCGACTCCCGGCGCGTGCCGGGCGAACCACCGTGCCAGCACGATCCGTTCGCCGCGGGACGGGGCGGAGGGCATCTCGTCGCTGCGGCGGGTGCGCAGGGCGACGATGTGCGTGGCCTTCTGGGCGAGTGCGGTCCGCACGCCGAACGACTCGCTCAGGCCCGCGTCGACGTACGGGCGGCCGTCGATCACGACGGGTTTGCCGGCGAGCAGCGGCATCGCGGTCGACGCTCGCAGGGCGGCCTGCAGGCTCGGGACGTCGTGGATCATGCCGTGCAGGTCGGCGGGCTCGCCGGTGAGGGCGTCGGTGGCGATCGGGTGGAACTCGACGGGGTTGTCGAGGATGTCCTGGAAGCCCATCGGCATGACCTGCGTGTAGACGGTGTGCACGAGGTGCTTGGTGTCCACGACCGGTTGCCGGATCAGCGCGCGCAGCGGGTTGATGGTCGTCCGCATGACGCGCGGGTCCCACCACGCGTGTTTGGTGCTCTCGGCGCGGCCGCACAGCAGCCACGCGGCGTTCAGGGAGCCGGCCGAGCTGCCGTAGACCGCGTCGAACACCGGCAGCAGGCCGAGTTGCTCGATGGCGACGGTCATGCCGCTCGAGTAGGCGCCGCGTGAGCTTCCGCCTTCGATGAGCAGCACCAGACGTGCGTCGTCGGTGCGCCGGCCTGGGGTGCTGTGGTGCTGCACGCGGTCGCGCATCAGCTGCAGTACGTCGTCGGACACCCTTCGACTGTCTCACGCCGCGCTCAGCGTCAGTTCCAGGACGTCGATGCCGACCGGCGTCCGGCGGGTCTTCAGGTCCGCGACCTGCCAGGTCCGGTCGAGCAGGGCCGCGAGGGCGATCCGCACTTCCATCCGCGCCAGGTGCGCGCCGAGGCAGAAGTGGATGCCGTGGCCGAACGACAGGTGCGGGTTGACGGTGCGGCTCGGGTCGAAGGTGTGCGGGTCGGCGAAGACGGCCGGGTCGCGGTTGGCGGCGGAGATCATCGCGACGACGCGGTCGCCCGGCTGGAGCTCCACGCCGCCGAGCGTGGTGGGTCTGGTGACGAACCGGTCGGTGCCGCCGGTCGGCGGCAGGTAGCGCAGGACTTCCTCGACCGCCGTCGCGAGGTCGGCGGGCTTCGGCTGCCCTGCGAGGCACAGCATCGCGTCGACCAGCAGCGTTTTGGTGGTCTCGTGGCCGTTGATCAGCAGCAGGACACAGAAGTTGATCAGCTCGTCCTCGGTCAGGCCCGAGGCCCGCAGCGTTGCGACCACACCGTTCGAGCTCTCTTCGCGGAAGAAGGCGCGGATCTCCCGCAACGCCTGGCGGAACTCGGTCTCGTCGGCGGTGAACGTGCCGAAGAACGACGTGATCGCCTCGGTCCACCGCACGAAGTCCGGCGACACCCGCACGCCGAGCAGGTCCGCGATCGTGTGCACCGACAGCGGGTAGGCCACGTCGTGGACGAGGTCCAGCCTCGACCCCGCGATCGAGACCCTCTCGTTGATCATCGGCTCCAGCGCGGCCACCGCGCGCGGCGTGAACACCTGGCTGACGATCCGCCGCAACGCGTGGTGCCGCGGCGGATCGGTCGCGAGCAGGCTCCGCAGCAACGGGTTGTCGCGGTGCGGGATCGGCTGGGCGCTGTAGCGCAGTTCGTCCGACGAGAACACCTCGTGCCCGGTCAGCACTCTGTCCACATCGGAATAGCGGGTGACCACCCACGCGCCGAACTCCGCGAACCGCGGCGGCCCGGCCTCCTGGGCGTGGAAGGCGAAGATCTCCTCAAGCGACACGAACCACAGCCTGCTAGGCACCCGCGGCCGTGGCTTGGAAGAAACGGACACACGACATCCCGACCGCCCGCCGGAACTCCGCCAGCATGTGCGGCTGGTCGTAGAACCCGCTGCGCACCGCGATCTCCGCCCAGTCCGGCACCGCCGCCTCACGCGCCAACGCCATCGCGTGATGCAGCCGCACGACCCGTGCGTACGCCTTGGGGCTCAACCCGACCGCGACCTGGAACCGCCGTCGCAGCTGCCGTTCGGACAACCCCGTCACGTGCTCCGACACCCGCGTCCCGGGATCGGCGCGGATGGCGCGGACGACCCGCACCACCGCCTGGTCGACAGGCCGCGCCGGTGCCCGCAGCGCACGCAATGCGTCGCCGAGACCCGAGCCGGGCAACGGCATCCCTCGCAGTGGCACCTCGTCCGCGGCGATGCCCAGCACCGAGGCACACGTCCCCGGCCGCAATCGCATTCCGATGAGGGGTCGTGGCACCACGCCGGAGCGGGCCTCGGTCTCCGGTCCGCTCAGCCACAACGTGCCGTCGGCGAAGACCAGCAGGTCGACCGCCGGTTGCGGCAAGGAGAGCGGCAGCTCACCGCTGCGCCGCCACATGGTGCTCACTCGATCGGCGAGGACGTCGCTGGTCACGCCGCCGAGTGAACCTCCTGCGGCCCGATCACCGCTATTGAATTGCTTCGTCCTGCTAACGTGGAGGAGAGATCAACGCCTCGTGGAGGAGCTCGACGTGCTGGTGGTGGGTGAAGACGACATCTCCGGGTGAGCCCGGGATGTGACAGGCCATCGCTCGTGATGGCTGTTTCGTCGTTCCCTTTTTCCACTCGCGCGCCGTTCTGCGCGCGCAGCACACTCCGAGGTCTCACCCATGTCCATCGTTCTGTCCAACCTGTCGTTCGCCTGGCCGGACGACACCGCGGTGTTCGACGGCCTGTCCGCGACCGTGCCGGACGGCCGCACCGGTCTCGTCGCCCCGAACGGCGCGGGGAAGTCGACGCTGCTCAAGCTCGTCGCGGGCGCGTTGACGCCGTCAGGCGGCAGCGTGTCCGTAGACGGCGTGCTGGGGTATCTGCCGCAGGACCTGCCATTGACCGCGGAGCTGACCGTCGCCGAGGTGCTCGGGGTGGCGGAGGTGCTCACCGCGATCGCGGCCGTCGAGTCCGGTGACGTCGACGAGAACCACTTCACCGTCATCGGCAGCGACTGGGACGTCGAGGAACGCACGCGCGCGCAGCTGGACCGGCTCGGGCTCGGTGATCTCGCGCTGGACCGGCCGCTCGGCACGGTGAGCGGCGGGCAGATCGTGTCGCTGGGGCTCGCGGCGCAGTTGCTCCGGCAGCCGGACGTGCTGTTGCTGGACGAGCCGACCAACAACCTCGACCTGGACGCCCGGCACCGGCTCTACGACGTGCTGGACGACCGGCGCGGGTGTCTGCTGGTGGTGAGCCACGACCGGGCGTTGCTCGACCGGATGGATCGCATCGCGGAGCTCGACGGCGGCGAGATCCGGTTCTACGGCGGCAATTTCAGCGAGTACTCCGAGGCGGTCGCGGCCGAGCGCGAGGTGGCGGAGAAGAACATCCGCAGCGCCGAGCAGGAGGTCAAGCGCGAGAAGCGGGAGATGCAACAGGCGCGGGAACGGGCGGCGCGGCGGGCCGGCAATGCTCAGCGCAACCTCTCCAACGCCGGTCTGCCGCGAATCTTCGCGGGCAACATGAAGCGCAACGCCGAGGTGTCCGCCGCCAAGGCCGACGGCACGCACGCCGCGCGGCTCAGCGCCGCCAAGACCCGGCTGGACCAGGCCGAGCGGGCGTTGAAGGACGAGCAGAAGATCAGCCTGGAGCTGCCGCAGACCGCCGTTCCCGCCGGGCGCACGCTGTTCCTCGGCACGGGCATCCGGGTGCGGGAGCTGTTCGACGGCGTGGATCTCGCGATCCGCGGGCCGGAACGCATCGCGCTGGCCGCCCCGAACGGCGCGGGCAAGTCGACGTTGCTGCGGGTGGTCCACGGTTCGCTGGTGCCGGACAGCGGCGAGGTCAAACGGGCCGACGGGCGGGTCGCCTACCTGTCACAGCGGCTGGACCTGCTCGACGACTCCCGGACGGTGTCGGAGAACCTGGCCGCGTTCGCCCCTGCCATGCCGCCGGGCGAGCGGATGAACCTGTTGGCGCGCTTCCTCTTCCGCGGCGCGCGGGCGCAGCTGCCGGTCGGGGTGCTGTCGGGTGGCGAACGGCTGCGGGCGACGCTGGCGTGCATCCTGTTCGCCGAGCCCGCGCCGCAGCTGCTGTTGCTCGACGAACCGACGAACAACCTCGACCTGGTCAGCGCGGGGCAGCTGGAGAGCGCGCTGAACGCGTACCAGGGCGCGTTCGTCGTCGTCAGCCACGACGAGCGGTTCCTGAGCGAGGTGAGGATCGACCGGTGGCTGCGGCTGGACAACGGCAAGCTGCTCGAGTCCAACCGTGGCTGAGGCCGAGCTCGTCGCCCACGAACCGGTGCATGCGTTCGGCAGCCGCCGGGTGCTGAACGGGGTGTCGCTGACGGCGGCACCGTGGAACGCCCTGGGTTTCCTCTCGTAGTCCACAGTGGACAGTCGCTTTCCCGGCGGAAGCTGTGCCACGCTGCGAACGTGAACGAGCCCGAGGACACAACCGCTCTGAGCAACCACGTGACGGGCGCGGGCGACGGCCCGGTCCTGCAGGCGGGCACGGTCCACGGCGGGATCCACGTCTACGGGGCGGCGCGAGATCGCCGAGGCGGTGCCGCACCACGATCGCGCCCGGCCGCACGTGGTCGCAGTGGTGCGGATCTGCCTGGGCTACGACGACGGGCTCGGCGACCTGCTGCGGGTGCCGCGGGAATTGGAAGGGAAATCCATCCCGGTGCGCCGTTCGACAGAGGCAGCACTCCTACTTACGGAGGAAAGCCCGCAAAATTGACTACGGTCAGTAATGCACGATCGGGATAAACCGCCGCCCACGGGTCGATCGATCGCTGCCATACTCCGAACAAGATCTTGAACAACGATCGACCTCACCGGTGTGGGGCGGGCCGGTCCGTCCGGGCGAACTGCGACGCCGACACGATGGAGCTTTGAGAGCTCAGCTCGCCGTCAGCCAGGCTGCGAGCTCTCCTCGTCCGGCAGCGGTGCGACGGCCCTGGCCAGAACGCGGCGACGTCCATCGGACGCGGCCAGCACGCGCCGCGCCTCGTCCTGCATCGACTGGATCGCGAGATCGTCACCGGCGTCGAGGGCGAGCGACTCCAGCCAGAACCGCTTCTCGATGGCCTGCCAGTCCGGCTTCTCGGTGACCTCGACGTCCACGAACCCGGCTTCCGGCAGCTGCGAAGCGAGGTCGAGCTGCCGCATCCGAGCCGGCAACCGTTCGTCCGCGGGATCGAGGGCCTCCCACGTCGTGAGGACCAGGCGTCCACCGGGGCGCAGCACGCGCAGGCACTCCCGCAGCGCGTCGAGCGTGGGTTCGGCGAACTGGATGGCGTCGACGACGAGCACGGCGTCGACCGACGCCGGGGACAGGCCGGTCGCGGTCATCGTGCCCACCCGGAAGTCGGCGTCGGCGCGCCGCTTGGCCTGCGAGATCGCGACGGCCGAGAAGTCCACGCCGATCAACCGGCATCCCGTGCGGCCGGCGATCTCCAGGCCGTACCCGCCGCGACCGCACGCCAGGTCGAGGAGGACCTGGCCTGGGCGCGGGTCGAGGATCGCGACGACCTCGTCCAGGCCCGCGCCGCCCAGCAGGCTCGTCGACTGCAGGCCGGGTGGCAGGCCGAGCATGCGCCACACGAGTTCGTCCGCCGCCGGTGATTCGACGCGCTCGGCGTACCAGCGGTCGAAGTGCTCAGCACTCGTCACCCGTCGACCATGCCACAACGGGCTGATTCGCTTGATCTCGCCGACGGCTCACCGTTCCGCTGTGGCCCCGTGAAGATCCGTTCCACGACCGATCTGGACGTCGACGTCTTCGTCCTCCGCGCTCACGCTGCCCGGCACGTTGCCGTGGCCGCGCCGCTGGTGGACGCTGGGCGCAGGGATGCCACCCGTGGTTCCGCGCCGAGCACGTTGATCAGGGCCGGACCCGGCCGTTCACACACCACGACGGCGTCGTTCACGGCAGACTTGGTGTTCCGCTCAGCACAGCCGCCGCACTGCCTGCACTGGTTCTGATCAACATCTGGACCAAAGTATGACGGCGCGTTAGGCCCAGGTATGACGACGCGCGAGCGGCCACGTCGTTATTGTCCGATCCGGTGGCGACCGGCAGCCACGACCATCCTTTCCGCCGAAGGGACAGCCGCCTCATGAGGGAAGTTCTGCAGTCAGCGACGGAAATGCGCTCGCGTGTGACCGGATGGATGGGGAAACGGCTGCTCGCGCACCTCAGCCGGACCGGGTTCGACCTCGAGTCGTCGTGGTTCGTACCCTCGCGCGTGCTGGCGCCGCTGCGGCGCAACGGGTTGAACCCCGTGCCCGAGCTCGCGCGCATGCAGGCCCACGGGCCGATCACACGGCTGCCGCTGCCGGTGACGGTGTGGCTCGTGACCGGATATGAGGCGTCCAAGCAGGTGCTGGTCGACAGCGACTCGTTCAGCAACGACTTCGGCAACCTCAAGGAGCTGGGGTTGTTCGCCGACGAGGCGCCGGGCGGGCTCGGGTTCAGCGACCCGCCGGAGCACACGCGGCTGCGCAAGGTCCTGACGCCCGAGTTCACCATGCGGCGGCTCTCGCGGCTGATCCCGCGCATCGAGGCCATCGTCAACGACCAGCTCGACCTGATGTCCATGAAGGACGGCCCTGTCGACCTCGTCGAGGACTTCGCGATGCCGGTGCCCGCGCTCACGATCTGCGAGCTGCTGGGCGTGCCGGCGAGCGAGCGCGAGGAGTTCCAGCGGCGCAGCGTCGCCCGTTTCGACCTCGGTGGTGCGGCCACGGCGTCGTTGTCCGCGGTGTCGGAGTCGGTCGTGTACTTCCGCGAGCTGGTGCGCGCCCAGCGGCTGGCGCCGACCGACGGGCTGCTCGGTGAGCTGGTGCGCAAGCACGGTGACGAGCTGGCCGACGACGAGCTGGCCGGGCTGGCCGACGGGCTGCTCACCGGCGGGTTCGAGACGACGGCCAGCATGATCTCGCTCGGCACCCTGGCGATGCTGCGCTCCCCCGAGCTGTTCGACCGCGTGCGGGGTGACGAGGAGGCCGTCGGCGGAGTGGTCGACGAGCTGCTGCGGCACCAGTCCGTCGTGCAGGTGGCGTTCCTCCGCATCGCGCGCAAGGACATCGTGGTCGCCGGCACGCGGATCCGCGCGGGTGACATCGTGGCGTGCTCGCTGTCGCAGGCCAACCGCGATCCGAGCGTGTACGCGAACCCGGACGAGATCCGCCCGGAGCGGGCAGCGGGTCAGCACCTCGCGTTCGGGCACGGCGCCCACCGCTGCATCGGCGCCGAGCTCGCCAAGATGGAGCTGCGGATCGCGTATCCGGCGCTCGCCCGCCGCTTCCCGGAGATGCGGCTCGCGGTCGACCCCGGCGCGCTGTCGTTCCGCAAGCTCTCCATCGTCTACGGGCTGCACTCGCTGCCGATCCACCTCGGCAACGACACCAGTCCGACCCAGCTGGATCTTTGACGGAGGCGGGTGGGGGATGGCCTGATACACCCAACTTCTCGTCATCGGGGTTGAGGGATCATCCCTCATGCCTTCGTGTCGGCGTTCGAAGAGTCTTTACCTACCAACGCAAACCGCGAACGGAAGGTAAGGACCATGATCCGCAAGGCCATCATCGCCGCCGCCACCCTCTCGACCCTCGCGCTCCCGGCCGTCGCGTCCGCCGACCCGGTCATCGGCCAGCCGGCGCCGTGCGCGAAGGTCACCGACCTGGCGGGCCCGGACTTCTCCGTGAGGCAGTGCGGGGTCAGCGACGTCGACCAGCACCGCGCGGGTCTGGAGAACAACGGCAGCGCCTACTGCGGCCCGGCGTCGCTGTACAACGTGCTGCACTACTGGGGCCACGAGAAGAACGCGCCGGTCGGCTGGCTGAGCACCAAGGTCAAGAACCTCGACCCCCAGGACCAGGCCGACTACAACGTCGTCACCAACTCCATCTGGCGGATCGGCGAGGACGCCGAGTACGACGGCGGCACCAACCTGTACAACCTGCGTGCCGCCTGGAACATCGCGGCTCAACCCGCCCGTGACGCCGGCTGGGCCACGGTCGCGGCGGGAGTGAACACCAACGGCGCCGCGGACTTCGGCGGCGACCTCGCTCGCAAGCTCGCCCGCGGCCCGGTGCAGATGGTGTACGGCCGTTACTCGGCCGGCCCGAAGACCGGCAGCCTGCAGCGCGGTGGCGGCCACATCGTCACGCTCATGCAGGTCGACGGTTCCTTCAACGGCGACACCCTGCAGGTCCGCTACGTGGACCCCGGTCGTGCCGCGGACCACGGCGTCGGCGACTATCTGAAGACTCAGTCCGACTACGCGACGATCAACGCGACCCTGACGAAGAAGACCGTCGTCGAGTGGGTCCCGACGAAGAACAACCCCGACAACGACCTGGGTGACATCGCCATCCCCGGCACCTACCGCACCGTGACCCGCTGGCAGCTCACCACGCCCGGTTCGACCGCGCCGACCACGCAGCTGGTCGAGGGCTACAACTGGTTCGACATGGCGCCGCCGGTCGGCTGATCAAGCGCCCTGGTGACCGATGAAGGGAACGTTCATCCACCTCACACGTGGATGAACGTTCCTTCATCGTTTTCGGGGGACGGCGGGCCAGGATCGGGTTCGTCGGCGCGGACAGATCCGGAGGGCCGGATTCGTCGGCTGCGACGAGGTGGAGGTGGGGCGGCCAACCTAGCGTTGAGCCACGGCACCACGGTGGTGCGTCAGGGCAAGATCGTGGAGGAGGGACGGCCACTCCGTTCCGAAACCGACCTGGGGGACCCGCGGAATGACCACGATCGAGGACCTCGGAGGCCGATCTCGTACCGCTCGACGACTCGCGGTTCCTGTGCCGGCTATCGGAGAACTCGAGCTGGTCGTCTGCCGTCTCCTACGCCCTGCCCGCCGGTGAGAGGTATCTGCACATGGGTCTCCGCGCTACTCCGAAGGTTTCCTGACATGGATCTGCTCCACGACATCGAGCGGCTCGTCACGTGCGAGTCGCCGTCCACCGACCTCGCGGCGGTCGCCCGCAGCGCGGACGTCACCGCCGAGGTGGGGTCCGCGCTGCTGGGCGCGCCACCGGAACGGATCGTGCTCGACGGCCGCACGCATCTGCGGTGGCGCCTGGGTTCCGGGCCCCGCAGGGTGTTGCTGCTCGGGCATCACGACACGGTGTGGCCGATCGGAACTTTGGAGCGGATTCCGTTCGAGGTGCGCGACGGTGTGCTGCGCGGGCCCGGTTGCTTCGACATGAAGACCGGCGTCGCGATGATCTTCCACGCCGTCGCGGCGCTGGGTTCTTCCGAAGGTGTCACGGTTCTCATCACCGGCGACGAGGAGATCGGGTCGCCCTCGTCGCGCGGGCTGATCGAGACCGAGGCGCTGGAGCACGAGGCCGTGCTCGTCACCGAGGGTTCGGCGGACGGCGGCGCGCTCAAGACCGAGCGCAAGGGCACGTCCATGTACGAGGTGACGCTGCACGGCCGCGCCGCCCACGCCGGCCTCGAACCCGAGCGCGGTGTGAACGCGACGATCGAGGCCGCGTATCAGATCCTCGCCGTGTCGCGGTTGGCGGACGCCGCCGCGGGCACCACCGTGGTGCCGACTGTGCTTTCGGCGGGCACGACGACGAACACCGTGCCCGCACAAGGGAAGTTCATGGTCGACGTGCGCGTGCGGAACCTCGCCGAGCAGCTGCGGGTGGACGAGGCCATGCGGGCGTTGGAGCCCGTGCTCGACGGAGCCAAGGTCGAGATCACCGGCGGCCCGAACCGCGCGCCGATGGAACTCTCGGCGTCCGCGGCGTTGTTCGACCTGGCCTCCGGGTTCCTTCCGGGGCTCGCGCGGGCCGCCGTCGGTGGCGCGTCGGACGGCAACTTCACCGCGGGCGTGGGGATTCCGACGCTCGACGGCCTCGGTGCCGTCGGTGGTGGGGCGCATGCCGAGAGCGAGCACGTGCTGGTGTCCGAGCTCGTTCCGCGCACCAGGTTGCTCACCGCGCTCGTGCGGGAGCTGACATGATCGTCCGACAGCTCACCGAGCACAAGGAGCTCCTTGCCGCGCAACGGTTGTACGAGTCGATCTGGCGTTCGTCCACTCCCCCGGTCACCGCGGAGCTGATGCGGGCGCTGATCAAGTCCGGCAACTACGTGGCCGGCGCCTTCGACGGCGAGGACCTCGTCGGCGCGTGCGCGGGGTTCTGCTCACCACCCGCGGAGAGGTCGTTGCACAGCCACATCGCCGGGGTCGCGCCGGGCATGCGCGGGCGCAACATCGGCCACGCGTTGAAGCTCGACCAGCGGGAGTGGGCACTGGCACGCGGGATCAGGACGATCACCTGGACGTTCGACCCGCTGGTGCGCCGCAACGCCCACTTCAACCTCGCCAAGCTCGGCGCGGACGCCACCGCCTACCTTCCGGACCTGTACGGCCAGATGTCCGACGACATCAACGGCGGCGGGGACAGCGATCGGCTCCTCGTCACCTGGGATCTGACCGCCGGTGAGCCACGTGCCGTGAGTGCCGAGGGAGTGGTCGCGCTCGGGATCTCCGCCGACGGGATGCCGGTGCCGGGAACCATCGAAGGGCATACCGTCCTGGTCGCGGTGCCGGCGGACATCGAGTCGCTGCGGGCCACGAACCCGGCCGCGGCACACGAGTGGCGTCACGCCGTGCGCGGCGTGCTCGGCGGGCTGCTCACCGAGGGCGCCCGCATCACCGGGTTCGACAGGTCCGGGTGGTATGTCGTGGAGAGGAGCAGCGAGTCGTGAAGCTGACCGGGGTCGAGCTGCGCTGGGTCGAGATGCCGTTGAAGTCGCCGTTCCGGACGTCGTTCGGCACGCAGACCGTGCGGTCGTTGTTGCTGCTGCGTGCCGTCACGGACGAGGGCGAGGGCTGGGGCGAGTGCGTGGCGATGGCCGAGCCGGTGTACTCGTCGGAATATCTCGAAGGCTGCGCGGACGTGCTGCGCCGGTTCCTGGTCCCGGCGCTGACCGGGCCCGTCGACGGGGTGTCGGTCGCTCCTCGGCTGGCGCACTTCCACGGGCATCGGATGGCCAAGGGCGCGTTGGAGATGGCGGTGCTGGACGCCGAACTGCGCACACGTGGCGTGTCGTTCGGTCGTGAGCTGGGAGCGGTCCGCGACCGCGTGCCGTGCGGGGTGTCGGTCGGGATCATGAACTCGATCCCCGAGCTGCTGGACGCGGTCCGCGGCTACGTCGACGAGGGATACGTCCGGATCAAGCTGAAGATCGAGCCGGGCTGGGACGTCGAGCCGGTGCGCGCTGTCCGGGAACGGTTCGGCGACGTGCTGCTGCAGGTCGACGCCAACACGGCCTACACGCTCGCCGACGCACGGCACCTCGCCAAGCTCGACCCGTTCGAGCTGCTGCTGATCGAGCAGCCGCTGCCGGAGGAGGAGATCCTGGCGCACGCGGAGCTCGCGAAGGTGGTGCGCACGCCGATCTGCCTCGACGAGTCGATCACCTCGGCCCGGTCCGCCGCCGACGCGATCACGCTCGGCGCCTGCCAGGTCGTCAACATCAAGCCTGGCAGGGTCGGCGGCTATCTGGAGGCGCGCCGCATCCACGACGTGTGCGCGGCGCACGGTATCGCGGTGTGGTGCGGCGGCATGCTCGAAACGGGTATCGGGCGGGCGGCGAACGTGGCGCTGGCGGCGTTGCCCGGCTGCACGCTGCCCGGTGACACGTCGGCGTCGGACCGCTACTACCGGATGGACGTCACCGAACCGTTCGTGCTCGACGACGGCCACCTGACCGTTCCGACCGGACCGGGGCTCGGCGTGGCGCCGTTGCCGGACGCGCTCGACGCCGTCACGGTGAAGACGGAGTGGATTCCTCTGTAGACGGTTGGCATGGTGGTGTCATGAGTCCGCGAACAGGCCTCGGCCGTGTCCTGGACGACCTCGGCACCACGCTGATCGACCTGGTCCGCGGCGATCCGGGCCGGGCGGCCGACATCGGTGGCGTGGTCATCCTCGATCCGTACGACGACCAGGTGCTGCCGCCGTCGGCACTCGTGCTGGGCGTCGGCGTGCGGGACCCGGCGGAACTGCTGGACCGGTTGGGCGAGGCGGGCGCGGCGGCCCTCGTCGTGCGCGGGCCGGTCGACGTCACCGACGAGATCGCCGCCGCCGTCGACCGCTCCGGCGTCGCACTGCTCGGCCTGGCGCCGGGCGCGTCCTGGACGCAGCTCGCCGCCATGCTCCGGTCGTTGCTGGCCGAGGGCGAGGTGGACCCGTCCGAGACGCTCGGCGGCGTGCCGGCCGGGGACCTGTTCGCCCTGGCCAACGCCGTGGCGTCGCTGATCGCCGCCCCGGTGACGATCGAGGACCGCAGCTCGCGCGTCCTCGCGTTCTCGGGGCACCAGGACGAAGCCGACCAGTCGAGGGTCGAGACGATCCTCGGCAGGCAGGTACCCGCGCGGTACTCGCAGATGCTCGAGGCACGCGGGGTGTTCCAGCAGCTCTACCGCAGCGACCAGCCCGTCTACATCGAGGGCCTGCCCGCCGACGACGGAACGCTGTGCCTGCCCCGGATCGCCGTGGCGGTCAGGGCGGGTGACGAGTTCCTCGGCTCGATCTGGGCCGCGGTCCGCTCACCGCTGCCGGCCGACCGGTCGCAGGCGCTCTGCGACGCGGCGAAGCTCGTGGCGTTGCACATGATGCGGCAACGGGCGGGCGCCGACGTCGAACGACGGCTGCGTGCGGACCTGGTCTCGACCGCCGTGGAAGGCGGGCCCGGCGCGGCCGAGGCGGTGCGCCGGCTCGGGCTCGCGGACCAGGCGTGTGTGGTGCTGGCGCTCGCGTCGGCGCAGTCGCACGACGACGATCCCGCCTCGCATGCCCGGTTGCTGGCGGAGCGGCAGCAGGTCGCCGACGCGTTCGCGATGCACCTGACCGCCGTCCATCCGCGTGCGGCCGCCGCGTTGATCAGTGATGTCGTCTACGCGATCCTGCCGGTGGAGTCGGAGGACCGGGCGCTGCGCATCGCGACGGACTTCCGCAGCCGCATCGGGGATCGCGTTCTCGTGGGCGTCGGCCAGGTCGGCTCATCCCTCTCGCGGTCGCGTGCCGGTGCCGACCTCGTGCTGCGGGTGCTGCGTGCCGGGCGGGCTTCCACCCCGGTGGCGCGAGTGTCCGATGTGCACGGTGAAGGACTGCTGCTGGAGCTGTCCGACCTGATCGCCTCACGCGGTGACACACTGACCGGGCCGGTCGCGCGGCTGATCGACTACGACCGCAGGCACAGCGCCTGCCTCGTCGAGACGCTCAGCGCGTGGCTCGACGCGTTCGGCGACGTGGCGGCCGCCTCTGCCGCCGTTTTCGTGCACCCCAACACGTTCCGCTACCGGCTGCGGCGGCTGGCGGAGGTCGGGGAGATCGATCTCAGCGATCCGGACGCGCGGTTCGCGGCGATGCTGCAGCTGCGTCTGTGGCGGCCAGGTGCCGCTGGGCCAGCGCCACGAACGCCGCCGTCGACGGATGCGCCGCCGGCGCCGGCCAAGCCAGGTGCACGGTGATCGGTTCGGCGTCGGTGAGCGGCAGGTAGGTCACGCCGGGGTGCGGGTTGTGGTGGCTGGTACCGGCGGCCGTGACGCCGACCGTCGCGCCGGTCGAGATCGACGTGAGCCACTCGACGACACCGGGCACGTCCACGGACCGAGGCCGCGCCCCGGCCGGCCAGAGATCGGCGGTCGTCGTCCCCGCCGTCTCGCACATGGCGACGCACTCGTCCACCAGGTCGCCGAGCGCGATCGCCTCACGGCTGGCGAGCGGGTGGTCGTCCGCGACCGCCGCGACACGGGGTTCCTCGATCAACGCCACGTGATCCACCCCGGATCCCGTGGGCTCGGTGCGCAACACCGCGACGTCCGCCTCGCCGCGCCGCAGGGCCGCCTCGGGGTCGTCGGACCGGCGGATGCGGACGAGCACGTCCGGGTGCCGCGCGCGCCATTCCCGCAGGAACGGGATGGTGAACCGGCCGAGCGCGGCCCAGGCGAAGGTCAGCCGCAGCGGTTGGGGTCGCACCGCCTCTGCCAACGCGGTGTCGAGTTCGGCGAGGATGCGGTGGCTGTGCTCCCACAGGCGGTGGCCGGTGCCGGTCAGGGCGATGTGGCGGGTGGTCCGTTCCACGAGCCGCACGCCGAGACGCCGTTCGAACTGGTCGAGTGTGCGCGAGAGAGCGGGCTGCGTGACGTGCAACGACTCCGCGGCCGCCGTGATCGACCGGTGGTCGCCGATGGCGGCCAGCGCGCGGAGGTGACGCAGCTCGACATTCATAACTGCCGATCATAAGTGCTGCGTGAACGGCATTTCACTCGCACGGTAAGCGGACCTAGCGTCGACGGCATGAGGATTCTGCTCGTAGGAGCCACCGGTCTGCTCGGCACCGCTGTCCACCAGGAGCTCGCCGAACGCAAGCACGATGTCGTCACCGTCTCCCGCACCGGAGGCGACCTGCAGTACGACGTGACCGACCCGGCCCAGGTGGCCGAGCTGTACCAGACGGTCGGCCAGGTCGACGCCGTGGCGAGTGCGGCGGGCTCGGTGCCGTTCAAGCCGCTCACGGAGCTGACCGCGCAGGACTACCAGGCGGCGTTCACCGGCAAGGTGCTGTCGCAGGTCGCGCTCGTGAGGGAAGGTCTCACACACGTCACGCCAAGCGGATCGTTCACGCTCATCACCGGCGTGCTCGCGCGCGAACCGATCGTCACCGGTGCTGCTGCGTCGCTCGCCAACGGCGCTGTGGAGGCGTTCGTCCGTGCTGCCGCCATCGAGATCGCGCCGCAGCGGATCAACGCGGTCAGCCCGACCGTGTTCACCGAGGCACTCGACGCCTACGGCGACTTCTTCCCCGGCATGAAGCCCGTGCCGCTGGCCGACGTGGTGCAGGCGTACGTCCGATCGATCGAGGGACGGCAGACCGGGCAGGTCTACGTGCTCTGAACGTGCAGGTGACCGAGCAGGCGGTCGACGAGGGCAGGCCGCACCCCGGCCTACCGGATGTTCGAGAACACCGCGGTCCTGCACGCCTGAGCGCGCGCCGCGGGAAGGTCGTCGACCGCGACCACCTCACGTCCACCCGCCAGCACCAGGTCGCCGTCCGACGCGGCGGTGAGCATGGCGCGCTTCTCGACCGCTGTTCTCGCCTGGTGGACCACGCCGAGGCGGTCGACGCGGATCAGCGTGACGGCCGGGTCCGTCACGCTGAACTCCGCGACGCTGCTCAGCCTGCGCACTCCGTCCAGGCTGAAGTGGGCGAACTTGGGCATGTCAATTGGTCTACACCAATAACCCGGCCCTGGGTAAGGGGCCATTCGCGGCCGGCCCCTGTGCTGCGACCCAAATTGGCATAGACCAATCGGCACGCGACTCCGAGCTTGGGCGGTCACGTGCGGACCGTGCGTGTCACTCGCCGTTGCGCCGCCCTCCTCCGGTGTTCGCCTCCCAGGACGAAGGCACCACCTGGTTCCCCGTTCAGCTCATCCCGACGGAAGTGGGTGGGACGCGGTCCTGCACCATCCGCCGAACGCCCGCACGGTGTCGTTGCGCGCCAACGCGACCGACGCCGGCGGCAACTCGGTGCAGCAGACCATGGTGCGTGCCTATGACCTGAACCAGGCCGCAAGGCCAGGTCGGCCCACGCCGCACCGGCCACGTCAGCTCCGTTCCGGTGCGGCGATCCGGACGTCGGTCACGCCCGCGGTCGCACGGGCGAGCACCTCGGCGACGTGCCGGTCGGCAGGGTTGTCCATCTTGTCCGCGATCGACACTCTGCCGCCGGTCACCTCCACCGTCCACCGGTGCGGGTCGCCGACCAGGCAGAGGCGGTGCCGGATCTCGGCTTCGATGATCCAGTCCGCACGGCTGATCGAGCGCAGCAGGTCGCGCCGGGTCACGATGCCGGCCAGACGTCCGTCGCGCACCACCGGCACGCTGCGGATGCCGTGCTCCAGCATCAGATCGGCGACCTCGGCGAGGTCGGTGTTCGGCGTCACCGTGCGCGGCTTCGTCATCACCTCGGACACCAGGTCCGCCGGAACGTGCCGCGCCACGGGCGGTTCGCCGTGCACCAGCCAGCGCGGGTCCTGCGGCAGCCGGTCGCGCAGCAGCTCCGCCTCGCTGACGATGCCGACCAGGTCGCCGGACTCGTCGACCACGGGCAGCGCGGTGTACCCGTGATCGGCGAGCAGCCGGGCGGCTTCGCGTGCGGGGGTCTCCGGGTTGACGACCACGACCCCGGTCGTCATCACGTCTCGCGTCCTCATGCCGGCCTCACCCGAAGATCTCGGTCTGGCGGGTGTGCACGGTGTCGTTCCACTGCGGCCGCAACCGGTTGTGCACGTCCACCACGCCCGGCAACGACCGCACGAGGTGTTCGGCGATCTCGACCTCGCTCTGGCGTTCGAGGTCTCCGTCCATCGTCACGACGCCCTCGGTCACCTCGATGTCGACGCTGAACGGGTCCACCCACAGCAACCGGCCGAAGATCTCGTCCCGGATCACCGTGCGCAGCTCCTCGTCCTCGCGCAGGAAGAGCTTCAGCAGGTCGCGACGGGACAGCACGCCGACCAGCGCGCCGTCGGAGTCCATGACGAACAACCGGCGCACACCGGAGGAGGCGAGCTCCCGTGCCGCGGCGCCGGCCGTGGTGTCCGGCGCGATGCTCTTGACCGGGCTGGTCATCACGTCGCGGGCGGTCACTCCGGCGGACTGCTCGAAGCGGTGCTTCTCCGCACGCCCGGCGAACAGGCCGGGTGCCTCGCTCGTGCCGCCCCGGTACTCCTCCTTCGGCATCAGGTCGGCCTCCGACACAACGCCGACGGGATAGCCGCCGTCGAGGACCGGCACTGCGCTGATCCTGTTGTCCTCCAGCAGTTGTACGAGCTCCTTGAACGAGGTGCCGACGTCCGCCGTGATCACCTCACGCGTCATCAGCGAGGAAACAGTCGGTTCACGCATGACACCCTCCGGCGATCCGCAATTCAGGTCCACTCCAGCCTTCCCGCGGTGGAAACCGGCGGACACGTGCCAAAGGCGTCGCCGCGCGGGACCCCGGTCCCTCCTCGCCGGGGACCTAGGCCCCTCACCCGCGACCCGCGGCGCTGCGAGGTTTGTGCGAGGGGACTTCGACCTGGAGGTGAGCCGGATGGACCGCGGTCAGCCGGACGAGAACACGGTGCGGGCGGCACTGGCACTCGCCTGCCGCGCGCCCTCGGTGCACAACTCCCAGCCGTGGCGCTGGGAACTCGGCGCGCACAGCCTGCACCTTTACGCCGACCTCGCGCGCAACCTGCCCGCGATCGACCCGCTGGGCGCGGATCTGGTCGTGAGCTGCGGTGCCGCGTTGCACCACCTGCGCGTCGGGCTGGCCGCGCTGGGGTGGAAGGCGGTCGTGCACCGGCTGCCCAACCCCGCGATGCCGGACCACCTCGCCGCCGTCGAGTTCGAGGAGCGCGAGCCCCGGGAGCCGCACATCGCCCTCGCGGCGGCGATTCCGCGCCGGCGCACGGACCGTCGCGCGTTCTCGTCGTGGTCCGTGCCCGACGGGATCATCGACCAGCTCGTCAGGGCCGCGCGTGCCGAAGGCGTGGAAGCCCACGAGGTCGTCGGCACGGCCCGTTCCGAACTCCTGGCGGCGATCGTGACGGCCGCCGAAGCACAGGAGTCGGATCCGGCGTACCGGGCCGAGATCCGCGAGTGGAGCGGTGTCTACCCCGGCGCGTCCGCGGGCGTTCCCGCCGCGAACATCCCGGCCGGGTCGCGGCAGTACGGCGATCTGCGGTTGCGCGAGTTCGCGCCCGGTGAGCTGCTCCAGGCCGACAACCGGCTGCTCGGCCAGGACGCCGGGTCGTTGCTGGTGCTGAGCACCTCGTCCGACGACGTGCTGTCGCGGTTGCGCGCCGGTGAGGCGACCAGCGCGGTGCTGCTCGAGGCCACGTCGGCAGGGCTCGCGACGTGCCCGCTCAGCCAGCCGCTCGAGGTCGTCGAGACCAGGGAACTCGTGCGCGACCAGGTGCTCGGCGGGTCGACCTGCCCGCAGCTCGTGATCCGCGTCGGCTGGGCCGCCTTCAACGCCGACCCGCTGCCCGCCACGCCCCGCCGCCCCCTCGTCGACGTCCTCACCGGTCAGGAACGGCAGTGACCACCCGCCGCTCGCTGAGGTCACCGCCGCCCGCCGTCGTCCGCCCGCGAGTGAAGCTCGAACCACGCCGCCGGTGAATCGAAAACAATTGGGAGGTAACGATGTCCACTGTTCACGCAGCTGTGCGCACGCGCACCGAGGTTGGCGCCGCGTCCCTGGCGGTGCTGCGCATCGCGACGGGTCTGCTGTTCCTGTGGGCGTTCTTCGACAAGGCCTTCGGCCTCGGGTACGCCACGCAGTCCAAGAACGCGTGGTTCTCCGGTGGCTCGCCCACCAAGGGGTTCCTCGGTCGCGTCGACGCCGGACCGTTCCAGGAGACGTTCCGCGGCTGGGCCGGCGCCTGGTGGGCCGACACGCTGTTCATGGTGGGGCTGCTGGCGATCGGCGTCGCGCTGGTGCTCGGCATCGGCCTGCGGCTCGCCGCCGTCGCCGGTTCGGTGATGATGCTGCTGATGTGGGCCGCCGAGTGGCCGCCAGCGCAGCACAACGCCGCCGGTGAGCTCACGATGTCCACCAACCCCGTCATCGACTACCACATCGTCTACGCGCTGGTGCTGATCGCGGTGGCCGCCACGGCGTCCGCCATCACGTGGAGCGTCGCGAGCTGGTGGGGCGGTCTGCCGTTCGTGAAGTCCAACCCCTGGCTGCGGTGACGGCAGCACGGAAACGGGGCGCCCCGTTTCCTGAAGTGTCGCCCGCAACCCGCGTCCGGAGCTGTTGGTAGTAGAAAAGTGCCCGTTGATGTCGAGTTGGCGGTACTTGCAGACGCCACTTCTCGCCCGCCAGCACGTCGCCTCGGCACACGGCGAGCACCGCGGCGCTGTCGAACCGCTTGCCCAGCAGGCCTTGCAGTGCCGTTTCAACGGTGTCGTCCGGGCGGACGACGGGGACGTTCGCGGACGCGTGGGCGGCCGCGGTGTCGAGGCGGCGGTTCAGCTCACCGGGGCTGGTCATCGAGCCCAGCGGCCCAGTCGGGCACCTCGCGTTGCAACACGCGCGGCGTGCGGCGATAGCCCTGTGACGGCGGGCGTTGCGGCAACACGATCTCCGGTGCCTTCACCTCGTGGCGCTCGATCGTGCCGAGCAGGTGCGCGATCATGTTGATCCGCGCGCGCCGCTTGTCGTCTCCTTCGACCACGTACCAAGGGGATTCGGCGATGTCGGTGTGCACCATCATCTCGTCCTTGGCGCGGGAGTAGTCCTCCCAGCGCGCGAACGACTCGAGGTCCATCGGCGAGAGCTTCCACCGCTTCAACGGGTCCGAGAGGCGCTTGCGGAAGCGGCGCTCCTGCTCGGCGTCGCTGACCGAGAACCAGTACTTGCGCAGCAGCAGCCCGTCCTCCACGAGCATCCGCTCGAACACCGGGCACTGCCGGAGGAACACCCTGTGCTCCTCCGGCGTGCAGAAGTCCATCACCCGTTCGACTCCAGCGCGGTTGTACCAGCTGCGGTCGAACAGCACGATCTCGCCGGCCGCGGGCAGATGGGCGACGTAACGCTGGAAGTACCACTGGGTGCGCTCGCGTTCGCTCGGCGCGGGCAGGGCCGCGATCCGCGCGACGCGCGGGTTGAGGTGCTCGGTGATCCGTTTGATCGCCGAGCCCTTGCCCGCCGCGTCCCTGCCCTCGAACAGGACCACGAGCCGGGCGCCGGTGTCGCGCACCCACTCCTGCAGTCGCACCAGCTCGATCTGCAGCCGCAGCAGCTCCCGTTCGTAGACCTCGCGCTTCATCGCGAACCCCGCAGCAGGCGGTGCCGCCACTTGTCCAGCTCCACCAGCACGTACGAGACCGCGCTCAACCCGAACACCACGAGCCACGGCTGCCAGCCGAGCGGGGCCGTGTGGAACAGCGAGTTCATGAACGGCACGTAGGTCAGCAGCAGCTGCAGGCCGATGGTCAGCGCCACGCCCACGAGCAGCCAGCGGTTCGGGCCGGTGCGCGGGCGGATCCGCACCAGCGAACGGCAGTTGGCGAGGTAGGCGATCTGGGCGCCGACGAACACGTTGACCGCGACCGTGCGCGCGACCTCCAGCGACGCGCCCGTCGACAACTGCCAGCGGAACGCCCAGAACGAGCACGCCAGCAGGATCGCCGACACGAACAGGATCCGGCCCACCAGCGTGCGCGTCAGCAGCGGCAACGACGGCGGCAGCGGCGGTCTGCGCATCACGTCCGGTTCGCGCGGCTCGAAGGCGAGCGTCAGTCCCAAAGCGACAGCGGTCGTCATGTTGATCCACAGGATCTGCACCGGCAGGATCGGCAGTGCCGCGCCGAGCAGGATCGCGGTGAGGATCACCAGGCCTTCCGCCATGTTCGTCGGCAACGTCCAGATGATGAACTTGCGCAGGTTGTCGAAGACGGCCCGGCCTTCCTCGACGGCGGCGCGGATCGAGGCGAAGTTGTCGTCGGTCAGCACCATGTCCGCCGCCTGCTTGGCGACCTCCGTGCCGCCGCGGCCCATCGCCACGCCGATGTCCGCCCGCCGCAACGCCGGAGCGTCGTTCACGCCGTCGCCGGTCATGGCGACGATCTGGCCGTCCGCCTGGAACTGCTTGACCAGCCTCAGTTTCTCCTCCGGTGCGACGCGGGCGTGCACGTCGGAGATGCCGAACTCCGCCGCGATGGCCCGTGCCGTGGCGGGGTGGTCGCCGGTGATCATCTTGACTTCGATCCCAGCGGCCTGGCAGGCGTGGACGGCCTCGATCGCCTCGGGGCGGGCCGGGTCGTGCATCGCGACGAAGCCGAGCAGTTCCACGGTGCCCCGCAGGCCTTCCTCGGTCAGGTCGGCGCCGGCCGCGCGGCCGATCGCGAGCACCCGCAGCCCGGCGGCCGCGAGGTGTTCCGCCTCGGCGCTGTGCTCGCGCCCGGCGAGCTCCAGAACGCGTTCGACGGCGCCCTTCACGTAGATCACGTCGTTCGCGTGCCTGGTCGCCATGAACAGCCGTTCCGAGCTGAACGGCAGCACGTCGACCCGCCGCGGCACGTCCTCGCCGGTCAGGCCCGCCTTCCGCGCGGCCACCACGAGCGCGGCCTCGGTCGGGTCGCCCACTGGCAGCCAGCGTCCGCCGTCCTCGACGATCCTGGCGTCGTTGCACGCCAGTCCGGCGAGCAGGCAGTCGCGCACGGCCGCGTTCGCCGGAGGTGTGAACGTTCCTGTTGGCACATAACCGATTCCGGCCACGTCGTACCGCACTCCGCGAGCCACGACCGCGTTCACGGTCATGGCGTTGGCGGTGAGCGTTCCGGTCTTGTCCGTGCAGATCACCGTGGTGCTGCCCAGCGTCTCCACCGCGGGCAGCCGCCTGATGATCGCGTTGCGCCGCGCCATCCTCGACACCCCGATCGCGAGCGTCACGGTGACCGCGGCGGGCAGTCCCTCGGGGATCGCGCCGACGGCCAGCGCCACGGCGGCCGTGACCATTTCCGCGAACGGTTCGCCGCGCAGCACGCCGACCACCACGCTGAACGCGGCGAGGCCCAGGATCACGACCGTCAGCACCTGGCTGAAGTGCGCGAGCTTGCGGGTCAACGGCGTCTGCACGGTCGCCGTCGTGCTCACGAGCCGGTGCACGCGACCGATCTCGGTCTCGGCACCGGTGGCCACCACGACCCCGCGGCCGCTGCCGGACGTCACCAGCGTGCCGGAGTAGGCCATGTTGGCGCGGTCCGCCAGCGCGGTGTCCGGCGGCAGCACAAGAGGATCCTTGGTCACCGGCACGGACTCGCCGGTCAGCGCCGACTCGTCCACGCGCAGCTCCCGCGCGCCGACCAGCCGCAGATCGGCGCCCACCTGGTCACCCGCGTCGAGCAGCACGACGTCACCGGGCACCAGCTCGGCCGACGGCACCCGCGCGCTCACGCCGTCGCGCACGACGGTCACCTCGGTGCGCACCATCGCGACCAGCGCGTCCAGCGCACGTTCGGCACGGGCCTCCTGGACGAAGCCGATGATCGCGTTGACCACGACGACACCGAACACCACGGAGGCGTCCACGACCTCGCCCAGCGCGGCGGTGATCGTCGCGGCGGCGAGCAGCACGTAGATCAACGGGTGGTGCAGCTGCAGCAGCAGTCGCACCACCCAGCTCTGCCCGCGCCGCGGCGGCAGCTCGTTCGGCCCGAGTTCGGCCAGCCGCTGCCGCCACCGCTCGGTCGAGAGCCCGGAGTCCGAGTCGGTTTCCGTGAGCAGCACGACGTCGGGCACCGGCAGACCGTGATGCCCGACGGCGTCGCGGTCAGCCGTGGTGACCGGCATGACCGGCTCGCAGATGGGGATCGTCGTGGCTGAGCGCCTCCAGGACGTCGCGCCTGGTGACCATGCCGATGACCCTTCCCTGGTCGAGGACCGGCACGCAAAGCACCTCGTAGAGGCTCATCGCGCTGAAGAGCGTCTCCGCGTCCATGTCCGGGCCCGCGGTCAGCTTCGGTTGCGACATCACGTGCTCGACGTGCGGTGACTCCACGCCGTTCCGGCCCAGCACGCAACCGGACTTCGTCACCACGCCGAGGAACACGCCGCCCTCGTCGATCACGGGCAGCATCGTGAACCCGAAGTCGTCCATGAGTCCCTCGGCGTGGCGGGCGAAGTCACGCGGCCCCACGGACACGAGGGGCCGCACCACCACCTCCCTCGCCTTCATCGGCTCGTCTCCGCAAGTTCGCGGTCACGCACCGGGATGACGACGACCGGGGCGTGAGCGTGCCGCACGCAGTGCATGCTGGTCGAGCCCAGCACGATCTGACGGACCGGATGTCCGGTGTGCGATCCGACAACCAGCATCGCCGCACCTTCCGACGCCGTCTCCAGCACCGCGGCCGCGTAGCCGCGCAGGCTCTGCCGGACGATCTCGGGCACGTCCGCGCGACCGGCCGACGCCGCGTGCACCGCCTTCTCGACCACCGCTTCCGAGTCGGCCTGCGCCTGCTGGGCGCTGGTCTCGTGCCAGTCCGTCAACGGCTCGTACGTCCAGGCGTTGACGACGGTGAGCGGGCAGCCGCGCACGACCGCCTCGTCCATCGCCCACTGGAGCGCTCGGTCCGATGCCGGTGTCCCGTCGACACCGACGACGACAGGGGCTGAGTTCGTGCTCACTGGATCCTCCTCTTGTGCGATTCAGGGAGTGCGGAGCTGCCGCAGGAACGGGTCGATCCGCCGTGGCCGCGCCACGCGCACCCTGGCGTCCACCACCAGGCATCCCGTGTCCGTCACGACGAGCGGGTTGATGTCGAGCTCGACGACCTCGGGCAACGCCGCGGCCAGCTCGGCCACGCGCAGCAGGACGTCGCGCACGGCCTTGGCGTCGACGTCGGCGAGAACGCGGCCGGCGGACCGGAATCCGTGCACCAGCGCGTCGGCGTCCGTTGTGGACAGTGGGGCGAGTGCGGCGGCGCGATCGTCGATCACGTCGGTGTCGACGCCGCCGAGCCCGGTGACGAGCAGCGGCCCGAACTTCTCGTCCGTCGCCACGCCGACCAGCAGCTCACGTCCGCGTGCCGCCATCGGCTGCACGAACACGCCCCGCAGCCGGGTGCCGAAGCGGTCCTGGAAGCCGCGGAACGCCTCCGCCACAGCGCTTTCCCCGGCGACACCGAGCACCACGCCACCGCCTTTGCTCTTGTGCAGCAGGTCGTCCGCCACGGCCTTGAGCGCGACCGGCGCGTCGTAGGCGCATTGGGCGGCCACTGCGTGTTCGGCGGTGGTGACGAGCGTTCCGCCGAGAACCGGCAGGCTGAACGCCTTCAGCAGCCGCACGACCTGGTCCGGCGGGAGCCAGCCGTCGCCTTGCCTCGTCACGATCTCCTCCGCCGTCGCCAGGTCGATCCCGCCGAGGTCGGCGAACTCCCTGGGCCGGTCGAGCCATTCCGCGCGCTCCGCCAGTCGGGCCAGCGCCGCGGCGGCCCGCGCCGGTTCGGCGTAGCAGGGCACCTCGTCGGCGAGCCGTCCCGTCTGCCCGGTGCGGACGGCGAGCACCGGCTTGCCGTTGACGCGGTGCACACCGGAGGTCGGGTCGCCGAGCGCGGTCGGGACGGTCACGGTGATCACCGCGTTCACCGCGGGATCCGCGCCGACGAGGTCGAGGCAGCGGGCGAACGTCCGCTCGCCCACCACGGCTGTCGTGTCGATCGGGTTGTGCGCGCTCGCCGCCGCGGGCAGCAGCTCGCGCAGCGCCGCCAGCGTCTCGTCGGACAGTTCGGCCATGTGCAGTCCTTCGCGCACACAGGCGTCCGCCGCGAGCACGCCGAGGCCGCCCGCATTGCTCAGCACCGCCACGGATCGTCCGCCGGGCATGGGCTGCCGGCTCAACGCCATCACGACGTCGACCAGCTCCGGCACACCGTCGACGGCGATGACCCCGGCCTGCCGGAACAACGCGTCCCGCGTGACTGACGGCGTGGCGGTCGAGGCCGTGTGCGAGGCGGCGGCGCGTTGCCCTGCCTCGCTGCTGGCGGCGCGGATCGCGAGCACCGGCTTGTGGGCGGCGATCTCCCTGGCCAGGCGGGCGAACTTGCGCGGGTTGCCGAAGGATTCGAGGTACAGCGCGACGATCCGGGTCTCCGGGTCCTGACCCCACCACATGAGCAGGTCGTTGCTGCTGATGTCGAGCTTGTCGCCGGTGGAGACCAGGTTCGACAGGCCGAGGCCGAGCCGCCGCAGCTCCTCCTGCACCGCGATGGCGATGCCGCCGGACTGGGTGACCAGGCCGATGTGGCCCGCGAGAGTGCTGTGGGCCGCGAACGTGGCGTTCATCCGCACCGAAGGGGAGCTCGTCGAGACACCGAGACAGTTCGGCCCGACGAGCCGCATTCCGTGCGTGCGCACGATTCTCAGCAGTTCGGCGGGGTTCACCCCGGACGAGATGACGACCAGCGCGCGCACGCCACGACGTCCGCACTCGTCGGCGACGCGCGGCACGGCTTTCGCCGGCACGCACACGACGGCGAGCTCGGGTGCCTCCGGCAGCTCGGTCACCGACGCGTGGCAGTCGACGTTCGCGACCGACTTCGCGTGCGGGTTGACCGCGTACAGATCGCCGGTGAAGCCGCCGTCCACGAGGTTGCGCAGCACGGCGTGCCCGACCGAGTCGGGTGACCGGCCCGCGCCCACCACCGCGATCGAGCCGGGCCGCAGCACGTGGCTGAGGCTCGCGACCTCGGCGACCTGCTCGCGTTCGGCGACGGCCTCCAGGTAGCGCTCGCACGGGTCGAGGCCGAGGTCGACGTGGACGACGTCGCCGTCGGCCACGACCGTCCACACGAGCCCCATGTCGGTGAACACGCGCAGCATCCGGAAGTTGATGGCGAGCACCTCCGCCGTGAACCGCCGGATGCCGCGCCCGCGGGCGAGCGACACCAGGTGTTCGAGCAGCAGGGTGCCGACGCCGTGGGTCTGCTCGGCGTGCGACACGACCAGGGCCACCTCTGCGGACTCCCCCGCCACCACGTAACTGGCCGCGCCGAGCAGCCGCTCGCCGCGCACCGCCCCGATCACCACGTGCCGTGGCTCCTGCGGTGACACCATGCGCTGCACGAAGTCCTCGAGCTGCCGCGGCGACGTGCTGAAGAACCGCAGGTACTGGTCCTCCAGCGGCAACGACCGGTGCAGCTCCAGCAACGCCGTGACGTCACCGGGCCCGAGCTCGCGCACCGTGACGAGCGAGCCGTCGGTGAGCAGTGCCGTCGCGGTCACAGCAGCGGTCCGGGCGTCACGGGCGCGGCGGCCTCGGCGACCGAACGCTCCTTCTCCGCCTTCGGCGCGCGGAGCACGACCACCGGGCACGACGCGTGGTGCACGCAGTAGGAGCTGACCGAGCCGAGGACCGCCTCGGCGAGAGGTCCGTGGCCGCGGCTGCCCACCACGAGCAGCTCGGCGTTCTTCGACGCCTCGGTGAGGACCGTGCGCGGGTCACCCTCGACGAGCACGCGGCGGATCTCGACGCCTTCGGCGCCCTCGATCTCCTGCACGGCGGTGTCGAGCACGGTTTGCTGAGCGGCGCGCATGGCCTCTGGCGAGATCCGCATGCCGACCTCGGCCGGCACCGGTCCGATCACGATGCCGTAGTCCGGATGCCACGCGGAGACCGCGTCCACCCGGCTGCCACGCCTGCGCGCGTCCTCTATGGCCCAGCGCAGGGCTTCCTGCGCGGCGGCTGATCCGTCTACGCCGACCACCACGGGCCGGGATTCGTTCTCGCTCATGACTTCAGCGTCGTCTTCGCGCCGGTGGCGGGTGAGTGCCCGCAGTCCCCGAGGCCGAAGGACCTTGGTCCTACCAAACGATGCCCAACGCCACGACCGCCACGACCGGGGCCGGCCACGCGCCGAGCCGCGGCCCTCCGGTGGCGGTGGCCGGCACGAGCTTCACGACCGCGTTCGTCGCCAGTGCCGCACCAGCACCCGTACGGTGAATGATCGCAAACGGCATCCAGAGCCCGTGCCGGCGCGCCACGCCCATGCGTGCCGATGACGAGCAGTTCGGCGTGTTCGGACGCTTCGGCGAGGTGGTCCGCTGCTGGGCCGTGTGGCCGCGATGAACGCCGAGGCGGCCTCCCGCCGCCGAGAGGCCGCCTCGATCCCACTCACTCGGCCGGGCGCACGATCGCCAGCGGGCACGGGGCGTTGTAGACGAGGGCCTGACTCGTCGACCCGAGCAACATGCCGGCGAACCCGCCGTGCCCGTGGCTGCCCACAACCACGAGCCGTGCTTCGGCGCCATACCTCATGAGGGCCCGCACCGGACGGTCCCGCAGCACCACGCGGTGTACCGGGACGTCCGGGTACTTCTCCTGCCACCCGGCGAGCCGTTGCGCCAGGAGTCGTTGTTCCTCGGACTCCACCTGACCCCAGTCGGCGGTGAGCCGGGTCGCCGAGTAGCTGCTCTCCACCATGAAGTCCTGCCAGCACAGGACGACCGTCAACGGGCATTCGCGCATCGACGCCGCCTCGAAGGCGAACGCGAGCGCGGCCTCGCTCGTCGGGGAGCCGTCCACGCCGACCACGACAGGGCCGCCCGGCACCTCGGTTCCGCGCACGACCACGAGCGGGCACTTCCCGTGCGAGGCCAGGGCGAGTGCGGTGGAGCCGACCAGCAGGCCCGTCACGTTGCCCAGGCCCTGCGAGCCCAGGACCATGAGCCTGGCGTCGCGCGACTCCTCGATCAGCAGGTGGTTCACGGCGTCGGCGACGACCTCCGTGGTCACCTCGATGTCCGGAGCCACAGCACGGGCGGCGGCGACGGCCTCGGTCAGCCAGTCGTTGGCCTGTTCCTCGATCGCGCGCCTGACTTCACTACCGGTCAGCACGATCTCCGGATATCCCCTGGTGGGCAAGGAATATCCGTGCACCAGCCGGAGCGGGGCGTGGTGGCGGGCGCAGTCGTCGGCGGCCCAGCGCACCGCGGCGAGCGCGGACGACGAGCCGTCGACACCGACGACCACCGGGGCGGACGGTCCCTTCATCGCTTTCCTCCTGTCAGAACGCGGACGCGCACGACACCGTGCACGGAACCCGCGAGCGCGGTCAGCACCCTTTCGGTCTCCGCGTCCGGGTTCTCCGCCGCTATGGTGGCCTCACCGTCCTGGACCGCGACCGTCCACTTGCGACCGCCGCCGTAGATGTCCAGCACGTGCTGGACTTCCGCCGACACGGTCGTGTCCGTGCGGGCCAGCGCGCGCACGAGATCGCGGCGGGTCACCACGCCGAGGACCTTCGAGCCGTCCACGATCGGCACGCAGCGGACGCGGTCGTCCAGCATCACGCGGGCGAGCACCTCCGCCTGGGCGCCGCCGTCCATCGCGAACGCCGGTGTGGTCATCACGTCGCCCACGGTGCTGCCGCGGGTCTCGTCGACGTAGCCGTTGCGCAGCAGGTCGGCCTCGGTCACGATGCCGATCAGCCTCTTGTCGCCGTCCACCACCGGCAGCGCGGTGAAGCCGTGCGACACGAGCAGAGCCGCCGCGCCGCGCACGGGTACCTCCGGTGTCACCGTGATGGCCGGACTCGTCATGATGTCGCGAGCGCGCATGGCGCTCCTCCCTTCGTCGCTTGCGACGCTAGGAGCGCGTCGCGCCCGTGGACGCGGTCGTTGGTCCCGCGCCGTCCGGGTCCTTGGCACCCACGACCAGCACGGCCTGCGGGTAGCCCGCGAGGCCGTGCCGTTCGATCAGTCCGGCGCGCCACTGCTGGCGGTGCATGAGGTGCACGACCGGCCGCACGCGCATGCCCGCGGCCCGCGCGGCGAGCACGGCGGCTTCCAGCGCGGCGCCACCGCGGATGTGGTCGGGCCGTCCGTCGCCCACCGTCACGACGACGAGCGTGTCCTCGGCGACGGGGTGCAGTTCCGTGCCGGCCCAGTGGTTGGCGTACACGAGCTCGCGGGCCTCGCCGTCGCCCGTGCCGTCGTGCAGCAGCATGGCGCGGTGGTGGCTCAGCTCCTGCGGTGTGGGCGGCTGCTTGCCGTCCGCCTTGACGACCGCGATCAGATCCGGGTTGGCGTAGTCGTGCGGGAAGACGACCTTCGCGTGCCACCCGCAGGACCGCACGGCCAGCACGACGTGCTCGAGCGCCGCGCCGCACGTGAGCAGGCGGTCCATCCCCAGCGGGTCGTGCATCGACTTCTGCGCGACCTCGTACACGTAGACGGACCGCCCGTGCAGCTCCAGCACCCACGGCTTGCTCCCGCTGTAGACGGGCGCGGTCCTGGCTGCTTCCACGATTTCCGCCGCTTCGGCGGTACTCCAGCGCATGCCTCGACGATCCGGCCGGCGGGGTGCGTCCGACAGGGCGGACGGTCTCACCCGGTCCGGGCCCTTGGACTCTGCGCGCATGCCCGTACAGCGGCCGAACCTGGAACTCCCCGGACGAGGAGATCTCATGAGCATCGCCAAGAGGTGGACGGTCGAGATCCGCATCGACGAGCACCAGGCGCGCACGAGGGCGGAGGCACGGCTGCACACCGATGACAGGACCAACCTGGTCGGTGTCGGCCAGGCCCGGCTCAACCCCGCCGACCGTGACGTCCCGGAGATCGGTGACGAGCTCGCCGCGTCCCGTGCGCTGTCCGACCTCGCGCATCTGCTGCTGGACGCCGCCGCCACCGACATCGAGGGCGTCACCCAGGCTCCCGCCCAGCTGACCGAGTGAGGAGAACACCGTGATGTACCCGTACTACGGCGGAGGAATGGGCTGGGGCGGCCTCGTCGTGACGACCCTGAGCATGATCGTGTTCTGGGGCGGCCTGATCGCGCTCGTCGTGCTGCTGCTGCGCAGGCACGACGGCACCGCGACGCGCATTCTCGAGGAACGGCTGGCCAAGGGCGAGATCGACGCCGACGAGTTCGACCGCGTGCGAAAGACCTTGCGATCCAGATGATCAGAGTCTTTGGTCCCTGTGTGCGACCATCCGGGTGAGGGATCGTTCAACTCGATGTCGGCGAACGAGAGGTGGTAGCCGTGGCCGCGCGAGTCTTCCTGGTGGACGACCACGAGGTGGTCCGCGTCGGGATCAGAGAACTCCTCAGCGCCCAGGACGACCTGGAGGTGGTCGGTGAGGCGTCCTCGGTCACCGAGGCGCTGACCAGGGTGCCCGCCGTGGCACCGGACGTCGCCGTGCTCGACGTGCGGCTGCCCGACGGCAACGGCATCGAGCTGTGCCGCGAGCTGATGTCGCGGCTGCCCGACCTCAAGTGCCTGATGCTGACGTCGTTCACCGACGACGAGGCGTTGTTCGACGCCATCATGGCGGGCGCCTCCGGCTTCGTGCTGAAGCGGATCGTCGGCAGCGACCTCACCAACGCCGTGAAGACCGTCGCCGCGGGTGGTTCGCTGCTGGACGCCCGTTCGACGGCCGCGCTGCTCAACCGGATCCGGCGCGAACGCGAGCAGGGCGACCCGGTGCGCATGCTCACCGAGCAGGAACGCACCGTGCTCGACCTGATCGGCGAAGGCCTCACGAACAAGCAGATCGCGGACGAGATGTTCCTCGCCGAGAAGACGGTGAAGAACTACGTGTCGCACCTGCTCGCCAAGCTCGGCCTGGAACGCCGCACGCAGGCCGCCGTGCTCGCGTCGAAGCTGGGCAACAAGCCCGCGCCGCGCGAGGACGGTTAGTGGTGTGGCGCGGAATGTCGCCGGGGGATTTGCCGCCCCCACACCTTCGTACTGGTTGTACGGGGCGTGGGGGCGATGCCGCGCGGGGTGCCCTGCTGAGCGTGAACTACCTCGCCAACGTTCCGAGTCGTACCACCAGTGTCCCGCGCCGGAAATCCGCAGCAGAAGTCCAGTCTTGCTTCTTTCGGCACGCGGGGGCCTTTCGTCCGCTCCGAGAGTACGAAAGCTCCCCGCGTACTCTTCAGCACCGGCGTGTCGTGGCTGGACACGCCGGGCAGTGAGGAACGACTTCGTTGCCGGATTTCCGGCGCAGGACACCTAGCTTGCTAGTCCAGAGGCACCTGCCAGGTCACCCGCGTGCCGCCGCCGGGTTCACCGGCGACGGTGCAGGTGCCGCCGTACCCGGCCGCCCGCTGCTCGAGGTTGCGCAGGCCGCTGCGCGCGACCTGCGGCGGCATGCCGACGCCGTTGTCCACCATGCTGATGATCAGCGCGTCGCCCGCCTCCACGGTGAGCGTCATCTCGGTGGCGCGGGCGTGCCGCAGCGCGTTGCTCACGAGCTCCCTGACGACGGCCTCGGCCTGCTCGCCGATGTGGTCGGGCACCAGGTTGTCGATCGTGCCGCTCATCCTGACCGCGGGCGAGACCGGCGCGTCGTCGGTGAGCCCGGCGACGATGTCGAGCAGCCTGCGGCGCAGACCGGTGTCGTCGTCGGCGGCCTGCAGGTCGAAGATCGACGTGCGGATCTCCAGCACCGTCTCGTCGAGGCTGTTGACGGCCTTCTGCAGGCGCCGCTTGGCCTCGGGGTGGCTCACCCAGGTCAGCGCGCCCTGCAGGCTCATGCCGGTGGCGAACAGCCGCTGGATGACGTGGTCGTGCAGGTCGCGGGCGATGCGGTCGCGGTCCTCCAGCACGTCCACCATGCGTCGTGCGTTCTGGTTCTCGGCGAACTCCAGCGCCACGACCGCCTGGTCGGCCAGCGAGGCGAGCAACGGCATGAGGTCCGGCCCGAAGTGCGCGGCGCCCTTCTCCCGCACCGTCACCAGCAGGCCGCTCACGGTCGTGCCCGCGCGCATCGGCACGACCACGCAGGCACCGAGCTCGGGCCCGTCGACGCCGAACAGGGCGTCCACGTCCTCGACCAGGACCGGCGCGCCGGAGTCGAGCACCTCGCCGAGCACGCTGCCCTTCGGGTCGAGTGTGTCCTCGACCAGGGGGACGCCCGCGCGCGCCACCGGGCGCAGCCGGCGATCCGCACTGTCGGCGAGCAGCACCACCGAGCTCGACGCGCCGGCCAGTTCGACGGAGCGCTGGGCGATGAGCTGGAGCGCGTCGTCGGCCGAGGCGCCGCCCAGCAGCTGCGAGTTGATCTCGGCGGTCGCCTCGAGCCAGCGTTCGCGCAGCCGGGACCGTTCGAACAGGCGGGCGTTCTCGATGGCCACACCCGCGGCGGCGGCGAGCGCCTCCAGCACCACCTCGTCGTCGGGCGTGAAGTCGACGTCGCCCTTCTTCTCGGTCATGTACAGGTTGCCGAACACCTCGTCGCGCACGCGCACCGGCACGCCGAGGAAGCTGTGCATCGGCGGGTGGTTGGGCGGGAAGCCCACGGACGCGGAGTGCTCGGCGAGGTCGTGCAGGCGGATCGCCCTCGGCTCCTTGATCAGCAGTCCGAGCAGACCCTTGCCCTCGGGCAGGTGGCCCATCTTCGCCCGCGTCTCCGTGTCGATGCCGACGTAGACGAACTGCGAGAGGTTGTCGCGCTGGCCGAGAACACCCAACGCCCCGTAGCGGGCCCCGACGAGCTCCACAGCGGCCTGGACGATGCGCTGGAGGGTGGAGTCCAGCTCCAGGCCGGCACCGACCGCGAGCACGGCGTCGAGCAGGCCCTGCATCTTGTCCCGCGTCGACCCGATCTCGGCAAGTCGTTCGCGCATCTCGTCGAGCAGGTCGTCCAGTCTTAACCCGCCCAGCAGACTGCGCGACCGGCTCTCAGCTGAACCCGTCATGGATCAAGCCTCGCACGCGGTGATTGCGTCGCCAAGCAGTCCCTGCCAGGTCGGGACCTTCGGCGCTGGGGGCTGCCGCGCGAACGGGTGAAAGTGGCGGGAACAACACAAACGCACGACGACAACGGGGTGACAGGGATGCCCGAAGTGACCGAAGCGCTGGGGCTGCCGGCGGAGCAGGTGGAGGCCACCCTCCACGCCGCGTCGCTCGCGCCGTCCGTCCACAACACCCAGCCGTGGCGGTTCCGGGTGCTGGAGGATCGCATCGAGCTGCACCCGGACCACGACCGCATGCTGCCCGCCACCGACCCAGAGGAACGGGAGCTGCGACTGTCCTGCGGTGCCGCGTTGTTCAACCTCCGCGTGGCGCTGCACGGGTTCGGGGTCCGGCCGCTGGTCACGCTCCTGCCCGGCAAGGACGCACAGGGCGCGCTCGCCACGGTCCGCCGCGGCGGCACGGTGCGAGCGGACGATGAGATGCGCGACCTGCTCAAGGCCGTGCCCGCCCGCCGCACCAACCGCCGCCCGTTCTTCGAGTCCGGTGTGGACGGACGGCACCGGCACGCGCTGGTCCGCGCCGCCGAGCTGGAACGCTCCTGGCTGCACGTCGTCGACACGCGCCAGGAGGTCGCGAGGATGAAGGAGTTCGTGCGGCGCGCTCACGGGATCCAGCAACAGGATCCCGGCGTGCTGGCCGAGCTGCGATCGTTCACCGGTCACCGGCCGGACGCGACCGACGGCGTGCCGCCCTCCTCCGCCGGGTTCCGGCCGGAGGCCCAGGACGAGTGGATGTTCCGCGACTTCCAGGCCGGTGCGCGCCCCGACGGCAAGGACTACGAGTCCAACCCGCTGGTCGTGGTCGTGTGCTCGTTCTACGACGGGCAGCTCGGTGAGCTGCAGGCCGGCCAGGCGATGCAGCGGGTGCTGCTGACCGCCACCTCGATCGGCCTGTCCGCGTCGTTCATGTCGCAGCCAGTCGAGGTCCGCGCCGTTCGCGAGGAGCTGCGCCGTGCGCTGGGCGGCATGCTGGTGCCGCAGACCGTGCTGCGCGTCGGATACAGCACACCGGTCCCCGCCACGCCGCGGCGACCGGTCACCGAACTGCTGATGGAGCCCACGAACTCGACGAGCTGACCACGTCGGATCAGGGCCCGGTCCGGCAGCGGGACGCGCGCGAGGAAGACGTTGCCGACGCCCGCCACCCTTCCCCGTGCCGTCACAGGGGTTCGACCTCCTCCGGGCCGAAGTACCGGTACAGGCCGCAGTCGGCGAGGAGGTCGGCGGCGAGGTCGTCCTCCAGGGTGACGGCGAGGCGCCAGGCACCGTCCACATCGGACAGCACGGCCCGGACCTCGGCGATGCGGCCGGTGAGGAACATGTCCTGGGCGTCGGCTGCCCTGCGTGGACGCAGGCGGACCCGCGACCCCTTGGACACCTGGACTCCGGCGATGACCACCGAACCGTCGGCCCCTGACTCGGTGCGGCGCATCGTCCCGTGCGGCGCCTCGATCCACTCGCCCGGCACCCCCTCCACCCGGTCGAGCAGTTCGGCCGCCCTGGCGTCGGTCACCCGCACCTGCGTTTTCTCCTCCTCTGTCAACGTCAGTGTGCGCGACGTCAGCAGCTCGTCGATCTCCGTCCCGTCGTGCAGGTCGCCGTGGCTCTCCTCCCGCGCGACCGACGGGTGGTCGTAGAGGATGATCGGCGCGCACAGCACGGTGTCCGCCCGCCCCGGCCCACCCATCAGCACGGGCCACGTCCGCTCGTTGCGGCACCCGGCCGTCGCCGGCGCCGCCCAGTCCGGCGGGTCCACCAGCGACAGGAACTGTCCCCCGGACAGCGAGAGCAACGTGTGCGCGGCGATCAGCGCATGCCGCAGCGCCGCGTTCCGGCCTGCGCCGACGTCCTCCCACGGCGAGGTGTTCCGCACCTCGACGCGCAGCCGCAGCAGGCCGGGCGGCACGGGATCGGCGCGCACCGTCATCACACCGCTCAGCTCGTGCCGCCGCCGCACGAGCCGCACCTCGTCCTCGACCGGCTCGATGTCCGCACCACCGTCCACAGTGAACGGCACGCAGGTGTCCATGCCGATCAGGTCCGACATCCGCAGCACGACGTCGACCTCGCGGTCCACCGCCTCGTCCCACGTCGTGCACTCGCGTCCGCCCGCCGTCACCGAGCGCACGGCACGGCCACCGACCTCCGCGACGCGTTCCTGCAGCTGCAGGAACCGCAACCGCAGGTGCAGGGTCGCCGACAGGCTCGGGACGACGAGCAGTTCGGCCGTCGAGTCCGGGTGCTCGCCGCCGAGCGTGAACGACGGCGGCATCAGCACGCCCCACTGCCAGCGCAGCTGGTTCTTCGTCGCGGACGCGCGGTACGGGTAGAGCAGGTAGCCCTCGTACAGCACGGCGTCGGCGATCGCCCTGGCCAGTTCCATCGGGTGCTTCATCGGCTCTCCGATGCAGCCGTGGTGAGCTCGCACAGCACGTGGTGAAGCGTCGTCTGGGTCTCCTGGATCCGGCGCACGGACGAGGAAGGCACGACGAAGAACACCAAAAGCGCGCCGCCGGCGGCGAACCGGGAGGTCATGGAGGAGGCGCAGTCCTCCAGCAGCTCCGCGTCGGAGTCGGAGATCTTCTCGGGGGTGGACGCCGCCACCTCCGTGAAGTCCACTTCGGACGGATCGGTGGACAGGAGCGGGTGGAGCGATTCGGTCATCTCGCGCCACCGGGCAGCAGGGCGATCGCCTCACCGGCGTGCAGCAGCACCACGTCGCCGACCTCGGCGGTCACCAGCGCGATGCTCACCTCCCAGGTGTGGCCGTCGTCGCCGCGCACGACCGCCATGTCGTCGGGGAGCAGGTACACGACCTTGCCGGGCACCGTGAGGTCCGCGCACGTCACGCAGAGGTCCTCCCGGCACACCTCCTTGTCGTCGTTCACGCCACACCCTCCAGGAACACGTGCGTCAGCTCCCACGGCAGGTGGTAGGCGGTGACGTGGATTTCCTCGACCACCAGCGGATCCTCGGCGACCAGCACGTGGTCGGCGACGATCCGGCCACCGTCGCCACCGGTCAGCGCGACGGTGAGCATGCCGAGCTCGGCGGCCACGGCCAGGCCGCGCGCGACGTTCTCGCACGTGCCGTCCGCGGACAGGCCCAGCGCGATGTCGGACGGTTCGCCGAGGCAGCGGATCTGGTGCGCGAACGTCTCTTCGCAGCCCGCCCGCGCGGCCACGCCGGCCAGCGTGGCGACGCCCGAGGTCAGGGAGACGGCGGGCAGGGCGCGTTCGCCGACGATCACCGGGTGGACGAACTCCACCGCGACGTGCCCGGCGCCGGTACTCGGGCCATCGTTGCCGAAGACGACGAGCTCGCCTCCCGCGCGGAACCGTTCGGCCATTCGGTGACAGATGCGCGCGATGTCGTCGGCGAGATCGGCCAAAGGGATGGCGCGCCGTTGTGACAATTCGTTGAAACGGTCGACACGATCAGTAGTCGGAGCTTTTGCCACGAGCCCTTCTTCACGTCGGCAGACATTTGAGTGAGTCAGGTGTGGTTGTTTACTTCACGGTCGGCAGGACACGCAAGACCACACCATTCCTCCTCATGAAGAATGCTGATGGTCGCGACTCGACCGTCAGCGAAACGGCTCGCCGCCCGCCCATCCGCTGACCGTCCTGACCGGCACGCCTGGCTGCCTCGCGAGTGACCCCCTCCCAGGCCAGCACGGCCGTTATCCGCTCGGCGAAGGTCGCAGGCTCCATGTCGCCGTCCGCCGGATCAGGCTCCTCTGACCTGCGCGAAGTCAACTCGTTCGGGTGCCGACCACCTGGGTGAAGGAACTCGGTGGGCGGCGGTTGCACGTCGACCTCGACCCGGCTGGGGGCAGGTGCGGCACGACACCTGCACCCTGCCGCCCAGCCCCGGCGCCGTCGGCGCAGCGGCGGATGAAGTCGCATTTCCGGCACCGAGGGCGGCCTTGCGGAGAACACTCCGGGTCAGCTCCACGACGGGAAAGACCTCGATCGACCCCGTCACCCTTCCGGCCCATTTTCCGACCCCCGACAACATTGTCCAGGCCATTGGCAGATCAGTCTTGCGAGGGCTACGAGGAAAGGGTTGGCGTTGCGGCTCCCGGACGTCCCGGGAATTCTTCACCGGCCTGGCGGGCAACGACGTCCGTGGCGTGTTCGTCAAGGTCGAGGGCGAGCCGGAACTCGTCGCGGAGCTCCTCAGCGCGTTGTCGCTCCGTCGCGCCCGCGTGCCTCATCTGAACCTCCGTACGAAGTGACAACCGAGACAGGTCCGAAAGAGCCGGGCACACCGGGACCTGAGTCCCTGGTCCTGGATCCGTTCAGTCAGCACCGTGGGAGGCACATCGAGCAGAGGAGTGCGTCATGTCCCACGCCGACCTGTCGCTGGTCGACGCGTACTGGCGAGCCGCCAACTACCTGTCGGCCGGCCAGATCTACCTGATGGACAACCCGCTGCTGACCGAGCCGCTCGCGCCCGAGCACATCAAGCCCCGGTTGCTCGGGCACTGGGGAACGACGCCGGGTCTGAACTTCGTCTACGCCCACCTGAACCGCGTCATCAAGGAACGCGACCTGGAGGTGCTGTTCGTGACCGGGCCGGGGCACGGCGGTCCCGCGCTGCTCGCGAACACCTGGCTGGAGGGCACCTACAGCGAGACCTACCCGGACGTGCCGCGCGACGGCGAGGGCATGCGCAGGCTGTTCCGGCAGTTCTCCTTCCCCGGCGGCGTGCCGAGCCACGTGGCGCCCGAGGTGCCGGGCTCCATCCACGAGGGCGGTGAGCTGGGCTACTCGCTGGCCCACGCGTTCGGCGCGGCGTTCGACAACCCGGACCTGATCGTGGCGTGCGTGGTCGGTGACGGCGAGGCCGAGACCGGGCCGCTCGCGACCAGCTGGCACGCCAACAAGTTCCTCAACCCGGTGCGGGACGGCGCGGTGCTGCCGATCCTGCACCTCAACGGCTACAAGATCGCGAACCCGAGCCTGCTCGCGCGCATCCCGCGCGACGAGCTCGACGCGTTGCTGCGCGGGTACGGCTACACGCCGTACTACGTCGAGGGCGACGAGCCGGACGTGATGCACGCCCGCATGGCCGAGGTGCTCGACCAGGTGGTGGGCGAGATCGCGCGGATCAAGGTGCGCACCGACCGGCCGCGCTGGCCGATGATCGTGCTGCGCAGCCCGAAGGGGTGGACCGGCCCGTCCGAAGTGGACGGTGTGCCGGTCGAGAACACCTGGCGCGCGCACCAGGTGCCGCTCGCCGGCGTGCGGGACAACCCGGACCACCTGAGGCAGCTGGAGGCGTGGCTGCGCAGCTACCTGCCGGAGGAGCTGTTCGACGCGAACGGCGCGCCACGGCCGGAACTCTCCGAGCTGGTGCCGCACGGCACCCGCCGGATGGGCGCGACCCCGCACGCCAACGGCGGTCTGCTGTTGCGCGAACTGAAGATGCCGTCGGTGCGGGAGCACGCCGTCGACGTCGTCAAACACGGCACCACGCAGTCCGAGCCGACCAGGGCGCTCGGCCGGATGCTGCGCGACATCATCACGCTCAACGCCGGTGCCGCCGACTTCCGCGTGTTCGGGCCCGACGAGACGGCCTCCAACCGGCTCGGCGCGGTGTTCGAGGTGACCGGCAAGCAGTGGCAGGCCGAGACGCTGCCCGTGGACGAGCACCTGTCGCACGACGGCAGGGTCGTCGAGGTGCTGTCCGAGCACCTGTGCCAGGGCATGCTGGAGGGCTACCTGCTGACGGGCAGGCACGGGCTGTTCAACTGCTACGAGGCGTTCATCCACATCGTCGACTCGATGTTCAACCAGCACGCCAAGTGGCTCAAGACGCACCAGCGGCTGGACTGGCGACGGCCGATCGCGTCGCTCAACTACCTGCTCAGCTCGCACGTGTGGCGGCAGGACCACAACGGCTTCTCCCACCAGGACCCCGGCTTCATCGATCACGTGATGAACAAGAAGGCCGAGGTCGTCCGCGTCTACCTGCCGCCGGACACCAACACGTTGCTCCAGGTCGCCGACCACTGCCTGCGCAGCCGCGACTACGTGAACGTGATCGTCGCGGGCAAGAACGACACCCCGGACTGGCTCTCCGCCGACGAAGCCGCGTTGCACTGCGCGCGCGGGGCGGGCATCTGGGAGTGGGCGAGCAACGACGAGGACGAGCCGGACGTGGTGCTCGCGTGCGCGGGTGATGCGCCCACCGTGGAGGTGCTGGCCGCCACGTCGTTGCTGCGTCAGCATCTGCCGTCACTGCGCGTGCGCGTGGTGAACGTGGTGGACCTGATGCGGCTGCAGCCCGACACCGAGCACCCGCACGGCATGCCGGACCGCGAGTTCGACGCGGTGTTCACGACGGACCGCCCGGTGATCTTCGCCTACCACGGCTATCCGTGGCTGATCCACCGGCTGACCTACCGGCGCACCAACCACCGCAACCTCCACGTGCGCGGTTACAAGGAGGAGGGCACGACCACGACGCCGTTCGACATGCTGGTGCTCAACGACATGGACCGCTACCGGCTCGTCATCGACGTCGTCGACCGCGTGCCGGGGCTCGGCCCGAAGGCCGCCCGGCTGCGGCAGCTCATGCAGGACCAGCGCACCCGCCACCACGCGTGGATCCGCGAGCACGGCGAGGACCTGCCCGAGGTGCGCGACTGGACGTGGCAGTGACACTCTCCGGGAACGTTGCCAAGAGAAATGTGCTCGTGGTGAACGCGGGCTCGTCGAGTCTGAAGCTCGGCGTGCTCGGCCCGGACGACACCGTCCTCGCCGCGCGGCACGTCGAACGCTGGGACGCGGACACCGGGCCGCTGCGGGACTTTCTCGCCGCGGCTCCCGCGGTCGACGCCGTCGGGCACCGCGTGGTGCACGGCGGCGCTGCCACGTCGGCTCTCCTGATCGACGACCACGTGCGCGCCGATCTCGAACGGCTGACCTCTCTCGCGCCGCTGCACCAACCCCGTGCGCTGGCCGGCATCGACGCGGTGGGTGAGGTGCTGCCCGGAGTGCGGCAGGTGGCGTGCTTCGACACGGCGTTCCACGCCACGATGCCGCCGCACGCCACCACCTACGCGCTGCCCTCGCAGTGGCGGCAGAAATGGGATCTGCGCCGCTACGGGTTCCACGGCCTCTCCCACGCCTACGCGTCACGCAGGGCGGTCGAACTGGCCGGCGCACCGGACGCTCGGGTGGTGAGCTGCCACCTGGGCGCCGGGGCATCGCTCGCGGCCATCCACAAGGGACGATCCGTCGACACCACGATGGGCTTCACTCCCCTCGCCGGTCTGGTGATGGCGACCCGCAGCGGTGACGTCGATCCCGGCCTGCTGGTGTGGCTGCTGCGGGCGGGCCTCTCGCTCGACGAGCTGGAGGACGGCCTGGAACACCACTCGGGGCTCGCCGGTCTGAGCGGGACCGGTGACATGCGGGACGTGCGCCGTGCCGCGGAGGCCGGTGACGAGCGCGCGATGCTGGCGTTGCGCGTGTACGTGCATCGGCTGTGTCAGGCAATCGCCGCCATGGCCGCGTCTCTCGGTGGTATCGATGTCCTGGTGTTCACCGGAGGCGTGGGTGAACACGATGCAGAGCTGCGCACCGAGGTCGGCGCCAGGCTGGCGTTTCTCGGTGCGATGGACGTGTTCGTGGTGGAAGCGCGGGAAGACCTGGAGATCGCGGGTCGGACGCGTGCCGTTCTTGACTTCGAGGAGTGCTCATGAAGGTCGACGAACTGATCGCGAAGACCAAGGACTCGCTGGAGGCCAGGAAGGTCTACGCCGAGCCCTACGAGAAGGACGGCGTCACGGTGATCGCCGCCGCGACGCTCTCCGGCGGCGCGGGCGGGGGCACCGGGAAGGACGAGAAGGGCCAGCAGGGAGAGGGCGGCGGCTTCGGGCTCAACGCGAAGCCCACCGGTGCCTACGTCATCAAGGACGGCAACGTCCGCTGGGAGCCTGCCGTCGACGTGAACCGCCTGGTCGCCACGGCCGGTGCGGTCGCCATCGCCGCGCTCTTCGTGGCGTTGCGCATCGTCAGGGCCCGGCGCGGCTGAGTCAGCGTGCCGTCCACTCGCGGGAGACCTGCCGCCACTCCAGTTCCCAGCGCCGCCTGCGCAGCCGAGTGTGCACGAACCGGGTGACGAGGTAGAGCAACGCGACCGCCGCCGTCGCCGCGCCCCACACCAGCAGGGCCGCGCCGATCGCCGTGATCACCGCGCCCTCGGCGGACAACGGCGGCGCCGTCAGGCCACCGTGCCGGTCGATCCAGATCGGCACGGTGGTGCCGGCGGTCGCTCCGTAGTGGGCCTGCACCTCGCCCTGCCGCTCCTGCCCGTCCGGCCCGAGCCACCTCGCCCGCACCGGTACCGCCTCCAGCACCGTGCCGCGATCATCCACGTGCGCGGCGGGCGGGGCGTTCTCCGCCAGCACGGCGTCGGCGCGCTGACGGGTCTGCTGGTCCACCGCCACCCGCGTCTGCTGCCTCGCGTGGAGTTCGGAGCCGACAGCGCCCGCGACGGGCACGGCGAGCAGCGCGATCACCAGGGCGGCGGCCAGCACCGCGCCTTCGAGGCGATCGCCGGCGGTCGCCAGCTCGTTGCGGCCGGGGAAGGCCTGCCGGACGACTCGCGAGAGCGGCTTCGAACCCATGGTGTCCACCTCCGCGAGCAAGGTTTCTCCTGACCAGGATCGCATTCCCAGGGTCATTGGTCACCTCGGGGAAGGACGGTTTCCGCGACGGCTCGCCCGCCGCGAAGGATGCTCCGGCGTGGGCCGTCCGGGAGGGCGAACCACCCGTGAACCAACCAGTGTCGCTGTCCTGGTCCTGCCAGGCCACAATGAAAACGCGGGCGAAGGGGTGACGACCATGGCGATGACCGCGAGGCAGGACCAGGCGCTGCACGACCTCACCACGCGGGGCGTGCTGTCCGCCGAGCAGGAAAGCGCCGTCCGCCAGGCACTCGAGGACACCGGCGCCCCGCGGCGCGTGGCCGATCTCGTCACCGAGCTGGCCGCGTACGTCGGCGGCGGGCTCGTCCTCGGCGGGGCCGCGTTGCTGCTCGGACTGTCCTGGGAGGACATGTCCCGCCTCACCAGGGTCGCGGTGCTCGGGGCCGCCACGGTCGGGCTGGTCGTGGCTGCCCTCGTCGTGGCGGGCGGATCGGTGCGCACCGTCGCGGGTGTGCGCGGGCGAGTGGTCACCACGTTGTTCTCGCTCGCCGTGGTGACGTCGGCGTTCACGGCGGGAACAGCGGTGTCGTCTCGCGAGTTCGTCGTCGGTGCGACGACCGCCTTCGTCGTGGCGGTCGTCGCCTACGTGCTGGTGCCGACGGCGCTGGCCTACCTGGCGCTGGCGGGGGCCGCGATCGCCGCTGTCGTCGCGTGGACCACCGAGTTCGCCGGCGACACCCTGCTCGTCGTGGGTGTGGCGTTGTTCGCGCTCGGGCTGATCGGCGCTCTCCTGTCCCTTGTGGACGTTCTGCGCCCGGTTCCGCTCGCGCTGGCCGTCGGTGCCGCGACGGCGTTGTTCGGCGCGCAGCAACCGCTGGGCGACAAGGCATGGGTGACCTACTCGCTCACCGCCGGGCTCGCTGTCGCCTGTTTCGCCGTCTACCTCGTCGTGCACTCGACGGTGTTGCTCGTGGCGGGTGTGGTCGCCACGACGATCGTGGTGCCGGAAATGGTGTGGGACCTGACCGATGGTGCCGTGGGTGGAGGCGTGCTGCTCCTCGTGGCGGGCGCGGTGCTGCTCGCCACCAGTCTCGTGAGCACCTGGCTGCGCCGTACCCGTTGAGCCGCCTGGATTTGACCTGTTCCTGCCGACCGCGGGGATGGTGCCCTGGCCGACGGCCACGGCGTCGGCGCAACCGCAGACGTGCAACGGCCTGGCAGCGACGCAGGTCGGGACGAACGGCAGCGACGTCCTCGGCAGTGAGGCGGGCGACGACACGCTGCTCGGCGGTGAGGGTCCGGACCGGCTCGAAGGTGGCGCGGGCAACGACACGCTGACCGACCAGTCCGGCCTGGACGTGGGCGACGGCCGCGAGGGAGGCGCGGACCGCTGCGACTCGCGCTTCGAGTCGCTGTCCGGCTGCGAGATCATCTTCTGATCGCGGGACGACACGGTGCGGCAGGGAGACCCGCCGCCGCTCGCCCTGCCGCACCGGGCACGCCCGAACCGCCGAGTTTCCCGGCACCACGAGCCGTTGGACTCTGCCCCGCACCCCGTCCGCTGCGGATCCTCAGGCTCATGACGTACGACGTGACCCTCACCGAGTTCCCCTCCACCGTCACCTGCCACCAGCGGGTGCACACGACGGCTGCCCGCATCGCCAGCGCCGTCGGCGAAGGACTGCAGAACCTCTACGACTTCGCCTCACGCTCCGCCGTGACACCCACCGGGCCGCCGCAGCTCAGCTGCCCGGCCCCCGGTCAGGAAGTCGATCTCGACCTGTACCTGCCGATCTCCGGCAGCCCCGACGGCAGCGAGGCGATCGACATCGTCGTGCTGCCGGAGGGGCCGGTCGCGATGACGTTCCACCGCGGCCGTTACGACGAGATCAACGCTGCCTACGAGGCTTTGTTCGCGTGGATTCGCGAACACGGCCTCGAGCAGGCCGGGCCGCCGCGGGAGCTGTACCTCACGGGACCGGACACCGCGGCGACGCCTGGTGACTACCTCACCGAGGTGGTCGTCCCGTTGCGCCGGGACTGACCTGCGCTCACCGCGGCGACGAGCAGGCCGGCCCTCCGCCGGCGATCACGATGTGCGTCATACCACCACACTGTCTTCCCCGATTCCCCTGCCGGACACGAGGACTGCGCACCGCCGAGATGAGGACCTTCGTCCCTGCGCTCACCGCGGTCGATGGCCGATCGTGGAACCATGAGCACCACGCTGACGACCGTCCGCAACAGCTGGTTCACCTGGGTGACGGCCGGCGAGTTCACCGGTTTCCTCGCCCCGGCCCTCGCCGGCGCGCTGACGTCGTCGGCACCGCTGCTCGTCCTCGCGGGCATCGTCGAGGGCGTGGTCCTCGGTGCGGCACAGTGCGTCGTCCTGCGCCGCACGTTCCACGACTTCGACGCATCGCGCTGGATCGGCGTCACGGCCCTCGCGGCGGGGTTCGCCTGGGCGATCGCGATGCTCGCCGCCGGCAACGCCGAACGCCTGGGCACCCTGCCGCTGCCCGCGGTGATCCTGCTGGCCGCGATGTCGGGCGCCGCCGTCCTGCTGTCGCTGGGCACCGGCCAATGGCTGGTGCTGCGCCACTACGTGCGCCACGCCTCCAACTGGATCTGGGCGAACGCCCTGGCGTGGGGCGCGGGCCTGATCGCGTTCACCGCGGTCACCACTCCCCTGTGGCAACCGGGTCAGACCACCGTGCTGATCACGCTCATCGGCGCGCTCGGAGGTCTCGTGATGGCCGCGACCATGGCCGCGATCACCGGTTTCGCCCTCACCCGCCTGGTCGAGCGCTGAAAAACGGGGCAGGGAGCGAACTCCCTGCCCCGCACCGTTCAGACGACGTCAGCGCACCGCGCGGACACCATTCTCGAAGAACGCGAGCCGCACCTCGGGGTCCACCGCCCGCTCCGGGTGGTCCATCAGCCCGAACGACAGCCCGTCCAGGCTGGTGATGCCCGCGATGTTCTCGAACGAGCCGTCCGGGTTGGACTCCTTCTCGTAGCGCAACGCGACGCGGTACTCCGCCCCGGTGCTGTCCGGGTGGAAACGGCCCTCACCGTGCGCACACGGGAAGACGAGGGTCTGACCGCCGAGGCCGGTGAGCCACGGGCTGTCGTTGTCCTCGTCCACGACGTGGCGCTGGTTCTCCTCGTTGCGGAACGTGCCGGAGCTGTTCACCTTGAGCCCCACCTTGCCGAAGCAGCCGCCGCGCACCGCGATCTGGAAACCGTTGCAGATACCGATCAGCGGCCGCGTCCGGCACGTCTCGAACTGGTCGGCCAGGTGGCTGCGCAGCAACGCGCCCGCCACCGCACCCGCGCCGAGGTGGTCGCCGAACGAGAACCCGCCGGGAATGCAGAGGATGTCGGCGTCGTCGAGCCGCTCGTCACCGGCCAGCAGATCGGCGGCGAACCTCAGCCGCGGGGTCGCACCGACCGCGGCGAACGCCGCGACGGTCTCCTCCTGGCAGTTCGTGCCGGGGAGGTACAGGACGTTGACGGTCGGCTTCATGCGATCCTCGCCGTGAACGAGTTGAGCCAGCCGTCGCGCGCGGCCGGGGTGAACAGGTCGGTGCCGTCGACCAGGATGCCCGCGCCCGGCACGAGCGCCCCGAGCACGACGGGATTGAGCTCGGCTGGCAGGCGGTCGACATCGGCCTGGGCGACCTCGACGACCGCGCCCACGCGGTGCTCCGCGAAGAGCGACTCGGTGGTCGCGGACCCGAGCCGCACCCCGATGCCGCTCGCCAGCACGCCCTGGGCGAGCGCGGCAGCGACACCACCGGCGCCGATGCGGGCACCGCTGCGCAGCAGGTCCCTGCTCGCCGCCAGTGCCGCCAGGTAGCTGTCCACTTCGGACAGGGAAAGGTCGTCCAGCGCACCGGCCGTCAGACCGAGCTTGCGCCCGGCGACGGTACCGACCGGCGACGACGTCGACAGTCCGATGTGGACCAGCACGTTGTCCTGCGCGGTCCACTGCTCGCGCAGCAGGCCGTCGCGGTGCGGCACCTTGCCCAGCGCGCTCAGGAACACCGCGGGCGGCACGCTGACCAGGCCCTCGTCGGTGTGCACCGAACCGGCCGAGGAGTCCTTGCCCGAGATCAGCGGCACACCGAAGTGGCGGACCAGCACCGCCAGCTCGTCGACCATGCCGACCAGCCATTCGCGCCAGTTCTCCGACAGGTGCGGGGTGTAGAAGTTGTCGCACATGCAGATGTCGTGCACGGCGACGCCCGCGAGCACCTGGCCCGCGATCGCCGCGCAGAACATCTGCCGGGTCGCCGCGACCGGGTCGGCCTCGAACAGCCACGGGTTGAATGCGGTGTTCAGCACCGCCGCGGCAGGCGAACCCGCGACCGGCGTGCCCGCCCAGTAGGCCGTGCGCACCGCCTGCTCGGTGCCGTAGTGCGGGCCGTACCAGGTGTGGCCCTGCACCGTGGAGTCGTACTGCGAGTCCGCGTAGTGCTGCGACGCCACCTCCGCGTCGGAGACGACCTGCTCCAGCAGCCCGGCGAGCTCGGCGGGCGCCAGCGACGGCCACTCCGGAACGCCGGACGGACGCGGCGGCGGGCCGACCTCCTGCCGTTCGACCTCGATGTCCAGCAGGTCGTACGACACGTCGAAACCGGTCTCGCCCTGGTGCGCCGGCACCGCGTCCGGCGCGGACGCGATCAGCTTCTCCTCGGTCAGGTCCGGCGCGTGGAAGACGTGGTAGCGGCCGGTGTCGGCGAACCGGCCGATGACCGTCGAGCGGACCATGTGCTTGTCGAGGATCTTCTTCGCGCGCTCCTGGTGCTCCGGCGGCACGGCGAGCAGCATGCGCTCCTGCGACTCCGACAGCAGGATCCGCCACATCGGCAGCGCCGCGGTCTTCAACGGCACCAGCGCGGTGTTGATCCACACCCCGCACGCCTCACCGATCTCACCGACAGCGCTGTTCAGGCCGGCGCCACCGACGTCGGTCAGCGCGCTCAGGCAGCCCTCCTCGCGCAGCTCGATCAGCGCCTTGCGGAACTTCACCTGTTCCAGCGGCGCACCGATCTGCACCGCGGTCGTGTCCATCGTGGCGCCCGCCGAGCTCGCGGACGCGCCGTGGATGCCCTCGTTGCCGGTCAGACCACCGATCAGCACGACGAAGTCGCCCGGCCGCGGGGTGCCCCGCTGCGCAGCCGACACCGGCAGCAGGCCGATGCTGCCGCCCAGCGCGAACGGCTTGGCGCGGTACGCCGGGTGGAACGTCATGCGCGACGACATCATCGGCACGCCGAACGTGTTGCCGTACTCCTTGATCGCCCGGATCGTCTCCTGGGCGAGCCTGCGCGCGTCCGGACGGCCCTTGATCGGCGCGGGCGCCTCCGGCTCGCCGACCGCCGTGTACTCGAAGCTGCCGATCGGGTCGGCGCTCAGGCCGGTGCCGAGGATGTCGCGCAGCACGCCGCCGAGCTTGGTCAGCTGGCCGAAGTAGCCGGAGATCGCCGACGGCCCGTTGTGCGTCTCGGCCTTGATCGCGATCGCGTGGCCGTCGTAGAAGTCCCAGACGCCCGCGTTGTCGTGGAACATGCTCAGCACGTTCGGGTTCGCGACGTCCTTGGCGGCATCGACGAGCCTGCCGAGCAGGCTGCCCAGCGACTTCCAGGTGGTGTGCGCGCAGTGGTCGCTCCACCGCGCGTCCAACGCCTCCAGCAGGACCTCGGTGACGTACTCGTCGCCGAGCGTCTCCTGGATGTGCCGCACGTGCCGCATCTGGGCGAGCGAGAGGTTGCGCCCACCGGCGACACCCAGCTCGGCGAGCGCCGCGTCGTCGAGCCCGCGCAGGTCGTAGTGCACGGTCGGCTCGTAATGACCCTGCGGCAGGAGGGTGTCGTAGTGCGGCTCGGAGTCGTGCAGCTCTTCGATCGTCGCGTTGAACCGCGTGGACGCGACCAGCTCGCGCAGCCGCGGCGACGCCGACCGGTAGGTGGTCGCGACCTTGCCCGCGCGCGCCCGCACGCCGAGCAGACCGCACACGGTGACGATCGAGTCGCTCTCGTTGTCCACCACGCCGCGCTTGTACGCGACCTGCACGTCGCCCGGCTCCAGCGGCTGGTCCACGGAGACCACGACGTCGAGCTGGTCGCCGAGCACCGCGGCCACCTCGTTCAGCGCCGCCGCCTCTGGCTCGCCCTCGAACTCGACGTAGTAGTCGCGCCACACCTCGAGGTCGTCGAGCTCCCACGATCGGCCTAGCTCACGGATGTCGGGCTCCGCGGTGCCCGCGGAGCGAACCGAGAACTTGTGGATCAACAATCCTCCTGGAGCTGTGCTCGGGCGTCAGCAGAGATTCTCCTAAATGGCGGCTGACGGCGCGGAGGCACCCCTGGTAACTGCTTTTAGTCAGCACTGAAGTAATCGTGATTACTGTTCCGAACCGGGAAAGCCCGGCGGGATGACCATCCTGCGGCCTGCCGTCGCACCGCCGTCGACCACGACGGAGGCGCCGTTGAGGTAGCCGAACCCATCGGACGCCAGCCCGACGACGGCGTTCGCGATCTCCTCGGGTGACGCCATCCGCTCGATGCCGTCGATGTTGAGCGGCCCGTAGGCGGCCTTGAACTTCGCCCAGGCGTCGTCCGGGATGCCCGGCGGACGGACGAACGCCGTGTCGGTGGTGCCGGGCAGGATCGCGTTGACCCGGATGCCCTTGGCCCCGTACGCGAGCGCGGCCGCCTTCACGATGCCCTGCACGGCGCGTTTGCTGGCGGTGTAGGCGGCGCCGGTCGGCCGGGCCTGCTCCGCCGCCGAGGACGAGGTGCAGATGATCACGCCGTGCCCGGCCCTCAGCATGTGCGGGATCTCGTGCTTGATCGCCAGGAACACGCCACGCGCGTTGGTGTCCATGACGTCGTCCCACTGTTCGAGGGTGAGGTCGTGCGGCGCGGCCGAGACGCCGATCCCCGCGTTGTTGAAGGCGATGTCGAGGCCTCCCCAGCGGTCGGCGACGGCGTCGACGAAAGCCTTGACCTCGTCGGGTTTGCGCACGTCGGCCCGGATGTAGCAGGCCTCTCCCCCGGCCGCGCGGATCTCCTGCTCGACCTGCCGGCCGAGCTGTTCGCGGCGGCCGCAGAAGCCGACCTTGGCGCCCTGGGCGGCGAACGCCTTCGCGGCGGCCTTGCCGATTCCGGACGTGCCGCCGGTGATGATGACGATCTTGCCGTGCGGTCGCGCCCGCGCCGGAACCACGGCGGCGAGTCCTGCTGCGGTGCCTGCGGCCAGAACCGTGCGGCGAGTGATGTTGTTCATGGCCTTGATCTTCGGCGGGCCGTCGTGACCGAGACATCTGTCAAAGTGACTGGTCTAGCGTGGCAGTGTGATCTTCGAGCAGGAGGCTCTGGCCGCGTTGCTGGCCGACGCGCGCTCGGGACACGGCGGTGCGCTCGTGCTGCGCGGTGGACCGGGTGACGCCAGGACCACGTTGTTGCGCTGGGCCGCGGACCGCGCGGCTGGGATGACCGTGCTGTCCGGGACGGGCGTCCGAGCCGAGGCCGAGCTGGTGTTCGCCGGGCTGCAGCAACTGCTGACCCCGTTGGACAGCTCCGTCCTGCCCGAGCCGCACCGGTCGGCGATCGAGGTGGTGCTCGGTCGCTCCACCGCCGCCTGCACCGACCTCGTCGTGTACACGGCCGTGCTGCGGTTGCTGCGTTCGGCGGGGCCGGTGTTGGTGATCGTCGACGACCTGCAGTGGTGGGACCGTTCCTCGGCCACCGCGCTGGGGTTCTGCGCACGCCGCGTCGCCGACGCGCCCGTCGCGTTCGTGCTGGCCACCGACGGCCCGGCTCTCGATCTGCCGGAACTGGTGCTGCCCGGCACCGAGACCACGGATCGGTCTGACGTGCACCGCGCGCCGGCCGCGTCCGGGCCGGACGAGGACCTGGCGGCCGCACTGGAAGCCGAGGCCACCACCGCCTCCAGGCGCGGTGGCCTGGCCACCGCGGCCGATCTGCTCCGGCGTGCGGCGGACCTGTCCGCGCCGTCCGACCGCGAACGCAGGCTGGCGGCCGCAGGTTACGCGGCGTGGAAGTCCGGCCACCCGGCGCTCGCCCGCTCGCTGACCGCGTCGGTGTCCGACGCCGCCGCGTTGGACCGCCTGCACGGCCTCATCGCGCTGAGCGACGACGACCAGCGCTCGGCCCACGACCACCTCGTGCGCGCGGCCATGCGCAGGCCGCCGGAGGAAGCCGTCGGTCTGCTCTTCATGGCGGTCGCGGCCGCCCTCCACGCCGACATCGACACCACTCCCGCGCTGGCCCACCTGTCCGAGGCCGGCGCGGAGCTGGGTTTCACGACGTTCGTCGAGCAACTCGCCCGGCTGCGCGTCGGCACGACCGCCGACCCGTGGCAGTTGCGCGCCACCGCACCAGCCGCGCTGCTGCGCAGCGACGTCCACCAGTGGTTGTGGCCGCTCGTGATCGCCCGCCACGGTGCCGACCCGCGTGCCGCGCTGCGGTTCGGCATCGAGGCCAGGACATCGTTCTCCGTGAACGGGATGCAGGCCGTGCTCGCGTTCCCCGAGCTGTGGCTGGCCGAGCTGGAACACGAACTCGGCCACTGGAACGCGGCGTTCTCCCGTGCCGGGGAAGGACTTCGCTCGGCCCGCGAAACCGGCCAGCGCGCCCGTGCCGCCGACTTCCACGCGGTGCTGGCCCTCGCCGCACCGAACCCGGAGCTCTGCCGCGAACACGCGTCCGCGGCGCTTGCCCTCGCCGTGCCGCTGCACAACCGGCTGGCCGCAGCCAAGGCGGCGTGGGCACTGGGCCAGCTCGCACTGTCCACAGGGGACAACGAGACCGCGGTCGCCCACCTCTCCGCCATCGCCGAACCGACCTCCCCCACCGGACACACCCTCGTCAGCCGTTGGGCCGCCGCCGATCTCGTCGAAGCCTGCCTCCGCAACGGGACTCCCGCCGGCCACGTGGCCCTCCCGCCCGCGACCACGCCCCTCCTGCGCAGCAGGCGTTGTCGCGCCCGAGCGCTGCTCACCGGCACACCCGAGCTCTTCGCCGAGGCCGCCGCCGAAGCGTTCCCCGACCACCCCCACGAACAGGCTCGTGCGGCCCTGCTGCACGGCGAATGGTTGCGCCGCAACAAACACCAGTCACGCTCGCAGCTGAGGCTGGCCCACGACACCTTCACGCACCTGGGCGCGACCCACTGGACCCGCGCGGCAGCCCTCCAGCTCCGTCCCGCCACCGGCACGGCAACCGGCCTGACACCGCAGGAACTCAGCGTCGCGCGCCTCGCCGCACAGGGCCTGACCAACAAGGAGATCGGCGCGCGTCTGTTCCTCAGCCCCCGGACCGTCGGCCACCACCTGTACAAGATCTTCCCCAAGCTCGGCATAGCGACCAGGTCGCAGTTGCGGGAGCTGGATCTCGACCACCCGGCGCGTTGATCACGCTGCGGAACAGCCGTTCTGACTGCTCCGAGAGCGGTAACACGCCCTCCTCGAAGGGCAGTCCCGCCACCCGCGCGTGCAGGCGGCCACGCCAAGGGGAAGGTCCTCATCGCCCCCTGACGGCCGCTGGTTCACGGTGCGGAATCCAGCGCAGGTGCACGTTCCGATCCGACTCCTCCGCCCGCAACAACGACAACCGCGGCCGCACCGCATCGGTGCGCGCCGACGGCGGCTTCCGGCTACCTGCCTGGTACTGAACGGGCCACTGAACGCGGTACCCCTGCTCGGCGGCCGCGTGCAGGGTCCAGTGCGGGTCGTACAGGTGCGTGCGGCCGATCGCGCACAGGTCCGCGCGCCCCGCCAGCAGGATGGAGTTGACGTCGTCGTAGGAGGCGATGGCGCCCACCGCGATGACGGCCGCACCGGGGGCCTCGTGGCGGATCCGGTCGGCGAACGGGGTCTGGTACGAGCGGCCGAACGCCGGGCGCTCGTCCGCCGTCACCTGGCCGGAGGAGACGTCGATCGCGTTGGCGCCGTGGGCGATGAAGGCGCGGGCGATCTCCACGGCGTCGTGCTCGGTGTTGCCGTCAGGCATCCAGTCGGTCGCGGAGATGCGCACGATCATCGGGCGCTCGGCCGGCCACACCGCGCGGACGGCGTCGAACACCTCCAACGGGTAGCGCAGCCGGTTGGCGAGCGAGCCGCCGTAGGAGTCGGTGCGCCGGTTCGCGATCGGCGAGAGGAACGACGACAGCAGGTAGCCGTGCGCGCAGTGCAGTTCGAGCAGGTCGAAACCCGCGTCGGCACCGCGGCGGGCGGCGGCGGCGAACTCGGCGGTGATCCGGTCCATCTCGTCGCGGCCGATCTCGCGCGGGATCGGCGAGCCCGGGCCGTACGGCAGGGGCGACGGGCCGACGACGTCCCAGTTGCCTTCCGGCAGCGGTTCGTCCATGCCCTCCCACATCAGGCGGGTCGAGCCCTTGCGCCCGGAATGGCCGAGCTGCACACCGATGCGGGCCGTGCTCTGCGAGTGGACGAACGACACGATCCGCGCCCACGAGTCACGCTGCTCGTCGGTCCACAACCCCGTGCAGCCGGGCGTGATCCGGCCCGAAGGCGACACGCACACCATCTCGGTCATCACCAGGCCCGCCCCGCCCATCGCCTTGGAGCCCAGGTGGACGAGGTGGAAGTCGCCCGGCACGCCGTCAACGGCGGAGTACATGTCCATCGGCGAGACGATCACGCGGTTCTTCAGTTCCAGCTGTCCCAGGCGGAACGGCTGGAACATCGCCGGGGCAACGGTGTCGAGTCCCTGGGAGGCGGCGAAGGCGGCGTCGACGCGGTCGGCGAACTCCGCGTCACGGGTGCGGAGGTTGTCGTAGGTGATGCGGCGGGACCGCGTCAGCAGGTTGAAGCAGAACCGGGTCGGCTCCTGCCCGACGTACATGCCGATGTTCTCGAACCATTCCAGCGACGCCTGGGCGGCACGCTGCGTCGACTCCACGACGGGGCGTCGCTCGGCCTCGTAGGCCGTCAGCGCGGTCTCGACGTCCTGGTGTTCGTGCAGGCAGGCGGCGAGCGCGAGCGAGTCCTCCATCGCGAGCTTCGTGCCGGAGCCGATCGAGAAGTGCGCGGTGTGCGCGGCGTCGCCGACGAGCACGAGGTTGCCGTGGTGCCACCGCTCGTTGCGCACGGTGGTGAAGCTCAGCCACTTCGAGTTGTTGGCGAACACCTGATGTCCGGCCAGCTCCTCGGCGAACAGCTCGCGGATCCGTTCGACGGCGCGGTCGTCCGAGGCACCCGGCGGGAACTCCTCACCGGTGTCGAAACCGGCCCGGCGCCAGACGTCGGAACGCATCTCGACGATGAACGTGGAACCGCTGTCGGAGTAGGGATACCCGTGGACCTGCATGGTCCCCCACTCGGTGTCCTTGATGAAGAACTGGAACGCTTCGAAGACGAGATCCGTGCCGAGCCACATGTACTTGTTGTGCCCGCGGTCCAGCACGGGCCGGAACGAGTCCGAAAAGGACTGTCGCACGAGCGAGTTGAGGCCGTCCGCCGCCACCACGAGGTCGTGCGACTCGCGCAGGTGGTGAGCGTCGGGCGCGGGCGTCGAGAAGTGCACGGTGACACCGAGAGCGCGGCACCGCTCCTGCAACAGGCGGAGCAGCTCCTTGCGGCTCATCGCGGCGAACCCCTGCCCGCCGACGGTGTGGCTCTCGCCGCGGTAGTGGATGTCGATGTCGGTCCACCTGGCGAACCTGCGGGCCATGGCGTCGGCGAACTCCGGGTCGGCGTTCTCGATGCCGCCCAGCGTCTCGTCGGAGAACACCACGCCGAAGCCGAAGGTGTCGTCCGGCGCGTTGCGTTCCCAGACGGTGATGTCATGGGCAGGGTCGAGCTGCTTCATCAGTGCGGCGAAGTACAGGCCACCGGGGCCACCGCCGACGACAGCGATCTTCACGTCAGAACCTCGTCCTCGACGATCTTGCGGAGCGCGAACCGCTGCAGCTTGCCGCTCGCGTTGCGCGGCAACGAGGTGCGGAACCGCACGTCGCGCGGGTACTTGTAGGGGGCGATGGTCTGCTTGACGTGGTCCTGGATCTCCTTGGCCTTCGCGGCGTCGCCCTCCACGCCCTCGCGCAGCACCACGAAGGCGCACACGACCGAGCCGCGTTCCTCGTCGGGCTTGGCGACGACGGCGGACTCCACCACGTCCGGGTGCGTGTCGATGGCCTCCTCGACCTCCGGCCCGCCGATGTTGTAGCCGGACGAGACGATCATGTGGTCGCTGCGGGCGTGGTAGTGGAAGTAGCCGTCGGAGTCCCGGTGGAAGACGTCGCCGGTGACGTTCCAGCCGTTCACCACGTAGTCCTTCTGCCGCACGTCGTCGAGGTAGCGGCAGCCGACCGGCCCGATCACGCCGAGCCGGCCCGGTTCACCGACACCCAGTTCGAGACCGTCGGGATCGAGGATCGCGGCGCGGTAGCCGGGCACCGGCTTCCCGGTGGAACCCGGCCGGATGTCGTCACCGGCGGCGGAGATGAAGATGTGCAACAACTCCGTGGCACCGATGCCGTCGATCACCTTGAGCCCCAGCCTGTCCCGCAGGCGCTCCCACGTCTCGCGCGGGATGTGCTCACCGGCCGACACCGCGGTCCGCAACCCGGCGAGCTTGCCGTCCACGCCGTCCCGCAGGATCGCCTTGTACGCGGTCGGTGCCGTCGCGAGCACCGTGACTCCGTGCTGCTGCACCAGATCCGCGACCTGGGCGGGCGTGGCGGCCTCGGTCAGCAGCGCGCAGGCACCGGCCCGCAACGGGAACACGACGAGCATGCCCAGACCGAACGTGAACGCGAACGGCGCCGTGCACGCGACTAGGTCGTTCTCGTTCAACTGCAACACATGGCGGCCGAAGGTGTTGTCGATCGACAGCACGTCGCGGTGGAAGTGCATGGTGATCTTGGGTGTGCCGGTGCTGCCGGACGTCGGTGCCAGCAGCGCCACGTCGTCGGCGGCGGTGTCCACGGCGGTGAACTCCCCCGGCTTCGTCCCGCAGCGTGCCGCGAGGTCGTCGTACGTCACCACGGTCAGCGTCGGCAGAGCGCGAACGTCCTCCGCGAACCGGTCATCCACCAAGGCGATCGACGGACGGGTCCGCTCCACGATCGGCGTCAGCTCACGGGTGCGCAGCGCCGCCATGGTGGTCACCACGACACCGCCGGCCTTCAGCACGCCGAGCCACGCGGCCACGGTCCACGGGTTGTTCGGCGAACGCAGCAGAACCCGTTGCCCTGCAACGAGATCGAAGTCCTCGGTCAGCACCCGCGCCACCTGGTTGGCGCGGGTCCGCAGTTCGCCGTAGGACCACACCTCGCCCGCCGGGGTGCGCAGCGCCGGGCGGTCGGGGCCGAACCTCGCCACGGGCACGTCGATGAGCTCGGTGGCGGCGTTGAGGCGGTCCGGGTACTGCAGCTCCGGCGTGGTGAACTCGATCGTCGGCCACAACGCCGCGGGCGGTAGGTGGTCGCGGGCGAAGGTGTCCATGCTGAGTCCTTCCTGGACCCGTGGCGGCGGGTCAAGAGGCGCGGATCATGCCTTCCTGGGCAACGGTGGCGAGGTGCCCGCCGTCGCGCGTGAAGAAGCGGCCGTACCCCAGGCCACGGCCCCCGTCGGCGGCGACCGCGTCCTGCGCGTAGAGCAGCCAGTCGCCGACCGGGCCCTGGCGGTGGAACCACATCGCGTGGTCGAGGCTCGCGGTGACGAGTCCCGGCTGTGCCCACGGCAGGTCGAGCACCCGCAGGACGGGCTCCAGGATCGTGTAGTCGCAGACGTAGGCCAGCGCGGCGAGATCCCGTTGGGCGTCGGTCAGTCCCTCGACCGGGCGCAGCGCGTCGAACGGTTTGATCCACACCGCCTGGTGCGGCGCCCGCTCGCCCTCGACCGCGAGGTACACGGGGCCGGGCACGTGCCGCATGTCGAAACTGCGGCCACCGGACCAGTACGCCTTCGACACCTCGGTCATCGAGCCGCCGCTGCGTCCGGCGAGGTACTCCGCCGAACTGGGCAGGTCGTCGGGGCCGGGCAGGTCATCGGTGAACGAGGCCTCGAAGCAGCCGCCGGACTCGCCGACGGCGAAGTTCGCCAGGCAGACGTAGAGGGGCTTGCCGTTCTGGTAGCCGCGCACCTGCCGGGTGCTGTAGCCCCTGCCGTCGCGCAGCACCTCCACCTCGTAGCGCACCTGCGCGCCGATGTCGGCCGGGCGCAGGAAGTAGCTGTGCATCGAGTGCATCGTCTTGCCGTCGGTCACCGAACGCATGGCCGCGGCGGCCGCGGCGGCGACCAGGTCTCCCCCGTACGCCTTGGGCCACGGGCACTGCTGCGTGACGGCGGTGAAGGCCAGGTCGAAGTGCTCCGGATCGGCTTTCTCCAGCGTGATGGCCGAAGTGAAGATCGCGGAGGTGCCGGCCGTCATCGGGTCAGCCAGTCGCGCAGGTCCTCGTCGGGGACGTCGTCGAGGTTGACCACGATGTTCTCCGGGGTGCGCGTCGTCATCCACGTCAGCGGCTTGTTGCGGGAGAGGTTGCACTCGATGTGCGGCATGAACGGCGGCACGAACACCCAGTCGCCCTCCTCCATGTCGACGTAGTCCTCGAACTTCTCGCCGAAGTAGATCCGCGCGCGGCCGGACAGCACGTAGCCGCCGGTCTCGGCCTCACCGTGGTGGTGGGTCACCGAGCGGTAGCCGGGTTCGTTGGTGACCTTGCCGAACCACAGCTTCGTCGCCGGGGTGTGCTGGATGCTCACGCCGGAGACCCGGATCGCGCCGCCGGAGTTCGCGGTGTCCGGGTTCTCCATGCCGCCGCGCGTCACCACCGGGGCGACCAGGCCACTGGGCAGCCGGTACATCGAGTTGTCGCCTTCGAGCTGGTACTTGCTCAGGTCGGGCTCCATATATCGCATTCTTCACCGCCGTCAGATATTGTCAATACGCATGAGGCCTGTAGCAGTGAACCCGGCCAGCCTTCCCGCACCGAGCGGCTACTCGCACGGCACGCTCGCGGGCACCACCCTGTACCTGGGCGGGCAGACGGCGCTCGACGCCGACATGAAGATCGTCCCCGGCGGCATCGTGGAGCAGTTCCGCCAGGCGTTCGGCAACGTGCTGACCACGCTGCGCGCGGCGGGCGGCGAGCCGGAGGACCTGGTCAGCATCACCATCTACCTCACAGACATCCCGGACTATCAGGCCCACGGCAAGGAGATCGGCAAGGTGTGGCGCGAGCTCGCGGGCCCCGTCTACCCGGCCATGGCGGGCATCGGCTGCACCGCGCTGTGGCAGCCGGAGGCCCTCATCGAGATCCTCGGGGTCGCCGTGATCCCCGAGAACCGCCTGATCAGACCATAGCGGTTTCATGATCATCGAAATGGGGACACGATAGTGAAACTCGCTTCCGTGACCGTCGACGGCGTCCGCCGGGCCGGAGTCGTGGACGAGGCCGAGCAGTCGATCGCACTGCTGCCCACCACTGTGGACGACATCGTGCGCGGAGGCCCGGCGGGTGAGCGCGGCGACGTGCTGCCACTCTCGTCAGTCCGCCTGGAGTCACCGCTGCACCGCTTCAACCGCGACGTCCTGTGCACCGGCTGGAACTACGTCGACCACTTCGAGGAGTCGAAGGGCAGGCGCGAGGGCCAGGATCCCGTCGCGCTGCCCGAGCACCCCACCTTCTTCACCAAGGGCCCGGACACGGTCATCGGCCCGTACGACGACATCGCCTACGACCCGGACATCTCCCAGAAGTGGGACTACGAAGCCGAAATCGCCTTGGTCATCGGCCTCGACGGGCGCTCGATCCCCGAGGAGAAGGCCCTCGACCACGTCTTCGGCTTCCTCGTCGCCAACGACGTGTCCCAGCGCGACCTCCAACGCGCGCACGGCGGACAGTGGCTCAAGGGCAAGAGCCTCGACGCCACGATGCCGCTCGGCCCGTGGATCACAACCGCCGACTCCGCCGATCTCACGGAGATGCAGGTGCAGTGCGAGGTCAACGGCGTGCTGCTGCAGAATGCCTCCAGCGCGCAGATGGCGTTCTCGTTCGCCCGGATCATCGCCGAGCTCAGCCACGGCATGACCCTGCGCGCCGGGGACGTGATCCTCACCGGCACGCCCAGCGGCATCGGCAACGCACGTGAGCCGCAGATCTTCCTGCGTGACGGCGACGTCGTCGTCACGCGGGTCAGCGGCCTGGGCGAGCTGCGCAACACCGTCACGCTGACCGATAAGCTCACCCGCAGCTGATCAAGGTGAGGAGAGGGCGCTGAACGTCGCGGTGACCACCGAACCCGGCCCGGCGGCCCCTGCCGGGCGCGACCGGCTCGGCCCGCTGATCGTCACGATCTTCGGCCTGTACGCGCGCGGCGAGGACAACTGGCTCTCCGTGGCCTCCGTCGTGCAGCTGATGGCCGACCTCGGCGTGGAGGGCCAGGCCGTCCGGTCGTCGATCTCCCGCCTGAAGCGCCGCGGCGTCGTGCGCAGCGACCGCCGTGACGGTGCCGCTGGCTACGCCCTCTCCGAGTCCACCCTGGACACCCTCGCGGAGGGCGACGCCCGGATCTTCGAACGCCGGCGGGCGACGCTGGACGACGGCTGGCTCGTCGTCGTGTTCTCCGTCCCCGAGTCCGAACGCGAGAAGCGCCACGCCCTGCGCACCACCCTGACCCAGCTGGGCTTCGGCACCGCCGCCCCCGGCGTCTGGGTGGCACCGGGCAACCTGGCCACGGAGACCAGGCGCACCCTGGAACGCCGCGGCCTCGCCGAGTACGTCGACATCTTCACCGGCGACCACTTCGCGTTCGGCGACCTGCGCTCGAAGGTCCGCGCCTGGTGGGACCTCGACGAGCTGGCCGACCTGTACGCGGACTTCGTGCGCCGCCATCGCCCGGTCCTCGACGCCCTGCCGTCCGGCGTCACCACGCCGGAGCAGGCCTTCCAGACGTACGTGCCGATGCTGACCCAGTGGCGGCGCCTGCCCTACAGCGATCCCGGCCTGCCGCTGTCGCTCCTCCCGCCGGGGTGGAACGGCGTGACGGCGGAGACGTTGTTCGAGGAGCTCAACACGAGGCTGAGCGCACCGGCGCGCGAGCACGCGCTGGCCGTGATCCACGGGCTCGGGTAGCCACTCTTTCATCTCCGCTGGTACGCGGCTCCGACCTGGGTCACCCAGCGGAACCGGCCTGCCACGCCACGTCGCCAAGGCCCAATGGCTGCGTCCTTTCGGCCCTACCGAACAGGCCATCTGCCACGGGCGGGCAGGGCCTGTCGGGTGCTGTCCTGGGGGACCAGTTCCCACCCTCAGGAGGCGGCCATGTCCGGTCTGCTCGTCAAGCACTTCGACACCCCAGAGGAAACCCGCCCCTTCGAGCAGGGCATGGGTCAGCTCGACCTGCTCAACATCGACTCCGGCCCCGTCGGGCGCGCCGTCTTCCAGCCCGGCTGGCGCTGGTCGGAGCACGTCAAGCCGATCGCCCAGACCGACAGCTGTCAGGTGGCCCACCGGGGCTACTGCGTGTCGGGCCGAATGAAGATCGTCATGGACGACGGCGAGGAGCAGGAGATCGGCCCCGGCGACCTCATGGTCGCGGCGCCGGGACACGACGCGTGGGTGCTGGGCGACGAGCCGTGCGTACTGGTCGACTGGGAGGGCGAGAACGAGTACGCCAAGCGGCGCTGATCATCCTTTGTGGACGGCGCCGGTGGTCTTCACGCGGCGCACGAGCGGGCCTGCGCCCAAGCCGTGCAGCAGCACGCTGCCCAGGACGCAGGTCACCGTGATCAGCAGGATGGTGTCGGCCGCGTCGCTGCTCGGCAGCTTGTTGAACGCCAGCAGGCCGAAGACGATCGACGTGGTTCCACGCGGGCCGAGGGCGCCGACGAGCAGGCGTTCGCGTTGCGACAGCGTCGAGCCCAGCAGGGAGACGTGGACCGGCACCATCCGCACGACGGTGAGTACCGCCGCGCAGAACAGCAGGACCTGCCAGGACACCCCGTTGGAGTAGACGAGCACGGCGGCGATGCCCACGACGAACCACATCAGCATCATCAGCACCGAGGTGACGTCCTCCAGCAGGCGGAAGTTCTCGTGCATCGAGCTCGCGCCGTTGTGCTCGGTCGCGGTCTGCCGGATCCGCCGGGCCGTGGCCGTGCGGTGGACGTAGCGGAACGCGATGCCGCAGACGAAGGAGGCGACGAAGCCGTTGCCGTCGATGAGGGCCGTCAACGCGTAGGTCGTCAGGGGCGCCAGCAGCACGATGACGCGGCCCGACTGGTCGGTGAGCCAGCCGGCGCGCTGGGCGCGGTCCATCAGCCACGCCAGCAGCGAACCGACGACGATGCCGACGAGCAGGGCCTTGAGCGCGAACGGGACGACGGTCGCGAGCGCCTCGAGCGGGGTGCGCTCCTGGGTCACGTCGCCCGCCATGAGCAGCGCGAACAGGAACAGCGGGGAGACGATACCGTCGTTGTAGCCGCCCTCCACGTTCAGCACGCTGCGGACCTTCGCGGACAGGCCGCGGTCGCGCACCACGCGTTCGGCGGGCGCGAAGTCGATCGGGACGACGACCCCGGCGATCAGCAGGAGCACCGGCCAGGGCAGGCCGGGGAACAGCGCCCAGCCCACCAGCATCGCCGCGCCGAGGCTCAGCGGGAGCGCCAGGAACAGCAGGCGGGCCACCACGCCCGGCCAGTTGCCCCAGAACCGGCCCGCACGGACCTCCGTGGCGTCGACGAACAGCAGCACCGCCAGGATGATCTCGGCCACGTACTGCACGGTCTCGGTGTTCAGCACGGCGTTGATCGAGTTGTCGTTGAGCAGGCCCACGACGACACCCGCGACGACCATGATGATCGGCGCGCCGAGGTTCCACCGGTCGAGCCGGCCGGCGGCCAGTGACCGCACCGCGATGGCAAGGGCGATGGCGAGCAGGAAGGAGTTCATGCGTGGTGTTCCTCGTCGACTGGCCGCAGGGTGCGCGCAAGCCTAGCGTCCACTGAGGACACGTCCCGGCACGGCTCCCCCGCCGGTCGGGGGGCCGCTACCAGCCAGTCGGCCGGTTGTGCCTGATGGGCCCCGGATGATGCGGGTGTTGCGAGATCCACGACACTGAGCAGGTGCGGGATCCAGGAGAAGGCATGATCCGGGTGGTCGTCGTCGACGACGAGGAGCTGGTGCGGTCGGGTTTCCGGCTGATCCTGCAGGCGGCGGGCGACATCGACGTCGTCGCCACCGCCACCGGCGCGCAGGCGGTGCGCGAAGTGAGTCTGCAACGGCCCGACGTCGTGCTGCTCGACATCAGGATGCCCGACGTGGACGGGCTCACGATCCTCCGCGAGCTGCAGCGCCTCACGCCGCCGCCGACCGTCGCGATGCTGACGACGTTCGACTCCGACGAGTACATCTCCACGGCGCTGCGGTCGGGTGCGGCGGGCTTCATCCTCAAGGACACCGGGCCCGACCAGCTCGCGCAGATGGTGCGGACGCTGGCCGCCGGCGGGGTGGTGCTGTCGTCGAAGGTCAGCAGGACCGTCGTGGACGGCTATCTGGGCTCGGCGGCGGACTCGGGTGCCGTGACGCAGGTCGAACAACTGACCGAGCGGGAACGCGCGGTGCTCGTGCTGATCGCCGAGGGACTGTCCAACTCGGACATCGGCGTCCGGATCCACGTGAGCGTCGGCACGGTGAAGGACCACGTCAGTGCGATCCTCACCAAACTGGGGGTCGGCAGCAGGGTGCAGGCCGCACTGGTCGCGGAACGGGCGGGTCTTCTCGCGGACGGCCGGTCGTGACGCGCCGGCTGCCCGCGTGGGTCACCTCCGCCGCGCTGATCGCGGTGGCCGCGGTCGAGGGAACGCTCACCGCCCTCACCGACATCTCCGAGACGACGACCCTCGACCTCGTCGTGACGGTGCTCGCCGTCCTGGCGCTCGTGGCGCGCGACCGGTGGCCGTTGCCGGTGTTCGCCGCGACGCTGCCCGCCGCGGTGCTGGCCGGTGCGATCGTCCCGATGATCGTCGCGCTGTACTCGGTGTCCGCCCGCTACCGCAACTGGTGGTTGCTCGCCGGCTGCGGCCTGCTCGCCGCGGGCAGCCTCGCCTTCCCCCTGTCCGACATCAGCGAGACGTTCTTCACCACCGACGTGCTGCTCGGCCTCATCTACATGACGATGACGGCTCTCGCGCCGATCCTGCTCGGCCAGTTCCTGCACACCCAGCGCGAGCTGGCGCTGCGGCTCGAGGAGGTCAAGCAGGCCCGCGAGCACGAGCGGCGGATGGACGCCCAGGCGATCCTCACCCAGGAACGCAACCAGCTGGCCCGCGAGATGCACGACGTCGTGTCCCACCAGGTGAGCCTGATCGCGGTGCAGGCGGGGGCGCTCCAGGTCAGCACCCCTGATCCGAACGTGAAGCAGGCCGCCGAGAACGTGCGGCAGCTGTCGGTCAACACGCTCGACGAGCTGCGGCACATGGTGAACCTGCTGCGCGCCTCCGGCACCCCGGCGACCGAGCTCGCTCCCCAGCCGAAGCTGACCGACCTGGAGCGGCTCGTCGAGGGCAGCGCGATCGACGCCCGGCTCGTGGGCAGCGCACCGTCCACTGTGGAACCGGCTGCGCAGCGCGCCATCTACCGCACCGTCCAGGAGGCGCTGACCAACGTCCGCAAACACGCTCCCGGCGCCAGCGCGGTCGTCGACATCAGCCACGACGACACGGACCTGACCGTCACCGTGACCAACACGCCGCCGACCAGGCCGGCGCTGGCGTTGCCCAGCGCCCGCCACGGTCTCGTCGGACTGCACGAACGTGCCGCGCTGCTCGACGGGAAGGTCCACACCGGACCGACGCCGGACGGCGGTTTCCAGCTGCGGCTGCAGCTTCCGCTTCACTCCGTCAGCAGCTGAGTCGCGGCGAACTTCGCGTACAGCGGATCGCTGACGACCAGCTCGTCGTGCGTGCCGACGGCGCGCACCATCCCGTTGTCCAGCACCACGATCCGGTCGGCCTTGGTGACCGTCGACAGCCGGTGGGCCACAACCAGCACGGTCGCCGTCTTGGCCACCGTCGTGACCACCTCCCTGATCGCCATCTCGTTCACGGCGTCGAGCTGCGAGGTGACCTCGTCGAGCAGCAGCACGCGGGGTCGCCGGACCAGGGCACGGGCGAGCGCGATCCGTTGCCGCTCCCCACCGGAGAGGTGGTTGCCGCGGTGCCCGACCGCGGTGTCGAGGCCGTCCGGCAGGCGTTCGACCAGCGTGTCCAGCCGGGTCTGCACCACGGCGTCCCAGATCTCCTCATCGGTGGTTTCGGGACGGCCGTAGACGAGGTTCTCGCGCAACGTCCCGGAGAGCACGGGTGCGTCCTGTTCGACGTACCCGATCGACGCCCGCAGCTCCTGCAGCTCCCAGTCCGCGAGAGCACGGCCGTCGAGCAGGATCCGGCCGGCGTCCGGCTCGTGGAACCGCTCGATCAGCCCGAACATCGTGGACTTGCCCGCGCCGGACGCGCCGACGAAGGCGGTCATGCCACCGGCGGGAACCTCGAAGCCGACGCCGCGCAGCACCTCCGGCCGCTCGGGTCCGTACCGGAACCGCACGTCCTCGAACGCCAGCGACACCGCACCGGAACCGGTCTCCGCGGCCTGTCGCGGAGCCGGTTCGACCGGCATCCGGTCGACCTCGGCCAGGCGGCGCACCGCGGCCAGCCCGACCTGCAGCCTGGTGCCCGCGTGCAGCAGCTCCCCGATCGGTTCGGTCAGGTAGAACAGGAACAGCAGGAAAGCGACCAAAGTGGACAGTGAGATCGCACCGGTCGCCACTCGTGCGCCGCCGATGGCGAGCACGGCGAGGAACGAGGCCTGGATCGCGAGGCCGTTGGAGCCGTGGACGATCGACTCCCACCGCGCCGAGCGGATGCCGGCCCGCCACGCGCGTTCGGCGCTGTCCTCGATCGCGGCGATCTCCCTGGTCTCGGCACCGGCCGCCTTGACCGTGCGGAAGGCGCCGAGTGCGCGCTCCAGCCGTGCGCCGGTCTCGCCGACGGCCTCCTGGGCGGCGCGGGACGCCTTCTCGATCATCGGCATTCCCGCACCGGCGAGCGCACCCACGACCACCAGCACGAGGGCGGTCACACCGAGCAGGACGATGTCCATCGCGCCCATCATCACGATCATCACGACCGTCGTGACGGCGCCGGTGACCAGCCCGACGAGCGCGTTGGTGCACACCTCGCGGAGCAGGGTCGTGTCGCTGGTGAACCGGGACAGCAGGTCGCCGGGCTCCGCCCGTTGCACGGCGGGCACCCGCAGCGAGACGAGCCGCCTGGCCAGCCGCTTCCGCGCCACCAGGACGACCGACTCGCCTGCGCGTTCGAGCAGGTACTGGCCCGCCATCGCGATCGCGGCACCGGCGAGCGCGAGGCCGACCAGCAGCACGAGCAAGCCGGTGATCTCGTCGCCCGTTCCCAGCCGGTCGACCAGTGCCTTCGCCGCGAGCGGCTGGGCCGCAGCGGCCAGACCGGCCAGCAGGACGAGCGTCCCTCCGAAGAGGACGGTGCGCCGCTGCGGCCTGGCGTATGACATGAGCATCCGCCAGGCCGTGCGGTCGAACTTGGCGCGCACGGTGAAACATCTCCATCGTCGGTGATCGGTTCGTTCCGATCTTCGACGTGGCGGTGTGGCCGCGGTATCCGCGCACCGGCCGGTCAGTCCAGCCAGGCGGCTGGTGTCCTACCGGCCGGCGGAGTCTCCTGCGAGGCGCGCGCCCACCGCGTTCAGGGCCTCCGTCACGGGCTGGAAGAACGTGACGCCACCGTTGCGGCAGTCGCCGCTGCCACCGGACGTCAGCCCGATCGCGTCGCCGTTGCGGGCGAAGAGCGGGCCACCGCTGTCCCCGCCCTCCGCGCACACGGTGGTCTGGATCAGGCCGGTGACGCTGCCCTCCGGGTAGTTCACCGTGGCGTTGAGCCCGGTGACGCGTCCGGTGCGCAGCCCGGTCGTGCTGCCCATGCGCTGCACCTGCCTGCCGACCTGCGCTTCGGCCGCGCGCCGGATCCGCACGGTGCGGCCGCCGCCGGTGTCGACCTCACCGGGCGCGTCGGTGTTGCGGTTGTTGTAGGTGAGCAACGCGAAGTCGCCGTCGCCGGGGAACGTCGACTCGGCGACGGTGGCCGCGGCCCTGCCACCGGCCGACAGCGAGAACTGGCGACCGGCGGCCGTGCAGTGGCCCGCGGTCAGGAAACCGGGCCTGCCGTCGTCCGTGACGACGTTGAACCCGAGCGAGCACCGGCTGCGTCCGGCGAAGATCGCGTCGCCGCCCTCGGCGAACGTGCGGAACACGCCCGGCGCTCGCCGCAGGCTCGCCTGCGAACCCAGTGAGTCCACAGTGGACACCAGCGTGTTCCACCGGTCGCCCGTGACGGTGCTGTCGGCCGTGACGATCACCTTGTTCGTACCGGGGTCCACGGCCCAGGCCGTGCCCGGCATCGAGGCCTTCTGCCGCAGGGTGTCGGTGGCCGACTTCGCCCGCTCCGGCCCGCCGGTGTCCTGCGCCGCCTGACTGCTGGCGAACGTGACGCCGGTGATGATCAACGCCAGCGCGCCGACGCCTGCCGCCATCACCTTGGCCCGGCCGCCCTTTCGGTGCATGCCCAAGACTGACCTCCACGATTTCAGAATTCCTCCGTCTGCCGGAGAAAACGGCTATCGCGGCACCGGTGGTTCAATTCGGATTTCCCGTACCAAAAGGTCACTCTTTCGGCAAGACGCTGACCGTCTCATCCTTTCTGCCAGGTGTTTCGCGGTTCGTGCCCGACCGGCTCGTCCCACCCGAATCGCCGAACGCCCCGGATTGCGTGCCCGTATTCGTCGGTGCAACGGCTTCGCTCATCCGATGCGAAGTTCTCTCCCACGGTTCAAGGAGCCTGCAGTGAGCGAGAAGAAAAGCAACAACTCGAAGCACGTTGTTCTCGCGGCGACGTTCGCGGCGGCCATCGGCGCCGGACTGGTCCTGGGCGCCGGCACCGGCCTTGCGGCACCGGCGAACAACAACAAGATTCAGCTCGACGCCCAGGCACAGGCCAGCCTGGCCAAGTGCAACACCGCCCAGCGCCAGGCGGTCGAGAAGGCGCTGCAACAGGCGAACGCCCAGCAGCGCAAGGCCGCGTTGCGTGACCGCCAGGCGCGGGCCGCGACCCAGACGGCGAACAAGCGCACCGAAGAGGCCGCCGCCGCGAACAAGCAGGCCGTGCAGAGCAAGAACAACAAGCAGCAGGTCCAGGCCGCGCAGAAGACCGCCCAGCAGCGCACCCAGCAGGCGAACAACGCCAAGCGGGTGAGCCAGGCTCGGGCGAAGCAGGCCGCGGCGGCCAAGAAGAACGCGCAGCAGCTCGCCCAGCAGGCCAACAACGCGGCGAAGGCCTGCGCTAACAACAAGTAATCCCTGAACGTCCGGGGCCGGCGCTCCTAGTCCGAGGTGCCGGCCCCGGCGGCCCCAGCCCCGGCGTGCGCGGTCAGGAGGCCGGCGTCATGCGCGAGGATCGCCGCCTGCACCCGGTTGGCGCACCCCAGCTTCGCCAGGATGCGGCTGACATACGTCTTCACCGTGCCCTCCCCCATGAACAGCTTCCGAGCAGCCTCACCGTTCGACATCCCGAGCCCGATCGTGACCAGCACCTCGCGTTCCCGCTCGGTCAGCGACCCGACCAGCCGCCGCGCAGCACCGGTGTGCGTGTCGTCGGCCGTCAGGTATTCGTCGATGATGTCCTTGGCGACCCGAGGCGACAGGATCGGCCCCTCCGCCGTCGCCGAGCGGACAGCGTGGATGAGTTCGCGCGGGCCGCTGTCCTTGAGCAGGAAACCCTTGGCGCCCACGCGGAGCGCTTTGGCCACGTAGTCGCGTTCGCCGAACGTGGTGAGCATGACGACCTTGATGTCCGGTGCGCGCGAGGCGAGCAGTTCGACCGCGGTGAGCCCGTCGGTGCCGGGCATCCGGATGTCCATCAGCACCACGTCGACGTCGAGCGCACAGGCCAGTTCGACGGCCTCGGCACCGTCGCCGGCCTCGCCGACGACCTCGATGTCCTCCGCGTGCCGCAGCAGCATCCGCACTCCGGCGCGCAGGAGTTCCTCGTCGTCTGCCACCAGCACTCGCAAAGGCTTGTGTTCCATGTGATCCCGTCTCAGCGCTCGTTGAGGTGGAACTGGGTTTTGTCGATCAGCCGGTCCTGGCGGAAGCAGTACCGCTCGAACGTGATGACCGGGCCGGTTCCGACGTAGTGGTACGAGTACCAGCAGGTGGCGTTCGGCGGCCGTTTCGGTTCGAGGCCGCGGGCGGCCTGCCGGGCGATGACGTCGTTGCCCCCGGTGAACGCCTTCACCTCCGAGGCCGGGGCGCCGAGCGCGATGGTGTCGAAGGACTTGACCGGCGGGCCGACGTCCTCGCAGGGCACCGCGTTGAAGGTCACCATGATCAGCGCGGTGGCGGCGATCGAGCCGAACGCGGCCAGCACGGCCTTCCCCGCGGTCGTCCACCGGTCGGAGCCGGACTTGGCCGGGTGCTGCTCCTGGTCCGCCGCTTCGGTCTCGGGAGCGCTCGGAGCGGTGATCGTCAGGGTGAGGCCCGCCCGCAGCAGGAAGCCGCCGCCGGGGACCGGGCCGGCCGCGAACGTCCCGCCCAGCAGGCGAACCCGTTCCCGCACGCCGACGAGTCCGGAGCCGGTGCCGGACGACCCGGCGCGCTCCTGGCCGCCGTCGTCGACGACCTCGATCAGCACCCGTTCGTCGTCGTGCCTGACGATGACCATCGCCGCGGCACCGGCAGCGTGCCGGCACACGTTCGTCAGGCCCTCGCGGACGACCCTGTGCACCGCCTGGCGGATCGGCGGCGCGGCGTCGACCAGGTCCGCGCCGGTCCACGTGAGGCGCACGGTCAGGCCGGCGGCGCGGAACTGGTCGACCAGGCGCGTCACGTCGGCCCTGGTGCCGATCTCGGCGGCGGGTTGCACGGTGCTGTCGCCCCCGTCGTTGTCCCGCAGCACGCCGAGGGTGGTGCGCAGCTCGTCCATCGCGACGCGCACGGTGCCGCGGATCAGCCGGGCCTGCTGACCGGTGCCGGATTTCGCGGCGTCGAGTTCGAGGCTGCCCGCGTACAGGGAGATGAGGCTGAGGCGGTGGCCCAGCAGGTCGTGCATCTCCTGCGCGATCCGGGACCGTTCCTCGAGCTTCGCGGTGGACGCCGCGAGCCGCTGGTTCGCCCGCAGGTAACCGGTCTGCTCGCGCAACGCCCCGACGAGCCGTTCGTGCTGGCCGAGCAACGTCTGCGCCATGCCGGGCACGATCACGCACACCAGCGAGGCGATGCCGAACACCAGCAGGCCGATCGGCCACTTGAACTCCCACGCCACGACGCCGACCACGATGGGCACCAGCACGGCGACGGCCAGCACCGTCACCTTGCGCCGCACCGGGGCGACCCGCTGGGCCGCGAAGTACGCGGCGAACACCAGCGCGACGCCGGTCGCCGGGTACCAGGAGAACAGGGCCGAGGCGAGCAGCAGGCCGGTCGCGGGGAAGCGGTGGCGCAGCATGATCGCCACCAGCGCGGCCCCCGCGACCAGCATGCGCACCCCGACGCCGGTGTCCTCGGGCCGGGGACCGAAGGCGAACGTGAGGCCGATGAACGTCATCGTGACCACGAAGACCGGCAGCGCGGCCTCCTCCGCCACCGGCCTCGCCCACGCCGGCAGCCGCGGTCGCGTCACCACCAATGCAGCCATGTCAGGTAATACGCACCGATCACCGTCCCGGACTCACTGCGCCTGCGGAATGCTCAGGCACACCGTGGTCGGCGGCTCCGCGAACACCATCGCCTCGCCGCTGTCGCCACACGCTGCCTCGTCCGCCTTCCCGGCGACGACCTTGGTGACCTTCGCGGCGTATTCACCCGTGCAGTCCTGCTTCACGCCGAACGTGCCGTCGAGCTCGAGACAGGTGCCTTCCGCGACCTTGGGCATCAGGCACATCTTCTGCCCGGCGCCGTCCGTCACCTCGTAATAGTCGCTGTCCTCCCCGCCGGGACACGACTCGCTCGCGCTCGCGAGCACCTTGCCGACCTTGTACATCGAACCCGTGCCGCCGCAGTTCGCGGCGGCGACATCGGTGTCGTTCGACACCGTCACGCAGTCACCCGGCTGCGCGTGGGACTGCGCCTTCGTGAAGTGCAGAACCGCGAACCCCACGGCGACGAGAACGACCACGGCCACCGCGATCAGGACCGGCAGGGAACGCTTGGCGGACTTGGTGTGCATCGGGGTTTCCTTCCGCTTCCGGCCCGTGCTCGGGCCTCCTGGGCAGGCGTACGGAGGTGTGCTCGCGCCGCGTTCACGCGTGCGCGGAGGAGTGCACGATCGGCTCGCGACGGCGAGACGGCCGGACGACCACATCGAGACGATCGGCGACTTGCGGCCGGGCGGTCGCGTCTGCCCGTGTGGTCCGTCACCCGGCGGGGCGCCTCCAGCCGACCGACGGGGTGTTCCGGACGCCCGGCAGATGGTCGCGGCGGGGCCTGCGCCACGAAGCTGGTGGCACACGAGTTCAGTCCTTTGTGGTGAGGAGACAGGTCATGTTCAACCGGATGCTGAGCGCCCTCGGAATCGGCGGTCCGTCCGTCGACACGGTCCTCGACTCGCCGCACGCCGTGCCAGGCCAGGTGATCGCCGGCCAGGTCCGAGTCCAGGGCGGCAGCTCGGACACCGAGATCGAGCAGGTCGTCCTCTCGCTCGTGACGGGCAACGAGGCCGAGTTCTCCCGCGTCGTCGTGCAGCAGGGCGTGCGGGTTCCCGCCAACCAGCTGGTGTCGATCCCGTTCCAGCTGACGTTGCCGTGGGAGACCCCGATCACCGCGGTCGGCGGCATGCAGCTGCCGGGCGTGAGCGTGGGCGTGCGGACCGAGCTGACGATCGCGGGCGCACCCGACAAGGGCGACCTCGACCCGATCATGGTCGGGCCGCTGCCGTCGCAGAACAAGGTGCTGGACGCCTTCGGGCAGCTCGGTTTCACCTTCCGCGGCACCGAGATCGAGGCCGGCCGCCAGGAGCTCGCGTTCTTCCCGCCCGCCCAGTTCGCTGGCGGCGTCAGCGACGTGGAGCTGACCTTCGTGGCGAGCGCGGACGAGCTGTACGTCGTGCTGGAGGCCGACAAGCTCAGTGGCCGGTTCCCCTCAGGGGACACCACCGGGCAGATGCGGCTCTCCCACCAGGAAGCGCAGGTCACCGACTGGGCGTCGGCGATCACCGGCTGGCTGACGCAGGTCGCCCAGCGCGGCCGGCTGAACCCGGCCTTCGGCAACCAGCAGGCGCCCTTCGGCAACCAGCAGGCGGGTTTCGGCAACCGGGGCTACGACCACGACGGCTACGGCCAGCGGCGTGGGCCGGGCATGGGCGGCATGATGGCCGCCGGTGCGGCCGGTGTGGTCGGCGGCATGGCCCTCGGCAGCGTCGCCAACGACTTCTTCGACGACGAGGACTGATCCCGTGGCGATCTCCGGAATCTTCAGCGCCCTCCTCGTCGGACTGGTCATCGGCGCGCTCGGCAGGCTCGTCGTACCGGGGAAGCAGCGGATCCCGATCTGGATGACCATCCTCATCGGTGTCGTCGCCGCCCTGCTCGGCACCTTCGTCGCCAACGCGTTCGGTGTCGGGGACACGCGCGGCATCGACTGGATCGAGCTGATCATCCAGATCGCTCTCGCCGCGGGTGGCGTGAGCCTGGTGGCCGGAATCTACGGCCGCCGATCCTAGACCGGTGCGGCAGGCGTCGCCGCCCACACCTACGCCTGCCGCACCACCTCCGCCGCACGGGCGGCACGCCGCGCCAGATCGGCGAACGCGTCCCGCAGAGCTTGTGGCGCAACGACATCGACGTCGGTGTCGAACCGCGCCAACCGGGCGGCGAGCGCGGCCCAGGACCACGACCCGATCCGCAAACGAGTCCTAAGTGGACTGATTTCCTCGGCGACGCCGTCGCCGAGGAAGGGCGCCACCTCCGCGATGGGACTATGCAGCACCACTTCTCCCTCGCACGGCCAGGCGTTGGTGTCAGATCCCTTGAACCTGGCCGCGAGAAAGGCCGCGACGTCCCCGCCGGGCACCTCCCGCGGCGTGAAACGCGGCCCGTTGGGGATGCGCAGGGTCATCCGGTCGGCCCGATAGGTCCGCCAGTCCTCCCGTTCGGCGCTCCAGCCGACGAGATACCAGCGACCGGCCCTCACCACGAGATGGTGCGGCTGCACCCGGCGGGCCGGTTTCGCGTCATCTCCCTGACCTGGTGAGTGGTAGTCGAACCGCACCTCTTCACGCGCACGGATGGCGCTGCTCAACGCGAGCAGCACCTCGGTGTCCACCTGGCGTCGCCTTGGTTCCGCCGTGGTGACTTCGAGTGCGTCGACGCGGCGGCGCAGGCGGGCGGGCAGCACCTGCCGCACGGTGACCAGGGCACGCGCGGCGGCCTCCTCGATCCCCGCCCCGGTGCCGACGGCGATCCGCAACGCCACCGCCAGCGCGACCGCCTGGTCCTCGTCGAACAGCAGCGGCGGCACCTCGCTGCCCGCCTCCAGCCGGTAGCCGCCGTCCGGCCCCTTGATGGCGTGGACGGCGTAGCCGAGCTCGCGCAGCCGGTCGACGTCCCGGCGCACGGTGCGTTCGCTGACGCCGAGCCGTTGCGCGAGCAGCACGCCCGGCCAGTCGCGACGAACCTGCAGCATCGACAGCAGGGCGAGCAGGCGGCCGGAGGTGGTCGCGGAGGAGGCGATCGGCATGGACGAAGCCTCGCACAAGTAGCGGACGTTCCCTGTCCGCTACTGCTGACATCGTGGTTCTCGTCGCCGGAAACCTCCCGCGGCCAGAACGATTTCCGAAGGACCACCATGTCGCTCAACGCAGTCGCCCACCTGAACTTCCGCGGCCAGGCCAGGGAGGCCCTGGAGTTCTACGAGTCGGTGTTCGGCGGCAAGGCCGTGATCGCCACCTACGGCGACTTCGGCATGCCCGCCGACCTGCCCGGCGCCCAGAATGTGGTGTTCGGCCAGGTCGTCGCCGACAACGGCTTCCGGGTCATGGCCTACGACGTGCCGGGCGAGAACGCGCCGCGGCCGCAGGGCACGACGCGCCGGGAGAACGGCGTGACCATCACCGACGAGCCGTTCTTCCTGTCCGTGCGTGCCGAGACGGTCGAGGAGGTCACCGAGCACTGGAACCGTCTCGCCGACGGGGCCACCGTGATCGAGGCCTTCGGTCCCGCGCCGTGGACACCCGGCTTCGGCATGCTCACCGACCGGTTCGGCGTGACCTGGATCCTCGACGTCGCCTGAGAACCCGCCGGGTGCGGCCGAATCCGGCCGCATCCGCCTCGGGAAAGGAGACAGCACGTGCACACCCGGTGTTCCTGCCCGTGCTGCCCGGTGAGGTGATCACCCAGCCGGTCGTCGACCACCTGCGCAGCGGCAAGGCGGCACGCATCGACGCGCGGTGAGTCCTATTCGGACGACCAGTCGACGTCCTCCCACGGCACCTCGCGCGTGCCGCGGTGCAGCAGGTAGGAGATCCGTTCGAGCAGCCACGGCCGTTGGATGCCGGGCCGTTCGAACCCGAGCAGCCGCCCGCGCCATCGCGGGGTCACGAGCACCCTGACCACCCGGTGCCTGCCGTGCTCGTCCGGTTCGGTGAGCAGGTCGGCCACCCTGCCGAGCGGGTTCCCCGCGCGGTCGCGGACCGTACGTCCGAGCAGGTCACTGGCCAGCATCAGAGGCTCCGGGGATGCGTCCGATCACGTTGTCGCGCAACCACAACTCCAGCGCGGGTGTGTCCAGCAGCTCGTGCCGGACGTCGAGCCAGAGGGCGCTGCCGATCTTGGCGACCCGCTCGAACGGGATGCGCAGCGGCTGCGGATCACCGGTCGTGTGCAACCGCCGTGCCACGGCCGCCATCCACCGGCCGAGCACTCCCCCGATCCGCCTGCCGAGCGCGTGGTGCCCGACGAGGATCGCGGCCACGACGGGTCGTCCGTCCGCGGCCGTGCCGAACTCGATGTCGTCGACCTTGCCGACGAGGTACCCGTCCAGATCGACGATCTGGCGGTCCAGGAGGTCGAAGTCGACCCTCAGCGGTTTGTCCGTCACGATCCCATCCCCGTCACGATCATCAGCGGCACCGCGGCGACCGCCACGACCAGAATGATCACCAGGTAGGTCACTCCCAGCACGTTGGTGAACGGGCTGTTCACGTGGTCGCCCAGGTAGTCGCGGTCGTTCGCGACGATCAGGATCGGCAGGTAGGTCAACGGCAACGCGACCGCGCTGAACACCAGCGAGTACTCCGTGATCGCGATCGGATCGGCCGTGGTGAGCAACAACGCCACCCCGAGCAACACGCTGATCAGCACGACGGTGTGGAACCGCGCGGCCTGCCGCGGCCGCACGAGCTTGCCCCACTGCCAGCCGAAGTACTGCGCCACCGTGTACCCGGCGGACAACCCGGTCTCGAGCGCCGCGCCGAACGTGGCCGCGAAGAACCCGAGGATCACCACGACCAGCCCGAGTTTGCCGACCGCCATCGCCACCGGCAGCGCGGTCTGCCCGAGCGTGTCCACGTGGACTCCGAGCGGCTCGTAGACGACCGCCGCACACCCCATGACCGCCAGCGACAGCACGCCGCCGAGAGGGAAGCCGATGAAGACGTTGACCCGCGAGATCACGAGGTCGCGCCGCGTCCACTTCTCCTCGACACCGCCCGAGGAGAAGAAGAACACCTCGTACGGCGTCATCGCCGCGGCGAACAGCGCGACGGCGAAGAACCCGTAGGTCGCCCAGTCCTCAGTGGCCGGCGGGACCGGGTTCGCGATCTGGTCCCCGAGCTGCCCCCACGGCGGATCGAGCGCGATGAGCGCCACGACGAACACGACGAGCGCGAGCCCGGCGAGCCCGAACACCCGTTCCATGGGTTCGAACTTCACCTTCCACAGCACAACCCAGAGCACGAACGCGGCGATCGGCACCCACAGCAGGTAGTGCACGCTCGTGGCCAGCTGGATCGCGAGCGCGACACCGCCGATCTCCGCGCTCAGGGTGAGCAGCGTGACCAGGTAGGACCCGGCCAGGTTGGCGAGGGCGACCCTGGCGCCCAGCCGTTCCCGCACGAGGTCGAACACGGGGCGGCCGCTGACGGCGGCGACCCGTCCGGACATCTCGGCGTAGAGGCAGATGCCGAGGACGCCGACCACGACGACCCAGGCCAGCCGCATGCCGAACCTGGCGCCGGTCTCGCCGTTGGCCACCAGGTCGCCGATGTCGACGAAGCCGCCGATCGCCGTGAGGATGCCGAGTGTGACGGCCAGGAACCGCTTCACCGCAGCCCTCCCAACACCGCAGTCAGCCGCTCCCGCACCCCGACGAGCCCCTCCGCCGCGGCGGACACCGCGCCGCGGTCGTCCTCACTCAACCCGGTGCCGAGGTCGCTGATCAGCCGGGCCGACTCCTGCAACAGCGGCAGCACCTCGTCACGCAGCCGCCGCGAGTCCTGGTCGGGCACCTCCGACTCGACGATGTCCGTGATCGCCGTGGCCACGCTCCTGCGCGCGTCTTCGAGCACTGTGGACTCGTACGGACCGAAGGCGTTGCCCCGCAGTGCGGTTTGTCCGGTTGTGTGCGCGGTGCCGACCGAAGAGAGCGCGTCCTGGACGCTCGTTTCCACTGTGGACCGGAACTGACCGGGTGTCTCCGGCCAGACCCCGGTCAGTACGAGAGCGAGCAGCACCGCACCCACGCTGATCAACACGGCCCACCGACGCGTTCGCACAACGAACGCTTACCCGGCTTCCGGCACTCCAAACATGTCCGGGCGGTAGCATCGGGTGACGTGCTGAAGCCGATCCACGTGTCCGACGAGATCCTCGACGACCTCAAAGCCCGCCTCGCACGCACGCGCGCACCGCTGGACGAGGGCAACGACGACTGGTCCTACGGCGTCCCGCGGAGCTACCTGAGCGAGCTGGTCGCCTACTGGCGCAACGACTTCGACTGGCGCAGGGCCGAGGCCGCGATCAACGCGTACGAGCACCACGAGGTGACCGTCGGCAACGTCCCGCTGCACTTCCTGCGCAAACCCGGCCGCGGACCACGCCCGATCCCGCTGATCCTCACCCACGGCTGGCCGTGGACGTTCTGGCACTGGTCGAAGGTGATCGACCCGCTCGCCGACCCCGCCGCGTCCGGCGGTGATCCCGCCGACGCGTTCGACGTGATCGTGCCGTCCCTGCCGGGTTTCGGCTTCCCGGGCCCGCTCACCGGCTTTCCCGACGTCAACTTCTGGAAGGTCGCCGACCTCTGGCACAGTCTGATGACCGAGACCCTCGGTTACGAGAAGTACGCCGCCGGGGGCTGCGACATCGGCGGGATCGTCTCCAGCCAGCTCGGCCACAAGTACGCCGACTCGCTGTACGGCATCCACATCGGCTCCGGGCTGCCGCTCGACTTCTTCACCGGGCCCCGCGCCTGGGACTTCGCCCGCAACCGTCCCCTCACCGACGACCAGCCCGCCGACATCCGGGCCCGGATCATCGAGCAGGACCGTCGCTGGGCGTCCCACCTCGCCGTGCACATGATCGACGGCGCCACCCTGGCGCACGGGCTGAGCGACTCGCCCGCCGGACTGCTCGCCTGGCTGCTCGAACGCTGGAACGCCTGGAGCGACAACGGAGGCGACGTCGAGTCCGTCTTCACCAAGGACGACCTGCTCACCCACGCCACGATCTACTGGGCCACCAACTCCATCGCCACCTCGATGCGCTACTACGCCAACGCCAACCGCTACCCGTGGACTCCCTCCCACGACCGCACCCCCGTGGTGGAAGCCCCGACCGGCCTCACCTTCGTCACCTACGAGAACCCGCCCGGCATCCACACCGCCGAGGAGCGCGTCCGGGCGTTCGAGAAGGGTTCGGCCTGGTTCAACCACGTCAACGTGAACGCCCACGACCACGGCGGCCACTTCGTCCCCTGGGAGAACCCGGACGCCTGGGTGAGCGACCTGCGCCGCACCTTCCGCGGCCGCAGGCCCTGAGGTCAGGCGCCGGGATCCACGCCGTGCAGCCGCAGGTAGGCGAGCAGCGGCGCGGAATGGCTGTGCAGGTTGGCCACGGGATACGCCTGCATCGCGACGCCGAGGTCTGGCAGGGCCCAGGTCTCGCCGGGCCGGTCGCTCTCCGGCGCGAGGTAGCAGTCGGGGCCCGACAGCGTGCCCATCCACGTGCCGGGATACGCGGCGGTGTGCGCGTGCAGGGTCATCCGCCGCCACTCGTCCCAAGCCAGGTCCAGGTCGTATCGGGAGGCAGCCCAGACCAGCGTCATGTTGACCGAGAACCACACCTGGCCCGACGGCCCGGCCGGCCACCGGTGCCGTGCGCCGAGCGGTGATCCAGTGCGGCACTTGTCGTCGATCGTGCTGAGCAAAGCCCGTGCCTGCGCGGGTGTGGCCGCACCGCACAGGATCGCCCAAGGCTGGACCTCCAGCCACAGGTCGTGATCACCGATCGGACCGGCACCGGGAGCGTGCGCGCGCCGGAACCACTGGCCGTTCCACTCCTCCGCGACACGTGAGCGAAGATCGGCCGCACGCTGCCGCGCCTCGGTGGCGGTGGCGTGATCACCGAGCTGTGCGGCGAGATCCGCGTACACCGGGAGCACCCAGGCGGCCATCGCCGAGTTGAGCACCGACTCGCCGCGCTCGATCATGAGCTCACGGTCCACTTTGGACTCGGTGACGGCCAGGTCGTTCCAGTCGGCGTTCAGGATGCGGACGTGCCCGTGCTCGCCGACGCCCACCTCGTCGGCGAAGAAGCGGAACTGGCGCCGCAGGTTCTCGGCGAGCGGCACCGGATCGGCGCCGTGGCACGGGTGGTACGGCACGGGGCGGCTGAACGCGGCGAGGTCGCCGGTCGCCGCGGCGTACTCGGCTGCCAGCCAGAGCGCCCACAGGTTCTGGTCGGACGGCCGGAACAGCTGGGTCCACGGTTGTTTGCGGCCGTCGAGCGCGTACGGCAGGTCGCCGTCCGGGCTGCCCCAGGCACAGGTGTTGCGCAGCACGGACAGCGCGAGGTCCGGTTCGAGGTGGACGAGTGGCAGCGCGTGCTGCAGCGGGTCCCTTGCCGCGCCGTTGAAACCGTGCCGGAACGCGTAGGCGGAGCCCTGGTTCAGGGTGTGACCGCCGAGAACGCCGTCGACGCACGCGCCGCCGGTGAGCAGAGCCGCGTGCCACTGGATCTCGGCGGGCGCTGCAGCAGGAAGACGTTCTCGCAGCGCGGCCAGGCTCGTGTCGTACAACTCGGCCGGATCCGCCTGCCCGTCGAGCAACCCGAACCGGAACCACACGGTCGTCCGCTCGCCCGGTGGCAGCTCGACCAGGCCCCCGACAGTCAACAGCCCGGACGTCGTCTCCACCCGATCGCCGCCGAGTTCCTCCAGCGCCACAACAGGGCCGTCCGACGGAGTCACATCCCGCGGCGGCCCGAACTCCAGATCCACCAGGCGTGGCCGGACGACCCACTCCTCGGTCACCGATCGGCGCAGCACCACGTCGCCCCGGTTCACCACGTCGACCTTGATCAGCACCCACGGGATCTCGCCCTCGGGACACAGGACCGTGCGCTCGACCGAAGCCTCCTCGTCGGCCACCGCGACACGAAAGAACGTGGGGCCGAACAACTTCGTCGCGGCGGTGTCGGTGGACAACGCGCCGAACCGGCCGATACCGGTGTGCTCGGCGAGCCACCGGCAGTCGAGGTGCTCGTCCCACACGCCGGCGAGGCCGTCGCTGTCGGTCACCAGGGTGATCCGGCGGTTGCCGACGTGCACCCGGTGCTGTGTCGACGGCGGGTCGATGATCGGATCCCAGGGCCGAGAGCCCGCCCGGTACTCGAACGCGGGCAGGCCCTCGGTCGTCGTCCACTCCCCGAACGCGCTCACGGTAGAAGCGTCGCGTCAAGACCGACGACGAGCTAGGTCCGTTCAGCGCCAGAAGCTCCGGCGGCGTTCGTTCCCCGCGGAGAACTCCCGCAGCACCTGCAGAGCCCGCGCCCACAGCTGGTCCACGTCCCCGCCCGCGTTGAGGTCCGCGACCAACCGGCGCAACGGCTCGTACATCGGACCCTGCGTGGTGGCGACGAGGATTCCGAGCCTGCTGGCGAGGTCGGCGAGGAGGTCCCGCCGTTCCCAGGCCGGCCGGCCCGCTTCCTTCTCCAGACGCCGGGCCTCCAGCACAGCGATCTCGCGCAGGTCCACCGGGTTGTCGGGCGCGACGGCCGGACCACTCACCTTCAGCCGCGGCGCGGCAGGCCGGAAATCACGTGTGATCCCTTGTGGCGCGGAGAGTGGCACAGCCGCGTCGAACCTCCCAGGAGCGGCAGGGGCAGCGGGCGGCGGTGCCCCGTAGCCGCCACCGGCGATTGCCATCGGCGCGGCGAATCCGGGAGCCTGCAGCTCCCACCCCGACGGCAGCTCGACCGGCTGCACCACCCGGTGCACGTTGCCATCCGACACCACACGCTCGTCCACCGCGACAAAAGCGGTGAAGCGGCACAACACGCCGTACTGCAACGAGATCCGCAAGATCTCCGGCTCCACCGCCTTCTCGCCAACGGCGTACCGGTCCTCCAGATCACGCAATGCCGCGCGAGCCCACTGCGCCCGGACCGCGGGCTCGGTGTGTTGGCGCACCACGACGTTCTCCTGCCAGTCCGCACCGTCCCGCGTCCGGCCGCACACGGTCAACGACTCCGGCACGGGCCCGCGATACCGGCCGAAGGCGACCAGCGGCACACCGGGATAGATGGCAGAAGGCTGCCTGGGCACCGAGGACTCCGGCGTCACCACCACGTCGGTGATCACGGGCGCGCCGATGCGGCGCTGGATGTGCGTCATCGCCTCGTCCAGGCGGTCCTCGCTCTCGACGAGCTCGCACCGGCCGGCGCCCTGCGCCGCCAGCCTGCCGAGGAAGCCCGCGTTGACGGCCGTGTCGATGCCGACGGCGTGCACCCTCGTCCGGTTGATCACCGGCGCGATGTCGCGCAGGAGCTGGTCCTCGTTGCCCACCTGGCCGTCGGTCACGAGGACCAGGACGGGGTCGCGTTCCTCGCTCGTGCGGGCCAGGAGCGTGAGCCCCTCGCGCAGCGGCTCGAACAGCTCGGTTCCGCCGCGCGCCTGCACGGCCGCGAGATGTTCGACAGCGCGGAAGCGGTGGCGGTCGGTGGCCGTGACGAGCCCAGTGCCGAGCTCGGCCGGGCGCTCCACCTGGTGATCGAAGGTCAGTACGGCGAACGTGTCGTCCATCGTCAGCGTGTCGATGATGCGGGCTGCGGCTCGCCTGGCCGCGACCATCTTCCAGCCCGACATGCTGCCGGAACGGTCGAGCAACAGCACCACGTCGCGCGGACGGACCGGGGTGGCGAGGTCAGGCGGCAGGACCGTCAGCTGGTAGGTGCCTGCGTCGCCGTCGTCGTCGGGGACGCACACGGCCGCGGTGCTGTTCCCCGCGTACGCCAGCCGCAGCACGAAGTCGCGGTCGACGCGTTCTCCCGGCGCGACCGTCACGGTGTTGCCCTCGGCCGTCACGGTGTGCAGGCTCGACCGCACCTCGCCGAGTCCGAGACCGGCCGGGTCGATCTCCACGCCGATGCCGAGCCGCACCGGGTTCGGGAAGCCCGGCAGCAGCACCGGCGGCGTGATCCGGGAGGCGTCCGGTACCACGTCGGTGTCCTCGGCGTACCCGTCGCCGACGGACGGGCCCGGCAGCGGCGTGCCCGGCACGTACCGCGGCGCCACCACGAGCGGGAACCGGAACGTGGCCGCGCCGTCCTCGTACACGAGCGGCCCGACCAGGCTCAGCTCGACCGTCACGTGCTCGCCCGCGGGGATGTTGCCCACCCGCATGGTGAAGACGTCCGGCCGTTCCTCCTCCACAATGGACGCTCTTCGGCCGGCCGCGATCGCGTCGTCGTAGGCCTGGCGCGCGGCACCGCGTTCCTGGAGCTCGGCCTCCACCGTGCGGTCGCCGGCGGTCATCTTCATGCCGGTGACGGCGGCGCGGTCCGGCAGCGGGAACACGTACGTCGCCTCGAGGGCCGTGTCGTGGGAGTTCACGAAGCCGGTCGTCAGCACGACCCTGCCGATCAGCCCGGTGATCGTCGCCCGCACGTCGAGGCTTTCCAGCGGCAGGTTGCCGCGGTCGGTGAGCAGCGCGCCGACACCCGCGTCCTCGGTCGTCCTGCCGATCCTGTCCTCTTCCGCGGACTTCATCGGGGCGACGGTGAAGGTCATGACGATTCCCTTTCGTTCGTGAGCAGACCACGGGCGGCCAGCAGGTCGAGCAACGGCCGGGCGGCGGCCGCGATGTCCGCGCAGTCGGCGGCGGTGGGCGCGCCCGGCACCAGGAGAACGGCACCGTCCCCGAGCGCGACGCCGTTCAGCGGAACCGCCTTCGCCTGGGGAGTTCGCCCAGGTGTGGCCACGGGGTCGGCCCAGAACCGGGGACGGACGTCGGGTCGCGGCGGTGGATCACCGGAGTCGAGCAGCCGGTCGGGCACGCGGGCGATCGCCGCCAGCGTCGGGTCGCCGGCACCCGCGAGCTCGGCCTGGATCTCGGCCAGCGTCCTCCCCTCCGACTGCAGTCTCTTCACCGCCACGAGCTGGAGCAGGTGGCGCTTGCCGTACAACGCTGTGCGGCCGCGCATCGCCGACGGCCGGTCGACCAGCCCCGTCGTCGCGTACCAGCGGACGGCCCGCCGGTCGGGCACGTCCCGCACGCGACCGTTGGGCGCGCCCGAGTACTCCGCTTCGAGTGCGGCGGAGACACGTTCCAGCAACTCGTCGAGCGTCCACACACCCCGATAGTGACACTGCAATCATGACAGTGTCAACGTTGCAGCGGCGAGTAGCGTGACTGACGGCACTGGTTGCTGAGCGTGACCAAACCCGCACCGAGGGGGCACGGAATGAGAGGCCTGGCAATACTCGCAACGCTCTTGTTGGTTCTGACGCCGTCCGCGGTCGCTTCCGCGTCGGCCGTCGTCGACTCCCACCGCCCGTCGTTCTGGAAGGGCGAGGTGCGCAAGTCCGACCCGCGGCTGCGTGACGTGCCCGAATGCCGCAAGAACGGGTGCGACCGCGCGTTCGTCTCCGTCCGGCTGCCCGCCGGCCTGCGGGCGAAACCCGGTGGGGTGGAGCTGGCGATCCGAGCGGTCGGCGCCACCCCGGACGACAGTCTCGGGTTCGCCGTCTACCAGGGATCCCGGCGCGTCGCGCTCGCCGACGCGCAGATCGGCCCCGCCCGGTCGGTGTGGCTGCCGAAGACCTCCGCGCGCTACACGGTCTACGTCTTCTACAACCCGTTCGTGCCCGAGCTGGGATCGGACGTCGTGAAGTACGAAGGCTTGCTGGAGAACGAGAACTCGCCCAAGCCGTCGTCGGCGGAACTGCTGCCGGACCTGGAAGCACTCCCCCAGCGGTACGCGACGTTCGAGACGCCACCGCCGTTCTTCGACGACGTCGCAGCGCCCGGTTCGTCGTGCTTCCGCAGCGAGGTGGAGGAGCAGAACGCGCGCAAGTGCCTGCGCTTCGGCCAGGCGATGGCGAACGTCGGAGAAGGTCCCGTCGACGTGCGGTACTCGACTCCCGCGGGTCAGCGTCCGCCGGAAGTGCCTGGCTCGCAACGCATCCACCGCGCCGACGGGACGTATCGCGACGTGCCGTCCGTGGGCGTCATGCATTACCACGCGATCCATCGGCACTACCACTTCGAGGACTTCTCGGTCTCCACGCTGGAGAACTCCGCCGGAACCGTTGTCGCCACGGGCAAGAAGAACGGTTTCTGCATGGCGGACACCGAAATGCCCTGGTGGGCGCGCAAGGGCAACGCGCGGCAGAGCTACCCGGCGCCGCGCTGCCTGGACCCGGAACCGACGTCACCGCCCGGTGTGGACGCGTTCAAGAACGGCATCTCACGAGGATGGGCCGACGAGTACTGGTGGGCGCTGCCCGACCAGATGATCGAGGTCAGCGCGCTGACCGACGGCACCTACACGTTGGTCACCCGCGTCGACCCGACCGACAAGATCCGCGAGTCCGGTGAGCGCAACAACTGCGTCCGAGTCGCGATCACGTTGTCCGGCTTGGCCACCGCGACGCCGAAAGCCCAGCTCGGGAGCATCACGAAAACCTGCTGAGGACCACGCCTCGTGACACGGTAGGGTGCCGCGGGTGACCACGGACAAGGTCGGCCACAACACCCTGCACGACGCCGCGTTAGGCCGGCTCAAAACCAAGAAGCAGAAGATCCTGTACGCGCTGGAGCACATGCCGCGCGGGAGCACCGTCGAGGACGTGCGCAGCTGGCTGGGCGAACACGGGCAAGAGACGCCCAGCCGGCCGTACACCGCGCCGATCGTGAACGAATGGCGCGCCCGCAACGGTGTGACCGACACGAGCGGCCACATACCGCTGACTCCGGAACTGATCGCGAAGCTCGACGAGGCGGACGGCGGCGCGCCCGTCGAACCGCAGAAACCCGCCGGTGCCAAGGGTTTCTACGCCGTCGCGGTGCTGAGCATCGGTGTCAGCGTGGACACCTCGTGGCGGTTTTTCGCGCAGCGCCTGGGGATCACCGACGTCGTGGAGCGGGTCGTCCTGTTCTCCGTGATGGAGGCGGCGCTGATCGCGTGCGGCTGGGCCATGCGCGCGGGAGTGCGCCGGGACGGTCGTCCCGGCGCGGCCCGCCTGGTGGCGTGGGCGCTGACGGCGTTCGCCGCGTTCGCCGCCCTCAGCCTGTCCGGCCCGGTCGCGGGTACGGCCCGCGTCCTGCTCGGACCGGTGCTGGGCCTGGTGATGCTGCACCTCGCGCTCGGCATCGAGATCCGCGCGACGCGGCAACGCACGACCACCTGGGCACGGGTGGGGCGGGAGCTGAGGGAACGCCTGCTGTCGTTGCTGGGCTTGGGTGACGACCACCGCGACGCCCTGGCCCGCACGCGCGACCGGGCCGCCTTGCGAGCGGCCAGGCTGGCCCTAGCCGGCCGATGGACTCCGTTCCGTACCAGGCGGCTGCGCAAGGCCCTGCACGCCTCACACGTCGCGCACGACCCGGTGCAGCGCGACCGGATGCTGCGCGAACTGGGCGTGCTGCAGCACGCGCACAAGCTCGCCGAGACCACCCAGCCGCCGCCGTGGTGACCTTCACCGGCGACACCGGGCTCGCCGCGGAGATCGCCGCCCTGGTGAACCGCGTGTACGCGGCGGCAGAGGAAGGGCTCTGGCTCGACGGCGCCGCGCGGACCGGTGAGGCCGAGGTGGCGGACCTCATCGACGCCGGGCAGATCGCGGTCGTCCGGCCGGACGACCGCGTGGTGGGTGCCGTCCGCATCCAGCAGCTCGACGACCGCCTGGGCGAGTTCGGGATGCTCGTCGCCGCCCCGGAGGAGCGCGGTACCGGTGTCGGCAGGAAGCTCGTGTCGTTCGCCGAGCAGTGGGGCCGCGACCGCGGTCTGTCGCACATGCAGCTGGAGCTGCTCGTGCCGCGGACGTGGAAACACCCGGTCAAGGAGTTCCTGCGCGGCTGGTACACGCGCATCGGCTACCAGGTCGTGCGCACGGGCGACCTCGGCGAGGACTACCCGTCGCTGGTGCCGCGGCTCGCGTGTCCGTGCGACTTCCTCGTCTTCCACAAGACCTTGTGACCCACATCTAACTTTGCTTTTCCATAGTCAGCGGTTAGTGTGCTGACTATGGCTACCACTAGTCAGACTGCGGTCATCGTCGACGCCGTTCGCACGCCGCTCGCCAAGGGCAAGCCCGGCGGCGCGTACTCCGAGATCCACCCCGTCGACCTGCACAGCACGGTCCTCGCCGCGCTCGTGGAGCGCACCGGCATCGACCCGGCCGTGGTCGACGACGTCATCAGCGGCGCCGTCGGCCAGGTCGGCGAGCAGTCCGGCAACACCGCCCGCTGGGCCGCGCTCGCCGCCGGGTTCCCGGAGTCGGTGCCGGGCGTGACCGTCGACCGCCAGTGCGGGTCCAGCCAGCAGGCGCTGCACTTCGCAGCCCAGGGCGTGATGGCGGGCGCGTACGACGTCGTCATCGCGTCCGGCGTCGAGTCGATGAGCCGCATCCCGATCGGTTCGCAGACGCTCGGCCGGAACTTCGCGGGCATGAAGGTGCTGGAGCGCTACGACCTCGTCCCCCAGGGCATCAGCGCCGAGCTCATCGCCGACCGCTGGAACCTCTCCCGCGCACGGCTCGACGAGTTCTCCGCCGAGTCCCACCAGCGCGCCGCCACGGCGTGGAAGAACGGCTTCTTCGACTCCCAGGTGACAGTCGTGAACGACCTGCGCACCGACGAGACGATCCGGCCGGACACCACCACCGAGGTCCTCGCCGGACTCCGGCCCGCGTTCCGCGACGAGCACTGGGAGCAGCGGTTCCCGGACCTGGACTGGCGGGTCACGGCGGGCAACAGCTCACCGGTCAACGACGGCGCCGCCGCACTGCTCGTGACGAGCGAGGAAACGGCCGCCCGGCTGGGGCTCCGCCCGCGCGCCCGCGTCCACTCGTTCGCCGTCGTCGGCGACGACCCGGTGCTCATGCTCACCGGCATCATCCCGGCCACGCACAAGGTTCTCGCCCGCGCCGGGCTCACGATCCACGACATCGACGCCTTCGAGGTCAACGAGGCGTTCGCGTCCGTCGTGCTGGCGTGGCAGGCGGACACCGGCGCGGACCTCGCCAAGGTCAACATCAACGGTGGCGCCATCGCCATCGGCCACCCGCTCGGCAGTTCGGGCGCGCGCCTGATGACCACGCTGATCAACAACCTCGAGCAGACCGGCGGCCGTTACGGGCTCCAGGTGATGTGCGAGGCGGGCGGACTCGCCAACGCCACCATCGTCGAAAGGCTCTGACGGTGCGGCAGCGCAGCTACGAGTGGAGTGACCCGCGGATCCTCGCGGACGCCGTCACCGGGATGGACGGGATCGAGTTCCTCAAACGCATCGGCACCGGCGACCTGCCACCGCCTCCGGCCGCGCAGACCACCGGCATCGTGCCGGTGGAGGTCGGCGACGGGTGGGCGCGGTTCGAGCTGGAACCCGCGGAGTGGCACTACAACCCGCTCGGCACGGTGCACGGCGGCATCCTGTCCACGCTCGCCGACACCGCGCTGGGCTGCGCTGTCCACACGAAACTGCCAGCGGGCACTGGTTACACGTCGCTGGACCTGACGATCAAGTTCACCCGAGCGGCCACTGTGGACAGCGGGCTGCTCACCTGCGAGGGCACCGTGGTCACCATCGGCCGCCGCACCGCCACCGCCGAGGCTCGCATCACCGACGGCTCCGGCAGGATGATCGCCCACGCCGTGACGACGTGCCTGCTCATCCCTTCCGATTGATCCGGACGGCCAGCCCCTCCGGCCCGAGCGAGTCGGTGCCGGACGGGGCGACCCGCACGCTGACGGGCTCGCCCGTCTCCGCCGACACGACCCGCAGCGGCCCCTCGCCGTCGCGCAGGTACGTGTCGCCCCACTGCATCAACGCGACGATCACCGGCAGCAGCGCGTTGCCCATCTCCGTGAGGACGTACTCGTAGCGCGTCCGCGAGCCCGGCTCCTGGTACGGCCGCTTCTCCAGCAGGCCGGCCTCGACGAGTTCCTTGAGCCGCTTGGCGGCGACCGCCTCGGTGATGCCGACGCGGCGCACGAAGCCGTCGAACCGCGTGGTGCCGTAGAACGCCTCCCGCAGCAGCAACATCGCCGACTTGGTGCCGATGATGTCCAGGGCCATCGCCATGGAACACCCGTCCGGCTGCCATTTGTCCAATGCGGCCAGCGGCCCGCTCATCTGCATGGGCATGGTCCGGAGCCTACACCTGACTTGCGTTGAGCATACTCAGCCACCCTTATGTGTACCGATAACCATTGTCATGTACGGTGCGCGGCATGGCAGCACCTCACTGCTTGAACCGAATCCGTTCGAAGAAGCCCATGTCGCGGTCATACCGTGGCCCACAACGGTTCCACACCTCGCGGAGACGGCGCCGAACTCCTTGCTCATCTCCCCGTTCCTTCCGGCAGCCGGGCCGCGCGGCACACCTCGACGGGGTCGCGCACCTCGGCCGCGGTCGCCGCCGCCCTGGCCGCGGCGGCAGCGAAACCCGGTTCGTCCAACACCCGCCCTACCGCCGTTCGCAGCCCGTCCACTGTGGACGGGCGGACGATCAGCCCGCTCCCCTGCCGCGCCACCCGGTTGGCCATCTCCCACTGGTCGCCGCCGCCCGGCACCACCACGACGGGCACCTTCGCCCGCAACGCCTTGGCCAGCATCCCGTGGCCGCCACCGCAGACCAGCACGGACGACTCGCGCAGCAGCTCGTCCTGCCTGCCCGGCCCCGACCGGGCCCACTCCGGCAGGACCGCCGGTGCCGGGGCGAACGTCGACACCACGGCCCGCACTCCCAGGCCCCGCAACGCCTCCAGCGTCATCCCGGCCATGTCGGCGGCGCCGGTCCACGCCGTCGACGGCGCGATCATCACCAGTGGGGCGGTGCCAGGAGGTGGGGTCATCCGCTCCTGACTGGCCTCCCACAACAGCGGGCCGACGACGTGAGCAGTGGCCGGCCAGTCCGGGCGCGGCACCTCCAGCGCGGGCAACGTCGCGATCAGCCGCGCCACCGGGCCCGTCTCCCGTACGCCCAGGCCGATCCGTTGCCGCACAACGGCGCGTTGCCTCTCGCCCTGACGAATCGACCTGGCGGCCATCGCGCGCAGCACGGCGTCGCGCAGCCTGCCGCGCACGCCCGTTCCGGCGGCCAGTCCGCTGCCCATCGGAGGCAGCCGCCGAGACGGCTCGTAGAGCGGATGGGGCGACAGCTGCGCCCACGGCACGCCGAGCAGCTCGGCGGCCATGCTCGCCCCCAGCGCGAGGACGTCGCACACCACCAGATCCGGTGCGAGAGCGGCCAGTTGAGGGGTGAGCGCCTTCGCCAGCACCGCGGCCTGGTCGTGCAAAGCCTGCCCGAGATCGGGAACGTCGCGCAGATCGGCCAGCGACAGACCGGGAACGTGAGAGGCCGCGATCCCCTCCCGGCGGGCGGCGTCGACCCAGCGGCCTCCGGTGAGCAGGACCGGCGTGTCCCCGGCCTCCGCGAACCGCAGGCACAGCGCCATCGCCGGAACGACGTGGCCCGGATCGCCCCCTGAGACGACAGCTACCCGCACACCGGCCAGTCTGCCGTTCTCAGAACGTCTTGCTGAAGTGCAACGCCGGGATGACGTAGCCGGAACCCAGGTAGAGCCGGTGAGCGTCGTGCCGATGCGTCCCCGAGTCCAGGTGGACTCCCGCGCAACCGAGGCGGCGGGCTTCCTCGTCGACCCACCTGAGCAGGGCGCCCGCGTGGCCCTGCTTCCGCGCGGACGGGAGCGTGCTCACGTCGTCGACGTAGAGATGCGATCCGGCGTAGAGGTTCGTCATCTGCCGGAATCCCGCCACCGCGGCCACCCGACCGGCGGAGTCGAGGGAGGCGATGAGCCGGTAGCCCTCCTTGCGCTGGATCCGTACCGCGGAGACGAAGGCGTCCTCGGAGGTGAGGTGCGGGCGGAGTGCACGCATCGCCTCGTACGCCAGCCCGGTGTTCTCGTCGTCGAGCTCGATGATGGTGTGTTGTTCGGTCACACCGGCAAGCGTTCACCAGAAAGTGGCCTCTCGGGATACCCATTTCGAAGGTATCCCGAGAGGCCACTTTACGGTGGTCAGCTTCCGGTCAGCGTGATCGCCAGGTCCGTGACGGCCAGCGGGAACTGGCCGAGACTGGCGGCAGTGCCGTTGAGCAGGTTGACGCTGTACAGAGAGGCAGTGCCGTTCGGTGCGACGAGAGTGGCGAATCCGGTCGACGTGACGGCTTTGCCGTTGCTCAGCGTGCTGTAGATGTCGAAGCCCGCGTTGGCACCGGCGTCGACGGTCAGTTTGCCGACCGCGGTGAGCAGGCCGTTGTTGGCCGGCGACTGGATGAGCAGCTCGTCGGTGGCCGTGCCGATGTCGAACAACGTGGTCGCGGTGTCGGGGTTCAGGTCGTTGTTGGTGTAGGCCGCGGCCGTGACGCCCCTGGTGGGCCCGAGCGCGGGCGGGGTGGACAGGACCGCGTCCTCCGTCGTGGTGTTGTCGCCGAGGTTGTGCCGCAGGTTCTGGCCCGTGTCGCTGATGATCCGGAGGCGGTCCAGGGCCGGGTTGAAGTCGACGCCGAAGTTCGTGCCGTACAGCGGAACCGTCAGCTGCGAGACCTTCGTGACGGTGACGTCGTCGACCTGCGGCGGGGTCTTGACCGTGTAGACGCCGCCCTTGTTGCCCACCAGGTACAGCAGGCCGTCCTGGACCCGGAAGTCCAGGCCGATCGCCGCGGTGTCGCCGGAGAACCCGCCGATCGCTCTCACCCAGTTCAGCTCTTGTGGCTTGTTCGTGGTGAACGTCGCCATCAGCGTGCCGTCCGCGGTGATCCCGAACGCCCGCAGGCCGGACGGCTGCGCGACACTGCTCTGCCCGCCGCCGACGACGGCCGCCGCCACGACCGACAACGCCACGGCCACTGCGGCGGCACCCTTCTTGACCCGTGCCCTCATCAGCCCACTCCCTGTGCCGAAGTCCTTGTGGCACAAGCTATTCGAGAGGTCTGGACGTCGACTGGACGAGCGGGCGGGAATATCAGCTGCCGGTCAGCGAGATCGCGAGGTCCGTGATCTGCAGCGGGAACTTGCCGATGCTGGTCGCCGTCCCGTTGAGCAGGTTGACGCTGTACAGCGACGCGGAGCCGTCCGGTCCGGAGAGAGTGGCGAAGCCGTCCGCTGAAACCGCTTTCCCGTTGCTCAGTGTGCTGTAGATGTCGAAGCCCGCGTTGGGACCGGCGTTCACGGTGAGGCTGCCGGTCGGCGCCAGCGTCCCGTTGTTCGCGGGTGACTGGATCAGCACCTGGTCGGTCAGCGTGCCGAGGTCGAACAACGTGGTCGCGGTGTCCGGGTTGAGGTCGTTGTTCGTGTAGGCCGCGGCGCTGACGCCCTTGGTGGCACCGGTCGTCGGCGGGGTGGTCAGCATCGTGTCCACGGCGGTGCTGTGCGCGTTGAGGTCGTGCCGCAGGTTCTGCCCGGTGTCGCTGATCACCCGCAGCCGGTCGGCCGCCGGGTTGAAGTCGACGCCGAAGTTCGTGCCCTGCAACCCGACCGTCAGCTGCGAGACCTTCTTGATCACCGGGTCGGGGTACTGCGGCGGGTACGGGAGGCTGACCGTGTAGATGCCGCCCTTGTTGCCCACCAGGTACAGCAGGCCGTCCTGGACCCGGAAGTCGAGGCCGACGGCGGCGGTGTCGCCGGAGAAGCCCTGGATCGTCCGCACCCAGTCCAGCACCTGCGGCCGATCGGTGGTGAACGTCGCCATCAGCGTGCCGTCGGCCGAAATCCCGAACGCCCGCAGGCCGGACGGCGCAGCGGCGCTGCTCCCTCCACCACTGACGACGACCGCCGCCACCGACAACGCCACGGCCACCGCGGCAAGGCCCTTCTCGATTCGCGCCCTCATCATTCCCTCTCCGGTAGGAAAGCCCTGCGGGACAAGCTATTCAGTGCGACTGGACGTCGATTGGACGCGGCGTGGACATGCCTTGCGGACAACCCGGTGCAGGCACCACATTGGGGGCCTACGATTGCGAGGGGGAACACGATGAAAGCGACGATCATCGGATGTGCGGTGGTCCTCCTGGCCGGGTTGCCGGTGAGCACGGCTCAGGCCGCGGAGGCGAGCTGCCCGACGCCGGAGAAGAAGTCCGAGGTGGTCCGGCTGTCCGAGCCTGGCAAGTGGACCTACACCTACTACGTCTCCTGGTGCGTGGAGGACGGGAAGGTCACCACGATCACGCCGCACGTCACGCACGAGGAGGACAGCAGGTGGTGCGTGTGGGTGGGCAGCGCCGAGGAGGCCATGACGCCCGTGCAGGACGGCAGCGGAGCCTGGAACGCGTTCAACATGTCCGAGTTCTCCTGCAAGGACGCCGGGGGCAGGCCGGGCAGCGTGAACCCGTGGGCCGTCATCACCGTGCATCCGAACGGCAGCAGCACGGTGCCGCACAAGGGAATCGGTGACTAGACCCAGTTGCGGCTCAGCGACCTGCCCGTTCCAGCACGGCGAGTGTGAGCGCTTCCGCGGTGCGGTGGCCGGTCTCCCGGTGGATGGCGAGTGCGGTCTGCGCGTGGTCCCTGCTGTCCTGGGCTTTCCCGGACGCCAGCAGGATTCCGGCGAGAGCGGTCATCGCCTGACCCTGCAACGCGCGATAACCGGAGCGTTCAGCCAGGTCGAGCGCGTGCTTCGCATGATCGACGTCCGCGGTGACCGTCGCGAGGCCGATCAGGATCTCGATCTCCGGATAACGGTCGCCGGTGTTGCGCACGAGATCGAGCGCCTGCCGGTAGTGACGGATGGCGTCCGTCCGGTGGCCGAGCCGGTGGTCCACACCGGCGAGCACGGCGAGCGACTCCACCTCGATCCGGGGATCACCGGTGTCCTGCGCCAGGACGAGGCCGGCACGGGCGTTCTCGAGCGCTTCCGCGACGCGGCCGAGGTCGAGGTGCGTGGCGGCCAGCCTGCTCAGCGTCTGGGCCTCACTGCTGCGGTTGCCGCCCTCGCGGTGCAGGGCGAGTGCCCGCGTCAGCAGCTCGGCCGCCGCACCGGGAAATCCGCGCAGGCGCTGCACATGGCCGAGATTGCCGAGGTTGATCGCCTCGCCGTAGCGGGACCCGATTTCGCGGTACCGGTTCAACGCCTGGGTGTAGTGCTCGGACGCCTGCGCCAGCCTGCCCATCTCCCAATGGACGAGGCCGAGGTTGCCGAGTGCCACGGCCTCGCCCGCGCGCTGGCCGATGCCGCGGCTCAGCGCCAGGCAGCGGCGGAACCTGGCCGCGGCGGCTTCGAGCCGGCCGGACTGCCAGTAGACGCAGCCGAGGTTGCCGAGCACCGCGGCCTGGGCCTCGACCCACCCGGCCTGCCGCGCGAGCAGGTGGGCGTGCGTGTAGTGCCGCACGGCCTCCCGGTACCGGCCCTGCCGGAAGTACAGGTCGGCGAGGCTCAGCCGGGCGGTCGCCCGCGCACGGGGTTCGCCCGCCTCCTCGGCCGCGGCCAGACCCGCCTCCGCGGTGGCCTGCCATTCGACCCTGCGCGTGGACATCCAGAAGTAGCCGCGCAGTGCGTCGGCGATCAGCCACGCCGTGGGCCGCGGGCCCGACCGGACCGCCGCGACGAGGTTGCCGCGCTCCGCGTCCAGCCAGTTCGCGGCCTCCGCTGGTCCGGTGACACCGGAAGGCATCCGGGCGTCGAGGTCGGGGACCGGCAGCCGCAGCATGTGCGGGTAGAGCCGACGGGCGGCACCGTCCACCGCGTGCAGGTACCAGTCGTACAGGCGTTGGAGGGCGGCCTCGCGGTCGGGCTCCTCCTGTTCGGCCGCGTACCGGCGAAGCAGGTCGTGGAAGCTGTAGCGGCCCGGCGCCTGCAGTTCGACGAGATGCGCGCCGGCGAGCCGGTCGAGCGACCGTTCGGGGTTCGTGCCGGTGAGTGCGGCGATGGCCTCCGTACTCGCGTCGAAGCCGGGGATCAGGCTCAGCAGGCGGAACAGCCGCCGTGCCTCGGGAGGCAGTGCCGCGTAGGAGAGGTCGAACGCCGCTCGTACCGCGGCCTGTTCGTCGCCCGGCACCGCGAGAGCGGTCAGCACGTTGCCCTCCCGAAGTTCCAGCACGTAGTCCTCGATCCCGTAGCCGGGACGGTCGGAGAGGTTGGCGGCCGCGATCCGCAGGGCGAGCGGGAGGTAGGCGCACAGCTTGGCGAAGTCCGCTGCCGCAGCGGGTTCGGCACGGACCCGGCGTGGCCCGAGGATGCAGGCGAGCAGCTCCAGGGCGTCGTCGGGGCTGAGCACGTCGAGCGTGATCTGCCGGGCACCGTGCATCGCGACGAGACCGGTCATGCGATCGCGGCCGGTCACCACCACCAGGCAGCCGGAACCGGCGGGCAGCAGCGGCCGGACCTGGTCCGGGCCCGCGGCGTTGTCCAGCAGCACCAGCATCTTCCGGTCGGTGGTCAGCGTCCGGAACATGGCCGACGCCGTCTCCACGTCGAGAGGCACCCGCTCGGCCGGAACGTCCAGCGCCGACAGGAACTGGGCGAGCACCTCGATCGGTGCCGCCGCCCCCGCACTGGTGTGCCCGCGCAGGTTCGCGTAGAGCTGCCCGTCCGGGAACCGATCGCTGGCGCTGTGCCCCCAGTGCACGGCCAAAGCCGTCTTGCCGACGCCCGCCGTGCCGGAGATCGCCGCGATCGTCATCCCACCGCCGGGGCCTCCCGCCGCCAGTTCGTCCAATGTGGACAGCTGCGCGGTGCGGCCGGTGAAGCCGGGCGGCCGCGCCGGGAGTTGCCTCGGCACCCTCGGCACGGCGCGGGGCTGCGCCGTGCCCGTCCTGCCGTCGTCGTGGAGCAGCGTCGCGTGGGCCGCGCGGAGTTCCGGCCCGGGGTCGATGCCGAGCTCCTCGACGAGCCGGTCCCGCACCTCGTGGTAGGTCTGGAACGCCTTGGCGCGGTGACCGGCGGCGTGGTACGCGCGGATCAGCCGGGCCTGCGCGGACTCGTCGAGCGGCTGTTCGGCGGCGGCCTCCGCCATCTCGGGCAACACTTCCGCCGCGGCACCGATCGCGATCATCGCGTCACCATGGCGGGCGACCACCTCGCGGTGCTTCGCCACCAGCGACACGACCTTCGGATGCGTCGCGAGCAGCGGGATGTCCGCGGCCGGCCGGCCGCGCCACAACACCAGTGCCTCCCCCAGACCGGCGGCGACACGCTCCCAGTCGTCGTTGCGATAGGCCTCGTTGGCCTCGGCGACGAGGAGGCGGAACTCCGTCAGGTCGACGGTCACCGCCGCCTGGTTCACGGCGTAGCCACCGTTGACGTAGGGCAGGACCTCGCTGCTCGTCCGCGACGACCGGCCTGGTTCCAGCAACCGGCGCAGGTGTTTGACGTGGGTCTGCAGGACGTTCACAGCGCTGCGCGGCGGCCGGTCGCCCCAGAGCGCGTCGACGAGGTTCCCGCTCGGCACCGTCTCGCCCTCGGCGAGCACCAGCAACCCCAGCACGGCTCGCCGGGCGGGTGGGCCGAGTTCGAGTTCCACACCGTCTTTCCACGCCCGCATCGAACCCAGCACCTGGATTCGCACAGACCTCATTGCCACTGGTCTGAACGTAATTCACCCACTGGCACCTCACAAGGTCCGCTCAGACCATCACTCGCGCAGCCAACCGCAAGCAGGGCAGCCGCGCGTTCGGCGCGGATCGCGGTGTCGACCGAGCACAGTGGCAGGTGGACGACGTGACCGTTGGCGGCAGGCTGGTGCGCCAAAGCGGCGATCGTCTCCGCGGCACGGGACGGCGACGCGCCCGCGAGCGTGCGCACGATGCACGTCGGCAGACCGCGCAGGGCCGCCTCCGACCTCGGCTTCCGGATCCTCAGGCCGACCTGAGCCGCTCCTGCGCGATCACGTCAGCCAGTTCCGCCACCGTCTCGGTGGCCAGGTAGCGCCGCAGGTCGAGCCGCACGTTCCAGCGCGGCTCGACCTCCGCGAGCAGCCGCAGCGCGGCCATGCTCCCCCACTCGGCCAGCTGCTCGAACCGGGACGATCCGGTGACCTCGTGCGGCCGGGTGCGCGACACCTCCGCGACCAGCGGGACGAGGTCGGTCAGCACGTCAGACATCAGCGGTCTCCCCCTCGATCAACGTCGCCCACGCGGGCCGGACGGCGGGCGGTGGACGCAACGGCAGCGAGTAGCCGGACGGTTCACGGGCCTCGAACCCGACGGACGGGTAGAAGGACGCGGCGGGCTGGTTGCGTTCCGACGCAACGAAAGCAGCGTCCAGCCGTTCCGCACCGGCGGCGATCGCACGGTCCATCACGGCTTGCAGGGCGGTGTGCTCGACCCCGCGCGAGAAAACCCGGCAGCTGAGCACGAAGTTGTCCACGGTCCACGCCCGCTCGCCGCGGCTGACCCAGATACCACCGACCACACCCTCGTCCCCGAACCGGTCGGACACGGAGATCGCGAGCAGCAGCCGGTCGGGAGACTCCGCGAACTCACGGGTCCCGGTTTCGGAATGCGCTCCTCGCACCATCACGAACTGGTTGGTGCGCAACGACAACTGCACCAGCCGAGGCAGGTCGTACCGGGTGGCCTCACGCACGGCCACCACGAGCTGCAACTCGTGCAGGTACTCCTCCGGCGAGCTGAACGCGGCCAGGGAGTTCCGCTCGCGCCGGGCCCGGTACAGGTCGGTGCGCGACCTGTCGGTCTCGGTCGTCTCCAGCACGGCGAAGTGATCATCCGCGAGCACGAGGTCGCTGAAGCCGGCCGGGTCGCCGTCCAGCGGCACCACCCGGACCGACGGCAGGGCCTCGCGCACCAGTTCCCGTTCGAACCTGCTGTCGTCCGCGAAGACGAACGAGTCCAGCCCCACGTTCAACTCGGCCGCCAGCTCACGCAGATTGCCGTCCTTGGGCTGCCAGTTCACCGCCAGCGCCACGAAGTCGGTCGGGCGCAGCACCATGCCGGGATGCTCCGCCAGCAGTTCGTCGACGACCTCCGCAGAGTTCTTGCTGGCCAACGCGAGCAGGACGCCCTGGCGCCGCAACGCCAGCGCCCGCCGTTGCAGATCGACGTGCGCGTTGCCGGGGTAGAGCGGCCCCAGCTGGATCCCCGCGAGGCCGTCATCGCCCACAACACCGCCCCACAACGTGTTGTCGCCGTCGAGCACGAGCACCTTCGCCGAACGTCCAGCCACAGCACGGCAGAACGCCGCCGCCTCCCTCGCGTAAGCCCGCTCAGCCACGGCACTCCAGGCCATCGAGGCGTACCGGTACAGCCGCTCGTCCCGCACCGGCCCGGCCTCGTCGACCAGCACGGCCTCGAGATCGAGCACGTGCACCGACGGATGGCGGTCCGGCAGTTCCAGCAGCGCCGAGTTCAGCCGCCGCCACAACCGGCCGAGCGCGGCACGACCCCGGTACGACACGACGGTCCGCTGCTCCACCCGCGACAACGGAACGGTGTGCAGCACCACCGTTCCGCGTCCGGCGATCGCCGACTCCAGCGACTCCAGCCGCGCGCGGACGGCGTCCTCCACCCCGTCCAGCCGGGTCGGATCCCAGGCGGCCGGGAGGAACGCGCCGTCGTGCAGCAACACCAGCGTGACGTCGGGAGCGAACCGGGCGAGCCCGGAGTCCGGTGCCGTCAGCTCGGTCTCGACCTGGCCGAACGGGCACAGGTGCAGCTCCGCCTCGATCCCCGCCTGTTCCAGTGCCGACCGCAGCAGCGGCAGCACCCCGTCGGCCGTGAACGTGGCCACGACTGCCACTCGGGTCATCCTCACACCTCGATCAACGTGCAGGTCCAGTGCATTCCGCTGCCCGTGCTGGTGAGCGCCACGACCTCGCCCGCCGCCACGAGATCGCGCTCGACCAGCCACGACAGCCCCAAGAGCTGATCCGCGCAGCCCAGATGCCCATGTGCGGCCGCGACATCGGCGTTCAGGGCGGACAACGGCAGCCCCAGCGCGAGCGCCAGGTCGCTCAACGCCGTCACGTTGTCGTTGAGGTGCACGACCCGCGCCACCCCGGAAACCCCGGCCCGCTTGCACGCCCGTTCGACGACCTCGCGGGTGCGGTCCACGGTCATCCGCCCGAACTCGACCATCGCCGCCACGTCGCCGTCGAAGAACTCCACGAGCCGCGTGAACGGGTCGCGCAGCCGCGGTGGCTCACCGCCCCCGAACGGCCGGGCGGTGCCGCCGGCCAACCGGAAGTAGTCCGCGTACCTGCCGTCGGTCAGCGTCTCGGTCACGAGCCACCGCCGGCCAGGAAAGTCTCGGCGCACGACGGCAGCGGCGGCGCCGTCGCCGTTGACGCAGGTGTTGACCGCCATCCGGTTCACGTACGCCTCGCACACCCGGTTCGCGCCGATGATCAACGCGACCCGGTGCTCGGGATGGGTCGCGAACCGCCCGGCGACGGCGTCGAACGCCGTCACCGCCCCACCGCAGGCCTGGTTGACGAGGATCGCCTCCGCGCGGTGTGCGCCGAGCCGGTACTGGCACGCGGCGGCCGGGTCCCAGTACAGGTGCTCGGCGATGTCGGAGATCGCGAGCACGACCACGTCCACCTCGTCCGCGGAAACACCGGCGGCGTCCAGCGCCCGTCGTCCCGCCGCCACGGCCAGATCGGTGATCCCGACGGCCGAGTCCGCCCGGTGGAACGCCCGGTACCCCCATCGGGACAGTTGTCGCCGGTCAGTGATGTAGTCGGCCGCAGCCACCTCCACGGACAGCGGTTCGCCCAGAAACACACCGAACCCGGCCACGCCGAAGCTCATGACAGCACCGCCACCCGCTCACGCTCCACAATGGACCGGGCGATCTCCCCCGCCCGCACAGCGACCGTCGACAACAGCCCGGAGCTGATGCCGTGCGAGTGCTCGGTCGGTCCCTGCAAGTAGATGCGACAGGATACTTCCGGCACCGTACGCACCCGGTAGTCGCGGTCCACCAACGGCCGTCCGTGATCGTCCCGCAGGCAGTACCGCCCCAGCTCACCCAGCATCCCGAACACGTCCGCCTCGCGATACCCGGTGGCACAGACGAGGAAGTCCGCCTCCAGCTCCGAACGTTCACCGGTCGCCAGCGACACGACGCCGAGCAGAACACCGTCCGGTCCGGTTCCGACGCGGTCCACAGTGGACAGATTCAGCACCCTGAGCCGCCGCTCACCGATCACCATCTCCTGGTAGCCGCGCCGGTACAGCTCCTGGATCAGCTCCAGGTCCACGACCGAGTAGTTGGTGTTGCGGTGGTAGGCGAGCACCCGTTCCTTGACCGCGTCCGGCGCACCGTAGAACGTGTCGACCGCGGCCGGATCGAACACCCCGTTCGCGAACGGGCTGTCGTCAGCCGGTGAGTACCCGTACCGGCCGAACACCGCGCACACCTCGGCGTGCGGATATCGCCGGTGCACGTACTCGACCACCTCGGCGGCGCTCTGCCCGGCACCGAGCACGACGACCCTGCGCGGCTCCGAATCCACCTTCTCCAGGCGTGACAACAGTTCGTCACTGTGCCACACCCGGTCCGACGCCTCGATCCCGGCGGGCAGCACGGGCCGCAACCCGGTCGCGATCACCAGGTCCCGGCAGCGCACCCGGCGGCCGAGCCTCGTGACGACCTCCACCTCGTCGACGCCGGACGCGCCGGCCACCGGCCGGACGCCGACGACCTCCGAGCCGTACTCGACCTGCGCGGCGAACCGGCTCGCCACCCACGACATGTAGTCGTTGAACTCGACGCGCGACGGGAACAGCGTCTTGTGGTTGATGAACTCCACCAGCCTGTCCTTGGCCGCGAGGTAGGACAGGAACCCGTACTCGCTCGTCGGGTTGCGCATGGTCACGAGGTCCTTGAGGAACGACACCTGCACGGTCGCGCCGTCCAGCAGCATGTCGCGGTGCCAGGCGAACCCGTCCTGGCGTTCCAGGAACCGCGCGGTCACGCCGGGATGCTCGGCGAGGGCTACCGCGAGCGCCAGGTTCGCCGGCCCGAAGCCGATGCCTACGACGTCGGTGCGCTCCTCCGCCCGCGGCCTGATCAGCAGTGCCGCCTTCTTGTGCGGGAACACGACTTCTCCGGCGTACCGGAACCCCGCGTTGCGGAAAGCCCGCTGTGACGCCGGGTTCAGCACGTTCGGTTCGGCGACGATCTGCGAGCAGCCGGGTTCGGCGGCCAGCAGACCGTCCGCCACCGCCCGCAGCAGCGCGCTGCCCAGACCGCGTCCGATGTCCTGCGGGTCGCCGATCGCCACGTGCACACCGAGATCGTGCGGTCCGGCCGGGTAGTGCGCGGCGAGCCGATCACGCACGACCCGGTAGATCTCCAGGTACGCCAACGGACGTCCGTCGTAGCTCGCCACGCACGGCAGCGAGTGATCGCCCGCGAGCTGCCGCGCCAGTTCGTCCGCCCACCTCTGCAGCGGCCACGCCTGGTCCCACGCGGCGGCCACGTGCGGGGTGTTCATCCAGTCCGCCACCAGCCCGGCGTCGTCCGGGGTCAGGACCCGGACGCTCCACGGCGGCGGCAGCACGGGCAACGGCGGTGCATCTACCTCGGGATACGTCATCACCACTCCTCAGGCTTCGCGCAACGCGCGTTGGCCGAACCCGATCGCCGCCGTCACCAGCACACCCAGTCCGCTCGCCAGGAACGCCATAGGCGCTCCCGCACCGACCACCACCGTCCCGACGAGCACCGCCGACAACGGGTAGGCGCCGAGCGTCACGGCGGAGAACGCCGCCATCACCCGGCCCCGCACGTCCGGTGGCGAGATCTGCTGCAGGATCGTCACGGCGAGAATGCTCAGCACCCCGGCGACCACGCCGAGCACAAACATCGCGGCCATCGGCGCGACCGGACCGGGCAGTTGCGGGAACAAGATCAGCACGGCCCCGTGGACGACCAGCAGTGCCACCGCGGCCAGGCCGCGCCGGCGGAATCCCCACAGCAGGCCCGCGATCAGGGTTCCCACGAGGAGCCCGGCTCCCTGTGCGCCGAGCAGCACACCGAACACCCGCTGCCCGTCGGCCGACCGCTCGTCCACCAGCACCGGCAGGGCGACGTTCAACGTGCCCGCCGACGCGAGGTGCAGCACGCCCGCGATCAGCGTGATCGACAGGAACAGCCGTGATCCCCTGACGAACGCCCAGAACCCGCCGTTGCCCTCCTCCGTGCGCACTCCCGGCCGTGACCGGAGGAACAACAGCGCGCAGGCGGAGAAGGCGAACGTGGCCGCGTCGATGGTGAGCACGGCCGTCGGGCTGAGCACCGCGCTCGCGAGCCCGCCGACGAACGTGCCCACCATGACGGTGAACACCAGCAGCCCTTCTCCGATCGCGTTGCCGGCCGCGAGCTCGTCCTCCTCGACCAGCGCGGGCAGCACCGCCCAGTACGCGGGCAGGAACACGCCGTCCAGCGCGCCGAGCAACACCACTCCGATCCCGAAGTGCAGCAGCTCGAACCTCTCCCCCGCGACCATCACCGCGAGCGCGGCCAGCACGGCCGCACGGGCCACGTCGGTGCCGAGCATGACCGTGCGCGGCTGCCAGCGGTCGGCGAGCCACCCGCCGAGCGGGGACCCTGCCATGCGGGCGATCCCCAGTGCGGTGAGCATCACGGTGAGGTCGGCCGCGTCGCCGTGTCGCAGCACCACGAACGGCAGTGCCACGACGAGCAGCATGTCGCCGAACGTGGACAGCATCTGACCACCGACCAGCCACCGGAACTCGGCGTGCCGCAGCGGCAGGAAGACTCCGCGCACGGACACCTCGGGGTTCGCCCGCGTCACGTCACAGCCCCGCTTCCGCCATGTGCCTGCGCAGGCTCAGCGGCCGCATGTCGGTCCACACCTCGTCGATGTGGGCGAGGCAGGTCTGCTTGTCCCCGCTCACGCCGGCCTCGCGCCAGCCCTGCGGCACCTCGCGGCCCGCAGGCCAGATCGAGTACTGCTCCTCGTCGTTGATCACGACCGTGTACTGCTCAGACATGCTGTGCCTCCAAGGTTTCTTCCTGCTCAGCAACGCCTTCGGTGCGGCGCAGTCGTCGTGCCGCGCCTCCGACCCAGCTCCCGGCGAGCGCCAGCAGCAGCGCGTACACCAGGGACACCACGATCACGACCCAGCCGAGACCGCGGCCGTTCAACGCCATGGCGGCCACGAGATCGGCGACCGCACCCAGTTGCGAACCCGCCTGCGCCGCCATCGACGCGCCCCAGGCGACCACCGTGCCCGCGAGCACGGCCAGCAGCACCCGCTTGCCGGCGAAGCGGTACACCGCCACCGCGGCGACCAGGACCGTGACCCACCACCAGCCCACCAGCAGTGCCGCCGCGTCCAGCGCCGCGACCGCCACAGCAATCACTCCGGTGATCAGCACGACCCTCATGGCCGCAACCTCCATTCCGCGGTTCCCTTGACCGCGTCGCCTTCCAGCACGGGCCAGAACTGCCCCCTCATCCACACCGGAACCCCGTTGGCGTACCAGGGGGACATCGGGTTCTCGCTCTGCCCGGCCGGGAAGATCGAGTTCGCCTCGCCGGTACCCCAGTCCACGTTCAGCCGCCACGTCGGACCGGCGGTGGCCAGGTTGGACAGCGGGTTGCCCGCGTCGTCGTCCCGCGTGCCGACCGCGGTGTTGATCGTCCGCGGGTTGCCGCCCCACGGCATCGGGCCCACGTCCAGCGCCGAGATGCCGAGCAGCGACGGGAAGAGGATTCGCTGGTACTTGTCGTACCGCCAGCCGTTCAGGTCGGCGCCGAACTTCTCGACGGTCCGCTTCACCGACTGGTGGAACGCCTCGCGCAGCACCTGGGTGGTGGTGCGCTTGGTGCCGTCGGGAAGGCTGAAGTACTTGTTGTCCGGGTCGTGCTGGATCCAGCCGAGCACGGTGCCGCGCAACGTCTCCTGGGCCCACGCTCCGGCGTCCGGCCCCTTGGGCAGCAGGTACTCGCCGGGGTTCTGCTTGACGCCGTAGTGCTTCCACCACGGCTCGAACGTCACCCACGAGACCCGGTTCTTGAAGGAGTCGAAGAAGGCCGGTGCGAGCGACTCCGGAGTCGCGTTGAAGTCCCAGCTCCGCAACATGTCCACGACCTGCTGCTCGGAGCCCGACAGCTGCTCGCCGGTCAGCGCGTCCAGCAGCAACGGCACCAGCTGCCGCGCGTTGTTGTCGTGCCAGTCGCTCTGCATCGCCGCCGTCTCGGCGAACGACAGCTTGCCCGCGGAGGTGATCCGGTCGACGATCTCGCCGTCGCGCCAGCCGTGCAGCACCCAGTTGTACGAGGTCGAGTACTGGTACGGGTAGTCGCCGGTGACCTCGCGCTGGTTCGCCGAGACGATGTAGCCCTCCGGCGGGTTGACCGACGACGGCAGCGCCTCGAACGGGATGGAGCCGGTGATCTCCGCCGTGCCGTCACCGGGCAGCGGCAGCGTCGGCGGGTGCCCGTCGACCTGGGGTGCGACACCCGCGTTGAACATCGCGATGTCGCCGTGCCGGTCGGCGTAGGAGAAGTTCAGCGCCGGGGTGACCCAGTTGCTCAGGCTGTCGCGGAACTCCTGCACGTTCCTTGCGCGCAACATCTTCAGGATGCTGTTCAGGTTGTCGTTGGGCAACGTGCCCGCCCACCACACGGCCGCCGTGAGGCCCTCGACCTCCATCACCGGGCCGTGCGAGCTGAGCTTGATCGTGTGGTCCACATCGGACTGACCGCGCACGGCGATCTTCTCGTGCAGCTTCGCCATCGGCTGCCACGAGCCCTTCGAGTAGAACTCGTCCGGCCGTCCCTGCTCGGTCTTCTCCAGGTAGTACAGCGTGGTCGGGCGCTGCGAGGCGGTCAGGCCCCAGCTGAAGTCGTCGGTCTTGCCCAGCAACGGCACCGGCAGGCCGGGTGTGGTGACGCCGCTGAAGTGGTAGCCGGGGCTGTGGCCCTCGAGCTGGTACCAGATCGACGGCAGGCTGTGCGGCAGGTGCGGGTCGGCCGAGAGGATCGGCTTGCCGGACTCGGTGCGGCTGCCGGAGACGACCCAGCTGTTGCTGTGACCCATGGTGCCCATGCCGCTGTTCGGCAGTTCGCCCAGCCGTTCCAGCAGCGGTGCGAGCTCCGAGCCCGCGCCGAGCGCCAGCGGCCCCTCCGGCCTGGTCTGGCCGGCCGCGCTCGCCTTCGCGGAGCCGCTGCCCGGATCCGGGAACGACCGTTGCGGCAACGGGGTCAGCGGAAGCTTCTTGAACGGCCCCTTGTCGTACGGGTGCTGCTTGTTCTCCGGCACGTCCGGGAACCAGGCCTTGAAGGCCTCCTGCCCCATCGCCTTCTCGGCGTAGGAGAACAACGGCGCCTGCGAGTCGAAGCTGATCTTCTGCCCGACGAGTCGTTGCACGGCAAGGCTGTCCACGGGGGACCACTCGGCCGGTTCGTAGCCGAGCACGGCGAACTGCGTGGGCATCCGGTTGGCCGACCGCAGCTCGTGCATCGCCGCGTTGACGCCGTCGCTGTAGGACTGCAGCGTCGCCTTCGCCGGGTTGTCGTCCTTGAGCGCCACCCAGTCCCGTTCGGCGGCTCTGCGCAGGCCCAGATCACGCTGGAACTTGTCGACGTCCAGCGTCGCCGCGCCGATCACCTCGGACAGCGTGCCGTTGGCCTGCCTGCGCGTCAGGTCCATCTGGACCAACCGGAAACGCGCGTGCAGGTAGCCGATCACGCGGAACAGGTCCTGGTCGTCGCTCGTTTTGACGTGGGCGAGACCGTTGTCCTCGAACGACACCGTCGCCGGGTTCTTCAGGCCGGGCAACGCCATCTCGCCCGACTGGGCGGTACGAGCGTCGGCGGACAGGCGCCACACGCCGGTGCCGGGGTTGAGCGCGGTGCCCAGCGCGGGCAGCGCGCCGAGGCCGGTGACCGACGGCACGAGCACGAGCAGCGCGAACAGCAGTCCGCCCAGCACGTCCAGCAGCCGCCGGAAGGAGACACGTTTCATCGGTTCCGCTCGCTTTCGTGGTCGCTCTCGTGCATCCGTGCCGCGAACGCCGCCGCGGTCGCCTCGCCGAAGAGGTCGGCGGGGCCAAGCCGGTGCCCGGTGTCCTGCTGGATCCGGACGAGCGCGGTCATCGCGGCGAGCGACGATCCGCCGTGCTCGAAGAAGTCGTCGGTCACGCCGAGCCGCTCGTCGCCCAGCGCGGCGCGAAGATGGCCGAGCACCAGCGCTTCCAGGTCGTCGCGCGGTTCGACGCCCGCCGGGCGCAGGGATTTCGGCGCGGTGATCCGCTCGACCCGCGGTGCCGGCCGGGGTGGCTCGTCACCGAACAGCGGCCGGGTGTCGTCGGTGAGCCAGTCGAGCACCACGACGATCCGGTCCAGCAGGTCGGTCATCTGCGGTGTGTCGAAGACGTCCCGGTTGAACTCCAGATCCAGCAGCAGAGCGCCGGGGCGCTGGTGCACGTCGAGGGTGAGGTCGTATTTCGACACTCCGGGCTCCGGTTGCTCTCCGGTCACCTCGACACCAGGCCAGCTCACGTCGTGCCGCGGTGTGTCCTGGCCGTTGCACATCACCTGGAACAACGGTGCGCGGGCCGGGTCGCGCGGCGGGCGGAGGTGGTCGACGAGCCGCTCGAACGGCACGTCCTGGTGGGCGTAGGCGTCCAGGCAGACGCGGCGTGCGTCGGCGAGCAGTTCCTCGGCCGAGGTCTTCGCCGTGGACAGCCGCAACGGGACGACGTCGATGAAGCAGCCGACGAGGCCGGCGACCTCGGGCCGTTCCCGTCCGGCGATCGCGGTGCCGATGACGACCTCGTCCTGACCGGACAAGCGGGTCAGGACGGTCGCGTAGGCGACGAGCACGACCATGAACACGCTGGCGCCGTGCCGTTGCGCGAGTTCCTCCACCCGCCGGGTCAACGGTTCGGGCACTGTCAGCTGAACGCGGTCGCCCACCAGGGTCGGCTCGGCGGGACGCGGCCGGACAGTCGGGAGTTCCAGCGTGGCAGGCGCACCGACGAGCACGTTCGCCCAGTGCGCGAGCCCGGCGGCCAGCACGTCGCCGGACATCCGGTCCCGTTGCCACAGCGCGTAGTCCCCGTACTGCACGGGCAACTCCGGCAGCTCCGGCTTGCGGCCTTCGTGCAACGCCGTGTAGGCGATCGACAGTTCGCGGCCCAGCACGCCCAACGACCAGCCGTCGCACGCGATGTGGTGCACGACCATCAGCAGCACGTGCTCGTCCGGGGCGATCTTGACCAGCACGACCCGCAACGGCGGTGCCGACCACAGGTCGAACGGCTCCGCCAGCGTCTCGGCCTTGATCTGCTCGAGGTCGCCTTCGACAACGGTCAGCGGCACCGTCCACTCCTCGGCGACGACCTGCACCTGGGCGTCGGGCTGGTAGCGCGTGCGCAGCACCTCGTGCCGGTCGACGACCAGCTGCAACGCCTCGTGCAGCAGGTCCACCCGCAGCTCGCCGTGCAGCCGCAGCACGATCGGCATGTGGTAAGCGCCGCCGGGGTTGAGCTGCTCCAGGTACCAGAACCTGTGCTGCTGGAACGACAACGGGAACGTGTACTCGGTCATGGCGCCACCCGCCGGCGTGCCGTGCGGTCGACCGCGACGATCGGGGCGGTCCGCGTGCCACGTCCCAGCGCGGCCACCACTCCCGCCACGGTCGGCGCGAGGAACACGTCCTTCACCGAGACGTCCGTGCCGGTGCGTTCCCTGACGCCCACGGCGATCCGCGGTATCTGCAGGGAATGGCCGCCGAGCTCGAAGAAGTCGTCGTGCAGGCCGATGTCCCCGATGCCGAGCACCTCGCACACCACGGCGGCGACCGCCCTCTCCTGGTCCGTGACCGGTGGTTCCTGCACGCCCGCGGCCGCCACGCCGGGTCGCGGCAGGTTGACGCGGTCGAGTTTTCCGTTGGTGGCGCGGGGAATCCGGTCCATCGGCACGAAAAGCGACGGCACCATGTGCGGGGGCAGCAGCTCACGCAGGTGATCCCGCAACGGTTCCACGTCGTCGGTGACCACGTAGGCCACCAGCCGGGTCTGCCCAGTGCCTGGGGTGTCCGCCAGAACCACGGCGTCGCGCACGGACGGGTGCCGTCTGAGCGCTTCCTCCACCTCGCCCGGTTCCACCCGGAACCCGCGCACCTGCACCTGGTGGTCCGCGCGGCCGAAGAACTCCAGTTCGCCCTCGGTCGTCCACCGCACGAGGTCGCCTGTCCGGTACATCCGGCTGCCGGGCGGGCCGAACGGGTTGGGCACGAAGGCCGTCGCCGTCGCGCCAGGCCTGTTCAGGTACCCGCGGGCGAGGCCCCTGCCGGCGATGCACAGCTCGCCGATCACGCCGGGTGGCACGAGGTCGAGGCCGTCCAGCACGTACACGGTGGTGTCCGGGTCCGGCACGCCGATCGGCACCGTCGTGACCGGCCCGCCGGTGGCACGCCACAACGTCGAGTTCACCGTGGCTTCCGTTGGGCCGTAGGCGTTGAACAGCGTGCGGCCCGGTCCGTGGCGGCCGACGACCTCGGCGGGCACCGTTTCCGAGCCGGTCAGCACCGTGCCGTTCGCGGGCAGTTCGCAGCCTTCCGGCAGCACCGCGAGCAGCGAGGGCGGCAACGCCAGGTGCGTGATCTCGTTGCGGGCCAGGAAGTCCGTCAGCACCCGGTCGGGCAGGCGGACCTCGCTCGGCGCGACCACCAGCGTGCCACCGACCAGCAGCGACATGCACAGCTCCCAGAACGCGACGTCGAAGCTGATCGAGGCGAACTGGACCACGCGGCTGTTCTCGGTCACGCCACAGCGTTCGGTCGCGGTGGCGATCAGTCCCGGTACTCCCGCGTGCGTGACCGCCACACCCTTCGGCGTTCCGGTGGAACCGGACGTGTAGATCACGTACGCCAACGAGGTGGGTTGTGCTGTCCGTTCGGGGGCATGGTCCGGGTAACCGGTGGTGTCGAGGTCGTCCGGTCCGATGACGAACACCGGCTTCGCGTCGGCCTTCATGAGCTCCACGCGGTGTGCCGGGTAGGCGGGGTCCAGTGGCAGGTAACCGGCGCCGGACTTCAGGACGGCCACCATCGCGACGATCATCTCCAGCGATCGTGGGAGCATGATCCCGACGAGGCGGTCCGGCGCCGCACCGTGCTCTGTCAACTTGTGCGCCAGCCGGTTCGCGGCCTCGTCGAGCCGGCGGTACGTCAGGGCCGTGTCGCCGAACACGACCGCCGAGTGGTCCGGGCGGACCTTCGCCCGCTCCTCGAACAGGTCCGCGAAGCAGGCGTCCGGCATCGTGCAGACCGTGTCGTTCCAGTCGGTCAGCAAGGTGGTCCGCTCGTTGTCCGTCAGCACCTCGATGCCGCTGATCGGGAGGTCCGGATCGGCCGCGACCTGGCGCAGCACCTCGTGCAGGCGTGCGGCGATGCCTTCCACCGTGGCCCGGTCGAACCTGTCGGTGGCGTAGATGATCGAGGCCTGGCCCGTGTGGTCGAGGGCGAACGCGAGGTCGGCCTTGGCGGACAGCTCCGGCACGGGGTGCGGGCGAGCGATCAGCCCCGGCAGGGCGGGTGACGCGACGGGCTTGTCGCGGTAGGCGACGTACACGCCGAACAACGGGTGCGAACCGGGTGAGCGAGCCGGGTTCAGCGCCTCGACCAGCCGGTCGAACGGCAGGTCGGCGTGCTCGAAGGCTTCCAGGTCCGCGTCACGCACCCGTGCCAGCAGCCCGGCGAAGCCTGGATCACCGGTGACGTCGGTGCGCAGCACCACCGCGTTGAGGAAGAGCCCGACGAGGTCGTCGAGCTCGCCGTGGCCGCGGGTGTCGGCCGGGGTGCCGAGCGGGATGTCCGTGCCCGCGCCCATCCGGTGCAACAGCACCGCGACGGCGGCCTGCCAGACCATGAACGGCGTCGCGTTGTGGCGTGCCGCGAGGTCCAGCAGTGCCTGGCGCAGGTCGGTTTCGAGTCCGAAGTGGACGGTGTTGCCGCGGTGGGTCGGGTGGGCCGGTCCGCGCCGCTCGCCGGGCAGGCTCAGCCGTGCGGGCAGGTCCGCGAGCCGGTCGCGCCAGAACGGCAGCGAGTCGTCGCGCTGATGCCGTTGCCAAGCCGCGTAGTCCGCGTACTGCACCCGCAACGGTGTCCAGCCCGGGGCGTTTCCACTCGCGCGGGCCTTGTACGCGGTGGTGAGATCGGTGAGGAGCGGTCGCATCGACGACTCGTCACCCGCGATGTGGTGCAGCACGATCAGCAGCACGTGGTCCTGCTCGCCGAGCCGGAACAACCAGGCCCGCAAGGGTGCGGCGGTGGTCAGGTCGAACGCGTGCGCCGCAGCGGCGACGACCTGGGCGTTCAGGTCGGGTTCCGTGATGCCGCGGACTGTCAGGACGTCCGCGGGTTCGTGCACGACCGGCCGTGGCACGCCGCCACGTTCGGCGAACACCGTGCGCAGCACGTCGTGCCGTTCCTGGAGGTCGATGAGCGCGGCGGACAACGCCGACACGTCCAGCACACCGGTCAGCCGCAGCGCGAAAGGCATGTTGTAGACGGGGTTCGGGCCGTCCAGGCGGTGCAGGAACCAGAGTCGTTCCTGTGCCGACGACAACTCGTCCCTCGTCGACGGTTCGATCGGCGACTGGATCGCCTCGTCCGCCAGCCGTGGTGCCAGTTCGGCGATGGTCGGGTGCTCGAAGACCTCGCGCAGCGCGATCCGGTGGCCCAGCTTCGTCACCATCCGGGTGGCCAGCATCGAGTGGCCGCCGAGGTCGAAGAACGAGTCGAGGACGGAGATGTCCTTCTCGCTCACGTCCAGCACGTCCGCCCAGATCCGTGCGAGGGTCTGTTCCTGCGGTGTGCGTGGGGCGACGTGGTGCGCGGTGGCCGTCGTCGCGGCCGGATCGGGCAGCGCCGCGCGGTCGACCTTGCCGTTGGGCGTGTGCGGGACGTGCGCCAGCTCGACGAACACGGACGGAACCATGTACTCGGGCAGGGACTCCCGAAGGTGTGCGCGCAGCTCCTCCGCAGAAGCCGGTCCGACGACGTAGGCGACGAGCCGTTCGTCCCGCGCGACCACGACCGCCTCGGTCACACCGTCGTGCTCGGCCAGCCGTGCCTCGACCTCGCCGGGTTCGATCCGGTGCCCGCGGATCTTCACCTGGGCGTCGCGCCTGCCCTCGAACCGCAGCACCCCGTCCTGGGTGAACCGGGCGAGGTCGCCCGTGCGGTACATCCGTTGCCCCGCGGCCCAAGTCGACGGGACGAACCGTTCGGCGGTCAGGCCCGGACGGCCGTGGTAGCCGTGCGCGACACCGGCGCCGCCCAGGCACACCTCGCCGAGCACGCCCACCGGTACCGGCCGCAACGCGTCGTCGAGGATCATCACGTCGGTGTTGGCGATCGGCCGGCCGAGACCGATCGCGTCCGGGTCGGTGACGCTGTCCACTGTGGACCAGATCGTCGTCTCGGTCGGGCCGTACTGGTTGCCCACCACCAGGCCGGCCTCGAGCAACGCCTTCGCCACATCGGCCGGCAGCGCTTCGCCACCGCACCACGCCCGCAGTCCCGCGGGCAGCTGTGCGCCGGAGTCGAGCAGCATCCGCCAGGTGGACGGCGTGGCCTGCACGACCGTCGCCTTCGTCCGTGTGATCAGATCCGCCAGCAACACCGGGTCGGTCGCCTGGTCCGCCGACGCCACCACCAGCCGCGAGCCCGTGAGCAGCGGCCCGAACAGCTCCAGCACCGAGATGTCGAACGACAGGGTCGTCACCGCGACCACGGTGTCCGCCGGTGTGAGCTGCCAGGCCTCCGTCATGGAACCGAGAAGGTTCAGCACCGCGCTGTGCGGCACGAGCACACCCTTGGGCCGCCCGGTCGAACCGGACGTGTACATCACGTACGCCCGATCGTCGCCGGTGACCTCTGGCAACGGGTGCTGTTCTCCGGTCAGGTCGTCAGTCGTGTGGATGACGAGCCTCGCGTGGGAGTCGGCCACCATCGCGCGCAACCGCTGCTCGGGGAACGCTGGATCGAGCGGCAGGTAGGCCGCGCCCGCCAGCCACACGCCCAGCAGCGCCTCCACCACGTGCGCGGATCGGGGCAGCAGCACTCCGACGACGTCCCCCCTTCGCACGCCCTTGTTCGCGAGCGAGGTGGCGATCTCGTTGGCACGCTGGAGAACCTGGCTCGCGGTCAGCTCGACGGCGTCGTCCGCCACGACCGCCAGCGGGTCGACCGCTACGGCCATCGTGCCGGGCCTGATGGGCACGCTGACACCCTGGCCTAGGCTGCGCAGCCAGCGCCGTTCACCGTCGGACATCACGTCCACTTCGGACACCGGAGTGTCGTCGGCGGTGTCGGCGAGCCGTTCGAGCACGGTGCCGAGGCGTTCGACGAGCCGTTCCACCCCGCACTCGGAGAACACGTCGAGGTTGAACTCGACGTGACCGCCGATCTCGTGGGGCTGGTCGCGCAACCAGAACGTGAGGTCGTGCTGGGCCGTGCCGTTGTCGACCCGGATCGGCGTGGCCGCCACGCCGGGGAACTCCGGTGTCGGCACCGGTCCGCTCTCCAGCGCGAGCATCACCTGGAACACCGGCGTCCTGGACAGGTCGCGTTCCGGCTTCAGGTGTTCGACGAGCCGTTCGAACGGCAGGCCCTGGTGCGCGTAGGCGTCCAGGCAGGTGTCCCGCACCCTGCGCAGCACCTCACCGACCGACGGGTCACCGGTCAGGTCCAGCCGCAGCGGTGCCACGTCGATGAAGCAGCCGATGAGGTGCTCGACCTCCGGCCGCTCCCGCCCGGCGATCGGCGTGCCGATGACCATGTCGTCCTGCCCGGCACACCGGCGCAACACGATCGCGAGCCCCGCCAGCAACACCATGAACGGCGTGACGTCGTGGGCGGCCGCGACCTTGCGCACGGCGGAGGTGCCACTGACCTCCAGCCCGATCGGCACCGTGCCGCCCCGCCCGCGGAACACGGCTGGGCGCGGCTTGTCGGCGGGCAGGTCGAGGACGAGCGGCGCGTCGGCGAGGCGGTGTTCCCAATGGCGGAGCAGGTCGTCGTGCGGCAGTTCGCGTTGCCAGCGGGCGAAGTCGCCGTAGCCGATGGGCAGTTCGGGCAGGTCGGGCTCCCGGTTCTCCCGGATCGCGCCGTACGCGGCGGACAGCTCGCCGGCCAGGACACCGACCGACCAGCCGTCGCAGGCGATGTGGTGGACCGTGAGCAGGAGGATGTGCTCGGTGTCCGCCAGCCGCACGACGAGCGCGCGCAACGGGTGTTCGGTGGTGAGGTCGAACGGCTTGCGCGCGGCTGCTTCGAGGATCCCCAGCGCACCCTCCGGGACAGCGTCCACAACGGACAGTTCGGGAGCAGAATTCTCCGACACGAGCAGGATTCCGTCGTCGACAAGCGACCGCAACGGCTCGTGCCGCTCGACCACGACCGCGAGCGCCTGGCGCAGTGCCGTCAGATCGAGGTCGCCTTCCAGCCGCACGGTCAGCGGAACCGTGAAGCGCGGCGAGTCCGGGTCGTACTGCTGCGTGAACCACAGGCGCTGCTGGGTGAACGACAGCGGCGACTCCGCGCTTCCCGTGCGCTGCAACGGACTGCGATCCTGTTGCTGCTCGATGGCCCGTGCGGTGCCCGCGACCGTCGGATGCCCGAACACCGCCGCCACACCGATGTCGCGGTCGAGCTCACGCGACAGGCGCGCGGCCAGCCTGGTCGCCAGCAGCGAGTGACCGCCGAGCGCGAAGAAGTCGTCGGTCCTGGCGATGGCGGCCTGGTCGACGCCCAGCACGTCCGCCCAGCACCGGGCGACCAGCTCCTCCAGCGCGCCGGCGGGCGGTTCGCGGTCGGGCGGCGGGGTGAGTCGGCCGGTGTCCGGTTCGCCGTCCTGGGTGCGCGGGATGACGTCGAGGGTGACGAACGCGTCCGGCGCGTGTCCGCCGAGGCGGGCACGCAGGTCCTCGTGGTCGGCCGCGCCGACGAGATAGGCGACGGTGGCGTCGTCTCGGTGCACGACCGCCGCGTCCGTGATGTCGGGTTGCGCGCACAGCCAGCGCTCCAGCGACACGAGTTCGATGCCGTCGGTGCGGACAACGGCGTGCAGGCCTGTGCGCAACAAACGGGTGTGGTCGCCCGGCACGAGCCGTTCGGCGGTGAGGCGCGGCAGGTCGGCGAAGCCGATGCCGTCCAGGGCCACGCACAGCTCACCGGGCCAGCCCGGAGGCTGCGGGCGGAGCCGGGAGTCGAGGACGGCGGTGTCGCCGTCGTGCCACCACGGCCGGTCGCCGATCACCACGGCGCCATCGTCGTGCCGCACCGGCCGCTGGTCGCGCCGGGTTTCCTCGTCCACCAACAGGGTGCGCCACAGCTCGATCACGGCCTCCGCGGAACCGACCGGCGCGAAGCCTCCGGCGGGCGGGCCCGCGGCCAACCGCGCGAGATCACCCTGACTCACCACGACCCCCGGCGGCAGCACCGCCGCGGGCAGACTCGGGTGCGGCACCGGCAACTCCCCACCGGGGTCGGCCGTGCTGTCGGCGCTGATCCGAGGCACCCCGGAGAACCCGACCATCGACGCCGACCCCGCCGTGACCACCAGGCACGGGTCGTGCTCGGCCACCGCCGTCCAGATCCGGTCGGCCGGGTCGTCGGGGTTCAGCACGAGGTGATGTCCGCCCGCCCGCACGACAGCCAGGCACGCCATCGCGAGATCGGGTCCCGCCGAGGCGAACACCGCGACCGGGCGGCTCGCCAGCGTCACGTCGTCGCAGTGGCTGCGGATCGTGCGCGCCAACCGGTCCGCACGACGCGTCAGCTCATCGCGAGGCGCCAGCACACCAGGCCAACGAGGAGTGAACCGCGCGAGCGGGACGTCCTCCACCGGCCGTGACGGCGCCGCGATCACCGCGCGCATCGCCGTCACGACACCGGCGACGATGTCGGTGTCCAGGACAGCGGTGTCGTGAACACAGGTCAGCCCCTCGGAGTTCACGTCCACCGTGAGCGGGAACTTCGCCGACCGCGCCTCCACCGGCACCGTCGAGGCACGGGCGCCGGCCAGCAAGTCCACGGGCAGATCCGGGGTGATCGTCAGCAGGACGTCGAAAAGACGCGGCCGCTGCACCACCGCGGCATGCCCCACCGCCGAACGGATCGCCGCTCCCGCGATCTCCACCAGCTCGTGGAACGTGGTGGCACCGTCCCAGCGCAGCCGCACGGGCAGCGTCATCACCAGGAAGCCGACGGTGTGCTGGGTGTCCGGTGTGCCGCGACCGGCGAACGGCATGCCGATCACCACGTCGGTCCGGCCGGTCAGCCGTCCCCACGCGGCGGCCAGAGCCGCCAGCCACACCGTGTACTCGGTGGTCTCCCGCGCGAGCACAGCCACGTCCGGAGCGTCGTGGTGCGAAGTCCGGCAGCCCGCTGAGCCCGCGATCAACGGCAGCAGCGCGGGTGTCCAGTCCTCCAGCGACGCTGTCCAGTAGCCGTCGTCAGAACCGGCCGCGACCTCACGCAGCGCCAGGTCGACCGGGTGCGACGCCGACGCGGCTGGCGCACCCGCGAGTTCGGCGAACAGCACCGACACCGCCACGCCGTCTGCCACGATGTGGTGCACCACGAGCAGCAGCAGGTGGTCGACAGGGCTCAACCGCCACAACACGGACCGGAACAACGGACCGGACCGCAGCGAGAACGGCTCCATCGCGAGAGATCGCGCGGAAGCGAGCGCCTCGTCGAGCGACGCGGCGTCCACAACGGACAGAGGGTGTTGCCGTGAGGCGACGACCCGTTGCAGCGGCTGGCCGTCGACCGCGACGAACGTCGTGCGCAACGACTCGTGCCGATCCACCAGGTCCTGCAACCGGCGCTCCAGGAGAGCGACGTCGAGCTCGCCGTGCAGCCGCAACAACGCGGGCATGTGGTAGGCGTTGTCGCCGGGGTGAACCTGGTCGTGCAGCCACAGACCGCGCTGGGCCGCCGTCACCGGGAAGAGCCCCTCGCGCTCGCCGGGCGGAGCGCTCATGCGGGCCAGCAGCGCGCGCTGGGCCTCGGTCAGGGTCGTGGTCACGGCCGATCACCCTCCAGCTGCTCCAGTGCCTCCACCGGCAGCGCCGCCACGTGGCTCAGCAGCACCTCGCTCAGGTCGATGCCGGTCGGTGCCGCGGCGGTCTGCCCGGCCAGCACGGCGCCGAGCGCCGCGACCGTCGGGTGCTCGAGGACGTGCCGGAGCTCCACCGCCAGGTCCAGGCGGGAAGCCACCTCGGCCGACACCCGTGCCGCGAGCAACGAGTGCCCGCCCAGGTGGAAGAAGTTGTCGGTGCGGCCCACACGTGGCTGGGCCAGCAGTTCCGCGAAGATCGACGCGAGAACCGACTCGATCTCGCCGGACGGCGGCTCGTACTCGGCGGTCACCGGGTGGGGCAGGCGAGTCCTGTCGATCTTGCCGTTGACCGTCATCGGCCACTCGGTCAGCAGCACCACCTGGTCGGGCACCATCGGACCCGGCAGCCGGGAACGCAGGTGCTGCTGCAGATCCGCCGGGAGCGAGAGATCGTCGACCTGGGCGTACCCGACGAGCCTGGTGTCCGGCGCCGCACCCGAGGCGATGACGAGCGCGGTCCGCACGTCCGGGTGCGCCGCCAGCGCGGCCTCCACCTCCCGCGGCTCGACGCGCATGCCGCGCACCTTCACCTGGGAGTCGGACCGGCCGAGGAACACGAGCTGCCCGTCGGCGCGGTGGTAGGCGCGGTCACCGGTGCGGTAGAGCCGTTGTCCCGCGACGAAAGGCGACGGGACGAACCGCTCGGCGGTCAGACCGGGACGGCCGTGGTAGCCGCGCGCGACGCCCAGGCCGCCGATGTGGATCTCGCCCACCCCGCCGGGCGGCACGAGGTTGCCCGCGGCGTCGAGCAGGTGGATCGGGCCGTTCGTCACCGAGAACCCGAGCGGCGTGATGCCCTCCTCGGAACCCTCGGGATCCAGGTGGTGGAACGTGGCCCACACGGTGGTCTCGGTCGGGCCATAACCGTTGATCACCAACGGCACGGACGAGGCGATCCGGCGCAGCAACGGTTGCGGGATCGGCTCGACCCCGACCAGCAACGCCCGCAGCGAGACGGGATGCGTGGCCAGCCAGTCGGCCGCGGCGGGTAGGAGGTGCGGTGGCAGATACGCACTCACGATCCGGCGGTCGGCCAGCCAACGCATCACGGCGTCGGCGTCGTTGCGGATGCCGGCCGGGCAGATGTGCACCGTCGCACCCGCCGTCAGCGCGGTGAAGACCTCGTGCACCGAGACGTCGAAGCCGGGGCTCGTCCACCAGCCGCACGCGTCGCCGGGGCCGAGCGGCACGCGGGCGCGGTAGTCGGCGACCAGGTTGAGCACACCTCTGTGTCCACATGCGACACCCTTGGGCGTGCCGGTCGAGCCGGACGTGTAGATGAGGTGCGCCAACCGGTCCGGGTGCGTGGGACCCGCGGGCGCCTCGGCGTCCGCCGGAACGTCCTCGACGAGCACCACCCGGCCGCGCAGCAACGACGCGCGGTCACGGGCCAGTTCGGCGTTCGTCACCAGAACCGGAGGGCCGGCGTCGGCCAGGATCGCGGACAACCGGGCATCCGGGTGGTCGACGTCCAGCGGCAGGTACGGCGAGCCGATGCGCTGGGCGGCCAGCATCGCCACGACGAGGTCGCGTCCGCGAGGCAGCAGCACGGCGATCGGTGCTTCCGCAGGCACCTCGCCCAAAGCCAGGGCGAGCCCGGCGGAACGTGCCGCCAGTTCGGCGTAGGTCAGCGAGCCTTCCTCGTCCTCGACGGCGATCTCCGAAGGGTGTTCCGCGCACATCGCGAGCACCGCCTCCGGAATCGACATCCCACTGACCGGTGAGCCGGCATTGAGCTCCAGCGCGGCCTGCCGTTCGGCGGCGGTGAGCATCGCGACCTCGTGCGGACGCAGCGAAGGAGTGGTCACCACGGCGTCGAGGACGTTCGCCCAGTGCCCGGCGAACGCGGCCACCTCGGACCCGCGCAGCGCTTCGCTGTCGTAGGTCAGCGAGCAGGTCAGCCCGGTGGCCGTCGCGACGATCTCCACGGTCAGCTCGAACGGCGCGGTCCGCTGGGTGACGAACCGGGTTCGTGCCGTGAGTCCGCCGAGATCACCTTCGTCGGCCAGCAACGACAGCGCGTGCCCGCCAGGAGTCTGCTGTTGCAGCAACAGCACGCGGATCAGGTCCGACCCGCGTTCGGCCGGCACGAAGTTCTCCACGATCCGCTGGTACGGGTACTCCTGATGAGCCTGCACCGCAGCGACACGGCGGCTGAACGCCGCCAGGTGTGCGGTGAAGTCCGCCTCGGAGTCGATCTCGCACACCAGCGGCAGCGGGTTGACGAAGTAGCCGACCGCGGAGGCGGACTCCGGGTCGAGCCTCCCAGGCGCGGGAACACCGAGCACGAACCGGTGTTCGGAGGTATAGCGGTGCAACGTCCACGCGAAGCTGGTGGCCAGCACGGAGTATGGCGTCGCGTCAGCCTGCGCGGCCACTGCGCGCACGGCGGCCAGCACCTCCGGGGACAGCCGCATCCGGTGCCGTCCGGTCGGGGCGGCCACCCGCCGGTGCGGACGGGCCTGCGGCAGTGCGGCGGACGGCGGCAGCTCGGCCAGCTCGGAACGCCAGAACTCGGCGAGCTCACGTCCGCGGTCCCCGCTGAGCAGCGCCTCCTGCCTGGCCGCACAACGTGCCGGGTCACCAGGTTCGGTCCATTGTGGAGTGATGCCTGCGGCGAGTGAGCGATAGGCCTCGCCGAACTCCCGTGCCAGCACGTCCAGAGACCACACGTCGCACGCCATGTGGTGCGCGCACAGCACAAGCGTGTCGTCGCGTCCGGCAGCACGGATCAGCGCCGCCCGCCACAGCGACCCGCCCGCGGGGTCGATGCCCTCGGCCGCGTGCCGGGCCACCACCGCGTCGAACTCGTCCGGCGCCGTGTCCACCACGCGCAGTGCCAGCGGTTTCGGGCACGGCTCGCGGCGCGGGACACCGGCCACGTCCGGGAAGTAGGTGCGCAGCGCGGGATGCCGTTCGGCGAGGAAGTCGATCGTGTGCGTGGCGATCTCCGCGTCGATCCCGCCGGAGACCTCCAGCCCGATCGCCAGCACGTAGTGGTCGGGGTCGCCGGAGAGTCTCGTGGCGAGCCACAGCCCGCGTTCGCCGTCGCTGAGCAGGCTCCCGTCGGAGGACTCTGCCTCGACCGGCCGGGCTGCCACGGCGGCCTCGGCCAGCCGTCGCGCGCTCGCCCCGCCGAGCAGGTCCGCGAGTGGCAGCTCCACCCCCAGTTCGCGCTGCACCGCTTGGCGCAGCTCGACCGCACGCAACGAGTCGAGGCCAGCCGCGGTCAACGAGGCGTCGACAGCCACCGAAGTCTCCAGCACGGCCGTCGCCAGCTCGGCGATCCGCGCCGCACGCGGATCAGCATCAGAGTCCACGGTGGACGCGGCCGGAGCGAGGAACGACAGTTCGCCGTCACGATGCATCCGCGCGCATTCGGCCCGCCGGATCTTGCCGCTCGGCGTCTTGGGAATCGTGCCGCGCGCCACGAGCAGGACGGGCTCGGCACGCACCCCGAACGTGGCGATCAACGTCGACTGGACGGCAGCCGCCACCCCGTCGGCGGACCCGACCAGTTCGGCGAGGACAGCGAGTTCGCCGTCGACCTCGAACGCGGCCACCGCCCCCGGCCGGATCGCGGCGTGACAGCCGGCGAGCGCGTGCTCGACGTCCTCGGCGAACAGGTTGCGGCCACGCACGATCACGACGTCCTTGAGCCGTCCGGAGACGTACAGCTCACCGTCGACGAGGGAGCCGAGGTCGCCGGTGCGCAGGCCGTCAGGGGTGAACGTCGCGGCGGACAACGCCTCGTCACCCCAGTACCCGCGCGCCACGCTCGGCCCGCGCAGCCAGATCTCGCCGACCTCGCCGTCGGGCAGCAGTTCCCCTTCGGCAGAGCGGATTTCCAGCGAATGACCGGCGATCGGCGTGCCGCACGACACGACGCCGTCCCGCGTGCGGTACCCGGTCAGCCGCACCCCGCCCGTGGCGATCAAGGTGCTCTCCGCCAGGCCGTAGCAGGGGTAGAACGCCTCGCGCCGGAACCCGTGCGGCTCGAACGCCTCGGTGAACCGCTCCAGCGCCGCCGGCCGGATCGGCTCGGCACCGCAGAACGCGACCTCCCAGCTCGACAGGTCCAGCCCCGCGCGCTGCTCCGGCGCGATCTTGCGCACGCACAGGTCGAACGCGAAGTTCGGGCCACCGCTGGCCGTGCCGCCGTGCTCGCTGATCGCCGCCAGCCACTTTCGCGGGTCGGCCAGGAAGTCCAGCGGGGACATCAGGTGGACCGGGAACCCGCCGTGGATCGGCTGCAGGATTCCGCCGATCAGCCCCATGTCGTGGTACGGCGGAAGCCAGATCACGCCGACGCTGTTCTCGGTGGTGCCGAACAGGGTCTGGATCGCCGTGGAGTTGTGCAGCAGGTTGTCGTGCGTGACCACCGTTCCCTTGGGCGTGCTGGTCGACCCCGAGGTGTACTGCAGGAACGCGACCTCACCGTCGGCCACAGCGGTGATCTCGTCCTCACCGTGCCCGGCCTCCGCCGACAGCCACACGACGGGCTCGGCGAACCCTTGGCGGGCCAGGCTTTCCCGTGCCGAGTCAGCCAGCGCGGGCAGCGTGAGCACCGCGGCGGGACGGGCGTCGCGCAGCACGGACACCAGGCGCGGGATCTGCCGTTCGTCGAGCGGCGGGTAGGTCGGCACCGCGATCACCCCGGCGTACAGGCAGCCGAAGAACGCCGCCACGTACTCCAGGCCGGGCGGCAGCAACAGCACCGCCCGATCACCGGGCCGCGTGACCTCGGCCAGTCGCGCGGCCACGACCGCCGCCCGCTGGTGCAACCCGCCGTAGTCGAGCGCGACGTCGTCGAACGTCAAGGCCTTCCGCGAGGGTGTGGCCTGTGCGCGCTCCCACAGCACGTGTGCGAAGTTCATGGACGCCCCACGATCTTGGTTCGGGCCAGCTTCAACGCGTGCAGGACCTCCACGGCGGGCAGTGCGCCGGTGCGCAGGCTCGCGCCGGTGTCACCGCCGAAGCGGGCGCAGACGTACTTGTGCGACTCGTAGACCGCGCCCAGCGCACGGACGAAGGCGGCGTGGTCGGCGACCAGGTCGGCGGGCAGGGCCCGCAGCGTCGGCCGCACCTCGGCGAACAGCCGCACGAGGTAGTGGTGGTCCGGCGAGAGCAGGCCGCTGAACCCGGCGGAGACGAACGGCGGTTCCATCGTCGGGCGGACCGTGTGGTGGTACTGGTTCGCGCCGAACTCCGCGGTGAACACGAACGCGGCGCTGGAGGCGTCCAGCAGCCTCGTCGCGAGCCGCAGCCCCCGCCTGGCGCCCGCGAGGTCGTCCTCGCGCAGCGCCGTCACGAACGACTGGAGCGCCACGATCAGGCACTGCGTCACCACGAAGAACACGTGGTGCCCGACCCGCCAGCGCCGTTCCGGGTCGAGGTGCCAGCGCAACAACGGCGGCCGCACCGCGACGGGGAGATCGGCCGTCTCCCCCGCGCAGCGCACGATCATCGTCTGCAGCATCGACACCAGCGCGGACCACCGCGCCCAGCTCATCCTGGTGCCGCTCGCGAGGCCCTCTTCCAGCAACGATCGGTAGGCCACCAGCAACGACCTCGCGAACACGCCGTCGGTGTCGACGTCCACCCGCTCCACGCCGAAGTGCTCGTCGAACTCGCGCAGGCGGTGGTCGTACGTGTACGGCACCCCGGACTTCACGCGTTCGGGCAGCGCGACCGAGCCGCTGCGCGCGGGCAACGCACGCAACCGGTCCAGCAGATCGGTACCGGACACCCCGGCCGCCAGCCGCCGCGCCAGCCGCAACGGGGCCGGCGCGTCGACGGCGAGGCTCAGCTGCTCCTCCCGGCGCGGCAGGCTGGTGGGGTGCAACAGGATGAGGGTCATCGAGCGACCTCGGCCTTGTCCCGCAGCCGGGCCCGCTGCTCCTCCGGCGTCGGCAGGAACCCGATGTCGACCATGTAGGCGAAGCACTTGTGCGCCAGCTCCGCCGTCATCAACGGGCACTCGACCCCGATGTCCCGCAACGCGTCCAGCGTGTTGGCGCACTCCGCGTGCAGGTCCGTCACCGCGAGCACCTCGCGGGTGAAGGCGGGCAGCACGGACGTCGTCCGCTCCTCGAACAGCAGCGGCAGCAACGGGAACAGCGGGTTGTCCGGTCCGAGCGTGACGAGGTGCTGCACCGCGGTCTCCAGCGGCACGATCTCGAAGTCGTAGCCGAACGACCGCACCCAGCCGTAGACCTCGACGAGCGGCACCGGGTTCTGGTTCCAGAGGTGGAAGTTGCGGCCGAGTGACTTGTCCCGCAACGAGATGTGCGCGATGGCCCTGGCCGCGTAGTCGATCGGGATGGCGTCGAAGAGGTAGTCCATCGACGGCACCACGCCGAACTCGAGCAGGCCCTTGATCTGCAGCAACAGGTAGTCGCTGGTCTGCGTCGCGCCCGTCTCGGTGTGGCTGATCATCATGCCGGGCCGGTACAGCGCGACCGGGATGCCGCGCTCACGGCCGATCCGCACGAGGTGGTCACCGGCCCACTTGCTGCGCGCGTACGCCTCCGGCGCCTCCGCGGGCACCAGTTCCTCGTCCTCCATGTACGGCCGGTTCAGTCCGGTGTGGAGGAACGTGTCGATGCTGGAGATGTAGTGCACGGCCTTGCGCCGCCCGGTCACCGCGAGCCGCAGCACGTCGACGACGGAGTCGACGTTCGCGGGCTTCAGCGCGCTGTACGGGTACACGAAGTTGACCAGCGCGCCGACGTGGTAGATCGAGTCGATCATCTCGCCGAGCTTGGCGAACCCCTCCTCGCCCACGCCCAGCAACGGTTCCGCGAGGTCGCCGACGACGGCCACGATCCGGTCCTCGTACCTGTCGTCCCAGATGAGGTACTGGCGCATGACGTCGCGCAGGCGGTCCTTGGCGGCGCTGACGGAACTTGCGCGCACCAGGCACCACACGGTGGCGTCGGTGCGGTCGAGGAGTTCCTTGACCAGGAACGCACCCAAGTAGCCGGTGGCACCGGTGAGCAACACGTGCGACGGCGTGGTCCAGGACGCGTCGGGCAGGTCGGCGGCCGGCCGGATCGACTCGTCCAGCACGGTCTCCGCGAGGATCTCCTCCAGGGTGCCGGTCTGCTCGGCGGCGGCACTGCGCTTGGCGGCCTCGACCATCTTGGTCACGCCCGCCACGTGCGGGACCTCGAACAGCTGGTGCATCGGGATGCTCACGCCGAACCTGCTCCAGAGCGCGAGCGCGAGCCTGGCCAGGTGCAGCGAGTTGGCCCCCAGCTCGAAGAACGGGTCCAGCACGCCGACCCGTTCGGCGCCGAGGATCTCGCCGACCAGCTCGGCGACCTCGGTCTCGAGCGCGGTCATCTCGCGGCCGTTGCCGGTCTGCCGCACGGGCTCCGGCAGCTGGGCGCGGTCGAGCTTGCCGGCCACGTTGCGGGGCAACACGTCCAGCACGACCAGCGAGCTGGGCACCATGTGCGCGGGGACGATCTCGGCCAGGTGAGCCCGCACCTCGTCCGCGTCCACCTCGCCGGCGATCCACGCCACGAGGTTGCGGCTCTCGCCGATCTGGCGGACGTCCGCGACGGCCTCGGTCACGCCGGGATGCGAGAGGAGCGCGTGCTCGACCTCGGCCAGCTCGATCCGGTAGCCGCGCACCTTGACCTGGTGGTCGACCCTGCCGCAGTACTCCAGCTGGCCGTCGGGCAGGCGGCGGGCGCGGTCGCCGGTGCGGTACATCCGGCCGCCGGAGGTCCACGGGTCGGGCAGGAACCGCTCACCGGTCAGCCCCGGCCGGTTGTGGTAGCCGCGGGCCACGTTGACCCCACCGACGAACAGCTCGCCGATCTCGCCGTCGGCAACGGGCTCGCCGTCCTCGTTCAGCAGGTGCGCACCGGAACCGGGGATCGGCGTTCCGATCGGGACGACGTCGGCCTTCGGGTCGAGCAGGGCCGTGGTGGCCCACACCGTCAGCTCGGTCGGGCCGTAGTTGTTGACCAGCTGGCAGTCCGGCAGCAGCGCGTAGTGCCGGTCCACCAACGACTTCGGGCACGCCTCACCACCGACGATCACACACCGCAGGCTGCCGAGCGGACCGGCGTCGTCGGCGTGGATCAACGAGTACAGCGACGGCGTGCAGTCGAGGTGGGTGACCTGGTGCTTGGCGATCAGGTCGCGCAGCTTGCGCGGGTCGCGGTGCTCCTCCGGCGACGGCAGGACGACCTGCCCGCCCGTCGCGAGCGTCCAGTACAGGCCGACCGCGCTGGCGTCGAACGAGAACGAGATCGGCATCAGGAAGCACGCCGGCGGCTGCCGGTCGAAGTCGTCGTGCGCCAACGTGGTGTGCACGATCTGGTGGTGCGCCACCGTGACGCCCTTGGGCTCACCGGTCGAGCCGGACGTGTAGATCACGTACGCGGCGTTCTCCGGCCGCACCCCGGACTCTGGGCGGTCGGCCGAGCGGCCCGTCAGGTGCTCGGCGTCGGACAGGACGGTCGTCCACTCGCCCTCCGGTGCGGCTCCGCGCAACGCTTCCGGCGTGACCAGCACGGACGCGCCGGAGTCTGTCATCAGGTAGTGGAACCGGCGCGGCGGGTTCGCCGGGTCGATCGGCACGTACACGCCACCGGCCTTGAGCACCGCGAGCAGCGCCACGACCGTCTCCGTGCAACGTTCGGCGATGACCGCGACCTTGGTCTCGACGCCGACGCCCGCCTCTCGCAGGGCGTCCGCCAGCCGGTTGGCCCACACGTCCAGCTCCGCGTAGCTCAGGTCCGCACCGAGGTGGGTGACGGCGCACGCCTGCGGGGCGCGATCGGCCTGCTGCTCGACCAAGCGGTGCAGCAGCCGGGCATCGGTGTCGCTCATAGCGAGATCACTCCAGTCGAATCCGTTCGCCGGGCCGTGTCGCGCAATGCTGGTGCGGCGGCGCACATTCCCCGCACAACCGGCGGCAGGAAACCGGTGCGCACCAGGTGGTCCAGCACTCGCGAACCGTGCGCGGCGTCCAGCGGCGGGCAGGTGAGACCGGTGCCGGCCAGCGCGGTCTCGGTGTTGGTGCGGTCCACCCGGTACTCGCCGCCGGCGCGCGGATCGACGAAGTCCTCCCGCAACAGCAGCGGGACGACCGGGAACAGGGCGTTGTCCGGGCCGACCCCGGCGAGCGCGGCACGCCAGCGGTCGTCGTCCACGACCTCGAACGGGTAGCCGAAGTCGGTGATCCACTGCCAGACGTCCTTCAGCGGCAACGACTGAGGGTTGTTCAGGTGGAAGACGCGGCCGAACGAGGCCTGCTGCCGTGACAGGTGCGCGATCGCCCGGCTGACGTGGTCCACCGGCATGAAGTTGAGCGTCAGGTCGTGGTCGGGCCCGATCCCGAGCTGGACGCAGCCCTTCACCAGCACGCACGAGTAGTCGGCGGGGTTCGCCACCCCGGTGGCGCTGTGGCCGAGCATGGCGCCCGGCCGGTACCGCACGACCGGGAGGCCTCGCGCACCGGCGGCGGCGACGAGCTGTTCGGCGACCCACTTGCTCTGGTCGTAGCCACCGACGACCTCGGACGGCGGGATCACGGTGTCCTCGCGGACATCGCGCTCGCTGCCGTGCATCAGGACGTCCAACGTGGACAAGTGGTGCACGGCTTTCGTCCTGGTCGTGCAGGCCAGGCGCAGGATCTCCTTGGTGCCGAGCACGTTCACCCGGCGCAGCGCCGAGTACGGGAAGACGAAGTTGACCTGCGCGCCGCAGTGGTAGATCACGTCGATCTCGCCCGCCAGCTGCTCGTACCGCTCCTTGCCGAGCCCGAGTCCCGGCTGGTCGAGGCTTCCCGGCACCACGACGATCCGGTCGCGGAACTCCTCGTCCCAGATCTCGTAGTCGCTCAGGCAGCGTTCGAGCCGTTGCCAGGCGGCGGTGTCGTCGTCGGCCCTGACCAGGCAGTACATGATCGCGTCGCCGGTGTGCAGGAGTTCGGCGAGAAGGAACGCGCCGAGGTAGCCGGTCGTGCCGGTGATCAGGACGTGCCGCGGGTGCAGGACGTCCGCCCGGATCGGTGCGGGCGAGATGTCGTCGTCGAGCACCGCGTCCCGTTCGAGCTCGCTCTTCGCGCCGGGAGCGGGCAACGCGGCCCTGTCCACCTTCCCGTTGCGGGTCAACGGGAGTTCGGGCAGCCCGACGTAGTGCGCGGGCACCATGTACTCGGGCAACGTGCGCCGCAGGAACCCGGCCAGGTCGTCGGCCGGCGCCCCGCCCGGCACGTGGTAGGCCACCAGCCTGCGGTCGCCGGGCACGTCCTCGCGGGCCAGCACGGCCACGGCGGTGATCGCGGGGTGGCGCACCAGCGTCATCTCGATCTCGCTGAGCTCGATCCGGTGGCCACGCACCTTGACCTGGTCGTCGTTGCGCCCGAGGTACTCCAGCACGCCGTCCGCGCGGTAGCGGACGAGGTCCCCGGTGCGGTAAAGGCGTTCGCCGGGCTGCGCGGGGTCCGGCACGAACCGTTCGGCCGTGAGCCCAGGACGGCCCAGATACCCGCGGGCCACGCCGGCTCCGCCGATGAACAGCTCCCCGACCGCCCCGACGGGCACCGGACGCAGCTCGTCGTCCAGGACGTACAGGCGGGTGTTGACGATCGGTTTGCCGATGGGGACCTGTCCGGGTGGTGCGGCGCCGGCCGCCACCTCGTGCACGCAACAGCCGACGACGGTCTCCGTGGGCCCGTACTCGTTGACCACCAGCGTGTCCGGCGCGTGCTCGGTCCACGCCCGCAACGCCTGACCGGACAACGCTTCGCCGCCGACCACCAGCCGTCTGGTCGCGGCCGCCACCTCGGCGGGCGACAGCAGCGCGCCCAGCAGGTCGAGGTGCGCGGGCGTGAGCTTGACGAGGCTCTGCCCGCCCAGCACCCGCGCCAGCCCGGTGACGTCGGCGTCGGTCAGCGTGACCGTGCGTCCTGCGACCAGAGCGGGGAACAGCGAGGTCACGGTGAGGTCGAACCCGATCGAGGAGTGCAGCGGTGAACCGGCACCCAGGTCGAGCTCGTAGGACTCACGCGCCCACGTGACGTAGTTGGCGAACCCGCCGTGCGTCACGCCGACGCCCTTCGGCACTCCGGTCGAGCCCGAGGTGTGCAGGACGTAGGCCAGGTTGTCCGGGTGGACCTCGATCTCCGGCCTCGTGGCCGGAAAGCGGTCGAGGCTGGTGGTCAGCACGGTCTTGCGTGGCAGCACGGGAACGCGGCCCGCGAGCTCGGGCGAGGTGACGAGCTGGCGCGCCCCGCCGTCGGCCACGAGGAACGCGAGCCGTCCCGGCGGGTTGGCGGGATCGAGCGGCAGGTACGCGGCACCGGCCTTGAGCACGCCGAGCAACGCGACCGGCAGGTCCAGGCCGCGGTCCAGGCACACCGCCACCCGGTCCTCGACGCGCACTCCCCTGGCCCGCAACGCGTTCGCCAGCCGGTTCGCTCGCTCGTCGAGTTCGCGATAGCTCAGTTCGTCCTGGTGGTACCGGACGGCGATGGCGTCGGGGTGGTTCCTTGCCGCGGCTTCCACCAGTTCGTGCACGGGCGGCGACGCGGGCGCGACCGGACCCGCCGACCAGGCGCGGAGCTGGGCGATCTCCTCGGGTGGAAGGAGTTCGCCGGTCGTCACGAACGACCGCAGGCGAGCCAGCCACCGTTCCGCGTCGGCATGCTCGACGCGGACCTGCCCGCCCCGCACGCGAACAACCGGTTCGTCGGCGGAGACGACTGGGACGGACCGCGTCAGCACGTGCCCGGCCAAGTCCACTGTGGAGGGTGAGTCGTCCTCGACGAGCAGCCCGCCGAGCGCGGCCACCGTTTCCTCGGTGACGCCGTCGAGTTCGATCCACCCGCTGGCCTCACCTGGGCCGTTCGTGCGCGGGGGCAGATCTGCGCCGGGCAGCGGATGGCTGTCGAGCAACGGGTGGATCACCACCCTGAGCACGCCGTCCGCGAGCGAGATCCGGAACAGCGGCGGGTTCGCGGGGTCGAGCGGGGTGTCGTCGTTGATCTTGACGGCGATCCGGCGGGCGACCAGCCGCACCGGGGCGCCGTCCAGTTCGCGGAAGTACGCGCGCAGCTCCACGCGCCGCGCGGCTTCCGCGGTGAGCGCCTGTTCGAGCACGGCGACGTCCGGCTCACCGCTCACCAGGAACTCGTCGACGATCGGGTCGAGTGACATCGGGAGAACCTCCGGTCAGAGCGGGACGGACTCGGCGGACAGCTCGCGGGCGCACAGCCGCACCAGCGCGTCGACCCGGCCGGCGGGATCGACGAGACCGGCCGCCACGAGTTCCTCGACGGCGAGGTCCATGGCGGACTCGGTGCGTCCCGGCTCGCGGGCGGAGCCGGTGGTGGAGAGCGCGCGCAACGCCCGCAGTGCCGCGGGTGACAGCGCGTCGAGGCTGGTGGCGATCTCCGCGCGCACGCTGGTCGTGCCGATGGCGAGCTCGTCCAGCACTCCGGCGTCGTCGGCCATCCGGTCGGCCAGGCGCCGCAACGACATCCCCGGCCGCAACGCCAGGCGTTCCGCGATGATCCGCAACGCACGGGGGTTGCCGGCGCAGGCACGGACCACCGCCCGCGCGGCAGCGGGCTCGGCCGCGGCTCTCGCCACGCCGAGCACGCGGACGGCATCCCGGTCCGGGAGCGGCCCGAGTCTCAGCGCGTCGAACCCGGCGGGTGTGCGGCGGGTCGAGACGAGCACGCGGCTCTGTCCCGCGCCGAGCACGAACGGGGCGATCTCCCGCGCGCCGTCCAGCACGATCAGCACGCGCCGTTGCGCCAGCAGCGACCGGTACGCCGTGGCCCTGTCGGCGATCTCGCTCGGCACGTCGTCCCGGCGGACACCCAGCGCGCACAACAGCTCCGTGAGGGCCTCACCCGTGCCACGCGTGACGGCGTGGTAGAGCTGACCGTCCGGAAAGGACGGTGCGAGGCGCTCGGCCGCCCTCAGGACCAGGGCGGACTTGCCGATCCCCGGCGGGCCGCACACCACCGTCATCCGGCTGGTCGAGGCCACGATCGCGGCGAGTTCCCTTCTGCGTCCTGCGAAGTCGGCCGGACCCGGCGGCAGGCCGCGCGGCACCGCGGCGAACACCCGGCGCTGGGCGTCGCGCAGCGCGGCTCCGGGATCCAGTCCGAGCTCGGCGCGCAGCACATCGCGCGCCTTGCCGAAGACGGCCAGGGCGTCCGCCGTCCGACCGGCCCGGTGCAGCGCCCCGACCAGCTGCGCCCAGGTGCCCTCCGCCAGCGGGCGTTCGGCGACCATCTCGCGCAGCAGGCAGATCGCGTCGTCCCCACGATCCGTCGCGGTGAGCGCCTCCACCAGCGCGGACAACGCCGCCCAGCGCCGGTCGTCGAGCGCGGTCGCCGCCGCGTCCACCCACGGCCCCAGCTCGGCCCCGCCGAACGCCCGCCCCCGCCACAACCCGAGCGCCCGCGTCAGGAGGTCGACCGCGTGCCCGTGCTCCCCCGCACGGACCGCTTCGTCGCCCTCGTCGGCGAGCCGGTGGAACACGTGCAGGTCGACCTCGCCGGGATCGACCTCCATCCGATAACCGACACCCACGCTGCTGACCTGGGCGGTCCCCATGAGCATCCGCCGCAGATCCGACACGTACGTGCGCACGTTCGACGGTGCCGACCGCGGCGGCGCCTCACCCCACAACGTCTCCACCAGCCTGTCGGTGGAGACCATCTCGCCGGCGCGCAGCAACAGCGCGACCAGCACCCCCTGCCGTTTCACCCCGCCGATGGCGAGGCGCCCCTCAGCCCCGTGCACCTCCATCGGACCCAGCACGTGCAGACGCATCCGACCCCCCGGTCCCTTCCGGCGTCACCGCTGGATGGGGAGTCAAGCAACGCTCAGCATCCGCTCGGCCTTCGCTCGACATCGGCCGGGTCCTACGCGCGCACCTTCCGCGGAACAAGCACCTCGGTCATCTGACGCAGGACACCCGCGCGGGTCCGGCAGCGGCTGCACAGCACCGACTTGTCACCGGGCGCGACCAGGTGAGCCCGGATCTGCGTGCTCTCCGGCGCCTCGTCGTGATAGACGGGCAACGCCTTGCCCCACAGGTTGCGGGCCCTGTCGTGCTCACCGAGCGCGGCGGCGACGTGGGCCAGGCCTTCCCGCGCCCTGGCGAGAGCCAGCGGCAGGTCGCCCTCCAGCGACACCCGTTCCGCCTCGTGGAACCCCGCCTGTGCCTCGGTCAGCCGACCGGCCGCCAGATCCGCCTCGGCCACGGCGGTGATCGCGTCGCACTCAGGTTCGTGCAGATCCGACGACCGCGCGGCTTCCCGGGACTCGACGGCGACGGACTTCGCCTCGTCGAGACGGCCCTGCGCCCGGTAGGTCACCGACAACCACGACAGCGCCACGACTTCACCGCGCACGAACCCGATGGTGCGGCTCAGCCGGATCGCCCGGTCGAGCGGGTCGACCGCGAACTCGTCGCGTTCCCGGTTGTGCTCCAGCCAGCCGATGTTGATCAGCGTGATGGCCTCGCCCTCGACCGACCCCACCCGCTGGTGGTGCACGAGAGCCTGTTCGAACAGCAGCCGGGCCCGGTCGTACATGCCGAGCTGGCAGGCGACGATGCCGAGGTTGATCGCGGAGTTGACGCTGTTGTCCGCGTCGCCGAGCGTCTGCGCGACCTGACGTGCCTCCTCGAACCGCAGCGCGGACTCGGTCAGGTCACCGGCCTGCAGCAGCGAGACGCCGAGATCGCGCAGCCCGCCGGCGAGCGCGGGCAGGTCGTCGAGCTCCCGGCAGATCGCGACGGACCGCTCCAGCACGTCCCTCACTTCGAGGCTGCGGCCCTGCTCGCGCAACGCGAACGCCACCGTCTGCCACGCCAGCGCGAGCCCGCGCTGGTCGCCCTGCTCGCGGGCCGCCCGCACCGCCTGGTCGGCCAGCTCCAGCACACCGGCCCGCTGGCCGATCCGCTGGAAGTACGGCACCAGCGCGCACGGCAGCTGCCACGCGTGCGTCAGCCAGCCATGCGTCGCAGCGTGCTCGACGACCGCGACGAAGTTCCTGTGCTCGGCCCGCAAGCCGCGCAGCGCCACCTCGGCACTGTCCGGCGCGGGTGCCGGTGACGCGTGCGCGATCTCCGGGGTGAACCGCGGATAGCCCATCGTCAGCAACGCGCAGTGCTTCTCAGCGAACCCGAGGTAGTGGTCGAAGAGCCGGTGCCGGGCGCCGCGCACCTCGTCGGCGCTCAGCTGCTCGGCCATGCCGCGGGCGCAGTCGCGCACCAGGTCGTGCAGGCAGTAACGGCCGGAATCGCGCTGCATCACCAGGTTCGTCTCCAGCAACGCCTCCAGCACGTCCTCGGCGTCGGCGGGCGACATGCCGGTCAGCGCGGCCGCCACGTACGCGTCGAAGTCGTGTCCCGGCACGAGTCCGAGGAGCCGGAACAGCCGCTGCCGCACCGGGTTCAGGTGGCGGTAGGACAACGCGATCACACCGGAGACGCTCTGGTCCTCCATCGTGAACGTGCGGTCGCGCCGGCGCCGGTCGCGCAGCTGGTCGGCGAGGTCCGCCATCGTCCACTTGGGACGGCGGCGGAAGCGGGACGCGGCGATGCGCACGGCCAGCGGCAGGCCACCGCACAACGCGACCACCGCCTCCGTCGCCTCGCGTTCGGCGTTGACGCGGTCGGCCGACGCGATCCGTCCGAACAGCTCCACCGCCCCGTCCCGTTCGAGCACGTCCAACGGCAGCGGCACCGCGCCGGGCAGATCGAGCAGCTGCCGCCTGCTGGTCACCAGCACGAGCGATCTCGGCCCACCCGGCAGCAACGGCCGCACCTGCGCGGAGTCGGCGGCGTTGTCGAGCAGGACCAGGACCCGCTTGCCCGCCGTGCGTTCGCGCCAGCGGTCCCGCCGCGACGCCGGATCGCCCGGCATCTGGTGCGCGGGAACGCCGGTCTGCCACAGCAGCGCGTCCACCGCCTCGTCCGCCGTCATCGGCCGCACGTCGTCGGTGTGGCCGCGCAGATCGACGAAGTACTGACCGTCCGGGTAACGATCGACCAGCAGATGCGCGACGTGCACGGCGAGCGCGGTTTTCCCGACACCGCCCATGCCCTCGACCACGAGGATCATCAAGCCGTCGGCCGCAGAGGCGAGCAACTGCTCCACCTCGGCGCCGCGGCCGGTGAAATCCGGTGTGTCGTAAGGAAGAAACGAGCCGACCGGCTCTGTGGTCAATGGTTGCGCGAGCTCTCCGGTGGGCTCGGAGCGCAACATCCGTTCGTGCAGCGCGCGCAGTTCGGGACCGGGATCCGCGCCCAGCTCCTCGGCGAGCAGCCGGCGGCCCTCCTCGAACACGGCCAGCGCGTCGCCCTGCCGTCCGGCTCGGTACAACGCCCGCATCAGGGTGGCGCGCAACGACTCCCGGAACGGGTTCTCGGCCACGTGCGCGACGAGCTCGGCGACCAGGGCGGGGTCGTCGAGCTCGAGACGTAATAGGGCGAGCCGTTCCACCGCGACCAGCCGTTGCTCCGCCATCGCGTCGCGGGCGGCCGTGATCGACGACGAGACGAGCCCGTCCAGCAACGGCCCGCGCCACAACGCCAGCGCATCGGTCAGCGCGGCGGCTGCCTCCTTCAGGCGTCCCGCTTCGGCCGCGGCGTCCGCATCACGCACGAGGGCTCTGAAGACATGGGTGTCGAGGGTCTCGCCGTCGATCTGCACTCGGTAGCCGTGCGTCGTGGTGACGAGGCGCCCTCCGGCCGCACCGATCACGCGGCGCACGCCCGCCGCCGCGTTGGACACCTGACGGCGCGCTGTCTGCGGAGGGTCGTCCCACAGTTCGTCCACGAGCCGGTCGAACGAGACGACCGAACCGGGGTTGAGCAACAGCACCGCGAGCAGCTTCTGCTGCCGTTCTCCTCCGAGCTCGACAGGACTGCCGGCCCGCCGGAGTTCCAGCGGGCCGAGCATCCGATATTCAAGAACCACGGACTCCCCCGAATCAATGTGGGAACCTTTTGAATACCACATCCGCGCGGAACCGAAGAACTGTTTTAAAAGGATCATTCCGACTACGCTTCGAACCCATTCGGACACGTGCAGTAAACGTTGACAGCGCGCGCTGGACCGGCTCTTATGTGTAACCGCCGCCACAGTTGCTGTGGCGGTCCAACGTGACGAGGGGGCATTCGAAATGCGGTGGTACGCCTTACTGGGAGCGCTGTCAGCGGTGTTGGCACTGGCTGCGGCGCTCCTCCTGGCCGGTTCGGACAAATCGGGCCCCGGCTCGTCCGAGACCGTGCAGGCCGGCCTCGCGCCGTGCTCGACCGGATGCTGAGCTGGTTCGGTGCCCGGCGACCCTGACGACCGGACAGGCGCCGCGCGGGGTTTCGCCTTCACCTGCGCGGCGCTTTTGGCACTCACGATCGGCATCGCCGTCACATATCTGCCGACAGGTGTCGTCGGCGATTCGATCAACGCGCGCCAGGACACCGCTAAATTGATCTGGCCGATGGCGTGGCGCTTCTACGTCAATTCCGCTGAACGCGAGTTCACCGTCGCCTATCGGCAGTCCGGCGACTCGTTCGTCCCGCTGACCCGCCCTGCCGCCGACGCCCGTTACCAGTACGGACTGAACAGAACGTCCTACGGCGACATGGCCCGGTTGGTGTCGGCCGCGAGGTCCGTTCAGCCCGGCCAGTGGCGCGACTGCGACGCCGCGGACATCGCCGGGTGCTCTGGCGTGATCACCGAAGCCCCGCGCACACCGATCCCCGACCGGTTCGCACCCCACGTGTGCGGCCCGGTCGTCTTCGCCGTCGAACGTCCGTCCGCCGACCGCACGACCAGACGCGTCACGCGCGTCGCCGCCGTGGAGCTGACGTGCTGAACCGGCTCCTGGCAGCCGACCCGAGATCACCGCTGCTCGGCGCGGCCCGCACCCTCGTCGCCGCGGCGCAGCTGCTGACCCTCGGGTTCACCTCCGACGCCGGCCTGTTCCCCGGCCTCGACGGCGCGCCGGACGGCCCGCAGTGCACCGGTCTGCGCGGAACTTCCTTGTGGTGCCTGGGTTTCAACCCGTTGATCGCCCGCTGGACCGCCATCGCGGTGCTGGTCGCCGTGGCCGTCGGCTATCGACCGCGGTGGACGTGCGTCCCGCACTGGTACGTGGCGTTCAGCTTCAGCGCCGCCCTGGTCGCGTCCAACGGCGGCGAGCACATCAGCAAAATCCTCGCCCTGCTCCTGATCCCGTTGCTGCTGGGCGACGACCGCCGCTGGCACTGGACCACCCCGAGCACACCGATGGCCCCTCGCTGGCACGGCGCGGCGGTCGCCGCCCACCTGGCGATCCGGGTCCAGGTCGCCGTTGTCTACGGCGAAGCGGTGTGGTTCAAACTACGCGAACCTGAGTGGCGCACCGGCGAGGCGATGCACTACGCGATGCAGGACGCGTACTTCGGCGCGAGACCCGCACTGGCCGAGCTCGTCGAAGGCCTGGGCCCGCTGATGACGTGGAGCACGCTCGCGCTCGAGGCGTTCCTCGCGGTGTCGGCATTCTGCGGTGTCCGCGTCCGGCGGTGGGCGGTGATCGCGGGCGCCGCCCTCCACCTCGGAATCATGGTCGTGCTGGGCCTGATCGGCTTCGGCCTGGTGATGGTCGCACTGCTGCTCGCCTCCGCGAGCCGGACCGAGATCCCATCGTCCCGCGCTCCCCAGCGCTGAGACAGCAGATCACATCGCGTCGTAGCGGGCGGCCAACGCCGCGGCACGGTCCCGGACGGCCGCGCGCAACCATTGCGGCGCAAGCACTTCCGCGTTCGTCGCGAGCTGCCACACCGCCCATTCGGCGTGGCGCGAGTCCTGAAAGGTCACTTCCAGCCGCAGCCAGCCGTCCGCCTCCGCTTCCTCGGTCCTGATGGCCAGTGCGGTGGCCACCAAGTCATCCCTTCGTGCCGGGTTGAGCCGCAGCACCACGTCGACCTGGTCACCCCCGGTCCGGAACCGCGTGCCGCGCTCCTGCCACGCCCGGTCCAGATCGACCCGGTCCGGTCGCTGCGCGGGTTCGTCGAGCTCCTCGGCGGCCACGATCCTCGACAACCTGTACGTCCGATCCTCACCCGACCTGATCGCCAGCAGATACCCCTGCCCCCGCACGGTGACCAGCCCGATCGGGTCAACCGTGCGCCACTTCGGCGCCTGTCCGGCAGCCGCGTAGTGGATGCGCACCTTGTGCCCCGCGAACACCGCACGGCGCACCTCGGCCACGACGGTATCGGGCACCTCGTCAGGAACCTGCCTGCGCGCGAGGAGATCGGTGTCGGGGTCGATGAGCAACCTCTGCGCAGCCCCGGCCGCGGTGACCCGATAACTCTCGGGCAGCGCGTCGACAACCTTGCACATGGCCGACGCGAGCGCCGCCCCGAGCCCGAACGCCTGCGCACCCCGCCGCGACCCGGCGACCAGCAACGCGAGCGCCTCGTCGTGGTTCAACCCGGTGAGCTCGGTCTGAAACCCAGGCAGCAAAGCGAACCCGCCGTGCCGGCCGCGCTCGGCGTAGACGGGGACACCGGCCGCGGACAGCGCCTCGATGTCCCGCAGCACCGTTCGAGTCGACACCTCGAGCTCGCGGGCGAGCGCAGCCGCGGACAACCTCCCATGCCGGCGCAACAGCAACACCAGCGATACCAACCGATCCGCGCGCACGTTCGAAAACTCTACGGAATACATGACACAGGATGTCGTGATTCGTTGGCAGGCTGGCTTCCATGACAAGTGAGGCAGTGGCCACCGAGCCCAACGACCTGAGCAGGTTCTTCATCGAGCGCGGCAACGCGGGCGACGTCGACGGCCTGGTGGCGTTGTACGAGCCGGACGCGGTCCTGGCGTTCCCGCCGGGCAGCATCGCCACCGGACACGCCGAGATCCGCAAGGTGTACGAGCAGTTCGTGGCGGCGGCACCGGTGCTGGCACCAGGCACGCAGCATCCAGCGCTGGTGTGCGGCGACCTGGCACTCACCGCCACCACCTTGACCACCGGTGAGATGACGGTCGAGATCGCCCGGCGTCAACCGGACGGGTCATGGTTGTGGGTCGTTGACCAGCCGATGCTCGTGCCGCTCGTACCGTAGAGGCTCTCCTGGAGGTGGTGGCCGTGAAACACACTGCGACGAAGCGGATCGCGACGATCGGCGTCTACGGGTTCACGGCCGCCACCTTCGTCTCGACGCTCACCGGTGCCGGCGTGGACCTGCTGGTCGATGTTCGGCAGCGTCGTGGCGTCCGGGGTTCCGAGTACTCGTGGGCGAACTCGGCGCGGCTGCAGCGGCTGCTTGCTGATGCGGGCGTCGGGTACCGGCATGTGAAGGAGCTCGCGCCTACGACGGAAATGCGGCAGCTGCAGTACCGCGAGGATGAACTGCACGGGGTGGGCAAGCGGGACCGGGCCGTGCTGGCGCCAGCGTTCGCGTCGCGGTACAGCCGGGAGATCCTCGAACCGTTCGACCTTGGTGCGCTGGTTGGGGCGCTTCCCGGCTTTGCGGCGTTGTTCTGTGTGGAATGGGATCCTGAGGCGTGCCATCGGTCGCTCGTGGCTGCGCGGGTGCAGGCCGAGTTCGGGGTACCGGTGACTGATCTTCGGCCTGGCTGAGCCGGTTCGGCTTGGTGGTCGCCTGGCTTGCGTGATGTCACCTTGCGTAGGTGGTTGCGTAGGTATTGACGAGCTTTGGTTTTTCATCGCCGCTTCGCGACGATTGCGATTGGCGCTTGACTTCGGGGCCCTTGCGAGGCGCTGGTCGGCCTCAAAAAGCCGGGCATGTAAAGCGC
>NZ_JAFBCX010000017.1 GCF_016907955.1 Lentzea nigeriaca | reverse complement strand
TGGTCGACGTCATCTGGGCACTGCTGCGTGACGGCCGGGAGTTTCATCGCTCACCACTCACAGCCCAGATCACTTGACCTGATCATTGAAACTCCAGGTGGTCAGCGGTGGTTGCGCAGCAGGAGCCGGCGTTCGGCGGACCCGATGGCCGCTCGTGCCGCGGGAACGGCGTCGGGGTTGACCGAGATCGAGGTGATGCCGAACTCGACGAGCTTTTCGGCGAACTCGGGTTTGTTGGACGGTGCCTGGCCGCACAGCGACGAGGTGATGCCGGCGTCGCGAGCGGCGCCGACGATGCGGCCGATCATGTCGAGCACGGCGGGGTCGGACTCGTCGAACAGGTCCGCGCAGAGTTCGGAGTCGCGGTCGACGCCGAGCATGAGCTGGGTGAGGTCGTTGCTGCCGATGGACACCCCGTCGATGCCGGACCGGGCGTACTCGGGGATCCAGTACGCCACTGAGGGCACTTCGGCCATGACCCAGCGGTGCAGTCCGCGCTGGCGGCCGAGTGGGCTGCGGTCGATGTGCTCCAGGCAGGCGTCGAGCTCCCACTTGGTGCGGACGAACGGGATCATCAGGTGCAGGTTCGGCGTCTGCTCCCGCACCCGAGCGAGTGCTTCGAGTTCGAGGCTGAACAGCATCGGGTCGTCGACGTACCGGTAGCAGCCGCGGTAGCCGATCATCGGGTTGTGCTCGTGCTTCTCGAACTTGTCGCCGCCCTTGAGCTCGCGGAACTCGTTGGTGCGGAAGTCCATCGTGCGGTAGACGACGGGCCGCGGCGCGAACGCGTGGGTGATCTGCAGCAGAGCGGACGTCATCGCGTTGAGGAAGTCTTCGGTGCCGTGCTGGGCGAGGAACCGGCGGGGGTGTTCGGCGCCGAGTGCCTCGGTCAGCATGAACTCCGCTCGGAGCAGGCCGACGCCGTCGACCGGCATCGCGGCCACCTCGGCCGCGTGTTCGGGCAGGGCGAGGTTGACGTACACCCGCGTGCCGAGGGCTTCGGTGGACGGCATGGCAGGAGCGACGATCCGCTGCGCGGTCGTGATCGGTGCCGAGCCGGCGCGCACCTCACCCGCGCTGCCGTCCACGGTGACCTGCTGCCCTTCCTTGAGAACCATGGTCGCCGAACCAGTGCCGACCACGCACGGGACGCGTAGCTCGCGGGCCACGATCGCGGCGTGACAGGTGATGCCGCCGCCGTCGGTGACCACCGCGGACGCGCGGCGCATCGTGGGCACCCAGTCGGGGTTCGTCATCTCGGCGACGAGGACCTCGCCGTCACGCAGTCGTGCACCCTCATCGGGGGAGCGCAGCACCCGGACCCGTCCGGACGCGATGCCGGGAGAGGCGGCCAGACCGGCGACCAGGGGACCGTCGAGCGTCACGGTGGCATCGGGCAGCGTGGTGATGGGCCGCGACTGCACGAGCCAGGTCTTGCCGTCGGCGATCGCCCACTCGGTGTCCTGCGGTTCGCCGTAATGGCGCTGCACGCGCACCCCGAGCTGTCCGATCGCGATCGCCTCGGCCTCGGTGAGGACCTGGGCGTGGGATTCCTCGGTCGTGAGGTCGATCCGCTGGTCGGCTCCGTCCGGACCGCGCACGATCTTGTGGGACTTGCGGCCGACCCGAGTGTCCACAACAGACAGGGAGTCGCCATTGCGGCGCAGCACGTAGGTGTCCGGCTCGACCGAGCCGCTCACCACCACCTCGCCCAGTCCGAAGGACGCCTCGACGAGCAACTTGTCGCGGTCACCGGAGGACGGGTCGGCGGTGAACATGACGCCGGACCGTTCGGAGTTCACCATCCGCTGCACCACGACGGCGATCGCGGGTTCGTCGGTGATGCCCTGCTCCGCGCGGTAGGCGACCGAGCGCGTGCCGAACAGCGACACCCAGCAGTCCAGCAGCCGGTCCAGCAGGGCATGCGCACCTCGGGTGTTGGTGAACGTGCTGTTCATTCCGGCGAACGAAGCTCCGGCGGTGTCTTCCGATGTGGCCGAGGAGCGCACGGCGACGGACTCGTCCTGGCCGAGTTCGCGGTAGGCCTGCAGCACCTCGTGCCGAACGTCATCGCAGACACCCGCCTTGCGCACGAGCTCCCGCATTCGCTCGGCGGACTCCGCGAGCCGTTCGGGAGAGGTCGCCCGGTCGAGCGCGATCGCGAGCTCGGTGGCGAGGTCGTCGCGGACCTGGCTCATCGAGTTCAGGAACGCCTCGGCGGTCACGACGAAACCGGGCGGCACGGGCAGTCCCGCACGGGTGCATTCGCCGAGGTTCGCCCCCTTTCCGCCGGCTATGTCCGTGTCGTTCTTGCCGAGGCTGCTGAAGTCGCGGATGTAGCTGCTCATGGCCGCTCCTGCGGGGTGAGGACGTCGATGACGGGCCGGCGAGGCGTGGCAGGCAGCGGATCGGCGTTGAAGCCGGCCCAGCCGACCCGGATGACGAGCTGTGGACATGTCGAGCCGCCCAGCACGTGGTCGCGCACGAGCTCCTTGGTCTCCACGACCTCCAGCGGCTGGCTGAGCGGGCAGCACGCGAGGCCGGCCGACGTGGCCTCCAGCAGGACGGCGCTCGTCGCTTCGCCCGCGCGCAGCCGGGACAGCTGGTCGTCGGACGAGGTGCTGAGCACGATCAGGGATCCGGCGTCCTCGCTGAGCAGCCGGCGGTCGGTCTGCAGCAGCTCACCCGGTGCGAACTCGCGCATCTGGAGGTTGCCGTACTGCCGAGAGCCGGCCGGGATGTTGGCCGCGGGCACACCCGACGAGGCGCCCGGATGGACACCGGTCCACTTGCGGATCTCGTCGCGGTACGCCGGATCGGCCTCCTGGGCGGTCGCGGCCGTGGCGATGGCCATGAGCAGTTCGTCCCGTGCGCGGCCAACCACCTCCTGCGCCTCGACACCTTCCGCCAGCGCACAGGCCACGAGCTGCGCGGTGATCCCCTGAGGAACCGCCCAGGAGGAGAACGCGCGGCGATCCGTGCGCCTGCGTGGAATCGCGGCCGCGAGCGCGACGTGCGCCTCGTTGGGTTCGCGTGCCTCGAACTCGATCGCCGCGAGGTGGTCGGGCTGTCCGGGGTTCGGCAGGCGGTGCACGACCGCGCGCCACCCGAGCGCCGCCAGGCCCACTCGCAGGTGGTGCAGCGCGGCACCGCAGCTGATGATCAGGTCGGCGCCCAGCGGGTCGATCGCGGGCAGGCTGCGCGTGCGATCGGCATACAGGTGCAGGCTGTGCCTGCCGAGTTCCCAGCGCCACGGCTGGGAGTTGTGCACCGACGGCGCGCGGCAGGCGAGCGCGACCGCCGCCCGCACGGTGTTCTCGTCCGGCTGACCGCGGTTCATCCGGCTCACCTCCAGGTCTCCAGTTCCACACTCAAACCTCGCAGCGCCGCGGGGTGGGGGTGAGGGGCCTAGGTCCCCTGCGAACCGGGACCGCTGTCCCCGTGCGGTGCCGCCTTTGGCACGTGTGCTGCCGCCTTGTGCTCGACAACGCTGGGACGCACGTGAACGAACGGATCACCGGAGGGTGTGTCATGCGTGAACCGACTGTTTCCTCGCTGATGACGCGGGAGGTGATCAGCGCAGACGTCGAGTCCTCGTTCAAGGACCTGGTGGAGTTGCTGGAGGAGAACGGCATCAGCGCTGTTCCCGTGCTCGACGGCGGCTACCCCGTCGGCGTCGTGTCGGAGGCCGACCTGCTGCCGAAGGAGGAGTTCCGCGGTGGCACCGCCGAGGCACCCGGCCTGTTCGCCGGACGCGACACCAAGCACCGGTGGGAGCAGGCCGCGGGGCTGACCGCCAGGGACGTGATGACCAGCCCGGTCAAGAGCGTCTCGCCGAACACCTCAGTCAGCGCGGCAGCCAGGGAGCTCGCTGCGGCCGGTGTCCGCAGGCTCTTCGTGATCGACGGAGACGGTGCGCTCGTCGGCGTGTTGTCGCGCCGTGACGTGCTCAAGCTCTACCTGCGCGAGGACGACGAGCTGCGCACGACGATCCGGGACGAGATCCTCGGCCGCACGCTGTGGGTCGACCCGGACACCGTCGACGTCGAGGTGACTGACGGCGTGGTGACGTTGCAGGGACGGCTCGAACGGCAGAGCGAGATCGACATCGCCGATCACCTCGTCCGGTCGTTGCCCGGCGTCGTCGACCTGCAGAACCGGTTGCTGCCGGAGTGGAACGACACGACGCACCCCCGTCAGACCGAGATCTTCGGTTGAAGGAGCGCACGCACATGAGGACTCGAGACGTGATGACGACCGACGTGGTGGTGGTCAGCCCGGACACGGGCGCCCGTGACGCCGCCCGGCTGCTGGCCGAACGCGGCTTCACCGCAGTGCCCGTGGTCGACGCCACAGGAACGTTCGTCGGTGTGGTGAGCGAGGCCGAACTGCTGCGTGACCGGCTGCCGCAGGACCCCCGGTGGCTGGTGCACGGCGAACCGCCCGTGCCCCGGCACGCGCCCGGTGACGTGGTGGCCCAGGTGATGACGAGGCCGACGGTGACGGTCACCCCGAACACCGACCTCGCGGAGGTCGCCGAACTGATGCTCGACCACGGCGTGCGCAGCGTCCCGGTCGTGCGCGAGGGCCGTCTCGTCGGCATCGTGACCCGGCGGGACATGCTGCGTTCGATCAGCCGGGACGACCGGGTCATGGAGGCGGAGATCCGCCACCGACTCGGCGTGCTGGGCGCTTCGCACCGGTGGCAGGTTGAGGTGAGGGGCGGGCAAGTGTCCATTGTGGACATGATGGACGATGCGACCGACCGGCACGTGGCCGAGGTGCTGGCCCGTGCGGTCGCCGGCGTGACCGACGTGCGCATCACCACACCCGAACGGATCTGATCATGGCGAGACGACGGTGGAGCGAGCTCACCGAGGCGCAGCGCAGGACCTTGGTGACCATGGGCGTCGTGCAGGTGCTGTTGGCCGCTGCGGCGTGGACCGACCTGGCGTTGCGGCCGCGCGAGTTCGTGCGCGGACGCAAGGGGTGGTGGGCGCTGGCGATCCTGGTGAACTTCGCCGGGCCACTCGCCTACTTCCGCTGGGGGAGAAGGGCATGAGCACAAGAAAAGCGTTGGCTTCACCCGGTACCTCTCGGTTTCTCAAGCCCGCAGAACCACTTTCAGCGCTCCGCCGTCGCCGGCGCTCTCGAACACCTCGTACGCCGTGTCGAAGAGTCCCGTGGTGATGGTGACTGCGTTGACGCGCACGATCGCGTCGGTCGTGTCCTTGATCTCGGGCCTTGGCTTCTCGCGCGGTCTCGCGGTGTGCAGAGACCGGGGTCCCGGGCGGAAGAGGACCAAGTTCCCGGCACCGACAAGTCATGAGTCGGTGGGACCGCGCAAGCGCCGAGCGCAGGCTGCTCACAGCAAAGTCCACATCGGAGTTGGGAGCGCGTCGTGAGCACAGACATCTCAGGACCGGCCGCCGCGACGCGGCCTGACCCCGGCGGCAATACGCCGAAACCCTCCAGGTTCGGGCTGCCCACCGCGATCGCGCTGGTGGTCGGTTCCGTCATCGGGACGGGTGTATTCGGCTTGCCCGCGGCGCTCGCGCCGTTCGGACCGGTCAGCCTCGTGGCGTTCGTGCTGGTCACGATCGGTGCACTGGCTCTCGCGCTCGCGTTCGGCGCGCTGTCCAAGCGGATCGCGGGCTCCGGCGGCCCTTATGTGTACGCGCGGGACGCGTTCGGTGAGTTCGCCGGGTTCCTCAACGCCTGGTGCTACTGGATCACCGCCTGGGCCGGCAACGCCGCGATCGTCGTGGCGCTCGTCGGCTACGTCGAGGTCTTCGTGAACACCCAGCACCAGGTCGGCTGGTCGATCGCGATCGCACTGGCGGGTCTGTGGATCCCCGCTCTGGTCAACCTGTCCGGTCTGCGGAGCATGGCCGTCACGCAGATCGTCTTCACCGTGCTGAAGATCGTGCCGCTGCTGTTCATGGCAATTGTCGGAGTGTTCTTCGTGAAGTCCGCGAACTTCGGCGCGTTCAACGCCAGCGGCACCTCGATCGGCGGCGCCATTACGGCAGCTGCCGCGATCGCGTTGTTCAGCTACATCGGCATCGAGACCGCCTCCGTCGCCGCCGGTCGGGTTCGCGATCCTGAGCGCAACGTCGGCCGCGCCACCGTGCTCGGCACCATCGGCTGCGCGGTCATCTACATCCTCGGCACGCTCACCGTCTTCGGCACCGTGCCCAACAGCGCGCTGCGGGAGACCAAGGCCCCGTTCACCGACGCGGCCAACGCCATCTTCGGCGGCCAGTGGGCGGGCCAGGCCATCGCGATCGCGGCGGTCGTGTCCGGGATCGGTTGCCTGATCGGCTGGACCCTGATCGTCGGCGAGATGCCCATGGCCGCCGCGAAGGACAAGCTGTTCCCGGTGGCGTTCCTGCGCACCCGAGGCGACATCCCCAGCTTCGGCATCGTCAGCTCCACCATCCTCGCCTCGGCGCTGGTGATCGTCAGCTACACGAGCTTCGACCAGGTCTTCACCACGCTCGTGCTGCTGTCGGTGTTCACCGCGGTCGTCCCGTACCTGTTCAGCGCCGCCGCCCAGCTCTTCTGGCTGCTGGTCCGCGGCCGCAAGGCCGAATGGCCGCACCTGCTCCGCGACGGCGTCGTCTCGGTCCTCGCCCTCGTCTTCTCCTTCTGGGCCCTGGCCGGCAGCGGCTACCAGGCCGTCTACTACGGAGCTGTCTGCCTGTTGCTGGGCGTGCCGCTCTACCTTTGGCTCAAGGTCGGCAGGGGCGAGTACGGCGAGGCGAGGTCATGACCCTCGGCGTCCATTCCGAAGTCGGCACGCTCCGCCAGGTCATCGTCCACCGGCCGGGCCTGGAGCTGTCCCGCCTCACCCCGCGCAACTGCGGCGAACTGCTCTTCGACGACGTCCTGTGGGCCTCGAAGGCCCGCGAGGAACACGACCACTTCACCGACGCCCTGCGCGCCCGTCGCGTCACCGTGCACCACACCGGCACTCTGCTCGCGGAGACCCTGGCACTGCCGGAAGCTCGCGCGTTCGTCCTCGACCGCGTCTGCACGCCGGAACTCCTCGGCCCCACGCTCGTGCGCCCCGTGCGCGAGTTCGCCGAGAAGATCGACGCCCTGCAACTCGCCGAACTGCTCGTCGGCGGCGTCACCCGCGCCGACCTGTCTCCACTCGGCGTGCACAGCCTTCGGTGGAGCTCACTCGGCCTCGACGACTTCGTGCTGCCACCGCTGCCGAACACACTGTTCCCGCGCGACAGCTCGGCGTGGGTCTACGGCGGCGTGACCGTCAACCCGATGGCCAAGCCCGCCCGCCGCCGCGAATCCCTGCACTGCCAAGCCGTCTACCGCTTCCACCCGTTGTTCGCCGACGCGACGTTCCCGACCTACTACGGCGCCGACGACGCCAACCACCAGCCCGCCACGCTGGAAGGCGGCGACATCCTCGTCCTCGGCCGCGGCACCGTGCTGATCGGCATGGGGGAGCGGACCACCCCGATGGGAGTGGAAATCCTTGCGCGGGAACTGTTCCGCACCGGCCAGGCCACCTCGGTCATCGCCGTCGGCCTGCCGCGCTCGCACGCGCTGATGCACCTCGACACGGTCATGACGATGCTCGACCAGGCCACGTTCATCCGTTATCCGGAACTGGATCCCGTGCAGCTGCGCACGTGGCTGATCACTCCGGCAGACCCGTTGGAGGTCGTGGAACACGCCTCGGCCGGTCTGCACGTCGAGGAACGTGACTCGGTGTTCCAGGTGATCGCGGACCAGCTCGGCCTCGACCGACTCCGCGTGCTGTGCGCCGCTGAGGACGCCAGCGCCGCCGAACGCGAACAGTGGGACGACGCCAACAACTTCCTCGCTCTCGCACCCGGCGTCGTCGTCGGCTATGAGCGCAACACCGTCACCAACACCATGCTCGCCGATCACGGCATCGAGGTCATCTCCATCCCCGGCAACGAACTCGGCCGCGGCCGGGGCGGCGCCCGCTGCATGACCTGTCCGATCCAGCGCGACGGCATCTGAAAGGACCACTTCGATGCGACACCCCGGCTCGTTGCTGAAGGAACTCGACCTCACCAGGGACAGGTTCCTCGACCTCGTCTCCCAAGCCCGCGGCCTCAAGCGCGCCAAGGCATCCGGCACCGAACACCCGCTGCTCACCGGCAAGAACATCGCCCTGGTCTTCGAGAAGAGCTCCACCCGCACCCGCTGCGCCTTCGAAGTCGCCGCCCACGACCAGGGCGCCCACGTCACCTACCTCGACCCCACCGGCTCCCACATGGGCCGCGAGGAGTCCATTCCGGACACCGCCAAGGTCCTCGGCCGCATGTTCGACGGGATCGAGTTCCGCGGCTTCGCCCAGGACACCGTCGAGGAGCTCGCCGACCACGCCGGCGTCCCGGTCTGGAACGGCCTCACCGACTCCTGGCACCCGACCCAGATGCTCGCCGACGTGCTGACCATGGTCGAGAACCACGGCGGCCCGGTCGAGGAGATCAGCTTCGCTTTCGTCGGCGACGGCCACAACAACGTGGCCCGCTCGCTTCTCATCACCGGCGCGTTGCTCGGCATGGACGTCCGCATCGCCGCCCCCACCTCGTTGCAGCCACCGGCCGACGTGATCGACAAGGCACGCGAGCTCGCCATTGCGACTGGCGCCCGCGTCCTCGTCACCGACGACCCCGACCAGGCCGTCCGCGGCGTCGACTTCATCTACACCGACGTCTGGGTCAGCATGGGCGACTCCCAGGAAGCGTGGGACAGCCGAGTCCCGCTCCTGACGCCCTACCGTGTCACCGCTGAACTGATGAAGGCCACTGGCAACCCGAACACGAAGTTCCTGCATTGCCTGCCGTCCATCCACGACCGCACCACGACCGTCGGCCGTCGAGTGCACGACCAGTACGGGCTGGACGGAGCAGAAGTCACCGACGAGGTCTTCAACTCGCCCAACTCGGTCGTCTTCGACCAGGCCGAGAACCGTCTGCACACGATCAAGGCGGTCATGATCGCAGGGCTGGCCTCCTGATGCGCATCGTCGTCGCACTCGGAGGCAACGCCCTGCTCGTGCGCGGAGAACGCGCCGACGCCTCCGTCCAGCTTCACCACGTCGAAGCGGCGGCGCGAGCCCTCGCGCCGCTGGCCGCCGACCACGAACTGGTGGTGTGTCACGGCAACGGCCCGCAGATCGGCCTGCTGGCCTTGGAAAGCGAGGCCGACCCGTCGCTCACCCGCCCGTACCCGCTCGACACCCTGGGCGCCGAAACCCAGGGCATGATCGGCTACTGGCTCGCCCAGTCACTGCGCAACGCCGGCGTTCGCAAGCCGGTCCTCGCGGTGGTGACTCAGACCGTCGTGGACAAGGCGGACCCGGCCTTCGCCGCACCGACCAAGTTCATCGGCCCGATCTACGACCGCGCCCAGGCCGACCGACTCGCCGAGCAGAACGGCTGGACCATGGCCGCGGACGGCCCGCACTGGCGCCGCGTCGTGCCCTCCCCAGAACCGCTCCGGCTCGTCGAACAGGAGTCCATCGAGCAGTTGGTGAGCGACGGGACGATCGTGGTCTGCGCCGGCGGGGGAGGAGCCCCAGTCGTCGACAACGGGCGACTGCATGGAGTCGAGGCGGTCGTGGACAAGGACCTCACGTCGGCCGAACTCGCGATCGCGCTGAAAGCCGACCGCCTGCTCCTGCTGACCGACATACCGGCCGTGATGACCGATTTCGGCCTGCCCGATGCGGAGCCGCTGCACCGTCTGAATCTGGCGGAACTCGAGCAAATGACGTTCCCTCCCGGCTCGATGGGGCCGAAGATCGAAGCGTGCCGCCGGTTCGTGCGGGCAACGGGATCAGCGGCGGCCATCGGTGCGCTTGTGGACGCGGAGGCGATCCTGCGTGGCGCTGCGGGGACGACGATCGCTTGCTGAGCGAATCGGGTTGTCCGCCGCACGTTCGAGTGCTGTTGATCAGGTAGAAGCCGCCGGGACCCCGCGAGGGTGGGGAGACGGGCGAGGCTGTCGTAGTGGTTCGGCCAGGGGCGACAGAGTCGTCGCGGCGGGGCGAGTTCGCGGCCTGCCGTCCGACACACCCTGAGCGCAGCCGGTTGCAGCGTCTTCGCAGCGTCAGCGTGTCTAGCGTGATCATCCCCTTCCAGGAAAGGAAACTGCGATGAAAGCAGCGGTCGTGACCAACTTCAGCAAGCCGTTGGAGATCCGGGAGGTGCCGATTCCCGACCTCGTCCCCGGCTCCGGTCAGATGCTGGTGCGGATCGAGACATCCGGGCTCTGCCACACCGACATCCACGCGGCGCACGGCGATTGGCCGGTCAAGCCGTCGCCGCCGTTCATCCCCGGCCACGAGGGGATCGGCCGCGTCGAGAGCGTCGCCGACGGAGTCTCACCGGAATGGGTGGGCAAGCGCGTCGCCATTCCGTGGCTCGGCTCGGCCTGCGGGAACTGCGGGTACTGCATCTCCGGCTGGGAGACGTTGTGCGAGAACCAGATCAACAGCGGGTACTCCGTCGACGGTGCCTACGCCGAGTACGCACTCGCGTACGCCAACGGCGTCGTCGAGGTTCCCGACGGTGTGTCCTCAGTGGACGCCGCACCGCTGACGTGCGCCGGGGTGACGACCTACAAGGCCGTCAAGGTGGCGAGGGTGGTGCCCGCGGAGCGGGTCGCGGTGTTCGGCATCGGAGGCCTCGGGCACATGGCGGTGCAGTACGCGCGGCTGGTCGGTGGCCTCGTCACCGCCGTCGACATCGAGCAGAGCAAGCTCGACCTCGCCGCCGAGCTCGGCGCGGACCACCTGGTGAACGCGGCGGAGACCGATCCGGTCGAGGCCATCCGCGAGGTCGGCGGCGCCGACGTGGCCGTGGTGCTGGCCGCGTCGCCGAAGCCGTTCGCCCAGGCGTACCGGTCACTCCGGCGCGGTGGCCGGCTGGTGATGGTCGCGCTGCCCGCGGACGACGCCGCCATCACGGTCCCGATCTTCGACACCGTGCTCGGCGGCATCTCGGTCATCGGCTCGATCGTGGGCACCCGCGCGGACCTTGCCGAGGTGTTCGCGCTGCACGCGGCCGGGCGCACCAGGGTGATCACGCAAACACGCTCGCTGGACCAGGTCAACGAATCCTTCGACGACGTGCTCAACGGCCGCGTGCCCGCACGGCTGGTGTTCGAGCTCTGACGTGGCTCCGCAGGTAGCGCGGTGATCAGTCGTGTGAATCCAGAAGGCCGTCACCAGGGTTGTGCCGGGATCAGGTGCATCGGAAGAGCCGGTCGAAGACGATGATCAAGGGTGCGACCTCGCCTTGTCGACGGTGGGGTAGTGGATGTCGCTGAGGTTCTCGAGGAACCGGCCGTGGAGCAGTTCCGGGTCGGCGATGAGGAGAAGCACGCCACGGCCCACGGCGGTCGGCCATGGAAGGGGCTCGTTCGCGACCGCGGCGACCAACGCGGTCGCGAGGAGCCATCGTCGTTCGAGCGACCTCGCGCGGGAGGTCGCACGTCACTGTCTCGCCGGGACCGTCGGGCCGCGGGTGCGGGTTCCGCGGACCGATGCCGGGCACACCGAGGACCTTCGTCCCTGCTGCCCGGACCCGTGCCGCTCCAACCTGGAGGCATGGGATGGGAGCCGATCAGGAAGCGTCCTGCCGGGACTGTCACGCCGAACCTGCTGGACTACGAGCGAACGCGCTCGGACTTCAGCTGGGAAGGCGCGCGGCAGCAGCTCACCGGTTTGCCCGGTGGTGGTCTCAACATGGCGTACGAGGCGGTGGACCGGCACGCGGCCGGTCCGTTGCGGGACAAGGTCGCGTTGCGTTGCCGGGATCGCGCAGGACACACGACGGAGCTGACCTACGACGAACTCAGGCGTGCCACCAACAGGTTCGCGAACGTGTTGCGGTCACTCGGCGTCGGCAAGGGTGCTCGCGTGGCGACGCTGCTCGGCCGAGTGCCGGAGCTGTATGTCACGGCCATCGGCACAGTGAAGAACACGAGCGTGTACGCGCCGCTGTTCTCCGCGTTCGGTCCGGAGCCGGTGCGGGAACGCCTGCGGCTCGGCGACGTGCGGGTGCTGGTCACGACGCCGCAGTTGTACCGCAAGCGGGTCGAGCAGTTGCGGGAGTCGTTGCCGGAGCTGGAACACGTGCTGGTGATCGGCGACGCGCCGCCCGGCACCCGGTCGTTCGCCGAGGCGATGGCGGAAGCGAGCGACGAGTTCACCATCCCACCGACGTCGCCCGACGACATGGCGCTCCTGCACTTCACCAGCGGTACCACAGGACAGCCCAAGGGCGCGGTACACGTGCATGGGGCCGTGCTGGCGCATCACGTGACAGCCGCGTACGCGCTCGACCTGCACACGGACGACGTCTACTGGTGCACGGCGGATCCAGGCTGGGTGACCGGTACCTCGTACGGCATCATCGCGCCGCTCACACACGGCGTGACGATGATCGTCGACGCTTCGGACTTCGACGCGCACGGATGGTACGAGGTGCTGCAGGACGAACACGTCACGGTCTGGTACACCGCTCCGACCGCGTTGCGCATGCTGATGCGCTCCGGTGCCGAACTCGCCAAGCGGTACGACCTCTCGGCGTTGCGGTTCGTCGCGAGCGTCGGTGAGCCACTGAACCCGGAAGTCGTAGTGTGGGGCCAGGAAGCGCTGGGCCTGCCGGTGCACGACAACTGGTGGCAGACCGAGACCGGCGCGATCATGATCAGCAACTATGCCGCGGAGGACATTCTGCCCGGTTCGATGGGCCGGCCGATGCCCGGCGTCGAGGCCGGGATCGTGATGGGCGACGGCGGACGCGTGGTGGAGGTGCGTGACCCGGAAGCGGTCGGCGAGCTTGCGCTGAGGCCGGGCTGGCCGTCGATGTTCCGCGGCTATCTGCACGATGACGTGCGCTACGCGGAGTCCTTTGTGGACGGCTGGTATCTCACCGGCGACCTCGCCCGCCGCGACCCCGACGGCTACTACTGGTTCGTCGGCCGGGCCGACGACGTGATCAAGTCGGCGGGCCACCTCGTCGGGCCGTTCGAGGTGGAGAGCGCGCTGATGGAACACCCGGCGGTCGCCGAGGCGGGGGTGATCGGCAAGCCGGACCCGGTCGTGGGCGAGGTCGTGAAGGCGTTCGTGACGTTGCGGGAGGGCAACGATCCGACTGAGGACCTGCGGACCGAGCTGATCGCGTTCGGCCGACGGCGACTGGGTGCCGTGGCGCCCAAGGAGATCGCGTTCGACCAGCACCTGCCGCACACCCGCAGCGGCAAGGTGATGCGCAGGCTGCTGAAAGCACGCGAACTGGGGTTGCCGGAAGGTGACACGTCCACGCTGGAGGTGGGACGGTGAAAGAACACCTGGACCTGTTGCGCGAGATGTTGCGCATCCGCCGGTTCGAGGAGCGGTGCGCCGAGCTGTACAGCTCCGCTCAGATCCGCGGTTTCCTGCACCTGTACGTGGGTGAGGAGGCGGTGGCGGCCGGTGTGATGTCCGAACTGGACCCGCAGGACGCGGTCGTGTCCACCTACCGCGACCACGGGCACGCGCTTGCCCGCGGCGTGCCGATGGACGCCGTGATGGCGGAGATGTTCGGCAAGGAGACCGGATGCAGCCGGGGGCGGGGTGGCTCGATGCACCTGTTCGACGCGACCCACCGGTTCTTCGGCGGCAACGCGATCGTCGGCGGCGGGCTGCCCGTCGCGGCGGGACTCGCGCTGGCGCACGTGATGCGGGGCGAACCCCGAGTCGTGGCGTGCTTCTTCGGTGAGGGCGCAGCCGCGGAAGGCGAGTTCCATGAGGTGCTGAACCTCGCCGCGCTGTGGCGACTGCCGGTGTTGTTCTGCTGTGAGAACAACCAGTACGCGATGGGCACGGCGTTCGCCAAGGAGCACGCAGCCGGTGACCTCGCGTTGCGCGCTTCGTCGTACGGACTGGCGGCCTGGTCGGTGGACGGCATGGACGTGCTCGCCGTGAAGGAGTCGGCCCGCCGCGCCACCGAGTCGATCCGCGCCGGCGGCGGCCCGTGCCTGCTGGAGCTGCGCACGTACCGGTTCCGCGCGCACTCGATGTACGACCCTGAGCGTTACCGGGACAAGGCAGAGGTGGCGCAGTGGCGCGACCTCGACCCGATCGACCGGCTCGTCGAGCTGATTCGGCCCGAGTTCACCGACGATGAACTGGGGGCGCTGGAGTCCGAGGTGTCGGTGGAGATCGACCACGCCGTGGCCACCGCGGAGACCGCGGACTTCGAGCCGGTCACCGACCTCACCCGGTTCGTCACCTCGGAGGTGAGCCCGTGAAAACCACCTACCGCGAGGCCCTGCGCGAGGCCATCCGCGACGCGATGAACCGCGACGACCGCGTGTTCCTGATGGGCGAGGACGTCGGCAGCTACGGCGGTTGTTACGCGGTCAGCCTCGGGTTGCTGGAGGACTTCGGGCCGGAGCGCATACGTGACACCCCGCTGTCGGAGTCGGCGTTCGTCGGCGCGGGCATCGGTGCGGCACTGAACGGCATGCGGCCGATCGTCGAGATCATGACGGTCAACTTCAGCCTGCTCGCGCTCGACCAGATCCTCAACAACGCCGCCACGTTGTTGCACATGTCCGGCGGCCAGTTCCCCGTGCCTCTCGTGATCAGGATGACCACTGGCGCCGGCCGGCAGCTCGCCGCGCAGCACTCGCACAGCCTGGAGGGCTGGTACGCGCACATCCCCGGCCTGCGGGTGCTCGCGCCCGCAACGCTGGAGGACGCGCGCGGCATGCTGTGGCCGGCGCTGTGCGACCCCGACCCGGTGCTGATCTTCGAGCACAACGCTCTTTACAACCTCTCCGGCGAACTGGCCGACGACGCCGGCCCGGTGGACATCACCCGCGCCGCGGTGCGCAGGCCCGGCAAGGACGTCACGCTCATCACCTACGGCGGCAGCCTCGCCAAGGCCCTCGCAGCGGCCGACGACCTCGCGGCCGACGGCATCGACGCCGAGGTGATCGACCTGCGCACGCTGCGCCCGCTGGACGCGGACACGTTCCTCGAATCCGTCCGGCGCACGCACCGTGCCGTGGTCGTCGACGAGGGATGGCGCAGCGGCAGCCTGTCGGCCGAGATCGCCGCGCGCATCGCCGAAGAGGCACTGTACGACCTCGATGCCCCGGTGCGGCGGGTCTGCAGCGCGGAGGTGCCGATCCCGTACGCCCAGCACCTGGAGGAGGCGGCGCTGCCGCAACCGGCGTCGATCGCTGCGGCGGCGAGCGAGGTGGTGCGCGGTGGCTGAGTTCACGCCAAAGCAATTTCGGATGCCCTCGCTCGGTGCCGACATGGACGAGGGCACAGTGATCGAGTGGCTGGTGCAGCCGGGCGACACCGTCGCACGAGGCGACGTCGTCGCGGTCGTGGACACCGCGAAATCCGCGGTCGACGTCGAATGCTTCGACAGCGGCGTGATCGAGGACATCCTGGTGCAGCCGGGAAAGTCGGTGCCGGTCGGCACGCCGCTCGCCACCATCGGGACAGTGGACGGTGCGACAGCGAAGCCCGTGCCGGTACCGAAGCCGACGGCGCCCGCTCCAGCCGCGCCGTCCGCCCCCGCGCCGGCACCGAAGCCGCGAACTCCCGTCGCAGGGCCACTGGTGCGCAAGCAGGCCGCCGAGCTCGGCGTCGACCTGGCCGGAGTCCGTGGCACCGGCAGGGGCGGCGCGATCACGCGTGCGGACGTGCAGCGGGCCGCCCGGCCGCGAGCCGTGGCCGAGTCGCCGGTACGGACCAGGGCGACGCCCTACGCACGGCGTCTCGCGAAGGAGCTCGGCGTCGATCTCATCCGCGTCTCGGCGCGCGACGGCGTCGTTCGGGCGGCCGACGTTCGCGCGGCCGACATCCGTGCGGTGAAACCCCCACCGCAGGCCGAGAAACCGGCCGCGCCGATCGTCGATCGAACCGCGACCCTGCGGCTGGCCACCGCGAAGCTGATGGCGCGGTCGAAGCGGGAAATCCCGCACTACTACCTGAGCACCACGATCGACATGACCACCGCGATGGCGAGACTGGCCGAGCTGAACCGCGACCTGCCGGTCGAGCGCCGTGTCCTGCCGGTCGCTCTCGTGCTGCGAGCGTGCGCGCGAGCGGCGGAGAAAGTGCCGCAGCTCAACGGATTCTGGAACAGCGAAGGATTCGAGGCCGGCGACGGTGTGCGCCTCGGGATGGCCGTGTCGCTGCGCGGTGGCGGGCTGATCGTCCCGGTGATCGCGGACGCCACCAGCCTCGGGCCGGTCGAGATGATGGACCGGGTGCGCGACCTCGTCACCCGCGCCCGCGGCGGGCGGTTGCGCGGCAGTGAGCTGACCGAGGCGACCATCACGGTCACCAACCTCGGAGACCGCGGCGTCGAGTCGGTCTTCGGCGTGATCCATCCGCCGCAGGTCGCTCTCGTCGGCGTCGGCAAGGTGGTCGAACGCCCATGGGCCGTCGACGGCCTGCTCGGCGTGCGTCCCGTGGTCACCGTGACGCTGTCGGCCGACCACCGCGCGACCGACGGGCACACCGGCGCCCGCTACCTGGAGATCGTCGAGAAACTGCTGACCACACCGGAGGAACAATGACACCCGACGACGCCCGCGACATGATCCAGGCCGCCCTGCTGACCGTCGCGCCGGACGCCGAGCTCGGTGACGTCGCCCCGGACGCCGACCTGCGCGAGGAACTCGACCTCGACTCCATCGACTTCCAGGCCTACGCGGCGGAACTGAGCAAGCGCAGCGGCTTGCCGGTGACCGAGGAAGACCAGCGCGGACTCACCACGCTGGCGGCGGGCGTTGCTTTCCTGACGCGTGCTCGCGTGAGGCCCTGACGTCCCGCCGTTCGAACTCCATCGCCGCCACCCCGCCACGAGGCGAGGGCCATCGTGTGCGCCTTCTCCTCTTCCGCGGGTGTGAGAACCACGCGTCCTTTCATCCCGCACGAGATCGTCCCTCGGCGACGGCATCGAGATCTCGCGGGTGGTCTACGCGCAGACGTCCTGCCCCGAACTGCGACTGATCACCTGCGGCGGCTGGTTCGACCGGCCGCCGCATCGCCGGTGGCCTCGTCGATCGCGACAGCGATGGCCATGGTGCTGCCGTGGGTGTTCCCACTGGCTGGACCGTGACCCCGCGTTCCGCTCCGGTCCGCTCGCGACGGTCGTGCAGTTCTTGCCGATCTACCTCGTGATCGCGACGGCGATCGCCTGATCGGCGAAGAAGCCCTGGGCGGCGGCGAGGCTCGCCCGGCACGCGCGGACGATCTGCTGGGTGGCGGCGCTTCTGGGGACTTCGTGGCACTTTTCGCAGCGCACCAGGACGTCGCCGGTCAGCTCGTCGACGCCTACTGAGGCGGTCGAGGAGCAGTCGCGGCACCACCGGTGCCCGGTGACCTTGATGACGTGGTCCGCGGAGTGCACGCAGTGGTGCAGCCACCGGCGGTGCAGCCGGCAGGAGACGCGCTCCAGTGGGTTCAGACCCAGCTCCTCCGCCGCGTCCTCCTCGGCGAGCATCGCGGCCAGGCGACGGTCGGGGACGTCCGCGTAGTGCTCCTGGCCGGTGATGAGGAGTGGGGTGGTCATGGCGTTCTCCCTGGAATCGAAGTCTGTTCCAGACTTCTCCCGCGCACCGGCTGCGAACACCGCACGGGGACTCCATTTCGGCTGAGACCAGGTGCTCATCGGTGTCGAGACGTTGGTCCCTGGGGATCGCCGCGTCCGCCCGGAAATCTTGGTACCGGAGGTGGACCATGACCGCGAAACCGATGACCAGACTCGTGCATCAGGCCTTCCCCTACCGCAACGAGCTCGCGACGACCGGCGACCGGATCGAAGGCGTGATGCTGGCGCTCGGCGTCGCGGTGTCGCTGATCGCGATTCCGGTCGCGGGTGCGACAGGTTCCGAGACGTACGCGAACGATCGGGCACGGGTTGCCGTCGAGCAGGTGAGCAAGCAGCACGTGGAAGCCTTCCTGATCGAAGATGCGCCGATCACGATCGGCTCCGCCGCGCGCGGTGGCGTCGTCGAGTCGGCACCCGTCCTCGCGAGGTGGCGGTTGCGGGACGGCACCACCCGCGAGGGTGTGGTGCAGGCGCACTACGACGCGAAGTCCGGCGCCAGGGTGCCGGTCTGGATCGACGAGAGCGGCCGGGTGACGGAACCCCCGATGACGAGCGAAGGCGCCGCAGTCAACGCGATCATCCTCGCCTTCCTGCTCTGGAGCGCTGTAACGGGCGCGATGGCGCTGCTGTACCTGGCGACGAGGTTCACGCACAAGCGGATCCGGCTGCGCCAGTGGGCGAACGAGTGGCGGCGGATCGCCCCGGACTGGACCGGGCGGTGAACCGGGTGACCGTTCCGATCGGACATTCGAACGTGGTGGTCGTCGGTCTGGACGGATCGGACGCCGCCCAGCGGGCAGTGTCCTGGGCGGCGGAGGAAGCCGTCCGGCGCGGTGCGTCCCTGCGCATCGTGCACGCCGAGCTGCCGTTACCCGCCGACGCGCTCGACATGACAGGCATGGCCCGCAGCGCGCTGCACGATGAGGCCATCGCCTGGGTGCAGAAGGCCGTTTCGGAGGCCAACGAGGTCGCGCCCGGCGTCGAGGTCCAGGTACGGGTCGAGGTGAACACGCCCGCGTGGCTGCTGGAGCAGGAGTCGGCGGACGCCGCCCTCGTCGTGGTCGGATCGCGAGGCCTCGGCGGATTCACCGGTCTGCTGCTCGGTTCGGTAGCTGTCGCGTTGTCGTGCCACGCGAAGTGCCCGGTGGTCATCGTCAGGGGCGCCGATCCAGTACTGGACGGACCCGTCGTCGTCGGGGTCAACGGTTCCCCGCAGAACTGGCACGTGCTGGACCGGGCGTTCGAGGAAGCCGAGGCGAGAGGCACCTCGCTGGTCGCCGTGCACGCCTGGCACCCGCCGATGCGCAACGCGCGGATCGCCGAGACCGTCGGCATCGTGTGGTCAGAGCTCGACTCCGTCCGCCACGCCCTCGTGAAGCAGCGGCTGGAGGCCTGCGCGGACCGGCATCCCGGCGTGCGGGTCGAGGCGCACGTCGTGCACGGCTCACCCGCCCAGCGGCTCGTGGAGCACTCCGAAGGCGCCTCCCTGCTCGTGGTCGGGTCCCGCGGCAGGGGCGGTCTCAGAGGGATGATGCTCGGTTCGACGAGCCAGTCGGTCCTGCGCCACGCGCGATGTCCGGTGCTTCTGGTGCGACCCGGACTGGACGAACAGATGGACGAGGCTCGCCTGGACGGTTAGTGGCGAGGACACCGAGGACCAGCGGAACCGTGGACCGGGATGTTGGTCCCTGGGCGAGTCACCGAGGTGGAGGCGAGGACCGGTGACCTGCGGCATGCGAACCGGAAGGTCCCTGGGCCGGAGTGACCTTCGGCCCTGAAGGTTCGCTTCCGCTCGGACGACCCTGTCGGAGTTCCCCTCGGACGAGACTGGAGTGATCCGTGACGGCACTGGTTCCCACCCCGATCGAGGTTCGCCCCGGCCCCGCGCGGCCCGGGCGCAAGGGTTCGGCGTTGCTGGGGTTGTTCCGCACCACCGACCACAAGCAGATCGGTGTGATGTACCTGGTCACCACGTTCGCCTTCTTCATGGTGGGCGGGGCGATGGCGATGCTGATCCGGGGCGAGCTGGCGCGGCCGGGTCTGCAGTTCCTGTCCGCGGAGCAGTACAACCAGCTGTTCACCATGCACGGCACGGTCATGTTGCTGCTGTACGCGACGCCGAGTGTGTTCGGGTTCGCCAACTTCGTGCTGCCGTTGCAGATCGGTTCACCGGACGTCGCGTTCCCCCGGCTGAACGCGTTGTCGTTCTGGCTGTTCCTGTTCGGCGGTCTGCTGATGCTGGGCGGGTTCGTCACGCCCGGTGGCGCCGCCGACTTCGGCTGGTTCGCCTACGTCCCGCTGTCCGGCGCGGAACATTCGCCCGGGGTCGGCGCCAACCTGTGGATCGTCGGTGTCGCCGTCGGTGGTCTCGGCACCATCCTCGGTGCGGTCAACATGGTCACGACCGTGGTGTGCCTGCGTGGTCCCGGCATGACGATGTGGCGGATGCCGGTCTTCACCTGGAACATCCTGGTCACCAGCATCCTGGTGCTCGTCGTCTTCCCGATCCTGACGGCGGCGGGGTTCGGCCTGCTGGCGGACCGGCTGCTCGGCGCCCACGTCTTCGACCCCGCCAACGGGGGAGTCGTGTTGTGGCAGCACATGTTCTGGTTCTTCGGCCACCCCGAGGTGTACATCCTGGCGCTGCCGTTCTTCGGGGTGATCTCCGAGATCGTCCCGGTGTTCTCGCGCAAACCGGTCTTCGGCTACAAAGGACTGGTCTGGGCGACGCTGTCGATCGCCGCGCTGTCGCTCGCGGTGTGGGCGCATCACATGTACGCGACCGGCGCCGTGCTGCTGCCGTTCTTCGCGCTGCTGACCTTCCTCGTCGCCATTCCGACCGGCATCAAGTTCTTCAACTGGATCGGCACGATGTGGAAGGGACAGCTCACGTTCGAGTCGCCGATGCTGTTCTCGATCGGGTTCCTGGTCACCTTCCTGTTCGGCGGGCTGAGCGGCGTGCTGCTCGCGGCGCCACCGCTGGACTTCCACGTCTCGGACACCTACTTCGTGGTGGCCCACTTCCACTACGTGCTGTACGGGACGATCGTGTTCGCGACCTTCGCCGGCATCTACTTCTGGTTCCCGAAGATCACCGGCAGGATGATGGACGAACGGCTGGCGAAGCTGCACTTCTGGACGACGTTCATCGGGTTCCACGTCACCTTCCTGGTGCAGCATTGGCTGGGCAACCAGGGCATGCCGCGCCGCTACGCCGACTACCTCGCCACGGACGGTTTCACCACGCTCAACACGTTGTCCACCATCGGTGCCTACGTTCTCGGCGCCTCGACGCTGCCGTTCATCTGGAACGTCATCAAGAGCTACTGGTACGGCGAGATCGTCACGGTCGACGACCCGTGGGGCTTCGGCAACTCGCTGGAATGGGCCACCACGTGCCCGCCGCCGCGGCACAACTTCACCGAACTGCCCCGGATCCGCTCGAACCGGCCCGCGTTCGACCTGCACCACCCGCACATGGTCGAGCGCGCTCGCCGCGAGGCGCACGTCGGCTTCACCGGGAGGGCACTGCCGGGCGATCACGATGCCGGTTGAGCCGCGTCTCGGCGTGGAGCAGCAACACGAGCGGCGGCAGCATGATCAGGGCGTACACGGTCTCGAACCACCCGAACAGCCACAGCAGCAGGTGAAAGGCGATCACTGCGACGTAGCCGAGCCGTGTCCACCGGCCGCTGATCACGAGCACTCCGGCCGTGGCCTCGAACAGGATCAGCAGGCCGATCAGCAGCACGTGGTTCGGCGGCACGACAGCTCGCCACGCGGTGGTCACCCAGGCGAAATGGGCGGGGTCGGCGAAGCCGGCGTAGTCGTCCCCGCGGACCAGGTTGATCACGTGCAACAGCGCGCCGCCGACCACGAACAGCACGCCCACCGCGACTCGGCCGATGTAGCGGCCCACCGGCCGGCGGACCGCCAAGGCGGCACCGATGATCGTCGCGACGACACACGCCGTCCACAGGACGATGAAGAAGATGTTGTTCTGCATGGTTTCTCACCTCAGACGTTTCTGGCTGCCGCAGGCTGCCGGTGCGGGGGAGCGCCGAGCAGGCACACCGGCGGCAGGACGAACCAGCGCAGTGCCTCGAAGTCCTCGGACAGTCCGGTGGGTGCGTCGTCGATCAGGTCGGCCCGTGCGGCGAGCAGGCACCGGGCGTCGTCCAGTTGCGAGGCCAGGATGCCGTCGTCGGCCTGGGCCGCTGTGACGGGAGGCTTCGCGGTCGTGACAGAGCGCAGATCCGGCAGCTCGAGCGGCACAGCGGCTTTGGCGCGGTGCCGCCACCGTCCGGTGTGCGGGTCGAAGACGTAGTCGGCCAGCAGGCGGTGGCCGTGCCGGGCGATCAGCCGCACCGCCTCGACGAGATAGTCACGGACGGCGTCGGTGATGAAGTAGTTGAAGTTCAGGCGTACCCAGCCGGGCTTGACGCCGGCGCAGCCGACGGCGACCTCGTGGTCGTAGCCATGAGAGTGCGCGGCGTCGATGGAGAGCAACCGGTGCCCGTACGGTCCGGCGCACGAGCAACCGCCGCGGGACTGGATGCCGAACAGGTCGTTGAGCACGGCTACCACGAAGTTGTGGTGCAGGAACCGCTCGCCATGGCGAACGCGGAACGACACGATCGACAACCGGGCCGCGTCGTGGTCACCGAGGATCTCGATGCCGGGCTCGTCCTCCCACGCGGCGAGGCCGTACCGCCACAGGCGTTCCTCGCGCGCCTGGATCAGCCGGGTGCCGACGGCGTCCTTGAGCGCGAACACCAGACCGGCCCGGATGGACTCGACGATGGCGGGTGTGCCACCTTCCTCGCGGGCGACCGGGTCGTCCAGGTAGCGGTGCCCGCCGGGGCTGACGAACGCCACCGTGCCACCGCCCGGCACCGTCGGCACCGTGTTGGTGACCAGCTCGCGGCGTACGACCAGCACCCCAGGGGTCTGTGGGCCACCGACGAACTTGTGCGGTGACAGGAAGATCGCGTCCTTGTGATCACCACTGCCTGGCGCGCTCTCTTGCACGCGGATCGGCACGTACGGGGCGGCGGCCGCGTAGTCCCAGAAGGACAGTGCGCCGTGGTCGTGCAGGAGCGCGGCGATGCTGTCGGTGTTGGTGAGGACGCCGGTGACGTTGGAAGCGGCGGAGAAGCTACCGATCAGCAGTGGCCGATCCGCGTGCCGGACCAGCTGACGGCACAGCTCGGCGACGTCGACGTGGCCGTGCACGTCCTCACCGATGACCACTACGTCCGCGATCGACTCGCGCCACGGCAGTTCGTTGGAGTGGTGCTCGTACGGGCCGACGAACACCACAGGCCGCTCGTTCGGAGGGATCTGGCCCATCAGCGCGTATTTGTCGCTCAACCCTGCGGGGAGCCGGATCTCGAGAATGCCGATGAGCTTGGTGATCGCCGCTGTCGCGCCCGAGCCGCAGAAGACGACCAGATCGTCGTCCGTGCCGCCGACCGAGTCGCGGATGAGCCGCCTGGCCTGTTCGCGCAGCCTGGTCGTGTACAGCCCCGTGTCCGAGCTCTCGGTGTGGGTGTTGGCGTAGCGGGGAAGGACGTGCGCGCGGATGAAGTCCTCGATGAAGTCCAGCGCACGCCCAGACGCGGTGTAGTCCGCGTAGATGATCCTGCGCGGACCGTAAGGCCCGTCCAGGACCTCGCCGTCGCCGATGAGGCCGCGTCGGATGCGGTCCACCAGCGGCGCGGCCGGTGCGTCAGGAACGTTGCTGGTCACCCGCTCATCGTGAAACCGGCTGGCTGGCCGTGGACGCTGTCGATGGACCCGTGTGCGCGGGGACGAAGTCCCCTGGGAGCGGGTCGCGCCGAGCCGAAGACTCGAGACATGACCAACCGGATCGTGATCCTCGGCGGCGGAACCGTTCGGACTGTCCGAAGAGGAGTTCATCGTCCAGGTGCAGGACATCATCACGGTCGGAGGGTTCTACGAGCGCGCGGCGGGAGGCCAGATCATCTTCACCTGACCGCGGAGGCTCGGCCGAGGAGGGACGACATGGGCGAGACGCAGACCGAGAAGGACGGCCTCCGTGCCGCCCGCCTGGTTTCAGCGGTGGTGGCGGCGTTGATGGTCGTGTCGTCCGCGGCCGGACTGTGGATTCCCGGTCTCTACCAGGACTCTCCGGAGATCGGTGCGGAACTTCGGGCCTACGACCTGGTCACCCTGCTGCTGGCCACGCCGTTGCTGGTCGGTGCGTTGGTGATGGAACGACGGGGATCTCTTGGCGCACGGCAGGTTTGGCTCGGTCTGCTCATGTACGCCGGCTACAACTACGCGATCTACGTCTTCGGGTCGGCGTTCAACGACATGTTTCTCGTGCACGTGGCGCTGTTGCCGTTGACAGTCGTGGCCGCGGTGCTCCTGTCTCGGAACGTCGATGCTGCCGCCATCCACCGGCGGTTCAGGCGGGGCACGCCGGTGCGCACGATCAGCGTGGTGCTGATGCTCGTAGGGCTCGGCCTCGCCGGGACATGGGTGTTCTACTCGTTGCGTTTCGCCTTCACCGGGGCGCTTCCGGACGAGAGCGAGCTGGTGCTGCCGATGCCGGCGGTGCATCTGGCGTACGTACTCGACCTCGCGTTCTTCGCGCCGGTGTGTGTGCTGGCGTCGATCCTGTTGTGGCGCCGAAAGTCCTGGGGATTCGTGCTCGCCACCGCGGTGCTCGTGTTCGGTGCGCTGTATCAGGTGAACTACGTCGTGGCCCTGGTGTTCCAGGCCAGAGCAGCGGTCGCCGGCGCTCGTGGGTTCGATCCGGCCGAACCGTTCGTCGTGGGAGTGTTCCTTGTCGCGCTCGTCGTGATGGCCGTCAGCATGCGCCCGGACACCCGATGATCGACCGGGCGAGTCCGACCGACCGCGCGTTTCTGGCGATGGATGACGCCCGTGCTCCCGAGCAATTCGGAGTGGTTCTGCTGTTCGACGAGGCCGACGGGTTCGACCTGGATCGTGCCAGGCAGGTGCTCGCCGACCGAGTGGTGGCGGTGCCCAGGCTGCGGCAGCGACTGATCCGGACGCCGCTCGGGTGCGGCGGGCCGATCTGGGTCGACGACGAACGTTTCGACATCCGTGACCAGGTTCGCGTGGTGCGCTGCGCGGAGCCGTGGGACGAACGGGCCTTGCTCGACAGGGCATATTCCCTCGTCGCGACCCCGCTGCCGCTGCCAGGCCCGCGTTGGTCGGCGGTGTTCGTGACAGGGCTCGCCGACCGGCAGGTCGCGCTGGTGATCGTGTTGCATCACGTGCTCGCGGACGGGGTCGGCGGGCTTGCCATCCTGGCCCGCCTGGCCGATCCGGGAACGTCCGCGCCCCCGGTGGTCTTTCCCCGACCGCGTCCGACTGCAACCGCGCTGGCCCTCGACGCCGTGTCGGAACGGGTTCGCGCCGTGCTCCGGACTGGCGCGGCTCTGCGCTTGCTGCGCATGTCGACGGCCGCCGCGGGAGGGCTGCATCCTCCGCGTGCGGTGCCGTGCTCGTTGTTGCGGCAGACCGGAGGACGCGGCGGGTCGGCTGTGGTCCGCGTCCCCGCGAAGGCGCTTCGGGCAGCGGCGCACCGGCACGGCGCCACTGCCAATGACGCCATACTGACGGCGGTGGGAGCGGCACTGAACGACGTGCTGCTGGCCAGCGGAGAGTCCCTCGACACCGTGATGGTCGGCGTGCCGGTGTCCGGTCACGTGTCGGAAGAGCCCGCGCGGGGAAACATGGTCAGCCCGCTCCTGGTGCCCGTACCGGCCACTGGCGACCTGGCAGAACGCCTGCGGCGCACCGAAGCCCGAGTTCGCGCGCACAAGTCCTCCGCTCAGGGACCGCCGCTGATCGCGTTGCTCGGCTGGCTGTTCCGGCCGCTCGCCGCACTCGGTGTCTACCGCTGGTACATGAACCATCAGCGTCGAATGCACACCCTGGTCAGCCACGTCCGCGGCCCTGCTGATCCGATCACCTTCAGCGGCTGGCCGATCCGATCGGCCGTCCCGATCGGATCGCTCGGTGCCGGGAACGTGACCGTCTATTTTGACGTGTTCACCTACGCGGGCACCGTGACCATCACCGTGATCGCGGATCTGGACCGGTTCCCGGACCTCGATGTGCTCACGCGTGCCGTGCGCGCTGAGCTCGACCGCATCACCTCGTTGGACTGACGACAGTCCGACGCGCACCGTCAGGGTCTGTCGAACCATCTCAGCACGCGCAGTGCGCGCAACGTGTTCCAGCGGCTCGGTTCACCGGCCTGCTCCAGGTCGAACCAGACCGCGCCGGGGTGGGGCCGCTGCAACGTCCACCTGCCGTCCCGGCCCTGCTTGGTCCGCACCGCTTCGACGGCATCGGTCAGCCGCTCGTCCCGGTGCGCTCCGGCGGCGCGGAAGTGGTCCAGTGCGCGGAGCACGTCGTGGCGCCAGCGGGGTGGGAAGGTCAGGCGGAGCATCGCGGAATCGACCACGGCGCCGGTGCGGTGGGAACGGTAGAGCCGGTGGGCCAGCAGGAACTCCCGGCCGCGCGCCTCCTCCTGCTCGGCCCCGCCGTAGTCGCGCAGACCGTCGAGCACGTTCGCGGTGGTGTGGAACGAACTGTGCGTGGCGCCCTGGTGCCGTAGGCAGTTCCATCCGCCGTCCGGCATCTGTTCGCGCTTCAGGTAGGCGGCGAGCAGTTCCCGGCGCGGGTCCGGGGACCCGAAGTACGACAGCAGACCGAGCGCGAACCCGGTGATGCACGTTTCGCTGCGCCGCTGGGTCACGGAGAGGTTCATGCCGCCGTCCTCCCACAGTCCTTCCTCCAGGAACAGCGCGCACGACTCGCGGGCCCGCGGATCGTCCGGAGGCAGGCCGAGCTGGCGCAGCAGCAACAACGAGTACGTGGTCGAGATCCACTTCCGGCCGTACAGGCGCGGGGTCCAGCGGCCGCCATCGTCGCGATGGGCGAGCAGCCGCGCACCCCAGCCCTCGGTCGCGACCCGTGCCCGTTCCGCCCGCCACTCCGCCTCCGGCCCGTCCTGAAGATCGCGTATCACCTGCCACCGGATGGCGGGATCGCCGTCCAGCAGCCATGCCTCGACGTCCATGTCACCTCCTGGTCGTCCCCTCGCCGAGCAGGGTGTCGAGGGTGACGAAGTCGTAGCCGCGTGCCCGCACGGCGGCGATGACGTCCGGTAGGGCGTCGGCGTCCAAAGTGGATCGATCGGTGGGGTGGGATCCGATGTGCATCAGCACGATCTCGCCTGGTTGCAGTGCTGTGATCGTGCGTTCGACGACTCGTTGGGGGCTGTTGCCGCCGGTGGTGCCCTGCCAGCCGAGGGTGTCGACGGTCCAGCGCACCGCGACGTAGCCCTGGGCGTTGACGTCCGCGATCGTGCGTGCGTCGCGGTCGCCGTAGGGGAAGCGGAACAGCGGTCGGGGGTCGGCGCCGGTGCGCATGAGGACCTGTTCGGCACGGGTCAGTTCGGCGGCGATCTCGTTGTCGGGCAGTCGGGTGAGGTAGGGGTGTGTCATCGAGTGGTTTCCGATGCGGTGCCCGGCGGCGAGGATCGCCTGCACGGTACCCGGTTCGGCCTGGGCGAAGTTGCCGGTGAGGAAGAAGGTCGCGAGCACCCGCTGGTCCGCCAGGGTGCGGAGGATGCTGGGCAGTCCCGCGGAGTTGGCGCCCGCGTCGAAGGTGAGTGCGACGACCTTGCGGTCGGTCGGCAGTCTGGAGATGTCCTGGCCGCGCAACGACTCCGGGAAAGGAACCGCTGGGGGAGGTGTCCGAGTGGTTGTCGGCGCCGTTGTCGTTGGCGGTGTGCTCGAACCGGTGGTGGTGGTGGTCGTCGTCGGACTGGCCGAGGTGCTCGATGGTGCCGCTACCGGCGGTTCGGGCGCCGGCCGCAGCAACGCGAAGACCACCACCGCCACGCCCGCGAGCACCAGCACCATCGCGCCGGCCACCAGGGGCCGGTGCGCCGTCAGCCATGCCTTCACCGCACTCACCTCCACGGACAGGGTCGCGTCCGGCGGCGCGTGCTGAACCGGGCACGAGGTCCTGTTCCGCGGGGGCCGGAAGGCGGTGTGTGCGGTTCCCCGATGGCGCACTTCGACCGTCACCGAGACCAGCTCCCGCTCGGCCGATCGGAGACGGGACCTTCGGATCTGGTGATAGCGCCGAACGTCCCTGATGACCACTTCGCCAGAAGGCGATGCTCTGTCAGAGGGTCAGCCACACCGAGGCCGGAACGGCGACACAGCTCGGCTGCGAGGACCCCGATGAACGTCCCGACCGGCCGTGCCGGAGGACCCCGAACGCGCGGCACTGTCAACGCGAACGGACGGCGAAGGAGCCTGACGTGATGATGCAGCGATACGACATCCAGCCCCAGATCCTCGCCGAGCAGCCGACAGCGGTCGCCATGGGGACGGTGGCGGTGTCGGAGATCGGTCCGTGGCTGACGAAGACGTACAACGACATCGCGGCCGTCCTCGCGGGCTGCGGCATCGAGCCGACGGGGGCGCCGTTCGCCCGTTATCACCGGTTGGCGGACGGCCGGTTCCGGGTGGAGGCGGGCTACCCGGTAGGCGTGGCGATCGACCGCGCGGACGGGGTGCATCCCTCGGTGCTTCCCGGTGGCCCGGCCGCCAGGACGGTCCACCTCGGGCCGTATGAGGCGATGGAGTCGGCGTACGGCGCGCTGACGTCGTGGGTGCGGGCACGGGGCGGCGACGTCGTGGGTGACGCCTGGGAGATCTACTTCAGCGATCCGGAGATCGAACGCGATCCCGCGGCGTGGCGCACCGGAGTTGTGCAGCCCTATCGGATGGCGTCACCCCAGAGGTGATCGCCCGGAGCACATCGGCTCACCGCCGTGGCGACGAAGGTCCCTGTGGCGCGCGGCGGTACGGGAGAAGCCTGGACGGTGCGCTCATCGACCACCCGGCGAGAGGAGAACGCCATGCGCAGGCTTTCCGTCGCCTCGCTGATGACCAGCGAGGTGATCACCGCGATTCCGGAGACGCCGTTCAAGGATCTGGCGCTGCTGATGAGGAAACACAGCATCAGCGCGGTGCCGATCGTCGAGGGGGATTACGCCGTGGGCGTGGTTTCGGAGGCCGACCTGCTGCCGAAGGAGGAGTTCCGCGGTGGCACCACGGCCAGGCCCGCGATCCTGTCGAGCCGGGCGGAGAAGCGGCGCTGGCGCAGGGCCCTCGGCGGCACCGCGCGTGAGGTCATGACGACACCGGTCCGCACCATCCGCATGGACGCCTCCGCGAGCACCGCGGCGGGGGAGCTGGCGAAGGCCGGCGTTCGCAGGTTGTTCGTGGTCGACGTGGACGGCGCGCTCGTCGGCGTGCTGTCGCGGCGGGACCTGCTCAAGGTCTTCGTGAAGGACGACGAGGCGTTGCGGGCCGAGATCCAGGACGAGGTCTTCGGCAGCTCGACCTGGATCAATCCGGCCACAGTGGACATCACGGTCCACGACGGCGTGGTGACGATGCGGGGACTGCTGGAGCGGCGCAGCGACGTGGACCTCGCCGCGTACTTCGTCCGCGCGCTGCCGGGCGTCGTCAGTCTGGAGAACAACCTGGCGTACGAGTGGGACGACACGCAGCGTCCCCGCCGCGTCGAGATGTTCGGCTGAACGGACCGCGGAAGAGGTGATCGTCATGCGTGAGGCGTTCGAAGCGGAACTGGCCGCGTTCCGCCGGCAGCTGGCCGATCTGGCCCAGCGCACCCAGGACGCGATGACCCGCGCCACCACCGCCCTGCTGGACATCTCGCTCACCGGGGCCGCCGACGTGATCGGCGAGGACGAGGAACTGGTCGAGGCGCACCACCGGATCGACCAGCAGGCCCTCGCCTTGCTGGCGCTGCAGCAGCCCGTGGCAGGTGATCTCCGCACGATCGTCGCGGGTCTGCGGACGAGCGCGGACCTCAAGCGCATGGCCGCGTTGGCCCGTCATGTCGCCGAGCTGGTGCGGCAACGGCATCCCCGGCCGGTGGTCCCGCAGTCGGTGCGTCCGACCATCATCGAGATGGGGGCGGTGGCGGCTCGGCTGGCCGCGGCCGCACAGGAGGCGATCACGACCGGAGACGCCGACGCGGCAGTGGTCATGGACCGAGCCGACGACGAGATGGACACCTTGCTCACGTCCCTGTACGGCAGCTTGGTCGTCGAACACCGGTGGGACGTCGAGACCGCGATGGACCTCACGCTGCTGGGCCGCTATTACGAGCGGTTCGCCGACCATGCGGTGTCCGTCGCCAAGCGGGTCGCGTTCGCGGTCGGCACCCGCGGCTGACGTCGTCCGCATCGGGCGCAGATCATCTCCGCGTGCCGAGATGCCCTCCTCCTCGCGGTGTGCTGTCCACGTGAAGGATCCCGCAGGCCGAGGTGGCCGGACAGGGTAGTTCGGCCGTGGCGGGCCGTCGTTCGCGGCGGCCAACAGGGTGGTGGCGCTGGGGCTGCCGGTCTGTGCACCGCCGCCCGGTCGACGCGAACGGCAATTCGGTGGGCACCGCGGGCCAGGTGCTGCCGACGGTCGCCGGCATGGGCGGCATCGCGCTGATCGTGACGGCATGCGTGCACCAACTGTTGTTGCCGCGCAAGGTCTCCCACCGCCCAGAGGGCACCAGTGCCTCGGAGATCGAGCAGGCGCTGACCGCTCGGGCACGACGGGCCGAGGCACGGAAGCTCGCCGCCACTGATCCGTTGCTCGCGCACGAACTGCTCGTCGAGTGGACGTGCCGGTGGCGGCCTGGGACCGGGATCGGGCGGTCGCCCTGCCCTGTTGATCCCGAGGCCCGCACCGGATGGGGGGCGCTCAAGGGGCCGAGGTCCCTGTGCAACGGGGAGGTCCGTCACTGCCGTACACGGCAGCGCGTCGCGACCATGGACCGGTGACGAGGCTCCGCGATCTCCTGCAGCGCTACCGCCCGGCGGGGACGCCGGGTGCGGCGGCGCGGCCGGGAGTGCCGGCGGACCGGGCTGCCGAGCTGGACGCCGAGCTGGGGCCGGTGCTCGCGTTGCTGGCCGAGGCCGAGCAGGAAGCGGAGCGCATCCGGATCGAGGCACGGGCGGAGGCGGCCGGGATTCGTGCGCGGGCAGCAGGCCAAGCCGAGAACTTCCGCGTCGAGGCGAAAGACCGTGCAGCGACGGTGCGTGCGCGTACGGCCGCCCGTGCGCGGGCAAAAGCGGCTCCGGACGGCGAACAGCTCGTCGCGGCGGTGCGGGAGCGCTCCGAACAGACGCGTGCACGTGCCGCGGCTCGCATGCCCCGGCTCGTGGACCGGGCGGTGGCGTCGGCGCTCGCGGTGCTGAAGGAGGCTGTGCCGTGAGCGCGGCGTGGGTCGCGGGCGGGGTGCGGGCACAGGCGTTGCTGCGCCGGCGGTCCGGTGCCCTCGGCGCGCGCGAGGTGGCGGGCTGCGTGTCGCTGGCCGACGCGCAACGGTTGCTGGACACCGGTCCCTATCAGCGGTACGTGCGAGTGGGGCAGTCGCTGGAGCAGACCGAGCACGCGGTCGCCGCGACCCTGTTGTGGCACCTGCGGGTGCTCGCGGGGTGGCAGCCGCGTGCGGGTGCCGAGCTGGTGCGGCTGCTGGCCGGGTGGTTCGAGGTCGCGAACGTGCTGGAGCACGTGCGGTCACTGGCCGGGGAGAGCTCAGGTGAGCTGTACCGGCTCGGCACGCTCGCCACCGCCTGGCCCCGGCTCGCGGCCACCACGTCGCTCGTCGGGCTGCGGCACGCACTCGCAGCCTCGCCCTGGGGTGATCCAGGTGCGCACGACCCGTGGCGGATCGCCTGTGGCGTGCAACTCGGCTGGGCGGCGCGAGTGGCGGGTGGCGTGCCGCAGGCGGCGGCGTGGGCCGCGGGCGCGGCGGCGTTGCTGGTCGCGCGGGTGCGGTTCCTGCTCGGCCGGCCGGTACCGGACTCGGCGCTGCTCGGACCGGAGTCGCCCGGCGACCTGACGGCGTTCGCCGGTGCGCTGCCGGGTGAGGCGGCGTGGGCGCTCGCGGACGTGCGGGACCCCGCAGATCTTTGGCGTGCCGAGGAACGGTGGTGGACACGCGTCGAGAACGACGCGCACACGCTGCTGCGGGGGCCGGGGTTCGGGCCGGAACCGGTGGTCGGATGCGTCGCCCTGCTCGCGCTGGACGCCCGGCGGGTGCGTGCCGCGCTCGAGCTCGCCGCACGCGGTGGACGGCCGGTGGAGGTCTTCGATGCCCTTGCCTGAAGCGGTGACTCCGGTCCGGATGGAACGGGTGGCGATCGTCGCCCCCGGCGACGTGCTGCGCGACGCGGTGCTGAAGCTGTCGGGCCTGGTTGACATCGACCGCACGGAAGAGGAACTCGAGAAGCTGATCGCCGGCGCGGTCCGGCGCGGTGAGGTCGCGGCGCTGGCGGGCTGGTGCCCGGCCGACGACCGGCCCGGCATCGCGGCCGCTCTCGCCGAGGTGGGTGCCGCGATAGTGCCCATGCGCGCGCCGCGCGGTGTGGATCCGCCGACTCTGCTGCGCGAAACCGGGTCGGTGCGGCGTTCGTTCACACCGCTCGTGAGCACGTACGGCACCGTGCCGTACCAGGACGTCGATCCGACGTTGCTGGCTGGCGCCGCCTACGTGCTGATGTTCGGGATGATGTTCGGCGACGCCGGCCAGGGGCTGCTGCTGGTGGCGGTCGCGGCGCTGTTGCGCGGCTGGTCCCGGCTTGCGCGCTGGCGCGCGGCGTGGCCGTTCGTCGCCGGGGCAGGCGTGGCGAGCACCCTTTTCGGTGTGCTCTACGGGGAGTTCTTCGGGCCGACCGGTGTCGTTGCGGCGTTGTGGGTCGATCCGCTGGAGGACCCCGTGCTGCTGCTGGGGTCCGGCGTGGCGGTGGGGGCGGTGCTGCTCGCCGCCGCGTACGCCGTCGCGATCGTCAACCGGTGGCGGGAGGGCGGTCCGCGGCTCGCGGTGTACGCGGCGTCGGGAGTTGCCGGTGCCGCGCTGTTCCTGGGAATCGCCGGCGTGGCCGGCGGCCTGTTGCTCCACGCCGGGCTCGTCGTCGTGGCCGGCGCCGTCACGGCGGTGGCCGGGCTGACGCTGGCCGGGGTGGGTTTCGCGGCCGCGTCCGGCGGTGGTGCCGCGGGCGTGGCACAGGCCGTGGTGGAGTTGTTCGACATCGTGATCAGGACCGGGTCGAACCTGGTGTCCTTCGCCCGGCTCGCGGCGTTCGGCCTCGTGCACGCGGCGATCGGTTCCCTGGTGTGGCTGGGCACGACCGCGCTGGCGGGCCACGGGGTGGCCGGGGTCGGCGCGGCGGTCGTCCTCTTCCTGCTCGGCAACGCCCTGGCGTTCTCCCTCGAGGCGCTGGTCGCCGCGATCCAGGCGTTGCGCCTGGAGTTCTACGAACTGTTCTCGCGGGTCTTCGAGATCGAGGGCCGGCCATTCCGCCCTTGGCACGGGGAGGCACGATGATGGTCTGGTTGGCAGGTCTGCCGGTGCTCGTCGCGGCGTGCGCGGGTGCGGTGCTGCTGGTGCGGCGCAAGGGACGCGCCGCTCTCACCGTGTTCCTCGGGCTGAACGCACTTCTGCTGGTGGGAGCGGCGATCGCGCTCGTCGTCGCGCTGAGCGGCGGCGAGGCGGCCGCCGCACCGCTGACCGTCGCCCAGAGCACCCCGCCCGCGGCGAACTGGGCGGCGCTCATCGGCGCGGCGATCTCGGTCGCCGGCTCGTCCATCGGCGCCGCGATCGCCGTGGCCTACACCGGAGCGGCCGCTCTGGCCGCGCTGAGCGAGCGTCCCGAGTTGTTCGGGCGGGCCATGGTGATCGTCGGCCTCGCCGAGGGCATCGCGATCTACGGCCTGATCGTGGCCGTGATCCTCATCGGGAAGGCGTGAGTCGTGGGCGCGGTGGCCGTGATCGGCACCGGAGTGGACGGCTGGGCGCTTGCCGGTGCACGCGTGCACGAGGTGGGCGACGACGCGTCCGTGCGCATGGCGTGGAGCTCGCTGGAGGACGACGTGTCGGTGGTGCTGCTCACCGAGGAGGCCGCCCGCGTGCTGAGGGCCGAACTCGTCGCCACGTCCTGGCCGCTCGTGGTGGTGATGCCGCCGTGAACGCCCAGCTGGACGCACTGGCACCGGTGATCGCCGCACTCCTGGCGCGTGCGCGAGCCGAAGCGGAACAGGAGGTCACCGCCGCGCGGCGACAGGCGGACAGCACGCTCGCGGACGCCCGAGCCGAGGCACGGCGGATCCTGGGCGAGGCCGCGGCCGCGGGCAGAGCTGCCGCTGCGGAGTCGATCGCCGCCGAGCACGAGCGTGCCCGCCGCGCGGCCCGTGCGCTGGAACTGGCTGTGCAGCGCGAAATCTACGACGATTTCGTCCACCGGGTCGCCGCCGCCGTGGCGCGGGCTTTCAGTGATCCGATGATGCGCGCGCGACTCGTCGCGGCGGTGCGGGCCGAGCTGGGGCCGGACGCGTCGGTGCGCGACGGAGACGGCGGTGGCGTGCTCGGCGACGTCCCGGGCAGGCGGCTCGACCTCGGCGTCCGTGCGGTCACCGATCGTGCTGTGGAGGCGCTGGGTGACGAGGTTCGAGAGCTGTGGGCGCCGTGACCGCGGGCCGGGTCGTCCGGGTGGCCGGGCCGCTCGTCGAGGTGCGCGACATCGGCCCGGTGGCGATGCACGACCTGGTCACGCTCGGCCCGTCGGCCATACCTGGTGAGGTCGTGGCGATTCGGGACGGTCTGGTGAGCCTGCAGGCCTACGAGTACACGGGCGGGCTCGGCCCCGGTGCCGCGGCCGTGCCCGCGGGCAGGCCGTTGTCGGTGCGGCTCGGCCCCGGCCTGCTCGGCAGGGTGTTCGACGGACTGCTGCGCCCGTTGTCGTCGGCCCCCGCCTTTCTCCGGCCGGGCGCGGCGATCAAGGACGGCGACCAGGCGTGGTACTTCGAGGCGCGGGTGAGCGAGGGTGATGCGGTGCGGCCTGGGCAGTTGCTCGGCGTGGTCGCCGACGCCGGTGCGTTGGAGCATCGCGTGCTCGTACCGCCGGGCACGTCGGGTGTCGTGGAGTGCTTGGCGGACGGGAAATGCGCGGCCGACGCGGTGATCGCGACCGTGGGCGGCGTGCCGGTCGGCCTGTGCGCGGACTGGCCCGTGCGGGTGCCGCGGCCGTACCGGGTTCGCCGGACCGCGGTCGAGCCGCTGCGCACCGGTCAGCGCGTGGTGGACCTGCTGTTCCCCATCGCACGCGGCAGTGCCGCCGCCGTGCCGGGCGGCTTCGGCACCGGGAAGACCGTGCTGCTGCAACAACTCGCCAAGTGGTGCGACGCGGACGTGATCGTCTACATCGGATGCGGTGAACGCGGCAACGAGCTCGCCGAGGTCGTCGCGGAGCTGTTCGAGCTCACGGATCCGCGCACGGGCGGGCGGCTGGCCGACCGCACCGTCGTCATCGCCAACACCTCCAACATGCCGATGATGGCGCGCGAGGCAAGCATCTACACCGGCGTCGCCGTGGCGGAGTTCTACCGCGACATGGGCTATCACGCGGTCGTCATCGCCGACTCCACGTCGCGCTGGGCGGAGGCGTTGCGCGAGTTCGCCTCCCGGACCGGGGCGCTGCCGGCCGAGGAGGGGTATCCCGCCGACCTCGCCTCGGCGCTCGCGGCGTTCTACGAACGCGCCGGCTCTGTGGAGACGCTCGGCGGATCCAGCGGCTCGGTCACGATCATCGGCGCCGTGTCGCCACCGGGCGGGGACATGACCGAGCCGGTCACCGCGCACACCGAACGGTTCGTGCGCGCAAGGTGGACGCTCGACCGCGACCTCGCCTATTCCCGGCACTACCCGGCGGTGTCGTGGTCCTCGTCGTTCTCCAGGGACGCGCCCGCGATCGGCAGCCACCACGTGCGCGAGAACGACCCGAACTGGCCGGCGCGGCGCGACCGCGTGATCGCGCTGCTGGCCGAGGCCGACCGGCTCGCCGCACTCGCCGAGCTGGTCGGTGCCGCCACGCTCTCGGCCCCCGAACGGGTCGTGCTGCTCGGCGGGCGGCTTCTGCGCGACGGTGTCCTCCAGCAGAGCGCACTGTCCACAGTGGATGCTTCAGGTGGTGACGAGAAAGCCGCGGCACTCGTCGAGGCCGTGCTCGCGGTGGTGGACGAGTGCCGCCGGTTGGTCGGCGCGGGCGTCGCCGTCGAGGACGTCGAGGAGTTCGACTTCACCGAGCTGGTTCGGCTGCGCGAGCGGGCCGGGCCGCGGGACGTCGAGCTGATCGGCCGGAGCCGGGACGCGGTGCTGGCCGGGTTGCGGAGGCTGACGTGACAGGAGGGGTCGAGTTCACCGGGGTGCGGGAACTGCGCGGACCGCTGGTGGTGGTCGCGGATGTCACGGGCGTCGGCTGGGACGAGTTCGTGCGCATCAGGCTGTCCTCCGGTGAGCTGCGGCACGGTCTGGTGCTCGAGGTCGACCACGACCTCGCCGTCGTGCAGGTGCTGGAGGGCACCGCCGGGATGAGCTGCGCGGGCACGGCGCTGGAGTTCACCGGCAGCCCGTTCGGCATTCCGGTCGGCACCGGGTGGCTCGGCCGGGTGTGCGGCGGCCGCGGCCAGCCGATCGACGGCGGTCCGCCGGTGTTCGGCACACGCCGCGAGCCGGTGACCGGAGCCCCGCTGAACCCGACCTGGCGCGAACCGCCCGCGGAGCCCGTGCTCACCGGTGTGTCGGCGATCGACGCGCTGACCACGCTGGTGCGCGGCCAGAAACTGCCGCTGTTCTCCCTGCCGGGACTGCCGCACCTGGAGCTCGCGACGCAGATCGCCGCACAATCCACAGTAGGGGGAGCACAGTTCTGCGTGGTTTTCGCCGGCATCGGCCTCACCCACGCCGACGCCGCGTTCGCACGAGACGCGCTGGAGGAGCGCTCAGCCGCGGGAGAACTGGTGCTGCTGCTCAACACCGCGGACGACCCGGTCGTCGAACGCATCCTGACCCCGCGGATCGCACTGACCGTCGCCGAGGAACTGGCGTTCCGCGGCGGCAGGCACGTGCTGGTGGTGATGACCGACATGACCAGCTACGCCGAAGCGTTGCGCGAGGTGTCTGCGGCGCGCGGCGAGATCCCGGCCAGACGGTCGTACCCCGGCTACCTCTACAGCGACCTCGCCTCGCTGTTCGAGCGCTGCGGCCGGATCCGCGGCAGGCCGGGATCGGTGACGGTGCTGCCGGTGCTCACCATGCCGGGCGGCGACATCACGCACCCCGTGCCCGATCTCACCGGCTACATCACCGAGGGACAGATCGTGTTCTCCGCCGAGGCGCACGCGCGCGGCGTGTACCCGCCGGTCGCCCCGCTCGCGTCGTTGTCGAGGCTGATGCGCAACGGCGCGGGCGCCGGCCGCACGCGCGCGGACCACCTCGACGTCGCCGCGCAGCTGCTGGCCGCCCTCGCTCGGGCACAGCAGGTTCGCGACCTCGCCGAACTGATCGGCTTGAGCGGACTGAGCCGCACCGACCGGGCGTATCTGGAGTTCGAGGAGGCGTTCCGCGGCGAGCTGCTCGGCCAGCGCCGCGGGGAGACCCGCTCGTTGGACGACACGCTGGAGCGGGCGTGGCGCGTGCTGTTGCGGCTGCCTCGCTCCGAACTCGCGATGCTGCCCACCGCCCTGCTGGAGCAGCGATGACCGCGATCCGGGTACCGCCTGGCCGCTCCGGCCGCTCGTGGCTGCGCCGCCGCCTGACCGGCGCGGAGCGCGCGGCCGAGTTGCTGGAACAGAAGCTGCGGGCGTTGCACGCGGAACAACGACGGCTCGAAGCCGTCGTCGGCCGCAGCGGCGAGGAGTGGCGCGCCCGCCTCGCCGAAGCGCGCACCTGGACGCTGCGCGGCGCGCTGGTGGGAGGCAGGCGCGGCATCCGCCTGGCGGGCAGCTCCGCCGAAGCGGAGGTCACCGTCTCGTGGACCACGACGCTGGGCGTGCGCTATCCCGCCGCGGCGACGTGCGCACCCCCACCCGACTCGGAGTCCACCCTGCCCGGTGGCACGGCGATCACCCGCGCGGCGCAGGAACAACGCAGGGCGCTCGAAGCGGCCGTCCAGCACGCTGTGGCCGTTGCCGCACTGCGGCTGGTGTCCACCGAGGCCGACGCGACCCGGCAACGCGTGCGGGTGCTGCGGCGGCATTGGGTTCCCCTGCTGTGCGACGCGCTTGTCCGCATCGAGCTCGAGTTGGAGGAACGGGAACGCGCGGAGGGTGTCCGGCACCGGTGGGCGGCCGGACCCCACCTGCCATGAGCCCACGGTCTCATCGAGACGACGACGAAGGGCCCTGGGGGGCGTGCCCGCGGCGAGGAAACCTTGACGGCGGAGGTGGACCATGGACACGAAGCCGATCTCCCGGTTGGCTCGTCAGGCGTTTCCCGGCCGCAACGAGCTCGCCACGGCGGGCGATCGGCTCGAAGGCGCGGTGCTCGTGATCGCCGTGCTGGTCGCGTTGCTCGCCGCGCCGGTTGCCGCGGCGACCGGATCGGAGCTGTACGCGACGCAGCGAAGTCAGGTGGCGAGCGAACAACAGACCCGGCACCGCATCGAGGCGGTGCTGATCGAGGACGCCCCGCCGTCGACCTGGACCGCCGAACGCGGCGGAGTGGTCGAGTCCCCGCTCGTGCCGGCCAGGTGGCGAGCTGCCGACGGCGCGGAGCGCCACGGTGCGGTGCCGGCGAACTACGACGCCCAGGTCGGTACCACGGTCCGGATCTGGGTCGACCAGAACGGTGATGTGGCCAAGCCACCCCTCACGGGCGGAGGTGCCGCTTCCACCGCGGTCGCGGTCGCGGTGCTGCTGTGGACCGCGGTGGCGGCCGCCATGAGCCTGCTGTACCTGGCGGTGCGGTTCACCCACAAGAGGATTCGCCTGCGCCGCTGGGCAGGGGAGTGGGAGCGGATCGCGCCCGACTGGACGTCGCGCTGACGACTCTGATCAACTTCTGTCAACGTGCACAGTGGATGCACGGCACCTCAGGCGCCGCCGCGCACCGGTAGGACGATCTCGGTGAGGTGGTCCGCGGGGTCCGAAACAGTGTCCGGCCCGGCGAGGTACCGCTCCCGAAGCGGCCCCGCCTGGTGGTTGCCATGCCCGTGGAGCCACGCGAAGACGACCTCGTACGCCTCGGTCAGGCCCTCGTGGCGGCCTGGGTGCAACGTCCTGGCCGCAAGGCCTGGAGGCCGCCGGGATGCGCGAGCTGCGGTGACCCGGTCGGCACGCCGACGCGAGCGACGTACCCGTACAGCTCGTCGAAACACCCACCGAGCACCTCGATCACTCAGACGGCCACGGGCACCAGCACGGGCCCGACCGCGACCACGAGCACGGCCACGCCGACGACGGCACCGGCACCGGCGACCACCCGGACGACAACCGCTGGCCGCAGCCGCGCGGAACCGGGCTGGAGGTCCTGTTCCGGCGAGGACCGAAGTCGCCGCCGCCGGTCCCTACGCCCCTGTCGGCACGGGCGGGTGGCAGCGGACCCTCCGGTCATGCAGCTCATTCAGCTCGTGCAGCGAGACGAGATCCGGCCCCAGGTCCTCTGTGAGCAGTCGGCAGCGGTTGAAGAGGCGGCGTCCTGGCGAACCGTACGGCCCTGCCGCATGCCGCTACGCCGGACCTGATCATGCGGCTGGCCTGGATCGACCGGCTGAGGATCACGGTCATCGCCGGCGTGGTCGTCGTGCACGTGGCCACCGCGTACTTGTCGGACTTGGCGGGGTGGTACTACGAGGAGCGGACGACTTCCTCTGTCGTGACGGACGTCGCCGCCCTGCCACTGGCGCTCGGGGCGGTCTACGGCCTCGCGCCGCTGTTCCTGATCTCGGGCTGGCTCGCGCGGATCTCGGTCTCCCGGCACGGTGCCGCGTCGTTCGTGCGATCACGGGTGCTTCGGCTCGGTGTACCGGCGTTGGTGTTCTTGCTGCTGGTCGATCCGTTCACCGACTGGCTGGGCGGCACCGGGAGAACGCTGGGAAGCCACCTCGCCGACCCGTTCGGCGAGCGCGACTTCGGTCCGATGTGGTTCGTGGTCGCCCTGCTGGTGTTCTCCACGCTGTACGCGGTGGTACCGCTGCCGCACGGGAAGAGCGGCGTGCGGGTCGTCGTGGCGGTTGCCGCGCTGATCGCGGTGGCGGACCTGGTGTTGTGGCAGTGGGTGGGCTACGCCACTCCGACGTTGTGGAACCTGCAGCTGGCGCACTGGACGCAAGCCGCGGGGATGTTCGTGCTCGGCGCGATGGTGGACCTGGACGACGTGCCGCGGCGATTCTCCGGCGCCTGCGGACGGGTGGCGTTGGCCGCGATCATCGCGCTGAGCGGCACGTGGGCGCTGACGCTGACCGACGACGGGCCGCGAGCGATCATCGGGGGATGGCACTGGAGCGTGGTGGCTTTCGCCCTGCTGGACGGCGTGATCGCGGTCCTCGGGTCGGTCTGGCTGGTGCGGTGGTTCTCCTCGCGGTGGAACGGCGTGGCGGGCGAGGTGACGGTTCGTGCCGGACGAGGTTCCTACGCGGCCTACGTGCTGCATCCGACCGTCCTGGTGCTGTTGTCGCTCGCCGCCCGGCCGCTTCCCTGGCCGCCGGAGGCGAAGTTCGTGCTGGTCGCGGTGGTCGGAGTGCCGTTGTGCTTCGTCGTCGGCTACTTCGTGACGCGAATCCCGGGTGTGCGCCGGGTGGTGTGAACGCCGATCAGCCGAGCCCGCCACGATCGCGGTGACGACTTCGGACGCCACTGCCGGGTCGAACCCGGTGCCGGCGACTTCGATCCCGAACACCACGAGGTGTTCGGGCCGCAGGTCGAGTTCGTCAGCGAGCCGCACTCCGTCGGGAACGCTCGGTCCACGGCGACCGGCAAGCGGAATGGTGTGCGGCAGCTCTGTGCGATACCAACGGCCGGGCTGTGCGGGAAAGCGCGGACGGCGTCGACGATCACCACGGTGTCGGCGTCGGACCAGGCGTGCACCAGGTGTTCCGGATCGCCGTCGCTCACCACCGCGGGCACTCCTGCGGCCAACGCTGCTCGCCCTCTGGGTGACGCGCGACATTCGATTTGTGATGCTTCCGCAGATGATCAACGATGAGAAGAAGAAGCTGTCTGCTGAGCGGAAGGGAAACCGGCGACGCTTTTGAGGAGTTCATGTCCGCCCTTTGCTTGGTCGGCAGCGGTGGTTGTAGACGATTTCTACGTGTGCTTGTCCGTCACTGCCCCTGGTTTTGGAGCGAAGAGCGCGTTCGGACCGTCTAGCGGCACCAACGTCACGTTCGGGCAAAACCGGCTGGCCGCAGACGATCCACAATATCCAGAGGAACGTCTCGCACGGTTGAACAGATCCGCGTCGCGGCACGCTGGGAACTCGGTCGTGTTGGACAACGCGCTGAGTAACGATGTGGGTTCAGGCGACGGGCGACAACCCGGTAGGACAGCCCCTCGTCTGAGGGGTGTTTCCGGCGCGTAGCAGCGGTGCGCCACTGAACGGTGAACGGCCGATCCCGGACGGGTAGGGCCGGTCGATTCCATTGTGGACGACACGGGCCGGCCAGACACTGAGTGGCGCGATTTCCGACGAAAGCACTGGAGCATCTGATGCCACGTAAGGCGGACACCGCGGAACTGTCGATCTTCCAGCAGAAGCTCATCGGCACGTGGACGAACCAGAACCTGCCTGGTACGAACAAGGGCGACAAGAACAGCCCGTACTCGTACAACGTGATGGTGCTGCCGCAGGAGTCGCCGCAGCACGGGATGGATCTGGGGTACATCCTCAAGAACTTCACGTACTACGAGACGATCGAGTTCAAGGGGCCGGGAGCCGTGGCCAGCCCGATCTCGGCACCGAACCGGGGCGGCGTCTACCAGCAGACCCCGTACGTGCTGTTCTACGACCAGCAGATCCGTTTCGCGGAAGGTCCCGGCATCGGCACGATCGTCCACGAGGAGAACGGGGCGTGGCTGCACCTCGCGACCGAGAAGCAGCAGATCGGGCCCTATCCCTACCCGCCGAACGATCCGGCCTACGAGAAGGGCAAACCGCGGCCGCAGCCCCCGGAACGAACGATGTGTAAGCAGATCTCGGTGCCGCACGGGGTGTCGGTCCTGGCGCTGGGAAGCTTCTCGGTGTCCACCGGGGAGCCGAAGATCCCGGACGCCGCGCCGGTCCTGCCGACCCCCGAGGGCATCGACGTCGGTCCGTACCGCGATGAGCTGAACGCTCCCGACAACTACCAGAACCCGAGCCCGATGCTGACCGAGCAGATCCACCTGCCTCTGCAGAACGCGATCGAGGATCTGGCCGCCGCCGGCCATCCCGTTAGCAACTACATCCACTGCCGGGTCGACTCGGAGGACCACGGCGGGAAAGTGGTGAACATTCCCTTCGAGAAGCGGAGGGCGGCACTTGCCGGCTACAGCGCGGAGTACTGGCTCCTGTCGTACGACGGCGGGTCCGACTACGACATCCTCGCGTACACGCAACGAATACTGCTCACCATCCCGATCAACGGGACGATGTACACCTTCCCGCACCCGACGTGCAACGTCCTCACCAGGCGCGAGGTGTAGCGCTGTGGTGGACTCGTTGAGGAGGGACCGGGCGGCGGTGGCGCCCCTCGTGCGCGCCCCACGACCCAAGCGGGTGACGCACTGGACTCTGGCGGACGTGCACGCCCATCTGCAGTACGCCGTGAACCTGGAGATCTGGACGATCCCCTACTACCTGACGGTGATGTACTCGATCAAGGACATCAACCATCCCGTTTACCGGCTGATCCGGTCGGTCGCCAACCAGGAGATGATGCACGCCGAGCTGGCGGCCAACGTCTACAACGCGTTCCAGCCGACGAAACGGCTCGAGATCGGCCCGTTCAACTACTCGAAGGCGGGCGGTGTTCCGCACCTCGACTTCTGGCTGGACGAAAAGGCGGTCAAGAAGTACGGCGAGCCCGATGCCCAGCTCGGCGGCCTGGACCTCGTCCGGCTCGGCACGATGTGCCTGATCGAGTTGCCCGAGTCCGAGCCGCCTCCGCTGGATCCGCACCGGGACCACTACGCCACTCTCGGTGACTTCTACATCGCGCTGCGGTACGGCATGCAGCAGCACGCGGACGACGTGCGCGGCAACCACAACCAGTCCGACCACTTTTCGAGCTTCTACCGCAACCTCAGCCACACCACGGTGACCAAGGACGGCCCGGCCGGGCTGAACCAGGCTTTGGAGCTCATCGACGTGATCACGGAGCAGGGTGAGGGTCGCAACAACGTCGACGAGGACATTCCGTTGCCCTACCAGAACACAGCGGACGGCTACGACGCGGCGGACAGTCATTTCCGGAAGTTCAACGCGATTCGCGACGCCTTCCTCGCGGGTCTGGCCCCCGAGACCTACCACGCCGACCCGACCCTGGTCGGCACCGAACCACAGCGGGTGCTGGCGGAGAACTTCGAGAAGCTTACCGTGTTGATTCAGGACATGTTCAACGGCTGGCCCGACCGTGAGCCGTTCGGCGCGCTCATGCCCACGGTGGGTGGAAACATCCAAGCCTGCTGGCGCCAGGGCGTCGTGCCCGAGTTCTCGGATGTCAGGAGCGGGACATGACCACGTTCAGGGTGCACCCATCGATCGGTTTCGCCCGCGTCGGCAACAGCGACGAGTACAACCTGGCGCCCGAGACCATGGCCGCGCTGCCACTGCCCGACGGAGGCCACGAGACCGCACAGTACGCGGGCACGGTCGGCGGCCTTCCGCTCCGGCTCGACGGGGCCACGATCACCAGCAGCGACGTACGGGACAGCAAAGGCAGGCTGAAGAGGCAGGCCGCCCGGTTCAGGATCTTCGCCTACGACGACGATGCCGTGGGTCGCTACCCGACGAACACCGGCACCGAGATCAAGATCGGGTCGACCGTCGGCGACAAGAAGGTGGCGGACATCGTCTGGACCGTGCACGTCGCCAACAAGAAGGCCAACAGCTACCTGCTCGAGGCGCCGGGGACCTCGGCCCTGTACACGCTCCTGCAGTACCAGAACGGTCGCACCCCGCCCCTGCGCAACCTCGCCGAGGGGGAGTGGTCCAGCAACCCGGAACGAGTCCGGAGACTGACCATCGATCCCGGACCCCGGGCCATCACGGGCACCGCGACTGACCGTGTCGACATGGGCAAGAAGGGCGACGCGAGTTACGGACATGACGCCGAGATCGAAGTCGTGCCGAACTATCCGAAGTCCTTCCCCGACGACAGGTTCTCACCGCTGTACGAACCGTTCGGGCGCATCGACACGCTGGGCGAGTTGGTCACCGACCAGGACGGACGCCTGCACGTGGTCGCCGCGTTCGGCCGGACCGCGGCCTGGTGCCCACAAGGCTCCTCCGTGCACTACCCGCTGAACTCCGACGTCGACAACGACGGCTGGTTCGACGACACGGCCGACGGGCCGGTCAACGCCACCCTCGTCTTCACGGACGGCACCACCAGCGACGTGGCCGGGGCTTGGGTGATCTCGACCGACCCGGGGTTCGCCCCGCAGACGCTGAACGTCATCTCACTGTGGGACGACATCTACGACACGTGGGTACGCGAGTTCGCCCTCGAACCCGACCTGTTCAGCGACGGCAAGTTCAACACGGACTACCACCCGGACTTCGGCCAGCAGATCAACCCGATCTTCCAGGCGACTCGGGTCCAGCGGTGGAACACCAACCTGCCGGAAGGCGCGATCCAGGCGCACGAGGCAGTGGGGCGGATCACCGAGGACGACGACCCCGCCACCACCATCCTGGCCGGGTTGGGATATGTGCGGAATCCGAATGCCCCGAAGCAGCACGCGACTGGCGCGCCGCTCATGCCGCTGTCGCTCGGCGACTCCGGAGACTCACTCCTGTCAGTCAGCAAGACGCAGTACTTCTTCCTCGAGCAGTGGGACGCGAAACGCGTGACCAAGAACCGGCCTCCGCTCGGACCGGGCGAGTACCTCGACAAGGCGTCGTTGATCAACTGCCTGGGCGGGCGGTTCAGCCCAGGGATCGACATGACGTTCCCCGTGCGCCTTCGCGAGACCTGGAACGACGACTGGAAGACCCACGGTCCGTTCCGGGTCCGGCAGAAGGTCCTCGACTACTCGAAGCTGCCACCCTCCGACCTGCCCGTGCTGGGGGAAGGCTACGTCCCCTACCGCACGGACGTCCCCCGGCATCAGGCCGGCGATGGGCTCGAGCCGGGCGACCACTCCAAGTTCATGTCGGTCCCGTGGCACACCGACTACAACTCCTGCGCCACCCACGAACCGAACCCGAACCCGCCTGGGAACACCACGCTGTACTGGTCGTGGCCGGCTCAGCGCCCGGTCGCCGTCAACGTGGCCACCGACACGCGCCCGCCCGGCGAAGGCGTGTCCGAGAAGGACGATCAGCTGCCGGGCCAACGGTGGTCACTCCGAGGCCCTGGGACGAACTCCCTGAACGAGGCGAACACCGGCCGTTTCCAGGAGCGCGAGGACATCATCCTCAACTGGTGGCGGATCGGCACGATCGTGCAGCGAACCCAGATCGAGGGCCTGGAGAACCAGGACGCGATCGACAAGCTGCCTTCGGACACGTTCCTCGAGGTGGCGAGCCTGTTCGAGGAGGACGGGACGTCCTTCGTTCCTCAGTGGCCGATCAACAGGCGAGGGGGCGACTAGCCGGACGCGCGAAAGGATCACCGACACGTGCCGGAACCGACCTTCGTCATCCTCGGTGGTGGACCGGCGGGGTGCGCTGCAGCCATCGCGCTGCGCCAGTCCGGTGGTGGGACCGTGGTCGTCGCGGAGAGCGGCGCATACAGGTCCGACCGGATAGGGGAGAGCGTCCCGCCTGACATCCGCCGGCTGTTCTCGCGCCTGGGCCTCCTGGACGCGTTCGAGCTGGAGGGACACGAGCCGTGCTACGGCAGTTGCTCCTCATGGGGCGACTACGTCCTTGGCTACAACGACTTCACCGTCAATCCCAACGGGACGGGTCTCCACCTCGACCGCAGACGTTTCGACGCCTTCCTGGCACGGCGGGCGAGCAAGGCCGGCGCACATCTGGTCACGGGCGCACGGTTTCGATCGGTGCGGCCACACACCGGCGAACCGGCGTTCGTCGTCGAACTGGAGACCTCGGCCGGTGTCCGTCAACTGAAGGCGTCGTTCGTGGTCGACGCCACGGGCAGCAGGGCGCGCCTCGCCCGCAACCTCGGCGCCCGGCGGCTGGTCCACGACCGGTTCTTCTGCGCGACCGGCTACTTTCACCTGCGCGACAAGGCAGAGCTGACGCAACTCACGATGCTGGAGGCCGTCCCCGACGGATGGTGGTACGCGGCGCGCCTGCCAGACAGGCGCATCGCCGTCGCGTTCGCCTGTGACGGCGACGACCTGAGGTCCGCGACGTTGCACGAGAGCACGTCGTGGCTCAGACGGCTCGGCCAGACCGCGTTCCTGGCTCCGGCCCTGTCTGAGTCCTTCTACATTCCCGGCAGCCTCAGGGTGTGCCCGGTGCCGTGTTTCGTCCTGGACCGCCCCGCGGGTCCGCACTGGCTCGCCGCGGGCGACGCCGCCTCATCGTTCGACCCGTTGTCCGGACAGGGCATCCACAAGGCGCTGTCGAACGGTCTGGCGGCGGCGGACACGATTCGGGCGTGTCTGGACGGGGACGGCACGGCAACCGAACGGTACGCCGACGGGATTCGGCAGTCGTTCGACACGTTCCTCGCCCAGCGGTACGCGTTCTACGCGCAGGAGCGGCGGTGGCCCGAAGCGACCTTCTGGGAGCGCCGCCGGGAGCCACGTCGATGACGGACCTCCCGATGGACAGCGACACACCTGGGCCGTTGGCACCTGTCGCAGCCGGAGCACCAGGCCCGGTGCGGCCATCCCAGCTCGCCACCGTCGGCAGGTCTGCGTAGCGGAGTAGACGTCCGTTCATCTGTGCGCCGTGGTGTTCGACGTGCTGAAGCAGGTGCTACATCAGGGGGAGAGAGACGGGTTGCGGTCTTTGGACCGCAGTGCCGGGGCGCCGCCGCAGTAAGAAAAACGGCTGTACCCCAGGAAGTTCCGACCCGCCAACCACGGGCCGCGGTCGGATTCTGTGAGGTGGCGCGAAACTGGGCCGCCACGCACCGGTGTTGCCGAGGCCTATTTTCGATCGGTGGCCACTCGATCCCGCGGAGGGTCTTCCGGTGGCGGCTCGTGGCCTCGGGCTGCCCCGCCTGGCGAAGCCCGCTGCGCGGCGCCGGGCGCGAGCGCGGTCAATTCTGGTCAACGTCCACAATGACCCAAGACACGTGCCCTGCAACAAAGGAGCCACTCGCGGCGGCGCGGTCCGCGAAGCGAACTCACCAGTCGCCGAGACCAGGCCGGGTGAGAATGGCTCCTCTTCCGCAGACTCGGCGTCCTTCGTCGCGCCGGCCAAATGCCGGTCGGCGCCGGACCTTTCGGCCCGGCGCCGACTGCGGCTTCTTTCAGTTCGCGTTCTGTGCGGTGTCCAGTTCGTCTATCCAGCCGCCGAGCGAGGCCCAGCTCGACCAGCCGCTGTTGGGTGCGGTCTGCCAGATATGCCAAAGGCCTTTGTCACTACCGCGGACGAAGACCTCGAGCCTGCCGTCCTTGTTCGAGTTGACCGCCAGCCGGTCTATCCAGCCGCCCAGCGACGCCCAGCCGGACCAGCCGCTGTTGGGTGCGGTCTGCCAGATGTGCCACAGGGCGTTGTCGGATCCCCTGGCGAAGACCTCGAGCCTGCCGTCCCCGTTCCGGCTGACGGCGAGTTGGTCGATCCAACCGCCGAGCGAGGCCCAGCCGGACCAGCCGTTGTTGGGTGCGGTCTGCCAGATGTGCCACAGGGCGTTGTTCATACCGATGGCGAAGACCTCGAGCCTGCCGTCCCTGTTGCTCCCCACGGCGAGTTTGCTGATCCAACCGCCCAGCGACGCCCAGCCGGACCAACCGCTGTTCGGCGCGGTCTGCCAGATGTGCCACAGGGCGCTGTTTCTGCCCGTGGCGAAAACCTCGAGCCGGCCGTCCTTGTTGTTGCCGACGTCGATCTGGTCGACGAAGCCGCCGAGCGAGGCCCAGCCGGACCAGCCGTTGTTGGGTGCGGTCTGCCAGATGTGCCACAGGGCATTGTCCGAACCCCTGGCGAAGACCTCGAGCCGGCCGTCCTTGTTGTTCCCGACGGCGATCCGGTCGATCCAGCCGCCGAGCGAGACCCAGCCGGACCAGCCGCCGCCGGGCGATGTCTGCCATTTGTGCCACAGGGCCCCGTCGAAGCCGCGGGCGAAGACCTCGAGCCGGCCGTCGGCATTGCGGCCGACTTCGAGCAGGTCGATCCCGCCGCCGAGGGGACCCCAGCCGGACCAGCCGTTGTTGGGTGCGGTCTGCCAGATATGCCAAAGGCCTTTGTCACTACCGCGGGCGAACACCTCCAGCCGGCCGACGGGAGCGGCCGCGGCATTTTCTTCCTGCGCGACCGCAGGAGAAGAGGTGCCGCCGGTGGTGACGAGCGTCGTCACCATTGTCAGCGCCGCCAGGAAGCCGAACAGGCGGCGGCGCGCAGCAAGTGGTTCGTGGCGGTATACCGACCTTCCTGGCAGCGATCTTGCACGTTTAAATGACCCTGGCTGGACATCCTGTTTCGTCATTCTGCTGTTTCCAGTCCCGTCTGCCGCGATCGATTTTCGTCGATCATTTTTGGTGTGACAGTACGTAGCGATCCTGTCGCGCCCCAAGTCCCCTACACAATTACCCGTTCCGGTTGACAAAGAACGCCTGATTGAGTGACGCCGACAACGGACTGGTAAACAGTGAGGTGATCTCGCCAAGGGGATTCTTGCGCTGAAGACCTGACGTCGTCACAGAGCACTCGGCCGCACATGACTGCCAGAGGATGGGTCTGGAGCCTCGGTGACAAGGTCTGCCACAACGGCTGCCGGTACCGCACCGAGCTGTTCGTCCACTCCCAGGGCACGAGCGGACGGTCGAACTCCAACTACGCCTCCGCCGGGACCATCAAGATCAACCAGGCAGATCGGTCACACCTGCACGAGATGTCCGCCCCGTCGTATGACAAGGGCAACGGATTCCTGACCGTCCAGTCCGGACCGTGTTGGTTGTCGACGAGCAGCCCTTGGCTTCGAGCAACTGACCTGGTACGAGCACGGCGACGAAGGCGGACAGGCCGATCGCGTCGAGGTGGACGCGATCGGCCTGTCCGCCAATGCGACCGTCTACCTGTGCGGCCCGATCGCGTTCATGCGCGACGTGCGTGGCCGCCTCCTCGGTCGTGGCATCTACGCCGACGACATCAGGTACGAGGTGTTCGGCCCTGGGCATGCTCACCTGGTGCCGCACTAGCGGAGTTGGTCGTCGGTGTAGTACCCGGACTCCACGAGAACCTTGTGGTAGTTGGCTTTGGTGACGCTGACGGGGTTCAGCAGGAAGGCCGGGACGACCTTCACGCCGTTGTCGTAGTCGTTGAGATTGTTCAGCTGCGGCGGCGTCCGGCCCTTCAGCACCGCGTCGGCCATCAGCGCCGTGACGGTCGCCAGTTCGCGGGTGTCCTTGTAGATCGTCGAGTACTGCTGGTCCGCGATGATGGACTTCACCGAACCCAGCTCGGCGTCCTGGCCGGTCACGATCGGGAAGACTGGGCCGTAGCCGTTGTTCTTCAGCGCGGTCAGGATGCCGAGGGAGATGCCGTCGTACGGCGAGAGCACGCCGTTCACCTTGACACGGCGGTAGGTCGTGGTGAGAAGGCCTTCCATGCGCTTGCGGGCGGTCTCGCCGTCCCACCGCGGTGTCGTGACGGAATTGAAGTCCGTCTGGCCGCTCCGCACCACCAGCGTGCCGGCGTCGAGGTACGGCTTGAGCACGGACATGGCGCCGTTGAAGAAGAACGTCGCGTTGTTGTCGTCCGGCGAGCCTGCGAACAGCTCGATGTTGAACGGACCCGCCGCGGCGCCGGGCTGGCCGTCGCCGGTGCGCAGGCCGAGCCCGGTCAGCAGCGACTCGGCCTGGTACACGCCGACCCGGAAGTTCTCGAACGTCGCGTAGTAGTCGACGTACGGGCTGCCGCGCAGGAGCCGGTCGTAGGCGATCACCGGGATCCTGGCGTCCGCGGCCCGCTGGAGCGGCTGGGTCAGCGCGGAACCGTCCACCGACGCGATGATCAGGAGCTTCGCGCCGTCGGCGATCTGGCTTTCGATCTGTTTCGCCTGGTTCGGCACGTCGTTCTCGGCGTACCGCAGGTCGACCCGGTGTCCCTGCTTCTCCAGGTCGCGCTTGATGTTCTGGCCGTCGTGGATCCAGCGCTCCGACGACGTCGTCGGCATGGTGACGCCCACCAGCACACCGTCGCCGGTCCCGGCCTGCTGAGTGGTCGCCGGCGCGCCGCACGCCGCGACCAGCAGCACGACCACGGGAAGCACTGCTCTCACTGACCTCATGCCCGCTCCTCGCGCGGATCAACATCGTTGTTGACGATCGCCACGGTTCCCGGGGCGTGCCGGAGCACGGCGTTCGGGTGAGCCGCGCATCGAGCGGGTGTGAACGCTAACAAGTGACGGTCTGCCGATCAAGGGATGACGTGGATGGACAACCGGCGGTTGTCCACGCCGACCACCGGGAGCGACACGGACCCCTGGTTGTTGTGCCGGTGAGGCGGTGGGTTTACCGTCACCGAAACGGAACTATTGCGTCTAGTAAGTGTCGGGAGAAGTGGATGAGACGTTGGTGGAGACCAATGCTCACCGCGTTGGCACTCGTTGCGGCGGGCGCACTGGTGTATCGGTCGCTGCCGAAGATGTCCGACCTGGTGCCGGTCGTCCGGACGGCCGACGCCGGCTGGCTGTTGGTGGCGCTGGTGGCCGAACTGGTCTCGATGAGGATGTTCGCCCGCCAGCAGTGGTGGCTCTTGCGGGGTTTCGGAGTGTCGCTGAGGATCTGGCGCTCGATCGCAGTGACTTACGGGCGTTCGGCCATCGCCATCAGCATGCCTGCGGGGTCGGCGGTCTCGGCGGGCTTCGCCTTCAAGGCTTTCCGCAAGGCAGGGGCGAGCACCGAGGTCGCGGCGACTGTGCTCCTGCTGTCCGGGGTGTTGTCGACGGCGGGTCTGGCATTGCTGTGCCTGTTCGGATTCCTCATCCTGCTGGCGGAGCACCCGCAGGACACCTGGCGGACGCACCCGGTCGCCTCGGTGGTCGCGGTGGTGATCCTGGTCGTCCTGCTGCTGTTCGCAGTGTGGGAGGCGATCTGTCGGCGCGGGCCTGACACACACGGCGTCCCCGGATCCGAGGACGACTGGACGTCGAGCGGCTGGCGGGCGAGCGCGCGGCACGCGGTGACGGCGATGGTGACCCTGCCGACGCGCTACCGGCGCGGCGCCCTCGTCTTCGCGATGGTCAACTGGCTGGCCGACCTGTGCTGCCTGGCCGCTGTCGCGCAGGCGTTCCACCTGCCGCTGACCTTCTTCGAGGTGGGCACGGCATACGTGGTCGTGCAACTGGTGCGCCAGGTGCCACTGACGCCCGGTGGGATGGGCATGATCGAGGCGAGCCTGCTCGCCGGGCTGATCGCGGCGGGTGCGCACCAGGCGCCTGCCGCGGCCGTCGTCCTCGGCTACCGGCTGTTCTCCTGCTGGCTGATCATCCCGGCGGGGCTGTTCGCCCTCGCCCTGCTGCGCGCTCAGGCCGCTCGGCATGCGCCGATCGGTTGAGGCGCACGTGCATCCGGCGACGTGGGGTCCGGTAACGGGCGCGCACTGTGATGCGCTGGGGCTGAAACTTGCGGACTTCTCCCGTGTCCTAATAGGACTACAGCCCTCGGCGTTGTTGATCAACCGCCGTACCTGTTGCTGTTGAAGGAGGAAGAGGGCCCTGCCGTGCTGTTCGCGGTGGACGGGCCCATGACTGAGACATGAGCCTCAGGCGTCAGCGGATGTAGGCGGCGATCGCGGCGTTCTGCTCGGGGTGGCTGTGGTGGTGGGTGCCGGTGAGAGCGGAGTCCGTGACAGTCAGCGGTTTCGCGAAATGACTACGCTGATCGTGAGCGATGACGGATCGCCGTCGGCTCCGAACTGGCAGTCGGCCGTTGGACGGCCTTGACTTGCGGGGCAACGGCTTCGCGAGGCATTGTGGGCCATGTTCAGCGGCGCGCATGTGATCCTATACAGCCAGGACGCCGAGGCGGATCGGGCTTTCATCGCGGACGTCCTTGGGTTCCCTCACGTAGATGCCGGACACGGATGGCTGATCTTCAAACTGCCGCCGGCCGAGGTAGCCGTCCACCCGACCGACGGGGTACCGCAGCACGAGTTCTACCTGATGTGCGACGACCTGGACACGGTGCTGACCGACCTGGCCGCAGCCGGTGTCGAAACAACTCGACCGGTGACCGAGGCGCGGTGGGGCCGACTGACCGCGGTACGGATGCCAAGTGGAGCCGAGCTGCCCTTGTATCAGCCGCTTCATCCCATCGCGCACAACCTGTGACCAGACTCAGCGCGCGGGTACGGGTTCAGGTGAGGGCTTTCGCCTGAGCAGCTCGTACACCCACGAGTCCGATACGTCGCCGTTTACGACGCAGTCTTCCCGCAACGTCCCTTCACGCGCGAACCCGAGCTTCTCCAGGACCTTCGTCAGCACTCGCGGTCTGGTCTGGTCGTTTTCACTCGGTCGAGGAGTGGGTGACGCGTCTGGCGATCTCGGCGTCGAGCGGGGTCATGTCCTCACCGACGGTGGCCACCACAGGAAGTCGAGCGCCTCGGCGTTGACCAGCAGGCTGGGCGCGGCCTGGAGCCGGACCCGGTAGACGGCGAGCAGTTCGTGCCGGTCCGGGTTGATGAGATCGAACTCGGCTACCGCGACGCCGTCCGGTTGCACTCCGTGGATGCCGGTCTCTTCGTGCAGCTCCCGGACCGCGGTCTGACGCGGCGTCTCGCCCGGCTCGCGTGCTCCTCCCGGGAGTTCCCACTGCTTCCGCCAACTGTCGAACATCAGGAGTATGCGGTCCGCGTGCTCGACCACTACCACGGCCGCCGGAATGCCCACCCGATCACCCAGGTGCTCCAACTCCATATCGGTGACGAGACGAAACTCCACCAACGCGTTGCCTGCGCGATCACGGATCGGAAGCGGAGCCATGAGAACCATGCAACCGCGACAACGAGCGAGCTGCACGCTGAAGGCGGCTGCACCGGGAGGACGTCGACTCGTCGTGTGCGGGCGTTGTGGCCGGCGAATGGACGGGCACTGGGTTCATGGGCGAGCGGGGTATCGATGCCGGCATGGCTTCACCAGCGCCAAGCGACGTTCCGAAGGCGAACCGCGGAACCTCTACGTCCGAGAAGACCACCTGCTCGAGGCACTGCCACATCTGTTTGTTTGTGCGGACCGCTGGACCCGTAGAAGAAGGTGTGGGCGAGGAGCCGGTCGATCAAGTCCGCGAGCAACGCCTGCAGATTCACTATGACGACGTGGCGCCGATGCATCCTCCGCGCAGTCCTTCGCCGACCGGATCTCGCAACTCGTGAGTTGGACGGATCCGCGAGTTGCCCACATGAACCACGAAGATCCGGTCTGCCTTGACCATGCCGTAGCGGCATGGTTTCAACTTGGTCGTGTCAGAGACCGAACGGAGGGAACGTCGTGGGGTGGAGCACCAGCCAGCTGGCCGAACTCGCCGGCACGACGTTGCGCACGATCAGGCACTACCACGACGTGGGCCTGCTCGCCGAGCCGGAACGCCGCGCCAACGGCTATAAGAGCTATGGCGTGACCCATCTCGTGCGGGTACTGAGGATCAGGCGTCTCACCGATCTCGGGCTGTCGCTCGCACAGATCGCGGAACTCGGTGACGGGGACGAACATCCCGGCGAGGCGTTGCGCGTGCTCGACGCCGAGCTGGCCGCGACGATCGAGCGGCTGCAACGGATCCGCGTCGAACTGGCGTTGATCCTGCGCCAGGGGGCGCCGACCGACCTGCCGCCCGACATCGCGGCGACGGTCGCGGAGGCGAACCTGTCCCCGCAAGACCGCGCGGCGACCGTCGTGATCGCTCAGTTGCTCTCACCGGAGGCGTTGGCCACCTACAACGAGGTGTTGAAGGGCCACTCGAAGGACATCGCGATCGCGGAGTTCGACAACCTGCCCGCGGACGCGGACGAGGAGACTCGCCAACGCCTGGCCGACCGCATGAGCGCGCTCCCGTACGTGCAGGAGATGCGTGCGGCGTTCCCGGATGCCGTCGGCATGTACGGCGATTCGCCGCGGGGCGAGAAGTTCGCGATGCAGACGATGGCCAAGGTCGTGGTCGAGCTCTACAACAAGGCCCAGATCGACGTCCTGATCCGCATGAACGGCTGACATTCATCGGTTTGGCACGCCGAAGGGGCGCGCCGTCGGGGAGGTATTTGCTAATGCGAAAAGCGTTGTCGCTGGCCGCGGTCGTGACCGCCGCCGCAGCGCTGGTGGCGGTAACGGGGGTGGCGTCCGCCGCACCACTCGTGAAGCAGGTGCAGTGGGTCACGTGTCCCGCTGACGTGGCGCTTCCCGGACTGGAGTGCGGAAAGCTCCGGGTGCCGCTCGACTACCGCAAGCCGGAAGGCCGCCAGACCGAGGTGATGATCACCCGGCTGGCGAGCAAGAGCCCGGAGAAGCGCAAAGGCATCCTGCTGACCAACCCCGGCGGGCCGAGTGAGGGCCTGACGTTCCCGGTCTTCCTGAAGACAATGGGAATGCCGCAGAGCGTGCTGGACGTGTACGACGTGATCGGCATGGACCCGCGCGGCATCGGCTACAGCTCGCCTGCCACGTGCGACCTGACCGATGCGCAGATGGCCGCGGGCAGTGTGCCGCCGTACGCCGTGACGCAGGCCGATGTGCCCAAGCGCGCTGAGGAGGTCAAGACGATGGCACAGCAGTGCCTCAAGTCGTCGACCGCCGACGAACTGCCGTACAACACAACGGCGAACATCGCCCGCGACCTGGACCGCGTCCGCGCCGCACTGGGTGAGAAGAAGGCCTCGTTCCTCGGCTACTCGTACGGCACGTACCTGGGCTCTGTCTACGCCACGCTGTTCCCGAGGACCAGCGACCGCGTCGTGATCGACAGCAACCTCCCCGAGGGTGGCTGGGACGTCGAGGGTGGCCGCATGCACGGCCGCGGCGTGGAGGACACGTTCCCGGACTTCGCGAAGTGGGCGGCGGCACACCCCGAGTACGGGCTGGGCACCACGCCGCACGAGGTGCGCGCCAAGTACTTCGACCTCGCGGGCAGGCTGGACGCGAAGCCGTCCGTCGAGGGGCTCACCGGTCAGCAGTTCCGGATGCTGGTGTTCGGCGGCCTCTACGCCACCGGTGACGCGGCGTTCTCGAAGATGGCCGCGCAGTGGAAGGCGCTCGACAACGACCAGCCGCTGCCACCCCAGGAGGTACCGGAGGTCCCGCGCATGGAAAGCCTGATCTCCGGCCGCCTGCACGTGATCTGCGGCGACTCCCAGTGGCCTTCGTCTGTCAGCATTTACGAGCGCAACGTCGCCGTGGACCGCGTCCGGTATCCGATGTTCGGTGCCGCAGGGGCGAATATCTACCCATGCGCGTTCTGGCCCAAGCCGGTGGAGAAGCAGGTGCTGCCGTCCGATCGCGGACCGCGCAACGTCCTCATGGTGCAGAACGAGCGCGACCCCGCCACGCCGCTCGTCGGCGCCCACTCGACGCGCCGCGCGTTCGGCGACCGGGCCGCGATGATCACCGTCGACCAAGGCGGGCACGGCGCCTACCTGCTCGGCAAGAACAAGTGCGCCAACGACAAGGTGACCGAGTACCTGCTCGGCGGACAACGTCCGAGTGACGTCAAGTGCGCGGCTGAAACTCGCTGATGCCCGACGGGCCGGCTCGCTCGACCGCGAGCCGGTGATTGTCGTGCGTGCTCTCACGAGACGGTCGGACCCACGTCGCCGCCGATTCCATTGTGGAACGGAGCGGCATGAAGACGTACCGGGCCTCGCCGGGCGATTCGCAGGACGGGGACGGGACCGATCGCATGTTCAGGTTCGAGAAGGTGATGAGCCCGCAGCATTGTCGATGAGGCGACCGCGGCCGCTTACAGTCCGAGGTGTGCAAGAACTTCACGACGTGGTCCTGACGTGCGCGCAGCTGGTCGGCCTGCGGGTCACCTTCGTACAGCAGGGACACGATCACCCGGCCATGCTCTCAAGACGGTGACGCCCTCGCTCCAGCAGCGGTGACGACTTTCGAGCGGCACAGGGTCGGGTCGACCGCGATCCGCATCTTGTCCTGCTGGGTCGACGTGGAAGCGGCGCACCAACTCGTCGGTTGGTGACGACGGCGGCACGGGTCACGCCGGTGCTCGGCATCACCGGCACCGGCCGTTCAGGAAGTGCTGGAGGCGACGGCGATGTGAGCAGCGGCAGAGGGAGGGTGAGGGAGCCCCACTGCTCACAGGTCGAGAACCAGACGAGGCCCGCACGAACGTGACACGCAGATGAGCATGGTGTCGCCGGTGGCGCGCTCGTCCTCGGACAGCAGGGAGTCGCGGTGGTCGGGCCTGCCGTCGAGCACGTCGGTCTCGCAGGTACCGCATGTGCCCTCCCGGCAGGAGAAGGCCACCGCGACACCGGCCTCCTCCACGGCTTCGAGCACCGAGCGGTCCGGCGGCACGGTGAGGGTGAGCCCGGAACGGGCGAGCTCCACCTCGAAGGCCTGGGCCGGACCGGCCCCGGCCGCCTCGGCCGGGGCGAACCGCTCGACGCCCAGCGTGCCCGGCGGCCAGTCCGCGGACTTCTCCTGTACGGCCCGCAGCAGGGGTTCGGGACCGCAGGCGTGCACCAGCGTGTCCGGCTCCGGTGGACCGAGGAAGGCGGCGAGGTCCAGCAGGCCGTACTCGTCCTGAGGGCGAATCAGCACACGGTCCCCGTACGGGGCGAGACGCTCCAGGAACGCCATGCTGGTGCGGGTGCGGCCGCCGTACAGCAGACGCCAGTCGGTCCCCGCGGCCTCGGCGGCCTCGACCATGGGCAGGATCGGGGTGATACCGACGCCGCCTGCGACGAACAGATGGCGTGGGGCGGGCCGCAGCGGGAAGTTGTTCCGTGGGCCGCGGACCCGGACGGTACTGCCTTCGCGCACGTGGTCGTGGACGTACGCGGAGCCGCCGCGGCCCTGCGGCTCGCGCAGCACGGCGATCTGCCAGGCCTCGCGTTCCTCCGGGCGCCCGCACAGGGAGTACTGACGGATCAGGTCGCCGTCGTCGCTGTCCAGGACTACGTCGATGTGGGCACCCGGCGTCCAGGCTGGGAGTGCCTCGCCGTCCGAGCGGCGCAGGGTGAGGGAGACGACTCCGTCGGCTGCGGAGGCGCGGGTCGCCACGGTGAGGATCGTCTCGGCCAGGGGTGGTTGGTCGTTCATCGCGCATCAGCTCCGGGATTCAGGCCTGCGCCGGCACGTGCAGCAGCAGCGCGTCGCCCTGGCCGCCGCCCCCGCACAGGGCCGCCGCCCCGGTACCGCCGCCGCGCCGCCGCAGCTCCGCCGCGAGGGTCAGCACCAGGCGGGCACCCGTCATGCCGACGGGGTGGCCGAGGGCGATGGCGCCGCCGTTGACGTTCACCTTCTCCAAGGGAATGTCCAGCTCTCGTACGGAGGCGAGGGCCACTCCGGCGAACGCCTCGTTGATCTCGAACAGGTCCAGGTCGGCGGCCTTGAACCGGCCGTCCCGGGACAGGGCGTCGCGGACCGCGCCCGCCGGCTGAACCAGCAGGGAGGGGTCGGGGCCCGCGACTGTGCCGTAGGCGCCGATCTCGGCGAGCGGGGCCAGGCCCTCCCGCCGGGCGCGTTCGGCGCTCATCACGACGACGGCCGCGGCGCCGTCGGAGAGCTGCGAGGAGTTGCCCGCGGTGATGGTGCCCCCGCCGGAGAAGGCGGGTCTCAGGCGCCCCAGGCCGTCGGCGGTGCTTCCCGGCCGCACGCCCTCGTCGGTGTCCACCACCGTCTCGCCGCGCCGTCCCGTCACCGTGAAGGGGACGATCTCGTCGGTCAGCGCGCCGGACTCCTGGGCGCGGGCGGCCCGTCGGTGGGAGAGCGCGCTGTACTCGTCCTGCTCCTCGCGGGTCAGGGCGAACGGCTGCTGGTACCGCTCGGTGGCCACGCCCATGGAGACGCCGTCGAAGGCGCAGACGAGGGCGTCACGGTCGAGAGCGTCCTCGACGGCGGCCGCACCGTACTTCCAGCCGGTGCGCGCTCCGCGCAACAGGTGCGGAGCGCCCGACATGGACTCCATGCCGCCTGCGACGACCACCTCGTGACGGCCCGACGCGATCATGAGGTCGGCCAGGGCGATGGCGTGCAGACCCGACAGACAAAGCTTGTTGACGGTGCTCGCGGGGACGGAGAACGGAACTCCGGCACGGATCGCGGCCTGCCGTGCCGGATTGGGGCCGGCCCCGGCCTGGACGACATGGCCCATGACGACCGCCTCCACCGCGGCCGGGTCCAGGTGCACGGCGTTCAGTGCCGCGCTGATGGCATGGGCGCCGAGGTCGACGGCGGACGCGGTGCTCAGGGTGCCCATCAGTCTGCCGATGGGCGTTCTGACTCCGGCGACGATGACGGATCCGGGCATGGCCGGGACCTCCTGGGGGAGTGGGTCGGGTCGGGCCGGGGGACAGAGGCGGGGTCAGGCGACCGCGTCGACGGCACGCTCGGCGATCATGTGGGCCGTCTCGTTCACCGAGTGCAGAACGATCCGGCCGCCCGGCAGCCGCCGGACCCGGCAGACCGAGGTGTAGCCGGGGTGGAACCAGAACATCGTGGGTAGGCCGAGCACGGTCGCCAGATAGGTGTTCGTGATGCCGCCGTGGCACACGGCCGCGACCCGCCCGCCGGAGTGGGTGTCGAGGATGGTGTTCATGGCCCGTACGGCACGCGCGCGGAAGGCGTCACGGTCCAGATCGGGCACGAAGTCCTCGTACCGTCCCTCGGCGAGCGCCGCCGCCTGGGGATGGTCCGCGCCGATCTGCTCGGGTGGCGTGTAGGGGTGTGAGACGTCCGTGTCCCACTCGCGCAGGTCGTCCAGCACGGTTGCGGTCATGCCGGTGAGCCGTTCCAGGGGAGCCACCGTCTCGCGGGCACGGCGGAACGGGCTGGTGTACAGGGCGTCGACATCCTCGTGCACCAGCCAGGCGGCGAGGCGCTCGGCCTGCGCGGTGCCCTCCGGCGACAGCCCCGGGTCGTACACGCCTGCCAGCGGGAGGCCGTGCCGGATGAGCAGGAGTTCGGTCATGACTGATCCCTAAGGTCGATGTTGTTCGGGGCGAGGGGTCGGCGGTTGTCGGCGGTTCTCGGCCCGGCTCAGCCCGCGATGGTCCGCTCGGAGCGCCAGTAGGGCCGGCGCATCGCGCGTTTGTCGACCTTGCCCATCGCGTTGCGCAGGAGCTCAGGAACGAACTCGTAGGTCTTCGGGCACTTGTAGGCGGCCAGCCGATCGCGGCAGAACCGGTCCAGTTCCTCGGCCCGCGTCCCGTCCACGGCTGCCACGACCAGCGCCCGAAGCGACTCGCCGAAGTCCGGGTCGGGCACGCCGATGGCCGCGACCTCGGCGACCGCCGGGTGCTGCCGCAGCACCGCCTCGCTCTCCGCCGGGTACAGGTTGACACCACCGGAGACCACGACGTCCGCGGCTCGGTCGGTGATGAAGATGTAGCCGTTCGCGTCGACGTAGCCGATGTCGCCGAGGGTGAAGACGCCGGGGGAGAGATAGGCGGCCTTCGTCTTGTCCGGGTCGGCGTGGTAGCGAACGCCCCGGTCCTCGGGCGCGCGGAAGGCGAGCAGTCCCCGTTCGCCGGGCGGCAGCGGCCGGCCGTCGTCATCGGTCACCAGGACCTCGAACGGGGGTTGGGCGCGTCCCACCGAGCCGGGGTGTTCGAGCCACTCGGTGCTGCTGATGCGGGCCACGGTGCCCGCCTCGCTCGCGCCGTACGACTCGGTCAGCACCGGGCCGAACCACTCGATCATGGCCCGCTTCACGTCCGGCGGGCACGCGGATCCCGTGTGGGACACCTGGGTGAGGCTGGAGACGTCGTACCGCGCACGTACCTCTTCCGGCAGGGCGAGCAGCCGTTGGAAGTGGGTGGGCACCATGACGGTGGAGGTGACCCGCCACTTCGCGACGCGGCTCAGGAATGTCGCCGGGTCGTATCTGCCGAGGACGACCACCGGCTGACCGGCCACAAGGTGCCGCAGCGACGTCAGCGGCGCGTTGTGCTGCAGCGGGCCGCACACCACGTGCGGTCCCGGCGGGAATCCGGGCCGGGCGGCCATCGCGGCCAGATACGCGGCGCTGTCGGCGACCGGGCCGGTCACCCAGCGCACCTCGGTGCCGCGTGCCCGGCCCGTGGTTCCCGAGGTGTAGACGAGGGGTGGCCGGGCGGGCCGGTCCGCGGGAACCGAGCGGCCGGCGGGCGTGGCCGCCAGCCACAGGTCCCAGTCGAAGGCGTGCCCGATCGCGGGAGTGCCGTGCATCACCAGCGGGAGGCCCAGTTCCCTGGCCGCGTCCAGGGCGGCACCCGCCCCGGCGGGGCCGGCGATGATCCCGGTCGCCCCCGCGTCGATGATCTGGTCCACGAGCTCGCCCGGCGTCAGATGCCGGGACGCGGCCACGGTCCCCACACCGGCGCGCAGTCCGGCCAGATGGGCCACCACCGTCGGTATGGCGTTGTCGCCCAGCACGACGACCCGGTCGTGAGGGCCGGGGGCGATCTCCAGCAGCCGTGCCGCCGCCCGACTCACCTGGTCGGCGAGCCCGGACCAGGACAGCACTCCCCAGTCGTCCACCAGGGCGGGTTCGGCTGGGGTCTCCTGGGCGCGACGGTCGAGTGGCAGCAGCGACATGGCTCCTCCGGCGGCTCTCGGTCCTCTCCCGCGTTCACAGGGAGAGTCGATGCGCAGACTGTAGCGTTTATCAAGAAAGTGCGGAACACTCCCCACCAAGCAGAGCGCATCCACACATGTTCAAGCGGATGGCTCGGATTCCTTCTGATCACTGTTACTGCAACTGTCGTCTGGTAAGTGTCGTCCCAAGGAGGAGCCATGTCCCAGCCCGATCCGGACGCATGGCGCACACAGGTCCGACAGTGGCTGGCCACCGTGCTCGAACCCGTGCGAGCGCAGGAGACGACCGGCGAGGCCGCCGGCCTCGCCGTGTTCCACAACCTCCCCGGAGCCGAGGAGCGCCTGCTGCTGGAGCGCTGCCGCGCCTACCAGCGAGCCCGCTTCGACGCCGGGTACCAGGCCCTCACCCTGCCCCGGGACAAGGGCGGCGCCGGCCTCACCGCCGCCCACGCGGCGGCTTTCGCCCAGGAGGAGTCGGCCTTCGAGGTGCCGCCGTCCACCGAGCTGATCAGTGTCACCGTGCGCCTGGTCGCGATGGCCGTCTCCCTGTTCGGGACGGCCGAGCAGCGCCACGAGTACGCACGCGCGTTCCTCCGCACCGACCTGCTGGCCTGCCAGCTCTTCAGCGAACCCGGCGCCGGCTCCGACCTCGCGGCTCTGCGCACCCGCGCCCGGCAGGAGGATGGGGGAGACTGGGTCGTCGACGGACAGAAGGTGTGGACCTCGGGAGCGCAGTTCGCCGACTTCGGCCTACTGCTCGCCCGCACCGATCCGGATGTCGTCAAACAGGCGGGCATCACCGCCTTCCTGGTCCCGCTGGACGCCTCCGGCGTGGAGGTGCGCCCCATCCGCCAGATGAGCGGCGGTGCCTCCTTCAACGAGGTCTTCCTCACCGGTGTACGCGTCCCGGACCGGCTCCGGATCGGGCGCCTGGGTCAGGGCTGGGAGGTCGCCACCACCACCCTCGGCTTCGAACGGACCGCCTCCGGCAGCGGCAACCGGCGCAAGGGCGGCACGTTCACGGACGTTCTCGCCCTCGCCCGCTCTCTCGGCCGCACCGACGACCCGCTGATCCGTCAGCGCCTTGCCGACCTGTACGTCCGCACCGCGCTGCGCGCCGCCACCGTGGACCGCGTCGCCAGAACCAGCGCCTCCGGCGGTCGGCCCGGCCCCGAGGCGTCGCTGACCAAGCTCATGGCCTCCGATCTGCTCACCCGCACCGGGCAGGTCGCCGCCGAACTCATGGGCGCCCGGATCTGCGCCGACACGGGAGAGCCGGGAACGTTCGCCTGGACGCAGCATCTGCTCGGCGCTCCCGGTTACCGGCTGGCCGGAGGCACCGACCAGATCCAGCGCAATCTGATCGGTGAGCGAGTGCTGAAGCTGCCGCCGGAGCCGCGCGTGGACCGGGTGCCGTTCTCGCAGATCTCCGGCAACTGAGGGACGACGACCCGAGGGGCCTCGCGGCTCGTTCCCGCAATCACCGGGGCTTGTTCCGCAATCACAAAGGAGTGACATCGATGGATCTGGGACTGACCGGCGCGAAGGCACTGGTGACCGGCGCGAGCCGGGGCATCGGCCGGGCGATCGCCGCAACCCTGGCGGCCGAGGGCTGCGCGCTGGCACTGTGCGCCAGGGGCGAGGAGGCGCTCGCCAAGGCCGCGGCCGAACTGCGCGGCGAGGGTGCGACGGTGTTCGCCGAGCCGGTCGACGTCACCGACCCGGCCGCGCTCGCGGGCTTCGTGGAGCGGGCGGCCGGTGAACTCGACGGCCTGGACCTGCTGGTGTCCAACGTGTCGGCGGGCAACGTCAAGGGCCCCGAGTCGTGGGAGGCCAGCCTGCGCGGCGACCTGATCCCGTTCGCGGGACTCGTCGAGGCGGCCATGCCCCACCTGGAGGTCTCCGACCGGGCCGCCGTGGTCGCCATCGGCACCACCAACGCCTCCGACACCGCCCGGCCCGCCGGCGCCAACTCCTACTCCGCCCTGAAGGCCGCCGTGGTCCAGCACGCTTCGGCCCTCGCGCACGCCCTCGCGCCGAAGGGCATCCGCGTCAACACCGTCTCGCCCGGCCCGATCGACTTCCCCGGCGGCGCCTGGGAGACCATCCGCACCAGCCGTCCTGAGGTGTACGAGGAGGTCCTCGCCAAGCTGCCGATCGGCCGCTACGGCACCGCGGAGGACGTGGCGGCCGCCGTGGCGTTCCTGCTCGGCCGGACCGGCTCCTTCTGCGTCGGGGTCAACCTGGTGGTGGACGGCGGGCTGCTGACCCGCGTCCAGTACTGAGCCGTGGCGGGCCCGGCCGGCCGCCTGGACGCCGTACTGGTCTGCGGCGGCAGGTGGCACGACTTCGACTACGCGCGGCTCCGGCTGCTCGAACTGCTCGGAGAGCATCCGAGGGTACGCACGACGGTCTTCCAGGACTACGACTGTGTCGCCGCGCTGGAGGGGGCCGACCTGATGGTCACCTACACCTGCGATGTCCGGCCCAGCCCGGCAGAGCGGGCCGCGCTGGCACGGTTCGTCGAGCGGGGCGGTCGCTGGCTGGCCCTGCACGGCACCAACTCGGTGATCGAGCCGCCGGCTTCCGGAGGACCGCGTGTGTTCACAACTCCGCGGCTCCTCGGCGAAGTAGCGGTCGTGCTCGGCAGCCAGTTCCTGGCCCACCCGCCGATCGAACCATACGAGGTGCGGGTGACCCGGCCCGGCCATCCGCTGGTCGCCGGGATCGAACCGTTCACGGTCACCGACGAGCTGTACGTGTGCGAGCTGCACGGGGAGTTGGAGGTGCTGCTGCACGCCGAGTACACGGGGCCGTGCCGCGGGTTCGACGAGAGCGGCACGGCGGCTACCGACAACGCACCCCGGCCGGTGCTGTATCTCAACCGGTACGGGCTCGGCGAGGTCTGCTACTTCACCCTCGGCCATTGCCGCGGCCGCTACGACATGCAGGACCTCGGTGTGGCCGACACCAGGCGCGTGGACCGGGGGCCGTGGGAGACACCGGAGTTCCTGACGGTGCTGCGGCGCTGTGTGGCACGGACGGTGCTGCCGCACGGCTGAGCGGGGGCGTGTGGGCAGGGCGATGTTTTCGCCCCCGTCGCCCTTACCCGTCCCCACCCTGGGTGTCAGGACAAGTCCCTGCCGCGCCGGCTCGACGACCTCCACCAAGAAACTTATGAGGTAATACAGCCTCAAGCGCGTTGAAGTGTGGCACGGCCCAGCGGGCTCGGGGCGGACGCTGCCCCAAGTAATTCCACGGGAGGCGACGTACTTCCTGGAGACCTCGCGCGATGTGAACGTTCAGACACCGACGTGAGTGTTGCTCCCGGCTGGAGATAGTAACTACACTCAATCTAAAGTTTCTGCCGGAGGAGAGATGATGGACGAATCATCGGGGCTGGGATCGGCTCGGTGCCCCGGACCCAGCGTCCAGGACTACCTCGACCGGGACAGCCGGCCAGTTCCACCGGCGCTGAGGTTCGACCACAACGACCACCTCGGCAGCGAGGACATCGACGCCGCGCGCTTCACCTCCCGTGAATGGGCCGAGCGTGAGATGGAGCAGGTGTGGCGCCGCGTCTGGCAGTTCGCCTGCCTGGAGAGCGAGATACCCGAGGTCGGTGACCACGAGATCTACGAGATCGGCAACGACTCGCTGATCATCGCGCGGACGGCCCCTGACGAGATCCGCGCCTTCGTCAACGCGTGCCTGCACCGCGGCCGCAAACTGCGCACGAGCGGCGGCAACGTCGGCGAGTTCCGCTGCGCGTTCCACGGGTTCACCTGGAACCTCGACGGCTCCTTCCAGAGCCCGCCGTGCGCCTGGGATTTCCCCCATGTCAGCCAGGAGAAGTTCACGCTGCCCGAGGCCAAGGTGGCCACCTGGCGCGGCTTCGTCTTCGTCAACATGGACCCGTACGCGGAGTCCTTCGACAGCTACCGCGGCACCTTCGACGAGTACTACATCTGGCCGCTGGAGGAGCGCTACAAGTCGCTCCACATCGGCAAGGTGCTGCCCTGCAACTGGAAGATCGCGCAGGACGCGTTCATCGAGTCGTTCCACGTGATCGCCACGCACCCGCAGATGCTGCCGTGGCTCGCCGACGCCAACTCGCAGTACGACGTCATGGCCGACCAGCCCAACTGGAACCGGATGATCAACATCCAGGGCGCTCCCAGCCCCCACGTGGCGGACTCCGTCACGGAGGAGGACGTTCTGGAGACGTTCTACGACTCGCGCTCGTTCTACTCGGCGGCCCAGGGCCGTGACCTGGTGATGAAGGAGGGGGACGACCTCCCCGCCATCCCGCCCGGCGGCACCGCCCGTCAGGTCCTCGCCCAGCGGATGCGGGAGCAGCTGGCGGCCACCTCGCACCAGGACTTCTCGCAGACCGCCGACACCGAGCTGCTCGACGCCATCAACTACCTGCTCTTCCCCAACTTCAACCCCTGGGGCGGCGCCAAGTCCAACATCATCTACCGGTTCCGGCCCAACGGTCTCGACCCGGACTCCTGCACCGCCGAGATCATCTTCATGTCCGCCCCGAAGCAGCCCGGCGAGATGCCGCCGCCGGTCAAGATCCGCTGGGTGCCCGAGGACGTGCTCTTCGCGGACATCCCGGAACTGGGTGTGCTCGGGCCCGTCTTCGACCAGGACTGCGAGAACCTGCCCTACGTCCAGGAGGGCCTGAAGACGATGCGGAAGCCGGGCATCACCCTGGCCAACTACCAGGAGAGCCGCATCCGTCACTTCAACCAGACTCTCGACCAGTGGATGAAGCGGTGACCGTGACCCACCGGGTGGCGGTCCGGCCCTCAGGCGCCGAGATCGACGTCCTCGACGGCGAGGACCTGTTCACCGCCGCCCAGCGGCTCGGCTACCGCTGGCCCACCGTCTGCGGCGGCAAGGGAACCTGTCGTACCTGCTTCGTTCGGGTGGAGGACGGTGCCGAGAACTGTTCGCCGGTGGGCCCGCTGGAACGCGAGGGCATCGAGGCTCTGCGCATGCCGGCGGACGGCGTGACCCGGCTCGCCTGCCGGCTCCGGGTCGAGGGCCCGGTGACCGTGACCAAGCGCGGCGTGCGCCGCCGAGTGCAGGAGTGAGGATCCATGCCCAAGCAAGTGATCCACCCGCTGACCGGGCATGTCTACCGGCTCACCGAGGACGGCCTGGTCGAGGTGACCGATCCCGGGACCGGAGCGCAGGGCATCTTCGACTTCCAGGCCCGCTGGCAGTCGGGCGAACTGCGCCACGCGGACCTCCAGATGGCCGGCTGGGTGGGCCGGCTCGCCCAGCGGCGCGTCGCCCGGCAGCCGGAGGAGTGAGCCGGTGACACCCCGCACCACACGGGTGGTCTGTCTCGTACGCCGACCCGGGAAAGAACCGCTCCCCGGTGACTTCGCCGTCGAGGAACGTCCCCTGCCGCCCCTCGGTGAGGGGCAGGTCCTCGTCCGCAATCTCTACATGAGCGTGGACCCGTCCACGCGCGGGCGGCTGGAGACCACCGAGAAGCACTACACCCACAACTTCGCCCCCGGATCACCGCTCGACGGGCGCGCCCTCGGTGTCGTGGAGGAGAGCCGCTGTCCCTCCGTACCGCCGGGTGCCTTCGTACGTCACCAGCTGGGCTGGCGGGAGCGAGCCGTCCTGGCCGGGGCGGACACCGACGGGGCGGATCTCATCGACCCGCGACTCGCCCCGCTGCCCACATGGTTGGGGCTGCTCGGCCAGACGGGATTCACCGCGTACGTGGGCCTGACCCGGATCGCGGCGCTTCGCCCCGGCGACACCGTCTTCGTGTCGGCGGCTGCCGGGGCAGTCGGCACCGCCGCCGGCCAGTTCGCGCGCATGCTGGGCGCGGAACGAGTGATCGGCACCGCCGGCGGCCCCGACAAGTGCGCCCTGCTGGTCGAGGAGTTCGGCTACGACGCGGCCGCGGACCACCGTGCCGAGCCGGTGCGCGAGGCGCTGGCCCGGCTGGCACCCGATGGAATCGACGTGTACTTCGACAACGTGGGCGGTGAGCAGCTCGCCGCGGCCCTGCACGCGTTGCGGACCGGTGGCCGAATCGCCCTGTGCGGCATGATGTCGCAGTTCGGCGGCGGCCGGCGGACCGTGGACATCAACCACTTGATCCAAGCGGTCCTCAAGCGGCTGACGTTGTGCGGTTTCATCGTCCGCGACCACGACGACCTGCGGCCGGAGTTCGAGCAGCGGGTCGCGGGCTGGCTGCGCTCGGGCCGGATCGTCGCCCGCGAAACAGTGGTGGACGGCCTCGAGCACGCGGCTGAGGCACTGCTCTCCCTCCTCGGCGGTGGCAACATCGGCAAAATGTTGGTGAGGCTCACGCCGGACGCGTAGGACGGCACGCCGGCCTGAGCGGCTTGCTCGGCATGCCGGACACTGCCTTGAAGGGCGTGGGAGGTACCCCCCCAGGTCCCCGGCCTACTCGACCCCAGGGAAGAGACACGGTCTCAGCGCATGGCTCGTGTTTCGGCGACGCTGTGCATGTTCAGGGAGACTCCCACCCTGGTCAGCCCGGCCACCGCCGTGCGGAAATCCTTGATGTGCGGGGTGGTGAAGTGTTCGTCGAGGGCCTGCTGGGAGACCCAGCGTTCGAACACCCGAATGCGCCCCGCCTGTGTGGGGTCCGCCGTGATGGCGTAGTCCAGACAGCCCGGCTCCGTCGCCAGGGTGCGCTCCTGGACCTCGACGAGATGACCCAGCATGGTGTCGCGCTCTTCGGGCGCGTACTCCATCCATCCGGCGACGATGATTTCCTCGGACACAGTCGTCCCTTCCTCGTGTTACCACCTTGCGCCATCGGCAGGCCACCACGGCAGGGTTGCCGTCCGACCAGCTGCGCGTCAGGGTGCGGTGGTGAAGCGCCAGCCGTCGGCGTACGGCGCAATGCGTCGTCGTAGCGCCCGGCGACCACGTGGAGCTCGCCGCCCGGCGTGTTCCGGCGGATGTGCTGGGCGAGGAGGCTGGCCCTTGCTGCTGACGGCCAGGCTCACCCTCGGGTCGCTGCGCACGGCAGCGACCCGAGGGTGGCGTTCGGTCGGTTTCAGAGATGGGCGGCCACCGGGACGCGGTCGACGGTGACCGTGCCCTGCTCACCGTCGACCGTGATCACCATGCCGTCCCGCAGCCGCTGCGTACCGCCCTCGACGGAGATGACGGCGGGGATGCCCAGCTCGCGGCAGACCACGACGGCGTGGCTGTTGAGCGCGCCGACATCCACGACGGCCGCTCCGGCGACGAGGAACAGCGGGGTCCAGGCGGCGTCGGTGATCGGTGCCACCAGCACCTCGCCCGGCTCCAGCGCCTCGCACGAGGCCGGGTCGGCGACGACCCGGACCCTGCCGGTGTACGTGCCGTGGCTACCGCCGACGCCCTTGAGGACGTCGCCCTCGACAGCGGCCTCGGTGTGCTCCTCGCTCCGCTTCGGCCAGCTGTCGATCTCGGTCCGGGAGTCGTCCGCGATGAAGAACGGCGGTTCCAGTTCGCGCAGTTCGCCGTACTCCTGAAGCCGCTGGGCGATGACTGGGCCGAAGCGGTCCGGATCGGCGACATAGTCGTCGAGCTCGGTGTCCAGCAGCATCATCACGTCTTCGGGTTGGGCGAAGCGTCCTGCCTCGGTGCCGCGGCGGCCGAGTTCGCGGATCGCCATCCGGATTTCGTTGATGACGGTGACGCAGTTCGCCTTGGTCCGCTCCCGCGCCGGGATCCACACGTTGGACGCGTGCATTCCGGCGTCGAACATCGGCTGCACGTCCTCCGGGAGGGCCCCACGGACCTCCGCCGCCGTCGCCTGACGGTGTGCCGTGAGCCGCTGGTGCCGCGCGGCCGGGGAATCGCCGTCGGAGCTGTGCCGGATCCGGTCGACCAGGGACAGTGCCTGGATCGGGGCGGCCTCCCAGGACAGCGCGTGGATGTCCCACTCGTTGGGGCCGCGGTCGCCGGACTCGGCGAGGAACTCGGCGAAGGAGTCCCGGAACGCCTTCACGTCCCCGGTCCCTCCCTCGAGCGACTGCTCCACCGCCAGCGGGCCCTGGTCGAACAGTGCCGTCAGTTCGGCGGAGGCCGCCACCTGCCGGGACAGCGTCCACAGGCCCGCCGAGGGGCCGGCCGAGTCGACGTCACCCAGCCCTCCGATGAGGTCGAGCATCGCGCCGGGACGATCGACGCTCGCGCACAGCGGGCCGAGAATCGCCGGTCCGACCGACGCGGGCAGCGACGACTCGACGTGCCGTTGGAAGGTCGTCTCGACGTCGTCGAGCAGGCCGCGCGCACGCGCCACCAGTTCGGCGTCGGACAACCGCGAGAGGTCGGGCCGCTCGCGGCGGATCCGGCGCAGCCGCTCGTGGTCGGCGTCGCCCTCCGGGTAGCCGCTCCGGCCGAGCATCTGCTGGAGGATCCCTCCGGCCTTGGCCGTCAGCTCCGCGTCCTGGTCGTCGGGGTGCGCCACGTACACCGGGGTGTCGGAGCGCTGGCCGACGAAGGCCGCGTCGATCTGGTCGGCGGTCTGCCCCATGCGGATGCCGAACAGCCGCAGGTGCGAGAGGTTGAGGTAGAAGTAGCCGCCGAAGATTCCGACGAACGGGGGCCGGGTGCCGGCGACCTCCTCCTCGCGGTAGATGCCGAAGTCGACGAAGCCGCGGCGCCAGCCCTGCAGGCCGCGCCCCCAGACCAGGCTCCAGCCCAGCGGGCTGGCCGGCTCGGGCAGGGTCTCGCCCGCGTTGGCCCTGGTGTAGTGGGGCAGTCGCTCGTTGCGCTGCCAGTCGATGATCCAGTGCTTCATGGTGGTGGGGCTCCCGCCGTCCGTCGCGCCGCTCACCACTGCGCCGTGCCGCCGTCGACGCTGATCAGCGTGCCGGTGATGCCCGCGCCCGCGTCGCTCGCGAGCAGCCTGGCGACTCCCGCGATCTGCTCGACGGTGGTGATCTTCTTGGTGGCGGCGTGCTCGGCGAACCGGCCCAGCCACTCCTCGTAACTGATGCCCTCTGCCTCGGCCGCGGCCGGTCCCGCGGCACGCATCAGGTCGGTGTCGACGGCGCCGGGGCAGATCGCGTTGCAGGTGATGCCCAGGGTGCCGTACTCGAAGGCGGTCGCCTTGGTCAGACCGTGGATGGCGTGCTTGTTGGTGATGTAGTGGCTGATCGCGGGCTTGTTGGCCTGCTTGCCCTCGACCGAGGAGATGTTGATGACCCGCCCCCAGCCGCCTTCCAGCATGGGCTTCAGCGCGCGGCGGGTGCCGTAGAAGTAGGCGTTGAGGTTTAGGTCGAGCGCCTTGTGCCACGCCTCGTCGCTCAGCTCGTGGACCGGGGCGAAGCCCTCGGTGCCGCCGACGTTGTTGACCATGATGTCCAGTCGGCCGAAGCGCTCGACCGTCCAGTCGACGAGTGCCTCGATGTCCGCCTGGCTGCTCGAGTCGGAGGCGTGGAAGACGGCCTTCTCGCCGGCCTCGAGTTCCTCCAGCGCCTGCTTGCCCTTGATCTCCGAGCGGCCGCTGAGCACGACCGTTGCCCCGTCGGCCAGGAAGGCCTCGGCAATGGCGCGGCCGATGCTGCGCGTGCTGCCCGTGATCACCGCGACACGTCCGTCGAGGCTGCCCGTAGCCACCATGTTCTTCTCCTGCGAGGGTTGTTGGTTCGTCATCTGGACGCCTCGTCCAGGAGGCGGTGGATGGTGCGGTGGAAGTGCTGGAGACCGGGTTCGTTGCGTCCGAAGACGAAGTCGGTCCCGGCGAGGGCCTTCAGCCCCCGCTGCACTCCGTAGGTGGTCGCGTAGTCCTCGTCGCGGACCACCTCGTAGAACCACTCGCCGAACTGGTCGGCGGCGTGACGTTCCTCCTCGGTGACGACGGGCTCGCGCAGCAGGATGATCTGCTGGGTCACCGATTCGGTGGCAGTGCGGGGGATCACGATGGAGACGGCGATCTTGTTGCGCCAGGTGCCGGCGATCGCCATACCGGGGAAGAGCCAGTAGATGGCTCCTACGACGTCGCCCGGATCGCGCTGCTCCTGGGGCAGTTCCACCAGGTCGGCGACGGGTCGCAGGGCGGCGCCGAGACGCTGGTGAGGGCCCCAGGTGTCATGGGCCATCATGTTGGAGAAGTTCGTCTCGAAGACCGTCTTCGTGTGCAGCGACGCGAAGTGGTAGGTCTCCAGGTACCCGTCGAGGGTGACCTTCCAGTTCGGACTGGTCAGCTCACGGGTCGCGTAGTGGTGGCAGTCCGCGAAGCGGAGCCCTTCCAGGAGCGGCCGCAGGTCTCCCAGCCAGGCGTCCAGGTCGTGCTCGGCGGCCGGATCGAGCGATACGAAGACGATGCCGGCGCGCTCACCGACGGGGAGCTGGATCAGGCTTCGCTTCTCGCGTGGCACTTCGCCGAAGGTCTTCTCGGCGTACACGCCGCGCAGCTCGCCCGACAGGTCGTACGACCAGGCGTGGTAAGGGCAGGTGATCCGCTTCGCCACGCCGCAGCCCGGCTCGACGAGCTCGGCGCCGCGGTGCCGGCAGGCGTTGATCATCGCGTGCACGACGCCCTTGCGGTCCCGGGTGATCAGGATGGGGACGCCGAGCACGTCCAACGCCTTGTAGGTGCCCGGTCCGGGGAGCTCGCACGACATGGCCAATGGCAGCGGAACGCTCCGGTGGACGGCGTCCATCTCCCGCAGCCAGCGGTCGGCGTCGAGGTAGTTGTCGACGGGTTCCGTCCACTGCTCCTCGGCCTCGTGCGTGGTGTTGTTGATGTAGTGCTCGACGACACGCTCGGCGAGCTCGGCCGCGTCCTGCCGCGTCGCGACGCCCGCGGCGTCCGTGGAGCGGTCCTGGCCGATCCATGACGTGTATTCCGGAGCGGGGGGCGGCAGGGGACGATCGTCGTCCGCCGTTCGGGTCTCCGGTGAATTGATCTGGACCACGGTGTCCTCAATCCTCCCAGCCGCGAGCTGGTGAAGGGGTCCTGGTGCTACAGCTGCGCTGTGACCGACACAACAACAGGAGTTAGTGTTGTGTGTCAATAGTAAGTGCCGAACTTCGTGGGGTGGAATCCCACAGGTCACCCCGTCTTCTGTGGCAGAGTCACGCTCGGCTCTGTGGGATCTTTCTAGTGAATGGCTCCAGCTACTGGGACGAGATGGCTGGCAGGCCGACGGAGAGGTGGGCCCGATGGTCGATGAGGCGACCGGTCCGGCCGAGACGCCCGGAAGGGGGCAGATGACCCAGCCCTTCGAGGCGGGGGTCGTGGTCCGGGACATGGAGGTGATGGAGCGTTTCTACGCTGAGGCGCTCGGCTGTGTCCCCGTGCACCGCTCCCGCATTCCGCAGGCGATCGCCGGCCCGGCCGGACTGGGCGGACAGCTCCTCGTCGTCTGGCTCGAGGTGCCGTCCGGTGGCCGGATCAAGCTGATCCAGCCCCAGGCGAGTGCGGTGTCGTTCCCGTCGGCCGTACCGCTCGCCGAGCGCTGCGGTCTGGCCTACCTCACCTTCCACGTGGACGATGTCGCGCCCTTTGTCGCCGTGCTGCCGGCTGCCGGTGCCAGTCCGCTGTCGTCGCCGGTCGTGGTGTCGGCGCGCGGGTCGGCGGATCAGTTTCTGGGCTGATCCGGAGGGCAACGGTGTGGAGGTCGTGGACCGGCGTGGCGGCGGTCTCGAAGCCGGTTGAGGTCCTGCCCATAGTAATTTGAGAACCTCTTCAGTAAGGTGCCCCCTGCTAGTTACTGTATGCCGACACAACAAAGTCCGATCGCTGGTTACACCTCGCTCGGGGCGAAGGGGCGGACGATGGCTCAGAGGGCATCGAAGAAGTCGGCCGATCCGGCCGCGAACCAGGAATCCGCGCAGGTCGTCAAGGATCTGCACGAGCGCATGGTGCGCATCCGGCTGTTCGAGACCGAGGCGGGAAAGCTCATGGAGGCGGGCAGGCTGCCCGGCTTCCTGCACCTCTACGTCGGCCAGGAAGCCGTGGCCGCCGGCGTGATGGCGGCCCTGCGCGACGACGACCAGATCACTTCCACCCACCGGGGCCACGGGCACGCGGTGGCCAAGGGCGTCGGCCTGCGCGAGATGTACGCCGAGCTGTACGGCCGGGTCACCGGCGCCTGCCTCGGCCGCGGCGGGAGCATGCACATCAACGACCTCACCCGCGGCATGCTCGGCGCCAACGGCATCGTCGGGGCGGGCGTGCCGATCGCCGTGGGTGCCGCCTTCGCTGCCCGGTACAAGGGCGAGGACAGCGTTGCTGTGACCTTCTTCGGCGATGGCGCCACCAACATCGGCGCCTTCCACGAGGGCGCGAACATGGCCGCGATCCTCGGCCTGCCGGTGGTGTTCGTCTGCGAGAACAACGGCTACGCGGAGTTCACCCCGCAGTCCGGGCACATGCTGCTCACCGACGTCGCCGACCGTGCCGCCGCCTACGGCATGCCGAGTGTGATCGTCGACGGCATGGACGCGCTCGCCGTCCATCGCGCCGCCGCCGACGCCGTCGCACGGGCTCGGGCGGGCGCCGGCCCGATGATGATCGAGGCCAAGACCTACCGCTTCTACGACCATCAGGGCGTCAAGGGACTGCGTCACCCCTACCGCTCGGCCGAGGAGGTCGCCGAGTGGAAGGCCCGTGACCCCATCGACCTGCTGGAGGCACGGGCCGTCGCCGACGGCACCGCGACGCGGGCCGAGCTGGACGACGTGTGGCAGCGCACCCGCGACGAGATCGCCGAGGCCATCGCGTACGCCGAGGCGAGCCCCCTGCCCGATCCAGCCGACCTGCTGCTCAACGTCTACTCGGGATGACCGCCATGACCATCGTCAAGGAAGCACCGGCCGCCGCACCGAACGTCGTGGCCCGCAAACTGACCTACGTCAAGGCCTTCAACGAGGGACTCGCGCAGGCCATGCGCGAGGACGAGAACGTCTTCGTCGCCGGCGAGGACGTGGCCGGTTACGGCGGCGTGTTCCGCATGTTCGACAACCTGCTCGACGAGTTCGGGCCCCGCCGCATGATCGACACACCCATCTCCGAGGCTGCGCTGGTCGGCCTCGGCGTCGGCGCCGCCGCGCGTGGCCTGCGACCCGTGGTCGACCTGATGTTCATGGACTTCATCGGCGTTTGCCTCGACCAGATCGTCAACCAGGCCGCCAAGATGAAGTACATGTTCGGCGGCGCCCTGTCCGTGCCGCTCACCATCACCACCGCCTCCGGCGCGGGCCTCGGCGCAGCCGCCCAGCACAGCCAGAGCCTGGAGGCCTGGCTCGCCCACGTTCCGGGCCTCAAGGTGGTCATGCCGTCCGACGCGTACACCGCCAAGGGCCTGACCGTCTCGGCCATCCGGGACGACAACCCGGTCGTCGTGATGCTGAACAAGGTCCTGTTGGGCAGCACCAGCGAAGTGCCCGAGGAGATCTACGGCATTCCGCTGGGCCAGGCGCACACCGCGCGGCAGGGCTCCGACGTCACCGTCATCGCCCTGGGTCGCATGGTGGGCGAGGCCCTCGCGGCGGCCGACGAACTCGCGGCGCAGGGGGTGGAGATCGAGGTGATCGACCCCCGTACCGTGCAGCCACTGGACACCGAGACCATGTTCGCCTCCGTGCGCCGGACCAACCGCGTGCTCGTGGTGCACGAGGCCGTCACCTTCGGTGGACTGGGCGCGGAGATCGCGGCCCAGATCCAGGACGCGGCCTTCGACCACCTGGACGCGCCGGTCCTGCGCATCGGCGCCCCCTTCTCCCCGGTTCCCTTCTCCCCGGTCCTCGAGAAGGCGTACGTGCCCGATCGCGCGCGGATCGCCGAGGGCTGCCGCCGCCTCCTCGAAAGGTCGTGACCGACGTGGCGGTCGAGGTTCTGCTGCCGAAGATCGGCCTCTCCATGCAGGAAGGCATGATCGACGAATGGCTCGTGGTCACCGGCGCCGTCGTCGCCGAGGGCGACGCACTGCTGCGGCTGGCCACCGACAAGGTGGACGTGGACATCGAGGCGGAGGCCGGGGGAATCTTCCACCCCGTGGTTCCGGCGGGTACCACGGTCCCGGCCGGGGCCCTCATCGGCTGGCTGCTGGCCGAGGGCGAGCAGCCACCGGACCCAGGGGGTACGCCGATGCCCGCCGGGCCTGGGGCCGGGCCCGCGGCCGTGGAGCCCGTGCGTGTCGTGGCTGCCTCCGCGGTGCCGACCCCGAGCGGCGCGGCGAACTCTCCCAATGGCAGCGCCGCCCCACGCGGCGCCGATGGCCGGCTCCTGTCCTCACCGAACGCTCGGCGGGTGGCGGCCGCGGCCGACGTCGATCTCACCGCGGTACGCGGCACCGGGCCCGGTGGACGGATCCTCTCCGAGGACGTGGAGGAGTTCTTGGCGGACTTCCCCAGGGGCCTCGTCGCACCGGCCCCGCCGAGCGCTTCCGTCTCACCGCTGGTGCGCAAGCTGGCGAAGGAACGGGGCATCGATCTCTCCGAGGTGAACGGCACCGGCCCTGGCGGCTGGATCCGCAGGGCCGACCTCGAGGCCGTCACGCCGACGCCCGCGCCAACGCCCGCGCCTACGCCCGTGCGCCCTGGGGCCGAACCCCAGGCCGGCGACGTCCTCCCGCTCACCGGGATGCGCGGCACCATCGCCCGCCGGATGCACGCCAGCCTCCAGGAGATGGCGCAGCTGACACACGGCTACGAAGTGCGGATGGACGCCGTGGTGTCCCTGCGGGAGCGGCTCAAGGAGGAGTGGGCCGACGGCGACCTGCCGGTGCCCAGCCTCAACGACTTCCTGCTCAAGGCCGCCGCGCTGGCCCTGCGCCGACACCCGCTGCTCAACGCGACGGTGCGGGAGGACGGCATCCATCTACTCGGTGACATCCACCTCGGGTTCGCGGTGGCCGTTCCGGGGGGCCTGCTGGTCCCGGTGATCGAGGACGCGGAGGCACTGCCGCTGCCCGAGATCGCCCGCCGGTCGAGGGCACTGGCCGAGGCCGCGCGCGAGGGGCGGATCTCCCCGGCCCTGCTGGAAGGCGCCACTTTCACGGTCACTTCGCTGGGCGGATACGGCGTCGACTTCTTCACACCCGTCATCAACACCGGAAATGTCGCGATTCTCGGTGTGGGCAGGCTCAAGGACGGCGTCGAGTGGGTGGACGACCGGCCCGTGCGGACGCGGGTGCTCACCCTGAGCCTGACCTTCGACCACCGCGCCGTCGACGGGGCACCCGCGGCCGAATATCTGCGCACGGTCGGTGAATTGCTGCGCAAGCCCCTCCGCCTGCTGGTGTGATCCGAGGCCTCGGCGATCCGGTCCGCTCAGGTGGCCGGGTCGGCGATCCGCTCTGCGAGCAGGCCGACCTCACGGACGAAGGAGCGGTGGCCGAGCGAGCGGTAGACGTCGTCGCCGCGGACCTGTGAGATCGCCGCGGTCTCCAACAGCGCCAGCAGGCCCAGGGCGATCACCGCCGCCTCAGCGTCGGAGACCGACGTGCGGGCCTTGCGGATCAGCAGCACCAGTTCACGCACCAGCTCCGTACGGCTCGCCTGCCGCAGCGCCTCCGCGTCCTGGCTCATACCGGCCGACGACACGAAGAACACGGTGGCGGCCGACCGGTGCTCGCCCAGCCAGGCCAACAGTGCGGTGACGGCGGGACCGATGTCGGAGTCTGGAGTGTGGGCCTCCGTGAGCGCCTCCATCTGCTCGCGCAGCGCGGCCGCGAACACCCGCATACCTTCCACCAGGACGTGGTCCTTGGAGGAGAAGTGGTAGTACACCGCAGCCGAGGTCATCTCCGCCCGAGCGGCGATGTCGGCCACCGTCACCTCGTCCGGCGGCTGGGTGGCGAACAGCTCCGTTGCCGCCTCGATCACCCACTGCTTGCGTGAAGGGCGGTGAGCGGCGCGGGCTCTGGATGTCGTCATGATGTCAAGTATGCCGGGAGCCTTGAGCTCTGGAGTCACTTGTGCAGCTGGAATTGCGCGTTCCAACGTCGGAGTTACTGGATAGCATGGTCAGTACACGGGACGCGCGGACGCGGGTTCACGGCAGTCGCAGGGAGCATGATGGCCAGCACGGAGAACGGCAAGCAGCCCGCCCATCGCCCCTCGCGAAGGCAGCACATCATCACTGCCGCCGTACGGGTGTTCGGCCGGAACGGATTCGCGGAGACCAGCATCCAGGACATCGCCGACGAGGCCCAAGTGGTGCCCACGGCCGTCTACTACCACTTCGACGGCAAGGAGGAGCTGCTCGAACTCGCCATGCGCCGGGTCTTCGACCAGCTGAACGCGGTCGTGGAGGCGGCCAGGCCGGAGTCAGAGCCCGGTGACGCGGAGGGCCTGCTGCGGGTCATCGACGCCGTGTGGGACTGGGTGGAGCGGAACCCGGACGAGGCCCGGCTCTACCAGGTACAGATCGCCTCGGCCAGCGGCAGCGTCAAGGCGCTGAGGGACGAGTTCGAACAGCGGCACATCCAGCGAGGCTACGACTATCTGCCCGAGGGCATCACCCGCAGCCCACGGGCGGCCAAGTCACGGCACGCCACGCAGGCACTCGCGGTCCGCACCCTGATCAGTACGACCATGCTCGTCACGGCGCTGCGGGCCGAGGGAGGGCCGCTGTCCCAACTGCCGTCCCAGGCCGTGCTGGAGGCGGTCAGGTCGCTGGCGCTGCGCATCGTCGCCCCCGACCAGAAGCCGGCCGCCGCACAGACCTGACACACACCGGCTCACACTGCCGTATCGCAGGGTTGTGTCCGCGGACTCTCAGACCGTCAGTACCGCGCACGCGCTGATCCCAGGCGCCCCGTACACATGCGTGAAGCCCACCCGGGGAGCGCCTGGTACCTGTGCTCCCGGCGCCCGGCCCTGCAACTGCCGTACGACTTCGTGGAACTGGCGCAGCCCCGAGGCGCCGACGGGCTCACCGCCGGCCAGGCAGCCGCCGTCGGTGTTGACCGGGATCCGGCCCGTGGCGTCGGTGTCCCCGGCGGCCAGCAGTTCCTCCTGCTCGCCGTGGTCGCACAGCCCGGTCTCCGCCAGGTGGATCAGCTCCGAGCCGCTGTCGGTGTCCTGCAACTGGGCGACCCGCACATCCGCCGGCCGCAGGTCGGCCCTGCGGAAGACCGCCTCCGCGGCGTCCACACTCGGGCTGCGGTGCGGCCCCGGCGGTAGCCAGGGCGAGAACACCTCGAACGACCCGAACCGCCGGGTGCGCAGCGCCAACGACGCCAGTCTGACCGGACGTTCGCACAGGTCGAAGGCGCGGTTGCCGAGGGCCAGGACGAGTGCCGCCGCACCCTGCCCTGGCGAGCAGAACATGTACTGGGTGAGCGGGGGACTGACCTCGGGGGAGTCGAGGATCTCCTGCTCCGTGAGCGGCTTGCGCCGCCAGGCCATGGGGTGCTGGGCGCCGTTGCGGAAGGCCCGTGCCGCGACCATGGCCAGCGCTCGTTCCGAGACTCCGTGCTCGTGCAGATACCGCTGGGTCTTCAGGGCGAAGAACTGGGTCGTCAGCATCATGCCGCTCTCGGCGTACCAGTCGCCAAGTCCGTAGCGGGCCGCGGACACGTTGAAAGCGCCCCGCTCGTGCTTGTCGAAGCCCACCGCCAGGCCCAGCGAGGCCTCGCCCGCGCGGAGGGCGTTGGCCACCGCGAGCACGGTCGAGGCGCCGGTCGCGCAGCCGTTCTGCACGTTGACGAACGGCACTCCGGTCAGGCCCAGGCGGCCCACCAGCGTGTCGGGCTTGCCGGACACGTCGGAGCCGCCGGCCGCGTAGCCGATGTCCTCCCAGCCGACACCGGCGTCGGCCAGCGCCTCGCGCACGGCCCGCTCGGCCATGGCCATCCCGGTGACGGTGTCGTCGCGGCCGAAGGGATGCATACCGCAGCCGACCACGTAAACCTCGTCGGACCTCGCCCTGGTCGTCGGTCGGCCCTCGGTCATCGGTCCTCTTCCGGGGACGGGTCGGGGCGGAACGCGAAGGTCAGCACCTCGGTCCCGTCCTCGTCGTGGTAGGCGGGCATCGTGGTGAGCCGGACCGGCAGCCCGATCCGCATCTCCCGGCGGGGCACCTCCAGCCGCGCCTCGACCAGCACCTCACCGAGGTCCACATAGCCCACGTGATACGGCTGGAAGCCCCCGGCCGGCGGCCGGTACGGCGGCTTGGGCGGGAACGCCTGGAGTGTCCACGACCACACCAGGCCCCGCACCGGCAGCACATGCGCGGACATGGCGCCGTCCGCACACCGGGGACACGAGTCCTGCCGGGGGAAGACGACGGTGTGGCATCCGGAGCATCGCGCGCCCACGAGCCGCATGGGATCGACACCCTCGAACAGGTCCTCGGCCACGAGTCTGGTGGTCATGACGTTCCCGCCTTCCTCGTCACCAGGACAGCAGCCCGGCCAGTCGTTCCCGGTGATGCGCGGCGTCGCCCAGCAGGACGGCGTCGGACTGGGCACGCCGGAAGTACAGGTGCGCGTCGTGCTCCCAGGTGAAGCCCATGCCGCCGTGGAGCTGAACGCACTCGGCGGCGACGGAGACGAACGCCTCGCAGCACCACGCCTGGGCCACCGCCGCCGCTTCGGCCAGCGCCTCGGGCGAGCCGACCGCCCGGACCGCGCGTACCACCGCCGACCGTGCGGACTCGACCTGGAGCAGCATGTCGGCGCACGTGTGCTTGACCGCCTGGAAGCTGCCGATCGCCCTGCCGAACTGGGTGCGGTCCCGCACATGGGCCACCGTCATGTCCAACGCCGCCTGCACACCGCCGAGTTGCTCGGCGGCGAGGGCGACCAGGGCCACGTCCAGCGTGCGGGAGACGACTTGCGCGCCCTCGCCCCCGGTGGTCAGCGCCTGGGCGCGGGCGCCGGAGAAGGTGACGACCGCCTGGCCACGGCTGAGATCCAGGGTGGGCACCCGGCGAACCGTGACCCCCGGCTCGCTCGGGCCGGCGAGGAAGAGGTCCACGCCGTCGGCCCCGATGCCGGCCACCACCAGCGCCTGGGCATCGGCGCCGTCGAGGACGAACGGCACGGTGCCGTCGAGGACCGGGACACCGCCCTGCCAGGAGACGGCCACCGGCACGGCGTCGGGCCGCCATGTTCCGTCGGGCGCCGCCACCGCCAGGGCGTGCACCGTGCCCTCGGCCAGTTCGGCCAGCGCCTTGTCGGCCGTACCGCAGCCGGCCAGCACCTGCCCGGCCAGCACGGTGGAGGACAGCAGCGGTACCGGTGCCAGCGTCCTGCCCAACTCCTCGCAGACCACGGCGATCTCGGCCAGGCCGCCGATGCCTCCCACCGACTCGGGCAGACCGAGGGCCGCGAGGCCGACCTGCCGGCCGAGGGTGTCCCACAACGCGGCGTCGATGCCGGGGGAGCGCTCGGGCAGCCGGCGCACCGCCGCGGTGCCCCCGGCGTCCGCGCACACGGACCGCACGGTCTCGCGCAGGTCGTCCAGTTCGCCGTCCGACAGCGCCGTGCCGTCGGTCACGGTGCTCGTCATCGCGCACTCCCGATCTCGTCACGCCGCTCGCGCAGGGCACTGTGCGCGGCCGCCATCCGGGCCACCGGCACGCGGTGCGCGGAACAAGAGACGTAGTCGAGGCCCAGGCCGTCGCAGAACGCGATCGACTCCGGATCCCCGCCGTGCTCTCCGCACACGCCAAGCTTGATACCGGGCCGCACGCTCCGTGCCCGCTCGGCCGCCAGAGCGACCAGGGCACCCACCCCGTGCGGGTCGAGCCGCGCGAAGGGGCTGGCCGTCAGCAAACCGCGCTCCTGATAGTTGGCGAGCACCTGGCGCTCGACGTCGTCCCGGGAGAATCCGTAGGTCAGCTGGGTGAGGTCGTTGGTGCCGAAGGAGAAGAACTCGGCGTGGTCGGCGAGTTCGCCGGCGAGCAACGCGGCCCGCGGCGTCTCGATCATCGTGCCGAACCGGTACGGAACCTGCACGCCGGTGCGGGCGGCGACTGCCTCGGCGGCCCCGCGCACGTACGCGGCCGCGGCGGCCAGCTCCTCCGGCACGCTGACGAGCGGGATCATCACCTCCAGCTCGGGCCGGACCCCGGTGGCGGCGACATCCGCCCAGGCGGCGAAGAGCGCTTCGGCCTGCGCCGGGTAGAGCCTCTCGTGCAGCAGCGCGAGCCGCACCCCGCGCAGCCCGAGCATCGGATTCGCCTCACGCAGCGCGGCGGCCCGCTGCTCCTCTCCGGCGTTCTCGGCCTGTCCCGGGCCCGGCAGGAACTCGTGCAGCGGGGCGTCCAGCAGCCGCACGGTCACGGGACGGTTCCCGACCGCGGCCAGCAGAGCTCTGAAGTCCTGGTGCTGGGCGTGTTCCAGTGCCGACAGCGCCTCGTCGCGGGCCGCCGGGTCGGCGGCCAGGATCACCCGGCGGATCAGCGGCAGCCGCTCACCGAGGAACTGGTGCTCCGTACGGCACAGCCCGACACCCTCCGCCCCCAGCGCGACGGCGGTGCTCACCTCCGCGGCGCTGTCGGCGTTCGCCCGCACACCCAGCCGGCGCATGCCGTCCGCCCACTCCAGCAGGGTGGACAGTTCGGGCGGTGGTCCGGCGACACTGACGCTCAGCGTCCCCGCGTAGACGGCGCCGGTACGGCCGTCCATCGAGACGGGGTCGCCCTCGCGCAGCACCCGGTTCCCGATCCGCACCGTCCCGGCGGCCCGGTCCACGCGCAGCCCCTCGGCGCCGCACACCGCGGGCTTGCCGGCGCCCCGCGCCACCACGGCGGCATGCGAGGCGATACCGCCGGTGCCGGTCAGTACGGCGGCGGACGCCAGCATTCCCGGGACGTCCGCCGGGCTCGTCTCGTGGGCCGCGAGCACGACCTGTGTGCCGTCCGCGCCCAGTTCGAGGGCACGTTCACTGGACAGCACGATCACACCGGTCGCCGCGCCAGGCGAGGCGGGCAGTCCCTTGACCAGGAGCTCCTCGCCGCCGGTCAGCCGGAGTTGGGGATGGAGCAGTTCCTGCACCTGCGCCGGACTGATCCGGAGCACGGCCTCATCGAGGCCGAGTGCGCCGTCGCGTGCCAGGTCGGCGGCGAGGCACACCGAGGCCCGCAGCGGCGGCCGTTGTTGCGCGGCGGCGGCGAGCAGGGAGATCTCGCCGTCGCGCACCTCGAAGTCGACGGAGACGGGTGCGTGCAGATGACGTTCGAGGGTGAGCAGGGAATGCTCCAGGAGAGCTGTTCCGCCCGCGAGCCGGTCCAGCGGTTCACTGGTGTGCGGTGGTGGGGCGCTGCGGCGCACCCCCCGGAAGAACGAGCCCTGAGGAGAGAGGCGGCCGGTCTCGGGATGGCGGCTGACCGCCGTGCCGTAGCCGGAGTGGTCCGCCGGGCCGATGCGCAGCGCCTGCACGTGCAGGGCGATACCGAGATCGGCGGGCAGCCGCTGTGCCTTGCGGGATCTTCTCGCTCGCGGTGAGTCCCACCGAACGAGGAGGGCACGGGCGGCCAGCGCGAGCTGCTGGGCCGGGTCGTCGGGGAAGGGCCGTGAACCGTGCCGCGCGACCAGGGACAGCAGCGCATCGACCCGTGCCCGCGGCTCGGGCGTGTCGAGGAGAGCGTCGTCGAGCACCGCGCCGGGTACGTCGAGGGCGTACTCGGCGATCATCCGCACGGTAGTGGCCCACACCTCGTACAGCGCGTCTTCGCGCCCGATGACGGCGCACAGGCTGTCGGCGCCGGCGGAGGTGATGCCGAGGCAGGCAAGGTCGGGCGGCAGTCCGGCGATCTCGGTCGGCGCGCTCGCCGACAGGCGCAGCAGCAACGGGCGGCCGGCGTCGCCGATCCGCCGCCCCGAGAGCTGTTCGATCAGGTCGACGGCGGCTTCGGCGGTGCCGGGTTCACACAGCGACGCGGAGGCGCTGGCCGGCACGGTGAGCCCCGGTACGACCGGCAGCCCGAGGGCCACCAGACGGTCCATCGCTGTGCCGTGAGCGCCCAGTTCGTCGGCGTCGAGCCCCCGGATCCGCCCCTGCCCGTAGGGCACCAGGATCCGGCCGGGGACCTCGGACGGTGTGAGGGGGCCCGTCTCGCGGTCGGTGACGCTCAACCCCGGCTCCTCGTGACCAGTTCCTCTTCCCGGGCCTCGTCCTCGGCCCGGCTGATCCCCAGCACGAGCAGCAACTCCTGGTGCAGCCGCATCCACATGGTGTGGTACGAGTCGCACAGGGGCGAGGCCAGCCACTGCACCGCACCGTCGTCGAAGCGGTCGAGGGCTTCCTCCAGGGCGGTGAGGTACCGTCCGCTGCCTTCGAGCACCCGCTCCAGCCTGCGCAGCACGGGCTGGATGGCCTCGTGCACGTCTTCCAGCGACTCGCGCACCCCGGCGTCGTAGACGCTGTCGGAGTGGTCGTTGGCGGTGCCGTCGGGGCGGCACTGCCATGCCGTGCACACCTCGCGGATCTTCCTATTGAGCGGCAGGAAGGCCTCGTACGCCGCGGTGATCTGCGCCTCCTGCGCTGATCCCGGGGAGATCCGCAGGATCCGCGAGGCGGCGGCCTTGGCACGCTCGGTCGGCAGCGCCATCGGCCCCTTCACCATCGCCAGCCCGGCGTCGACCAAGGGGCGGTGCTCCGACTCTGGCCTGCCGTGCCACATGCCACGCAGAACGAGGTCGACGAGGGCTTCGGCGAGCGTGTCGTCGGGAGAGTCCGGAAGGTCCACGGCAGCAGGCTGCATCGCCACACCTTTTCCCCGGTTCTGTGGTGAACCGGCTCCTCGGTTCTGTGTTGCCCGGAGGTTACGCTCCGGCGGGCCAGTTAGTGAAGAGGGAATCAAGAAACACCTTCGGGCTCCCTGAAGCCCGCCCGAGCGCGGTCCCGGGCGGCGAGGAACGACGCCATGCGGTCCTGGGCCTCCCACCCGTCCGCCAGGGCGGCGATCTGCCGCGCCTCCTCGACGAGGTGGCGGCCCAGTCCGTGCCCGGCACGGCCACGCAGCAGGCCCTTCGCGGCGCGCAGCGCGGCACCGGCGCCGGCGGCCAGTCCGGCGGCGGTCCGGTGCGCCGCCGCGTCCAGCTCCGCGTCGTCGACCGACCGGGAGACCAGCCCCCACCGTTCGGCATCGTCCCCGGTCAGGACCCGGTTGGTGAGGATCAGGTCCGCCGCCAGCCGGGGACCGACCAGACGCGGCAGGAACCAGGAGGCCCCACAGTCCGGCGTGAGCCCGACGTCCGTGTACGCCAGCCGGAACCGTGCGGACCGGCCCGCCAGGACGATGTCGCCCACGAGGGCGAGGCCCACCCCGCCGCCCGCGGCGGCGCCCCGCACGGCGGTCACCACCGGTACCGGCAGCTCGTGCAGGACCTGTATCGCGGTGTGCGCGGCGGTCGCCACGGCATGCACATAGGCACCCGTCCCCTCGCCGCGACCGGCGAAAGCGCGCAGGTCACCGCCCACGCAAAAGGTGCCGCCCGCCGCCCGCAGCAGGACCGCGCCGCCTGGGTCCGCGGCCACTTGGGCGGTCGTGTCCCGCAGTGCCTCGGCCGTTGCCAGGTCAAGGGCGTTGCCCCGCTCGGGGGCGTCCAGCCTCACCTCGACGACTCCGTCGGTGTGACGGACGACCCGGACCGGCTCGGTGCTCGCAGGGTGGCTCATGGGACGTCTCTCCTGTCGTCATCCCGTCGCAGGGTGTCTCTCGGCAAGATACTGAAGACGCTATACAGTTTCTAGGGACGCGGCGGGTCCGATGCCCGTACGCCTGTCGGCGGGAGGTCCCGTGCCCATCCAGTTCGATGTCGATCCGACTGTTGCCCAACTTGCCGCGTCCACTTCGGCGTTCGTACGCGAGGTGGTGATCCCGGCGGAGCGCGCCTGCGGCGGGTCCGTGCACGACGCCCCCGAGTCCCTGCGGGAAACCCTGCAGAAAGGCGCCCGTGAGGCGGGCGTGTTCGCTCCGCACGTGCCGACGCGGTGGGGCGGGCACGGACTCGACCTGCGCGGTCAGGCGGTGGTGTTCGAAGCCGCGGGCTACTCGCTGCTCGGCCCCCTGGCGCTGAACTGCGCGGCCCCGGACGAGGGCAACATGCACCTGCTGGAGAAGGTCGCCACCGAAGACCAGAAGGAGCGCTATCTGCGCCCGCTCGCCGCCGGCGAGGTGCGGTCCTGCTTCGCCATGACCGAACCGGCACCGGGAGCCGGCGCCGATCCCCGCTCCCTGCGGACCACCGCGACCCGGGTTCCCGGCGGGTGGCGCATCGACGGGCGCAAGTGGTTCATCAGTGGCGCCCGCGGTGCCGGCTTCGCCATCGTCATGGCCCGCACCGCCGGCAACCCCGGAGACCCAGGCGGCGCCACCATGTTCCTGGTCGACGCCGGTACACCCGGCATGACCATCGTCCGGGACATCGAGACCCTGGACGAAGGGCTCTTCGCCGGGCACAGCGAGATCGTCTTCGACGGGTGCGTGGTGGGGGACGACCAGGTGCTCGGCGCGGTCGGCCACGGCTTCGAGGGAGCCCAGATCCGACTCGGCCCGGCCCGTATGACGCACTGCATGCGCTGGCTGGGAGCCGCGCGGCGCGCCCAGGACGCCGCACTGGAACGGGCGGGCAGTCGCATGGCGTTCGGCTCCGTCCTGGGGGACCTCGGCATGGTGCAGCAGATGCTGGCCGACTCCGAGATCGACATCGAGGCGAGCCGTGCTCTGATCCTGCGTACCGCCTGGGAACTGGACACCGGCTCGGCCGCCGCGCAACTCACCTCGGTGTCCAAGACCTTCGTGGCGGAGGCCGTGAACCGGGTGGTCGACCGGGCGGTGCAGATCTGCGGAGCACTCGGCATCTCGGCGGCCGACGCCCCGCTGGCCCGTCTGCTCAGGGAGGTGCGACCGTTCCGGATCTACGACGGGCCGTCGGAGACGCACCGTTTCGCCATCGCGCGCCGTGCCGTGCGGCCCTACCGGCAGCCGAGCGCGGGTGCCGCCGGCGCATGACGGCGTCGACGACGAACGCCCGTGGACGTGCGAGGCCCATGTGGGCGGCCAAGCGGAGGAGGTGACCAGCTGCCGCCTTCGGGTGCAACGTACGGGAGCGGTGCCCTTCCAGTTCGGGCAGATGGGTGTTTGCGGCGGCGAACCTGTGGCAGCCTGACGCGCGGGTCAGACGGATGAGGCCGTGCTTTGGCGCCCCCACAACGCCTCGGATCGCGGCTCCGCCGCCTCGCAGAGATCGCGACCGCATCGTCGCGAGTCACTCCGCCGGCCGTGCCCCACGCGGCGATATTCGATCGCTGCCATCCGCCCCTCTGCGGCAGCATGAGGAAGCCGAGGTGTCCGGAGGGGGCGGATGGTCGTGCCAGGTTCGGAAAGGCCCGTCCGCAAGAACGCGGTGCCGCTCGCCCTGCGCTTGTACGGAAAGGAACTGCGGCGCCACGGGTTCCTCACCGCGGGCGCACTCGTGTTGCCCGCGCTGGGCGTCACGTGTCAGCTCTATCTCGCGCCGTTGGCGGTGGGCGGGCTCGTGGGAAAGCTCGCGGGCGGTGGCGGCACAAGTCTCGACTCCGTCCTGCCGTACGTGTTGGCCTTCGCCGGTTTCATGCTGCTCTCGGAACTGTTGTGGCGCATCGGCCTGCACTGCCTCAACCGCGTGGACGGCCGCGGGATCGAGAACCTGTCCGCCCTCGCGATGGATGAACTGCTGGGGAAGGACGCGGCGTTCTTCCACGACAACTTCGCCGGCTCGCTCACCAAACGGGTGCTCAGCTTCGCGTTCCGCTTCGAGGACTTCGTGGACACGCTGGCGTTCAAGATCTTCGCCAACCTCATCCCGCTGGGTTTCGCCTGCGTCGTGCTGTGGCGCTACAACCCGATGCTCGTCGCGGTGCTGGTCGGCCTGATCCTGGTCACGGGATGTGTGGTCGCGCCGCTCATCCGCCAACGCCAGCGGCTGGTCGACGAGCGCGAGGCCGCCATCGCCCAGGTGTCCGGCCATGTCTCGGACACGCTGACGAACATGGAGACGGTGCGGGCGTTCGCCGCCGAGCGGCGCGAGGGCGCGGAGCACCGGACCCGTGCCGCCAAGCAGCGAACGCTGGCACTGCGGTCGTGGGACTACAACAACCTGCGCATCGACACCGTGATCGCGCCGCTGTCCGTGCTCACCAACGTGCTCGGCCTCGTGGTCGCGATCGGGGTCAGTGATGGGCTCGGCGTGGAGGCGATCGTGGTGACGTTCGCCTACTTCGGGAACGCGACGCGGATCATGTTCGAGTTCAACCAGATCTACCGGCAGGTGGAGAGTGCGCTCACCGAGGCAGCTCAGTTCACCGAACTGCTGCTCGACCCGCCGGTCGTGCTCGACCCTGTGCACCCGGAACCGTTGCGAGTGAAGGACTCCCAGGTCCGGTTCGAGAACGTGGTGTTCACGCACGGCGGCGGTGAGCCGCTGTTCGACGGGCTCGACCTGGACATCCCGGCGGGCACGCGGATAGGGCTCGTCGGCCGCTCCGGCGGCGGCAAGACCACGCTCACCCGGTTGCTCCTGCGGCTGATGGACGTCGATCGGGGCCGCGTCCTCATCGGCGGTCAGGACATCGCCCGCCTGAGTCAGGCCGACCTGCGCGGCCTGATCGGGTACGTGCCCCAGGACCCGGCCATGTTCCACCGGACGCTGCGCGAGAACATCGCGTTCGCACGGCCAGGCGCGACGGACGCCGAGATCTACCGTGCCGCGCATGCGGCGCACGTGACGGAGTTCGCGGACGCGCTGCCCGATGGGTTCGACACGATGGTCGGCGAACGCGGCGTCAAACTGTCCGGCGGACAGCGGCAGCGGGTCGCGCTGGCCCGCGCGATCCTGCGTGACGCGCCGATCCTGCTGCTGGACGAGGCGACCAGTGCGCTGGACTCGGAGAGCGAGGTGCTGGTCCAAGAGGCGCTGTGGCGGCTCATGGAGGGCCGCACCGCGATCGTCGTGGCACATCGGTTGAGCACGGTCGTGCGGATGGATCGGCTGATCGTGCTCGACCGGGGCCGGATCGTCGAACAGGGCACCCACGCGGAACTGCTCGACGTGGGCGGGACGTACGCGAAGCTGTGGCGCCACCAGTCCGGTGGCTTCCTCGACGAGGCGGTCGGTACTCGTTGATCAGTCCGCGCGGCCTGATCAACGAGTACGAACCCACGCGCCTGGTGTACAGGTCAGGCTGCAGCGGCCGTGTTTCGACACCCACAGCGAGGCGAGGACGCGGAGTCCTGCCGCGGATCGGCGGCGTCAGGGTGGTGCCGCGCTTGGGGGATCTGCAGGCCGAGCCACCGGGCGGGATCAGCAGCGAGCCCGACGATCACGGGCCGAGGCGGCCTTGACTGATCGGCCAGCGGTTCGCCACGACCATGTCAGTGGTCAACGGCCTTGATGAGCGCCATGCATCACGGCGTCCCCAACCGGCATTGGACCGCCCCGGAGCCGGTCACCAATAGTGCTGGGCATGGGCGCAGACGCCGTGACGGAGGTTCGCCGATGACCATCTCCCCACCAGCCGGGACCGCCGAGCCGGCCCGTGCCGCCTCGTCGTTGACGATCAGCGAGCAAGGCGCGTTCTGGGTCGGTGTCGGGCGCAAGCCGACCGAGGCCGGGACCGCCGCCGAGGCCGCGATGTACGTCCAGTACCAGATCCCGGCCGATCTCCGGTATCCGCTGCCCGTGGTGATGGTCCACGGAGGCGGCGGCCAGGGCACGGACTACCTGTCGACGCCGGACGGGCGACCCGGCTGGGCCACCCGGTTCCTCCAGGCCGGTTACGCCGTGTACGTGGTCGACCGTCCAGGTCACGGGCGCTCCCCGTACCACCCCGATGTCCTCGGGCCCCTGGAGGGCGCGGCGCCGACGTACGAGTTCATCCGCTGGCTGTTCTGCGACGGGGCGGGGCGACCCGGTAGCCAGTGGCCCGGCAGCGGCCAGATCGGCGACGACTCCGCGCTGGACCAGTTGATGGCGAGCCAGGGACCCGCGTTGCCCACGTTCACCGAGAACGAGGAGCAGATGCGGCGCTGCGGGGCCGAGTTGCTCGACCGCATCGGGCCGGCTGTGCTCATCACCCATTCGATGGGCGGCCCCTTCGGGTGGCTCGTCGCCGACGCCCGGCCCGGGCTGGTCAAGGCGATCATCGCGGTGGAGCCGATCGGGCCGCCGTTCACCGAGCTGCCCGGCTTCGGCCGACTGGACTGGGGCCTCACCGCGGCCCCGATCACCTACGAGCCGCCGGTCCGGGATCCGCAAGAGCTGCGCACCAGGCTCCGGGCAGCCGGAGCCGACGGGGTGCAGGACTGCCTCGTGCAGGACGAACCCGTCCGGTCCCTGCCCAACTTGAAGGGCTTCCCGATCGCCGTCGTCGTGGCCGACACTTCGCCGTTCGCGCCGTCCGGGCACGGCGTCGCCGATTATCTGGCGCAGGCCGGTGCGGACGCCGAGCTGCTGCGCCTGCCGGAGATGGGGATCACCGGCAACGGTCATCTGCCCATGGGCGAGAAGAACTCCGACGAGGTGGCGGAGGCGCTGATGGCCTGGCTGGGCAAGCAGCCGGCAGCGGTGGAGGAGGACGCCCGATGACGATGGTGGAGACCGATGTGCTCATCGTGGGCAGCGGACCGGCGGGCGCGAGCGCCGGCCTCGCGTTGAGCACCTATGGCGTTCCGAACATCATGGTGACGCGCTACTCACGGCTGGCGGACACGCCCAGGGCGCACATCACCAACCAGCGCACCATGGAGGTGCTGCGCGATCTCGGCGTCGAACAGGACGTGATCGTCAAGGCCACGCCGCAACACCTGATGGGCAACACCGTCTTCTGCACCGCCATCGCCGGTGAGGAACTCGGCCGGCTCCGCTCCTGGGGCAACGAGCCGCTGGTGCAGGCGGCGCACGAGCTGGCCAGCCCCACCCGGATGTGCGACATGCCGCAGCACCTGATGGAGCCGGTCCTGGTGACCGCGGCCGTCGAACGCGGCACCCGGTTGCGCTTCGACACCGAGTACCTGTCGCACGAGCAGGACGCGGACGGCGTGACCGCCACGGTGCGCGACCGGGTGCGCGGCGACACCTACGCGATCCGCGCCAAGTACCTGATCGGCGCCGACGGCGGCCGCAGCAAGGTGGCCGAGGACGCCGGGCTGCCGATGGGCGGCCAGATGGGCGTGGCCGGCAGCATCAACATCGTCTTCGACGCGGATCTCACCAAGTACGTGGCGCACCGGCCCGCCACCCTCTACTGGGTGCTGGCGCCAGGCGCGACCGTCGGCGGCATCGGCGCAGGCCTGGTGCGCTGCGTACGGCCGTGGAACGAGTGGCTGATCGTGTGGGGGTACGACGTCGAGGGCGGCCCTCCGGACCTCACCGAGGAGTACGCCCTGTCGGTCGTGCGCAAGCTGGTGGGCGACGACGAGATACCGGTGACCATCAAGTCGTCCTCCGCCTGGACGGTCAACGAGATGTACGCCGAGAAGTACTCCAGCGGCCGGGTGTTCTGCGCGGGCGACGCCTGCCACCGGCACCCACCGTCGAACGGGCTGGGCTCCAACACCTCCATCCAGGACTCCTACAACCTGGCCTGGAAGCTGAAGCTCGTCCTGGACGGCACCGCGTCCCCGTCCCTTCTGGACACCTACAGTGACGAGCGGGCACCGGTCGGCAAGCAGGTCGTCACCCGGGCCAACCAGTCCATCGGTGAAACGGCACCCGTCTTCGAGGCGCTCGGCGGCCTGTCCCCGCAGACCCCCGAGCAGCTGTGGCGCAACATCGCCGCGCGCAAGGACGCCACCCCGGAGGCGGAGGAGCAGCGGGAGCGGCTGCGGGAGGCGATCGCCTTCAAGGCATACGAGTTCAACGCCCACGGCGTGGACCTCAACCAGCGCTACACCTCCGCCGCGATCGTCCCGGACGGCACAGAGGACCCCGGCTTCGCCCGCGACCCCGAGCTGCACTTCCAGCCGAGCACCCGCCCCGGCGCCAAGCTCCCGCACGCCTGGATCTCCGCAGGCACCCGCAACCTGTCCACCCTGGACCTGGGCGGGCAGGGCCGGTTCACCCTGATCACCGGCATCGGCGGCGAGCCCTGGGCGGAGGCCGCCCGCATCGTGGGCAAGGAGCTCGGCCTGGAGATCGCCACGGCGGTCATCGGGCCCGGCCAGGAGTACGAGGACCCGTACGGGGACTGGGCCCGGCTGCGGGAGATCGGCGACTCGGGCGCGCTGCTGGTGCGGCCGGACAACCACGTGGCCTTCCGCCGCCAGGACGCCACCGGCGACGTCACGGCCGCACTCAGTGACGCACTGCGGCAGATCCTCGGGCGGGGCTGAGCGGCCGTGGACCTCACCGCGAAGACCGCGACGACGACGGCCGTGCTGGAAAGCTTCGCCCACACGTCCGATCCCCGACTGCGCGAGGTGCTGGTCTCCCTGACGCGTCACCTGCACGATTTCGTACGGGACATCGAGCCGACCCAGGCCGAGTGGGAGCGGGCGATCGACTTCCTCACCGCGACCGGGCACATGTGCGACGACACCCGGCAGGAGTTCATCCTGCTGTCGGACGTCCTGGGTGTGTCGATGCTCGTCGAGACGATCAACGACCACAAGGCGGCCGCCGCGACCGACTCGACGGTGCTCGGCCCCTTCCACATGACCGAGTCCCCGGTCCGTGAACTCGGGGCGAACATCGATCTGGTCGGCGGCGGCGAGCCGTGTGTGATCAGCGGACGGGTCGTCTCTGTCGACGGCACCCCGCTGCCCGCCGCGACGCTGGACGTGTGGCAGGCCGACGACCAGGGCTTCTACGACGTCCAGCAGCCGAAGAAGCAGCCGCCGGGCAATGGGCGCGGGCTGTTCACAGCGGACGCCGAGGGGCGGTTCTGGTTCCGCTCGTGCGTTCCGAGCCCGTATCCCATTCCGACGGACGGGCCGGTCGGCTCGCTGCTGGAGGCGACCGGCCGTCACCCCTACCGTCCGGCCCACGTCCACTTCATCGTGGGCGCCGAGGGGCACAGCCCGGTGACGACGCACATCTTCGTGGCGGGCAGCGACTATCTGGAGTCGGACGCGGTCTTCGCCGTGAGGGAGAGCCTGGTCGAGGAGTTCGTCGAGGTGGACGCCCCCGAGGAGGCCGCGGAGTTGGGCCTGGCCAACCCCTTCCGCCGGGCGCAATTCGACATCGTGCTGCAACCGGTGATCGCGTGAGGGAGCGCGCCCTGGACTTCACCTATCAGGCCCAGCCGATGCGCGTCCTCTTCCGGCCGGGTGCCGTTCCGGACGCGGTGGCCGACGAGGTCGCGCTTCTCGCCCTGCGCCGCGTCCTCGTGCTGTGCGACGACCATGGCCTGGAGACGGCCCGTGCCGTGGCCGCGTCTCTCGGCGACGCCTGCGCCGGGCTGCAAGCGGGGGCGGTGACGCACGTCCCGGTTGAGGTCGCCGACCTGGCCGTCGAAGCGGCTCTCGAAGCCCAGGCCGACGGCTGCGTGGCGGTCGGCGGCGGTTCCGTGACCGGCCTGGCCAAGGCCGTCGCGCTCAGGACCGGCCTGCCCATCGTCGCCGTCCCGACGACGTACGCCGGATCGGAGATGACACCCGTCTGGGGCCTGACCGAGGGCGCGGTCAAACGCACCGGGCGCGACCCGAAGGTGTTGCCGCGCAGCGTCGTGTACGACCCGCTGCTCACGCTCACCATGCCGCCCGTGGGGTCCGCGACGAGCGGCATGAACGCGATCGCGCACGCCGTCGAGGCTCTGTACGCCCCGGACTCCACGCCGATCGTCTCCCTCATGGCGGAGGAGGGTGTGCGGGCGCTGGCCGCGGCCCTTCCCGAGATCGTCGCCGACCCCTCGGGGCATGACGCGCGCAGCCGCGCGCTGTACGGGGCGTGGCTGTGCGGTACCTGTCTCGGCGCCACCACCATGGGGCTGCACCACAAGCTCTGCCATGTGCTCGGCGGCACCTTCGACCTGCCGCACGCCGAGACACACGCCGTCGTCCTGCCCCATGTGCTGGCCTTCAACGCGCCGGCGGTTCCCGAGGCACTGGCGGCGATGCGCCGGGCGCTCGACGTCCCCGATCCGGTACGGGAGTTGCACGAGCTGGGCGAGCGGCTGGGCATCCCGCGATCGCTCGCCGACCTGGGCCTGAGCGCCGCCGACGTGGACCGTGCGGTCGATGTCGCTCTCGGGGCGCCGTACGCGAATCCCCGCCCGGTCTCCGCCGACGATCTGCGCGCCGTCCTGCACGGGGCCTGGGCGGGCGAGCCGCCGTACGGCGGCTGACCTCTCCTACCGGGAGATCTCGGCGTACGGCACGGCGGTCGCGCGTCGGGCCACCCGGCGTGCGACCTCGGCGAACGCCGGGGCGGCCGGCGAGTGGCCCGTCCTCGGATAGGCGACCGCGGCCACCGCGTCGAGGGGCTCTTTCGGAGCGACGGCCTCCACTCCTGGGTGCTGCGGGAACATCCGGGTGCCCGACAGCGGCATCAGTCCCACCATGTGCTGGTAGGCGATCTTCGAGGCCATGTCCAGGGCCGAGCGGGCGTGGGAGCCGACTGTCGGGGCGTCGTGGTCCCCGTGGCGTCCCCCCACCCACAAGTCGTCGTCCGGGTGGGGGGTGACCCAGGGCTGGTCGTAGACCTCGGTCATGTCCACCGCGGCGGCCGAGGCCAGCGGATGCCCCTTCCACAGCGCGAGGGAAACGGGCTCGGTGAAGATCGGTACGCGGGTCAGGCCCGGCATGTCGACGCTCAGACACAACAGCGCCACGTCGCACTCGCCGGCCAGCAGCGGGGCGAGCCCCTGGTGGAAGTCCGCTTCGTGCACCCGGATCATGACGCTGGGATACCGCTCGCAGAACGCCTCGATGACCGGATGCGTCAGCTCCGCGAGAGCCACCCCGTAGAGCGCGATCCGCACCTCGTCCCGTTGCCTCGCCCTGATGGCGTCCGCGGTGGCGGCGAGCCGGTCGGCATCGGCCAGCACCTCGACCGCCCGTTCGAGCAGTTCCGCGCCGTCGGAGGTGAGCGCCACATGCCTTTTGTCGCGGTCGAACAGCTGGACGCCCAGCTCACGCTCGAGGGCGGCGATCGATCGCGTCAGCGCGGGCTGGGTGAGGTGCAGACGCTCGGCGGCGACCCGGTAATTCAAGGTCGCGGCGAGCGCCGAGAAATGGCGCAGGCTCCGCAGTTCCACTCAGCCCTCCAGAAAGGCGAGGTCCACGGCGTCGTGGTCCGGGCCAGGTTACAGCGCGCTTCCCCGCACGTCACCGGGCAGAAATGTGCGGCATTCCAGTCACCCCGCTCCTACCTGCTGTGATGCACGGCACTCATCAGGCCCGCAGTTACCGGCATTGGACGGTCCTTCGCCGCGCTGCCAACACTCCTTTCAGGCCGAACCAGCACAGCAGCGGATGGGGTGCGAATTGTTCGAGACAACCGAGGCAGCCGAGAAAATCATCGAGATTCCGCAGCCGGAGCCGGACCTGACACCGGAGGAACTGGTGCGCCGGGCCGTCGGCATGCGGGCCTGGCTTCGTGATCATCAGGACGAGACCGAACAGCGGACCGGTATCTCCGATGACACGCACAAGGCGTTCCTGGAGGCGGGTTTCTACCGGTCCCTCCAGCCACGCCGCTTCGGCGGCTACGAGTTCGACCTGCGGACCTACTCCCGGATGGTCACCGAGGTGGCCCGCGGCTGCCCGTCCAGCGGCTGGAACCTGTGTCTGGCCGCCTCCCACAGCCTGGTGGTGGCCGGCCGCTTCCCCGAGAGCACCCAGCGCGAGGTGTTCGGGCCGGACGGTGACTTCCGGGCCCCGCTGCCGGTCGCCCCGAGCGCCACCGCGACGAGGACCCCCGACGGGTACCTGGTCAACGGCCGCTGGGACTACTCCTCCGGAGTCAACGTCTCCACGCACTTCCTGGGTGGCGTGCTCATCATCGACGAAGAGGGCGGCAGGCCCACGCCGGGCATGGTGCTCGTGCCCTCCGGCTGGCGGATGCTCGACAACTGGGGAGAGATCCTGGGCTTCCGCGGCAGCGGCTCCAACAGCGTCGTGGCCGAGGACGTTCTCGTACCGCACGAGTACGTGTCCAGGACCCACCTGGCGAACGACGTCACCGACGGGCCGGGTATGGAACTGCACGGCAACCCGATGTACGCGGGCCGGCTGATGTCGTTCTTCAACATCCAGCTGTGTTCGATCGTGGCGGGCACCGCCTGGGCCGCGATCGACGAGTACCAGCGGATCATCACCACCAAGAACAGCCCGATGCCGCCCTTCAAGCCACGCAGCCACGATCCGGAACACCAGCGCAACCTCGGCCTGGCCACGGCCCTGGCCGACAGCGCGCAGCGGATCATCCTGTCGATCGCCGACGACTACATCGCGTACGCCGCCAGGGGCCTGGCAGGGGGCGAGCCCTTCTCCGAACTGGACGACCAGGCCCTCTCCCTCACAGCCAGGCAGTCCGGCCAACTCGCCTGCCAGGCCGTCGAGATGCTGGCCTCGGCCAGTGGCTCGAGCGCGCTGGCGAACGGCGAGCGCATGCAGCGGTACCTGCGCGACGCCGCCACGTACAAGACACACATGAACGCGCAGCACGGCTCGTGGGCTACGGGGTACGCCCGTTCTCTGCTCGGCCTGGGGACCCCGGCGTGAACCGGTCGACGCCCGCGGCGACGGCGCCCGGCGGTGACCCGGCGGACGACCCCGGCCGGTTCCGGCACGTGCTCGGCCACTACCCGACAGGTGTCACGGTGGTCACCGCGAAGGAACCCGACGGCACCCCGGTCGGCATGGTGATCGGCTCGTTCACCTCGGTGTCGCTGGACCCTCCGCTCGTCGCGTTCTTCGCCGGCTGCTTCTCCACGACCTGGCGCAGGATCAGGGCCGGCGGCGCCTTCTGCGTGAACGTGCTCGCCGTCGACCAGGAGGGCCTCTGCCGGGACGTCAGCGCCAAGGCGCCCGACGTCTTCCACCGCCACCCGTGGCGCGGCGCGGCCTCGGGCAGCCCCGTCCTGGCGGGCGTCGTCGCCTGGATCGACTGCGACATCGCCGACGTGTCGACCCACGGCGACCACCACTTCGTCCTCGGCCGCGTCCGGGAACTCGGGGTGGAGAAGACCGGCGCCGCACCGCTGGTCTTCTCCAGGGGGCGGCTCGCCCCGTTGCCGCCCCGCCGGGGCCACGACGAATCAGCCGACTACACATGGCCCGACTGGCTCTGAGAGCTCTGAGCGAAGAGAGACGCATCCATGCGCGATCAAGGGCTCGGCTCGTGGCCCGCGCGGCGTGCCCGCATGGCACCGGAGGCCACCGCCGTCGTGCACGACGGCGGATCCCTGTCCTACGGAGAGCTGGCCGCGCGCGTGACGCGGCTCGCTCACGCCCTGCGTGCCCTGGGGGTCGCACGCGGCGACCGGGTGGCCTACCTCGGCGCGAACCACCCGGCCCTGGCGGAAACCCTGTTCGCCACGAACGCCCTGGGCGCCGTCTTCGTCCCGCTCAACACCCGCCTCGCGGCACCCGAACTGGCCTTCATCCTGGGCGACTCGGGAGCGCCGGTGCTGGTGTTCGGGGCCGAACTCACCGACATCGTCGACGCGTTCAGGGACGACGTCGAGGTGAAGCACTACGTCGAGGTGGGGAAGGCGTACGAGGAGCTGCTCGCGAGCGCGCCGGACAACCCCCTGGACGAGGCGGTCGGCCTCGATGAGGTGTGCATGATCCAGTACACCTCTGGCACCAGCGGCCGTCCCAAAGGCGTCATGCTCACCCACGCCAACATCGCCTGGAACTGCTTCAACATCCTGCTGGACGTGGACATCGCCTCCGACGACGTCGCTCTGGTGGTGGCACCGATGTTCCACACCGCCGCCCTCAACACCGTCTTCCTGCCCGGCTTCCTCAAAGGAGGGACATCGGTGCTGATGCGCGGTTTCGACCCGGAACGGGTGCTCGACGTCATCGCCGAGCACCGGGTGACGAGGATGTTCGGCGTGCCCGCGATGTACCAGGCCATGGCCCGGTCGTCGCGGTGGGCGACGGCCGACCTGTCGTCGATCCGGATCCTGATGTGCGCGGCTGCACCCGTACCCAAGGCCCTCATCCACACGTACCAGGACCGTGGCCTGACCTTCCTCCAGGCGTACGGCCTGACCGAGACCGCTCCCGCCGCGCTGGGCCTGCGCGCGCCGGACAGCATCCGCAAGGCCGGCTCGGCCGGCACACCCTGCTTCTTCACCGACGTACGCGTGGTGCGGCCCGACCTCACCGATGTCGCACCGGGCGAGGTCGGCGAGGTGATCATCGCGGGCCTCAACGTGATGAAGGGTTACTGGCAGTGGCCCGAAGCGACCAGGGACGCCTTCGTTGACGGACGCTGGTTCCGTTCCGGAGACGCGGCCACTGTCGACGAGGAGGGGTACGTCACGATCGTCGACCGAATCAAGGACATGTACATCTCGGGCGGGGAGAACGTGTATCCGGCCGAGGTCGAGCAACTCCTCTACCAGCATCCCGCGGTCGCCGAATGCGCGGTGATCGGCATACCCGACCAACGGTGGGGCGAAGTGGGCAGAGCGCTGGTCGTGCCCCGCGCGGGCGCCGACGTGTCGCCCGACGACATCATCGACTCCCTGTCTGGCCGGCTCGCCAAGTACAAGCTCCCCAAGTCGATCGTCCTCGTCGACGCTCTGCCCCGCAACGCCACCGGCAAGATCCTCAAGGCCCGCCTGCGCCGCCAGTACGGTTCCCCATCAGACCGCGGCGCCGAGGAGGCATGACGCCAGGCCGGGGAATCCGGACACTTCACGACACACGGTCACCACATCGTTCGCCGACAGCGGCGGGGGCCTCAGGTCCCGCCGAGCACCTGGGGGCTCGCAAGATCCGCGAACAGGCCCGACCAGCGACTGGAGGCCACCGACCGGACGGTCAGCACGTGCAGCTCACGGCCGATGCCGTCGACCAGGTCCGCCACCGACTTGCGGGCCGATTCCACCGAGGCGAGCACCGCACGTGCCTGGCAGGAAGATCCGGCCCGCCGCGGTGAGGGAGATGCCCTGACGGCCGCGTTCGAGCAGTTCGGCCCCGAGTTCCTTCTCCAGTGCCTGAATCTGTTGTGACAGCGACGGCTGCGCGACGTGCAGTTCGTCGCCCTGTTGAAGGAACCGGCTTCGCAGATGGCGACGAAGTACTCGAATTGGCGCAGGCGCACGAGAGCGGTCAGTTCGCGAGGTTGGGCAGGAGGTGGTCCGCCGACTGCTGGAGTTGTCCTCGCAGGGCGTCGAGGTCGACGTCGACGAGGGCGTGCTGCCGTTTGCGCCACTGCCCGGCGATCATGACCGCCTCGATGTCACCAGCGCCCGCGTACAGCGCCGTCGCGACCGGATCGGTGACCGGCCACAGCCTCGGCGCGGAGCCGTCGATGACGACGAGGTCGGCTTGCATGCCGGCCTCGAGCCTGCCGACGCGATCGTCGAGGCCCAGTGCTCGTGCGCCTTCGACCGTCGCCCAGGACAGCGCCTGCTTGGCGGTGATCGTCGCGGTGAGGGAGAACGCGCCGGTGGACTGCCGGTGGTGGTCGTGGTCGCGGCCGCGCTGATGGGCCAACGCGATCCGGGCGGCGGAGAGGACGTCAGCCGGGGTGACCGCGTCGGTGTCGGTACCCAGTGACGGCGCGGCGCCCAGCTGGAGCAGGTGTCCGGTGACGGGGGAGCCGTGGCCCTGGCCGAGTTCGTTCTCGGGCGTGCACGTGACGCTCGCTCCCGCGTCGACCAGGATCTTGATCCACTCGTCGGTGAGACCGGCGCCGTGCACGATGTTGGCAGAGGGGCTCAGCAACCCGGCAGCGCGCACCGCCTCCCACCCCGGCCCTGGTGCTCCGCCGCTCTGGTGCATCGACACGACGATTCCGCGCTCGGCGGCTGAGCGGAAGTCGGTTACCGCGACGTCCGGAGTGGACAGTTGCGGGCCGCGGACGGCCAGGCCGAAGGTGAGCAGCGCGTGGGTGCCGGCTGCGCCGTCGAGCAGCCGGTCGATCTCGCTCACGGGGTGGGCCGCGTCGGCGGAGGAGTACGGGGTGCCGTGCAGGAAGACCCCGCGGATGCCGGACGACAGCAGACCGTCGATTGCCGCGTCTGTGTGTTCCGGCGTGGGCGTGTTGTGGCACCAGTCGCCCAGAGTCGTGGTGCCGCGGTCGAGTTGGCTCAGGGCACCGGCGAGCGTGCCGACGCGCATGTCTTCCGGGCGATAGTGCTTGGCCACGGCGCCGTGCATACGGCCGAGGTAGTCCGCGAGCGTCCAGTCGACGCCCACGCCGCGCAGCGCGGTCTGCCAGGTGTGCAGGTGGGCGTTGACCAGGCCGGGAATGATGATCCGGTCCGTGACGTCGACGATCTCCGCGCCGGTGTCGGCGAGGTCTTTGCCGATCCCGGCGATGCGGTCGCGGTCGATGAGGACGTCAGAGCGTTCGGCGTCGGGCCGGTGCGGCGCCATGGTGATCACCTGCGCGCCGCGCAGCAGGATGCGGGTCATCGTGCGGTCTCCTGCTGGACCACCGGCGCCATCGCGCGGGCGGCGGTCTGGATCGAGGCGAGGAAGTTCCGGGTGGCGATGTGCCCGATGTAGCCGTCGGGCCGGATGAGCAGCAGGGTGTCCCCCTTGATCCCGTAGATGTGGCGGAAGTCTTCCCCGGCGTCGGCATCGACGACGACACGCCGCAGCGGCGCCCCGGCGGTTGGCCAGTCGAGTTCCTCGCTGGCGACGGTGGCATCCCGGCCGTAGGCGATGACGGTGAAGTGCGGACCCCGGAAGGCGTCGAACAGGTGCACCGATGCGCCGTTCGTGTCGAGTAGTTCGGCGTCCGGCGCGCGATCACCGACCTGCAGCGTCGTGGTGCGGTCGCAGTTGGTTGGCGCGAGCGGGCCGCCGTAGTAGGTCAGGGACAACTGCTGTTCGTCCTTGCCACGGCGCAGGCTCGACGGGTCGAGCTTCGCGATGCCTTCGTACTTCTGTGTGGACAGGCCGAGCACGCCCGCGGCGATCGGCAGGCGTTCGGCTTCGTAGCTCTCCAACAGCTGCGCGTCAGCCCCTGCGAGGACCTGACCGAGTTTCCAACCGAGGTTGTAGGAGTCCTGGATTCCGGTGTTGAGGCCCTGTGCGCCGGCGGGGGTGTGCACGTGCGCGGCATCGCCGGCGAGGAAGACCCGTCCGCGGCGGTAGGCCTCCGCCAGGCGGATGTTGGGCCGGAACACCGACCGCCAGCGGATGTCGTGCACTTGGATGTTCCGGTTGTGGGTCTGCGCCTGGATCCGCCTGGTGATCGTCTCCGCCCCCTCTGGCGGGTCCTCGTCCGGGGCCAGGCGAACCATCCACTGAAACAGGTCGCTGTGCGGCAGCGGGCAGGCGCCCGCGAACCGGCCCTTCACGCCGGGCCAGATGTGCCAGCGATCGCGGGACAGACCGGTGGTGACCGCGTCGACGATCAGCATCCGGTCCTGTTCGTCGGTCGTGCCGAGGAAGCTCAGGCCGAGCTGGCTGCGCACGGCGCTCGAACCGCCTTCGGCTCCGACGAGATAGCGTGCCGTGATCTTTTCGGTGCCGCCGTCCCCTGTCACCGTCGTGGTGACCGACGTGCTGTCCTGGACGAACTCGACGAGCTCGCGACCGTACTCGACCCGGCCGCCCAGCTGCTCGAGCCGATCGTGCAGCACGCTGTCGGTGCGGTACTGGGGAATCAGCCGGGTGTTCGGGTAGGGAACGTCGGCCGTGCGGTCGCGGTTGCGGAACATGCGCCACGGTGCGGCGACCGGTCCCAGGTGGATGCCCAGACGCGGGTAGTCGCTGCTGCCCGCGAGGACCTCGTCGATCGTGCCGAGGTCGTCGAACACCTCGAGTGTCCGCGGCTGGATGCCCTTGGCGCGTGAGCCCTCGAACGAGTGCGGGGCCTTGTCGATGATGCGGACGTTCACGCCGCGCCGCATCAGGTCGATCGCCAGCGTGGTGCCGGTCGGGCCGGCACCGGCGATCAGGACATCGATGAATGGGGAGGTGTTGGGGTCGTTCATGGTCAGAGCCGATCTGGGTGGGGAACGGCGAACGAGGCGAGCAGATCGCTGACGTCGTGAGGCCGTTCGAAGGGGGCCATGTGGCCGCATTGGGTGATGACGTGGGTCTGTCGTGGCCGCAGCAGCCTGGTGACGGTGTCGAGATGGGTGATCGGGGTGACCTGGTCGTCGTCGCCCCACACCAGCAGAACCGGGATGTCCAGCTCGCCCGTCCTGGAGAAGAGCTCCTGCCGCTCGTACAGCGGGAAGTCCTGCAGGGTCTGGAAGAACGAGTAGAGCGAACCTTCGCACCGGTAGGTGTCACGCACCATCGCGACCAGTTCGGCGGAGAGGGCTGGGTCGCGGACGTTGTGCCCGAGGTGTCCCTCCAGCAGCCTGCGGCCGAAGCGCCTGGCGATGAACCCGCTCACGAAGTCGTTGCGCAGCAACCGTTGCGGCAGGGGACGTTGGCCCAGCCCGGCCGGTCCGACGACGGTGAGCGTGGCCACGGCTTCCGGATACCGGTTCGTGTAGGCCATCGCGACGAGAGCACCCATGGAGGTGCCGACGACGTGCCACGGGGGAGTGAGGTTCAGCGCGGCAGTCAGTTCGGCCAGCTGCCGGACGAACAACGCCTCGTCATAGGTGCCCCGCACCCGGTCGGAACCGCCGCGGCCGTAGGCACTGTAGGCCAGGGTGCGCAGTCCTCGGGCGTGCAACTGCTCGGCGGTCCTGTCCCAGTAGAACAGCGGGATCGTAATGCCGCCGACCAGCACGACGAGCGCGCCGTCGTCGGGACCGGTCAGCTCGTAGTGCGTCACACCGTCGGACAGCTCGACGTAACTGCCGCGCAGCGTGCGCCGCGTCGCCTCGTCGAGCCGATGGTCCTCATCGGACGCGACGAAGTACCTCATCGCCGCTCCTCCTTGCTGGACAGGAACTCGGCGATCGCCGCGGCCACCCAGTGCGGGTACTCCTCCGGCAGCAGATGGCCGCCATCGGGGTGCACGCGCTCCTGAGCGCCCGGGATGTCGCGAGCGAAGTGCTGCCCGCCGACCTCGGCGCTGCGCAGCACCAGCGTCGGGACGGTGATCCGCATGATCTCGCCGCTGCGGTCCGGCTGGTCGGTGTTGGCGAAGTCGACGAACGCCGACCGGTTCCCAGGGCGGCTCGTCAACGCGTGCACCCGATCCACCATGGCGTCGTCCACGATCGCGGACTTCGGGCCGACTGCTTCCCGCAGCCCGCGTTCGGTCGCGCTGCGCGGCAGCCACCGCCGCAACACGGGGCGCAGCAACGGGTTGCGCGCCAGCCGCAACCCGGCGGGCAGCGACTTCTCCGGATAGCCGGTGGCGTTGACGAGCACCAAGCCGTCGACCCGCTCGGGCACGTCCAACGCCAGGTTCCACGCGATGTTGCCGCCCAGCGAGTTGCCGGCCACCGCGAAGTGCGGCACCTGCAACGCGGTCATGAAGCGGGCGATCGTCGTCGCGTACGTCCGGACGCGGTAGTCGCGGTCCGGACGCGGCCCGGTCCGTCCGAAGCCTGGCAGGTCCGGGCGGATCACGTCGTAGGACGACGACAACGACGCCGCCACCTGCTCGAAGCCCTCCAGTGACGACCCGCTGCCGTGGAGCAGCACCACCGTTGGTCCCTGACCTGTGCGTTTGTAGTGAACGCGCAGGCCGTCCACCGAGACGACCTGGGTGGCGGAGGCGGGGTTCCGGTTGCTCTGCATAATGGCTACAGTGTTGCCGTTATTGTGGGGGCTGTCAACCGGAGGCGATACTGATGGGTGTGACCAGTTCTTCTCTGCCTGCCGCTGAGGGCGCTGTGCCCGCTCGGCGCTCACCTGGCCGTCCTGCCGTTCCGCTCGACAGGATCCTCGCAGCGGCGTTGCAGCTCGTCGATGAGGACGGCGCCGAGGCCCTGTCCATGCGGACCCTCGCGCAGCGGCTCGAGTCCGGCACGGCCACGCTGTACCGCCACTTCACCAACCGGGCCGTGCTGATCGGTCATGTGGTCGATCGAGTTTTCGGCGAGGTCGAGCTGGATTCCGCGGCACTCGCGGAGATGAGCTGGGACCAGGCCTGCCAGACCGTCGCCCAGGCGATGTTCGACGCACTGGGCAAACACCGCAAAGTCGCACCTCTGCTGATCGAGCAGACGCCGATCGGGCCCAACGCGATGATGCTGCGGGAACGCTGCCTGGCCGTCCTGCTCGACGGCGGGCTGTCTCCTGGTCTCGCGGCGCGCGCGTACGCGACGCTCGCGCGCTACGTCCTAGGCTTCGCCATCCAGCTCGCCGGATCGGGGAACGGGGCCGAGCAGAAGCAGGTGTCGGAATACTTCCACAATCTGTCGTCCACGGAGTATCCGGCCACCCTTGCGGTCGCGGACTCGTTGCCGGTGCCGCTGGAGGACGAGTTCGCCTTCGGGCTGGAGCTGATCATCAACGGTTTGCGTCAACTGCACACCCGTTGACTTCTCCGGGTGAACGCTCGCGCCGGCACGCGCAGGACACCGGCGAAGAAGGGGTCCCAACCGGATCGGGCGGGGTGGGTTCGGGTCGGCCTGGCCACTCCGGTTGATCGTGTTCACGACGTCGTCCAGTGCCGCGGGACGCGAAGTCCAGTTGCCGAAGTCGTAGCCTCCCGCCGCGCGAAGAACGAGGTTCGCCGCCGCGTCTGGGGCCTGCTCACCGAGCACCGCACCGCTCAACCGGACGTGCACGGCTCGATCCCGAACTTCGAGGGCGCCGAGCTGGCTGCCCGGCGGCTTGCAGAGCTTCCAGCCTGGAGACAGGCGCGCGTGGTGAAGACCGTACCTGACAAGCCGCAGGCTCCGGTCAGGGTGCTGGCTCTTCAGCAGGGCAAGCTGCTTTACGTGGCGGTTCCACGGGGCGCGGCCGCGAAGCCGTTCTACGAACTCGACCCGGCGAAGCTTCCTGTTTCGCCGGAGGAAGCGGCGGTGCCGAAGAAGGCGGCGTTGTTCGCGAGGACCGTGGATACGGACCTGATGCCCAAGATCGGCCTGCTCTTGTGCGGAACGGTGGCGGTGAACCGTCGAGGTGTCCGGCTGGGCAAGGGCGCGGGTACGCGGACATCGAGGTGGCATTGCTGCAGGAGGCGGGGCTGATCAGCGAAGCGACGACGATCGTCACGACAGTCCACGACCTTCAGGTCGTTGATGGTGATCTTCCGGAGACCAGCCACGACTTCTCCGTGGACGTGATCGTCACTCCGACTCAGGCCATTGAGTGCGGACCGCCTCGACGACCGGCGGGGATCCTGTGGTCGGAGCTGGATCCGGCGAAGATCGCCGCGATTCCGGCTCTCGCCGCGCGGGCGGCTCGCCGCCGTGCGTCTGGTCCGTGAACTGCCGGTTGGGCCCAGCTCGGTCGATCAGGCGAATCCCTTCCGCTCCTCTGGCTTGGAGGGCCTCCAAGAACTACGGAGGTAGTACGGCGGAGCGTGAGAAACGAGGGGAAACGCGTGGGGGCTCAACTCGACCTGCAAGCGCGGGTGACGTTCGCATGGCTTGAAGTGACGGGGAAATGTCAGCTGCAATGTGTTCAGTGCTACGCCGACTCTGGCCCGGCAGGCTCGCATGGCGTGATGACTGCGGAGGACTGGCGTAAGTCGATTGGCCAGCTCGCTGACCTCGGAACACGGATGGTGCAGTTCATCGGAGGCGAGCCGACGCTGCACCGCTCGTTGCCGGCGCTCATCCACCATGCCCTCGATCGAGGACTGGTGGTGGAGGTGTTCACGAATCTGGTGCACGTCGCCCCGGCGTTGTGGCAGGTCTTCTCGCGGTCCGGTGTTCAGCTCGCCACGAGCTATTACTCCGATGACGCCGAGCAGCATGAGCGGGTCACGCGCGGCCGGGGTAGCTACGAGCGCACGAAGTCGAACATCGTCGAGGCCGTCCGGCGCTCGATCCCGGTGCGGGTCGGCGTGATCGAGGTCGATGAAGGGCAGCGTGTGGAGGAGGCGGTGGCTCAGCTGCGAGCTGTCGGGGTCGGCGGTGAAGTTCGGATCGATCGTCTGCGACAGATCGGCCGCGGTGTGCGGGACAGGGGTCCTGGCCTGGGTGAACTGTGCGGTCAGTGCGGTGACGGTAGGGTCGCGATCGCACCGGACGGGTCGGTGTGGCCGTGCGTGTTCTCCCGGTGGTTGCCGGTGGGCAACGTGCGGGAGGAGTCACTCGTCGACATCCTGACGGGACCGAGGATGACGGAGACTGCATCAATGCTCGCGACGGAGTTCGCTCAGCGATCTCTGAATCCGTGCGTGCCCAAGATGTGTGATCCGCAGTGCGGGCCGAGCTGCAGCCCGGCGTGTCGACCGGCCGGCAACTGCACGCCTACGGGGGCCTGCGCTCCGGATTACCACTGACCGAAGGAACTTCCGCTCATGCTCGCCCGCCGTGCGTACATCCCTGAAGAGCTGCTTCCTCGTGGCTCACGGCGGACATGGCCGCTCGACGTGCCGTGCGTTGCCCAGATGGCGGACGAAGGGATGACATTCGAGCGGCCGGTGACCTTCCTCGTCGGCGAGAACGGCTCTGGGAAGTCGACCCTGGTCGAGGCATTCGCTGAGGCGTGGGGGCTGGATGCGCAGGGTGGGCGGGCTGGGCGGAAGTACGTCAACGACAGACCGAAGTCCGTGCTCGGCGAGATGGTCCTGTTCGAGACCACTGCGGCCGGCGCCCGGCATCGGATCGGGCCGCGGACGAAGCGCAAGGGCTACTTCCTGCGTGCGGAGACGGCGTTCGGCTTCATGAACGCGGTCAGTGGGATGCGCGGGTATTGGGACGAGGATACGAGCGAGATGAGCCACGGAGAGGGTTTCCTCACCGTGTTAGCCGCGATGTTCCGCGAGCCCGGCTTCTACCTCATGGACGAGCCTGAGGCGGCGCTGTCGTTCCAGTCCTGCCTTCGTTTGATGCATCTGATGTACGAGCTCGGCAAGTCTGGTGCGCAGATCATCTGCGCGACTCATTCGCCGATCCTGGCGTCCACACCGGACGCCGACATCATCGAAGTGGGGGAGCACGGCTTCCATCGGTCGAAGTGGGAGGACCTGGCGCTGGTCGACCACTGGCGCAGGTACATGGCGACGCCCGAGGCCTACCTACGTCACGTCACCGAGGAGTAGCGGTGCCCGGGAACCTCAGCGACGCCGACGCGCAGTTCCGTGAGTGGATGCGCGAGAACCTTCAGCGAGCCGCGTCGCACTTCGGGCTTGAGCTCGTCGGGGAGCCTCGGCTGGGCTGGATGGGCCGCTCGATCGGCGCGCTCGCCGGTCGCAGCGGAGAGCAGTTCTGGTTGCGGGTCGTCTCGGAGAACAAGCAGTGGATTGGCGGCGACTTCTGGACCGGGAACCTCGACGCGAACGTGTTCACCGGCCTGGCAAAGCCACGCGTGTTGGAGGTCTACGAGTGGGAGGAGAGCCGGCACCAGCGTGCCGAGGTGCTGACCTTGCTGCCAGGCTCGCTGTGTTCCCGCACCGACGCGCTCCGCGAGCCGATCGACCTGCCCGATGCCTGGTGGGCAGAACTTCGTCGCACGATCGATGTCGTCGCCTCGACGCCGACGGATCGCGTGAACGCTGACGAGCAATTGGTGAGCAGCCGAATACGGCAGCGGTTCGATGACTCCGCTGACCATGTTGTCTCCCAGTGGGAAACCGTGCACGGCGACCTACATTGGGCCAATCTCATGAAGCCCGATTTCGGGCTGCTGGACTGGGAGTGGTGGGGGCGTGGTCCTGCGGGCACGGATGCCGCGACTTTGCTTTGCTACAGCCTTCTCGTGCCCGAGATGGTCGACCGGGTCCGTTCTGTCTTCGGTGACGTGCTGGAGTCCGAGTCCGGCCGGCTTGCCCAGCTGTACGTCACCTCCAGGCTCTTCCGCCGGATCGACATGGGTGATCACCCAGACCTCGCCACGGCGCTCACCGCCCACGCGGAAACTCTGATGTGAACCTGTGCGGCGCGATCACCGGATCGGGCTATGCCTGCAAATCCGGGATATTTCCGCAGGTGAGCTACGGTAGTTGCGGGATTCATGCTGGGTCGCCGCGTGATTGATGAGCTGGTCTGAGCTGCGCTGGCGCAGTTGGCTGGGTTGTGCCTGGCACAACAAATCCCAGCTACAGCAAGGAATTCACCATGCCGCAGAGATTCTCCACGGCTCGCGGTCGCGAGTTCGGCGAAGTCGTGCGGGCGGCGATCAGCGCTTCCGGAATGACCGCTCAGAGGGTTGCTGAACTCGTTGGCTGGCAGGAGGGGAAGCTGTCGGACTTCGTGAACGGCAAGATCGGATGCACCGAAACAGAGCTCGCGCTCCTGCTAGGCGTATGCCGCACGCCCGCTCAGGAGCGCGATCACCTGCTGAATCTCCTGCCCGAGACGCAAGTGAGAGGTTGGTGGCAGCAGCACGGCTCGCGTGTGCCTGCGCGGCTTCGCACGCTCGTGAAGAACGTTGCGGCGGCGAAGACCCTAACGATGTGGCACCCTCACGCCCTTCCGGTGTTCTTGCAGTCGGTGGACTACATGCGTGCGGCGATCTCCGCCGCCCCGAACGTGCCGGACGAGGAGATGGATCAGCGGGTCAAAGCGGCGCAGGAACTGCAAGGGCTGGTTTCCGGCCGCGACCTGCGGTGCACGTTCCACGTCCACGGGATGTACTCGGCGAGCGTGGGTGCCGGCGGCCTTATCGCGTTGAGCAGATCCTCGGCGGTCACGCCCATCCGGTCGAGAACCAGACGCGCGGCATCCAGTCAGCCTGGTTCGGTGCGCCGGTCACGCGTCCTCACCACCTGGCATAACGGGGAGTAACAACTCGTCCAGGGCGACTGGTGGGAACACCGTCACCGACTGGCGGGTGACGTGAGCTGTGAGCAAGACCCGATCTCCGGAACTGACGCCTACTACCCGGCGGGCGTCAGCGGGGAGACGGAGATAGCCCTCTTTGGTGAGCTTGAAGAGGCCGTGCGGATCAGCAGTCACGACCAGCAGGCCGCGGTGTTCGCGGATGTTCAGTCGGGTGCCCGCGTTCCAGTCCAGCGCGGCTGTGACGTGGCAGTCTGCGACGCGGCCGCGGTGGTCGATGGCGGCCATCCGGTACAGGACGTTCGTCTGCCGGGGCGGTCGCGATGTGGGGCGGTAATAAGCGGAGAGGCTGACCAGTCGCACGGACGGAGGAATCCGCCGCTTTTCCTGGGGCGGTGTCCGGGACGATCGGGCGGATGTAGGAAACGGTCATCGGACGCCACCTGCCTGTGGCGTGGAAACGCAAAACAGGTGCTCAAGCGTACTTGAGCACCTGCCACGCAATCGTGGCAAATCTGCCACTTCTCCGTGTCCGAGGACGAAGTCGCACACTATTCACTCACGTAATCCTTTCTGGCCCTGAGTAGACTCATCAGGTCGGTTCGGACATGAGGCATGTCACGAGCGGTCGTGCGGGCAGGCCTCTTGGGCAGCGTCCAAGGGCGTGCTGTCTGGGGAATCTGTACCAAGGCATGCGGGTGTCTCGAGGGCTGGCCCGCCTCACACAGGCGAGGTGCCTGCTAGGGAACGAACTAATGGCGATGAACCCGCAGGGACAGCTTGCCCTTCTGCACCTGTCGCAGTGGATTCCGCACTAAGTGGAATTTGACCCATCACCCGTTTGCGCGTTAACAGTTGATCTGTAGCTTTCGATGCTTCGTTTGTGCTGGAGTTGCTGACCCCGTTTCTTGGCGGGCTCCTCGGGGCCGTGCCCAACCTCGTCACGTCCTGGGTCGAGACACGTAACGCGATCCGGGTCGAACATGTGCGGGCGCACCTGAACGAGATTACCGAGGAACGCCGCGTTCAGGCTGCGATCCGGTTGCACGAGGCCGAACTGGAGAGCCAGGTGGCGGCCGGGTACCCGCTCGGCGTGCCCGGCAGGCTCCGGAGCTTGCTACCTCAGTCGGGACTGCCCACGATTATCGTGTCGCCGCCGCCCCATCCGATGCCAGGTCTGGTCGAGCTGATCAGCGAGCTCCTCCACGGCGTCGAAGGCTTCGCCAGGTACGCCACGATGCCGTCCGGCGTATTCGCCCGTGACGGTGGAGTCCAACGGTTCATCGACGGCGAGGTCGGCGCGCGGCTCGTTGCCAGGTCCGAGTTCGAGCGCAGGCCTGTGGTCATCATCTACTTCGAACAGAGCGACAGATCGTTGACTGCACACGCCTACCTGTCCTCGATCTTCGGCACGACCGGCGGCGAGTCCGGTTTTCCGTTCATGATTGCCAAGTACGGCAAGGGGTCGGGCTTCGCACGCCGGGACACGGATCTACCGAGCTGGCACCTGATCAACCTCGCTGCCGTGAACGACCGGGAACCGGTCGAGGTGGTGGCGGCGACGGTCAGCTGGTTCGTTTTGGCAGTCCTCGACACGTATTGGGACATGTCCGCCGCCGTCAAGCCGGACCTGCTGGCCCGCACCAGCGCGGGTCAGATGATCGGCGCTCACCTGCCGCCCGCGGAGCACGAACCGGCCGACGAGCAGTTCGAGCGTGTCGAGCGGGAGGCACGCCAGCTGGCCGGCCTCGGTTACGAGGTCACCGCGGAGAAGCTGGGGGAAGGCAATATCGGGCTGCACGTGCGAGGGGACCAGGACATCATCTTCGTCATCGACTCGTCATATCCGGTGCTGCCGCCGACGGTGATCCGGTCTGGCGACACCGATGTGCACATCGACGCGACCGACTGGTCCTCCGAATGCGGTCTGGCCGACATCGTGGAGGCACTTCAGTGAACAAGTCCTTTGTGCGGATATATGAGTCCGAGCTGGCCTGCGTGGCCAACGAGACCGGAGCGCACACCGATATCGAGACCGGGGGCAGCCTCTTCGGGCTGTGGACGGACGGCGGCAATCCGACGATTCTGCTGGCGACCGGGCCTGGTCCAGGCGCGATCCGCAGGGCGACGCAGTTCGAGCAGGATGTCGCCGCGCACCAGGCGATGGAGAAGGCGCTGATCGAAACGTTCGGGGTCCAGGCCGTCGGGCTCTGGCACTCTCACCACCGGCTCGGGCTGCACGAGCTCAGCGGCGGTGACCTGCACCGGACGATGCGGTTCGCCAGCCGGACCCAACGCACCCGTTTCTGTGACGTGCTGTGCTACTTCGAGTCGAGTAGCCGTCCGGCACAGGTCACCGTCAAACCCTATGTCTATGTCGAGGCGAGCCAGGGCAAACGCGCACCGACTGAGTTCATCGTGCTGCCCGGCATCAGCCCGGTGCGCGCCGCGCTGGCGGTGATCGAGCCCTGTGCGAAGGTTTTTGGGCGATTCGACTCACCGCAGGGAACAGGCGAGAAGCGCACAGAGCACAGGCTCGCGCGATCGGTGGAGACAGGATCCAGGAACGACGAGGACGCACCGGGTGAGCCGAAACGGACGATCTTTTCCTGGGGGAGGAGCCGCAAGCCGCAGGAAGGCGACTCCTATGTGATCGGTGACCTCCAGAGATACATCACAGAGCACGTCGAGCCCGCGCTCGCTGGAGCGCCCCGTGGGGTGACCTGTGAGCTCGAACCCATCGAACGTGGCGATGCGCTGCGGCTCACGCTGCTCTCCGTGAACCTGGGCGAGGAGCACCAGCTCGATCTCGGGTGGAACGGCAAGGCGGCTGTGGTCGTCCGGCACGTGGTGCGGCAGTCCGGCGCCTCCGGCCCCGCGGACGCGCTGCAGGAAGGTGCGACGCCCTTGCTACAGCATCAGGTTTCCCAAGTGTTCCAACGACTCGACGAGTTCGGCCGGAGGCGGTGAGCACCACAGTGTGGAGACCACATCAGCAGCTGAGGCTGGCGCAGGAAGAGTATGCGTTGCGTGCCAACCTTCCCGGGTTTAGCTTCCACGACCGCACCGGAAGCACCTATGTGTCGGGATGGTGGCAGAGCAACACCAATCGCACGTATGAGATCAGGCTCCACCTTCCGCGCGGCTATCCGGACGAGGCACCCAGCACGTACGTCTCGTACCCGACCCCGTTGATGGGGTTCGACAAGCGGATCGAGGCCTACGGAACCAGCCACGCCATGCACACATACGAAACCGACCGCGCCGGCTGGGTCAAAGTGTGCATCGTGCGTCCTGAGGACTGGAGCGCTGCCTACTCGGTGATCAAGGTACTGCGCAAGGCGATGTTGTGGATCACCGCATACGAGTGCCACCTCGATGACGGTCGGCCCATCGAGAACTTCCTGATGTGACGTAGGAGTCGTAGATGAGTACCAGTGACCACAAAGCGATCCGCGACTACCTGGCGCGTGAGTCGAGCGGAACGGGCAATCCAGGCAAGAAACTGGTGATGAACCCGAAAACCGGGAAGTTCGAGGTCGCCTCCGCCCACGAAGCGAACACCGGCGACACGGCCGAGTTCACGCCCGAGGACCTGCGCTCCTTCTCGGCGGTGCTGAATGCCCGCTGATCCTCCCACCCACGTCGTCATCGAGCCCCTCGCCGCGCAGCGGATGCTGGCGGGAACCATGCGTTCCGGACGGGTCGAGGTAGTGGACGGGGGCGACCTCGCGCGGGTGACCGCGGACCCCGGTGACGACGTGCAGGTCGTCCATGCGAACCGCTTCGAGGACGTCGTTCCCGGCGACGGTCTGGTGTGCGTGGTCGTCGATGGGGAAATCCGTTGCTACGCCCCGGATCCCGTAGATCTCACCGTGCTGCCCGAGCGAGCTGACATCTTCGATCGTGTGCGGGGCGTGTTTGAGACCGATGTCCTGCGCGACCGATCGGTTGCCGTGCTGGGACTGGGATCCGGCGGTAGCGTGATCCTGCGTGAGCTCGCCCGTTGTGGTGTCGGCAGATTCCTGCTCGTCGACCACGACCGGTTGGAGATCGGGAACGTCTCTCGGCACGAGTGCGGGCTGTCCGACGTCGGGAGGCTGAAAACCAACGCCGCCCGCGACCTGGTGCTGGATCGCAACCCGGCTGCGGAGATCGCGGCAATGACACTGAAGATCGACGGCGACACGATTGACGAACTCGCGGCGGCAATCGAGACGTTCGACGTGGACCTGGTCGTGTGCGCGACGGACAACCGGGCCAGCCGGCTTCTCGTCAACAGGCTGTGCGTCCTCGCCGGACTTCCCGCGCTGTACGCAGGAGTGTTCCGGCGCGCGTACGGCGGCCAGGTACTACGGTACGTTCCAGGGCTTAGTCCGTGTTATCAATGCTTCGTCAGTGCATTGCCGATGATGGCGACGGACCAGGAGATCAGCAGCGAGACCGTGGCTAGCGCGATCGCATACAGCGACCGAATCGTGGCGGTGGAACCAGGTCTGGCCGCCGATATCGCACCTGTCGCGCTGCTTGTCGCGAAGCTGGCATTGCAGGAGGTGCTCGGGGACACAGCGAGCACGCTAGCGTCCCTCAACGAGGATCTGGTCGCGCCGCTTTATCTGTGGCTCAATCGGCGCGAAGCCAACACCGAGTACGCGACGTTGGCCCCGCTTGCTACCGGCGTAGACCAGATGAGCGTGTTGCGTTGGTATGGCATCGGCCTGGCACGAGCGGTAGATTGCCCGGCGTGTGGGGACTTTGCGGCCGATCTAGACACATCGGCTTTCGCGTTGAGGAAATGAACCAACTTGGTTTGAAAGACTTACGCGCCACCCGTATTGAGGAAAAGCAATCAGGGTCATGTCACACTATTGATCCTGCAAGCGGTCGTTGCCCATTTGATTGTTTTTACACCGGATGACGAGATCCTGTGCTCGAATCGCGCGTCCGCGTCCTCGGCAGCAGATGCCTGAACGGAGAAGCGGTGGGGATGGTTTAGTCCTCACCCGCTTGATCAACTTCGATGTCCGAAGGGGGCATGAGCCCATACCCGTGGCAAGTGTGCGACATTCGCGTGTTCATGCGGCTATGGATAGTCGCCGCCAAATTAGAGGGCCAATCCAGGTAATTCGCGTAAATCTTTTGATGGAAGCTGATCCGCTCGCGTCAGGTCGACGCGGGTTTTCCGATGCGAATTATGAATGTCGGTTGGGTAGGCGTCGATCGGGCCGATGTTGCGGTGTGCCGGCCTGAGTCTCGGCAGCGTCTACGAAGATCCTCTTGAGACCGTATTACAAATGCTGAGGATGGTCGTGGCCGGTCTGGATGACGGCGACAACAACCGGACCGCGGCGTTTGCGGGCGTCAAAGCTGCCTATCTCACCCGGCTCCAAGGGGTCGGCCGCGACACCGTTGAGCTGGCGCAGCTGATCAATGAGCACGAACCCGTAGCGGCCTTGATTAAGCGCAGGTCAGACAAGTTCGGCCGTGTTTTGGCACCCCACACGGCAACATGAGCAGTCGAATCTACGAATGGTGCGGCGTCTGCCAGGACGTAACGGCACCGGCGCCCGAGGGCGGCGTCTGGGTATGCAAGGTCTGCGGTCACCGACCCAGACGCGTTCGCCGCCGCCCAGCGCAGTAGAACGAAGATGGGTGACCGCGAGGTACCACGGCACCCAACTCGTATACGGCGTTGTTGGTGGGCCTTGAGCTAGGTTGCGAGATCGTGCAGCACCTGAGCTGGAGCAAAGCTGCACGTCTGCGCGAAATCCGTCCTCAGGCGACATCGTCGTGGCTTGGAGCTTCAGCGCGGTCCCGTTCCGATGTGTACTGTCGCGGCTCGTGCTGGTGCTGCTCGTCGAGGACGATCACGAGCTGGGGCAGGCGGTGGTCGCCGGGCTGCGTGCCGGCGGGTTCGCCGTGGATTGGGCGACCGATGTGGCGGAGGCGGATCTCAAACAGTCGGTCTACAGCTATGACTGCGTGGTGCTGGACCGGGGTCTGCCGGACGGTGACGGGCTCGGCCTGTTGCGCGGGTGGCGGTCGCGGCAGGTGCGGACGCCGGTGCTTGTGCTGACCGCGCTGGACGCGGTGCCGGAGCGGATCGCCGGGTTCGCGGACGGGGCGGACGACTACCTCGGCAAGCCGTTCGCGATGGAGGAGTTGGTGGTGCGGGTCGGGGCGTTGTGCCGGCGGGCGGAACCGCCGCGGGAGACCGTGCTGCGGGTGCTCGGGGTGGAGATGGACCTGCCGCGGCGGCGCGTGCGCCGCGACGGTGTGCTGCTGTCCTTGACCAGCAAGGAGTTCGCCGTGCTGGAGTTGCTGCTGACCAGGGCCGGGCACGTCGTGTCGCGGTCGGAGTTCATCGAGCACTGCTGGGACGAGATGGCCGAGCCGATGTCCAACGTGGTCGACGTGGTCGTGGCCCAGTTGCGCCGCAAGCTCGGCGAACCACCGCTGATCGGCACCGCGCGCGGCGTCGGGTTCGTCCTCGGGCCGGCCGGGTGAGGCGGCTGCGGCGGTTGCGCTGGCAGCTGACCGCGTTGTTCACGCTCACCACCGCGGTCTGCCTCGCGGTGCTCGCGATCCTGGCCGGGGTGATCGACCAGCGCTCGCGCGAGGACGCGGCCGACGCCGAGATCAACCGGCAGGCGACCGGGCTGTCCAGGGCGGTCTACTTCCAGAACGGCGCGCTGCACCTCGAACCGCTGGAGGAGGACTACCTGACGCGGGAGGCCGCGGGTGTCCAGGTCGTGGCGCGCGTCGAACGCGGCTGGGAAGTTCGCTACGAACGGGGCCGCAAACCGGTGGCGGACCCGGCGACGACGGACCGAGTTGTGTCCACTGAGGACGTTGTGCTGGCCGGCGGTCCTGGCGACCGGGTCGCCGCCGCGCCGGTGTGGGACGAGAGCCGGATCGGGGCGGTGGTGCTCGTCAGCGCGGGGCCTCCCGGCGAGGGGCACGCGGTGCTCGTGCGGTGGCTGTGGATCGGCTGCTCGGCGCTGGTCCTCGTCGCCGCGGCGGCCGGACACCTGTTGTCGAAGCTCAGCATGCGGCCGGCGGTGCGCACCCTCGCGGAACAGGAGCAGTTCCTGGCTGAGGCTGCCCACGAGCTGCGCACGCCGCTCGCGACCCTGCGGTTGGTGGCGGACTCCCGCGACCCGGCCGAGGTGCGGCGGCTCGTCGACCGACTGGGCCATCTCGTCACGGGCCTGCTCACCCGCGCACGGGTCAGGGGCGGCACGCAGGAGATCGAGCGCACCCCGTTGCGGCTCGATCAACTGGTGGAGCAGGTCGTCGACGAGCTTCAGGCCGGCGGCGTCACGGTCATGGCCGAACCCGTTGTCGTGCACGGTGATCCGGAACTGCTGGCCCAGGCCGTCCGTAACCTCGTCGACAACGCGCTGCGTCACGGCGGCGGCGAGGTCGTGGTGTCGGTGCGCGACGGCGTGGTGTCCGTTGTGGACGGTGGACCTGGGCTCGGCCGGTCCCGCTCCGGGACGGGGAACGGGATCGGGCTCGCGATCGTGCGCTGGGTAGCTGGGCTGCACGGCGGCTCGGCAGTGCTGGCCGACGGGGAGCGCGGCGGTGTGCGGGCCGAGCTCCGGCTGCCTTCCTCATGATTTCCTCATGACCGAGGCCCCACCCTCTGGCCATGAGACTTCCCAAGATCGCGTTGGTGTTACTTCTCGGTGTCGGCGCGTGCGCACCCGCGGCGAGCAGCGACACCGGATCGGTCGTGATCCGGGTCGACCAGGTCGGCTATGCGGCGGAGGAGACGAAACACGCCTACCTCATGGCGCAGAGGTCCACCACCGGTGCGCAGTTCCGCGTGGTCGACGAGTCGGGGCGGACGGCGATGAGCGGCAAGGCCGGTGCGGCCATGCGCTCGTGGAACCGCAAGTACCGCGCCGTGAGCGTGCTGGACCTGTCCGGGCTCACCGCACCGGGCCGGTACCGGATCGAGGTCAGCGGCACCGTCACCGGCACCTCGCCCGAGTTCCGCGTGGCCGACGCCCGCGACCTGTTCGGCGGGCTGGCGGCCGCCAACGTGCGGTTCTTCCGATCGCAGCGTGATGGCGCGAACGTCGACGGCAGCCTGTTGCGGCGGAAAGCCTCTCACCTCGCCGACCGGGCCGCCCAGGTCTACGACCCACCTCGCATCGACATGGAGGCCTACAAGCTGCTCGACCCGGCGCTGACCCGCACGGGCGGGCCGATCGACGTCGAGGGCGGCTGGTTCGACGCCGGTGACTTCCTGAAGTTCACCCACACCACCTCCTACGCCACCGTCCAGCTCCTGCTGGCGCAACGCGACGGGACCGGCACCCCGGAACTGGCCGCGGAAGCGCGTCACGGCGTCGACTGGCTGGCGAAGATGTGGACCGGCGACGTCCTGCACGCGCAGGTCGGCATCGGTGTCGGCAACGACGACGTGCGCACCGACCACGACGTCTGGCGGCTGCCGGAAGCCGACGACGAGCTGGACGTGCCGCCCGGCACGCCCGACCACCACATCAAGCACCGGCCGGTGTTCCCTGCAAACAAACCGGGCGAACCGATCAGCCCGAACCTGGCCGGCCGCGTCACCGCCGCCTTCGCCTTGTCCGCACAGGTGAACGCGCAACAGGATCGAGCAAGGGCGCTCGAACACCTGCGCGTCGCGTCGGAGATCTACGACCGCGCGGACCACAGCCCCGGCGCACTCGTCACGGCCTACCCGCCGCAGTACTACCCGGAGAGCTCGTGGCTGGACGACCTGGAGCTCGGCGCGACGGAGCTCGCGCTCGCCGCCCGCGCACTGGGCGACTCGCGTGCACCGGACTGGACCGCCGAGGCGCAGCAGTGGGCGTCGCGCTACGTGGAGTCCGACAGCCGCGGCTCAGCGGGCCTCTCGGACGTGAGCACGATGGCCCACGCCGACCTGGCCGGGTTGGTCGACGGTCCGCAACGTCAGCAGCTCATCGAGGACATCCGCAGGCCGCTGCGTGACGCGGCGGCGATCGCTGACCGGGACCTGTTCCGGGCCGGAGTGTCCTATGTGGAGTTCGATTCCGTGCCGCACACGTTCGGCCTGATGATCAGTGCCTTGCACAACAAGAAGCTCACCGGGGACACCACCTACGACGAGTTCCTTACCCAGCAACGCAACTGGGTGCTGGGCGCCAACCCGTGGGGTGTCTCGTTCGTCATCGGCGCCGGTACGACGTCGTTGCGCTGCGCTTCGCACCAGGTGGCGAACCTGACCGGTGAGGTCCCGGTCGGAGCCGTGGTCAACGGTCCCAACGCGGCGAAGCACTTCGAACAGCTGAACACGTTCCCCACGCTGCGCGCCTGCCCGGCGGACGGCGGCAACCCCTACGCCGAGTTCGACGGGAACGGGTCGCGGTTCCTGGACCACGCCGGCGCGTGGGCGAGCGCCGAGGTCGCGATCGACTTCACCTCGACCGCGCTGCTCGCCTTCACGCTGGCCGCCCGGTGAACAAGGTCGAGTGGTGGACAGGTGTTCGACCTTGGTGGGCGAGTACGAGCGAGCGTTCCACGGTTATCAGTTCCGTGAGGTCGTCTCAAAGCTGAATGCGCTCGATGTTGCGGTGTGGCTGCCGGAGGCGGGTGGTCCGGTCGAGCTCGGTAGTCCTGTGCATGAGGCGTTGATCGTGTTGCTGGGTGCGCAGGCGCGGCGTGAGGTGGCGAGGGCACGGCAGCGGGTGCTGGCGGCGATGCGGTCTCAGACGCGGTTGCAGGGTCGTTTCCTGGGTGGTCGGCCGCCGTACGGCTATCGGCTTGTTGATGGTGGTCGGTATTCGAATCCTGTGCATGGGCGGTGGGATCGCAGGGTGCCGACCCCGAGCGGAACGCGCACAGGTCGGGGGAGCGGTGGATCGTCGATCAGCTCGTTCATCAGCTCACGGCTCCTGGTTCGGCTGAGCCGCACGCCTGCATCCGGCTGTTCGCGCCTTCCGCCACATGTGCGACCGGGGTCTCGGTTCTGGTCAACCGTCCAAGACACCGTGCTAACTTGGTGATCCAGGAGCTGGGTGATCGGGAGGTGGGGCGGCCACATGGCTCGCATGACGTTGAAGGATCGGCGAGAAGAGCTGATCGAGGCGGCGATCCGGGTGATGATGCGTGACGGGGTCGTCAAGACCACGACGCGTGCGGTCGTCGGCGAGGCGGGCATGACGCTGGGGGTCTTCCACTACTGCTTCGACTCGCGTGAGCATCTGCTGGACGAGGTGATCACCCGCATCACCGACCGCATCGGTGCCGCCGCGCGGCGGGCGTTCGCCGACGAGGCCGACCTGAGTTCGATGGTCGTCGAGAGTCTGCGCGCCTACTGGGAGGGGGTGGAGTCGGATCCCGGCATGCATCTGGTCGGGTACGAGCTCGCCCACTACGCCCTGCGGCAGGCGGGGATGGAGAAGCTGGCGCGTCAGCAGTACCGGCACTACCTCGAGGTGCACGAGGAACTGCTGAGGGAGTCCGCCGAGAAGACCGGTGCACAGTGGACGGTTCCCGTTCCGGTGCTCGCCCGTTACCTGAACTCCGTGCTGGACGGGCTCGCGATGACGTGGCTGACCGACCACGACAGCGAACAGAGCCGCGAGGTGCTCGCTCTCGTCGGCGAGCACCTCGTGTCCCTCAGCACCGCACAGGCATCCACAAAGGACTGAATCAGTCGAACAGGTCGGGCTCCTGGCGCGTGATCTGGTCCCACAGCGGGCGGAACTGGAACCAGCCCGCCAGCGGGCCGGAGATCTGGTCGCGCACCATCCGCGCCGTGTCGGGGTCGATGAGCGTGGGCTTCCCGGCGGCCATGGCCAGCAGCTGGGCCTGGCAGGAACGCTCCATGGTGATGAAGTACCAGGCGGCCTCGGCTACGGAGGCTCCGACGGTGAGCAGTCCGTGGTTGCGCAGTACGACGGCCTTGCCGTCGGCGAGCGCGACGCCGATCCGGCGCCCCTCCTCGGTGTCGTTGACCACGCCGCGGTAGTCGGTGTAGAGGCCGTGGTCCTCGTAGAACGCGCAGGCGTCCTGGGTGATGGGGTCCAGGGGAATGCCCAGGCTGGAGAACGCCTTGCCGTGCAGGGAATGGGTGTGCGCGGCCGCGACGACGTCGGGACGGGCGCGGTGGACCTCCGAGTGGATGCAGAAGGCGGCGTTGTTGACCGGGCGCCTGCCCTCCAGCAACGTGCCGTCGTGGTCGACGAGGATGAGGTCGGAGACCCGGATCTGGCTGAAGGACATGCCGAACGGGTTGACCCAGAAGGCTGAGGGGTTCTCGGGGTCGCGGGCGGTGATGTGTCCGGCGACGCCCTCGGAGAAGCCGAAGCGGGCGAACAGGCGGAAGGCCGCGGCGAGTTCCTGTTTGCGGATCTGGCGTTCTTCGTCGATGCTCAGGTTCTGCGGTGGTAGCGGCAGCTCGACGCCTTCTGGCATCGCGCCGACCGAGTCGTGCTGGACGGTGGTCGGGGTCGCGGGCATGAACGCCTGCCTCTCGTGTGTCTTGCGGGGGAGTGGTGCCTAGTTCTTTCCGAAGGGCCATCGCTTGCCGTACAACGCGTTCACCAGACGCAGGAGGAAGCGGTAGGACGACGGATCGAACGGGAGCATGTTCAGGTCGCGGCGCATCGGGAACCGGTTCACGAAGATGGCCTGGGGCTTGGTGTACTTGAGGATTCCTTCGGCGCCGTGCCGGCTGCCGAGTCCTGATTCCTTCCAGCCGCCCATGGGCAGGCCCAGCGCCATGTAGTTGGTCTGGACGTCGTTGATCGTGACGCAGCCGACCTCGAGCTGTTCGGCGAGCCGGCGCGCCCGCGCGGTGTTCGAACTGACGATGGCGGCCTGCAGGCCGTACTGGCTGTCATTGGTCAGCCGCACCGCCTCAGCCGCGTCCGCCACCTTCATCACGGGCAGCGTGGGGCCGAAGGTCTCCTCGCGCATGCACGTCATCGTGTGGTCGACGTCGACCAGCAGCGTCGGTTCGAAGAACCGGCCAGGCCACGGGCCGGGGTTTCCTCCGGCCAGAACCCGGGCGCCGCGGTCGGTCGCGTCCTCGACGTGTTCGGCCACTGTGGACAGTTGCGGCGGGAAGGTCATGGCGCCCACGTCGGTGCTGCCCAGACCGGCCGGTCGCGTCTGCGTCAGTTCGCCGAACCGCTTCTCGAGCCGTGACACGAAGTCGTCGTACACGGCCTCCTCGACGTAGACGCGCTCGACTGAGGTGCACATCTGACCGCCGTTGACGAGGGCACCGTGCAGTGCGACGTTGACGGCCCGTTCGATGTCGGCATCCGCCAGGACGATCAGGGCGTCCTTGCCGCCGAGCTCCAGTGAGCACGGGATCAGCCGCTCACCCGCCCGTGCCGCGACCGCGCGACCGGTCTTCGTGGAGCCGGTGAACATGACGAAGTCGGCGGTGTCCACCAGGGCCTGGCCGGTGGTGCCGGCGCCGGTGACGACCTGGAAGACGTCCTCCGGCCAGCCGCACTCGCGGACCATCCTGACCATGAGGAGCGCAGTCAGTGGCGTGTACTCGGAGGGCTTCAGCACGACCGCGTTGCCGGCGGCCAGCGCGGGAATGGCGTCGCCGAACGAGTTGATCAGCGGGTTGTTCCACGGCCCGATGACGCCGACGACCCCGCGTGGCACCCGGCGGGTGAACATGCCGCGGCCCAGGACGAACGGGGACAGCGACCGCACCTTCGTCGTGGCGAGCAGGCGCGGTCCCTGCTTGGCCCAGTAGGCGAAGGCGCTGACGCAGTAGACGACCTCGACGATCGCGTCCTCTGCCGGTTTGCCGTTCTCCGCCACGATCGAGTCCACGACCTCCTGACAGTGGTCCAGCAGCCAGTGGCGGGCGCGGGTGAACAGCTTCGCGCGGTCGCGGGGGGTCAGCTGTGCCCAGCCCGGCTGCGCTCGCCGGGCCCGCGCGACCGCCGCCTCGACCTGTTCCGCAGTGCTGTCGGCGACCTGGCCGATCACTTCTCCCGTGGCGGGGTTGTCCACGGCGATGCCCGCAGCCGAGGCGGTGCCGAGGGTTCGAGGCTGGGTCACGAAATCTCCTGCCGGGCGTTGACTTCTGTCCACCCAGGATGAGACGGTCGCTCGTACAAGTCAAGCGTCCAATACAAGTGACCAACTTTGGATCACGGACAACGTCGCACGTCAACCCAGGGAGGAGCCGGTGTGAAGCGGACGGCGAAGATCGTCTTGACCGGATTCGGTGTGCCGGAGTCCCTGCGCTGGCACGAGGAGGCACTGTGGTTCTCCGACCTCGCGCACGGCACCGTGCACCGCTGGGACACGCGAGGAGAGCCGGAGACGGTCATCGAGGTGCCCGGCGGCGCCGGTGGGCTCGGCTGGCTGCCGGACGGCCGTCTGCTCGTCGTGTCGATGAACGGTGGCTGCGTCTACCGCCGGGAGCCTGACGGCGAACTGGTCGAGCACGCGGACCTGCGGCACATCGCCGAAGGCCCGGTGAACGACATGCTGGTCGACTCGGCCGGACGTGCCTACGTGGGGAACTTCGGCTTCGACTACTACACGTTCGACCGCGAGCATCCGAACTCGATGCTCTACGCGCCGCCCGGCCCTCCCACGGCACCGATCGCGTGTTTCGCCCCGGACGGGAAGCTGCTCGGGCTCTCGCAACCGCTGCTCTTCCCCAACGGCTTCCTGCTGACCGCGGACGGCACGACTCTGGTCGCCGCCGAGACGCTCGGCCTGCGCATCACCGACTTCCCTGTGCAGTCCGACGGAAGGCTCGGCGTCGGGCGTCCCTGGGGCTCGCTGGTCTCGCCGCTGCTGTGGCGCCTGGTCAACGACCCCGGTCTGCTCGGCCGGATCACCAGGAGGATCTCGGCGCTGCTCGACCACCCGGCCATCGCGAAACGCTCCTCCTCGCCGATCGCCCCGGACGGCCTCGCGTGGCACGTCGACGGCGAGACCATCTGGGTGGCGAACGCGTTGCGCGGCGAGTGCGTCCGGGTGGCGCGGGGCGGCCAGGTCGTCGACCGCGTGGTCACCAGCCAGCACACCTTGAGCTGTCTGGTGGCGGGGGAGAACGGCAGGACGTTGTTCGCGGCCACCGTCCCGACCGACGACCCCGTCGAGGCCGCCAAGTTGGGGCAGGGCCGAGTCGAGGTCTTTGCGCTGTGAACCCGCTGGCCCGACGACCGGAAGAGGGTCTGAGCCCATGAGCAAGAAGCCCGAGAACGACCTCGTCGTGCTCGTGACCGGCGCCGCGACCGGCATCGGAGCGGCGATCGCGGAAACCGCGATCGTGCGCGGGCACCGCGTGCTGCTCACCGACGTCGACGCCGACGCCGTGCACGCCACGGCCCGCCGCCTGGGTGACAGGGCGGCGGCCGTTCCGCTCGACATCCGTGACCCGGACGGCTGGGGTGCCGCGTTCGACGCCGCCGAGGCCAGGTTCGGGCCGGTGGACGTGCTGATCAACAACGCCGGGATCATCCACACCGGAAACACCCGCGATCTCAGCCTGAAGCAGCACCGCGACATCGTCGAGGTCAACCTGCTCGGCACCATGACCGGCGTCTGCGCGGCACTGCCGCGGATGACGGCGCGCGGCCGCGGTCACATCATCACGATCTGCAGCATGAGCTCGTTCCTGGCGCTGCCCGGATATGCCACCTACGGCGGCACCAAACACGCCGTCCGGGCTTTCCACCACGCGGTGGCGCTCGAGGAACGGCACGGCCCGCTGGACTTCACGATCATCCATCCGCCGTCCACGCGCACGAAGATGCTGGACCAGGAACTGGCCGACCCGACGTCGGCGATCGCCTTCGCCGAGAAGGCGGCCACACCGCAGGCCGTGGCCAAGGTCGTCGTCGACGCGATCGCCACCAAGCCCGTGGAAGTGGTTTTCCCCGTGCTCGCGGGACGTGTTCAGCGACTCGCCGGCACTCTTCCGCTGCTCATCCGCTGGCTCATGCCGCTCGTCGAGGCGCGCGGAAGACGGCAACGGGAAAGGCTCATCCGCAACGGAAGCGTCGGACTGTCCACAATGGCCGGACGTGCCGAATGACCACGAAGGATCAGTCCATGAGCGCCCCGCCGATGACATCTCTGATCACCACCGGGTCGAGTGAAGTCCGGATGGCACAGCTCGCCAGCGCCACCGAGCACCTGGATCCACCGTTCGCCGTGGTGGATCTCGACGCGTTCGACCTCAACGCCGCCGACCTGGCGCGCCGGGCGGCCGGGCTCGCCACCATCAGGCTGGCCAGCAAGTCGGTACGCAGCCGCGACCTCATCCAGCGTGCCGCCCGACGGCCCGGATATCACGGCATTCTGGCCTTCACGTTGCCCGAAGCCCTGTTCCTGGCCCAGGACCACGAGGACGTGGTCATCGGCTATCCCACCGCCGACCGCGACGCTCTCCGTCAGCTCGCGGCGGACGAACGCGCCGCAGCCCGCATCACCCTCATGATCGACTCGATCGACCACCTGGACTTCGTCGACGACGCCGTGGGACCGCGCCGACCCGATCTGCGCGTCTGCATCGACCTCGACGCGTCGCTGGAACTGCTCGGCGGCCGCATCCACCTGGGTCCCTACCGCTCCCCGACACACACACACCGCACCAAGCAGCGAGGCTTGCGCGAACGATCACGCAGCGACCAGGATTCCGGTTGGTCGGCCTCATGTCCTACGAAGGTCAGATCGCCGGCATGGGCGACAACCAGCCCGGCTCCCCGCTCAAGCGCGCGGCGCTGCGGGCGATGCAGCGCCTCTCCGCGAGGGAACTCGCCGAGCGTCGTGCCGCCGCGATCACGGCCATCGAGGCCATCACGCCGCTGGAGTTCGTCAACGGCGGCGGCACCGGCTCCATCGAACAAACCGCCGCCGAGCACGTCATCACCGAGATCGGCGCCGGGTCCGGCCTCTACGGGCCGGGACTGTTCGACTTCTACCGCCGCTTCAAGCCCCGCCCGGCAGCCTTCTTCGTCCTGCCCGTCGTGCGGCGTCCCACGTCGAAGATCGCCACTCTGCTCGGTGGCGGCTGGGTCGCCTCCGGCCCGATCGGCCCTGATCGGATGCCCACCCCGACCTGGCCACGCGGCCTTCGGCTGACCGGACTCGAAGGAGCGGGGGAGGTCCAGACGCCGGTGCTGGGCCAGGCGGCACACGGGATGCGGCTCGGCGACCAGGTGTGGTTGCGCCACGCCAAAGCCGGCGAACTGTGCGAACGCGTCAACGTCCTGCACCTGGTGTCGGGCCATCAGATCGTCGACCAGGTTCCCACCTACCGCGGCGAAGGGCACGCCTTCCTCTGACCGAACCCACCCCGAAGAGGCCACATGTCCACCGAGTTCACGTCTTCCGCCGTCGCGATCTCCTCCCACGGTCCCGCTGCGCCGGTCTCCCGCCGCTGGACGGCCGCGTTCAGCCTGGTCTGGTTCGGCTACTGGATGGCCAACCTCGTTCCCCTGCAACTGTTGTTGCCGCAGCAGCTGCAGCTCATCGACCCCGAGCACAAGGTCACCGACTTCGCCCTCGTCAACGCCGCGTCCGGCTTGGTCGTCCTGATCGCCCTTCCGGTGTGCGGCGCGCTGTGCGACCGTTCCCGCAACCGCTTCGGACGGCGACGGGCGTGGCTGGGCGGTGGTGCGCTGGTGTTCGCCGCGGGAGTGGTGATCACCGGCGAGCAGACCACCGTGCTCGGCGTGACCGTCGCCTGGTCGGCAACCATGCTCGGGCTCAGCGCCGCCACGGCCGGACTGACCGCCGTGATCGCCGACCGCGTCCCCGAACGCCAGCGTGGCCTCATCTCCAGCGCCATCTACGGCCCGCAGGCTCTCGGCGTCGTGGTCGGCATCGCGATGGTCGCAGCCTTCAGCCTCTCCGCCGCACGGGCCTATCTGCTCATCGCGGTCTTGCTGATCGTGTGTGCCCTGCCCTTCGTGTTCTTCTACCGAGAAGTGGCACACCAAGCACAACACGTGCTGGGACTGCGGACAATGGTCACGTCTCTCGGCCGGTCGTTGAAGAATCGCGAATTCGCCTGGGCTTTCGGCGCACGCTTGCTGGTCAACCTCGCCAACTCGCTGGGCACCTGCTACGCGCTGTACTTCCTCATCGACGGCCTTCAGGTCTCCGACCCCGAGACCAGCCTGCTGCTGATCACCGTCGTCTACCTCGTCGCCGGCCTGGTGGCCACCGCGATAGCGGGCGTGCTGTCCGACCGCCTGGGCCGGCGCCGGATCTTCGTGGCCCTGGCCGCACTGCTCCAGGCGCTGGCAGGGTTCCTGCTCGCGGCGTTTCCCAGCCTGTCCATGGACATCGTGGCGTCCGCGCTGATGGGCGGTGGATTCGGCGCCTATATGGCAGTCGACCAAGCCCTGATCACCCAGGTACTGCCCGATGCCGAAAGCCGCGCCAAGGACCTCGGGATCATGAACATCGGAGCGCTCGTCCCGCCGGCGCTGGCCCCGCTGATCGCGAGCGTGATCATCACCTCGGGACTGGGCTATCCCGTCCTGTTCGCCACCGTCGGTGTCGGTGCCGCGATCGGAGCGGTGCTCACCTACCAGGTCCGGTCCGTCCGCTAGCTACGCGAAGGGCACCACCGCCCAGCCCACCGAGGAGGGAGTAGGACTTGGCAACGACCCGCTACGGCGCGCACGCGGGCAAGGACCGCGCGAACAGGAATGTGTGGCGGAACTGGGCCGGGAACGTCACCGCCCATCCGGTGAGGGAGGTCGCACCCGCTTCGGTCGATGAGCTCCGCGCCGTTGTGCGTGAGGCGGCCGAGGACGGCCTGCCGGTGAAGCCCGTCGGCAGCGGCCACTCGTTCACCGCCGCTGCCGCGACCGAGAGCGTGTTGATACGGCCTGACCGTCTTACTGGCGTTCGCGCTGTCGACCGGGAGGCCGGAACCGTGACCGTGGAAGCGGGCACACGGCTCAGGGACCTGAACGTCGCCCTGGCCCGGGAAGGCATGTCACTCACCAACATGGGCGACATCATGGAGCAGACCGTCGCCGGCGCGACCAGTACGGGCACTCACGGCACAGGCCGCAGCTCGGCCTCGATCGCGGCCCAGATCCGCGGCCTTGAACTGGTGACGGCGGACGGCTCGTTGCTCACGTGCTCCGAGAAGCAGAACCCGGACGTGTTCGCCGCCGCACGCATCGGGCTGGGCGCGCTCGGGGTCGTCAGTGCCATTACGCTCGCCGTGGAACCGCTGTTCCTTCTCACCGCGCACGACGAACCGATGACGTTCGACAGGGTCACCGCGACTTTCGACGAACTCCACGCGGCCAACGAGCACTTCGAGTTCTACTGGTTCCCGCACACCGACAACTGCAACACCATGCGCAACAACCGCAGCGCAGGTCCGCTTGCCCCGATGGGCCGGTTCAGAGGCTGGTTCGAGGACGAGTTTCTCTCCAACGGCGTTTTCCAGGCAGTCAACTGGCTGGGGCAAGCCGTGCCCGCCGCCGTCCCGGCCATGGCGAGGGTGTCGAGCCGTGCTCTTTCCGCCCGCAGCTACACGAACATCCCGTACAAGGTCTTCACGTCTCCCCGCCGCGTGAAGATGATCGAGATGGAGTACGCCCTCCCACGCGAGGCACTGATCGACGCCCTGCGCGAGTTGAAGGCCGTGGTCGACCGTTCAAATCTGCGGATCAGCTTTCCTGTGGAAGTGCGTACGGCACCCGCGGATGACATCACCCTCTCCACGGCGTCGGGCCGTGAGAGCGGATACATCGCCGTCCACACCTACCGGGGCATGCCCTTCCGCGAGTACTTCGCCGCGGCGGAGCGCATCTTCACCGCGCACGGCGGTCGCCCGCACTGGGGCAAGCTGCACACACGTGACGCCGACTATTTGGCGACAGCGTATCCACGCTTCGGCGAGTTCACCGCAGTGCGTGACCGCCTCGATCCGGATCGGCGTTTCGGCAACGCATACCTGCGACGAGTCCTGGGCGACTGACCCGACCCTGTCCACAGCTCATCACCGAAAGGTGGTAGTCAACCCATGTCAACCACACAGCTGACTTCGGTGGCAGACCTTCCCGCCATTGAGGACTTCATCACATTCGACGATTTCTCACGCGACTTCGTGGAAGCGGCACGGGAGTTGCGGGGCCGAGAAGGAACCGACTTTCTCCGGGGCCCGATGAACAGTCTCGTCGTGCTCCGCAACAAAGACGCCAGAACGCTTGCGGCGAATCCGGCGTTGGGCAACGTGCCCGCGGACATCGTCCTGTGGATGGCCACCGAAGCGGATCTCGGCTCCGGGCCTGTGACCAAACCGGATCCCGAACAGACCGAAGGGTACGGCAGGTTCCTGCGGAACCAGGTGTTCACCACCAACCCTCCGCTGCATCAGCCGTATCGCAATCTCCTGGTCCGGCCACTGATGCCCCGGAACATCCTCCGTTTCGCTCCCGCCGCCGCACGCCTCGCACAGGAACTCGTCGAGGAATGCGCCGGGCGCGACCAGACCGACTTCTCCCGGGAGTTCGCGGGACGGTTCGTCACCCGCTTCTGGGCCGAGCAACTCGGCCTGAGCAGGGACCAGGCGGCACACGTCCAGCACCTCATGGAGGAGATGAGCCTGACGTTCCTGCTCACCCGCACGCCCGAGCAGTCGCAGCGCCTGTTCTCCGCAGCGGCGACGTACATGGACGTGGTCGGAGAAGCCGTTCGGAAGGCGTGGTCGGACGGAGGCAACGCGCTTCTCGACAACATGGCGGCCGAACTCACCACGATCGACGTGGAGGGCAAGCCGGAGGACATCGGCTCGTTGGTGGCCTCGAACTTCTTCGACGGCTTCCACACGATCGGTGTGGCGATCGAGAACGTGGTCTTCCGCATGCTGAGCGACGGGACGGCCCTGGAGCAGATCCGTGCCGACCCGGCGTTGGTCACCAGTGCCTTCTACGAGGGCACACGTCTGGAGTCCCCGCTGATTCTCAGTCAGCGACTGACGCTGCAGGACGTCGAGTACAACGGCGTCTCCGTCCCCGCCGGCACGCCGGTCGTCATGATGTGGGCCTCGGCGAATCGCGATCCCGAGGTCTTCGACGACCCCGACAGCTACCGGCTGACCCGGCAGATCCAGCACGGCGCGACCTTCGGCGGCGGTGCCCATCTGTGCCCAGGCAGGAACGTGGCCCGGATGCTCACCGAGATCGCCGTGACCGCGCTGACCGCGCCCGATGTCGATATCGCACTGGTCGGGGACGATCACGAATGGGCGGCCCACACCATGATGCGGCAGCTGACGGCGTTGCCGGTCACCATCCGACGGGTGCACCGGTGAAGACCGTCGTCATCGTCGGTGCGGGACAGGCCGGCTCGGAACTGGCCGTGGCACTGCGGCAGAACGGTTTCAGCGACCGGATCCTGCTCGTCGGGGCCGAACGCCACCTGCCCTACCAGCGTCCGCCCCTCTCCAAAGCGTTCCTGCGCGGCAAGGTCGAGCAGGAGGCACTGCGGACCCGCGCCCTGGACGCCTACACCAACGCCGGCATCGAGGTCGAACTCGACACCGCGGCGGTCGCGATCGACCGCCGAACACGATCCGTCGCCTTGGCGGACGGGCGCATGTTGCGCTACGACAAGCTGGCTCTCACCACCGGTGGCAGTCCGCGTCCTCTCCGATTCGGTTCCGGCCACGTCGCGGGCAGGACTCTGCATCACCTCGACGACGCGATCGCGCTGCGACAGGAACTGCAGTCCGGTGGCACCCTGCTGATCGTCGGTGGCGGATTCATCGGCCTGGAGACGGCCGCCGCCGCGACCGATATGGGAATCGCGGTGACGCTTGTGGAGGCCCAGCCGCGAGTCCTGGCCCGGACGTGCCCACCGGCCGTCTCCGCCTTCGTCGAACGCGAGCACCGCAATCACGGTGTCGATCTGCGCACAGGCGTGTCCGTCCGCAGCGTCGCCCAGCGCGACGGAGCCCTCCTCGCAGAGCTCAGCGACGACACCGTGGTCAGAGCCGACCTGATCCTGACTGGCGTGGGGATCGCTCCGAACGACACCCTCGCCGCCACCGCGGGACTGGCCGTCGACGACGGTGTCCTGGTCGACGCCGTGGCCCGGACCGAGGACCCCGACATCGTCGCCGCGGGCGACTGCACGCGACAGTGGCACGGTTTCCTCGGCCGCAGCGTGCGCCTCGAATCCGTTCAGAACGCCACTGACCAAGCCAGAATCGCGGCCCGGACCTTGTGCGGAAAGCCGACCGAGCGCTTTGCGGCGCCGTGGTTCTGGTCCGATCAGTACGACCACAAGATCCAGATGGCCGGCTTGCCACAGACCGGCGACACCGAGGTCGTCCGCGGCGACCCGTCATCGAACTCCTTCAGCGTGGTGTACCTGCGCAACGGCATCATCACCGGCCTGCACGCGGTCAACCGGCCGCGGGACTTCACGGTCGCCCGCCAACTCGTCACGGCGCGGGCCGCCATGACCGGGGATGAAGCCGCCTCCGAAGACCTCCCGCTGTCCGAACTGGTGAAGCGACACCAATCCACCGCAGAAAGGCGTGCCTGACGTGCCAGAGATCAGGTTCATCGAGGCAGACGGAACACCGCACCGCGTGGAGGCCGTCGTCGGCCAAAGCCTCAAGCAAGCGGCACTCGACCATCTCGTGCCCGGCATCATCGGCGACTGCGGCGGCTGCGCTTCCTGTGGAACCTGTCACGCCTACATCGACGAGAAGTACCTGCCCCTCCTCCCGCCAGCTGACGAAAACGAGGAGATGATCCTCGAGGGGGTACCGGCGTCACGCACCTCCAACAGCCGCCTCACCTGCCAAATCCCTGTGACAGCCGACATGGCCGGGATGGAAGTGCAGATTCCCGACACTCAGTTCTGAGGGAGGGGCCATGTCTCGAGTGCCTGGGTGGCTCGGGCAGGCTCGGTGCCGGGCTCACCGAGCTGAGCAGGCGGCTCGACGAGCGGCGCGCCGGTCTAAGAGCTCCTAACAGAATGATCTTGCCTATACTTCGACCTTGTCGGGTTGGTTCGTGTCCGGCGGGAGGTTGGTGTGGCCCGGCGTCGGCCTTGGGAGGTCGAAGACGAGCTGTGGGAGTTGATCGAACCGCTGCTGCCGAAGGTCGAGCGGCGCTTCCGGTACCCGGGACGTAAGCGGCTCGATGACCGCAAGGCGTTGTGCGGCATCCTCTTTGTGCTCTACACGGGCATTCAGTGGGAGTTCTTGCCGCAGGAGCTGGGCTATGGCTCGGGCATGACGTGCTGGCGACGGCTGCGGGACTGGACCGAGGCTGGTGTGTGGCCGCGGTTGCACGAACTGCTGCTGGCGAAGCTGCAGTCGGCAGGGGCGTTGGACTGGTCGAGGGCGGCGGTGGATTCCTCGTCGATCAGGGCGGTGAAGGGCGGCCCAAAACCGGTCCGAGCCCGGTCGACCGCGCCCGGACGGGCTCCAAGCACCACCTGATCACCGACGGCGGCGGCGTGCCCTTGGCCGTGAGGCTGACCGGTGCCAACCGTCATGACGTCACCCAGCTGATCCCACTGCTCGACGCCGTACCGTCGGTACGCGGCCGGCGTGGCCGCCCTCGGCGCAGACCTGACCGGGTCTACGCCGACCGCGCCTACGACCACGACAAGTACCGCAAACAGGCCCGCGCCAAGGGCATCCGGCCGCTCATCGCCCGACGCGGCGTCGAACACGGCTCCGGACTTGGCGTGCACCGATGGGTTGTCGAGCAGACCCTGGCGTTGCTGCACTGGTTCCGCCGCCTGCGCATCCGCTGGGAGATCCGCGACGACATCCCCGAAGCCTTCCTCAGTCTCGCCTGCTCGATCATCTGCTGGCGACGCCTTCAACGCCACCAGTCATTGCGTTAGGACCTCTAAGTCCTGTGTGGACTCCTGGTGAGGCGTTGTCCCGACACGGTTTCACGATCGGGCGTCACGTTCGGGTCGGCGCCCGGCAGCGGGTGGCTGTGCTCCAGGGCGGCGCCTTCCACGTCCACGTTGGGCAGTACCCGGTCCAGTCGGCGGGGCAGCCACCAGGCCGCGCGCCCTGCCAGGTGCATCAGCGCCGGCACCAGCAGCATGCGCACCACGAACGTGCCGCAGGCCGACGGTGATCGCCGCACGGGCCGGAACGCCGTGCACGTACGCTTCGCCGCATTCCCGACACGAGGAACAGCTGGTAGTCCATGGCCAGGCCGAACAACACGCCCATCAAGATGATCGGGACGAAGTCCAGCACCGGCCCGGGGTCGTGCACGCCGAACACCGCCGATAGCCAGCCTGTGCCGCCCGGAAACTCATCGCTTCTCTGAGAGGTGAGCTAGTACCGGCTGCGAGCATGTTCGGGTGATCGTTTCGCTGTGGTACTAGGTGGTTTGCAAGTTGCTGTCTGTTCCGGCGGTGCTACTTCGCAGTGAAGCGGCCAAGGACGCGGAGCTTCTTGTTCTCCGGCAGGAGAACGTTGTGCTTCGTCGGCAGTTGGCCCGACCGGTTCGTTACGAGCCCGCGGACCGGTTCTGGTTCGCCGCACTGTCGAGACTGGTACATCGCTCCCGCTGGCAGGAGGCTTTCCCGGTTACCCCTGGCACGTTGCTCGGCTGGCACCGCCGGTTCATCGCCCACAAGTGGGATCACACCGCGCGCAGGCGAACCGGGCGTCCCTCAACCGCAGCAGCGATCAAGGCGCTCGGGCTCCGACTTGCTAGAGAGAATCCTCGGTGGGGATATCGGCGTATCCATGGCGAGCTGGTTCGGCTTGGCCATCGCCTGGGCGCCTCGACGGTCTGGGAGATCTTGAACCGCGCGGGCATCGATCCGGCGCCGCGGCGATGCGGCCCGACGTGGCGCGAGTTTCTGACTGCGCAGGCCGAGGGGATCATCGCGGCGGACTTCTCCCACGTCGACACCGTGCTCGGACGATTCTCGACCACGTTCTCATCGTCGGAGAAGGTCACGCGCGTCATGTACTTGCGGCCTACCAAAAGCACTACAACGAGCACCGGCCTCATCAGGCCCGCGACCAGCTACCGCCAGACGTTCACGAACACACCGGAACGGTGCACAATCTTGACTTCTCTGGCTGTCGCCCCCGTCCGCACGCGGATCCTCGGCGGGGTGATCAACGAGTACGGATATGCAGCTTGAGCTGCAGCGATGACTTTCCGGGCGGTACAGGCTCAAGCCGAGCTGAGCTGGGTGCCGAAACGCGTAGGGAGAAGTGCCGCCGAGATCCACGCCATGATTGATTCGCTCGGCGACGTGAAGAAGATAATCAGGCAAGCTGACCCCGACGAGCTGCAAAGACTGTACGAGGCGCTCAATGTAGAAATCGTCTACAACGCAACTGGCCGGATGCTCGATGCGAGCATCCGGCCAGTTGGTAGGGATAAAGCCAGTGTCCGAGGGGGGACTTGAGTTCCCGTATGTAGCACGCTTGCGCAGTTCGGGTGTTCATGCGCTATTGGATAGCTCGGACCTAGTATAGAGGGCCAGTCGATGCGATTCAATCTTTCGCCGCCGAATTCTATGAACTGGGTCAGGAAATTTCGCGGCGACCTGTTGGATCGTACGCTGATCTGGAGTCAGGCCCATCTGCGGCAAGCGCTGCGGAGTACGAGCGGCACTACAACGAGCGCGGCACATGACGGTCACTCGCTGGTGCGGCACCACAAGCATCGTCATGCTCCTTGACCTGCCTGGACGTAATTTTCGGCACCCACAGGGCTCTCAGGAAGAGCGCCTACGCGCGGTCGTGAAACGGGCAAAATGTTTGCCTGATGCGGCCATAGTTCGTGACAGGGCCGACCGGTCCACGGCGTCGTTCGATTCCGTTCTCGCGATCGTAGAGCCGGGCTGCAGTCCGTACGTCGTCGGCGAGTGCTCGGTGGCTTGATCAGCGAGTACGAACATGCAGCTGCTTGATGCGCAGGTCAGGCCTATCGGGCCGTGTTTTGACACCCCACAGGCCTGTGCTGTTGAAGCTGCTCAGGCGCAGAATCCGGACGTGCCACCTGCTCCCGCCGCGTGCTTCTGCGCTGCCCGAGCATGTCCTGGCCGGGAGCTGCGGTCACCTGCCGACGACGAGGCTATGCGTGGCGCCCAGTTGGTCGACGGTCATCTCCACGACATCGCCCGGTTGGAGCGACGGCAACGGCTTGCCGCGGCCGCGGAACTCGGCCAGGCAGCCGTTGCCGCACGTGCCGGAACCGATGATGTCGCCGGGACGCACCCAGGTGCCGCGGCTGGCGTGCGCGATCATCTCGCCGAAGCTCCAGTGCATGTTGTGCAACCGGTCCTCGCCGAGCAGTGTCCCGTTGACGCTGACGCGCATCCCGATGTCGTAGGAGGTTCCGGACCGGTAGGGCGCCAGTTCGTCGGGGGTGACCAGCACGGGGCCGAGGGTGCTGGCGCAGTCCTTGCCCTTCGCCGGTCCCAAGCCGAAGGTCATCTCGTGCCACTGGAGGTCCCGTGCCGACCAGTCGTTGAGGATCGTGTAGCCCGCGATGTGCCGTTCGGCCTGGTCCGGTGTGAGGTCTCGCCCGGCTCGGCCGATGACCGCGGCCACCTCCAGTTCGAAGTCGAAGTCGGTGCAGCCGGGTGGGATCGGGACGTCGTCGTGCGGGCCGATGATCGAGTGCGGGTTGGAGAAGTAGAACAGCGGCTGCTCGTACCAGACGGGAGGTATCCCCGTCTTGCCGGCGAGCCTGCCCACACCGTCCACGTGCTGCTCGAAGGCGATGAAGTCGCGCACGCTCGGCGGCTGTGGCACCGGTGGCAGCAGCCGCACGCCCGCGAGCGGCACGACCTCCGCCGGGTCGACCTTCGCCTGCTCGCCGGCGTCGAACAGTGCCTCGCCGTCGTCACCGAGCAGATCGAGCAGCCGCGGACCCGCGGGCAACGCGTGCACCTCGTCGTCGATCACCAGTCCCACTCGCTCCGCACCGGCGCTGTTGTAGGTGACGAACCGCATCTCGTGCCCTTTCGATCAGGCTGTGCAATGCAGCGGACGACCGCCGTTGTAGGCGATCGCGTCGGCGAACGCCGCTTTCGGATCGACTTCCCCGTGCCCGGTGAGGTCGGCGTAGGCGCGGTGCAGGTTCAGCACGATCCGTTCCGGGTCGAGCAGGTCGGCGAACTCGCCCAGGTCGAGGTTCGCCGCCGTCTGCAACGGACTCAGCCCGCGGTCGAGGCCATCGCGGGCGGCGGCCAGCACGAACCGGTAGTACCGCTCGTGGTGGTCGAAGATCTCCGGCCCGCACGGCTCGCCGTGCCCCGGCACCACGGTGCTGGCGCCGAAGGCCCGCAGTTGCCGCAGCGCGTCCAGCGAACCGGTCAGCGAACCCTGCAGGACCATCGGTGTGCCACCGTGGAACGCCAGGTCGCCCGCGAACAGCACACCTTGTCCCGGCAGCCAGCACACCACGTCGCCGGTGGTGTGCGCCCGTGGTCCAATGTGGACGATTTCGACGTGTTTGCCGGCGACGTGCAGGGTGAGCCGGTCGGTGAAGGTCACGTCCGGCGGCCGCAGCGGCAGTTCTCCCCAGTCCGGTGCGGGGTTCCAGACGTGCGGCGCGACGTGGCGGGCCTGGTCGGCGAGCACGGCTTCGCGGCAGTTGTGGTGGGCGAAGACCGTGGCGCCGGGGAACGCGGCGTTGCCGAAGGTGTGGTCGCCGTGGTGGTGGGTGTTCACGAGTCGCCGCACCGGCGCGGTCGTGACCTCGGCGATCGTCTGCCGCAGCCGCTGGGCGCGCACCGCGGTCGCGCACGAGTCGATCGCGAGGACGTCGTCGGGTCCGACGACGAAGCCGGTCGTGTTGATCCACCAGCTGCCGTCGTGCTGGACGTAGGCGTACACGTCCTCCGCCACTTCGCGCCGCGATGCGCCGCCTGCCATGGAAGCTCCGTTCGAATCAGCCGGTGACCTCGCGCCAGAAGCGCTGCAGGTCGAGGAATCCCTGGGGCAGCAATGCCGAGTCCGCGGCGATGTCGTGCTGAGTGACACCGTGGTCGCGCAGCCGCAGCCACGCCGCCCGGACATCCCCACGCAGCACCGCCTCCACGATGTCGACGTGCACGGCCACCCGCTCGGCGGTGTAGGCCGCGACGTCCTCCCCCTGGGGCGGTTCGGGACCACCGGTTCCGGCGTCCGCGACGGCGGTGGCCGTCTGCACGGTCGAGATGAGCACCTCGTCGTGTGTGGCCTCCAGCAGGGCGTCGTGCACGGTCCTGTGGACCGTGAAGTAGGCCTGCGGGTCACCCACCGACGCGTGCAGCTGATCGCGGATGTCGGTCAGTTTCGTGTGGTCCACGTCGGTGAGCGCGTGCGCGGCCGTGGCGACGATCAGCGGCTGGAGGGCGAAGTAGATCGCCAGGCCCTGGCCCGCCCGCTCCGCGTCCACCTCCGAACCGGTCAGCCGCCACCGGGCGCGGCCGAGGTGAAGGGCCGACGTGTCCGGTTCGGCGACCCGGACACCGCCCTTCACGCCGGGGCGGACGGTGACCAGGCCGCGGTCGACCAGCACGCGCAGCGCCATGTCCAGGGTGGCCGGACTCACGCTCAGCTGCTGCCGCAACTGTGTCTTGGTACCGAGGAAGGAGCCAGGGGCCATGGAATCGGACTCGATCTTGGCGGCGAGCGCGTCGGCCACGCGTTCCACTTTGGACCTGTCGTCCACGACGATGCCCGCCCAGTCCGGACCTCGAGGCCGCCCGCCCTTGTCTGCCATGGTGTGTCCGACTCCCTCCTGCGTCATTTCGCGATGCCGAGTTTCGACGAGTCGCGCAGCGGTTCCGCGTCGCGCCAGCTCGTCCCGTCGAACCGCATCACCTGGTACTGGTAGACCAGCCTGCCACCCGGCCCGGCCGACAGCGTGCTGCCCTCCAGCAGGCCCGGGACCTTGAGGTCCTTGACGGCGTTCCACGAGGCGTTGTAGCCGTCGGGATCCTGGGCCTTGGCCGTCTTTACCACCTCGACCAGCGCGGCGGCAGCGGCGTAGCCGTTGAGCACCAGTGCGTCGTTCGGGTCGGCGCCGCCACCGTACTTGGCGATGTCCGCCTTGTAGGCGGCGACGTCGGGCTGGCCGGCCCACCGGGGGTCGGCGGGATCGACCAGCCACAGCGTGGTGTGCAGGCCCGTGGCGGCCGCAGGAGTGAGCGGCTCGATGGTGGTCGTGCGCGCGGCGGGCGTGGAGTACAGGAACACCTCCGGGTGGTAGCCGATCTGCTGCATGTACTTCAGCGTCGGCACGATCTGGTTGGCGCCGAGGGACAGCATCAGCACGTTCACGCCGGCCGCCTGAAGCTGGGCGACCTGGCTGGAGTTGTCCTGCTGGTTCGGCGGCACCTTCAGCACCAGTGCGGGGTCGCCGCCGCCGCTCTTGATGCCCGCAGCCTGGCTGTCGGCGATGTCGTTGTTGAGGCTGAGCACGCCGACCTTCGGGTTCGGCACCTTGTCCAGGACGTACTTCGTGGTGATTGCGCTTTCCCAGGCGATGTCGGGCCACCACGCGTGGGTGTAGGGGAACTGCGCCACGTCGGAGAACGGTGTGTTACCCGCGAACGCGACGTGCAGCACCTTGTTCTGGTTGAGGTACGGGCGCACGGACAGCGATGGCCCGCCGAAGCTCAGGAAGATCTGCGCCTTGTCCTGTTCCACGGCACGGCGCGCGTTGGCGGTCATCCGGCTGGGGTCGTAGGCGTCGTCGTAGCTGGTGAACTTCACCTTGCGCCCATTGATACCGCCAGAGTCGTTGACCTTGGCGAAGTAGGCCGCCGCGCCTTTGCCGACGGCGCCCACGGCCGCCAGTGGGCCGGACTGGGCGAACGTGGCGCCGATGACGAGGTCGCCCTGTGCGGCGGGCGCCTGCGGCTGGTCGGTCCGGCCGCACGCGGCGAGCGTGAGCAGTGCGGCCGCGGCGACCGCGACTGTTCTACGGAGCGAAGTTCTGGTGAGCACGGCGTTCTCCGATCTTGGTCGTGATGCGGGAACCGAGGCCCGCGAGCCCCTGCGGGGCGAAGTAGAGGGTCAGCAGGAGCACCAGCGCGTAGCCGACCTGCGTCCAGTGCCCGGCGAGCGTGTCGCCGACGGTGTCGCTGACAAGTTGCGGCACGTAGACCACGAACACAGCGCCGACGAGCGCGCCGGCCCACGAGCGGATGCCGCCGATCACCGCGCCGGTCAGCAGTGCCAGCGAGAAGGTGAACGCGTACGCGTCGGGCACGACCGACTGCAGCACCAGGGCGTTGAGCGCACCGCCGAGAGCGGCCACCGCCCCGGACATGCCGACGACGAGCACCGAGAGCCGCCGCGTGTCGACACCTGTCGTGCGCGCCATGGCGGGTTGCAGTCGCAGCGCGTCCAACGCCCTGCCGGTGCGGCCCCTGCACAGCAACGCCAGCAGCGCGAACACGGCAGCGAGCGCCACAAAGGTCACCAGGTACAGGAACTGCGCACTGGACAGCTGGATGCCTGCGGGTGTGCGCACCGGGGGCGTCTGGATGCCGAACGGCCCACCGGTCAGGTCCTTGAACCTGCTGAGCAGCAAGGGGAACAGCACCGCCAGCGACAGCGTGATCAGACCCAGGCTCATGCCACTCAGCCGCAGCGCGGGCAACCCGAGCAGCAACCCGGCCGCCAGACCGACCACCATCGCCAGGAGCACCGCCACCGGCCACGGCAGTCCACCCGACACGATCGCGATCGCGCAGGTGTAGGCGCCCAGCCCGAACAGCGCACCCTGGCCGGCACTGACCTGCCCGCTCCACCCCGTGAGCAGCACGAGACTCGCGATGGGCAGCGCGGTCGTCGTGACGCGCGCGATCTGGAAGGTCTGGTAGTCGTCGAGGATGTACGGGAGTGCGATGCCGGCGACCGCCACCACACCCCACAGCAACCATTTCCTCATGAGCGCACCACCGCCGCCCGGCCGAACAGCCCACTGGGTTTGACGAGCAGCACGAGGAAGATCACGCCGAACGGCACGACCAGCGCCAGGTCGCCGCCCAATGCGGGCACGTACCGGGCGGCCATCGTGGTGAGCACACCGAGAACGACGCCACCCAGCGCCGAACCGAACGGGCTGGCGAAGCCGCCCAGCGCGGCCGCGGCGAACGCCATCAACAGCGGTCCCTGCATCATCTCCGGGCTCAGTCCGACCGTCGGTGCCGTCATCAGCCCGGCAACCCCGCCGACCGCCCCGGCCAACGCCCAGCCGACCGCCAGCATCCGTCCTGGCCGGATCCCCAGCAGCACCGCCGAACCGGGGTTGATCGCCACCGCCTTCATCCGCAGACCCAGGCCGGTGAACCGGAAGAAGCAGCCGACCGCGACCATCACCACCGCCACCACGGCCACCGAACCGATCTGCTGAGCGGTGAGCACCACGTCACCGAGCCGGACGGCCGAGGCCCCGAACGGGCTGTCCCACGAGTGCGGGTCCGTACCCCAGATCACCGCGACGAGCCCGTTGAGCCCGAGCAGCAGCGCCGCGGTCACCGTGATCAGCGCCAACGGCGACGTGCCCTCGACCGGCCGCACCAGCACGCGTTCCAGCACCGCCCCGAGCGCCGCCGAACCGGCGACCACCACCGGAATCGCCGCGACCGGCGGCCATCCCGCCGCGGCCAGCGACCATGCCGCGTAGGCGGCGACAACGGCCATCTCGCCCTGTGCGAAGTTGAGCAGCCCAGTGCCCTGGAAGACCACCGACACGGCCAGCGCGAGTCCGGCGTAGACACATCCGCCGGCCAACCCGTTGACCAGCTGTTGCAGGATCTCGGTCATCGGGTCACCGCCTGCTCCGCGGCCGAACCGAGGTACGCGCGCCGCAGTTCGCCGGACTCGGCCACTTCTGCGGACGGTCCTGTGTGGACGATGAGACCACCCGCGAGCACCACGGCACGATCCGCAATGGACAGTGACAGCCGGGCGTTCTGCTCGGCCAGCAACACCGAGACGCCCCAGTCGGAACGCAGCTCGCGAAGGGTGCGGAACAGCATCGACGTCGTGACCGGCGCCAGGCCCAGGGAGGGTTCGTCGATCAGGAGAACGCGAGGGCGAGCCAGCAGTGCCCGCGCGATCGCCAGCATCTGCTGCTGCCCACCGGACAGCGCACCCGCCGGACGGGACAGGAACTCGCCCAGCACCGGGAACATGTCGATCATCCGGGTCAGGTCGGCGTCGCCGTGACGGCGGTGCGCCCGGCCACGCGCCAGCAGACCGAGCCGCAGGTTCTGCAGGACAGTCAGGTCGGCGAACGTACCCCGACCCTGTGGCACGTGGCCGACGCCAAGGCGGGCCACCGATGCCGCGTCCTTGCCGTGGGTACCGACGCCGAGCAGCGTCACCGTGCCCTGCGTCCTCACGGTTCGCGAGATGCCGCGCAGAACAGTGGTCTTCCCGGCCCCGTTGGGCCCGACAAGAGCGACGATCTCGCCTTCGTGGACGTCGAAGTCGATCCCGTGCACCACTTCCACTCCGCCGTACCGTGCCCTCAGCCCGGTGACGGACAGCACGCCACTCACACGCCCACCTCCTGACCGAGATAGGCGGTCACCACACGGGGGTCGTTCGTGACCTCGGCAGGCGTGCCCACGCAGAGCACACGTCCCGTGTCGAGCACGACGACAGCCTGCGCCAGGGTGCTCACGAGCTCGACGTCGTGCTCGACGAGCACACACGACATCCCGAACTCCGCACCGACGCGCAACACCGCGCCGATCAGCTCCACGGCCTCGTCGTGATCGAGGCCCGCGGCCGGCTCGTCCAGCAACAGCAGGCACGGACGCGACATCAGAGACCGCGCGAGCTCAACACGGCGCCGATCGCCGTGCGACAACGCACCCACGGGACGGTCGGCAACGTCGCCCATCACGTCGAGCAGCTCAGCCGCGCGAGCCCTGAGCTGCCGTTCCGGCCTCCGGCGGGGTTCGCCGAGCATCACGTTGTCCAGCGGTGGCAGATGGTCGAGCAGGGCCGGCGTCTGAAACGTCCTGGCCACGCCCAGACGGGCCCGGCGGAAGGCGGCGATACCGCCGATAGACCTGCCGTGCAGCAGCACGTCGCCCTCGTGCCGGTGAAGGCCGCTGATGCAGTTGAGCAATGTGCTCTTGCCGGCCCCGTTGGGTCCGATGAGACCGGTGACCTGGCCTTCCGCGACCTGGAGGCTCACGGAGTCCAGCGCGCGGACACCGCGGAAGGACACCCCGGCCTCGCGAACTTCAAGGACCGGTGGGGGACTGCCGGGTGGGGACGTGTGCTTCATCGCACCTCGCCTTCGGACTGCGTTGTCGTGCGCACAGAGGACCACGCACAGACCGCAGTAATCAATACATTCAACATAGTCAATTGAGCGTATCGATTCAGTCCGCTGGCCTGAGGTTCCGGACTTGCGGGGAGACCCTGGCCGCGGCGGCTCGCTTGCCTGCATTGAGCGGACCGCACCACTCGGTTGTCGAGCGGCTGAGGCGGACCGCTCACGTCGGCTACAGCTGGCGGATGTCGTCGCTGGGCCACGCGCAGCGGCTCGTCTGGCCACAGCTGCTGCGCCAACCCGATCTGCTGATCCCCGCGGGGTCCGCGAACGGCTTGGACCCCGCCGGTGCCCGTGGATCTGCGGGAGACCCGTACGCGACTGCGCGACGCCGAACACCGCTCCCACGAGCCGGTCGCGATCGTCGGCATGAGCTGCCGGTTTCCAGGCGGCGTCAGAACTCCCGACCAGCTGTGGGAACTGGTAGCCGGGGGGCGTGACGTGATCGGCGGCTTCCCTGCCGATCGCGGCTGGGACCTCGAGCAGCTGCGCGGTGCCAGTGATACCCAGTCCGGCGGCTTTCTCCACGACGCAGCCGGGTTCGAGCCGTCCTTCTTCGGCATCAGGCCCAGGGAGGCGGTCGCGATGGACCCGCAGCAGCGGTTGCTCCTGGAGACCTCGTGGGGGGCGATCGAGTCGGCCAGGATCGACCCGAAGTCGTTGCGCGGCACCAGCACCGGTGTGTTCGCCGGGGTGATCTACCACGACTACGCGGCCCGTCTGCGCCGGGTGCTGCCCAAGAACATGAAGTCCGACCTCAAGCGAGGCAGGCGGCGCAGTGTCCCCGACGAGGCGCGGATTGCCGTGTGGGTGGTCGAATACATGGTCACCAACCGGGGTGGCAAAGCCGAGACGATCAGGTTGATCACCTCGATCATGGATCACGAGCTGGCCCCGTCGGCGGAGCTGGCGGCGTTGTATCGGCAGCGCTGGGAGTTCGAGCTCACGCTGGACGAGGTCGAGACCCATCAGATGCCGCACCATCGGTTGCTGCGATCGAAAACACCGGAGCTGGTGCGGCAGGAGATCTGGGCGCTGCTGCTGACCCACTACGCGGTGCGTGACCTGATGCTCGAGGCCGCCGACGACATGGACGCCGACGACGGCCTGGACGTCGACGAGTTGTCGTTCGTCCGCAGTCTCAACGCCGTCCGCCGCCAGGTCACCAACCAGGCGGGTTTTCCCCTCACCGGCTGAAGAAAGCGATCACCGAAACCCTTGAGGAGATCCGACATCGGCTTCCGCGGTAGGGGCGGAGCGGTCGATGGTCACCTGGCTCTCGCGTCGTGTGCTGGGGTCGGCGTGGCGGAGCCAGTCGCGCAGCGGTGCTGAGATGTCCTGGCTGCCTTCGGTCACGGCTTTCATCGCTCCGCAGCCGAAGGTGAACAGGTCTCCCGGGCCGCTCGTGGTAATCACGTTCGGCACGATCCGACTTGAGCTGATCGTATCCACGGGAAGGGACACCCAGCAGCACAGCAGGAAGAACACCAACCCCGACCGGACCCTTGACGACCCGGTGCAGCAGGCCGCCGGTCAATCGCCCCAGGGCCCGACATCACCGACGCACCACTGGCCGCCGGGACGAAGCCGGTACCGCGGCACGTGTTGGCCTGCCCTCGGCTATCCGTGCCTCTGTTGGCTGCTGGCGCGGGCGCGCAGTTCGGTCGGGGTGTTCAGCTCGCTTGCGGGGTGAGCGCCCCGGAGCAGTTCGAGCAGCGTGGTGACCGCGGTGCGCGCTTGGGACTCCGGGAACAGGTCGACCGCGGTGATCGGCGGGTCGGTGGTGTGCAGGGCGGGCTCGTCGCTGTCCTGAGCGAGCAACAGGTCGTGCGGCACTCGTAGTCCCAGTTCACGTGCGGCGGCCAGGACCCCGACACCGAAACCCAGGCACAGCGCGAGGATCGCGTCCGGCGGATCGTCCCGGAGGACCGCGAGCGCGGCCGTCCGTGCCGACTCCGACATCGTGCAGGCGGACAGCTGCGCCGGCGGTGGCACCCGCACCGCGTCCGGTTGGACTCCGCGGGTGGCGCACCAGCGCCGGTAGGCGATGATCGAGCGTTCGGCCCACTCCCACGGCATGTCCGGCGCCAGCGCCACGATCCGGGTCGCACCTTGGGCGGCCAGGTGGTCCAGGAGCCCGGCCACCACGGCGTCGGTGTCCGGGGCGACCTGGTGGGCGATGCGACCCGTCGAGTCCCGGCCGAGGGCGACGGCGGGGATGCCGAGGCCGGCGATCGCGGCCAGGCGCGGATCACCTTCGCCCGGCTCGACCACGATCAACCCGTCGAACGCCATCCGTCGCAGCTGACCCGCGTCATGGACCGCCGGCACCAGCAGCAGCCCGTGCTCGGCCTCAAACGCGGCTTGGGCCGCGGCCGTGGTCACCCGGCCGTACCACTCGAACGACAGGATGTCGTCGCGGCGCTGCCCGACGACCGTGCCGAGCGCCATGCCGAGCGTCGCGGTGCGGCCGGAGCGCAGGCCGCGTGCGACCGGGTCGGCCGAATACCCCAGCTCGGCGGCGATGCGGCGGATGCGCTCGCGGGTGTCCGGGTCCACGCGCCCTTTGCCGTTGAGCGCGTAGGACACCGTGCCCACCGACACACCCGCGACGGTGGCGACGTCCCGCAAGGTCGGCTTCGCCATGCCCGCAGCATAACGCACAAACGTTTCACCACTGGTATTGACTCTGCCTAAACGTTTGTGCACGCTGTGCCGAACGACGCGCGGGACAGCCCGTCGGATCGAGAACGAGGAGGCCGTCATGGGGACTGAGCCACCGGAAATCGGAACCACCCTGCGTACCGACGCCGTCGGTGTGCGGGACTTGGTGTTCTTCGTGCTGTCCGCGGCGGCGCCGCTGACCGTGATGGCCGGGTTCGCGGCGATCGCGTTCTTGGTCGGGGGAGTCGTCGCACCGGCGGGATTCCTGATCGCCGGGATCGTGTTCGCCGTGTTCGCGGTCGGGTTCACCGCGATGAGCAGGCACCTGTCCGGCAGCGGGGCGTTCTACGTCTACATCCGGCGGGGCCTGGGGCCGGTGACCGGGTCGGGTGCCGCACTCGTGGCCTACGTCGCCTACGCGCTGGGGCAGGTCGGGTTCGTCGCGGTGGCCGGGCTGTTCGCCTCGACGACGTTGCGCGACTTACTCGGGTGGTCAGCGCCGTGGCAGGTGTGCGCGCTGGCTCTCGGGCTGCTCGTGGCCGTGCTGTCCTACCTGAAGGTGGACATCGGCGCGAGGGTTCTGGCGGTGCTGCTCACCGCGGAGGTCGCCGTCCTGCTCGTGCTGTCGGCCGCGATCCTGCTCCGCGGCGGTCACGAGGGACTGTCGTTCGGGAGCTTCGATCCGGCCAACCTGCTCACCCCGGGGCTGGGTTCGCTGTTCGTCATCACCTTCGTCGTGTACCTGGGGTTCGAGCAGACCGCGATCTACAGCGAGGAGGCCAGGGACCCTCGCCGGACGGTCTCCCGGGCCACCTATGTCGCGGTGGCCACTCTCGCGGTGCTCTACACGTTCGTCTCGTGGGTGATCTTGATGGGAGCGGGTCCGGACCGCCTCGCGTCGCTGCTCGCCGGTGATCCCGCCGACCTGGTCTTCGGCCTCAACACCGAGTACGTCGGCACCGCGATGACCGACGTGATGCACGTCCTGATCGTCACCAGCTTCTTCGCCGGTGTGCTCGCGCTGCAGAACGCCGGCAGCCGGTACCTGTTCTCGCTCGGGCGCGACGGCGTGCTCCCCGCGGCGTTCGCGCGCACCAACCGGGGTCAGACACCGAGCACCGCCGGAGTGGTCCACACCGTGGTCGTGCTCGGTGTGCTGGCCGGGTTCGCGCTGGCCGGCCTGGACCCGTACCGCCAGATCGTGGCGTGGACCAACACCCCCGCCCTGGTCGGCGTGCTGGCACTAGAAGCGGCCACGTCGATCGCCGTGATCCGCTTCTTCCACCGGAAGCGGACCGGGGAAACGGCGTGGCAGCGGCTCGTCGCCCCCGCGCTGGCTGCGGTACTGCTCGCCGCCGTACTCGTGCTGGTGATCCTCCGGATGAACCTGCTGACCAACCTCGGCCCGACGGGCAACTTCCTCGTGCTCAGCCCGCTGGTCGCCGGCCTGCTCGCCGGCTGCGGCCGTGCGCTGTGGCTGCGTGCGGTCGGCCGCGGCCTGGCCCAGGAAGCCAGCACGGACACCGGCACGGACACCGGCACCCCGGAGGAGAACCATCGATGACGCAGCTTCCCCTGCCCCCGCTGCCGGGGCCGTCGGTCACCGGTCCCGGACTTCGTGCCCGCTACGCCTGGTCGATCCCCGGCTTCGCGGTGGAACGCCCGTCCGGAACCGGTGAACCGGAGATCTGGTGCTACACCGACAAGTTCGGCTACCGGCCCGGCGAAGTGATCGACGTGCACGTCCACACCACCGCGGCACGCTACGACCTGACCGTGCTCCGGGACGGTGCGTCGCCGAAGGTCGTCTGGCACCGGCAGGACCTGGCCGGCGCGGCCCACCCGACGCCCGAGGACGCCTACCGGCGAGGGTGCGGCTGGCCGGTTGCGCTGCGGATCGAGGTCGATCCCGAGTGGCAGTCCGGACTTTACCTGCTGGTCGTCGGGATCGAGGTGGACGGTCGGCGGTACGAACGCGAGCACTTCGTCGTCGTCGGTCCAAGCGGGACAGTCCCGCGCACGCCGTTCGCTCTGGTGCTGACGACCAGCACGATGATCGCCTACAACGACTGGGGCGGCGCGAATCACTACCGCGGGTTGGGCGACGACCCCTACGTCGACGTGCCTTCGCCCGAACTGTCGATCCACCGTCCCGTCGCCCGCGGCATGCTGCGGCAGCCGCCCGGCGCACCTCGTGCAGCCAATCCGGACACGCCCGGAATCGACTACGTCCCAAGGCATCCCGCTTACGAGTGGGCACACGCGCACGGCTACTCACGGCACTACGCGGACGCGTTCTGGGCAACGTACGAGCGTCCGTTCGTGGTCTGGGCCGAGCGCAACGGCTACGCGTTCGACTACCTGACCCAGCACGACCTGCACCAGGACCCGCGTTGCCTCGACGGCTACCGGTGCGCGATCCTCGTCGGCCACGACGAGTACTGGACCGCCCGGATGCGCGACACGGTGGACGCGTTCGTCGACGGCGGAGGGAACGTCGCGCGGTTCGGAGCGAACTTCGCCTGGCAGATCCGGCTGCACGACGACGACACGACCCAGGTCTGCTACAAGGACCCGCGAGCCGACCCTCTCGCCGAAGCCGAGCCGGAGCAGGCGACGACGTTGTGGGACGCACCGGCCGTCGGCCGTCCCGGCGCGGCGACGATGGGCCTGACCGCGGTCGGCGGCGGCTACACCCGCTACGGGTCCACGACGCCACGCTCCAGCGGCGGCTACACCGTCTACCGGCCCCGCCACTGGGTGTTCGACGGAACCGACCTGCGTTACGGCGACGTCTTCGGCCAGGCCCCGATCTGCGTCGTGGGCTTCGAGGTCGACGGCGTGGACTACACCGTCCACAATGGACTTCCTCACCCCACCGGGACCGACGGCGCGCCGGACGGCCTCGCCATCCTGGCGATGGCCCCGGCCGTCATCGGGGAAACCGACGACTGGCAGGGCATGGTTCCCCTCGGCGCCCCGGCCGACGAGGTGATCAGCCTGACCGACGCGTTGTACGGCACCGCCGTCCCCGAGCGGATGCAGGGCGAACGTTACGGCGCGGCCATGATGGCCGTCTTCTCCCGAGGGCTCGGCACGGTCTTCAACGCCGGGACCTGCGAATGGGTCAACGGCCTCATCCACCGCGACGAGTTCACCGAAACCATCACCCACAACGTCCTGCGCCGATTCGCCACCACGGGAGCGAAGGCATGAACGTCGACGACATCCGGACGATCACCGTCGGGTCCGGCACCCCGGTCCACCCCGAATGGCCACCGGGACACGCCGGCCCGACCTGGTCGGAAACCGAATGGCGCAGCTTCGGCAGCGAAACCGGCAACCGCTGGTTCGGCGGCGCGTGGGAAGGCGAGCCCGGCACCCTCGACCTGCCCGCCTACCCCTACGACGAACTGTGCGTCATGCTCGCCGGCCGCGTAGCCCTCACCGACGAACAAGGTGGCCGCCGCGTCTTCGAGGCCGGCGAAGCATTCTTCGTGCCACGAGGCTTCCGAGGCCGCTGGGAAACTCTCGAACCCTCACGGAAGATCTTCGTCGCGCTCGGCCCGTTCACACACTGAATCGGCGAGCGGCCTGCGGCTGGATTGCGCAACCCTGCTGAGGTCACCGAGATCGTGCCCGCGGTTGTACTCATGCTGCTCTCGGCGGCCGCGCTGGCGTTGGGGATCGTGGCCGCCTCAGGCCGACGGGCTCGGGTGAGTCGGCGCAAGGTGACGGGCCTGGCGGCCAGGCGACGTCGGCGTGCCGGTCGATGAAGTCGCCGGCCACGTCGACGAGGAGTCGCTCATCGGTCGGCTTAGCGAGCACTGGTCAGCCGATGAAGGGCGGGTCATCGCCGTCCGGGCGGAGCAGCGCGGTGACTGCGTCGAGCGTGTCCCGGTGGACGGAGTCGCGGCTGCGCCAGGCCAGGCCGATTTCGAAGCGGACCTCGCTCTCCGCGACGGGATAGGTCCGCAGCCGGTCCAAGTCGAGGAACCGGGCCGTGGGCAGGTCGTCGCCGACGGTGGCGAACATCAGCTCGCCTGTGCGGGCGGCCGCAGTCGACGCGGGCGAGCCAGGCCTGCTCCGAGAGCCGATTCCGCCGACCGGGCTCGCCGGCTGGACCTGGGGCGTCCTGAACCTCCACTCCGTGAAGATCAGGCCAGAAGACGTCCTGCACGGAGACGGCATGGCTCTGCTGCGCGAGCACTTCGCCAGCTATCGACCGCTGGTCACCGCCACCGCGCTCGGCGGCGCGGCCGCAGTCTTCGACACCGTGAGCGCCCGGCTTACCGAGCGAATAGCCACCGGCGACTTGCGCAGGCTGCGTGACTCAGCGCTGATCACCCTTGGCCGCACCCACGTCCAGCTGGCGACTGCACTTCTGGGAGCCGTCATGGCCGCTCAACTGGCGGAAGGCGGACACGCTGACGCGGAGCTGTGGGGCGCGGCGACGAAGGCTCATGGCATCGACACCGCCAACTCCGCCACCGCGGAACTCGCGCTCCTGCTCGGGGCGTCAGGTTTCCGTGCAGACTGCCAGACCGCAAAGACGCGCCGGGACCTGAGCGGGCTGCTCTATGCCGACGGCATCCACGACAGCCTGTACCGGACAGCGGGCAAGCAGCACACGACCACAAAGGACGGTACGAACGCGGTTCCGGCGCCGCGAGATCAACCGAACCCGGTCTCGCTGATGGCCTGATCAGCCTGACTACGCGACTCGCTGTCCCTGTTCGCACAACGCTGTCGCGTTCTGCTCAGCGGCCTGCAACGCGACCGCCAGACGGTCGGCCATCATTGGCTTCACCTTGCTGCGAGCTTCGTCCAGGCTGTGGAAGCCGGCGGAGAGGATCTCGCCGTCCGTGAAGACCATGCCGACCAGATCGGTTTCGTCCAGCACACCACCGTCGAAGACGAACACCACACCCTCAGGGCGGGAGTCCTGTGGCCGCACGTAGTCCACCACGAGCAGCTGGCCCAGCGGCCGTTCCCACCCCACCTCTTCGGCGAGTTCACGGGTTGCCGCCGCCCACGGCGACTCGTCCGCTTCAACCGCGCCGCCGGGAATCTCCCAGTTCGGCTTGTAGGACGGCTCGAGCAACAGCACCCTGCCCGCCTTGTCGCGGAACAAGGGTCTGCTGCACGAGTAGGTGACAGTTGTAGTCACGCAGCCTGACTGGCTGGCGTGGTCATGATTGCTTCGTATTCGATGGGGGTCAACCGGCC
>NZ_JAFBCX010000016.1 GCF_016907955.1 Lentzea nigeriaca | reverse complement strand
AGCCGGATCAAGAACCAGACACGGACCTGCGCTACGCTTCACCTGCGGAGTGCCTTCCTGTTCGGTGTATCTGATGTCTTCGCAAACACCAGTTTTCCTTACAGGACAGGCACTTCCGCGCGTTCAGGGGCGTGTCACCTCAAATCACGCGAAATTCCGAGGCTAGGGCCTGTATCGAGGTCCATGTTCGCGATAGCCGGGCCTGAGGCGACCCCTGGCGGCACGGCCGGACGGCCCACATACGACACCGGCATGCGGGCCGTCCGGCCGCACCATCAGAAACCACCTCAGGCGCGACTCTCATCGAACGGGACCTCGATACAGGCCCTAGGTCGTGATGAACTTCGTGGGGTCCGCGACCGGGGACTCGACGACCAGGTCCTTGTACTCGTCCTCGATGCCCTTGTTGTGGATCTGGATCGCCACCGGCGCCTCGCGGCCCGCGGGTTCCTTCTTGTCCTCGAACTTCAGGACTTCCTGCGCCTTGCACTTGGTCGCACCGTCGGGCAGCGGACAGCACGCCATGCGCGCGATTCCGGTGTCACCGTTGGCAAGGATCTCGCACTGCGCCCACTTCTTCACGTCCCAGTTCGGGTGCGGGTACTTCGTGAAGAGGCCCTTGCCGCCGTTGTTGTGGCCTGGCCGGTAGTCCCACGCGCCACCGTTGGGCGGCTGGAACTGGATCGCGCCGAGGCCGTTCAGCGGCGGGGTCTGGATCTTGCCCCAGATCAGCACGGTCGGCTTGTGGTTGCCGGACACCTGGCGCAGCTTGAAGATCCAGCGGAAGCTCTTGTACTGCTGCTTGTTGTAGTAGATCCAGCCGCGCGAGGCGTCTTTCTGGCTGTGGATCGCGCCGTTCTTGACGACGAACGCGTCCTTGGCGTGCATGGTCCAGCCGTCGAGGGTCTTGCCGTCGAAGATGGGCACCAGCACGGGATCCGCGGCCCGCGCCGGGGTCGTTCCCGCGACGAGCGCCAGCACGAAGGCAGCGACTATCCACAATGGACGACGAAACATCTGTTACCGTCCTCGGCTCCGAGGTTTTCGGCAGCGACGGTGCACTCACCGTAGAACCGAGTCATCGGAGGAGTCAACGGAATCGCGTGTTTCTGAAAACGGACAACCCCTAGCGCGACAACACCGCCCTCCAGAGCAGCCGAGCGAGTTCCGGGTGACAGATGTCGTTGTGGGCTCCGGCGATTCCGTCGATACGGCGGATCACCGACGTGCAGTCGACGTTGTGCACCTGCCCCCTGGTCAGTTCGCCGGGAGATCCGATGTTGTGGCCGTGGGCGTAGGTGCCCTGCACGCCGTGCGAGCCGATGCCGCCGTACTTCGGGTACTCGTCGAGGTCGATCTGACGGCCCGAGCGCGCGGCCAGCGGGTAGAAGCGGCCGATGGCGTAGTCGTGCGAGGAGGTCGTGACGATGATCGGACCGGGCACGCGGCCGAGCACGCCGCGGAAGTAGCCGGAGCCGGGCTCGCCGGGCAGCCGTTCCGCGAACGACCACAGCGACATCGCGCCCTGCACGAGCGTCAGCGTCGCGGGCTGCACGGCGTTCGCCATCGCGGTCGCGGTGATGCAGCCGAAGCTGTGGCCCATCAGGTGGATGCGTGCCTGAGGGGCGGCCTGGGCGACGTCGCGGGCGATCCGCGCCGCACCGCTCTCCCCGAAGACCTTCGCGCGGCGCTTCATCTTCCAGAACGTCAGGATCCGCAACGGCGACAGGATCCCGCCCAGCGCCGGGTCCTCCAGGCACGCCCGGTAGAGCTGCTCGGCGTCGAACGCCATCCCGTCCTCACCCGGCAGGTCCGGGACAGAGCTCTCCAGGTAGTCGTAGGCCTGCTTGACCGCGGCCGACATCCGGCACGGGTGCTGCCGCGCGGCTTCGACGATCGTGCGCACCGCGGCGGTGCGGCCGGCACCTCCCCCGAGGCGCTGAGCCTGCGCCTTGATGAACTCGTCGGACCGGACGTCCTCGTCGCCCCACGCCTTCGACGGCCAGTGCAGGCCGACGAGCAGGGCCTTGAAGCCGCCGGGAAGCCGGTGCGCCGCCTCACGTTCGGCGCGGCAGTCGGCCATGGTCCTCACCCACTGCCCGTACTGCTGCCGGGCGGCGGGCACATCGCCGTTCCACCCGTGGATGAAGAAGAACACGTCGGTGACACCGCGGCGGGCGTCGTACAGGACGTCCGCGCTGTCGCGCCCCCGCTCGTTGCCTGTCTCGTCGAAGCAGACGAGGTGATAGCTGATGTCGTGGCCTGGCACGGATTCTCGGGACATCGCGGATCACCACCACACAAAGAGCGCGCCCTACTGTTCTCCGGTTATCGGAACTGCGGCGGCTCATGTGTAGCCCCGGCGATCAGGAAAACCCGTTCGGACCAGGCGATTCACCCCGATTGCGCCGGTAGTGTCGTGCCGCGCGGACCCTGTTGCCACAGGCCGGCGAACACCACTCGCGGCGCGGGTGGTCCTTCACGAAGTAGAGCACGCAGCCCGGCGCATAACAGGCGCGCAACAGCACCCGGTTCTCGCCGGTGAAGAGCTCTACGGCCTCGGCGGCGATCGCGGCAAGCGCTTGCTGGGCGGGCGGCCCCTCACTTTCGTTGTCCCGCAACAGTTCCCCGTCACGCACCGCGAGCTGCGGCCACTGCCGCGCACTCTTCGCCGCACGGTTCACCTCGGCCACCGCGCGCTCCAGGTCACGATTCCGCGCGACCGCACGCGTGTCCTCGGTGAGCACGCCGGCGAGATCGCGGAGCGCCTGCCGCAGCGCGCGAAACGCCGCGAGGTCGGCCTGGTCCGCGGGCACGCCCAGGAAGTCGCGAAGCCCGCGGACCGTGGTCAGGTCGTCGTTCACCTGCGACCGGTTGGCCCAGATCGTGTTCATCAGCAGGACCGGACGGGGTTCGTCGGGGGTCAGCACGTCTAACGGTAACACAGGCTTGCATCCGTTAGGCTCGCGTTCTAACGTTTACAGCGTCGCCCAACCGTTGGAAGGACTCCTCGTGAACCTCGTCCCCCCGTTCGACGCCGACACCGCCCGGCTCAAGGTGCAGGCGGCCCAGGACGCCTGGAACACCCGCGATCCGGAACGGGTCGCCCGCGCCTACACGCCGGATTCGGTGTGGCGCAACAGGTCCGAGTTCATCCGCGGCACCGGCGAGATCGTCGCGTTCCTGACGAAGAAGTGGGAGCGGGAGCACGAGTACGTGCTGCGCAAGTCGCTGTGGGCCTACGGCGACAACCGCATCGCCGTGCGCTTCCAGTACGAGTGGCACGACGACGAGGGCCAGTGGTGGCGCAGCTACGGCAACGAGAACTGGGAGTTCGCGCCGTCCGGCCTCATGAGCCGGCGCGAGGCGAGCATCAACGACGTGCGGATCGCGGTCGAGGATCGCCGCATCGACCCGAATTCGACCAATGACCTCCCGACGGAGTAACGCGATGCATGTCGAGGCGCTGTGGCGCTATCCGGTGAAGTCGCTCGGCGGCGAACCGCTCCGGGAAGCCGAGTTCACCCCCGACGGCGTGGCGGGCGACCGCGTCGTGCACGTGCGGGGACCGCGCGGAGTCCTGACCGGACGCACCCGCTACGGCCTGCTCACCATCCCGGCGACGACCGGCGAGAACGGCCCGCTGGTCGACGGACACCCGTGGGACAGCTGGGAAGCCCACGCGCTGGTGCTCCCCCACGGCGGCAGGCTCACCCGCTACACCGGGCCGGAGCGGTTCGACGTGCTCAACGTCCTCGTGGCCACGGACGGCCAGATCGAGGCGGCCGGGGTCGACGTGCGGCGGTTGCGGCCCAACATCCTCGTCGGCGGTGTCGAACCGGGCGAGGAGGACGGCTGGCCGGGGCACGCGCTGGTGATCGGCGACGTCGTGATCGGCATGTACCAGAAGCGCGCCCGGTGCGTGGTCACGACGATCGACCCGGACACCGGCGAGCAGGACCTGGACGTGCACCGGCGGATCCGGCGCGAGTTCGGCGGGGTGCTGTGCCTGGACAGCTGGGTGGTCCGGCCGGGTGTGGTGAAGGTCGGCGATGCCGTCGAGGTGGTGCCGACCGACGAGCTGCCCAACCGCGTCGGCGGGTGGATCGTCGGGGCTCCTTACGCCGTTTGAGGTCCGCCGCCGTCTGAGGTCCCGAGTCGGCACGGAGAGACGTGGGTCACCGTACACTCCGGACCGTCGAGCGGACTGGGGATTGGGGGCCGCGGTGAGCGGTAGCAGGGTGCTGGTGGCAGGGGCGAGCATCGCGGGGCCCGCGCTGGCCCACTGGTTGCACCGGCGGGGAGCCGAGGTGACCGTCGTCGAGCGGGCTCCCGGCCTGCGCCCCGGCGGCCAGGCGGTGGACGCGCGCGGAGTGACCAAGGAGGTCATCCGGCGGATGGGGCTGGACGAGGCGGTGCGCGCCGCGTGCACCGACACCGCCGGCGCGCACACCGTCGACGCCGATGGCAACGTGCTGCAGACGTTCAGCGCCGAGGACGACGGTGGCGACGGGTTCATCGCGGACATCGAGATCCTGCGCGGAGACCTGGCCCAGGTGCTCTACGACGACACCCGCGCCGGCGTCGAGTACGTCTTCGACGACCGGATCGCCGAGCTCACCCAGGACGCGGACGGGGTCGACGTGACCTTCGCGAGCGGCGCCAAGCGGCGCTTCGACCTGGTGATCGGAGCCGACGGGCTGCACTCGGCGCTGCGCGCGATGGTCTTCGGGCCGCGCGAGCGGTTCGTCCGCCACCTCGGGCTCGTGCTGGCCTTCTACAGCGTGCCCAACGAGTTCGGGCTGGACCGCTGGTTCATCGAGTACCAGGAGCAGGGGTCGGGACGTTCCGCCGCCCTGCGCCCCATCCAGGACGCCACCAGGGGCATGGCCTTCTTCTCCTTCCCCGCGGCCGAGTTCGACGTCGACCACCGCGACATCGAGGGCCAGAAGCGCCTGCTGCGCGAGCAGGTGGCCGACCTGGGCTGGCTGACGCCACGCATCCTCGCGCACCTGGACGACGCGCCGGACTTCTACCTCGACCAGGTCGCCCAGGTGGTGATGGACCGCTGGTCGGACGGACGGGTGGGCCTGATCGGCGACGCGGCGTTCTGCGCGTCGCCGATGTCCGGGCAGGGCACCGGGCTGGCCCTGGTCGGCGCCTACCTGCTCGCGGGCGAACTCGCCGCCGCCAAGTGGGACCCCGTGGCCGGCTTCGCGGGCTACGAGGAGCGGATGCGCTCGTTCGTCGAGGCCAACCAGGAGATGGGCCGGCTCCACGTCGAGTTCCGCAGCGCCACGGGACCGGCCGCCGAGCCCGACGTGGAGGCGCTCATGCCGCTGATCGAACGTGCGCTCAACGGCATCGAACTGCCCGACTACGCCGGGGTGCCGGACTCCAGGGCCTGAGAGACTGTCTCACCGGGCTGTTCCGGCGCCGGCAGCGCAGCGCGGATCCTGGTCCTGCTGCAGGCCCTGGCCGATGCCGCTGGGCGGACTCGATCGCGCGGGGCGGAAGCCGCAGTCGATCCTGCTGACAGCCGGGCAGCGCGGCGACAGCCCGCAGTTCATCCCCGTCCTGCGAGGAATCCGGGTGCCTCGGCTGACCGGCTGCGGTTCGCAGGTGGCCCGTCAGGCGCCGGCGAGGGCGTCCTTGTGCGCGTCGACCCACTGTTCGAAGGTTTGCAGCTCGGGGTTGAGGCTGCGCACGAGGTCGAGGTCGCGTGCGGCGACGAACTGCGGCACCTCGGCGTAGTACTGGAACATGTTGCCGTTCTCGACGGCGCCGGGCCACGGCTGGGCGCGCAGGGCGTCGAAGGGGACGGGCACGTAAGTGACGTCCTCGCCGAGGGCCTTGCCGAGGACGGCCACCATCTGTGCGCCGGTCAGGTGCTCGCCGGCGATGCTCACGGTCCGGCCGATGAACTCCTGGCCGCGCTTGAAGATCCCGTAGGCGGTGCGGCCGATGTCCTCGACCGCGATGCCGGCCAACGGGCTCTCGCCCATCGCCAGGGGCAGGAACAGCCGCCCGTCCTGGTCCCGCTGGACCCTCATGAAGTTGGTGAAGTTCTCCCAGTAGAACGTGGTCTGCAGGAAGGTGGCCGGCACTCCGGCGTCGGTGAAGAACTGGTTGGCCTCCGCCTTCGCGTCGAAGTGCGGCACCTTGTAGCTGTCGAGCAGCGTCGGCATGCGCTCGTCGCTGAGCGGGATGTGCTCGCGGGTGTCCTCCAGCGTGGACCAGATCACGTGGCTGAGACCCGCGCTCTTCGCCGCGCCGGCCATGGTGGCCGCGTCCGACTTCTCCTTCTGCGGGGACGCGTGCTCCCAGAAGTTGGTCACCAGGTATGCGCCGTACGCGCCTTCGAATGCCTTGACGAGGCCGGCTTCGTCGCTGATGTCGGCCTCGACCACCTCGACGCCCAGTGCGGCGAGCTCTCGGGCCTTGTCCGAGGCGGCGTCGCGGGTCAGGGCGCGCGCGACGAACCCGCCGTCCGGGTCGGCGAGGATCGCACGCACGAGGCCGCCGCCCTGGGCGCCGGTCGCGCCGACCACCGCGATGATCTTCTGTTCGGTCACGGGTTTCTCCTGGAGTTCCGGGAACGATTTGGTTGATGTGTCATCCAAACTACCACCGAAGGTTAACGCGTCAACCAAGTCTGGCATGGATGTGACGAAGACCCGACGCGACCCGAAGTGGTTGACGCGTTAACCAAGTGCCGCGTACGGTCCGGTTAACGCATCAACCACTTCTCCCCAAGGATTCACCATGTCCATCGCCGCCGCCGTCCTCAGCGCCCTTCTGGCATTTGCCGCGCTCGGGGCGGGTATCCCCAAGATCACCCTGAAGGGCAGCGTGCCCGAGCTGCTGCAGGAGCACCTGGGAGTCAGCGCCTCGCTGACCCGGCTGATCGGCGTTGCCGAGGCCGCCGCCGCCGTGGGCCTGGTCGCGGGAATCTTCTGGCACCCACTGGGCATCGCCGCGGCGGCGGGCCTGGTGATCGTCTTCGCCGGAGCCGTGGTCTATCACGGCCGCGCGGGGGACTACGCCGACCCCAAGGCGCGCGGCGGGGCGATCGCTCCGATCATCCTCGGCCTGGTCTCGGTCGCCGCGATCGTCACCAGCGCGCTCTGACCCGGACCCCGGACGAAGGGCAAAGGACCACCGTCATGGAAATCGGCATCTTCGGCGTGGGCGACATCCACCCCGATCCGAACACCGGCCAGGCGCCCACCGAGTTCGAGCGCATCCACGCGATCACCCGGATCGCCAAGCACGCCGAGGATGCCGGATTCGACGTCTACGCCATCGGCGAGCACCACAACCCGCCGTTCATCAGCAGCGCGGACTCCACGCTGCTCGCCTACATCGCGGCGCGCACCGAGCGCATCACCCTGTCCACCTCGACCACGCTGATCACCACGAACGACCCGGTGAAGATCGCCGAGGACTTCGCCACGCTCCAGCACCTGGCGAACGGCCGGGTCGACCTCATGCTCGGACGTGGCAACACCGCCGAGGTCTACCCCTGGTTCGGCCAGGACATCCGCCAGGGCATCCCGCTGGCGGTGGAGAACTACGCCCTGCTGCGCCGGCTGTGGCGCGAGGAGAACGTGAACTGGAGCGGCCGCTTCCGCACTCCGCTCAAGAACTTCACCGCCATGCCCCGCCCTCTCAACGACACCCCGCCGTTCGTGTGGCACGGCTCCATCCGCAGCCCGGAGATCGCCGAACAGGCCGCCACCTACGGCGACGGCTTCTTCGTCAACAACCTGTTCATGTCGATGGACTACTTCAAGCAGTACGTCGACCTCTACCGGGAACGCTACGCACACCACGGCCACGGACACCCGGAGGACGCCATCGTAGGAGCCGGGGCGGCCGTCTTCGTCCGTCCCAACTCCCAGGACGCCTGGACCGAATACGCCCCCTACTACTACGGCCACCCCATCAACCAGGGCGCCGACATGGAACACGCTGTGGCCAACACGGGCCTGACCGTGGGAAGCCCCCAGCAGGTCATCGACAAGGTGCTCCGCTTCCCCAAGTACTTCGGCCGCACCTCACGCGTCCTGTTCGGCCTGGATTTCGGCGGCGTTCCCGAGAAGACCGTCCACGAGCAAGTCGACCTTCTCGGCGAGCAGGTACTGCCCGTACTGCGCCGCGAACTCGGCGAGGCGAGTGGTTCACGTGTCAACCATTTCGTATCATGGACTCATGGGTGACGGCGACTGGCTGAACGAGCGCGAGCAAAGGGCCTGGCGGGGGTTCATCGAGCTGGCAAACTTCCGTGACCAGTTCGGACGGGAACTTCAGGCCGAGACCGGGCTGTCGGGCGCGGACTACGCGATTCTGGTAAGCCTCTCGGAGGCTGCGGACGGCCGAATGCGCGCGATCGAACTGAGGAAGGCGATCAACTGGGAGAAGAGCCGGCTCACCCAGCATCTGAACCGCATGGCCAGCCGGGGCCTGGTCACCCGGGAACCCTGCCTCACCGACAATCGCGGCATCCAGGTCTCTCTGACACAGGCGGGCCGCGAGGCCATCGAGGCGGCCGCGCCCCGCCACGTGGGCCACGTTCGCCGCTGGTTCATCGATGCGCTCACCCCCGACCAGCTCGACACCTTCGCGGATCTCACCAAAGTCGTCCTGGATCACATCGCGGCGCAGGATCACACGGCGCAAGCAGACTCGGACTAGATTTGCCATAGGGTGCGTATTGCATTTCTCTCTCTTGTGGTGGGCACTATTTTCACCCGAACGAGGCTATTTCGTGCTTGAAAAGCAAGCAATAGCGTCAATGCCATGGCCACTGGCATTCCATCCACGGTGTACAGCAGGGATCTCGGCGACGAGCTTGGGAATACGAGAAGGCAATGCCGGTGGCGTTCGTCGACACCGATCTCGCGAAGGTGTTCGTGCAGGATCCCGGGGCCATCGTGCGCACCCGGCTGCTCTTCAACCGTCTGGATGAGGTCGCATTGGATCCGGAACAATCGCGGACGAGGCTGGCGGAGTACGTCAGCCCACCGCGAGAGGAACTCGATGACCCAGGAACGCGCATGGCGTAAGAGCAGCTACAGCGGTGGAACGGAGGACAGCAACTGCGTCGAGGTGTCGCTCGCCCAGGACGCGCTCGTGCGGGACTCGAAGAACGCGAGTGGTGACGTTCTCGCGTTCTCCGGTCCCGCCTGGCGTGCCCTGATCAGCTGGCTCTAGATGTTGCGCCGGTACTGGCCACCCACCTCGAAGAACGCCTCCGTGATCTGACCGAGCGTGCAGACGCGGGCGGCGTCCATCAGCACGGCGAACACGTTCTCGTTCGTCTGCGCGACCTCGCGCAGACGGGCGAGGGCCTTCTCTGCCTCGTCGCGGTGTGCCGCCTGGAACGCACGGGTGCGGTCGACCTGCGACTTCTTCTCCTCCTCCGTGGCGCGGGCGAGCTCGATCTTCACGACCTCGCGCTCGCCGCCCTCGGGCAGGAAGGTGTTGACGCCGATCAACGGCAGCGAGCCGTCGTGCTTGCGCTGCTCGTAGAGCATCGACTCGTCCTGGATGCGGCCGCGCTGGTAGCCGGTCTCCATCGCGCCGAGCACGCCGCCGCGTTCGGAGATGCGGTCGAACTCCGTCAGCACGGCCTCCTCGACGAGGTCCGTCAGCTCGTCGATGACGAACGAGCCCTGCAACGGGTTCTCGTTCGCGGACAGGCCCCACTCCTTGTTGATGATCATCTGGATGGCCATCGCGCGGCGGACCGACGACTCCGTCGGCGTGGTGATCGCCTCGTCGTAAGCGTTGGTGTGCAAGGAGTTGCAGTTGTCGTACAACGCGCAGAGAGCCTGCAGGGTCGTGCGGATGTCGTTGAAGTCCATCTCCTGCGCGTGCAGCGAACGGCCCGAGGTCTGCACGTGGTACTTGAACTTCTGCGAACGCTCCGCGGCGCCGTAGCGGTCGCGCATGGCCACGGCCCAGATCCGGCGGGCCACGCGGCCGATCACGCTGTACTCGGCGTCCATGCCGTTGGAGAAGAAGAACGACAGGTTCGGCGCGAAGTCGTCGATGTTCATGCCGCGCGCCAGGTACGACTCGACGTAGGTGAACCCGTTGGCTAGCGTGAAGGCGAGCTGGCTGATGGGGTTCGCGCCGGCCTCGGCGATGTGGTAGCCGGAGATCGACACCGAGTAGAAGTTGCGCACCTGCTGCTGGATGAACCACTCCTGGATGTCCGCCATCATGCGCAGCGAGAACTCCGTGGAGAAGATGCAGGTGTTCTGGCCCTGGTCCTCCTTGAGGATGTCGGCCTGCACGGTGCCGCGCACGTTCGCGAGCGCGTACCGGCGCAGCTGCTCGTACTCCTCGGCAGACGGCTCGCGGTCGTGCTCCGCGCGGAACTTGTCGACCTGCTGGTCGATCACCGTGTTCAGGAAGTACGCGAGGATCGTCGGCGCCGGACCGTTGATCGTCATCGACACCGACGTCGTCGGCGCGACGAGGTCGAAACCGTCGTAGAGCGCCTTCATGTCGTCCAGCGACGCGATGGAGACGCCGGAGGTGCCGATCTTGCCGTAGACGTCCGGCGGGGTGTCGGGGTCGCGGCCGTAGAGCGTCACCGAGTCGAAGGCGGTCGACAGGCGCGTGGCCGGGTTGCCCTTCGAGAGGTACTTGAAGCGGCGGTTGGTGCGGAACGCGTCACCCTCGCCCGCGAACATGCGCGCCGGGTCCTCGCCCTCGCGCTTGAACGGGAAGACGCCCGCGGTGTACGGGAAGAAGCCCGGCAGGTTCTCCTTGCGCAGGAACCGCAGCAGCGAACCCTCGTCGTCGTAGCGCGGCAGGCTGACGCGGCGAACCTGGTTGCCGGACAACGTCTCCCGCGTCAGCCTGGTGTGGATCTCCTTGTCCCGCACCTTGAACACGAGCTCGTCGCCGGAGTACTGCTCGCGGGTCTGCTCCCAGCCGCTCAGCAGCTCCACGGTGTCGCGGTCGAGTCTGCGCTCGGCCTCCGCCGCCAGTTCCGCGATGTCGGCGGTCGCCTTGTCGGCTGCCTCCAACGCCTTCTGCGCGGCGGTGAGCTGCGTGTGCGCACGGACCGCCTCGACCTGCTCGTCGGTCTTGCGGTGGTAGGCGCGCACGGTGTCCGCGATGTCGGACAGGTAGCGGGCACGGGACGCGGGCACGATCGTGGACGCCGACGTCGACGTCTTGCCGTTGACCTTCGCGAGAGCGCCTTCCTCCACGGCCAGACCGTGTTCGACGAGACCGTCGCGCAGGAACTGGTACAGCGCGGTGACTCCGTCGTCGTTGAACGTCGCGGCGGAGGTGCCGAACACCGGCATGTCCTCCCACTTGGCACCGAACGCCTCGCGGTTGCGCACCAGCTGCCGTGCCACGTCCCTGCGGGCGTCCTCGGCCCCGCGGCGCTCGAACTTGTTGATCGCCACGGCGTCGGCGTAGTCGAGCATGTCGATCTTCTCGAGCTGTGACGCGGCACCGAATTCCGGCGTCATCACGTACAGCGAGAAGTCCACGAACGGCACGATGGCCGCGTCACCCTGACCGATACCGGGCGTCTCGACGATGACCAGATCCGCACCGGACGCCTTGCACGCCACGATGGCCTGCTCGAGACCGTCCGGGATCTCACTGCCCGCACGGCGCGTGGCGAGCGAACGGAAGAACACGCGGTCGCCGTCGAGGCAGTTCATCCGGATGCGGTCACCGAGCAGCGCGCCACCACCGCGGCGCCGGGTCGGGTCGACGGCCAGGACGGCGATGCGCAGCTTGTCCTGCTGGTCGAGCCGGAAGCGGCGCACGAGCTCGTCCGTGAGCGACGACTTGCCGGAGCCGCCGGTGCCGGTGATGCCGAGGACCGGGACCTTGCGGGTGGTCTCGATGGTGTCTGCGACACCAGCCTCGATGTGCGTGATCGCGCGGGCGAGGGCCTCGTCCGCGCCCGTCAGCAACGCGTCGTGGCTGAACGGCTGGGTGAGCGCGTGGTCGCACTCCTCGATCATCAGGTTGATCATGCGCGCGAGACCCAGCGTCTGCCCGTCCTGCGGCGAGAAGATCCGCGCGACGCCGCGGGAGTGCAGCAGCTCGATCTCCTCGGGGACGATCACGCCGCCACCGCCGCCGTAGACCCTGATGTGGCCGGCGCCGCGCTCGTTCAGCAGCTGCACCAGGTACGAGAAGTACTCGACGTGCCCACCCTGGTAGGCGCTGATCGCGACACCCTGCACGTCCTCCTGGATCGCGGCGTTGACGACCTCCGCCACCGACCTGTTGTGGCCGAGGTGGATGACCTCCGCACCCTGCGACTGCAGGATGCGCCGCATGATGTTGATCGCCGCGTCGTGCCCGTCGAACAGGCTCGACGCGGTCACGAAGCGGACCGGGTTCACCGGCCGGTGCAGTGAGGTCGCCATGAGAATAGTTTGACTTCCTACTATCGGACGTGCAACCGAGGGTGGCTCACGTCTCTGCATCGAGCAAGACGTGAGCGGCTGTCCGTGATTCCATATGTTCGAGAAACGAAACTGCGCGTATCCGAGAATGCGTTCCAAATTCCCGCACTCCCATTCGGATGCGGCGAGCATGGTTCAACAGCACCGGCCACCTCTACGTGGACGGCCACCTCGGGACCGATCCCGGCTCCCGGCTGACCGGGCCGGACGCCGCCGGCACCAACGCCCAGCAGAACGCGGCGGTTAGCGGGCCGCGCCCCACTCGTGGGCCAGCGCGGCCGCCTCACCACGCGACCCGACCCCCAGCTTGTCCAGGATGTTGGCCACGTGGAACTTCACGGTGGACTCGCTGATGTGCAGGTCGGCCGCGATGTCGCGGTTGCGCCGGCCGCGCGCCAGCTGACCCAGGACCTCCAGCTCCCGTGCGCCCAGCACGGTCAGCGGGTCCTCGCGCGGGGTCTCCGGCGGCCCGAGTGGGATCTCGAACGTCACGGTCGTCCCCCAGCCGGGAATGGCGTCGATCTGCCCGCGGCCGCCGAGCGGCCCCAGACGTTCGGTGATGCGGCGCGAGTCAAGATTTCCGCAGGTCAACGTGCCGGGACCGTCGTCGCGCACGGTCGCGCGGAGTACCGTCGTGGCCACCTTCCAGCCGACGTGGACGCGGTGGACGCCGCGCTGGTCGTCGAGCATCGCGTGCACGGTGGAGCGGACCACGGCACGGGCGGTGGAGGCGACGTCGACGGGCAGCACGCGGTCGGCACCCTCCTCCGCGCCCGGTGTGCCCAGGTCCAGTCGCACGCCGGTGCCGCGCAGGACCCTGCGCAGCGACTCGGCGAGCCGGTCGAAGGCGTCACCCGAGCGTTCCTCCGAGAGCGACCGGTCGAGTTCGGCTCGCGAGCGCAGTTCGACCAGCGTGGTCACGGCGAGGTCGACGGCGCGGGTGCGGGCGGAGGCGTCGTCCGCGGAACGGTCGCGCAGCACGGCCAGCAGTGCGGTCAGCGCGGTTCCGTAGACGTCACCGAGGTCCGAGATCGCCACGGCACGGGCCGCCGCGGCCGCCCGCGACACGGCGAGCGTCGCCGGCACCGCCTCGTTGCGCAGGCCCTCGCGGTGCGCGGTCACCAGGTCCCACAACGCTTCGGCCGCCTTCAGGTGCTCCTCCGGCACCGGGGTGTCCTCAGTGCGCACGAGGACCATCAGCGGCGCCGGCTCGCTCGCGTCGCTGGACACGGCGAGCACGGGCACCTCCACACCGGCCATGACCGCCCTGCCCTGCCAGGTTCCCCGTGTGGGCACCAGCGGCCGCAGTGCGGCGAGGTCGGCGATGGAGACCGACGACCCCGGCGCGCCCGGTGACACGCCACGGACCTTGAACGGCGCGAACGAGCAGTTCGCGGAGAGCTCGGCGAGCGCCTGGTGGGGAACCGTCCCGGCGAACGCGGCGGACAGCCGCGGCAGCGTCTCGCTCAGCGGTGCCCGGATCACGTCTACGGCCGTCAACAGGTCCATGACCCCAACGTAGTCCGTGTGAGGCCCGAGGCGGCTAGCCGTTCGGCCAGGACGAACTAGCCGAAGTGATGGCCATGCCCTGGCCGCTCGCTCCCCAGGATGGAAACCACATCCGACAGAGGAGCGAGAAGATGAAGGCGATCACGTACACCGAGTTCGGCGGTCCGGAAGTCCTGCGCCTGGAGGACGTCCCGGACCCGCACGCCGGGCCCGGACAGGTACGGGTGAAGGTCGTGGCTGCCGGGGTCAACCCCATCGACTACAAGATCCGCAACGGGTGGATGCCGCAGCTGGCCCCCACGTTCCCGGTGATCCCCGGCATCGAGGCGGCCGGTGTCGTCGACGAGGTGGGCGAGGACGTCACCGGGGTCTCGGTGGGTGACGAGGTGCTGATCCAGGCCTTCACCGGCACCTACGCCGAGTACGCCCTGGCCACCGACTTCGTGCTCAAGCCCGCGGACCTCGACTGGGACACGGCCGCCGCGCTGCCCGTAGCCGTCGAGACCGCGAGTCGTGTGCTCGACGCGCTCGAGGTACGGGACGGCGAAACGCTGCTGCTGCACGGGGCCGCCGGCGTGGTCGGCGCCGTCGCGGTGCAGCTCGCGGTGGCCCGCGGCGCCACAGTCATCGGCACCGCCTCCCCCGGCAACCACGACTACCTGCGTTCCCTCGGGGCGATCCCGGTCGCCTACGGTGCCAGGCTCGCCGACCGGGTCCGCGCCGCCGCACCGCAGGGCGTCGACACCGTGTTCGACGCCGCCGGGCGGGGAGACCTGGAGGTCTCGATCGAGCTGCGTGGCGGCACCGACCGGATCGTCACGATCGCCGATCCCCGCGCCGCCGAGTTCGGCGTCCCGTTCTCCGCGGGAGGCCGCCCGTTCGACGCGGAGTTCGCCGAGTACATCCGCCTCGCCGCCGACGGCAAGCTCCAGGTGCGGGTCGCGCGGAGCCTCCCGCTGGAGGACGCGGCGAAGGCACAGGAGCTCAGCGCGAGCGGGCACGCCGGAGGGAAGCTGGTGCTGCGGTTGTCGTCGTGAGGCGATAATGACGCATGACTCAACGTGTCGCGGTGACCGGAGGCAGCGGCAAGCTCGGGCGTGCCGTCGTGGCCGACCTGATCGAGCACGGCTGGGAGGTCCACAACCTCGACCAGGCGACTCCCCCGACGCCCCAGGGCTGCGAGTTCACCCGCGTCGACCTGACCGACTACGGCCAGGTCGTGGAGGCGATCAGCGGGATCGACGACAGGTACGCCGGGCTGGACGCCGTGGTGCACCTGGCGGCGATCCCCGGCCCCGGCGTCGCGCCCAACGCCAGGACGTTCCACAACAACGTGACCAGCACGTACAACGTGTTCGCCGCGGCACGGCTGGCGGGCGTGCGCAACGTCGTGTGGGCGTCCAGCGAGACGGTGCTCGGGCTGCCGTTCGACACTCCCCCGCCGTACATCCCGATCGACGAGGAGTACGCGGGACGACCCGAGACGTCGTACTCGCTGGGCAAGCTGGTGGACGAGACGCTCGCCCAGCAGTTCTGCCGCTGGGAACCGGAGATGAAGATCATCGGTTTGCGGTTCTCGAACGTCATGGAGCCGCACGACTACGAGCGCTTCCCGTTCGACGCCGATCCGTTGGCGCGCAAGTGGAATCTCTGGTCGTACATCGACGCACGCGACGGTGCTCAGGCCGTGCGCAAGGCACTCGCGCACGACGCGACGGGCTTCGACGTGTTCATCATCGCCAACGCCGACACGTGCATGACGACGCCGAACGACGAGCTCGTCGCGAAGGTCTATCCGGGCGTGCCGCTCAAGAGGGAGTTCGGTCCTCACGAGACGCTGCTGTCGATTGAGAAGGCACGGCGGGTGCTGGGGTTCGAGCCCGTTCACACCTGGCGGTCGTGACGGACCTCGAGCCCGGCCGGCTCCTCCGCCGCCCGCGCCCTCGGCTGCACCTGACGCAGGTGGTTGAGGGCGCGGGCGAGCAGCAGCTCGGCCTGCTGTTCGCACCACCTGCGGCCACCTGCCTGCTCGACCCGGTCGGCCAGCTCGGAGGGTTCCGCGTCGGTCGCGTAGACGTCGATGCCCGCGTTGATCGCGGCGACCACGGGCAACGTGCGGCGGCGGTGCGCGAGGTCGTCGTAGAGCGGGCGGCCGCTCACGGGCGCGCCGCCCCAGATGGCCTGCACGTCGTCCACGTGCTTGCGGGCGAGACCTACGTCGTCGCCGAACTCCCTGAGGTGGTCGGCCTGGCTGCGGGACGCACCGGCGGCGAGGGCGCCTAGCTCGCACGCGCAGGCCGTCAGCGCCGAGTGCTTCGCCGCCGCGACGCCCAGATACTCGGCTATGTCGACGTCGTCCCGTTCGTCCATCTCGACGTCCTGGACGTAACCGTCCACAACGGACAGCAGTGCGGCGTTGAGGATCATCGCCTCGGGCTTGGCGAGTTGCCAGAAGGCGAGTGACACCAAGGTGTCCGCGGTCGAGACGACCCTGTCGTCGCCGAACTCCACCCACGCGCTCGGCTGGTGGTCACGGCTCAGCGCACGGGTCATCAGGTCCGCGTGCAGCGCTTCGTGCCGGTGGGCGAGTTCGAGCGCCAGCGCCACCTTGGTCGCTCGGGTGGCGTCGCCGATGGCGTCGGCGGCGAGCAGCGCGAGTGCGGCCGTCGAGAAGTCGGACCGGTGGTACTCGACGACCTCACGGGTCTCGTCGGGCAGCGTGGCGAGCGCGGCCGTGAGCGGCGTATCGATCATGGCGCGACTCCACGCCAGTACGTCCCGCGGCCGCGCCACCACGTCGATGCTCGTCATGCACTTCCTCTCAAAAGGCAGGAATGACGCTAAACCCGCAGCTCAGAGCTAGCGGCAGAATTGCCACCGTCGTGTTGAGAAGGGGCACGATCCGGCGAGCGCGACTAGGTTGATGTTGAACGGGTTGTCGCCAACATTCACCCGATGAGTAACCGTCGTTTTCCTGAGAGGCTGACCGTGCGTTACACCAAGCTCGCCGGCATGGACGTGTCCGAGATCTGCCTCGGCATGATGAGCTACGGAGATCCGTCGCTGGGGAACCATCCGTGGTCGTTGCCGGAGGAGGAGTCCCGGCCGTTCATCAAGGCCGCGATCGATGCCGGGATCAACTTCTTCGACACCGCGAACGTCTACTCGGCCGGTTCTTCCGAGGAGATCACCGGCCGTGCGCTGAAGGACTTCGCGCGGCGCGACGAGATCGTGCTCGCGACGAAGGTGCACGGCCGCATGGGCCGCGGCGCGAACGGCGCGGGGTTGTCGCGCAAGGCGATCTTCGCCGAGATCGACGCGTCCCTGCAGCGGCTCGGCACCGACTACGTCGACCTCTACCAGATCCACCGCTTCGACGGGACGGTTCCGCTGGAGGAGACGCTCGAAGCGCTGCACGACGTCGTGAAGTCCGGCAAGGCCCGCTACATCGGCGCCTCGTCGATGTACGCGTGGCAGTTCGCCAAGGCGTTGTTCACGCAGAAGCAGAACGGCTGGACGCGGTTCGTGTCGATGCAGAACCACTACAACCTCCTCTACCGCGAGGAGGAACGCGAGATGCTGCCGTTGTGCGCGGACCAGGGCATCGCCGTGATCCCGTGGAGCCCGCTGGCCCGCGGCCGCCTGACCCGTGACTGGGACGCCACCACCGCCCGCACGGAGACCGACGAGTTCGGGTCCACTTTGTACGTCGAGTCGGACCGCGCGATCGTCGAGCAGGTGGCGTCCGTGGCCGCCGCCCGCGGTGTGTCACGGGCTCAGGTCGCGCTGGCGTGGCTGCTGCGCAACCCGGTGGTCACCGCGCCGATCGTCGGCGTGACGAAGCCGCACCACCTGGACGACGCCGTGGCAGCGCTGGACTTCGAGCTCACGGACGACGAGGTGGGGCTGCTGGAATCGGCGTACGAGCCGCACCGCATCGCCGGGCACGCCTGAGGAAGGTCACGCGGGCTGCTCGCGGAGCTGGGCGAGCAGCTCGTTCTGGCCCACCAGCAACTCGGTCAGGATGCGTCTGGCGGCCCTGAGCAGGTCGGCCACGTCGGCACCGGCGAGGGCGTAGACGACCGTCGATCCCTCGCGGGTCGCCGTGACGATCCCGGATCTGCGCAGCACGGCGAGCTGGGCGGAGAGGTTGGACGGCTCCACCTCGATCTCGGCGAGCAGCTCGCGCACCGCCTTCGGCCCGTCCTGGAGCAGCTCCAGCACCCGGATGCGAACCGGGTGCCCGAGCATCCTGAAGAACTCGGCCTTCGCCTGGTACAGCGGAACGGGCACGGGGGTCACCGCACCCCGTGCTCGGCGGCCAGGCGCTTGAGGTTGGCGAGGTCGGCGCCGTGCACCTCGGCGGCGTACGCGTCCTGCCGTTCCACGGCCTGCCGCACGGCCTCCTCCGCCTGCTCGATGCGGGCGAGGAGGTTGTCCCTGAACTCGTTCACGGCATCACTACCTGTCGAATTGAAGAAGTCTTCAATTCGACAGGTTACCCCAGCTCGAAGACCTCGACGAAGTCCGGGATCCGGGCCCTGAGCGCGCCGGTCGCAAGTTGAGAGTTCCGCAGACGCGGAGATAGGCTCCGATTCGTGCCGAATCTGCGGATCAGCGAAGCCGCCGCGCTGCTCGGGGTCAGCGACGACACCGTGCGCCGGTGGATCGACCAGGGACGCCTGCAGTCCGTGGTGCTCGACAACGGGCGCAAGGGCGTCAGCGGGACGGAGCTCGCCGAGTTCGCCCAGCACATGACCGAGGTGGCCGAGCCGGGCACGACGGTCGCGGCTTCGGCGCGCAACCGCATGAAGGGCATCGTCACCCGTGTCCTCAAGGACGGGGTCATGGCGCAGGTCGACATGCAGGCCGGGCCCTTCCGCATCACGTCGCTGATGAGCCGTGAGTCCGCCGACGAGCTCGGCCTGGAGGTCGGCAGCGTCGCCGTCGCGTCCATCAAGTCCACGCACGTCGTCGTCGAGATCCCGGAGGCCTCGAGTTGAAGAGGGTGCTTGCGTTCGTGCTGCTGCTGGCAGGCTGCTCGACCGCGCAGCCGAGCCCGTCGACGCCGAACATCACGGTGTTCGCGGCGGCGTCGCTGACGGAGTCGTTCCAGAAGCTCGGCAAGGAGTTCGAGGCGGCGCACCCCGGCACGAAGGTCACCTTCAACTTCGGCGGCAGCTCGGCGTTGGCGCAGCAGATCAACCAGGGGGCACCCGCCGACGTGTTCGCGTCCGCGGCGCCCGCGAACATGAAGCAGGTGACCGACACCGGGGCGATCACGGCGGCGCCGACCACGTTCGCGAAGAACACGCTGCAGATCGCGGTGCCGCAGGGCAATCCGGGCAAGGTCACCGATCTCGCGGACTTCGCGAAGGCGGACCTGAAGATCGCGTTGTGCGCGGAGCAGGTGCCGTGCGGTGCGGCGGCGAAGAAGGTGTTCGCGGCAGCCGGCGTCACGGCCGCGCCGGACACGCTGGAGCAGGACGTGAAGGCCGTGCTGACCAAGGTGTCGCTGGGCGAGGTCGACGCGGCGCTGGTCTACCGCACGGACGTCAGGGCCGCGGGGGCGAAGGTCGAGGGCAAGGACTTCGCGGAGGCTTCCGGCGCCGTCAACGACTACCCCATCGCGCCGCTGGCCAAGGCACCCGCCGAGGCCAAGGACTTCGTGAACTTCGTGCTGTCGGAACGGGGTCGCGCGGTGCTGACCGAGGCCGGTTTCGCGGCGCCGTGAGGTCCAGGCTGCCGGTCGTCCTCGTCCTGCCCGCGATCGCCGGGCTCGCGTTCCTGCTCGTGCCGCTCGCGGGGCTGCTCGTCAAGGCGCCGTGGGCTTCCCTGCCGACTCAGCTCTTCAGCGCCGAGGTCGGGCAGGCGCTGCGGCTGTCGTTGGTCTGCGCGTCGCTCGCCACGGTCGTCTGCCTCGTTCTGGGGGTGCCGCTCGCGTGGTTGCTCGCGCGCGGCGACCTGCCGGGACGCGGACTGCTCCGCGCGCTCGTCACGGTTCCGCTCGTGCTGCCACCCGTGGTCGGTGGCGTGGCGTTGCTGCTGGTGCTGGGACGGCGTGGTGTGGTCGGTCAGCACCTCGACCAGTGGTTCGGGATCTCGTTGCCGTTCACGACGGCGGGTGTCGTGCTCGCCGAGGCGTTCGTCGCGATGCCGTTCCTGGTGATCTCGGTAGAAGGCGCGTTGCGGGCGGCTGATCCGCGGTACGAGGAGGCCGCGGCCACGCTCGGTGCGTCCCGCTGGCTGACGTTCCGGCGCGTGACGCTGCCGAGCGTCATGCCAGGAGTCGTTGCGGGGACAGTGCTCTGCTGGGCGCGGGCACTCGGCGAGTTCGGCGCGACGATCACGTTCGCCGGCAACTTCCCCGGCAGGACGACGACCATGCCGCTCGCCGTGTACCTGGCGCTGGAAACAGATCCGGACGCCGCGATCGTGCTCAGCATCGTGCTGCTGCTCGTGTCGGTGGCCGTGCTGGCCGGGCTGCGGGACAGGTGGATCCGCGCATGACCCTGCACGCCGAGCTCCGCGTCCAGCGCACCGGCTTCAGCCTCTCGCTCGACCTCACCATCGAACCGGGTGAGGTCGTGGCGTTGCTCGGGCCCAACGGCGCGGGCAAGACCACCGCACTGCGTGCCCTGGCGGGACTGGAGGCCGGGGGCGCCATCAGCCTCAACGGGTCCACTTGGGACGGTCTGCCCGCCGAAATGCGGCCTGTCGGCGTGGTTTTCCAGGACTACCTGCTCTTCGCGCACATGAGCGTGCTCGACAACGTCGCGTTCGGACTACGGGCGCGCGGCACCCGCAAGGCCGAGGCCAACGCCATCGCACTCCGCCGGCTGGACCAGGTGGGGCTTGCCGGCTTCGCTCACGTCAAACCCCGCGCGCTGTCCGGCGGCCAGGCCCAGCGCGTGGCCCTGGCCCGCGCCCTCGCCACGTCGCCTCGGCTGCTGCTCCTCGACGAGCCACTGGCCGCCCTGGACGCGAGCACCCGGTTGCGCGTGCGATCGGAGCTCGGCAGGCACCTCGCCGACTACCCCGGCCACACCCTGCTGGTCACGCACGACCCGCTGGACGCGATGGTGCTCGCCGACCGGCTCGTCATCCTGGAGAACGGCCGCGTCGTGCAGGAGGGCTCGCCGCGTGCCGTCGTCCGGCAGCCGCGAACCGACTACGTGGCGCACCTCGTCGGCCTCAACTTCTACCGGGGTGTCGCTCGTGGCACCGAGGTTCAGCTCGACGACGGCGGAACTCTCACCATCGCCGAACCCGCGGAAGGTCCGGTGCACGTGGTGTTTCCGCCGTCCGCGGTCAGCCTGTTCCCTTCGAAGCCCACTGGCAGTCCGCGCAACACCTGGCAGGCGACGGTGTCCGGCATCGAGCAGCACGCGCATACCACCCGCGTGGACCTCGACGGCTCTCCTGCCGTGCTCGCCGACATCACCACAGCGACAGTCGCCGAGCTGCGGTTGCAGCCCGGCGACGCGTTGTGGGTTTCGCTGAAGGCGACGGAGATCCACACCTATCCGCAGTAGGTCACGCGAAGCGCTCTGCCCCGTGATGGCCTTGCCGACGATCAGCGTGGTCATCTCGCGGGTGCCCTCGAACGAGTGGATCGCCTCGGCGTCGGCGAAGAACCGGGCGACGTCAGCTCGTGTTCGAGGTCCTTGATCCTGGCCGTTCGGATCATCACGTGACCAAGCCCGCCAGCTTCCTGGAGGCTTCCGACTCACCCCACCGGAACCCGATCCGCCGCGACAGCTCCACCGCCTCGCGGTAGGACGCCTTCGCTTCCTCCGCCCGGCCCGCCAGCTCGTGCACGATGCCGCGATCCAGCAACACCCCTGCTTCGATCTGCCTGTCCCCCACCGATCGCGCCAGCCGCAGCGCTTCCTCCGCCAGCTCAAGAGCGCGGTCGAGCGAGCCCATCTGCCGGTGCGCGTCGGCCATGTTCGCCAACGCGTGCAGCTCACCGGACCTGTCGCCGCACGCGCGGAACGTCGTCAAAGTCTGCTCGTAGCAAGCCACAGCCGCCTGGAGGTCGCCCCGTGCCGCGTGCACCAGACCGAGGTTGGTGCGCACGTAGGCCGCGCCCTGCGCGTCGGAAAGCTCCTCCCGCAACGTCAGCGACGCTTCGAGCGAGGTGACGGCGGCGGGCAGGTCGCGGCGGCGCCAGTGCACGATGCCGAGGTTGTTGAGCGTCACGGCTTCGAGCTGCCGGTCGCCCGACGAGCGGGCCAACGTGAGCGCCGCCGCCCAGTGCTGCTGCGCCTCGGCGAACTTGAAGCCGCGCTCGCAGGCCGCGCCGAGTTCCTTCAACGCCAACGCTTCCGCGCGCGTGTCGCCCAGGGACCGCGCGGCCTCCAGTGCGAGGGTGTTCAGCGCGGCCCAGTCCGCCACCTCGGAGCGGCGCCGGAAGTACCACGACAGACCGGCGGCGAACTCGATCGCGTCGGCGGGAGAAGCCTGGTGGGCGGCGGCGATCAGGTTGTCGCGTTCCTCCGCGAGCCAGAGGTCGGTCGGGTTGTCCGCCAACGCTTCCAGGTAGTGCTTGTGCAGGCGTTCCAGCGCCAGCGACCGTTCGGCCGACGACTCCGAGCCGCGGCACCGCTCCCGCGCGAACAGCCGCAGCAGGTCGTGCAGGGCGAAGCGGCCGGGCACCGGTTCCTCGACGAGGTGGGCGTCGACCAGCTCGGCGAGCAGTTCCTCGACGTCCGGCACGTCGGTCAGCGCCCGCGCGGCCGCGACGGAGAAGTCCGGGCCGTCGAGCAGGCCGAGCAGCCGGAAAACCCTTGCCACGGCCGGAGATCCGAGTTCGGCGTAGCTCACCTCGAACGCCGACCGCACCGCCACGTTGCCGACCCCCAGCTCCTCGAGGCGACGGGTTTCGTCGGCCAGCCGCACGGCGAGCGACAGCGCAGTCCACTGTGGACCGGCGGAGAGCCGGGCACCCGCGATCCGCAGCGCCAGCGGCGAACCTCCGCACCAGCGCAGGAGTTCCGTCGCGTCGTCGACCTTCCCGGCGACGCCCGTCAGCAGCTGCAAGGCGTCCTCCAGCGGCAGGGCGCCGAGCTTCACGCAGGAAGCGCCGTGCAGCGCGGTGAGCGGACGGCGTGACGTGATGAGCACCGCCGAGCCCGGCCCGGTGGGCAGCAGGCGGGTGACCTGGGCCGCGGTGGCAACGTTGTCCAGCACCACGAGCAGCCGGCGTGACGCCGTGAGAGAGCGGTAGCGCAGGGCTTCCTCGTCGCCGGGACGTTCGCCGAGCGCGCGCAGGAACTGGCTCAGGATCCGGTCCGACGCCCCGTCGGAGAGGTCGGCGTAGAGCTGGCCGTCCGGGAACTGCGCGGCGATCTCATGGGCCGCGCGCACGGCGAGGGCCGACTTGCCGATGCCCGCCTGCCCGGTGATCACGCACACCGCGACCCTGTCCTGCCGGGTCTGCGCCTTGACCAGGTTCAGCTCGCGCGATCGTCCCGCGAACGTGACCACGTCCGGCGGCAGCTGCCGGATCGCCGCCGCACCAACGGGTTTCGCGCGCAGGATCTCGGCCTGCAACCGCCGCAACGACTCACCGGGCTCGACGCCCAGCTCGTCCATGAGCACCCGGCGGCACTCCTGGTACGCCGCGAGCGCCTCGGCCGGCCGTCCAGCCCGGTGCAGCGCGACCAGCTGCTGCTCGCGCAGACGTTCGTTCAACGGATGTTCGCGCACCCACTCGTTGAGGTCCGCGACGATCTCGACGTGCCGCCCGAGATCGAGCTCGGCCTCGGCGCACTCGACCCGCGCGGCCAGCCGCAGTTCCTCCAGCTGCGCGACGACCCCGCGCAACAGTCCCGACGCCGCGAGATCGGCGAGCGCGGGCCCGCGCCACACCGCGAGGGCTTCCCGGTAGCGCTGCGGGGTGCGTTCCCCGCGGGCGACGTCTAGTAACTCGGTGAACCGGGTGAGATCGAGCTCGGCGGGATCGATCGACATCAGGTAGCCGGGCGCCCGCGACAGCAACCGCGAGCCGACGATCTTGCGCAGCTGGTAGACGTAGACCTGCAGATTCTTCAACGCGGTCTTGGGCGGGGCGTCGTCCCACAGCACGCTGATCAGCCGGTCGACCGACAGCACCCGACCCGGCTGAGCCAGCAGCAGCGCGAGCACGGCCCGCTGCTTGGGCGGCCCAAGGCTCAGGCGCACGCCATCGTCGGCGTAACACTCCACCGGCCCGAGCACCCGGAACTCCACAACTCCCGATCGTAACTACCGATCGCATACCGGACACATGTCACACGCCTTGACGTTTGATCCATGACGAGAACCTCACCGGCCTGGGTGGTGGCGCTCGGCGCTGCGCAACGCGCCGAGTCCCTCGACGCGACGCACGGCATGGTTCAGGAGCAGCCCGCCGAGGTGGTCGCGGTCGTCAACGCGTTCATCGCGAGCTGAAGAGCCGGTCCAGCGCCTTGCGGGCGCGGGCGGGGGCCGCGCTGTCGTGTTCGAGCTGCAGGAAGTGGTTGAGCGCCAGCATGATGCCGATGATCTCGTAGACCAGCTGCTCGACGTCGGTGTCGGCCGGCAGGTCGCCGTCGCTGATGGCGCGGCGGGTGTGGATGCGGAGGTCCCTGCGCCACAAGGCGTTCATGCCGGCCAGGGCGTCGCGCACGCGGCCGCTGCGGCCGTCGAACTCCGTCGTGGCCGCGGTGAAGAAGCAGCCGCCGGGCAGCACCTCGCGTTCCAGGTACGACACCCAGGCCTCGCAGACCGCCTTGAGGCGCGGCAGGCCGGACGGGAGCTGTTTGACGCGCTGCGGCACCTCGCGGGCGAAGACCGCCGCCGCCTCGTCGACCACCGCGAGTTGCAGGCCCTCCTTGGTGCCGAAGTGGCCCAGCAGACCGGCTTTGCTCATGCCCAGCTCGTCGGCGAGCCTGCCGATCGTCAGGCCCTCCAGGCCTTCCGCGGAGGCGATGGCGAGGCTCCTGTCGAGGATGCGCTGCCGCGTTTCGAGGGTGTCGGCGACAGAACGACGTGGGCTCACGCACACATCCTAACCTCTTTAGCTACCGATCGATCGGTTGCTATATTCGCCGCGTCGTCGCCTCGCCAAAGGAGCACACCTTGTCCGGATCCCGTGTCGTCGCGCTCGGGCACCACCAGCCGCAGCGCGTGCTGACCAACGCCGACCTGGAGAGGATGGTCGACACCAACGACGAGTGGATCCGCCAGCGCACGGGCATCGCCACGCGCCGCATCGCGGACGACGAGTCGGTCACCGACATGGCGGCCGCAGCGGCGGCCAAGGCCCTCGCGGCGTCCGGCCTCGAACCCTCCGACATCGGCCAGGTCATCGTCGCCACCTGTTCCGCGATCGACCGCTGCCCATCGATCGCCGCCCAGGTCGCGAACCGCCTGACCATCCCCGCCGCGGTCTGCTTCGACCTCAACAACGCCTGCGCCGGCTTCTGCACGGCACTCGCCACCGCCGACCACACGCTGCGTGCGGGCGCCGCCCGGCACGCGCTGGTCATCGGCGCAGAGAAGATGTCCGACCTCGTCGACTGGACCGACCGCGCCAGCTGCATCCTGCTCGGCGACGGCGCGGGCGCCGCGGTGATCAGCGCCGCCGACGACGCCGAGATCGGGCCCGTCACCTGGGGTTCCGACCCGACGCGCAACGGCGCGGTGCGGCTGCAGGACGCGTGGCAGCCGCGGTTCGCCCAGGAGGGCCAGGCCGTGTTCCGCTGGGCCACCAGCGAGCTCCCCGCCGTCGCGGCGCAGGCGTGCGAGCGGGCGGGCATCGCCACCACAGACCTCGCCGCCATCGTCACCCACCAGGCCAACCTGCGGATCATCGAGGCCATGACCCGCAAGCTCGACCTGCGCGACGACGTGGTGATCGCGCGCGACGTCGTGGAGTCCGGCAACACCTCGGCCGCCTCGGTGCCGCTCGCACTGTCCAAAATGGTCGAACGCGGCGACCTGCCGTCCGGTCGGCCGGTGCTGCTCTTCGCCTTCGGCGGCGGGCTCTCGTGGGCGGGCCAGGTCGTCACCCTCCCGTAGGGTCGTCGAACCGCTGGTGCGCCTCGTCCTGGGCAGCGAGGCTGGAACTCCTTCAGGCAACAGGCCGGTGTGGCAGCTCGGGAGCCCGCCGAGCCGCCACACCGTTGGTGACGCACGAGAAGGAGGTTCGCCCACCGGCGCGGGAACGAGCGCATCGCCGCGTGGCGTCATCGGTCCGCCACCTGGCCAACGCAGCGACGTCGGAGTTCGCCGTCCCCGCTTGCCCTGTGCCGGCGGGCAAATTCCTCCTGACCGGGTTAAGGCCTCGCGCGTCCTCCGCCCACTCGCACCATCTCCGGCCTCGACCGTGAATGCCGCCGCCGCTGCAAAGGCGGGGACATCGACGACGAGACGGACGGGGGAACCGATGATGCGTGGGCGGCGACTGGTTCGGGGACCGGGAGCGCGGTGGTGGGCTGGGCTTCCGGTGCCGCGGCGACCTTGGTCTCCTCGGCCGGCTGGGTCCACACCGTGAGGCTCTCCTGGACCGTGTTCTGGCGGAACAGTTCCGGGGTCTCGGTGATGATGCGGCCCGGCTGCTCCAGACCCACGATGCCGACGAGCTTGCCGTTGGCGATGAAACCCGTGAGTCCGTTCACGTCCGTGGTGTCGGTGCCCAGGACGGGCAGGCCGGCGCCCTGGACGCGCATGCCGTACTGCTCGGTCCAGAACCGCGGAACCGGCGTGTACGTCTTGGCGTGGTTGCGGCCCACCAACAGGTTCTCGGCGGCGGCACGGCCTCCTTCGACCGCGTTGAGCCAGTGCTCGACGCGGCGCACGGCGCCGTTGAAGCGCATGTTGGGCCAGCGGGCCACGTCACCGCAGGCCACGATGTTCTCGGCGCCGACCACGTGGTTGGTGGCGTCGCACAGCACGCCGTCCGAGATGTCCAGACCGGAGCCGCGCAGCCAGTCGACGGCCGGTGCCGCGCCGACGGCCAGCACCACGCAGGAGGCGAAGAAGACCTGACCGTCGGAGAGGTGGATGCCGATGCCGCCGGGCTGACGCACCCAGTGCTTGATGCCGACACCGGTGGCGAGCCGCACACCGTGGTGGATGTGCGCCTCGGTGATCTTCTTGCCGATCTTGTCGCCGACGACACCGCCGAGAAGCGCGGGCGAGCGCACGATCAGCGCGACGTCGCGGCCCATGTGACGAACCGAGCACGCGAGCTCGCAGCCGATGAAGCCACCGCCGATGACGGCGACGAGGCCCTGCGACTGCCGGATGTTCTTGCGGATCGCGACCGCGTCGTCCAGCGTCCGCAGCACGTGCACCCGCGGGTCGTGGCGCGGAGCCCCGCCCATCGCCCTGGCGTCGACACCGGTGGCGATGATCATGCCGTCGTACTTGATCTCCTCGCCGCCGGGGACCCAGACCGACTGCTTCTTCGGGTCCAGGTGCAGGGCCGGGGAATTGAGCCGCCACTCGGCGTCGAGGTCGCCGGAGAACGACAGCAGCGAGTCGTCGGGGTGCCATTCACCCGTGATGATCTGCTTGGACAGGCATGGGCGGTGGTACGGGAGGTGCCGCTCCGCGGACAGGATCGTGATCTGCCCGTCGAAACCCATCTCCCGAAGCCGTTCCGCGGAACGGACTCCTCCGAGCCCGCCGCCGACGACCACGATCCGTTCGCTCACTTCACTCGCTCCCTGATCTCGATAGCGCGCATCGGGCACGCGCGCTGTGCCGCTCTGGCCTGAGCGAAGTGCTCCTCCGGCGGGCGGCGGTTGTAGGTCAGGCGGTTGTCTTCGATCAGCTGGAAAACATCCGGGGCCTCCGCCTGGCAGGTGCCGTAGCGGTGGCATTTCTCGTTGTTGACGCTCACGTCCATCGCGTCGCCCTCGCCGACGCCGGGTTCCTTGCCGCGCTCGGAGTCGAGCATGCCGATGCGCATCAGCACCTCGGGCGGCAGGAAGCGGGCCAGGGCCAGGGTCGCGGTCGGGACGAGGACGGTGAGGCCGGCCAGCCAGAGAACGGACAGGTTTCCGTTCGCGATGGCGCCGAACCAGGAGTGGACCACGGTGGCCCCGACGACGATGTACGCCGTTTGATGGAACCTCAGCCACTTGCGGTAGAAGACTTTGTGCCGCATGGACGCCAGGATTGCGATCGCGGCCATGACCTCGAGTCCGATGATGCCGAGCGCATGCCGGAAGAGGCCGCCGTCGACGAACGGCAGCACCAGCTTGACGAAGCTGAAGGTGCCGGTCTGGATCAACGTGAAGGCGAACGCGTGGATGCTGCCGAACGCGATCGTCAGCGAGGCGAGCACCATGTGCCCGTTCTTCAGTCCCTCACGGCCGGTGAGCTTCTCGGCCCATCCGGTCGCGATGAGCACACCCCAGGACAAGGTGGCGCACATCATGACGTAAGCCAGCCTGGCAGACAGCTGGGCCATCTTCTTGACACCCGAGTCGAACTCGGAGGCCTGGGCCACCAGGAGCGGAATCTGGCTGGACAACAACTCTTCCTCCGGAAAGAACTTCTCGCGGGAACCCGCCCGGTCCTGTCGTGCAGGAGTGGACACTTTCAGGGCCGGGCGGGTGGGAACAGGTCCGCGTTGGAGTGCCTCTGACCTTGGGACACCACCTCCGTTTCCCGTTGTCTAACGGGTCTTGCTGAACTACCGCACCGGTCGTCGCGGGCGGAGTACTCGGAGCAGGAGGACCGTGAGAACGGCTCCCGCGGCGGTGACCGAGATGATCACCCACATGTTGGGCCCCTCGTTGGAGGCCAAAGTCGCGTTGATGATGCCGCCGGCCGGCTGGGGCTCCGCGAAGGACGAGTCGCCTGCGAGTCCCGTGCTCTCCAGCAACGTCATGTGCTTCATCACCACGTCGATGCCGGCCTGCGCGAACCCGCGGATCACGTCGTTGCGGGTCTGCGTGCGCACCTTCGCGATGAAGTTGAAGACCTGGCCGTGCGCGGCGCGCAACCTGGCGACGAACGCCTGGTCGAACGCGTCTCCCTCGAGACCGTTCAGCTCGTCCATCCACGACTGCTGCGAGGGGTTCGGCACGTCGGGGGTGGTCAGGTTGAACTGGGCGGCCGTCTTCTTCGTCAGGTTGTCCAGCATCATGTGGTCGAGCATGATCATCTTGCCGATCTGCTTGACCCGTGCGTTCGACGCCTTGGTGGCCGTGAGCTCACCCATGGGCATCTCCCACAGGCCTGCCTGACGCACCTTGTTCAGCAGTTCCCGGTCGTTCGCGGTCAACGGACCCGACGGGGTGTCCTGCACTCCACCGGTGTCCGCAGGTTGAGCAAGAGCTGCGAACGGAGCGGCGAAGAAGAGGAACAACATCGCCAAGACGGTGGCGAGGGCTCTGGTCATCGTCTTGATGTCCTCGATGTTCAGGGGAAGTCGGTAGGGGGCTGGAGATCAAGCAGTGGGCTCAGTAGCCGGGCGCCGCCGACGTCGGCGTGGACTGCGGTGTCCCACCGGCCGGCGAAGTGGGGGACGGGCTCGGCGTGCTGCTGCTCTTGTTGCTGTTGTTCTGCGCTTTCCCGCCGGTGATCTTGGCTCCGTTCGGGGCGACGACCCACCAGGTCCCGCCCTTTCCCTGGCCCTTCATGTCACCGGCCGCCTTGTCCTCGGCGTAGGTGTACATCGGAAAACCGGCGATGGTGAGCTGCTTGGTGCCGTCCGGCCTGGTCAGGACCCCCATGGAGATCGGGTCCACCCCGGTCGCCATCGGCGTCTTGTCCGCGAGGACCGGCTTCCAGGCCTTGAGGCACTCACCCTCGCAGTTGGACTTGGACGGCTTCGGGGTGTCCTTGTCGAAGCGGTAGAGAGGGAGCCCGTCGGCATCGGTGACGAACCAGCCCATCTGGTCGTTGTTCGCGATGAAGTACATGTTCGCGCCGCTCAGATCAGCGGGTTTCGCCTGCAAGCCGCCGGTTGCCGCCCCGCCGGGAGGGGTCGAGGTGCTGCCACACGCCGTGAGGCTGATAGCCAGTGCCGCCAGGGCGGTGATGGCTGGTCCACGTCGCATCGGCAGGTCCTTTCTCGGCTGGGGTACCGAGGAGTACGGACACGATCCGGCAACGGTTCACGAAGTTCGTGAGGAATATTTGCCTCTCGACTTGAGACGGTTCATGGGGCAAGGATGTCCCCCGTGGCGCGGCATAGACGTCAACGTGAGTTAGACGAACAATCACCAAGACCGGGATCCCTCGAGGAAGAGTTGATCCGTCGGCTGTACGAGGAATTCGGCAGTGCCCTGCTGGGACACTGCATGAGGTTGACGGGCCATGATCGTCAATGGGCCGAGGACATCGTGCAGGAAACCCTGGTCAGGGCATGGCGCAACGCCGAGAAACTCGAACGTGACCCCGTGCTCTTGCGATCGTGGTTGTTCACGGTGGCAAGGCGGTTGGTCATTGACGACAGACGAAAGAGAAGCGTCCGTCCGCAGGAGTTCGAACTGACCCCTTCGGACGAATCGCCATCGGGTGGCGAGGAGGATCGCACCCTCGCTGCGATCGTCGTCGCCGAGGCGATGAACGGTCTCTCCGAGGAGCACCGGGAGGCTATTCTCGAGACATATCTGCGGGACCGCACCGTCGGTGAGGCCGCGGCGGCACTGGGTGTGCCACCGGGAACGGTCAAGTCGAGGGTGTACTACGCGCTCCGTGCGTTGCGGCGTGCGTTGCACGATCGGGGAGAGACGCGGTGACAACGGCACCAGATCACCTCGACGTCGCCGCCTACGTGCTCGGCATCCTCGATGCCGATGAGGTGGAGGCGTTCGAGAACCACCTGACGGAATGTCGCAGGTGCGCTCTTGACCTGCGCGATTTCGCGGTGGTGCCGGACCTCATCGACGAGGCCGACGCGGGCGGAATGCTGCGCGGAACAGCTCCGGAACGCCCGGACGGCAAGTCGGTGCGGGTCATGCTCGACGCGGTCGCGGCACGCAGGAAGCGCAGAAGGTGGTTCGTCGCCCAGGGTGTCGCGGCCGCCGCCGCCGGCATCGTGGCGGTGACGGCCGTCGTCACGACGCTGGTCGTGCGCGGCAGCGACAACGGGTCCAACCAGGCCGCACCTCCCAACCCCGGCACGACGACGTCGCAGACGCGGGTGGCGAACAACTCGACGGACTCGTCGATGAAGGTGCAGCAGCAGGACCCGAACAGCGGTGTCTTCACCAAGATCACCGCCTCGGACGAGCCGTGGGGCACCTCGATGGACATCGAGGTCAGCGGCATGACGGGCCCCACCAAGGGGGCGCTCGTCGCGGTCGGGCGCGCGGGTCGCGTCGCCCAGGTCACGTCCTGGTACGCGCCGGAGCCGGTCGCGGGCGACAAGAAGACCATCCGGCTCCAGGCCAACGTGGCCATGCGCTGGCACGAGATCGCGACGTTCCGGATCCAGGACGAGAACGGCAAGGTCCTGCTCGAGGTCGTCGCGTCCTGACACTTCCCGACACCAGCCCACTGCCCCTGCCGGATCCGTGAGATCCTGTGGGGGCAGTTGTCGTTTTCGGGGAGGCAGTGCACGTGGCGATTGGCCCGTCAGCGGTCGAGCGTTGGCTCGATCTGTCCACAGAGGAGCTGCGCGCTCAGGTCAAGCAGCTCGTGTCCGCCCGGCTACCGGGTGATCACGCTGTGTGGCAGGCGATCCGGCGTCATCCAGCGCTCGTTCCACGCGTCCGCGGTGTCCTCTCCGGACTCGCCGCGACGGCGGCGGGCAGCAAGGACGAGGCCATGCAGAAGGTCTGGATCTCCAAGGCGCGCGCCGCGCTGGACCAGACCACTCCGGCGGTCGTCAAGACCGCACGCAAGCCCGTGGTGAAGGAGGATCCGGTCGCGGAACCGGAACCCGTCATCGAGCTGAAGCAGCCGGAGCCGCAACAGAAGCAGCCGCCCAAGCCCGCACCGACGATGCTCTTCCAGGAGCCGAGCTAGTGCCGCGGCACCAGCTCGCGATGAACGACGCATTGGTTCACCTGAGGTGGACGAATGCGCCGTTCATCGGTTGGGCGTGCCACGAGACACCCGTCTGAACGGCGAAATACGAGGCAAAGGCTGGAGGCCGCGGCACTCATGGTCGTCTTCGGATCGCTCATCTCCATCTCGGGATTGCTGATCCTGCTGTTCCGCAACGCGAGCCTGGGCGGGCTCAGCCCTGCCGTCGTCGGCTGGGTGATGATCCCGCTCGGGCTGGTGTTCGCCGTGCTGGGCGTGCTGCGCAACCGGCGCAAGCGCGCCCAGAAGGGCCCCGGCCCTGTCGGCAACCCGATCCAGCGTGCGAAGGCGCTACCGCGGCTGTGGAGGGCCTGGCGCAGCGGCCTGTACCCCCAGCTGCCGCGCAGCCAGGTGATGCTGTGGGCGGTGGCGCTGGTGTACCTGGTGTCGCCGATCGACCTCGTGCCGGAGTTCCTGCCGGTGATCGGGGTGACCGACGACGCCGGTGTCCTGGTGTGGCTGCTCAGCAGCCTCTCGATCGCCTCAGGGGCCTACCTGGGCTGGGAGAAGGACCATGGCGACCCGAGTCGCGGGATCGAGTCCCCTTGAGGCCTCCTCGCGCATGATTTCGGCCAGGCCGGGCGAAGTCTCGGTCACCGGTCGAAATCCGAGGCGTTCGTAGTAGGGCGCGTTCCACGGCACGTCCCTGAACGTCGTGAGCGTCAGCGCCTGCCCGCTCCGCCGGACGTGCTCGATGAGCGCCGCGCCGATTCCCTGGCGCGCGTGCGAGGGGTGCACGCTGATCTGGTGAACGTGCTTCGCGCCGTCCACGTCGCCCACCGCGATGAACGCGACCGGCACTCCCCGATCGCCCACCGCGACCCACACTTCGTGTTCTGCCAGTGCTTCCAGCGACATCGGGTCGTCGTCGGCGATCTCGGGCATGCCGACGTCCCTGAACGGTTCACCGGACGCGTTTTCGATCTCCTGGAGGTACGGGAGTTCGGCTGGTTGGGCGAGACGGATCAACACGCCCGCCATCCTGGTAGGTCGGACGCGAACCCTGCACCTGAATAACGTTAAAGTCCGACCTGATGCGAACCAGAACCGTGCGCGTCCTCCTGGTCGAGGACGACGATGGCGACGCCCTCCTCGTCGAGGCCCTGCTCGAAGAGGCGAGGGCGCCGTTCATCCTGACGCGCGCTCGCTCGCTCGCCGAGGCGGAGCGCCTGCTCAGCGATGCCGAGTGCGTGCTGCTCGACCTCGGCCTGCCCGACTCTCAGGGCCTCGACAGCCTGCACCGGCTGCTGAGCAAACCGGACGCGCCGGCGATCCTCGTGCTGACGGGGCTGAACGACGAACGCGAGGGCATCGACGCGGTCTCGGCCGGTGCGGAGGACTACCTCATCAAAGGTCAGGTCGACGGCGAACTGCTGCTGCGCGGTGTCCGGTACGCGGTCGAACGGCGGCGCGCGGACGACGCCCAGTTCCAGCTGCGCGAGGCGAAGCTGCTCGCCGCGGAGCGGTCCCGCCTCGAACGCGGCCTGCTCCCTCCCCCGCTGCTCAAGAGCTCCGACCTCGACATCGAGGTCCGCTACCAGCCCGGCGGGCAGCGAATGCTGCTCGGCGGCGACTTCTACGACGCGGTGGGCCTGCCGGACGGCTCGGTGCACGCGATCATCGGCGACGTCTGCGGCCACGGCCCGGACGAGGCCGCGCTCGGTGTCTGCCTGCGCATCGCCTGGCGTGCTCTCGTTCTCGCGGGCGAACCTCCGGAGAAGGCGCTGCGGACCCTCGACCAGGTGCTCGTCGCGGAACGGCACGGCGAGGGCATCTTCACCACGGCCTGCGTGGTCACCGTGGCACCGGACAGACGGTCGGCGCGCTACTTCCTGGCCGGGCACCCCGAGCCGTTGCTCGTGGTGGGCCAGCAGATCCTCGACCTGCCGCAGTCCAAGATCGGCGTGCCGCTGGGCGTGCTGCCGGACTACGCGTGGACCGGTGTGGACGTGCCGCTGCCGCCCGGCTGGCAGCTCGTCTGCTACACCGATGGCCTGATCGAGGGCCGGGTACCCGGTGAGAGCGATCGGCTCGGCGTCGAGCGCCTGTGCGACATCCTGCGCGGACACCTGCGGCGGGGCTCCGACTGGCTGGACCCTCTGATCGCGGAGGTGACGGAGCTCAACGGAGGGGAACTCGACGACGACATGGCAGTGCTGCTGCTGAAGGACCCCAGGTGAAGCTGACGGAGAAGCTGCCTGCGAGCAGGCTGCTGGTTGCCATCGTCGCGATCCTGCTGGCCATGACCGCCGCGGCGATCGCCTCGACGGTCGTCGCGCTGGACTCGCTCTCCGACGCGCGCAAGCAGTCGATCGAGCGGATCGCGCCGGCCGAACGCAGGGCGAAGGACCTGAGTCGCGCGTTGCTCGACCAGGAGACCGGCGTGCGCGGGTACGCGCTGACCGACGGGCAGGACTTCCTCAGGCCGTACCTCGACGGGCAGACCTATCAGACGCAGGCCGAGCAGGCCGTGCGCGACCTCGTCGGCGACGTCGGCGGCCGGGTGAGCCGCATCGACGAGCTCTCTCGGCAGTGGCGGGAGCAGTACGCGGAACCCGTGATCGCGGGCGTCCGCCAGTCCGGTCCCGGCACCACGCCCGCACAGGCCATCGACCGCGGCAAGACCATCTTCGACCAACTCCGCATCGAGCTCGACGCGCTGCAGGTCGACATCGGCGAGCTCGGCGAGACCGCACGCCGGGACGTGGACCACGCGGCGAAGGTCGTGCTGTGGCTGGTGATCGGCATGGGCGTGCTGCTGGTCGCGGTGATCGGCGGACTGTCGTTGCTGCTGTACCGCCTGCTGGTCGAACCGCTCGCGGAGCTGGCGGCGCAGGTCCGGCAGGTCGCGTCCGGCGACTTCGAGCACGAGATCGACGCGCACGGGCCACGCGAGACAGTGATGCTCGGCGAGGACGTCGACGCCATGCGCCGCCGGATCCTGCACGAGCTCGCCACGCTGGACGCCGCTTCCGCCGAGCTGCAGCGGTCGAACTCCGAGCTGGAGCAGTTCGCCTACGTCGCCTCGCACGACCTGCAGGAGCCGCTGCGCAAGGTGGCGTCGTTCTGCCAGCTGCTGCAACGACGCTACGGCGGCAAGCTCGACGAACGCGCGGACCAGTACATCGAGTTCGCCGTCGACGGCGCCAAGCGGATGCAGGGACTGATCAACGACCTGCTGGCGTTCTCCCGCGTCGGCCGCATCACCCGCGAACGCACGCTGGTCGACCTCGGCGAGGTCGTGCGCCAGGTCGTGGACAGCTTCTCCGAGCGCATCGAGGAGACCAACGCCCACGTCGTGGCCGACAACCTGCCTTCCGTGCGAGGTGAGGCGACTCTGCTCAGCGCGGTGTTCCAGAACCTGATAAGCAATGCCTTGAAGTTCCGGGGCTCCGCCGACCCGTTCATCAACATCGAGGCCGAACGCGACGGGGACATGTGGCAGTTCTCCGTGCACGACAACGGCATCGGCATCGAGCCGGAGTACGCTGACCGGATCTTCATCATCTTCCAGCGTCTGCACCCGAAGGACGCCTATCCGGGCACGGGCATCGGGCTCGCGATGTGCCGGAAGATCGTCGAGTACCACGGCGGGACGATCTGGCTGAAGACCGATGTGGACGCCGGCACGACGTTCCAGTTCACACTGCCCGTCGCCCCAGAAGACTTGGTTGAGGAAACGCATGACTGACCCATCGTTGAACGTGATCGACGTCCTGCTCGTCGAGGACGACCCAGGCGACGCGCTGATGACGCAGGAGGCCTTCGAGCACCACAAGATCCGCAACACGCTGCACGTGGTGAAGGACGGCGTCGAGGCGCTGGCCTTCCTGCGGCGCGAGGGCGAGTACGCCGACGCACCGCGGCCGGGCCTGATCCTGCTCGACCTGAACCTGCCCCGCAAGGACGGCCGCGAGGTGCTGGCCGAGGTCAAGGCGGACGCGGACCTGCGGCACATCCCGGTGGTGGTGCTGACGACGTCGGACGCGGAGGAGGACATCCTGCGCAGCTACAGCCTGCACGCCAACGCCTACGTCACTAAGCCGGTGGACTTCGAGAGGTTCATCGAGGTCGTGCGTCAGATCGACGACTTCTTCGTCACCGTGGTGAAGCTACCCCGATAGGATTCACCGCAGCGATCACTCCTGCGCTGAAGTCGAGGCAGGACCGGCAGATCCGCGTGCCTTCGCGCTCGTGGACCGGCTTGGTCTCCCCGCAGAACGAGCACTCGCCGGGCTCGCCGACCTGGGCGGATGCGATGCAGACGTCGCAGATCATCGTGCTCGGCCCGGCCATCATCTTGTCGACCTCGTCGCCGCGGCGACCGCAGAACGAGCACAGCTCGGTGCGCTTCGAGTGTTCGACGATCTGGTGCACGCGCTGATGGCTCATCTTCAGCGCTTCCGCGATCTCGCGCATCGACCCGCCGGCCCGGTGCAGGCGCAGCACGCTGTGGTGGTAGACGGCTTTGGCGATGTCCGCCTGATCCTGTGCGGCCGCGGCGGCGGTGCCCGCCTTGCGCGCCGCCGCCAGCAACTCCTCGTCCAATGTCATGCGTCTAGGGTAGCTAGACGCGTCTAGGGTGTCTAGACAGTAGGTCAGTCGACGCTTCGGACGATCAACGGATCGTCGTCGGCCTGGACGACCCACTCCTGGTCGTCTCGTGGTTCGGGGACGACAGGCGCCCAGAGCCCGTCTCCGCCAGGCCTGTTGCTTGCGTTCGGCGCAGTCATGCTTTTTGGCTACCCGTTTGCGCGGAACGTATGCCGGACAACATGGTCGTGATGGCGTCCATGATCCGCGCGGTCGCCTCGTCCAGCACCTCGGCGGTCAGCTCGAGGTCGTAGAGGTCGGACAGGTCGACCGGCGCGCCCGCGACCACCTCGACCTTCTTGCGCGGCAACAACCTCGGCAGGATCGTGCCCTTCGGCAACAGGTCCTGCGTGCCCCACTCGGCGACCGGGACCACGGGCACCTGGCTCTCCAGAGCCATCCGCGCGACACCGGACTTCCCCTTCATGGGCCAGTTCCCGGGATCGGTGGTGAACGTGCCCTCGGGGAACACCATCACGCACTCCCCCGCCCGCAACGCTTCCACGGCGGGCTTCAGGGCTTCCGATGCTTTGACCGTCCCGCGTTCGACCGGGATGTGACCACCGGAGCGCATGACCCAGCCGATCACCGGTGTGCGCCACAACGACGCCTTCGCGAGAACGCGCGGCACCCGGCCGGACATCAGCGCGAACACCACGGCGGCAACGGTGTCCGCGTTCGACAGGTGGTTGAACGCGAGGATCACGCCGCCGTTGCCCGGCACGTGGTGCCTGCCGCGCACCCGCAGGCGCACGAACAGCACGACGATCGGCCACAGCACGTCGATCGCCAGCGAGAACCAGAATCCCCTGCCCCTGCGGGGCATCTTCCAGGTCCAGGCGGCCAGCCCAAGCGGTGTCACGTCTGATATTCGAGCACGCCGGCGTTCACCGTTCTGGTCAATTCGCCACGTTCGACCAGGACGTCGAGATGCGCGGCCGTCTCACCGATCGCGAGCACCTGGTTGAACATGTCGAGATCGTCGAACCGGCGCTGGCGGCGGGTCCAGCCGATCTTGCGCGCGGTCTCGAACGCGCTGCCGCTCACGGCCCTGAGGACCTCCTCCAGGCGCTGTTCGTGGTGGTGCAGCAGTTCGTCGACGCGGGCGTGCGAGCTGTCCGTCACGGGGCCGTGGGCGGGCAGCAGCCGCAGGTCCGGCAGCTCGCGGGTGAGCCGCAGCGACGTCATGTAGTCGCCGAGCGGCAGTTCGGGCCGCAACGGCTCGAAGCCGATCGACGGCGTGATGTGCGGCAGCACGTGATCGCCGGAGAACAACACCTTCGCGGTGTGGTCGACGAACACGACGTGGCCGCGGGTGTGGCCGGGCGTCGGGACGACCTCCAGCTTGCGGTGTTCGAGGTCGACGGTGCTGCGGACGAGCCACTCGTCGGGCTCCTCGTAGTCGCGCAGGGCGTCGTCGCGGTTGACGTGGTGCATGATCTTGATCCACGTCTCCGCCAGCTCGCTCGCCCCCCATTTGCGCAGGTCGGAGACGTGCTGATCCTCCTGCCCGTGCAGGATGTGCCGCAGTGACGGCTGCTCGCCGAGGCCGAGCCCGATCTTGGCGCCGAACAGGCGGCGCAGCGACACGGCCATGGTGAAGTGGTCGCGGTGCACGTGCGTGACGAGGAATCGGCGGATGTCCTCGAAGCCCTTGTCCAACGTGCCCAGCGCGGCCTCCAGCTGGTCGCGCGCCTCGTCCAGCGCCCAGCCGGAGTCGACCATGACGAGACCGTCGCCGTCCTCGATCGCGTAGACGTTGACCGCGCGCAGCCCGTCGTTCGGCAGGGGCAGTGGGATGCGGTGCACTCCTGGTGCCACCTCGAACGCGCCCGGTTCACTCCACACGCCCGCTCACCTCATTGTTTAGCGCTGGCAAGTAATTCCTACCGGACGGTAACACGGTATTCCGGGTGCTTGTCGATGTACTTGGCCACGAACGGGCAGAGCGGCGAGACCTTGCGGCCACGGGCCTGCGCGTCGTCGAGCGCGAACTTCGCGAGCTGGGCGCCGAGGCCCTGACCGGCGTAGGCCTCGTCGACCTCGGTGTGCACCAGCGCGATGACGTCGCCGATGAGCCGGTAGGCGAGCTGCCCGGCCAGCCGACCGTCGACGCGGAGCTCGTAGCGGTTGTCTGTCTCGTTGTTGGTGACCACGTCAACCATCTTGCCGGGAACACTGGAAAAATGGCGCGAATGGACGTCTACCTGCTGATCCTGGGCGACCACCTGCCCAACCCGTGCACGGGCGAGGAGGTGTCCCAGGCCGACCGCCTGCGGGCGATGGTCGAGCAGGCGGTGGTGGCCGAGGAGGCGGGCTTCGCGGGCGTCGCGATCGGCGAGCACCACTTCACCCGCTACATCGTGTCGGCGCCGGACCTGCTGCTCGCGGGGGTCGCGGCGCGGACGTCCACGTTGAAGCTCTCCACCGGCGTGACGCTGCTCGCGCACCGCGACCCGGTGCTGGTCGCCGAGTCGCTCGCCACCCTGGACGTGCTGTCGAACGGCAGGGCCGAGCTGATCGTGGCGCGCGGGGTCGACCAGCAGACCGACGCGGCGTTCGGGGTGCGGCCGGGTGAGCTGCGCGAGCGGTTCGAGGAGCACCTGCGGTTGCTGATCAAGCTCCTCGAGGAGCCCGCGGTGAGCTGGGACGGCCGGTTCCGCGGGCCGTTGAGCCACGTGACGACGACGCCGCGGCCGGTGCAGGCGCCGCGGCCGACGGTGTGGATCGGGTCGGGGTCGGCCGTGTCAGCCGATCTGGGCGCGGAGCTGAAGATGCCACTGATGCTGCCGTCGACGTTGCGGGATCCGTTGATCTACGCGGAGGTCGTGCAGCGGTTCCGGGAACGCTTTCCCGGCGGACGGGTCGGTGTGCCGAGCCATGTGTTCGTGGCGCACGAGAACGCGCGCGAACGGTGGCGGCCGCACCTCGCCGAATACGCGCGGTTCGCGGATCCGTGGCGCGGGGACGGCGACATCGACGTGGACGCGATCATGGACGGCGCCGCGGTGTGCGGGACGCCGGACGAGGTCGCCGAGCGGCTGAACTCGTTGGCGGAACAGCTGTCCATCGACACACACCTCGTGATGGTGGACATCGGCGGGCTGCCGCACGAGGCGGTCGTCGAGACGATCCGCCTGTTCGGCGCGGAAGTGCTGCCGAAACTTGTTTAACGCGAGCGGTGCCAAGGATTAACACACGTCCGCCAGGATTGTCGTGTGGGCATCACGGTCATCGGCATCACGCATCCAGGTCAGGTCGGGGCGCTCCCCGGCGGCACGAACGTGCTGGTGCTCGCCGATGACGGCACGTACGCCGACGAGTTCCTCGACACCGACTTCCGTGCGCATCAGCTGGTGGTGCGCGCACACGGGCGCGGGTCGGCTTTCTTCGGGGTGGCGGACAAAGCCCGTGAGTTGGGTGCGGACCGGGTCCTCTTCGGGGGTGCGCACGACACCGCCGCCTCTTTCACCGCCGGAGAGGATCCCGTGCTCGTGCTGGGCGTGCGGCCGCCGGGCGGCCCGATCGCCTGCAACGCGGCGTTCCTCGAGTGGCTGGACCGCTGGCCCCGGCCTGCCCGCGCCTACCGCGACGACGTGGACCACTGGCTCGCCGAGAACGCGTTGCGGGAAGGCCTGCGCGTCGAACTGGTTTCATGGCGAATGGAACCAACCGTCCCAATGCGACGGAAGTTGTCGGCCTAGTCACCGGAAGTCGGAAGACACTGTCCCGTCTGTGAAATACCGTTTCCTCCGCACCGCATTCGCGCGCGTACGCAGTGCAGCTGAGAGTTCTCTCAGCGTGGCGGCGGGGGACGGGTTGCCGGGGTTAATCTCAGGGTCATCTCAGTGGAAGACCTGACCCTTCGGTGTGCCCGTGTCGCCGAAGATGGTGCGCACGAGACCCACAGGAGGGGACAGACAGTGAGCGCGTCCGATGGAGTCGCGGCAAGAGCCGTTGACGTGTGGAAGGAATACGGGTCCGGCGACGCCGCCGTGACCGCGCTCGCGGGGGTGAGCGTCGAGCTGGAGAAGTCCCGGTTCACGGCGATCATGGGGCCGTCGGGCTCGGGCAAGTCGACGTTGATGCACTGCCTCGCGGGGCTTGACGACGTGACGCGGGGCGAGGTGTGGATCGGTGACACGTTGGTCACCGGCCTGAAGGACCGCGGTCTCACCGAGCTGCGGCGCGACAAGGTCGGCTTCATCTTCCAGCAGTTCAACCTGCTGCCGACGCTGACGGCGGAGGAGAACATCACGCTGCCGCTCGCGATCGGCGGCAAGAAGGTCGACCGCGCGTGGTTCGACGTCGTCGTCGACACGGTCGGGCTGCGCGACCGGCTCACGCACCGGCCGACGCAGCTGTCGGGTGGTCAGCAGCAGCGCGTGGCGTGTGCGCGTGCGCTGGTGTCGCGGCCGGACGTCGTGTTCGCGGACGAGCCGACCGGCAACCTGGACTCGCAGTCCGGTGCGGAGGTTCTGGGGTTCCTGCAGCGGTCCGCGCGTGAGTTCGGGCAGACGATCGTGATGGTCACGCACGACCCGAACGCCGCGTCGTACGCCGACCGCGTCATCTTCCTCAAGGACGGTCTCATCGTCCGGGAGCTGCTGTCGCCGTCGGCCGAAGAGGTTCTCGACACGATGAAGCACCTCGACGAGCCAAAAATCGAACACAGTGCGGTGCCGCATGTTTAAGGCCACTCTGAAGAGCTTGCTGTCACGCAAGCTCCGGCTGGTGCTGTCCGCGCTCGCGGTGGTGCTGGGCGTGATGTTCGTGTCCGGTTCGTTCGTCCTGACCGACACCCTTCAGCGGTCCTTCACCGACATGTTCTCCACGATTTACTCCAAAGTGGACGTTTCGGTGGCGCCCAAGAAGGAGAAGGGCAAGGAGCCGGTACTGCTGACGCCCCAGGCCGTCGCCGACGCGAAGTCGGTTCCCGGTGCGGCGGAGGCCCACGGTCTGGTGCAGGGCTCTGCACGACCGATCGGCAAGAACGGCAAGGTGCTCACCACCTCCGGCGCTCCGCGGTTCGGCTTCGGCTGGACCGGGCTGGGGCAGGAGGAGATGCGTGACGGCCGGGCGCCGCGAGCTGACGACGAGGTGGTGCTCGGCTCGTTCCTCGCATCGACCGGTGGCTTCAAGGTGGGCGACGAGATCGGCCTGCTCACGTTGGAGCCCAAGAAAACCTTCAAGGTCGTCGGCATCTACGGCTACCCCGGTGGCCGTGACTCGATGGGCGGTGAGCTGTCGACGGCGTTCACCGAGCCCGTCGCACAGCAGTTGCTGCTGGGCAAGAAAGACGTCTTCACCGAGATCAGGGTCACCGCTGCGAACGGGACGTCCAAGGACGCGTTGCGCGACGCCGTCGCGGCGAAGATGGGCTCCGGCTACGAGGTGAAGACCGGCGCCACGCTCGCGAAGGAGCAGGCCGACCAGATCAACGAGGGCCTGAAGTTCTTCAACTACGTGCTGCTCGGGTTCGCCGGCATCGCGTTGTTCGTCGGCATCTTCATCATCCTCAACACGTTCTCCATCATCGTCGCCCAGCGCACCCGTGAACTCGCGCTGCTGCGGTCGATGGGTGCTTCGCGCGGCCAGGTGATCAGGTCCGTGGTGCTGGAGGCGTTCGTGATCGGTCTGATCGCCTCGATCATCGGCCTCGGGGCGGGCATCGGCGTAGGTGCGTTGCTGGCCACCATCTTCAGCAAGATCGGCGGCGGCAACCTGCACCTGGCCGGCATCGGTGTGCCGATGTCGGCGGTGATCTCGGCCTTCGCCGTCGGCCTCGTCGTCACCATCGTGGCGGCGGTCATGCCCGCCCTGCGGGCGTCGCGGATCGCGCCGGTCGCGGCGATGCGCGAGGCGGCGACGCCGGACCGGCCGCTGACGAAGGTCACGGTCACCGGTGCGCTGGTGGCCGCAGCGGGTGGCACGGCGCTGGGCTTCGGTTTCAGGCAGGCGTCGCTGTCGTTGATCTTCGGCGGCATCCTGGTGGCGTTCGTCGGCGTGGCGCTGCTGACCCCGCTGCTGTCCAAGCCGATGGTGTCGTTGATCGGCCGGCTGCTGTCGTGGTCGATGCCGGGTCTGCTGGGCCGCCGCAACTCCGCGCGCAACCCGCGCCGGACCGCGATCACCGCGGCCGCGCTGATGGTCGGCATCTCGCTGATCACCGGTGTGAGCGTGGTGCTGACGTCGGCGACCAAGTCGATCGAGAAGCTGGCCGCTGGCCAGATCCAGACCGATCTGATCATCTCCGGCGAGGGCCAGATGGAGGGCATGCCCGCGACGTTCAAGCGGGACGTGCTGACGAAGGTCGAGAACACCGAGGGCGTCAGCTCGGCGTTCGGCTGGGCCTCCGACGGCGTGCTGCAGGGCGAGAACCAGATGTTCGCGATCGCTCCGACGGACGTGTCCGCGATGAAGACGATGTTCGGCCTCAAGCCCAAGACCGGCGACATCGCGCCGTTGAAGGAAAACCAGATCGCGATGCCGGAGGACCTCGCGTCCGAGAAGGGCTGGTCCGTGGGCAGCACGGTGAGCCTGCAGCTCGCCAAGGGTGAGCCCCGCACGTTCACCGTCGGGTTCATCTGGGCCAAGACCCAGGTGCTGCAAGGCGCCGTGGTGCTGCCGGAGTCGGCCAGCGAGGACTTCCGGTCCAACCAGATCGGCCAGGCGTTCCTGCAGGTGAAGCCGGGAGCGTCGGTGGCGGACGTGCAGAAGCGCATCGAGCCGCTGTTCGCCGACAACCCGGAGATCTCCGTGCAGGACCGCAGCGCGTTCGTGAAGCAGACGACCTCGCAGTTCGACACGGTCCTGCTGATGATCCAGATCCTGCTGGCGCTGGCGATCCTGATCGCGGTCCTCGGCGTCATCAACACCCTGGCGCTGTCGGTGATCGAGCGGACCCGCGAGCTGGGTCTGCTGCGGGCCATCGGCATGCGGCGGTCCCAGGTGATGCGGATGATCACCGTCGAGTCGGTGGTGATCTCGGTGTTCGGCGCGGTGCTCGGCCTCGCGGTCGGTGTGGCGCTCGGGCTCGCGACCGTGCAGGCGTTGAAGGACCAGGGCATCTCGGAGATCGGGTTCCCGTGGATGACCATGGTCCAGTACCTGGTCGTGGCCGCGGTCGTCGGTGTGATCGCGGCGATCCTGCCCGCGATCCGCGCGGCTCGGTTGAACGTGCTGCACGCGATCGCTTACGAGTGAGGGCGCACGAGTCGTGACCAGGTTCGCACCAGCCACGACTCGTACGCCTCGATCGCCTGCTCCGTCCTCCTGGTGAGCAGCGCGCCACCAGCCCGGACGGACTGCCGCGTCCGTTCACCAGGGAGTCGCGAGTGCTGTGCCAGACCGTTGCGGACTGGCACAGCGCCCCTGGAATCAGGCGTGCGGGCAGGTGTCGCGGTACTCGGAGATGGCGGTGTTCGGGGTCGGAGCCGGGCAGAGGAACTGGTCGTAGCGCACATCGTCGTCCACGAACCGCTTGAGCCACGACAGAGTGAACTTGCGGACCGTCACGTTGTCAGCGCGCGGGTCGGAGTGGTTGCCGCCGCGCAACTCCAGGAAGGCCTTCTCGGGCGCGGCCGTCATCGAGGTGTAGAACGGCACGGAGTGCTGGGCGTCGGGAGCGGTGGGGTCGTTCTGGCCGCCGAGCACCATGGTCGGCACCTTGATCGTCGACCAGCTCTTGGTGGTGTGCCAGGGAGCCAGCGGAACGGCGGCCTGCAGGGTGGGACGCGTCGCGGCGGCGCGCAGGGTTCCGCCGCCGCCCATGGAGTGGCCCATCACGGCGAGGCGCGATGCGTCGACGTGCGTGTTGTGGGCGACCACGTAGTCGAGTGCCGCGAGGAGCTGACGGCCACGGCTGTCGGGGTCGTCCCAGCCGGACAGGGTGTCGATGGTGATCACCACGAAGCCGTACGACGCGAGCCGCGGGCCGAAGTGGGCGATCGCCGACTGGGGTGAGAGGAAGCCGGGCGAGACGGCGACCGCACCGAAGGTGAGGTCACTGGTCGGGGTGTAGATGGTGCCGCCACCGAAACCCGTCTGAACGGGAACGGTGGTCTGGGTGACGGCGAACGTGCCTCTGGCCGCCTCCACCGAAGCCGCGGTGGGAGCAGGGCCTCTTTCGTAGGGGTTGGCCGCCGCATTGGCGGTGGCCGGGATCAGCGCCAGCAACAGCGCCGTGAGCACAGCTTTGACGCGCACGACAAATACACCTCGATTGGTTGGCAGGGAACCAAAAGCGACGGCGATCACATGTTAACTACTCGTGAGTAGGTAACACCAGGGTTAGGTTGCATGGATCTGGCGAGCGAACGGCTCGCCGTCGAATTCGACTCGATCGGGGTCGCGGAACTCGGTCACACAGCGCAGCAGATCGCGCGATTGTCGTCCGGTGCAGTCACCGTGGCGGCGGTATGCGGCGAATCGGATGCCGCACAAGGGTGATCACGTGCCCACCCGGAGACAGTTCCTCGTGCTGAGCTCGACGGCGGCCTTGACCGGTCTGCTGTCCGAGACTCCCGTGTCCGCAGCCGAAGTCGCGCAGCCGTACGCGTCCTATTGGCATCCGGCCACGATGCTCGACTGGGATCCGGCCACGGACCGGGACGCCCGGTACAACCGCAGCACGGTTCCGCTGGCACCACGGGTCGTGCCGGCACGTCCGGCCAACCCGCACGCCCACGCCGGTGAAGCCCGCGTGCAGGCGTTGGTGGCGTACGCGCCGACGAGCAACAACCCGGCGCAGGGCTCGCTCGACATGAACTACTACGCCACGAACTACTGGCAGTACATCGACGAGCTGGTGTTCTGGGGCGGTTCCGCGTCCGAGGGCCTGATCCTCGCGCCGAACCCGACCGTCACCGATGCGGCGCACCGCAACGGGGTGCGCGTGATCGGCAACGTGTTCCTCCCGCCCACCGCGTACGGCGGCCGGATCCAGTGGGTCCGCGACTTCGTCCGGCGCGAGGGCGACAGGTTCCCGGTGGCGGACAAGATGATCCAGGTCGCCCGCCATCACGGTTTCGACGGCTGGTTCGTCAACCAGGAGACCGCGGGCGGTGACACCCGGCTCGCGAACGACCTGCGCGACTTCATCGTCTACCTGCGCAGGAGCGGGCTGCGGGTGATCTGGTACGACGCGATGACCGACTCCGGCAGCGTCTCGTGGCAGAACGCCCTGACCGCGCGGAACAAGATGTTCTTCGAGCAGTCCGACGAGATGTTCCTGAACTTCTGGTGGAGCACGCAGGGACTCGCGAACTCGGCGGCGATGGCCAAGCAGACGGGGCGCAGCCCGTACGACCTCGCGTCCGGTGTGGACGTCGAGGCGAACGGCTACAACACGAGCGTCGGCTGGGCCTCGGTCTTCCCCGAGGACAAGCCGCACGTCACGTCGCTGGGCTTCTACCGTCCTGAATGGACGCACAAGTCGTCCAGCGGTCCCGCCGACTTCTACGCCCGCGACAACAGGTTCTGGGTCGGCCCGAACGGCGACCCGTCGAACACCACGTCGACGGCGAACTGGAAGGGCATCGCGCACTACATCACCGAGCTGACACCGATCACCTCGCTGCCGTTCGTGACGAACTTCAACACCGGACACGGCAGGAAGTTCGCCGTCAACGGCACCGTGCGGTCCACTCAGGCGTGGAACAACCTGTCGTTGCAGGACGTGCTGCCGACCTGGCGGTGGAGCGTCGCCGGCACCGGGACGAGGGTCGTGCCGTCGCTCGACTGGGACGACCCGTACGACGGCGGCACCGCGCTGAAGATCACCGGAACACCGTTGTCCGCCAACGACATCCGGCTGTTCGCGACGTCGTTGCAGCTGACCGGGAACAGCCAGTTCGAGATCGTGCACCGCACCGGCACCGGGCCGTCGCGGCTGCAGGCGGTGCTGCGCATCGGCGGCACAGAGAAGGTTCTGGACCTCGGCGGCGTCTCCGGGGCGTGGCGGCGCAGCGTGTTCCCGCTCGGCGAGCACTCCGGCGCGACGCTGACCGAGATCAGCCTGCGGGTCCTGCCCGGCGGCCCGGTCACCGCGCTGATCGGCCGGATCGGTGTCACGGACCCGGTCATGACCCCGCCGGTGGCACCGACGGCCGTGCGGGTCGAGCAGGTGAGCCGCACCAACGCGACAACGGTGTCGGCACGGCTCACCTGGACGCGCTCGCCGGGTTCCGTCCGGCAGTACCGGGTCTACCAGTGGACGGGGACCGAGCGGATCTTCCTCGGCGGTACGGCGAACGACGCGTACTTCGTGCCCGCGATCCCCTTGGCCGCAGGAGAAACCGCGCAGATCGAGATCGAGGCGGTCAGCGAGGCGTTCGACGTCTCACCGCCCGCCCAGGTCTCGATCAGGTAGTGCGCACGCGAATCGGCATGTCCCTGGCGATGACCCACGTCCCGGCCAGCGCGATCAGGAACGCCACCACCGACAGCGCGTGCCACCCGGAACCGAGCAGCACCGGAACGTTGCGGATGAACGGCAGGTTCCCCGATCCCGGAATCCCCGCCGTCGTGACGACGACCAGTGCGAGCCCTACGGGCACCCAGAAGACGCCACTCGCGCCGAACCTGTCGAACGCCGCCGCGCAGAACATTCCGACCGCGCACCACACCAGGAACATCAGGAAGTACGCCCAAGGCGAGCCGTGTTCGTCGGCACGCCAGTCCATCAGCGAGTAGATCCCGCCCTCGATCGCGAACCCGAGCCACGCGATCAAGGCCATCACGAGCGCGAGCACGACCGAGAACCCGGATGCCGCAACGAGGAACTCACGACGGGTGCGACCGTGCGCGACCGCGATCGGCAACTGGTTGTGGATCACGTAGACGCCGACCCAGAGCAGGAACCAGCGCGCGATCTGCGACGTCACGACGTTCCACGCGCTGATCTCGACGCCGCGGAACGCCGAGACGACGAACGTCACCACGACGACGAACGCGAAGACGCTGGCCGCAACCATCGCGCTGAACGTGACCAGCGTCGTGGTCAGGTGCCGGAAGACCTTCACCGCTTGCCCCCAACCGGTTCGGTCAGGTGCACGAAGAGGTCCTGCAACGCGATCGGGCCGAGCTCCAGCCCGAGTTGCCGCGCGCGGGTCAGCTGCTCGTCGTCCAGACCGCCGTAGACCATCGCGGCCTTGGTGCGCCCCAACGACTTCTCGCTCAGCACGGTCAGCCCGGCGGTGAACTCGTCGACGTCGGCGGCGTTCCCGGTGACCTCGGTGCCGCGTGACCGCAGCACATCCGCTTCCTCCTGCAGCACCAGCCGGCCGGTGTCGATGATCACGACCTCCTCCAGCAGCGAGGCCAGCTCCTCGATGAGGTGCGTGGAGATGATGATCGTGCGCGGGTGGGCCATGAAGTCGTTGAGCAGAGCGTCGTAGAACGCGTACCGGGTCGGCGTGTCCATGCCGAGGTGTGACTCGTCGAGCATGGTCAAAGGCGACCGGCTGGCGAGCGCGATCACGACGCCCAGCGCGGACCGCTGCCCCAGCGACAGTTCGCCGACCTTGGTCTTCAGCGGGATCTTGAACAGCTCGACCAGTTCGAGCGCGTACGCGTTGTCCCACGTGTCGCGCCACGCCGCGCCGTACTCCAGCACGTACGAGACCTTGTCGCCCTTGTCCGCGGCATCGGCGGTGTGGCGCACCAGGCACACCTTCCGCATCGCGGCGGCGTTCTCGAAGACCGGCTCACCGTCGAGCTGGACGGAGCCGATCGGCCTGCGGTACCCGGCGAGCGCCGACATCAGGCTGGTCTTGCCGGAGCCGTTGCGCCCGAGCAGGCCGTAGATCTTGTTTCCCGACAATGAAAAGCTCATGTCGTCGATGGCGGTGACGTCCCCGTAACGCACCGTTAAGCCCTGCACGTCGACGCGCATCACGCGCTCCCCTTCTCGTGCTGCTCGATGCGGCGGATGACGTCGGCGAGCGGAATGCCGATGGCGCGTGCCTCCGCGACCATCGGGTCCACGACCTCGCCGAAGAAGGTCTCCCTCCCCTGTGCCCGCAGCATGTCGCGAGCCTGCGTGCTCACGAACATCCCGATCCCCCTCTTCTTGTAGAGCACCTTCTCGTCCACGAGCTGCTGAAAGGCCTTCGCCGCGGTAGCCGGGTTGATCCGGTAGTAGGCGGCGTACTGGTTGGTCGACATGACCTGCTCGTTCGCCTTCAACGCCCCGCTGAGCACGTCCGCCTTGATCCGGTCGGCGATCTGGCGGTAGATCGGGCTCCGGTCGTCGAACATCGCTACTTCCTTGGTTCGTTACTCATGTAATGAACCATAGCAGTGGCGGCGTAGCATTGGCACGTGGTCGGGGTCGCGATCCTGTGCGCGGTGCTCGCCGCCGGGTGCGGCGCGCTCGGCGCGATGTGGCAGCACGCCGGTGTGCGGGAGGTACCCGGCCTGAAGCTGACTTCGGCGTACCGGCTGATGTCGTCACGCCGGTGGGTCTACGGGTTCCTGATCCTGCTGGGGTGCGCCGTCCTGCAGGTCCTCGCGCTGGCACTGGCACCCGTCTCCGTGGTGGCGCCGCTGAACGCGCTGGCCATCCCGATCATCGCGGTGGCACGGGCGCACAAGCTCACCGGACTGCTCGCGGTGGCGGTGCTGGTCGCGACGGCAGGGATCGTGGTGTTCGTGTCGATCACGGCGGGCCACGCGGTGCCGACCGACGTGTCGGCGAAGGTCGCGTTGCAGGCAGGGCAACTCGTGGTCGCGGGCGTGCTGGTCTGCACGGTCGTGGCGACCTTCCAGACGGGCGCGGTCAGGGCGCTGGCACTCGCCGTGGGCGCCGGAACCGCGTACGGGCTCGTCGCCGTGCTGGTCCGCGACGTGACGACCACGCTGCCGCGGATCGAATGGCTCTCGCTGGCCGGACTCGTCGTGGCCTTCCTCGTGGGGGCCTGGTTCATCCAGCTCGGGTACGCCGCGGGGCCGCCCGACGTCGTCGTGGCGGGGCAGACCGTCGTGAACCCGATCGTCGCGACCTGGATCGGCATCAAGCTGCTCGGCGAGGGCACCGGCATGAGCGGCCTCACCCAGGCCGGTCTCGTGATCAGCGCCATCGGCGCGGTGACGGGCACCGTCGTGCTGGCCCACTACCACCGTGTAAGGGTGGAGGCATGACCTTCGTCGTCACGGGTGGCAACGGCTCGTTGGGCAGGCACGTCGTCGCCGCGTTGCCCGGCGCCAAAGCCGTCTCGCGGTCCACCGGCACGGATCTGTTGCGCGGCACCGGTTTGAACGCACTGCGCGCGGACGTCGTGGTGCACTGCGCCACGTCGTTCCGCCGCGAAGTCGACATGGCACGGGCGGTGCTGTCGGCCAGGCCCGCGCACCTCGTCTACATCTCGATCGTCGGCTGCGACCGCGTCCCACTCCCCTACTACAAGCAGAAGCACGCGGCCGAACGCCTGATCGCCGATTCCGGTGTGCCGCACACGATCCTGCGCGCCACGCAGTTCCACTCGCTGCTGCGCCGCATGTTCGACGGCACGTCGAAACTGCCGTTGATGGTCGTGCCGGGGTTCGCGTTCCAGCCGGTCGACGAGGCAGAGGTCGGCCTGGAACTGGCCTCGCTCGCCCAGGCGGCGCCGTCCGGAGTCGCACCCGAGATGGGCGGACCGGAGATCCGTGAGGCCGTCGACTACGCACGGATGTACCTGGCAGCGACGGGAAAGAAGCGCACGCTGGTGCCGTTGAAGGTGCCGGGAGCGACGTACCGCGCCTACCGCGCGGGCGGGAACCTGACTCCCGGCCGCGCGGTGTGCGAGCGGACGTTCGCGGACTACCTCAGCGGATAGACGCGGGACGCAGGTCGGTCCAGTTCTCCTCCACGTACGCCAGGCAGGCGTCGCGGCTGTCCTCGCCGAAGACCTTGGTCCACCCGGCGGGCACCTCCGCGAACGTCGGCCACAGCGAGTACTGCTGCTCGTGGTTGACGAGTACGAAGAACCGGCCCTGCGGGTCCTCGAACGGGTTGGTCATGACTTCAGTCCTCTCCTTCTAACCCACGCGTGCCGCGAGTTCCGGCACCGGTGCAGTCCGCGGCCTGCGCAGCACGGAGTCGAGAATCTCGCCGACCCGCACCGCCGTGTTCGAGAGCAGCGACGACGTGATGCCGTGGGTGTGCTCGGTGCCGCCCTGCAGGTAGATCCCGCCGCGGATCTCGTCGTTCGTGACCACGCGGTAGTCGCGCGTGACCTTCAGCCGGCCGCGCTCGTCGCGTTCGCAGTGGTCCGCGAGATCACCGAGCAGCCTCACCGGGTTCGCCGGCCGGTACCCGGTCGCGTACACGATGACGTCCGCGTCGACAGGCAGCCGCGTGCCGTTCGCGAGCGACTCGATCACGCACTTGCCGTCGGCGTTCACGTCGGTGAGCCGTGAGGTGTTGTGCAGCGACAACCTCTGCCTGCCGACGACCTTCTCCCGGTAGACCCGCCGGTACAGCTCTTCGATCAGGTCGTGGTCGACCACGCCGTAGTTGGTGTTGGCGTGGTAGCCCATCAGGCGCTGCTTGACGTCCTCGGGCGCCCGGTAGAACTCGTCGACCGCCTCGGGATCGAAGATGCGGTTCGCGAACGAACTGTCGTCGGCGGGGCTGTAGCCGTAGCGCGCGAACACCCCGTGGACCTCGGCCTCGGGGAACCGGTCGTGGAAGAACGCCACGGCCTCTGCCGCGCTCTGGCCCGCGCCCACGACGACGACGTGCCGCGGTGCCCGCAGGGTCTCGACCTTGTGCAGCAGGTCCCGGTTGTGCCAGATCCGCTCGCCCGCCTCGACGCCGTCCGGCAGGCACGCCTCCAGCCCGGTCGCCAGCACCACGTTGCGCGCGCTGACCAGCTCGTCGCCGACGGTGATCTCGAACCCGTCGCCGCCGGTGCGGATGTCCGTGACCTCGGCGCCGTACGACACGTGGTGTGCGACCCGTTCCGCCGCCCACTCGAAGTAGTCGTGGAACTCCTTGCGCAGCGGGAAGAGGTTCTTGTGGTTGACGAAGTCGGCCAACCGGCCGCAGTCGCGCAGGTAGCACAGGAAGCTGTAGCTGCTCGTGGGGTTGCGCAGAGTGACCAGGTCCTTGAGGAAGGACACCTGCATGGTGGCGTCCTCCAGCAGCATCCCCCGGTGCCAGCCGAACCTCGGCTGCCTCTCGAAGAAGCGCGCCCGGACGGGCCGCGCGTGTTCTTCCACCGCGATCGCGAGAGCGAGGTTGGACGGGCCGAAACCGATTCCGGCCAGGTCTAACACCGGGTTCATCGCGATCCTCCTGCACCCTGGGCGCCTAAAGTAACCCTAACTTAACTAAGGCATACCTTAGCTAGTGCGTTCGGGCGTGATCTACGCCGCCGGCGGGCGACTTGACCGGATCAGGTCGCGGAACCACTGCGCGCTCTGCTTCAGCGTGCGCTGCTGGGTCTCGTAGTCGACGCGGACGATGCCGAACCGCTTCTCGTACCCGTACCCCCACTCGAAGTTGTCCATCAACGACCAGGCGAAATACCCGCGCACGTCCGCACCGGCCCGCACGGCCTCCGCCACCGCCGCGATGTGCGCGGCCAGGTAGGCGACCCGGTCGAGGTCCACGACGAACCCGTCCTCGTCGGCGGCGTCGTCGAACGCGGCGCCGTTCTCGGTGATCACCATCGGCACGCCGTAGTCCTGGTGCAGCCGGACGAGCAGCTGCGTGAGGCCGGACGGCACGATCTCCCAGCCCATCGCGGTCACCGGCCTGCCCTGCGGCACCACCTCGGGTGCGGCCGGGTTGTCCGCCGCCTTGAAGACGTGGGAGGTGTAGTAGTTGACGCCCAGGACGTCCAGGGGCGTCGAGATGATCTCCAGGTCGCCGGAGCGGGCCGGGATCTCCGCCCCGCGCGCGGCGATGTCGACCAGCACGTCCTCCGGATAACTCCCGTGCACCAGCGGGTCCAGGTAGATCCGGGTGCCCAGGCCGTCGGCGCGCCTGGCCGCGTCCACGTCGCGCGGGTCGTCGGAAGCGGGCGTGGCGACGCCCATGTTCAGCGTGATGCCGAGCGACCCGACGCCGCGCGAGCGCAGTTCCTGGGACGCCAGGCCGTGAGCCAGCAGCAGGTGGTGGACGGCGCGCATGGCCTCGGCGAAGTTCTTGCGGCCCGGCGCGTGGCGGCCCGTGTCGTAGCCGAGCATCGCCGAGCACCGCGGCTCGTTCAGCGTCGTCCACGTCGGCACGCGGTCGCCCAGCGCGTCGTGGACCAGGCCCGCGAAGTCGGCGAAGCGGTAGGCGGTGTCGCGGTGTGGCCAGCCGCCCGCGTCCTCCAGCTCCTGCGGCAAATCCCAGTGGTAGAGCGTCAGCCAGGGGTCGACGCCCTTCTCCAGCAGCTCGTCGACGAGCCGGGAGTAGAAGCCGACGCCCTTGGGGTTCACCGGGCCGCGGCCGCCCGGCTGGATGCGCGGCCACGACACGGAGAAGCGGTACTTGTCGACGCCCAGGCGCGCGATCATCGCCACGTCGGCGGGCATGCGGTGGTAGTGGTCACAGGCGATGTCGCCGGTCTCGCCGTTCGCCACCGCGCCGGGACGACGGCTGAACGTGTCCCAAATGGACAGTGTGCGGCCGTCCTCGTCGTGTGCGCCCTCGATCTGGTACGCCGACGTGGCGACGCCCCAGAAGAAGTCGGCCGGCAATCCCTCAGACATGCGCTTCCTCCCACCAGCACGCCACTCGGCGGCGTTCCTCGACGGAATCCAGCGACGGCATCCGCTCGCCGCACACGTCCATCGCCTGCGGGCACCGCGGGTGGAACGGGCAGCCCGTGGGCATCGAGCGCAGGTCCGGTGGCGAGCCGGGGATGCCGCGCAGCTCGCGGCGAGGACCGCGCAACGCCGGGAAGGAGCCCAGCAGGCCCTGGCTGTACGGGTGCTTGGCGGCGCGGTAGATCTCCGCCGCCGGCGCCTCCTCCACCACGCGGCCGCCGTACATGATCGCGACGCGGTCGGAGAACTCGACCAGCAACGAGATGTCGTGGGTGATGAAGATGACCGAGAAGCCGAGCGTCTCGCGCAGCCTCATCATCTGGCCGAGGATCTGCCGCTGCACCACCACGTCGAGCGCCGTCGTGGGCTCGTCCATGATCACGATCTCGGGTTCCAGCGCGAGGGCCATCGCGATCATCACGCGCTGCCGCATGCCGCCGGAGAGCTGGTGCGGGTACGCCGAGAGCCGGTCGATCGGGATGCCGACGAGCGACAGGAGCTCACGGCCTCGGTCGGCCCGTTCCCGCCGGGTCAGCGCTGGCCGGTGCGTCCGCAGCACGTCGTCGATCTGCGCGCCGACCGAGATGACCGGGTTGAGCGCGTTCATCGCGCCCTGGAACACGATCGCGATCTCGCTCCAGCGCAGCACCTGGAGCTGTTTCTCGGTCAACGCCAGCAGGTCGTGGCCCTTGAACCGCACCTCACCGGATGGCACCCGTCCCGGTGGTTGCAGCAGGCGTGTCGCGGCATAGGCCAAAGTGGACTTGCCGCTGCCGCTCTCCCCCGCGAGGCCGAGGACTTCTCCGGCCCCAAGTGTGAGGGAAACGTTGTGCACGGCTCGCAGCGAGCCGTAGTCGACCGAGAGGTCGCGGATCTCCAGCACCGGGCTCATGCGCGCACCTTCCGCAGCCGGGGATTCGCGTACTCGTCGATCCCGAAGTTGATCAGCGCCAGCGCCGTGCCCAGCAACGCGATGCACAGGCCGGCGGGGACGAACCACCACCACGCGCCCTGGCCGAGCGCCTGGTTGCTCTGCGCCCAGAACAGGATCGTGCCCCAGTTCCAGGTCGACAGCGATACGACACCGACGAACGACAGCGTGATCTGCAGCATCACCGCGAAGATCACCGTGCCGACGAACCCTGACGCGATCACCGCCATCAGGTTCGGCAGCACCTCGAACACGATGATCCGCCAGGTGCGCTCACCGGACGCCCGTGCGGCCTCCACGAAGTCGCGGCGCCGCAACGACAACGTTTGCGCACGCAGCACCCGCGCACCCCACGCCCACGCGGTGAGGCTGATCACCGCCGCGATCAGCACGGTGTCCGCGGAAGGCAGCATCGACGCGACGATGATGATCAGCGGCAGCGCCGGGATCACCAGGAAGACGTTCGACAGCGCGGACAACGCCTCGTCGGCCGCGCCACCGAGGAACCCGGCGGTCACACCGACCACAATGGACAGAACTGTGGCAAGCACACCGCAGACGAGCCCGACGACCATGACTCCCCTGGTGCCCACGAGCACCTGCGAGAAGATGTCCTGCCCGGTCATCGTCGTGCCGAACCAGTGCGCGCCCGACGGCGGTGACAACAGGTCGTCGCTCATCGCGGACGGATCGTAGGGCGCGATCCAGTCGCCGATCACCCCGATGACCGTGAAGAAGGACAGGATGCCCAGGCCCAGCTTGGTTTTGACGTTCATCTTCAGCCCTCCCGCCGAGTGCGCGGGTCCAGCAACAGGTAGCCGACGTCGGCGAGCAGGTTCGCCACCAGCACCGCCAGCGTGATCACCAGGAACACGCCCTGCATCAACGGATAGTCCTTCGCGCCGATGCCCTGGAACAGCACGTAACCCAGGCCCGGATACGAGAACACCATCTCCACCAGCAGCGCACCGCCGACGATGAAGCCCAGCGACAGCGCGAAACCGGAGATCGACGGCAGCACGGCGTTGCGCGCGGCGTAGGCGAACATGATCCGTTTTTCCGACAGTCCCTTGGCCCGCGCGACCAGCACGTAGTCCTCCGCGGTGACGGTCACCATCATGTTGCGCATGCCGAGGATCCAGCCGGCCACCGAGCTCACGACGATCGTGATGCCCGGCAGCACGGCGTGCTCCAGGACGCTGCCGACGAACTCGCCCGACCACTCCGGCACCAGGCCCGCCGCGTACCCACCGGACGCCGGCAGCAGCGGGAAGGTCACGGAGAACACCGAGATCACGATCAGCCCGAGCCAGAAGTACGGGATCGACGACAGGAACGTCGTCACCGGGATCAGCGTGTCCATCCACGAACCGCGCTTCCAGCCCGCGTAGACGCCGATGAGCGTGCCCAGCAGGAACGCGATGATCGTCGTGACGCCGATCAGGCCGAGCGTCCACGGCAGCGACTGCGAGAGCACGTCGGCGACCGGCGTCGGGAAGAACGTGAACGACAGGCCGAGGTCACCGCGCAGCAGCGCACCCCAGTAGTCGACGTACTGCTCCCAGATCGACTTCTTCTCGTCCAGCCCGAACAGGATGTACAGCGACGCCATCGCGTCACTGTTGAGCCGCCCGCCGAGCTTGGTGATCATCGCCTGCACCGGGTCGCCCGGCAGCAGGCGCGGCAACAGGAAGTTCGCCGTGATCGCCGCCCAGAGCGTGATCAGGTAGAACGATGCTCGGCGCAGCAGGAAGGTCATGCGGCCGCCTCCACATAGAGCCAGCACGCCGCCCAGTGGCCGTCGCCGACATCCTTGCGGGGTGGTGCGTCCGCCCAGCAGCGGGCCTGGACCTTCGGGCAGCGCGCCGCGAACTGACAGCCCGCCGACACCGCGGCCACCTCCTCGACCGGTGCATCCAGCGCGACCACCGACCGTTCCGGATCGGGCGCGGACTCGATCAGCAGCTGCGTGTACGGGTGCGCCGGCTGCTGCGTCACGGACTCGCTGTCGCCGCCCTCGACGATCTGCCCGCCGTACATCACGAACGTCTCGTCGGCGAAGTAGCGCGCCGAAGCGATGTCGTGCGTGATGTACAGGACGGCGAGCCTGAGCCGTTCCTTCAGGTCCAGCAACAGGTTCAGCACGCCGAGCCGGATCGACACATCCAACATGGACACCGGCTCGTCCGCGAGCAGCACCTCGGGGTGCGCCGCAAGCGCTCGCGCGATGGCGACGCGCTGCCGTTGACCACCCGAGAGTTCGTGCGGGTAGCGGCTCAGGAAGTCCGCGGGCAGCTGCACCCGTTCCATGAGCTCCTCTGGTGTCTCCGGCCGCTTGTGGATCTTCAGCGGCCGGGTCAGGTGGTAGCGGATCGTGTGGATCGGGTTGAGCGATGCGAACGGGTCCTGGAACACCATCTGGACCTTGCGCCGGTACTCCCGGACCCGTCGCACCTTCCCGCCGTCCAGCAGGATCTCCCCCTCGGTGGGCTCCACCAGCCTCGCCAGCAGCTTCGCCACCGTCGACTTGCCCGACCCGGACTCGCCGACGAGAGCGGTGACGCGCCCGCGGCGCAGGACGAGGGAGACGTCCTGCACCGCGCGCACGCGCTGGTAGGTCTTGACCAGACCCTTCGCTTCCAGCACCGCCTCGAGATCAGGGACGGATTGGCTCATGACGCCGGCTTCAGCTTCATGACGATCTGCAGCGCGTTGGGCAGGGTGGCCTGCGGCGGACCGTACGGGTCCTCTTCCGACGGCCAGCCGACCCAGCTCTTCGTGCTGTACTCGGCACCGATCGGGCCGGCGGAGGTCGGGATCATCGGCACCTGCTCGACCATGATCTTCTGCAGCGCCGCGAGGCTCTTCGCGCGGGTCGCGTCGTCGGCGGCGTTCGCGTACTCGGCCAGCGCGGCCGTGGCCTCGGCGTTGTTGTAACGGCCGAAGTTCACCGCCGCGGTCTGCCCGATCGGCTTGATCTCCGCGCCGTCCATGATGTTCTGGTACATCTCGTACGGCGTGGCACCGGTGTTCGTCCAGCGCAACGAACCCTGGAACGCGCCGTTCGCGAAGTCGGTCGTCCACGCGTCCGCGGTCTGCGTGCGCACGGTCGCCTCGATGCCGATCTTCTTCAGGTCGCTGGAGATGATGTCCAGCACCGTCAGGTAGTCCGACCAGCCGGACGGGTTCGTGAGCTCGATCGTCACCGGCTTGCCACCGGGCGCCTTGAGCACGCCACCGTCCACAGTGAACCCTGCCGTGGTCAGCTTCCGCCTGGCCCTGTCGACGCTGACCTCGAACCGCGCGGACTTGTACTCCGGCGCGAGGAACGACTCACCGGCGGGCAACGGCAGACCGGTCGGCGACTCGAGCTTCGGGAACAGCCGCGCCTCACCGCGCACGAAGATCGCCTCGCGGTCGATCACGTCGCTCATCGCGGCCCGCAGCGCGGCGTTGTCGAACGGCGCGACGGTCGTGTTCAGCCACAGGCCGTGGATGCCGAGGCCGGCGGGGAACCACAGCTTGTGGTTCTTCGGGTCCTTGTCGACGTAGAGCTTCTGGTAGTCCGGGATGAACACGTACGACCACTGGCTCGCGCCCGACGCCAGCGCGGTGGTCTGCGCCGTGTTGTCGTTGTACGAGGTGTACTGGATCTCCGACACCTTCGGCGGTTCCTGCCAGTACTCGCTGCGCCTGGTGACCGTGACGGTCTGCGAGGTGAACGACTTCACCTGGTACGGGCCGGTGCCGACCGGGTTGGGGTTCGTGTAGGTCGTGGGGTCGGCGACGGTGCTCCAGACGTGCTGGGGCACGACCATCGCGCTGATCACCTTGTTGCGGTTCACGAACTGCGGCGAGGCGAACGTGACCTCGACCTTGCCGTCCGGTGTCGCCGTCGCGCTCTCGACCTTGAGCGAGTCGCGGTTGTTGAGCGCGGGCCACTTCTTCAGGATCTCGTACGAGAAGGCGACGTCGGCGGCCGTGAGCGGCTTGCCGTCGGACCACTTCACGTTCTCCCGGATCGTGAAGGTGACCTTCTTGTAGTTGTCCGCCCAGTCCCACTTCGTCGCGAGCCACGGCACCGGGTCCTGCGCGGGCCGCGTGTTGTTCACGAACGCGAGGGGCTCGTAGATCACGTAGCGGTAGCCGAGCGAACCCGCCGCCGACGTGGGCAGGAACGGGTTGTGGTTCTCGGTCAGCGGCCCGTTGGGCATGCCCACGGTCAGCACCCCGGAAGCCTTGGTGGCGCCACCGGAGGAGCAACCCGTCGCCGCGAGCGCCAGTGCCAACGCGACGATGACTGTTCTGCGCATGGGGGAATCTCCCGACACGACGGTGCGTGAGAGCGCTCTCCCACGCGTACGGCGAACTAGCCGGACCGCACGCGGCCCGGCCGGCTCGTTCAGTTGTGGTGGGTCAGGGCGCGGATTCGCGCACGATCAACGAGGTGGGCAGCACCAGCGGGTGATCGGGCATCGGCTGCCCCTCGAGCGTGGAGAGCAGCATCCGCGCGGCGGCGGCGCCCATCTCCTGCAGCGGCTGGCGGATCGTCGTCAGCCGGGGTTCGGTGTGTCCGGCGACCGGCACGTCGTCGAAACCGACCACGGACACGTCGTCGGGGACGGACCGGCCTGCCTCGCGCAGTGCCCTGAGCACGCCGACCGCGGAGAGGTCGTTGTGCGCGAACACCGCGTCGAACGGGACGCCACTCGCGATGAGCTTGTCGACGGCGACCTCACCGCCTTCCGTGGTGAAGTCGCCGTCGACCACGAGGTCCGGGTGCAGCGTCAGACCCGCTTCCGCCAAGGCGAGCCGGAACCCGTCCAGCCTCGCCTGAGTGCACCCGAAGTGCGGCGGCCCGGTGACGACGGCGAACCTGCGGCGCCCGGCCGCGACGAGATGCCGCGCGACGTCGGCGCCTCCCTGCCGATTCGTCGTCGTCACCGAAGGAAACTCCGGGTGCGAGCCGCGATCGTCGATCATCACGACCGGCAGTCCCGCCCGGTAGAGCGTGGAGATGTAGTGCAGGGCATCCGGCGGCTCGACGACCAGCAGCCCGTCGAAAGCGTTGGCGGACACGTGGTTCGCGAACTGGTTCAGCGACTCGGGCCCGCGGTTCAACGTGTAGAGCAACAACCCGTACCCGTCGGCCTCGAGCGTGTCGACGACCCCTTGCATGACCTCACCCATCCACGGCCAGGTCAGGCTTGGCGCCAACATGCCGACCGTGCGGGTCCGCCCGCGCGCCAGCCCCACGGCACGCGCACTCGGCACGTACCCGATCTCGTCGATGACCTTGCGAACGCGCTGCGCGGTGCCGGCGTCCACGTCCGGCTTGCCGTTCAGCACACGTGACACGGTCGCTTTGGACACCTGGGCGCGTTGGGCGACCTCCGCGATCGTGACACGCATGCCGAACTTCCTTCCGCCGCCTCTGAAACCGGTTTCGGTACCGGTTCCGACGAGGTGTGACGGAGTCAACAGCCTGACGTGAGTATTAGTCAAGACTCTTTCCGGAGGTTCGTGGGAGCGTTTCCACGGCTTGCTACGTCCTCCCAGCTCAACGCTGATCAACGCGGCAGAATTGAGACACCTTGATCGAGTCCGACTTCCCTGTTCCGCACGACCGAACGGAGTAGCCGGTGAAGCGAATGGCCGTGCGTCGGGCGCCTTCGTGATCGTGCAGAATCTGAGGCATGGGGGTTGTCACGGCAGTCAGCCGCAGCGCGGAGTACACGTTCACCAAGCCGGTCCAGACGAGCATCACGCTGCTCGAAGGGCTCGGGGTCGAGGGCGACGTTCATCAGGGTGTGACGGTCAAGCACCGGTCCAGGGTCCGGCAGGATCCGACGCAGCCGAACCTGCGCCAGGTGCACTTGATGCACGCCGAACTGTTCGACGAGTTGCGGGAGAAGGGATTCTCGATCGCTCCCGGAGAGATCGGGGAGAACGTCACCACTCGGGGGATCGATCTGCTCGGACTGCCGACCGGGACGCGGCTGCACCTCGGGCCTGAGGCCGTGGTCGAGGTGACCGGGCTGCGGAACCCGTGTGTGCAGATCGAGAACTTCTCAGCCGGGTTGCTCAAGGAGGTTGTGAGCAAGGGGGCTGATGGGGAGCTGATTCGGCGGGCCGGGATCATGTCGATCGTGCTGGTGGGCGGCGTGGTGCGGCCTGGGGATGAGATTCGGGTGGAGTTGCCGGCGGAACCGCATCGGCCGCTCGAGAAGGTGTGACGGGGCGGCGTTGACCTGTGCCGGGTCCACGAGTCGGGTCTTTTCATCGCCGCTTCGCGACGATGAAAAGACCCAAGCTCGGTGAAGCGGCCCGAGCCGATCAGTCGTTGCCGAAATGATCGTCGAGGATCACCGAGATCGTCCGCGGCGCCTCGACGACGGCCAGGTGTGCCGCGTCGCCGACTATGTAGAGCTCCGAGTCGGGTAGTTCGTCGGCGATCTGGCGGGCGCACTCGGGCGGCGTGGTGTGATCCTGGGCGGCGGCGATCACGACGGTCGGGACGTCGATCTTCTCCAGGGCAGGGCGCAGGTCCGTGTCGCGGATCGCCTCGGCGCACGCGATGTAGGAAGGAACGTCGACCTTCAGGAGTTCGGAGCGGAAGTGCGCCACGACGGCCGGGGAGAACGACGGTGTGAACCACCGCGCGACGATCGTGTCGGCGACGGGGGCCATGCCGAAGGAGCGCAGGATTTCGATGCGTTCGTCCCAATCGGACTTGTCCTGGTGCCAGGCCGTGGTGCACGCCAGGGCCAGGCGGGAGATGCGGTCGGTGTGGGCTGCCAGCCACATGCCGATCATGCCGCCGAGGGAGACGCCGCAGTAGTACGCCTGACGCAGTTCGAGGTGGTCGAGCAGGTCCACGACGTCGGCGGCGAGCGATTCGATCGTGCAGGGGCCCGACGCGGGCGCGGTTGAGCCGTGGCCCCGGTGGTCGAAGCGCAGCAGGCGGAACGGGAGGGCGAGGTCGCGCCACAGTTCGGTGGTCGTGCCCAGTGCGTTGGCCAGCACCAGCACCGGTGCGTCGTCCGGGCCGGTCAGCGTGTGATGCGGGATCACCGGAAGGTCACCTCCCTCGCTCAGGGTGCGAGTCTGCAGTGTGTTTTCCCAGGCCGCACTCCGAATCCACCTCGAATTGGCGCCCGGCGGGAGCGTGATGCGGCGCCAGATCACGGAATCGCTTCGCGACGTGCAACAAACCATCGGCCTGGCCCCCGCCGTAACACCGTTACGGGGAGCAGAATGAACCCTTGTTCTTGCCACCGATATCACCGGGGAGCCGATGAACTCCGTTGCTCCGTTCGCGCACGAGGCCCTGTTCTACCGGGACGAGGACGACTTCCTCGCAGGCACGGCCAGATTTGTCGCGGATGGAGTGAGCAACGGTGAGCCCGTGCTGGTGGCCGTGCCGGAGCCGAGCATCGCTCTGCTGCGCGGGCGGCTCGGGGGTCAGGCCGACCAGGTGCACTTCATCGACATGACCGAGGCCGGGCGCAACCCCGGGCGGATCATTCCCGGTGTGCTGATGGCGTTCAGCGCCAGTGCGTCGCGGCAACGGGTTCGCATGGTGGGCGAGCCGATGTGGCCTGGGCGCAGCGAGCTCGAGTACCCGGCGTGCGTGCAGTACGAGGCGTTGATCAACACGGCGTTCGAGGGGCGCAAGGGGACGTTGCTGTGCCCGTACGACGCGGGTGCGCTGCCGGGGCACGTGCTGGCGGACGCCAAGCGCACGCATCCGGTCCTGATCGACGGCGCCAGACGCGTGGCGAGCGAGTGGTACACCGATCCCGCCGGGCTCGCCGACATCTACAACGTGCCGTTGCCGCCGCCGCCCAAGTCCGCCGAGGAGCACGTGTTCTCCGTCGGCACGCTCGCGCACATGCGCAAGGTCGTGACGGCGTACGCGAGCTGGCTGCGCCGGGAGCAGGTCGAGGATCTGGTGCTCGCGGTGAACGAACTGGCGACGAACAGCATCCTGCACGCGTCGGGGCGCGGAGTGCTGCGGATGTGGCGCGAGGGCGACACGGCCGTGTGCGAGGTGAGCGACGCCGGCACGGGTTTCCCGCCGTCGTTCACCGGGTTGTCGGGGTTCGGGATCGTGATGGTCAACCTGTTGTGTGACCTGGTTCGCACCCACACGAGTCACACCGGCACCACCGTTCGGGTGTACTTGGGGCGGTAATGGGTCGCCGCCATCTCATAGAAATGCGCACGTCACGCGAACCTGGTTGCCTTGCACAGCTATGACAGACCACCTCTCTCCCCTCGACATCGCTTTCCTCGCGATGGAGGGCAACAGCAATCCGCTGCACCTCGGCGCGGTGGCGACCTTCACACCGGCCACGCCGGTGCATCCGGCTCGCGTCGCCGCCGTGTTGTGCGAGCGCGCGCAGGAGATTCCGCGGCTGCGCCAACGTGCCCGCACGTCGTTGCTGGGCGGCGCGCGCTGGGTGGAGGATCCCGGCTTCGCGCCTGAGGATCACGTCTTCACGCACCACGTGCGCGGCCGGGAACGGTTCGCCACCCTGGTGTCGCACATCATGGCCCAGCCGCTCGACCTCGCGCGACCGCCGTGGGAACTGCACGTCGTCACCGGTCTCTCCGGTGGGCGGTTCGCCGTCGTCGCCAAGCTGCACCACGCGTTGTGCGACGGCATGAAGGCGGTTGGCCTGGGGCTTCAGCTGTTCGACGCGTCCCGGCTGTCCATTCCGGACACTCCGCGCGAATCGTCTAAATCGATCATCCCGTCGATCCCGTCGCTGCGTGGGATCAAGGACACCTTCGACATCGCCTCCTCGGTGCTGATGAACACCCGCCCGCCGACGCTGAACTCGCCGGTGCTCACCGCGTCGACCCGGCCTCGCCGCGTGGTGATGTCGCGTCTGGATCTCGTGGACGTGCACCGCATTCGGCGCGCGCATGGCGGCACGGTGAACGACGTGTTGCTCGCCCTCGTCACGGGTGCGTTGCGGCACTGGCTTTCCGCGCACGGCAGCGCCACCCCGTCGTCGGTCGTGCGGGCGCTGATTCCGGTTAACCAGCGCTCACGCTCCGGTGACGCCGGAGCCGGCAACCAGATCTCCGGGTTCCTCGTGTCGCTGCCGGTCGGTGAGCCGGACCCGGTGGAGCGCCTTCGTTGTGTCCGTGAGCAGATGGAGTCGGCCAAGGCCGCGGGACCCGATCGCGGCGCGGGCGCGTTGCCGTTGCTCGCCGACAAGGTGCCGCCGCTGGTGCACCGCCTGGCCGCTCCCGTCGCCGCCCGGTGCGCGCCGCTGCTGTTCGACACGCTGGTGACGTCGGTGCCACTGCCGTCGGTGCCGCTGTCGCTGGACGGCGCCGCGCTGTGCGAGCTGTACCCGATCGCGCCGGTCGCCCCCGGCCACGCGGTGGGTGTCGCGCTGTCGGTGTACCGGTCCTCTGTGCACGTCTGCCTGCACACCAACCAGGCGTGGATGTCCGACGCGCAGTGGCTCGACGGTGTGCTGCGCCGCGAGATCGCGTCCCTTCAGGACGCCCGCGAGCTGGTGGGTTTGCCGAGGTAGGACGCCGGGCAAACCCTCTGCCATGAGCAACACCGTGGTCCTCGACGTGGACGGCACGCTGGTCGACACCAACTACCACCACACGGTGGCGTGGCTGCGCGCGTTCCGGAGCGTCGACGTCACCGTGCCCGCGTGGAAGGTGCACCGCTCGATCGGCATGGGCGGCGACCGGCTGGTGGCGGCCGTGGCGGGCGACCAGGTGGAACGGGACCACGGCGACGCGGTGCGCGACGCGTGGGAACGCTGCTTCGACGAGATGATCGACGAGATCCAGCCGATCGAGGGCGCGCACCGGCTGATCCGCGCCGCCACGGAACTGGGACTGGCCGTGGTGCTCGCGAGCTCCGGCAAGCGCAAGCACGTCGAGCACTACCTGAAGCTGATCGACCCCGGCGACGTCGTGTGGACCTCCGCCGACGACGTCGACGACTCGAAGCCGGCGCCGGACCTGATCCAGGTGGCGCTGCGCCGGGTCGAGGGCTCCCGCGCGGTCGTCATCGGCGACTCGGTGTGGGACTGCGAGGCCGCGGGACGTGCGGGACTGCCGTCGATCGGGCTGCTCACCGGCGGGTTCGGCGAGGACGAGCTGGTCGACCGAGGGGCGTCCGCGGTGTACTCGGACCTGGACACGCTGCGCGCCGAGCTGGCGGACCTGCCGTTCGCCGAGTTCGAGGAACCGAAGGCCTGACGTCAGGGCCTGGGCGTGTCGGACTTCTTGGTCGGCTTGCCCGGCTCCCGGTCCTTCGTCGGCTGGACCGGGTCCTTGGGCGGCTCCTGAGTGGGCGACGAGCCGGAAGAACCCGGAGTGTTCGACGAAGTCGGCGGGTTCGCCGAAGTCGGCGTGCTGCTCGGCGACGTGCTGCCCGCGCTCGAGCTTCCCCGCTGCGGCGCACCGGGCACGTCCGGCGTCTGTACCACCGTCACCGTGGACGGCCCCACCGTGATCACGCGGGTGGACGGCCCCGGCAACGGGTGCTCGTCCGCCGCGGGCGCTTCTCCCCCGCCGCCACCGAGGTTCGCCACCGCGACAGCCACCGCCGCCACCGCCACCGCAGCCGCACCCGTGATCGCCAAACGCTTGCCCTTGCGCGGCCTGGGCACCTCCGCCGGATCAGGGGACACCGCGGCGTCCGGTAGCAACGCCGGGAGTCCACGGCTCGCCTCGTAGGCAGCCGACAGCGACCGGGAGCACTGGGCGGCGGTCGGCCGGCGTGCCGGCTCCATGTCCGTCATCGCGGACAACAGCGACACCCACGCCAACGGCAGGTCGATCGGAATCCTCGGCGGCCTCGCCAGCCGGGCGAGCGCGGCCTCGGCATCGCCACCGGGGTACTCGGACCGGCCGGTCAGGCATTCCAGCAGCACCAGCCCGAGCGAGTACACGTCGGCCTCAGGCCCGACGTCCGACCCGCGCACCTGTTCCGGCGCCAGGTAGCCCGCGGTGCCGACCAGCACCCCGGACGTCGTCACACGGGTGACCTCCGGCACCAGCGCCAGCCCGAAGTCCGCCAGGTAGGCCTGCTTCTCCTCGTCGTCGAGCAGGATGTTCGAGGGCTTGATGTCGCGGTGCACGACGCCGAGGCCGTGCACGTGGTCCAGCACCGCGGCGATCTGCCCGCCGATCCGCGCCACGAACCGGGGCGGCAGCGGTTCGCGCATGCGTTGCCGCAGGGTGCCGCCGGTGATCTCGCGCATCACGAAGTACGGGCGGCGCGACACGGAGCCCGACGCGTACACCGGGATGAGGCCGGGGCACTCGAGCGACGCCAGCATCGTGGCCTCGCGCTCCAGGCGCAGCTCGTCGTCGGGCAGGCCGGGGCCGGTGAAGACCTTGATCGCGACCGAGGACGTGGTCGCGCGGTCGTACGCGCGGTAGACCTCGGCCATGCCACCGGAACCGAGCAACGAACCGACGACGAAGCGGTTGTCGATCACCGCACCCGTCAGGTCGCCGTCCCAGGGTTCGCTCATCGGCCTCCGCTCGTCCGAAGCAACCTAACGGGTCGCGTGGAATTCCGGCTACCCGGCCATCCTGAAGATCAAACTACGATCAGCCCCGCCTCGATTTCTCGCACGAGAGCCTCGTCGCGTTTCAGCTGCGCGAGATCGGTCGTCGCGAGGACGACATAACCGAGCGAAGTCCACAGGTCCTCGGTACGCGGGACGGTCGAGCCCTCGCGATACGGCAGAACGGCGCGCTGGAAGCTCGGCAGCAACGACTCCAGCTCGTCGAACCGCGCCGCGTTGCCGAGCTCACCGGCCGCGGGCGAGGACAGGTACACCGACTTCACGTGCTGGTGCTGCGTGTACCGGCCGACCGTCGTGTCGCCATCCAGTCGGTGGCGGACCATTCGGGTGATCTGACTCTCCCGGACGCCGAGGAACGTCAGCTCCTGCTGCTCCGCACCGGCGAGCCGGGCGCCGATCTCGATCAGCCGCGGGCCGTCGGGAGTGATCATCACCTCCACGTGCGCCGGGCCGTTGCGCACGCCGGTCGCGTCCAGCACCCGGCACACGTACTCGAACAGCTCGTCCACGACCGGATCGTCGGCGGGGACCAGCGTGTTGGACAGGTAGATGCCGAGCCGGTCGCCACGGCACTCCTTGGCGTAGCGCCAGACCGCGGCGAGGCCGTGCCGGCCGTCGATCGAGTAGCTGTCGACCTCGTACTCGGTGCCGACCGCGAGCTCCTGCACGAGCACGCGGTCGTTGCGGAGGTTCAGCTTGTTGACACTGCCGAGGATCCGGTCGAACTTGGCCGGCCAGTCGTCACCCGGCTGGGCGACGAACACGTCGTCGGTGCCGCCGCTCTCCTGCGGCTTCAGCACGATCGGCGCGTCCTCGAGACCCTCGCGGCGCAGCCACGCCGCGACCTCTCCGGCGTTGTCGGAGCTGATCTGGCGCAGGTGCGGGACGTCCGCGGTCCGCAGCGCCACGGCCATCTGCCACTTGTCGCGCCGCGCGGACGACAGCGTCAGCACGTTCGAGCGGCCCGGCACGATCAGCTCGGACAACGCCTCCGCCGTCTCGACACCGGTCTCGGTGCCCGGCACGACGGCGATCGGCTCGTGGACGGAGAGCTTCGCGGCCAGCACGTCGAGGTCGCCGAGGACGTGGACCTCGCGGTAGTTCTCCGGGATCCACGTCCTGGCGAGCCCTGCGGGTGGTTCGGGGGTGGTCAGCACCGCGATCGCTTCGACGCCACGCTCGGCGAACGCGGGCGCGATGCCCTTGCCGGCCGAGTACGGATCCACCACGACGATGCTCGCCACCGCTGCTCCTCCAAGATCGTAAAGGTATTTACCGAACGAGGAGCACAACCGCAGGGGCGTGACCAGCCATTCCTGTCTCGATTGGGTCGAGACGACCGTCACTCGAAACGCAGTGTTTCGCGAACGGAAGCTGTCACCAGGCAGCCAGAAGAGGCTCGCCACCACCGGGCGAGCCGCGCGCGCAGGTCCGTTCCACCGCTCAACGCCTGAGCCACGAGCTGCAGCCCGAGCAGCTCCGCGACGATCTGCTCCGCCGCGTGCCGCACGTTCACGCCTTCACGCAGCTCACCGTTGTCCCGCGCCTGGGACAGCAGGTCGCGCACGACGGCGATCCAGCCGACGACCTGGGCGGCGGCCGCGACGTCGAAGAACACCGCCTCCCGCAACAGCTTCGAGCTCACCCGCACGGTGAGATCGGTGTCGAGCCTGCGGACGAACTCGAACGACATCGAGATCAGCGCCTGCGCCGGCGACTCCTCCTTGGCGAGCTGTTCGTCGCGCAACCGGTGCCACAGCAACGACTGCTCCTCGATGATCGCGACGCCGAGCGCCTCCTTCGAGCGGAAGTGGCAATAAAGCGCGCCTTTCGACACTTCGGCGCGCGCACATACGGCGGTGAGACTGGATCCCGCGAAGCCCTCGCGGTCGAACACCTCGGCAGCGGCACGCAGGAGCTTCGCCCGCGTGCGCGTCGATCTCTCGCGTTTGACGCTCATGCCTCTGTCCGCGCGGCACCGGTCGCGACGGCGACGGCCAACGTGTCGGGCATCTGCCAGTACTGCTCGATCTCACCAAGGTGCACCGAGAGCACGGCGGCGAACCGGGCGTCCGCCTGCTCACCGGTGGCGAGCACCCGCCAGCGCGCCCAGCCGACCACGGCGGCGTCACCTCCGTCGACGATCACCTGGCGCACCGAGAGCTGCTCCAGGCCGAACGTGGCGAACAGGGTCAGGAACTGGGACTCGACCTCGCGGCGGGTACGCGGGCCTGGTGCCCATCGGGCGCCGTTCGGGTCGGGCGCCTCCCATTCCACGGTCGGCGCGCACAACCGCGCGATGCCCGGTGCGTCCTGTGCCGCCAGTCGCGCCAGGAACACCTGCACCACTTCGACCGTCGAGAGCATTTTCCCTACCTTCTCATCTCGGTCATTGCTGCGGCAACGATCCCGGCGCACTCACACTAGCGAGCCGCTCGAAATGTGAGAACACACCCCCCGATGGCCCAGCTGTGTTTACCCCAAACATCCGATCGGACGATTCCAGTGGTACCTGAACTTTCAACGACCGCCGGTATCACCACTTTGCACGGACCGAACTCTGAAGCTATCGGGCAGGGTGGTTGTTGCACCCGCCATCACACCGAAACGGAGCAGAACCGTGCTCAAGGCAGTCCATCAAGCCCACGAGCACCAGGACACCCCGCCGATTACCGCCTTGATTCCACAGGCGCGGCGGGAGCAGGGCCTCACCCAGCGCGAACTCGCGGACCTGTTGTGCGAGATCTCACAAAACGACAGCGTCACTCGTGAAGAAGTGTCGAGATGGGAACGCGGCAAACGCATTCCCGGCCCCTACTGGCGTGCCTGGATCAGCGCGGCGCTGGATGTGCCGCACGCCGAGGTCGATCGGGCCGCGGTGATCGAACGGGAATCTCGCAGGACGCGCAACGAGGACCACTCCCACTAGCGGAGTGCGGGCAGACGGCAGGGGTCTGCCCGCCCGCGGAAAAGAGGGAGGGCGGCGTCACGGTGCCACTCGTACAGGGCACGCAACGACGCCGCCCTTCCCCACAAGTCCCAGGTGGTAAGGACCTTTGGCCCCCTGTGCCCTCGCGCACAGGGGGCCAAACTCCGTAATGTGGCCCCCTTAGTGAACACAGTTGGAACGTTGCTGTTACTCGCCGGAAGCTCGTTCGGCAGCACCCCAGGGGTATCTCCTGTGAAAGTGAACGAGATCGCACTGGGGACGAGCGGATTCGTCGAACTGCGCAACACCGGCTCCACCACCACAGACGTCGGAGGATGGACGATCCAGGCGTGCACCGGGCGGACCCCGAGAATCCTCGCCACCATCCCACCCAACAGCGTGCTGCCACCGGGTGAATACTTCGTGATAGTTGGGAGCACGTTCAGCGGAACGATCCCTAACGGTCTCGTAGTGGACAGTGTGGTCGGTACCGGAGTAATCGCCCGAAACCGGTACGGCGCACACGCCGACAGCGTCGGACTCAGCTCCCCGTCCCCGTGCAGCGAAGACGGCGCAGCAAGGCCCTGTGCCGATTCAGCGCTGGGCCGCGATGGCGAGTCCCGCGACACCGACCACAACTCGATCGACTTCACCTGCCAGATTCCGTCTCCTGGCGAAAACAATCTGAAACCTATCTGAAATGGCCCCTTTCTAGCCCGAACGAATGCGAGCAAAGTCAGTCCTGGCGGCAAGAATGGCCGTTCCTCCGGCCAGATGTGCCGCCTGCGAGAAATACCCCGAATTCACTTCTCGAAGGGACAAAGACAATGCGTCGTCTGCTGGGCGGAGCCGCTTCGCTCGCATTCGCGGGCCTGATCGCGTTCTCGGGTCTGGCGACTGCCGCCGAGGAGCCCGAGGCGCCCGAGGTCACGCAGCTTCCGTCAGTGCTGATCAACGAGGTCTCCACGATGGGCCCGAACGGCCCGCTCGACGAGGCCATCGAGATCGTCAACCTCTCGAGCGAGCAGGTCCAGCTGACCAACTGGGTCGTCAAGATCTACAACCAGCGCAACGAGGTCATCCAGACCATCCCGCTGTCCGATGCCACTGGTCAGCCGCTCACGCTGGCTCCGGCCAACAACGTCGGCAGCACGCTGGTGCTGACGGGCGCGGAGTTCTCCGGGACGACCTCGACGCCGAACGTTCTCCCCGTGCGTTTCCTCGGTGAGGAGGGCATCCCGACCCTCGGCGGTGTCGCGATCTTCGGCAGTATGACCCCGAACGCCTTCAAGATCGACGGTGTCGCGTTCTCCGCTCCCGTGACCGCGGCGAAGGAAGGCGTGCACGCGCAGCCCGAGAACCAGCGCACCGCGCAGCTCGCGGGTTCGAACACGCGCAACCTGCTGAACCAGGACACCAACAACAACCAGCGCGACTTCTCGCTGCAGGAGCGCACTTTCTGATCAACTCGCTCTGATCATCGAGCAGGTGCACTCGAGTGCCCGGGCCGCCACCCCTCGGCGTCCCGGGCACGTCGGTGCGTGGCGCGAAGTCGCCAACGGCGACTAACCGCCGCTTCCTGCTGTTTCCCAACGATTTCCGGCCCCTCATCCTGCTGTGACCTGATCACCGTGGGAGGGCGCCGTGATTCGACACGTTCTGGCACTTGCCATCGCCGCCGCGACGCTGGGTGCGCCGCCCGCGTCCGCCGCTCCACCGTCACCACCACCGCAGACATCCGAGGCCTCGCACCGGATCACGCTCATCACCGGTGACGTCGTCGACTACACCGAACGCTCGGACGGACGGAAGGTCGCGCAGATCCACGCCGCGCCACGAGACGGCGAGCAACCGATCTTCCACACGATGACGACGGCGGAAGGACTGCACGTCTACCCGTCGGACGCGCTCGGAGCCGTCACGTCGGGCACCGTCGAACGAACCCTCTTCAACGTCACCGAACTCGTGCGCACCGGCCAGTCCGACGACCACACGACCACGGTCCCGGTCCTGATGACCGGTGGTTTCTCGGCGAACGCGCACACCCGCATCGGCAGCCTCGACGCGTCTGGGATCCGGGTCGAGAAGACGAAGGCGCACGAGTTCTGGCGTTCCTTGGACATGAGCGCGAAGTCGGGCGTCCACGTGAAGTACGACCGGCCGGTCCACATCACGCTCGACCAGACCACCAGGCAGATCGGTGCTCCCGCCGCCTGGAGCGCGGGCTTCGACGGTCGTGACGTCACCGTCGCCGTCGTGGACACCGGCATCGACGCGAACCACCCCGACGTCGCAGGGAAGATCACCGCGGCGGAGAACTTCTCCGACGAGCCGGACGTCGTCGACCGGCACGGTCACGGCACCCACGTCGCCTCGACCATCGCGGGCACCGGCCAGGGTTCGGCCGGCAAGTACAAAGGTGTAGCCCCGGCGGCGAAACTGGTGATCGCCAAGGTGTTCAACGGTGCCGGCGAGGCCGACACGTCCCAGGTGCTCGCGGGCATCGAGTGGGCGGCCCGCTCCGGCGCGAGGATCGTCAACCTCAGTCTGGGCGGCGAGGTCACCGACGGCACGGACGAGCTGAGCACGCTGGTCGACAGGCTGTCCGCCGAGACCGGCGTGCTGTTCGTGGTGGCGGCGGGCAACAACGGCCCGGCAGGCCGCTCGGTCACCGCCCCTGGTGCCGCCACCTCGGCGCTCACCGTCGGCGCGGTCGACCGCCAGAACAAGCTCGCCCCGTTCAGCAGCACCGGACCACGCATCGGCGACGCGCTGGCGAAGCCCGAGATCAACGCGCCCGGTGTCGGTGTCGTGGCGGCGAGGGCGGCGGGCACGAACATGGGCGCTCCCGTGAGCGACACCTACACCGCAGCGTCGGGCACGTCGATGGCCACTCCGCACGTCGCGGGCGCGGCCGCGCTGCTCGCCCAGCAGCACCCGGACTGGACCGCGCAGACGTTGAAGAACGCACTCGTCACGAGCGCGGCCGACATCGGAATGCCGTGGTACGAACAGGGAGCAGGACGGCTCGACGTGGCCAGGGCGATCAAGCAGGGCGTCACCGCCACCGCGTCGGCGAGCTTCGGCCGCTACGACCGTGGCGCACGCGGCGTGCTGACCAGGGAACTCCAGTACGTCAACGACTCGGCCACCCCGCTCACCCTCGACCTCACCCCGGCCATCAAGGGCTGGGACGGGAAGTCGACGACCGGGTTCAAGCTCAGCACCACAACACTCACCGTTCCGGCCAACGGCAAGGCATCGGCCGTGCTGACCCTCGATCCCGAGGTCGGCGCCGCCGGCGTGTACGGCGGCGTCGTCACGGCCACCGCGACCGGAGTCAGTCTGCGCACGCCCGTCAGCGTTTACGAGGCACCGCAGACGTTCCCGGTGTCGGTGCACGTGCGTGACACCGCCGGGCGCCCACCGGCACCGGCGATGGGTCAGCTGATCGACGACTCCAACGGCGGCGATGACGTCAACGACCCGTTCGACGAGATCGTCAGCTACTACTTCGAGGTCGTCAACGGCGAAGGCGTCGCGAACGTGCCGAGCGGCCGCTATTCCGCGATCTCGTGGGCGACCGAGAACACGGCCGGTGTGCGCCGCTGGTCCGCCCTCGCCGCGCCGGAGCTCACCGTCACGGGTGCTTCCGAGGTCTCGCTCGACGGGCAGAAGACGGTTCCGATCGAGGTCGTGCCACCCGGTCCTGCCGAACTGCGCGACCGCACCGTGACGATGCGCCGCGCACTGCCCGCGGACGGCGAGAAGCAACCGTTGATCATCGAGACGGCCGCCGTCCTCGGCACGGCACCGTGGGAAATCCGCGCCACTCCCGCCGTCGCGGCGAAGAAAGGCGCGATCTCGTTGCAGGACAACGTGACCCTGCAGACCTCGACGGTCACCGCGACGACAGGTGGCAGGACGCTGGGCACAGACGGCGACGTGGCAGTGCTGTCCGCGAAGTGGGCGGGTGACCGCGACCTGACCGTCGGCGGCGACACGGCACTCGTGAAGATCAAGCCCGACACCCCGGCCAACATGGTGAAGGCGGCGAACACCGCCGCGACCGCGGCGGCACAGGCGGGCAAGAAGGCGATCCTGTCCTATGTGGACTTACCTGGCGCGCTCGCGCTCACCGGGCTGTCCAGCGCGGCGCTGCCGGCCTTGGGCGTCAGCAACACCGACGGCGAGTTCCTCGCCAGGCAGACGGCGCTGAAGCTCAGCATCAGGCACGGCCCCGAGGCCGTGTTCAACCTGAGTTACCTCGACGCCAACGGAATTCCGGCCGACCACCGCAGGACCGTCGACCCGGCGAAGCTCGTCAAGCGCCAAACCTCGTACCACGCCGACAAACCCGGTCTGACCGTGCAGAAGACGTGGTACCCGTTCCCGACCGGCCTGTGGCAGTCGATGATCCTGCGCGGCACCACGTTCACCCCGCCCGCCGCGTGGACCGAGTACATCGGGCCCGGCGACGACAGGATCGTGTGGAAGCGGCACGTGACGCTGAGCGGCCTCGACGCCAGGGGCCAGCGCGCCGCCATGACCATGTTCCAGGAGAACGTGTTCCGCGAGGGCGCCGCACCCGCCACCGAGCGGTGGTTCGCCGGACCGATGCACAGCACGGCGATCGAGCTGCAGTCCGACCACCCGGCCCGCTACCCGGCCGCGGGCGGCGCGTGGCGGCAGCTGTGCTCGAACTGCCGGGCCGGCGACACGTTCGTCCCGGCGCTGCAGTGGACCGACGGCACGCCCGGCCACTACACGAACCCTTACCAGAACAGCAAGTTCTTCACGACGACCAAGGTCAGGCTGTTCCGCGGCGACACGGAGATCCCCTCCAGCCAGGAACCGCTGGCGTTCTACCCGACGTTCCAGATGGTCCCGGAGAAGGCCTCCTACCGCCTCGAAACCGTTGAGACGCAGGCACCGGGAGCGGTGGCGGGTGCGATCAACCCGGTGCTGTTCACGCTCGCCCCGCGCACCGAGACCACCTGGACCTTCCAGTCCTTCCGCTCGCAGAACCCGCCTCCGCTCGGCTACTCGTGCCACGGCGGCCAGGCGACGTGCCAGTTCCAGCCGCTCATCCGGCTCCGCCACGACCTGCCGCTCGACCTCATGAACTCCGCACCGGCAGGCAAACCGTTCGTCTACCACGTCCGCGCGTCCTCCACCGGCGCACCCGTGACGCTGGTGAAGGTGCAGTGGTCGGCGGACGACGGCAAGACGTGGCGGCAGGCGGCGGTCGAGCCGAGCGGCGACCGCTGGCAGGTCACCGTCGACAACCCCAGCGGCGACGTCTGGCTGCGCACCGAGGCCAGGGACGGCGCGGGGAACACGGTCACGCAGACGATGCAGAAGGCGTTCCGGACTCACTCCGGCGGTTAGGCCCTAACGCGGAGGTAGCAGGGAACTCGCGCCTCGAGCCGCAGCGCGCAGACCCGCCTGGAAACGGGTCTGCGCGCCCAGCTCCGTCATCAACCGGTGCAGGCGCCGCTGGAACGTCCGATAGCTCAGCCCGAGCTGTTTCGCGATGCTGCGATCCGGCAGCCCGGTCGCGAGCAGCGCCAGCAGCCGCGCGTCCGCGATCGAGATCTCGTTGCTGGTCGGCTGGCCGGGCAACGACAGCGGCACCGCCCCCTCCCACAGCCGCGCGAACAGGGCTCCGAGCGAGTCCAGCAACGCCGACCGGTGCACGATCACCGCGCTCTCCAGCGTCGTCTCCGTGCTGTGCAACGGGATCAGCCCCAGGTGCCCGTCGGCGAGGATCATCTTCGTGGGCGCCTCTGCGACGACCCGCGCCTCCTCCCCCAGCGACAACCCCATTTCCAAGTCGGCGCGCAGGTCGTGCATCTCCAGGGCCTGGCGCTCGTAGATGCCGCGGAACCGCACACCCCGGTTCAGCAGCTCCTCCTCGACGGGGTGCAACGACGTGGGCGCCTTGGCGTACGGCGGTTTGTCGACGAAGCAGACCTCGCGCCGGGCGGTGCGCATCACCTGGTCGACGCGGCGTGAGATCGCCTCCGCCCCGTGCACCACCTCGACGAGGTCGGCGGGAGCGCGCACACCGGCCGCGCGTTCGTACCGCACCTGCAGCTCCCCGGCCAGCAACCGGTCGCGCCGCAGATCGTCCTCCCGCCGCAGGAAGTACGTCGCCAGCGCGACATCCGGCGCCACCGCCGTCTGCAGCCCGTTGACCTGGTGGACGAACCCGAGCTCGGTCAACGACCTCAGCGCGGCACGCACCGTCCGTTCAGCCAGTTCTGTCGCAAGACAAAGCTCCGTCACACCGAGTTGGTACGAGTCCACGAGCGTCTCGTAGACCGTGAGTTCCGCCGGCCGCAATCCGAGCACGCAAGCCAGTATGCCGACTTCGGGCAGCCGTTGACGCGGGGCCGGAACGAGGTGTAGACATCGGTTGAAAAGGTTTACACAACCTTCTCATCCGCCGCCGCCGCTGGCAGTTGTACCAACGCACGCGTGCGAAAGGACGGCCGATGGAGCCCACCCGCCGCGACTTCCTCAAAGTCGCCGGTGTCACCGCTGGTGTCACGATGTTGCCGGGGTCTTTCCTGTCCACGCCGGTCGCGTCGGCGCAGGACCACACGGCGATCCCGATGGCCGAGTCGCCGTGGGACCAGGTGCCGGCGATCCTCGCCAAGATCGTCCCGCCCACGTTCCCCAGCGCCAGGTTCGACATCACGGCCTACGGCGCGGTCGGCGACGGCAAGACCAAGAGCACCGAGGCGTTCCGGAAGGCCATCGAGGCCTGCAACAAGGCGGGTGGCGGCCACGTCGTCGTGCCGAAGGGCAGCTTCCTGACCGGCGCGATCACGTTGCTGAGCAACGTGAACCTCGTCGTCTCGGAAGGCGCCACCATCAAGTTCTCCACCGATCCCAAGGACTACCCGCTGGTCTTCACGCGGTGGCAGGGCATCGAGTGCATGAACTTCTCGTCGTTCATCTACGCCCGCAAGGCCGAGAACATCGCGATCACCGGCCCCGGCCTGATCGACGGCCAGGGCCCGTCCGGCCCGTGGTTCGACTACGACGGCAAACGGCAGCCCGACTGGGAGCAGCTGCAGAAGTGGGCGGTGGACAACAAGCCGGTGACGGAGCGGAAGTTCGGCATGGGCCACTACCTCAAGCCGAACATGATCACGCTCTACGAGTGCAGGAACGTCCTCGTCGAGGGCGTGCGGCTGCGGAACTCGGCGATGTGGAACGTGCACCCGGTGCTGTGCGACAACGTGACGATCCGCGACATCTTCGTCTACAGCCGCGGCGGCATGGTCGACGGCTGCGATCCCGAGGCCTCGCAGTACGTCCATATCACCGGCTGCCGGTTCGACTGCGGTGACGACGGCATCGCCATCAAGGCGGGCCGCGACGTCGACGGCCGCCGGGTCGGTGTGGCGAGCGAGAACATCGTCATCGAGAACTGCTCGTTCGAGGGCCGCTGGGGTGCGTTGACGGTCGGCAGCGAGATGTCCGGTGGCGTGCGGAACGTGTTCTTCCAGGACTGCACGGTCAAGAAGGGCTCGTCCTACAAACCGTTCCACGTGCTGTACATCAAGACGAACAAGCGGCGCGGCGGCACCGTGGAGAACATCCACGCCCGGCGGATCAAGGCGTCCGACGTCGACCGCGAGGCGATCATGGTGACGCTGAACTACAGCCTCACCGGCCCCGGCTACGGCCCGATCGTGAACCCGAGGGTGCAGAACATCACCGCCGACGGCTTCACCGTCAACGGGGTCAAGAAGACGGCGGTCACGCTCGACGGCCTGGCCGAGTCGCACATCCGGAACGTGGCCATCTCCAACAGCGCCTTCACCGACGTGACGACCGCCAAGCCCAGCGTCAAGAACGCGGACGGCACCACGTTCACGAACGTCACCATCAACGGCAAGAAGGCCTGAGGGAATCCCGTGTCCTTGTCACGTCGTGATTTCGCGCGCGTGTCCGGCCTGACGGCCGCTGGTCTCCTGCTCCCCGCAGGCGTGGCGGCCGCCGATCCCGCTCATGCCCGGGACCCGTGGCGGGAGGTGCCGCTGATCCTGGCACGCATCTGCACGCCACGTTTCCGCAGGAAGGACCACGACGTCACCGCGTACGGCGCGAAGGGTGACGGCCTCACCAAGAACACCGAGGCGTTCTATCGCGCGATCACGGCGTGCCATCAGGCCGGTGGGGGACGTGTCGTCGTTCCCGCGGGCACGTTCCTCACCGGCGGCATCAGGCTGCTGTCCAATGTGGAGCTCCACGTCAGCGAGGGCGCCACGATCAGGTTCTCCACCGATCCCGGCGACTACCTGCCGCTCGTGCTGACCCGCTGGGAGGGCACGCTCTGCTACAACTACCAGCCGTTCATCTACGCGTTCGAGCAGAAGAACATCGCCATCACCGGTCGCGGCACGATCGACGGTGACGCGACCAACGGCCCGTGGCCCGAGTGGCGGGCCGGCGCCACCCCGTTGCTGCGGCAGATGGGCGAGGACGGTGTGCCCGTCGAAGAGCGGATCATGGGCGTAGGCAGGAACCTGCGCCCGAACATGATCCAGTTCTTCCGCTGCCGGAACCTCCTCGTCGAGGACGTGCTGATCCGCAACCCGGCGATGTGGTCGCTGCACTTCGTGTTCTCGCAGAACATCACCGTGCGCAGGGTCGAGATCTACTCGACGAACTCGCAGGGCGACGGCGTCGACCTCGACTCGTCGTCGTACGCGCACGTGCACGACTCCAGGTTCAACACCAACGACGACTGCGTCGTGGTGAAGTCAGGACGGGATGCCGACGGACGGCGGGTCGGCATCCCGTCCACCCACATCGTGGTGGAGCGCTGCAAGTTCTCCGGCCGGTGGGGCGGGATCACGATCGGCAGCGAGATGTCCGGCGGTGTCTCGAAGGTGTTCTGCCGCGACTGCGAGATCAACGCCCCCGACTTCCCCGGCCGCTACCCGGTGAAGCACGCGCTCTACATCAAGACCAACTCCGACCGCGGCGGTGTGATCGACGGCGTGCACCTGCGCAACGTGTACGGGCAGAACGTCGAACGCGAGATCCTCTTCGTGTCGATGTACTACCAGAACGGTGGCACCAAAGGCTTCTTCCCGAGGATCGACAACGTGACCGTCGACAGGATGCGGATCAACGGCGGGCGGGTCGCGGCGGCGTTCCGCGGCTTCCCGCAGTCGCACATCAGGAACGTGCTGATCTCGAACTCGGCGTTCACCTCGATCACCGAACCGAACCTGATCGAGAACACCGACAACCTCCAGTTCCGCAGCACCACGATCAACGGGGTGGTTCCGGCATGAGATTGCTGCTGGCGTTGTTGCTGATCACCGCCGGGCTCTCCGCGGGTTCGCCGGTCGCGGTGGCGGGTCGGGGCCTGTCGTGGAAGGCGGTGAACTCCCCGTTCGCGCTGGACTTCCAGGACGGCAGGCGGACGTTGACCGGGCAGCGCGAGACGTTCTACCGGCTCGCGGACGGCACGCAGCACTCGTTGACGAAGGTCGTTGCGCAGAAACGCGTTCCCGGCGGCGTCCGGTACGTCGTGGCGACCACGGAGGCGTCCAGGACCGCTTCCGTGGTCGTCACCCGGACCGATCGCGGCCTGCGGGTCGGCTGGACGCTGGAGCCCTCCACCGGGGTCGCGCAGGTGTCGGCGAACCTCACCGGGTCGCTGGAGGAGCACTTCCTCGGCGGTGGCGCGCACACGATGTTCGTCGACCTGCAACGGAAGGTGTTGCTGAACAAGGCCGTGTTCGTCGGCGCCTCGAACTTCGGCAAGTGCAACAAGAACGGCGCGCCTTCGACGTTCTTCATCTCCAGCGCGGGCTACGGCGTCTACGCGGACACCAAGGCGATCGGGCGGACGGCGTTCCCCGGCGCCCTTGCCGACGACCACTGCGCGGACAAACCCGCGCCGTGCCCGGTGACGTTCGGTGTGCCGGACCGGATCCAGTTGTGCTTCAAGACTTCCCGCCTCGACTACGAGGTCTACGCGGGCTCACCGGCGCGCGTCAACTCGGCGTACTTCCAGCGCGTCGGCACGCCCACGCTTCCGCCCGCGCGGCAGTTCGCGCTGACGAAGTGGCGGGACAAGTACAACCACTCCGACGAGGTCGTCGAGGACGTGACGCAGTTCCAGGCGCGCGGGGTTCCCCTGAACACGCTGTGGGTCGACAACCCGTGGGAGCAGGGCCCGGTCGGCGCGCGGCCGACCTACGCGTGCATCGGCGCGTTGAAGTTCGACCAGACGATGTACCCGGACGCCCAGGGCACGATCAACTGGATGCACGACCGCGGCGTGAACATGGGCGTGTGGGTGGCGCCGTTCCTGAACAAGACCTCTGACGGCAAGGAATGCCCGCACGACTACCCGGCCGGTTCGTTCGCGCAGTCGGACCGCACGAACGTGTGGGACATCGACCTCACGAACCCGGTGGCGCGCGCCCACTACGAGGCGAAGCTCGAAGCCGTGTTCCGGATGGGCGTGAACTTCGTCAAGGGCGACCGGGGCGAGGAGCACAACTTCGAGGAGACGACGTTCGCCGGCGGGCCCGGCACGCTGATCCACAACCAGTACCCGTTGCTGTACGCCGAATCCGTGGTGAAGACGCTGCGGAAGGTGCACGGCGACAACTACACGACGTTGTTCCGCGCGGGTGGCGACGGCATGCCCACGCTCCTGCACGGGTTCTGGCAGGCCGACGCGGACATGAGTTTCGACGGGCTGCGGCTCACGACCCGGCGGGGCATCAACTCGTGGATCTCCGGACACCCGGTGCACGGCTCGGACATCGGTGGCTACCGCAACCTCGGCGGCGGACCGTCGGAGTCGTTGTTCGTGCGGTGGGCGCAGCAGTCCTCGGTGACACCGGTGTTCCAGGTCGGCAGCTCCGGCCGCAACTCGACGCCGTGGGTGTACGACGCGACGACGTTCGACCGGTTCAAGCGGGCCGCGGTGCTGCACTACGAGCTGTTCCCGTACCTGTACGCACAGGCGGTTCGCGCCTCGGAGGACGGCACGCCGATCACCCAGGCGATGGCCTTCCGGTATCCGCACGAGGAGGCCGCGTGGAAGGCCGACCAGCAGTTCATGGTCGGGCCGGACCTGCTCGCGGCTCCCGTGACGGCGGACAGGGCCGAGGCCGACGGTGCGGCGGGAAAGCCGACGCCGGTCGACGTGTGGCTGCCTCGCGGCGAGTGGATCGACCTGTTCTCCGGTGCACTGGTGACCGGCGGGCGGACGATCACGCGGGAGTCCACTTTGGACGAGTTCCCGCTCTACCTGCGGGCGTCCGCCGCGATGCCGTTCAACTTCCGCACGCCGGACATCTGGTCGAAGCCGTGGGACGTGAACGACCTGGACCGCAAGGACCGCGCGGGCTGGCTGGTCTCGCCGTCGGCCGACGGCCGGTTCGGCAACCTCCAGGCCGAGTCGTTCGGCAAGCACCTCCTCGTCCGGCTCACCGGCGCGCCACAGGAGTCGCAGCTGATGGTGCCGGCCGGCGTGCGGCGCGTGGTGATCGACGGGAAGCCGCTGCCCGCGTCGACCGTCGAGGAGCTGCGCGGCAAGGCGACGGGCTGGGCGTCCCTCTCCTCGGCGCCCGGCACGTTCGGCGGCACGGTGCTGAAGCTCCAGCCCCGACACGGTTCCAGCACCGTGCTGCTCTCGCTCAGCTGAGGTCCGCGACGCGCGCCTGGAGGTCTTCCACGAACCGCACGAGCAGCCGGCCGAACGTCCGCTGGTCCTCCTCGGACCAGTCGGCGACCGCGCCGGTGAACCAGCCGAGGATCGCCTCCAGGTAGCGCCCGGCCGCCGCGGCGCCCCGGTCCGTCAGCTCGATCAGGCGTGCGCGCTGGTCGTTCGGATCGGTGACGCGCCGGACCAGGTCGGCGCGCTCCAGGTCGTGCAGGTGCCTTGTGACGTGCGGACCGACGACCTGCATCCGCGTGGCGATCTCCCCCACGCGCAGCGGCTGGTCGGCCATGCGCAACGTCATGAGCACTGTCATCCCCGGACGGTCGAGCGGGATGCCGACGTGCTCCATCGCCCGGTCGACCAGCTGGCTGCGGTTGAGCACGGTGCTCAGCTGCATGAGGTGCGGCAGCACCGCCGCGGGATCCAGGCCGGTCTCAGCCATTTCACACCTTACTTACCTAACTTAGGTATATGCTCGCGTCAGTCACCGGGAACCGCAGGGGTCACTGCGGCCCGAAAAAGGGTACCTGAGTTAGTTATCTGGAGGGACCATGAGCACAGTCCTGATCTCCGGTGCCAGCATCGCCGGCCCCGCCCTCGCCTTCTGGCTGCGGCGTCGCGGCTTCGACGTCACCGTCGTGGAGAGGGCGCAGACCCTGCGGGGTGGTGGTTACCCGATCGACATCCGCGGCACGGCACTCGGCGTCGTCGAGCGCATGGGCTTACTCCCCCGGCTGCGGGAGTCCCATGTGGACACTCACCGGATCACGTTTCTCAACGCGGACGGCAGTCAGGCCGCGTCGCTGCGCCCGGAGTCGGTCTCCGGTGGCGACGGCAGCGACCTGGAAGTCCGCCGCGGCGACCTCGCCGAGATCCTCTTCGACACCGTGCGAGACGACGTGGAGTTCCTCTTCGAGGACTCCATCGTCACGATGAACGACCACCCCGGCGGCGTGGACGTGACGTTCCGCAGTGGTCGTCAACGCACCTTTGACCACGTCGTCGGCGCAGACGGGCTGCATTCGGTGGTGCGCGGTTTGACCTTCGGCCAGGAGGAGCAGTTCCACCGCTACCTCGGCTACTGCTTCGCGGGCTTCACGCTGCCCAACCACCTCGGTCTCAAGCACGAGGCCGTGATCTGGAACGAGCCCGGCCGCGCCGCCGCGCTGTACGCGGTCGGCGACAGCGACACCGTGCACGGCTTCCTGCCCTTCATCCGCGCGGAGGCCCCGTTCGGCGCGTTCCACGACCCGCAGGCCCAGCGCGACCTCGTGGCGTCGGCCTTCGCGGGCGACGGCTGGGAGGTGCCCACGATGGTCGAGGCGATGCGCGCGGCCGACGACCTCTTCTTCGACACGGTCAGCCAGATCCGGCTGCCACGCTGGTCCTCCGGCCGGGTCGCCCTGGTCGGTGACGCCGCGTACGCCCCGTCGTTCCTCACCGGGCAGGGGTCGAGCCTCGCGCTGGTCGGTGCCTACGTGCTGGCCGGCCACCTGGCCGCGGCGGCGGATCACACCACGGCGTTCGAGGCGTACGAGCGGGAGATCCGGCCGTTCATCGAGGCGAACCAGGGTCTGGTCGCCGAGGGCGACGCTGCGCTGTTCCCCGCCACCGCGGAGGCGTTGGCCGCACGCAACGCCGCTCTGCGCGAACGTGCGACGCTGCCCGCGGAGGCCGGTCGTCCCGAGCACTCGGCGCTGGCTTTGCCGGAGTTCGGCTCGCTATCCGCGTGACAGCATCTCCACAGGCGGCTCACAGGAACCGGCCGCAGTCTTGCCCCATGACGGACAACCACGACCGCGGCCTCCAGTTCGACCTCGCCACGCTCATCGGGCGCCGGCGGGCGTTGTCGCTGCTCGGCGGCGCAGGCCTCACCCTCGTGGCCTGCGCCCCGTCGACGATCACCTCGAACTCGACCGGCACCACCAGCTCGACGGCGACGACCGCGGACGGCAGCCCGCTGGAGCCGATTCCCGAGGAGACCGCCGGACCGTTCCCCGGCGACGGTTCGAACGGCCCCAACGCGCTCACCCAGAGCGGCATCGTGCGTTCGGACATCCGTTCCAGCTTCGGCTCTTCGACCCGCACGGCCGAGGGCGTGCCGCTGACCATCGAGCTGGCGGTGCGGAAGGAGGACGGCAAGCCGTACGCGGGCGCCGCCATCTACCTGTGGCACTGCGACATCAACGGCGACTACTCGATGTACTCCGACCGCGTGCGGAACGAGAACTTCCTGCGCGGCGTCCAGGAGGCGGACTCGGCGGGCAAGCTGAAGTTCGTCAGCGTCTTCCCCGGCGCGTACTCGGGACGCTGGCCGCACATCCACTTCGAGGTCTACCCGAGCCTCGCCGAGGCCACCACGGCGGGCAACAAGATCACGACCTCGCAGCTCGCGTTGCCGGAGACCACGTGCAAGGAGATCTACGGCACGACCGGGTACACGCAGAGCGTCCGGAACATGGCGCGGACTTCGTTGAAGCAGGACATGGTGTTCCGCGACGGCACGGATCACCAGATGGCGACGATGTCGGGCGACGTCGGGTCCGGCTACACCGCCTCACTGACCTTCGCTGTGGAGGGCTAACCACAGTTCCGCGCGCAGGCCGGGCGAGTCCATCGAACGGCCGAGGGCCTGCTCGGCTTTGCGCACACGGTTTCTGAGGGTGTGCCGGTGCACGCCCAGCTCCGTCGCCGCCGGATCCCACGCGCCGTGGTGGGCCAGCCAGACGCGCAGGGTTTCGCGGGTTTCCGCGTCCAACGGCCTCAGCAACGCGTCGGCGAAACCGTCCGGGAGCGTCAGGTGCCCGGCGAGGTCCTCGAACGCACGGATGCCCGCCTGCCGCGCCTGCCGTGCTTCGCGGTACCCCCGCGCGACCTCGGTCTGGTCCACTTCGGACGATGCGAAGCCGTCGAACTCCTTGGCGAGCACCACGATGTCGCCGTCGTGCTCCGCCCAGAACACGTCGTCGTCCGGTGGTTCGGAGGTGAGGAACACCCGGAACCGGTCGGGCAGGCCGTCGACCGCGAGCCCGGCCAGCAGCATCCGGAACTGGCCCGCGCGCAGCTCTTTCCTCGCGGCGTCAACGGAGTCGTTCTGCGCGAGCGCGAGGACGAGCAACGACGCCGCCGTGTTGACGATGCCCGGATCCGGTTTGGCCGTGCCGACCGCGAGAACGCCGCGGGCACGGCTGCCGAGGACCTGGAGGAACACGTGCACGCCGTCGAGCTCGAACGCGGCACTGGCCAGGCCGCCCGCGATCTTCAGGTGCGCGAGCTCCGCCGTCAGATCGGGGACGAGGCGCGGGTTGTGGGCGTGCACCGGCTGGCCGGCCGCGTCGAGGAGCACGGCCCAGCCGTCGATCCACTGACCGAGCCTGCGCACCACTCCCCCGACTCCCGCGCGGACGGCGGCTCTCGTGAGGGCTCGCTGGGCCTCGCTGGTGCGGGTGAGGGCGGCGTACTCGTCGGCGGCGACGGCCTTCGACACCGCCTTGCTGATGGCGATGAACGGCACCTCGCGCGGCACCTCGACGAGCCCGAGCCCGGCGGCTTCCGCGGCGGCGACCAGGGCAGGCGGCACGACGTCGTGCCCGAGGCCGGTGCCGAAGCCGAGCCCGACCACACCGGCGTGCACCAGGCGTTCGACGTAGTCGTCGCCCAGCGGCCCCAGGCCCGTGGTGAGTAGCAGCTCGCCGCCCTCCAGGAACGGCGTGGGGTCGGCGAGCTCCGTGCCGTGCACCCAGCCCACCGGTCTCGACACGTCTCCCGCGAGCACCGGGAGCCGCAACGCCTTCGCCAGTTCCTGCAGCGTGATGGGCACGTGCCACTTTGTACAGCGTGAGGTCACCTGATCGCCATTTTCGACACTGCGCACCGCGTTGACCAGCGTCATGCTGAGCACATGACCCGACTGCGTACCGCGATCCCCGGTCCCACATCACTGGAACTCCAGGCGCGGCGCAAGGACGCCGTCGCCGCCGGTGTCGGCTCGACACTGCCCGTGTACATCGAGTCGGCAGACGACGGCCTGCTGATCGACGTCGACGGCAACCAGCTCATCGACCTCGGCTCCGGCATCGCCGTCACGAACGTCGGCAACCCCGCTCCCGCCGTGGCCGAGGCCGTGCACGCGCAGATCGACAGGTTCAGCCACACCTGCTTCATGATCACGCCCTACGAGGGCTACCTCGAGGTGTGCGAGGAGCTGAACGCGCTCACCCCCGGCGACCACGAGAAGCGGTCGGTGCTGTTCAACTCCGGCGCGGAGGCCGTCGAGAACGCGGTCAAGATCGCCAGGCACGTCACCGGCAGGCAGGCCGTCGTGGTGTTCGACCACGGCTACCACGGCCGCACGAACCTCACGATGGCGTTGACCGCCAAGAACATGCCGTACAAGCACAGGTTCGGGCCGTTCGCGCCCGAGGTGTACCGGGTGCCGGCGTCCTACCCGCTGCACGACGGCCTGACGGGCGCCGAGGCGGCTCGCAGGGCGATCGCGGCCATCGAGAAGCAGGTCGGCGCGGACAACACCGCCGCCGTCGTGATCGAGCCGATCCAGGGCGAGGGCGGGTTCATCGCGCCCGCTCCCGGCTTCCTGCCCGCGGTCGCCGAGTGGTGCCGCGAGCGCGGCGTGCTGTTCGTGGCCGACGAGATCCAGACGGGCTTCTGCCGCACCGGTTCGTGGTTCGCCTCCGACCACGAGGGCGTGGTGCCGGACCTGATCACCACCGCCAAGGGCATCGCGGGCGGTCTGCCGCTCGCCGCCGTGACGGGCCGCGCCGAGATCATGGACGCCGTACACGTCGGCGGGCTCGGCGGCACCTACGGCGGCAACCCGATCGCGTGCGCCGCGGCACTCGGCGCCATTCGCACGATGCGTGAGCGCGACCTCAACGCTGCCGCACGCCACATCGAGGAGACGGTTCTCGGCAGGTTGCGTGCCGTCGCCGAGAAGGCCGACACCATCGCGGAGATCCGCGGCCGTGGTGCGATGATCGCCATCGAGTTCACCGAACGCACGCCCGAAGTCGCCGCCCGCGTCGCGAAGGCGTGCCACGACCAGGGTGTCGTCGTGCTGACGTGCGGCACCTACGGCAACGTGATCCGTCTGCTGCCCCCGCTGGTCATCCCGGACGACCTGCTCGCCGAAGGCCTCGACGTGCTCGAAGGAGCTCTGCTCGCATGATCCCGTTCAACACCCCGGAAGACGTCGAGAACGCCGTCGCCAAGGCTCAGGCCGTCGCCGCTGAGTTCGCCGCCCTGCCCGCGCACCGCCGTGCCGCCGCGCTGAACCACGTGTCGCGGCGCCTGGCCGAGCGCGCCGAGGAGTTCGCGCAGGCCATCAACGACGACTCGGGCAAGCCGCTGAAGTGGGCGCGCCTCGAGGTGACCCGCGCGATCTCCACGTTCCGCTGGGCGGCGGAGGAAGCCCGCCGGTTCTCCGGCGAGCTGCAGCGCCTCGACACCGACCCGGCCGCGGAGGGCCGCCTCGCGCTGGTACGCCGGGTGCCGCGCGGACCGGTGCTGGGCATCGCGCCGTTCAACTTCCCGCTGAACCTGGTGGCGCACAAGGTCGCTCCCGCCCTCGCGGTCGGCGCGCCGATCGTGCTGAAGCCCGCACCCGCGACGCCCAAGGCCGCGTTCCTGCTCGGCGAACTGCTCGCCGAGACCGATCTGCCAGACGGCGCCTGGTCGGTGCTGCACCTGTCCAATGAGGACACTGCCGCCCTGGTCGATGACCCGCGTCTGCCGGTCGTGTCGTTCACCGGCTCCGGCCCGGTCGGCTGGGGTATCAAGGAACGCGTGCCGCGCAAGCACGTCACGCTGGAACTGGGCGGCAACGCGGCCGCGATCGTCGCCCCCGACTGGCAGGACATCGAGTTCGCCGCGCAGCGTATCGCCACGTTCGCGATGTACCAGGCCGGTCAGTCGTGCATCTCGGTGCAGCGCGTCTACGTGCACACCGACGTCTACGACGCGGTGTCCGAAGCCGTTGTGCAGCACGTGAACAAGCTCGACGTGACCACCGACGTCGGCCCTCTGATCAGCGACGCCGCGGCGGAACGCGTTGAGGCGTGGGTGAACGAGGCCTCGGCGACCGTGCTGACCGGCGGCACCCGTGACGGCAGGGTCTACGCGCCGACCGTGCTTACGGACGTGCCGGAGGACGCGAAGGTGAGCGCGGAGGAGGTGTTCGGCCCGGTCGTGCTGCTGGCACGCGTCGACTCCGTGGAGGAGGCGTTCGACCGCGTCAACTCCTCCCGCTACGGCCTGCAGGCGGGTCTGTTCACGACCGACGTCCGCCTCGCTTTCCGTGCCGCGCAACGGCTCCAGGTCGGCGGCGTGATCGTCGGCGACGTGCCGAGCTACCGCGCCGACCAGATGCCCTACGGTGGCGTGAAGGAGTCCGGTATCGGCCGCGAGGGCCTGCGCGCGGCGATGGACGACCTGACGGAGCCCCGCGTGCTCGTCCTGACGGGCCTGGAGCTCTGAGGCGACCATACATCGGATGAATGGGTTGACAGTGACCTTGACTGCCATGATGCACGCGTGGCCGTCACCATCAGGGATGTCGCTCGCCAGGCTCAGGTGTCCGTCTCGACGGTCTCGCGCGCGCTGAGCGCGCCGGGCCTCGTCAAGGAAACCACCCGCCAACGGGTCCTGGACGTCGTGGCCGGACTCGGCTACCAGCCGAACCGCGCCGCGAGAAGCCTGATCACGGGCCGCACCGGCAACCTCGGCATCGTGGTGCCCGACCTCGAGAACCCCTTCTACCCCGCCGTGCTGCGCGGCGTGCAGACGAGGGCGGGCGAGGCGGGCACCTCGGTGTTCTTCTGCGACAGCCGCGAAGACCCGCAGACCGAGGCCGAACTGGTCCGCACGATGGCACCCCAGGTCGACGGCGTGGTGCTGTGCTCACCCCTGTCGTCCGAGGAGACGATCTCCGAACTCGCCGGCCTGACCCCGCTGGTGCTCATCAACCGCACCGCGCCGGACGTCTCGTCGGTGCTGATGGACAGCGCCTCCGGCATCGACCAGCTCATCACCCACCTGGAGTCGTTGGGCCACAAGGAGTACGTCTACCTGGGCGGCCCCACCGCGTCGTGGTCGCACAACCGCAGGCTCCAGGGCCTGCGCGACCGGGCCCCGGTCCTCGGCCCGTTCGAACCGAACTTCGCCGGCGGCCTCGCAGCAGCCGAACAGGCCCTCAACACCACCGCCACAGCGTTCATCGCCTACAACGACCTGATGGCCCTGGGCATCCTCAGCTATCTGGCCGAACAGGACGTCAAGGTGCCCCACCAGATCAGCGTGACGGGCTTCGACGACATCCTCTACGCGGCAATGTGCTCCCCGGCCCTCACCACGGTCGCCATGCCGACGGAGGAAGCGGGCAAGGTGGCCGTGGACCTCCTGGCCGAACGCCTCGACGGCGCCCCACCGGAACGCCGCGAACTCCCGACAAAGCTCGTGATCCGCGCAAGCACCCGGAAACATCCGATGTCCGCTTGACGTGGTCCAAACCAAAGGGAATGCTCGTCCTCGCCTCCGCCGCATGAGCAAGTAGGAGGAGCACTAGTGAGGACAGCTCGTTTCTTAGGCATTCTCGCGATCTCGTTGGCGCTCATCGCCCCGACGAACGCCACCGCCGCCCCACCGGCCGACTGGTCCAAGGCCGTCGTCGACTCGACGATGAAACGCTTCACGCCGGACAAGCTGGGAGGCTGGGGCTACACGCGCGGCCTGTACCTGTACGGCCAATATCTGGTCTACAAGCGCACAGGCGACAAGAAGTACCTCGACTACATCAAGGCCTGGGTGGACCGCTTCGTCAAGTCCGACGGCAGCATCGACAACGGCTTCAGCAACCTCGACGCCATGCGCTCCGCCACGCTCTTCGTGATCCTGCACCAGGAAACGGGCCAGGCGAAGTACAAGAAGGCCGCCGACAAGCTCCGCGCCCGCTTCACCACCTACCCGCGCACCGCCGACGGCGGCATGTTCCACGCCACCAGCAAGGTCGGCCAGCTGTGGGCAGACGGCGTCTACATGGCCCAGCCCTTCATCGCCATGTACGCCAAGGCCTACAACGATCCCTACGGCTACGACGAGGCCGTCCGCAACATGAAGACCTACTTCACCCACCTGAAGTCGGACGACGGCCTGCTCTGGCACGCCTACGACGCGGACGGCTCGGAATCCTGGGCCAAGAACCCAGGCAAGCACTCGTCCGAACACTGGGCCCGAGCCATCGGCTGGTTCGGCATGACAGCGATCGACCTGCTGGAGATCCTGCCCGCCGACCACCCCGGTAGGACGGACCTCATCAGCATCGTGAAGCACCTGGCCATCGGCTACACCCGCTACCAGGACGCCACCACGGGCCGCTGGTGCCAGATCGTCGACAAGTGCTCGAACCCGAAGAACTGGACCGAAACCTCAGCCTCGTCGATGTACACCTTCATGCTCTCGCGCGGCGCAGAACGCGGCTACATCGACGCGTCCTACAAGGCCGTCGCGGCAAAGGGCTACCAGGGAGTCCTGGCCAAGGCGTCGGTCGGCTCGGACGGCCTGACCAACATCAAGGACATCTCCGAGGGCACCAACGTCGGCAACGCCGACTACTACTACGCCCGTCCACGAAACACGAACGACTTCCACGGCCTGGGCGCTTTCCTAATCATGAACGAACAGCTGACCCGCACGACTTAGTCCTCCGGCCGCGAGGGAGTCTCTTCGGTCGACTCCCTCGCGCACGGCCGATGGGCTCTTCTAGTCGTACCCGCGAATGTGGCCGTCCTCGTCAGCGAGAATTTCGTGGCGCTCCATGTCCGGCTCCTTCCGTCGTGGCTGACATCACAAAGGTAGAGCCCCGACGACGTCCTGTGGAGTGAATTTGGACAGCAACCGGGGTATCACTCACGAACCCAAGGGGGTCGTAGGGGTGACCCCCGCCACACGCCCAGCGTGTGACACGCACCACACCCTCAGGCTGCCCAACGGCTACACAGAGCCAATCAAGACGCCAATTTCCCCCCAAAGGGTTGCCGTCATTACTCCACTTGGGGGTCAAATCCGGTCCTGCAGGTCCTGCTCACCGTGACCGCCGCGGCCACCTCCTGGTCGCTCCGGCCGCTCGTGCCCTGGCCGCCGACCCGGTGGCCAAGACCGTAGAACTGCTCAACGCCCCACCGCGCAAAGCACGGCGCCGCACCTCTCGCCCTCGATTCCGAGGTGAGCCGAACAGCCCAGGAATGGGCAGACCATCTGCACGACGCAGACGGTTTCGAACACCGTCCGGACAACCTCTACGGCGAGAACCTCTACTGGACCGGCAGCACCAGGCGATCGCCCGGCACAGTCGCCACAAACGCACTGCAAAAGTGGTACGCCGAATCCACCGACTACGACTACACCCGCGAGATGACGCCGGACAACATCAACTACGACGTTCCTCCACTTCACCGCCATGGTGCGGATGTCCTCCGACAGAATGGGCGTGGCCTGAAGCAGGGCTCCGACGGCACCTACGTGGCGGAGCCGAGTCTGCTTTGGCGTGCATCTCCCGGCTGGCGGTCGGAGGGGTTGAGTGGCGCGTTGGGTCTGGCGGGGGCGTTGGGTCTGGTGGGGGCCGCGTTGGGTTCGGGCGGCTTCGCCGACCCGGCGCATGCCCTCCTTCGTCGGGCACGTGCCGGACCGAGTTCTGTGGCCGGGTTGCGTAGATGGTTGCGGGGCGAGGATCCGCAGACCCTGCACCTGGTGATAGGCGACTTGTTTCTCGTGATAGGCGAGAGCATCGAGAACCTCGACGACATCCATACCCCCAATTCTATTCGAGATCAAAACAGAAAAGGGCGATCAGGGCTACACCATCGAGTGAAAACCGCAGGTCACACGCCGACTATGGCACCGTATGGCACCCATCTCTGTCGACAACTAGCAACCATGCACGCAACCGGAAAACAAACAAAGCAAGACGGCCACGACCCGCAACCACCTACGAAAACCGGCCACGGAAATTCGGTCCGGCACACACCCGACGGAGGAGGGCGTGTGCCGGGTCGGCGAAGCAGCAACGGCGGATGGAAGGCCGACCACCCTCACCTCAACCCGGCGGTCTCCGTGACCGCCCTCAAAGCCGCCACCACAGCCGAAAACGGCGGCAGAAACGGCTTCTCCACCGGCGCCTCCCCCAACCACCGCACACCACCACGATCAATCCGAGAGGGAGGCAACGGCACCAACGTCCCCAACCGATGCGTGAGCGCCCCGCGAGCCCGCAACCGAATCAGGTTGACCTGAGAAGCCGAATCACCAGACGCGGTGAGGATGAGCCACCGCCGGGAGGCGCCAGGCAGCACCACCACGGGCCCACCCAACATCCGAACCGCGAGGTAGTGCTGCACCTCCCCACCGATCCCAGCAGGAAGCTCCACAGCAGACACCTGGTGATCAGTGGTGAGCAGCAGCCGGTTCTCCGATCGCAGCACCAACCACCCCCACTCCAGGTACCGCTCAAGCGCACCAGAGAACGAGTCGAGCCGCGGCAAAGCTCTTTTAGGCGAGTTCATTGATCTCACCCCCACTAGGTCATAACCGTTGTAACCCCGATCACACGATTTGACTCTCCGCCGCCATGAATTCACTATCGGCCCGCCATCGGCACACTCGAACGGGGCTGGAGAGCGTGACCCACCTGCACCAACGCCATGTCACCATGATCGCTCTGGGAGGCGTGATCGGCGCCGGCCTCTTCGTGGGCACAGGCGCAGGCATAGCGCTGGCGGGCCCGGCTGTCCTCATCTCCTTCGGACTGGCAGGTCTCCTGGCCCTCTTCATCATGCGCATGCTCGGCGAAATGGCCGCAGAACACCCCAGCGGCGGCGCCTTCTCGGTACACGCCGAAAAGGCCTTGGGCCCGTGGGCAGGCTTCACGATCGGCTGGCTCTACTGGTCGACAGTAGGAGTGGTCCTGGCAGTAGAAGCCACCGGCGCAGCCAAGATCGCCGCGAGCTGGATCCCAGCAGTCCCCCAATGGACCTGGGTCCTGATCTTCATGTCAACACTCACAGCCATCAACCTCACCAACGTACGAAACTTCGGCGAGTTCGAGTTCTGGTTCGCAGGCCTGAAAATCGCGGCGATCGTCCTCTTCCTCACGCTGGGCACAGCAGCCATCGCCGGACTTGTCCCCACCGTCGACTCCCCAGGCCTGACCAACCTCACCCACTTCCTCCCCAACGGCTGGAGCGGCGTAGTAGCAGGCCTGCTGGCAGTGGTGTTCGCCTTCGGCGGGCTGGAGGTGGTCACCATCGCGGCAGCCGAAGCAGAAGACCCGAAGCACGCCATCGGAAAAGCCGTCCGCACCTCCATCACCAGGCTGCTCATCTTCTACCTGGGCTCGATGGCGGTGGTCGTCACGCTCCTCCCGTGGAACAACGCGGAAGTAGGCGCCAGCCCGTACGTGGCAGTGCTGAACCGCATCGGCATCCCCGCGGCAGGCCAGATCATGAACGCGGTCATCCTGATCGCCCTGCTGAGCGCCATCAACGCCACCCTGTACGGCGCCTCCCGCATGCTCTGCTCGCTGGCCGAACGCGGCGAAGCCCCGAAAGCGTTGCTGAACAGGAAGAACGGCGTCCCCGGCAACGCCGTCCTGGCCTCCGTCAGCTTCGGCTTCGTCTCGGTCATGCTGAACTACCTCTGGCCGGACACCGTCTTCCTGCTCCTCCTCAACGCCGTGGGCTCCTCACTGCTCATCGTCTGGGGCTTCATCGCGATCTCCCAGATCCGCCTGCGCCGCACCATCGAGAACCCGACGGTGAGGATGTGGGGCTACCCGTACCTGTCCTGGCTGACGCTGGCAGGCATCGTCGCCATCATCGGCCTGATGCTGAGCGACGAGCAGGCCCGCGGACAGATCCTGTCCACGGGCGTGCTCGTGGCCCTCATCGCGGCGACCGCGCTCAGCAGGACAGCTTCGCGCCGGCGAAGTCTCCGCGGTCGTACCTGACGCCGTCACCGCCGTCGTTCAGCACGAGCCGCAGGAACTTGGCTCCCTGCAACGATCCTGAGATCGACACCGCGTCGTCCTTCCACGTGCGCACGCCGCTGGACGCCACGCGGGTGCCGTCCGCCCAGATCTCGAAGATCGCCGAGCCCTGCTGGTTCACGTCACGTTCGTCGTCGATGCCGACATCGGAGGAGAACGACGTGCAACGCCCGCCCACGTACAGGATCAGCTCGGCGTTGGCGTGCGCGCCGAGCCCCTTCTCGTAGGTCTTGCCGTTGATGGTCAACGTCTTGCCGTCACCGCCGAGGTAGCCGCCGTTGGACCTGTCGCGCTCGACCGGTCCGTAACCGCTGCGTTCGGTGGTGAACGTGACGTCGCTCGCCCACAGCGAGGCACCCGACGGCGGCGCGACGGGCACCAGCACCGGAGAGGTCACCGGCCTGGTGAGAACCCCGTGTCCGACCCACGTGACGCCCAGCGCGCCGTTCAGGACGTGCGGACCCGGAACAACCCCGGAAGGCGGCGTGACCCGCCACTTGCTCTGCACCGACTGCGAGGTCAGCAACACAGGCGCGCGTTCCGAGGAGAGCTTCTCGACTTTCCACCCGGCGGGCGCGGTGAAGGAAGTCGAGGCGTCCAGCACCGGGATCGGCGCCTGGTTGGTCGCCGTCACGGTCGCCACGAACGGTTCACCGGCCGGGGTGATCGTGCTGGGAATTCCCTCGAACTGCGAGGCGATGTCCAGCGAGGTGTCGATCGCGGGCTCGTGGGTGAACCAGTCCTGCGACGCCTTCACCCGGAAGATGGCCGTGCCGTGCGGCGGCAGCGACGCCGAGACCTTGCCCGCGGACTGGAAGTTCTTGTGCTGCCACAGATCCCGCACGGTGTAGCCGACGCTGCGAGGCAGGCCCAGATCGCGGGCCGTCGTGGAGATCGTCGCGTTGACCTCGGACTCGTTGAACAGCGCCACCGCCCTGTCGCCGTTGGCCAACGGCTTCACGAACACCCAGTGCCCGTCCTTCTGGTAGATCACCTTGCCCTGGACGCCCAGCTTGTCCTGGTTGACCGCGATGATCTCCTTGTTGCGCAGGATGTCGAAGTGCTCCGGCGAGACCTTGCGCAGGTCCGCCCCGATCAGCAACGGCGCTGCCATGATCGACCACAGCGCGAAGTGGCTCTGGTACTCGGTCGTGGTCTGGCGGCCGTTGCCGACCTCGAGCATGTCCGGGTCGTTCCAGTGGCCTGGCCCCGCGTACTGATCCAACGGAGCGTTGAGCTTGAGGATCTCGACGGTCTTGGACCAGGTGTCGTTGATGTCACCGGTGGTGCGCCACAGGTGACCGACGCCCTTGCCCCACTCCCACGGCTTGTTCTGTCCCCACTCGCAGATCGAGTAGACGATCGGGCGGCCGGTCTTGCGCAACGCGTCCCGCATCTTCGTGTAGCGCTCGAGCGCAGGGCGCCCCTGGTTGTTGCAGTTGTCGTACTTGAGGTAGTCGACGCCCCAGTCCGCGAACGTCTGCGCGTCGATCTCCTCGTGGTCCAGCGCTCCCGGCATGGTCTTGGCGCACGTGAGAGTTCCAGCGCTCGTGTAGATGCCGAACTTGAGGCCACGGGCGTGGATGTAGTCGGCGAGCGCCTTCATTCCTCTGGGGAACCGGGTCGGGTGGTTGCGCAGCCGTCCCGTCTCGGGGTCGCGGGTGGCGTCGGCCCAGCAGTCGTCGACGTTCACGTACTGGTAGCCCGCGTCCTTCAACCCCTTGGACACGAAGATGTCCGCCATGTCGCGGATCATCTGCTCGTTGATGTCGCAGCCGGTGGTGTTCCAGTTGTTGAACCCCATCGGTGGCGTCAGCGCCAGCGTCGGGTCCGCCGCGACGGCGGGTGGTGCGGGTACGGTCACGGACGCCGCGACGAGCGCCAGCGCGGTGAGCAGTGATCTCACTTCGGCTTCTCCAGGGTGATCGCGAAGACGTGCAGGCGTGGCCCGCCCGTCTTGGGCAGGGTGACGGCGGAGAGCTCCTCGGCGGGATCGAGCTCGATCGTCTGGTGGAAGATCGACACCTGCTTCTGCACCGGCCCGCCAGGCGTGTGCATCAGCGTCGTGGCAACGGGTTCCGACTCACCGAACTGCGGCCGCTGCTGCCACGCCGTCACGCGGAACCGCGCGGTCGCCGAGCGTCCGGCATAGTTCACGGCGCCGTCCGCCTCGACGTTGCCGGTGTCGGCGGCCGCGAGCAGGTGCAGCTTCACGTACTTCCCTGCGGGGACCGCGAGTGTCTGGCCGTTGGCGACGACGTTGTTCTTGCTCGCCTCGTCGCCGTTGTGGAACTCGAACAGGATGCCGTCGTCGGTCACCGATCCCGTCTGCGGCAGCTGGGCGGCCGGGTAGGTGTTGCCGAGGCCGTCGAAGTTCCCGTCCTTGCTGGTGAACTCGTTGGAGAGGCCGTCGTTGTCGAACACCGCGCTGAGGTCCACCGCCACGGTGCTGCCACCGGGCGGCAACGCGGGCAGGCCCCACCGCCTGCCGGGTTCGGTGATCCGCACCGGCGCGATGGTGAAGTCACGCTCGCCCTTCGCGTGGATCAACGCTTCCTGGCCGCGCCGCAGCTGCAACTCGACGACGCCGTCCCGCACGCTCCACTGCGAGCAGCCCCGCACGCGCAGAGGTCCTTCGATGCCGGTGCGGATGCGGCACGGCTGACCGGCTTCGCTGTGCACGCGCACGAACCGCGTCCTGCCACCCCGCCGCACCGCGCTGACCAGGAACGCTCCTTCGGTTCTGGTGTCGTGGATCGTGACGTCCTGCCACACGGGCGGCACGGCCGGGAAGATCCGGATCAGCCCGCCCCAGCTCTGGAGCAGCATGTCCTGCAACGACTTCGCCGCGGAGAGGGGTGTCTCGATCACCGGGCCCGCCTCGAAGTACATCGTGTTGGGCTGAGCGAACCTGGCCACGAACTCCCGCAGGTGGCGCAGAGCCTCGTCGCCACGGGTCATCTGGGCCGCGATCGACGCGGCGCCGGTGAAGGTGAAGCCGCGCAACGACCCCTCGAAGCTCAGCCAGTGCCGCAACGAGCGTTCGATCAGGTCACGGCGTTCCGGCTGCTCCCAGTTGACCTCGTGCAGCGGGTAGACGGCGAGCAGGTGGGAGTAGTGCCGGTGCGACTTCGCGAACGGCACCCCGGCACCGATCATGAACCCGCCGGCGTCCACCGGATACTCGACGAGCTGGTCGAGCACCTCCTGCCACCGCGGCGCCAGCGGGTCGTCGATCTTGAGAATTTTGGCGCTGTCGATGAGGGTTCGGCACGACCACCGCAGCAGCGCGAGGTCGAAGTTGCAGTCCGGTGCCACGCCGTACTCGGGTGAGTAGGTGGGCAGCAGGTGCAGCTTGCCGTCGTTGCCCTTGCGCAGGAAGTGCAGGTAGTAGTTGGTGGATCTGCGCAGCACCGGGAAGACGATGTCCCTGAGGATCCGTTCGTCCATCGTGTGCCGATAGCTCAGCCATGCGTTGTGCAGCAGCCAAGGCAGGTTCCCGATCTCCGGATCCGGCGAGGGGTGCAGCGGCGAGCCGACGAACCCGGCATCCTGGAACGTCGGGTCGGTGCTGCGCCGCAACCCCATGGAGTCGGCGCGGAACTCCGGGCGCAGCGCGTCGATCAGGATCTGCTGGTTCTGCGAGATCGTGCGCGGGATCGGGTCGAGTTCGAGGTGGTTGGACGCGTGCACGGCCCAGTACTCGAGCTGGGCGTTGAGGTTGAACCACACCGAGGGCCACGGCGTCGGCTCCAGCCACGGCCCGGTGGTGGGCATGATCGGGGCCTCCGCGCGGGCACCGGACGCGAGCTTGTACAGCTGGATCCAGTAGAAGCTCTGCATCAACGCGTCCGGCACGGACACGAAGCTCTTGCGGTAGAAGCGATGCCACCACCGCTGGTGCTGATACCTCAGCACGTCCGGGATCGGCGCATTGCCGACGGTCTCCCGGACCGTCGCCTCCGCGGTGCGCTCCGGGAACGAATGATCCACCGACAGGAGCAACTCGGTGCGGCCGTGCAAACGCCTGATCCGATATGCCGTGGCGGTCTGGCCGCCCGCGACCATCTCCTGGGTGACGAGCGTCAGTCCGTTCTCGGTGCGGGTGACCGGCTTCGGATTGAGCGGCAACGTCGCGGGCGGCGGCTCGCGGATGATGCGCGGGCTCATCGCGTCCAGCGCCTGGAACTCGACCGTGCAGTCCTTCTCGCCGCTCGTCGGCCGCACTTCCAGGTGCAGCAACGACTTCTCGGCGTGCACGAACGCCCTGACCGCGAGCTCGCCCCGATCGGTGACGATCTTGCCGCGCAGCTCGGCGTTCCAGAGGTCGAGCCTGAGGTCGACCCCGGTGATCTTGCCTTGCGGCGTCAGCAGAACGCGCCCGACCGGCAGCCGCGCCACACCCCACTCGTTCCCGAACTGCGGCCGGTGGTCCTGGACCTTCGCGTGGTCGACGGTGAACCGGACGGCGTTCGCACCCGGCTCGCGGTAGACGGCCGTGGCCAGAAAACCGTTGCCCAGGAACGGTCCCTCGTACCAGGCACGCGGAATACGCTGCCATACCAGGTCTTGCTCGCCGAGGAACCGTTCCCAGTCGATCCTCGTCGTGCACCCTGCGCTGCCTGGGTCCGCGTTCGCCTTGGCAGGCAACGCCGTGAGCGCCGCCCCAGCCACAACCCCACCGAGCAGTCCGCGCCGCGACAGATCCACTCCAACACCCTTCGGGTTCGCGGCGGCTGCGAACAAAGATCGGAGGTGTACCTTCCAGCGCAGCCTAGGACGGCCCCCACAAGCGGTCAAGACCAGTCAAGCCTCGGATGAAACCGTTTACCAACGCTCTGGAGGATGCACGTGATTGCGCGTTCCTACCCGTTCGGCCCGGTGGACGGGCTCGAGATCGACCCGACGTACGGCCTGCTCCGCGACACCGAGCCGCTCGCCCGCGTCAAGCTCCCGCACGGCGAAGAAGGCTGGCTGCTCACCAGATACGACGACGTCCGCCTGGCGCTCGGCGATCCGCGGTTCAGCCTCGCGCAGGCCGCCGTCCGCGACACACCGCGGATGGGCCCGCAACGGATGGGCGCGATCCTCACCGACCTCGACCCGCCCGAGCACACCCGGTTGCGCCGGTTGCTGGCGCACGCGTTCACCGTCCGCCGCGTCGAACAGTTGCGGGCCAGTGCGGAACGCACGGCCGGTGAGCTGCTCGACGGCATGGAGAAGGCCGGTCCGCCTGCCGATCTGGTGACGGCGTACGCGGTTCCGTTGCCAGGACTGATGGTCTGCGATCTGCTCGGGGTGCCGTACGCCGACCGCGACCATTTCCAGGACCTCGCCGCCGCGTTCATGTCGATCACGGCGATGACCGACGAGGAGAAGATGGCGAGGCTGGGCGAGCTCGCGGCCTACCTCGCCGGGCTCGCGGGCCAACGGCGCGAGCACCAGGAAGACGACCTCATCAGCGCGTTGGTGGTGGCGCAGGAGGAAGGCGACCGGCTCACCGCGGAAGAACTGGTGCAGCTCACGGTGTTGCTGCTCGGCGCGGGGTACGACTCGACCGCCGCCCACATCGCCAACTCCGTGTACACGCTGCTGAAGTTCCCCGACCAGGCCGCCCTGCTCCGCGCGGACCCGGACCTGATGCCGTCCGCCGTCGAGGAGCTGCTGCGCTGGATCCCGGCCCAGGAGATCAGCGACATCCTGCCGCGCTATGCGCTGGAGGACGTGGAACTGAGCGGTGGCACCGTCCTCGCGGGCGAGCCCGTGCTGCTCGCCAAGCACGCCGCCAACCGCGACCCGCGCCAGTTCCCCGACCCGGACCGGTTCGACGTGACGCGCAACGCCAAGGGACACCTCACGTTCGGGCACGGTCCGCACCACTGCATCGGCGCGCAGCTCGCGCGGATGGACCTCCAGGTCGCGCTGACGGCGATCCTCGACCGGTTCCCCGGCCTGCGACTGGCCGGGGAACCGCGGTGGCGGACCGGGATGGCCATGCGGGGTCCGCTGGCCATGCCGGTCACCTGGTGACGTTCTTGAGCCGGACAGCGCGGTACTCGCTGTCCGGCTCGAGGCCGTACCCGAGCGGACGGTGGTCGGTGCCGAACCCGCCGCGCTGCTCGTAGGCCAGGTGGGATTTCCGTTCCCCAGTTTTCGCGGTTATCGACACATAACCAGAACAATCCTGCCGATAGCCGTCCTTCCGGTACTTCTCCATGCAGTACGGCACGCGGCCACCGTTGTTCGCGGTCGGCCACGACGCCGCGCGCTGCAGCATCTCAGCCCCTGCTGACCTGCTCCGCCGGTGCCGCGGGCACCGCAGGAAGCCCCCGACGGTGCGAACGCCAGGCACGCAGCGATCACCGCTGAAATGAATTTCAGAGGTTCACTTCAGGGATTTCCGGGTGGTACCGACTTTCGTTGTAACTCACCCGAGGTGAATCACCCACGATCGAGGGAGGCCCCTAAGCCGAGCGACTCTGCGGCGCCAGCACCTCGTTGATGGCGTCCAGCGAGATGCCCAGCGCACCCGCGAGCGCGGCGATGGTGAAGAACGACGGTGTGGGGGCACGTCCCGTCTCGATCTTGCGCACGGTCTCGGCCGACAACCCGGCACGGGCCGCGATCTCGACCATGCTCTCCTCGCCGCGGGCGTTCCGCAGCAACTGTCCGAGCCGCCTGCCGCGCTCCCGCTCCGTCGACGTCAGGGGAATGCGCACCATGTCTGCGGATTCTACGCGAAACGCGCAAGTCAGCGAGGGCAAGTGCTGTGCCCCCAACCCAGGCCGGCTATTGCGCGCCCAGTACGACACCGGGCGGCACCACGATGCGCCCGCCTGGACACGAAAGCAGGACGGCAGGGGTTGGGAGCACAGCACTTGAAAACTCCGTTGCGACGCCTGCGGATCACGACATAGGTTCGTCGTACACAAGAGAGGAGGTGGTCCAAAGTTGTATAGCTACAGGACTCGTGAGGTGGCTGTCCGCTAGGACCAGTCCTCGGTGACGCCTAGTCGTAAACCAAGGCAGCCACCCGGCCCCCGGACTTCGAGCGCTGGTCCCGCTCGGCCCGCTCACGCGGGAGTCGTCCGGGGGTTGTCCCGTTTCCACCGGGACTTCCTACAGCGACTTCCCCAGGGCTTTGAGATCGGCCACGAACGCCTCGTAGGCCTCGGCCCAGTTCTCCGCCCGCAGCACGGACGACGGGTGCACGGTCACCCCGATCTTCAACCCGTCCTGCTCCAGCACCTCGCCGCGGTGCTCGGTGAGCTTGAACGACGACCCCAGCAACGCCTTCGCCGCAACGGCCCCCAGGCACACGATCAGCCGTGGCTGCACGACCCTGATCTCCTCGCGCAGCCACGGGAAGCACGCCACCACCTCGGACCGCCGGGGCTGCTGGTGGATCCGGCGCTTCCCCCGTTCGGTGAACTTGAAGTGCTTCACCGCGTTGGTGAGATAGGCCTCGTCCCGCGCGATCTTCGCGGCGGCCAGCGCCTTGTCCAGCAACCGTCCCGCCGGGCCCACGAACACATGGCCCTCGACGTCCTCGCGGTCGCCTGGCTGCTCGCCGACCATCATCAGGGGCGCCGGCACCGGCCCCTCACCGAAGACGGTCTGCTTGGCGTCCTTGTAGAGCTCGCAACCACGGCACTCGCAGGCCGCGGAACGCAGCGCCGCCCAGCCCTTCCCCTCAGGGACGAACTGGGCGGCGCTGACGGTGCTACTTGTCCGAGCGGAAGGCATCCTTGACCTTCTCGCCGGCCTGCTTGATGTCGGCCTTCGCGCGCTCGGCGCGGCCCTCGGCCTGCCACTGCTCGTTGTCGGTGGCGTCGCCGACGGCCTCCTTGGCGCGCCCCTTCATCTCTTCAGCCTTGTTGCTGAGCTTGTCGTCGGCACCCATGGATCAGGCTCCTTCAGTACGTGGTCAGCTACGTCGATTGGTTACCCGGCGAGCACCGCCCGAAACAGTTGATAAGGTGATCACTCGCGGTTGAGAACCCAGCCGCAAGCCGATGAGACGGCTTGCTCTGGGTGTGTCCCGCCTTTTCGAGCGCTCCCGAGCCCGTCGTCTCACCGGCATGCCGCTGTGACCATGACGACGTGAAAGGAGCCGGCGGTGTCGTCCGCGAGAATCACCGCCCTCGAGGCCGAGGTGGCAGGGCTGCGCAAAGCTCTGGTGTCCCGGACCGTCATCGGGCAGGCCACGGGCCTGATCGCCGCACGCAAGCCCTGCACACCCCAGCAGGCGTTCGGGCTGCTGGTGCACGTGTCCCAGCACCACAACATCAAGCTGCACGTCGCCGCCGACCGGCTGGTGGCGGCGTTCGTGCACGCTCATCTGGGCAGGCCGGTGAAGCCGTCCGACCAGCTGTTGTGGGATCACGTCAACGCGACAACCGCGAACGACTCCGGTGAAACCGACGACGGGTTCGCCGAGGAGGTCAGCAACACCTCGCCGTGAGGCAGCGGGACGGGTGTCGTGCCGAGGTTCACCACCACGCGGGTCGTCCCGCGGTGCAGCACGAAGCACAGCCCGTCCTGCTCCACCGCGAACCTGTCCAGCCGCGGATCGGCGAGTTCCGGCCGGGAGCGCCGCAACGCGATCAGTGCCTTGTACGTCTCCAGCACCTTCGCGTGGTCACCCGTTCGCGCCTCGTCCCACCTGAGGCGCGAGTTCGCCACGGTGTGCGGTGACATCGGATCCGGCACGTCCGACTCGCCCCAGCCGTGCCGCGCGAACTCCCGCCGCCTGCCCGTGCGCACGGCCTCTGCCAGCTGCGGATCGGGGAACGACGCGAAGAACTGCCACGGCGTGCTCGCCGCCCACTCCTCCCCCATGAAGATCATGGGTGTGTACGGCGAGCAGAGCACGAACGCCGCAGCACACAACAACTTCCCGGTCGGCACGGTCGCCGGCAGCCGGTCACCGGTTGCCCGGTTGCCGATCTGGTCGTGGTTCTGCGTGTACGCGAGGAACCGGTGGCCGGGGATCAGCGCAGTGTCGACCGGTTTGCCGTGGTGCTTCTCGCGGAACGACGACCAGGTGCCCGCGTGGAAGAACACCTTCTCCAACGTGTTCTTGAGCGCGCCCGGTGCCGCGAAGTCCTCGTAGTAGCCGAAAGTCTCGCCGGTCAACGCCACGTGCAGGCAGTGGTGCAGATCGTCGGACCACTGCGCGTGCAGCCCGTAGCCACCGCCCTCGCGCGCTGTCACCAGCTTCGCGTCGTTGAGGTCGGACTCGGCGATGAGACTCAGCGGACGATTGAGTTTTGCCGAAAGCGCATCCACCTCGACCGCGAGCTCTTCGAGGATGTGCACCGCACGCCGGTCGGCCAACGCGTGCACCGCGTCGAGCCGAAGCCCGTCGACGTGGAAGTCCCCGAACCACTGCAGGGCGTTGTCGATCACGTACCGGCGGACCTCGTCGGAGTGCGGTCCGTCGAGGTTCAGCCCCGGCCCCCAGTCGTTGCGGCCGGCGAAGTACGGCCCGAACTTGTCCAGGTACGCCCCGGACGGCCCGAGGTGGTTGTAGACGACGTCGAGCAGCACCGCGAGGTTCCGCGCGTGGCAGGCGTCGACGAACCGCTTGAACCCGTCCGGGCCGCCGTAGGGCTCGTGCACGGCGCCCCACAGCACGCCGTCGTAACCCCAGCCCTCGACGCCGTCGAAGCTGTTGACCGGCATGACCTCGACGAACGTGATGCCGAGATCAACCAGGTGGTCGAGCTTCCCGATGGCCGCGTCGAACGTGCCTTCCGGCGTGAACGTGCCGATGTGCAGCTCGTAGATCACACCGCCCGGCAACGCCCGGCCGGTCCACGCGCCGTCCGTCCACTCGAACTCGTGCCGGTACACGCGGGACACCTCGTGCACCCCGTTGGGCTGCCACAGCGACCGCGGGTCCGGATACGCCTTGCCGTCGATGACGAACGCGTAGTCCGTCCCAACAGCGTCTGAGTGCCACCAGTCGCCGTCGCGCTTCATCTCGTGGTCGACGCCGTCGACGCGGACATGGACCTGCTCGGGCGTGGGAGCCCAGACCGAGAACGTCACCGCACACACGCTAGTACCTGTAACGCGGGGAGGGGCGGTGGCCGCGGCCACCGCCCCCTGCAGGGTGATCAGGTCACCAGGCCGTGCCACCCGCCGGGATCTCGGCGTAGGCGGCGAACCAGTCGTGCCACTTCACCGCCGTGCCCACGAACGAGGAGCTGTTCGAGGTCGCGACGTACACGTCGGCCGCGTCGCCGCGCGTGAACGTCACGACGTCGTCCTTGCCGTCACCGTTGAAGTCACCGGTTCCGGGGATCTCGCTGTACGCGGCGAACCAGTCGTGCCACTTCACCGCGGTACCCACGAACGACGACCCGTTCGAGGTGGCCACGTACACGTCCGCGGACGTGCCGCGGGTGAAGGTGGCGATGTCGTCCTTGCCGTCACCGTTGAAGTCGCCCACGGCCGGGAACTCGGCGCCCGCCGCGAACCAGTCGTGCCACTTGACCGCGGTACCCACGAACGAGGAGCCGTTCGACAGCGCTACGTACACGTCGGCCGAGCCGTCACGGGTGAAGGTTGCGATGTCCGCCTTGCCATCGCCGTTGAAGTCACCCACCAGTGGGATCTCGTTGTACGCGGCGAACCAGTCGTGCCACTTCACCGCGGTACCCACGAACGACGAACCGTTCGACAGCGCCACGTACACGTCCGCGGACCCGCCACGCGTGAACGTCGCGATGTCGTCCTTGCCGTCCCCGTTGAAGTCACCGACCGCAGGGATCTCGTTGTACGCGGCAAACCAGTCGTGCCACTTCACCGCCGTGCCCACGAACGACGAACCAGTCGACAACGCCACGTACACGTCCGCCGTGCTGCCACGGGTGAACGTCGCGATGTCGTCCTTGCCGTCCCCGTTGAAGTCACCGACCAGCGGCACCTCGTCGTAGGCGGCGAACCAGTCGTGCCACTTCACCGCCGTGCCGACGAACGACGAACCGTTCGACAGCGCCACGTACACGTCCGCCGAGCTGCCACGCGTGAACGTGACGATGTCGTCACGGCCGTCACCGTTGAAGTCGCCGGACTTGCTGGCGAAACCGTCGGCGAACGAGCCGGGGATGTTGGACCGCACCCAGTCGTTGGTCGACTGGTCGCCGATCCTCGTGTAGACGCCGGGCTTGTTCGGGCGGGCGCATCCGGTGCCCCACGACACGATGCCGACCTGCCGCCAGCCGCGCGCGGTGCCCGCGAGCAGCGGGCCGCCGGAGTCGCCCTGGCAGCTGTCCTTGCCGCCGGCCAGCGGGCCCGCGCCGAGCATCGTGTCCGCCTTGAACGTACTGCCGTAGGCGGCCGCGCTGGACATCGTCGAGTCCGGCTGGACGGGCACGTCGACCTCACGCAGGTCGTTGCTGCCCGCGCCGCCCTCGGACGTGGCGCCCCAGCCCATCGTGCGCACGGTGGCGTTCGGCATCCACGTGTCGCGCTCGGCCGAGGTCGCGATCTGCAGCGGCGCCTTGGTCGACGCCGAGCTGAGGCGCATCAGCGCGACGTCGAAGCCGCTGCCGCTGGCGCTCGTGTACTGCGGGTGGACCCGGATCTCGGCGACGGTGCGGACGTCGCCGCCCGAGCCGCCGGAGATCCGGGTCTGACCGATCAACGTGCTGAAGTTGGCGGCGGTGAGCCCGCTGACGCAGTGCGCCGCCGTCAGCACCCAGTTCGGGTCGATCAGCGTGCCACCGCACCAGTGGTCGAACACACCGGGCCGCGAGATGGACACCATCCACGGGTAGGCGTTCGTCGGCGAGACGTTGCCGCCGACGATCCTGGTGCTGGGCGGGTCGGTGTCATCCCCGTGAGCCTGCGCCGCCAGCCCCGCGGTCGCCAAGCTCACCGCGGCCATCACGGCCAGGGATCTCTTGATGAGTCTCACTTTTCGCGATTCCCCCTCGCTCTGTTGAGCTGTTCACCGCGGCCGACAGTGCCGACTGGCCCCTCCCCCGTCACCGTTCTCGACCAACTTCGACCACTGAGCGGTCTGGCCGGGTGACAGTCGCCGACGGCCTCAGTACGTTGAAACCCTCCTGGGGGGACGGGAGAAAACGGGTGGCCAGAGAGGAAAGAGGCGGGCCGGTGGGGGATCCTCCCGGACCGCAGGGGGCACGAACGTTCGAAGATCTGACCGGCCGGCTGCGTGCGTTGAAGTCGTGGGCGGGCGTGAGTTACCACGAGATCCATCGCCGGGTGGTGAGTTTCCGACGAGCCAGGAGGATCGCCGAACTTCCTTCCTACAACACGGTTTTCCGGTGTTTCCAGGCCGGGCGGGCACGCATGGACGTCGAACTAGTGGTGCACATCGCACGTGTGCTGCTGGGTGAGGACGACGCGAGAGCGGCCGAATGGCGGCTGGCGCACCAGGTGGTCACCGGGGTCGCGACCGAGGCCGAGATCGTGCGGGTGAGCGGCGCGCTGCCGGACGACGTCACCGACTTCACCGGCCGTGCCGCGGAGTTGGATCTGATCCTGACCGCCGCGGAGGCCGTCGTGATCGAGGGCATGGCGGGTGTCGGCAAGACGTTGCTCGCCACCCGTGCCGCACACTTGTTGCTGTGCCAAGGAAAGTATTCGGACGTGCAGCTCTCGGTGAACCTGCGCGGCTACGATCCCGAGCGGCCTCCCGCCGATCCCGCCGCGGTCCTGGACGGCTTCCTGCGACAGCTGGGCATGTCCGGCGACCGCATCCACGCCCTGGACCTCGCCGGCCGCAGCACGGCGTTCCGCAAGCTGCTGATCGGACGCAAAGCGTTGGTGCTGCTGGACAACGCGATGAGCGAGGACCAGGTGCGGCCGTTGCTGCCGGAGAGCCCCGACGCGTTGGTCCTGATCACCAGCCGCCGCGTGCTGCCGGGACTGCCGGGGACGCGCCTGAGCCTGACCGCGTTCGGCCAGGAAGAGGTGCTGGACCTGTTGCGCCGCAGGGCGGGCGCGGACCGCGTCGCCGCCGACGTGGAGACCGCCACCAGGATCGGCGAGCTGGTGGGCCGGCTACCACTGGCACTGGGCCTGGTCGCGGGCCTCATCGCCGATCGTCCTCATTGGACACTTGCCGACCACCTGCTCCGGCTGACCGAGCGGCACGAGCTCCGGCACCTGGACAGCGGCGTGGAGCTGGCCCTCGACCTGTCCTACCGCGCCCTGCCCGCCGGACACCAGCGCACGTTCCGGCTGACCGCGCTGCACCCCGGCCACGACTTCGACGCCGCGGCCGCCGCCGCGCTGGCCGGCGTCGATCGGGGCCTGGCACAACGCCACCTCGACGACCTGCTGACCGACCACCTCCTGCAGCTCAAGACGCCGTCCCGGTACGAGCTGCACGACCTGGTGCGCGTCTTCGCCGCCGCCCGCGTGGTCGACGAGGAACCGAAGTCCGCGCAACGCGAGGCCTTGACCCGCCTCTTCGACCACTACCTGCAGACGGCGGCGGCCGCGCGCAACACGCTCAACCCCGCCGAACGCCACGAGTGCGTCCCCGCCGCCTCCGTCACCGATGCCAGGGCGTGGCTGGAGGCAGAGCACACGAACCTGGTGGCGGTGGCCGACCACACCGCCCGGCACGGCTGGTACAGCCACACCGCGCGGCTCATGACGACGCTCGCGAGGCACCTGGACATGACCGGCCGGCACAACGACGCCATCACCCTCTACCAGCACGTGCTCAACACGGCCGACCGCCAGGGCCAGGGCGCCGCACTGCACAACCTCGGCCGCGTCCACTGGCGGCTGGGCGACCACGAGGCCTCACTCGACCACTTCGCGCGCGCCCTGGAGATCCACCACGACACCGGGAACCGCGCCGGCGAGGCCGCCGCGATCAACAACATGGGCAACGTGCACCAGCGGCTGGGCCACTACGACCTGGCCCTGCAGCTCTACCTGCGCGCACTGGCCCTGCGCCGGGAGCTCGGCGACCGCGTCGGCGAGGGCGCGACCCTCGGCAACGTCGGAATCATCTACCACCGCTTGGGCTACTACGACGAAGCTTTCGCCCACTACCGCCCGGCGCTCGCGATCCGCCGCGAGGTGCGCGACCGGGAGGGCGAGGGCGCGGTGCTCGCCAACATCGCCGAGACCCACCAGTGCCTGCAGCAGTGGAACGCCGCCCGCACCCACTACGAACAGGCGCTGGCGATCTTCGACGAGCTCGACGACCGTTCCAACCGCTCGTACGGCCTCGCGTACCTCGCCCAGGTCCTGCAGAAGCTGGGCTTCACGAAGCTGGCCGTCGAACACCACGAGGAGGCACTGGAGCTCGCCAGGGAGGTCGGCGAGCTCAGCGTGGAAACCGAGGCCCTCAACCGCTACGGCGAAACCCTGACCGCCCTCGGCCGCCCCGCCTCCGCCCGCCCGTACCACGAGCGGGCCCTCGAACTGGCCTCGCAGACCGGCATCCGGTACGAGCGGGCCCGCGCCCTCGACGGCCTCGCCGCCGCCCTGTCCCGCACGGGCCGCCACAAGGAGGCGTTGCGTCACCGCACCGAGGCGCTGGCCCTGTTCGCCGAGCTGAACGTGCCCGCGGTCAGCCGCGCACCAGCAACGCCACCGGATACGTCTCCAGCAACGACACCAAGTCCTCCGTCGCGGGCCGTCCGGTCAGGATGTCCGTCCACCCCGGACCGCTCGGCAGCGGCAGCACCGTGCCCTGCCAGCCCTGCCGCGCCAGCCCGACCGGCAGCCTGGTCGCCACCGTGATCACCCCGGACCGTTCGAACGCCAGCACGTGCCCGGCGGCCGGGCCCTCGGCACGCAACGGTCGGTAGCCGTGCAGTCCTCGTTTGCGGGCCTGCAAGGCCTTCTGCACGACCAGGAGCTTCGCGGCACCGGAGTCGTCGACCTCGGGCAGCCGGCCCGACTCGATGCGGTCCAGCAGCTCGGCGCGGACCGCGTAGTCGACCGGCCGGCGGTTGTCCGGGTCGACCAGCGAGAACTCCCACAACTCCGTGCCCTGGTAGACGTCCGGCACGCCCGGTGCGGTGAGCTGGACCAGCTTCTGCCCCAACGCGTTCGAGTAGCCCGGCGCCTTGATCCGCTCGACGAACGTGGCGACCTCGGGCTCGTTCAGCACCTTCGCGGGCCACGCGGCGACCTCGGCGTCGAACTCGGCGTTCCGGTCGACCCAGGAAGTCTTGATCTTCGCTTCCCTGGACGCCTTTTCCAGGTACTGCCCCAGGCGTTCCTCGGTGATCGGGTAGGCGCCGACGAGCGACTGCCACGCGAGTCGGTTCAGCGACGGTTCGGAAATACCGTGCTTCTCGGACATCGCGGCCTCGAACGCCAGGTACTCCTCCGGCATCTCGGCCAGCACCGCGAGCCGCGCCCGGACGTCCTCCGAACGCTTCGTGTCGTGCGTCGACAGCGCGGTCATGGCTTGTGGCGTCTGCGCCTCCCGCATCGCCGCGCGCTGGTGGAACTCCTCGACGGGCATCCCGAACCGGTCTGGTGAGCCGCCGACCTCGTTGAGCGCCACGAAGTTCGTGTACCGGTAGAACGCGGTGTCCTCGGTGCCCTTCGCGACGACCATGCCGGACGTCTGCTGGATCCTCGTCGCCAGCTCGCCGTGCGGATCGGCACGCACCTGGTCGTCCAACGCCCGCACGGCAGGCGACTTGCTGCGTTGCACCGCGGTTTCCCAGTACTTCGAACCTTCCGGCAGGTACGAGCGGTACACCGGGAAGTCGACCATCACCTCGGCGACGGCCTGACACGCGTCCTCGAACGGCACACCCTGCACCAGCCGCGCGATCCGGCGCACCTCGGCGACCAGGATCGAGTCCGCGACCTGCTGCCGGGACGCGTGCTCGACCTCGTGGAAGTCACCGGCGAACGCCTCCGTGGGCGCGATGAACACACCGCAGATCTCGCGCAACGCGTCGTAGCCCGTGGTGCCGTCGACCGGCCAGCTCTGCGGCAGCGGTTCGTCCGGCCCGAGGATCTTCTCGACGACCAGCCAGCCGTCGAAGTGCTCGCGCAGCCGCCGGAAGTAGCCGCCAGGATCGGCCAGGCCGTCCGGGTGGTCGATCCGCAACCCCGTTACGCCCCAGGACAACACCTCGCGGTGGGTCGCCTCGAACACCTCCGGATCCTCGACCCTGACCGCGGCAAGCTCGGTGATGTCGAAGAACCGCCGGTAGTTGAGCTCGGTGTTGCCGCGCCGCCAGTTCACCCTGACGAAGTGCTCGCCCGGTTCGTCCTGTGCGTCCTCCGCGAGCACGGGCAGCAGGACCTTGCCGGACGACCAGTCGATGTCGAAGTACCGCGCGTACTTCGAGTTCTGCCCGTGCGCGAGCACGTCGTCCCACCACGGGTTCGGCACGACCATGTGGTTCGGCACGATGTCGACGACGAGCCCGAGCCCGAGCTCCGACAGGCGTTTCTGCATCGCCTTGCGGCCGTCGTCGCCACCGAGTTCGGGCCGCGCGCGGGTCGGGTCCACGACGTCGTAGCCGTGCGTCGACCCCTCGCGCGCGTCGAGCATCGGCGACGCGTACAGCGCGCCGACCCCGAGGCGTGCCAGGTAGTCGGCGATGGCGGTGGCGTCGGCGAACGTGAACGACGGGGTGAACTGGACGCGGTACGTGGAGGAAGGCGCGCCCATCAGCCCACCCGCTGCAGCACGACGAGCGACCGCGCGGTGAGGGTCAGCTGCCCGCCCGCGACGACCGGCTTCTCCCCGTTGCCTACGTGGCCGGTCGCCGTGTCGACGACCACCGTCCACTCAGGACCGTACTCGGCCTCGGGCAACGTCACCTCGATGTCCTCGTGGTGTGCGTTGAACGCCATCAGGAACGAGTCGTCGACCACCCGCATGCCGCGCGCGTCGAGGTCCGGGATGCCCTCACCGTTGAGGAAGATGACGATGCACTTGCCGAAGTCGTCCTCCCAGTTCTGCTCGGTCATCTCCTCGCCGGACGGGGTGAACCACGCGATGTCGCGCAGCTCCTCGCCCTTGCGGATCGGCCGCCCCGCGAAGAACCGCTTGCGTCGGAACACCGGATGCGCCTTGCGGAACGCCGCCAGCGCCGACGTGAACTCGACCAGCTCGGCGTTGGTCTCGAGCAACGACCAGTCGACCCACGACACCTCGTTGTCCTGGCAGTACGCGTTGTTGTTGCCGTGCTGCGTCCGCCCGAACTCGTCGCCGTGCAGGATCATCGGCACACCCTGCGACAACAGCATCGTCGCCATCAGGTTCCGCCGCTGCCGCGCCCGCAGTTCGAGGACGTCCTTGTCGTCGGTCGGCCCCTCGACCCCGCAGTTCCACGACCGGTTGTGGCTCTCGCCGTCCTGGTTGTCCTCGCCGTTGGCCTCGTTGTGCTTCTCGTTGTACGACACCAGGTCGTTCAGCGTGAACCCGTCGTGCGCCGTGACGAAGTTGATCGACGCGTACGGCCGCCGCCCGTCGTCCTGGTACAGGTCGCTGCTGCCGGTGATCCGCGACGCGAACTCGCCCAGCGTCGCCTGCTCACCCCGCCAGAAGTCCCGCACGGTGTCCCGGAACTTGCCGTTCCACTCCGTCCACAGTGGAGGAAAGTTGCCGACCTGGTAGCCACCGGGCCCGACGTCCCACGGTTCCGCGATCAGCTTGACCTGCGACACGACCGGGTCCTGCTGCACGACTTCGAAGAACGTCGCCAGCCGGTCCACGTCGTAGAACTCGCGGGCCAGCGTCGCCGCGAGATCGAACCGGAACCCGTCCACGTGCATCTCGGTGACCCAGTACCGCAGCGAGTCCATGATCAGCTGCAACGTGTGCGGCGACCGCACGTTCAGCGAGTTGCCGGTGCCCGTGTAGTCCATGTAGAACTTCGGGTCGTCCTCCACCAGCCGGTAGTACGACTCGTTGTCGATACCCCGCATCGACAGCGTCGGCCCCAGGTGGTTGCCCTCGGCGGTGTGGTTGTAGACGACGTCGAGGATGACCTCGATCCCCGCCTGGTGCAGCGCCCGCACCATGCCCTTGAACTCCTGCACCTGGTTCAACGGCAACGCGGAGTAGCCGTCGTGCGGCGCGAAGAAACCGATCGTGTTGTAGCCCCAGTAGTTGCTGAGCCGCCGCTCCGCCAGCGTGTGATCGCTGATGAACTGGTGCACCGGCATCAGCTCGACCGCCGTCACCCCGAGCTTCGCGAGGTGGTCGATCATCACCGGATGCGCGAGCCCGGCGTACGTGCCCCGCAGCCGTGGCGGGATCTCCGGGTGGTCGATGGTGAGGCCCCGAACGTGCGCCTCGTAGATGACGCTCTCGTTGTAGGGCGTCTTCGGCAGCCTGTCGTTCGTCCAGTCGAAGAACGGGTTGACCACCACGCTCTTCGGCACGTGGGGCGCCGAGTCGGTGTCGTTGCGCTCGTCCGGCGACCCGAACTTGTACCCGTACAGCGCCTCGTCCCACGCCAGACCGTTGGAGATGGCCTTCGCGTACGGGTCGATCAGCAGCTTGTTGGGGTTGCACCGCAGCCCTCGCGCGGGGTCGTGCGGGCCGTGCACGCGGTATCCGTACCGCTGCCCCGGCCCCACGCCGAGCAGGTAGCCGTGGTGGACGAAGCCGTCCACCTCCGGCAGCCTCACGCGGGTCTCGGTGCCGTCGTCGTCGAAGAGGCAGAGCTCGACGTACTCGGCCACCTCGGAGAACAGGGCGAAGTTGGTGCCCACACCGTCGTATCCAGCGCCAAGCGGGTAGGGCCTTCCAGGCCAGGGTCGCACGATGCTCCTCACAGAACGGCGGCTACCCGTCGACCCTATCCACCTAACGCCGGTCCGGCATCACGCCCTTTCGTGTGCCAGCATCAGCTGCCCACGTGCGGCCGTGAGCAACGTGCGTGCTTCCTGGATCTCGCAGTACTTCAGGTGCTCACACGCAGCCTCCGCGCAAGCCAGCGCGTTCTGCAGAGCGACGTTGTCCTCCACGGGTCCTGCGTCCCGCAGCGCGTCACGCAGGGATTCCTCCGCGCGCCGTGCCCCGACTACCGGGTCGCCGAGTGCGGCTGGTCTCATTGAAGCGAGAACCTGCTCGACGGCCAGTTCCAGCACGCCGGTTGGTGTCCGCGTGCTCACGGCTGAACTCATCTGGTACGCCACCTCCAAAACGTTCGTCCGCCGTCAGGTGACGGCCCTTACAGTACTCCACAGGCCCATGACCTGCTGTTACGTGGAAGTTTCATCTATTTCTGGAGCGCAGCGGACGGGTGATGTCCCTGACTCGGGGGAAGAGATCGTCCACGAGGACGGGCAGAGGGATTCTCCAGTTCGGGTGCTCGTCGATCGTGCCCGGCACGTTGGGCTGCCGGGTTTCCCGCAGAGCGTCCTGAGGTGAAGTCAGGACCAACGCGCAGGGTGCCTGCGCGAGCAACTCGTGAGCGCCGGCGACCCGGTCCGAGGCGTCGACGCCCTCCTGGCGCATCAGTGCGTCGAAATCGGGGCCGTCGGGGCCGGCGAAGAACGTCGCGGCCGTCGGGAGGTCATGGGTCGAGATGCTGGCCATCGCCTTCGGGGTCCACCGCGACGGCGGGATCAGCGGGTGGCCGGGAGCGTAGTAGTCGCGCTGGAAGTAGAGGACGGCGCTGGTGAGCATGCCGTTTTCCTGCAATGTCTTCGTGACGACCGGCTCGACGGTGCCGAGGTCCTCGCCGACCACCACGGCGCCGGCGCGATAGGCCTCCAGCGCGAGCACGCCGAGCATCGCGTCGGCGTCGTAGTGGACGTACGTGCCGCGTGACGGCGGCTCGCCCGGCGGGATCCACCACAGCCGCCACAGGCCCGCGACGTGGTCGATGCGGATGCCGTCGGCGTGCTTCAGCACGCTGCGCAGCACCTGGCGGAACGGGCGGTAGCCGGTCTCGGCGAGCTTGTCGGGGCGCCACGGCGGCAGGCCCCAGGCCTGGCCGTCGGCGCTGAACGCGTCGGGTGGCGCACCGACCGTGACGTCGATGGCGAACACGTCGGGATCCGCGAACGTGTCGGCGCCGCCGGGTGACACCCCGACCGGGAGGTCGTGGATGATGCCGACGGCCATGCCCGCCTCGTGCGCGGCGAGCCGGACGTCCTGCAGCTGCCGGGTGCACAGGTGCTGGAGCCAGGCGTGGAAGGCGACCCGTTCCTGCGGCGCTTCCGCACGGTCCGCGGACCAGGTGCGCCAGTCCTTGCCGTGGATCTCGGCCAGCGCGCAGTAGGTGGCGAAGGCCTTCAGATCCTCGTCCATCTCGATGTCGCCGCCGGGGAACAGCAGTTCCAGCGCCTGCCTCTTGGCGTCCCAGATCACGTCGTAGTCGATCAGGTCCCCGTGGTCGGGCCGCAGGTCGCGGATGAGCTGCCGGGTGCGCGGGCAGGCCTGCAGGAACTCCGGCGTGTCGGTGATGCGCAGGTACAGCGGGTTCACGAACCGGCGGCTGACCGGCGAGTAGGGCGAGCGTTCGACGGGGTGGGTCAGCGAGGGCGCCTGCACCGGGTTGACGAGGACCACCCCGGCGTCGAGCTCCAGGCAGGACCGGCGCGCGATCGTGGCGAGGTCGGCGAAGTCGCCCATTCCCCACGAGTCCTTCGACCGCGCCGCGTAGAGCTGCAGCATCCAGCCCCAGGTGCGCGGGACGTCCGGCAGCGTCCTGGGCGCCACGGCCAGCGTGATCGTCTGGGTGGCGGTGACGACGCGGTGCCAGCCCAGCGGCAGGCTGTCCGGCAGGTGCCGCTCGACTTCGAACGTGGTGCCGTCCTCCAGCTCGACCGTCGCCGGGCCGCGCAGGTCGTACGTCTCGTACTCGCGGATCACGATCGTCGGCGGAAGCGCTTCGACGGCCCTGCGCCGCTCGATCTCGGCCAGCTCACGGGTGATCGAGTCCTCAGTGGACGCGTCGACGCCGAACTGCGCGAGGACCTTGACGACGACCTCGGTGTCGACCACGACCTCTTGCTGGTCCGCGTTCTCGTACCGAGTGGCAACGCCCCAGGCGTCCGCCAGTCGCGCCACCAACTCGTCCACAGGTACAACCTATGTCACAGCTCGGTCCGCATTACCAGAGCAAATGGTCCCTGGTCACCCGAAGGGTGCAGGCCGGTCGGGACGCACACTCACACATGTATTTGCTCAGACATCCGATGGTTCTCCGGGAATCGCCACGACGGCTTCGACCTCGACCAGAAATTCCGGCCCGAACAACGCCGCGACCTGAACGAGCGTGCTCGCCGGGTTGTGCACATCCCCCAGCGCGGGTCGCAGAATCTCGTCACGCACATCGCGAATGGTCTGCACCTCGGAAGCATCGAGCACGTACCAGGTGAACTTGACGACATCCGACCAGTCGGCGCCGAGGCTTCTGATCACGTGATGGAGATTGCGCAGCGCCTGCCGTGTCTGGGCGGCCAGGTCGTCGACCCCGACAGCGCACCCCTGCGCGTCGATCGCGACCTGACCGGAGACGAACGCGATCTTCCCGGTGACCGTCACCGCGTGGGCGTAGCCGGGCGTGTTCGCCAGCTCCGGCAGTTCGGTCAGACGCTTCTCGGCGGGCATGCGCCCACCGTACTCAGGCAGCGGGTCCGCTCGAGTTGCGCACCACGAGCCGCACCGGGTGCTCCGCCGGTTCGATCTCGCCGCCCCTGATCAACGTGAACAGGTCGGCGACCGCACGCTCCCCCTGTTCCTTCGCCGCGCCCTCGACCGCGGTCAGCCCGACCACGCGCGTGAGCTCCTGGCCGTCGAGCGACACGATCGACACCTCGTCCGGCACGGTGCGCCCGTCCCGCTGCATGCGCAGGTAGATCCCCACAGCCGCGGCACCGTTCGAGCTGATCACGGCGGTCGGTAGGCGTTCGCCGTCGAGCAGCACGTCGACCACCTGCTCGCCGCCGTCGACGGTCGGCGAGCACCAGACCGTCCACTCCGGACGGACCTCCAGCCCGGCCTCGATCAGGATCTCGTCGTACGACTCGTCCACGCCGTCGGACAGCACCAGCGCCACGTCGTGATGACCGAGCGTCTTCAGGTGCGCGACGGCGGTCCGCAGGGCGCGGCGCAGATCGGCGTCGTCGACCGTGACGTGCGGGACCTCGAGCGACTCCAGCGCGGCCTGTTCGGCTGCCGTCATGGAAATGGAGAGAAGAAGCACCCCGTCCACGCGGCGCCCCAGCGGCAGCTCGTCGAAGAACTTCTCGCGGGCCTCCGCGGACCCCAGCACGTAGAGCAGCACGTCGTAACCGGCCTGTCGCAGCGCGCCCTCCGCACCCGCGAGCACAGGGCTGACCTCGGACGTCAGCACCGCGATCGCGTAGCGGCGTCCACCGGCCAACGAGGACGCGTCGCGCGCGATGGCGTACTTCATCCGCCGTGCGACCTCGCTCACGTGCTGCCGCGTGGCCTCGGACACGCCCGGTTCGCCCCGCAGGGCCCGCGATACGGTCGCAGCAGACACCCCTGCAGCCTTGGCCACATCGGACATGCTGGTCACGGTTGAGAGCGTATTGGAGATCCATGAAGCCCGGCGACATCGCCCCCGACTTCTCCCTGCCCGACCAGGACGGCGTCGAGCGCAAGCTGTCCGAACTACTCGAGAACGGCCCGGTCGTGCTGTTCTTCTACCCCGCGGCGATGACGGCCGGCTGCACCGCGCAGAGCTGCCACTTCCGCGACCTCGCCGCGGAGTTCGGCGAGGCGAAGGCGCAGCGCGTCGGCATCTCCACCGACGACGTGGCGAAGCAGAAGCAGTTCGCGGAGCTGAACGGCTTCGACTACCCGCTGCTGTCCGACGTCGACGGCGAGGTGGCCGAGCAGTTCGGGGTGAAGCGGCGGTTCGGGCCGATCCCGGTCAAGCGGCACACGTTCGTCATCGACACGAACCGCGAGGTCATCGAGGTGATCAAGAGCGAGTTCTCGATGACCTCGCACGCGGACAAGGCGCTGGCGGCCCTCAGGAACCGGTGATCACCGCTCGCGCCAGGTCGAGGTACTCGTCGACGCTTCGAGCGGTCAGCTGGAAGTCGACGAACACCTCGTCCACCACGCCCTCGACGCGCCGCACGTAGTCCGTGAGCTGGTCGATCGTGCCGACGTGCGGAACGTGCGCGTCATCGGCCTGCTCGGCGGTGATGTGCGGGTTGATCCGCAACGGGAACCGCAGCGCGCCGGGATCGCGCCCGAACGACGCGGCCTGCTGCCTGATCGACGCGATGGTGGCGGTCAGCATCGGCAGCGGCAGGCCGACGGCGAGCCACCCGTCGGCCCGCCGCGCGATGCGGGTGAACGCGGCCGGCACCAGCCCCGCGAGCAGGATCGGCGGCCGTCGTACCGGCTTGGCCCTGACCCACGACTCCGGCACCGTCCACAACGGACCCTCGTGCGTCACGACGTCGTTGGACCAGAAGGCGTCGAGGACGTCCAGCGTCTCCTCCAGCCGGGCACCGCGGCCCTCCCACGGCACGCCCGCGGCCTGGTACTCGTCGCGCAGCCAGCCCACGCCGATGCCGAGGTCGATCCGGCCGCCACTCAGCTGGTCGAGGGTGGTGACGGTGCGGGCGAGCAGCGCGGGCGGCTGCCACAGCGCGTTCAACGTGCTCGTGCCCAGCCGCACCCGTGACGTCGTCGTCGCCACCGCGGCGAGCAGCGTGAGCGGGTCGAGGAAGTTCTCGTAGGCGGACGGGATGACGCCGTCCGGCGTGATGTAGCGGTCCCGCGGCCTCACCGGGAGCAGCAGCCGGTCCGACACCCACAGGCTGTCGAATCCCATGCCCTCCGCTTCGACGGCGACCCGCAGCGTGGCGGAGGGATCGGCGACGACGCCGTACTGGGGCAGGGCAAGACCGAGTTTCATGCCGGCAGTGTGTCCCGTCCCCTTTCCATCCTCTTTGTTCGCAGGTCAGCCCTCGTGGACGCGCTCACCTGCGAAACTGCGCGCCATGCGGTTCCAGCTGCTCGGTCCGGTCGAGGTGTCCGGCGACGACGGCACCGCCGTCGTGCTGCCGGGTGCCCGCGCCAGGGCGACACTCGCGATGCTGCTGGTCTCCCGTCCGAACGCGGTGAGCGCGAGCAGGCTGTTCGAGACCGGGCACCACGCCAAGGACCCGGTGAACGCGCTGCACGTCCAGATCGCCAAGCTCCGCGCCGCGCTGCCGGAACAGCGGCTGGTGTCCGAGCAACCCGGCTCAAGGGCATCGCCAAGCTGCGCTACGACATGCGCGCGGTGTTCCTCGACCCGATTCCGGCGCAGGTCGCCGATCTCCGCCGGATTCCGACCTCCCGGCCCGCGGACCTCGTGCTGCACGACACCGCGTACGTCGGCGCAAGGGTGCTCGGAAGACGCGGCCCGTACACGTGATCGGGAACGGGCATGGTCGCGAACAACAGATCCATACCCGGCAGTGGATCAGGCGGCCCTTTCCGGATCCTTTCCGCGACCGGACAGGCCTGCCAGCACGAAGTCCGCGATCTCTCCGGCCAGCACCGAAGGCGACTTCGGACCGTCCGGCCGGTACCACACGGGCAGCTGGTTCACGACGCCCAGCGCGATCCGCACCACGGTGTCCGCGGGCACGGCGGAGCTGAACTCCCCGTCCGCCTGCCCCTTCTCGATCACCGCGAGGAACGTCTCGTGGTAGCGGCGGCGTTCGGCGCGGAACTCGGTCATCCGCGCCTCGTCGAGCCGGTGCATCTCGCGCACGAACACCGCGGTCTCGTCGACCCGTTCGGCCGTCGAGACGACCAGCGACACGAGGATCTCCCGGACCGTGTCGGCGGACGACAGGCCGAGCCCGATGATCCGGTCCATGTCCGCCGACTGGGCCGTGATCAGCAGCCGGTAGATCTCGAAGAGCAGGTCGTCCTTCGCGCGGAAGTAGTGGTACAGCGCGCCTTTGGTCACCTCGGCGGCCGTGACGATCTCCTGCACCGAGGTCGCGTCGTAGCCCTGGGACGCGAAGAGGCGCACGGCCGCGTCGATGATCTTCTGCTCGGTCGCGCTGGGCACGGCTATGCCTTGGGTGCCAAGGCGCGTACCTGCTCCACCTGGTCGCCACCGGTCGGAAGCAGCGCGATGATCGGCGTGTCGACGCCCGCGGTCTGGTACTCGGCGACGCGCGCGCGGCACTCGTCGACCGAACCGTGCACGATCAGCGCGTCGACGACCTCGTCCGGGATGGCCTTCGACGCGGCCTTGCGGTCGCCCGCCGCCCACGCCTCGTGCATCGGGCGCAGCACGTCGCCGCGGCCCAGCCAGTCGTGGAACGCCGCGTAGGCGGGCACGGTCAGGTAGGTGCTGATCAGCATGCGGCCCAGCGCCCGCGCCGCGTCGGCGTCCTCGGTAGGGCACACGAAGATCCGCGCCGCGAGCTCGGAGTCGCCGAGCTCGCCGCGCACCTGCGCCACGTCGGACGCGGCCAGCCAGTTGGTGATCGCGCCGTCGGCCTCGCGACCGGCCAGGCGCAGCATGTTCGGCCGCAGCGCCGCGAGCATGATCGGCACCTTCTCGGCGGGCGGGCGCTCCAGCTTGAAGCCCGAGACCTTGAACGTGTCGTACTCGGCGGTGACCTTCTCGCCGGCCAGCGCGGCCTTGAGGAAGCGCAGGGTGTCGCGGGTGCGCTTGAACGGCTCCTCGAACGGGATCGCGTTCCAGCGCTGCACGATCGCGGGCGACGACGAGCCGATGCCCAGCACGAACCGGCCGCCGGTCACCTCGGCCAGCGTCGCCGCGGTCATCGCGAGCGTCGCGGGCCCGCGGGTGTAGACGGGTGCGATGGCCGGTCCGAAGCGCAGCTCGGAGGACCACTGCGCGGCGAGCGCGAGCGGCGTGAACGCGTCGGTGCCGGTCGTCTCGGCCGACCACACGTCCGTGTAGCCGAGCCCGCCGAGCTCGGACACCAGCGCGCGGTGCTCGAGCACCGGCACGCCGAGCAACGGCAGCGTGATTCCCCAACGAGCCATGAACGCCTCCAAGTAGCGACCTGGCCCCCACCCTACCGACCGGTCGGTATGCTCACAACCGGTCGGTAGGACACCTCACTTCTTGCGGGCGAGGGTGAGCCCGTCCGCGATCGGAACCAGCACCGAATCGACGCGTGGGTCGTTGCGCACGAACGTGTTGAACGCGTCGATCGCGGCCGCGTTGCCTTCCGGCTGCTCCGCGGCGGCCTCGCCGTAGTAGAGGGTGTTGTCCGCGAGCAGCAGGCCGCCCTGACGGACCCGTGGCACCAGCAGGTCCCAGTAGTGGACGTACCCGACCTTGTCCGCGTCGATGAACACGAGGTCGATGACCGGTTCGTCGGGCAGCTCGGCCAGCGTCTGCGCGGCGGCACCGAGCCGCAGGTCGATCCGGTCGCGCACGCCGGCCGCCTGCCACGCCTCCTCGGCGATCCCGGTCCACTCAGTGGAGACGTCGCAGGTGATGACCTTGCCGTGCGGGGGAAGCGCCTGCGCGAACGCGAGCGTGGAGTACCCGGTGTACGTGCCGACCTCGACGACTGTCTGCGCGCCGATGAGCTTGACCAGCAGCGACAGCAGGACCGCCTGCTCGTGCGGGATCTGCATCTCCGCGGAGTCGCCGAGCTCCAGCGTCCTCGCGATCAGCTTCTCCTGCACCGCGCTGGGCTGGCCCGCCTGCGTGCGCACGTACTGGTAGATCTGCGGGGTCATGACCACGGTCTTGAAGTCGTTCACGCGCGGCCTTCTCTCATAGTCGGGTGACGAGCGTCCTGAGTGTGTCGCTGTACTCGGGCCGCAGCGGGTGTTCCGCGAGGTCACGACCGATGGCGTGCAGGACGGCGGCGCGGTGGGCGCGGTAGCGGCTCACGCACACGTTCTCGCGGCTGACGAGGAAGAACTCGTCGAACCGGTCGCGTTCGGCATCGGTGGTGGGCACGCGCGTACGCCCCGACTCGCGCAGCAACGAGTTGCCGCAGGGCACGAGTCTGCGCATGACCTCCATGTGTGCCAACAGGTTCGCCTTGCTCGCGGAGGAAAGCGGTGCGGCCGCCACGGGCCCCAGTGCGGCACGCGCCCGGCGCAGCAGGCCGGGTAGGGGCTCGTAGTCACGTGCCCACCGCCCGCTGAACGCCGGGTCGAACGCCACCATCAACGGCCGGATGACGTCCTCGTACACCTCACGGGAACAACTGCCCGAATAGGCAAGCATCACCGAGTACGCGTCATATCCAAGCGCAGCGAGGCGGACTAGTTGCGAATCAGGCTCGCGTATCAACCGATCGAGTGAAGCCGAAAGAAACCTCCAGACCAGAAATGCGCCGTGATGGCCGAGAAACCAGCGGTGGACGGCACGATCCGCCGGATCCTCGGGGGCGTTGATCACGATCGGAATCTGATAACAACCGGTGCACGGAATCAATTCCGTTCCCGGCATCGGCAGCCGCAGCACGGGCAGTCCGACGTGCGTGTGCCCCCAGGTGGGCGTGCAGACCGGAGCGCTCATCACACACCCTCCACTTCGGACACGATCGTGTCGAGGAGGTCGGCGACGCGGCCGAGCGCGACGTCGAGCGGCCGGTCTTCCACGATCGGCGGCACCTCCGCCGCGATCCGGTCGAACACCTCGGCGAGCCGCGGCGCCCGCGGGTGGCGCGCCCCGACGTGCACCGCCTGACGCAGCCCGATCGCGAGCCCCGCGTGCAGGTAGCGCAGCAGGCCCGCCTGGTCGAGCGCGGTGAACGCGGCCTGGGTGCCGAACGGGACGACGTCCTGGTTGTGCAGGTTCGTCGGCAGGCTCTGCACCGAGGCGGGCATGGCGGCACGGCGCATCGCCGCGACCGTCGCGGTCGTGCAGAGCTGGACGCCCTGCAGCGCGTGGTGCTGACCGGGTGCGGGGCTCAGCATCGGTGGCAGCCCGCTCGTGCGGTGCGGATCGACCAGCAGGTCGAGCTGGCGTTCGGCCAGATTGCCCAGCTGCACCAGGGCGACGCCCAGCTGGTCGGCCGCGAAAGCGCTGGGCTGACCGAAGAAGTTGCCGCCGTGCACGACCTCCTCGGTCTCCGGGAAGAACAACGGGTTGTCGCTCACGCCGTTGAGGTCGCGGCGCACCACCTCCTCCGCGTGCCTGACGCTCGTGCGGCACGCGCCGATCAGCTGTGGCGTGCAACGGATGCTGTAGGCCTCCTGCAACGGACGCTCACCCGACGGCGCGCTGCCCGCGAGCCAGGTCCGGATGGCCGCACCGGTGTCCGCGACGTCCGGATGCCCGAACGCGGCCAGCAGCCCGACCGACGTGAACTCGGTGCCGCAGCCCAGGACGTCGGTCATCAAGGCGGACAACAACTCCGCGATCCGCCGCGCCCGGTTCGCCTGTGCCACAGCGAGTCCGAGTACTGCGGCGGTCACCGAAATGCCGTTCACCAGCGCGAGCGCGTCCCGCCCGTCCAGCTCGAGCTTCTCGAGGCCCGCCTGGCCGAGCGCTTCGGCCGCGGGCATGAGCCGACCCTGGAAGTACGCGTTCCCGTTGCCCCGCAACGCATGCGCGACGTAGGCCAGCGGCTGGAGATCACCGCTCGCGCCGACAGAGCCCAGCCGTGGCACCGCAGGGGCGAATTCCGAGCCCAGCACGGCGATCAGCGTCTCGACGACGTGCTCCGAGACCCCGGATCGGCCCTGCGCCAACGAGAACAGCCGCGCCAGCACGGCCGCCCGCGCCACCGCGGGTGGCATCAGCTCGCCGTGGCCGACGATGTGGTGAATGATCGTGTTGTCGCTCTGGCCGGCGCCGTCCGCGCGGCCGGCGAACTCGACGAGTGGGCCGAAACCCGTTGTGACACCGTAGACAGCGCGTCCGGAGCCGCTCACCGCGAGCACGAACTCGCGGCAGCGCGCGACGCGTGCTCTCACGTCCTGCGGCAGGTCGACGTGCAGGGGTTTACCGGCGAGTTCGAGATGCTCGGGTTCGAGTGCCGCCGCCAGGCTCAGGGCAGCGGAGGATGTTCCGACAGGCACGACGCCTCCTGTGGACGTTTTCGGGGGACCTCTCGCGACGATCCCCGTTGACCTGTCGGCGAGGAAGGGCCTGAACGCACTACCCGAAGAAATATCGGGTGACCGTTCCTCCTCGTGGCGGAAGTTCTTGGCCGTTGACAGTGCAGGCGTTTCACCCGTCCGCAGGTGTGATGAGCTCACCGGACCGGTGATCGAACTCTCCGCTCACGATTCGGGACAAAAGAGCGGCCGACTGCTCCACCGGGGTGAACCTGCCCTGGTCGCGCTGAGATCTCGCCCACTGCGTGACCCGCTGCACGTACGGATCTCCGGACTCCACGTCGCAGCCGCGGCCCATCAGACCGACGTCGACCATGCCGGGGTCGTAGCTCAGCACCGCGATCCGCCGTCGCTTCAGCTCGACGGCGAGGTTCTCGGTCAGCTTGATCACGGCGGCCTTCGACACGGAGTACGCGGTGAGGTAAGGCCATCGGTGCGCACCGGCGTTGCTGACGACGTTGATGATCCGCCCGCTCGTCATCGCGCGGATCGCGGCGTTCGCGGCGAAGGCGGTGCCGCGCAGGTTCACCTCGAACGTGCGCCACCACTCGTTCTCGTCGACCTGCCACGTCGGCCCGACCGGCCCGCCGAGCGCGCCGTTGTTGACCAGCACGTCGAGCCCGCCGAGGCTCTCGATCAGCTTCGGTGTCGCATCGGGGTCTCCGAGGTCCGCGACATGCGCCTCGACATCGACACCCCGCGCCCTGAGCTCGGCTTCCGCGGTCCGCAGCGCGTTCTCGTCGCGCCCGGTGATGACGAGCTGGTGCCCTTGCGCGCCAAGGACTTCGCTGAACACCCTGCCGAGCTCCTTGGCGCCACCCGTGATCAGGACTCGCACTCGTCCTGGCCCTTGAGCAACCGCCGCAGGATCTTGCCCGAGACCGACTTCGGTATCTCTTCCACGAACTCAACCTGGCGCACCTTCTTGAAAGGCGCCACCTCCGCCGCCACGAACGCAATCAGCTCCTCCGCGGTGACGTCGCCTTCCGTCACCACGAACGCCTTGGGCACCTCGCCGTTAACCCGATCGGGCGCACCGATCACCGCGGCGTCCCGCACCGCGGGATGCCTGCGCAACAAGGCTTCCAGCTCCGCGGGTGCGACCTGGTAGCCCTTGTACTTGATCATTTCCTTGACGCGGTCGACGACGTAGAACCGGCCGTTGTGGACACGCACGAGATCACCGGTGCGCAGCCATCCGTCCACGAAGGCCTGTCGCGTGGCCTCCTCGTCGTCGAGGTAACCGTCCATGACCTGCGGCCCGCGGATGAGCATCTCCCCCACGGCCGTGTCGGTGGTCGTGCCGGGTTCGACGATGCGCGCTTCGGTGCCGGGGCTGAGCACGCCGACGCTCGCGGGATCGGTGTCGAGGTCGCCGTCGAACGTCTGGTGCGTGCCACCCGCCTCGGTCAGCCCGTAGCCCTGGCGCACCGGCGCGCCGAGCTTGCGCTCTGCTTCCCGGCGGATGCCCTCGTCGAGCGGGGCGGCGCCGCAGAGGACGAGCTTGAGGTGGAGGTCCTTCGGCATGTCTTCTTCGTCAGCGATCGCGGCGGCGAGCGGCGGCACGAGGAACGCGCGCGTGACCCGGTGCTCCGCGAGACGTCTCAGGTACGTCCGGGCGTCGCTGCGGGGCATGGTGACGAGCGTGGCGCCGCCGAGCAGACCGGAGTTGAGGACGATCGCGAGCCCGTAGATGTGGAAGAACGGCAGGTTCGCGGCGAGCACGTCCGTCTCGTCGACGCGCCAGCCCTGGCGTTGCTGCTCCAGGTTGGCGACGAGGGCCCGGTGGCTCAGCTTGACGGCCTTGGTGAGCCCGGTGGTGCCGCTGGAGAAGAGGACCGCCGCGATCCCCTGCGGGTTCGGCGGCGGGAGCGTTCCGGTGTCGCTCTCGGGAAGGTCGTCGAGGTCGAGCGTGGTGGAGACGTGCGCGAGGGCCTTGAGCCGTTCGGTCTCGGCCGCGGTGAGCAACGGGTTGATCAGCGCAGCCGTCGCACCTGCCGCCATGATCGCGTGCAGCCCGACCGCGTACATCGGCCTGTTGCCGCTCACGATCGCGACCGTGTCGCCGGGCGCGATGCCTTGCGCTGTCAGGCCTTTCGCGGTCCGCTCGACCTGCCTCGCGAGTTCGTCGTAGGTGAGGCTCTCGCCCGTGACGACGTCCAGCAACGCCGGCTTGTTTCGTCGCTGCTCGAGAACGTGCGCGGGGACCGTGGTGTCGGGAACGACCACCGCCGGCAGGGGGCTGCGGTAGATCATCAGTCGGCTCCGGGTTCCACGCCGCCGAGCCTCATGCCGGGCGGCGTGGCCGGAGATTAGTCGTTTCCGGCCCCTTGCGGGAACGTGCCGAGACGTCTACAGCGTGACGCCGCGCTCCGCGAGCCAGCCCGCCGGGTTGATCTTCTGCGAGCCACCGATCCACACCTCGAAGTGCAGGTGCGGCCCAGTCGACTGCCCGCGGTTGCCGATCGTCGCGATCTGCTGCCCGGCCTTGACCTTCGCACCCTGCGGCACGTCGATGGTGTTCATGTGCCCGTAGACGGTGATGGTCCCGTCCTCGTGCTGAATCCGAACCCACAGTCCGAACCCGGACGCGGGACCTGCCTCGATCACCGTGCCGTCCATGGCGGCCACGATGGGTGTTCCGATGGCGTTGGCGATGTCGACACCGTTGTGGCTGGTACCCCACCGGGCACCGAAGCCGGACGTGAACGTCCCCTGCGCGGGCCGCACGCACTTGGGCCTCTTCGCCTCTTCCTCGGCGGCGATACGAGCCTGCTCGGCCTTGGCGGCCGCCTGCCGTTCGGCGTAGGCACCCTCCGCGAACCGGAGCGCCTCCCGAACGCGGAACTGCACCTCGATCTGCTCGGCCTGCAGCAACTTCCGCGTCTCGGCGCTGGTGTCCATCGCGTGGACGGTCTTGATGCCCTCCGGCGGCGGCGCCATCACGGCCGCGAGGTCCTTCGTAGCGGCGACCGGCACGATGCGGTCCACGGGAGTGACCGTCGCCATCGCCTGGGTGAATCCGGCGCCGGCCAGGGCGCCCGCGGCGACAACCGCCGCTACGGCCTTCTTGCGGTCCAGGTCCACTCTGGCCAGTACGTCGACCAGTTGACCCTTCGCTCGATGCCGTGCCAAACCTGCCTCCATGCACTCGGGGGAGTTCGGCTAACCGCTGGGGTGCTTCGGCGTTCGGGCGCCTGGGCGGGGCTGGGCCCTTGGGGCTTGGGGAAGCCCCGTGCGGACTGGACCGTTTCGGGAGAGATCCGTGTCCTTGCGGTTATCGAACCGTGACATGCGGCGGTGAACGTAACCTCGTGTCACCGGCATGGGCAAGCTATGTGGGCGTTTAGGTGATGAGGGCCACGGTTGGTCACTCTATGTAGTTGAAGCTCTGAGGCGATGGTTAACGCGCTTTAGACCAATCCCTGTCTTGGTGTTTGTACTGGTCAGTCGCTTTATCGTGAAAGCATTTGCGGTGTCGCTGGGGTGGTCTGCCTGGGCTGTGGTGGTTACGTGGCGTGCTCGAGGGCGACTGGGCGTGCACTCACGCGGATGTGGTGGTCCGGTTTCGTGGATTAGTCCAGTTCCAGCGGAAGGGGCGGCTTGTGCGGGGTCGGTTGGCAATAGCCCGCTGAGCAGCGATAATTCCGCAACCCGACCGCCCCAACGCGCCCACGCACGCAGGCGATTGGCGCTTTACTGTCCGGCTCGCTTCGAATCGCCACGCGGGGTGCCCGGCGCCGCCGACCCGCCACACCACCCGCGCCACGCACCCCAGGCTGGGCGCGCGGGCCATGCCGGGCGCCCTCCACCCCTCGCCGCGCTCGATGCCCGTAGCCCGCGCGGGTGCTTCATGAACGTCGGCGCCTCCCCCAGGCAAAGCAAAAAGCCGCCGGACGCGGTGGCGTCCGGCGGCCCTGGGATGGGTCAGGCCCTACTTGTAGCGGACCGCGGCTGGTGGCAGCGGGGCCACTGGCAGACCCTCGTGGATGGCCTTCATCGCGTTGAACCACGTGGGGGCCGCAACCTGGCCACCGAAGACGCCCTGGCTGGCGCCTGGGCAGAGCCGGATCGGGTTGGCGCAGATCACCTCGGGGTGGTTGCCGTCGGCGTAGGTCATGACGGCGCCCGCGTACTGCGGGGTGGCAGCCAGGAAGGCCACCGACTTGTGTTCTTCGGTGGTGCCGGTCTTGGCGATGGTGGGGCGGTTCCAGCCCGAGGAGGAGGCGGCGGCGGCTGCGGTGCCCGAGCCCACGGTGTCGTGGGACATGCCCTGGGCCAGGGAGTTGGCCAGGTCGGTGTTCACGGCCTGCTCGCAGGGCTTTTCCTTCAGCGGGAGTTCCTTGCCGTGGCGGTCGAGGACCTTCTCCACCGGGGACGGCGGGCACCAGGTGCCGCCGGAGACGATGGTGGCGGCCACGTTGGCGAGTTCCAGGACGCTGGTGGCGCCGGGGCCGAGGGTGTAGGAGCCCGCGTTGTTCTGCTTCGTCCAGTCGCCCTGGGACGGGCCGTTGGACTTGTCTTCCTTCAGGGGCTCGCCCGAGCGGTTCACGCCCTGGAGGGTTTCGCGCATCCCCAGGCGGTAGGCCATGTCCACGACGCTGTCGAGGCCCGTCTTCTCCTGGAGGATCACGAAGCCCGTGTTCGGGGAGGTGGCGAGGGCCTGGGTCAGCGACATCTTGTCGTTGTACTTGCCCGCGTTCTCCACCTTCCACGGCGCGCCGCCGTTCGGGTAGACCTTCGAGTAGTAGGTGGCCGGGACCTGGATCTCCTTGTCGATGCCGATGACACCCTTTTCGAGGGCCGCGGCGGCGGTGAAGACCTTGTTCACCGAGCCGGGGCCGAACGGGAGGACCTCGGCGGGCACGGGGCGGGCGACCTGGCCGAGTTCGGCCTTGTTGCCGTAGTCGCGGGAGGCGACCAGGGCGCGGACGCGGTGCTTGTCCTTGCCCGGTTCGACGACGGACATGACGTTCGAGATGCCGTTCTGGGTCTTCGGCACCTGCTGCTCGGCCGCCTGCTTCGCCGCCTTGGTGGCCTTCGGGTCCATCGTCGTCCTGATGGTGAGGCCGCCGCGCTGCAGTTCCTTGTTCGTGATGCCGGACTCGCGCAGGTAGTCGAGCAGGTAGGAGCAGAAGAAGCCGTAGATCGGGCCGTCACCGGCGCCGACGCAGCCCTTGGGCAGGATCTGCAGGTCGTCGACCACGCCCAGCGGGGCGGCCTTGAACTCCTCCGCCTTCTTCTGGGCCTCGGCCTGGTCGGTGCCGAACGCGCCGTTCTCGCGCATCTTGTCGATCACGATGTTGCGGCGTTCCAGCGCCTTGTCCGGGGAGGCGCCGGGGTTCAGCGACGACGGGCGGTTCGCGATCGCGGCCAGCAGCGCGGCCTGCGGCACGGTCAGCTTGTCGGCCGTGGTGTTGAAGTACGCCTTGGCCGCCGCGCCGACGCCGTAGGTCTGGTTGCCCAGCGGCACGATGTTCAGGTAGCCGGTGAGGATGTCTTCCTTCGACGTCTGCTGCTCGAGCTGCAGGGCGATGCGGGCCTCGCGCATCTTGCGGCCGATCGTCGCCTCGGTGGCCTTCTCCCAGGCCTCCTGCTCGTTGTCGGCGCCGAGCACGAACGCCATGTAGTTCTTCACGTACTGCTGGGTGAGCGTCGAGGCGCCCTGCGTCGCACCACCGTCCACACCGGCCTTGGCGGCGGCACGGGCGATGCCCTGCCAGTCGACGCCTCGGTGGTCGTAGAAGCGCTTGTCCTCGATCGCCAGGATGGCGAGCTTCATCGTGTCCGAGATGTCCGCTGACGCCAGCGGAATCCGGTACTGGTCGTACAGATAGGCGATCGGGTCGCCGTTCATGTCCGTGATCGTCGTGACGAGCGGCAGCTCCGCCTTGGCGAGATCACCGGACGTCTTGTCGACCTCGTCGGCCGCGCGGTTGGACGCGAGCCCGAGGCCTCCGACGAACGGGAACACCATCGCGGCGAGGAGGACACCCGCCGTCAGGCACAACCCCAGCAACTTGACCAAGCCTGACGCGCGTGCGGCGAACAAACCCGCAACTCCTTCCGAACGAGCACCCCAGAGATCTCTACCTATAAGTCGCGCGAGAGGCCCGTGAGGTTGCGTCCGCTGATCGACTGATTTCAACCTACCGGAGCAACCTCAGGCCGATCGTCGGACTAGCCCTTCGCACCTCCACGCCGGCGTGGTCGGGAAGCAGGTCGTCGAGGAACCCGTAACGGGCCAGCTCCTCGTCCGGCCGCCTGCTCACCGTCCGCCACCAGACCGCGATGTCTCCCCAGCCCGGTGCCGACAGCGAACCGCCGAAATGTTGCACGGACAGCGCGGCGCACAGGTTGGCGAACCGCACCCGGTGCTCCAGTGGCCACCCGGCCAGAGTGCCCATCACGAACCCGGCGCCAAACACGTCACCGGCGCCCGTCGCGTCGAGCTGGGCGACGTTCAGCCCCGGCACGTCCGCGGTTTCGCCGGTAGAGCTGTCGACCGCGACCGCGCCGCCTCCCCCTCGTGTGACGACCACCACCGGCACGTGCTCGGCGAGCTTGCGCGCCGCGGCCTCCGGCGAGTCGGCGCGCGTGTAGCCCTGCGCCTCCACGTGATTCGGGAGGAACACGTCGTAACCCTCGAGCCGCCGCAACAGCTCCGGCGACCACGCCCCGGTGCGGTCCCAGCCGATGTCGGCGAAGAGCAGCGCGCCTTTCTCCTTCGCCGTGCGCACCCACTGCTCGTCCTCCGCCTGGATGTGCACGAAGCACGCCTTCGTCAACGGCGGCGGGTCGAGGAGATCGTCCGCGCACACCGGCGCCTTGTGGCCGTGGGTGACCATCGACCGGTCGCGCTCCATCGCCATGGACACGGTCACCGGCGAGTGCCACCCGTAGAAACGACGGCAGTAAGAGAGGTCGACCCCCTCCTGCTCGGCCAGCACGTCCCAGCAGAAGTCGCCGTACGCGTCCTCGCCGAACGCCGCCGCCAGCGCGGTCTTGAGCTCCAACCGGCGCAACGCCACCGCGAGGTTCGCGATGCCGCCCGGACACGACCCGAGCCCCTCCGCCCACACCTCTGTCCCCGCGGCCGGTGGGCGGGGCAGGCCGGTGAAGATGATGTCGAGGAAGACGGTGCCGGTGAGCAGCACGTCGAAGTCCGGATCAGCCATGCACAAACCATGCCATCCGACACCGACAACCATGAGCTGGAAACGGTCACCGACCTCGGGACATCTCTTCCGCGGCAGTCTTGATGTGCTCGTCGCGCAGCTCGATCAGCCGACGCAGATACCGGTCGAGCGGGCCGACCGGCGTGGCGAGCTAGACGACGTCGCGCATGAGGGTGCCGCCCCGGACTCGTCACCAACCTGAGCCCCGACCTCCTCATGACCGGGGCAAGCCAGAAACACGGCATCCTTGGCAACACGGGACGGCAAGCCGGTGCCCGAACCACCCACCGGGACGCGTCTCCGGATCCTGCCTGAACACGCCTGCGCCACCGCCGTCCAGCACGACCGCACCACGTCGTGAGCAGCGGCGCCCCGCTCGTCGAGGCGACGTGGCCACGCCTTCGCGGCTGGTGACAGGAGGTCAGCCCTCCTCGGCGATCATCTCCCGCATCCTCGTGAGCGCACGGTGCTGTGCGACCCGCACCGCACCCGGCGTCGACTCCACGGCCAGCGCGACCTCCTCCGCGGACAGCCCCGCGGCCACCCGCAGCACGAGGATCTCGCGCTGGCGGGCCGGTAACTTGTGCAGCAGCCTCGTGACCTGGGCCATCATCTCGCCGTTGACCGCGTGCTGCTCCGGGCCGTCCTCCAGGGAGGGGCAGTCGGGCAGCTCCGGCACGACCTCGGCGCGGTTGCGGACGGCGCGGCGACGAGCGTCGGCGACCTTGTGCGCGGCGATGCCGTAGACGAACGCGAGGAACGAGCCCGGCTCGTAGCGGTACTTGGACAACGCGCCGAGCACCGCCACGCAGACCTCCTGCGCGATGTCCTCGGCCGAGACGAGGGTGCGCTCGCGGCCTCCGACACGGGCTCGGCAGTAGCGCACGATCAACGGCTGGATCCGGCCGAGCAGATGCTCGACCGCCCGTCTGTCTCCGTCTAGAGCGGCGTCGACGAGGTCGGTGAACTCCGCTTCGACGAGCCACTGGTTGGAGACCGGTGCCTGGCGCACCCGACGGCGCATGGGCACCGTTGGCTGGTTCCAGCCCCCTGCGTCTTCAACAGGCGAGAGGACCGCGACACCGCCACCGGACCGCACGGCTGTGGGTTGGACCATCCCGGCGACCTCCTCCACTACAGCGACACTGGGGCTTCCACAGAAGAAGAGAACGCAGCGAGCCGTTTGATACCGCCTGCTTCCAAGAGGACCACGAAGTCCAGCTGGACGGGGAAAGCAGCACCCTATTGAGGTAGAACGTGGTCCTAACGGCCCAGTCTTTCGGCCATGGCGAACTGCTGGACTCCGAGGTACCCGACGCGGAATCCGGCCTCCGAGTAGGCCAGGTAGAACTCCCACATCCGGCGGAAGGTGTCGTCGAAGCCGAGCTGTTTCACCTCGTCCCAACGAGTGAGGAAGGCGTGCCGCCACCGCTTCAGGGTCTCGGCGTAGTCGTGCCCGAACGACCGCGTCTCGACGATCCGCAGCCGGGTGTGGTCGCGCACGGACTCCTCGATCGAGCGAACCGACGGGATGAGCCCGCCGGGGAAGATGTACTTGTGAACCCAGGTGTAGCTGGCCTTGCTGGCGATCATGCGGTCGTGCGGCATGGTGATCGCCTGCAGCCCCACCCGGCCGCCCGGCGCGAGCACGCGGTCGAGCATCGAGAAGTACGCGGGCCAATATTCGGCACCGACTGCCTCGATCATCTCGACGCTGACGACGGCGTCGTACTGACCGTGCTCCTCTCGGTAGTCCCGCAGCTCGACCGTCACCCGATCGTGGAGCCCTGCGTCCCTCGCCCGGTCCAGTGCCAGCCTGCGTTGCTCTGCTGAGATCGTCAGCGACGTGACGGTGGCGCCTCGCTCGGCCGCCCGGATGGCCAGTGCGCCCCAGCCCGTGCCGATCTCCAGCACCCGAGAGCCGGACCGGACGCCCGCGTAGTCGAGGACGCCGTCGATCTTGCGCAGCTGGGCCGTGCGCAGGTCGACGTCCCGGTTCTCGAACAGCGCGGACGAGTACGTCATCGTCTCGTCGAGGAAGGCCGCGAACAGCTCGTTGGACAGGTCGTAATGCCGGTGGATGTTCTGCCGCGACCCGGCGACGTCGTTGACCTCGGTCTGCGGCCGGTCCACCCACCGCCGCAGCCGCTGCAGGCCGGGCGGGATCAGCGTGGTGAGCCGCGCAGCGAACGCCGACAGAACGTCCGCGAGCTCGTCGGACACCCAGTCGCCCACCATGTACGCCTCGCCGAAGCCGATCTTCGCGTCCGCGCCGAGCCGGTGGAAGAACGCGGCGGGCCGCACCAGGCGCATCACGGGCCCGCCGGCGCCCCAGGTCCTGCCGTCGGGCAGCCGGACGGTCACCGGCAGCGTGCGCACGGCCTTGCGGAACAACGACTCGGCGATCCGCGCGCGCAACGGCGAGCGCGGCGTGGTGAACAGGCCCGGCCAGATGCCCTGGTTGGGCCGGGGCAGCGACAGCGTGCTCATTGACTGCTACTCCTGGGAACGATCGGCAGGCGCCTGAGGTACAGGGCGATGCCATGACGGCGGATCAGCGCGGAGACGCGCTGGGGCATCAGCGGCCGGCGCAGCAGCATGCGCGGCCCCGTGCTGCGCTCGCCCCGCATCGTCGCGCTGAAGGTCGTTTTCCCGTTCTGCCGCAACGCGATGGTCACGGACAGCTGTTCGCCCGGTTTCGGCAGCCGCATCACGTAGTGGCCGTCGACCTCGAGGAACGGAGAGACGTAGAACTCCTTGTCCACCGACGCCCGTCCGTGGTCGTCGGTGCGCAGCAGGTAACAATGCCGCCCGCCGTAGGTGTTGTGGACTTCCGCGACCACGCACACGAGCGCTCCGGACGCGTCGTGACACCAGTAGACGGACAGCGGGTTGAAGACGTAGCCGAGTACGCGGGCGTTGGCGAGCATCAGCACCTGCCCGCCGTCCAGCTCGATCCCGCGATCGGCCAGCCACTCTTCCAGGTTTTCCCGAATGGACTTCGTGGGCGAACCGAGATGGTCGCGGGATTCGAAACGCGCGAACGGCTTCACCCACCACGGCAGGCGCGGCAGCTCGTCGAGGTCCACGAGCCACATGTAGGCGCGGTGGCTGAACGTCCGATCGATCAGCTCGCGCCTGGTGTGGGTGATGACGACGTCATAGATCACCAGTCGACCCCGAAATGCCGTGCAGCGCGCACTCCGGACGCGCAGCCGTCCTCGTGGAAGCCCCAGCCGTGGTACGCACCGGCGTACGCGGTGGACGGGGAGTTGATCTCGGGCAGACGTCGTTGCGCCGCAACGGATTCCGGCGTGTAGATCGGATGCTCGTAGACCATCCGCGCGAGCACCCTGGCCGGGTCGACGTCGTGCGGGTTGAGCGTGACGACGAACTCGCGCGGTTCGTCGAGCCGCATCAGCCGGTTCAGGTGGTAGCTGACGAGCACCTGGTCGTCGGCTTCCCGGCAGGCTCGCTTGTAGAGGTTCCACGACGCCTTGGCGCCGCTCGTGCGCGGCAGGATCGAGGCGTCGGTGTGCAGCCAGGTCTCGTTGCGGGAGTACTGGAACGCGCCGAGCACCTCCTTCTCCTCGTGCGTCGGATCGGCGAGCAGGCCGAGCGCCTGGTCCGGATGCGTGGCGATGACGACTTGGTCCGCGGTGTGCAGCACGTTGTCGTCGTCGCGGATCTCCACGCGGCCGCCGGACCTCGTCACCGACCTGATGGGAGTGGAGACGTGCACCGCGTGCAGGTTCTTCACCGCGCGGTCGACGTACGTGCGCGAGCCGCCGACGACGGTCTTCCACTGCGGAGTGCCACCGATCGAGAGCATGCCGTGGTTGCCGAGGAACTCGAACAGGTACCAGGCCGGGTACCGCATGCTCAGCGCCGCACCCGACGACCACACCGCGCTGACCAGCGGGATGATGAAGTGGTCCACGAAGTACCGCGAATAGCCGCCGATCGCGAGGAACGCGCCGAGCGTGACGTCGTGGGCCTCCTCGTGGTCGAGGACGCGCTGGGCGTGCCGGTAGAAGCGCGTGATCTCGCCGAGCATCCGCACGTACCGCACGTTGACGGCGTTCTCGGGACGGGCGAACAACCCCGGCAGCTTCTTCGCACCCGCGTACTCGAGCCCGCAGCCGTCGCACCGGACGCTCATCGACATCTCGGAGTCCTGAGTGGACACACCCAGCTCGCGGAAGAGCCTGATCAGGTTCGGGTACGTCCGTTCGTTGTGGACGATGAACCCCGAATCCACCGCCACGCCACCGATGCCGTGGGTGTGCGCGTGTCCGCCGAGCCTGTCGTCGGCCTCGAACAGCGTCACGTCGTGCCGGCGTTGCAGCACGTAGGCGGCAGTGAGCCCGGCGACCCCCGCCCCGATGACGGCGACCTCAGCCACGCGAACCTCCTAGAGGGACGTCGAGGCCACGCGGACAGGCCTCCCGCATGGCATTCGCGATGTCCGGCGCCACCGGTTCGAGCCCGAGCTCACCGTGCGCGAAATCGACGACGAGCCGCGTCCAGTCGCGGGCCCGCCTGAGCATCGCGTGGCCGTCACCCTCGACGTTGAACCGCGCCACCCGGTCCGTGACGGTCTTCGCCTGGCGGGCGAACCACAGCGACTTCGCCGGATCGGTCATTCGCTCCTGGTCGCCGTGCGCGATGAGCAGCGCCTTGCCCTTCAACTGCTCGAACGGGTCCCCAGGGACGATCCACGGCGCGAGCGCGCACACCGCCACCACACTCGGATGCCCTGCGACCCTCAGCGCGGTCCTGCCGCCCATGGAGTGCCCGACGAGCACGACGGGCCTGCCCGGATGCATCTCGGTGATCTTGTCGAGCGCCCACCGCGCGTCCTTGACCGGATCGAGGCTCGGCGCGTTCCAGCCGCGCACGCGGTAGCGCAGGTTCCACACCTCGACACCGGGTGCCCGCAGCGCGCGGGCCAGCGGAACCATCCGCAGGTACGCGAGGTTGTGGCGCCGGACGGGTTCGGTGCCGTGTTCCCGTCCGCCGTGCAACACGAGCACGACGGCATTCGTATCGCCCGGCGGTTTCAGCACGTCGACATGCGGATGCACACTTGATGTTCGTGAGGCCACGTCTTTCGGCTCGCCCGTTGAGAGCCGGGTCACACAGGTAGGGTTCGAACCTGTGATCGACCACCTCAGCATCGAGACCGAGGCAGGCACCTTCGACGCCATCGCGTCCGGCCCCGAGGACGGCCGCCCGGTCCTGCTGCTGCACGGCTTCCCGGAGGCCGCCATCGAGTGGGAGCACCAGGTCGCGGTGCTCGGCCAGAACGGCTTCCGCGCGGTCGCCCCCGATCAGCGCGGCTACTCCCCCGGCGTGCGACCGGAGCAGTCTGGCGAGTACACGGTCACGCACCTGGTCGGCGACGTGATCGCGATGGCCGACGCGCTCGGCTGGGGAAAGTTCGACCTCGTCGGCCATGACTGGGGCGGCGCCGTCGCGTGGTGGACCGCGATCGACCACCCGGACCGGCTCCGCACGCTCTCCGTCTTCTCCACCCCGCACCCCGGTGCGTTGAAGACCGCGCTGCAGACCGACGAGGAGCAGCGGATGCGGTCCCAGTACATGCTCGACTGGCGCGAACGCAGCACCGAGCGCCGCATGCTGGAGAACAACGCCCACGCGCTGCGGCAGATGTTCGAGTACCGCATCCGGCCGTCGCACGTCGACGAGTACATCCAGCGGCTTACCGAGCCGGGCGCGCTGACGGCGGCGTTGAACTGGTACCGCGCGGGCAAGCCGCAGGGCGCCGCGGACAAGGTCAGCGTCAAGACGATGTACGTCTGGAGCACCGAGGACGTCGCGTTCGGATCGGTGGCCGCGTTCGAGACCGAGAAGTGGTGCACGGGGCCGTACCGGTTCGAGATGGTCGAGGACGTGAGCCACTGGATTCCCGAGGAGATCCCGGAGGCGGTGAGCTCCCTTCTCCTCGAACACCTCGGCTGAACCCGATGCCGGTCGATCAGGCAGCCGAAGTCATCGGACTTCTGCCGGACGGCGCGACAGACCATCGGGTCGCCACCCGCCTCGGTATGAGCAGCGGCAGCGTCCGCCCTGTGGTGGTTCATCTGCAACAGCGCTTCGGCACCCGGTCACGCATGGCGCTCGGCTGCCAACTGGCCAGGTCCGAGAACCAGGGCTAGACATCGGAGTTCTAAGTCAGTTAGGTCGTGGGTGCCGCCGCCAAGGCATTCCCTTGGAGGGAGCACGCATGACCACGTCCAGGCGCGACTTCGTCAGACTCGGCGGCGCCGCACTAGCCGGTGGCGTCGCTCTGAACACCGGTACGGCTTCGGCGAAAGAACGCGTCGACTGGTCCGTCGAGGTCGTCGAGTCGACCATGAAGCAGTACACGCCGGAGACGCTCGGCGGCTGGGGCTACACGCGCGGGCTGTACCTGTGGGGCCAGTGGCTCGTCTTCCAGCGCACGAAGAACAAGAAGTACTTCGATTTCATCAAGGCGTGGGTGGACCGGTTCGTCGGGCCGGACGGGAAGTTCACCCGCACGTTCACGCACCTCGACTCGATGCGCGCGGGCCAGCTGCTGCCGCTGCTCTACACCGCGACCGGCGACGTGCGGTACCGCGTGGCCTCGACGCAGATCCGCGAGCGCCTGAACACCTACTCGCGCACCAAGGAGGGCGGCTTCTGGCACGCCGAGGGCGGCACGCGCGACTGGCAGAACTGGTCGGACGGCGTCTACATGGTCGTGCCGTTCATCATGCGGCACGGCTACACGTTCGGGGAGAAGGACTGGGCGACCGCGGAGGCGTTGCGGCAGCTCTTCGTCTACGCCAAGAACCTGCAGCACAAGGACGGCCTGTTCCACCACGCCTATGACGAGTCGCGCACGGCCTCGTGGGCCGACAAGGTGACCGGCGTGTCGCCGGAGTTCTGGGGCCGGGCGATGGGCTGGTACGCGATCACGTGCTGCGACGTGCTGGAGGACCTGCCGCGCACGCACCCCGACCGGCCGAAGCTGATCGCGATCCTCGGCAGGCTCATCGCGGCGCTCGCGAAGCACCAGGACCGCGAGACCGGGCGTTGGTTCCAGGTCGTGGACAAGGGGTCCAATCCGCAGAACTGGACAGAGACCTCGTGCTCATCCATGTACTCGATGGCCATCTCACGGGCCGTCGAACGCGGTTATGTGTCGCGCAGGTACGACATCGTGGCCAGGCGCGGCTACCGCGGGGTGCTGGAGCGGGTGTCGATCACCGCGCAGGGCCTCACCGAGATCTCCGAGATCTGCGTCGGCACGAACGTCGGCGACCTGCCGTTCTACCTCGCGCGACCGCGGGCGGTGAACGACCTGCACGGCATCGGGGCGTTCCTCATCATGAACGAGGAGTTCCAGAGGCGGTAGCTTCTGGGTATGCGCGTGGCCGGCCTCCTGCTAGCTGCGGGGGCCGGCCGCCGGTTCGGCACCCCCAAAGCCCTTGTTTCGTTGCAGGGCAAGCTCTTCGTCGATTCGGCGGCCGAGCTGTTACGCGCTGCCGGGTGCGAGCCGGTGGTCGTCGTGCTCGGCGCCGAAGCGGACGAGGTGCGGGCGAGGGCCTCTTTGGACGGCGTGACCGCCGTCGACAACCCGGACTGGGAGTCCGGCATGGGCTCGTCGCTGCGCACCGGCCTGCATGCCGTCGGCATCGTCGACGCGGTGGTGGTGCTCCCCGTGGACACACCCGGCGTCACCGTCGCCGCCCTGCACCGCCTCATGGAGCTGGCCGAACCGAAAGCGTTGGCGCGCGCGGTCTACGACGGCGTCGTGGGCCACCCGGTGCTGATCGGCTCCGGCCACTTCGCGGGCGTGATGGCGTCGGCGGCCGGTGATCAGGGCGCGCGGGACTACCTCAAAGCCAACACCGTCCGCCACGTCGAGTGCGCTGACGTGGCGGACGGCGCGGACGTCGATCGACCGGAGGACCTCAGGCCACGGCCACCCGCATAGGCGGGGTCGGCCACGGCGAACTCGTTGCCGCCGGCGCGGTAGCCGACGATCGTGGCGTAGTGGCCGCCGGAGTAGCGGCGGCCGTTCAGACGAATCACGTTGATCACGACTGCGTGACCGTCACCAGCACCGCAAACGCTCGCTGGAGGCCTGCCGGGCCGCCGCCCTGGAGGTCATCGCGGGCGGCTGCACCACCACTGAGCTCGCCCGCCGCCTGGACATCTCCGCCGCCTCGGCCAGCGCCCACGCCCCGGTCCTGCGCGACGCGGGCCCGGCCGTGGCCCAGCGACACCGCAACTCCGTCCTCCACACCGCCTCCGCCCTGGGCGTGGAGCTGCTCGCCTAAGGCCGCGCGCGCACCGCCGCCCGCGCACACCCACCAGCGACGACGAGCTGAGCCAGCGCGACCCACAGCGGCCACAACACGGCGTTGGTGATCGCCAGCGCTATGTCCGTGGCCCCCGCCGCCGTGAAGACCGCCGCCAGCGCGACCCAGAAGTAGAAGTGCCGCCTGATCAAACCCACCCCCGTCCGCAGAGAGCCACCACACCCGTTATCGCCCGTATCGAGGTTTGTGGTGCTCGGGTTACTGGTGAGGTCACCACCGATCCGGTACTACTGACCCGCATGACGACCGACACCGTGACCGGCTCCGACTACGGCAACCTCGTGCGCACGCACCTGACACGCGTGGAACAGCACAACGCGGCAGCGCTCGACGACGTGGCCGAGCTCGTGCTGGCCGCCGTGCAGGCGGACGGCACGATCCTCACCGCAGGCGCGGGCCACTCCCTGGCGGCGGTCGCCGAAACCTTCTACCGGGCAGGCGGCCTGGCCTGCGTCCGCCCGATCTACCACCCGGAACTGCTCCCGATGCACGGCGCCATCAGCAGCACCGCGGCCGAACGCCGCTCGGGCCTGGCAGCCGAGGTCCTCCGCGAAGCGGGCCTGGCCCCGCACGACGTCCTCTTCGTCTTCTCCACCTCGGGCGTCAACCACTACCCGGTGGAACTGGCCCAGGAGGCCGCCGGTGCCGGCTGCCCGGTAGTCGCCGTCACCTCGGTCACCGCCAGCGCCCAGGCCCCACGCCGAGCAGGCTCCACCCTCGCCGAGGTCGCCACGGTCGTCCTGGACAACCTCGTCCCCCCAGGCGACTCCACCTACCCGGAACAGGCCCCCATCACCGCGGCGGTCTCGACCCTCGCCACCACGTTCCTCTGGAACCTGCTGATGGTCCGCCTGGTCGACAAGGCCGCGGAAACCGGCGTGCAGCTCCCCCTCTGGCGCAGCGCCAACGTCGAAGGCGGCGACGCGGCCAACGCCGACCTCCTGCGGCACTACCAAACCCGCATTCCACAGCTGGGTTGAGTAGCAATACTCAAAGACTCGGCGCCACCGCGCGTTAGTCTCCCACCGGGGAAAGCACTTACCTGGGGGGAACTACACCAGTGCAACCAAAAACGCGCAGATGGATCCTGATCAGCGGCGCCCTGGCCACGGCCACCACACTGGGCGTGGCAGGCGCCGTCCTCTGGAGCCCGGACCCGGTCAGCTCGGAAACCAGAAAAGCACCGACCAGCCAACCCGCCGAACGCCGGCCCAACCTCCCGACCGAGGTGGCCCAGTCCTTCGTGAGCGCGCTGTTCAGCTCGGACGCCACCCTGGCGGCCAACATGACCGACGCCTCAGACGCCGCCACCACGGCAATCAGGGCCACCAGAACGGGCATGGGCACCTCCGCCTACCAAGCCCGCCTGACCACCACCTCGCCACCGCCCGCCGACGCCACCACGGCAGAAGTACCGGCCTCCGTGACGTGGACGATGCCGAACTCGAACTCCCTGAAGTACGACATCAAGATCCCCCTGCAAAGGTCGGGTGCCCGCTGGCAGATCCACTGGACCCCGACGATCATCCACCCGCAGCTGACCGACGGCGCCTCCCTGACCTACCGCACGGCCCTGGCCGACGGCGCACTCCTGGGCCGCGACGGCAAGCCCCTGGTAGCGGGCACCATCCCGAACGGCATCTACCAGGCCATCACCGGCCAGGTGGGCGACGTCAAGGGCACCGACGGCTGGGAAGTAGGCATCACCACCGGCGCCACCTTCACCGCGCTGGACGGCAAGAAGCCGGAGTCGGGCGAAAAGATCACCGTCACCATCGACCCGGCCCGCCAGGCAGCGGCCCAAGCCGCAGTGGACGCCCTCCCACAAGGCGCAGCCATCGTGGCCATCGAGCCCTCGACGAGCGAAATCCTGGCTGTGGCCCAGAACAAGGCACTGTCCGGCACCAACCCGTTCGTGGGCCGCTACGCCCCAGGCTCAACCCTGAAAGTCGTGACCGCGGCGGCCGCCATGAACGCGGGCCTGGTCCAAGCCGACACAGCCGTCCCCTGCCCGGCCACCGCCACCATCGGCACCCGCCGCATCAACAACGCGGGCTTCGGCCACGACTCCTTGCCCTTCCACACGGCCTTCGCCCTGTCCTGCAACACGACGTTCGGCGACCTGGGCTCGAAACTCCAGCCAAACGCCCTCCCGGACATGGCCAAACGCTTCGGCCTGGGCGCCGACTGGACCATCGCGGGCGCCGACACCAACACCGGCAAGGTCCCACCGGCCTCCGGCGACCAACAGGTGGAAAACAGCTTCGGCCAGGGCAACGTGGTAGCCAGCCCGTTCGGCATGGCCCTGGTAGCCGCGACGGTGGTCTCCGGCAGAACCCCAACGCCCACCCTCATGCGAGGCAAGCCACCAACAGCCAACGACGTGGCACCCGCCCCACCGCAAGCCGTACTGGGCCCACTCCGCGCGATGATGCGCGAGGTGGTCACCTCGGGAACAGCCAAGCAACTCTCCGGCATCCCGAACCTGGCGGGCAAGACCGGCACGGCAGAGGCAGGCGGCGGCACGGCCCACGGCTGGTTCGTGGGCTACCAGGGCAACATGGCCTTCGCGGTGTTCGTGGAGAACGCAGGCTCAAGCCAAAGCGCCCTAACGGCCACGGCAACCTTCCTGAAGGGCTAGTAGAGCGTCGCGGCTTAGTTGTGTGGTCCGCGATCTTGAGTTGGTTGTAGTTGCGAGCCGAGGCAAACGTTTGCTGATCACGCCACCTACCGCCAACTCACGATCACATCGCCGACACGCCGCGCGACACGCGGACGACCGGCCCATACCAAAGGTTAGAGGCGACGGTCTACTAGTAGAGCGTCGCGGCTTGGTTGTGCTCCGTTGAGTCGGGCAGGGGGGGTGGGCGGTCTGGTGCTCGTCACCGAAAGCCCGGATGGTCGCGCTCTCACGCACGTCGCTGCCGAGATGGCGGTAGAGAAATGCTGACGCAAACGTCTTGACTGATCACCCCAACTGCTGCCAACCGTGCAGTTGGCAGCCATGAGAGCGCGATCTTCATGATCGAAGCGCGGCTGCCTGCCGGCATCACTCTCACTGTCACATCCCAAGAGATAGCTGCGGCACGCGGCACGCGGCACACGGCACGCCCCAGCCACCCCAGATCTCTCGCGAAGGGGAAGCCGAGCGGCAAGGCCGAGGCGAGCCGTCCCGAAGCCGAAGGCGAGGCAAGCGAAGGCGGAGCCGAGAAGTCCTTGGCGTACCGGGCCTGGTGGGGTGGGTCCCGCCCCACCAGGAACCGCAACCACCCACGCAACCGCAGGCCGCCCAACGCACCAGGCGTGCCTCAACGCGCGTCCGGGTCTTTGATCAAATTGGCGGGGTCTGGGGCGGAACCCCAGAAACCAACCGGCACGGAAGCACCCAACGCAACCAACCTACGGACGACGAACCGGAACCCGCCGACGCAAACCGGGGGGACGACCTACGGACCCCACGCGCCCAAGGAATCAACCCACCTCAGTACCGATGCGAAACCTCGACAGCACTGAGCTTCGGCGTAGAAACCACAGAAACCACAGGCGGCTCAGCGAACTGCGTGTTGTAAAGATCCGCATACCGCCCCCCAGCCTCCATCAACGAAGCATGGGTCCCACGCTCGACAATCTCCCCGCCCTCCAGCACCAAGATCTGGTCAGCAGCCCGAATGGTCGACAACCGGTGCGCGATGACGAGCGCCGTCCGCCCCTCCAACGCCTCAGTCAACGCCTCCTGCACAGCAGCCTCAGACTCGGAGTCCAAATGCGCGGTGGCCTCATCCAGAATCACAACCCGAGGCCGAGCCAGCAACAACCGAGCGATGGTCAACCGCTGCCTCTCCCCGCCAGACAGCCGATATCCCCGCTCCCCGACGACAGTGTCGAGCTGATCAGGCAGCGAGGCCACCAGATCCAGCAACCGAGCCCGCCGCAACGAGTCCCACAACTCGTCGTCCGAGGCTCCGGGCGCCGCATACTCGAGGTTGGCCCGGATGGTGTCGTGGAACAGGTGCCCGTCCTGGGTGACCACCCCGACAGTGGACCGCAACGAGTCGAACGACAGATCACGAACGTCTACATCGGACAGTCGCACAGCCCCGGAATCCACGTCGTACAACCGAGGCACCAACGAGGCCAGCGTCGACTTCCCGGCCCCGGACGACCCGACGACGGCAACCAGCTGCCCGGCCTCAGCCCGGAAGCTGATCCCGTGCAACACTTCCTCACCACCACGAGTGTCCAAAGTGGCCACAGACTCCAACGAGGCCAGTGACACCTTCTCCGCAGACGGGTAGGCGAACCGGACGGAGTCGAACTCGACCGACACCGCCCCGTCCGGCACTGACCGCGGTTTCTCCCGCTCCTGGATCATCGGCTCCAGATCCAGCACCTCGAACACCCGCTCGAACGACACCAGCGCCGTCATCACGTCAACCCGAGCGTTCGCCAAGGCGGTCAACGGCGCGTACAGCCGGGTCAGCAGCAACGCGAGCGAAACCACGGTGCCGGCAGCCAGGTGCCCGGTCAGCGCCAGGTACCCGCCCAGCCCGTACACCAGAGCCTGCGCCAGCGCGGACACGAGCGTCAGCCCGGTCATGAACCACCGCGTGGCCATGGCGGTCCGGATGCCGATGTCGCGCACCTTCGCGGCCTTGTCGGAGAACTCGGCTTCCTCGCGGTCCGGCCGCCCGAACAGCTTGACCAGCGTCGCACCGGGCGCCGAGAACCGCTCGGTCGACTGCGTGACCATCGAGGCGTTCAACGCGGAAGCCTCCCGCTGCATGTCCGCCATCCGCCGCCCCATCCGCTTGGCTGGCAGCACGAACACCGGCAGCAGCACCAGTGCCAAAGCCGTGACCTGCCACGACAGCGTGAACATGACGCCCAGCGACAGCGCGAGCTGGATGATGTTCGTGACGAAGCCGGACAGCGTGGAGGTGAAGGCCCGTTGAGCGCCGATCACGTCGTTGTTCAGCCGCGACACCAGCGCGCCGGTGCGGGTGCGGGTGAAGAACGCGACGGGCATCTTCTGCACGTGGCCGAACACGGCGCGGCGGAGGTCGTAGATCAGGCCTTCACCGATGCGCGTGGACTGCCACCGCTCCACGACGCCCAAGCCTGCGTCGACCAGCGCGACCAGAGCGATCAGCAGGGCCAGCCAGACCACGACCGAGGGCGTGGAGCCGCCGACGATCGCGTCGACCACGCGACCGGCGAGCAGCGGTGTCGTCACCGCGAGCACCGACGAGATCACCGTCAGGAGCAGGAAGACGAAGAGCTTCGCCCGGTGCGGCCGGGCGAAGGCCAGTACGCGCCGGAAGGTGCCTCGGCGCACCTTAGAAGGCGCGTCCGAGGTCACCCCCATCATGAATCGCCAAGAGCTGTAGCCGTCCACGTTGAATAGAACAGCACACGGGTCTGACAATTCCTCGAAGTGCGGCTAGCGCAGCGCTCGAGTTCAGCTTTGAGCGGACAGAGCGGCGAACGACTGCAGCCGGCGCAGCTGCGCGGCACGCTCCAGCGCCAGCTGGTCCTGGTACGACACACCGGACGCCGCCGACGCGATGAGCCCGAGCGTCTCCGTGACAGCGCCCGCCACCGGCTTCAGGACGGCGGCCACCAGCGCCTCGACCGCCGCGTCCAGCCCGTCCGCGGGCACGACGGAGTTCGCGAGGCCGATCTGCAGCGCCTCCGCGGCCGGAACCCGGCGGGAGGTCACGCACATCTCGGCCGCGCGCGAGTACCCCACGAGACGCACCAAGGGCAGCGTTCCGCCGAGATCGGGCACCAAGCCCAGCCCGGTCTCGGCCATGCAGAACTGTGCGTCCTCGGTGAGCACGCGGAAGTCGCACGCCAGCGCCAACTGGAAACCCGCGCCGATGGCATGCCCCTGCACCGCGGCGATCGTCACGCGTGCCGGGTCACTCAACCAGGTGAACGCGGCCTGGTACGAGGCGATCTTCGCGTCCGCCTCCGCAGCGGGCACGGACAACAACGCCCCGAGACCACCGGGTTCGCCGTCGACAGGCTCACCGGTGAACATGCGCCGGTCCAGTCCTGCCGAGAAGGCGCGACCGGAACCCCGGACGACCACGACGCGGACGTCCGGGTCCAGCTGTTCACCGATGTGCCGCAACGCCTGCCAGGTGGCGGGCGTCTGCGCGTTGAGCACGTCGGGACGATCGAGCGTGATCGTGGCGAGCGGCCCGGAAATCGCGAGCCGAACGCCACCGCGCTCGAGCACGCCAGCGTCGATAGCGGGCACTGGCATGGTCATTACCTCCGGCGCACTAGAAGCTAGTTACCGGAGAGTAGCAGTCTGGGTTGTGGCTACTTCTTCTTCGTCCGGGTGGCGCCACCGCGACCGCGCAGCGTGACGCCGGATTCCGACAGAACCCGGTGCACGAAGCCGTAGGAACGTCCGGTGCTTTCGGCCAAAGCACGGATGCTCGCGCCCTTTTCGTACTTCTTCTTCAGGTCAGCGGCCAGCTTGTCCCGCGTGGCGCCGGTGATCCGGGCACCCTTCTTCAGGTCAGCCACCTTGTCCCGCCTTCCGTACGAGCAGGTCGGGCCGTTCGACGGCCCCTGTCGTCGCAATGATCGAACAGGAACCGGCAGAACGCCAGGTGATCAAGCAAAGAGATCGCCGAACGGTCAATTCGATCACACTCAGTTGATCACAGGGTGCGCTCGGTAGTCCTTTGACGGGTGGAGATCACGCCAACTGCACGAGTTCGAGGTAGTCCTCCGACCAGTGATCCTCAGTGCCGTCCGGCAGCAGGATCACGCGCTCCGGCTCGAGCGCCTCGACCGCACCCGGATCGTGCGTCACGAGCACGACCGCGCCCTCGTAGCGCCGCAGCGCGTCGAGCACCTGCTCGCGCGAAGCCGGGTCGAGGTTGTTGGTGGGCTCGTCGAGCAGCAGCACGTTCGCGGCCGACGACACCAGACCCGCGAGAGCCAGGCGTGTCTTCTCGCCGCCGGACAACGTGCCGGCGGGCTGGTCGAGCTGCTCGCCGGAGAACAGGAACGTGCCGAGCAACGACCGCAGCCGCTGCTCCTGCTCGTCCGGCGCCATGTGCCGGATGTTCTCCCACACCGACGCGCCGTGGTCGAGCGTCTCGTGCTCCTGCGCGAAGTAGCCGATCTTCAGTCCGTGGCCGGGCACGACCGAACCCGCGTCGGCCTTCTCGGAACCACCGAGCAACCGCAGCAGCGTCGTCTTGCCGGCACCGTTCAACCCCAGCACGACGACCCGGGAACCCCTGTCGATCGCGAGGTCCACACCGGTGAAGATCTCCAGCGAACCGTAGGACTTGCTCAATCCCTCTGCGGTCAAAGGAGTTTTGCCGCACGGAGCCGGCGACGGGAAGCTGATCTTCGCGACCTTGTCGCTCTGGCGCACCTCGTCGAGGCCGTCGAGCAGCTTCTGCGCGCGCTTCGCCATGTTCTGCGCCGCAACGGCCTTCGTGGCCTTCGCGCCCATCTTGGCGGCCTGCGTCATCAGCGCGCCGGCCTTCTTCTCGGCGTTGGCGCGCTCACGGCGACGGCGCTTCTCGTCCGTCGCACGGGCTTCGAGGTACTTCTTCCAGCCGAGGTTGTAGATGTCGACCTCGCCGCGGATCGCGTCGAGGAACCACACCTTGTTCACCACGTCGTCGAGCAGCTCGACGTCGTGCGAGATCACGACGAGACCGCCGTCGTGCGACTTGAGGAAGCCCCGCAGCCACATGATCGAGTCGGCGTCGAGGTGGTTCGTGGGCTCGTCGATCAGCAGGATCGTGCTCGACTTCGCGCCGATACCGGCCTCGGACGCGGCGAACAGGATCCGCGCCAGCTCAACACGACGGCGCTGACCACCCGAGAGCGTCTTGAGCTGCTGCTCCAGCACGCGGTCCGGCAGACCGAGGTTCGAGCAGATGCGGGCGGCCTCGGACTCGGCGGCGTAGCCACCGAGCGCGGCGAAGCGCTCCTCGAGCTTGCCGTACTTGGTGACGGCGGCCGCGAGCTCGTCGGCGTCGACCAGCTCCGCCATCTTCGACTGGGCCTTCTCCATGTCGCGGAGCAGCTGGTCGAGGCCGCGCGCGGACAGCACGCGGTCCTTCGCGATGACGGACAGGTCGCCCTCGCGCGGGTCCTGCGGCAGGTAGCCGAGCTCGCCCTTGCGCGTGACGGAACCGCCGTAGGGCTGGCCCTCACCCGCGAGGACGCGCAGCGAGGTGGTCTTGCCGGCACCGTTGCGGCCGACGAGGCCGATGCGGTCGCCGGGCTGAACGCGCAGGTTGGCGCCGCTCACGAGAATGCGTGAGCCCGCGCGCAACTCCATGTCGGTTGCGGTGATCAAGAGAAACTCCGAGTAGAAAAAGGTCCGGGCACGGCAGAGGTCGGCACGTCCGGGTCGGCCTACTCGAGGAGGATCACGAAACCCAGTCTACGGGGTCGCGACCATCGAATTTCCCACCTGTGTCCAGGCGCATAGATTGCCGGGCCATGAGCGAAGACTTCTCCGGCAAAACGGCGCTGGTCACCGGCGCGTCCCGCGGCATCGGGCTCGGCATCGCACGCGAACTGCTCTCCCGCGGCGCCTCCGTCACGATCACCGGCCGCAAGGCCGACCAGCTCGCCGAGGCGGCGAAGCAGCTCGGCGGCAAGGTGCTCACCGTCCAGGGCAACGCGGGCGACGACGCGTCGCGCGAGGAGGTCGTCGCGCGCACGGTCGAGGAGTTCGGCAGCCTCGACATCCTGGTCAACAACACCGGCATCAACCCGCAGTTCGGGTTCCTGATGGACGCCGACCTCAACGCGGTGCGGAAGATCTTCGACGTGAACGTCGTGGCGGCACTCGGCTTCACGCAGCTCGCGTGGAGGGCGTGGATGAGCGAGCACGGCGGCGCGGTCGTGAACATCGCGTCGATCGGCGGCATCCGGTCCACGGGCGTGATCGCCGCGTACGGGGCGTCCAAGGCGGCGTTGATCCGTCTCACCGAGGAGCTGGCGTGGCAGCTGGGGCCGAAGGTGCGCGTGAACGCCGTCGCGCCCGGCGTGGTGAAGACGAAGTTCGCGGAGGCGTTGTGGTCCGGCCGTGAGGAGGAAGGCGTCCAGGCATACCCGATGAAGCGTTACGGCACGCCGGAAGACGTCGCCTCTCTCGTGGCGTTCCTGTGCTCCGACGCCGCTTCGTGGATCACGGGCGAGACGGTGCGTGTCGACGGCGGTCTGCTGGCGACCGGAACCGCGGGCTAATCGGCGGAAACGCCCAGCACGTCGAGGAACGCGGCCGCGGCCGGGGTCAGCCCGGCCGCGCTCCACACCAGGTGCTCCACCCGTGACGGCCCACCGACGACCGGCAGCGTCACGACTCCGCTCAACCGCGGCGTGTACCGCGACGGCAGCACGGCAACGCCGAGGCCTTCCGAGATGAGCCCCGCCATCAGCTCGGCGGTCGTCACCTCGAACGCCACCTCGCGGTCCAGCCCCGCCGCGCTGAACGCCTGATCCGACTGCATGCGCCCCGGCGACCCCGCGGGGAAGTCGACGAACAGCTCGTCCGCGAGCGTCGCCAGATCCGTTTCAGCGCGTCCGGCCAGAGGATGCGACGGCGCCACCACGGCAACGTGTTCGTCGCGCGCCAGCTCGCGCCCGCGCACACCCTCCGGTCGCGTGCCCGGAGGCAGGCCGAGGAACGCCAGATCCACCGCTCCCTGCCGGACCTGCTCGACGAGCTCGTGACTCGGTGACATCCGCAGCGCCACCCGCACCTGCGGGTACCGCTCCCGGAACACCTTCAGCGCGGCGGGCAGATCCACCGCGGCAACCGTGGGGATCACCCCGACGACCACCCGTCCGCGCACCTCCCCCACCGCCGCCGCGACCTCGGCCGCCGCCCGCTCGGCGAAGTCGAGGCACTGCCTGGCCGACGGCAGGAACACCGCTCCGGCCGGCGTCAGCCGGACGCTGCGGCTGGTGCGGTCGAACAGCCGGGCACCGAGCTCCCGTTCGAGGCGCGCGACCTGGTGGCTGAGAGCGGACTGCACGACGAGGCAACGCCGGGCCGCCTTGGTGAAGCTGCCGGTCTCGGCGACGGCGATCACGTACCGCATCTGCTGGAGCTCCATCAATCTATCTTGAATCACGATGGATCAGATGAAAAGCATGTGTTGGACTCATTGATCGCGTGGCCCAAGACTGAGGTACGTGAAAAACAACGACCTCTTCCGCACCGCCCTGGCGGCGTTCGCGCCGATGGTCTGGGGCTCGACCTATGTGGTCACGACGGAGCTGCTGCCCGCGGGACACCCGCTGTTCGCCGGTCTGCTCCGCTCGCTGCCCGCCGGCCTGGTCGCGCTGGCGATCACCAGGACGCTGCCGCGCGGTTCGTGGTGGGCCAGGGCCGCCACGCTCGGTGTGCTCAACATCGGCCTGTTCTTCCCGTTCCTGTTCATCGCGGCCGAACGCCTGCCGGGTGGCGTCGCGGCCGTGCTCGGCGCCGCACAACCGCTCGTGGTCGCGTTGCTGGCGGTGGGCGTGCTGAAGGAGAGCCCGTCGGCGTGGCGGTTCGCGTGGGGCGTGGTCGGCATGATCGGCGTCGGTCTGGTGGTGCTGGGGCCGGCGGCCGGGTTCGACGTGATCGGCGTGCTGGCCGGGCTGGGCGGCGCGGCGACGATGGCCCTCGGAGTGACGCTGACGAAGAAGTGGGGCAGGCCTGCCGACGCGAGCCCGACGGCGTTCGCGGGCTGGCAGCTGACGGCGGGTGGCCTGTTCCTGGTGCCGGTGACGTTTCTGTTCGAAGGCGCGCCGCCCGCGATCGGTGTCCCGGCGCTGATCGGCTACCTGTGGCTCGGCGGTGTCGGCGGTCTGCTCGCCTACGTGCTGTGGTTCCGCGCGATCACCACGCTGCCGGTCACGTCCGTCTCGATGCTCGGACTGCTCTCGCCGATGGTCGCCGCGGTGCTCGGTGTCGTCGTGCTCGGCCAGACCCTGGATCCCGTGCAGCTCACCGGTTTCGCTCTCGCTCTCGCCGCGATCGTCGCCGCCCAGCGACCCGCGCCCGTTCTCGCCAAAGGAGTTCTCCAGTGAAGATCGCGGTCGTCGGCGCCGCCGGAATGGTCGGGTCGCGCGTGGTGGCCGAGGCGACCGGACGCGGTCACGACGTCACACCGGTGTTCCGCGGCACCGCGTCACTGACCGATGCTCTGTCCGGAGTGGACGCTGTCGTCGCCGCCACCCGGCCACGCCCCGGCGAGGAGTCCACGGTCGGCCCGACGACGAAAGCGTTGCTGGACGCGGCACTCGCCGCCAGGAAGCGAATCCTCGTGGTGGGCGGCGCCGCGGCGCTGCGCACACCGGGCGGCGGCCTGGTCCTCGACGACAACCGTTACGTCCCACCGCACATCCGGCCCATCGCCGAGGCGAGCGTGCGCCAGCTGGAGGTGTGCCGCGAGCACGCGGCGGACTGGGTCTACCTCAGCCCGCCCGCGCTGCTCGAACCCGGTGAGCGCACCGGCACCTACCGCCGCGGCACGGACGAGCTGCTCGCCGGCGCGTCGGAGATCTCGGCGGAAGACCTGGCCGTGGCGGTGCTCGACGAGCTCGAGGAACCGCGCGACGACCGGCACTTCACGGTCGCGAGCTGAGATCCAGGCTGAGGATGATCTCGCCTTCCTCGTCGACCTCGCCGGTCGGCACGAACCCGTAGCCGCGGTAGAACGGCTCGGGTGAGCCGTCCTTCGGCACGTAGCTGGTGAGCAGCTCCTCGGCACCGTCCGCGCGGAGCAGCGTCACGATCTCGTCGAGGATCGCGGTGCCGTAGCCGCGGCCCTGGTGCTCGGCGCCGACGAGCAGCCGCCACAGGAAGTACGGCCCGCGGAACCCGGGCTTGGGGACCAGGTTCCAGCTGAGCATCACGAAGCCGACCGGTTCGTCGCCCGCGTAGACCGCGCGGTACCAGGGCTTCGCATCGGGGTACCGCTCGGCGTGCTGGAACGACCTCTCCACGGACGCGACGAACTGTTCCTGGTCGGGACGCACGCGCACCGCGACCACCGCGTCGCGGTTCGCGTCGGTCACTTCGACGAGCTGGATCCGAGGAGCCATGCCCGGATTGTGCCGCTCAACGCGATGTCGGCGGCATCGAATTAGTGGTCATGATCGAGGACGTCGGGCTGACCGTCGTCTCGGGCTTGGTCGCCGGCGCCGAGACCTGTGTCGACGTCGACCGGGGCGAGGTCGACGTCTGGACCGGTGGCGGATCCTGCGGCGGGGTCGTCCTGGGCGGCACGGAGCCCGGCGTCGACTCGATCGAGCTGGGCGAAGGCACGGACGACGACGGCTCGGGCACCGAGGTGGTCGTGGACGGGCCGGGCACCGCCGGTTCCGGAGGCGTCGCGGCGGGCAGCACGGCCAGCGCCACGGCCACGACCCCCACGGTCGCAAGGCCGGTGCTCACCACGGCGATGGCGCGGCGGCGGCTCCGCACGGACTGGCCGCGCTGGATCAGGTCGGCGGCCGTGACGGCACGCGGCGGCGTCCCTTCCGCGTGCAGAGCGGAGAAAGTCGCCCGCAGGTCGTCTTCGCGAACCATCACACCTCCAGCCTCAGGTGGTCGAACTCGGGTCCCAGCTTGCGGCGCAGGGTCTCCAGCCCCTTGCTGCTCTGCGACTTCACCGTTCCGGTCGAACAGTGCAGCGCGGCCGCCGTCTCCTCGACGCTCAGATCGTGCCAGTAGCGCAGCACGAGGACAGCCCGTTGCCGTGCGGGCACGGCGGTGAGCGCCTGCCACACCACGAGCCTGTCCTCCGCCCCTGCGACGGAGGACAGGCCCTCGGGAGGTGCGTCAGTCAGCTTCTCCCTGCGCCAGCGCACCTTGCGGCGTTCGGCGAGGAACGTTCGCACGATGATCTGACGCAGGTACGGTTCGAGCCCCGACCGGTCCCGCATCTTGGGTCCGGCCAGGTAGAGCTTCAAGAACGCCGACTGCATCACGTCTTCCGCTTCATGCCAGTTGCCGCACAACAAGAACGCGGTGAAGCGCATCGAGTCGGCGCACCGGTCGAAGCAGTCGGTGAACTCGGCCTCCCAGTTCAGGGGTGACTCCCTACCGGGCAGGGGCCGACGACACCGGCGGCGTCGTCGCGATCGGGGACGTCGTGACCGACGGCGGATACGGCCTCGTCGTCGGCCTCGGCGAGGTCTCGATCGACGTCGGCGACGGCGGCAGCACCGTGGTCGGCGGGTACTCCGGCCGCGAGGACGTCGGCTCGTGCGCCGGCGATGTCGTCACGGTCGAGCTCGGCGGGTAGGACACCGGAGGCGTGGTCGCCGGGTGGGTCACCGTCGAGGACACCGGCGGCGTCGTCGCGGGCGCCGAGGTCGTCGGCGCGTGGTCGGACGTACCGCCACCGCTCAGCGCCAGCGCGGGCACCGCGATGCCGACGGCACCCAGCGCCACGGCTCCAGCCACGATCGCCATTCGTTTGCGCACTTTCGACTCCAGCGGGTGTTCGGTGGTGCCTCGGTCAGGCACCCTCACCCGTATCCATGCGGTCGGCGTCCGCTCCGGTTGCCCGTGTGTCCTGGATCACGATCTCGACGCAGCGGGCCCGTTCAGCGGCCTCGTCGAGCACCGCGCGCCGGGGTTCCGGGACGTCCAGGACGCGGTCCTCGGCCTTGCGGAAGACGTCCGTGAGCCTGCGGTCGTTGCGCAGCACCTCCAACGCCTGCCAGTCGCCGCCGAGCACGACGCCGTCCAGCTGGGCGAGCCTCGGCACCAGAACGCGGAACACGTCGTCCGCGGCGGCCTGCAGCGCGGCACGGGCCTGTCCCTCACGGCGCCGGGCGAACCGCTGCTGCGACCAGCCGCCGGCCCTGATGCGCCCGTGCACCTGCTTGCGGTCGGTCGCGGACACCTCGACCTTGCCGCCGAAAGCCACACCGACGCTGTGGCCGCCGAGCCGCACGAGGATCAGGCCGATCCGGCGCGGTGTGATCAGAGCTTCAATCACCTCTTCTATGGAAGTACCGCCGCGCGTCCGGAACGTGGCCGTGGCACCGTCTGCCGCGGTGATGCCGACCACGGTGTCGTCGATTCGAGTCTCGATCGCGCCGTGGCGATCGGCGAATCTGCGGATCCACCCCTCGACGCGTTCCGGCTCGACCTCGACGGCCCGTCCACCCGGAACCGGCCGCACCCGGCTCACGCGACAGCCACCCACACGGGGACGCGGTGGCCGCTCTCGTGCGGCGAGAGCCTCTGCACGCTCAGGAACCCGGCAGCGCCGAGCGCCTCCTCCATCTCGGCCGCGGAGAGGACCCTGTGGCGCGTGGAGACCGTTCCGGAGATCTCCCACCCCGTCACACCCCGGAGAAGCGTTACGACCTCCAGGCCGTACGACAGGCCGTCGGGAGCCCAGTCCCAGAGCTGCACCGTGACCCTGTCGCCGTTCACCTTGGGCGGAGGGGCCGTCGGACGGAGCGCGCCGAGCCTGTCGAGCTCGGGGACCGCCGCCACCAGCACACCGCCCGGCCGCAGCGAGGCGTGCGCGAGCGTGAGGATGTTCGCCAGGGACTCCTCGTGGGCGAGCCTGGGCAGCAGGTCGTCCGTGGCCCGCACCGCGTCCACCTGGACGCCGGGCACCACGTCGAGCAGGTCGACGACCGCGTGCGGACCGGGCCCGAGCACCGCGCCGGCCACCGAGGTCAGCACGTCGAGGTCGTTCACCGTGCACACACTAGAGCCATCTCGATACGAGGCGTGAACTGCACACGGAAGTTACTGATCGGTTCGGAACGCTTGACAGATGAGTCTCGAAAGCGTGAACTCGTCAACCGTATGGATTAACCATTGACTCCATCCGGTCTCGACCAGCGGTGTTCACGGACGGGTAGGGTCACTGGGGCGTGATCTTATGACAGCGGGGAGTCACCATGACCACTGCTGCCGGTCGACCAACACTGACCGTTGACGACACTGACTCAACGGGCCACGGCAGCCTTACGCAGCTTTTGACCACGGGACCGTTCCCGGAGGCGTTGAGGGCTGCGATCAAGGCGAGCCGTCTCAGCCTCGACCGCATCCAGCACCGGTTGGCACTGCGCGGCGTGACCATCAGCGTCGCGACGCTCAGCTACTGGCAGTCAGGACGGCGAAGGCCTGAACGCCCTGAATCGCTGGAGGCGCTGCGGCACCTCGAGTCGGTCCTGGGCGTGCCTCAGTCGGGTCTGTCGGCGCTGCTCGGCCCTCCTCGTCCGCGAGGCCGCCGCTGCCGCCCGACGACGATGATGCCGATCGACGCCCTCTGGGCGCGTCGCGAGCGGGTGGCGAACCTGCTCTCGAAGGTCGACACGTCCTCCGACCTGAAGCTCGGTCGGATCAGCCAGCACGACCGCATCGAGATCTCTGCCGACGGCGGGCAGAAATCCGTGTGGGTGCGGCAGATCCTCCGCGCGGAGCAGGACGGCCCCGACCGCTGGGCGCTCGTGTTCGAGACCGAGGAGTCGGATGTGCTCCCCGAGATCGTGAACGTGCGCAACTGCCACCTGGGCCGGATCGCACGCGACCACGAGGCCAACATCATGGTCGCCGAGATGATGTTCGACCGTCCGCTGACCCGCGGCGAGACCCTCATCATGGAATACCAGCTGGTGTTCCCGGAGGGCCACGCCCCCAAGGGCAACAACACGTTCGCGCGCAAGTTCCGGCTTCCGGTGCGGGAGTACGTGATCGAGGTCCGCTTCGACGAGACGAACCTCCCGTCGCGCGTTCAGCAGTACAGCGTGCCCGCCGGCGACGAAACCCCGTCGCGGCGGCGGAACCTGACCCTGGACTCGAGTGGCGGCGTGCACGCCGTGGCACTCGGGTTCGGGCCCGGTGTGTTCGGCATCCGCTGGGAGTGGCCGAACCGCTAGAAGTTCTTCAGAACGCGTGAGGGGCGCTTCCCAAGCCGGGAAGCGCCCCTCACGCGTCTGGGACGGCAGCAGGCGAAGCCGAGACCGCGCCAACGGGACCACCACAAACGAACAGGCCCCAGCACACAAAGTGCCAGGGCCTGTCCGACGAGACCGTCAGCGAATCACACCCAGCCGGCGACGTGCAGCGTCACGGACCGGATGGAACCCTTGTCCGAGCCCACGACGTCAGCGACCTTGAACGTCCACGTGCCGTCCGCGGGGTCCGCCAGCAACGACGACAGCGTGCCGGTCGCGGGCTTCCACGAGCCGGTGAACGGCGCGTCCCCTGCCACCGCCGACGCGAACGACTTCGTCGCCGAGTCGTCGAACACGGCCTGGCAGATGTTGTTGCCGGTACCGCCGGAACGCGAGAACAGCGTCACGGACTTGCCGGACGGCGAGGTGAGCGTGCCCACCAGGTCACCGACGAAGGTGTGGTCGATGCCCACCGTCGTGGAGCCTTCCGTCGCCGAGCACGTGGCCCCGTCCACCGAGAACTTCAGGTTCGACGCGCCGCCGACACCCGTCACGGGCAGCGAGATCGACACGCCGGTCTGGTCGTTGTCCGGAATGGCCACCGGCGCACCGGTGTACGCGAACGTCTTGAACTCACGCGACGGCTCGCCGACGCGGTAGGTGTACGACGCCGTCGTCGGCGACGTCGAACCCGCGTAGGTCACCCGAGCGTCGAGCTTGACCGCCGACCCGAGCGCGGCCGACGCCGGCACCGTCACCTTGAAGGTGTTGGAGACCGTCTGGCCGACGTCGATGTTGCCGTAGTACTTCGACCGCGGCGCGATGGTCACACCGGCGGTCGGGGTCGACAGCACGACGGAAGTCGAAGCGGCGGAACCATCTCCGCCGTTCGCCACCGGCACCGTCACCGTGGCCGTGGTGCCCGGCTTGAGGTACTGGCTGCCGTCGGCGTCGTTGACGATCGTCGGCTTCTGCGCGCGGGCCAGGGCCTGCGGCGACGCACCCGTGTACGCCAAAGCCTTGTCCGCCATGACGATGCCCGCGCCGGTGCGGTTGTCCACACCGGGCTCGACGATGTCGATCGCCGTGGTGACAAGGGCTTCCTTGACCTCGGCGGGCTTGAGCGTCGGGTTGCCGGACAGGATCAGGCCCGCGATCGCCGCGGCGTTCGGAGCCGAGGCCGACGTGCCGTAGAACGGCGCGAAGCCGGACACCGACGTGGTCACGCCGTCGGCCGCGGTGATGTCCGGCTTCTGCCGGGTCTCGGCCAGCGGTGAGCCGTCGGGCGCGAAGAACAGCTTGCGCGGGCCGTCGGAGGTGAAGCGCTCCGGCTTCTGCGTGCTGGTGAACGCGTCCGGGAACGGGCCCTTCGGGTTGGCCGGGTCGCCGGGGTGCAGGTCGAACGGCAGCGCCGCTGCCGCAGGAGCCGCCGCGACCGAGATCGCGCCCCTGGCCGCCGAGTGGCCGACGGTCATGCCGGGCGTGACGAACTTCTTGAGACCGTCGCTGGAGTCGGCGAACCGGCCGCCGAACAGCGACAGCGAGAAGTATTTGTCCTCACCGCGGAACTTCACGACCGCGAGACGCGTGCCCGTCGAGCTCGTGGGTGTGTTGATGCGCTCGAACGGGTCCTGTGCGCCGTCCTGGTTGTTCTGGCTGAAGGTGACAACGTTGCCTTGGGCGTTGACCAGGTAGAGGTCGTAGTCGTTGACCGACTGGCCGAGCGGGTCGGCCCAGTGCAGCGTCACCGGGGTGTCGCCCGAGTAGTTCGACAGCGGGTTGAACAGCTGCTTGGCGTTCGGGTTCGGGTCGAAGTCGTGCGCGGAACCGGCGAACTTGCCGACACCCACACCCGAGTCCACGAACTGGCCCTCGTAGTGGCCGGACGTGCCGTCGGCGACGTTGCCCTGGTTGCCGGCACTGGAGAAGAACAACGCGCCGTCCGCGGCGACCGCGTCCACGGCACGCGCGATGATGCCGTCCTGGAACGGCGACTCGTTGAAGTAGATCACGTCGTCGACGATGACGTCGCAGCCGAGCTGGAAGCGCAGCTTCTTGATGTTGTCCGCGAAGCTCGCGTCACCGTTGAACGCCGTGGCGAAGCCGAGTTCGGCGTTGGGCGCGAGGTCGTGCAGGATCTCGAGCATCGCCGTGCCCTCGTCGCCGGAACCCTCCTGGCCCGGCAGCACGTCGACGGCCGGCAGCTCGCCCGCAGCCTGCGACACGGCGACGGAGCTGATGCCGTCCGACAAGGCGCAGAGCTTCACGCCGACACCGGTCACGTGGAACGACCCGCGCGCCGCCTCGGCGGCGTGCGCCTTGTCGCTCTCGCTGACCTTGGCGGCCTGCACGGACAGCTGCTTCTCCGCGAGCCGCCGCTCGATCTCCTTCGCCTTGTCCTCTTTGGACGGCGCCTGCTTGCGACTCTTGTTGTCCCGCTTGTTCTTCACGTCCTGCGTCATCGCGTCGCTGCCCGGCTCGACGCGGGCGACGTCGGAGCGAGCGGCGATGTCCGCGATCTTCGCGACGGGAACCTCGGCGCGCACGGTGCGGTGCTCTTCGGACACTGCCCGGATCTGTCCGCCCGCCGCACGGACAGCATTCACCAGGTCCACGGAGTACTGCTTGGCACGGATGTCCACGAGGGTGGTGGACTGTGGCGTCACGGCGACACCGGTCTGCACCTGCGGAAGTGCGCTCATCGTCCCCATCTGGGTGCGCTTGCGCGCCTCCACGACGAGCGTGCTGTCCACTTTGGATTCAGCAGGGGTGAGCGACTTCTTGATGCTCTGCAACGCGGCGATCTGCGCCGCGGTGCGGTCGGTGATGGACTTGGACGCCTTGATCGGATCTGCCGACGCCGGCGTCACCGCGGTGAGCGCTGCCAGAAGGACTGCCGTGCCTGCGGTGACCAGGGTCGTGCCTCTTCGAGATCGGCGCACAGGGCTTCTCCCCCGAACGTTGTGCGTGCCCCCGAGCACGCTGCCTGCGGCCGGATGATCCCGGCCGAGGCGTCAACGTATGGCGCACGACTGATCACAGTCAGCATCCGATCGGGGTAGTTCCCACTTGGCAGACACAATCACAGTTCACAGAACAAACGCGTCAGTCCACAACTGACCGGTCCGTCCGGAAAGGGCTTCCAGCAGTGCCGCGGCCTGGTTGTCGGTGAGCGAGGCGACGAAGTCCACGACGGCGCGACCCCTTGCGAGACCACGAACAACGTCCGGTCCGATCGGCAGTTCGCCGGTGGGACCGACCAATGTGGACGGCTCCGTCCGGGCGAGCGCCGCGTACTCCGTTTCGGCCAGCTCGACGAGGTCGTGCAACCTGCGCGGCAACCGATCCGACTCGGTCCGGTCCGTCACCCACTGCTCGAGCGCGTCCACGAGGCTCGTGAGAAGCCGCGCCTGTCCCCGTTGGTGCAGAGCCAGATCCGGCCGCAGCAAGACGAACCTGCGGTGCACGAACTTCAGCACCTGCACCTCGTGCCACTGCTGGACGGCCAGCACCACGTGACCGGAGCGCGGCGTCGGCTCCTCGATCACCCCGACCGCGTCCACCAGCCGTCGTGTCCACCGCGCGCTGAACCCGGCGACCGCCTGCTCCGCCTCCACCGACCCGTCGAACGGCACCGACAGCAACCCGTCGACCAGTTCCTTGCTGACCTTCCGCACCGCCAGGGCGAACGCCTCGTCGTTCATCACCCAGGAGTCCTTGAGGTGCATGCGCCTCCGCAGCGTCTCCAACGACCGCCCCGGCATCCGGATCTCCGCGCTGAGCTCCGCGTCGCTCAACCCGGCGAGGTCGAGCGCCTGCGTCTGCCACGTGCCGAGCTCCGCCGCCACCGTCGCGTGCTGCAACACCCCGACCCGGTGGAAGTCCTCCAGATCGTGGATGGCGTAGGCGATGTCGTCCGCGGTGTCCATGACACTCGCCTCGACGGTCTGCTGCCACGCCTCGATCCGACCCTCGAACGGCTCCCTGGACTGCTTGAGGTCGTTGATCTCCGTGACGTACGCCGAGAACTTCGAACTACCGGTGCCGGGCATGTCCTCCGGCTCCGCCGCACCACGCGGCGCCACCGGAAGGTCGAGGGGCTGGTGCCGCGTCCACGGGTACTTCAGCATCGCCGCCCGCACCGCCACCGTCAGATCCAGCCCGAGCGCCTTGGGCCCCCGCACATCCGTGGTCGTCACGATCCGGAACGACTGCGCGTTCCCCTCGAACCCGTCCGGCAGCCCGAACCGGTGCCGCGCCAACCGGTCCAGCACCTGTTCGCCAAGATGCCCGAACGGCGGATGCCCCAGATCGTGCGCGAGCGCCGCCGCCTCCACCACATCGGGGTCACAGCCGCCGAGCTTCTCCAGCACCGCGGTCAACTCTGGCCGGCCGATCAGCCGCTCCGCGATGGCCCGCGCGGCCTGGGCGACCTTGAGGCTGTGGGTGAGCCGGTTGTGCACGAGCAGACCGGACCCGGTGGAACTGACCACCTGCGTCACTCCGCCGAGCCGTGCGAAGAACGGGGAGCTCGCCACTCGGTCCCGGTCGACCCGGAACGGGTTCGTGGCCAGGTCGGCGGTCCTGCCCACGCCGGCTGACCGACGGGCGGTGCGGTGCTCGTTGTGCATGGTGCAGAAGGTACCGGGGCAACGGCGAGCCTCCGGCGCCCCACGCGTCTTCCTCATTGCGCGGCGAAGATGACCATGGTTTTGGGACACCTCCCGGGGGGTGAACATGATTACTAGTAGGCCGTCGCGGCTTAGTTGTGTGGTCCGCGATCTTGAGTTGGTTGTAGTTGCGAGCCGAGGCAAACGTTTGCTGATCACGCCACCTACCGCCAACTCACGATCACATCGCCGACACGCCGCGCGACACGCGGACGACCGGCCCATACCAAAGGTTAGAGGCGACGGTCTACTAGAGGGAGCAGGACCTAAATCAGGGCATCGTTCACCCGATCGAATGACGCCAGGGTTTGCCAGCGCACGAGGACGTCCCACCAGTCGGCTTCGACCGGGGTCAGCCGGCGTACGGATTGGTAGCCGGCGAGGAACTCCGCGTGGACCTCGCGCGACACCGGCCCCCAGTCGTGGAAGCGGGTGCCGAGCAGGACTGCGGACCGCGCGAGCTCGACGACCCGGTGGTCGAACCTGGCCTCCTCGAAGTCGATGACCGCGGCGACCTCGGTGCCGGCGCACAGGACGTTGGCGGAGCGGTAGTCGTGGTGACCGAGTTCGATCGGCAGTTCGCCGGAAGGCACGTCGGTGAGCAACCGGCGGAGAGCCGCGCTGGCCTCCACCGGTACGTGTGATGCGGCATCGGAGTCGAGCCAACCGGTGATCCGAGCCCGCAACGGCGTCAACGGACCCGTAGACGCAGCGACCTGATCGGCGTCGGAATACACCGCCAGCGCCTCCTGCAACCGGGCGAGAACCGCACCGGCCGCACGGACCTGAACCGGATCATCGGTGTCGAGCAGTTCGCCCTCGATCTCCCGCTGCAGGGACATCGAGGCGTTGTCGACCTCGACCTGAAGACGACCGTCCAGAGCTGGAAGAGGCACCGAGACGGGCAGGCCCTGGTCGTCCAGCCACTGCGTGAGCCGGGCGATCTCCGCCAAGCGCCTGAAGAGCCACGGCACGACCGACCACTTCGCGAGCAGCCGGCCCGACGATGTGTCGACCCAGGCCAGTGCGTTGTGGTCGCTGATCACGATGCGCTCGCAGGCACGGACCCGCACACCCCAATGCTCGTGCAGGGTGGTAGCGACCCAGTCCGCGGCCGACCTCTCGTCGCTGAAGCCGAATCTTCCGCCCAGTGCGCCCAGGGGGTCGTGCGGTTCCCACAACATCTCGAGCACCGGGGCATGCGAATTGGTCACATACCCTTTATGCCAGAAAACAGCAGCCCCCGAGGGGAGCGCTTGTGGCGCTCAACCCTCGGGGGCTGCTGTACGTAAGTTCGGCGGCGACCTACTCTCCCACACCGTAACCAGTGCAGTACCATCGGCGCAGAAGGACTTAACTACCGGGTTCGGAATGGGACCGGGTGTTTCCCCAACGCTATAACCACCGAAACACTATGAAATTACAACCAGCCGACCCTCGTCGACCATCGGTTCTGGTTGTTCTTCCAGAACCGCACAGTGGATGCGTAGCGTCTTCGTAACAAGTCCTCGGCCTATTAGTACCAGTCAGC
>NZ_JAFBCX010000015.1 GCF_016907955.1 Lentzea nigeriaca | reverse complement strand
GGCCGGTTGACCCCCATCGAATACGAAGCAATCATGACCACGCCAGCCAGTCAGGCTGCGTGACTACAACTGTCACCTACTCGTGCAGCAGACCCATTCGCCCGATCCGGAAGCCATCCAACTCGTGACCTACGCGGGCGATCACCTCGATGTAGGCGCGTTGCCTCTCGCTAGATGGGTGATCGGATGCCTTCTCGAGCCAAATGGAGTTGATCAGGAGTAGCCACTTCAGTTCTGTCCTGACGGGAACCACGTCTTGCTGATCATGCGGTCGGCTTCGGTCCGGAGCTGTTTGCATCCGCGGGGGAGACCCACTAGCCCAAGGCCAACCAACCTGAACATATGTGCGTCTGCAGGTAGGCCTGTCAGGTGAGAGAACACCACGGCGCGTCACGAACCAGCGTTCCTGAGTCAAACTGCAACGATGCCGTCATCGACATCCGCACACGTGGTCATTGAGGTCGTGCCCGGTTCGGACACCGAGACCATCGAGCACGCGGTCGAACTCGGCAACACGGCGCGCAAGACTCTCGGGTTGCTGCCGCGGGCCGCGTACTTCGATGCAGCGCAACGCGGCTGGCTTCTCGCCGCGATGAGCGACGGGGAGATGATCGGCTACACGGTCTACCGCCTTCCTCGCAATGAGGTCACGCTGGTTCACCTGTGTGTCGCGAAGGAGTTTCGCCGGAGCGGGGTTGCTCAGCGCCTTGTCGCCGAGGTGGGCCGGCGTCATCAGGCACGTTTGGGGATTCGCGCGAAATGCAGGGACGACTACGTCGACATCCAGCGCGTGTGGCGCGGCCTTGGATTCGAGCACCTCGGCCGCGCACGTGGCCGCGGTGAAGATCAAGCTGCCATGACCGTCTGGTGGCTCGACCATGGCCACGCCAACCTGTTCACTCCCCTGGAAGAACCGACGGAGCTGGCAGTTGCTATCGACGTCAACATCCTCATGGACTTGCGTACTCGAAAGGATCATCCACAAGCGGATCGCTCGCAGGCACTTCTTGCCCCAGACGTGTTGGGCCGCATCGAGATTGTCGTTCCCCACGGGCTTGAACGCGATCTCGACCGGCACCCGGCTGAACTTCGGGGGCGGCTGGTCGACGCAGCAGCTCGGTACCGTCGCCCACAAGGGTCACCGAAGCGCGCGGAAGAACTCTTCGAACTCCTCAACGTCGCAGTGCACTCAGCTGACCCTGCCAAGAGCCTGACCCCACAGGACGTCGGGGACCTCTGGCAGCTCGCCGAGACCGCTGCAGCGCGAGTACGAGTCTTCCTGACCTGGGATGAGCGCCTGCGGACCAGGGTCGCGCCCGTGTTGGCTCGGCTCAACCACGTTCCGGAGCTGACGGGGCTTCGAGTGATCGATCCTGATCACCTCGTGATCCAGCTCGACGAACTTGCACACTCAGTCGCCTACCGCCCGCAGGTGATCGCGGGAAGCTCTTTCAGCACCGAACTTGCGAATGCTCAGTCCGAGGCCGTGCTCATGGCCTTTCTCGACAAGGCCGCCGGCGAGACACGACAGGAACTCAAAGCCCGCTTGCAGGCGCTTGCGCGCTCCCCTCGCTCGCACTCAATCGTCCGCAGTCGCGACGACACCCCGATCGGCTGCTACGCCTCGGTGCTCGATGGCAACGTGCTGAAAGCACCCCTGCTCAGGGTCCAGGACCACGCCGACGCCGACACCATGGCGCGATACCTGCTCTGGATGCTTCGCGTTACCGCACGCGACGAGAACGCCAACGTCGTGCGCATCGAAGATCCTTATCTTTCACCAGCGATCGAACGCGCGGTAAGCCACGAGGGGTACCAGCGCATCGAAGGAGCGTGGCACTCCTGGGTGATCCAGGCCGCAGGAACGGGAGCGCAGATCAGCGCCGCCGTCTCTGCAGGACACGCGCTCGTCGGACTTGATCCCGTGGCGCTGCTTCCGCCACACCTCGCTCCCGAGTCCGCAGCTCAGTACGAAAGAACGTGGTGGCCCGCCAAGATCACCGATAGCAGCTTGCCGCATTTCGCGGTGGCCATCCAGCCGCGATGGAGCGCCGAGCTGCTCGGCGAACCACAGATACTCACCGAACGTTCGACGAGACTCGCCTTGGGGCGCGAACACGTCTACTACCGCGGCAATCATCCGAGCGTGCTGAAAGCCCCCGGCCGCATCCTCTGGTACCTCACCCAGGACCCGACCACCGGTCCCGCTAGATTCATCGGTACCTCGCTCCTCGACGCCATCGAGTTCGGCCCTCCCGAAGAACTTCATGCACAGTTCGCCCACTACGGCGTGTTCAGCCTTGCTGATGTACGGGGCGCGGCGGGCGAACGGGGCAGTGTCCAAGGCTTGCGGGTGTCCTATACCGAGCTGTTCCGCCGCCCGGTGTTGTGGTCCGAATACCTCGAGATCCTCAGGTCCCTGGACGGCCCCAAGAGGATTCAGGGCCCCGTCCGCGTCCCCGCCTCGACCTTCTCCGCGATCTACGCAGCTGGAAGCTCAACGACACGATGACCTGATCCACAAATAGCGACGCCGTTCGCTCGATCCACCGTCACGTACCGCTAAGGTCACACCCGTGACAGTGATAGCAGCCGAAGCCAGCACGTGGGCTCCCCATCTGCGTCCACTCCTGCTGTCGCTTCGCCCTCGGTTTGCCGAAGCCATTCTCGACGGCACCAAGACCATCGAGTTGCGACGCACCAGGTTGTCGGCTCCAGACGGGACGCACCTGATCCTCTACGCCAGCTCACCGGTGATGGCTGTCGTCGGCACCGCAGTGCTCGTCAGACGTGAGACCGATACTCCGTCAAGGATCTGGCGACGTCACCGCAAGCACCTCGGGCTTCTCCGCCACGAGTTCGACGAGTACTTCGCTGGTGCCGACCTCGCCACTGCAGTCCACGTTGGAGAACCACTTCGTCTCGAAGAACCGTGGCCACTCGCTGCCTTGCGTGGAACTGCCAAGTTCCAACCTCCCCAGAGCTACCGCTTCATCTCCGAGGGCGACCCGTCAGAACTCCGTAGCCTCGCCTCCAGCCGCAGCGCACAATAGCTGGAGTAGGCACCCGCCCTCATTAGATAACAGCGATCGTCACCGCACGACCTGGTCCGGTAGCTCCGAACAGTCGCCCAGGTGTTCAACGAACGAGGCAACGGAGTCGTCGTCCGCAGCGGAACGGCCCAGATCTCAAGAGCGACCCCCAGCCCCACCTGAAACAAGCCGACGGCCGCCGCCTCCTGCTGGACGCGCTGGCCGAGTACCAGCAACCCACGGCCACCAGCCCGCGCGCATCGTGCTGCACAAGAACTCGAACCTCACGCAAGCGGATGGTTTACACGCGCTATGCCGACGACCTCACATTCTCATCGATCGAGGACTTCGGCCTCCGTCAAACAACTCAGCTGATCTGCGACGTCGACAAGGCTCTCCGTAACGCAGGTTTCTCATTGCACAAGAAGGAGACCCCACGTGGTCCCGCCGGGAAGCCGCAAGATCGTCCTGGGCCTGCTCGTGGATCGTGATCACGTACGGCTCAATCGCGCCACGCGGAGCCGGATCGCCGAGAACGTGCGCGGCGTCGAGAGGTTCGACCTGGCCCAGCACGTCGCCAACCGCAGGTTCTGCTCAATCGACGGGTTCGTCCATCACGTCGACGGCCTGCTCGCATTCGCGACAAACATCGAGCCCGGCTGGGCGGCCGAGGCGAAAGCCCGTTGGCAGCTCGCGCTCGAAGAAACCACTGGGAAAACTTCTCCTTTTGAGGACCCGCAGCCAGCCTTGGGAGCACGCGCTGGGAGCAAACAGGGAGCAGGACAACGCGCTGAACATACCTGAACGGTTTCCAACGGGCCTGAACGAAACCGCGCCAACCTGCAAAAGTCATGTTTCCGCAGGTCAGCGCGGCCTTGTGACCATAGTTCACACCTAAGCGGTCTTGAGGCACTCCCTGACGAACCCATTGAACCCGCTTCGCCTTGACCAAGTCCGCCCGCCCGGCATGAGAAGTCCGGTTCGTTCAGCAGAGATAGGTGAAGTACGGGCACTAGCCAGATACGCCAACCCTCCAGATGCGACGTCTTACAGGATCTTCGCCGCAGTTCAGGTCAGCACGACGCAGCACGGGTCCAGCCGCAGCTTCGAGACATCCCTCGGCCAGTGCCTGTCCTGGCGGCACGCCACCAGGCCGGTTTGATGTCGACGACGTCGGTTCGCGCAGATTGACGGTTGTTCAGCGCCGTTCAGCAAGTTCACCCGTTCGTGGCGACCCCATTTGGCGTCAGCCAAAATGAAGGAGCCAGTGGCTCCAGTTTCGCTCCTTCATCAGCCTGTTGATCATGAAATAGGTGATCAAGTGAAGATCGTTTCGAGCGCACGAAAAAGCCCGATGACCTGGGCTTTCACCCAGAATCAGCGGGCTGATTCAGACCGTCGGGACGACAGGATTTGAACCTGCGACCCCTTGACCCCCAGTCAAGTGCGCTACCAAACTGCGCCACGTCCCGGCCACACTCCCGGTTCCCCGGCGTGCAGGAAGAATCCTACAACACCGGGAACAGAGATCAAAAACGGGGCCCCGCACTGGGGTAGAGCTGCGGAAATACGGCGGGGACCCGGCGTACGGGTCCCCGCGTCCCTCGGTCCGACCGATCCCCCGATCCTCGACCGACACCGAGAACTATGCGTTGGCCGAGGAGCGGGCACCACCGCCGAAAGTCGAGTCTTGTCCGTCAACCTTCGACTTACCGGGTGGTAGGACGGCGGAGACGCTGAAGCCGCCGTCTGCTCGGTAGGAGGTGGTGAGGGTGCCGCCTGCCAGGCGGACTCGTTCGGACAGGCCGTGCAGGCCCGCGCCGCCGCCGTCGCCCAGGGCGGGCAGGGTGCCTGGGCCGTTGACTACGGAGACGCGTACGGGTGATGAGCGGTCCACGGTTACCGTGACGGCGGCTCCGGGGGCGTGTTTCGTCACGTTGGTCAGGGCCTCTTGGACCACTCGGAACAGGGCGCGGGAGACGGCTGGTGAGAGGGAGGCGTCGCCTGTTTCGGACAGGGTCACGGAGACGCCGGCCACGCGGGCGCGGTCGATCAGTTCCTGGAGGGACGGGTAGGACGTGTCGGAGTGCAACAGGCCCAGGGCGGCGCGCATTTCGGACAGGGATTCCTTTGCCAGGGCCCGTAAGCGCTGTGCTGTCTCGCGGACGGCCGGGTCTGTCGCGGTGGCGGCCAGGGCTGCGGATTCCACGGCTATGAGGGTGGCGTGGTGGCCTACGGCGTCGTGGATTTCGCGGGCTATTCGGGCTCGTTCGGCGGCTCGGGCCGAGGTTTCCTGGGCTTCCAGTTCGGCGGCTCGGGCTCGGCGGGTTTCGTAGAGGGATCGGGTCAGGTCCTTGCGGGTGGTGACCAGGGCGCCGAGGGCGGTGGGTGCGCCTGCCAGGCCGAACGCGAAGGCGGTGGCGAGTAGCAGGGAGCCCAGGGGGATGGTTTCGGTCAGGAGTACCGGGGCGATGGCGGCCACGGTTTGCAGGACCACCCAGAAGAGTTGGACCGGGAGGGACTTTTCCTTGCGGCCCAGGTGGTATTGGGCAACGAGGGCCGGGGCCCAGCCCAGGCCGCCGGCTACGCCTGGGACGCACAGCAGCGAGGCTAGCCACGGCCAGCGCAGGCGTACGGGCAGCAGTAAGGAGGCTCCCACCGCGGTCCACAGCGACCACGGGAACGGGCGGTCCTGGGTCAGCAGGATCACTCCCGTGGTGATGCCCACGGTGAGGAGCTCGTTGTAGATCGGCTTCACCACACACCGACCTGGTGCGCGACGAGGGCCGCCTGCACCCGGTTCTCCACGCCCAGCTTGGTCAGCACGGTCGAGACGTAGCTCTTCACCGTGGCCTCGGAGAGGCAGAGTTCCTCGGCGATCGAGTGGTTGGAACGGCCGCCGGCGAGGAGTTCCAGGACCTGGCGTTCGCGGGCCGACAGGGAGTCGAGGTGGCGGTTGGCGCGGAAGCCGCGCAGGCGGGGTAGCAGGCGGGCCGTGATGCGGGGGTCGAGGACGGCGCCGCCCGCGGCCAGGTCGACCACGGCGCGGACCAGGGTTTCCGGTTCGGCGTCCTTCAGCAGGAAGCCCTGGGCGCCCAGGTCGAGGGCCATGGCGACGTAGTCGTCGAGGTCGAACGTGGTCAGCACGGCGATGGCGGGCGGGGTGGCCCACGTGCGCAGCCTCCGCACCGCTTCCAGGCCGTCCACGCCTGGCATCTGCACGTCGACCAGGACGACGTCCGGCAGGCAGGCGAGGACCACTTCGACCAGTTCGGCGCCGTCGGCGGCCTCGCCGACCACCTCCACCCGGCCGTCGGCTTCCAGGAGGACCTTCAGGCCCCGCCGCAGCAGGGCCTCGTCGTCGGCTAGCACCACTCGTACGGCCACGAAACCAACCAACCGCACCCCATGCCAAAGGGCAACTAGATCACCCAAGTCGTCACGACACCGTCCGTGTGCACTCCGATCACGTGTGTGTCGTCGGACGTGAAGACCAACGCGCGCAACGGTGGTCCCAGCAGCGGCAGAACGGTCACGACGCGTTGGTCCGGGATGTGCCACAGGACGACGCCCGCTTCGGCCACGGTGGCGAGCATCGTGGCGGCCGCGTTGAAGGCGCGGACCTGGGGCGCGCGGTTCGTCCGGTCTTCCGGAGGTTGCGCGGCCAGCGAGGTCCAGCGGTGTTTCCACGACGGTTCGTCGCCGCCGCACGCGCGGACGTAGGCCAGGGTCACGTCGAGTGTGGGCAGTTTGCGGCCGCCGGCGGCGTCGGACAGCGTCGCGGCCGAGTAGTGCGTCAAGGCCGCGAGCTGGCGGTACGTCGGCATGCCCGCCGCGCGGCGCAGGGCGCGCAGGTCGGCCGCGAAACGGAGTAGCGGGCTGTCCCCTTCGTCGAGTGGGCGTTCTTTGCGAGCCATGGTCGGTTACCTCCCCCGCTCCCCATTTTGTTCAGGCTTCGTCGTACAAGTCCAGGCGTGGTCCCCGAACAATCCGGTTCAGCAGTAGAAAGAAGGAACCGGACCGAACCGACGTGGAATAGGGGAACCATGTCCGACGAGTACCACCGCGAAGTGCTGGCCAAGCTCACCGAACTGGTGCGCGACGAGTTCCTCGACGGGGAGGACGAGGAGCTCACGGCCACGACACCGCTGATGGAGTGGGGGATCCTCAAGTCCATCGAAACCACCCGGCTGGTGACGTACGTGCGCACACAATTCGGCGTGCGCGTGCCGCCGGCCCAAGTCACGACCGAGAACTTCCGAGATCTGGAAAGCATCGCCGGGCTCGTCACGGCATTGCGCGGGTGAGTGGAATGGAGTTCGGCCGGACGGCCGCGCAAAGAGACCGGTGCCGGACAATTCGGGACGCCGGAGAATACGACTGGCAACGGCTCGGCGAACTCGGCGTGCTCGGCGCCGCCGTGTCCGTCGAGCACGGCGGACGGGGGCTCGGCGCGCTCGACACGGCCCTGGTCTTCGAGGCCGCGGGATACGGCTGCCACGACACCGGGCTGGTCTTCGCGGCCGGCGCGCACCTCTTCGCCGTGGCGCTGCCGATCGCCGAGTTCGGCAGCGACGCGCAGAAGAAGAAGCTCCCCGGACTGTGCGATGGCACCCTCATCGGCGCCAACGCGATGACCGAGCCCGACGCCGGATCCGACATCGGCGCGCTGAAGACCACCGCCGTGCGCAGCGGCAACGGATACGTGCTCAACGGCGTGAAGAGCTTCGTCAGCAACGGTCCGATCGCGGACGTCTACGTCACCTATGCCGTCACGGACCCCAAGGCAGGACATCTCGGCACCACCGGGTTCGTGGTCGACGCCGGCACGCCCGGCCTGGTCAGGAGCGAGCCGTTCGGCAAGCTCGGCCTGAACGGCTGCTCGGCGGGCACCGTCGAGTTCCACGACTGCGCGGTGGCGGAGGACGCGGCGCTGGGCAACGGCAGCCTCGTGTTCCAGCACGGCATGCTCTGGGAACGCGCCTGCCTCTTCGCGATCTACCTCGGCGTGCAGGAGCGGCTCATCGAGCGCTGCATCACGCACGTCAAGCGGCGCAAGCAGTTCGGCAGGCGGCTCAGCACCTTCCAGTCCGTCAGCAACCGGATCGTCGACATGCAGCTACGGCTGGAAAGCGCCCGTTTGCTGCTCTACAAGGCGTGCTGGGCCATCGACCAGGACGACGACGCCGTGCTTCCCGCGGCCTTGTCGAAGCTCGCCGTCTCGCAGGCAGCCGTGCAGACCGCACTGGACGCCGTCGAACTCTTCGGCGGCCGCGGTTACCAGACCGGCGAGGGCATCGAGGAGCACCTCAGGGACGCCGTGGGAGGCCTGATCTTCTCGGGCACGTCGGACATCCAGCGGCAGCTCGCGGCACTGGAGCTGGGCCTGTGACCGCACTGCACCGACTCGTCAGCGAAGCCGCCAGACGCACGCCACAAGCACCGGCCGTCCACGACGGCGCAACGACAATCACCTACGAAGAGCTCGACGACCGCGCGAACCGCCTCGCCGCAGGACTGCAAGAACGAGACTTCCGCAAAGGCGACCGCATCGTCATCCACGCCGAGAAGAGCGCGGACACGATCGCGCTGATGCAGGCGGCACTGCGGATCGGCGCGATCTACGTCCCGATCGCACCGGCCAACCCGAAAGCGCGCGTCGACAAGATCATCAAAAGCGCGCGCCCGAAACTCGTCGTCACCGACCCGAGCACGCTGCCGACAGGCACAGCACCTGAAATCCACGAGCCGGAGCCGGACGACCCGGCCTACGTCCTCTACACCTCTGGCTCGACCGGCGACCCGAAGGGCGTCTGCATCAGCCATCGCAACGCCGAGGCGTTCGTCACCTGGGCAGCAGAGGAAACCGGTCTGCACCAAAGAGATCGGCTCAGCAACCACGCCCCGTTCAACTTCGACCTGAGCGTGTTCGACCTCTACGGCGCCTTCCACGCGGGCGCCGCGGTCGACCTCGTGCCGAGCGGCGCCGCCTACAACCCGGCGGAGCTCACGGAGTTCCTCGTCACGCGCGGCATCACGGTCTGGTACTCCGTGCCGTCCGCGTTGCTGCTGATGATGCGGCAAGGCGGCCTTCTGACTAGAAACAACGCCCTGCGGGTCTGCGTCTTCGCAGGCGAGCCGTTTCCGTCCGACCAGGTGCTCGAACTGCGCAAGGCATGGCCGAACACCAGGCTGTTCAACTGGTACGGGCCGACAGAGACGAACGTCTGCACGTCGCACGAGGTGCACGACGTCGATCCGAGCCGCCCGCTGCCGATCGGAACTCCCAGCTGTGGCAACACGATCGACCTCGTCGACGGCGAGATCGTGGTCGACGGCCCCACCGTGATGCTCGGCTACTGGGGCCAACCACCGCACCAGGGCCCGTACCGCACAGGAGACCTCGGCAAGCGAACGAACGGGGTGCTCGAGTACGCGGGCCGGCGCGACGCCATGGTCAAGGTCCGCGGCCACCGCGTGGAGCTCGGCGAGATCGAGACCGCACTCGCCAGCCACCCCGACGTCGGCGCCGTGGCCGTCGTCGTCACGGGCAGCGGCCTGGAGGCGAAACTCCACGCCGTCGTCGTGCCACGCAACGAGAAACGCCCAGGGCTCATCGGCCTGAAACGCCACTGCGCCGAACGCCTGCCCAGCTACATGATCATCGATTCGCTCGCCGTGGTGGCCGAACTCCCGCGCACGGTGAACGGCAAGACCGACCGCACCGCACTCTCCAGGGGGATCCAGTGACGTTGTTCGGCAAGTCGACGGCCCTGTACGACGAGTGGGAGGACGAGGGCGTCTCCCCGTTCTTCCCGGTGATCGAGACCAACCGGGGCCACCACGTCACGACCGCGAAGCACGGCGACCTGCTCATGTTCGGCTCGTGCGACTACCTCGGCCTCTCCCAGAACCCGGCACTCAAACAAGCCGCGATCGACGCGATCCAGGAGTTCGGCACGAACACCTATGGCGCGCAACTGCTCTGCGGCCGCACCAGGTTGCACGACGGCATCGAGGCGAAGCTCAGGGCGTTGTCCGGCAAGGAGTCCGCGATCCTCTTCCCGTCCGGCATGGCCGCGAACCTGGCCGTGATCTCCACGATCGCGTCCGACGAGGACGTCATCCTCTGCGACCGCACCGCCCACGTCTCGATCTACATGGGCAGCTGGTTGTCCGGCGCCGAGCTGCGCACGTTCCCGCACAACAACGTGAAGAAGCTGGAAGCGTTGCTGCGCAAGGAGAAGGACAAGCGCCGACGGGTGATCCTGGTCGACGGCCTGTACAGCGCCGACGGCGACTTCGCACCACTCAAAGAGATCACCGCGCTGGCCCAGGAGCACGACGCGCAGGTGATCGTGGACGAGGCGCACTCGTTCGGCGCGATCGGACCGAACGGGCTGGGCGTCGCCGACCACTTCGGTGTGCTGGACCGGGTGGACGCCGTGGTCGGCACGATGAGCAAGGCGCTCGGCAGCGTCGGCGGGTTCGTCCTCACCAGCAAGGATTTCGAACGTCAGCTGCGCTACCTCGCCCCGAGCTACACGAGCTCACGCGGCAGCGCACCCGGTGTCGCGGGCGCGAGCCTCGCGTCGCTCGAACTCGTCGAGGAACACGGCGGCGAGCTGCGCGCCAGGCTCGACCAGAACGTCAGATCAGTCATCGACGGCCTCACCGAAGCCGGGCTGAACCTGATGCGCACGACCAGCCACATCGTCCCGGTGCTGATCGGCGACGAGCGCAAGACCGTGGCCGTCTCGAACTGGCTGATGGACCACGGGATCTTCGTCGGAACGTTCGTGCACCCGCACGTGCCGACCGGAGAAGGCAGGCTGCGGATCGGGGTGACCAGCACGCACACTCAGGCCGAGTGCGCGGTGCTGGTCGAACGGCTCACCGAAGCGAGGAACAAGTTCTCGCTCTGAGCGATGATCACTTCTTGGCGGAGCCCGCCTTCTTCTTCTCGCGGACACGGACCGAGATGCGGACCGGGCTCCCCTGGAAGCCGAACTCCTCACGCAGCTTGCGCTCGATGAACCGGCGGTAACCCGCCTCGAGGAAACCGGTCGTGAACAGCACGAACGTCGGCGGGCGGGTCGAGGCCTGGGTCGCGAACAGCACCTTGGGCTGCTTGCCGCCGCGCACCGGCGGCGGGGTGGCCGCGATCAGGTCCGACAGCCACTGGTTCAGTCGGCCGGTCGGGACGCGGGTGTCCCACGAGTTCAACGCCGTGCGCAACGCCGGGGCGAGCTTGTGCACCGAGCGGCCGGTCAGAGCGGAGATGTTGACCTTGTCCGCCCACGGCACGCGCACCAGGCCGCGTTCGAGCTCGCGGACCATCTCGTTGCGGCGGTCCTCGTCGACCAGGTCCCACTTGTTGAACGCCAGCACGCACGCGCGACCCGACTCGACGACCATCGTCAGCACCCGGAGGTCCTGCTCGGCCAGCGGCTCGTGCGCGTCCAGCAGCACGATCGCGACCTCGGCGGTCTCGATCGCCGACTTGGTGCGCAGCGAGGCGTAGTACTCGGCGCCGCTCTCGAACTTCACCCGCTTGCGCAGGCCGGCGGTGTCGACGAACCGCCAGATCTCGCCGTCCAGCTCGACCAGCGAGTCGACCGGGTCGACCGTGGTGCCTGCGACCGAGTCGACGACCGAGCGCTGCTCGCCGGTCAGGCGGTTGAGCAGGGAGGACTTGCCGACGTTGGGCTTGCCGACCAGAGCGACCCGGCGCGGTCCGCCGGCCGAAGCGCCGAAGTCGTCGCGCGGCGTCTCGGGCAGCTTCTGCAGGATCACGTCGAGCAGGTCACCGGAGCCGCGGCCGTGCAGACCGGACACCGGGTACGGCTCGCCGAGCCCGAGCGACCACAGCGATGCGACGTCGGCCATCAGCCGGTCGTCGTCCACCTTGGACGCGCAGAGGATCACCGGCTTCTTGGACCGGCGCAGCACCTTCGCGACGGCCTCCTCCGTGGTCGTCGCGCCCACCGTCGCGTCCACGACCACGAGGATCACGTCCGCGGTCGCCATCGCGAGCTCGGCCTGCGCGGCCACGGCGGCCTGCAGGCCCACCGCGTCCGGCTCCCAGCCGCCCGTGTCGACCACGGTGAACTTGCGGCCGTTCCACAGCGCGTCGTAGGCCACGCGGTCACGGGTGACGCCCGGCACGTCCTGCACGACGGCCTCTCGCCGGCCGATGATGCGGTTGACCAGCGTGGACTTGCCCACGTTCGGCCGTCCGACCACCGCGAGCACCGGCTGCGGCGGCGCGGCCTCCTCGCCATCGGAACCGTCGAGGTCGTCGAAGGCTGACCAGTCGGCCTCGTCCTCCCAGGTGCCGTCCAGGTCCGTCATCGTCTTCCCTCACTCACACGAAGTCCATCGAGTTCGGCGACCAGTGTCGCCAGGCGATCGCGCACCTGCTCGGTGGCAACGCCGAGTGCGGCCTTCCCCTTCCCCTCCGGGAGGTGGAACGGCTCACCGATCAGCACGTCGACCGTGGGCCGCCAGCCCTTGGCCTGGTACGTGCCGCGGCACGCGACCGGCAGCACCACCGCGCCGCCGACCCGCGCGAGCCACGCCGCGCCGTTCTGCGCCGAAGCCACGTCGCCCTCACCGCGCGTGCCCTCGGGAAAGATCCCGACCACGCCACCGGCCTTGAGCACGGACAACGCGCTGGTCAGCGCCGTGCGGTCGGCTTCTCCCCGCTTGACGGGGATCTGCCCGATCTTGCGCAGCAGGTAGCCCACGACACCTTTGAACATCTCCTGCTTGATCAGGAACGTCATGCGCCGGGGCACGACACCGAACAGGATCGGCCCATCAGCCATCGAGCTGTGGTTGGCGACGACGACCACGCCGCCGTTCAAGGGTACGCGGTCGCGCCCGTGCACCCGAATCCGGAACTGCCACGCGTACGGAACGCGCGCGATCCAGCGTCCGAAGTCGAACAGCCACCCGAGGCTGCCCTCAGGAACCGTCACCCGGTCACCCGCAGCCCACGCCGTTCGACGAGGTCCAGCAACGCGTCCACGGTGCCCGCGAGGTCGAGGTCGGTCGTGTCCACCTCGACCGCGTCCTCTGCCGCCCGCAGCGGCGACACCGCGCGCGTCGAGTCGTAGTTGTCGCGCCGCTGCACGTCCGCGAGTACCGCGTCCACAGTGGACTCGCGCCCGGCCGCGTTGTCCTGTTTGGTCCGGCGCCGCGCCCGAGCGTCCTCCGACGCCGTCAGGTACACCTTCAGCGGCGCGTCCGGCGACACGACCGTGCCGATGTCGCGCCCCTCGACGACGATGCCGCCCACGTTGTCCACGGCGTCCGCGATGATCGCCCGCTGCTGCGCCACGAGCAGCTCCCGCACGTGCGCGGTGGCAGACACCGGCGACACGGCGAGCGTCACCTCCGGCCCGCGGATCTCCACCGACACGTCGTCGCCGTCCAGCGTGATCCCGGGCGCCGAGGGGTCGGTGCCGACCACGAGCTTGGCGCCGTCGGCGACCTCGGCGACCTTCGGCGCGTCCGCCGGGTCGACCCCGGCGCGCAGCACCGCCACCGTGATCGCCCGGTACATCGAGCCGGTGTCGAGGTAGCGCGCGTCCAGCGCCATCGCGAGGCGCTTGGCGACGGTGGACTTGCCGGTGCCGGACGGTCCGTCGAGTGCCACCACACCGCGCAACTGACCCTGGCCCACCACAGCTCCCTCCGAGACACCCACGGGGGACATTGTGCCTGGTGCGGCGGCCGGGACCGGCATCGGGCGTCCCGGCCTACGCGAAGGGCGCGCTCACCAAGCCCACCAACGTGAGCAGGACCACGGCCAGGAACGCCAGCACGATCACGGATCCGATGGACACGGTCAGCGTGAACGCCGCCACCCGCCACCGGTGATAGGGCTGTTTCTGCACGTCCGATCCCCCTCCTCGAAGTCAGAGCCGCAGTCCCTCGTCGGCGAGGGTCTGCTCGGTGAACGTCTCGACGCTCGGGTGCGCGTCGTTGTGGTCGTCGGTGAGAGCGGAGGTGAGGAAGAACGTCACCTCCTTGAACGTCGCCCCCATGCGCCGCACGATGTTGCCCTGGCCCAGCCCCTCGAGCCACGACCTGATCGCGTCCGAGTCGCCGGTGTCCACGTCGATGAGCAGCCGTTTGATCAGGTCGGCCTTGCTCACCGCGACCGCGAGGCGGATCCGGCCGAGGTCGACGCCCATCGCCGTCATCGTCGACACGATCTCGCTGAACGTGACGTGCGGCTCCTGCCTCGCGCGACGGCTGTCGAGCTCCTTCTGCTCGTCCGCGTCGAACTCCTCCCACACGGGTTTGATCGACGTCGGGTCGATCACGAAGATGAACGTCCGCGCGTTGCGGAAGTACTCGAGCTCCTGGATCTCCTTGGGCTTGCTGAAGATCTCCCCCGCCGCGTCGAAGACGTGCACGAGCTTGCGCGCTCCCCGGCGCGGGGAGACGAGCACCGAGCACGCGGGCGGCGCGACACCCGACTGGCGCGCGGGCGCGGTCTTCTCGGTGCGCGAGGTGGCGATCAGCGTGGTCCGCGCCTTGTCGGCCTCCTTGCGGCTCTGCGCGTCGGCGTAGGTGAACTCGCCGCCGGAACGCGTGACCATCGTCTCCACCGCGATGATCAGCACCGTGATCAGCTGCGTCTTGCCCGCACTCGGCGCGCCGAACACCGGCAGCACGATCTCACCCGTCTCGCCGGTGTGCCCGCTGAGCTCGTGCGGTTCGTCACCGCTGCGATGGCCGGGACACCACAGCGTGGGCTTGTCCTCCGGCTTGACGAACCACATCAGCACCATCATCGACGGGAACGCCTTGCCGCAGTTGCACCGGCGGTGGGTCATCCCGTGGCGGCCAGGCCGGACGTCGCCGTGCAGCGTCTTGCAGCCGGGACAGCCGTACAGCACCTCGGTGACGCGATGGCCGCAGGTCTTGCAGGTCATGGTGATGCCGCGGATCCGCAGCATCGCGGCGTCCACGAGCCGCAGCACGTACAACGCGACGTAGCTGAGGCCGAGCAGCACGACCAACGACAATCCCGCGACCACGCCCGCGGTCAGCAACGCGCAGCACGCCAGCGCCAGTCCCAGCATCATGCCGAAGTACTGGATGACACCGATCCACTTCCGGCCGACCGGGTCCGCGAAGCGTTTGGTGTGGATCTCCTTGGCACGTTTGGAGATCGCCTCACGGAGAGCACGCAGTCCGGCACCGTGCGCGTGCACGATGTCGCGCCACGCCTGGCCGCGCAGGTAGAAGTCCCACGCCGGCTCCTCCCGCGGCGTCCGCTTCGCCACCGGTCGTTTCGCCACGGCCGCGTTCGCGTTCTTGCCCAGGCCGTATCCACCGGCCAGCGCGACCACGTACGCACGCAGCACGGTGTGGGCGAAGCTCATCGCGGAGATCAGCGGCGGCAGCAGGATCGCCAGAGCGAGCAGGGTCGCGAACACGATCACGGCTTCGCTCCCCTCTTCCGCATCTGCTTGAGCACGAACCTCGCGATCGCGCTGCCCGCGTACGTGCTCGACTGCTCCCCGAACCAGTCCGCGAGGTCAGCAGGCCCGCGACGGCGCAGCACCTCCGCCGTCCGCAGCACGTCGGAGCGCCGCCACTTCTCCACCGACCTCAACGTGTTGTCCTGCAACGCCTTGTGCGCCGATTTCGCGCCATGCACCGAACCGATGCTCTTGAGGTGCCACGCCAGCGTCAGCAGGTCGGCCGCGATGCCGGGGTCGGGCCGACGCCCGTTCAGCGACTGGTCCGCTTCGTCCCAGTACGCCTTGCGCAGCGCACCGAGCGCCACGTACAGCAACGCGAACCACTCCAGCCGGAACTCACCGATCCGGTCGAGCACCATCGACAGCATCTCCGCCTTGCGCGACCCGCTGCGCACGCGGTGGAAGGCGAAGATGAACTCCTTCATCCGCTGGTCGAACTGCCCCGCCGACTGCGCCTTCGCCATCCGGTCGACCAGCGCGGCCGTCTCGAACCGCGTGGTGATCTGCTTGACGGTGTCCCGCGGCAGCACGTCCATCACCGGCTCCTCCCGCACCTTCGCGCACAGCCGGTCGTAGGTCTCCCCGCCGGTCTCCGACGGCGGCAGCAGCAACGCGGAGTCCAGCCACTCCAGCAGCGGCGACTCGCAGAACAGCCGCTTCTCCACGTTCTCCAGCAGCAGCAACGCGTCGTGGTGCGTCCAGCCGTTCGGCCACAGCCTGGTCAGCACCTCGGGCGGCACCACGCCGGAGTCCGCGATCCGCGCGAGCGCACGGCTCGGCGGGATCCGCCCGGCGGCCGCGTCCGCGACGAGCACCGCCGTCGTGAGTCCCGGTGCTTCACGCAGCCCCAGCGCAGGGGCCAGCTCCGACGACAGCAGATCGACCACTTTGGACAGATCGGTCCGCACGACCGTGGACAGGTGCGCCACGACCCCGGCCCGCAGATCAGGCCAGTTCCGCAGCAACGGCAGCAGCCGCGCGCTCTCGTCGAAGACCGCAGGACCGAACGCCCGCAGCCCCGTCTGGAACTGCACGTCACCGGACACCCGGATCCCGCAGGTGGACGCCCACGACAGCAACGCCGCCGCGGTGTCGGGCGACGACACGGGCAACCGCTCGGCCAGCGCGACCGCCGCGTAGTCGCGCGCCGAAGCCGAGCGCAGCGACAACGCCGACCCGGTCGGCGAACCCGCCACGAACGCCCGCGCCCAGGCCAGTTCGACGTTCTCCGCGAACCCGCGCGCACCGACGGCACCAACAGCCTCCGCCAGGGGCGCGAGCACGTCCGCCGGACAGCCCTCGACGTCGAGCAACGCGCCGATCCGGTCGACGGTCGGCGCACCGAGACGACGTGCGTGTGCCGCGAGCCACGGCGCGACGACCACCATGCCTTCCCGATCCGTGCCGTTGTCCGCCAGCACGACGGGATGCCAGTCGTCGAGGCCGTGTTCGGAGCCGTCCCCGAGCTCACCGGCCCGCCGCCACAGCTCCTCCGCCGACTCGACACCCATGTCGACCAGGAACTGGGCCAGCGGGTGCACCGGGATCTCACTGATCTCGTCCGCCACGAGGTCGAACAGGTGGTACGTCTCGAACCCGTTCCTGTCCACATCGGACTCGGCGAGCGTGCCGACCACGTTCATGCGACTCTGCCGCGGCTCGTGCTCGTAGGTGGAGAACGACATCTGCCGCGCGGTCTCCGGCGGCAGGAGATACGAGGCGGCGGCGATCCACCGCGCCACGGCGTCCGCGTCCTTTTCGACCAGGACGACCTTCCGCTCCTGCTTGCGGACCGCGAGGTCGATCGCGGTCAGCAACGCGGGCAGGTGCCGCGCGCCGGGATGCCCGGCGACGAACTCCATCGCCTCGTGCCGGTCCAGCGTTCCCGGCACGAGACCGCCGAGCACCGGCAGTGCGACATCATCGGCTTCGCTGCGGGTCCACAGCGCCGACCCCCACAGCTCGATCGGCAGCGCCTGCCCGAAGTCCGCAGGGTTCTCGGTGACCAGCGCGTGCGCGAAGTAGTTGCCGAACCGGCGGGAGTAGTCGGTGCCGACGAACGCGACCTGTGCCAGCACGGTCGTGGAACCCGGCCGGTAGCAGAGGTTCACGGGAGCGGCCGCGAGTACGGCCGGGTCCACGTCGTAGGCGAGCGTCGGCGGCGGCTTGTACGCGGTCATCGACGCCACCTCTGCCATCACGTCCGGGCGCACGCCGGGCGTCGCGGCGTTGAACTGGTAGCCGGGATGGCCGGACAGACCCCGTTCGCACGAGGTGTAGTAGAGCTGGCTGAACCCCATCACTCACCAACCGGTTTGACCGTCTTGCGGATGGCGCCGAACTCGCTCATGAGCCACAGGAACGGGTCCTCGACCCGGTGCGGCTGCACGCCCCGGTCGGAGACCCGTTGCAGGCCACCGCCTTCCAGCCGCGGGCTCTCGCCCAGCGCGGACAGGCCGAACAGCCGGTAGCGGCTGAAGCTGTTCGCGAGCGTCTCGTCCACGTTGCGCCCGGCCCACTCGTGCAGCAGCGCCTGCATGTGCCGGTGCACCTCGACGCTGTCCGGTTCGTTGAAGCTGTCCCCGCTGGGAGGTGTGCGCAGCCACGGGCTGCCCGGCGGCAGAGAACCCTGCAGCGCGTCCATCTTCGTGAACGCCACCGCGATCGGCTTCTCGATCCGCTTGCCCGCCTTGACGCCGGTGCTGCCCTGCAACTGCTTGATGATGTTCGCGAGCACCGCGGTCGGCGAGTCCTCCGCCGAGACCAGCTCCGGCATCAACGCGTCCGCGTCGGCGTGCGGCCGCGCGCCCCGCAGCTGCAACGGGTCGAGCAGCAGGATGATGCCGTCCGCGCTCGTCATGTACCGCACGTTCTGGTCGATGCTGTTCTCGGTGGTCATGTCCTCGCCCGCGGTGTCGTAGAACGACAACAGCGTGCTGCGCACCTTGCTGCGCCCACCGATCGTCAGGTTGAAGACGAGCGGCCGGCGGCCACCGCGTTCCTTCTTGGCCGTCGGAGTCGCGCCGTAGAGCTCATGCTTGTCGTACAGGGCGTGTTGGTAGACGGTCTCGAACCGGTTGCTCGTCGACGCGTCGGCGCCCAGCACGGACGCGTGGATCCGCGCGCCGACGTCGTTCATCAGCTCGTGCAACAACACCGTCATGTAGACGGTCTTGCCGCTGTCCTTCGCGCCGACCAACGCGATCAGCCTGCTGTCGATCTGTCCGAACTGGACGGGCAGCTGGCTGTGGCACCGCGGGCAGACCCGGTAGTGCGTCTCCGCCTGGCACACCTCGTGCATCGCGGTGGACTTGCGGCCGTCGCCGTCGAACACGGGGTACTGCGGGTCGTGGTCGCCCATCTGGTCGGCGAGCACGCGGTCGAGCTTCATCTCACAGCGCTTCTTCACCCCGACCCGGCCGGAGCACCGGAACCGGATCTCCTTGTGGCGGAAGGGGCGATAGCAGTACGGGCAGTGCAGCCTGCTACCGAGCAGTGCGGGGAACAAGGGTCACCTCGTCGGCGGTGGTGGAGGCGGGGTCGGGGAAGCAGGCGAGCCCGGACAGCGGGCTGACCCGTTCCGGCAGCGACACGGTCACCGGGACGCCCGCGGTCAGGTTGCGCGGCGGCAGTGTCGCGATCACCCGGCCGCGGTCGGCGCGCAACGGGATCACGCCGTCCGCGCGGTGGACGACAACGATGGCGGGGACGCGGCACGCTTGGTCGCTGGTGAGCGTGAGATCGAGACGGCGTCGGCCGGGAAGTCCCGCCACGCGAACGACATAGCCGACGTTCGCGGGACGGCCGGAGACGCGGGTGAGCACGGCGGCGGACACGCTGTCGGTGTTGCGGTCCCGCATGACGGTCTGCAGCGCGACGGTCGTGGCACCCGGCCCGGCGGTGATCTCGGCACCACCGGAGTCCGTGTGCACGCGGGCGGAGATCTCCAGCTGGTCCACGTGCAAGGGATTGTCGTCCTCTTCGGACGGCCACCACCGGACGCGCACCGCGGTCGCGCCGTCCGGCCACACCCAGCGGACCCGGACCAGGTCGCCGAACCGCTCGGCTTTCACGCCGGTCACCGGTGCGACGAGCGACTGGGTCACCGTCTCGCCGATCGCCGCGTGGTCGCCGGACACCGTGACCGCCGTGACGGTCAGCCGTCCCGACCGCACCGGCAGCACCTGACGGACGCGGCCGTCGTCGCCGGGTGCGGCGATCCCTCCGACTGGTTGCCCGAACCCCTGCGCCTCGGCACGGGAGACAAGGCTGCCCACCGGCCACGGCGGCGCGCTCTGCGACGTGCGCAGCTCCACGACACCGGACGGAGGCGGCCGCCACGCCAGGACCAGGACGGCCTTGCCGTTCTCGTGCCGGACCTCGTGCGTCAGGTCGGTCACCGCGACGGGTTTGGCGTCGGGCCTGGCCGACACGACCACCGGCGGCGACATCCGCCGTTCCCCTGTCTGGCTGAGAAAAACCGCGCGAAGCGTGTAGTCGTAGGTCTCGCCGCTGACCACGTCGGTGTCGGTGAACGTGGTCGCGGCGACCCGGATCCGACGGTCGGCCCCGGTGCGGTCCGCGCGCGTCACGATCACCTCGGTGGCGTCGGGGTGCGCGTGCCATGTCCCGCTCACCACCCCCTCGTCGGCGCTCAGCACGACGTCCCGCACCGGTGGCGTCACCTCCAGCACGGGCGAGCTCGCCCCGACCGACCACGTCTCTCCGCGCGACGCGAACACCGTGTAGTGCAACGGGGTCGCGGGCGGCGGAAGCTCGTCGACGGCCTCGTTCGCCTGGGTCTCCGTCACGCCGGTGCCCGCACTGCTCGACACCGCCGGCGCACGCGCGGACCGCACGACCCGGTACCGCACACCCGGTGTGCGTGCCTGGCTCGGTGTCCAGCGCACGACCACCCGCTCGCCGTCGACGCCCGCGGTCACCTCTCCCGGTGGCGGTGGCGGGATCTCCGCGAGCCGCGCTTCGAGGCTGTCATCGTCACGCGCAAGCTCGGCGGCCGCGGCGAACATCCCGGCGGCCAGTTCGCCATCACCTTGGCGCAGCGCGTCTTCTGCCTGGGTGACGAGGTCCGCGACGCGGCGCAGGGCCTCGTCGAGCTGGGCCCGCTGCTCGGCGCAGTCACCGGACGGCAGGGCGTCGAGCAGCCTCTGCGCCTCGCGAAGCTCACCGTCACGCAGGGCGTCCGTGACGCGCTGCGCGGAGTCGTCACCCCGCTTCACCTCGCCGCGCTGCCCGGCCAGCGTCACCGCGAGCTCGATCGCCTCGCCCTCGTCGAGGCCGAGCCTGGTGGCCTGCAACGCGACGAGCCGGTCCGCCGCGCCCTCCTCGACCGCGGGCCGCAGCTGTTCCCTGATCTCACCCAGCAGCAGCGCGTCCAGGTTGCCCGCCTGGGTGGCCGCGTTGATCAGGATCGCGATCACGTTGTCCATCGCGGTCTTGCGCTCGTCCTGCTTGCTGCGGGCCTGCTCGGCACGGGCCTGCTGGAGTGCGGCCGCGGTGATCGTGCGGCCGTCGGCGAGCCGGAAACCGTTGCGCAGCGTGAATCCCTTGCGCACGGCGTCGGTGCCGAACAACGCCTCCGGCGACAGCTTGAAGCCCAACGCCGTCAGCGGCGCGCGCAACGACCTCACGGCGGGAATCGGCGCGCCGGTCGGCAGGTCCCACGGCGGGTCGATCACCCGGACGTTGTGCTGCCCCAGCGCTTCTCTGATCTCCTGCTCGGAGAACACGTTGTCCATCGAGGCGATCAGCCTGCGCAGGCCGGCGGGCGTGATGCAGGGCCGCGCGGCCGCGATGACCGCGATCTCCTCGTTGAGCCGGCTGTGGGCGTCGCCCCTGCTCTCCTCGCGCCGCTTGGTGAACGCCTCGAGGTTCAGCAGTCCCTTGCGGCGCAGGTCGGTGTCCGCCGCGAGCAGTGCCGTCGCCAGCGCGCCGTACTTCTTCTGCAGCTTGAGCTTGCGCCAGTACTTGACGATGGCCTCGACCCGGCGGGTGAACTCCTCGGGATCGCCTGCCGAGCGCGGATCGAGGTCGTACCTGACGAACAGGTCGGCGGGCGGCGTGTTGCCCGCCGCCCGCGCCGCGTCGAGCACCGTCTCGCGATAGGCATCGAATTCGTCCGCCATCAGCGGCTACCCGCCGATGCTGTAGCGCGAGACCACGTCGCGTGCCTGCTCGACCTGGGCCCGGCTGAGCCCGTCGATCATCAGCTCGATCGTGAGGTCCTTGCGGGTGCTGAGCTCCACCGCGTGCACCCGCAGCGTTCCGTTGCGCTCCATCGTGAACGTCACGTCCAGCGGCGAACCCTTCGGCAGCGGCGGCAGCCCGCTGATCAGGCCGTCCCCGATCTTCTCGTTGTCCTCCAACGACTCCGATGCCCGCGCACCGGCCTGCTCCCACACCTCGATCTGGATCGAGACCTGCTTGTCGTACTTGGTCACGTACTGGCGCGACGGCGGTTCCGCGGGCAGCGGGTCGTTCGCGTTGATCAGGTGGTCGACGAACGTCACGTCGCTGCCGCCCTTGGACGCCTTGATGCCGAACGCCCGCGGCGACACCGTGACGACCTGCTTCTCGGCGAGCTTCGCCACCTGGGCCGGCTCGATGCCCAGCTGATCGGCGACCAGCGCGACGGCGGCGTCACTCGGCGACGCGCCGCTGCCGTCACCGTCCGGCAGCGCGATCTTCACCGACTGGATCAACCCGAACAGCGCGGCTCCCTTGGCCACCGCCAGATCCGGGTCGTGGATCTTGGGTTCGAACCCGAACCGGCTGCGCAACGTCTCCGCGACCGCGGGCATCCTGGTCGCGCCACCGACGAGCAGCACCTCGTCGAACTTGGTGACACCCTTGGCCTTCGCCGTCTCCACGGTCCGCGCGGTGATGTCCATGGTCCGGTCGAGCAGCTCGGCGGTGCTCTGCTCGAACATCTCACGGGTGAGCTCGGCCCTGGTGACCTCACCGGCGAACCGCATGTTGTGGCGGCGCGAGGTCATGGCGGACAACGCCTTCTTCATGTCCTCGGCGGCGTTCGCGAGCTCCTGCAGGAAGTCCTCGCTGTCCCCCGCGCCCGCGTCCGGGTGCTCGGCGACGAACGCGTCCCGCAGGAAGTCCGCGATCTTCTCGTCCCAGTCGGCGCCGCCGAGGTGGTGGTCGCCGTCGGTGCAGACGACCTGGACGTCGTTGCCGGACAGGCGGATGACCGTCGTGTCGAACGTGCCGCCGCCCAGGTCGTACACCAGGATCGTGCGGTCCTCGCCCGAGTTCATCGCCTCGTAGTGCAACGCGGCGGCCACCGGCTCCGGCACCACGTCGATCACGTTCAGCCCGGCGATCACGCCCGCGTTGCGGGTCGCCTCCCGCTGGCTCACCCCGAAGTAGGCGGGCACCGTGATGACGACGTCGCGCACCTGCTCACCGGTGTGCTCGGACGCGGAGCGCGCCAGCTCGCGCAGGATCACCGCGGAGATGCTCTCCGGCGTGTGCTCCTCGCCGTGGAAGGTGTAGGAGACCTTCTCGCCCATCTGGCGCTTGATCAGCGACGCCACCAGCTCCGGGCTGATCTTCGCCGAGCTCTTCGCGTCCCTGCCGACCACGATGTTGTCCGGCGTCTCGAAGAACACCACCGACGGGGTGGTCTCCTCGCCGACGGCGTTCTTGACGATCGTCGGGCGCCCCGTGTCGTCGATGTGCGCGACGCACGAGTACGTGGTGCCGAGGTCGATTCCGTAGATTCCCACTGTGCTCCTCAGGCCCCTGCCGGCTCGGCCCGCGCGGCCTGCTCCGTGCGGTAGAACACTGCTTTGGCGAGCCGGCGCATCCGGCCCGTGTCCCGCTCGCGCAGCCCGGCGAGCAGCGGGACCGCGACCGTGTTGTGCAGTGCCGGGTCGGCGGTCTCCTCGACCGAGCCGACGGCGTGCAGCCCCGACTGGAACTCCTCCCCAGCCACGGCCGCCACGACCTCGATCCCGCACCGGTCGAGCACCAGCACGACGTCGTCGGCGAAGCTCGCGAAGAGCTCGCTCGACAACCGCTCCGCCTGCGCGTTCAGCCCGTCGTAGAGGCGGACGAGATCGGAGATGACGGGGTCGAGAACCTCGCGGCGCATGCCGTTGCGCAACGACTGGTTCTCCTCGTGCAGCCGGTCTATCACCGATTCACGATGTGCGGCCCTTCGATGGAAATCCTTCACCGCGGTCTCGACAGCGGAGAGCCGTTCGGCCAGGTCGGCGAACGGCTCGGATTTGCTTTCTTCGGCGGGCGGCCCCATTGCGGGAAGCATGGCTCCATTTCCTATCACCGAGCGACCTCCTATAGCTGGCCATTTCATGGACAACAAGTGGCCAACACCCCGAGCCGCGCAGCGTGGTGTCACCATTCCCGTGATGCAGCCGCCCATTTTCATCTCGTACTCCGCGGCGGACGAACTCTTCGCCGAGAACCTGGGTCAAGGGCTCGAATCCGCGGGATTGCGAGTGTTCCTCGACAAATGGGACGTGCTGGCCGGTCAATCGATCATCGGACGCGTCGACGAGGGCATCGCGGCCGCCGCCACGGCGATCGTCGTGTGCAGCGAGAACAACTCCGACGACCCGCGCGTCACGCTGGAGTACGCGGCACTGGCCAAGCGCGCGCTGGACGGCAGGCTGCGCCGGCTGGTGCCGGTGCTGTCCCACAACGAGGCCCGGCTGCCACCCGTTCTCTCCGCGTGGCAGGCGTACAACTTCGCCGAAGCCGTCGACCTGGCGAGCTTCAACGCCCTGATCACCGGCCTGGTCGCCGAGCTGACGTCGGATCGAGTGCGGCCAGCCGACCTCTCGCTCGTCGTGCCCGCCGACCGCGCCCGCACCGCGAACAGCCCGCTGTGGACGACGATCCGGATCCGACCTTCCACGACCGCGCTCGCCACGGACGACACGGAGATCTCCGCAGCTCACCGCGGCCTCACCGAACGGGTCCGCCACGCGTGGTGGGAGCTCGGCAGGGCCCGCACGACCGCGGGCAGGGTCCTGCGCTCCGACGCCGCCCAGGCCGCCCGCGAACGCGACCTCGACGCCACCACCCGCGCGTTCGGCACCACGCTCGCCGAGGCGTTCCTGCCGGCGAGCGTCTCGAAGGCGCTCGCGGACCGGCTCAGGGAGTCGGCCCGCTCCGGCCGTCCCGCGCACATCGCGCTCGACGTCAGCGCCGGGCTCGCCGACCTGCCGTGGGAGAGCCTCGTTCTCGACGGCGAACCGCTCGCGTTGCGGCCGGGTGTGAGCGTGTACCGGCATCAGCCGGGTCTGGGGCCGACCGCGCGCACCGACGTGCCCGGCCCGTTGCGGGTGCTGGCGGTGATCGCGAGCCCGGACACCGGCGGCGGCGAGCTGCTCGACTACGAGTACGAGCTCGCCCGCATCCTCGACCAGGTGCACCGGGCCCGCCGCCACCGCGCCCACGTGCGGATCCTCAACTGGGGCTCGGTCGACGCCATCCGCGAGGCGCTCAAGGAGGACTTCCACGTCCTGCACATCTCGTGCCACGCCCGGCCGGGCGCGCTGGTGCTGGAGACGACCGATGGCCGCGCGGAGGAGCTCACGACGTGGCGGTTCGTGGACGAGCTGATCGAACCCGGCCGCGTGGTGCCGTTCGTGGTGCTCGCCGGGTGCGCCACCGCGCAGTCGGCCGCGTCGATGCCGGGGCTCGCACAGGGGCTGATCGAGCACGGGGTGCCCGCGGTGCTCGCGATGACGGCGTCGGTCACCGACGACTACGCGACCGAGTTCCTCTCTCGCGTCTACGGCGAGCTCGCGAGCCAGGAGGCACCTGATCCGCTCGCCGCCGTGTCCGCGGTGCGCAGGCTGATCGACGCCGAACGGCGCTTCACCGAGTGGGCCACGCCGGCGTTGTTCCAGCGGGTCCGGCAGCACCGGCTGTTCGATCCTGGCCACGTCGCCCCGGTCGACGACCAGGCCCGCGCGGTGCTCGCGAAGGGCATCGTCGACCTCGGCATCGGTGACTTCGTCGGCCGTCGTGCGGAGCTGCGCGAGCTGTTGCGGCAGCTCCGCGAGGTGCGCGGCGTCGTGATCCACGGCATGGGCGGCGCGGGCAAGAGCACGCTCGCCGCCGCCCTCGTGCACCTGCTCGGCGAGTCACGGCCGATCGTCCCGGTGACGCTGCACGGCCGGTGCACACCGGACCAGGTGCTGAAAGAGCTGGCCAGGGCGTTGCGCTGGCACAAGGTGCCCCGCGAGGACACCGCGTTCCTGCTCGACCAGTCGGAACCGTGGCGCGACCGCCTCGACGAGCTGGACCGCTACGTGCTGCCGAGGCTCGAGGCCGAGATCGTGCTGCTGCTCGACGACCCGGCGAGCGATCCGCACTCGGACGAGCTGCCCGACTTCGTGCCCGAGTGGCTCGAACTGCGCTCGCCCGCCCGGTTGATCATGACCACACGCGTGCCGCCCCGGCACCGCGAGCTCGTGACGCACCACCTCGGCCCGTTGTCGCTCGCCGAGACGAGGAAGCTGATCTACCGGCTGCCCGCGCTCGACCGGTTGCCTCCCGACGACGCGCAGCGCGCCTACCAGGCCGTTGGTGGTCACCCACGTGCCCTGGAGTACCTCGACGCGGTGCTGCGCGGCGGGCGGCGCGACACGGCGGAGCGCGGTTCCGGTGCCCACTTCGACACGGTCGTGCGGCGGATCGAGCGGCTCACGCCGGACGCGCGGTGGTGGCAGGACGGCGAACGCGGCCTCGACTCGGCGATCGCCGCGACCGTTACGATCGCTGCCGCCGACGTGCTGCTGAAGGACCTCTGCGCCGGGCTCGCCGAGTCCGCGCCCTCGGCGGCGGAACTGCTGGTCGCGGCCTCGGTCTACCGCCAGCCCGTCGAGGTTCAGGGCCTCGCCTGGGTGGTCGCCGCCGACGTGGTTCCCGAACCGGCTGTGCGCGACCGGCTGGCCACCGCGTACGCGTTGTTGTGCGAGGCGGAACGGCACGGCACCGCCCGTTCGCGCGCGGACCTCCCTCTGCCCGACCGCGTCCACGCGCAGCTCAACACGGATCTCTCGACGATGCGGCCGTTCGTGCGGCCCGAGCTGACGGAGGCGTGCGCCGAGCTGATGCGGCTCACGTTGCTGACCCCGGTCGGCGACGAGTTCATGGTGCACCGCTGGACCGCGGACGCCCTGGCCGAGCTCGCCCGGCCCGACCAGATCGTCGCCGCACACCGCAGGGCCGCGGCCTATCACCGCAGGCAGGCCGAACTGTGGCGGTCCGACCTGGTCGTCAGCCTCACGTCGTTGGAGGAGGCCAGGCATCACAGCTGGGCCGCGGGTCTCACGGGACAGGCGATCGCGATCAGCGCCGAGATGTGCGCGGTCCTGGACCGCATCGGCGCGTTGGACTGGGAATGGCACCTGTGCGCCGAAACGCTGGCGTTGATCGGTGCGGACGACCCCCGCGCACGGCCGTTCCACCACCGGACGTCCGTGGTGGAGCTGCGGCGTGGCCAGTTCGGCGCCGCCCACGCCGCGCAGCTGCGGGCGCAACAGCTCGCGGAGTCCTCCGGTGACCTGGTCGCCGTTGCCGCCGGACTGCAGCAGCTCGGCACCATCGCCCACGTCGCCCACGATCCCGACGCCGCGGAAGCCGCCTACCGCGAGGCGATCAAGGTCGCGGGCGACGCCCGCATCTCCGAACAGCTCGACGCGAGGACCGTGCTCGCGGGCTGCTACCAGCGCCTCGGCGGGCTCGCGCTGGCCCGCAGCGACGAGGAGGAAGCCCACTTCTTCAGCCACGGCGCGCTCGACGTGGCCGCCGAGATCGGCGAGGAGACCGACTCGGTCACGATCCACGCCGACCTGGCCGAGCTCGCCCACGCGTGCGGCGAGCACGCCGCCGCCGAACGCCACGAGCTGCGCGCCCAGGAGGTGAGCGCGGCCGACGTCGACGTGCGGCGGGTGTTCGCCGCGGCGTTGCTGCAGCTCGGAGCCGTGCACGTCGCGCGAAGGCTGTTCGACCAGGCGTGGGACTGCTTCGTCGACGCGCGAGACCACGCGGAGACCCTGGAGGACGCGGGGCTGCTCGCCACGTGCGTCCAGCTGCAGGGCGAGGCGCTGCTGCAGCTGGGCAAGCTCACCGACGCGCGCGAGGCCTACGAGTACTTCATCGAGCTCGCGGAGGACCTCGACGACCAGCGCGGCCAGGCCGTCGCCCACCAGCAGCTCGGCCGCATCTGGGCGGCCCAGGGCGACCTGCGCGGGGCCCGCGAGTCGCTGCGGCGCTCGGTCGAGATGGACCCGGTGCTGGAAGGCACCTCGCAGCTGGTGCTCGGTGGCGTGCTGGCCAAGGCCGGGCTCCTGGAGGAAGCGGCCGACGTGCTCGAACGCGGTCTCGCCGCCAGCACGGACCTGCTCGCGATGGGCTTCGTCATCCAGCTGGCCCTGGTGCGGCTGCGGCGGGAGGACATCGCGGGCGCCGAGGAGCTCTTCGAACGCGGCATCGACAAGGCGCAGGAGCTCAACAGCCGCCGCGGCGGTGCCGTGTGCATGCTGGCGCTGGGCATGATCGCGCGGTCCCGCAACCGGCCGGACGACGCCGAGGACTGGTACGACGCGGTGATGGAGGTGGCAGCGGACGACCCCCGGCTCGTGTCGGAGGCGCTGCTGCGCAAGGGCGACCTCGAGTTCGAGCACGGCAACCCGGCCGGTGCCATGAAGTTCTACGACGAGTGCACGGACAAGCTGGCCGGCATCGTCGCCCCCGACCTGGTCGCGGAGCTGTTCCGGCAGACCGGCCGCTGCTTCGCCGAACTGGGTGAGCACGGCGAGGCGGTGGCGAACCTGGCTTTGGCCGAGGAGACGTTCGGCGAGCTCGGCAGGCGGTCGGAGGTGCTCACGACGCTGGTGTCGCTCGCCTGGGTGCTGGCCGCGGGCGGCTGGCACCGGTCGGCGACGGCGGTCATGCGCGGTGCCGGACGCGTCGCCGAGGAGCTGCCGCCGTCGGTCTCCGTCGTGGTCAGCCTGCTGCTCGCGGGCGACGGTGCCCTCGCCGACGGCGACCTGCACGAGGCATGGGAACGCTACGACGACGCACGGCGGATGGCGTTCGACACGGGCGTCCGCTCGTTGCTCGCGGACTGCCGGTTACATCTGGCCCTGGTCGCCGCGCGCATGGGCCAGGACTCGCCGGGCGACTTCGCCGCTGCTCTCGCGATCTGCGAACGGCAGAAGGACCCCATGCTGGCGATGTACGTGCATTGGGCGTGGGGTCGCACTCTCGGCGACCGCGGCCATCTCGCCGATGCGGGCGCACTCGCCGACGACCTGCACGTACCGGCCGTGGCCGACTCGGTCGACTCGTTGCTGGACGGCGAGTCGGTCCCCGCGCTGGACCGGCGGGTGCGCGCCGAGCTCACCGCGCTGCTGTGGCTGCGCCGCCGGCGTGCGTCCGACGGCGAGAGCGCGTCCGGGGACCGGTTCGTGGCCAGGGTCGGGCCCGCGATCGACGACGTGGTGCGCGACCTGGCGCCGTTGCCGTCCGGGGTGTCGAGCGTGCCCGCTGTCGTGAGCCCGTCCGTCTAGGTGTGGCGCGGAATGTTGCCGGGGAATTTGCGGTCAGCCTGCCGACCGCACGGTTGGCAGCAGTTGGGGTGATCAGCAAACGCGTCAGCATTTCTCTACCACCATCTCGGCAGCGACGTGCATGAGAGCGCGACCATCCGGGCTTTCGGTGACGAGCACCAGACCGCCCAGCCCCCTGCCCGACTCAACGGAGCACAACCAAGCCGCGACGCTCTACTAGTAGGCCGTCGCGGCTTAGTTGTGTGGTCCGCGATCTTGAGTTGGTTGTAGTTGCGAGCCGAGGCAAACGTTTGCTGATCACGCCACCTACCGCCAACTCACGATCACATCGCCGACACGCCGCGCGACACGCGGACGACCGGCCCATACCAAAGGTTAGAGGCGACGCTCTACTAGATTCTCGACATGCGGGCGACCGCGTCCTTGGCCGCGTTGACGTCCTGCCTAGTCAGGTCACCGATCTTGATCTCGGTCTCCGCCGTCTTGTTCGTGCGCAGGTCCTGCGCCGTGACGTGCAACGTGCCGTTCTCGTCCATCCGGAACGTGACGTTGACCGGCGAGTCCTTCGGCAACGGCGGCAGCCGGTCGATGCACGCCCCGCCGATCTGCTTGTTGTGCTCGGGCAGCTCGGACGCGATCGCTCCCGCCTGCTCCCAGATCTCGATGTCGATCGACCGCTGGTTGTGGTCGAACGTCTGGAACTGCTGCGTCTCCTGCGCGGGCAGCGGCGTGTTGGCGTCGAGCAGGTGCGCGACCAGGAACTTCTTCCTGTCCTCCGGGTGCGCCGGGTCGACCACCGCGACGCCGAACGCCCGCGGCGTCACGATGGTGACCTTGCGCGACGCCACCGCCTCGACCGCCGCGTTCGACAGGCCGAGGCGATCCGCGTCGTTGCCACCGATCTTCAGCGACTGGGCCAGGGCGAACAGCGCCGCGCCCTTCGCGACGGCGAGGTCCGGCTCGTGCACCTTCGGCGAGAACCTGAAGCGGGTCCGCAGCGCCTCGGCGACCGCGGGCATGCGGGTCGAACCGCCCACGAGCAGCACCTCGTCGAACGTCGTGACACCGCGTTGCGAGGCCAGCGCGAGGGTGCGGGCGGTGATGTCCATCGTGCGGCCGAGCAGCTCGGCCGTGGCCTGCTCGAACTCCTGTCTGGTGATCTCGACCAGGGCGCTGCGCCCGCCGAAGTGCACCTGCTGCCGCCGCCGTTGCATGCTGGTCAGCGCCTTCTTCATGTCCTCGGCGAGCAGCCCGACGTCCTGGAGGAAGTCCTCGCTCTCGGTCGCGTCCGAGCCGGGGTGCTCCGCCATGAACCGCTCGCAGACGAGACCCGCGAGCTTCTCGTCCCAGTCGGCCCCGCCCAGCTCGTGGTCGCCGTCGGTGCAGACCACCGTCACGTCGTTGCCGACCAGCTTGATCACCGTGGTGTCGAAGGTGCCGCCACCCAGGTCGAACACCAGGACCGTCCGGTCGGCACCGGCGTTGAGCACCCCGTAGTACAACGCCGCCGCGACGGGCTCCGGCACGACGTTGACGACGTTGAGGCCCGCGATCTCACCGGCGGTCCTGGTGGCCTCGCGCTCGGCGACGCCGAAGTAGGCGGGCACGGTGATGACGACGTCCCTGACCACCTCGCCCGCCTCGTGCGCCGACCTCACCAGGTCGCGCAGGATGAACGCGGAAATGCCCTCCGGCGAGTACTCCTGGCCGTGGAAGTCGAGCCGCACGTCGCGTTTGCCCATGTCCCGTTTGATGAGGGCGACGACCAACCCGGGATCCCGCAGCGCCGCGTTCTTCGCTTCCTTCCCGACGACCGTGTTGTAGGGCGTCTCGAAGTACACGACCGACGGCGTGGATTCCTCTCCGGTGACGTTCCGGATTACGTGCGGGCGGCCCGTCTGGTCGATTCGTGCGATGCAGGAATAGGTCGTACCGAGGTCGATGCCGTAGACAGTCATCCACACCCCAAGTCTCGTGAAGGCCGACTATTCTGCCACTCGGAGTGCACAGCGGAAACTATTCGACGTCCGGGTGGAATTCATGCTCTGGGACTTTTTCGTGTCCGCCGCCGAAACCGACGGCGACTGGGCCAGGTGGATCGCGTTCCAGCTGGAGCAGGAGGGCCACCAAGTCCGGGCCGAGGTCCGCGATCGCCTCCCCGGCCACCACCGCGTGCACCGCGTCGACGAGGCGGTGCGCCTCTCCCGTCGAACGCTGGTCGTGCTCTCCCCCGCCTACCTCGCCGACACCGCCCTCGCCGCCGAGTGGCACGCCGCGTGGGACGCCGACCCGGCCGGAGTGCGGCGCAAGCTGATCCCGGTCCGTGTCGCCGACTGCCGTCCAGAGGGCCTGCTGCGCGACGTGCGGTACCTCGACCTCGTCGGCCTGAACCGCGACCAGGCGGCGGCGACGCTGATCGCGGGGATCAACGGCACCCATAGGCGCCAGGCCGGGCAGCGGCTTTTCCCGCACTGATCACCCTCCCGGGAAGGGCGGCTCTTCCGTCGGCTTCGGACGTTCGAGGTCGATGCCCTTGAGCAGCCGCCGTTTCGCCTCGTCCCGATCGGTGCCGACGAGGTCGATGTAGACGATCGCCGCGAGCAGCCCCGGCGGCCTGCACTCCTTGACCCGCACGGGAATCAGCGTGCGCTCCACCCCCACCGGATCGCGCACGTAGGCCGCCGCCCACTCCGACAGCGGATAGGGCCGGTCCGCGTAGGTGGGGCTGAGCACCGCGATCGTGCGGGTCGCCGCCGCCCCCAGCTGCATCTGCCGCACGACGTTGTGGCCGGGCAGCATGTCCTGCTCCTGGAAGACGACCTCGTACCCCTCCAGCTCGAGCACGGCCGCGATCCAGCGCGCCCAGTCGATGTCGTGCTTGGCGAACGACACGAAGAAGTCAGCTGCCACGTTGTCCTCTGCCCTGGACGTACCCCGCTCTGCCACCCGGCACAGTAGGACCGGGCCGTCCGTCAGAGCGGTCGTGACAACGATCTGGCCATGAACTGGCAGCCGTTCAGGGCAGCACGGTCCAGGTGGGCTCCAGAACGACGAGGTCGCCGTTGATCCCCGCGAGGTCCTCCGCGGCACCGGATGCCTTGCGCAAACGTGGAAAGCGCTCTCGCTGATACCGGCCGTGGTCCTGCTCCGACTGCCACCACGTCAGCACGAGGAACTCCTGCTCGTCGCGGCCGAACAGCCCGCCGAGCATGCCGGGTGCGTCTTCCATACCCGGATTCCACACCTCAGCCTGCGCGCGGACGAAGTGCTCTTCTCTGCCAGGAAGCACATCGCAGTGGGCCAGCCTGACGACGTTCCCCGCACCGGGCTCCGCACCGATGATCAGCTCGAGCTCGAACAGGCGCACGCTGATCTCCGCGTAGCTCCCGGCCTGCCCAGCGGCGAGGCCGTCGTGCGGTCCGGTGAGGAACGCCGCGTAATCGTCAGCCGACCACCACCACGCGAACACGTGCGCAACGCCGAGCCGAGTCCGGCTCCACCCGCCCCACTGGCCGCGGAACCCCGGGACGTCAGCAAGCGCTTTCCACCGCTCCTGGCCAAGGGTGAACGCCGCACGATCGGTGACCCGGCACCGCACCCACTTGATCAGCACGCTCAGTGGTTCAGGTCGGTCCGCAGCGCGGCCGCCCCGCGCAGGTAGACGTGCTTGATCGACGACCGCGGCAGGTCCGTCTCGACGTGCGCCAGCAGCCGGATCACCCGCGGCATGGCGCCGGGCACGGCGATCTCGGTCGCGGACAGCAGCGGAACGTCGGAGAGCCCTGCCTGGCGTGCCGCGTAGGCCGGGAACTCGGACGTCAGATCGGGTGTGGCGGTGAGCACGACGCTGATCAGGTCGTCGGTCGACAGGGCGTTGCGCTCCAGCACCTCCCGCACCAGCTCGGCCGTGGCCTCCAGCAGCAGTTCGCGCGAGTCCGCGTCGATCTGCGTGGCTCCCCTGATCGCTCGTACAGCCATGCGATCGACAGTAGCGCGGCATGAGCGCGCACGCCGGGGCTCACCCGTCGACGACGATGTTGGGGTACCGCGTGGTGAGGCCGAGCAGGTTGACGACATAGGCAGCCCACCCGCCGCCGAGCAGCACGAGCCGCCGTTCCCCCAGGTTCGTCGCCGTCTCGATCAGCACGTGCAGACCGCTCGACCCGATGAAAGTCAGGTCCGTGAAGTCGATCACGACGTCCCCTCCGTCCCCGGACGCGCAGGCCAGGGCCAGTTCGGACCGCAGCAGCCCACTGGTGGTCAGGTCGACCTCGCCGAGCAGCGTCACCCACGCGCCCCGGCGGCGCACTTCGAGCAGTCCTGGTACGGGTTCCATCGCGCGCCTCACGGATCGGGAGACAGCAGGTCGCGCACCGCCGCGAGCACACGCAGTGGATGCGCTGGTTTCGGTAGGTAAGCATCGGCCACCGACGTGGCCGACTCGATCGCCGAAACGGCTACAACCGGCACTCCGAACGCCCGCGCGACGGCGGCGAACCGCGTCCCCTCACCATGAGACGTCAACAGGTCGACCACCGCCAGCGCTGGAGGGTTCTCCAGCGCCGCCTCGGCCGCCTCCACCGTCGTCACGAGCGCCGCCTCGTAGCCCTCGGCGTGCAGGAACGCGGCCAGCGACTGACCGGAGAACCTGTCGCCGTCCACGATCAGCACGCGCGGACGTCCCGGTGGCGCGGGCAGATCCGGGACGCCCGCACGCGACCAGACCCGGACGAGCGCTCGCACGACCGTGCCGGGCCAGGTCGGTCTGCCGGGCCGCACCTGCACCTCGTCGGCGATGCCGAACAGCAGCCGCAACCCGAGCGGGCGGGAGGAGGCACCGCCGTGGTCGAACACTCCGTCGTCCTCGATCGTCAGCAGCACCGCGTGATCGCGCAGCTCCCACGTCACCCCCACGACGGACGCGCCCGCGCACCGCACCGCGTTCTCCGCCGCCTCGGACACCGCGAGCAGCACGTCCCGCGCGTCGTCACCGTTCAGGCCCGACTCACCGGCGAGCTCCCGCACGAAGACCCGGATCGCGGGCAACGACCCCGGAACCGCCGGAAACCATCGGGTCTGTGCGTTCATCACGCGGCATACAACGGAGCAGTCAGCAACGGTGTGATCAACTCCCTCAGCGTGGTCGCGCGGCGCCTGTCCGCCTCGGCGTGCAGCGGTTCGAGCTTCTTGCGCGTTCGTGCGGACAGGATGTCCGCGGACTGCGTCACGGTCAGCGCCGCGACCGCCGCCGCCTCGTCCGCGTCGCCTTCCAGAAGATGGTTGAGCGACAACGAGATCAGCGCGAACGTCCGGCTGCGCGCCATCTCCTCGCGATAGCCCGTGACGGCCTGCCCCAGCGCGGTGATCGCCGGACGCGCGAAGCTCGTGTCGACCGTGCGCGCGAGAGTCGTGTAGACGGCACCGGTGATCCCGGCGAGGTCGTGCACGTCGAAGAACGCCGCCCACGGCTGCGCACTGTCCACATCCGCCCGTGCGAACTCGTCGTGCGCACGCCCCAGCAACGCCAGCGCCGGCCCGCGCTGCCCGAGCTCGGCGTAGCACCACGCCTGGTTCGCGGCGAGGATCGCGGCCGTGTGGTGGTTCGTCCCGACCAGACCGGCGAGACGGAACATGCCGAGGGCTTCGGCGGGCCCACCGTGGTGCAGGTGGACCCGCCCCATCCGGTAGCGGATGTTCGCCACCAGATCCTCGTCCTGGGCGAAGTCCAGGGCGAGCTGGAAGTGGCGGTGCGCGGACCCGCCGAGCCCGGCGTCGAAGGCGGTCCATCCCGCGAGCGCGTGCAGTTCGGCGACGGCACGGCGGAACTCACGGCGCACCGCGGCACTCGCCGAATGCGCGAACGCCTTGTCACACCACGACAACAGCGCCTGCACCTGGGTACGGCACGACCCACCGCCGTAGCGGTAGTCCACGGCTCGCAGCGCGGCCGTCATCGCCCGCAGATGCCTGACGTGCACGAGCCCGATCTTGGCGTGCGGCGGTGGCAGCAAGGGCGAAGCGTCCTGATGCATCCGCCGAGTCTGTTCCGGCGGCCCGATCGTCCGACAGGGCCGAACGAACCCGGCCGACAGGGCCCTAAGGATGAGACAGGTCGGCGAGCAGCAAGCCGCTGCGCGGTTTGGGGGTGAAGTAGGTGCTCTTGCGCGGCATCTTGGTTCCTGCCAGCACTTCCTTCATCGGCACCGGTGCGATCAGCAACACCGCCTCGGCCTCGACCGAGGGGTCGACGACCGGGCGCACGCTCGGGCTCTCGGGGTCCAGCCCGAGTGCCCGGTCCAGCAGGACGGACTCCACGACGGCGTGGTCGATCCCTTGTCCGGCAGGCAGTTCCACTCGCAGGACCTCGTCGGCGCACCGCACGACGACCACACCCGGCTCGGGGTCGACGACGTAGGGCAACGACGACACCGTGAGCCCTACCCGTTCCCACGCGGTCACCAGATCGGACGCGCCCAACCCGGTTCCGGCGATCGCGCGGTGGATCGGCCCGACCCGCAGCCCCGGCCCGGACGTGACGAGCGCCAGCAGACCGGCGAGCCCCGCCGACCGCGCCGCCGCCACGCGGTGGTTGCCGTCCGCCACGAGCAACGGATGCGCGCCGGCCGCCTCCAGGAACGCGTCCTGCAACGCGCCCGGCCCCACGAGCCACACCCAGTGCCTGCGCCCGCCGGAGTCCACAAGGGACACTTCCGGCTCCCCGGTCATGCCGAGCACGAGATCGGTCAGCCCGTCGTGCGGCGTGATCGGGATGAGCATCGCGGCGCTCGTGGCGGTGCCGAGCGAGGCCAGCACCTGGCCGCGTTCGGCGACCACGTCCGGGTAGACGTCCTCGGTGTGCGCGATCGCGTCCGGGTCGACGAGGCACAGCACCCCGCACGCCGTCCCGTCCGGTCCGTCCACCCGGTACGGCGCGACGACGTCGGTCACCTCCCGGTACGCCCGCCGGATCAGCGCCGCGAGCTCCGCGCGGGCGTGTGGCAACGTGTCCAGCAGTCCCGTCCCCGCGGCCAGCGCGGCCGGAGTGCGGTGCGGGTGCTGCACGCCCAGCAACGTCCCGTGCCCGGCTCTGGCGAGCGCCCCGATCACCTGTCCGGGTTCGGCGAACTCGTCGACGTCGGGACCCGGCACGCGGTCGCGCACCACCCACCCGCGTCGCACTGGGCGTACTCGCAGTGTCATCCACGTATCATGATCTGTGTGAACGTCGAGATCACGCCTTTGCCGGGAATCGGAACGCGCCAGGACTTCATGATCCGCGCCGGACGTCGCGTCGGCGTGATCACATACCGGGACGGCCGGTTCGAGCTCATCCTCTCGAAGGCGTCGGATCCCGATTCCTGTGCCGCGTCGATACCCCTCTCACCGGAAGAGGCGAACACGCTCGCGGGCCTGCTCGGCGCGCCGCAGCTCGTCGCCCACCTGCGCGAGGAGCACCGCGACATCACCGGCATCACCACCCGCCAGCTGCCGGTCACCGCGTTCGCGAACCACACGCTCGGTGAGACCGCTCTGCGCACGAGGACCGGTGCGTCCATCGTGGCCGTCGTGCGCTCGGGCAACGCACACCCGTCGCCCGGCCCCGACTTCATCTTCGAAAACGGCGACCTCGCTGTCGTCGTCGGCACCGCGGAAGGCCTCGACGCCGCCGCTGAGATCCTCCACGGCGGTTAACCACAGTGCACGAGACAACTATCGCCATGATCCAACTGGGTGGCGTGTTCTTCGGCCTGGGTCTGCTCGGCCGCGTCGCCTGGAAGATGGGCATCTCACCCATCCCGCTCTACCTCATCGGTGGTCTCGCGTTCGGCGCCGGCGGCTTGGTCCCGTTACACGGCATTCAAGAATTCACGCACCTCGCCAGCGAGATCGGCGTCGTGCTGCTCCTCCTGCTGCTGGGCCTGGAGTACTCGGCGTCCGAACTCACCACGGGCCTGAAGCGCTCGTGGATGGCGGGCGTGCTCGACCTCGTGCTGAACGCGGCACCGGGCGCGATCGCCGCGTTGCTGCTGGGCTGGGGCCCGGTGGCGGCGCTCGCGATGGCGGGCGTCACGTACATCTCCTCGTCCGGCATCGTCGCGAAGGTCCTCGGCGACCTGGGCCGGCTGGGCAACCGCGAAACGCCGGTCGTGCTGTCCGTGCTCGTGTTCGAGGACCTTGCGATGGCCGTCTACCTGCCGGTGCTGACGGCCGTGCTGTCGGGCGTGAGCTTCCTCGGCGGGCTCACGTCGGTCGGCATCTCGTTGCTCGCGATCACCGTGGTTCTGGTGGTGGCGTTGAAGTACGGCAGGTTCATCTCGGCCATTGTGGACAGTCCGGACCACGAGGTGTTCCTGCTGAAGCTCCTCGGCTCCGCGTTGCTCGTGGCGGGCGTCGCCTCGCAGCTGCAGGTGTCGGCCGCGGTCGGCGCGTTCCTGCTCGGCATCGCGATCTCCGGCTCGACCGCCGAGAACGCCACCCGGCTGCTCGAACCCCTGCGCGACCTGTTCGCCGCGATGTTCTTCGTCGTGTTCGGACTCAACACCGACCCGCGCACGATTCCGCCCGTTCTCGGCATCGCCGTCGCGCTGGCCGCCATCACGACCGCCACGAAGGTCGTCACGGGCTGGTGGGCGGCCCGCAGGCAGGGCATCGGCAAGATGGGCCGCATCCGTGCGGGAGCGGCGCTGGTGGCGCGCGGCGAGTTCTCCATCGTCATCGCGGGACTGGCCGTGGCGTCCGGTCAGGTGAACGACCGGCTGGCAGCTCTCGCAACCGCGTACGTGCTGCTGATGGCGATCCTGGGGCCGATCGCGGCCAAGTACGTTGAGCCGATCGGGGAATTCTTTCAGCGAAGAAGGCATACGGCCTGAAACAGAAGCCCCCAGATGACGACTCTCTCTAGTAGGGCTAGCAGAGAGTAGGGGCGATCCGTCATGACCCAACCCGCGGAAGTGGAGACCACCGGCCGATTCCTGGTGCTGTTACAGGAGGACGCCGTCGAGGAGGGGCTGGCCGAGCTCGGCGCGATCGCCGGGTTCGACCCGAACAGCGGCGATCTGGAATCGGACACCGTCCAGGTGTTCCCCGAGCTGGGCGTCGCGGTCGTGTCCGCCGACCCGAACCTGCTGGCCGAGCTGAACGGCGCGGCGGAGCGTCCCGGTCCGGTCCAGATCGTCGAGCCGGAACGCGTCGTGCACGCCTACGACGCCGCGCCGGCCGAAGACCTGGAACCGGCGGCCGACGAGTCGGTGCTGACCTGGGGTCTGCAGGCGGTGAGCGCAGACGTCAGCACGGCGACCGGCAAGGGCGTCAAACTGGCCGTCCTCGACACCGGCTGGGAGAAGAACCACCCGGACTTCGAAGGTCGCTCGATCACCACGAAGTCGTTCATCACCGGCGAGGACGTGCAGGACGGCCACGGTCACGGCACGCACTGCATCGGCACGTCGGCGGGTCCGCGCAAGCCCGCCACCCTGCCGGGCTACGGCATCGCCTACGAAGCCGAGATCTTCGCGGGCAAGGTCCTGTCCAACGCGGGCTCCGGCTCCGACGGCGGCATCCTCGCGGGCATCGACTGGGCCGTGGCCAACGGCTGCGCGGTCATCTCGATGTCCCTGGGCGCCGACGTCCCGGCGGGCACGCCGTACTCGCAGATCTACGAGACCGTCGCCCAGCGGGCCATGGCCAAGGGCACGCTGATCATCGCGGCGGCGGGCAACGCCTCCATGCGCCCGGCCAAGATCGCACCCGTGGGCCACCCGGCCCGCTGCCCGTCCATCATCGCCGTGGCCGCCATCGACGTGAACCGGGCCATCGCGCAGTTCTCTTCCGGCAGCGTCGACAAGATCGGGCAGATCGACGTCTGCGCACCGGGAGTGGACGTCTACTCGTCCTTCAAGCTCCCGGAGAAGTACCGCCGCCTCCGCGGCACGTCCATGGCGACCCCGCACGTCTCGGGCGTCGCGATCCTGATCGCCGAGAAGACCGGCGCCCGCGGCTTCGAGCTGTGGGCCCGCCTGGCCGGCACCGCGCTGCGACTGCCGCTGCCGTCCACCGACATCGGCACAGGGCTCGTCCAGGCGCCATGACCACTTCGGTGGACCAGGTGATGGTGTCCGTGACCGAAGGCAGCCTCCCGAAGGTGCTCGACGACCTCCGGGAGGCTGGCCTGGTCGTGGACACGGTCCTGGAAGCGCTGGGCGTGGTGACCGGCACCGTCGAGGTCCGCGCCATCCCGTCGCTGCGTTCGGTGCCCGGCGTCCTGGACGTCGAACGGCAGTGGCGCGTCCAGCTCCCGCCCTACTGACTAGGCTCTGCAGCGACCCCATTCACGCCTGATCGAACAAGTGTTCTAGGATGTGCGCGGGGTCATGCCGTTGCGGAGAGAGGAAACCTGATCGTGTCGGACACGCTCACCGAGGTGCAGGCAGTCGAGGAGACCGTCGTGGAGGAGACTCCGGCGCCGGCCCCCGCGGCCGAGGCTGCGAAGCCGGTCGAAGCTCCGAAGCCCGAGGCTCCGAAGGCGGAGAAGCCGAAGGCCGGCCGCCCCAAGAGCACGGCGAAGAAGACCCGCACCGTCGAGCTCACGCTCACGGTGACCGGTACCGCCGAGGGTGAATGGCAGGCCGACCTGGTCCACGGCACGCAGCGCGTGGTGTCCGGCCTCGTCATCCCGGCCATCGCCGTGGCCAAGGCGGCGAAGGAGCTGCACTCCGACATCGCGGAGGGCATCGAAACGGTGCTCGAGGCGGCGCGCGACCAGCACCGCACCCGCATGGAGGAGCTGGAGGCCGAGCTGGCCAAGGTGAAGGCCCAGCTCGCCGAGCTCTCCGAGTAACACCACGCAGAAGGGGGGCAGCCCGCACCAGCGGACCGCCCCCTTTCCGCATGCTGGAAGTCACGCGGGGACCCCGCGTACTCTCATGGAGTACGAAAGCTCCCCGCGTACTCTCCGAAACGGCTACCGCGACGGGTCCAGCAGCAGCTTGCCCGCGGTCCTGCGGGAGCGCAGGTCCTCGTGCGCCTGCCGGATCTGCCCCATGCCGTACTCGCCGCCGGGAACCGCCTTCAGCTTGCCGTCGACGACGAGCTGGAACAGTTCGGCCATCGCGCGGTGGGCGAGGGTGCCGTGCTCGGCGTCGCGCACCTTCAGGGCGTGTGGGAGCCACATACCCGCAACGGTCGTGGAGTGCACGAGCAGTGCTCCGAGGTCGACCGGCTTCGGCCTTTCCCGCGAGGCCATGCCATAAAACGCAAGCCGCCCGAACGGAGCCAGCGCCACCAGCGACTGGTCAGTGGTAGCTCCTCCCGTCATGTCCAGCACGATGTCGACGCGCCGTCCGTTGTTCGCCTCGATCAGCGCGGCGGTCATGTCCTCGGCGCGCGAGTCGATCGCCACGTCCGCGCCCAGGTCCAGCGCCAGCTTCCGCTTGTCGTCGGAGGACGCGGTGGCGATCACGCGCCCGGCTCCCCACAGCTTGGCCAGCTGCACCGCGATCGTGCCGACACCACCGGCGGCGGCGTGCACGACCACCGACTCACCGGGCTCCAGGTGGGTCGACTTCCGCAGCAGCAGCCACGCCGTCGCGCCCTGCACGATCAACGACAGCGCCGTGAGGTCGTCCACGCCATCCGGCACGTCGAACGTCGTCAACGCCGGCGCGACCGCCTTCTCCGCGTACCCGCCGGAGTTCTTGGTCAGCGCGACAACGCGACGCCCGTCCTCGGTGGTGCCGACGACTTCACCGCCCGGCACGAGCGGCAGCGTCATCTTCGCCAGGTAGGAGTTCTCCGCCTGGTGCGTGTCCGCGTAGTTGAGCCCGGCGCGCGAGACGTTGATCAGCACCTCGCCCTCGCCCGGCACCGGATCGGGCAGCTCCACCTGCTGGAGCACCTCGGGTCCACCGAACTCGGTGATCTGGATGGCACGCACGTCAGCTCTCCTTGAGCGCGATCGAAATGGGGTCCTTCTTGGCGGCCTCGACCCGCGAGCCGTCGGCGGCGCGCGGCCCCGGCGGGTTGCGGAAGCCGAACGGCTCCGACGCCCGGCCGGACTGCACGAACCAGGCCTCGCCGGTGCCCGAACCCTCCACAATGGACATGAACGCGTCCACCACAGTGGACACCGGCAGGATCGGCATGCCGATGTCCTCCAGCGTCGACCGCAGCGGCGTGATGATGTTGGTGTCCGCGAACGCGGGGCAGAGCGCGTTCACCCGGACATCCGAGTACGCCCCGGCCAGAGCACGGACCAGGCCGACCACGGCAGCCTTGTTGGCGCCATAGACCGGATCGCCGGGCATCGGCATGAGACCGGCCATCGACGCCGTGGCGATGATCTGGCCGCCGCGCTTCTGCAGCTCGGGCAACGCGGCGTGCACGCCGTAGACCACGCCATCGAGGTTGATGGCCATCGCACGGCGGTAGAGCTCGACGTCGAAGTCGTCGCCCAACGAGCACCCGGTGCCGATGCCCGCGTTCAGGAAGGCGATGTCCAGCCCGCCGAACTCGCGCACGGCGGTCTCCACCGCGGCAGCGGAGTCGGCCGGTTGCGTCACGTCGCAGCGCACGAACACGCCGCCGACCTCGCCGGCGACGACTTTGCCCTGGTCGGTGTCGATGTCCGCGACGACGACACGGACCCCGAGCGAAGCCAGGCGCCGGGCGGACGCGGCACCGATGCCGTTCGATCCACCGGTGATGAGTGCGACCTTGCCGGTGAGTTCCACGGGCATCTGCCTCCTCGCTGAGACGACTCTGGGACGACGATCTGGGCAACATTCCGACCAGTCGGTATGGTCGTCCGCACAGCGCTGGACGTCAAGCGGACTGATAGGTACGTTACTAAGCGCTTGCTTAGCTCACCATCCCCCAACGAAGGAGGACCCGTGGCCGACAGGGTTGCCATCGTCACCGGCGCGGCTCGCGGTATCGGTGCCGCCGTCGCGCAGCGTCTCGCCGCGGACGGCCTGGCCGTCGCGTTGCTCGACCTCGACGAGCAGGGTGTGCTCGACGGCGCCGACAAGATCGTCGCGGGCGGTGGGCGCGCCATCGGCCTCAAGGTCGACGTCTCCGACGAGGAGCAGGTCAACGCGGCGGTCGCGAAGGTCGCCGAGGAGCTCGGCGCGCCGACCGTGCTGATCAACAACGCCGGCGTGCTGCGCGACAACCTGCTGTTCAAGATGACGGTTTCGGACTGGGACACCGTCATGAACGTGCACCTGCGCGGCGCGTTCCTGATGAGCAAGGCCGTCCAGGCCTACCAGACGAAGGAAGGCTTCGGCCGCATCGTCAACCTGTCGAGCACGAGCGCGCTCGGCAACCGCGGCCAGGCCAACTACTCGGCCGCCAAGGCCGGTCTGCAGGGCTTCACCAAGACCCTCGCGATCGAGCTCGGCAAGTTCGGCGTGACGGTCAACGCGATCGCGCCCGGCTTCATCGCCACCGAGATGACCAAGGCGACCGCCGAGCGCATGAAGATCTCGTTCGAGGACCTGATCAACGGTGCCGCGCAGACGATCCCGGTCGCGCGCGTCGGCCAGCCGGAGGACATCGCGCACACCGCGTCGTTCCTCGTCAGTGAGGGCGCCGGGTTCGTGTCCGGCCAGGTCATCTACGTCGCCGGCGGACCGAAGGACTGAGATGCGCGTATTCGAGGGTGTCGACGAGCTCGTCGCCGCGAAGGGCGAGCACCTCGGTTTCGGTGAGTGGCACGAGGTCACGCAGGAACAGGTCAACCTCTTCGCCGACGCGACGCTGGACCACCAGTGGATCCACATCGACGTCGAGAATGCGAAGAAGGGCCCGTTCGGCGGCCCGGTGGCGCACGGCTACCTGACGTTGTCGCTGGTGCCTTACCTGGTGCGCGACATCTACACCGTCAAGAACATCAAGATGGGCGTCAACTACGGCAGCAACAAGGTCCGCTTCCCGCAGCCGGTGCTCGTCGGCGCCAGGGTGCGCGCGGGCGTGGAACTGCTGGACGTCTCGGACATCGCGCTGGGCAAGCAGCTCGTGACCAAGGTCGTCGTCGAGATCGAGGGCAGCGACAAGCCCGCGTGCGTCGCCGAGATCGTCAGCGTGATTGTGCCCTGACCGAGTGGATCAGCAGATCCGCGTAGTGCTCAGCCAGCCGCCCGGCCGGGATCTCCCCGTCCGGGCGGTACCACGTGCCCAGGTGGTGCAGCGACCCGAAGAAGTAGTGGGTGGCGAGGTCCGCGGGCACGTCGGCGCGAAACGTCCCGTCCCGCTGCCCTTCCTCGATCAGACCGCGGAACTTCTCGTGGTAGCGCCGCCGTTCCGCCCGCACTTCCTTCTGCTTCTCCGCCGACAGGTGGTCGATCGAGCGGAAGAACACCTTGGCGGCGTCGAAGTTGTCGACGCTGGTGACGATCACGTCGATGGCGGCCTCGCGCAGCCGTTCGGTGATCGGCCCGGCACCTTCCGCGATCTTGTCCAGCCGTTCGGTCTGCATGCGCAGCAACCGCCCGTAGATCTCGTGCAGCAGGTCGTCCTTGGACCCGAAGTAGTGGTACATCGCGCCTTTGGTGACACCGGCGCGCTCCACGATCTCCTGCACGGCGACGCGTTCGTACCCCTTGTCCGCGAAGAGGCTGGTAGCGGCGTCGATCAGTCTTTCAGGCACGGTCACGACCGGAGCGTACCTCCCGACCAAGGAGAATCCTGGCAATGATCAGTCGCTGGACCGTTGTCGTCGACCGCGACGACCTCACCAAAACCGAAGTCCTGCACGACGAGCTCTCGCCTGAATTGGGCGACTGCGAGGTGCTGCTCCGCATCGACCGCGTAGGCCTCACCGCCAACAACGTCACCTACGGCGTGATCGGCGACCTCATCGGCTACTGGAAGTTCTTCCCGGTGGACGCCGACGGCCGCGGCGTGATCCCGCTGTGGGGCTTCGCCGACGTCGTCGACTCCACATTGGACGCGCTTCCGCCCGGCACCCGCGTCTACGGCTACCTGCCGATGGCGAGCCACCTCGTCGTGCGCGCTCGTCTGACCTCTTCGGGCTTCGTCGACACGGCCGACCACCGCGCGTCGCTCCCAGCCGTCTACAACAGCTACCTGGTGACTGGTACCGACCCCGCCTACGACCCGCAGCAGGAAGACCTCCAGGTCCTCTACCGCCCGCTGTTCATGACGTCGTTCCTGCTGGCCGACCAACTGGCGGACAACGACTTCCACGGCGCCCGCACCGTCGTGATCTCCTCCGCCTCCAGCAAGACCGCCTTCGGCACCGCCCAGTGCCTGCGCGGTTCCGGCGTGCGACTGGTGGGCCTGACCTCACCGCGCAACGTCGAGTTCACTACCGGCCTGGGCCTCTACGACACCGTGCTCCCCTACGACGCCGCAGTGGACGTCGAACCCTCGGTGTACCTGGACTTCAGCGGCTCGGCGGACCTGCGCTCGACCCTGCACGACCGCCTCGGCGCCTCGCTGGTGAAGGACGTCTCGATCGGCCTGACCCAGCAGAAGGCCTCGGCGGATCCGCGCTCGGAGTTCTTCTTCGCTCCCGAGCAGCTGCGCAAGCGCGCCGCCGACTGGGGGCCTGACGGCTTCGCTGAGCGCTTCGGTGCGGCCTGGCGCGCGTTCACCGCTCAGGCAGGCAGCTGGGTCGGCGTCGCACGGCACAGCGGCCCGGACGAGCTGGTCGAGGTGTGGCAGTCCGTGCTGGCGGGCAAGGCGAACCCGGACACGGCCGACGTCATCACCTTCTGAACAGGTCGCCCTTGACGGTGTCAAGGAACGCAGCCCAGGCGGGCGCCGCGACCGTGGCGTCCGCCCGGCCCTTCGAGTCGCGGATACGGGCAGCGGAACCGTCCAGCGCGATTTCCACGCAGTCGCTGTTCTCTGCGCCGTTGCTGCGGCTGCTCTTGCGCCACACAGCAGACACGTCGATCCCTACCTCTCAGCAGCCAACCTCCCGATCCACTCGGCAGACTCGTCCGGCGTCAGCGCCAGCTTCGAGAGGTGCTTGAAGACGAGTTTACTGGCCTTCACCTGCTCAACATCCTCGACGTGCGCAGCACCAGCGGGATGTTCGACGTACAGCACCGTCATGTCACCGGGGTAGGCGAAGTCCAGCAGGAGGAACGCTCCGTTGTGCCCGTCGTTCAAGCCTGCGGTGTTCGGCAGGACCTGCACAGTCACGTTTGGCCGCACGCCCATTTCGTTGATGTGCAGCAACTGCTCACGGTCCGCCTGCGGGAAGGCCGCCTCGGCGATGACCGCGTGGTACTTGAGCGCCTCATCACCGACCAGCCGCTGCTTCCGCCGCACTCGAACCGCGACCTGATTTTCGACCCACTTCCGCGAACGCTGGACCTGCCACCCGTGGAACACCGCGCGCATGTAGCTCTCGGTCTGCAGCAAACCGGGGATGTAACCGAGCGAGAAGGCACTCACCCTGATGGCATCGTGCTCCAGGCTGATGTACCCGTGATCTTCGAGGCCGTAGGGATGCCACCAGCCCTTCTCGCTGGCGCGTTCCCACATCTCGACGTAGGGCGCCTCTTCCGCGACGAGCACGCCGTAGAGGTCGAGCATCGCGCGCAGGCCGTGGTACTCCGGCAGCTGGCCGTTCTCGATGCGGCTCAGCTTCTGGTAGTTGTACCTGAGCCGGTACGCCGCCTCGCGTTGACTCAGCCCGCTCCGTTCACGCAGCCTCTTCAGCGCCTCGCCAAGGCGCACCTGCCGGAACGTGGGGTCGGACATACCCCAAACGTTACGGATCAGATCTGACATTCGTGAATCACGCGGGCGGAGTCTGGTGAGGACCGTCCTCGGCATGGAGTACGTCCACAGCATCCAGTACCACCGACGCAGCCGGAACGGCCGGCTCACCCTCGCCTACGTCGAAACGGTGGAGGATCATGGTTGGTACATAAGGAAAGAAGCCGACTGGAGGTCCCGCTACACCCTCGCCTGCGCCACCGAGTACCTCGCGCGGGTGCCAGCGGCCGCGGGCACGTTCGCCATCACGGTGTGGCGGGACTCAATCCGCGTCTGCACGGTCGGCGTGGACTGGAATCCTCCGAAGAGGTGAAATCAGCCCGGCCAGCAGGCCCGCGATGTTGTAGGCGTCGTCGTGGCCGCGGTGGTGCGTGCCGTCGAGCCGTTGCCCGGCGATGCGCACCGCTTCGGCCATCCCGACCTCGCGCGGCAACGCGTGTACCAGAGCGAAGAGCGTCTTCACGTTGACGTGCCGCGGCCCGAACGGGTACCGGACGCCGAGGTCGGCGCACTGCCGTTCGAACATCTTGCGGTCGTAGTCCCCATAGGACGCCCACACCCGGCGGTCCGACCGGAACTCCTTGGGCAGCAACGAACAGGCGTCGGCGAACGTGACGCCGGCGGAGACCTGTTCCTGCGTCAACGTGGTCAGCCGAGTGCAGAACGGACTGACCGACGACCGCGAAGGCCGCACCAGAATGCTTCGCCGCTCCCCGCGCACACCGGAAGCGACCTCGACCGGGCAGATCCCGATCTCGATGATCTCCGACACCTCACCGGGAGGCGGAGATCCTTCCCAACACGTCGACTCCACGTCGACGACCAGCACCTGATCCAACGAAATCACGTGCCGATCGTCCCCGACGCGTCTACTGGAATACGACGACGGGGAGCACCACGACCTCTCCGGTCTCCGCGTTCCACGACTGGACCTTGCCCAGGCACCGCGCGTTGAACTGCCCCGGCGGGAGGGTGTCGCGCAGGCTCGCCCGGTCGCACTCCACCCGCACCCGAGCCGAGCCGACCGGTGCCAGAAGCACCGCCTTCGAGTCGGTTCCGTCGCCGAGCTCGAACCGGCCGTGCAGCGACACATAGTCACGGATGTCGTTGAGCCGCAATGCTTTCCTGCGCCTCCACGCCTCGTCGGCGACGATCGTCTGGGTGGGCAGGTCGACCTCCACCACGCCGTGTGCCGCGCGCAGGCCCGCCAGGACCACGCCGATGACGTCGATCTCGGTCGCGGGTTTCTCGTAGTTGGAGGTGTCCTGCTCCACGACCGAGCCGTCCACGCCGATGCCGAACTCGCTCGGGCCCACCTGCAGCTTGCCGTTCTTGGTGATGGTGATCTGCTTGACGAACTGGCGGGTGACCGCGTCGTCGTAGCGGCCCACCTTGCACAGGTTGATCATCCGCTGTCCGTGCACGTAGAACAGCAGGCCGGGCACCTCGGACTCCGGCGCGCGCCGCCGAGCCCACCGAACCGCCAACACGACCACGACGACGAACGCCGTCAGGGTAACGCCCCACAACAGGATCCAGGGCCACGCGACGGACCACCACAACGCCCTATCGACATCCACGGATCTCCCTCACCGCCTCCAGCAACGACTTCGCGCCGGCCTCCACGAGACGGCCGCCGCTGGCCTGGGCGACGCGGTCCAGTTCCGCCACCGAGGCCTCGCCGAACCTGATCGGGTACACGGGCACCTCGCCCCGCCCGACGCGCAGAAACTCGTCCACCGAAGGGCCTGCGTTGTTTTCGCCGTCGGTCATCAGCACGACCGTTGTCTCGCCGCGCGCGAGCCGCAGCGCATGGTCCAGAGCCGCCCAGATCGCCGTGTTGTCGCGTAGGTCGTCGGACGCCACGACGGCCAGCAGCGCGTCGAGGTCCTGGCGGCCGCGCACGGTGATCGAGCGCTCCTCCAGTACCGTGCCCGCGAACCGCACGATCGTGACGGTCTCGCCGACGTAGAAGCGGTCGAACCCGTTGAGGGACGCGAAAGCCTCCCGCAGGCCGGCGATCCGCGCGCCCCGCATGGACGTCGAGTAGTCCAGCACGAAGATCACCTGGCGGCCGTCGCCCGCCCGGTCGTGGAAGAGCAGCAACCGGTCGAGCACCTCCTGCCTGTCCGGGAAGTACAGCGCGGTGCCGACCTCGGCGCGCAGCTTCTCGTCGCGCGGTGTGGCCGGGTCGACGGGCCGCCGCCAGGTGCGTTCGGCGATCATCCGCTGTGCCGCGGGCGATCGCAGCCACTCCACCACCCTGTCGTAGACGGCACGGTGCGCGGGATCGACGAGCATCAGCGGGTAGTCCGACAGCACGATCCCGTCTCGCGGGTACACGATCTCCACCGGATCGGCGCGGCCGGAAGCGTTGAGCGACAACAGTTCCGACTCGTGCGCCACCACTCCGTCCACATCGGACCGACGCATGTACTCGGCGATCGGGTCCGCAACGTCGAAGACACGCCCCGCCAGGAAACCCTGCAACCGGTCGCAGCTCACGTCCTCCGTCCGCAACGCCGCACCGGTGCCCGCGGCCGCCGTGGCGACACCGATGAGCGCGGCCATCCCGCCACCCGACACGCGCGGATCCGCCATGCCATAACGGAATTCGCCCACCGCGGCCCGGTCCGCGACGTCCGCCCACGTCGGCCGATCGCCGAGCACGGCCCGTTTGCCGGGCTTCACCCCGAGCACCACCGGGGACGTCATGATGCTCGTCGACAGCGCGGGCTCTGCACCCCGCAGCCGCAGGAACCTGTTGGTGGACAACCACGCCAGGTCGAACCCGGCGAGCGACCGACTGGCCTCGACCGTGCCGCGGTGCTCGACCGCCAGCTCGACCCCGGTGGCGCGCCTCAGTTCCGCCAACACCGGACCGAGGTCGGCGAGCTCCGTACTCGCCAGCACCTTCAGCCGAACAGGCGGTGGCGTGCTCGACGTGCACGCCGCCAGCAGGAGCAACAGCACCGCGAGAAGGACCCTCATCGGCAGTCGCCCACGACGTCGATCATGCGCTCGAACAGCTCCGCCTTGGGCAGCGCCACCCGGCCGCGCTCACCGCTCGGCGGCTCCGGCACCCCGCGCTCGGCGAGGTGGCCGGCGAAGTCCTGCTCCGTCGCGCCGTTCCAGCCCAGCGAGTGGAAGCCCAGCTCGACCGCACGCCGGCGCAGCTCCGGGTCGGTCATCATCAGCTCACCGATCCGGTCGCCCTCCGGGGTGAACGAGATCAGCTCGGGCGTGCTCTGGTGCTGCACGGTCGGGTAGAGCAGCACGCGTTCCTTGTCGGCGCCGCGTTTCTCCAGCTGGTGGGCGAGGTACTGGTGCTCGTAGATCACCGCGATGGCCGCGTGCGTCGGCCCTTCCGGCGCGAAGTACTTCGGCGCCATGTCCTCGCTGGCCTGGCCCTGCGCGTCGACCTGCGGTTTGATCCTGCGCGCCAGCTCCTCGGCGGCCTCGACGGTCTGGGGCGGGTTGTCGTCGACAGCGGACGCGAGGAACCCGGCGAGCACGGCCCCCGAGTAGGCCTTGCACGGGTCCGGTGACTGGATGATCACGCGGTTGCCGTTGGCGGCACCGAACTCGTTCCACCGCGCCTGCCTTTCGACCAGCGCCATGAACTTCTTGAGGTCGAGGTCGTAGTAGAGCGGTTGCTCGCCCTGGTCGTACGGTGTCGCGACGCCCGCCTTGACCAGCGCCGCGGCGTATCCGCGGAAGGTGCCGAGCACGACGGGCGTGAAGAACGGCCGGAACGGCACCGCGTGCTTTCCTGTCCGCCGGGTCTTCACGTGCTCGTTCGCCACGTGCCCGGACGGGAAGACGAAGTGGTAGGAGTCCAGGTCGGGCTTGCGCGCCAGGTCGCGCGAGCCGGCCGGGGTCACGTGGACCTGGTAGCCGCGCGCCATCAGGATCCGCTTGACCTGTTCGTCCTGGAAGAAGTCGCGCTTGGACGCGAGCAGCGCCCGCACCACGGTGATGTGCTGGAACGGGCCGGTGAGGTGCCCGGAGACCAGCAGCACCACCAGTCCGAGCACGAACACCGTCAGCGGCGGCACGAACCACAGCAGGAAACGTCTTCGCGGATCGACGGCCTTGAACTCCGGTTCCTGCACGGCTCCCCCTCAATGCCAAACGGCCCCCTGACGAGGATTAGACGCGTCCAGGGAGCCGTTTTGCACTAGGCCGAACAGGGTCAAACGAGGACGGCGCCACCGTCGGCGACAAGCGGCTCACCCGTCACGTAACCACGGGCGGGCGAAGCCAGGAAGACGCCGGCCGCGGCCGGCTCCTCCGGGTCCGACCGTCAACGAGCGTGTTTCTCGAAGAGCGCTTCGAAGGCGTCGAGCACGGCCGGGACGCTGAACTTCGCCGCGGCCGTGCCGTCGGAGACCGGTCGTTCGTCGCGCAACGACCGCAGCCCTGCGGTGATCGCGGCCGCGTCGCCGGGAGGCACGATGAGCCCGAAACCGGTTTCCCGCACCGGGATGCGCACGCCGGGCAGGTCGCTCGCCAAGACGGGCACCCCCGCCAGCATGGCGACGACCTGCACGATGCCGAACGCTTCGAAGGCGTTCACCGAGGGGAGCGCGAACACGTCCAGGGAGGCGTAGAAGTCGGCGAGGTCCTCGTCGGGCACGAACCCGAGGAGCTTGATCCGCGGGTCGCCGTCGATGTGCTCCCGCACGCGGGCGATGACACTGCCGCCCGCGACGTTGCCGAAGTCGCCACCGATCAGCAGCCGCGCGGACGGGTCGTTCAACGCGCGGAAACCGTCGACCAGGTGCTCGACGCCCTTCTCCTCCACGATCCGGCCGAGGAATCCGACGTGCAGGCCGTCGCCGTCGCGGAACCGCGGTGCGCCCTCCGGGACCGGGCGGCAGGGCGGCGGTACCGCGGCCATGTGCGGCTGGATCGACGGCCACAGCCGGCTCTCCCGCGCGTAGTCCTCGCTCGTCACCGCGACGGCCGCCGCGCGGCGCATCGCCAGCCGGCTGGACGCGTCGATCACCTTGCCCTGCACCGAGTTCACCAGGCCAGGCGGCAGGCTGACATCGCAGTGGTAGGTCACGACGACCGGGCACTTCGCGAGGGCCGCGACCGGACCGGCCTCCAGCATCGGCAGGTGGAGGTTGAGCACGCGGGCGTTCGCCGAGGCCTCACGCACCATCGTGGCGAACGCCGGGCTGATCACGCCCTTGCCGAACCGGGCGAGCACCGGTGCGCGGCTCACCCGCACACCGTTGATCGTTTCCTCGTGCGGCAGCATCGGGTCGTGCCGCGTGGTGACGACGCGGACGCGTTTTCCGCGTTCGGCGAGCCCCTCCGCGACGTCCCGCGCGAAGTTGGTCAGGCCCGACACGTACGGCGAGTAGTAGGTCAGGGCGATGACGAGGTCGTCGACCACAGTTCGCTCTCCTGTCGTGGGGAAATGAGCAGCCGGAGGCCGGTCAGCCAACCGGCGAGTGATCCGGCGAGGAACGCGATCTCCGCGCGGAGCAACAGATCCGGGATGAGCACGAACGTCACGGCCGCGACCAGAACACCCGCGAGCCAGCTCCACGCGACCCGGCTGTGCAACGCGCTCGCCACCAGCGCCTGTGTCGTGACGATCAACCCGAGGTGGGCGACGACGCCGAGCGCCACCAGCGCCAGGTCCACAGAGGACACGACGTAGAGAGGGCCGAACACGAGTCGCACCAGCCACGGGCCGATCGTGAACGCCAGCGCGACGCCGGCAGCACCGATGAGCGCGAGCGCGGCGGCCAGACGTGTCACGACAGCGCGCGCCGGCGTGCCGGTGATCACCGGCAACAGCGCAGTCTGCAGCGGGACCGCGACGAAGAGCGGGACCCTCGCGAGGAGGAAGGCGGCGAGGAACACGCCGGCCCTGGCACGTTCGTCCGGAGCGGCGACCGCGGTCACCAGCACCGGAATGCCGTTGAGCAGCAGCTGCGCACACACAGATCCGACGAGCAACGGTGCTACCGCGCGCGCGACGTCGCGCACGGGCACCTCGCTCTCTCCCTGCCACCAGAGACCGGCCAGCACCGGCAGGTGGGCGACCGCGACCGCTGCCACGAGCGTCCACTCGAACTGTGCGCTCGTGGTGGCTCCGAGCCATCCGGCCAGCAGCGCGAACACCACGCGCAAGGCGGTGTCGACGACCAGCAGGCCGCCGTGCCACGCCAGCCTCCCGCTGCCGATCAGCACACCCCGCACCAGGAACTGTCCCGCGGACAGGAAGCACAGCGCCACGACGGCCGGGGACACGAACACCGCCAACGCGCATTCGACGACCGCCATGCCGAGCGCGACCACGGCGGCCGAGCGCAGCGCGCGAGAACCGAGGCGCGCCAGTTCCTGTTCCACCGGAAGGAAAGCACCGAACCCGACGAGCAGCGCTATCGACCAGAAGGCACCGAAGTCGCTGTACTCCGCGGGTGAGACGTTGCGTGCGACAACCGCGAGGTAGGCGTTGACCAGAAGTCCGGACAGGACGACGCACACCCCGACGAAGCTGAGCGCACGGACCATGGGCGGCACGATATCCGCCACAACTTGGCGATTTTCCCGCCCGAAACACAAATCCGGGGTATGGCAACGCAGACGTAGCAAAGCGCGGTGCGCTCGGGCTCTTCGCGTAACGGGCGGTGGCTAGTTTCTGACGCCTCACCCACCGATCCCTAAGGCAACGGCGCGTGACGACACAAACGATTCCGCTCGCCCCCGAAGCGCCCGCTACGACCACCGGGCCTGTGCCGAAGAAGAGACGGCTGCTCGCCGTCGCTGTCGTGTCCGGCGCGCTCACCGTGCTGTTGTCGGCGCTGATGCCGCTCGCGCCCGTGACGATCAACGATCCGACCGTCAACTGGCCGGAGGACGCGTCCGCGCCGCGGTCCTCGATGCTCGCGCTCAGCGCCTACCGTCCATTCGAGATGGACGTGCGCTTCGGCTGCGGAACCGTGCGTACCGCGCAGGCCGCCGGTGGTGTCGTGTTCGCGACCGTCAACCCGGCGGACCCGGCGCGTGGGCTCGTGGTGAAGGCGGAGAACGGCCGCCTGCTGGTGACCGGCGTCGCCACGCTGGACGAGCCGGTGCCTCCCGGCGACTGCGTGTACGGGATCCGCGGCGACCACGACGGGCTGAGCATCCTGCGCAACGGCACGGAGATCGGCCGGTCCGCGACCATGCCGGACGTGCACGTGCTGGCGACCTCGATCACCAGCCTGAGCGTTCCCGACCTGTCCGCGCGGATCCGGGTGGACGACCAGTTCAGTACGAGTCCCGCACCACTCAAGATCGTGCTGATGGTGTTGCTCGCGCTGTCGGCGGCGACCGCCTTCGCCTGTCTCGTGCTGCTGGATCGGCGCGTGCACCGCGAGCCTGGCCGGTTCCGGTTACGGCTGAGCCCGGTCGACCTCGTCGTGCCCGCGATCATGGTGCTCTGGGTGTTCCTGGCGCCGATGTCCGACGACGACGGCTACTACAGCGCGATGGCCAAGAACGTGCCGTTCGAGGGCTATGTCGGCAACTACTACCAGATCCTCAACCAGGGCTTCACACCGTTCTCCTGGTTCTACTACTTCCTGGCCAAGTGGCAGGTTTTCGGCTTCGCCCCGGTGGTGCTGCGCATCCCGGCACTGTTGTTCGGACTCGTGACGTGGTTCGCCGCACGTCGTTACGTGTCGGGCAAGTTCAGCGGAGTCGTGCTGGGCGCGGCGTTCCTGGCGTGGTGGCTGCCGCTGGACATGGGTGTGCGGCCCGAAGGCGTCGTCACGATGTGCGGCATGCTCACGCTGCTGGCCGTGACGATCGCGGTCGAGCGGCAGCGACTCGCGTTGCTCGGCGCGGCCGTGGGTGTCGCGGGCATCGGATTCTTCGCGCACCCCACCGGTTTCACGACGCTGGCGCCACTGCTCGCGGGCCTGCCGTTCGCGTGGAAGCTGCTGACGAAGGACGCGGGCTGGCGCACGATCGTCGCGAGGACGCTCGCGGTGCTCTCCCCCGGCGCGGTCGCGATGATCATGGCGTTCGCCGACGGCACCCTGCGCGACTTCCTGTACGCACAGGAGATCTTCAAGAAGATGGCGGGTTCCGAGTCCTGGTACACGGAGTTCGTCCGCTGGATGTTCCTGCTGAACCAGGGCGACGCCATGGCGAACTACGCCAAGCGGGCGCCGGTACTGGTGTGCGTCGTCGCGCTGGTCTGGTTCGTCGTGCTGGTCACGGCCGCGCGGGCCCGCCGGATCGACGTGCCGCCGCGGCTCGCGCTGGCGGGCTGGTCGACGATGTTCGCGTTCTTCCTGCTGTGGTTCACGCCCAGCAAGTGGACGCACCACTTCGGCAGCCTCGCCGGCATCGGCTCGGTGTTCATCGCGTTGATGCTGCTCTCCGTGGTGCCGTTGATCCGTGAGCTGACCAGCGACCGCCGCGTGCCGGTACCGGTGCTGCTGGGCGGCGTCGTCAGCGTCGTCGCGATGCTCGGGCTGGCCGGGCACGGCGCCAACAAGTGGCCGTACTCGTGGCACCTCGGTCTGCCGTTCGCGGGCGAGCCACCGCACCTGTCGGTGCTCAAGTTCGACAAGCCGTACTGGTGGCTCCTGCTGATCGCGATCGTGGCGTTCGTCCTGTACCGGCGGGGTAGGGGTTCCTACGCCACGGTCATCGCGATACCGATCGTGGTCGTGCTGTTCTTCGCGGCCAACATCACCTACCTGGTGGGCGGTTTCGCGGTCGCGACGGCGCGGACGCTGCCCACCTGGTCGCCGTGGGCCGCGAGCGTGCGGGACCCGCTCGCGGAACGCTGCGTCGCGGCGGACGCGATCGAGGTGGCGGCACCACGGGCGCTGCCCCCGTTGCCCGACAGGTGGTTCGCGATCCAGACCGACCAGCTCGCGACCGTCGTGACCGGGAAACCCACGCCGGTCACCTACGAGTACGCGACCTCCAACGCGGAGGTGCTCAGCACCGGCGTGCTCACCGACAACGTGGACAGCGCGCTGCGGCGGACCCTCGTGCTGCCACCGGCTCCGAAGGGCGCGACGCAGGTGCGGCTGACCGGCGAGGGCGAGTTCACCGCGCCCGCCGCGCAGAAGTACGTGCCGTTGCGGGAGTTCCTGCCGCGTGAGGCGGCCGTCGGGGTGGCGTGGCAGTTCGCGTTCCTGTTCCCCTGCCAGCGCCAGCCGCGCATCCAGGACGGCGTGATCGAGCCGATCTCCTACGCGGTGCAGTGGGGCGACACGCAGTGGCTCGGCCTGAGCGACGCGACGTGGCAACCCGTGCGCGGCGCGCTGTTCGGCGACGTCCTCTCCTCGCAGGAGGTCACCGCGTTGCCGGCGCGGCTGCGGGACTTCCCCGGCGCGTATCCGATCCAGGTGTACCAGACCAAGCCGCGGTACGAGGCCGGTCAGTACACCGTCACCCACAACAGGCAGACCCGCATGGGCTGGGAAGGCGTCCGATGAGCGATCGTGAAGCTGAAGTGCTGGTCGCCGTGCAGACGGCGCTCGCGAAGCCACCGGCGGTGCGCGCGGCCCGGATGCTGTCGTTCTTCGGCGAGCACAGCGCGGGCTGGGTGGCGCTGGGCGTGGCGGGCTGGCTCGTCGACCGCCGACGCCGTCCGGAGTGGACGGTCGCGGCCACGTCCGTGGTGGCCGCGCACGCTACCTCCATCGTGGTCAAGCGCCTGATCCGGCGCCGGCGTCCGCACCACGCGGGCGTCCAGGTGCTGGCGGGCACCCCGAGCAAGCTGAGCTTCCCGTCGTCACACGCGACCTCCACCACGGCCGCCGCGATCGCCTACGGCGCGCTGACCAACCAGCCGCTGGTGCCGCTTCTGGTGCCTCCCATGGCGATCAGCAGGCTCGTGCTGGGCGTGCACTACCCGACGGACGTGCTGGCCGGCGCCGTACTGGGTGCCGTGGTGGCACGCGGCGTGCGCCGCCTGGTGTGGGGCCATCAATGACCGCGACCACCGAGACCCGGCCGTCCGTGCTGCGCGGACTGATCAGGACGGCGCGGCCGCACCAGTGGACGAAGAACGTCCTCGTGCTGGCCACACCGTTCGCGTCGAGCAGGATCACCGAAACCGTCGTGCTGCGCTCGGCCGCGCTGGCGTTCGTGGCGTTCTGCTGCGCGGCCTCGGCGGTATACCTGATCAACGACGCGAAGGACGCGGAAGCCGACCGCGCCCACCCGAAGAAGCGCGACCGGCCGATCGCGGCCGGCATCGTGCCCGTGCCACTCGCCTTCGCCACGGCCGGAGTGCTGATGGCCGCATCGCTTTCGGTCGGCGCGGTGGCGGGCTGGAAGCTGCTCGTGCTCATGGTGGTCTACCTGGCGGTGCAGCTGGGCTACTGCTTCGGCCTGAAGCACCAGCCCGTGCTCGAACTGTGCGTGGTCGCCTCGGGCTTCCTGCTGCGCAGCATCGCGGGCGGTCTGGGCGCCGGCATCGCGCCCAGCCAGTGGTTCCTGCTCGTGACGGCGTTCGGGTCGCTGTTCATCGTGGCGGGCAAGCGATACGCGGAGATCAAGCTCTTCCACGACACCGGCGCCGCGATCCGCCACTCGCTGACCAAGTACTCGGCGACCTACCTGCGGTTCGTGTGGGCCACCTCGGCCGCGGTCATGAACATGACCTACGGCCTGTGGGCGTTCGAGCTGGGCCAGCGCACCGGCAGTTCGTGGGCCGCCCTCTCCATGATCCCGTTCGTGATCGCCGTCCTCCGCTACGCCGTCGACGTCGACAGCGGCAAAGCAGGCGCTCCGGACGACCTTGCCCGCTCCGACCGCGTCCTGCAGTCCCTGGGCATCACCTGGGTGGTCACCGTCGCCCTGGCCATCTACCTGTGACCCGGTGAGCTCACCGCGTCGTGGCCACGGTGGTGCGTGCCGTCGAGTTCCGCCCGGCGATGCGCATCGCCGGGCGGCGGCGATCCTTCCCAGCGATCAGACGATGACAGCGCCGCCGTCGACGACGAGCGTCTCGCCCGTCACGTAGCCGCCGGCGGGCGAAGCCAGGAAGACGACGGCCGCGGCCAGCTCCTCCGGGTCGCCGATGCGCCCGGCGGGCAGGGCCGCCTGCATCTTCTCCATGTAGCCGGGCGGGTACTGGTCGGTCATCTCCGAGGAGAAGAAGCCGGGGCAGATCGCGTTGACGCGGATGCCCTTGCGCCCGGTCCACTGCTGCGCCAGATCCCGCGTGAGGCCCAGCAGACCGGCCTTGGACGCCGAGTACGCGGCCTGCGGGATGCCACCGGTCACCAGCCCCAGCACACTGGAGATGTTGATGATCGAGCCACCGGACTTCATCACCGACGCGGCAGCCTGCGCCATCCAGTACGCGCCGTTGAGGTTCACGTCCATGACACCGAGGAACTCCTCCGGCGTCTCGCGCGACGCCGGCACCGCGGACGCGACACCCGCGTTGTTCACCAGCACCGCCACCGTGCCGAACTCCGCGGCCGCCCGCGCCACCTCTCGGCAGTCGTCGGGCTGCGACACGTCGGCCTGCACCACCAGAGCACGACGGCCGACCGACTCGACCAGCGCCGCCGTGTCCTTCAGCTTGTCCCCGCGACGAGCCGCCAGCACGACGTCCGCGCCCGCCTCCGCGAGGCCCTTCGCGAACGCCACACCGAGGCCCGAGGACGCGCCCGTGACGATCGCGACCTTCCCGTCCAGCCGGAACTTGTCGAGGATGCTCACTACGAAAGCCTCTCCAGGATGATCGCCATGCCCTGTCCGCCACCGACGCACATCGTCTCGAGGCCGAACTGGGCGTCGCGGGCCTGCATGCCGTTGATCAGCGTCGTCATGATCCGCGCGCCGGTCGAGCCGAACGGGTGCCCGAGGGCGATGGCACCACCGTGCACGTTCAGCTTGTCGATGTCGATGCCCAGCTGCCGCTGGCTGCCGAGCACCTGCACCGCGAAGGCCTCGTTGATCTCCACCAGGTCGATGTCCGAAATGGACAGACCAGCGTGCGCCAGCGCCTGGCGAGTGGCGTCGACCGGGCCGAGGCCCATGATCTCCGGCGACAGCCCGGAAACACCCGTGGACACGATGCGCGCCAACGGGGTCAGCCCGAGCTCCTTCGCGCGGGTGGAGCTCATGATCACGACAGCGGCGGCGCCGTCGTTGAGCGGGCAGCAGTTGCCGGGCGTGACCGTGCCTTCAGGCCGGAACGACGGCTTCAGCGCGGAAACAGCCTCGTAGGTGACCCCGGCACGCGGGCCGTCGTCAGTCGACACGACAGTTCCGTCCGGCAGCGTCACCGGAGTGATCTCGCGGGCGAAGAACCCGTCCGCGATCGCCTTCTCTGCGAGGTTGTGCGACCGCACGCCGAACTCGTCCTGGTCGTGCCGCGAGATGCCCAGCTGCGTGGCGACGTTCTCGGCCGTCTGCCCCATCGCGATGTAGTAGTCGGGCAGCTTGCCGTCGAGCCGCGGGTCGGTCCACGGAACGTTCGACGCAGCCGTGTCCAACGTCCGCTGCTGCGCCTCGTCGAACAACGGGTTGAACGACGGCGCACCGGAGTGCATGTACCGGGAGACGCACTCGACACCGGCGGAGATGAACGCGTGCCCCTCCCCCGCCTTGATCGCGTGGAACGCCATGCGCGCGGTCTGCACCGACGAGGCGCAGAACCGGTTCACGGTCGTACCGGGCAGCGTGTCGTACCCGAGCTGCACGGCGACGCGGCGCGCGATGTTCTGGCCGTGCTCGTCCTGCGGCTCGGCGCAGCCGAGGTGCAGGTCCGTGATCTCGGTGGCCGGAATGTCCTTCAACGCCGCGGAAATCACCTGCGCGGCCAGGTCGTCCGGTCGCAACGAGACGAGTGATCCCTTGCGGGCACGGCCGATCGGCGACCGGGCGGTGGAAACGATGACTGCTTCAGTCATGCCGATCTCCTTACAGGCCCAGGTCGCGGCCGATGAGTTCCTTCATGATCTCGTTGGAGCCCGCCCAGATCTTCGTGACGCGGGCGTCCATCCAGGCGCGGGCGACGCGGTACTCGGTCATGTAGCCGTAGCCGCCGTGCAGCTGCACGCACGCGTCGATGACGTCGTTCTCGACGTCGGCGCTCCAGTACTTGGCCTGCGCCGCCTCGACCGAGCTCAGTTCGCCGCGAACGTGCTGCATGGTCAGGGTGTCGATGAACGCCTGCGTGACGTCGAGCTTGGTGCGCAGCTCGGCCAGCAGGAACTTGTTGTGCTGGAACTTGCCGATCGCCTGCCCGAACGCCTTGCGCTCCTTGACGTACTCCAGGGTCTCGTCGAACACGCCCTGGGCGTGCGCCAGGTTGGAGATCGCGCCGCCGATCCGTTCCTGCGGCAGGCGTTCCATCATGTAGATGAAGCCCTGGCCCTCCTCACCGATGACGTGCTCCTGCGAGAGCCGCACGTCGGAGAAGAAGAGCTCCGCGGTGTCGGACGGGTGCTGGCCGACCTTGTCGAGCTTGCGGCCGCGCTCGAAACCGGGCATGCCGGTCTCGACGGCGAACAGCGTGATGCCGCGCGCGCCCTTCGACGGGTCGGTGCGGGCAGCCACGACGATCATGTCGGCGGTGTAGCCGTTGGTGATGAACGTCTTGGAGCCGTTGAGGATCCAGTCGTCACCGTCACGCACGGCATTGGTCTTCAGCGCGGCGAGGTCGGAGCCGCCGGACGGCTCGGTCATCGCGATGCCGGTCTTGATCTCGCCGGTGCACATGCCGGGCAGCCAGCGCTGCTTCTGCTCCTCGGTGCACAGGTCGACGAGGTACGGCGCCACGACGTCGCCGTGGATGCCCAGCGACGACGCGACAGCGGCGTTGACCCGGCACAGCTCCTCGGCGAACACGGTGTTGAACCGGTAGTCGTTCGCGCCGCTGCCGCCGTACTCCTCGGGAATCTCGAGGCCCAGCAGGCCCTGGCGACCGGCCTCCAGCCACACGTCGCGGTCGATCACGCGCTGCTCGATGAACTTCTCGACGTTCGGCGTGATCGTGCGCTCGACGAACGCTTTCGCCGACTCCCGGAACGCGGCGTGATCCTCGTTGAACAGCGTCCGCTGCACGACTACCTCCATACTAAGCGGTTGCTTAGCGCTAAGCGCCCGCTTAGCGTGCAGTACGATTCATCACCTGTCAACACGCGAGGAGCAGGCCCGATGACGACGACCGGACTGGACGAGTTCGCGCTGCTCGACGAGACGTGGCGCTCGATCACCCCGGACGCCGCCCGCCGCATGCTCATCGCCGCCGCGCACGCGTTCGCGGGCAAGGGATACCACGCCACGACCACCCGTGACATCGCTTCGCTGGCGGGAATGTCGCCCGCGGCCGTGTACATCCACTACAGGTCCAAAGAGGAGCTCCTCTTCAACATCTCGCTCGTCGGCCACGAGACGTCGCTGAACCTGCTGTCCTCGATCACGGGAGCGGACCCGGTCGAACGGCTGCGCAACGCCGTGAAGGCTTTCGCGGGCTGGCACGCGGAGTTCCACACGACCGCGCGGGTGGTGCAGTACGAGCTCGGCGCGCTCACGCCCGAACACCACGCGCAGGTGGCGCAGCTGCGCCGGGGCATCGAGAAGCAGATGCGGTCGTTCATCGCGGACGGCGTCGCGGAGGGCGTGTTCGACGTGCCGGACCTGAAGGGCGCGACGCTCGCCGTCCTGTCGCTGTGCATCGACGTCGCGCGCTGGTACCAGCCGGGCGGCAAACGGACCCCGGACGAGATCGGCGCGTTGTACGCCGATCTCGTCCTCAGGATGGTCCGTCCGGCTTGATCAAACGATGAAGGGAACCTTCATCCACGTCAGGTGGACGAAGGTTCCCTTCGTCGTGCTAACTGACCGACTTGCGGCCGTACACGCCGGCCACGACCGAGACGCCGATCGCCGCGACGATGATCTGGACGATCACCTCGATCCAGTCGATGCCCGGCGTGTCCTGCACGCCGAGCAGCCGCGCGATCCACGACCCGATGAACGCGGCCGCGATGCCGACCAGCAGGGTCAGCCAGATCGGGATGGCCTGCCTGCCCGGCGCGAACAGCTTGCCGAGGAAGCCCAAGATCAGGCCGATGACGAGTGCGCCGAGAATGCTCTCGATGGTCACGGTCGCCTCCTGAAGTTTGTTCCCAGGACATACCCAGGAACCTCAGGAGAAAATCATCCCGTCACTCGTCGCCGTCCGCAGCTCGAGAACTACCAGCGGCTACCGGAGACCTGGCTCATCCACTGGTTGATCGTGGCGGTCCAGTCCGTGCCGATCGACTGCTGGTGCGACACGGCGAAACGGCCGTAGGCGTCACCGCCCGCACGGAGCAGCCCGGCGCGCTTGTCGGCCTCCAGCACCACGTGCAGCTCGTGTGGCGTGGTGACGAACGTCAGCTCGACCTGCTTGAGGCGACCGGCGAACTGCGGCGGCGGGTAGAACTCGATCTCCTGGTAGAACGGCAGCTCCTGCGGCACGCCGTAGATGCGGCCGCGCTCGTTGTCCGCCTTGGTGAAGCGGAAACCCATGTGCCCGAACGCCTGCAGCACCGCGTCCTGTGACGGCAGCGGGTGCACCCAGATCGGGTCGAGGTCGCCGGGGTCGACGGCGCCGCGGACCTCGAGCTCGGTGCGCAGGCCCAGCTGCATGCCGTGCAGCTGCGTGCCGCCCACGACGTTGAGCGGGCACTCGAACGGCACCGGGATCTGGAACGGCAGCGAGAGGTTCTGGTGCGGCTGGGCGAGGATGCGCTGCCCCACGGAGAACTTGTGGAACTCCATGTTGGTGTTGTACTCGTTGTCGCCGCTCTCGACCTCGACGCGGGTCAGCAGCGCCAGTGTGACGTGGTCGATCTCCGCGGGGTGGTCGCCACCGGCGATGCGCACCTCACCGGACAGGACCTCGCCGGGCCGGACGTTCGGGTTGGTCAGCACCGTGTCGACAGTCGGCCCGCCCACGCCGAACGCGCGCAACATCCTCTTGAACACCACTGCGGCCTCCTGAAGCCACTCGCCACTTTGCGGGGAAGTCTGCCTGCTGAATCGCCCAAATGCGGTGAAGCGTTCCGTTGACGCCTCAGCACCCAGATCGGTTCCGTATGGACTTCCGTTGACTTCAGATGGCAGCATGCGACCGCCGTCACATACTAAGCGGTCGCTCAGGAGGATTGCCGTGCTGCTCGTCGCCAACCGGGGAGAGGTCGCTGTTCGCGTGCTGCGCGCGGCAGCTGACCTCGGCATTCGCACCGTGGCGGTGTACGCGGAGGACGACGCTTCCGCTCTGCACGTGACGCTCGCGGACCGCGCGGTCGCGCTGCGTGGAGATTCGCCGTACCTCGATGTGGATCAGCTGCTCGACGCGGCCGCCGGGTGCCAGGCCGTGCATCCGGGGTGGGGATTCCTCTCGGAGAACGCCGATTTCGCACGGGCCTGCGAAGAACGCGGACTGGCGTTCGTGGGCCCGCGTCCGGACGTCCTGGAGCTGCTGGGCGACAAGCGGCGGGCGCGCGAACTCGCTGCCTCGCTCGGGATTCCCGTGCTGGACGCCGCGCCCGGCGAGTTCCCGGTGATGGTCAAGGCGGTCGCCGGTGGCGGCGGCAAGGGCATGCGGGCCGTCCAAGCGCCGGAGGACCTCGACAGCGCCGTCGAGGCGTGCCGGGCGGAGGCGTTGGCGGCGTTCGGGAACGGCGACGTCTACTTCGAACGGTTGCTGCCTTCCGCCCGGCACATCGAGGTGCAGCTCGTAGGAACCTCGGTGATCGGTGACCGCGACTGCTCCCTGCAGGTGCGTCACCAGAAGGTCGTCGAGATCGCTCCGGCGCCGCTGCTGGATCCGCCGCTGCGCAAGGCGCTGCACGAGGCGGCCGAGGCTCTTGCCTCCGCGGTCGGCTACACCGGCGTCGGCACGGTCGAGTTCCTGGTGGCCGGCGACTCCTTCGCGTTCCTGGAGGTCAACCCGCGGCTGCAGGTCGAGCACACCGTGACGGAGATGGTGTCCGGTGTGGACCTCGTGCGCACGCAGCTGCTGCTGGCCTGGGGCGGCGACGTCGACTACACGCCTGCCGAGCGCGGTGCGGCCGTGCAGGTGCGCGTGAACCAGACGTCCGGTGGCGTGCTGTCGTCGTTCGCGTTGCCGTCGGGGCCTGGTGTCCGCGTCGACACGCACGGGTACGTCGGCTACCGGGTCGGGACGCGCTACGACGGGTTGCTCGCGAAACTCGTGGTGCACGGTGAGGACCTGGACGTGGCGCTGAACCGGGCGCGGCGGGCGTTGCGCGAGTTCCGGATCGAGGGCGTCTCCACGAACCTGGAGTTCCTGAAGTCCTTGCTGGCCCGCGACATCGTGGGCGCCACGACCGACTTCGCGATCGAAGAGCCACTCCAGGGCATGCAGGCGCCGCTGGCGGGCACGGTGGTTTCGGTCTCCGCGGACTCCGTGGTGCTGGAAGCGATGAAGATGCACCACGTCGTGCGGGTGTCCGGCGACGTGCTGGTGTCGGCCGGCGACACGGTCGCCGAAGGGCAGCTCCTCGCTTCCAGCTCCGGTGAGTCCACTGAGGACAGCTCGGAGGTCGATCTCGACCACGTCCGGCCGGACCTCGCGGAAGTCCTGGCGCGGCACGACTTCGATCGCCCGGAAGCCGCCTCGCGGCGACACGCCGCGGGTGGCCGGACCGCACGGGAGAACATCGCGGACCTCTGCTCGTCGTTCGTCGAGTACGGCGGTTTGGCGATCGCGGCCCAACGCCGGCGCCGCTCGCTTGCCGAACTCATCGAACGCACTCCCGCCGACGGCATGGTGGCGGGCATCGGCGTCGTCAACGGCCAGCGGATCGTCGCGATGTCCTACGACTACGCCGTGCTCGCCGGAACCCAGGGCCTGCGCAACCACCAGAAAAAGGACCGGTTGTTCGCGCTGGCGCAGCGGGAGAACCTGCCCGTGGTGCTGTTCGCCGAGGGCGGTGGCGGACGGCCGGGTGACACCGACCACAGCATGGTGAGCGGCCTCGACTGCGGCTCGTTCCACGCGTTCGCACAGCTGAGCGGCCAGGTGCCGTTGGTAGGAGTCGTCGCGGGCCGGTGCTTCGCAGGCAACGCGGTGCTGCTCGGCACGTGCGACGTGATCATCGCGGTGGACGGCGCGAACATCGGCATGGGCGGCCCGGCGATGATCGAGGGAGGCGGCCTCGGCACGTTCCGCCCGGAGGACATCGGCCCGCTCGACGTCCAGGTGCCGAACGGCGTTGTGGACATCGCCGTGGCGTCCGAGGAAGAAGCCGTCGCCGTCGCGAAGAAGTACCTCTCCTACTTCCAGATCCCCGCAGGCGTCCCGCCCTTCCAGGCTCCCGCAGGCGTCCCCTCGCCGAGCGCGCAGCCTTCGCCAGCGCCCTCGGGGGAACCCCTAGAAACAATTCTCCCAGACCGCACCGACAATTTCGGATCGTGGAATTGTGCGGACCAACGCCTCCTCCGCCACGCCATCCCGGAGAACCGCCTCCGCGCCTACGACATCCGCACGGTCATCGACACCCTCGCCGACACCGACTCGGTCCTCGAGCTGAGAAAAGCCTTCGGCAAGGCCATCGTCACCGCCCTGATCCGCGTGGAAGGCCGCCCGATCGCGTTGATCGCCAACGACCCCAACGTCCTGGGCGGCGCGATCGACGCCGACGCCGCCGACAAGTGCGCCCGCTTCCTCCAGCTGGCGGACGCGTTCGACCTCCCGGTCGTCTCCCTGTGCGACACCCCGGGCTTCATGGTCGGCCCCGACGCCGAACGCACGGCGACCGTCCGCCACCTGACCCGCATGGTCGTGACGGGCGCCAACCTCAGCGTCCCCTTTGGACTGATAGTCCTTCGCAAGGCGTACGGCCTCGGCGCCCAGGCGATGGCCGCGGGCTCGCTCAAGGTCCCCCAGTTCGCCGTCTCCTGGCCCACCGGCGAGTTCGGCCCCATGGGCCTCGAAGGCGCCGTGAAGCTCGGGTTCAAGCGCGAACTGGACGCCATCGAGGATCAGCAAGAACGCAAGGAGCGCTACGAGCAGATGGTCGCCGCAGCGTACGAACACGGCAAAGCGCTGAACGTCGCGAGTGTCTTCGAGATCGACGACGTGATCGACCCGGCCGACACCCGCCGCTGGATCGCCACCGCGCTCGCCCCCTCGACTTCCCGCTCCCAAGGGAAGAAACGCCCGTTCATCGACACCTGGTGAAGGAGAACCCGTGGTCAGTGTTGCCCCGGAGAAGAACACCCTGCGCAGGCTCATGGCGGCCGGACTCGTCGGCAGCAGTATCGAGTGGTACGACTTTTTCATCTACGCAACCGCTGCGGCACTCGTGTTTCCCAAGCTGTTCTTCCCCGAGGCCACCCCGATCGTCGGCCTCCTGTTGTCCTTCAGCACGTTCTGGGCGGGCTTCATCGCCCGTCCCATCGGCGGCCTGGTCTTCGGCCACGTCGGCGACAGGTTCGGCCGCAAGCCCGCTCTCGTCATCTGCCTGGCCCTCATGGCGGCCGCGACGTTCCTGATCGGCCTGCTCCCGACGTCCGGAACGATCGGCGTCGGCGCACCGCTCCTCCTCGTCCTGCTGCGCTTCCTGCAGGGCATCGCGGTGGGCGGCCAGTGGGGCGGCGTGGTCCTGCTCCTCACCGAGTCGGCCGGCACGGGGAAACGAGGCTTCGCCGGCACGTTCGGCCAGGCCGGCGTCCCGATCGGCGTGTTCCTGGGCAACGTGGCGTTCATCCTGACCACCACGACGATGTCCAAGGAAGCCTTCGCGGCGTGGGGCTGGCGCGTGCCGTTCCTGGCGAGCGCCCTGCTCTTCCCGGTCGTCCTCTTCATCCAGCTGAAGGTCGAGGACAGCCCGGTCTTCCGCGAGCTGAAGGAACGCCGCACCGAAGCTCCCGCACCGCTCAAGGAAGCCCTGCGCACCCACCGCAGGCCGATCCTGCTCGGCGCCGGCCTGATGTTCGCCTCCAACGCGATCTTCTACGTCTCGATCGCGGGCGTCCTCTCCTACGCCACGACCACGCTCGGCCTGTCCCGCGAGTCGGTGCTGATCGTCAGCCTGCTCTCGTCGGTCGTGAGCATCCCGGTGATCCTGTGGTCCGGCCACGCCTCCGACCGGCTCGGCCGTCGCCCCCTGATCATCGCGGGTGCCATCGGCCTGGTCGTGTGGGCGTTCCCGTACTTCCTGCTCGTGGACACGGCCTCGCTGCTGTGGCTGTTCGTCGCCGCAACGGTCGGAGGCATCGCGTCCTCTCTCGTGTACGGGCCGATCGCCGCGTACCTCGGTGAGCTGTTCGAGCCCCACGTGCGGTATTCGGGCGCCTCGCTCGCCTACCAGCTGGCGTCGATCCTGGTCAGCGGCGGCACGCCGTTCATCATGACCGCGCTGCTCGGGGCGACGGGCACGTCGATGTCGGTGTCCGCGTTCCTGTGCGTGATGGGGCTGGTCACGCTGTTCTCGGCGCTCAAGCTCCCGGAGACGCACCCGGTGAGTTGATCTGGGCCTGCTGGTGGAGCTGGCCGGACGAAATCCGGCCAGCTCCACCAGCGGTAACACCCTGTTGGCGAGCGCCGAAAGGCCGCCCACGACTTGGAATCGCTGTCACCGTCGCCGCGTTTTGGCGACCGGAGCGCTCGGCGCAGCCATTGCCTTGGTCGTGATGAACGGGAACGACGACCGCCTTTCGCGCGAAGGGCTCGATAATCGTTTGATCCCGTGGCCGGACAGGCAATACTCCCCGCAGACGCACAGAGCCGACCGAGGGGGAATGCGTGTCCGACAGGGTTTGGTTGATCACCGGCGCCAACAGCGGCTTCGGCCGTGCCATCGCGGAAGCCGCGGTGGGAGCGGGCGATCTCGTCGTGGCCACCGCACGCCGCATCGAGTCGCTGGACGACCTGGTGCGGACCCACCCGCGTCACGTCGTCCCCACCACGCTCGACGTGACCGACCACGACGCCATCCGGACGACGGTCGCCAACGTGATCGCGGAATACGGCCGCATCGACGTCCTCGTCAACAACGCCGGCCGCACCCACGTGGGCGCCGTGGAGGAGACGACCGACGAGGAGCTCCGCGACCTCTTCGAGGTCCACCTGTTCGGCCCGGCCGCCCTCATCCGCGCGGTGCTGCCGCACATGCGCGCCCAGGGCAACGGCGCCATCGTCCAGTTGAGCAGCATGGGCGGCCAGCTGTCGTTCGCGGGCTTCGGCGCGTACAGCGCCACGAAGTTCGCCCTCGAAGGCCTCTCGGAGGCACTTGCCGACGAGGTGAAGTCGTTCGGCATCAAGGTCCTCGTCGTCGAACCCGGCTCCTTCCGCACCAGCCTGTTCAGCGGCTACAGCGGCTCGAAGGAGACCGAGACCTACGCCGACTCGGTCGGCAAGACCCGGCAGATGATCACGGCGGGCAACGGCCAGCAGCCGGGCGACCCGGACAAGGCCGCCGCCGCCATCCTCACCGCGCTCGACGCCGCCGAGACGCCGCTCAGGCTGCCGCTGGGCGGGGACGCCGTCGACGCAGTGCTCACCCACCTCGAGGACGTCAAAGCCGAGATCGCGCTCTGGGAGAAGGTGGCCAGGGAGACCGAGTTCGATCGCTGACCAGCGCAAATCCGGCGCAATCCGGACAAATCGAACCTTCACAGTCAAGACCTCTGCGGAACCCTGAGCCGATGCCGTACGTTGCTGCGTCGTGACCACTCTCATGGCGCGCTTCAAGCAGCGGATGCGCCGGTTCGCACAGAAACCGGCGTCGGTTGACCTCGCCCCGTTCCAGGCACTGCTCAAGGACGTGGAAAAACACGCTGACACGTTCAAGGCGTTCAGTGACGAGGAACTGACGGCCCACGCCGTGAAGCTGCGTGAGGACCACGACGACACCGAGCTCGTGGCCCTCACGCGTGAGGCGGCGGAGCGCGCCATCGGGCAGCGTCCGTTCGACGTGCAGGTGCTGGGTGCGCTGGGCATGCTCAGCGGGCTCGTCGTCGAGATGGCCACCGGTGAGGGCAAGACGCTCGCCGGTGCCATGGCCGCGGCCGGGTTCGCGATCAAGGGCAAGCGCGTCCACGTGGTCAGCGTCAACGACTACCTCGCCCAGCGCGACGCGGAGTGGATGGGGCCGCTGTACCGGCTGCTCGGCGTCACGGTGGGCTGGCTCAACGGCAGCTCGAAGACCGAGGAGCGCCGCGAGGCCTACCAGTGCGAGGTCACGTACGCACCGGTCAGCGAGATCGGCTTCGACATCCTGCGCGACCGGATCGTCACGAGGCCAGAGGACCTCATCGTCCCCGAGCCGGAGGTCGCGCTCATCGACGAGGCCGACTCCGTCCTCGTCGACGAGGCCCGCGTGCCGCTCGTGCTGGCCGGCTCGACCAGCGCCGAGGCCGCCGACCCCGTCATCGCGGACCTCGTGAAGCGGCTCAGGCAGAACCTGCACTACGAGATCGACGACGAGGAGCGCAACGTCTTCCTCACGGGCGCGGGCTCCGAGGCCGTCGAACGCGCGCTCGGCGAGATCGACCTGTACTCGCAGGAGCACGTGACCTCGACGCTGTCGAAGGTGAACGTCGCCCTGCACGCGCAGGTGCTGCTGCACCGCGACGTCGACTACATCGTGCGCGACGGCAAGGTGCACCTGATCAACGACACCCGCGGCCGCGTGGCGAAGCTGCAGCGGTGGCCGGACGGTCTGCAGGCCGCGGTCGAGGCCAAGGAGAACGTGCAGACGACCGAGTCGGGCGAGATCCTCGACTCGATGACGGTGCAGGCGCTGCTGTCGCGGTACCCGACGCGCTGCGGCATGACCGGTACCGCGGTCGCCGTCGCGGAGACGCTGCGGGAGTTCTACGAGCTCGAGGTGCTCGTGATCCCGCCGAACAAGGTGAACATCCGCGAGGACGAGCACTTCCGCCTCTACGCGACGCTGGAGCAGAAGGAAGAGGCGATCGTCGAGGAGATCAAGACCGTCCACGAGACCGGACGGCCGATCCTCGTCGGCACGCTCGACGTCGCCGAGTCCGAGCGGATCTCCTCCAAGCTGCGCGACGCCGGGATCGAGTGCGTGGTGCTGAACGCGAAGAACGACGCCGAGGAAGCGTCGATCATCGCCGACGCCGGCTCGTACGGACGGATCACCGTCTCGACGCAGATGGCCGGTCGCGGCACGGACATTCGCCTGGGCGGCCACGAAGGCGAGGACCACGACCGGATCGCCGAACTCGGCGGCCTGTACGTGATCGGCACCGGCCGCCACTCGTCCTCACGCCTGGACGACCAGCTGCGCGGCCGCGCGGGCCGTCAGGGCGACCCCGGTGGCTCGGTGTTCTTCTCCTCGCTGCACGACGAACTGATCACCCAGTACGCGCCGGACGCCGAGGATCCGTCCGAAGTGGACGACGACGGCCGGGTGCGGGACAAGGGCCTGCTGCACACCTTCGAGCACGCGCAGCGCGTCGCCGAGGGCGTGAACCTGGAGATCCACCGCAACACGTGGCGCTACAACAAGCTGATCGAGCACCAGCGCGACCTGCTGCTGCAGCACCGCGACGTGGTGCTGCGCACGGACGCCGCGCTGGAGAAGCTGGGCAAGAAGGAAGGCGTGTCCGACGAGGTGGCGGGTGAGGCCGCCCGCAAGATCACGCTGTTCTTCCTCGACGACCTGTGGACGCACCATCTGACGTTCCTGTCAGACCTGCGCGAGGGCATCCACCTGCGCGCGCTGGCACGGCAGAACCCGCTCGACGAGTTCCACCGCGAGGCGATCCCGGCGTTCAACAAGATCGTGCCGGAGTCGTGGGAACTGGCCAGGGAGAAGTACGAGGCAGCCAAGATCACCGACGACGGCTACGACCTCGCCGACGCCGGTGTGAAGCGCCCGAGCTCGACGTGGACGTACCTGGTGCACGACAACCCGTTCGGCTCGGGGCTGGAAGAGACGATGAAGGGACTCGTCAAGATGGTGCGCGGTCAGCGCCGCTGACCGGCACCAGATCGTCGGCGGGTCTGGCGGGCCGGGGCAACTCCTCGGCCCGTCTGCCTTTGTTGAGCTCCTCGGTGAGCTTCCTGATCTCCGCGAGGATGTCAAGGTGCTCCTGCGACGGCGGCGGGCCAACGAGGTTGGACCGGTTGTGCGCCGTCCGCTCCGCGCGCTCGGCCAGTTGCCGGATGCGGCGAAGGAGAGTGAGCTCCCCGTCCGGGAGCAAGAAGTCTGTCTGCTCCATCACCCGTGCAAGCTTTCGCGTGCACGGGTGACGCGTCGATCCCCTAGTCGGCTGATTCCAGTTTATGGACCAGCCACTCGTGGAAACCACCGATGTGGTGTTCCGAGGGCACAAGCACTCCACCGCGCGCGTAAGCACGTGAGGCCATCGCGGGCTGGCAACGCTCGCACGCTTCGAAGTCCTGCTCGTTCACCCGGTGGAACAGCTCGACAGAGCGAGAGACGTCACGGCCGGTGTCGACCACTTCCTTGGCGTAGAGCCAATCGCACTCGACGATCGTGCGGTCGACCGCCACGGGGTACATGCGGTGCAGGATCACGTGGTCTGGCACGAGGTTGACGAAAACCTGCGGCTTGATCGTGATCGCGTAGTACTTCCGGTCGCGGTCTTCCTCAAGCGCCGCAAGTTTTCCGAAGCCCTCGCTGCCGTCGACGGTGAAGCCCTTGATCTCGTCACCGAACTCCGCGCCGTGCCCGACGTAGTACTGCGCCGCGTAGCCGTCGGCGAACTCGGGCAGCACCTCGGTCAGCTCGGGGTGGATCGTCGCGCAGTGGTAGCACTCCATGAAGTTCTCGATGATCAGTTTCCAGTTGGCCTTGACGTCGTAGACAATTCGTTTGCCCACGGACAATTCGTCGATCTCGTAGCCGTCGATCGCTTCCAGCGAGCCGAGACGTTCCGTCACCGCGTGCAGCACGTCGTCCTCGAAGCTCGGCGGTTCGTCGGCGAGGCACACCCACGCGTAGCCGAGCCATTCTCTGAGATGGACTTTCGTCAGCCCGTATTCCACCCGGTCGACGTCCGGCATCGACGTGAGGTTCGGCGCGGCGATCAGCTTGCCGTCCAACGCGTAGGTCCACGCGTGGTACGGGCACTGGAACGCCCGCTTGACGCTGCCCGCCTCGTCGACGCAGATGCGCGCGCCGCGGTGCCGGCAGACGTTCAGGAACGCGTTGAGGCCTCCGTTGCGGTCCCGCGCGATGAGCACGCTTTCCCGCCCGACCTGCACGGTGCGGAAGTCGCCGGGGTTCGGGAGGTCGCCCGAACGGACCGCGCAGAACCACATCTTCTCGAAGATGCTGGCTTGCTCCTGCGCGAAGATCCCCTGGTCCGTGTAGTAGCGGCCCTCCAGGGTGGAGATCAGGCTGCCGGTCATGCTCCGCCTCTCAAGCGTGCAGGGTCGAAAAGGGCGATCGGGTGCCGCGTGGCCCCGTCGATCGTGAGGTCGGCGAGGATCTCGCCGACGACCGGCACGAACTTGAAGCCGTGCCCCGAGAAGCCGCACGCGACGGTCACGTTCTCGTGCCCTGGGTGCCGTGCGATCACGAAGTGGTGGTCCGCGGTGTTGGTGTACATGCAGGTGGCAGCGCGCTGGAACGTTCCAGCGAGGCCGGGCATCGCGGGCCTGGTGGCGTTCGTGATGGCCTCGACCTCGTGGTCGTGGACCGTGCGGTCGACGGTGTCCGGCGTGCAGATCGCGCCACCGCTGTGGAACGCCACCTTCACCGCGCCGCCGATCTCCGGGAACCCGTAGAACTCGGTGCCGTCCGCGCGGTCCCAGATGTAGATCGGGTGGCCGGCGAAGTTGTCCTCGGGCGTGAAGTAGAACTGGACCTGGCGTTCGACCTCGAACGAGATTTGGAGGTCCTCCAACAGTTCCCGTGCCCACGGCCCTGGGCACACCACGACGTGCTCGGCCTCGTACGTGCCGTGCACCGTGGTCACCCTGCCCTCTTCCCAATGCAGCACGGGCTCCTCGAAGCGCAGCTCGGCGCCTGCCTTCGCGGCCAGCTCCAGGTGGGCTCGCACGGCGTTCTCCGGTACGACGAACCCAGCGGCTTCCTCGTACAGGCCGATCTCGTCCGCGCGTGGACGCATCGTGGGAAAGCGCTCGCGGATCTCGTCGGAGTCCAGCAGTTCGTGCTTCAGGTCCCACTGCTCGGCGCTGGCCCGGCTGCCGCTGACCGCACGGGAGTCCGGCGGGCCGACGATGACGCCGCCGACCCGGTGGAGGATCCGGTCACCGCTGTCGTGCTCGATCTGGTCCCACATCTCGTGCGCCCGCAGCAGCAACGGCACGTACGCGGGATCCTCGAAGTAGGCCTGCCGCGTGATCCGCGACCCGCCGTGACTGGAACCCCGCGTGTGCACGGCCGTGAACCTCTCCAGCCCCAGCACCCGTTTCCCGCGCTGGGCGAGCCGGTACGCGGCGGCACTGCCCATGCCGCCGAGCCCGATGACGATGGCGTCGTACACCACGTCAGCCCCTGAGCCGCTTCATCTCGGGGTCGAACAACGGCTCCTGCGCCACGCGTGCCCGGACGCGCTCGCCGAAGTACCCGATCTCCACCTCGTCGACGCCGACGGGCAGCCACGCGTAGGCGATGTTGAGCCCGGTCGTGTACCCGTACGCCGCGCTCGTGACGTATCCGACCGCTTCTCCTTGGTGGAAAACGGGTTCGCTGCCCATCACGACCTGCCGCGGGTCGTCGATCGTGAGGCAGGTGAGCTTCTTGGCCGAGGTCCTGGCTTCCAGCGCGTTCTTGCCCAGGAAGTCCTTGTCCTTGCGGACCGCGAAGCCGAGCCCCGCCTCGAACGGGTCGTGCTCGTCGGTCATGTCGGTGCCCCACGACCGGTAGCCCTTCTCGAGCCGCAGGCTGGCGAACGCCCCGCGCCCGGCCGCGATCACGCCGTGCTCCTGCCCGGCCTCCCAGAGCGTGTCCCACAGCTTCTGGCCGAGGTCCGCGGTGGTGTAGAGCTCCCAGCCGAGTTCGCCCACATAGGACAGTCGCAATGCGGTCACCGGAACGTTCTTGATGAACGCCCGCTGCGCCGTGAAGTACCCCTTCCGCGTGTCCAGCGTGGTGGGCAGACTCTCGATGAGATCGCGGGCTTTCGGCCCCCACAAACCGATGCAGCACGTACCGGCCGTGATGTCCCTGACGTGGACGTCATCCGGCGCGTGCGCGGTGAGCCAGTCGAGGTCCAGGTTGCCGTTCGCACCGACCTGGAAGGTGTTCTCGTCGAGGCGCGCGATGGTGAGATCGCTCCTGATCCCGCCCCGGTTGTCGAGCAGCAACGTGTAGACCACCGCGCCGGGTTTGCGGTTGAGGTTGTTGGTCGTCATGCGCTGCAGGAACTCCAGCGCACCCGCCCCGCCGACCTCCAGCCGCTTCAACGGCGTCATGTCGAACATCGCGACCCGCTTGCGCGTCACCAACGCCTCGGCGCCGCAGATCGGCGACCAGTACCGGCTCGCCCACTCGTTGCGCTCCGGCACCTCGGCGACCTCCGGCAGGCTCGCGTTGGCCTCGTACCAGTGCGGCCGCTCCCACCCGGACGCCTCCAGGAAGAACGCCCCGAGCTCCTGTTGCCTGGCGTAAAAGGGACTCGTCCGGATCGGCCGCGGGCTTTCCATGGGCTGCAACGGGTGCAGCACGTCGTAGACCTCGACGAAGTTCTGGCAGCTGCGCTCCAGCACGTAGTCCGGTGCCAGCTGCACCTGCTCGAACCGGTTGACGTCGCTGGAGTGCAGGTCCAGCTCCGGCTGCCCGTCGACGATCCACTCGGCCACCGACTTCGCCACTCCGGCGGAGTGCGTGATCCACACCGCCTCCGCGACCCAGAACCCGTCCAGCCGCGGGTGTTGCCCGAGCAACGGCATCCCGTCGCTGGTGAACGAGAACAGTCCGTTGAACCCGCGATCCAGCCCGGCCTCCGCCAGTGCCGGGATCAGCTCGACGGCCGACTCCCACGACGCCTCGAAGTCCTCCTTGGTGAACGGCAGCTCCGAGCCGGTGATGTCCTTCGCGGCCACGGGCATCGGCCGGTGCCCGTACGCCCCGATGCCCAGCGCCGCGCCGTGGGCCCGGAAGTAGAGATCGGCTTCCTGGTGCCGCAGGATGGGTTGCCGCGCCAGCGCTTCCGCGTCGGCTCCCGGCAGGTTCCCGGTGAACGCGTACTGGTGCGCCATCGGCACCAGCGGAACGGTCAGCCCGACCATCTCCCCCAGCACCGGCCCCCACATCCCGGCACACGACACGACGATGTCGGCGGGATGGGTGTCGGTCTCGGTCCGCACCCCGGTGACCCGGTCGCCCGAGGTCTCCACCGCCACGACCTTCTGCCGGAACACGAACCGCGCACCCCGCGCGATGGCCCGCCGCGCCTGGATCTCCGCCGCCGCCACCGGCTTCGCCAGCCCGTCGCTCGGAATCAGGAACCCGCCCAGGATCTGCTCGCGGTCCAGCAACGGGTGCAGCCGTGCCACCTCGTCCGGCCCGATCAGCCGGCTCTCCACACCCCACGACGTGGCCCAGCCGTGCCGTCGCGACAGGTCCGCCAGCCGGGCCTCGGTGGTGGCGATCTCCAGCCCGCCGATCTGGTCGAAGCACCCCAGCGCGGTGTACTTCTCGACCGTGTAGCGGGCGAAGGCGGTCATGCTGCGGCAGGAGTTCGTCTGGAACACGAGTCCCGGCGCGTGGCTGCTCGAGCCGCCCGCGGCGAAGCCCTCCGCCTGGTCCAGGACCGTGACGTCGGTGTAGCCCCGTTCGGTGAGCTCGTCGGCCAGCGCACAGCCGACGATCCCCGCCCCCACGAGCACCACGCGAGGCACTTCTCCAGGCATCTGGACACCCCTTCGCCGCCGTTGCGCGCAACGGAACCCGTTCCGCGATCAGCAACAAAGTGCGGCCAGTGCACCCCGATAGTCAATACCGCCGTTCGAGGTTTCCTTTCGTACAAGGCTGCCCACGAGCCCGGCCGTCAGCATGAACTCATGCCAACGTGGGACGAAGTGGTCGAATCGGCGAAGCGCCTGCCGGAGGTGGAGGAGTCCACCTGGTTCCGCACGCCCTCGCTGAAGGTGGCCGGCAAGGGGTTCGCCCGGCTGCGGACCGAGGCCGAGGGCGGGCTCGTGCTCATGTGCGACCTCGACGAGAAAGCCGCGCTGCTGGCGTCCGGCGACCCGGCGTTCTACACGACGCCGCACTACGACGGCTACGGGGCGATCCTGGTCGACCTCGACCAGGTCGACCCCGCCCAGCTGGCCGAACTCGTCGAGGAGGCGTGGCGGATCAAGGCCCCCGCCAGGGTCCGCAAGGCGCACCAGCGTGAGTGACGCGCTGTGCCGCAGGTCAGCGCAGGAAAACCGCCTGGGTGAGCACCCGGCCTTTCGAGCCCTGCCTCGTCGTGCAGCGCGCCCACGAGCTGATATGCGCCTGCCAGGTGGCTCTCCCGCTCCCTCCGCCCGGTGACGGCCAAGGCGGCGGTGAGCACCGGTGCCAGCCGCGTCGCGCAGGGCAGACGAGCGAAGGCGCTGCCGAGCCACGTGCCGTAGGGCGGGTAGACGCGGCCGGGCAGCAGGCACAGGCGCATCAGGTCCCGGACCAGCCACGAGAGGAGGAGGCGCCGTGCGCGGGACCCGATTTCGGCCCGGAGGTGGGCACGGCGCCTCCCGTGACGTCAGCCCGCGAAGTACCCCAGCTGCGCCGAGAGGTCCGCCGCGGCGGCGGTCATGGCGGGCACGATGTCCTCGACCCGCTGCCGCGACAACCGGTACGACGGCCCGGACGCGCTCATCGCGGCGACGACCTCTCCGCGGTGCCCACGCACCGGCACGGCGACCGCGTGCAGCCCGAGCTCCAGCTCCTCGAAGCAGGCCGCGTACCCCTGCGACGCGACCACCTCCAGCTCGGCGAGGAGCTTGCCGGCGTCAACGACCGTGTTCTCGGTGTACGCGTCGAGCGGCAGCGACGCCAGCCGCTTGCGTTCGGCGAGCGGCAGGTAGGCGAGCAGGACCTTGCCGGACGACGTGGCGTGCAGCGGTGTGCGCTGCCCGATCCAGTTCACCGCCGAGACCGCCGCCGAGCCGCGGGCCTGGGTGATGTTGATGGCGACACCGGCGTCGTGCACGGCGATGTTCACGGTCTCGCCGAACTCGTCCGCCAGCGTCTGGCACACGGGCTGGCCGAGCTTGGTCAGGTCCATGCGGCCGGTGGCGGCACCGGCGAGACGGACGACGCCGAAACCGATCGCGTACTTGCCTCTCTCCCCGAGCTGCTCGACCAGGCCACGCGACTCCAGCACGGAGACGAGTCTGGACACCGTGGACTTGTGCACACCCAGCTCACCAGCGATTTCGGTGATGCCGGCCTCGCCCTGGGCCAGCAGTTCGAGCACGCTGATAGCTCTGTCCACGGACTGCACCTGAGCTGCCGAGTCGGAGTTGCTCATGGCGCAACAGTAACCGGCAGGCAAAACACTCTCTCGAACTATTGACTACGTGTCGCGCGGGCCTCAGATTGTGTTGCGTCATTCGGAACATGTGCCGCGTCACGCAACGGAGGCCGACGATGATCCGCGCTTGCGCTCTCATGGACCTGCCCCCAGGGGAGGCGGTGCGCATCGTCGGTCCCCATGCACCGATCGCGGTGTTCAACGCCGACGGTGTCCTCTACGCCATCGACGACACCTGCACCCATCAGGACGCCTCCCTCAGCGAGGGATGGCTCGAAGGCTGCTTCGTGGAGTGCCCGTTGCACGCCGCGTCGTTCGACCTTCGCACCGGCGAGCCGACTTGTCTGCCCGCCAAAAGACCGGTGAAGACCTACCCCGTCTACGTGAAGGATGGAGAGGTCTATGTCGATGTCGAGGTGAACAAGGACGTGGCGTGAGGACGATCGCGATCATCGGCGCTTCGCTCGCCGGTTTGAGGTCGGCGCAGGCACTGCGCCAGCAGGGGTTCGACGGACGGCTCGTCATCGTCGGCGATGAAGTCCATCTGCCTTATGACCGACCTCCTCTCTCGAAGGATTTCCTCCTCGGCAAGGTCGAGGCCGTACCGCTCGCCGACCAGGAGGATCTCGACGCCCTCGACGCCGAATGGCGCCTGGACAACCGCGCGACCGCCCTTCTCTCCAGCGGCGAGGTCGCGCTCGCCGACGGCACGACGATCGAGGCCGACGGCGTCGTCATCGCGACCGGCGGCATCCCGCGGACCATCCCGAACACCCGCGTCCTACGCACCCTCGACGACGCCGTCAGCCTCCGCGAGGCGTTCGCCAACGCCCAGCACGTCGGCGTCATCGGCGCCGGGTTCATCGGCGCGGAGATCGCGTCGAGTGCGCGCGCTCTGGGCAAGGACGTCACGGTCGTCGAAGCACTCCCCACGCCGCTCACGCGCGTGCTGGGCGCGGAGATGGGTGCCGCGTGTGGACAGCTGCACGGCGACCACGGGTCAACGTTGATTACGGGAGTCAATGTTGATTCAGTCAACATTGACGGCGGAATCAACCTTGCCGATGGACGTCGGGTCGACGCCGACGTCGTCGTCGCGGGCATCGGCATGCGCCCCGCGACGGACTGGCTCGCCGGCGGACCCGTCAAGGTCGACAACGGCGTCGTGTGCGACGCGGGCGGCGTGACGAACGTGAAGACCATCGTGGCCGTCGGCGACGTCGCGAACTGTGCGGGCCACCGCGCCGAGCACTGGACGTCCGCGACCGAACAGGCACAAGTTGCGACTCGCAACTTGCTCGCGGGCGAGACGGTCGCGACGCACACCAACGGCGGCTACGTCTGGTCGGATCAGTACGGCGTGCGGATCCAGTTCATCGGACGGGCGACGAACGACGTTCGCCTCGAAGATGGGTCCATCGAGGACAGAAAGTTCGTCGCGACCTATCGAGACAGTCAGAACGAAGAAGACATTGTCGGCATTGTGGCAATGAGCAACGCTCGTCTTTTCACCCGACTGCGCAGGAATCTCAAGTAGGAGACGGTCGTCACGGTTTACCGCCATCGGCGATCGGCTACACCCCATTGTCCTTCGTGGACACACGAACAGGGAGGCAGTCAGTGTCGCCGGTGCGGCAGATCATCAACCCCTTCGACCAGAGTGTTCTCACCGAGGTCGAGGACCAAACCCGCGAACAGGCGATCCAGGCGATCGCGAAGGCCAGAAACGCCTTCGACCACGGCGACTGGCAGCACTCGGGCCCGGAACACCGCGCCGCCGTGCTGAACCGGATCGCGGACCTGCTGGAGCGCGACAAGGAGGACATCGCCCGCACCGAGACGCTCGACACCGGCAAGACGCTGGTCGAGAGCCGCATCGACGTGGACGACGTCGTCGCCGTGTTCCGCTACTACGGCAACCTCTCCGGGCTGTTGCACCCGAAGATCGTCCAGGGCACGCCGCCCGACGTCATCAGCCGCATCGACTACGAGCCCGTCGGCGTCTGCGGCATGATCGCGCCCTGGAACTACCCGCTGCTGCAGATCTCGTGGAAGATCGCGCCGGCGTTGCTCGCGGGCAACACGCTGGTGGCGAAACCAAGTGAGATCACGCCACTCACCACGATCAAGCTGTTCGAGCTCATGCGGGAAGCCGGTCTGCCTGACGGCGTCGCGAACCTCCTGCTCGGCACCGGCCCCGAGGTCGGTGCGCCGCTGTCGGAGCATCCGGACGTCGACCTCATCTCGTTCACCGGCAGCCTCGCGACCGGTCAGCGAATCATGGCGTCGGCCGCGAAGACGGTGAAGAAGGTCGCGCTCGAGCTCGGCGGCAAGAACCCGAACATCGTCTTCGCGGACGCCGACCTCGACACCGCCGTGGACTACGCGCTCACCGCCGCGTTCTTCCACGCGGGCCAGGTGTGTTCGTCCGGAACGAGGCTCATCGTGCACACCGACATCTACGACGACTTCGTCAACGAGGTCGCGCGCAGGGCCGACAAGATCAAGCTGGGCAACGGTTTCGACGAGGACACCGAGTCCGGACCGCTGGTGAGTGCCGAGCACCGCGCCAAGGTCGAGAGCTACGTCGAGCTCGCCGAGCAGGAAGGCGCCACCCTCAAGGCCGGCGGCAAGCGCCCGGACGAACCCGAGCTGCAGAACGGTTTCTTCTTCCGCCCCACGGTCTACGCGGACTGCCACAAGGACATGAAGCTCGTCCAGGACGAGACGTTCGGCCCGATCATCACCGCCGAACGGTTCGAGACCGAGGACGAGGCCACGTTCCTGGGCAACAACACCGATTACGGCCTCGCGGGCGGCGTGTGGAGCCAGGACCTCGACAAGGCCCAGCGCGTGGCGAAGAAGCTGCGTCACGGCACGGTGTGGATCAACGAGTTCGGCCCGTACCTGCCGCAGGCCGAGTGGGGCGGCTTCAAACGCTCCGGCGTCGGCCGTGAGCTCGGCACCGCGGGCCTGCACGAGTACACCGAGCCCAAGCACGTCTACCAGAACCTCAAGCCTGCTGCCCAGAACTGGTTCGCACGAAAGGATTCCCAGTGACCGCATATGACTACGTGATCGTCGGCGGTGGTACGGCGGGCTGTGTGCTCGCGGCGAGACTGACTGAAGACGAGAACGTGACGGTCGCGGTCATCGAGGGCGGTCCGTCCGACGTCGGCGACGAGAAGATCCTCAACCTGCGCAACTGGATCAACCTGCTGGAGACCGAGTACGACTACGACTATCCCACGGTCGAGCAGCCGCGCGGCAACTCGCACATCCGGCACAGCCGCGCGAAGGTGCTCGGCGGTTGTTCCAGCCACAACACGTTGATCTGCTTCAACCCGCTGCCCCAGGACTTCGACGACTGGGGCCACGGCTGGACTTGGGACGCGATCGGCCCGTACTACGACAAGGTCGCGCTCAACATCATCCCGGTCGAGGAGAAGGACAGGAACCCGATCGCCAAGGACTTCGTGGCCGCCGCGCAGAAGGCCACCGGCGTCCCGGAGATCGACAACTTCAACGCGAAGCCGTTCGAGGACGGCGTCGGCTTCTTCTCCATCGCCTACCACCCTGAGAAGAACAACCAGCGGTCGTCGGCGTCCACCGCCTACCTGCACCCGATCCTCGACAGCCGCAAGAACCTCACGCTGCTGCTCAACACCTGGGCGAGCAGGATCGAGTTCGACGGCACCCGCGCGATCGGCGTGCACACCGACATGGGCTATGTCGAGGCCACCAAAGAGGTTCTGCTCTGCGCGGGCGCCATCGACACTCCACGCCTGATGATGTTGAGCGGCATCGGCGACGCCGAACACCTCAGCAGCATCGGCATCGAGCCCAAGCACGACCTGCCCGGCGTCGGCGAGAACCTGCTCGACCACCCCGAGTCGGTCATCGTCTGGGAGACCACGAAACCGTTGCCGGAGAACTCGGTGATGGACTCCGACGCGGGCCTGTTCATCCGCCGCGACGCCGCCGACCCGCGCCCGGACCTGATGTTCCACTTCTACCAGATCCCGTTCACCACCAACACGGAACGACTCGGCTACCCGAAGGTGGAACACGGGGTCTGCATGACGCCGAACATCCCCAGGCCCCACAGCAAGGGCAGGCTGTGGCTGAAGTCCAACGATTCCACCGAAAAGCCCGCGCTGGACTTCGGGTACTTCACCGACCCGGACGGCTACGACGAGCAGACGCTCGTCGACGGCTTCAAGATCGCGCGGAAGATCGCTGAACAGGAACCGCTGAAGTCGTGGCTCAAGCGGGAGATCGCGCCCGGCCCGGACGTCACGAGCGACGAGGCCCTGTCCGAGTACGGCCGCAGGGCGGCCCACACCGTCTACCACCCGGCGGGCACCTGCGCGATCGGGTCCGTTGTGGACGGTGACCTGAAGGTCATCGGACTCGAGGGCCTGCGGGTCGTCGACGCGTCCGTGTTCCCCACGATGCCGACCGTGAACCCGATGGTCACGGTCCTCATGATCGGAGAACGCGCCGCAGACCTGATCAGGGAGGCGTAGTGACAGCTCTTCTCACCGAAGAGGACAGGCTCAAGAACCTCGGCTACACCTCCGAGTTCAAGCGGGACATGAGCCCGTGGGCGAACTTCTCGCTGGGCTTCACCTATCTCTCCCCCGTGGTCAGCACGTACACGTTGTTCGGCACCGCCCTCGCCCTGGGCGGTCCGCCGATGATCTGGAGCTTCGTCGTCGCGGGCGTCGGCCAGTTCCTGGTCGCGCTCGTGTTCGGCGAGCTCGTCGCGCAGTACCCGGTCGCGGGCGGCGTCTACCCGTGGGCCCGCCGCCTGTGGGGCAAGCGCTGGGCGTGGATGACCGGCTGGGTCTACCTGATCGCCCTGCTGGTCACCATCGCGTCCGTCAGCTACGGCGCGGGCCCTTATCTGGCAACACTTCTCGGCTACACCGCCACCGTAGGCAACACCGTGCTGTGCGCGATCGCGATCATCGTCGTCTCCACGCTGATCAACTACGCGGGCACGAGAATCCTGTCGTGGGCGGCTATCTTCGGGTTCGCCGCCGAGATCGTCGGCGCTCTCGCGGTCGGCATCTGGCTGCTCGTCAACCACCGGCTCCACGGCCTCGGCGTGCTGTTCGACAACTTCGGCGCGGGCGAGCCGGGCAGCTACCTGCCCGCGTTCTTCGCGGCGGGCATCATCGGCCTCTACCAGTACTACGGCTTCGAGGCCTGCGGTGACACCGCGGAAGAGGTCAAGGATCCCGGCCGCGTCATCCCGAAGGCCATGCGCCGCACCATCTACATCGGCGGCGCGGCGGCCACGTTCGCGTGCCTGTCGCTGCTGCTCGCGGTGCCGGACTTCGGCAAGGTCATCAGCGGCGAGAACGCCGACCCGGTCACGAACATCCTGACGAACGCGTTCGGCCCGGTCGGCTACAAGATCGTGATCGCGGTCGTGCTGATCTCGTTCCTGTCCTGCACGATGTCGCTGCAGGCGGCGGCGTCGCGGCTGACCTACTCCTACGCCCGCGACAAGATGCTGTTCGGGCACAGGGCACTCGCGAAGTTCAACCGGAAGCGGCACATCCCGCCGTACGCGCTGGCGCTCGCCGGCGTCATACCGGTGATCATCGTGTTCGCGTCGATGCTGTCGACGAACGCGCTGGACAAGATCGTGTCGTTCGCGACGCTCGGCATCTACCTGGGCTTCCAGATGGTCGTGTTCGCGGCACTGCGGGCGAGGCTCAAGGGCTGGGTGCCGTCCGGCGAGTTCACGCTCGGCCGGTGGGGCCTGATCGTCAACGTCGCCGCGCTCGCGTACGGCGTCGCGGCGATGGTGAACATGGTCTGGCCGCGCACCCCGGACGCGCCCTGGTACGACAACTACGTCGTGATCCTCAGCGGCGCGCTCGTCGTCGGCATCGGCCTGGTGTACATGGCGATCGCCAAGCCGTTCGGCAACTCGGAGGCCCCCGCGGGCGATGCCGTCCCAGCGCGTTGAGCATCTGCAAATAGCACCAACCCCTTCGTCATCCATCGAACAGGTTGGTGGTAGTTGCGCGCCTGTTGATGTCGAGGTGGTGGTACTTGCAGGACTCTGTTGGCGAATCCTCATGGCGCCGCTCGCCGGCAGAGTCTCGCAGACGCGCTACCCCAGCAGGCGCAGTAGCCGCAGGGCGAGCTGCACCTCCAGCACGCGGTCCGGCGACTGCCAGTCGCCGAGCAACGACGACACCCGGTCGAGCCGTTGCGTGACCGTGTTGACATGGAGGTGCAGCTCCGCCTTGGCACGACTCAGGTTCGCGCCGCACCGGAAGTAGACCTCCAGCGTGTGCACCAGTTCCGTGCCGCGTTCGGCGTCGTAGTCGAGCACCGGCCCGAGCACCGACCGCACGTACCCCGAGACGTCGGCACGGTCACCCAGCAGCACGCCGACGAAACCGAGGTCGGCCATCGTCGCGGCCTGCTTCTCGCGCCCCAGCTGCCGCAACGCCTTCAGGCAGCGCCGCGCCTCCTCGTAGGCCGCTGCGATCGCCACCGGCCCGGTGACCGGCCCGCACGCGCCCACCGTCGCGTCCAGCGCCTTGGCCACCTCGCGCGCGACCTCCGTGGACCTCGACGGCAACGCCAGCACGACGTCCCGCCCGCGCGACCCGGCGAGTCCTCTGTGGACAGAGGCGTAGTGCGTGGCCCCGGACAGGTTCCCGTCGGCCACCAGCACCACGTGCGGCTTGGTCAGCTCGACCCCGACCCGCCGTGCACGGGCCAGCAGTCCGGCCGGATCCCGCCCGTCGAGGATGTCGGTGATCAGCTCGCCGCGGACCTTGTTCTCGGCCTCCGCCACGGTTCTCCGCAGCAGCAACAGCAACGCCGTCACGGCGGCCGACCGCTCGAACAACCGCCGATCCGCGTCCGACAGATCGGGCCGCCCGGACAACGTGATACCGCCGAGCAGTTCCGAACCGGCCAGAACCGCACACACCCACGTGGAGTCGAGCAGCACGGCCCGTCCGTTGGCCCGCACCGCCAGCGAAGGCACCGTCTCCAGCACCTCGACCGGTCCGCCGAGCAACTCCCCCACGGCCGCCGCGACCTCGGCCGACGATCCACCGCGCAGCACCAGGTCGGTGAGCCGGTCGTGCGCCTCCTCGGCGCGTTTCATGGCCTCGTTGTGCGACTGGATGGTCGCGAACAACGACGCCGTGTCGATCGCGATCGCCGCGTGGTCCGCCAGTGACTGCAGCAGCGCGACTTCCTCCGGCGGGAACTCCCGCGAGCTCCGGTCGGCCGCGTACAGCACGCCGATGACCTTCGAGTCGAGCTTCAGCGGCACGCCCAGGATCGCCACCAGGCCCTCGTCCCGCACCGCCGAGTCGATCGGCCGCGTGTGGTTGAACCTGGCGTCACCGAAGTAGTCGGCGGTCGCGTACGGACGCGCGGTCTGCGCCACCAGCCCGCCCAGGCCCTCGCCGAGGCCCAGCCGCACCTTCTGGAACAGCGGCGAGAACGACCCTTCCGTCACGCGCATGTAGGTGCCGGCCGGGTCGTTCATCGTCAGGTACGACAGGTCGGTGCCGAGCAGGGTGCGCGCTCTGCGCACGATCGAGCGGAGGACCGCGTCCGGGTCGCGCATGCCCGCGAGCTCGGACGCGGTCTCGAACAACGCCGCCAGTTCGGCTTCACGCCGCCGTGTCACACCCCAACCCTGTCACGTTCCTCCAGATCCGCACCACGGGTCTCCCGCGCCAGGGCGATCGCCGCCACCGTGATCACGCACGTGATCACCACGTACACCGCGATGGGAACCGACGACTTGTACGCCTTCAGCAACGCCGTCGCGATCAGCGGGGCCAGCGCACCGGCCACGATCGACGCCAGCTGGTAGCCGACCGACGCGCCCGAGTACCGCACCCGCGTCCCGAACAGCTCCGAGAAGAACGCCGCCTGCGGCCCGTACATCGCACCGTGCAGCACGAGCCCGACCGTGGTGGCCACCGTGATCAGCACCGGGCTCTTCGTGTCGAGCAACGCGAAGAACGCGAAGATCCACAGGGCCATGCCGACCGCGCCGACCAGGTAGATCGACCGCCGCCCGAACCGGTCCGACAGGTGACCCCACACCGGGATCGTCACCAGGTGCACGGCCGAGGCGATCAGGACCGCGTTGAGCCCCACCGACTTCGACAGCCCGAGGCCGGTCACCACGTAGACCAGGATGAACGCCGTGATCACGTAGTAGGACACGTTCTCCGCGAACCGCGCGCCCATCGCGATGAGCACTTCACGCCAGTTGTGCTTCAGCAGCTCCAACGCGGGTGCCTTCTCCAGCTTCGGCGCCTTCTCCTGCGCGGCCAGGAACACCGGCGACTCCGAGACGGAAAGCCGGATCCACAGCCCGATCACGACCAGCACGCCCGAAAGCAGGAACGGGATCCGCCAGCCCCACGCGAGGAAGTCCGCGTCCGACTGCACCGCCGCCAAGACCGCCAGCACCGCAGTGGCCAGCAGGTTCCCGCACGGCACACCGGCCTGCGGCCACGACGCCCAGAACCCGCGCCGCGCCGGGTCCCCGTGCTCGGACACGATCAGCACGGCGCCGCCCCACTCGCCGCCCAACGCGAAGCCCTGCACCAGCCGCAACAACGTGAGCAGCAACGGCGCCAGCACACCCACCGACGCGTACGTCGGCAGCACACCCATCAACATCGTCGCGCCACCCATCAGCAGCAACGACAGCACCAGCAACTTCTTGCGTCCCAAGCGATCCCCGAAGTGGCCGAAGACCAGACCGCCCAACGGCCGCGCGAGGAACCCGATCGCGTACGTGGTGAACGCGAGCAGCGTGCCGGTCAGCGGGTCCGCCGTGGGGAAGAACAGCTTGTTGAACACCAGGGCGGCGGCCGACCCGTAGAGGAAGAAGTCGTACCACTCCACCGTTGTCCCGATGAGCGACGCGCCTACCACTTTCTTGATCATCGACAACTCCTCATTGAGCTGACCAGCCGCCGTCGACGGCCAACGACGTACCGGTGACAAAACTGTTGTCGCACAACCACAACACGGCGTCGGCCACCTCGGAAGGTTCGATCAGCCGTTTGATGGCACTGCGCTGCAGGAAGATTTGCTCCGAAACCTCGGACTCCGGAATCCCGTGCACACGAGCCTGGTCCGCGATCTGCTTCTCCACCAACGGAGTCCGCACGTAACCGGGCGCCACGCAGTTCGACGTCACGCCGTGAGGCGCACCCTCCAGAGCGGCGACCTTGGAGAACCCCTCCAGGCCGTGCTTCGCGGCGACGTAGGCGGATTTGAACGCGGAGGCACGAAGACCGTGCACGCTGGAGATGTGGACCAACCGGCCCCAGCCGCGCGAGTACATGTGCGGCAGCACGTGGCGGGTCAGCCGGAACGCGGCCCCGAGCATCAGTTCGAGCATCGAGGAGAACCGCGAAGGCGGGAACTCGTGGATCGGTGCGACGTGCTGGACACCTGCGTTGTTGACCAGCACGTCGACCTCGGCGGGCAACGCGTCCACCGAGGAGGTCAGGTCGAGAACGTGCCCGACCCCACCGATCTCGGACGCGATGTCCCGCACGCCGGGGTCGAGGTCGACCAGATGAACCTTCGCGCCGGCCGCGGCCAGTGCGCGGGCGCAGGCCAGGCCGATGCCGCTCGCGGCTCCGGTGACCAGCGCGGTGTGACCCGTGACACTCGACATGACCCGAAACGGTAGGGGTCACACGGCGTGAGAAACATGTGGCGGGCCCACATAACGCCTGGTCACGAGGTGGCTTTAGCCACCATTTAGCGTCTCAAAGGCATATGGCGAGTGAAGAACGGGTACAGGGGCGTAAGCTCCCGTCACCTGAACGGGGGAAGATCCAGAAAGAGGGGGACATCGATGTCCGCGACGCCGATTTACGACGACCTCCTGCGCGAGCTCGAGGAGATCGCACAGGAGGCCGGGTTGACCAGCTCGGAGCCCACTTCCGAGCCCGCCAAGCAGTAGGTACTACTTCGGAGGAGCGATCAGCTCGGCAGGCACCGGCTGGTCCTTGCTGATCAGGTCGAAGAGCTGCGAGGCCTTCTCCTTGTTCCACTGCACGACCGATCCCGCACCGGGCACCGTCGGCGTGGACCCGACCGGCACCGTTCCGGACGTCGCGTCGCTCATGTTCAAGGCGACGCTCGCCAGGTGCCAGACGTGGTCGCCCTCGTTGACCGACACCGAGCCGGATGCCGCGTTCATCAGCGGGATGAGCCGGAACGGGTTGGCCAGCGTGGCCGGGCTCTTGACCTTCTCGAACAACGCCGACAGGAACTTCCGCTGGTTCTGCACGCGCTGCAGGTCGGCGGTCGCGAACGCGCGGGTGCGCACGAACCCGAGCGCCTTCGGGCCGTCGAGCTCCTGGCAGCCCGCGGGCAGGTCGATGCCGGCCAGCGGGTCCTTGATCGGCTCGTCGAGGCACATGTCGACGCCGCCGACCGCGTCGACCATGTCGGAGAACCCGCCGAAGCCGATCTCCATGTAGTGGTCGATCCGCAAGCCGGTGGCGCCCTCGACGGTCTTCACGAGCAGCTGGGGGCCGCCGAACGCGTACGAGGCGTTGATCTTGTTGCGGCCGTTGCCCTCGATCGCGACGTAGGAGTCGCGCGGGATCGACAGCAGCACCGGCTTCGCGGCGCTGTTGTCCGGCAGGTGCAGCATCATGATGGTGTCGGTGCGCTGTCCGGCCGCGTCACCGGTGGCGAGCGCGTCCTTCTGCTTCTGCGTCAGCCCGTCGCGCGCGTCGGAGCCGACGAGCAGCCACGTGGTGCCGGGCGTGTCGGCAGGACGGCCCTGGTAGTCCGGCAGCGCGTCGATCCGCTTCAGCGTCGAGTCGACGTAGAAGCCGAAACCGACTGCGGCCAGCAGCAGGACCAGCAGCAGCACCAGAATGACGCGTCCTGGACGCCTCTTCTTCTTCATCGGCCGCTGCGGCGGCATGGGACGCCGCGGCTGCTGGTAGCCGTGGTGATACCCAGCGCTCATGTGTCGCCAACCCCGATCGCTTTAGATTCGCTTTGCAACTAGGGACGCGATGCCCCCGTACAGGTTGCGACGAACCTACCTGGGCGGCAGCACCAACGCTTCGAAAAGCCGGTTGACCTCGGCCGACGGGTCGTCGGTGAATCCCGTGTGCGCGGGCGAGGTCTGCACGATCGTGCTGCGTGGTGCCGTGAGCCAGCGGAACCGCTGCCCGATCGTGGTCCTGCTGACCGGACCGGCGTCGGGCGTGCCGTCGCACGAGTTGGTGAGGTGCCGCAGCGACGTCTCCAGCATCTCGACGTCGAGCCGCGGGTCCAGCGCCCGCAGCCGGTCACCGTCCACATAGGTCTTGGCGCACAGGAAGTCCAGTGCGGCGCAGTAGACGATGACGCCGACGTTCATGAACTCGCCCCGCTCCTGCCGCGGCACGGCCCGCAGCAGCGCGTACTCAAACACGTGCGGCACGCGCTGCCTCCAGCGAGTCGACCCAGCCGCGGTTGGCGAGCCGGTAGGTGAAGAAGTCCTTGTAACGCTGCCGCAGTTCTACCGGATCTCCCTCCAGCCACTCGTCGGGGACCAGGGCGAGCACCTCGTCGAGCAGCTCCGGCGTGATCTTGGCGGACAGTTCAGCGTCCACTTCGGACAGCGAACCGGCGTTCGGCAGCATCGCGTGGTCGGACGGGTCGAACCGGAAGTCTTTGGTGGCGGGCTTGTCCTGGCTCCACGAGTAGTGGAAGTACAGCGAGGCGCCGTGGTCGATCAGCCACACGTCCCGGTGCCACAGCAGCATGTTGGGGTTGCGCCAGCTGCGGTCGACGTTGAGCACCAGCGCGTCCAGCCACAGCAGCTTCGTCGCGAGCTCGACGCCGGGGTCGCGCACGATCGGGTTGAAGTCGAACGAGCCGGGCAGGTAGTCGAGGCCGAGGTTGAGGCCGCCGCTCGCCCGCAGCAGCTCCTGGACCTCCTGGTCGGGTTCCGCGCGCGCCAGCTCCGGGTCGAGGTGCACCAGCACGATCTCCGGTATGCGGAAGCCCAGCCGCCGCGCCAGCTCGCCGACGATGATCTCGGCGACCAGCACCTTCACGCCCTGTCCGGCGCCGCGGAACTTGACCACGTACATACCCAGGTCGTCGGCCTCGACCAAGCCCGGCATCGACCCGCCCTCACGGAACGGCGTCACATACCGGGTGGCCGTGACCTCCTTCAGAAGACTCACCCGCGCATGATCACACGAACGCGTCGGCGAAGCCGAGCAGAATTCCGCCCCAGCCACCGTCGCCGCCGACGCCCTCGCGGACTCGTTCCGGCTTGGTGAAATGCCGCTCGAACCCGCGATGCACCAGCTCCACGCGGGTGCCGTCGCCCTCGGAGGCGAAGGTGATCTCCACCTCGGACGCCCGCGCGGGGTCGGGGTCGTAGTCCCAGTCACCGTCGAGGTGCCAGGCGAGCAGCAACCGCGACGGCGGCTCCCAGGCCTTCACCTCGCCCCACTCGCACTCGGCGCCGTCGGTGCCGATCTCGTACCAGCGACCGCCTTCGCGCGGTTCGACGACGACGTCCCGCAGCTTGGCCTTGCCGATGTGGTGTGACGCCGGCCACCACGTCACGAACTTCTCCGTGAACACCTTGAAGGCGTGGTCGGCGCTGGCCTTCACCAGCACCGATCTCCTGACCTCCGTCATGCTTCCTCCACAACCGCAGCGAAGTTCGCGAGTGCCTGACCCCACACGTCGTCCAGGTAGTCGCGCATCGCGGCCACCCCGACGTGGTCGACGGAGTACCGCCGCCGAGTTCCTTCCGCCTCGACGCGGACCAGCCGTGCCTCTTTGAGCACCTTGAGGTGCTGGGACACGGCCGGCCGCGACACCGGCAGCTCGGCGGCGATCTCCCCCACCGCCCGCGGCCTGGCCGCGAGCAGCGTGAAGATCTCGCGGCGGGTCGGGTCGCCGAGCGCCGCGAACGCCACTTGGTAAGTCTCCACGAACGGTAAGCTACGACTTACAGAGTCAGCCTGTCAACGCCTCGAAGTACGCGAACTGGCCCGCCTTGGCCGGGTGGTAGGAGTCCTGCGTCGGGCTGACCAGCGCGTTGATCCACGGCTCACCGGAGCAGACGCCGTGGTCCGCAAACGCCTCCCTGACGTCGACGTACCGCGCACCGGCCCGTTTGGCGGCCGCCGCGGTCACCTCGGACAGCTCGTCGGCCGCGTCGTTGAGCGCCTGCCGCTTCCGCTTCGAGAGCGTGCGGCACTTGTCGTTCGGCGTGAACAACCGCGGATATCCGAGCACGACCAGTTCGGCACGCGGCGCGGCGTTCCTGATCGCGGCGTAGGTGGCGTCGAGCCGGGCGGGCAGCTGGTCGCGGGTGAAGCCCCTGGCCTTCGCGACCCGTTTCTCGCACGACCTGTCGCCGTTGAGCGTGCAGGTCGTCATCACGTCGACGAACCCGAGGTCGTTGCCGCCGATCGTGATCGTGACCAGCGTCGTCGCCGGGGTGATCGCCTTGACCTGCGACGTGACCGACTTCGTGGTAGCGCCGGTGCACGCCACGAACCTGAACGACAGGAAGTCCTTGCCCCGCAACGCCGGATAGGCGTTCGAGCTCCGACGGCACGAGCCGTCCACATAGGAACCGGCGCCCGCACCGGACGCGTAGGAGTCGCCGAGTGCGACGTACTCCGGCACGATCGGCGCGGGCGCCATCAACGCTATTGCCAGTACCCCAGCCATGAGACTCATGGCAGTCGGAGTACCACTGTGGACAATCGACTAGAAGAGCATTAACCCAGTCGTGTGGGCAGCACGCAGACCGGGATCGCGGTCTGCAGCGGCGTGCCGGACGGCGTCAGCTTGCCCGAAGCGCGGTCCACCGCGAACGACGTCACGTTGTTCGAGTTCTGGTTGGCCGCGAAGAGGAACTGCCCGGACGGATCGAGCGTGATGTGCCGCGGGTACTTGCCGCCGACCGGCGTGTGGCTGATCAGCGTGAGCTCCGAGCCGGTGACCGCGAAGTGGGCGACGCTGTCGTGACCGCGGTTCGACAGGTAGACGTTCCTGCCGTCGCCGGACACCAGCACCTCGGCCGGGTAGTTGCGCACGGACCCGGACGGCGCGGTCTTCAGCACCTGCCCCGGCGTGAGCTTCCCGTCCGCGTGGGTGCAGGCCACGATCGTCGAGTCCAGCTCGTTCGCGACGTACGCGGTCCTGCCGTTCGGGTCGAACGCGATGTGGCGTGGTCCGGCGCCGGGCTTGAACTTCGCCGTCGAGACGAGCTCGAGCTGGCCCGCGGTGAACGTGTAGGCGAACACCGCGTCGGCGCCGAGGTCGACCGCGAACGCGTGCCGGCCCGATGGGTCGAACACGATGTGGTGCGCGTGCGGACCGGCCTGGCGGTCCGGGTCGGGCCCGGAGCCCTTGTGCTGCACTTTCTGCGTGCGCGCGCCGAGGCTGCCGTCCGGCTTCACCGGGAAGACGCTGAGCGAGCCGGACGAGTAGTCCGCGGTGATCAGGAACTTCCCGGACGGGTCGAGCGTCAGGTGGCACGGGTCGGCGCCGCCGGTCGCAACCTTGTTCAGCACCTTGAGCGACCGGGCGTCGATCGCGGTGACCTCGCCCTTGGTGTTCTCGTTGACCGCGTAGAGGAACCGGCCGTCGCGTGACTCGATCACGAACGACGGGTTGACCACGCCGCTGATCACGCCTGTTGTCTTCAGCTGACCGTTCGACGTGTCGTAGGTGCCGATGCCGATGCCTTTGGCGCCACCGCTCCACGTCGTGTAAGCGCCGAAGAAGACTCTCCGCGTCACCGCCGCCGCTTCCGCGGTTCCTCCGGTCATCAGCAGTCCAGCTCCCACACCCATGGCTCCGAGAAAACGTCGCCGGTCCACACCCACGTCCGCACCTCCGGGATACTCTGGCGGCGGCGCAGCCCACAGTGGCCCAGACCTCTGCACTCAAGCAATAGGCGCAACGAAGATTGCGCTCAGCGCAACGGGTCGTTCGAGATCAACCGGGCCTTCTCGGCCTCGATGTCGTACGCGGGCGGCGGGAACTTCGGGTCCATCTCGCGCATGGTCTCGAGCAACAACCGGCTGACGGCCCAGTTGCGGTACCACTTGCGGTCGGACGGAATCGCGTACCAGGGCGTGTCCCGGCAGTTCGTCAACGCCTGCGTGTACGCGTCCTGGTACCTCGACCACTTCGAGCGCACGTCGATGTCCGCGGGGTTGTACTTCCAGTGCTTGCGCGGGTCGTCCAGACGGGCGAGCAGCCGTTCCTTCTGCACCTCCGGCGAGATGTGCAGGAAGCACTTGATCACCGCGACTCCGTCGTCGGCCAGTTCCCGCTCGAACGCGTTGATCTCCTGGTAGCGCTTCTTGATCTCCGCGGCGGTGAGCAGACGCTCGACCTTCGGCACGAGCACGTCCTCGTAGTGGGAGCGGTCGAACGCGCCGATGTGTCCCTTCTCCGGCAGGACCTTCCTGATCCGCCACAGGAAGTGCTGACGCCGTTCGGCGGGAGTCGGTTTCTTGAACGACGCGATGCGCACGCTCTGCGGGTTCACCAGCCCGACGACGTGCCGGACGACGCCACCCTTGCCGGAGGTGTCCATGCCTTGCAGCACGAGCAGCACCGCGCGAGAGTTCTCCGCGTACAACGCCTCCTGCAGGTCGTCCAGCTCGGCCCCGGTGGCGGCGAGCTCGTCGGCCGCCTCCTTCTTGTTCTTGGGACCGACCGGACGCCCGGCCGGGTCGAGGGTGGAGAGATCCACCTCATCGAGTCGCAGAGCTTCACGAACCGACTTCTTCGCCATCACCGCAGAGTATCGATGAACCGTCAAGTACGCCGGTTGCGCAATGTTCAGCCGCTGTTCGGTGAATCTGCGCAACGAACTGACGTCAGACGCAATGCTTCACGGCTGAAATCGCTTGTTCACCCCCTTAGCCTTGGAGGATGACAGCCATCGCTGACCACCGGACCGCGGGAACCATGAATTTGGCTAGCGCTGACTACGTCGCTCTCGACGAAGAATGGAGCACCCACAACTACCACCCCCTGCCGGTGGTCATCTCGCACGGCGAGGGGGCGTGGGTCACCGACGTCGAAGGCCGCCGCTACCTCGACTTCCTGTCGGGCTACTCGTCGCTGAACTTCGGCCACCGCCACCCCGCCCTGGTGGCCGCCGCCGTCGAGCAGCTCGGCCGCGTGACATTGACCAGCCGCGCGTTCCACCACGACCAGTTCGGCCTGTTCTGCCGCGAGCTGGCCACGCTGACCGGCACCGAGATGGTGCTCGCGATGAACTCCGGCGCCGAGGCCGTGGAGTCCGCGATCAAGGTCGCGCGTAAGTGGGCGTACCAGGTCAAGGGCGTGCCGGAGGGCATGGCGGAGATCATCGTCGCCGGGTCCAACTTCCACGGCCGCACCACGACGATCGTGTCGTTCTCGACCGACGAGGCCGCGCGCAACGACTTCGGCCCGTTCACGCCGGGCTTCAAGGTCGTCAAGTACGGCAACCTCGACGAGGTCGAGTCCGCGATCTCGTCCAGGACGGCCGCCGTGTTGATCGAGCCGATCCAGGGCGAGGCAGGCGTCGTCGTGCCGCCCGCCGGCTACCTGGCCGGGATCCGCCGCCTGTGCGACGAGCACAACGTCCTGATGATCGCCGACGAGATCCAGTCCGGCCTCGGCCGCACCGGTGACCTGTTCGCGCTCGACCACGAGGGTGTGCGCGCCGACCTCTACACGCTCGGCAAGGCACTGGGGGGCGGCATCCTGCCGGTGTCCGCGGTGGTCGGTTCGCGCGCGGTGCTGGGCGTGCTGAAGCCCGGCGAGCACGGGTCGACGTTCGGCGGCAACCCGCTGGCCTGCGCCGTCGGCCGCGCGGTCGTGCGGCTGCTGGAGACCGGTGAGTTCCAGGAGCGCTCCCGTGAGCTGGGCGCCCACCTGCATTCTTCGCTGGGCGAGCTGGTCGGCCACGGCATCGCCGAGGTCCGCGGCCGCGGGCTGTGGGCTGGCGTCGAGCTCTCCCCCGGCGGCCCGGTCGGCCGCGCGGCCTCCGAGGCGCTGGCCACTCGTGGCGTGCTGTGCAAGGAGACCCAGGCGACGACCCTGCGCGTCGCGCCACCGTTGGTCATCACCCGCGACGAGATCGACCTGGGCGTCCAGGCGATCGCGGAGGTAGTACGTCCCGTTTAGCCCGTTTTGGTGCTCGATGAAGGGAATCTTCCTACACCTGAGGTGGATGAAGGTTCCCTTCATCGTTTTCACCTGAGGCATGATTACTCGTATGGGTGAACGGGTGCGGGCTGAGGCTGCCGCTGCTCTGGGCACGTGGACCGAGCCGGAAGAGGTCTACGCGCAGGGGCGGGCGTTGCGGTCCTCTGTGGATTTCAAGGCGCACCGGGAGGTGTCGCTGGCCGCTTCACGCCCGTCGGTGCTGGAGTTCATGCACGCCAGCAACGAAGGACGGCTGGAGCACCTGATCCCGTTGCGGGTGGGGAGGATGCTCGCCAACCCGTTCGCGTTCTTCCGTGGGGCCGCCGGGCTTCAGGCGGGCGACCTCGCCGCCGGGTGCGCGACCGGTCTGCACGCTCAGTTGTGCGGTGACGCCCACGCGGCGAACTTCGGCCTCTACGGCACGCCCGAAGGCCAGATCGTCATGGACATCAACGACTTCGACGAGACGCTGCCCGGCCCCTGGGAGTGGGACCTCAAGCGCCTGGTCGCCTCGCTGGTGCTGGCGGGCCGCACTGGCGGCGTGTCGGACAAGGGCTGCCGTGACGCCGCCGAGGACGCTGTGCGCGCGTACCGGGGCGCGATCCGCCACCTCGCCGAGCAGCCGTTCCTGGACTCGTGGACCGCGCTGGGCGACGAGTCGGTGCTCTCGAAGGTGAAGGCCGACGACCTGATCAACGACTTCTCCAAGGCCGCTGAGAAGTCACGCAAGAACACCAGCGCCCGCTTCGCCGCGAAGTGGACCGCGCACGATGGCGAGAAGTGGCGGTTCATCACGAACCCGCCGACGTTCACCGACGTTTCTCCGGAGACGGAAGAGGCCGTGATCGCCGCGCTGCCGTCCTACGTGGACACTCTGCGCGAGTCGCGGCGCAACCTGATCATGCGCTACGGCGTGTCGGACGTGGCGTTCCGCGTCGTCGGCACGGGCAGTGTCGGCCTGCGCAACTACCTCATCCTGTTGCACGGCAACGGTTCCGAGGCGTCGGTGCTGCAGGCCAAGGAAGCCCGCACGTCGGCCCTGCAGCCGTTCCTGGACGTCGAACCCGCCAAGCACGAGGGCAAGCGCATCGTGCACGGCGCACGGCTCGTGCAGGCGGAGACCGACATCCTGCTGGGCTGGACGACGATCGAGGGCCGCCCGTTCATCGTGCGTCAGTTCCGCAACCGCAAGGGCGAGATCGACGCGACCACGTTGAAGCGCGACGACCTCGACGACTACGGCCGCTTCGCGGGCGCTCTGCTGGCCCGCGCACACACGCGCTCGCTCGACCCGCGCCTGCTCGCCGGCTACTTCCAGAACGGCGGCGGCGACGACCTCGACGAGGCGTTCGCCAAGTACGCCTTCGACTACGCCGACCAGACCGAGGCCGACCACGCCGAACTGGCCGACCTCGTCAAGAACGGCAAGCTGCCCGCCGTCGTCGAGGACCGCTGACGCGCCTTCGGGCCCGTTCAGAAAAGTTGACCTAACCTGGCGGTATGAAGATCCGCCGCGCCGCCTCACCCGACGACGTGTTCGCCGCCGGGCACCTGTTCGACGCGCCCCCGGTGCCGGAGGCGACCGCGCGGTTCCTCGCCCAGGAGCACAGCCACCTGCTGATCGCCTACGTCGGCGACCAGCCGGCCGGGTTCGTGTCCGGAGTGGAGACCACACATCCGGACAAGGGCACCGAGATGTTCCTCTACGAGCTGGGAGTGGACGACGCGTTCCTGCGCCGCGGCATCGGCACGGCGTTGGTCGAGGCCCTCAAAACCCTTGCGGCGGAACGGGGTTGCTACGCGATGTGGACCGGCACCGCCGCGGGCGACGCGGCGGCGCAGGCCACCTACAAGAAGGCGGGCGGGTCGATCGACGACGGCGCCTTCGTCAGCTGGGAGCTTTGACCTGGCCGACCAACGCCTGCCAGGCACCAGCAGAGAAGGTCAGAACCGCGCCACCCGCGTTCTTGGAGTCCCGGACGCAGACGTCCTGCGCCAGCGACACCTCCACACACTCGCTGTCGCCGGATCCTCCGCTGTACGTGCTCTTACGCCAGGTCCGTTCCTGAGCCATGAAGATCTCCTCGCAGTCCGCTGACGTACTCCGCCAGCTTGCTCCGAGATTGTTCCGCATCCAAGGCGATCTCATCCAGCCGCTCGAAGAGTGCCCTGCTGCGCGTGACGGCGGCGCTGTCCTGCGCGAATACCTTGGCCAGGTCGCTCTCCGTGTAGGCGACCGGCGAGGCGTTCTTGAACTCGAACAACGTGCGCTTCGTGTACAAGGCAGCCGTCATGGCCGTTACGGGCACGATCCGCAGGATGTGCGTGTTGAATAGCAGCCGCAGGTATTGGTCCTCCATGAGCTGGGCGTCGCCGAGCCGCATCCGAAGCGCGAACTCGTGGATGTAGAAGCTGCACTCAGGAGGACTCGGCCGCCGCATGACCGCCTGCCGGTCGATGCGCAGTGCTACGAACCTGTCGACATCCTCTGGTGCCTCAACCTCGGACTGCACCATCAGCTCGTGTGCGTAGCGTTCTGTCTGCAGCAGGCCATGCACGGTCATGATGTCGTAGGCAGTGATCTTGGTGGCCGTCGCCTCCGCCATCGCGAGCGTGCGGAGGTTGTCGGGTACCTGGGCGAAGTACTGGTCGAACGCGTGCCGGTAGCGGCGCTTGAAGTCCTCGAGGAAGTCGATGTCCTTCCCACAGGCTGTGAAGAGCTGCGCCAGGTCGATCTCGCTGGCACGGGCCCGACCGTGCTCGATGTTGGACACCTTGCTTGGATCCCATCCAAGCTTTATGGCCAAGTTACGACCGTTCAGGCCCGTGCAGGTCTCACGCAACCGGCGCAGCTCGTCACCGAGGTCCCGGCTGTAGGCGGTGGAGGTGAACGCAGTCATGGCCTTTGACGCTATGACTTGGAGTCACTCCCAGCAGCGCCTTCGTTCGGGTGAAAACGCTGCAGCCGCTAGTTGCTGTCGCAGCGCCAGTACTGGTACCAGCTGCCGTTGTTGCTGACCAGCCAGGCAGGCGTCACCCCGCGAGCCCGGAAGCCGTACCTCGAGAAGCACTCCCGGTCAGCGGCAGGTCGCGTCTCGTTCTGGGCGGCGGCGTCCGAAGGCCGCGCGCTGCCGTGGTAGCCGAGCTGGATCGGATAGATGGACCAGTCGGCGTTCGCCGGCACCGTCCCCAGAACGACCCCGGCTCCCAGCGCGAGGGCGAGCGCGCCGCCCACCGTCCGCACGGTCCTGCCGGATTTCTTGCGCACAACTACCTCCAATGAGAACACCAACGGATGCGCGATCACATTCGCTGGCGTTCTCTGTTCCCACAAGGCGTTCGCAAGATCTTTCGGCAGTTTCGGGGACTACGTCCAAATTGGCTCGTCCACTTCGGACACTCGGCCGTCCGCCCGGAAGTGCAGGAAGCGGTCGAACGACCGCGCGAACCACCTGTCGTGCGTCACCGCGACGACGGTGCCCTCGAAGTCGTTCAGCGCGTTCTGCAACGCCTCCGCCGACGCGAGGTCGAGGTTGTCCGTCGGCTCGTCGAGCAGCAGCAGCGTGGCACCGGACAGCTCCAGCAGCAGGATCTGGAACCGCGCCTGCTGCCCTCCGGAGAGGTTCTCGAACCGCTGGTCGCCCGCCTTGTCGAGCCCGTACCGCTTCAACACCGACATCGCGGCGCCCCGATCACGGCCCGACCGTTGTGAGTCGCCGTGCCAGAGGATGTCCACGAGCGTCCGGCCGATCCACTCCGGGTGTTCGTGCGTCTGCGCGAACAGGCCTGGCACCACGCGCGCGCCGAGCTTCCACGCGCCGGTGGTGTTCACGTCGTCGCCGCCGAGCAGCCGGAGGAAGTGGCTCTTGCCAGAGCCGTTCGAGCCGAGCACCGCGACGCGGTCGCCGAAGAAGATCTCCTGCGAGAACGGCTTCATCAACCCCGTCAGCTCCAGCTGCTCGCACGTGATCGCGCGATCGCCGGTGCGGCCGCCCTTCAGCCGCGGGTTGACCTTCTCGTCGGTGGGGATCTCCGGTGGTGGGCCCGCTTCCTCGAACCGTTGCAGGCGAGCCGCCATCACGCGGTACTTCGGCGCCATCGACTCGTAGTACTTGGCCTGCTGCTGCAACGTGCGCACAAGTTCCTTCAGGCGCTCGTGTTCCTCGTTCCAGCGGCGGTGATCTTCCTTCAGCTTCTCGATGCGCTTGTGGCGGGCGGCGTGCCAGGTCGCGAACGAACCCGGATGCGTCCACGCGGAGTGTGCCTCGATCGTGACGACGTGGGTGGCCGCGCTGGCCAGCAGCTCGCGGTCGTGGCTGACGACGAGCACGGCCTTGTCGGTGGCCTGAAGGCGTTCTTCGAGCCAGCGCTTGCCGGGGACGTCGAGGTAGTTGTCCGGCTCGTCGAGCAGCAGGACCTGTTCGTGGCCGCGCAGCAGGGTTTCCAGGACGAGGCGTTTCTGTTCGCCGCCGGAGAGCGTGCGCACCTCACGGAACCGTGCGCGGTCGTAGGGCAGGCCGAGTGCGGCGACGGTGACGGTGTCCCAGAGGACTTCGATGTCGTACCCGCCTGCCTCGCCGTAGGCGGTGAGGGCGTTGGCGTAACGCATCTGGACGGCTTCGTCGTCGGTGTCCATCAGCGCGAGCTCTGCTTGGTCGAGCTCCTCGGCGGCGGTGCGCAGCGCCGGTGGTGCGACGGAGAGCAGCAGGTCGCGGACGAGTGAGGAGTCGCGAACGGAGCCGATGAACTGCGGCATCACCGCGAGGCCGCCCTGCACGTGCACGCTGCCCTGCTTCGGGGCGAATTCGCCGGACAGGATGCGCTGCAACGTCGTCTTGCCCACGCCGTTCGCGCCCACCAGCGCGACGACGGTGCCACCGCTCACCTTGAACGAGACGTCGCGGAACAGCTCCCTGCCGTCCGGCAGCGCGTACGCGAGCCCATTCGCTTCCAGATAACCCACGCCGGTGATAGTCGGGGTCGCCGGACGTGGACGCCAGCGAGTTTTCCGGCTACCGGAGGCGGATCGGGTAGCGGCGCAGCACCAGCGCCGCGGCCGTGACCAGCATGCACTGGAACGCGGGGCCGAACGCGCCGATCACCATCAGGAGCACGGTGAGTCCGCCGAACACGAGCAGCAGAAGGTAGAACAGCCACGGCCGGACCTGGCGGCTCATGGTGCGCGCGAGTCTGGGTTCTTCGGCTAGCAGCCGCTGCTCGATCTCCTGGAGCGAGCGACGTTCGGCCTCACTCAGCATGGGTGCCTCCGGAAGACATCGGGGACGTCATCATTCCCGCTCGTCACCCAGTGGATACTCGGATGCGAGCGGAGTCAAACCCGGAGTCGGTCATACTGCCGCGCATGCCTGGGGGATTCTCGAAGGCGCTCGCGATCAGACTCGATGCTCAGCAGTACACCGCCTATGAGGGCACGCCGCCCACCTGGCCGTTAGCGGACCGCGGCACGGGCCGCGTTGGTCGCGCTGGCAACGATCGCGGCCGCCGAGCGCGGCACGCGGGCGAAACCCGAGACGGCCGGGCGCAACCACCCTGGTGCGGCTCGGTGGCGTGCGGCGGCCGACGCCTGGCGGGCGACGATGAACGTGGACGAGGTGCTGGAGAAGTCCGTCGCCGATGCCTCGCTCTGGCACGACCACCCTCCGGCTGGGCTGCGCGCGCGGATCGCCCGGTCGTGGCCGCACACCGATCCGTCCGTCGTGCTCAGCGAGGCCGACTCCGCGAAGATCGACGCTGAGCTGCACCGGTTCTACGCCCGCGCGGGCCGGGACATCGCCTGGTCAGCGGCTTAGCGCCACCAGGCGGGAAACCGCCCGCAGGTACTTCTTGCGGTACCCGCCGCGCAGCATCTCGTCGGTGAACAGCTCCGACAGCGGCTGCCCCGACACCGCGACCGGGATGTCGCGGTCGTAGAGCCGGTCGCCGAACGCCACGAGCCGCAGCCCGACGTTCTGGTCCGGTGCCGGCTTGACGTCCTTGAGGTGCACGGCGGTGACTCCGTCGAGGAGCCGCCCGTACTTCGACGGGTGGATGCGGGCGAGTGCCTTGCAGAGGTCGTCGAAGTCGTCGATCGTCGAGCCCTCCAGGCCGCCGGCCTTGGTCTCCAGCTCGTCGGACGACATCGGCGGCGGCGCGTCGGGCAGGCCGCGGTGGCGGTAGTCGGGGCCGTCGACGCGCACGACGTCGAACTTCGAGGACATCGACTGGATCTCGCGCAGGAAGTCGGCGGCGGCGAACCGGCCCTCGCCGAGCTTGTCCGGCAGCGTGTTCGAGGTGGCGGCGATGAAGACGCCCTGCGCCGTCAGTTCCTTGATCAGGCGGGTGACCAGCATCGTGTCGCCGGGGTCGTCGAGCTCGAACTCGTCGATGGCGAGCAGCTTGTGGTTCGAGAGCCGCTTCACCGCCTCGGGGAAGGTCAGGACGCCGACGAGGTTGGTGAGCTCGACGAACGTGCCGTACGCCTTGGGGCCGGGGACGGCGTGCCACAGCGACGCGAGCAGGTGGGTCTTGCCGACGCCGAAGCCGCCGTCGAGGTAGAGGCCGAGCTTGCCCTCGTCTTCCTTGCCGCCGAACAGCGACCACTTCTTGCGGCGAACGCTCACCCGCGCGGCGAACAGGCGGCACGCCTCGACGGCGGCGGCCTGGCTGGGCTCGTCCGGGTTGGGGAGGTAGCTGTCGAAGCTGACATGGTCGAACCTCGGTGGCGGCACCAGGCTCTCGATCAGTTCGTCAGCCCCGATCTGGGGATCCCGGTCGGACAAGCGCATGCCCGCAGCCTATCGGCGTGATGGGATGTGTTCGTGCAGATGTTGTGGCCCTCACCGGGCGTTGAGATGACCGACACAGCCCTCGAGTCGCTCTACGCGTATCCCGAGGGCCGCACGTGGGTCATCGCGAACTTCGTGTCCAGCGTGGACGGTGCGGTGTCGGTCGACGGCCGTTCCGCCGGGCTCGGTTCGCCCGCTGACAAGCAGATCTACCTGCTCGGGCGCGAGCTCGCCGACGTCGTGCTGGTGGGCGCGGGAACGGTGCTGGTCGAGGGATATCGGCCCGCGCGGCGCGAACGACCGCTGCCGATCGCCGTGGTCACGGCCCGCGGGACGCTCACGCCGGACCTGCCGCTGTTCGCGAACAGCGCGGTCGCACCGATCGTGATCACCTGCGCGAGCGCGGAGCTGCCGGAGCTGCCCGCGGACGTGATCGTCGCCGGTGACGAGGCGGTCGACCTGAAGGTGGCGGTCGCCGAGCTCGCGGCGCGCGGGCTGCACAAGATCAACCTGGAGGGCGGGCCGCGGCTGTTCGGGTCGATGATCGCCGCGGGCCTGGTGGACGGGCTGAACCTCACGGTGTCGCCGCTGCTCACCGTCGGCGACGCCGGGCGGATCGCGGTCGGGCCCGTGGTGCCGCCCGTGGATCTCGCGCTCGCCTCGGTGCTGCGCGCGGACGACGTCCTTCTGCTGCGGTATCAGCGGCAGAATTCCAGCTGAAGAGGCAGGATGTGCGCGTGGACCTTCCGTTGACGCCACCTCTGCAGCCGATGCTCGCCACCGCGGTGGACGGCATCCCGGACTCCTCGGACCTCGTGTTCGAGCCGAAGTGGGACGGCTTCCGCTGCGTGGTGTTCCGCTCCGGTGACGAGGTCTTCCTGCAGTCCCGCAGCGGCAAGCCGCTCAACCGCTACTTCCCCGAGGTCGTCGCCTCGATGCTCGAGGTGCTGCCCGAGCGCGTGGTCGTCGACGGCGAGCTGGTGGTGGCGCGCAACGACGAGCTCGACTTCGACGCGTTGTCCGAGCGCATCCACCCGGCGGCCTCCCGCGTGGCGCTGCTGTCCGAGTCGACGCCGGCCACGTTCGTCGCGTTCGACCTGCTGGCGCTGGGGTCCGAGGTGTTCCTGGAATCGCCGACCGTGGCCAGGCGCGAGACCCTGCTGAAGATCCCCGACCTGAACATCACGCCAGCGACGACGTCGGTGGAGACCGCGCGCGAGTGGTTCACGCTGTTCGAGGGCGCGGGCCTGGACGGCGTCATGGGCAAGCCGGCGGACGGCCCGTACACGCCCGGCAAGCGCACGATGATCAAGGTCAAGCACGCGCGCACCGCCGACGTCGTCCTGGCAGGCCTGCGCTGGCACAAGGACACCGAGCCCGGCACCGCCGTCGGCTCGTTGCTGCTCGGGGTCTACGACTCGAACGACCTGCTGCACCACATCGGTGTGTGCGGCTCGTTCAAGGCGGCCGAACGCCGTGAGCTCGCCACCGAGCTCGCACCGCTGATCACCGAGTCGGACGACCACCCGTGGGCGAATCCCCAGCCGGGCCAAAGGATTCCCGGCGAGATCAACCGGTGGCGCGGCAAGCAGGCCGAGTACGTGGCGCTGCGCCCCGAGCGGGTGCTGGAGATCCACTACACCCAGACCGAGGGCGAGCACCCGGTGCGGCTGCGGCACAACGGGCAGTTCGCGCGGTGGCGTCCCGACCGCGAACCGCTGTCGTGCCGCTACGACCAGCTGGAGATCCCGGCCCGCTACGACGTGGCGTCGGTGCTGAAGGGCGAGCTCCGCGCTCGTTAGACGTCCGGCCGCGCCGATCGAGTCGCCCCGACCGAGGCGATGACGACGCAGCACACGGCGACCCACTGGGCAGGCTTGAGCTGCTCCCCCAGCAGCACCAGACCGGCCAGCGCTGCCACCGCGGGCTCCAGCGACATCAGGATGCCGAACACGCGCGGAGGCATGCGCCGCAACGCTTCCAGCTCCAGCGAGTACGGGATCACCGACGACATCAGCGCGACCGCGGCCGCCGCCGCGAGCACGACCGGATCGAGCATCGCGGTGCCGGACGACGTGATGCCGAACGGCAACGCGACCGCCGAACCCACCACCATCGCGAGCGCGAGGCCCTTGCCGTCGGTGGTCTTGCTGCCCAGCTTGGCCGTGACCATGATGTACGCCGCCCAGAGAGCGCCGGCGGCCAGCGCGAACAGCACGCCCGACAACGCCAGACCGCCCTGCACGCGGGTCAGCAGGACCACTCCGACACCCGCGAGCAGCACCCACAGGCCGTCGAGCCAGCGCCGGGAACCCGCGACCGCCACCGAGAGCGGGCCGAGGAACTCGATCGTCACCGCGGCGCCGAGCGGAATGCGTTCGAGCGCGAGGTAGAAGCAGAGGTTCATCGCGGCGAGCACGACGCCGTAGGTCACGACGACCGCGAGGGTGCGGCGGTCCATGCGCAGCGACGGGCGCCAGATCGCGACCAGCACGAGCGCCGCGACGACCAGCCGCAGCGTGACCGTTCCCGCCGCGCCCGCGACCGTGAACAACTGTTTCGCCACCGCCGCGCCCACCTGGACGCTGACGATGCCGAGCAGCACGAGCGCCGTCGGCGGGATGCCGCCCATCAAGCGGGCGACCGGGAGCCGATCAGCGTGAGCCATGAACTCATCCTGACTCAGGGCTTTCGGGCGCGGCATCCCATATATGCACGCCGGTGAGCCATCACACACGGACCACACTCACTGTGTTCTCACCTGAACCATGCGAGGCTCACCCCCTCGGAGAGTGAATGAGAGTGAGGACATCTGTGCGTCGCGCTGCCTTGGCCCTGTTGGCAGTGAGCGTGCTGACGGCGTGCAGCGCGGGACCCTCGACCCGGCCGGTGATCGCGGTCAGGGGCGAGGACAACCAGCCGGTCGACCAGAGCACGCTCGCGGGGCCGCAGCCCGTGCCGCCGCTCAGCGAGTACAAGAAGGACTCGCTGGGCTGGTCGCCGTGCAACGAGAAGATGAAGGACCGCCTCGGCGCCAACGCCCCGCAGGGCGACCAGGCCTACGAGTGCGCGCGCATGACGGTCGTGCTCGACCCGCCGGGCCGTCCTGGCCGCGGCACGCTCGGCATCGCGTTGATGCGCGTCGGAACGGGCAAGAGCGCACTGGTCGTCGTCAACGACCCCGCCGGTGAGCCGGGCACGCTCAAGGCCGCGCGGCTCGCGGCGTCGTTGCCCAAGGACATCCTCAGCACGTACACGATCATCGGCATGGACCGGCGCGGCACGGGCAGTTCGGACGGCATCTCCTGCGTGCCACCGGCGACGCGCGCGCAGCTCGTCGAGTACGACCCCGCCGAGGCGGAGCAGTCGAGCCTCGTCGTCGCCGCCGGTGAGGCGTCGCAGGAGTGCGTGCTCGACCTCGAAGGCAGGCTGACGGCCTTCGACTCGTGGCGGGCGGCCGCCGACCTCGAACGTCTCCGCGACTACCTCGGCACCGACCGCCTCAACGCCATCGGCCTTGGCGAGGGCTCGCGTGTCCTCACCACCTACGCCCACCGCTTCCCGAACCGCATCGGCCGCACGGTGCTCGACGGCGCCCCCGACCCGACGCTCGACCAGGTCGGTGTCCTGGAGTCCCGTGCGGCGGCGACCGAGGCGACGTTCGAGGCGTTCGCCCGCGACTGCAAGACCCGCGGCTGCGCCCTGGCGAACCCGCGCGAGGACGTCCAGGCGCTGCTCACCAAGCTGCGCTCCGGCCGGATGCGTGGCGAGTACGTCGACCTCACCGCCGGCTCCGCCCTCAACGCGATCCTGACCGGCCTGGCCGACCGGTCGCGCTGGCCGCAGCTCGCCGACGCGATCGGGAAGGCCCGCGGCGGGGACGGCAGCGGACTGTTCACGCTGCTCGACCCGGTCGTGAACGACCTCGACGAGAACAAGCCCCGCTTCGACGCGGGTCTCGTGATCGGCTGCAACGACACGGCGACCCGCATCCCGCCCGACAGGGTGAAGGCCCTGACCGCCGACTGGCAGGGCAAGTACTCCATGTTCGGCGCGCTGTTCGCCCGCCAGCTGCTGCACTGCGCTCCGTTCCCGGCGCCCAAGACCGAGAAGGTCGACCCGCTGAAGAGCGCCCCGCCCATCGTGGTGCTCAGCACGGCCAACGACGTCTCCACGCCCGCGGCCGGCACCGAGCACACGGCGCAGCGGCTGCCCGGTTCGGCGCTGATCGGCTGGCAGGGCAGCGGGCACGGGGCGCTGACGTTGTCCGGCTGCGCCACGACCGCCGTGCGTGACTACTTGATCGACGCGAAGGTGCCGTCGAACGGGACCGTCTGCCCGCCCTGACCTGGTCGAGTCGCGTCCATGCACGGTGAGACGGCGAACCTGCACGTGCACCAGCCGTCCATCCGTCCGGTGGTACCGCACCAGCTCCCGGCCGACGTCCTGCCGTTCAGCGGCACCCGCGGCCAGGCATGGCAACGCTTGGCGTCTGCAAGTACTACCAACGCATGATCATCCGACCCGAAACTACTACCAACCAGCCTCGAGAGCGCCTATGCCTTGAGCGACCGGCATTGCAGCCAGGCGAACGCGTCACGGGGAGCCTCCCGCGGCCAGAACGCGGAAGACTCCCCGAGCAAATCTCGTGTCAGCAGCTCGAACAGCAGCCGCAGCCGGGCCCCGTGCACCCGGAACAGCACCCACACGTACCCATCAGGGCCTCCCCGTCCTCCAAACCGGACCTGCGCGGGACATCCGCGAATCCCACGGTCCGCCCCGGCATGAGCCCTGGGAAGCCCTCTCACCCGAACGCGGCGGCACAACCACCGAGGCGTCGCAGCACGTGACCGCGCTACGCGCCCAGGTCGTCCAGAGCTTTCTGCGCGGCCTCCAGTTCAGCGCGCAACTGCTCCACGCGGGCGAGTTGCTGAGCACGCGCCGCGTTCAGCACGCCCTCGACGATCTCGGCGACCTCGGGCGTGAGCAGCTTCGCGGCCTGCGCCACTGCGGCCGGCGACACCGGGGTCGGGCGGATCGCCTTGCGCGTGCCCTGCAGCACCTCCACCGTCCACTCGCCCTCGCCCGCCGTCACCAGCGTGACGGTGACCTCGGGTGTGGCGCCCTTGGCAGACGGCTTGCGCGCCGGTTTGGCGGGAGCCGGCTCGGCAACGGCAGGAGCGGGTTTCGGCTTGGGGGCCGCGGGTTTCACCGGCGCCTCCGGAACGTAGGGATGGAGGATCTCAGTCTCTCGCGGCGGCTCCGGCGGCGCAGGAGGCGGGGCCGCCGGCTTCTTGCGCGGCGGGGGCTTCTCCAGCGTCAACTCCGCCGGGGAGAACGACATCTCGTCCTTCGACCCGGTCGGGCGCACCTGGATGAAATCGCCCTCCTCCGGTTCGGTGAACGCGAGGAGCTTCGCCGATCTCCCCGCCTCCATGCCCACCGCCGCCGCCGTGAACCACACCAGCGGCTGGGTGCCTGCGTCCAGTTGCGAGCGCAGGCTGTCGACGTCCTCCGCCGACAGCCCGCTCTTCTTCGCCATCGCGCTGCCTCCCGCCTTTCGAACACCTGTGCCCCAGCATGCCCTACACCCCTGACAATTCTGAGCACCGGGTAGGCAGCAAGATCGTTTCACGGATTGCCGTCGGTCCCGCAGATGTAGCCCGCGTTGATGCAGTTCTCGACCCGCCGCTGCAGTTCCGCCGCGTCCCAGGCGTTCATGAAGTCACCGTGGAACGTGTAACCGGGCGCGCTGGTCACGTTCACCCCGTCGAGCGTGCCTCCCAAGGACAACCCGGTGCCGTTGACCGGATAGGTGATCAGGAACTCGAGCCGCGGCACCACCACGGGATGCGAGGCGGGACAGACCAGCCCGACCGCGAACGCCATGTGGTCGCGGTGGTTCGGCGAGTCGAGGTCTCGGCCGTTCCAGCACGTCGGGAAGTCCAGATACGTCTCGACCTTGGTGCCGGGAGGGCAGGCGAGGAAGTCGCGGTTGGACGGCGACTGCGTGGTGCACGACCACCGCGCGGCCGGGTTCTGCTCCGGCGACGTCGCCTTCGAGTTGCCGACGACGTACCGCAGCCCCTGCGGGTGCGCGACAGCCTTCTCCTTGTCGTGGATGCCCTGGTAGTAGATCGTCACGCTGTCGGGCGCGACGGCCTGCCCGTTCTTGTACAGCGTGGGCACCCAGTACGCCGACTTGTCCGAGACCGGGTTGCAGTTCGTCATCCCGGCCCTCAGCGACGTCAGCGTCGACTGCGCATCCGTCGTCCGGTTGCCGAAGAACTCGTGCATGTGTGAGACACCCGGCTGGTTCTGAAACACGATCGGGTCATCTTGCCTGCGATGACTGGCCGCGCAGGTGGCCCGGAATTCCGACCCCGGTACAGCCTGCTGCTCGACCATCGCCCGCGCCTGTTCGGCGCTGTAGCCGTACCCGTGCCCCGCGTGGGACACCCCGGGCCGCGCCATGACGAGCCCCGCCGCCACGAGCGACACCGCTACTGCCGCGATGCCGATAGCTCCTCGAATCCGCACGTGCATGGAATCTCCTCTCGCACCACAGTGTGTGAGAGCGCTCTCATGACAAACGGTAAACCCTCTTGACCGGACGTGTCCACGTAAGGATTGCTCAGGCCTCTTCGGCGCGCAGCCGGTACTCGCACCCGTACTCGACCGCGTACGACAGCTCGTAGATGTGAACGATCTTGGGCCCGCCGTGCAGATGCACGTACGTCACGATCTGCTTCGGGTCCTCCGGCGTGGACGGCAGCGAGTCGACCCGGCCGTCGAGAGGACCGCCGACGTACCGCACCACATAGGGCTGGGACATGGCGACCTCCTCTCGCGTTCTGTTCATTCTACGAGGTCGGCGGCTGGATCAGCCTCCGATACAGCCGGTTGGCTCACTCGCGGAACCACCGAACGGCCAGTTCGTCGAGCGTGTCGGCCTGCGGCAGGTCTTTCATGAACCACGGCACATTGCTGTACACGTGCAACAGCGTGTAAGCCATCACGCGCCGCGGCTCCGGCGTCCGCCCGTACGCGTCGACCATCGCCTTCCAGCACCGCCGGTCGCCCTTGGTCACGAAGATCCCCGCGCCGACGAACTCGTACTCGAACGCCCCGCGCATCGCCGGCTCGAAGTCGAACAACCCGGACAGCTTCCCGTTCTGCCGCAACAGGTGCGCGCTCATCACCTCGGTGTGCAGCAACACCGGTTCCGCCTCCCCGAGATCCACACCGTCGAGGAACTCGGGAATCTGCTCCAGCCACCACTCGCCCAGCCCGTGCTTCCGTTGCTGTTCAACGCATTTCGCGCGCCGCTCGGCCACGAACGCCGCCCAGTCCCCCGGCCCCAGCACCTCCGGCGGCGCGATCTCGTGCAACGCCTTGAGCATCTCGCCGACCTGAGCGCTGACCTCGACGTCCGGCACCTTCGGCTCCTCGCCGTGCAGCCGCGACATCAGCACGTAGGCCCACTCGTCGAGCATCCCCGTGTCGTGCAGCTCCGGCGTCGGCACCGGCAGCCTGCCGCGCACCGCCTCCAGCACCGCGACCTCCGTCGCCACCTCGTCGTGGTGCTCCGGCGGCCACAGCTTCAGCACCAGGTCGTCACCGATGGCGAAGACGGGCAGCGAGCCGTCCTCGAACCGCACGACGCCGCCCCGCAGGCCGAGCCGGTCGCGCAACAGCTCACCGTCGGGCTCCATGCCGCGATCCTCGCCCGGCGGGCAACCGAATTACCGGCCGAAGTCGACGAACGACGTCTCGCCGCGTGCCCACAGGTCGAGCAGACGACGTACCTCCATCAACTCATCGCGATCACCGCAGTAGCGCTGCAGCACCGTGCCGAACTCCGCTCTGGAAGAACCGGGAGGCTCAGGAATACGCCACGCCACTCCAGCCTCGAACGCCGCAGCCGCGACCACCGCGATGACCGCGCGCAGGCCGTCGAACCCGTACAAGCCGTCCATCACGTCGGTCAGGTCCGCGCGGCTGAGCTCCTCGACGATCGACGGCACCACCGAGGCAGGGATCGGCACCACGCCGGCCCACACCGCGAGGAGCCGCTCCAGGCTCCTGGAATCGAGACCTCCGTCGCCGATCTTCTTGACCAGAGGGCCCGGAACGAAGTTCCCGCTGTCGAGGGGCATTGCGGCGTAGATCCACGTCGCCGCACCATAGGTCTTCTCGAACACCTCGTGCCGGTAGCCGAAACCGTGCCGCACCCGCCCCAGCGCGACCTCATACTCGACGGACAGCACCGGCGCCAGCAGGCCTGCTCCCAGCCGGAGGTCCGAGCCGAGCTCCGACGCGGTGCGCGCCAGCACGGCCACCGCCACGGTGGTGATGGTGCGTTTCATTTGCTGCACGGTCAGAAGAGCGTCGAACAGGTCGCCGTCCCCTGTCCTGCCCAACAGCTCGAAGGCGCGTTCGAGCAACGCCTCCGACGTGGCTCTGCGCAGGTTGTTGTGCTGCAGGAAGCCCACGCAGAACCGGAGGACCTGGATCTCGTCCTTTTCAGCTGGTTCGAGCTCCGCGAGTTCCAGCATCGACCGCACGCACGCATCACCGCCGTCCGCACGGTTCATGTCGTACATCTGCAACGCGATTTGCGGCACCACGGAACTCTTGCCAGAAATGATCATTGGCAGCAGGCAGTCGGCGATCTCGTCCGCGGTCTCACGGGTGCGCAGCACGTAGCACGCCGTGTAGTACTCCATGAACGTCCGGTGCGTGAAGCCGAACCTGCGCTCGCCATCGAGCGACGTGTCGACCTGGGTGAGCACCCACGCCCGCTCCGCGCAGTAGTCGAGGAAGTCCTGGGCCTGCTGGTGGTACGACCGAGCATGTTCCTCCTCACGCTCCCGCAGATGAGCGACCACCAGGCGCACCAAGGTCTTCTCGCCCGCATCACCCTGACCGTCCAGCGCGAAGAAGAAGTGCTGCGCCAACTCCTGCACGAGGAACTTCGCCAGCTTGACCGATCGGATCACCGACGGCACCTGGCTGATCGCGTCCCACCGCACCAGCATCAGTTCGGCGCAGTCGCGGTAGACGTCCGCCGTGTTCTCGGGAATGTAACCCTCGGTCTGATAGAGCATGCACAGCAGCGAAAGCAACAACGGGTTCGACCGCAGATCCTCGACGTGTTCGCTGTCGCGCAAGAACGCGTCCGCGCGGCCTTCCGCGTACACCAGGGTGAACCAGGTGCGCGCGTACTGCTCGACCTGCCCGCGGTCGAAGTCGGGCAGCCGGTACACCGGGAACATCGTGCTGTCCAGCGTGGCCACCGGGTAGCTCTCCTGACGGCACGTCACCACGATGCGCGCCAACGGGAAGCGCGCCGCGAACGCCTCGATCGCCGCCACCGCGGCACGCCGGGCCTGGATGTCGCCGACCTCGTCCAGCCCGTCGAAGACGACCACGGCCTCGCCCGCGTCCAGCAGGTCCGCGACGTGCCGGCGTGGCACCACCCGCTGGGTGAGCGGCCGCAACTCCTTGACGATGATCGTGACGAAGTCGTCGTCGATCCGCTGATGTTGCTTGAGCTGCACCAGCAGCGGAACCAACGCCGCGCGGTGCAGGAGCCGGCGGATGAAGGTGCTCTTGCCCGCACCGGGGTTTCCGACCACGACGAACCGGCGGTCCACCACCTCGTCCTCGCCGCGGACGTCGTCGTTGAGGCTGAGGTTGCGGGGCACGTAGATCTGTTCGAGCGGAAACCGGAAGTCCGCCTTCGAGTGCGGCATGATCATGCGGTCGTAGGCGCGCGCCATCGCCGTGCGGATCAGCGAGCCCGTCTCACGCGACTCCGCACGTCGGCCGGTGTCGAGCGCGAGCGCGAGCCGTTCCGCGATCGGGCGATCCGGGCCGGTCACCTTGATCCGGATCCGGTCACGGGCGTTGACGGTGCGGAACGACGCGTTCTGCTCGATCACGCCCCACAGCGAGGACGCGAAGTCGTGGGACTCCTGACTCTCCCGGCGGACAGCCCGCTGGAACTCCCGCCGGAACGCCTCGGCCAGCGCTCCGCGTTCCGCGGCCTGACGGAAGAATCCGCGCTCGGTGTGTTCGAGCTGGCACAGCAGTTCCAGCAGGGAGGCGCAGTCAGGACCGCTCAGGTAGCCCTCGATGCGCCGCCGCGCGAGCTTCGACATCGGCACCGGAGAGTCCCGCACCCACTTCACGGCGGTCTCGGCCAGGCCGGCGACGACGGTCGTGATCGCTGTCACCTGAGCTGAATCGGCACCAAACGGGTGACCGTTACTCCTGCTTGCGAGCGCGCGACGGCTGCACCCGCATCGGCTCGCCCGGCATCTTCGGGTAGTCCGGCGGGTATGGCATCTCGCCGCGTGGATCAGCGGCGTACCACTCCAGCAACGTCTCGATCCCGAACGCCTCCGAGTCCAGCGCCGCGTGCGGATTCCCCCGCTCCTCCAGGTACTTCGGCACGGTCAGCACGTCGAAGTCGTCCGGGTCCACAGTGGACAGTTCATCCCATGTCACCGGAGTCGAAACGGTCGCCCGCGGAGTCCCCCGCACCGACCAGGCGGACGCGATCGTGCGGTCACGAGCCGCCTGGTTGAAGTCGATGAAGACGCGCTCTCCTCGTTCTTCCTTCCACCAGGCCGAAGTGGCCAGCGACGGCGCCCGCTTCTCCACCTCACGAGCCAGCGCGATCACCGCGTGCCGCACGTCGACGAAGTCCCACTCGGGCCGGATCCGCACAGCGACGTGGATGCCGCGCCCGCCGGAAGTCTTGGGATAGCCGACCAGACCGGCGTCGTCCAGTACCTCGCGCAGCACCAACGCCACCCGTGCCGCGTCGGAGAAGCCGGTGCCCGGCTGCGGGTCCAGGTCGATGCGCAGCTCGTCCGGATGATCCACATCAGGACGACGGACAGGCCACGGGTGGAAGTCGAACGTGCCGAGGTTGGCCGCCCACACGATCACGGCTTCGGAGGTCGGACAGATCTCGTCGGCGGGACGGCCCGACGGAAAGCGCACGGTCACGGTCTCGACATGGTCAGGCGCACCCTTGGGCACGCGCTTCTGGTAGAACGCCTCACCCTCGACGCCGTCGACGTAGCGCTTCAACACCACGGGGCGGTCGCGCAGAACCGACAGCAGCACGGGCGCGACAGTGCGGTAGTACTCGACCACCTGCCCCTTGGTGATGCCCCGCGCGGGGAAGTACGGCTTGTCCGGGTTGGACACCCGCACGAGCTGGTCACCGACCTCCAGCTCGATCGCCTTCGACTTCGCAGCAGCCACGCCAGAACACTAGAGGCCGCGGACGAACGCCGCGAGCGCCAGCTCGAAGCTGTCGCGGTCCAGCTCGCGGGCGACACCCGGCAGCAGGTGGGCGCGGTCGAGGTGCGGGTAGCGGCCGGAGTAGTCGGCGGGGTCGGCGGAGAAGCCGCTGGAGAACGACGACAGGGCCGAGCCGAACACGATGTACATCAGGCCCGCGGCGATCATCGTGGCCTCGCGGCGCGACCAGCCGGCGTCGACCAGCGAACCGTGCACCACGTCGAGCCGCTTCAGCGACTCGTCACGCCGGGCTGGGCCGTAGGCGAGGAACGGGACGATGTTCGGGTGCGACGAGAGCGCCGCACGGTACGAGCGCGCGCACCGGAGCAGGCCTTCGCGCCAGTCGACGTCGAAGCCCGAGACGTCGACGGACGACAGGATCGACGACGCGACGTCGTTGAGGAGCTGATCTTTGGTGCGCACGTGCCCGTACAGCGAGGCCGCCTGAACGCCCAGCTCAGCGGCCAGCTTGCGCATGGAAAGGCCGTCGAGGCCGTCGCGGTCGATGATGGCCAGAGCCACCGACCTGATGCGATCGGGGCTCAGCAGAGGGGTGCTCGGCCGGGGCATGTGAGTTAACCTAACACTGTTCGGTTATTCGGGAGGGCCCGTGGACTTGACGCTTTCGGACGAACACCGGCAGCTCAGGGAGCTGGCGCGACGCTTCACTGATGAGCGCATCGTCCCCAACGCGACACGCTGGGACCGCGAGGAGGCGATCGACAGGGAGCTGGTCCCCGCGCTCGGCGAGGTCGGGTTCCTCGGGCTCGGCATCGACGAGCGCTACGGCGGGTCGGGCGGCGACAACCTCGCCTACTGCCTGGTGCTCGAAGAGGTCGCGCGCGGCGACAGCGCCGTCAGGGGCATCATCTCGGTGTCGCTCGGGCTGGTCGCGAAGTCGATCGCGAAGCACGGCACAGAGGAGCAGAAGCAGCGCTGGCTGCCGGACCTCACCGCGGGCACGAAGCTGGGCTGTTTCGCGCTCACCGAACCCGGCACGGGAAGCGACGCCGGCAGCCTCACCACCAAGGCCACCAGGTCCGACACCGGCTGGGTTCTCAACGGCCGCAAGGTCTTCATCACCAACGGCACGTGGGCGGACGTGGCGCTGGTCTTCGCCCGCACCGGCGGACCAGGCCCGAAGGGCATCAGTGCCTTCCTCGTCCCGACGGACACGAACGGCTTCACCGCCACCGAGATCAAGGGCAAGCTCGGCATGCGTGGCCAGGCCACCGCCGAGATCACCCTCGACGACGTCGAGGTCCCGCACGACGCCCTGCTCAGCGAGGAAGGCTTCAAACTCGCGATGGGCGCCCTGGACAAGGGCCGCATGTCCGTCGCGGCAGGCTGCGTCGGCGCCGCCAGAGGAGCCTTCGAGGCAGCGCTCAAGTACGCAGGAGAGCGCGAGCAGTTCGGCAAGCCCATCGCGGGCTTCCAGCTCGTGCAGGAACTCCTCGCGGACATGGCCGTGGAGACCGACGCCGCCAGGCTGCTCACCTGGCGCGTGGCCGACCTGGCCGACCGCGACCAGCCGTTCAGGACCGAGGCCAGCATGGCCAAGCTCTACGCCAGCGAAGCCGCCGTGAGAGTCGCCAACAACGCCATCCAGGTCTTCGGCGGCTACGGCTACATCGACGAGTACCCGGTGGGCAAGTACCTCCGGGACGCCCGCGTCACCACCCTCTACGAGGGCACCAGCCAGATCCAGAAACTGCTCATCGGTCGCGAGCTGACGGGCATCAGTGCCTTTTTCTAGGGCGTTCCTCAAGGAGATGAAATGGACTTCACGCTCGACGAAGAGCAGAAGGAGATCCGCGACTGGGTGCGGACCTTCGTGCGCAAGGAGATCATCCCGCTGGAGCCGGAGGTGCTGCGCCGGGAACGCGCCGGCCAGCCGGGCCTGCCCAAGGACGAGCTGAAGGCGTTGCAGGACAAGGCCAAGCAGGCCGGGTTCTTCGGCGTCCTCACGCCGCAGGAGTACGGCGGCATGGGCCTCGGCGCGATGATGACCGCGCTCATCGAAGCGGAGCTCGGCAGGTCGTTCGTCCCCTTCCGGTTCGGCGGCTACGCGGACAACATCCTGTTCCACGGCAACGAGGAGCAGAAGCAGCGCTACCTGCTGCCGACGATCTCCGGCGAACGCGTGTCGTGCTTCGCGATCACCGAGCCCGGCGCCGGAAGTGACGCCAAGGCCATCCGCACGTCCGCCGTGAGGGACGGCGACGAGTGGGTCATCAACGGCGAGAAGACGTTCATCACGCAGGGCAACGAGGCCGACTTCGTGATGGTGTTCGCCGTGACGGACAAGGAGAAGGGCGCCGACGGCGGCGTCACGTGCTTCCTCGTCGACCGCGACATGGGCTGGAAGTCCGAGCCGATCCCGACCATGGGCCAGTGGGGTCCGGCGGCACTCGTGTTCGACAACGTCCGCGTGCCGCACGAGAACATCCTCGGCGAGGAGGGCAAGGGCTTCCACCTCGCGATGCAGTGGATCGGCCAGGGCCGCTACCTGCTGCCCGCCCGTGCGCTGGGCAGTGTCGAGCGGCTGGTCGAGATGGCGATCGAGCAGGCCAAGAACCGCGTCACGTTCGGCCAGCCCATCGCCGAGTACCAGGCGATCCAGTGGATGATCGCGGACTCCGCCGTCGAGATCGAGGCGCTGCGCTGGCTCGTGCTGCACGCCGCGTGGCTCGTCGACCAGAAGCAGGACTCGCGGCAGGCGCAGTCCATCGCGAAGCTCTACGGCGGCATCAAGGCCAACGAGATCGTCGACCGCGTCCTGCAGATCCACGGCGGCATGGGCTACACCCGCGAGCTGCCGATCGAGCGCTGGTACCGCGAGCTGCGGCTGCTGCGCATCTACGAGGGAACCGACGAGATCCAGCGCCGCACGATCGCCCGCAACCTCCTCAAGGGCCACGCTCACATCCGGGGCACGCTCGGTTAGCTCTATCTTGGGGGAATGCTGCAGCACGACATCCTCGGCGTCGTCGAACGACAGGTCCGCACCTGGTCGGCCGACGACGCCGGGGTGTACGCGGCGGCGGTGGGCGGCTACTCCCCCGCGTTCGCCATCCCGTTGCTGCAGCACGGCGGCCCGCAGCTGGGGCTGACCGGCGCCGACATGACCCAGGTCCTGCACGCCGAGCAGTCGCTGTGGCTGCACCGGAAGCTCCCCGCGCACGGCTCGGCGGTCGTCACCAAGACCGTGACCGCGATCCACGACAAGGGTTCGGGAGCGATCGTCGTCAGCACGTGGGACTGCGACTTCGCCTCGACGCGCTCGTCGTGTTTCGTCAAGGGCGAAGGCGGCTTCGGCGGCGAACGCGGCGAGACCCGCACGTTCGACGTCCCGGACACCGACGCCGAGGTCAGCTACTTCCAGACGTCGGAGGTCCAGGCATTGCGGTACGGCGAGACCGGTGACGTGAATCCGATGCACCACGACCCGGAGTTCGCGCGGCGTGCGGGGTTCCCGAAGCCGATCCTGCACGGCCTGTGCACGCTCGGAATCACCGTGCGCGGCCGAAACTTCACCGAGCTGCACGCCAGGTTCACCGCGCCGACGTTCCCCGGCGACGAGCTGCGGATCGAGCACTGGCCGACCGGCGAGTTCCGCACGTCCGTGGGCGATCAGCAGGTACTCATCGGATCGGTTCGGTTTTCCGAAGTGGACAGCCGCTGAAAGTGCGCATGATCGCACCATGAGGCAGGCCTGGCGAACCCGTTGCGGCGCGCGGACGTCAACGCCGAACGCCTGATCAAGCTCCTCCTCCGCGGTCAGCCCGTGCGGGAACGCTCGCCGGTGCTCACCGACCGCGGTCTGCAGGTCTGCCCGTGCGCACAGGGCCTCCAGGCAGGGAATTCGCAATGGCAACAAGCCACCGTGAACCGATTCGGTGTCGTTTGCGTGAGAACTGTCGAACACAAACGAACACCTCAGGGAGTCCCGATGCGGGTCGCATCACGCACCGTCTTCGACTTCGTCCGCCCGGACGGCAGCACCGTCGGAGTGGAGACCGAGCTGCTCTACCAGGCGGACGACCCGTTCGCGGTGACGATGAAGTTCCACGCCGGTGGTGCGGTCGCGACCTGGATCATGGGCAGGGACCTGCTCGCCGAGGGCATGACGAAGATGGCGGGCATCGGCGACGTGCGGGTGCGGCCGGCCGCCGGGCGGACACTGGTGCTGGAGCTGATCTCCGACCGGCACGTCACCGTGTTCCGGCTGGCCACGGGCACGCTGCGGAAGTTCCTCGACGCCAGCTACCGGCTCGTGCCGTCCGGTGCGGAGCGGTTCGACGCCGACGCGTTCCTCGACACGGTCCTACGCTGACAGCCGCAGGGCCATCGTCAGCTCCTGTTGCAACCTGGTCATGCCAGGTGACTCGTAGCCCTCCGACTCCGCGAGCGCGCGCACTCGGTGCTGCGTGGCCGCGGCCACCCCGTCGACGGCCGCGTCATACCACCGAAGTCAGTGGTCGAGGCTCGTCAGCATCTGCGCACACACGCGGGAGAGGTGCCGCCGCATCACGGTCGACGCCGTGGCCGCGTCCCCGTCCGCGATGGCTTTGACGAGCTCGTCGTGGTCGTCCATCGACGCGTGCTGGTGCGACGGGTCGTCCTCCAGGGCGCTGCGCAGGAGCACCACCCGTTGCTGCACGAGCCGGACCTGCTCGGCGATGCGCGGGCTGCGGGCCGCGTCGATCAGCGTCTGGTGGAACGCGAGGTCGAGCCGGTACGGGAACGGCTGCCCCGCCCGGTAGTTGCGGCGGCTCTCCGCGCACACCTCCTGCAACCGCACCAGGTCGACGTCGGTGCGGCGCGACGCCGCGAGTTCCGCCGCTGCGCACTCCAGGGCCGTGCGCAGCTCGAACAACGCCTTGACCTCGTCGGAGTCCGCGGCGGGCACGAACGCGCCCCGGTGTGGCACGAGCGTCAGGAGGCCCTCCGACGCCAGGTGCCGGATCGCCTCGCGCAACGGCCCGCGACTGATGCCGAGCTTCTGGGCCACCTCGACCTCGTTGACCCGCGAACCTGGAGGGATTTCCCCAGTCAGCACCTGCTCGCGCAAGACGTCCACGGCCTGTCCGGCCAGACTGAGGTGCAGCGGAGGTGTCACGTTCGTCTCCATGCTCTGGACGGCAGCGGCCGTCTCCTGGTTACATTATCCATGTTGTCAACTGTCGACAGTTGGCAGTTTTCTACGGCTTGCGGGAGGGGCGACATGGGACACGAGGTTGTGGCAGAGGTCTGGCGGGGCGACTTCCTGGAATCCGTGCACCACGGCAGCGTCGTCGCGACCGACGCGTCCGGCACCGCCAGCCTGTCCATCGGCCGGCCTGACGACGTCGCGTTCCCGCGCTCGTCCAACAAGCCGCTGCAGGCCCTCGCGATGCTCCGCAGCGGACTCGACCTCGACGGCGAGTTGCTCGCCCTGGCCTGCGCCTCGCACTCGGGCGAGGACTTCCACGTCGAGGGCGCGCTGCGGATCCTGGCCTCCGCCGGTCTCGGCGAGGACGCGTTGCAGTGCACGCCCGACCTCCCACTCGGCGACGAGGCCCGCGCCCAGCACCTCGCCCGCGGCCTGTCCGCCGCTCCGAAGTACATGAACTGCTCGGGCAAGCACGCCGCCATGCTCGCCACCTGCGTCGTCAACGGCTGGCCCACGGACAACTACCTGGACCCGACCCACGCGCTGCAGGTCGCCACGCGCGAGACGATCGAGGACGTCGCCGGCGAGCCCGTCGCCCAGGTCGGCGTCGACGGCTGCGGGGCCCCGATCTTCGCCATCAGCCTCACGGGCCTGGCGCGCGCGTTCGGCCGCTTGGCCTCCGCGCCCGAGGGCACGCTGGAACACCGCGTCGCCGCCGCGATGAACGCCTACCCGCAGTGGGTCGGCGGCACCGGTCGTGACGTCACGGCCCTCATGGACGCGCTGCCCGGCGTGATCGCGAAGGACGGCGCCGAAGGTGTCTACGCCGTCGGCCTGCCCAGCGGTGAGGGTGTCGCGCTGAAGATCGCAGACGGCTCGTCGCGCGCCCGCGCGGTCGTCATCGTGGCGGTGCTCAAGCGGCTCGGCGTGGACGCCAGCAAGGTCGAGGACCTCGCCACGGTTCCGGTCCTCGGCCACGGCCGCGCGGTCGGTGCCGTCAAGCCCTCACTCGCGCTGGCGAGTTGAGGTCTGGCACTACGCTGAGCGTTATGGGCGATTCGAAGGACGAGCGCGAGAGGTTCGAGGAGGAGCTGATCGGCCTCGACCCGCACGACCCCGAGACGCAGGCGTTCGCCGAGCACCTCGACCGGATGAAGCGGGAACGCCCTGGCTACACCGTCGAGGGCTACCTCGAGGGCGTCCAGGACTTCGCCGACTCCGCGAACCGCACCACGGGCCATCAGCGACTGGTGGCCGTCATCGTCGTCGGGCTGATCCTGCTCGGCGTCATCCTGACGATCTGGTTCGCGCTGGGCGACATCCTCAGCATCATCTTCTGAGCCAAACGAGAACTTCTTACGCACGTGTTACGACGGGACCCGCGCGGCGTTCGCCGGGAAGCCCCGCACGGGTGCCCGCGTTATAAAGGGACATGGAACCTGTTGTCGGCGCCACCCCCAAAGTCGTGCGTTCCGAGGAGGAATGGCGCGCCCAGCTGAACCCCGCCGAGTACGCGGTGCTGCGCCAGGCAGGCACCGAGCGTCCGTGGACCGGCGAGTACACCGAGACCAAGACCGAGGGCGTCTACGAGTGCCGTGCGTGTGGAGCTGAGCTGTTCCGCAGTGACACCAAGTTCGACTCGCACTGCGGCTGGCCGTCGTTCTTCTCGCCGCTGGCCGGAGACTCTGTCATCCTGCGTGAGGACCGCACGCTCGGCATGACCCGCGTCGAAGTGTTGTGTGCCACATGCCACAGCCACCTCGGGCATGTTTTCGAAGGTGAGGGGTATCCCACGCCGACGGACCAGCGGTACTGCATCAACTCCGTCTCCTTGAAACTCGTTCCGTCCGAATAGGAGACTGAGTCCCGAGTCCGGTCGCACCGGACCCCGACCTGGGAGGCGTAATGATCTTCTTCGGTACCGACGGCGAAGGCTCCAGCGGAGTCGATGGCGGCTCGTCCAGCTGAAAAGCTGCCATAACCAGCACTTATTGACAGAAGACGGACAACCCTAAGGCTTCGTCAACAAGCATTGCGGGCATGTGGCCCGGACCACACCATGGACGCCACCGAAGCATTTTCGGGGCAGTCAGGGGGTGGGTCGCATGCAGAGGCCTTGGGGATTGTCCGGACCTGAGTTCCTTCAGCTGTACTGGATCGGGCTGGCGCTTGCGGTGCTGGTCGCGATCATCGTTCGGGTCCGCGTGCGGGCGAGGCACAGCACTCAGCCCGTGCGCTCCCTGGACATGGACGAGCTCGCCTATCTTGCGGGCGGTCCAAGGCGCGTGGTCGAGACGTCCATCGCGCGGTTGCTCACCTCGGGTGAGCTTCGCACTTCACGGCGTGGCACCGTTCAGGTCACCTCCACCTCGAGTTCGTCGAACCCGGTGGACCGCGCCGTCGTCACCGACAGCCAGCGCTACACCAACCGCACCGTCAAGCTCATGATCCCGTCCGTCGCCAAGGACGAAGTGGTCCTCGCGATCGGCCGCAGGCTCCAGGAGATGGGCCTGGTTGTCCATCCAGACGTCGCGAAGAGCGCTCTGCGCAAGGGATCCGTCGCGTTGTGGGTGCTGCTCGCGATCGGTGTCGTGCGCTGGATCAACGGCCTCGCGATCGCCGCGCCCGTCGGCTGGCTGACGTTGCAGCTCTTCATCACCGGTGTGCTGCTGTTCCTCCTCACGCGGCGCGGCACGCACATCCGCACCTCCAAGGGGAACCGCGTGCTCGACGAGGCGCGCACCACGGGCAGCAGGGCGGCCACGTCCGACGAGGCGCTGTACGCGGGCGCGGCCGGGCTGGTTCTCTTCGGTGGCCTGGCGGTGTACCCGGACCTGGCGGTGCGCAGCTCGCTGCTCGCCTCGTCGGCCGGTAGTTCCGGCGGCTACAGCGGTAGCGCGTGCTCGTCGAGCTCTTCCTCGTGTTCGTCCGGCTCTTCCTGCGGAAGCAGTTGCGGCGGGGGCGGCGGCTGCGGTGGAGGCTGCGGCGGGGGCGGCTGATTCCGGTCTGATTCAGGTAACGCCAGGAACCCAGGGGGAGATCTCACGTCGAAGATGCACTGGCTCCAGTGAAGGGGAGTGCTGATGGCCAAGTCTTCGACACCGCACCAGGCGACCTGGACCGCGGAGGAGATCGGGTTCCTGGCAGGGGGACCGGGCAGGGCGGCGGAGGTCGCGCTGGCCCGGTTGATGGACGGCGGTCTCGTGCGGTTCTCCCGTGAGGGGCTCGTGACCGCCGTCCACCAGAACGGCTACGGCGCGACGACCGCGCTGGAGGCGTACATCCTCGCCGGGCTGGGCGGGGTGGGCCGTCCGATCGGCCTGGTGGTGGGGCCGACGGCTCACAGCCAGGAGATGGATGCGCTGCGCCGGAGCCTCGTCGACAAGGCGGTGGTGCGCCGCCAGTGGGGCAAGACACGCGGCGGTGTGGCGGCGGTCCGGGTCCTGCTGGTGCTGCTCGGCATCGCGTTCCTCGCGGCCGGGTTGTTCTGGGACCGGAACCTGCTGGCCGTCACGATCGTCGCCTGGTTCGTGGCGTTCCTGATGCGCGACAAGAAGATGCTCACGCCGATCGGCAAGGGCGTCCTCGGGTACGCGCGGAGGAACCCGCGTGGCCGGGTGGACGCCGTGGCGTTGTACGGACTGCGGGTCGGGATGGGCATCGCCCCGATGCGCCACCACCACGGCAAGAGGAAGTCGCGTTCGGACGGTGGCGGGTGCGGCAGCGGTTGCAGCAGCAGCTACGACCACAGCTGTGCGTCGTCCTCCTGCTCGTCCAGCAGCTGTTCCAGCAGTAGTTGTTCCAGCAGTAGTTGTTCCGGCAACAGCTGCAACAGCAGCAGTAGCTGCGGCAGTTCTTCCAGTAGCTGCAGCAGTTCGAGCTGCAGCAGCAGTAGCAGCAGCTGCAGCAGTTCTTCCAGCAGTTGAGGGGGAAACTCATGGTCACACCGGTGACATCCCTGGGGACGCGGCTCTCTCCCGAGGAGATCGGCTACCTCACCGCGGGTCCTGGCCGTGCCGCCGAGACCGCGCTGGCGCGGCTGATCGACGCGGACCTCGTGCGGGTGTCGCGGCAGGGCCTCGTTTCGGCTGTGCACCTGGGCGACCACGGCGCGCTCACGGAGCTCGAGCGGCGCACCCTGAGCTACGCCCGGACCGGCGCCCGGTTCGACACGGTCGTGCAGTCCACCGCGTACAGCACGGAGATGAAGAGGCTGCACCAGCATCTGCTCGACCAGAAGCTGATGCAGCAGCCCCGCCGCCGCCACGAGGGGTGGTGGTTCTCGCTCGCGGTCGCGATCGTGCTGGTCGTGCTCGGCTTCACGGCACCGGCGTTCTTCCTCGGAGTGCCGATCGCCCTGCTGTTCTTCGTGTGGCAGCGCGGACGCAAAGCCGTTACCGAGGCGGGCGCGAAGGCTCTGCGGCACGTGGCGGCGACCGACCGGGTGCACGCGGTGGCGCTCTATGGTTTCTGCGGCAAGGTGAACGGCCACGCCGTCGCGGATCTCTTCGAGCTCTCCCAGGGCATCGTCAAGATGCTGCCGCTCAAGCAGAACCGCAAGCGCCGGTCCTCTTCGGACGGTGGTGGCGGCTGCGGGTCGAGTTGCAGCAGCTGCGGCAGCGGATGTGGTGGCAGTAGTTGTTCTTCGAGCAGCAGCGGCTGCTCGTCGGGTGGCAGCAGCTGCGGTGGCGGAGGCTGCGGCGGTGGCGGAGGAGGAGGCGACTGATGGCGGGCATCACGGACCTGGGCGTCGGCATCGGCTGGCGCTCGGAGATCGACCTGACCGTGGAACGGCTGCCCGGCGTGGACTTCGTCGAGGTCGTCGCCGAGAACCTCCATATCGGACATCTGCCGGAATCGGTGACGCTGCTGCTGGAGCGCGGCATCCCGGTGCTCCCCCACGCCGTGTCGCTGTCGTTGGGCGGCGCGGACCCGGTCGACCTCAGCCGCGTCGAGCACCTCGGCAGGATCGCCGAGGCCGTGGGCGCGCCGATGGTGAGCGACCACGTGTGCTTCGTCCGCGCGGGCGGCCTCGACTCAGGCCACCTGATGCCGGTGCCGCGCACGAAGGACGCGCTCGACGTGCTCGTCGCGAACGTCAAGCTGGCACAGGAGAACCTGCCGGTCCCGCTCGCGCTGGAGAACGTCGCCGCGCTGCTCGAGTGGCCGGACGGCGAGCTGTCCGAGGGCCAGTTCCTCGCCGAGCTCGTCGAGCGGACAGACTGCTGGCTGCTCGTCGACGTCGCGAACCTGTACGCGAACGCCCGCAACATCGGCACGGACCCGCACCGGTTCCTCGACGAGATCCCGTTGGAGCGCCTGGCTTACGTGCACGTGGCCGGCGGCGTCGACCACGGCGACGTCTACCACGACACCCACGCCCACGCGGTGCTGCCGGAAGTGCTCGGAGTGCTCGACGAACTGTGCTCGCGGGTGAAACCACCCGGCGTTCTGCTGGAACGCGACGACAACTACCCGTCCGACGCCGAAATCGCGTCGGAGCTGGCCGCGATCCGTGCCGTCGTGGAGAAACACCGTGCCTGAAATCGTCGACGGGAATGATCCTTCGGCTGCACGCGAAAGGCTTGCCGCCGCACAGGCCGAGCTGCTAAATGCATTGCTCGCGAACGGACCGGCTCCGGCGGGATTCGACGAACAACGACTCGACGTCGAACGCCGCGCGTTGCTGTCGAAACGCCGCGGCATCGTGCGGATGCTCGGCCCGGCCGTCGCCGACGAGCTCGGCGACCGGTTCCGGCCGCTCTTCGACGCGTATGCCCTGGACAACCCCCGTCGCGCGGGCTCACGCGCGCGCGAGGACGCCGCGGCGTTCGCCGAATGGTGCCGTGCCGCGGGAGAACTGTCGGCGAAACGCAAGGTGCGCTGGAAGTTCTGGCAGTCGAACTGACGGGCGAACCCAACACCGTCAAGAATCGCCCGTTCAGCCCTGTGTGACCCCCGCCACCATCGATACGTTCGAAAGGGTCGGGGGACCTTTTTCATTTGCCGTAGAAGGCCTTCCGGCCTGCGCGGACCACAGCGCGCAGCATTTCGAACCATGAGGGGATTCGAATGCGCGGAAATGCGAAAGTGCTGGGCGCCGCCTTCGCGGCGCTCGCGCTGACCGCGGGAACGGCCACCGCCGCGGCGGCCGCACCGAGGCACGCCAGTCCACAACAGGCGATCGACGAGATCACGCTCGTCACCGGCGACAAGGTCCTTCTGGGGCAGGGACAGCAGGTCGTCGCGATTCAGCCGGGTGAGGGTCGCAGGGGCATGACCTTCAAGACCCACCGCGGCACCGACGGCCACACCACGGTCGTCCCGAAGGACGCGTTCGGGCCCCTGGCGGCGGGCCGGCTCGACCGCAGACTCTTCGACGTCACCACGTTGCTGGAGTTCGGCTACCGGGACCGGATGCCGTTGATCGTGGACGGCCAGGCGAGACTCGGGGCGCGGTCGGCGAACGACTGGGCGGCGCTGAAGGCCCAGGCCGGCTCGGGTGACAAGATCTGGCTCGACGGCATCCGGCAGCCGAGCCTCGACCGCAGCGTCGCGCAGATCGGCGCACCGGCAGCCCACCAGCGCGGCATCACCGGCAAGGGCGTCAAGGTCGCGATCGTCGACACCGGCGTGGACGAGAACCACCCGGATCTCAAGGGTCAGCAGATCGCGGAGAAGAACTTCACGACCGACCCGGACAACACCGACAAGGTCGGCCACGGCACGCACGTCGGCTCGACCGTCGCGAGCGTGGGAGCGAAGTACGGCGGCGTCGCACCGGGCGCGCAGCTGATCGACGCCAAGGTCTGCGTCGAGAACGGCTGCCAGGAATCCTGGATTCTCGACGGCATGCGCTGGGCCGCCGAGCAGGGCGCCCAGGTCGTCAATATGAGCCTCGGCGGCGGCGACACCCCGGAGATCGACCCGCTGGAACAGGCGGTCAACGAGCTGACGGCCAAGTACGGCACGTTGTTCGTCATCGCGGCGGGCAACTCGGGTTCGCCGGGCTCGGTCAGCTCCCCCAGCACGGCCGAGGCCGCGCTGTCGGTCGGCGCCGTGGACCGCGACGACAGCCTCGCCCCGTTCTCCAGCAGGGGTCCTCGCGCCGGGGACAGCGGGCTCAAGCCGGAGGTGACCGCGCCGGGCGTCGGCATCGTCGCCGCCAAGGCCGGCACCACCGACCACCTGGCGGCGAGCGGCACGTCCATGGCGACGCCGCACGTGGCCGGTGCCGCGGCGTTGCTCAAGCAGCAGCACCCGGAGTGGACCCCGGCCCAGCTCAAGTCGGCGCTCGCCACCACGGCCAAGCCGACGCCCGGTGTGAGTGCGTTCGACCAGGGCGCGGGCCGCATCGACGTGGCCAAGGCGATCAACCAGGTGCTGACCGCCGACGTCGTCGCGGTGAACCTCGGGCGGCACGAGTGGCCGCACGGCGACGACAAGCCGGAAACCAAGTCGATCACCTACACCAACCCGACCGACGCGGACATCACGCTCGACGTGAAGCTCACCAGCGGTGCGCCGCAGGGCATGCTCTCGCTGAGCACCTCGAAGGTCACCGTTCCCGCCAAGGGCACCGCGGCCGTCAAGGTCACCGGTGACGCCCGCGTCGGCACGCAGGACGCCGCGTACACCGGCGAGGTCGTCGCCACGTCCGGCACGCACACCGTCCGCACCCTCGTCGGCATCGACCGCGAGGTGGAGAGCTACACGCTCACGATCGACATGATCGGCCGCGACGGGCAGGACCCGCCGGACGCGCTGACGTTCGTCGACGGTCTGGACGTCGAGGCGTTCAAGGCGATCTTCGGCGGCGGCGACCAGAAGGTCCGCATGCCCAAGGGCACCTACGTGATCGACTCGTCGATCAGCTCGGCGAACGGCCTGGACATACTGCTGCAGCCGACGGTGAACTTGACCGGTGACGTGACGATCAAGATGGACGCGCGGCTGGCGCAGCCGCTGTCGGTGAAGGCACCGGAGCCCACCGGTAGCTTCGTGGCCGGTGAGGTGGCCTGGAAGCGCACGCACGGTGAGAGGACCGTGCAGGCGGGGCTGGTCTCGTTCGGTGGCCTCGACCGCATCTCCGCGGGGCAGATCGGCGGGCCGCTCTCGCCGAAGGAGCTGGCGTCGATCACGACGCTGCACGCCAACTCCGCGGCCGACGCCAACACCTACTACCGGTTGTCCTACCCGGTCGGCGGCAGTCTGCCGAACGGCCTGACGCGTGCGCCGAGCAAGAAGGAACTGGCTCGCGTGGAGGCCACCATCGGCGGCCTCAAGGCGGACAGCACGGCCAGCAAGGGCGAGTTGCCGATGTCGGTGCACGGCGTCGGCGGCGGTTCGGCGCTCTACCCGGTGCCGGCGGGCAGCAAGGCGGTCGACTACGTGACGACCGAGGACCTGCGCTGGCAGTCGATCGTGAGCATCGATCACGCGAACGGTGCCCGCGAGGACGCCATGTCCGGCTACCGCACGTACGAGCCGGGCAAGACCTACCAGGAGCGGGAGAACCAGCCGATCTTCTCGCCGGCGCTGCCCGAGGCCCCGTACCCGTACGCCCAGCGCAACGGCACGCAGATGCTCATCGGCGTGCCGATGCTGAGCGACGCGAGCAACGGCCGCGGTGGTTCCACTGTGGACAGTTACCGGATGGCCCTGTACCGCAACGGCGTGCTGCTCGGCGAGACCGACGGCGGCAACTTCCAGAACGTGCCGCTGCCGGAGGCCGACTTCCGCGCCGAGGCGAGCCTCGACCGGAGCTCGCAGTTCGACTTCAGCACCAAGGTGTCCGCGGCGTGGACGTTCAAGTCGAAGGGCACTCCGGGGGTGGTCGACACCATTCCGCTCTCGGTCGTGCGGTTCGCGCCGAAACTCGACGACAACGGCGCGGTGCCCGCGGGCACGTTGCAGCGCCTCGGTCTGGTCACCCAGTCCCAGGGCGACACGGGCAAGGTGCGGATCACCGGCGTGCAGTACTCGCACGACGACGGCAAGTCGTGGCGAAACGCTGGTGTGGCAGGCAACAGCGCGTTGATCTACCACCCGAAGGACGCCAAGTGGACCTCGTTGAAGGCCACGGCGAAGGACGCCAAGGGCAACACCGTTGAGGTGACGGTGATCCACGCCTACAAGGTGAGCTAGTTCCCGGTTCTCGGCCGCCCGGTCCGTGCCGGGCGGCCGAGATCACCCTCCGATTCGGCCATTCAGCTCTGCGCACTCCCCGTGACAGGAAGCTAACTTCCTGTGTCCTGGGGGTAAAACATGCGCATCAGAACTCTGAGCGCGGTAATCGCGCTCACCTTGGCCACCGTTCCCGCCGTCGCGTCGGCCGCTGACAGTCCACATGCGACAGCCGAGGAGATCACGCTCGTCACCGGCGACAAGGTCTCACTCGGTCCCGACGGCTTCGTCACCGCGATCAAGCCGGGTGAAGACCGGACCGAGATCACGTTCCGCACCCACCGCAAGCCCGACGGCCACACGCTCGTCATCCCGAGTGACGCCGCGGCACCGCTCGCGGCGAACCGGCTCGACCAACGTCTCTTCGACGTTACCTCGTTGCGGGAGTTCGGTTATCGCGACCGGACACCGTTGCTCGTCGACGGCTCACCTCGCCTCGCGGCCGACGACTGGTCGTCGCTCAAGAACAGCGTCGACAAGGTGTGGCTCGACGGCCGCCGCGAGCCCGCGCTGGACCGCAGCGTCAAGCAGATCGGCGCACCCGCCGCTCACCGGCGCGGCATCACCGGCCAGGGCGTCAAGGTCGCGGTCGTCGACGGTGGCGTCGACGAACGGCATCCCGACCTGCAGGGCAAGGAGATCGCCTTCCGCAACTTCACGCTGGAGGACGACCACACCCACAACGAACACGGAACCCACGTCGCCGCCACCATCGCGAGCGGCGGCACCACGTACGGCGGTGTCGCCCCTGGCGCGCAACTGATCGACGCCAAGGTCTGCGATTCGCGCGGCTGCCGGGACTCGGCGATCATCAACGGCCTGCGCTGGGCCGTCGAACAGGGTGCCCGGATCGTCAACCTCAGCCTCGGCAGTGACGACACCGAGGAGATCGACCCGCTCGAGCAGGAGATCAACGACCTCACCGCGAAACACGGAGTGCTGTTCGTCGTCGCGGCGGGCAACGACGGCGAACCGGGCTCGGTGAACTCCCCCGGCAGCGCCGAAGCCGCGCTGACCGTCGGCGCCGTCGACCGCGACGACAAGCTCGCGTCGTTCTCCAGCCGCGGCCCGAAGGTCGGCGCCCACAGCAACATCAAGCCCGAGGTGACCGCGCCCGGCGTGGGCATCGTCGCGGCGAAGGCCGGGTCCTCCGAGCACGTCGCCAAGGACGGCACGTCGATGGCGACCCCGCACGTGGCGGGCGCGGCGGCGTTGCTCAAGCAGCAGCACCCGGACTGGACCGCGGGACAGCTCAAGGCCGCGCTCGCGTCGACCGCCAAACCCACCGCCGGGCTCAGTGTCTTCGACCAGGGCACCGGCCGGATCGACGTGGCCAAGGCGATCGAGCAGCCGGTCGTCGCCGACACCGCGACCCTCGATCTCGGCAGCCACCAGTGGCCGCACGACCGCAACGTCCCGGTGACGAAGACGATCACCTACACCAACTCGTCCGCCGCGGTGGTCACCCTCGATCTCGCGATCGACTCGGCCGCGGCGCCCGGCATGTTCTCGTTGAGCACCGGCAAGGTCACCGTGCCGGCGAAGGGCACCTCGTCCGTCGATGTCACCGGCGACCCGCGCGCGGGATCGTCGGACGGGATGCTCACCGGCGAGGTCCTCGCCACGTCGGGCCCGCACCGGGTCCGGACACCGGTCGCCCTCGAGCGCGAACCCGAGAGCAACTGGCTCGCCCTGATCCACATCGGGGCCGACGGGGGCAACCCGTTCGCCGGCACCACCCTCGTCACCGGCCTGGACGTGCCGTACTCGAAGATCGTGCCCGCCACGGGGTTCCAGGCGTTGCGGCTGCCGAGGGGCACCTACCTGATCGACTCGGAGATCAAGGAGTTCGACGGCGCCGGCCAGCTCCTCACGAACAAGATCGTGCATCCGGGCATGGCCGTGACCGAGCCCGTCACCACGGTCCGGATCGACGCCAGGGAGACCCGGCCGATCTCGCTGACCACGCCCGACCCCAACGCCATCAACCCGTCCACCAAGGTGATGTACCGGCGAGTCCTGAACGGCGCCGTCACGGCGGGCAGCTTCGACTCGTTCGGTGAAGGCGTGCGGATCAAGACCAAGCAGCTCGGTTCCCCGTTGCCCGGCAACGAGTTCTCGTCCCTCGTCACCAAGGACACCATCGCGCGGCGCGAGCAGCTGAAGACCTACCGGCTCGCGTATCAGGTGGTGGGCTACCCGACCGGGCTCGTCCGGGCGCCTCGCCTCGACGAGCTCGCGCGGATCGAGACGACGGTCCACGCCGACCGGCCCCGCACGTTCTCGCTGAAGGCCCAGACGCCGCTGACCACGTTCGGCGTGCGCGGCCTGGACTGGGACTGGATGCTGCCGGAAGACCTCCGGGTGACGGAGTTCGTCACGGCCGAGGACGTGCGATGGCAGTCGACCGTCAGGGTGGACCAGGAGGACAGCACGGCGTACTTCGTCAGCCCGTACCGGACGTACGAGGCGGGCCGGACGTACACCCACGTCGAGGGACAGCCGGTGTACGGGCCGGGGCTGCCGCACCCGTCCACCCGCACCGGCACGGACCTGTTGCTGAACCTTCCGCTGCTCGCCGACGGAAACCACGGCTACGGCCGCTCCACTCGCGACTCCGAGCGGACCGCGTTGTACCGCGACGGCGTGCTGGTGGGTGAGAACAGCGACGTCTACCGGGGGTTGCCCGCGCAGGCGTCCGACTACCGGGTGGAACGGTCGATCGAGCGCGGTACGCAGTTCGACCTGAGCACGCGGGTGTCGGCGGTGTGGACGTTCCGCTCGGCCGCGGCCGCCGCGCCGGCGACGCTGCCGATGTCGGTCGTGCGGTTCGAGCCGAAGCTCGACGCGCACGGCGCTGTGCCTGCGGGAACGTTGCAGCGCCTGGGATTGCTCACGCAGTCGCAGGGTGACGTCGGTGAGCTCCGTGACCTGCGGGTCGAGTACTCGTTCGACGACGGCGCGTCCTGGCGCCGGGCGGGGATCAGCGGCGCGAGCGCGTTGATCTACCACCCGGCGGACGCGAGGTTCGCCTCGTTGCGCGCGGCGGCGACGGACTCGAAGGGCAACGCCTTCGAGTTGACGATCATCCGCGCGTACCGGGTTACGGCAGGTTAGTCACGAGCTCGGCGGCCGGGACGCGGGTGCCCGTGTAGAAGGGGATCTCCTCACGCACGTGCAGCCGCGCCTCGGTGCCGCGCAGGTGCCGCATCAGGTCGACGATGCGGTGCAGTTCGTCGGCCTCGAACGCGAGCATCCACTCGTAGTCGCCCAGCGCGAACGACGCGACCGTGTTCGCGCGCACGTCCGGGAAGTCGCGGGCTTCCTTGCCGTGGTCCGCCAGCATCTTGCGGCGGTCCTCGTCGGGCAGCAGGTACCACTCGTAGGAGCGCACGAACGGGTACACGCAGACGTACTTGCGCGGCTCCTCGTTGGCGAGGAACGCGGGAATGTGGCTGCGGTTGAACTCCGCTGGCCGGTGCAGGGCGACCTGCGACCAGACCGGCGTGGAGACCTTGCCGAGCGGGGTGCGGCGGAAGCCCGTGTAGGCGGCCTGCACCTGCTCGATCTCCTCGGCGTGCCACCAGATCATGAAGTCGGCGTCCGCGCGCAGACCGGCCACGTCGTAGACACCGCGGACGGTGACGCCCTTGCCCTCCAACGCGTCCAGGTAGTTCTGGGTCTCGCTGGCAGCCGCCGAACGGTCCTCCGGCAGCTTGCCGGGTTCGACCCGGAACACCGACCACATCGTGTAGCGGATGGTGTCGTTGAGCTCGTTGTAGTTCAGGCGCGCCATGACCCCATCTTCCCAGACTTGACTCAGCGGCGAACGCGGCCCAGCAGGTGTGCTGCGACACGGGCGGCGGCCGCGTCGGCGGTGGCGATGCAGGCGGGCACGCCCACGCCGTGCAGCGTGGCGCCCGCCACGGCGAGGCCGGGGACGTCGCCGATGCCCTTCTCGATGGTCTCGACGAGGTCGACGTGCCCGACGCCGTACTGCGGCAGGCCTCCGCCCCAGCGCTGCACCACGTAGTCGATGGGCTCGGTCTTGATCCCGGTCAGCTCGTACAGGTCGTTGCGCACGGCCTTCACGAGGTCCGCGTCACTGCGCTGCAGCAACGCCGTCTCGCCGTGCCGCCCGACCGAACCCCGCAGGATCACCGGCTCGCCGACGTGCGACCACTTGCGGCTGGAGAACGTGAACGCCTTGGCCGTGAACGGGGTGATGCGGTCGCTGTACCGCTCCCCCTCCGCGATCAGGATGCCGGAGCGGTCCGGCAGCTCGGTACCCGGCGGCAGTGCCAGCGCGACGACGGCCATCGAGGCGACCTCGACCTTGCCGTACGCGGCGGACACCTGCGGCGCGATCTCGGACAGCAGCTTGCGCGCCGACGGAGCGGGAACCGCGAGCACGACGCCGTCGCACTCCAGGTACTCGGGCGTCGCGGCCGACCCGATCTCGAGCCGCCAGCCGTCGCCCTGCCAGGACAGCACGCGCACCGGCAGGCCCAGCCTGATCTCGGGCTTCGCGACCTCGGCGAGCCGGTCGACGAGCGACTGGACGCCGTTGCGCAGCGACGCGAACACCGGCGGGCGCGCGGCCCTCGGCTGCGGTGGCGCGGGCATCATCATCGCGGCGGCCGCGAGCAGTGAGCCGACGCCCTTGTCCAGCAGCGTGGCGATCTGCGGCATCGTGGCGCGCAGGCCGAGCTCGTCCGCGCGGCCCGCGTAGACGCCGCCCAGCAACGGGCTCACGAGACGATCGGCGATCTCCGGGCCGAACCTGTCCTTCATCAGCGTGCCCACAGCGACGTCGCCGCCGTGGAGGTCGACGGGCGGCAGCGTCGGTTCCATCTCGACCCGCAGCGCGCCCTCTGACGACAGCATGTGCCGCACCGTCTCGACGCTCGCCGGGACGCCCATGAACGTGTGCGCGGGCAGCTGGTGCGTGCGCCCCGCCGCGTGCACCGACGCCTTGGCCGCGGTCGGGTGCACGACGTCGTCCTGCAGCCCGACCTCGTCGATCAGCTCCTGGGCCTCCGGCTTGCGATGCAGGAACGCCTCGGCGCCCACGTCGAACCGCACACCGGCGAGCTCGGTGGTCCGCAGCTTGCCGCCGAGCCGGTCGGACTGCTCGATCACGGTGATCTTGGCGTCGGGCCCGAGCAGCAGGCGCAACCGGTGCGCGGCGGCCAGCCCGGAGATGCCTCCCCCGACGACGGCGACGTGCGGTGCTCTTCCGTGCATTACAAGCTGTGGATCAGTTCGACGGTACGGGTGATGATCTCCGGATCGGTGTCGGGCAGGACGCCGTGGCCGAGGTTGAAGATGTGGCCCGCGGCCGCCTTGCCCTCGGCGTGGATGCGCCGCACCTCGCGTTCGACGGCCTCGAAGCCCGCGAAGAACAACGCCGGGTCGAGATTGCCCTGCACCACCGGCTTCGGCAGCTCGGGAGCGGCCTTCTGGAGACGGTCCACGGCGACGTCGAGCGGAATCCGCCAGTCGACACCGACGACGTCCGCCCCGGCCTCGCGCATCGCCGGCAGCAGCTCACCGGTGCCGACGCCGAAGTGGATGCGCGGCACGGTGCTGATCGTCTCGAGCACCCGCTTCGAGTGCGGCAGCACGAACTCGCGGTAGTCGCGCTCGGACAGCGCCCCCGCCCACGAGTCGAACAACTGGACCGCCTGCACCCCGGCGTCGAGCTGCGCGTGCAGGAACGCCGCGGTGATGTCCGCGATCTTGGCCAGCAACGCGTGCCACAACTCGGGGTTGCCGTGCATGAGTGCCTTGGTGAGCTCGTGGTTCTTGCTGGGCCCACCCTCGACGAGGTAGCTCGCCAGCGTGAACGGCGCTCCCGCGAACCCGATCAGCGCGACCTGCTCCGGCAACTCCTTGAGCAGCAGCCCGATGGCGTCCGCGACCGGCTGGACCTGCTCGGCGCGCAGCTCGGGAAGCTTCTCGACGTCCTCGAGCGTCCTGACCGGGTTCGCGACCACCGGCCCGGTGCCCGCGACGATGTCGAGGTCGACACCGGCGGCCTTGAGCGGCACCACGATGTCGGAGAAGAGGATCGCGCCGTCGACGCCGTGCCGCCGGACGGGTTGCATGGTGATCTCGCAGACCATCTCCGGATCCATGCACGCGTCGAGCATCGCGGTGCCCTGACGAAGCGCCCGGTACTCGGGCAACGACCGCCCCGCCTGCCTCATGAACCAGACAGGGGTGTGCGACGGGGTGCCGCCACGCGCGGCGACGAGAAGGGGTGCCAAAAGATCAGACACTGTGCAGTCATCTCTCTTTCTTTCCCTTCATGGTCCCACGTCCCGGCGTGCCGCCGTCACTCGGTCGGTTTGCGAGGCCTACAGTCAGTTGTGTGACCGAGCCGGAAATCTTCCGCCGGGCGGTGGGGACGCTCAAGTCGGTTCGCCACAGGCCCGAGATCGAACTCACCGAGGTCCGCCCACCGCAGCGGCTTGCGCCGTGGGCGTACGCGCTGACGGCTGAGGTCACCGGCCCGTCGGACGAGCTGTCGACAGGCCGCCTGGTGCTCCTGCACGACCCGGACGGCGACGAGGCATGGGGCGGCGTCCTGCGCGTGGTGGCCTACGTGCGCGTCGAACTGGACCACGAACTCGCCTCCGATCCCCTGCTGCCCGAGGTCGGCTGGTCCTGGCTGACCGAGGCCCTCGAACAGTCCGGCGCCCGCTTCACCGCCCTCGGCGGCACCGTCACCCAGACGTCGTCGGCCCGCTTCGGCGACATCGCCGGCCCGGCCCGCACCGACGACCTGGAACTGCGCGCCTCCTGGACCGCCCTCGACGGCGAACTGGCCGAACACGGCACCGCCTTCTACGAACTGATGGCCACCGCCGTCGGCCTCCCACCAGTGGGCGTCACGATGTTCGGCCAACGCTCCTGACCACCGATATATCAGTCCCCTCCCGCCCTCCGGGCCGCCCGCCCCTTTGCAACGACTCTTTTGCGAACGAAGTCAAACGTCTCGTTGCACAGCCCCGCACCCTTGCAATGAGTCTTTTGCGGACGAAGTCCAAAGACTCATTGCTAAGGCGCAGGTCAGCGGCAGGCAGCGTCCGTCACGGGAACTGATATATCGGTTGACGGACGACCGATCAGCTGTCGGCGTCGCGCAGCACGCGCAGGATGTTCGCGCCGGCGAGCTTGGCGCAGTCGTCTTCTGACCAGCCCTTGTCGAGCAGCGCCCCGATGAGGTTCGGGTAGGTCGAGACGTCCTCGAGCCCCTCCGGGAGGGCCGTGACGCCGTCGTAGTCGCCGCCGAGCCCGATGTGGTCGATGCCGACGACCTCACGGGCGTGCTCGACATGCGCGACGACGTCGTCGAGCGTGGCCGTCGGCGCCGGGTGGTCGACGATCCACTTCTCGCTGAACGTCTTGCGCTCGGTCATGTCGGCGTGGTTCGCACCGGCGGCCGTCATGGCGTCACGAAGGGCTGCGTCCCATTCAGCGAACTGGGGTGAAACGAAGCTCGGAACGAATGTGATCATGGCCACACCACCGTTGTCCTTCAGCTTCACCAGGACGTCGTCCGGAATGTTGCGCGGATGGTCGGCGACGTGGCGGCACGACGAGTGGCTGAAGATGACGGGCTTGACGGTCGTCTCGAGCGCGGCGTGCATCGTGCTCGATGCGACGTGCGAGAGGTCGACGAGCATGCCGATGCGGTTCATCTCGCGCACGACCTCGCGCCCGAACTCGGTGAGCCCGCCGTGTTCAGGCTGGTCAGTGGCGCTGTCGGCCCACGGCGTGTTGTCGTTGTGGGTCAGCGTCATGTAGCGGACGCCCAGACGGCGCAGGGCGCGCAGGACTCCGAGTGAAGAGTTGATGGAATGTCCGCCCTCCGCCCCCAGGAGGGACGCGACACGCCCGGACGCGAAGACTTTTTCAGCCTCGTCCGCGGTGGTGGCGATGCCCAGGTGACCGGAGTACCGCTCGGCCAGCTCGTAGACCAGTTCGATCTGCTCCAGGACGGCGGTCACGGCTCCGTCGCCGGCCAGCCTGCCGGGAATCCAGACGGACCAGAACTGCATGCCGAGGCCACCCTCGCGCATTTTCACGATATCCGTGTGCAAGCTGGGATGACGCTCCGTGAGATCGATCTTCGCGGCGGTCGTGTAGACGTCCTCGCCCGTTCCGTCACCGAACTCCCGGAGAGCCCACGGGAGGTCGTTGTGGCCGTCGACGAGAGGCACACGCTGCAGCAACGCCCGCGCTCGATCGGGACCGGTCAGGCTAGGCACAACCAACTCCTATACGTCGTCATGAGGGCATCTCGCGTTACTCCCCCTATCCAGCTGTCAGCCAATCGTGTGACAACTGAGGCCATCTGTCACAACTCAATAGGGATAGATACCCGATTGATCGTCCCGTAGACCCGCTTGGGCGGCTACGCTGCCCCAGACGACACCACTTTCGGTCGATCAGTGGCGCGGCTGATTGGGCGAAAGTCCCGGTGCCGGTCGGGGGGCACGACCGACTCCAGGGAGGTAGTGACGTGGCTGCCGTCGGCTTAGGTCAGGCCGTTCGTACCACGCCAGCCGGCTCGTTGCCGGCGAACATGGTCCCGCACCCGCGGGAGGAGCTTTTTTCAGTGCTGGTGGTCGACGACCACCCACTGCTGAGGGAGGCGATATCAGCTCGGCTCACCCAGATGGGGGCCGGGACAGTGCATGAGGCCGCATCGGTGGCGGAGGCTCGGGCGCGGGCACTCGCTACTGGTCCTTGCGACCTCGCGATCCTCGATCTGGGTCTGCCGGATGGCACCGGCATCGACCTGGTCACGGAACTCCGTGCCCAGGGCTGGCCCCGCATCGTGGTCCTCGCATCCTCCGACGACCCCTACGCGGTCAGGTCGGCCTTCCAGGCGGGCGCTCAGGCGTACCTCCTGAAGTCCGCCTCGCCGATGGTGGTCACCGACGGCGTGCGCCGGGTTCTCGATGGCGGCGTTTACGCAGATCCGAGCGTGGCACCAGTACTCGCAGCGGGTACTCGGGTGCCTGGCACCGACAACACGCCGCGGGAACTCTCCGCGCGTGAGGTCGAGGTGCTCCAGCTGGTCGCCGATGGCCAGAGCAACAAGGAAATCGGCGAGGCTCTGAGCCTGTCCGCGTTGACGGTGAAGTCTCACCTGTCGCGGATCGGCCGGAAGCTGGGCACCGGGGATCGCGCCCAGATGGTCGCGCTGGCCATGCGTGCCGGCGTGATCCGCTAGATACCGGTTTGAAGCACTGAACCGGCCGAGAACACCTGTGAGTGGTGCGTTCGTCGTAGGGTCATCCGCTGTGGATGTTCCCGCCGACGAGCCAACCGCACCGACCGGACCAGATCCGGTACCGCTGACGGAACCTGCTGATGGGGTCCCGCCCGTGGTCGCCGATCCTGCTGCGCTCCGGCGAGCCGCTGACGCGCTCGCCGGGGCGAAGGGCCCGGTCGCGGTGGATACCGAGCGAGCCTCGGGCTACCGCTACTCACAGCGTGCCTATCTGGTGCAACTGCGCCGGGAGGGCGCTGGCACCTGGTTGGTCGACCCGATCGCCTTGGGCGGACGGCTAGACCCACTGGTGCAGGCGCTGGACGGCACTGAGTGGGTGTTGCACGCGGCGTCTCAGGACCTGCCGTGCCTCGCCGAACTCGGGCTGCGACCCGGCGCCCTGTTCGACACCGAGCTGGCGGGCAGGCTGGCTGGGTTCGAACGCGTGGCATTGGGCACGCTGGTCGAGCGACTGCTCGGCTATCGGCTGGAGAAGGGGCACGGCGCGGCCGACTGGTCGCGCCGCCCCCTTCCTGCCGACTGGCTGACGTATGCCGCTCTGGACGTGGAGCTGCTCGTTCAGCTCCGCGACGTTCTCGAGGCCGAGCTGGAGCGCCAGGGCAAACTCGCCTGGGCGCTCGAGGAGTTCGAGGCGGTACGGACGGCGCCGTTGCCGCGCCCCCGTACCGACCCCTGGCGGCGCACGTCGGGTATCCACCGCGTGCGCAACCAGCGTCAACTGGCCCTCGTCCGCGCGCTCTGGGAAGCCCGCGACGCCGTGGCCCGCGAACGCGACATCGCCCCCGGCCGAGTCCTCCCGGACTCCGCCCTGATGGAGGCGGCCGCCCGCAACCCCGCCTCGGAAGCCGAGCTGCTCGCGCTGCCGGTCTTCCGCGGCCGAGCCCAGCGCCGCATGTCCGGCGTGTGGATGAACGCGCTGCGCAAGGCCGCGGGCCTGCCCAAGTCGGAGCTCCCCGAGCCCGCCGGCCAGCACGACGGCCCGCCCCCGCCCAACCGCTGGGCGGACAAGGACCCGGACGCCGCAGCCCGCCTGGCCGCCGCACGCGCGGCCCTGACGACCATCGCCGAGGCCAACACCCTCCCGGTCGAGAACCTGCTGCTGCCCGACCTCGTGCGCCGCACCTGCTGGCAACCGCCGGCCGACCTGTCCCCCGAGTCCGTGGCAGGCGTGCTGCGCGACGGCGGGGCCCGGTCGTGGCAGATCGAGCTCACCCTCGAAGCGATGGCGAAGGCGCTGAGCGCGACCGCTCCGTCGACCTGAACGACCGGCGGTAGGCGGTCGGGGTGAGACCCGTCCGGCGGACGAGGTGCTGCCGCAACGAGTCGGCGCTGCCCAGTCCGCTGTGACGGGCCACCAGGTCCATCGGCATCGTGCTGGTCTCCAGCAGTTGACGGGCGCGGTCGATGCGCCGGTGCAACAGCCAGCGCAGCGGGCTCAGCCCGGTCTCGGCGTGGAAACGCCGGGTCAGGGTGCGCACGCTCACGCGGGCGTGCGTGGCCAGGTCGTTGAGGGTGAGCGGCTCGTCGAGCCGGAGCAGCGCCCACGCACGGGTGGCGGCGAGCGAGGTGTCCCCGGTGGTCGGCAGTGGCGTGTCGACCACCTGGGCCTGGTCCCCCGGCCGCGGCGCGGCCACGACGGCCAGTCGCCCGACGTCTGCCGCCGCGGCGGCACCGAGATCAGTGCGGACCAGGTGCAGGCACAGCTCGATGCACGCCGCGGCACCGGCCGACGTGAGCACCGGACCGTCGGCGACGTACAGCACGTCGGGCACAACCATCACGCCGGGATGACGACGTGCGAGCTCGTCGGTCAGCCCCCAGTGCGTGGTCGCACGGCGCCCGTCGAGCACTCCCGCCTGGGCGAGCACGAAGGCACCGGTGCAGATCGCCGCCATGCGCGCACCCGCCTCGGCCGCCACCCGGACGGCCTCCAGCACCCTCACGTCGGTGTCGCGGCCACCACCGCCGATCACGATGCACGTGTCGGCGTCCCGGACAGCGGCGAGATCATGGTCGACGACGACGTCCGGACCTCCGACGGCCTCAACCCGTCCAGGGTCGGCCGTGCACGTGATGATCTCGTACCCCTCGGCGGCGTCGAGGACCATCCGCGCGATGGCGAGGTCGAACGAGAACACCGGCGCGACCACGACGAAGACGACACGATGCATGGCCAGAACCTCCGGGAACGTGGCAAGCGGGTTGGTGCCGCGAACGAACCGCGCGCACCACAGTGGATCAAGCAAATCCGCAGAACCCGATGTTCCCGAAAAGAGGATCATGCACGTGATCATCGGCCGTGGTGCCACGGCCACAGCCGCAGCGCTGCTGCTCGCCGAGTCCGGTGACGAGGTCAGGATGGTCAGCCGCACCGGCGGCGGCGGCCCCGAACACCCCCAGGTCACCAGGATCGCCCTCGACGCCGGCGACGTCACCGCCCTGACGAAGGTCGCGGCCGGCGCGACCACGATCATCAACGCCGCCATGCCCGCGTACCACACGTGGCCACAGACCGTCCCGCCGCTGTTCGGCGCGATCCTGTCCGCCGCCGAACGCACCGGCACCACCTATGTGATGCTGGGAAACCTGTACGGCTACGGCCCCGTCGATGGTCCCCTCGCCGAGGACCACCCGCTGGCCGCAACGGGCCCCAAGGGCGAGGTGCGCGCCCGCATGTGGCTCGAGGCCAAGGCCGCACACGACGAAGGCCGAGTCCGCGTCACCGAGGTGCGCGCGGGCCAGTTCATCGGCCCCGACGCCTTCTCGATCTTCAACGCGATGGTCGTCCCCAAGGTCCTGGCCGGACTGCCGGCGGTCGTGCCCGCCGCGCTGGACACCCCGCACTCGTTCACCCCGGTCGGCGACGCCGCGCGCGCCCTGGTCACCGTCGCCAGTGACGAACGCGCCCTCGGCCAGGCCTGGCACGCACCCGTCGTGATCTCCTCCGTCCGAGCCATGGCCACCCGGCTCGCCGAGCTGGCGGAGGCCCCGGCACCACGACTCGCGGAGATGACCGACCGAGAGCTCACCCTGCTGGGCGCCACCGCCCCGCTGTGGGACGAGTTGTGGGAAACGCACCACATGTCGCACCGTCCGTTCGTCGTTGACGCGTCCCGCATCGAGTCGACGTTCGGCCTGACAGCGACGCCCCTGGACGACGTACTCACCGCCACCCTGCAGAGGGCAAAGATCCCGCCACGCCCTTTAACAACCGCCTGACCACCGATATATCAGTTCCTCCCACAGTCCTGACCTGCTCCTTAGCAATGGGTCTTTGGACCTCGTCCGCAAAAGACCCATTGCAAAGGATAGCTGGGCGATCATCTGGCGCGTGACGAACGACCGCACGGACTCGCGCCCGACCGAGGCGCCGCCGATCGCCACCGCCCGGCTGGACCTGCTTCCGCTGCGGGTCGAGCACGCCGCCGAGATGGCCGAGGTGCTGGCCGACCCGGCATTACACACGTTCATCGGCGGCGCCCCGTACTCGCCGGAAGCACTCCTCGCCCGCTACGAGCGACTGGTCGCGGGCTCCCCCGACCCGGCCGAACGCTGGCTCAACTGGGTGATCTTCGTGCGCGACGAAGGCTGTCTCGCCGGCACGGTCCAAGCGACCGTCGCCAACCACACCGCCGAGATCGCGTGGGTCGTGGGCACGCTGTGGCAGGGCCGCGGCATCGCCACCGAGGCAACACGAGGTCTCGTCGGCTGGCTCCGCACGCAACCGGTTCACACCGTGATCGCGCACATCCACCCCGACCACCATGCGTCCGCCGCCGTGGCCACCTCAGCGGATCTCACCGCCACCGACCAGTGGCATGACGGCGAGGTCCGGTGGCAGCGCCCCTTGCAATGAGTCTTTTGCGGACGAAGTCCAAAGAGTCGTTGCTAAGGCGCAGGTGGCACGGCGTGTTGTAACCGATATATCAGTCGGCCATGCGTTCGCCGAGGCGCCTGGCGAGGTCGGCGACCTCGTCGTCGGGCAGATCGAGGTGGCCGCGAGAGGGCTCGAAGACGGCGATCTGCTGATCTTCGTAGGGAACGCCCGGTGGCAACGGCGCGAGGTGCCAGTGCACGTGCCGGTTGGCCTGCTGGCTGCCGAGCGACAGCACGTACAGCCGCTCGACCGGCAACAGCTCACTCAAAGCGGTGCCCGCCCGGTGCACGACCCGCTGGAGCGCCACGTACTCGTCCGGCGTGAAGTCGCCCACGGCGTGCTCCCGGTGGTCGACCGGCGCCACGAGGAAGTGCCCGAAGACCGACGGGAACCTGCTCGCGAAGACGACGGCGACCTCGTCGCGGTGGGCGACGTGGTGCGGGTAGTCCGGATTGCCGGTGAGGAGTTCGCAGATGAAGCAGGCCCGCCGGGCGAGCGAAAGGTAGTCGTCGGGGTCCCACGGCACACGAGTCGTCATGATTCACGTCTACGCCGAACTGATATATCGGCCGATGTATCAGTTCGGCACGTCAGTCGTCGGAGCCGTCGCCGATCACGTCGCGCGACACCTGGGCGTGCGCGAGGCGCCGCACGGCCTTGATGACGGCATCGCCGATGAGCGTGCCGACGACCATCCCCTCGATGACGTCGTCGGACGAACCGCGCCGCGCGATGTACTCGAGGTCGGCCTGGGCGATGATCTTCAGTCCCTCCAGGTAGGGGTCGAGCAGCTCGTGGAAGTGGTCGTGGCCGACTGAACGCGCGGCCGACAGCGCGGAGGCGAGCATGTGCGTCACGTTGCTTTCGGTGACGTCGACGCACTTGCGCTCGCCCTGCCGTTCGAAGAAGGCCCGGACGTCCTCGACGGCGAGCGGGTTGAGCTCGACCGAGCCCGGCTCGCTGATGGCCTCCTGCACGGCGCCGAGCTTGTTGTGCAGTGAGTCGCCGCGGGTGTCGATGGCGCCGAGGACCTCGCGCACCGCCGCGATGGAGAGACCGCCGACGTCCACGAGAGCGCGCACCAGCCGTAGCCGGCGGAGGTGCTCGTCGTCGTAGTGCGCCTGGTTTGGGCTGGTCAGCACGCCGGCGGGCAGCAGTCCCTCGCGCAGGTAGTACTTGATCGTCGGCACCGGGACGCCGGACATCTTCGAAAGCTCGCCAACACGCATATGGATAGTGTACCTTCCCGATAGCGGAGAGTTCCGCTATCCATTCTGGAGGGGGTTCAGATGTTGAAGACGGCGTACCACTGGCACCGGCCGTTAATGCTCTTCACGCTGTCGATGGTCGTGCTCACCCCGATCGCCGCGCTCGGCATGCTGCTGGACGACCGGGTCCTGCTCGACTCGCCGATCTGGTTCAAGCCGTTCAAGTTCGCGGTGTCGTTCACGCTCTACAGCGCCTCGCTGGCGTGGTTCACCAGCCTGCTCGAGGGGCGCCTGCACAAGATCGCGTGGTGGCTCGGCACTGTGTTCGCGGGGGCTGGTGTCGCCGAGATGGCGATCATCGTCCTCCAGGTCACCAGAGGTAAGCGCAGCCACTTCAACTTCGAGACACCGCTGGACGGAGCGTTGTTCGGGGCCATGGGCGCGCTGGCGATGGTGCTGTTCAGCACGAGCCTGGTCATCGCGATCCTGCTGTTCCGCAAGAAGTTCGACAACCCGGCCCAGAGCTGGGCGATCCGGCTCAGCCTGATCGTCGCGCTCGTCGGCATGAGCGTCGGTTTCCTCATGACCCAGCCGCGCGCCGGCCAGTCGCGTGAGGGCGGCGTGATCGGCAGCCACTCGATCGGCGGCCCCGACGGCGGCTCGTACATGCCTCTCACCGGCTGGAGCACCGTGCACGGCGACCTGCGCATCGGACACTTCATCGGCATGCACGCGGTGCAGGTCCTGCCCCTGCTGATCTTCTTCGCCGGCCGGTGGGCCAACACTCGCCTCGCTTGGGCGCTGAGCGGCGGCTACCTCGGCCTGACCGTTCTCGTCACCTGGCAGGCGTTGCGCGGCCAGTCGATCGTCAACCCCGACGGCCTCACCCTGATCGTCGCCGCCGCTCTCGTCGTCGCCACCGCACTGGGAATCGTGTGGGCACGGCAGCCGCACGGCCAGAACAACAACAAGGAGCTCGTGACCGCATGACCGCCACCCTGTTCAGCCTGACGTTCCTGCTGGCCGCACCGTTCTGGGCCCTCATGATCTTCGCGCCGAAGTGGTCGTGGACGAAGCGGATCGCCGACTCCTACCTGATCATCCTGCCGGTGGTGGCGATCTACGTCGTGCTCATGATCCCGGTGCTGCCCGAGCTGTTGCCGCTGGTCACACGTCCGGAGCTGCCGGCGCTGGCCGAGTTCATGAGCACCGACGTGGGCGCGGCGCTGGTGTGGGCACACATGATCGCGTGGGACCTGTTCGTCGGGCGCTGGATGTACCTGGAAGGGCGTCGCCTGAACGTCCATCCGCTGGTGATGGCACCCGTTCTGGTGATCACGATCCTGCTGGCTCCGGTCGGGTTGCCACTGTTCCTGATCGTGCGCAAGGTGTGTGACGCAACGAACAGGGGTGCCGCTGTGGTTACCCACCAGTAACTAGGGCTAGAGTTGGCGTTACCGACCGGTAGGGATGTCGCGCACCCCCTGCCCGGTGGACAGAGTTGTCACCACAAGTGGAGGAGACGCCGTGGCCGCACCAGCAGCGCCGGCACGCGTTCGGAACGTGGTCTTCGTCGACGGCGTCCGGACGCCGTTCGGCAAGGCCGGCCCCAAGGGGATTTTCGCCGAGACCCGTGCCGACGACCTCATCGTGAAGGTCATCCGTGAGCTGCTGCGCAGGCACCCCGAGCTGCCGCCGGAGCGCGTCGACGAGGTCGCCATCGCGGCGACCACGCAGATCGGCGACCAGGGCCTCACGCTCGGTCGCACGGCGGCGCTGCTCGCGGGCCTGCCGAAGTCGGTCCCCGGTTACTCGATCGACCGCATGTGCGCCGGCGCGATGACCGCCGTCACCACCGCGGCGAGCGGCATCGCGTTCGGTGCCTACGACATCGCCATCGCGGGCGGTGTCGAGCACATGGGCCGCCACCCGATGGGCGAGGGCGTCGACCCGAACCCGCGCTTCCTGTCGGACAAGATCGTCGACACCAGCGCTCTGGTGATGGGCCAGACCGCGGAGAACCTGCACGACCGGTTCCCCCACATCACCAAGGAGCGCACGGACGCCTACGCGGCCGCCTCGCAGGCCAAGTACGCCGACGCGCTGAAGAACGGCAAGATCGGCCCGGAGCTCGTGCCGGTCGCGACCCGTTCCGCCGAGAACGGCTGGGGCCTCGCCACCGCCGACGAGCCGCCGCGTCCGGGCACCACGGTCGAGGACCTGGCGAAGCTCAAGACGCCGTTCCGCCCGCACGGCCGGATCACCGCGGGCAACGCGGCCGGTCTGAACGACGGCGCGACCGGCTGCATCCTCGCCGAGGAGGAGACCGCGCGCGAGCTCGGCCTGCCGATCGGCATGCGGATGGTCGGCTACTCGTTCCTGGGTGTCGAGCCCGAGGTCATGGGCATCGGCCCGGTTCCGGCCACCGAGAAGGCTCTGGAGCGCGCCGGCCTGTCCATTGAGGACATCGGCCTGTTCGAGGTCAACGAGGCGTTCGCCGTCCAGGTGCTCGCGTTCCTCGACCACTTCGGCATCGCCGACGACGACCCGCGCGTGAACATGTGGGGCGGCGCGATCGCCACCGGTCACCCGCTGGCTTCTTCCGGCGTGCGCCTGATGACGCAGCTGTCGCGTCAGTTCGCCGAGCGGCCGGACGTCCGTTACGGCCTCACCACCATGTGCATCGGCATCGGCATGGGTGGAACGGTCATCTGGGAGAACCCGAACTGGAGTGGCAAGTGACCATCACCGCTGAGGAAGCAAAGGCGATCTTCCCCGACGAGGTCGTCACCGTTGCCAAGACCCGTCTGATCTCCGTGCCGGGCCTGGACAAGCCGGTCGCGTTCATCACGATCGACAACGGCCTGGACCACACCCGTCCGTCGACGTTCGGTCCGCAGTCGCTGGTGTCGCTCAGTGCGGCGTTCGACGAGGCCTATGCGGCCCAGCCCGCCGCGATCGCGGTGACCGGCAAGCCGTTCATCTTCGCCGTCGGCGCCGACCTGACGGCCGTGGAGAAGGCTTCCGACCGTTCGCAGGGCGTGACGATCGGCCAGCTCGGCCACGACGTCTTCAAGAAGTTCACCGACTCGGACATCCCGACCTTCGCCTTCGTCAACGGCGCGGTCATGGGCGGCGGGCTCGAGCTCGCGCTGTCGTGCCACTACCGCACGCTGGCGTCGAACGCGGCCGCGATCGCGCTGCCCGAGGTGTTCCTGGGCCTGTTCCCGGGCTGGGGCGGTACGCAGCTGCTGCCGAACCTGATCGGCGCCAACGACGCCGTGACGGTGATCTTCGAGAACGCGTTGAACCAGAACAAGATGCTCAAGCCGAAGGAAGCTCTGGCGCTGGGCATCGCGGACGTGCTGTTCGACTCCGCCGACTACCTGGAGCAGTCGCTGCTGTGGCTGTCCGGTGTCGTGCGCGGTGAGATCACCGTGCCGCGCAAGGAGATCGACCGCGGCGAGGCGTGGGACGCCGCCGTCGCGCGCGCCAAGGCGATCGTGCACGGCAAGACCAAGGGTGCGGCGCCGGGTGCGTTGAAGGCGCTGGAGCTGCTGGAGCTGGCGCGCGAGAACGACCTCGACAAGGGCTACGCCGCCGAGACCGAGGGCCTCGCGGACCTCGTCATGAGCGACGAGCTGCGTGCCGGGCTGTACTCGTTCAACCTGGTGCAGAAGCGCGCGAAGCGTCCGGCCGGCGCGCCGGACAAGTCGCTGGCGCGCAAGGTCACCAAGGTCGGCGTCGTCGGCGCCGGTCTGATGGCCTCGCAGATGGCGCTGCTGTTCATCCGCCGCCTGCACGTGCCGGTCGTGCTGACCGACATCGACCAGGCACGCGTGGACAAGGGCGTCGGCTACGTCCACAGTGAGATCGACAAGCTGGCCGGCAAGAAGCGCATCTCGCCCGACGAGGCGAACCGCCTCAAGGCGCTGGTCTCCGGTTCGCTGGACAAGGCCGCGTTCGCCGACGCCGACTTCGTGATCGAGGCCGTGTTCGAGGACCTCGCCGTGAAGCAGCAGGTGTTCGCCGAGGTCGAGGAGCACGTCTCCCCCGAGGCCATCCTCGCCACGAACACCTCGTCGCTCTCCATCACGCACATGGCGTCGAAGCTCAAGCACCCCGAGCGGGTCGTGGGCTTCCACTTCTTCAACCCGGTCGCGGTCATGCCGCTGCTGGAGATCGTGCGCGCCGAGCAGACCGACGACGCCACCCTGGCGACGGCGTTCGCGGTCGGCAAGCAGCTGAAGAAGTCCTCGGTGCTGGTGAAGGACGCGCCCGCGTTCGTCGTGAACCGCCTGCTGACCCGCTTCATGGGCGAGGTCATCAAGTCGGTCGACGAAGGCACCTCCTTCGAGGTCGCAGACAAGGCCACCGAGCCCCTCGGCCTGCCGATGTCGCCGATGATCCTGCTGCAGCTGGTCGGTTCCGCCGTCGCGCTGCACGTGTCGGAGACGATGCACAACGCGTTCCCGGACCGCTTCTCGGTGTCGGAGAACATGAAGAAGTTCGTCGCCGCGGGCAAGGGCGCCGTCTGGCAGTGGGACGCCTCCGGCAACCAGACCGTCGACCCCGAGGTCCTGGCGCTCTGGGAGTTCGGTGACTCCCCGCTGACGGGCGATGAGGTCAAGACCCGTGCGCTGGAGGCCTTGGCCGAGGAGATCCGGATCATGCTCGACGAGGGCGTGGTCGCGGAGGCACAGGACATCGACCTGTGCATGATCCTGGGCGCCGGATGGCCGTTCTGGCTGGGCGGCATCACGCCCTACCTGGACCGCACGGGCATCTCGGAGAAGGTGACGGGCAAGCGGTTCCTGGCGCCCGGCGTGGCGTCCGTGCCCGCCTAGCAGGGCCTGCTGAAGCCCCGGTTCCCTCGACGGGGCCGGGGCTTCTTCATGCCTGGCAGACCAGCTCTTCCGGCGCCTCGCCGCCGCAGGCGCCGTCCATGCTCATGTGCCGAGCGGCGTGCAGGGCCTGGCCGAGCCGCTCGGCGAGCCCGTCGAGCTTGCTCGCGTGCGACCGCAGTTCGGTCGGCAGAACATCGAAGCCGGTCACCGTCACCACGCCGACCTGATGTACGACTCGTCCTCGTTATCGTCTGGCCGCGCGGTCGCCGAACCGGATGTCACCTGGATGCGGTCGATCCGGGATCGCAGTTCCTGCAGGCGGTCCACGCGTTGCCGCAACGCCGATCGACTCGCCATCGATTCGGTTCGGGCTCAGTCCTCGGTTTCGGGCTGGTACTGCTCCGCGCTGCCGTCCTGCCGGATGAAGTAGGCCTCGATGTTCGTGGCACGCAACGTCACCTCGGACCCGGCCACCAGGTCGCGGTAGCGCAGCAGGTCGGGCAGCCCGAGGGCCACGATGTCGAACGGGTGCTTCTGGCGGAGCATCAACGACCGCCGCAACGCCTCGCTGAACGCCCGGCGGGGCGAGTCGTCGTCCTCGGGGACCTCCACCAGCGCGCCTTCGAGCTGACGTTCGAGCGCGGCCCGCACGTGGTCTGCCGTGCACCAGGCCGCGATCTCCGTGAGAGTCATGTGTCCCGTATCGGGAGAATTCGCGGGATCATTAGCAGTCCGGATGTTTCGATCAGGTCATGATGTCCCGGCCAGCGATCCTTCTCGACGTCGACGGTCCGTTGAACCCGTACCTCGCGAAGCCGACCCGGCGTCCGGCCGGCTACACCACGCACCGCATCCGGCCCGCGGGTTTCTCCCGGCCGTTGCGCGTGTGGCTGGATCCGTCGCACGGACCGTGGCTGCTGTCGCTCGCCGCCGCGACGGGTGCGGACCTGGTGTGGGCGACGACGTGGGAGCACGAGGCGAACAAGTTCATCGGGCCGCGTCTCGGGCTGCCCGAGCTCGAGTGGATCGACTTCGGCGGCGGTGGGGCCGACCACCGCGACGGCAACCACGGCAAGGTTCCCGCGATCACCGAGTGGGCGGGCACGCGGCCGATCGCGTGGCTCGACGACGAGTTCCAGCCGCGCGATCCGGAGTGGGCGGCTGCCCGGCCGGGCACGCTCCTGGTGCCGGTCGACCCACGCCGGGGCATCGGCATCGATCACCTGGAGCAGGTCCGGTCGTTCCTCACCGCGCTCCCGCGCTGATATATCGGCTGCCCTTGCAATGAGACGTTTGCGGGCGAAGTCCAAAGACTCGTTGCTAAGGTGCTGGTCAGGCGGCGATATATTGGTTAGCTGCGGCGGTTGGTTCGGATCAGGCCTGACGGATCGGCACGACCTCCACGAGCCGCTCGATGTCCTTGAAGTCTTTGACGTTCATCGTCAGCACCGGCATCTTGGCGACCGCGGCGGTGGCCGCGATCTGCAGGTCCATCCGCCGCGGACGAGGGCTGCGGCCGGCACGCCGCACCAGCGAGGCCATCTGCCCGTAGACCTTGGCCTCCTCGACTCCGAACGGCAGCACCTCGAACGTCTGCACGGCCGCGTAGTACCGCTCGGTGCGAGCGAAGCGCTCGACCGGGTCGTCGGTGTCCAGCCCGAACGCCAGCTCCGCGATCGTGATCGCACTGAGGAACGGCTGCGCGTTGAGGTAGGGGCCCAGATTCGCCCGCTCGAGCCTGATCAGGACACAGGTGTCGAGCAGGCAGCGGCTCAGGTCTGCCACGGGTCTTCCATCGGGTCGTCCTCACCGAAGACCTCGTCGGCCGCTTTCCGGTCGGCCTCCCAGCGGTCGAGGTCGACCGACGGCAGAGTTCCGAACAGCACCTGGACATCACCCAGCGGTGGCCGGGACACGACTTCCTCCCGATACGGCAGGAGTTGCGCGACCGGCTTGTTGTTCCGGGTGACGACGAAGCCCTCACCCGCCTCGACCCGTCGCATGATCTCCGCGTTGTCGTTGCGGAGCTCACGCTGTCCGATGGCTTTGAGCTGCATGACCCAACTGTAGCTCAAATAGCACAAAAGTGCTACAGAGTAGCTACAGCCCGGCCTGGATATCCGGAACGCGTGATCAGGGTCGGCACGTCGGGCTGGCGCTACCCGGAATGGCGCGACGGCTTCTACCGCGGCATCCCGCAACGGCGCTGGCTCAGCCACCTGGCCAGGCACTTCGGCACGATCGAGATCAACGGCTCGTTCTACCGGCTCCAGCCACCGTCGAGCTACCAGAAGTGGGCGGCCGAGACCCCGGACGACTTCCTGTTCGCCGTCAAGGGCTCGCGACTGATCACGCACCACAAACGCCTGCGCCACATCGAGGACGCACTGCAGAACTTCACGTCCTCGCTCGCGCTCGGCACCAAGCAGGGCCCGATCCTCTGGCAGCTGCCGTCCACCCTGCGCTTCGATCCCGCGGTCCTGAAGGACTTCCTCGCCGCCCTCCCGCCGGGCAGGCACGCCTTCGAGCCGCGCCACGAGTCGTTCCGCACCGACGCCTACTTCGATCTTCTGCAGCAGCACAACGTCGCCCACGTCGTGTCCGACGCGCCGACGTTCCCGTGTATCGAGGCCGTCACCGCCGACTTCGCCTACATCCGCCTGCACGGCCACGACGAGCTGTACATCAGCTCCTACAGCGACGAACAGCTGGACGAGTGGGCGAGCAAGATCCGCGACTGGGACCGCGACACGTTCGTCTACTTCGACAACACCATGAAAGGTGCCGCGCCGGGCAACGCCCAAAAGCTGGCGCAACGCCTCGGCGTGCCGCTAGCGTCACATACGTGAAGATTGCTCGCGTCTCGGCCACCCTGCTCCTGGCCGCGAGTCTCGTAGCTCCCGCGCAGGCGGAACCGGCGTCCTGGACCGGCCCGCTGAGCACGCGCGGACGGTGGATCGTCGACGCCAACGGCGACCGCTTCAAGCTGAAGTCCGGCAACTGGCACGGTGCGAGCGGCACCTGGAACGGTTCCGGCGACATCAACGACCCCTCCAACCACCACGCCGGCGAGAAGGCCGACCAGGTCCCTCTCGGGCTGGACCGCACGACCTTGGCGACGATCATCAGCGGCTTCAAGGAGATCGGCGTCAACAGCGTCCGGCTGCCGTTCTCCAACCAGATGATCAAGGACACCAACCCGGTCAACGGCCTGAAAGACGCGCTGCTCAACGGCAAACGGCCGCTCGAGATCTACGACGCGGTCATCGAAGAACTGACGCGCAACAACCTCGCCGTCATCCTCAACAACCACACCACCACGTCGAGGTGGTGTTGCGGCGTCGACGGCAACGAGCGGTGGAACACCAGCCAGAGCACGGATCAGTGGATCAACGACTGGGCGTTCATGGCCGGCCGCTACAAGGCCAACAAACGCGTCGTCGGCGCGGACCTCTACAACGAGGTGCGCCGCAACATCTGGGACGACCCGAACTGGGGCTGGGGCAACGACCACGACTGGCACAAGGCCTCGCAGCAGGCCGCGGACCGCATCCAGCAGACGGCACCCGATCTGCTGGTCATCGTGGAAGGCATCAACTGGACCGGCATCCCCGTCGACGGCTTCGCGCACGGACGGCCGACGCTGGAGCCCGTGCGATACCTCAGCCACACGCTCGCGAACCCCGACAAGCTCGTCTACTCCGCCCACTTCTACGGCTACACCGGGCCGAACCACAGCGGCGCGACGGGAACCGGCGAGACGAGCGACCCGCGCTACCAGGACCTGTCGCCGCAGGAGCTGACGGATGTCCTGCAGCGCCAGGCGTTCTACGTCACCGAGGCGCAGAAGCACTTCACCGCGCCGTTGTGGATCAGCGAGTTCGGCGTCGGCGGCCGTGAGGAGAGCAACCCCAAGGCGCGCGACTGGTTCGAGCGGTTCGTGAACCACCTGATCGCGGCGGACGCGGACTTCGCGTACTGGCCGTTGGTCGGGTTCCACGACAACCGTCGTGGCAACGGCTGGGCACTGTTGCACTGGGACGCCGACGGAAACCGCATGGGTGTCAACGACGGCGACGACTGGCGCGCGCCGGCCTGGAACCGTCTCGTCAATGCCCCGCAACGAACCGGACAGATCCCGCGCGAGACCCGGTGGAACATGCTCCTCAAGGAATCCTGTCCGCAGAACGAAAAGCTCGTCGGCGTCAGCCACACCGGCAACCGCGGCCTGTGCGTCAGCGGTCCACAGTGGAGCAATACGACCAGGGTCACCAACGAGCAGCACGTGACCGACGACTGGGCCGTCGGCTACACGAAACTCCAATGTCCGCAAGGAAACGCGGCCGTCGGGTACGTGAGCTTCACGCTGATCTGCGCACCGATCGCCACCGGAAGCAACTCACGGGTGCTGTGGTTCGACCGCGGCGACAACCTGCCGGACCAGGGCGGCGACTGGGCCAACGGGCACTACAAGGGCCAGTGCGCGCAGGACGAGCACATCGCCGGTGTCGCCTACAACTGGCGCAGGACACCGGACGCGTTGCTCTGCCGGAAGTGAATGCCGAAGTACTGAAGAAACGCGGCCGCAGGATCCTCGACCGGAGTCGAGGTCTTGTGGCCGTCTTTCGTGATCACGACCTTCTCGTTCGTCACCGTGATTCGCCCGTCCAGGCGCGCCAGCGTCGCCCGTGGCCCCTTGCGGAAGCCCGACTCGGGCGCGGTCTGCTGCCACCAGCAGGTCGGCACGAACTCGGCCAGCGAGCGCGGCCGCCGTTCCAGCCGGTAAGTGGGCTGACCGTCCATCAGCACGTCCACGTCGTCGCCGGCATCCACCAGCCGGAACACGCCGAACGGGTCCTCCTGGTCCTCCCTCGACGTCCACGACAGCGGGTGCAGCGTGAAGGCCCCGAACCCGACGTCCACCAGCCACGCGTCGTCGACCAGCAGCGCCAGGTGGTCGAACAGGGGACCGAACGCCTCGCCGTTGAACACCCGCGCCGCCAGCAGCTGGACGTCGTACCCCAAGTGCCGCAACAACTCCGCGAACAACCCGTTGAGCTCGTAGCAGAACCCGCCCCTCCGCCGCACCACGATCTTGTCGTACAGCCACGGGATCTTCAGCACGATCCTCGTGTCCATGTGGGTGTCGAGGTTCTCGAACGGGACGCTCAGCAGGTGCCGTTCGTGCAGCTCCGCCAACGACGAGTCCCGCGATGCGCCGATGCGCTGTAGGTAAGCCTCCACCGTGCCACGATAACCACATGGGCGAGGTCAGGATCGGTACTTCGGGGTGGGTGTACCCACCTTGGCGCGGCACGTTCTACCCCAAGGGCGTCACGCAGAAGCGCGAGCTGGCCTACCTGAGCGAGCAGCTCAACTCCGTGGAGATCAACGGCTCCTTCTACTCGCTGCAACGCCCGTCGAGCTACCAGAAGTGGGCCGCCGAGACCCCGGACGACTTCGTGTTCGCGGTGAAGGGCAGCCGGTTCATCACGCACATGAAGCGCCTCAAGGACGGCAAGGAGCTCCTCGCAAACTACCTCGCGTCCGGCGTCCTCGCGCTGGGCCCGAAGCTCGGCCCGATCCTCTGGCAGCTCCCTCCCACGCTGCAGTTCGACGCCGACCTGCTGACCCGCTTCTTCGAGGGCCTCCCCCGCACCACCACCGAAGCCGCCGAGATCGCGAAACGCCACGACCACCGCGTCGATCCGGCCCACACCACGACGGACGCCGAACGCCCGATGCGGCACGCGCTCGAGATCCGCCACGACAGCTTCACGACACCTGAGTTCTGCGACCTGCTCAAACGCCACGACATCGCACTGGTCATCGCCGACGCGGCCGGCAAGTACCCGTTGATCGAAGAGGTCACGAGCGACTTCGTCTACGTGCGGCTGCACGGCCACGACGAGCTGTACGTCAGCGGCTACACCGACGAAGGCCTCGACATGTGGGCGACCAAGATCCGAAAGTGGCGCCGGCACCACGACGTGTTCGTCTACTTCGACAACGATGCCAAGGCCTACGCCCCGCGCGACGCCAAAGCGCTCCAAGATCGTCTGGCGGTTTGACCCAAACGGACGCACACTGATCCAGACGGAGGTGCGCCCACATGTCGACGAAGAGCCTCATCGCCGCATTGGTGATCACCGCAGGAGCGGTTGCCTCGAGTGGGATCGCCGTAGCGCAGAGTGACAAGAGCTGCGACAAGGGCGAGTTCTGCGTGTGGGCCGGGCCCGACTACACGGGGGCCGTCCAGCGCCTCGACCTGGAGACCGCGAACCCCGGCGAGTGCATCCCGCTGAACGTCGTCGGCAAGTCCTTCGTCAACCGCCTGAGCAGGGACGCGACCGTCTATCAGCGGGAGAACTGCTCCACCGAGGCGGAGTTCACCACGTACCCCAAACACGGCACCTACGTGCCCGACGCGTACTTCGTGATCCGGGCGCTCGAGGTGTGGGGTCCATAACGAGGCCGAACTACTTTAGTCACCCTATGTAACACCACCCGATCGTGTGAGTACTCACCAGTAGGTCTCATTTGGTGCCTAAGTTGCCGCCCTATCGAGTGGTGGCAGCTGGAGGAAATGTGACCGTGGCGGGTGAAGCCGGGTTACTCGAACTGATGGCCGGGCGACTGGCCAAAGACGATCTCACCCCACGTGCGGCGGAACTGGTGATCGCGGCGTGCCGCGGGGAAGCGGCATTGGACCGCGCGCTCACCGGCGTGCCCGCCGAGGAGGAGGCGCCGAAGGAGCAGACGGACGGGCCCGGCCAGGGGATCTTCGTGTCCGAGATCCGGGTGCGCGGCTTCCGCGGCATCGGTCCCCAGGCACGCCTGCCGCTGGCGCCGGGACCGGGTCTGACGGTCGTCACCGGACGCAACGGCTCTGGCAAGTCGAGCTTCGCCGAGGCCGCGGAACTGGCGCTGACCGGCTACAACGCCCGCTGGACCCGTGCACGGCACGACGTGTGGCGGCAGGGCTGGCGCAACCTGCACCAGAACGACACCGCCGTCGAACTGGAGCTCGTCCAAGCCGGGCAAGCGGACCGGACGACGATCCGAAGACGCTGGGCGGCCGACGAGGACCTGGCTCAGGGCGAGTGGACGCAGGACGACGAGCCGTTCGACGGCCGGAGATGGCACGACGCGCTGGAGACCTACCGGCCGTTCCTGCCCTACAGCGAGCTGGGGACCGTCCTCGACGCACAGCCTGAGGACCTCTACGAGGCGTTGCACCGTCTACTGGGGTTGGAAGCCATAACCGAGGCACAGCAGTCTCTCGCCGAGCACCGCAAACGCCTCGCCGAGATCGTCGCCCGTCCCTACGACCGGCGGGAACGTGTGCGCGCGGAGCTGGCGGCGTCCCCTGACGAACGCGCCCGCCGTGCCGCCGAGCTGCTCGGCAGCGACTCCCCCGACCTCGACGCGATCGCGGACCTGGCGCTGGGCGCGGACGTCGCCGGCGGGACCAGCCTGCTGCACCAGATCGTGGACCTGGCGCCGCCGCCCGACGACGAGATCGACCGGTGCCGCGAGACCCTGGACCTGGCGCTCGGCGCGGTGACCATGGTGGCGACGGACAACGCGCAGGACTCGTTGCGGTGCAGCGAGATCCTGCGGCTCGCCATCCAGCTGCAGGAGTCCGGCGGCAACCAGGCGTGCCCGGTGTGCGACCTCGGCAGGCTCGACGGGCTGTGGCTCGCCAAGGCCAAGGAACGCGCCGAGCACCTCGCCAAGGCCGCCGCGGAGCTGCACGACGCCGCGGACCGGCTCGACGTGGCGGTCGCGGCCGCGCGGGCGTTGTGCCAGCCGGCGCCGGACGTGCTGCTGGAAGCGCAGGACATGCTCGACACGACCTCCGCGCTGCAGGCCTGGCAGGCGTGGTACGACTGCGTCTCGATCGACGACCCGGTGCGGCTGCGGCGCGAGCTCTTCGACCGCTACGCCGAGCTCGTGGCGACGATCGAGACGGTGAAGTCGGTGGCACGCGAGCAGATCGACCGGCGCGACCTCGTGTGGCGGCCGATGGCGATCGCGTTGTTCGAATGGCACTCCCAGGCGCAGCAAGCGCTTGCGGACGCCGAGGTGCTCGCCGACGTGACCGAGGCCGAGAACTGGATCCGCAAGACCGCGGCGACGCTGCGGGCCGAGCGCATCGCGCCGTTCGCCAAGGAGTCGCAACGGATCTGGCAACGACTGCGGCAGCAGAGCAACGTCGACCTGGGCGCGGTGCGGCTCGGCGGCACGCGCAACGTCGAGCTGGACGTGTCGGTCGACGGCGTCTCGAACTCGGCGCTGGCGGTGATGAGCCAGGGTGAGCTGCACTCGCTGGGGCTCGCGTTGTTCCTGCCGCGCGCGATGGTGGACGAGAGCCCGTTCCGGTTCGTGGTGATCGACGACCCGGTGCAGGCGATGGATCCGTCCAAAGTGGACGGATTGGCCCAGGTTCTCGCCGACGTCGGGCTGACCCGTCAGGTCGTCGTCTTCACGCACGACGAACGGCTGGTGGAGGCGCTGCGGCGGCTCAGGCTCCCGGCGACCGTCTGGGAGGTGTGCCGCGGCGAGGAATCCGTCGTGCAGGTGCGCATGTCCGACGATCCCGTCGGCCGGTGCCTGAACGACGCGCGTGCGATGCGTGGTGACGAAGACCTGCCGGAGGCGTTGAGGGCCGAGCTCGTGGCGTCGTGCTGCCGGGCCGCGCTGGAAGCCGCTTCGCACGCCCGGTTCCGGCGCGAACGGCTCGGGCGCGGCATGCCGCACGCCGAGGTCGAACGCGTACTGGAGTGCGCGTTGACGACCAGGCAGAAGATCGCGCTGGCCGTGCTCGACGACCTCGCCGAGCAGGGAAAGCTGTTGCGGCATCTGGAGGACGTCGTCGGCTCGTGGGCGGTGGACCTGCTGCAGGCGTGCCGTGTCGGTGGCGACGGCGGCGATCTGGACGTGCTGATCCGCGACACCGAACTGCTCGCGGGGTGGTTGCAGCGATGAGTCTCCCTTCCGACGTCCAGGACCGCCTGATCTGCGTGGGCAACCTGCTGGCGCGCCCGGAGCAGCTCGACGGCGTGCGGATCCGGTGCTGCGCCGAGCTGTTGCGCACGGCGGTGGAACGGTCGGTCGCCCGCGCCTGCGGTGCCGAGAACACCGACCAGCCCGTGCACGCGTTGCTGATCAATCTCCCGTCCCATGTGGACGCGGACGTGGCGCACGACGCCTCGCAGCTATGGCACGCGCTGAGCCGCGCGATCCGGCACCACGGCTACGAACTGACCCCGACCGTCGCGGAACTGCGCGGCTGGCACACGGACACCACGTCCGTCGTCGAAGCGCTTCAGCCGACCCTGACCCTGTCCGGCACCATCGACCTCACCCGAGGGCTCCCGTGAAACTGCTGCTGTTCGCGGACCTGCACCTGGATACCCGCTTCGCCAACGCGGGTCCCGCGCGACGCCGGGCGTTGCGCGAAACTCTGGGCCGCATCGTCGATCTCGCGGAGGAATCGCGCGTCGACGCGATGCTCTGCGCCGGCGACCTGTACGAGCACGATCGTTGCTCCCCCTCCACGGCCTCGTTCCTGCGCTCGTCGTTCGACTGCTCGGTGCCGGTGTTCCTGGCGCCGGGCAACGACGACTGGTACGGAGCGCAGTCGGTCTACCAGCAGGTGGACTGGACGCCGAACGTGCACGTGTTCTCCTCGGAGAACCTGACGCCCGTGGAGCTCGCCGACGGCGTCACGCTGTGGGGCGCCGCGCACGTGGGACCTGGTCCCGCGCGCGACTTCCTGGACGGTTTCGCGGTGAACCGGTCCGGCGTGAACCTGGCGCTGTGCCACGGATCCACGCCGGACGACGTCGCGATCACGGGACTGGACCACGCCTTCCTGGGCCATGTGCACACGCCGGAGCACGCCGCGCGGTACACGTTCCCCGGCAACCCGGATCCGTTGACACCGGGCGAAACCGGCGAGCGCGGAGCCGTTCTGTGCACCGTGCACGAGGACGGAACGGTGTCGCGCGAGGTGTTCGACGTGTCGGCGTCGAAGTCGCTCGGGCTGCTGGCGGAACACACCGAGGCGTTTCCTTTGCTGGACTTCGATTCCGTGGCCGCTGAGCGAACCGTGCGCGGCCAGTTCGTGCGTGACGTGCTCGCGGATCCGTCCCTGGACACGGCGTTGCGCGGCCGGGTGCTCGCCAAGGGCCTGCGCGCGTTGGAGGAGCGATGAGGATCGAATCGGTGACCGCGCACGCCTTCGGGCCTCTGCACGACAGGACGCTGCCGCTGGCGGCGGGCCTGACCGTGGTGTCGGGAGCGAACGAGTCCGCGAAGTCGTCCTGGCACGCCGCCATCCGCGCGGCCCTGTGCGGCGAACCGTCGCCGCGGTACCGCCCGTGGCAAGGCGAGTCGTGGCGGGTGTCGGCGACGGTGTCGCTGGACTCCGGCGAGGTTGTTTCAGTCGACCGCGACCTCGACGACGACACCTGCGAGGACATCGCACGCCACGTGGGCTTGGACCGCATGTCGTTCGCCGCCACCGCGTGCGTCGACCAGGCTCAGCTGTTGTCGGTGCTCGACGCGGCCGACGGCCTGCAGGACCACCTGCGCCGCGCCGCCGCCACCGCGGGCACCGACGGCACCGTAGAGCAGGCGTTGCTGCGGCTGAACGCCCCTGTCGACGCGTTGCACAACGCCCGCAACCGCTTGCGTGAAGCGGAAACCGACCTGGTGGCGGCCCGTCGGGAGCATTCGCGTTATCTGGAACTGTGCGCCCAGGCCCGTTCCGCCGCCGCGGCACGCGCCCGGTTGGCCGTCCAGTCGCACGCTCTCACGTTGGAGGCGCTCACCACCCGCGCGGCTCGCCTGGCCGAACTGCAGGAGCGCTTCGGCGACAAACCGCCGTCCGGCCTGGCAGCGCAGGAGGAACTGACCCACGTGGTCAACCGCGCGCTGGCCGCGTGGCGCGCCGCCCCCACCCCGCGCGTGCTGACCGGACCTTCGGCGGCGACGCTGGAAGGCGAGCTGGAAGCCATTCCGGACTTCCCGCTCGGCGAGACCGCGGTCGACGACGACCTCCGCGTCGTCGCCAGCGCCTACGAGACCGCCGCCGCGGTCGCCGCGGCCCACAACGAGCGCCGCCCGTCGCCCGCCACGACCGCGGAACCGGCGGTCCTGCGCGGCTTGGCCACACGCCTGGACCCGGCCAGCGGCTCCCGCCTGACGACCGCGTCCATCGAGGTGGACACCGCCCGCCAGTACCAGGACGAAGCCGCCGCCAACGCCGCGCGCGCTCAGGTCGAGGCCGACGTCGCGGCCGCGCGTGTGCAGGAAATCGCGATGCCGAACCCGTTCCTGCGCAACGCTCTGCTGGCCCTGAGCTGCCTGACGTCGCTGGTCGGCCTGCTGCTCTTCCTGGTGGACCAGGAGACGGCCGCCGCGGGTGTCCTCGTCGCCGCGCTGGTCGCCGGCGTCGGCGGAGCCCTGGCCCGCGGCAACGCACCCCAGCGCGAAGCCGCCGTGGCCTTCGCCGCCGACCGCGCCGCAGCCGCCAACCAGGCGCGAGGCCTGTTGTTCGTCGCGGACCGCAAACTGGCGGAGGCCGAGGGACAGCGCGCCGTCGCCCTCGAAGCCGTTCGCGTCCACGACGAGGCCGCCGGCACGTGCGCGTCGCTGGGCATCCCGCCGGACCGCGAAACGTTGTGGCGCCTGGCCAACCGCGCCGCGTGGGAGGCCGAGCACGCCGACCTGCTGTGCGAGGTGGCGCGCACGGAGAAGGTCGTCCGCGTGGAACTGGCCGCCCGCGGCAAGGTCGACAACGCGATGTCCGTGCCGAACCTGCTGATCGACTACGAAACCGACTGCAAGGTCCGGGCACGCCAGGCGTTGATGGCCGCTCAGCGTCCGTTGCTGGCACAGGCTTTGGAGGACCGTCTCCTGGCGGAAGCGACCGTCGCCGAGGCCACCGCCGCCCACCACCGCGCCCTGATCCTGCTGCGCGAGGCCGTGACCGCGATCGGCGGCTCCGGCGAACGCCCGGAAGACCTGCTGCGCGCGATCGCCGAGTGGCAACGCGGCTGGGACCGGAGGCTGCGCGAGGCCGAGGAGGAACGCAACGCGTGGGCCGAACTGCAGGTGCTCCTGGCCGACGGCACGCTCGACGACCTGGAGACCAAGCTCTCCGCCGCCCAGACCCACCACGCCTACCTGCAGGCGGACGCCCTGCGCTACGCCGCCTGCGCCCCGGTCGACCCCTCCCTGGCCGCGTCGTGCGACTCCCTGGCCGCGGCCGTCGCCGAACTCGCCCGCGACCTGCCCAGCGTCGCCGAGGCGGAGGAGGCGATGCAGGCCGCCGCCGCCGAGCTGGCCGACGTGACAGCCGAGGTCGAGGCGATCGACCTGGCCTCGCGCTACCTGACCGCGGCCCGGGAGAAGGTGCACAGCACGATCGCTCCGGCGCTGGAGAACACCCTTCGTTCGTGGCTGCCGTTGGTAACCGACGGGCGGTACGTGGACGCGGCCGTGGATCCGTTGTCGCTGACCGTGCGCGTGTGCACGGCCTCTGAGTCGTGGCACCTGGCTTCGTTGTTGTCGTTGGGCACGGCCGAGCAGGTTTATCTGCTGCTGCGGGTGGCGCTCGCTCAACACCTCGCGACCGAGGCATGTCCGTTGTTGCTGGACGACGTCACCGTGCAGGCGGACGATGCCCGCACGCGGGCGGTGCTGGATCTGTTGCTGCGATTGTCGGAGGACCGGCAGATCGTGGTGTTCGCGCAGGAGAACGCCGTGGTGGAGTGGGCGGAGGAACGGCTGGGTGAGCGGGACGTGCTGCACCAGCTCACGCCCGTGGCGGCCTGACTCTGGACGCGACGTATCCGACCTGCGGTTTCCCGGAATTGTCAGACCCCGTCGCTACGGTCGATCCCATGACCAACGCCGCCTTCCGCAAGCTGACCCCGACCACCGACGAGCGGCTGGCCGAGCTGGGCCTGCGCCTGTCCGTGCTGGACCGGGCGATCGCCGCCGGCATCGACGCGCGGGCCGCCTCGCCGCCGTTCGGGCCCACCAACGCGCCGGGGTTGCTCGACTGGATCCACCGGGTCGGCACGTTGCGGGAGCTGCTGGCGGGTGAGGGGTGGCAGCGGCTCGATCACTGGAACGCCGGGCTGGTGCGGCATCCGTCGCGGCCGATCCTGCTCGGCACGTTGCAGGGCAATCGGGGAACGGGGTCGCCGGACGCGCCGTTGCGCAGCGACTACGCGAAGGGGCCCGCGATCACCGCGATGATGCGGGACAACGACCACGACCAGTTCGCGCTGTTCGAGAACGCGCGCAGCGAGGGGCTCAAGCTGTGGTTCCTCGTCACGTACCCGGTGCAGCTGGAGGATCGGCTCGTGGTGTTGCGCGAGGTGTCGCAACCGGAGCCCACCCCTCAGAACCAGATCATCGAACGGTGGGCGCACCGGATCCCGTTGCCGCCGATGAACTTCCCGCAGACCAGAACGCCCAATGTGGACGGTCCGGAGGAGGTGGACTTCCCCATCGCCCTGCGCCGCTGAGCTACGCCGGTGAGCTCGACCTTGCGGTCACCGTCCCGCCAGACGACCGACCTGGCCTTGGTGCGGCCGATGTAGGCGGTGATCACCTTCCCCAGGGTGGCGGTCGTCGCCGTCGAGAACGTGCCGGGTGATGATCAGCTCGCCGAGCTGTGCCCCCGTGCCCGACTTGGTGTTGGCCGGTGCTTCGGTCTCGGTCCGGACGACCTTCACAGCCCGGTCGTGCGGAGATCCTTGAACAACGACGCCGTCAGGCGGTGCAGTTCGGCGTCGTCCACGGCGCCGGTGACCACCAGCGGCTTCGCCTCGGTCACCCCGCACGTAGGCCAAGGCTGTCCACCGCCGTGGTCCGAGCGGCCCAAGCGCAACCGATCGGACTCACCGCCCCCGCGTGGCGCCCGGCCGCGCCAGAGGTGAGAATGGCTCGATCATGCTCACCCCGTCGCGACTCACGCTCGCCCGCACCCGGCGCGGCCTCACCGCGGCCGAACTGGCGCGCAAGTCCGGGGTGCCGGCACGGGCCATCGGCGAGTACGAACGCGGCCTGCGCAGACCCAAGCCCGCCACGACCGAGTCGCTGGCCGGTGCGCTCGGGTTCCCCGCGGCCTTCCTCACCGCACCGGAACCGCCCCGGCCGCAGGGCACGGCGGTCGACAGCCAGGCGAAGGCCGCGGCGCAGCTCGCGATCGAGTTCAACGCCTGGCTGGAGCGTCTGTTCGTGCTGCCCCAGCCGGACCTGCCGCCGCCGACGACGTCGCCGGGCGACACCCGCCGGGCGTGGCGGCTCGACATCGCGCCGGCACCGAACATGGTGCAGCTGCTGGAGTCCCACGGCGTCCGGGTGTTCTCGCTGCCGGTCGACTGCGCCGCCGAGGAAGCGTTCTCCTTCTGGCACAACGGAACCCCGTACGTGTTCCTCAACCCGACGGCGACGCCGGAGCAGGCGCGGTTCGACGCGGCCGTCCAGCTCGCCGTCCTGCTGGGACACGACGAGCCGGAGGAGTTCGCCGCCGAGTTCCTCATGCCGCACGAGCAACTGCCCGGCACGAACCACCTGCACTGGCACGTCGCGAAGGACCGGTTCACGGCCAGGACGAGGGCGCACAACGACTTCAGGGGCGGCATGGCCCGCCGCGAGACGTCGAAGCTGCTCACAAAGGTGTTCAAGGTGTTGCGCGAGAACGGCTCGACTCCCCTGCACGTCGCCAAAGAACTGAACCTCGGCCTGGAAGAGCTCAACGGCCTGGTGTTCGGCCTCGTCCTCACTGCGCTGCCAGGTGGCGGAGAACCAGGACCGCGAGGACGCGCTCGCCTCACCCTGGTCCACTGATCGACCGTTGTCGGTTACGGGCTGGAGTGCCAAGCCAGTTGTACTAGGCCAAACGAGCGATTTCTGAAACACATCGCCCGACATCCCCGACACTGAGAGTGACGGGGATGTCGAGTCGTGAGGACGGCCCATGACGATGCAGCAACGCACAGAGCCTTCGCCTGCCGCAGTCCTGATCGCTGTCGCCGTTCTCGCGCTGGTTCTGACCGTTGCTTTCGGCCCGCTGGGCTTCGTCATCGGGCTCGCGTTGTTCGGGTTGATGTTCATCGGCACCAAGAACAGAGCGACCTCCGAGCAGGTCGTCCCGACGCGCACCCGCACCCGCATCCGGCGCCTGTCCACGGCGGGGCGGGTCGCGATCGTCGGGGAGTCGCACTACCAGGACGCCATCTCGGAGGTCGCCCGGCACGCGTCCGCGCGTTACCTGGACGACGCCATTCCGGCGACCGCGGTGCTCGTGCCGGAATCCGCCAACCGGCACGACGAGCACGCCGTCCGGGTCGACCTGCTGCGCGGTGACGGGTCCGCGATCACCGCCGGCTACCTGCGCGGTGACCAGGCAGCCGACTACCAGCCACTTCTTCTCGAACTGGCGCGACGCGGCGAGGTCGGCTCGTGTCCTGCCCGGATCATGGGCGGCGGCCAGCGCCACTACGGCGTGCACCTGCACCTCGGAGTTCCGCGGCTGCTGCTGCTCGACCACGAGGCCCTCGGCACGGCGCCGACGATGCCCGCCGAGCAGCAGGTCACTGTAATCGGCGAGGAAGCCCATCAGCACGTGCTGCACCGCGTGGTCAACGGCCGGACACCCGTCCATGTCATCGCTGAACTCCGCGACTGCCGCATCAGCCACGGCACGCACGTCGGCGAGCACACCCTCGAGGTGCTCCTCGAAGGCGAACTCATCGGCCAGCTCAGCTACGCGATGGGCCTGCGCTACTGCGACATGGCGCAGGAGTGGCGCGCACGCACGGGGCGCGCGCTCTGCGAAGCCGTGATCACCAACGAGGGCACGCGCGGTCTTCAGGCGAAGCTGCTGCTGCCCAAGTAGTCCGCGAACGTTCGCGGCTCACGGCCGAGAACCCGCTGCACACCGTCGGACAGGTGCGCCTCGGCTCCCGTGCGGATGCGCACGAGCAACATGGTGACGAGGTCGGCGATCTCGTCGGGGTAGCCCAGCGCCCGCATCGACGCGGCGAACTCGTCCGGGGCGACGTCGGTGTAGAGGACCGGGTCGCCAGTCACCTCGACGATCCGCGCCAGCATCTCGGCGAACGACAACGACTCCGGCCCGCTCAGGTCGTAGGTCTGCCCCGCGTGCCCTGCTTCGGTCACTGCGACGACGGCGACCTCGGCGATATCCAGTACATCAATGAACGGGTGGATGCCCTGACCAGCGGGTACCGCCAGCTCACCGTGCCGGACGGGCGCGGCGAACAGGTCCTCGTCGAAGTTCTGCATGAACCACGTCGGCCGCAGGATCGTCCACTCGACACCGGACGACTTGATCGCCTCTTCGAACGGGTCGTCGTCCGGTGCACCGCGCATGGACAGCAGCACGAACCGGGTGACCCCGAGCTTCACCGCGAGAGCCACGAACTCCGCAAGCAGTGCTGGGTTCTCCGGCGGGACGACGTAGACCGCGGTGGTGTCGGCGAGGGCCGGTTCCCAGGTACTGGGGGCGGTCCAGTCGAACTTCGTCGCCGACGACCTCGACGCGGGCCGCCCCGCCTGGCCGAGAAGTTCGGTGACGCGACGACCGGTCTTGCCGGTGGCGCCGAGCACGAGGATCGTTGACGGCTTGATTCCGCTCAATGTTGACATGACCAGAGCCAATCAACATTGACGCGGACGATCCATGCCTGATCGACCGGCATTCTTGCTCGTTCGTCTACGTGGTACTTAGTGGGCATGAGTGAGCGTGATCTCGTGGACCTGAGGGATGCGTTGCGGGCGTTCGCCGCTGCCCGCGACTGGGACAGCTACCACACGCCCAAGAACCTGGTGATGGCGTTGTCCGCGGAGGTCGGCGAACTCACCGACCTCTTCCAGTGGCTCACGCCCGAAGAGGCGAAGAATGCGATGAAAGACCCAGACCTCGCCTGGAACGTGCGCGATGAGCTCGCGGACGTGATGCACTACCTCACCAGGCTGGCGGACAAGCTCGGTGTCGACCTCGTCGAGGCCGCGTTCGCCAAGATCGAGCGCAATGAGCGGCGGTTTCCCACGGGGGACCTGCGGCCGGTGCCTGTCGAGAAGGGTGAGTTGTGAGTCTGCAGAACGTGCAGGTCCTGCACGTGCACCAGAAGGTCACGTTCATGACCAACCGCTACGAGGTCTTCGTCGACGACAACGGCCAACCCGGCGAGCTGGTCGGCTTCGCCGAGCAGAAGAAGTTCAAGATCAAGGAGCGGATCACGATCTACACCGACTCGTCGAAGAGCCAGGTGCTGTTCGAGTTCAACGCCCGCAAGGCGCTCGACCTGGGCAGCGGCTACGACGTGACCGACGCGAACGGCCGGTCGATCGGGTTGTTCCGCAAGGACTTCGCGCGGTCGTTGATGAACTCGACGTGGCACCTCGAGCAGCCGAACTGGGGAACGACGACGGGCTCGGAGCGGAACAAGATCGTCGCGGTCGTTCGCCGGCTGTGGCAGTGGATCCCTTTCGTGGGCGAAGCGCCGTTCCCCTTGCGGTATCACTTCGACTTCACCACGGAGAACGGCGCTCCCGTGTTCAGCGTCGACAAGAAGACCTGGATCCGAGACCACTACCTCGTCAAGATCCAGGATCCTGGCGTCGACCGCCGGCTCGTGATCGCTCAGGCCGTCGCGCTCGACGCGCTGCAGTCCCGCTAGAGGTACGTCAGCAGGAGGAGAATCAGGCACACCAGCAGCACGACGCCGAGCACTGCGGGCAGGATTGACTGCGAGGACGGCGCGGGCTCGCGGGCGTGCCTGCCCCGCCTCCTGCGCGCTCGCCACCGCAATGGTGCCTCCCCTGCCCACTGATCGTTCATGACGATCACGGTAGGGACGGGCAACCCGAGCCTGACTCACGTCACCCGCTCGCTCGGGTCTCATCACCCGGTCGGCGGCTCAACATGAAAAAACCCTGCGGGGAGTCGCTTTTGGCAACTCGACCCGCAGGGCCACATTAAGTTCGGCGGCGACCTACTCTCCCACACCGTAACCAGTGCAGTACCATCGGCGCAGAAGGGCTTAACTACCGGGTTCGGAATGGGACCGGGTGTGTTTCCCCAACGCTATAACCACCGAAACACTATGAAATTACAACCAGCCGACTCTCGTCGACCATCGGTTCTGGTTGTTCTTCCAGAACCGCACAGTGGATGCGTAGCGTCTTCGTAACAAGTCCTCGGCCTATTAGTACCAGTCAGCTCCAACCGTTACCGGTCTTCCACCTCTGGCCTATCAACCCAGTGGTCTAGCTGGGGGCCTT
>NZ_JAFBCX010000014.1 GCF_016907955.1 Lentzea nigeriaca | reverse complement strand
GACCGCACCACCTACAACGCCACTATCAGCATCGACGTCCTCGCCCCACCAGAACCTTGACGGTCACCGCGAACGCCTAACTACACGGCGTTGGAGCTAGAACTGAGACAACTTTCTCACTTCAGATGCCGGTCGAAGAACCGGTTCGCGTTGTCCGCCGCGAACTGCGGGACTCCGGTGTGCCCGCCCATGTTGGCCTGCAACGTCTTCTCGGCGGAGCCGAAGGCGTCGAACAGGTCCAGTGCCATCTGCCGGTCGTTCCCCTCGTCGTCCCACTGCAGCAGAACGTGCAGCGGAATGGTGACCTGCCGCGCCTCCTCGAACATGCGGCGCGGCACGTAGCTCCCGGCGAACAGCACCGCCGCCGCGATGCGCGGCTCGACCGCCGCCAGCCGGACGCCGATGGCGATCACCCCGCCCGCGAACCCGGCAGGCCCACAGATCTCGGGCAGCGCGAGGAGATCGTCCAGCGCGGCCCGCCACTCCGGGACCGACTGCTCGACCAGCGGGAGGACGAGCCGGTCGACGACGTCGTCGCTGACGGGCTCACCGGCCCGCACCGCCGCCCGCAACTCGGCGCGCGCCTCGTCCGCGTCGGCGGAACGGGGCCGGTCACCGCTCCAGGGAAGTTCGATGCTGGCCGAGGCGTACCCCTCCGCCGCGGCGTGCCGGGCCCTCGCCACCAGCCGGGGGTACATCATGGGCAGCCCGCCGGGATGACCGGCCAGGATCAACCGGGCGGGTGAGGCCGCGGTCGCGGAGGCGGGCGTCCACAGGATGCCGGGAATATCGTCTCCGAGGGTGAACTCGCGCTCGAGAACGCCGTCGTCGAAGCGCTGTTCGGAAGTGAATCGCACGGTCGTGCCTTTCGGGAGTGCTCTGAACGGCGCTCCCGGACGACCTATCGCCCGACCGTGACCCCTGAGGGGAGCACCCATGTCGACATGTTCACGGGTACCACCTCCTCGGTCTCTCGCACGGCAGCCGGAAACCTAGCAGCGACCTTCGCGAGCCGCCAACGCCTTTTCTGGCGAAGGCCGCCAGTCCCGCCTGAGCAGCCCGTACACCCACGAGTCCGACACGTCGCCGTTCACGACGCAGTCCTCCCGCATCGTCCCCTCCCGCAGGAACCCGAGCTTCTCCAGGACGCGGGCCGACGCCGCGTTGCGCGTGTCGACCTCGGCCTGGACCCGGTTCAGGTCCAGCGTCTCGTACGCCCACCGCAGGACAGCGTGCGCGGCCTCCGTCGCGTAGCCCTGGCCCCAGGCCGCGTCGTCGAGGATGTACCCCAGCCCCGCGCTGCGGAAGTCCGGATTCCACCGGGCGAAGCTGCACCAGCCGATGAACGCACCATCGGAAACGCGGTCGATGGCCAGCCGTGCGCCGGTGCCCTCGTCCGCCAACTGTCGGCACGTCACGACGAAACGCTCGGCGCGCGCACGGTCGCCCCAAGGCGGGGAGTCCCAATAGCGCAGCACGTGAGCCTTGCTGTGCAAGGCGAAGAGGGCGTCCGCGTCGGCCTCGGTGAAGGGACGCAGCCTCAGGCGATCGGTGTGCAGCGTCGGGGTGGGCAGCGGCACAGGGGTCCCTCCGGTCGTTGGTGGTTGATCAACCTCACATCCGGTGCCGAGCGCCCGCAACGGGTTTTCGGTCCGGAACTGTCAGACACACCTTGTGGCGCCACGATTACGCGCGGTATGGTCTAGACCTTCAACCGCCGCCGCGATGTCACGCATGCAAGCAACATCAAGGCAAAGGAAGTCACATGAAGAATCGACCCAGGCTTGCTGCCGCTGTGGCAGGTGTTCTGGCTGCACCGTTGGTCCTCGTGGCTCTCCCCACCGGCACGGCGTTCGCCCACGGTTACGTGTCCTCGCCTGCCAGCCGTCAGGCCCAGTGCGCCAGCAACAGGGCCCTGAACTGCGGTGCCATCCAGTACGAACCGCAGTCGGTCGAGGGCCCGAAGGGCCTGCGCAGCTGCAACGCCAACCTGTCGCAGTTCGCCGTCCTCAACGACGACAACAAGGGCTGGAAGGTCACGAGCGTCGGCCGCACGGCCACGTTCAACTGGACGTTCACCGCACGCCACCGCACTCGTGACTACGAGTACTTCGTCGACGGCCGCAAGGTTGCGACGTTCAGCGGCAACAACCAGGTCCCGCCGGCCACCGTCTCGCACAAGGTCAACCTGGGGTCCGCAGGCAAGCACAAGGTGCTCGCCATCTGGAACATCGGCGACACGTCGAACGCGTTCTACTCCTGCATCGACGTCAACGCGAGCTGATCACCGGTCGGTGCGCGAGGTCCCCTTCCGCTCACGCACCAGCTTCTCCACGTCGAACGGCATGAGGTTCAAAGGCGGACCGGACAACGGTTTGCGCAACGCGTCGAGGATCTTCGCGTTCATCGCCTCGATGATCGCGCGCGCCTCGCCGTCGGTCGCGGCCGCCAGGGCACGCGCCTTGGCGGTCTCGGCCTCCTTGCGCAACACCAGGGAAGGGGGCAACCCTGCCGTGCCCTCTTCCTCCCGGACCTTCTTCTTGAGCCACCAGTCCTCTTCGAGCGGCTCGCCCGCGCCGGGCAACGGTTTTCCGGCGCTCGGCAGGCCGTCGAACTCACCGCGTTCCTCGGCTTCGCGGATCTGCTTGTCGATCCACGACTCGAAGCCCATGCCGGGCGGTTTCCGTTGCGTCACGGGGAGAACCTCCTCATCGCGGCCTGCACCGCCTCGGTGAGCGCGGGGCTGCCCTTGTGGCCGCTGTCGTCCACCAGGGCCAGTTCGGCGTCCGGCCACGCCTGTGCCAGCGCGTAGGCGGTGTCGGCAGGACAGCTCAGGTCCCGTCGGCCGTGGATCAGCGCGGCCGGGATGCCCGCGAGCTCGCCCGCGTCGCGCAGCAGTTGGCCGTCCTCGTGGAAACCCAGGTTCGCGTAGTAGTGCGCGATGATGCGCACCATGGCGATCGCGTCGTCGTCCGCCCGGTCGCTGAACAGGTTCGGCCTTCCGAAATCCTCCAGCGACAGCACGGTGTCCTCCCACCGGCACCACTCGGCGGCGGCCTGCTCGCGGACCGCGCGATCCGGGTTCTCCATCACGTCGGCGTACGCGCGCACCACGTCCGGCGCGTGGCCGACGTGCGCGCTGAACCTCTCCCACGCCTCCGGGAAGAACCGGGAAACGCCCTTGTACAGCCAATCGATCTCACGGGCGGACGCGAGGGTGACCGAGATGAGGATCATCTCGGAGACGCGCTCCGGGTGGCGCAGCGCGTAGGCGACACCGAGCGTCACGCCCCAGGAACCGCCGAACACCAGCCACTTCTCGATGCCGAGGTGCTCGCGGAGCTTCTCCATGTCGGCGATGAGGTGGGCGGTCGTGTTGACGCTCATGTCCGCGGCCGGGTCGCTCGCGTGCGGCGTGCTCTTTCCGCAGCCGCGCTGGTGGAAGATCACCAGCCGGAACTTCTCCGTGTCGAGCGCCCTGCGGGCACCGTTCGCCGGGGCACCGGGACCGCCGTGGAGGAACACGGCAGGCTTGCCGTCCGGGTTGCCGACGACTTCCCAGTAGACCTGGTTGCCGTCCCCGACGTCGAGCATGCCGTGTTCCCAAGGCTCCACGATCTTCAGAGTAACCAGATCCGCAGGAGCTTCCAGTTCAACCCTGCGTCATCGGTCCGATACACCTCGGCGAACTCCTGGCCGGGACCGCCGCGCACCAGCGTGGCGTGCCGGGCGTCGGAGAACGCCAGGTCCTCGAACGGCGGTCCGCCGAGCGTGAGCGGCGTGTCCCACTTCTCGCCGAGGCCGCGGTGGACGAACGACCAGTCGCGCCCGGTCGCGGCGACGAGCGCAGCCTCCGGTGAGATCGCGAAGCCCGTCGTGATGCCCGCGCTGGGCGGCACGCTGATCGTCTTGAACTGCCCGCCCTCGGACTTGCGCAGCTCCTTCGTCATGTTCCCGAAGCCTGGATCGAAGCTGCACAACGCGTACCGGTCGGTGCCGACGACGGCGAGCCGGGTGGCCGAGAAGACGTCGCACGGCGCAGGCTCCTCCGTCCAGCCCGCCGGTGACCGGGTCCAGTACCGGTTCTGCTCACCGAACCGCGACAACGAGACCTGGCCCGCGGCGATCTCCCCGTACGACAGGCCCTTCACCTCGACGCCCGGCACCGGCTGCCAGGAACCGAACCACAGCTCGCGGTGGAACAGCCCGCTGGACGTGCCGTCGTAGATCACCGCGAGAAACCCGGAGCTGTCGAACCCCAGGGCCCCAACGGTTCCCTTGATCCCCGACGGTTCCCAGCGGGTGCCGCCGTTGCTGGTGACGAACAGCTGCTCGCCATCGGTCACCATGCCCGTGGTGTCGTTCGCGAACAGCACCCGCAGCCGCTCGGTCTCCGGAACCGACAGCGGCGGGGTCTTCACGCGGGTCCACGACTTACCGCCGTCCAGCGTGCGGACGAGCTGTGTGCACTTCGCGGTCGGGCAGAGCGTGTCGACGCCCAGCACCCAGCCGCGGTCAGCGGACACCCACGACGTCGACGCGGGCACGACCCCGGTGGCCGCGTACGCGACCGCCGGCATCGTTCCGGCTAACAACAATGAGATGACAACAACAGCAATGCGTTTCCCCCACATCGCCTTCTCCCCTCAAGAGGCTGATTCCCACTCAACACCTCTTGCGCGTGAAGCGGCAACCACCCACCCCGCGACCAGCACACCCGCACCGCCGCTGAGGACGAACGTCAGCTCCGGGCCCACCGCGTCCAGCAGCAGACCGCCGCCGATGTACGAAACCGCCGCCGCCACACCGATTCCGCCGTAGAAGTTGCCGAACACCCTGCCTGTTCGATCACCGGGGGTGAGCCGCTGGATCAACGTGCTGTGCGCGACGTCCATCGCCGCGATCCCCAGCCCGCGCACCGCCTGCAACGCGAAGGCCGATGCCACGCCCCACGCCAGACCGGTGAACAGGTTGCCGGCGCTGCTGATCGCGAACCCGGCGACGAGCAACGCGACCATGCCGACCCGAGCGGATCCCCTGGCCAGCAACGCGTACCCGGTCAGCAGACCGATGCCCACCGCGCCGAGGATGACGCCCGCCACGCTCTCGGACGCGCCGAACACCACCACGGTCAGCTGCAGCACCGCGACGTCGTCGATCGCCGTGCACGCGACGACACCGCAGAAGCCCACGAAGATGATCCGCAGTGCCCGGTTACGCCAGATCTCCCCCAGGCCTTCCTTCGCGTCGGCGAACACGGACTCCCCCGGTTCGGCCGGCACCACCAGTCTCGGCAGCCGCAGCAACAACAACGCGGACAGGCCGAAGCTCACCGCGTCGACGAGCAGCACACCCCTGGTGTCCATGAAGGTCAGCAGGGCGGCGGCGAGGAACGGCCCGATCACGTCGGCGCTGTTGGTGCCGAGGCCAAGCACGGTGTTCGCCTGCCCGAGGTCCTTCTCGGCCACGAGGCTCGGCACGGCCGCCCGCGAGGCCGGGATGAAGATCTGCCCGAGCACGGCGCGGAGGCCGACCAGCGCGAGCAGGATCGGCAACGGCGGCAGGGTGAACGCGATGACGGCCAGCAGCACGCCCTGCGCGATCTCGCAGGCGATCATGACGGTGCGCCGGTCGAACCTGTCGCTGATGACACCGGTCAGCGGGCTGAGCAACGACGGCGCGAAGTCGCCCACGAGCAGCAGCGCGGCCACCGCGATGGCCTTCCCCAGCACGGACTGCACGTGCAGCATCAGCGTGACCAGGCTGAGCGCGTCCCCCACGACGGAAACGACCCGTGCGGTGCTGAGCACGCGCAACGGGCCGTTCTCCTTCAGGAGCGTCAGCACCCGCTCATCGTGCCAACACCTGTTCGAGCTGGTCAGCCAATTTGTTCATGATCTCGGCGTAGGAGGCGAAGCTCAGCGGTGCCACCGCGTTCCACTGCACGAACCGGCCCGCCTGCACGGCGGGCAGCGCCTGGAAGACCGGGTGGCCCTCCTTCATCTGCTCGGGGTCGAGCACGTGCTGACGCGTGTCCCACATGATCACGTGCTCTTTGTAGGTGCCGGAGTTCTCCCACGACAGCGACTGGAAGTAGCCGCCGCCCTCGGTGTCGGGCTTGTCCGGCGTGAGCAGCGGGAGCCCCAGTTCCTTGGCGTACCAGTCGAGATCCGGGTTGCGGGCGGGCACGGCGACGTAGAAGAGCTTGGGGTCCGCGCCGACGACCTGGATCTTCTGGTTCGCCGCCGTCATCTTCGCGCCGACGGCCTTGAGCCGTTCGGCGGCCTTGGTGAACGCCTCCTCGTCGGCCTTCACCTTCGCCGACTCGGTGTCGGCGCCGAGTGCCTTCGCGAGCTCTCGGAAGCGCTTGATGCCGTCCGGCAGCTGGATCTTCGACTGCCCGATGCCGACGGTCGGGGCGATCTTGAGCACCTTCTCCTCGAACTCGGCCGTGAGGTGCCAGAGCCCGGTGACCTCCGGGTAGTAACCCGCGACGACCAGGTCGGCGTTCAGCGCGGCGAACTTCTCGAAGTCGATCTCGCCGTAACCGGGTCCGGTGATGTCGGTGACCTGACTCGGGTCGATGCTGCCCGCCTCGGGGTCGGTACTCCCGTCCTGCCGCTTGAGCGGTCCGAAAGTGCCGACGACGTTGATCCCGTAGTCCTTGAGCGCACCTGCCGCGGACACCTGCGCCACAACGCGTTCCGGCCGCTTCGGCGCGGTGACCTCCTTGCCGCGGTCGTCCTTGAACGACCACTGGCCACCAGCCTGCCCGGTTGGAGCGTTCCCCCCGCACCCGGCTACAAGGCCGAGCAGCAGAACCACGGCGACTGTCCTGCGCACCTGTACACCTCCTGAGATTAGCCTTACCTAACCTAACAGGAGTCTTTACAAGATCCGCCACACCGGTAGGTTGGTCACCGTGCGGAACGAACTGACGACGGTGCGTCGTACTGCCGTCGCCATCGCGCTCGCGCTGTTCGCTGTTTTGGCGCTTCACCCGGCCTGCCCGCCGGAGCCCGCCCACCACGGCGCGTTCACGCCCGGCATCTCCGGGGAGTTCTGCCACCACGGCGACACCCATCACCTGTCGGCGGCCGTGCCCGCCCAGGCAGCCGTTCAGGCGAACGCCGCCTCGCTGACCGCGCCCGACGTGGACGTCGCGGTCGTCCCGCGTCCCACCGCCACCGCGCAGTCGCGTCCTGCACGCACCGAGCACTCCCGCTCGGGACGCACACTGCTGCACGACCTGGGCATCTCCCGAACGTAGGCCGATCGACTTTTCGCGTGCCGTGGCAGGACTCTCGCGGTCCTGCCGCGCTGACGCACGCCTTCGAACCGGCCTGTCCCCCATCTTCACCGAGGGAATCCCCATGTCTGTTCCCGTTCTGGACCGCAACACGCCCGCGGGCATCGTCGGCAACACGCCCGTGCTGTGGATCGACGAGCTCTCCCGCACGTCCTCGTCCGGTTTCTGGGCGAAGCTCGAGAGCGCCAATCCCGGTGGTGGCATGAAAGACCGCGCCGCCCTGCACATGATCGGCCGCGCACTCGAACGCGGTGATCTCCTTCCCGGCGGCCACATCGTCGAGTCGACCAGCGGCACGCTCGGCCTCGGCCTGGCGCTCGCCGGGGTCGTGCACGGCATTCCCGTCACGCTGGTGACCGATCCCGGCCTCGAACCGATCATCCGGCGGATGCTGCGTGCCTACGGCGCCACCGTGGACCTCGTCGAATGCCCGCATCCGACCGGAGGCTGGCAGGAGGCGCGGCGTTCCCGGGTGGCGGAGCTGATGGCTTCCCTGCCCGGCGCCTACTGCCCCGACCAGTACAACAACCCGGACAACGTGGCCGGATACGCACCTCTCGCGCACGAGCTGGCCACCCAACTCGGCCATGTCGACGTGCTGGTGTGCGCCGTGGGCACCGGCGGGCACTCCGCAGGCGTGGCGTCGGTGCTGCGCCGGCACTTCCCGTCGTTGCGGCTGGTCGGCGTCGACACGATCGGCTCGACGATCTTCGGTCAGCCCGCGCGGACCCGGTTGATGAGAGGGCTCGGGTCGAGCATCTTCCCGCGCAACGTGGACTACCCGGCGTTCGACCAGGTGCACTGGGTGAACCCCGGCGAGGCCGTGTGGGCGTGCCGGACGCTGGCCGCGCGGCACTACGCGAGCGGTGGCTGGAGTGTCGGTGCCGTGGCGCTCGTGGCGTCCTGGCTGGCGCGGACCTCTCCGGCCGGCACGCGGATCGCCGCCGTGTTCCCGGACGGGCCGCAGCGGTACTTCGACACGGTGTTCAGCGACGAGTACTGCGCCGCGCACGGGTTGCTGGACGTGGTTCCGGCGGCGGACCCGTTGGAGATCTCCTCGTTGGGCGAGCGGGAAGTCCTGTCGTGGACCAGGTGTCGGTCCATTGTGGACCCGCTGGCGGTGACGGCGTGATCACGCAGTTCCGCTCGTTCGACCGCAGCGTGCAGTTGTTGCTGCTCAACCAGTTCACCATCAATGTCGGCTTCTACATGCTGATGCCGTACCTCGCCTCGCACCTGTCCGTGACGCTCGCGCTGGCCGGATGGGCCGTCGGACTCGTGCTGGGAGTGCGGAACTTCGCGCAGCAGGGCATGTTCCTGATCGGCGGCACGCTGGCCGACCGCCTGGGGTACAAGCCGTTGATCGTGGCGGGCTGCGCACTGCGGACCGGCGGGTTCGCGTTGCTCGGGCTCGTCGACGGACTGCCCGCGCTGGTGATCGCTTCGGCGGCCACCGGGTTCGCCGGGGCGTTGTTCAACCCCGCCGTGCGCGCGTATGTGGCGGCGGATGCGCGCGAACGGCGGGTCGAGGCGTTCGCGTTGTTCAACGTCTTCTACCAGACCGGAATCCTGGTGGGCCCGCTGATCGGGCTCGCGCTGACCGCGGTGGACTTCCGGCTGACATGCCTGGTGGCGGCCTTCGTGTTCCTGGTGCTGACCGTGCTGCAGTGGCGGTCGTTGCCGACGCGGACCGGCACACCGTCCGGGGACTCCGTGCTCGCGGACTGGCGGGTCGTCGCGGGCAACCGGCGGTTCGTGCTGTTTGCGCTGGCCATGACCGGGTCCTACGTGCTGTCGTTCCAGGTCTACCTGGCGCTGCCGCTGGCCTCGGGGTCGGCGGTCCTGACGGCCGTGTTGTTCGCGGTGTCGGGCGTGCTGGCGGTCGTCGGCCAGCTGCGGGTCACAGCGTGGGCGCGGACGCGCTTCGGCCCTGATCGGTCGCTGGCGGTCGGCATGCTGGTGCTCGGCCTGGCGTTCCTGCCTGCGCTTTTCGGCGGCTGGACCGGGCTGATCCTGTGCGCGGCGCTGCTCGCGCTGGGCACGATGGTGGTGTTCCCGTTCGAGATGGACAAGATCGTCTCGCTGTCGGGTGACCGGCTCGTGGCCACCCACTACGGCCTCTACAACACGGTCGTGGGCGTCGGGATCCTGCTCGGCAATCTGCTCACCGGAATCGCGTTCGACGCCGCCGCGCGCGCGGGTGTGCCATGGGTGCCTTGGCTCGCTCTCACGTCGGTGGGACTCGGGTGCGCATGGGCGCTGAAGAAGCTGGCGTCCCGTGTCGATTCCGAGCTCGTTCCTTCGACGAGTTAGCAGAGACAGGACTTCGGACCGGAGGACGCCATGATCGCCAACCTCATCGCGACGCTGGTCGAGGAAGACCTCGCCGAGGACGACGGCGTGCTGGCGCCCGACGACCGCCTGACCTGTCATGTGCACGGGAGATGGATCCACCAGTGCGTCTCGTCTCCCGTGCACGTCAACCCGGTCACGCGATATCGCCATCGCCGCGCGACCGGATTCTGGTGTCGCGACTGCGACGCCGAGCTGGGCGTGGTGGTCGACGAGCTCTCCGGTGAGGTCGCGATGCGCTGCCCCCGCTGTGGGCGCGGGGGCAGCGCCGCCACCGCCCGGCTGATCGCCGCCTGCCGTGCCTCGATCGAGGCACGCCGGGCCGCCTGATCGGGTGAGAAAGCCGGGTTCGGCCCGCGACCTCAAGGACGACCGGGTTGCTCAGCCGCTGAACCCCGTCGGCTGTTCGGCCGTACGCCTCCTCAGAAGTTGTTCCCGACTCTCCGAGGAGGCCGCGTGCCCGGCCGACGTGCTGCAAGGACAACCGCTATGGCCGCCGTGGTCGCCGCGACGGTGGTATCGATGCCAACGGCGCACGCGCAACCGGCCGACGAGGCGCTCAAGACGTACACCGAGCTGACGCACCACGCCGAGAAGCTCACCCAGGACCACCTCAAGGCCCAGGGCGACCTCACGAAGGCCAAGACCATCGTGGGCCTCGCGACGGAGGCGGAGAAGAAGGCGCTGGCCGAGTCCGAGCAGTACCGCGGCCAGGTCGACGTGCTGACCACGGCCTCGTTCGAGGGTGCTCGTCTCGGCAACCTGTCGGCGTTCCTGACCTCGACGTCCCAGCAGGACTTCCTGGAGCGGATGCAGGCGATGAACATCATCGCCTCCGACCACAACGCCGCTGTGGCGCGCATGAACGCCAAGCTGAACGCCGCGCAGAAGGCCCGCTCGGACGCCACGGCCGCGGCCGCCGCGGCGGAGAAGCTCGTCACGGACGTGTCCGCCCGCAAGGCGGAGATGGACCAGCAGGTGGCGGCCGCGCGCACCAAGTACCAGTCGTTGTCCGCGCCGCAGAAGCAGACGCTCGCGACCACCGGTCCCAAGGTCACCGTGAACGCGCCCGCCGGCGCGGCGGGAAAGGCGCTGGACTTCGCGCTGAGCCAGCAGGGCAAGCCGTACGTGTTCGGTTCGAACGGGCCCGACTCGTGGGACTGCTCGTCGCTCACGCAGGCCTCGTACCGGGCCGCCGGGGTGTCCATCCCCCGCGTCACCTACGACCAGGCGAAGATCGGCCGGGCGGTGGGCCGCAACGAGGTCGCGCCCGGTGACCTGATCATTTACTACTCGGGACAATCGCACGTCGCGATGGCCGTGGACAGCGTTCGTGCGGTGCACGCGTCCACCGAGGGCATCCCGGTGAAGGTTGCGAACATCGATTCGATCGGTCCTATTTCGGTGATCCGCCGGGTTGTCGGGTGACCATTCTCTCCTACCCCGCGATAAACCGACGTAGACGACTGTGAGAGCGTGCGTCCGGTGAACTGGTGAGGATCCGGTGGTGGACGAACACAAGGTCATTCCGTAACCTGTCCGAGACCTTCGGCCCAGCAGTTAACCCACTCGGGGCACACGCCAAGGTTGCCGCCCACGCGCAGTAGTTGTCGCGAGGGCGGCTGCCAGGAAGAAGGAGGACCCGCGACGTGGTGTCGCAACCCTCACGCCGTGCAGTGCGTGGAGCGTTCGTCGCGACGGCTGCCGTCGTCGCCGCTGCTCTGCCCACGACCCCGGCCACCGCACAGCCTTCGCCGTCCGACGCGCTCAAGAAGTACAACGAGCTGTCCGAGCAGGCGTCCAAGCTCAACCAGGACCACCTGAAGGCCCAGGGCGACCTCGCGGCCAAGCAGGCTGAACTGGACAAGGCCAAGGCCGACCTGGCCAACGCGCAGAAGGCCGAGGACTCCCTCCGCGGCCAGGTGGACGTCCTCACGGAGTCCACGTTCCAGGGCGCACGCTTCAACCAGATCTCCGCGCTGCTCGTCAGCGACTCCCAGCAGGACTTCCTCAACCGCATGTCGGCCATCAACATCCTGGCGACCGACAACGCAGAGGCCCTGAAGGGACTCACCGACGCCGTCAACGCCGCGGACGCCGCGACGAAGACGGCCAACGAGGCCACCGAGGCGTCCAAGAAGCTGCTCGGCGAGATCGAGCAGAAGAAGGCCGACCTCGACAAGCAGCTCGCGGACGCGCAGGCCCAGTACCGGTCGCTGAGCCAGTCGGTCCGCAACCAGCTCGCCCAGAACGGCGACATGTCGAACATCTCGGTCCCGGCCGGCACCGCGGGCAAGGCCCTGGAGTTCGCCCTCGCACAGCGCGGCAAGCCGTACGTCTACGGCTCCAACGGCCCGGACAGCTGGGACTGCTCGTCACTGATCCAGGCCGCGTACCGCTACGCGGGCGTGTCCATCGGCCGCACCAGCTACGCCCAGGCGGCCGTCGGTCGCCCTGTCAGCCGTAGCGAGGTCAAGGCCGGCGACATCATCGTCTACTACTCCAGCCAGTCCCACGTGGCCATGGCGGTGGACGGCATCCGCGCGGTGCACGCGTCGACCGAGGGTGTGCCGGTTCGGATCGCCGACATCGACTCGATCGGCCCGATCAGCACCATCCGTCGCATCGAGGGCTGATCACCCGCTTCCGACGCCCTCTCCCCGCCGTTCGGGGAGGGGGCGTTCTGGGCACCGGTGGTGCTTCCGGCGCGACGCACCGTCCGCGCCGGAAGCGGCACGGGTTACGTCGCCGGATCCTGACGCGCGATGGCGAAGGCCGGGTTGCCCTCCGCGTCCTGGCGCACGTCCAGCACCTTGTCGTCCAGGTACTGCGCCGCGGCCGGTTCCATGATGACCTTGGCGCCCGCGTCGGCCGTGACCACCTGATCACCGTCGGCGGCTTCGCTGAGGGACAGTTCCAGGGCTGCTTGGCTGTTGTGGTCGGCGGCCAGTGCGAAGCGCAGGCCGACGCCGTCGTCGGTGGCGGCTGACTGCGACGTCAGCTCGTTGATGACCTCGGCAGCCATCGGCGTCACTTCGAGCATGTCGGGCCCTTCATCAGGCAACGGGAAACTCGTCACGTGTTCCCGCCCTGTGCCCGGTTCAATCACCGTTCACCGAAGACGCAGGTAAGACGGCATGTGCCACACGATGAGCAGCACGCGAAACTCGGTTCGGTCGTGACCACACGCCGAGCGCAGCCCTGTCGCTGATCGAAGGCCTCTAAGCGACGCGATGCGCCGGCCGCGACACCTCGTTCCGCACGTGACCGCACGCCGAACACACCCGCGGCACCGGAATGAGCTCCGCCACCAGCCGCCACGAGTCCGCGAACGACGGCGCCTCCTGCCCCGGCACCAGCAGGCTGTCGAGCACCTCCTGCCGGCGGCGGCCCTTCTCGCGGCTGCGTTCGACCGGGTCCCGGCGGTGGGCCAGGGCACGCGACTCCGCACGTGCGCGCTCACCCTCGGTGCCGAGGGCGCCGCCGCGGCGCGGGGCGTTCAGGGCGGCGTTGCGGCGGTTCACGCGGAACCACTCGCCGAGCGACATGCCCGTTAAGGGTGGGCGGGCGAGGCGGGCACCGTCCGCCGTCCACACCATCAGGCGGGCACGCAGGAACTCGTGGGCCACCTGCGCGCGCGAGCGAGGCCTGCCCTGGCGCGTGCCATCCGGGCGGGTGTCGACGGCCACCAGCAGGGCATCGACGCTCCAGCCCGCCTTGAACCACGGCTCCAGGAGGCGGCGGATCCACCGGCGGTCGGCGTCCGGCCACGAAGCTCGCACGCACAGGGACTCGACAGCGGTGTCCACGTCGGAGTCGGTCGACGGCACCACGCGGCCCGGCCAGCGACTCGGATCGATCTGCATCGGAACCTGACCTCCCATAGCACGCACGAACATCTGTTCGACATGGTGCCACGCAGGTCTGACAAAAACCGAAGACTCACGCCCTGACCAGGCGAAACATCACCCGACCAGCACAGCCGCACCCGTTACCCGGCCCGCGCGGAGGTCCGACAGGGCCAGGTTCGCCTCGGCCAAGGGATACGGCTGAACGGCCACCGACAGCCGGTGCGAGTCGCAGAACGACAGGAACTCGGCGGCGTCGGCCCGCGTGTTCGCCGTGATCGACCGGACCTGCCGCTCCTGGAACAGGTGCCGCGAGTACGACAGCGTCGGCACGTCGGACAGGTGGATCCCGGCGATCGCCAGCGTCCCACCCCGGTCCAGCGCCTCCAATGCGGGCGGCACCAGCGTCCCGACCGGCGCGAACAGCACCGCCGAGTCCAGCAGCACCGGAGGAACGTCAGCGGAAGCCGAGGCCGCCCCCAAAGAAATGGCCAGCTCACGAGCGGCTGCGGACCGGGTCACCACGTGCACCTCGTACCCGCGGGCGATGGCCACCTGCGCCGCCAGATGGGCAGACCCGCCGAACCCGTAGATCCCCAACCGCCCACTGTCAGGAACACAGGCACGCTTCAACGCCCGATATCCGATGATCCCCGCACACAACAACGGCGCCAAAGTCTCGTTCGAATATCCCGCAGGCAGCCGAAGCGCATAAGCAGCAGGAACGACCGCAAATGACGCATAACCACCGTCAGCGTCCCACCCGTGTACAGCGACGACGGGCACAGGTTCTCGTCACCGCGCAAACAGAACCGGCAAGACTCGCACGTGTGCCGCAACCAGGCGATTCCAACGCGCTCACCGACGACGAAGTCGCCGGCCGCGACCACGACCTCACCCACGACCTGATGGCCCGGCACGACCGATGGCCGGTGCACGGGCAGATCCCCGTCCACCACGTGCAGATCGGTCCGGCACACCCCGCAGGCGAGCACCCGCACCAGCAGCTCCCCCGGCGCGGGTGAGGGCACCGGGACATCCACCAACCGCAGCGGCGTGGTCTGCCACGAAAGCATGATCTCCAGGTTAGCCTGCGGAAATGACGCACGACGAGCCCCACGACGACGTCACCGGCGATCGGATGAACTGGCTGCGCGCGGGTGTTCTCGGCGCGAACGACGGCATCGTCTCCACGGCCAGCCTCGTAGTAGGTGTCGCCGGTGCGACCACGGACAAGGCCCAGATCCTCATCGCCGGACTGGCGGGGCTCTTCGCGGGCGCGATGTCCATGGCGTCCGGCGAGTACGTCTCCGTCAGCAGCCAGCGCGACGCAGAACGCGCCCTGCTCGCCAAGGAACGTCAGGAGCTCAAGGAGATGCCGGAGGAGGAGCTCAAGGAGCTCGCCGACATCTACCAGGAGAAGGGCCTCGACCCGGAGACCGCGCACGAGGTCGCCCAGCAGCTCACCCAGCACGACGCCCTGGCCGCGCACGCCGAGGCGGAGCTCGGCATCGACCCGGACGAGCTCACCGACCCGTGGGGCGCCGCCATCGCGAGCTTCATCTCGTTCACCGTCGGCGCACTGCTCCCGCTCGCCGCGATCATCCTGAGCCCCACCAGCCTCCGCGTCCCGATCACCGTCGTCGCCGCGGTCGCCACCCTGGCGCTGACCGGCTACGTCAGCGCCAGGCTGAGCGGAGCGCCCCCAAAGCGCGCGATCGTCCGCAACGTCGTGGGTGGACTGATCGCCATGGGTGTCACGTACGGCATCGGCTCGCTCGTCGGCCAAAGCATCGGATAGGGCCGAACTGGGTATTGCCCAGGACATGAGCGAAGAACGTGGCGCGTACATCTCCGAGGACACCGAGGACTTCGAGGCCCTCGACGAGGACAACATCAAGCACGACCCGCTGGAGACCGAGCCCGAGGAGGGCTGGGCGGAGTCGGACAAGTACGGGATGACCGAGTACGAGCAGGCCCACCCGCGGCCTCTCGAGGACCGGCTCAAGGAGGAACGGCCGGAGAGCGGCGAGGACGACGAGTCGGGTGCATGATCGAAGCATGAGCCTCGGCATCCCGGAGAAGATCACGGCGTTGCTGTTCGACCTCGACGGCGTGCTCACCAGCACGGCGGTCCTGCACCGCAAGGCGTGGAAGCAGACGTTCGAGAGCATGGGCCAGCCGTTCGACGAGCAGGACTACCTCGCCTACGTCGACGGCAAGCCGCGCTACGACGGCGTCCGCAGCTTCCTCGCCTCCCGCGGCCTCACGCCGCCGGAGGACGAGATCCGCCGGATCGGCGACCAGAAGAACGACCTGGTCAACCAGATCATCGACGAGGAGGGCATCACGCCCTACCCCGGTTCGGTCCGCTACCTCCAGGCCGCACGCGAGGCCGGTGTGCCCATCGGCGTGGTCACGTCGTCGGCCAACGCCATGCGCGTGCTGCGCGCGGGCAACCTGCTGGACTACGTCGACGCTTTGGTGGACGGCAACGTGATCGTCGCGTCGAACCTGCACGGCAAGCCGGAACCGGACTCGTTCATCGAGGGCGCCAGAAGGCTCAAGACCGCACCGGACAACGCCGCCGTCTACGAGGACGCGCTCGCGGGTGTCGCGGCCGGGCACAAGGGCGGCTTCGGGTTCGTCGTCGGCGTGGACCGCGGCAACCAGGCGGAGGCGCTCAGGACGAACGGCGCCGACGTGGTCGTCAACGAGCTCGACGAGCTGCTCTCATGAGCTACGCGATCGAACCGTGGCAGCTGCGCTGGCAGGGCCTCGCCGTGGACCAGCTGCACCGCACCGAGTCGACGTTCGCGTTGTCCAACGGCCACATCGGCATGCGCGGCACCCTCGACGAGGGCGAGCCGCGCGGTCTTCCCGGCACGTACCTCAACGGCTACTACGAGGAACACCAGCTGCCGTACGGGGAAGCGGGCTACGGCTATCCCGAGGCCGGCCAGACCGTCGTGAACGTGACCGACGGCAAGATCATCCGGCTGCTGGTCGAGGACGAGCCGCTGGACATGCGCTACGGCAACGCGATCGAGCACGAACGCGCTCTCGACTTCCGCTCCGGCACGCTGCGCCGCCGCACGCTCTGGGAGTCGCCGACCGGCCGCCGGGTGATCGTGCGCAGTGAGCGGCTCGTGTCGTTCACGCAGCGCGCGGTCGCCGCCATCCGGTACGAGGTCGAGCCGATGGACGACGTGCAGCTCGTCATCCAGTCCGACCTGCTGGCCAACGAGCCGACCATCCACCGCACCAACGACCCCCGCGTCGCGGCAGCCCTGGAGTCGCCGCTGGTCGACGACTTCACGATGGCCGAGAAGACGCGGGCGGTGCTGTGCCACCACACCAAGGTGTCCGGCCTGCGCATGGCCGCCGCGATGGACCACGAGATCGACATCGAGGGAGGTGTCGACGTCCGCACGGACATCCGCGCCGAAGCCGATCTCGCGCGCTTCACCGCGGCCGTCGACGTCGCAGGGGGCTCCTGCCTGAAGATGAACAAGTACCTCGGTTACGGCTGGTCCGGCAAGCGCTCCACGCCCGCACTGCGCGCGCAGGTCGAAGCGGCTCTGGCCGGGGCGCTGCAGACCGGGTGGGAGGGGCTTCTCCGGGAGCAGCGGGACTTCCTCGACGACTTCTGGCAGGTCGCCGACATCGAGATCGAGGGCGACGACGAGCTGCAGCAGGCGATCAGGTTCGCGTTGTTCCACATCCTGCAGGCCGGTGCCCGCGGCGAAACCCGTGCCATTCCGGGAAAAGGTCTCACCGGCCCCGGCTACGACGGCCACGCCTTCTGGGACACCGAGATGTTCGTGCTGCCGGTGCTCACCTACACCCTGCCCGACGCGGCCCGCGACGCGCTGCGGTGGCGTCACTCCACATTGGACAAGGCCAGGGACCGCGCGCAGGTGCTGGGGCTCAAGGGCGCCGCGTTCCCGTGGCGTTCGATCAACGGCGCCGAGTGCAGCGCGTACTGGCCGGCGGGAACGGCCGCGTTCCACGTCTCCGGCGACGTCGCCTACGCCACCCAGCAGTACCTCAACGCCACCAACGACGAGGACTTCGACCGCGACCAGGCGACGGAGATCCTCGTGGAGACCGCGCGGTTGTGGTGCTCGCTCGGCCACCACGACCGGCACGACGGCTTCCGCATCGACGGCGTGACGGGCCCGGACGAGTACTCGGCGATCGTCGACAACAACGTCTACACCAACCTGATCGCCCAGCAGAACCTGCGCGCCGCCGCCGACGCGGCGGAACGCCACCCGGACAAGGCGAACGCCACCGAGGACGAGATCACGGCCTGGCGCCGCGCCGCCGACGAGATGGCGGTTCCCTACGACGAGATGCTCGAGGTGCATCCGCAGGCGGACAACTGGACCAAGCACGCGGAGTGGGATTTCGACAACACCCCGGAGGAGAAGTACCCACTGCTGCTGCACTTCCCGTACTTCGACCTGTACCGCCGCCAGGTGGTGAAGCAGGCGGACCTCGTGCTCGCGATGCACGTGCGCGGTGACGCGTTCACGGCGGAGGAGAAGGCCCGCAACTTCGCCTACTACGAGGCCAGGACCGTCCGGGACTCGTCGTTGTCGGCGGGCACCCAGGCCGTGCTGGCAGCGGAGGTCGGCCACCTCGGGCTGGCGTTCGACTACCTCGTCGAGGCCGCGTTCACCGACCTGCACGACCTGCACAGCAACGTCAACAACGGCCTGCACATGGCATCGCTCGCGGGGGCGTGGATGGCGTTGGTGGCCGGGTTCGGCGGCATGCGCGACCACGGCGGCGAGCTGGCCTTCGCGCCGCGGCTGCCGGAGTCGCTCACCCGGTTCTCGTTCCGGATGGCCTTCCGGGGCACCAGGATCGCCATCGACGTGTGCGCGACCGAGGCCACCTACCGGATCGTGGACGGCACCGAGCTCAGGACGAAGCACCACGGCGAGCCGATCACGATCACGGCGGGCAACGCGGTGACCATGCCGATCCCGGCGGCTCCCGAGCTCGAACGGCCGAAGTCGCCGTTCGGCCGGGAGCCGCGCAGGCACCAGTAGCGTGTCGCGGCTTGGTTGTGCTCCGTTGAGTCGGGCAGGGTGCTCGTCACCGAAAGCCCGGATGGTCGCGCTCATGCACGTCGCTGCCGAGATGGCGGTAGAGAAATGCTGACGCAAACGTTTTCTGATCACCCAACTGCTGCCAACCGTGCAGTTGGGAAGCGCGACTGCCACGCTCTACCAGCCGAGGCGGGAGACCTGGTAGTGCGCTATCAGGTCTCCCCTGACCAGCACGCTCAGGTTCACGGTGATCGTCGGCCGGTCGACAAACGAGAAATCGACCTCCAGATAGCCGAGCACCACGTTCTCGGCGATCTGCCGCGTTTCGAGAATCTCGTACTCCGCTTTCAGTCCGAAGGGCTGAGAATCGTAGTACCGGGCAATTGCTTCCCGCCCGACTCCGTAGGGCTTGAGTCCCTGGAAAATCGCGTCCTCGGTGAAGTTCGCGGCCACGCGCTCCGGTTCGTGCGCGTCCACGGCGTCCTTCCACCGGTTCATGACGTCGGTGAGGGCCATGTCAGTGCCCCGCGCTCTGGCCGCCGTCGACGTGCAGGATCTCGCCCCGATCCGTACCGGCCGCGACCCGGACAGCTGGCGCGCGTGCCGCCGCAGCTCGTCGGCCCGCTCCAGCAACGCCCGCACCTCCGGCACCAGCGCGGCACCGGCGGCGGTGAGGGCGACGGTGCGGCGGTCGCGGGCGAACAGCGGCACACCGAGATCCCGTTCCAGCGCTTTGATCTGCTGCGACAACGACGGCCCCGCGATCAGCAGGCGCGCCGCCGCCCGGCCGAAGTGCAGCTCTTCTGCGACCGGGAGGAAGTACCGGAGTTGACGCAGTTCCACGCCTCGCATCCTAGGAGGCCGAGGCTCTCACGCGGTGCTCACAGCTCGAGCACCACTTTCACATCTCCCGGCCGCTGCTCGAACGCCTCCACATAGGACTCCAGCGGAACTCGCCGAGTGATCATCGCGGACAACCAGTCGTCGTCCGCCCGGTCCAGCACGGCCGCGGCCTCGCGGTAGTGCCGGACGTTGGAGTTGACCGTTCCGAACACGATCCCGTTGCGCAGCACCAGATCCCGGTTCGCCTGGCCGAGGTCGACCGGCACGACCTCAGTGGACGGCACTCCGGTCAGGCACACCAGATCACGCCCGAGCAGCCGAGCCACCAGCGACGGCGCCCCGGTCGCCTCGATCACGACCGGATGATCGGGCAGCTTGCGGTGGTAGGTCGCGCCGAGCGACTCCACCAGCTCGGGCTTCGGGCCGTCCACCGCCAGGTCGAACACGTGGACGTCCAGCCCGCGCTGCACCCCGATCAAGGCCGCCAGCAGCCCGATCGGCCCCGCACCGGTGATCAGCACGCTCTCGAACGGGAACAACGCCAGCTGATCCAGCCGCTCCCACGCCTTCACGACCACCGAGGCCGGTTCCACGAGCACGCCCGTCGAAGAGCTGACACCGACGGCATAGGTGGCAGGCACTGTCCACAACGTCGAGCCGTAGCCGTCGAGGCCGGTGATCCCGCGCTCGGTGTACTGACCGTTGCGGCACAGGTCGAACTCTCCACGCGAGCACGCCACGCACGGCACCGGGTCCGGACGCCGCACCACGCCGGCCACCAGCGAGCCCGGCTCGAACCCGGGGCCGCTGATCACCCTGCCCAGCGACTCGTGTCCGATCACGAGAGTCCCGCCGGTACCGAACTCGCCGCGCACGATCTCGCGGTCGGTTCCGCAGATCCCGATGGCCAGCCCCTCCACCAGCAGGTCCTCCGGTCCCGGCACCGGATCGGGCAGTTCGGTCAACGACAGCGATCCGGGTTGTGCAAGATCCACGGTAAGCGCGCGCATGAGAACCATTCTTGACATATCAACGCGATCACGCCGAGTATGAGAGCGCTCTCACGACCCCTGTCTCAGTGAGGAGATAGTCGATGCGCAAGCTCCTGCTGCTCGCGACATCGGCCCTGCTTGGGCTGACAACGTTGTCCCCACCCGCACACGCGGCTCCACCGAACCTGCTCCCGCTCACCGTCACGAACAACTCCGGCCGTGGCGACGCGGTGTTCCTGTACATCACGGGCGAGATGAACGGCAGGCTCGGCTACGTCAACGCGAGCGGCCAGTTCACCCCCTGGTCCGGCGGCACGGTCCCACCGTCGCCCGCGCCGGACGTCTCGATCCCCGGCCCCGGCAACGGCGGCAGCCGGACCCTGCAGATCCCGATCAACCTCGCCGGCGGCCGGCTCTACATGTCCTTCCGGGACAAGCTGAAGTTCGGCCTGGTGCCGAACGGACTCGTGCAGCCCGCGCCCTGGGCGGCGGGCGATCCCAACCGCGACATCCTGTTCGACTGGAGCGAGTTCACCTACAACGGCGGCGGGTTGTGGTTGAACAGCTCCCAGGTCGACATGTTCTCGGTGCCGCACGCGGTCGAGGCGACGTCGCAGGCGGGCGCCACCAAGCGGACCGGCCAGCTCGTCTCGGGTGGCCGCAACCGCGTCTTCGACCAGCACCAGCAGCTCGGCGGCGACTGGGCACGGCTGGTCCACACGCGGTCCGACGGCACGCGGCTGCGCGTCCTGAACCCCAGCAAGGGGCTCGACGCGGGCGTGTTCTCGAGCTCGTACTTCCAGAACTACGTCAGCAGCGCGTGGTCGACGTACGCGAACACGCCGTTGACCGTTGTCCCGTACCAGAACGAGCCGAACCGCAAGTTCACCGGCCGCACCAGCGGTGGCGTCCTCACCTTCACCAACACCGCGGGCCAGCAGGTCGCGTCGTTCCAGCAGCCGTCGACGCGGGACGTCCTCAACTGCGACGGCAGGCTCGCAGCGCCGAACAACGACGTCGGCGCGATCTCGCGGTCGCTGTGCGCCGCGCTCAACCGCTCGACGCTCGGCTACCTGCACACCCAGCCGACCTACGACGCGAGCCAGTTCTACACCCGCTCGACCACCAACCACTACTCGAAGATCGTGCACGCCAACATGGTCGACGGGAAGGCGTACGGGTTCGCGTTCGATGACGTCGGCGCCTTCGAGTCGCTTGTCCACGAACCCAACCCGCGTTCGGCCAAAATCACGCTGACCGCATTCTGAACCGAAGCAATCTTGCTTTTGATCGACTTTCACTCCACTGTGTGAGGCGCCGTCGCCGCGGCTCTCACACAGTGGAGTCGTTGTGTGCGTACAGGTCCTGCTGGTCGAAGACGACGAGCGAATCCGGCAGGCGCTGAGCCTCGCGTTGTCCGACGAGGATTTCACGGTTGACGAGGCGGGTTCGGGTGAAGAGGCATTACGGCGTCTGGAGACGGAACGGTTCGACGTGGTCCTGGTCGACCTCACGCTGCCCGGCATCGACGGGCTGGAGGTGGTGCGGACCCTCAGGTCACGCGGTGACCTGCCGATCATCGTCGTGACAGCGCGAACGGACGCGCACGACGTGATCGCCGGACTCGAGGCGGGAGCGGACGACTACGTCACGAAACCGTTGATGGCAAGCGTTCTCGCGGCACGGATCCGCGCGTTGTTGCGAAGACGCGGTCCCACCCGGGACACGGTTCGAATAGGCGATCTGGAAATCCGTCCGCAGGAAGGGCTCGTACACCGAGCGGGCGAACGGGTTCATCTCACCCGCACCGAATTCCGACTGCTGCTGGAACTCGCTGGTGCGGGCGGCCGAATCGTCACCAGAGAACAGTTGCTGCAAAAGGTTTGGGGATATGACTACTTTGGTGACACCCGGCTGCTCGACGTGCACATAAGGAGGCTGCGCCGCAAGGTGGAGGCCAATCCGGACGACCCGGTTCTGGTGCTCACCGTGCGCGGTGCCGGGTATCGGATCCGCTCGTGAGACTCACGTTGCGCTGCCGGGTGACGCTGTCGTTCGGCTTCGGGCTGCTGGTCGTGACGAGCGTGCTGGCGATCGCGACGTGGAACCTCGCCTCCGGCTACATGCTGCGGCAGCGAGAGGTGAGCGCGACGCGGCAGGCCGAGGTCAACGTGCGGCTGGTCGAGAGGTCGCTGTCCTCACCGGGACTCGACGAACTGCTCACCGGCCTCACCACCGGCCCCGACTCGTCGATCCTCGTGCTCAGCCCCGCGGGCATGGTGACGGCGGGCCGTGCGGTCGAGCCGTCGCAGCTGCCGCCGGACCTCGTGCGGCACCCGCCCGGCCAGGAGCGGATCACCGTGGACGGCCGGCCCGTCATCGCCGTGACGCGGCGCGTGGCGGGTGATGCCGTCTACGTGGAGCTGTTCCCGTTGCAGCAGCTCGATCGCACGTTCGGGTTCCTCGGCGGGGTGCTGATCGCGGGCACGATCGCGTCGGCGCTGCTCGGGGCCGCGCTGGGTTCGTGGGCGTCGAAACGCGCGCTGAAACCCCTGGCGGAGCTCAGCTCCGCCGCCGGGAGGATCGCCGGCGGTGATCTCGGCGCCCGGTTGCCCGACCAGGACGACCCGGACCTGGCGGCGCTGGCGGCGAAGTTCAACTCGACGGCGCACGCGTTGGAGCAACGGGCGTTGCGGGACGCCCGGTTCGCCTCGGACGTGTCGCACGAGCTGCGCTCGCCGTTGACGACGATGGTCAACGCGGGCGCGGTGCTCCGCCGGCGTCGCGAGCACCTGCCGGGAACCGCCGGCACCGCCCTGGAACTGCTCACCTCGGAGGTGGACAGGTTCGCCCGAATGGTCGTGGACCTGCTGGAGATCTCCCGTGCCGACCAGACCGACGACTACGAACCCGAGGAGCTCGAGCTGAGCGCGTTGGTGCGCAACGTGATCGCCACGCGCTGGCGGGCGGTGCCGGTGTCGGCGACCCCGGTACGGGTGCGCGGCGACCGGCGGCGACTCGACCGCGTGCTGGCCAACCTGATGGAGAACGCCGAACGGCACGCGGGCGGCGCGATCTTCGTGGCGGTGCGGCAGGACGGCGAGGTGGCGCGCGTCGAGGTCGAGGACGACGGTCCGGGAGTGCCGGAGGCGTTGCGGGAGCAGATCTTCGAACGGTTCGCGCGCGGGAGACCCGGCAGCCGCGGTGACGACACGGGTAGCGGGCTCGGGCTGGCGCTGGTCCGCGAGCACGTGCACCGCCACCGCGGCCGGGTATGGGTGGAGGACCGTTTCCCGCGCGGGGCGCGGTTCGTGGTCGAGTTGCCGGCTATTACGAAGTCCTGACGTCATCGGCCGCGGGAGCGCGGCTTTGCCGTGTGCGGTCCTACGGTCGAGGGATGCGAGTACTGATCACCGGCGGGGCCGGGTTCATCGGGTCGCACGTCGCGGACGAGCTGGCCGCACAGGGTCACGACTGCGTGCTGCTCGACGCGTTGCTGCCCGAGGCGCACGGCATGGTTCCGACACTCGACCACAAACTTGTCATCGGCGACGTCACGTCACCCGACGTGCTTCGCCCCCTTTTGTCCACTGTGGACGCTGTGTGCCACCAGGCGGCGATGGTCGGCCACGGCGTCGACCCGTTCGACGCGCCTTCGTACGCGCGGCACAACGACCTCGGCACGGCCGTGCTGCTGGCCGAGATGTACCGGGCCGGGGTGTCGCGGCTGGTCCTCGCGTCGTCGATGGTCGTCTACGGCGAAGGGCGGTACCGGTGCCTGTCGCACGGCGTCGTGCGAGCCGAGCGGTCACCCGGCGACCTTGCCGGGGGAATCTACGAGCCGCGGTGCTTCTGCGGTGACTTCGTCGTGTCGGAGCTGGTGCCCGAGGACGCTCCGCTGGAGCCGCGCAGCACCTACGCCGCGACGAAGCTGGCGCAGGAGCACCTGGCGGCGGCGTGGGCACGGCAGACGGGCGGCAGCGTGTGGGCGTTGCGGTACCACAACGTCTACGGCCCGCGGATGCCCCGCGACACCCCGTACGCCGGTGTCGCCTCGATCTTCCGCTCGGCACTGCAGAACGGCGTGGCTCCGCGCGTGATGGAGGACGGCAGGCAGCGGCGCGACTTCGTCCACGTGACGGACGTGGCGCGGGCCAACGTGCTGGCGCTGGCGTCGCCGCGGCCGGGGTTCGAGGCGGTGAACGTGTGCTCCGGCTCGCCGCACACGATCGGTGAGCTGGCGTTCGCGCTGGCCGACGCGTGTGAAGGGCCGACGCCGGAGATCGTCGGCGGGGCACGGCCCGGCGACGTGCGGCACGTGGTCGCGTCGCCCGCGAAGGCGTTGGACGTGCTGGGTTTCGAGGCTCAGGTCGGGTTCGCCGACGGTGTGCGGGAGTTCGCCTTCGCGGAGCAGCGGGAGCCGGTCACCAGTTCGTGAGCACCAGGTGGTTCACCGCCAGGGCCGTGACGGCCTGGGCGGTGAGCCACCGCTTGTCGAGCTTGGCGGTGCCGGCGAGGAGCCAGACGGCGAACGGCAGCCAGATCCGTTCGGTCTCGGCCTTGCTCAGGCCGGACAGGTCGGCGACCAGGATCGCGATCGCTGCCGCGACGACCCACTTGTCCTTGCGCAGGCCCCTGATTCCGGCCGGACCGATGACGAGCGCCAGTGCCGCGAGGTTGGCCCACACCCAGTACCAGTACGGCCTGATGTCGCCGATGCCCTGGTAGTAGCGCACTTTGACGAGCTCGTAGCCGTCGAGCCACCAGAAGCCGCTCACCGCGAACGCCACCACGACCGCGAGCGCGCCCGCGACGGCCCAGCCGATCCTCCTGCCGGCCGCGACGATCGCGAGCGGGGCGAGCAGCACCAGGCCGTACGACAGGAAGACGCACCAGCCCAGCACGACGCCGCCCAGCAGCGGGCACCTGGTGAGCAGGTAGATCCCAACGGCCGCGACGCCCATGAACATGCCGTCCGCCGACGCCCCGACCCAGACCGCGCCGGGGAACAGCACGAGGAACGGCAACACCGCGTTGTTGTTGAGGGCCTTGGGAATCGCGACGACGGCGAGCGACCCGACCAGGACGCAGACGATCGACGCCGCCGCGCCGCCGCCGAGCCCGATGCGGTCCAGTGCGACGAACGTGAGCAGTGCGCCCGGTGGGTGCCCGGAGACGTGCGTGGTCCACGAGTCCGGCTGGAAGTCCAGGATTCGTTCCGTGAACCCGCGGAGCATCGCGGGGATGTCGGTGACGCCGGGAACCTCGTGCAGGTACTCGTCCACGGTCGTGAGCCTGGTGACGAACCTGTCCCAGCCGTCGATCATCGCGAGCGAGAACGTCCACAGCGTCGCTGTCACGTAGGCGATCGGCAGCGCGAACCGGTGCCGGGCGAGCTCGGGTCCCTTGGCGACGACGAGGAAAGCGATCAGGAGCGCCGCGGGCGTGCCAGGGCCGACGTGCGGCTTCCAGTCACCGAAAAGTGGTGCCGCGGAGGCGAACAGGAGACCTGGGTCGTGGGCGTTGACGATCAGCCCGACGATGACGGCGGCCGTGACGAGCAGCCCGGCGGCGGTCAGCGCCGCGACCGGCCCGGCAGGGCGTCTCGCGGCGAACCGCGGGGCAAGCGACACCATACGCACCGCGCCCAACCTAGAGGGTCTCGCGGGCGTCCGCAGGCCACGCAAGACAATCGTAAGAACTCTTTCGTGCGTCACAATTCCGTAAGCACCACAACACTTTCCGATGGTCCAGGGTGGACGCATGGATGTAGTGCTCCCCTGCCTGGACGAGGCCGCCGCACTGCCCGCGGTCCTCGCCGCCCTGCCTCCCGGCTGCCGCGCGATCGTCGTGGACAACGGGTCTGTCGATGGTTCCCCCGCCGTGGCCGAGGCCTGTGGCGCGCTGGTCGTGCACGAGCCACGCCGCGGCTACGGCGCCGCCGTGCACACCGGTCTGCTCGCGGCCACGTCCGACCTGGTGGCGTTCGCGGACGCCGACGGCTCGTTGAGCCTCGCCGAACTGCCCGCGATGGCGGCTCTGCTGGACGACGCCGACCTGGTGGTGGGCCGCCGGGTGCCGGTCAGCTCCGGGGTGTGGCCCTGGCACGCGCGGGCGGGCAACGCCGTGATCGCTTCTTTGTTGCGTCGCCGAGGCCTCGACGTGCACGACATCGCGCCGCTGCGGGTGTGCCGCCGCTCGGACCTGCTGGCGCTGGACGTGCGGGACCGCGCGTTCGGCTATCCGCTGGAACTCCTGGTCCGCGCCGCGTCGGCCGGCTGGCGGGTGCGCGAGGTCGACGTGACCTACGGGCCGCGGGCGGCGGGGACGCGGTCGAAGGTGTCGGGTTCTGTGCGCGGCACGTTGCGGGCGGCGCGGGACATGGCGGGAGTGCTGCGGTGAGGTTCTGTCTGCTGATCACGGCCAAGTCACCGGTCCCCGGCCAGGTGAAGACGCGCCTGTGCCCGCCGCTGACACCGGAGGAGGCCGCGGACGTGGCGGCGGCGTCGTTGCTCGACACGATCGACGCCGCGCTGGCCACGCCCGGTGCGGTGCCGGTGGTGGCGCTGGCCGGTGTGGTGCGGCGCGACGACGTGCGCAACGCGCTGGCGCAGTGCGTCGTGATCCCGCAGCGCGGCGAGACGTTCGCGGGCCGGCTGGCGCACGCGCACGCCGACGTCGCGCGGTTCGGGATGCCGGTGCTGCAGATCGGGATGGACACGCCGCAGGTGACGCCCTCGCTGCTGGCGTCCTGCGCGGAGTTCGAGGAGGCGGCGCTCGGGCTCGCGCTCGACGGCGGCTGGTGGGCTTTGGGCTTGCGCGATCCGTTGCGCGCCTCGGTGTTGCGGGACGTGCCGATGTCGCGGGCGGACACGGGTGCGCGGACGTTGGACGCGCTTCAGGGGTTGAGGACGCGGAGGTTGCCGGTTCTGTCCGATGTGGACACGATGACGGATGCTCGCACGGTGGCGGCCCAGGTGCCGTGCGGACGGTTCGCCGCGACGCTGACCGAGATCGCGGCCGTGACCCGATGATGTTCGACCACGCCCTCCAGGGCACCCCCAGCTGGCTCGACCTCGCCGGAACCACTCCCCGCGAGCTCTCCGTGGCCCGCTGGCAGGCCGACGCCGACGGAGGCGACGAGGTCCTCCTCGACGCCTGCACCGGCCCCACGCTCGACGTCGGCTGCGGCCCCGGCCGTCTCGTCGCCGCCCTCCTCGCCCGCGGCGTCCAGGCTCTCGGCGTCGACGTCTCCCCGGTCGCGATCCGGCGCACCACCGAACGCGGCGGCGTCGCGATCCGCCGCAGCGTGTTCGACCTGCTGCCCGGCGAAGGGCGCTGGCACCACGTGCTGCTCGCCGACGGCAACATCGGCATCGGCGGCGACCCGGCCGCACTCCTGCGCCGCGTCAGGCAGTTGTTGCGCCCCAGCGGAACCGTCGTCGTCGAGGTCGAGCAACCTGGCTCCGGCCTCACGATCGGCCAGGCCCGCGTGCGCACGGAAGGCACGCTGGGCACGTGGTTCCCGTGGGCGTGGAGCGACGCGGAGTCCGTGCCGGCGGACGGGTTCTTCCTGCTGTGGCAGGCCGAACGCGCCGGTCGCTGGTTCGCTTGCTGGGAACGGTTGTGAAGACGTTCAGGGCGCCTGCCCACCACAAGGGCGTGACCAGCCGGGTCGGCACGTGGCTGGGCATCACGTTCGGCCTGTGCTTCGTCACCGGTCTGCTCAGCCACGGCGTGCAGAACGGCTGGCCGTGGCCGACCCGCCCGGTCGATCTCTACCGGATCACCCAAGGGGTGCACGTGATCTCCGGGGTCGCGTCGATCCCGTTGCTGCTGGCCAAGTTGTGGAGCGTCTACCCGAAGCTGTTCGAGCGGCCGCTGATCAGGAACGTCCCGCACGCGCTGGAACGCGGCTCGATCTTCGTGCTGATCGCGGCGTCGTTCTTCGAGCTGGTCACCGGCCTGTTCAACGCGGCGCAGAACTACCCGTGGTCGTTCTACTTCCCCACCGCGCACTACGCCGTGGCGTGGATCGCGATCGGCGCCCTGCTGCTGCACATCGCCGTGAAGATCCCGCTCATCCGGCGCTCGCTCGAACCCGCGTCGACCGAGAAGACCATCCTGTCGCGGCGGGCATTCCTGCGCACGACCGCGTTGACGACCGGTGTCGCGATCGTCGCCACAGCAGGGGTCACGGTGCCGTGGCTGCGCAAGATCTCGGTGCTGGCATGGCGATCGGACGGCGACCTTCCGGTGAACAGGACGGCGAAAGCCGCGAACGTCGTGGTGCCGCCGGACTGGCGGCTGACGGTCGGAGACAAGAGCTATTCGTTGGCAGAGCTCAAAGCCATGCCGCAGACGACCGTCGAGCTGCCCATCGCGTGCGTCGAGGGGTGGAGCCAGAACGCCACCTGGACCGGCGTGCGGATCTCCGAGTTGGTGAGCGGCGGCGACGTGCGGGTCGAGTCGCTGGAGAAGGACGGGCTGTACCGGGCGACCACGCTGCCAGAGGCCTTCGCGCGGGATCCGCTGACGGTGCTGGCGCTGCGGCTGGACGGCGAGGAGCTCACCCCGGACCACGGGTATCCGTGCCGGCTGATCGCGCCGAACCGGCCGGGTGTGCTGCAGACCAAGTGGGTCACGTCCCTGGAGGTCCGGTGAGAGTCATCCTGGGAGCCGTAGGCGTTGGACTTGCTGCTTGGGGAGCCTGGCTGCTGCTCCCGCAGATCACCGTCGAGTTGCTGGTGTGGCTCGGTGGCGGTGTCGTCCTGCACGACTTCCTGATCGCCCCGCTCGTCGGAGCGTCCGGCCTCATCGTCAGACGAGCCTCGATCGGCATCGGCCTGACGGTCTCCGGCATCGTCGTGCTGCTCGCCGTTCCGTTGCTGTGGCGCGACCACAGCGGCCCGGTCAACCCAGGGCTGCACGACCGCGACTACCCCACCGGAGTCACGGTCGTGCTCGCCGTCACCTGGGCCGCCGTGGCCCTATACGAGGTCGCGACGCACCTTCAACGCCGTCGCCGCCCCCACGAACACCACGATGTAACCAACGAGGAACAGGGCGGCGGTGGTTCCGCTGAGGTCGTTCAGGACGCCGGGCGCACCGGATCCACCGACCGCACCGGCCAGGTTGCCCGCCGAGCCGCCGGGCAGGATCTTGGTGAGATCCTCCACCGGCCCGAGCAGCGAACCGACGCCGCGCAACAGGTTCTCGGTGACGATCGCCCACATCAGCCCGAGGCCGACGGACAGCGCGGGGCCCTTGGTGATCACGCCGAGGAACACGCCGAACCCCGTCCACATGGCGGCGATCAGCAGTGACGCGGCCAGTGGCTTCAGCACGCCGATGCCCGGCAGGTTCCAGTCCCAGCCCTCCAGCGACGCCACCGTGATCGCCGCGCCGAGGTTCACGACGAACGTCAGCGCGACCAGCAGCACCACGATGACCGCGAGCGCTCCCAACGTTCCCGCCATCGCGGAGACCCGGCGCGGGCCCGCGGTGAGCGTGGTCTTCCAGGTGCCCCAGCCGTAACCGCTGCCGACCGCCAGCGCGGCCAGCACGAGGATGATCGCGCCACCGAACATCGGCAGGCCGCGCACGACGGCCGCGCCGACGTTCTCCGGCTGCATCGCGCTGATCAGTTGCTGCTGCGACGCGCCACGGGCGTTGGTGCCGCCGTTCAACGCCAGGTAGTTGAACACGTAGCCGAACGTCAGCGTCATCACCAGCCAGACGCCGATCAGCACCCACGTCGCCGGCCACTTCCACAGGCGAAGCAGCTCCGCCTTGACGCTGCCCATCACGCCACTCCCGTCATCTCGAGGAAGACCTCTTCCAACGTCCGGCGCAGCGGCCGGACCTCCTGCACGTCCACGTCGGCGTGGACCAGCGTGCGTACCAAGGACCCCGCGTCCGTCTCACGCACGTGCAGCACGTCGCCGTGCAACGAACTGCCCTCGATCAGCACGTGCGCCTTCTCGATCGGGTCGGCGCGAATCAACAGCACGGTGTCGCCCCGCAGCTGCTCGACGGTGCTCTCGGCGACCAGCCGGCCCTGCGAGATCACGCCGACCCGGTCGCAGATCTCCTCGACCTCGCCGAGCAGGTGGCTCGACAGCAGCACCGTCTGCCCCTGGGCCGCGAGCGCCCGCACCAGGTCGCGCATGTCGGCCATGCCCGCCGGGTCGAGGCCGTTGGTCGGCTCGTCCAGGATCAGCAGCTCCGGCTGGCCGAGCAGGGCCGCGGCGACGCCGAGCCGTTGCTTCATGCCGAGCGAGTACCGGCGGAACTTCTCGTTCGCGGCGCCCGCGAGGTCGACCTGCTCCAAGGCGGCCTCGACGTGCGTCTTGTCCACCCCGCGGCGGGCCGCGTGCACGCGCAGGTTGTCCCGGCCGGACAGGTACGGGTAGAAACCGGGTCCCTCGATCAGGGAACCGACCTTCAGCAACGCCTCGGGGGTGCCCGGTGCCTTGCCGAGCACCCTGGCCGAGCCGCTCGTGGGCTTCACGAGCCCCAGCAGCATGCGGATCGTGGTCGTCTTGCCCGCGCCGTTGGGACCGAGGAACCCGTAGACCTCGCCCCGCCGCACGGACAGACTGACCTCGTCCACCACGGCGCGGTCGCCGTAGCGCTTCGTCAGCTTCTCCGTCGTCACGATCATGGGTCCAATCGTGTTCCCGCCGACCGGCCCGGTCGTCCGCTGCGGAGCGTCATGAAGATACGCACATCTGCGTACGTCCCCGGTCGTATCGTCAGCGGCATGCGGATTAAGTGGCAGGACGTGGCGCTGACGGTGGCGCTGCTGTTCTTCGGCCTGGTCGGCACGCGGTTCGCCGCACGTTTCCAGGGCGCGGAAAACCTGGACGTCCTCGCCTACCTGCTCATCGCGGTGGCGGCGTCGGGCCTGCTGTTCCGCTCGGTCCGTCCGCTGTGGACGTTCGGGATCACCATCACCGCCGTCGCGGTGTACCTGGCCATGGGCTACCCGTTCGGGCCGATCCTGATGAGCGGCGTCGCGGCCATGTACGCGATGGCCGCCTACTCGACCATCGAGCTGACCGCCGGCTGCGCCCTGCTGTACGCGCTGGTGATCCTCCCGTGGTGGCACGACTCGCTGACGTCGTGGGTCACCTGGTCGGCGAGCTGGACCCTGCTGCCCGCCGCGGCCGGCGTGCTGATGAAGCTGCGCCGACGGTCCGTTGTGGACGCTCGCGAGCACGCCGTCGTCTCCGAACGGCTGCGGCTCGCCCAGGAGGTGCACGACGTCGTCGGCCACGGGCTGTCCGTGATCGCGATGCAGGCGGGCGTCGCGTTGTATGTGCTGGACAAGGATCCCGCCAAAGCGCGTGCCTCCCTGGAGGCGATCCGCGACACCAGCAAGGAGGCCCTGGATGGCCTTCGGTCCGAATTGGACACTCTGCGCGGTTCGGCGCCGTTGCGGCCCTCGATCTCACTCGCCGACATCCCGGCGCTCGCGACGCGGATGCGCGAGGCAGGGCTCGAGGTGTCGGTCGAGCTCGACGAGGTCGAGCTGCCGGACAACCACCAGCTGGCCGTCTACCGGATCGTGCAGGAGTCGCTGACCAACGTGCTGCGCCACTCCTCCCCCGGCGTCACGGCGTCGGTCCGCGTCTACACTGTGCGCGGTTCGCTGGTGGTCGAGGTCGCCGACACCGGCACACCGGGCGCGTTCCTGGAGGGCCACGGCATCACCGGCATGCGCTCACGGGCCGAGGCGCTGGGCGGCACGCTCGAAGTCGACGGATCGCACGGCTTCAAGGTGACCGCCCGGATACCGTTGCCCCCATGATTCGCGTGGTGGTGGCCGACGACCAGCCGCTGGTCCGGATGGGACTGCGGACGTTGATCGAGACCGAGGACGGCGTGCGGTTCGCGGGCGAGGCCGCCGACGGACGCGAAGCCCTGTCGCTGATCCAGTCCGTGAAGCCGGACGTGGTGTTCCTCGACATCCGCATGCCGCTGCTCGACGGCCTCGAAGTGCTGCGCCGCGTCTCCGCCGACCCCGCCTGCGCCGATGTGAAGATCGTCATGCTCACGACGTTCGACCTCGACGAGTACGTCTTCGAGGCCCTGCGGACCGGCGCGTCCGGCTTCCTGGTGAAGGACTCCGACCCGACCGACCTGCTGCGCGCCGTCCACGTCGTCGCCGACGGAGGCTCGCTGCTCTCCCCGTCCGTCACGCGCCGGGTGATCGACCGGTTCGCCTCCGGGGCATCGGCCCGGCCCGTGCCGCACCTCGACAAGCTGACCGAGCGCGAACGGGAGATCATGCGGCACGTCGCGTCCGGCGCGTCCAACGACGAGATCGCTGAGCGGCTGGTGATCTCGCCCGCGACGGTGCGGACGCACGTTTCTCGCGCGATGGTCAAGTTGGGGGCGCGGGATCGGGCACAACTCGTCGTGTTCGCCGTGCAGTCGGGCCTCACCTGACCGGGTCATTGACCGTTCGTTGCCAAACCTGCCACCGTTTCTAGCAAGTTCGAGAAATGGAGGCATCATGCGCGCTACCTTCCTCGGCAAGGACCCCGAGTCGGATGGGGGTGCCTCGCCGACACTTTTCGCGACAGACCGCACGGACAGGCAGACGTACATCGCGCAGGGGTGGATCGTCACCGATCCTCAGGTACTTGCCGACGTCGGCCCAATCCCGGACGGCGAGGCAATCATCGAGATACCGGAAGACGTGCTGCGCTTCTACCAGCGCAACGAGCAGGGAGAGGCGCACTGAGCACCCACTACAGCTATCCCAGCCCGGAGTTCGACGACCTCTTCAAGACCTTCGAGCACACCGCATTTCGCCTGGAGGTTCGAGACCGGTACAACGCCGCTGGCGAGCGCGTGGCTGACTTCCTCGCCGGTGAACACGACGACAAGATGCGCGAGGGGTGGTGGCTGCCCAACGTCAGCACGGCAACCGCCGCAGGACGCCGTTTCGAACGGGTGCGCGTGGTGAGCATTCCGCCCAGCGACTACAGCCGCTATGGCCTGTTCTCATCACGGCACAACATCGCTGCGGGCGAAGACATCCGGTACCTCGCCCGCACCACGGCGCAAGAACTGGACCTGCCCAGTCACGACTACTGGCTGTTCGACTCGCGCAGGCTTGTGCGGATGCACTTTGATGACTCCGACGATCGCCTCGTGGGTGTTGAGGTCATCGAAGACGAGCACGAGCAGATCGTCTTGCACAACTACTGGCGTGACGTCGCGTGGCATCACGCCCGGAGAAGGGGTGATTTTGTCGCGGAACACGCCATCAGGGGCGTCGGCGACTAACGTCCACGAAGCGCGTATCGCGCTGGGCAAGCGACTCCGCGAGTTGCGCCGCCAGGCAGGTCTGAGCGGTAAGCAACTCGCGGAGTCGTTGGCATGGCCACCTTCAAAGATCTCCAAGCTTGAGAACGGCAGGCAGACTCCAACCGACCACGACGTTCGCGAGTGGACAAGGGCCACCGAAAGCGAGGGCGAGACCGAGGCACTACTTGCTTCTCTGCACACGCTTGAAGTGCAGCACGCCGACTGGCAGCGGCTTTTCGGTACTGGCATGCGCGCCCACCAACGCACGATCCTCGAAACCGAGGCCAAGGTTCGGTTCTATCGGGTGTTCGAGTCGATGATCATCCCAGGACTGCTGCAAACACCCGAGTACGCCAGGGTTTGCCTCAGTCACGGCGCTCCCCTGTTCGGCCTGCATCACGACATCGACGAAGCAGTACAAGTCCGCATGCAGCGCCAAGCAGTGCTCTATCAGCCTTATCGGCGGTTCCACTTCGTCATCACCGAAGCCGCCCTTCGGTACCGCCTGTGCGAGCCGGAGGTCATGCTCGGCCAACTGGACCGCCTGATGTCGCTCTCCACGTTGCCGACGGTGAAACTCGGAGTAATCGGCTTCGAGACGCCCTATGGAGTGGCCTTCCCCAAACACGGATTCTGGCTGCTGGACGAGGATCTCGTCACTGCGGAGACATTCTCCGCCGAGCTCAACCTCGCGCAGCCACAGGAGATCGAGCTCTACGGCAAGATCTTCGAGTCGCTCGCCGGCATCGCCAGCTACGGCCGTGCCGCCCGCCGGATCATCATGCGCGTCATCGATGACCTCACCCCGGAAGCCGAGGAAGAGATGGAGTAGCAGTATGGGAGCACCCGACGAACGGCTCGCTGGCTGGCAAGACCTGCTCAGCGGCGGCATGGCGAGCATGCAGCACAAGGTGCTCGAGCGGCAAGCCGGTGTTCGTTCCTTCCGAGCCTTCGAGCCGGATGTCGTGCCTGGGCTACTTCAGGTCCCCGAGTACGCGCCGGCATGCCTCGGGCAGGGCGAACTGACCGCCGGATCGATGGACGACTTGGGCGCTGCGGTGCAGGTGCGCATGGAACGCCAGGAGATCCTTCACCACGAGGACAAGCAGTTCCATTTCGTCCTCACCGAAGCATCCCTGCTGTATCGCTGGTGCTCGCCGAGCGGCATGCTCGCCCAGCTCAAACGCTTGGCGTCGTCGATCGACCTGCCGAACGTGAGGCTCGGTGTCATCGGGTTCGGCACGACGTACCGGACCGGTCCGTGGCACGGCTTCTGGATCTTCGACGAGGGTTCGGTAGCCATCGAGACGTACTCAGCGGAACTCAACCTCACTGAACCTCACGAGATCGCGCTCTACGGCAAAGTGTTCGACTCGCTCGCCGGCATCGCGAGCTACGGCGAGGCAGCGCGCCAGATCATCCAGCGGACCATCGACGACCTTTCGGCTGAAGTCGACGAAGACCATCCGACCAGGTAGACCACGAGAAATTTCGAGAAACCGGCTGGCCTCAAACCAGCCGGTTCTCCTACAACAGGGCGCATGAACTGGAAGACGGCCAACGCGGCACAAACCCTCATGCAGGCACACGAGGCGCTGAGCCGCCTGATGCCACGGCCAGACGCGAGCCCGACGACGTGGCTCACGTACTACCGCCGCAGCGCAGCCGTCTACGAACGCGTCGCCGAGATCGACCGCGGCCACTTCCACGAGGCGATGTTCTGGGCCACCCGTGAACGCGAGAAGGCCGAGGCCATCCACAAGCAGTCAGCTTTGACGTGACTCGAACGCGGCCTTGAGGCCCTCCGCCACCGACGAGGGGATCGAGGAGTAGGCGCGCGGCGGCTGCGGGTCGTACTCGATGCCCAGCTGCACCGCCTGCGCGACCATCTCGCCGAACTCGGCCTCGACGAGCCGCAACGCCATGTCGATGCCCGCCGACACACCGGCCCCGCTGACGACCTTGCCGTCGAACACGACCCGATCGGTAGAGACCTCGACGCCGCGCACGGACAGGTCCTCGCGCGCCGCCCAGTGCGTCGTCGCCTTCGACACCAGGCCGGCCTCCGCGAGCAGCGTCGACCCCGTGCAGACCGATGTCGTCCACTTCGTCGTCGGGTGCACCTCCCGCAGCCATTCGACGACGCCGCCGGAGTCCGCGAGCAGCTCCTTCCAATGCCCGGACCCCGGCACCACGACGATGTCGGTCGACTTCAGCGACGAGAACGTGTCGGTCGGCACCACGGACAGCCCGTTGTCGGACTTCACCGGGTCCAGGGAAGCAGCCACGAAGCGCGTCGAGACGACCGGCACCGAGCCGAGCACCTCGAACGGGCCGACGAAGTCGAGCGCCGTCATGTTCGGGTAGAGCACGAAAGTGGCTTCCATCAGGCGACCCCAGTGGTCCGGAAACGGGCGCGGTAGCTGCCCGGCGACACGCCGAGCACGCGCAGGAAGGCCCGCCGCAGGGTCTCGGCCGAGCCGAACCCCGACTGGCGGGCCACGAGTTCCAACGAGTCGCCGCTCGAAGCCAGCCGGTCGGCTGCGGCTTCGACGCGGGCTCGTTCGACGTACTGAGCGGGTGAGATGCCCACGTTGCGCGAGAAGACGCGGGCGAAGTGCCGCACGCTCATCATCGCCTTGCGGGCCATCACGGGCACCGTCCACTCACGGGTCGGATCGGCGTGGATGTCGTCGAGCAACGCCCGCAGCGAGCCGTCCGGCACCGGCTTCGAGCGGGTGTGCACGCTGAACTGCGACTGGCCACCCGACCGCTGCAGGAAGACGACCAGGTACTGCGCGATCCTGCGGGCGAGCGCGGGACCGTGGTCCTGCTCGACCATCGCGAGCGCGAGGTCGATGCCCGCCGTCACGCCGGCGGACGTGGCGACCTGCCCGTCGCACACGAAGATCGCGTCCGGTTCGACCTCGACTCCGCGGTTCTCCAGCTCGCCGGTGAACGCCCAGTGCGTGGTCGCCTTCTTGCCCTTGAGCAACCCCGCGCCCGCCAGCACCACGGCGCCCGTGCAGACGCCCGCGACCCGCCGCGACCGCAGCGCGAGCCGCCGCAGGTTGGTCGTGAGCACCGCGTCGGCCGCGGCCTCGTCGTACCCCCAGCCGCCGACGACCAGCAGCGTGTCGATGTCGCGGTCGAGCGTGCGCAGGTCCGCTCCTGCCTCGATCCGCACACCGGCGGTCGCGGTGAACGGGCCGCCGCCGAGCGTGGCCAGCGTGACCCGGTACCGCTCCTGCCGGTGGTTCGCTGCTTGGAACACCTCGATGGGTCCCGCCAGATCCAGCAACGCCGTGCGGTCGTAACCGACCACAACTATTTCCCTCAGATTCCCCACACCTCCACTGTCCTCATCCGAGGTGGTGGCGGCAACGCCATATCCCCCTCGGATCCGGCCACCCCGAAGCGCAGCCAGGGCGGGGTGGAGCGGATCGGTAAACTGCCCGGCGATGCGGAAAGTGCTGACCCTCGCGGCGATCGGACTGCTCGCGATCCTGCTGATCGTGAGCGACCACCCGTTCCCGCCGCCCTCCGAGCCCGATCGTGAGGCCAGGACCGCGGTCGTGGCGCTCGGCGACAGCACGATGTCCGGCGAGGGCGCCGGCAGCTACGAGCCCGGCACCAACGGCGAGGACGGCGGCAACTGGTGCCACCGCTCGACCGTGGCGTCGATCACGAAGACACAGGTCGAGGCCGACCAGAAGATCAACCTGGCGTGCTCGGGCGCGAACTCCGACAAGCTGCGCAACGAGCAGCTGCCCCAGCTCCGCAGGATCGCGGGCTCGAACCGGGTCACGGCGGTCGTCGTGGCGATCGGCGCGAACGACGACCCGCGCTTCTCCGAGATCCTCAACAAGTGCTTCGAGGCGTGGGGCAGGCGCAACGACTGCACGTCGTCCGTGGCTCCGGAGTGGACCAAGCGCGTGCGGCGGATGATCCCCAAGGTCGAGAACACCCTCAACGCCATCCGCCAGACCATGCGCGACTCGAGCTACCTCGACTCCGACTACCAGCTCGTCGTGCAGTCGTACGCGGCGCCGGTCACGCCGAAGATGCCGCGCTCGCTGCAGAACCTCTCCGGCTGCCCGCTGCGCTCCACCGACCTCGAGTGGGTCGTCGAGGAGGCGGTGCCGGAGCTGTCGAACGGCCTGCGCACCGCGGCGGGCAAGGTCAACGCCCGGTTCCTCGACCTGTCCCGCGCCGGTGAGGGCCACGAGGCGTGTGCGGCCAAGCCGGAGACCGAGTGGTTCACCCGCCTGACGGTCGACTGGGACGGCTTGAAGAACGACAAGCGCGCCTCGCACGCGTTGCAGGAGTCGTTCCACCCCAACGCTCTCGGCCACGAGCAGATCGGCCGGTGCCTCACCGAGTTCCTGGCGGTGGACAAGCGGGACGGCGCGTGCGTGCCGCGGCTCGACGGCACGCTCGGCCTCACGACCCAGAGCTGAACGACACAGAGCTGACCCAGCGCTTCAGCTCGGCCCGCGGCCAGCCCGGATCACCGTCGCGGGCGAAACGGGCCCACGCGGAAGCGATGTCACCGCGGAACATGGCGGGGACGTCCGCGCCGTGATGCGCCGGCGTCCTCGCGTAGATCGACCGGAACGCCCGCCCGTGCTCGTCCGCCAGCAGCATCGTGGGCTTCTGGAACAGCTCGGGGTCCTCGTCCGCCGCGTGGCACACCATCAGGTCGACGTCGTACGGGCCTTCCAGTGGCGTTCGCGGCAGCGAGTCGCCGTCGACGATCGGCTGGTACAGCACGACGTCCGGCTCCGCGGCGCGCTGCACCTCGACGGCTTCCTCCGGTGTGAAGAAACACCCGGCCAGGCTGTGCGCGATCGCCTTGTGGAACAGGCCTTTCGCCGCGGGCATCACCATCAGGCTCGCCACCGTCTGCGCTCCCGACGACTGCCCGGCGACCGTGACGTTGCCCGGATCTCCGCCGTACCGGGCGATGTTGCGCCGGATCCACCGCAGCGCGGACACGACGTCGAGCAGGCCGCGGTTGTGCGGAAACCCTTCCAGTGCACCGTAACCGTCGACGGCGAGCCGGTAGTTGCAGCTGACGAACACGATGCCGTGGCTCGCGAGGACGTCACCCGCGTACTCCGGTTGTGACGACGAGCCAACGGTGTTCGCACCGCCGTGGATCCACAGCAGAACCGGAGCACCGGATTCCACTGTGGACCACACGTTCAGCGTGTGCGAGTCCCCGAAGTCGCCGGTGGGCTCGCCATCGGAGTCCACCGGCAACTCGAAACGCGACTGGGCGGTCGCGGGTTCGGCGTACCGGATGCCGAGATACGGGCTCAAGCCTCCACCGACACCTGGTGGACCGGCAGTACCCGCAGGTTCGCCGCCGCCCGTTCGAGCTGTGAGAGAACGCTCGGCCGCAGCGAGGCGATCTCCTGGTCCGCCGCGGCGCCGGCCATCTCCTGCAGCAGCACCTGCTGCGGGTGATCACCCTCGGCCTCGGCGACCGCCAGCACGCGGAACGCCGTGCCGGGCGGGAAGACCACGCGTTCCTCGGTGGCCACGGCGACGCGGTCGGCCACCTCGACCCGGCGGCCGGTGACCGACCACAGCAGGTATTCGGTGGCGCCCTCGACGCGCTGGCTCGGGTTGGCGACGGCGTCGAGCAGGCCGTGCTCCACCAGCACGTCGCCGGAGCGGTAGCGACGCGGACCCGTAGGGCCGCTGGCACCCCACACCGTGGCCACGCCGCTGTGCACCGGCAGGCGGTTCAGGCCCGACACGATGCACGCGACGTACGGGCGCAGGCGGCCGAGGCGGCCCATGCGCAGCGTGTCGACGACCATTTCCTCGTCCTGCGACACGCACGCCAGCAACGCGGTCAGGTCGGTGACCATGGCCTCGAACGCGGCCGGGTCCTCCTCGGCGTCGGGACGCTGGGCGAGCAGACGGCAGACGGTCGCCGCGTGCACGCCGTAGCGCTCGCCCAGTGCCCTGCGGACGGCGTCGCGCTCCAGGTCCGTGCTGGTGTGGTCCGGGAGGATGGTCTCGCGCTCACCGTCGCTCTGAGCGGGAACCTCCCACGAGGCCAGCGGCTGCGTCGGCAACGGACCGTCCACGCGGAACCGCACGGCGGCCGCGTCCGGGTCCGACGACGGGAACGCTGCCTCTTCGGCCTCTGCCACGACACTCGCGGACACCGTGACGGTCGCGGTCTCCGACGGCGGGATGACGGCGTAGGCGGGTTCGGGCTCGACCGGCGTGACGGCGGTGAAGAAGCCGGTGCCGTTGCCGGACGACTCGCGCGCCGACAACGCCTGTGCTGCCGCGCCCAAAGCGGCTGCGACCGGCGTCTGGGTGCCGAACGACGGAGCAGGCGCGGCGTGCGCTGGTGCGGCGTGCTGAGGAGCGGGAGGCGGCGGCGGGGTGGGCGGCGACACCGTGGCGTCGCAGAACACCACACGCAGCAGCTTGCGCACTTCGGGCTCGAGGCGTTCCACGAGGGCAGCGCCGTGCACCGCGACCGCACCGGGCGTGGTGCGGCCAGGCGTGCCCACGGTCAGACGTGCCCACTCGGGGTCGACGGGCTGAGAGCGGACCTCGGACGCGTTGTACGGCTCATCGTGCTCACGCACCCACAGACCCGAGGGCACGACCTCGAGCACAACACCATCGCCGAGAGAGAACACACCGGGCTCGACCTCGGAGAGTCCCTGCACGGGCGCGCGATAGCCGGACACCGAGGGCACGGGCTCGTGCGGCGTGCACAGCACCTCGGTCACGAACGGCCGCCACGTCTGCTGGCCGCGCGGGTCGACGGCGACCACCGCGGGACCACCAGAGCGCAGATTGCCGACCGGCAGGCCGGTGAACATCGCGATCGGCTCGTTGAGCTCGTCGGCGACCAACCGGCCGAGAGCGGTGTCGATGCCGTACGGAACGAGCCGCACGCGCGATCTGGCCGCCTGCGGCAACGCCGTGAGCAGCCGGCAGACCTCTTCGGTCGGGATCGCCGACTGGCCGGGGCCACCGACGACGACGGTCAGCACGTTCTCGCGGCACGGCAGCGCCACGATCGGCCGCGCGTCCTGAGCTCCTGGGTCGAACGGCGGCTGCTGAGCGCGCAGCCACAACCCGGCCGGAATGGGCTCGGAGATGCCGATCTCGCCGGTCGGCCACGGCGAGTTCGGGTCCATCGCCTCCCACTGCGGCACCGGGAAGCGGCGGCCGAACGGCATCGGCGACGCGTTCGGCTGGAACCGCACCCAGCTGCCGTAGCCCTGGGTGCCCACGACGAACGCGGCACCGGGCACGGTGGTCAGCACGCCGTCCGGCGCGACGACCTCGGCCTGGAGCTGCTCGGCGAGCCACTGCGCGGGCGCGGTGGGACGCATGGTGCCCGCGTGCGATACCGCGAGCCGGATCGGGCCGCGGCCGCTCAGCGCGGTCACGACATGGGGCCAGAAAGTGCTCTGGTCCCCTCCGGGGAAGTCGACCACGACCACGGTCCGGCCTCGGTCGACCGGAAGGGTCCTGGCGAGGCCGGACGCGGCCTGACCAGGCCCGTCCGGAGCGGACACAACGAGCGTCGCGCCGACGAAGTTCGCCGCGAACGGCGTCCTCTGCGGCAATGGCTCCGGCGGCGGCGCTGCTGCCGGTGGCTGCTCGACGGGGTACAGATCCGTGTTCGTGCCCTGGCTCGAACTGGGGGTCTGTGTTTGCTGGTCGCCATGGGCGGCGGCACGTCGGCCCATCAAGCGCCTGATCACCTCCGTGCCATCCCGTTCACTCGCCCTTTCGGCTTAATCGGGCAACGGTCGTGCACGCTACCAAGACGCGGCGCACTCGTGTCACCCAGTCGGGTTATTTGATCTCATCCGATTGATACCCACACGGCCTGCGCTCGTCCGCACACACCGTGAGGGCCGATGATCGCTGATGCCGAGTAGGCCTTGCGACCTTCCCGGCCAAGTTCCCACGCGAGGAGCAAGTGGTCCACGCCCAGTTCCACCGGCTGCTCCACTCGGGCGACAAAAGTGCCGAGCACGAACGCCGGACCACCGTCGGGCGCTACGGGCTGTGCCGAAGGGCAGTCCAACGCCGCCCAGACGATCTCCGGCAGGACGTTCGTCCCGTCGTTCGGCAGCACGTCCGCCGGCCGCCAGACGCCCGCCCACTCCTTCCGGCCGTCCAATGGGCCGAGCAGCGCGGCGATGCCGTCCTCCCGGCCGGGACCGCACCCGAAGCACGTCGGGAACGGGTGCTTGTCGCGCCACGGCACCTTCGCGGCGGCCGCCCGCGCCTCCTCCAGCGTCGGAGCGGCGGGCACGTCGAGGTCGAGCTCGGCCGGCTCGGCGGACGCGATCAGCGTGTCGCCGTCGTAGAGCTCACCGCCGCGGACCTCCATCTCGCGGTCGAGCGGCACCGGCTTGCGCAACCGGACACTCACGACCGGCGAGCCGACGTGCGCCGCGAGCAGACCGGCCGAGTAGCCGCCGTTGCCCATCCCGGGCGGGCCGTTGAACCGGCTTTCGACCTTCACAGCGCCTCCGCGTAGACCCACTGGCCGTTCTCTCTGATGAACCGGCTCCGTTCGTGCACGACGCCCCCGACGTAGTGCGCGCGGAATTCGACCACACCCTCGTTCTGGAGCAGCCCGCCGTTCTCGGTCGCCAGTATCTCGAGCTTCAACCAGCGGTCGGTCGCGTCGATCCCCGCGCTCGCGGGACGGTGTTTCGCGGCCCACGTCCTCAGCAGGTAGTCCTCGTCGGACACCGCGAAAGCGCTGTAGCGCGAACGCATCAGCTGCTCGGCGGTGGCCGCGGTGCGGGCTCCCGAGTGCAGCGCACCGCAACAGTCCACATAGGACTGACCGGTACCACAGGGGCACAGTTTGTTGTTCACGCACACATTGTGCCTGGTGAACCCATTAGAACCGATGCCGCACCTGGTACGTACACCCTGTCAAGACTGACTCGCGGGAGGCAGAGGAGACGGCAAGTGAGTGTGGAGAGCAGGACTGAGCTCGTACCGCTGCGCACGTGGTTCGGGCTGAGGTGGCGCGGCTACGACCGCGACGAGGTGGACGACTACGTCGCCGAACTGGAGGCCGAGCTTCGCCTGGTGACTGCGGACCGGGACGCGTCAGAAGCCCGTGCCGACACCCTGGCCGCCAGGTTGATGTCGGTCCAGGAGGAGAACGCCGCCCTGCAGGACGGCCTGCACCGCATCTGCCTGACCCCGATCGACCCGAAGGGCTTGCCGGAACGGCTCGCCCGCATGGTCGCCCTGGCCGAGGAAGAGCGCCGAGAGGTCATCAGGGACGCGCAGCTGAAGGCGTTGATGATCGTCGGCGAGGCGGAGCAACGCGCCCGCAGGCTCGACGAGGAGGCGGCGGCCAAGCGCGAGGAGATCCGCGAGGACTTCCGGCTCGCCATGTCGGCTCGCCGCGCGGAAGCGATGCGAGCCCTCGCGGAACTGCGCAACGTGGCGCTGGACGAGGCCGAGCGGATCATCGCGGAGGCCAAGGTGCAGAGCGCCAAGATCGATTAGGAGCCCGGCTCCGGCTATTCGTCGTGAAAATCCGGCACGGTGGTTTCGCCAGTCTGCCAGTCGTGCCGGATGATCGCGTAGCTCACGGAGTCGTACCGGTGCCCCGACGCGTCCGGCCACCCCCTCCGGTAGTGCGCTTCCTTGACGTAGCCGCAGCGCCGGAACACGCGCCGCATCGCCAGGTTGTCCTGTCTGGTCGTGCCTTCGATGCGCTCGACGTGCGGGTACTCGCCGAACAACAGGTCGGTGAGCCATTGCACGGCCGCCCGGCCGAGGCCCTTCCCGCGGTGCGGGGCGCTGATCCTCAGGTCGAACATGGGCGTGTCGTCGTCGAGGTCGAAGAGCCGGACGATCCCGGCCCGTTCCCCGTCGACCTCGATCCAGTACGTGTTGTCGTAGAGGCCTTCCTCGACGGGGCGGTACACGTCGGACCGGTCCACTTGCGAGATCGCGTGGAACGGCCAGACATCGCCGGCGAGGAAGTCGGCGAGGGCAGCACCCTCGCTGTCGGGGTCGAACCTCCGGAAGACCGGCAGCGAGTCAGAGCGCACGGCCCCAGCGTACGGAAGCCGCGGTCACCAGGTGCCGGGGATCCTCGTGTTGCCCCGCATGTGGTCGCACATCCACGGGCCGATAAGCGACGTTCGGCACATATTCTCCAAACCCCTCGTCGCCAGTTCGATCACGGCCGGACTGCATTCGTCCGAAATTGATTTACCGCGTTTCCGGAACAGGACCCGAACGGATGCCGGATCGCTACTGAGCGTGTGCACCAGCACGCGGGCTGCCGATACTGCGCCCACCGATGTGTGCTCGGCGTGAGGTTTAACGTTCACAACTTCGGTTGAACCCGCCCTCCCATGCACCCGTATCAATCCGTGTATGCCGCTTTCCAGCTGGGAGGCATTTGGTCCAATGCCCGACGAAAAAGCATGTGCGGTTGTCAGTACGCACCGGGTGACACCTGGCCGGATGGCGAGTTTCACCACGTCGGTAAAAGGACTGCTCAGCGCGGCTTCCAGATCACAGGGCTATCTCGACAGCAGAATGGAGAAAGCATCGGGCGATTCGGCGACCTGGCTGGTCATCTGCTGGTTCGACAGCGCGGAGAGCGCCGAGGAGTGGGATCGCTCCCGGTCTCACGCGACGTGGCGCGAGTACGTCGGGCGCTTCTCCACCCGAGTCGAGCAGCCGCCACCACGACCCGCCGCACAGGCACCGCCGAGCCCTCCACCGCGATGGAAGACGGCGCTGGTGACGTTGATCGGCGTGTTCCCCGCGGTCTTGCTGGTCAACGTCACCGTCATCCCGCGCGTGACGGGCCTGCCGCTGTTGGTGCGCACGTTGGTCCTGTGCGTGTGCGTGACGGGCCTGATGACCTGGGTGCTCATGCCGCAGGTGATGAGGGTGCTCGGCCCGTGGCTGCGCGGGAGCACCGAGGCGCCGAGCAGTGCCAGGCCGGACGCCGACTGGGCTGACGTCCCGACGTCGAAGACACCCAGCGCATCGCTGCCAGACCACGCCGCCTCGGCGACCCACGCGCGTCGCCGCTGACCCCGGAGCGTATTCAGTGCGAACACTCCTGATCGACAACCACGACTCGTACACCTACAACCTGTTCCACCTCGTCGCGAGCGTGAACGGGCAAGACCCGCTCGTGCTGAGCAACGACGACCCGGAACTGCTGAGGTTGTCGTTCGACGAGGTGGACAACGTGGTGATCTCGCCCGGCCCCGGACGGCCGGGCAGGAGCCGGGACCTCGCCGGGGCGACCAGGTTCCTCGGCCAGGACGTGCTGCCGGTGCTCGGGGTGTGCCTCGGTCATCAGGGGCTGGGGTTCCAGGCGGGAGCACGGGTGGCGTTGGCGCCCAAGGCCCGCCACGGCCACCCGACTGTGGTCACGCACGACGGCCGTGATCTGTTCGACGGCATCCCTCAGGGGTTCACCGCCGTGCGCTACCACTCGCTGTACGTGCCCGAACCGCTGCCGCCCGAACTGGAGGCCACCGCGTGGGCCGAGGACGGTGTGCTGATGGGGCTTCGACATCGGTCCCGGCCGCGCTGGGGCGTGCAGTTCCACCCCGAGTCGATCCTGACCGAGTGGGGAACGCGGCTGCTGGCCAACTTCCGCCGACTGTCCGAAGTGGCCCGCCCGTCCGTCACCGTGCGTCTGAAACCGTCGCCTCCCATCGAGACCAAACCTGTTCAGCACACCGGCCATCGCCTGCACACCGCCGTGTACCGCGGAGTCCTCGATCCCGAGCAGGTGTTCGCGGAGCTGCACTCGGCGTCGGACCGCGCGTTCTGGCTGGACGGCGCCGGAGCAAGCGAGCGCGGCGCGCGGTTTTCGTACCTGGGCGACGACACCGGCCCGCTCGCCGAGTACTGCAGCTACGACGTGGGCACGGGCGTGATCACCGCGGAACGCCCCGGCCGGACCACGACCAAGCAGCGCGACGACATCTTCACCTACCTGCGGCGCGGCCTGGCCGAGCGCGCACACGAGCAACCCGACCTGCCGTTCGACTTCACCTGCGGGTGGGTCGGCTACTTCGGCTACGAGCTCAAGGCAACTCTAGGAGGCAAAGCCGCCCACCGCAGTCCCACCCCGGACGCGGCGTGGTTGTTCGCCGACCGTGTCATCGTCATCGACCATCAGGAGCACACAACACATCTGCTGTGTCTGGCCGAGGACACGCCTTCGTCCACCAAGGAAGCCAATGCCTGGCTCGACGCCACGGCCGACTTCCTCTCCTCGCTGTCGTCGCACGAGACCCCGCCCGTCCGGTCGTGGCCGGAGGCGGACGACGCCGTCGAGATCACCGAGCGCTGGCTGATGCGCTCCGGAACCGACTACCTCCTCGACGTCGTTGCGTGCCAGGAACAACTGCGTGCGGGCGAGAGCTACGAGATCTGCCTGACGACGGCGGTGGAACTGCCCGCGACGTGCACGTCGGCCGACTACTACCGCGTGCTGCGCAGGGTGAACCCGGCCCCGTACTCCGCCTACCTGCGCTTCGGCGAGGTCGATGTGGCCAGTTCGTCGCCGGAGCGGTTCCTGCGCGTCAGCCCCGACGGCGTCGTGCAGGCCGAACCGATCAAAGGCACGGCCGCCCGCGGCACAACCCCCGAGCAGGACACGGGTCTGCGCGACGCACTCGCCGAGGACCCGAAGACCCGCGCGGAGAACCTCATGATCGTCGACCTGCTGCGCAACGACCTGAGCCGCGTGTGCCAGGTGGGCACCGTGCAGGTGCCTGAGCTGATGGGCACCCGCACGTACCGAACCGTGCACCAGCTCGTCTCGACCGTCCGGGGCGACCTGAAGCCGGGCCTCGACGCGCTGGACTGCGTGCGGGCGTGCTTCCCCGGCGGATCGATGACCGGTGCCCCCAAGGAACGCACGATGGAGATCATCGACGACCTGGAGCCGACCGCCCGCGGCGTGTACTCCGGCGCACTGGGTTTCTTGAGCTGCAACGGATCCGCCGATCTGAGCATCGTCATCCGCGCCGCGGTCTTCGCGGCCGGACGGGTGCGCATCGGCGCGGGCGGCGCGATCGTGCTGGCCTCCGACCCCGAGGCGGAGTACCAGGAGATGCTGCTCAAACTGGCCGCGCCGATGCGGGCGTACTGGAGCTCCGGCGCACACCGACCGGCCGCCGTGCTGTCCGCGGAGCCACGCGCCCACCGGCGGGGCAGGCACGCACGCCGCCGCCGTGCCGTCACGCGCACGGCAGAGGTGGAGGCGGGCTGATGAACAACCTCCACACTCCGGCCCCGCACCACCCAGCCGCACACCGGCCGACCGCCCGATCCCGCAACGCGGCCCTGACCCTGGCGAGGCATGCCGACCGCGCCGGCTGGTCGTCCCGCCCCGCCTACCTGATCGGCGACGAGGTGTGGCGGCACGGCCAAATCCACGACCTGGCAGCCAGAGCCGCCAAAGTCCTGCACGACAGGGGAATCAGGCCCGACGACCACGTGCTGCTGGCCGCCCCGGACGGCCCGGCGTGGGTCGTGGCGTTCCTCGCGATCGCCCGCCTCGGCGCGGTGGCCGTGCTGGCGAACCCCGAACTCACCGCGGCCGACCACCACCTGCTGCTGGCGGACTGCGACGCCAGCGCCTGCGTGACGGACGCGGCCCTGGAGGAACGGTTCCCGAACTGGATCGACGTCGACCACCTGCTCGACCAGGCCTGGACGACCGCGCCAGGACCCGCCGCCGACGTCGCCCCGACGAGCCCGCTCTACGTGCAGTACACGTCCGGCACCACCGGCCAGCCGAAAGGCGTCGTCCACGCGCACAAGGACCTCGCGCTGTACGGCACGTCGGTGGGACGTGACGTCCTGCGCATCGGCATCGGCGACGTCGCCCTCTCGGTGTCGAAGATGTTCTGGGCCTACGGGTTCGGCAACGCGCTGGTGTTCCCGCTGCACTCGGGCTCGTCCGCGGTCCTCACACCGCACCGGCCGTGCGCGGAGGAAATCGCCGAGCTGACCGTCCGGCACCGGGTGAATCTCCTCTACTCGGTGCCCTCCTCCTACGCGGCACTGGCGTCGACGAAGCTGACTTCCTTGCGCGCCGCGGTGTCCGCGGGCGAACCGATGCCGGAGCCGCTCGGCGCACTGCTGCGCGACGAGCTGGGCATCGAGGTGCTCGATCAGATCGGCTCCACCGAGGCCGGGCATGCCTTCTGCGCCAACGGGATCGGCGACAACACGCCCGGCACGCTGGGCCGTCCTGTGCCCGGCTGGGAGGTCCAGGTGCGCGACGAGCAGGGCTTCCCGGTCGACGAGGGCGAGTTGTGGGTGCGCGGACCGACGTTGTTCTCCCACTACCTCAACCAACCCGGGCTCACCGGGAGCACGCTGGTCGACGGCTGGCTGACGACCCACGACCGGGTGCGGCAGAACCACGACGGCACGCTGAGCCACCTCGGCCGCACCGACGACATGGAGATGGTCGGCGGGATCTCCCTGTCACCACTGGAGATCGAGCGCGTGCTGGCGGCGCATCCGCTGGTGCGCGAGGCCGCCGTGGCCGCGGTGCTCGACCAGCACGACGCGTCACGGCTGCGTGCGTTCGTCGTTCCCGCGCAGGACACACCGGGGCTCGAGGACGAACTGATCACCTGGACCCGGTCCCGGCTTCCCTCGTTCAAGGTTCCGCGCACCGTGCGGCTGGTGCCGCAGCTGCCGAGGACCGCCACCGGCAAGTTGCGCCGGCACGTCGTGCGCACCGGATCCTGGTAAGGAGTTTCCCGTGCGGCAAAAGCTCTTCTCCGGCAACGGATTCTACATCGGACAGATGTTCCGGGAGGCGGCGACGCGGCACGGAGCCGTGCCGGTCGTCCTGGACCGTCCGCTGGACGTGGCACCCGACGCCGGACTGAACCACACCTACCGCTCACTCGCCGACCTGGTGGACCGGCTGGCCGACCAGCTGTGGACCGCCGGGGTCAGGCCCGCGAGCCACGTCGCGATCCACAAGCGCGACAACGCGGACATCGCTCTGCTCGCGTGCGCCGTGTCCCTCATCGGCGCGGTGCCCGTCCTGCTGTCCCCCGGCCTGGACGCCACCGCCGCCGGCATCCTGCTGAGCAGGCTCGACCGGCCGTTGCTGGTCACGGACGACGTGACGCTGGAAAGGCTGGCGCACACGGACATCGCGGGGCTGACCAGCAAGCGCGTGCTCGTCACCGGGGTCTTTCCCGGCGCCGTCACGCTCGACGGCCTGGAGGTGGCCGGACGAGCGAAACCGGTCCGGCTGCACCCCGAGGAGCCCGCGATGATCACGCACAGCTCCGGCACCACCGACGTGCCCAAGCTCGCCGTGCACTGCGCTCGGGCGCTGTGGAACAGGCTGGTGCCGCAGAAGATCATGGCGGTGCCCCTGCGCGGGGAGACGGCGGCGTTCTGCATGTCGTTCGTCCACTCGCGCTTCTACCACGCGCTCGGCACATTCCTCTCCGGTGGCAGCCGACTGCTCCTGCTGGTGGACCACGAACCGGCCTCGGTCGGCCCGCTGCTGGCGCGGTGGCAGCCGGGTGTCGTCGAGACGCACCCCAACACGTTCGTGCTGTGGGAGGACCTCGCGGACGCCCCCGGCGCACCGCTGCGCAACGTCCGCTGCTTCGGCAGCACCTTCGACGCCATCCACCCGCGCACCGTGCAGCGGTTGCTCGGCGCGTCACGCCGGCGCGGCAAGTACCTCATGCAGCTCTACGGCCAGAGCGAGACCGGCCCGGTGGCCGCACGCGTGTTCACCGCACGAGGTGCTGCGCGCGGCAACGGACGGCTGGTGGGCATCGGCCTTCCCGGTTTCACCAGGGTAAGGATCACCGACGACGCCGGTGTGCCGGTGCCGAGCGGGACGGTCGGGCACATCGAGGCGCACACCCGCGGCCGCATCCTCACCTACCAGGGCGCCCAGGACAGGTTCGACGCTCAGCTCAACGGGCGCTGGTGGCGCATGGGCGACATGGGCTCCCGCAGCTGGTGGGGCGGCCTGCACCTGATCGACCGCGAGATCGACCGGATCGACGACGTGGACAGCAACCTGCGGATCGAGGACGTGCTGATGTCCCGACTGGACGAACTACGCGAGGTGGTCGTGGTTCCCGGCGCGGACGGCGTCGCGGTGCCCGTGGTGTGCACCCGCACCGGCGCACCGCTGGCACCAACGCGCTGGGAGCGTGCGACGGCCGATCTCCCCGCCCTGGCGGCACCGCTGCAGTGGGCGTTCGACGACCTGCCCAGGACGTCGACGTGGAAGATCAAGCGCGTGACGCTCGCCCGGTTGATCGCCGCCGGGGACGGCGCGGTGGCCCATGCCTGACCCGGTGATCGTCGTGGGCGCGGGTCCGGTCGGTCTCTGCGCGGCGCTGGCACTGCGCGCTCACGACGTTCCCGTCGTCCTGCTCGAAGCCGACCCCGTCGACCGGCACCGCACCGGCAGCCGCGCCCTCTACGTGCACGGGAAGTCGTTGGCACTGCTGGAATCCATCAGCCAAGGGGCGGGATCGGAGCTCGCGGCTCGCGGCGTGCTCTGGAACGTCCGCCGCACCCTCTACCGCGGAAAACAGGTGTACGAGAAGGAGTTCCCGCCGCACGATCCCGCGAGCGGCCTGCCCCCGTTCACCAGCCTGCGGCAGAGCGAGACCGAACATGTCCTGCTCGACGCGTGTGAACGCGCGGGCGTGGACGTGCGGTGGAACCACCCCGTCACCGAGGTCGTCACGCATCCCGGTGGCGTCACCGTCGCCACCGCGGACGGCGTGACCTGGTCCGGAAGCCACGTCGTGGGAGCCGACGGCGCGAGGTCGACCGTCCGCAGGTGCACGGGAACCTCGTTGAACGGCACGGCCGCGGAAGGCTTCCACGTGGTCGTCGACGTCGCCGACAGCACACCGGACCTGGCGAGGGTGATGCACTACGAGCATCCCGCCGCGGAAGGCCGTGGTGTGCTCATCGTGCCCTACGCGAACGGGTTCCAGGTCGACGTGCAGAGCAGGGCTGGCGACTCGGCGGACGTCATCGCCTCACGGCAGGAGGTCCGGCGGTGGCTGCCCGCGTTGATCGGGCCGACGCCGACGGAGCGCATCACCGCGATCTCCGTCTACCGGTTCCTGCAGCTGATCGCCGACGACTTCACCGACCCGCACCACCGGATCCTGCTCGTGGGCGAGGCCGCCCACCTGTTCCCGCCGTTCGGCGCTCGTGGCATGAACAGCGGCTTCGTCGACGCGCAGGCGGCGGCGGACGCCATCACGACCGGACGGCATTCCCCCGCGGCGAACGCGGAAGCCGTTGCCGCGTTCGCGACGACGCGGCATGCGGCGGCGGAGGCCAACAGCGCCGCCGCGGGCGCGGCCCTGCGGCACCTGCGACCGCCCACCGCGGCGGCCAGGCTGCGGCGCGGGGCGGCGGCACGGCTGGCGTCCGTGGTGCCCCGGTTCGGAGAGTGGCTGGAACACGCCCCCTACGGCACCAGGCTGAGCGAAGTGAGGCACTGAGATGGAAGACGCTCCCCTGCTCGTGGCCGACTCGTGGCTGGTGTTGGACGGTTCGGTGCGGTCGCTGGACCGGCACGTCAGCAGGTTCAGCCGGTCCTGCCTGGAACTCGGTGTCGTCACGCAGCTGGAACTGGACCGGTTCTGGCGGGACACGATCTCCGCGCTGCCGCGCACGGGCGCGTGGTTCCCGCGCGTCGAACTCGTCGGCGATCCGCCCTCGTTGCGGCTGCGGATTCGCCCGGCACCGGCGCGTGGCGAGCACGTGCGCGTGTGGGTGCCGGACGCGCCCGATCGCCGGCTTCGCCCGCACTGCAAGGGACCTGACCTCCAGTCACTCACCAGGCTGCGTGCCGAAGCGGAGGCACACGGAGCGCAGGAGGCGCTGTTGCGGACGGCCGACGGCGTTGTGATCGAAGCGGCGACATCGTCGGTGTTGTGGTGGGAGGACGACGTGCTGTGCGCACCGCCCTCGGACATTCCGGCGCTACCGGGAACGACCGCCGCGCTCGTGCTGGACCTGGCCGTCGAACGGGAAATCCCCACAGCACACCGTGCCCGTCGCGTCGACGAACTGGCGGGCCGCGAGGTGTGGCTGCTCAACGCACTGCACGGCATCCGACTCGTGACCGCGTTCATCGGTTGCGGCACCACTCCCGGCAGCGGCAGGCACTTCACGTCGTGGCGGGAGCGGGTCGAGCGGCTGCGCACGCCGCTCGACCCGCCGGCTCAGCGGGCAGGCTGAGGAACCATGCGGGTGCTGATCGCGATGCGGTTGTAGGCGTTGATGACCGTGCAGACCCAGATGAGCGCGGCCGTCGCCGCCTCGCCGAACTCCGCGGCGGCCGCCCGGTACACCTCGTCCGGCACCCGGTCGTCGTGCACGAGGGTGATCGTCTCCGCCAGCGCGAAGGCGGCCTTCTCCCGCGCGTCGAAGAGGCTGGAGTCCTGCCAGGCGCCCAGCGCGTCGAGGCGCTGCTGCGACTCGCCACCGGCCCTCGCGTCGCGGGCGTGCAGGTCGATGCAGAACTCGCACCCGTTGATCTGCGAGACGCGCAGGCGCAGCAACTCCAGCAACGAACCGGGCAAGCCGGCCTTGGCCGCCGAGTCCGCGGCGGCGACGTGCAGCGCTCGCATCGCGGCGGACACGTCCGGGGTGACCGACTTCAGGTTCACCCTGGTCTCACTCGTGAGGGATGACATAGCTCAACACTAGCCCGACTTTCGCAGATTAGCGTTGTGCCACAACAGAATCCCTTGTTGTGTCTATTGTGGACACAGCACGCTGGACCCTGCCGCCTCCATCGTGCGGGCGAGCAGCAGCGCCGTGGTGACCGGGCCGACGCCGGGCACGGGAGCGGCGTGCAGTGCGGGCGCCACGCCGGGTGCGGGGATTCGTGCGGCTAGGCCGACGGAAAAGTCCACGATGGTCTGATCGCGCAGCGATTCTCCGCCTTGAGTGGTCATCGAAAGACGACGGTGCTGTTGCCGTTGAGGAGCACCCGGTGCTCGCAGTGCCAGCGCACGGCACGCGACAGCGCGAGCGCCTCGGCGTCGCGGCCGGCCGCGGTGAGCGCCCGCGGGTCGAAGGAGTGGTCGACCCGCAGCACCTCCTGCTCGATGATCGGCCCCTCGTCGAGGTCGGGCGTGACGTAGTGCGCCGTGGCGCCCACGTACTTCACACCACGGTCGTAGGCCTGGTGATACGGCTTGGCGCCCTTGAAGCCCGGCAGGAACGAGTGGTGGATGTTGATCACCCGGCCGGCGAGCTTGGCGCACAGGTCGTTGGACAGCACCTGCATGTACCTCGCCAGCACCACCAGATCGATCTGGTACTCCTCGACGAGCTCCAGCAGGCGCTGCTCGGCGATGTGCTTGGTGTCCGCGGTGTTGGGCACGTGCACGAAGTCGAGCCCGGCCGCCTCCGCCATCGGCCGCAGGTCCTCGTGGTTCGACACGACCGCGGCGATCTCTCCGCCCAGACTTCCGGCACGCCACCGGAAAAGCAGGTCGTTCAGGCAGTGCCCGGCCTTCGACACCATGACGAGCACGCGCGGCTGGCGCTCGTCCCACAGGTCGAAGTCCATCTCGAACTCGCTCGCCACCGCGGCGAACGCGCGGGCGAGGTCGTCGACGTCGGCGGAGCCGCACTTGAAGGCGGTGCGCAGGAACAACCTGTTGCGCACGTCGTCGTCGAACTGCTGGTGCTCCACGATGTCGCAGCCGTGGCCGACCAGGAACGAGGTCACCGCGTGGACGATGCCCGTCCGCTCGGGACAGTTCAGGGTCAGGGTGAAGTGTCGCGCCACGACGGTCTCCTCGTCCTGGTAGCCGTCTGATATATTAAGCTCACACTAACTGTGCACCACCGGCGGGTCAAGGACTGAAGTCCTTGTCAGCCAACGAAAACCGGCGCTTCGGCCCGCGGCAGAGACCCGTCAGCGCCGCGCCTTCCCTGTGACCTCGACCGTGCGGATGGCGACGTTGAGCTCCAGTGCTGCGACCGGTGCCGCGAGCCCGGCTGGTCCACAGAGGACAAAGCCGCGCGCATCGGGCCGACCGTGTGCGAGCTGGACGGCCCGATTCCGACCTTGAACAGGTCGAACACGCTGAGACTCACGTCTGGTACTCCACGCACGCGTCGCTCAGCCAGGCCGCGAGGTACTCGGCGACCGACGACCGCACCAGCAGCGTGACGCTGTCCGCTCCCGTCACCAGCAGGATGACTCCCGTCCTGGCGAGCAGCGTCTGCACGCAAGTGCCGGCGGGAGCCGCAGACGGGTGCAGGTCCACGGAACATCCGTGAGCGAGAACGTCCCGGACGTGCGGCCCTTCCAGGACCACGGTCGTCCGCTGAGCCGAAGTGTCCACAACGGACCCACGTGCAGAGCCGAGCGCGCCACGCAACGCCTCCTCGATCGGGATCTGCAGATCGGGAGCCGCCACGACGAGGAACTCGTCCGGCCCCAGCCACAACACCTCGACGTCCCCGAACTCACCGGAGCCGGCGGTGAAAGTGCACGGAACCGCGGGGAACCCCACGCCGAGTACCGCACCCATCGCCGCGATCGCCGCCGGGTCCGACGCGCGCACGGTGAGCTGCGAGAGGAACGGCCGCTCCGAGGCGTTCACCGGGAGCGCCGCCAGCCGGTCGGTCCAGGCGAAGAGGGGGCTAACCGTCACGACGGGCTCCTTCCTTGTCGTACAGCACGGATTCGGTGACGGTGACCGGCACGAGCGCGTCCTCGACCGGCACGTAGAGGGTCTCGCCGACGCGTTCGTGGCCCGACCGCACCAGGGCGAGGGCGAACGTGCGGCCCAGCGCCGCGCTGGGGTAGCTGGACGTCACGTGGCCGAGCATCCGCACAGGCGGTTCCGGCAGACGGTCCGTCTCGACGATCTGCGAACCTTCCGGCAACAGCACGTTCGGGTCCACCGGCAGAAGCCCCACCAACTGCTTGCGGTCTGTCCGCAGGTTTTCCGCACGGCTGAACGAGCGCTTGCCGATGAAGTCGGGCTTCTTCTTCGACACGGCCCACGACATGCCGAGGTCCTGCGGCGTGACCGTGGCGTCGGTCTCCTGCCCGATGATCGGGTAGCCCTTCTCGGCGCGGAGCACGTGCATGGTCTCGGTGCCGTACGGCGTGATCCCGTACGGTGATCCCGCCTCCATCAACGCCTCCCACACGGCGAGCCCGTGCCAGGCGGTCACGTTGATCTCGTACGCCAGCTCACCGGAGAAGCTGATCCGGCACACCCGAGCGGGCACACCGGCCACCCGGGTGTCGTGCCACGTCATGAACTCGAACGCCTCGTTGCTGACGTCGAGCGAAGGAGCGACCGCGGCGAGCACGTCACGGGACTTCGGACCCACCAACGGGATCGTGGCCCAGTGCTCGGTGACGGACGTGCAGTGCACGTCGAGGTGCGGCCACTCCGTCTGCAGCCACTCCTCCATCCAGTCGAGGATCTTGGCGGCGTTGCCGGTGGTCGTCGTGACCAGGAACCGCTCCTCGCCGACCCGGATCACCGTGCCGTCGTCGATCACCATGCCGTCGACGCCGCACATGACGCCGTACCGGATCCGGCCGACCTTCAACGTGCTCATCATGTTGGTGTAGAGCATGTCCAGGAACTTGCCGGCATCACGGCCCTGCACGTCGATCTTGCCCAGCGTCGAGCCGTCCATCATGCCGACGCTCTCGCGCGTGGCACGGCATTCCCGCAGCACGGCCGCGTGCAGGTCCTCGCCGTCCCGCGGGTAGTACCAGGGCCGCTTCCACTGGGCGACGTTCTCGAACAACGCCCCGTGCGCCACGTGCCACCGGTGGATCGCCGTGACGCGCACCGGGTCGTGCAGCTCGCCGCGGTCCCGTCCGGCCAGTGCCGCGAAGGACACCGAGGTGTACGGCGGGCGGAACGTCGTGGGCCGCTGGTCCGCCAGTTCGACGCCCAGCGCCTCGGCGACGATGCCCGCAGCGATCATGCCGGACGTCTTGCCCTGGTCGTGCGCGGTGCCGATGGTCGTGTAGCGCTTGATGTGCTCCAACGACCGCAGACCCGCACCCGTGGCACGCAGCACGTCGGTGACGGTCGCATCCCGTTGCAGGTCAACGAAACTGGCGTCCTCATCACCCGGAACGCGCCACAGCACGAGACCGGTCCGCTGGGTGCACCGCGAGTCGGAGACGGGCAACGGCACCTGACCGCCCGGCGTGAACCCTGCCGCGACGACAGCCGCGGCACCGGCGTCCCGGCCCTGCCGCGCACACGCGTTCAGGTCCAGCTCACCGGTGGCGGATCCGGCGACCCGGACCGAAGCGAGCTCCTCCCCCGGCACGAACGCGCCGAGACTCGAGTCGTAGCGCAGCTTTCCGCGTGCCTGGCTGAACAGGCTCACGACGGGGTTCCAGCCGCCCGACACCAGCAGGGTGTCGCACACGACCGTGTCCGGGTGCCCGTCGCCGAGCGGGGCCACGTGCACGTCGGTCACGCGCGAAGAGCCCTCGGTTCCGGTCACCACGTGCCCGGCGCGGACCTCGATGCCACGGGCCGCGCACTCGGTGGCGAGCCTCGCGGGCGCCTCGGGACGGGCGTCGACGATCAGCGGAATGTCCACACCGGACTCGGCGAGGTCGATCGCCGCGCAGTACGCGCTGTCGTTGGTGGTGAACACGACCGCACGCGAGCCCGGCAGCACGCCGTAGCGGTGCAGGAACGTGCGAGCCGAAGACGCCAGCATGATCCCGGGCCGGTCGTTGTTCGCGAACACCACTGGCCGTTCGTGGGCGCCGGTGGCCAGCACGGTCTGCTTGGTCCGGATCCGCCAGACCCGTTGCCGCGCAACCGAAGCGGGTGCCGCGAACCCGAGGTGGTCGGTGCGCTTCTGCAGCGCGAGCACGAACCCGTCCTGGTACATGCCGAACGCCGTGGTGCGCTCGAGCACCAGCACGCCCGGCGTGGTCTTGAGCTCCGCCACGATGTCGGCCACCCACTCCGCCGACGGGCGGTCGTCGAGGTACTCGTCCACGCCCAGCAGCGCGCCACCGGCCTGGTTCTGCTCGTCCACCAGCACGACCCGCGCACCGCTGCGAGCGGCTGTCAGCGCGGCCACCAGGCCGGCCGGACCCGCACCGACCACCAGCACGTCGCAGTGCTCGTGCTTGGCGTCGTACCGCGCCGGGTCGGGCTCGGGCGACAGTCGCCCCTGACCTGCCAGACCACGTGCCTCCAGACCGTCGAACAGCTCGACGGTCGTGGCGAGCAGCATGGGCTCGGAGTACGGCGTCTCGATCTGCACCAGCGACGTCGGGTCCTCCGACCCCGCCGCGACGATGCCGCGCGGCCGCCCGAGCTTCACGCTGCTGCCGACCTCGTGCACGCCGTTGGCGAGCAACGCCGACGCGAGCGTGTCGCCGGGGTGCCCGGTCAGCAACTGGCCGTTGAAGGTGAAGCGCAGCACGGTGTTCCGGTCGATCGCGCCGCCGGTGGGCTTGCGGAAGTTCACGAGATCACCTCGGGCATCGGCTCACCCGCGCGGTATACCGCGATCAGGTCGTGGGTGCGGGTGTCGCGGACGGCGTTGAACCACCGCCTGCACCCGGCGCTGTGGCTCCAGCGCTCGGCGAACGGACCGCTCGGGTTCTCGCGGAAGAACACGTACTGCGCCCATTCCTCGTCCGACAACGCCGACGGGTCCTCGGGGTACGCGACGTGGGCCTGGCCGCCGTAGTGGAACTCCGCTTCCTCGCGCGGCCCGCACCACGGACACGGGATGAGTTGCATCGTCTGCTCCTACTAGTGGGCCACGGCGGCGGCGCCGTGCTCGTCGACGAGTGCGCCGGTGGTGAAGCGCTCGAGGGTGAACGGCTCGTTGAACGGGTGCGGCTTGTCGTTCGCGATGGTGTGCGCGAAGCAGTGGCCGACACCGGGCGTGGCCTTGAACCCGCCGGTTCCCCAGCCGCAGTTGAGATACAGCCCGCCCACCGGGGTGAGCCCGACGATCGGCGACGCGTCCGGCGAGACGTCCACGATGCCCGCCCACGTCCGCAGCAGGTGCGCCCGCGCGAAGATCGGGAACAGCTCCAGCGCCGCCGACATCTGCTGCTCGATGATGTGGAACGAACCGCGCTGGCCGTAACCGTTGTAGCTGTCGATCCCGGCGCCCATCACGAGTTCTCCCTTGTGCGCCTGGGAGACGTAGACGTGCACGGCGTTGGACATCACGACGGTCGGGTGCACGGGCTCCAGCAGTTCGGAGACCAAGGCCTGCAACGGGTGCGAGGCCAAAGGCAGCCTGAGCCCGACCATCTTCGCGAGCACCGAGCTGTGCCCGGCCGCGCACAACGCGACCTTCCCCGCGGCGATGCGGCCACGTGACGTTTCGACCGCCGTGATCCGGCCGCCGGAGGTCTCCAGTCCGGTGACCTCGCAGTTCTGGATCAGGTCGACACCCATCGCGTGTGCGGCGCGCGCGTAGCCCCACGCCACGTAGTCGTGCTTGGCGATGCCCGCGCGCGGCTGATACGTCGCCCCCAGCACGGGATAACGGACGTCCTGCGAGATGTTGACGATCGGGCAGATCTCCTTGACCCCGGCGGGATCCACCCATTCGGCGTCGATGCCGTTGAGCCGGTTGGCGTTGACCCGCCGCACGCTGTCACGGACGTCCTGCAGGCTGTGCGCGAGGTTCAGCACACCGCGCTGGTCGAACAGGATCGGGTAGCCCAGATCCTCTTCCAGGCCCTCCCAGAGCTTCAACGAGTGCTCGTAGATGCCGGAGCTCTCGTCCCACAGGTAGTTGGACCTGATGATCGTGGTGTTGCGGGCCATGTTGCCGCCGGCCAGCCAGCCCTTCTCCAGCACCGCGACGTTCGTGATGCCGTGGACCTTGGCGAGGTAGTACGCGGTGGCGAGGCCGTGCCCTCCACCGCCGACGACCACGACGTCGTAGGAGGCCTTCGGTTCCGGGTTCTCCCACAGGAAATCCGGGTGCTCGGGCAGATGTGCTCCGGGCGGGCTGCTCATTGCGACGCCTCCAGCGAAATCATCTGATCGACTACTGGTATATCAGTCTGCGTTGTACAGTAGGTCACATGAACACTCGGGTCAACGACGAGCCCGCGGCCGCCTCACTCACCGAGCGGGCGTACGTCATGCTGCGGGATCGCCTGGTGATGCTGGAGATCAAGCCGGGCGAACCGATCAACGAGGACCGCCTGCGCTCCGAGCTCGGCGTCGGCCGCACGCCCATCCGCGAGGCGTTGAAACGGCTGGAGCAGGAACGGCTCGTCGTCGCCTTCCCGCGCCGCGGCACGTTCGCCACCGACGTGAACATCTCCGACCTCTCGCACATCTCCGAGGTGCGCAGGACCCTGGAGCCGCTCGCCGCCGCCGCGGCCGCCGAGCGGGCCACAGCAGAAGACCGCGCCTCGCTCACCGAGCTGCGCTCCCGGCTCGACACGACGACGCCGTCGGGCGACAACACGGAACTGCTGCGCGTCGACGTCGGTGTGCACCGCGCGATCTACCGGTGCGTGCACAACCCCTTCCTCGAGGACACCCTGGTCTCCTACGACAACCTGGCCACCCGCATCTGGTGCGTGTTCCTGCCGCGGCTGTCCGGAATGGCCGGTCATGTCGACGAACACGTTCCGCTGCTGACCGCCATCATCGAGGCCGACGGCAAGAAGGCCGGCGAGCTCGCGGCCCAGCACGTCATCGGGTTCGAACGGGCCATCCGCGCCCTGATCTGAGCTCATGCCGGCCGCTCCGGCCTGATCACGACCGTCTCGACCGGCGTGTTCGAGCCGTCGGCCACGGATCGCAGCGGTACCAACGTGTTCGCCTCCAGGTAGTAGGCCGCCGCACAGCCGCGAGGCCTTGGGAACGCGACGACGCGGAACGCGCGAGCCGTCCGTTCATGGCTGCTACCACCCCTTTGTCGAGGTGACTTCCTGAACCCAGCGGTGGAACTCCCCGATGTGGTGCTCGGAGGGAACCAGCACACCCCCTTGCGTGTAGGCCCGCGACGACATCGCGGGCTGGCACCGTTCGCACGCCTCGAAGTCCTGCTCGTTCACGCGGTGGAAGAGCTCCACGGACCGCGAGACGTCCTTGCCCGTCGCGACGACGTCCTTGGCGTAGAGCCAGTCGCACTCGACGATCGTGCGATCCGCGGCCAGCGGGAACATCCGGTGGATGATCACGTGGTCGGGCACGAGGTTGATGAACACCTGCGGCCGCACCGTGATCGCGTAGTACCGGCGCTCCTGGTCGGAGCCCACTCCGGACAGTGTGTCGAAGCCCTCGCTGCCGTCGATCGTGAAGCCCTTGATCTCCTCACCGAACACCGCGCCGTGGCCGACGTAGTACTGCGCCGCGTACCCGTCCGCGAACTCCGGCAGGACCTCGGTGAGCTCGGGGTGGATCGTCGCGCAGTGGTAGCACTCCATGAAGTTCTCGATGATGAGCTTCCAGTTGGCCTTGACGTCGTAGGTGATCCGCCGGCCGAGATCGAGCTCGCTCACCTGGTAGTTGCCGATGGCGTCGAGGTTGCCGAGCCGCTCCCTGACGTCGCGCTGCACGGTCTCCTCGAACGAGGGCGGCTCCTCGGCCAGGCACAGCCACGCGTAACCGAGCCACTCTCGCAGGTGCACGGTCTTCAGGCCGTACTCGACACGGTCGACGTCCGGCATCGAGGTCAGGTTCGGCGCGGCCACCAGCTTGCCGTCCAGGCCGTAGGTCCAGGCGTGGTACGGGCACTGGAAGTTGCGCTTGACCGTGCCGGTCTCCTCGACGCACAGCTTGGCGCCGCGGTGCCGGCAGATGTTGAGGAACGCGCGCAGCGAACCGTCGCGCGAGCGGGTCACGAGCACGCTCTCGCGTCCGATTTGGATGGTCCGGAAGTTGCCGGCCTCCGGTAGATCTGCGCTGCGGACGGCGCAGAACCACATCACCTCGAAGATCTTCTCCTGCTCGAGCTCGAAGATCGTCGGGTCGGTGTAGGTGTGGCCGGGCAGGGTGGGGATCAGGCTGGACGGGAGTTCGGTCGCAGTCATGGTCGCTCCGTGGTGATGAGAAACGGCAGAGAAGCAGGGTTCGCGCGTCAGGACCGGATTCGCTTCATCTCGGGGTCGAAGAGCGGTTCGGCGGCCACGACGGCCTGGACGCGCTCACCGAAGTACTCGATCTCGACCGGCGTTCCCACCACCGCGACCTCGGCGGGCAGCCAGGCATAGGCGATGTTCTTGCCGATCGAGTAGCCGCGTGCCGCGCTGGTGACGTACCCGACCGCGTTGCCATCGAAGAACACCGGCTCGGAGCCCATGACGACCTGGTAGTCGTCGTCGATCGTCAGGCAGCTCAGCTTGCGCGTGACCGTGTCCTCCGCGCGGCCCTCCAGCGCCTTGCGGCCGTGGAAGTAGCCCTTGTTCATGCGTACCGCGAAACCCAATCCCGCCTCGAACGGGTCGTGCTCGGTGGTGACGTCGGCGCCCCACGAGCGGTAGCCCTTCTCCAGCCGCATGCTGGTGAAGGCGCTGCGGCCGGCGGCGATGACGCCGTGCTCCTGGCCCGCTTCCCAGAGCGTGTCCCACAACCGGCGGCCCATGTCGGCCGTGGTGTAGAGCTCCCAGCCGAGCTCACCGACGTACGACAGGCGCATCGCGGTCACCGGCACGTCGCCGATGAAGGTCTGCTTCGCCTTGAAGTAGCCCATCGCCTCGTGCGAGAAGTCGTCCTTCGTGAGCGGCTGCAACAGATTGCGCGCTTCCGGTCCCCACAGGCCGATGCAGCACGTGCCAGGTGTGATGTCGGCGATGTGCACGCCACCGTTGGGAGGCAGGCGTCTGCGCAGCCAGTCGAGGTCGAGCGGCCCGTTCGCGCCGACCTGGAAGCGGTTCTCGCCGAGCCGGGCGATCGTGAGGTCGCTGCGCACGCCGCCGTCCTCGTCGAGCAGCAACGTGTAGACCACCGCGCCCGGCTTGCGGTCGAGCTGGTTGGTGGTCATGGTCTGCAGGAACGTCAACGCCTCCGGGCCGCTGACCTCCAGCCGCTTCAACGGGGTCATGTCGAACATGGCGACGCGCTTGCGGGCCACCAGCGCCTCGGCACCGGCGATCGGCGACCAGAACCGTGACGCCCACTCGTTGCGTTCCGGGATCTCCGCGACCTCGGGCAGGTTCGCGTTGGCCTCGTACCAGTGCGGCCGCTCCCAGCCCGACGCCTCCAGGAACACCGCGCCGAGCTCGACCTGCCGCTCGTGGAACGGGCTGGTGCGCAACGGCCGCGGCCGTTGAGCGGGCTGCAGGGGGTGCAGGATGTCGTAGACCTCGACGAAGCTCTGGCAGCTGCGTTCGTGGACGTAGCCGGGCGAGCGCTGCACGTCCTCGAACCGGTTGAGGTCGCAACCGTGCAGGTCGATGCCCGGCTGCCCGTCCACCAGCCACTCCGCCATCGCCCTGGCCACACCGGCGGAGTGCGTGATCCACACGGCTTCGGCCACCCAGAACCCGTCCAGGCCGGGATGTTCGCCGAGCAGCGGGTTGCCGTCCGGGGTGAAGGAGAACAGGCCGTTGATGCCCTCCTCGACCTTCGAGTCGCCGAGCGCGGGCAGCAGGTCGACGGCGGCGTCCCACGACGTCTCGAAGTCCTCGGGGGTGAACGCGATCTCGGACGGCATGGTCGGCGCCACGTCGAAGTCGAGGATGTCGTCCGCCGAGATCGGCATCGGCCGGTGGCCGTACGCGCCGATGCCGATGCGGTCGACGTGCTCGCGGAAGTAGAGGTCGGCGTCCTGGTGGCGCAGCAACGGCTTCGACATCTCGTACAGGTCGTCGTTGACGCCCTTCAGCGCGGGCAGCGGCGCGGTCTTCGCGTACTGGTGCGCCATCGGGACCAGCGGGATGTCGAGGTCGACCATCCGGCCGATCCGCTGGCCCCACATGCCGACGCAGGACACGACGATGTCGGCGGCGAACGTGTCGTGCTCGGTGACGACGGCCTTCACCCGGCGGCCGGTGCGCTCGATGCCGGTGACCTTGTGGTGTGCCAGGAACTTCGCTCCGCGTTCCATCGCCCGGCGGGCCTGCGCTTCGGCCGCGCGCAACGGCTTGGCGAGGCCGTCGGTCGGGATGTGGAAGCCGCCGAGGATCTTGGCCGGGTCGAGCAACGGGTGCAGCCGCGCGCATTCCTCCGGATCGCGCAGGAAGGCCTCGACGCCCCATGACGTGGCCCAGCCGTGCCGCCGCTTGAGGTCTGTCCAGCGTTCCGGCGTGGTGGCGACCTCCAGGCCGCCGAGCTGCTGGAAGCACCACTGGTCGTCGAGTGTCAGCGCCGTGTACTTCTCGACGGTGTACTTGGCGAACGACGTCATGGTCTTGCAGCCGGTGGTCTGGAAGACCAGGCCAGGCGCGTGCGAGCTGGATCCGCCCGTCGCGAACAGCGGTCCCTGTTCGAGCACGGTGATGTCGGTCCACCCGCGCGCGGTCAGCTCGTCGGCCAGCGCGCACCCGACGATGCCCGCTCCGATGAGCACAACGCGTGGTTGCGTTGCCATGGGAAGTTCTCCTGCCGTGTGGTCGGTGGGCCGCCAGTGACTTTTCTCAGGCACCGCGCCGGATCCAGTCGTCGAGCTGGGGTACCTCGGCGCCGATGGTGGTGGTCGGGCCATGTCCGGTATGGACGGTCGTCTCCGGCGGCAACGTCAGCAGCCGCTCGCGGATCGATTCGATGATCGTCGGGAAGTGCGAGTACGACCTGCCCGTGGCTCCCGGACCGCCCTGGAACAGGGTGTCGCCGGTGAAGACCGCGCCGAGCTCCGGTGCGTACAACGAGATCGCGCCGTAGGTGTGGCCGGGCGTGCTGATGACTTCGAGGGTCGTGCCCGCGACGGTCAGGGTCGCGCCGTCGGTCAGCCACACGTCCGGCTCGCGGTCCGGGTAGACGGCCGTCCACAGTGCACGGTCGGCGGAGTGGATCAGAATCGGCGCGCCGACCTTGTCCGCGACCTCGGCGACGGCGTTGATGTGGTCGTCGTGGCCGTGCGTGCAGACCAACGCCGTCACCACGCGGTCGCCGATGACTCCGAGAACGGCCTCCGCGTTGTGCGACGGGTCGATCACGAGCACCTCGCAGTCGTCGCCGACCAGCCAGACGTTGTTGTCGACGTCCCACGTTCCACCGTCGAGGCTGAACGTCCCGGACGTGACGACGTGCTCGATCCGCGCGCTCACAGCACGACCACGGAACGCAGCACGCGGCCGTGGTGCATGTCGTCGAACGCCTTCTCGACGTCCCCCAGACCGATCGTCTCCGAGACGAACGCGCCGAGGTCGAGCCTGCCCTGCAGGTAGAGGTCGATGAGCATCGGGAAGTCGCGGCTCGGCAGGCAGTCGCCGTACCAGGACGACTTCACCGCGCCACCGCGGGAGAACACGTCGATCAACGGCAGTTCGAACTGCATGTCCGGCGTCGGCACGCCCACCAGCACGGCGGTTCCTGCGTGGTCACGGGCGTAGAACGCCTGCCGGAACGTCTCGGGGCGGCCGACCGCGTCGATCACGACGTCGGCACCGTTGCCCTCGGTGAGCTCGCGGATCGTCTCCACGACGTCCTGCTCGCGGGCATTGACGGTGTGCGTGGCTCCGAACCGTTCCGCCCAGTCGAGCTTCGCGGGGTCCAGGTCGACGGCGATGATCGTGCCCGCGCCCGCCAGCCGGGCGCCCGCGATGGCCGCGTCACCGACACCACCGCAGCCGAGCACCGCCACGCTGTCACCGCGGGTGACCGCGCCGGTGTTGATCGCGGCGCCGATGCCCGCCATGACACCGCAGCCGAGCAGGCCCGCGACCTCCGGCGCCGCCTTCGGGTTCACCTTCGTGCACTGTCCACTGTGGACGAGCGTCTTCTCCGCGAACGCGCCGATGCCGAGCGCCGGGGACAACGGTGTGCCGTCGGCCAGCGTCATGGGCTGGGAAGCGTTGTGGGTGTTAAAGCAGTACTGCGGCCGGCCGCGCAGGCACGAGCGGCACGAGCCGCACACCGCGCGCCAGTTGAGAATGACGAAGTCACCGGGCACCAGGTCGGTCACACCGTCACCGACGGCCTCCACGACTCCCGCCGCCTCGTGCCCGAGCAGGAACGGGAACTCGTCGTTGATCCCGCCCTCCCGGTAGTGCAGGTCGGTGTGGCAGACCCCGCAGGCCTGCACCTTCACCAGCGCCTCGCCGGGTCCGGGGTCCGGCACGAGGATGGTCTCGACCGAGACCTCTGCTCCGCGCCCCGCCGCCACGACACCTTTCACCGCGTGTGCCACTTGCTTCTCCTGACTCGTTCAGAGGTGTGGGTAGAGGGGGTGCTTCTCGGCCAGCGACGCGACGCGCGCGGCCAGATCGGTCTCGTCGTACGCCGGCTTGAGCGCGGCGGCGATGATGTCGGCGACCTCGGCGAAGTCCTCGGCCGTGAAACCGCGGGCGGCCAGCGCTGGCGTGCCGACGCGCAGGCCGGAGGTGACCATCGGCGGACGCGGGTCGAACGGGACGGCGTTGCGGTTGACCGTGATCCCGACGCGGTGCAGGCGGTCCTCGGCCTGCTGTCCGTCCAATGAGGATTCGACCAGGTCGACCAGCACCAGGTGCACGTCGGTGCCGCCGGACAGCACCTTCACCCCGGCCGCGGCGCAGTCGGGCCGCGTCAGCCGTTCGGCCAGGATCCTGGCACCGTCGAGAACGCGCTGCTGCCGCTCGCGGAACTCACTGCCTGCCGCGACCTTGAACGCCACCGCCTTGGCCGCGATGACGTGCTGCAACGGCCCGCCCTGCTGACCGGGAAACACGGTGGAGTCGACCTTCTTGGCCAGCTCCTTCTTGCAGAAGACCACTCCGCCGCGCGGGCCGCCGAGGGTCTTGTGCGTCGTGGTGGTGACGAGGTCGGCGTACGGGATCGGGCTCGGGTGCAGCCCCGCCGCGACCAGACCGGCGAAGTGCGCCATGTCCACCATGAGCTTCGCGCCGACCGCGTCGGCGATCCGGCGGAACTCGGCGAAGTCCAGCTGCCGCGGGTAGGCCGACCACCCCGCGATGATCAGCTTCGGGGTGGTCTCGCCGGCCAGCCGCTCCACCTCGGCCATGTCGACGCGGCCGGAATCGCGGTCCACGTGGTAGGCGACGACGTTGTAGAGCCGGCCGGAGAAGTTGATCCGCATGCCGTGCGTCAGGTGACCGCCGTGCGCGAGGTCGAGGCCCATGATCGTGTCGCCGGGCTGGAGCACCGCCGCCATCGCCGCGGCGTTGGCCTGCGCGCCCGAGTGCGGCTGCACGTTCGCGTGTTCCGCGCCGAACAGGGCCTTGACCCGCTCGATCGCCAGCGTCTCGATGACGTCGACGTGCTCGCACCCGCCGTAGTACCGGCGTCCCGGATAGCCCTCGGCGTACTTGTTCGTCAGCACCGAGCCCTGCGCCTGCAGCACGGAGACCGGGGCGAAGTTCTCGGACGCGATCATCTCGAGCGTCGACTGCTGGCGGTGCAGCTCGGCACGGATCGCGGTGGCGACCTCGGGGTCGAGATCGTCGAGGTGCTGATCCAGGACAGAGGTGGAGACGGAGAGTGACAACGGGCCAACCCTTCCGAGCGAGTTCCGTAATACGCAACGTTGTTCGCATTATGCAACTGCGGGCATCACAGTGGGTCTCGCGGAAGCCGTTGTCAAGCCCCTGTCGCACGGACGGAGGCATCCGATACCGCAACGTTCCGGGTGGTCACAGCCCTGAACGCGAACGAGCCCCCGGTGTTCACCGGAGACTCGTGGAGGTCCGCAGGCAGGGTGTCTGTCCGCGAGCTCGGCGCAGACCGGGCCATCCAGGCGCACGTAGTCGAGCTGACCTGTGACGGCACCGGCGAAGCGGAGCATGCTCGGCGGCCGCACCCCTTCTTGATCAGCCGAAACGCTTCTTGACGCGCCTCGCCACCGTGAGCCATCCTGCTGTTGCGCATTACACACCGTGTTCCGTAATACGCAACGGAGGGCTAGAGATGATCACCGCCTGCGCCGTGGACGACCTGCCGGTCGGCGAGTCCGTGCGCATATCCGGCGATGTGGCCATCGCCGTCTTCAACGCGGACGGCGAGTTCTACGCCATCGACGACACCTGCAGCCACCAGGACGCCTCCCTGTCGGAAGGCTGGCTGGAGGGCTGCTTCGTCGAATGCCCGCTGCATGCGGCCGGCTTCCACCTCCGCACCGGCATCCCGACGTGCCTGCCGGCCAAGAAGCCCGTCCGCACGTACCCGGTCGTCGTCCAGGACGGCATGATCTACGTCGACACCAAGAGCCACGAGGCCGTCGCGTGAGAACGATCGTCGTGGCAGGCGCCTCGCTGGCCGGCCTCCACTCCGTCCAGCAGCTCCGCAACCAGGGGTTCGACGGCCGGATCGTCGTGATCGGCGCGGAGAACCACGCGCCCTACGACCGCCCGCCGCTGTCCAAGGCGTTCCTCGCGGGCACGCTCGCGGCCGAAGACCTCGCCCTCGCCGAGCAGAGCGACCTCGACGGGTGGTCAGCCGAATGGCGCCTGGGCGTCCGCGCGGAACGCCTCGACCGCGCCGCCGCCGAGATCCACCTGTCGACCGGCGAGAAGATCCGCACCGACGGCCTCGTCATCGCCACCGGCGGCCACCCCAGAACCCTGCCCGGCGCCGAGCACCTCACCGGCGTGCACACCCTGCGCACCCTCGACGACACCGTCGCGTTGCGGGCAGACCTTCGACCAGGCGCCCGCGTCGTGGTCATCGGCGCGGGCTGGATCGGCGCCGAGGTCGCCTCCACCTGCCGCGACCTCGGCCTGGCGGTGACCGTCGTCGAGGCCTCCCCCACCCCGCTGGCCCGCGCACTCGGCAGCGAACTCGCCTCCGTCTGCACCGACCTGCACCTCGACCACGGCGTAGACCTGCGCCTGGGAACCGGCGTCTCCGGCTTCGCCCACACCGGCACCAAGGTCACCGGCGTGCTGCTCGACGACGGCACCCAGCTCCCCGCCGACGTCGTGGTGGTCGGCATCGGCATCGAACCGGCGACCGACTGGCTGCACGGCTCGGGACTCCCGCTCGACAACGGCGTGCTGTGCGACCCCGGCTGCGTCACCGCGATCCCCTCGGTGGTCGCCGTCGGCGATGTCGCCAGGTACCGCACTCCGGCGGGCCACGTCCGCCACGAGCACTGGACCAACGCCACCGAACAACCGGCCGTCGCGGTCCGCAACCTCCTCGCGGGCACGACCCTCGACACGTTCCGGCCGTCCGGTTACGTCTGGTCCGACCAGTACGGCGTGCGCCTGCAGCTCGCGGGCGAGACGGCAGGCGCGGACGAGATCACCGTGGTCGACGGCTCTCCTGACGACCGCAGGTTCGTGGCGGAGTTCCGCAGGGCCGGCCTGCTCGTCGGTGTGCTCGCCATGAACAACGCCAAGCTCTTCGGCCGCATGCGCAGGCAGCTCACGACCGCGTGAGCGGTTACGTCTGGTCAAACCGTTAAACCGATGCCGCGCCCCGTACGTACGCCTGGTAGGACCGACGCGCGGGAGGCAGAGGAGATACAGGCGACTGGAATTCGCTCCGGACTTCACCCGATTTGGGCGAAGTTCCATTTCCCTTTGCATTGAGCGGGGATACGCGAAAATCCTCCGCCGACCTTCATCTATCCAATGCCCCTATTCACCGGAAATGAGTATTGCGTTCCATTGATTCGGAATGTTTCCATGCCACATGGACATGGGGACAGTGACACCGATCATCGCGTATCTCGTTGCGTTCCTCGGCTCGGCACTCGGCCTGTTGAGCAGCGAACGCGCACGAAACACGAGCGGGGCGTTGCGGAACTGGTGGCTGACGGTGGCCGCGATCTCGATCGGTGGACTGGGAATCTGGGGTATGCACTTCACCGCGATGCTCGGTACCTGGATGGGGACGAACGTCGCCTACGACATCCTCATCACGTTGTCGAGCATGGTGGTCGCCATCGTGGTCGTCGGAATCGGCCTGCTCATAGCACTCAGACGTGACGACGAGCGCTTCTGGCCACTCGCGGCAGGCGGACTGGTCACCGGGCTGGGTGTAGCCGGTATGCACTACACCGGCATGTCGGCGATAGTGATCAACGCCGAAATCAGCTACAAGACCACCACAGTGGTGATCTCCATCGCGATCGCCGTGGTCGCCGCGACCGCCGCACTGTGGTTCACGAAAGAGGTCAGCGGTCCACTGACCGTCCTGGGCGCTTCCCTCGTGATGGCACTCGCCGTCACCGGCATGCATTACACCGGCATGCACGCCATGAGCGTCAAGGTCAGCCAAAGCACCGCGCTCATCCCGGAGAACGCCGAGGAACTGATCATGTCGTTGATCATCGGCGGCGCCGGGTTCAGCGTGATCATCATCTTCATGCTCGCCCTCACGTCCCCCGACGAGGAAGGACGCGAGGACACCGAGCAACTCGACCGAGTCCTGCGCCGGACCGAGTCACGCGGCCTGACCACCTGACGTCGGCTCGCCGACGAGAAAGCAGACCAAGCCTCGCCCCTCGTCGGCGACGAACCAACGGCACTAGGGCCTGTATCGAGGTCCATGTTCGCGATAGCCGGGCCTGACGCGGCCCCTGGCGGCACGCCTCAGGCGCGAACGGGACCTCGATACAGGCCCTAGTCGCGCTCGATCAGGTGCCCGATGACGTCCGGACCGGGATGCGCGTGGCCGGAGCCGTCGCGCCGCTGGTCGACGTCGGGCAGCTCGACCGGCGAGCCCTTGTCGTCCGCGCCCGCGGGCCTGCTGCCGATCCACGCCAGCACCAGGTGCGACTCGCCCTTGAGGAACCGCTGCGACCGCACACCGCCCGTGGCGCGGCCCTTCGCCGGGTACTCGCTGAACGGCGTGACCTTGACGCTCTGCCCCGACGACGTGACGACCATCGGCTCGCCGTGCTCGTCGTCGTCCGTGCGAATGGCCCCGAAGAACACCACGTGCGCGTCGCCGGCCAGGTTGATGCCGGCCATGCCGCCGCCCTTGAGGCCCTGCGGGCGCACCAGCTTCGCGTCGTAGCGCAGTAGCGAGGAGTCACTGCTGATGAACGCGAGCGTCTCGCTGCCGTCGGTGAGCCACGTCGCGCCTACGATCTCGTCGCCGTCCTTGAGCGTGATGACCTCGAACTCGTCCGACCGCACCGGCCACTCCGGCACGCACACCTTCACGGTGCCGAGCTTGGTGCCGAGCGCGAGGCCGGGTGAATCCTTCGGGTCGAGCGGCGCGATGCCGACGACCTTCTCGCCCTTCTCCAGCGACACCAGCTCACTCGCCGCCATGCCACCGCGCAGACTCACCGTCCCGCTCTGCTCGGGCAGGACCGGCAGCGGCAGCACGTCGGTCTTGAACGCGCGGCCGAGGTTCGTGATCAGCACGACCTGCCCGCGCGCGGTCGAGTGGACCACCGCGGCGACGGCGTCGTGCTTCACCCGACCGGCCCTGCGCTTGCCCTCCGACACCTCCTCCGACTCGGCCGCGGTGCGCGCGACGAGACCGGTGGCGCTGAGGATGACCTGACACGGGTCGTCCGCGACCTCCAGCGGACCGGCGGGCTTGGACGCCGCCAGCACCTCCTTGAGGTCACCATCGATGAGGCTCGTCCGCCGGTCGCCACCCAGTTCCTTGGCGACGGTCGCGAGCTCGGTCGAGACGAGCTTCTTCAGCACGGCCTCGTCCTCGAGGATCGCGGTCAGCTCCGCGATCTCCTTGTTCAGCTTGTCCTGCTCGTTCTCGAGCTCGAGCTTGTCGTACTTGGTGAGGCGGCGCAGCGGCGTGTCGAGGATGTAGGAGGCCTGGATCTCCGACAGCTTGAACTGCTTCATCAGGCCGTCCTTGGCGGCGGCGGCGTTCTCGCTGCCCCGGATCAGCTTGATGACCTTGTCGATGTCCAGCAGGGCCTTCAACAAGCCCTCCACGAGGTGCAACCGCTCCTCGCGCTTGCGCCGGCGGAACTTCGTGCGCCGCGTGACGACCTCGTAGCGGTGCTTGAGGAAGACCTCCAGCAACTCCTTGAGGCCGAGCGTCTGCGGCTGCCCGTCCACCAGCACCAGGTTGTTGATGCCGAACGACTGCTCCATCGGCGTGAGCCGGTAGAGGTCCGCGAGCAACGCCTGCGGGTTCACCCCCACCTTGCACTCGATGACGAGCCGGATGCCGTTCTCGCGGTCGGTGAGGTCCTTGACGTCGGCGATGCCGGTGAGCCGCTTGGACTTGTTCACCTCGTCGGTGATCTTCTCGACGATCCGCTCGGCCCCCACGCCGTACGGCAGCTCGGTGACCGTGATGGCCTGCCGGCCTCGGCTCCCTTCCAACGGCCCGATCTCGACCTTCGCCCGCATGCGAACCACACCGCGGCCGGTCTCGTAGGCCTTCCGCACCTCGTCGAGGCCCAGCAGGATGCCGCCGGTCGGCAGGTCGGGCCCCGGCACGAACTCCATGAGCTTGTCGAGGTCGGCGTTCGGGTGCGTGATCAGCCACCGCGCCGCCCCGACCACCTCGCGGAGGTTGTGCGGAATCATGTTCGTGGCCATGCCGACCGCGATGCCGGACGTGCCGTTGACCAGCAGGTTCGGGAACGCCGCGGGAAGCACCGACGGCTCCTGGAGCGAGCCGTCGTAGTTCGGCCGGAAGTCGACCGTCTCCTCGTTGAGCTCGCCGACGAGCTGCATGGCGACCGGGGACATGCGGCACTCGGTGTACCTCGACGCGGCCGGTCCGTCGTCTGGGGAACCAAAATTTCCATGCCCGTCGATCAACGGCTCGTTGAGGCTGAAGTCCTGCGCGAGGCGGACCAACGCGTCGTAGATCGCCGTGTCACCGTGAGGGTGAAACTTGCCCATTGTGTCGCCGACCACGCGGGACGACTTCACGTACGGGGTGTTGGGGCGCTGACCGTTCTCCTGCATCGAGAACAGGATGCGGCGATGCACCGGCTTGAGGCCGTCCCGCGCGTCCGGCAGGGCCCGCGAGTGGATGACCGAGTACGCGTACTCCAGGTACGAGTCCTCGATCTCGGTCTTCAGCGAGTTGTCGAGAACCTTCGCACCGGCCCGGTCGAACGCGGCGGGGTCGACCTTGGTCGTGGGTCCCTTGCGGCGTGCCACTGTGGTAACTCTTTCTGTCTCAGAGGTCGATGGCCGACTGGTCGACCCGTGCGGCGGACTCGACGAGCCAGTTGCGGCGCGGCTCGACCTTCTCGCCCATCAGCAGTTCCAGCGCGGTCTCGGCGGCGTCGACGTCGTCCATGGTGATACGGCGGACGGAGCGGGTGGCCGGGTTCATCGTGGTCTCCCACAACTCGTCCGCGTCCATCTCGCCCAGGCCCTTGAACCGCGGCACCGGCGTGACGACCTGCTTGCCCGCCTTCTCCAGCTGCGCGACCTTCTGCTCCATCTCGCGCTGGGTGAAGGTGAAGTGCGTCTCGGCGTTGCGGCCCCGCGTCATCACCTTGTGCAACGGAGGCATCGCGGCGTAAAGCCGGCCGTCCTCGATCACCGGGCGCATGTACTTGGCGAACAACGTGATCAGCAACGTCCGGATGTGGCTGCCGTCGACGTCCGCGTCGGCCATCAGGATCACGCGGCCGTACCGCATCTGGCTGATGTCGAACGTGCGGCCCGTGCCGGCGCCCAGGACCTGGACGATGGAGGCGATCTCGGCGTTGCGGAGGGTGTCGGCGAGCGAGGCCTTCTGGACGTTCAAAATCTTGCCGCGCAACGGAAGCAGCGCCTGATACTCCGAAACGCGAGCCATTCTCGCACTTCCGAGGGCACTGTCGCCTTCCACGAGAAACAACTCGCTACGCGAAACACCTGTGGTGCGGCAGTCGACGAGCTTGGCGGGCATCGCCGCGCCCTCAAGGGCCGTCTTCCGCCGCGCCGCGTCCTTCTGCTGCTTCTGCGTGAGCCGGACGCGCGAGGCGTCGACGACCTTCTGCAGCACGGTCTTCGCTTCGACCTTGGTCTTGCGGTCCTCGGTCCACGCCCGGACCTGCTGGTCGACGATGCCCTGCAGCACCTTGGTGATGCCAGCGGTGGACAGCTCGTCCTTGGTCTGCGAGGTGAACTGCGGCTCCGGGACGCGGACGTGGATGACGGCCGTCATGCCTTCCAGCACGTCGTCCAGGGTCGGCATGTCCTCCTTGGGCTTGAGCAGCCCGCGGGTCTTGGAGATCGCGTCCTGCACGGCCTTCAGCACCGCGCGGTCGAAGCCGCGGCGGTGGGTGCCGCCGTGCATGTTGCGGATGGTGTTGGTGAAGCACTCGACGGTGCGTTCGTAGCCGGTGCCCCAGCGCAGGGCGACCTCCACCTCGGCCTGACGCTCCACTTTGGACCGCATCACGCCGTTCTCGTCGGCGGCGTTCTCGAAGTAGGTGCCGGAGCCGGTGATGACCAGGGTGCCCGAGACGGCGCGGTCGCCTGCCGGGGCGAGGAAGTCGACCATGTCCGTCAGGCCGTTGGGGTAGTGGAAGACCTCTTCGGAGATCGTGTCTTCCAGCGCTGTGCGCAGCACGTAGGTGACGCCGGGCACGAGGAACGCCGTGTTGCGCATCTTCATGCGGACGGCTTCCACGTCCAGCGAAGCGCCGTTCTCGAAGTAGCGCGCGTCGTACCAGTAGCGGATCGAGGTGCCGGTCGACTCGTTGCGCTTCATCTTGCCGGTGACCTGAAGGCCGCCCTGGCGCGTGAACTTCGCCTTCGGGCCGGGGCCGTCGAAGACGCCGGGCACGCCGTGGGCGAACGACATCTCGTGCACCTTGCCGCCACGCCGCACCGTCACGTCGAAGCGGTGGGAGAGGGCGTTGACGGCCGAGGCGCCGACGCCGTGCAGGCCGCCGGAGGTCTTGTAGCCGGAGCCGCCGAACTTGCCGCCCGCGTGGAGCTTGGTGAGGACGAGTTCCACACCGGACAGACCGGACTTCGCGTGCACGTCGGTCGGGATGCCCCGGCCGTCGTCGTCGACCTGGACGCTGCCGTCGGCGTGCAGCGTGACCACGATCTTCGAGGCGTGGCCTGCCACGCCCTCGTCGGTGGAGTTGTCGACGATCTCGCTGAAGAGGTGGTTGATGCCCCGGCTGTCGGTCGACCCGATGTACATGCCTGGCCGCTTGCGGACGGCCTCGAGACCCTCGAGATGCGTCAGGTCGTCGGCCCCGTACAGGGTCTCTGCGGTCACGGGTCTTTCTCCCTGGTCGTGTGCGGACTGCCTGCAGGGTATCCGGCCACACCGACAATTATTTGCAGGACGCCGCTGTGGCGGCCGTCTCGGTACGCGAAATCGACCTTCACACCCCTGCCCACCAGCGGCAACGTCCAAAAACCCGCGTTGAGGGCGAATTCACGTGTCCGGGCACCCCACGCTTCCGTTCGACCGTGAACGACCGCTCGGGACCTGCCAGGAAGCCGTCGGACCCAAAGAATCCTTTGTGGACAGTCAGGACCCGTGACGGACGGGCGAGCCCGAGGTTGCGCGCGTGACCGCGTCGAGACCTTCCCGAAATTGACCCGTGAACCGGGATGAACACCGGCACGTATGCCCCGGTGTCAACAACGCCAGCGATGGGACGGAGTGAGCGCGTGCGCCATGGTGTGGACTCGGCGGGTCTTTTCCAGCAGACCGCGCACAGCCCGTCCTATTTCGAGCTGACGCGGACCGGTGCGGGCGAACTCGTCGACTTCTGCATCCCGTGCAACCCGTACTTCCCCACCCCTGAGATGTTCGACGAGCTGTCGAAGAACCTCGAGTCGGTCCTCAAGTTCTACCCCAGCGACTCGTCCAAGATCGCTCAGCAGCTCTCCGCCGTGCTCGGGCTCAACCCGGCCACGATCGCCATGTCGAACGGATCGACCGAGCTCATCACGTGGATGGACCACATGTGGATCCACGAGAGCATCGCCATCCCGATCCCCACCTTCGGCAGGTGGACCGACCAGCCGATGGAGAGCAACAAGCGCGTCGACATGTTCCTGCTCCAGGAGAGCGACAACTTCGAGCTCGACATCGACGAGTACATCAAGTTCATCCGCACCCGCGGGTCGCGCGCAGCCGTCATCTGCAACCCGAACAACCCCGACGGCGGCTACCTGCCGCGCCGGGAGATCGTCCGGTTCATGGACGAACTCTCCGACCTGGACCTGATCGTGGTCGACGAGTCGTTCGTCGACTTCGTCGAGGTCGAACGCAATCCCTCGGTCGCGGCCGAGGCGTCCATCCGGCCCAACGTCGTGGTGCTGAAGAGCCTCGGCAAGAACTTCGGCCTGCACGGCATCCGGTTCGGCTACCTGGTCGCGAACCCCGGTCTCGCCGGGAAGATGCGGCAGACGCTGCCGAAGTGGAATCTCAACTCCCTGGCGGAAACCGTCGTGTTCATGCTGGCCGAGCACGAGGCGGAGTACGCCGAGAGCCTGCGTCTGCTGAGCCGCGACCGCTACCGCATGGGCATGGAGCTCTCGCGCATCCCCGATCTCACCGTGTACTCGTCGCAGGCCAACTTCCTGCTGGTCAAGCTCGGCGGCGGCATGGACGGCCGCGAGCTGCGCGACCACCTGCTGTCCCGTCACCAGGTCTTCATCCGCGAGTGCGGCAACAAGCTCGGCATGAGCAGCCGCTTCGCGCGCCTGGTGGTGCGGCCGGAGCGGGACGTCGACCGGTTGGTCGAAGGCATCCGCGACTTCACCCAAGCGAGGTGGACCACAGAACAACCCAGCCACTCCAGCGAACCGTCGCTGTTGATGCACAGCGCCTGAGTCCAAGAAACCGAAAGGCAGAACCGGAAATGTCATCACCGCACGTCCTCAGCGGTCGGCGCGGCCAGGTGGCTGCGGCCGCGCTGGTGGCCGCCACACTGCTCAACGCGGCCATGTTCGGCGGTACGAACGCCACTGCTTCGTCACACCGCGAGGCTCCACTCATCGCGGGCGACCCGGCCGTGGACAACACGGACCTCTACGCGTTCGTGAGTCCTGATCACAAGGACACCGTGACCCTGGTCGGCAACTGGTCCGGGTTCCAGGAACCCAACGGCGGCCCCAACTTCTTCCCGTGGGCCGAGGACGCGCAGTACGACTTCAACGTCGACAACGACGGCGACGCGAAGCCCGACGTCACTCTGCGGTTCATGTTCCACAACGACGACCGGCGCAAGAACAACACGTTCCTGTACACCAACGGCGTCGTGGACTCGCTGGACGACGAGAACCTGTTGTTCCGCCAGCGCTACGACCTCGAGGCGATCTACCAGAACGGCCAGAAGGTCAAGCTGGTCAACAACGCCCCGGTCGCGCCGTCACCCAACGGGCCGGCGTCGATGCCGGACTTCAAGAAGCTGCGCGACCAGGCCATCGTGCAGATCCCCGGTGGCGGCAAGGTCTACGTCGGCCCGTCCGAGGACGCGTTCTTCGCCGACCTGCGGGTGTTCGACCTGCTCTACGGCGGCAACCTGAGCGAGGTCGGCCAGGACACGCTGCGCGGCTACAACGTCAACACCATCGCGATCCAGCTGCCCAAGCACGCGCTGGCGTTGCGCAACGACGTGCACCGCAACCCGAACATCGGCATCTGGAGCACCACGCAGCGGCGCAGCCTGAAGCTCTCGCCGGGCAAGGCGGAGCCGCAGGGCGACTTCGTGCAGGTCTCCCGCCTGGGCAACCCGCTGGTGAACGAGGTCGTGGCCCCCGCGGGCCTCAAGGACGCGTTCAACGGCCTGCGCCCCGACCAGGACGCCGGCGTGAAGGAGCTCGTCGACCGGGTGGTGAACCCGGAGCTGCCGAAGCTGATCGAGGCCATCTACAAGATCCCGGCGCCGAAGGGCCAGCGCGACGACCTGGCCGAGATCTTCCTGACCGGTGTCACGAAGAAGCTGGGCGGCCAGATCAACGCCGACCTGAACTCGCAGGTCAACAACGCCGACGTCGACCAGCGGAAGTTCCGCCCGGCCGAGATGCTGCGGCTGAACCTGATGATCGACCCGAACCCCAACCCGAACCGCCTCGGCCTGCTCGCCGGTGACACGCAGGGCTTCCCCAACGGCCGCCGGCTCGCCGACGACGTGGTGGACATCGCCGTGCAGGCGGTGGAGGGTGCCGCGGCGTCCGGCAAGATCGTCGACGCGCTCGCCGCGGGTGACAAGGTCGACGCGAACGACCAGCCGTTCGAGGCGAACTTCCCGTACGTGGCACTGCCCCGCAACGGCACCGCCGTCAACGCCTCCGGCACCACGGCGAGCGTCGCGGTCAACCCGGTCGGCAAGATCGGCAGCCTGGACCCGATGGCGATGACCACCGCGGTGGGCTCGGCGTTCGTGTTCGGCGCGGGCTTCTGGTTGTGGCGCAAGCGTCAGCAGCAGATCCGCAAGTACGGGTCGCACTCGAAGTGAAGTACCAGATGAGGCAAGCGGTCGCGGTGGGTCTCCTGGCCACCGCGGCGCTTGTCCACCTCGCCGCCTCCGGTCCTGCCGACAGCAGGGCCGGAGGCGAGCAACCTGTTCCGGCCGTGGCGCAGCAGAACCAGATGCACCGCGTGGTGCACCAGCTGCAGCAGCGACTGCACACCCTGCCGGAGGACAAGGCTTCCTGGGCGCAGCTCGGCGCGTCCTATGTGGAACTGGCGCGCGTCACGGCCGACCCCGCGTACTACGCGAAGGCCGAGGGCGCGCTGAGGAACGCGGGCGACACGGGCCTCGCCGCCGTCGGCATGGGCACGCTGGCCAACGCTCGCCACGACTTCCACGCCGCCCGCGACTGGGCGCGGAAGGCCCTCGCCGCGCTGCCCTCGTCCGCGGAGGCGTACGGCGTTCTGGCCGACGCGCTGACGCAGCTCGGCGACGACGCGGGCGCCCAGGACGCGGTGCAGAAGATGCTGGACCTCAAGCCCAACACGGCGTCCTTCGCCCGTGCTTCCTTCCACCTCGAGCTCCACGGCGACGTCAACGGCGCCCGCGACGCGATGACGCGGGCGCTGACCGCTGCCACGACACCAGAGGAAATCGCGTTCTGCCGCTACCGGCTGGGCGAACTCGCGTTCGACCACAACCGGCTCGACGAAGCCGCACAGCACTACGAGCAGGGACTGGCGGCGAGAGGAGACGACATGACTCTCACTCAGGGAATGGCGAAGGTCGCGGCGGCACGGGGTGACGCCCCGGTGGCGCTCGACTCCTACCGCAGGCTCGTGGCCCGCGCACCGCTGCCCCAGTACCTGCAGGAGTACGCGGAGCTGCTGGAAGCGAACGGCAGGACCGAGGAAGCGGCCCGGCAGTACGACGTGCTGTCCGAGCAGCAGCGGCTGATGGAGTCGCAGGGCGCCTCCGACGACCTCGCCGCGGCTCTCGTGGCCGCCGACCGTGGTGACGGCATGCAGGCGCTGCGCCGCGCCGAAGCCGAGTGGGGCCGCAGGCAGAGCGTGTTCGTGGCCGACGCGATGGCGTGGGCGCTGCACATGAACGGCCGTGACGCCGAAGCGCTGGCGTACTCGGACAAGGCCAACGCGCTGGGCTGGCAGAACGCCACGTTCTCCTACCACCGCGGCATGATCCTCGCCGCGCTCGGCCGGGTGGCCGAGGCGCAGGAGGCGCTGGTGCAGGCGTTGCGGCTGAACGCGAACTTCTCGCCGCTGCAGTCGCTGAAGGCCGGCCGCAAGCTCGCGGAGCTGCGAGGCGGCAGGTGAGCCTGTCGGGCTGGGTCGTGCGTCCCGTCCTGATCGTGGCCCTGCTGCTGGCGGGCATCTTCTTCATCAACGGCGAGGCGTCCGCCCACCCGCTGGGCAACTTCAGCGTCAACCACTACCACGGCCTGCACCTGCACCCCGACCGCATCGATCTCAGATCCGTGGTCGACGTCGCGGAGATCCCGACGCTGCAGGAGAACCTGAAGACGCGGGACGCGAAGCAGTGGTGCGACGAGGTCGCCAGGACCGACCGATCCACAGTGGACGGACGGCAGATCACCTGGACGCTCGCCGGTTCCACCAAGGAGCACCCGACCGGTCAGGCCGATCTCAGCACGACCAGGCTGGTCTGCGAGTTCACCGCCAAGGTCGACCTCGACCGGCCGGCGCGGCTCGAGTTCCGCGACGAGTCGAACGTCGACCGGGTCGGCTGGCGGGAGATCACCGCGGCCGGCACCGGTGTCAGGCTGACCGACTCGAAGGTGCCGACCGAGAGCATCAGCAACGAGCTCCGCACGTACCCGGAAGACCTGCTCAGCAACCCGATGGACGTCAGGTCGGTCACGTTCACCGCCGAACCGGGCAGCGGGTCCGAGCCGAAGCAGGCCGCGGGCTCCCCCATCCAGTCGTTGAGCGTCACCGCGTCCGCCCTGAACGACATCCTGGGCAGCCACGAGCTCACTCCGTGGCTCGGGTTCCTGGCTTTGTTGCTGTCGTTGGCGCTCGGCGCGTCGCACGCGGCGTTGCCCGGTCACGGCAAGACTCTCATCGCCGCGTACCTCGCCGGCCGTCAGGGCAGGCCGAGGGACGCGTTCGTCGTCGGCGCCTCGGTGACCGTCACGCACACCGGTGGCGTACTGATCCTCGGCCTGATCATCAGCGCATCGTCGGCGCTCGCCGGTGAGCAGGTGCTGCGCTGGCTGGGGCTCGTCAGCGGCGTACTGATCACGGTGATCGGCGTGATGCTGCTCCGCTCGGCCACGACCAAGGAACCCGCGCTCGCAGGCGTCGGCCACGGGCATGGCCACGGGCACGGGCACGGGCATGGCCACGGTCATGGGCATGGCCACGGTCATGGGCATGGCCACGGACATGGGCACGGGCACGGGCACGGCTACAGCCGGGCAAGCCTGATCGGCATGGGCGCGGCCAATGGACTGGTTCCGTCACCCTCCGCGCTCGTCGTCCTCCTCGGGGCGATGGCGCTGGGCCGAACGTGGTTCGGTGTCCTGCTGGTCCTCGGTTACGGATTCGGCATGGCCGCGACCCTCACCGCTGTCGGATTGCTGCTGGTGAAAGCCCGCGAACGCGTCGAGAAAATCCTGGACGGCCGTGCCACCCGCGCGCTATCCCATTACGCACCCGTCGGCACAGCCGCGATGGTGATCGTGGTGGGAGCATGGCTCACATTGCAGAGCGTCTGAATCACATCAATGTAAGAAGGGCCCGGATTACCCCCTGTCATCTTGGGGAAATCCGGGCCCTTGTCCGTTCTGCCCCTACTTCTTCTGCAGGTTCGCCGCCACGAACGTCTTGCCCTCGGCGTTCTCGACCACGACCGACTTCACCTTCTCCGGCGGGACACTCACCATGCCCGACCTGTTGGCACCCTCGACCTTGGCCTTCTCGGACGAGATCCACGAGTCGACCTCGGCCTTCGAGCCGTCCACCCCGACCACGATCAGCTTGCACTTCTGCGCGGCCGGCAAGCCGGTGACCTCGGCCTTGACCAGGTAGCGGTCCTGCGACGACTGCGTCATCTCCGCCACCATCTTGATCCCCCCGCTTGCCGTTGCCTCGCCCGTGTAGGGAGTGGCCGTCGTGCTCGATCCAGGTGACTGGTTCTGCATGAACACGGCACCACCCCCGAACGCGACCACCGCGGCGACAGCCGCGGCGGCGAGGTAGCCCGGCCAGCGCCGGGACCTGGCGTGCTGCGGTTCGGGATGCTCCTCCACCGCCGGCGGGCTGGCTCTCGGCTGCGGATCCGCCACCCGCGGCTGCGGGATGGCGGACTCGTTCCGTATCTGCCGCAGCGCTCGCTGCAGCACCAGGTCCGACGGCTTGGGCAGGTCGGCTTCGAGCTCGTGCAGGAATGCCTCACGAGGCACCTCGTCGAGCACCATGCGGATCCGGCGGAAGTCGGCGACCTGCGCACGGCAGGGCGGACAGCCCCTCAGATGCTGCTCCACGCCGAGACTCTCGTGCGCGTCCAGAACGCCGAGCGCGTAGCAGCCAAGGGTGACCGCGTCGTGCGCGCCAGCTGTCATACGACCTCCTCGTCGTCCCGATTCGACCCCCGCGGCGAAACGGTGTCATACGGGAAAACGCGGAGATAGGAGTGTCTGGTTCAGCCCGAGAACGAGTTCATTCTGTTTGCTCATAACAATGGCATTACGTAACCGCGCAACTACCCTTCATGGGCTGTCTGAGCTGGGCATTTCACTCGATCGGCGGCTCAAGTCGTCTCGTATGGCTACAGACACGTCTTTCGACGAACCAGCGGTCGATCCTCGGAGGAGATGAACACCTCGAGCCCGTCCAGCACCCGCGCGAGACCGAACTCGAACTCGTCCAACGGCCGTTCGTACCCGCCTGTGGTCCAGATGTGCGTCATCATCGGCAGCCGTTCGGGCGTGAAGTGCCCCCAGAGCTCGTCCCGGTCGTTCCACCAGTCCTCCTCGCTCACCCCGGTCTCCCGTTCGGCGAGGATCCTGTCGGCCATCGTCCTGCCGACCCCGGCGACGAACTGGCCGACCGTCGTCACGACGGCCACGATCTCCTCCGGCTTCAACCCGAGCTCGGACACCGCGGCGAACGCCGCGTCCTGGCGAGTCATCGCGTTCGGGCCCGGCATCCGCCGCGCGTTGGTGAGCTGCAGCAGCCACGGATGGGCGCGGTACATCGACCACATCTGCCGCGCGTAGAACTCCAGGCCCGCGCGCCACGGCCCCCTCGGCGTGTGCTCGGTCTCGCCCCACACGGCGTCGACCATGAGGTCCAGCAGCTCGGACTTGCCGGGCACGTGCCGGTACAGCGACATGGTGGTGAAGCCCAGGGTCTCGGCGACGCGGCGCATGGTCAGCGCTCCGATGCCCTCGGCGTCGGCGACCTTGATGGCGGCCTCGACCACGCGCGCCCTGCTCAGGGCGCCTTTCGGCTCCCGCGTGACCTGCGCGTCCGGCTCCCACAACAGGCGCACGCTGCGGTTCCGGTCGTCCTGCTTCACCCAGCCCCCTCGTTCACAGCTTCCTTGCGTGTGAATCCTAGTGCCGTGTACAACGTACACTCTGCTTACTTTGTACACACGGGGGTGACGTCGTGGGGCACGCGGTGTTCGCGGAAGGCCTGCGGAAGAGGTTCGACAGGAAGGCGGCGCTGGACCGGTTCGACCTGGCCGTGCCGGCGGGAACGGTGTGCGGGCTGCTCGGCCCGAACGGCGCGGGCAAGACGACGGCGGTGCGGATCCTGGCCACGTTGCTGCGCCTGGACGGCGGCCGAGCGGAGGTGGCGGGCTTCGACGTGGCCCGCGAGGCGTCCCAGGTGCGCCGCCAGGTGGCGTTGAACGGTCAGCAGTCCACCGTCGACGACGTGCTGACCGGCAGGGAGAACCTGGTGATGTGGGGGCGGCTCTACCACCTCTCGAAGCGCCAGGCCTCGGTTCGAGCCGGCGAGCTGCTGGAGCAGTTCGGTCTCACCGACGCCGCGGACAAGCGCGCCAAGCACTACTCGGGCGGCATGCGGCGGCGCCTGGACCTGGCGTCGAGCTTCATCATGCGGCCGTCGGTGCTGTTCCTCGACGAACCGACGACGGGCCTCGACCCGCGCAACCGCGGCGAAGTGTGGCGCGAGGTGAAGCGGGTCGTCGGCGAGGGCACCACGGTCCTGCTCACCACGCAGTACCTGGACGAGGCCGACCAGCTGGCCGACCAGATCGTCGTGCTGGACACGGGCCGCGTGGCCGCGCAGGGAACGCCGGACCAGCTCAAGTCCAAGCTCGGCGGCGACCGGATCGAGGTCGTGGTCAGGACTTCCGAGGAACTGCCGGTCGTGCGCGGCGTGCTCGGGCCGGACGCCGAGGTGGATCCCGACGGGTTCCGGGTGAGCGCGGCGGTGACCGACCGGGTGGCCGCACTGACGCGGGTGACGTCGGCACTGGCTTCGCACGGCGTGGAAGTCGAGGACATCGCGTTGCGGCGCCCCACGCTGGACGAGGTCTTCCTGGCCATCACCGGGCACAAGGCATCGGAGGTGCGCGCATGAGGTACGCCGTGATCGACTCGTGGGTGGTCGCCAAGCGCGACCTGATCCACTGGCTGCGCGAACCGGTCAGGGTGTTCGCGAACCTGGCCTACCCGATCATCTCGGTGCTGATCTTCGGGCTGGTGTTCGGCAGCGCGATGAACGTCTTCGGCGGCGGCGACTACATCGAGTTCCTGCTGCCGGGCATGTTCGGCCAGACCATCGCGTTCGGCGTCGGCACCACGCTGATGATGGTCTCGATGGACGCCGACCGCGGCGTGACGGACCGCTTCCGCGCCTCCCCGATGTCGCAGACCGGGGTGGTGGCCGGGCGCAGCATCGCCGACCTGGTCAACTCGTCGCTGGAACTGCTGGTGCTGGCGTTGTGCGGGCTGGTGATCGGCTGGTCGTTCCACGACGGGCCGCTCGACGCGCTGCTGGCGTTCGCGCTGTTCCTCTGGCTGCGGTTCGCGCTGGTGTGGGTCGGCATCTACCTCGGCCTGCTGGTCAAGCCGGAGGCGGCGCAGGCGTCGTGGATGTTCCTGTTCCCGCTGACGATGTTCGCGAACACGTTCGTCTCGCCGGAGCTGATGCCGGGCTGGTTACGGGCGGTGTCCGAGTGGAACCCGCTGTCGTCGACGGTGGCGGCGGCACGGGAGCTGTTCGGCAACCCCGGTGTCGGCGGCGACTCGTGGGCGGCGCGGCACTCGCTGCTACTGGCCGTGCTGTGGCCCGCGGTGTTCGTGGCGGTCTTCTGGCCGCTGTCGGTGCTGAAGTACCGCAACCTCAGCCGCTGACCCGCCGCTTGCCAGGAACACGGTCCGGAACTGGTCGGCGAGCCAGTGCGCGAGCAGCTTCCGCCAGTTCCGGACCATCTCCTTCTTGCGCTCCGGCAACGTGCCGTCGTCCTCCCACTCCTGCCAGTCCTCGCTCGCGAGCCAGCCGATGCACCCCGCGATCCGGTGCGTCCTCAGCAGGTTCGGGTCCGGCCTGTGCCCGTAGCCGGTCCAGAACGACTGCGGCAGCTCGACTCCGTGCAGGTAGAGGTGTTCCTCGAACGCGGCGAGCTCGTCGAGCGGGTTGCCCTGACCGGGGTTGTCCCAGTCGATCAGCGTGGCTCGATCGTCGCTGACGATGATGTTGTGGAGGTTCACGTCGTTGTGCAGCAGGCCGATCTGGTGGATCACCCGGAACGCCCTGCCGATGCGCGCCCACACCGCGTCGGACACCGGCAGCGCCTCCGCGAGCGTCCTGCCCTCGACGTACTCGACCAGCACGTCACCGCGCGCGTTCTGGGCGAGGATCGCCGGTGCGCCCGGCACCACGAACTTCGGCAGGTCGCGGGCCACTTTCGGTTGCCGCAGCACGGCTTTGCGCCCGTCCGCGAGCGTCACGAGGTGCAGGACGTTGGTGAGCCCGTCACCCTCCAGCGGCTCGATGCGGACGGCGGTCTCCAGCAACCGGAACAAACAACCACCTCCAGTGGCAAATGGTGTAACACAGGACACATCGGACGACGAAGTACGTCGGGGGATGCATTCGGCGGCGATGTACGCATGGAGGCATACCGATGACCCAACGCTATCGGCGCAGGCGTCTCGCGTTCGTGTCGGCACTGGCACTGGTACTGCCACTCGCCGTGACCGGCCACGCACTCGCTGATCCCACCAACAACACCCCGGCCAAGCTCACCAAGGCTGTCACGCTGAACAGCGTGCTTCGCCACCTCGACGCACTTCAGTCCATCTCGAACACCCACGGCGACCGCGCGGCAGGACGTCCCGGCTTCCGCGCGTCGGTCGACTACGTGGTGGGCAGGCTGAACGCGGCGGGTTACGCACCGACCGTGCAGCCGTTCGACTTCACCTACGTCGAGGACAACTCGGTGCTCGACGTCCTCGCGCCGATCTTCACGTCGTACCGCAGGGATCTCGACTTCACCTACACCGACTTCGTGCCGAGAGCGGAAGGTGACGTCACCGGCGCCCTTCAGGCGGTCGACCTGGTCCTGCCGCCCACCCCGACGCCCAGCAGCACCAGCGGCTGCGACGCGGCCGACTTCGCCGGGTTCGTCCCCGGCAAGATCGCGTTGATCCAGCGCGGCACCTGCAACTTCACCATCAAGGTGGCCAACGCGCAGGCGGCGGGAGCGGTGGCGGTCGTGCTGTTCAACGAAGGCCAGCCTGGCCGCACCGGGCTCGTGATCCCGATCGGCGACGCGACGGGCCTGACCATCCCTGTCGTGTCGGCGACGTTCGACGTCGGCAACCAGCTCGCCGCCCTCCCCTCGCCGACGGTCCGGGTGAAGGTGGACGTCACCACCGAGACGCGCACCGCGTGGAACGTGCTCGCCGAGTCGCAGTACGGCGACACGAACAACGTCGTGATGGCCGGTGCCCACCTCGACAGCGTGCAGAACGGGCCCGGCATCAACGACAACGGCAGCGGCACGGCGGCGTTGCTGGAGACCGCGATCCAGATGTCGAAGGTCAGGACCAACGCCAAGGTCCGCTTCGCGTGGTGGGGCGCCGAGGAGTCCGGTCTGCTCGGATCCGACCACTACGTCGGCGCGCTGACCCAGGCGGAGCGGGACAGGATCGCCCTGTACCTGAACTTCGACATGGTCGGGTCGCCGAACTACTTCTACGGCATCTACGACGGTGACGACTCGAGCCATACCGCCCCGGTCGCCATCCCGCCGGGGTCGGCGCAGATCGAGGACGTGTTCGAGAAGTTCTACGCCGACCGCGGGCTGCCGTCGGAGGACACCGAGTTCTCCGGACGTTCGGACTACGGCCCGTTCATCGCGGTCAACATCCCCGCCGGCGGCCTGTTCACCGGCGCCGAGGGCGTGAAGACGGCTGGGCAGGCCGCACGGTACGGCGGAACCGCCGGTGTCGCGTTCGACTCGTGCTACCACCAGCCGTGCGACAACCGGTCGAACCTGAACCTGACCGCGCTGGACGTGAACGCCGACGCGATCGCCACCGCGGTGATCACGTTCGCCTTCGACACCTCGACGGTCAACGGCGTGCGAGCGCCCGGCAAGTCGCACGGGCGCCCGCCGCGGGGTGTGCTGTCCTAAGAGGACCAGAGGTCGCACCGGTGATCCGCCGGTGCGACCGGCTCTGTCGCGAACAGCCGGACGTCCTGGCGTGCCCAGCCGGGCTGTCCGGTCCTCGCGAACCGGCTCCACGCCCGCGCCATCTCGTCCGACAGCATCCGCTGCGCGTCGCTTAGCGTGACGCCGCCGTACCGCAGCACGAACGGCAGCTCCGACCCGTGATACGCGCCGTAGTCGAACTCCGGCATGCCGGGGAAGATCATCGGCGGCCGAGGCTCGGCGAACTCGTAGCCGAACGCGTGGGTCTGCGTCCTGAGCTCATCCGTTGTGCACGCCGACGTCATCGCGGTGAGGACGTTCGAGAGTTGCTTCCTCTCGTCGCCGCCCTTCGCCGGGTAGGCGCCGAGGATCTGCTTGGCCTTGGCAGCCCCGAAGCTCTGCGTGAGTGCCTGCTCGTAGCCGTTGGCGTCGAGCGGTGGGTAGAACATCGCCACGAACACCGTCAGCTCGTCGCGCGTGGTGCCGGCGAGCACGGGAACGCGGTGGAAGCGGCCTCCCCGGAGTGCCGTGATCGGGTTCTCCGGCAACGCGTCGGTGTCGTAGGCGGGAGCGGAGAACAGCGGTGTCAACGCCTTGACCTGCTGGACGCTCAGATGCCGAAGGCACTGCACGTCGGCGCACCCGTGCGGTGCCTTCGCCCCGGCCTGCTCGACGTCGGCGCGGTTCGCCCAGGTGTGGTGGACCTGGTTCTCCCCGACCGGGATGCCGAGCCGGCACGGTCCACTTTGGATGATGGCGCGGTGGAAGAGGTCCCTGGTGCGCGGTGAGGTGAGCTGCGCGCACGTCGACAGCCCGCCCGCGGACGCGCCGAACAGCGTGACGTTGTGCGGGTTGCCGCCGAACCGCCGGATGTTGCGCTGCACCCACTCCAGCGCCTGCTGCTGGTCCTTCAGCCCGAACGCGCCGGAGCCGGGCAGCCCCGGGAACCCGAAGTACCCGAACGCGCCGAGGCGGTAGTTGACGGTGACGACGACAGAACCGTTGCGCACCAACTGGTCCACGCCGTAGTCCGATCCGGCGCCGCTGGTGAAGCTGCCGCCGTGGAGCCAGACCATGACCGGCCGGTCGACGGCGCCCGCCGGTGTGGTGACGTTGAGGTACAGGCAGTCCTCGGCGTCGCTGGCCGGACTGCCGAGCCCGGCGTCCTGCGCGCAGCGAGGTCCTGGGCGCGTCGCGTCGAGAACGCCCTGCCAGGGCCGCACGGGCTGCGGGTCACGCCAGCGGTTCTCCCCGGTCGGCGGCGCGGCGAACGGGATGCCCTGGAACGTGCGCTGTGCGTTGATGACGGTTCCCGACACGAATCCGGTGTCGGTGCGGACGGTCGTTCCCGCGGCCTGGGCGGGAACAGCGGTTGCGGCAACGAGAAGGGCCGCGATCAGAGTTGTCGAGGTTGAACGCATGTCGTTGATCAACCTAGCGGGGCGCGCAACCGGTTTCATGTAGTTTCGTAGAAAACCTTCTGGGGGCAGAATTGAAGACGGCAGTGGTGACCGGCGCGACCGGCAAGCAGGGTGGCGCGGTCGTGCGCCACCTCGTGGCAGCGGGATGGACCGTCCGCGCGCTGACCCGCAACCCGGCGGCGGACGTGCACGGCGCCTCGGTGGTCGTCGGCGACCAGGACTCCCGGGACTCGCTCGTCCAGGCCTTCTCCGGCGCCGACGCCGTGTTCAGCGTGCAGCCGGCGCCGCACGATCCCCGCTCTCCGCAGGGCTACTCCCCCGCCGTGGAAACGCGCTGGGGCCGCAACGTCGCCGACGCCGCTCTCGCTGCGGGCGTGCCGCACCTCGTGTACTCGTCGCTGGTGGCCGCGACGTCCGAGACGGGCGTCGCGTCGTTCGACAGCAAGTGGGAGGTGGAGCGGCACATCGAGGACATCGGCGTGCCCACGACAGTGCTGCGGCCGACGACGTTCATGGACGGCCTGTACTCCCCCGGCATGACACAGCTGACGCACCTGCTGCACCCCGAGGCGCGGTACCACCTGATCGCGGTGGACGACATCGGCGCCGTCGCCGCTCGGGTGTTCGCCGACCCCGGCCGGTTCATCGGGTCGTCGCTGTCCCTCGCGGGAGACGCGCTGACGCCGGTGGAAATAGCCGGGCTGATCGGCGTTCCGTACCAGCAGTTCGAAGTGGACGATCCGGAGCTGCGCAAGGTGTTCGGCAGGCACGCGGAACCACCGGTCGACATCGAGGGCCTGCGCGTCCTGCACCCCGGTCTGCGGTCCTTCGCCACGTTCCTCGCGGAGGCCGGCTAGCGAAATCAACGGTCCGGGCGCACCCTGGTGCGATGGCGCGCCTGCTGACCCCGCGCTTCGCCCTGCTCACCGCCGCTGACCTGGGCTACTTCACCGCGATCGGCATCGCGGTGTACGCACTGCCGCTGTACGTCACGGGCCCGCTGCACGAGAGCAAAGCCGCGGCGGGCCTCGCGTTCGGCGCCTTCGCCATCTCCGCGCTGGCGCTGCGCCCGTTCGCCGGCCGCCTGACCGACCGCATCGGACGAAGACCGTTGCTCGTGGGCGGCACCGCGCTGGCCGCCACCAGCCTCGCGTTGACCGCACTGGCGACCGACCTCCCGGCGATCATCGCGCTGCGTCTCCTGCTCGGCGTCGCCGAGGCCGCGTTCTTCGTGGCCGGGTTCGCCGCCCTCGTCGACATCGCCCCGCCCGAGCGCCTCGGCGAGGCCGTCAGCCTCAACTCGCTCGGCCTCTACCTGGGCCTGGCCGTCGGCCCGCCGCTGGGCGAAGTCCTCACGCAACGGTCGTTCCCCACCGCCTGGCTCGCCGCCGCCGCACTCTGCCTGGCATCCACGGTCGTCTCGGCGTTCATGGGTGAAACCGGCACACCCACCACCACGAACACCAAGCTGATCCACCGCCCGGCCATCCCGCCGAGCATCGCGCTCTGCACCTCGTTGGTGGCGATCGGCGGCTTTCTCGCGTTCGCGGCGCTGAGGGCCCAGGACGAGGGGTTCGAGAACACCAGCCTCCCGCTGTTCCTCTACGGCACCACGGTCGTCGTGTCGCGAGTGGCGTTCGCCAAGATCCCGGACCGCCTGCCACCGCTGAAACTCGGGGCCATCGCCCTGGCCGTCATCACGCTGGGCATGATCCTCACCGCGCTGCCGCACACGCTCATCGCGGGCAGCGTCGTGCTGGGCCTCGGCGTCACGTTCAGCACCCCGGCGTTCTTCGCCGCCGTCTTCGCCACGGCCGCACCGCACCAGCGCGGTGCCGCGTCCGGCACCGCCAGCGCGTTCATCGACATCGGCCTCGGTGGTGGACCGATCCTGCTCGGCCTCGTCGCGAACGCGAGCATCCCGGCCGCCCTCGTCACCGGCGGCGCGCTGGCCGCGGCGGGTTGCCTCTGGACGCTCGCGCTGCGGCGCGCCCTGACTCATTGACGCCGGACCACGAACGCCACCACCAGGATCAGCGCACCAACCGCGAAGGCCGACCCGAGCACCCACAGCCCGTAGACCGCGAACGCCACGAACTCCGACCCGATCGCCGCGACCGAGGTCACCGTGGCACGGGCCTCCGACTCGATCCGGTGCTGCAGCTCGGTCTCGATCTGCACCAGCACGAACCGGTACAGCCCGTAGAACAGTCCCAACAGGACGATCGCCACCGGCACGGCCAGCGCTGCGGCCACGATCAGCACGACGCCCGAGGCGAACAGCACCCAGCCACGGAAGGGCAACCTGCCGCCGAGCGACGCACCGGCCGCACCCAGCAAGGGCACACCGATCGTCGCGAGCGGCACCCACACCGTCGGCACGTCCCAGTCCTGGGCCAGCAGCGTGAAGTACTCCTCGAACGCGTCGATCGCGTACACCAGCGCCACCGCGATCACCGCGCGTTTGATCGGCACCGATGCGCACAGGCCGGTCCGCAGGGTCGCGAAGTAGCTCTCGTGCTCCGCGGATTCGCGCGGAGGTTCCGGGAACCGCAACGCGATCACGGACGACAGCAGGCACATCGCGACGGAAGCCCAGCCGGCCAGCTGATAACCGCCGAACGCGAACAGCGCCGTGGCCACCACGGCCACCGGAACCTGGGCGATCAGCTCGATGGTGTCGACACGGGCGTTGAGCCGTCCGTACTCGGCCTCGTCGCCGTTGGCTGCCAAACCGTCGTAGAGCAGGGCTTCGAACGCGCCCGAGGTGAGCGTTCCGCCGAGACCCCACAGCACGAAGCCGATCGCGAATCCCCAGAACGACCGGAAGAGCACCCAGTCGGCATACGCGAACGCTTGCAGCACACCGGAAGCGATCAACGAGCTCCGCCGCGAGAATCGGTCGGCGATCGCGCCGGACGGCACCTCGAAGACGACGGCCGTGGTCGACCAGATCGCGAGCAGCACGGAGATCGACGCGTCCGACAGTCCACTGTCGGCGAAGAGCAACGCGTACAGCGCGTAGATGGGCACGAGGTGCGTGCACCACGCCCACGCCGTAGCGGTTCGGGTCAGATCAGATGAAGATCAATGTCGTCGACGCATGGCACAAGGCTAAGCCGTCAGCGCCACCGAATAAATGGCGCTGACGGCTCGCAGTCGCTCAGAAACCGGCGGTGACGCGGGTGAACGCGAGATCCGCCTGCTGGATACCCGAGCAGTTGGCCGCGACCTGTCCGTCGCAGCCGCCGCGGTCGCGGTTCACCGACCAGAAGGCGAGCCGGCCGAGGCCGTTCGACTTCGCCCAGTCGCGGATCGCGGTCCAGTCGTCCACGGAGGTGAGCTCGCGCTGGTCGGACAGACCGTTCATGCCGGAGATGCCGACGTGTTTGAACGCCTCGGCGTCACTCCAGCCGAAGGTCGACTTCAGCTTGTTCTTCAGCCCCGTGGCCGCGCCGATGGTGTCGGTGCGGATGTTGGAGCTGCCGAAGTCGAACGGCATGATCGTGAAGATGTCGATGTTCGCGCCCAGCGCCTTCGACTGGTCGATCAGCCTGGCACCGTAGAAGTTCGGGCCGGTGGTGCCGGTGCCGAACGTGATGATCGTCTGGATGCCGGGGTTGTTCTGCTTGACGATCTTCAACGCGGTGATGATCCGGTCCTGGACCGTCGTGTTCTCGAACTCGTCGGAGTTCTCGATGTCGATGTCGATCGCCTTGAGCCCGTAGGCGTTGATCACCTGCTGGTACGCCCCGGCCAGCGCTTCGGGCGTCGAGCAGTTCGGCCCGAGCTTGTTGCCGCTCCAGCCGCCGAACGACGGCACGATGTCACCGCCGGCCGCACGGATCGAGTTGATCGTCTGCTGGTCGACGCCACCGGTGAGCGGACGCTGGCCGTCCCACGCCGGTGCGCATCCGCCGCCGGACAGCACGAACGCGAGGGTGAACCACTTGACGCCGGTCGAGCTCATGACCTGCGTGGCGCTCTGCGGGTTGCCCCAGCCCAGGTACAGGTAGGGCGCGCCGCGTCCGGTGCCGGGCAGCGGCGGGTTCGACGTGGTCGTCGTCGTGGTGGTGGTCGTGGTCGTCGGGGGCTGCCCGGTGCCGTCGCACGATCCGCCGTTGACCTTGCAGTTGGACGGGCTGCCGCCGGAACCGCTCACGACGAAGCCGAAGCTGGCCGAACCACCCACCGGCACGTTGCCGTTCCAGGTGCTGCGGACCGTGATGTTCTGTCCGCTCGCGGTGTAGCTGCCGTCCCACAGCGACCCGATCGACTGTCCGCTCGGGAGCGTGAACTCGACGGTCCACGACGAGAGTGCGGACGAGCCGCCGTTGGAGATCGTGTACTTGGCCTCGTAGCCGCTGCCCCACTCCGACGTCTTGGTGAACGTCGCCGTCACGCCCGTCGCGCCGCTCGCTGGGGCGGCGACAACGCCTCCGACCACGGTTGCCATCGCCAGACCCAGGGTCAGGAATTGCCAGCGGAACCTCTTCATGGTGCTCCATTCACGTGCAGGGGGAACGTGATGGCGAGCACGCTAACTGGTCTGGACCACACGTTCAAGTGCGTGAACAGACCGTGAGTTGTGGGAGCGCTCCCTCTTTCCGTCAGCCCAGATTCACCCGCTCCGCGTCACGTTCCTCCAGCAGCTGGAGCAACGCGTACGTGGTCTGCCGCTGCTCCTCCAGCAGCTTGACCAGCCAAGAGCCGAAGTACAGGAACCCACCGATCCCGATCAGCCCGACCCCGAGGATCCCGCCCGAGACCACGTACGGGATCTGCTCCCACACGTACCCGGTGTGGGCGACACCCCACCACGCGAAGAGGATCGCCGCGATCCCCGCCGTCATCAGCATCGTGCCGATGAACCCGAGCCCGCTGCGCATCCGTGCGCGGCGCCGGTCCTGCATGGTCATGGCTTCACCCGTTGCGCAGGTCGGGGACACCGGTCGGGTGTCCGGAGGGACAAGGGGCGCCACCGAGCAGGAAGGCCCCGAACGACTTCATGCCGAACGCTCCCGCCGCGGCGACACCGAGTCCGGCGAGCACCAGCAGGGCCGGCACGCCCGGGAAGTCGAGCAACGAGCGGGGTTTCGCGCGAGCCGACGCCACCGGCGTCACGGTCTTGGGCGGCACGACCCCGGCCAGCGGCGGTGACCCCGGCAGCGGGGACTGACCGCCCGCGGCGGGCGGCGGCGCGAGAGGCGCTTGCGGCGCAGGCACATCCGGCGGCGTCAACGGCTCGGCGGCGGAAGCGTTGGCGACCGCCTCGGTGTCGCCGACGATCACCACCATCTTGCGCAGCGGGTTCAGCAGCGGCACGAGTTCCTTGGGCAGCAACGGTGCCACGACGCCGTCCAGGATGCCGCCGAGCCCCAGCTTGGTGCGCAACGCCTGCACGTCGACGGTCAGCGTCAGCCCGGTGCTCCTGGAGGTGGCGGACGTTCCTTCGAGCTTGGTCGAGGAAGTCGGCCACGTCAGCGTGATCCCCAACGGTTCCAACGCTTTCAGCAGGCCGTCCGGCGGTGCGGCGGGTGAGCGCACCGGGAACTTCTGACCCAGCACGGTGAACTCGGCGACGGAGAACGTGCTGGTGCCGCTTCCCTTGCTGCCGTCGCTGACCGCGACCGACTCGAACCGCACGCCCGACAGCACGATCATCCCGGCGAGCAACGACAGCGTGTGCGCGGACGTCACGGCGGTCGAGCGCGCCTCGGTGCCCGACACCGAGCTCACGCTGTTCGAGGAGAGGCCGTCCGCGGTGAGCAGGAACGGCACCTCCTGCTTGGCACCCGCGGAGGACTCGGCCTTCGCGGCTCCAGCCGACGCCCGCATGCCCGACTTCGACTCGTCGGCGGGACCGCCCGGATGCGCCGCGTTGGCCTGCACCGGATACGCGAAGCCGAGCAGCTGCGGCAGCCCGGTGCCGACGGCCGCGCCCGGCCAGAGCGAGCTCGCGAGCGAGCGGCCGATCGGGCCGGAACCGAGCTCGGTCTGGGTGTACGAGAGGTACACCTCGCCCTGCGGTTCGGCGGGCACCGGCAGCAGGTCGGTGTGCAGCAGAACGGAAACGGGTGCCGCGCGGGCCGACACCGTGAACCCCCCGATGTCGGCTGCCCGAGCCGGTGCCGGGGACAGCAGGAGCAGCAGCAGAACGAGCGCGTACCTCACGATGTCCCTCCGAAGTAGACGGAAGCGAGGTCGTCGTCCGCGGCGATCTCGCCGTGCGCCATCACGACGACCTGGTCGGCCACGGCCGACGCGGTCTCCGCGAACTGCTCGACGATCAGCATCGTGACCCCGGTCGCGGCCAGTTCCTTCACGACCTCGTACAGCTCGGCGACGATCACCGGCGCGAGCCCCATCGAGAGCTCGTCGATCACCAGCACCGCCGGGTCGGTGATCAGTGCGCGGGAGAACGCGAGCATCTGCTGCTCACCGCCGGACATCGAGCCCGCGAGCTGCTTGTGCCGCGCCCTCAGCTTCGGGAACCGCTCGTAGACCACGTCGGGGTCGCCGCGCATGAGTCTCAGGTTCTCCGCGACGGTGAGGTTCGGGAAGATCGCGCGGCCTTCGGGGATCGTGCACAGGCCCGCGCGGGCCAGCTCGTCCGGAGCGGCGTCGTTGACGTGCACGCCGCCCAGGTGGACGTGTCCGCTGGAGGCCCGCAACTGTCCACTGAGGACCTTGACGAGCGTCGACTTGCCGGCGCCGTTCGGGCCGAGCAACGCCGTGACGGTGCCGCGCGTCACGTTCAGCGTGACTCCGCGTAGCACCTCGATCCTGCCGTACCCGGCGTGGACGTCCATCAGGTCGATCATCCGAGGTAGGCCTCCCGAACGCCTTCGTGCGAGCGGATCTCGGAAGGGGTGCCGGACGTGAGAAGCCGTCCCAGGTTCAGCACGTGCACGTGGTCGCAGTAGTTCATGACGAGGTCCATGTCGTGCTCGACCAGCACGACGGCGCGTCCTTCGGCACTGAGCTGTTGCAGCAGCTCGCCGAACGCGTCGGTCTCGGCGCGGTCGAGCCCGGACGACGGCTCGTCGAGCAACAGCAGCTGAGGATCGGTGGCCAGCGCGCGGGCCAGCTCCAGCAGCCGCGCGGCACCCGTCGGCACGGTGTCGGCCTGGTTCGCGGCGAACTCCGCGATCCCGACGCGGTCCAGCAGCTCGGACGCCAGCCGGGACGACCTGCGGCGGCTTTCCAGCGCCACCACGACGTTCTCCCACACGGTCAGCGACCCAAACACCTCGAGGCGCTGGAACGTCCGCGCCACGCCCAGCCGGGACCGCTGGTGCGGCCCTTTCGCCGTGATGTCGGCGTCGTCCAGCAGTACCCGACCAGCGGAGGGCTTGCGCAGTCCGCTGATCACGTCGAACAACGTCGTCTTGCCCGCGCCGTTGGGACCGATCAACCCGGTGACACCGGGCGAGGCCGACAGCGTCACGTCGTCGATCGCGGTCACCTCGCCGAAGCGGACCGTCACGCCCTCCACCCGCAACATGCTCATGCGCGCCGCCAGGACCAGGCTCGGAAGAACCAGCTGACCAGGCCGTTGGGATCACGCGCGAGCCCGGCCGCCGCGACGCCGAGCAGCACGACCGCCGCGCCCGCGAACGCCGGGAAACCGCTCTGCAGCACCGGCAGCAGCATCAGCAGCAGCCCGCCGAGCGCCGCGCCGGACACCGACGTGACCCCTGCGATCACCGCGAACAGCAGCAGCGGCAGGTTGTTGAACAGCTGGAAGTCGCTCGCCGCAACGGTTTCCCGCAGCTGCGCGAAGAGCCCGCCCGCCAGCCCCGCGATCGCCGCCGACAGCGAGAACACCCAGACCCGGATCCAGCGCACGTTCATGCCGAGCGTCGCGCACGCCGCCGAACTGTCCTTGACCGCGATCATGCGCCGCCCGAGCCGGCCACGCCGAACCGCCAGCACACCGGCTCCGACCACCGCGAACACTCCGGCGGCCAGGATCAGCTGCGCGGCAGGGGAACCGACCAGCTTCGGCACCTGGAGGCTGCCGCGCACCCCGAACGCGATGGGCGACTGCAGCACGAGCTTGTCCATCAGCTGCGCGAACCCGAGCGTGGCCAGCGCCAGGTACAGCCCGCTCACCCGCAACACCGTCAACGCGATCAGCGCACCGATCGCCGCCGCGACCGCCGCACCCGCCAGCAGCGCGAGCGGCGAGGAGCTGCCCAGCCGCGCCACCGTCACCGCGCCCACGCCGACGAACGTGAACTGCCCGAGCGACACCACTCCGCCGTACCCGGTGAGGAGCACCATCGACAGCAGCACGATGCCGAACACCAGTCCCAGCGCGAGCTGCCCCGCCACGACGCCGTCCACGAGCAACGCCAGCGCGAGGACCACGCCCAGGAAAATCGCGGCACCGACACCGGTGGCGAGACCCGTCGGCACCGCCACCCCGCGCGATCCCCGCACACCACCGATCCGCAACGGTGACTGCGGCATCGCGAGCAGCACGACGAACAGCAGCAACGCCGGAATCGCCGCCCGGAACGCGATCCAGAACGGCGAGGACGGCAGATAGGCCACCGCGTAGGACTGCACGAGGCCGAGCCCGAGCGCTCCCACGAACGTCCACGGCAGACTGCGCAGCCGACCGACCAGCGCCGCGGTGTAGGCGGTGATCACCAGCAAGGTCATCGTCACATAGTCGAGCTGCACCACCGGTGTCAGCAGAATGCCGCCCAACGCCGCCAAGGCCGACCCGATGGCCCAGCTCAGCGCGGACAGCCGGTACGGCCGCGTGCCGTACAACGCGGCGAGTTCCGGCGCGTCGACGCACGCCCGCATCGCGAGACCGGTCCGCGTCCGGTTCAGCAGGATGTACAGCCCGCCCGCGACGAGCACCGCGCACAGCAGCGTGACCAGGTCGTGCCCGCTGACGAACGACTGTCCGATGTGGACGCCGTACTGGTCGAGAAACGGCCGCACGGGCCGGGCCTGCGGAGGCCAGATCGCCTGCGCCGCACCGATCAGCCCGACCAGCACGCCGACGCCCGCGACGAGCGTGATGCCGACCGGCGCTCCCGCTAGCCTGCGCATCACGAACCGTTCGATCAGCAGCCCGAACAGCGGCGCGCACCCGCCGACGACGATCAGCAGGGCGAGCCACTGCGGCAGGCCGCGGTTCTCGGCGAGCTCCCAGTAGAGGAACGCCATGACCATGCCGATCGCGCCGTGACCGACGTTGAACACCTTGGACGTGCTGTAGGTCAGCACGAGCCCGCCGGCGACGACGGCGTACGCGCCTCCCGTGACCAGGCCGAAAATGGTGTACGCCAGCAGGGCGGTCATCCGCCCACCCCGGTGTCGATCAACGCACCGCACGAGTACCCGGACGCGGGTGCGAGCCGCGACCACGTCCCGCCCTTCAACCGGACCAGCGACATGCACGCGGACGTCCGCTTACCTCCGACGTCCTGTGGCGCGACCATTCCCTCCGCGGTGAAGTCGTGCACCCCGCGGACCTGGTCCAGCATCGCCTTGCGCGTCAGCTGCGGCCCGATCTTCGCGGCGAGCTGGACGAACAACCGCGCCGCCGCCCACGCGAACATCCCGAAGTAGGAGGGCGCCGCGCCGGGCGCCACCCGCGCCAGCCACTGCTTGTACAGCGCCACCTGTGGGTTGTTCTCCTCGAACATCCCGCCGTTGGTGTAGACGACGGTGCCGTCGACCGCTGCCCCGCCCTGCCGGACGTACTGCGCGTCGTAGGCCGACGGGTCGGTGATGAACGCTTCCGGCGTGTAACCCTGCTGCCGCATGGCCTGTTGCAACCGCACCGCGTACTGCGCCGACCCCATCCAGTACACGATCTTCGCGCCCGTCTCCTTGAGCTTCGCGACGTAGGGCGCGTAGTTGACGTCGGCGATGTCGATCGCCTGCGTGTACACGAACTTCAGGCCGCGCTGCTCGGCCGCCTTCTGCATGCTGCGGGCGTTCTGGGAGCTCGCGTCGACGTTGAGGTAGAGGAACGACGCGGCGCTCGCGGCGTTCGGGAAACTCGACTTGATCAGGTCCGGGTATGCCGACGACACCAGGTTCACCACGTTGGACGCGACGCCGAAGCTCACCGGCGTGCGCTGCCGCTGCACCGTGACCGTGGAGGCGCGCAGATCCGGGATGCCGCACCCGGTGGCGGCCGGCCCACCGCCCTGGTCGAAGCCCGACATCGAGCCGACGAGCGCGAACGCCTGCTCGCACGCCTGGGAGGTGGCCTGCTGGTCGCCGCCGCTGTCGGTGCGCGAGTCGAACGACACGAGCTTGAGCTTGCGACCGCAGATCGCGCCCTGCGTGGCGTTGAAGTACTCGACGAACGCCTTCGTGCCCTGCTGCGCCGCCTGGAAGAGGCCGGGCACCGGGCCGCTGATGTCGGAGATGTTGGCGATGGTGATCTCGCCCGCGGTGACGCCCTTGTCCGTGGCGCCACCGGTGCCCTGACAGCCGCCGGCGATGCTGCCGGGCGGGTTCGGCTGCTGGTTCGGCTGCTGCGGGTTCGTGGCGCCGGGCTGCCCCGCGGTGCCGTCGGTGCCGGCGACCGCACCGTCCTCACCCGGCGCCGTGCCCTGCTGGGTGCCCGCTCCGCCGCCCAGAGGCACGGCGAGTGCCGCGCGTTGCTCGTCGGTGAGCCTGCTTCCGCACCCCGCGACCAACGCGCAGACCACGAACGCGATCAGCGCAACCCTGCGATGCATGCGGAGGAACGCTAGGGCACTGCATCAATTCAGCCCGAGCCTGCTACCAGCGAATTCACCCAGGTGGCCTACACAATTTTTAGAACACGTTCTATCTGCAAAGGAAAGCGACGAACACCGTCACCAAAGCGCAGTTACCTCGTTTGCCCGGTCTCTGTCGAGGAACACGTTCTACTCAGGAGGGCGGCAGCAGCTCCGGTCGCCGCGGCCGGATCACGTCACCGGACGACTCACCGCGCAGCCGCCTCATCACCCACGGCACGACGTGCTCGCGCGCCCACCGCCAGTCCTCCGCCCGCCGGATCTTCCTGTCGACCAGCGGCGCCACACCGAGCACCGTCCGTTCCAGGGAGTGCGCGACGCCGAGACCCTCGAGCACCGAGATGGCGACCTCGTGGTGCCCCAGCTCGTTCAGGTGCAACCGGTCCGGCGACCACATCCGACGGTCACGCAGCTGCCGCATCGACCACATGTCGACGAGCACGCACGAGTGCTCGGCGGCGATCGCCCGCACATGCTCGTTGTAGATGGCCACGCGACCCCGCATCTTGCGGAACACCGGGTCGTCGACCCCGTCGACACCCGTGAAGAGGATGACGCGAGCACCTTGCTTCACCGTGCGTGCGATAGCAGCGCGGTAACGGCGCATCAACGCGTCGATGTCCACCTTCGGCCGCATGAGGTCGTTCCCGCCCGCATAGAGCGAGACGAGGTCGGGCTTCATGTCGAGTGCGCGTTCCAGCTGCTCGTCGAGTACCTGCGGCAGCAACCGGCCGCGCACCGCGAGGTTGGCATAGGTGAACTCGGGGTCGGCGGAACCCAGGACCTCGGCGACGCGATCGGCCCATCCGCGGACGCCGTTGGGACGACCAGCGTCTTCGTCACCGACCCCCTCGGTGAACGAATCCCCCAACGCCACAAAACGCTTGCTCATGCTCAGGACTTTAGGTCGCGCGCGTGAGCCGAGGTTGCGCGGGGTTAGATAACGTTTCGATAACGCCGGGGTCTCGAACTGAGGCGGGCTCCCGTTGCGAGCCGTAGTCCCGATCGTGCGACTCCCCATGGACTTGGCAACGCCGACGCGACTCCTCGTCGCGTTGGCCGGCTGTGTGCTGGCCGTGCTGCTCAACACCGGGAGCGCGATCGGTCAGCCCGCCAACCCCTCGACCCCCATCTCGACCCCGCCGCCCGGTAGTGGCGGGACGGGCGACGAGGTCGTGCAGACCCAGTGGGGTCCGCTCGGACCTGCCGACCGGGACTTCATGGACCGGGTCAAGCAGGCCGGACTGTGGGAGAAGCCCGCAGGCGAGAAGGGCCAGGCCAAGCGGGCCGACCAGCCGAAGATCCAGGAAGCCTGCAAGCACCTCATCGAGGGGCACACGCTGCTGGACAACGTGGTGAACCGGGCGGGCGTCCTGCTTGGCCACACGTTGCCCACCGAGGCGACCGACGAGCAAAAGGGCTGGCTGGCCGAGATGGACGCGGCGAACGGCGACGAGTTCGACGCCGTGTTCGCCAACCGGCTCCGTGCGGCGCACGGCAAGGTCTACGCCTATGCCGCGCAGATCCGGGCGGGCACCAAGAACGAGCTCGTCCGCATCCTCTCCACGCAGGCGATGATCACCGTCTTCGACCACATGAAGGTGCTCGAGGAGACCGGTCGCGTCGACTTCGCCGGCCTGGAGTCCCCACAGCCGCTCGCTCCCCCGACGGCGGCGTCCGGGGCACCGGAACCCACGGGGGACAACAACAGCAACGCGGACGCGTCCGCGAACCCGACCGACGGTGTGATCCCGACCGTGCCGGAGGGCACCAAGTTCACCCGGACCTCCGAACAGGGCGTCTTCGGTGACAACAACGGTGTCTTCTTCGGCGCCATAGCGGTGCTCGCGCTCGCGCTGGTGGGAATGCGAATGATATCCCGATCCAAGCAGAAAACTCGACGGAAATCGCGTTCGTACTGACCGCACACCGAGGTTCAACCGAACAACACGGCTAACCGCCGTCAGCTTCACCATGCCGTTTTATCGGACTACACGAGGTGGCAAATGGCTTTTCACCGTAGGAAATCCACGATCTGGCTGACCGCCGCAGCAGCGGCGATGGCCCTGGTCGCTGGCGGTGCCGCGGTGGTGGCCATCAGTTCTTCTGATGGCGCCGCGCTCGCCGACGGGGCGGACAAATCGCAGTTCGTCGACATCACGAAGGTGAAGCCGAACGTCAAGAAACCAAAACAGGAGCAAGGCGCCACCACGGGTACGTTCACGGTCGACTGCGGCCGTAACGAGAACCAGCACTTCAACCCGGACAACTTCATCGCGCAGCCCGGCGTCCGCAACGGCGCCCAGCACCTGCACGACTACGTCGGCAACCTGTCCACGAACGCGGACTCCAACAACAAGTCGCTGCAGAAGGCAGGCACGACCTGCAAGAACGGTGACAAGTCCGCGTACTTCTGGCCCGTCGTCCGCATCGACAAGGACGACGAGAAGGCGGCCCAGCAGCCGAAGAAGAAGGACGACAAGGCCCAGAAGGACAAGGACAAGGCCGACAAGGCCGCGGCCCGCCTGGAGTGCCCCGACGTCGCCTCCAAGCTGCCGGAGGACGTGCCGGACAAGGCCCAGGCCGAGATCGACCGCGAGCTGCAGAACATCGACAAGGTGGACGAAGAGGCCGAGAAGAAGCTCGAGAACACCAAGGCCCAGGACGTCAACAACGCCGTCATCGGCCCGCTGAAGGACAAGCGCGCCGCCATCCTCGACCGGATCATGCAGGCGTTCAGCCGCCAGGGCAAGCAGGCTCCGGACCTGAACCCGCTCGCGGCCTGCAAGGTCAAGGAGCAGAACAACAAGTCCGCCGCCGACAACGGCAGCGAGAACAGCGACAACGCTCAGGCCGAGGGCACCGAGGACAAGGCGAAGAAGAACAACCCCGAGGCGAACGACAAGCTCGAGCTCGAGGGCAACGACGGCGAGATCCAGCGCCCGGAGGTCGCGGACCTGACCTTCCGCGGCAGCCCGGTCGGCAAGGTCGTCGCGATGCCGAAGTTCCTCCGCATCCTCTACGGCGACGCGAAGGTCACGGCCAACGGCAAGAAGAACGCCAAGGACTCGTGGACCTGCACCGGCTTCGAGGACAAGGTGCAGATCAACAAGTACCCGATCTGCCCGCAGGGCTCCAAGGTCAAGCGTATCCACGACTTCCCGAGCTGCTGGGACGGCAAGAACATCGACTCCGCGAAGCACCGCGAGCACATCGTCTTCCCGGACGGGAACGGCAAGTGCCCCAAGGGCTTCAAGGCCGTGCCGCAGCTGCGGATCTCCCTGACCTACAACATCCCCAGGGACGTCCAGCTGAAGGGCCAGTACAAGGTCGACTCGTTCCCGGAGGAAGCGCACAACCCCTTCTCCGACCACGACGACTTCGCGAACGTGATGTCGCAGCAGATCATGAACCGCCTGGTCAACTGCGTGAACTCCGGCAAGAAGTGCAAGGAGTGACCCAGTTCTGACGAGCGAGAATCCCCGGTGCACCTCCCGCGCACCGGGGATTCTCGTTGTTCACCAGCATGAATCTTGTGCCGGAACGATTGACCGCAAAGGTATAGACCACTGACACTGGCCGCATGGTCACCCGTTCCTGCGCGGTGCTGATCGCACTGCTGGCATCGCTACTCGTACCGGTCACCGGATCCGCCTCGGCAGCGCCGGTGACGTTCGTCCACCCGGGAGTCGTCGTGTCCCGGCCACAGCTGGACTTCATGCGCGCCAAGGTCCAGGCCGGCGCGCAGCCGTGGAAGCTCGCCTACGACCGCATGATGACGTCCAAGTACGCCGACCTGAACCGCACGCCGAAGCCCAGGTCCGTGGTGGAGTGCGGCCCCTACTCCAACCCGAACTACGGCTGCACCGACGAACGCGAAGACGCCATCGCCGCCTACACCCTGTCTCTCGCCTGGTACGTGACGCGCGACAGCAGGTATGCGGCCAAGGCCATCCAGATCATGGACGCCTGGTCCGCCACCATCACCGACCACACCAACTCGAACGCCCCGCTGCAGACCGCGTGGTCGGCGTCGAGCTGGCCCAAGGCGGCGGAGATCATCAAGCACGTCTACGGGAACTGGCCGAACAGCGCGAGGTTCGGCGCGATGCTGCGCAACGTCTACCTGCCCGAGATCCAGAACGGCCGCGCGAACACCAACGGCAACTGGGAACTCAGCATGATGGAGGCGTCGATCGGCATCGCGGTCTTCCTGGAGGACCGCACCGCCTACGACAAGGCGATCAGCATCTTCCGCACCCGCATCCCCGCCTACGTCTACCTCTCCACCGACGGCGAGCTGCCGAAGACGCCGCCGGGCAGCGGCATCGACACCAGGTCCGAGATCATCTCGTACTGGCAGGGCCAGTCCACGTTCGTCGACGGCCTCAGCCAGGAGACCTGCCGGGACTTCACGCACACCGGCTACGGCCTCGCCGCCGCCGCGCACCTCGCCGAGACCGCGCGGCACCAGGGCCAGGACATCTGGGGCGAGATCAAGGACCGCATGCGGCACGCGTGGGGCCTGCACACCAAGTACCAGAACGGTGAACCGGTGCCGTCCTGGCTGTGCGGCGGCTCGTACAGCCAGAGCCTCGGGCCGACGTCGGAGGTGTCGTTCAACGCGCTGAACACCAGGCTGGGCATCGCGATGGCGAACACCCAGCGCTACACCGAGGCGCAGCGTCCACAAGGGACGAACAACCTGTTCGTCGCCTGGGAGACCCTGACGCACGCGGCGAATCCCGCCTGATCAGCGCCGTGTGGGTGGTCGTCGTCAGGGGCCACCCACACGGGTCCTGGCATCGGCGACGAGAAGACGTGCCTCGTCGCGCAGCTCACCGGAGTAGCGCCGGTGCCCGATCCAGACGTCGAGGCGGTCCACCAGGCGACGGGGATCAGCGCACCACGGCCCCGGCAGCACGTGATCGTCCTGCTCGAGCCGACCGCGGGCGGACCCGCGCACGCGCTCGTGGTGGCGTGGATGGCCGGTGGACCGGTCCTGGTGGAGCGGCGGAGTACCGGGACTTCGCGCCGGACACGGATGCGGTGTGGCCGCGAGGACTGAGCACCGAGCCCGACGGGCCCGGTGCGTTCTTGTTTTCCCGAACTCGAACCCACTGACCTCATCCGTACTTTCAGCGCGTCGGTCACCCGCGTGACGTCGAGCGGGAGACGTGAACACGATCGGCGTCACCGCGAGCGAACGAGCCACAAATGTGCACACCGCACCGAAGGCCCAGCGCTTGGCGATAATCATCGCTTACGGCGGCGTCGGCGTCATCAACCTCGCTTTCATCACACTCATGCTCGTCAGGGCCGCCCGGCATCTCTCGTTCTGGACCGCGGTGCCGATCGCGGCATACGCGGCTCTGCTGATTCCCATCGGTCTGGCCTGGCGGACGAGCACCGCCCGCCTCGATTTCCGCGCGTCCGCAGGTGATCGGGTCGATCCAGAGCTAGCGTGCGTTCATGACCGAGACACCGGACGTGAAGCCACGCAGCCGTGACGTGACCGACGGCCTGGAGCGCACCGCCGCGCGCGGGATGCTCCGGGCCGTCGGCATGGGTGACGAGGACTGGGAGAAGCCGCAGATCGGTGTGGCCTCGTCGTGGAACGAGATCACACCGTGCAACCTGTCGCTCGACCGCCTCGCGAAGGCGTCGAAGGACGGGGTGCACGCGGCGGGCGGGTATCCGCTGGAGTTCGGCACGATCTCGGTGTCGGACGGCATCTCGATGGGCCACGAGGGCATGCACTTCTCGCTGGTCTCCCGTGAGGTGATCGCCGACAGCGTCGAGACGGTGATGCAGGCCGAGCGGCTCGACGGCTCGGTGTTGCTGGCCGGGTGCGACAAGTCGTTGCCGGGCATGCTGATGGCGGCGGCGCGCCTCGACCTCGCGAGCGTGTTCCTCTACGCCGGGTCGATCCTGCCGGGCCGGGTCACGCTGACCGACGGCACCGAGAAGGAAGTCACGATCATCGACGCGTTCGAGGCGGTCGGGGCCTGTGCGCGCGGGCTGATGAGCCGCGAGGACGTCGACCTGATCGAACGCGCGATCTGTCCCGGCGAGGGCGCGTGCGGTGGCATGTACACCGCGAACACCATGGCCAGCGCGGCAGAGGCCCTGGGCATGTCGTTGCCGGGCAGCGCCGCTCCCCCGGCCACGGACCGCCGTCGCGACGGGTTCGCGCGCAGGTCGGGCCAGGCCGTGGTCGAGATGCTCCGCAAGGGCATCACCGCGCGCCAGATCATGACGCGCGAGGCGTTCGAGAACGCGATCGCCGTCGTCATGGCGTTCGGCGGCTCCACCAACGCCGTGCTGCACCTGCTCGCCATCGCGCACGAGGCCGGTGTCGACCTCAGCCTGGACGACTTCAGCCGCATCGGCTCTCGGGTGCCGCACCTCGCGGACGTGAAACCGTTCGGGCGGCACGTGATGACGGACGTCGACCGCATCGGCGGCGTGCCCGTGGTGATGAAGGCGCTGCTGGACGCCGGCCTGCTGCACGGTGACTGCCTCACCGTCACCGGCCGCACCGTCGCCGAGAACCTCGCCGACATCGCGCCGCCCGACCCCGACGGCCTCGTCCTGCGCGCGCTCGACAAACCCATCCACCACACCGGCGGCATCACGATCCTGCGCGGAACCCTCGCCCCGGACGGCGCCGTCGTGAAGTCGGCCGGCTTCGACTCGGACGTCTTCACCGGCACCGCGCGGGTGTTCGACCGCGAGCGCGCCGCGATGGACGCGCTGGAGGACGGCACGATCACCGCGGGCGACGTCGTGGTGATCCGCTACGAGGGTCCCAAGGGCGGGCCGGGCATGCGCGAGATGCTCGCCATCACCGCGGCGATCAAGGGCGCTGGCCTCGGCAAGGACGTCCTGCTGCTCACCGACGGCCGCTTCTCGGGTGGCACAACGGGGTTGTGCGTCGGCCACGTGGCACCGGAAGCGGTCGACGGCGGCCCCATCGCGTTCGTGCGCGACGGCGACCAGATCACGCTGAACGTCGCTGCGGGCACGCTCGACGTCGACGCGGACCTGGAAAGCCGGCGCGAGGGCTGGGCGCCGCTGCCCCCGCGGTACGAACGCGGTGTGCTCGCCAAGTACGCGAAGCTCGTCGGCTCGGCTTCGCGCGGAGCGGTCTGCGGCTAGTTGCCCGGGCTGCCGGAAATCGGCCCGACGTGGCCGCAGGGCCGGCCTGCGCCACGTCGGCCGGGCACCATCGGAGTACAGCACGCGGGCGGTCAGAGCGATACCCCGATCCCCCACCTAGTACAGGCTGTCCAGCACGTCCGCGTAGCGCTTCTCGATCTCCCGGCGGCGCGGCTTCAGCGACGCGGTCAGCAACCCGTCCTCGACGCTGAAGTCCTTCTCCAGCACGGCGAACCGCTTGATCGTCTCGTGCCGCGCGAGCTGTGCGTTGACCGCCTTGATCGCGCTTCCGACCTCGGATTCAGCGTCGACCAGACCCGAGGCGGTGTCCGGGTCGAGCGTCACGAGCGCCACGCAGTACTTGCGACGATCACCGTGCACGATCACGTTGCTGATGTACGGCGAGGCCGCGTTGATCATGCTCTCGATCCGGGTCGGCGCCACGTACTTGCCGCCCGAGGTCTTGATCAGTTCCTTCTTGCGGTCGGTGATCTTCAACCGCCCGGCGTCGTCGAGCTCGCCGATGTCGCCGGTGTGCAGCCAGCCGTCGACCAGCGTCTCGGCCGTGGCGTCCGGCCGGTTGTGGTAGCCGCGCATGACACCGGGCCCCTTGAGCAGGACCTCGCCGTCGTCCGCGATCTTCACCGACATGCCGGGGATCGGCGGCCCGACCGTGCCGATCTTGATCATGCCCGGCCGGTTGAAGAACGTCGCCGCCGACGACTCGGTGAGGCCGTAGCCCTCGAGGATCGTGATGCCCGCGCGCTCGAAGAACTCCGCGATCTCCGGCGCGAGCGGCGCCGACCCCGACACGAAGTACCGGATCCGCCCACCCACGCGCTCACGCAACTTGCTGTACACCAAGCGATCCGCGAGCCAGCGCGTGGCGGGACCATGCTCGCGGTCGGCCCAGTTGAAGATCTTCTCGGTGAGCCCGCCCTTCTCCCGCGCCCCCGCGACGATCCGCCCGTGGATCTTCTCGAAGATGCGCGGTGCGGCGGCCACGATCGACGGCCGCAGCTCGCCGAGGTTGTCCACGATCCGCTCGACATTTCCGTCCACAGCGGTCGGCACGCCCGCGGCGATCATGGCCATCGTCAGCACCTTGCCGAACGCGTGCGACAGCGGCAGCCACAGGAAGTGCAGATCCGTGGGTTGCAGAATGCCAAGGGACGCAATGGCTTCCGACGTCGTCAGCCAGTTGTCGTGGGTGAGTTCGACACCCTTGGGCGTGCCGGTCGTGCCCGAGGTGTAGATCAACGTCGCCAGGTCGTCCGGGCCGAGCGCGTCGATCAGCGCGTCGTAGTCGCCGTCGGCCTGGGGAACCGCGCCGAACCGCAGCACCTCGACGTCGTCCGGCATGAGCTCCGCGTGCTCGTCCGTCCCGACGACCACCATCCGGCTGCCGGAGTCGCCGATGATGTGCGCGACCTCGCTCTTGGTGCTGTTCGGGTAGATCGTCGTGGTGGCACCACCGGCGGCCAGCACGGCGAGGTCGGTGATGATCCACTCGATGTTCGTGGCACCCATCAGGGCGACCCGATCGCCCTTCCCGAGCCCCGCGGCCCGCAGCCCGAACGCGTGTCGCGCAACACGTTCCTGCAGCTCAGCCCACGTAAGCGAGGCCCAGCCACCGCCGTCGCGATACCGCATCGCCTCGGCATCGGGCGTGCGGGCGACCCGGTCGCGCAGCAGGTCGGGAATCGACAGCGCCATTGCTTCTCCCCTTCTCTGGAGCGTCGCTCCAGAGCGGTACTCTAACCCTCATGGCTGACCGACGACAGTCCCTCCTCGACGCGGCCCTGAAGCTCGTCGAAGAGGGCGGCCTCGACGCCGTGACGATCGCAGCACTGACCGAGCGATCCGGCATGTCGAACGGCAGCATCTACCACCACTTCGGCAGCCGCGCGGGCGTGTTCGCCCAGCTCTACGCCGACAGCTACGCCCGCTGCGTGGCCGCGATGCTGCCCGCCCTGGACTCCAGACCGGCCTCCACCGTCGTACGCGACCTGGCGCTGCGCTACCTCGACTGGGTCACGGCCAACCCCAGCAGGGCCCGCTTCCTCTACGCCGCACCGGACCACGCCGACCCGTCGGTCAAGCAGGCGGAGTTCGCCCCCGTGCTGACCTGGTTCCTCGCGCGCATGGTGTCCGGCGAGCTGCGTTCCGTGCCGCCGTGGGCCCTGGAACCCGTGGTGATGGGACCGGCACACGAGTCGGTGCGCCGGTTCTTGCTCGGCGTGTTCGACCTGAACGAGGCCCGCGAGATCATCGCGGACGCTGTCTGGGCCGTCCTGAAACCCGAGTAGCCGTAGAACACCTGTTCGATTATTCTGTGTCGCATGCGCCAGGGTTCACTGTTCGACCTGGAGGCGGAGCCGGCACTGGCCCCGCTGGCCCCACGCCGCACCGAGCTGGGCCACGGCGCGTGGATCGACGTCCAGCCGGGTTGGCTCGCCGGTGCGGACGCCCTGTTCGACCAGCTCGTGGCCGAGGTGCCGTGGAGCGCCGAGCGCCGCCAGATGTACGACAACATGGTCGACGTGCCGCGCCTGCTCTGCTTCTACGCGGACGCGCTGCCGTTCGACGTCCTCACAACGGCACGTGACGTGCTGTCGGCCCACTACCTGCCTGAGCTGAAGGAGCCGTTCACCACTGCGGGGCTTTGCTACTACCGCGACGGGCGGGACAGCGTGGCTTGGCACGGCGACACGATCGGCCGTGGTCAGACCGAGGACACAATGGTCGCCATCCTGTCCGTAGGCACGCCACGGGCGTTGTTGCTGCGTCCGCGTGGTGGCGGGGAGACGCACAAGTACGCGTTGGGGCACGGCGATCTGCTCGTGATGGGCGGGTCGTGTCAGCGGACGTGGGAGCACGCCGTCCCGAAGACCTCGAAGATCGTGGGGCCGCGGATCAGCATCCAGTTCCGGCCGCACGGGGTGCGCTAGCTGCTTGTCGACGAATTGTCGACGGCGCCTGTCAGCGTCGGCTCCACACCAGTGATTGCGGGCACCGGACACGGTGACCTTGATCAGATCTTGGAGACGACCATGACCAGACGCGCCATTCCTCGGTTCGCCAGTGCGTTGGCGGCGACGGCGCTCGGCCTCGTCTCGTTGGCCGCCACGGCCTACGCGAGCGAGCCCGACTTTCAGATCCTCGTCAACGACCGGACCGACAAGTGCATCGACGTCGCCGGGCACTCGGCCATCGCCGGCGGCGTCCTGCACGAGTGGGACTGCGGCCACGACAGCAACAGCCACAACCAGCACTGGGGAGTCCGGCCCGCCGCGGACGGCTTCTTCACCCTCGTGGTTCACGAGCACGGGTTCTGCATGGCGGAGCACGGACTGAACGCCCAGCTCACGCAGGAGAACTGCGACGGACGGTCGAGCGAGCTCTGGCGGTGGGCGCCGGACGCGGCGGCGGGGCGGCTCTGGCTGCAGTCGCGCAGCGGCCTGTGCGTCGCGCTGATTCCCAACACGTCGAAGAACGGCACCCCGATCGGGGTCCAGTTCTGCAGCAACAGCTCCGCCTCGCACTGGCACGCCGAGCCGACCCAGTGACCTGAGGAACCAGCGCTGCCGGCCGTTCACACCGCCTGAACGGCCAGCAGCGCCAGGTCGTCGTGGTCGTCGCGGTCGAGCCACTTCAGCACGGCTTCCTCGCAGTGCCGCGCGATCTCCTCCGCCGACAGGCCCTTGCACTCCTTCAGCACGGCGCGCAGGCGTTGTTCGCCGAACAGTTCGGTGCGGTCGGCGTGGGCGCGGGCCTCGGTGAAGCCGTCGGAGTACAGGACCAGGGTGTCGCCGGGCGCGAGGGTCACCTGCTCGCCGTGGAACCGGACGTCGGACAGGATGCCGACGATCGCTCCCGGCGCGCTGACGTCCTGCACCGTGCCGTCCGCGCGCAGGATCAGCGGCGCGGGGTGCCCGCCGGAGGCGAGCGAGAGCCTGACGCCACCGGACGACAGCGGCACCAGCTCACCGACGACGATCGTGGTGAAGAGCTTGGAACCGGTGGCGCGCAACGAGGTGTTCAGCAGGTGCAGCAGCCGCACCGGGTTCGTCTCGACGAGCGACAGCGCCTGAAGCGACTGACGCACGCGTCCACTGTGGACCGCCGCTTCCAGGCCGTGGCCGCAGACGTCGCCGAGGGCGAACGTCGCCGAGCCGTCCGTGCGCGGGTGCACGTCGTAGAAGTCGCCGCCGACCAGCGCGCGCTGGTGGGCGGGGATGAACACCGACGCCAGCGACACCCCGCGCACCTCGGGCAGCGGCAGCGGCAGCAACGCCGAGCGCAGCACCTCGATGGTTCGCTGCTGCTCGGTAAGTCGGGACGCCGACTCCAGCGCCACGGCGGCGTGCTTGCCGAACAGCCGGACGCGCTCGACGTCGTTCGGCGCGAACTCGCTCCTGCGCAACACGACCAGGGCGCCGCCGACGCCCAGCGGCACGGCCAGCGCGCAGCCGAAGTCCTCCGGCACGCCCCAGCTACCTTCACCCAAAGAGGTGATCCTGGTCAGCGTCGAAGTGCCCGTCAGGACCTCAGTCAGCACGCTGGCCCGGCGCGGCGTGCGCACCAAGGTGGGCTCGCCGCCATCGCACCGCCACCACTCCAGGCGATCGCGCGTGGCGGGCACCACGGCGACGCAGTGCTCGCCCAGCAGCTCGGCGGCGAGCTGCACGATGGTCTTCAGCGTGTCCTGGCGCGAACTGCCGCCCGCGAGCCGCAGGTGGGCGTGGTCGAGCGCGGAGTCCGTGAAGTACCAGGCACTCCAGCCGTCGCCGAGGTCGTGCTGACGGCCCGCGACATGCACGTCGAAGCGCTCGCCGAGACACAGCCTGGGGAACCGGTCGGCGGCGGCGGCGTTGCGCACGCGCACCAGTCCGGCCGGGTCCACGACGAGTACGGCTTCGCGGAGCCCGTCCACCAGGCGCTGCCAGCCGTCGAGGTCGATGCCCACGGCGCTGCTCATCCGCTGTTGTCCAGCGCAGCCGGCCGAATCATCACGGCCTCCTGCGGGTAGTTGGCATGCATCGCGGCATCAAGTTACCTCGCTCCCAACCTAACGTGGCAGGCTTGGCTGCGACCACCGAGGCACGGAGGCTTGGAGTGACCACGGCCAACGAAGAGACGGACGCGACCCTCGAAAGGGTTCTCTCGGCGATGAGAGACCTGCGTGACGGCAACTTCCGCCGCAGGTTGGTGATGCCGGGGAACGGGGCGTTGTCGGCGCTCGCTGACGTGTTCAACGAGATCGCGGAACGCAACCAGTGGCTCGCCGGTGAGCTGGGCCGGGTCCGGCAGGCCGTCGGCCAGGAGGGCAGGCTCACCGAACGGGTGGCGCCCGCGGGCACCGCCGGTGGCTGGTCGCTGATGGCCGACTCGGTGAACGGCCTGGTCGAGGACCTGGTGCGGCCGACGTCCGAGCTGAGCCGCGTGCTCGCCGCCGTCGCCGAGGGCGACCTGACCAAGCGCATGTCGGACCAGACGCTGCGTGGGGAGTTCGCCACGCTCGGTTCGACCGTGAACGGCCTGGTGGACCAGCTGTCGAGCTTCGCCGACGAGGTCACCCGCGTCGCCCGCGAGGTCGGCACCGACGGCCGCCTGGGCGGCCAGGCGAAGGTGCCCGGCGTCGCGGGCACGTGGCGCGACCTGACCGACAACGTCAACTCGATGGCGAACAACCTGACCAACCAGGTCCGCAACATCGCCCAGGTCGCGACCGCGGTGGCGAACGGCGACCTCACCCAGAAGATCACGGTCGACGTCTCCGGCGAGATGCTGGAGCTGAAGAACACGCTGAACACGATGGTCGACCAGCTCTCGTCGTTCGCAGACGAGGTGACCCGCGTCGCCCGCGAGGTCGGCACGGACGGCAAGCTCGGCGGCCAGGCGAAGGTGCCCGGCGTCGGCGGCACGTGGCGCGACCTGACCGACAACGTGAACTTCATGGCGGAGAACCTGACCACTCAGGTCCGCAACATCGCCCAGGTCACCACCGCCGTCGCGCAGGGCGACCTGACCCAGAAGATCACCGTCGACGCCCGCGGCGAGATCCTCGAACTCAAGTCCACCATCAACACCATGGTCGACCAGCTGTCGAGCTTCGCCGACGAGGTCACCCGCGTCGCCCGCGAGGTCGGTTCGGACGGCCGGCTGGGCGGTCAGGCGCAGGTGCCGGGCGTCGCGGGCACGTGGCGCGACCTGACCGAGTCGGTCAACGTCATGGCGAACAACCTGACGACCCAGGTCCGCAACATCGCCCAGGTCACCACCGCCGTCGCGCGCGGCGACCTGACCCAGAAGATCACCGTCGACGCCCGCGGCGAGATCCTCGAACTCAAGTCCACCATCAACACCATGGTCGACCAGCTCTCGTCGTTCGCCGACGAGGTCACCCGCGTCGCCCGCGAGGTCGGCACCGAGGGCCGCCTCGGCGGCCAGGCGCAGGTCCCCGGCGTCGCGGGCACGTGGCGCGACCTGACCGACAACGTCAACTTCATGGCGAACAACCTGACCAACCAGGTCCGCAACATCGCCCACGTCGCCACGGCCGTCGCGAACGGCGACCTGTCGCAGAAGATCACCGTCGACGCGCGTGGCGAGATCCTCGAGCTGAAGTCCACTTTGAACACGATGGTCGACCAGCTGTCGTCGTTCGCGGAGGAGGTCACCCGCGTCGCCCGCGAGGTCGGCACCGACGGCCGCCTGGGCGGTCAGGCCCGCGTGCAGGGCGTCGCCGGCACGTGGAAGGACCTCACCGACAACGTCAACCTGATGGCGGACAACCTGACCAACCAGGTCCGCAACATCGCCGCCGTCGCCACCGCCGTCGCGAACGGCGACCTCTCGAAGAAGATCACCGTCGAGGCGAAGGGCGAGGTCGCCGCGCTCGCCGAGACGCTGAACGGCATGGTCGACACGCTGCGCGCGTTCGGTGACGAGGTCACGCGTGTGGCCCGCGAGGTCGGCACCGAGGGCATCCTCGGCGGCCAGGCCCGCGTGTCCGGCGTGGCGGGCACGTGGAAGGACCTCACCGACTCGGTGAACTTCATGGCGGACAACCTGACCAACCAGGTCCGCAACATCGCCCAGGTCACCACCGCGGTGGCCCAGGGCGACCTGACGAAGAAGATCGACGTCTCGGCCCGCGGCGAGATCCTCGAGCTGAAGACCACGATCAACACGATGGTCGACCAACTCAGCTCGTTCGCCGACGAGGTCACGCGTGTCGCCCGCGAGGTCGGCACCGAGGGCAAGCTCGGTGGTCAGGCCGAAGTGGACGGTGTGGCCGGCACGTGGTCGAAGCTGACCGACAACGTCAACCAGCTGGCCTCGAACCTGACCACCCAGGTCCGCGCCATCGCCGCCGTCGCCACCGCCGTGACCGCGGGCGACCTGACCAGGCAGATCACCGTCGACGCGTCCGGCGAGCTCGCCGAGCTCAAGGACAACGTCAACCAGATGATCGCCAACCTCAAGGAGACCACCCGGGCCAACCGCGAGCAGTACTGGCTCAAGACCAACCTGGCCCGTCTCTCGGGCCTCATGCAGGGCCACCGCGACCTGCGCGCGCTCGCCTCGTTGATCATGAGCGAGCTGACGCCGCTGGTCAGCGCTCACCACGGCGCGTTCTTCCAGGTCCAGGAAGACGACGACTCCAAGCAGACCCTGGAGCTCACCGCCTCCTACGGCTTCCGCCTGGACGCCGCCCGCACCACCCGCGTGGCCATGGGCGAGTCGCTGGTGGGCCAGTCCGCGCTGGAGAAGAAGACGATCCTGGTCACCCAGGTCCCACCCGGCTACCTGACCGTGTCGTCCTCGCTGGGCGAGTCGTCCCCGGTCAACCTGGTGATACTGCCGATCCTCTTCCAGGGCGAGACCCTGGGCGTGATCGAGCTGGCCTCCCTGAACGTCTTCACCGACGTCCACCTGGACCTCCTCGACCAGCTCAAGGAAGCCATCGGCGTCAACGTGAACACGATGCTCGCCAACTCCCGCACCGACGCCCTGCTGGTCGAGTCCCAGCGCCTGACCGCGGAACTCCGCGCGGGCTCCGAGGAACTGGAAGACCGGGCCCGCCAGCTCCAGACGGCGTCGAAGTACAAGTCCGAGTTCATGGCCAACATGTCCCACGAACTGCGGACCCCGCTGAACTCCCTGCTGATCCTCGCCAAGCTCCTGGCCGACAACCTCGACGGCAACCTCAACGCAAAGCAGGTCGAGTTCGCCCGCACGATCCACTCGTCCGGCTCGGACCTCCTCCAGCTGATCAACGACATCCTCGACCTCACCAAGGTCGAGGCGGGCCACATGACCCTGCACGAGGACCCGGTCCGCGTGGACGAGCTCGTCCGCTACGTCGAGACCCTCTGCCTGCCCCTGACCGCGGAGAAGAACCTCGAGTTCTCCGTCCGCGTCGACCCGAACGTCCCCGAAACCCTCCGCACCGACGAACACCGCCTCCAGCAGATCCTGCGCAACCTGCTCTCCAACGCGGTGAAGTTCACCCACGACGGCGGCATCCGCCTGCACGTGCGCATGGACGATCCGTCCACAGTGGCCTTCGACGTCCACGACACGGGCATCGGCATTCCGGCCGAGAAACTGGCCGTCATCTTCGAAGCCTTCCAACAGGCCGACGGCACCACGTCCCGCAAGTACGGCGGCACCGGCCTGGGCCTCTCGATCAGCCGTGAACTGGCCCAGCTCCTCAACGGCGCCCTGCGCGTCCGCTCCGAACCGGGCATCGGCTCGACCTTCACCCTCTGCCTGCCCCTGGGCAAGGTCGTGAGCGACGCCGTCGTCCTGCCGGAGCCCACCCCGATCGTCACCCCGGCCCCGGTCCTCGCCGCCTCTGGCTCGATCCGCTTCCACGGCGAAAAGGTCCTGGTGGTCGACGACGACCTGCGCAACGTCTTCGCCCTGACCAGCGTGCTCGAACTGCACGGCCTGGAAGCCATTTACGCCGACAACGGAATCACCGGCGTACGGGCGCTCGAACAATACGACGACGTCGCCATCGTCCTGATGGACATCATGATGCCGGAATTGGACGGCAACGCGACCATTTCAGCCATTCGGGCGATGGAACGGTATGCCGATCTGCCCGTCATCGCCGTGACCGCGAAGGCGATGAAGGGCGACCGCGAGAAGTCGCTCGCGTCAGGGGCGACCGACTACGTGACCAAGCCGGTGGACACCGAGCACCTGATCAGGCTGATCGCCTACTACCTGGGGGTGTCCGCAGAGGCCTGACGCCGCTGCTGCGAAAGTACGCGGGGAGCTTTCGTACTCCAGGAGCGTACGAAAGCTCCCCGCGTACGCTATGACGAGGTCAGCGAGGCGAGTCCACGGGAGCCTGGACAGCAGCGTCCACGGTCTCGTGCAGGCTCAGCACCCCAGCCACATCGGCAAGGTCGAACAACCGCCGGACCGGCGCCTGAGTGCCGGCGATCCGCAGCTGCCCGCCAGCCTCTGCCAACCGCCGATGCCAGTCGAGCACCAACGCGAGCCCAGTCGAGTCCATGAACTGCAAACCGGACAAATCGAGCACGGCGTGCGCCCCGGTCACATCCGCATCCAGTCGTGCCGACAGCACGGGGACGGTGTCGATGTCCAGCTCACCTGCGACGACGAGCACTCGCCATCCCCGCTGGACCTCGCTGCCGACGTTGAGCTCCATCGTCGCCGTTCCTTCCGCCACGCCCGACTCGTGCGACCCAAATCGTGCAGCACGACGTCTAAGCATGCGACCACCGGGGGGCTGAAAGATCCGAACGACGCGCCGGATGTGCGACGATGCGCCTTGTGCTGAACGACCCACTGGCCGAGGTGCGGGTGACTTTGACCGCCGAGGGTGGATCGTGCGCTCGTGCACGTCAGGTGGTCCGCGACGCCGCCACCTCGTGGGGGCTGTCGGAGGATCTGGCCGACGACGCGCAGCTCGTCGTCACCGAGCTCGTGTCGAACGGGATCGACCACGGTGAGGGACTGATCACACTCACCGTCAGTCGCAGGAACAGCGGCATGCTGGTCGAGGTGCACGACGAGTCGTCGAAGCAGCCCCTGGTGAGGCCGGTGGACCCGAGTTCGGCGCGGGGGCGCGGGATGCAGCTCGTGCAGGCGCTGAGTGCGCGCTGGGGGACGACACCGGATCCGCGGGGCAAAGTCGTGTGGGCCGAGTTGGAGTCCTGAGAACGGGTATCTAAGCCCGTATGACAGCCACACCGCCTGATCCCGATCCGCAGCGCACGCCCGGCCTCGAGCCCGGTGGCGGGGTGCGACCAGGAGACACCCCGCCCGAATCCGGACAAACCTCAGGTCTTTCGCATCGCGAGCCGACACCGCCGAAGGCGACCACCGGGCGCGTTCTCATCGCGCTCATCCTGGTCCTGGCCGTGCTGGTGGCCGCGATGCTGCTGACCCAGGCTTTCCTGCTCAGCTGACGATTCAGCCGGACAGGCGCGACGCCAGCAGGCGCTTGCCCTGCTCGGCGCCCTTGCGGCTGTCGTTCTGCGCCTTCTTGAAGAACTCCGCGAGCTCGTTGTCGCCCTCGCGCTCCGCGTCCTGGATGAACGTCTCCAGCCGCAGCGCGTTGTCGAGGCACGCCTCGGTGAACCAGAGGATGTTGTAGTCCTTGTCCTTGGTGCCTGTGACGTGACCGGTTTCCGTGGTCGACACGGTTCCCTCCTCGTCTATCAGGGGATTTGTGGTCATTGGGCGTGTACCCGCGATGGCCTGGGGAAAACCGTCCCGGCTTGTGGTCGTCACCCGAAGGCGCGTACGGTCGGTGCGGACGGGAGTCCTAATGAACCAGCTTCGACAGAGAACGACCTACGTCCAGTCCATTCCGATCGTCGCGCTCACCGGCGAGATCGACATGATGTCGTCCGCTCCGGTGTCGAACAGGCTCGCCGAGCTGCTCGACCGCAAGCCGCCCGCTCTGGTCGTCGACCTGCGGGAGGTCCGGTTCTTCGGGTCCGAGGGGATCCGCGCGCTGGTCGAGACCCAGCACCAGGCCGACGAGCTCGGCATCAAGTTCGGCGTCGTCAGCGACACGAGAGTTGTGTTGCGCCCCTTGGAAATGACGGCCGTCGACCAGCTGCTGCTCCTGTTCAACGACGTCGACGACGCCGTCACGGCCCTGAGCGCCTGCTAGGCGGCTGACTCTCGCCGGCCGCGCGAGCGTTCCACCAGGTCGAGCAGCAGACCTTCCTTGGTGGACCACGGCGAGATGTCCACGACGTCGTGTCCGGAGACCCGCATCAACGCTTCCGCGACCACCGCGCCCGCCAACGACTGCTGGGCCCGGTGGCGGGAAATCCCGGGCAGTGCCGCCCGTTCCCGCACCGACAGCTTCGCGAGCCGCGGAATCCACTTCTCCAAGTCCTTGAGCCGCAACTGACGCGGCGCGTACGTTCCGCTGCGCGCGCCGGCGAGGCGGGCCAGTTGCTCGAACACCTTCGAGCAGCCGACGGCGCGAGCGCTCTCATCGCGCGGGAAAGCCTCGGCGATGCGGTCCTGCACCTCGGCGCGCATGTCCTGCACGGTCAGCCCGGCGCGGGTCAAAGTCCTTGCCCCCAAAGGCAAAGACACCGCGCGCTCGGGTTCTGCCCCTGAACCCACTGCCAGCTCGACGGTGCCGCCACCGACGTCCAGCACGACCATCGGACCGGCACTCCAGCCGAACCAGTGCCGCGCCGCCGTGTACGAAAGGCGTGCTTCTTCCTTGCCCGACAACACTTTCAGCTCGACGCCGGTGCGTCTGTACACCTTGCGCATCACCTCGTCGACGTTCGCGCTGTCACGAACGGAGGACGTCGCGAACGGGAGGAAGGGCGTGTCACCGGCCTTCTTGCGGGCGGTCAGCACGGCGGCGCACAACGATGCGATGCCGTCGCGGCTGATGAACCCCTCCGAGTCGAGCTCCCGGTCCAGGCGCAGCCTGACCTTGTGGGACACCAGCGGACGCAGCAGGTCTCGTTCCACGACCACCAGGTGTGCGCTGAAGCACCCGACGTCCAGAACACCGACCGACATCCGCCACCTTCCTTCTACCAAGAGTTCTTTACCGCATCGGCCACCATTGTGGGAGTCTTGGCACCCGATCAGGGCATCTTCGCCGGATGAGATGCGTTACAGTGCCCCGATGTCCTTGGCAGAGATCCCTTCCCGGCTCGACGACGCCCTCACATCGGCAGATCGTGGCGTCATCGTCCTGGCAGTGGACGGCCTGTCCTCGGACGTGGCCAAACAATCGTGGCTGTCGGCCTCCCTCTCCACGCTCTCCTCCACCGTGCCGTCCACCTCGGCCACGGCCTTGCTGACCGCGCTGACCGGTGTTCCGGCCGACGTGCACCGCGTGCCGGGAACGGTGTACCGCAACGGATCCGGTCTCGTGCACGCCATCAACGGCGCGCCCGCGATCTCGGACCTGCCGACCGTGCTGGAACGGCACGGTGCCACCGTTCTCGCTCGCGAACTCGACCTGCTGGAAGGAACCTGGGCCCAGGCCCTCCTGCGAGGTTGCAACCGGATACCCGCGCCCCCTCGGCACAAACTCACCGCCCAGGCGGAGGATCCGCCGCTGCTCGTCGCCAACGTCGTGGCCGATCTCGACAGGGCGCTGCCCGACGCGCGGTTCCTCTGGACGTACGTGAACGTCGACGACCACGTGCGCCGGAACGGTTACGACGAACCGGTGCACGAGGCCATGCTCCGGCTCGACGCGCATGCGTCCCGTTGGGCCGCACAGGGTTGGACCGTGGTGGCGCATTCGGATCACGGCCAGGTGCCCGTCGATCCGGATCCGGAGCTCGTCCTGGCCTGGGACGAGATCGTGCGCGAGGAGTGCGTGATCCCGTCGGGCGGCGCGGGCAGGATGCGCTGGCTGTACCCGAAAGCCGACCGCACGGAGGCCGTTTTCGACCGCGTGGCAACGACTCTGGGCGCCACGGCAACCGTGCACCACGCCGCCGATCTCGGACTACCGCAGCCGGAGGCGGGCCCGGTCGTGGCCGTGGCGGCGTCGCCGCGGTTCCCGATCGCGGACCCGTCCGCCAAGTTCGAGCACGGCGGCACGAGCCGCGACGAGATCGACGTGCCCTTCGCAATCTGGCAGCAGTGATTTATCGAATTGTTCATCCTTGTGAATCACGAAGAATCGTTTTGACTTCTCTTTACAGGCCTTGATCGGGTCTGGCAGGGTGTCGCCGGGCGCAAGGACACGAAAGGGACTGGACGGTCTCGTGAATCTGTCTCGACGCACCCTTCTGGCGTCTGCCGCTGCCACTCCCCTGCTCACCGGAGCGGGAATCGGTACGGGGGAAGCCGCGGCCACCCCAGCCAAACTCCGCGGAGCGCTGGACTACGGTCTCGCGAAACTGAAGGCGGTCGCACCGGGCATCACGTCGTTCCCGGAGATCACCCGGTTCGAGAAGTGGACCTACGTCGCCGACGGCGGCTGGATCGGCGGTTTCTGGCCGGGAACGCTGTGGCTCGCGCACCTCGACGGCGGCGACGCACAGTTCCGCACGCTGGCAGAGGCCGCGAACGACAGGCTGGCACCCCGCCGGCTCGAACCGCGTGACCACGACCTGGGGTTCCTCTTCTACCCGTCCTGGGTCACCGCCTACCGGCTCACCGGCGACACCAAGTGGCGTGACGGCGCGATCGACGCCGCGAACACGCTCGTCCAGCGCTGGAATCCGACGGGCAAGTTCATCCGCGCGTGGGGCAAGCTCGGCACTCCCGGCAACGCGGGCCGCGTGATCATGGACACGATGATGAACCTGGACCTGCTCGCGTTCGCCACCGAGCAGACCGGCGACCGCAAGTTCATCGACATCGCGATCGCCCATGCCAGAACGACGCAGGCGAACTTCCTGCGGCAGGACGGCTCGACCCCGCACGTGTTCGACTTCAACCCGGACACCGGCGCGCCGATCGGCCAGAACACCGTGCAGGGCTACAGCCCGACGTCGTGCTGGTCGCGCGGCCAGTCGTGGGGCATCTACGGCTTCACGACGATGTACCGCCGCACGGGCCTGCGCGAGTTCCGCGACACGGCCCGGAAGATGGCCGACTTCGCGTTGAGCGCTCTCACACCGGACCACGTGCCGGTATGGGACTACCGCTCTCCGTTGGGCGCCAACGACGTCAAGGACTCGTCCGCGGGCGCGATCCTGGCGTGCGGCCTGCTCGACCTGGCCAAGGCGACCGGCAACGGCCGTTACCGCGAGCGCGCACTCAAGATCCTCGACGGTCTGGTGAGCACCTGCCTCACCACGAACTCGACGCGCGCCGAAGCGATCATGGCCCGCGGCACCCGCAACCGCCCGTCCGAGGACGGTGTCGAGGTCTCGCTGCCCTACGGCGACTACTACCTGTTCGAGGCGATCCTGCGGGTGCTCAAGCCCGCGCAGATCGCCAAGGCCATCGGCCTGTAGGTCATTTCTCGATCACGCGCGCCGTGGGGCCGTTGGACCAGGTCGCTTCCAACCTGGACAACCGCCCCTCGGTGGTGCGGAAGTTCACCACCAGCGGCCCGCCCGGCTGTTCCACGGCCACCGACCAGCCGTCGGAAGGGGTGGCCGACAGCGCTTCCACGCCGGACGGGCGGTAGCGGACGACCACGTCACCGCCCCGCAGGTGGAAGGCGTGGACGTAGGAGCCGTCCGACTGCCATTCCCCCTCCTGGAGTTGAGCCGAGGGGGGACGCGCATCCGTACTACTGGGAGGAGCCGGAACGGACGAGCTGACCACAGGAGGCCTGGTGGACGACGAGGGCGTGACAGGCGGCGAGCTCGCCGCGGTGGTGGGCACCGGTACGGAGAACGTGACGGTCGGCAGCGGCAACACAACCGACCCCGTCGTGGGACCCACAGCGGCCGCCGGCGCGGGTTCCATCGCCGTGCGGAGGCCGAACCACGACAGGCCGATGGCGACCGTGGTCACCAACGCCCAGGCGACCAGGTATCCGACCGACCGTCTCACTGCGACGACCCTCCTGTAGCGGCTCATGGCATCAGTACTGCTGGTCGAGGACGACCCGGTGGTGCGAGCGGCGATCACGCGCGCTCTCACCGGCCAGGGCCACATGGTGCACGGTGTCGCGCTCGCGATCGAGGCTCTGCGCGAAGTCACCGCCAACAACTACGACGTCGTGGTGCTCGACCTCGGGCTGCCCGACCTCGACGGCGGTGACGCCCTGCGGATGATCCGGGGCGTCACGAACACGCCCGTGGTGATCGCGACCGCCCGCGACGACGAGCAGGAGATCATCCGCCTGCTCAACGCGGGCGCGGACGACTACCTCGTCAAACCGTTCTCCAGCGAGCACCTCGGCGCGCGCCTCCAGGCCGTGCTCAGAAGGGCGCGCGAGAGCAAGAAGCTCGTGGTCGGCGGCCTCGAGATCGACGTGGAGCAACGCAGGGCCACTGTGGACGGTCGGGAACTCACGTTGACGCACAAGGAGTTCGAGTTGCTCTCGTATCTGGCCGCACGATCGGGCGAGGTGGTTCCGCGCGCCGAGATCCTGGCGAACCTGTGGCCGTCCACCCGCGACGACCAGACGCTCGACGTCCACCTGTCGTGGCTGCGCCGCAAGCTCGGTGAACGGGCCGCGCAGCCCCGCTACCTGCACACGGTGCGCGGGGTCGGCGTGCGTCTGGTCGCGCCGAGATGAGGCGGTCACTGGTACTGGTCGCTCTCGCGGCGACCAGCATGGTGGCGCTGGCTTTCCTCATCCCACTCGCCATGGTCACGAAGAAGGCCGCGTACGACAGCGCGCTCAGCGAGGCGGAGAAGCAGGCCAACGCGCTCACGCCCGCGCTGCTGATCACCCGCAAACCGCAGGAGATCCGGCAGGCGATCAGGAGCACCCGCTACGGCGGCCAGCAGCGGCTGGCCGTGCACATCAGCACACCGGCGCCCAACACCTACGGCACCTCGCACATCACCGCGGCCAACCTGCAGGACGCGCAGAACCTCGCGAAGGCGTCCACTCTCGAACGGCCCGACGGCGTCGCCTACCTGCAGCCGCTGGCCACCAGCGCGAACGGCATCGTGATCGTCGAGGCGTTCGTGCCGCGCGAACAGCTCACCCACGGCGTCATCGGCACGTGGTGGGCGTTGGCGGGCGTCGCCGTCGGCCTCGTCGCCGGCTCGGTGCTCGTGGCCGACCGGCTGGGTGCGCGGGCCGTGAAAGCGACCCGCACGTTGGCCGAGGGCGCACGGCGGATGGGTCAGGGCGACCTCTCCGTGCACGTGCCGATCAAGGGCCCGCCCGAGCTCAAGGAGGTCGGCAAGGCCTTCAACGCCATGGCCGAGCGCGTCCGTCACCTCGTCGCCGCCGAGCGCGAGGTGGTCGCCGATCTCTCGCACCGCCTCAGAACGCCCCTCACAGCGCTGCTGCTGGACGCGGACACCCTCGGAAGGGGTCCGGGTGCGGATCGGGTCCGTGAAGCCGTCCAGGGGCTGGAGAGGGAGGTCGACGAGATCATCAAGGCCGCCCGGTCCGGTCTGCAGGCCGACAACACCGGTGTGGACGCGGCGGGCGTCGTGCGCGACCGGCTGGTGTTCTGGTCCGCGCTCGCCGACGACCAGGAACGGCCGTGGACGATCCGCGGCGCCGACCGGCCTGCCCACGTGCCGCTCTCCCGCACGGATCTCACCGCCGCGCTGGACGCGTTGCTGGGCAACGTCTTCCGCTACACCCCGGAGGGCACGCGGTTCGCCGTCACGCTCGTGCACCAGGCCGATCTGGTGGCGCTCGTCGTCGAGGACGCGGGACCCGGCATCGCGAACGTCGAGCACGCGCTGCAGCGCGGCGCCAGCGGTGGTGGATCCACCGGGCTGGGGCTCGACATCGCCCGCCGCGCCGCGGAAAGCACGGGTGGCTCTCTCCACGTCGACCGCGGGCCACTGGGCGGGGCACGCGTGCAAATGAGGCTCCGGAGGCACTAGGGCCCTCGTGAGGGCCGGGAAAGAACACCGCCGGCGGCGCGGACCGTGGGACGGGTCCGACGCCGCCGGCGGGCACCGGCCGGCTGCGCTGCACCGCTGCCGCACCACCGAGTTCCGAGCAGGAGGGTGGAACCCGATGAGCAGTGCGCGCACGCCTTCCCACACCGGTGTTACGAGGTGGATCTGCCGGGGCTCTCGGCGCCAGGTGTGGGGACCGGCGTATTCAACGTGGTCTGTGTGATCGTTTTTGCGATCTGACACGAAGTTAGCCGACGGCTCGCCGTCGCCAATCCACCGTTCAGACGATTAATCCGTTTTAAATATATTTAAGTTCGCCCGGTCGGCTGTCCACGCCTTAAGTCTATTTAAGATAACGTCTCCGTCACGCCGCCATCCATCCCCCGAAATGAAAGGCGCCTCATGCTCAGTGTGATGGCAGCAACGAGTTTGGCACTGTCGCTCCTCGTCGCCCCCGAGGCGCCGAGCACCGCCGATGTCGTTCCCCCCGGAAAAATCACCGTCGACGTCGTGACGGTCAACGGTTCCGGCTGCCCCGCCGGAACTGCGGCGGTCGCGGTGGCGGACGACAACACGGCATTCACGGTCACGTACAGCGACTACACCGCACAGGCCGGTGCCGGATCAGCACCGACCGACTTCCGGAAGAACTGCCAGCTGAACCTGCGCGTGCACTACCCGCAGGGGTTCACCTTCGGCATCGCGAAGGCCGACTACCGTGGGTTCGCGTACTTACCCATAGGCGCGAAGGGCACGCAACTCGCCAGCTACTACTTCTCCGGCTCGTCGTCGACCGGCAAGAGCACGCACAACATCCCCAGCCCCTTGACCGACAACTGGCAGTTCACCGACAGCACCGACGTCGCGGAGATCGTCTTCGCACCGTGCGGCATGGTGCGCAACCTCAACGTGAACACAGAGGTCCGCGTGTTCACGAACGCCGCGAAGGAGTCGGCGTTCGTGTCGATGGACTCGACCGACGGCAGCGTCAACACCCGCTACCAGTTCGCCTGGAAGCGATGCTGACAGAGTTTGATCACCAAGCGCTCCCGGCGCTCTACACACAGTGAGCGCCGGGGCGTATCCTCGTGATCCGGTCGTGACTTTTGACGGGTGAGTCAACCAGGGCATTGCTTCCCGCGTATACCCATGTAGATTCCCGCTCACCGCGACGGCCATTCGGGTGACTGTCGTTGGCTCGCGCGCCGCACGCGAACGGAGGCTGCATAAAGGTGAACGCCCAGACCGCACAGGTTGACGACCTGACACTCATCGCGTTGCCCACCGCGGTGAACTGCGCGGATCTGTTCGTGCGCTTCACGCTCGGCGAGTGGCGACTGCGCAACATGATCGACGACTGCTCCGCGGTGGCCTGCGCCCTGGTCGAGGCCGCCATCGAGTCCGCGGACCCCAAGACCTCGCGGTTGATCACTCTTCGGTTGCGATTGAGCGGCGACTACCTTGTCGTCGAGCTCGAAGCGGCCAGGTTCACGATGCCGCCCACCTCCCCAGACCTTCGCACAGGCGAGCTGCAGCTCGGTGGCGGCGTGAAGCTGATCTGGTGCGAGCTGCCGCTGCCCACCGGCGTGAACGCCAACGCGGTGCCGCTGCCCCGGCGCGAACCCCGCCGCTCGCCGGCGGCCGAGGCGCTGGGCGACGAGCCGGACGTCGATCCCGAGCTCATCCAGCGGATTCTCTTCGGACTCGGCGGCTCCATGGGCGGCGGTCCGCAGCGGTAGGCACGAGGTAAACCGCTCCAGTTCAAATTTCACCCACAAGGGCGCGTCCGTCGGTGGACGCGCCTTTGGGGTTTCCGTGGGTTCACAACTGTGGACGCTTCACGAATTGGGTTCCGGATCCCAGACTGCGGTTACTCCGTTCGAGCCGTGTTACATTCGGCCCGCCGCGCGGACCATTACGTTTCCCAATAGCGTTCCGCCGGTACGGGTGGCAATTCACCGACGGCAGCTTCGACTTGCCCTTTGATGCGGTAACCAATCGACCACAATAAGTGACAACGGCCAGAGCGGCAACATTTGCTCTGGTTGGCGGACGTTCATTAACACCCTTTCCGGATACGGTCTCGTCACGCCGCCCGACATGTCCTGCACATTCGGAAAGGTGTCCCATGATTAGCACGTTGGCCGCGGCCGCCCTGGCCCTGTCCACCATCGTCATTCCCACTCCCGCGGATCCGCCCCCGACGGGACAGATCACCATCGACATCGTCACGATCAACGGCTCCGGCTGCCGCCTCGGCACGGCCGCCATCGCCGTCTCTCCGGACAACAAGGCTTTCACGGTCACCTACAGCGAGTACCTTGCCCAGGTCGGCCCGCAGGCAAAGCCCACAGATTTCCGCAAGAACTGCCAGCTGAACCTCAAGGTCAACGTGCCGGGCGGATTCACCTACGGAATCGCGCAGGCCGACTACAGAGGCTTCGCCGATCTGCAGAAAGGAGCGAAGGGCACCACGAAAGCGAGCTACTACTTCCAGGGAATGTCGGACACCGACCAGCGCTCCAAGACGTTCAACGGCGCGCTGAGCGACAACTGGCAGGTCACGCACAAGACCGATGTCGCTTCCATCATCTACCACCCGTGCGGCGAGAAGCGGAACTTCAACATCAACACCGAGCTGCGCGTGGACAAGGGCACGTCCGACCCGAAGAAGACCAGCTTCATGGCCATGGACTCGACGGACGTCTCCTTCTCGACCCTGTACCACTTCGCATGGAAGAAGTGCCCGAAGCCGTGACCGAATAGCCCACCAGCCAGGCCGCCGAGGCCCCTTGGTCCCCATCACAGGAGACCAAGGGGTCTTCCGCTGGCTCCACAACTGGTTGTTCCCCACAAACCGTGCGTCCGCAGGAGAATGTTCAGTAGCCTTAAGGCAACGGAATGTAAAGGTTTACGGGAAGACGCAAGAGCGATCCTCCCTTTTGACCGAACGTGCATCCGAAGGAGTATTTCGTGGCTCGTCACCTGCCCCGCGTCGGCGTTCATGCGAAGGCGCGGCAGTTTTCCAAGCATTGGCGGGCTTCGACGCGCTGGTGTGCGTGATGAACGAGAGCACGGACGTCGCTGATGCTCGGTGACAGCATCAGCGACGTCCGTGCCGCCCGCGTCGTTCGGGTACGGAACCTCAGGTTTGGAACCGGATTCCTGGATCGACAGCTTCGACGGCTTCGACTCAGATGTTCTGGTTCGCGAAGCCCTTGGTCGCGATCTTCGACAGCATGGCCTGCCATACAGACGAGCTGGTGTGCGGGTCACCGGTCACGCCGAGCGCCGACTTGAGGCCGTTGAACGCGTTCTGCGTGTTGGTGCCCCAGTCGCCGTCGATCACGAGACCCGAGCCGCGGAAGTTGTTGCACACGGCCTGAACGAACTTGGTGTCGGACTCGGAGTCCTTGAGCACGCGGACCGGCATGCCACCGAAGTCGGAGTGGATGTGGTCGTGGTGGTCGGCGTTGTACCAGCCGTCGAGCACGTAGCGGAACCGGCGGCGGCACACGGCTTCCGTCGCGAGGTAGCGCTTGCGGATCGCGGCGTTGCTCGACGCGTGGGCCTGGTCGAGCGGCGAGATGGTGTTGCCGCCGGACCAGCGGACGTGGTCGAGGTCCATCGCGGTGCCCGCGCCGTGCTGCCCCGGCTTGTCGACGTAGAAGCCGGCCGAGACGATGTAGCTGATCGAGCCGTAGCTCGACGAGAGCGAGCGCAGGTCCCGGATCCAGGCCACGAGCGCGTTGTAGAACGCGTCGGTGCACTGCCAGTTGCGCAGGGTGGTGTTGCCCCGGTTGGACCGCCAGTAGTAGACCGGCGTGCCGTCGATCTTCTGGAACGTCATCATCGCCAGCGCGCCGGCCTCGGAGGCCCGCAGCTCCGCCTCGGTGTGCTGGTCGCCGATCTTCGGGTCGGCGCCTGCCAGCCCGGGAGCGATGGTGGACAGGCCGGCGAGACCGGCCACGGCCGCCGCGCCCGTGACGAAGCCGCGCCTGGTGACGTTGTTTTCGAACACCCCAGTTCTCCCTCTGTGTCCTAGCCGGTGCGGACAGGAGGAATGCCTGTCTCACGAACCGGCGCGAGGGAGTCTAGGGATCGCCTTCGATCCGGGGAACGTACTCTGACCTGCGGTTTTCCTCTTCCTTTACCGCACGTCGCCCAGTACGCGGATCAAGCTCTTCTCGGTGTCGTTGCCGAGCTTCTCCAGCGCGAGCTTCGCCACCGGCGCCCCGAGCTTCGCGAGACCGTTGAACTCCAGGTGCGCGTGGTAGGCGATCTTGGTCGTGCCGGGAGCCGGTCCCGCGGTGATCGAGATGTCGTCGGTCGCGGTGGCGGTGTCGTTGCGCCCGACGAACTGCAGCCCCTGCGGATCGTCGCGGGTCAGCTCGTAGACCAGCTCGGTCTTGCGGCCGAGGAACGTCGAGACGTTGCGCCAGCGCGAGCCGACCTCGACCGGGCCCTCGTCGAGACGCGTGCAGGTCACGGTGCCCGGATCCCACTGCTCGGTGCGGGAGAAGTCGCGCAGGTACTCGACGACGCCCTCCGGCGAGGACGCGACGGTGAAGGTGCGCTCGACGTCGACACCGGACGTGTGCGGCGCGTTGAACGCACCGGGCGTGATGCGCAGGCGGTGCTGGTCGACGAGATCGGCCTGGCCCTCCGCCCGGCGCAGCAACCGCTCGAAGCGCTCGGCGTCGGCACCGGGCAACGTCCGCAGGGCACGCCACATCGCGGCCTTGCCCTCGATGCCCATGCGCAACGTCTCCAGCTCGAGGACGTCGCTGAGCGGGGAACGGCCCAGCAGCCGTCCGTTGAGCTTCAGCCTGCCCGCCTTCTCGGTCAGCCAGCCGATGGCGGCCTTGTGCGGGCGCGGCTCGACGTCGAACGAGCGCATCACGTCGAGCAGCTCGCGCCGGTCCGATTCCACGTCGTCGGCCAGCACGCGCAGTTCGGGGTGCGTGCGGCTGATGCGACGGGCGAGCTCGGTGCCCGCCATCGCCCCGGCCAGGTGGTCGTTGAGGTAGATGCCCAGCAGCTCCTTGTTCACGCCGCTCGGTTACCCCACGGCCGTCATCGGCAACCTATGGACCGGCCGGACCCAGCTGATATCCCTGGTTCCACAAGGTTTTGATCACCAGGCCGAGCGGGGCGATGCGGCGCCGCAACCGCATGATGTGCAAGTGCAGCGCGTTGCTCGTGTCGCCGTCCTTGGAGGGCAGGCAGAGCAGCAGGTCCTCACGCGAGGTCAGCGAACGGAAGTGTCGCAGCAATTCGGCGACCAGCGCGCGCTCTGTCGGTGAGAGCACCACGGAACGCGTGCGGAAACGCAGGATGCCGGACAGGTCCAGCTCCGGCACCGCGTAGCGGGCCGCGCGGGCCCGCAACATCGCGATGCGCACGGCGAGGTCCTGCTGCGGCACCGGCGCGCGGACCCAGTCCTCCCGCATGTCCGTGAGGACGGGCGCCGGCACGTTCTTCTCCAGCACCAGCAGGCACAACGTCCCGCTGCGCTGGCAGGCCTCCCGTGCCGCCGCGTCCACCGGCCACCGCACGACCTCGACGGGCAGTTGGTTCACCACGTTCGACATACGCCCACTTCCCCGGCCTTCGGCTTTCGTGGACGCTAAACGTGCCGGTTATTTTCGCTCTATCGCGTGCATCGGCTCCAGGATGATCGGCTGCGCCCGACGCCCCGTGGCGAGGTTCCACGTCCACTGCGCCAGCACCGCGGCCCGGTTGCGCCAGCCGACGAGGAACGCGATGTGCACGACCGCCCAAGCCGCCTTGCCGATGACGCCCTTCAGGCGCAGCTTCTTGATGTCCGCAACGGCGTCACCAGGCGAAATCGTCGCCATCGTGCCCAGGTCGAGGTATTTGAACGGCTTGGTGGGCTGCCCTTTCAGCCGTGCCTTGATCACGCGGGCGACGTGGTGACCCTGCTGGATCGCGGGTTCGGCGATACCCGGCAGGTTGTCGAGGTTGACCATGTCGCCGATCGCGTAGATGTCGTTCGTGACGCTGCAGTCCGAGGGATTCACCAGAATCCGGCCCTTGCGGTCGAGCTCGGCCCCGGTGGCGTCGGCGAGCTTGCGCGCCAGCTGCGAGGCCTGCACCCCGGCGGCCCAGATGATCGTCCGCGCCTGGACCCGGTCGCCGTCCTTGGTGGTGAGCCCGGCGTCGTCGATCGACTCGACCATGGCGCCGGTCATGACCGTCACGCCCAGGCTTTCCAGCTTCTTCCTGGTGTGCTCGCGCAACGGCTCGGAGAACGGCGGCAGCACGTGCGGCACCGCGTCCAGCAGCGTGATCCGGATGTCCCGCGGGTCGATCTCCCGGAACTGCCCCTTCAACGCCCTGCGCGCCAGGTCGGCGAGCTGCCCAGCCAGCTCGACCCCGGTCGGCCCGGCCCCGACGATCGCGAACGACAGCCACTCCTTCGCGTCATCGGCCGCCGCTGCGGTCTCGAACGCCCTGAGCAGCCGCGAGCGCAGGTCGACGGCCTGTTCGAGGGTCTTCATCGGCGGCGCGGCCTCGGCCCAGTCGTCGTGCCCGAAGTAGCTGTCCCGCGCCCCGGCCGCCACGACCAGCGTGTCGTACCCGACCGTCCGCGAGGTCCCGTCCGGCAGGTCGACGTGCACCCTCTTGTTCTCCGTGTCGAACCCGGTCACCTCACCCAGCAGCACCTTCGCGTTGCGCTGCTTGCGCAGCACCGCCCGGAACGCCGGCGCGATGTCGCCCGCGGGCAGCAACGCGGTCGCCACCTGGTAGAGCAACGGCTGGAACAGGTGGTGGTTGGTGCGGTCGATCAGCGTGACCTCGACGTCCGCGCGTTTGAGCCCGCGCACGACCCCGAGGCCGCCGAACCCGCCACCGACAACGACTACCCGGTGCGTACCCATGCAGTCCGCATACCCGCTACTGACGCAGGGTATCCAGCCGCCATGACAACGACCGCTGACCAGTCACTTTGGCTCTCCGCGCTCTCCGCTTCGCCGCGTCCACCGCTGACCGGCAAGCACACCTGCGACGTGGCGGTGGTCGGCGGCGGCATCACCGGTCTGACCACCGCACTGTTGTTGAAGCGCCGAGGCTTGAAGGTTGTGGTGCTGGAGGCCGACCGCGTGGCCTCCGGTGTCTCCGGCAACAACACCGCCAAGGTGACCGCCCTTCAGTCCACTGTGTACTCCCAGATCACCAAGGCCCACGGCGTGTCCGCGGCGGCCGACTACGCCACCGCCTCCCAGCGCGCCGTCTCGCAGGTGGCGGATCTCGTGCAACTGGAGGGCATCGACTGCGACCTGCGCCGCGCCCCAGGCGTGACCTACGCCTACACCGAGTCCGAAGTGCAGTCCGTAGAGGACGAACTCCAAGCCGCCGGCCGCGCAGGCCTCCCCGCGTACGCGAGCACCGACCTCGACCTCCCGTTCGAAGTGCACGCCGCCGTGAAGCTCGACGACCAACTCGCCCTGCATCCGGTGAAGTACCTCCAGGGCCTGGCCGCCGCGATCGACGGCAACGGCAGCAAAGTCTGGGAACACCGCCGCGTGACGGACGTGAGCGGCAACCACGTGTACACAGAGGACGGTCAGGTCGATGCCGACCGCATCGTCATCGCCACCCACTACCCCGTTCTGGACCGAGGCTTCTACTTCGCGCGCATGGAAATCACCCGCGCCTACTGCATAGCCGCCCGCCTGACCGCCCCACCACCCACCGCCCTGGCCATCAGCACCGGCAGCCCGTCCTGGTCGATCAGCGCTCACCACGACCACCTGATCATCGCAGGCCAAAGCCACCCCACCGGCAAGTCCGCGGTGGAACCGTTCCGCAAACTGGAAGACTTCGCCCGTACCCACTGGCCGGTGGCCGAGGTGACCCACCGCTGGTCCGCCCAGGACCCCACGGCCTACGACCACCTGCCGATGATCGGCACCTACACCCCCGGCAACAACACGCTGTACACCGCCACGGGCTACATGAAGTGGGGCCTGACCTCAGGCACGTTCGCCGCCTCCCTGCTGGCCGACCTGGTCACCGACAAACCCAACGACCTGGCCGACCGCTTCAGCCCACACCGCCTCTCCCTGACCTCCCTGCCAACCCTGCTCAAGAAGAACGCCGAGGTGGCCGCCGAGTTCGTGGCCGACCGCGTCCTCCCAGCCGACGCCACGTCCAGCGAGTCCCTGCAACCCGACCACGCCCACGTGATCCGCGACGGCCTGGGCAAAACCGGCGTCTACCGCGACCCGGAAGGCCAGCTGCACGCCGTCTCCCTCCGCTGCACCCACCTGGGCTGCCTGGTCCGCTTCAACCCAGCCGAACGCAGCTGGGACTGCCCGTGCCACGGCTCCCGCTTCGACGTGGACGGGGAGGTCCTGGAAGGCCCAGCAACCCGTCCGCTCCCCAAACGCGACCCCCGTTAGGGCCTTCTGTTGGTGCCGTTGGGGTGGTTGGGTGCCGGTTCCAGCGGAGGGGTCAGCTTGTGCTAGGAGCGTGTCGCAGCTATCTCTTGGGGTGTGACAGTGAGAGTGATGCCCGGCGGGCAGCCGCGCTTCGATCATGAAGATCGCGCTCTCATGGCTGCCAGCTGCACGGTTGGCAGCAGCTGGGGTGATCAGCGAGCGTTTGCGTCAGCATTTCTCTACCGCCAACTCGGCAGCGACGTGCATGAGAACGCGACCATCCGGGCTTTCGGAGACGAGCACCAGACCGCCCCCTGCCCGCCTCAACGGAGCACAACCAAGCCGCGACGCACTACTAGTAGGCCGTCGCGGCTTAGTTGTGTGGTCCGCGATCTTGAGTTGGTTGTAGTTGCGAGCCGAGGCAAACGTTTGCTGATCACGCCACCTACCGCCAACTCACGATCACATCGCCGACACGCCGCGCGACACGCGGACGACCCGCCCATACCAAAGGTTAGAGGCGACGGTCTACTAGTTCGGTTGCCTTCCGTAGGTGGTCGCATAGGCCTTTTGCCGAGCGACCACGCTGGAACGCGACCGGGCGGCACAAAGCCGAGCAAGGCCCGCACGAGCGCGAGCCTCAGCCCTTGGCCACCAGCGTCAACACGTCGTACCGAGCCACCGACTCCCCCTTCTGGTTGGCCACGTCCGCATCCCACCGCACCTCGCCGTACTCCTGATCTTCCCGAGGTGTGATCTGCTTGACCGTCAACGTCACGGTCAACGAGTCCCCCGGGAAAGTAGGCGTCAGGAACCGCAGGTTCTCGAGCCCGTAGTTGGCGAGCACCGGCCCAGGCTCAGGCGACACGAACAAGCCGGCGGCGAACGACACCACGAGGTACCCGTGCGCGACCCGGCCGCCGAAGAACGGGTTGGCAGCGGCGGCTTCCTCGTCCATGTGCGCGTAGAACGTGTCCCCGGTGAACTCCGCGAAGTGCTCGATGTCGGCGAGAGTCACCTCACGAGGCCCAGCCACGACGGTGTCGCCCAGCCGCAGCTCGGCCAGCGTCTTGCGGAACGGGTGCACGGATTCCGCGTTCCGAGGAGCCCCAGTCACCCAGCGGTTCGTGACAGCGGCCAGCGTGCGAGGAGACCCCTGCACGGCAGTGCGCTGCATGTGGTGCAGCACGCCGCGCATGCCACCCATCTCCTCGCCTCCACCGGCCCGGCCAGGCCCGCCGTGCACCAGCATCGGCAGCGGGGAGCCGTGCCCGGTCGACTCACCGGCGTCGTCGCGGTCCAGCACGAGCAACCGTCCGTGCCAAGGCGCCACACCGATCACGACGTCACGAACGAAGGAACTGTCCGCGGACACGATCGACCCGACCAGCGACCCGGACCCACGAGCTGCCAGCGCAACGGCGTCATCGACGGACGAGTACGGCATCAGCGTCGACACGGGCCCGAAAGCCTCGACCTCGTGCGGCTGCACGGCATCGGCGGAAGCACGCAACAGCATCGGCGACATGAACGCGCCGCGCGAGGCGTCAGCGTCCACAAGCGAGAGAGGGCCGTCGCCGTAGACCACTGAAGCGCTCTCCCGCAACGCCTTGAGCGACCGGAGGACCTCCTCGCGCTGCTCCAGCCCGGCCAGCGCGCCCATCTTCACCGACTTGTCGGCGGGGTTGCCGATCACCACCTCGGCCAGGCGGGCGGCGGTGGCCTCGGCGACCGCGTCCATCTGCGACGCGGGCACCAGCGCGCGCCGGATCGCCGTGCACTTCTGGCCGGCCTTCGTGGTCATCTCCGTGACCAACTGATCGACGAACAGGTCGAACTCGGGCGTTCCGGCTACGGCGTCCGGGCCGAGGATCGAGCAGTTCAGCGAGTCGGCCTCGGCGTTGAAGCGCACGGACGACCGGATCACGGCCTGGTGCGTGCGCAGGTGCTGGGCGGTGGAGGCCGAACCCGTGAAGCCGACCAGGTCCTGGGGCGTCAGGTGGTCCAGCAGGTCACCGGCCGAGCCGCAGACCAGCTGCAGCGAGCCCTCGGGCAGCAGGCCGGAGGCGAGCATCAGCTCGACCAGCTTCTCGGTCACGTAGGCGGTCTGGGACGCGGGCTTGATCAGGGACGGCACGCCGGCGATGAACGCGGGCGCGAACTTCTCCAGAGGGCCCCACATGGGGAAGTTGAAGGCGTTGATCTGCACTGCGACACCGCGCAGCGGCGTGCAGATGTGCTGGCCGACGAACGTGCCGCCGCGGCCCAACGGTTCCACGGCGCCGTCGACGAACACGTGGTCGTTCGGCAGCTCGCGCTTGGCCTTGGACGCGTAGCCGAGCAGGACGCCGAAGCCGCCGTCGATGTCGATCCACGAGTCGGAGCGGGTCGCGCCCGTGCGCGCGGACAGGGCGTACAGCTCGGCCTTGTGCTCCTTGAGGTACAGGCCGAGAGCCTTCAGCAGCTGCGCGCGCTGGTGGAACGTGAGCTCGCGCAGCGCGGGCCCGCCGACCGAACGCCCGTAGTCGAGCGCTGCCCCCATGTCGATGCCCGCGGACGAGATCCGGGCGATCTCCTCGCCCGTCACGGCGTCGTGCAACGGCGCGCCTTCCGCGGAAGGCGTGTGCCACCGACCCGACACGTAACTGCGCAGCAAGCTCATCGAGCCAACCCTTCTCACGCTGGGCCGGCGGGTCCGCGCCGACCTCGTTCCCGCACCGTAGCAGTGGATAGGGTGATCATCATGAAGCTCGGCGCCGCCATTCCGGTCCTCAACGAGTGGCGGTTCCTGCCCGCTGTCATCGGCCAGTTGCTGAAGGTCGTCGACAGGCTCGTGCTGCTGCGCGGCACCCGTGCGCAATCCGGTGCACCGACGACGCTCACGCCCGTCCCGCCGCTCGACCCGCGCGTCGAGATCATCGAGGCGGAGTGGCAGAGCGAGCAGGACACCCGCAACGCCGGACTGGACGCGCTGGACGACTGCGACTGGGCGCTGTGCGTCGACTCCGACGAGATCCTGCTGGACGACGACCTGCGCGAACTCACCAAGCTCTGCGAATCGGGCGAGCACGCCGCGATCGAGGTCCGGCTGCTCACGTACTGGAAGACGATCGAGCACCGCGTCGAGCCGCCGGAGAAGCTGACCGCCCCGATCGCGCTCCGCAGGGGCGTCCGGTTCTCGAACATGCGCCACCTCGACACCGAGGCCCATCTCGCGGACATCTGGCTACGGCACCTGTCCTACGTGCGCACCGACGCCGAGCTGCGCGAGAAGCTGCGGCTCTTCGGGCACGCCCATCAGATCGTCCCGGACTGGTACGAGAAGGTCTGGCTGGGCTGGGACGCCGACCACGACCTGCGCGACCTGCACCCGACGCTGCCGCCCGCGTACGGCCGGATCGTGCACGAGCCCGATGCCGAGCTGCGCCGTGTCCTCCACGAACACGCCGTCGACCTCGACGGGCTTGCCTGATCGCGTCCACGACTACCGGGCGGGCCAGCACCTCATCGCCGCGGTCGACGTTCTGAGCCCGTTCGGGACGCCGCGCTCAGATCCCAGCCCGTTCTCTGACCTCCAGGTACACCGCGCGGACCTCCAGCGTCCGTTCGACCTTCTCGAGCACGGGCGCGAAGAACCGCTGGCGGTGCTCGGCGTCGCTCATCGAGATCACCGAGAAGTACATGCTGCCGAACGCCGCGAACAGCGTGGCGTTGCGCAACATCGCCGACGGCACACCGGGGATCACCGACATCGTCACCTGCCCGCCGATCCACTGCGCGGCGATCTCCGGCGTGGCGACGATCAGACCGAGCACGACGAAGAACGAGTAGAGCGCGAGCCCGACCACCGCGGCCTGCACGAGCTGCCGGATCGCGAGCATGATCAGCAGGTTGCGCAGCTGGCGGCCGTTCAACCGCTTGGGCGGCAACGGTTCCGCGATCTCGACGGCGGACAGCGGCGTGCCCTTGCAGGCGATCTTCAGGATCTCTGGACGCAGATCCTGTTCCACCCGCCCGATCTCGTCCCGCAGCCGGGCGGCCGCGGCCAGCACCGTGATCGCCGCGAACATCAGCACGATCAACGAGACCCGCGGCCACCTCAGCTGGTTCATCGCCTGCCACAGCTCACCGGTGAAGAACAGGAACAGCGTCACGAACAGCATCGGCGGCAACGCCCGGCCGAGCAGGTGCACGCTGTTGCGCAGGTCGGCGATCACGTGCCGGATGGCTGCCTTCAGCAGCGCTCCCAGCCCGTAGGTGGTGGCCAGCATCGTCGCCACGAACGCCACCCCGAAGAAGGCGATGAACCACAGCTCGTTGATCCACAGCTCGGCCTTGGGGTTCTCGGCTCCCGGCGTGATGATCTCGTCGTTGACCACGTACTGCAGCAACGGCACGATCACCGGCATCGCCGCATACACGACCAGGAGCACGACGGTCGTCTGGCGCGAGAAGCTCGGCAACCGCCGCACGAACAGCGACAGCACGATCCACGCGGACACCATCACCGCGACGATCACTCCGAGCAGCACCCACTTCGACAGCCCGGTGGAGCGCAGCAGCACCAGCCACGCGAGGCTGCCGACCGCGACGAACGTCAGCGCGGGCAGCATCCGCGGCAGCACGTGCGAGCGGAAGCCGTAGCCCTCGATCATCGTCGGCGCACCCTGCCGCACGAACCACTGCTCAGTGCGTCGCACCACCGCCGCCGAGGAAGCCACGGCGGAGATCATGCCTCACCGTTCGAACAGGCGCGCCATCACGCTGAAGTAGTGCGTCGGGGCGATACGGGCCAACGCGTCGAACAGGTACGCGTCCGGCCCGACCAGGATCCGCGCCTTCCCTGCCTCGACGCCGCGGTGGATGATCTCGGCGGCCTTCTCGGATGTGGTCAGCGCGACCTTGTCGAAGTCCTCCGCCATCTGCTCCAGCGATCGGCCCCTGCCGTCGGGATCGCCGTGGATGCGGGCGTTGCGGACGATGTTGGTCTTGATGCCGCCGGGGTGGACGGTAACCGCCGAGACGCCGGTGCCGCGCAGCTCCTGCCGCAGCGAGTCGGTGAACCCGCGCACGGCGAACTTCGCGGCGCAGTACGCGCTGTTCTTCGGCATGCCGACCAGCCCGTACACGCTGGAGGTGTTCACGATGACGCCGTAGTTGCGCTCGAGCAGCAGCGGCAGGAACGCCCTCGTGCCGTTCACCACGCCCCAGTAGTTGATGTCGAACAGCCAGGAGTCGTCCTCCGGCACCGAGTTCAGCACCGTCGTGGACGTGGCGACGCCCGCGTTGTTGAACACCGCCGCGATCGGCAGGTCCAGCCAGTCGTGGACCTCTCCGGCGAACCGGTGCACGTCGTCCGCGTCCCGCACGTCGAGCACGCGGCTCAGCACCGGGCCGTGCAGCGACTTGGCTGTCTCCTCCAGCCCTGCTTCGTTCACGTCGGCGATGACCACCGGTGAGCCGTGCCGGGACAGCCGTTGCGCGAGGCTGCGGCCAATTCCCGAGGCAGCTCCGGTGATCACCGCCGGACGACCAGCGATCTTTCGCACCATGTGACCAGTAGATCACCATGGGCAAGCGGCCTACTGGCGCAGTTCGGGGAACTGCTCGTCGCGCCACTCGCCACCCGGAGCACCGGCTTCCTCGCGGGCGCGCAGGTCGACGCGGCGGATCTTGCCGGACACGGTCTTGGGCAGCTCGGCGAACTCCAGCCGCCGGATCCGCTGGTACGGGGCCAGGTTCTCGCGCGCGTGCCGCAGGATAGCCAGCGCTGTCTCGCGATTCGCCTGCCAGCCGGCGCTCAACGCCACGTACGCCTTGGGCACCGCGAGCCGCAACGGATCCGGCGCCGGCACGACCGCCGCCTCCGTCACCGCCGGGTGCTCGATCAGCACGCTTTCCAGCTCGAACGGCGAGATCTTGTAGTCCGACGCCTTGAACACGTCGTCCGTCCGTCCTATGTAGAACAGATAGCCGTCTTCGTCGCGCGCGGCGATGTCACCCGTGTGGTAGTAACCGCCGGCCATCGCCTCGGCGTTGCGCTCCTCGTCGCCGTGGTAGCCGACCATGAGCGACATCGGCCGTTGCGCGAGGTCGATGCAGATCTCGCCCTCCTCGGCCAGTTCGCCCGTGATCGGGTCGACGAGCACGACAGGGACGCCCTGCAGCGGCGTTCCCATCGAGCCGGGTTTCACCTGTGCGCCAGGAACGTTGCCCACCGACAGCGTGGTCTCGGTCTGGCCAAAACCGTCCCGCAGCGTGAGGCCCCACTGCTTCTGGACCTGCTCGATCACCTCGGGGTTGAGCGGCTCACCGGCGGCCACGACCTCCCGCAGCGCCCCTGGTCCACCGCTCAGGTCGGCCTTGATCAGCATTCGCCACACGGTCGGCGGCGCGCAGAACGTGGTGACGCCCTTGTCGCGGATCTGGCCGAGCAACGCGGCGGCGTCGAACCGCGAGTAGTTGTAGACGAAGATCGTCGCTTCGGCGATCCACGGCGCGAAGAAGCAACTCCAGGCGTGCTTGGCCCAGCCGGGCGAGCTGATGTTGAGGTGCACGTCGCCCGGCCTGACGCCGATCCAGCGCATGGTCGTGAGGTGGCCGACCGGATACGACGTCTGGGTGTGCTCGACGAGCTTGGGACGGCTGGTCGTGCCGGACGTGAAGTACAGCAGCAGCCGGTCGTCAGCCCTCGTCTTCGGGTGCGGCAACGGGTTGTCGGGCGCCTCGCCGGTCTCCGCGTAGTCCAGCCAGCCCGCCTCGGCGCCACCGACCGCGATCAGGACAGGACCGTCCTCGAACTTGTCAGCGTCGGCGGCGCGCGCGATGACGTGCCGGACGTTGCCGCGCTTCAGCCGGTCCGCGAGGTCCGCGGGCCCGAGCGCGGTGGTGGTCGGCATGATCACCGCGCCGAGCTTCATCACCGCGAGCATCGACTCCCACAGCTCGACCTGGTTGCCCAGCATGATCATCACGCTGTCGCCCTTGCCGACGCCGTGCCACGCGAGCCACCGCGCGACGCGGTTCGACCGCCGGCGCATCTCGTCGAACGTGTAGGCGCGCCCGGACCCGTCCTCCTCGACGATGTGCAACGCCGTCGCGGTGTTGCCCTCGGCGATGACGTCGAACCAGTCGTGCGCCCAGTTGAAGCTGCTGCCGAAGCTCGGCCAGCGGAACGACGCGGGGTCGGCGAGCATCAGGTCGCGGGCCGCGCGGTAGGTGTCGTGACTGGACATTCCCAGAGGGTGCGGAGGCCGGGGCTCGTCGGGCTACCCCCGTACGGGGGTGCACCCCTTTTCGGGGGTGCGCCCGTCAGCGACACTGCCACACGTGCTGCCAGACCGTTTTCAGGCGCTGTTGCCGCAACGCCTGGACATGCTCCGCCGTGCCACCGGGTTGCCCGTCGTGTTCGGCGGTGCCGTCACGCCCGGCCGCGACCTGGTGCTCAGCAGCTTCCACGGCACGCACGGCACGTCGTTGCACGGCTTGAGGATCGGCGCCGGACGCGGCCTGGGCGGGACGGCGGTCGCGATGGGCACGCCGGTCCGCGTCAACGACTACGCCTCCACCCGCGCGATCACCCACGAGTTCGACCAGATGGTGGTCGTGAACGAGCGCCTGACCTCGGTGTTCGCCTACCCGGTCGTGGTTCGCGGCACCGTGCAGGGCGTGCTCTACGGCGCCGTGCGCGGGCAGACGACCGTCGGCGACCGGGCGATCAGGATGGCCGGCGCAGTCGCGCAGGGCATCGCAGGGGACCTGGACATGCCTTCTCTTCACACCCAAGCCGCTCTGCGCGAACTCGCCGAGGTCACCAGGCTCGTCGGCGATCCGGCGTTGCGCGAACGCCTGCGCAAGGTCCACCAGGATCTCGGCGGCGAAGCGCCCGTCACCGTCCCGACGGGACTGACGCCACGCGAACTCGATACGCTTCGGCTGGCCGCGGTCGGTGCGTCCAACCGGGAGATCGCCGCCGAGCTCGGGTTGAGCACCGAAACCGTCAAGGCCTACCTCCGGGGCGCGATGCGCAAGCTGGGGGTGCACAACAGAACCGCCGCCGTCCACGCGGCGAGGTCGACGGGAGCGCTCTGAATGTCCTGGTTCGAGAAGGCCGTGATCGGCACCGACCGCCTGTTGTACAAGCTGACCGGCGGCAAGGTCATGACCGTCTCGTTCAGCAAGCAGACCGGGCTGACGCTGATCTCCACGGGCGCGAAGTCCGGTGAGCGGCGCGAGAACCAGGTCCAGTACGTCGCCGACGGCGACGGCATGCTGGTCGTCGGCTCGAACTGGGGCAAGCCGCACCATCCGGCCTGGACCGCGAACCTGCTCAAGAACCCGGACATCCAGGTGAACGTCCGCGGCGACGTCCGCGACGTGCGGGCGACGCTGCTGGCCGGTGCCGAGCGCGAGGCCGCCTGGCGCAAGATGGTGGCGGCCTGGCCGGCGTTCGAGGACTACGTCGAGCGGTCAGGCGGCCGCGAGCTGCGGGTCTTCCGCCTGACTCCGCGCTGATGCCCACGCGAGCCACACGCAGCCGACGATCATGAGCACGCCGTGCGCGATCCGGATCGCGGGCGGCGTGAAGAACTGCGGCAGGAACAACGCGAAGCCCGCCGCGAACAGGATCGCGGGCAGCGTGCGCAGCCTGATCGCGACCATGATCGCCGCAACGCCCATCGTGACCAGGCCGATCGCGAAAGTCGTGACAGCGGCCGGGTTGTAGCGCACGGCCTCGGCGAGCTCGAGGATGTTCGGCTGCGCGGCGATCTCGTGCAGGCCGAAGTCCTCGGCGCCGTAGTACGGCAGCGTGAGCCCGGCGCCGACCCAGAACGTGATCGCGGCCGTCCGGTGGATCTCCAGCAACGCGATCGGCACGAGGATGAAGCCGATCATCGCGAACAGGTGCGACGCGACCCACGCGGTCGACCCCATCGCGGCGGCCGCGCCCTGCGTCGTCGTCTCGTCCTCCCACGGTCTGAACACCGGGTACAGCAGGAACAGCAGGCCTGCGGTGGTGAGCGTCCACTTCATGATTGCCCCCTGAGATCGGTGAGATACATCCGGACGAGCTGGTCGTAGGTGTCGTCGAGGCCTTCCGGCAGGCCGAACCCGCCGCCGGACTCGATCGACGCGAAGCCGTGCACGATCACCCGCAGCCGACGCGTGGCGTGGATGGCGTCGGAGCCCTCCAGGCCGTAGCTCCGCAACGTTGCGAGCATGACCTCGATGAGCTTCGTCCCCGCTGCCTTCTGCAGTTCGTCGTGCAGCGGGTCCATCGGCACGGCCCCGTACCGGTTCGGGTGTTCTGCCGCGTACGCGCGGTACGCGTGCATGAGCGCTGCCACGGCTTCGTCGCCCGACAGCCCGAGCACGGCCTTCGTGAACCAGTCCGTCATGTCCTCCAGCACCCGCACGCCGACGTGGCCGCGGAGGGTCTGGAGGTTCGCGACGTGCTTGTACAGCGACGGCGTGGCGACACCGGTGCGAGCGGCGACGGCGGCGAGCGTCAGTCCTTCGACGCCCTGCTCGTCGACCAGCTCCAGCGCGGCGTCCACGACTTTCGCGGTGGTGAGTCCAGGGCGAGGAGGCATAGCTCAAAAGCTAATGCCATTAGCCCTTCGTGTCAACACGCTGCCTGACGACGTGCCGCGCGAGGGCCGCGAACGCCATGAGGGCGACGAGCGCGCAAACTCCCCGCCAGCCGAACTCGCTGTATGCGCGCACGCCGAGCCACGACCCGACCGCGCCACCGAGATACCCGCACGTCATGTAGGCGGTGTTGAGGCGGCCGCGATGGGTGTCGCTCAACGCGTACATGCGGATCGAGTTCGCCACCATCCCGCACTGCATCGCGACGTCGAGCACGAGCGTGCCGACGACCAGCGCGACCAGCCCGCCGATCCCACCGGCGTTTCCCACGGCCAGCACCGCCGCCGAGCCGATTACGGCGAGCATGCACACGAGGTTCACCGGATCCGACCCGCGCCGGTCCACGATCCGCCCCGCGATCGGCGTCGCGATCATCGTCGCGGCGTTGACCAAGGCCAGCAGCCCCACGGCTTGCGCGCCATAGCCATACGTCGGCCCGGTGAGCAGCAACGCGACGCTCCCCCACACCGCACTGAACGCCCCGAAGATCATGGCTTGGTACCAGCAGGAACGCCGCAGCTCGGGTTCACTTCGCAGCAGTCGCAACGGTTCCCGCAGCAAGTCCGGATAGGACTGCCGGGTGTGCGGCTCGGTCCGCGGCAACGCCCTCCACAGCGCCACCGCCATCACGACCGCGAGCCCCGACGCCACCAGGTACGGCGCCCGCCAGTCGAGCCACTCGCCAAGCACTCCGCTGAACGTGCGCGCGAGCAGCATCCCGCCGATCGAGCCGGCGAGCATGGTCCCGCTGGCCGCACCCCTGCGGTCGGGGGCGACCATCCCGGCGACCATCGGCCCGACGATCGGCGCGATCACCGTGGTCACACCGACCGCGACCCCGGCGGCGAAGAGCGGTCCGAACGACGGCGCCAGCCCTGCTGTCGCCAGGCCCAGACCCGTGACCGCGAACAGCGTGGCGATCAACGGCCGGTACGGCACACGGTCGCCGAGCGGCACCAGCAGGAAGATCCCGCTCGCGTACCCGATCTGGACCGCCGTGACGACCAGAGCCGCCTGGTCCGGTGCCATCCGCAGACCCTCGGCCACCAGCGGTGTGACCGCCTGCGGGAAGTAGACGTTGCCGACCGCGGCACCGCAGGCGACCGCCAGCAGCCAGAGCATCCCCCGAGTCATGACCACGACGCTGTCCGCCGGCACCGTCTGGCGCAATCGAATTTCGGTGTCCAAACCGGACAGGAGAAGACAACCCCCGGCGGGCGTTCGACGCTGTTCGACGAAGGTTTTGTGAAGATCTCGTGGATCTCACCACGCGCAAACGCCGCCGCGGGTTTGAATGACGTCGAGTCACTCATTCCGAACGAGGAGAACCCGTTGCGGTTTGCCAGAAATCTGGGGGTTGTCGCCGCTGGCCTGCTGGTCACGGCGACAATCACAGCGGTACCGGCGTCGGCCGGACCGTCGTTACACACCGAGATCGACCCGAGCACCGTCAAGGAGTCGATCGCGTACCTGGTCAAGACGTACCACGTCAGCGAGCAGGAGGCACTGCGCCGGCTGGAGCTCCAGAACGACGCGGCCAAGCTCGAGCAGGCGCTGAAGCGTGAAGCCGCCGGTGAGTACGCCGGCATGTGGCTCGACCAGGAAGCAGGCGGCAAGCTCGTCGTGGCGATGACGAAGCCCGCCGCCGCTCAGCGGCACATCGTCGCGATGCCCGACCGCGCCAACGTCAAGGTCCGCACGGTGCGGAACTCGCTGGCCACGCTCCGGTCGGCCTACGACCGGATCAGCAAGCAGGTCGGTGCCGGACCGGACGCGGTGCTGCTGCCCGCCGTCAGCGAGACCGAGAACCGCGTCGTCGTCTGGGAACGCGCGTGGCTCAAGGAGCGCAAGGTCGGCGTGGCCTCGGAGGCGCAGGCGGAGAACCGGACCTTCGACGCCGACCCCGGCGTGGTCACGACCCGCACGCTGACGAAGCCGACCCCGTACTCGGCCGACCCGGTCGACTGGGGTTTCTGCCATCCGCTGTACTGCACGAACTACGGTCCCATGCGGGGTGGCCTGCGGCTGGACCTGACGCGGGACAACGGCACCGTCGGCGGCTGCACCAGCGGCTTCAACCTGCGCACGACCGGCGGAGCGTTCCCCGGCGTGCCGTGGGTGCTGACCGCGGGACACTGCATGGCGACCAAGACGAACAACGTGCCGACGCAGCACAACCGTCAGCCTGTCGTGAACCAGCACGGCATCGAGAAGAACGCGTACCCGTACGACTACGCGGCCGTGCAGTACGTCGACGCGGCCACGGCGAACAGGTGGCTGGAGAGCCAGTCCAACCGCAACGTCGTGCTCAAGTACTGCCGCAACGGCGGTCTGGACAGCGACGCGGACACCCCGTGCGGTCCGGAGGCGACCTCGCAGAACCAGGAGATCACCAAGGTCACCCCGCTGTCCGAGATCAAGGCGGGCATGGTCGTGTGCGCGTCGGGTTCCGGCTCCAGCGCGGCGAACTACCCGGACTCCGTTGACAGCGGCGCCGGTGCGGGCTACCTCGTCGGCACCCGGTGTGGCAAGGTCCTCTCGACCGACGTCGGCATCAACACCGACCTGTGTGCCAGGGCCGGCGACAGCGGTGGCCCGCTGTTCAGCCAGGTCGACAAGGCCGCGCTCGGCATCCTCGAGGGCAGCCAGCAGTCGCGCAGCGGCGCGTGCCAGGCGGGCGAGCTGAACAACTACTCGCCCATCTCGACGATCCTCGAGGACCTCAGCGCCCGCCAGGCGAGCGGTGGTTCGGTCTTCAACGTGATCACCACGCCGCAGGGCTGACGTTCCATGTTCCGGAAGGCCCGTCGCTGGGCCTTCCGGAACCTCCAGCGGATGAGAGCGCTCTCATCTGACAACAACGTGAAAAGGTTTACACGTTGACCGAGAGTCACCGCGTGACAACACTTCCGAACCACTGGGCGCACAACTAGATCCAGGAAAGGTCGGTTCGATGCAGCGACGCATCGGGACGGCCCTCGCCGCTGCCTTGATGGTGGCCGCGGGGATCACCGTCGCCACCACCAGCCAAGCTCCCCCTGCCAATGCGGCGGTGACCTGGGCCGACGAGTTCAACGCCCCCGCCGGCACGGGTGTCGACGGCGGCAAGTGGCAAATGGAAGTGGGCAACAACAACGGCAACAACCGCGAGTCTCAGTGGTACCAGGCGGGTACCTCCAACGCGGCACACGACGGCAACGGCAATCTCGTGATCACCGCCAAGCGCGAGAACCCCGGCAACTACCAGTGCTGGAACGGCCGTTGCGAGTACACGTCCGCCCGCATCAACACCGCGGGCAAGTTCACCCAGACCTACGGCCGGTTCGAAGCACGGATGAAGATGCCGCGCGGCAAGGGCATCTGGCCGGCCTTCTGGATGCTGGGTGCGGACATCAACAGCGGCAACCCGTGGCCGGGTTCCGGTGAGATCGACATCATGGAGTTCCTGGGACACCAGCAGAACACCGCGTACGGCACGATCCACGGCCCTGGCTACAGCGGCGCGGGCGGCCTGCAGTCGGTCTACAACGGCCCGAACCTCGCCGACGGCTTCCACAACTACGCCGTGGACTGGCGGCCAGGTGAGATCGTGTGGTCGGTCGACGGCCAGGTCTACGGCCGCAAGACGCCGCAGGACCTCGGCGGCAAGACGTGGGTGTTCAACAAGCCGTTCTTCATCATCATCAACCTCGCGGTCGGTGGTGAGTGGCCGGGCTACCCGGACGGCAGCACGACGTTCCCGCAGCAGCTCGTGATCGACTGGGTCCGCGTCTCAGGCGACAGCCCACCGCCCAGCGGTGGCACTGAGATCCGCGGCATCGGCGGCAAGTGCGTCGACGTGGCAGGGGCGAACACCGCCAACGGCACGCCCATCCAGATCACCGACTGCAACGGCAACGCGGCCCAGAAGTGGAGCCGTCCCGGTGACGGCACGATCCGCGCGCTGGGCAAGTGCATGGACGTCTCCGGCGGCGGCACGGCGAACGGTACGCAGGTCCAGCTGTGGGACTGCAACGGCACCGGCGCGCAGAAGTGGACTGTCAGCGGGGCTCAGGACATCGTGAACCCGCAGGCCAACAAGTGCCTCGACGCCACGGGGAACTCCTCGGCCAACGGCACGAGACTCCAGATCTGGGAGTGCGGCGGCACGGCCAACCAGAAGTGGCAGGTGTGAGGTCTCTCCCGGCCTGACCGGGAGAATCACGGCGCTGGACGGGAACCCCTGCGGCGGAAGGGTTCACGTCCAGCGCTCAGTGCCGCAGCACTACGCCAGAAGCCTTGCCACCGCCCAGTCCTGCACCGCGACACCGACCGACTTGAACACGGTCCGGCCCTCGCGCAACGGCGGATTCCCCAGCGCCGCACCGAGTTCGACGAGCGACTCCAGCCGGAGCACGCCCGAGTTGACCGCGCGGATGATCTCGCCCGCCTCGCTCAGCGCGGCCTCGACCTGGTCCACCACAACGACTCCCGCGCACGTGAGCAGCTCCTCCGGCAGCTCCCGCATCGCGGGCCGGTACGAGCCGATCGCGTTGACGTGCACCCGTTCCTTCAGCGCGTCGCACGAGAACAGCGGCACGGTCGACGCCGTCGCACAGCACACGACGTCCGCGTCCCGCACGGCTTCCTCCGCGTCCAGCGCCACGTCCATGACGGTGTCCGGCAGCTCGTCCTTCAGGCTCTCCAGCAACGCCTCCGCCTTCCCGGCGTTGCGGTTGTGCACCACGAGCTTCTTCAACGGCCGCACCGCGTGCACGGCCCGCACCTGGTCCGCGGCCTGCGCCCCGGCACCGAGCAGCGCGAGGTGCGAGGCGTCCTCGTCGGCCAGCAGATCCGTTGCCACACCGACGACAGCGCCGGTGCGTAACGTCGTGAGCGGCACCGCGTCCGTGACGAACTGCCCGCCAGGGTGCGAGTAGACGACCGTGCCGGTGATCACCGGGTCGCGCTCGACCTCGATGCTGAGCACCTTCACCGCCGTGGACGCCGTCGGCAGGTGGTGCACCGTCATCACGAGCGACCGGCTCTCGCTGAACGCCTGCCGCGGCGGCAGCTCGAACTCCCCGGCGGTCAGGCCGACGAACGCTGCGCGGACGGCTTCGATCGCCGCGGGCATGGTCATGGTTCGGATGGTAACGACCGGGACCCGGCTGGGGTCCGGGGCCCGGTTGCATGGTTCGAACGAAACGTCGTCGACGCGCACGTCCGCAACCGGCTCGCGAAACCGGCGGCACCCGCAGAACGAACCTCAGCGCCCTAATGTGATGCGCATGATCGAGACCGTGCGCAACGCACTGTGGATCGGTGGCGCGCAGTGGGCGGGCAAGTCGACGGTGGCACGGATCCTGGCTCTGCGCCACGGCATCACGGCCTACCACTACGACTACCACGACGCCCGCGCCCACAACGACCGCCGCATCGCGAGCGGCCAGCCGTTACCGGAGTCACCGGACGAACTGTGGGTGCTCGCGACCCCCGAAGACATGGCCGCGAGCACCCTGGCCGGCTTCCCGGCCCGCTTCGAATGGGCGCTCGACGATCTGCGTGCCCTCACGTCCGGCCGCCCGATCCTCGCCGAGGGCTGGGGCCTGCGCCCCGAACTGGTGGCACCGCTCATCGACGCGCCGCGCCGGATGGTCGTCATGGTGCCGACGCGGGAGTTCCGCGAACACCAGATCCGCGTGCTGCCCAGAGCCGGAGCGCTGGGCACTCCGGTCAGCGATCCCGAGCTGGGGCAGCGAAACCGCCTCGAACGCGACCGGCTCGTCGCCGAGGACGCGGTGCGCAGCGCTCACTCGGTTGGAATCCGAGTGATCGAGGTCGACGGCACCCGTGACGCCGAGGCGATCGCGGACGTCGTCGCCGATCACTTCTCCCCGTACCTGGGGTAGTTCAGCCCGACTTCACCGCGCTCAGGAAGGCGGTCCAGGCGGCGGCGCCCACCTCGACGTGAGCGACGGGCGCCTTGCTGTCGCGGATACCGATGCCGGTAGCGACCTCGACGCAGGCACTGGCGTTCGCACTACGGCTGCTCTTGCGCCACTCAGCCACCGGCTTCTCCTCACATCAGCAACTTCTTGATCAGCTCCTTCGATTGTTCCGCATTCAAGGCGACCTGACCGAGCCCTTCCACGATGCGTCCGTACGCCTTGACCGGCTCTGGCGCCTCGATGATCAGGCTGGAGTTCTCGCTTTCCAGGAAGACGACGTCCTCGTACCTGTCGAACGTCAACATGTCGAAAGACCCGGCCATTCCTGCATGCGCGCCGGCGGTGAGCGACACGATCCGGACGACGACGTTCGGCCGCGTGGCCAGCTTCCCCAGGTGAGCCAGCTGCTCTCGGATCACCTCGGGCCCGCCGACGGGATTCACCAGCACCGACTCCGGGATGTAGAAGACCGCCTTCATCCTGTTGCGGAGAGCCTCCTGCCGCAGGACTCGCGCTGCGACCCTCTCCTCGACCTCGTCGTCCGACACGTTCGCGCACGCAGTGATCACCGCACGCGTGTACTCCGGGATCTGCAACATGCCGTGCAGCAACATGGTCTGCCAGCTGAACAGCTTCTTGGCCAGGCGCTCGTGCTCGACCAGCGTGCGGGGGCTGATCGGCGCGCAGGCGCCGTGCTCCTGCCACCAGCCCTTGGCGTTGGCGTGGGGAAAGAGTGAGAGCAGGTGGTCGCGTTCCGCGGGTGGTGTCCGGCAGGCACCCAGCAGGAGTGCCAGCTCCAGCTCGGTCGCGCCGCCCTTGCCGTTCACCAGGTCGGAGATCTTTGCCTCTTGCCATCCGACGACCTCGGCGATCGCACGCGAGGTCATGCCCGTATTGGCGATGGCAGTGCGGAGACCATCACCGAACTCACGGCCCCTCACAGTGGAGAATCTTTTCGGCATGGAGAGGACGTTAGCCCCATTCCGAGGTGCTCCAGAACGTTTGACCGCAACATGACCCAAAAGGGCGTTAGCTTGGAGGCCGGCCAAGTTCCACAATAATTCTGTGAAGTTTCGTTGGATGCCCCACGAGGGGCTGCGTCATGCCATCCTCGACGAGCTGACCAGGGGACAGCTCGTCGAAACACTGTGCGGCGATCCCTTTGTGCCACAGGAGTTCAGCCTGTGGCGTGACAAGATCTGCTGGCCGACCTGCTGGGACTGCGACGGCGTCTGGCGCGAGAGCGAGGGGATCCTGCCATGGCCGCGGAAATCCTGACCGAGGACCTGCTGCGCATATCTCTTCAACGCCTCTCGCGTGAGGTGGTGAAGAGTTATCCACAGTTCGGGGAGGTGCTCGCGCAAAATATGTTGCGCACGTGCGGGCTGATTCCCGACGTCGAGCGCGCGGAGCGCTACCGGGAGCTGGGCACGCTGCTCATCGACCTCGGCCGCCTGTACCTGGCCGAGGCCGACGCGCTCTCCACCGTCGAGATGCCGCCTACTTGAAGGCCTGTGACATCACGACGGCGCGGCCGTTGGAGTCGAACTCGTGCGCGAGGGTCGTCAGGGCCTGACCACCGGCGGCCCACGCCGCCGTCCAGGTGAGGCACTCGGCCGCGCCGTTGCCTCCCCGCTCGACCAGGTCAGTGCCGATCTCGTCGAGCCAGTCCCACGACGTCCCGCCGACACCGGCCAGGAAGGACTCGTCCCATGTGCGCACGAGTTCGCGGATCGTGCCTTCGGCGCGCGCCCGTTCGTTGACCGATTTGATCCACGCCTGGCGCTCTTCTTCCGTCAGTACCGCCCCCGTCTCGGGCTCGCGGAAGCCGGGGAGGTCGTGTGCCAGGCCGCCCGAGCCCACGTACAGCACTCGCTTGTCAGCGAAGAACTCGCCGACGCGGCGTCCCAGCGACGCCGCGCGGCGGAAGGACGCGTGCGGTGGCGAGGCGCAGTTGATGAAGATCGGCAGCACCGGTCTGGCGTCGATCTCGCCGAGCAGGTCGCGGGTCGTGTGGCCGAACGCGTGGTCCAGCGCGGCCTCGTACGCCGTGGCGACGTCGAAGTCGTGCGCCACGAGGTTGGCCACCAGGGCGCGGCCCAGTTCGGAGGGCACGTCGTAGGTGCCGACGGGGCCGGCCACGTCACCCTGGGCCGTGGCCGCCAGGACGACCGCGAAGGTGGGGACGACCGCGCGGAACGCCCGTCGGTGATCGGTGCCGAAGAAGACCACGAGCTCCGGGTCGAAGGCCGCCACGGCTTCGCGGGCCGTCGCGATCGCCGCGCGCACCGGGCCGTGGGGCGCGCTCGGCAGGGTGATCAGGTGCGAGGAGCAGACCGTCAGGCGATTCTTCACGAGGTCAGTCTAGGTTCCCGTGCGTGACGAGACGTGCACTTGCGGTGATCATCATCGCTGCCCTCCTTGCGCCCGTTTCCCCTGCTCACGCCGACATCACCGCCAGGTCATCGAGGCCACACCGGACCTGCGAGTCAGAGCACTCGGCCCCGGCGCGACCACGATCAGGGATCGAGCCCAGGCCAAGGAAACCCTGGTGGCCGTCACGGTCGGTGTGACCGACGACCTGATCGCCACCTTCGACCAGGACGCTCCACAGTGGACTTTCGGCTCGGCCCGCGCGACCGGCTCGGCTTCGCCGGAACCGAACGGCCACACCGGCACCCACTCGTCGACCGGAACGATCAGAGGCGGCCGCTTCGACCAGATGGAGATGCTCCGAAAAACACTCCAGACCGCCGAAGGCCAGGCCATCATGATGATGCACCACCCTCCGCGCGACCCCACTCCCGCGTGCACGAGCCAGCTGCCCAACCACATGGAAGCGGCCTACTTCGAGAAGCTGCTGTCCGAACGCGACAAACCCACGGCATTCATCGGCGGTCACGTCGGCGACTTCTTCGCGTCCACAGTGGACGGCATCCCGTACGTGGTCAACGGCAACTCGGGCAAGGCGCAAGTCGAGCAGGAGGCTTCACCGGCTGGACCCTCGTCGGCGTTACCGGCTGCGGTCTGAAGGCGCGGAGATCCGGCCGCAGGTGGACTCGCTCCAGCTGCACGCTCCGGCCACCCCGCGGCTCGGCAGGCCGGAAACGGTTGCGGCGACGTTGAAACATGGCTCGCGGACGCTGCCGGTGAAGTACCTGGTGGGCGCGGTGTGGAGTGGGTCACCCGGCCTGCACGTTGGGAGAGTTGTCCGGGTGCGGCCGTGGCACGTGGCGTGGCTCGATCCCCGCACGGGGCTGCTGACCGCGCTCAGGCCAGGTCAGATCGGGCTCTCGGTGACCGTGAACGGGGTGACGAGCAGCACTGACGTGCGGGTCAGCCCGGTCTGAGTGAGTGCGATGTCGGGCGGTGAGGGAAGATATCCGTCATGACCACCGCCGACAACGGTTTCGCCGACCTGGGGCTGCGGCCCGACATCCTCAACGCACTCGCCACGCTGGGCTACGAGGAGCCGACGCCGATCCAGAGCGAAGCGATCCCACCGCTGCTCGCAGGCAACGACCTGCTGGGCCAGGCGGCCACCGGCACGGGCAAGACGGCGGCGTTCGCGCTGCCGCTGCTCGAGCGCATCGCCGACCGGATCGGCAAGGGCGAGAAGCCGCTCGCCCTCGTGCTCGCCCCGACCCGTGAGCTGGCGGTGCAGGTGTCGGAGGCGGTGCACCGCTACGGCAGGCACATGGGCGCGCGCGTGCTGCCGATCTACGGCGGCCAGCCCATCGGCCGTCAGCTGCGTGAGCTGTCCCGCGGCGTCGACGTGGTGGTCGCGACCCCCGGCCGCGCGATCGACCACCTGCAGCGCGGCACGCTGTCGCTGGGCGACCTGCAGGTCGTCGTGCTCGACGAGGCCGACGAGATGCTCGACATGGGCTTCGCGGAGGACATCGACGCGATCCTCGCCGAGGCCCCGGCCGAGCGGCAGACGGTGCTGTTCTCGGCCACGATGCCGCCGCGCATCGACCGCATGGCCAAGAGCCACCTGCGCGAGCCGGTGCTGATCCAGATCGAGCGCGAGAAGACCGAGCCGGGCGAGGCCCCGCGCGTCCGGCAGACCGCGTACCTGGTGCGCCGCGAGCACAAGCCCGCGGCGCTCGGCCGCGTGCTGGACGTCGAGTCGCCGACCGCCGCCGTCGTCTTCTGCCGCACCCGTGACGAGGTGGACCAGCTCACCGAGACGCTGAACGGCCGCGGCTACCGCGCCGAGTCGCTGCACGGCGGCATCAGCCAGGAGCAGCGCGACCGCGTGATGTCGCGCCTGCGCGGCGGCACCGCCGATCTGCTGGTGGCCACCGACGTCGCCGCCCGAGGCCTCGACATCGAGCAGCTCACGCACGTCGTCAACTACAACGTGCCGTCCGCGCCCGAGGCCTACACGCACCGCATCGGCCGCGTCGGCCGCGCCGGCCGCGAGGGCGTCGCGATCACCCTGGTCGAGCCGCGCGAGAACTCGATGCTCAAGACCATCGAGCGCGTCACCAAGACCAAGATCCCGATGGAGAAGGTGCCGACGGTCGCCGACCTGCGCGCCCGCCAGCTGGAGCTGACCCGCTCGTCGCTGCAGGAATCGCTGATGGAGGACGACCTCTCCCGCTTCCGGGTCGTCGTCGAGACCCTGGCCGACGAGTTCGACGTCATGGACATCGCACTGGCCGCCGTGAAGCTCGCCCACGAGGCCTCCGGCGCCGCCGCGGACGAGGAGGAGATTCCGGAGGTCCGTCCGCGCGAGGACCGCCCGCGCCGCGACGGTGCCCCCGCCGGGCCGCGCCGCGAGCGCCGCGGCCCGTCCGAGGGCATGACGAGGCTGTTCCTGGGCGCGGGCCGCTCGTCGGGCATCCGCCCGCAGGACATCGTCGGCGCCATCACCGGCGAGACGAAGCTGAAGGGCCGCGACATCGGCGCGATCGAGATCGCGGACCGGTTCTCGCTGGTCGAGGTGCCGGGCCCGGCGGCGAACGACGTGATCATGTCGCTGCGGGACGCGACCATCAAGGGCAAGCGCGTCACGGTGCGCCGCGAGCGCCAGCCGCGCTAGCACTTGTATCGAAGTCGGCGTCGGCTCTGATGACGTCTGCAAGTACCACCAACTCAACATCAACAGGCATGTTCCTACTACCAACAGGCCTCCCGTGGACGCGACACGGCGACCACGTTGGAGGCAGTCGGGGCGTGTCGATCAAGAGCTGAGTGGTACTTGCACCCGGACGGCCGCGCTCCCACGGTCCCGCGCTCGCGAGTTGGTTGTGGTTACCAAGCGACTACAGATCACTCCCACTACCGCCAACTGAACGGGCTCTAGGGCCTGCGGGCCTCGATCAGGAACCGGGTCGAGGTGGAGACGAACTCGCCGTGCTCCTGGATGTGCTCGTGCAGGTCCAGGAGCCGGTCCCGGTAAGCCTCGACGGTGAACCCAGGCACGGTCCACAACACCTTGCGCAGGAAGTGCACCACCGCGCCGACGTCGAAGAACGCCACCCGCAACGCGACGGACTCCAGCCGCAGCACCTCCAGCCCGGCGGCGACGGCACCCGCCCGCGCCCGCTCGGTGCTGCGAGCGTCGCTCACCGGCTGCGGCCCCATCATGAAATCGGTGAGCTCGCGGTTCGTCCCGGCCCCGATCTGCTGTGAGAAGTACGTCCCGCCGGGCTTGAGCACCCGCGCGATCTCCGCCCACGGCGTCACCACCGGGTGCCGGCTGATCACCAGGTCGAACATCGAGGAGTGGAACGGCAGCGGCCCGGAGTCCGGTGCCTGCACGACGAGCGCGCCGGGCAGGTTCCTCGCGGCGACAAGTGCGTTCGGCGGCCACGACTCCGTCGCCGCCAGCAGGGGTGGTTTGACCGGTGCGGACGCCGTCACCTCGCCGCCGCCCGTCTGCAGATCCAGAGCGGACTCCACCGCCGCCAGCCTCGACGCGATCAACGACGCGTAGCCCCACGGCGGCCGCTCCTCGGTGGCACGGCCCGCGAACCACGAGAAGTCCCAGCCCTCCAGCGGTACCGCGGCCCCCTCGGCCACCAGATCTTCGAAAGTCCCCATGGCCGGAATGCCATCACAGGGCAGCCACGCGGGCCACCGAAAAAGGCAGCACCTGCCTCGGTCCGCGAGACGCCGCGTCCTTCTTCGTCTCGCGCAGCAAGGCAGGTGCCGCAGGGGGTTACAACGACCGATCGGCTGTGCGGTTACGCCCGCAGGCGGTAGGCCCGCACGACCGTTTGGTCGACCGTGTTGCCGTCGGTGTCCTCAGCCACCACTCGTAGCGACACGTAACCCCCAGGTGCCCCACCAGGGGGCACGATCGACTTCACCGGCACCCAGTTGGCACCGTCGTCGAACGACGCGTACGCGCGCAGTTCACGAATGGTTGCCTTGCCGGCACCGGACTGACGCGACGCGGCGAACTTCACCGGCATCGGCACACCGGCCTTCCAGCTGTTGCGCAGGTCGACCGGCAGTGCGTAGTCGACTTCCAGCAACGGCAGCTTGCCGTCCGCGGCACCGGAGAAACCCCACGTGGCGTAGACGTTCTTCGACAACTCCGGCGTGTCACGAGCCGCGCTCAGCGTCAGCTTGTAGCGGCCGTCCCGAGCGGTGGCGGGGAGGGAGCCTTCCCGGTAGGGAGCGTTGCCCACCACCTCGTCGTTGTGCCGCAGTTCCACTGAGCCGTAGCCGCTGTTCCGCCAGTTCTCCACCCACGTGGATCCACCGAACGGTGAGATCCGCACGTTGATCACGCCACCGGTCCTGTCGACGCCGCCACCGAGCGACCAGGTCACCTCCGACGGACGGCCGAACCGGGGTGAGGCGACCGCGCGGTGGTTGGACCGCTCGTACTTCCTGCCCGGTGCGTAGGTGACCGCCTTGAGGTCCGCGTAGGACGTGGCGCCGTCGAAGCCCTCGTGGAACCAGCCGAGGCCGTTGCCCGCCGAGTAGTACTCGGTGCGCTGCACGGGAGCCGTCAGGGCCTCGTCGAGGGCACCGGAGTTCAGCTTGGCCTCGCCGTTCACGACCGGGTAGTTGCGTTGCCCGACCCAGCCACCGGAACCCGACGTGTAGTAGCGCGCCTTGACCTCGGCCAGTTCCCAGCGGCGGATAGGCCGCGTTCCGACCGGAAACGCGCCCTTGTCCTGCTGGTACAACGTGTAGGACACCGGCGATCCGTCGCTGGCGCGCAACGTCAGCCGCGCCGGCGTCGTGGTCACAAGGTGTTCCGCCACCGCGATCACGGGGATCGCCGACCGCTCGTCGAACCCGAACGGCACCGGACCTGCCCACAGCACGGCGACCGCGCCCGCTGCCTGCATGGCGCGAGCGACCTCGTACGGGTCCTCGCCCGCGGTCCTGACCAGCGCGAGCTTGCCGCGCACGTCCGAACCGCGCTCGGCGACCTCGAGCGGGTGGTCCCCCGCCGGCAGGCGGGTGCTGGCTTCCCAGTACCGGACCGGCAATCCTCCTGCGACGGAGATCAGCGGCTGCCCGCCCTTGAGGTTCGAGTCGTAGGTCAGCTCAGGCAGCGCCGCGCCGACCGACAGGCCGTACATCGGCACCCGGCCGTCGATGACGCTCGCGACGCCGTTGATCTTGCCGGGCTTCAACGGCACGCGCAGGTCGGAGTTGCGGTACCACACCTCGGACCTGTCGTCGGGCAGACCGACGCCGAACGCCTTGCCCTGCCTGGCATCCAGGGTCACGGTGGTGTTCGCGGTCAGCGACACGCGGCCGGCCACCTCGGTCGCCGACACCGGCGTGAACCAGGCGTAGTTCGCCGTCTTCTCGTCGATCCGGCCGATCACCGCGTAGTCGCCCACCGCGACCCGTGCCGAGCCGGCGCCGTCGGTGATGTCGAGCACCGTCCCTTCCTGCGTGGCCATGTCGACGAGCACGACGAACTCGTCGGGCACCGGCTTGCCGTCGCGGCCGATCATCGACACCGTCAGCGTGGCGCGCTCCTCCTGCACGTACGCACCGACCGCGGTCGTCAGCGAGACACCGCCGCCGGAAGCCTTGATGTGCCCGAAGAACGTGCCGTTCCCCTTGCGCGGGTCGAGCACCACGTCGACCGCCGCCGTGCCGCCCGCGGGAACCGTCACCGAGGCGGGAACCGTGAAGTCGGCGCCCAGGTTGTGCTGCAGCGCAAGCGAAACGGGTTCGGAACCGGGGTTCGAGTAGGTGATCGTCTTCGTGAACGTCTTGGTGTGCGGCCATTCCAGCAAGCCGAACGACAGGCTGCCCACGTCCGCGCGCACCTGCTGCGCCACCGCACGGCCCACGTCCACGAGGCCGCTACCGACGCTCGATGGCGTGTCGGCGACAGGCTTCACCGTCGCCATCAGGTGTGCCTTCAGCTCGGCCGCGGTCCAGGAAGGGTTGCGCTGAGCCAGGATCGCCGCCGCTCCGGCGACGTGCGGCGCGGCCATCGACGTGCCGGTCAGCCGTGCGTGCAGGTCGTCGACGTAGTAGTCCCACAGCGTTCCCGCGGCTCGCGCGGCCACGATGTCCGTGCCCGGCGCCGCGATGTCCGGCTTGACCGCGAAGTCGCGCTCCCTGGGCCCGCGCGACGACCATTCGTTCACCACGCCGGACTTGGTCAGGTTCGCCACCGCGAGTGCCGCGTCGGCGGCCGCCGGTCCGCCGACCTTGACGCGGTCACCCGAGTTGCCCGCCGCGGCCACGAACAGCGCACCGGTCTCGGCCGTGAGCTCGTTCGCCTTGACCGACATGGGATCCGTGCCGTCGGACGCCATCCGGCTGCCGAGGCTCATGTTGACGACCTTGGCCCTGACCTCGCGCGCGGCCCAGTCCATCCCCGCCAGGATCGCGCTCTCGTCGCACCAGTCCGCCTCGCAGACGCGGCCGACCGCGAGCTTCGCGCCCTTGGCCACACCGGAGTACTTGTCGCTGCGTCCCGCGATCGTCGCGGCCACGTGCGTGCCGTGGCCGATGTTGTCCTGGATGCCGGCCGGGGTGAAGTCCTTCGACACCGCCACGGCACCGGCGAGCTCGGGGTGGTTCTGGTCGTAGCCGGTGTCGAGCACGGCGACCGTGACGCCGGTGCCGTCGAAACCGGACTGCCACGCCGCGGGTGCCCCCACCATCGGCACGCTCTGGTCGAGCGAGATCTTCGCCTTGCCGTTCAGCCACAGCTTTCCGGCACTCCGCGCGGCCGCCCGCCGCGCCCACCGCTGCGAGGCTTCCTTCTTCGGTATGGCAGCAGCCGCGCGGAAACCGTTGTCCAGCACCGGAATCCTGTCGATCTTGTCGTCGGTGTAGCCGAACGTGTGCAGTGCCGTGACGTTGAAGAAGCGCTTGTCGACGCGATCCTGCCCCACCGCGTCCACAGCGTCAGCCGGCACCACGTACTGGTCGCCGTCCCGCACGTACTGGGCGAACCGCATGCCGGGCCGCCCCTGCACGCCGAGCAGCTCGCCTCGCTCGTTCACGACGACCTTGTCACCGCTGATCAACGTGATGACACTGCTCGGCCCCACCTGGGCTCTGGGCGGTTCCACCTGTGCCGTCGCCGCCGGACCGAGCAGTCCGGCGGCGAGGACGGCGATCATCAAACAGCGCGCTCGGCGCACCTGTCCTCCCCTGGATGTGAACCTCTCCACCCGAGGAGACTCCAGCCGTTCGGAAAAGGTTGCGTCGCTCAGGCGCCGCGGTAGGTGCCGAAACTCCAGCGGTTGCCCTCGGGATCGGCGACCGTGAAGCCGCGCGAGCCGTAGTCCTCGTCCTTCAGGCCACGGACCTCGGTGGCACCGCGCGCCATGCATTGCGCGTAGATCTCGTCCGGCCGATCCGTCACCACGTACACGGACGCCGCGCCGACAGCCGTGGCGAGCACTTCGCCGACCGAACGCTTGGCGGATCCGAGCATCACGCCGCCGCCCTCCGGCCAGACCAGCTCGCAGTGCACGACCTCGCCGTCGGCCTCACCGGGCACGACGAGGTGCTCGGAGAAGCCGAAAGCCTCTACCAGGAACCGGATCGCGGCCGGGGCGTCCTCGTAGGACAGTCCCGGCCAGCAGGTTGGTGCAGGTGTAGTCATGGCCACAACTCTGCGACGGCACCCGCCTCGCCGCCTTGTACGAATGGAAGCTCGGTCGCGATCCACTCGGTCGGCGTGGCCCCGCACAGCGCCCGCCAGTCCCGGTTGAAGTGCGCCTGGTCGGTGTAGCCGCAGGCAGCGGCCACCTCGGTCAGGGTCGGCCTGGTTTCACCGCGCAGCATGCGGTTCGCCCGCTCGAACCGCATCACCCGGCCCATCACCTTGGGCGTCAGGCCGTACTCCGCCGCGAACCGCGCGCTCAGGTGCTGGCGGCTCCACCCGACCTCGGCGGCGATCTCCCCGACCGGTGCTCCCTCGGCGATCCGCTGCCATGCCCATGCGATCTCGACCTGCTGCCGCACCGGCCGGACCAGCCTGCCGAACACCTCGTCCAGGCACGCGAACCTGTCGGTCCACGTCGTGGCTTCCTGCAGTCGTTCGCGCAGCTCACCGGCCGGAGCGTCGAGCACGTCGAGGCCCACGGTCGTGCCGGCCAGTTCCCCGGCGGGCATACCGAAGAAAGCCCGCGCGCCCAACGGGGTCAGCGAGCACTGCACGCCGTGCTGGAACCCGTCGTGGGTGATCAGCACGGCCTCGTCGTGCAGGCCGCCGCACAGCGTCGCGAACTTGCCCTGAAGGAGGTCGACTGTGCCGTCCATCGTGACGACGAGCGTGAGCGAGCGCGACGGCAGACCGCGGTGCACACCGGGTTCGGTGCGCATCCGATACCCGGAGTACCGCGTGACGAACGGCCGCAACCTCGGATGCGGCGCTCCGACGACGTGCTCGACGTCCACGTCCCGATGATAGGCGCTAGAACAACTCGCCCAGGACCAGCAACCCCGCGCCCACCGGCACCAGATCTGCGCCGTACGACGTGATGCTCACCTGCACGTCGGGCATGGCACGCAGGTACAGGTCAGGCGACTCGAGCACCTTCCGTCCACTCAGGACGATCTGGTCCAGGTCCAGCAACTGCACCAGGTTCTGCACGCCGGTGGCGAGCACCCGAGCGGCCTCCTCGCCGTGCGCGGCGGCGTGGACCGCCTCGACGCATCCGCGCCGCCCGCACACGCACAACGGCCCGTCGAGCTGGATGGTCGTGTGGCCGAACTCGCCCGCGCCCGACCGCGCGCCCCGGTGCACCTCCCCGCCCAGCAGCAACCCGACGCCCAGACCGGTGCCGACGAACACCAGCGCCGCGTCCTCCAACGACTCCCGCCACGCCTCGGCGAGGACGGCGACGTTGGTGTCCTTGTCCACCACGACCGGCAGCCCGAGCCGTTCCTCGGCGAGCGCCTTCAGCGGAACGGCCGACCACCCCGGCAGGCCGTTGGGTGACACCACGCCGTCGCGGAAGTCCAGCGGACCGGCGATCCCGATGCCGACCCCGAGCACCTTCTCCCCCGGTTCGACCAACGCGGCCAGAGCGTCCAGGACGTCGGACGGCGTGAACATCGGTGCCAGCGGCACGACCGACGCCGACACCACCTCACCGGTCAGGTCGAGCCGCACCACCCGTAGCTCGTCCCGGTCGACGTACGCCCCGTACGCGCAGGCGCCGTCCGCGGCCAGCTGGAGCGACATGCGCGGCTTGCCACGACCGCCGTCGCGGACTGCGCCGGTCTCCTCCAGCAGCCCTGCCGAGATGAGCCGCGCCACGATCTTCGACACCGCCTGCGGGGTCAGCCCGGCTTCGGCGGCGATGGAAGCCCTGCTCAGAGCCCCTGAGCGGACGAGACGGAGCACCGTCCGGTCGTTGTGCGAACGCAGCGAGGTGAGGTCCACATGGCGATTATGCAACAGCGTTGCTTTAATCGTGGACATGACACGAGTCGGACTGCTGGGCTATGGCATCGCGGGACGGGTCTTCCACGCCCCGCTCATCTCCTCGACCGACGGCATGGACCTCGTCGCGATCGTCACGGCGAACCCGGAACGGCAGGCACAGGCCCGTGCCGCGCACCCGGACGCGAAGATCGTCACGGCCGACGAGCTGTTCGACCTGGACCTCGACCTGATCGTCGTCGGCACGCCGAACCGCACGCACGTCGAGTACGCGCGCCGGGCGATCGACAAGGGTGTCGCGGTCGTCGTCGACAAGCCGTTCGCGCCCACCAGCGCCGAGGCGAAGGGCCTCGTGGCCGCGGCACGGGCTGCGAACGTGCCGCTCACGGTCTTCCAGAACCGCCGCTGGGACAGCGACTTCCTCACCGTCCGCAAGATCATCGGCCACCTGGGCGAGGTTCGGCGGTTCGAGTCTCGGTACGAGCGCTGGGTGCCCGAGATCTGGGACAACTGGCGCGAGTTCGGCGACCCCGAGGAGGCCGGCGGCCTGCTGTACGACCTCGGCGCGCACCTCGTCGACCAGGCGTTGCAGCTCTTCGGCCCGGTCTCGAACGTCTATGCCGAGCTGGACCTGCGCAGGCCCGGCGTGCAGGTGGACGACGACGTGTTCGTGGCGCTGACGCACGACAACGGTGTCCGCTCCCACCTGTGGGCCAGCGCGCACGCCGCCCACCACGGACCGCGGTTCCGCGTGCTGGGCAGCAAGGGCGCGTTCGTGATCCACGGCATGGACGAGCAGGAGGACGCGCTCGACGCGGGCCGCCGTCCGACCGACCCCAACTGGGGTTACGAGACCCGCAGCGGCCAGCTCGGCGTCCTCGGCGAGACGATCGAGGTGCCCGTCGAGCTCGGCGCCTACGAGCACTTCTACGCCGAGCTGCAGGCCGGCCGGATCCCCGTCGACCCCGACGGCAGCGTGCACGCGCTCGAGGTCATCGAGGCCGCTTTCACGTCCGCGCGCGAGAACCGGGTGGTGACCCTGTGAGCTCGGAGGAACTCCTCGCCCAGGAGCGGCGCCTGCAGTTCACGCGCTTCGGCAACGACGTCGCGATCGAGCTCGGCCTGCACCTGCTGGACGCGGCCCGCGAGCAGGGCCTGCCGATCGCGATCTCGGTGCAGCGCAACGGACACAGGCTCTTCCACGCCTCGCTGCCCGGCACCGCGCCGAACAACGACAGGTGGCTGGAGCGCAAGGCCCGCGTGGTCGAGGTGTTCGGACACAGCTCGTTCTACGTCGGCGAGACGTTCCGCGAGAAGGGCACGACGTTCGAGGCGGAGTCGCGCCTGGACCCGGACCTGTACGCGGCGCACGGTGGCGTCTTCCCGATCATCGTCCGCGGTACCGGGCCGGTCGGCACGGTCGGTGTCTCCGGACTGCCGCAGGCCGAGGACCACGCGTTCGTCGTCACTCAGCTGGAATCATTCCTGAACTCCCGCGACGCGTAATAGCACGAATAGTCCTTGGTACAAAATCGGGACTTTCGCTCCACCCTGCGGCAAGACGCGTGGCGCGGTACTGAAACACACCGCTTCGAGTGGATTCAGATCCACTCGGAGTGGCGATGTATAGCATCCGAACAAGGCCCACTAATGCCCACAAAAGAGTGATCCTACTGGGCCAAACGAGTGGGCCATTCCACACTGATACGAATATGATGCGCTCACCCGCCTGCCAATACGAAGGTGGTTGCATACGGCAGGAGTTGTACGCTCCGTAGCTTCCGCAGGCGTAAGGCACCCACCCGAATGTCGCCTTTTTGGCCGCTTCACAGTCCTCAATCGCGAGAACTAACGTCCATTCCGGCTTATCGGATTGGTCCATTAGCACGCATTGAGATTGGTGGGTGTGGGTTGTGACTGTGACGGATTCTGACCTCAATGAGGGCCGTCAGCAGCTGAGTTTGGGCACGGCCGCCGCACGTAATCTGGCCACGACCACCAAGTCCGTGCCGCAGATGCAGGGAATCACTTCCCGCTGGCTGCTCAAGGTGCTGCCCTGGGTGCAGGCCGCGGGTGGTGCCTACCGCGTCAACCGCCGTCTCACCTACACGTTGGGCGACGGACGCGTTTCGTTCACCAACATCGGCGCGGACATCCGCGTCGTGCCCCAGGAGCTCACCGAGCTGTCGCTGCTGAAGGGTTTTGACGACGACGACGTCCTCGCCGCGCTGGCCGGGCGCTTCCAGCAGCGGGAGTTCGGCATCGGCGAGCTCATCGTCGAGAAGGGCCGTCCGCAGGACACCGTCGTGCTGATCGCGCACGGCAAGGTCGACAAGATCGGCACCGGTGAGTACGGCGGCGAGACCGTGCTCGGCAACCTCGCCGACGGCGAGTACTTCGGCGAGACCGTGCTGGCCGGGCCGCAGGGCGAGTGGGAGTACTCGGCCAAGGCCGTCACCCCGGTCACCGTCCTCACGCTGTCCTGGGAGGACTTCCAGGCCCTCAACGGCGAGGCCGGCGGCCTGCGCGCGCACATCCAGCAGGCCTACAACAGCCGCAACAGGCCGCAGAACGACTTCGGCGAGGCCGAGATCGGTCTGGCGGCCGGCCACGACGGCGAGCCCGTGCTGCCCGGCACGTTCGTCGACTACGAGCTCTCGCCGCGCGAGTACGAGCTGAGCGTCGCGCAGACCGTGCTGCAGGTCCACACGCGTGTCGCGGACCTCTACAACAACCCGATGGACCAGGTCGAGCAGCAGTTGCGGCTCACGATCGAGGCCCTGCGCGAGCGCCAGGAGCACGAGATCGTCAACAACCGGTCGTTCGGCCTGCTGCACAACGCGGACCTCAAGCAGCGCATCCACACCCGGTCCGGCCCGCCCACCCCGGACGACTTCGACGAGCTGCTCTCGGTGGTGTGGAAGGACCCCGGCTACTTCCTCGCCCACCCGCGCACGATCGCGGCGTTCGGCCGCGAGTGCAACAAGCGCGGCATCTACCCGCAGCACATCGACTTCAACGGGCAGTCCGTGCCGGCGTGGCGGGGCATCCCGGTGCTGCCGTGCAACAAGATCCCAGTCTCGGACACCCGTACGTCGTCGGTCATGCTGATCCGCGTCGGCGAGCAGGACCAGGGCGTCATCGGCCTGCACCAGACCGGCATCCCGGACGAGTACCAGCCGGGCCTGTCGGTGCGGTTCATGGGGATCAACGACCAGGCGATCATCAACTACCTGGTCAGCGCCTACTACTCGGCCGCCATCATGGTGCCGGACGCGATCGGTGTGCTGGAGCACGTCGAGCTGGGCCGCGAAGGCTAGCCGGAAAGGATGGCCACCGCACCTTTCACCATGCCGGAGTTCTACGTGCCGCACCCGGCGCGGATGAACCCGAACCTCGAGCGCGCCCGCGTCCACTCGACACAGTGGGCGCGGGACATGGGGATGCTCGACACCGGGGTGTGGACTCCCGAGATCCTCGCGGGCGACGACTACGGGTTCATGTGCGCGTGGACCCACCCGGACGCGCCCGCGGAGATCCTCGACCTCATCACGGACTGGTACGTCTGGGTCTTCTACTTCGACGACGAGTTCTTCGCGCAGTTCAAGCAGAACACGGACGTGACAGGTGCGAAGGCGTACCTCGACCGGTTGCCCGCGTTCATGCCGGTCAACGGCACGGACCCGACGCCGGAGCCGCGGAACCCGACCGAACGCGGGCTCGTCGACCTCTGGCGGCGGACGATTCCGCTGATGTCGGAGGACTGGCGGCGCCGGTTCACCACGAGCACCCACAACCTGCTGCTCGAGTGCATGTGGGAAATCAAGAACATGGCGTCGGGCACCGTCGCCAACCCCATCGAGTACATCGAGATGCGCCGCAAGGTCGGTGGTGCGCCGTGGTCGGCGAACCTGGTGGAGGTCTCGGAAGCGGCGGAGGTGCCCGCGTCGATCGCGGGCGCCCGGCCGCTGCGGGTGCTCTCCGACACGTTCTCCGATGCCATCCACCTGCGCAACGACATCTTCTCGTACGAGCGGGAGGTCCAGCGCGAGGGCGAGAACTCCAACGGGGTTCTCGTGTTCGAGAAGTTCTTCGGCCACGACACGCAGACCGCGGTCGAAGCCGTGAACACCCTGCTGACGTCTCGGTTGCACCAGTTCGAGAACACGGTCTTCACCGAGCTGCCGGTGTTGTTCGCCGAGCGCGGTGTCGGCCCGCTGGAGCAGGCGCGGGTGCTCAAGTACGTGAAGGGGCTGCAGGACTGGCAGTCCGGCGGGCACGAGTGGCACCTGCACGCCGGTCGCTACACCAAAGTGGACGGTGGCGCGGGCAACTCCGCGTTCTTCCGCACGATCCTGCGCGGGCCCACCGGGCTGGGCACGTTCGGCGCGTGGCTTGGAGTGGCCCGTGACTGAGATTCCAGCGTTCGACATGCCGTTCGCCGCGCGGCTCTCCCCGCACGTCGACCGGATTCGTCAGCACACCAAGACGTGGGTGCGGGACATGGGCATGCTGAACGGCGCGCCCTGGACCGAGGCGTTCTACGACGCGGCAGACTACGGCGGCTTCGCGTCGCTGACCCATCCGACGGCGTCGCTGGACGACCTGAAGCACATCAGCGACTGGCACACGTGGGGTTTCTACGTGAGCGACGCGTTCCGCGAGGGCTTCCTGCGCACGCGCGACGTCGGCGGCGGCAAGGCTTTCGTCGCCCGGCTCAAGTCGGTGGCCGCCGGGTCGGCCCCGTCGCCGAACCCCGCCGAGAAAGGCCTGGCCGAGCTGGTCTCACGGTCCACTGTGGATTCGGATGACGTCGAACACCTCGGCGAGTACCTGGACGCGTTGTTGTGGGAGCTGCACAACACCGCCCAGGGCCGGGTGCCCGATCCGATCGACCTCGTGGAGATGCGGCGCCGGTCGATCGCCACAGAACTGTCCGCGAAGCTGGTGCGCAAGTCGGTAGATGCCGACCTGCCCGCGGAGTTGTTGCGCAACAGCACGATGCGGGCGCTCGTCGACTCGTTCGGTGACGTGCCCGCGTTGCGCCAGGAGATCGTCGGCTTCGACCGCACCTACGCCACCGGTATCAGTACCACCAGCGCGGTGCTCGCCGTTCAGCGGTTCTTCGGCTGCGAGCTTCCGCAGGCGGTGTCGGTCGTCGCCGACCTGATCGCGGCACGACTGCGGCAGATCGTCTCGATCATCGGCGAGCTGCCGTCCATCGCCGCCGAGTACGACCTCGACGAGGCGGCGCGTGCCGGGCTGCACCGGTACGTCGAAGCGCTGAAGTCGTGGCTCGCCGGAGAACTGCTCTGGACGCAGCGATCCGGCAGGTTCAGCTTCTCCCCAACCCCCACCCGCAAGTCGCTCCACTCCCCCTCAGGACTCGGCACTGCCGCAGTCCTGGTCCGCTGAAGCAGATTGGCGTGATTCACAGTGACTGTTACCGATCCGGGTCCCGGGGTGGACGAGCAGCAGCTGAGCCTTTCCACCGCCGCAGCCCGCAACCTCTCGACGACCACCAAGTCCGCGCCGCAGATGCAGGGCATCTCGCCCCGCTGGCTGCTGCGACTGTTGCCCTGGGTCGAGGCCAAGGGTGGCGCGTTCCGGGTCAACCGGCGCCTGAGCTACGCGGTCGGTGACGGCCGTGTCACGTTCACGAGCGTCGGTTCCGAGGTGCGCGTCGTGCCGCAGGAGCTGTGCGAGTTCGTGCTGCTGCGCGGGTTCGAGGACGAGGAGGCGCTGACCGCCGTCGCGAACCGCTTCGAGCAGCGCGAGTACGAGCCGGGCGAGGTGATCGCGGAACGCGGCGAGTCCGTCGACCAGATCGTCGTCATCGCGCACGGCAAGGTCACCAAGACCGGCCTCGGCGAGTACGGCGGCGAGGTGGCGCTCGGAACGATCGCGGACGGCGAGTACATCGGCGACGAGCCGGTCCTGTCCGGTGCCGAGAAGAACTGGAGCTTCACCGCGCGCGCGTTGACCCCGACGACGGCCGTCGTGCTGTCGCGGGCGGCCTTCGCGCAGCTCAACGGGCAGATCGAGCTGCTGCGCGAGCACATCGCGCAGCAGCTGGCGAACCCGACGGCCGCGTCGAACAAGCACGGCGAGGCGGAGATCCACCTCGCGTCCGGCCACGACGGCGAACCGGTGCTGCCCGGCACGTTCGTCGACTACGAGCTGCGGCCGCGCGAGTACGAACTCTCGGTGGCGCAGACGATCCTGCGCGTCCACACACGCGTGGCCGACCTCTACAGCCAGCCGATGGACCAGGTTGAACACCAGTTGCGGCTCACAATAGAGGCCCTGCGCGAACGCCAGGAGTTCGAGCTCGTCAACAACAAGGAGTTCGGCCTCATCGCCAACGCCGACCTCAAGCAGCGGGTCAGCACCAGGTCGGGCCCGGTGACGCCGGACGACATGGACGAGCTGATCTCGCGGCGCCGCAACACGAAGCTCATCCTGGCGCACCCCAGGGCGATCGCGGCGTTCGGCCGGCAGCTGAACTCACGCGGCCTGTACGCGCCGACGGTCGAGGTCGAGGGCAAGCCGCTGCAGTCGTGGCGCGGCGTCCCGATCGCGCCGTGCGACAAGATCCCGGTCAACAAGAACGGCACCACGTCGATCCTCGCGATGCGCCTGGGCGAGGAGAAGCAGGGTGTCGTCGGCCTGCGCCAGACCGGCATCCCGGACGAGTACGAGCCCGGCCTGAACGTGCGGTTCATGGGCATCGACGAGCACGCGATGCTCAAGTACCTGGTGTCGACGTACTACTCGGCGGCGGTGCTGGTACCGGACGCGCTGGGCGTGCTGGAGAACGTGGAGATCGGTCTCTAAGCCATGACCGCGGAGATGACTGAACCTCTTGCCGCGGGCAGACCGGCGGCCGAGGTGCTCGCGTGGAGCCGGGGCCTGGTGCTCCCTGCTCTGCGCAAGGCCGTCGAACAGCTGCCCCTGTCGATGCGTACGGTCGCCGAGTACCACCACGGTTGGCGCGACGAGTACGGCAACCCGGTGCTGGAGAACGGCGGCAAGGCCATCCGGCCGGCGTTGGTGCTGCTGGCGGCCGAGGCCGTCGGCGGCACCCCCTCCGCGGCTGTCCCTGCGGCGGTCGCGGTGGAGCTCATCCACAACTTCTCGTTGCTGCACGACGACGTGATGGACGGCGACACGACCCGGCGACACCGTGCCACGGCGTGGACGGTGTTCGGCGTCAGCCCGGCGATCCTGGCCGGCGACGCGCTGCAGGCGTTGGCCGTGGACGTCCTGGCCGGATCAGGACATCCACGCGCGCTGGAGGCGATCCGTACGCTGGCTGACGCCGTGGTGGCGTTGCTCGACGGGCAGGCGTTCGATCTCGACTTCGAGACGCGGTCGGACGTGAAGGTGTCCGAGGTGGAGCAGATGGCGCGCGGCAAGACCGGCGCGCTGCTGGGTGCTTCCGCCGCGCTGGGCGCGTTGTACGGCGGCGGCACCGACGAGCAGGTAGAAGCGATGCGCGGCTACGGTGCCGAGCTGGGTCTGGCGTTCCAGCACGTGGACGATCTGCTCGGCATCTGGGGTGATCCGTTGGTGACCGGCAAGGCCGCCCACTCGGATCTGGCCAACCGCAAGAAGTCCCTGCCGGTCGTGCACGCGCTCACCGCGGGAGTCCCAGCCTCCGCCGAGCTCGCCTCGCTGTACTTCGGCGCCCACGAGATGAACGGCGAGACGCTCGCGCGGGCGGCTTCGCTGGTCGACGCGGCCGGTGGGCGGGCGTGGAGCCAGGAACAGGCCGACGAACTGCACACACGGGCACTGGTCCACCTCGGCGAGGCCTCGCCGACGGCACGTGCGGCGGTGGAGCTCGGCACGCTCGCCCAGCTGGTGACCCATCGAGACCACTGAAAGGCACCTGATGACGGAACACCCGCCGCGTTCGGTGCTGCTCGCCTCACCCCGGTCGTTCTGCGCCGGGGTGGAGCGCGCCATCGAGATCGTGGAACGGCTGCTCGACCAGCGCGGCGGCCCCATCTACGTGCGCAAGCAGATCGTGCACAACATCCACGTGGTGCGGTCGCTGGAGGCTCGTGGCGCCGTGTTCGTGGAGGAACTGTCCGAGGTGCCCGCCGGTGCCACTGTCGTGTTCTCCGCGCACGGCGTCTCTCCCGCTGTCCGTTCCGAGGCGGTGTCCAGGTCGTTGGAGGTGCTGGACGCGACCTGTCCTCTCGTGGCGAAGGTGCACGCCGAGGCCAGGAGGTTCGCCGAGCGCGGCGACACGATCGTCCTCATCGGACACGCCGGGCACGAGGAAGTCGATGGGACGCTGGGAGAAGCGCCCGACCAGATGGTGCTCGTCGAGACCGTCGCCGACGTCGAGGCCCTCGACATCACGGGTCCCGTCTCGTACCTGACGCAGACGACGCTGGCCGTGGACGAGACGGCCGACGTGATCGAGGCGTTGCGGCGCAAGTTCCCCCAGCTGCGCGGGCCGGGGTCGGACGACATCTGTTACGCGACGACGAACCGGCAGATCGCGATCCGGGACGTCGCGGCGCAGTCGGACCTGGTCCTCGTGGTGGGCTCGAAGAACTCGTCGAACTCGGTGCGGATGGTCGAGCTGGCCGCGCGGGGCGGCACACCGGCCTACCTGATCGACGACGCGTCGGAGATCGACCCGGCGTGGCTCACCGGGGTGTCGACGGTCGGCCTGTCGGCCGGTGCCTCGGCGCCGCCCGAACTGGTGGACGAGGTCGTGTCCGCCTTGCGGGCCTTGGGTTCCATCACGGTCTCCACGTACACCACGGCGACCGAGACGATCTCCTTCACGCTGCCGCCGGCGGTGCGCCATGCTGGCTGACATCACCTCGCCCGCGGACGTCCGGGCGCTGCCGTCCTCGGCACTGCGTCCCCTGGCCGAGGAGATCCGGTCGTTCCTGATCTCCAGGGTGCACCGGACCGGCGGGCACCTCGGCCCGAACCTGGGTGTCGTCGAGCTGACGATCGCGGTGCACCGGGTGTTCTCCTCGCCTGTCGACGTCGTGCTGTTCGACACCGGTCATCAGTCGTACGTGCACAAGATGCTGACCGGCCGGTGCACCGACTTCGACTCGCTACGCCAGGCCGGTGGTCTGTCCGGCTACCCGTCCGCGGCCGAGTCCGCGCACGACGTCATCGAGAACTCGCACGCCTCGACCGCACTGTCCTATGCGGACGGTCTGGCCAAGGCGTTCGAGCTGTCCGGTGCCGATCGCCGCGTCGTGGCGATCGTCGGCGACGGCGCCCTGACCGGTGGGATGTGCTGGGAGGCGTTGAACAACATCGGCGGGTCCGCCCGGCCGGTCGTGGTGGTGCTGAACGACAACGGCCGCTCCTACGACCCGACCGCGGGCGGCTTCGCGGCCTCGTTGCTCTCCGGCACCGCACGGGGTCTGTTCGAGGCCCTCGGTCTCGCCTACGTCGGTGAGGTCGACGGCCACGACGTGCACGCCGTCGAGAACGCCCTGTGGGAGGCCAAGGCTCTCGGGCGCCCGGTCGTCGTGCACTGCAAGACCGTGAAGGGCAGGGGTTACGAGCCTGCGGAATCCGACGAGGCCGACCGCATGCACGCGGTCGGCGCGTCCGGGGCCTCCAGCGACCGCACGTGGACCGATGCGTTCTCCGACGGGATCGTCGCCATCGGCTCGGAGCGCCCGGACGTCGTCTGCCTGACCGCGGCGATGCTGGAACCGGTGGGGTTGCGGCCGTTCTCGCAGCGCTTTCCCACGCGCGTCTTCGACGTGGGCATCGCCGAGCAGCACGCCGTGACGTCCGCCGCCGGCATGGCGATGGGCGGCCTGCACCCGGTCGTCGCCATCTACGCGACGTTCCTGTCGCGCGCCTTCGACCAGCTGTTGATGGACGTGGCACTGCACCGGTTACCCGTGACGTTCGTGCTGGACCGAGCTGGTGTCACCGGCCCGGACGGCGCTTCGCACCACGGCATGTGGGATGCCTCCATCCTTCCCGTGGTGCCCGGACTGCGCCTGGCCGCGCCGCGCGACCCAGCCTCGCTGGCCGTGTTGCTGCGCGAGGCCGTCGCGGTGTCCGACGGCCCGACCGTCGTGCGTTATCCCAAGTCCACGGCCGGCCCCGACGTACCGGCGTTGCGCCGGGTGAGCCACTTCGACGTGCTGCGCGAGGTGCCGGACGCCGACGTGCTGCTGGTCGCGGTCGGCCCACTGGCGGGTCCGTGCCTGGCTGCGGCCGTCGAGCTGGAATCGCACGACATCCGGGTCAACGTGGTCGACCCGCGGTGGATCGCTCCCGTGGACCCGCACCTCGTCAAGTACAGCAGCCGGCACCGCCTGGTTCTCGCCGTGGAGGACACGACGTCGACAGGTGCTCTGGGCTCCCGCCTGGGTCAGGCCCTGACCGGCAGTTCCACCTGCGTGGCGACCTTCGCGTTGCCCGCACGCTTCCTGCCGCACGACTCACGGGCCCGCATCCTGCGCGCCCACGGCCTCGACGCGGCGGGCATCACGACGAGCGTGCTGAAGCGCCTCGGCGTGAAGTGACGGCCCAGCCGATCGCGAACGCCAGGACGATCGCTCCCCCACCGACCACCGGCGCCTTGACCTCGGCCGGCAGGTCGAGCGGCCGCACGGCCGTCGCGAGGCTGAGCAGAATCGGCCCCTGCACGATGAACGCGGCGTACGCGGACCGCGCCAGCCCCTCGGTGAAAGGCCCCTGGCCGGTCATCCTGCGCTGCGCGAGCCCGATGAGCCACAAACTCCCCGCCACCACCAGAATTCCCTCGGTGAGCGCCAACGACAGCGCCTGCCACCGCCAGCCCCCGAGGAACGGCTCGGCGTTCTTCGCGAGGTCCAGCACCCCCAGCAACGCCGCCGCGAAGGGCAACACGGCGATCGTGGCGATGACGACGTTGCGACACGCCTTGTAGATGTCGTCCGGCACCCTCTCCGCCAGCTTCCGCCCACCGATCGCGCCGAGCAGGAACATGCCGAGACACTGCGGCCACCACCACAGGTGCAGGTCGCCCACCTGCCCGCTGCGCGCCGGAAAGACCAGCCGCGTCAGGAAAGTCGTCCCCGCCACGAGCACCGTCATGCCGACCACGGTTCCGGTGGTGATGGCACGCTCCTTGATGGGCGGCAGAAATGCCATCGCGATGCTGAACACCAGCAACACGCCCACGAACCACAGCGATCCGCTGTCCAGGAACGGATCCCGGTGCGTGAACGCCTCCCACCAGCTCACGTCCTGCCCGGCCCCGTTGTAGGCGATCCACACGAACGTCGGCCAGATGACGACGGCGCTGACCACCCACGGAGTGCCCAGCCGCACCAGCCGCTCCGCGACGAACCGCTGACGCCCTTTGCGTTCGATCGAGCCGGGCGTGAAGATCCCGGCCATGAAGTAGAACGTGCCCATGAAGAACAACCCGGACGGCCCGATCAACACCGCCAGCACGGTCTCCACGCCGGGGTGGAACGTGACCTCGTTGACCTCGTCGTAGGGCCAGCCACCGACGGCGGCGTAGCCCAGCAGCGCATGGCCGCCGATGACCCACGCCACGAGGATCACCTTCAGGTTGTCCACAGCGGACAATCTCACGCGTTCCATGGTCCGCTTCCGAAAGTCGGAACGCCACCGAACCGCAGCAGGAGAAGTGGCTGCGGCTGCGACAAACCCTGTTCGACGAGCAGATGGCCGTCGTCGATCTCGCCGGCCAGAGCCTGAACCGGGCCCAGCCCGAACTCACCGTGCGGGCAGGTGGCCCGCCAGCGACGCCGGAGCAGTCCGCTACGGGCGATCGCCCGTGTACACGCCCAGCGCGCGGAACCGCAGGCCCGGCTCCTGGTACTCCTCCATCGCGTGCGCGATCCACCCCACGATCCGCGCGATCGAGAAGATCGCCTCGCCCCCGTCCGGCGGCATCTTGAACGTCAGCCCCAGCTGCGCGAGCGCCAGGTCGATGTTCGGAAACGACTGCGGCTGCGTCGCGATGATCTTGTCCGCCACCAGGTCGCCGTGGCTGCGCAGCAACGCCAGCAGGTGGTCGGCTCGCGGGTCGCGCGTCTCGTAGACGCGGTGGCCGAACCCCGGGATCGGCTGGCCAGAGCGCAGGTGCTCCGCCACGGCGCCCATCGGGTCGGATTCGGCCTGTGCCAGGAAGCGGTAGGCGATGGTCGTGGCGGCGCCGTGGCGCTGGCCCTCCATGGCGCCCAGGCCTGCCGACACCACCGCGTACGGGTGGGCGTGGGCGGAGGCGGCCACGCGGGCGGCCATCGTCGAGATGGCCAGGTCGTGGTCGGCCAGCAGGATCAGGGCCGCGTTCAGCACCTCGGGGACCGGCGGCAGGGGCGACAGGCGGGCCCACAGGCGGTCGGCGATGTCGGTGCCCTGTGGCTTGCCGAGCAGCGGCAGCGACTCGACCACGTCGGCGATCAGGGCCTTGGCCGTGGAGACGGACCGGTCGAGGTCGAAGCGGAGCGGGTCGCCGGCGCTCGCGAGGGCCACGGCCACGCGGATGCGGTCGGTCAGGGTGGCGCTCTCCGGGAGGGCCATCCAGATCTCCTGCCCCTCGGGGAACTCCAGGCCGACTGTGTCGATCTCCGTCCACAGCCAGTGGGCAACGTCCTCGAAGCGCTTGGTGCTCGAGAGCTGGGGAACCGAGCGGCCGCGGTAGTAGAGGCGGTCGCCCTCCAGCAGGGAGATGCGCGTGCGGATGCGATCGGTCACAGCGGCCACTGCTCCGCGCGCACCAGTGCGCTGGGCCAGGGCTTCCACCTCGGCGACGCCGAACATGCTCTGGCGGTTGACCTTCTTGCTGGTCAGGAGACCGCGACTGACGTAGGCGTACACCGTCGCCGGTTTGACGCCCAGGCGACGGGCAGCTTGATTCGTCGTCAACATTGATTCCATCAACATTGACTGTACATGACATGTTGACGGAGCCTGTTGTACATGTTGATTGATGCACCCAAAGGGCTTAAGGACGTCGTCGTCACCACGACCCTGATCGGGGACGTGAACGGTGCCGCGGGCTACTACCACTACCGCGAGCACGACGCGATCGAGCTGGCCAGGACGCGGTCGTTCGAGGACGTGTGGTTCCTCTTCGTCGAGGGACGGCTGCCCGGTCCCGACGAGTCCGCCCGGTTCGCGGCGCAGACCGCCGAGCTCCGGCAGCTGCCGGCGACGATCAGCGAGGTGCTGCCCGCGATCGCTCGCTCCGGCTGTACAGCGCTGGCCGGGCTGCGGACGGCGTTGTCGATGCTGCCGTCGCCGCCGATGTGGGACGCGCCGATGAGCGACAGGAAGGCGGACGCGCTCCGGGTCAGCGCGATGACGCCGACGATCCTCGCGGCGCTGCACAGGCTCAAGCTCGGACTTGATCCGGTCAGCCCCAGGGTTGATTTGTCAACGTCGGCGAACTGGTTGTACATGTTGACTGGACAGGAACCGTCAACATGGACGAGCCGTGCTGTCGAGCAGTACCTGATCGCCACGATCGACCACGGGTTCAACGCGTCCACGTTCACCGCGCGCGTCGTCGCCAGCGCGGGTGCGGACGTCGTGTCGGCCGTGACGGCGGCGATCGGGACGTTCTCCGGGCCGTTGCACGGCGGCGCACCGGACCGGGCGCTGGAGGCGCTCGACCTCATCGGCTCTCCTGACAACATCGACGCCTGGGTCAGGGAGCGCATCGAGCAGGGCGACCGGATCATGGGGTTCGGCCACGCCGTCTACAAGACGGAAGACCCGCGGGCCCGCCTGCTCAAGGAGATCGCGCTCGAACGCCCCACCGAGCTGACGAACTTCGCCGTGACGGTCGAGCGCCGGGTCACCGAACTGCTGGCCGAGCTCAAGCCCGGCCGGCAGCTGTACGCGAACGTGGAGTTCTACGCCGGCGTGGTGATGGAGCTGTGCGGGATCCCGCGCGAGATGTTCACGCCGACGTTCGCGTGCAGCCGGGTGATCGGGTGGTGCGCCAACGCGCTCGAGCAGTCCGAGGACACGAAGATCATCCGCCCGGTCGCCCGCTACACGGGCCCGCAGCCCCAAATTGATCCGACACGGTTCAAGTGAGGTACCGCAGGTCGTTGCGCACGCGGATGCGGTCGCGGTCGGTCACGTCGGTCGAGCCGGCCAGGCCGGCATTGCGGTCGCGGTGCCGGTCGAGCCAGACGGAGATGCCTGCGAGGACTAGGACGATCACTGCAAGAGTCATGGCACTAAGTTTGCGACCAGCCAGATCCTGCCAACAGTGGCAGATCTGACGATGAGAGCTAAAATCCTGCCATGCTGCAATCGGTCGCGGTTCCCCTGATCGACGGCGTCGCGCCGTTCGAGTTCGGCCTGCTCTGCGAGGTGTTCGGCGTCGACCGCACCGAGGAGGGCGTGCCGCTCGTCGACTTCCGCGTGTGCGGCGAGTACCCGAACCAGCCGGTGACGACGAGCATCCGCGGGGTCTCGATCACGCCGGAGCACGGGTTCGACGCGCTGCAGAGCGTCGACCTCGTCGCGCTACCCGCCGCACGTGTCCGCGACCACTACCCGGAGAAGCTGGTCAAGGCGCTGCGGGAGACCGACGCGACGCTGCTCAGCGTGTGCAGCGGGGCGTTCATCCTGGGCGCGGCCGGACTGCTCGACGACCGGCGCTGCACCACGCACTGGCGTGAGGTGCGACTGTTCCGGGAGCGCTTCCCGAAGGCGCAGCTCGACCCGGACGTGCTGTTCGTGGACGACGGCAACATCATCACCAGCGCAGGCACCGCCGCGGGCATCGACGCGTGCCTGCACCTCGTCCGGCGTGAGCTCGGCACCAAGGTCGCCAACACGATCGCGCGCAGGATGGTCGTGGCGCCGCAGCGCGACGGCGGTCAGCGGCAGTTCGTGGAGCTGCCCATCCCCGAATGCAGCGCCGACAGCCTCGAACCGGTGCTGGAGCGGGTGCTCGACACGATCGCAGACAACCACACCGTGGCGTCCATGGCGAAGCTCGCCGTCATGTCCGAACGGACGTTCGCGCGCAAGTTCGTCGCGGAGACCGGCACCACCCCGAACAAGTGGCTCTCACTCCAACGGGTGCTGCACGCGCGCAGGCTGCTCGAGGAGACCGACCTGGACGTCGACGCCGTCGCCGCCAGGTCAGGCTTCGGGACAGCCGCTCTCCTCCGGCACCACTTCCATCGGGTCGTCGGCGTCGCACCGAGCGATTACCGACGCACATTCGCCTGTCGTTAGGCGGGTGAAGACCTTCTCGGAGATCTCCCGCAACGTCTCGACCTCGGCGTCGGAGAGCTGGTCGAACACCAGCGCGCGCACCGTCTCGGCGTGCGCGGGCGCGGCCGCCTCGATCGCCGAACGGCCCAGGTCGGTCAGCACGACGAACGACCCGCGCCCGTCGCTGCGGCAGTTCTCCCTGCGCACCAGACCGCGCTTCTCCATCCGGGCCACGTGATGTGAGATGCGACTCTTCTCCCAGTGCAGGGACCGTGCGAGCTCCAGCACGCGGACGCGTTCGTCCGGCGTGTCCGTGAGCTGCACCAGCACGGCGAAGTCGGCCATCGAGATCTCCGAGTCGACCGACATCTGCCTGCTCAAGTGCGCGTTGAGCTCCCCCTGCATGCGGACGTAGGCCCGCCACGCCCGCTGCTGCTCAGGTTCCAGCCATCGTGTCACGTGTTCAGCATACGGGAATAGTTGACACATCATCCAGGTTCATGCAGGGTAGGTGACACCTCAACCAAATCGACCGACCGAAGGACTGACCACCATGACCACCGCCACCAACCTCTCCGAGCTGACCGGCGCCTACGTCATCGACGCCTCGCACTCCCGCATCGGTTTCGTCGCACGCCACGCGATGGTCACCAAGGTTCGCGGTGCGTTCAACGAGTTCGACGGCAAGATCAACATCGACGGTGACAAGCCGGAGAACACCACCGCCGAGGTGACCCTGAAGGTCGCGAGCATCGACACCCGCAACGCGCAGCGCGACGGTCACCTGACCACCAACGACTTCCTCGACGTCGAGACCTACCCGGAGATCAAGTTCGTCTCGACCTCCGCGAAGCAGATCGACGAGGACAACTTCGAGATCACCGGTGACCTCACCATCAAGGACGTCACCAAGAGCATCACCATCCCGTTCGCCTTCGAGGGCGTGGCCGTCGACCCGTTCGGCAACACCCGCGTGGGCTTCGAGGGCTCGCACACCATCAACCGCAAGGACTACGGCGTGACGTGGAACGCCGCGCTGGAGACCGGCGGCGTCCTGGTGAGCGAGAAGGTCGTCCTCGAGTTCGAGATCTCGGCCATCAAGCAGGGCTGAACGACACCACTGGGCACGGGGCGCGGCGACTTCGCCGCGCCCCGCTCGCGTCTCCGCGAAAGTGAGCCCGATCGTCGTAGCGCGCCGCGTGCCGTTGGTCCCCTCGGGTCAGGGTCTTTGGGCTACCGTGACCGAATGGCGACGCGCGTTTTCCTCGTCGACGACCACGAGATCGTCCGCCGCGGCATCGCGGACCTGCTCGGCGAGGAGTCCGATCTCGAGGTGGTCGGTGACGCGGCGTCGGTCACGGAGGCGCTGGCCAAGGTGCCGGCGGCCCAGGCCGACGTGGCGGTCCTCGACATCCGGCTCCCCGACGGCAACGGCATCGAGCTGTGCCGTGAACTGCGTAGTCGCATCCCCGGCCTGCAGTGCCTGATGCTCACGAGCTTCGCCGACGACGAGGCCCTGTTCGACGCGATCATGGCCGGTGCGTCCGGCTTCGTGCTGAAGCAGATCCTGGGCGCCGACCTGGTCAACGCCGTGCGCACCGTCGCAGCTGGACAGTCGCTGCTCGACGCCCGCACGACCTCGGCCCTGCTGAACCGCATCCGCCGCGAACGCGAGGAGGGCGACCCGCTGCGCATGCTCAGCGAGCAGGAGCGCACGGTCCTCGACCTCATCGGCGAGGGCCTCACGAACCGGCAGATCGCCGAACGCATGTTCCTCGCGGAGAAGACCGTCAAGAACTACGTCTCGCACCTGCTCGCGAAGCTCGGCATGCAGCGCCGTACCCAGGCCGCCGTGTTCGCGTCGCAGTTCCGCAAGGACGGTGAGAAGCCCCGCTAGTTCAGCGCTGTCAGTTCAGGGGGACGCGCCAGACCACGCAGGCACCGCCGCCGTCGGTCCCGCGCACCGCGAACGTGCCGCCGAACTTCTCCGCGCGGCGGGCCAGGTTGCGCAGGCCGCTGCGCGCCGCGTCGGGCGGGATCCCCATCCCGTTGTCCTGCACGGTGATCACGACGTCCTCACCGGCGTCGATCAGCACGGACAGCTCGGTGGCGGCGGCGTGCCGGACGGCGTTCGTGACGGCCTCGCGCACCACAGCCTCGACGTGTTCGGCGAGCTCCGGTGGCACCGAGTTGTCGACGGTGCCGGACATCCGCACGGACGGCGACAGGTGCGTCGACTCGGTCAGGCCCGCCACGAGGTCGAGCAGGCGGCGGCGCAGTGACGTGTTGTCGGTCGAGTGCAGGTCGAAGATGGACGTGCGGATCTCCCGCACGGTCTCGTCGAGCTGTTCGACGGCGGTCTGCAGGCGTGCGGCGATCTCGGGCTCGGTGATGCGCCGCATCGTCGCCTGCAGCGTGAGGCCGGTGACGAACAGTCGCTGGATGACGTGGTCGTGCAGGTCGCGGGCGATGCGGTCGCGGTCCTCCAGCACGTCGAGCAGGCGCTGCGAGCGTTGCTGCTCGGCGAACTCCAGCGCGACCGCCGCCTGGTCGGCGAACGACGCCAGCACCGGCACCTGGTCGGGCAGGAACTGCGTCTCACCGCCCCTGCGCAGCACGACCAGCGCGCCCGTGACGACGGGACCCGACCGCAGCGGGACGGCGAGCGCCGGCCCGAAGCCCGACCCCAGGTCGTCGACCAGCAGCGGGACGCCGGACCGGATCACCTCGGCCACCGCGTGGTCGGAGGCGTTGAAGTCGTCGATCTTGGTGCCCGCGCTCGCCGCCACCGTCAACGGCTCGTGCTGGCCGTCGCCGAGCACGACGAGCGCCGAGTCGGCGTTGGCGAGCTCGACGGTGCGCTGGGTGATCAGGCGCAGCGCGTACTCGCCGGACGCGCCGCCCAGCAGTTCGGAGTTGACCTCGCCGATGGCCTCGAGCCACCGCTCGCGCATCCGCGACTTCTCGAACAGCCGGGCGTTCTCGATCGCGATGCCCGCGGCCGCCGCCAGCGCCTGCAGCACGGCCTCGTCGTCCGCGGTGAACTCGGCGGCGTCGATCTTCTCGGTCATGTAGAGGTTGCCGAACACCTCGTCGCGCACGCGTACGGGCACGCCCAGGAAGCTGTGCATCGGCGGGTGGTTCGGCGGGAAGCCGACGGACATGTCGTGCTTCGCCAGGTCGCGCAGCCGCAGCGGGGTGGGGTCCTTGATCAGCAGTCCGAGCAGGCCCTTGCCCTCCGGCAGGTGGCCCATCGCCGCGCGCGTCTTCTCGTCCACGCCGACGTAGACGAACGCGGCCAGGTCGTCACGCGTGCCGAGGACGCCGAGCGCGCCGTAGCGGGCGCCGACGAGGTCGACGGCGGCCTGGACGATGCGCTGCAACGTCGAATCGAGCTCCAGACCCGACGCGACCGCGAGCACGGCCCCCAGCAGTTCCTGCATGTGGTCGCGCGTGGTCACGATCTCGTCCATGCGGTCCCGGACCTCGTCGAGCAGCTCGTCGAGGCCTCGGCGACCAAGCGCGTCAGACACGCAGACTAGACTCGCACATTTTCGTCCGTCGCACGGAACTGACCGCCCATCGCGCCGTGACGACCGCCCATCGCACGGCCCTATGAAGTGGGGACCTTCGGCCGTGGACGGTTCCCCGCGCCCGACCCGACAGTGTGAACATGACGATCGCCGTGCCCGACTCGCTCGGACTCGCGGGTGAGGACGTTCACGGCGTCCTCACCCTCGCGAGAGCCTCCGCGCCGGCCGTGCGGTTCGAGGTCCGTCCCGAGCAGATAGAGCTGCACACCGCCGCCCCGCACACCAGGGACACCCGGATCGCCTGCGGTGTCGCCCTGCTCAACCTGCGGCTTGCGTTGCAGGGCCACGGGATCCGTCCGCTGGTGACGCTGCTGCCCGGTCCGAGCGCCGACGACGCCGCCGCGGCCGTGCGGCTCGGCGGCTACCAGGAGCCCGATCCGGGCGTACTCGCGTTGCTGCGCGCGTTGCGCACGAACCGTCGCACGTGGACGGCGTTCCCCGAAGCGGCTTGCTGGCGCGGACTTCTGTCGCGCGCGGCCGAGGTGGAACGCGCCTGGCTGCACGTGAAGGACGGCGCCGAGGTGGTGCTGTGCACGTTCAACCAGGGGGCCGCGGCGGAAATCCGTGCGGGACAAGCGATGCAGCGCGTGGCGTTGACGGCGGCAACGATGGGGATCGCCGTCACCCCGGCACTGGACCCGGCCGGCCTGTCCGCGTTGCGCGCGGACCTGCGCCCGTGCCTCGGCAACACGCTGGTGCCGCAGATGGTTCTGCGGCTGGGTACGGGATGAACCCGTGCCCGTCCCACGCCGCGCGGGGGTCATGACTCGCGACGTGGGACGGGCACGGTTCCCCTCTCCCCGGAGGACTAGCCTCGATCTTTCACTTGGCGCCGGGATGAGATGCCGGTGGTCGGTTTGGTGTGCTCGTTTGTGTTGGGCAGGGGTGATTCCCGGCGCTGGGGCCGCCGGTTCTCCGGTTCCTTGTCGTGGGGTCGGGGGTGCTGGGTCAGGTCTGTAGCGCGGTGTGGGCGGTGTGGATGAGGTGGTTGTAGGGCCAGTCGCGAGGAAGCCGGAGTCGATGTCGGCGTCCGCTGTGGATGATGCGTCCGGCGACGGCGAGGA
>NZ_JAFBCX010000013.1 GCF_016907955.1 Lentzea nigeriaca | reverse complement strand
GTTGAACGCGTTCGAGATCGCCTTCGACGGCCGTCTGGCCATAGGCCGCAAGTAGTTTCCTTCAACCCGAGTTACACCGCTCGTTTGACAGACCCGGGCAGGGCGAAACGTGTCGTGGGCGGGCGTCAGCGAGCCAGGGTGGCAGAGGGGGATTCCCCGAAGCGCTCACGGTAGGCAGCGGCGAAGCGGCCCGTGTGGTTGAACCCGAACCGGAGCGCGACGTCGGTGACGGTCACGCCATTCCCTGGGTCGGAGCGCAGCAGTTCGTCGTGCGCTTGCTGTAGACGGCGCCGCCGGACATAGGACATCGGCGACATGCCAACATGCCTCTTGAACGCGTTGTGCAGCGATCGTGCGCTGAGGTCGGCGCAATCGGTCAGGTCGGCCAGCCGCAGTTGCGCACCGTCGCTGGCGTCGATGAAATCGATCACTCGCCGCACCACGCGAGAAGGTGGTAGCGGTTGGTCGGCGAACAACTTCTCGGTGTAGTTGTGCCGGTGCGCGAGTAGTAGCTGGGTGACCACCGACCCCGCGAGTTCCGCTGTGACGGGGCCGGGCTTCACACCGGCCGGCAGCGCGGAAATGACCTGGGCGAGGGTGGCGACGGCTCCGATGACTCCCTGACCGAGGTTTCGGATGTCCAACTCGGTGTCGAAAACGAGATCGTTGCCCAGTGGGCGTTGCAGCATGCGCTCCAGCGCATCGACAACCGCGGACTTGGTGAGCACCAGCATGACCTGCTCGGTGGTGGCCGTCCATCGCATCCGCACCGATTGGTCGTAGGACAGGACGGCCGCGTGTCCAGCGTCGATGTCCATCTTGTCGCCGTGTTCCTTGGTGACCGTGATGTGGCCGCTGCGGACGAGGCTGACGGTGACCAGGGGGATCGGCGGATCGCAGGTGATCTCCACCTCGACGCCGTAGCGGGAACGCAGCAAACCCACACTGCCCAGCGAGGCGTGTGCGATCTGCGCGAGGAATGGGGTACTGCGCTCCAGCACGGTGAACTGATGGGAGCAGCCCAGCAGGCCTTCGGTTCGCGATTGCGCGTCGTCCGGGTCGGGTGTCGCGAAGCGGTTCCAGTGCCCAAGCTGCCGCGGCCGAACGCCCGAGGCGACGAACTGCTCCGCCATGCCGTCACTCCTGCTCCACGTCGATGCACGAGGCATACCAAAGTCGCTGGTGAGGCATGCGCTGTCAAGGGGCGGGATCGGGGAACCCCTGCTCAGCGCTGACCCTGTGCCAGATCCGGATACGAGCGTCCAGAAGCGGACCGGCCTACCTGGTACCGGATGCAAGGCAGGCCGCCGGCGGCCGGTCCACTTCTGGCACGTGTGGCCCACGTTAGTGCCGGTAACGGATTGCCCAGCCGGGCCACTCCCAAGGACTGTGTGGGTACCGCCACACCGCGGGCACCGCATTCACCAAAATCGCCTCACGAGAAAGAACTTTGAAGATGACCGCACATGTCGAGAAGCCGGTTGCCGAACCATTCGAGCTGGTCGAACTTCCGGCTCGGCTGCACCACAACGCGTTCGTCACCAAGGACCAGGAAGCGACGCGTGCCTTCTACGAGGACATCATCGGCCTGCCGCTCGTTGCGACGTGGAAGGAATCCGACGAACTTTTCGGCAAGATGCGCACCTACTGCCACACGTTCTACGGTCTGGGCGATGGCAGTGCGCTCGCCTTCTTCCAGTTCGCCGACGCTGGTGATCAAGAACAGTTCGGCCCCGAGATGCCGTTTTCGCCTTTCCAGCACATCGCGTTGAAGGTGACAAAAGAGGTGCAGGACCGGCTGGTCCAGAAGCTGGACGCAGCGGGGTGGAACCCTGACCAGACATATGTCCTGGAACACGGCTACTGCCGGTCGCTGTACACCGCCGACCCCAACGGCCTGCTGCTGGAGTTCACCGTCGACGCCGAGGGCGTTGAAGCGACCGACGCGCAGCGGCGAGGTACCGCCCGCGCCGATCTCGCCTCATGGCTGGCGGGCGATCACACCTCCAACAACCACTGGCGCTGACCAGTCGCGCCCGAGGAAAGACCAAGAAATGGATGCCGGCCGTCTCCGGAGCGGGCTCACTCCACGCGCATTCCGGCAAGTGATGCGGTCCTTGCCCACGACCGTGACCGTCGCGGCGGCGATACAGGAGAACGGACCGGTCGGGATGCTGGTCGGCTCCTTCGCCTACGTCTCGTCGGACCCCATGCTGGTGGGATTCTTCGGTGACCACCGTTCCAGGACACTGAGCCGACTGCTTGATGAACCAGCCTGGAGCTTCAACGTCCTGAACAGCGACCACTACTCAGTCGTGGACGCGTTCCGGGGGCCAGTCGAACAGCGGTTCGCGCGACTGACCTGGACGCGCTCCGCCCGCGATCTACCCCTGATCCGCGATTGCCTGGTGAGTATCGAGGCCGTCCGCCACTCGATCCTTCCGGCGGGCGATCACACGCTGGTGCTGGCCGAGGTCGTCGACGTTCATTGGCCAGGCGAGAGCGTGGAGCCACTGCTGTACCACAACGGCACGACGACGACGGTGCACCGCGAGTGCCGAAGCGAACCGGCCACGACCGGAGCACCACGATGACGGGCCGGCCCCTGGACGGCATCGTGGTCGCGGACTTCTCCAGGATCCTGGCCGGACCCTATGCCACCATGTTGCTCGCGGACCTGGGCGCCGACGTGATCAAGGTCGAAGGTCCCGCCGGCGATGACACGCGTACGTGGGTTCCGCCGGTCCGGCCCGATGGGGTGTCGACGTACTACTCGGCGATCAATCGCAACAAGCGGTCGATCGTGCTGAACTTCAACCAGCCGGATGATCTGGCTCTGGCACATCAACTCACTGCGCGTGCCGACGTGGTGATCGAGAATTTCAAACCTGGCGGCCTGCGCCGTTTCGCGCTCGACTACGAGTCGGTGCAGGCCCGCAACTCTGCTGTCATCTACTGCTCCATCAGCGGATTCGGCACTGCGGACGGAGCTTCGCTGCCCGGTTACGACCTGATCGTCCAGGCCGTGTCAGGGCTGATGAGCCTGACCGGCGACCGGCACGGACCCGCCTACCGGGCCGGGATCAGCGTCTTCGACGTCATGGCGGGACTGCACTCGGCGATCGGCATCCTCGCGGCGTTGCGACACCGCGAGGCGAGCGATCGCTACTCGGGCCAGCACATCGAGACCAGCCTGCTGGCCTCGGCGCTGAGTGGACTGGTGAACCAGACCTCGGCGGTAGTCGCCGGGGGAGTCACCCCGACCCGGATGGGAAACGCGCACCCGAGCCTGTTTCCCTACGAGCCGCTGCCGACCGCCGATGACGACCTCGTCGTGGCGGCCGGCAACGACACCCAGTTCCGGAAGCTGGCCGAAGTGCTCGGGATCCCGGAGATCGCCGACGACGAGCGCTTCCGGACCAACGCGGACCGGACAGCCCGGCGCGACGAACTGCGGCCACTGCTCGTCGAACGGTTGGCCGGCCAGCCGGCCGCGTCGTGGTTCGACCAGCTCACTCGCGCAGGTGTGCCCGCCGGACCGATCAACACGGTCACCCAAGGCGTGGAGTACGCGGAGAAACTCGGTCTGCGACCGGTGGTGCGAATCGGGTCGGGCCAGGACGCCGTGCCTGGGATACGCAACCCCCTCGCCTTCTCCGGCTACCAGCCGCGCTACGAGTTGCCGCCTCCCCGTCTCGGGGAGCACTCCGATGAGATCCGGGCCTGGCTCGCTTCCCTCGGCGACGACACCGATGGGGGAGACCGATGACCGGACCAGCGGCACAGGATCCGGCCCAGGCATCTGAACCGTCGGTTGTGTTCGTGCACGGCGCCTACCACGAGGGATCGTGCTGGTCCCTGGTCAGAGACCGACTCGCCCAGGCCGGGATCGCCAGCCAGGCCGTGGACCTGCCCTTCGACTCGTTCACCAACGACTGCACCGCTGTCCGGTCCGCGGTGGCGGCGGCCAAGGCGAACGGTCCGGTTCTGCTCGTCGGACACAGCTACAGCGGCCTGATCATCTCGGCCGCCGGCCATGAGGCAGACGGCCTGCTTTATGTGACCGCGCGGATGCCCGCAGCGGATGAGATCCCCGCCGACGCATGGACCCGGCCGCGCTTCCGTGCGGCGATCACCGCTGCCCCGAACGGAGACACAATGCTGACCCCGTCAGCAGCCGACCTGCTCTACAACACCACGCACCCGGACCTGCGGCGGTCGGCGCAGCAGGCATGGCGACCCATGCGCAGTGAAGTGCCCCGCCATCCGATCCCGGACCCGGCATGGACCCGCATCTGGACATGTTATGTGGCATGCACCCAGGACCGTGTGGTCAGCGTTTCCGCGCAACGGGCCGTCGCGGTCCGCGCCGACAACACCATCGAGCTCAACTGCGACCACTCACCATTCTTCTCCGCTCCCGGCGAACTCGCCGCCGTCGTGGAGCGGGCCGTCTTCGCGATACGCACCAACCCATTTCGCAGGCACTCCGGTACACAAACGAGGTCCCGATGACATCTCCCACCGCTCAGATCACCGCGCGACGGTTGGAACTCGCCGACGGAACGGTCAGCTACTTCCACACTGGTCAAGGCCGTCCGACGCTGTTCCTGCACTCGGCAGGCGAGGCGGCGCGCTGGCTGCCCGTGCACGATCGACTGTCCGCCGTCGCCGAGCTGATCGCACCTGACCATCCGGGATTCGGCCGCACCACTGTCTTCCCGGCGTTGGAGTCGGTGAGCGACCTCGCCCGCCACTACGTCACGTTCCTGGACGAACTCAGCCTTGATCGTGTCGATGTCGTCGGTGTCTCGTTCGGCGGCTGGGTTGCCGCGGAACTGGCAGCACACGCGCCTTCCCGGGTGGCGAAAATGGTGTTGATGGCGCCGGTCGGGCTGCACGTGCCCGGCAATCCGGTCGCGAACCTGTTCGCCATGAGCTCCGAACAGGTCATCCGCTCCCTGTTCCACAACCAGGCGATCGCGGACGCGATTCTCGCCATGCCACCTGCCAAGAATGACATCGTCGCCTATTACCGCGACTTCTCCGCCCTCGCCCGCTTCGGATTCCCGGATCTGAGCAGTGCGCAGCTTGAAGGACGTCTCGCGGGCATCACCGCGCCCGCCCGCGTGATCGCGGCGGGCAATGACCGCGTCGTCCCGCGAGAGCACTGCGACCGGTACGCCGCAGCCATTCCCGGCGCCGAGCTCGTCTCCGTCGATGACTGCGGACACGCCCTGTACGGCGAACGCCCCGACGAAGTCGCCACGGCCGTCATCGCGCACCTCGCCAACTGATCTCTCTGCGGAGCTATGCGGACAATCGTGCACAATTCTTAGGAAGTGAAAACCGGCATGACAACGACATTTGCCCCTTTCTCGAACCTCGCCACTGCCGAGCGCGCCGGCTTCATGCTGACACGCGCCGAGCAACTTCGACCGCTGCTCCGGGAACACGCCGGTGCCAATGAGGAATCCGGACAGCTCACCGCCCCTGTGCTCGCGGCGCTGCACGAACAAGGTTTCTTCGGGATGTGGACCCCGGCCGACCTCGGCGGAGCCGAACTCGACCCGATCACCTCACTGAACGTCCTTCAGTCTCTGGCTGAGGCGGACCCCTCGGTCGCTTGGGTCCTGATGGCGACCTCGCTGGCGACCGGCACCGCGGGCGGCTACCTGGCCGACAGCGCGGTCCAGCAGGTCTTCCAGGGCGATCGCTTCCCGGTCATCGCCGGTCAGGGCACCCGCCCCGGACGCGCCGTACGCGACGGCGACGGCTACCGGCTGTCCGGCGAATGGAGCTTCGGCTCAGGCATCAAGCACGCCAACTGGATCCACACGCTTGGCGTGGTCGAGGGCACCGGCGAGGCGCTCATCTTCATTGTGCCGGTGGAGAAAGCGACGCTGATCGACAACTGGGACGTGATGGGCCTGCGGGCGACCGGCAGCATCGACTACACCATCGACAACCTGTTCGTGCCGGCCGAGTTCACCCACCCCGCCACCACCGAAGCCCCGCTGCGCGGCGGATCGTTGCTCCGCCTCGGCATCATCCACCTGGCCATCATCGGACACTCGGCGTGGGCGCTGGGGCTCTCCCGCTCCATGCTCGACGAACTCGGCCAACTGGTGCGCGGCAAGGCGGGACGGGCGGGCAGCGTCGCCGACAGCACGAACTTCCTGGCTACGTACGGCAAAGCCGAGGCCCAATGGCACGCCGCGCACAGCCTCGTGCACCGCGCCTGGCAGGACATCACCGCCAGCCTCAACACCGGGAACCAGCCCAGCCACCAGCAGAAGACATTGGCCCGGCTGGCGCTGTACAACGCGACCTGGACCGCCGAGTCGATCAGCACCACCGTCTACCACGCGGCCGGCACGACCGCGCTACGCAGCGGATCACTCCAGCGCAACTACCGTGACATGCACGCCGGCACCCAGCACATCACCTCCAGCCCCTCAGTGATCGAGGCATGCGGACGGTCGCTGGCCGGACTCGTCCCGGACAGCGACTGGCTACTCATGCAACTCGTCCCCACGGCCGATCGCCCGACCTCGTAACCGGTGTACGACCGGCGCCGCTGGCTGTCACCTTCCGCTGGACCCCTTCAAGAGGGCATCCAGTTCCTCGACGCGTGAAGTGTTTCCGCCGGTTCGGTGCAGGCGATGGCTGCGACTACGTTCGCGGTCATACCTGAGGTTCCCCCGGTAGCTCAGAAACTGCCCCACACTCCCACCGGAGTTGTGGACGTCCGCCGATGTGCGAGAGGCGGTCGAGCACGACGCGCCTGGTGCCATCGTGGCCGTGGTACGCCGCGCGCGCCTGAAGCAAGCAGAACTCGCCGCGATGGCTCGGCTGTGGAAGTCCGCGATCACCCGTATCGAAGCCGGCGGAGCGCGCAGATTTGACCTCAGGGTGGTGCGGGTCCTGCAGAAGTTGCCCGGCATTCCGTCCCACCTGCTCGGCCTCGCCGAACAAACCCTGATGGCAGGAGCGGACTCCCGCACAACAGCTGCTCGACAACGCCGATGCCGGAAAGCTCCCGCGCACGGCCAACACAGTGGCGTTTGACGGACCGACGCAGGTGTCGTTGTGCGCAACTGGCGGCTTGGGGCACGACCTCGGCAACGACCATCGAACACCCGGAGTCGGCAAGACCATGCTTGCCAGCGCACTCGCCCGCGGCGCCGATCTCGCAACGCGGTGTCACCAGGCCGCGGTCGAGGGCCGCCGGGGCAACCTGCATGCGGTTCTGCGCCGGACCCGAACTGCTCGTGATCGACGAGCTGGACTATCTGCCGCTGCCCTGCGACGGCGCCTCAGCCCTGTTCCAGGTGATCAGCCAGCGCTATCTGAAGAGCTCCACGATCCTCGCCACGAACGTCGGAATTGCTGACTGGGCAACAGCCTTCGGTGACGCCACCGTCGTCGCCGCGATGCTCGACAGGCTCATGCGCCACGCCACCGTCGTGGCCATCGACGGCCCCTCTTACCGGCTGCGCCCGCACCAGTCCACATCAGACAAGCTGCGCAAGCTGGTGAACTCCCATGCAGGCTGACACCTGATTATCAAGACCTGCCCTATCTGTCTCGTAGTTGTGCGTAGCGGCGGACAACCAGTACCCGGTGTGCATCGTCTTGCAGCACCGCGTTGAGGGCGAGCGTATGGTTCGCTGCTGGCAGAAAGGCGGAGATCCGCCAGGTCAGCCGTTCGTCATGCCGGACGAAACAGGGTTTGATGGAGACCTTGGTGCCGCGTGGCCGTGGTTGACGAGCGTACACAATGATGGTGGCGGCGTGCACGACGGGTGTGATGTCCGGACCTGGTCGGGTTGACGGCTGGATGATCGAGCGGGTCATCGAGATTCACCTGCGTCGGTTGGTGCCTCGGGGCGGGACGTCCTTGGGTGTCGCGCATGGTGATGCCGCGTTCGAGGAGGCGTTTGCGCACTGTGTCGGCGGTGACGTCCACATGGTTGCCGGTGCGGGCGAGTGGCCAGCCCTGTTCGTAGAGGCGTTCGGCATTGTCGATCTGGTCGTCGGACAGGCTCTGGCGTTGCATGGGTACGTCGCGGTATCTGGTCGCGGGACTGGTAAAGCCGATGCTCGTGGTAGCGCAGTTGGTAGATCGCTACGGCAGTGGTCGTCTGCGATTTGATCAGGCGGAGGGTGTCGCGTGACGGGATCCGCATCCTGGCACAATGGATCTGTGTCTGATGCTCCGTTGCCAGAAGCCGCCCTGGCCTTTCTCCGTAAGCCGAACCCTGCCGTCATGGCGACGGTCACTGCGAAGGGCCGCCCCGTATCGGTAGCGACCTGGTACCTCATCGAAGATGATGGACGTCTCATGCTGTGCATGAACGCCGACCGCGCCCGCCTGAAGCACCTGCAGAATAACGGCCATGTGTCGCTGACTGTGCTTGGAGCGGATGATTTCGGTACGCATGTCTCTGTCCAGGGACACGTCGTGTCGATCAAGCCTGATGAGGGACTCGCCGACATCGATCGACTCTCGAGGCACTTCCTCGGCAAGGACTACTCTGCCAGGGAGAACCCGCTAGTGACGGTCCACGTAGCGATCGATCGATGGTTCGGTTGGTCCGGAGGTCGTCCCCTTCAGTACTGACGCAAGGTCTCACAGCACTTGCGTGCACCCAAGTCGGGAAGCGCGCGGTGAGATACATCGACACATCGAGCGGCTCGGAGGTGTTGCGAGCTGCGGAGACAGCATGCTTGCGCGCGCCAGCCAGTACATGCTGGCGTACCCCTTGAGCTGGCATGTCAGCACGTGCGAAGACATCCCCATGCCGCTTGCGCGCCATGGCTTCATCGAACAGCGTTTCAGCTCAACGAGTTCATCCTCGACATGCCTGTCGTCGTCGGTGCAGGCGGTGACGAGCACGCTGCGCTATTGAACGCGATCTTGACGATGTAGCCGGACCCGTTCGGGTTGGACGCTGCTTCGGCCCTGGTGATTTGCGTTCCGTCGTTCTTCGACGGTGCGTGCTCCGATGATGTAGCGCTCGGCGAAGGTGCGGCTGTCAGTCGGGTACAGCCGCACCTGGTCCTCGAAAGGGGTGATCAGTTCACGGATGCGGGCCCGGAGCCGCTTCATCTCCGCTGTGGGCGACCGGGCGACGCTCCAGGTTCCATGGTCCCGTTGGCGGCACGGCGGAATGTCATGGTGCGCGGGTTCGACGTCGGCTCGCTGGCTCGCGGCACCGTGTTCACTTTGGACAGCGGGGAGGGGCCGGTGCGGTTCGAGGCGCACCGGCCCGCTCACCCGTGTGCGTGGATGGACGTCGCGGTCGCGCCGGGGGCGTTCAAGGCGTTGCGTGGGAAGGGCGGCATGCGGTGCGTGCCGCTCGATGACGGGGTGCTGCGCGTCGGGAAAGCGGTGTTGGCCATAGTGGGCGCATGAAGTGGTTGCGCCGCAAGCCGACGATTATCGCCGCAGTCAGTCTCGTCGTGGTGCTCGTGGCCGCGGCAACACTCTGGAACATCAGCAGCGCCCGCACCTTCCAGTTCTTCGGTGAGCTCGTCCACCGGGTCGACACCCACGAGAAGATCGTGGCGCTGACCTTCGACGACGGCCCGGACCCGGCAGGCACCCAGCAGGTGCTCGACACCCTCGCCGAAAACCAGGTCCAGGCCACGTTCTTCCTGATGGGCCGTGACCTCGAGAAGCACCCCGACCTGGGCAGGAAGATCGCGCAAGCCGGCCACGAGATCGGCAACCACACCTACAACCACCCGCGGATGGTCGGCGTGTTGCCCAGTACCGTCGCCAAAGAGGTCGAGGACACCGACGCCCAGATCAGGAAAACCGGCTACCAGGGCGACATCCACTTCCGGCCGCCCCACGGCAGGAAGCTCTTCTCGTTGCCGCACTACCTCAGCGAGCACCACCGCAAGACGATCATGTGGGACGTGGAACCGGACTCCGAAGGCACGCCCACCGCACAACAGATCGAGCAGGAGACGCTCGAGAAGACCAAGCCCGGCTCGATCATCCTGCTGCACCCCATGTACCAGTCCAGGGATCAGACCCGGCAGGCGCTCAAGCCGATCATCACCAAGCTCAAGGAGCGCGGTTTCCGCTTCGTCACCGTCTCCGCGCTCCTGAACCGGGCCTAAGTCAGATCAGGTCGGCCAGCTCCACCCGGCGCAGGAACTCGCTGCGCACCCGGTCCGCCACCATGTTCACGACCTCGGCACCGTCGTCGGACGGGTCGACGTGCACGCGGAACGGCGGTTTCGCGGTGTCGACCGCGGACACGATCGCGTCGGCGACGGCCGACACGGAGGCCCACGGCGGCTCCAGCTCGGCCAGGCGAGCGCCGACCTGGTCCATCAGGCCGGGGTAGAACTCCTCGTAGGCGGACGCCACGTCGGTGTCGGCGGGCGAGCCGCTGTGGGTGAAGTGGTTGGTGCCGTGGGTGAACGCGCCCGGCACGACGATCGTGGTCTCGATGCCGAACCGGAGCAGCTCGGCGCGGTACGACACGGCGACCGCGTCCATCGCCGCCTTGGCCGCGAAGTACGGGGCCAGGTACGGGGGAGTGCCGCCGCGCGTCGACGAGGAACCCACCCACACGACGTGGCCGGATCGCTGACGCCGCAGGTGCGGCAGTGCGGCGCGGTTGACCCGTTGCGTGCCGAGGACGTTCACGTCGTACAGGGCCGCGTACTGCTCCGGTGTGAAGGCCTCGGCCGGGCCGGTGACCATGTGTCCCGCGTTGTGCACGACGACGTCCAGGCGGCCTTGCTCGGCGATGATCAGCTCGATGGCCGCGTCGGCCGAGTCCTGCGACTGCACGTCGAGCTCGACGGCGTGCACGTCGGCCCCGTTCTCGGCACCGAAAGCGCCCAACTCGGCGACCGCCGGTGCGTTGCGGCCCGCTGTTTGCCTCATGCCCGCGTAGACGGTGTGGCCCGCGCGGGCGAGCGCGCGCACCGCCAGCGCTCCGAAGCCGCTGGACGCTCCCGTGACGACGATGACCTTGCCCATCAGATGATGCCTCCGTTCGCACGAACGACCTGACCGTTGATCCAGCGGGCCGGCCCCGCCAGGAAGGAGACGACCTCGGCGATGTCCTCCGGGGAGCCGATTCGCTCCAGCGGGGCCTGCTTCGCGAGGTTGTCGATCGTCGCCTCGTCCTTGCCCTCCAGGAACAGGGCGGTGGCGGTGGGGCCGGGGGCGATGGCGTTCACGGTGATGTCACGGCCGCGCAGCTCGCGGGCGAGGACCAGGGTGAGCGCCTCGACGCCGCCCTTCGACATGGCGTAGGCGCCGTACTGCGGGAAACGCAGGCCCACGACCGATGACGAGATGTTGATGATGGCGCCGCCGTCGCGCAGCTTCCGGGCCGCCTGCTGGGACACGACGAACGTGCCACGGGCGTTGGTGCGCATGATGCGGTCGAAGACTTCGAGGTCCATGTCCGAGACCGTGCCCAACGGCATGATGCCCGCGGAGTTCACGACGACGTCCACGCCGCCGAACGTCTCCGCAGCCAGGTCGAACGCGGCGCCGAGAGCCACCTCGTCGGCCACGTCCGCCTGGGCGGCGATGGCCTGGCCGCCGGCGGCCTTGATCTCCTCGACCGCCTTGTCGGCTTCGACCTTGTTGCCGGCGTAGACGATGACGACGGCCAGGCCGTCCGCCGCGAGTCGCTCGGCGGCGGCCCGCCCGATACCCCTCGATCCACCGGTGACGATCGCAACGCGTGTCATAACAGTGCTCCTAGCTGCTGTTTCCGTCGTTAACGCAATCAACGTAGCACTGATATCGAATCAGCGCTACCTCTGATGTGTTATCGTCGTTACATGGACACGAGAGAGCGGTTGGTGAAGGCCGCGGCCGAGCTGCTGATCGAGGGCGGCAAGGAGGCTGTCTCCACGCGCGCGGTGGCGTCGGCGGCGGGTGTGCAGGCGCCCACGCTGTACCGGCTGTTCGGGGACAAGGACGGTCTGCTGGATGCCGTCGCGGCCTACGGTTTCGCCGACTACCTCGCGACCAAGCACGCGATGGGCGCGAGCGACAACCCGGTCGACGACCTGCGTCGCGGGTGGGAGCTGCACATCGGGTTCGGCCTCGCGCGGCCCGCGTTCTACCTGCTGATGTACGGCGAGCCGCGCAAGCGCGAGGCGCGGCTGGAGGCGGACGCCATGCTTCGCGAGATCATCAGCCGCATCGCGGCGGTGGGCCGGTTGACGGTGCCGGTCGAGCAGGCCGCGCAGTTCGTGCACGCCGCGGGCACGGGGGTCGTTCTGTCGCTGATCGCGACACCGGAACCCGAACGCGACCTGGAGCTGATCACGTTCTCGCGCGAGCAGGTGATCAGGGCGATCACGACGGACGCCTCGCCGGACGAGCCGACGGACATCCCGAGCCGCGCGATCGCGTTGAAGGCGGCGCTGGAGGAGGACCCGCCCCTGATGCTGTCTCCGGCGGAACGGGCCCTCCTGGCCGAATGGCTCGACCGCGTGGCCAAGTGAGCCTCAGGCGTTGGGGTCGAACGGGATCCCGGCGGGCTTGGCGATGCCGAGGTTGTGGCTGAACGCGCTGTCCTTGATCGCCAGCGATGCTTTGCCGAAGTTCGCGTTCACCAGGATGTCGCGCACCCCGGCAGGGAAACGGTCCCAGCTCACCAGGCCGGGGTACTGGTAGACCCCGTAGTGGTTTTCGGCGACCTCGTTGAAGCCCGCGAGGCGGAAGCAGTGCGTGCTGGCGCCGTCCTTGTGGTAGATGATCTTGGCGTGGGTGCCTTCCCATGCCACTTTGTCGCGTGAGTAGGTGCTGTACTTGCCGTGCGCGGACGTCGAGACGTACTGCGCCACGTCGTTCTGCACCCAGATGATCACGTGCTCGATGTCGTGGCGGTGGCCGCAGCAGTCCCAGCCCGGCACGGCCTGGTCCTTCTCGAAGTACAGGTCGTACAGGTAGGCGCACCAGCTGTTGTTGCACTTGGAGCGGCTGTAGGAGTTGGTGTTGTCCAGGTCGGAACGGTCGTGGCACTGGCCGTTGAGCGCGCCCGAGTTCTTCAGGCCCGTCGCCACCTGACCGGTCGGCGAGATCGCCGGGGTCGGGTAGCAGCCGTCGCCGTCGTAGTCGAACGCCGGCTGCCACTTGCCGTCCTCCGCCGCGAAGCTGGCGGGGATGGCCTGCGGCGGATCGGCGAGTGCGACGCCGGGGAGCAGGGCGGTGATCAGGAGCGCGCCGGTCAGCGCGGGCAGGAACTTCCTCAACAGTGGCCTCTATTCCGTGAGCAGGGTGCGGTGAGGCTTGCGAGGCAGAAGGTGGTACATGAACGCTGTTCACGTCTAGCCGGTTTGCCGAATCTTTGCCTAGACGCTGCGGCTGAGCGGAAACAGCCGATGACCGGCACGCTGCGAGGTGTGGTTCCCAGAACCGCGCAGCACCAGTAATGGTTCGCCTCGCCGGAGCAGAAAACCGGAGCCGGGCGATCGGTCTGCGGCTCGCGATCGCCTACCACGGGAGGGACGCCGAGAGCGTCGAACGGCTCCTGCCCGAGGACACGGCGAGGTCCGGCTGGTGGTGGGCTCGCTGGGGAACGGTCTGGTCGCGCTCAACCAGTTCTACCCGCCCGGCCCACCGGCGCGCACCGGTCCGCCTGCCGAGCGGGCGAGGGTGTTCTTCGAGGTGGTGCAGCGCGTCGGTGGCTACCGCGGGTTCGGCGTCGTCAACGCCCCCGTCCGGATGGCGGCGCACCGCGAGGTGCGGCAGGGTGCCCGCTGAGTCACAACTAACAGGCACCCCGGCGTGCATGCTCATACATCGTCGTGCATAATTCTCTACGTGTCCAAGGTGCTCACTTCACTTCCCGCCGGCGAACGCGTCGGCATCGCCTTCTCCGGTGGTCTCGACACCTCTGTCGCGGTCGCGTGGATGCGTGAGAAGGGCGCGGTGCCGTGCACGTACACCGCGGACATCGGTCAGTACGACGAGCCTGAGATCGACACGGTTCCCGGCCGCGCCGGCACGTACGGTGCCGAGATCGCGCGCCTCGTGGACTGCCGGTCGGCTCTCGTCGAGGAGGGTCTCGCCGCGCTCGCGTGCGGCGCGTTTCACATCCGCTCCGGTGGCCGCGCGTACTTCAACACCACCCCGCTCGGGCGCGCGGTCACGGGCACGATGCTCGTGCGCGCCATGCTCGACGACGACGTCCAGATCTGGGGCGACGGCTCCACCTACAAGGGCAACGACATCGAGCGGTTCTACCGCTACGGCCTGCTCGCGAACCCGTCGCTGCGGATCTACAAGCCGTGGCTCGACGCCGCGTTCGTGACCGAGCTCGGCGGCCGCAAGGAGATGTCCGAGTGGCTGCTGGAGCGCGGCCTTCCCTACCGCGCCAGCACCGAGAAGGCGTACTCGACCGACGCGAACATCTGGGGCGCGACGCACGAGGCCAAGTCGCTCGAGCTGCTCAACGAGGGCATCGAGATCGTCGAGCCGATCATGGGCGTGAAGTTCTGGGACCCGTCGGTCGAGATCGCGACCGAGGACGTGACGATCGGCTTCGACCAGGGCCGCCCGGTCACGATCAACGGCAAGGAGTTCGGCAGCGCCGTCGACCTCGTGCTGGAGGCCAACGCCATCGGCGGCCGCCACGGTCTGGGCATGTCCGACCAGATCGAGAACCGGATCATCGAGGCCAAGAGCCGCGGCATCTACGAGGCGCCCGGCATGGCGTTGCTCTACATCGCCTACGACCGCCTCGTGAATGCGATCCACAACGAGGACACCGTCGCCGCCTACCACAACGAGGGCCGCAAGCTCGGCCGGTTGCTGTACGAGGGCCGCTGGCTCGACCCGCAGGCGCTGATGATGCGCGAGTCGCTGCAGCGCTGGGTCGGCTCCGCGGTCACCGGTGAGGTCACGCTGCGGCTGCGGCGCGGCGACGACTACTCGATCCTCGACACGTCCGGCCCGGCGTTCAGCTACCACCCGGACAAGCTGTCGATGGAGCGCACCGAGGACTCGGCGTTCGGCCCCGTCGACCGCATCGGCCAGCTGACCATGCGCAACCTCGACATCGCGGACTCGCGCGCCAAGCTGGAGCTCTTCGCGAGCCTCGGCATGGTCGGCACCCGCCAGTCGGCGCTCATCTCGGCCCAGGCCGAGCCGACGAAGCTGATCGGCGAGGTTCCGGACGGCGGCGCCGAGGCCATCGCCTCGCGCGGTGAGGTGTCGGCGGCCGACGCGCTGCTCGACGCCGCGGCGATCGAGTCGGGAACGGACTGATTTCGCTGCTCCCGGCCCCGTTCGCGGGGCCGGGAGCCAGTGGTGCGACTCGGAACGTCGGCGAGGTGATTCACGCTCGGCAGGGCACCTCGCGGCACAGCCCCCACGCTTCTGACCGCAAGTTCACCGGCAACATTCCGCCGCACACCACTGGCCCGTTTCTCGTGTCGATCATGGGGGGAGCTCCCTTTCCCCGACGGCACCGATGCGCTCCAGGTCCTCATGTGCCCGTTGGAGCACACCGATGATGAGACCGACCACCTCGGACCGTGCGTGCAGCTCTTCTGGCGTTCGTCGGCCGTCACGGACGTTCTCGCTGACGTTCCCGAACCGGCGCTGTTCGAGCCGCAGTACCGCACCCGGCCGTGCGTGCTGCACCCGTGCCGGATCGTCGAGTACCCGATGGGCGACGAACAGCCTGTAGGCGCGGGGGGACTGGCCGCCGGTCGCGAACGGCAGCAAGGTCGGCGGCTGGGCCTTCTGGTGCCAGACCTCGCCCTTCGGCCTGGGATGCCCCTCCTGCGGAGCCGACCGGCGCCTTCTGCTAGCTCTTTACACCCACGAGGAACCCGAGAAGGAGCTGTGCTCCTGCGAGATCGCCGAACAGGCGGTCGTCGGGTGGGAGTTCGGCAGGGAGGGCGCATTGAACGTGTTCGCGTGCACGGAGGACGTCCGGCATCCGATCAAGCTGCGCATCGACTGATGGGCGAGCAGGACTGGGCGAGGCCCGCGGTGCTGCTGAACCCGCTGGAAGGCGATCCGACGGACGCCGACAGCCACATCGGCGGCCCGATGCTGTGGCCGATCGACGAGCCGTGGCCGCACTGCGACGGCGACGGTGAGCCGTTCGTCGGCGCTCTGCAGCTGTATCGGCGCGACTTCCCGGAGTTGCCGTTTCCTGACGGCACGGATGTGCTCCAGGTGTTCCTGTGCACCCTCGACCACGAGGTCCCCGACGCCTACGGCCCGGACGTGCGGCTGGTGTGGCGTGACTCCACGAGGGTGTTCGAGCTGATCGAGGAGGAACCGGAGCCCTCGGAGCAGGAGGAGTTCTACGTCCCCACGGTCAACGTCCTCGAGCCGATCCGGTACACCGAGTACCCGCACGCGTACGAGCGTCCGGAGGAACTGCGGGACCTGCCGACGACCTCGGAAGGTACGAAGATCGGCGGCTGGACCGCGTGGCACGCCTCCGGCCCGCTGACGTTCGTGTGCCCGGAGTGCTCCGCGGTGCAGCGCCAGACCCTCTCGCTCGGCACGTACGAGCCGTCCGGCGACAACGTCGAGTGGGTGTTCGGGAGCGAGGGAAATCTGAACGTCTTCCTGTGCTCACAGGACGTGCGGCACCCGGTCAAGGTGCACATTGACTGATCTCCCTCAGATCGCCGACGCGATGGGCCTTCTGCCCGGTGCGCTGGTCGATTCCGGTGGCGACTTCCTGGTGCTGCACGCCCTGGACGCCGATGGTGCCGCGTGGATCCTGCGGCAGCCACGGCGAGGATGGGTGCTGCGGCGCATGGGCCCCGAGCGCGCGTTGCTCGACCTGGTGGCGGATCGCGTGCCGGTTCCGGTGCCGCGCTGGCGTCCGGACATCGCGGACATCGCCGTCTACCGCGCTCTTCCGGGGGAACACCCGGACGATCCGGGCGACGAGTACTTCTCCGACGTCGCACGGTTTCTCGCCGCGCTGACGCCATCCCGATGGAGGACGCCGCGCGGACCGGTGTCGAGGTGCGTCTGCCAGGCGAGATCCGTTCCACCATCGCCCGCAAGATCCACCGGTCGCGGGGTGAGCTCGGGTTGTCCGACGAACTGTGGCGCTACTGGCAGGGGTGGCTCGACGACGACTCGACGTGGCCGCCGCGGTCGGTCGTCGCGCACACGGACATCAGTCCGGCGAACACGTTGGTGGTCGACGGAAAGCTCTCCGGCGTGATCGACTGGACCGACTCGCTGGTGGGCGACCCGGCCGCCGACTTCCGCCGCCTCGTCAAGCAGTTCGGGCGGCTCGACTCGCTGGTCGACGCCTACGCGCGCCACGGCGGGCTCGTCTGGCCGGGCATGCGGCGCTACATCGAGGAACGCGTCCGGATGGCGCCGGTCGACTCCGGGCTGTACGGCATCGACTCGGGCCAGGACCGGTACGTCAGGACCGCCGTGGAGCGGCTAGCACAGCTACACCCGCCAGGAGCATGAGCAGGATGGCGGCGAACCACGTCATCACGGTCGTCGCAGCGAAGTACCGCGTGGCGAGCCCGATCGACAGCGACGGCAAGCTCAGCCCGAGGTAGGCGATGAAGAACAGGCCTGCCAACGCCTCGCCGCGCTTCTCGGGGGCCGCCATCCTCACCACGGCCCCGATGGCCGCCTTGAACTGCACGCCCGCGCCGACCCCGGCGATCGCGCCGCCGACGAGGAACAGCGGGAAGCCGGCCGCGTCCATGCCCGCGACGACCAGCAGCACACCGATCGCCTGCGCGCCAAGGCCGACCGTGCGCTGAACGGGCACCGGCAGTCCGCTCGTGAGGGTCTGGGCGAGGGCAGCGCCACCGAACACGATGAAGACGACGAGCCCGGCCAGCGTCCGCGACGGGTGGTGCAGCTCGCCCGCCACGAAGCCCGGCGAAACGGACGTGAAGACGCCGAACACCGCGAACGCCGAGAACGCGCCCATTCCGGCGACGAGATGGCCTGCGCTGATCCGTTGTGGATGGTAGCGGACCTGTTGGCGCGTAACCGTTTCCGGGGTCAACGCCACGGCGATGACGCTCACGACGAGCAGCACGGCCAGCACGACGTAGGGGGTGCTCAACGGCGAGGACGCGTACTGCGCCAGCACCCCGGCGAGCAGCGCGCCGACGCCCAGTCCGCCGATGTTCGCGGCGGTCGAGACGATCTCGAAGCGCTGCGAGGAGGCGCCGGGACGGTGGCGGGTGTGCAGGTCGTGCAGGTACGCGGTGGCGGTGGCGGCGATCATGCCGACGCCGAGGCCGTTGACCACGCGGGCCAGGATCAGGACGGGCAGTGCCGTGCTGCTGAGGAACAGCAGCGCGGACACGATCTCCAGGCCGAGGGCGGGCAGGAGGATCGCCTTGCGGCCCAGCCAGTCCGAGACGTGGCCAGCCAGGACGAGGCTGATGACCACGCCCACCGCGAACGCCGCGAACACGACCGTGATGGCGAAGGTGGAGAAGCCTTCGCGGGCCACGTAGAGGGGGAAGAGCGGAGACGGGACGGTCGAGTAGGCCATCGCGACGAGAAAGGTGGCGGCGACGACCCAGAAACCGACGCCGTGGCGCCTGCTGGAGGTGGCCTGTGTCCTGTTGGCCGTGCGGGTGCGGGTGTTGGGTGCCGTCATGGTCATGGCGACCGTGGTGGTGACGGGTGCGGTGGTGCTGGTGGGCGCGGTGGTATCGATCAGCGGAGTGAGGTCCAGGGACATGCCCTCACCTTCCGCGCCCGCGATCATCACGTCCAACGAAAGTTGACGCTAGTGATCATCACTTTCTGAGATACTTGCACGTGTGGACCTCCGTCAGCTGGAGTACTTCGTCGCGGTCGCCGAGGAAGGCACCTTCACCCGAGCCGCCGCCCGCGTGCACGTCGTCCAGTCCGCCGTCTCGGCCGCCATCAAGACGCTCGAACGCGAGCTCGGCGCCACCCTGCTGGACCGCAACTCCAAACGGGTCCTGCTGACCGACGCCGGCGAGGCGCTCCTGCCGAAGGCCCAGGCCGCGCTGGACGCCGTCACCGCGGCGAAGGACGCGGTGGCCCAGGTCAAGGGCGGACTGAGAGGCACGGTCAAGCTCGGCACGCTCACCGCGATGACCCTGATCGACCTGCCGGCGCTGCTCGGCGAGTTCCACCGCAGGCATCCCGGTGTGCTGGTGCGCACGAGTGCCGCCACCTCGGGTTCGCAGGGCCTCGTCGAGCAGTTGCTGGACCGCAGGCTCGACCTCGCCTTCGTGTCGCTGCCGGGCGAGGCGCCCGCCGGGATCGTCCTCGACGAGCTCGCGCACTCCACAATGGACCTGGTCGTGCCAAAGAACCATCCGTTGGCCACCAAAGAAGAAGTGTCCATAGGTGATCTCGCTGGACTGGACTTCATCGACTCGCCGGTGGGCTACGGCAACCGGGCCGTGGTGGACCGGGCGTTCGCGCAGGCCGCGGTGCCGAGACGGGTGACCCTGGAGATGGCGGACATCTTCACCGGTGTCGACTACGTCCGGCACGGCCTCGGCGTCGCGCTCCTTCCGAACTACATCCTCGGGAACGCCCAAGGAGTGACGACCCTGAAAGTCACCGGAGCGGATCTGAGGTGGCCGCTTGGACTCGCTCGGCCTGCCGACCGCGCCCCGACCGCGGCGGCCAGGGCGTTGATCGCGGTGGTGCAGGAGATCGTCACGCGCGATAAGCGTCGCACGCCAGCGTGATCAGGTCGTTCACATACCGCGGCGGGTCGTCCTTCCACCACGCGAGCCACACCGCGATCGGCGGCGCGTCCTTCACCGCGCGGTAGGCCACGCCGGGGCGCGGGTTCAGGCTCGCGGTGGCCTCGGACGTCATGCCGACGGCCTGGCCCGCCGCGATCAGCGTCAGCCATTCGTCGACGCCGTGGGTGTTGCGCACGACCGCGGGTGCGGCGCCCGGTTTCCAGAGGTCCAAAGTGGTCGTCCCGGTCCGGTCGTCGACCGCGATGCCGTACCGCGAGAAGTCGGCCAAGGACAAGGAACGCTTGCGCGCCAACGGGTTGTCCGTCGCGACGACGCCGTAGCGGCGTTCGGTGCCGAGCAACGCCGTTTCGAAGCGCGGGTCGTCGAGGGCCCTGCGCACGACCGCGACGTCGGCGGTGCCCTCGGCGAGGCCCGCGGTGAGCGAGTTCGACTGGACGAACACCAGCGGCAGGCCGGGATGCGTCGCGGCCCAGGCCTTCTGGACGCGCCGGGTGTGCTTGCCCAGCGCCGACCAGGCGTAACCGATGCGGAGCTCGGTCTGCGTGGCCGATGCGATCCGGTACAGGTGCGCGACCTCGTCCAGCACCCGCCGCGCGCCGGCGAGCACCTGCGTGCCGGTCACCGTCAGGGCCACGTGTCGCGTCGACCGTTGCAGGAGTCGTACGCCCAACGAGGCTTCCAGCGCGGCGACGGCTCGTGACACCGACGCCTGGGTGAGGTCGAGTTCCCTTGCCGCGTCGGTGAACGTGCCCGCGTCGACCACCGCGACGAACGCCCGCAGCTGCCGCAGATCCATGCGTCCAGCGTATAGCCAGATCGGCTCATGCATTTCTCGTATCAACGCCGACACCGCAGGCTGGGCGCATGAAGAGCCTCCGTGGATTCGCGACGATGACGGCGAGCGCGGCCAGCAGCCAGCTCGGTGCCGCGGTGGGCGCTCACGCGTTCGCCGCGATCGGCCCGGCCGGTGTCGTGGCGGTGCGGCAGTTCGTGGCCGCGGCGGTGTTGCTGCCCGTCGCCCGGCCCGACCCGCGAAGATTCACGTGGGCGCAGTGGTGGCCGACGATCGCGCTCGGTCTGGTGTTCGCCACCATGAACCTCACCCTCTACACGGCGGTCGACCGGATCGGGCTGGGGCTCGCGGTCACGCTGGAGGTGCTCGGGCCGCTCGCGGTCGCGCTGGGCGGCTCGCGCACGAAGAAGGACGTCCTGTTCGTGCTGATCGCGGCCGTCGGTGTCTACGTGCTGGTGCTGCCGGGGCCGAGCAGCGACTACCTCGGCATCGGCGCCGGGCTGCTCGCCGCGATGTGCTGGGCCGCGTACATCCTGCTCAACCGCGTGGTCGGCCGCCGGTTGCCCGGCCTGCAGGCGCCGGCGGCGGCGACGAGCGTGTCCGCGCTGCTCTACGTCCCGGTCGCGGTCTTGCTGGTGGTGGAAGGCCGGCTGACCGGAACGGCGGTGCTCTACGCGGTCGGCGCCGGGGTCTTCTGCAGCGTGGTGCCCTACGCGGCCGACGTGATCGCGCTCCGGCGGGTGCCGCCGCGGTTCTTCGGGCTGGCGATGAGCGTGCACCCGGTGCTCGCCGCGCTCGCGGGGCTGTTGCTGCTGGGGGAGCAGCTCGCACTGCACCATTGGGCGGGAATCTTGCTCGTCGTGACCACCAATGCACTGGCAGTCACTTGCTCTGAGTGGCCTGGATCACCTACCGTTCAGCGCGAAATGTGAATCCCCTTCACTTAGTGGGGTGTCCATGCGCACCGCAGTCATGACGGTCGTCGCCGCTTTGGCAGGAGCCGTGCTGGTCAGTGGGCCGTTCGCGTGGGCGGAACCCGAGCCGTACCTGGTCGGCAGGGGCATCTCGGACGTCACCGGCCCGGCCGCCGAGAACGGCATGATGGGCTACTCCAAGTTCGACCAGAAGACGACGGGCATCGCCCAGCGGCTGCGGTCGCGGGCGTACGTCGTGGTCGACCGGGCCACGAACAAGCGCGTCGCGTACGTCAACGCCGACCTCGCGATGATCTTCCGCGCGGTCCAGGAGGGGGTGCTCGCCAAGCTGCAGGCCAAGTACGGCACCACCTACACACGCGAGAACCTGCTGCTGTCCGCCACGCACACGCACAGCGGCCCCGGCGGCTACTCGCACAACCTCGCCTACAACCTCTCGATCCTCGGTATGCAGCCGCAGGCACTCGAGGCCGTGGTCGACGGCATCACCGAGTCGATCGTCGAGGCGCACGAGGACCTCAAGCCGGGCTCGATCAGCCTCGGGTTCGGCGAGCTGACGAACGCCAGCGTCAACCGGTCGCGCGTCGCGTTCGACCTCAACCCGGACAAGGGTTTCTTCCCGCAGGGCATCGACCCGCAGATGACCGTGCTGAAGTTCAGGCAGTCCGGCAACGACGTCGGCGCGATCAGCTGGTTCGCCACCCACAACACGTCGGTGACCAACGCCAACACGCTGATCAGCCCCGACAACAAGGGTTACGCGGCCTACCAATGGGAGCACGACGAGAAGGGCGTGCGGTACCTGGACAACACCGCGGGCTTCGTGGCGGCGTTCCCGAACACCAACGCGGGCGACATGTCGCCGAACCTCAACCTCAAGCCCGGTTCCGGCCCCACCGAGAACGAGTGGGAGAACACCCGCATCATCGGTGAGCGCCAGAACCGCAAGGCGCAGGAGATCTACAACGGCCCGCAGCAGGCCGTGAACGGCGGCGTCGACTACCGCATGCGGTTCGTGGACATGTCGGCCGTGCAGGTCGAGGGCCGCTTCACCACCACCGGTCAGCCCGGCACCACGTGCCCCGGAGTCGTCGGCGCCTCGACGTTCGCGGGCAGCGTCGAGGACGGCCCGGCGATCCCCGGCTTCTCCGAGGGCATGCAGTCACCGTTGAAGAAGCTGTTCGAGCCGCTCGACATCGAGGTGCCCGAGTGGCTGAAGTCGTGCCAGTACCCGAAGGCCTCCTTGGTGCCAACGGGTCTGGTCGCCGCGACGCCGAACGTGCTGCCGCTGCAGATCGTCCGCATTGGACAGTTGCACCTCGTCGCCGTCCCGGGTGAGGTGACGATCACCGCGGGTCTGCGCATCCGCAGGGCCGTCGCCGGCGAGCTCGGCGTGCCAGTGCAGAACGTGCTGATCCAGGGCTACGCCAACGACTACAGCCAGTACGTCACAACGCCGGAGGAGTACGACTCGCAGCAGTACGAGGGCGGCTCCACGCTGTTTGGCCGCAACACCACGCCCGCGTACCAGCAGGAGTTCGGCAAGCTGGCCGCGTCGATGAGGAACGGCACGCCGCTGCCCGCCGATCCGGCGCCGGGCAAGCCGCCGTTCACCGACATCAACCTGCAGACCGGTGTCGTCCTCGACGACAAGCCGGCCGACAAGAAGTACGGGGACGTCCTGTCCGCGCCCAAGTCGTCCTACACGCGCGGTGAGACCGTGACGGCCGTATTCGTCACCGGGCACCCGAAGAACAATCTGCACCGCAACCACACCTTCCTGGAGGTGCAGCGGCAGGTGAACGGTCAGTGGACGCGCGTGGCCGACGACGGTGACTGGTCCACGCGCTACAAGTGGGAACGGGTCGGCATCGCGTTCTCGAATGCCACGATCACCTGGCAGATCCCGGCCGACACGCCCGCGGGCACGTACCGGATCGTGCACCACGGCGACGAGAAGTCCGGCTGGACCGGCAAGATCACCGGCTTCACGGGCGCGACGGCGGCGTTCACGGTCGGGTGATGATCCGGCCGCCCGCCGCGGTGGCGAGATCGGGGCCGAAGGCGGCCGCGGGCGTGTGCGCGCCGGGTTTGCCTTCGCCCCTGGCAAGCCGTGCCGCGATCTCGGTGGCCACCGCAGCGGTGAAGTCCATGGCCTCACCGGTCCGCAGCCATCCCTCCCGGCTCGTGCCGTCCGGCCAAGTGACCACGGCGTGGCCCCACGAGTGCGTCCTGGGCCTCGGCGCGGCCTTGACCTGTGTGCCGGCCAACCGGCGGATCGCGAAGCGGCGCAACGGTTCCAGCCTCAGCAGCCGTCCGGTGAGCGGCAGCACGGCACGTACCACGGGCGAGGCAGGCATCATCGCGGTGGTGGCGGTGACGTCCGGAGCGCCGCTCGCGCGCCGAGCGGCCAGCAGTTCGGCCGAGGGTGCCTCGGAGGACGCTGCCTGCTCGCCGTCGGGCAGGGTGATCAGCTGCGCGCCTGCGCCGAGGCGTGACCTCACGAGCCTGCCGTTGCGGTACCGACGGCCGCCGGTGACCAGCACGTCGATGATCGAGGCGGCGAGGGCGGTGCCCAGCAGGCCGTCGTCCACGGCCACCGACGCCAGGGCGTCCACCCGCACTTCGGCGGGAACCGGACGGCCCTCGCACAGCGCCGCCACGACGGCTTCCGTCGCGAGGACACCGAAACCGGCGCCGGTGACGAGGGTGCTGCCCGCCGCCGCGGCCTCGTCGTGCAGGTCGAGCAGCCGGGGCACGGCGGTCAGGTCCGCGGCCTGGTCGAGGTAGTGACCGCCTCCGCGCAGGCAGGCGCGAGCGATCACCGTCGCGGACTCGGCGTAGTTGCCGATGGTGTTGATGACGACGGCCGGTCGTTCCCGCTCGATCGCCGCCGCGATGCGCTCGGCCGTGTCGGCGATGATCACTGGCAGGCCGGTGTTCGCGGCCATCTCGCGAAGGCGCCCGCTTTCCCTGCCCACCAGCACGACGTCGTCGCCCCGGTCGAGCAGGCGCGCGGTGACGGCGCTGCCGACGCGGCCGGTGGCGCCGAGGACCCAGATGCTCATGGTGTACTCCCGCAGTGATGTCTCAGTGTGTCATCACTGACGTTAGCACGGTGACGGCACACTGAGACATCACTTTGCTAGGGTGTGCTGTGGCCAGGTGGGATCCGGGAACCGAAGATCGACTCAGGCGAGCGGCGCTGGAGCTGTTCACCGAACACGGCTACGACAACGTGACGGTGGCGCAGATCGCCGAGCGTGCGGGGATCACCCGTCGCTCCTACTTCCGGTACTTCCCGGACAAGCGCGAGGTCCTGTTCGCCGGTGCCGAACTGCTGCCCCCGGCGATCGCCGAGGCGGTGCGCGACTCGGCCGAGCAGTCCGTGCCGGCCATCGCCCTCGACGCCGCCCGCAGGGTCGGTGCCGCGCTCGTGACCCGCGTCGACCGGTCGCCCGAGCGGCTGGCCGTGATCGAGTCGAGTCCCGAGCTGCGGGAGCGTGAGCGCACCAAGCATGCCGCGATCACGGCTGCCTTGTGTGACGCGCTGGTGGACCGTGGCGCGGCAGCGGGGGAGGCCCGCCTCGTGGCGCGGCTGGTCGCGATCTGCCTGCAGGAGGCGGTCGAGCGCTGGATCGGCACGGGCCAGGACTTCTTGTCCTGTCTGGACGTTGCCGTCGCGGCGGTCCGCTCGACCGCGGATCTATTCCCGTCCTCGGTGAGGCCGTGATTACGTTGTGCGCGATTTAATCGCGCGCTAGCTTTATGGCATCCGACGTAAAGGAGCAGTCATGAAGCGCCCAGTTCTCGAGCCCGCCGCCGCCGAGTTCGCCGCCGCCACCGCCCAGCCGCCGTTCCTGTTCGAGATCCCGCCCGCCGAGGGGCGCAAGGCCGTCGACGAGGTCCAGTCGGGTGTCGTCGACAAGCCCGAGATCGACGAGCAATGGGTCGAGCTCGACGGCTTCAAGGTCCGCGTGGTGAAACCCGCCGGTGCCACCGGTGTGCTGCCGGTCGTCCTCTACATCCACGGCGCGGGCTGGGTTTTCGGCAACGCCCACACCCACGACCGCCTCGTCCGCGAACTCGCCGTCGGCGCCGGTGCCGCGGTCGTCTTCCCGGACTACTCGCTCTCGCCCGAGGCCCGCTACCCGGTCGCGATCAACCAGAACTACGCCGCTGCACAGTGGATCCTGAGCAACGGCGCCGACTACGGCCTCGACGCGACGCGCATCGCGGTCGCCGGCGACTCGGTCGGCGGCAACATGGCGGCGGCGTTGACGTTGCAGGCCAAGGAACGTGGCGACGTCTCGCTGAAGGCCCAGGTCCTCTTCTATCCGGTGACCGACGCGTCCTTCGACACCGACTCGTACCTCCAGTTCGCCGAGGGCTACTTCCTGCGCCGCGACGCCATGCAGTGGTTCTGGGACCAGTACACGACGAACCCGGCGGAACGCGCCGAGATCACCGCCTCTCCGTTGCGTGCCACCAAGGACCAGCTGGCCGGTCTCCCGCAGGCGCTGGTGATCACGGCAGAGGCCGACGTGCTGCGCGACGAGGGCGAGGCCTACGCCGACAAGCTGCGCGAGGCGGGCGTGCCCGTCACCGCCGTCCGGTACGCGGGCGCGATCCACGACTTCGTGATGCTGAACGCGTTGCGCGGCACGCACGCCGCCGAGGCCGCGATCAACCAGGCGACCGCGTTCCTCCGCGAGGCCCTCGGCTGAGTCAGAGATCCGGGAGCTGGTCTCGCTGGTCCCACCAGGCCCGACCGGCGTCCGGTGTCCAGCGCGACCCCGACCCTGGTCTTGGGCTGGCGGTAGATGAACTCGTTCTGGAACTCGCCGCCGTAGAGCACGTGGCATGGGGATGAGCGGACTGTCCGGGCCGTGAAGTACTCAGGCGGCACGTACGAGGTCGGATCCAGGGGCGACTCGTCCGGAGCTGAAGGATCTCAGCCGCCGACGCGCTGGGTCTTCGTCACCTGGAACGGCGTGCCCTGCTGGCACGTGGTCATCGCGCCCGGCTCGGCCCGTCCCGTCACCTCCACCTCGGCACCGGCCACCGCGATCGCGGGGTCGGCGCCGAGCAGCAGGTACTGCGCGGTGCCGGTGTCCAGGACCAGGCAGCCGGCTTCGACACCCGACGACACCGTGCCCCGCACGGTGATGCCCGGCTCCAGCGCGCGCGATGGAGTCGTGATCGGCGCGGACGACGGTGGCAAGGGCGCCGGGATGCTCGGTGTGGACGTGTCACTGGTCGGTGAGCTGGACGCAGGGGCCTGGGGCGGTGGCTGTTGACCGGCGCACGAAGCCAGCATCAGGCACAACAGCACGGCCGCTAACCCGCGCATTTCGCGTCACCTCCGATGGACCACGGCGACCGGGCACGGCGCGTGGTGCAGCACAGCGTGGCTCACCGAACCCAGAATTGCACGCTTCACCGCGCCGCGGCCGTGGCTGCCCACGACGACGAGGGCGGCGCCGTCGGCCGCTTGGAGCAACGCGCGCGCGGGTGCGTCGAATGCGACTTCCTGCGCGACGTGCACCTCGGGGTGCTGTGCGCGTTGGTCGGCGAGCTGGTCCTCCAGGAGCTTGGCGAGGTCGACGCGGACGTGGTCCCAGTCCTGCTCGGGCAGCTCGGCCCAGCCGACGTCGTTCCACGCGTGGATGGCCAGGAGCTCGCGGCCGTGACGGGACGCGAAGGCGAACGCGAAGTCGATCGCGTCGGTCGAGGTATCGGAGCCGTCGACGCCGACGACCACGCGGCCGTCCAGCGGGCCGGAACGCGTCACGACGACCGGGCGTCCGCCGATCGACACCAGTTCGGCGGCGGTGGAGCCGAGGAACATCTCGGCGATGCCGGTGCGGCCGGACGAGCCGAGCACCAGCAGCTCGCCGTCCTCCATCGCCAGCACGTCGACCGGGCGGCCCAGGCCCACGCGCGTGGACACCCGCAGGTTCGGCCAGCTTCGCCTGATCTCGGCGGCGATCTCGGCGAGGTGGTCCTCGGCGGAGCGCCTCATCGTCTCCTCGGTGACGAACTCCGGCACCGGTGTGGTCATCGGGGTGAAGACGGGCTCCGGCAGAGGCGCGCGGACGGCCTGGACGACCTGGAGGGCCGCGCCGGAGCGGGAAGCCTCCTCGGCGCCCCACAGAACGGCTTGGCGGGCGAGGTCGGAGCCGTCGAACCCGACCACGACAACAGGCATGGGAAACCACCTCCGGCCAGGGGATACCCGACCGGAGGTGGTTCTAAATGCGACTCAGTTGATGACGAAGCTCGACCCCGGCTCCACGACGACGTCGCCCTTCGCGGAGTTGGTGATCGTGACGTTCGTCAGGCGAGCGGAACCACGTGCGCTGCCCTGGGCGAGGATGCCCGCGCCGTTGTTGGACCTGTCGACGCGCACGTTGGTGATCTGCACGTTCGGCATCTCGCCGCCACCGCCCTTGAACTGGATTCCGTCGTAGGTGGAGTCGGCGATCTCGGTGTCGCGGATGACGACACCGGGGATCGGCAGGTTCTGCGCGAACAACGTGATGGCGCCGAAGAACTGCTGCTCGCCCCAGAACGCGCCACCGGTGCGGATCAGGGCGTTGTTCGCGAGCAGGGTCTCGCCCGAGAACGGCAGCGGGTCGTGGTCGGTCGCCAGCATGATGCCGGGATAGTTCGCCGTGTCGGACACGACGTTGTTCTCCGCGCGGTTGCCGGAGCCGCCGTAGATCGCGATTCCGTTGGCACGCCACGGCAACGCGATCGTGTTGTTGAGGAACGCGTTGTTGCGGCCCACGTCCGCGGTCTGGTCCTTCACGTACTTGCTCGCCCACACCGCGAGCGCGTCGTCGCCCGTGGTGCGGAACGACGAGTTGAATACCGTGGAGTTGCGCGTGCCGTTGGTGAAGTTGATGCCGTCGGCGTAGGTGTCGCGAATGCGCATGCCGCTGAACTGCAGGCCGTCGCCGGGGTTCCAGCGGTCGGGCAGGTTCGTGTAGTCGCGGCCGACCCAGACACCGACGTTGGCGTGCTCGATCCACACGTTGGTGATCTTCGTGTTCTTGCCGAACCGGCCGTTCAGCCCCACGCCGCCCTCTGCGTTGCCGTCGCCGCCGCGGATGCGGCCGGAGCCGAAGATCGCGATGTCGGACAGCTGCACGTTGTCGTCGATGTCGAACCCGAAGTTGCCCTCGTGCGGGTGGTTGATCGTGTTCGCGTCCTGCGGCTGGATCAGCGAGAACAGCTGCGAGTGCCACATGCCCGCGCCGCGGATCGTGGCGTTGCGGATGCCGACCTGATTGTAGCCGCCGGAGTTGAACCGCGTGAGGATCTTCTTCTCCTGCCGGAACCTGCCCTCCGGGATCCAGACGCACGGGATTTCGCCGTTCTGGTCGGCGGTGACCGCGCGCTGGATGGCGTCCGCGTCGTCGGTCTGGTCGTTCGCCGTGGCGCCGTACTGAGTGATCGACACGCACTCCGCCGGCTTCGGCGCCGGCGGCGCGACCTGCTCCAGGTCGATCAGGTCGATGACGTAGAACTGCGCGTTGTCACCCGCGTCGCGCTGCAGCTTGAAGCGGGTGCCCGCCGGGTAGGAGTCCGGCAGCAGGATGGACGACTCGTCGAACAACCTGCGGGCGTCACCACCCGGCCGGTTCGTGAGGCCCTCGGGGTCGTCGGTCGTGCCGTAGAGCCAGCTGTGCCGTGACGACAGCGTCAGCTTCTGCACGAACCGGTCGTTGGCGTACAGGCTGATCGTCGCCTCCTGGCCACCGCCGGCGGCCGCGTCCGGGATCGAGTTGCGGACGACGATCGAGTTCGTGCCGACCGTCGAGGTGATCTCCACGAACTGGCCCTGCGCGTCGAGCCGCACCGACTTGCGGCCGGACGACTCCGACCCGAAGTCGGTGTGCCCGAACGTGCGCTTCGCGTCGGCCTCCAGGAGCTGGCCCTGGTAGCGGCCGTTCTCGGCTTCGTAGCTGGTGAACGGAACCGAAGCGCCACGTCCGACCACAATGGACTGCGTCGCGGTGTTGTTGTTCTCGTCGGTCTCCGCGACCAGGCCGGTCGCGTCCGCGGTCGCCGTGGCCGTGGCACCGCCGTTGGTGGCGGTCCAGGTGCCGACGGTGACCGTCGCGGTCTGACCGGCGTTGATCGCTGCGGTGTTGGCGGTGAGCGTGCTGCTGCCGACGACCACGCGGGTCACCGAGGCGGCGGCCGCCGACGTTCCGCGGTTGTCGACCTGCACCGCGAACGTCACCTGCTGGCCGGCGGACGGCGACGACGGGTTCGGCGTGATGCCGGTGATCCGCAGGTCCGGGCCGGGAGCCTGGCCGACGACCAGGGGAGAGCCGGAGGTGAAGGTGTTGTTGCCCTCGTTGGTCTCCGCGACCTGGTTGGCCGGGTCCACGGTGGCCGCGGCCGGGTAGGACCCGGCACCCCTCCGGCCCACGTCGACGGTGACGCTGGTGGTGGTTCCGGCAGCGAGCGCGCCGACTTGGGCGATGCCCGCGTTGTTGCCGCCGAGCGTGACGTTGAGGCTCGTTGCTCCGGACGCCAACGTGCCGCCGTTGCGGACGGTCGCGGTCAGCCTGATCGCGTCGGTCTCGGTCGGGCTGGTGGGCGTCCACGTCAGGTTCGTGACGGTCAGGTCGGGAGCCGGTGCGGCAGAACCGAACACCTGGAGCTCCGCGACCTGGCCGCCGGGCGCGCCCGTGTTCGAGTGGAAGTGCAGCCGCAGGTCGGTTGCCCGGCCGGTGACCGGGATCGTCACCGTGTTGCCGGTGGCCGGGTCGAACCGGTAGTCGGCGCGAGCCTTCAGGGTCGCGAACTCCGTGGCGGCCGAGTCCCTGCCCAGCACCTCGAAGTTCTGCGTGCGCGCGCCCCAGATCGGGTCCGGGTTGAGCTTCACGACGACCGACGACAGGTCCGCGTTCGCGCCCAGCTTCACGGTCAGGTCACCGGGGAAGCCGTTGGATTCCCAGTACATGCCGGTGTTGCCGTCGACGGCGTTGGCCGCCACGAAGTCGTGCACGTGCCCGGACTCCTCGACCGGCTTGCCCAGCGCCAGGTTGTCTCCTGCGGGCGGCGGGTCGACCGGGCCTGATTCGCCGTGCACCTCGAACTCGCTGAGCTGACCGGCGGGCCAGCCGGTGTTCGCGGTGATCGTGACCCGGACGTACCTGACGCTGGTCGCCGCGAAGTCCAGCGTCACGGTGTTGTTCGCGGCGGGCGAGAACACCCTGCCGCCGGAGCCGGAGATGTCGGTGAACTGCGAGCCGTTCTGACTTCCCTGCACGGCAAGGGCTTGTGTGCGCTGTTCCCAGTTCGAGGGCAGGCGCAGCACGACCTTGCTGACGTCCCTCGCGGTGCCCAGGTCGGCCTGGATCCATTGCGGGAACACGTTGTTCGTGCTCTCCCAGTAGCTGCCCTGGTTGCCGTCACCGGCGTTTCCGGCGCCGTACGGGCCGTTGCTGCTCGACGCGGTCAGGGTGGCGGACAGCCTGACGACTGCCGCTCCTGCCGAAGGTGTCAGTCCGAAGAGGGCCAGTGCGGTGACGAGCGCAGCGCTCACCGCACGCCTCAGTAGCGTGTTCTTCATGTAATTGTCCTTCTACGGCAGGGAAATCAGTTGATGGTGATCGTGAAGGTGGTGGTCGTGTTCCTGATGTCCTGGAAGTTGTCGCTGAACCGGATCCCGTTGGTGGTCACCGCGCCCACGGCAGGTCGCTGACCCGGTTCTGGCTTCGCGCTCGCGGCTGCCTCGTGGATCTCGATCTTCGCTGTCGTGTTGGTTGCGCGGACGTGCCGGTGTGGTCGCTCCGCCACGAGCGTCGACCAGCCTCTGCCGTCGAGGCTCGTCTGCGCGGCGAAGGTTTCCGTGCCGGTGCGGGGCGCCTTGAGCGTGACCTGGTCGATGCGGGTCTGCTTCCGCAGATCGAGGCTCACGGGCGCGGCTTGCGTGGCAGGGGTGATGACGAGCGTTGGTGCCGTGAGCGTCAGGGCGGTCAACGGGGCTGGCAGGGAGCGAGCGCGTGTCGTCGGTGACATGGCGTGCTTGGCCCTTCGCGAGGGGGTGTGGCGCGCTTCACCGTAGAAGTGCCGAGCAGATTACCGCAATATGTCGACGTGATTGCGCAAATTTGCGACAGAGCCCTCTGAACAGGAAAGACGTGTCGTCGAACGCGGTCGAGGGTGCCTAGAGGAGGAGATTTGCCCCCGAACGTCCCTCAAAATTCGATTCGGTTTCGAGGGGCGCGCTTGCGTGGGCTTGCTGCGGGCTTGCGGTCGTTGCGCAAGGCTTGCGCAGCCTCAGAGGTTCGCGAACAACCTCCTGGTTCGGTTCAGCAGATCGAGCCTGTGCTGCCGCTGCCGCAGCGAGTGCCCTTCGCCGGGATAGACGACGAGTTCGGAGTGCTTCACCGCGCGGTGCAGGAGTTCGGCTTGTTCCACCGGCACGTTGGTGTCTTCGGCGCCGTGCACGATGAGGAGCGGTGTGCGGATCCGGTCGGCGTAGGTGATCGGGCTGTGCTCGGGGCTGTCGCCGAGGGCTGCCTCGAACGCGCCCCACTCGCCGTTCGCGATCTGCTTCGGCCAGTCGGAGATTCCCGCACCGACCAGCGCGGCCTTGAACCTGTCGGTTCGGGTCGTCGCCCACGCGGCCATGAACCCGCCGTGGCTCCAGCCCGCGATGCCGAGCCGTTCGGGATCGGCGACTCCCCGAGCGATCAGCAGGTCGATCCCGGTCTCGATGTCGTGCCACTCCTCCTGGCCGACGCGCCCGGCGACCGCCGCCGCGAACTCGTGGCCCCTGCCCAGACTGCCCCTGGGGTTGGGCAGGAAGCTCGCGAAACCCTGGTGCGCGAACCACTGCGCCGACGGGACCCACTGCAGCTGGCGCTCGTCGGCCCACCGGTCGTACGGGCCGCCGTGGACGAGGGTGATGAGTGGGAATGGGCCGTCGTCTCTTGTCTTGCCGACCGGGAGCACCAGGAGCGCGTCGAGTTCGAGACCGTCGGAGGCCTCGTAGCGGAGACGCTCCTGGTGGCCCCACGGGACATCGTCGAGGCTGACCTGTCGCCTGTGACCTCCCGTGACGCGGGCCAGGAGTCCTCGGCCGAGACGGTGGAACTCGGTGTCGAGCCCGGCGGCGACGACCATGATCGGCGCGTTGCCGTCGTCCTGGACGAGGTCGACCGGGCACGCTGGCATACCTGCGGTGAGATTGCGGTGGCGCTGGTCGAAGACAGCCTTGCCGCCCTGCAGATGTGGTGGTGTCAGGGCCAGGTAGACGATCTCGTCGCCCCACCACACGGGCGAACCGGCGTCGGCGGGGGTCGGGCCGAGATCGGTGATCTCGCCGTTCTCGATCACGTGGAGTGCCGGGTAGAGCAGGCCGGGATCGATCTCCGGCGACGACCAGGTGATGACCGCGAGCCGGCCGTCGGGATGCCGGGCGGCCTCGGCGACGTGACGGCCGGGGATGTGGAGATCGCCCGGTGGGGCCGGGGTGCGGGCAGGCGGGAACCGGTCGACGACCATCTCGTCGGTCAGTTCCCGCACCCGAACCCCCGTCAGCGCAACAGGTACGCGTTGATGATCGTCTGCTCGACGGTCTGGCCGTGGCCGGACGCCTTGGCGCGCAACGATACCGACTTCGCGTCCCTCGGGTGAGCCAGCAGCACGCGTCCGCTCGTCACGGGCGTCGAGCGCCACGTCGTGCCGCCGTCGTAGGAGACCTGGACGGACGTGACGCGCACCGAACCGGTCTGCGACTGGGTCGAGATCGGCACCGCCAGCATCCGGCCTGCCTGAGCGAAGCCGTCGTCGTCGAGCTGCGGGGTGAAGCGGATGACCGACAGCGGCAGCGCGGTCTGCTTCGCGGTGGTGTCGCTGCGGAACGTCCAGACGCCAGACACTTCGGTGCTCAACGGCGTGGCGCGGGTCGCGGTCGTCTCGACGCGGTAGTTCGCGGCGCCCGGCTGGACGTCGGCCAGGCACCAGCCCGCCTCGGCGGTCTCGCACGCCTTGGTGTCGTCGCGGTACACCGTGGTGCGTGCGGAGGTCACGGGGCCGTAGCCCTCGTTGCCCGCGTTGTCGCCGTAGAGCGGGATCGTGACGCGCATCAGGTCGCCGGTGCGGAACGTGTGAGGGACGACGCGGGTCTCGGGCAGTGCGGGGCCGAACACCGCGCGGTTGAAGGGTTCCAGGTACTCCCGGCCTGGCCGGTAGTGCCGCAGCGGGGTGACCAGTGCGCCGATGTTGCCGTTCTCGTCGAACAGGTTGAATCTGCGCGACCAGTCGCCGCCCTCGCCGCCGTAGTACTCGGTGCGCTGACCCGCGGCCAGGTTGTCGAGCGAGCCGTAGCCCCAGTCGGCGCGGCCTTCGGGAGCGGAGGTGTGGCCGACCGTGGCGTTCTGGCCCGCCTTCAACGGCGGCATGTCGACCTTGACGGAGGCGAGATCCTTGCGAGCGACGGTCCTGGTCAGGCCGTTCGGGGCGTGTCCCCGCTGGTACCAGGCGAGGCCGTAGAAGTCGGTGCCCGCGTTCCAGAACGTCGCGACCTTGCCGGTGACCTCGGCCGAGTCCGGGCCGAGGCTCGCCACGCCGAGGTGGGAGATGTCGCCGCCGACCGAGAAGTTGCCGATGGTGTAGGCGGTTCCGTTGACGATCCGCTCGAAACCGGTCTGCAGCAACGAGAGTCGCGCGATGACGGGGAGCGTCACCTGGACCGGCCTGGCCTGCCGTGCGTCCAGGTCGATCGTCGTGGCGCCGGTGACGGTCAGGTTCGGGTAGTTGATCGCGTCGTGGGTGTAGGGGCTGTCCGACGTCATGACGCCGCCGTTGAGGAGGTAGCGGCCCTTGGGCAGGCGGGCCACGCCGGTCTCGGTGTTCGGCCAGGCGCGGGCGCCGGTGTCGACGTTGACCAGGAACGCGTACGAGGGCGACGACTTCGCGCCGGACCGCTGGGTCGCGGTGATCGTGACGTCGTAGCTCTCAGTCTCCAGGTCGACGACGACGGCTGTGCGCACGCCGCTCGCGATGATCGCGCCGCCCAGCACGCCGCCGTCGGGCTGCCGGGCGACGTCGGCGGTGATCGTCGCCTTCGCGGAACCGCCCGCGGGCACGGTGAGCTTGGCGGGGGAGACGCTGAAGAGCGAGCCGGTCGTCTCGGTCGTGAGGTCGAGGATCACGGGCTCGGTGCCCGCGTTGGAGTAGGTGATCTCCTTGGACAGCGCGGGTTCGCCGGTGTGCGGCCACCGGTGCGAGCCGAAGCTGAGGCTGGTCGGGGTGGATGTCACGCTCTGCTTGATGAGCTTGGCGACGTCGACGCGGCCGGAGCCCTGCTCGAACGGCGTCAGCTTCGCGGTCGGTGTGGTGCTGCCGGTGAGCCGGGCCTTGAGCTCGGCGCCGGTGAGCTCGGGGTGCTGCTGACGCAGCAGGGCCGCCGCGCCCGCGACGTGCGGCGTGGCCATCGAGGTGCCGTCGAGCGAGGTGTAGCCGTCGACGACGGGCCGGCCGATCCTGCCGTCGGAGTGCAGGGCGGCGACGATGCCGACGCCGGGTGCGGTGAGGTCGGGCTTGAGCGTGCCGGCCTTGGTCGGGCCGCGGCTCGAGAACTCCGCGAGCTGGTTCCGGTCGTCGACCGCGCCGACGGTGAGGGCCGCGTCGGCGGAGCCCGGTGAGCCGACGGTGCTCGCGTTCGGGCCGCTGTTGCCGGCGGCGATCACGAACAGCGTGCCCTTCTCGGCGGACAGGCGGTTCACGGCCTCTTCCAGCGGTTCGATCTCGGGCGAGTCGTAGCCGCCGAGGCTCATGTTGACGATCTGGGCGCCCTGCTCGACCGCCCACTCCATGCCCGCGATGATCCCGCTGTCCTGGCCGGAACCGTTGTCCCCCAGCACCTTCACGTCGAGGATGCGCGCGTCCGGTGCCACGCCGTGGTACTTGCCGCCGCTCTTCGCGCCGGTGCCCGCGATGATCGACGCCACGTGCGTGCCGTGGCCGTAGTGGTCGCCCGCGTCAGGGGAGGACGTGAAGTTGCGCTCGCCGATCTCGCGGTCCTTCAGGTCAGGGTGGGTCTGGTCGACGCCGGTGTCGAGGACGGCCACGGTGGTGCCCTTGCCGGTGAAGCCCGCGGTGTAGGCGGCGGGGGCGTTGATCTGGGCGACGCTGCGGTCGAGGCTGGCCTGGCGCTTGGCGTCGAGCCAGATCTTCTTGGCGTTCGTGGCCAGGCCGCCTGCGAGCGGTGTCTTGGCGGCGTCGAACGCCACGCCGTTGATGCTGCGCAGCTGGATGCCGGACTGCGTGCTGAGGGTGCCCTCGGGATAGGTGGCGATCACGGGCAGAGCACCGCCGTACGTGGCGAGCTCGGTGACGTCGAAGAGGCGCTCGTCGAGGCGGCCGCCCGCGATCAACGGCATGGCGTCCGACGGCACGACGTACTCGTGGCCCTGGGCGGTGTAGGTCGTGAACAGGATGTGCTCGCGGCCGGGAGCGGGTCTCACCGCGCGCTGATCGGTGAGCACCTGGTCGCCCGTGATCAGCGTGACGGCAGGCGCGTTCGCTGCCCGTGGGGGAGAGGCATGTGACTGGCCGGCGGTGAGCAGGGCACCGGCCAGGACGACGACTCCGACTACACGCACCCGGTCCTCCGCAGGTCTGTGAGAGCGATCTCACGGACCGTAGTGAGGAGGTCACCTCACTAGCAAGGTCTACACCAATTCCCGGTACGGGTGCGTCTCAAAACGTAGCTTCCGCTGTGGCGCACTGACCTGTGCGTCGATGACGGGCCTGCGTGAACGCAAGAAGACGCCGAGGCTGATGATCGACAGGTGGCGCGGTAGCTCGCCGCGCAACCCGGGCCGGCCGGGCGAGCATGCCGCGAAGTTCGCCCGCAGCGGTGCCGCGAGCGCGTCCCAGGCCGGCACGAACACCCGCGAGCACAGCCGATCCCACGCTCCGGCAACGAGATCGGCGAAGGCCGACTCGACACCCGCGGCGCCGGCCGGCAGCGTGACGTGATCACCCACGGGAACCAGCCTGACACCGGATCCGCGCACCGGCGCCGAACTGTTCCACTTTCCGCGGTCCCTACAACCACCCGTGCTCATGCGCGAGCTGGAACGCCTCCGCGCGGTTCGCCACCCCGAGCTTGGTCACGGCGGCGGACAGGTGGTTGCGCACGGTCCCGGCGGACAACGAGGTGCGGGACGCGATCTCGGCGACCGGAGTGCCGAACTCGGTCAGCCGCAACACTTCCAGCTCGCGTTGCGTGAGCGGGCACGGGGGAGCGGCCAGCGCGTCGGCGGCCAGTGCGGGGTCGACCCAGCGCGAGCCGCCGTGCACCCGGCGGATCACGTCGGCCAGCGTGCCGCCGGGCGATCCCTTGGGCAGGAACCCCTTCGCGCCCGCGTGCAGGGCCTGCTGCAGGTGTGGCGGCCTGCCGCGGCCGGTCAGGATCACGACGGCGCACGACGGCAGCACCCGCGCCAGCTCCTCGGTCACCTCCAGGCCGTCGAGCTCCGGCATCTGCAGGTCGAGCACGGCCACGTCCGGGCGGTGGGCCCGCGCGGCCTCGACAGCGGCCCTGCCGTCACCGGCGCGGGCCACCACCTCGAGGTCCGGCTCCAGGTCGAGGAGCGCCGCGAGCGCGTCGCGGATCAGCTCCTCGTCGTCGGCCAGCAGCACTCTGATCACGCGGGCACCACGACCTGCAACGTGAACACGTCCCCGGACAGCTCGGTCGACGCCTTGCCGCCGACCGGAGCCAGTCGTTCGTTCATGCCCCTGATCCCGTTGCCCTCACCGGACGGCTTCTCGGTGCCGTCGTTCGTGACGGTCATCCGCACCTCGCCGGCCTCCTCCGCGACGTCGATCATGCACCACGTCGCGTGACTGTGCCGCAGCACGTTGGTGCACGCCTCCCGCAACGCCAGCGCGAGCTGCGTGGCGCCCTCGCCGTGCACCGGGACGTCGGTGACGGTGCAGCGGATGCCGGCTTCCGTCAGGACGTCGCGCACCGCTTCCAGCTGTTCGGGGAAGTTCACCGACCGGTACCCGTGCACCGCGTCGCGCACTTCTTCCAACGCCGAGGACGCGAGCCGTTGGGCCTCGAACGCCTCCGCGGCCGAGCGCTGGGGATCGGATTCGGCCAAACGCCCGGCGAGCTCGGCCTTCAGCGCGATCACCGTCAGCCGGTGCCCGAGCAGGTCGTGCACGTCACGGGCGAACCGCAGCCGTTCCTCGCTGACCGCGAGCTCCGCCTGCGCCTCCCGGCCGGCCCGCGCCTGTGCGAGCAACCCGGCGAACCACATCGGCAGCCCGGCCATCGCGATGATCGTCGCCCCGACCGCGGCCGCGATCATCTGGTATGTCGTGTGGTCACGGGTCACGAAGAACCCGACCAGGCCCGACAGCACGACCGCGCCGATGGCGGCCATCCACCGCCACACGCCGGAGAGCAGCAGCGGGGCGAACCCCGCCGCACCGCCGCCGATCCACGCCCACGTCGACATCTCGTCGGGGCCGACCGGCGCCACCAGCGGAATCGAGACCAGCGTGGCGGCGACGAGCACCCAGAGCTTCGCCTCCCGCAGGGCCACCGCGTACGCCACGGCCAGGATCAGCAGGCCGAGGACCCCGAGCCAGCGGGTGGCCGACGGCTCGCGCAGGACCGCGATCAGCGGCACGGCGAGCGTCGCCACCCACAGCACGTGGAGGGTTCCGCGCAGGGCGGTGTGCGGAAGATCTTTCATCGCCATCAGCCTAGAACCACTTCAGCAGGATCGTGACGGCGATGACCAGGTCGAACACACCGCAGAACTCCGACCACCAACGCGGCACGACGGCGTTGCGCACGTGGTGCACCAGATCCCACACGGCGTGCGCGCCCCAGCCGAACGCGATCAGCAGCACGCCGACGTGGGGCGCGTGCGGCGTCACCATGATCACCGCGGCGGCCAGCGCCGTGTACACGCTGAGCACCGCGAGCTGGAGCCGTGGCTTCCGCCAGCCCCACAACAGGTACGCCGATTGGCAGAGCACCAGCGTCCAAACGGGAGGCACGAGCGGCGTCAGCCAGAAGTCCCACGAGATGGCCAGTGCGATCACCATCGGCCAGCGATCGATGAACGCGCGCACCAGCGGGGTCGTCCAGAAGGCCGGTGCCTTGGGGGTTCGTGTCGTTGTCATGCATCAAGAGTCGAAGAACCCCGCGGCAGAACCCATCCGTGCGATGTCATGACTTCTCTGTGCGAAACGCACAGACGACCTATGCGGTGATCTCCGCCCAAACGGTTTTTCCTTGCGGCATCTCGCGCGTGCCCCAGCAACGTGCGAGCTGGGCCACCAGCATCAGCCCGCGGCCCCGCGAGTCGCCCAGCCGTGACTCGCCGAGGTGAGGAAGCTCGGCGGGGGTGCCGTCGTCGACCTCGACCCGGATGAGGTCCGTGAGCCGTTCAACGCGCAGGACCCGCGGTCCATCAGCGTGTTCGTAGGCGTTGCTGGCCAGCTCCGTGCACACCAGCAGGACGTCGAGCCGGACGTCCTCGGAAACATCTCCCAGCAGTGACGACACCCACGTGCGCATGGCCACGAGGTTCGGCCGGTCCTGCGGCAGGGTGTGCACGGTTCTCACGGAGGCGCGCAGCACCTCGGGAGTATCCATCTCCATCCCCACCTCGTTCGGTTCAGGCCCTCCTGGCTGCTCAAGATGGCCGTCAGGTCGCGAAATACCACCGTGCGTGCTACCCCAAACGTGTGGACGGCTACGGCTTCAACCTCGCGCTGGTCGCGGTGCTGGTCTTGCTCAACGCGGCGTTCGCGGGCAGCGAGATGGCTCTCGTGTCGTTGCGCGAAGGCCAGCTGCGATCGCTGGAACGTGACGGGCACCGCACGCTCGTCCGCCTCGCACGTGATCCGAACAGGTACTTCGCGACCATCCAGATCGGCATCACGCTCTCGGGCTTTCTGGCGTCCGCAACCGCGGCCGTGTCGCTCGCGCAGCCGCTCATTCCGCTGCTGGGGTTCCTCGACGGCGCCGCCGACGGGGTCGCGATCGCCCTCGTCACGATCGTTCTCACGTTCTTCACGCTGGTGTTCGGGGAACTGGCGCCCAAGCGCCTCGCGATGCAGTACGCGGTGCGCTGGTCGAAGATCATCGCTCGCCCGCTGGACCTGCTCTCCTCGGTGTCGCGGCCCGCGGTGTGGTTGCTCAGCAGGTCGACCGACCTCGTGGTGCGGATCTTCGGCGGCGACCCGGACGTCGAAGAGCAACAGATGTCGCCGGAGGAGCTGCGTGATCTCGTTGAGGTGCAACAACATCTGAACCCGGAACAGCGCACGATCATGACCGGCGCCCTGGAGATCCACGAACGGCGCCTGCGCGAGGTGCTGGTGCCGCGGCGGCTCGTGACCGTGCTGGAGGAAGGTTTGACCACCCCGGCCGCGCGGGAAATCCTGGCACGGTCCGGACATTCACGGGCTCCGGTGACCAAGGACGGTCACCTGGACGACGTGACCGGCGTGGTGAACCTGCGGGACCTGCTCGACGACGAGGTGAAGCTCGCCGACGTCGTGCGGGTGCCGATGGTGCTGCCGGACTCGGTGCGGGTCACCGACGCGTTGCGGCGCATGAAAGCCGAGCACGAGCAGATGGCGCTGGTGGTGGACGAGCACGGCGCGGTCGACGGCATCGTGACGCTGGAGGACCTGCTCGAGGAGATCGTCGGCGAGATCTACGACGAGACCGACCCGGACGTCGTCGCGGTGCGGACGCGACCGGACGGCTCGATCGAGCTGCCCGGTACGTTCCCCGTCCACGACCTGGTGGATGTCGGCGTCGAGCTGCGGGACGCGCCACCCGGCCCGTACGCGACGATCGCGGGTCTCGTGCTGGTGCTGCTCGGGCGGATCCCCGAGGAGCCCGGTGACGTGGTCGAGGTGTCCGGCTGGCGGATCGAGGTGCGGCAGGTCGAGCATCACGCGATCACGCTGGTGAGGCTGAGGTCACAGCCGAAACCGCGGAATGAAGAAGGCCTCTGAACCGTTACACACCGTGCAGCCAGTTCGGCTGCCACACCTGCCAACGGAAACGGGGGGATTTGTCATGCCCGCAGATCTGAAGAACCGCGCGTCCGGGCAGCAGGACGCGGACTCGGTCGGCCAGTACCTGCGCGACGTCGGACGCACCCCGCTGCTGACCGCGTCCGAGGAGGTCGACCTGGCCAAGCGCATCGAGGCGGGGGTCTACGCCGCCCACCTCCTGGAGTCCGGCGACACCTCGCGCGACCGCCGTGCGCTCAGGCGCATCGCCGCCGAGGGCGAACGCGCCAAGGACCACATGATCCGCGCGAACCTGCGCCTGGTCGTGTCGGTCGCGAAGAAGCACTCGTTCCGCGGACTGCCGTTCGGGGACGTGGTGCAGGAGGGCAACCTCGGCCTGATCCGCGCGGTCGAGAAGTTCGATTACGCCAAGGGTTACAAGTTCTCCACCTACGCGATGTGGTGGATTCGTCAGGCGATCGAACGGGGTCTGGCCGACCAGACGCGCACGGTCCGTCTGCCGGTGCACGTCGTGGAGGAGGTCAACAAGCTCAAGCGGATCGGGCAGAAGCTGTCCGCGGCGCTGGGCCGGGAGGCCACCGTCGAGGAGATCGCCGCCGAGGCCAAGACTTCCGCGGTGCGCGTGCAGGATCTGCTCGACGCCTCCCGCACGTGCGTGTCGCTGGAGACGCCGATCGGCGACGACGGCGGCTCCGTGCTGGCCGACCTGATCCAGGACACCGACGGCGTGTCCGCGCCGGAACTCGTGGAGCGCCAGCAGTTCGAGCAGGGCGTGCGGTCGCTGTTGGACGTTCTGCCCGAGCGGCAGAGCCGGATCATGCGGCTGCGGTACGGACTGGAGGACGGGCGCGAGCGCACCCTCCAGGAGGTCGCGGAGGAGCTCGGCCTGACCCGCGAGCGGATCCGCCAGCTGGAGAAGCAGTCGCTCGCGATGCTCAAGTCGTCTGGCCGTCCAGAGGACCTCTTCGCGCTCGCGGGCTGAACAACCCTTCTAAAGTCGCTTGTTCTCACCGTTGTCTCAACTAAAGATTCATCACGTCCGCTAACGGACTACCGCTGTTTCGCAACCGCGTGTGACGCATCTGCATGGGCTGTCGAGGGCCGGCCCGCGTTCGCACGCGGTTCCCCTGCGAATGAGGAGCAGTGATGAGACAACGCACCCTGCGCACGCTCGGGGTGGCGGCGATCGCCGCCGTCGGCACGGCTTTGGCGTTCCAACCGGTCGCGGCCGCGCAGCCGGAAGGGCCCATCGTCGCGGAGAGCGCGCCGAACGCCGTCCAGGACAGCTACATCGTGGTCCTGAAGGACAACGGCATGGCGCGCACGGAGGTCGGCGGCCGCGCCGTCGGCCTGGCCGCGCGCTACGGCGGCAAGATCGCGTTCACCTACCGGGCCGCCTTCAAGGGCTTCTCCGCCACCATGTCGGCCAAGCAGGCCAAGCGCCTCGCCGCCGACCCAGGCGTGCTCTACGTCGAGCAGGACCGGACCGTGCAGGTCCTGTCCGATCAGCTCAACCCGCCGTCGTGGGGAATTGACCGCGTCGACCAGACCGACCTGCCGCTGAACAACAAGTACAGCTACAGCACCGACGCCTCCAACGTCACCGCGTACGTCATCGACACCGGCATCAACTACAACCACACCGACTTCGGTGGTCGGGCGACGTTCGGGTTCGACGCGTTCAGCGACGGCCAGAACGGCAAGGACTGCATGGGCCACGGCACGCACGTGTCCGGCACGGTCGGCGGCGCGACCTTTGGTGTCGCGAAGAACGTGAAGCTCAAGGCCGTCCGCGTGCTCGACTGCCAGGGCGGTGGTTCCGTGTCCACCGAGGCCGCGGGCGTCGACTGGGTGACCGCGAACGCCGTCCTGCCTGCGGTCGCGAACATGAGCCTCTACACCGGCACCGCGAACGAGCCGAGCCGCGTGCTCGACGATGCCGTGCGCGCGTCGATCCAGCGCGGTGTCACCTACGTCGTCGCGGCGGGCAACTTCAACGACGACTCGTGCAAGTACTCGCCGCAGCGCGTCACCGAGACGATCAACGTCATGGCGAGCACCCGCACCGACGCCCGCGCCTCGTTCTCCTCGTACGGCACGTGCAGCGACCTGTTCGCGCCCGGCCAGGACATCGTTTCCGCGTCCTACAACAACAACACCGGCACCGCCACGATGAGCGGCACGTCGATGGCCTCACCGCACGTGGCGGGCGCGGCCGCGCTGTACCTGGCGGACAACCCGACCAAGACGCCGGCCGAAGTGCAGGCCGCGATCATCGCGGCCGCCACACCGAACAAGATCGGCAACCCCGGTACGAGCTCGGCGAACCTGTTGCTGCGCACCAACTCCGGTGGCGTTCCCGGTGTTTCCGTGACCAACCCCGGCGCGCAGAGCACTGCCCTGAACGGCACGGCGAACCTGCAGCTGTCCGCGTCCGGCGGTACCGCGCCGTACACGTGGTCCGCGACCGGTCTGCCGACCGGCCTGTCGATCAGCTCCTCCGGCCTGATCTCCGGCACGGCCACCGTTGCGGGCACGTACAACGTGACCGCGACGGCGACCGCGACGGCCGGTGGTTCGGGCAGCGCCTCGTTCACGTGGACGGTCGGCTCGTCCACCTGTGGCACGCAGACGAACGGCACCGACGTGGCGATCCCGGACAACTCGACGGTGTCGTCGTCGATCACGTTCTCGGGCTGCACCGGCAACGCGTCGGCCTCCAGCAAGGTGGAGGTGCACATCAAGCACACCTACCGCGGTGACCTGGTGGTCGACCTGATCGCGCCGGACGGGTCGTCGTACTCGCTGTCCAACCGCTCGGGCGGCAGCGCGGACGACATCGACCAGACCTTCACCCTCGACCTGTCGTCGGAGGCCCGCAACGGCACCTGGAAGCTTCAGGTGCGTGATGCGGCGACAGAGGACGTCGGCACGATCGACAGCTGGAGCTTGACGCTCTGACGTTTCCATCCAAAGCGGACCGGCACGCGAGTGCCGATCCGCTTTGGTGTGCGAGCACAGAAGCTGTGAAGATCGATCATGCCGCGTTGCCGGGAGCCGCGCTCGCGGCGGCCGTCGGAATGTCTCCCGCGGTGCGGGTGATGGCATCAACGAGGTTCTCGGCGATGCGAACTGACGGCCACGCCAGGAATCCGCGTTCGGCGACGCGAAGGCTTTACGTCGCGCAGTTCTTGGCCGCGATCGCGTTCATCGGCTCAGACTGAGTCAGCTGATCGATTCGAGTCACCGTGGTGTGGCGGGAGCCTCGTACAAGCCCGCCAGAGCGTCGATCAGCGCGGTCGCGGTCGAGTTCCAGACCTCGGTGCTGTCGTCCGGCAGGTCCTGTTCCCGCCGGGCGCACATGTGCACGATCAGCACCCTGGCCATCTCGTCGCGTTCGGCGCGCACGGCCGGTGTCAGATCGGGCAGGCACCGGTGCAGCCCCTCGCTGACCGTGCGCTGCGACGAGGTCTGACCCACCTGGACGAGGCCGAGCTCGCGCAGCTTCGGTTCCGTCATGAGCTGGGCGACGAAGCGGGCGTACCAGCTGTTCGGTCCGAGCGACGCCAGGTGGTCGGTGAACGGCCGCACGAAGCAGGTCAGCCAGTCGCGCAGGTCGGTGCTGCCGGCGTGCCGCTCCAGCGCCTGGTCGCGCAGCAGCTCCGTCGGCTCGCTGTGGCGCAGGTAGATCGCGCGGAGCAGCTCGGCCTTGCTGCCGAAGTGGTAGCTGACCGCCGTGTTGTTGCCGAGACCGGCCTCGTCGCTGATCTGCCGGTTGGACACGGAGAAGACGCCGTGCTCGGCGAACATGCGCTCGGCGGTGTCGAGGATGCGTTGCCGAGTGCTTTCCGGTGTCTTGCTGCGGGTCACCCACGGCACGATAGTCGTGGGTGTCGTCCGCCGCTCTGACGACGGAAAACACCCACGACGAGCCAGTAACGTGTCGCAGCTGTCTCTTGGGATGTGGCAGTGAGAGTGATGCCGGCAGGCAGCCGCGCTTCGATCATGAAGATCGCGCTCTCATGGCTGCCGACTGCACAATTGGCAGCAGTTGGGGTGATCAGAAACGTCAACATTTCGCTACCGCCATCTCGGCAGCGACGTTCGTGAGAGCGCGACCATCCGGGCTTTCGGTAACGAGCACCAGACCGCCCAGCCCTCTGCCCGACTCAAACGGAGCACAACCAAGCCGCGACGCTCTACCAGGCGCCTTGCCAGAAGTTGTGTCTGTAACTCGGGTGAGTTGACCTTGCCGTGAACGTGCCGCTCGGGTTGGCTTCGGTTACCACGCCTGGACCAGCACGACGAGGCCTCCATCAGTACGCGCCCCGCGCATGTCTACGCCGACTTGACCCTGCCCAGCACCGTGAGCTGGTCTAGACGGCGGCCCAGCCGTTGTCGACGGGCAGCACGACACCGTTGATGTTGGAGGCGGCGTCGGAGGCGAGGAACACGATGGCAGCGGCCTGCTCGTCCGCCTCGGCGGCGCGGCCGATGTTCCCCATGTACCTGCCGACGATTTGCGGGCCGTGTGCGGTGGGGTCCGCCTGCACGGTGATGCCGGTCTTCGTGCCGCCGGGCGCGATGGCGTTGGCGCGGATGCCGGAGTCGCGGTACATGACCGCGACCGAGCGGGTGAGGCCGACGAGGCCGTGCTTCGACGCGGTGTAGGCGGCGCCGGCGGCACTGCCGCGCAGGCCCGCCTCCGAGGCGGTGTTCACGATCGCGCCCTTGCCCTTGGCCAGCATGTGCGGCAACGCGGCGCGGGTCAGCAGGAACGGCGCGGTGAGGTTGACCCGGATGACCCGCTCCCACTCGGCGTCGCTCACGTCGGCCGCGGCGGACATCGAGTCCATGATCCCGGCGTTGTTCACCAGGACGTCCAGGCCGCCGAACGTGGTCACCGCGGTCGCGACCACCTCGTCGGCCACGGCCTGGTCGCTGAGGTCTCCTGTCGCCGCCACGGCGGTCCCGCCCGCCGCCTCGATCTCGGCGACGACGGCCTTGGCGGCGTCGGCGTTGATGTCGGCCACCACGACGTTCGCTCCCTCACCGGCGAAGCGCAGGGCGGCCGCCCTGCCGATGCCCGAGCCGCCGCCGGTGACGACGACGCTGCTGCCTTCCAGCCCGCTGCTGTTCATGGGTGCCTCCATCTGCGACTATTTTTTGGCAGTGTGCGCCAGCTAGGCAGTGACTGTCAAAAAGTGTTAGCGTGAGGCATGCCGATCGGACGTCCGTCCCTCACGGAGCGGCGCAAGGCCGAGACCCGTCTCGACGTGGCTCGCGCCGCGGTGGGCCTGTTCGTCGCCAAGGGCGTGGCCGCCACGTCGGCGGAGGAGATCGCGGCGGCGGCCGGCATCTCGGCGCGCACGCTGTGGCGGTACTTCCCGACCAAGGACAGCTGCGTCATGCCGCTGCTGACCGGCGCGATCGAGCTCGCCGCCGACTGCCTGCGCTCCTGGCGCGACGAGGACGGCATCCCGGAGCTCATCGAGGTGATGCGGCAACCAGGCCGGCTCACGATCGACCGCGCATCGATGTTGGACCTCGTCCGCCTGACCAGGACGGAGCCGGGCCTGCGCGCGGTGTGGCTGGAGGCGCACCGGCAGGCAGAGCCGGTCTTCGCCGAGGCCCTCGCCCGGCGCGGCGGACTGCACGCTCCCGACCTGACCGCCACGGTCCACGCGGCGATGATCAACGCCGCGTTGCGGGCGGCCGTGGAGCACTACGCGTTCCAGGCCGATCCGGACACCGAGGTGGAGGCGGCGGTCAGCGAAGCTCTGCTGATCGCGGCGCGCGGGTTCCCGCGGTGAAGAAGTCAGCGAGGATCGCGTTGTCCTCGTAGCCGAGCTCGTGCGCCTCGATCTCGGCCCTGGTGAACCACTTCAGGCGTTGTCCCTCGGTCAGGACGACGTGGTCGAGGTCCAGCTCGATCTCGGTCCAGAACGTGTGCTCGACGCCGTAGGAGCGGGCCGCCGAGACGAGATGGCGCACCTCGTCCAGCACCACGCCCATCTCCTCCTCGATCTCGCGCCGGATGCACTCGTCCGGCCGCTCACCCTCCTCGACGTAGCCGCCGGGCAGGCACCAGGTGTTCGGGAACTTGATCGTGGGCTTGTCGTCGCGCAGGTACAGCAGCACTTCTCCCGCCGAGTTGACCATCACGATGTTGGCGCCCTCATCCACGGGCAAATCCTTTCACGGCATAGTGAACGTCGTGGGGAACCGGATCGCGTGGGAGACGGCGTCGCGGAAGTACGTCGACGAACATCAGGAACTGCTCGACGAGGCCAGGAACTCCTCGTCGCTGGTCGAGTGCGAACTCGCACTGCTGCGGCCGTTGCTGGCCTCGAACCCTGCGGTTGTGCACCTGCAGAGCGGGAACGGCCTGGACGACATCGCGTTGATCGCGGAAGGCGCCCGGTCCGTCGTCGGGGTCGACTTCAGCTCGGTGGCGGCCACGGCGGCCCAACGCAGGGCGACCGAGCTGGGCGTGAACTGCCGGTACGTGATCGCCGAGCTGCCGGGTGCTCCGCTGCGGGACGGCTGCACCGAGCTGGTCTACACCGGCAAGGGTGCGCTGATCTGGCTGCCGGACCTCGACGCCTGGGCCGCGGACGTCGCCCGACTGCTGAAGCCGGGCGGACACCTGTTCGTCCACGAGGCGCACCCGATGGTGCCGCTGTGGACGTGGGACACCGACGAACCGCGGATCCGGCCGGATCGCGGGTACTTCGAGCGGTCGCACGTCAACGACACGTTCCCCGCCAACGGTGCGGTGGAGTGGCAGGCGACGCTGGCCGAGATCGTCACGGCGGTGCTCGGCGCAGGGCTGGAGCTGCGGCACCTGGCCGAGCACCCGGAACCGTTCTGGCGCTGGGGTGATCTCGACGCGGCGGCGTGGCGGGGCCGGTTGCCGAACACGTTCACGTTGCTGGCCCGCAAACCGTCCTAAGGGGACGGTGCAGTGGTGCCGCGCGGGACGTAGTGCGCGGTGGGGGACCAGCGCGGCGTGACGGGCACGCCGTCGATGCGTTCGAGCACCGACTCCGCCACCGCCACGCCGAACTGGTGCACGTCGACGCTCATCGTCGTCAGCGCCGGGGAGGCGAGGCGGCACAACGTCGAGTCGTCCCACGCCACCAGGCTGAGCTGCGCGGGCACCGCGACACCCAGCGACGCGGCCGCGGCCAGGCCCGCCACGGCCATCACGTCGTTGTCGTAGAGGATCGCGGTCGGTGGTTCGGGCAGACTCAGCAACGCCGTGGTGAGCTTGGCTCCCGCCTCCTCCGAGTAGTCGCCCTCGACGATCACCGGCTCGACACCGGCCTGTGCGCAACCGGAGAGCAACGCCGCCGTGCGCGCCCGTGTGTGCTGCAACGCCGAGGGCCCGGTGACCCTGGCGATCCGCCGGTGACCCAGCTCGAGCAGGTGGCCGAGGGCCTCGGCGACCGGTCCGGCGTGGTCGGTCCGCACCGCGGGCAGGTCCGGGTCATCGCCGACCACGACGGCCGGCAGTCCCAGTTCGCGCAGCACGGCTGGACGCGGGTCGTCCACGACGGGATTCACGACCACCGTCGCGTCGACGAGACCGCGGGCCGCCCACCGCCGGTACGCGGCGATCTCGGCTTCGTGATCCGACACGACGTGCAGCAGCACGGAGAGGTCGCGTTCGGCCAGCCGTTCCTCGATGCCCGCGATGAACTCCATGAAGAACGGCTCGACGCCCAGCAGCCGCGCGGGCCTGGCCAGCACGAGCCCGACCGCGCCGGTCGGCGAGACCTCCACTACGGCACCACGCCGAGGTCGTTGGCACAGCGCAGAACCAGCGGATCCGTGAAGGCCGCGGGATCGACGACGGCGTCCGTGCGGATGCCGAACACGCGGACCTCTCCGGCGAGCATCGGCACGAGCATGTCGTCCACGACGGCGTCGGGCGCGATCCGGTCGGCCAGGATCGCCACGTCCTGCGCGAACGCCTTGGCGGACACCTCGACCTCATAGCCGCCGGGCACTGCTTCCGCCTGGGCCACCAGGGGAGCCGGGTGGTACGCGAGCTCCGTGTCCGGCCGGAACACGTGGATCGTGCGCGCGTCCGCGGTGGTCGCCACCATCACCTCCGCGTCGTCGTGCACTGGCTGCAGCAGCGGTTCGTCCAGGTCGAGCGCGACGGCCGACCGGGGCGGCACCGTCCGGCGCAGTCTAGTCAGGTGCAGCGTGACGCCGCGGAACGTCTGCCGGTCCAGGGTGATGTGCGCGTCCCACGGCTCGTCGTGGTCGTTCACGGCGATCAGCACGAGGCGGCCGTCGCGCGGCTGGAAGGTCAGGATCCGCGGCGCGAACGCGTGCCGCAGCCCGTACCACAGTGGCTTGCGGCGTTCCTCGCTGTCGATCGCCGCCCACGACGTGACGGGCCAGCAGTCGTTGAGCTGCCAGACGACGGCGCCCGCCGTGCGCGGCCACCACGAGCGGTAGTGCTCGATGCCGAAGCTCACCGCGCGGGCCTGGTTGAGCTGCGTCGCCCAGTGCCAGTCCGGGAACCCCTGCGGCACCGGCAGGTGCGCCGCGAGGCCGCGGTCGAGTTTTCCGTTGCCGTCCTCGGCTTTCTGGTGCGTGAGGAAGCTCGGTGACGTCGGTGTCAGCGGGTGGTCGTGGATCCACCGGGTCAGCGTGGCCCACGTCGGCGGCCCCTGGAACCCGAACTCCGAGCAGAACCGCGGCACGTGGTCGCGGTAGTGCGTGTAGTCGATTTCGTTCCAGACCTGCCAGTCGTGCCGCGTGCCGTGGTCTTCGTCGTTGGGGTGCAGGCCTTCCACCGGGCTGTACGGGCTGCTGGGGCAGTAGAACCGGGTCGGGTCGAGCTCGGCCACGATCCTCGGCAGCAGCTCGGTGTAGTAGCCGAGGCCCCAGGTCCTGCCGTCGAGCTGCCACGGCCAGCCCCAGTCGGCGTAACCCCACAGGTTCTCGTTGCTGCCGTTCCACAACGCCAGCGAGGCGTGCGACATCAGCCGGGCGACGTTCTCCCGCGCCTCGGCCTCCACCTCGGTCCGCAGCGGTTCTTCCTCCGGATAGGCGGCACACGCGAACGGGAAGTCCTGCCACACCAGCACTCCGCGTTCGTCGCACACGTCGTAGAAGTCGTCGGACTCGTAGATCCCGCCGCCCCACACGCGCAGCAGGTTGACGTGCGCCTCGACGGCCTGGTCCACCCGCCGTGCCAGCCGGTCGCGGGTGATCCGGGTGAGGAAGTGGTCGTCGGGGATCCAGTTGGTGCCCTTGACGAAGACGGGTTCGTCGTTGACCACGACCGTGAACGGCGTGCCGATCTCGTCGGGTGTCGTGTCGACGGTGACCGTGCGGAACCCGATCCGCCTGGTCACACCGTCCACAGTGGCCGATGGCGAGCGGAGCTCGACTTCCAGGTCGTACAGCGGTTGCGCGCCGTACCCCGCAGGCCACCACAGCTCCACCTCTGGCACGTCGAGACGCGCGACGACGGTCTCCTGGCCCGCGGGAACGGCGACTGTGTGCTCGCACGACCCGACGGAGATCCGCAATGTCAGGTTCTCGCCTTCGGCCCACTCGACGTCGACGTGCACCTCGACGTGCCCCGTGCCGTCCGGGGACACCGTCACGACCGGGCGGACCTGGGCGAGCCTCGCGGTGTGCCAGCGCTCCATCCGGACCGGCCGCCAGATGCCCGCGGTCTGCAGGTCCGGCCCCCAGTCCCAGCCGAAGCTGCACGCCATCTTGCGGATCATGTTGAACGGGTGGGTGTTCACGTGCGCACGGCTGCCGAGCGCGGCCTCGGTCTTCTCGGCGTACGCGAGGGCGGACGAGAACGACACGGTGAGATCGTTGCCGCCGTCGACGAGGAACTGCCGGACGTCGAACCGGTAGCTCCGGTGCATGTTCGCGGTGTGGCCGAGCAGGTGGCCGTTGAGCTCGACGGCGGCGATCGTGTCCAGGCCGTCGAACACGAGATCCACCCGCTGGCCGGACGCGACCGCGGGAGCCGGGAACGTGGTGCCGTACCGCCAGTCCGCGCGGTGCATCCAGGTCAGCTCGGCCTCGGCCTGGTCGAGGAACGGGTCGGTGATCAGCCCGGACGCGAGCAGGTCGAGATGGGTGCTGCCGGGCACCGTCGCGGGCACGGTCCTGCCCAGGAGGTTGTCCGGCACCTCGGTCGTCGTCGCGGTCAGCTGCCAGCCGTCGTGCAGGTACTGCCGGATCAAGACTGTCCTCCCTGGCGGAAGCGGGCTTCTGGGTCGGGCGCGGCGGCGGCGAGCCGGCGGGTGTAGGGATCCTGCGGGCGCACGAGCACGTCGTCGCTCGACCCGCGTTCGACGATCCGGCCCCGGTGCATCACCAGGACCTCGTCCGAGAAGTGCCGTGCCGTGGCCAGGTCGTGCGTGATGTAGAGGACGGCGAGGTTCTCCTCGCGCTGCAGCCGGGCGAGGAGTTTCAGCACTCCCAGCCGGATCGAGACGTCCAGCATGGACACCGGCTCGTCCGCGATGATCACCTTGGCGCCCGGTGCGAGCGCGCGGGCGATCGCGACCCGTTGCCGTTGCCCGCCGGACAGCTCGTGCGGCCGTCTGCGGGCGAAGTCCGCTGTCAGGCTCACCTTCTCCAGCAGTCGCGGCACGTCCGAACGGGACCGCCCGTGCAGCCGCAACGGCCTGGCGAGGTGGTGTTCGACCGTGTGGAACGGGTTGAGCGACGCGAACGGGTCCTGGAAGATCATCTGTACGTGGTCGCGGTAGCCCCGCCGCGGCACCGGTTCGCCGTCAGGACCGGTCAGGACGATCTCGCCCGACGTGGGGCGGACCAGGCGGGCGATCATCCTCGCGATCGTCGACTTGCCCGACCCCGACTCGCCGACCAGCGCGACGGTCCGTCCGGGCGCGAGCGTGAACGAGACGTCGTCGACCGCGGTGATCTTGTGGAAGGTCTTGGTGAGGCCGCGAACCTCCAGCGTGGTCACGTGATCAGCGCTCCTGCCTCGCCGGTCAGGCTGGGGAACGAGGCCAGCAGCTGACGCGTGTACGGATGTCGCGGCCGCAGGTACATGTCCTCCGCGGTCGCGTACTCGACGACCTCGCCGTCGCGCATCACCGCGATCCGGTCGCTCAGCTCCAGCAGCAGCGGCAGGTCGTGGGTGATGAAGACGACCGCGAACCGCAGCTCGTCGCGCAGCCGCTTGATCTCGTTCAGGATCTCGCGCTGCACCAGGACGTCGAGCGCGGTGGTGGGCTCGTCCATGATCATCACCTGCGGGTCGAGCAGCAGCGCCATGGCGATCATGACCCGTTGCCGCATGCCGCCGGACAGCTCGTGCGGGTACGCGCCGAGCCGAGCGGGGTCGACGCCGACGAGCCGCAGCACCTCGGCGCACCTGACCTCACGGTCGGGCGTCGACATCCCCGGCCGGTGGGTGCGCAGCACGTCGTGCAGCTGCGCGCGGATCGGGGTGACCGGGTTCAGCGAGTTCATGGCGCCCTGGAACACCATCGAGAGCCGGACCCAGCGGAACTCCCTGAGCTCGTCCGGTTCCAGCGCCAGGACGTCGAAGTCCTCGAACGTCACGGATCCGGACGTGACCTCGGCCGGTGGCCGGTGCAGGCGGTTGATCGCGTAGGCCAGCGTGGTCTTGCCGCAGCCGGACTCGCCTGCCAGGCCGAGGATCTCGCCCCGGCGCAGGGTCAGCGACACGTCCTTGACGGCGTGCACCGGCGTCTCGGCCTGGTACACGACGTTGAGGTTCCTGACCGTGAGAACGGCGTCCGGGTCGACGGGGACGACCTCGGCCTCGACTGCCACCACGTCCCGCTTGCGCCGCGCCCGGTCGCGCAACCTCGGGTTGATGATCTCGTCGATGCTGAAGTTGATGAGCGCCAGCGCACCGCCGAGCAACGCGATGACGAGCCCTGGCGGCACGAACCACCACCACGCCTCCCGTTGCAGCGCGAAGCCGTTCTGGGCGTAGTAGAGCATCGTGCCAAGCGTCGACGCGTTGGCGGCGCCGAGCCCGAGGAACGACAGCCCCGCCTCGCTGAGGATCGCGAGCACCACGGCGAACACGAACTGGGAGGCGAGGATCGGCAGCAGGTTCGGCAGGATCTCCACGCAGATCACCCGCCACGTCTTCTCACCCGACACCCGCGCCGCGGCCACGTAGTCCCTGGTGCGCAACGACAACGTCTGCGCCCGCAGCACGCGCGCAGCCGCCGCCCACCCGGTGATGGCGAGCACCAGCGCGATCGTCCACGTGCCGCGCCGGTCGGCAGGGACGAACCCGGCCACCACGATGACCAGCGGCAGACCGGGGATCACCAGCATCACGTTGGAGAACAACGAGAAGACCTCGTCGACCACACCGCCCGCGTAGGCGCCGACGATGCCGAAGATCCCGGACAGCACGGTCGCCATGACACCGACGAGCACGCCGACCCACAGCGAGCCGCGGGTGGCGCCGGCGAGCTGGGCGAGGACGTCCTGGCCGGTCAGCGTCGTGCCGAGAACGTGCTCAGCGCCCGGTGGCGTGAGGCCGATGTCCCTGATCGTGGCCGGGTCGCCGGTGAGCATGGGGCCGATCAGTCCGAAGAGGACGATCGCGGCCGCCAGCCCGAGACCGGTGGCCAGTTTCGGTGACCAGGTCATGACACGGTGCTCCTGTCCCTCGTGCGGGCGTCGATCAGCCCGTACAGCAGGTCGACGACCAGGTTGGCGCCGAGCACCGCGATGGTGATCACCAGGAAGATCCCCTGCATGAGCGCGTAGTCGTTGTTCTGCACGGCCTGCAGCAGCTTCGAGCCGATGCCGGGGTAGGAGAACACCTGCTCGGTGACGATCGACCCGGACACCACGAACCCGAGCGAGATGGCGAACCCGGCGACGGACGGCAGGACCGCGTTGCGGGCCGCGTACCGGACCATGATCCGGCTGTCGGTGAGGCCCTTGGCCCGCGCGGTCAGCACGTAGTCCTCCGACATGGCCGACACCATCATGTTGCGCATGCCCAGCAACCACCCGCCGATCGACGAGATGACGATCGTCAGCGCGGGCAACGTGCCGTGGTAGATCGCCGAGCCGATGAACTCGGGGCTCCAGCCGGGATCCAGCACCACGTCGTAGCCGCCGTTGAGCGGAAACCAGCCCAGCTGCGACGAGAGCAGCGCGACCAGGATCAGCGCCAGCCAGAAGTACGGCACGGCCGACAGCACGGTCGTCGCGGGCACCAGCGAGTCGAGCCAGGTGCCGCGCTTCCACCCGACGACCGCGCCGAGCCCGACCCCGAGCAGGAACGAGATCAACGTCGCGAGCCCCACCAGGACCACGGTCCACGGCAGCGCGTCGCCGATCACGTCCGACACCTTCGCCGGGAACGCGCTGACCGACACCCCGAGGTCACCGCGCAGCAGGTTGCCCAGGTAGGCCAAGTACTCCTCGGCGAACGACTCGCGCCCACCCCTGCCGAGCAACGTCTCGTAGGCCGTGCGCGCGGCGGGATCGACGGATCCGCCGCGCTGCTGGAGCTTGGCCATCAGGATGTCCACCGGGTTGCCCGGCAGCATCCGCGGGATGACGAAGTTCAGCGTCACCGCCGCCCACAGCGCCGTGAGGTAGAACGCGAGCTTGCGCAGGTAGTAGCCCATGGTCAGTTACCGGCGGGCTTGAGCTTCAGGTACACCTGCGAGGCGTCCGGCCGCTTCCACACCGCGGGGAACGCGTACAGGTCGTCCTTGCTCGGCCAGCCGGTGAACGCCTTGGCGTTGAACTCGGTCGGGATGCCGCCGGTCATCACGGGGATGTACGGCATGTACTTCTCCAGCTCGACCTGGATGGCGTCGTAGTGCGGCTGCCGCGCGGGGTTGCCCCGGTCGGTCTTCTTCAGCTCCACCAGCGCGTCGTCCACGACCGGGTTGCTGAAGCGGGAGAAGTTCGGGTTGGCCGCCTGGCCGACCGGCGCCGTCGTCGCGGTCGAGAAGAAGTAGCTGTAGGTGTAGTACGGGTCGGGCGCGGGGCCCTGTTCCACCGAGTCGATCAGCAGCTCGAACTGGCCGCGGCCGCGCGCGTCGGCCCACTCGTTCCACGACAGCTGCTGCGGCGTGATCTTGATGCCGATGGCCAGCAGCTGCTGGCTCAGCGTCTCCAGCGCGGTGATGTAGTCGGTCCAGCCGGCGACCACCTTCACCGTGAGCGTCAACGGCTTGCCGTCCTTGGCGTAGAGGCCGTCCTGGCCCTTGGCGTACCCGGCCGCGGTGAGGATCTGATCGGCCTTGGCGGTGTCCGGGTTCATCGGCGCCATGCGGTCGGTGAGCTTGCTCGACAGCAGCTGGGCGTCGCGCGGCTGCAACGTGAAACCGGGCGACATCTCGCTGTTGACGTTCTGGAACGCCAGCGAGTTGATCTGCGTGCGGTTCATGCCGTAGTAGATCGCCCTGCGCACGGCGGGATCGGTCTGCGCGCCCTGGCAGCCGAGCTGCGCGTTGGAGCACGTGAACAGCGCGACCTGGTTGAGCGGCAACGTGATCGCCTTGTACCCGGGATAGTTCTTCTCGATGTCCTTGATGTCCGGGATCGGGCCGGTCTGCCAGTCGACGGACCCGGCCTTCAGCGCGTCGACCCCGGCCTGGTTGCCGGACAGCGACAGGTAGCGGACCTGCTTGACCGCGGGCTCGCCGCCCCAGTACTTCGGGTTCGCCTTGAGCGTGAACGACTGCGCCTTGAAGTCGCCGAGCTGGAACGGGCCGGTGCCGACCGGGTTGGGGTTCACCTCGGTCGCCGGGGTGGCGTAGTTCTTCCAGATGTGCTCGGGCATGATCCAGAGCTGGCCCAGCACCTGCGGTCCGTCCATGTAGGACGGTTCGGGGAACTTGACCACCACGTGGGTGTCGTCGACGACGGTGGTCTCGCCCTTGAAGCCGGTCTTGTTGACGGCCGGGGTCTTGGAGACCATGTCCAGCGTGAACTTCACGTCCTTCGCGGTGAACTTCTCGCCGTCGGACCACGTGACGTTGTCCCGCAGGGTGACCGACAGCTCGGTGCCGTCCGCGTTCCACTTGAACTCGGTGCCGAGCATGGGCTTCGGCGGGGTGTCCTTCGCGATGTTGAAGAAGAACAACGGCTCGTAGATCGTGCCCGGCCCCTCGATCTGCGTGGGGGCGTAGGGGTTGAAGTTGAGCTGGAAGTCGCCTGCCTGCCCGGTGTAGACGACCAGCGTCTCCCTGGCCTTGCCGCTGCCGCCGGACCCCGAGCACGCCGCGGTGGCCGCGACGACCACCGCCAGACCGAGTGCGCAAATCTGCCTGAGCATCGTTGATCCTCCCCGCCGCTGGGTGGTTCGCGGCGAGGATTCTTCAGTTACTAAACAAAGAAAGTCAACGCCGCCGAATGGTTTACTGAGCACGACTTGTCGATGAGAAAAGTTCGTCGTTCGACGGAGGATTGCGGTGAGCGGACCGGCGCGGGTGACCCATGCCAGCACGAGGGCGGCCGTGCTGGACCTGATCCGTGCGGCGGGCATGATCAGCCGGGTCGGCCTGGTCAACGCCACCGGCCTGACCGGCGGGACGATCTCCACGGTCGTGCGCGGCCTGATCGACGAGGGCCTGGTCGCCGAGACCGGGCACGCCGAGTCGACCGGCGGCAAGCGTCGGGTCATGTTGCAGCTCAACCACTTCGCGCGCTACGCCGTCGGAGTGCACCTGGACGACGCGCGGATCACCTACGTGCTGACCAACCTCGGCGGCGCGGTCGTGGCCCGCATCTCGCGCGCCGGCTCCGGGCCGGACGAGCCCGCCGCCGTGGTCGGCAGAATGGCCGGCGAGGTGGACGCGCTGATCGACAGCGTCGGTGTCGAACGCGATCGAATCCTGGGCCTCGGTCTGGTCGCGGCACGTCCCCCGGCACTCGCCGAGTTCGGTGCGGCCTTGGAGCGTGCGACGGGCCTGCCGGTCGTGCTGGACAACGACGCGACGGCGGCGGCGATCGGCGAGCACTGGTCCGGTGGCGTCGGCGCCACGTCGACGTTCGCCGCGCTGTATATGGGAACCGGTCTCGGCGCGGGGGTGGTGCTCGGCGGCACGACGCATCGGGGTCCGAGCGGCCACGCCGGCGAGATCGGCCACACGTGCCTCGACCTCGACGGGCCGCAATGCCCTTGCGGGGCAAGGGGATGCCTGGAGGTGCTGGCCGGTCCCGGCGCGGTGGTGGCGCGGGCGCGGGCCGACCGGGCGCTGTCCCGCGCGGCCGGTCTCGTCGGCGGCCGGACCCGTGCCGCCGCACCGGTCGCGGCGGACTTCGCGGCCATCAGCCGGGCGGCGAGGCGGGGCAACGCGCGGGCACTCGCGTTGCTGGAGCGGTCCGCGCGGTACGTCGCCGTGGCGGCCCGTTCGTTGGCCAACGTGCTCGACCTCGAGGTCCTCGTGCTGACCGGCCCGAGCTTCGCCGTCGCGGGCTCGGTGTACCTGCCGGTGCTGCGCGCGGAGCTGGAGGGCGCGGTCATCGCCCATCCGGTCTCCGTGCGGCTGTCGCCGTCCGCCGCGTCGGCCTCGGCGATCGGTGCCGCGGCGATCGTGCTGCAGTCCGAGCTCGTGCCGCGGCAGCAGGCGCTGCGGCTGCCGGAGGACCTGGCGGCCGACGAGCCACCGGTCTTCGTCCGCTGAGCGTCACGGGCACACGTTCGACGTGCTGTTGTTCAGCTTGACGTTGCGGAACGTCGTGTTGGTGCCACAGGGGCTTTCGCGCACCTGCGCAACGTCGACAACCTCATCCTCGGCCAGATCGACATGCGGTTGTCCGGCGGCCTGGGCGTGCGCGTCGACAACCGCGGCAACACCAGCGTCCGCAGCAGAACGAGCGGGGTTGGGGATCTACGGGTTCGGCGGGTCTGCCCATCTGGCGGCGCAGGTGGCCATCGCCCGCGGGTACGAGGTGCGGTCGCCGCAGGCCAGGATGCGCGGCTCGGCGTGTGCCGGTGCCAGACCACCGAGGATCGTCGCGGCGACGACCGTGCCCGCCTTCAGCCTGGTCGAGAACATCGGAAATCTCCCTCGTCAACCCGGCACGTTGTCGCTAGCGTTCCTCACAGGAAAAGCAATCGAAGCGATTCGATTCGAATTCGAACGGTGAAAGCGGTCGAATGAAATTCACGAACGGGTACTGGCTCCTGCGCGACGGCGTGAAGGCGGCTCATCCGGTCGAGGTCTACGACATCACCCAGACAGCGGGGGAGCTGGTGGTCCACGCTCCGACCCGACCGATCCGCCATCGCGGCGACCTGTTGCAGGGCCCGGTGGCGACCGTCCGGTTCTCCTCGCCGATGCCCGACGTGATCAGGGTGCGGCTCACGCACTTCGAGGGCGAGCAGCGCAGGCAACCGGAGTTCCCGCTGACCGGCTCGGAACCGCACGTGCGCCTCGCGGACGATTCCCTCACGTCCGGCGACCTGCAGGTGAAGGTGAACCGCGACTGGAAGGTCGAATTCGCCGTCGGCGGCGACGTGCTGACGTCTAGCTCCGCCAAGGGCATGGGTTTCATGACGCTGGACGGCAAGCATTACGTCCGCGACCAGCTCACGCTCGGCGTCGGCGACGTGGTGTACGGGCTCGGCGAGCGCTTCGGACCGTTGGTGCGCAACGGCCAGACGGTGGACATCTGGAACGCCGACGGCGGCACGAGCAGCGAGCAGGCGTACAAGAACGTGCCGTTCTACCTGACGAATGCGGGTTACGGCGTATTCGTCAACCATCCGGGCCACGTGTCGTTCGAGGTTGCCTCGGAAAAGGTGTCCTGCGTCCAGTTCAGCGTCGAAGGGCAGTCGCTCGAGTACTTCGTGGTCTACGGGCCCAGCCCCAAGGAGATCCTGCGGAAGTACACGGCGCTGACCGGCAGACCGGCGATGCCGCCGGCGTGGTCGTTCGGCCTGTGGCTGTCCACGTCCTTCACGACGTCCTACGACGAGCAGACGGTGTCGGGCTTCATCGACGGCATGATCGAGCGCGATCTGCCGTTGAGCGTGTTCCACTTCGACTGCTTCTGGATGCGCGAGTACAACTGGTGCGACTTCGAGTGGGACCCGCGCACGTTCCCCGACCCGGTCGGCATGCTCGACCGGCTGAAGGCGCGGGACCTGCGGATCTCGGTCTGGATCAATCCGTATGTGGGCCAACGGTCTCCGTTGTTCGAAGAAGGCGTCGAGGGCGGCTATCTGCTGTGCCGACCGAACGGTGACGTGTGGCAGTGGGACCTCTGGCAGCCGGGCATGGCGCTGGTCGACTTCACCAACCCGGCGGCCCGCGAGTGGTACGCGTCCAAACTGGACGCTCTGCTCGACCAGGGTGTGGACTGCTTCAAGACCGACTTCGGCGAGCGCATCCCGACCGACGTCGTGTACTTCGACGGTTCCGATCCAGAGCGGATGCACAACTACTACGCTTACCTCTACAACAAGACCGTCTTCGACGTGCTGCGGAAACGACGTGGTGACGGCGAGGCGGTGGTGTTCGCTCGCGCGGCAACCGTGGGGTCGCAGCAGTTCCCGGTGCACTGGGGCGGCGACTGCGAGTCGACCTACGAGGCCATGGCGGAGAGCCTGCGCGGCGGCCTTTCCCTGGGACTGTCCGGTTTCGGGTTCTGGAGCCACGACATCGGCGGCTTCGAGGGCACGCCTGATCCGGCGTTGTTCAAGCGGTGGATCGCGTTCGGCCTGCTGTCGTCGCACAGCCGCCTGCACGGCAGCAGGTCCTACCGGGTGCCGTGGCTGTTCGACGAGGAGGCCGTCGACGTGCTGCGGGTGTTCGCGAAGTTGAAGGCCAGGTTGATGCCCTACCTGCACCACGCGGCACGGCAAGCGGCCACCGGGGGAACGCCGATGATGCGGGCGATGGCGCTGGAGTTCCCGCACGACCCGGCGTGCACGCACCTCGAACGCCAGTACATGCTCGGCGACAGCCTGCTCGTGGCACCGGTTTTCGCCGACAACGGCGAGGTGTCGTTCTACGTGCCGGAAGGGACCTGGACCGACTTCTTCACCGGCGCCGAGGTGCCGGGCGGCCGGTGGACAACGATGTCGTGCGATTTCCTCACCGTGCCGTTGCTGGTGCGGCCGAACACGGTTCTCCCGCTGGGCGCCGTCGACGACCGCCCGGACTACGACTACGCCGACGGCGTCACGTTGCTGATCCACCAGCTCGACGACGGCGCCTCGATCACCACTGAGGTCGCGGGTTCCACGTTCCACACGCGTCGAACCGGCAACCGGATCTGCGTCGAGGCCGAATCGCCGCCGTCGTCCTGGCAGGTCGGGCTGCCGGGCGCGGAGGCGGTTCCGGGTATCGGCAACACCGTGACAGTTCACTTGAGGTAGGTGGAAAGGGGAATCCGTTGGTCGCGCAACGCCTTCGCCACGACACCGGCGATCTGCCTGGCACCGGCCGCCTCGAAGTGCGTGTGGTCGTTGCAGAAGAACGCGCCGACCGGGCCCTTGGTGTAGTCACCGTCGTTGGGGCACAGCTTGAGCGTGTTGTAGAGCCCGTAGCTGAGCTTGTGCAGGTCGATGACGGCGACTCCGCTCGCCCTGCCCGCGTCGAACGTCTCGGTGAGGAAGCCGCGGGTGGCGACGGCCGTGCTGCCGCTGCACCTGATGGCGGAGACGGGGGTGAGGAAGATCGGGGTGGCGCCGCGGTCCTTGGCCGCCTTGGCCATCATCGTGAGGAGTTCCTTGTACCGGGCGCTGCCCACGTGCCTGGGGCAGTTGCGGTCGCCGTCGTTGATCCCGAACTGGATCATCAGGTAGTCGCCGGCCTTCATGCCGTTGGTGGCGTCCAGCATGTTCAGCCAGCGCTGGTGGAACGTCCTGGGGCTCACCACGCACTCACCGGCGGAGTCCATCGTGTTCTGCACGTTGGACTCGTACAGCCACGTCTGGATGCTCCGGCCGGCCACCGCGTCGTTCTGCACGACCACGTTGTCGTTGAACAGCGGGTCGAACTGGCTGCCCCAGCCGACCGGGCAGCTCGACCGCGGGTTGGCCATCGTCGAGTCGCCGGCGAGCCAGACCTTCACGCTCGCGGCGCTGGTGGACGCCGCGGTGGCGGCGGGAGCGCAGTCGGGCCGGTCCGCCGAAGCGGGACTGGCGGCGAGGAACGGCAGGACGGCGAGTGCTACGAGGGTCAGAACACGTTTCCGCACGATTGTCTCCAGACGGCAGGGGTTGTCTGATGTAGACGCAACAGAAAACGATCTTCCTTTCAGCATACTCGTTGCGGTTCAAGCGGGAAAGCGCTTTCCCGAGTATCGGTGCAGCGTATGCTGAGGCTCGAACGCGCCGATGTCCGGCTCAAATCGCCGCATGCGAGGCTAAAGTGAGATCGTCGATGCGGGCAATCCCATCGAATCGACTTCGACGCCGTTTTGTCGAAGCGCGTCCATTTTCCGGTGAAGCGTCTTGACGGCTGTCGGGCGCCGTGCCACTTTTCGACCCATGTCGCGGAAATTGGTTACCAGGCCTGCTCTGGTCGTCCTCGTCGCCGCACTGCTCGGCGCTCCCGCGGCCCAGGCCGCCCCCCTCGATCAGGCCCACACCGCCGGCCGGGTCACGAAGTCCGGTCAGTTCTCCTGGCCGGGCGTGTACTTCGAGGGCCGGTTCCGCGGCACCAGCGTCGGCGTCACGCTCAACGACGCGGCGAGCTACTACGACGTGCAGATCGACGGACGAACCGTGACGACGCTCGTCAAACCCGGCCGCACGACGTACTGGGTGCGCAACCTGAGCGACGCCGAGCACCGTGTCCGGCTCGTCAAGCGGTCGGAAAGCGCGTGGGCGGCGGGGGAGTTCGGCGGGTTCGTCGGCAATGTCCTCTCGAAGCCCGCGGCGCGGTCCCGGCAGATCGAGTTCATCGGCGACTCGCTCACCGCGGGTTACGGCAACCTGTCGACGACCCGTGACTGCTCGGCGAACGGCGGCGTGGACCGCAACAGCAATGCCGACCTGACCTTCGGTGCGCTCACCGCCCGGACGTTGAACGCGGACTACCAGATCAACGCCTTTTCCGGCCGCGGCATGGTCCGCAACTACAACGGCGGTGAACCCGGCACCAGCTACCGCACGTATTACGATCGGGCGTTGCTGAACGTCGACGGTGACGTGTGGCAGAACCCCGGCACCTGGCGGCCGCAGCTGATCGTGGTCGGATTGGGCACCAACGACTTCTCGACCGCGCTCAAGCCCGGTGAGCAGTGGCCGGACCAGCGGAGTCTCGTGAGCGCGTACAAGTCGGCGTACCAGGGCTTTCTGGACAAGCTGCGGTCCAGGTACGGCTCCGGCACGACGATTCTCGTGAGCGTGCCGGAGGCCTCCGGGGCGTTCGCCGACGCGGCCAGGCAGGTCGTACAGGACCGGGGTGACAGCCGCGTGCGGTACTGGAACTACAGTGACGCCGCGCTCGACCGGCTGGGCTGTGACTGGCACTTCTCGCAGCACGACCACCGGTTGATCTCCGGGAAGCTGAACGACTACATCGCGAGATTGGGGCTGGCTTGGTGACGAGGCGTCGTGTCGCGGTGCTGGCGGGAGCCGTGTTGGTGCTGGTGACCGCCGCTGTCGCGGTCTGGGGCAACGCGGACGTGACCGGTCGTGCGGTGGCTGCCGCAGTCACCACGAGCATCACCACGAGCACCGCCCCGCCCACCACCACGACCACGCCACCGCCGCCGGTCTCGTCGCCTCCGCCCTCGTCGTCCTCGGCGCAGCCATCACCGGTCGCGGCGGCCGGCGCACCGTTGGTCGGCAAGATCAAGCCCGGCGTCACCCGGAACGGCCCGGCGACCCACTACGACTCCGACGGCAGCGGCGCCTGCTCGTACGACCGGAGCCCCGATCCGCTGACGGTCGCGATGAACTGGTCGGACTACGAGGACTCGAAGGCCTGCGGCGCCTACATCCTCGTCAAGGCGAACGGCAAGAGCGTCACCGTGCGGGTCACGAACCTCTGCCCGGCGCCGTGCCGGGTCGGGCAGCTCGACCTCAGCAAGGAGGCGTTCGCCCGGCTCGCGGACCCGCAGCAGGGCGAGATCCCGGTGACGTGGACGCTCGTGAGCCCACCGCTGGAGAAGAAGATCTCCATCCGCTACAAGACCGGGTCGAGCCAGTGGTGGTGCGGAATCCAGGCCATCGACCACCGCAACCCGGTGGCACGGCTGGAAGTGCAGGCCGGCGGGCAGTGGAGGGAACTCAAGCGCGTCGACTACAACTACTTCCTCTCCGAGAACGGTGCCGGGTGCGGCGGTGCCGTGGCGATCACGGACATCTGGGGCGAGCGCCTCGTCGTGAACCCGCTGCCGGTCAAGCCCGATGTCGTTCAGCCGACGAACGTGCAGTTCGCCGCGCACTGAGTGGTCGGTCGACGTTCGACCAGGCGGTCCCGCACACGTTGCGCGCGGTGATTCGACACGAGCCGCAACGGCAGCGGGTCCGCGTTCTCCGCGCGGGGCGTGACGGTGTCGCGGGGCTGGAACGGCACGTGGATCGACAAGGGCGATCTCGTAGAGGTCGGGAACGCGTCCTGGAACGGTGCTCTCGGCACCGGCGGGACCGCCACCATCGGCTACAACGCGACCCATGGCGGCGGCACCCCGCCGTTCCTCTCACCGACGCTGGACGGGGTGGTCTGCGGATGAGACCTCAGCAGCCGATCCGGTCGGTCGCGAGCGCGATGTCGTCCATCCAGAGGTCGTAGGCGCCCTCGTTGGGCTGGTAGAGCTGCCAGCCGAACTTGACCGTGGTGAACCGCGGGAACACGAAGTCCACCGGGTTTCCGCCGTGGTTGCGCGTCGACACGGTCAGATCCGGCTGCGGGACGCCGTCGAACCAGAGCTCGACCTGGTTGTCGGCGGCGTCCATCCGCCACTCGACGCACTGCCAGACGTCCTCACGGGACGGGGCCGACTCGCGCCAGTTCGTCCAGTCGCCGGTCGGCCCGCCGTCGGCGCCGACACCCCACAGCGGACGGTCCACAGTGGGCACGTACTGCCCGCCGAGCGGCCGCACGATCTCGGCGCCCTGGCCGGTGGCCTCGATCAGGGTGTAGTGGGCCCAGTCCGGCTTGCGCGGGAAGGCTTTGGCCTTGAGCCGCACGCGTCCGTAGAAGCTGTTGCCGGGCGGCGCGAAGTCCTCCACCCGGAGGAACGCCCGGCCGTTGCGTTCGGTGTGCACGTGCAGAACCCGTTGGCCGCGCGTGGCTTTCTCCACGGTCAGCGTGCCGTGGCTGGTGTCGACTCCCCAGTTGAGACTGGTGGCGCCGCCGAGCGGGACGGACTGGAAGTTCTCGCAGAACAGCACGCCGGGGCGCGCGCAGGAGGGGGAGTGGTCGGCGAGGGCCGGTGTGGCCGTCGCCGAGAGTTGGAGTGCCAGGAGCAGGGAGAGCGCTTTCCACTTTGGCATGCCTGAACATTAGGGGTTATTCGGTTGCGAAGGAACCGCTGGGAGGTGGCCTCAGCGGCCACCCGGAGTGGCGTCTGCTGCCCGTTCGTGGCATAGGCTGCTGGACGTGGCGGGCCCGCGGAAACGTTCTGCGCTGATCGCCCGGCTGGTGAGCGACCAGCCGGGTGGTTCCCAGGCGTCGATCCTCGAGGAACTGCGCCGGTGCCTGCTCGACGGTGAGGTGCCGCCGGGCACGCCGATCCCGCTCGACGAGGTCGCACAGGTGTTCGGGGTGAGCCGCATCCCCGTGCGTGAGGCGTTGAAGACGCTGATCGGCGAGGGACTGGTCGAGCACCGGCCCAACCTCGGCTATCACGTCGCCCGGCTGACGACCCGTGAGCTGCACGAGTTGTACGTGGTGCGCGAGGTGCTGGAGGTGGCGGCACTGACCGCCGCGGTGGCCTCGGCGACCGAGCAGGACGACCTGGAGGCGACCGCCACGCACGAGGCTCTCGGCCAGGCCATCGCCGCCCACGACGTGCGCGCATACCATCGCGACAGCAGGCGGTTCCACCTGGCGCTGGTACGGCCGTGCGGGATGCACCGGTTGATGGCCATGCTGGAGTCGGCGTGGAACACCACCGAACCGGTGCAGCCCATGGCCCACGTGCCCGACGGCGCGAAGGTCGAGATGCACCGCGACCACGAGGAGATGCTCGCGGCGTTCCTGGCGCGGGACGTGGACAGGCTGGTGGCCGCGGCGCGGGCGCACCACGGCAGGCTGCGGGCGTCACTCGCCGCATTGCCTCGTCACACAGGGTTGTTCGTCGACTCCGACTGAGCGCGACGGGGAAGATATACGGTTCGCGTCATTAGGGCGTAACACTGCCGGACCAGGCTGCTCGCACCCACATCCGAGGTCACGAGGAGTCGGTGATGACCGATACTGTCGCCCGCCCGGCGATCGGCGCCACAGCCCAGTACGAACCACGCCTCACCAACGAGGACCTGGCGCCGCTGAAGAACCAGACCTGGGGCTCCTACAACATCTTCGCGTTCTGGATGTCCGATGTGCACAGTGTCGGCGGCTACGTGACCGCAGGCAGCCTGTTCATGCTCGGGCTGTCCAGCTGGCAGGTGCTGCTGGCGCTGCTCATCGGCATCGGCATCGTGAACGTCTTCTGCAACCTCGTCGCGAAACCCAGCCAGGTCACCGGTGTGCCGTACCCGGTCATCTGCCGGGCGTCGTTCGGTGTGCTGGGCGCCAACGTCCCGGCGATCATCCGCGGCCTCATCGCGGTGGCGTGGTACGGCATCCAGACCTACCTCGCGTCCGCGGCGCTGAACGTGGTGCTGCTCAAGCTCTTCCCGGCGCTCATGCCGTACGCGGACGTGCAGCAGTACGGGTTCCTCGGGCTGCCGTTGCTCGGCTGGGGCTCGTTCGCGCTGCTGTGGCTCGTGCAGGCGGCGGTGTTCTGGACCGGTATGGAGACGATCCGCCGGTTCATCGACTTCTGCGGTCCCGCCGTGTACGTGGTGATGTTCCTGCTCACCGGCTACCTGATCTACCGGGCGGGCTGGAGCGCGATCGACCTGAGCCTCGGCGAGGTCCGCCTCACCGGTCTCGCGTCGGTGCCCGTGATGCTCGGCGCGATCGCCCTGGTGGTGTCGTACTTCTCCGGCCCGATGCTGAACTTCGGCGACTTCTCCCGTTACGGCCGCTCGTTCGCCGCGGTCAAGCGGGGCAACCTGCTCGGCCTGCCGGTGAACTTCCTGGTGTTCTCGGTGCTGGTGGTCATGACGACGTCGCTGACGCTGCCGGTGTTCGGCGAGCTCATCACCGACCCGGTCGAGACGGTCGCGCGCGTCGACAGCACGTTCGCGATCGTGCTGGGCGCGCTGACGTTCACCATCGCGACGATCGGGATCAACATCGTCGCGAACTTCATCTCGCCCGCGTTCGACTTCTCCAACGTCAGCCCGCAGAAGATCAGCTGGCGCGCGGGCGGCATGATCGCCGCCGTCGGGTCGGTCCTCATCACGCCGTGGAACCTCTACAACAGCCCTGAGGTCATCCACTACACGCTGGAGGTGCTCGGCGCGTTCATCGGTCCGCTGTTCGGCGTGCTGATCGCGGACTACTACCTGGTGCGCAAGCAGAAGGTGGTGGTGGACGACCTGTTCACGCTGTCGCCGGACGGCCGCTACCACTACCGCAAGGGCTACAACCCGAAGGCGATCGCCGCCACCGCCGCCGGCGCGGTCGTCGCCGTGGCCCCGGTCCTGATCTCCGCACTGGCGCCCGCCGCGCAGTACAGCTGGTTCATCGGCATGGCAGTCGGCCTGGTGGTGCACACGCTGGCGTCGAGGCGCGCTCGGTGATCGTCAAGGTGGTGAACCCGAACACCAGCGCGGACATGACCGCGCTGGTGGAACGGTCCGCCAAGGCCGTCGCCGCTGCGGGTACGACCGTCGTGGCGGTCAGCCCGCAGATGGGGCCGGAGTCGATCGAGAGCCACTACGACGAGGCGTTGAGCGTTCCGGGTTTGCTGCAGGAGATCGCCGACGGCGAAGTGTCCGGTGTGGACGGTTACGTCGTCGCGTGCTTCGGCGACCCCGGACTCGACGCCGCGCGGGAGCTGGCCAGGGGACCTGTGGTCGGGATCGCCGAAGCGGCCATGCGCACGGCCGCGTACCTGGGACGGGGCTTCACCGTGGTGACCACGCTGTCGCGCACCCGCGGCCGGGCGTGGGAGCTGGCCGAGCGGTACGGCGTGCGCGGGCTGTGCCGGGGCGTGCACGCCTGTGACATCCCGGTGCTGGAGCTCGACCGGGATCCGGGCGCTCTCGACGTCGTCACGACCGCCTGCGCCCGCGCCGTCGAGGAGGACGGCGCGGACGCGGTGGTGCTCGGCTGCGCGGGCATGACGGACTGGGCACCGGTGATCTCGGCGGCGATCGGCGTGCCGGTGGTCGACGGCGTCCAGTCCGCCGTGCTCACCGTGCAGGCGTTGGTGGAGATGGGGTTGCGCACCGGCAAGCGGGACGAGTTCGCGGTCCCGCCGCCGAAGCGGTACTCGGGGTTGTTGCGGGAGTTCGGTCACTGACCGCGACTGCCGTCGGCGATCGCGGTGTCGTCCTGGAACGGCAACGCGTTGTGCCGGTGCGCGACGCGAAGGTCGAGTGGGCGACCGGTACGCCGAACCTCCTCCCCGAAGTTCGGTACCTCAGCACGTCGTCCGTGGCGCCGTGCCGGAGCTGCATCCTGGGGCGGGCGGGTCGCGGCGGAGCTGACCGACATGTCGTACCTTCGGGTCTCATGCCAGATGATCTCCCGGTCCGCCCGCCGTCCGACGACGGCTACGTCCTGGCGAGGACGAAGTTCGCGACGGTGCTCGCCGCCGGGGTCACGGCCGGCCTCGTGGTCTCGCTCACCGGTCACGCCGAGTTCGGGCCGCTCGTCGGCTGGAACGTGGCGACGCTGGTCTACCTGACCTGGGTGTGGGTCCTGATCTGGCCGATGGACGCGGAGGAGACCGCGCGGCACGCCGTGCGCAACGACCCCACACGCGCTGTCGCCGAAATCGTGTTGCTGCTCGCGGCGGTCGCGAGCCTCGTGTCCGTCGGTTTCGTGCTCGCTCGTGCGGCCGAAACCTCTGGCACGTCAGAACTTTTGCGCGTGGGACTCGGTGTGCAGTCCGTGGTGTTGTCATGGACTGTCGTGCACACGATCTTCACACTGCGTTACGCCCGGCTCTATTACCACGACGTCGACGGCGGTATCGACTTCAACCAGCCGGACCCGCCAGACTATGGGGACTTCGCGTACGTCGCGTTCAGCATCGGGATGACGTTCCAGGTGTCCGACACTTCCCTCTCCACGAGCGAGATCCGCCGCACGGCGCTGCGGCACGCGTTGTTCTCGTATCTCTTCGGCACCGGCCTGCTCGCGACCACGATCAACCTGGTCGCGAGCATCAGCAGCAGCAACTGAGTTGTTGCGTCGGCAATCGGATTGTTTACGTTAACAAACCTTCCTTATCTGAGGGGTCAAGAGATCGCAATACCATGCGTTGCCGCTAATGAAATGCACCTCACAGTTGTGGTGGAAACGAATTGAGACGGCACTTTGCTGGTGATTTAACGCATGGCATGTTGACGTTGTGAACGTGCGCATCAAAACTGCGGATGTGGCCATGCCGAACACCTCACCGGACTGGGAGGCCGACCCCGCGCTCAACCTGCGCGTGGTGGGCGAGCACGAACATCGGTTCGCCGAGTTCCGTGCGAAGGTCCGGGCGGCAGGTGAGCAGTGGTCGGGCACCAGGCCTGCCGGTCTGACCGAGCTGTTGTGCGCGGCCGCGGCGGACGACCCCGAGCTGCTCCAGCTCGCCCGCGCCGGTGCCCAGCTGCTCGAGGACTTCCTCGACGGGCTCAGCTGCACCGCCGCGCTGCCGCCGTCCGGTGACCTCGCCGCCGACCTGATCGACGGCAAGGCGGTCCCGCACGGCGTGCTGGGGCGGCTCGCACCCGGCTACGTGGTGGTGATCTCCGAGCAGCGGGACGTGCGGCTGCAGGAGCTCGACCTGCACGGCGTCCTCCGCACGACGAGATCCGGCCTCCTCGTGCTGCTGGTCCCCGACCGCGACACCGACCTGCTGGACAAGATCACGACTCGGCTGATGGGCGGCACCAGGTGGGTCGCCACCGCCAGGCGCCCCGTGGCCGAGCTCGAGGACGCCTACACCGAGGCCACCGAGGTGCTGCGCCTGGTGGCGGCCGGATGCCGGCCCGCCGGCACCTACGCGCTGACCGACGTGCTGGTGGAGCAGGCGATCGCGTCCAACGCCCAGGTCGCCGGCCGGCTGGCCGAGATCATCAGGCCGGTGCGCGAGAACCAGGTCCTGTGGGAGACGCTGGTCGCGCTCGTCCACGCGGACTTCAACCGCAACCAGGCGGCCCGCGACCTGTTCGTCCACCGCAGCACGATGGACTACCGGTTGCAGCGCATCGCGAAGATCACCGGATGGGATCCGGCCGGTGGGCACGGGGCTCAGCTGTTGAGGGCGGCGTTGTTCGCGGACGCGGTGGCCTGACGTCAGCGCATCCGGCTCGCCGCCACCACGGCGCCGACTCCGAGCGTCACCAGTGCCGCCGCCGGGAACACCACGACCCACGGCGCCCGCTCCACGTTCGGCATGCCCTCCGCCAGCAGGAGCCCCCACTCGGGCTCGGGCGGCTGCGCACCGAGCCCGAGGTAGCCCAGCGACGCGAGTGCGAGTGCGATGGCGGGCAGGCGCACGAAAGCGTTGCGCAGCACGGGAGGCAGGACGGCGGGCAGCACGTGCCGGAGCAGGATGTGCCGGGTGCTCGCGCCCAGTGCCCGCGCGGCGGTGAGGTGGGCGCTGCCGCGTTGTTCCAGCGCCAGTGACCGGGCGTGGGCGGCCGGGGGAGCCCAGGCCACCGCGGCGACCGCGATCACGGCGCTCGTCCAGCCAGGGCCCGCGGTCGCGGCGACGGCCAGTGCGACCACCACCGTCGGCAGCGCGTTCACCAGGTCCGCGGCCGCCGAGCCGCGCCGGCCCGCGATGCCGACCAGCAGGGCGATCACGACGACCAGGACCGTCACTCCCGTCGCCAGGACGGCGGTGTGCAGTGCGCCGTGGGCGACCCGTGCGAGCAGGTCACGGCCCAGCGCGTCGGTGCCCATCGGGTGTGCCGCGGACGGAGGCAGCAGCCGCGCCGAAAGGTCCACTGTGAACGGATCGCGCCAGATTCCCCACAGTACGACCGAAACCACAGCCGCGGCAGGCAGGACCAGACCCAACCGGCCGGACACCACCGGGCGCGGAGCCGCGGACTCCAACGCCCCGTCGGTGAGCGCCGGGCCGAGCAGCAACCGTTGCGCCAGCGCCCCGATCGCGCCCGCCGCGGCACCCGTGAGAAGGATCACCAGCACGCACGCCTGGACCACCGGCACGTCCTGCGCCAGCGCCGCGTCCACCGCGAGCCTGCCCAGGCCCGGCACGCCGAACACCACCTCGACCGTGGCGGCGCTGCCGAACATGCCCGCCACGACGATGCCGAGCTGGCCGGTCACCACGGACCCCGCGCGGCGCAGCACGGCCAGCGCGATCGTGCGTGCGCCGAAACCCGCGGCCGTCCACGAGCGCAGCCAGGGTGCGGCGACGGCGTCGCGCAGGGCGTCACCGGCGACGACGGCCAGCACCGCGCCCGCCGGTGTGCCCAGGGCGATGGAGGGCAGCACGGCGTAGCTGAGGTCGCGCCAGCCCGACGTCGGAAGCCAGCCCAGCCGCACGGACACCACCAGCAGCAGCACCGAGCCGATGAGGAACTCCGGCAGTGCGGCGAGCACGGCCGCGAGGCCCGCGCGGCTCGAAGGAGACCTGCCGCGCAAGCCGAGCACGAACGGGCGGCCGACCAGCGCGGTCATCACGAGGAGCGCGACCACCGCCGCGAGCGCCGTCAGCGTGACCGAGACGCCGATGGCCGCTCCCAGTGGAGCGGTCACCGGCTCACCGGACACCCACGAGGTGCCGAGATCACCGTGCAGCGCCCGGCCGGACCAGCGGCCGAGCAGCTCGAACGGCCCGCCGTCCAGACCGAGTTCGCGCCGCACCGACGCGATCGCCTCGGCGTCGGGCTCCCGATCGGCGGAACGCGCCCGCAGCACCGCGAGTGCCGGATCCCTGCCAGCCACCAGTGGCAGCAGGCCGATCACCGCGGTGAGGGCGAGCAGCGCGCAGAGCCGTCCGAGCACTCTCATGACATGCGGGTCTTGCCGGTGATCAGCAGACGCTCGTACGGGTCGGTGGACAGCCCGCTGACCGCGCCCGAACGCCCGATCATGGTGCGCTCGTGCACCAGCGGCACCACCGCGTTGGTCGTGAGAACGGCGTCCTGGGCCCGCATCGACGCGGTCCGGCGGGCGGTGACGTCATCGAGGGCCAGCGCCTGGCCGATGGCGGTGTCCAGCGCCGGATCACACACCTTCACCAGGTTGAAACCGCCGGAGCAGCTGAAGTCGAGGCTCAGGTTCGCGGCCAGGTCACCGCTGTCCATCGCGTACGAGCGGGAGAAGATCACGGCGTCGAAGTTGCCCGCGAGCAGGTCGGGTTCGAGCTGGCTGTACTTGCGCACCACCTGCTCGACCTCGAAACCCTTGCCGCGCAACGACTCGGCGACGGCAGTGACGACGCCCGGCAGCTCCGGCCGGTCGCTCCAGGTGGCCAGGGTGATCTTCTGGCCGCCCGCGGTCGCACCGGTGGGCGTGATCTGGCGCGGCGCCGTGCCCCGGAAGACCCCCGTGGCTGGGTCGGCGTGGCCCTCGTAGACACCCTTCGCCAAAGCGGCCGGGTCGACCGCCTCCCGCACCGCCGCGCGCAACCTCGGGTCCGCGAACGGCGGCTTGGCGGTGTTGAGCAGCACCGACACCGTCCTCGGCAGCGGCACCTCCGCCGCGGTGACGTTGGCGAGCCCGCTGATCGGCACGGTGGTGGCGACGTCGACCTCGCCCGCGCGCAACGCGGCGGCACGGGTGTTGCCGTCGGGCACGAACCGAACGTCCACACCGGACAGTGCGGGAACGCCGTCCCAGTACCCGTCGAACCGGCTGAGCGTCGCGCCCGCCGTCACGTTCAGGTCCGGCAGCACGAACGGCCCGGTGCCCGCCTTCACCGGGCTCACCCGTTCGCCCTGGTAGGCGGCGGGGGAGAGCACGACGAGGTTCGCCGACGAAAGTCGTTGCGGCAGCGTGGGATCGGGCGCGACCGTGCTCACCTCGAGGTCGAGGTCACCGGCGGCCTTCGCGCTCACGCCGACGCCCTTGATCGCGCGCGGCACCGGGCTCGCCGCCGCTGCCCGGTTGAGCGCGTCGGCGGCGGCCGCGGCGGTGAGTGCGGTGCCGTCGTGGAACTTCACGCCGCCGCGCACACGGAACGACCATGTCGTCGGCGACTTGCGCGTCCAGCTCTCGGCCAGCAGCGGCTGGGGCTTGCCGTCGGCGTCGAGCCGCACGAGCGTCTCCGCGATGCCGAGCCGGGTGAGCGTGACGCCGTCGTCTCCCCACGGCGACAACGACTGCACGGGCGCGAACGGCAGCGTGACGCGCAACCGCGCCGGGCCTTCCGCCTGGCTGCCGGCGAAACATCCCGCGGTCAGCGAGAGCACCGCGGCGGCGAGCAGGGTTCGTCGCAACAACATGGTGTGCCTTTCGATCAGGAGAGGAACGCGCGCCGTCTGCCGGAGAACGCCATGACGCACGCGCCCGCCAACGGCAGGAGTCCGAGCAGCAGCCACGCGACGCGGCCCTGGCCCAGCAGGGCTCCGCTCGCCGTGCTGCCGACGAGCACCGCCACGCCACCCGCGGACGACAGCACGCCGAAGTGCGCGCCGAGCCTGCGGTCGCCCGCCAGCAGCGGCACGACCTCCATCGCGAACGGGGCGGCCAGCATCTGGCCGAAGATCAGCAGAATGACGAACGCGGTGGCGCCCACCAGTCCCGGCGGCCGCAGCGCGACCACGCCGAACGCGAGCGCCATGACGGTGAAACCGGCCACCAGCGCGCGTTCGCGGCCGAGCAGCCGCCGGGCGAGCGCCGTCGTCGGCAGCTGGCCGAACACCACCAGCGCCGATGCGAGCGCGAACAACAGCCCCAGCGCCTGGTCCGGCGCTCCGACGCGGTGCAGTTCGGCGGGCAGCGCGAGGTAGAGCTGGTTGTAGGAGACGAGATAGGCCGAGTACCCGGCGGCGAAGAGCAGGAACGCCCGGTTGCCGAAGACCTCGCGCCAGCCGTCGAAGATGCCCTCGTCGCGGTGCTCGCCCGGCCGGCGCGGCAGGAACTCGAGGTGCAGCAGCATGATCAGGCAGAACAGCACCGCACCGATCACACAGGTGAGGGGGAAGCTCGCCGACAGCACGACACCGAGCAACGGCCCGAGCACCGTGCCGACCTCGCCCGCCATGGACCGGATCGCGAACGTGTCCGCGCGTGCGTCCGGATCCGCCTCACGGGCAAGGGATGCCTCGGCCGCCGGTGAGAACAACGCGCTCGCGAACCCGACGAGTGCGACTCCACAGAGGACGGTGGGCAGCTCGGATGCCACCGCCAGCACCGTGAAACCCGCCGCGCGCACCAGGCAACCGGTGATGATCAGCGGCTTCGCGCCGAACCGGTCGGTGAGCACACCGCCGACGGCGAACAGGCCCTGCTGGCTGAACGTGCGCACGCCCAGCACCAAACCGACCAACCAGCCCGCGAGCCCGAGCTCGTCGGCGAGATGCCCGGCGAGGTGCGGCAGCACCAGGAAGAAGCCGATGTTGAACAGCAGCTGGCTCAGTACCAGCAGCCGGGCGGTCGGCGTGAGCACGCCGAACCGGCGCAGCGCTCGCGAACGACCGCGAAGTGCTGCGCCCAACGCCGTACCCCGCTCCCCGTGACGAAAATGATTCCCGGCGAGCGTATGTGAGCGTTACCTAAGTTCCGTTCGTCGTTCGGCGATCGACGGAAGATCTTCCGCCTAATTCGGGTTGCCACATGCGCACCTCTGCACGTCAGGCCGAGACCCCGTCGAGCTGGAAGGTCTGCACCTGCCCCGCGGCGAACGGCACCCGCAGCAGCTTGCCGTCCAGCTGGACGTCGGTGCGCTGCACGTACCTGTCGCTGCCGCTGGTCGTCGACGTGGACCACCTGGTGACCAGGCCGGTGGGCAGGGTGCCGAACCGGCTCAGGTCGAAGGTGATCGTCTGCGCCGAGGTCGCGGTGTTCACGCCGACCAGCACGAGCCTGCGGGTGGCGGGATCGAGGGCCACGGCGGCGTTTCCCGCGGAGGCGGAGATGATCCGCATGCCCGGCCGGATGTGCCGGGTGAACTGCGCCAGCACGTAGAGCTTGCGCTGCACGGCACCCGCCTGCAGCGTGTCCGGGTCGTAGGCGATCAGCGCCCACTCCGGCGTCGGGTCCATCACCTGCCAGTAGCACCACGCCGTCGGGTGCAGCCAGCGCCAGTCCAGGCACAGGTTGCCCGCCATCGAGAGCCCGGTGCCGTCCTTGTCGCCGTACTCGGAGTTCCACAGCACCTTGCCCGCCGCCTTGGCGTCGGTGTAGAGCAGGTCGCGGCGCCCGCCAGAACCCTGGTAGCCGTGCACGTTGAGCTGGTTCACGACCGACTTCGTGGTGGCGTCGAAGGAGTTCCACGTGCTGCGCGCCGCGTCGTAGCTGGTCTCGTCGGACGCCGCGATCCGCATGCCCGCCAGGCCGCGGTTGTTCATCTCCTCGCGCAGGTACTGCAACACCGTCCGCTGGAGCGACGGATCGAAGTGGCAGCCTTCCTGCCTGCCGGTAGCCGACCAGTAGTCCGACGCGGGCTCGTTGAACGGCTCGACCGTGCGGAAGGTGACGCCGAACCGGTCGCGGAACTGCCTGGCCACCTCGGCCAGGTAGGCGGCGTGCGTGCGGTAGTTCCACGACTGGAGGTTGTTGCTGTTGGCGTTGTCGGCGCCGGAAGGGTTGTGGTTGACGCACATCCACCACGCGGGGGAGTTGGAGAACAGCTCCGTGATCGCGCCCCGTGCGACGGCCTTGACCAGGGACGCGCGTTGTTTCGCGTCGGCGCCCCACTGCCACGAGCCGGGATCCGTGGTGCGCCAGTCCTGCCAGAACGTCTCGATCTGCTTGAAGCGCGGAATGTTCGGCGACGAGACCATCTTCGCGCCGTCGACGGAGTTCCAGCTGCACGCGCCGAGGTTGTAGCGGGCGATGTTCATGCCCAGGCCGGGCAGCGTCGTTCCGTTGTAGGTGACGGACTTCATGGTGAACCACAGGTCGGCGAAGTCGTCGCGGTCGCCGAACACGTTGGCCCACCAGGCAAGTGACGTGCCCCAGCCTTCCCAAGTGCCGTAGCTCGTGGCGGGGTCGACGGTGATGGTCTGGTCGGCACCGGCTCGGGTGCCGAGGGCTGTCGCCGCGATGGCGGCCGCCGCACCGGACAGCACTGTCCTGCGGGTGACCATTGTTCCTCCTAGTAGCGTGTCGCAGCTATCTCTTGGGATGTGACACTGAGAGTGATGCCGGCAGGCAGCCGCGCTTCGATCATGAAGATCGCGCTCTCACGGCTGCCGACTGCACGGTTGGCAGCAGTTGCGGTGATCAGCCAAGACGTTTGCGTCAGCGTTTCTCTACCGCCATCTCGGCAGCGACGTACATGAGAGCGCGACCATCCGGGCTTCCGGTGACGAGCACCAGACCGCCCAGCCCCCTGCCCGACTCAACGCAGCACAACCAAGCCGCGACGTTCCTCCTAGTGGAGCGTCGCGGCTTAGTTGTGTGGTCCGCGATCTTGAGTTGGTTGTAGTTGCGAGCCAAGGCAAACGTTTGCTGATCACGCCACCTACCGCCAACTCACGATCACATCGCCGACACGCCGCGGCGACACGCGGACGACCGGCCCATACCAAAGGTTAGAGGCGACGGTCTACTAGTGCCGAGGTAGTCAGCCTTCGCCCGCACTCGGCGCTCAGACGGCGCATCGCGGTACGAGCAACTGATGAACGGCGCATTTGTCCACCTGAGGTGAACAAGTGCGCCGTTCATCGCGAGCTCGTGCCGCCCTGTCGAGCGGCGGAGACGCGGCGATCGTTGGCTGCCACGTCACGGGGATCGGGCAGGGTGATCCGTGTTTCGAGTCCGTCGCTCCACCGCAGCACGATGTCGTTGCCGTGCACGGTGAGCTGCGGAGTGGTCGTGGTGCCGTCCCGGTCGAGGCGCACGGCCGCGGCCAGCACGTCACCGCGCACGACGGGGCCGGTCGTCGCCAGCCACGGTGTCGCGACGTACTTGCCGAGCGGCGACGTGCCGGTGCCGGTGTGCACGCCGGTCCGGTCGAAGCCGCGCAGCACGCACAGCGAAGAACGCAAACGCGCACCGGAGACGACGACCTCCGACGCTGCGCTCTCGGCACGCGGCCGGGTGTCGCCGGCGATCGGCCAGCCCGACAGCCTCAGCCGGGCGCCGGTCTCGCCGTCCACGCGCACGAGCCGGACCTCCGTGCCGCGGCGCACCACCGAGACGACCAGCACCGGCGGTCCCCCGACGATCTCGCCCGAACGGCCGGAACCGTGGTCGGGTGAGTCGTCCTCGCTGGTGTCGACCCAGCGCACGGGTCCGCGTGACGCAGCCGCCACCACCTCGCCGGGCAGTTCCTCGGCGAAGAGCGTCTCGAAGCCCGCGCGGTGGCTCGCGGCGCCCGCGGAGTCGAGCAGTACCACCGAGTTGTCGGTGGTGGTCGGCATCGTCGCCGTGGAGTAGCCGAACTTCGCGTACAACGGCGAGTCCGCGCGTTGATCACCCGGCAACGCGTGGTCGGTGCCGTGGTTGATCGTCGTGACGATGCCGTCGGCGCGGCGGCCCGACACCAGCCAGCCCGGTGCGGCGATCACATGGGTGAAGTCGCCGGTCTCCACCGGCAGCGGGCGTTCGACGTCCGTCCACACGGGATGGTCGACGGGCAGGGCCAGGCCGAGCATCCCCTTGGCGGCCCAGTAGGGAGAGCCGGGGCCGGAGTAGGCCTGCCGGATCGCGGGCCAGCCGCCGTGCCAGCCGAGGCGCAGCACCCCGTCCGGCTCCAGCGCGCCGTGGTCGACGAAGTGGCGCAGCACCCCGGACGCGGCCCGGCGCAGCAGGCCGGGCTCCTGGCCCGGTGTGCCGGTGATCGCGGCCACCCAGAATGGCGCCGCCGCGGCGAACCGGTAGGTCAGGCTGCGGCCCTGCATCAACGGCGAGCCGTCGGCGCCGAGCAGTGCCACGGCGTCCTGCAGGTACCGCGAGAGATCACTCGTCCAGGTGCGGCGGGTTTCCTGCGAGCACAAGGACTCAGGGACGTCGAACAGATGCGTCCACAGCAACGGGTACAGGTGCAGCGCCCAGCCCGTGTAGTGGTCGAACGCGCGTTCCGCGCCGTCGCTCAGCCAGCCACCGGAACGCCGGAACGACGCGTGGAGCGCCAGGTCGTGCTCGATGTCACCGGCCGACCAGGGACCACCGGCCTGCCGCAGGAACGACTCGACGACGATCCGGAACCACACCCAGTTGATCGGCGGGTACGGCTGGCCGATCACGGTGGCCATCCACTCGACGACCCGTTCGCGGACGCTGTCGTCGAGGTGGTCCCACAGCCACGGCTTGGTCAGCTGCAGCACCAGCGCGATCGACGCGGCCTCGACCTTCGCCTGGCCCAGCTCGTCCGGTCGCGGCCAGGCTTCCGGCGAGTGCGGATCGGTGCCCGCGGCCAGGCCCCACGCGTACCGTTCCAGCAGCGCGGGATCGCCCCCGCCCGCCACCCGGAACCCGGCGAGCAGGAACGTGCGGGCGAATCCCTCGAGGCCGTCGGAGACCGGTCCGTACCTGCTCGGCTCGCCGGGCAGGTCGATCCGGGCGCACCTCGGCGACCAGTGCCCGTTGACGGCGTCGAGCAGGTGGTCGGCGGTGGCTTCCCAGTGGGCACGGGTCCAGCCGGTGTGCGGGGAGAGACGGCGGTTCTCGGGTGGGAGCATCATGCCTGCACCGTGAGCCCGTGCCTGGTCACCGGTTCCAACGGTGGCCGCCCTCCGGCGTACCGCTCCAACTCGTCCAGCGCGGCCGCCGCCATGAGGCGCGTCTCCGAGCCCAGAGATCCCGCGACGTGCGGCGTGATCACCACGTTCGGCAGGTCGTAGAGCCGCGACCAGGCGGGCAGCGGTTCCGGATCCGTCACGTCCAGCACGGCGTGCAGACGTCCGTGCACGCACGCCTCCTCCAGCGCCGCGGTGTCCACAAGGGACCCTCGGGCGGTGTTGACGAGCGTGGCGTGCTCGGGCAGCGCGGCCAGTTCCGCCGCGCCGATCAGGTGGCGCGTCTGGGGCAGCTCGGGGGCGTGCAGGCTCAGCACGTCGGCCTGGGGGAGTGCCTCGGCGAGCGTGACGACCTCGGCGCCGGCCGCCCGCACCAGCGCGGGATCGACGACCGGGTCGACCACGAGCAGCCTGCCCGCCTGCAGCCGCCGCAGGAGTTCCACCACCCTGCGGCCGACGCGGGAGAACCCGACCAGCACGATCGTGCGGCCCAGCCCCGACAGTTCACCGCGCCGTTCCCGATAACCCCAGTCCTCGCGGAACCGGCGGGCGTCGGCGGCCAGGAACGGCACCTTCTTGAACGCCCACAGGATCGCCGCGACCGTGTACTGGGCGACCGGTTCGGCGTTGACGTGCGCGGCCGTCGTGACGAGGACATCGCGGTCGAACACGGCGTCACCGACGTGTGACCGCACGCTGCCCGCCGCGTGCAGGGCGGCTCGCAACCGCGGTGCCGCCTCCAGCACGTTCGCGTCGATCGGAGGACAGCCCCACGACGTGATCAGCACCTCCACGGAGGCCAGGCGGCGGCGTACCGCGGGCGCCGAGAAGTCGTGCGCCACCAAGGGATCACCGAGCGTCGCGAGCCTGCGCAACCGCGCCAGTTCCAGCGGGCCGAACTGCAGGTCGGCGACGTCCGGGCTCATGGCGAGCATGACCTCTGGCCGGTGTTCCGTCACTTGACGCTCCCCGCCGCGAGACCCTTGCGCCACTGCCGGTTGAGCACCAGGAACGCCACCACCAGCGGCAGCACCGCGAGCAGCGACCCGGTGATCACCAGCGGGGTGTACTGCGGGAACTGGGTCTGCCGTGTGCTCCACTGGAAGAGGCCGAGGCTGACGGGGAAGAGCTTCGGATCGGTGAGCAGCACCAGCGGCAGGAAGAAGTTGTTCCAGATCCCGATGAACTGGAACAGCAACACCGTCACGACACCGGGCCGCATCATCGGCAGCGCCACCGTGAAGAACGTGCGCAGCTGGCCCGCTCCGTCGACGCGCGCCGCCTCCAGCACCTCGTCCGGCACCGACGCGTCGGCGTAGACCCTGGCGAGGTAGACGCCGAACGGGTTGGTGAGCAAGGGAACGAACACCGCCCAGAACGTGTCGACGATCCGCAGCTCGGACGCGAGCAGGTACATCGGCAGCGCCAGCACTGTCGTCGGCACGAGCACGCCGGTCAGTGTGAGCGCGAACAACAGCCGGCGGCCGGGGAAGCTCGTCTTGGCGATGGCGTACCCGCAGGCGGCGCAGATCAGCGAGCCGAGCACCGCTCCGCCGCCCGCGTACAGCACGGAGTTGAGCAGCCAGTGCCAGAAGATCCCGTTCTCCTGCGCGAACAACGCCTTGACGTTGGCCCACAGGTTCCACTCGCCGAACTCGAACGCGCCGGTGGTGGAGAAGTCGCCGAGCGACTTGGTCGACGAGGTCACGAGCCACACCAGCGGCAGCAGGCTGTACAGCGCGGCGACCAGGAGGATCACGTGCACCGCGGGGGTGGACACCCAGCGGGACTTGCTGTCCGCGAAGCTCACCGTGACGACCTCCTCGTCGAGAAGCGCATGACGACGGCGGACAACACGGCGCAGATCACCGCGATCAGCACCGACGCCGCCGCGGCGCGCCCGTTGTCACCGGCCACGAACGCGGCCTCGTACACGTACATGCTCGGCGACCACGTGCTGGTCACCGTGCCGGTGAAACCCTTGAGCACCATGGGTTCGGTGAACACCTGCAACGACCCGATGACGGTGAACACCGCCGCCACGAAGATCGTCGGCCGGATCACCGGGATCTTGATGGACCACGCGGTGCGGAACCCGCCCGCGCCGTCCGCCCGTGCCGCCTCCACGATCTCCTTGGGAACGGCCTGCAGGGCGGTGTAGAAGATGATCATGTTGTAGCCGACCCACTGCCACGTAGCGATGTTCGCGATCGACGGCAGCACGGTGGTGTCGCTCAACGGGTCGAAGCCCAGCAGGTTCTTGATCGGGCCGATCGTGGGGCTGTAGAGGTACGCCCAGATCAGGCCACCGATGACCACCGGCACCGCGTACGGCACGAACACCGCCAGCGACCACACCTGCTTCAGCCGCACGACCGCGGAGTCCAGCAGCAGAGCCAGGATCAGCGCGCCGATCAGCATGCTCGGGATGTGGATCAGCGCGAACAGCGCGACGTTGCCCAGGCTCGCGTGGAAAGCCGAGTCCGCGATCACCTCGAGGTAGTTGCCGAGCCAGACGAACACGTGCTCGGGACCGGAGAAACCGAGGCCGCGCAAGCGTTCGGTGAAGAGGCTGAGGTAGAGCGTGTAGGCCACCGGCACCAGCACGGTGCAGACGAGCAGAATCGCGAACGGCACGGCCAGCACCGCCCCGGCGAAGTCCTTCTTGCGGGTCCTGGTGGCCGGCTCTGTCGATGTCTGTTCCTGCGCGGGTGCGCGCTCGGGCGCGAGGACGCTCATGCCGTCTTCCCCTCTCGCACCGAGAGTCCCCTGGCCCGCATGTCGGTCACGGCGTGCTGCTGGACCTTCCGCACCGCGTCGGGCAACGTCGTGCCGCCGCTGCGGACCGGTCCGAAGGAGTCCGAGATGGTCGAGAACAACCGCAGGGCGTTGGGGCCCCACGTCCAGTCCGGCACCCGTTTCGCCGCCTCGTCGAGCACGTCGTAGACCGGGTCGCCGAGGAAGTAACCGCCCTTGTACGCCTGCCGTGCCACGGCGCGGTTGGGCAGGTGCGCGGGGAACGGAGTGGTGAACGTGCTGCCGATCTTCGGCACCTCGGGGTTCGTGCTGAGCCAGCGCAGGAACGTCATCGCGGCCTCCGGCGCCTTGCTCTCCGCGGAGATGCCGAAGGCCGTGCCGCCCTGGATCCCGTTGGCGGGCTTGCCGTCCCAGGTCGGCATGGTCGCGACGGCCCAGCGCCCGGTGTCCTTCGGGATCGACCGGTTGAGCGTGCCGACGCTCCACGACGCGCCGAGTACGCCCCACAGCTTGCCGTCGTGGATCCCGGCGATCCAGTCCTGCGTGCCGTAGACGACGCCGGCGACCTGGTTGTCCGAGATCATCGACTGCCAGTAGGACGCCGTCCGCAGCGTGCCCTCACCGGCGATGTCGACGGCCCACGTGTCGCCCTGCGCCGTCCACCACGGATCGCCTGCCTGCCAGGACATTCCCGCGAAGAACGAGCCGTCGTTGAGCGGGAACGAGCAGATGCGCGCCTGCTGGTCGACCTGCTTCACCGCGGCGGCCGCCGCGCGGAAGTCGTCCCACGTGCGCGGCAACGCGATGCCGTGCTGGTCGAACAAGTCCTTGCGGTAGTAGAAGACCATCGGCGCCAGGTCCATCGGCACGCCCCACGTCCTGCCGTCGGGGCGCACACCACGCCACGCGGCGGGCGAGTACTGGCTCTCCAGATCCGCCATGTCCGCGGTGAGGTCGCGCAGCCCGCCGGTGAGCAGGATCTGCGGCAGACCCTGGTATTCGACGTGCAGGACGTCGGGCGCGTTGTGCGCCCTGATCGCGTTGGTCTGCTGCGCGTAGCCACCGGACAGCCCGGCTGCGATCACCCGCAACTCGACGAACACGTCCTTCTGCGCGGCGTTGAACGCGGCGACGTACTTGTCCATGCCGGTCAACCAGGACCAGATGCTGACGGTGGTGGCGCCCGGCGGTGCGGCCGATGCCGTGCAGCCGCCGACCAGGTCCGCCGCGCCCAGTGCGGCGGTGGCGCGCAGGAACCCGCGGCGGGAGAGCCCGCGGTTCCGCAGCGCTGGGGAAAGCTCCATTGCTGACCCTCCTGCTGGAGTGATGTGGCACACCTCACCTCGTGGCACACTCAGCGGTCAACCAAACGATCAGAAACGATCGAAACCGATCAGAAGTGAAGTGATGAACCAGAAGTTGGCTGCTCAGCGGCATGAGCTGATCCTGCGAGCCGTCCGGACGCACGGCACGGTCCGATTGCAGGACCTGGTGGACCTGCTCGGCGTGTCGGCGGTGACGGTGCGCCGGGACGTGACCGCGCTCGCCGACCGCGGCCTGGTGGTGCGCGTGCACGGCGGCATCACCATGCCCAAGCACGCCGAGTCCTTCCCACGCGGACCGCAGTCCGTGGTGGGCCCCGCGCCGACGCACCCGCTCGTCGGCATGGTCGCGCCGTCCGTGGAGTACTACTGGCCCGCGGTGATCCAGGGCGCCCAGACCGCTGTCGCCGCGGCGGCCGGACGGCTGGTGCTGCGCGCGTCCAGCTACGACGCCGCCGAGGACCGCCGTCGCGTGTACGAACTGCTCGACCGCGGTGTGCAGACCCTGCTGGTCGCCCCGAGCACGACCGGCCGCGCGGGCGTCGAACTGCTGCGCTGGCTCGGCGCGCTGGCGGTGCCGGTCGTGCTCGTCGAACGGCTTCCGCCACCGGAACTGCCCACGATCGCGCTGGACGCGGCGGTGACCGACCACGCGATCGGCGCGGGCCTCGCCGTCCGCCACCTCGCCACGCTCGGCCACCGCCGTATCGGCCTGGTCACGTCCCGGCAGAGCCCGCACACCGACGCCATCCGCACGGGCTGGACGACGGCCGTGTCGTCGCTGGACCTGCCGTTCAACGGCGTTCCCGCGCTCGACGTGCCGCCCTACGGCTCTCCACAGTGGACACGAGCGGTCGACGAGGTGATCGACGAGTGCCTGGCCGCCGACGTGCACGCGGTCCTGGTGCACGCGGACCGCGAGGCGATCGGCGTGCTCGAACGCGCCCGCGACCGAGGGGTCCAGGTGCCGCAGGACCTCGCCGTCGTGTCGTACGACGACGAGGTGGCGGCGGCGTCCGATCCGCCTCTGACGGCCGTGCGGCCGCAGAAGCACCGGCTCGGCGCGCTCGCCGCCCAGCTCGCGCTGGCACGGCTGGCCGATCCGCTGGACCGGCCGGTGCACCGGGTGGTGCTGTGGCCGACGTTGACGGTGCGGGAGTCGTGCGGAACCGCGCTGGAACCGCAAAACGAGTGGACGTCCTGACTGTCCCGGACCAAGATCGGTGCCATGCGCCAAGAGGACATCTGGGACGCGGAAACCGCAGCGCAGTACGACACGCCCGGCGTCGGGGCGTTCGCGCCGGAGGTGCTGGATCCCATGGTCGACCGGCTCGCGACCCTCGCGGCTGGTGGCAGAGCGCTCGAGTTCGCCATCGGCACCGGCCGCGTCGCCGTCCCGCTGTCCGGACGCGGCGTGCCGGTCGCCGGCATCGAGCTGTCCCAGCCGATGATCGACGTGCTGCGCGAAAAGGCCGACGAGGCAACCATTCCGGTGGTCAACGGCGACATGGCCACGGCCCGCGTGCCTGGCGAGTTCTCCCTCGTTTTCCTGGTGTTCAACACGATCTCGAACCTGTTGAACCAGTCCGAACAGGTCGAGTGCTTCCGCAACGCGGCGCGGCACCTCACGGCGGGCGGCCGGTTCGTGGTCGAGCTCGGTGTGCCGGCGTTGCGCAGCCTGCCACCGGGGCAGCCGGCCAGGGTCCGGCACGCCGAACCCGGTTACCTGGCAATGGAAACCTACGACCTCGTGCGCCAGCACATGACCTCGCACCACCTCCGCTTCGGCGAGGGCAGGGAGGCGCACCTCTTCCGCACACCGCACCGCTACGTCTGGCCTGCCGAGCTCGACCTGATGGCGCAGATCGCCGGGTTCGAACTGGAGAGCAGGCACGCGGACTGGACGGGCGGGGAGTTCACCGACGAGTCGGCAGCACATGTCTCGGTCTACCGGTTGCCTTTTGTTCCCAGCTGAAGCAACGCGCTTCAGATTCACCTGAGCGGCTGAAAAACGCCCCCTCATTTGACCCCAGAGGTTTACGGGAAGATTCGTCCCGGATAGGTTCGATGATCCTGTAGGGCCATCTGGGGAACGTCGCATGGATGATCTGGACGACCTGCTGAGAACAATCCGCCGGCTGAGCGAGCGGCCGAAGTGGAGGTGGCCGAAGGAGGATCGCGACGATCTGCGCGGCGAACACGCACTGCCGCTGCTCTGCCTCATCGGGCCGGCGGACGCCACGGAGGTCGTGGCGGAAGTGCTGGTGTCGAGGCTCCGGCCCGACCCGGCCAAGGTGCGGCGCACTCCGCGCAGGCTCGTCCCGTCGGCGGCGGTGCGCGCGGACGACGGTATCGTCGACGCCGCGGAGGGCCGCCCGCTGCTGCCGCTGCTCAACCTGCTGGTCACCCAGCTCGGCACCGACCGCTACGGGGCCGGCCGGGAGATCCCCTTTCACACCTTCCGGCTGCTGGACTGGCTGACCAGGCACAAGGCGTCCACATTGGACCGCGACCAGCAGATGCCGCTGCGTGGGAAGCTCCTCGAGTGGTACTCGCCACCTGTGAACGAGGGCGAGGACGTGATCGGGCCCGCGCTGGCCGCGGTCACCACGGACAAAGCACTCGCGCTGTCCAGGGTGGTACCCAGGATGGCGCGTGTGCTGGGGCGCTGGCTGTGGGTGCACGGCCTGCGCGGCGGCGAGCCGAGGTGGCTGATGCGCCAGCCGTACATGGTGCCCGCGCACTCGGCGGGATTCCTGCGGTTCGCGCGCCGGCTGACCGTCGACAACCGCGAGCACGAGAACCTGCGGCAGATGAAGTTGTTGCTGGTGCACGCCTTCCTGCGCGACCTCCGGCTCTTCTACGGCACCCGCACGTGGCGGCTGCGCCGGTGGCGGCGGACCGGGTACGTGACGGTGGTGCTGCGCGGGATCACCGAGCTCAACGGCGGGTGGGAGCTGCTGCGCCTGATCAACGACGTGCGCAACCAGACGGGCGCGCACGACCCTCTGCTGGTTGTCGCCACCGCGACAGGAATACCGGAAGAGCTGAACCTGACGGCCGAGCCGGTCAGCAAGATCGAGAAGACCGTCGCGACGTGGAAGCAGTGGCTGCCGTGGAAGCGGCAGCAGTTCGAACCGACGGCGCGGTTCATCGCCGTCCGGCTGGACCGGCCGCCTGCCGTCCCCGGCGAGGTCGGCGAGTGCTGGGAGCCGCGCCGGATGCCGTGGTTCGCGAGAAAATGGGTGAGCGTTGCGGCGGTGCTGGCTCTGCTGATCGGCTCGGCGGCGGCCGCCGCCCCCGCGTGGCTCCGGGAAGATCCGTGCGGGGGTGCCGAGCTGCCATCGGCGGCCACCGCCTGGATGCCGGAGACGAACGAGTGCATCGGTTTCAGCGCGGCGGGTTTCGTCTTCGGCAGCACCGACAAGCTCCGCAGGGCACAGGAGGCGGTGTTCGAGCAGAACGCCGTGGCCGATCGGCTGCACGGGGAGAACCCGGGCCGGCCCGTGCTCACGCTGGTCTACATCGCCGAGCTGACGCATCCGACGACCAGGGAGGGCACCGACGACGCGGAAGCCGAGGAGCTGACCGGGCTCCTGATCCAGCAGGCGGAGGCCAACACGATCGGCAACTCCACCGACGACGCGCTGAACCCGTTGTTGCGCATCGTGATCGCCAACGGCGGCTACCAGATGAAACACGCCAGGCGCACGGTCGACCAGTTCGTGGTGCCGCTCGCACAACGCGACGACACGGTGATGGGCGTCGTCGGCGGAGGCCGCACCGTGGCCGAGACCGAAAGCGCGATCGGTGTGCTGGGCGCGCACGGCATCCCCCTGCTGGCGACGACTCTGACCGGAGAGTCGCTGCACACGCTGTCGTCGTTGTACTTCCAGCTCTCGGCGGGAAACGGCCCGCAGGCAAGGCTGATCGCGGAGTACGCGGCCTCCGCCGGCAAGTCGGTCACGGTCTTCCACCCGGACCTCGCACTGGAGCCCGACGAGTACCTGAAGTCGCTGCACGACCAGTTCGCGGCGCTGCAGTCCGGCCCGGCCCCGATCCGGTTCAGCCAGTGGCGCACACCGTCGACCGCCGACGTCAGGTGCGGCACGGGTGACATCGTGTTCTACGCCGGGCGCGAGACGGGCTTCACCGATTTCCTGAGCAAGGTGCTGGAGACGTGCCCTCTCTCGACCCGGCCGACCGTCATCGGCGACGACGCGATCACGAGGTTCATCGCCCAAGGGGAGAGCCGTCGTTCCACGAAGTTCGCAGGGGCCTCGCTGGGGTACGTGTCCCTGGCCAACCGGGTGGTGCTCGCCGGCAACTCCTGTGTCGCCACGGGCGATCCCGACCCGGCCACCCGGCAGGACTACGAACGCCCGATGATGACGTTCTGCAAGGGCCTGCACCGCCTTTACTCCCCGAGCGGCGACAAGCCCCCGGCGTGGCGGGCGTTCGGGGAGGAGCTGGCGAAACACGACGGCAACCGCCGTTGGACCGGGGAACGGGTGGGCACCGCCTACGACGCCGCGGGTCTGTACGTCTACGCCGCGGTTCGCACCAAGTCGCGGGTCCTCTACGACCCCGACAAACGCAATCCGCACCGTGCGACCGTCGCGCAGGAGTTCCGCGAGTTCGACTGTGCCGCGCAGGCGAGCACCAACTGCTTCAAGGGCGTCTCCGGCTGGGTCGACTTCCGCAACGGGCGCGACGGGCGGAACCGGCCGCTCGCGATCCTGACCATCAACGACCTGAACGCCACCGAGGTGAATCCCGTGTGCACGTTCCGGTTCCAGGACAGCGCACCCTGCCCCTGATCGCCGGCTCGGTGGTCAGGGCTGGGGTGCCTGCGACGACTGTAATTCGACGATTTTCAGTCGCAGGTGAGAACGGGATCGCCCCAATCCGCGTGATCGAAGAGGTTGCCGTCGCGCGCGTCGGTGACGCGCAGTTCGAGCGTCGCGTACCCGGTGGTGGTGACTTCGAGCGTGGACGGACCCCGGTCGGCTGTCTTGACGCCGCTGTCGGCCAGCAGCTCTCCGTCGCCGTACACGAGGAACCTGACCGAGGCGGCCTCGTCGGACACCTCGTCGTCGATGCCGACCTGCGCGCTGAAGGTGCTGCAGGCCCGGCCGAGGTAGAGGTGCACGGCCGAGTCGGCGTGCGCGCCGATGCCCTGGGAGTACGTGGTGCCCTCGATGGTGAGCGTGTTCCCGTCGCCGGCGGCCTCCTCGCCGTTCGACGTGTTGCGTTCGACGGGACCCCAGCTGTTGGTCGACGCCTCCCAGTTCATGTTCCCGACCTCGTGCGTGCCCTCTGCGGGTCCGGGAGCGAGGGTGCCGGTGCGCGACACGCGGTACATCACCACGCCGTGCGCCCCGACGGAGGCCGAGATCGCGCCGGTGGTGCTAGCCGATCTGCCGGTCCACAGGTCGCGCAGGCGGTATGACGACGAGCCCGCCAGGCCGAGCTCCGCGGCGGACGTCCTGATCGTCGTGGCGACGGCGCCGCGGTTGAACAGGACCACGGCGACCGAGCCGTCGGACATCGGCTTGGCCCACACCTCGGCGGCGCCGTCGTCGCGGATCTTGCGGCCCTGCGAGCCTGCCCAGTCCTGGTTGACCTCGATCACCTCGCGGTTGCGGATGATGGCGAGCGTCGTGCTGTCCATGGAGTCCAGGTCGTTGCCGAGCAGCAACGGCGAGGACAACAACGACCAGAGGCTGAAGTGCGAGATGTACTCCGCGGAGGTCATGCCGCCGTTGCCGACCTCCAGCATGTCCGGGTCGTTGTAGGAACCCTGGCTCGAGAACGACTCCAGCCCGACCTGCTGGTCGAGGAGGTCCATCACGGTGTCCCACTTGTCGACGATGTCACCGGTGGTGCGCCAGTAGTCGCCACCCACCTGCGGGCCGAAGATCCAGGGCTCCTCCTGGCCCCAGTCGCAGATGCTGTAGACGATCGGGCGCCCGGTTGCCCTCAGCGCCTCGCCCATCGCCGCGTAGCGCTCCGCGGCGGGGCGGCCCTGGTTGTGGCAGTTGTCGTACTTGAGCAGGTCGACGCCCCAGTCCGCGAACGTCTGCGCGTCGATGGTCTCGTTGTCCAGGCTGGCGGGATAGCCCTGGCACGTGAGCGTGCCGGCGGAGGAGTAGATGCCGAGTTTGAGGCCCAGGCCGTGGACGTGGTCGGCGAGCGCCCTGATGCCGGACGGGAACCGTGCCGGGTTCGCTTGCAGGCGGCCCTCGCCGTCCCTTGTGGACGCCATCCAGCAGTCGTCGATGTTGACGTAGTTGTAGCCGAGGCGGTTGAGGCCGTTCGCCACGATGGCGTGCGCCGCCTCCCGGATGAGGTTCTCGTTGATGTCGCAGCCGAACCGGTTCCAGCTGTTCCAGCCCATCACGGGCGCGCTGATCACCGCGTCCGCGTGCAGGCCGTCCTGCCCGTAGGTCGCGCGCACGACGTAGTTGTCGCCGCTGCGGGAGACCACGTCGATGCGGACCCGACTGCGTGAGTCCATAAAGGACTGGCCTGGGTCGTGCGCGGCGTCGGCGAGCTCGTTCCCGCCGCATCCACCCGAGCGGGGCTTCGCGTCCCGCACCCGCACGGGTTCCTCACCGCTCTGCGCGCCAGAGCCGATCGAGTAGATGAGCACACCGGTGTCGCACGCACCGCTGTCGAGCCCTTTCCTGGCACGCACTTCGGCCACGTACGCGCGGGTCGTGCCGTATCGCACGACGATCGCCTTGCTGCCGCCCGCGGTCTCCACCGGGGTGAGCGTCTGCTGCACCGAGGTGTTCCGCGTCGCCACGCACGACATCTGGTCGTCGTCGAGCCAGCCGTGCTTCCACTTGTGCCAGGCGAAGTGATCCCGTGCCGGCGTGCTGATGTCGCCGGGGCCGATCACCGCGCCGACCGTGATCGGCCGGCCGTCGAGCGTGACGGTGTCCGCCTGCGTGTACGACCGGCGGGCGCCGCGGTCGACCAGGTAGACGGCGCTGATGCCGGAGAAGTCGAAGTCCGGGTCGGCCCGCTTCGCCGCCTCGGCCCAGGCCGAGGCCGGTGCGACGGGATCGGGTATGTCGACCGGTGTGCGATACGGCACGAGTTCGAGCTTGTAGCGGCCGTAGGAGGCGGTCGCGTAGAACCGCTCTGCCTCCTCGAGTTTGGTGAGCTCGGCGTCGACGTCCCACGAACCGCGGAACAGCACGGCTGCCTTGACCGTTCCCGTCGTCGCGGCGAACGTGGACCAGTCGGCTGGGACGCTTTCGCTCGTGGTTGCCTGTTTCGGCAGGGCGCAGGCGCTCACCGGATCAGCGGGAGCCGCCTGCGCCGCCGACGCGGTCATTCCGCTCGCCCACAGCGCGGCCACGAGCACAGCGATCTTCCCACTCATCACGGCCCCCTCACCTCCGGATGCCCTGCTGTTCCAGGCAACCACGATGATCAGGCGCGGCGACAGAGCCGATGGTGGGACCTCACCCGATAGAGAGCTCGTAGACCGTTTCGTGCTCGTAGGTCTGACCGGGCCGCAGCACCGTGCTCGGGAAGTCGGGACGGTTCGGCGAGTCGGGGAAGTGCTGCGCCTCCAACGCGAAACCTGCGCCGCGCCGGTACGGGTGACCGCTCGTGCCGATCAGCTCGGGCGTGAGGAAGTTGCCGGAGTAGAACTGCAGGCCCGGCTGGGTGGTCCACACCGACAGCACCCGCCCGGAGCCCAGGTCGTGCGCCCGCGCGGCGAGTGATCCCGGCTCGTCGAGCGCCCAGTTGTGGTCGTACCCGTGCCCGAGCAGCAGTTGCGGATGCGGTGCGTCGATGCGTGCGCCGATCGGCGTCGGCTCGCGGAAGTCGAACGGCGTGCCACCGACCGGCGCGGGCAGCCCCACGGGGATCAGCGCGTCGTCGACCTGGCAGTACGCCCCGGCACGGATGGTCAGCAGGTGGTCGTAGATGCCGCCGGAGCCTTCACCGGCGAGGTTCCAGTAGGTGTGGTTGGTCAGGTTCACCACGGTCGGCGCGTCGGTCTCGGCGCGGTAGCCGATGCTCAGCCGGTTGCGCGTGTCGAGCCGGTACGTCACCGCGACCGTGACCCGGCCGGGAAAGCCCTGGTCGCCGTCCGGGCTGACATGACTGAGCCGCACCCCCGCGCCGTCGGCGTCGGTGAACGGGTTCGCCTGCCACACGTGCGTGTCGAAGCCCGCGACACCGCCGTGCAGGCTGTTGCCGTTCTCGTTGGCCGACAGCTTGTGCTCGACGCCGTCGAGGGTGAACGCGGCACCGCCGATCCGGTTGGCGTACCGGCCGATCAACGCGCCGAAGAACACGCGGCCCGCGTCCGGCCGGTTGTTGGCGACGTAGCCGTCGAGGGTCGGGAACCCGAGCACGACGTTCTTCATCTCGCCGTCGCGGCCGGGCGCGTCCAGCGACTGGATCACCCCGCCGAGGTCGAGGATGCGCGCGGTGACGCCGCCCGGGTTGGTCAGCTCGAACCGGTGGACGTCCGTGTCACCGATCCGGCCGAAGAGCTCGGGGCTGACCGTGGGGGTGGCGGTGTCGGAGCGGTGCATCGGCGGTGCCTCTCGTCGGGACCGAGGTGTACGACGACCGATGTTAGCGCTAACACTGCGAGTGGTGTGGGACAGGCACCGATCTCGGGCGCCGAAGGGACCGTGCGGTCGAACCTCGGCGTCCGAGACCGGCGAGACGTGCTGCATTCTGGCCCTCGTTGATCTCGATGAAGGAAACCTTCGTCCACTTGGGGTCGATGAAGGGAACCTTCATCCCGAACTTGCACGCCGACGCGACCGACGAGTCCCAGGCTCGCGCTCACCACTCCGCCGTACCGCGGTGGTGAACAACCCGTCACTGGTGCCGGCCGACGAACCCTGATCTTCCGGCCGCGTGTCAGCGGGTGTCCGAGTTGGACGGTCGGGTGTCGTGCGGGTTCGGGATGTCGTGGGAGCGGTGTGGCCGGTCAGCCGCCGATCTCGAACGCCGGGACCATCGTGCGATCGAACCCGACCCGGCGACCCGGACCGGTCAGCGTGAGCGGCACAGCGGCGTGAACGTCCGCGCTCGACCGCCCGACCCACAGCTCGACGCCGCCAGGATCCACCTGGCGATGACCTGCCCGCCCGGTGTAGGACGTGAGATCGGCGTGCAGCACGGCGCTCACCGTGCGCGTCTGGCCGGGCTCGAGATCGACCTTGACCGCGCCGATCAGCTGGCGCACGGGCCGCGCGACCTCGGCCACCGGGTCGTGCAGGTAGATCTGGACGACCTCGGTGGTGCTGATCTCGTGGTCGTTGCGCAGTGTGGTGACGACGCGGCAGGTGCCGTCGGTCGGCCACTCCTGCGAGTCGGCCTCGACCGACACCCACGTGACGGGCGCGTAGGACAGGCCGTGCCCGAACGGGAACAGCGCGGTCGGGTCGACCGTGCTGACCTCGCTGCGGGCGCCGAGCTTCGCAGTGAGGTAGGTCGACGGCTGGGACGAACCGGCGCCGGGGAAGCTCACCGGGAGCCTGCCGGACGGGCTGATCCGTCCACTGAGGACTCCGGCGATGGCGGCGGAGCCCTCCTCACCGGGATAGAAGCCGCACACCACGGCGGCGAGGCGGTCGATCTGGCGGGACAGCTCGTACGGGCGGCCGGACAGCAGCACCAGGACGACCGGCGTGCCCGTCGCGATCAACGCCTCGAGCAGCTCCTCCTGCCTGCCGGGCAGCACCAGGTCGGTGGCGTCGCAGCCCTCGCCGGACGTGCCGCCGCCGAACAACCCGGCCTGGTCGCCGAGCACGGCGACGCACACCTCCGCCTCGCGGGCCGCCTCGGCGGCCGCGGCGATCTCGGAGTCGGTGCCGCCGAGCACCGGGCAGCCCAGGGAGAACGTGACCTCGTGGTCGGCGCGCAACGCCTCGACGACGGTCGGCACCTCGAGGCCGACCGGCACGTCCGGGTGGTGCACGCCGACGTGCAACGGGAACGAGTAGCAGCCCATCAACGCGCCGGGCTCGTGCGCTCGCGGTCCGACGACGGCGATGCGGCGCTTGCCGTGCAATGGCAGCACACCGTCGTTGTGCAGCAACACGATCGACCGTTCGGCGACCTCGCGGGCCATCGAACGGGACGCGGGGTCGTCGAGGTCGACGTCGGCGTCAGGTTCGGGGGAGTAGTCGGGGTCGAGCAGCCCGAGTTCACATTTCTGGCGCAGCACGCGTTCCAGCGCCCTGTCCACCAGGGCCAGGTCGACCCGGCCCGCCTCGATCTCCGCCAGCAGCGGTTCGCCGTAACAGTCCACAGTGGGCAGTTCGACGTCGATGCCCGCGGCCAGCGCCAGGCCGGCGGAGTCGGAACGGTCCGCGGCCACACCGTGCAGCCGGTACAGGAACGCCACCGCGAAGTAGTCGGCGACCACCGTGCCGGTGAAGCCGTACTCACCGCGCAGCCGGTCGGTCAGCATCGCAGGATCGGCCGCGACCGGCACGCCGTCGTTGGAGGTGTAGGAGTTCATCACCGAACGCACGCCCGCACGCAGCGCCATCTCGAACGGCGGCAGCATCACGTCCGCGAGCTCGCGCGGACCGATGGACACCGGCGCCATGTTGCGGCCGGCGCGGGAAACGGAGTACCCGGCGAAGTGCTTCAGCGTCGCCACCACGCCCGTCGACTCGACGCCCTCGACATAGGCGGCGCCTATGGTGCCCACGAGGTGCGGGTCCTCGCCGATGGTCTCCTCCACGCGGCCCCAGCGCAGATCCCGTGTCACGTCGAGCACGGGAGCGAGGCCCTGGTGCACGCCGAGCCTGCGCATCGAACGGCCGATGTGCTCGCCCATGCGCCGCACCAGGTCCGGATCGAACGTGGCGCCCCAGCACAGTGGTGACGGGTACACGGTGGCCTGCCACGCGGCGAGGCCGGTGAGGCATTCCTCGTGCACCATCGCGGGAATCCCGAACCGGTTGCCCGCGATGATCTGACGCTGGGTGCGGGCGAGGCTGTGCGCGCCCACCTCCGGTGCGATCGGGCGGGTGCCGAAGACGCGGGTGAGCTGACCGATGCCGTGCCGGCTCAGGTCTTCGAGGCTCGGTGGCTCCACGATGAGATCGTGCTGGTGCGGCGCGACCTCGCCGCCGGAGTCGATGCCGACCCAGACTCCGTACAGCTGCGCGACCTTCTCGCGCACGGTCATCCGCGCCATGAGATCGCGGACGCGGTCGGCGGTGGCGACGCGCGGGTCGCGCCAGAGTTCGCCCGAGGTGGTGGCTTCGGTCGTCACATGATCTCCAGGAGAGTCAGGAGGGCAGCGCGCGGGTCGAATGACGTTCGATCAGCTCGGTGCCGAGCGTGATGTGCGTGTCGTCCGGGGTCTCGCCGTTGATGAGGCGCACCAGCAACGTGATCGCGCGGTGGCCCATCTCGCGGATCGGCTGCTGCACCGTCGTGAGCGGCGGTGTGCACAGCGCGGATTCGGGGATGTTGTCGAAGCCGACCACCGACAGGTCGTCGGGCACTCGCAGGCCGAGGCCGATCGCGGTCTCGATGGCCGCGATGGCGGTGATGTCGTTGGCGGCGAACACGGCGGTGGGCCGGTCGGGGCCGCTGAGCAGTTCGTGGGCCGACGCCGCGGCGACGTCGTGGTCGTAGTCGCCGCGCCGGATCAGGTCCTCGTCCACCGGCACGCCCGCGGCCACGAGCGCTCTGCGGTAGCCGGTTTCGCGCTGCTGGGCGGACTTCAGGTCCTCGCGGCCGGTGAGCAGCGCGATCCGGCGGTGGCCCAGCGCGAGCAGGTGCTCGGTCGCGAGCCTGCCACCGGTCAGGTTGTCGGAGTCGACGGTCGGCAGCGCCGCCCGTCCGGTGTGCGGGTCGACCGCCACGACCGGGGTGCCCGGCAGCCCTTCGAGGTCGACCGCGGGCGTGACCAGGACGGCGCCGTCGACCAGGGTGCCGCTGAGCCGCGTCAGGTAACGCTGTTCCCAGCCCTCCGGATCACCGGTGCGTCCGCCCGCCGAGTACACGACGAGCTCGAAACCGGTGCCGCGGATGGCATCCGCCGCGCCCTTGAGCAGTTCGGTGCTGAACGGCTCGATGTCGGCGACCAGGATCCCGATGACGTTCGTGCGGTGGTTGCGCAGGCTCTGCGCGACCAGGCTCGCCTCGTAGCCCAGCTCCTTGATCACGGCCTGCACCCGCGCGAACGTGTCCGCGGAGACGCCGTAGCGCTGGTTGAGGACCTTGGACACGGTGGCCACCGAGACGCCTGCCTGAGCGGCGACGTCACGGATCGTGACACGGGAGCGTGGGGGCACGGGGCTGAGACTAGCCGTGTAAAACGTTATCGACAACGATTGACACAGCGAGATCGACGCGCAATTGTGACTGCCGTCGCACGCACCATTTCTCTCCGTCCAACCGGCCGACGTCGTCAGGAGTGGACCCCAATGCGCTCTGTGCACAAGTTGTCCGTCGCTCTCGCCGCCGCAGCGACACTCGTGCTCGCCGCTTGCAGCGGCTCCGGTGGCGACGCATCAGCCAACGGTCCGGTCACCCTCACCTGGTGGCACAACCGGACCACCGAACCCATGAAGACGATCTGGCAGCAGATCGCCGACGATTTCCACAAGACCCACCAGGACGTCTCGTTCACGATCGAGCCGTTGCAGAACGAGCAGTTCCAGACGAAGATGCCCCTCGCGCTGCAGGGCAACACACCGCCGGACATCTTCCAGCAGTGGGGCGGCGGCTCGCTGAAGTCGCAGCTCAGCTCCGGCAAGATCGCCGACATCACGCAGGCGTCGTCGAGCTGGGTCGGCCCGCTGGGCCAGTCGGCGAAGGGCTGGCAGGTCGACGGCAAGCAGTACGGCGTGCCGTACCAGATGCACGCTGTCGGGTTCTGGTACCGCAAGGACCTCTTCGCCACCGCCGGCGTCACCAGTCCGCCGTCCACATTGGACGAGCTGAACGCGGCCGTGGCCAAGCTGAAGGCCGCGAAGCTCGTGCCGATCGCGGTCGGCGGCAAGGACCGCTGGCCGGACGCGTTCTACTTCAACTACTTCGCGATCCGCCAGTGCTCGGTCGACGCCCTGAAGAAGGCCGTCGAGAAGACCGAGCTCGCCGACCCGTGCTTCACCAAGGCGGGCGAGAACCTCAAGACGTTCCTGGACACCAAGCCGTTCCAGGACGGGTTCGTCGGCACACCGGCCCAGCAGGGCGCCGGCAGCTCCGCGGGCATGCTCGCGAACGGCCAGGCCGCCATGGAGCTGCAGGGCGACTGGAACCCCGACGTGATGCAGGCCCTGTCCGAGGACAAGCAGCTGGACTCGAAGGTCGGCTGGTTCCCGTTCCCCTCGGTGCCGGGCGGGCAGGGCGACCCGAAGGCCGTGCTCGGCGGCGGTGACGGTTTCTCGTGCACGTCGCGAGCGGCCAAGGCGTGCGCGGACTTCCTGGGCTACCTGGTGGGCGAAGAGGTGCAGAAGAAGCTCGCCGCGACGGGCTCCGGCCTGCCGGTGCACCCGGCCGCGGTGGCGTCGCTGAAGACCGAGACGCACAAGCAGATCGCGGAGTACACGGCGAACGCGCCGCACCTGCAGTTCTACCTGGACATCGCCTTCCCGACCAACGTCGGACAGGCGCTGAACGACGCCATCGCCAACTTCTTCGCAGGCCAAGGCGGTCCGGACACCATCGTGCAGTCGGTGACCAAGGCAGCCGCCGGGAACAAGTGATGAGCACCGCGACCAGCGCGCGGCCGTTGACCGCCCCCAGCTCGCACGCGCCGCGGGCTGGGGGCACCCCACGGCGGTCCCGCACACGCACACGCCTGGAACTCGCACTCCTGCTGGCACCGGGGCTGGTGCTGTTCGTGGGGTTCGTGCTGGTCCCCATCGGCGTGGCCACGTTCTACAGCCTCTACTCGTGGAACGGCTTCGGCCCGCTGACGGACTTCGTCGGTCTCGACAACTACGTCGACGCCTTCTCCGGCGACGTGTTCCAGGGCGCCATCGCGCACAACCTGATCATCGCGGCGCTCACGATCATCGTGCAGCTCCCGCTCAGCATCAGCCTCGCGCTGCTGCTGAACCGGAAGCTGCGCGGCCGGACGTTCCTGCGGATGGTGGTCTTCGCGCCGTACGTGCTGTCCGAGGCGGTGACGGCGGTGATCTGGCTGCTGATGCTGCAGCCGGGCGGGTTCGTCGACCAGGTGCTGCGCGGGGCCGGCCTCGGCTGGGCCGTGCAGCAGTGGCTCGCCGACCCGAAGATCGTGCTCTACTCGCTGTTCGTCGTGATCACGTGGAAGTACATCGGGTTCGGCGTGATCCTGCTGCTGGCCGGTCTGCAGGGCATTCCGGCGGAGCTGCGGGAGGCCGCGGCGCTCGACGGCGCGTCGAGCTGGCAGGCCACCCGGCACGTGGTGCTCCCGTTGCTGGGGCCGACGATCCGGGTGTGGATCTTCCTGGCGGTGATCGGGTCGCTGCAGCTGTTCGACCTGGTCTGGATCATGACGCTGGGCGGTCCCGCCAACGCGTCCACGACCATGGCGACCTACCTGATCGACCACGGCTTCAAGCGCTACGAGTTCGGCTTCGGCAGCGCGGTCGCGGTGATCCTCTTCATCATCTGCTTCACGTTCGCCTTGCTGTACCAGAGGTTCGCGTTGCGCCGGGACACCGACGGCGCGTTGACCAGGGCGGTGAACTGAGATGTCACGTCGCAACGGAGTCGGGTACCTCGCGGCGTTCGCCGTCATCGGCATCACGGTGGTGCCGCTGTTGTTCGTGATCCTGGGCGGGTTCCGCACGACGGCGCAGATCAACCGCGCGCCGGCCGGGCTGCCCGGTCCGTGGGTGTGGGACAACTACATCGAGGTGCTGGGATCGCCGTACTTCTGGCGGTTGCTCGGCAACAGCGCGCTGATCGCGGTGGTCGCGACGACGCTCGCGGTCGGCTTCGGCTCGATGGCGGCGTTCGCGTTGTCCCGCTACGCGTTCAGGGGCCGCGAGGCGTTCTACACGCTGTTCACGCTCGGTCTGCTGTTCCCGCTCGGGGTGGCGACGCTGCCGTTGTACCTGTGGCTGCGCCAGCTCGGGTTGCTGGAGAACCCGCTCGGCGTCGCCCTGCCAGAGGCGGCGTTCTCCCTGCCGATCACGATCGTGATCCTGCGGCCGTTCATGAACGCGATCCCCATCGAGCTGGAGGACGCCGCCCTGCTCGACGGAACGGCCAAGCTCGGCTTCTTCTGGCGCATCCTGCTGCCGCTGTCGAGGCCCGCGCTGGCCACCGTGTCCGTGCTCGCGTTCGTCAGCAGCTGGAACTTCTTCCTGCTGCCGTTGCTCGTGTTCAACGACTCCACCAACTTCACGCTCCCGCTCGGCGTGGCGATGTTCCAGTCCGAGCACAGCCAGGACACCGCGAAGATCCTCGCTTTCACCGCGCTGTCCATGATCCCCGCGCTCACGTTCTTCGTGCTCGCGGAGCGACGCATGGTCGGCGGTCTCACCGGTTCGGTGAAGGGCTGATCCCTGCTTTCTGAGGAGTTCGACGATGAACTCGGACCTCGCGCGACGACATTTCCTGCAACTGTTCGCGGCATTGACGGCGGTGGGCACGACGGCGACTCCCGCGGTCGCCGCCGAGCACGTGACGAGCCAGGGCGGCTCCGGCCGCTTTCCGCTGGTGTCGAAGGGAAAAGCGGCCACGCTCGTGGTCAGCGGCGGTGATCATCCCGGTGTTCTCCGGGTCGCGGACGACCTGCGGACCGACATGGAGCGCGTCACCGGCGTCAGACCCGCGCTGGTCGCCGACACGATCCCCGCCGGGGACGTGGTGCTGATCGGTTCGCTCGGCCGCAGCCGCCTGGTGGACGGCCTGGTGGCGGCGGGAAAGCTCGACGTCACCGACATCGCGGGCAAGTGGGAGACCTCGCTCACCGAAGTGGTCCGCACCGGCGGCGGACGTGCGTTGGTGATCACCGGGAGTGACCCGCGCGGCACGATCTACGGCGCTTACGACATCTCGCGGCGCATCGGCGTCTCGCCCTGGTACTGGTGGGACGACGTGCCGGCGGAGCACCGAGACGAGCTGCACGTGGACTCCGGACGGCACAGCCTCGGCACGCCGTTCGTCAAGTACCGCGGCATCTTCATCAACGACGAGAACCCGGCGCTGGGCACGTGGGCGCCGCGCTACTTCGGTCCCGGCCACGCTCCAGGACATCCCGGAGGCTTCACCCACGAGTTCTGGGAGAAGATCTTCGAGACCGTCCTGCGGCTCAGGGGCAACTACGTCTGGCCCGCCGTGTGGGGCCGGGCGTTCGCCGAGGACGACCCGCTCAACCACGCCACCGCCAAGCGCTACGGCATCGTCATGGGCACCTCGCACGAGGCCCCGATGATGCGCGGTATCGAGGAGTGGAACCGGCACGCCGTGGCGGCGGTGCGCGACGCGGACGGCAACATCGTCACGCCGGGCCACGACCCGTACGGCGGCACGGGGGAGTGGAGCTACCGCCGCAACCCCGACGCCATCAAGGCCTACTGGGCCGACGGCATCAAACGCATGGTGGACGAGGACTTCGAAGGCGTCGTGACCGTCGGCATGCGCGGCAACGGCGACACCCGGCTGCCCGACGGCGACAGCATCGAGCTGATGCGGTCGATCCTGAGCGCCGAGCAGGAGGTGCTGGCCGCCGTCACCGGCCGCGACCCGGCCTCCGTGCCACAGGTGTGGACGCTCTACAAGGAGGTGATGCGGTACTGGGAGAAGGGACTGCGCCCGCCCGACCACGTCACCGTCGTGTTCCCCGACGACAACTGGGGCAACCTCTGCAAGCTGCCGGACCGGTCGCTGCCACCGCGTGGCGGTGGTTACGGCCTCTACTACCACTTCGACTACGTCGGCGTCGGCCGCAACTACAAGTGGGTCGACACGTGCGCGATCGCCAACGTGTGGGAGCAGCTGAACCAGGCGGCCGAGTACGGTGTCTCCCGGCTGTGGGTGGCCAACGTCGGTGACTTCAAGGGCAACGAGCTGCCCGCGCAGTTCTTCCTGGACCAGGCCTGGCGGCCGATGCCGCTGGAACGGCTGCCCGTGTGGGAGCGCGACTTCGCCGAGCAGAACTTCGGCAGGCGCACCGCCGTGGCGATCGCCGCGCTGCTGAACACCTACGGCAGGCTCCAGGCACGGCGCAAACCCGAACTGCTCAACCGCAGGATCACGGTGGACGGCAGCACGATCCTCTACGACGACAAGCAGACGCCGTTCAGCCTCGTCCACTACCGCGAGCTCGACCGTGTGACGGACGAGTGGCGCGAACTGGGGGAGCGTGCCGAGCGGATCGCCGCGCGGCTGCCCGCCGCGTACCAGGACGCCTTCTTCGAGATGGTGCTCTATGAGGTGAAGGCCACCGCGAACCTGTACGAGCTGCGGCGCGCGGAGTTCACGAACATCTTCTACGCCAAGCAGGGCAGGGTGCTCGCCAACGATCTCGCCCTCACCGCCGAAGCGCGGTTCGCCGACGATCTCGCATTGGCCGAACGGTTCAACACCCAGATCGCCGGTGGCAAGTGGCGTGGTTTCCAGACCCAGCCGCACATCGGGTACGGCGACGTCGAGCGGTACGGCCCGAACGCGCCGTGGCAGCAGCCGGAGAAGGACAACGTCGCCCTGCCGGACGAGATCTTCCCGCCGGTGCAGCGGATCACGGTGACCGGCCCGGCCGAGATGGGCGTGGCGATCGACGGATCCGACCAATGGTGGCCGTCCTGCACGGACACTCCGGTGCTGCCGGAGTTCAGCCCGTTCCAGAGCCAGCCCGCGCAGTTCGTCGACGTCTTCAACCGGGGAGGGCAACCGTTCGACTGCTCGATCCGCGTCGCGGTGCCGTGGCTCGTGGTGACACCACCCCGAGGCAGGGTGGAGAAGCAGCTGCGGGCTGAGCTGCACGTCGACTGGTCGCGGGCGCCGAAGGGCAGGACCCGCGTTCCGATCGTGGTGTCCGGTGCCGGTCGCACGGTGACCGTCGAGGCCGTGGTCAGCAATCCGGACGTGCCGCGGGCGTGGCGCGAAGGCTTCATCGAGGCCAACGGTTACGTGTCGATCGAGGCTGAGCACTGCAGCGCGAACGTCGCTGCCGGTGACGTGAAGTGGCGGCGCATCCCCGGAATCGGCCGCACCGGTGCGGGCATGAAGCCGTTCCCGGTGACGGCGGCGAGCCACGAACCCGGTCGCGGGCCGCGGCTGGAGTACCGGATGACGCTGCTGACTCCCGGCGAGGTGACCGTGTGGGCGTACCTCTCGCCTCGCGCGGGTGTGCTGCCGACGCCAGGACTTCGTTATGCCGTCTCGTTCGACGACGCTGCGCCTCAGGTCGTCGACGTCATCGCGGCGACCGGCGCCGACCACACCGGGATGAACCGGCAGTGGGAGCGCCTGACCTCCGACAACGTCAATCGCACCGCCACCCGGCACGTGATCGGGGCACCAGGCCCGCACGTGCTCAGGTTCTGGATGGTCGATCCCACCGTAGTGGTGCAGAAGCTGGTCGTGGACACCGGCGGGCTGCGACCGAGCTACCTCGGACCGCCGGAGAGCAAGCGGTTGTAAGCAAAACCCCTCAAGGAGCGACAATGAAGTTGCACGCACCCCTTGGCAGGCGGATCCTCGCGATTGCGGCGGCGGCGGCCGCAATCGCGGCGGGTCAAGCGGTTCCCGCGTCGGCGGCGGGGCCGTTGAAGGACATCACGAACAGGTACGTGGGCAGCGCGGTGGCCGCAGGGCCCCTGGGCAGCCAGGCCGACTACCGGTCGGTGCTGACGCGGGAGTTCGACAACGTCACGCCGGAGAACGAGATGAAGTGGGCGGTCGTCGAACCGAACCGCAACCAGTTCAACTGGTCCGGTGCCGACGCGATCGTCAACTACGCCCAGCAGAACGGGAAAACCGTGCGCGGGCACACGCTCGTGTGGCACAGCCAGTATCCGAACTGGCTGAACAACCTGGGCGGTGCCGAGCTGCGCAACGTCGTGCAGCAGCACATCAACACCGAGATGGGCCGCTACCGCGGCAAGATCCGCGCGTGGGACGTCGTCAACGAGATCTTCGAGGAGAACGGCTCGCGCCGGCAGTCGATCTTCCAGACGCGACTGGGTGACGGATTCGTCGCCGAGGCGTTCCGCGCGGCCCGCGCCGCCGACCCGTCGGCGAAGCTGTACATCAACGACTACAACACCGAAGGCATGAACGCCAAGAGCAACGCCATGTACAACCTCGTGCGCACGCTCAAGCAGCAGGGCGTGCCCATCGACGGCGTCGGCATCCAGACGCACCTCGCGACCAAGTACGGCTACCCGTCCGGCTTCCGGCAGAACCTCGAACGGCTCGCCGCGCTCGGCGTCGACATCGCGATCACCGAGGCCGACGTGCGCATCCCGCTGCCTGCCGACCAGAACAAGCTGAACCAGCAGGCGACCATGTTCAAGCAGATCTGGGACGACTGCCACGCCGTCTCGCGGTGTGTCGAGTTCACGACGTGGGGCTACACCGACCGCCACTCGTGGGTGCCCGGCACGTTCCCGGGCGAGGGCGCTGCCTGCCTCTTCGACTCGAACCTGAGGCCGAAGCCCGCCTACACCAGGATCAACCCGTAGCTGGAGTGTCCACTTGACACAGTTCTCGAACCCGGTCCTGCCCGGCTCGCACCCCGATCCCTCGGTGTGCCGGGTGGGACCGGACTACTACCTCGTCACCTCGACCTTCGAGTACTTCCCCGGCCTGCCGCTCTACCACAGCCGGGACCTGGTGCACTGGCGTCCCGCCGGGCACGTGCTGGACCGGCCTTCCCAGCTGCCGTTGCAGGGCGTCAAGGCCTCCGGCGGCCTGTACGCGCCCACGATCCGTCACCACGACGGCGTGTTCTACGTGGTGTGCACGCTGGTCGGCGGCACGGGTCAGACCGGCAACTTCGTGGTGACGGCCACGGATCCGGAGGGCTCCTGGTCGGAGCCGCACTGGCTGCCGGACGCCGCGGGGTTCGACCCGTCGCTGTTCTTCGACGACGACGGCCGCGCCTGGTGGACCGCCACCAGGGAGGTTCGCGACGGCCGGACCGAGGTCTACCTGCGCGAGTTCGACGTCGAGTCGCTCTCGCTGGTCGGTGAGGAGCACGTGCTGTTCCACGGCGCGATGCACGACGCCGTGTGGGCAGAGGCGCCGCATCTGTACAAAGTGGACGGCAAGTACGTGCTGCTGTGCGCGGAAGGCGGCACGGACTTCGAGCACTCGGTGGTCGTGGCGTTCGCCGACGAGGTCACCGGGCCGTACCGGGGCTCGCGCCTCAACCCGGTGCTGACCCATCGCCACCTCGGCCGTGCGCACCCGATCGCGGCGACCGGGCACGCGGACCTGGTGCGCACGCAGAACGGCCAGTGGTACGCGGTGCTGCTCGCGGTGCGCCCGTACGGCGGCTACTACTACAACCTGGGCCGCGAGACCTTCCTCGTGCCGGTGTCGTGGGAGAACGGCGGGCCCGTGTTCAGCCCCGGCACCGGACGCGTCGAGGCCACCTATCCCGTGCCGGACCTGCTCGTGCACCCGTGGTCGGAGCCATCGCCGACGGACGACTTCGACGCGCCGGACCTCGGCCCGGCCTGGATGTTCCTGCGCACACCGGAGGAGAAGTTCTGGTCGCTGACCGAACGGCCGGGCCACCTGCGGCTCCGCCTCCGGCCGGAGGCGATCACCGGCCTCGTCACGCCGAGCGCGGTGGTGCGGCGCCAGCAACACCAGAACTTCCACGCGTCGTGCGTGCTCGAGTTCGAACCGGACGGGCCGGCCGAGGCCGCCGGGCTGGTGTTGTTGCAGAACAACGACAACCACATCCGGTTGCTGCTCGGTGCGGACCGCCAGGTCACCCTCGTGCGCCGGATCCGCGGACGCGAGGAGGTGCTCGCGACCGCTCAGGTGGAGGAGGGGACCGTGCGGCTGGGTTTCGAGGCGGTGGGCCAGGGTCACCAGGCGCTGATCGCGTCGGGCTCCGGCGAGTGGCAGCTGCTGGGGCAGGCGTTCGACGGGCGGGTGCTCAGCACGCCGGTCGCGGGCGGGTTCACCGGTGTCCACATCGGACTTTACGCGACCAGCGACGGCGAGCCGAGCCACTCGTGGGCCGACTTCGACAGCTTCACCTATCGCGCTCTGGGCGAGAGATCGGGGTCATGACAGTCGGGGTGCGGCCGTTCGTGGCGGCCGCACCCGCCGCAGATGCCGGGCTGGCTCCTGCGATCACCTCACGCTGACGGGAATCGCGGGCGAGTAGTACAGCCTGCCGTGCGCGGCCACCCGGACCATGGTCCACCAGTGCCCGCCGCGCCGGGCGGTGGGCGCCGCCGTGGCCGTCACGGGCACGGTGATCTTGCCTGCCGGCGGGATCACGAACGGCTGGGTGCGCGGACCGATCGTGACGTCGTCACCCCACGTGCCGAACGGGCTGACCACCGTGACCTCACCGTGCACCTCGCTCTGCACCCGGTTCTGCAACGTCACCGGCAGCAGCGAGTGCTCACCGGCGGCGAGCAGCAGGGCGCCCGCCCTGAGCAGGACGTCGACCAGCTCCCGGTCCGTGGTGGGGCCGGACACCACCTCGACGGTGTCCTCGAGCACCTGGCCGAGATGGTCGCGGATGCGGGCGGAGTGCAGGTGACGGCCCGGCCGGGCCCTGAGGGTGGCGGTGAACTCGGCGAACTCACCGGCGGCGAGGTCGTAGTCCCACGACTGGCCGTCGGTGAACTCCAGGCGTCCCTTGGCGGGGACGCCGCTGCAGCTGACCGTGACGCGCGCCTGGCCGGTGGTGCCGGGGGCCAGCCGCGTGAACGACGGGGTGACGTGCACGGTCACCGGGAGGTTGCCGATCGGGGCCGGGCCCGCGTTGTGGCGCCAGTACTTCGTGTAGATCGGCTGGACCGGTTCGACGGACTCGGCCGGTGTGTGGGGGAGTGCGGACGCGGGCACGATCCGAAGCGTGGCGACGTCCGCCGCGCCGAGCGCGACCTCGGTACGTCCTGAGTGGACTGTCAGCGGTTCGAGGTCCTGCTCTTCCAACAGATCGGTCCGATACGCCGCACCGATGCCTCCGTGGAGCGACACGGACGCGGTCACCGGTGTGCCGGTCGACTCGTACAACCGCACCGCGAGCTCGGAGCCGTGGTCGTCGGCACAGGACGCGAGCGGGTTGCCGCGGGTCTTCGCCGCGGTGAGCAGCACGCTGGGCGGCGACACGGCGAGCAGGCTCAGCTCGGCCGGCAGATCACCCGCGGCCGAGGGCACGTGGCGGGCGTGCACCGGGTGGTTGACGTCCTGCCCGGCACGGGCGAACCCAGCCTCGCGCCAGTCGCCGGCACCGGCGACGACGCTCAGCTCGAACGTGTGGGACCAGTGCTGCCATGCGAAGCTGGACCCGTCCGGCACGGTGCGGCGGTCGCCGTCGATCCACACCTCGGCGGGCCAGCCGCTGCACGACCGCATGAGCGACACGTGCAGGGTGCCGTCCGGAGCGACGACGAACCCCGGTGTGCCGCGGTTGACGACGGCCACCGAGTAGTCGGTCGCGGGGTCTGTCGTACCGCCCGGCCCGGCGACCTCGACGCAGCCGTCGGCGAGATCGGCGGTCAACGCCTCGGCGTCCATGACGATCAGCACGGGCAGGTCGCGCGGTCCGCGCAGGTCGGCGTTCGACACCCACTGCTGTGCCCGCGGATAGGAGGCGGGGACGAACACCCTGCCCGTCTCGTCGAGCGCCGCGAGGTACTCGGGCGCGCTGTCGAGCACGGCGGCGGTGAACTCGTTGTGACCCACGACGATGCGCACATCGGGCAGGTTGGAGTCGACGTCGAGGGAGCCGTAGCGCGGACCGGCCGGACGCGTGCAGGTGGCGGTGACTCCCTTGGCGACCAGCGCGGCCATCAGGTCTCTCGCCCCGTCGGTGACGCCCTCGGTGATGACCTCGGCGACGCCGATGGCGTGCAGATCACCGTTGGACAGGCGCAACTTCACGGGTGCGGAGAGGCCCGCCCAGGTGTGCGCCGGACTGTCGAGCGTCCACAGGTGCGTGGCAGCGTCGACGTCGGGGAAGCCGAACGACCGGCCGACCGCGGCGAACCCGACCTCGGCCACCGGCAGCGCACCGGGCAGGTCGAAGGCGAACCTGCTGCGCAGCAACCGGTCCCGGCCGATCGAACCGTCCACGAAGGACCGGACGTCGACGCGTGGCAGATCACGCCACAGGGTCACGTGCTGCGTGATCCGCAGATCACCGAGGATCGTGCGGCTGACGATGCGTTCGCCGACGGGGCTCGTCTCGACGTGCACGTCGGCCTGACCGGCGGTGGTACCGGGACCCTTGGGCAGCAGGTGCCACGGCCCCTCGCCCCACACCGGATGGCCCGGATGTTCCTCCTGCACGAGCATTTCCGCCGCGAGGCCGCCGGGGCGCACCAGTTCGCGCCCGGCGACGACGTCGTACACGCGGGACAACGCGCCGCCGCGTTCGGGATCGGCCTCCACGACGAACGACGACGAGGAGATGGCAGCACCGGTCTTCGGCATCCAGAACGGCGGCAGCGAGGTGGCGTCGACCACGCGGTACACCCGGTAGCCGTTCGCGGGGACCTGCCGCGCCACGAACGTCAGCGTCAGTTCGAGCGTGCGGTCCGGGTGCCTGACCACGGCCTCGGTCACCGCGGCGACCTCGTGGCCATCGGCGTCCGTGACTCGCGCACCCCGGAACCCAGGCAGGAGAACGGTCACGGTGGTGACCGCGTCACGCGCGAAGGCCAGGGCGTTGACGACGATCACGGCCTCGCCCGGCCCTGCCGTGTCGGCACGGGACGCCAGGCGCGTGATCGCGTCGTCCAGCACCGAACGGCCGAGCTCGTCGGCCTCCCGCCAGCCGGTGAGCAGGTCGATGTAGACCTGGTCGGACTCCGTGCCGGTGATGGCGTCGTGGTGCGCGCCGTACACCAGCTGGCGCCAGGCCTTGTCCAGTGCGAACGCCGGATAGCCCGCTCCCAGCAACGTGGTCAGCGCCGCCAGCCGCTCGCCGTCGAGCACCGCCACCTCGGCCGCGCGCTGGGCCTGCTTGGTGTCGATGTACGACACGTCCTTGCCGGTGTAGACCGGGTTCATGTCCCTGGTCTGCGGGCTGAACGTCACCGAGCGCGCGGCGGCGTCGGACCGCACCGCGGCGAAGAAGTCACGGGGCAGGCCGACGACGAAGCGCGGCCAGACGTACCGGGCGTTCCACTCGCGGTGGATCTCCGTGCAGAACCGGGACGGCACGTTGTGGTCGTGCCCTACCGGCAGCAGCACGTTGCGCGTGGCCGCGACCTTGCGCAACGTGGAGAACTGGCGGTAGGCCTCCGCCATGGCCTCGTCCAGATCGGACTTGCGCTCGATGTCCCACCCGGCCACGTAGTGATCGGCGAGGTAGGCGGTGAGCACACCGCGGCCGCTCGGCGAGATCCACTCGAACTCGGACGGGAACTGCATCCTGGTGATGTCACCGGTGTGCCGCTTGGCCCCTACGTGGTGCCACGGCCCGCGCGCCCACACGCTCGACGACAGCCCCGCGTCCGCCATCAGCCCCGGATACGACGGGTCGTGCCCGAACACGTCGAGCATCCACGCGGACTGCGGATCGGCACCCAGCACGTCGCGCTGGAACCCGACACCGTAGACCGCGTTGCGGATCGTCGACTCCGGGTGGGTCAGGTTGGTGTTGGCCTCGTTGTAGTTGCCGCCGACGATCTCGATCCTGCCCTCGCGCAGGAACCGGCGCAGGTCGTGGCGATCACCGGGGAACGCGTCCCAGTGCGGCTTGAGGTAGTCGACCTCGGCCAGCACGAACCGGTAGTCCTCGTCCTCGCGCGCCGCGTCGAGGTGGGCGCGCACCAGGTCGAACGCCGAGAGCTGGAACGGCATCCGCTTCGCCTGCGCGCCCGGCAGGTCGAGCCAGGTCTCGGTGAAGCCCGCCTGGGTGTTCCACCAGACCGGGTCGTAGTGGAAGTGCGAGACCATCCACATCGTCCACCCGGTCTCCGCGACGGTCACGGTGACGTCCCAGGCGAACGGCGGGGCACCGCTCACCGGCGCGACGACGACGGTCGCCGGGTACGAGGTGCCTGCCGTGGTCGGCGCGGAGAAGACCACACCGACCTCGGCCACCACGTCCTCCTGCCCCGCCGCCACCCGTACCGGCTCGGGTGTGCGGACCAGCGGCCCGGTGATCCGCACCCACGCCGGCTCGGGCCGCGGCACGGTGACCGCGACCCGGACCAGTTGGCGTGGCGCGGAAACCGGGCCGACGAACAGATCCGTGCTCTCGACTTCCACCCCAGGTTTGTCCAGCACTGTGTTACTTGGCCCCTTGAAGTGCTGCCTCGGCGTCGCGGAAGTACTGCGCGACCGCGTCGGGGATGGACATCTTGCCGAACGCGACCTGCTTGGCCGCCGCGTCGAGCGCCGTCTTCGCGTCGTTGTAACCGGGCGGCGCGGTCGGAGCGTTGGGCAGGCCGTCCTTCGCCACCTCGTCGGCGACGTACTGCGAGTACGTGACGTCCCGCTTGTCCGCCGCGCTCAGCGACGGCGTCAAGGCCTCCAGCGCCTTGGACGACGGCGGGATGCCGCGCGACAGGGCCATCGCCTTGATCGCGTCGATGTCGCTGACGAAGAGGTCGATCAGCTTGGCCGCGGCCTCCGGGTTCTTGCTCTTGACCGGGATGCACAGCAGCACACCGCCGTTGAGCGCCTGCCCCGTCTTGCCGTTGCTTCCGCGCGGCACCACCACGATGTCGAGCGTGTGCTGGGTCAGCGGTTGCATCTGCGCGAGACCCCAGCCGGTGGTCATCGCGATGTTGCCCGAGATCAGCGGGTGGTTGCCGGCCGCGGAGTCGGTGTTGGCCAGCATCTCGGGCGGGCAGATCGCACCGGCCTTGCGCAGCTTGTCCCACATGGTGAACCACTCGGCGAGGTCGTCCTTGGTGAACGCGAGCTTGCCCTCGTCGTTGTAGAGGTCCTTGCCGCGCTGCCGCAGCCACGGCTGCAGCGCGCCGGAGTCGTCCTTGGACGCGTCCAGTGCGCCGTACTTGCCCTGTCCCATGGCCTTCGACAGCTCACCGGCGATGCGGCCGAAGTCGTCCCACGTCCAGGTGTCGGCGGGGACGGGGATCTTGGCCTGCTCGAAGATGGTCTTGTCGTAGAGGACCGGCGCGTAGCCGGACCCGGACGGCACGCCGTAGGTCTTGCCGCCCACCGCGCCCGCCCCGCGCACCGCCTGGTACAGCGTGTCCAGGTGGATGGTGTTCGGGATGTACTGGGAGAGATCGGTCAGCACGCCCTTGGCCGCGTAGGTGCTGACGAGTGCGGTGTCCATCTGGAAGAGGTCCGGCGGGTTGCCGCCCGCGAACTCGGTGTTGAGCTTGTTGAAGTACCCGTCGTAGCCGGAGTACTGGGCGTCGACCTTCGTGCCGGTCTTCTGCGTGAAGATCTGCAGGGCGCTCTGGTACGCCTTGTTGCGCGCCTCGCCGCCCCACCAGCGGAAGGTCAGCGAGTTGTTCGCCGCGCCACCGCTGCTGGTGGGCGCGAAACCGCACCCGGCGACGGAGGCGGCGGCGATGCCACCGGCCAGGCCGAAGAGCCCTCTCCTGGAAATGGACATGTGTTTCCCTTTCTTGGCGGCGAAAAGGCGTTACTTGATGCCGGTGGTGGCGACGCCGTCGACGAGACGGCGCTGTGAGACGAGGAAGACGGCGACGGTGGGTACGAGCGTGACCACCGACATCGCGAGCATGCCGCCGTAACTGGACCCGCTGGCCCGGTCGACGAACGCGTTGAGGCCGAGCGGCGCGGTGTAGCGCGAGTGGTCGGACAGGTAGACCAGCTGGCGCAGGAAGTCGTTGAACGTCCAGATGAAGGTGAGGATCGTCGTGGTGAGCAGCGCCGGTTTCAGCAGCGGCAGGATGACGCTGAAGAACACCCGCACGTGCCCGGCGCCGTCCAGTGCCGCCGCCTCGTCCAGTTCGCGCGGGATGCCGCGGATGAACTGCACCATCAAGAAGATGAAGAAGGCGTCGTAGGCCAGCAGGTACGGCACCACCAGCGGCAGGAACGTGTTGACCCAGTTCAGGTTGAAGAAGATCGTGTACTGGGGGATCAGGGTCGCCTGGAACGGCAGCATCATCGTCCCGAGCATCAGCCCGAACCAGAACTTCCGGAACGCGAAGTCCAGGCGGGCGAACGCGTAGGCCGCCACCGAGCAGGAGGCCACGTTCGCGACCACCGTGCAGAGCGAGACCGTCAGCGAGTTGCCCAGGTAGACGGTGAACGAGGTGCCCGTGGCCGTCCAGCCGCTGATGTAGTTGGCGATCGTGAAGCTGAGCGGCAGCGGGTTCATCGTGCTGAAGATCTGGTTCTCCGGCTTGAACGACGCGCCGACCAGCCAGACCATCGGGTAGATCATCGCCACGAGCACGACGATCAGCACGGCGTGCGCCCGCCAGTGGACCCTCTTCTTCTTAGTCTGCATAGTTCACCCACCTACGGGCCGACCAGAAGTAGATCGCCGTGAAGAGGCCGATCACGGCGAAGAGCACCCACGCCATCGCGGAGGCGTAGCCCATCTGCATGCTGCCGAATCCCTTGAGGTACAGGTAAAGCGTGTACAGCAGCGTCGAGTCGATCGGACCGCCGAGGCCGTTCGAGATCACGTACGCCGGGGTGAAGGTCTGGAACGCGTTGATCGTCTCCAGCACGAGGTTGAAGAAGACCATGGGTGACAGCAGGGGCAGCGTGATCTTGAAGAAGACCGTGAACCGCCCGGCGCCGTCGATCGCCGCGGCCTCGTAGAGGTCCTGCGGCAGCTGCTTGAGCCCGGCCAGGAAGATCAGCATCGGTGTGCCGAACTGCCAGCCGGACAGCAGCACCAGCGTCCACATCGCGTACCGCGGGTCGCCGATCCAGTCGGCGCCCTGGATGCCGAACACCCCGAGGAACTGGTTGACCAGACCGTCGCGGGAGAAGATCTGCCGCCACATCACCGACACCGCGACGCTCGCGCCCAGCAGCGACGGCAGGTAGAACGTCGCCCGGTAGAAGCCGAGCGCCCGCAGGCCGCGGTTGAGGGCCACGGCGACCAGCAGCGCCGCCGCCAGCTTGAGCGGTACAGACGTCACCACGTACAGCAGCGTGACCTTGATGGACTGCAGGTACCGCTCGTCGGAGAACAGCCGGGTGTAGTTCTCGAACCCGATCCACTGTGGAGCGGTGAGCAGGTTGAACTTCGTCAGCGACAGGTACAGCGAGTACACCATCGGGATCAGGGTGAACGCGAACAGGCCGATCAGCCAGGGCGCGAGGAACCCGTAGCCCGCGAGATTGTGCTTGTGGCGCTTGCGTTTGCGCCGCACGGGTGGTGGTGCCGCCTGTTCGCTGACAGGCGGGTCGAGCACGGCAACGCCGCTGTCGTCTGACATGTGTGCCACTCCTGGGACGTCATCGCTGGACCGTTCGGCCGCTTTGCCGATGCCACGCACAGCGCGGTTCCAGTGGTCCGTCCCAGGGAGCTGGAAAGCGCTTTCCGGGACTGTAGGAACCGGTTACCCGGCTGTCAAGAACAACTTCTGGAAACCTTGTTGCCCAAGGAATTTTCGAGGTCTGCGTCTTGACTCCGACCGGGTGAACAAGTTTACGTTTAAACCAACAAGGCGGGTCCCAGCCGCGACGCACACGACGACGAAGGGGAGGAGCAGCACTCCGGCCACGCACGCCCACCACCGCAGACGATCTTGGGCGAGCGCCCCGCGAGGAGTACCGATGACCGCCGCCGCGGTGTATCTGCCGAGCCAGCACGCGAGCGTGCACGACCTGCCGGACGACGACGAAGAGCTGCGGACCGTGCTCGCCAGAGCCGTGTCCGAGGTGCTCGCCCGGCAGCGTCCCGACGGCAACCTGGAGGACCCGGCCGCTGCCGATGACATCGGTGACATGGCGCTCGGCGTGGTCTCCTTGCTGTGCCTGGCCTGGCACCGGGGCGACCGGCGCGACCGCGAGCTGACCGACGCCGCCCGGCGCGGCCTGGACTTCGTGCTGGCCGAACGCATCTTCCGCACCGACAACCCCGGCGAGCCGTTCCTGCTGGTGCGCGACAGCGGGCTGCCGTACGCCCGCTACGTGCTCGAAACCGGTGACCACCCCTTCGGCGACTGGCCGAGCACCGTGTGGGCGTTGCTGCACGCGGTGAACGTGCTGGAGTTCGGCCGCGAGGTGATCACCGAGGCCCAGTGGACCGCGCTCGCGGAGGTGGCGACCGGGTTCTGGCGCTGGCTCGTCGAGGCGAGCATGTTCAACCCCCAGCAGACGGCGAACCAGGCGATCGGTGCCGTGGTGGCCGGTTTGACGCTGGGGCGCCTGTTGTCCGAAAAGTCCATCGTGGACGAAGCGATGTTCCTGTACCACAGTGAGGTCAGGGTCAAGCGCGTCGTCGACCGCGACCTGCGGCTGCCGGTCGAGCACGGCGCCGGGCACGACCAGAACTACCTGCCCATCTCGCTCACGTTCCTCGCGAGGGCCTACCAGGTGAGCGGCGAGCAGTGCTTCCTCGACGACGGCGACGAGATCGCCCGGCACCTCGAGACGCGGCTGTCGGCCCGCGGCTTCGACTACGGCGGGCCCCGCTACAGCGAGCAGCACTGCGGGTGTGAGGGCATGCTCGGCCTGCGGTTCTTCAGCGGTCGCATCCAGGCGGAGCTCGGCCGTTACCTCGGTGACCGGCGGGTGGCCTACTTCTGTGCGACGACACCGGGCGTGCCGAGTGGGCACTTCGCCTTCGCCACGGTGTGGTTCTTCCTCGACGGGAACCGGTGGTACCGCGCGCCGGCGCCGGATCCCGTGCACACCCGCTACTCGCTGCGGCACGGGCAGGTCTCGGTCTCGCTCACCGGGCAGCTCACCCCGTACTTGATCGATGCCGCAGGGACCGCGGTCATCGAGTCCGTCGTGGACCACCAGCACGGCATCGGACCGCTCGTGCAGTACGCCGACGGCAGGAGGATGCTGCTCACCCGGCCGCTCGGCCCTGTGCGCGTCCGCGCTGCCTACGAAGGCGGGCTGGGCGCCAAGCTGGTGACCAAGGCGGTGGTGACCTGGGACCAGGTCATGCTTTCGGTGCAACAGTTGTACGTCACCGACGGCGAACGCCTCTTCCTGGTCGCGGTGCTCGACCGCTCCGCGTTGCCGATCAACGCGGAGCTGTCGTTCCTCGCCGGTCTGCCCTACGCCGCGGCGGAGGGGGCGCGGCAGCGTCGCATCCGGACGGTGAGCGAGCCGGGCGGTGAACCGTTCGACCTCGGCGATGCCTGGCGTGCCCTCGGACCGGTGAGGACGCTGCTCGCGGGTGGGCTCGCGCTGAGCTCGGCCGCCGGGCTGCGCGTGGAGAACCCGCCGGACGGCCCCGCGTACTTCAACAACCCGCGCACCGCCGGCATGACGCAGGAGCAGCTGTCGTTCTGGCTCGGTGACGACCCGAGGGGCTACGGCAACCCGGACGCGGGCTGGCGTCGTGTGATCGCGACCAACCACGTGCTGGCCGCGCCGATCGCCGACTCGCCGCACGCACGGGCCGTTTTCGCGCTCTGCTACGGGCCGGAGCCGGTCACGCTGGAGGTGGCGGCCGAGGAGGTCGCGGACGGCGTGCGGGTGCGCACCCCGTTCTTCACGGCGGTGGTCGGCCATCCGGCGGGCGACGTCGGCGGCGAGCCGGTCCTGCGCATCGCCGCAGCGTGAACTGTTAACGCTCACACCTCCTGATGTTCGAGTACGGTCCGGTTCCGTTGCGTATTCTGCACGACATTCTCCGTGTCGCCACGCGTGTCCCTGAAGGACTGTTGGGAGCGTTAACATGACCACCGCCGAAGCATTCGACCGCAGGACACTGCTGCGCCGATCGGCGATGCTGTCCGCCGGCCTGCTGATCGGCCCGACCACGCTCGACCTGGCCCTCGAAGCGAACGCCGCAGAGCTGCCCACGGGAGCGGCGCCGTTCGTCGACTCCTACCGCACCAACGTGCCCGCCAACCAGACGCCGGAGACCAACGCGGCGGTCCGCATCCTGTCCGGGATGCAGGACCTCTGGCGCACCGGCAGCAGCTGGGACAACGGAGTCGTGCTCAACCGGGACGTGCTCATCGCCAACGTCCGCCACGTCGCGCGGATCACCAGGGCACGCACCGCCGACCAGGCCAAGCGAGCGTTCATCGTGGACCGTCAGCACCAGAGCTACGCCGCTATCGGAGGGCTCGGCCCGCTGGCCGAGTTGTACAAGACCGGGGCCAAGGCCGTCACCGGTATCATCGAGGCGCCGGACGGCACGCCACCGTCCACTGTGGATGAGAAGTTGCCGCCGGACGCTCCCGCGGGATCAGCGCTCGGCGCGGGCTCGCCGGACTCGGCGCTGGGGCAGGTCGTCACCCTGGTCAACACGGTTCGCGGGCCGTTCGCCTCCGGCAACCCGTCGAAGTCCGCCTACCAGTACCCGCGGCCGTGGCGGCTCAGCCCGGACAGCACGGTCAGTCCCACCGGAGCCACCGACGAGTTCGGCTATCCGGTGTACCGCACGGACGTCGTGGTCGCCCCGCAACTGCTGCGGCAGCGCAGCACGAAGCCGGCCGAGGACGGCGGCTACCCGAGCGGCCACACCAACGCGCTGCACCTGGCCTGCCTGGCGCTCGCCTATGCGGTCCCCGAACGGTTCCAGGAGCTCGTGACCAGGGCGTTCGACCTGTCCGACATGCGGATCACGGCGGGCATGCACTCGCCGGTCGACGTGATCGGCGGCCGGATCCTCGCGACCGCGCTCGCCGCCGCCACGCTGGCCGACCCGCAGAACGCCGCGCTCAAGGCAGCCGCCCGCACGCAGGCGAGCGAGTACTTCCGCCAGCACGTCGGCGCGGACCTCTTCGGGTACGCGCACTCGGCGGGCACGGCCACCGACCCGTACGCCGACCGCGAGGCCAACGCCCGGCTCGTGGCGCCGCTGCTCACCTACGACCTGCCGCAGACCGGAAAGCGCATTCCGATGACCGTGCCGAAGGGCGCGGAGGTGCTGCTGGAGACCCGGCAGCCGTATCTCACCGCGAACCAGCGGCGCGAGGTCCTGCGCACCACCGCGCTGCCGTCCGGGCACGCCCTGCTCGACGGCCCCGAGCACTGGGGCAGGTTGAACCTCTTCGCGGCTGCCGACGGATTCGGCGCGTTCGACTCGGACGTCCGCGTCGACATGGACGCCAACCGCGGCGGCTTCCACGCCGCCGACACCTGGCACAACGCGATCGGCGGTCGTGGCGGGCTGGTCAAGCGCGGCACCGGCACGCTCACCCTGGCCGGGGCCAACACCTACACCGGCGACACCCGCGTCGAGGGCGGCACGCTGGTTGTCGCGTCGCCGTCCGCACTCGGCAGGGGCGACGTCCACCTCCGCGCGGGAACGTTGCGGCTGACCGGCGACGTGCGCGTGCGGAGCTACCGGCAGGGCACGGGCACCACGCTGGCGGCGACCGTGCGGGGAGGCTGCCCCGCGCTGACCTCCGTGCGCCCGATCTCCCTCACCGGCGGCACGCTGGAGCTCACGCTGCGGAACGTGCCGGTCGGCGCGGTCGTGCCGGTGCTCGCGGCGCCCGCGTTGCTCGGCCGGTTCGCCCAGGTCACCGTGGCGGGCGGCGGACGCAAGGTGCAGGCGTGCTACCGGCCCAACGGGCTTTCGGTGCGGGTGCTCGGCTGAGCGTTCGTGGCTGGGCCCGGCCGCCCTGGGCCCAGCACGATCCCGCGTCCGGCGTAGAACCGCTCGAACTCCTCCCGGCTGACCGTCGCGAACGCCTGGTTGCCCGTGCGGTCACCGGACGGGTTGTGGAAGACCACCTCCGTGCCGGTGCATCCGATGACCAGCACGAGATGCCCGCCACGGTGCGGGGGAGTCGTGTCCGGCCGCCGGATGCCGGCGTGTACGGAGGCCAGCACCAGCCCGCCGGCCGAGATCTCCGCCGCCAGCGCGTCCGGCGGCAGGTCGGGGCAGCTGCGTGCGGACAGCCCGAACCGCTGCTCCACATAGGAAACGAACGGCGCGTAGATCAGCCCGCGCACGCCCGTCTCATGCCGCTCGTAGGCACCGTGGGACGACGCCTCCTCGGCCAGCTGGACCAGCGGCGGTTCCTCCAGGCCCCAGTACGCGAGTGCCATCTTCAGACAGGCCATCCCGCAGGCGCGCCAGCTCCAGAACTCGTACTCCTGTGCGGAGTCCGCCCCGGAACGAGCCCACAGCGGGTCGTCGGCCGCGGGCAGCGCACCGGCGAGGATGTCGGCGATGAGGTCTGGCGACTCCCATTGCGCCCGGTAGGGAACTGCTCGCACCTGACGGTCCTCCACTGCGACGGTTCTGGCGTTGCGCACGACGACGTGGATCATCATTCCGGCCACCGCCACGACGGGGCCGAGCAGGGCCGCCCGCGCGCCGTGAGCAGCAGGGTGATCCGGGTTCCGATCTGTCCTCAAAGGACTTCAGTCGAACGGGCAGGTCTCCGTTCGACAACTCCGTTCGACGCCGTTCGACGGCGTTGCTTGACGCTGGTGATGCCCGGATGCAGACTCCGGAAAGCGTTTTCCAGCCGATGGGGTCAGGAGCTCATGAGCGCGTTGGACGAACTGCGTCAGCTCCGCCGGGGCGGCGTTCAGGTGCGCAAGCGCGACAACAGAGCCGCCTTCTGGTTCCTCGCGCCCTGGTTCGCCGGGCTGATCTTCATCACCATCGGCCCCGTGCTCGCGTCCTTCGGCCTCGGGTTCACGAAGTACAACCTGATCCAGCCTCCGAAGTTCATCGGATTCGACAACTTCGCCCGCATCCTCAGCGACGAGCGGCTGCACAACGCGCTGGGCGTCACGTTCACCTACGTGCTCGTGTCGGTGCCGTTGCAGCTCGCCTGCGCGCTGGGCGTGGCGCTGCTGCTCGACCGCGGCCTGCGGGGGCTCGCGTTCTACCGCTCGGCGTTCTACCTGCCGTCGCTGCTCGGGTCGAGCGTGGCGATCGCGGTGCTGTGGACACAGGTCTTCGGCACCGACGGCCTGGTGAACCGCGTGCTGAGCTTCTTCGGCGTCGAGGGCAAGGGCTGGATCTCCGACCCGGACACCGCGCTGTCGACGCTCATCGTGCTGAACGTCTGGACGTTCGGGTCACCGATGATCATCTTCCTGGCGGGCCTGCGGCAGATCCCGGCCATGTACTACGAGGCCGCCGCGATCGACGGGGCGAGCAAATGGTCGCAGTTCTGGCGGATCACGCTGCCGCTGCTCTCGCCGATCGTGTTCTTCAACCTGGTGCTGCAGATCATCCACGCGTTCCAGTCGTTCACGCAGGCGTTCGTCGTCTCCAACGGCACGGGCGGGCCGTCCGACTCGACCATGTTCTACACGCTCTACCTGTACCAGCAGGGGTTCAGCCGGTTCGACATGGGCTACGCGTCGGCGCTGGCCTGGTTCCTGCTCCTGATCATCGCGGCGTTCACCGCGATCAACTTCTGGGCGGCGAAGTACTGGGTGTTCTATGACGACTGACCTCCGGCGGCGCCTGCTCGTGCCGGCCAAGCACCTCGGCCTGGTCCTGATCGGGATCGTGATGCTGTACCCGGTGCTGTGGATGATCGTGAGCTCGCTGCGGCCGGACGACGAGATCTTCCGCAGTCCCGGCCTGATCCTCGACGGCCTGAAGACCGAGAACTACGCGGAGGGCTGGAACGCGCTCACCCCGTCGTTCGGGACGTACCTGGTCAACTCGACGATCGTGGTGCTGGGCTGCATCATCGGCAACCTGGTGTCGTGCTCGATGGCGGCGTATGCGTTCGCCCGGCTGCACTTCACCGGCAAGCGGTGGTGGTTCGGCATCATGCTCGGCACGATCATGCTGCCGATCCACGTGATCATCGTGCCGCAGTACGTGCTGTTCTCCCAGATCGGCTGGGTGAACACGTTCCTGCCGCTGATCGTGCCGAAGCTCCTCGCCACCGACGCGTTCTTCGTGTTCCTGATGGTGCAGTTCATCCGCGGCCTGCCGCGCGAGCTGGACGAGGCGGCGCGCATCGACGGCTGCGGCCATCCACGGATCTTCCTGCGGATCATCCTGCCGCTGATGACGCCTGCGCTCGCCACCACGACGATCTTCACGTTCATCTGGACCTGGAACGACTTCTTCGGCCAGCTGATCTACCTCACCGACCCGGACATGTACACGGTCCCGGTCGCCCTGCGCACGTTCGTCGACTCGACGGTCGCCACCTCGTGGGGCTCGCAGTTCGCGATGAGCGTGGTGTCCCTCATCCCGATCTTCCTCGCCTTCCTCATCGGCCAGCGGTACCTCGTCAAGGGGATCGCCACGACCGGTGGCAAGTAGCCGAAAGGAACAGCCATGTTCAGAGGGGCACGGCGCCGCACAGCGTTGACCGTCCTGCTGTCCCTGACCGCGTCGCTGCTCGCGGCCTGCGGTTCCGGTTCCGATGCCGGGGGAGACCTGACCGCGGAACCGGTGACGCTGCGGTTCACCTGGTGGGGCGCGGACGACCGGCACAAGCGGACCCAGCAGGTCATCGAGATGTTCCAGAAGAAGCACCCGAACATCACCATCAAGGGTGAGTTCAAGGAGTGGAACGGCTACTGGGACAGCCTCGCCACCACGATGGCCGCCAACGACGCGCCGGACATCATGCAGATGGACGAGCTGTACATCGCCTCCTACGCGGAGCGCGGCGCGCTGCTGGACCTGAACGAGGCCAAGAAGCACCTCGACACCACGAACTTCGACCAGAAGGCGCTCGCGACCGGCGCGATCGACGGCAAGCAGTACGGGCTGCCGGTCGGCCTCGGCATGTACTCGATCATGGCCAACACCGACCTGCTCGCGAAGTACAACATCCCGCTGCCCGACGACACGAAGTGGTCGTGGGACGACCTGGAGGCCATCGGCGAGCAGGTGGCGAAGGCGGGCGGCGGTCAGGTGTTCGGCGTGCAGTCGCCGGGCATCAACGACACGGCCGGGCTGAGCATCCGGGCGCGGCAGCAGGGCAAGGCGCTGTTCGACAAGGACGGCAAGGTGGTGCTGCCGCCCGAGATCGCGACGCAGTACTGGACCTACATCGCCGACCTCGCCAAGGCCGGGATCGCGCCGCCGCCGTCGGTGACCGTCGAGAAGGCCTCCGCCGGCCTCAACCAGTCCGCGACCGCGACGAACACCGCGGTGTTCGGGTTCTGGTGGAACACGCAGCTCACCGCGCTGACCGTGGCCAGCGGCGCCAAGCTGAAGCTGCTGCGGCTGCCGGGTGAGTCGCAGGGCAAGCCGGGCGCGTACTACAAGCCGTCGATGTTCTGGTCGGTGTCGTCGCGGTCCAAGCACCCCGCGGAGGCGGCGGCGTTCGTGAGCTTCCTCGCCAACGACGAGGAAGCGGCCAAGATCCTGCTCACCGAACGCGGTGTGCCCGCGAACCTGAAGATCCGCGAGGCGATCGCCGGTCAGCTCAAGGAAACCGACAAGGCAGCCAAGGAGTACCTCGACACCGTGCCGGTCAGCGACCCGCCCAGGATCACCCCGAACGGCGCCAGCACCCTCGACGCGATCCAGAAGCGGCACACCGAGGACGTGCTGTTCGGCCGGGCCACTCCCGAGGCCGCGGCAGCGTCGTTCATCAAGGAAGTCCAGTCCGAAGTGGACGCGGCGAAGTGAGGCGCGCGGCCATCATCGGCACGGGGGCGATCGCCGTCTCCCACGCCGAGGCGCTGCGGGCGGCGGGCGATCGCATCGAGCTGGTCGCCGTGGTGGACGTGGACGACCGGCGCGCGGCAGCGTTCGCCCAGGAGTGGAACGTCCCGCGCGTCCACGCCAGGCTCGCGACGCTGCTCGACGTGGAGGAGCTGGACGTGGTGCACGTGTGCACCCCGCCGCGCTCCCACACGCCGTTGGCGCTCGAATGCCTCGCCGCCAACGTGAACGTGCTCGTGGAGAAGCCGCCCGCGCTGTCGTTGAGCGAGATCGACACGCTGATCGCGGCCGAACGCAGCTCGACCGGCCGGGTCGCCACGGTGTTCCAGCACCGCTTCGGCCCCGCAGCTCACCGGTTGCGGCGCCTGATCGCCGAGGGCGCGCTCGGCCGGTCGCTGGTGGCCAAGAGCGACACCCTCTGGTACCGCGACGGCGCCTACTTCGACGTGCCGTGGCGCGGGTCGTGGGAGAGCGAGGGCGGCGGCCCGACGATGGGCCACGGCATCCACCAGTTCGACCTGATGTTGTCCGTGCTGGGCCCGTGGCAGGAGATCCGCGCGGTCGCCGCCCGGCAGTCGCGTGCCGTGCAGACCGAGGACGTCTCGATGGCGCTGGTGACGTTCGCCGACGGCACGGTCGCGTCGGTGGTCAACTCGGTGTTGTCGCCGCGGGAGACCTCGCAGCTGAGGTTCGACTTCGAGCACGCCACGGTCGAGGTCGAGCACCTGTACGGCTACACCGACGCCCACTGGACCGTGACGCCCGCGCCTGGCCACGACGACGTCGCGACTCGGTGGCACGAGGAGCAGTCCACGGTCGTCAGCGGCCACGGGTGTCAGCTGGCGGCGTTCCTCGACGCGCTGGACAGTGGTGAGACGCCACCGGTGACGCTGGCGGACACGCGGAACACCATGGAGTTCATCGCGGCGCTCTACGCCTCGGCGTTCACCGGCACCGTGGTGAAGGCGGGCCAGATCGGCCCGGACAGCCCGTTCTACCCGACGATGGAAGGAATCGGTGCCCCATGGGCGAACGCCCGGTGATCAGTCGGCAGGACGACGAGGTGCTCGTCGTGTCGGTGGGCGACGTCGAGCTCTTCACCTACGTCCACCGGCCGGACACGCCGGCGTTCGAGGGGCCGAAGCCTTACCTGCACCCGGTGCGCACCTTGGCCGGTGACGTGGTGACGGCGTTCCGGCCGCACGACCACCGCTGGCACAAGGGCGTCCAGATGACCGCGACCGACGTGTCGGGCGAGAACTTCTGGGGTGGCAACACCTACGTGCGCGACCAGGGTTATGTCGCGCTGCCGAATGTCGGTTCCATGCGGCACGAGGAGTTCACGGTCGCTTCCGACGAGCTGCGGATCGACGAGCTGTTGTCCTGGTTCACCGAGGCGGGCCAGCACTGGGTCGACGAGCGGCGCTCGTTCACCGTGCGCGACGTCGAGGACGACTCGTGGACGCTGGAGTTCGCCACCACGCTGACGAACCTGCGCAAGGAGCCGCTGGTCTTCGGCAGCCCGACGACCAACGGCCGGGAGCTCGCGGGCTACACCGGGTTCTTCTGGCGCGGCCCGCGCTCGTTCACCGAGGGCACGGTCATCGCGGCCGACGGCGGCTCCGGTCAGGAGATGATGGGCAAGGCCGCCAGATGGCTCGCGTTCGTCGGCCGGCACGACGAGGTGGACCGGGTGTCGACGCTGCTGTTCGTCGACCACCCGGACAACAAGAACACGCACTGGTTCGTGCGCAGCACGCCGTTCGCCGCGGTCAACCCGTCGTTCGCGTTCTTCGACACCGTCGAGGTGGCGTCCGGTGAGTCGCTGACCCTGCGCTACCGGCTCGTCGTGGCGTCCGGCGAGTGGGACCGCGAGCGCCTGGAGTCCTATGTGGAGGCTCACCCGTGGTGACGCCGTTTCCCGGCGGGATCGGGATCTCCGGCCTGCGGGTGTACGACTGGCCGACGGTGGACGGCGTGTGCGGAGGCTCGCCGCACGTCCACCTCACCTGCGCGGAGTGCTACTACGTGATCGGCGGGCGGGGCAGCGTGCAGACGCTGACCCGCCGCGGGTTCGCCGAGACCCCGCTGCGCGAGGGCACCGTCGCGTGGTTCACGCCCGGCACGATCCACCGCCTGGTCAACGAGGGCGACCTGCGGATACTCGTCGTGATGCAGAACAGCGGCCTGCCGGAGGCCGGTGACGCGGTGTTCACGTTCCCGGCCGAGGTCCTCGCCGACGCGTCGCGCTACGCGGAGCACGCCCAGGCCGGCGACGAGGAGTCCACCCGGCGACGCCGTGACCTCGCCCTGGAGGGGTTCCTGGAGCTGAAGCGACAGGCTTCGGGCGGTGATCACGCCGCGCTGGACGACTTCTACCGCTCCGCCGTGCGGTTGAAGCAGGGCGTGCTCGACGACTGGGAGGAGCGGTGGCGGTCCGGTGCGCTGGCGTCGGCCGAACGCACCGGTGAGCACCTGGACCTCCTGCGGGGCGGCGACATCGGCCACCTCGCGGAGGCCGACATCCACGTGATGCGTGCGGAGGCGCCTCAGCGGTTCGGCATGTGCGGCCGCCTCGACGTGCACGACCCCGCCGAGGGGAAGTCGCCGCACGACTGAAAGGCCTGGCCCTTCTCAGGAGAGAGCCGGGGAAGGGCCCGAGCCAGCGGCTCGGGCCCCTTCTGCTGGGCGCTCACGGGCACAGCAGGAACGAGAGCACCGCGCCGACCACGGCGGCGACCAGCACGGCGATCGCGGAGTACACCAGGGTGCGCCGTTTGACCGTCCGCACCAGTCGCGGCAGGACGGTCGCCGGGACCTCCGGTGCGGGCGTGAGCGAGTCGACGGCCCACTCCGCGGGCATGCGGGCCAACAGCCCCGCCGTGCCCGCGAGCCCGCCTACCTCGTGTTCGCAGGGCGGGCACAGGGACAGATGGCGTTCGTAGGCCTTGTGATCGCCGGGGGACAGCGAGCCCAGCACGTAGGCCACGTCCCACTCGTGGAACGGGCATGTCACCGCCCGGTCACCCCGTTCTCCTCCAGTGCGAGCCGCAGCGCGCGCAGGCCGTAGTGCAGGCGGGACTTCACCGTTCCCGGTGGCACCTCCAGCGCTTCGGCCAGCTCCGCGATCGACTCGCCGCGGTAGTACGCCCGCACGATCACCACCCTGTGCTCGGGTTTGAGCTGGGACAGGGCGTCGGCGATGAGCCAGGCGTCCAGCGTCTTGTCGATGTGGTCGGAGCGCGGGCGATCGGGCGGGCGGGCCGAGCCGACCTCCCAGCGGGCGCGGGCGCTGCGGCACTCGTCGATGGCGTAGTTGCGGGCAACGGCGTAGAGCCACGCCTTGGAGGCAGCCTTGCCCTGGTCCAGGATGCCCGGGTTGCGCCACGCCCTCAGCAGCGCTTCCTGGACGACGTCCTCGGCCAGTTGTTCGTCGCCGGTGAGGCGGAGGGCGTATCGCCAGAGCGCTTCTGCATGGCCGTCGTGCAGCGCGCGGAGCAGGGTGCTGTGGTCGTCGTTGATGGCGCACTCCTAGGGCCGGAACTCGGGCGTGCGCTTGGCGAGGAACGCCGCCGTGCCCTCGCGCATGTCGTCGGTGGTGAAGGCCTGGCGGAACGCCTCGAGCTCCGCCCGCAGGCCCTCGGCGACGCCCAGGCCGTCCACGGCGTTGATCACCGACTTGCAGGCCGAGACCGCGGCGGGGGAGTTCGCGGCGATGTCGGTGAGCACGCGCCGGGCGGCGGCGAACATCTCCTCGCGGCTGTCGAACACCTCGTTGACGAGACCGAGGCGGTGCGCCTCGACGGCGTCGACGCGGCGTCCCGAGTAGATCAGTTCGCGCGCCTTGGCCACGCCGACCCGGCGGAACAGGCGGACGCAGCCGCCGAAGCCGGGGATGAGGCCCAGCAGCACCTCGGGCTGGCCGAAGACCGCTTTGCGGGTGGCGTAGATGAAGTCGCACGCCATGGCCATCTCGCAACCGCCACCGAGCGCATACCCGTCGACGCACGCGATCGCGGGGACCGGGAGCTGCTCGATGAGCCGGGTCACCTCCTGGCCCAGCGCGCCGAACTTCTCGCCCTCCTCCGGAGTCATCGCCGCCATCTCGCGGATGTCCGCACCGGCGATGAACGCCGGACCTTCCGAACCGGTGAGCAGGACCGCGCGAGGACCGGTGAGATCCCGGAAGAGGTCGCGGAGCTCGGTGAGTGTCTGCTCGGACAACGCGTTGCGCGCCGGCGGACGGTTCACCGTCACCGTGACGACGCCGTCGTGCTCGTCGAGCAGGAGTGTCTGACAGTCCACAGTGGTCTCCTCACGAGTCCCAGATGGCGCCGTAGGCGGGGATTCCCCTGGCCTCCAGCTCCTCGACGACGTGCCAGGTGGTGGGTTGGTTGGAGATGCAGATGACCGCTTCCGCGTCGAAGCGTTTGCAGGCGTCGTACGCCAGCGCGACCAGGTCGGGTTTGCCGCTGGTGCCGGTGTCCCAGACGACGGCGTCGGGCTGCACGCCGAGGATCTCGTCGACGAGCGCGTCGCCGTAGGTGCGGCGGGGGCTGCGGGTCGACCACACCAGCACCGACGGCGTGTCGCCGGCGAGCAGGTGGGGCAGGCACGGGCCGATACCGCTGCCGGTCGCGACCCACACGACCCTGGTGAACAGCTTGTCGATGTTGCCCACGCCGGCGGTCGGGATGCCCTTGACCCACACGTGGCTCGGCTGGTCCGCGATGAACTTCGCCGTCCAGTCGCCCGCGCGGGAGATCGTGAGCCGGAAACCGCTGCGGCCCGGCGCCGGCACGTTGGCGAAGGAATGCCACTCCAGCAACGGGTTGCGGCTCACCGTCGTCGACGAGCCCGCGAACGGCGTGACGCCGTGGTCGAACGACACCAGGGCGACGTGCGGTGACGGGCTGACGATGTGCACGGGAACCCGCCGCAGCCGCAGCCACGGCAACGCCACGCTGGCCACGACGAGGGCGAGGGGCCAGAGGAAGACGGGGTTCGACGTGGCCGCCAGCACACCGAACAGCACGAGCACCGTCCACCCGCCGAACCGGTGGGACCGTTCGAACAGGTCGTGGTGCTTGGCCCGTAGCCGGGGGAGTGCGAGCACGACCAACGTGCCGAGCAGCGCCATGATCGTCCACGTGAGCGCCAGGACGAACGGCGGTCCCGCGGTGGTGACGGCGAGAACGAGGAACCACGCGGTGGCGCAGATCGCGGCACCGACGTGGATTCCGCCGAAGTGGTAGACCTTGCCGAGCGTCCAGCGGATCTTCAGCGGCCAGTGCTTCGGCACGCTGGTGGCGAGCCGGAACAGCAGGTTGATCACGAGCTGCTGCCGGATGAGCGCGGCCAGCGTGAGGTTGGCGACGACCAGCGCGGTCACCCGGTCGGCATCACCGGCCCAGCCGGCGAAGCAGACGTTGACCAGCACGACGGCGGCCAGGAGCCGGTTGTGGTGGGTGAACGGACGACGGCGCAGGATCGTGCGCAGCGAGCGGTCGGCGGGCGGAAGGCTGATGGCGTGAACTGAGGTCATGCCACCGTTTCCTTCTGTCCGTCCAAACGCGACAGGAGCGCCCTGCGGTCCACCTTGCCGCGCTCGGTGGTCGGCAGCGTGTCGACCGGCACGATCAGCGTGGGCACGCAGTAGTAGGGCAGATGCTCCTCCACGGCCCTGCGCGCCTGCTCCGGCACGGCGCTGGCCGGGCTGATGAACCCGACGAGCGTCCCGTTGTGCAGCAGTGTCGTGGCCCGGCGGCAGTCGGCCGCCCGTTCCAGCGCCGACGTCACGGCGTCGAGCTCGACCCGAAACCCGCGCACCTTCACCTGGTCGTCGGTGCGGCCGTGGTGCTCCAGCTGGCCGTCGCGGGTCCACCGGCCGAGGTCGCGGGTGCGGAACATCAGGTGATCGCCCCCCAGGAACGGATCAGGCCGATACCGTTCCGCCGTCAGCGAAGGATCACCCAGATAGCCTGCCGTGACGCAGGCGCCGCCCGCCCACATCTCGCCGACCTCGCCGATGCGGCACGGCCTCAGGTTCTCGTCGAGCACGTACACGGTCGTGTTCGGCACGGGCTTGCCGATGGTCAGCGCGCCGCCGGGTTCGTAGCGCTGCACCGTGTTGACGATCGTGACCTCGGTGGGGCCGCACGAGTTGTGGAAGACGGCCTGGCGCGCCCACGTGTCGGCCAGCGCCTGCGGACACCGCTCGCCCGCGACGGCGACCGTGCGAACGCGACGGCACGTGCGGGGATCGAGCGACGCGAGCACGCTGGGCGTGGCGATCACCACGTCCACGGTGCTCGCCGTCTGCTCGATGTCGCTGCCCCGGATGACGAGCGTGCCGCCGTGGGCGAGCGTGCCGAGGATCTCCCACATCGCCATGTCGAACGCGATGTTGAGCAGCTGCGACACCCTGGTTCCCGGTGTGACGCCGAGACATCCCGGCGCGGTGAGCAGGACGTTGCACAGGTTGGCGTGCGTGACCTGGACGCCGTTCGGCCGTCCGGTGGTACCGGAGGTGAAGATGACGGCCGCGACGCGCGAGTCCTCGGTGAGGGTGCGGCGGAAGGCGGTCGCGTCGGGCACCTCGTCGATCGCGATGACCGTGCCGAGGCTGTCCGGCAACGAGGAACGGTGCTCGCCGGTGGTGAGCACGAAGTTGATCCGAGCCGTGCGAACGATGTGTCGCAACTGGACTTCCGGAGCTATGCGGACGTCCTGCGGCACGTAGGCGGCACCGGCTTTGAGGATGCCGAGGATGCCGACGACCATCGGGATCGACCGGGTGAGGAACAGCCCGACGCACTCGCCCGGCCGCACACCCGCGCGGGTCAGGAACTCGGCCAGCAGTTCCGCCCTGCGGTTCAGCTCGGCGTAGGTGACCGACTCGCCGAGGTGTTCCACGGCGGTCAGGTCCGGGTGTCGGGCGGCCTGTTTCTCGACCGCATGGTGGATGTGGTGGAACGGCGGGATCCGGGTCGGCCCTGCGCCGAACGACTGGAACAACGCGCGGTCCAGTGGCGACAGGTCGTGCAGGGCGGAATCGAGTAACTCGGCTTTCACTGCAGGAGGCCCTTTCTACAGCGTTGCGCGGTCACCCGTTCTGAACGAGACACACCCTCACATCGTTCACGTCGAATCGAACCGGCCGTCGAATCGACGATGTTGTCACGTCGCAGCAACTTTTTACTGCACAGTTAAAAGATGAGAATCGCAGCAAGCACTTTCGCGTTCGTTCTCCTGGCGAGCGTCACGACCCCTGCCCACGCGCGGCGTGGGAGGACGTGATCGGAACGGGTTCCTTCGGCAGCTGCGGCGCGTCGGAGTCGGCGTGGAACTGCCGCTGTCCCTGGGGATCCGATCACAACGGCACGGCGAGGATGTACGTGAGCTCCAGCGCCGTCCGCCCGCGGGACGCGGCCTGCGTTCTGGCTGGCCGCCCGAAAGCGACATCCTGGAGTTCAAGGGGGACAACAGGAACTGGTTCAAGCCGCTCGTCGGGCAGTCCGGAGCCGACGGCGGAGACGGTCTACCGCGCCCGCAACGTCTACATCGGACGGACGCGGTGTGAAAGAGAGGTGGCCCCGGCCGGGACCGGGGCCACCTCGTCCGGTCAGGCTCCCGCCGGTCGGCCCGACCAGGCCTCCTGCGAGGTCAGCGGCCGCAGGGTGATCGTGTACTCGTAGGTGCTGTCAGGCCGTACCTGGCTGCGCTGCCGCACCGGGTTCGGGGTGTCGCCGACACCGGTCACGGCGTGGTCGGCGTGCAGCGTGACGTAGCCCTTGTTGCGCTGCAACATGAACGGGTACGCGGCTCGCTCGATGTCGTCGTACTGCGTCACGCTGACCTCCCGCGCACCCGACACCAGCAGGCCGGACGTGCGGCCGTCGGTGAGCAGTGCCCACCTGGTGTCGGTGTGGTTGCCGTGGTCCTGCGGGCGGTGGTACTCGACGTACTGGTCGGCCACCGAGCTGGTGTGCACCCCGATGGGCGTGCCGTCCTTGCGGTCGACGTAGCTCTCCGCCTTCCGGCCGTACCAGGAGAACGTCGAGTAGCGGTCCGGCACGGACAGCTGGACGCCGATCCGCGGCAGGTACGGCAACGTGCGCATGCCGCCCTGCGGAGTCACGCGGTGCCCGAGCCGCAGCACACCGGACGAGTCGACCGTGTAGACCATCGTCTGGTCGAACCACGCCCCGCTCACACCGGGAGCGGCGACCTTGCTGTCCACGACGATCCGCGTGGCCTTGACGCCGTCCTTCTCCACCCGGACACCGGTGACCGCGGTCTCCATCCTGTCGAGGCCCGCCTTGCGCCAGTCCTCGCCCTCGGCACGGCCCCAGGTGTAGGTCTCGTTGCTGATCGGCGCCCGCCACGCGTCGAGCTTCGGCCCGCTCGTGAGCAGCTCCCGGCCCCACGACTTGATCGACGTCAGCGCACCGGTCTTCTTGTCGACCGTGTACGCCGCACCGGCCGCGGTCGCCGTGACCTTGTTCGCGTCCTCCTGGGTGAACACGAGGCCCCAGTCGAGCGGCGCCTTGTCCAGGCCGGGAATCCTGCTGCCGCCCAGCGAGAACTGGTCGTGCGCCAGAACGTGTCCGGACGTCACCGCCTCGACGGTGAGGAACCGCTCGCGGTCGGCGTCGTCGACCGGTACCGGCAGGGTGATCTGCGCGGTCGACGCGGCCGCCACCCGCAACGGCTGTTGGCCGCTCTTGACGGTCCGCGAGCCCTCGGTGACCCGCCAGCGCAGGGTGAGGTCGTCGGTGCCGGTGAACTGGCGTTCGTTGGTCACCGACAGCACGCCGCCGGAGTAGGCGTACCGGATCGGCTGGTGCGCCCAGGCCATCTGCAGGGTCTCGGGCTGCGGTGTGCGATCGGTGTTGATCAGACCGTCCACACCGGACAGCGTCGACCCGTACGCGAAGTGCGTGCCCTTCTCCTGGACGCGGTCGAAGTCGAGCGCGAGCACGGCTCCGCCGACCGGCGTCGCAGCGTTCAGCTCGGCCGCGGACAGGGCACGGTCGTAGATCCGTACGTCGTCGACGTCACCGGCGGAGAGCCGGGCGACCGTCGAGGGGTCGTTCCACGACATCTCGAAGTCGCGGCCGATGTTCACGTCCGCCGCCGAGTAGTCGATCGTGCCCGTGAACGGCAGGTTCCCGACCTCGGCACCGTCGATGTACAACCGCAGCGCGGACCCGTCGTAGGTGCCGCTGACCCGGTGCCACTTGCCGTAGAAGTCGGCCGGCACCTTCGCCTGCACCGCGCGCCACGTGCCGCTGTGGATGAAGAACTCGAGCGTGGTCTCGTTCTTCATCTTGAGCGTCCACTGGTGGTCGCCCTTCGCGATGATCGGGAACTGCCCGGTCCACCTGCCCGGCCTGACCCACGCGTCGAGCGTCAGCGCGGTACCGGTGATGTCGAGCTTGCGGTCGCGGTAGACCTCGACGAAGTCGTCGAGCCCGGACAACGACAACGCCTTGCCGCGGTGGCCGTCGACGAGCTTCGGCGCGCCGGACAGCAGCGCGGTGATGTTGTTGCCGGACGTGTCCGGCGTGATCAGGGTCTTCTGCCTGATGTTCTGCTCGGCCCAGTCCCAGATGAACCCGCCCTGGGTCTGCGGGTTGGCGCGGATGATCTCCCAGAACTCGCGGAAGTTGCCGAGGCTGTTGCCCATCGCGTGCGCGTACTCGCCGAAGATCAGCGGCTTGGTCGTGGTCTTCGCCTGCTCCGCGAACCGCTCCGGCGACGGGTAGCGCGGGCCCCACACGTCGGCGAACGGCGCGTCACCGTCGGGGTTGTTGGACTGGTGGTAGACCGGACGCGACGGGTCGGCGGCCTTGACCCACTTCGCCATGTCGTAGTGGTGCGCGCCGAGCCCTGCCTCGTTGCCGGTGTCCCACATGAAGACGCTCGGGTGGTTCTTGTCGCGCTCGACCATGGCGATCATGCGGTCCATGAACGCGTCGCGCCACTCCGGCTGGTTGGCCTGGCACCACCGCGAGCAGTTCTCGTGGTTGTGCGTCTCGATGTCGACCTCGTCGTCGATCCAGATGCCGTGCTCGTCGGCCAGGTCGTAGAGGTACGGGTCGCTCGGGTAGTGCGAGGTGCGGACGGCGTTGACGTTGAGCTGCTCCATCAGCGCGACGTCGCGTTCCTGTGCCTTCCTGGGCACGTGTCGGCCGTGGTCGGGGTCGGTCTCGGCGCGGTTGACGCCCTTGAACAGCACGCGCTTGCCGTTGACCAGCAACGTGCGGTCGCGGATCTCGATCTTGCGGAAACCGGTGGTGTCACTGGTGATGTGGGTGACCTTGCCATCCGGCGCGGTCAGCGTGAGCACGACGGTGTAGACGTTCGGCGTCTCGTCGGTCCACTTCGCGGGGTTGCGCACGGGCATCGTCAGACTTGCCGTACTGCTCTCGGTTTCCTGGCTCGCCGAAGCGACCTCCGCGCCCTTCGAGTCGCGCAGGCTGGCCGTGACGCGGTGTTTTCCGGTGGTGCCACCTGGCTTGTGGCCCAGCTCCACGTCCGCGGTGAGTGTCGCGTCGGTGTAGGTGGCGTCGAGGTCGGTCCTGAGCGTGACGTCCTGGATGAACGTCGCGGGCGTCGAGTACAGCGACACCGAGCGGAAGATGCCCGAGTACCGCCACTGGTCGTAGTCCTCGAGGTAGGAACCGGCGCTCCAGCGGTGCACCTGGACGGCGATCTTGTTGCGGCCCGGTCGCAGCGCGGGGGAGATGTCGAACTCGGCCGGGGTGTAGCCGCCCTGGTCGTAGCCGACGTACTTCCCGTTGACCCACACGAAGTAGCCCGACGTCACGCCCTCGAAGCGCAGGAACGTCTCGCGCTTCGTCCAGTCCGCGGGCACGTCGAACTCGCGGACGTACGCGCCGGTCGGGTTGATGTCACGGGGAACGCGGGGCGGGTCGTCCGGCTGGACCTCGGTGGCGATGTTGCGGAAGATCGGGTGGTCGAGGCCGTCGGTCTGCCAGGTGTGCGGCACGGTCACGGTGCGCCAGCCGGACGTGTCGTAGTCGTCGGCGTAGAACCGCGCCGGAACGTCGGCGGGCTTGTCCGCCATGGCGATGCGCCACTTGCCGTCGAGCGACTGCGTGAACGGAGTGCGTTCATCCCCGCGCACGGCGGATGCGACATCGGCCTGCGGGAGCAGCAACGCGTGGTGCGGCTCCTGGCCCTCGGCGATCTTTCGCGGATCTTCGAGGTAGGTGTGCACGTCGGGTGGGGGATCGACGGCGGCGGCGATCGGTGTCATCGAACCCGCCGCAACCAACATGACTGTCGCAAGAACAATCGCGCGCCGCACGCTGAACCTCCATGTTCAGACAGAAATGAACACAAGTGAACAGTTCGACGTCGAACGCGACAAGGGGCCGCGAGGTCCACTGCCTTCACAGAGCCAGGCCCTGTTATCGAACGAGGAGTCTCTTGCGTTCGATTTTGTTCGACATCACGCTGCCGATCAGCAGGCCCGTTCCACGATCAACTGGGGGATCCGTGAAGAAGACAGTTCTGAGTCTGGCCGCCGCCGCTCTGCTCGTGACGTTCACACCCGCCGCCGGCCACGCCGACCCGAGCAGCTGCACGGTGACGCCGGTACCGGGCTCGGCGTCCAACGGCGGCACGGCCACGTGTCCCGCGCACGCCGGCGACTTCTGGTTCCGCGTCGCGGTGGACTGCTACGACGCCTACCCGTCCGGCCTGCGCTTCATCGGCGTCGGCTACGGGCCGTGGACCTGGGCCGGTGGCGACACGAGCGCCACGTCCTCGGTGCCCTGCAACGGTTATGTGCCCGGCTCGGGTGTCGCCTTCAACGGCCGCCTGGAAGTTCGCTGATCCCTCGACGAAGAGGACGTGGAAGATGAAACGCAGAACGGCGCCGGTCGTGCTGGCGGCCGCGGTGCTGCTGGCGACGCCGGCGGTGCCCGGATCCGCGGCGCCCGCGGCGGCACCGGCGGTGAGCCTCGTCGGTGACACGCTGCTGGACCCCTCGGCGCTGTACTTCGTCTCCTACGACGGGGTGGTCAACAACAACTCGTTCCAGCAGGACGCGATCCTGACCTACCAGGGCCGTCAGTACGCCACCTGGTACACGGCGAGCCGCAACGCCGTGATCGCTCGGCGCACCGTGGGCAGCACCCGGTGGGAGTCCGTCGTGCTGCCGCACCAGCTGAGCGTCGACGACTCGCACAACGTGATCTCGATGGGGATTTCCCCGCAGGACAACACGATTCACGTCGCGATGGACACGCACAACACGCGCCTGTTCTACGTGCGGTCGACGCCGGGCCTCGCGATCGGCGCGGGGCAGTGGAACGCCGCCGCGTTCGGCGAGGTGCAGCGGACGCTCGGCGGTGTCGAGCTCGGGTCGATGACCTACCCGCAGTTCGTGGTGACGCCGGAGGGCAGGCTGCAGTTCAGCTACCGCACCGGCGGGTCCGGCAACGGTGTCAACGAGCTGGCCGAGTACTCCGGCGGTACGTGGCGCAAGCTCGGTGGATGGTCGTCGGCCACCGGGTCGTACACCGGCCCGAACGGCGTCGTCTCCACCACCCGCAACATGTACCTGCACGGCCTGACGTATGACCGAAGTGGACGGTTGCACGCGGCTTTCACCTGGCGTGAGGGCAATGCCGGGGTGCTGTGCAACCCCGGCGGGCTCACCAACCACGACACCGGCTACGTCTACAGCGACGACCGTGGCCGGACGTGGCGCAACGGCGCCGGGACCGTGGTCGGCACGACGGGTGGCACGCCGGTGAGCGTCACCTCGCCCGGCCTCGTGGTGGACCCGCTCGACCCGAACCACGGCCTGATGAACCAGGAGAGCCAGGCCGTGGACGCCGAGGGCCGCCCGCACGTGGTGATCAGCTACGTGCCCGGGCGGTTCACCCAGTGCGTGTCGAACTACGCGCAGCAGCGCGCCCAGTACGGCCGCACGTTCCACGTCTTCCGCGGCGCGGACGGCAGGTGGACCAAGATGGAGGTACCGGTCGCGCCGAACCACACGCAGCGCACGAAGATCGTGTTCGACCGCGGTGACAACGCCTACCTGGTGATGCCGCGCGGCAAGATCGTGGCGGCGAGCAAGGCCAGCGGCTGGACGGACTGGACGACGGTGTTCGATCGGCCGTCGCTGCAGGCGTTCGGCGAGGTCAACGTCGACACGTCCCGTGTGGCGTCGCAGGGGATCCTGTCGGTGCAGTACCAGCAGGCCTCCACCGGCACGACGCCGTCGCCGATCCGCGTCGCCGACTTCCGGCTGGGGGCCTGACGTGGCCAGACTCCTGCTGGCGTTCGTGCTCGTCGCCGCGGGCCTCGGCACCCCGGCGGCAGCGGCGGATCCGGTGCCCCAGAACGGGATCGTGGTCCGCGTCGACCCGTCCTACCAGCAGCCGGAGTTCGAGGGCTGGGGGACGAGCCTGGTCTGGATGGCCAACATCACCGGCGGTTATCCGGAGCCCATCCGCCGCAAGCTCGTGGACCTGCTGTTCGGCGACGACGGTCTGCGGCTCAACATCGCGCGCTACAACATCGGCGGTGGCAACGCGCCGGACGTCCGCAAGGACTACATGAAGGTCGGCGCGACGATGGACGGCTTCTGGAAGGCCCCGCCCGGCACGACGCGCGCGGACGTGGACTGGTGGCGGCCGGACAACCCCGATCACTGGGACTTCGCTGCGGACGCCAACCAGCGCTGGTGGGTCGACCAGATCAAGCGCAGGGTCACGAAGTGGGAGGCGTTCAGCAACTCACCACCCTGGTTCCAGACCGTCAGCGGTTACGTCTCGGGCGGGTTCGACGCGAACACCGACCAGATCCGCCGCGACCGCGTCGACGACTTCGCCACCTACCTGGCGCGCGTGACGCAGGAGCTGGAACGCGCGCACGGCATCAAGTTCGACACGCTCGCCCCGTTGAACGAGCCGAACACGAACTACTGGGGCACGCAGATCGGTCCCGACGGCCAGCCTACCGGCGGACGCCAGGAGGGCGCCCACGCCGGACCCGAGCTGCAGCAGGAGGTTCTGCTCGCGACCCGGCGTGCGCTCGACCGGCTGCGGTCGAAGGTGAAAGTGTCCGCAATGGACGAAACCAACCCCGGCACGTTCGTGCGCGACTGGAACGGCTACGGCCCGGCACGTGAGGTGATCGACCAGCTCAACGTGCACACGTACGGCACCGGTCAGCGCACCAGCGTGCGTGACATCGCCAAGGGCGCGAACGAGAAGCTCTGGATGAGCGAGGTCGAGGGCACCTGGGGCAACGGCACCACGGACTACACGAGCATGGAACCGGGTCTGGGCATCGCGACCAGGATGCTCGACGACATCCGCGAGCTCGAACCGTCGGCCTGGGTGTTCTGGCAGCCGGTCGAGGACTCGATCCCGCAGCAGGCGGCCGGCAAGAACTGGGGCAGCGTCCACATCCCGTTCAACTGCAGGCCCACCGACACCCTGGAGTCCTGCCCCATCAAGACGAACTCCAAGTTCAACACCATCCGCAACTTCACCCACTTCGTCAGGCCGGGCGACAGGTTCGTCAAGACCGACGACCCGTCGACCGCCGCCGCGGTGAAACGCTTCGGCCAGGGCGCGAACGTCGTGCACGTCAACAACGGCACGGCCGCCCGCGCGGTCACGCTCGACCTCTCCCGGTTCCGGACCGTGTCGGCCAACGCTCGGGTCACCCCGGTCGTGACCAGCGTGGACGGTGCCCTGGTGCGCGGCACTTCCGTGCGGGTCTCCGGCGGGTCGGCGACGCTGACCGTGCCCGGGAAGTCGGTCACGACGTTCGTCGTCGACGGGGTGTCCGGCGTGGCCCGCGACGCCGCGCTGGTGCAGCCCGGCCACGTGTACCGGCTGGCCCTGAGCGGGAAGTCGCTGCAGCCGTCCGACGACTGGACCCGTGCCGTCGCCCGCACGACCGATGCCACCGGCGGGAAGCAGCTGTGGTCGGTGCGCAAGCTCAGGCACGGCAACGGGAACCGCGAGCGCTACGAGATCGTCAACGCGGTGTCCGGCACCAGGCTCGCGGCCGTGGGCGACGCTGTCGTGCTGCAGTCGGCAGGGGACACCGCCGCGCAGTGGATCATGTCCACGACCGGTGACGGCAGCTGGACGTTCGTCAACGTCGCCACCGGTGCGTTGATCGACGCGAACGGTGAGACCGTGGCGGCGAAGCCTCCGACGTCGGGCGCGAGCCAGCGGTGGACCGTGACGGACGAAACCGTGCTGCGGACCCAGGACGCCGCCGCGTTCACCGTTCCGAAGCTGCGGCCCGTACTGCCGCCCACCGTGACGCCGGTCTATCGCGACGGCGCACGGGGCGCTCTGCCCGTGGTGTGGGAAGTCCCGTCCGACTCGCGGTGGAACCGGCCCGGCACCGTCCGGGTACGCGGGACGGCGACGGATGCGCTGGGGCACAAGCTGTCCGCGCTGGCCGTGGTCACCGTCGACACGATCGCGTCCACGGTTCCGGCTCGTGCCAAGACGTACGTCGGCGGGCAACCGGATCTTCCCGCCACCGTCACCGGGATCGGCACGCGAGGCGGGCAAGCCGAACTGCCCGTCACGTGGGAACCTGCCGTGTTCGACAAGGTCGGCACGGTGACGGTGAACGGACGCGCCCAGGTCGTCGACGGCAGCACCGTCGCCGCCACGGCGGTCGTGGAGGTCACCGAACCCGTCGAGGTGAACGCGGCACCGGACCCGGCGGTGGCGGTCGCCGCGACCTACACCGAGTCCGGCTATTCCGCGGAACGCCTGCGCAACGGTGTCACGGACGAGAAAGCGTGGTCGAACTGGAAGTCCGGCACCAAGAACCCGTCCGACACCATCACGTACACCTTCCCGAAGACACGTGATCTCACCCGAGTCGCCGTGCACTCCTACCGCGACGGCGAGGGCGGCATCGCCAAGAGCGCCAAGGTTCAGGTGCGCACGGCCGACGGCTCGTGGGTCGACGCGAGCGGCGAGGTCGAGGTCACCGGCGTGCGGACGGAGGTCCCACTGAACGTGTCGGCGACGGCGGTCCGCGTCGTCCTCACCGCACGCCCGGCCGGATACCTGACCCTCGGCGAGATCGAGGTGTTCGCCAAAGCACCTGCGTGAATTCGCGATCGAATCGAGTCGAAATATGCGGTTTGTTTGAATTGACGAGTGCCTGAGAGGGACGCTTCTCCGAAATCGGCGAGAAGGGATTCTCAATGCGGAGAGCTCTCGCAGGCGCACTGGCGGCGGTGACGATGTCCGCGCTCGTCGTGGTGGCGCACACGACGGGCGCGGGTCGGTCGGCGGCAGCGGCCGAGACGTACTCGTGGGGCAACGCCGAGATCGCGGGCGGTGGCTTCGTTCCCGGGATCGTGTTCAACCAGAGCGAGCCGAACCTGATCTACGCGCGCACCGACATCGGCGGCGCGTACCGGTGGAACCAGCAGACGAGCAGATGGATTCCGCTGCTCGACCACGTCGGCCTCGACAACTGGGGCCTCAACGGGGTCGCGAGCCTCGCGACCGACGCCGTCGACCCGAACCGCGTGTACGTCGCCGCCGGCATGTACACCAACAGCTGGGATCCCAACAACGGCGCCATTCTGCGCTCGTCCGACCGCGGCACGACATGGCAGACCACGCCGCTGCCGTTCAAGGTCGGCGGCAACATGCCGGGCCGCGGGATGGGGGAGCGGCTCGCGATCGACCCGAACCGCAACAGCGTCCTGTACTTCGGCGCGCCGAGCGGCAAGGGCCTGTGGCGCAGCACGGACTTCGGCGCCACCTGGGGCCAGGTCACGTCCTTCCCGAACCCCGGCAACTACGTCCAGGACCCCAACGACCCCAACGGGTATCTCACCGACAACCAGGGCGTGCTGTGGGTGACGTTCGACCCGCGCACCGGATCCGCCGGGTCGGCGACGCAGACGATCTATGTGGGCGTCGCGGACAAGGAGAACAACGTCTACCGCAGCACGAACGGCGGTACGACGTGGGAACGCGTGGCGGGTCAGCCGACGGGTTTCCTGCCGCACAAGGGAGTTCTCCAGGGCGACACGCTCTACCTCGCCACGAGCGACACCGGCGGTCCGTACGACGGCGCCAAGGGTGACGTCTGGAAGCTGAACACCGCGACCGGGGCGTGGACGCGGATCAGCCCGGTGCCGTCGACCAGCGCCGACAACACGTTCGGCTACAGCGGCCTGACCGTCGACCGCAAGAAGCCCGGCACGCTCATGGGCGCCACCCAGATCGCGTGGTGGCCGGACGTGGTGTTCTTCCGCAGCACCGACTACGGCGCCACCTGGACGCGGGTCTGGGACTGGACGAGCTATCCCGACCGCAGCTTCCGCTACAAGATGGACATCAGCGCCTCGCCGTGGCTCGACCTCGGCGCGAACCCCGCGCCGCCGGAGACGTCACCGAAGCTCGGCTGGATGACGGAGTCGGTGGAGATCGACCCGTTCAACTCCGACCGGTTGATGTACGGCACCGGCGCCACGATCTACGGCACCACCGACCTGACGGCGTGGGACCGCGGCACCCAGTTCACGATCAGGCCGATGGCGGCAGGCCTCGAGGAAACCGCGGTGACCGACCTGATCAGCCCGCCGTCCGGTGCGCCGTTGATCAGCGCGCTGGGCGACATCGGCGGGTTCCGGCACGACCGGCTGGACCGGGTGCCGGCCAGGATGTTCACCCAGCCCTACTTCACCACGACGCGCAGTCTCGACTACGCCGAGCTGACCCCGGCGACGATGGTGCGCGTCGGTGACTTCGACAAGGCCGGCAGGCCCAACGACAACCGGGTGGCGTTCTCCACCGACGGCGGCGCGAACTGGTTCCAGGGCCAGGAACCGGGGGGCGTGACCGGTGGCGGCACCGTCGCGGCGGCGGCCGACGGCAGCAGGTTCGTCTGGAGCCCCACCGGGGCCGGTGTGCACCACGCGACCGGCTTCGGCAACTCGTGGACGGCGTCGACCGGCATCCCGGCGGGCGCGGCCGTCGAGTCGGACCGGGTGAACCCGATGAAGTTCTACGGGTTCTCCGCCGGGAAGTTCTACGTGAGCACCAACGGCGGCGCCGCGTTCACCGCGACGGCGGCGACGGGTCTGCCCGAGTCGGCCCGCTTCAAAGCCGTGGCGGGCAAGGAAGGCGACGTCTGGCTCGCGGGCACCGGCGGGCTGTGGCACTCGACGGACTCCGGCGCGAGCTTCGCGAAGGTCTCCGGTGTGGCGGGCTCGCTCAACATCGGCTTCGGCAAGGCGGGGCCGGGACGCACCTACCCCGCGCTGTACCTGATCGGCGAAGCCGGTGGCGTCAAAGGCGTCTTCCGGTCCGACGACACGGGCGCGAGCTGGGTGCGGATCAACGACGACCGCCACCAGTACGGCAACATCGGGGACGCGATCACCGGCGACCCGCGCGTGTACGGCCGCGTCTACCTCGGCACCAACGGTCGTGGCGTCGTGATCGGTGACATGACCGGAACCCCGCCCACCACAACGACCACGACCACGACCACCACGACGACCACCACGACCACGACGACGACCACGAGCCAGCCGGGAACGGGCTGCTCGGTGAAGTACACGGTGCCGAACCAGTGGCAGGGCGGCTTCCAGGGTGGCGTCGAGATCACCAACACCGGATCGGCGGCCATCAACGGGTGGACGCTCAAGTGGACGTTCCCCAACGGCCAGGTGATCACCCAGCTGTGGAACGGCAGGCACACCCAGACCGGCGCCGCGGTCACCGTGACCGACCAGGGCTACAACGCCGAGATCAAGCCGAACGCGACCGTCGGATTCGGGTTCACCGCAAGCTGGACCGGCACGAACGCGAAGCCTGCGGCGTTCACGCTCAACGATCGGCCGTGCACCATGCCGTAGCGGTGCTGCCGGGCCGCTCGCGCTTGCCGCTGAGCACGTACGACACCGTGCTGGCGGACACGCCCGCGTGCCTGGCGACGTCCTCGATTGTGATCAACCGGTCTCCGTTCCCTGGTCGTCGCCGCGACTTCAGGGGGCTACGTCCGCCTCGACGTCGAACGCAGGTCGAAGAATTGCCGCCCCGGCATTCGATTTGTTCGACGCTAACGTTCGTTCCGATGAAACGTTTCAATTTCTGGAGGGCGGGTTCATGAGACGGGCAACGGCGTCTGTGCTGCTGGCGGCGATTCTCGTCGCGGGCGGTGTTCCCGCGGTCGCGAGCGAACCGGCGATCTCGGCTGATCGCGGACTCGTCAGCATCAGGTCGGTCCACGGCGACGGCAACTTCGTGTCGTGGCGGCTGCTCGGCTCCGACGCCGCTGACGTGGCGTTCAACGTCTACCGCGACGGGGTGAAGGTCAACCGGGCGCCGGTGACGGCGGCGACGAGCTACCTCGACGCGGGTGCGCCCGCGACCGCGTCCTACGCGGTGCGACGGGTGAGCGGAGGCGTGGAATCGGCGGCCACGCGGTCCGTCGGCACCCTCGCGACGAGCCGGGACGTTCCCCTGCAGATCCCGGGATCCGGTTACGTGGCGAACGACGCGTCGGTGGGTGACCTCGACGGCGACGGCGAGTGGGAGATCGTCCTCAAATGGGATCCCGCTGACGCCAAGGACAACTCGCAGGCGGGCCGCACGGGCAACGTGTACCTGGACGCGTACAAGCTCAACGGCGCCCGGTTGTGGCGGATCGACCTCGGCCGCAACATCCGGGCGGGCGCGCACTACACCCAGTTCCAGGTCTTCGACTACGACGGTGACGGCAGGGCCGAGATCGCCGTGAAGACCGCGGATGGCACGCGGTCGGGCACCGGGCAGGTGATCGGCAACGCGAACGCCGACCACCGCAACTCCGACGGCTACATCCTCACCGGGCCGGAGTTCCTCTCGGTGTTCCGCGGCACGGACGGCGCGGTGCTCGACACCGAGAACTACGTGCCACCACGCGGAAACGTCTCGTCGTGGGGCGACAGCTACGGCAACCGGGTCGACCGCTTCCTCGCCGGAACGGCCTATTTGGACGGTTCACGGCCGAGCATCGTCATGGCGCGTGGCTACTACACCCGCAGCGTGATCTCGGCGTGGGACTTCCGGAACGGGCAGCTCACGCAGCGCTGGACGTTCGACTCGGCGACCCAGTCGAACCGGTCGGCGTGGGAGGGCAAGGGCAACCACCAGCTGTCGGTGGCCGACGTGGACGGCGACGGCCGTGACGAGATCATCTACGGCTCGATGGCGATCGACGACAACGGCCGCGGCCTGTGGCAGAACGGCACCCACCACGGCGACGCCCTGCACGTAGGCGACTTCATCCCGTCCAGGCCCGGTTTGGAGGTCTTCAAGCCGTCCGAGCACACCAACGAGGTCGCGCACTGGATGGGCGACGCGCGCACCGGCCAGATCATCTGGAGTGCGCCGTCGTGCGGCTGCGACAACGGCCGTGCCGTCGCCGCGGACATCTGGGCAGGCAACCCCGGCGCGGAGGCGTGGTCGTCGGCGGTCGGCGGTCTGCGCAGCGCCACCACGGGCGCCCAGGTCGCCGCGCGCAAACCGGGGTCGACCAACTTCGTGATCTGGTGGGACGGCGACGCGCAGCGCGAGCTGCTCAACGGCACCACGATCGACAAGTACGGCCCCAACGGTGACACGCGGCTGCTCACCGGGTCGGACGTGGCCTCCAACAACGGCACGAAGTCCACGCCGGCGCTGCAGGCCGACATCCTCGGCGACTGGCGCGAGGAGGTCATCTGGCGAACCTCGGACAGCCGGGCGCTGCGCATCTACTCCACCACCGAGCCGACGACGATCCGGCGGCCGTCGCTGATGGAGGACAGGCAGTACCGGGAAGCGGTGGCGTGGCAGAACACGGCCTACAACCAGCCGCCGCACCCGAGCTTCGCCAGTCCCTGATCGTCCTGGAGGACAACTGCACACCACCGGTCACGGCGATGCGGCTGGGGTCGGCGGCGGGCAGGCTGGGCGCCTGCGCCGGTCATTACCAACGAGGCGCGGGTTGCGGACGGAACTTCCGGCCAGGTGCTCAGATCTTCGCTGCCACGATCGGTGCCAGCCGGTCGGCGATCTTGCGGTGGCCCTGGTCGTTGGGGTGCACGTTGTCCGTCGTGTCGGTGGCCTCGTTGATCCAGCCCTCGGTGTTCACGAAGTACACGTTGCGGTCACCGCCGTCGTTGAGCGTCTGCACGGCCGCCTGGGTCTCCGGAAGGTACCGCTTGCGGAACGTGCCCAGCGCGAAGATGGCCGCGTTCGGGTACTTCTGGCGGGCTCGCTGCAGCAGCGTGACGTAGGAGGCGCGGAACTGGTCCTTGGTGACGCTGTGGCCGACGTCGTTGGTGCCGAGGTTGATCACGACGGCGTTCGCCCGATAACGGTCGAAGTTCCACGCGGGGGCGTCCAGCGCGAGGCCGGTGCGCAGGAAGCCCTCGCGCATGCTCAGGCAGCCGTCGGCCGCCGGGTGCAGGCACGCGCCGCCCACGGCGATCTGGGTGTGGCCGGTCCTGAGCTTCTCGCCGGTCAGCCAGCCGTACGCGGTGAGCGCCTGCTTCGACGACTGCTGGCCCACGGTGATCGAGTCGCCGACGAACTCGATGATCTTCGACGGCACGGTGGGCGCGAACGTCCTCGCACCGGAGTCGATCTCGATGCCCTGGTACACCGCGTCGCCCTTGTACGAGCCCGCGATCGGGCGGTAGGACACGCGCAGCGTGTGGTTGCCCGCCGCCAGGGGAGTCGGGGTGAGGTCCACGGTGCCCGTTCGGTTCACGTAGGACACGTCGGGTCCGCCGTCGATGCTGACGAAGAAGTCGATGGCGCGGCGCTGCTTGAGCTTCACCGTGCGGCCGGTGAAACCGACGACGAGGTAGGCGCCTGCCCACTCCGAGACGTAGGCGCTCGACGAGTTCGTGTTCCAGCGGCCGAAGTACCTGACGTTCGGGTCGGTGGGCGTGCTCGTGGTGGCGGCCGAGGCTGCCGGGACCACGACCACGGTGCTGAGCAGAACCGTTGCTGCGACCAGGAGTTTCACGGTGCGACCTTCCGGTGCGATGGCAGGGGAACGCGCGACCAGTCGACGTCCGAGGCGAGGTAGAAGCCCAGGTACGACGGCTGGTTGTAGGTGGTCTGCTGGCGGGCGACCTCGACGCGGTACTGGCGGTCGTGCATGAGCGTGTACATCTTGTGGTTCGTCGGTTCGGTGCTGACGTAGAAGCGCAACGCCGAGCTGTCCTGGGTCCGCATCAGGAGTTCCTCACGCCAGTCGCCGAAAACATCGGCCACGAGGGAAGGATTGCCCTTGGTGCCGTTGTTGGCGCGGGTTCCGGTGGCCGTGAGCATCGTGCCGCGCCGCCAGTCTTCGATCGCCGGCGTCACGTCCTGGGCGCCGGTGACGATCTGGCTGGTCAGATCGCCGGCCCAGCGGATGCTCATGTTCGTTCCGGGAGAACGGGTTTCGAGCCGGCGGCCGTCCGCGCTCCAGATGCCGGCCGAGTCAGAGCCGTTCGGCATGGAGGCCCACGTCTCCATGCCCGGCACGTCCGGGCGGACGTCGCCGACCATGCCCCGGCCGGTGTCCATGCCGGAATACGCGCCGTAGATCGTTTCGCCGGTTCTCGCATCGCGCAGTGCGTAGCCGTACGGGGCATACCTCGCGCCTTCGTGGACCATGTAGATCTCGAGGCCGGGGCGGTTCGGGTCGACGTCGGTGACGTGCAGGGCGTCGCCGTGACCGACCCGAACCGTGGCTCCCGGGTCCGCACTGCCCGGTGGCAGCACGCCGGTGGAGCTGTACAACAGTGCGCCGTTGTCGTCGAGCGTCGCACCACCGTAGATGATCTCCTGACGGCCGTCGCCGTCCACGTCGGCCACACTCAACGAGTGCGCCCCCTGCGTGGTGAGCTCGGCGTGGCTCGGGTTCGTGCCGTCACGGCCGTGCGGGGTGTCGCGGAACGGGTTCGTCATCGGCACCCAGCCGCTGTCGACGAGCCAGCGCTTGTGCAGCCGCCTGCCGTCCCAGTCGTAGGTGGCGACGGTGGAACGGGTGTAGTAGCCGCGGGCGAAGATCGCGGACGGTCGTTCGCCGTCCAGGTAGGCGACTCCGGACAGGAACCGGTCGACGCGGTTGCCCGGTTCGATGCGCGGCATCGCGTAGTCGCCCCACAGGAGGCCGTCGTCGGTGCGGCCCGGTTCGTAGCGCACGGTCTGCAGCTCGCGTCCCGTGGCGCCGTCGAACACCGTCAGGTACTCCGGGCCGTCGACGATGAACCCCGCGAACTGGCGCAGCTTGTTGTTGGCACTGCGGGACGGCGCGTAGACGTCGATGAAGTAGTCCACCAGGGCGGCAGAGTCCTCTGTGGACAAGGGATAGGTGTAGCGCTGTTCGATGCCGAACGCCTGCTCCAGCGTCTTGGGCCATCGGCCGGCGACGACCTCGGGATGGGTGTGCCAGCCGCGGAACACGTCGATCAGGTGGGTCCGGTAGCCGTCGGGGCTGAGCCGGTAGTCGTCGGTGTTCCGGTACCCGGCACGGACGTCCTCGCGCGGCATCGTGATGTACCGTCCGCGTCCGTCCCTGGTGCCCGGCGCGGTCTTCGTCATCAGCTCCGCGCGGCCGTCGCCGTCGAAGTCGTAGACCAGGAACTGGGTGTAGTGCGCGCCTGCCCTGATGTTCACGCCGAGATCGATCCGGTGCAGCAGGGTGCCGTCGAACCGGTACGTGTCGAGGTACACAGGCCCGGTGTAGCCGACCTGCGAGACGTCCTTGGAGTTGCTGGGATCCCACTTCACGACGTACTCGTACTGCCCGTCGCCGTCCACGTCGCCGACGCTGACATCATTGGCGGAATAGGTGTAGCGCTCACCGGCCGGTGTCACGCCGTCCGCGGGCTTGTGCAGCGGCAGGTCGTAGTGCGACTCGGTCCACGCCGTGACCGGCTTGCTCCATCCCAGCGCGACGCCGTGCCGCAGGGGAGCGACCTGATAGCGCGCACCGAAAGTCGCGCCGGTGTCGACGTACGTGGTGCTGTCGGTGACGGTCGCGATGCGCTTCCCGTTGCGGTAGACCGCGAAGTCAGGCCCGGCGACACCAGTCGCCGTGGCACCGGTGGCTTCCTGCCCGAGCAGGCGCCAGCTCAGGTGCACGCCGCCGGAGGTGGTGGCCGCGACGAGTCCGCGGTCGAGGCGTTCTCCCGGCGAGAGGTGTGCGGACGCGGGCAGCTGTCCGGCGAGGACGGCCGTGACCACCAGCGGGAGCAGAACGCTTCGTCGCAGATCCACGGCGGCTACGATGACCCGTTCCCGGCACTGACGCAAGGCTCCGAATGTGTTGCAGCACAACGTGGAAAGCGTTTTCCTGTCGAATTGTCGAATCGGGCGGGCAGTTCGACTTGTTCGACGGAACCCGTGTCGAACAAGTCGAACGGAAGCGCCGCTTCTTGACGGCCACTGTGAGCCGTGCCACGTTCACGTTGTCGGGTCGAAGCGATTCGATTAAGTCTCGACGCCGAGGAGGTGCTGTGCACGTTCACGGTCCCGGAGGATTCCGGCCCGTGCGCCTGGCCTGATCATCACCTTCCGGTCGCCGAAAACCCGCATGTCCGGCTTCGAATTCGACTGTCAATCGTGAATGTGAACGTTCCCACCTTCGGTGGTGAACGAAGGGCATCACCCGCCCGTAATGTTGTCGAAACGCTTCAACACTCGGAGGTGCCGACGTGGTCACCATCGCGGATGTGGCGAGGCATGCCGGCGTAGCGCCGAGCACCGTCTCCTACGTGCTCACGGGCAAGCGGTCGATCTCGCCGCAGACCCGCACCAAGGTCAGGGAGAGCATCCGGCTGCTGGGCTACCACCCGCACGCCGGCGCTCGGGCGCTCGCGACGAGCAGAGCCAACGTGGTGGCGCTGGTGCTGCCGCTGCGTCCCGGCGTGCACCTGCCCGTGCTGATGCGCTTCGTGACGGCGGCGGTCACGACAGCGCGCAGGCACGACATGGACGTGCTGCTGGTGACGGCGGACCAGGGAGCGCAGGGCCTGCGCAGGGTCGCGGGCAGCGCCCAGGTCGACGGTTTCCTGGTGATGGACGTGGAACTCGACGACGACCGCGTGCCGCTGCTGCGGCAGATGGGACAGCCGTCCGTCCTCATCGGACGTCCGGCGGCGGTCAAGGGACTGACCTGTGTGGACCTCGACTTCGAGGCCGCCGGGGCTCGGTGTGTCGACCACCTGGCCGACCTCGGCCACCGCTACATCGGGTTCCTCGGCGCCCCGAGCGTCGTGTACCAGCGCAACACCGGCTACGCGCAGCGCACGATGGCCGGGTTCGGCGCGGCGGCCATGCGGCGCGGTATCGCCTCGACAGCGCTACCGGCGGAGGACGACTACGAGTCGGTACTGGCGTCCGTGCGCTCGTTGCTGCGTACCCAACCGGCGATGACCGCCCTCGTCGTCCACAACGAGGCCGCGCTCGGCTGGGTGGCGGGAAGCCTGCGCGCGCTGGGACGCAGGGTGCCCGACGACGTGGCGGTCGTGGCGATCTGCCCGGACGAGCTCGCGGAACAGATGCAGCTGACGTCCGTTCAGCTGCCCGCGGAGGAACTGGGACGGCAGGCGATGGAGCTGCTCGTCGCCAGGCTGAACGGGCATCCGACCGCACCGCTGACACTCCTGCCGCCCAAGCTGTCCGGCCGCGCGAGCACCGCCTCGCGCCTGCGTCACCGCGGCACGGCCTGAGCGAACACGAACGCGCGGTCAGGGTCGTACTTCGCGGCAACCTCTTGCGGCCGCCGGAGGTTGCCGCGAAGTACGCCTCGGCCCATTGCGGCGCAGCCTCGGATGTCATGGTGACGCGCGGGGTCCGGGTAGGGGGCTGCCGACGACCGGCCCGACAGTTGAATGTGTGCTGCTGTGCGCGGTGATAGCGGCCGGTGGAGGACGAGGTCGCCCGTGCGGTACATCCGCTGCCCCGCGGCCCACGCCGACGCGGCCGGCGCACCCGCGAGTTCGGCGAACAGGCCTGGTGGTGGGCAACCAGTGCGGCCCGACCGAGACTGGGCGTCGCGCCTGCCCTCGAACCGCAGCACCCCGTCCTGGGTGAACCGGGCGAGTTGAATGTGAACGTTCCCATCGCGCCGTAACCCGACTTTTCCTTGCTCAGCAAGGTTTGTCGAATGTTCGATCGTCGTTGTGATCAGCGTTCACATACGTGGGCGCTCGACAACCTCTCCCTGCCGAACGAATGAGGTTTCGCATGACGCTTCGGACGAAAGTGTCGTTGGGTGTGGCGGCCCTGTCCCTGTTGGCCGGTTCGCCGGCCGCGGTCGCCGCCGACACCAACCTGGCGTTGAACAGGCCGGCCACGGGCTCCGCCGCGTGCGCGAGCACGGAAGGACCGGAGAAGGCCGTCAACGGCAGCGTCACCGGTGGCAACAGCGACAAGTGGTGCTCGACGGCGAGCAACAAGTACCTGCAGGTCGATCTCGGCGTGCCCGCGTCGATCACCGGCTTCACCGTCAAGCACGCGGGCGCCGGTGGCGAGTCCACCACGTACAACACCAAGGCGTTCGCCGTGCAGTTGTCCACGGACGGCAACACGTGGACCACGGCGGCGTCCGTCACGAACAACACCGCGAGCACGACGACGCACCCGATCGCCGCGACCAACGCCCGCTACGCCAAACTCGTCGTCACCACACCGACCCAGACCGCCGACACCGCCGCGAGGATCTACGAGTTCGAGGTGTACGGCACCAGCAGCGGCACGCCCGGCGGCGGCACCATCGCGGTGTTCGACCACATCCCGCAGTTCGGCATCTACACGAGCAACGACCCGGTCGGCTACACCCCGCCCGCGGGCGTGCTGATGTGGAACCGCGGCACCGAGTTCGCGAGGAAGCTGACCGACGCGGAGAAAGCGTTGATCGGTGACGATCTCCGGGTGCGGGTGAGCTATCACGCGCAGTGCGACAACTACGACCGGATCGGCACGGTGTTCTACGTGGCCGTGCCGAAGGGCACGACGCCGACCGCGACCACGCCGAGGGTGACCCTGCAGGACTTCATCACCCCGTTCAGCAATTACTGGCGCGGCGCCAAGGCGAACTACACCTTCCCGGATGCCGACCTCGGTCCGTACGCCGGTGCGCTGGCCGATCCGGACAAGGACGTGTACCTCGGCATCGGCGGCGGCTCCAACCCGTACGGCGGTGACCCGTGCGACTCGCACCCCGAGGTCACGCCCGAGTTCAAGGCGATCGGTTTCAAGTACTCGATGTCGCTGATCTCCAGCGTCGAACTGACCGCGCGGGACCACGACGTGGCGGGGATGATCTCCGGCGTTCGCGAGACCACCAACTCCATCACCGCGGGCCCGGTCCGGCACACCGCCACCGGCAATCGCGGCGACATCGCCCTGGTGATCGCCGGCTACGGCTCCGTCGCGGGCGGCGAGGAGTACTCGAACACCACGGTCACCGTGTCGGTGAACGGCACCAGGGTAGGCTCGTTCTCCACCGCGGTGGACTGCGCGAACCTGGAGCAGTACAGCCCGGACGGCAATCCGGGAATCTTCCGCAACAACACCACGAGCAACCCGCGCAGCTGGTGTCCTGGCGGGCTGATCCCGAGCCGTTACTTCCCGACCGGTGACATCGCAGGGAAGGACGTCACGGTCACCGTCGGCATCGGACGGCCGGTGCCGTACGTCGGCGACTCCGGCTATCGCACCAGCGTTTCCTTGCTGGAGCACTGATTCCCGAGGGACTTCCTCGGCGGGTCAGTCGCGAACCAGCCCGTCGAGGACCCTCTCCAGCCCCCACAGGAACTGGTCGGTCGAGATGTAGGCCGCCATCACGTCCACGCTCGCCGCCGTGCGCGGAAACGACTCCGCGGGAATAGCCTCGAAACCCTTGCGCCGCTGCGCGATCCGGTCGTCCTCCGGCGGCGTGGGGGCGGCCGGGTCGAGTTCGGCGGCCTCCAGCGCGATCGACCCGAGCAGGTACACGATCAACGTGTAGGACGCCCGCGCCGCGTCCTCTTCGGACAGTCCGGCCTCGGCGAGGAGATCGAGCAGCTTTTCCCCGTACGCCAGCGCCCTCGGGCCGTCCATCGGCGCGCCGAGCAGCAACCGCGTGGCCCCGGGGTGGTCGAGCAGCCGGGCGCGCAACCCGAGTGCGACTTCTCGGATCCGGTGCCGCCACGGCATTGTGCGATCGGAGAACACGTCGAGGCTCTGCTCGCCGATGAGCCGGTCGACGACGGCCCGCAGCACCGCCGCCTTGTCGGGGAAGTAGGTGTAGATCGCGTTCGGCGCCACCCCGACCTCTCCGGCGATGCTGCGCATCGACACGGCATCCCCTCCGCGTTCGCCGAGCAGCTTCAGCGCGGCACCGACGATCGCCTCCTCGGACAGCGACCGCTTGGGACCAGGCTTCACTCCAACCCCCTTGACTCGATCTCTGTACAGCGTACAGACTCAGCGAATGCTGGACACCGTACAGAGATGGACCGCTGCCTTGGCGTTCACGGCCGTCGTCGCCGCGAACGCGTCATTCGTGCTGCTCAGCGCCTCGTTCGACTACCCGGACATCCTGCGGGATCCCGACGCGATGAGCCGTTTTCAGGCGAACGCGGGTGTGATCGGCAGCCAGTTCGCGCTCCTGGCGTTCAGCGCGGCACTGCTGGCCCCACTCGCGCTGCTGCTGCACCGCCGCACCGCGTGGATCGGTGTCACGGCGGCCGTGGTGCAGGTCGTCGGCCTGCTCAGATGGCCGTTGCTCGTGCCGCACCTGACCGACGGAGCCACGTTCGACACGCTCAGCGTCGTGCTGGGTGTGGTGGTCGGCGAAACGCTCGGCTACCTGTTCACCGCGGCCTGGACGGTGGCGATCGTCCGCGCTCTGCACATCGCGCCGTGGCTCGGCTGGCCGTCCGCCGTGATGATCGCCAGTGGTGTGCTGACACCGCTGCACGTGCCGGGCGCGGACGTCGTGAACTTCGCCGGTTACCTGCTCTGGAGTGCTTGGCTGGTAATGGTTGGCGTACGTTCACTCCGCCCGCGCCCGAGCAACGCGGTGATCTCCTAGGCCGGCACGAAGATCGCACCGAGCCGGTCGACCTCGTCGCCCGACCGGCCGGTGAACCCGGCGATGCGCCACCCGGCGGGCGCGGTCACGGTGATCGTCTCGCCGGTCGCCCGGCCCGCCGAGAGCGTGCGGCCCCGGTTGGTGGTGAACGCCGCCGAGAACACGCGCGTGTGGCCGTTGTACTGGCCCTGGCTCAGCTTCGCTGAGACGAGGTGCTCACCGGGTTCGAGCGTGAGCGTCGTCGCCGTGCCGCCGTTGCCGCCGTGGCTGAACGTCGTGCCGTTGGCGAGCGTGAACGACACCTGGTCCAACCGGTTGCCGCCGCGCAGGCTCAGCGACCGCACCTCACCCAGGTCGACCGCCGCGAGGTCGGTGAACGGGGTCCCGTGCGGGCCGCCTGCTTCGGCGCTGAGCCGGATGTTGTCGGCGGCGGTCCAGTCGAACCTGGTGGCAATGGGGTAGTGGTCGGACAGCGGCTTGCCCTGTGCGTCCACGAAAGCCCGGTTGTCGTTGCGGTAGTCCCGCGCGGTCAGGGTGATCTGCCGGTTGCCCCGGTAGAGGATCTTGTCGACCACCTCGCACGAGTCGGTGAGCGCCGCCGGGTCGCACACCAGTGCCGGAGCACCAGCCGCCGGTGCCTGGCCGCCGCGCTCGAGCTGCACCCACGCGTCAGTCAGGCCGTTGGTGGTGACCAGTTCGCGGATGTTGTCCTCGGCACGGGTGTAGCGGGTGTTGGTGTCGCCCATGACGATGACGGCGTTGCCGGCCGAGTTCGCGGCGATGAACCGCGACAGCTGGGTGATGTTCGACCGGCGCGCGGCGAGGTCGGCGTTCTCGGTGCCCGCGTTGGGGTGCAGGTTGTACAGATCGACGTAGACGCCGTCGGCAAGCCTGATCCGCTTGTACGTGAAGCCCTTGGGCGTCAGGCAGTCCGTGCCGTTGCAGGACGACCACTTCGTGCGTTCGAGATCGCTGTAGGGCAGGTGGGACAGCGTGTTCAGGCCGCTGCCGAACGGCACGCCGCCGCTCGTCGGCGTGCGGTAGGCGTGGTTGTCGCCCGCGTACAGGGCCGCGTGGTAGTTGAAGTCCTCCTGGACGTTGATGATGTCGTAGGGCGCCAGGCGAGGGCTGATCAACGGCGTGTTCACCGCCGGGTTGCCGGACGAGAGTCCTTCCGGCAGACCGGCCACGTTGTAGGTCAGCACCTCGAAGCTGCCGCCGGTGGCGGCGTGGGCCGGAGTCACGAGCGTCGCCAGCACGACAGGGATGGCGAGCAGGGTCGATCGTCGCATGCTGCTCCTCGCAGGGTCGGAGCGTTCGCAACACGGGAACGCGGCATGATGATCCACGCTTTGTGAGCGGTCACAAAGTCCTCGTTTCGGCGGAATCCGTCGAATTCGACGTCGAATCGACGAAGTGGCCGCGCCGCGCCGCATTCGTGATCTCCGCGCAAGCTTCCGGTTGCCTCGGCGCCTCGTGACCGCAACGGGTTCACGAGTGGGGCATCATGCAAAAGGTGTTCGGGACGATCGTCGGTGAGATCTGCGACGGGACCGTCACGCCGAAGGCCGGCCTGGCGGCAGCCCAGCGGTCACTGGAGAACCTGGGCAAACGACGACTCGGAGGGTGGGTCGGACCCCGCCCTCCGAGTGAATTGACGGCCTATCGAGCGGCGGCTATGTTTGCGCTCACTTCAGGGACTGTCCGCGTGTTCTCCCTTTTCACCCTGCTCCGGGCGCCGTCGCGCGCCCGTCGGGAAAGGCCGGCATGTCCTTTCGTCATCTCACCTTCACCTCGGCCTTGCTCGCCGTCGCCCTCACCTCGGGCGGGCTCGCGATCTCGGTCACGACCAGCTCGGCCGCGACGCTCGACGAGGGCCTCGTGGTGCACTACGACCTCACCCAGACCTCCGGCGCCACGGTGGCCGACACGTCCGGCTTCGGCCGTGACGGCACCGTCAGCGGCGACACCGCGTGGCTGGGCGCGGAGGGTCTCCGGCTCGGCGGCACGAACGGTCACGTCCGCCTGCCCGACAACGTGCTGCGCGGCCTCACCGACGTCACGGTCTCGGTTCAGGTCGACCTCGCGACCGACCAGTCCGTCCCGTACTTCGTCTGGGGCCTCGGGAACACCCTGAACGACACCGGGAACGGCTATCTGTTCGCGACGGGCAACCAGTTCCGCGCCTCGATCGCGAGCGGCAACTGGTCGACCGAGCAGACCGTCGACAGTGGACGTGACCTCGCGCGCGGTAGCTGGCGCACGATCACCTACACGCTGGGCAGCGGCACCGCGATCCTCTACGAGGACGGCGTCGAGGTCGCCAGGAAGACTGGTGTGACGACCACTCCCGGTGCCATCGGCGACGGCACCACCACGGCCAACTACCTCGGCCGCTCGGTCTACCCGTCCGACCGGTACCTCAAGGGCAGGCTGCGTGACTTCCGGCTCTACGGCCGTGCGCTGAGCGCGGGAGAGACACGCGAGCTCGGGAGGACCACCGCGTCCGGACGGCCAGCCGCCGACGTCGCGGCGCTCGACCTGGGCGACACCTCGGCCGTGACCGAGGACCTCACGCTGCCCGCCAGGGCGGTGGGTGGTTCGGCGATCTCCTGGGAGTCGAGCAGGCCCTCCGTGGTCTCGGCGGCAGGGGTCGTCACGCGGCCCGCGCCGCGGACGGGCAACGCGACGGTGACGTTGACCGCGACAGCCACGTACGCCGGGTACACCGCGAAACGCGACTTCACCGTGACGGTGCTGGAGGACATCACCGACCGGCAGAAGGTCGACAACGCGTTGAAGGACCTCGTGATCCACGACGAGGACGCGATCAGGGGCAACATCACGCTGCCCGCCAAGGGCGCCCGCGACGTCACGTTCACCTGGCAGAGCAAGGATCCCGGCGTCGTCACCGCCACGGGCGAGGTGACGAGGCCGCCCGCCGGCGCCAAGCCGCGCAAAGCCCGCCTCTCGGTCAGGGCGACGAAGGGCTACACCACCGGCACCCGCCACTTCACGCTCACCGTCCTCCCGCTGCCGAAGAAGGCGGCGATGGAGGGGTACGTGTTCGCGTACTTCACCGGCGAGGCCACCCAGGACTCCGAGCAGGTGCACTTCGCGGTGAGCCGGGGCAACGACCCGTTGCACTGGGACGAGCTCAACGACGGACGTCCGGTGCTGAGGTCGAAGTACGGCGAGACCGGCGTGCGCGACCCGTTCCTCGTCCGCAGTCCCGAGGGCGACAGGTTCTTCCTCGTCGCGACCGACCTGCAGATCAACGACGGGCGCGGCTGGGACGCCGCGATGCGGCACGGCAGCAGGTATCTGGAGATCTGGGAGTCGACGGACCTCGTGACGTGGTCGGAGCAGCGGCACGTCCTGGTGTCGGACGCGACGGCCGGCATGACGTGGGCCCCGGAAGCCACGTACGACCCGTTGATCGGCGCCTACGTCGTCTACTGGGCGTCCAATGTGTACACCGATGCGGAGCACACCGGCCCGACGTACCCGCGGATGATGTACTCGACCACCCGCGATTTCCGCACGTTCACCCGCCCGCAGGTCTGGAACGACCCCGGCCGTGGCGTGATCGACTCCACCGTCATCAGGGACGGCGAGTACTACTACCGGCTCACCACCGACGAGAAGGTCATCGGGTCGTGCCAGCGGGACATCGTGCTGGAGCGCTCGAGGGACCTGCGGGCGGTCGACCTGCCGGGGACCGGGCCGCGCAACTGGGAGCTCGTCGACGACTGCATCCGCACCGGGGTCGGCACCGACTGGGTCGAGGGCCCGACGGCGTTCAAGTCCAACGACGGCAGCAAGTTCTACGTGTTCATGGACGAGACGCCGCGTCGCGGCTATCTGCCGTTCGTGACGGACTCGCTGGCGAACCCGAACTGGTCGATCCCGGCGGACTACCAGCTGCCGGCGAAACCGCGGCACGGCACCGTGCTGCCGGTGTCGATGGCCGAGCTCGACCGGTTGCGACAGGGCCCGCCACCGGTGCGCGCCACCAAGAAGGGCGTCGTGGTCGACTACGACCTGACGGGCGGTGTCGGTACGGCCGTCGCCGATGAGTCCGGATTCGGCCGTACCGCAACGATTCGCGGTGACGTCAGCCGCTCGTCGGCCGGACTCGTCTTCGGCGGCACGGACGGCTACCTCGACCTGCCGGGCACTCTCACGGCCGGGCTGGACGCGATGACCGTGTCAGCACAGGTGTGGATCGATTCCGCGTCTTCGTTGTGGGATCTGGGAAGCGCGCACGCCTTGCCGGGCGGCAGCTGGCACACCATCACGTACACGTTGTCGAACGGGACCGTGCGTTTGTTCGACAACAGCGTCGAATTCGCGCGAGTGGACGGTGTGACAACGATGCCGCGTGAACTCGGCGGCCGGTACTTCAAGGGCAAGATGCGCAGGTTGACGGTGTGGAACCGCGTCCTGACGGCGCCGGAGATGGGTCAGCGCTGAGAAGGCTTGTCCTGCCGGACGATCCGATGTCACCGGGTTGTCCGGATCGGACAGGTTCGCGTCGTGCGCCAGTCGGCGGTACGCCAGCGTCTGGGAGCGCTCCCAGAATCGGGGTGCACTGACGGACATTTCCTCAGGAGGTCGTATGACCTGGCGAACTCTCCGAGCGGCGGTGGCCGGCGTGCTGCTGGCCGCCACCGTTGTCCTCGCTCCGACAGCGAACGCCGCGGCGCCCGCGCGGATCATGGCCCTCGGCGACTCCATCACCGGCTCGCCTGGCTGCTGGCGGGCACTGCTCTGGAAGCACCTGCAGGACACCGGTCACACCGACGTCGACTTCGTCGGCTCACTCCCGGCGCCGGGCTGCGGGTTCACCTACGACGGCGACAACGAGGGGCACGGCGGCATCCTCGCGACCAACATCGTGCGGGACAACCAGCTTCCCGGCTGGCTGTCCTCGGCGCGGCCCGACATCGTGCTGATGCACCTGGGCACCAACGACGTCTGGAACAACATCCCGGCGCAGTCGATCCTCAACGCCTACACCACGATGCTCGGCCAGATGCGGGCGAACAACCCCGCGATCAAGCTGATCGTCGCGAAGATCATCCCGATGAACCCGTCGAACTGCACAGCGTGCGGGCAGCGGGTCGTCGACCTGAACGCGGCGATTCCCGGCTGGGCGCAGGCGAACAGCACCGCCGCGTCACCGATCACCGTCGTCGACCAGTGGACCGGGTTCGACACGGCGGGGGACACCACGGACGGCGTCCACCCCAACAGCACCACGGGCATCCAGAAGATGGAAAACCGCTGGTACCCCGCGGTGGTCGCGGCGCTGGGCGGTGGCAGCACCCCTGCAGTGGGCCTGCACGTCGAGGGTACGCGGGTCGTCGAGGCGAACGGCAGCCCGTTCGTCATGCGCGGGGTGAACCACGCCTACGTCTGGTACCCGACCCAGAACAGGGCGTTCGCGGACATGAAGTCCTTTGGCACCAACACGGTCCGCGTCGTGCTCGGCAGCGGCCAACGGTGGGGGCCGACACCGGCAGCCGAGGTCACGAACGCCATCTCGCTGTGCAAGCAGAACAAGATGATCTGCGTACTGGAAGTCCACGACACCACGGGATACGGCGAGCAGAGTGGTGCGGCGACCCTGGACCAGGCGGCGACGTACTGGCTCGGGGTGGCCAACGTGCTGAAGGGACAGGAGAACTACGTCGTCATCAACCTGGGCAACGAGCCGTTCGGCAACAACGCCTCGGTCAGCGCCACCTGGGCGAGCGCGACGAGCAGCGCGATCACCCGGCTGCGTGGCGCAGGGCTGCAGCACCTGATCATGGCCGACGCGCCGATGTGGGGCCAGGACTGGGGCAACATCATGCGCGACAACGCGGCCTCGGTGTTCAACGCCGACCCGCAGCGCAACACGGTGTTCTCCATCCACATGTACGGCGTCTACGACACGGCCGCCGAGATCAACGCGTACTTCGACGCGTTCCGCACCGCCGGTCTGCCTTTGGTGGTGGGCGAGTTCGGGCACAACCACTCCGACGGCAATCCGGACGAGGACACGATCATGGCCCAGGCGCAGGCACGCGGGCTGGGGTACCTCGGCTGGTCGTGGAGCGGCAACAGCAGCGACGTCGCCTACCTCGACATGACCAACTCCTTCAACCCGGCGAGCCTCACGCCGTGGGGCGAGCGTTTCCTCAACGGTGCCAACGGCGTTCGGCAGACGTCGAAGGAAGCCACCATCTTCGGCGGCGGAGGTGGTGGCGACACGACGCCACCGTCCACACCGGGCACTCCGACGGCGTCGGGTGTGACGTCGTCCGGCCTCACGTTGAGCTGGGCGGCATCGACCGACAACGTTGGTGTCACTGGCTATGACGTGTTCCGCGCGGTGGGCGGCGGGTCGTTCGCGCTCGTGGGGTCGGCGTCGTCGGCGAGCTACACCGACAGCGGCCTCAGCCCGTCGACCACCTACCGGTACCAGGTGCGGGCGAGGGACGCCGCGGGGAACGTCTCGGCGAACTCCGGCATCGTGACGGCGACGACCAGCGCGGGTGGCTCCGGCACCTGCAAGGTCGGTTACTCGCCGCAGAACTGGGGCGGTGGCAACGGGTTCACCGCGAGCGTGACCATCACGAACACCGGCACCAGCGCGGTCGACGGCTGGACCCTCGCCTTCAGCTACGCGAACGGCCAGAAGGTCACGCTGCCCGGCTGGGGTGCCACGTGGACCCAGTCCGGCAGCAACGTCACCGCGACCAACCTGACCTGGAACCGCACGCTGGCACCGAGTGCGTCGGTCAGCATCGGGTTCAACGGCACGTACAGCGGGTCGAACCCGACGCCGACCTCGTTCACGCTCAACGGAAGCACGTGCACGACAGGCTGACGAGGACCGGCCCCTGGCGTCACCACGCCAGGGGCCGGTGGTTTCTGCTTCTCGATGCTCGGTGCGGTGGACCGACCCGGTCTGACGGCTTCGCAGACCCGGCACATGCCCTTCTCCGTCGGGCGTGTGCCGGACCGAATTTCCGTGGCCGGTTTTCGTAGGTGGTTGCGGGTCGTGGTCATTTTTCGTTTTTGCGGTTCCGGGTGCGCGCGTGGTTTCTAGTGGTTGCGTGGCGTCTAGAGAGATGGCGGGTATACGGTGCTATAGGGGTGTGTGACCTGCAGTTTTCACACGATGGTGTAGCCCTGATCCGCCTTTTCTGTTTTTGATCTCGAATAGAATTGGGGGTATGGATGTCGTCGAGGTTCTCGATGCTCTCGCCTATCACGAGAAACAGGTCGCCTATCATCAGGCGCAGGGTCTGCGGATCCTCGCCGAGTACGCGCTCGCGTGTGAGGGTGAGGAGTTCTTCGACGCCGAGATCGCCGCCGCGATGCACTGGACCTCCGCCTGGACGGCCAACCAGATCGCGCTGGCGCTGGACCTGGCGTCCAAGCTGCCGCGCACGCTGGACGCCCTGGAGAAGGGGGAGATCGACCTGTACAAGGCCCGCGTCCTCTACGACACCACGATGCCGTTGTCGGCGGACCTGGCGGCGCAGGTCGAGGAGAGTGTGCTGGCCAAGGCCGACGGCAAGACCGGTGCGCAGGTGCGGCGGCTGGCGAGCCGGGTGGTGATGCGCGTCGACCCCGACGGGCACCGGGACCGGGCGGAGACGCGCAAATCCCAGCGCTGCACCGGGGTCGATCCGCTTCCCGACCAGATGGCCCGGTTGTGGGCGTATCTGCCGCTGGACAAGGCCGCGGCGTGCTACGACCGGGTCGACACGATCGCCCGCGGCCTGCAGCACCCCGACGACCCCCGCACCCTGGACCAGATTCGCGCCGACGTGGTGGCCGACCTGCTGCTGGCCACGCCGGACAGGACCAGCGCGGTGAAGGTCGAGATGTACGTGACCGTGTCCGCCGCCACCCTGATGGGCCTGTCCGAGCAGCCCGGCGAACTCGCCGGGTATGGCCCGATCACCGCCGATCTGGCGCGGGAGCTGGCTGGGGACGCGACCTGGCGGCGGCTGCTGACCGACCCGGTCACCGGGGAGGCTTTGGAGTTCGGCACCAGCACCTACCGGCCACCGGCGCGGTTGCGGCGGTTCGTGTGGGTGCGGGATCGGACCTGCCGGTTCCCCGGCTGCATGCGGCCCGCGCACCAGTCCGAGCTCGATCACACGGTGCCGTTCCCGCTGGGCCCGACCTCGCAGGAGAACCTGGGCCCGTTCTGTAGGCATCACCACCGGGTCAAACACCGCACCGCCTGGCAGGTCGTCCAGCCCACGCCGGGCACGTTCCAGTTCCGCAGCCCGGCGGGGAAGACCTACCGCCGCGAACCGGAACCGGTCTTCGACGACCCACCACCGTTCTGAACCACGCCCACCGCCCGGCACCGGGTTGCGCTCCCCACGAGACATCCTTCGGATCGCAACCCGCGCTTCGGCGACCCCTCACACAACCGGCAGCCGAACAACCCAGATCTCGCACGGGACATCTCCCGCCCGGTGGCGACCACCTTCACGACCGGCAGCCAACAATCCCAAGGGACATCTCTACAAACGCAACCCGCGCCCTAGCGACCACCTACGCAACCGGCGCCCGTCGCACGCCGCCCGGCCACGCCCCGCAACCACCTGCGCAACCCGGCCACAGAACTCGGTCCGGTACACGCCCGACGAAGGAGGGCATGTACCGGGTCGGCGAAGCCGCGAAACCCAGGTCAGGGAGGGTGTGCCGGTGGTCGTGTCGACCGCCTCCCCGGCGGCGAGGCTCACGTTGGGCCCACCCTGCAGACGCGGGACACAGTGCCACGGGACACAGTGCCACGGGAGACGTGGCGCTTTGTCCGTCATGGTCGCGACCTCACGACTCCCTGCACATCGGTGGTGATCAATGGGGAGAGTTTGGTGTCGTTGCTGCGGTGGCGGGCTTCCCGTTTCGGTACGGAGAAGTTCCACTCGGCGATGCTCCCGCACGTCGGCACGGAGAGCCGAGCCTGGCAGGAGGTCGTGCGACTCGGCCAGGATCTCGGCGTGCTCGCTCCACTGCGCGGCCGCCGCGTCGTGGCGGACGTCGCGCTGCTGTGGGACTGGCAGTCGTGGTGGGCGCAGCGGGGCACCGGCCTCGACGCCCGCGAGCGAGCGGAAGCCTGGCACACCGCCACCTACGACCAGCACCTCACCGCCGACTTCGCCCACCCGGAGGCGGATCTGTCCGGCTACCCGCTCGTCGTGGTGCCCGCGTTGTACTCGATGACGGACGCCGCGTCGGTCAACCTGCACCGCTACCCCGAGAAGGGCGGCGTCCTGGTCGTGTCGTGTTTCTCAGGGATAGTCGACGAGCACCACACCGTCCACGACGGACCGCACCCCGGAGCGTTGCGCGAGGTGCTGGGTCTGACGGTGGAGGAGTTCACGCCACTCCGCGCGGGCGAGAGGGTGCGGCTGGGCAACGGGCTGACGGGCGCCGAGTGGTCCGAGGTCGTGACCATGCGGGGTGCGGCGGCCATTTGGTCCTCTGTGGATGGACCGGCTGCCGGATTGCCCACTGTTACCAGACATGCGGTCGGGCAGGGCAGCGCCTGGCACGTGTCGGCCTGCCTGGGGGAGGACGGGCTCGACGCCGTGCTGCTGGCGGCGGGTGCGGAGGCCGGGATCTCGTCGCGCGATCTGCCGCGTGACGTCGAGGTCGTGGAGCGGGGGCGGCACCTGTTCGCGATCAACCACGGCCCGTGGACGGAGCTGGTCCCCGCCACCGGGAGCGAGCTGCTGGTCGGTGAGAGCGTGGACAGTCACGTCGCGTTACCTCCCGGTGCGGTTCGGGTGATGGTCGGCACGCCGGAAACGGAAAGCGCTTTCTACCCGAACGAGGCTTGAGTTCTTAACGACTTGTGACGCGGAAATCACAGTTGAGCCGAAAGGCGGCGGTGCACGTATTCCCGATCATGCACGGCATGAGCGAGGAGGACGAATGACACACCGGGAAGCCGACAGGCGGAAGTTCCGCCTGATCGCCTCGTTGTCGGCGGTGGCCGTGGTGGCCGCCGGCACCGCCACCGTGGCACTGGCTGCCAAGGACGGCGAGCCGGCGCCAGTCAGCGCGTTCGTGCGCATTGAGCAGGTCGGCAAGAACGTCGTCGAGCCGAAGGTGCAGCAGAACGGCGCCGGCGGAGTGTTCACGGTCGACTGCGGCACGAACGAGAACGGCAAGTTCAGCGCCGACAACCCGGTCGCTCAGCCTGGTCTGCCCCACGGAGCCCAGCACGTCCACGACTTCGTGGGCAACCTGTCGATCAGCGCCGAATCGACGGACGACAGCCTGGCTGACTCGGACACCACCTGCAAGAACGGTGACAAGTCGTCCTACTTCTGGCCGGTCGTGCGGATCAACCCGAAGGCCAACCAGAACTCGTCCGGCTCCAGCCCGGACAAGGTGAAGGAGGCAGGCCCGCCGCACATCGCCTGCCCGTCGGTCTCCGACCGGCTGCCCGCGGTGCCGGAGCGGGCGAAGGAGGAGGTCGACCGGAACCTCGAGCTGCTGGACAAGCAGGTCAAGGAGGCCAATGATCGGGCTGCGCGCAACGAGAACCCCGGCGACCCGAACTTCGTCAACAACGCGATCCTCGGTCCGTTGCGCGACAAGCGAGTGGCCACTCTGGACCGCATCGCGATCGCGATCGGCCGCAGCGCGCCCAAGCCGAACCTGACCTCGCTCGCCGAGTGCGAGCTGTTCTTCGGCGCGGGACACGGTGACAAGGGTCAGGCCCCGCGCAAGTTCAGCGGCCAGCACGGCGGCTCGGACGAGCACGCCGGTCACGGACAGGCTCCGCAGAAGCTCGCCGGCCAGCCCGGCGGCTCCGGTGACGACGCCACGCCGACCGTCAAGTGTCCTTCGGTGCGCGGCGCGCTGGGTGCCGTGCCGGACCAGGCGATCGCCGAGGTGGACCGCAACCTCGCGTTGCTGGACAAGCAGATCGCGGAGGCGAACCAGCGGATCGTCACCACCAAGGGACAGGGTGGCCCGAACTTCATCAACAACGCCATTCTCGGGCCGTTGAAGGACAAGCGGGTCGCCACGATCGACCGGATGGCCATCGCGATCGGCCGCAACGCCCAGAAGCCGCAGGGTCTGGAGCGCCTGGCGCCGTGCAAGCTCAGCACCGACAACGGCGGCAACGGCGGCAACAACGGGAACAACAACGGTGGCGGTAACAACAACGGGGGCAACAACAACGGCGGCAACGCGGGCCTCGCGGTTCCGTCCGGTCCGAACCTGGAGCTCGTCGGCAACAACGGCAAGATCGTCCGCCCGGCCCAGGTGAAGATCGAGTACCGCGGCAACGCGACCAGCAAGGTCACGGCCATGCCGAAGTTCCTCAAGATGATCGTCGGTGACGCGAAGCCGACCAGCCGCGGCCCCGCCAACGCCCGCGCCACGTGGACGTGCAGCGGGTTCGAGGACCGGCTGTCGGACAAGTACGTGATCTGCCCGAACGGCAGCAAGGTCACGCGCGTGCACAACTTCGCCGGGTGCTGGGACGGCAAGAACACCGACAGTGCCAACCACCGCGACCACGTGCGGTTCGCCGACCAGAAGACCGGCGCGTGCCCGAAGGGCTTCAAGGCGATCCCGCAGCTGCGGATCAGCATCTCCTACGACATCCCGAAGGACGTCCAGGAGAAGGGCCAGTACCAGCTCGACGCGTTCCCCGAGGAGAACCACAACCCGTTCTCCGACCACAACGACTACGCCAACGTCAACTCCGAGGAGACGATGGGGCAGATCGTGAAGTGTGTGAACGACGGGCGCAAGTGCTCCTGACCGTCGTTTAGACGATGAAGGCGCCTTCATCCACGTGACGGTGGATGAAGGAGCCTTCATCGCTCACCGCGCGACGAGGTCCGTGAGCTTGGGTGGCTCGGGCAGAGTCGAGGCGACGTACGGTGTCTCGGTGGTCGGGGGAGTTGGGCCGAGCAGAGCCGTTCGCCACACCCGCACGGCGTCGAGGATGACGATGATCACCAGCAGCGCGAACACGGCGGCCAGCACGCCGTCCACTGTGGAGTTGGTGATGATCGCCTGCATCTGGTCGGTGTTCTTGGCCGGGGCGAGGAGCTTGCCCTGGGCGAGCGCGTCGGCGTAACGCTCCCGCTGCGCGAAGAAGCCGAGCTTCGGGTCGGAGCTGAACACCTTCTGCCAGCTGGCCGTCAGCGTCACCGCCACGTCCCACGCCAGCGGGACTCCGGTGACCCAGGCCCACTTCACCCGGCCGCTCTTGATCAGCAGCGTGGTGCACACGGTCAGCGCGATGGCCGCGAGGAGCTGGTTCGCGATGCCGAACAACGGGAACAGCTGGTTGATGCCGCCCAGCGGGTTGCTCACACCGGCGTAGAGGAAGTAGCCCCACGCGAGCACCACGGCGGCGCTGCAGATCCAGAGCCCCGGCCGCCAGGACACCCGTGCGAACGGCTTCCACACGTTGCCGAGGCCGTCCTGCAGCATGAACCGGCCGACCCTCGTGCCCGCGTCCACCGTGGTGAGGATGAACAGCGCCTCGAACATGATCGCGAAGTGGTACCAGAACGCCTTCATCTCGGCGCCGCCGAGGAACCCGGAGAAGATCTCGGACATGCCGACGGCGAACGTGGGTGCGCCACCGGTGCGGGCGACGAGAGTGCCCTCCTGCACGGCGGCCGCGGCGGCCTGCAACTCGGCCGGGGTGATGGTGAAGCCGAGGTTGCCGACGGCCTCCGATGCCGTCTGTACGGTCGTGCCGACGACGCCGGCGGGGGAGTTCATCGCGAAGTAGATGCCGGGGTCGAGCATGCACGCGGCGATGAGCGCCATGATGGCGACGAACGACTCGGCGAGCATCGCGCCGTAGCCGATCAGGCGGACCTGGGACTCCTTCTGGATCAGCTTCGGGGTGGTGCCCGACGCGATCAGCGAGTGGAAACCGGACAGGGCACCGCAGGCGATCGTGATGAACACGAACGGGAACAGCGACCCGGTGAACACCGGGCCGGTGCCGCTGAACGCGAAGGCCGTGAACGCCTCGGTCTTGAGCACGGGTGCGGTGACCAGGACACCGACAGCGAGCAGCACGATGGTGCCGATCTTCATGAACGTGGAGAGGTAGTCGCGCGGTGCGAGCAGCATCCACACCGGCAGCACGCTGGCGACGAACCCGTAGCCGACCAGCCACAGCACGAGCGTCTTCGGCTCGAGCGTGAAGAATCCGGCCCAGGCGGAGGTCTGCACCCAGCCGCCGGCCAGGATGGCGGCGATCAGCAGGACGACGCCGATGACGCTCGTCTCGACCACCCGGCCGGGCCGGACGACCCGCAGGTAGAAGCCCATGAACAGCGCGATCGGGATGGTCATCGCGATCGAGAAGGTGCCCCACGGCGACTTCGCCAGCGCGTTCACCACGACCAGCGCCAGCACCGCCAGCAGGATGATCATGATCGCGAAGACGCCGACGAGTGCCGCCGCGCCGCCGATCGGGCCGATCTCGTCGCGGGCCATCTGGCCGAGGCTCTTGCCGTCGCGGCGCATCGAGAAGAACAGCGTGACCATGTCCTGCACCGCGCCGGCGAAGATCACGCCGACGATGATCCAGATCGTGCCGGGCAGGTAGCCCATCTGCGCGGCCAGCACCGGGCCGACCAGCGGACCGGCGCCCGCGATCGCGGCGAAGTGGTGTCCGAAGAGGACACGGCGGTCGGTGGGCTGGAAGTCCACGCCGTCGTCGAGCCGTTCCGCAGGGGTGGCTCGGGTGTCGTCCACCTGCAGCACGCGCTTGGCGATGAAGCGCGCGTAGAAGCGGTAGGCGATCGCGTACGAGCCGAGCGCCGCGGCCACCAGCCACACCGCGGACACGTTCTCGCCTCTGGACAGCGCGAGCACCGCCCAGGCGACCGCGCCCACGACGGCGACGACCGTCCACACCAGGACGGATCGCAACCTGGTCTTGTTCAATGGAACTCCTTGTCAGCGTTGAAAAAGAGTGCGCGAACCCGGCCGGCCGCTCCAGCTGAGCGGTCGGTGGGCGGGTGGTTCTTCGGTTACGCGGGCGGTAGGCGGCCCATGCAGGCGCGCAGGCCCGCGTCCGGTGGCAGGTCGGTGGTGAACCAGCGGATCGGCCCGATGCGACGGCAGCTCACCGTGACGTCGCGAGCGGCCAGATGCGCCCAGGCGGTGGGATGCGCGTAGACGGCGCCCACAGGTAGTGCGTCGACTGCCCGGAGGCCGCGGTGCAGTTTGGCGCGGCGCATCACGCGCACCGAGAACTCACCGGAGTCGGCGCAGCACATCCCGGTGACGTGCCAGTCGACGACCACGACCTCGTTCGGCCGGAGTTCGTTGCGCGCCAAGGTGTCCAGCCGGAACGTCACTTGTCCTCCGGGTGCAGCCGCAGCGCTACGGACAGGCACAGCACGGTGACGATGAGGCAACCGAACTGGTACCAGTAGAAGAACGGCACGCCGACGAGGCGAGGTTCGGTCCGTGCGTACAGAGGCACCGCCATCGCGGTGATGCAGGGCAACACCAGCAGGACCACTGTCGATGCGGAACTTCGCGGCCGCACTGTCGCACCTCCTCGTCGAGTGTTTCCCATGAGTTGCGCGGGTGACGCGTTCGGTTTAACCAGACGCGGAAATTTTTTGTCGCGTATGTTGCGCCGGTGCCCGACGAGGAGGACGAGTCGTGACCGGAGTCGACGTGCCCGCGCTGCTCGCGTTCGGGGCCGTCCTCGTGCTGACCTCCGCGGTGGCGGTGGCCGCCCGCTGGTTCTACCGCGCCGACGTGCTGCCGACGCCGATCGACTGGGCGATGGCCGGCCGCCGGTTCGGCACCGTCACCACGTGGTTCCTACTCGATGGCACGATCTACACGGCGTACACGTTCGTGGCAGTGCCCGGCGTCGTCTACGCCGAGGGTGCGATCGGCTTCTTCGCGCTGCCGTACACGGTGATCGTGTATCCGCTGGCGTTCTGGCTGCTGCCGAAACTGTGGCGGGAGGCCCGTGACGTCGGCGCGGTGACGATCGCGGACGTGGTGCGGGTGCGGTACGACTCGCCGGGACTGGCGCTCGCCGTGGCGTTGACGGGAATCCTCGTCACGATGCCGTACGTGGCCCTGCAGCTGCTGGGCATCCGCACGGTGCTGACCGTGCTCGGCGTCTACCCGGCGGGCGTGACCGGTGACGTGATCCTGGGCGTGGTGTTCGCGGTGCTCGCGGTGGCGACGTACCGCAACGGGCTGCGCGCGGCGGCCGTGATCGGCTTCCTCAAGGGCGTGCTGGTGTTCGCGGCGATCGTGGTGATCGTGGTGCTGCTGGGACCGCCCGACCGCCTGTTCGCCGCGGCGGAGCGCCGGTCGACCGGCTCGCCGGACCTCGTGTCGGCCGGTGTCGACGCCGGGGTGGTCACCACCCACCTCGATCCCGGGCTGTCCACCGCCTACGTGACCTTGGCGGTCGGCTCGGCGCTGGCGTTGCTGATGTACCCGCACGTGCTGACTGCGGCGTTCGCCGCGCGCGGCGAGCAGGTGCTGCGCCGCAACTCCGTGGCACTGCTGGGGTGGACGGCGCTGCTGGGCCTGTTCGCGCTGCTCGGTGTGGCCGCGCACGCGCTGGGCGTGGTCGTCGCACAGGGCCGGGCCGAGCTCGCCGTACCGACGATGATCACGCAGATCATGCCGGGCTGGGCGGCGGGCGCGGTCTTCGGCGCGCTCGCGATCGGAGCGCTGGTGCCGGCGTCGATCATGTCGGTCGCCGCGGCGATGTTGTTCACCCGCAACGTCTACGTGGAGTACGTCAACCCGAACACGACTCCGAAGCAGCAGACGTCGATCGCACGGTTCGTGTCGTTGCTGGTGAAGTTCGGCGCGCTCGGCTTCGTGCTGCTGCTCGCCGCGCAGGACACGATCAACCTGCAGCTGCTGGGCGGCGTGTGGGTGCTGCAGACGTTCCCCGCGGTCGTGCTCGGCGCCCTCACCCGCAGGCTCTCGCCCGCGGGCATGCTCACCGGCTGGGCCGTCGGCATGCTGACGGGCACCCTGCTGGTGACCTCCGGCGGGTTCTCGGCGGTCGTGCTCGTGGGCGGCCTGCAGATCTACGCCGCCGTGATCGCGCTCGCGGTGAACCTGGTGGTGGCGTTCGCGGTGAGCGCGGTGTGGCGCCGGTGAGCGAGGACCAGCCGGACACCGTCGAGACGCTCGCCGGCCGCGATGCCGACCGGGAGAGCGCGCTGGCCGCGTTGTTCCACCGCCACCACCTGGAACTGGTGCGGCTCGCCACCCTGCTCGGCGCGGAGTCCGACGCGGAGGACGTGGTCGCCGACGCCTTCTGCGAGCTGCACCGCGGCTGGAAGCGGCTGCGCTCGGAGCAGGCGGCGCTACCCTATTTGCGTGCGGTCATCGTGAACCGGGTCCGGATGCGCGTCCGGCACCTGCAGGTCGTGCGCAAGCACGTCGAGTGGGTGCGCGAGGACGTGGCGTCCGCCGAGTCCCAGGCCATGGTGCGCGACGACCAGCGCGCGTTGGTGGCGGCGCTGCGCTCGTTGCCGGAACGGCAGCGCGAGGCGCTGGTGCTGCGGTACTGGCTGGGCCTGAAGGAGGTCGAGATCGCAGAGGCGATGGGCATCAGCGCGGGGGCGGTCAAGGCCCACACCGCGCGCGGTATGGCGAAACTGGGCAAGGTGCTGGAGGGACAGGATGACGACTAGCGGCGAACAACGGCTGGAAGAGGCCCTCCGCACGGTCGCCTCCGGGGTGACCACGTCCCCCGACGCCTACCGCCAGGTGCGGTCCCGCTGGCGCCGGAAGGAACGCCGCCGCCGGCTGATCGTCGCCGCATTGGCCACCGCGGTCGTCCTCGCCACCAACGGCATCGCGCTCTGGGCGCTCAACGACGCCCGCCCCGACCAGCACATCATCTTCACCGACCCCACCCACACGCGCTGACCTGACGCGCAAGAGCGCGAGTCCCTGGTCGTGCCGCGCGTGTACGTCGACCCGCCGCACACGCGCGCACCCCCGAAGATCGCTTCCCAAGGTCGCCGTTCATCGTTTGCCGACAGCGGGGTTGCGCGGATGGATTGAAGCGTTTCAATCGGCTGTCCAGTTGTGGACAGGCTTCCCTCGAACGTCTTGACGTGTCCTCTCATGCCCAACGACGCTGACTGGCACCTCAGTGATTGAAACGTTTCATCCAGCGACGAAGGTGGAGACGACGTGCGGCGACGGGTGTTCCTGAAGACATCGGCGGCCGGGTTGTCCGCTACGGCGTTGCCGGTCGGGGTGGCGCAGGCCGGGCAGGAGAAGGCGGGCGGGCTGTGCGTCCTGCGCACCACCGTCGAATACGCGGAGACGTTGCTGGGGACCGACGTCACGGCGCCGCGGCTGGGCTGGGTGCTCGCTGCGAGCGGCACCGGTGCCCGCCAGACGGCTTATCAGATCGAGGTGGGCACCGCGCCGGGACGGGCGGACGTGTGGCAGTCCGGGCGGGTCAGCTCGGACCGCACCGCCGGAATCGCCTACGGCGGCAAGGGGTTGAAGCCGCGCACGCGGTACCACTGGCGCGTGCGGGTCTGGGACGGTGCGAACAAGTCGTCGGCGTGGAGCGCGAACGGCTGGTGGGAGACGGCGCTGCTCGGCACGCCGTGGCAGGCGCGGTGGATCGGAGCCGCGGACTCGTCGATCGGGTTCGACGGTGCCTCGTGGATCTGGTCGGCCACAACGCCTCCGGAAAGCCGGTGGTTCCGCACTCGGGTCGACTTGCCGGCGGAGGCGGTCAGAGCGCGGCTCGTGGCCACTGCCGATGACGACTTCACCTTGTACGTCAACGGGTCTGAGGCGCTGCACGTGCCGGAGCAGACGGACGTGTGGAAGGTCGGCCAGCGCGCCGACGTCACGCGGCTGCTCAACGGCAGGCAGATCGTGCTGGCCGCGCGCGCCACGAACAGATCGCCCGGACCGGCCGGGTTCCTGTTGCGGTTGCTGGTGGAGCTGCCCGACGGGCAGCGCGAGGTCGTCACCGGGCCCGGCTGGAAGGTCGCAGACACCGAGCAGACCGGGTGGCAGACACCGGGGTTCGACGACTCGGGATGGGCCGTCGCCACCGTCCTCGACCCGTACGGGCAAGGGCCGTGGGGTGCGAACGTCACGGTCAAGGAGCAACCCGCGCCGTTGCTGCGCAAGGAGTTCAGCCTGAGCAAGCCGGTGCGCAGCGCCAGGTTGTACGTCTGCGGACTGGCCTACCACGAGACCGAGATCAACGGCCGGCGCGTCGGCGACCGGGTGCTCGATCCCGGTTTCACCGACTACGACAACACGGTTCTGTATGCGACGCACGACGTCACCGGGCTGGTGCGGGCCGGGCGCAACGCGATCGGTGTCACGCTGGGGCGCGGGTTCTACGGCATGAAGACACCGAACGTGTGGCGCTGGGAGCACCCGCCGTGGCACGACGAGCCGAAACTGCTGGCACAGCTGGAGATCGAGCACCCCGACGGCACGCGCACGACGATCACCTCGGACGAGTCGTGGCGGCTGACCGACGGGCCCACGGTGTCGAACTCGCTCTACACCGGCGAAACCTACGACGCCCGCCTCGCCCAGGAGAACTGGACCAAACCCGGCTTCGACGACAGCAAATGGCTCCCGGCACCGGTCAGGCCCGCTCCGAAGGGCACGCTGAAAGCGCAGGAGCACGAACCGATCCGCGTGGTCGAGTCGGTCACACCGACGACGACCAGCCCGAAGCCCGGTGTGTTCGTCGCCGACATGGGGCGCACGATGTCCGGCTGGACGCAGATCACGGTGACCGCACCCGCGGGAACCGTCGTCCGGCTCAAGCACGGCGAGACGCTGAACTCCGACGGCACCGTGCACATGGAGAACGGGCACGTCACCGGCAGCCGCATCCAGCTCGACGAGTACGTCTGCGCGGGCCGGCAGGAGACCTGGGAACCGAAGTTCTCCTACAAGGGTTTCCGCTACGTCGAGGTCACCGGCCTGAGCGAGGCGCCACGACTCGTCGGCCGGGTCGTGCACTCCGACGTCCAGCGGGCGAGCACGTTCCAGTGCTCGGAGCCGTTGTTCGAGCAGTACGACGCCGCGATGCGCCGCACCGTGCTGAACAACCTGCACGGCATCCCGACCGACACCCCGACGTACGAGAAGAACGGCTGGACCGGCGACGCGCAGGTCGGCGCGCCGTCGATGCTCGCCGAGTTCGGGATGGCGAAGTTCTTCACCAAGTGGCTCGGCGACCTCGCGGACAGCCAGGACGCGGCGGGACAGCTGCCGGTGATCGTGCCGAGCGGCGGCTGGGGCTACCGCGAGCTCGCGCCCGCGCCGGAGTGGACGACGGTGTACCCGTTCGTGCTGCGCGAGATGTACCGGATCTACGGCGACGACAGGCTGCCCGTGCAGCACTGGCCGGTGCTCACCCGCTACCTCGACTGGGAGATCGGCAGGCTGCAGAACGGGCTCGCCGTCACGGCGCTCGGCGACTTCCTGCCACCCGGCTCCGGAGGCATTCCGCCCGAGGACACCCGGCTCACCGCCAGCGCCTACCTCTACCGCTCCCTGTTGCACACCGCCGAACTCGGTGACGCGATCGGCAAACCGGTGCCGCGTTATCGCGAGGTCGCCGCGAACCTGCTGGCGGAGTTCAACAAGACGTTCCTGGACGGCTACTACCGCACGGCCAAGGACGACGGCTACCGGCAGACCTCCAACGCGATTCCGCTGGCGTTCGGCATGGTGCCCGCCGGGTCCGTCCAGGCGGTCGCGGACCGGCTCGCGGCCGAGGTGAAGGCCAACGGCGACCACGTCAACGTCGGCTGCCTGGGCGCGAGCGTGCTGCTGAAGGCGTTGAGCGACAACGGACACGCCGACGTCGCGCACGCCATGGCCACCGAGCGCTCGTACCCGAGCTGGGGGCACTGGTTCGCGAACGGCGCCGACACCATGTGGGAGATGTGGGACACCGGAACGCGTTCGCGCAACCACTACTTCAAAGGCACTGTCGCGCAATGGTTGTACGAGCACGTGGCCGGGCTGGTGCCGGGCGACGCCGGTTATCGGACGTTCACCGTGCGGCCCAACGCCACCACCGGGTTGTCGTGGGCGCGGCTCGAGTTCGAGAGCGTGCGCGGACGCATCGGTGTGGCGTGGGCCAAGGTCGACGGTGTGCTGCGGCTGACCGTCGACGTGCCGGTGGGCTCCACCGCCGAGGTGCACGTGCCCGGCTCGGCGGTGAAGACCGTGCCGCACGGTCGGTGGACGTTCAACGGAAAAGCTTGAGGGGAACCGCTTCGGCGAGCATGCGGTAGCCGGTGGGGTTGAGGTGGAGGTGGTCTCCGACGTCCGCGACGGGCAGGAGCTGCCGCGGGTTCGCCGGGTCGCGGACGGCGGCGTCGAAGTCGATGACGGCGTCGAACCGACGGCTCGTGCGGATCCAGCGGTTCACGGTCTGCCGGGACTCCTCGCGGAAGCCCTCGTCGTAGAAGCTGGCTCCGAACGGGGTGATCGTCGCGCCGTACACCTTGATGTCGTGCGCGTGGGCCCGCTCGAGGATCTGCTGGTAGGCGGCGATCAGGTCGTCTGCCAGCTGTTTCTGGGCGGCTTCCGTCGTCGCCGCCGTGCCGATGTCGTTGACGCCCTCGAACAGCAGCAGCCACCGCACGCCGCTCTGCGCCAGCAGGTCGCGGTCCAGCCGGGCCAGCACGCTGGGGCCGAGGCCGTCGTTGAGCACACGGTTGCCGCCGGCGGCCTGGTTGAGCACCGCGACGTCGCCGCGCAGCCGGTCGAAGAACTGGTCGGGCCAGCGATTGTTGCCGTTGGTGGTGGAACCGCGGCCGTCGGTCAGCGAGTCACCGATCAGGACGACGGCCGACGCGGTGGAGACCACCTCGATGCCGCTGAAGAAGTACCAGTGGTCGACCGGCGTCGCCCCCGTCAGGTCCGCGTCCTCGGTGTGGTTGCCCGCCAACAGGTACGACGTGGTGCGTGAGCCGGGGTGCGAGGTGATGTCGTTGGACGCCTGGCCGCGCGCGAGATAGATGGTGACCGTGAGGATCGATCCGCGCGCCAGCGGGAAGTCGAGCGGGTCGGACACCGCCAGTGCGCCGCGCGGAACGTCCACCGAGGACCGTCCGTTGAACGTCAGGCGCCGCAGCGTGTTCGGCTGGATCGCGCTGACGCCCGCGCGGCCGTCCTTCGGCAACGCGACGGTGACCGCGGTGATCGGCAGCACCGCGCCCCCGAACGCGTTGGAGAAGCGCAACCGAATTCGCCGTCCGCCGACCGTGACCCGGACGGTCTGGCGCAGCGTGGCATCGGCCAGCACCAGACCGTCCTGCGTGAACGGCGGAGGCGGCATGTTGCCCGGTTCGCACAGCTGCGGCATGGACGTCCAGGTGTTCACCCAGCCGGTCCGCCCGGAGGCCTCCGCTCTGGCGACGGCGGGGGTGAGGACACCGGTGGCGGCCAGACCGAGGAACGAGCGCCTGCGCATCTTCCACACCTTTCGGAAAAGGAGACCGAAAGATCAACCTAGAAGTGCGCGCAAATGAGCGTCAATTGACAAATGGACGCAAATTCATTTTCGAAAGTTTTCGATATCGAACCGGTTCGCGACCCTCACGCCCCGCGGCGCGCTCCCGTGCTCGACCGCAACGTGATCGCCGGTGCGAGCATGCTGTGCCGCGGCGTCGCCGACGGGTCGCCGATCTGCTCCAGCAGCAGGTCCACGGCCAGCCTGGCCATGTCACCGGCGGGCACGTCCGCGGCCGTCAGCGGTGGGTGGAAGTCCTCCGCGAGCCGGTCGGCGATCACGCCGGTGAGGGAGAAGTCCCTCGGCACGTCGAGCCCGGCGCTGTGCAACGCGCGCTGCACGCCGGGCAGCGCCGCCTCGTTGATCGTGACCGCAGCCGTCACCTCCGGCCAGCGGGTCCTGATGTCCTCGAAGCACGCGACACCGGCGGCGGGCTCGTCCGCGCAGCACACGGTGTGCGCGTTGATGCCGCACTCCTGAGCGGTCTCGGTGAACGCCGTCGTCGCGCGCAGAGCCGGGCCGTAGCCGGCGGCGACGAGCTCGTCGGACCGGTTGATCAGCACGACGTCGGAGTGGCCGAGGTCGGCGAGGTGGCGGACGCAATGGGTGATCAGCCCGCTGTAGTCGACGTCGACCCACCACGACGCGGCCGGATGCTCGACGTGGCCGATCGTCACGAACGGCAGCCCGGCGCTCGTCAGCCGCTCGACCCTCGGATCCTGCAGCAGGATCTCCATCAGGATCACGCCGTCGACGCGGCGGCCGGTGACGATCCGCTCGAACGACCGGTCGTGATCACCTCCGCTGGGGGACAGCAGCACGTCGTGGTCGTGTGCGGCGGCGGCCTCCACGACGCTCGCGACGAACGCCAGCTGGACGTCGGTGAGCCGGGTGCTCGCGGGCGGTATCACCAGCCCGAACGTGCGGGTGCGTCCCTCGGCGAGCGCGCGGGCGCTGGCGTTGGGGCGGTAGCCGAGCTCGGCGATCACGTCGTTGATCCGCTGGGCGGTCGCCGCGGACACCGGCCGTTTCCCGCTCAGCGCGTACGACACGGTGCTGCGGGACACCCCGGCCCGCTTGGCGATCTCTCCGATGTTCATGCGCGCATCCCGTCTCCGGCTCGGTTCTCCAGAACCGGTTCGACTGTGCGCCATCGTAGAACTTTCCCTCTTGCACGACATCACACGCGGGGTTTACGTTGACGCCGCTCTTCGGCGTCGAACCGGTTCGACCTCTTGTCGTCAGCGAAGCCGTCAGGAAGGACCTCCATGTTCTCCGCACCTGTACCCGCACGTCTGCTGGCCGCGCTGGGCCTGGTCGTGTCCGTGGCGGCGTGCTCGTCAACGCCCGCCACCACCGCGACACCGGACACCTTCTCCGTCTGGGATCCGTACCCGCAGTTCACTGCCGAGTCCGAGTGGGTGAAGACGATCGAGAAGTGCGGGACGGAGGCAGGAGTCAAGATCCAGCGTCAGGCCTACGACACCACGGACCTGACCAGCAAGGTCCTGCTCGCCGCACAGCAACGCACCGCGCCGCAGGTGCTGGTGGTCGACAATCCGGTGGTGTCCACGCTCGTCGAGGCAGGAGTGCTGAAGGCGAACTCCGACGTCGGCCTCGACGCCGGGCAGGTCTCGCCGAACCTGGTGGCCGCCGGGACGGTCGAGGGGCAGACCTACGGCGTGCCGATCGGCGCGAACACCCTGGCCCTCTACTACAACAAGGCCGTGCTGGCCGCCGCCGGAGTCGACCCGGCCTCGGTGAAGGACTGGGACTCGCTGAACGCCGCGCTGGCCAAGGTGAAGGCCGCGGGCAAGAAGGGGATCACCTTCTCCGCGATCGGCACCGAGGAGGGCACCTTCCAGTTCCTGCCGTGGTTCTGGGGCGCGGGCGGGAAGCTGACCGACCTGCCGTCCGGCAAGGCCGCGCTGGAACTGTGGAAGTCCTGGCTCGACAACGGTTACGCGCCGAACTCGGTCGTGAACAACACCCAGACCACGAGTTGGCAGGAATTCGCCACCGGCGAGTACGCGTTCGCCGAGAACGGCACCTGGCAGCTCGGCAACGCGAAGAAGGCCGGGTTCGAGTACGGCGTCATCGCGATCCCCGCCCGCACCGGAGGTACCGCGCCCGCGCCGACGGGTGGCGAGTTCGTCACGGTTCCCGCGCAGGACAACAAGGACACCGAGGCGAAGGCGGGCCGCATCGGCTCCTGCCTCACCGCGCCGGACAAGGTGCTGGCCGCGGACACCGCGCTGACCTACATCTCGGCCGTGCCCTCCGTGCAGCAGCAACAGGTCTCGGCCCAGCAGGACCTGGCCGTGTGGGTGGAGGCGGTGAAGAACGCCAAGGGACGCACCGGGGACAACCTCGGCACGAAGTACCCGAAGATCTCGCAGCCGCTGTGGGGTGCCGTGCAGGCCGCGCTCACCGGTGCGAAGGCGCCGGAAGCGGCGTTGCGGGACGCCCAGGCCGCGGTGAAGTAGGTGCGGGCGAGGCTGGCGGGGTGGGCCTTCCTGGTCCCGCTCGTGGCGTACCTCCTGGTGTGCTACGCGTATCCGCTGTTCACGAACGTCGACCTGAGCATCCGCGGGTACACCGTCCGGTCGTTCGTCCACGGCGGCGCGCCGCTGGTCGGGTTCGCCAACTACGCAGTAGTGTTCGGCGACCCGACCTTCCGCACCGCGCTGCTCAACACCGTCCTGTTCACCCTGGTCTCGCTGTTCTTCCAGTACACGATCGGTCTCGCGGCGGCGTTGTTCTTCGCCCGCGGCTTCCGGCTGTCGGCGACGCTGCGCGCGTTGTTCCTGGTGCCGTGGCTGCTGCCGTTGATCGTGTCGGCGTCGACCTGGGCCTGGCTGCTCAACAGCGAGTCGGGGCTGGTCAACGCGGCGCTGAAGGTCGTGGGCCTGGGGCCGGTCAACTGGCTGACCTCGCCGGAGTGGTCGCTCGTGTCGGTGACGATCGCGAACATCTGGATCGGCATCCCGTTCAACCTCGTCGTGCTCTACAGCGGGCTGCAGAACATCCCGCGCGAGGTCTACGAGGCGTCCTCTTTGGATGGTGCGAGCGGCTGGCAGACGTTCTGGCACGTCACGTTCCCGTTGCTGCGCCCGGTTTCCGCGATCACGCTGCTGCTCGGGCTGGTGTACACACTGAAGGTGTTCGACGTCATCTGGATCATGACGAAGGGCGGGCCGAGCGGGTCCTCCACCACGCTCGCGACCTGGTCCTACGAGCTCGGGTTCGGCAACATGCTGCCGCGCTTCGGGCCCAGCGCCGCCGTCGGCAACGTGCTGATCCTGATCGCGGTGATCGCCGGGCTGCTCTACATCCGCGTGCAGCGCAGGCAGGAGCTCGCATGAGGTCCTGGCGCACACCGGTCGGCGTGCTGCTCACCGCGGTGATGCTGTTCCCGGTCTACTGGATGGTCAACGTGTCGCTCACGCCGTTGAGCGACATGCGCAAGGCGCCCAGCCTGATCCCGGTCCATCCCACGACGGAGGGCTACGAGCGGGTGCTGCGCGAGCAGGTGCCGTACCTCGGCACGAGTCTGCTCGTCGCGCTCGGGACCGTCGTGCTGACCCTGGCACTGGCGGCACCGGCCGCGTACTCACTCGCCAAACTCCGGCCCGCCGGACGGCGGGCGCTCGGGTTCGTGCTGCTGGTCGCGCAGATGATCCCGGGGATCATCATGGCGCTGGGCTTCTACGGGATCTACGTCAAGCTCGGCGTCACGAACACCGTGTGGGGACTGGTTCTCGCGGACTCGACCATCGCGGTGCCGTTCGCCGTGCTGATCCTCACCTCGTTCATGGCGTCCGTGCCCGACGAGGTGCTGCAGGCGGCCAGGATCGACGGGGCGGGGCCGTGGCGGTCGTTCGTCTCGATCGTGCTGCCCGCGAGCCGCAACGGCGTGGTCACCGCCGCGCTGTTCTCGTTCCTGTGGGCGTGGTCGGACTTCCTCTTCGCCGCGACGCTCGACTCGGGCGGCCGGCTGCAGCCGCTCACGCTCGGCATCTACCGCTACATCGGCAACAACAACCAGGAGTGGAACTCGATCATGGCCACCGCCGTGGTCGCGTCCGTGCCCGCGACGGTGCTCATCGTGGTGGCCCAGCGCTACGTCGCGGCGGGCGTCACCTCCGGTGCCGTCAAGGACTGAAAGGAAGACCCGTGGCCACCGAGTTCTCCGTGCGCGAGATCCCGTTCAGCCGGTCCGGCGCGTGGTTCGGCCTCTCGCCGGTGGTGGGGCTGGCGAGGTACGCGCAGGATGTGCACGTGGTGTCGCACCGCAACGGCATGCACGCCGTGCTGTCCCTGGTGCCGTCGCGGCCCGCCGCCATCGTCGCCGATCCGGCGGTGCTGACGTGGCGCAGCGGTGGGGCGCAGATCCAGGCGGTGTTCTCCGCTCCGGACACGCTCCGGATCTCGGGCAACGGCCTGGGGATGCGCATCGCGGCCGCCGAACGGACGCTCACGCCGTTCACCGGCACGTACTTCTTCGCCGAACCGGCGGGTGGCGCGGTGTTCACGTCCTACGAGACCGGGCACCGCTTCCGCGTCACCGTCCTTTCCGGACAGTCGAAGGACACCGGCGAGCAGGAGCTCGCGACCGCGGACCGTGCGGTCGTGCTGGGAGAGGAACCGTGGGAGGTGGTGATCGAGGAGTTCACCACGGCACGGTCGCCGTTTCGCTCCGACACGGAGTTCGCCGACGTGGTGAGTGCCGTGCGCGAGGAGTTCGGGCGGTACGTCGAGGCTGTCGCGCCGTCCCGCGCACCCGCCGCCGAACTGGCCTGCTACGTGATCTGGTCGGCCACCGTCGACCCGGCCGGGTTCGTGACGCGTCCGGCGGTGCTGATGTCCAAGCACTGGATGGACAAGGTGTGGAGCTGGGACCACTGCTTCAACGCGCTGGCCCTCGCACCCGGTGCACCGGAGCTCGCCTGGCACCAGTTCCAGGTGGTGTTCGACCACCAGGACGCGCAGGGCGCGCTGCCGGACTCGATCACGCACTCCGAGGTGCTGCGCAACTTCGTGAAGCCGCCGATCCACGGCTGGACCATCGGCCGGTTGCGCGAACGGCTGCCCGGCGGGCTGCCCGACCCGGAACTGGCCTACCACCAGCTGTCGGCGTGGACGTCGTTCTGGCTCGACCACCGGCGGGCGCCGGGCCGGCCGTTGCCGTACTACGAGCACGGCAACGACAGCGGCTGGGACAACTCGACGGTGTTCCGGGAGGAACGGCTCGTCGAGTCGGCCGACCTCGCCGCGTTCCTGGTGCTGCAGATGAAGGAACTGGCCGTGCTCGGCGCGGAGATCGGCGACGGCACCCCGTGGGGCGAGCGGGCCGACGAGATGCTGTCCGCGCTGCTGCGGGAGTTGTGGGACGGCACCAGGTTCGTCAGCCGGGGCGTGGCGTCGGGGGAGCTGAGGGCCACCGCGAGCCTGCTCGACCTGATGCCGGTCGTGCTGGGCGAGCATCTGCCGCGCGAGATCTTCGACCGGCTGTGCGACGGCGTCGCCGAGCACCTGACCGACGTCGGACCCGCCACCGAGCTGACCGGCTCGCCGTACTACGAGGCCGACGGCTACTGGCGGGGCCCGGTGTGGGCCCCGGCCACCGTGCTGATCGAGGACGGCCTGCGCCGCGGTGGCGCGGTGGAGCTGGCCGACGAGGTGAGCGCGCGGTTCCGGGCGACCTGCGAGAAGTCCGGATTCGCCGAGAACTTCGACGCGCTCACCGGACAGGGTCTGCGCGACCGGGCCTACACCTGGACGGCCGCCGCCTACCTCCTGCTCAGTGGGGGAGATACCGCCGCGGCTGCTGGGACTCCCGCACCAACGTCCTGAGGTCGGCGAGCGTGCCGTGGACCGCACCCACGGCACGCGCCTGCACCAGCACGTTGCCCAGCGCGGTCGCCTCCGCGGGCCCCGCGATCACCGGAAGACCGCACGCGTCGGCGGTGAGCTGGCACAACAACTCGTTGCGCGAGCCGCCGCCGACGATGTGCACGACCTCGACCTCCTTGCCGGACAACCGCTGGGCGTCCGCGACGGCGTCCCTGTGCGCCAGCGCGAGACTGTCCAGAATGGACCGGACGATCTCGGGCCTGGTCATGGTCCTCCCGCACTGCCGCTGGATCCGCGCGGGCATGTCGCCGGGCGGCAGGAACACCGGGTCGTTGGGGTCGAACACGGTGCCTCGCGCGTCGGCGGCCTCCCGCAGCAACGGCTCCAGCGGGGTCCCCCAGTGCCGCAGGCACTCCTGCACCAGCCACAGGCCCATCACGTTGCGGAGGTAGCGGATCGTGCCGTCGACGCCGCCCTCGTTGGTGAAGTTGGCGGCGCGGCTCTCCTCGGTGAGCACGGGGGAGTCGAGCTCGACGCCGACCAGCGACCACGTGCCACACGAGATGTAGGCGAACCTGTCGTTCCCGGCGGGCACGGCGACGACGGCGGACGCGGTGTCGTGCGAGCCGACCGCGGTGACCGGCACGCCCTCGTGGGTGCCCGCCGGGTCGCCGGGGTGGCGCAGCTCCGGCAGCAGGCCTTTCGGCAGGTCACGGGTCAGCTCGGCCGACCACTGTCCACTTCGGACGTCGATCAGGCCGGTCGTCGTCGCGTTGGTGTACTCGGCGCCGCGTTCACCGGTCAGCCAGTAGGACAGCAGGTCCGGGATCAGCAGGAGCTGCGAAGCGTGCGCCAGCAGCGGTTCTGCCATCAGCTGGAACATCGTGTTGAACGGCTGGAACTGCAGCCCGTTGACCTGGTACAGGCCGTCCGGCGGTGTGATGCCCTCGGTGCGGGAGTCGCGGTAGTGCACCGGGTTGCCCAGCAACGCGCCACGTGCGTCGAGCAGACCGTAGTCGACCGCCCAGCTGTCGATGCCGATGCTGTCGAGCCCGACCGAGCCGAGTTCGGCGGCGAGCCGCAGACCGACGAGGACTTCCTGGTACAGCGAAAGGACGTTCCAGTGCAGGCTGCCGAGCAGGCGCACCGGCCCGTTGGGGAACCGGTGCACCTCCTCGGCGTGCAGCTTGCCGTCGCCGACCCGGCCCAGCAGCACGCGGCCGCTGGAGGCGCCGAGGTCGACGGCGGCGACGGTTGACATCACCGCCGTCATCGCAGGAACGCCGCGGCCACACCGGCGTCGACCGGCACGTGCAGGCCTGTGGTGAGCGACAGGTCGCCCGCTGTCAGCGCGAACACCGCCGCGGCCACGTGCTCGGGCAGCACCTCGCGCTTGAGCAGGGTGCGCTGGGCGTAGAACTCGCCGAGCTTCTCCTCGGGCACGCCGTAGACCGCGGCTCGCTGGGCACCCCAGCCGCCGGCGAAGATTCCGGAGCCGCGGACCACGCCGTCCGGGTTGATGCCGTTGACGCGGATGCCGTCCTCGCCGAGCTCCGCCGCCAGCAACCGGACCTGGTGCGCCTGGTCGGCCTTGGCAGCGCCGTACGCGACGTTGTTCGGGCCGGCGAAGACCGCGTTCTTGCTGGAGATGTAGACGATGTCGCCGCCCATCCGCTGAGCGCGCATGACCTTGGCGGCCGCCTGCGACACCAGGAACGAGCCCTTGGCCATCACGTCGTGCTGCAGGTCCCAGTCCGCCTCCGTGGTGTCGGCGAGCGGCTTGGAGATCGACAGGCCCGCGTTGTTGACCACCAGGTCCACGCCGCCGAACGCGAGCGACGCTGCCCGGAACGCCTCGGCGATGCCCGCGGTGTCGGTGACGTCGACCGTGACCGCCACGGCCACGTCCGTCGAGCCGATTCCCTCGGCGACCTCCTGAGCGCTGTCGCCGTCGCGGTCGGCCACCACGACGCACGCGCCCTCGGCGGCCAGCCGCCGCGCGATGGCCCGGCCGATGCCCGATCCGGCGCCGGTGACGAGCGCGACGCGGGTGGCGAGCGGCTTGGGCTTCGGCATCCGCTGCAGCTTGGCCTCTTCGAGCGCCCAGTACTCGATGCGGAACTTCTCGCTCTCCTCGATCGGCGCGTACCGGGAGACCGATTCGGCGCCGCGCATCACGTTGATGGCGTTGACGTAGAACTCGCCGGCGACGCGCGCGGTCTGCTTGTTCTTGCCGAAGCTGAACATGCCGACACCAGGCACGAGCACGATGGCCGGGTCGGCGCCGCGCATCGGCGGGCTGTCCGGCTCGGCGTGCCGCTCGTAGTAGGCCCGGTAGTCCTCGCGGTAGGCCTCGTGCAGGTGTTCCAGCCGCTCGACGACGTCTTCGAGCGGTGCCGTCGGCGGCAGGTCGACCACCAGCGGCCGGACCTTGGTGCGCAGGAAGTGGTCGGGGCACGACGTGCCGAGCGCGGCCAGCTCCGCGTGCCGTTCGCGGGACAGGAAGTCCAGCACCACGTCGCTGTCGGTGAAGTGACCGACCTGCGGCGAGTCCGTGGACGCCAGACCGCGGACCACCGGTGCGAGCTCGGCGGCCCGCACGCGGCGCTCGCCCGAGGGGAGCGGTTCGTGGACGACCGGGCCGAACGGTTCGGCGCGGCCGTGCTCGTCGAGGTAGCGCTGGGCGGTGTTGATGATGTCGAGCGAGTTGGCCTCGCACTCCTCGCTCGTCGCACCCCACGCCGTGATGCCGTGCCCGCCCAGGATCACGCCGATCGCCTGCGGGTTGTCCCGCTTGACCGCCGCGATGTCCAGCCCCAGCTGGAAACCGGGCCGCCGCCACGGCACCCACACCACCCGGTCGCCGAAGCAGGCCTTGACGAGCGCCTCGCCGTCCGCGGCCGTGGCGAACGCGATGCCCGCGTCCGGGTGCAGGTGGTCGACGTGGGCCGCGTCGACCAGGCCGTGCATGGCCGTGTCGATCGACGGCGCCGCGCCTCCCTTGCCGTGCAGGCAGAAGTCGAACGCGGCGACCATCTCGTCTTCCCGTTCGACACCGGGGTAGACCGACGTCAGCGCGCGCAGCCGGTCGTGCCGCAGCACCGCGAGCCCTGCCTCGGTGAGGGTGCCGAGATCACCGCCGGATCCCTTGACCCACACCAGTTCCACGGGCTGCCCGGTGACCGGGTCGAGCTCCTCGCCCTTGGCCGAGGTGTTGCCGCCCGCGTAGTTGGTGTTGCGCGGGTCGGCTCCGAGCCGGTTGCTCCGCCCCAGCAGCGCCTGGACCTGACTCATCACGCACCCCACCCGGCGGCCTCGCCGCCGACTCGTTCACGGACGATCTGCTCCGCGTACCCGGACCGCCGGTACGCGGCCATCGGGTCGGGATCGAGGCCCATCTCCTCGCGCAGCTCACGCAGGAGCGGGCGGACATCGGTGTTGTAGGCGTCCATCAACGCACCGTTCGCGCCGAGCACGTCACCGTCCTGCTGGAAGGCCGCCAGCGCCTCGTGGTCGACCAGCAGAGCCTTCGCCGTGGCCTCCTGGACGTTGAGCACCGAACGGATGATCGCCGGGATCTTCGGCTCCAGGTTGTGGCACTGGTCGAGCATGAACGCGATGCCCGCGGCCGGCTTCAGCGCGTCGGCCAGCACGATCTCGTGCATGATCCGGAACAGCTGGAACGGGTCGGCCGCACCGACCATCAGGTCGTCGTCGGCGTAGAAGCGCGAGTTGAAGTCGAACGCGCCGAGCTTGTCCGCCCGCAACAGGAACGACACGATGAACTCGATGTTCGTGCCCGGCGCGTGGTGCCCGGTGTCGATCACGACCTGCGCCTTCTCGCCGAGCTGCAGGCAGTGCGCGTACGCCGTGCCCCAGTCCGGCACGTCGGTCGTGTAGAACGCGGGCTCGAAGAGCTTGTACTCCAGCAACATCCGCTGGTGGTCGCCGAGCCGCTCGTACGTCTCCCGCAACGCCTCGGCGAGCCGGTCCTGACGGGCCCGGATGTTGTCCTGCCCTGGGTAGTTGAGACCGTCGGCGAACCACAGCTTCAGGTCCCGCGACCCGGTCTGGTCCATGATGTCGACGCACTCGAGCAGGTGCCCGATCGCCTTGCGGCGCACCGCGGCGTCCGGGTGGCACACGCTGCCGAGCTTGTAGTCGTCGTCCTGGAAGACGTTGGAGTTGATGGCACCGAGCGCGACACCGCGGTCCCGCGCGTACTCGGCCAGCTTGCCGTAGTCGTCGACCTTGTCCCACGGGATGTGCAGCGCGACCGTCGGCGCGACGCCGGTGAGCCGGTGTACCACCGCCGCGTCGTCGATCTTCTCGTACGGCGTGCGCGGAACTCCCTGCTGCGCGAACACCTTGAACCTCGTCCCCGAGTTGCCGTAGGCCCACGAGGGGGTTTCGATCCGCTGCTCGCGCAGCGCGTCCTTCACACTCATCGTTGTCCCCAAAGCGTTTCAGTCGAGGTGGAAGACCTCGTCCAGCGGCCGCATCCGTTCGTCGGGGTTGCCGTCACCGACGAAGAACTCCGCCATCTCGGCTTGCCACCGCGCGTTGACTTCCGTGCGAGCCATCTCGGCCAGCGCCGCGTCGAAGTCGTCGCATTCGAGGTAGCCGATCAGCAGGCCGTCCTCGGCGAGGAAGAGGCTGTAGTTGCGCCATCCCGCCTCGCTGAGGGCGGCCCGCATCTCGGGCCACACCTCGCGGTGCCGAGCCCTGTACTCGTCGATCCGGTCGGGCCGGACCCGCAGGGTGAAGCAGATCCGCACGGTCAGAAGTCGAACTTGTCGATGTTGCCGGAGTTGAACACCGTCGGCGGGCCCAGCACGATCTCGCCCTTGGCGCCGATGGTGTACTCGCCGAGGTCACCGGCCTTGAACTTCTCGCCCTGCGCACCGGTGATCTGCCCGGACGCGAGCGCGGCCGCGGTGTAGGTGGCGAGGTAGCCGAGCTTGCTCGGGTCCCACAGCGCGAAGTCCTTCACGGTGCCGTCCTGCACGAACTTGCGCATCTGGTTCGGCGTGCCGAGACCGGTCAGCTGGACCTTGCCCTTGTACTCGGACGAGCTGAGGTAACGCGCGGCGGCCGCGACACCGACGGTGGTCGGCGAGATGATGCCCTTGAGGTTCGGGTGCGCCTGCAGCAGACCCTGGGTCTTCTGGAACGACGTCTGGTCGTCGTCGTTGCCGTACGCGGTTTCCACGAGCTTGAGGCCGGAGTACTCGGGCTTGGCCAGCTCGGTCTTCATGACCTCGATCCACGCGTTCTGGTTGGTGGCGTTCGGGGTCGCCGACAGGATCGCGATCTCACCGCTGCCGCCGGTCGCCTGGGAGATCAGCTTCACCTGGCCGGCCGCGATCTCCTGCGACGTGGCCTGGTTGATGAAGACGTCACGGGCGTCGGGCGCGGCGTCGGAGTCGAACGTGACGACCTTGAGGCCCTGGCTGCGCGCCGACTTGAGCGCGGGCGCGACGGCGTTGGCGTCGTTCGCGGAGATCACCAGCGCGTCCTGCTTCTGCTGCGCGGCGGTGTTGATGTAGGTGACCTGCGAGCTGGCGGCCGCGTCGGACGGGCCGGTCGCCTTGACCTCGCCCTTGATCGCCGTGCCCGCGTTCTCCGCGCCCTTCTGCGCCACGGTGAAGTACGGGTTGTTGACCTGCTTGGGCAGGAACGTGATCTTGAGGCCTTCCTTCAGCGCCGCGTTCGGGTCGGCCTTGGCGGCGTTGGTGGCGCCGCCGGTCTGCTGGCCCGCGCTGTCCTTGGTGGTGCCACCGCAGGCGGTGAGGGCGACGGCTCCGGACACCACCAGGGCGAGCACAAGACGTGTGTTCATGAGTGGGCCTTTCGTAGCGTTGCGACGCGTTGGGTGAGGGACGGGGCGAGAACGCTCACCAGCAACAGCAGGCCGGTGACGATGGTGAGGACCTCCGTGGAGGTGTCCTGCAGGATCAACAGGTTGCGCAGACCGCCCAGCAGCAGCACGCCCGCGAGCACGCCGAAGAGCGATCCCCTGCCGCCGAAGATGGACACGCCACCGAGCAGGACGGCGGCGACGACGGCCAGTTCGAGCCCGACGCCGTTGTCCGCGCGGGCGCTGGAGAAGCGGAACGTGTAGACGATGCCGGCGATCGCGGCGACCGCCCCTGCGAGCACGAAGAGGATCAGCTTGATCCGCTTCACCCTGATGCCGGAGAAGCGGGCGCCCTCCTCGTTGGCGCCGATGGCGTAGACCGATCGGCCGAACGAGCTGGCGTGCAACGCGATTCCGAAGAGGATCGCGAGGATCACCGCGAGCACGATCGGGTACGGGATGTCGGTGCCGGGCACCGGTGCCGTGCCGAACGACGTGTAGCTCGCCGGGAAGTCCGCGACCGCCGTGTCGCCCAGCACGACGAGCGCGAGGCCGCGGTAGAGGGCGAGCGTGCCGATCGTGACGGCGAGGCTGGGCAGTCCGAGCCTCGTGACGAGCAGACCGTTGAACGCTCCGCAGAGCGCGCCGACCACGATGACCGTCGGCAGGATCGTCTCGAGCGGCCAGCCCGCGTTCCACAGCCAGCCGATCAACGCGCTCGACAGGCCGAGGACGGAGGCGACGGACAGGTCGATCTCACCCGCGACGATCACCAGCGTGAGCGGGAGGGCGATGAGAGCGATCTCGCCGATGTCGAGGCCGAGGTAGAAGAGGTTGCCGCCGGACAGGAACGAGCCGTCCGTGCTGACCTGGCCGGTCAGTGCGACGACGATCAGCAGGAACACCAGCGCGGTCTCCCACCGCAGGAGGTTACGCATGGCTGGTTCCTTCCGTGGTGCGCAGGGCCTTCGCGAGCCGCAGCGCGAGGAGCCGGTCGACGGTGATGGCGCTGATCAGCAGCGCGCCCGCGATCGCCTGCTGCCAGAACGCGGGGATCTGCAGCACCACCAGGCAGCTGGTGATCGTGCCGAGCAGGAGGGCGCCGAGCGCGGCACCGGCCACGGTCCCGGAGCCACCGAAGATCGCGACACCGCCGACCACGACGGCCGCGACGACCTGGAGTTCCAGGCCGGTGCCGGCGGCCGCGTCGACCGTGCCGTAGCGGGCGACCCACAACGCTCCGGCGAGGCCCGCGATCAGTCCGGAAAGGACGAACGTCGCGAGCGTGCGCTTGGCGACCGGGATGCCCGCCAGGGTGGCGGCCTCCGGGTTGGAGCCGATCGCGTACAGCTCGCGGCCGGACCGGTAGGAGTGGAGGTAGAGCGCGGCGGCCGCGATGACCACGACCGTGATCAGGACGAGGATCGGGATGCCGAGGACGCGGCTGCTGCCGAGGTCCAGGAGCGCATCCGGGAGGTTGGCGGCGTTGACCTGCCTGCCCTCGGCGAGCGCGTAGTCGATGCCGCGGAACACGTAGAGCGTGCCGAGGGTGACGACGAGGCTGGGCACGTTGCCGAGTGCCACGAGCAGGCCGTTGAGCAGCCCGCACGCGAGGCCGACCGCGACGCCGAACCCGATGCCCGCGAGCAGCGGGGTGCCGGGGTGGTCGGCGAACCATTGCGCGGTCAGGAAAGCGGAGAGGCCGAGGACCGAACCCACTGACAGGTCGACGTTCCTGGTCACCACGACCAAGGTCTGGCCCACGGCGAGCAACGCGACGATCGAGGCGTTGAGGAGGAGATCGCGCAGGCTCTGCGCCTGGACGAACCTCGGGTTCACGATCGCCGTCGGGATGATCACCAGGGCCAGCGCCACGACGATGCCGAGCTCGCGGACGCGGCCCACGCGGGTGGAGAGGCGGCGGGCGGCGGTGCGGCGGGTGGCCACCGCGGTCGCGGCGGTCATCGCGTCACCTGCCCGGCGGCGGCGAGCGCGACGCGTTCTTCGGTCGCTTCGGCGCGGGGAAGCTCCTCGACCAACCGGCCTTCGTGCATCACCAGCACGCGGTCTGCCATGCCGAGCACCTCCGGCAGTTCCGACGAGATCATCAGCACGGCCACGCCCTGCCCGGCCAGTTCCGACAACAAGCGGTGCACCTCGGCTTTCGTCCCGACGTCGATGCCGCGCGTCGGCTCGTCGACGATCAGCACGGACGGCTTGCGCGCCAGCCATTTGGCGAGCACGACCTTCTGCTGGTTGCCGCCGGACAGGACACCGACAGGGTCGCTCAACCGCGCGAACTTCAGCCGCAGCTTCACCGCCCAGTCCTGCGCCAGAGCCCGTTCGGAGCTCCGCCGGAGCAACCCGAACTTCGACAACCGGCCGAGCGAGGCGAGCGCGGTGTTGCGTTCGATCGACGCGTCCATCACGAGTCCCTGCTGGCGGCGGTCCTCCGGCACGAACCCGATTCCCGCGGCCATGGCGGCGGTGGGGGAGCCGTACTTCAGCTTCCGGCCTCGCACGTGCACCGCGCCGCCGTCGGGACGGTCGATGCCGAACACCGCCCGTGCGACCTCGCTGCGCCCGGCGCCGACGAGTCCGGACAGTGCGACGATCTCGCCCGCCCTGACGTCGAACGACACGTCGGTGAACACGCCTTCGCGGGTGAGTCGTTGCACGGACAGGAGAACCTCGCCTGCCGTCGTGTCCTCCTTGGGGAAGAGCTGCGACAGCTCGCGGCCGACCATCAGGCGCACCAGCGAGTCCGGGGTCTCGTCGTCGAGCGTGCCCGACCAGACGAACTCGCCGTCGCGCAACACCGTCGCCCGCTGGCACAACGCGAACACCTCGTCGAGCCGGTGTGACACGAAGAGCACCGCGGCGTCCTGGTCGCGCAACGCCTGCACCACACCGAAGAGCCGCTGCACCTCGTGGGCGGACAGGGCCGCGGTCGGCTCGTCCATGACGATCACGCGGGCGTCGAACGACAACGCCTTGGCGATCTCGACGAGCTGCTGGTCCGCAATGGACAGCCCGCGCGCCGGTCGTGCCGGGTCGAGCCGGACGCCCAGGCGGGAGAACAGCTCCGACGTGCGGGCGTGCATCTCTGCGACGTCGATGCGGCGGCCGAGCCCGAGCGGCTGGCGTCCCATGAAGACGTTCTCCGCCACCGACAGGTCACCGAAGAGCGTCGGCTCCTGGTAGATGATCGCGATGCCCGCGGCGAGCGCGTCGGCAGGACCGGAGAACCTCCGCGGTTCGCCGTCGACCTCCACGTGCCCCCCGTCGGGCCGGTGCACCCCGGCGAGCGTCTTGATCAGCGTCGACTTGCCGGCGCCGTTCTCCCCGAGCAGCGCGTGGGCCTCGCCCGGCAGCAGCCGCAGCGACACCCCGGACAACGCGCGGACGGCGCCGAAGGACTTGCTCACCTCGTCCAGCGCTACCACGGGAGGTCGGTCCACGTTGACGTCTCCTCGATGTTGAAACGTTTTAACGGCTGAGTTACGAGAACTCTGAGTGCGCCGCGGCCCCGTGTCAAGAGACACGGGGTACGATTCGTTGTCACGTTTCAACAAAGGAGCCGCCGGTGAAGCCGTCAGTGGGCATCCGCGATGTCGCGCAGCACGCCGGGGTGTCGAACGCGACCGTCTCGAACGTGCTGAACAGGCCGGACGTCGTCGCCCCCGCCACACGGCAGCGGGTGCTGGCCGCCATCGCCGAGCTGGGCTTCGTGCGCAACGAGTCCGCGCGCCAGCTCCGCGCGGGCCGCAGCCGGGTGATCGCCTACGTCGTGCTCGACGCGGCGAACCCGTTCTTCACCGACGTCGCCCGCGGCGTGGAGGACGCGGCCCGGGAGGCGGGTTTCGCGCTGTTCCTGTGCAACAGCGCCTCCGACGACGGCCGCGAACGCGAGTACCTGGAGCTGCTGCACGAGCAGCGCGTCGAGGGCATCCTGATCACCCCGGTCGACGGCGACAGCGCGCAGTTCGCCGAACGCGGCACCCCGCTGGTGCTGGTCGACCGCGAGTCGACCGACGGTACGCGCTGCTCGGTCGCCGTCGACGACGTCCTCGGGGGTGAGCTCGCGATGACCCACCTGATCGAGGCCGGCCACACCCGCATCGCGATGATCGGCGGCCCGCTGTCGATCCAGCAGGTGCGTGACCGCCACTCAGGTGCGTTGCGCGCGCTGGCCAACGCGGGCCTGCCCGCCGACGCGCTGACGTTCCTGGAGACGAAGGACCTGCAGGTGGCGGAAGGCCGCGGCGCGGGGGAGCGGCTGGTGGGACTGCCGTCGTCACGCCGCCCGACCGCCGCGTTCTGCGCCAACGACCTGCTCGCCCTCGGCCTGCTCCAGTCGATGACGCAGCAGGGCCTGCGCGTACCGGACGACCTGGCCGTGGTGGGCTACGACGACATCGAGTTCGCCGCGGCCGCCGCGGTGCCGCTCACGTCGGTACGCCAGCCGCGCGAGCAGCTGGGCCGCACCGCCGCCCAGCTGCTGCTGTCCGAGAACGAGCCGGACCACGAGCACCGGCACGTGAAGTTCCAGCCGGAGCTCGTGGTCCGTGCATCGAGTGCGATCAAACGCTGAATTACCGGACCAGCATCATTTCGCGGTCTTCTTCCACGGTGTTCGACTGGTCCGGCGGAAGATAGACGTTCAGCGAACCGGACGTGAATGCGACGCCCTGCCGGAACGCCTTCGTGCGGGACACGACGGTCACGTCGACCCTCTGGTATTGGCCGGTGCACGGAACGCTGGGCGTGTATTTCTCGCCGATTGCGAGCTCGCCGCGGACGTTCTGCGTGACCTGCACCCACAGCGACCCGGTCGCGCCCTTCTGGCACACCACCCGCACCGGCACGCTGACCGCGGCACCCCGTGCCTCGAGCCTGCCCTGCGGCGCGAGTGCGACGGCGGCATCGACCTGTGCTGCGGCCGGCAATGCCGTGGCCACTATTGCGGCGGCGGTCAGCACGAACGTCGGAATTGCACGCATGATTCTCCACCTCGTTGTTGTTGGCGGTTGTCGCGGCCGCACAGCGACATTAGCCACGGTGTGATCAAGCGAGCGAGGGGCCAAACAATCAGGTTTCGCCGAACAACGCGTTCCGGACGGTGTCGCCGTGCTCGTCGGCCCACTCGCCGAGCGCGAAGATCGGCACCAGCAGATCCCGTCCGGCCTTGGTCAGCTCGTACTCGACGCGTGGCGGCGCCTCGGCGTACCGGCGGCGTTCCACGAGGGCCATGCTCTCCATGCGCCGCAACGTCTGGGTGAGCATCTTCTGGCTGATGTGGCCGATGGTGGCGCGGAGCTCACCGGGCCGCATCGGGCCGTCGCGCAACGTGTAGACGATCACCGTCAGCCAGGAGTTGCCGAACAGGTCGACCGCGATCCTGGCCGGGCAGTCCGCCTCGAAGTCGCCGTACGGCCCGAGATCCCTCTCCTCGATCGTCACGGCGTTCAGCCTGCCAGTGCCGTTGCGCACCTGGAGGTGCCTTTCGGGTTTCCTAGCGTCTGCGGCATGCGAATCGGAATCATCGGTGCGGGACAGATGGCACGGGCACTGGGCAACGGCTGGGCCGCGGCAGGTCACGAGATCCGGTACGGCGGGCGCGGCGAGGTCCGCGCGGCCGCCGAGTTCGGCGACGTGACGCTGTTGGCGGTGCCCGTGCCCGCGCTGGCGGAAGTGTTGGGACAAGCGGACTTCGACGGGCAGGCGCTGATCGACTGCACGAACGCCTTCGAGCCGGACGACGGCTCCATGGTGCTGAGCGAGGACGCCGTCGCCGAACGGGTGGCACAGCTGGCACCGGGAGCACGGGTGGTGAAGGCGTTCAACCTGTGTGCCGCCGAGGTGTGGGAGGCGGACGAGCGGATGTTCGAGGGACGCCGGCTGGCGGTCCCGTTGTGCGGTGATGAGGCGGAGGCGCTCGCGGCCGTCGAGCAACTGGTCCGCGACCTGGAGGCGGAGCCGGTCCGTGCGGGCGGGCTGAACCGGGCGCGGTACCTGGAGGCGATGTCGGCGTTCGTGGTGGGGATGTGGTTCGCGGGCGCCGATGCCCGTGCCGTGCTGCCGCCGCTGGAGGCCGCGTTCGCGATCCCGGACTGACGGTTGGATCACCCGTTCAGGGGGAACCTTCTGGTATGTCGGACAGGCGACTCCTCGCCGACCGTTACCGGTTGGGTGAGGTGCTGGGCACCGGCGGCGTAGCGGAGGTGCGCCGGGCCAGGGATGTCGTGCTGGCACGGGATGTCGCGGTGAAGTTGTTCCGCCGCAAAGGCGACACGGCCGACGCGCGGCGGTTCGACAACGAGATCCGCACGCTCGCCACGTTGTCGCATCCGGGACTGGTGACCGTGTACGACGCGGACACCAGCGGTGACACACCGTTCATGGTGCTGGAACTGGTCGACGGCCGCACTCTGCGTGATCGGATCGCCAACGGGCCGATGGGCGTCGGCGAGGTGCGCAGGCTCGGAGCGGCGCTGGCCGACGCGCTGGCTCACGTGCACGATCGCGGGATCGTCCACCGCGACGTCAAGCCGTCCAACATCCTGCTCGACGATGACGACGTTCCGCGCCTGGCCGACTTCGGTCTGGCACGGCTGGTGGACGGTGCCCGGTTGACGCGGGCCGATCAGGTCGTCGGCACGGCGGCGTACCTGGCGCCGGAACAGGTGCGTGGCGGGAAGATCACGTCGGCGGTCGACGTGTACGCGCTCGGGTTGGTGCTGCTGGAATGCCTGACCGGGCACCGCGAGTACGAGGGCGCGGAGATCGAGGCGGCGGTGGCCAGGCTGCACCGGCCGCCCGTGATCGGAGACGATCTGCCGTTCGACCTCGCCCGGTTGTTGTCGTTGATGACGTCTTTGTCCGCCGGTCGTCGCCCGTCCGCGCGGGAGTGTGCCGACATCCTGCGCGGTTCGGGTCCGCCGACACTCGTGGCGCCGATTCCCCGGCGTTCCCGCGGAGTCCTCGCCGCCGCCTCGGCGGTGGTGCTGGCCGCCGCCGTCGGCACGGGGCTCGTGGTGCAGTACGAGGCCACGCCCGCGGAGTCGGCACCACCGGCGATCACGCAGCCGACGTCCACCCCCACCCCGCCGACGTCCACCCAGCCCGCGCCCGTCGTCGAGCGGCAGACGGTCACGGTCCAGGTCGAGCCCAAGGCCAGGCCCGGCAAGGCCAAGCAGGGCAAGGGCAAGGCCAAGAAGTGAACCTCAGGCGACCGGCAGCGTGATCGCGGACGGCCGCTCCGGTCCGAGGTGGACGGTCTGGTCGGCCGCGAGCAACGTGGTGGCCGTGGCGCGGGGCTCTCCGGTGCCGGGATTGCGGGCGTAGCGCGGGAAAGCGCCGCTGGACACCTGCACGCGGATGCGGTGCCCACGCCGGAAGCGGTACGCCGTCGGCCACAACCGCACGGTGGCGCACTGGGGTTCGTCGGCCCCGGTCAGGCTCACCAGGCCGTCGCAGATGTTCCACGACCGGCCGTCGGGATCGACGTCGCAGAGCCGCACGAACACGTCGGCGTGCGGAAGGCTGGAGGAGAACCAGATCTCGGCGCTGATCTCGCCGATCACCTCGACGTCGGCGTCCAGCACGGGCGTGGTGTAGGTGAGGACGTCCTGCCGGTCCTCCAGCGCCGTGTTGTCGACGCGGCCGCTGTCCGCCGCCAGGCGCACACCGCCCGCCGCCGGAGTGGGGTCGGCAGGGTCGTACCGGTAGGTGTCCACTGAGGACTCGCCAGACTCCGTGGTCAGGACACCACCGGAACCCAGGTGGAAGCGCCGCGGCGAATATCCGGGAGGCGGCCACGAGGAGAAGTCGCGCCAGGCTTCCTCGCCCATGACGTACAGTCGCACGGGCGCGCGGTCCGGCGGCTGCACACCGCGGGCGTGGGCCAGCCCGAACTCGACGGCCTCGTCGATCGGCGTGGAGTTGAACTCGGCGTGGGTCCACGGGCCGACGGTCAGCCGGGCGGGGTGGCCGTTCGCCTGCAGCACCTGGAAGTCACGCAGCTGACCGGGCAGGAAGATGTCGTACCAGCCGCCGATCGAGCTGACCGGCACGGTGACGCCCTCGACCCGGTGGCTGTGGTCGAGTCCTTCCCACCGCGGTGAATCGGCGTCGTGGGTGAGGATGTCCTGGATGTAGGCGGAACGCTCGCCCAACGCCGCGAGATCGGCGTCGCGCAACGGAAGCGTCCGCAGTGCCCGCGCGGTCTTCTTGTCCTGGAGCGGTTTGCGCAGGAACGCCAGCGAGCGTTCCTGGGTGCCGACCAGCACACCCCAGCCGAACGGTGTCTCCAGTGACATTCCGTCGGGGCGCAGGAACTCGAGCGTCAGCGCGGACTCGGTCACGATCGGGATCATCGCCTTGACCTGTGGCGGCAACTGGTCGGCGACCGCCCACTGCACGTGGCCGAGATAGCTCAGCCCGTACAGCACGATCGCGTCGCTCCACGGCTGCGCCACGAGCCAGTCCAGCGTCGCAAGCCCGTCCGCGCGTTCCTGGACCATCGGGTCGAACGTGCCGCCGGAGCCGAACCCGCCACGCGTGCTCTGGATCACGACCTGGTAGCCGCGTTCGGCCAGTGGCCGCGCGAGCATCTGACCGAACAGGCGGCGGCCGTAGGGGGAGCGGACCAGCGCGGTCGGCAGCCCGTCGCCGCCGGAGCGCGGCATCCACCGGTCCGCCAGCAGTTCGACGCCGTCGGGCATCGGCACGCGCAAATCCTTCTGCACCACGACGTCGCGGGTCAGCGGTGGTGAGAGCTTCAGCTTGCGCTCGATCAGATGGCTGATCATCGAGCCTCCATCAGAACGGAGATCACGGCGATCAACCGGTCGGTGAACGCCTCCGGATCGTGCGCGCCCTCGATCACCCAGGCGGTGACGAACGAGCCCGCGCCGCCGGTGATGAAGGCGGCGAGGTCGTCGACGGCCTGAGGGCTCAGCCGGTCGCCGTACAGGTGCTCGATGCCGGGCCGGTTGACCCGCAGCATCAGGCTGATCAGACCGCGGTCCAGCGCGTGGGCGCAGGACCCGGTCAGCAGCGCGCGGTAGAACACCTTGTGGTCGGCGAAGTGGCGGGCCAGGACGAGGGTTTCCGTCCGCCCGTCCACGACGTCGCGGAAGTCGGTGAGACGGGGCAGCAGCTCACGCCGCGCGAGGTCGAGCCCGGCCTCCAGCAGCACCGTGTCGAGGTCGCCGAAGTGCTGGTACACGACGCGGCGGCTGACGTCCGCGGCCTCGGCGATCTCGGAGATCGTGACCGCCGTCGTGCCGCGTTCGGTGACCAGGTCGAAGGCGGCCCGCAGCACGGCCGCACGGGTGCGGCGCACCCGTGGATCACGCGCAGGCTCGACCTCGTGCAGATCCATGCCGCAGATCGTGCGCAAGTGTTACTAAGTAGTCAAGTGTTACTTATCTGAGTTCTTGTCCGGAGATGGAGGCGACGAGGGCGGAGGCACCGAGCCGTACCTCGACGTCGGCCCCGAGAGCGCGCAGCCGTGGCGTGATCAACGCCGGATCGGGATGTTCGACGTGCAGCGACTCCAGGACGAGCCCGGCCGGCGCGGACAACGCCGGTGACGGCGTGTCGCCCCAGCTGATCAGGAACGGGACCACGCCTCCGGTGAGCGCGTTCGACGTGAGCCGCCACCGCAGCACCTCGCCCGAGGCGGTCTGCCGCTGCCCGTCGATCACGGCACCGGGGTCGAAGCCCGCGACAGCCGCCGCCTCTCGTGCCTGCTCGATGTCGTCGCACGACAAGGCCCAGCCGACGAGGCCCGCCCGCGTCACACCCTCCACTCCGAACGGTCGTGGCAGCTCCGGCTCCGGCTGGCGCGGATCCGGAGCGATGATCTCCAGGTACGTCCGCGGTCCGAGCGCGAGCAACCGGTTGTGCGTGCCCAGCCCGAGGTGCTGACCACCACCCTCGGCCCGCACGCCGAACCGCTCCTCGACCTCGTCCACCGCCGCGTCCAGATCCGGCGCGGCGTAGATCAGGTGGTCGATCATCACGCACCCCGTCCCAGGTACTTCTTGATGCAGTGCACGACACCCAGCCTGCTCGCGAAGGCGTTGAAGTCGGCGAGCCGGACCACCGTGAACCCCATGCCGGTCCACAGCCGTTCCATCTCCTCGTCGATCACCGCCAGGTCGGCCTGCTCGCCGTGCCCGAACGTCGGCAGGTAGACGGTCCTGCCCGCGCTGGAACTGTTCTCCACCAGGCAGTTGTTCCAGGTGATGTGGTGCCACGACCGAACCTGGATCGTGGTCTCCGGCCGTGCGCCCGCCGCGGTGAACTCGGCGACGACCTGACGCAGCTCGGCGCCGTCCGGCGTGCCGGCGAAGTCGCGCAGCGCCGCGAACGTGAGCCGCTGGGTGATCTGGGGCCGATGCACGAGCGGGTTGCGCCCGACGGCGAACCCGCGCCGGTCGAACTCGGCCGCGATCTCGTCGTAGGCGGTCTGCAGGGCGAACGGCGACTTCGTGCCGAGCGCGGAGTCGGCGAGCGCAGGGCTGCCCACGAGCACGCGGAACCGGCCGTCGTCGCCGGGACCGGCCAGCGTCACGAACATGTCGATGTGGAAGATCGGCTGCAGGTCGCCGGTGCCGCCACCGGGCAGGTCGAGCAGGTACTGTCCGTTCTCCACGGTCGCGTAGTACTTCTTCAGTCCCAGAGGGCTTTTCGTGCCGACGAGCTGGAGCTCGCGTCCGCTGTCGACGTGCCTGCCGAACAGCTCGCGGACGAACTCGACCTCCGTGCGTCCCTCCGGCACGCTGATCGGCAGCTCACCGCTGCGGATCAGCTCCAGCGTGTCGAGGAAGTAGTCGGTGCCGAGCAGCCAGAAGTCGTCGCCGATGAGGCAGTTGCCGCCCTGGAACACGAGCGGCGCCTGGCTCGCCCGCACGGACGTGTGCTCCTCGACGCTGTCCGCGATCAGCGAGTCGCCCGAGCGCGGGAACGACCACGGCTCCAGCAGGTACGTCAGGCTCGTCTCGTCGTCGGCGTCGACGAGCGCCAGGTAGCCGTCCTCGGCCCAGTCGGTGAAGTCGATGTAGTCCGGCATCGGCACGTACGACACGTTCGCGGCCGGGTGCCCGCGGAACCACCCCTCGACGACCTGCCGGTCACTCTCGTGGTGTACCACGACGAACCGGGTTCCGACCCTCATCGCGTCGATCACGGAGCGGTAGCCCGCCGCAAGCTCGGCGGCGTGCACCCCGTAGGAGGGGAACGACAGCAGCAGGCTCTCGATCGTCCCCGACCACGACGAGATCAGGCTCGGGCGCTGGACGCCGGGCCTCGCCCGGAACACGTTGAGCGTGGCCGCACGCGCGGAGTCGAAGGCAGGGAACAGGTCGGAGTCGGTGCGCTTGTGGTGCGGCGCGCCGGGAACGAGGAAGCGGTAGGCGGCGTCTCCGTACGTGCCGGCACCCAAGGCGCACCTCCGAGATCGGCGGGATCGCGTAAGGGGCAGCATCCCACGGTGTCAGTCCGTTTCGCTGGGTTCCTGATGTCCGCGCAGCGAACCGGGGTGCGCCTTGGCCGCCGGGTCGTTGCGGGTCTTGATCAGGCTGGCGGCGGTTACGACCACGAGGATGGCGATGATCACGCCCAGGCTGAGCGGGGTGGGCACCTCGGGAACCGAGGCGGAGACGTCGACGTGGCCCCAGTGCAGGATCAGCTTCACGCCGATGAACGCGAGGATGACCGCGAGACCGGCCGACAGGTACACCAGCCGGTCGAGCAGACCCTTGACGAGGAAGAACAACGCGCGCAGGCCGAGAAGTGCGAACGCGTTGGCGGTGAACACGATGTAGGGCTCCTCGGTCACGCCGAACACCGCGGGGATCGAGTCGAGCGCGAACAGCAGGTCGACGCCGCCGATCGCGACCAGCACGACGAACAGAGGAGTGGCCATGCGCTTGCCGTCGACGCGGGTGAAGATCTTGCCGCCGACGTAGTCGTCGGTGACGGGCAGGAGCTTGCGGGCGGTCCTCACGACGACGTTGTTCTCGACGTCGGGGTCCTCGTCGCGGTGCCGGAAGAGCTGCACCGCGGTGTAGATCAGCAGCAGTCCGAACAGCAGGAACATGAAGGAGAACAACGACAGCAGCGTCGCACCCACGGCGATGAAGATGCCGCGCATGATCAGCGCGAGCACGATGCCGAACGTCAGCACCTTGTGCTGGTGCTCCTCCGGCACCAGGAACGTCGTCATGATGATCACGAAGACGAACAGGTTGTCGACCGACAGGCTCTTCTCGACGATGTACCCGGCGAAGTACTCCGCGCCGAACTCGCCGCCGTGCGCCATCGCGAACCACACGCCGAAGCCGACGGCGACGAGGATGTAGAACACCGACCACAGACTGGCTTCACGGAAGCCGATCCGGTGCGGCCGCCACGCGGCGAGCACGAGGTCGACCGCCAGCAGCAGCACGATCAACCCGATCGTGACCGCCCACGTCAGTCCGCTGATCTCCAGCACAGCCATTCCTCCGAGAAGTCCTGTCCGTCTTAAAAGGACGTTACCGGATCTCGCACGGGTGATCGTTGACCGAGAAGCCGATGGGGTCCTGGTTGTCCGCGCGGAGGTTTCCCGTGTACCCGACCAGCTGGGAGGCTCCGGCCGCGATGGTGGCGGAGTAGGAGACGTTGGTGGCGCTCACCTCGGCGCCGGACTGCTTGGCCGTGGCGTTCCACATGTCCGTCACGATCTGGCCGCGGGTGAACGTCCAGCGCAGCGTCCAGCCGGAGATCGGCGCGTTCCCGGTGTTGATGATCGTCACGTCGGCGTTGTAGCCAGTGTTCCAGCGGTAGGTGACGCGGTAGGTGATGGCACACCCGAACACCGGAGCGGCGGTGGTCGTGGTCGGCGCCGGGTTCGGCGTGGGGGCGGCGGGGGGCTGCGGTGGGGTGCTCGTGGGTCCCTTGGGCCGGCCGCGGCAGGGATCACCCCACAGGCCCAGCCCCGCCTTCGCGGCGGCGTCCTCGGCGTCGCGGAACGCCGCGTCGTGCGGCGAGGCGTGGCGCAGCACCCCCTGGCTGACGGCGAGCAACGCGTACTCGGTGCCGTCCGCGAGCCACAACGGGACCTCGTCGACCGTCGTGGGATCGCCTGGCTCGACCTTCACCGGCTTGTCGAGCAGGAACGCCTTGGCGAACGCGGTGGCGGCGCCCGCCCAGCACTCCTCCGGCGCGGCGAGCCCGGCCATGCGGATCCGCGTGCCGTCCGACAGGAGGACGGTGCGGCCGTCCTCCACCCCCTGGACGGTCAGCGTGTTCGCGATGGTCGGCGGCGCGACGAGGTGGTGACTGGACGGCGGTCCGGCCGCGATCGGAGTGGGCGTGCCGGTGCATCCAGTCACCAGGAATATCGCGCCGATCACCAGAACGGTCGATCTGGGTCTCATTCTTCCCCCGGTACTGCGGTGGTACGAGTGGAGCTGGGCAATGGCCGGGAAAGTTAGACCAGACGGTGGGTGCGGTCAATACGAGACTGACAAGTTCCGTTCGACGATCTGGCCGTCGAATCACATCGAACGCCCTGGTGGTGTCGTCGAAACATGGTGCGACAACCTGACAGATCGTGATGAGCATGTCACCTGACACACGAGTGGCCGGGTGTGCAGGTCATTTCGAATTGTTCGAATCGAATTTTGTCGATTTCGGGATCGAAGGGTACGGGCACCGAGCCGCTCTACCGGCTCGCGGCCAAGCTCAGGCACGTGCGGCAGATGCTGGGCGGGCACGACCGTGGGACCGGGAACGGCTTGTGGCGGCTCATGGCTCAGCGGCAACGGGATCGGGTGGCGGGTTCACGGATCGCGCGCTGGGGTTCGTCAACACGGCGTCGTGGGATCTCGTCTCGCGCAAGCCTCGACGAAAACGGAGAAGCGTCGTTTTCGTCGTCGCCGGGAATCGGTGACGACTGGAATTTCGAGCACATCGGTTCGCACACTGTCGAAATATGGTGAGGAAATGGCCGCCGGGAACTCATCCCGGGGGCCATTTCACTAGCGGTACGTCACGTCGGACGTTCTGTAGAGGCAGTTCGTGCTGTCCGGGCCGCTGCCGATCTTCGTCGGCTCACCGCTCGTGACACCGCGGTACTTCTCGCAGACGACGATCTTGCGGCTGCTGTCGCCGACGATCGTGATCTTGGAGAGCCGTGCCGTGTCGCCGTAGTTGGTGTTGATGCCCACCAGTGTCTTGCCCGGCGAGAACGCCGTGATGTTCTCCAGCACGACGTTGCGCTGGTACTGCTTCTTGCAGTTGCCGCAGGACCGGTAGAGCTTGCCGAAGTCGTCCACCTGGAAGTCGCGGATGAACATCGTGCCCGGTCCGTTGTGCTGGAACACCTTGTCGGACGCCTTGCGCGCGCCGCCGCCGTTGATCGTCATGGTCTGCGACGACGACGTGCCCTTGAACGTGGCCGCGTCCTCGCCCACGTCCTCCCACCACACGTTGGTCAGCGTGCACGTGCCGAGGCAGTGCACACCGTCCGCGGCGGGGGCGCCCAGCACCACGTTCTTCAGCGTAGCGCCGTCCGCGAGCTGGAAGATCGGGTCCTGGTTCTCGTTCTGGCCTCCGGACCCGAGGTTCCCGGTGCCGTAGAACCGCTTCATGCCGCCGTCGTAGGTGCCGGAGGGCACCTTGATGGTCGCGCTGACCGGCTTCGGTCCGGTGGGCGTGGGAAACGTGCTGCCCGCGGCCTGCGCCTGGGGTGCGAGCATTGTGGCCAGCGCAGCGACGAAGACCATTGCTGCGAGTTTCTTCATGTGCGCTCCGTTTGCTTCGGATGCGCGGCGGTAATTCAAGATGGTAGTGCGGGGTATCTGTTTCCTGTCAATTATCGTCGACAGTTCGAATCGAAAACCGTCGAATTGTCGGGTCGTTTGGGTACGTGCTATTGGCGCTCCGGGAGCGTTCCCAGAGAAACCACTCGAAGAGAGCAGCAAGAGGCCGGTAAGAGAAACGCGCGGACCAACGATCCTTGCATCGGAGGGCGCAATCCGCAGCTCTGAGTGGCGGAGCGACTACTTTGAGTGCCGCCGCTTGGCCGACGTGGCCCACGTTACAGTGCCGTGAAATCTGGGAGCGCTCCCAGTTGTCGAGAGGCGGCGCGGCATGACTCGACGAGCACTGGCAATGACGATCGCGGCTGTGACGGTGATCGGTGGTGTGCCCGCTGTGGCGGCACCCGCGGCGGTCGCCTGCACTGTCACCTACCAGATCACCAACGAGTGGGGCACCGGTTTCGGTGCGACGGCGACGATCCGCAACGACGGTGACGCGCTGAACGGCTGGAATCTCACGTGGACGTTCCCGGACGGGCAGCGGGTC
>NZ_JAFBCX010000012.1 GCF_016907955.1 Lentzea nigeriaca | reverse complement strand
GAGGTCCGTCACCGCCAGCGCGCCCGCGCCGAAGACCGCATCCGCGGCCAGAAAGACACCGGCATGCGCAACCTGCCCTTCCACGGCTTCGCACAAAACCAGATCTGGCTCGAGATCGCCGCCCTGGCCGCCGACCTGCTCGCCTGGACCCAGACCCTCGCCTTCGACCAGCACGAACCGGCACGGCGCTGGGAACCCAAACGACTACGGCTGCGCATCCTCGCCGTCGCCGGACGCATCATCCACAGCGGACGCCGACATCGACTCCGGCTTCCTCGCGACTGGCCCTACAACCACCTCATCCACACCGCCTACACCGCGCTACAGACCTGACCCAGCACCCCCGACCCCACGACAAGGACCCGGAGAACCGGCGGCCCCAGCGCCGGGAATCACCCCTGCCCAACACAAACGAGCACACCAAACCGTCCACCGGCATCTCATCCCGGCGCCAAGTGAAAGATCGAGGCTAGTAGGCCGTCGCGGCTTAGTTGTGTGGTCCACGATCTTGAGTTGGTTGTAGTTGCGAGCCGAGGCAAACGTTTGCTGATCACGCCACCTACCGCCAACTCACGATCACATCGCCGACACGCCGCGCGACACGCGGACGACCGGCCCATACCAAAGGTTAGAGGCGACGGTCTACTAGCCGTCCAGGGATCGCAGGTACGCCTCTCCCCGCGGGGAGAGGCGATACCCCACCTCGAGCGACTCCGTGAGCCCTTTCGCCTTGAGCTTGCGGACATCCGCCTTGAACGGCAGCTTCTCCCTGCCCACCGACGCAGCCAGATCCGCGGCCCGCACACCGGGGTTCGCCGCGATCAACCGCAACAACGCCACCGCAGCCTCCGACAGCTCCAGTCCGTCCACATCGGACGATGAACGCAGCGCAATCCGTGGATCTTCACCCACGAAACGCAGGCGGATGCGGTAAAGCGAGCCCTCCCGTCCGTCCACAGAGGACATCAGCGCCGCCACCGAGGGAAACCCGGCCGCGACGGCCTCCGCGCGCGACACCCGTGACACGACGTCCACGGCGTCGATCGCCAGCACGCCCAGCGACGTCCGCAGGGTCCCGCCGGCCCGCACCGTCGGCCGCTTCCACCGCCGGAACTGCAGCGTGACCTCACCGGAACGGATCCGCTCCCAGTCAGCCACTCGGATCAGCACCGATCGAGGGTCTCAGGTTGCGGGCCCCACCGACAGCCGAGACGATCCGGAGCCATGCAACGGTGGTGGCTCTTCACGGTGCGCGGAGTGTTCGCTGTCCTGTTCGGTCTGGCCGCCCTGATCTGGCCCAGCCTCACGCTGCTCGCCCTGATCATCCTGTGGGGCGCCTACGCGTTCGTCGACAGCGCGATGATGCTGTACCTGACCCTCACCCACAAGGAGTGGCCGGCGCGCTGGGCACTTGGCCTCATCGGCGTCCTCGGCCTGGCCACGGGCCTGATCGCGTTGTTCTGGCCGGGCATCACCGCGACCGCGTTGCTGCTGCTGATCGCGGCGTGGGCGCTGGTCACCGGCGTGCTGCAGATCGTCGACGCCATCCGGCTGCGCAAGGTGATGACGAACGAGTGGTTCTACGTCGTCACCGGCGCGCTGACGGTGCTGCTCGGCATCATCCTGATCGTGAACCCGGCCGCGGGCGCGATGGCGTTCGTGATCACCATCGGCATCTTCGCGATCCTGTGGGGCGTGGTGCTGGTGCTGTTCAGCCTGCGGTTGAAGCAGCTCGACGGCGGTCTCGCACAACCCGCACCGCGAGTGTGACGAGCACGGCGACCCCGACGAACACGTAGAGGTTGCCGATCACCTGCTGCCACCACTCCCAGTTCCGCTCGACGTCGTTGTCGCGCGGGAACAGCCAGTGCGGCCCGACCGCGAACACAGCCACGACCGCCCACGGCGCCCAGTGGCGGCGCAACGACTCGCGGGACAGCAGCACGAGCGCGGGCGCGATCCAGATCCAGTGGTGCCCCCACGACACCGGCGAGATCAACAGCCCGCCGATCGCCACGACGAAGAACGCCTCGACGTCGCCGAGACGCGAGGCCAGCCACCACACCACCGTCACGACCAGCAGCGCCAGCACGGCCCACACCGCGACCTGGGCGCCGTTCTCCAGCCCGAACCGCGCCAGCGTGCCGCGCATCGCCTGGTTCGACGCGTAGGTCAGGCGCCCGACGCGGCTCGGGTCGAGCAGCGCGTGCGTCCAGTACTCCTTCGCGTCGCCGAACGCGATCACGAACCCGACCAGCCCGAAGAACAAGAACGACGCGATCGACACGAACACGGGCTTCCACTGCCGCCGCGCCACGAAGTACAAGGCGAAGAACGCCGGGGTCAGCTTGATCGCCGCGGCGAGCCCGATGAGCGCGCCACGCGGCCACCACCTGGTGCGTTCCAGCAAGCAGTCGGCCATCACCAGCACACCCAGCAGCAGGTTGATCTGGCCGAACCAGAGCGTCTCGCGCAGCGGGTCGAAGAGCGACGACACCGCCGCCGCACCCAGGCCCCACTTCACGGCCTCCGGTCCCCAGCCGAGCACGCGCTGTGCCGCGATCAGGCACAACGCCGTGAGCATCGCGAGGTTCGCCGCCGCCACCACGAGGATCGCGACGACCAGCGGCACGAGCGCCAGGAGGCTGAACAGCGCCGCGGCGATCGGCGGGTAGGTGAACGGCAGGTCAGGACCACCGAGAGGCTTCGCGAAGCCGTCGACGTAGAGCGGGAGGCCCTGCAGCAGCGCGTCGCCGCCGTTGCGGTAGACCCGCAGGTCGAGCGACCAGCCCAGCGGTCGGGACATCACATAGGCGAGCGTGGCGACCATGACGGCGGCCCACGCGACGACGACCCGCTTCGCGCCCCGGTCCAGCTGCATCGGGAAATCCTAGCGATGCCCCAGATGAGGTCCACGTCACCGCTCGGAACCAGGAACGCTCACGTAGCGTCGTTGCGTGAGCGCACAACGTCGAACGTTTAGAGTCAACACCTTCAGCAGGCGCACAAATGCGCACGCCCGGGATACTCTGTGCGCATGAGCCCCGCGCTGGAGACGGTGCTGGCCAAGGCCGGCCTGCAGGTGACCCCCGACGAGTTCCTGGCCCTCGTGAGCGACGCGGCCCGCAGGCTCGCCCCACCGCACCCGGAACCGGCCACCTACTTCACGCCGGACCAGCAGGAGGCGCTCACCGACGTGGGCCTCGACCTGTCAGCCGCCGGTCCCGCCGACGCCCGCCCGCGCACCCGCACGGTCGTCGCACACGCGGTGCTGCGCGACTCGGCCCTGACCGTCGCCGAGGCCGCACGCCAGCTGCAGGTCGACACGAGCCGCATCCGGCACCGGCTCGGCGTCGGCAGGCTCGTGGGCTGGAAGGACAGGGGCAGCTGGCGGCTGCCCGCCTGGCAGTTCGCGGGCACCGGCGTCCTGCCGGGCCTGGAAACCGTGCTGGCGGCGGTCCCGCAGGACCAACCGGCCCTGGTCGTCGCCGCGTTCATGACCACCCTCCAGGAGGACCTGCCCGTCGACGGCAAGCCAGCGACCCCGCGCGACTGGCTCCTCGCAGGAGGAGACCCGCGCCGCGTCGCCGACCTGGCCTCCGTGCTCGGCACACCCGCCTGAGCGCTCCCGAACACCCCCGACAGGACCCGAATGTCACGGCTTCCACAGCCGCCTGCCCCTGCCGTGCTGCAAGCACACCTGCGCCGAACCGAGGACGTCGTGGCGGTGCACCGGGCAACCCGCCTGGTCCGCGTCTTCACGGCCAAGGGCTCCCACCCGCAGCGCTGGAACAGCTTCCGCTACACGGGCCCACTCCCCCACGCCCGCTTCGACGCGCAGCACCCGGCCGACGACGGCGGCCCGATCCAGGACCACGAGAACGGCGTCCTCTACTTCGGACTGTCCGTGCGCACCTCCATCGCCGAGGTCTTCCAGGCCACCTCGATCGTCGACCGCCGCACCCGCAGCCCGTTCCTCGTGGTCCTGCGCCCCCGCCGCACGCTGCGACTGCTGGACCTGGGCGGCCTGTGGCCCACGCGCGTCGGCGCCTCGCAGGAGATCTCCACGGGCCCGAAGCACGTGACCCAGGCCTGGTCACGCGCGATCCGGGCGGCCTACCCGGAGCTCGACGGCCTCTGGTACCGCTCGTCCATGGACTCCGGTGACCCGGCCATCTGCCTGTGGGACCCGCCTGGCGCCTCTGGGCTGCCCGCGGCGCCGGACGTCCTGCTGCCGCTGGACCATCCAGGTCTCGACCTGCCGTTGGCGCGCGTGTGCGAGGAGCTCCACTACACGCTGCTCGGGTGATCACGTGGGAGGCAGTCGAGCTTCCGCCGGACTGCGACGAGAACGGCGGTCTGCACGCCTCTTCCGGACAGGGCCGAACGGGTCAGGCTCTGTCCACTCGGTACGGACAGGGACCGATGACCCTGTCCGCCGTTCGGACCCATGCCTAGCCTGAACGGATGCGTTTCGCGATCGCCGGGGGCGGCGTAGCCGGGCTGGCCGCAGCCCTGGCGGTGGCTCGTGCCGGGCACGCCGCGGTCGTCGTGGAGCGAGACCAGGTGAACGCGCAGACCGGTCCGGAAGGCGCGTTCGACGTCGTGCGCAAGGGCATCCCGCACTTCCAGCAACCGCACACCTTCCTGCCACGCGGCCGCAAGGTGCTGCGCGAGCTGGCACCGGACGTCATCGACCTGCTGCTCGACGCCGGTGCCGAGGAACAGGACGTCGCGACCAGGCTGTCCGGACCGCGGCAGCCCGGCGACGAGGACCTCGTCTACCTCTGGGTGCGGCGCCCGGTGGTCGAGTGGGCGCTGCGGCGCGCGGCCGCAGCCGAGCCCGGCATCAGGCTGGTCGCTGGCAGGCACATCACCGGCCTGGTGCCGGAAGCGAGCGGGTTCCACCTCGACAACGGGGAGGAGATCTGCGCCGACGTCGTGGTCGACGCGCTCGGCCGCTACCGGTGCCCTCCCGGCTGGCCACGCGCCGAGGCACGGCCCAGCGAGTGCGGCGCGATCTACTACTGCCGCTACTTCGCGCTCAACCCCGGCGCCGAACACGTCACGGGGCCGTGGCTGCTCAACCCGCGTGGCGACCTCGGGTACATGGGGTTCAACACCTTCCGCGGCGACAACCGCACGTTCGCCGTGATCCTCCTGGTGCCCAACGCGGACCACGACCTGCGCGCACTGAAGGACAACCACGCGTGGATGGCGGCGGCCAGGGCCATCACACCGCTGGACGTGATGACCTCACCTGACCACGCCCACCCCATCACGGACGTCATGCCGATGGGCGGCCTGGCCAACATCGACCGCACCGCAGGCTCAGGCGTGCCGGGCCTCATCCCCGTCGGCGACGCGTTGTGCCACACCGATCCCGCGTTCGCCTACGGGCTTTCGTTCGCCTTGGTGCACGCGCAGGCCCTGGGCCGCGCCAGCGCCACGCACACCACACCGGCCGACATCACCGAGGCCTACCTCGCCGACGTCGGCCCCGAGGCCCGCGAACGCCACACCTTCGCGCTGGAGACCGACGCGGCGCGCAACGCGGCCTGGAGCGGCATGCCGGTCGACATCAGCCACCGCGACGGCTGCTACCCGCTGTTCGCGTTCGCGGCGGCGCTGGCCGCGGCACCGCACGACGACCTCGTCCTGCGCCGGACCGTCGGGCGTATCGGGTTGCTCGACCGGGTGTCGGTCTTCGACACCGACAGCGACCTGCACGACCGCATCGAACGGATCTGGGCGCAGCTCACCCGCACGCCGGTCGGACCACCGCGCGACGAGCTGCTGCGCACCATCACGCCGGAGCGCGTCAGCTCCTGAGGTAGCGGCCCCACCACTCCAGCACCGCGTCGAAGCGCTGCTTGCGGTGCCGCGGCTGCCCGGAGCGGGTCAGCTCGTGCCCCTCGCCGGGGAAGATCAGCATCTCCGCCTCGACGCCACGCCGCTTCAGCGCCACGAACATGCGCTGGGCCTGTTCCAACGGACAGCGCCAGTCCTGCTCGGAGTGCACGACGGCGAACGGCAGGTTGATCTTCTCCACGTAGGTCAGCGGCGACATCGCGCGCTGGGCCTCGGGATCGGTGCCGCAGTAGGCGTCGGCGAAGAAGTAGCCGATGTCCGAGGAACCCGAGAAGGAGTCCCAGGCGTTGACGGCGCGCTCGCTCCACGCGGCCTTGAAGCGCTCGCCGTGGTGGGCGGAGAGCCACGACGTCATGAAGCCGCCGTAGGAGCCGCCCATCACGCCGACGCGCTCGGAATCGGTGTCGTCACGAGCGAGCGCAACGTCCAAAAGGGACAGCACGTCGTCGACGTCGACCGTGCCGAACTTGCCGATGACCGCCTGGCCGTGGGCCTGGCCGTAGCCGGCCGAGCCGCGCGGGTTCGGCAGAACGACGGCGTAGCCGGCGGTGGCGTAGACCTGGGCCTCGTCGAAGAAGCCCCAGCTGTGGTACATGAACGGGCCACCGTGCACCGCCAGGACGACCGGGTGCGGACCCTCGCCCTCCGGCAGCACGAGCCAGCCGTGCACCGGGTAGCCGTCGGAGGCGGAACCGGACAGTTCCACGACGCGACGCGCCGCCGGCACCGACGAGAACGCCGTGCGCACACCGGTTCCGACGAACTCCACCTGACCGGGACTGTCCGGAGTGGACACGACAGCGACCACAGTGGACCCGTCGGTGGCGAACGACCGGACCACCGCGGGGCCGCCGACGAGCACCTCGCCGGGGCCGCCGTCGAACGGAATCCGGCGCAGCTCCAACGCGCCGCGGTTGCGCACGACGAGCAGCACACCGGAGTCGTCGGCGACGGGCGGGCCGGAAAGCCGTTCCACGTCAACGGTTTCCACGTCGGTCAGCCGGACAGGACCAGATCCGTCCAGCGACGCCTTCCACAGACCGTGGTTGCGCGCCACCGCGTCGAACCCGGTGAACTCCGTGCCCAGCCAGTACAGCGACGCCCCGGCCACGAACGGCATCGAGACCTCACCGGCGCCGCGCACCAGCAGCGACACCGCGCCACCGGCAGCGGGAACCGTGTACAGGTCGCAGTGCAGGGTTTCGGCCGCGCCGAGATCGCGCGGCGCGACGAACACCAGCGTCGAGTCGTCGAGCCACGCCGGGTCGGACACGTCGTGCGAGCCGTCGGTCAGCTCGGAAACCTCGCCGTCGAGCGTCACCACGTGCAGGCGCGGGCGGCGGTCGGCGAGGAAACCGACGTCGTCGACGCGGTAGTCCAGGCGCGTGATGCGGCGCGGTGCCTCGGCTTCGGGGCCGTCGTCGGTCGTGCCGTAGCGACCTTCCTCCGGTACGCGGGCCACGAAGGCGATGCGCGAGGAGTCGGGCGACCACACCGGGGCACCGGCGCCCAGCGGCAGGTCGGTCAGCTCGCGCGGCTCTCCTCCGTCCACCGGCATGACGTACAGCTGCGGCTTGGACTTTCCCGCCACGCGCAGGAACGCGACCGAACGACCGTCCGGGGAAATGCGCTGCGCGAAGTCGCGATCACCGTGTGTCCACGGCGTTGTCGTGCCGTCCGGGAAGACCCGGTGCAGACCACCCCGGTAGGTGTTCGAGTCGAGATCGGGCGTGGTGATGCTGACCAGCACCAGGTCCCCGGACACGGCGACGGTACCGGGTGTGGTGAGCAGCGACAGGTCTTCTGGACGCACGGCCAGGACGTTAACAGAGCTTGTTAGCAACGCTCATCACCGTTTGTTGACCGATCACAAAAATTGACTCGCCGCATAGATTTCCGCGTATGACGCGCATCGTGTTCTCTGGGGGCAGGGTCTTCACCGGCCGGGCGGCCGAGCCGGGTGATGTGGTGGTCGAGGGCGACCGCATCGTCGACGTGGGCATCGGACTCGACGGGGACATCGTGGTCGACGCGACCGGCCACACCGTCCTGCCTGGACTGTTCGACTGCCACGTGCACTTCATGTTCAGCGGCGCCGACCTGGTGCGGTCGCTCAACACGCCGTTCTCGCTGCCGTTCTACGAGGCGATCGGGAACATGAAGGCAACGCTGCAGTGCGGTATCACCACGGTCCGTGACGCACTGGGCGCGGACCTCGGCGTCGCGGAAGCGGTCCGGCGCGGCCTGATCCAGGGACCGCGGATGCAGATCGCGGTCAACATGGTGTCGCAGACCGGCGGTCACAACGACGACTGGATGCAGTGCGGCGCGCACATCTCGCCGCCGCTGCACCCCGGACTCCCCAACACCGTCGCCGACGGTCCCGAGGAGCTGCGCAAGGTCATCCGCACGCTCGTCCGGCACGGCGCCGACATCATCAAGATCGCTTCGAGCGGTGGCGTGATGTCACCGCGCAGCAACCCCCGGCACGCGCACTTCCGCGACGAGGAGATCGCGATGATCGTGCAGGAGGCGAACGCCGCGGGCATCGCGGTCATGTCCCACGCGATGAGCGGCGACGGCATCCTCACCGCGGTGCGCAACGGTGTCAGGTCCATCGAGCACGGCGTGTTCCTCACCGACGAGGGCGTCGAGGAGATGCTCAAGAACGGCACGTGGCTCGTGCCGACGCTGATGGCGCCGCGCATGGTGCTCGACCAGGCCGCGGCGGGCGTGGCGATCTCGGACGTCATCCTGGACAAGGCGAAGTCCGTTGTCGCGCAACACTTCCAGGCGTTCCAGAAGGCCTACCAGGCCGGGGTGAAGATCGCGATGGGCACCGACTCCGGTGTCGGTCCGCACGGCGACAACCTGAACGAGCTCACGTTGATGGTGGAGTACGGCATGTCGCCGGCCGAGGCGATCCACGCGACCACCACGTCCGCCGCCGAGCTGATGCACCTCGGAAACGAACTCGGCGAGCTCGCCCCTGGCAAGCTCGCCGATCTCGTTCTCGTGGAGGGTGATGCCGAGCAGCACGTGAAGGCCGGAACGCTGAAGCAGGCCATCCGCGCCGTCTACCAGAACGGCGTTTCTGTGCTGTAGCCGGTGCCGCGGCACTCAGGTGTTGGCGCCCACGTGCTTCGCGGCCTCCGGGTCGCGCTTCACCTTGAGGAGGCTGGCGATCGTCGTGATCGCCAGCACGCCGATGATCACCGACAGCGAGACCTCGATGCCGATCGTCGGCACGTGGAACGGTTCGCCGCCGTTGAGGAACGGCAGGCTGTTCGTGTGCAGCGCCTCGAGGATCAGCTTCACGCCGATGAACCCGAGGATCACCGACAGTCCGATCGAGAGGTAGACGAGCTTCGACAGCAGGCCGCCGAGGAGGAAGTACAGCTGACGCAGACCCATCAGCGCGAACGCGTTGGCCGTGAACACGAGGAACGGTTCCTTGGTCAGGCCGAAGATCGCGGGGATCGAGTCGAGCGCGAAGAGCAGGTCGGTGGAGCCGATCGCGACCATCACGATGAACATCGGGGTCACGAAGCGCTTGCCGTCGAGCTTGATGAACGACTTGGCGCCGTGGAAGTCGTCGGTCACCGGGAAAACCTTGCGCACCACGCGCAGCATCAGGTTCTCCTTGTACTCCTCTTCCTCGTCGTGGTTGTCGCGCGCCAGCTGCCAGCCGGTGTAGATCAAGAACGCGCCGAAGATGAAGAACACCCAGCTGAACTTCGCGATGAGCGCCGCGCCGAGGGCGATGAAGATGCCGCGCATGACGAGCGCGAGCAGGATGCCGATCAGCAGCACCTTGTGCTGGTGGATCGCGGGCACCTTGAACGTCGTCATGATGATCAAGAAGATGAACAGGTTGTCGACGCTCAGCGAGTACTCCGTGATGTACCCGGCGAAAAACTCGGTGGCGTACTGACCGCCGGAGAAGTACCAGATGCCAAGGCCGAAGAGGGCGGCCACCGCCACATAGAAGACGACCCACCGGGCGGCTTCACCGATCGTCACCTCATGGGGTTTTCGATCGACGATGACGAGGTCGACAGCAAGCAGAACGAGCAGACCTACGATCGTCGCGATCCACAACCATGCGGGGACGTTCACAACCCAACCTCCGGGATCCTCAGCGCACGCCAAATAACCCGGAGGTCTCCTCCGCCGCCGAGATGATCTCTCGAACGACCGACGGCACCGGAAGCTCCACGCCGAGCTCCGTACTGACGACACCGCCGCTTAGGGAGTACTCCCCTCCATCCTGCGTGAATATTGTGCTCTACGAAGACCGGTTAGCGCCACACAGGGTGAGCATGCCCACCCAACCTGGTGCAACGGGAATACGGAGCGTGTCGTTCGGGCCGGAACCGGTGCCAGCTGAAGGCCGGCTGAAGATCCACTCTTGCTGAGACCCCGGCCGGATCCCGACAGGCCGTTCTCAGCAAAACTCGCATATCGTCTTCGATGTGTCCCGCCTCTCCCGCCTTCGCGGCAGGTGGACGATCCCCGCATTGATCGTGGTCCTCGCCCTCGTCGCAGGCGGCGTGTACTTCACTCGATCCGGGGACGACCCCGTGGCCGTTCCCTTCAAAGAAGCGAAAATCGACGCACCTGAGAGCCCCGACAGCACTCAGACGGTGACGATCGAGACGCGTCTTTACCTCCCCCGGCAGACTCCCGCGCCCGCGATCATGCTCGCGCACGGTTTCGGCGGCAGCCTGCGCAGCGTGCACACCCAGGCCGAGGAGTTCGCCCGGCGCGGCTTCGTGGTGCTGACGTGGTCCGCGCGCGGCTTCGGCCGCAGCACCGGCCAGATCGCGCTCAACTCGCTCGACCGCGAGGTCCGCGACGCCCAGAAGCTCCTCGACTTCCTCGGCACCCGTGACGAGGTGCTGAAGGACAGCGGCGGCGACCCGCGCGTGGGCGTGACGGGCGCGTCGTACGGCGGCGCGCTCTCGCTGCTGCTCGCCGGCGTCGACAAGCGCGTCGACACGCTCGTCCCCGTCATCACCTACAACGACCCCGCGCAGGCACTGCTGCCGAACTCGGCTCTGGCGACACCTCGCTCGGACTCCACCCCGGCGGCCACCGCGTTCAGCGAGGACGGCGTCTTCAAGCGTTCGTGGGCGGGCATCTTCTTCTCCGCGGGCATGACATCCATCGACCTCTCGTCGCCCACGGGTGAGGCACCGGAGATGGGCCAGACGGAGGCGAACCAACCCGCCGAGCAAGCGCCGGGCGGGAACTCGGGCGCCGGCTCGCAGCCGCCGCCCACGCCTTCGCTGGGTGCGTGCGGCCGCTTCACCCCCGAGGTGTGCGCCGCGTACACGGAGGTCGCCACGACCGGACGGGCCTCGCAGCAAACGCTGGCGCTGCTGCGCAAGTCGTCCCCGGTCGCCGTGACCGACCAGATCAAGCAGCCGACGATGCTCGTGCAGGGCGAGCAGGACACGTTGTTCGGCCTCGACCAGTCCGACGCCACCGCGCGCCAGATCACCGAGGCGGGCGGCAAGGTGAAGATGGTCTGGTACGCGGGCGGCCACGACGGCGGCAACCCCGGTGCCGCGCTGCGCGGCGAGATCGCCGACTGGATGGCGTTCCACCTGCAGCACAAGGGAACCGACCCCGGCACCGGCTTCGAGTACACGGTGCAGGGCGCGTTCCGCTCGTCCGGCACGCCCTCGCTGCGCACGGTCGTCGCGCCCTCGTACCCCGGTCTTTCCGGCGCCGCCACCGAGCGCAGGACCGTGAAGCTCAGCGGACGCGAGCAGGTCGCGGTGAACCCGGCCGGCGGCAACCCGGCGGCCATCAGCAACCTGCCCGGTCTCGGTTCCGCGCTGTCGCGCTCGTCCGCGATCTCGTCGCGCCTGTCGATCGACCTGCCGGGCCAGGCCGCGGTGTTCACGTCAGAAGCCCTGGACTCGCAGCTGCTGCTGACCGGCTCGTCGACGGTTCGTCTGCGCGTCGCCCGCGGTGACCAGAACTCGGGCGAGGCGATCCTGTTCGCGAAGCTCTACGACGTCTCGGCGGACGGCACGCGCGTGCTGCCGGGCTCGGCCGTCGCGCCGTTCCGCGTGGCGTTGCCTCCGGACGGTTCGGCCGCCGAGGTGGCCGTGACGCTGCCTCCGGCCGTGCGCCCCGTCGAGAGCGCGCACAAACTGGCGCTGGTCGTGTCGACGACGGACCAGGCGTTCGCGAACGCCGAGCAGCCCGCCGCGTACAAGATCTCGCTGGCGTCCGAGGATCTCTCGGTGCCCGTCGTACCCGGCCGCAACGTGACGACCGGCTTCCCGATGAGCGCCCTGTGGGGCATCGTGATCGCGCTGCTGGTGCTGATCGGCGCCGGTGTCATCGCGATGTTCCGCCGCCGCCTGGCGCACGACTCGGATCCGTCGTTGTCCGAGGTGCCGCTGGTCATCTCCGGCCTGACCAAGTCCTACCCCGGTGGCCTCACCGCGGTTCGCGACCTGTCGTTCCGCGTGGAGCACGGCCAGGTGCTCGGGCTCCTGGGTCCCAACGGCGCCGGCAAGACCACGACCCTGCGCATGGTGATGGGCCTGATCCATCCCACCGAAGGCAACATCCGCGTCTTCGGCCACAAGGTGACGCCGGGTGCGCCCGTGCTGTCGCGCATCGGCTCGTTCGTCGAGGGCTCCGGCTTCCTGCCGCACCTGTCGGGCGCCGCGAACCTGCGGCTCTACTGGGCCGCGACGGGCAGGCCGTTGGAAGAGGCGCACATCGAGGAGGCGCTGGAGATCGCGGGCCTCGGCGACGCGGTGCACCGCCGCGTGCGCACGTACAGCCAGGGCATGCGCCAGCGACTCGCGATCGCACAGGCCATGCTCGGCCTCCCGGACCTGCTGATCCTGGACGAGCCGACCAACGGACTCGACCCGCCCCAGATCCACCAGATGCGCGAGGTCCTGCGCCGCTACGCCGCGGCGGGCCGCACGGTGCTGGTGTCGTCGCACCTGCTGGCCGAGGTGGAGCAGACCTGCTCGCACGTGGTCGTGATGCACAAGGGCCAGCTCGTCGCCGCGGGCGAGGTGGCCGACATCGCGGCAGGGGGCGGCGAGGCGACGTTCCGAGTCGACTCCCCCTCGAAGGCGGCCGACGTCCTGCGGGGCCTCGAGGGCGTGCACGACGTGCACGAGGACGAGGGCGCCGTGCACGCGTCGATGAACGGCGTCCCGCGCGCCGCGGCACTGTCTGCTCTCGTGGCAGCCGGTGTGGCGGTAGACCAGGCGGGTCCGCGCCGCAGGCTGGAAGACGCGTTCTTGGAGCTGGTCGGTGAATGACTTCCTGATGGCAGCGGCGTCCGCCACGGCGGGCGCCCAGGCAGAGGCAGAGGTCCCCTCGTCGAGCGAGCACACGTTGCTGGCCGGCGAAGGGGGTCCCCTTGACTCAATTATCCCAGTCGACACCGACAATTTCGGAGCGGAGGTGAACCGGTGAACACCGAGCACGCTCCCGCAGGCGTCCCCTCCCGGAGCACGCACACGCCGCCCACTCGGCAAGGGGGACCCCTGGTTCCATTCTCCCACCCGGCACCGACAACTCCGGGCCGGGCACGTCGCGAACGGACCGTTCACGACAGCGTTTCGCGCACGGCCAAATCCGCCCTCACCGCGAACCCGAACCGCACGAAGGCGCCAACCCGGCAGGAGGTGGACCGGTGAACGAGCACGACGTCCACACCGATCCCGGCGCGATCACCGAGCTCACCGACGCGGCGACCCACCAGCACACGAAGGTCGCCCCCGACGGTTCCTCCATCGGCTACAAGGCGCGTAAAACGCTGCGCATCCGCGTGGAGCTCCAACGGCAGATCCGCCGCCGCAGGACCCAGCTCGTGCTGGGCTTCCTGGTGCTGCTGCCGTTCATCCTCGCGCTGAGCTTCGAGATCGGTCAGGCGAGCCCGAACCGCCGCTCCGGCGGCTTCGTCGACCTCGCGACGGCCAGCGGCATCAACTTCGTGGTGCTGACGCTGTTCGTCAGCGGCAGCTTCCTGCTGCCGATGATCGTGGCGCTGTTCTTCGGCGACACGATCGCGTCCGAGGCGTCGTGGTCGAGCCTCAAGTACCTGCTCGCCGCACCGATCCCGCGCCACCGCCTGTTGCGCCAGAAGGCGATCGCGTCAGGCATCCTCAGCTTCTTCGCCCTCGCATTGCTTCCCGCGGTGGCGCTGGGGGTCGGCGTGCTCTGGTACGGCGCGGGCGAGGTCGTGAGCCCGACCGGCGAGGCGGCGCCGTTCGCCGACGGCGTGCTCGGCGTCGCACTCGCGGTCTGCTACATCGCGATCAACCTGTTCTGGGTCGCGGGCCTCGCGCTGTTCCTGTCCGTGTCCACCGACGCACCGCTCGGCGCGGTCGGCGGCACGGTGCTCGTGTCGATCCTGTCGCAGATCCTCGACCAGATCCAACCGCTCGAGGATCTCCGCAACTACCTGCCGACCCACTACGCGATGGCATGGGCCGACCTGCTCTCGACCGATGTGGACTGGTCGGAGATGACGCGCGGAACGTTCTCCGCACTCGTCTACGGCGGCATCTTCACGTTGCTCGCGGCACGCCGCTTCAAGACGAAGGACGTCACTAGCTGACGCAGAACTCGTTGCCCTCCGGGTCGAGCATGACGACCCAGTGGCCCGCCTTGTCGTTGTGCTCACGCACCCGCGTCGCACCCAAGGCGACCAGGCGGTCCACTGAGTCGAGCCCCGTGCGGATGTCGAGGTGCACGCGGTTCTTGGCCGTCTTGGCCTCTGGCACGCGCTGGAAGAACAGCCGCGGCCTCTTGCCGTCCGGGTCGATGAGCGCCGCGTAGTCGTCCGCCGACTCGAACGGAATGTTGTTCTTGGTCGCCCACTCCTCCCACGTCGCGAAGCCGGGCGGCGGAGGCTGCTCCACGTAACCGAGTGCCTGCGCCCAGAAGTCGGCGAGCTTCGGCGGGTTGTGCGCGTCGAACGTGATCTGGAAGTCCGTTGCCATGAACGAACCGTAAGACCCAATGCGGACAACCACTGTCCGGAGTAGCGTCCGGCTCATGCCACGTCCTGTGCACTTCGAGATCCACGCCGCAGATCCCGATCGCGCGCGGCGCTTCTACTCGTCCATCTTCGGATGGAAGTTCGAACAATGGGGCGACGTCCCCTACTGGGTGATCACCACCGGCGACGAAGAGCAGCCAGGCGTCAACGGCGGCCTGCTGCCACGCCAGGGTCCCGACCCGGCCCCCGACGCACCCGTCCACGGCTACGTGATGACGATCGGCGTCGACGACATCGACGCCACGATCGCCGCCATCGACCTCAACGGCGGCACAGTGGCCCTGCCCAAGGACAAGATGCCAGGCGTGGGCCTCCTCGCCTACTACAAGGACACCGAAGGCAACATCTTCGGCATCCTGCAGCCAGAAGACCGCTAGACAGGCCTCTTCCGCTTCGGCAACCGCGCGACGACGGCCTCGTACGAGCCGTCGACCAGCTCCAGCAGGTCGTCGTCGGGCACCGATCCCTTGAGCGCGATGGTGTTCCACCCGTACCGCCCCACATACCCGCTGACGGTGATGTCGTCGGGAAACCGTTCCCGCCACGGCGCGGCAGCCTCGGCATCGGCCCCGCACTTGAGCCCAACGGTGTGCGAATCAAGGCCGACGAAGGCGAACGCCTTGCCTCCCACCTTGCACACCAGCTCGGCGTCGCCCCACGGATACGTCTCCTCCGCGCCAGGCTTCCCGGCGCAGTAGGCGATCAGCTCGTCCAGTGTCACAACAGGATTATCGCGCGCCGAACGCCGACACGAAACGCGTGAGCAACTCCGCGAACACCACCCGCTCCTCATCACTCCAGTCCGCCATAGCCGCAGCACAAGCCGACTGCCGAGCCCGATGCAACTCGGCCGAAGTAGCCCGCCCCCGCGGCGTCCGCACCAGCAACACCCGCCGCCCGTCCGCCCTGTCCGCAACCCGCGACACCAGCCCGGCATCGACCGCACTGGTGACAAGCTTGCTGGCCCGAGGCTGATCAACGTGCAACGCCGACGCCACACTGGAAACCGTTGCCTGCGTACCGCTCCGCTCAGCCATCTCAACGACATCCAGCACGTCGAAGGCCGGTACGGCCAACTCGGCAAGTGCCCGGCGTGACTGACTGCGCCGCATCGCGATCAGCGCCTGCTCCACCGCGGCGAGGTGGGAATCCACGTCCACCGTGAGATCATTGCGGTCCGGCGCCATGACGAAAGCTGTCAGACAACATCTCACCCCAGAGAGCGATTTATGCAGTCGTGACAGTTCGCCTCAGCTCAGCGGAGTTACCCGTCGCATCCACCACTCTCACTTTGAGCAACAGGGCAGGCGGCGCGACGAAGAGTCCACAGTGGACCGTCATGCTTGCACGCCCCACACACAGACATCTCGCGAAGGCGAGGCCGAGCGGCGAGGCCGAAGGCGAGCGATTCAACCAATACCGGGCCTGGTGGGGTGGGTCCCGCCCGGAACGCAACCACCCACGCAACCGCAAGCCGCCCAAAGCACCAGGCGTGCCATCAACCCGCGCACGGCTCTGGTGGGTCTTTGATCAGATTGGCGGGGTCCGGGGCGGAGCCCCGGAAACCAACCGGCACATAACTACGGCACGCAACCACCTACGGACTCCCAACAGGAACCCGGCGACGCGACCGACGGACGACCCACGGATCCCGCGCGATCCAAAAAGTCACTTGACCCCAGCTGCGTCCATCCCTCGCAACTCCTTCTTCAGATCCTGAATCTCGTCCCGCAACCGAGCCGCCAACTCGAACTGCAGATCCCGGGCCGCGTTCATCATCTGATCAGTCAACGACTGCACCAGATCAGCCAGCTCCGACCGGGCCATCCCAGCCCGCTCATGAGAAGCGACAACCCCGGAAGACCGCCCACTCTCCCCGGTAGCCCGCTTCCCCCGAGACTGGTTCCGCCCAGACCCACCAACCGGAACCTCGTCCTCGACCTCGGAGTACACGGCTTCCAGAATGTCGGTGATCTTCTTCCGCAGCGGCTGCGGATCGATCCCCCGCTCGGTGTTGTACGCGATCTGCTTGGCCCGCCGCCGATTCGTCTCGTCGATCGCGTGCTGCATCGAGTCGGTGATCTTGTCCGCGTACATGTGGACCTCACCGGACACGTTACGAGCCGCACGGCCGATCGTCTGCACCAGCGACGTCCCCGACCGCAGGAACCCTTCCTTGTCCGCGTCGAGAATCGCCACCAGCGACACCTCGGGGAGGTCGAGACCCTCCCGCAGCAGGTTGATGCCGATCAGCACGTCGTACTCGCCGAGCCGCAGCTGCCGCAGCAACTCCACGCGCCGCAACGTGTCGACCTCGGAGTGCAGGTACCGGACCCGGATGCCCAGCTCCAGCAGGTAGTCGGTGAGGTCCTCGGCCATCTTCTTGGTCAGCGTGGTGACGAGCACCCGCTCGTCGCGCTCCGCGCGCTCGCGGATCGAGTGCACCAGGTCGTCGATCTGGCCCTCGGTCGGCTTCACGACGACCTCGGGGTCGACCAGACCGGTCGGCCGGATCACCTGCTCGACGAACTCGCCGCCGGACTGCCCGAGCTCGTAGGGGCCCGGCGTCGCCGACAGGTACACGACCTGGCCGATCCGGTCCGCGAACTCCTCCCACCGCAGCGGGCGGTTGTCCAGCGCGGACGGCAGGCGGAAGCCGTGCTCGACGAGGTTGCGCTTGCGGGACGCGTCGCCCTCGTACATGCCGCCGATCTGCGGCACCGTCACGTGCGACTCGTCGATGACGAGCAGGAAGTCGTCCGGGAAGTAGTCGAGCAGCGTCGCCGGCGCCGTGCCGGGGCCGCGGCCGTCGATGTGGCGCGAGTAGTTCTCGATGCCGTTGCAGAAGCCGACCTGGCGCATCATCTCGATGTCGTAGGACGTGCGCATGCGCAGGCGCTGCGCCTCGAGCAGCTTGCCCTGCCGCTCCATCTGGGCGAGCGTCGTCTCCAGCTCGGCCTCGATGTCGCGGATGGCGCGTTCCATCCGCTCGGGGCCCGCGACGTAGTGGGTGGCCGGGAAGATCCGCAGGTCGTTGACCTCGCGGACGACGTCGCCCGTCAGCGGGTGGAGGTAGTAGAGCTTGTCGATCTCGTCGCCGAAGAACTCGACGCGGACCGCGAGCTCCTCGTAGGACGGGATGATCTCGACCGTGTCGCCGCGCACCCGGAACGAGCCGCGGGTGAACGACATGTCGTTGCGGGTGTACTGGACGTCGACCAGCAGGCGCAGGAACGCGTCGCGGTCGACCTCCACGCCCACCTCGAGCGGGATGGAGCGGTCGAGGTACGACTGGGGCGTGCCGAGGCCGTAGATGCACGACACCGAGGCGACCACGATGACGTCGCGCCGGGTGAGCAGCGACATCGTGGCCGAGTGGCGCAGGCGCTCGACGTCCTCGTTGATCGAGGAGTCCTTCTCGATGTACGTGTCCGTCTGCGGGATGTACGCCTCAGGCTGGTAGTAGTCGTAGTAGCTGACGAAGTACTCCACCGCGTTGTGCGGGAAGAGCTCCTTCAGCTCGTTCGCCAGCTGGGCGGCCAGGGTCTTGTTCGGCGCCATGACCAGCGTGGGGCGCTGCAGCCGCTCGACCAGCCAGGCCGTGGTCGCCGACTTGCCCGTACCGGTGGCACCGAGCAGCACCACGTCGCGCTCGCCCGCGCGCACGCGGCGTTCCAGCTCGTCGATGGCCGCGGGCTGGTCGCCGGCCGGCTCGTACTCGCTGACCACGCGGAACTGCCCGTCGGTGCGGACGATCTCGCCGACGGGGCGGTGCTCGGAGTGCGCCTTGACGGTGCTCTCCTCTGGCGGAAGCTCGGTTGCGAATGCCACGGGAAGCACGTTACGCCGGGGGTCTGACAATTTCAGATTGCCCCTGGTCAGAGCCCTAATCACACGGGCAGCAGCAACAGTCGGCGCAGTCGCAGTTGCAGCCGTCCCCGCAGTCCGGGTCGCACCCGTCGCGCCGCTTGTCGCTCCACGGGCCGGGGAACGGGTCGCGGCAGCAGAACTGACACGTCCCGCACATGTAGAGGAACGCGCCGCACCCGGTGAAGCACCCGCGTGGCCGCGGCTGCCAGTTCAGCTTCGGGTACGCCCACAGCCCGCTGCCGGGATCCGACCAGCGAGGCTTGTCCGGATGGCGGTGGCGCTTTCCGAACGCCCGGATGATCGACTCGTCCAGCTCGTGCACCAGCAGCTTGTGCACGAGTCGCCCGTCGGTGAACTCGACCTCGTCCATCGCGAGCCGGATGCCCGTCATCGCGTCCAGGCACAGCCGGTGCGCCTCGTCCACGGACGTTCCGGTGGCCAGCAATGGGTTCCACGCACCCGACGCGCGGTCCTCCTCCAGGTCCTCCACGGCGTCGATCAGGTGCGCGACCCGCCCGAACAACCGCCCCACCTCGCGCAGCGGCTCGACGTTCCGCAGCTTCCCGGCGATCACCGCCGTCTGCGCCACGGCGAACCCGGTCGCCGTCTCCGTCGGCTCGGTCACCACCAGCACCGAACTGCCCAGCCCGGCCCCGGCCTCGACGAGAGGCTGCCGCCGCACCGAGTCGACCATCACCGACGCGTCGAACCCGAGATCAGCAGCCGTCCCGAGCCCCTTGGCGGCCCACCGCTGCGCCACCGCGCGCCCCGCCCAGCCCATCCGGCCCGCCAGCCCGTCCCCGTCGTCCACGTGGTCGTGGATCTTCAACGAGGCGAGCACCAGCGACACCGACGCCGCGAGCCGCGCACCGGGCCCGATGGCCACGTCCGCGGACTTCATGCCACGCAACGCACACGGCCCCGCAGGCCGCCGCGACAGCTCGCTCTGGGCCTCCACCATCGCCGAGATCATCAGCCCGTCGTAGTTGGTGACGAGACGCGAGAGATGACCGTGCTCATCGCGCAACGACAGGCACATTCCGCACAGATGAGCGAGCCACGACGATCTCAGCTCAGCACTCATTCTGTTGCGGCAGGGGCGAATGATCCCGAACATGCGCGGATCCTAAGTGGCCGTCTCAGGTTTCGATGGCAGTATCGGCCACGTGGCACACATCCATCCGCCGAAGATCGAGTACTTCGACCTGGACGCCAAGAGCAACACCGATCCCAAGGGGCAGCTGAGGAGCGTCGACGAGTACCGCCTCACCCCGACAGGTCTCTACATGTTCCGCCCTCTCGCCGGGCATCCGAAGATCAGCCACTTCGAGAGCTGGTTCCTGCCGAAGCTGAACATCCGGGTCACGCGCCAGTCCTGGCATCCCGGTCACCTGATCGACTTCGACTTCTACGTCGACGTCGTGGAGATCTCGGCGATCGGCAGCGTCTGGAAAACGACCGACCTGTACCTCGATCTGATCGTCCGAACGGGTCACAGCGTCACCGTTCTGGACACCGACGAGCTGATCGCCGCAGTTCAGCACAACTTGATCACTCCTGGGCGCGCACAATGGGCCCTGGAAACCACCTACTCGGCGGTGTCAGGAATTTCAGCGCACGGTCACGATGTGGTCAGGTGGCTCACCTCTTCGGGTTGTCCCACCACCTGGCGTTGATACACAGAGTGTGCTCGTCATCTGACCGTGACGTAACAAATCGACCCGGCGTGTAACTGGGAGCACTTATTTGACTACCCTCGGCGGCGTGGGAGCGGTCACTACACCTCAGCTGGTCGATGTCGTCGACACCATTTCGGGCGTGCGCACATATTCGTCCGGTGGCACGCGAACCCTCAGTTCGTGCGAAGTGGAACGCTGGGGCCTGCGCATCCAACATCCCACCCCGGAGGACCCGTTCTCCGACGCCGAGGTCACCTGGCTGCTGCCCGACCTGGGCCTGCGCCTGACGACCCACCGCCCGCGCTCCCGGCACGCCCGCAGCGGCCCGAGCGTGCTGTCCGCGGTCCGCGTGGAACGCGACCACCGCCACTGGCAGACCACGGACCTGTTGCTGGGCCTAGCAGTTCCCGGCGGCACGACTGCCCGCATCGTCCGCAGCGAGGAGTTCGCCGCCGCCGTGGCGGGCCGCGTGCTCCGCCCCGGCGACGCCGACCAGGCCCTGCGCACCGTCCACCGCACCCTCGAAGAGCTCAGCAACGTCAGCCACAACCTGACGTCGTGGCTGACCTGGCAGGGCATCTACGACGCCTGGCCACCCCTGTAGGCCTGCACCCGCGCCACAGCCGCCTCCATCCACGGCTCCTTCGCCTCACCGTAGGCAAACCCGTTCGCATCAGCAGCAAACCGTTGCGACAGCTCGAGTTTGTGCGCCGCGTACTCCTCACGAGCCCGTGCGTCGTGCCGCAACCAGTCGCGGAAGTCCACCGCCCACCGCCACCCTGGCCCACCGGGAACCCGCAGGTGCAGGTTCACCCGCCGCCCCGGATCAGCCCCGGCGTGCAGCCGCTTGCTCCAGTCCCCCTCACCACGTGGCGTGTCCTCGTACGGCCCGACGTACGGAAACCCGGCCTGCGCCAACGCCTCCCGCAACGAGTCGGCCGTGGCCATGTCCTCAACGGCAAGCTGGAAATCCAGCACGTCCTTGGCCGCAAGCCCAGGCACGGACGTCGACCCGATGTGCTCGACATGCCGCCCACCGGCCGCAACGCTGATCCGCCGAGCGATCCGCTTGGCCTGAGCGGGCCACCGCCCGTCGTAGGGCACCACGATCGGCGATCCCGACGCGTACGACTGCGTCCGCACGTTCTTCTCAAACCCGACCAGCCGATCCCACAACCCGGTGATGTCGGGAACCTCCCCGGAGTTGTCCAGCCACACGTCCGCCACAGCCCGCCGCTGCTCGTCCGTGGCCTGCGCGGCAATCCGGTTCTCGGCATCCCGCCGATCCATCCCCCGGCTGGTGACCAACCGCCGCAACCGCGTGTCCGCATCCGCGTACACCACGATCACCAGGTGGTACGCCGCCGCCATGTCCCGCTCCACCAACAACGGAATGTCGTGCACGACAACGGCATCCTCAGGCGCTTCAGCCATCCGCTGCCCGGTCAACGCTCCGATACGCGGGTGAGTGATCCCGTTGAGCGTCTGCCGAGCCTCCTCACTGGCAAACGCCTTGGCCGCCAACGCCGCCCGATCCAACGTGCCGTCCCCGTTGAGCACGTCCTCACCGAACGCCTTGACGACCTCCTTGAGCCCGTCACTACCAGGCTCCAGCACCTCACGCGCCAGCTTGTCCGCATCGATGACCACCGCGCCGCGGTCCGCGAGCAACTTGGCGATCGTCGACTTCCCAGACCCGATCCCGCCGGTCAACCCCACCCTGAGCATGCCGGTCAGGTTAGACCGGCGGCGTCATCGCCTGCTGAGCGAGCACCGGCAAAACCGCCGTCAGCTTGGCCTGAGGGATGAAGTTGTTCCGGTTCCGCACCACGAACGTCGTCTTACCGAGCGACCCGATGAGCAGCTGCTCCTCTTTCCCCTCGATCAACGTCCCCTTCTGCTTCCCGACGTCGACCTCGGTGATCTTCGCTCCGTCCTGCCGCTCAGCCTCGACGCTCTCGGTGACCCGAGTCCGCGCGGTCAACTCGTCGGTGTACGTGGACAGCCCGACGATGACCTTCGCGTCCGGCAGGTTCTTCTTCTCGGGAATCCCGTAGTAACAGTCGATCTTCCCGGTCCGCCCGATCCCGGGCTCCTTGATCCCGATGATGATCCGAGGCTCCCCTGGCAACTCCTGCCCGAGCGTCGCATTCATGACGTCCACCGGCACCACGAGCTCACAGTCGTCGGGCAACGGCCGATCCACCATCGCCGGTACCCGCGACGGCGTGGTGGGCGGGGTGATCTTCGGGATCTGCGGCGGCTCCTGTCCCTGCGGCGCAGGAGGCGAGCAGGCGGAGCAAGCCGCGAGCGCCACAGCACCCAACGCCACGAAGAACTTGTTCCCACGCATAGGTTTGCCAACCTACACAACGGACAGAGACCTCCACCACAGAGACAACCTCTCGGCCCTGAAGGGCTGAACTTGTCTGTCCCCTGCTGGGTCAGGACACGGCGAAGGCCCCCGCACCGCGAGGGTGCAGGGGCCTTCGTCAGTCAGCTACCAGGTAGCCGAAACGATCACATGCCGCCGGACAGCTTCTCCCGAAGCGCGGCCAGCTGCTCGTCGGACGCGAGCGTCCCACCGGACTGGGCCGGCGCACCAACGGAGGTGGTGCCAGAGGCATCCCCACCGGAGGTGTAGTTGCCGGCACCCTCAGCGGAAGCCTCTTCCTCGGCCTCGGCAGCCTTGCGGATCTGCTTCATGTGGGCCTCGTAACGAGTGTGGGCCTCGGCGTACTGGCGCTCCCACTCCTCACGCTGCTTGTCGAAGCCGTCCTGCCACTCCTGGGTCTCCGGGTCGAAGCCCTCGGGGTAGATGTAGTTGCCCTGGTCGTCGTACTCGGCGGCCATGCCGTACTGGGTCGGGTCGAACTCGGTGTCGACCGTGAAGCCCTCGTTGGCCTGCTTGAGCGACAGCGAGATGCGGCGACGGTCGAGGTCGATGTCGATGACCTTGACCATGACGTCGTCGCCGACCTGGACGACCTGCTCCGGGATCTCGACGTGGCGCTCGGCCAGCTCGGAGATGTGGACCAGGCCCTCGATGCCCTCGTCCACGCGGACGAACGCACCGAACGGAACCAGCTTGGTGACCTTGCCCGGCACGATCTGGCCGATCGCGTGGGTGCGGGCGAACTGGCGCCACGGGTCTTCCTGGGTCGCCTTCAGCGACAGGGAGACGCGCTCACGCTCCATGTCGACGTCGAGGACCTCGACCGTGACCTCCTGGCCGACCTCGACGACCTCGGACGGGTGGTCGATGTGCTTCCAGGACAGCTCCGAGACGTGGACGAGACCGTCGACGCCACCCAGGTCCACGAAGGCACCGAAGTTGACGATCGAGGACACGACGCCCTTGCGGACCTGGCCCTTCTGCAGCTGGTTGAGGAACTCGCTGCGGACCTCGGACTGGGTCTGCTCGAGCCACGCGCGGCGGGACAGGACCACGTTGTTGCGGTTCTTGTCCAGCTCGATGATCTTCGCCTCGAGCTCACGGCCGACGTACGGCTGGAGGTCGCGGACGCGACGCATCTCGACGAGCGAGGCGGGGAGGAAGCCGCGGAGGCCGATGTCGAGGATGAGACCACCCTTGACGACCTCGATGACCGTGCCGCGGACCGGCTCGTCCTTCTCCTTGAGGGCCTCGATGGTGCCCCAGGCGCGCTCGTACTGGGCGCGCTTCTTGGAGAGGATCAGGCGGCCTTCCTTGTCCTCCTTCTGGAGAACAAGAGCCTCGACCTCGTCACCGACGGAGACAACCTCGGCGGGATCGACGTCGTGCTTGATCGACAGTTCGCGCGAGGGGATGACGCCCTCGGTCTTGTAGCCGATGTCGAGCAGGACCTCGTCCCGGTCGACCTTGACGATGGTGCCCTCAACGATGTCGCCGTCGTTGAAGTACTTGATCGTCTTGTCGATAGCAGCGAGGAAGTCCTCCTCCGTCCCGATGTCGTTGATCGCGACCTGCTTGGGCGCAGCGGCAACGGGGGCGGTGGTGGTGTCGGTGGACATTAGGTAGGTGGCTCCGGTACGGATTGGCATTAATGAGTGGTAGTGGTGCGCGCGCAGCGTCGCAGCGACCTGGAATCCCCGACCGTTCTGGATCATGGGCAGCACTAACCCACTACGCGGGCGTTATCGTACGCGGCCGCGAGAGGTGTGAGCAAACCAGCCCCCATGTGAAGGAGCAGTGTGTCCAACCAGCACGCGAGCGCGGAGCAGGCGCTCGGCACGGCCGGCATCGTCAAGCGGGGAGCGGACGCCGCCGAGTCACGTGCCGCGAACCGCGTCTGGTGGGACGCGGACGCTGACGACTACCACGACACGCACGGTGACTTCCTGGGTGCGGCGGACTTCGTCTGGTGCCCGGAGGGGCTGCGTGAGGAAGAGGCCCGCTTCCTCGGCGACACCGCAGGTCAGAGTGTTCTCGAGGTCGGTTGCGGCAGCGCGCCGTGCGCCCGTTGGCTCAAGAGCAACGGCGCGAACGTCACCGCGCTGGACATCTCGGAGGGCATGCTCCGGCACGCCCGCGAGAACAACGACAGGACCGGCATCCAGGTCCCGCTCGTCCAGGCCAGCGCGGACCAGCTGCCGTTCGCGTCGAACTCCTTCGACGCCGCGTGCTCGGCGTTCGGCGCCGTGCCGTTCGTGGCGGACGTCCAGGAGGTCTTCGGCGAGGTGGCCCGCGTCCTCAGGCCGGGCTCACCCTGGGTCTTCGCGGTCAACCACCCGATGCGGTGGATCTTCCCGGACGACCCCGGCCCGCTCGGCCTCACCGTCACCCAGTCGTACTTCGACCGCACCCCCTATGTAGAGGTCGACGAGGAGGGCCGCGCCACCTACGTCGAGCACCACCGCACGCTCGGCGACTACGTCAGGGCGCTGACCAAGACCGGTTTCGTCCTCGAAGACCTCGTCGAGCCGGAGTGGCCGAAGGGGCACACCCGGATCTGGGGCCAGTGGAGCCCGCTGCGGGGCAAGCTCTTCCCCGGCACCGCGATCTTCCGCACGCGCCTGAGGTCGTAACCTCAACGCTCATGACCTCGGCACGCGGACTGGTGGCGGCCCAGTCAGCCCGTTTCGGCGCGCTGGACCCACTGCTCCCGCCCGCCGCCGAACCACCGATGGACGGCGACGTCATCACGGCGGCGCTGGCGGACGGCACCCGCGTCGCCGGGGTCATCAGCCACCAGTCGTTCGAACGGCACTCCATCACCCGCCTGTGGTCGGCCGCCGAGGTCTGGGAGCTGCTGCCCCTCGTCGGCACCACGGAGGGCATGGACGCGCTGCTCGCCCGCTGGCGCAGACACCTCGACGGGCAGGAGATCGGCGAGGACAGCGCGTGCGTCGTGCACTGGCCGAGCCGTGACACGCACGCGGCGCGCGCGTTCCTCGACCACGGCATGGTGCCGCTGTCGGTCCTCGGCGTGCGGCTGCGGACTCCCCAGGCCCGCGTGCCGCGCACGCTCACGATCCGCCGCGCCACCCCGCACGACCTCGACACCGTGCTGGAGCTGTCGCTCGCAGAGCTCGAGTACTCGTCGTTCGTCGGCTCCACGATCGTGCGGCCGGAGGCGCGGGTCCTCAAGCGGCGTGCCCTCGCCGAGCGCCTCACCACCGCGAGCCCGATCTGGCTGGCCGAACGGGACGGCATCGCGGTCGCGCTCGCCGAGTGCGCGATCGTGTCGTCCGAACCGGGCACGAGCGCGGCGATGAGGCTGCCGCGCGGCCGCTGGGGCTATGTGAACTGTGTCTCCGTGCTGCCCGGCGCCCGCGGCACCGGCATCGGCCAGCAGCTCGTCGCGTACGCCCACCAGGAGCTTCACCGGATGGGCACCGTCGGCACGTACCTCTACTACAACCCGCCGAACCCGTTGAGCAGCGTCTTCTGGCCGCGCCAGGGCTACCGGCCGCTGTGGACGGTCTGGGAAGTACGCCCCGCTTCAGCCCTTAGGTGACTTATGTCCGGGTTGCCAGGCGGCGCCTACTGCGCAAGAATTTGTACTGACCGGTCAGTTTAAACGGAAGGTAAAGACGTGGAGATCCACGCAAGTCGCGCAGGCGTCAACGGGGGACATGGTCCTCTGCTCCGGCCGACTTCGCTGACCGTGAAGCCCGGCGAGCTGACGCTGATCGCGGGCGAGCCCGGCACCGGTCACACCGCGCTCGGCCTGCTGCTCTCCGGCCGCATGAAGCCCTCCACCGGCACCGTGTCGCCGGACGCCAAGGCGCTGCGCAAGCACGTCGTGCTGGTCGACGCCCCCGAGGTGAACGAGCCGGAGGACGCGCTGTCCCTGGCCGCCGTCGTCGGCGAGGAGCTCGCGATGAACGGCATGCCCTCCGGCAAGAAGGCAGTGCACGACTGGTTGGTCGAGCACGCCGCCGACGAGCACGCCACGAAGCGCTTCGAGCACGTGCCGGCACACACGCGCTGCGCGGTGATGCTCGAACTGGCCGCCGCACGGCCCGGCGTCACGGGCCTCGTCCTCGACTGCCCCGACCGCTACCACCCCAACCCGCGCGAGTGGTTCGCCCTGGCGAACGACTACGTGACCCCCGAACGGTCCGTCGTCGTCCTGTGCTCGAACACCTCCGCTCACCTCCTCGACATCCCGCACGCGCGCCTTGGTGAGGACAACGACACCAAGATGGAGATCACCGCATGAGCGCCCTTCGCATGGCCTTCAACGAACTCCGCCGGATCACCTCCGGCAAGCTCCCCAAGCTCGCCGTCCTGGCACTGGCGCTCGTGCCTCTGCTGTACGCGTCGCTGTACCTGTACGCCAACAAGGACCCGTACGCGAACCTCCACAACGTGCCCGCCGCGCTCGTGGTGAAGGACAAGGGCGCCAAGGACCTCAACGCCGGCAAGGAGGTCGCGGACGAGCTGCTCAAGGGCAACAAGTTCAACTGGCACGTCGTTGACAACCCGGCCGACGCCGACGAGGGCGTGCGCAAGGGCACCTACATCTTCGCCCTGACGCTGCCGGAGGACTTCTCCGAGGCGCTCACGTCGGCGGAGCAGAACAAGCCGCGCCAGGGCGTGCTGACGCTGACCACCAACGACGCCAACAACTACCTGGGCAGCACGATCGCGAACCAGGTGGTCGCCGAGGTGCGCCGCGCGGTGACCGCGAAGGTCTCCACCGAGGCCGCGGACAAGTTCCTGCTCGGCTTCTCCACGATCCGCGAGGAGACCACCAAGGCCGCCGACGGCGCGACGAAGCTCGCGGACGGCGCCGCCCAGCTGCGCGACGGCGTGAACGAGCTCGACAAGGGCCAGCGCCAGCTGCTCGACGGCGCCACGCAGGCCGCGAACGGCGCCGGGCAGCTGCGGGACGGCACGCACCAGCTGCGGTCGCAGACCGCGCCTCTGCCCGACAGCACCCGCCAGCTCGCGAACGGCGCACGCCAGGTGTCGGACGGCAACGAGACCGCCGCTCGCCAGGCCGAGGAGTACGCGAAGAAGGCCCAGGCGCTCGTGGGCGTGCTCGACCAGGCCAACGGCGACATCGCCACCCGCTTGCGCACCCTGGGTTTCACCGAGGACCAGGTGCAGCGCGTGCTGTCGACGATCGGTCAGGTCCGCAAGCCGGTCGACGACGCCAACGGCAAGGTCCAGGGCGCCGCTGGTGATCTCCGCAAGCTCGCGAACGGCGCGGACCAGGTGGCCGACGGCGCCGAACTGCTCGCGTCGAAGATGCCCGCCCTGGTCGACGGTGTCGGGAAGCTCGACGACGGTGCCACGAAGCTCGCGGACGGCACCGCGCAGCTGCGCGACGGTGAGCAGAAGGCCGTGGACGGCACCACGAAGCTCAAGGACGGCGCGAACCAGCTCGCCGGCGGCTCTGCCCAGCTGCGCGACGGCCTCAACGGCGGCGTGAACAAGATCCCGAACGCGGACGACCCGACACGCGCGGCCATCGCACAGGCGATCGGTGACCCGGTGGCGGTGAAGGGCCTGTCCCAGACGAAGGCGGCCACCTACGGCGCCGGTCTGGCTCCGTTCTTCCTGGGCCTCGCGACGTGGATCGGCGCGTTCGTGCTCTTCCTGCTGCTGCGCCCGTTGTCACGCCGTGCGCTGGCCGCTGGTCAGTCCGCGCTGCGAGTGGCGCTGGGCGGCTGGATGCCGGGTGCGTTGCTCGGCATCGTGCAGGTGCTCGTGATGTTCTCGGTCGTGCGGTTCGTGGTGGACATCGAGCCGTCGAACCCCTGGGGCACGTTCGGGTTCCTCGTGCTGATGTCACTGACATTCGTGGCGATCCTGCACGCGCTGAACGCCGCGTTCGGCGCCGTCGGCAAGTTCCTGGGCCTGATCCTGCTGATCCTGCAGCTGGTCAGCGCGGGCGGCACGTTCCCCTGGCAGACGATCCCGGTGCCGCTGTACCCGCTGCACTACGGCCTGCCGATGGGCTACGCGGTCGACGGCCTGCGCCACCTGATGTACGGCGGCGACCTCGGCAGCGTGGGTCACGACGCGCTGATCCTTCTCGCCTGGCTGGTCGGAGCCCTAGCCTTGTCGTCCGTGGCGGCCTACAAGCAACGGGTGTGGACACCTTCCAAGCTGAAGCCGGAGCTCGTGCTGTGAGCGCGCGAACGACAGCGACCAAGCAGAAGCTCTTCGACGCGGCGTTGAAGCTGGTCGGCGAACGGGGCGCCGCCTCGGTGACGGTCGACGAGATCGCCGCGGAGGCAGGCGTCGCCAAGGGCACGATCTACTACAACTTCGCCTCGAAGGACGCCCTGGTCGAAGCGCTGCTGCGGCACGGAGTCGAGATCCTCGCAGGCCGGCTGCGGTCCGCGGAGGAGGCCGACGACTCGTTGGAGGCGCTGGTCGACGAGATGCTCGGCTTCTGGGCCGATTACCCGGCGTTCGGCCAGCTGCTGGTCTCCGAGCTGTGGCGCACACCGGGCCAGTGGCACGGCACGCTCTCGTTGCTGCGCGACGACATCGTGTCGATCGTGCGCGGGCACATGAAGCGCTTGTCCGACGCGGGCCGCCTCCCTGAAGGGGTGGAGGTCGGCACCGCGTCGGCGGCGTTGTTCGGCACGCTGCTCGTGATCGCGCTGGACTGGCAGGTGTTCCAGCCGGAACGGTCGCGAGCTCAGGTGCGCAACTCGGTCATGCTGCTGGTGCGGGGGATGCGGTCGGCTCGGTGACGGAGTGCTGGGCGTCGTTGATCTTCCGGATGATCCCGATCGCGAGCACCGCGGCCGCGACGGTCGCCGCCGTCGAGAGCGTCGACCACACAGCCTGGTCCGTCTGGAGCCTGGCGCCGACGTAGGCCAGCACGAACGACACGATCCAGCACGACCACCACGCGGTGACGAGGCCGCTCTTGGGCCTCAGCTGCAGTGCCAACGTGCCCTGGCCGCGGTCCGACGCACGCCAGATGTCCTGCATCGTGGCGTACGGGACGAACAGGTTCACAATCGGAATGAGCCAGCCGACGATCACCCAGATCGGTGACCACTTGTGCTGGTGCCTGGACGCGGTGGCGTGGGAGTTGAGCCGCGCCCAGTACATCCACACGATGAACGTGATGCCCGCCAGCACGTAGGCGACCAGCCAGATCCACAGAAGCATCAGCAGCGCCGCCACCGTCGCTGCCTGGGACGCGATGTCCCCGGCGCCGCCGGCCGCCGCCTCGCCCACGGTCCAGTCCGCGACCGTGTTCACGATGTCGAGCACCACCGTGATGACGATCAGGATGATCGCGGCGGTCCCGATTCCGCGCACGGGTCTGAAAGCCTCACTGCTCACTGAAATTCCCCCCAAGGAAGGTGCGTCCCCCGACGTCGGCGCGGAGCGTACAGCCTCACCGCCCGATCGAGCGACGCCATTGGTCGTGCGGGGCGAAAAGGCCGCCGGTACGAACGAAGTCATGTCGAAACCGCTACGCATCCTCGCCGCGCTCCTCGCCTGCCTCGCGCTCACGACATCCCCAGCACTCGCCGCCACGCCCGCGAAGGCCAGTGCCGACTTCGCGGAGAAGCTGTTCTCCCCCGTCGACGGCGTCCTCGGCTTCGAGGAGACGGCCGACGGCATCAAGGTCACCGGCGCGTTCGAGAAGGGCTTCGCCTCCGCCAAACCCGCCGACTACCAGCTGCTGATCCTCGACGGTGCCGAGACTGTCGTGGACTTCACCAAGGACTTCCAGAAGGTCGCGGAGATCGCACCGCCGAAGGTCGACCAGTTCACGTTCACCACGGCGACCAAGAAGAAGATCAACGACATCCGCAACGAGGACGCGGTGGTCCGCCAGCTGGTGGACGTGGCCGCGGGCATCAAGGTGCTGGCCGAGATCGGCCGCGCCAGGGTCCAGAAGGCCTAGCGGCTTCGTGGGCGTCTTCGTGGTGCAGCGAGGGCGCCCGCCCCTCCAACGCCCGTTCCACCGCCTCCAGCACGGCACGGCTGGTGCGTTGAGCGGCGTCGTGCGCGAAATGACCGAGCAGCACCTGCTGGGTCGGATGAGGCAGCACCGGGTCCGGCACCGGCGCGTGCGTGTGCACCTCCACCACCGGCGCGTCGTCGGCCAGAAGGTGCTGCACGGCCTTCAAGACACCCTCGCGATAGCTGTCGTGCACCCACGCGACGAGCAGGTTCACCGGTCGTCCCGCGAGCTCGTACTCGACCTCCGACGCGAGCTCCTGCGGCCGGGCCCAGTCGGCTTTGATCCACGTCGGACGGTGGCCGCGGGAGATCGTCGCCCGCGCTGCCCTGCCCGGCCCCTCGTCGGCCATCAGCGGCCTGGTCCGCGACGGCAGCACGACCTGCCACCCGCGTTCCACCAGCCGCGCCGCGCAGCCCGCCAACATCCCCGTCCCGCCGAGCACCAGTGCCGTTCTCACCGTGCACGCTCCTGTCCGACCGAGGCCAGCGGCCCTGCCAGCCACCGCTCTACCTGCCCCTGCCCGCGCAACCGCACGACCACGACCTCGTCGACCAGGGCGAGCACCCTGGCCCGGTTGCGCCGGTAGGTCTTCCAGCCCCACCGCAGTATGTGCTCGGAGTCCGTGAACGCCGACCACAGCGACGGTTCCTGGTTACCGTTCCACAGTTCCACGCGGCACGCCCGGCGTCGGACCGTGCGGCCGACCAGCCGTCCCATCACGGTCACGAACGGGTGATCGAGCCACACCATCGTGTCCGCGCGGTCGAGCAGCACCCGCCGCACTTCCTTGTACTGGAACTCGGTGACCCACGTGTCGTCGTCCGCGAAAGCCGCCACCTCGGCGGCGAACTCCGGTCTCGGCGTCCACTGTGGACCCCAGTAGAGGCTGTCGAGCTCGACCCGCCGCAGGTCGCGTCTCTCGGCGATGCGCACGCAGAGCGTCGACTTGCCGGAGCCTGCGTTTCCCGCGACGAGGATGCGCCGGGGCACGTGCGGCAGCGGATCAGCTGGTCCGAGCAACGGCATCAGGCCAGGCTAACGAAAACCGGATGATCGAAAAACGGCCGCAGGGCCCCCGGAACACCGGAGGCCCTGCGGAGGTGAAGCGACGTCAGAGAGCGGTGACGTTCGTCGCCTGCGGGCCCTTCTGGCCCTGCGTGACGTCGAACGAGACCTTCTGGTTCTCCTCGAGGCTGCGGTAGCCGCCGCCGTTGAGGGCCGAGTAGTGGACGAAGACGTCAGCGCCGCCGTCCTCGGGGGCGATGAAGCCGAAGCCCTTTTCGGCGTTGAACCACTTGACGGTGCCGTTTGCCATGTACTGCTGCTCCTTCAATGCTGAAGAACGATCCGCACTGTGCGGCCGCTCCGTGGTTGGTCGAGAGCCGACCCGCCCCAACCGCTAAGAAGGAGAAGCGCTCGCAACTGAAGTTCGGCGAGCGTGAAATGACACGAACACAAAACTGCAACCGAGAACCAGTATAGCGGACCTATCGCCGTTTGCGCGGAGGCACCGCGAACCGCTGCTGCATCGCCGAGATGCGCCAGATCACGAAGCACCCGAGCCCGGCCGCGGCCACCGCGCACACCGTGGACAGCGTCGAGAACACCACGTAGAGGGGCGTGTCGAGGAGCAGCGACTCGAGCACGTCGCCCAGCACCATCGCGAGGAACGCGTACTGCCACGGTTTGATCAACGGGCTGGCCACGCGCTGGTCGAACGGCACGTCGCGCTGCTCGGGATCGCTCGCTTTCCACACCTGCGAGACCATGCGCACGCCGTGCAGGGCGATCGCCTCGGCGTTGTGGGTGGCGTTGCGGAACCACAGGATGAACGCCACGGCCGCGGGGAGGATCAGCACGATGGCGAGGAAGCTCCACGAGGACGAGCCGCCCTGCCAGTCGTTGACCGTGCCCCAGACGGACTCGGCCGCGACCAGCACGATCAGCGCCTGGCTGACGTACCCGGTCAGCCGGACGTCCCTCAAGTCGATGTAGGTGTCCACGCACAACTCCCCGAACACTGACGGACCCGGCGGGAGACTACCTCCCGAAACCGCAGCCCAGCTCGGTGAAAGTCGCGATCTTCTCCGCGGCGCGCACGACGACCTCGTCGATGCCGTCGAGCACCGCCCTGTCACCGACGCGGCGCGCGGGCACCAGCGGCACGTTCGCCTTGCCGCACGCCTCGACGACCGACGTGAACGCCCGCGCGGCGGCCAGCGGTGCGACGAGGGGTTCGCCGGTCTGCCGGTGCCGGATCAGGTTCTCCAGCAGGTCCACGGCGGGTGGCACGGCCATCTTGTGATCGTTGACCGTCAGCCTGTCGTCGTCGTACCACCACACGGCCTGCCCCAGCGATCCGTGCACGAGCACCACCGGTGGCAACGATGCGGACGCGCACAGCGTCGCCGCGACCACGACCGGTGGCGCGCCATCGGCCGTGACACGCACGCACGAGGTGTCGTCTGCGGTGATCGTGTCGCGGCAGCGGAACAGTTCCAGCTCCACGGCGATGTCCGTGCGTTCCTCGACGTCGGCCAGCAGGAGGACGTTCTGCAGGGCGTGCGCGAACGGGTTCACCAGCGTCCCGTCCTCGCCCTGCCGCCCGGCCCACGCGGCACGTTCGTAGTAGGAGTCCGTGCGCACCCAACGCCCGGCGGCGCCGATGCCGGAGATGTCTCCGAGCGCACCCGAGCCGATCAACGAGCAGAGCCGCCGATACGAGCCGGTCCCCTGCGACTGGAACCCGACCTGGCACACCAGCCCGCGGGCGGCGGCTGCCGAGGAGATCTCGTCGAAGTCGGCCACCGACAGCAGCGCCGGCTTCTCCACCAGCACGTCGCAGCCCAGCGCGAACGCGGACAGCACCAGGTCGCGGTGGGTCGACGGCGGCGACGAGATCACCACGATCTCGGGGTGCAGCTCGGCGGCCAGCGACGGCAGGTCGGGGTAGGACGGCACCGGCACGTCGACGTCCGCGACGTCCACCACGCCCACGAAGGTCGCGACCCCGTCGTGGCCGAGCCGGAGCAGGTTCTCCACGTGCCGTGCCCCGTGCCCACGCGCCCCGACCAGCGCAACACGCATCGTCCTCACCCTTCTCGGGTGGACTCCGCAGCCAGCGCCAGGGGTCCGGCGATCACCAGCGCCAGCGGAGGCAGGGCCCACACCAGCACTCCGGCGACCACCAACGCGGCCATCAGCATGGGCCGAGGTGCCTTCAGTTTCAATGCGCCGCGCCAACCGAGACGTGCGTGCTCAAGAAGAAGCGCGCCTGATGCCGCCGAAGCGAGCAGAACCGCGCCCCGAACGGGTAACGGTGCCGGTAACACTGTGACCACGAGGATCACGTCCACCACGAGCACCGTCCCCAGCACGCCGAACACCACGCCGGGCACCCAGCGGACCCGCAGCGTCGTCCAGAACCGCCGCACCGGAAGTCCGCCTCGCAGTACGGCACACCCTGCGCCGAATGCGGCGTGCGCCGTCACGACCGGAAGCGAGGCGACGAAGACGAACACCCCGACCAGCAGGGCGTCGGCGAGCGTCTCCAGCCGTTCGCGGGTCATCCCTTCAGCCCCGTCGTCGCGACACCGGCGACCAGGAACCGCTGGAACGCCAGGAAGAACAGCCCGATCGGCACCAGCGACAGCACCGACATCGCGAACATCGGCCCGTACGAGGACGACGACGTCTGGTCGATGAACAACCGCAACCCCATCGGGATCGTGTAGTTCTCCGTCGACGACAGGTAGATCAGCTGCGAGAAGAAGTCGTTCCACGTCCAGATGAACGTGAAGATCGCCGTTGTGACCATGGCCGGGCGCGACAGCGGCAGCACCACGTACCGGTAGGTGCGGATCGGCCCGCAGCCGTCGATCTTGGCTGCCTCGTCCAGCTCGTGCGGAATCCCGCGCATGAACTGGACCATCAGGAACACGAAGAACGCGTCGGTCGCCAGCAGCTTCGGCAGGATCAGCGGCACGAACGTGTCGATCATCTCCAGCTGCTGGAACACCACGTACTGCGGGATCAGCGTGACGTGCGCGGGCAGCATGATCGTGACCAGCGCGAACGCGAACAGCGGCCCGCTGAGCCGAAAACGCAGCCGTGCGAACGCGTACGCCGCCAGTGAGCACGACACGACGTTGCCGATCACCGCGCCTGACGCGACGATCGTGGAGTTGCCGAGGAACGTCCAGAACGACTCGCCGCCCGCACCCTCCAGCGCGCCCGCGTACCCGTCGGCCGTGATCCTGCCGGGGAACAACGACCGCAGGTTCGCGACGAGGTCCTCGACCGGGGTGAGCGACGCCGAGACCAACCACATGATCGGGTACAGCACCAAACCCAGTCCCGCCACGCACAGCACGAAGACGGCAGTCCGCTTCATCGCTCGTCTCCGTAGAACACCCAGTACCTCGAAGTGCGGAACAGCACCGCGGTGATCAGCGCGATCGCGACCAGCAGCACCCACGCCATCGCCGACGCGTAACCCATGCGGAACTCCGTGAAGCCACGCTCGTACAGGTAGAGCGTGTAGAACAACGTCGAGTCGGCGGGCCCGCCGCGGCCCCCGCTCACCACGAACGCCTGCGTGAACGCCTGGAACGCGTGGATCGTCTCCAGCACGAGGTTGAAGAACAGCACCGGCGAGAGCATCGGCAGCGTGATCGACCACAACCGCCGCCACCAGCCGGCGCCGTCGACGGCCGCCGCGTCGAAGAGGTCGCGCGGAATCTGTTGCAGCCCAGCCAGGAAGATGACCATCGGCGCACCGAACTGCCACGCGGACAACAGCACGATGGTGATCAACGCGTGGTCCGGCGTGTCGACCCAGGTGTCGAAGATCGCCCGCCACGCCAGCGCCAGCCCGACCGAGGCACCGAGCAACGATGGCGCGTAGAAGGCCGAACGGAAGAACGCCTGCCCCTTGCCGCGCAACGAGTTCAGCAGCAAAGCGACGGCCAGCGCCAGCACGAGCTTCATCGGCACCGACCACGCGACGTACCGCAGGGTCACGCCGACCGACTGCAGGTAGCGCGGGTCGTCACCGAAGAGCTTCAGGTAGTTGTCGAGCCCGATCCACCGCGGGGAGTTGAACAGGTCGTAGTCGGTGAACGACAGGTACAGCGACACGACCATGGGCGCGACCGTCAGGCCGATCGCCCCGAGCAGCCACGGACCGAGGAACAAGTACGCGACGTTCCTCGGCCGCCGAGGGGGCGCGCCCTCGGCGACCGGCTTCACCGGTGCGGGATGCACCCGCTCGGCGAGCACCACTACTTCAACGCTTCTTCAGCGTCACGCCAGAACTCCTCCACCGCCTGGTCGATCGTCTTCCTGCCGAAGACGATCTCCTCGTGCTTGCGCTGCATCAGCTTGTAGATCGCGCCGTCACCTTTGGGCGGTGCGGCGGGTGCGTCGCCGAGCTTCGCGTCGACCGACTTCTGGTACTCGAAGACGACTTTGTCGGCACCGCTGAGGTTCTGCGCCACTGCCTCGCGGATCTTCAGGTTCGCCGGCAACCCGCGGTTCGCACCGAGGATCTTGCCCGCGTCCGGGTCGTTGAGCAGGAAGTCGATCAGCTTGACCGCCGCCTCCTTGTTCTTGGTGCGGGCGGAGGCGCTGATCAGCTGCGACGGTTTACGGTAGGAGCCGAGGACCTTGCTGTCGCTGGGATACGGGCCGAGCTTGAGCTCGTCCGGGCGGACCGTGTTGTAGCCGCCGTAGAGGCTGTCGTAGCTGTGTTCGGACGCCGAGAGCTTCTTGCCCATCGGGGTCTGCTCGGCGCCGGCGTTCAACGTGGTCACCAGTTCCGCGGGCGTGGTCGCCTTCGCGTCGCGGAAGTCCTTGGACAGCTGCCAGAACGCCTTCAGGTCGTCCCTGGTGTAACCGGGCTTGCCGTCGTCGGTGTAGAGGGTCTTGCCACGCTGCCGGAGCCAGGTCTCGAAGACGTCCTCGGTGCCGCCGAAGTCCGTGGAGCCCGCGATCTTCCCCCCGGTGCCGGCCTGGATCCTCGCGGCGGTCTCCTTGTAGTCGGCCCAGGTCCAGCCGATCTCCGGCGCCTTGACCCCGGCCGCCTCGAACAGCTTCGGGTCGTAGACGATGGTGGTGGAGTTCTGCGCCAACGGCATGGCGACCTGCTTGCCCCTGAGCTTGCCGCTGCCGATGAACCCCTGGTCCCAGTCGGCCGTGCGGATTTCCTTGCCCACGTACGGGGTGAGGTCGAGCAGCACGTTGCGGCCCGCGTACTCGTTGAGGTAGCGGTAGTCCATCTGGATGACGTCCGGGGCGTTGCCGCCGGCGATCTCGGTGGAGAGCTTCTCGAAGTAGTTCTGGAAGTTCTGGAACGACGTCGAGACCTTGATGTCCGTGTTGCGGCTCTCGAACAGCCGCACCGCCTCGTTGGTCACCTTGGCGCGATTGTCGTTGCCCCACCAGATGAACCGGATCTCGGTCTGACCGCCGCTCGCCGATCCGCCGCCGCAACCGGACGCGAGGAACACCGCGCCCAGCACCAAGCCCACAACCTTGTGCGCTTTCACAGGTTTCCTCTCATCGCAGATCGATGACGTCGACGACGCGGACCGGTTCCCCGGTCTCGAAGCTGCGGTTGGCGGCGAAACCGGTCAGCAGCGAGAGCGTGCCGTCGTAGTGCGTTGCCTTGCGTCCCAACGGGTCGTCCTGTCCAGGTGGGCCGTACAGTGCGTCGACCATGCGTTGGTCGGCGCCACCGTGACCGTCCCGGTCGTACTCCAGCGGGATCTCCTCCCGTTGCTCGAACAGCCGTTGCACGGAGAGCTTCGCCCATCCCTCCTCCGGGTTGGCGTTGACGCCGTGCACCGCCGGGTTCTGGCTCGACACCCAGGAGTTCTCGACGACCTCCAGTTCGAGCCTTCCCTTGCTGCCGTTGACCATCAGCCGATAGCCCTCCCACGGCGAATAGGCCGTGAGGTGGTAGGTCAGGTTCACACCGCCGACGTAGCGGACGATCACCGACATGTCGTCCTCAATGGACACACCGGGGTCGAACGGGTTCTGGTCGCGGCGGTAACCGTCCTCGTGCTGCGCGTCGCGGTAGAGCTTCCTGAGCCAGTCGTTCTGCTCCAGTTTCATCGTGAACCGGTCGTCTGCGGAGTAGCCGTGGCGTTTGCCGTTCTCGTCGCCGTAGAAGAACAACCGGCCATGCGCGTAAACCGTCTCGGGAACGCTGCCGACCCACCAGTTGAGCAGGTCGAAGTGGTGCGTCGCCTTGTGCACCATGAGCCCGCCGGAGTTGGCCTTGTCGCGGTGCCAGCGGCGGAAGTAGTCGGCGCCGTGCCGGGTGTCGAGCAACCACTCGAAGTGCACGGACCCGATCTCGCCGACGGCGCCGTCCGCGAGCAGCTCGCGGACCTTCTCGTGGATGGGGTTGTAGCGGTAGTTGAACGTGACGGTGACGTCGCCGTCGTTGCGCTGCACCGCATCGAGGATCTTGCGTGCCGACGGGACGTCCGTCGTCATCGGCTTCTCCGTCACGACGTCGCGGCCGGCGTCCAGTGCCTCCACGACGTACGTGACGTGGTGCCGGTCGACCGTCGTCACGACGACCACGTCGACCCGCTGTTCGTCAAGCATCGTGAGGAAGTCGCCCGCGTCGTACGTGGGAACCGGCTCGACCCCCTGTGCCACGAGCCGGTCGTTGTGGACGCCCATCCGGGTGTGGTTCACGTCGGCGAACGCGACGAGCTGACAGGTGTCCGCGTGCTCGACCGCGATGGCGTGGACGTGCCGCTCGGCCCGTGCTCCGGTGCCGACGACGGCGTAGCGCCTGCGGACCATGCGAACCTCCCCGGTAAGCGGTTTCCACACGCTAGCCGCACCGGCCCTGACCTCGTCAAGAGTCGGCGTAAACGTTTTCGGTTGTTTCATGCACATGAACACGGATGATGGCCTCATGCCCATCCCCGTAGTGCTCGACTGCGATCCCGGCCACGACGACGCGATCGCGATCCTGCTCGCGGCCGGAGCGCCCGAGATCGACCTGCGTGCGATCACGACCGTCGCCGGCAACCAGACGCTGGACAAGGTCACTCTGAACGCCCAGCGGATCTGCTCGGCCGCCGGAATTTCGGTGCCGATCGCACGCGGCTGCGCACGACCGCTGGTGCGGCCGTTGTACGTGGCGGAGGACATCCACGGTGAGTCCGGAATGGACGGACCGGCGTTCGGCTCGGTTTCCGTTGGTGTGGTCGAGGACCACGCGATCGACGTGATGAGCGCGGCGATGCCGGCGACTTTGGTCGCGACAGGTGCGTTGACGAACGTGGCCCTGTACTTGCAGCGCTACGGAACGGCCGCGGTGCGCGAGATCGTGCTCATGGGCGGGTCGACCGAGCGCGGCAACACGACGCCATACGCGGAGTTCAACATCTACGTCGACCCCGAGGCCGCGGAGATCGTCTTCTCCAGCGGCGTGCCGGTCACCATGATCGGGTTGAACGTGACGCACCAGGCGTTGGTCACGCCCGCGGTTGTGGCGCGGTTGAACGCTTTGGGGCCACTCGGACGGATCTGCGGCGACCTGATGACGTTCTTCGCCGCGACCTACCGCGAGGTGTTCGGGTTCGCGGCACCGCCGTTGCACGACCCGGTGGCGGTCGCGCGGGTGATCGATCCGACGCTGGTGACGTGCGTCGAGGCGTTCGTGGGCATCGAGACCGCCGGGGCGCTCACGCGGGGCGCGACCGTCGTCGACCTGCACGGGCGGCTGGGGCGGGAGCCGAACGCGCGGGTCGCGGTAGAGCTGGACGTGGACCGGTTCTTCGACCGGGTCGTCGACGCGGTGAGGCAGCTCACGTAACGGCTTTGACGGCACGGCGATGATAGCCGCAAGGGGGCCGATTCTTGGGGGGAAGTCATGACCCATCCTGTTTCCGATCCGCAGCAGCCTGCGGACAGCACGGTGCAGCCGGGGATCACGCCGGCCGGGCCGGAGTTCGAGGTGTACACGCCTCCCGCATTCGTGCCGCCGCAGCAGCAGCCCGTCGCGGAGGCTCCGGTCGCACCGAAGCCGAGGAAGACCGGCGTCATCGTGCTGACGGTTCTTCTCGTCCTGCTGTTCGGCGCCACCGGCGCCCTCGGAGTGCTCTTCGCCCAGGAGACCGACCGCACCGCCGATCTGTCCAAGCAGGTCGAGGGCAAGGACCGCGAGATCGCGGACCTCAACCGGAAGGTCAAGGAGAGCAAGGAAGACGCCACGCGTGCCGCCGACCTGCAGAAGCAGGCCGAAGCGGCGCAGAAGAAGGCGGAGAACGATGCGGTGAGCGCGCAGAAGTGCAGGGAAGCTGCCAAGTCGCTGACCGAGTCCCTGGTCGCCAACGACCGGGGCAAGGGCGAGGCGGCCATCGGACAGCTGCTGATCCAGTGCTGACTGCGGAACGAGAAGGGCCGCGACTCGGGTTCGAGTCGCGGCCCTGTCGTCGTCAGGTCAACTGATCGCGCGGTCGCTGAGCAGAGCCCACTGGCTCCAGCCCGCCTTCTCCTTGTAGAAGCGGCGAACCAGCTTGCCGTCGTCGGTGCGGGCGAAGACCTCGATGGTCTTGGTCTGCGCGTGGTACATCGCGTTCGCCTCGGTCACCTTGGTGTTGCCGAGCTTGGCCCACGTGGTGAAGCCGTTGGCGGTGGCGCGGGAGTGCTCGACGATGCCGCCCTCACCGAGCTGCACGACGTCGATCGAGCCGGTGGTCGTGTTGAACACCGCCGACGGCGCGCCGGTGCCCTTGCCGCCCAGCGACTTCCAGACGCCCGCCGCGTACTGCTCGACGCTGCCGGACGCGGTGCGCACGAAGACCTGGTCGACCGCGACGCTCGGGTCGCTCACGACCTTCGTGTCGCCCTGGTCCTGCCACTTCTCGCCGTCCCACTTGACGAGCTTGTCGTCGGCGGAACGGGCGTAGACGTCCTTGTCGGCCACGGCCGGGTTGCCCTGGAGCTTGCGGTCGCCCAGCGGGTTCCACTTGTCCGTGAAGCGCAGCAGCACGCCGTCGGCGCCGCGCGCGAGGACCTCGACAGCCTTGGTCCTGTCGTTCCACTGCAGCACCGGGTCGCCGGCCACGGCCGTGTCGCCGAGCGCGACCCACTTGCCGTCGACGCGGCGGTAGATCTTGTCGTCGGTGCCGCGGGCGAACACCTCGACGATCTTCGTCTGGGGGTTCATCAGCGCGACCGGGTCGCCCGCGAAGAGCTCAGGGCCGAGCTGCTGCCAGCCGTTCCAGCGGCTCGTCTTGTGGAAGTTCGTGATGATCGTGCCGTCCGCGGTGCGCGCGTAGATCTCCAGCTGCTGCTGACCGGTGTTGGAGATCTGCGGGCCGGAGTTGACGACCGGCTTGTCCGTCACCGGCGTCTCGCTGGTGGTCTCGCTGCCGCCGGACTCTACGAGGCCGTTGTAGCGCAACGGCACGTACTGGCGCGCGGTGCCGGCGCTCCAGACCCGCTGGACCGGCCTGCTGCCGTCCGGGCCCGCCTGCTCGCGCACGATCGGCCGGGTCTTGGCCGCGTCGGCCCAGCCGACGAACAGCGCGACGTGGCTCTCGCGGTCGTTCAGCGCGTCGCCGGGACGGAGGTCCTCCCAGTCGATGCGGTGCGCGACCTGCTCGAGGATGTGGGTCGTGTAGGAGATGCGCAGTCCCCAGGCCATCGAGATGAAGCCGGAGCAGTCGGTCCGGTAGGCGCCGTACTTGTTGCCGAAGCAGTCGCTCTGGCTGTAGGGCACGCGGGCGCTGATCCACGTGCGCGAGCGCGCCAGGATCTCGCTCCGGGTGATCTTGGAGTTCGCCGCGTACGTCCCGCAGCTCACCCCGCCCTCGGCAGCGGCGACCGCGACGTCCGGCATGGCCAGCGTCGAGCCGAACGTGATGGCCGCCGCGGCGACCGCCAACATCCCCCACGATCTCATGCCGGTCACCGTAGCAAGGCGATGTGAAGTTTTGGTCCAGTCGAACGGCCCTAGTTCGACCCCGGCGCCCGGTCGGGTGATGATCTTCGACCTGCGGTGAGCAGGCCGGTCAAGGCCTGTGGGCGGCTTCCAGCCGGTCAACCGTGAAAGGCCGGCAGAACCCGCGGGCAGCGAACTCCGCCCGTGCGGCCGCCGCGATCTCGCCCGCGCGGGCGGCGTCGCCTTCCTGCGCGGCCGACGCCACCGTCACCGGTTGCCCAGCGAGCCACGTCAGGTCCTCCTCGTCGCTCACCGCACAAGCTCGTGGTCTCCGGGCACGAGGGTCGGCAGGGCAGGTACAGCCGTCCCCGGCCGCGTGGTCCGAGCTGGCGGACGACAAGGCGTGATCTGGTCGGAGAACGGCAAGACCGGCGACCACTCGTTCACGGTTCGAGCACGCTGACGTAGCGGCGAGGCGTGTACAGCTCGGCCCCGGTCTCGTACGGGTAGACGACTGAGCGCAGGCGGGTGCGTTGACCACCCGCCTGTTCGTACGCCCAGTAGTGGCCGGGTTCCTCCGCCCACGCCGCGAAGATGACGACGTGCCTGGTCCGGTTGGTGCCGTCGGCGCGGATGACCACGTCGCCCGCCTTCAGCTCCTCCGGCCGGATCAGGCCGCTCATGAGGACCAGGCCGCGGGTGTCCAGCCCGCCGTGCCGTTGCTCCGGTTTGCCCGGCAGGCCCCACGCCATCGACACGAACCCCGAGCAGTCGGCGCGGTAGATGCCGTGCTCGTTCTGGTGGAACTTGGTCTGGCTGTACGGAACCGAGTCGCGCAACCACGAACAGGCCCGCTCCACGATCTCGGAACGGCTGATCAGACGGCCGGCGGCACGTGCGATGGTCACGCGGTCATCGTCGGAGCACGACCTCTAAATCTCCTGCAAGCTGTCTATAAGGTCCGCGTCGGTGATCTCGGCGGTCACCCAGGCGAGCGGATAGCTCAGCTGGATCGTGTCGACTTCCCTGGTCAGCCGCACACCGGGCAGCACCTTGCGTACCAGCGCGAGCATCCCCTCGTTGTCGGGGAGCACGTCGCCGTGGAGTTCGGCGACACCCATCCTGGCCGCGATCGAGGTCAGTTCCTCCAGCAGCCGCCTGCCGATGCCGCGGCGTTGCCACAGGTCGACGACGGCGACCGCGATCTCCGCCCCGCACTCGCCGGTTTTGATGACCCTGGCGATGCCGACGGGGTCGCCGCCGATCCGGGCGCAGACGGCCGCGTGCCGCTCGCCGTCCACGTCGACGAGCACCCGCCGGGCGGACGCGGTCAGCCGCGGCGTCGGACTGTGAAACCGCAGGTAGCGGCTTCGCGCGGACAGCCCCGCGAACACCGCGTCGACAGCTTCCGGCGCGGTGTCGCGGTTGAGCTCGGTGACGCGCATGAGGATCGACCCCCTGAGTTCGGAATCCGAACTGTAGCTGAGTCTGGATTCCGAACTCAAGGAGTATTCTGAGAACCATGCCGTACGCGAGTTACGCCAGCATGCCCTGCGCCCTGGGCCGTCCCGCGGCGTTGCTGGGCGAGCGCTGGACGTTGTTGCTGCTCCGCCAGATCTTCCTGGGAACCCGCCGCTTCGAGGACTTCCAGGCGACGATGGAGATCTCGCGCAGCGTGCTGACAGACCGCCTCAACGTGCTGCTGCAGGAGGGCGTGCTCAAGCGCGTGCCCTATCACGAAGACGGCCGCACACGGCACGAGTACCGCCTCACCGAGAAGGGCCGTGACCTCTACCCGGTGCTGATGGCGCTGCGCACGTGGGGCGAGAAGTGGATGGCTCCCGAAGAAGAGGAGTCGTTCCACCTGCACCACCGCGACTGCGGCGGCGGCGTGCGCGCGAAGGTCGAGTGCACGGACTGCGGAGCCGAACTGACCGCGCGCGACGTGCAGGTGACGGCGCGCTCGTGAACTTGTACTGACAAGTGTGCTTGTCAGTACAAGATCCGCTCCTGTCGTGACACCTGATCAGAGGGCTGAGCGCCAAGCTTCCGCGCCCAGCCCTTCCAGTTCTCCTGCCTCACGTGCACCGAGCTGCGCGAACAAGTCCTTGGCCTGCGACCACATCTCGTCGTCACCGGTGGCGGCGGCGAGATCGCGCATCGTGCGGGCCTGCCAGATCGGCAATCCCAGCGCGGCCCACTGCTTCAACGCGTCCTCGAGCAGCACCGCGGCGTCGTCGTCGCGCCGCTGCGCCAGCGCGACCTCGCCCAGCGTCCTGGTCATCAACGCGATGCCGAACCGGTCGCGCTGACGCGTGCAGACCTCCAGGCACTCGGCCAGGAGGTCGTCGACGCCGTCGAGTTCTCCCGCCCGCAGCAACGCTTTCGCGAGCGACTGACCTGCATACGTGGCGCCGAGCTCGTCCCCGGCCTCACGCAGGATCTGCTCCGCGTCCCGACTCAGTGCGACAGCCTCGCCGACCGTTCCCGCGGCCCGATGGCACAGGCTGAGCCCGCGCAACGCCAGCCCTTCACCGCGCTGGTCGTCCTGCTCGCGGTAGAGCTCCACGCAGCGTTCGAACGCCCGCGTCGCCTCGGCCAGATCGCCGTGGTCGCGGTGGATCGCGCCGGCGCCGTAGCTCGCCGCGGCCACAACCCCGTTGTCCCCCAACGCGATCGCCTTGTCGAGCAGCTCCCGCGCCCGTTCGAACTCGGCCAGGTCGCGGTACACCGTGCCCATGCCGACGTACGCGACGGCCAGCGTCTCGGCCTCGTCGATCCCGGCCGCGATCTCCGCCGCCTGCTGGAAGTTCGTCAGCGCCGCCGCGAAGTCGTCCTGCTCGTACCGCAGCTGCCCGAGCCCGGCCAGCAACACCGCCTCGGCACGCCGGTTGCCGCGTTCCCTGGCCGACCGCAGCGCGACCTCGTGGGTGCGCTGCCAGTTGGCGAACTCGTTGCGTGCCGCGAAAGGCGACGACAGCAGGGACGTGATGACGGTCGTGGTCAGCTCGTCGACACCGAGGTCGTGGGCGCGTTCGACGGCTCGCACCACCGCGCCCGTCTCGGAGTGCAGCCACCCGGTCGGATCTTCCTCGACGTCGTCCCGCAGCCTCGGGTCCACCTCGATCTCGGTGTGCAACCGAGGCCTCAGTCCCAGCGTCACGCGAGGCAGTTTCTTCACACCGGTTTCCACCAACGCAAGCCACGTCGAGAGAGTGCGGGTGACGGCCTCGGTGACTTCCTCCCCAGGTTCGTCCGCGGCCTGCTCGGCACCGAAGAGCTGCACCAGATCGTGGAACCGGTAGCGCACCCTGCCGATCTGGTCGACGCCCGCGACATCCACCAGCCGCAGGTCCACGAGGTGCTCGACGACGTCTTCCGCGTCGTACGGCGAGATGTCCAGCAACGGCGCCGCGATCCAGGCGCCGAAGTCCGGCAGGTCGAGCAACGCCAGCAGGTGAAAAGCCTTGCGGGGTTGCGCGTCGAGCTCGGAGTAGTTGAGCTTCAACGACGACCGGATCGCGAGGTCGCCCGTCTCCAGCTCGTCCAGGCGTCTTCGCTCGTCCGACAGCCGCTTGGCGAGCGTCCTCAACGGCCAGTGCGGCCGCGCCAGCAGCTTCGCCCCCGCCGCCCTGAGCGCGAGCGGCACACCGCCGCACAGCTCCGCGATCCGTTGTGCCGCTTCGGGTTCCGAGCCGATCCGGTCGGCACCGACGACCCGGCTGAGCATCTCCTCGCTGACCGCGGAGTCGAAGAACCCCAGCTCGATCGGCTCGGCACCCTCCAGTCCGGTGAGCCTGCTGCGGCTGGTGATGATCACGAAGCAGTTCGCGTTGCCCGGCAGCAGCGGCCGGACCTGGGCCTCGCTGCGAGCGTTGTCGAGCACGATCACCAGCCGCCGATCGGACACCGTGCGCCGGTACAGCTCGACGCGCTCGTCCGGTGCGGCAGGCTGGTCCTGGCCGGGAATGCCGAGTAGGTCGAGAAACCGCCCGATCACCTCCTGCGGCTCCAGATCCCGTCCGGCGCCGCGCAGATCCGCGAACAGCTGCCCGTCCGGGTACGACTTCCGCAGCAGGTGGGCGGCGTGCACGGCCAACGCCGACTTGCCGGCGCCACCGAAGCCCGAGACGACCACGGTCGGCGTCGCGGTGCGGTCGTCGTGCCCCTCGGCGAGGCTCAGAACCTGCTTCAGCGCCTCCTCGCGGCCGATGAAGTCGCTGATGTCGGGCGGCAGGTGGTGCGGGACGACCTGCTGCGTCGTCACGACCGGCGGTGCCGGCGCCACCACCAGCGTCCTGCGCGGGGTGGCCTCCAGCGTGCCGTTGAGAATCGCCGTCTGCAGCTCCCGCAGCTTCTCGCCCGGTTCGATGCCCAGCTCGTCGAGCAGGTACTCGCGGGCGTCGCGGTAGACGTTGAGCGCGTCCGCCTGCCGGCCGGCGCGGTGGAACGCCCGCATGAGCAGCTCACGCGTGTCCTCACGGGCCGGGTGGGCGTTGGCCAACGCCGACAGCCGCGTGATGGCGTCCTCGACCCGGTTCTGCGCGAGCTCGCAGCGGCCGAGCCCCTCCTCGGCGCTCAGCCTGGACTCCTCGAGTCCCAACGCGTGCCCGCGGGCGAACTGCGCGTCGACGCCGTGCAGCGCCGGACCGCGCCACAACGCGAGCCCGTGCTGGTAGTGCGTGATCGCGGTGGCCGGATCTTCGGCGCGTTCCGCCTGCCGAGCCGTGGTCAGATGTTTGTTGAACTGCTCCACGTCGCTGTCGACGTCCAGCAGATATCCCGGCGCCCTGGTGACGAGCGCCTTGCCCACCGCGCGGCGCAACGAGGACACGTACGTGTGGACCAGCGCACCCGCTGTCTGCGGCGGTGACTCGTCCCAGATGAGATCGATCAACCGCTCCACCGATACCACCTGCCGCGGTTGCAGCAGCAACGCGGCGAGCAACGTTCTCGGCTTCGGCCCACCGAGACCCACCTGTCTGTCGCCGACCCACACCTCGACCGGCCCAAGCACGAGCGCTCGCACGCTCACACCCCCATCCCCCAGATCCCCCAAGTGCCTACGAGAATGCCTCATCCGCGCTCGTTGCGACACGCTTCAGTGTGCGCATCACCGGTGCGGACTCCGATTCCCGCACACCTTCCAGACTTCCGACGCCTTCGGTCAGGAACCGGTAGAGATCACCGCTGCTGCGACAGGTGACGCTGGCGACCAGGTTCGCCGGTCCCGTGGTGACGGCCGCGAAGTACACCTCGGGGTGCGTGGCGAGGGCCGCGCCGACCTCGGCCAGATGCCGGGGTTCCACGCGCATCCACAGCCTGGCCTGGGTGTGAAACCCGAACCGCGCCGGGTCCGCGTCCAGCTGCAGCTCCAGAACTCCCGTTGTCCTGAGGTGTTCGACGCGGCGGCGGGCGGTCGACTCGGACGTTCCGGCTTTCGCGGCCAGTTCCGCATATCCCGCGCGGCCGTCGGTTTCCAGGATTTTCAGCAGTGCCTCGTCGAGAGGCGTGAGTTCGGCCGGCGGTTCCGGTTCGAGTTCCGGTTGCAGGGCAACGATTTCCTCGTCGGTGAGGCAGGCAAGGCCGCGCCACGTGCCGGGCGAGACGAAGCCGCGGAGGATGTTGTGCGCGCTCACGTCCACCAGACGCCTGGGGAGGCGGTCGAGCAGCAGTTCGTCCGGGCTCCGCACCTGTTGCAGGCAGGAGATCTCGGTGCCGCCGGACATCAGGTGCACCCAGAAGGTGTCGTCGCGTTTCGCCAGCGCGCGGGCGAGGACGGGTCCGGCGTCCGGGGTGCAGCGGAGCCGGAGCGTCCAGGCGTGGTGGCCGAGGCGGAACCGGTTGAGCGCGCCCCGCACCCTGATGCCGTGTTCCTTGAGCCGTTGGTAGCGGCGCGCGGCGGTGTGTTCGGAGATCTTCAGGACGTCGGCGATCTTCGCGAACGGTGCGCGGCCGTCGATCTGCAGCGCGTGAGCCAGTCTTTGGTCGATGGATTCCACCACGCTGACGCTAGTTGGTGATAGATTCCGCCGCATTTTCGCTTACGGCCGACAGATTGACGCCGTGCTCGCGAAGCTCGCCGCATGGTTGATTTCGAAGGGTTCTACCGGGGCGGCGAGCTGGTCGAAGGGGTGCCTCACGACGGCGTGCCGTGGGACATCGGTGCACCGCAGCCGGTCGTCGTGGCGTGGGAGCGTGCTGGGCGGTTTCGCGGGCACGTACTTGACGCCGGGTGCGGCACGGGTGACAACGCGCTTTTCCTGGCAGAGCGCGGATTCCGGGTGACCGCGGTCGACATCGCGCCGACGGCGATCGAGACGGCGCGCACACGTGGTGATGGCGTCGAGTGGATCGTCGGTGATGCCGCGGCGCTCACCGGTCAGTTCGACACGGTGCTGGCGAGTGCGTTGTTCCACTGCCTGCCACCGGATCAGCGGCCGGGACTGGTGGCCGCGTTGCGAAAGGCGGCCGTGGACGGCGCGTTGCTGAACCTGACGTCGCTCGCGGTCGAGGGCACCCCGTTCGACGTGAGCGAGCCGGAACTGCGGACGGCACTGGACGACGCGGGCTGGGAGGTCACCCGGTTCGCGCGGGACGTCATCGCGGTGGCCGGTGTCGACGGGCTGCCCGAGCTGCCGGTGTGGATCGTGGAAGCTACCGCAGCGAGTCGAGGTGCCTGCGCAGCAACGACACCGTGAGCTCCGGAGTCATCCGGTCGGGGTGCAGCACGCCGTCCACGGTGAGACCGTTCAGCAGCGACGCCAGCCGCTCCGACTCCAGCTCGACGTCGAGTCCGGACGCGACGGTGCCGGACGCGGCCATCACGGTCAGCGCGCGGTGGCAGAGCCGGCGCAGGCCGTCGTAGAGCCGCTCGGCGTGCGGCCGCAATGACGGACGGGTCCTGGCTGCGGTCACGAAGGCCAGCCACAGCACGGCTTCGTCGCGCCGTCGTTCGTCGAGCGGCAGGACCTCCGCCAGCACGCGCTCGGCGGGGCGACGCAGGTCCGTGCGGTCCGCGAGCGACCGCACGTGGCCCATGACGCGCTGGTCGATCGAGTGGATCAGGGCCTCGACGGCGAAGATGATCATGTCGTCGTGGCTGTCGAAGTAGTGCCGGATGGAGCCGATGGCCAAGCCTGCCTCCACCGCCACATTGCGCAGCGAGGCCTGCTCGACACCGTCCCGCACGACCACGCGGAACACCGCCTCGGCGACGGCTTGGCGACGGGCGACGGGATCGACGACTCGCGGTGACACCTCCCTTTTGTAGCATGACCCTGCTAGTTTAAGTAGCAGGGTCATGCTACTAAGGGGGAGAATATGACATATGCACTGATAGCGGCCGGTGTGCTGTACGTGCTCGTGCGCCGGTTCATGGGTGAGCCGCTCAACGCGAGGGACCTGCTGGCACCACCCGCGTTCCTGTTGTTCTTCGGCATCCGCGCGGTGGAGGAGTTCCACCTGATCTACGTGCTCCCACTCGCGGTCGGCTTCGCGTTCGGCGCGCTGCGGGGCATGACGATCAAGCTGTTCGAACGCGACGGGCACCTGTGGCAGCGCTACACCCCGTGGACGTTGCTCGTGTGGGTGACGTCGCTCGGCGCGAGCCTCGGACTCGGCCTGCTCATCGGCGGGCACGCCCCGACGCAGCTGTCCATCGGCGTGGGCATGCTCGGCGAGCTGTGCACGATCGGCGCGAAGGCGCTCAACACCGGAGTTCCCTTCGCTTCTGACCAAAAGGTGCCGAGCCGGGCGCAGGAGCGGTTCCATGGGAGGCATGGAGCGTCGTGACTTCCTCGTGGGCACCGGGCTTCTCGCCGTCGCGCCGACCGCAGCGTCGGCCGCCCCGGCGCTCGACTGGGGCGCAGTGCGCCGCGAGTTCCGGCTCGATCCCACGCTGACCAACCTGGGTCTGTTCTACCTGGCGTCGAACCCACGCGAGGTGCGGACAGCGGTCGAGGACTTCAAGCGAAAACTCGACGCCAACTCGCACGACCTGATGCCCGAGCAGGCGCAGGAGGTCGCCGGCGCGCTCGGGCAGTACGTCGGCGGCGCCGCGGACGACATCGCGCTCGTCCCCAACACGACGGTCGGGCTCTCGATCGTCTACGGCGGCCTGAAACTCCGGCAGGACCAGGAGTTGCTGCTCAACGACCAGGACCACGCGTGGCACCTGCAGGCAGCCCAGCTCGCGGCGAGGCGGGCAGGAGCGAAGGTCAGGATCGGCACGCTGTACGAGAACTCGGCCCGCGTCACCGAGGACGAGGTCGCCACCCGGCTACGGAACTCGATCACGCCGCAGACCCGTGCCGTCGGCATCACGTGGGTCCAGTCGAGCACAGGCGTGAAGATGCCGGTGCGGGCGTGCGCGCAGGTCGTCGCGGAAGCCAACAAGGACCGCAAACAGGAAGACCGCTGCCTCCTCGTCGTCGATGGCGTGCACGGACTCGCGGCCGTCGACGACGACGCGGCACGCCTGGGTGCGGACGTTTTCGTCGCGGGAACGCACAAATGGCTGTTCGGGCCGCGCGGCACCGGCATGGTGTGGGTCAATCCCCAGGTGGGCAACCAGATCGTGCCGCTGCTGCCGAGCCTGACCAGCCGCAGCGAGACGGCGGCGCTCGGTCCCGGCGGCTTCCACGCGTTCGAGCACTTCTACGGGGTGAAGGCGGCAGTGCAGTTCCACCAACGCCTCGGCCGCACCCGCGTGGCGGCCCGGATCGCGGAGCTGGCAACGAGGTTCAAGGACGGCCTCGCGGAAATCCCCGGCGTCGTCATCCACACGCCGCGCGATCCCGCCATGTCCGCGGGCATGGTGTGCTTCGACGTGAACGGCAAGACCGGCGACCAAGTCGTGGCTTTGCTGGAACAGAAGCACATCCAGATCACCACGGCCGCCTACCGCATCCCGTACGCACGGGTCGGCACGGCAATCCTCAACACCCCACAGGAAATCGACCGCACGTTGAAGGAGATCCGCGCGCTCTAGAAGTGCGGCAGCACAGCGGTTCCCGGTGGTGCCAGCTGCACGCTCGTCGTCTCCACCTTCTGCTGGTTCATGGCGTCGTGCGCGGCCCACCCACCACCGATGACGAGCACGAACAGTCCCGCGGCGATGAACGGCGTGGTCGGAGTCCGCCGCTTCGGCTCGGCTTCCTCGCGCGGCACCGGCAACCACACCTCCGGTTCGCCGGCCGGTTCGGGTTCCAGCTGCCGTGCCTCGAGAAACGCCCCCGTCGCGGCCGCGCCGTCGGGAGCCCGTAACGCCGGGATCGACAGCCGTGCCGAGATCTCCTCGACCACCAACGGAATCCGCGCCGATCCGCCCACGAGCAGGATGACGTCCGGCTGGCACAACCCCGCGCTTCTGACGACACGTTCGAGGGCCGCGACGGCCAGCTCGACGGACGGCCGGATGATCGCCTCGAACTCCAACCGGCTCAGCCTGACCTCGCGCACCTCGTTCGACATGACCGGAATCCGCACCTCGGGATAACTCCCGAGCAGCTCCTTCGCCTCGACACAGCTCTGCAGGAGCTCGGGGCCGCGCATCCCGATCTTCGCGACGACGTGCTCCACGACCAGGTCGTCGAGGTCGAACCCGCCGATGTCGACCCGCTCCGGCCGCCCGGCCAACAGGAACACACCTTGCTTGCGCAGCAACGTGATGTCCGCGGCGGTGGCCCCGAAGTCGAACACGGCAACCGTGCTGTGCTCGGGCATCCGCCCGTCAGCGTCGAACGCGATCGCCGCGGCGTGCGGTGCCGGCACGAACAACACGTCCGCACGCCCCTCCTCGATCAGGTCCTGCCGCAGCTGTTCGAGGTACTCGTGCGGTCGGCTCAACGAATGCGTCATCGCCACCCGGCTCGGCGCTTCCCCGTGCCAGGCGGCGAGGTCGTCGAGGACCCGCGCGATCTCCCCGGCCGGGGCGTCCCGGCCACGGCGGTTGATGGTCGTGACGCCCCACTCGGTGGCGACCTTGGTGCCTGCGGATCCGAGATCGAGCCCAACCTGGTACGACATGTGCGGGTCACCCCTTACGCGCGGACACCCACAACACGTACGTCTCAGTTGGCCCGGTTCACCCTTCCACCGATGCGCAACCAAGGCAGCGCCGCGTCCAGAGAATCAGCTCGCCCGGTGCCGCGCAGACTGCAGGCGTTCCGCAGCGACCCTCGCGCCGTCCGTGCGCACCTGCGTGCCCACCTTGGTGGCTTCCTCGTTCAGTTCAAGGGCTTCGGCGAGGACCTCGGTGGTCATTGCGGTCGCCGAACGACCGATGTTCAGCCGCTCGACCTGGCTGCCCCAGTAGTACTGGTCGTACATGTGGGGCAGCACGATCTGCGGCTTGCCCGCCGCCGCGGCCGTCGTGGTGGTACCCGCGCCGCCGTGGTGCACGATCGCGGCGACGCGGCGGAACAGCGCCTGCTGGTTCACCTCACCGATCGCGATGCAGTCCGGGGCGTCGTCGGCGAGCCGCAGACCGGCCCAGCCCTGCTGCAGGACCACCCGCCTGCCCAGTTCGCGGGCGGCCGCGATGGCGTGGTGCGCCGTGTCCTGAGCGCCGCGCATGCTGCCCAGGCCGAAGTAGACCGGCGGTTCGCCGTCGGCCAGGAACGCTTCGAGCTCCGGCGTGAGCGGGCGTTGGTCGTCGGTCAGCCACGCACCGGTCTGCACGAGCTCGCCAGGCCCCGGCCACGGACCGAGCACCGGGTCGGCGGCGAGCCACGGGTCGTCGCCGAAGATGTGGTCGCGGACGTCGTCGATCGGGTCGAGGCCGAGCTTGGCGCGCTCGGCGTTCAGAGTGTCGCGGGAGCTCGCGAACAGCCGGCGGTGCTGCTCCCACTGCGCGAGGTTTTCCTCCGGTGTTCCGTTCACCGGAACGCGGCCCAACATCGCGGGCGGGGCGTGGTGCGGCGACGGCAACGTGTTCGCACAGAAGCTCGCGTACACGTAGTGCGCGTCGACGCTTTCCGCCACCGAACGCGTGGCGTGCTGCAACGCACCGCCCGCCACCAGGACGTCCGCCCCCTGCGCCGCCTCGCTCACGACCCGGAACTGCTCCCGCACCGACTCCTCGGCCAGCCGGCCCAGGTCCTCCGGCTTCAGCTTCACGGCGGTGACGGTGCGCAGGACGGGTCCGACCGGCGTGAAGTCGATTCCGTTGCCCGTCACCAGGTCCTCGAAGTCCGGCGGCGCGACGACCCGCACGTCGTTACCCAGCTCTTTCAGCTGCACAGCCAGTGCGGTGACCGGCTGCGCCTCTCCCCGCGAGCCGATCGTGGACAGCAGAAACCGCATGTGAAATCCCCTCAATCCCCTGGTCAGGCCACGAATTGTGCTGCTGACCCAGGGTCTTGCGGCAAGTCCCTGGGTGCGTTATACGTTCCAATGGGGGACATTCCACGACGGCGATTTCGCCAATGCCGCACTAATGCGCGGCGTCGTCCCACGAGCGGCCCACGCCCACCGAGACCTCCAACGGCACCCGGAGCTGGTAGGCGTTGCCCATCTGGTCGCGGACCAGGGCCTCCACCGCCTCGCGCTCGCCTTCGGCGACCTCCAGCACCAGTTCGTCGTGAACCTGCAGGAGCATGCGCGAGCGCAGGCCCGACTGCTCCAGCGCGCGGAACACGCCCAGCATGGCCACCTTGATGATGTCGGCGGCGCTGCCCTGGATCGGGGCGTTGAGAGCCATGCGTTCGGCCATCTCGCGGCGCTGGCGGTTGTCCGACGTCAGGTCCGGCAGGTAGCGGCGGCGGCCCAGGACGGTTTCGGTGTAGCCGTCCTTGCGGGCCTTCTCGACGATCTCGTTGAGGTAGTCGCGCACGCCGCCGAAGCGGGAGAAGTAGGCCTCCATCTGCTCGCGGGCCTCTTCGGTCGGGATGCGCAGCTGCTGCGAGAGACCGAACACGCTCAGGCCGTACGCGAGACCGTAGGACATCGCCTTGATGCGGCGGCGCATCTCGCCCGTCACCTCGGAGGTGGGGATCGAGAACGCCTGCGACGCCACGTAGGTGTGCAGGTCCTCGCCGCTGTTGAACGCCGCGATCAGGCCCTCGTCGCCGGACAGCGTGGCCATGATGCGCATCTCGATCTGGCTGTAGTCCGCGGTCATCAGCTCCGCGTAGCCGTCGCCGACGACGAAGGCCTGGCGGATGCGGCGGCCCTCGTCGGTGCGGATAGGGATGTTCTGCAGGTTCGGGTCGGTCGACGACAGGCGGCCCGTGGCGGCGATGGTCTGGTGGAACGTCGTGTGGATGCGGCCGTCGTCGGCGACCGACTTCAGCAGACCGTCCACAGTGGACTTCAGGCGCGTGACGTCCCGGTGGGACAACAGGTGCTGCAGGAACGGGTGCTCGGTCTGCTCGAACAGGTTCTGCAGCGCGTCGGCGTCGGTGGTGTAGCCCGTCTTGGTCTTCTTCGTCTTCGGCATGTTCAGCTCGTCGAAGAGGACCGTCTGCAGCTGCTTCGGGCTGCCGAGGTTGATCTCCTTGCCGATCACCGAGTAGGCGTCCTGCGCCGCCTGCTTCACGCCCGCCGCGAAGTGCGCCTCCAGCGACGACAGGTGCTCGACGTCGATCGCGATACCGACGGCCTCGACCTCGTCGAGCACGTTCATCAGCGGCAGTTCGAGATCGGCCAGCAGGCCGGCGCCGCCGATGGTCACGAGCTCGGTGTCGAGCCGGTCGGCGAGCTCGGCCACGGCACGCGCGCGCAGGATCGCGCCGGTGGCGACCTTCTGCGCCTCCTCCGACTCGTCGGCCAGCAGCGACAGCTGGCCGTCGCCCGACTCCTCCGCGCGCAGCTCCCGCTTGAGGTAGCGCAGCGCCAGGTCGTCGAGCGCGAACGAACGCTGGCCGGGACGCACCAGGTACGCGGCCAGGGCCGTGTCCGAGGTCAGGCCGCGCAGCTTCCAGCCGCGGGCGCGGATCTGGCGCAACGGCAGCTTCAGGTCGTGGCCTGCCTTGGCGACGCTCTCGTCCGCCAGCCAGGCGGCGAGCGCGTTCTCGTCGGCGGAGTTCAGCTGCGTGACGTCGACGTAGCCGCCCTCGCCCGAAGCCGCGGACAGCGCGATGCCCTCGATGTCGGTGCCCGCGACGCGCAACGCGATGCCGACGCGGTTCGCGCGGGCGTGCTTGTCGAGCCACTGGGCGAGCGTGCCGGCCGGGATCGCCCCGCCGGAAACCTCGAAGCCCTCCTCCGCCTCGGGCTCCGCGGTCGTGAGCGTCTGGAAGAGACGGTCACGCAGGACGCGGAACTCCAGCTCGTCGAACAGCCGGTGCACGGCGTCGCGGTCCCACTGCCGCACCGCGAGACCGTCCACCTGGTACGGCAGCTCCAGGTCCTTCACCAGCTCCGTGAGCTGGCGGTTCATGATGATGTTCGCCAGGTTGCCGCGCAGCGCCTCGCCGACCTTGCCCGGCACCTCGTCGATACGGTCGACCAGCTCGTTCAGCCCGCCGAACTGGTTGAGCAGCTTGATGATCGTCTTCGGGCCCACGCCCGGCGTGTTCGGCAGGTTGTCGGACGAGTCGCCGCGCACCGCCGCGTAGTCCGCGTACTGCTCGGGCCGCACGCCGTGCTTCTCCTCGACGTACGCCGGGGTGAACCGGCCCATCTCGGACACGCCCTTGACCGGGTACAGCACCGTGACCTTGTCGTTGACCAGCTGGAACGCGTCCCGGTCGCCGGTGACGATCTCGACCTCGAAGCCCTGCTCCACCGCCTGCGTGGTCAGCGTGGCGATGATGTCGTCGGCCTCGTAGCCCTCCTTCTCCATCTTGCAGATCTGGAGCGCGTCGAGGACCTCGCCGATCAGCGAGACCTGGCTGCGGAACTCGTCCGGCGTCTTGGAGCGACCGGCCTTGTACTCCGGGTACTGCTCGGAGCGGAAGGTCTTGCGCGACACGTCGAACGCCACGGCGACGTGCGTCGGCTTCTCGTCCCGCAGGATGTTGATCAGCATGGACGTGAACCCGTACACGGCGTTCGTGACCTGGCCCGTCGCCGTCTGGAAGTTCTCGGCGGGCAGGGCGTAGAACGCTCGGTAGGCCATCGAGTGACCGTCGATGAGCAGGAGCCGCTTCACGTCTGAGGGAGTCACGAGGCCGAGTCTAGGGTGGGGGTCTGACACTTTCGCTTGACCCCTTGGAGCACGTGTGATCCCCGACCTGCCGGTGGACTTCGCCGACGAACAGCTGCACGTCCGCATGGGCATCGAAATCACCCAATGGGATGTCCAGGAGATGACGGGCACCATGCCGGTCAAGGGCAACCGCCAGCCGTTCGGCCTGCTGCACGGCGGCGCGAACGCCGTGCTCGCCGAGCAGCTGGGTTCCCTCGCGTCCGCGATGCACGCGGCACAGTTCGGCTCCATCGCGGTCGGGCTGGAGCTGTCCTGCACCCACCACCGCGCGGCGCTCGACGGCGTCGTCACGGGCGTCGCCCGCCCCATCCACCTCGGCCGGAGCACGACGACGTACGAGATCGTCGTGACGGACGAGGAGGGCAAGCGCACCTGCACCGCCCGCCTCACGTGTCTCCTGCGCCCGAAGCCGCCGGGAGCCTGAACACTGCGGTCAACCCCACCTCGACACTGCGGTCAGCACCACTGACTCCCCAAGATCATCCCGCCATCGTGGTGCCATGACCTTCTCGACTCGACTGACAGCAGCAGTCCTGTGCGGCGCGGTGGTCGCGGCATCCGTCCCGGCCACCGCCTCCGCCCGCACCGGCCGCGGCGAACTCCTCGACGTCGTCCCCGTGTCCACGATGGACACCAACCAGTTGGTCAGCTACCTGGGGGACCACGCCCTGGACGCCACCCGCGTCCGATTCGGTGTGGACACGAAGCGCATCGTGTACCGCACCGTCGACCCGACCGGAAAACCGACAACGGCGAGCGCCCTGATCGCCCTGCCCCGCAACACCGACTCCTCGCCGCGCCAGGTGACCTGGCTGCACGGCACCACCGGCTACCGCGGCTCGGTCGCCTCGGTCTCCGACGGCAACGACAGAGCAGCGGCCCTGCTGTTCGCCTCGGCCGGCTACCTCACCACGGCCCCGGACTACCTGGGTCTCGGCACCGGTCCCGGCTTCCACCCGTACGCGGATGCCCCGTCCACGGTGACGGCCTCGGTGGACGCCTTACGCGCGACCAGGCAGTACGCCGCCATGTCGGGCCTCCACCCCGACCCCCGGATCATGATCACCGGCCACTCGCAGGGTGGCCACGCGGCGATGGCACTGGGCCGAGCCCTGCAGCGCGGCGCCGACCCGCACCTGAAGCTGGGCGGACTCGCCCCGATCAGCGGCCCCTTGAAGCCGAGCGTGCTGGTCGCCAAGGCGATGAACGACGAGATCGCCAACGGCGTCGCGTACATGGCGTACTGGACGGTCGCGTGGAACCGCGTCCACCACCTCTACGACAACCCCGCCGAGGCCTTCAACGATCCGTCGGTCGAAGCGCTCTTCGACGGCGACCACCGCAACGAGGAGATCTTCCAGCACCTGCCCGCGACCATGCGGGAACTGCTGACCGAGCCCTACCTGAACCGCGTCAAGCACCCGGCAGGCGTGCTGCGGGCGAAGTTGCGTGAAGCGGACGGCTACTGCGACTGGCGGCCGCAGGTCCCGGTGACGATCTACTCGTCCGCCGGAGACAAGGACACTCTGCTCGAAACCTCCGCCTACTGCGACCAACGCCTGAAGAAGCACCACGCCCGAAGCACGCTGATCGACCTCGGCGCGGACGTGAACCACGGCAAGGCGGCCAAGCTGGCCCTGCCGCGAGTCCTCGCCGACTTCGACCGCGGGTGAACGAAAGGCGGGGCGGAGGAAACCCTCCGCCCCGCCTCACACGATCACGTGCCTCAGTGCGCCTCACCCAGGTACGCGTCACGCACGCGCTGGTCAGCCAGCAGCGCGTGACCCGTGTCGGACAGGGTGGTGCGGCCGAGGTCGATCACGTAGCCGTAGTCCGACAACGCCAGAGCCGCGAGAGCGTTCTGCTCCACCAGGAGAATGGTGGTGCCGAGCGACTGCAGTTCCTTGATGGTGTCGAAGATCCGCTGCGTCATGATCGGCGAGAGACCCATCGAGGGCTCGTCGAGCATCAGCAGGCGGGGCTTGGACATCATGGCGCGGCCGATGGCGAGCATCTGCTGTTCACCACCGGAGAAGAGCCCGGCCTTGTTGTGCCGCCGCTCGCCGAGGACGGGGAACAGCTCGTAGACCCGGTCCATGTCGGCCTGCACGCCGTCGTCCTTGCGGACGTAGGCGCCGAGCTGGAGGTTCTCCTCCACGGTCATCCGCGGGAAGAGCCGCCTGCCCTCCGGGCAGTGGGCGATGCCCTCACCGAGGATCGCGTGCGCCGGGTCGTTGTGGATCGGCTTGCCCTGGAACAGGATCTCGCCGGACGTCGGGCGCAGCAGACCCGAGATGGTGCGCAGGGTCGTGGTCTTGCCAGCACCGTTCGAGCCGATCAACGACACGATCTGGCCGGCCTCGACGGTGAACGAGATGTCGCGGACGGCCTCGATCGCACCGTAGGAGACCGAGAGGTTGCGGACTTCGAGCAGCGCGGTCATGCCTGCTCCTCCTCAGCAGAAGCAGCGGCGGCCTCGACCTCGTGCTGGACTTCCTCCGGCGGCTTGCCGAGGTAGGCCTCGACGACCCGCGGGTCCGCCCGCACGGTTTCGGGGCTGCCTTCGACGAGCAGCTCGCCCTGCACGAGCACGGAAACCGAGTCGCACAGCCCGAAGATGAACTTGATGTCGTGCTCGATGACGACGACGGACACGCCCGTCTCGCGGATGCGGAAGATCAGCTGCTGCGTAGCTTCCGTCTCCTGCGGGTTCATACCCGCGGTGGGCTCGTCCAGCAGCAGCACCGCTGGATCCGTCGCCAACGCGCGCGCGATCTCCAGACGGCGCTGGTCGCCGTACGGGAGGTTGCGCGACAGCTCGTCGTCCAGGTTCTTCAGGCCGACGAACGCGAGCAGCTCCCGCGACCGTTCGCGGGCAGCCCGCTCACCGCGCTGGTAGGCGGGGCCGTGGAACAGCGAGGCCAGCGGGCCCTGCTTCATCCGGACGTGACGGCCGACCATCACGTTCTCCAGCACGGTCATGCTGGGGAACAGGCGGATGTTCTGGAACGTGCGGGCGACGCCCGCGTCCGTCACGTGCGCCGGGTCGCCTGGCAGCTCCGTGCCCTTGAGCAGCACCTGTCCCGTCGTCGGCGTGTACAGGCCCGTGAGGCAGTTGAAGAACGTCGTCTTCCCCGCGCCGTTCGGGCCGATCAGGCCGACGATCTTGCCTTCGTCGAGCGTCAGGGTGACGCCCTTCAACGCCTTGAGGCCACCGAAGACCATCGAGACGTCACGCGCTTCCAAAACCGGCGTGCTCATGCCTTCTTCGCCTCCACGTGCGCCTCTTCGGCGTTCTCATCGGCGCGCTCGATCATCTCAGCGCGCCTGTGCGCATCGGGGATCAGGCCGACCGGCCGGAACCGCATGATCAGGATCAGCGCGAGGCCGAAGATCATGAGGCGGTAGTCCTCGAAGTCGCGCAGCTTCTCGGGCAGCACGAACAGCAGCGCCGCACCGAGCACGGCGCCCGGGATGGAGCCCATGCCGCCGAGGATGACCGCCGCGAGGAGCGTGACCGACTCGAGGAACTTGAACGACTCGTAGGACACCGTGCCGTTCTTGTGCGCGAACACCGCACCCGCGAGGCCCGCGAGCGTGGCACCGATGAGGAACGCGAGGATCTTCACCTTGCCGGTGCGGATACCCATCGCACGGGCCGCGTCCTCGTCCTCGCGGATCGCGATCCAGGCCCGGCCGATGCGGCTGAACTTGAGGTTCGCGAACACCGTCATGACCGCGGCCACGAGCAGCACGATCAGGACGTAGTAGAGGACACCGGCGGGCAGCTTCACCGCGCCGATCGAGAACGACTTGTTGAACTCCGCGCCGAACAGCGACAGCGGCGGGATGCCGGGGATCGCGTTGGAGCCGTTGGTCAGGCCACCGATGTTGTTCTGCGCGGAACGGGTGAAGATCTCACCGAACGCGAGCGTCACGATCGCGAGGTAGTCACCGCGGACCCGCAGCGTCGGCGAACCGACGATGGCGCCGAAGATGCCGGCCACGACGGCGGACACCACCGCGGCGACCGGGAACGGCAGCGTGATGCCGAAGTTCGCGGCGGCGGCACCGGAGAAGTTCGCCGCCATCACGGCACCGATGCCCATGAACGCCACGTACCCGAGGTCGAGCAGACCCGCGAGACCGACGACGATGTTCAGGCCGATCGCGGTGGCGGCGTAGATGCCGATGTTCGCCGCGACCGTCATCCAGTACTCGTTGCCGGCGTCGGTGAACGGCAGCGCCAGCGCGCAGACCAGCAGCACGATCACGCTGAAGACGCGGTGCTGTTCGGACAGCGCCGAGATCCAGCGCACGTACCCGACACCGCTCAGCGCGGCCAGGACGCCACCCGCGAACCCGAGGAACGACAGGAAGATCGCGCCCGCATAGGGGTTCGAGGAACCGACACCACCGGTGGTGAGCATCGCGGCGACGGCGTACAGCACCGCCGCGAACGACACCAGCAGCACCAGGTAGGCGACCGGCGTGGACACCTTGGTCTTCCACACGCCGACCGGCGCGATGCCGATGCCGTAGCCCGCGAGGATCGCCAGCACACCGCCGACAAGGCCGACGATGCTGCCGAACGCGAAGTCACCGTCGATAGCCGTGATGGCACCGAGGCCACCGCCCTTGACCGTGATGTACGCGCCGTTGATGAACGACACGACGGCAAGACCCCAGCCGAGCGCCCGCACGACGCGGCCCTTGGACGGGACCGGCGCGAAGGCTGCGACCAGGATGAAGACACCGAGCAACAGGACGTGCCAGCGGAAGCCGGTGAGGGAGAACGGAGCGTCGAAGAACTGCAGCGTCGACTTGTCCGGCCAGTTGCCGTCCTTGAGGGCGAACGTGACCCACGGCAGGAGAGCCGCGACGATGCCCAGGACGCCACCGACGGCCGCGAACGGCTTGCCCAGCGGAGCGAGGGTGGAGCGCTGCTCGGCGGACGAGGAGACAGAAGGAGTGGACACAGTGCTCGTGCTCATGCGCGCACCCTTTCCGGCTCACCGAACAGACCCTGCGGGCGGAAGACGAGCACGAGGATCAGTACGACGAAGATCCACACGTAGTCGTACTGGGTGCCGCCCGGCATGTACTGACCGGCCAGGGTCTTGATCAGACCGATGATGAACGCGCCGATGACCGCACCGCGGATGCTGCCGACGCCACCCAGGACGGCCGCCGTGAAGGCGAAGATGCCGTTCTGGAAGCCCATGTCGATGTTGATGTTGTTCAGGTACCCGCCGAACATGACGCCCGCCACGCCGGCGAGCGCGGCACCGATGATGAACGTCAGCACGATCACGCGGTCCGGGTTCACACCCATCAGCTTCGCGGTGTCCGGGTCCTGCGCGGTCGCGCGCATCGCCCGGCCCATCCGAGACTGGTTGATGTAGGTCTGCAGGATGACCGACAGACCGACCGAGAGCACCACGAGCAGGACGCCGGTCCACGGGACGTTGATCGGTCCGAGCGACAGGCTGCCTTCGGGGAAGACCTTCGGATACGGCAGGTTCGACGTGGCGTTCGGGTACCACACGCGCACGGCTTCCTGCAGGAACACGGACACGCCGAGCGCCGTGATGAGCGGCGCGAGCCGGGGCGCGTTGCGCAGCGGCCGGTAGGCGAACCGTTCCATGATCACCGCGACGATGACCGCGATGACGATGCCGCCGAGGAACATGAGCGGCAGGGCCACGGCAGGCGACTTCTTGAGGTCGTCAGGAAGAAGCGTGAACGTGGCGAGTCCTCCGTACGAGGACACCATGAAGACCTCGCCATGGGCGAAGTTGATCAGCTGGATGATGCCGTACACCATCGTGTACCCGAGGGCGATCAGGGCGATCAACGCACCCTGCACGACCCCGTTGGCCAGCTGTTGAAGCAGGACTGACACGACTACCTCCGTAGACGGCGGGGGCGAGCAAACAACGCCCGCCCCCGCCGTAGCTTCAATCAGTTATCAGTAGTCGTCAGCCGGAGAACGTGCCGGTCTGAACGTCCTTCCACTTGCCAGAGGTGACCTGGTAGACGGTCAGCACCTTGTTCGTGCTGTCGCCGTACTGGTCGAACTTGACCTCACCCGTGGCGCCGGAGCCGCTGTACTTGCCGACGTTGGTCAGCATGTCCTCTCGCTTGCCCTCGGCCCAGTCACCACCGTTGAGGGTGGCGGCCAGCGCACCGATGATCGCGTTGGCGGCGTCGTAGGAGAACGCACCGTACGCGGCGTAGTCCTCCTTGCCGAACTTCGCCTTGTACGCGTCGACGAAGGCCTTGGCGGTGGCCAGGGACTCGGTCGGGGCACCGACGGAGGTGGCGAGGTCGCCTTCCTTGCCGCCGAGCTCGATGAACTTGCCGTCGAAGATGCCGTCGCCGCCCATCAGCGGAACGTTCAGGCCCGCGCTCGCCATCTGCTTCGACAGCGGGCCGGCGACCGGGTACTCACCGCCGTAGTAGACGGCCTCCGGGGCCAGCGCCTTGATCTTGGAGATGACACCGGAGAAGTCGGTGTCCTTCTCGCCGACCTTCTCGGAGCCGACGATCGTGCCGCCCTTCTTGGCGACCTGCTTCGACAGCTCGGCGGCGAGGCCCTCACCGTAGGTCTTGCCGTCGGTGATGATGGCGATCTTCTTCTTGCCGGCCTTCTCGACGAGGTAGTTGGCCGCGTACGGGCCCTGCAGGTCGTCGGTGGTGCAGACGCGGAAGTAGTTGTCGAACTGGCGCTTCGGGGCGGTGAGGAAGTCGTTGCCCCTGGTCAGCGTCGGGTTCGTGTTGGCAGGCGACACCTGGGGGATCTTCTTGTCCCGCAGGATCGGCTGGACCGTCTGGGCAACCGACGAGTTCAACGTGCCGACGACGCCGATGACGTTCGGGTCGGTCGACAGCTTGGTGGCGGCCTGGGCACCCTTGGCGGGGTTGGCCTCGTCGTCCTGAGCGGACACGGTCAGCTTGTAGCCCTTGACCGTGCACTTCTTGTTCGCCTCGTCCACCGCGAGCTCGGCGGACTGCTTGATGCCGATGCCGAGAGCGGACAGGTTCCCGGACAGCGGGGCGACAACACCGACGGTCAGAGTGCCCTTCGACGTGTCGCAGCTGCCCCCGTTGTTGCCGCTCGACTCATTCTTGTTCGAGCCACAGGCTGCAAGAACAAGCAGCGCTGCGCCGACAATCGCTGCGGACTTCACAGAGTGCTTACGCACGTGATGTCCCTCCTCTATCCCTGCTCCCGGCGACGCGAGTTCTCCGCGCACCGCTCCATGACCCTCTCCTGAGGGATGGCCGGAACCTAGGCGATGACTGTGACCGCAGTCATCAACGCCAATGGGCTCGTGACCATAACGCAACGCGGCGTTATGTTTTCCTTAAGGGATCTTACATACCGTAACCTTCGTTCACTCTTTGGACGCCTGTCATAGCGTGGACGTATGACTCCGCGTCATCGGGTGATCGCTTCGGTAGGTATGGCCGCCGTGCTCGTCGCAGCGGTCCTGGCACTGCGCCAGACCGATGACGCTGCCAAGAAGCCCAGCTCAGAGGTAGTTCGACTGACACGTTACGCGGCGGATTCCGTCAAGTTACCGGCTCAACCGGCGGCACCTCTTCCGCCGTCCTCCGTCTGGAGCAGTGACGGCAGACTCCAATGGGTGCCAGTGGACGGCGCGTCCGGGTACGAGGTGTTCGGCAGGCTTGTGGCATCGCCCGAGATCAGCGGGTCCGGACGTGCCGACGTGCGGGCCGTGGACGCGTTCGGCCAGCGCTCGCTGCCGGCCCGGGCCGAGGAACGCCCTGGTGACGACACGTGGCGCAGAGCTTTCGTCGGGTGGATGGACGAATTCGACGACACGTTCCTGAACCGGCGGTATCACCTGAGTGGGCGCCCCGGATGTGTGAACCCCGGCTCCGGATCCAGTGGCCGGCTCGTGATCGACATGCCGTGCGGGAACGACACGGCCGTGTTGCGCGCACGGCCGCTGCTGCAGCTGACCGAGTCGGACGAGCTCGGCCGGGTGGCCGTGGTGACGGACGCCGCGGGGCCACGCGGAAAGCTCGTGCTGGATCTGGTGCCGGGAACTCCCGACCGGGTCGGGCCCATTCCTCCCGCTGATGCGATTCGAGTGGTGGTGGACGACTCCGTCTCACCTGGCACCCGCGGCGCGGGCGTTCTGCATCGATTCGAAGTGGTGCTGACACGATCGGGTGTGCGCGTGTTGCAGGACGGCACGCAAATCGCGACCTCACCTGCCGTGCCGCAGTGGCGCGAGGCGAGCGTGCTGATCGGACTCACACCTCCGCCCAGTTATCCCGGACGGGTGGAACTCGACATGGTCGGCATGAGCGCGTCTCTGCCGCCGCCGACCGGTGTGACCGAGACACCGCTGGTAGCGGGGACGTTGCGCGTGCTGGAACCCGATGAGGAGGCGCCGGGCATTGGCGTGGCGCGCGCTCCGTTGCGTGGAGCCGCATCAGCCCGATTGCGGGCCACGGTGCGATTGGGCGACGGCGGCGACGTGAACGGCTTGGTCGCCCAGCTCGGTTCGGAGCGGGTGCCGTTGCGGCCGGTGGTGAGCGGCTGGTCGGGAGCGCAGGACAACGAGCTGACCGTCGCCGGCGACCTGCCCGCGTCGTTGCTGGACCGGTCCGGCCCCGACTCGCTGACGCCGTTCGTGCTGCGGATGCCCGGCGCGTCGCAGGCCCAGGTGCTGGAGAGCTACCTGGAGGTGCCGGGCGAGTCGGAGGAGAAGCTGCCGGACATGCCCGACGAACCGGCGCCGGTCCTGCCCGTGATGACCGCCGAGTTCGTCGCTGTGACCCCGACCGAGGCGACGCTGGTGGTGACGCTGGACGCCGCGACCGCGCGATCGGTTGCGCCGATAGCAGGTTTCGAGGTGTACCTCGACAGCGGCCACGTCGCGACCGTGCCGATGCCCGGCGGGATCGGGGGCAGGCACGAGCTCCAGCTCTCGCTGAAGGGCAACCACAGCGTCGAAGTCCGCCTGCGGCCCGAGAACCCGGACGCGCAGACGGACTCCGTGTGGCTCGAACTCAGCCGAAGTTCTCGATGACGGCCTCTGCGACGGCCTTCATCGTCGTGCGGCGGTCCATGGCGGTGCGCTGCACCCACCTGAACGCCTCCGGCTCGCTCAGACCCTGCTTGGTCATGAGAATGCCCTTGGCCCGTTCCACGACCTTGCGGGTCTCGAGGCGCTCGGTCAGCCCGGCGACCTCCTGCTCTAGGGCCGCGAGCTCGCTGAACCGGCTCATCGCGAGCTCGATCGCGGGAACCAGGTCCCGCTTCGCGAACGGCTTGACCAGGTAGGCCATCGCACCTGCGTCCCTCGCCCGTTCGACCAGGTCTCGCTGGCTGAACGCGGTGAGGATCACGACCGGCGCGATCCGGTTGCCCGCGATGTGCTGAGCCGCCTCGATCCCGTCGACCTTGGGCATCTTGACGTCCAGGATCACCAGGTCGGGGTTGAGCTCGGTCGCGAGTTTGATGGCCTCTTCACCATCTGCGGCCTCACCCGCCACCTCGTAGCCCTCTTCGCGCAGCATCTCGACGAGGTCGAGACGGATCAACGCCTCGTCCTCGGCGACCAGTACGCGAGGAGCCTTGCGCGTGGCTTCGGACTGGGCCTCGGCAGCCTGCTGGGTCACCGGGGTCCTCCTGACGATCGTTCCTGCGGGCGAAAGCGCAGTCTACCGGCGTGCAGGCCCCTGATCAGGCTCACCAGCCGTGACGGCAGACACGAACTCCTCAGGCCACGGATAGGTCCGCATGGCCTCGTCGACGTCCCGAGCGGGCGGTTCGGTGCGACGCAGCGTGATGTCGAGGGTGGTGCCGAACTGCGGGTGGGCGAGCTTCGCCCTGATCTCGTCCTCGGCCGGTCCGCCCGGCCACTCGACGAACCACCCCGCGCCCATGGGAAGTGCTCGCAACCAGCTCGCGTCATGCCATAGGTGTACCCGGCGCAGGAGAGCGCTCCCAGTGGCCGCTTCGGCAACGGCTTCATCAGTGCCACCGCCGTCGACGTACTCGACCCCGCGGAACTCGTGCATCCAGCGCACGTACCGCATGCCCAGGTCCCAAGCCCCTTCGTCCACACCGGCGAGCACCACCGCCGCGTCCGGAGTCGCCAGCTCGGCCGAACGCCGGTACTGCCGGTGCGTCAGACCCGCGACACCCATGCCGTAACCGGCCTCGGTCCGCGGCAGCAGCTCGAACAGCAACGGCCCCAGCGCCCGGTCACCGAGGTGCAGCCTCGGGATCTCCCCCGGCTCCACTGTCCGGAACGCGTGAGCGGGCCGGATGATGCTCGCCGGCGGCATCAACTGGAGCGTGCTGGCCGCGGTGCAGCCCGCCAGCAGCACCTTGGCCTCCAGCTGCCGTTGCGCCTCGGTGGTCGCGTCGGGCAGCAGCTCCCCGTCGCGCACGGCGGGCACCGCCTGGGACAGGTTCTCGCCCGTGTAGGCGCGCCGCAGATCGGCGAGCTGGTCCGTGATGGACAGACGTGCCATGACAGCAGTCCTCGTTTCCGCCGCCCGGCTCGGCACGACAAGGACGCATGTGTCACGCGTCTACGTGGTCGGTTCGCTTCGGTGAGCAGGAGTTGCTGAACACTGCGGCGGAGTTCGCCGCTCACTGCCGGGGAGCGGCTCCAGCCTCACGTCTGCTCGGACGCCGACGACCACGTTACCGGACCAGCACAGCGTTTTTCCCCAAGCGGCTGGCCCTAGTAGCGAGTCGCAGCTATCTCTTGGGATGTGGCAGTGAGAGTGATGCCGGCAGGCAGCCGCGCTTCGATCATGAAGATCGCGCTCTCATGGCTGCCAACTGCACGGTGGGCAGCAGTTGGGGTGATCAGCAAACGTTTGCGTCAGCATTTCTCTACCGCCAACTCGGCAGCGACGTGCATGAGAGCGCGACCATCCGGGCTTTCGGAGACGAGCACCAGACCGCCTCCTGCCCGACTCAACGGAGCACAACCAAGCCGCGACGCTCTACTAGTCCGCACCCACGATCAGCTTGTACTTGACGTCGACCTCTTTGCCGCCCGCCGAACCGCGGATGACCAGCTCGTACTCACCGGACGCGGGCGGGTTGATCCACGCGTACAGGCCGCAGCCGACCGAGTTGACCCTGCCCGCCTGGGCACCGAACGGGTTGCCCGCACGCGCCTCGTAGGTGAAGGGCGTCGCGGACACCCTCGTCAACGCCTGCGTGGAGCCGTCCAGGAGCACCTCGCCCTGGGCGCCCTTCATGAATCTCTCGCACTCGGCCACGTCGCTCGCGAGGTTCACGGCCGGAGCGAGCAACGGCTTGGAGGCCGGGACCCGGCACTGCCGCTCGACCGGTCCCTCGCCGAGCGACCCTGCGAGCAGCCAGACCTCGACGGGCTGGTCGCGCATGCAGAACCGGCCGGAGGTGTCGGACACGGGGTTGCTGTTGACGGGCTGGGAAGCCCACGTCCACCAGCGCGCCTGGAACTCGCCCGGCGCCAGCTTGTCCGATGTGGACGTTTGCGGTGCTGTCTGTGGGGCCGCCATCTGCGCATTGCCTCCGCAACCGGCGAGCAGAACAACTAAGAACAGCAGGACTTTCCTCACTGGTTCTCGCGTCCCTTGCGTCGTTGTTCCTCCGCGCGCTCACGGCAGCGGCGCAGGAACTCCTCGTCGTCGTCAGGATTGGTGGCCGCGAACCGCCCCGGCCGGTTGTACTCGGGAAAGTCGGCGGCATCGCGCTCGTACGCCCCGAGCCGCGCACGTCCGGTCCCCACCACCGGACGACCCGCCACGAGCCACGCGATCGAACCCACCAACGGGAACAGCAGGACCAGGAGAAGCCAGAGCATCTTCGGCAGATTGCGCACCGAACCTTCGTCGGTCGTGATGACATCCACGACAGCGAAGATCGTCAGCAGCAACGTCACCACTCCGAACAGCCCACCGAAGTACAGCATCTCCTACCCCCAGGTCGTGCGGTCGCGCACATCGTGGCACAAGGGGCCACTCCGTGAACATGGTTGGCCCTTCAATCACCCCGGCCCATTCCGGTAGTGGTGAACCTTCCCGAAACAAAACCCGTTACTCCGCGCTAACACGGCCCCCTTTTCCGCCATTGGAGACTGGGGTGGGCCCAGACCGTCCCAGCAGGTCGGAGCGGGACCCTCGTTGGTCGCGCCACTCCGCCGACAGGTCCATCGCCGTGGTCCGACCTGCCCAACGAAATCACTCTCCAGGGTGAAGCGCTCGCCGACGAGACCGAATTTTCCGAGCTTCCCCGGATTCCGTTCAGGTCGATTCGCAGGTGCTTTCCGAGCCACTCCTCAGCCTCGTTGTCTCCATGCGCCGAACCGGTATCCGCACCGGGTTGCGGAATTCGCAACCTCTCCGCCTGGCCGAACAATGGACACGTTCCGGTCACGACGCCCAGGTCGGTCAACCCGCAGTGACGTGTTCTGACGCTGAGCACCAGACCTGCTGCACACCTGTTGCCCAGGCCGTAAGCAGGCCTTAGCGTCGGCCGCATGCCCAAGGGTGCCGAGAGCTTGCTGGACGTGCTGGCCGCGCACGAGGTGGAGGTCGTGTTCGGCCTGCCCGGCGTGCACAACCTCGCCATCTGGGAGGCGCTCGAGAAGCACAAGAGCATCCGCATGATCGGGGTGCGCCACGAACAGACGGCCGTCTACGCGGCTGATGGCTACGCACGGGCGACGGGCAAGCTCGGCGTGGCGATCGTGACGACCGGGCCTGGTGCGGCGAACACGCTCGGCGCGACCGGTGAGGCGTGGGCGTCGGGCAGTCCTGTGCTCGTCGTCGCCACGAACATCCCGTCGACGCTTCGGCAGCCCGGCGTGTACCGGGGTGTGCTGCACGAGACGCGGGACCAGAAGGCAATGTTCGGACCGGTCACCAAGGCGGCGTTCGACGTGCCGGACGCGCAGGAAGTGGGCGCGTACACCGACAAGGCCGTTCAGGCGGCCGCGCAGAGCCCGCACGGGCCGGTTTATCTCGGTGTGCCAACGGATTTCCTGTCGGCCGAGGTGCCACACCACACGCCGGCGAAGGCCGAGCGGTCCCACGTCGTTCCCGACCTCGCCGAGGCAGAAGAGCTCATCGCTCGGGCACAACGGCCGTTGATCTGGGCGGGCGGCGGTGCGGCGCGGTCCGGGGCCGGTGCCGCGGTAGGAGCCTTGGCTGACAAGCTCAGTGCGCCGATCATCACCACGTACGGGGCTCGGGGGTTGACGGACAGCCGGTACGTCGTGAAGGGGCCCGTGCACGCGCCACCGGTCGGGAGGTTGTGGGACGAGGCTGATCTGGTGATCGCGATCGGCACGGACTTCGACGGCATGATGACGCAGAACTGGTTGCAGCCCAAGCCACCCACGTTGCTGGCGATCAACGTCGACAAGGCCGAGGCGAACAAGAACTACCCCGCGGACGTCACGATCGAAGGCGACGCGGCGGCGGTCACCGAGGCACTCGCGGCCAAGGTGGTCGACAAGGAAGCTGTCGTCGACGTCGAAGCCGTCAACGCGGAAGTCCGGGCTTTCGCCGAGGCGGACTCCCCCGAGGCCGTGAAACTGTTGCAGGCACTCGAAGGCGAGACAGCCACGATCGTCGCCGACATGTGCATCCCCGGCTACTGGATCGGCGGCTTCCACCACGTCACCAAACCCCGCGGGCTGGCGTACCCGGTCGGGTGGGGAACGCTCGGCTTCGGCTTTCCGGCGGCGATCGGGGCCGCGTTCGCGGGACGGACGATCGCGGTGGTCGGCGACGGCGGGTTCCTGTTCGCGTGCGGGGACCTGGCGACGTTGAGGCAGGAGAACCTGCCGCTGACGATCGTGCTCGTCGACGACGGTGGGTACGGCATGCTCCGGTACGACCAGCAGATCGCCGGTCACGCCATCAGCGGAGTGGATCTCACGCGGCCCGACTTCGCGAAGCTCGCGGAGAGCTTCGGGATTCCGGCGGTCACGCTCGACGGCTTCGACGGGCTGCGGGAGGCGTTGGACAACGCCAACGGTCCCACCATGATCGTGGTCAACGCGGGCCTCACGCCGCCCGTCAGCACGTCACCTCGCTGGTATCGCAAAAAGACCACTTGATCAAAGGGTGTCTCGGTACGGTCCCGCCATGAGACGTGGGCTGGGGATCGTGCTCGCTGTGCAGGCAGTGGTGCTGACCGCGTTGTCGGGACGGTACGGGTTCCACCGGGACGAGCTGTACTTCGTCGCGGCGGGGAAACGGCCCGACTGGGGCTATGTCGACCAGCCGCCGATCACGCCGATCCTCGCCCGTGTCGGCACGGAGGTGTTCGGCGAGACGCCGGTCGGGCTTCGGGTGATCGCCACGCTGCTCGCGCTCGCCATCACGGTCGTGGTCGCGTTGATCGCGGAGGAGTTGGGCGGTGGCGCGGTGTTCGCCGCCGCGGCATCGGCGACGTCGACGTTCGTGCTCGCGGTCAGCCACATGTTGTCCACGGCCACCGTCGACCTGTTGATCTGGGTGCTCCTCGGGTACTTCGCGATCAGGCTGCTGAAGACGCGCGACGGACGTTGGTGGCTCGCGCTCGGCGCGGCCGCCGGCATCGGCCTGGCGAACAAGTGGCTGGTGCTCCTGCTGCTGGCCGCGCTGGCGATGGCGTTGCTCGTCACCGGCCCGAGGGACGTGTTCCGCACCTGGTGGCTGCCCGCCGGGCTGGCGGTGTGCGCGGTGATCGCCGCCCCGGTCGTGGTGTGGCAGGCGCGGCACGGCTTCCCGTTGCTCACGGTCGCACGCGGCATCAGCGAGGACGACGGCGCCGAGAACCGCATCATGTTCGTTCCCATGCAGTTCCTTTTGCTGGCACCGTTCCTCGTCCCGGTGTGGGTGGTCGGGTTCCGGAACCTGTGGCGCGACAAGACGTTCCGTTCGCTGGCCTTGGCCTACCCGATCCTCTGCGCGCTGACGCTCATCACAGGCGGCAAGCCCTACTACGCGATACCGCTGTTGCTGGTGCTGATGGCGGCGGGTGCACGCCAGGCGCAGGAATGGTTGTCGCGCCGCAAGGTGATCGGCGGTGTGCTCGTGGTGCTGAGCGTGGTTCCCGCGGTGATCGGATCGCTGCCGGTCCTGCCGCCGAGCGCGCTCGGTCCCGTCCTCGCGATCAACCCGGAACAGGGCGAGCAGGTCGGCTGGCGCGAGTTCGCCGCCACCGTCCAGCAGGCGTGGCTGCAGAACGACCGCCCCGTCGTGATCACGAGCAACTACGGCCAGGCCGGCGCGGTCGAGGCGTACACCCAGATCCCTGTCTACTCCGGACACATGTCCTTCTACGACTGGGGACCCCCGGAGACGACCAGCAAGAAGGTGCTGCTCGTCGGGTTCACCCACCCTTCGTTCACGGGCTGCAAGCGTGTCGCCCAGCACCGCAACGTCGTGGAGAACGAAGAAGACGGCACGGAGATGTGGGCGTGCAACGCGCCCACGCAATCATGGAACGACATCTGGCCGAAGCTCCGCCATTACTACTGAGGGCTGACAGAATCGCCCGGTGACCCGAACCTGGCCCGCGAACCTCGCGACCGACGAAGGCGTGCTCGCCTGGGAGTTCCTCGACTTCCTCCGCAAGACCGCGGTGATGAAGGTCGACGGGCTGACCCGCGACCTGGCAGCGGCCGCGCCGATCGCGACGTCGCCGAGGCTCACCGCGCTCGGCGTGCTCAAGCACCTGGTCGCGGTGGAGCGGTACTGGCTGTGCATCGCGGGTGCGGGTCTGGACCTGCCGTCGCTGTGGAAGGGCGATCCGGATCCGTCGTGGGACCTCACCGACGACGACACGCCTGAGTCGCTGATCCAGGCGTACCGCGCCGAGTGGGTCAACGCTGAGGCGTTGAAGCAGCGCGCCCCCGCCGACAGCGCGGCCGACGAAGGGTTCACCGTCCGCTGGATCCTCGCCCACGTGACACAGGAGACCGCACGACACGTCGGCCATCTCGATCTGCTGCGCGAGCTCGCGGACGGGCAGACCGGCGAATAGCCGCCCGCGTCACTCCTCGCCGGGCCAGAGCGGGACCAGCGGTGCGACCACGCCGTCGAGGGCGTTGTCGACGATCGCCCCGGCCAGCGGCATGAGCGTGGCGCGGGAACACCGCAGGCGCTCGCGCAGTGCCGGGAGCGCCAGCGCGGCGGCGGCCTGCTCGATCACCTCCTGACGGTCGTGTTGCAGGCACCTCGCCAACGCCTCGGCTGCCGAGCCGATCTCGACGCCGGACTTCGCGAGCCGCCGGACCGCGGCCGCCGCTTCGGTGCGGATCCACCACTTCGGGTCGCGCAGGCGGCCGATGACCGGCGGCAGGGCGGCCGGGTCCGCCGTGTCACCCAGCGCCGTGACGGCGATCTGCCGGCGCGTCGCCAGCCAGTGCGTGGCGTCCGGCGTGATGTGGTCGACCGGATTCGCGTTGCGCAGCCTGGTGATGCCGTAGAGCCACACCCACGGACTCCGGTACACCTCGTGGCCGAGCCGGCGGCGGATCGGCCCGTCGGCCGCCTCGTAGAAGTGGCGGAGTGCGTAGTCCGGGTCGCGGTCCGGATCGCGCTCCGCCAGCACCCGGCAGAGCAGCGGGCGCGCCGGGCCCGCGTCGGCGAGGCTGTCGAGGATGATTTCCTCGACGCCCGGTTCGGTGCTGTCGATCAGAATTCTGATGTGCGCACGAAGATCCGGCGAATCCGAGTCCCGGATCCCAGCCAGCGCCCCATCGCTGCCGAGTTCCCCCATTTCCCCATCATGGCTGATTTATGTAGCCGCCCACAGCGTTTTGGCAAACTTCTTGGAGAGCGTTTACCGCATCGCGCAGCAACGGGTTCGTATTCGCGGTGCGGTGGACGACGTGCACGTGCCTGCGCAACGGCTTGTGACGCAACGGCATTGCGTGCGTGCCCGGTAGCGCTTTGTAGCCGAGCGCGGGCACCAGCGCGACGCCGACCCCGGCCGCCACGAGCGACTGGACGACCTCATAGTCGTTGCTTCGGAAAGCAATTCTCGGGGCGAACCCCGAAGCCGCGCACAGACGCGTGAGACAAGTGGCACCGGAGGTTCCGTCGCGCGACGCGATCCAGCGTTCGTCTTTGAGATCTTCGATTTTGACGTTGTTCTTCGCCGCCGGATGATCGACCGGAACCATCACCAGCAGCGACTCGTCCAGCAACGGCAGCACCGTGAGTTCTTCCGGCCAGGTCTGCGGGACGAGGTCGTACGCGTACACCAGCGCCAGGTCCAGCTCGCCGGTCAGCACGAGCGGCAGCACGTCCTCCGGCTCGGCCTCGTCCAGGAGGATCTCGGCGTCCGGCAGGTCGGCGGAGAGCTTGGCGAGCGCCTTCGGCACGAGCCTCGAGCTGGCCGTGGGGAACGTGCCGACGCGCAGGCGGCCACTCAGGCCCTGCACCATCGCCTTGACCTCGTGCTCGAACCCGTCGAACGCGGCGAGCAGTTCGCCGCCGCGGTCGGCGATCAGCAGAGCCGCGCTGGCGGGCCTGATCGAGTGCGCCTCGCGTTCGAAGAGCGTCACGCCGACAGCCCGCTCGAACGCCGAGATCTGCTGCGAGACCGCCGACGACGTGTAGCCGAGACGGCGGGCCGCCTCGGCGAACGAACCCGTCTTCACGACCTCGACGAGCGTGCGGAGATGTACCGGGTTGAGCACCAGGACAGCTTATGCTCGACGTCGGGAGGTTTCATTCTGCAACCCCTGGCGGAACGACCCTGCACCTACCAGGGTGGGGTCATGCCCTATGTCTCCACGAACCCGTCGAACACCTCCGACGTGGTCACCGAGATCGAGCTCGGGACCAGCCGCACCTTCGTCGACGCAGCAGAGCGGGCGAAGGCGGCACAGCGCGCGTGGGCGCGCGTGCCCGCGCCCGTGCGTGGACAGGTCATCGGCAACATCGGCAGGCTCGTCGAGGCGAACTTCGAGCCACTCGCCCAGCTGGTGACCCGCGAGATCGGCAAGCCGATCGCGGAGGCACGCGGCGAGGTGCAGGAGATCGTGGACACCTGCAACTTCTTCGTCGGCGAGGGCAGGCGCCTCTACGGGCACACCGTGCCGTCGGAGATGGCGGACAAGCAGCTCTTCACCTTCCGCAACCCGGTCGGCGTCGCGGCCATCATCACCGCCGGCAACTTCCCCGTCGCCGTGCCGTCCTGGTACATCGTGCCCGCGCTGCTGTGCGGCAACTCGGTCGTGTGGAAGCCCGCCGAGTACTCCGCCGCCTCCGCCCAGGCCTTCTACGACGTCTTCCAGGCCGCCGGCATCCCGGACGGCGTGTTCGAGATCGTCTTCGCCGAGGGGTCGGAGACGTTCAACGGCCTGGAGCAGGCGCTGCAGCGAGGTCTGGTCGACAAGGTCGGCTTCACCGGCTCCAGCGAGGTCGGTGTGCGGATCGGCGAGCTCTGCGGACGCCACCTCCAGACGCCGTGCCTGGAGCTGGGCGGCAAAAACCCCATGGTCGTCACCGAGGACGCCGACCTCGACCTGGCCGTGCAGGGCGCGCTGTTCGCCGGCTTCGGTTCCGCGGGCCAGCGGTGCACCTCGCTCGGCACGGCCATCGTGCACGAGTCGGTGTACGACGAGTTCCTGTCCCGGTTCGTCGAAGCCGTGTCCGGCGCCACCGTGGGCGACCCGACCGGCGATGTCCTCTATGGACCGTTGCTGGACGAGAAGTTCGCTCTGGCGTACGAGAAGTACCTCGGCTGGATCGGCGAGCACCACACGGTGCACGGCCCGACCGGCCGCATCACGGCTGCCAGCCCTCGCAACGGCTTCACTGGTGAGAACGGCTTCTTCTACCACCCCGCAATCGTTTCCGGTGTGCGCGCCGACGACGAACTGTTCCTGCAGGAGACGTTCGGCCCGATCGTCGGCGTCATGAAGTACTCGGACCTGGACGAGGCGATCGAGCTCGGCAACAAGCCGGGCTACGGCCTGTCGTGCTCGATCTACACCACGGACCCGAACAAGGCCTTCCGGTTCCGCGCCGGCATCTCCGCCGGCATGGTGAGCGTCAACAACTCGACGTCCGGGGCCGAAGCGCACCTGCCGTTCGGCGGCAACGGCAAGAGCGGCAACGGCTCCCGGCAGTCGGGCGTGTGGGTGCTCGATCAGTTCACCCGCTGGCAGTCCATGAACTGGGACTACTCCGGGAAGCTGCAGAAGGCGCAGATGGACACGCTCGCGATCGAGGCGAACCTTGACTTCCGCCTCGCCTGAGCTGCCTTCTCAGGCCGAGGTCGTCGTCATCGGCGGCGGGGTGATCGGCACATCCATTGCCTTTCACCTCGCCGAGGCAGGCGTCCGGGATGTCGTTGTCGTGGAGCGGGATGAGCTGGGGTCCGGCTCCACCTGCAAGGCAGCGGGTGGAGTGCGCGCCCAGTTCTCCGACGAACTGAACATCAGGCTCGGCGCCCGATCACTCGAAGCGTTCCAGCGCTTTGGGCAGCGGCCCGGGCAGGAGATCGATCTGCACCAGGTCGGCTATCTGTTCCTCCTTTCTTCTCGCGAACACGTCACGGCGTTCGAGCGCAACGTCGACCTCCAGAACTCCCTCGGCGTACGCAGTCGCATGCTGACTGTCGAGGAAGCTCGGCGGATGTCTCCGCTGATCGAAACGGACGGCCTGCTCGCGGCGACCTTCTCGCCGGACGACGGACACTGCACTCCTGAGTCCGTGGTCCTCGGCTATGCCACCGCGGCCCGCCGATTCGGTGTCCGTTTCCACACCAGAACCACCGTGAGATCGATCGTAGGGACGGGGTCTGACACTTTTCGCGTCCAGACCGACCGCGGCGAGGTTTCGACGGGGAATCTGGTCTGCGCGGCGGGCGCGTGGTCGCGGTCGATCGGCGAGATGGTGGGCGTTGACCTGCCGGTTTCTCCCCTGCGGCGACAGATCATGTTCACCGAACCCATGCCCGAGCTACACGATCGGGTGACGCCCTTCACCATCGACTTCGACAGCACCTTCTACTTCCACCGCGAGGGCCGCGGGTTGCTGTTCGGCATGTCCGACCCGGACGAGACGCCGGGCTTCAAGCTGGACGTGTCCGACGCGTGGCTGCCGCGTCTGACGTCCGCGATCTCCCGGCGGGCGCCACGGTTGCTGGACGTGGGCGTGCGCAACGGCTGGGCGGGGCTGTACGAGGTGACGCCCGACCACAACGCGCTGATCGGTTCGGCCGGCCGTTTCTTCTACGCCACCGGATTCTCCGGACACGGCTTCCTGCAGGGCCCCGCGGTCGGCGAGGTCGTGCGCGACCTCGTGCTCGGCCGCGAGCCCTTCGTCGACGTGTCCAGTTTGGACGCCTCCCGGTTCGCCGCCGACCAGGCGCGGCCGGAACTCAACTGCGTGTGAGGATGCTGATGGACGTTCTCCAGCTCATGGACGAGTGGGGGCCTGAGAAGGTCGTCTGCGTGTCCGACCGGCGCACGGGCATGAAGGGTGTGCTCGTCATCGACAACACCGCGCGCGGCATGGGCAAGGGCGGCACGCGGATGAGCCCCGGCGTGACCGTCGCGGAGATCGCCCGCCTCGCGCGCGTGATGACGTGGAAGTGGGCCGGGGTCGACCTGTTCTTCGGCGGGGCGAAGGCGGGGATCGTGTTCGATCCTTCTTCTCCCGACAAGGAAGCGGCGCTGCGGGCGTTCGCGCGCAAGCTCTCCAACGAGGTGCCGCGCGAGTACGTGCTCGGCCTCGACATGGGCCTCACCGAACGGGACGCCGCGATCGTCCAGGACGAACTGTCGGACCGCGGCGCTATGATGGGCGCACCGGCTCAACTCGGCGGGCTTCCGTACGACGAGCTGGGCGTCACCGGGTTTGGCGTGGCCGAGGTGGCGGACGAACTGATGCCGTTGCACGGCAAGCGTGTCGCGATTCAAGGGTTCGGCGCGGTCGGTGCCGCGGCGGCCCGACGCTTCACCGAACTCGGTGCTGTTGTCGTCGCCGTGTCGTCGGTGCACGGCGCGTTGGTCGATCCCGACGGCCTGGATGTGGCACGGCTGCTGGACTTGCGGGCGTCGTCCGGTGATCTCGCGGTCAAGGAGTACGGCCCGGTTCAGGCGCTGGGCGCCGAACTCCGGGTGCCCTGCGACGTGCTGGTGCCTGCCGCGCTGCAGGACGTGATCGACGCGGACCTCGCCGGAGAACTCGACACCACTCTGGTGGTCGAGGGAGCGAACCTGCCGACTTCCGCTGCGGCGCAAGAGGTGCTGGCGGCGCGCGGGGTCACGGTCGTGCCGGACTTCATCGCGAACGCCGGCGGCGTGGTCGCGGCGGCGTTCGGCATGGACGCGCGGTACTCACCGTTCCCGGTGAATCCCGCGACGGTGCTGGACGCGGTGTCGCAGAAGCTGAGGGCGAACGCTGCCCACATCGTCGTGGAAGCCCGAAACCGCGGCACCACAACACATGTGGCCGCGCGCGAGCTGGCGCAGGAACGCGTGCTGGCCGCGATGAAGCTGCGGGGACGCGTCGCATGAGCCCGCTCGACGGCGTCGCGAACAAGGCGGCCCAGGCACAGGAAGGCGTGGCAGGTGAGGCGGAACAGCCTGCGCCCAGTCGCGCAAGCTCGCTCGACGGCGTGGTGATCGCGGACTTCAGCCGCGTGCTGGCCGCACCGTACGCCACGATGATGCTGGGCGACCTCGGCGCCGAGGTGATCAAGGTCGAGCAGCCCGGCCGTGGCGACGAGACCCGCACGTGGGGGCCGCCGCACTTCGAGGGCGAGGCGACGTACTTCCTGTCCGTCAACAGGAACAAGACGTCCGTGCAGATCGACCTGTCCACGCAGGCGGGCCGGGTGCAGGCGCGCGAGCTCATCGCGCGTGCGGACGTGGTGGTGGAGAACTTCAAACCGGGCACCATGAAGAAGTTCGGGCTGGACTACGAGTCGTTGGGGCGTGACGACCTGGTCTACTGCTCGATCTCGGGGTTCGGCTCGGGCAAGGGCGCGGACCTGCCCGGCTACGACCTGCTCGCGCAGGCCGTGGGCGGCCTGATGAGCGTGACCGGGCCTGGACCGTATGAGCCGGTGAAAACCGGTGTGGCACTGGTCGACGTGCTCACCGGGTTACACGCGTGCGTCGGCATCCTGGCGGCGTTGCGGCACCGGGACGCGACCGGGCTGGGGCAGCTCGTCGAGCTGGACCTGCTGTCGGTGTTGTTGTCCAGCATGGTGAACCAGAGCGCGGGCTTCACGCTGGCGGGCTCGATCCCGAAGCCGATGGGCAACCGGCACCCGTCGATCGCGCCGTACGAGGTGTTCCAGACGGCCGACCAGCCGATCGTGCTCGCAGTGGGCAACGACCGGCAGTTCCGCCGGCTGTGCTCGGTGCTGGACGTGCCGGAGCTGGCCACGGACGAGCGGTTCGCGACGAACTCCGCGAGGGTCGAACACGTCGACGAGCTGTTCGAGGCGCTGTCGACGCAGCTGCGGGCGCGTCCGGCGCAGCACTGGTTCGAAACCCTGACGCCGCTGGGCGTTCCGTGCGGTCCGGTGAACGACATCGCGCACGCGTTCGCGCTGGCGGAGTCGCTGGATCTCAACCCCACCGCGACGATCGGCGACATGACGCTCGTCGCGAACCCCATCCGCCTGTCGCGCACGCCGGTAAGCTACCGGCTGCGCCCGCCGAAGCTGGAGCAGTGAAGTGCAGGACCCGTTGCAGTTGCTGGACATCCCGTCGTTGCTGAGCGACGAGGAGCGCGACATCCAGGCCACCGTCGCGGCGTACCTGTCCGATCACGTGCGGCCGCACGTCGCCACGTGGTTCGAGGAAGGCGTGTTGCCACGCGAGCTTGGCAGGGAGCTCGGCAAGCTCGGTGTGCTGGGCATGCACCTGGAGGGGTACGGGTGTGCGGGCACGTCGGCGTTGGCGTACGGGCTCGCGTGCCTGGAACTGGAGGCCGTGGACAGCGGCATCCGGAGTTTCGTGTCGGTGCAGGGGTCGCTGTCGATGTTCTCGATCTGGAAGTACGGGTCGGAGGAGCAGAAGCAGGAGTGGCTGCCGCGGCTGGCGGCCGGTGAGGCGATCGGGTGCTTCGGGCTGACCGAGCCGGACTTCGGCTCCAACCCGTCCGGCATGCGCACGCGGGCGGTGCGCGACGGTGGGGACTGGGTGCTGAACGGTACCAAGATGTGGATCACCAACGGTGGCCTCGCGGATGTGGCGACGGTGTGGGCGCAGACCGAGGAGGGAATCCGGGGATTCCTCGTTCCCCGCGGCACGCCCGGATTCTCGACCAGGGACATCAAGCACAAGCTGTCGATGCGAGCGTCCGTCACCTCCGAGCTGATCCTGGAGGACGTGCGGTTGCCGGACAGCGCGCGGCTGCCGCTCGCGACATCGTTGCGTGCTCCGCTCTCGTGCCTGAACGAGGCGCGGTTCGGCATCGTGTTCGGTGCCGTCGGCGCCGCGCGGGACTCGTTGCAGGCGGCGCTCGACTACTCCGGCACGCGCATCCAGTTCGACAAGCCGATCGCCGCGTTCCAGCTGACGCAGCGCAAGCTCGCGAGCATGTCCGTGCAGGTCAACAACGCGATGCTGCTGGCGTTGCACCTCGCGAGGCTCAAGGAGGCCGGCACGCTGAAGCCTGAACAGATCAGCATGGGCAAGTACAACAACGTCGAGGCGGCCATCGCGATCGCGCGCGAGAGCAGGACGATCCTCGGGGCCAACGGCATCTCGCTGGAGTACTCGCCGTTGCGCCACGCGAACAACCTGGAGTCCGTGCTGACCTACGAGGGGACCTCGGACATCCACCTGCTATCCATCGGCCATGCGTTGACCGGAATCGCCTCATTCCGATGATCCTTCGCCCTATCCTGCAACCCGCAACGGGATCGTGGGGTGGGAGGACGTTCTGCCGGAGGAGATGAGCAGCCGCAGCGACGCGCGCCGCAACCGCAAGCGTTTGCTGGACGCGGCCACGCACGTGCTGCGAACTGAACCAGCAACGGCGACGATGCAGTCCATCGCGCGCAAGGCGGCGCTTTCGCAGGCGACGGCGTACCGGCACTTCCCGTCCGTGGAAGCGCTTGTGTCGGCGTACCACGAGGACGTCATCACGTCGTTGGTCGAACACGGTGAACGGTCCCGCAAGACTGGCAAGGAGCTGTTCGAGCACCAGGCCACGCGCTGGGTGAAGCTGCAGAACGTGCACGGTCCGGCGATCGTGCGGTTCTGGTCCCAGCGCGGCTTTCTGGATCGGCTGCACTCCGCTGACGTCCTCACCACGCTGTCGGCCAAGGCGTGGGACCGGGCGCTGCGCGGAGTGCTGATCGAACTGGCGCTGCCGGACGCCTTGCTGTCCGTCGCGCGGTTCCTGCACAACGCATTGTTCGACCCGCGAGAGATCATCGATCTGACGAAAACCGCCGGACTACCTGACGAGCAGGTGGTCCGGCGGCTCTCGGACGCGTTCTACGGCGCGCTGCGCGGCTGGGCGAACTCAGGAGCCTGAGGCTCAGCACACCCTGAGGCGCTGGAGCTCCGACTTGAGGTTCGGCCGGCCGTCCAGCGGGTTCTCCCCCGCGATGCCGCCCGCGGCGATCTTGTCGAGCGTCTTCAGGCCCTCCGGCAGGATCGTGCCGAAGACCGTGTAGTTCGGGCGCAGAATCGAGTCGGTCTGCACCAGGAAGAACTGCGAGCCGTTCGTGTCTGGCCCTGCGTTGGCCATCGCGAGCGTGCCGCGCGGGTAGATGCGGCGCTGGCCGGTAGGGTCGTTCGGCGCGGGCTTCAGGTCCGTCGGCAGCTCGTCCTTGTACTTGTAGCCGGGACCGCCCTCACCGGTGTTGGACGGGTCGCCGCACTGCAGCACCTTCAGCGTCGGGTATGCGGTGAGACGGTGGCACTCTGTCTTGTCGTAGAAGCGGTGCTGCGCGAGGTGGACGAAGCTGTGCACCGTGCACGGGGCCTTGGCGCGGTCGAGCAGCAGCGGGATGTCGCCCTGGTTCGTCTTCACCTTCACCAGGACCTTGCCCTTGGTGAACCACGGGTTGTGCGGAATCGACACCGGACGAGCGGGAGGTTCCTCCGGCGTCGCGGTGTAGCCGCAGTCGGGCCGTGCTTCTGGCTGCGCGGAAGCGGTTCCGGTGGTGATGAGTCCAACGGCCAATGCCGCCACTGCCAGACCAGCTGCGATTCGCCTCATGCGCGATTCCTAGTGGAGCAGACGGTGACCGGGCAAGGTTTAACGGATCACTCAGTTGTCGGTGTCCTCGGCCGAGCGCGTTGGCCAGGATCCCGCGGTTCTCCACCGGCAGGTCAACGGTTTCCGTGTACGACTGACCGCCTGGGACGCTGACGGACCGCGGCTTCACCGGCGCCCGCGGCGCGGTGGCGAGCGTCCAATGTGGCCTGAACGCTCACCAGGTGCGTTTTGACCATACCAACCGAGATGAACAGTTCCCGCGCGATCTCGGCGTTCGTCCTGCCGATGGCGGCGAGCTTCACGACGTCGAGCTCGCACCGTTGGCGAGCGCGCCGGCCGTGTCGCGGCAGAAGCCCAGATCGACGTCAACGGCGAGCAGATGACGGTGGCGGCCACGGTGTTCGGAGGTGTTCCGCTCGGTAGCGCCTTGTTACACCCGTCCGATGTGGAGGGTGATCCGTAGCGCACCGAACGCCAGCGAGTCCGGTGGCCGGGCTTCACTCGATCCAGTGAGGTGTGCCGGATACCAGACCGGGTACTCGAACTGCATCGGGAGGTGATGCAGTCATGGGCTTCGACGAGATGAAGAACAAGGCGAAGGACCTGATCGGCCAGCACGGCGACAAGGTCGACCAGGGCGTCGAGCGTGCAGGACAGTTCGCCGACGAGAAGACCGGCGGCAAGCACACTGAGCACATCGACAAGGGTGAGGACAAGCTCAAGGAAGGCCTCCGGAACTTCGGCGACCAGCAGTGATCGCACGAAACCGGTACCGCGAGAAGTGATGCCTCCGCACCGTTGACAAACCTGCCACCATCGTCCGGCGGGAGCGCTCTCACGCGCTCGTTCGGAGGGTTGGCAATGAGGCTCACTCGACAACGAACATCCACCGCCTTGCAGCGGCCGGCGTGCTCACCGCGAGTGCGCTGGTCGCTGTCGCTCAGCAGACCAACGCCACGCTTCCACCTCCTCCTGCCGGCTGGACGCAGGTGTTCGGCGACGAGTTCACCGGTCCAGCGAACTCGTTGCCCAACACGGGAACTGGCGGTTCTCACTCGGCCACGGCTATCCGGGCGGACCGGCGAACTGGGGCACCGGCGAGATCGCCGCGCACACCGGCACTCCCGCCACCGTGTCGCTCGACCGCGGTGGGAACCTGCGCATCACGCCGCGTCGTGACGGCGCGGGCAACTGGACGTCCGCGCGCATCGAGACGAACGCGCGGAACTTCAAGGCACCGGCCGGTGGCGTGCTGAGAATGGAAGCATGGATCCAGATGCCGAACGTCTCCGGTGTCGGCGAGTTCGACATCATGGAGAACGTCAACGGCGTCAACCGCGTGTGGGGCGTGCTGCATTGCGGCGTCTCGCCAGGCGGGCCGTGCAGCGAGAAGAACGGCATCTCGAACAGTCGGCCGTGCCCGGTGCGTCGTGCCAGGGCGGCTTCCACCCGTACCTGTTCGAGTGGGACGCTTCCACGTCGCCGCAGCAGCTGCGGTGGTACGTGGACGGCGAACTGTTCCACCAGGTCACCAGAACCAGCTGCCCACGAACACGTGGACCCAGATGACCGGGCACGCCAGGTACGGACGGGTGTACTCGATTCAGCTATCCGACAACGACAGCACGTGGCGCGAGGCCTATTCCACGTTGACCTGCTCAGGTGGAGTGGAGGACATCGACGTTTCCGGTTCCGCGCTACGTCAGGTTCAACGGCACTCAGCGAGCGACCGTGTGCGGGTTCTCGTTCTGGAAGCTCGAAGTGTTCGGGGCCTGTGAACCACCACAACGATGGAACCTCCCGGGCGGCGGCATCTACCCAGCGTGGGCGCCTGGGACTGCTTATGCGGTTGGTTCGCCTGTGAGTTACGCCGGATTGGACTATCCGTGCCTGCAGGCGCACACGTCGATCGTGAGGTGGGAACCGCCGAACGCGGCGTCCGTCTGGCAGCGCCTCTGAGTCACTTCCGCGATCCCGGCGGCCCGGTTACCGTCGTTCGCCGGGGTCGCGGAGGTGAAGGTGGATCCAAGCGGGGTGACAAGAGCTGCACGGCTGACTGCGTTAGCCGCGTTGTGCCTGGTCACCGTCGTTTTGCTGCTTCCGGCGGCCATCAGCGTGAGCACCGGCGGAGCCGTGCCGGGGTTCCTCGGCGAGTTCGGCCGGTGGCTCTGGCCGACCGTCGCCGTGATGGTGCTGGTCGCGATAGCTCTCGCGATCTGGGAACGTGTACGCGGTCACGAGACGAGCAACCGCACCGCCGCTCTCGGCCGTGTCGAGGCGCGCGTGAAGGCGTTGCTCGCCTCGTCACTGGCCGCCCAGACGCAGATCAAACTCGGCGTGCTGCGGCAGCCGAAGCTCTCGGTTCGTGTCGAGGACGAGGAAGTCTCCTCGTCGGACCTGGAAGCCGTCTACGACCGGCTCGGCCACACCATGGTCCTCGTAGGACCTGTCGGCAGCGGACGGTCCACGTTGCTGCGCGAACTCTGTCTGGTGTTGGTCGAACGTGCGCGCAACGACCCGCAAGCGCCCATTCCCGTCGTCGTGGATTTGGCGACGTGGCGTGCCTATGGCAGCCGCAAGCCGACTGAGTTCACCGCGTGGCTGCTGCGCGAGATGAACCGCCGCTACGGCATCAGCCGCTCAGCGGGCACGATCTGGTTGCGCCGCGAGCGGGTGGCCGTGCTCATCGACGGCCTCGACGAGGTACCACACTTCGACCGCGCGCACTGCGAGTCCGAGCTCGCGCCGTTCGCGTCGGTGGTGTGCTCGACCGAACCGATCGAAAACCTGCCGTCCGTGTACGTCGAGCCGTTGTCACGTGGACAGGTGCTCGAGTACATCGCGTCCGTCAGCCCTCGTCTCGACAGCCTGGAATCCGCCCTGACGCCGGAAATCTGGGACCGGCTGGATTCACCGCTGGCGCTGAACCTGTTGGCCCTGACGCACCTTGATCGTCAGGTCGACACGATCGGCACCGACTTCGTCGGCTCTTTCGTCGTGGAAAGGCTCTCCGCCCAACGTGCCGCGGGCCCGACCATCCGTGCGTTGAAGTTCCTCGCGAGGTTGGACAGACCGGACCTCGGTGCGCCCGTGCACATGCCTCACCGCCGTGCGTGGCTCCCGCTGCTGCCGACGCGTCCGTTGTGGTTGCTGTTCATACGCGCCGTGCCTGCCGCATATGCCGGTGGTGTGTGCGCTGTGGCGTTTCTGACGGGCCTGCAGCTCGGATTGTGGCCCGCGTTGGTGTTCGTGGTGGCGGCTTCTGGGTTGCTCGTCTTGGTGAACAAACTGCCGCACGTCTTTCACCCGCCGGGGCGCGCGCACGGCCTGCTGACCGCCGCGCTGGGATTCTTGGCCGGCGTGGTCGCCGGTTTGCTGGTCGGGCTCGTCGGTTTGTGGCTCGGCGGCATCGGCGCGCCGTGGCCTTACGCCGTGGCATACGTGTTCGTCGTGGTGGCTGCGTTTTTCCTGGCGTTGGGCTTCGTGCCGGGTGACGCGCCCGTGCCGTGGTCCGTGCTGATCGCCGCCGCACCAGGTGTGTCCATGATCTGGACCGGTCCGTACGTGGTGCTGGCCGGGATGGGAATCGGCTTCTCCGCGGGTGTGGCGGGCGGCGTGTTCGCTGCGGCCGTGGGACGTGTGTGGCGTACGGTGCGTCCGGGGCAACAGCAACGCATGAGGCTCGGGCGTCCGTGGTGGATTCAGCCGGCGGTGCCTGTGCTCGGACTGGCCGGTGCGCTCGGAGGGCTCGGCGACTTGGGATCCTGGGGCACCGCACTGGGCGTGGCGCTCGGGTTGCTGGTGACGCCGACCGCGGCCCGTGACTACATCTGGCCGTTCGACGCGCTCGCCGAAGTGACGGCGGAGGGTCTCACCCGTCCGCTGTCACTGGGCGAGTTGTCGTTCCGCCGCAAGGCTTTGCTGCACCTCGCGCAGGACCGGCTGCTGCTCACCCGCGTGGACGGCGAGTACCGGTTCGCGCACGTCGCACTGCGAGATCACCTGGCTTCGTGTGACCCAACCGCGCTGGTTCGAGCCACCCGTCGTTGAACCTTCCCCATCTGCGAGCCGTACGGCCTGGCAGAAAGGTCGGGTGGTTGCGTGCGCTGGTCGAAGGGCTGGATAGCGGTTGCCGGGGCGGTCTCGGTGGTCGCGGCGATCGGGGGTGCTGCCTTCGCCCTTGCGGGAGCTGGGCTTCCTGCTTCGCAGTCCGGGGTGGCCGGGAAGGAGGTTTGCGCTGGGCAGCCGGTGAAGGTGGTGGATGTTGGTGGGGCGGCCGGGGTCCTGTCGGATTCGTTTCCGGTGGGGACGTCCTTGCGCATCACCAACCTGGCCAACGGGCGGGCTGTGACGGCTGCGGTTGCGGAGAGTTCTGCTCGTGCCCTTGCCGGAGTGCGCACCGGGTCGGGGGCCGGGGTATCTACCGGGTGTGCCGCGGTCAACACTGCCGCGTTTGAGTTGTTGCGGTCGGCGGATTCTGGACGGGGTGGGGCGGAAAGCGTTCTCCGGCGGGTTCGGGTGGAGATCATCGGGAATGCTCCTGCGCCGGTCCATCCGTCTACTCGGGCTTCTGCGTCTCGGGTTCGGGGGGCTGTGGGGTCTGTCGTTTGTGACGGAGCGGTTGTCGGGTTGTCCGCTGTGGGGGGCGGGCCTGGGGCGTTCTCTTCCTCGTTGCCTGTGGGGACTTTGGTTCGGGTTACCAACTTGGACAACGGGAAGCAGGCCGCGGTTCGGGTTGTCGGGGTTGGGAGTGGCTGTTTGGTGCTGAACAGTGCTGCGTTTGATGTGGTTGGGGAGGCTGGGAAGAGTTCGATTGCTCGGGCTCAGATTGAGAAGGTGGTATGAGGGGGCACCTGGCGGTGGGATTCCGGAAGTTACCGCTTCCCAGCGCGGCATAGGTCTGTCCGGCTCGCTTCGCATCGCGGTTTCTGGGTGCCCCTCGGCTTCGCCGTTGGTTCGGTGTGCCGGTATGACTGCGGGTGCCGGTGCGGCTACCAGTCCATGGGCTCGTCCGGCTCTTCGGGTTCTGGCCACTCGTCGTCGGCCGTGCCTGAGCCCCAGGCTGCGCCGCCCTTCGAGGTGGGTTTGGGCTTTGGTTTTGGCGAGGGGGCCGGGACAGGCTCGGTGGTTACGCCGTCGGGTGGGGTGGCGGTGGCGACGGCTTCGAGGATTTGGTCGCCGTATTTGGCCAGTTTGGCTTGGCCTACGCCGCTCAGGGCGCCCAGGGCTGTGAGGGTGGTGGGGCGGGTGGCTGCTATGGATTTGAGGGTGGCGTCGTGGAAGATCACGTAGGCCGGGACGCCTTGCTCGCGGGCCTGTTGGGCTCGCCAGTCTCGTAGGGCCTCGAAGAGTGGAGCGGCCTCTTCGGGAAGGTCTACCGTTTGCCTGGCCTTCGCGGTTGGGGCCGCCGCCCTTGTGGTTGCGCGGGGTGGTGTCGGGTCCTTGCGCATGAGGACCTGGCGTTTGCGGGAGAGGACCTCGGTGCTGGTTTCGGTCAGCACCAGAGTGGAGTACTCGCCCTCTACGGCCAGGTGGCCTTGGGCGAGTAGTTGGCGGACTACGCCTCGCCACTCGCTTTCGTTCAGGTCGTCGCCTATCCCGAAGGTGCTGAGCTGGTCGTGGTCGAACTGGATGACCTTGGCGGTTTTGCGGCCCAGGAGGATGTCGATGGCCTGGCCCGCGCCGAACTTCTGGCCTCGTTCGTTGCGCAGGCGCCAGACCGTGGAGAGGAGCTTTTGGGCCGCTACCGTGCCGTCCCAGGATTCCGGTGGGGTCAGGCAGGTGTCGCAGTTGTTGCAGGGGACGCCGGACTCGCCGAAGTAGTCGAGCAGCATGGTGCGGCGGCACGTGATGGTCTCGCAGAGGGCCAGCATCGCGTCCAGGTGAGCTTGGGCGCGGCGGCGGAAGGCCAGGTCGCCTTCTGAGGACTCGATCATCTTGCGTTGCTGGACCACGTCGCTCAGGCCGTAGGCCAGCCAGGCGGTGGACGGCAGGCCGTCGCGGCCCGCTCGGCCCGTTTCCTGGTAGTAGCCCTCGACCGACTTGGGGAGGTCGAGGTGGGCCACGAAGCGGACGTCCGGCTTGTCGATGCCCATGCCGAAGGCGATGGTGGCGACCATGACCAGGCCGTCCTCGCGGAGGAAGCGGGCCTGGTTGCGCTGGCGCGTCTGGGCGTCGAGGCCCGCGTGGTACGGGAGGGCCTGGATGCCGTTGGCCACCAGGAACTCCGCGATCTTCTCCACCGAGGCGCGGGAGAGGCAGTAGACGATGCCCGCGTCGCCGGGGTGTTCGGTGCGCAGCAGGTCCAGGAGCTGCTTCTTCGGCTCCTTCTTCGGGACGATGCGGTACTGGATGTTGGGGCGGTCGAAGCTCGAGACGAACTGGCGGCCATCGCTCAGGTCGAGGCGCGTGAGGATTTCCTCGCGCGTGGCCTCGGTGGCGGTGGCGGTGAGGGCGATGCGGGGGACCTTGGGCCAGCGTTCGTGCAGCTGGGTCAGGGAGAGGTAGTCGGGGCGGAAGTCGTGGCCCCACTGGGAGACGCAGTGCGCCTCGTCGATGGCGAACAGGGCGATCTCGCCCTGGTCGAGCAGGCGCAGGGTGGCCTCGGACGTCAGGCGTTCCGGGGCCAGGTAGAGCAGGTCGAGCTCGCCGTGGACGAACTCGGCTTCCACCATCCGGCGCTCGTCGTAGGACAGCGAGGAGTTCAGGAAGCCCGCGCGCACGCCCAGGGCGCGCAGGGCGTCGACCTGGTCCTGCATCAGGGCGATGAGCGGCGAGATCACCACACCGGTGCCCGGCCGGACCAGGGCGGGGACCTGGTAGCACAACGACTTGCCGCCGCCGGTCGGCATGAGCACGAGCGCGTCGCCGCCCGCGATCACGTGCTCGACGATGTCGGCCTGGTCGCCGCGGAACTCGGGGTACCCGAAGACGCGCTGCAGCACCTGCAGCGCGTCTCCGAGAACGACATCGTCGGTGGAACCCATGCCGCCGATGCTAGCGAGCAGCACCGACAGTGCGGGCCGCTAGCCCAACTTGCTCGTCGTACCAGCGGAAACGCTGGTGGCGGTCAGCTGGTCGGCCGATGCCGACGGCACCGAGCCGGCCAACGGGATCCGCACCGTCGTACCCGCCAGGTCGACGGTCAGCTTCGGCAGCTGGCTCGGCCGCACGATCGCGCTCGAGTCGGTTCCGCCGATCAGCAGGCCCAGCCGGTGGCCCACCGGGAGGACGTGGTCCGTTGTGGACAGTCGGAACGTCATGCTGTACTTCGTTCCCGGCGTGATCGTGCGCGGGGTGGAGAGCGACGAGTAGTTCGCGAGGTCCGCCCAGCCGCGCGCGATGATCTGCGCGTCGACCTCGCCCGACGTCGCTTCCGTATCGCGGTAGCAGGCGTCATCGCCCGTACGGCTCTCGCCCCAGCACGACTCCGTGGTCAGGGTCCGGATGCCCTCGCCGGTCCGCACCTGAGCCGGGCCGTAGTCGATGAGGTACGCCGTCAGGTGCGCGGTCGGCGTCGACGACGACACGCTCACCGTGATCGACGACGTGCCCGCGACGCGCAGGTCCGACGTCAACGGTGCCGTCGAGTAGATCACCCTGCCGGTGTTCGAGCCGGAGAGCCAGGTGGACGGCGTCGCGTTGCCGTTGTCGGTGAACACCGCCGTGCCGGTGCCGGGTGTCGTGCCGAGGCCCGAAGCAGAAGGACGCAGCACGGTGCCGACGGTGCCTGCGGGTGGCCACTTCTCGTCGTCCGCCCACTGGTTCGGCGCGCGCTCCGCGGACACCTGCGGTTCGTTCTCGATGCCGTTCGGCACGTTCAGCAGCCAGCGGTCGAACCACCGGTGCAGCGTCGCGACCCACTCGCCGCGCCGGAAGTCGAACGGGTCGACGTGCGCGGTCTGCGAGAACCAGAGCTTCTTCGGCACGGCAGCGGGCACCGCGTCCCAGAACTGGCCGAACTGCAGCGTCTTCACGTTCAGGTCGTTCTGCCCGTGCACCGCGAAGATCGACGCCTTCACACGCGAGGCGTTGCGCACGAAGTCACGGGCCTGCCACATCGCCGTGTAGTCGCCATTGGCAGGAGAACCGTTGGTCATCTGCGTACGCACGGCACCACACCGCGAGCGCGCGTTGGAGTTCTCGAACTGCGAACCCAAACCGGTCGGCGAGCTGTAGCTGGGATACGCGACGCCGTCCGAGCGGAACCAGTCGTACCACGAGCTGATGGCCGCGATCGGCACGATGGTCTTCAACCCGTCGATACCCGTCGACGCGACTCCGTTGGCGATCGAGCCGTCCCACGACTTGCCGATCATGCCGACGGCGCCGGTCGACCACGAGGCCGTCTTCGTCGTGGTGCCGCTCAACGTGGTGTAGCCGGTGCGACGGCCGTTCAGCCAGTCGATCACTGCGGTGCCGGACGCGATCTCCGACTGGCCGCCGACGTCGACGCAGCCGCGCGACCGGTTCGTGCCGAGGAAGTCGACCAGCACGACGGCATAGCCGCGCGGCACGAAGTAGTTGTCGTAGAAGAGCGGGAACTTCACCGGCACGCCGGCGGAGTCGTAGGTCTTGACCTCGCTCTCGTTCCCGCGGCCCGCACTCTGGTAGTACGGGCTGGCCTCCATGATCACGGGCACGCGCCCGGTCGTGGACGGCCTGATGATGTCCGCGGTCACCCGGTCTCTGGTGCCGTCGCCGTCCAGGTCGAGGCCTGAGTCGACGTAGACGGTCTCGCGGACCGCGTCGGCCATCGAGTGGATCGGCGCGGACACGCCGCCGGACAGGGAGAACGCCGGTGTCGCCGCTGTGGCAGGGATTGGCGTGAGGGTCAGGGCCCCTGCTAACGCCACTACAACACGAACACGGTTCATGAAGATTCACGCTATGGAGTGACGTTGTCACCCGTCAGAGCCGAAAGGATTGATCCTTCCCGGTTGCGTCAACCACGTCCGGTGGCGAATATTCGACCTTTGTGGGCTTCACCTTCGAACCGGCGCGGACCCGAGTCGTCTTCGGCCGCGGCACCGCCGCCTCCGTGCGCGACGAGGCCGAGCGGCTGGGCGCGACGAGGGTTCTGCTGATCGCCCGGCACGGCGGCGACGAGGTGGCGGCCGAGCTCGGCCCGTTGCTGGCGGCACGGTTCACGGGCGCGGCGATGCACACGCCGGTCGAGGTCACGGAGCGCGCGCTCGCGTTGTTGCGCGAACACGGCGCAGATGGCGTGGTGTCGGTCGGCGGCGGGTCGAGCACGGGGCTGTCGAAGGCGCTCTCGGCGCGCGCGGGCGTCCCGCAGATCGTCATTCCGACGACCTACGCGGGTTCCGAGGTGACCCAGGTGCTCGGGGAGACGGCGTCAGGGCTGAAGAAGACACGGCGTGACCCGGCGATCCAGCCCGACACGGTGATCTACGACGTCGACCTGACGCTGGACCTGCCGTTGGACGTCACGGTCACGAGCGCGCTCAACGCTCTCGCGCACGCCGTTACCGCACGTGGCAACGAGAACCCGTTGATCGACGCCATCGCCACGAAGGCGATCGAGGGCATTTTGCACGCTTTGGGCGGAAATCCCTCCACTGTGGATGCCCGGACGGAGCTGTTGCACTCGGCCTGGCTCGCGGGGACATGTCTCGCCAACGTCCCCATGGGACTGCACCACAAGCTCGCGCACGTTCTGGGCGGTTCGTTCGGTTTGCCGCACGCCGCGACGCACGCGGCCCTGCTCAGCCACACGGCGCCCGCGGACCTGTCCGAACGGATCCACGACACGGCCACTCGGTTCGGCACGGCGACGTCACTGCGGGAACTGGGGATGGTGGAGTCCGATTTGTCCAGGGCTGCGGAGATTTCCGAGCATCCTGACGCCTTGCGGGTGTTGACCAACGCCTGGCGCGACGTGCCAAGTGACTGACGGGTTGTCATTCTTAAGGCTGATGTTCACAGCTCTGAACCAAGACCAACCTCCGATGTGAAACCTGAAGATCTGCTGATGAAATAGAGGGGTGCTCAGCCCTCTCGATCTGTCGCTGGTAAACGGGCCGATCCCTGTCGCCGCGACGGTCGCTGCCGCCGCAGCTCTGACCTACCTCGCGATCAGGAAAAACCGGACCTGGTGGACCAGGGTGCTTCCGATCGTGCTGCTGGCGTGCGCGGTGGCCGTGTCCGGGCTGACCTACGTGGTCGACCACGTGTGGAAGCCCTGGCCGGAGCCGTTGCCGATGATCCTGACGATCTGGGCGGGCGCCGCGTTGACCGCGCTGTCGCTGGCGGCCGTGCGGCTGCGCACGGGGCGATGGTACGTCCGCGTGCTCAACGTGTTGCTGGCGGTGGGCGTCGCCACGAGCGCGATGGTCGCGACGAACGCGCACTTCGGCCAGTACCCCAACATGCGCTCGGTGCTGGACGTCTTCCGGAACAACCGGGTCGATCTCAACGAGGCCGCTCCTCCCCCTGCCACCGTGGTCGACGTGCCCGCGAGCAGGAAGCTCGCCGACGTCTGGAAGAGGCCTGACGACCTGCCGGACAAGGGCACCGTCACCGAGGCTGGAATCCCCGGCGCCTTCCCGGCACGGCCGGCGTGGATCTACCTCCCGCCCGCGTACGCCACGACGCCGCGCCCGAAGCTGCCGGTCGTCGTGCTGCTCGCGGGTCAGCCCGGCCACCCGCGCGACTGGTTCGACGGCGGCCGGATCACCGACAACCTGGACGCGTTCGCGCGTCAGCACGACGGGCTCGCCCCCATCGTCGTGGTGGCCGACCAGCTCGGCGCGCCGACCGCGAACCCGCTGTGCCTGGACTCGAAGCTGGGCCAGTCGGAGACGTACCTGGCTCGTGACGTGCCGGCGTGGATCAAGCAACGGCTGACCGTCGACGAGCGCCGCGAGGCGTGGACCATCGCGGGCTTCTCTCAAGGCGGCACGTGCGCGGTGCAGCTGGCCGTGCGCGCGCAGGACGTGTACGGAAACTTCGTCGCCCTCGCTCCTCAGCGCGAGCCCACGCTCGGTACGCGGCAGGAGACGGTGAAGGCGGCGTTCGGCGGCGACGAGGCGGCGTTCCTCCGGGTCAACCCGATGGACCTGCTCGCGCGCCAGCGTTTCCCGCAGACCGCGGGCATCATCGTCGCGGGCCGCGACGACGCCACGTACCGCAAGGCGGACGCGGAGGTGTTCGAGGCCTGTCGCAAAGCCGGAATGGACGCGCTGTGGAAAGAACTGCCGAACGGACACGACTGGAACATGGCTCGAGAGGGCTTCTTCGGGTCGCTGCCGTGGCTCGCTGGACGAACAGGGCTGGTCAGATGATCAGCCGGCTGTTCCGCACGGCACCCCTGACGTGCGTCTTCCTGATCGTGTTCTGGACCGTCGGTGCGCTGACCGGCGGTATCACCGGCAATGACAACCAGCTGCTCGCGCAGGTTGGGTTCGGCACCGACAGTCCGTTGTGGACCGTGTTCAGCTCGGCGCTGTGGTCGATGGATCTGCTGGGCTATGTGGGGACCACGGTTCTGTTACTGGTCTTCGGCCCGTTGGCCGAGCGTTCGTTAGGTGGGCTGCGCACGACGGCGATCTTCCTTTCCTCGCACGTGATCGGCTCGTTCCTCGGGCTCGGGGTCGTGCTGCTCGGCCGGGACGTGCACTGGTCGTGGCTCGACTCGCTGGTGGGCGGTGTCGCGGCCGGGCCGTCGATCGGCGGGGTGGGACTGGTGCTCGCGCTGACGTTCCGGATGCCGCCGCTGTGGAGGCGCCGGGTCCGCCTGCTGACGATCTTGTCGGTGCTGGTGCTTACCCTGTACTCGGGTTGGCTGGAAGATGTGCTCCGGCTGTCCGGTGGCGTGGCCGGGCTGTTGATCGGGGCTTTGTTCCTGAAGAGCAAGACGGTGCACAAGCCGAGCTCGTTCCACGAGACGCGGGTGCTGGTGGCGCTGCTGCTCGCGGCGTCGGCGCTCGGGCCGGTGGTGGCGATGATGTCGCCGTACCCCAACGGTCCGCTGGCGTGGTTCACCGACGTCGTGGCGGTCACCCAGCCGTCGCAGGACTACGTCGACGAGGTGTGTGCCTCGGACGCGGTCGAGCTGTGCCGGACGATGCTGATCCAGCTGTCGTACGGCCGGTTCCCCGCGCTCGTGATGTCACTGCTGCCGGCGTTGCTGCTGCTCGTGCTGGCGGAAGGGCTGCGGCGCGGCCGGCGGTTCGCGTGGTGGTCGGCGCTCGTGTGCAACGTGGCGTACGCCGCGTTCATCGGGTGGTACGTCGTCGACACGGCGCGGATTCCGGACGCCGGTGCCCTGGAGATGACGTTCTCCTTCGGCATCACGATGCTGGCGCCGCTCGCGATCACCCTCGTGCTGCTGATGACGCGCAAGCACTTCGCCGTGCGTCTGCCTCGGCACGCCGTCAGGAAGTTCTGGCGGTTCACGCTGGGCAGCGTCGCGTTGCTGTCGGCGCTGTACGTGTTCGGCGGGTACCTGGTCCGCGACGAGTTCACACCGCAGCCGGGTTTCGTCGAGCTGCTCGCGGACCTGCCGACGCGGTTCCTGCCGCCGGGGTACCTCGACCTGGTGCCGCTGCAGTACTACGCGGAGGGCTTCGTCGGCTCGCTGCTGTACGAGTACACCGGCGTGGTGTTCTGGCTGATCGCGTTGGCCGGTCTGCTGATGGCGTCGTGGCAGGCGTGGCCGTCTTCGGGCGAGAAGGAGGCGGAGCACGCCCGTGAGCTGATGCGGCGCTACGGCGGTTCGTCGTTGTCGTACATGACGACGTGGCGTGGCAACCAGTACTGGTTCACGCCCGACGGCGAGACGGCCATCGCGTACCGGGTCGTGGCGACGATCGCGCTGACGATCGGCGACCCGATCGGTCCGGCGCGGGTCGAGGCCGTGCGCGGGTTCGCCGAGTTCTGCCAGGAGAACGGCTGGACGCCGTGCCTGTACAGCGTGGGAACGGAGACGAGGGAGGCGGTGGAGGGTCTCGGGTGGCAGGCGGTGCAGGTCGCCGAGGACACCGTGATCGAACTGGACGAGCTGAGCTTCACCGGCAAGAAGTGGCAGGACGTCCGCACGGCGCTGAACAAGGCCGCGAAGGCCGGCATCACCGCCGAGTGGTGCACCTATGCCGACGCGCCGTTCGCGATCACCGACCAGATCCGGTCGATCTCGGCGGAGTGGGTGGCCGACAAGGGTCTGCCGGAGATGGGCTTCACGCTGGGCGGGCTGGAGGAGCTGACCGGCGACGGTGTTCGCTGCCTGCTCGCGGTCGATGGTGACCGCACGGTGCACGGCATCACGAGCTGGCTGCCCGTGTACGCCGACGGTGAGGTCGTCGGGTGGACCCTCGACTTCATGCGCCGCCGCACGCACGGCTTCCGCGGCTCGATGGAGTTCCTGATCGCCTCTGCCGCACAACAACTTCAGACCGAGGGCGCCCGGTTCCTGAGCCTGTCCGGCGCGCCACTGGCCCGCCTGGACCGCGGTGAGCGACCCAGGGCGCTGCAGCGCGTCCTCGACTTCACCGGGCAGGTGCTCGAGCCGGTGTACGGGTTCCGCTCGCTGTTCGCGTTCAAGGCGAAGTTCCAGCCGTCCTACCGTCCGATGTTCATGGCGTACCCGGACTCCGCGGCGTTGCCCCGCATCGCGAACGCCATCAGCCGCGCCTACCTCCCGCACCTCAACGCACGCCAGGGACTTCGCCTCGCGACCAAGATGATCATCCGCACCCGTGGTCGCGTGACCACGCATGGCCGAACCGGCTAGTCCGAAAGGGTGGTGAGGTGATCCTCGCCGTCGCGGCGGTGCGCCACTGAGCGAAGATGCGCCGATGACCGTGCGGGGCAATCTGCCTGCCCAGACCACGACGTTCATCGGCCGCCGGGCGGTGCTCGCCGAAACCGAGGCACTCCTCGGCAGAGCCCGGCTGGTCACGCTGGCCGGTGTCGGTGGCGTGGGCAAGACGCGCGTCGCCGTGGAGATCGGGCGTGCCGTGGCACGAGCGGCGGCGTTCCAGCACGGGGTCTGGATGGTGCCGCTCGGAGAACTCGGCGATCCTGCGTTGCTGGCGCGCACGGTCGCGGCCGAGCTGCGGATCGTCGACAACTCGGCGGACGCGGGTCTCGGCCGGCTCGTGGAGTCGTTGTACGACAAACACATGATGCTCGTCCTCGACGGCTGCGAGCACCTGCTGGAGCCGGTGCGGCATCTCGTGCACCACCTGTTGCGCGACTGCGAGGGGCTGACGATCCTCACGACCTCGCGCGAGCCTCTCGGTGTCTACGGGGAGCACGTGCTGCGGGTGCCGCCGATGGCCGACGACGCCGTGGAGTTGTTCCTGGAACGGGCGTCGGCGGAGAACGCCCCGGCGCTGGACGGACTGCCGCTCACGATCGAACTGGTGGCCGCGTGGCCGGCCGACTTGCGCGCGCAGTTCGCGGGCGACGTGACCTTGGAGCAGGCGCTCGAGTGGTCGGCGCGCCACTGTACGGACGACGAACGGCGGCTGTGGGCGGCGCTGTCGGTGTTCCCGGCGGAGTTCGACGTGGCCGCGGCCGAGGCGGTGGCGGGCGGGGACGTGCGGGAACCGTTGTCCGCGTTGGTCCGCAAGTCGATCGTGGTGGCGACGACGAGCACCACCCGCTATCGGTTGCTGAACACCGTGGCGCAGTTCGGCGCACGTCTACTCACGGACGCTGACGAACCGTTGCGGCGGCACGCGTTGCACTACAGCGCGTTCGTGGACGAGGCGACGCGCTCGTGGTTCTCGCCGGACGAGGCGCTGTGGATGGGACGGCTGCGCGAGGAGTGGCCGAACGTCCGCGCGGCGATCGGGTACGCGCTGAAGACTCCCGGCCTGGCCGAGATCGGCGCTGTCATGGCGATGAACGTGCAGCGCACCCGTTTCACGACGTTCACGGGCATGCTCGGTCAGGCGCGCGACCTGCTCGCGATGGCGCGTGAGGTGATCACTGAGCCGCCGTTGCGCACCTCGCTGCTGGCCCACTGCGCGTACCTGGAGCAGGTTCAGGGCGACATGACCGCGGCGATTCCGTTGATGAACGAGGCCCGTGCGTTGCCCAGGCGCACGTTGACCGACATACACCTGATGATCGTCGAGGCCACGCATCTGTTCTTCGTCGAGGGCTCACCGGACTGCGTGCCGTTGTACGCGCACGTCGTCGAGTTGTGCCGCCAGTACGCGTCACCGGGCGACGCGTACATCACCGAGCTGATGCATGCCATGGCGTCGTGTTTCCTGCTGGATGCCGAAGCCGCGGAGAAGGCCACGACCGGTCTGATCAGGCTGGCTCAGAGCGACTGGTCGCACGCCTGGGGACTGTGGCACCAGGCCCTCTACGAGCTGCTGCACGGCGACCCGGCCCAGGTGCATCCGCTGGCGGTGGAGTCGTTGCGGCTCCAGCTGACGCTCGGCGACAGGTGGAGTCCCGCGTTCAGCCTGTGGCTGCTCGCCTGCGCGTGCGCCGAGCTGGGGGCGTACGACCGCGCGGCCCGGCTGCTCGGCGCGCTGCGCTCGCAGGAACGCGTCTCGCGGATCTCGTTCGCGAACCTGAGCCCGTTCCACAAGATCCTGGAACGCACGGACCGCACCGTCCGCCGCGCTCTCGGCGACGACTACCCGGTGATCACAACGCTGGGCGCGGACCTGCGCTACGAGCAGGCGATGGAGTTCGCGCTCGAACCGGTGCCGGACTCCGAGCGACGACCGGCCAAGCCCGCGTTGCCCGGCGGGCTGACCAGGCAGGAGTTCACGATCGCCGGTCTGGTCGCGGAGGGTCTCACGTCGAAGCAGATCGGGGCGCGGCTGTTCATCTCGCCGCGCACGGCGGACCGGCACGTGGTCAACATCCGCGTGAAGCTGGGGCTGCCGAACCGGATGTCGCTCGCCGCCTGGCACCGCTCGGCGACCGGCTCCTGACCGGTCAGCGGGCGTCCGCCGCCGTCTTCACGCCGAACGCGATCAGGGCGGACGCGGAGATGCGGTCGAGCACGTTTCGCTGGCGCAGCAGGAAAGCGCGGGCGCGACCGGCGGCGGTGATCAGGATCGGGAACCACAGCAGGCCGATGCCCAGGTGGATCGCCACGAGGACCCCGCCCCACGCCGGCTGTCCCACCGGGAGGAACTGCGGGAGCAACGAGATGTAGAAGACGCCCGGCTTGGGGTTGAGCAGGTTCGTGAGGAGTCCGACCCGGACGGCCGCGCGCACGGACGGCACCGGGGCGGGTTCGTCGAGCTCGGCCGGGCGCCGCGAGTTCCACAACGCCTTCACGCCCAGGTAGATCAGGTAGGCGGCGCCGAGCCAGCGGACGATGTTGTAGGCCAGTTCGGACGCCTGCAGAAGCGCGGTCAGGCCGACCAGGCCCGCGGTCGCCCACACGAGGCAGCCCAGCGTGCTGCCGAGGACGACGCCCATCGCGGCACGACGGCCCACCAGCAGGGCCGTCCGCAGCACCAGCAGGGTTTCCAGGCCCGGCGTGATGACGGTGAGCAGCGCGACGAGGGTGAAGCTCAGGAGCGCGGTGGTCGACATGGCGTCATGAGAACACGGGAAAGCCGTACCGCCGGAGGAATTAACACGGCGGACACGATCACACCGGCTTGGTGTGGCGGCAGATCGCCGGAGCATCCTCGGGGGTCGCGCGCCACAGCTCCACCATCACCGGTGCCAGGCCTTGACGCCCATCCGCCCGGTGCTGCCGAGGTCGATGTGGATGTCCTTCTGCGGCGAGGCCGGCGACAACGACTGGACGGTGCCGCCGGGCGCGGCCGCGATGTCGACGTGGCTACCGACCTGCGGCGGGTCGACCGACGTGTAGGTGTTCCTCCACATGAACGCGCTCTTCGCCGTCTCCCCCGGCTGCACCACGATCCGTTGTGGCGCGTCGTCGAACCCCTCGACGACGGCGATGCCACCCGAGCCGTCGATGATCTCGACGGCCAGCGGCTGCCAGTGCTCGTCGAGCAGCTTGACCTGCGGGTAGCCGTTGAGCTCGACCGGTTGCGTGCCGCAGTTGAGCATCTCGACCGACATGACGCGCAAGCCCATCGCCGCGTCGGTGTAGCCCGCGGTGAACCGCACCCCCGTGGCGCACGACGGTTCGCCCGACGTCGGTGTGGCCAGCGAAATCGGCTGTGCGACGGCCGGATCCGGCAACGGCCGCAAGTCCAGGCGCGATCCGCACCCGGCCAGGACGGCGAGCGCGGCCAGCACCACGAGAATCCTGCCCCCAGTTCTCATGCAGCCGATCATGCCACGAGCGGATACCCGAGTTGGCCGAACAGGTTGGTCGGTCAGCACGAGACGTCACACCAACAGCGTGATGTGGGGTTCCACGCCCAACAACGCGCGGCCGCACGCCTCCATGTTCCACGGCGGGTTGACCATCGCGTGCCTCACCGCACTGCTGCACGGCGTGGGCGACGCGGAGCCGGTGCTGGGCTCGCGTCCGGTAGTGCAGCCCGGAGGTGTCGATCCAGGCGGTGGCCTCGGCGATGGCGATCTGCAACGCCGGGGAGTCGCACTGGCGCTGGTAGGTCGTGAACGAGACGGGCCGATCAGGTAGGTGAGCAGGGTCGGGAGCAGCACCGAGCAGCTGGTGAAGTACCCGATCACCCAGGGGAGTGGTCAGATCCGCGCAGATCACGACCGGTGGTGTCGTAGACGATGCCGGGTTGACGAGCGCGACCACGACGAGACCGGCGATGGTCACGAGGGCCGCCAGCAGGGAGAGGATCTTTCCGGAGAATCTCTTCATGACGAACCTCATGCAGAGAGGTGGCCTTGGCATCAAGCACCGAACCGGGACACGTCCCGGCCGATACGAGGTATAGACCAATCAGACTTATAGTTGACATCGACTAGTCAGAGTTGGATAGTTGACTTCAACCAAGGAGGTCGAGTTGCGCCGCAAGGTGTCGAACCCGCTGGCCCTGGCCGTGCTGGCCCATCTCGTGATGGGTCCGCAGCACCCGTACGAACTGGGCAAACAGCTCAAGGAGACGGGCAAGGACCGCAACATCAAGTTCAACCGCGGCTCGCTCTACATGGTCGTCGAGCAGCTGCGGAAGGCCGGGTTCGTGGCCGAGCAGGAGACCGTCAAGGACACCCAGCGGCCCGAACGCACGATCTACGCGCTGACCGACGAAGGCCGCGCCGAGCTGTACGACTGGATGCGCGAGCTCGTTCGCGACCCGGTGCACGAGTACCCGCAGTTCGGTGTGGCGCTGTCGTTGATCTCGGTGCTGGATCCGGCGGAGGCCGTGGAGTTGCTCCGCGCCCGCTCCGCCGCACTGACGAAGGACATCGAGAACACGCGCGCGATGGTGGGCAAGGCGACCGGCGACGGGGTCGAGTGGATCTTCCTCGTCGAGGAGGAGTACCGAATCTCGTTGCTGGAGACCGAACTCCGGCTGGTCGAGAAGCTCACGGGGGAACTGGCGAAAGCCGACTACCAGCACAGGTGGCAGGAGATCTTCGGGAGGTAGCAGTGAAGGCGTTGATCATCGGGGGCGGGATCGCTGGGCCGGTCACGGCACTCGCCCTGCGCAAGGCGGGCATCGACTCGGTCGTGTTCGAGGCGTACGACGGCACCGCGGACGGCGTCGGCGGGATCCTCAGCGTGGCGCCGAACGGCTTGGCGGCGTTGCGGATCGTCGGGCTGGACTCCGATTTCGGCGAGCCCGTCCGTCGCATGGTCATGGCGGACAACAGAGGCCGCGTGCTGGGCAGCATCGAGGGTGAGCCGAGCCGGGTGGTGTGGCGGCCCGATCTGTACCGCCGCCTGCGTGATCTCGCGACGGCACAACAGATCAAGGTCGAGCACGGCAAGCGCCTGGTGGACGTGCAGACCCACGAAGACGGTGTCGTCGCGACGTTTTCCGACGGCAGCACCGAATCGGGCGATCTGCTGGTCGGTGCCGACGGCATCCGCTCGACGGTCCGCACGATCATCGACCCGGCCGCTCCCGGTCCCGAGTACGTCGGCCTGCTGGGGTTCGGTTCGTACGCCCTGAACAGCGGCGTGCGCTGCGATCCCGAGACGATGTACTTCGTCTTCGGCAGCTCGTTCCTCGGCTACTGGGCCCAACCGGACGGCACCATCGCGTGGTTCAACAACCTCGCGGTCCCGGAACCGATGACGACGGCCGAGATCGCCGCCGTTCCGAGCAGCACCTGGATGGCGCGGCTGCGCGAGGCGTACGGGGACGACATGCCGGCGAAACAACTGCTGGCGCACAGCGAAACGGTGATCGGCGGCCTTCCGCTGGAGATCATGCCGAGCGTCCCGCGCTGGCACCGCGACCGCATGGTGCTCGTCGGCGACTCGGCCCACGCGCCCAGCGCCAGCTCCGGCCAGGGCGCCTCGCTGGCTGCGGAGTCCGCCGTGCAGCTCGCCCGGTGCCTGCGCGACATCCGGGACATCCCAACGGCTTTCGCCACCTACGAACGCCTGCGTCGACCACGTGTGGCCGCCATCGCGGCTCGCGCGGCCCGCACCAACAGCAACAAGCGCGGCATCGGCCCGATCACCCGGCTGCTGATGCCGTTGGTGATGAAGACCGTGGGACAGCGGGCGTTCACGAGGGACCAGAACTACCGCATCGACTGGGACGCTCAGGTCAGCCGGTAACCGTGCGCGGGCCGGTTCGCCATGCCGTACCTCGGCTGCACCTCGGCTTTCCCGATCGTCACGAGGTGCTCCAGATAGCGGCGCGCACTCACGCGCGACAACCCGGCCCGTTCGCCGACCTCCTGTGCCGAGAGGTCGTTCTCGCTGTCTCGCAACGCATCCGTGACGAGGCGCAGCGTCACGGCCGACAAACCCTTGGGCATCGACGGCGTGCGCGGGCGGTTGTGCAGCATCTGGTCGACCTCGTCCTGGTCCAGCACCTGCCCGAGCCGCTCCACCTCGATGCGCTGGGCGAGGTACTCGCGCATCCGGTCGACGAACGCCGTGCGCGTGAACGGCTTCACGAGGTAGTTGTCCACTCCCCTGGACATGGCCTGCCGCACGGTTTCCCGTTCCCGCGCGGCCGTGACCGCGATGACGTCGACCGGCGGGCCGCTGCGAGCGCGCAACCGGGCGAGCACCTCGAGCCCCGACATGTCCGGGAGGTGGATGTCGAGCAGCACCAGATCGGGCCGCAACTCCTCCACCGCCCGCAACGCCTCGCCGCCGCGGTGCGCCTCGCCCACGACCTCGAACTCGGGCATCGCTTCGAGGAAGCCGCGGTGGATCGCCGCCACGGCGAAGTCGTCGTCGACGACCAGGGTCCGCACGCTCATCGGTTCCCCGTTTCCGGCAGCCACACGTCGAAGGACGCACCGCCGAGCTCCGAGTCGGTGATCGCCACGCGGCCGCTGCGCCGGGTGACCACCCTCGACACCAATGCGAGACCAATCCCCCGGTCGGCGTCCTTGGAGCTGACGCCCAAGTCGAAGATCCGGCCGCGTTGCGACTCGGCCACTCCCGGCCCGTCGTCGTCCACGACCATCCGCACACCTCGATCCGACGAACGGACCAGCACGCGCACGATGCCTCCGGTCTCCACGGCGTCCACCGCGTTGTCCACCAGGTTGCCGAGCACGGTCAGCGCGTCGTCCCCCGCCCGGATGTCCACCGAGCTCTCCGGATCCAGGCGCAGCTCGACGCCGCGTTCGTGTGCGGTCGAGGACTTGGCGAGCAGCAACGCCGCCAGCGCCGGATCCGCGTTCGCGCCGTCGATGATGTCCGCGGTGATCGAGCCGGCTCCACCGACGCGTTCGATGTAGGCGACGGCGTCTGCGGGCCGATCCAGTTCCAGCAACCCGCCGATGACGTGCAGGTGGTTGGAGAACTCGTGAGCCTGCGCGCGCAACACCTCGGTGACGGTGCGCTGGCCGTCCAGTTCGCGCAACGCGTCGTGCAGTTCGGTGCGGTCGCGCAACGTCAGCACGACGCCGACGGCCCGGCCGTGCGTCTTCGCGGTCATCCTGTTCGCGACCAGAACCCGTTCTCCCGCAAGGACGAGCCGGTCCGCGACGTCGTCGTCGCCGCGCGCCAGGTCAAGCAGCCCGTCGTCGAGGACCTCGGCCGCCGGTTGTCCGCTCGGATCCTCCGTCAACCCCAGCAGGCGCATCGCCTCGTCGTTGACCAGCGCCAGCTTCTCCCGATCGTCAACGGCGACAACGCCTTCGCGGATGCCGTGCAGCATCGCGTCCCTGGTTTCCAGCAGCTGCGCGATCTCCGCCGGTTCGAGCCGGAACGTGCGGCGCCGCACCAGTTGCGTGACCAGGGCCGCACCGAGCACGCCGACCAGCGCGGCGGCGGCCAGCCAGCCGATCAGCTCCGGCAGGTCCTCCGCCAGGTCGTCGGACAACTGGCTCTCCAGGATCCCGACCGAGGCCATGCCGATGATCCGTCCGTCGGTGGCGCGCACCGGGACCTTCGCCCGCAACGACGTGCCGAGCGTGCCGGTCTCGGTACCGACGAACACCTCGCCGGACAACGCGGTGCTCGGGTCGGTCGAGACGCGCTCGCCGATGCGACTGGGATCCGGGTGCGCGTACCGGACGCCGTTGCGGTCGGTGACGACGACGTACGTCACCTGTGACGCCTTGCGAATCAGTTCCGCCAACGGCTGGATGGTCGCGGCCGGGTCCGGCGCGTCGAAGGCCTGCACGACGGTGGGCAGCTGGGCCACGCTCTCCGCCACCGACAGCATCCGGTCCTTGTACGCCTCGCGGATCCGATCACTCTGCAACTTGGCCGCGAACAGCCCGGCGGCACAGGTCGTCATCAGCACGATGACCACCTGCAACACCAGCAGCGACACGCCCAGCGAGACGGACCGGCGAAACATGGAGTGCATTCTTGCTCAATCCCTGTGAAACAGGTCACGAACAAAACGACCAATACGTCTTTTACGACCGATGCTCGGCTTCTCACTCCAGCGCTACCTACCGTTCCCGCCCAACACCGGCAACGAAGCTGAGGAGTGGGCTCGATGAGTGCAGGCTGGAGACGCGCGGCAGTGGTCGCCGCGGTCGGACTGGTGCTCGCGGGATGCGGTCAGGCGGCGAAGAGCTCCGGCGGTGGTGACACCATCGGCAAGCTGGAGATCATGGCGCCGGCCGACCCCGGCGGCGGCTGGGACCAGACGGCGCGTGCCATGCAGGCGGCGGTGACCGGGTCGAAGCTCGCCGGATCCGTGCAGGTCAGCAACGTCGGCGGCGCGGGTGGCACGGTCGGTCTGCAGAAGCTGTCCAACGAGAAGTCCGACTCGTACCTGATGATCACGGGCTTGGTCATGGTCGGCGCGGTCGAGACGAACTCGTCGAAGGCGCGGCTCGAGGAGACGACGCCGATCGCCCGGCTGACGGCCGAGGACGAGGTACTCGTGGTACCCGCGGACTCGCCGTACAAGACGACGGAAGAACTCCTGGCCGCCGTTCAGGAGAAGGGCAAGGGCGTGTCGATCACCGGCGGTTCGGCCGGCGGCACCGACCACATCCTCGCCGGGATGTTGCTCAAGGCGAAGGACATCGACCCGGCCAAGCTGAACTACGTGCCCTACTCGGGCGGTGGCGAGTCGCTGGCCGCGTTGCTGGGCAAGAAGGTCGACGCGGGCATCTCCGGCATCGGCGAGTACCGCGAGCAGATCAAGGCGGGCAAGCTGCGCGCGCTCGGCACGTCCGGGCCCGCCCAGGACCAGACGCTGAAGGTGCCGACGTTCAAGGAGCAGAACCTCGGCGTCGAGCTCACGAACTGGCGCGGTGTCGTGGCACCGGGCGGAATCTCGCCGGAGGCCAAGAACCGGCTGACCAAGCTCGTGACCGACATGCACGCGAGCGAGCAGTGGAAGGCCGAGCTCACGAAGAAGGGCTGGACCGACACGTTCCTGAGTGGCAGCGAGTTCTCCACGTTCCTCAACAAGGAGATCGGCCGCATCCGCCCGGCGCTGCAGAACATCGGGCTCGTGAAGTGATTGCCGAGAAGGTCGAGGAGTACGCGTTCGGCGGTCTGGTCGCGGCGATCGGTGTTTTCACCCTCGTCGACGCGACCACGATCGCCGCACGTGCGGACAACGCGGTCGGGCCGCGCGCTTTTCCTTACGCGGTAGGGGCTCTGCTCCTCGCGACGGGAGTGGCGGCGATCGTCGCCACCGCCCGCGGCAAGCTCGGCCAGGCGGAGGAGGGCGAGGACGTCGACGCGGGCGTCCGCACCGACTGGGTCACCGTGGGCAAGCTGGTGGCCGTGCTCGTGGCTCATCTGGTGCTGATGGGCCTGGTCGGCTGGCCGGTCGCGGCGGCCGTGCTGTTCTTCGGGGCGGCGTGGACGCTCGGCGCGGTGTGGTGGCGCGCGCTGCCGGTCGCGGTGGTGCTGGCACTGGTCGTGCAGGTGGTGTTCGCGTGGGGTCTGGGCCTGTCGCTGCCCGCCGGGATCTTCGAAGGGGTGCCGTTCCTCGATGGATAGCATCACCGCTCTGCTGGAGGGTTTCGCCACCGCCGCGCAGCCCGCTTACCTGCTGTACGCGCTGCTGGGCGTCACGCTCGGCACGGCCGTCGGCGTGCTGCCGGGCATCGGTCCCGCGATGACGGTGGCGTTGTTGCTGCCGTTGACGTACTCGCTCGACCCGACCGCGGCGTTGATCATCTTCGCGGGCATCTACTACGGCGGAATGTACGGCGGGTCGACGACGTCGATCCTGCTGAACACGCCGGGTGAGTCGGCGTCGATCGTGACAGCGTTGGAAGGCAACAAGATGGCGCGCGCCGGACGTGGCGCGGCAGCACTCGCGACGGCGGCGATCGGGTCGTTCGTGGCTGGCACGATCGCCACCGTGCTGCTGACGCTGCTGGCGCCGACGATCGCCGACATCGCCGTGGCGCTGGGTCCTGCCGACTACGTGGCACTGATGGTGGTCGCGTTCACGACCGTGGCGGCACTGCTCGGATCGTCGCCCGTGCGCGGCCTGGCGTCGTTGGGTCTCGGGCTCTTCATCGGCCTGATCGGCACGGACACCCTGTCGGGACAGCAGCGGTTCACGCTCGGTGTGTCGACGCTGGCCGACGGCATCGACGTGGTCGTGGTGGCAGTGGGCGTGTTCGCGGTCGGCGAGGCGCTGTACGTGGCGTCACGGCTGCGGCACGGGCCGATCGAGGTGATCCCGGTCGGCGGGAAGTGGATGACCCGTTCGTTCTGGGCGCGTTCCTGGAAACCGTGGCTGCGCGGCACGTTGATCGGGTTCCCGATCGGCACCGTGCCGGCCGGTGGCGCGGACGTGTCGACGTTCCTGTCCTACGCGGCCGAGAAGAGGCTGTCGAAGCGGCCGGACGAGTTCGGGCACGGGGCCATCGAGGGCGTGGCGGGTCCGGAGGCGGCCAACAACGCCGCCGCGGCAGGCGTTCTGGTGCCGTTGCTGACGCTGGGCCTGCCGACGTCGGCGACCGCCGCGGTGATCGTGGCGGCGTTCCAGAGCTACGGCATCCAGCCGGGACCGTTGCTGTTCACCAACAACTCGGCGATGGTGTGGGCGCTGATCGCGTCGCTCTACATCGGCAACGTGATGCTGCTCGTGCTGAACCTGCCGCTGGTGAAGATGTGGGTGAAGGTGCTGCAGATCCCGCGGCCGTACCTCTACGCGGGCATCCTGCTGTTCGCGGCGCTGGGCACCTACGCGGTGAACTTCGTCGTCGACGACCTGATCGTGCTGCTGGTGATCGGTGTGGCCGGGTTCTTCATGCGGCGGCACGGTTATCCGGTCGCGCCGCTCGTCGTCGGGCTGATTCTCGGGCCGATGGCGGAGGAACAGATCCGGCGCACACTGCAGATCAGCGAGGGCTCGCTCGGCGCGTTGGTGACGAGCCCGTTCGCGGCGGTCGCCTACAGCGTGCTCGTCGTGCTGCTGGCCGTGGCGATCGTGGTTCGGCTGCGCCGGAAGAAGGTGGAGTCGCTGGTGTGAATCTTCGGATCAAGTGAATTAATCTCTGGAACACCATAGAAATGGTTACCAGGCACCAGGACCTGCTCTAAGGTCTCGGCGGTGAAATTCGGAGTGCTCGGCCCGTTGACCGTGACCACCAGCGACGGTGTGCCCATCACGGTCGGCGGTGCCAGGCAACGCAGCCTGCTCGCCGTGCTGCTCTTCCACGCCGGCAACCCGATCTCGGTCAGCCGCCTGATCGACACGATGTGGGACGGCGCACCGCCGAAATCGCATCTGTCCAATCTGCACACTTACATCTCCCGGCTGCGCGACCGGCTCGACGGCGTGCGAATAGATCACTTCGACGGCCAGTTCTGCCTGCGCCTGCCCCCGGACTCGCTGGACCTGCTGCGGTTCCGGGACGAAGCGGAGGCGGGCAGGCGAGCCGGCCGCAGCGGTGATCCGGCCGCGGCGGCCGAGCACTTCCGCACCGCGCTGGCGCAGTGGCGGGACCGGCCGCTGCCCGACCTCAGCGTTCCGGGGCTGGAACCGGAGATCACCGAGCTGGAGGCGACCAGGCTGAACCTCGTCGAGGAATGCTTCGCCGCCGAGCTCGCGATCGGGCGAGGCGGTGAGCTGGTCGGCGAGCTGCAGGCGGCGGTCGCCGAACATCCGACCAGGGAACGGTTGTGCGGCCAGCTGATGACCGCGCTGTGCGACGCGGGCAGGCAGGCCGACGCGCTCGCGGTCTACCGGACCGCGCGCGCCACCCTGGTCGACGCGCTCGGTGTCGAGCCGGGCCCCGAACTGCGGCAGTTGCACGAGAAGATCCTGCGCGGTGAACCGCCGCGCCCCTCGACGGTGGCACGCACCGGGTTCCCGATCTGCCAGCTGCCGCCGGACGTCGCCGACTTCTCCGGCCGGGCAGCGCTGCTCGCCGAACTCACGAACGCCTTGCGCGCCAAGACTTCCACCGTCCCCGTCGTCGTGCTGACCGGCAAGCCGGGCGTGGGGAAGACCGCACTGGCCATGCGCGTCGCCCATCAGCTGCGCGCCGAGTTCCCCGACGGTCAGTTGTTCACCCGGCTCTCCGGTGCCACGCGCGAGCCGAAGCAGGCACACGACGCGCTCGCCGGGCTGCTGCGCGCCACCGGGGCGTCCGGGTCGTCGATCCCGGACGACCCGGAGGAACGCGCCGCGCTGTTCCGCGCCAGGCTGGCCGACCGCCGGGTGCTCCTCGTGCTCGACGACGCCGCGAGCCCGCATCAGGTGCGGCCGCTGCTGCCCGGCACGCCCGGCTGCGCGGTCCTGGTGAGCAGCCGGGCCAGGTTGAGCGGTCTGGCCGGCGTGCAGCGGTTCCCGGTGCTGCCGTTCACCGACGACGAAGCGCGGCACTTCCTGGAACAGGTGGCCGGGCCCGCGCGCGTCGGTGCGGAACCGGCCGCGGCGAGCCGGGCGGCGGCGATGTGCGGCAACCTGCCCCTGGCGTTGCGGATCGCGGCCACCCGGCTCGCCACCAGGCCGCAGCTCAGCCTGCGGTACCTGGCCAGGCGGCTGAGCGACGAGCGGCATCGGCTGGACGAGCTCGCGATCAGCGACCTGCAGGTCCGGGCCAGCCTGGCGGTCAGCTACGACGCGCTGACCCCGTTGGGGCGCAAGGCGTTCCGTCGGCTGAGCCTGCTCGGCCCGCACAGCGTGCCCGGCTGGGTCGTCGCGGTCCTGCTGGACACGACGGACGCGGACGGCGTGCTCGAGGAGCTCGTGGAAGCCAGCCTGCTCGACCCTGCCGGCTCCGACGCGACCGGGGAGCCCCGCTACCGCATGCACGACCTGCTGCGGGTCTTCGGCACCGAACGCGCCGAGACCGAGGACACCGAGGCCGACCGGCTGCGCGCGTGCCGCCGCGTGGTCGACGCCGCGCTGTCGTTCGCCGACGCGGCCGCCAGGCGGATGCCGCGGACGTTCACCCTGTCCAGGTTGACCGACGTCGTCGCCGCACCGGCGGTTCCGGTGCACGACCTGATCGACGACCCGGTCGCGTGGTTCACCGCCGAGCAGTCGAACCTGATCCACCTCGTGCGGATGGCCTGCGCCCGCGGGTGGCACCACGAGGCCGCGCTGCTCACCGAACGCCTCGACGTGAAGCTGTGGAGCAGGAGCGAGTGGGCGGAAATGCGCACGCTGCACGAAGTTCTGCGGGACTCCGACGAGCGCACCGCGGCCAGGGCCGAGTTCGTGCTCACCCTGATCGACGCGCATCGCGGCCACCACGACCAGGTCGCCGTCCGGTTCGAGCGGTGCTGCAAGGAGTTCGAACGACTGGGTGACCTGCACGCGCTGGCCTGCGCGTTGAGCAACTACGCCCACTTCCTCGCGCTGACCGGGGAAGCCGAACGGTCACTGCCCGACGCCGAGCGCGCGATCGAGCTGTTCCACGCCGAAGGTGACGGCTTCGGCGAAGCCGCGGCCTGCCGGTCGGCCTCGATCACGCTGGGCAGGCTCGGCCGGTTGCCGGAAGCGCTGGCGCACAGCGAGCGTTCGCTCGCGCTGGCACGGGAGCTGAACGAGGACCGGCAGATCGCGCTCGCTCTGAGCGAGGTGGCCTGGGTCCGGCTGCTGACCGGTGAACTGCCCGGTGCCCGCACCGCCGGAACGGACGCGGTGACGCTGTTCCGTGCTCTCGGCGAACGTTCCGCGCTGGCCAACACGTTGTACGACCTCGGTCTGGTCGAGGCCAGGCTCGGGCACCGCGACGGCGCCGTGCGGTGCTTCGAGGAGAGCGGCCGGCTCGCCCGCGAGATCGACGAACGACCGCTGATGGCAGCGACCGCCCGTGGCCTCGCCGCCGCCCGGATCGGCACCAGGGAAGCGGTTTCCGCGTTGCGGGACAGCCTCGAGATCTTCCGGGACCTGGCCGTCGACTCGGAACAGGCCATCACGTTGCACCTCCTCGCCGACGCGCTCGACGCAACCGGTTCGTCCGGTGCCGACGCACGCGCCGAGGCCGACCGGTTGACTGACCGGCCGGACCTCGTCACGAACGTCAAGCTGGACGCGCTGCTCGCGCTGTCCACTGAGGACTGAGCGTCAGACTCCGGTGCAGACGACCGACGCGAACGGACCCTTGTCCGTCTTCGTCGACACGACCTGGCCGTCGACGGTGATCTTGCACGTCACCGTGCCACCGTCCTCGCCCGCGGTCACGGTGAGCATGCCGCCCTTGTAAAAGCCCTTGTTCTCGGTCTCCTTCGACCACGGCAGGGTCGCCACGGTCTCTTCCTTGGGGTTGAGCGTCTCGCCGTAGCTCACGTCGACGTTCTTGGCGTCACCGGTCACCTCGTACTTCACCTTGGCGACCTTGTTGACCTCGTCGTTGACCTCGTTGACCGCGGAGCCGATCACGGCGACCCACACGATGCAGACGGCGAGGCCCACCACGGAGGCGATGATGCCGATGATCGAAAGCCACTTGTTGGTGGCCTTGCCCTTCTTCACGCGGACGACACCGACGATGGAGAAGACCAGGCCGAGGATGACCAACGGCCAGGCAATCATCCCGACGAACGGGATCGGCGACAACACCAGACCTGTCAAGCCGAGCACGAACCCGGTGATGCCCAAGCCGTTGCGGGGCTGCTGCTGCACGGGGTTGTGCGGCGGCACGGGCGGCTGGTAGGTCTGCTGGGACACGGGTGTTCCTTTCAACTGACAAATGCGAATGACCCGGAGGTCGTGGAACACCCTGCCGAGCGCCACCACACGCACCGTGCACATCTCGCACACAGTTCGTGGTTCCGCCCACAGCAGAACGGCTGCCCCGGGCCGCCCGGCTGCTGTCACCATGACGTCATGGCGGAGATCCTGGACTTCAACCGCACTCCCGAGCCGTTGTGGCGCGAGGCTCTGGGCCGGAAGCTGCGCGAGGCCAGAGAGGAGCGCGGCGACCGCCTGGTCGACGTGGCCGAGCGGGCCGGCATCTCGGTGCAGTACCTGTCCGAGATCGAGCGCGGCCGCAAGGAGCCGTCGAGCGAGATGATCGCCGCGGTCACCGGTGCGCTGGGCATCGACCTGGCCGATCTGCTGATCGGGATCGCCGGCCAGGTCCGCCACTTCCACCAGCAGGTGCAACACTTCCAGACGTCGCGGCCGATCGGACGTCCGTCCGGCCCCGTGCTCATGGCTGTCGCCTAACGCTGTTCGAGCACCTGGTCCGCGAGGCCGTACTCGACGGTGCCCGCCGCGTCGAACACGCGGTCCCGGTCGGTGTCGTGGCGCAGTTCGGCCACGCTCCGGCCGGTGTGGCGGGACAGGATCTCCTCCAGCTGCGTGCGCACCCTGACCACCTCGTCCGCCGCGAGGATCAGGTCGGGGATCGTGCCACGCCCTTGCGCCGCGGGCTGGTGCAGCACGACCCTGCTGTGCGGCAACACGGCCCTGCGCCCCGCCGCGCCCGCCGCGAGCAGCACCGCACCGGCCGCCACCGCCTGGCCCACGCACGTCGTCGCGACCGGCGCCTTGATGTAGCGCATGGTGTCGTAGAGCGCGAGCATCGCCGACGGGTCGCCGCCCTCGCAGTTGATGTAGAGGTTGATCTCCAGGTCCGGGTTGTCGGACTCGAGGTGCAGCAACTGCGCGATCAACGCGTTGGCGACCCCGGAGTCGATGGCGGTGCCGAGGTAGACGATCCGCGAGCTCAGCAGGTGCGAGTAGACGTCCATGATCCGCTCGCCGCGCGCGTCCCGCGTGATCACGTTGGGAATCGTGTAGCTGCTCATGCGACGGCTCCCGAGTGCAGACCCAGCTTGTGCGTGCGAACAGGAACGACCTGCGCGAGGTCGCTGACGATGTGGTCGATGAAGCCGTACTCGCGCGCCTGCGCGGTGGTGAACCACCTGTCGTGCAACGAATCCGTGAAGATCCGGTCGAACGGCTGCCCGGTGTCCTCCGCGATCAGCCCGAGCACGGTGTCCCTGGTGTAGCGCAGGTCGTCCGCCTGCACCTCGACCTCGACCGCCGAACCGGCGATGCCCGCACTGCCCTGGTGCATCAGGATCCGCGCGTGCGGCAACGCGAACCGCTTCCCCTTGGTGCCTGCGGAGAGCAGGAACTGCCCCGCGCTGCACGCCAGACCGAGCGCCAGCGTCGCGACGTCGCACGGCACCAGCCGCATCACGTCCCGGATCGCGAGCATCGAGGGCACCGAACCGCCCGGCGAGTTGATCCACAGCGCGATGTCCTGCCGCGGATCCTCACTCGCGAGCGACAGCAGCTGTGTCGCCAGCACCGTCCCGTTGTCGTCGTCGAGCGGGCCGTCGAGAATCAGCACCCGCTGACTGAAGAACCGTTCCCGCAGCCCAGGGCTGAAGAGCTTCTCGTTGTTCGTCATGCCTCCGACGATGCCGTTGCGCCTCGGCGGTTCGCTGCTTTCTCTGCTCTGGGCAGATCAGCTCTCAGCAGGCACGTACAGCGGTGGTGATGAACGACCGCGTCATGTCCGGGCCGTCGGGGCACACGCTCGTGGGTTGGCGGATTGACTAGTAGAGCGTCGCGGCTTGGTTGTGCTGCACGTCGCTGCCGAGATGGCGGTAGAGAAATGCCGACGCAAACGTTTGCTGATCACCCCGACTGCCGCCAACCGTGCAGTTGGCAGCCAGGAGAGCGCGATCTTCATGATCGAAGCGCGGCTGCCTGCCCGCATCACCCTCACTGTCACATCCCAAGAGATAGCTGCAACAAGCTACTGGTCTTGCCACGTTCGATCGCGGGGACCACTACCTCACCCCGTCGCGCAGGCCGTTCCGTTGAGCGTGAACGATGCCGGGGCCGCGTTCCCACCGCGCAGGGATCCGAGGAACCCGATCGACACCTCGCCGCCGGGCGCGATCGTCGCCGTGTAGTGGACGTTGGTCGCCGTGACGGCCGCTCCGCGCTGCGACGAGGTCGCGTTCCACATCTGCGTCACGGCCTGACCGTCGCTGAACGACCATCGCAGCGTCCAGCCGTTGATCGCGGCGGAGCCCGTGTTCCTGATCGTGACGCCGCCCTGGAACCCGCCCGGCCACTGCCCGCTGATCCGGTAGGCGACCGTGCACGGCGGCGGCACAGGAGCGGGAGCGGGGGCAGGCGCGGGGGCAGGCACGGGCGCGGGCGGAGTCGTCGCAACGGGAGGCACATCCGTCGTCACGACGACCGGCTTCGTCGGCTGAACACGCTTCGGTGACGTACCGGCCGTGGCGATCGTCGGCGTGGCGGCCACGCCGTTGCAGGGCGGCCCCCACAGCCCGCGCTTCTCACGCGCCGCGGTGGCTTCGGCGTCGGCAAGCGCACCGGCGGCGTCCTGCGCACGCAGCACACCCTCGCGCACGGCGAGAGACGCGTAACTGGTTCCGTCCTCAAGCCACAGATTGACTTCGCCGGGAATGATCGAGGTGACGCGAACCGGCTTGTCCACCAACGTTTTCGTGGCAAAGGCGATGGCCGCGGCAGCCCAGCACACCGCAGGTTCCGCCAGGAACGAAATGCGAGCCCGCTGACCGCTCTCGAGTTCCACGGTGCGCCCGTCGACCACCTCGCGCACCAACATCGGCACGTTCTCCTGCGCCTCGGTGATCAACGTGGGCGGTCTCAACGGCACGCGGGTGACCAACGGCGGCGCCGGGCTCTCCGCCGTGCACGCACACACGAGAAGAACCATGAGAAATGACAAGAACTTCCGCACCACCAGGGCTCCCGACGCGGTCGTTGAAACTTTGACGACCGTAGCGCCTCCCGGCCACCACCGAATCCGCCGTTCGGCCTTGATCAACTACGCGAAAGGGAGTTGTGGACAGTCCTCAAGCGACCGACGTCCTTTGTGGACCAGCCCCCACCGAGCCACACCACGGCCCCGCACACCCACAAAGCCGAGAGCGATGCCGCGGGCGAGATCACCCAGCACGCCGAAGCCGTACCCCGTGTAGAGGTTCCGACACGGCGACAAAACAAACAGCCGGTCATCCAAAGTGGTTGACCCGAGGCGGGGTCCGGGGGCGTAGCCCCGGCTGGGGTCTGGAGGCTCGGCCCCCAGAAAACACTCGAAGGGCGAGGTGGTCCGCGCTTTTTGCGGACACACCTCGCCCTTCGACCTTCGATGCCCCCGGTGCGACTCGAACGCACACTGGACGGATTTTGAGTCCGCTGCCTCTGCCGATTGGGCTACGGGGGCGTAGCTGAGTGAACTCTAGCGGATCACGCCAGCCAGTTACGCGCGGGGCTCCTATGACTTGACGAGCCGCCCGATGGCCGCTGACGCCTCCGCCAGCTTCTCGTCGGCCACGGATCCCCCTTCGGCGACCGCCTGCGCCACACAATGCTTCAAGTGCTCGTCGAGCAACCCCAGCGACACGGCCTGGAGGGCCTTCGTGGCCGCCGCGATCTGAGTGAGGACGTCGATGCAGTATTCGTCGTTCTCGACCATGCGCTGCAGGCCGCGGATCTGTCCCTCGATGCGGCGCAGTCGCTTGAGGTATGCGTCCTTGTCCGCGGTGTACCCGTGCATCGCTCCTGACCTTCCCTACCCCTGGTGGGTATGTCGAGGATACCTGGACCGGATGGGGGTGCGTTATGTGCAACGCTGCTCCGTCAGCGGGAATGGTGAAGCGTCCGGCAAGCCCAGCAACAGGCCGAAGTGAGACGACTAGCTGCACATTTTGGACCCATAACACCCGTGTGGTTTACCGGGGTAAATGCCCCGACCGGGCGGTTGGGGTCACATTTTAGCGGCGAAAGGTTCGCCGTTTTTCCTCTTGTGGACTATGGTGTTGTCGGAGCACGTGGTTACGTCGAGGATCCGCGTGCTATGTGAGTACCCAACGGAGGAACAGTGGCACAGCAGACCGTCGTCCAACTCATCGACGACCTCGACGGCGGAGAAGCCGACGAGACCGTGACCTTCGCACTTGACGGTGTCGAGTACGCCATCGACCTGTCGAAGGGAAATGCGGAGCGGCTTCGCGAGTCGCTGGCGGACTTCGTCGCCAAGGCTCGTCGTGCGGGTGGCCGCAAGCAGCGCAAGGGCACCGGCAAGTCCACGGTGAAGGCCAGTGACAAGGCGGAGGCGCAGCGCATTCGTGACTGGGCTCGTGCGCAGGGGCACCAGATCTCGGACCGCGGCCGGATTCCGCAGAACCTGGTTGTGCAGTTCCAGGAAGCACACGCCTCCTGACCTGCGCAAACACGCGAGGTTTCCACACGTCGGCCGGGTCTCCGGCCGACGTGTTAACCCGTCTGAGGATCAAACACACTCTTGTTCGTTCACACTCGCGCTATACCCCGGAACGTGGGATCAACGACCGGGAAAGTGCGCTCCGAACAGGCGTAACACCGCAGTCGCCTTGACCGCTGTCTCCTCGAATTCCTCGTCGGGGTCGGACAGCGAGATGACCGCTCCGCCCACGCCGAAACTGACCCGCTCGCCGTTCGCGACGAGCGTTCGGATGACGATGCTGAAGTCGGCGGCTCCGTTGAGCGAGAAGTAACCGAGCGCTCCCGAGTACACCCCGCGTGGACCGGCTTCCAACCCATCGAGGATCTGCATGGTCCGGATCTTCGGGGCACCGGTCATCGAACCACCGGGAAACGCGGCTCGAACACATCGGACGGCAGAACTGTCCGGCCGAAGACGTGCCCGCACGGTGCTCACCAATTGGTGCACGGTCGCGTAGGTCTCGACGTCGAACAACCGCGTCACCTCGACAGAACCCACTTCCGCGCACGTGCCGAGATCGTTGCGGACGAGGTCCACGATCATCAGGTTCTCCGCACGGTCCTTGACCGAACGGGCCAACGCAGTGCGCAACATCTCGTCGTCCCACGCATCAACACCTCGGGGACGCGTGCCCTTGATCGGCGATGACTCGACGACACCATGTCGGTCTACCCGGATAAATCGTTCGGGTGACGTGCTGAGCACGGACAGTTCACCGAAACGCAGCAACGCGCCGAACGGAACGGGATTGGCGGCGCGAAGCAGCCGATAAGTGTCCCAAGGGTCGAGCGGGGCTCGACCGGACGTCACGCACGACATCATGTTCGTCAAGCACGCCTCGTAGGTCTCCCCCGCCGTGATCGCTTCCTGGCACGCGCTGATCAGCTTCAGGTAGTGCGCGCGCGGATGCCGCAACGTCACCTCGGACACCGCGGGCCGGGAAGGCTCATCCGACGGCCGCAGATCGGCCAGAACGGCCAGAACGTCGTCGAACCAGGTGTCATCGGTCAACGACAGCAAATACACGCACTCATCAACGTGGTCGATGACCACCGCACGGTCCGCGAACACGAACGACGCGTCGGGTTGTTCCGCGCGGTGGGCGAAGTCGCCGCCGCACTCCGCTTTCAGCTCGTAGCCGAGATATCCGACCCACCCGAGTGCGAAGTCGAACGGCACATCGGGCTGTTCGACTCCCCACGCCGCGACGTCGTCGTCCATCCACGAGAAGAAGGACGGACACGGCACAGCCTTGCCGTCGATGGTGAGCATCTGGTCCGGCACCGAGTACTGCGCGACACGCGCGAGAGGCCCCGACGCGTCCCCCATGAACGAGAAGCGCCCGCCGGACCCGCTGTCCAGCCAGAACGCGGTCCCAGAAGCCCCGTGGAGCGCCGAGAACGCCTCCTCCGGGTCCACTGCCACGTCGAGCCGCCGGACGTGCACAGGGCGCTTCTGAGGCGCTGGACGAACCAGCACCGGTTCGGGCACGGCGGCGGTCCGCGTCGGGGTCAGCGCGCCGAAGTTCGCGAGCATCTCCCGCCCGAAGTCGGTGCAGATCGACTCGGGGTGGAACTGCACACCCCACGCGGGCCGGTCGAGTGCGCGCACACCCATCAGCACGGAGTCGTCGCTCCACGCGATGGCTTCCAAAGAAGAAGGCAGATCCGTGACGGCCAATGAGTGGTACCGCACGACGTCCAAAGGCGACGGCAGCCCGGCGAACACGTCGACACCCGTATGTGTGACCGGCGAGACGATCCCGTGGCGCGGCACGGGCGCGGGACCGACCGTGGCGCCGTACGACAGGCACAGGCCCTGATGCCCCAGACAGACGCCAAGCAACGGGATCTCGGCGTGGTCGATCACCGCGCGGCAGATGCCGAAGTCGGCGGGCTCACCCGGCCGGCCCGGTCCTGGTGAGATCACCACGTTGTCGAACGACCGCAGCGAGGCAAGCCGAAAGCGCGGGTCGTCGTTGTGGACGACCACGGGCTCGACACCGTTCACCTCAGCGAGGTGCTGGAAGAGGTTGAACGTGAACGAGTCGTAGTTGTCGATGAGGAGAGTCCGCATTGCAATACGGCACTCTACCTGCCAAAACACCCGAACAGAGCAACGAGAGAGGGCGGCCACAGACGTGACCGCCCTCCGGACTGCTTCGGCGACTCAGCTCCCGAGGACGAACTTCGGATCCGCCGCGAGCGCCGCCAGTTCAGGAGACAGGAACGGCTCCGCGTCCAGCGCCGGATACCCCCCGTAGCGGTACTCGGCCTCCTGCATGATCGTGACTGTCCAGCCGTTGGCCGCCCGGTAGGACGCCCAGGTGCCGGCGCCTCGTTCGGGGCTCGCGGCAGAGGCGACCCCGACCTGCTTCCCGCCGACCTCGACGATCTTGCATTCGGCGTTGTCCACGCCCTGGAAGCGCTTGGCCAGGGCGCACGGGTCGGTCGGATCCTTCGGGTTCGGCATCGACACGTTGGCCATCAGCCTGCCGACCTTCTCTCCCTTGCGCACCGGCACGTACGCCGTGTACGTCCATACTTCCGGCTTCTGCCCCTTGTCCGTGGAGATCTGCGCCTGGGCGTGGAGCATGCCGCCGTGCATGCGGGGATCCTTGTACTTCAGATCCGGTGTGTCGTACCCGGCCGGCGCGGACGCCATGAGCAGGTTCAACAGCTGCTTGCCCCGGTCGGCCTGCGGGCCGTTGGTGGCCGTGCGGTCGCTCTGTCCGACCGGCCACTTGTCGCCCCACTGCGTGTCCGGCATCCCCGCGTTGGAGCTGCTGCTGCTCGGCCCTGCACCCGTCAGGTACTCCTGCGTACCCTTCGGGTTGAGCGCGAACGCCGACCCGAGGCCGACGCCGACCACGAGCACCGCGACCACGGCACCGACGATCGACGACCGCCGCTTCGACCTGGCCCTGCGGGCCACGTCGAGCGCCCTGCCGGGATCCATGGCAGGCGGCGGGCTGCTCGCCACCACAACGTCCTCGAAAGCCCTTTTGAGGTCCTGTTCGTTCATCGAACCCTCTCCTGCTGTGAGAGCAGGCCGCGCAGCGTCTGCAGCCCCCGCGCGGCCTGACTCTTTACCGTTCCTTCCGAACACCTGAGGACAGCCGCCGTCTGTTCGATCGACATGTCCTCCCAGTACCGCAGGACGAGGCACGCACGCTGTTTCGGAGGCACCTTCGCCAGAGCCTCCAGCAACATCATCCGGTCCTCGGGGTACGTGCCCGGTGGAGCTGCCGAGTCGGTGAGCTCGTCGCTCGCCGACTCGAACCGGAACCACCCGCGCCGTCGCTCGGACAGGAACGTCCGCACCAGAATCTGCCTGGTGTAGGCGTCCAGCGCCTCGTGCCGTTCAACCCGCTTCCACGCCAGGTAGAGCTTCGTGAACGCCTGCTGCACGAGGTCTTCCGCGCGATGCCAGTCACCGCACAGCAGGTAAGCCGTGCCGCGCATGGCGTCGGAACGGGCCGCGAAGTAGTCCTGGAACGCGGCGTCCCGATCACTCATCAGGTTTCCCCCTATCTGCGGTACCGGGTTACTCACGCCGCCTGCGGCCCTGCGGGTTGCATCAACCTGAACGACTTTTCCGGCGTGGCTTGGCGAGGGTGCCACCGGCTGTGACGGTTCGCGTGCCGAAAGTGAGATCACGGCGTCGTCGATCAAGTCCGCAGCGGCGAAACGCATACTGATGTCGTGATTTTCCTGTTGCTCCTGGGGGTCCCGACCGCGCTTGGCCACGTGTACCTGTGGCGTCGGCTGGTCGTGGACACGACGCGCCCGCTCACGCTCGGCCGGCGTATTGGCACGTGGGCCATCGTCGGGGCGTTCGCGCTGTTGATGAGCACGCTGGTCGTGACGCGACGGGTGCCACCGGAGTACGGGAAGTTCTTCGCCTGGCCGGGGTTCGTGTGGCTCGCCGTGCTGTTCTACCTGGCCATCGCGCTGGGAATCGCGGAGATTCCCCGCCGGATCCTGCTGAAGCGAGCAACGCTCGTGCCGGCCGCCGTGGGCGCCGAGCCGGTCGAGGTGGTGCCGGACCCGTCGCGGAGGCTGTTCATCTCGCGGTCGGTGGCCATCGGCTCCGGCATCGCGGCGGGCAGCGTCGTCGGCTACGGCATGACGCAGGCCCTGGGCGCGCCGCAGCTGCTCACCGTGCCGGTGACGCTGGACAAGCTCCAGAAGTCCCTGTCGGGCTTCCGGATCGCGGTGGTGAGCGACATTCACCTCGGGCCGCTGCTCGGCCGGTCGCACACCGAACGGATCGTGCGGATGATCAACGAGCAGGACGCCGACCTCGTCGCGATCGTCGGTGACCTGGTGGACGGCACAGTCGCCGAGCTCGGCGAGGCCGCGGCGCCGTTGCGGGACCTCGTGCCCAGGCACGGCAGCTTCTTCGTGACGGGCAACCACGAGTACTTCTCCGGGCACGAACAGTGGATCTCGGAGCTGGACCGGCTCGGCGTGAACCCGTTGCGCAACGAGGGTTTGACAGTTGCCGGTGGCATCGAGCTCGCGGGTGTGAACGACGTGACCGGCAAGTCCTACGGCGACGCGCCGGACTTCGAGCGCGCTCTCACGGGCCGCGACCGGAAGAACCCGCTCGTCCTGTTGGCACACCAGCCGGTGCAGGTCGGCGACGCGGCTTCACGCGGCGTCGACCTCCAGTTGTCCGGCCATACACACGGTGGACAGATGGTGCCGTTCAATTTCGTGGTGCCAGTGCAGCAACCCAGCGTCGCGGGGCTGTCGAAGGTGGACGACACGTGGCTGTACGTCAGTCGTGGCGCGGGTTTCTGGGGTCCGCCGGTGCGCGTCGGCGCGCCGCCGGACATCACGATGATCGAACTGCGTTCTGCTGGCTAAGTCACACTCGGCCGGATGGATTGCGCACTTGGGGTGTCCAGGCCGTAGAGTGGACGGCCGTGCCCGCGTACGGACCGCGAGGCGGATGAAGGGGGAACCCTGGGGAAATGACCGAGAGCTTCGCCGTTGACCGGCGTTACGAGGCAGAGGCTCGTATTCGGCGTTTCCTGGACCAGGAGAACCCGTCGACACCGTGTCTGGTGATCGACCTCGAGACGATCCGCGCGCGCTACCAGGCCATCCACGCGGCACTGCCGTCCGTCGACATCTACTACGCCGTCAAGTCGAACCCCGAGGCGGACGTGGTCGGCACGCTCGTGGCCGAGGGTTCGCGGTTCGACGTCGCGTCGCCCGCGGAGATCGACCTGTGCCTCGAGCGCGGCGCCTCGCCCGCGACGATCTCCTACAGCAACCCCATCAAGAAGGCCGCGGACATCGCGTACGCCTACTCGCGCGGGGTGCGACTGTTCGTGTCGGACAGCGAGCAGGACGTGCGGTTCGTGGCCGAGCACGCGCCCGGTTCGTCCGTGCTGGTACGGATTCTCGTACAGAGCAAGGGTTCCACCTATCCGTTCGGCAACAAGTTCGGTTGCGATCCGGAGATGGCGACGGATCTCTTGCGGCTGGCGCACCAGTTGGGACTCGTTCCTTTGGGTGTCGCTTTCCACGCGGGCTCGCAACAGATGTCCGTTTCCGGCTGGGACTCCGGCATCGCCGACGCCGCGCTGATCGCCGCCAAGCTGCGTGCGGAAGGCATCGAGACGTCGACGGTCAACCTGGGCGGCGGCCTTCCCGCCGTGTACCAGGACTCCACGCCCTCACTCGAGGCTTTCGCCTCTGCCATCGAGGCGTCGATCGCACGACACTTCGGTGATGTGCGTCCACGCGTGATGATCGAACCCGGCCGTGCGATCTCCGCGGAGGCCGGGATGATCCGCTCCTCCGTCGTGTTGGTGTCGCGCAAGTCCTATTCGGACGAACGCCGCTGGGTGTACATCGACATCGGCCGCTACCAGGGCCTCGCCGAGACCGAGGGCGAGGCGATCGCGTACCGTCTGCGGACCTCGCGCGACGGTTCCGCGACCGGCCCGGTCGTGCTGGCGGGCCCGACGTGCGACGCGGACGACGTGATCTACCAGCACACCCGCTACGACCTGCCGCTCGACCTCGAGGCCGGTGACCACGTGGACATCCTCCACGCGGGCGCCTACACGTCCTCGTATTCGTCCGTGTGCTTCAACGGCTTCCCGCCGTTGGCCACGTACTGCATCTAAGTCCGTAGTTATTCACATAGTTTGGAGTGATTGATGTCCGAAGCGCCCTGTCAGACCGAGGAGACCGTCGGTTTGTTCGCGGGACAGCACGTACTTGCAGAGCTCTCGGGTGTGAGTGCCGAACTGCTCGATGACGAGCAGTTCCTGAAGCACGCCCTTGGTGAGGTTCTCACGCAGGCCGACGCAACGGTGCTGGAGGTGATCTCCAAGAAGTTCGATCCCCAAGGAGTCACCGTGCTGGCTTTGCTGTCGGAATCCCATGCGTCGATCCACACCTATCCCGAAGTCGGGTCGGTGTTCGTCGACGTGTTCACCTGCGGTACTCGTGCGAAACCCGCGCTGGCCGTCCAGCTACTCGCTGACGCCCTGGGCGCCGCTCACGTGAGCACGGATCTCGTCACTCGTGGCATCAAGGAGCACGCCGCGTGAACACCATCAACGAGCCGCTCGCCGAGGGCATGACGCGCCACTGGCGAGTGGACGAGGTGCTGGTCGACACCAAGACCGACTTCCAGCACCTGGTGATCGCCCGCACGGCCCAGGGCGTGTCGCTGTTCTGCGACAACGACCGCCAGTCGACGGAGTTCAGCCAGCTGACCTACCACGAGGCCCTGATGGTGCCGGCGCTCCTGCTGGCCGACCAGGTCGAGCGCGTGCTGGTCATCGGCTCCTCCGAGGGCGTCGTGTGCCAGATGGCGGTTCAGCACGGTGCCTCCGTCGTCGACCACATCGACATCGACGAGCAGGCCGTGAAGCTGTGCGCGGAGCACCTGCCGTACGGGTACACGCTGGAGGAGCTGGCACTCGCCGAGAAGGGCGAGGGTCCGATCCGCGTCCAGTACATCGACGGGTTCGAGTACATCCGCACGACGTCGGAGAAGTACGACATCGTGCTGGTGGACCTGCCCGACGAGCGCGAGGAGGAGGCGCAGCACAACCGCTTGTACGGCGCCGACTTCCTGCGCATGTGCAAGGCCCTGCTGCGTCCGGGCGGCGTCGTCGTCAACCAGTCCGGCTGCCAGACGATGTGGCGCAACACCACGCTGATCCGCTCCTGGCAGCGGTTCAACGAGGTGTTCGATACCGTTGCCTACTACGGCTCCGACGAGCACGAGTGGGCGTACCTGTTCGGCCGCGCGGACGTGGTCGAGGACCCGACCGCGCTGATGGTGGAGCGGTTGCGGACGGCCGGGTACCAGCCGGAGTCGATCGACGACCTCGCGCTGGTCGGGAACAGCATTCCGCCTTACCGGGTGCGGCAGTCGCTGGCCTGACGGTTCGGCTTGTGAGAGGGGCGCTTCCCGTTGCGGGAGGCGCCCCTTTTGCTGTTTCCGATCGCGCCCTGGTGGTGACTGCGGATCCATGGTGTCGGGGTGCGGGCGGGACCGGTCCTGGTCCCGCCCGCATCGCTCAGGACAGGGACTGCTTGAGGAAGTCGACCTGCAGGAGGAGCAGGTTTTCGGCCACCTGTTCCTGCGGCGTCATGTGCGTGACGCCCGAGAGCGGCAGCACGGTGTGGGGGCGGCCCGCGGCCAGCAGGGCGTTGGAGAGGCGCAGGGTGTGGGCTGCCACCACGTTGTCGTCGGCCAGGCCGTGGATGATCATCAGTGGGCGGGAGAGCTTGTCGGCGTCGGCGATCAGGGAGTTCGCGTCGTACACCTCGGGCTTGTCGTCGGGGTGGCCCAGGTAGCGCTCGGTGTAGTGGGTGTCGTAGAGGCGCCAGTCGGTCACCGGGGCGCCGGCGATGCCCGCGTGGAAGACGTCCGGGCGGCGCAGGACGGCCAGGGCGCTGAGGTAGCCGCCGTACGACCAGCCTCGGATGGCCACGCGGGTCAGGTCCAGGTCGGGTTCGAGGGCCGCGGCCGCGTGGAGGGCGTCCACCTGGTCTTCCAGGGTGGCGCCGGCGAAGTCGTGGGCGATGGCGCGTTCCCAGGCGAGGCCTCGGCCAGGGGTGCCGCGGCCGTCGGCCACCAGGACGGCGAAGCCCTGGTCTGCCAGCCACTGCGAGGCGAGGAACGCGTTCTGGGCCGACACCACGCGCTGGGCGTGCGGGCCGCCGTACGGGTCCATCAGGACCGGGAGCTTGGTTCCCGACGTGTGGCCGGTCGGGAGCAGGAGGGCCGCGCGGATCTTGCGTTCGCCCAGGGTCAGCATTCGCGGGGACGCCTTGAGCACCGGGGTCTCTGCCCACGACTCGATGACGTAGTCGCCGACGGTCGCTCGGGCGCCGAACCTGTCCAAAGTGGCCGAAATCAGCACGATCGTGCTGCCGCCCCGGACTGCGGTGTGCACACCGTCCTCAGTGGACAGTTGCTCCACCTTGGCGCCGACCGAGTAGACGTGCGTCTGGGTCGGGTCGTCCGACGACGCGGCGATCAGGATCGAGTCGCCCGCGATGTCGAGGACACGGCGCACCTGGAGGCCCTCGGTGAGGATGTCGTCGCCCACCTGCAGTGCGTACTCGTCGCCGTTGCCCACGATCCGCACCAGGCGGCCGTCCGGGGTCCACGCCGGAGCGCCGTCGGTGACCTCGAGCCACGTCGGGTCGGTCTCGGTGACGAGGTCGGACACCGCGCCGGTGTCCGGGGTCAGGGCGTGGATCTTACGAGTGCGCTGGTCACGGGTCTGGGTGGTGATCAGCGGGGCGCCGCCGGAGGACCAGTGCACGTCGTTCAGGTAGTCGAACTCGAGCAGCACCGGGACGAAGGTGCCGTCCAGCGACACCACGTGCAGCGACACGGTGGCGTTGGTGGTGCCGGCGGCCGGATAGGCGATCTCGGTGGCGGCGGTGGCCGGGTTGGCCGGGTCGGCGATGTACCAGCGCTGCACCGGGGCGTTGTTCACGCGCGCCGCGATGAGGCGGGTGCCGTTCGGCTCCCACCAGTAGCCGCGGTAGCGCGACATCTCCTCGGCCGCGATGAACTCGGCCAGGCCGAACGTCACGTCCTCGCCGTCGGGGACGGCCACGGCGTAGTCGTCGCCCGAGTCGAGCTCGACCACGCGCAGGGTGCCGCGGGTGACATAGGCCACACGCGAGCCCGTCGGGTCGACGCGCGGGTCGATGACGCCGCCCTCGGTCGGCAGTTCGCGGACGGCGCCCTTCACGAGGTCGGCCACGAACAGGCGGCCGGACAGCGCGAACGACGCGACCGTCGCGTCCTTCGACAGCGCGTAGCCCACGATGCCCGCGCCGGACTCACGCGTGCGCTCGCGGCGGGCCTTCTCCTCCGCCGGCAGGTCCTCGGGGTCGGTCAGCAGCTGCGCCGGGTCGGCGAGCAGCCTTTCGGCGCCGGTGGCCGTGTTCAGCTCCCAGAGGCCGTTCGCACGGCTCGTGGCCGTGGCCGGACGCAGGAAGAAGACACGTTCCCCGTCTGACGACACCGCGAAGGTCCGGGGTGCGCCTACGGTGAACCGCTGGGTGCGCGCCTGTTGGCGCGGGAAGGAGATGTCGTTGCCCACCCGCCCACACTAACCCGCGGGCCTGCGCCAGACCGGTGCCGTGAGGCTTTCTGCCTGGCGCGATACAGACCAGTCGGCGGGTTGTGAACACGCGAGGGCACGACGCGAGCACGGCCCGCGAGGAGCTGTGGCGAGACGAACCGGGTGGCGCATGGAACACGCCGCGTGGCACGAATCGGCTCGTGCGTCGAACGCACTCGGCACAGCCGAAACGAGCCGGACTGCGCGGAACATGCTGCACGGCACGAAACCGCCGCGCGCGAACCACACCGCAGCCCAACCACGTCACCGCGCAGCCGACACCGCCACACCTACCCCACGCGACTGCGCGGAGGCAGCGGCACGAACCCGCTCGTGCGCCGGACGTACTCGGCGTAGCCGGGACGCCGGGACATGATGTCCTTCTCCAGCAACGGTTTGCCGGTGCCCTTCGCGAGCAGCCACGTCATGATCACCGGGCCGATGATCGTGAGCGCGGCGGGCCACGAGTGCAACGCGAACAGGTACAGGCCCCACCACACGACGGCGTCGCCGAAGTAGTTGGGATGCCTTGTGTAGCGCCACAGTCCGCGGTCCATCACGGCGCCCTTGTTCGCCGGGTCCAAGCGGAAACGGGAGAGCTGCCAGTCGCCAACGGCCTCGAAGATGAAGCCGACCATCCACACGCCAGTGCCCGCCCAGTCTAGCACTCCGATCGGGGCCGAAAGATGCTGTGCGGCCTGGATCGGGAGCGACACGATCCACATCAGAGCGGCCTGGATGAGGTAGACGCGGTACATCCGCAGGCGCGGGTTTCCGTTGGCACGCCTCAAAATGTCTTGGTAGCGGGGGTCTTCGTCCTTGCCGGAGTTGCGCACGAAGATGTGCACTCCCAGGCGTAGGCCCCACACCGCGGTCAGGGCAGTCACGAGCCACTGCCGAGTTGGTTCGCCCTCCGCGAACAGCAAGGTGATCACCGCGATCACTGCGAAGCCGGGACCCCACGCGGAGTCGATCAGGTCGTATCTGCGTCGCGCGTCCGCGTACAGGAACAGGCCGCTGAGCAGCAGGAAGACAGCTGCCAAGCTGATCAGGAAGCTCATCACGCCACCAGTTCGCGGCGCACGCTCGGCATGCCGCTGCGGCCGTGTTCGCTCCTGCGCACCGCGAGGATCTGGTCCACGCCCATCCGCCCCTCCTCGAACGTCAGCGCGCCGCCCGCGAGGTAGAGCCGCCACACGCGCGCCTGTCCCTCGCCGACCAGTGCGACGACCTCGTCCCACCGGTCTTCCAGTGTCTGCGACCACGCCTGCACGGTCCAGACGTAGTGCTCGCGCAACGCGTGGACGTCGCGGATCTCGAAGCCGGCGCTTTCCAGAAAGCCTGTTGTCTGGCTGACGGGTCGCATGTGCATGTCCGGCGCGACATAGGACTCGATGAACGCGCCACCGCCGGGTGCGTTGCGGCCACGGGACATCTGTTGCAGCAGCAGGCGGCCTTCCGGCTTCAGCAAACGGAAGAGCGTGGAGGCGTAGGTCGGGTAGTTCTGCTCGCCGACGTGTTCGCCCATCTCGATGGTGGAGATCGCGTCGAACGGGTCGTCGCGGACTTCGCGATAGTCCTGCAGGCGCACCTCGACGCGGCCCTCCAGGCCCTCTGCGGCGATGCGCGCGAGGATGTGGTCGCGCTGTGAGGCGGAGATCGTGACGCCGGTGGCGTGCACGCCGTAGTCGCGGGCCGCGTGGATGATCACCGATCCCCAGCCGCAGCCGACGTCGAGAAGCCTCATCCCTGGTCGTAGATCCAGCTTGCGGCACACCAGATCCAGCTTGTTGTGCTGGGCCTGGGCCAGCGAGTCCGATGAGGACGCGAAGTAGCCGCACGAGTAGGCCATGCTCGGGTCGAGCACGATCTGGTAGAACGCGTTGCTGAGGTCGTAGTGGTGCGAGATGGCGTCCCGGTCGCGCGGCTTCGTGTGCAGGGCGCCGCGCAGCCGTGCCTCCTCGCGAGGCGCGGACGGGTTGGGGCCCAGCACTTTCAGGCGCAATGCAAGTTTCACGACCTCGGAGATCCGCGGCCGGCGGGTGACGCCGCGCCGCACGAGGCCCCAGATGTGGGACAGGCCGACAGCGAGGTCGCCCTCGACGTCGAGCTCGCCGCTCACGTACGCGCGCGCGAGACCCAGCTCGTTCGGGCTCCAGACGAGGCGGCGGAGAGCGTCGCGAGAGCGGATCACGAGCACCGTGCCGTCCTGCGGGCCCGCCGCGCTTCCGTCCCACGCCCGAATTCCGATCGGCAGCGGCGCGCCCAGCACGCGTTCGGCCATTCCTGCCAGCTGACCAGCGACGACCACCCTGCACCTCCTGCGTGACCTGGCTCCGCCAGACGTTCGAGACGGGAGAAGGTTCGGTTCGTTTCTGAACCGAGACGCGACCACGCCCGTATGGCCTCGATAGAGCGAACGACGGACAAGGAGGACATGAGTGTGATCCGACGTAACCGCATTGCCATCGGGCTCGCCGCGGGGCTGGCAGTTGTGCTGGGTCTGGGTGTCTGGAGTGCCACGGGAAGTGGCACGAACTCGAAACCGGTGGCACAGACCGAAACCGACCTCGGCGTCCTGGGCGACTACGGCGACACGGGTCAGGCCCCGGTACTCCAGGAGCCCGCTCAGGCGCCACAGACCCCTGTTCAGCAGCAGGCACCCGAGACACCGGCCGCGCAGCCCCCCGCCGCGCAGCCCCCCGCCGCCGCCCCGGTGAGCACTCTGCGCCTGGTCGGCAAGGCGGTCGACAAGATGGGCATGGTCGTCCAGGACGGCGACGGCCGCACCATGTACCGCTTCGACAAGGACACCCCGAAGCCGGAAGGCAAGTCGAACTGCAACAACCAGTGCGCCGTCACGTGGCCGCCACTGCTGTCGGACACCATCCCGCAGCTCGAGGGCATCGACCCGAAGCTCGTCTCGCTGATCACCCGCGCGGACGGCAAGAAGCAGGTCGCGATCGACGGCTGGGCCATCTACGCCTACTCGAAGGACCCGGCTCCTGGCAAGTGGGCCGGCCAGGGCGTTGGCGGCACCTGGTTCGTGATCCAGCCGGACGGCAAGCGCAACGTCGAGTGCCTCCCGCCCGGTGTGACGGCTCCCGCTGCGTAAAGACTCCCGTTAGGACGGTCCATCTGAGACACACAACACCCTGACACGGTGACACCCCGGCCCTGGGGAAGGGGCCGGGGTTCCCGTCGTTTCGCTCTCCTGCAAGAGCCCGCCTGAGCCGAGCCAGGCGGGCTCTTGCGTGTCCATCGTGCGGACGACGATCGCAGAATCGGCCACGACAAGGCGACGTGCGGATCGGCCTCAACCCCGCGGTGTGCGACGTGGTCGCGCGCACGAAGGCGATGAGTGGCGGCTCGGTGCTGGTGGTGGCGAGCATCGCCGGCCTGACCGGTGCGCCGGACATGCGGCGAAGCACCCCAGATCGGGGCTGGTGCGGTCCGTGGCTTGGACCGCGCCGCACCACGCGGTACCCGACGGTCTGGTCGGCACGAGGGCGCTGGCAGCCTGCCTCTCGGATCTGCCGACCGCCAGCGGTGACGAGTCGAGGTCACCGACGTGTGCACGCTCGCGCAGGGGTCCCCCTGGCCGGGAAACCCCTCGCAACTCACCCTACTCAGCAGGTCTGACAGTGCCCTGAACAGCGAAAAGGGGGCCCGTCGGCCCCCATTCACGTCAAGCGGTCAGAGCGTCGGGTACAGCGGGTGCTTGGCCGCCAGCACCTCGACGCGGGCGCGCAGCTCGTCGAGTGCGGCACCCGGCTTCAGGGCCTCCGCGATGATGTCGGCGACCTCGGTGAAGTCCACCTCGCCGAAGCCGCGCGTCGCGAGTGCCGGCGTGCCGATCCGCAGGCCCGAGGTGACCATCGGCGGGCGCGGGTCGTTGGGGACGGCGTTGCGGTTGACCGTGATGCCGATCTGGTGCAGCACGTCCTCGGCCTGCTTGCCGTCGAGCTCGGAGTTCACCAGGTCGACCAGCACCAGGTGGACGTCGGTGCCGCCGGTCAGGACCTTCACGCCCGCGGCGGCGACGTCCGGCTGCGAGAGGCGGTCGGCGAGGATCTTCGAGCCCTCCAGCGTGCGGCGCTGGCGGTCGGCGAACTCCGGCGAGGCGGCGTGCTTGAACGCCACGGCCTTGGCGGCGATCACGTGCTCCAGCGGGCCGCCCTGCTGGCCGGGGAAGACCGCAGAGTTGATCTTCTTGGCGATGTCCGCGTCGTTCGACAGGATCACGCCACCGCGGGGGCCGCCGAGGGTCTTGTGCGTGGTCGTCGTCGTCACGTGCGCGTGCGGGACGGGCGACGGGTGCAGACCCGCGGCCACCAGGCCGGCGAAGTGGGCCATGTCCACCATCAGGTAGGCCTCGACCGAGTCGGCGATGCGGCGGAACTCGGCGAAGTCCAGCTGGCGCGGGTAGGCGGACCAGCCGGCGACGATCAGCTTCGGGCGGTGCTCCTGGGCGAGGCGCTCGACCTCGGCCATGTCGACGCGGCCGTCCGAGTCGGAGACGTGGTACGGCACGACGTTGTAGAGCTTGCCGGAGAAGTTGATGCGCATGCCGTGGGTCAGGTGACCGCCGTGCGCGAGGTCCAGGCCGAGGATCGTGTCGCCCGGCTGCAGCAGCGCGAACATCGCGGCCGCGTTGGCCTGCGCGCCCGAGTGCGGCTGGACGTTGGCGAAACCGGAACCGAACAACGACTTGATGCGCTCGATGGCGAGGCGCTCCACGACGTCGACGTGCTCGCAGCCGCCGTAGTAGCGGCGGCCGGGGTAGCCCTCGGCGTACTTGTTGGTGAGCACCGAGCCCTGCGCCTGCAGGACGGAGACCGGCGTGAAGTTCTCCGAGGCGATCATCTCGAGGGTGCCCTGCTGGCGAGCCAGCTCGGCCGCAACGGCCTGCGCGACCTCGGGGTCGTACTCCGCGAGGGAGGCGTTGAACTGGTCGGACATCTGGAGGATCTCCCTACTTGGCGCGCTTGTAGAACGGAAGTGCGACGACCTCGACCGGCTGCTTCTTGCCGCGGACGTCCACCAGCAGTTGGGTGCCGGGCTCGGCACTCGCCTTCGTCACGTAGGCCATGGCGACGGAGTAGCCGAGGGTCGGGGAGAGCGCACCCGACGTCACCTCGCCCACGACCTCGTCGCCGTTCAGCACCGCGTACCCGTGCCGCGGGGCGCGGCGCTCCGGCGTCTTCAGTCCCACGAGGACCGAGTCCACACCGGACTCCGCCACCTTCGTCAGCGCGTCGCGGCCCACGAAGTCGGCGGGCTTGTCGAGCTTCACGACGCGGCCGAGGTTCGCGTGGTACGGCGTCAGCGACGTCGTGAGCTCGTTGCCGTACAACGGCATTCCGGCTTCGAGACGCAACGTGTCGCGGCAGCCGAGACCGCACGGCTTGAGCTCGTGCTCTGCACCGGCCTCCAGCAGTGCGTTCCAGACGGCCGCGGCGTCGGCGGGCGCCAGGAAGAGCTCGAAGCCCTCCTCGCCCGTGTACCCGGTGCGCGCCAGCAGCGCGTCGACGCCGGCGACCTTCGACGGGTAGGACGCGTAGTACTTGACCGTGGAGAGGTCGGTGTCGGTCAGCCCGGAGAGGATCTCGACCGACTTCGGGCCCTGGATCGCGATCAACGCGTAGTCGGTCGACTTGTCCGTCACGACGGTGTCGAACCCCGCGGCGCGCTCGACGAGCGCCTCGGCGACCACGAGAGCGTTGGAGGCGTTCGCGACGACCATGAACTCCTCGTCGCCGAGGCGGTACACGATCAGGTCGTCGATCACGCCGCCGTCGGCCTGCGTGATCATCGTGTAGCGGGCCTTGCCGACCGCCAGCGCCGAGATGTGGCCGACGAGCGCGTAGTCGAGCGCCTCGCCCGCCTGCGGTCCGGTCAGCACGATCTCACCCATGTGCGTGAGGTCGAACAGGCCTGCGGTGGTGCGCACCGCGTGGTGCTCGGCGAGCTCGCTCGAGTAGCGCAGCGGCATCCGCCAGCCCGCGAAGTCGGTGAACATCGCGCCGAGCTGCTCGTGCTCGGCGTTCAGAGGCGTGAGGCGGGACATCAGAACGCTCCTCCAGGGTGCGCCGAAGAGCCGGACGAGGCCGGCTGAGGCAACAGAAGAATGACACGGTCCATCGGAGACTCCTCTTCCAGAGCAGCCTCCCCCTCTGTCATGAGCCTGAGAGCTTCGCCACCGGAGTGGCTTGCACCGTGGGCGAGGCCGATGGGCCTGCTTTCCAGAGTTGCCTTCGTCGTGCGGTATCTGTGCCTGAGAGATTCCGGGGAGGAGTTGCTCCTTCGGCGTCCCCACCGAAGGGGACTCTCCCGCGCGACATCGACGGCCGTGTTCAGTTGGTAGCCCCAGACGCTAGCAGGCCAAACGTCACAGCGGCACGCCCTGCGCGGTCTTCTCGACCACCTTGCGCTCCGCCCAGAACGACAGGAACGGCACGGTGCCGGCGAGCAGCACCAGCGCGGTGCCCTTGATCGACCAGCGCAGCTTCAGCGCCAGGTCGACGGAAATCACCAGGTAGATGGCGTAGAGGAAGCCGTGCACCGGGCCGACGACCTTCATGAACTGGCCCATGTCCGCCGCGTACTTGAGCACCATGGCCACGCACAGCAGCAGCAGGAAGACACCGACCACGTAAGCCATGACCCGGAACCGGGTCAACGCACCCTTCATCTGCCCGCCTTCGCTCAACGACCGTCCCGCGCGTTGAGGTCCGCGAGCATGCGGTTGTAGGCCGCGAGCTCCGCGTCTTCTTCGTCGTCGAAGTGCTCGACAGGCGCGGGTTTGACGGCGTCAACCGTAGTCACCGGCTCCCGCGCCGACACAACCGGCTCCGGCTCGGAGAGAGCCTCGTCACGGCGCTGCCGTGCGAGCTTGCGGAAGCGCCACACCATGAAGGCGGGGAAGAGGCCGAAGAGCGGCCACTGGAGCACGTAACCGAGATTCTGGAACGTGCCGCTGGCGGACTCGAAGCGCTGCCACTGCCAGTACGCGAGCCCGCAACACACAACGAGAGCGATCAGGCAGAGAAACCCGATCAGGATCCGCTGGGGAGTGAGGAGGCCGCGCACGACCTCCAGACTACTTGGGGATGGCTCCCGCCTCCGAGAGCCTGCCCCTCGAACCACTTGGGTGAGGCCCCCGATCAGGAGGCCGCCCGTGAGGGATGAAACTCAGGGCTGCCGAATCCTCGACAGCCCGTTCACTACTACGCCACGCCGTCCCGGCGCTGCCTCTGCAGACGTGCGACACACCAGGCCGCGGCCGAGCCACGGCGGAGGTGCTGGAGAACCGTCATCGGTCCCAGGCGCCTCCCGAGGTCGGCAGGGGTCAGGCCCGCCGCGCGGTAGTCGAGCGCGCGCTGGTCCAACGGGCTGATGCCCGCGTCCCACCACTGCTCGGCCTCGCTGACGTCGCCGACCAGCTGCCAGTAGCTCGCCGCGGCAGCGAGCAGTGCCTCGGGTGCCTCCGGCGCCCGCTTGCGCATCGCGGCCACGTAGGCCGGATCCGCCGAGTCGACCTTGACCAAGCCGCGCGACCCGCCCTTGTTGCCTCCCCGCTGCACGGGGATGCCAGGCGCCGAGGGGGGAGCCTCCGCGAGCCACGCGTTCTTGATCCGGTTCACCTCCTGCATCTCTGCGTCATCAGACCGTTCAGCCGCCCACTGCTTCAACAGCTCGTGGACCCCGGAGTCCTCGACCATCCATGCCTCCTCGTCGGTCGGGGATCGGCCATTGCAGCGGAAGGTATTCGGTAGGTCTGACAATCGCCAGACCCTGAATCCCCAGAACACCCGTTACCAGTGCGTGATTGGCCTCATTCCACCCATCCGGTCCAACGCGAACGGCCGAGGATCACCCTGGGTCACCGGCTGATCGGGGCGGCCGTCCCGAAGAGGCTCCTGATGAAGGTGATGATCGACTCCGCGCCCTGACGCAGCCAGCCGAGTACCTGCTGGACCGCGGCTGCGGACTGCTCGGGCTGGGTGATCAGGAGGAACAGCACCAGCGCGACGCCCGCCAGCACTAGCACCTTCTTGAGGTTCACAGGTACCTCTCCGTCCATGTCGCTCACAGCTGAGGCGGCGGACCGCCCATGTCACCCGTCATGGTCCCTCATTCACCCGCAAGATGAACAACGACCACGCCCAACTGGTCCTAGGATCCACCAGCGGCGCACGCCTACACGACGGGGAATGTCACCCGAATGGCGGCTAAAGAGGGCCAGATCCAGCGCCGATGTCCTGGTCACGAGGTGAACACGGACACCCTCGCATCCCACAGCTTGGACCAGACACTGTTGCACCGAGCCTCACCCGGATGCCGACCCACCGGCATCACGCTCTGTCACCCCGCCGTGTCCTTATTAATGCGCACCCGAGCATTCATCCAATTACTCCTGCCCGCTGCAGTTCCATAATTTGGGCATCCGCCACACCCATGTCGGCAAGCACTTCCCGAGTGTTCGCTCCGGTCGAAACCGGAGGCGTCGGAACGGACGTCGGAGTGCGGCCGAACCGGGGAGCGGGCGCCGGGTGCAGCGCGCCGGAGACGTCGACGAACGTGCCACGTGCCTCGTTGTACGGGTGCCGCGCCGCCTCGGAGGGCGTCAGCACCGGCGCCAGGCACGCGTCCGTGTCCCGGGCGAGGTCGGCCCACTCGTCACGGGTCCTGGTCTTGATCGCCGCCGCGATGCGTTCGCGCAGCTCAGGCCAGTTCGCCGGGTCGTTGCGCGACGGTGCGTCCTCCAGTCCCAGCACGCGTACCAGGTCGGCGTAGAACTTCTCCTCCAGCGCACCGATGGCCACGAACCGCCCGTCCGCGGCCTCGTAGACGTCGTAGAACGGCACACCGCCGTCGAGCATGTTCTCACCGCGCGCACCGGACCACATGCCCGCGTTCTTCATCCCGTGCAGGAACGTCGTCAGCAACGCCGCGCCGTCGACCATGGCCGCGTCCACGACCTGACCGCGCCCCGAGCGTTCCCTTTCATACAGTGCCGCGAGCACGCCGAGGGCGAGCAGCAGCCCTCCCCCGCCGAAGTCGCCGAGGAGGTTGATCGGGAACGACGGCGGCCCGCCGGCTCGTCCGAGAGGCTCCAACGCGCCGGCGACCGCGATGTAGTTGATGTCGTGTCCGGCCCGGTCGGCGAGCGGTCCGTCCTGGCCCCAGCCCGTCATGCGCCCGTAGATGAGGCGCGGGTTGCGGGCGAGGCACTGCGCCGGCCCGATGCCCAGGCGTTCGGTCACGCCCGGCCGGAAGCCCTCCACCAGCACGTCCGACCGCTCCACCAGCCGCAGCACCAGCTCGGCACCCTCCGGCTTGCGGGTGTCGATCGCGACCGACCGCCTGTTGCGTCCCAGGAAGTCACCGGGGACCGTCGAGCGGCTCCCCGGTTTGTGCACCTGGATCACGTCCGCGCCGAGGTCGGCGAGCACCATGCAGCCGAACGGCGCGGGCGCGAGACCCGCGAGCTCGATGACGCGAAGTCCCGCCAGCGGCCCGCTCCCGGAAATAGTCACAGGGACCTCGCGATGATTTCCTTCATGATCTCGTTCGTGCCGCCGAAGATCCGCTGCACACGGGCGTCGGACCAGGCACGCGCGATCGGGTACTCGTTCATGTAGCCGTAGCCGCCGAAGAGCTGCACGCACTCGTCGACGACCTTGCCCAACCGGTCACTGGCCCACCACTTGGCCATCGCCGCGGTCGGCACGTCGAGCTCGCCGCGCAGGTGCTTCTCGATGCACTCGTCGATGAACGCCCTGGTCACGGCCGCTTCGGTGGCGCACTCGGCGAGCTTGAACCTGGTGTTCTGGAACTTCATCAGCTCCTTGCCGAACGCGGTGCGCTCCTTCACGTACTTCAGCGTCACGTCGACGGCCGCCTCGATGCCCGCGATGCAGCAGACGCCGATGATCAGGCGTTCCTGCGGCAGCTGCTGCATGAGCTGGACGAACCCGAGGCCCTCGGTCTCGCCCAGCAGGTTCCCGACGGGCACGCGGACGTCGTCGAAGAACAGTTCCGCGGTGTCCTGGCCCTTCATGCCGACCTTGTCGAGCACGCGGCCGCGGCGGATGTCGTTCTCCACGACGATCAGCGAGATGCCCTGGGCGCCCTGCGACGGGTCGGTCTTCGCCACCACGATCACCAGGTCGGCGTGCACGCCGTTCGTGATGAACGTCTTCGAGCCGTTGATGACGTACTCGTCGCCGTCCCTGACGGCCTTCGTGCGGATGCCCTGGAGGTCGGAGCCCGCGCCGGGTTCGGTCATCGCGATCGCGCCGACGTACTCGCCGGACGCGAGCTTGGGCAGCCAGCGCAGCTTCTGGTCCTCGGAGCCGTAGGAGTTGAGGTAGTGGGCGACGATCCCGCTGTGGACGCTGTTGCCCCACGAGCTGTCACCGGCTCGCGCCTGCTCCTCGAGCAGCACGGCCTCGTGTGCGAACGTACCGCCGCCGCCTCCGTACTCCTCGGGAATGCTCAGGCACAGCAGCCCCAGGTCGCCGGCCTTGCGCCACAGGTCGCGGTCGACCTGCTTCTGCTCGGCGAAGCGATCCTGGTGCGGCGCGACCTCCTTCTCCATGAACGTGCGGGCCAGCCGGCGCAACTGGTCCAGGTCGCTGTCCATCCACCGCGATCGACGCTCTGCCATGCCTTCCACGAAACCACCGGGCGGTGATCCACGCCATGACCGGCGCGCCAGGCCGTCACCCGAAAAACTGAGCGAAAAAACCACCTCGGTCGGCCAGACTGCTCGATGTGCGGATCCACCAGATCACGCCGGACGAGTGGCGGCTGTGGCGCGACATCCGGCTGGAGGCGCTGGCGAGCGACCCCGCGGAGTTCGGCTCGACGCTGGCCCGTGAGCAGGAGTACGGCGAGAACGAGTGGCGCGAGCGCATCGTCGGAGGCCTGAACCTCGTCGCGCTGGACCCCGGCCCCGTCGGCCTGGTGGGCGCCACCTCGAAACCCGGCGACCTCCACCTCTACTCGATGTGGGTGCGGGACTCCCATCGCGGCAGAGGTGTCGGAGAAGCGCTGGTCAAGGCCGTGCTCGCGTGGGCAGCCGAGGAAGGCTGGAAGGTCGTGCGGCTGCGCGTCTGGGAGCACAACCTGCCCGCACGGAGGCTTTACGAGCGGCTCGGGTTCGTCGAGTCGGACCAGCCGGAACACATGGAGTTCCGCGTGAGCTAATCGGTCACCCTTCACGGTCATGGCGAGCCCGAGAAGCCGGGCCTAGCGTGGGTGCCATGAGCGAAGCCTTGATCTTCGACGCGGTGCGCACGCCGCGCGGCAAGGGGAAGCGCGGGTCGCTGCACAGCGTCAAGCCCGTCGCGCTGGCCGCCGGTGTGCTGCGCGCGCTGTCCGAACGCAACTCCCTCGACACCTCCGTGGTGGACGACGTCGTGTTCGGCGTCGTGTCACCGCTCGGCGAGCAGGGCGGTGACATCGCGAGGACCGCGGTGCTCGCGGCCGGGTGGGACCAGCGGCCGGCGGGTGTCCAGCTCAACCGGTTCTGCGCGTCCGGCCTGGAGTCGGTCAACCTCGCGGCCGCGAAGGTCGCCTCCGGGTTCGAGGATCTGGTGGTCGCGGGCGGCGTCGAGTCGATGTCGCGCGTGCCGATGGGGTCCGACGGCGGTGCGTGGGCGATCGACCCGCAGACGAACTTCGACCTGTCGTTCGTGCCCCAGGGCGTGTCGGCCGACCTGATCGCGACGTTGGAGGGCTTCTCGCGCACGGACGTCGACGCGTGGGCCGCACGGTCGCACGCCCGCGCGTTCGAGGCGCAGAAGAACGGCTTCTTCGAGCGATCCGTCGTGCCGGTCGTCGACCAGAACGGCACCGTCGTGCTGAAGGAGGACGAGACGATCCGGCCCGAGTCCACTGTGGAGTCGCTGGGCACGTTGAAGCCCAGCTTCCAGTTCCACGGCGACCTCGGCTACGACACGGTGGCGATCGACCGCTACCCCACCGTCGAGCGCATCAACCACGTGCACACGCCGGGCAACTCGTCGCAGATCGTCGACGGCGCCGCGGCCATGCTGATCGGATCCGAGGCCGCCGGGCGGTCGCTCGGGCTCACGCCGCGTGCCCGGATCGTGTCCGTTGCCGTGGTGGGAACCGAGCCGACGATCATGCTCACCGGGCCGGCGCCGTCCGCGCGCAAGGCGTTGGACAAGGCGGGGCTCTCGGTCGAGGACATCGACCTGTTCGAGGTCAACGAGGCGTTCTCGTCGGTCGTGCTGAAGTTCCTGCGCGACATGAACATTCCCGAGGACAAGGTCAACGTCAACGGCGGCGCGATCGCGCTCGGCCACCCGCTCGGCGCGACCGGCTGCATGATCCTGGGAACGCTGCTGGACGAGCTGGAGCGCCGGGACCTGCGCCGCGGTCTCGCCACGCTGTGCGTGGGTGGCGGCATGGGTATCGCGACGATCATCGAGAGGGTCTGACTGTGTCTAGTTCTTCGGGCACGTTCCACTACGAGAAGGACGCTGACGGCATCGTCACCCTGACGATGGACATGTCCGGCTCCGCCAACGTCATGAACCTCGAGTACCGGGATCTGATGAACGAGGCGCTCTCCCGGCTGGAGGGCGACGAGATCACCGGTGTGATCATCACGTCGGCCAAGAAGACGTTCTTCGCCGGTGGCGACCTGAACGTGCTGATCTCGATCACGCCGGAGAACGCCTCCGAGGCACTGGACGGCGTCGAGGAGGTCAAGTCGCAGCTGCGACGGTTCGAGAAGCTCGGCAAGCCGGTCGTGGCGGCGATCAACGGTTCCGCGCTCGGCGGCGGGTTCGAGATCGCGCTGGCCGCGCACCGCCGGATCGTCCTGAACGACAACGGCATCCGGCTCGGCCTGCCCGAGGCGACGCTGGGCCTGCTGCCCGGCGGCGGTGGCGTGACGCGCATGGTGCGGCTGCTCGGTGTGCAGAAGGCGTTGCCGTTGCTCATGGAGGGCAAGCAGCTGCGGCCGGAACGCGCGCTGCAGGCCGGAATCGTGCACCAGCTCGTGGAGACGCGCGAGGAACTGCTGTCCGAGGCGCGCGAGTGGATCAAGGCGAACCCGGCGCCAGTGCAGCCGTGGGACGTGCCGGGCGCCGGTGTGCCGGACCTGAAGTTCGGTGACCCCAACAGCTACGGCGTTCTCGCCGCAGCACCCGCCGTGCTGAGCAAGAAGTCGCACGGTACCTACCCGGCGCCGGAGAAGATCATGGCGGCGGCCGTCGAGGGTGCCTACGTCGACTTCGACACGGCGCTGAAGATCGAGGGCCGCTACTTCGTGGAACTGGCCGCCGGTCAGGTTTCCAAGAACATGATCACGGCGTTCTGGTTCAACCTCAACGAGGTCAACGGCCGCGCGTCGTCGTCGGGCAAGCGCGTGACGAAGCTGGGCGTGCTGGGCGCGGGAATGATGGGCGCCGGAATCGCCGAGGTGTCCGCGAAAGCCGGCATCGAGGTCGTCCTGAAGGACGTGACCCTCGAAGCCGCCCAGAAGGGCGCTGGGGGCCTGGAAGGCATCACGCCGACGGACTCCGACGACGACCTCGTGGGCTGCGACCTGATCATCGAGGCGGTGTTCGAGAACCGCGAGCTGAAGAACAAGGTGCTGGCGGCAGCGGAAGCACAGGCGCTGCCGGACGCGGTGATCGCGTCAAACACGTCGACGCTGCCGATCACCGGGCTCGCCACGGCGGTTCCGGACGCCGAGCGGTTCATCGGCCTGCACTTCTTCTCGCCCGTGCCGAAGATGCGGCTGGTCGAGATCATCCGCGGCGAGAAGACGTCCGAGGAGACGTTGCAGCGGGCGCTCGACTACGTGCGGCAGATCGGGAAGACGCCGATCGTGGTGAACGACTCGCGCGGCTTCTACACGTCGCGGACCTTCGGCACGTACGTGATCGAGGCGATCATGATGCTGTCCGAGGGCGTGGCGCCCGCGCTGATCGAGAACGTGGCCCGCAAGGCCGGCATGGCGGTTGGGCCGCTGGCCGTGTCGGACGAGGTGACGCTGTCGTTGCAGCTGAAGATCCACGACCAGACGCTCGCGGACGACCCGTCGCTGGTGTCGGACAGCGCGGCCCACGACCTGATCCGCGAGATGGTGTCGTTGGGCCGCACCGGAAAGTCCGGCGGGGCGGGGTTCTACGAGTACCCCGAGGGCGGCAGGAAGTTCCTGTGGCCCGAGCTCACGACGCGGTACGCGAAGGCCGACGCCGGGGTGTCCGAACAGGACGTGCGGGACCGGCTGCTGTTCGTGCAGGCGCTGGAAACCGTGCGGTGCCTCGACGAGGGCGTGCTGACGTCGGTGGCGGACGCGAACATCGGCTCGATCTTCGGGTTCGGGTTCGCGCCGTGGAGCGGCGGCACGTTGCAGTTCATCAACTCCTACGGCGTGCAGGCGTTCGTGGAGCGGGCGGACTACCTCGCGGACACGTACGGGGAGCGGTTCCGGCCGCCTGCCTCACTGCGGGAGCGCGACAAGTTCTAAGCACGGTAGGAGCCGGGCGATGACCCGGTCCACCTCCTGAAGGCCCGGTGGAAGGCGCTCGCCTCGGAGAACCCGAGGCGCAGCGCCAACTCCTCCACCGACTCCCCTCCTCGCACGAGTGACGCCACCGCCTGGTCGCGCAGGAGTTGCTCGCGCACCTCGCGGAACGATGTGCCTTCCGCGGCCAACCGTCGGCGCAACGTCGGAGCGCTCACCCCGAGACGGGCCGCGACGGCCTCCAGTCCGCTCACGCCGCTCCCGAGCAGCCGCCGCACGTGCCCGGCCGTGTCGGCGCCGTAGTCCCTGCGTGACAACAACTCCGCGGGCGAGTACCGCAGGAACCTGCGCAGCCCCGCTTCGTCCTGCACGACCGGCATGCGCAGGAACTTCCGGTCGAACGAGATGGCGGTGGCGGGTGCGTCGAACGTCAGCGGGCAGCCGAAGATCAGGTGGTACTCGGCGGCGTGTGCCGGTTCCGGATACGCGAACTCGGCTTCGCGCAGGGGAATGCGGCGGCCGATGAGCCACGACGAGAAGCGGTGCCACAGCACGAGCAGCGACTCGGTCAGGAAGTGGTCGGGATCGCCGGGGACGTGCAACGAGAAGCGGCCGTCGTCCAGCGAGAGTTCCAGCGGTTCGTCGAACAGGGCGTAGAACGCGAGGCCGCGTCTCAGCGCCGACTCGAGGTCCGGGCAGTGGACGGCGAGCAGGCACATCATCGCGAACGTTCCGCGCTTCGACGGGCGCGGGCCGAAGCCCATGAACTCGTCGTCGAGGACTTCCCAGAGGGTCTGGATCAGCTTCGTGTACTGCGCGGGCGTGACACGGGCGCGGTCGTCGGACAACAGGCTCGGCGGGATGCCCGCGCCGGCGAGGACCTCGGACGGCGACGGGCAGGCGCGCAGTGCCGCGCGCACATAATGGATCGCCACGGTCCTGGTGTGCACGAACCACACTAGAACGCCACCGGCGGTGACGCGGCTCCGGGGAGAGTTGGAGTCGCGTCACCGCCGATGAAGGCCCACCCAGTGAGCCGTGCTCCTCACCAACAGGGCTTCCGCACGCCCACTGGCAAGGGACGATGTTGCGTCCTTACCATCGACGCTATGTGGTCTAGACCAGGAAAGTCAATAGTGCGAAGAGAGCAGGTCCTGATCTGATGTTTCAGGCTTGTTCCAGCGGTGCTACCGCGAACCCCGCGGAGAACCGCTGACACCAGATCACCACGCTCCGAATGGACGACACGTCCACACCGGCCGGGATTTCGTACACCTGGTCGCCACGATTTCCCTTGAGCTTGCCGAGACTGGTGAATCCTTCACCGAACGTTTTCTCGGCCGAGCTCGACGGGTGCGGCGACAGGTAGACGTACAGGTCAGGGCCATCGCTGGTGTTCAAGGACGCGAACTGCACGGAATGCTTGCCGCCGGGCAGTTCGATCAGGCTCGCCCTACCGGTGGTGGCGTGTTCGAGTGAGCGCCACTCACCCGTCGCGACCTCCTTCGGCGTTTCCGCGGGCTTCTCCGCACTGGTCTGCACGCTCGTCGTGACCGGCGCCGAGGGCACGAGCAGCGCATCGTGGGTTTCGCGAACCGTGAGCAGCCGCCACGGCTGGAACAGGTACAACCCGATCCCGAGGGCGACGACGACCACGACTGCGACGGGGATCAGAAATCGGCGATGCGGCATACCGAAAATCCTGGCTCAAACCGGACCGAAAAGAGCTTACGGAGTTGTTAGGGTCCCTGCCGTGGCGACGCAGGCGAGGATCGGCCAGGCCGTGCTCGGTGTCCTGATGGTCGGCTGCGCTCTGACGGGCCTGTTCCCCAGACCTGTGCCGTTGCTCTTCGCCGTCGCCGCGGTCGGCACGGCCAACGCGGCGTTCCCGTTGATGCGCACGTTCGGCTCGGCGCTGCTGGGCGGCGTGGCGGCGGCGTCGATCGCCCTGTCGTCGGTCCCGTTCGTCACCTGCTCCTCGGAACGCTTCACCGAGGTGTTCACCTGCACGGGTGACGCTCCGACGTGGCATCTGACCGGAACCGTGCTGGTGGCAGGCCTTTCCGGGGCCAGTTTGGTGCTCGCCCGGATCACAGATCAGTGACGGCGATCACTCAACCGGAGGCGTAAGGACGCCGATAAGGCAAGGAGGTGAGCGTTCTCCTGCGCCTGGCCCAGCCGGTAATCTGCCGTTGAGCGTGATCGCCTTGCTTCCAATCGTGAGCAGTTGAGGAGGACCGCTGTGCGTGCACTGTGGGCCGCAGGTGGCTCCGCCGTGCTCGGGTCCGCGTTGCTCGGCGTGCTGGTGGGAGTGGCGATCCACGCCGCCGGTGAGGACGATCCGCTGAGCCCGACACCCGCGTCCACGTGGATCAAGTCCACGGCGACCACCCCGTCGAGCTCCGTCGAGAGCACGACCCCCGAGAGCAGCGCGCCGTCGAGCTCCAGCGCGGCGCCGAGCACGCAGCAGACGATCAGGAGGACGACGACCCCGCCGCCTGCCGTGGTCAACACGGCACCGCCGCCACCGCCCGCGACCACGACGAGAACCACGACGTCGCCAGGGTGGCCGTGCAGCCCTCTCAACCCGCTGCCGCCACCAAGCTGCAAGAACTTCGGCGACTAGCGCCGTTGATCAGGCCGACTCGCGGCGCACCAGCACCGTCGGGAGCATCTGCTTCTTCGTCTTGACGGTCTCGTCGCGCAGCAGCTTCATCAGGTGCGCGACCATGTGCTTGACCTGCTCGTCCGAGTCCTGCCGCACCGACGTGAGCGGCGGCGAGGTGTGCTCGGCGATCGTCACGTGGTCGTCGAAGCCGACGACCGCGACGTCCTGCGGCACCCGCTTTCCGGCCTCCTGCAACGTCTCCAGCGCACCGGCGGCCATGAGGTCGGACGCGACGAACACCGCGTCGAGGGACGGCACCTTCGCGAGCAGCGCGGCCATCGCCTTGCGGCCGCCCTCACGGGTGAAGCCGCCGTCCTCGGTGACCTTCGCGGCACCCTTGTCGTCGAGGCCCAGCGCGGACTTGAAGCCGTTCAGCCGGTCGATCGCGGACAACTCGTCCAACGGGCCCGACACGTGCACGATCTTCTTGCGGCCGAGCGACTTCAGGTGCTCGGTGGCGAGCACGGCGCCACCCTCGTTGTCGTTGTCGACGAGGTGCATGCCGCGCAACGAGCCCCACGGCTTGCCGGCGTAGACGACCGGCAGCGGCAGCTTCTTCACGATCGACACGAGCTCGTCGTTGCGGTGCGGTGCGAACACCAGTGCGCCGTCGACGTGGCCGCCGGCGAGGAAGCGGTGGGCGCGGGCCTGGTCGTCCGGCGAGTGCACCAGCATGAGGACCATCTGCACGTCGACGTCCGCGAGAGCACGCGCGCCCGCGCGGATCAGGCGGGCGAAGTGCGGGTCGTCGAAGATCTTGGGTTCCGGCTCGGAGAACACCACGGCCACGGCGCCGGTGCGCCGCGTCACCAACGCGCGAGCGGCGCGGTTGGGCTGATAGCCCAGGGCGAGCACCGCGGCGTTGACCGCTTCCAGAGCCTCTGGGCTGACCCGCGGCGACGCGTTCAGCACTCGTGACGCCGTGGCGCGGGAGACCCCGGCCCTCGCGGCCACGTCCTCCAACGTCGGACGCGTGTGGATGGACACGAGCACCACCACTCCTCGATGAAAACCTTTGAGTCGCAGGTCAGCTTAGCCGCAAGCGATCTCCGAGGAGGGTTTACGCGCTGTTCATCGTGTTTTTTCAGCAACAACCGTCGTGATTGGCGTCGAAAGTGCACTGCCGCGTGGCGCAATGGATACGCGCAGCAACCCGTCCTCCCGGCGAGTCGTGGTGTCCAAGCCCGCCCGTGCGGCCGTCCGCACCAGCGAGGTCTCCGACGGCAGGCACCACGCCACGAGCTCCTGGAACCCCGCGGCACGGGCGTCCGCCGCGAGCGCGCCGAGCAGTGCCGTGCCCACGCCCCGGCGCTGCCAGGTGTCCTCGACCAGCAGCGACACCTCGGCGCTCGTCGGCGTGCCGGTGTGCAGGAGCTGCCCGAGCGCCACGACCTGGTCCGCGCACTGGGCGAGGATCGTGGTGCCACGCGGCGGGTTCAGCAGCCGGTGCAGCCAGCGGCGCGGCACCGTGCGCATGCCGGAGTGGTAGCGGTTGAACAACGTCTTCATCGAGCACCGGGTGTGCAGGCCGGCGACGGCGTCCTCGTCCTCGCTGGTGCCGGGGCGCAGGACCAGCGCCACGCCGTCATCGCTGAGCATTCCGCGCATGGTGGGCGCCGGTGTGTCGAGCAGGTCGAGCAACGCCTGGCCGCGAGCCAGTTCGACCTGGGTGAACGACGACCAGCCGCGCCGTGCCGCCAGGTCGCCGAGCTGGACCTGGCCGTCAGCGGCCTCGCCGTGCGTCACCGCGTCGGCCGACAGCACCTGGCGCAGGGCCTCTGCCGTGCGCGACGGGTCGGAGAGCGCCATCCGGGCGGCGCGCAGGACCGCCGTCGGTTCGTCGACGAGGTCTCGCACGTCGGCACGGGTGATGCCCACGCACTTGCCGCCCTCGGTGCGGATGGCTTCGATGAGGTCGGCGGGCAGCACGCCGGGAGCGGCCTGCACCACGATCTCGTCCAGAACACCACCGGGCACCGGGATCACCTGCAACGCGAGGACGTTGCAGTCCGCGGAGGCGAGCCGGACCGTGACGCGGGCGAGCGCGCCGGGGCTGTCGCTGAGTTCGATGCGCATGCGCCAAGTCGTGGTCATGCGTCCAGAGTTCCCGCGACCTGTTGCCTCGGTGCGAACTGCGGGTAAAACGATCCAGGTCACACATTAGGGTTCGCGGCATGAGGAGAACACTGGCCGTAGGCCTCACCCTGCTCAGCGTCACCGCGCTGGCCACGCCCACCACCGCGGCCCCCGCGGCCGCGCCAAAACAGGCCACGCTGACGAACTTCGCCTCACTCCCCGCCGAGACCTACCTGCCCGGCAGCGAGCCGAGCGGCGCCGCACTGGGGACGAACCCGATCAACGGGGTCACGCCGCCGTTCGCCGACCAGCCGATCCAGGGCTTCAGCGGCATCGTCCGCAACAGCGACGGCACGTTCGACGCCATCTCCGACAACGGGTACGGCACGAAGGCCAACAGCGCGGACTGGCTGCTGCGCATCAACCGCATCGCGCCGAACTTCAAGACGGGTGAGGTCGACGTCGTCGGCGGCATCACGCTCACCGACCCGCACGGCCACATCCCGTTCCCGATCACGAGGGCCGACCGCGTGATCACCGGTGCGGACATCGACATCGAGTCGGTCACCAGGACCGCGGACGGCACGTACTGGATGGGCGACGAGTTCGGCCCGTACCTGCTGCACTTCGACCGCGCCGGCCGGCTCATGGCGCCGCCGGTGCCGTTGCCGGGCGTCCGCGCCCCGGAGAACCCCGCCGGCAACCCGAACCTCGGTGGCAGCAAGGGCTTCGAGGGCATCACGCTCTCCCCCGACGGCAAGACGATCAACGCGCTGCTGGAGGGCACGGTCGCCGGAGACGAGCCGGGTACGTTGCGGCTCAACGAGTTCGACATCGCGAGCAACACCTTCACCGGCAAGACGTGGCGCTACCAGCTGGAGGCCACGAACTTCGCCATCGGTGACGCCATCGCGGTCGACAGCAACCGGCTGCTGATCGTCGAGCGGGACAGCGCGCAGGGTGCCGACGCGATCGTCAAGCGCGTCTACCTCGCCGACAAGCGCGACCGGGACCACGACGGCAAGCTCGACAAGACGCTGGTCGCCGACCTGCTGAACCTCGCGAACCCCAAGCACGTCGGCGGGCAGGCGGATCCGTTCAAGTTCCCGTTCGTCACGATCGAGGACGTCACGATCCTCGACGACCGCACTCTCGCGGTGCTCAACGACAACAACTTCCCGTCGTCGTCGGGGCGCACGCCGGGCAAGCCGGACAACAACGAGTTCATCACCATCCGGCTCGCGCAGAGCCTGCACGCCGATCCTCGCGTGCTGAGCCGCAGGTAGTACAAGAGAGCGCTCTCACCTGCGGCACAGAGGTGCCCGCAGGTGAGAGCGCCAGACCCCCTGGGGTCTAGATGGTGTAGCCGTGCGCGGGAAGCCCGTTCTGCCCGATGATCCGGGACAGCGTGGCCGCGCTTTCCTTCACCGTGCGCTGCTGCGTGTCGTAGTCGACGTGCACGATGCCGAACCGCTGCGAGTACCCGGCAGCCCACTCGAAGTTGTCGAGCAGCGACCACGCGAGATAGCCGCGGACGTCGGCGCCTTCCGAGATTGCCCTGTGCACCGCGCGGACGTGGTCCACCAGGTACTTCGTCCGCTCGACGTCGACCACGCGGCCCATCGGGTCCACGACGTCCGGGAACGCCGAGCCGTTCTCCGTGACCACCAGCGGAATTCCGTCGGTGTCACGGGACAGCCGGAGCAGGAGCTCGGTGAACGCGTCCGCGTTCTGTTCCCACCCGAACCCGGTCAGCTCGCCCTGCGGAGGCGCGATGGAGACGCCGCGCAGACCCGCGTGCGGGCCGAAGGGCACGTGATCGGGGGCGGCGGGCTCGACCCGCGTCGGGCTGTAGTAGTTCACGCCGATCCAGTCGATCGGGGTCGCGATGATCTCCATGTCACCGTCGCGCACCACGTTCGTCCAGTCGCCCAGCCACGTCGTGTCCTGCAGGACGTCGAGCGGGTAGCCGCGGCCGCAGACCGGGTCGAGCAGGATGCGGTTCTGCAGCCCGTCGACCTTGCGGACGGCCTCTTCGTCGTCACCCCAGACGGTGCTGAAGTTGAGGACGATCGACAGCCGGTGCGACTCGGGTGCCTGCGCCCGCAACGCCTGGGTGGCGAGGCCGTGGGCCAGCAGCAGGTGGTGTGCCGCTTCCAGGGACGCCACGGCGTCGGTGATGCCCGGCGCGTGGATTCCGTTGCCGTAGCCCAGGAACGCGGACACCCACGGCTCGTTCAACGTCGTCCAGGCCTGCACCCTGTCGCCGAGCCGTTCGTGCACGATGGCGGCGTAGTCTGCGAAGCGGTAGGCCGTGTCCCGGTTGCGCCAGCCGCCGAAGTCCTCCAGGACCTGCGGCAGGTCCCAGTGGTACAGCGTCACCAGCGGCTGGATGTCCTTCTCCAGCAACGAGTCCACGAGGCGGTCGTAGAACGCGAGACCGCGTTCCTCCACCGCGCCGCTTCCCGTCGGCTGGATCCGTGGCCACGCGACGGAGAACCGGTACGCGGCCAGGCCCAGTGACGCCATCAGATCCACATCGGACTCATAGCGGTTGTAGTGGTCGCAGGCCGGATCACCCGTGTCACCGGCCAGCACCTTGCCGGGCGTCGCCGCGAACGTGTCCCAGATCGAGGCGCCACGACCGTCCACTGTGGTCGATCCCTCGATCTGGAACGCCGCGGTCGCTGCTCCCCACAGGAAGTCCGGCGGGAAGGTCAGCACCTCCCGCCCGACCTCGACGTCCGAGTCGGTCGTCATGCAGTCACATCCCTTGTGGCTTGATCCCTGCTGTGTTTCATCCTTTTAGGGCGCCCTGCATGATTCCGCCGACGATCTGGCGCGACAGCAGGACGAAGATCGCGATCACCGGCAGCACCGCGAGGGACGCGCCGGCGAGCATCAACGAGTAGTCCGTGTAGTACCCGCTGGCCAGCGTCGACAACGCCACCTGGACCGTAGGGCTGTCGTTGGGGTCCAGCACGATCAACGGCCAGAAGAAGTCGTTCCACGCTGTCATGAACGTGAACATGCCGAGCACCGCCGCCTGGGGACGCACCGCGGGGAAGCCGACGTGCCAGAACGTCCGCAGCACCGAGCAGCCGTCGACGCGCGCGGCCTCGATCAGCTCGTACGGAACAGTTTCCTCGCACGCCTGGCGCATCCAGAACACGGCGAACGACCCGATCAACGCCGGCACGATGACCGCCTGCAGCGTGCCGTACCAGTCGAGGTCGGACATCAGCATGTACAGCGGGATCACGCCGAGCTGCGTGGGCACCATCGCGGTGCCGAGCACGACGAGGAACAGCGAGTCGCGCCCCTTGAACCGCAGCCGCGCGAACGCGAAACCCGCGAGCGTGCCGAGGACGACGTTCGAGATCGCCACCGTCGCCGCCACGATGAACGAGTTCTGCATGGCGAGCCAGAAGTCGACGGTGTCGAAGACCCGGCTGATGTTCTCGAAGAGGTTCCCGCCGGGAACCAGCGGTGGCACCTCCTCGCCGAGGACCGAGTTGTCCTTCGACGCCACGATGAACGAGTAGTAGAGCGGGAACACCGAGGCCGCCAGCACGGCGACCAGGAACCCGTAGAGCAGCGGCCCTGCCTTGGCGTTCTTCATGCTCACTCCTTGCCCGCGATGCGCCGCGTCAGCGAGAAGTTGACGATCGCGACCACCAGGACGACGAGGAACAGCATCCACGCGACGGTGGCGGCGTAGCCGGCGTCGAACAGCCGGAAACCCTTCTCGTACATGTAGAGCACCAGCGTCTGGAACTGCCGGTCGGAACCGCCGGTGGAGTTGTTCGCGGCGAACCCGGGGTCGAACAGGGCGGGCTCCGCGAACAGCTGCAGGCCACCGATCGTCGACGTCACCACGGTGAACAGGATCGTCGGCCGGATCGACGGCACGGTGATCGACCAGAACATCCGCCACCGCGACGCGCCGTCCAAAGTGGCCGACTCGTACATGTCCTTCGGCACCGACTGCATCGCCGCCAAGTAGAGCAGCGCGTTGTAGCCAGTCCAGCGCCACATGACCATTGTGGACACCGCGAGGTGCGACGCCCACGTGTCCGCGCGCCAGTCGACGGGGTCGATCCCGACCAGGCCGAGCAGGTAGTTGACGATGCCGAAGTCGCGACCGAAGAACTGCGCGAACACCAGCGCCACCGCGGCGACCGAGATGACGTTGGGCAGCAGCACACCCGCCCGCCAGAACGCGCTTCCGCGCAGTCCCCTGTCGAGCAGCGCGGCCAGGCCGAGCGCGGCCAGCAGCTGCGGCACCGTCGACAGGACGAACAGGCTGAGCGTGTTGAACAGCGCGTTCCAGAAGTTGGCGTCACCGAACAGGTGCGCGTAGTTGGCGAGACCGACGAATCCCTGGTTGCCGTCGATCAGCTGCCAGTCGTGCAGCGACACCCACGCCGTGTAGACCAGCGGGTAGAGGCCGAAGATCGCGAACACCACGAAGAACGGTGCGACGATCAGGTACGGCGTGTACTTCGCGTCCCAGCGGCTCAACCCGAAACGCTTCGACTGTGTGGAAGAAGGAACCGAGGCGGCCGGAGCCGCCTCGGTCCGGGTGCGCAGGTCCGTCACTTGACGGCGTCCTGCGCTTCCTTCAGCGCCTGCGTCCACGCGTCCGCGGCGGACTGCTTGCCCTGCTCGACCCGCGTGAGCGCGGTACCGAACACCGGCCCGACCTTCGAGTCCTTCGTGCCGCGGTAGGTCGGCTTCAGCGACTCGGCCGAGGAGGCGAAGATCTGGCCCACCGGAGCCTTGTTGAAGTACTCGTTGACGGTCGCCTGCACCTCGGCGTCCTGGTAGACCTTCGGCTGGCTGGGCAGGTTGCCCGTCTCCTTGAAGATCCGCTTCTGCTGCTCGGGCGCCGTCAGCCACTTGGCCAGTTCGTAGGCCTCCTTGGGGTGCTTGCCTTGCTTGGGAATCGCGAGGAACGAGCCACCCCAGTTGCCGCCACCGCCGGGCGCCGTCGTCACGTCCCACTTCCCGGCAGCCGCGTCACCGGCACCCGCCTTGATCAGCGCGAGCGCCCAGGCCGGGCACGTGGTGGTGGCGAAGGAACCCTGCTTCAGCGCGACGTTCCACTCCTGGCTGAACGGTTCGAGGGCGCCGGTCTGCTTCTTGGTGCCGAGCGCCGCCGCCGTGTCGAACGCCGTCTTGACCTTGTCGTTCTTCTCCGCGATGTACGAGTCGTCCTTCGCGAAGTAGCCCTCCTCGGTCTGGTCGAGGATGGCCTTGTAGACGTTGCGGCCCGTGTCGACGAACTTCACGTTCGGCGTCTTGGCCGTGAACTGGTCGGCGACCTTCGCGTAGTCCGCCCACGTCGGCCACAGCTTCGCGACCTCCTTGCGGTCGGTCGGCAGGCCGGCCGCCTCGAACAGGTCGCGCCGGTAGCAGAGCCCCAGGCTGCCCATGTCCGTGCCCAGCCCCAGCACGAACTCACCGCCGTCCGCGGTGCCCTGGTTCCACTTCCAGTCGGCCCACTGCGCCTTGAGGTCCTTGGCCCCGTACTCGGCGAGGTTCACGAACTTGTCCTTGGAGGCACGGAACTGGCTCACCACGCCCTCTTCGAGAGCGACGATGTCCGCCGCACCACGCCCACCCGCGAGCTGCGTCGCGAGCTGCGTGTTGTGCTGCTCCATCTTGACCTTGCGCTGCTCGATCTTGATGTTCGAGTGCGAGGCCTGGTACTCCTCGATGAGCTTGTCGTAGCCGAAGTCGGAGAACAGGCCAAGCGACAGCTCGATCTTGCCATTGGCCTCGGAACTCCCGCCGCAGCCTGCGGCCAGAACCATCACGAGGGTCGCAGCGATGCTGCCGACCAGCCTTCTGCTCATCCGTCCTCCTCGACGGGCGGCGCCACGGGCGCAGCTGACTGTTGTGAGAGCGCTCTCACACTCAACCGGCGAGGCGCGGGTGTCAAGCGGTCGACATCGTTCCGTAACTTTGTCGGGGCAGGCAACAAAACCCGTTCCAGAACCAAGGGGTGTCTCGTTTCGGCCGCACGCGGGGGCCTCGCGTCCGCCAGGAGAGTACGAAAGCTCCCCGCGTACTGCTCCGGAGACGGCGAAGAGGGACGACCGGGCCCTCGCTCCGGTCGTCCCTCACCCCAGGTAGAGGGGTTTTCTGGCCGAAAGTGACGCGTGCTCCCGAAGTTTTTCCGTGAACTTTGGGTTCAAGTCCGACCACGGCGGGTAGTGGTCCCGAACGCGCCGGCAGACGCAGCGGAGGCCCGGCGCCCCGACAGCACCGGACCTCCACCGATCCCCCGGCCGTGCGGCCCCTGTTTCCGCACGGCCGAACCTGCCTGGTTCGGTCCCCGACCACCGCAGCCAGGCAGGGCGTTCCCTACGCCTCGGCCATCCCAGCGACCACGGAGTTCTTGGCCGCACGACGGGCGGGCAGAGCAGCGGCGATCACCGCCGCGACCACCGCGAGCCCGAGCATGATCCCGATCTGGCCGAACGGGATGGAGAAGCTGATCTGGAACTCCGGGTTGGAGATCGCCTCGACCAGCAGCCACCCGAACCCGGCGCCGAGCAGCACGCCGACGACCGCGCCGATCAGGGCCATCAGGATCGACTCGACGACCAGCATCTGCCGCAGCTGGCCTCGGGTGAGGCCCAGCGCCCGCAGCAGGGCCGACTCGCGGGTGCGTTCCAGGACCGAGAGCGTCAGCGTGTTCGCGATGCCGAACAGGGCGATGATCAGCGCCAGGCCGACGAGGGCCCAGATGAACAGCAGCACCTGGTCGATCTGCGAGTTCAGCTCAGCCTTGGTCTCGGCCGCGGAGTTCAGCACCGCGACCGGCGAGGTGGCGATGACGCGTTCCAGGTCGGCGCGGGCGGCCGTGATGTCGGTGCCCGGCGCGAGCTTGACCAGCAGCTTCTGGTAGCCCTTCGCGGGCTCCTTGAGGATCGACTGCGCCGACGCGAGCGTGACGATGCCGGTGCCGTAGCTGTTGTCCTTGATCAGCGCGACGACCTTGAAGTCCTTGCCGCTGATCGGGACGGTGGACCCGACGGTGAGGCCGGCTTCCTTGGCCTCCTTCTCCCGCATCGCGATCTCGTTGTCCTTGAGACCGGTCAGCGTGCCGCCGGCGACCTCGGGGCGCACCAGGGAACCGATCGCGTCGGACGGGTAGCCGGTGACGTCGGCGTACTTGAGCTTGTCGGACTCGCCGTACGCGGTGAGCTCGGGAGCGACCTTCGCGACGTTGCGCACCTTCGCGACCTCGTCGGCGAACTTCTGGGTCAGCGGCTGGCTGTAGACGTTCGAGCTGACCGCGTAGTCGGCCGGGAACCGCTTGTCCACCTGCTGGTTCATCGTCGCGCGGCCGCTGCCGGCCACGACCGTCACCATCGCCACGATGGTCACGCCGATCATCAACGCCGCCGTGGTGGCCGCCGTGCGCTTGGGGTTGCGGCCCGCGTTGGCAGAGGCCAGCTTGGCCGGGACACCGCGCAGCGCCTTGCCGAAGAGGCGGTTCACCAGCGGCACGTACAGCGGGCCGAGGAGCAGGACCGCGAAGAGCAGCACCATCGTGGCGCCACCGGTGAGGAACAGCGCGGGCTCCTCCTTCTCCTGCTGGAGGCCGAAGTACACACCGGCCGCGCCGATCAGACCGATCACGGCGGCGATGATGATCCGCGCCTTGCCGGTGCTGGCGACGTCGTCGTGGCTGTCCGGCTGCGAGCGCAGCGCGGCGACCGGGGCGACCTTCGTGGCGCGGCGGGCCGGCAGCACGGCCGACAGCACGGTCACCACGACACCGACGCCGAAGCCGGCGGCGATGGTCACCCACGAGATCGGCAGGCGGATCGGGGCGTCCTCACCACCGGGACCACCCACCGTGCTGATGAACGCCTGCAGACCCGCCGAGACTCCGAGGCCTCCGAGGATGCCGAGCACGGACGCCGCGAGGCCCATGAAGACCGCTTCGGCGAGCACGCTGCGGAACACCTGCCCGCGTTCCGCGCCGACGCAGCGCAGCAGCGCGAGTTCCTTGGTGCGCTGCGCGACCAGAATCGTGAAGGTGTTGTAGATGACCATGCCCGCGACGACCAGGGAGATGGCAGCGAAAGCGAGCAGAAAGGTCTTGATCTCGCTCGCGGCGTCACCGACCTGGGCCAGCGTCGCCTGGGTCAGCTGTTCACCGGTCTGCACCTGGTAGCCGGAGCCGATGGCCTTGTTGATGTTGTCGACGAGCTGCTGCTGCGTCACGCCGTCCTTGGCGACCGCGACGATCTCGTAGATCCGCTGGTCGGGAAGCACCGTGCGAACGCCTTCCTGCGACAGGATCACGTGGTCGCTGCCGGACATCGAGATGCTGCTCGCGCCCTGCTGGTAGGTGCCGACGATGGTGTAGGCGTGCTCGGCGTTGTCCTTGTCGAGCAGCTTGAGCTTGTCGCCGACCTTGAGCTTCGCGATCTGCGCGGTCTTGGTGTCGACCGCGGCCTCGTCGGCCTTGACCGGGAACTTGCCGTCCTTGAGGTTGAAGTCGCGCAGCTTCTCCACCGTCGGCAGCGGCTGGACCAGCGCGTTGCGGGCCTTGCCGTCACCGCCGAGCAGGGCAGCGCTGCCGAACTCACGCGAGTCCGCGCCCGCGACACCGTTGGTGCCGCGGATCTTCTTGAGCACATCGGCTGAGATGCCGTTCTGCATCTGCTCCGAGGTGGCGTTGTCCGGGAGCTGCACCGCCGCGTCGACGTTGCGGGCGCTGCGGGCGAAGTTGTCCCTGGTCTGTTCCCCGACCGCGTCGCCGAGCACGAGGGTGCCCGTCACGAACGCGACGCCGAGCGCGATGGCGATGCTGGACAGCACCAGCCGCGCCGTGCGGGCGCGCAGGCCCGCAAGGATCGTCTTCAGCATCTTTTCTCACGCCCCCAGGTGCGTGAGGGCGTTGACGACGGACTCGGTGGTGGGCTGGTGGATCTCGCCCGCGAGCCTGCCGTCGGCGAGCAGCACCACGCGGTCCGCGTAGCTCGCGGCCACCGGGTCGTGCGTCACCATGATCACGGTCTGGCCCAGCTTGCGGACCGACATGCGCAGGAAGTCGAGGACCTCGGCACCGCTGCGGGAGTCCAGGTTGCCGGTCGGCTCGTCGGCGAAGATGACCTCGGGACGGGCGACGAGCGCACGGGCACACGCCACGCGCTGTTGCTGACCACCGGACAGCTCGGTCGGACGGTGGGTCAGGCGGTCGCGCAGGCCGAGGACGTTGACGATCGTGTCGAACCACTGCTTGTCGGGCTTGCGGCCGGCGAGCTCGAGGCCCAGCAGGATGTTCTGCTCGGCGGTCAGCGTCGGCAGCAGGTTGAAGGCCTGGAACACGAAGCCGACGCGGTCGCGGCGCAGCTTGGTCAGGTCCTTGTCGTTCAGCCTGGTGATCTCGGTCTGTCCGATGTGGATGGCGCCGCCGTCCACGGTGTCCAGTCCCGCGAGGCAGTGCATCAGCGTCGACTTGCCGGAGCCGGACGGGCCCATGATCGCGGTGAAGCGACCGGCCTCGAACGCGACGTTGATGCCGTCGAGCGCCCGCACGGCGGTGTCACCCTTGCCGTAGACCTTCACCAGGTTGTGGGCCGCTGCCGCGGTCCGTGTCCCGACTGCGCCCACTTCGGACACCAGTGCAGACATGTCGCTTGCCTTCCTCGCAGGGGATCATTCCTTGACGAGGAAGAAGCTATGAGTCAGCTGAGTACGCGGACATCAACTCCGCGACGCGTTGCACATCAGCCTGAGGTATGACAACCGGGACTACTCCAGCAGACCCCGGTCGTACGCGATCGCCACCGCCTCCGCGCGCCGCGACGCGCCCAGCTTGGCCATGATCCGGGAAAGATGCACGGACACGGTCTTCTCGCTGATGTACAGCTCCTCGCCGACCTCGCGGTTCGTCCGCCCGGACGCGACCAGCGCGAGCACCGCGCGTTCGCGAGGGGTGAAGAGATCGAGGTGCTCCCGCGCGGGTTCGTCAGCCCTGAGGGTGATGCGGGCCCGCTTGGCGCACGACGCCACGGCTTCCTGCAACGGCACGGCCTTGAGCCTGGTCGCCACCTCGTCGGCCAGCCGCAGCTGTTCTGCGGCCTCCTCGCGGTGGTTCTCCTTGGATTCGGCGCCCAGCAACGCCTCCGCGAGCCGCCACCGGCACAGCGCCTGCTCGAAGACGAGGCCGTAACCGAACGCGTCGACGGCCTGCTGCCACAGCCACGGGTCACCGGGGCCCTGGAGCCGCGACTCCTCGGCGTTGGACCTGGCCAGCCAGGCACGCCCTTCCGGACCGAGGGTGCCGGTGCGCGGCTTGCCGTGCACCGCCGTCAACCGGACGTGCTCGGCGAGCTTGTGGCCCGCCTCTACGGCGTTCTTCTCGGCCTCGGTGTCGCGCTTGCGTCGTGCTTTCGCGGCGAGATCCGCGTACGCCGCGATGCCGATCGCGCCGATCCGGATGTCCGCGAGCATCCACGGGCCACCGAGCTTGCGGGTCCACTCCATCGCGTCCGTGATCCGCTCGACGGCGAGCTCCGGCCGGCCGCGCCACAACGCGACCTCCGCGCCCGTGCCACCGGTGATCAGCGCGATCTGGATGTCGCGGTGCCAGTCGCTGCGCAGCTTCGTGATCTGCCGCTCGGTCTCCGCCAGCTCACCACGCCCGACCGTGAGGTGCGTCCGCGCCGCCGCGAGCCTCGCCAGCACCGTCGACGACACGGACATGCCGGGCGGTTCACTGGCCCACGCCGCGTAGTCCCAGTCGCCGATGTAGTAGTGCACCAGCAGCTGCAGGATGCGGATCTCCAGCCCGAACGTGCTCCACGTCAGGCCGGTCTCCTTGGCCCGATTGCCCGCCTCGTTGAACACGCGGGCCGCATCGGCCAGTTCGCCCTGGTCGTAGTGCATCAGGCCGTAGTAGTACCAAGCCCTCAGCTCGTTGTTGAACGCTCCGACCTCACGCGCGCTCTTGATCGCGCGCTCGAAGCTCACCTTGGCCTCGGCGTGCCGCATCGCGTGGTCGTCGAGAATCGCCAGCGTGCCGAGCGCGTCCGCGACCGCACCCGGAGCGTTCGCCGTCTGGCCGTCCGCGATCGCCTGCTCGGCGGCCTCACGGGCGGCGTCGTCCCTGCGCTGCTGGCGCAGGGCGGAAGCCTTGCCCGCCAGCACACGGGCGCGGGTGGGGCTCGGATCGCGGTGGTAGACGAGGTCGAGCGCCTTCGCCAGGACCAGGAAGTGCTCCTCCTCGTTGCCGTCCAGGACCGACAACGCCTGCGCGAGCCGCAGCCACACCTCCGCGGCCTCTTCCGGCGTCTGCTCCGCGGTGAGCGCCTTGGTGGCGCTGCGGGCGAACGCCACGGCCCGTTCCGGCTGTCCGGCCGTACCCGCGACCCAGGACGCCCTGCGCAGCAGCACTGATTCGTCCACATCGGACGGACGATCGGTCGCAGGGACCGCGTTCCACAGGTTGAGCGCCTTTTCCAGGTACCGCAACGACTCGGCGGGAGCACCGGCGCGTTCGGCCTCCCTGGACGCCTTGATCGAGGCCTTCAGCGCGAGCGCCAGGTCGTGGCTTTCGAAGGCGTGGTGCGCGAGAGCGGCCGCGGCGCCGCGTTCCTCCAGGTGCTCGGCCAGGTAGCGGGCGTACCCGGCGTGCAGCCGGACACGTTCGCCCGGCAGGAGATCACCGTAGACGGCTTCCCTGAGCAGAGCGTGCCGGAAGATGTAGACCTCGTTGTCGTCCACCACCAGCAAGTGGTGCTGGACGAGCTCGCGCAACGCGGTGTCGAGGTCGACGTCGGACAGCCCGGCGACCTCGCGGAGCCGGTCGTGCCGGACCCTGCGGCCGCGCACCGAGGCGACCCGCACCACGTGCTGCGCCTGCGGGCTGAGGCGTTCGACGCGGCTGAGGAGCACGTCGGCCAGCGCGGACGGCAACGACCTGTCGTCGCAGGTGGCGACCGCTATCAGTTCCTCAGCGAAGAACGCGTTGCCCTCCGACCGTTGCGCGACCTGTGCGACGACGTCCTCCGGCAGGTCGTCGGACAGGGCCTCGACGAACCTGCGGGCGTCCGCCGCGTTGAACGGCGAGAGGTCGAGACGCTCCACCGCGGGCAACCGGACCAGCTCGGACAACAAGGGCCGCAACGGATGGCTGCGGTGCAGGTCGTCCGAGCGGTAGGTGCCGACGACGAGCAGGCGCTGGGAACGCAGGCGGGACAACAGGAACGACAGCAGGTAGCGCGTCGAGGCGTCCGCCCAGTGCAGGTCCTCGACGACGAGCAGCACGCGCTGGCGTTCGGAGAGATCGGTGAGCAGGCCGAGCACGGCGTCGAACAGCTGGAGCTGGCCGACGTCCTGCTCCGGCCGGCGTCCCGGGATGAGGCTGGGCGCGATCATGCCCTCGGTGCCGGGCTCGCGTTCGGCGGGAAGCGCCAGCTGCGGCAGCAACATCGCCAGTGCCGGGCGGTTCGGGATGTCCTTGAGACTGCCGAGCGCTTCCGCGAACGGCAGGTACGGCAGGCCGGTCTCGCCGGCGTCCAGGCACCGTCCCATCAGGACGAGCGTGTCCTCCGCGCTGGCGGCGAGCTCGTCCACCAGCCGCGTCTTCCCGACGCCCGCGTCACCGGCGAGCAGCACCGCCCCCGCGGTGCCGTCACCTGCCTGCGCCAGCATGGCGCGCAACCGGTCCAGCTCGCGGTCGCGCGCGACCAACGGAATTCCGGAACCGAGACGCGCCACGAGTGGCATGCTCGCATATGTCATGCCTCGGTGCTGCTGGGTTTCGTACTCGTGTGGTGGATCACCCGCCGCAGCCACGACGGCATGCGGCCGTGCGATCGCTGCCAGTTGCAACGGGCGTTGCCGCGCCGGTACTCGATCTCCGCCTTGATCGCCTCAGGTGTCCATTCCGTCATGGTGACCAGGTTCGTCCTGAGGCCTCACCGCGCACATCGGACGATCACGCAGTCCCGCGCCGCGAACCCCTTACCCCACCGACACGGCACGGGCCCTGGCCAACCTGGCCCTCACCCCGTCCGCCTCCGAGGCGCCCAGCTCGGTGAACAGCGCGAGCGCCCGCTGCCAGTGCGCCGCCGCCCCCGCCGCACCGAGCCGGTCGAACACCGCGGCCAGCCGGTCGTGCGCCAGCGCCTGGTGGTACGGCGACACCGCGTCGCAGGCCACCGCCAGCGCCGTGCGGGCCGACGACAACGCGCCGTCGGTGTCGCCGGTCTCCAGCAACGCCGTGGAGATGTCGACGTGGCACGCTGCCTCGCCGCACTCCTCGCCGACCTCGTGGTACATCCGCAGCGCCACCTGCAGCCACGGCATCGCGTCGTCGAAGCGCTGCGTCGCGAGGTACAGCAGCCCGAGGTGGTGGTGAGCGTTGGCCTCGGCCCACTTCGACCCGGCGATCCGCGAGATCTCCATGGCCTCGCGGTAGTGCACCTCGGCCTCGGCGGCCCTGCCCATGTCCTGCAACGTGTCGGCCACCGTCGTCAGCGCACGGGCCTGCTGGTGCACGTCCCCCTTGCGGCGAGCCACTTCCAACGCGCCGCGGTGGGCGTGCAGGGCCTCGTCGTAGCGTTCCAGCTGCAGCAGCGCCACACCCAGGTTGAACTGCATGACGAACCGGGCGTCGTCGTCGTTCAGCGCGATCGCGGCCTGCAGCGCGGCTTCCGTGATGCGCAACGACGTCTCGCGCTCGGTTCTCAGCCACAGGTACCGCGACAACGTGTACGGCAGCTGCCAGGCGTGGACGTGCCAGCCCGTGGCGGAGGCGTGTTCCGTCGCGGCGATCAGGTTGGCGCGCTCGGCGTCGAACCACGCCATCGCGTCCGCCGCACCGGACAGCGCTGGCACGTGGGCCGGGCGGTGTTCCGGTGCCACGAGAACGCTGCCGCGGTTGATCGGCAGCATGCCGTCGGCCAGGTCGGCGCAGTGCAGGTAGTAGTCGAGCATCCGGCCGGTGGCGGCGCGGCGTTCCGGTTCGGACAGCTCGCCCGCCAGCGTCTTGGTGTAGACGCGGACCAGGTCGTGAGCCACGTGGCGGCCCGGTTCGCTGACGGACAACAGGTTCGCGGCGGTCAGCGTGTCCAGGGCCCGCTGGGCTTCGGCCAGCCCGACGTCCCCCATCGCCGCGACCACGTGGGTGCTGAGGTCGGCGCCGGGGTGCAGGCCGATGATCGCCAGCAACCTGGACTCCACGGGCGGGAGCGCACGGCGTGACGCGTCCAGAGCGGCCCGCACGGTGCCCTCACCGTCCTCCAGACCGAGTGCGGCCAGCCTGCCGTGCTCGTCCTGCAGTTCCTCGACGAGCTCGGCCACGCGCAAACGTGGGGACACGGCGAGACGGGCGGCGGCGATGCGCAACGCGAGCGGCAGGCCGTCGCACAGCTCGGCCAGCTCCCGCAACGCGTGCGCCTCGATGTCCGGACGGCCGGCGATGCGGCCCAGCACGTCCACGGCCGCGTCCTGGTCGAGCATGTCCAGCTCGATCAGCTTGGCCTCGACCTGGGCCACCAGACCGACCAGCCGGCGGCGGGACGTCACCACGACGCACGACGGCGCACCGGGCAGCAGCGGCAGCAGGTCCGCGGAGCTGCGGACGTTGTCGAGCATCACGAGCATGCGGCGGTCGGCCAGCAACGTCCGCAGCAACGCCGAGCGTTCGTCGACCGAGACCGGGGTGTCGCTCGCCGGCACGCCCAGCGCGCGCAGGAACCGGTTGAGCACCTCGCCGATCTCGAGCGGCTCCCGGTTCGGGTCGTAGCCGTGCACGTCGACGTAGAGCTGGCCGTCCGGGAACTCCTCGCGGACCCGGTGCGACCAGTGCAACGCGAGCGCCGTCTTGCCCACGCCCGCCGGTCCGGTCACCAGCAGCACCGGGCCGTCGTGATCGCGCAGCAGCGCGTCCATGTGCGCCAGCTCGGCGTCCCTGCCGATCAGCGCGACGGGAGCGCGCGGGAGCTGCGCCGGGATCGTCACGGGAGCGGGTTCCGGCGCGGCGGGCTGCGGAGGGACGCGCACCGGCGCACGTTCCGGTTCTGGGCTGTCCCCCGCCAGCACGGCCTGGTGCACGCGGCGCAACTCCGGGCCCGGCTCGACACCCAGCTCCTCGATCAGCACGCGACGCGCCTCGCGGTAGGCGGCCAGCGCCTCCGCCTGCCGGCCCGCCTGGACCAGCGCGCGCATCAGCAGCCCGTAGCCGCGCTCCCGCAAGGGGTGGTCGACGACCATCGAGCTCAGCTGCGAGACCAGTTCGGGGCCCTGCCCGATCGCGAGCCCCAGCTCGGCGCGTTCCTCCAGCACGGCGAGTCGGCGTTCCACGAGACGACCGCGTTCGACGTCGGCGAAGAGGCCGGAGACACCGCCGAGGGGCTCGGCTCGGAACAACGCCAGGGCGTCGTCCAGCTCGACTGCCGCTCCGGCGAGATCACCTGCCGCGCGCATGCGGTTCGCGAGCAGCACCTGACGTTCGAACACGTCGAGGTCCAGCGCGCCGGACTCGACGCGCAACAGGTAGCCGTCGCCGACCGACGTCAGCAGCTCGGCAGGAGCCCTGCGAGCACGGGTCGGCTCCAGCGCGCGGCGCAGTCCCGCCACGTAGGTCTGGACCAAATTCACCGCGCTCGAGGGCACGTTGTCGCCCCAGACGGCCTCGATGATCTGCCCGCGGCTGACCGGTGTGTTGCGCGCCAACAGGAGCACCGCGAGGACGGCGCGCTGCTTCGCCGCACCGAGATCAACTTCGTGACCTGCGCGAACGACTCGGAGTAGGCCGAGAACCTCGAACCGCAGGGGCTCCTCGCCGTGCGTCACCGACCTGTCCTTCGCCTGGTGGTCACCTGGAGCTTGAAGATCACTTCAGTCGGGCTCCAGTCGTGCTGTAGAAGCCATTCTTACGCTTAGCGTGTCCAACCAACCACAGACGGCGAGATCAACGGAAACCGGAGATCGGACAGTCGGGAAAGATTGGACCGGACAGCGGATCACCCGCTGCTCCCCATGATCGACGTGGGTCGGCCGGCGTGCAAGGGGCATCCAGCCCGCGGCGGCGGAACGCCGGCCGGCCCACGTCCCCCCCCAAAACAAGCGAAGGGCCCAGGCTGACACACCCAGCCTGGGCCCTTCGAGTTTTGGTGATCAGCTGACGAAAGAGCCGGTCTTCGCGGCGGCGAGGAAGGTCTCCCATCCCGCGTCGCCGAACCTCAACCGCGCCCCGTCCGCGTTCTTGCTGTCACGCACAGCCGCGCCGGACGAGACGAGCGCGATCTCCACGCACTCGGGTCCACCGGCGGACGAACGGCTGCTCTTGCGCCAACGCAAGCTTTCCACTGTCTGTTCACTCCCGGTCGCAGTCACGCGAGAGTGCGAGCGATCTCAGTGATCAGGGTCGCCGATTCCCTCGAATTCAGGGCGGAGTTCACCAGACGCTCGAACATCTCGGCGTACCAATGGACGTCTGACTGTTGCTCCAGATAGACGCCACTCCTAGTACTTTCGATGTATACGACGTCGGGGTCGAGCTGCTCCGGGAAGCTCAGGATGACGAACGGGCCGTCCATCGCAGCATGACCACCGGCGCTGAACGGCACGACCTGCATCGTGACGTTCGGCAGTGCACCGACCTCGAGGAGACGCGCCATCTGGGCGCGCATCACCCCGGTGCCGCCGACGAGCCTGCGCAGGGCCGCCTCGTCGATCACGACGTGCAGGCGCAACGGGTCGTCTTCGCTCAGCAAGGCCTGCCGCGCCTTGCGCAACCGGACTCGCCGGTCGATCTCCGCGGTGCTCGAGTCCGGCAGCACCTCGGAGATCAACGCCCTCGTGTACGCCTCGCACTGCAGCAGGCCGGGGATCATCAGCCCCTGGTAGGTCCTGATCGAGTCGGCGTCGGCCTCGTACCCCACGTAACGACCGGGCACGATGTCACCGAACTCGTCCCACCACGCCTTGCGGCGGGCCTCCCTGGCCAGCTGAACCAGTTCGTCGAGGGTGGCGGTGTCCGCACCGTAGGCGGTGAGCATGTCCCGCACGTCGCGCGGGCTCACTCCCACCCGCCCTGTCTCGATGCGGCTGATCTTGGAGGCCGAGCACTCCAGACGCTCGCCCACCTCCTCGATCGTCAGCTCGGCCGCTTCGCGCAGCCGCCTGAGCTCACTCACGAGCCGACGCTTGCGCAGGGTCGGGCTGCTACCCCGCATGGCTCCTCCTGGATGCCATCCACACCTCCTGGTCGCGTCTCAGTTTGAGAGCAAAGGAGGGCGTCGCAAAGGGACGTCATCCATTCGTGTAGTGCAACTTGCAGATCTCGTATGGACCAGGACAGTCTGCATGGGTTGCTTACGCACGGACTGGAGCTCTGAGCCTGATGGCCGTCACGGTGTTCAGCCAACTGGACAAGTCGCTGCACTCACACCTGGCCACACTCACCGATCTCGCCCAGCACGGCGACGACCAGACCGCCCTCGTGCTCGCCAGGGTAGAGCTGCCGAGGGTGGTCGCGGTTGTCAAGGCGTTGCTGGACGAGCACCAGCCCGACGAGCACGGCCGGTGCGCGACCTGCAAGCGCAGCTGGTTCACCCGCAGGCTGCCCGCACCGTGCCGTGCGTACCTCTCGGCGCAACTGATCCTGACCGTGGTGGGCCAGGAGACTTCGCACGGCAAGCACCTGCGCTCGGTAGGCTGAATTCCGAAACTCGATAGTTCTTCAAGTTTCACTCTGACTCGGGCCGGCTCCGCACCCCCGACCGGGGCCGGCCCGTCTTCATCACTACCTCGCGTGACGTTACCGGGCAAGATCAACACGGTTGGCTGAAACCACTGCCACAAAGCCGATTCCGCCGTCATCATGGTGGCGACGCGGCCTGATCGAGACCCGATGCCTGTGCCGACACGGAGGTGCTCCCGTGCCGACCCCGCATGACCGCGCCGACGCGCTCGCCGCCGTTCGGCCGCGCCGTTTGCTGCCCTTAGGGCTCCTCTAGCGAACTCCCCCTTCCCCCCTCGCTCTGTGCTGCGCGCACAGGGCTATCCCGCATTTCAGGGCCGCTGTGCCACGAAAGGAAAACATTGCCGTGAACCATCTGCAGAAGTCCAACGCCGGCGATCACACCCCGCACGGTCCACCGGTGATCCTCCGGCACGACCTGCCCGCGAGCTTCGTCCTGTTCCTGATCTCGATCCCGTTGTCGCTCGGGATCGCGCACGCCACCGGTGCGCCGTTGATGGCGGGAATCATCTCGGCCGTCGTCGGTGGCGTCGTCGTCGGCGCGATCAGCGGGGCGCCGCTGCAGATCAGCGGACCGGGCACCGGGCTCGTGGTGATCGTGGCCGGGCTGGTGGCGCAGTTCGGCTGGGCGGCCACCGCGGCGATCACGCTGGCCGCCGGTGCACTGCAGCTCGCGTTGGGGCTCACCGGTATCAGCCGCCTGGTGATGTCGCTGTCCCCCGCCGTGGTGCACGGGATGCTCGCGGGCATCGGCATCTCGATCGCCGTCGGGCAGCTCGTGGTGGTGCTGGGCGGAACGGCGTTGTCGTCGGTGCCGGGGAACCTCGCGCTGCTGCCAGGAGAACTGGCCAGTTCGCAGATCGGGTCGTTGCTGGTCGGTGCCGTCGCCATCGCGGCTTTGCTGCTGTGGCCACGGGTTCCGCGCGCATCCCTGGTACCCGCGCCGCTCGTCGCCGTCGGTGCCGCGACGCTGGTGGCGTCCGTGCTGAAGCTCGACGTCGCACGCGTCGACCTGCCGGAGAGCCACGCGCTGGTGTTCCCGCAGATGCCGCAGGGCAGCGTCGGCGCGGTCACCGCGGCCATCGTCACCGTCGCGCTGGTGGCGAGCATGGAGTCGTTGCTGTCGGCGGTCGCGACCGACCGGTTGCACGACGGGCCGCGGGCCAGGCTGGACAAGGAGCTCATCGCGCAGGGCACCGGCAACGTGCTCGCCGGGGCGCTGGGCGGGCTGCCGATCAGTGGCGGGCTCGCTCGCAGCTCCACGAACGTCGCCGCGGGCGCCAAGACCCGGTACAGCGCGATCCTGCAGGGCGTGTGGATCGCGGTGGCGGTGCTGGCGTTCCCGGCCGTGCTGGAGCTGATCCCGTTGGCTGCGCTGGCGGGCGTGCTGCTCGTCGTCGGGATGAAGCTCGTGTCGGTGGACCGGATGCGGACGCTGTGGCGGCACCGGGAGTTCCTGGTGTATGCGGCGACCGTGCTCGGGGTCGTCCTCTTCGGACTGCTCGAGGGGGTGGTCGCCGGGCTCGCCATCGCGTTGCTGCGCGCGTTGTACCGGTTGACGCACTGTTCGGTGCGCGTCGAGGGCAACCGGGTGTCCGTGCGCGGATCGTTGGTGTTCCTCGGGGTCGGGCGGCTCGTGCGCGAGCTGCGGCAGCTTCCGCTGGGCGGGCAGGTGGTGCTGGAACTGCACATCGACTACCTCGACCACGCGTCGTACGAGGCGATCAACGACTGGCGCGAGGGCTACGAACGGCTCGGCGGGCAGGTGCGCGTCGACGAGGTGCACGACACCTGGTACGACCGGGCGAACCAGGGCAAACCGGGACGGCGCAAGACGTTGCCCGGCCCGCTGCCCCGCTGGTTCGCACCGTGGTCGCACTGGCAGGGCGAGCCGAGCTCGGTGTCGCTTCCCGCCCAACGGTCTTCCGCCGAGAGCGACCCGATGATCCTGGGAATGCACGAGTTCGAGCTGCGGTCGGCGCCGTTGGTGCGGCCGTTCCTGCACGAGCTCGCGCTGCGCGGGCAGCGACCGCAACAGCTGTTCATCACCTGCGCGGACTCTCGCGTGGTGCCGAACCTGATCACCACGTCCGGGCCCGGTGACCTCTTCTGCGTGCGCAACATCGGCAACCTGGTGCCGATGGCGTCCGCGGACGACAGGTCCGTCGGCGCCGCGATCGAGTTCGCGGTCGAGGTGCTGAACGTCGGCTCGATCGTCGTGTGTGGACACTCCGACTGCGGCGCGATGAAGGCGCTGGTGAATGGGTCCGCCGCACCCGGCACTCACCTGCACTCGTGGCTGCGCAACGCGGAACCGTCGCTGATCCGGTTCCACGCGCCGACGTCGCCCGGTTGCGCGGACCTGCCGGTGGCGGACCGGCTGGCCGTGGCGAACGTCGCGCAGCAGCTCGACAACCTGCTCGGCTACCCGAGCGTGCGGGAGGCGATCGCGGCGGGCACGCTGGCGTTGAAGGGCATGTACTTCGACATCTCGAACGCCCGCGTCTACCTGGTGGACCCGGACCGCAACGGTCTGGAGCCCGTCCCCTCCCCCGCCTGAAAACGACGAAGGGAACCTTCCTCCGCCTGACGTGCAGGAAGGTTCCCTTCATCGCAAAGCAGCGAGCTAGCAGGTGCCGATCCACGAGCACTCGACGTCGAAGCGCTCGTTGGCGGGGACCTTCCTGCGGTCCTGCGCGGGAGCCTTGCGCTGCTGTGGCACCGACTCGACCTTCTGCGTGGCCGCGGTGGTGGCACCGTCGGACGCCAGCCGGACGGCGACCTTGTCCTCGATCGTCTTGGGGCTGAACCACAGCACCAGGTTGTTCTGCGCGATCGAGAACACCAGCTGCCTGCCGGTCTGCGTGGTGACGTAGCCGGACAGCGCCGAGACACCGGACATCGATCCCGTCTTGGCCTGCACGTTGCCCTCGGCCTTGGTGCCCTTCATCCGGTTGACCAGGGTGCCGTCGCGGCCGGCGACCGGCAGCGACGCCGACCAGGTGCCGAACCACGGCTTGGTCTTCGCCTTGATCAGCACCGACGTCAGGTCGTCCGGCGAGATCTCGTCCATCCTGGACATTCCGGAACCGTCGAAGATCTCGACCCAGTTCGGGTCGACACCGAGACCGGACCACTTGCGGCTGAGCTGGTTGACGCCGTTGGCGAACGAGCCACCCGCCGACTTGACCAGCACCTCGGCCAGCATGTTGTTGCTGTTCTTGAGCAACGGGTTGATCAGCTGTCCGAGCGTCATGGACTCGTCGGACGCGAGAACCGCGGCACCCTGCGGCGCCGCGCCCCTGCGCACCCCGCCCTGGACCTGGATCCCGTTCTGCTCCAACGCCTTGGCGAACACCGAGCCAACCAGGCCGGTCGGATCCTTGACGGTGGACAGCGCCGTCTTCTCGACCCAGGTCGAACCGCTGACCTTGATCACGTTCGTGCCGTGCTCGCGTTCGACGGTGATCCCGGCGTCGCCGTTGGTGGTCGCCGTGTTCTGGATCTGCACCTGGTCGTTCGCCGGCTCGACGCTCACCTGCACCGGATCACCCGTCGCGGCACCGGGCCTGACGCGCACGACCACCGTGCCGGCGCTGAACTTCGCGTCCGGCGACAGCGTCAGCGCCGACGTCTCCGCGTTGTACGAGTACGGCTCGTCGTCCCACGCCCAGCCCAGACCGTAGGGCTGGGGGTCGAACGCCGTGTCGTCGAGCACGAGCGCGCCACTGATCGTCGTGACACCGCTGGCCTTCAACGTGTCCGCGAGCGCCTTGTACCGCTGCGCGGACATCGTCGGGTCGCCGGTGCCGCGCAGGACGAGGTCGCCGTTCAGCGTCGACCCGTTCCGCGTGCCCGAAGACTGCAGCTCGGTCTTCCACTTGTAGTCCGGGCCGAGCAGGTCGAGCGCGGCCGCCGTGGTGAGGACCTTCAGGTTCGATCCCACCTGCGAGCGCCTGCCGCCCGACCTCGTGTAGACGACCTCACCGGTGTTCGCGTCCCGGACGGTGACGCCGACGTCGGCGCCCTGGAGCCCGGGATCGGCGAGGATGGCGTCGAGATCACGAGTCAGTGCCTCGTCGCCACCCGCCACCGCGCCGCCGCTCGACGTCAGGGTCAACCCTGCCGTCGCAGCGACGACCGCCCCCAGCAAACGAAATTTCACGCTTCCACCTCTGAGCGATCACCCGACCACAACGTGTGGAAGCTACCGGGGCGATCAACACGGCGGTACGTGTGGGCACCGAAGAAGTCCCGCTGTCCCTGGACGAGCGCGGCGGGCAGACGCTCGGAGCGAAGACCGTCGTAGTAGGCCAGAGCGGACACGAAGCCAGGAGTCGGAACGCCGGATTCGACCGCACGGACCACAACGCGCCGCCATGCGGCCTCGGCGTTCTGCACCGCGTCGCGGAAGTAGTTGTCCACCAACAGGGACGCGAGGTCCGGGTTCGCGTCATAGGCCTCGCGGATGCGGTTGAGGAACTGTGCCCGGATGATGCACCCACCGCGCCAGATCGTCGCCATGGCACCGAGGTCGATGTTCCAGTCGTAGTTCTTCGACGCCTCACGGATCATGTCGAAGCCCTGCGCGTACGCGACGACCTTCGACGCGTAGAGCGCCTGGCGCACGTCGTCGACCAGTTCGACGTCCGGCTTCGCGACGACCTCGCTGGCACCGAACGCCTCGCGCACGGCCTTGCGCTGGTCGGTGTGGCCGCTCAGGCTGCGCGCGAACACGGCCTCGGCGATACCGGTGACCGGCACGCCCAGCTCCAGCGCCTCCTGCACGGTCCAGCGGCCGGTGCCCTTCTGCTCGGCCGCGTCCTCGATGACCTCCACGAGCGGGGTGCCGTTCGCGTCGACGTGCTTGAGGACCTCCGCGGTGATCTCGACCAGGTACGACTCCAGGTCACCCGAGTTCCACTGCGTGAAGACCTCGGAGATCTCGGCGGGGCTCTGGCCGCCGACGCGGCTGAGCAGGTCGAACGCCTCGGCGATGAGCTGCATGTCGGCGTACTCGATGCCGTTGTGCACCATCTTCACGAAGTGCCCGGCACCGTCCGGCCCGACGTGCACGCAGCACGGCTGACCGTCCACCTTGGCCGCGATCTCCTCGAACACCGGACCGACGTGCTTGTACGACTCGACGGGACCACCAGGCATGATGCTGGGGCCGTTGAGAGCGCCCTCCTCGCCACCGGAGATGCCGGCGCCGACGAACAGCAGCCCCTTCTCCTTCAGCGCGGCCTCACGGCGGCGCGTGTCGGCGTAGTGGGCGTTGCCGCCGTCGATGACCATGTCGCCGGGTTCGAGGATTTCACTCAGCTCGTCGATGACGGCGTCGGTCGGCCCGCCCGCCTTGACCATGATGATGATCTGGCGCGGCGTCTGCAGGCTGTCCACGAGATCCTGCAGCGTCTCGGCGCCGACGAAGTCACCCTCGTGACCGTGCTCCTCTAGCAGGGCCTTCATCTTCGCGGGCGTCCGGTTGTGCACGGCGACTTTGAAGCCGTGGCGCGCCAGGTTGCGCGCGAGGTTGCTGCCCATGGTGGCGAGACCGGTGACCGCGATACGTGCTTTGCCTTCCGTCATACGCGACAGCCTGCCGTGTTCTTCTTGTTTACGCGAGACGTCACAGGGTGTTCTCAGACTCCGTTTTGCCAGGTGAACCGCGTCACGCCGCAATACGTATGGCTAGGCGTAAGTTGGCTTCATGACGGAATTCACGAGCGTGGGACGCTCGGCGACCGACCGTGCCTCCAGGTACGGATCACAGCTGGTGAAGCACTTCACGCACAAGGACCTGGAAGGCTCCTGGGAGGACTCGCGCGGGTTCGTTCGCTTCTCTCTCGGTTTGGCCGAGTTCGAGGCCTCTCCCGACGCGTTGATCATGCGCGTGGTGGGTTCTTCGGAAGAGGACGTGGCACGGCTGCGTGACGTCGTGGAACGGCACCTGGTCCGGTTCGGAACCCGGGACGAGCTGACCGTCACGTGGTCCTAGGCGGCCAGAACTGACGCGGCCATCCCGATGAGAGCGGTACCACAGACCCGCTCGAACGTCGCGCGGATCTTCGGCTTGCTCAGCAGAGTGGCCAGCTGACGGGCGAGCGGCACGACGATGACCCAGAACCCCGCGAACACCCCGACCGTGACCGCGCTGAGGAGCGCGGCCTGCGGGAGCGGCGCGGCGTTCGGGTCCATCGCCTGCGGCATGAGGCTCAGGAACGTGAGCATCACCTTGGGGTTCAACAGGTCGCAGAGCATGCCGCGCAGGAACACGTTGCCCTTCTGATCCTGTTCGCCGAGCGGCTGCTTCGCGGACTTGAGGGTCATGAACCCGAGGTAGGCGAGGTAGAGCGCGCCAACCGCCTTGACGACGAACAGGGCGGTCGGCACCGCCACGACGAGCGCGCTCAGGCCGACGGTCGCGAGCGTCGCGTGGATCAGCAGCCCGGTGATCACACCGAGCGCCGCCTCGACACCCCGGCGCAGGCTGCGCACCGCGTTCCCCATGATCAGAACGAAGTCGGGACCAGGCACGATCGTGATCACCACGAGCGCGAGCAAGAACGACGTCCACGCGATGTGCATGCGACCGATCGTTGTGCGTTGTTCTGCCGCATTCCAGCTGGTCAGTACGATGTTCGGTTATGCGCGAACAAGCCGAACTCGATTCGGTCGACTGGCACATCCTGGAGGAGTTGCAGAACGACGCGACCCTGCCGAACCGCACCCTGGCGGAGATCGTCGGCCTGGCGCCCTCCTCGTGCCTGCAGCGGGTCCGGCGGCTGCGCGAACTCGGTGTGATCACCGGCTGCCACGCCGTCGTCGACCCGTCCACGACGGGCCTGCCGCTGGAGGCCGTCGTGTCGGTGAACGTGCGGCCGCACACCCGTCCCGTGGTGGCGGCGTTTCGCGCGTTCGTGATGGCTCAGCCGGAAACGCGGTCGATCTTCCACGTCTCCGGGCAGGCGGACTTCCTGATCCACATCGCGGTCGCCGACTCCACACACCTGCAGGCGTTCCTGATGGACAAGATCGCGTCGCGGACCGAGGTGAGGAACCTGACCAGCTCGGTGGTGCTGGAGCGGGTGGAGACTCGGGCGCTGACGCCGCCGGCGAACCTGCGGCCGACGCACCGGCGCCGGAAGGCCTGAGCTGTCAAGCGACTCGGAGAACGGCAACTCCGCCGTCCGCCCGTAGACGGCCTCACAGCCGGACAGTTGCCCAGCGTCGTCGACGGCCGCCATTCACTCAGCGACGCCGCAGCGAGCGGGTCGTCGTCGGGTCCCTGAATCTCGACCTGCCTGGTCACACGTCGTCGTCGAACGGTTCGTCGCTCCACCGCCACCCGGCGGTACCGTCCGCATGGATGTGGAGCAGGAACTCGGCCACCGGCCGCCCGTCCGGGAACGTCATGGTGAGCGACTTCCGGATTTCGAAGTAGCAGGCGTCGGACCGCTCGTAGTCCTCGTCATCGACGGCCTGCTCCTGCTCGGCGAACACCGGCCGGAACTCCTCGAACCCCGGCAGCGTCTCGACGTCCGCGTGCACCCACGGGAAGTCGGCGCCGGTCACCTTCAGCCTGGCGATTTCCTGACCTGCGTGGTGCAGCCGCCAGACGGCGCCGGTGGTCAGCACGCTGTCGCTCAAACGCTCATCACCGTCGTGACAACGCGTCGAGGTCGAACGCCAGCGAAGCAGGTCGGCTCAACTTGACTTGCCCCACGACATCCTCGACAACGTGGTAGACGCCAGCTACCAGGTCGTACGCAGTCAAGCTGACCGGCTCGTCGAGTTGGACCAGCCAGTAATGCGGGATTCCGGCTTTGGCATACTGCATCGGCTTCGTGAGGCGATCTGTGCGCTCTGAGCCAGGAGACACGATCTCAACCGCAAGCACGACGTCCGCCGCCACGAACCGCTTTGGTTTGCGCTCTGCGGCCTCCGTCGCGACCACGACGATGTCCGGCTTGCGCACCGTCGGCCGGTCCGAGTCATCGATCACCACGTCGACATCGTCAAAAGCCGTCAGATCTTCAGGCAGTTGCTCATCAAGCCAATAGGTCAACCGGTTCTGAGCCCTCTGGTGAGGGGGGACAGCGGGAGGTACCACGTGCAGGACTCCATCTACGAGCTCGAGGTTCTCGTCCTCTGGCATCGCGTCCCACTCGTCCAGGCTCACCAGGTGATCTCGCCACGCTCCCGCAGTCACGTGCGCACCTCTTTCCGCCCCGGAGTATCCGCTACCAGTCAGTCTAGGCATCGGCTCAACGCGGGCCCGGCTTGATCACTCGAACAGGGGTGCGAACTCAGACCCCGTCGGGTGACGGCTTGAGGACCCGGATCAGGCCCTCCTGCACGACAGTCGCCACCAGCTGCCCGTCCCCCGAGAAGAACTGCCCGGTCGCCAGCCCGCGATTCCCGGAAGCGGACGGCGAAGCGGTGTCGTACAACAACCACTCGTCCGCTCGGAACGGCCGGTGGAACCACATCGCGTGGTCCAAGGACGCGCCGAGGACCTTGTCCAGTCCCCAGTACACGCCGTGCTTGGCCAGGACTCCGTCCAGCAGGGTCATGTCCGAGGCGTAGGTCATGATGCAGATGTGCAGCATCGGGTCGTCCGGCAGCTTGCCGTCCGCCTTCATCCACACCCGTGACGCGGCCTCGCCGGGACCGTCCTCTCGCGACTCCCACGGCGGCTCGGTCACGTAGCGCACGTCGATGGGGCGCGGGAACTTCGACGAGTGCAGCAGGTAGCCCTCGGCTGCCTCGTGCCACGTCGGCAGCGACTCCGGGTCCGGCACCGCGGGCATCGGGGCGGCGTGTTCGACGCCCTGCTCCTCCAGCTGGAACGAGGCGGACAGCGCGAAGATCGCCTTGCCGTGCTGGATGGCCACGACGCGGCGGGTGGTGAAGGAGCGGCCGTCGCGGATGCGGTCCACTTCGTACACGATCGGCACGCGCGGGTCGCCCGGCCGGATGAAGTACGAGTGCAGCGAGTGCACGCGGCGTTCCACCGGGACCGTGCGACCGGCGGCTACCAGGGCCTGGCCCGCCACCTGCCCGCCGAAGACGCGCACTGGCGACTCGGCGGGCGACACACCGCGGAAGATGTTCTCCTCGATGCGTTCCAGGTCGAGCAACGCGACCAGGTCGTCCACTGCGGATTGTCCACTCAGCCCTGATGGGCTCGCGGCAACGGCGCGGGCTGCCTCGGTCACGTCGAACTCCTAAGCGTGGTCGTCCTCCCCCAGCCGGTGCACCCGGATGAGGTTCGTCGACCCAATGGTGCCAGGCGGCGATCCGGCGACGACGACCATGAGGTCACCGGCCGAGTAGCGGCCGATCTCCAGCATGGACGTGTCGACCTGGCGGACCATCTCGTCGGTGGACTCCACGCGAGGAACCAGGAAGGTCTCGGTGCCCCACGTCAGCGCGAGCTGCGAGCGCACCGACTGCTCCGGCGTGAACGCGAGCAGCGGGAGGTGCGTGTGCAGGCGGGCCAGGCGGCGGACCGTGTCGCCGGACTGAGTGAAGGCGACCAGGGCCTTGGCGTTGAGGCGCTCGCCGATGTCGCGGGCCGCGTAGGAGATCACGCCGCGCTTGGTGCGCGGGACGTGGGTCAGCGGCGGCACGACGACCGACTCGGTCTCGACGGCCTCGATGATGCGGCCCATGGTCTTGACCGACTCGATGGCGTAGCGGCCGACCGAGGTCTCGCCGGAGAGCATCAGGGCGTCCGCGCCGTCGAGGACCGCGTTCGCGACGTCGGACGTCTCGGCGCGGGTCGGGCGGGAGTTGACGATCATCGAGTCCAGCATCTGGGTCGCGACGATGACCGGCTTGGCGTTCTCGCGGGCGATCTGGATCGCGCGCTTCTGCACCAGCGGCACGTGCTCCAGCGGCAGCTCGACGCCCAGGTCGCCGCGGGCGACCATGACGCCGTCGAAGGCCAGCACGATGGCCTCGAGGTTGTCCACGGCCTCCGGCTTCTCGATCTTCGCGATCACCGGCAGGCGCCTGTGGCCGGACCGGTCCATGACCTGGTGGACCAGGTCGATGTCCGCCGGGGAGCGCACGAACGACAGAGCGATGAAGTCCACGCCCAGCTGGAGCGCGAACTCGAGGTCCTCGATGTCCTTCTCCGACAGCGCGGGCACGGAGACGTCCATGCCGGGCAGGGAGAGGCCCTTGTTGTTGCTGACAGGTCCACCCTCGGTGACCTCGCACACGACGTCGGAACCTTCGACGTCGACGACCACGAGGCCGACCTTGCCGTCGTCCACGAGCAGGCGGTCGCCGACCTTGGCGTCCTTCGCGAGCTCCTTGTACGTCGTGGACACGCGGTCGTGCGTGCCTTCGACGTCCTCGACGGTGATGCGGACCACGTCGCCGGTGTTCCAGTCGACAGGACCCGCTGCGAACCGGCCGAGCCGGATCTTCGGGCCCTGGAGGTCGGCCAGGATGCCCACGGCGCGACCCGACTCGTCGGCTGCCGCTCGGACCATGTCGTAGACCTGCTTGTGGTCGGCATGGCTGCCGTGGCTGAAGTTCATCCTGGCCACGTCCATACCGGCCGCTACCAGGTCGCGGACCTTGTCCGGCGTGCCAGTGGCGGGACCGAGGGTACAGACGATCTTTGCGCGTCGACTCACGTCTAGAGAGACTAGTCCTGGTTCCTGGACCGATCCCGAACTACCCGTGGGTAATGTTCTGGCAATGGGGCGATTCCTTCCGTTCGTGACCGCCGCGTTGCTCAGCGTCGTCGTTTTGTTCACCCCCGAGTCAGGTGTGCCCACCGCGCCGCCGGGTACGGACAAGGTCATCCACACCCTGCTGTTCGCGTTGCTCGCCTACACCGGCCTTTATGCGAAGATTTCTCGCATTCTTCCGCTGCTGGTGGTCTACGCAGGCGTTTCGGAAGTGCTGCAGCAACTGATCACGCCACTGCACCGCAGCGGGGACGTGCTGGACGCGCTCGTCGACGTGCTGGGCATCGCGCTCGGCTGGTTCACCTGGACTCGGATACGCCGACGTGGTCCTCGCACCACGCGTTGAAGTCCTTGAGCTGCCGCCACGACTTGCGCACGCGGTCGAGGCACGCCGGCTCGTGCAGCACGTCGTCCGGCTCCCAGACCTTCCGCACCCAGATCGACCGGTGCCTGAGCAGGTCGAGGTGCGGGTGGTCGTCGGCGAACCCGCGGGGCTTCGACTTCATCACGTCGCCGTGCAGCTCCCAGCCCTGTTTGACCAGCTTGTCGATGATCTTGCGCAGCAGCACGCCGTGCGCGTCGACTGAGGCGCGGTAGCGAGCGAGCTGGTCGGAAGCCATGTGGTACGACCCGCCACCGGTCGCCAGACCTTCCGAACTCACCTGCACGTAGTACGCGCCGCCGCCGCGGCCCTTCTCGACAACGCCTCCGCAGTGCGTCTTGTACGGCGTCTTGTCCTTGGCGAACCGCACGTCCCGGTACGGCCGGAACACCTTGCCCTCGCCGAACTCCTTCTCCAGCGCCGCGAGCAGGGCCTCCATGGGCGCCTTCACGTCGCGCAGGTACGTCTCCTTGTTGTCGTCCCAGTACGCCTTCGAGTTGTCCAGTTCGAGACCGTCGTAGAAGTCGATGGCGTACTCGCCGAAACCGCTGAACGTCACCGCAACAGCCTAGGCTGATCGCCCAAGCGCGTGAAATTCGTTTGAACGCACACAATCACGGCCATAATCAGATGAATGGCCCGCCGTATCAACGCGCTCGCGACCTGGCTTCACCGACTCGAGCCGGACGAGGTGGCCGCGATACTCCTGCACCGGCGCGACGTGGCGGACCGCTACATCCGGACGCTGAAGGACCTCGCGACGCAGCTCACCGACTCCGACTCGGTGCACGCCGCCGAGGACACACTGGACCAGGGCGCGCTCGACGTGCTCGGTTCGATCGTGGCGATGGGCAACACCGGGACGATCGATCAGGTGTGCTCCGAGCTGCACTGTTCCGTCGGCGAGTTCGAGCGGGCGTTCGGCCGGCTCAAGGAACGCGCGCTGGCGTGGCCGGACGGGGCGAAGCTCATCGCGGTGAACTCGGTGCGCGCGACCGGGGCCGTGCGCGACCAGCTCACGTCGCGACCTCCGGCCCCGCGCCTGCGCAGGGCGTCGGCGGTGACGCCCGTGGTCGTCGCGATGTCCACTGTGGACGGTGTCGCACGGTTGCTGGCGCACTGCGAGCAGGAAGGGTTCGACGCCCGCTACACCGGTGGCGTGGCAACGGTCGAGATCCGCCGGGTGGCGCGGGCGTTACGGGTCGCGGACTCCGTGCTGCGGCTGTGGCTGGAGCTCGCGGTCGAGGCCCAGCTCATCGGGGTCGAACGCCACCGGCTGCTGCCGACCAGGCACGGTGACGCCTGGCTCGACTCGCATCCGGGCGCCCGGCTCGCGGCGCTCGTCGACGCCTGGCGGCGGATGGACTGGCGGCCTGAGCCGGACCAGGCGCGGGCGGCGTTGCGCGACTACCCCGGTGCCGCCGGGCTCGCGTTGCGGCGCACGACGCTGGAGCGGTTCTCGGCCGACCAGGCCTTCGTGGACGTCACCGAACTGGTCGACGACCTCGTGTGGGAGCGACCGGCCGTGCACGATCCACGTGCGACCGCGGCCGTGATCAGCGAGATCGAGTCGCTGGGACTGGTCGCCGGTGGCGCGTTGACGCCGTTGGGAGTGGCCGTGAAGGACGAGGGTGACGTCGAGGCCGCCGCCACCGACCTGATGCCGCCCGCCACCGAGAAGGCCGCTTTCCAGACGGACATGACCGCGGTGGTGAACGGGCTGCCGTCGCCGCACCTGAGCGCGACGCTGAACCTGGTGGCGGACCTGGAGGACAACGACGCGGCACGGGTGTGGCGCCTGTCCGCCGGGTCGGTGCGGCGTGCGCTGGACACCGGGCTCACGGCCGAGCAGGTGCTGGCGAAGCTCGCCGCCGTGTCGGAAGCGCCGTTGCCGCAGGTGATCGAGTACCAGGTGCGGGACGTGGCGCGGCGGCACGGGCAGCTGACCGTGACCGACGTGGCGAGCTGCGTGCGGTCGCAGGATCCGGCGCTGCTGCAGGAGATCGCGAGGTCGAAGCGGCTGGCGTCGCTGAAGCTGCGGTTCCTCACGCCGACGGTGCTGGCGTCCGCGCAGCCGATGGCGGAGACGCTCGCGGCGTTGCGCAGGACCGGGTACGCGCCGACCGGGCTGGATGCCGGTGATCAGTCCATTGTGGAGCAGGTCGAACGACGGCGGGCGCCCGCTCGCGGCGAGCGGCGGCCCGACCGGTGGTGGCGCACCGAGATGGACGACCTGGAGCTGACCCAGCTCGCAGTCCGGCTGGTCGAGCAGGAACGGCCGACGGTCCGGCGGGGCACGCCGCGGGCCAACGCGGCGCGGATGCTGCGCGACCAGAACGTCTTCCTGCGTGACGAGGAGGTGCTGATCCTCGCGTCGGCGCTGGTGGACGGCAACCGGGTCGAGATCAGGTACGCGAGTGGTCCGCGGCAGCTGGAGACGCACGTGATCACGCCCGCCAAGCACCTGGAAGGCGTGCTGAGCGCGGAGTGCGAGGACGGGTCGACGCGGGAGTTCGACATCGGCCACGTCCGCAAGGTCGCGGTACCCGCATGAACACCTGGTGAAGTCCCGGTTCGGCCGGTGATCACGCGCTGATACTGGAGATATGGCCGATCCGTTTTCCGCCGGGCTGCTGATGGTGCTGGAGACCGTGCTGGAGCGCGTGCTGGTCGGTCTCTTCGACGTGGTGCACAAAGGCGCCAAGGACAAGAAGCGCCAACGAGAACTGACCAGGCCGGGACCGCTGGTCGAACGGGTGAGCGCCGAGCTCTCCCGCGGTGAGCTGAGCACCGTCGAGCAGCACGAGTGGCAGGCCGCGGTGGACGCGGCGCGCGAGTCGATCGAGGCCGCGTTGCCGCTGCGGGACGACGAGGCGCTGCGGGTGATGCTGACGCCCGAGTCGTTGCGGGCGCACGTGCTGTCCCGGTCCGAGAAGATCCGGCGGTCGGCCGGCCTGTCCGACCTGGCGACGGCCGTCTACGACGCGTTGCTGCTGCGGGTGTGCGTCGCCGTCGTGGAACTGGTGTGGTCGCAACCGGAGTACGCGCGGCGGCTCGCGGTGGAGACGTTCCGGATCGGCCGGGCGACAGCGGATGCCGTGGCCCGGCTCGCTGACCAGCAGCAGCTGGCTCTGGTGGCGGCGCATCGGGACTTCGAGGACCGCTACGCCGACCAGGTCGCGCACTCGCTGGGCGGGCTGGAGCTGTTCGGGGTGTCGCGGGGCCGGGCGCCGCGGCGGCACTCGTTCGACAGCTCGTACGTGTCGCTCGCGGTGGCACGGGTCGGCGACACCGACGAGCTGACAGGGGCCGGGTTGCCGGTGGCGGCCGCGCTGGCGGACACGCCTCGGGTGTTGATCCGGGGTGGTGCGGGCGCGGGCAAGACGACGTTCCTGCGCTGGCTCGCGATGAACGCGCTGGGCGAGACGCGGACCTCCGGCAACGAGTGGCTGGGGCTGGTGCCGTTCTTCGTGCCGCTGCGGCAGTACACGACGCTGCCGAAGCCCGAGGAGTTCATCTCGTCGACGGCCTCGATGATCGAGGAGGAGAAGCCGGCGGGATGGGTCACCGCGCGGCTGCGGGAGGGGCGGGCGCTGGTTCTCGTCGACGGCGTGGACGAACTGGTGTCGGAACGGCGGGAGGAGGCGCGCCAGTGGCTCTGCCGGCTGGTGAACGCCTATCCGGAGGCGCGGTACGCGATCACCACCCGTCCCGCCGCCGTACCGGAGGACTGGATGGAGGAGTGCGGCTTCACGGCGTTCGACCTGTTGCCGTTGAGCGACAAGGGAGTCCGCGACTTCGTGGAGGCCTGGCACACCGCCGCGCGCGACGAGCCTGGGCTGACCCGCGACGCGCGGGTGTGGCTGACCGAGTGCGAAGGGCGACTGATCTCAACGCTGGCGAGGCGGCCCGACCTGCGGCGGCTGGCGTCGAGCCCGTTGCTGGCCGGGCTGTTGTGCGCGTTGCACCAGGACCGGAACATGCACCTGCCGCGCGATCGGCGGTCACTCTACGAGGCGGCTCTCGACCTGTTGCTGGTGCGGTGGGACGAGGACCGCGGGCTGGCACTGCCGTCGTTCTCCAAGGAGGAGCAACTCGTTCTGCTGCAACGGTTCGCGTACTCGTTGGTGCGAAACCGGGAGCTGATGGTGCCGCGTTCGGAGGCCGTGCACCGGCTCGGGAACGCGATGCGCGGGTTGCGGTCGCACGACCTCGACCCGGACGAGGCGATGCAGCGGTTGCTCGAACGGGCGGGACTGCTGCGGGAGGTGTCGTCCGAGCGGGTGCAGTTCGTGCACCGGACGTTCCGGGACTACCTGGCGGCCAAGGAGGTCGTCGACGCCGGTGACCTGAACCTGTTGGTGGACAGGGCACATCTCGACGAGTGGCACGACGTCGTGGTGATGGCGGTCGCGCACGCCCGCCCGCGCGAACGGGCCCGCGTGCTGATGGAACTGTTGGCGGGCAACGACGACACGCGCAAGGACGAGCGCGGACGGGACAAGCTGCGGCTGCTCGCGCTGGCGTGCCTCGACCAGGCCGACGTGATCGAGCCGGAGACGGCACGGGAGCAGGTGACGCGAGCCGCCGCCTCGCTGATCCCGCCGAAGAGCTTCGCGCACGCCGACGCGTTGTCCGAGGCCGGGTCGTTCGTCGTGGACCTGTTGCCCGGCCCGGAAGCCGCGGAGGAGGCCGCGTACATCGTGCGGACGCTCGCCAACATCGGCGGTGAGGCCGCGTGGGAGCGGATCGCGGAGTTCGTGGCCGTCGATCACGCGATGGTCATCGACGAGCTGCTGCGGGCGTGGCGGAACACGCCGGACGCGGAGAAGTACGCCAGGTCAGTGCTGTCCAAAGTGGACTTCGGCGACCGCAGGGTGGACGTGCGGGGCTGGCACCGCATCCAGTTCATCATGCACCTGGAGAAGCTGCGGTACGTGCGGTGCATCGGCAACATCAACCCACTCCACCCGCTCGGCGCGATGCCGTCGCTGCACCGGCTCGAGCTGTGGCAGAACGAGGTCATGCGCGACCTCTCCCCGCTGGCGGGCTCCCGGTCGTTGCGGGAGCTGCACCTGAGCCGGTGCCGGCCGCTCGGCCGGATCGACCTGTCGCCGGTGAAGGACCTCGACGAGCTGCACCTGCACTTCAGCCGGGTCGAGCTGGCGTCGCTCGCAGGCGGCTCGGTGCGGCGTCTGCAGATCCGCGACTCGGGGACCGACGACGGGCTGGCCGCGCTGCCGGACCTGCCCGCGTTGCGCGAGCTGGCGATCGACCACCGCCCGCCCTACCCGTTGGCGGGGCTGGAGCGGTGGCCGACCATCGCGGTGCTCGAGGTGTTCGGCGTGCCGTCGGCGGACGACCTGCGCGCGCTCCCGGCGTTGGAACACCTCGTCGTGCACCAGCCGGAATCGCTTGCCCGGCTGGAGGAACTGCGTCAGCGACTACCTGCCGTGCGCGTCACCACCTGATGTCGGAGAGGCTGTCGAGCGGCTTGCGCTCGGTCTCGTCGAGCAGCTGGACCGACGCGGTGTCGGCGGCGTGCAGCTCGGCGGGGAAGGTGAGGTTCACCCGCTTCTCCAGCTCGGTGAGCGACACCTGGAACACGCGGAACTCGTCCAGGTCGAGCGCCTCGGCCAGGACGAGGTTCTGCGTCAGCAGGAACGCGCTGCAGCGCAGCTCGCCGTTCACCACGAACGCGATCGCCTTGTAGAACTCGCGCGGGATCGCGACGCCGCGGAACAGCCTGTCGTCGGCGTTGAAGACCGGCCCGCCGTACACGCTGACCTTGAGGTTGTCGACGTCGACGTCCGCGAGCACGGCCTCTTCGAGCCGGCCCCAGAGCCCCTGCTTGGTGCTCTGGTTGAAGTCGTCCATCTGCGGTGTGATGTTCGTGAAGAAGAACGAGTCCTTGTTCGCCTTCTGCGCCTCCGCCTTCTCGCCCCAGCAGAGGTCGGCCCGGCGGGCCAGATGGCCGCGGTCGAGCCTGTTGTCGCGGTAGAGCTCGTCGCCGACCTGGAACTCGGCCGGGACGCGCGGGTCCTTGACGAACGGGATGTTGCTGCGGCTCAGTGCCTTCAGCTCACCGCCGTCGATGTTCCACGCGACCCAGATCGCGAACCTGCGCGACTTGCTCATCGCGAGCGAGAAGTGCGTGTAGTGGATCGTCGTCGAGTCGTCGAGCTCGACCGCGTCCGCGGCTCCGGACTCGGTCAGCACCGGCATCCCGGCGATGGTCCCGAGGAACTTCGCGTCAAATCCTGCATTGGTCATGTGTCGCCCCCTACTGGTTCACCTTGGGGGTCGACTCATCTCATGTGACCGTTAGCCGGACACACCCGAATGGCTCAGTGTTCACACGGTCTTCTTGACCAGTTTGCCGTCCGGGGCGACCGCGAACCACTCGTCGTCGACGCCCTGGCCGTTCAGGTCGCCCGCGACCTTGTCCCCCACGTAGTAATAGAGGGGCCACTTTCCGTACACGGCCTGGGAGCTCTCCTCGACCTTGGAGACCAGCTTCGCGTCCACGCCGTCCTTCGCGTCCACTGTGGACTCGGAGGTGAGGGCAGGCCAGACGGCGATGCAGTCGGCGTCGCACGCGCTGGCCGACTTCTCGTCCTTGGTGAACGCGTAGAGCGTGCGTCCCGACTGGTCGACCAGGATCGGCCCGAGGTCGGACTGCGCGATCCTCACCTCGGCCTTCACCGGCGACTCCTGCTGCGAAACCTGTTGCGGTGCATCGTTTCCGCAGGCCACCAGTGTCGCGAGCAGTGCGGGCAAAGCGAGAATTCCCATACGTGCGTGCATCTTCGTCTCCTTGCGAGGTGTCCCTGTTCCGACGACGACACGGCCACGAGCCTCCTTTGGTTCAACCAAAATTGGTTGAACCGGATCTGATCGGCATCCGTGTTGGTGGTGTCGGGTCCGCCAGACCCCCCGACTCCCACTGAGGAGCCTTGGAGTAGATCCCATGTCTCGCAACAAAACTGTCGCTGCCGCATGCCTGCTGGGCGCCACGCTCGGCCTCGCGGTGGTGACGCCGGCGTCCGCCGCTCAGGACGCGGTGACCGTCAAGATCACGAACCAGGCCGGGTACGAGGCCACGTTCTGCGCAGCCGACGTCCTCGAAGGGCGTTGCCTGGACGGCGCGAAGAAGGGCGAGTCGCGCACCTTCACCGTGAAGCCTGGCAACGGCCCGATCGAGGTCCGCGTGGTCGTGAAGAACGGCGGTTCGGCCTTCCAGAACTTCACGCCGGACGGGCCGACGCTGAACATCGATGCCGGTGGTTCGGCCGCCGACCCGACGGCGACGAAGGTCGACAACGGCGGTGGCCACGGTGGCCACAACCCCGTTCCGACGCAGCCCGCGCCGGAGCAGCCCACACCCAGCCCGGTGAAGGGCAAGCCCGTCTTCTTCTCGGCCGACCTCGACGGCAAGCAGGAAGTCCCCACAGCGGGTGGTCCGGCTGTCGGTGACTCGGACGCCTCGGCGAAGGCACTGGTCGAGGTGCGCGGCGACCGCGTCACGTTCGCGGTCGAGTGGAAGAAGACCTCGCAGCTCACCCTCGGGCACATCCACCAGGGCAACGCCGGCCAGAACGGCCCGGTGAAGGTCAACCTCTTCAGCACGCCGATGCCGGAGACGCTGTCCGCGGCCGCCGGCCAGACCGTGATCGACCCGAAGCTCGCCGACGACATCCGCAAGAACCCGGCCGGCTTCTACGTGAACCTGCACAGCACCGAGAAGCCCGGCGGTGCCGTCCGCGCGCAGCTCAAGCCTCTCGGCAAGCACGTCAACCCGCTCGACATCATCAGGGGCGGCAAGCTCCGCGCGCTCTCCAACGGCCGCAACGAGGTGCCGGTACAGGACGGCCCGAAGGTCGGTGACCCGGACGGCCAGGCCGTCACGTTCGTCCAGCCCTCAGGCAGCGGCGTCGACTTCTCGCTGGCGTGGGTGAACATCGACGCGCCGACGCTGGGCCACGTCCACCAGGGCGTCGCGGGCCAGAACGGCCCAGTGAAGATCACGTTCTTCGGCACCGCCGTCCCGCAGGGCATCTTCGCGGTCTCCGGCACGGCCGCGGCTGACAAGGCCACGCTGGACGCGCTCAGGAAGTCGCCGAAGGACTTCTACTCGAACCTGCACACCGGTCCGTTCCCCGGTGGAGCCGTTCGCGGCCAGTTCACTTCTCACTAGCCAGACCATCCGAACAGAGGCGCCTCGGCCGCGACCCCCCCGGCCGAGGCGCCCCCCATTTCCGGGGTAGATTGCTCCGAATGGACGCCGCCGACAAAGCCCGCCTCCTCGACGAAGATCTCGAGGAGGATCGGGAGGGCTTTCTGCTGGACGCCGCCAGGGCGTGGCGCGAGGCGGGAGACCACGACCGGGCGATCGAGCTGCTGACCGAAGCGATCGAGCTCGGCATCGAGGATCACGACCACCCGAGAGTCCTCCTGGCCGAGGTCCTGTTCGACCTCGGCCAGGACGGCGAAGCTCGGGCTCAGCTCCGCGCTCTTCGCAAGACGTGGCCGGACTCCCCCGACCCGTACGAACAGGCCGGCGACCTGATGTGCAGACGCGGCGAGTTCGAGGAAGCGCTGAACTGGTACGACCTCGCGGTCGCTCAGGAGGAACCCCGCACCCTGGCCGACCGACCTCTCGCCATGAGCCGGCGCGAGGTGCGCCACAAGCTCGGCCTGCCGGAGGACGATCTGGACAAGGCGGCCGAGCCTGCGGCACGCCGCTTCGAGGAGATCGTGCGGCAGGCGAGGGCGACGATGGCCGCCGAGAGGGCCGCCAAGAAGTCCGACGAGGGCATCGAGGGGACGATCGTGGGGTTCTGGCCGCGTGCCGAGGTGCCGCGCGCCCACGAGAAATGGCCGGAGCTCGTGCCCCACGCCGATGTCGACACCTTGATGCGTGACGCGGAGCTGGACCGCCGCGAGATGTACGAATCCGGCGAGCGCTTCGTCATCGTGCCGCTGGTGGTGGACCGCCTGACCGAGCTCGCGAGCCGCACCGGCAGCGATCCGATGGACGAAGAGACCCTGTGTGCCTACCTCATCGAGGCCCTCAACGACGACCTCGCCATCGGGTGGCCGCCGGAGCCGAACGCGCCGTGCTGGTGCGGCTCCGGCAGCACCTACGGGCAGTGCTGCAGCCAACTGAGCCAGTAGACCGTCGCAGCTATCTCTTTGGATGGTGACGCTGAGAGTGATCTCGGCGGGGACCGCACTTCGATCATGAAGATCGCGCGCTCTCATGGCCGCCACCTGCACGGTTGGCGGTAGTCGCGGCGACGTGCGTGAGGGCGTGACGATCCGGGCTTTCGGTGACCAGTGACCAGACCGCAAAGCCCCTGCCCGGCTCAACGGAGCACAACCAAGCCACGACAGGCCACCAGGAAGGGGACCGCGCGATATACGAGACGTAGATCGCCTGCATCTCGCAGCATTCACCCGAAAGAACTTCCGTTCTCACTCAACGGAACGGCGAGCCGTACAAGATTCGTCCCAGATTCGTCCGATCCCCCGTCGCCACACTCGGATCCATGAATGCAGGGGGAAGCGGCGTCACGGTGCAGAAGGAGAACGTCCTCGCGATCGGTGCGGCCTTCCACGCCGAGGCCGAGCGCATCGACGGGCTCGTCAGCGCGTTCGCCGAGCAGGTGATGACGAGGCCCGCGATGGGTGATCCGGCGAGCGCCGACTACGCCGCGGCGCTGGGCCGGCTGCTCGCGACCAACCCCGACTCGTACGTCGCGCGGGCTCGCGCCTACGTGACGGAGCTGCGCGGGGTCGCGACGCAGTGCGAGGAGTCGGCGCGGGCCTACGGGTTCACCGACGAGGAGATCCGGACGGCGTTCAGGGGGTGAACGAGGTGATCGGGTACTACCGCTACGAGGGATATCCGCTGGAGCAGAAGATCGCCTGGATCAGGCAGGGCACCGGGCCGAGCGCTCTCACCGGAGCGCAGGACGCGTTGCGGAGCCTGAGCGTGGCGCTGATCGAGTCCGAGCAACGGCTGCACGACATCGTCACGAAGCTCGGCGGTGCGTGGTCGGGGGCCGCCGCGGACGCCGCCGGAGCGGCGATGAAGCAGACGGCGACGTGGTCCGGTGAGACCGGGGAGCTGACCGGGGACGCGTGGACCAGCGTCGAACTGCAGGCGGAGCAGGTGGAACGCGCCCGCAGCCTCACGCCCGGTTCGGCGCCGGCGGCAGAGTACGGGTTCGACGACGCGCTGGCGGACAGCTTCAACGCCACCAGCGGCGGGTTGTTCGACGTGCAGACCAACTTCGACGAGCAAGCCGCCCGGCGCAAGGCGATCGACGAGGAGGTCAACCGGATCCTCTACGCGCACGAGGCGGCGTCGCGCACGAACCTCGCGGCCGTTCCCGCGCTGGCGGAGGTTCCGCGGGTCACGGCCGACTCCGTGCCGCCCGCCACCGACTGCCTGCCGGTCGGCCCGGTGCAGACCACCGACCAGCAGCCGCCGGACATCGCGAAGACCGGCGACCAGCGCAGGAGCGGGGAACACGATCAGAAGCAGGACAAGGACGACGACAAGAAGACCAAGCAGGACAAGGAGGAGAACGACAAGCCCGGCCAGGTGGAGCCCCAGCCGGATCGCGAACGCACGACCACATCGGCGGTCACGACCCCCGAGGCCAGGCAAGCCGTTCAGGAGCAGCAGGGCCAGCAGCAGAACAACACCAGGGCCAGCAGTGTCCACAATGGACTTCCGACACCAGTGGGCGGAGCCGGTACCCCGGTGACCGAGAGGCCGGGTGTCCTGCCCCGCACCACTCCCGGCACGGTCTCGACGGGTTGGGCGAATGGCACCGGACCTGGCCGGACAGGTGCCGGGACAACGAGCCGGACAGGTGGCGGGACAACGAGCCGGACAGGTGGCGGGACAACGAGCCGGACGGGCGTCGGCGGTCTCGGGAGCAGCGCGATCACCGGCAAAGGACGTGACCAGGCCGTGGCACCGGGGAACAGGACCGGCGTGCACACCGCCTCACCGCAGTCCTCCGCCCGTGGCGGCCTGTCGGGCCAGAGCCGTGCGGGCCAGGCGCTCGGCGGGGGCTACGGGCCACACGCGGCCGCGCACAGGGATGAGGACGCCGAGCACACCGACAGGTACTACCAGGGCGACGACGGCATCTTCGGCCTCGACGACCTGAGTGGTGTCGCTCCTGCCGTGCTGGGAGAGGAGGCGGAGTGATCGCGTTGTCCACCACGGAGTTCGAGGTGTGCTGGCACGAGCTCGGCCTCGGGCCGCTGCCGCTGGTGCTGGACGTGCCGAGCGAGGGACGCACCGAGGCCGAGCGCCGCGAGGTGGTCGCGCGGGCGAAGCGCGTGCTGCGCCACCCCGACCTCGAACGGCACCTCGTCGTGCTGGCGAAACACGACTGGGCCGTGGACAGCCGGGTCCTGGGCGGCGGAAAGCGGTTGCGGGCGCGCGGGGCGGTGTCCGGCAACCGCGGGGTGGTCGCCGTGCACGAAGGCCACAACATCACGTTGAGGCCATTGGCGTCCGACACGGTGGCGATGAGCCTGGCGTTGCTGGCAGGGGAGGTGCCCGCGGCTCGCGGCAGTGCCGTGAACGTGCGTGCCGACGCTCTCGACGCCGTGCCGTCGGACGACCTGCGCCGGATGGCGGAAGCGTTGGTGGCACGGGGAGAACGCCCAGCCGACGTGCGGGGGCTGGTGCGGCTGTGCGAAGGGACGCACACCAGGGGGCAGTTCAGCACCCCCGGAGTCGCGGATGTCGTGGCGTTCCACGACACCCCGCTCGGCCGTTGTCTGCAGCTGCGCCGCGACGGGTGGGTGACGGTGCTGCCCGCCACGACCGCGCAGGTGGCCGGCCGGATCAGGCAGTTGACGCGAAGTGAGGGGGAAAGGCGTGCCGGACAAGAAGGTCGACATCCAGCTGTTGCGCGCTGAGGCCGACCGCGCGGCGAGCGCGGGACGGCAACTGGCCGCGGCCCGCGAGAAGCTGACCGCACTGCGGGAGCTGTTCGGCGGTGACCACTGGGGCGCGTCCGCGGAGGGGAAGGCCCTGCGGGACGCGTTGGTGGGCATCGTGGACAACCGGCTGCGGGAGGTGGGACAGCTCGTGGCGGCGGCGGACAAGATCCGGGACGGGCTGCGGGAGACGGCGGACCTCGAGGAGAAGACCGAAGAGGCGATCCTCGACTCGTTCAGGAAGACGCCGATCTCATGATCTCGCGGAATCCCGAACACACCGAGATCGTGACGATGGCGGGACCGCTGGTGCCGGTCATGGTGCTGGTGGGCCTGGATCCGGTCGACGACGTCGAGAAGCTCAACATCAACTACGACCTGTACGCGAAGGGCGAGGCGACCATGGAGGCGGTCTTCGCCGACGTGCGCAACGCCGCGAACGACCTGGACCGGCTCCGGGACGAGGTCGGGGCCAGGTGGGAGGGCAGTGCCGCCGGTCAGTTCGACCGCTACGCCGAGAGGGTCGTGGTGGCCGGTGCCGCCGAACGCTCGCTGATCGACGCGCAGGACAAGGCGACCACCGACTTCTTCAAGGAGGTCAAGAAGAACATCCAGGACGCGCACGGGGCGATCATGGACGCGCTCTCGGGAGCGCTGACCCTCGCCAATCCCGCGATGGGCGTCGGCGTGGAGATCAAGAGATGGCTGGGCGGAACCGGCGAGTTCCCGGACATCCCGGTGCCCACCGACCTCGCCGGTGTCGCCGAGATCGTCATCAAGGCGCTGGGAAACCTCGCCGACCTGCCCAAGAAGTTCGGCGAGGCCAAGATCGAGGCGGCGCTCGGCCCGCTCGCGTTGCGGGACACCGCCGACTTCCGGATCGCACCCGACTACTCGCAAGGTGCGGTACCGACGGGCTTGGACGGTAACGAAAAGAACGCCGAAGCCTGGAACATCCGGTGAAATGTCTGGGATCTTGGCCTCATGGGGCTGGGGTTCGAGGTGCTCGGGGACGTCGGCGCACGCATCGACGGCAGGTGGGTCGACGTCGGGCATGCGCGGCAACGCTGCGTGCTCGCCGTGCTCGCCCTCGACGCGAACCGGGTCGTGCCCGCCGACCGGCTGATCGAACGGGTGTGGGGCGACGACGCGCCGGAAGGTGCGCGCACGACGTTGTACGGCTATCTGTACCGGCTGCGCAGGCTCCTGCCGGACGGCGTGATCGTGCGCAGGGGCGGCGGTTATCTGCTGGCCGTGCCACCGGAAGCGGTGGACGTGCACCGGTTCACGGCGTTGGTGGAGCAGGCTCGTGCCACCGGGGACCTCGCGTTGTTCGAGGAGGCACTGGCGTTGTGGCGCGGGGAGGCGTTCGCCGGGCTGGACACGCCGTGGCTCGCCGAGGTCGCTGCAACGCTGGACCGCGCCCGTCTCGCCGCCGAGCTGGACCGCGCGGATCTGGCTCTGGAGCAGGGAAAGCACCTGCACCTCGCGACCACGCTGCCCGCCCTGGCGGAGGCGCACCCGACCGACGAACGCCTCGCGGCCCAGCTGATGCTGGCGCTGCACGCGAGCGGACGGCGGGCCGAGGCGCTGGAGCACTACCAGGTCGTGCGCGCCCATCTCGTGGAAGAGCTGGGCACCGAGCCGGGCGCGCTGCTGCGAGAGGTGCACATGCGCGTGCTGGGCAAGGAGGTCGCGCCGATCCCCCGGCAGCTGCCCGGCGCGCCCACGCCGTTCGCCGGCCGCACCACGGAGCTCGCCGAGCTGGACAAGATCCTCGACACCGCGAACGTCGTCGCGATCGGCGGCACGGGCGGCGTCGGCAAGACGTGGCTCGCGTTGCACTGGGCGTACCGCCGGCTCGACCGGTTCCCTGACGGCCAGCTGCACGTCGACCTGCACGGCTTCGACCCGGTGACCGCACCGACGCCGCCCGCGACCGCGCTGCGCTGGCTGCTCGACGGTCTCGACGCGCCCTCCGACGGCGAGATCGACGTGCTGGCCGCCCGGTTTCGCAGTGCGGTGGCGGACAAGCGGTTGCTCATCGTGCTGGACAACGCCCACGACGAGGACCAGGTCGTGCCGCTGCTGCCCGGCAGTCCGGCCAGCACGGTGCTCGTGACCAGCAGACGACGGCTGGACGGTCTGGCGGCGCGGCACGGCGCCCATCTGCTGAGCCTCGACGCGATGAGCCCCGCCGAATCCGCCGACGTGCTCGCAGGGCACCTGGGCGAGGACCGCCTGGCCGCGCATCCCACCGCCGTGACGGCGATCCTCGACCACTGCGCGGGTCTGCCGCTGGCGCTCGGCATCGCCGCCTCCCGTGCCGCCGTGCACGCGGACCTGCCGCTGTCGGTGCTCGCCGAGGAGTTCTCCGACGACCGGCTCGACTCACTGCGTTCGGTGTTCGCGGCGTCGTTCCGCGCACTGGACGACGAGGCGGCAACGGTGTTCCGTCTCGTCGCCGCCGCACCCGGCCCGGATATCGAGGTGCGTTCGGCCGCGGTGCTCACCGGACTGCCCCGCGTGCGGACGACGTTGCGGCGCTTGGAGAACGCGCACCTGGTCATCCGGCGCGGTGCCGCCCGCTACCGCATGCACGACCTGGTCCGCCTCTACGCCACGGAGAATCCGGCCGATCCCGCCGACGTGCGCCGCGTCGTCGAGTTCTACGTGGAGACCGCCTACGCCGCGGACGGGCCCGCCGACAACCGCCTGGACATCGTCGCTGCGCCGGGCAGGGCCGTGCCGCTGGAGTTCGCCGACGCGGACGAGGCACTGGCGTGGCTGACCGCGGAACACGAGTGCCTGCTCGCCGCCCAGGCCTGGGCGGAACGCCACGGCATGCCGGAGGCGGTCTGGGACATCGCCTGGACGCTCGACCAGTTCCACTGGCGCCGCGGCTTGATCGCCGCCCACCTGCAGACCTGGCGTGCCGCCACGGCCGTGCCCGTGGACGACTGGCGGCGCGCGCAGGGCCACCGCCGCTACAGCCACGTCCTGCTGCGGGCTGAACGCCACGACGAGGCGCTGGCACAGCTGCGGGCGTCGCTCGCGCTGCACGAACGCCTCGGATCGGTGCTGGAGCAGGGAAACGTGCACCACGACCTGGCCGCCGTCCACGGCACCACGGGCGACCTCGAGAAGGCCGTCGAACACGCCGAGCGGTCGCTGACCTTCTACCGCGCCGCGCCCAACGGCGCCAAGGGCGAGGGCAACGCCCTCAACACGCTGGGTTGGTTCCTGGCCAAGGCAGGCGACCACGAACGCGGCCGCGTCCACTGCGCCCAGGCCGTCGTGCTGTGCCGTGCCAGCGGATATCCGGACGGGCAGGCCGCAGCGCACGACAGCCTCGGGCACATCGCGCACACCGTTGGCGCGCACCGCAGAGCACTCGGTCACTACCGGGCCGCGCTGCGGCTGCGGCGGGCTCTGGGTGATCCCTACGAGGAGGCGGATGCGTTGGTGTCGCTGGGAAAGGTGCACACCGCGTTGGGTGAGCACGACGAGGCTCGGGAGGTGTGGCGGCAGGCGGCGGAGCTCTACCGCGGTCAGGGCAGAGATGCGCAGCTCGCGGAGGTCACCGAACTGCTGGGGTGATCCCGAACTTCTCCACGACCATGGCCCAGAACGCTTCGACGGCATCCTCGACCGGGTGCTGTTGAATCTCCTGACGCCCGTGCCTGCGTTTCTTGCGGCCGAAGAAGGTCAGCGCGAAGCAGCCGTCGTCGACAGGAGCCATCGTCGACGGTGAGATCACCTTGATGGTCTCGTAGTGCCCGTTGTTCGTCTCCAGCGACACCACGACGAGGTCGTGCATCGAGGTTGTCACGCCCAGCCGGTTCGCCACGCCACTGGCGCGCACACTCGCGACGATGTCGCGCAGGTACTGGTGCGACTCGAAACCTTCATGGTCCCGGAGAAGTTCCTCGTACCAGTCAGCGACGGCGTCCCAGGTCGTGCCTCTGAACTCGCCTCGGATCGACGCGAACGCCAGCTGGAACGGTTTCACGGCGTCAACCGTAGGGAAGGCGAACGCCCCGGTCGACTCCGTTGTCGGCCGGGGCGTCATGCTGCTCTCCGCTGATCTGACCCCGTTGTCAGACCACAGCGAGCGGAAGCTGGTTCGGAATCACGGGCGAGGGCAGGTTCGACGACCCCGTGAGGAACTTGTCCACGGCGTTGGCCACGGACCGGCCCTCCGCGATCGCCCACACCACCAGCGACGCACCGCGGTGGGCGTCGCCGCAGACGAACACGCCGGGCGCGGTCGTCTGCCAGTCGGAGCCGCACGAGATCGTGCCGCGCGTGGTCAGCGAGATGTCCAGATCGTCGAGCAGGCGCATGTGTTCGACGCCCTCGAAGCCGATCGCCAGCAGGACCATGTCCGCGGGCAGGACCTCGATCTCGTCGGACAGCGGCACGACCGAGCGGCGGCCGGACGAGTCCTTCTCGACGCGCACCTGCTGCAGTTCGATGAAGCGCACGTGGCCGTCGTCGTCGCCCACGAAACGGCGGACCGCCACGGTGAAGCGGCGTTCGCCCGCCTCCTCGTGTGCCGGGTAGGTGCGCAGGATGTGCGGCCACACCGGCCACGGCGAGCGTTCGTCGTCGCGGACCGTCGGGGGCATCGGGTACTGGTCGAGCTGCGTCACGGACAGCGCGCCCTGGCGGGTCGCGGTGCCGTAGCAGTCGGCGCCCGTGTCGCCACCGCCGATGACGATGACGTGCTTGCCCTCGGCCGAGATCGCGGACGGGCCGTCGCCCTCGCACGCGCGGTTCGCGGGGACCAGGTGGTCCATCGCGAGGTGGATGCCCTTGAGATGACGTCCCGGGGTCGACTTGTCGTCCCGGCCGCGCAGAGCACCCACGGCCAGCACGACGGCGTCGAACTCGGCGCGGAGCTGCTCGACCGTGACGTCGACGCCGACCTCGCAGCCGGTGACGAACTTGGTGCCCTCACGGCGAAGCTGAGCAAGTCGGCGGTCGAGGACCTTCTTCTCCATCTTGAACTCGGGGATGCCGTACCGCAGCAGACCGCCGAGGCGGTCGTCCCGTTCGTACACCACGACTTCGTGGCCGGCACGGGTCAGCTGCTGCGCGGCGGCCAGTCCAGCCGGACCGGAACCCACGACGGCGACGCGCTTGCCCGAGGACACGGTCGCCTGAGACGGCTGGACATAGCCGTTCTCCCACGACATGTCCGCGATGGTCTCCTCGACGCGCTTGATCGCGACGGCACCACCCGCGTCGTGCGAGATCGCGAGAACACACGCGGCCTCACACGGCGCCGGGCACAGACGACCCGTGAACTCCGGGAAGTTGTTGGTGGCGTGCAAGCGGTCCGAGGCGAGCTCCCAGTCGCCGCGGCGGACCAGGTCGTTCCACTCGGGGATCAGGTTCCCGAGCGGGCAACCCGCGGTTCCGCTGTGGCAGAAGGGAATGCCGCAGTCCATGCACCGCGTCGCCTGCGTCTGCACGGCGGCGTTGCGCTCGGCGGGATCCTCGGCGAGGTAGACCTCGTTCCAGTCCTGCAAGCGTTCCGGCTTCGGACGCTTCGGCGCGTCGGAGCGGGAGTACTTCATGAAACCCTGTGGATCAGCCACGAGACGCCTCCATGACAGCCTGGTCGACGTCCCGGCCCTCGGCGCGGGCGAGGCGCATGGCCTCGAGAACGCGCTGGTAGTCGCCGGGCATGACCTTCGTGAACGCACCGGCTCGGCGGGTCCAGTCACCGAGCAGCGACGCAGCCACGGCGGAACCCGTGTACTGGTGGTGCTTGGTGACGGCGTCCTTGAGCCAACGCAGGTCCTCGGCGCTGAGGCGCTGCAGTTGCACCATCTCCTGGTTCACCGACAACGGGTCCAGGTCGAGCACGTACGCGATACCGCCGGACATGCCGGCCGCGACGTTGCGCCCGGTCGGCCCGAGCACCACGGCCCGGCCGCCGGTCATGTATTCGAACGCGTGGTCGCCCACGCCTTCCGCCACCAGCAGGGCGCCGGAGTTGCGCACGCAGAAGCGTTCGCCGACGCGGCCGCGCAGGAACACCTCGCCGGACGTGGCGCCGTAGCCGATCACGTTGCCCGCGATCACCTGGTCCTCGGCCCGGAACGGCGCGTCGTCGTGCGGGCGCACGATGATCCGGCCGCCGGACAGGCCCTTGCCGACGTAGTCGTTCGCGTCGCCGACCATCTCCAGCGTGATGCCGCGCGGCAGGAACGCGCCGAGCGACTGGCCGGCCGATCCGGTGAGCTTCACCCGGATCGTGTCGTCCTCCAGGCCCTCGCCGCCGTAGCGGCGGGTGACCTCGGCGCCGAGCAGCGTGCCGACGGTCCGGTTGACGTTGCGGACGGGCAGTTCCAGGTTTACCTGGTGCGCGTCCTCCAGCGCCGCCTCGGCGAGCTGGATCAGCGTGCGGTCCAAAGCCTTGTCCAGGCCGTGGTCCTGCTCGCGGATCTTGCGCTTCGCCGTCGGGTACGGGGTCTCCGGCACCTCGAAGACCGGGGCGAGGTTCAGGCCCTCGGTCTTCCAGTGCTCGATCGCCTCGTCCTTGTCGAGCAGCTCGGCGTGGCCGACGGCCTCGTCGATCGTGCGGAAACCGAGCTCCGCCAGCAGTTCCCTGACTTCCTGCGCCACGAACTCGAAGAAGTTCACGACGTGGTCCGCCTGGCCGGTGTAGCGGGCGCGCAGGTCCGGGTTCTGCGTGGCGACGCCGACCGGGCACGTGTCCAGGTGGCAGACGCGCATCATCACACAGCCCGCGACGATCAGCGGCGCGGTGGCGAAGCCGAACTCCTCTGCACCGAGCAGCGCCGCGACGACGACGTCCCGGCCGGTGCGCAGCGCGCCGTCGACCTGGACGGTGATGCGGTCGCGCAAACCGTTGAGCAGCAACGTCTGCTGGGTCTCGGCGAGGCCGATCTCCCACGGCGTTCCCGCGTGCTTCAGCGAGTTCATCGGCGAAGCACCGGTGCCGCCGTCGTAGCCGGAGATCAGCACGACGTCCGCGTGCGCCTTGGCGACACCCGCCGCGACCGTGCCGACACCGATCGAGGAGACCAGCTTCACGTGAACGCGCGCCTGCTCGTTCGCGTTCTTCAGGTCGTGGATGAGCTGCGCCAGGTCCTCGATCGAGTAGATGTCGTGGTGCGGCGGCGGCGAGATCAGGCCGACGCCCGGCGTGGAGTGCCGGGTGCGCGCGATCCACGGGTAGACCTTGAAGCCGGGCAGCTGGCCGCCCTCGCCGGGCTTCGCGCCCTGCGCCATCTTGATCTGGATGTCCGTGGAGTTCACGAGGTACTCGCTCGTGACGCCGAACCGTCCACTCGCGACCTGCTTGACCGCGGAACGACGCTCCGGGTCGTACAGGCGCTCGCGGTCCTCGCCGCCCTCACCGGAGTTGGACCGGCCACCGAGCCGGTTCATCGCGATGGCAAGGGTCTCGTGCGCCTCGGCCGAGATCGAGCCGTACGACATGGCGCCGGTGTTGAAGCGCTTGACGATCGAGCTGACCGGCTCCACCTCGTCGATCGGGATCGGCGTGCGGCCCTCGGTGCGGAACTTGAACAGGCCGCGCAACGTGCCGCCCTGACGCGAGAGGCGCTCGACCTCCGCGGTGTAGCGGCGGAAGACGTCCTCCTTGCGCGTCTTCGTGGCGTGCTGCAGCAGGAACACCGTCTCCGGCGTGAACAGGTGCAGCTCGCCCTCGCGGCGGTACTGGTACTCGCCACCGACCTCCAGCCGGCGGTGCACGCGGTCGGTCGGGTTCTCCGGATGCGCGCGGCGGTGGCGCTGCGCGACCTCCTCGGCCAGCACGTCCAGGCCGGCGCCGCCGAGCTTGGACTGCGTGCCGGTGAAGTACTCGTCCAGCAGGTCGTTCGACAGGCCGACGGCCTCGAAGATCTGCGCCGCGGTGTAGGCGCCGACCGTCGAGATGCCCATCTTCGACATGATCTTCAGGACGCCCTTCACGAGCGCCTTGACGTAGTTGCGGACCGCCTTGTGCGCGGGCACGCCGGTGATGGCGCCCTGGCTGATCAGGTCCTCGATCGTCTCGAACGCGAGGTACGGGTTCACCGCGGCGGCGCCGTAGCTCAGCAGCGCGGCGACGTGGTGGACCTCGCGGCAGTCGCCGGACTCGACGACAAGCGCGACGCGCAGGCGTTCCTTGGTGCGCACCAGGTGGTGGTGCACCGCGGAGACCAGCAGCAGCGACGGGATCGGCGCCATCCGGTGGTCGGAGTCGCGGTCGCTCAGCACGAGCGTGCGGGCACCGTTCGCGATCGCCTCGGACGCCTCTCGGCGCACCCGCTCGATCGCCGCCGCGAGAGCCGCGCCGCCACCGTCCACTTCGTACAGTCCGGAAAGGACGGTGCACGCGAAGCCCGGCAGGTCGCCGTCGTCGTTGATGTGGATGAGCTTGGCGAGCTCGTCGTTGTCGATGACCGGGTAGTCGAGCGTGATGTGGCGGCACGACACCGGGCCGGGGTCGAGCAGGTTCTGCTCAGGCCCCATCACGCGCTTGACGGACGTGACGATCTCCTCGCGGATCGCGTCCAGCGGCGGGTTGGTGACCTGGGCGAAGTTCTGCACGAAGTAGTCGTAGAGCAACCGGGAACGCTGCGAGAGCGCGGCGACCGGCGTGTCCGTGCCCATCGAGCCCAGCGGCTCGGCACCCGAGATCGACATGGGCGTGAGCAGGATCCGCAACTCCTCCTCGGTGTAGCCGAAGGTGAGCTGACGACGCACAACCGACTCGTGGCTCTGCAGCACGTGCTCGCGGTCCGCGAGGTCGGCGAGGTCGAGCAGACCGGCGTGCAGCCACTCGTCGTAGGGCTGCTCCGAGGCAAGCACCGACTTGAGCTCGTCGTCGTCGATGATGCGGCCCTCGGTGGTGTCCACCAGGAACATGCGGCCCGGCTGCAGCCGGCCCTTCGCGACCACCTGGTCGGACGGCACGTCGAGCACACCGGTCTCGGACGCGAGCACCACGCGGCCGTCCGCGGTCTGCCACCAGCGCGCCGGACGCAGGCCGTTGCGGTCGAGCACCGCGCCGACGATCTCGCCATCGGTGAACGTGACACACGCCGGACCGTCCCACGGCTCCATCAACGAGGCGTGGAACTGGTAGAACGCACGGCGCTTCGGGTCCATCGTGGCGTGGTTCTCCCACGCCTCCGGGATCATCATCAGCACCGCGTGCGGAAGGCTGCGGCCGCCGAGGTGCAGCAGCTCCAGCACCTCGTCGAACGACGCCGAGTCCGACCCGTCCGGGTCGCAGATCGGGAAGAGCCGCGCGAGGTCGCCGGGGATGAGATCGCTGTCCAGCAACGCCTCGCGGGCACGCATGCGGTTGCGGTTGCCCCGCACGGTGTTGATCTCGCCGTTGTGTGCGACGAACCGGAACGGGTGCGCGAGCGGCCACGAGGGGAAGGTGTTCGTGGAGAAACGGCTGTGCACCAGCGCGATCGCCGTGTAGAGGCGCTCGTCGTGCAGGTCCGGGAAGAACGCCGGCAGCTGCTCGGTCGTCAGCATTCCCTTGTAGACGATCGTGCGCGCGGACAGCGACGGGAAGTACACGCTGCCCTCGTGCTCGACCCGCTTGCGCAGGCAGAAGGCCAGGCGGTCGAGCCCGATGCCCTCCTCGTCGCGCGTGCCCTTGACGAACAGCTGCGCGAAGTGCGGCGCCACCGACATCGCGGTCGGACCGACGTCCGCCTTCTCCGGGTCGACGGGCACGTCGCGCCAGCCGAGAACCACCAGATTCTCTTCCTCGGCGATGCGCTCGATCTGTTCCACCGCGGCAGCGCGTTCTTCGGCTTCAAACGGCAGGAAGGCGATACCCGCCGCGTACCGGCCGCGTTCCGGCAGGTCGAAGTCGACCACGGCGCGCAGGAACTCGTCCGGCAGCTGGAGAAGGATCCCGGCACCGTCACCCGAGGTGGGTTCGGCGCCCGCGGCGCCGCGATGCTCCAGGTTGGCGAGCGCCGTGAGGGCATCGCTCACGATGCCGTGCGAACGCCTGCCCTGGATGTCGGCCACCATGGCGACACCGCAGGCGTCGCGCTCATCAGCCGGGTCGTAGAGACCCTGGGGGCCGGGGATGGCGGAGAAGATCACTGCGCAGACCTCCTTCGTCGTCCTCGCGTAAAGAACGTATGTCCCTCGTGCTCAGACCTCGAACCAACAGGTGGAGCACGGGACGACGATGGCCCGCGTGTTGACGCGACTTTAACAGCCGCGAAACCTAGCGACACCCGCCAATGGGTGATCTAGGTCATGGAAGCGTAACGATTTCCCAGCGCTGAGCGACATTGCAGCGGACGTCGAGCTTCGTTACATCCGAGTAAGCGTAACCGAACGTTCAAGGTCATCCAGGCTGATGAGAGCTGCGCGACATTCGCGGTTTACCACTGGATCCGCCGGGTACCCGAACGTGTTGGCTGGTCAGCCGCTTGCCGTCTCAGTTAGCGGACGCTCACATCGCTGCCGGTAGTCGCGCGTGCACCGTCCATTCGCGCTAACCGGGATTGTTTTCCACCAAACGAGACCGAGGTCCCGTTCACCCCGCGCCGCATGCGGGGAGAGCGGGACCTCGGCATACATGGAGGTCGATGGTCGCGTGACCGGAGGCGGGAAGAGACGCCTCCGGTCACGGACGTTTCTCAGTGGGCAGCGGCAGTCCTGTCCGACTCCGCGTGCTGCTTCTCGAGCAGGTCGTCCACGTCGACCAGGTCCGGGTTGTCCAGCACCTCGTTCAGGCGCTCCTTGTCGAGGCCCTTCTGCCACGCGGCGACGACCAGGGTGCCGATACCGTTGCCGATCACGTTGGTGATGGCGCGGGCCTCGGACATGAAGCGGTCGATGCCGACGATCAGCGCGATGCCGACAGCGGGGATGGCCGAGTGGGCCTCGAACGCCTGCAGCGAGGCGGCCAGGGTGACGAGGCCGGCGCCGGTGACACCAGCCGCGCCCTTCGACGCGATCAGCATGAACAGCAGCAGGCCGATCTGCACGCCGAGCGACACGTCGTGGCCGGTCGCCTGGGCGATGAAGATGGCACCCATGGTCAGGTAGATGCAGGTGCCGTCGAGGTTGAACGAGTAACCGGTCGGGATGGTGAGGCCGACGACCGACTTCTGGGCGCCCGCCGCCTCCAGCTTGACCATCATCCGCGGCAGCACCGACTCGCTGGACGACGTGCCGAGCACGATGAAGATCTCGTCCTTGATGTAGCGCAGGAACTTCAGCAGGCTGAAGCCCGCGATCCGCGCCACGATGCCGAGCACGACGATGATGAACAGGATGCAGGTGGCGTAGAAGGAGCCCATCAGCCACAGCAGCTTGCTGAGCACGCCGCCGCCGAACTTGCCGACCGTGAAGGCGATGCCGCCGAACGCACCGATCGGCGCCGCGTACATGACGATCTTGATGATGCCGAACATGACCTTGGAGAGCGTCTCCATCGCGGAGACGACCCTGGCGCCGCGCTCACCCATGCTCGCCACCGCGACGGCCACGAGGATCGCGACGACGAGCACCTGGATCAGCTGTCCGTCGGTGAAGGCGCTGACGAACGACTTCGGCACCAGGCTGAGGATGAAGCCGGTGACCCCGGTCTCGGCGCTCGACGCGGACTTCAGCGTGTCCTTGGCCGCGTCGGCGTTGAGGTGGATGTCGCCGCCGTGGTGACCCGGCTGCACGATGTTCACGACGATGAGACCGATGGCGAGCGCCACCGTCGTCATCGCGGTGAAGTAGAGAATCGTGCGCAGCGCCAGCCCGCCGGCCTTGGCCAGGTTCCCGAGACCGGCGATGCCGACGATGATCGTCGCGAAGATGGTCGGCGCGATGACGACCTTGACGAGGTTGACGAACAGGTCGGCGAGCCACTTCATCTCGGATGCCTGTTTGGGGAACAGGAAGCCGACCGCGGCGCCCAGCACGATGGAGACCAGCACCCAGAAGTACAGGTGCTTGTAGATCGGTTTGCGGCCTGTGGTGGTGGTCGCCACGGTTCCTCCTTGAACTTCGTGTTGGGTAGGAGGGTGAGCCGCGCCACGGACAGCGACAAGCCGACGCACGGAAACTTCAGACAGCTCTGACGTAACGGCTAGGCTTCGTCCGTGTCGCTCAGCCGTCGCACACTTCTGCTAGGGGCCGGCCTGGCTCTTGCTGGGTGTACCCCGCGCAAGGTCGACGCACCCGCGGAACTGGTGCTCGCGACCGGGCCGGACGGCGCCGTGTTCCGCGAGGTCGGCGGCGCTCTGGCGGAGGCGCTGGCCGAGCAGCTGCCCGGCACGAAGATCATCCCGCTGCCCACCGCGGCCTCGGTCGAGAACCTCCGGTTGCTGAAGTCCGGCGGCGCCCAGCTGGCCCTGTCCTCTTTGGACCCGATCGACGAGCCCGAGAAGGTCCGTGCGGTCGGGCGGCTCTACGACAGCTTCATGCAGATCGCGGTGCCGAAGGCCTCTCCGATCGAGAAGTTCCGCGACCTCGCGGGCAAGCGGATCTCCTTGGGCCCCATCGGTTCCGGCACCGAGTTCACCGGCACGCGGATGCTGAACCACTTCGGCGTGTCCACAGTGGCCGAACGCATGGCGCACGCGGTGGCCTCGCGCAGGGTGGCCGAGGGGTCACTGGACGCGATGCTCGCACTGACGGGAATCCCGACGCCCGCGATCACCGATCTGCACGGCAAGGTCCGGCTGATCGACATCCCGGACGAGGCGACCGAGTTCTCCGACACGTTCCGCGGCCCCTACATCCCGGCGACGATCCCCGCGAAGACCTACGAGGCGCTGCAGTCGAACAAGACGTTCGCCGTGCCGAACCTGCTGCTCGCGCACGAGACGCTGAGCGCGGACGTCGTCGAGGTCGTGACCCGCACGGTGTTCACCGAGACCGCCCGGATCGTCGAGGGACACCCGGAGGCGGCTCGGATCAACGTCCGCACCGGAATCGCCACCGGCAACGTGCCGCTGCACGACGGCGCCGCGCGCTGGTTCCGGTCCGTCAAGCGCTGAGGGCGACCTTCACGTCGAGGCCGGGCCCGGCGTCGTGCAGCGTGAGCGTGCCACCCGCCGACTCGATCAGTTCCGCGCAGATGGCGAGGCCCATCCCGGTGCCCGCGATGTTCTGGTGCTTGGTGGCGCGCCAGAACCGCTGCAGCGCGAGCTCCCGTTCGTCGGCGGGGAGGCCCTCGCCGTTGTCGACGACGTGCAGCTCACCAGGCTCGCCGGTGATCTTGACCTCGGTGGCGCCCGCGAGCCGGATCGCGTTGCTGACCAGCTCGTCCAGCACGCTGCCGAGCCCGCCGGGCGGCTCCTGCATGGTGAGGCCGGCCGGCACGTCGATCTTCAGCGTGACACCGGACTTCGCCGCGAGCGCCTCCCAGGCGGGTTTGTGGGTCACGAGCAGCTGGTCGATCTCGACCGGCTCGGTCAGGCGGGCGCTGTCGAGGCGGGTCGCGGCGAGCAGCGTGTCGAGCACGCGGCCCATCTCCTCTGCCTCGTCGACGGCGATCTGGTGCGCTTCCTTGCCGTGCTCGTCCTCGACGTACGGCGCGAGGTTGTCGACGGCGAGCCGGAGGCTGGCGAGCGGGTTGCGCAGCTGGTGCGAGGCGTCGGCGACGAACGCCTTCTGCCTGTTCAGGGCCTTTCCGACGACGTCGACCATGGTGTTGAAGCTCCTGGCGAGCCTGCGCAGCTCAGGAGGCCCGCCGACCTCGTCCGCCCGCACGTCGAGGTTGCCGGCCGCGACCGCCGCGGTGGCCTCGTCGAGCCTGCGGACCGGCCGCAGCACCCACCGCGACATCGGCCAGGCGGCGGCGACCACGGCCAGCATCGGGGCGAGCCCGGCCAGCGCCATGAGACCCCACTGGCGCAGCACCTCGGCCCGGAGCGCACCCGTCGACGAGACGGTGACGACCGCGGCGACCGCCTCGCTGTCCCGCCCGACCGGCTCGACGACGACCATCGGGCCCGTCCGCCACGGCCAGCCCGCGTAGTCGGTGTCGGGCTGGATACCGTTGAGCGCCTCGGCGAGGACCGCGACGACCTCGGGGTCGTTGGTGGGGTTGAAGCCATGCCGGGACGTGAGCAGGAGCCGCCGGTCGGCGCTGACCAGGGCGACCGGGATGTCGAAGAGCTGGTCGTAGCGCTGGATCTCGAGGTCGAGCGGGAGAAGCCGGTCCGACTGCAGCGCGCTCTCCGCGAGCGAGGCGAACCGCCGCGCGTCACCGAGCCGGTCGAGGTAGGTGGTCTGTGTTTCGCGCTGCACCACCGCGGACGCCAGCGGAATGCCGAGCGCCGCGACCAGGGCGACGAGCAGCGGGACGGTGATGACGAGCAGTCGGCGGAGCATCAGCCGCGATTGTTCCGCACCCGCCTGTCGATGTCTCGCGGAGCTTCGTCACCCCACGAGCCGGTAGCCGACGCCGCGCACCGTCTCGATCTTGATGTGTCCGCCGAGCTTTCCGCGCAACGCCGCGATGTGCGTGTCCAGCGTCCGTGACGGCGCCTCCCAGTGCGCCTGCCACACCTGGTCCACGATGAAGTCGCGGCTCACGACCTCGCCCGCCCTGGCCGCGAGCAGCGCGAGGAGATCGAACTCCTTGCGCGTCAACGACAACGGCACCCCGGCCAGCGTGACCGCGCGCGTCGACGCGGAGATCTGCAGCGCACCTACCTGGATCGGCCCGTCGCTCTCCGGCTCGGCGCGGTGCGTACGGGTCCTCCTGAGGACGGCCTCGATGCGGGCGAGCAGCTCGGACGTGCCGAACGGCTTCACGACGTAGTCGTCGGCGCCCGCACGCAGCCCGAGCACGCGTTCCCGCTCCTCACCGCGCGCCGTCACCGTGATCACCGCGGTGCCTGGACGGTGCCGCAGCTCGCGCAGCACGTCCAGGCCGTCACGGTCGGGCAGGCCGAGGTCGAGCAGCACGACGTCAGCCGGCGCGGCTTTGAGGGCGTCGGCGGCCGTGGCCACCCGATGCACCTCGTAGCCGGCGTGCCGCAGAGCGGTCAGCAGGCCTCTGGCCACCCGGTCGTCATCTTCGACGACGAGCACGCGCACAGATCACTCCGGTTTGACGGACTCCGGGGAGTTGACGGACTCCGAGGACTTCTTCTCTTCCTCGACGTCGTTCTTCTCTTCGTTCTCTTCGGCCTTCTCCACGACGGCCTCGGACTCCGGTTCCGCGGTGGCACGCAGAGCCGCGAGGTCCTCACGCTCGCCGCGCGACCGGGCGAGCACGAAGTAGATGAGCGCGCCGAGGAAGACGAGCCCGGACACGAACACGTTGACCCGCTGACCGAAGATCAGCGTCGCCTCGTCCGTGCGCATGAGCTCGATCCAGAACCGCCCGGCCGTGTACCCAGCCACGTACAGCGCGAACGCCCGCCCGTGACCCAGCCGGAACTTGCGGTCGGCCCACACGATCAACAGCGCGACACCGAGGTTCCACAGCAGCTCGTAGAGGAACGTGGGGTGCACGACCTGGATCGGCGTGTGGTCGACGGCCACACCGGCCAGCGCGTCCTCCCGCCCCTCCGGCGTGACGCGGCGGTAGATCTCCAGACCCCACGGCAGCGTCGTGTCGCCACCGTAGAGCTCCTGGTTGAAGTAGTTGCCGAGCCGCCCGATGGCCTGCGCGGTGACGATGCCGGGCGCCAGAGCGTCGGCCATCGCCGGCAGCGGAATGCCCTTGCGGCGGCACCCGATCCACGCACCCACGGCACCGAGCGCGATGGCGCCCCAGATGCCGAGGCCGCCGTTCCAGATCTCCAGCGCCGCGAGCGGGTTCTTCCCCGGCCCGAAGTACTTCTGGTTGTCGGTGATGACGTGGTAGAGCCGCCCGCCGACGAGGCCGAACGGCACCGCCCACACGGCGATGTCGGTCACCTCGCCCTTGATGCCCCCGCGGGCGACCCAGCGACGCTCACCCCACCAGATGGCGACGATGATGCCGGCGATGATGCACAGCGCGTAGGCCCTGATGGGGAGCGGACCGAGGTACCACACACCTTGGTCGGGGCTCGGGATCGTGGCCAGGACGGCGTTCAACACAGCGCCCACCGTACCGGTGGGCCCGATCCCGTCTCGCCGGGATACACCTTCGTTAGTGGTTCGCGACCTTGACGGTCAACTTAGGGGGTTCGTGATCGCTGAGCCGAGATACTCGGACGCATGACGGTCCTGGTGGTCGGCGGCGGTATCGGTGGCCTGGCGACGGCACTCGGCCTCGCACGCGCCGGGCACCGCGTGACGGTGCTCGAAGCGGCCGCGGTGTTCGAGGAGATCGGCGCGGGCATCCAGGTGGGACCCAACGGCTTCCGCATGCTCGACGCGCTGGGCGTGGGCCCGGTAGTGCGGTCGCGGGCCGTGCATGTGGACGCCTTGCGCCTGCGGTGCGGAATCTCCGGCGGGTTGATCGCCCAGCTGCCGATCGACGCCGGGTTCCGCGACCGGTTCGGCACGTACGCCGTGGTGCACCGCAACGACGTGCTGACGCCGTTGCTCGACGCCTGCCAGGACGACGAACGCGTGGACCTCCGCGTCAACAGCGGCGTGGAGTCGTACGCGCAGGACTCCCTCGGCGTCACGGCCGTTCTTCGCTCAGGTGACCGCGTGCACGGCTCGGCGCTGGTCGGCGCGGACGGCCTGCGCTCGGCCGTGCGCCGTCAACTCGTCGGCGACGGCGACCCGCAGGTCTCCGGCCACACGACCTTCCGCGCGGTCATCCCCGCCCACGACGTGCCTTCGGGCTTGAAGGAGAACGTGGTCACGCTCTGGGCCGGACCGCGCTACCACGTCGTCTGGTACGTGATCGCGGGCGGACGCTACGTGAACCTCGTGGCCACCACCGACAATGGTGCGGCAGATCCCATGACCGGCAAGCCCGTCGACCACGACGAGGTCCTGCGCCACTTCTCACCGCTGTGCGACGACGCCGCGCGCGTCATGGAACTCGCCAGCGAGTGGCGCGCGTGGGTGCTCTGCGACCGGGCACCCGTCACCACGTGGCAGGACTCGCGAGTGGTGCTGCTCGGCGACGCCGCTCACCCTGTGCTCCAGTACGCCGCGCAGGGGGCGTGCCAGGCGTTGGAGGACGCCGTGTGCCTCTCGTCCGTGTTCGATCCGCGGGACGTGGTTGGCTCTTTTGCGCGTTATGTCTCGATGCGTCACGCGCGGACCGCGCGCGTCCACCACGCCTCACGGTTGATGGGACGGGAGGTCTACCACCCGGCCGGTGACGCCGCCGCTGACCGTGACGCGATGTTCGCCTCGTGGACCACGGCTGACCTGCACGATCGACTGGAATGGCTCTACGGCTAGAACCAACGCCGTGTAGTTAGGCGTTCGCGGTGACCGTCAAGGTTCTGGTGGGGCGAGGACGTCGATGCTGATAGTGGCGTTGTAGGTGGTGCGGTCG
>NZ_JAFBCX010000011.1 GCF_016907955.1 Lentzea nigeriaca | reverse complement strand
GGTGGACCCCGAAGTCTTTGGCGATCTGCTCGACGGTTACGCCGGGCTCGCGGTCACGGGCGACCCGCACGACATCGTCGCGGAACTCCTGGGGGTAGGGCTTGGGCACAGCGACATCCTCCCAGCTCACCATCACGGCAAGCCAACTCAGATGTCACCTATCGGTGCAGCAGACCCATTGCTTTGTGCTTGAGGTAGTAAGTGTGAAAGTTCGATCTTGATCGAAGGTCCCCGCGTTGTCGCGGTTGAATCCGACTTCCACTTGATCATCGGTCGGACCGTGGGGAGGCACGTCGTGTAGCGCAGTGTGTTCAAAGTTGCCAGCGAATCTGTCGTGGACAGTGGCGTGCAGGACGGCTTGGGTGATGCCGGTCGCGTGCACAGCGCCTTGGCGTCTGGTGGGCGACGTCACCTAGCGGTCACCGACTGTATAGAACCTCTCTCGGTTCCCCCAGATGCCAGCGTTCAACACGCACCGTGTGGTCCGTGATCCGCGGCACCGAGTGCGGAACCGTTAACTCGACGACCGCGTCGGCGTTTCGTCCACGCGTCCTCTCCCACCGGTCGTAGGGGTAGTCGAGAAGATCCACGAACACGTCAGCGCCTCGAGGCGGCGCGGTGGGGACGTGCATGCTTCCCGTGTTGTAGGGAGCAAGCTGAACTTCGTCCCTGTGTTCGGCGAGGAGCGATGCGGTGTCGATGTGCAGCACTGTTTGCGGGTGCTTGCGGTAAAGCGAGGCGTTGAGCAGCCGCTGCAGGCGTTCGTAGGTGAGCCAGAAGAACACCCGGCCGTTGAGCGCGTCCAAGAACTGCTGCGGTGTGGTGCGTGGGGTGAGGCAGCGGTCCAGGAATTTGAGAGGACGCTGGTCACGCACGACGGCCGAGCCGTGCTCGGGGTGCTCGAGCGTGATCGTTGACCGGCGTACCTGGTCGAGAACGGTAGCCCTGGTGGGAGCATCTGCCTCGAACAGGTCCAGCAGTGCCGCTGTGCTGAGCAGACCGTGCCGCTGAATCGTGGGCCAGGTGCCGTCCTCGGCCATGTGGTACAGCGTGGGGAAACGCCTGACGAGCTAGTCTTCCAGCATCTGCTACCACCGTCGGCGATCGATCACGCTGCGCACGTCGAAGCGCGTGCCCAGCAGGGACACGGGAACCCCGGCGACTCTCTGAACCTCTTCGACGAAGTCGATGGTCGCTGGGGTCAGTTGCTCGTAGCGTCGGGCTGATCTGTTGCTCATTGAGATGTAGTCGGTGAACGTGAGCGCGATGTCGGTGGCGCCGTTCAGCTCGGACGCCCTTCGGAGCATCTGCCAGTCGAATTCCGCCACTCGCCGCTGGTTGCCGCTGACCGAACCCTTCTCGTGGCTTACCAGCTCCTCCAGCGGAATTTCCGACCGCTCGGCGATGTCGTTCGAGCCGATCTCCTGTGACATCGGTCCGGACGTTGCTCCCTGGGGGTCCTTGACCCGGATCGGGTACGTCCGGGCCACCATCACCACCCGTCGTACCCGGTGGATGCCGATGCCGGCCTCGGCCAGCGTGCCCGCTGTCGTCGTGTCGCGGCTCGTCACGTACGGGTACTCGCCGTGGTAGATGCTCAGGCCGGTGCCTTGCGTGCCCTCCAGCAGAACGCGCGGTCCCCGTTCGAACGCTATGTCCAGCACTTCTGCGGAGGACCGCAGGTACGGCTCGAGCTCCGGAACGTCTCGTGCGAGGCGGACCGGTGGTACGACCGACCCGTCGTTATGCCGGCCGAGGATGCGTCGCGCCGCCGCGGCGCCGCCACCCTTGCCGGTCGAGCCGATACCTCCGACCAGCTTGGCTTCGGTGACGAGGTCCTCCTGCTCAATGACCATGGCCTGGGGATCTATGAAGAGCCGGTCGACTTCGACGGCGCTTTCGGCGATCTCGGGGAGCAGCACGTCGAGGGACAGCGTGGCTCCAGGTCCGATGAGGATGGTGGCGGCGGAGTTGGCGCGAGTACCTGACGGGAGCAGCCGGTGCGTGTACGGCGTGGGCAGCGGGACTTTGTGCCCGGCGTTGGGGCCTCCGACACGCATGAGCACGTCGTACTCGGGAGCGAGGAAGAACGCGATGTTGCCCTTGCCCTCGCTGCCGTACTGCGCGCCGATCAGCACGTCGACCAAGCGGCTTTCACGAGGTGCGTAGAGGTTCAGGCCGGCGGCCACCTGGGTTTCCACGTCGCCGACCGAGTTGCGTGCCGTGTCGATTACGAGATCGGCTTCGACTTCGAGCTTCCCGATGTCTGCCTCGGTGGCGTTCAACGCCAGGGCGCTATAGGAGTCCAGCTCGATCAGCCCGCTGGCGCTGGCGCGCAAGGAGTACCGCTCTGCGAGAACACTGAGAGTCGTGATGCGTGACCGAATCGCCGACTGGGTGTGTTCACTCGCCTTGCTGGCATCGGCGTGCGAATGCCTCGCCTTGGAGGTCAGGCACGGACAGCGAAGCGAGGTCGCTGAGCTGGCCGAAGGGTTCGCGGCCGGCCAGATCGGGTCCTCGGCGATGCCGCACAAGAAGAACCCGGTCACGGCCGAGAAGATCTGCGGGCTGTTCAGGCTCGTCCGCTCGTACATTGTGCCGGTGATGGAGGGCATCCCTCTCTGGCACGAACGCGACATCTCGCACAGCTCAGTCGAACGCGTGTGCCTGCCGGACGCGTCCATGCTCGTTGAACACATCCTGATCTCGACGACGGGTCTCGTCCGCGGCTTGGTCGTCGACGAATCGCGCATGAGGGCGATCCTTGGCGACGCGAAGTTCGTGATCTCAGACGGGGCCGTGGTGGCCCTCATGAGCGCGGGGATGAGGCGGGAGATTGCCCATGAACTAGTGCAGGCAGCCGCGTCGGGTGACGGATCCGCTGCCGACTTCGCCGAGCGGATAACTGCCGAGGCGAGGAACCGGGGTTTCGAAGTCGATGGGAGGTGGGTCGCCGTGGCGGTGCAGCCGCTGTCGGACCGGCTCGATCACGTCTTCGAGCGGGTTGCTGCGTTGCAGGCTTGACGATTGTCCGCGCAACAGGGCGTGGCGACGCGTACTGCGTAAGTTAGACGAGCCTGACGCCTGGTGACCTCTTCGGTGGTGGCGAAGAGGTCACCACGGGCCAAACGGACGGCGATTCCCTGACCTGCGGATTCCGAGAATCTTGGTGGGAAGACTTTACGCAGTTCTCGCGGGTTGGGGGAGGACTTCTGCTCCCAATTTGCTCCCACTCAACGCAAAGGGCCTGCCGATGGTGACCACCGGCAGGCCCTTTGACCTGGTAAACACACTATGGGCGATACTGGGATCGAACCAGTGACCTCTTCGGTGTGAACGAAGCGCTCTCCCGCTGAGCTAAACGCCCGTGTTCTGTTGTGTTGCTGTCCCGCTCTCGCGGTGTGGCCATAGCTTACAACATCATCAACGAGAACCAAAAATCGGGCTCTGCAACCAGCTCCACTCGGCACCGAACCAGCCGCCGACCAGCGCGAACACGTTGAGGAGGTAGCAGGTCGCCAGGACGATGGCGCAGACGCCGGCCATCACCAGGCCGCGGACCCAGGTCGGTTGGCGCTTGAGCCACTCGACCCAGCGGTCGTAGTAGCGCTTGGCGAACTTGAGGACGCGGCCCGCCCACTCGAACTCCGTCGCGAGGATGGCGAGGCCCGCGAAGACCACCAGCCAGCCCGGGCCGGGGTACGGGATCATGATGATGCCCGTGATCAGCACCAGGCCGCCGATCACGCCCACGCCGATGCGGTAGGCCAGGTTCAGCGCCGGGTTGCGGTGGAACCAGTGGCGCCAGCCCTTGTGCTCGTCGGGCTTCGCGTCGGGCTTCGTCATGTGTCGATCATCCTGTTGGGACTCAGGCGGGTGCAACCTGGCCGCCTGCCAGCACGTCCGAAGGCGTTGCCGGAGGCTGGCGGCCTGGCTCCAGCGATACCGCGAACGTCGTGTGGTTGTGCGCGTCGGGGGACCAGCTGAGCAGTTGCGGGTCGGTCGAGCCCGTGCGCACGTCGAACATTGCCAACGGTACCGGCGGTTTCGTACTCGCACCCCAGACTACGTAAACGTGACCGGAGTCGTTCGGCTTGAGGTTCAGCGGCATCACGGCGCCGGAGGTCGGGCCGGAGAGGACGATGGCCACCTTGTCGCCGGAGCCGGTGCGCAGGATCGCCCTGTGCGTGGACGGGTCCGCGGCCAGGGCCAGTGCCTGGTTCAGCTCGTTGGTGCGGGCCTGGGAGGCCGCTACCTCGCTCGAGAGCTGGTTCACGCGCACGCCGAGGTAACCGCCGCCGGCCAGGACGGCCAGGGCCGCCGCGGCTGCCAGCAGCACGCGGCCGGTGCGGCGGCGGTGTTGCGGGCGCAGGGGGACAGGGGCCGCGTGGCGCGGGTGGTGCTGGGTGGGCGCCTCCTGCGGGATGTGCTCGATCTGTTCCATCAGCCTCGCGCGCAGGCGGGGCGGTGGCTGTTCCTGGCGGACCGAGCCGCCGATGCCCGCGAGGACTTCCTGCGTCGACCGCACCGTGCGCTGGCACGTGGCGCAGTTCGGCAGGTGGTCGCGGACCACTGCTTCTTCGTCCGGCTCCAAGGAGTGCATCGCCCAGCCGACCGCGAGCTCCTCGTGAGGGCACAACTCGCCGTTCACCGGTTTGCTCCTGTCGTCTCGCCGGTCTCGCCGGCCCACAAGTTCCCCAACGTGCCTCTCAGGCGTCTGATCGCCGCGAACGTGCGCGATTTCACAGTCCCGAGTGGCACGCCGGTCAGCTTCGCCACCTCGCACTGGGTGTAGCCGCCGAGGTAGGCCAGTGCGATGACCTGGCGCTGCTCTTCGGGCAACGTCCGCAGTGCCGCCCTGACCTCGGCACTCACCACGCTCACCAACGCCTCGTGGTCGGAGCCTTCTGCCGGCGGTGAGACGTCGTCGGTGAGGGGAACAGTCCGACGACGTTGCGTGTTCTCCTTGCGTACCGCATCCACTGCGCGGTGGTGGACCAAGGTCATCAGCCAGGTGCCGAAACTTCCGCGCGTGGGGTCGAACCTGGCCGGATGCCGCCAGAGTGCGAGGAAAGCTTCCTGGACGACGTCCTCGGCTAGCTCGGGGTCGACGCAGATGCGTCGGGCCAGCGAATATGCTGGTGTGCCGTACCTGTCGTACAGCGCACCGAACGCTGACCGATCGCCCTGTGCGAGCCTTTGGACGAGCTCGAAATCGGTCGGGCGGCCGTCGCGTGACGCGACGGGTGGACCGGGCGAGTCAGCCACCAGAGATGTCCTCACGTCCAACATTCGCGCAACAGCCGGTACCGGGTTCAGGTTAGACCCAGCAAGATGGGAGCCGCTGAACACAGGCTAACGAGCGAGGAGGACACGGAACGCGTGTAAACGGTCGCCGTGCGCAGTCAACCTGACCCGATGGGGTGATCTGCGTCCGAATCGCGAGCGTTCCTCGCCACATGCACGTCACAACTGAGGTGCTCGGTCGTTTCATTGACCGGGAAGGGAGAAGAGGGTAACGACGATGCGCAACGACCACGTGACGCTCCGCTCGACAGCGGTCTTCGACCTGCTGGCGCCGAGGACCCCCGCGGTTCCGGTCCAGGTGGAGCTGCGATACGACACGAAGGACCCGTACGCGGTCGTGGCCGCGTTCCGCACCGGCCGTGCCGGTTGGGTCGAGTGGGTGTTCGCCCGCGACCTGCTCGCCGACGGCCTCATCGCCGACGCCGGCGACGGCGATGTCCGGATCCGCCCTGCCGCCGACGACCCCGAGGTCGTCGTGATCGAGCTGAGCTCGCCGTCCGGGCACGCCATGTTCGAGGCGTCCGCGCAGGAACTCGCCGACTTCCTCGACCGGACCTACGACGTCGTCGTTCCGGGCAACGAGCACCTGTGGGTCAACGTCGACGAGGCGCTCACGCACCTCATCTCGAACGACCTGAGCTGAAAACCCGAGGTAGGGGGCCCGTGAAGGCGGTGCGGGTACCCCCGGTGAAACCCGGTTGAACCCCTCGTATAAGGTTTGTTTCAACATCACGAAGTCAGTGATGTACGCGGATGTAGCGCAGTTGGTAGCGCATCACCTTGCCAAGGTGAGGGTCGCGAGTTCGAGTCTCGTCATCCGCTCTGTGAGTCTCCAGTGGACAACCACTGTGGGCTCATGCTCCTGGCGGAGTGGCCGAGTGGCTTAGGCAAGGGCCTGCAAAGCCCTGTACACGGGTTCGATTCCCGTCTCCGCCTCGGACGATTAGCTCAGCGGGAGAGCACTACCTTGACACGGTAGGGGTCACTGGTTCAATCCCAGTATCGTCCACTTCGGATCACCAGTGGGGCCAGGCGCACATCGCGCCTGGCCCCACTGCCGTTTCGGCGGCTGGTGGCGGTCTTCCAGGCTCAAGATCAGCCGATTTGGAACTTCGGGGGACCGTCGGATAAAGTTCTCCTCGCACCACGGGAAACCCGCCAGGGAAACCCACGGCGCACGCGGATGTAGCGCAGTTGGTAGCGCATCACCTTGCCAAGGTGAGGGTCGCGAGTTCGAGTCTCGTCATCCGCTCGGACGATTAGCTCAGCGGGAGAGCACTACCTTGACACGGTAGGGGTCACTGGTTCAATCCCAGTATCGTCCACTCACCGGAGAAGCCCTCGATCGAACATGATCGGGGGCTTCTTGCTGTTCGCGGTCCGCCGCCGCAGCCTCCAACTTTTGTCCAGTTTTTGGACAGAACGCTCGAAAGCGACCACTTTTTTGTCTTTTATCGCGGGGTGACCGCATCTACGGTTGGTCGCTGTGTCCGGCTACAAGTACGATTTCTTCATCAGCTACAGCCGTAAAGGCAGCGTGCAGAAATGGTTGATCAACCACTTCCACGGAAAGCTGGTTGAGTACCTCGCTGACGAGTGTGCACCCACTCCCAAGGTGTACATGGACAAGGTGATGCCCCGAGCCGTGCAGTGGGCGCACAACTTGGAAAACGCGCTGCGTCACAGCAAGATCATGATCCAGCTGCTCACGCCGCACTACTTCGAGTCGAGTTGGTGCATGGCCGAGTTGGAGAGCATGCGAGCACGGGAGGCCATGCTCGGGCTGGCCGGCGCCGACATCTCGCAGGGGCTGATCTACCCGATCCTGTACTCGGACTCCGAGAACTTCCCGCTCGAGGAGCGGATGCGTTCCTGGCAGGACTTCAAGGACTACGCGTATTCAGAGCCGGTTTATCAGGACTCCGTTGACTACATCGCCTTTTGTCGGCAAGTCAGGGTTCTGGCGCGTGATCTGGTCCAACTGGTGAAGCAAGTGCCTGAATGGAGTCCGGATTGGCCGATTGTTGAGCGGCCCGACCCGGTGCTCATCCCGCCTCCTCCATTACCGAGGTTCGAGTGATGTCTGGAACCGTGATCACGTTCTACTCGTACAAGGGCGGCGTCGGACGCAGCTTCACCCTGGCGAACACCGCCGTGCTGCTCGCGCGCTGGGGGTACCGAGTGCTCGCGGTTGACTGGGATCTGGAGGCGCCGGGACTTCACCTCTACTTCGAGCCGCATCTCGCGCAGGAGCCGGAGAGCGGTGTGGTCGACATCGCACATGAATACCTCGCTGGAGTGAGGTCACCCGCTTCTCACGAGATACGAGTCCACGTCGATGGTGGCGTGCTCGACCTGATTGCGGCGGGCCGGGTGGAGGACGGGAAGCTCGAGTCGTCCTATTCACGTCGCATGCAGACGATCAACTGGGAGGACCTGTACAAGCGGGGGTTCGCCGCGCATCTCGAGGAGTACCGCGACCAGTGGACCGCCAAATACGACTTCGTGCTGATCGACAGCCGTACCGGCGTCTCGGACATCGCGGGTATCTGCACTGCTCAGCTACCAGACCGGCTGGTGGTGGTGTTCACGGCCAACGACCAGAACCTCAACGACGTCGTGGACATCGCCCACCTCGCGGACAAGGCGAGAGACCGCCTTCCGTACGACCGGCCGCGACACCAGGTGTTGCCGGTGTTGTCCCGGCTGGACAACCGCGTGGAGTACGAGCGCGCCGAGAACTGGCAGAAGAAGTGCGCCAAGGTCGTCGCACCGCTGTTCCGCAACTGGCTGGTCAAGAGCGTCACTCCCGAGCTGATGCTGCGGCATCTGACCGTGCCCTACGTCTCCTACTGGAGCTTCGGTGAGCAGCTGCCCGTTGTGGAGGAGCGCTTCCCGTCGCCGGACCAGATCTCGTTCGCGCTGGAGACAGTCGCCGCGGTGATCGCGCAGCAGTTCGACAGGACCGACCTGCTGGCCGACAACCGAGACGCCTACGTGTCGGCGGGACGCGCCCGCCGTCGCAAGTTCGACCAGGACCTGCTGGTGTCCAGTCCTCGATCGCTCTGGCGCACCGCGACGGAGCTGATCACGGAACTGCGACTGCTCGGCGTAAGCGTGGAGAGGTCGGTGTCAGGAGACCCCGAGATTCTCGACACGGCCAGCGATCCCGCAGAACACCTCTGCCTGGTGGTGGATGGCCAGCTCAGTCGATGGCAGCACACCGAGGCAGAGCGTTTCCTGCGGCGCACGTTGGCGCCTGACGGCGATCAGCGGCAGGTGTTCTGTCTGCTGGCCCCCGGTACTGACCGCGAGTTGCTGCCCGGCTTCTTGCGCAATCTCCGGCACTTGGAGTTCGAGCCGGGCGTGCGACCGGTGTGGGTGGCACGGGAACTGCACGACCTCATCAAGGCGACGCCCAGGGCGGAGACCGAGCCGGATCAGGAAGCACTAACGAGTGCCGAGGCGGCGCTGCGCGAACTGCCGGAGCAGCTGCCATATGCCGAAAGGATCGTCCTCGTTGAGGAAACGGTGCGCGGCATGGCCGGAGCCCTCGACGACGGCGACATGGATCTGCTGCGGGACCGGTCCGCTGATCTCCTGCTCCTCAACAGGCCGCACCGCAAGGGGACCGGGGTGGCCGTGCCATCACAAGTGCGCACCGAGGTGAGTGCACTACTCGCCCGGATCGAGCGACGAATCAACGCGTTCACAGACTGAAAGGGCGGCGTGATGCCGGAGACGTACGCACCCAGAGCGAGAGCCGCACTCATCCAGCTGTGGCTGGAGGGCCGTGCGATTCCCAACGTGGAGCTGACCGACCAGTACAAGATCTCGCTGTCCAAGGACGAGCGCATCGCCTTGAACAAGGATGGCCTGCTGGAAACGTCGAAGGAAGGCAGGAGGCTGGTTCATCAGATCACAGACAAGGGCATCGCCTGGTGTGCAGGCGATCTCATGGATGGCGAGGCGCCGTCGCGGATCGGCCCACTGGCTCGAGTGCATGCCTTGGTCCTGAGCAGGCTCGCGCGTTTCGCTTACCAACGGGGTGCCCTCGCTGAGGCGATCCAGTCCGGCGACCTGGAGGAGCTGATCCGGCAGGTGTACCTAGAGCTGGGCGACGGCTATCAGGATTGGGTCCGGCTGGCCAAGATCCGTCCGCGGCTCGGCGGTGCTGACCGCGATGAGGTGGACGAGACACTGCTGAGGATGGTGAAAGCCGGTACCACCCACCTGGTTCCCGACTCGAACCGCAAGGTGCTCACCGAGGACGACCACGCTGCCGCGATCCGTGTCGGCGGCGAGGACAAGCACCTCATGGCGATCGAGGAATCATGACCGAGCAACTGCGCGAGGCGCTGGCGGTCGTGCGCTTCAACTCCGCCGAGACCCCCGACGACGTCTGGCACGCCTCGCCGTTCCACATCGAAGGTCTGCACACCAGGGCCGAACATCGTCTTCGGGCGGGCATCGCGGACGCACGGGCCAGCGTCGGACCGAGCATCGGCGGTCTGGTGCTGCAGGGGGAGAAGGGTGTCGGCAAGACGCACCTGCTGGGTTCGGTTCGCCGCACGGTGCAGGGACAGGGTGGCTACTTCTTCCTCGTCGAGGTCACGTCGGGCAAGGCGTTCTGGGACGACGTCGCCGACGCCATGCGCAGTGAGCTGCGCCGGGCCAACGACGAGGGTGACATCCAGCTCACGGTGTTGCTGCGTCAGCTGTGCATGGGAGCTGACGTGCCCGATGACGTCGGCCGCGCCGTGGTGGGTGGGGCACCGCTCACACCGGAGCACCTGCAGACCTTCCTCGGCGGGCTCCGCACTGTGGACAGCAGGATCGCTGTGGAATGCGGCGACACGATCCGTGCACTCGTGCTGTACGCCTCGGAGCACTCGGACGTCGGCAAGTCCTACCTGAAGGGCGTGGACGAGTCGAGCGAGGAACGGCGTCGCTGGGGCCTTCCCGCCGAGGCCAACCCGTCACGGACGCTCGTTCGCGACATCTCCCGCGTGCTCGCGATGACCGGGCCGTGCGTCATCGCCGTCGACCAGCTCGACACGCTGGTCAACAAGGGACGGGACGTGACCGGCGAGGCGGTGACGAATCCCGAGCTGGTGCAGGAGATCGCCGACATCTCGGACGGCCTCATGCAGCTGCGCGAGACGACGCGCCGCACGATCACGGTGGTGGCCTGCCTGCCCAACACGTGGAAGATGCTGAAGTCGATCGCGAGCGACACCGTGGAGGACCGTTTCACCACGACCCCGATCCTCGCCTCGATCGCCGACCCCGCTCTCGGCAGGAAACTCGTCGAGAAGTGGCTCGGCGTGATGTACCAGCGCCACGGGATCGTGCCGCCGCACTCGACCTGGCCGGTGGCGCCGAGCGCGTTCGATCCGGCGAACTGGTCGGCTCGCACGCCACGCCAGCTGCTCAAGCGGGTGCATCAGCACGCGGAAGGCTGCTTGTACGGCGAGATCAGGGAATTGGCCTCGTTCGACGCGGCACCGCCGACCGAGATCGTGGCCCCGCCGGTCGTCACGGCACCTGAACCGGACTACATGGCGGAGTTCGACGCCAGGTTCGCGCACCTGAAGGAGACGGCCGCGGTCACCGCGATGGAGGTCAAGCCGGCCAACGAGGACGAGGTGCTGCCCGCGTTGCTTCTGGCCGGGCTGAAGTCCTGGATCACAGAGGTCGGCAACGACGACCTGAAGTGGCATCCGGAGCCGCACACGGACGACATGCGGCTGCACGCCGGGCTGCGCCTGACCGTCAACGAGGAACTGGACACTCAGGAGCGCTGGGGTTTTCGATTCATCGCGAGTAGCCACGGCAACCGGGTGCTGCGCAAGCTGCGCGATGCGCGCGACGCGGCAGAAGGAACCCGCGGAGCGCGAGGCAGGCATCTGATCATCATTCGCAACGGGTCCAAGGGCTGGACCGGTGCGGTGACCCGGCGGCTGGTCGCCGAGCTGGAGACCGCGGGCGGGCGGTGCGTCGACATCACGGACGACGACCTGAGGACGTTCAGCGCGCTCAAGGAGATCTGCTCGGTGCAGACCCACCAGCTGCTGGGGTGGCTGGTGGCCAGGAAACCCGCCAGCAGCACCATGTTCCTGCGGTCGGTGTTGCCGGATCAGGAGCGGACGGCGGCAAGCCACCAGGAGACCCGTCCTCCGCCGCAGCCGCAGCGACCGGATAGTCCTGACGAGATCGTGCTCGGGATGGACGGGGAGATCCGGATCGAGCTGGAGTCGTTGCGCAAGCACGCCATCGTCTTCGCCGGGTCCGGCAGTGGGAAGACGGTGCTGTTGCGCAGGATCGTCGAGGAGTGCGCGCTGCGCGGGGTCTCGGCGATCGTGCTGGACCCCAACAACGACCTGGCGCGGCTCGGGGACGCTTGGCCCGAGGTGCCTGCGGAGTGGCGGCCGGGGGACGAGGCGAAGGCTGCCGAGTACCTGGCCGGCACCGAGGTTGTGGTGTGGACGCCGGGGCGGGTCGGCGGCCGGCCGTTGAGTTTTCATCCGTTGCCCGACTTCGCCGAGGTGCGGGACGACGAGGACGAGTTCGCCGCGGCCGTGGAGGCTGCGGTGGCGCGGTTGGTGCCGCACGCGCGGATTGCCAACGACACCAAGTTCGCCGTTCGAGGCAGGGCTGTGCTCCGAGAGGCGCTCAGGCGTTATGCGCGGGGGGATCGGCGGGACTTGAACGGGCTCGTCGAGTTGCTGGCGGAGCTGCCGGAGGGTGTCAGCAAGTTGCACTCGGCGGCGGCTACGGCGGCTGATCTCGCGGAGACGTTGCGGGCCGCGATGGTCAACGATCCGTTGCTCGGTGGTGCGGGAGAGCCGACTGATCCCGGGGTGCTGCTCCAGCCGTCAGGCGGTAAGCGGGCTCGGGTTTCGGTGATCAGCTTTGTCGGGTTGCCGTCCGAGGAGCAGCGACAGGGGTTCATCAGTCAGCTGCAGCTCGAGGTGTTCGCGTGGATCAAGCGCAATCCGGCGGTGGACCGGCCGCTCGGCGGACTGATGGTGATGGACGAGGCACAGACGATCGCGCCTTCCGGTGGGGCCACTGCCAGCCTGCAGACCACGATCCTGCTGGCCTCGCAGGCTCGCAAGTACGGGCTCGGGCTGATGCTCGCCACGCAGGCGCCCAAGGGTGTGCACAACCAGGTGACGGGTAACGCCACCACGCAGTTCTTCGGGCGGTTGAACAGTCCTGCGCAGATCGCCGCGGCGACGGACATGGCGCGGGCCAAAGGGAGTTCGATCGCGGACATCTCGCGGTTGGAACGCGGGCAGTTCTACGTCACCGGGGACACGTTCGGGTTCCGGCGGATGCGGGCGCCGCTGTGCCTCAGCCATCACCCGCCCAGTCCGTTGCGGCTCGAGGAAGTGGTCGAGCGGGCCAGGAAGCAGTGAGAAAGGGCGGTGTCTCTGAACCGCTCCCCGGAAGTTGGACTGGGAATCCAGTTCCGACTCTCCGGGGAGCGGTTCGTTGCATCCACGAAGTTCGTTGTCTGAGCGGCAGCGGGAGACTGCTGTCGCCTTGTTCGAGGCCGGGTATGGCGAGAAGGCCGTGTCGACCCGGCTGGGGGTGTCGGAGACCGCGGTGCGACGCTTGCGTGAGCGTTGGAGTCTGCGAGGCGCGGGAGCGCTGATGATGAAACCGGGCAAGCGGTCGTTCACGTTCGAGTTCAAGCTCGAGGTCGTGCGCCGGTTCGTCGACGGTGAGGTGTCCGCGCTCGAGCTGGCGCGCGAGTACGACCTGTCCTCGCCCAAGCTGGTCGAGGGCTGAGCCCGGTCGAATACCGAGCCCAGGCCCTCCCGGCCTAACCTTCAGTTAGCCAGTCCAACTTCCGGGGACCAGTTCACTCCCGTGGAGGCACCGCCCTTTTCGCGTTACGCGGTCAGCATTTCCTCGATCCGCTGGTACAGCGTGGAGAGCGGCTCGGTCGAACCGCCGAGGACGACGAAGTTCACGGTCTCGCCGCGGACCTCCAAGGCGTAGACGGTGTCATCGGAACGTTCGACGCGCACGGCGATCGTGGTGTCGCCCAGGTGCATGGTGCCAGCGAGGTCGCGTCTGGACGATGCGGCGAGCTGCTCGGCCAGGGAACGCAGCGCGGACTTCTCGGGTCGCGGCGCCTTGACCGCTGCCGCCACGTCGGCGACTGACACCCGGTTCCTGCCCGCGGTTTCGGCCGCCTCGACCCGGCTCACCAGCGCGTCCACGAGGCCTTCGTCCGCGCGCAGGAACGGTGCCGGCGCGTGGGTGTCGCCGGTCAGCACCGGCAGCACGTGTTCGTCGCCGTCCAACATCAGATCGTCCACAGTGGACACGAACGGCACGAAGAAGCGCACCTGCGCCTGCGGCAGATCATTGCCCTCCAACACGGTCAGGCCACGCTGCCGACACGCTTCAACCACCTCGTCGACCAGGGTGCGCTGTTCCTCGGCGAACGACACGGCGATGTCGTAGGTCGCGGATTCGATCACTCCAACCTCCTCCTGCAGGACCGGCCTGCTGCCGGTTGCCCGCAGCATCCACGCCGGGTGTTGACCAGAAGTGGATGAGGAGTGGACGTGTTGACCACCCCGGTGGGCAACGGGCAACACCTGTTTTCATGGTTTCTGGAGATGAATCCTCGAAGTAGCCCGCAGAACGGCGGGCGAAATCCCGGAATCAATCGCGATTTCCTTCGGAGGATTCGTCATGTCCAAAATCGTGTCCACTTTCGTTGCCGGTGCGACCACGCTGGTGACCACGCTCGCCGTCGCCGCCGCTGTTTCCGGTGGTGCCACGGCCAACGCGGACGACAACCCGCCGCCTCCCGCCCCGACCACCACGACGACCACGGAAACCCAGGACGGCGGCGGCAACCCGTGGCACGGATGAGGTAACCGCCAATGCGCCCTGGCCATTTTTTGTCATGGCCAGGGTGATTGCGGCGAACAGATTCGGATGATGTACTCGGCTGACGGAGCGGGGAGGCAATCGTGGCCGGAACCTTCGGTGAGCTGCTGCGCGAACATCGCATCGCCGCGGGGTTGTCGATGGGGCAGCTGGCGAAGCTGATTCACTACAGCAAGGGTTATCTCAGCAAAATCGAGAACGACATCAAACCCCCGACGCCCACAGTCGCCCGCCTGTGCGACGGTGTGCTCGACGTCGGTGGCCGGCTGATCGAGGCCGCGCTGCGCGACGCTCCAGGGCTCGGCCGCCGTCAGGTACTCGTGGCCGGCACGATGCTCGGCGTCGGCGCGCTCGCGGGCAGCGGGCCGCGGCCGGTGCCGGACGAAGAGGTGATCGCGGGGATGCGCACCTCGTTCGAGAACCTGCGCGGCCTGGGCTTGCGCACCAGTCCGATGGTGCTCATCGAACCGCTGAAAGCCTTGCAGCACACGGTGCACGGGATGGCACGCGAGAACACCGGACCGGTCGGCACGGGGTTGCTGCGGCTCGCCGCGCGCATCGCCGAGTACACGGGCTGGATGAGCCAGGAGGCCGGTGACGAGCAGAGCGCGCTGTGGTGGACCCGGCAGGCGTCGGAACTGTCACGCGCGGCGGCGGATCCGGACATCGCGAGCTACTCGTTCGTGCGGGAGGCCGGGATCGCGTTCTACCGGCAGGACGCCAGGAGCACGATCAGCCTCGCCCAGCAGGCGCAGTGGATCGGCAGCGCCGGGTCACGCGTCCTCGCGCTCGCCGCACGACGTGAGGCGCAGGGGCACGCGCTGGCTGGAGACCGTTACGCCGCGGAGAGCGCGTTCGACCGCGCCGTGAGGCTGATGGACTCCGCGTCAGCGGACGATCCGTACCCGGCGCTCGGCCCCAGCGCACCCGATCCCCTGGAACTGGCCAGGGGATGGGCGTTGAGCGATCTCGGCCTCAACGCCGAAGCCGCGGTCGTGCTGGACCGTCAGCTCGCACTGGTGCCTGCGACATCACGCCGCACCAGGGCCCGCTTCGGCACCAGACGATCGCTTGCCCACGCGTTGTCCGGCGACGTCGACCAGAGTTGCCGGACGCTCGCTGACACGATCGATGACGCGGCGCACGTCGACTCGGCCACCGTGCGGACCGATCTGCGGCAACTGGCGAGGACCCTGGGCAGATGGCACAACCACAGCGCGGTCAGGGAGATCTACCCCGGCCTGAAACGACTTCTGACTCACCGCTGACCGCACGCACAGGTCAACTCGGCGCGCTCGGCCCGCACGTCGTCCGCTTCCGGCTGGTCCAGCTCCGCGAAGATCGCTTCCGCCGCGTCCCAGTGCGCCACCGCGTCGGAGTGCCTGCCCAACGCGTGCATCGTCCGTGCCACACCGATTTCGCCGTGGGACTGGTGGGTGCGGTTGCCCGTGCCGGTGGCCACGTCCAGCAGCGTGAGGAACAGGTGCAGCGCCTTGGCCAGGTCGCCGCCGTCACGTGCCGTCAGTGCCCGGTCGCGCAACAACCGCGCACGCAGGTCGGCGTCGTCGATCTTCTCGGCGCACCTGGCGGCGAGTTCGTGGTGGTGCAGCGCCTCACCGAGCCGGCCCAGCAGCCGGTGTGCGTCGGCGATGTTGGTCAACGCGTAGGCGGCCACGCAGTCGTCACCGAGCTCCACCGCGATCTCGTGCGCCTCCAGGTGATCCGGGATGGCCTCCTCCAGCATGCCGAGGTGCTGCCGGTTCGCGCCGCGGTTGTTCAACGCGTGCGCCAGCCCCTGCAGATGCCCGATCTCCCGCAACATCTCCACGGCGTCGGAATGTTGCCGCAGCGCGACCTCATACCTGCGGTGCTGCTCGTTGATGTAGCCGAGCATGCTCAACGCGTGTGCCCGGCCGCGGAGGTCCCCGCACTGCTCGTACTTCGCCAGCGCGGCCTCGAAATGCCGCATCGCCTGGTCGTGGGCTCCGAGCTGCATCGCCGAGATGGCGAGCGCGCACAGCGTCGCGGCCTCACCGGCCACGTCGCCGAGACGAGCCCACCTCTCCAGTGCCTGGCCGGCGAGGTCCAGCGCCACGGCGTGATGACCGAGGCGATCGTTCGCAGTGGAGAGGCGCAGAAATACGTGCGCCTGACCGTAGTCGTCGTGCGCGCGCACGGACTTGATGGCGTCGATCCAGTCTGCGAACCGGTTCGCGGTGTTGAAGTGCCGCCAGATCAGCGCGGCCAGCCGCCACGCGTGGTCTTGACCTGAGTGCCGGATGGCAGCCATCAGGTTGTCGCGCTCGGCAGTGATCCACGCCAACGCGTCGTCCTTGTGCGTGAACCGCAGGCCGAGTGGGCTTTCGCGATCCACCGACGGCTGGACGGTGCGGTCGAACGGGTGGGCCGTGCCCACGGCGTTGGCCAGTGTGACGAGGTAGAAGTCGAGCAGTCGTGCCAACGCGTCCGAGGGCGGAGGTTCGAGAGCGGCGAACTGCTTGACGGCGTCGAGCATCTGGTACCGGTCCGGAGCGATTTCCTCCAACAGACAGACCTCGTGCAGGTCGTCCAGGAGCTTGCGGGTATCGGCGATGTCGCGGCCGATGAACGCCGCGGCGCCGATGAGATCGACATCGGGTCCCGGGAGGTGCCCGAACAGCCGGAAGACCTGCTGCAACTGGTCGTTGAGCTGGTGGTAGGAGGCGTGGACCGCGGCGCCGTCTTCTTGCCACGGCCCGCTTTCGTTCATGAGCCCGAGCAGGTGGTCGAGTGACCACCGGTCGTGCCGGCGGAACAGCGCGGCCGCGATGTTGATCGGCATCGGCAGGTAGCCGCAGCGTTTGACCAGGCCAGCCACATCGGCCGAGCGGCCGCGGATCCGGAAGGGGTCGGTCAGCGCCTGGAACATGGCCACCGCGTCGTCGCGAGGCAGCGGGGACAGGCGCACGTGGGTGCTGATGTCAGGTTCCCCCATGTGCCTGCTCGTCACGATCGCGAAGCAGCCCTCCGCCTCGGGCAGCAACCGCTCGACCTGGTCCGGGGACGCGGCGTTGTCCAGCACCACCAGTGTTCTGGTGCCGTAGAGCCGGGATTGGAAGAGCGTGGCCTTGCGGCCCACCGTGTCCGGGATCTGCTCGACTGGCACGCCTTGCTCGACGAGCAGCTGAGTGAGTGCGTCCGACACCGGCATCGTGGCCACGTTCGGTGTGAATCCGTTGAGCCGCAACAAGATCTGCCCGTCGGGGAACCGGCTGCGGAGCCTGTGCGCGGCTTCGACGGCGAGAGCGGACTTGCCGATGCCGGGTGCACCGCTGATCCAGACCGCGCGACGTTCGCCCGGTGCCGCCGCCGCTGCTTCGATCTCGTGGAGTTCCGCCTCCCGGCCGGTGAACGCGCGGGGCCGGGAGGGCAGCGAGCTGACCGGCTCACCTCGCCGGGCACGCTCCGCGAGGTTGCGCAGCACTGTTCCCGGCTCGACACCGAGATCGGCGAGAGCACCCGTCGCGGCTTCGAAAACACGGATGGCGCCGACGCGGTCGCCGCACGCGATCAACGCGCGCATCAGGAGTTCGGAGTACTTCTGGTGGTCCGGTGCGGTGTGCACCGCGCGGCGCATCCGATCTCTGGCCGATCGGTGATCGCCGATGATGAGCTCCAGCTCGGCCAGATCGCCGAGCGCGTCGTGGTAGCTCTCGTCCGGCAGGATCACCTCGGCTCCGCCCACCCGGTCGATGTCGATGTCCTCCAGGAACCTGCCGCGCCACAAAGCGACCGCGGCACGCAGCAGTTCGACCGCCCTGCGTTGGTCGTTGTCCTGCGAGGCTCGTGCGGCTTCCACCCGCAGGCGATCGAAGCGGACAGCGTCGATCTGGTTCTCGTCGACCCGCAGCACGTAGCCGGTCGGCGTCGTGTCGATCGACGTGTCCGTGGGCTCGAACGCCTTGCGCAGCTTGTTGATGTAGCCGCGCACCAGCGTCCTGCGCTCCGGGTTGTCGGGCCACACGGTCTCGGTGAGCCGTTCGGCTGACACCGGCTTGTTGGCGTGCAGCAGAAGCACTACGAGGATGAAGCGTTGCTGCTGGTCTCCCAAGGACACAGAGGTGTGCTCGTGCCACGCCTCCAGCGGACCCAGCATCCGGAACTCCACGCCGTCCTCCTCGGTGTCCGAGCTTCTGTCTGAGAGGACTGTCGTGCAAGAGGCCTTTGGCGTGTCAACGAATCATCTTTTTGTCCACGTTTGATCAACGCGATCGGGTAACGGTGGTCCGTGTCACGCCCTGTGCTGAGGGGGAAGCGAATGGTGCTCGATGTTTTGCCGTGCTACGTGGTGTGCGACGTGTCGTTCTCGATGGCCGATCACCTCGACGAGGTGAACGCCGGCGTGCGGGAGTTCCGCGGTGTGATGCACGCGGATCGCCGTGCGACCACCCAGGTCCGGCTCTGCGTGGTGGTTTTCGCGGAGAACCCGCTGGTGGTGCAGCCTCTGCGGGCAGCCCTCGATCCCGCGGAAGCTATTACACCGCGCCAGGAATCAGGTTCCGACTTCGGTTCGGCCTTCACCCTGCTGCGCGCCACCATCGAGCATGATGTGCAGAGTCTCAAAGCACGGCGAATGCGCGTGCGTCGCCCGATGTTGTTCTTCATCTCCGACGGCAGGGCGACTGATCCGGCCTGGCCCACGGCGTTGTCACAGCTGACGGCGGCGCCGTGGTGCCCAGAGGTGATCGCGTTCGGGCTCGGTGCTGTCGACACGCCGACCCTGGACCGCATCGGTACCTCGCGGGTCTTCCTCGGCCGTGACGGTGTCCGGATCGGGATCGCGCTCGCCTCATCGGTGGCACGGACCGTCCTGCGACCAGACCACGTCTGACCGATCCACGGCCTGTCCACTTCTCGTCCACACGCTCGCCGCAACCTGCCTCCGCCGCACGTGTGTGCACAAGGGGAGGAAAACGAAGATGCCGTCGACATACGCGAAGCTGGTCCGTGAGCTGAAGACCCTCCGAAAGGGAAGGGGTGTGCACGGGCGGATAGCGGACCGGGTCGGAACAGACCTGGCGGCCGCCTGCGGGATCACCAGGGCCGACGGGCCGTCCGCCGCCCGTCAGAAGCTGGTCACCAGGCTGACCGAGCTGGTCGAGCAGCTCCCGGACGACCTCCAGCTCGCGGCGCGGGCGGCGTTCGGGCTCATTCCAGAGGTCCGGCATCCGCTTTACCAGGAGCGGGTCAACTGGGTCGCAGCTGAGATCGAACGCGACGCCCGCACCGTGCGGCGGCGTGTCGACGAGGCCGTCGAGCAGCTGGCTGAGCTCGCCGCCACGACCACCCGCCGCGACACCGGGGGCTGGCACACCACCGAGCTGGCCGTCGCAGTGGCACTCGACCAGCGGCAGCCCGAGGTGATCGAGCGCTACCAGGTCGTCGTCGAGCAGGACGGGGTGGATCAGCTGGAGTTCGCCGCCGTGTTCCCGGTACGCAGACGGGACGTGGAGGTGCATCTGCTCTACGGCGGCACGTTGCAGGACCGCTCCGCGACGCACGATCGCCCCGGCTTCACACTCGTGCCGGCAGAACCGCTGGTGCGAGGCACGATCCACGACTTCGCGGTCCGGTATCGGCTGCAGAGCCGGGACGTCATGCACCCGTGCGTGCTGCACGTTCCCGACCGGCCGTGCGAAGTGTTCGACCTGCGTGTGCGGTTCGAGCACGACCGCAAACGGCTGGTGCGGACGTTCGACGGCGTGTTGCAGCGTGCCGACGCCGAGCCGGACGGGGGCCAGCAGGCGGTGGATCGCGCCGGGGAGATCCACCTGAGGTTCAGTCGTCTGCTGCCGGGGCTCTTGTACGGCGTTCGGTGGGGCGGGTCGGTGGTGTGCTCGGCTCGGCGTGCCTCCTGATCATGCCCTTCGGCTACTTGGCGTCGCTGTCGAAGGTGAAGAGGCTCCAGCCGTCGGACTCCTATGCGGAGGGTGGAGGTCCGGCGGGCGGCCGGCCTGGGTGGTGCGGCTGTCGGGCCTTGCGCCGGTCGGAGCGGCGCACCAGCATCACGATGAGGATGATCACCCCCGCGACGAGCAGCAGGACCACCACCGCGCCGACTATCAGCCAGGTGATGACCGACTTCATCACGTCGGTGTCGTCGTCGGGCTTCTCGGTGACCTGGCGTTCGCCGAACGCGCTGCGCAGGTCGGCCTCGGAGTAATCCTTCTGGGTGCCGTTGAGCGTGATCGACACGTGGTCCAGGTGCTCGGGGTAGGTGTCCCAGACGATCTCCGCCACCTTGTCGGGGTCGGAGCCGGACGCGGTGATCTCGAGGAAGTCGGTGCCGTTGTGGGAGCGGTGGTGCAGCGAGACGTTCTTGTAGCCGGCGTCCTGGATGTGGCTCTGCAGCGTCGCCAGGTCGGCGATCGCGGCGCAGCCCACGAGGGTGGCGCACAGCAGCACGAGCAGGGCCATGCGTCTCATGCCTCCGGAGGTTAGGGGCGCTGGGCGCCTCGTGCCTGGGTAACGGCAGTCTTGACCTCGTGAAGCCACTCGTCGTGATCGACGTCGACGGTCCGCTCAACCCGTGGGCGGCGAAGCACAAGCCGCCGAACTACCGGCCGTTCGACATCAAGGTCGGCTGGAGGCGGAAGCTGCGGATCTGGCTCGACCCGGACCACGGCGACCAGTTGAGACGGCTGGCCGTCGAAACCGGCGCCGAGCTCGCGTGGGCCACGAGCTGGCTGCACCGGGCGAACATCGAGATCGGGCCGCGGCTCGGACTGCCAGCGCTCAAGGTGATCGAGTTCCACGACGAGCACGGCTGGAAGTACCCCGCTGTGGCGCGGTACGCCTACGAGCGGCCGCTCGTCTGGTTCGACGACGACTTCGGGCTGCACGCCGCCCGCAGAGCGGAGTTCGTCCACAAGCGACGGCATCTGACGACCGCGCTCGTCCACGTCGACCCAGGCACCGGGATCACCGCGCAACACCTGAGTGAAGCTCGGAAAGCATTCAGTGGCAACCCCAGGGGTACCGAGAATTCACCGTAGGAGTCGAGAAGGTCTCAACCGGCGCGGCTGGCTTGACAACGAAAGCTGTCCGCGCGAATCCTCCGCCTGTGCTGAAGCGAGGGAACGTCACCACGAAACTCATTGGTGTCGGCGCGTTGGTGCTGGCGGTGGCCGCCTGTGGTGCCCCGCCCGCCAAGGAGACGCCGGCCGGTGCCGCCAACACCGCCAAGTCGGCGAGCGAGCTCGGTGGCATGGACAAGCTGGTCGAGGCCGCCAAGAAGGAGGGCAAGCTCAACGTCATCGCGCTGCCCCCGGACTGGGCGAACTACGGCGAGATCATCAAGGCGTTCGAGGCCAAGTACGGCCTCAAGGTCGACTCGGCGCAGCCGGACGCGTCCAGCCAGGAGGAGATCAACGCCGCCAAACAGCTCAAGGGCAACGACCGCGCGCCGGACGTGTTCGACCTCGGGCTGAACGTGGCACTGGCCAACAAGGACCTGTTCGCGCCGTACAAGGTCAGCACCTGGGACGACATCCCCGCTGAGCTCAAGGACGCGGACGGCCTCTACTACGGCGACTACGGCGGCTTCATGTCGATCGGGTTCGACGCAGCGAAGGTGCCGGCTCCGACGAGCGTCAAGGACCTGCTCAAGCCCGAGTACAAGGGCAAGGTGGCGCTCAACGGCGACCCGACGCAGGCCGGTGCCGCGTTCTCCGGCGTCATGATGGCGGCGCTGGGCAACGGCGGTTCCGCCGACGACATCGCTCCCGGTGTCGGCTTCTTCAAGCAGCTCAAGCAGGCCGGCAACTTCCAGCCGGTCGACCCGTCGCCCGCGACGATCGAGTCCGGGCAGACACCGGTCGTCATCGACTGGGACTACACCAACGCCGCCCAGACCGAGAAGCTCAAGGGCAAGATGGACTGGAAGGTCGTCGTCCCGGCCGAGGCGCAGATCGGTGCCTACTACAACCAGGCCATCAGCAAGGACGCGCCGCACCCGGCGGCCGCGCGCCTGTGGCAGGAGTTCCTCTACTCCGACGAGGGCCAGAACCTCTACCTGAAGGGCATGTCCCGCCCGGTGCGCCTGGACAAGATGGGCGACAAGGCGGACAAGGCGGCGAAGGACAAGCTGCCGAAGACCGACGGCAAGCAGGTGTTCCAGACGCAGGCGCAGGCCGACAAGGCCAAGGCCGTCCTGACCGCGACCTGGGCGCAGGCCATCGGATGACGAGTGTCGCTCCCGTAGCGGCAGCCCCCGGCGGTTCCACCTCAAAGGATTCAATCCCGAAAGGTGGGGCCGCCGGTCGGCCATCTGTGGCCGCTTGGCTCGTCGCGGTGCCGTTCCTCGCGTTCGTCGGCACCTTCCTCGTCTACCCCACCGTCCTCGTTCTTCTCGGCGCCTTCCAGGACTCCAACGGCGCGTTCACGCTCGACAACCTCACGACCCTGTTCAAGGGCGTGTACTTCGACTCGTTCGTGCGCAGCATCGAGCTGTCCGCACTCACCGCGCTGATCGGCGCGATCTTCGGCGCGCTGCTCACGTGGGCGATCTCGGTCGGCAACCCGGACGGGATGCTGCGCCGGGTCGTCGTCGCCGGATCCGGTGTGCTCGCCCAGTTCGGTGGTGTGCCGCTGGCGTTCGCCTTTCTCGCGACGGTCGGCTTCGAGGGTCTCGTCACGAAGTTCCTGCGTGACAACGTTGGCATCGACCTGTTCGCGGGCAGCGCGTGGCTGTTCGAACTGCCCGGGCTGACCCTGGTCTACACGTTCTTCCAGATCCCGTTGATGGTCATCGTGTTCCTGCCCGCGCTGGACGGGCTGCGTCCACAGTGGCGTGAGGCCAACGCGAGCCTGGGCGGCACGAGCTGGACGTACTGGCGGCACGTCGGCGGCCCGATCCTCACGCCGCCGTTCCTCGGTGCGCTGCTCCTGTTGTTCGCCAACGCTTTCAGCGCCTACGCCACGGCTGCCGCGCTGGTCTCGCAGGGTAGCCCGATCGTGCCGCTGCAGATCCGCGGGTTCCTCACCGGCGAGGTCGTGCTCGGCCAGGAGAACCTGGGCAAGGCGCTCGGCCTCGGCATGGTGATCGTCGTCAGCATCGCGATGGGCGTGAACGTGCTGCTGCAGCGGAGGGTGGCCAAGTGGGTTCGCTAGTGAAGCAGCGCGTTCTGCGCACGGTCATCCTGCTGATCCTCGGCGTCTACTTCATCCTGCCGCTGATCGCGATGGCGGAGTTCTCCACACGGGGCAAGAACAACACCCGCAGCCTCGAGTCGTGGACGGCGATCGTCGACGACGACGGGCTGATGGAAGCGCTTACCAACTCGTTGCTGCTGTCGGTCACGAGTGCGGTGCTCATGCTGGTCCTGCTCGTGCCGACGATGGCGTGGATCCGGCTGCGGCTCCCGCAGTTGCAGCGGCTCGTGGAGTTCCTGTGCCTGCTGCCGCTCGCGATTCCCGCGATCGTGCTGGTGGTCGGCATGGCGCCGCTCTACGCGTGGGTGAACTACTTCCTCGGCGACTCGCCGCTGACGCTCACGTTCGCGTACACGATCCTGGTGCTGCCGTTCGCCTACCGCGCGGTCGACGCCGGTCTCGCCGCGATCGACCTGAAGACGCTCGCGGAAGCCGCGCGCAGCCTCGGCGCGTCGTGGTTCACGGTGCTGTGGAAGGTCGTCGTGCCGAACATCCGAGTCGCGCTGATCGGTGCGTCGCTGCTGTCCGTGGCACTGGTGCTCGGCGAGTTCACCATCGCGTCGCTGCTCAACTTCGACACGCTGCAGGTGCAGGTCAACCTGCTCGGCAAGCGCAACGCGGGTGTGTCCATCGCGGTGTCGTTGCTCAGCCTGCTCTTCGCGTTCGTCCTCCTGTTCGCACTCTCTTATGTCGGCCAGCGGCGCCGTCAGACCGTTGCCGAAGAAGAAATTCCGCTGGGGAGTAACTGAGACAATGGGCCACCTGGAACTCAAGGGACTGCGCAAGTCCTTCGGCGGCAACACCGCGCTGGACGGTCTCGACCTCGACCTGGCGGAAGGCGAACTCGTGTCGCTGCTCGGCCCGTCCGGCTGCGGCAAGACGACGGCGCTGCGGATCGTGGCGGGTTTCGAGACCGCCGACTCCGGCACGGTCACGGTGGGCGGCAAGGACATCACGAAGGTGCCGGCCAACAAGCGGGACATGGGCATGGTCTTCCAGGCCTACAGCCTCTTCCCGAACATGACGGCGGCGCAGAACGTCGCGTTCGGCCTCAAGATGCGCAAGGCCGACACCAAGCGGACCGGTGAACTGCTCGAACTGGTCGGCCTCGCGCACCTCGGTGGCCGCTACCCGCACCAGATGTCGGGTGGTCAGCAGCAACGGGTCGCGCTGGCGCGCGCTCTCGCGATCCAGCCGCGCGTGCTGCTGCTGGATGAGCCGCTGTCCGCATTGGACGCCAAGGTCCGCGTGAACCTGCGGGACGAGATCCGTCGCATCCAGACGGAGCTCGGCATGACGACGTTGTTCGTCACGCACGACCAGGAGGAGGCGCTCGCCGTCTCCGACCGGGTCGGTGTCATGTCGCACGGCCGGTTGGAGCAGCTGGACACGCCGTCGGTCGTCTACCGGGAACCGAAGACGGCGTTCGTGGCGCAGTTCGTCGGCGTCACGAACTCGGTGGAGGGCAAGGCAGAGGGGCAGACCGTCGTCATCAACGGTGTCACGGTCCCGGCGGAGCACGACCAGCCGTCCGGCAGCGACGTGCGGATCATCGTGCGTCCGGAGGACATCGGCGTTTCCGCGCACGAGGGCGACGCGAATGGCAGGATCGTGGGTGATGTGCTGACCCAGTCGTTCCTCGGGCCGGTCACGCGGATCTCGGTCAAGGTCGGCGAGCAGGTGCTGCGCGTGGATCAGCCGTCCAACGCCGCGGCCGCCTACCAGCCGGGAACGCGGGTCGCGCTCGACCTCAGCGAGTCACGGATCATGGTGGTGCCTGGATGATCAGAAAGCTCCTCGCGCGCGACACGGCGGAGGCCCACCGGGTCGCGACGCCGTTGGAGCTGTTGTTCGACCTGAGCTTCGTGGTGGCGGTCGCCCAGGCCGCCGCCGGGCTCCACCACGCCGTCGTCGAGAACCACGCCGGGGCCGGTCTGCTGGCCTTCTGCATGGCGTTCTTCGCGTTGTGGTTGCCGTGGCTCAACTTCACCTGGTTCGCCAGCGCGTTCGACAACGACGACACGCTGTACCGGATCATCACGATGTTCCAGATCGCCGGAGTGCTCGTCATCGCGGCGGGCATTCCGGCGGTGTTCGAGCGCCAGGACTACCGGATCGTGGTGAGCGGCTACGTCGTCATCCGGCTCGCCATGGTCGCGCACTGGTTGCGGGCGTCGCTGGACAACCCCGCGCACAAGACGTGTGCCCGCCGCTACGCCGCCGGTATAGCCGGGATGCAGGTGCTCTGGGTGCTGTGGGTCGTCCTCGCGCCGCCGAGCCTGCAGCTGCCGCTGTGGGTCCTCGGCATGATCGGCGAGCTGCTCGTGCCGGTGTGGGCTGAGCGTGCCGAGGCCACGAGCTGGCACCCGCACCACATCGCGGAACGGCACGGGCTCTTCACGCTGATCGTGCTCGGCGAGTCCATCCTGTCGACCACGATGGCGTTCCAGAAGGGCTTCGACAGCGGCGTCAACCTGATCTCGCTCGCCGCGGCGTCGTTGATCATCGTGTTCTCGGTGTGGTGGATCTACTTCGAGGCGCCGACCCACCTGCACAACCAGAAGAAGGCGTTCCTGTGGGGGTACGCGCACCTGCTCATCCTCGGCTCGATCGCGGCACTGGGCGCGGGTCTCGCGTCGAGCGTCGACTACGACCTGCACCTCTCGCACGCACCGGGTACGACGGTCGCCGCGTTCACGACGGTGCCGCTCGCGATCTTCTTCCTGTGCGTCTGGTACGTGCAGGACTGCCCTGGCCAGGCCGGGCTGCGCAAGTACCTGCTGCCGCTGGGCTCCGTCGCCGTGCTCGCCGCGACGTTCGGACCGGCGCCGATCCACGTGACGGCGGGGATCGCGGCGGTGGTCGTGGTGCTGACCCGGCTGGTCGGGGAACCCGCTCAGGTCGCCGTGGCGCAGTCCACCTGATCAAGTCCGTTCGGCACGGACGCCATCCTGGCCCAGCGGGCACTTTTCCGGGCTCTCCTCCTTCTCACACGGGTGGTGCGATGATCAGCGCATGACCGGTGTTCGTGAACTTCGCCTCGTCGTCACCGCCGCCGACTACGAAGAGGCCCTGCACTTCTACCGCGACGTGCTCGGCCTCGAACAACGGGCGGCATTCGCCTCCGACGGCGGCAGGGTCACGATCCTGGAGGCGGGCCGGGCCACGCTGGAGATCACCGACCCGCCGCACGCCGAGTTCATCGACGACGTCGAGGTGGGCAAGCGGGTCGCCGGGCACATCCGGGTCGCGTTCGAGGTCGACGACTCCGCCGCGACGACACGGAAGCTGGAAGCCGCGGGGGCCGAGGTGATCGCGGAACCCACGCGCACGCCGTGGAACTCGCTCAACGCCAGGCTGTCTGCCCCCGCCGGGCTGCAGCTGACCCTGTTCCAGGAGCTGGGCGAGTAGAGATGACGATCTCCGCAGCCGGCTACCGCGATCTCGCCAACCGGGACGTGCTGGCCTGCGCCGTCGTGACCGTGGCGGCGAAGTTACCCATGTCCATGACGCCGCTGATGATGGTGTTCCTGACCAGGAACCTGCCGGGTGGCTACGTGCTCGCGGCGTCGTTGACCGCCGTCTACGTGCTGGGCGAGATCCTCGGCGCGGCACTGCTCGGCCTCCTGCTCGACCCGTCCCGGATGCGCGGCCAGCTCGCCGCCGGGCTCGTCGTCGGCGCCGGGGCGTTCACGACGCTGGCGTTGACGACCGACGTGACGGTGCTGGTGGTCGCGGCGTTCGTCGCGGGTGCCGGGCCGTCGACGACACCGGGCGGGCTGCGGGCGATGCTGCTCGGGCTGGTTCCGGACGCGTTGGTGCCCAAGGCGATGGGCTTCGACGCCATGATCACGCAGGTGGTGTGGGCGGTCGCGCCCGCGCTCGTCACGGTGCTGGCGTTGAGCGTCGACCGCCGGGCGCCCGTCGTGGTGTCGGTGTCCCTGATCGTCGTGGCGGCCTGGCTGGTGTTCATCCTGCCGCGCGGGCACGTGACCACTCGCGTCAACTCGGCGAAGGTGCGCGTGGTGGCGTCGGCGTGGCCGATCTACCTGGTGAGCGCGGCCGCGCTGGCGCAGCTCGCGGTCGCGGAACTGGTGCTGCCGGCGTTGCTGGAACATCGGGGGATCGGCATCGGCTGGACCGGACCGCTGCTCACGGGGTTCGCGGCGTGCAGTGCGCTGGGCGCGGTGTTGTACGGGCTGCGGCCGTGGCCGGGATCGTTGCGCACCCAGGGACTCGTGCTCCTGGTGATCACCGCGACCTGCGTCGGCGCGGTAGCGTTGTTCCCGAACCTGCCGGGCATCGCGGGCGCGTTGCTCGCAGCCGGGTTGTTCCAGTCCGGCGTGCTGGTGACGCGGAGTCTGGCGTTGCGCGAACGGCTTCCGGTCGGCGCGCACGCGGCCGGGTTCTCGATGATGTACGCGGTGACCGGCGCCGGATATGGCCTGACCGCTGTCGTCGCCGCGTGGGCGATGGACGTCGGCTCGCCGATCTGGGCGGCTTTCGGTGGTGTGGCGGTGACTTTGGTCCTGACAGCAGTCAGCGCGGCTGCCGAACGCCGGCAGCCGCGCTGATCAAGGCTTCTGGCTACCCGCGGTAGAAGTTGCCCTGGGTCTGCACGTTCAGCTCGTCCGTGCGGAAGAACTTCGCCACGAACGTGCGCGGGTCGCGCATGTCGATGACGTCGAAGCCGCGGCCCATCTCGGAGGAGTAGATGTAGCCGTTGTACCAGTACGTCGACCACGTACCGCCGCCCGCGCCGCCGGACATCGGGCCGTACTCGAAGAAGCCGATCTCACGCGGCTTGCTCGAGTTCGTGAAGTCCCACACCGAGACGCCGCCCTGGTACCAGGACTGGACCATGATGTCCTTGCCGGGCACCGGGATCAGCGAACCGTTGTGCGCGACGCAGTTCTCCGTGTCGGCCTGCATGCGCGGGATCTTGTAGTAGGACTTGAAGACCAGCTTGCGGTCCTTGCCCTTGCCCACGATGTCGTAGATGCCGTTGGCACCACGCGTCGGGCCGATCTTCTCGTTGCAGGTCGCGGCGCCACCGCCACCGAGCTCGTCGGTGAAGATGACCTTGGTGCCGCTGTTGTTGAACGTCGCCGAGTGCCAGAACGCGAAGTGCGCGTCGTCCTGCACCCGGTTGATCTCCACCAGGTTCTCCCGGTCGGAGATGTCCCACAGCACGCCGTCACCCATGCACGCGCCTGCCGCGAGGTCGAGCTGCGGGTAGACGGTGATGTCGTGGCAACCGCTGGTGGCGGAGGTGTAGCCGGTCTCGATCGTGCCGGAGCGGCCGGGGTTGCCGCCGTCCGGGAACAGCACCGGCGCCTTGAGCAGCGACGCCTGGGCCGGAGCCTTCAGCGGCACCTTGACGATCGAGATCTTGTCGTGCGGCGGCTGGCAGTCCGGGAACGTGGCGTTCGGCGAGTAGGACGAGACGTAGAGGTAGACGCTCTTGCGGTCCTTGGCCGGCACCAGAGTGTGGGTGTGCGAACCGCAGTCGGTCTCGACGGCCGCGACGTACTTCGGCGCGGTCTTGTCGCTGATGTCGAAGACCTTGATGCCCTCCCACGACTCCTTGATCGAGGCGGGCTGCGACACGCTGTTGCAGGAGTTGTCGCTGCGGGACGAGTCGGTCGACAGGAACAGCAGGTTCCCGTACACCGAGACGTCGTTCTGCGAGCCGGGGCAGAGGACCTGGCTCTTGACGGTCGGCTTCCTCGGGTTGCGGATGTCGTAGATCGTGAAGCCGTTGTAGTTGCCGACGAACGCGTAGTTGTCCTGGAACGCGATGTCGGTCTGCGTCGCGTCGAGCGGAGCCTGCTTGTCCAGGTGGCCGACCCGGACCATGTTGCGGCTACGGCTGATCTCGTTCTCGCCGGGAATGCCGCTGACACCTTCGGCCTGCGCTTCGAGCTGAGCCTCGGTCAGACCCGCGCCGTCGGCGGGAAGGTCGGGCTCGGCGAACGCGGGTGCCGTCAACGTTGACAGCGTCAGCGCGAGCGCCCCCAGAATTGCCAGCGGCGCTCTGCGTCGCTGGGCCGTTGCGCGTGCAGTCACAGCTTGTACCCCCTCAGTTACGGGTTGGTGAGGGGGAGTATGACCCTTTCGCCTTGCTAAGGGCCAGCACCTTTCGAAGGGTATTGTGCGCTTCATGCGTTCTGGGGTCGCGGTGATTGCGCTGGTAGTGGCTTTGGCAGGCTGCACGTCCCAACCGAAGGCGGCACCGATCATCGCGCCGGACACCCCCGGCGGCTCGGCGCCGACGATGTCGCCCTCCGACGCCTCCAGGGCCGTCCCGGCGCCGCCGAACGACGCTGACCGCCAGTACGTCGCGATGATGATCGTTCACCACGAACAGGCGCTCGCGATGACCCGGTTCGCGCCCGACCGCGCGGAGAACGCGACGGTGAAAGGCCTGGCAGACCGCATCCGGTACAGCCAGGAACCCGAGATCGGCGCCATGAAGCAGTGGCAGCGCACCTTCAACGCCATCGGCACGCACGGTGATCACGGGTCTATGCCCGGCATGGCGACGCAGGACCAGCTGAACGCGCTGGGCGCCGCGCGCGGCAAGGACTTCGACCGCATGTTCGTCGATCTGATGATCAAACACCACGAGGGCGCGATCAAGATGGCCACCGACGTGAAGAGTGCCGGGGTCAACGTTCAGGTCGAGGAGATGGCGGACGACGTGATCGCCGTGCAGGCCGACGAGATCAACCGGATGAAGGCCCTGCTGCCCACTCTGTGAGACGGCTGCGCGCCTTCGCGACATCGGCGTGGCGAAACCCGTACCGGCGGCCACCCCCGCTCAACGCGATCATCACGTCGATCTCGACGGCGAACCACCTGCTGCTCGCGTCGAAGCCGTGCAGTGGATGTCTTCGAACGCGTTGCCACGCCACAACGTGAGTGCCTCGGCGTTCCTGCCCTGGTCGCGCAGGGCACGGAAGTCCGGCAGGTCCGAGCTGGTGACGTGCGCGAGGTAGCCGCGGGTCGCGGCTCCGTCCGACGGCAGCGCGATCGGCTCCCCGCCGACCTTGACCACGAGAGCAGGAACCGGTCGTCCCCCATGCGGGGGAGCATCGCCTACTCGGTGCGCTGCTGGGGCAGCACCATGTCCTCGGCGTGCTGGAACGTCTCGACGGCGTTACCCGTGACGTGCCTGGCGATGCCGCGGTTGCGCTGGTGCGCCTCGCGGAACGAGTCGGAGGCGACCCAGGCGCGGAAGTGCTCCTCCGACTCGAACTCGTTGACCGACACGTACGGCTGGTCGTCGCGGGTCGGCTTGAGCAGCGTGCTGCGCAGCAGGCCGGGAACGCCGGGCAGGAACGTGCGCATGTTGCTGCGGAAGTGGGCCTCGAACTCCTCTGCCCGCTCGGCGGGGACGAAGAGGCGGTTCGTCGCGATGAACATGGGCCCTCCTTGATTCCGACGCTCTGTCGGGAACTATTCCAACACGCCGTCGGGAAATCAAGCGCGATACGATCCGGGTGTGCCGAGGATCAGCGCAGACACCGTGGCCGAGCACCGCGCCAACCGGTTGCGCGCCCTGCTGGACGCCGGGCGGGAGATCGTGGCGACCGAGGGAGCGGAGGCGCTGACGCTCGCGTCGCTCGCCAGACGGGTGGGACTGTCCCGGCCGAGCCTCTACGAGTACTTCCGGTCGCGTGAGGAACTGGTCGCCGCGATCGTGTCGGACGCGCTGCCGGAGTGGGCGGACAAGCTCGAGGACGCCGTCGACAGCGCCTCGTCCGTGCCCGAGAAGATCGAGGCCTACCTGCGCACCGAGCTGGCGATCATCACGGACGGCAGCCACGGAGCCGTGGTCGCGCTCTCCGCGCACACGTTGCCTGACGCGTCGCGCGAGCAGATCCGGGCCGAGCACGAACGGTTGCTGGCGCCGTTGGTCGGCGTCTTCAAGACCGCAGGGGTGCAGCACGCGCAGCTGCGGGCGATGCTCGTGCACGCCATGGTCGAGGCGACGTCGCGGATGATCACGCCGGGTCGCAACGAGCACAACGAGGCGGTCATCCAGACGTTGCTCGACCAGGTCGTGCACGGGCTGGATCAGCGCATCAGCTGAACGGGATCACCTCTCCGTGGCGGATCAGCTCGCCGTACTGCTCGGGTTTCACCGGATCGAGTGCGAGGTCCAGCACCGCGGTCGCGGCCTGTGCCGGTGTGGGGGCGGTGCTGACGTCCCACCACAGGGCGGACGTGGGGGTGTTGATCATTCCTGGGCACACGGAGGCGATCAGGATGCCGCGCTGTGCGTCCTCCTCGCGGCGTTGGTGTGCGAGCACGCGCACGGCGGCTACCTGGCCGACCTTCGACGGGATGTTGACGAACGCGGGCCACGCGCCGAAACGGCGGTCTTTCACGGCGTCGCGCCAGCGGGTGATCTGCTCGTCGATCTCGTCCAGTGTGGACGGTGTGGTGAACCCCTCGTGCAGGACCGGCGCCAGGTGGTGGAGGGTGCCGAGCGAGCTGGCGACGACGAGGAGCCTCCCGTTGTCCCGCAACAGGGGTGCGAACGCTCGCAGCAGTCTCGTCGTGCCGAAGTTGTTCACCTGGGTGTAGTGGTCGATGATCTCGCGCGGCTCGTCGTCGGGGCCTACGCGCATGACGGCGTTGCCGATGACGATGTCGATGCCGCCGTGGCGTTCCTTGATCTGGTCGGCAAGTCGTTGCGCCGCATGGGGGTCTGCGACGTCGAACAGTTCGCCGCGGACTCGCGCGCCGCCGCCGGGCATGGACTGGACGGCGGTCATGACGCGGTTCACGTCGCGACCGGTGAGGTAGACGGTGTCGGTGGGCTCGAGGTGCTGCGCAAGCCCTTCCGCCAGAGCGAGGCCGAGGCCCTGGGTGGCGCCGGTGATGAGTGCGACTGTCATGCCTCGACGTTATGCCGCTCCGAGGCATGCGAGTAGCGCAAGAACATCAGAGGGGGTATGCGTTGGTGTCATGGCTTTCACCGACGCGTCGCTGGTCGCTCTGCGGGTGTTTCGAGAAGTGGCCGAGCGTGGGACGTTGACAGCGGCGGCCACGGTGCTGGGCTACACGCAGTCCGCCGTGTCGCGGCAGATCGCGGCGCTGGAACGGGCGGCAGGGGCCGTGTTGCTGGAGCGGCGGCACGACGGGGTGCGGCTCACCGCGGCCGGGCGGCTCGTGTTGCGGCACGCGGCCGTCGTGGTCGATCAGGTGGATGCCGCGGCGCGGGAGTTGGCCGGGCTGCCTTCGGAGAACGAGAGCACGGTTCGGCTCGGGTGGTTCGCCACGGCCGGGGCGTGGCTGGTGCCTCGCGCGTTGGTGTCGTTGGGACGCTCTCATCCGTCTATCACCGTTGTCACGCGCGAGAGCAGTACGCCGGCGTTGGTACGTGCGCTGCGGGCGGGCACGTTGGACGTTGCGTTGATCGCTTCGTCGCCGCCGTTTCGTGCGCCTGACGATGAGACGCCCGCGTTGGAGGCGGAGGTTCTCGTCGAACGCAGTTTGCGGGTTGCGCTTCATGCCACGCACCCGTTGGCGCGCAACGACTTCATTGACATCGTCGATCTGCGGGGGCAACGGTGGATCGCCGGTACCGGTGACCAACTGGTGATGGGCGTGTGGCCGGGGCTCGACGAACGGCCTCGGGTCGCGCACACCGCCCGTGACTGGCTGGCGAAGCTGCAGTTCGTCGCCGCGGGGCTGGGGATCACGACGGTTCCCGCCTCACTCGAAGGGGTGGTGCCTGCCGGGGTGCGGGTGCTGCCCGTGCGGGGTGGGCCCTCCGAGCAGCGTCGCGTGCTGCTCGCGCGGCTGCCTGGGCCGATGTCGGAGCCGGTGGCGCGGCTGGCGGAGGCGTTGCGCGCCGCGGTGGTGGAGGGGTGGCATCAGCCGATCGGTTGATGGGGGTCCCGCTGCCCGATCGATGATCTTCGGCCCGCGTTCTCCGAGGCTGGACGCATGGCAATCATCGAAGTGCGCGACCTCGGCAAGAGGTACGGGCCTCGCGTCGCGGTGAACTCGGTGTCGTTCGACGTCGCCGAGGGGGAGATCTTCGGCATCCTGGGGCCGAACGGGGCGGGCAAGACGACGACCGTCGAGTGCGTGGCAGGGCTGCGGAAACCGGACCAGGGCAGTGTGTCCGTGCTCGGGCGGCCTCCCGCGTCGGTGCGGTCGGCGATCGGCGTGCAGCTGCAGGCGTCCGAGCTGCCGGAACGGATGCGGGTGGGGGAGGCGCTGTCGCTGTTCTCGTCGTTCTACCCGTCGCCCGCCGACTGGTCCGAGCGGCTCGGGCTCACGCCGCACCTGCGGGCGGAGTTCGGACGGCTGTCCGGAGGGTTGAAGCAGCGGTTGTCGATCGCGCTGGCGTTGATCGGGTCGCCGCGGGTGGCGATCCTCGACGAGCTGACGACGGGACTGGATCCGCAGGCGCGGCGGGACACGTGGTCGGTGGTCGAGCAGGTGCGGTCGGCGGGCGTGACGATTCTGCTGGTCACGCACTTCATGGAGGAGGCGGAGCGGCTCTGCGACCGGGTGGCGGTGTTCCGCGACGGACGCATCGCCGCGCTGGACACGCCGTCCGGGCTGGTGTCGCGTGTGGACGGTTCCTGTCGCGTCCGGTTCGTGCCTTCCGCTTTCTTGGACGTCGCGCTGCTGCAGGCGCTGCCGGAGGTCGCCGAGGTCTCTCAGGTGGGGGAGCAGATCGTCGTCAGCGGGGCGGAGAACCTGCTGCACGCGGTGACTTCTTTGCTGGCGCGCAAGCAGATCGTGGCGCGTGGGTTGCGCGTCGACCAGGTTTCGCTGGACGACGCCTACGTCGAGCTGACCGGGGGTCGTGATGTTGCGGATCATTGAGGTGGAAGCGCGGCTGTTCGTTCGTGATCGGCTGAACTCGTTGTTCGCCGTGGTGTTCCCCTGCCTGTTGCTGCTGGTGCTGGGGGCGGTTCCGGGCTTGCGGACGCCCTTGCCGGAGTTCGGCGGGCTGCGGTTCATCGACAGCTACCTGTCGTCGTTGGTGGTGTTCACCTTGGCGTTCATCGGGTTGCAGCGGGTGCCGACGGTCGTGGCGACGTATCGGGAGAAGGGTGTGCTGCGCCGGCTGGCCACGACACCCATGCACCCGGCGCGTCTGCTCGCGGGACAGATGGTGGTCAACTTCTGCGCGGCGATCTTGTCGGTGCTCCTCACTATCGTGGTGGCATACGTCGTTTTCGGCGTCGATCTGCCTCACCATCCACTCGGCCTGGCGTGTGCCGTGGTGCTGGGAGGGGCTGGGACGTTCGCGCTGGGTCTGGTGATAGCCGCACTGGCCCCGACCGCGCGGGCGGCCGGTGGCTGGGCGACGGCGGTGTTCATGCTGCTGATGTTCTTCGGCGGCGTGTACCTGCCGCGGTTCATGCTGCCCTCGGTGGTTCAGAAGATCGGCTCATACTCGCCTCCCGGTGTGGAGGCGGTGCAGCAGGCGTGGCTCGGCAGCACGCCGGATTGGAGGCATCTTGCGATCATGGGGCTGGTGAGCCTCGTGGCGGGTACCGTCGCGGCCAAAGCGTTCCGCTGGGAGTAGCTCGTGGACATGGCCGCGTTGGACAGGTGGGAGCGCAGACTCGCTTTCATCGCACACGTGATCCCGTACTTCGTGCTGACCGTGACGACGGTGATGTACTCGATCTTCACGGCGCACTCCGGTTCGGAGCGTCTGATCACGTACGGCGTTGTGGCGTTCGGCTACGCGTGGATGGCGTGGTGGTTCACGCTGCACCCCGCGTGGCGCGGCCGCGTGGAGCTCATGGCCGTGTTCGTCGGTGGCATGGTCGTCTTCTACGCGGTGCTGGGTATGCGCGAGCACTGGTTCGGCGCGGTGTCGTACGCGGTCTACATCTACGCGAGCGAACTCCTGCGCGGCCGCTGGATGTTCTTCGTGGTGGCGCTGACGGCCGCGCTGGCGACGCTGTCGCTGTTCGGCGGCTACCCACCCGCGGGCGAATCACCGGCCTTCTGGCTGCTGCTGATGGTGTTCGTCGTCGTGGCGTGCACCTTCACGTTCGTCGGCCACGTGACAACTGAACAAGCCCGGCTGCGCAAGGAGCTGCTGGAGGAGAACGAGGGCCTCCACGCCCAGCTGCTCGTGCAGGCGCACGAGGCGGGCGTGCAGGACGAGCGCCACCGTCTGGCCGGCGAGATCCACGACACGCTGGCCCAGGGCCTGACAGGCATCATCACGCAACTGTCGGCGGCGTCGGCCTCCGACTGGGAACGCCGCGTGTCGGTGGCCGCCGACCTGGCGCGCTCGAACCTGGCCGAGGCCCGCCGGTCGGTGCACGCGTTGCGCCCGCCCGCGCTCGACTCCGCGGCCCTGCCCGAGGCGCTCGACGAGGTGGCCTCGGGGTGGTCCACGGTGTACGGCGTGCCGGTGTCGGTCACGCTGACCGGCGCCGTGCGCGTGATGCACCCGGAGGTGGAGGTCGCGTTGCTGCGCACCGCCCAGGAAGCGCTTGCCAACGTGGCGAAGCACGCCTCGGCGTCCCGCGTGGGCCTGACCCTGTCGTACATGGAGGACGTGGTGACGCTGGACGTGCGCGACGACGGAGTGGGCTTCGACCTGACGCACCCGTCGTCGGGCTTCGGCCTGCCCGCGATGCGCCACCGGGTGCATCGCTTGTCCGGCGCGCTCTTCGTGGAGTCGGAGCCCGGTGCGGGAACGGCGATCTCGGCACGGGTGCCCGCGTGATCCGGCTGGTGATCGTCGACGACCACCCGGTCGTCCGCGACGGCCTGCGCGGCATGCTCGCGGCGCCGGACTTCGAGGTCGTGGGCGAAGCGGCGTCCGGCGACGAGGCGGTCGCCGTCGTCACGGCGTTGTCGCCCGACGTCGTGTTGATGGACCTGCGCATGCCGGGCTCCGACGGGCTGTCCGCGATCGAACGACTGCGCGGCCACCCGTGCCGCGTCCTGGTGCTCACGACCTACGACACCGATCGCGACGTGCTGCCCGCGATCAAGGCGGGCGCGACCGGCTATCTGTTGAAGGACACGCCGCGCGACCAGTTGCAGCGCGCCATCCGCGCCGCGCACGCGGGAGAGGCCGTGTTGTCGCCGGCGGTGGTGACGCGACTGCTGGGTCAGGTGCGGGAGCCCGTGCTGGAGCCGTTGTCGGCGCGGGAGGTGGAGGTGCTGGCGCTGGTCGCCAGGGGTTCCACCAACCGCGCGGTGGCGGCGGCGTTGTTCATCAGTGAGGCCACGGTGAAAACCCACCTGCTGCACGTCTACGCGAAGCTGGGCGTCTCGGACCGGGCGGCCGCAGTGGCGGTGGCGTACGAGCGCGGGCTGCTGCGCAGCCGGGAACGATGAATGCCGGGCCTGGTGGTGATCAGGCCCGGTGAGAGGCGGGTCCCCCGCGGCGGGGCCACTTCGGTCGGCCCCGCCGCCTGCGGCAACTCCCCCTTGCCACTCCCTCACCCCTCGTGAAGAAGGAGTAGGGTCTGGCGCCTGGGATACGAGATCTCCGCGGTATCACTCGTTCGGAGTAGTCCAGAGCTCGTCGACCAGGGTTTTCGCCAAGTCGGTGAGCTGCTGGCCGCCGAACCGCCCGATGCGCGTCCACGCGCCGAGGCTCACCTCGTAGACAGGGGTGTCCCATGCCTCGGGGTAGGTGAGGTAGCCGAGGAAATCGTTGGCGTACCCGACTGGCAGCACCGTGCGGTCGCCGCCCGACATCGCCTTCAGCTGGAAGCCCAGTTCCACGAACGGTTCGCCGGGAAGGCCGGCGAGGGCCAGTTCGCCGATGCGCAGCACCTGCACCTCGGCGTCGATGGGGTCGCTGCCGCGGTCGATGGCGACGAGGCTTTCCTCGGTTTCCTGCACCAGCTCCATGAGCTGGACGATCTCGGCCTTCGGGGCGCCGCGGTCGATGGCGTCGGCGAGCGCCTGCTGCCGTTCGACCAGCTCGGCCGCGAAGGGTGCCCGGTCAGGCAGCTCGCGGGAGTCGACCTGGATGGTGCGCTGGGCGGCGGTCACCGGTCCGGTGAGCTCGGTCTCTCCAGGGATAGCGAGCGCGGTCTCGGCGAGGTACATGCCCATGCGTTCGGTGTGGGCGAAAAGGTTGCGGATGACCTCGAAGTTCGGGTTGTTCTCCGCGTCGAACGTGTTCCCGTCCGTCAGCGGGTCGGGCGGCGGCGCCTGGTTGCCGGCCGCACCCTGCAGGAACAGCGCGGCTTCGCAGTTCGGTTCGTTGAGCTCAAGCAGCGCCGACGTGACGCCGGGGTAGTCGGCCGACGCGAACGGCTGCACCTGCACGTACACCGGGTGCGAGGTGAAGTGGTAGAAGACGGTGCTCCACTCGTCGCCCTGGAACCGCACGACGGTGACCTCGGGATCCTCCGGCGGGACGCCGGGGTAGACGTGGCCGTTGCGGTTGACGGCCAGCGTGCCGGGCGCCACCGCGCCTTTGCCGATCGTGGCGGTGACCGGTCGCCGGCTCTCGAACGCCTCACGCGCGGCCTGGACGATCCGGTCCCGGTACGTCTCCAGATAGGCCTGGTCGGGAAACGGCCGGGTGGCGGCCGTCTCCGCACTCGAGTGCGTGTGCGAGCTGGCGATCATCACGTGCGTGGGCGGCACACCGGTCTGCTGCTCGATGTGCTCGCGGACCTCCGCCGTGAAGTCGCGGCCGGGCCCGAGGATGTCGTTGTTGATGCCGAGCGCGTCGACGGCGATCACGATCACGGTTTCCCCGTTGGTGATCGCCGTGGCGCGCGCGTACAGCGGGTCGTGCACCCCGAGGAAGAAGGAATGCCGCGGCAGACCTCCCACGTACGGCGCCGTCGGCGGCGGCGTCACGTCTACTTTCGCCGAGCCGGCTTGGAATGGCATGGCCTCACCCCCGTGTGCGATTCACCCCTGCAAGTACCGGTTCCAGTCGCCCAGATGTGAGATGTCCGTGAGATCGCTCGAATGGAGGAACTCGTTCCTGAGTACGGTGGCGAGCGCGGCGCCGCCGTCCTCGAGCTCGATGACCCCGATCTCCAGCTCCGCCGGCTCGGCGGGAACCAGATGATCACGCAACACCGTGAGCGGCAGGTCGTACAGCTCGCCGACAACCTGCGCCGCGCCGGACGCGTGCATGGCGGGAAACTCGTCGCGCACGGAGAAGTAGCGGTACTTCGGCGCGCTCTTCACCCGGCCGAGCATCGGTGTGCCTTGGAGCTGGCCGTGAAGGGGCCCGCCCTGCATGCCGCCGCCGTTGAGGAAAATCAGTGCCATTTTCGTCCTGACCTCGGCTTTCGATAGGGCTCTTCGCTGCTGACTGTGCTCTGGCCTGCGGTTTCTCCTCGGGTGAACGGTCCGTTCACGCACCTCACGAAAATTCGCAGGAACCGATCGGGAGAGAATTTCGTTGCGCCAGAAGGAAGCGCGCGGGGGTGCGGCGCATCGCAGCCGCGGACGTGCGATGGATCGGAGAGGCGAGGTCGCTGAGCGGCAGCCCGCTCCCACCGTGCCGCAGTGCCACGAGCTCGGCCGCGATCGACACGGCCGTCTCCGCAGCCGTCCGCCCCCCGAGGTCAAGCCCGACAGGCGACCGCAGCCGCCCCAACGCCGCCTCGCCCACCCCGGCCTCCCGAAGCCGTTCGAGCCGCTCGGCATGCGTGCGCCGCGACCCCATCGCCCCCACAAAGGCGAGCGGCCGCCCCAGAGCCTCGACCAGCACGGGGATGTCGAACTTCGGATCGTGCGTCAGCACCACCACCGCGGTCCGAGCATCGGTGTAGGTGGCCGCGAGGTAGCGATGTGGCCAGTCGACGACAACGTCGTGCGCCGCGGGAAACCGCTCCGGCGTGGCAAAGATCGGCCGCGCGTCGCACACCGTGACGTGGTACCCGAGGAACCGCCCGATCTCGGCCACCGCGGCGGCGTGGTCGATGGCGCCGAACACCAACAACCGCGGCGCAGGCAACCAGCTCTCCGTGAACACCCGGCCCTCAGCCTCGAAGCGCACCGACACTGGGAGTCCGTCCACAGTGGCCCGCAGGGCGGCGCGCAAACCCGGGCTGTCGCGCTGCACCAGGACATCCACCGTGCCGCCACAGGTCAGCCCGACCGCGAAGGCCGTGTCGTCGGAGTACCCGAACGTCGCGAGCGCCGGCCGAGACGTCGCGAGCACCGTGCAGGCGAGGTCGTAGACCTCGGCCTCCACGCACCCGCCGGACACGCTGCCGATCACCTGGCCCGAGGGTCCGACGGCCATCGCGGCGCCGACGGGCCGCGGCGCGCTGCCGCGCACGGCCACCACCGAGGCGACCGCGAAGCGGTCCCAGGACAGCAGCGTCTCAGCCAGGTCGCGCATGAGGGGACCTCCGTTCGTGTGGGGACGTGATCAGCGGCCGCCGGCCGGGTCGGCGCCGAGGTGCATGGTGTGCCGGTCGGGTGGGTGCCGAGGTGCATGGTGTGCCGGTCGGGTGGGGGCCGAAGTGCACCGTGAGCCTCAGAGAAGCGGTCCGCGATCAAGTGACCGCTGATCGCGTCCGCGCCGAGGTGTTCGGTGTGCGGGTGGGTTGGGGTTCGTGCTCGGTGGCCGCTGATCGGGGGTCACAATGATCGGGGGCCACACCGAATACATGGTGAGTGCCAGCCTGTGGCTCGCGATCAGTGGCAGCTGACCGGTTCCGACGCGGACCGTGAGCATCGGGGCGAGGCCGTGATCAGTGGCCGCTGATCACGCCTACCCCGAGCTACACGTCGAGCCTCGAGGCGAGGTCCGTATCCGGTGGCCGCCGAGAACGGACCGCGCCGAGCTGCACCGCGAGCATCAGGACGACGTCAGCGACCGCTGATCAGGTCCACCCCGAAGTACACGGTGAACATCAGAGCGAGCCCCGTCATCAGCCAGCCCGGCCACCGCCCCTTGCAGATGCGCAGCACCACATAGGACACCAGGCCGGCACCGATGCCGTTGGTGATCGAGTAGGTGAACGGGATGATCGCCACGGTGAGGAACACCGGGATGGTGAAGTCGGTGTCCTGCCAGGGGATCCGGCGGATCTGGGTCATCATCAGGCCGCCGATCACCACCAGGGCCGGGGCCGCTGCCTGCGCGGGCACCACGGTGGCCAGCGGAGTGAACAGCAGTGCCACCAGGAACAGACCGCCGGTGACCACGGAGGCCAGGCCGGTTCGGGCGCCTTCGCCAACGCCCGCGGCCGACTCCAGGAACACCGTGTTCGGGGCTGAGCCCGTTACGCCACCGGCGATGGCGCCCGCGCCGTCGACCATGAGGATTTTGCCCATGCCCTCCACGCGGCCGTCGTGGGAGAGGCCTGCCTCGTCGGCTACCGAGGTGATGGTGCCCATGGCGTCGAAGAAGCCGGAGAGGACCAGGGTGAACAGGAAGATCGTCGCGGCGATCACGCCTGCCGAGACGAAGCCGCCGAACAGGTCCACGCGGCCGAACAGGCCGAAGTCGGGGGAGCCGACCACGGACGAAGGCAGTGACGGCGTTACGAGGCCCCAGCCCTTGATCGTGAACAGCGAGTTCACCGTGATCGCGACCACGGTGGCCACGACGATGCTGATCAGCACGGCGCCGGGGACGCCGCGGGCCAGCAGGACGATCATCAACAACAGGCCCAGGCAGAAGATCACGATCGGCCAGCCGCTGAGGTGGCCGTCCACGCCCATGCGCACCGGGACCGTGGAGCCGACGGCGTCGGGAGTGCGCGTCACGAAGCCGGCGGAGACCAGTCCCACCAGGGCGATGTAGAGGCCGATGCCCACGGTGATCGCGATCTTCAACGGTGTGGGGATCGCGTTGATGATGCGTTCGCGGACGCCGGAGACGGCCATCACCACGATGCACAGGCCCTCGAGCACCACCAGGCCGAATGCCTGCGCCCACGTCATGGCCGGCGCCATCTGGAAGGCCACCACGCCGTTGACGCCCAGGCCGGCGGCGAGCGCGAGGGGCGCGTTGCCCACCAGTCCCATCAGGACGGTCATCACGCCTGCGGCCAGTGCGGTCGCGGTGGTGATCTCGGCGATGGTGAGCTTGGCGCCGGTGATGTCGGCGGACGCGCCCAGGATCAACGGGTTCAGGAGCACGATGTAGGACATCGCGACGAACGTCGTGATGCCGCCGCGCACTTCGCGGCCCAGGGTGCTGCCGCGTTCGGTGATGCGGAAGAACTGGTCGAGGGCAGACGACTGCCGGGTTCGTAACTGGGTCATGGACGGCCTTTCCCATGCCGGTGGGCGCGTTCCTACGCCGGAACGCGTTTAAGCAATGCAGGCTCCGGTCAGCGATTCAGGCTTTTGGCCGTCAGTAGTCGATACGGGTCGCGAGCGACAACCACGCGGTGAACGGGGCGTTGTCCTCGCCGGTGGAGATCTGGTGCACGGGCAGGTCCCAGTCGATGCGGGGCTTGCTGAACAGGTCGTAGAACTCGCGGTCGTCGAAGCCGGCAGCGGCCGCGTCGTGGCGGTCGGCGGCGTAGACGACCCTGTCCACCCGCGCCCAGAGCGCGGCCGACAGGCACAGCGGGCACGGCTCGCACGAGGAGATCAGCGTGCAGCCGGTCAGCCGGAAGTCGCCGAGGGCCTGGCAGGCCGCGCGGATGGCGACCACCTCGGCGTGGGCGGTGGGGTCCAGGGTGGGTGTCACCTGGTTGACGCCGGTGGCGATGACCGCGCCGTCGCGGACGATCATCGCGCCGAACGGGCCGCCGCCGGAGGCCACGTTGCGGGTGGCCAGGTCGATGGTGGCGAGCAGATGTGCGTTCACAGCAGGAAACTCCAGAAACTCAGGTACCGGTGAGGTGTTCCGGGCGGACCGGGACGCGGGTGAGCGCCAGGCCGGTCGCCGCGCGGATCGCCGCCACGATCGCCGGGGTGGACGAGATGGTGGGCGGTTCGCCTACGCCGCGGATGCCGTACGGGGCGTGGGGATCGGCCAGCTCGAGCACGTCGATGCTCATCGGCGGCATGTCGAGCACGGTGGGGATGAGGTAGTCGGTGAACGACGGGTTGCGCACCTTGCCGCCGGAGGTCTGGATCTCCTCCATCACCGCGAGGCCCAGGCCCTGGGCGGAACCGCCCTGGATCTGGCCCACCACGGCCTGCGGGTTCAGCGCGCGGCCGACGTCCTGCGCGCAGTCCAGGGCGACGACGCGCACCAGACCCAGTTCGACGTCCACGTCGACGACGGCGCGGTGTGCGGCGAAGCCGTACTGGACGTGCGCGTTGCCTTGGCCTGTAACGGGATCCAACGCCTCGGTCGCGCGGTGGCGCCACTCGACGGTCTCGTCGATCACTTCGGAACCGATGTCGACTCGACCGTCCAAACGCGACCGAACCGCCGCGCACGCTGCCTTCACGGCACCGCCGGTCACGTACGTCTGGCGCGACGCGGAGGTGGAGCCGCCGTTGCCGATCGTGGTGTCCATGGGCAGCACGGTCACGCGCTCGATGCCGAGCTCGGTCCGCACGATCTGCTGCATGATCGTCACCAGGCCCTGTCCGACCTCGCACGCGGCGGTGTGGACCGCGGCGGCCAGCGAGCCGTTGACCATCGACACCCGCACGCGGGCGGTCGAGTAGTCGTCGTAGCCCTCGGAGAAGCAGATGTTCTTGATGCCGACGGCATAGCCGACGCCGCGCACGACGCCTTCGCCGTGGGTCGTGTTGGACACGCCACCCGGCAGTTCGCGGATGTCCGACGACGTTCCGGCGGGCAACGGCTTGTCCTGCACCAGCTTCAGCAGCTGGGCGACGGGAGCGGCCGAGTCGACCACCTGGCCGGTCGGCATCACGGAACCCTCGGTCATCGCGTTGCGGACCCGCACGTCGACCGGTGACATGCCGAGCGCATCGGCCAGCTTGTCCATTTGGGACTCGTAGGCGAAACCCGCCTGCACAGCACCGAATCCGCGCATCGCACCGCACGGTGGGTTGTTCGTGTAGAGGCCGTAACAGTCGATCGTCACGTTGTCGACCTCGTACGGGCCGACGCCCAGAGTCGCCGCGTTGGCCACGACGGCGGGGGTCGAGGAGGCGTAAGCACCCCCGTCCAGGTAGATCCGCGCCTTGACGTACACCAGCTTGCCGGTGTGGTCGGCGCCGTGCTCGTAGTACAGCACGGCCGGGTGCCGGTGGACGTGCCCGTAGAACGACTCTTCGCGGTTGTAGACCATCTTCACCGGCTTGCCGGTGTGCAGCGCCAGCAGGCACGCGTGCACCTGCATCGACAGGTCCTCACGGCCGCCGAACGCACCACCGACGCCGGACAGCGTCAGCCGTACCTTCTCCTCCGGCAGACCCAGCGCGGAGGCCACCTGCGCGCGGTCGACGTGCAGCCACTGCGTCGCGATGTACAGGTCGACCGAACCGTCGGCAGCCGGCACCGCGAGCCCGGACTCCGGGCCGAGGAACGCCTGGTCCTGCATGCCGACCTCGTACCGGCCGGAGACCACGACGTCGGCCTGGAGGTCCTGCGCGCCACGCCGGATCGGTACGTGCCGCACCAGGTTCCCGCCGGGGTGCAACGGAGCGGAGTCCGCCGCGGTCTCCATGTCCACCACGGGTTCCAGCACGTCGTAGGCCACGACGATCTTCTTCATGGCCCGCAGCGCGGTCTCCGGGTGGTCGGCACCGACCAGCGCGACCGGTTCACCCTGGTAGCGCACGACGTCGACGGCCAGCACCGGCTGATCCTTGTGCTCCAGCCCGTACTGGTTGCGGCCCGGCACGTCCGAGTGCGTCAGCACCGCGTACACCCCCGGCACCTTCAACGCCTCGGTCAGGTCGACCGACACGATCCGCGCGTAGGGGTGCGGCGAGCGCAGGGTCGCGCCCCAGATCATGTCCTCGTGCCACAGGTCCGACGCGTAGGCGAACTCGCCGCGCACCTTCAGGTTGCCGTCTGGGCGTTGCGGCGACGTCCCGATGCCACCCGACACCGCGGAGGTCAGTTCGGCGGGAGTGAGGGTCATCGCGCATCCTCCTGAAGCTTCCGACTGGCGGCCGAGAGATCACGCGCCAGTTCGTCGGTCGACGCCGTCAGCAGGACCCCGTCCCGCACGACGACCTCGCCGCCCACGATCAACAGTTTCAGCGGTGGCGGAGTGCCGAGCACCAGTGCGGCCACCGGGTCCGCGATCCCCGCGTAGTCCATTCCGGACAGGTCCCACACCGCGAGGTCCGCCACCTTGCCCGGCTCGATCGAGCCCAGGGAGTCCGCACGGCCCAGGCACTGAGCGCCGCCCATCGTCGCCATCCACAATGCCTGCCGGACGTTCAGGGAACGCGGCCCGCCCCGCTGACGCGCCTGGTGAAGGGCCGCCCGCAGCTCGACGACCAGCCCACCGTCCTCATTGGACGCGGCACCGTCGACGCCGAGACCCACCGGCGCTCCCGCGTCCAGCAGGTCGCGCACCGGCGCGGTCCCGGTGCCCAACCGACCGTTGGACGTCGGGCAGTGCGCGGACCCCGTCGAGGTCGCTCCGAGCCGCTTCACCGCGTCGGACGACAGGTGCACGGTGTGCGCGAGCCACACGTCCGAACCCAGCCAGCCGAGCTGCTCGGCGTACTCGGTCGGCGTGCAGCCGTTCTCCGCCAGGCACTGCTCTTCCTCGTCGAGTGTCTCGGCGAGATGCGTGTGCAGCCGAACACCGTGGCGGCGCGCCAAAGAGGCGGCCCCGGTCATCAGCTCACGCGACACCGAGAACGGCGAACAAGGCCCGACGGCCACGCGCACGAGAGCATCAGGGTCGGTCGAGTGGTGGTCGCCGATCGCCTGCTCGGTCGCGATCAACGCGGCCTCGGTGTCCTCGACCAGGTTGTCCGGCGGCAACCCGCCGTGCGACTGCCCCCGGTCCATCGACCCGCGGATCGCCTCCAGCCGGATCCCGATCCGCCGCCCCGCCGACACCAGCGCGTTGAACACGTCACCGCCACCGGACGGGAAGACGTAGTGGTGGTCAGCGGCCAAGGTGCAGCCGGTCAACGCCAACCGAGCCAGACCGGCCGACGCCGCGGCGTGCGTGACCGTGTCGTCCAGCCCGCGCCACACCGGGTACAGCGTGGTCAGCCACTCGAAGAGCGTCGCGTCCTGCGCCAGCCCCCGTGTCGCCCACTGGTAGAGGTGGTGATGCGTGTTGATCAGCCCCGGCGTGACCAGGCACGACGACGCGTCGACGTAGGTGTGCGACTCGTGGGGCCGAGGCGCGGGACCCGAACCGACCGACGCGATCCGGCCGTCGGCGGACACCACCACGTGCCCGGACGCGTGCTCGGTACCGGCCTGATCCACAGTGGACACCGCACAGCGGTCAAGAACGATCATCGGCGCGACGCCGCCAATCGCACGGCGTCCAGGATCTTCTCGTACCCCGTGCACCGGCACAGGTTCCCGGCGAGCGCCTCGCGGATCTCCGGGTCGGACGGCGACGGCACGCGGTTCAGCAGGTCGTGCGCCGCGACGACGAGACCGGGCGTGCAGAACCCGCACTGCACCGCGCCCGCCTCGACGAACGCCTCCTGCACCGGGTCCAGCCGATCACCGTCGGCGAGCCCCTCGACCGTCCGCACGGAACGGTCGTGCGCCTGCCCGGCCGCGACCAGGCACGCGCACACCGGCACGTCGTCCAGGTAGACCGTGCAGGACCCGCACTCGCCCTGCTCGCAGGCGTTCTTCGAACCGGGCAGCCCGAGCCGCTCGCGCAGCATGAACAGCAGCGACTCGCCTTCCCACACGTCGTCGGCCTGGCGCTGCTCGCCGTTGACCGTCACGTTCACGCGCATGCGTGCTCACCGCCACCATTCTTTTGGCCAAGGAGTTCCTGCCAGGCCCAGCCCAGAGTCCTGCGAGCCATCACTGCCAGAGCGTGCTTGCGGTACGCCGCCGACCCGCGCACGTCGTCGATCGGTGACGCGGCGCGCGACACCAGTTCGCCGAACTCGCGCTTCACCGAGTCCAGCAACGGCTTCGGCGACGCGAAGTCCAGCGTGGAAGCCAGGAACTCCTCGGCATCCACAGCCCTGCGCGGCGTCGGCGCGGCGGATCCGACGGCGGCGCCGGCCCGGTTCTCCTCGGGGAACAGCGAGATCGCGAACGAGCAGACCGCGATCACCATCGCGTTGCGCGTGCCGACCTTGGAGAACTGTTGTGGCCCCTTGGCAGGCGCCAGGTGCACCGCCACGATCAGTTCGTCCGGTTCCAGGGCGTTGCGCTTGACGCCGACGTAGAACTCGTCAGCCGGGATCATGCGAGTCCCGCGCACGGAGGCCACCTCGATGACCGCGTCGGACGCCAGCAGCACCGGGTGCGTGTCTCCTGCGGGGGAGGCCGCGCCGAGGTTGCCGCCGACGGTGCCCCGGTTGCGGATCTGCGGCGACCCGACGGTGCGCGAGGCCATCGCGAGGCCGGGGAGCTGTGCGCCCAGCTCGTCGATGATCCGCACGTACGGCACGCCCGACCCGATCCGCAGCCCGTCGGACCACTCGCGGAGCTCGGGAATGCGGGTGAGGTCGAGCAGCGCGGCGGGGCGGCGGTGGTCGAAGTTCAGCTCCACCATGACGTCCGTGCCACCGGCGATCGGCACGGCGTCCGGCCGGGCGGCCTTCAGCTCCAACGCCTCCGCAAGCGTTTCCGGTCGAAGGAAGTCCATCGTCAGCTACCTCGGTAGGTGGAGTAGGCGAACGGCGACAGCAGCAACGGCACGTGGTAGTGCTGTGCCGGATCGGAGTAGTCGAACGTGAGCACGACCTCGGGGAAGAAGGGCGCTGCCTCGGAGGTGTCGAAGACCAGCCGGTAGACGCCCGCCGGCAGGCCATCACCCCATCCGGTGATCCGTCCGTCGGCGTTCGTCTCGGCGGAACTCACCTCGGTCCCGTCGCGGCGCTGCAGCGACACGCTGATGCCCGCGAACGGCCTGCCGCGCGCCGCGTCCAGCACGTGCGTGGAGATCGTCACTCGCCCTCCCATCTGGTTGTGAGCCAGTACACATAGCTACAGGTCCGCACCTCTACGGCCGGGACACATGAATCAGCAGGGTCCTACACGTAACGAATTTGTGCTTTCCTACAAATGTCACCCTTTTCGGCGACGAACGGACGAAAGTGACCTCCCATGTTGCTGCGGACGTTGCTGCAGATGCCGGAACTGCGCCTGAGCCTGCACACCGGTGAGGATCATCTCGACCGCATGGTCACCCGCGTGTACGGAACGGAGCTGCCCGACCCCAGCCGGTACCTGTCCGGCGGGGAGCTCGTGCTGTCCGGCCTGCTCTGGCACCACGGCCCGCAGGACTCCGAGACGTTCGTCCGCTCCCTGGCGTCGGCACGCGTCGCCGGCCTGGCCGCGTCCGAGACCGAGAACCGCGCGCTGCCCGTCGACCTGGTCGCCGCCTGCGAACGCCACCACGTGCCGCTGCTGGAGGTGCCGATCGACCTGTCCTTCGCGACCATCACCGAGCGCGTGTCGATGGAGCTGGTCGGCCTGTCCAGGCACCGTCGCCTGCTGGGTGTCGTGGCGGAGGGTTCCGGGCTGCCGGCGTTGCTCCTGGCGGGCGGCAACGAGCTGAACGCGCCGTGCTGGGTGCTCTCCACGACCGGCCGGGTCGTGGCCGGTGGCGAGCTGCCGGAGCGCGTGTCGCTGGTGAAGGAGTTCCTGCAGGCCGATCGGCTGCCGAAGACCGTCAGGGGCCTGACGCTCGTGCCCGTCTCCGAACGTGGTGGCACCCGGCTCACCAGCTGGATCCTCGTCGTGGGCGGGGAACCCCAGCAAGAGGCCGCTGCCGAGCTCGCCTCGCTGGTCGCGCTGGAACGCCTCCGTCAGGCGCAGGGCAGGCAGATCGAGAACCGGACCGCCGGGCCGCTGGTCGCCGCGGTGCTGAGCGGCTCCGCCGACGTCGAGTCGAGGCTGGCGGCGGCCGGGCTGGAGAACACCCGGCTGCGGGTGATCAGCGCCGTGACGTCCGACCAGCGGACCGACCTCGCGGCCGCGGTGCTGGAGGAGGTCGTGCCGCAGGCGCTCGTCACACCCGTCGGCGACACGGTCTACGCCGTCGCCAGGGCCGGCGACTCGGTGCCGGACGACGTCCGCGAGGCGATGCGCGTGATGGAACCGGGCCTCGGGTCGTCGCGGGTGCTGGTCGGGATCAGCTCGCCGGTCGAGTCGCGCGGGTTGCGTGGCGCCGCGGAGGAAGCCACGCACGCGCGCAGGCTCGGCGAACGACGCAGCGGCCGCACGTGTGTGGTGGCGGGCGAGGAGATCGCGCTGCACCAGCTGCTGCTCGCGGGCGTGCCGGAGGAGCTGCGTTCGTCGTTGCGGCGGAGGCTGCTGGGACCGGTGCTGGACTACGACGCCGAGCACGGGTCGGATCTCACCGGGACGCTGAAGGTGTTCCTGGACTGCTCCGGTTCCTGGACCGCCGCCGCGGCCAAGCTGCACGTCCACGTGAACACGTTGCGGTACCGGGTGGGGCGCGTGGAGGAACTGCTCGGCGTCGACCTCGCCGAGTTCGAGGCGCGTGTGGACCTCTTCCTGGCGCTGCAGGCGGGGTAACGTGGACGCATGCCCCAATCCGTTGCGGGCAACGTGGTTTTGTTCGCCATCGCCGCGGTAGCGCCCAGTGCGTTGTTCTGGGCGGTGGTCAACGTGCCGCGCGCCCTGCGCAAGCTGCGCCGCCCGGCTCTCGTGTCCGAGCACCAGCCGATCGAATGCATCGCGGCCGACCTTCGTCGCGTCCGCCGCGTGTTGTCGTGCTTCCAGCCGGGGACGCCGGCCATCAAACGGATCGGGGCTCGTCAGGCGTACGACGAGCTGCTGATGCAGGCCTGTTCGGCGTTGGACGTCCCGCACCGGCTCGGCACGGTGCCGGAAGGCGTGGACCGCGATATCGAACGGATGCGGCTGGAAGAGTGTTTGCGGAATCTCGGGTTGTCAGTCTGATGGCTGATAGCGCTTGAGCCTTCAGGCTGATGCACGCGCACCTCTCGGTTTCCTACCGTTTCGGCCATGAAGACCGCCGCCTTACTCGTGGGCCTGTTGCTCGCCGGGAGCACCGGTTGCGCGACAGCGCCCGACATCCGCGTGGTGGTGGAGGGAACGGGCACGACGGACCGCCTGACCTACTCGTTTCCAGGTGAGGAGGAACGAACCCTGCGCAACCCGGACATGCCGTTCGAACGCATGGGGGCGCGCAAGGGGCGGGTCGTGATCAGGCTCGAGGGCGTGCACGGCGAGCTCACGTGCAAGATCATCATCAACGGGCGCCAGGTGAAGACCGCCACGTCCAACACGGGTGCCGCACTCGCGTGCGATCACTCTATGGCCGTCTGACGTAAGAAGAGGAAAGCCCGTAACTTCAACATGTTGGGGAGGTACGGGTATGAGTGATGTTTTGACCGGCACCACAGGGGCTGTTCGTTTCCGGGGATGTGGCGGGGTTCCGCCGCAGTTCCGGCTGCCGGCACCGCCGCGGCATTTCGTCGGCAGGCAGGAGGAACTGGCGCGCATCAGGGCCGGCGGGGTGACGGTGCTGAGCGGGCCCGGCGGGGTGGGGAAGACCGCACTGGCGCTGAAGTGGTTGCAGGACAGGGGATGTGGGCTCTACGTCGACCTGGCCGTGCGCGAGCCGGTGGGGGATCTGCTGACGGCGTTCGGGCTGAGCGACGTGGCCGCCGACGAGAGAGCCGCGGTGTTCCGCAGTCTCGTCACGCGCAGGCAGTTCACCCTGTTGCTGGACAACGCGGGCTCGGCCGAGCAGGTGACGCCGCTGCTGCCCGTGTCCGGCACGGTCGTCGTGACCAGTCGCGAGAGGCTGAACCTCAAGCAGGCGCAGGAGATCGGCGTCGAGCCGCTCACCGACGACGGACGCATCCGGCAACTCCTCGATCTGTCCTATGTGGAGCTACCGGAACGACAGGCGCGGCTCTACCGGTTGTGCGCGTGGCAGCCCGCCCCGTTCGACGTGCAGGCGGCGGCCGCGATCGCGGGCGAGCACGAGTGCGACGTCGAGGACGCGCTGGACGACCTGGTCGAGAAGTCGTTGCTGACCGAGGTGGGCGACTCCTTCGGGTTCCATGAGCTCGTGCGTGCCCATGCGCGCACGAAACGCTAACAATGCAATTAGCGTGTTTAACGCCATAGGCGCCTGATAAACGGGAGAAGTTGGCGTTAAAGGGTTGTCCACAGCGGGTGGTCCCATTCGGTAATCCGAATTGGTCATATCCTTCGCGTCATGCCGAAGGATTTCCGGGCCACGACGCTCGAACGCGCCATCGGGCGGCAGCTGGCCGGGTGGCGCAACGAGCGGGAGCTGAGTCTCACCGAGGCGGGTCAGCGCGTGGGTTTCAGCAGCGCCAAGCTGTCCATGATGGAGAACGCGGTGCAGCCGTCGGCGGCCGTGGACATCATGGCGCTCGGTTATGTCTACAAGGTGCCTACGGCGGAATGGCAGGCCGTGGTGGCGCGCGCGCAGTACGCGGAACGAGTTCGTGCGCGCGCGTTCAAGCGTTCGGTGGACTTCGATCCGGCGGCGGACTTCGCGAATCTGGTGTTCGAGTCGACGTTGCTGCGGGTGTTCACGACGGATCTGGTGCCGGCGGTGTTCCAGCTGTCCGGGTACACGCAGGCGGTGCTGCAGTCGGATGATCCGGTGCGTTCGGCGCGGCTGGCGATGGCGCGGGAGGCGTGGTCGACGCGGCTGGAGGGCAGGGATCCGCTGGTGGTGCAGGCGGTGTTTCCGGAGGCGGTGCTGCGGCAGGTGGTGGGTGGACCGCGGGTGATGAAGGCTCAGTTGTTGCATCTGATGGAGGTCAGTGAGCATCCGACGGTGAGCGTGCAGGTGGTGCCGCGGGGTGCCGGGGCGTATCCGGCGATGGGGTCGCCGTTCACGTTGCTGAGTTTTCCGCATCGGCAGCACAACGACGTGGTGTATCTGGAGACGTTCATGAAGGGGGAGTACGTGGAGGAGCCCGGGTTGACGGAGCTGTGTGCGCAGCGGTTCGCGGAACTGCGGCGGATCGCTCTCGGCACCGGGGAGTCGTTGGAGCTGATCGCGGAGGCCGCCGCCGAGCTGTAGGAGGTGGCTCTGCGCGTTCGGATGCTGCGAAACCCGTAACCGGGGACGTCCCTTGGTCGATGATGAAACGAACGGGTCGACGAGCAGGGGGAGCCTCGAGTTGCAGAAGCGCCGGATCGTGGCTGGTGTCGCGCTCGCCGCGGCCGCGGTGTCATTGGTCGTCTTCCTCGTCGTGCAGGGGCTCGACCGCGCGGACAAGCTCGGCAGTGTCATCAGCGCGCTCGTCGCCGTGACCAGTCTCTGGTTCGTGTTGCCGCGGCCCGGCATCGATCCGATAAGACTCCTCGACGAGCTGAACATCGAACCGCTGCATCGCCACGACCCGCGAAAGATCGGCGAGTACACCCTGCTCGGACGGTTGGGCCCCGGTGCCACGGGCATCGTCTACCTCGGTGTCGACCGGCGGCAGAGCCGGCTCGTGGCCGTCAAGGTGATGGGGGCCGGGCTCGCCCGCAATCCGGTCAGCCGCGAACGGTTCCGGCGGGAGATCCGGTCCGTCGACGAGGTCGGCAAGGCGGCGGCCGGCGAGTTCCCGACGCTGCTCGACGCCAACGCCGACGCGGAACAGCCGTGGTTCGCCACGGAGTACCTGCCCAGCGAGACGTTGCAGGAGCTGGTCTCCCAAGCCAGCCCGTGGCGTCCGGCGGCGGTGGCGTGGCTGGCGCGCGTGATCGCGGCGAAGCTGCGGCTCGTCCACGACAAGGGGCTGGTGCACCGCGACCTGAAGCCCGCGAACGTGCTGCTGGGCGTCGACGACCTGTGGATCATCGACCTCGGCATCGCGAAGAACTCCGAAGATCTCGACCTCACCCGGCACGATGCCATCGGGACAGTCGCGTTCATGTCGCCGGAACAGGCCCGTGGCACCGAGGAGATCACCGCGGCGAGCGACGTGTTCTCGTTGGGCGCTCTGCTGGTGTACGCGGGGACGGGCGCGCCGCCGTTCGGCAACGACGACAACACCAGGCGCCGGATTCTCGTCGACGAACCGGACCTGAGCGGGCTCGCGGGCTGGGACAGCGCGCTGACCGGGCTGATCCGCAGGTGTCTCGACAAGGACCCGGCACAGCGCCCGTCGCTCACCGAGATCATCGACGTGTGCAAGCCGTTCACCGGCTCCGCACCGGAATGGGTGCGCGAGCAGGCTGCGCGGCGCAGGGCCGCGCAGCAGCAGGAGGTCTCCTCCGCGGTTCCGTTCTGGCGTCAGGCCAGGACCCGGTGGACCGCGCTCGCGACGGTCATCGCCTTGCTCGTGTTCGTCGTCGTGCCGATCTTCTCCTGGCCGTCGGGTGGCGGCGCGGCGGCGACGTTGCCCACGTGCGCGACGACGCCGGACACGACCCTGAACGTCGGTGTGTCCGCTGACAAGAGCGAGCTGTTCAAGGAGATGGCCGCCGACTACGGCACGCGCTCCGCCGACGGGCACTGCACCCGCCTCCTGATCACCGAGCTGAACTCCGGCTCCGCCGCGAACACGCTGGCGCGCGGGTGGACGGAGTCGGACGGTCCGCGTCCCGACGTCTGGTCGCCGGCTTCCAGCGAGTGGCTGGACATCGCCCGTGACCGCGCAGCGGGCAACACGAACGCCATCGGGGCGTTGCCGACGGAGACCCGCGGGCCGGTCGTCACGACTCCGGTGGTGATCGCCATGCCGAAGCCCATGGCGGAGGTGCTCGGCTGGCCGAGCACGAAGGAGGTCAGCTGGCGGACGCTCGCGGACCTCGCCACCGACGCACAGGGCTGGGGCCGGTACCAGAAGGACTGGGGACCTTTCCGGCTCGGCAAGACGAACCCCAACTACTCGACGTCGGGCCTCAACGCGACCATCGGTGCTTTCCACGCGTTCCGAGCCAACACCGACGCGAGTGGACCGCTCAAGGACAGCGACGTCGACGACCCGGCCGCGCGCAAGTTCGTCCAGGACATCGAGCAGTCGATCGTGCACTACGGCGAGACGAGCCTGCACTTCATGCGCAACCTGCGTACCGCGGAACGCAGGGGACAGGTGCTCTCCTACATCTCGGCGCTCACCATCGACGAGAGCTCCATGCTGGCCTACAACGCCGGTTACCCGAGCGGCGCACTGTCCACTGAGGACCCGAAGGAGGCGGAGCCCGCCACCAAGCTGGTCGCGATGTACCCGAAAGAGGGGACGATCTTCCACGACCACCCGTACATCGAGCTCACCTGGCCGGACATGACGAAGGCGAAGCGGGAGGTGAGCGCGGACTTCCTCCGGTACCTGCGGTCCCCGCAGGCGCAGAAGCGGTTCGGGGAGCTCGGTTTCCGCGATCCCTCGCACGCGTCGGGCGAGCTCGCCGACGACGGCAACGGCGTCTCGCCCGGTTTCGGGGTCAAGGAGCTGCCGAAGCCGTCCGCGCGCACGCTGGACAAGGTGCTGACCGCGTGGAGTGCCGTGCGCAAACCGGCGAACGTCCTGTTCGTCGTCGACACGTCCGGCTCGATGAAGTTCGGTGTGACCGCCACCGAGGTCCAGAAGCAGAGCTGTGAGCTCGAGGTGAGGCAGCGCGACCCGGCCACCCAGTTCTGCCCGTCCAAGATCGAGCTGATCCAGAAGTACCGCGGCGAGATCGTCAGCGGCTTCACCGACTCCGACCGGCTGGGCCTGTGGAACTTCTCCACCGCGGGTTCCGCCGGAACGGGCCCCGGCTGTCGCGGCGACCACTGCGAGCTGTCGGCGATCAGCCCGCTGAACGAGGTCAAGCGCCAGGAGATCGCGGACAAGATCAGGGCGTTGCCGGCCGAAGGCGGGACCGGGTTGTTCGACACGGTCGACCAGGCCGTCGCCGTCATGCGGCAGCAGATCGACAGGAAGGCCATCAACGCCGTCGTGCTGCTCACCGACGGCCGCAACGACAAGAGCACCGGACTGAACCTCGACCAGTTGCTCGACCGCATCAAGGTCACGGCGGGTGCGGAACCGGTCAGGGTCTTCACGATCGCCTATGGTTTCGCCTCCGACGAGGACGCCAGGGGACGCGACGAGCTGAAGAAGATCGCCGAGGCGACCGCGGCCGGCGCGTACGAGGCCAAGGACCCCGGGACGATCGCCGACGATCTCGTCGCGGCGATCACGTCGAACTTCTGAGCAGTGCAGATGTCGGCTTCCTGAGAAAACTCCTGTTCGCCCGCCTCGGACGGAAGGATCGGGGACGCACCCCAATCCGATTGGAGACGGCATGTACCGCAGATTCGGTGTCCTGCTCGCGGCGGTCCTGGGCGTCACGCTCACCGCGGCTGCGCCGGCCACCGCAGACGCGTCCCTGCTTGGTTCGGCACAGCAGTTCCCCACCGAGTTCTCCCTGCCGAACAGGTGGCAACCGGAAGGCATCGCGATCAGCGGCACCACGGCCTACTTCGGGTCGCGGGCCGACGGGTCGATCTACGCGGCGGACCTCCGCACCGGCAAGGGCGCGGTGCTGGCGAAGGGACCCGGCACGCCGTCGCTCGGCATGAAGGTCGACCGCGAGCACCGGCTGTGGGTGGCCGGTGGCACCGGTGGCGACGCACGCGTCTACGACATCCGTACTGGCGCGTTGCTGGCCAAGTTCCAGTTCGCGACCACGGACACGTTCGTCAACGATGTCGTGTTGACGGACAGGTCGGCGTGGTTCACCGACTCGCGCAAGGCGGTGCTTTACGAGGTGCCGCTCAGCCTGAAACCGCACCGCACTCTGCAACTCACCGGCGATCTCGTGATCACTCCCGGCGCGGTCAACCTCAACGGTATCGTCACCGGGCCTGGCGGCGAGTTGATCGCCGTGCAGAGCAACACCGGCATGCTGTTCCGGATCGATCCGGCGAGCGGCAAATCGATCACCATCAATTTGAGCGGTCAAACACTCACGAATGGCGACGGGCTGTTGCGTGAGGGACGGCAGTTGTACGTGGTGCAAAACAGACTGAACAAAGTCGCGCGCTACACGCTCAGTCGTGAGGGAGCCTCACTAGCCGCGGAACGCACGGACATCCGGTTCGACGTTCCCACGACGGTGGCCGCGTTCGGCAAGCGTCTCTACCTGCCGAATGCCCGCTTCAACACGCCGCCGACGCCGGAGACGCCCTACAACGTCGTCGCTGTCGAACGCCCGTAGAACAGGCCCGCGAACTAGCCCGTCCGGGGGTTCCTGCACACCAAGAACCCCCGGACCGGGGTGTTGCACCGCTCACTCGACTGGGTAGCCTGCCACCGCGTAGTGCGTGTGATCGCTGTCATTGGGTAACGATGATCTCTACTTGTTACCTTATTGCAGCCGAAGGAGTGACTCGGTTACCCGCAGCGCTAGCCGTGGGACACAGGAGACCGTGAGAGCGCTGTGAACGAGAAGAGCGGTTACACACCGACCAACTACCGGACCATTCGGTCCCGGTTGGCGGGCGTAGTCGTTGTACCAAGCGTTGTCTTGCTCGTCATGTGGGCTGTTTTCTCCTCTTACACCGTTTTCGACGGTTTCTCCATGCGGTCGATCGCGTCGAACGTGCGCGAAGCCGCGACCCCCTCGGCGGACGCCTTCGCAGGACTGCAGAAGGAACGGCAGCTGAGCCTCGTTCTGCTGAGCAGGGCACCCGGCGTCGACGCCACGACGCTCACCCGGCAGCAGGCGCAGACCGACGAGTCGCTGCGCCGGATGAAGGAGGTCCTCGCCGACCTCTCCGGCAACTCCCCGCAGGACGTCGTCGACCGGATCAACGCGCTGAACTCGATGCTCGACGAGCTGCCGCAGCAACGCGCGCAGGTCAAGACCGGCACCGCGAACCCACAGGCGGTCTACGACTACTACAACGGCCTCATGGACGCCGGTGTGTCGCTCTTCGGCCATCAGGCCCGGCTCGTACCGGACGCGGAGGCCGGTCAGGCCGACATCCAGGCCGTGACGATCTTCCAGGCGGCCGACTGGATGTCCCGCGCCGCCACCGTCGGCTCGCGCGGGCTGCTCAACGGCAAGTTCACCCCGGCGGAACGCACCGAGTTCGTCCGGCTCGTCGGTGCCTACCACTCGAGCGTCGACACCACGATCCCGTTCGCGTTGCAGCAGCCGCGCAGTCAGTACGACTCGCTGCGGACCAGTCCTGAGTACCGGACGCTGCTCGACCTCGAGGGCCGGATCATCAACGGCGACACCGGTGTCACCGACGGGCAGTGGCGAGCGGCCGCCGGTCCGGTGCACGAGAAGCTCGTGCAGATCGCGGCCAGACAGGCGGAGGACGCCGCCGACCTCGGCCTCGACCAGGCCAACAGCAGGCTCACGGCCGTCCTGGTCGGCAGCCTGATCGCGTTGCTCGCGGTCGTCGTCGGCATCGTGCTCGCGCTGCGTATCTCGAACCGCCTGGTCAGCCGGGCGCTGGTGACGCGGCTCGCGTCGCTGCGGGAGGACACGCTGCGGCTCGCGCAGGAACGGCTGCCGCACATCGTGGCGCGGCTGCGCGGCGGCGAGCAGGTCGACGTCCACCGCGACATGCCGCCGCTCGACTACGGCAACGACGAGATCGGCCAGGTGGCCGACGCGTTCAACACCGCCCAGTACACGGCCGTCGCGGCCGCGGTGAAGGAGACACAGGCCCGCGAGGGCGTGAACCGCGTCTTCCTCGACATCGCGCACCGCAACCAGGGGCTCGTGCACCGCCAGCTCAAGATCCTCGACAAGCTGGAACGCGAGGAGGAGAACCCCGAGCAGCTCGACTCGCTCTTCCAGCTCGACCACCTGGCGACGCGCGCCCGCCGCAACGCCGAGAACCTGATCATCCTCGCCGGTGAGCAGCCGGGCAGGCAGTGGCGCAAGCCGGTGCGGCTGAGCGACGTCATCCGCGCCGCCGTCGCCGAGACCGAGCAGTACGTCCGGGTCAGGGTCAACCCGGTGCCGGACCGCGCGCTCGTCGGTGTCGCCGTCGCCGACACCATCCACCTGCTCGCGGAGCTCGTCGACAACGCGACGGCGTTCTCGTCGCCGCGGTCCGAGGTCATCGTCCACTCGAGCGCCGTGCCGCACGGCATCGTGATCGAGATCGAGGACCACGGGCTCGGCATGACGCAGGAGGAACGCCTCCAGGCCAACGCGAAGCTCTCCAACCCGCCGGACTTCGAGACGATGGCGTTCCGGGGCGAGTCCCGGCTGGGACTGTTCGTCGTCGCCCGGCTCGCCGCGCGGCGGGGCATCAAGGTGGAGCTGCGCGACTCGCCCTACGGCGGCACGGTCGCGCTGTGCGTGCTGCCGCCGAACATCGTCGCCCCGCACAGCGCCGCAGGCGACATCACCGAGACCACGCAGATGCCGGTGCGGTCGTTCCACGACCAGCGCCACGGCCACCTCGAGGAACACCCGAGCTTCCCCGTGACGCTCGCGCCCGAGGTGCGGGCGGCGCTGAACGCCGGAGCTGTCCCAGCCGTTTCCGCAACTGATGCATCCGTGGACGAAGAGAACCCCGTGGTAGCCCCGCAGGACGGGAAGCCGGCGCTTCCTCGCAGGAAGAAGCGGCAGAACCTCGCGCCGCAGCTCATCCAGCCGGGGGAGTTGCCACACGCCGAACCGGTGACCGGCGAAAGGTCGGCGGAGCGGACCCGTGACGGGCTCGCCGCGTTCCAGCGCGGCACCCGTGACGCCCGCTTGACCGACGACTGGAGATCAGAAGGAGCCCCCTCGTCATGAAGGACAACACCAGCCAGCACGGTGAACTGAACTGGTTGCTGGAGGACCTCATCCAGCGCGTGGTCGGCGCCCGTCACGCGGTCGTGCTGTCGGCGGACGGACTCCTGCTCGGCCGCTCGGCCGGGCTGTCCCGCGACGACTCGGAGCACCTGTCCGCGATGGCGTCGGCGTTCCAGTCGCTCGCCCGCGGCACCGGCCGGCACTTCGGCGGCGGTGCGGTGCGGCAGACCATCGTCGAGATGGAGCACGCTTACCTGTTCGTGACGGCGGCCGGCCACGGCGCGTGCCTCGCCGTTCTGGGTGAAGAGGACGCCGACATGGGCATGATCGCGTACGAGATGAACATGCTGGTCAAGCGAGTGGGCACATACCTCTCGTCGGCACCGCGCGCAGAGACCGCGACAGTCCCGTCGGCGCGTGAGTCGCGCTGATGACCGCGCGGGAGGACTGGTGGTACGACGAGGCCGCGGGGCCGCTGGTGCGGCCCTACGCCATGGTGCGCGGCCGCACCCGGCCGAACGCGCCTGATCTGCACCTGGTGACCCAGGTCCGCGCCTCCTCGTTTGCGTCCGACCAGACGTCGCTGACGGTCGAACATCGCGAGATCATGGCCCTGTGCGCACGCCCCCTCTCGGTAGCCGAGGTCGCCGCCTACCTCGACGTGCCGCTCGTCGTGGTGAAGGTCCTGCTGTCGGACCTCATCGAGCGCGGTGACGTGATCGTGCAGAACTCCTCCCCCCAGATTCCCGACAGGGATCTCCTGCAGGCCGTACTGGATGGTGTTCGTGGGATCTGATGGCCGGCTGACCGTTCCGACAGCGGTCAAGATCGTCATCGCGGGCGGGTTCGGCACCGGCAAGACCACGATGGTCGGGTCGGTGTCCGAGATCCCGCCGTTGAAGACCGAGGAGCTGCTCACCGAGGCCGGTGTGCACGTCGACGACCTGGCGGGCATCGAGGGCAAGGACACCACCACGGTGGCGCTGGACTTCGGGCGCATCACCATCAACACCAAGGTGGTGCTGTACCTGTTCGGCACGCCGGGCCAGAACCGGTTCTGGTTCATGTGGGACGAGCTGGCCACGGGTGCGATCGGGGCGGTCGTGCTGGTCGACACGCGTCGGCTCGACTCGTCGTTCCCTTCGATCGACTTCTTCGAGCACCGCGGGATCCCGTTCGTCGTCGCGGTGAACTGCTTCGACGGCGCGCAGCTGTACACGGTGGACGAGGTGCGGCACGCCCTCGACCTCGACGACGGGATTCCCGTGGTGCTGTGCGATGCGCGCGACCGGGAGTCGTCCAAGTCGGTGCTGGTCGGGCTGATCCAGCACTCGATGAACCGGCTCGAGGCCGCTGTCTAGGTGTTCGTTCTGGTGGGCGGGTGGCCGGGGGCGGGCAAGACCACCCTGGCCACTGCGCTCGGCGGGTGCCTCGGGTTGCCGGTGCTGGCCAAGGACGACGTCAAGGAAGCGCTGGCCGACGAGCTCGGCCTGCCCGCCACGGTGACCGAGTCGCGGCGACTCGGGCGGGCGGCGGTTCTCGCCGTGCTGCGGATCGCGGCTCGCTGTCCGGGCGCGGTGCTGGACAGCACGTGGTTCGACTACACCCGGCCGCTCGTGGCGGCGTTGCCCGGTCCCGTTGTGGAACTGCGGTGCGTCGTACCGGTGGAGGTGGCGCGGTCGCGGTACTACGCCAGAGCTGCCGGGCGCCACGCCGGCCATCTGGACTTCGAGCGCGACGAGGCCGAGCTGTGGGGAGAACCGGTGCGGCCGTTGGGGGTCGGGCCGTTGCTGGAGGTCGACACCACCGGGCCGGTGGACGTCGCCGCGCTCGCCGACCAGGTGCGGCGAGCCGCTGAGCTCAAGGGTTCTTGCGGACGAGGCCGGTGAACCCCGCGACGAACAACGTCGCGAACGCCCAGGCCAGCAGCTGCAGGATCCACATCGCCACGACCACCAGCTGACCTGCCGACGTGGTCGTCGCGACCTGGCACTTCTGCACGGCATCGGTCTTCACCAGCGGCGCGGCGGCGTTCAGCGCGTAGCCGATCTGCTCCACCGTGGAGCAGCGGACCGCGCCCGACCCGAGCACCACGGCCGCCGACACCGCCAGGGTGCCGAGCAGCCACAGCAACGCGGTCGCGGGCCGGTAGCCGTAGCCGACGGTGGCGCCGGTGATCCGGTGCCACACCCGGCCCCAGCGGGTCAGTCGGCCTCGGCGCAGCAGGTCGCGGTGCTGGGCGACGCGGATGCGCCGGACGTCGCGTTCGTGGCCGGCCGCCTGGTGCGCGGCGGCGAGCTGGGCGTACGGCTGGGTCGCGTACTGCGGCGTCTTGTTCGCGAGCAGGTCGAGCCACTCGTCGAGGCCCGAGTCACGCGGTAAGCCCGCGTAGGTGAGCCCGTCCAGCTCCACTCGGCCGTCGGCGAAATCGGCGGACAGGAACAACTCCATGCCCACCCTCACCTGTTTGACGTCCAACGCCGCCCTGGGGGCGGCCACCTTGCCGTTGCGCAGGACCAACTGACCACCGATGCGCGATCCCCGGATGCGCACGGCGATGTAACGCTCCGAGGTGGCGTGGAACCCGCCTTCGAGCAGGATGTTTCCGTCGACCTGCAGGTCCATGCCCTGCAGGGCACCGTCGTCGGCGGCCAGCTCGGCACCGGTGCAGTCGAGGTTGCCCCCGATGCGGGCGCCGACGAGCTCGACCGTCGCGGACGTGCGGACGTCGTTGAGGTACAGGTCGCTGCCGGTGCGCAGCTTGCCGGCGTGCAGCGCACACCCGGTCTGGCTGAGCAGGTTCGCGCCACTCAGGTTCACGTGGCCGCCCACGGACGCTTCGGCCAGGTCGAGGGCGTAGTTCTCCTCGCCTCCGTCGAGCCTGGCTCCGACCAGGTAGAGGTAGTGGTCGAGCCGCAGCCACGGCGCGATCACCGCGGGCGCGACGAGACCGGACAGGTCGAGAGCGGAGAGGTGTGCGCGGTCGAGCAACACCGGTGCGTCCGCCGTGCAGTCCAGCAACACCAACGGCCGTTTGGCCACCACGTCGCGCAGGTCGAGCTGGCCTTCGATGCGCGCGTTGCGCACACGCAGGCCGCGCGGGTCGAGATCGTCGGCGTTCACCAGCAGGTCCCGGATCACCGCCGCCGAGATCCCGGCGCCCTCGAAGTCGACCAGCTCGCCCTTGGTCAGGTCCACCCGCTAGATCCTCTTCCGCATGGCGTCGTCCCCGACGACGTTCAGTCCCAGCGCCGTCTTGCCCTCGCGGGCGATGAGTGCCTCGACAGCCGCGAGGATGGCGGATCCGTAGCCGCGACGCCGGTGTGCGGGAAGGGCGTTGATGTCGTACCGCCAGGCGGAGCCCGACGCCTGACCCGGATCCGGGCCTACCCGGACGGTGCCCACTGCCTCGGCGGACTCCTCCTCGGCGGTCAGCAGATGATGACCGGCCGTGTCGAGGCCGTCAGGCAGAAACCTCGAGGCGCCGCTCCGATCGCGTTCCCACGCGACTTCTTCCGGCATCACCCTGCTGAGCACGCGCACCGACTCGGCCTCGCGGTGCTCGGCCGCGGACCGGTACCCGGCCGCCGTCATCCTCCGCAGCTGCATTGCCATGCCCCCAGCAACCTGAAGCGCGTCCGCACCGGGCGGGCGCGCTTCAGGTCAGTTCACTTGGCGTAGTTGTGGAAACCGCGGCCCGACTTCTTGCCGAGCAGGCCCGCGTCCACCATGCGCAGCAGCAACGGCGGCGGCGAGTACAGCGGCTCCTTGAACTCGTCGTACATCGACTCGGCGATGGCCTTCGTGGTGTCGAGGCCGATCAGGTCGGTGAGGCGCAGCGGGCCCATCGGGTGGGCGCAGCCGAGCACCATGCCGTTGTCGATGTCGTCGGCGGAGGCGAAACCGGACTCCAGCATGCGGATCGCGGAGAGCAGGTACGGGATCAGCAGCGCGTTGACCACGAAGCCCGCGCGGTCCTGCGAGCGGATGACCTCCTTGCCCAGCACACCGCGCACGAACGCCTCGGCGCGGACCTGGGTGGTGGCGCCGGTCAGCAGGGACGGCACGATCTCGACGAGCTTCAGCACGGGCACCGGGTTGAAGAAGTGCACGCCGATGACCTGCTCGGGGCGGCCGGTGGCCATGCCCAGCTTCATGATCGGGATGGACGACGTGTTGGACGCGAAGATGGCGTCCTCGTCCTTCACGACCTTGTCGAGCGTGGCGAAGACCTCGGTCTTGATCTGCTCGTTCTCGGCGACGGCCTCGACCACGAACTGCCGGTCGGCGAACTCGCCGATGTCGGTCGTGAACCGGATGCGGCCCAGAGCGGCATCCCGGTCGGCTTCACTGAGTTTGCCCGCCTTCACGCCCCTGGCGAGCGACGAGGCGATCCGCCCCTGCGCTGCCTCGGCCGCGCTCGCGTTGACCTCGGCGACGATGACGTCGAGGCCGGCACGGGCGCTCACCTCGGCGATTCCGGAGCCCATGAGCCCGGAACCGACGACTCCCACACGTTGAATGTCACTCACAACGGTCGATCCTGCCACGACCGGCTCGATCGCGGCCTCAGCGCGGTGCGAGGGCGGCGAAGGCCTCGTCGAGGAGCTCGATGAGGTCGAGGCCGCCGTCGGAGTCGACCCAGTGGTCGACACCGACGCTGAAGCAGTCCAGCGCGGCCGACGCGCGGACCCAGTGGGCGACGGACGGGGTGCCGGTGCCCGCGCGTTCGGCGAGCGCTTGGGCGAGGGCAGGACGCCAGGCGTGCATCTTCTCCAGCTGGCGGGCGCGCAGGGCCGGGGTGCCGCGGACCAGCCGGGCGACGGCGAGGGCCTCGTCCGGGGCGTCGGCGTAGGACGCGATGGCGTGGTCCATGGCGTGGCGCAGCGCGGTCCAGTCGTCCTCGTCGGCGGGGCGGGCGCGCAGGGCGGCGGCGACGCGTTCGCTCTTGCTCTCGAACGCGCTGAGGACGGCGTCCTCCTTGGTGCCGAAGTAGCGCAGGAAGGTGCTGCGTGAGACACCGGCCGCCTCGGCGACGTCGTCGATCGTCACCTTGTCGAAGCCCTTGCGGCGGAACAGGTCGAAGGCCACCAGAGCCAGCTCGGCCCGCACGGCGGCGCGGGCGATGTCCCTCGTGTTCGTTCGTCCTGGTGACACCCGCCGATCATAAACCTTGTTTGCACAAGTGCTACTCGATGGCTAACGTGACACTCGGTATCAGTTTGAGTCCCCAGTCCCTGATCAGAGGCTTTCGATGACCACTGCTGTGCACGGATCGTCCCTCGACATCCCCATGCCGGACGGAACCGCCGACGCCTACCTGACCCATCCCGCCGACTCGGGTCCGCACCCCGGCGTGCTGCTCTACATGGACGCGTTCGGCCTGCGGCCGCACCTGCGGTCCATGGCCGACCGGCTCGCGGCGGCCGGGTACGTGGTCCTGGTGCCCAACGTCCTCTACCGCGCGGGCCGCGCGCCGTTGGTCGAACTGCCCGACTTCATCGATCCGTTCGCGCGTCCGGGGATGTTCGAGGCCATCCGCCCGGCCATGCAGGCGCTGACGCCCGAGCTGGCCATGCGCGACGCCGCCGTCTACCTGGACTGGCTGGCCGCCTCGCCGCTCACCACCGACGGTCCCGCCGGCCTCACCGGGTACTGCATGGGGGCCGGACTCGCGCTGCGGACCGCCGGCACCTACCCGGACCGGGTCGCCGCGGCGGCCGGGTTCCACGGCGCGTACCTCGCGACCGACGCGCCGGACAGCCCGCACCTGCTCGCCGACCGCATCACGGCGGAGCTCTACTTCGGGCACGCGGACAACGACCCGACCAACTCGGCCGAGCAGATCGACAGGCTGGACAAGGCTCTCACCGCGGCGGGAGTGCCGCACCGGAGCGAGACGTACGAGGGTGCCATGCACGGCTTCACCCAGGCCGACACGTCGATGTACGGCGAGGAGGCCTCGGAACGCCACTGGGTGGCGCTGCTGGATCTGTTCGCCCGCAAGCTCTGAGCGCTGTGCCGGGCGCTCCACGACAGAGCGCCCGGCACGAGTCGTCAGATCGAGTCCAGCTCCCGTTCGATCGCCGCCAGTTCCTCCGCCGATCCCTGGACCTTGGGTCCCTTGAACCACTTCCGTGCGGAGACGAGCCACCAGACGCCCGCGAACCCGAGCACCACCAGCACCGCGATCGGCGTGTAGTTGAACGTCTTCGCCGTCACGGGGCTCGCCTGCGGCAGCATGAACAACACCGTGATGAAGACGACCCAGGCCACCGCCACGACGCCGATGGGCTTGCTCCACTTGCCGAGGTGCCACGGTCCGCGTTCGAACCGCTCGCCCTGCAGCAGCCGCAGCAGCGTGGGCAGCACGTAGGCGATGTAGAGGCCGATCACCGCGATCGACGTGACCGCCGCGTACGCCGTCGCGTTCCACAGGTAGGGCAGGCCGAGCACGAACGCGCCGCCCGCGGCCAGCCAGATCGCGTTCGTGGGCGTGCGGGTGCGCTTGTTGATCTTGTGCCAGAACGCCGACGCCGGCAGGGCGCCGTCGCGGGAGAAGGCGTAGATCATGCGCGAGTTCGCGGTGACCGACGACATGCCGCAGAACAGCTGGGCGCCGATCGCGATCAGCAGCAGGAGCTTGCCGCCGGTCGCGCCGAGGGCGTCGATGAAGATCTGGGCCGGTGGCACGCCGGTCGTGCTGGCGAGCGCGCCGTCGTAGTCGCGGATGGCGAACGTGATGCCCACCAGGAGCACCCAGCCCGCGATCAGTGACACGACGATCGACATCACGATGCCGCGCGGGCCGCTGCGGGCCGCGTCGTGCGTCTCCTCGGTCATGTGCGCCGAGGCGTCGTAGCCGGTGAAGGTGTACTGCGCCAGCAACAGGCCGAGCAGGCCGACGTAGAACGCCGACGACCAGCCGGTGTTGTTGACGAAGTGCGTGAAGACGAACGACGCGGACTGGTGCTCGGACGGCAGGAACACCAACGCGCCCACGATCACCAGAACGCCGACGATGTGCCACCAGACGCTGACGTCGTTGAGCAGTGCGACCAGCTTGACGCCGAACGTGTTCAGCAGGCCATGCAGCACCAGCACGATGCCGAAGATCAGGATGGTGTGCTCCGGCGTGGCCGCGTAGCCGAACTGCAGGTCGAGGAACGCGTTGATGAAGAACGCCGCACCGAAGTCGATGCCCGCCGTGACGGCGACCTGGCCGAGGAAGTTGAACCAGCCGGTGAACCACGACCAGGCGGCGCCGTTGCTCGGTGCGAGCTTCGCCGCCCAGTAGTACAACCCGCCCGCGGTCGGGAAGCTGGAGCAGACCTCCGCCATCGCGAGGCCGACGATCAGGGTCATCAGGCCGACGAACGGCCAGCCCCACACGATGAGCGCGGGACCACCGGTGTTCATGCCGAACCCGTAGAGGGTCAGGCATCCGGACAGGATCGAGATGATCGTGAAGGACACGGCGAAGTTGGAGAACCCGGACATGGTCCGGGACAGCTCCTGGGCGTAGCCGAGCTCGTGCAGCCGCTGCTCGTCGGCTGAGCGCCCTGCGGTGGGTGGACTGTCTGCTTCGTGACTCATCGGGGTCCTCCTCATTGGACTCCGTCCAGTCCTTTAGACGGTGGTTGAGGGTGGCGCCTGTCCCTCGTTGGTGTCAAGATGGTGCCGCCAATGGCTCGCAGACATACCTTTGGAGGAACGCGGGATGCTGACCGTCGAGGAGTTGCGCGAGGCCGTGGACACCGGTGAGATCGACACCGTCCTCGTCGCGATCGTGGACATGCAGGGACGGTTGCAGGGCAAGCGGTGCGCGGCGCGGTACTTCCTCGACGAGGTGCTCGGGCACGCCGCGGAGGGCTGCAACTACCTGCTCGCGGTCGACGTCGAGATGAACCCGGTCAGCGGCTACGAGATGTCGTCGTGGGACCGCGGCTACGGCGACTTCGTGATGAAGCCCGACCTCTCCACGCTGCGCCGCGTCCCGTGGCACGAGGGCACCGCGCTCGTCATGTGCGACGTCGTCTGGGAGAACGGCGACCCGGTCGTCGCGTCACCCCGTCAGGTCCTGCGCAAGCAGCTCGACCGGCTGGCCGCGCTCGGGCTGGACGCGTACGTCGGCACCGAGCTCGAGTTCATCGTCTTCGACGACACCTACGAGCAGGCGTTCAACGCCGGCTACCGCAACCTGACGCCGTCGAACCAGTACAACGTCGACTACTCGTTGCTCGGCACCGCGCGCGTGGAGCCGTTGCTGCGGGCGATCCGCAACGGCATGGCGGGCGCGGGCATGACGGTCGAGTCGGCCAAGGGGGAGTGCAACCCCGGTCAGCACGAGATCGCGTTCCGCTACACCACCGCCCTCAAGACCTGCGACAACCACGCGATCTACAAGACCGGGTCGAAGGAGATCGCGGCGCAGCAGGGCAAGTCGCTCACGTTCATGGCCAAGTACAACGAACGTGAGGGCAACTCCTGCCACATCCACCTGTCGGTGCGCTCCACCGACGGCGAGCCGGTGTTCGCCGAGGGCCGCGGCATGTCGAAGATGATGAAGCACTTCCTCGCAGGGCAGCTGGCCGCGCTGCGGGAGTTCACCTACTTCTTCGCGCCGAACATCAACTCCTACAAGCGTTTCGTGAAGGGCTCGTTCGCGCCGACCGCGGTGGCGTGGGGTCGCGACAACCGCACGTGCGCGCTGCGGGTCGTCGGCCACGGGCAGTCGCTGCGGTTCGAGAACCGGGTACCCGGTGGCGACGTCAACCCGTACCTGGCGGTCGCGGCGCTGATCGCGGCCGGTCTGCACGGGGTCGAGAAGGAGCTGGAGCTGGAGGACGAGTTCGTCGGCAACGCCTACGCGTCGGACCGGCCGACCGTGCCGACGACGTTGCGGGAGGCGGCGGACCTGCTGGCGGCCAGCGAGATCGCGCGGGAGGCGTTCGGCAAGGACGTCGTCGACCACTACCTGAACGCGGCGAAGGTCGAGCTCGACGCGTTCGAGGCGGCGATCACGGACTGGGAGAAGGTGCGCGGGTTTGAGCGCCTCTAAGCCACTCATCGGCATCAGCACGTACCTGGAGCGCACGCGTTTCGGGCTCTGGGACGTGGAAGCCGCGGTGCTCCACCGCGGTTACCTCGACTGCGTGGTGAAGGCCGGCGGCAACCCCGTCATGCTGCCGCCGGTCGGTACGTGGACGGCCGAGACCATCGGGTTCCTCGACGGCCTGGTGATCGCGGGAGGCGCGGACATCAACCCCGCCGCCTACGGTGCCGACCCGCACCCGATGACCGGTGAACCGCGCCGCGACCGGGACGACGCGGAGTTCGCTCTGGTGGAAGCCGCGCTGAAGCTCGACCTGCCGGTGCTCGGCGTGTGCCGCGGCATGCAGGTGCTCAACGTGGCGCTCGGCGGCACGCTGCACCAGCACATCGAGGGCCACAACGAGGCGCCCGGCGTCTTCGGGCACACCGACATCACGGTCACGCCCGGCACGCAGCTGCACGCGATCCTGGGCGACCACACCAACGTGCAGTGCCACCACCATCAGTCGCTGGACCGGATCGCCGACGGGCTGCGGGTCACCGCGCTGGCGCCCGACGGCACCGTCGAGGCGGTCGAGATGGAAGGCGCGCGGTTCGTCGTCGGCGTGCAGTCGCACCCCGAACAGGACATCGAAGACCTGAGGCTGTTCGAGGCTCTCGTGGACGTTTCAAGGAGAAGAGCGTGACCTTCGACGTCATCAACCCGGCCACGGAGAAGGTCGTGCGATCGGTACCGCACACCTCTCTGGAGGAGACGGACGCCGCGATCGTCAAGGCGCACAAGGCGTTCGAGACCTGGCGAACCGTCGCACCCGGTGACCGCGCCCGGCTGCTGCGCCGGTTCGCGGAGCTCGTCGACGCGCACAACGAGGAGCTGGCGCGGCTGGAGGTCGAGAACTCCGGGCACACCATCGGCAACGCGCGGTGGGAGGCCGGCAACGTCCGCGACGTGCTGCAGTACTACGCGGGTGCGCCGGAACGGTTGTTCGGCAAGCAGATCCCGGTCCCCGGCGGCCTGGACGTCACGTTCCACGAACCGCTCGGCGTCGTCGGCGTGATCGTGCCGTGGAACTTCCCGATGCCGATCGCGGGCTGGGGCTTCGCACCCGCGCTCGCGGCGGGCAACACCGTCGTGCTGAAGCCGGCCGAGCTGACCCCGCTGACCGCGATCCGGCTCGGCGAGCTTGCGCGTGAGGCGGGCATTCCCGCGGACGTCTTCCAGGTGCTGCCGGGCAAGGGCAGCGTCGTCGGCAACCGGTTCGTCACGCATCCGTTGGTGCGCAAGGTCGTCTTCACCGGTTCCACCGGCGTCGGCAAGCAGATCATGGCGGGCTGCGCGGACCAGGTGAAGCGGGTGACGCTGGAGCTCGGCGGCAAGTCCGCCAACATCGTCTTCGCGGACTCCGACCTGGAGAAGGCGGCCGCGACCGCGCCGTACGGGGTGTTCGACAACGCCGGGCAGGACTGCTGCGCTCGCTCGCGGATCCTCGTGCAGGCGAGCGTCTACGACCGGTTCATGGAGCTGCTGGAGCCCGCGGTCAAGGGCGTGAAGGTCGGCGAGCCCGGCGACGAGGCGACCGAGATGGGGCCGCTCATCTCCGCGTCGCACCTCGGCAAGGTTTCGTCTTACGTACCAGACGACGCCCCCGTCGCGTTCCGCGGTTCGGCGCCGGACGGACCGGGGTTCTGGTTCCCGCCGACCGTCCTCACACCTCCCGCGGACCACCCGACGGTCTACGAGGAGATCTTCGGACCGGTCGTCGTCGTGCTGCCGTTCACCGACGAGGCCGACGCGATCAGGATCGCGAACGACTCCGAGTACGGGCTGTCCGGTTCGATCTGGACCCAGGACGTCGGCAGGGCGATCCGGGTGTCGCGTGCGGTCGAGGCCGGGAATCTGTCTGTGAACTCACATTCTTCTGTCCGCTACTGGACACCGTTCGGTGGTGTGAAACAGTCCGGGCTCGGTCGTGAGCTCGGTCCGGACGCCCTGGACGCCTTCACTGAGGTCAAGAACGTCTTCATCGCAACCTGAGCAACCTGAGCAACGAAGCCCAAGGAGAACAAGAGATGGTGCAGCGACTCGAAGGCCGCGTGGCCGTCGTGACCGGTGGCGGCAGCGGCATCGGACTCGCGACCGTGCGCAGGTTTGCGAGCGAGGGTGCGAAGGTCGTCGTGGCCGATGTCGATCCGAACGCGGGCAAGGCGGCCGCGGACGAGGTGGGCGGATTGTTCGTCCAGGTCGACGTGACCGACGAGGAGCAGGTCAAAGCTCTCTTCCAGACCACTGTGGACACTTACGGCAAGCTGGACATCGCGTTCAACAACGCCGGTATCTCGCCGCCCGACGACGACTCGATCCTGACGACGGGCATCGAGGCATGGGAACGCGTCCAGAAGGTGAACCTGACGTCGGTCTATTTGTGTTGCAAGTACGCCATCCCGCACATGCAGACCAACGGCAAGGGTTCCATCATCAACACCGCGTCGTTCGTGGCGACGATGGGCGCGGCGACGTCGCAGATCTCCTACACGGCGTCGAAGGGCGGCGTGCTCGCGATGTCGCGTGAGCTCGGTGTGCAGTTCGCGCGCGAAGGCATCCGGGTGAATGCGCTTTCCCCCGGGCCGGTCAACACTCTGCTGCTGCGGGAGCTGTTCGCGAAGGACCCGGAGCGGGCCGCACGGCGTCTCGTCCACGTCCCGCTCGGCCGGTTCGCGGAACCCGAGGAAATCGCCGCCGCTGTCGCGTTTCTGGCGTCGGACGACTCCTCGTTCATGACGGCGTCGAACTTCCTCGTGGACGGCGGCATCGCCGGCGCGTACGTGACACCGCTCTAGCCATGATGGAGCACGCGCAGGAGGCGTTGTTCCGCCCGGTGCGGGCGGGCAACGCCTTCGAGGAGACCGTCGAACGGCTCATGCAGGCCATCCGGCTCGGCGTCGTCGCGCCGGGTGAGCGGCTGCCGTCCGAACGGGAACTGGCCACCCGGCTCGGAGTGAGCCGGGTGACCGTGCGTGAGGCCATCAGGTCGTTGCAGGAAAACAACTACGTCGAGTCCCGCAGGGGCCGTTACGGTGGCACGTTCGTCAACGACGTGATCCCGAAGTCCGCGCCCGGCAAGGAGTTCGGCGACATCCAGGACGCGCTGACGTTGCGGAAAGTCCTGGAAACAGGCGCTGCGGAAACCGCAGCGGGCCGTTCACTGGGGTCGGCCGAACGCCGCGGACTGCGCGTTCGGCTGGAGGAGGCCTCGACCGCGACGCTCGCCGAGTACCGGCGCAAGGACTCGCGGCTGCACCTCGCGATCGCCGAGGCGACGGGGTCGGCGTCACTCACCGCTGCCGTCGCGGAGTCCAGGATGCGCGTGAACGAGCTGCTGGACACGATTCCGCTGCTCGAACCGAACCTCGCGCACTCCAACGCGCAGCACGAGCGCATCATCACCTCCATTTTGGACGGAGACCCGCTCGCGGCACGTCAGGCGATGGCGGAACACCTCGACGGCACGGCGTCGTTGCTCCGCGGCTTTTTGGTCTGACCGGTCAGACTCCCGCATCGGGAGCAGTGGAGGACGATGCGGGCGGGAACCGGGTAACGTGAAAACGTTTACAGGTTCGATTGCCCCGTTGTCATGCCAATTCCGCATGGAACAAGGCTTGGCGTAGGGCTTGCGGACAGTTACCGTCCGAATACCTCGGGGACTTGCAGCGCGAGGAGCTGTTGATGCCAGGGTTGCGCAAGGTGTTTCGCGACGCCATGGGCCGGGTGCACTCACTCCGTGTCTTGTCCGAAGCGGGCATGGTGAGTCTCACGAACGTCAAGATGTCCGTGCAGGCGTTGAAGGAAGTGAAGGTCTGGGGGCCGAACGTCACCGCACTGCGCCGTTCGGTGCGGCTGAACCCGGACGGAGTCGCGGTCGTCGACGAACGCGGTTCGGTCACCTACCGGCAGCTCGACCGGCGGTCCACCGCGATCGCGCAGGGCCTGCGCGCGCTGGGGGTGCAGCACACCCACATCGTCGCGCTGATGTGCCGCAATCACCGCGGAATGGTCGAGTCGTTGCTGGCGTGCGCGAAGCTCGGCGTGCGCGTGCTGCTGGTGAACACGGGCTTCGGCGCTCCCGTCGTCCTCGACCTCCTGCAACGCGAACGCGCGTCGCTCGTGATCCACGACGAGGAGTTCACCCCGCTGTTCCACCAGCTGCCGCCGTCGATCCCGCGCTGGCTCGCGTGGTCGCGTGACGGGCTCGACCGTCGCACGCCGACACTCGACCAGCTGGTCGCCAAGGCACCGCGCGGGGAACTGGAACCGCCGCGCGAGCCCGGTGTCGTCATCCAGCTGACGTCCGGAACCACGGGCGTGCCGAAGGGAACGGCCCGCGAGATCAAGTCGGTGCTGACGGCGTCGGACTTCCTCGACCGCATTCCCATGCGGTCCGGTGAATCGACGTTCATCGCCGCGCCGATCTTCCACTCGGTCGGCTACTCGCACCTGACGCTCGCCATGTCGCTCGGCTCGCGCGCGGTGCTGCAGCGCCGGTTCGACCCGCGCAAGACGCTCTGGTCGCTGCAGGGCCAGCGCTGCACGACGATCGTGCTGGTGCCGACGATGCTGCAGCGCATCATGGAGCTCGACCGGTCGGTGATCGACTCGTACGACCTCTCGCACCTGCGGGTGGTGTTCTGCTCGGGCTCGACGCTGTCGACGGACCTCGTGCACCGCACGCAGGCCGTGCTGGGACCGAAGCTCTACAACCTCTACGGCTCAACGGAGGTCGCGGTCGCCACCGTCGCCACCCCGGAAGATCTCGCGGTCGCGCCGTCGAGCGTCGGCAGGCCACCGCACAACTGCATCGTGCGGATCTACGACAAGGACGGCAACCGGATCACCCGCTCGTTCGTGACGGGCCGGATCTTCGTGCGCGGTTCGCTGACCGTCGACCTCTACACGGACGGTTCGGCGAAGGAGAGCATCGAAGGTCTCGTCGCGACCGGCGACCTCGGCCACTTCGACCCGAGTGGACGGCTCTACTTCGACGGCCGCGAGGACGACATGATCGTGTCCGGCGGCGAGAACGTGTACCCGGTCGAGGTGGAGAACCTTCTGATGACGCACTACCGGGTGCGTGACGCGGCGGTCCTCGGCGTGCCGGATCCCGAGTACGGGCAACGGTTGCGCGCGTTCGTGGTGCCGGTGGCGGGGGCGCGGATCGACGTGACGGAGCTGCGCGAGTTCGTGCGGACCAGGTTGGCGCGGCACAAGGTTCCGCGTGAGGTCGTGGTCGTGCCGCAGCTGCCGCGCAACGCGACCGGGAAGGTGCTGCGGCGCCAGCTGCTGGCGATTCGCCTGGGGCCGCAACAGGCTTCGCAGTGAGGCCTTGGGCGGAACGCACGCCGAGGCAGAACGAGGGGGACTGATCCGGCCTCGGCGCGCGTCACTGGTTTGGGGAGCGCACGACCCGCGTCGTCGGGGACTCGGGCAGAACGCGGGTCGTGCGCTCGGTCGGATCACCGCTCGAAGCGGTCGCCGCGGTCGCTGAACGGGCCGCGCTGTTCGAAGCGGTCGCCGCGATGATCACCGCGGTCCGGCCCGCGGTCGTGGACGCGGACGTGGCCGGGTCCTCGGTGGTCGAAGCGGTTGGCCGCGATCGCGCCCACGATGCCGCCGCCGAGGATCAGTCCCAGGAGGCCTGCGGCGACCAGCTGGGTGGCTCGGTGGCCGGCGAAACGCCGGACCCTGCCGGGAGGTGCCGGGGCCGCGGGTGGAGGGACCTGCGCGGCTGCCTGGGGTGCGGCTGGGGCTTGGGGTCCGGCGGCTGCGGGCTGCTCGGCGGCTGGCTGCGGCCCAGGCGTCGCCGACGCGTCGGCGGGCAGCGGGGTCGTTGCCTGCTCAGGTGCAGGCCGGGCTGCCTGCGGTTCGTTTTGGGCCCCATCCCGGGGCGGCTCCTGCGGTGGAGGCGCCTGTCCCTGCTCGCTCATGTCCTCAACGATGCGCCGTTCGGCTGAGGTGAGCCTGACAGCCACCTGTTCGTTTCCTGAAGCCCGCCGGCGTCGCGCGCGGAGTTCAGGATCGGGCGGGAGGCGGCGAAGACGTGTCGCTGGTCCGCGTAGGTCGCGCCGAAGAGGTCGGCGTCGAGCACGCCCGACCACACGAAGTGCAACGTCGTGCGCGTGCCGTCACGAGCGTCGCGACGGGCGTAGTGGTCGCGCAGGTCGGCGTACAGCAGGCGCAGTTCGTCCCGGTTGGACTCGGTGAGGCGAACCGGGCATTCGACCACCAGGTCTGGCATGGGGTGCTCCTAACGGCGGCGGGCCGGGCACACAGACTGCTCGCCCCGCCTGCCGGGGCGCATCCGAAAAACCACTCAGAACGGGCTGCGTATGAACCGCGGGCGGGAAACCGCCTGGTCGTGTTAACCGCTTGCGCCCACCCGGTTCGATAGAAGCCATGGAACTCGTACCGCTCCGCCAGGAGTTCGCTCCGCAGATGCACGCAGGCGGGCCGAACGACGCCGAGGTCAGGAAGCTGACCGGCACGCACGCCACGTTCACGCTGGAGGACTACGAGGCGTACATCGAGCGGACGCTGAACGACCCGAACCGCTACACCCGGGCCGTCACCGAGGACGGGAAGTTCCTCGGGGAGGTCGTGCTCACGATCAACCCGCACAACCGGTCGGCCGGCATGCGGATCTTCCTGCAGGACGGCTTCGGGAAGGGCTACGGCACCGCCGCGATCAAGCACGTCCTGGACCACGCGTTCGGCGAACGCGATCTCCACCGGGTGGACCTGGAGGTGTACGAGTTCAACGAAAGGGCGATCCACGTCTACAAGAAGCTCGGCTTCCGCGAGGAGGGCCGTCTGCGCGACGCCCTGCTCTGGGAAGGCGAGTTCTACGACGCGATCGTCATGTCCATCTTGAGCACCGATAGCATCTGACCTGAAAACCCATTCTTCGAGCCCAGAACCTTCGAACAAGGAGTGCCATCGTGTCCGAGTCGCGCCCAGCAGTCGCCCAGAACCCGCCTCGCGTGGTGGTTCCGGCTGGGACGACGGCGGGCACGGCCGTGCGTGAGGCAGGGCTCCCCGGCAAGGGCTCCGACGCGATCGTCGTCGTGAAGGACGCCGAGGGCCACCTGCGCGACCTGTCGTGGGTCCCGCAGGTCGACGTCGAGGTCGAGGCCGTCGCCGCGGACACCGAGGACGGCCGCAGCGTCATCCGCCACTCCGCCGCGCACGTGCTGGCGCAGGCGGTGCAGCAGCAGTTCCCCGAGGCCAAGCTCGGCATCGGCCCGCCCGTGAAGGACGGCTTCTACTACGACTTCCAGGTCGACAAGCCGTTCACCCCGGAAGACCTGCAGGCGCTCGAGAAGCGCATGAAGCAGATCATCAAGGGGTCGCAGCGGTTCTCCCGCCGCGTGGTCGAGTCGGTCGACGCCGCCAAGCAGGAGCTGGCCAAGGAGCCGTTCAAGCTGGAGCTCGTCGACATCAAAGCGAAGGATGATGGTGACGGCGTCGACTCCTCGGAAATCATGGAGGTCGGCGGCGGCGAGCTGACGATCTACGACAACCTCGACCCGCGCACCGGCGAGCAGGTGTGGGGCGACCTGTGCCGCGGCCCGCACGTGCCGACCACCAAGCACATCCCGGCGTTCAAGCTGACCCGCGTGGCCGCCGCCTACTGGCGCGGCAACGAGAACAACCCGCAGCTGCAGCGCATCTACGGCACCGCGTGGGAGTCCCAGGAGGCGCAGGACGCGTACCTGGAGCGCCTCGCCGAGGCCGAGCGGCGTGACCACCGCAAGCTGGGTGTCGAGCTCGACCTGTTCTCGTTCCCGGACGAGATCGGCTCCGGTCTCGCGGTGTTCCACCCCAAGGGCGGCATCATCCGCAAGGCCATGGAGGACTACTCCCGGCAGCGGCACACCGAGGCGGGCTACGAGTTCGTCTACTCGCCGCACATCACCAAGGGCAACCTGTTCGAGGTCTCCGGTCACCTCGACTGGTACCGCGACGGCATGTACCCGGCGATGCACCTCGACGCCGAGCTCAACGAGGACGGCACGGTCCGCAAGCCAGGCCAGGACTACTACCTCAAGCCGATGAACTGCCCGTTCCACGACCTGATCTTCAAGTCGAGGGGACGTTCGTACCGCGAGCTGCCGCTGCGCATGTTCGAGTTCGGCTCGGTGTACCGCTACGAGAAGTCCGGCGTGGTGCACGGCCTCACCCGAGTGCGCGGCATGACGCAGGACGACGCGCACATCTTCTGCACCCGCGACCAGATCCGCGACGAGCTGAAGTCGCTGCTGACGTTCGTGCTGGACCTGCTGCGCGACTACGGCCTGGACGACTTCTACCTGGAGCTCTCGACCAAGAACCCGGAGAAGTACGTGGGTGCGGACGAGATCTGGGACGAGGCGACCGAGACGCTCGCGTCGGTGGCCGCCGAGTCCGGGCTGGAGCTCGTGCCGGATCCGGGTGGCGCCGCGTTCTACGGCCCGAAGATCTCCGTGCAGTGCCGTGACGCGCTGGGCCGCACCTGGCAGATGTCGACCATCCAGCTCGACTTCAACCTGCCGGAGCGGTTCGAGCTCGAGTACACCGGCCCGGACGGTTCCCGTCAGCGCCCTGTCATGATCCACCGCGCGCTGTTCGGGTCGGTGGAGCGGTTCTTCGGCGTGCTGACCGAGCACTACGCGGGCGCGTTCCCGGCGTGGCTCGCGCCGGTGCAGGTCATGGGCATCCCGGTGACCTCGGAGAACGCCGACCACCTGTTCGCGGTGAAGGACGTGCTCAAGCGCAAGGGCATCCGGGTCGAGGTCGACGCGTCCGACGACCGCATGCAGAAGAAGATCCGCAACCACACCATGCAGAAGGTGCCGTTCATGCTCCTGGCTGGCGCCAAGGACGTGGAGGCCAATGCGGTGTCGTTCCGGTTCCGCGACGGAACGCAGATCAACGGCGTTCCGGTGGAACGGGCCGTCGAGCAGATCGTCGAGTGGGTGCAGCGCCGGGAGAACGCCTCGCCCACGGCGGAACTTCTCTCGTGACGCCTGAGTTTTCCGAACAGGACGGTGTCGGGGTCCACGACGCATTGCAGCGTTTGTGGACCCCGCACCGCTTGTCTTATGTGAAGGGTGAGGGCAAGGCTCTCGGCGACCAGCCGGAAGGCTGCCCGTTCTGCCGCGTTGTCGAGTTGGACGACTCGGCGGGCCTGATCATCGCGCGCGGCGCGGAAGTCTTCGCTGTTTTGAACCTCTACCCGTACAACCCCGGTCATCTGATGGTGTTGCCGTATCGGCACGTACCGGACTACACGGATCTGACGCTGTCGGAGACCGCGGAGTTCGCCGCGTTCACGCAGAAGGCGATGCGGGTCGTACGGCACGTGGCGGCACCGCACGGGTTCAACATCGGCATGAACCAGGGCGACGTGGCAGGGGCCGGAATCGCCGCTCACCTGCATCAGCACGTCGTGCCGCGGTGGGGCGGCGACGCGAACTTCATGCCGGTCATCGGGCACACCAAGGTGTTGCCGCAGTTGCTGGGCGAAACCCGCCAGCTGCTGGCGGAGGGCTGGAAGGCCGTCGACTGAGAACGTCCCCGCTAAACGTCGCGTTTAGCGGGGTTCTCGCGTGCTTGAAACCAGGACCAATTCCTGGACAAAAGAGTGACAAAAACCACCCACGTTGTCCGCACCGGACAATCGGCATGGTTTCCAGGTCGCACGGAATAGCATCGTTGCAACTTTCGGGTGTTTCTTCTCGACCGATCGAGACGTAATGCCAGCACAAAGCGATTCCAGGTAGGTGAGATCACCCACCTGGAGGTGTCAAGGGTGAGTCAAGTCCCCGCCGATGGCCGATCGTCTGATCGTGCACAGATGGTTACGGTGCGAACATGACCGCACCTGAGCGTTCGCGATTAGCGAGAGAACGGCTTTCGCGTGAACTACGCCGGTTGCGCACCGAGGCGAAGATGACCGGCACGGCCACCGCCCGTGCCACCGGGATGAGCCAGTCAAAGCTGTCGAAGATCGAGAACGGCATGCTGCTCCCGTCCGTCACGGACGTGGAGCGTCTCGTCGCCGAACTGGCCGCGTCGAGGGAGACGCGCATCGAACTGGTCGAACTCGCCAGGTCGCTGCACGCGGAGGCGGAAACCCGCCGCGTCGTGCTGCACCGAGGGGCGCACCGCCACCAGCAGACGATCAGCCGCGTGGAGGCCCGCGCTGCGACATCGAGGTTCTTCCAGGTCAACCTGGTCCCCTCGCTGCTGCAGTCCGAGTCCTACCTGCGGATCGTGCTGGGGACGATGCCGCAGTCCGAACAGGAGGCCGCCGTCGCGGCGCTGCGGATCCGGCGCTCGCGCATGGACGACCTCGCGAAGCAGTTCGTGTTCGTGCTGACCGAAAGCGCGCTGCGCTGGCGGATGGGCTCGGCGGAGCTGATGGCGGAACAGGTCGAGCACCTGGCCGCGATCCAGCGCCGCCCGAACGTCCGTCTCGGCGTGGTGCCGTGGTCGGCCGACGCGAACATGGTCGCCCTGCACGGTTTCCACATCTACGACGAGCGCGTTGTCACGGTCAGCGTGCTGACCGGCAACGCCACCATCACCGATCCGCTGGACGTGCGGGAGTACCTCGCGTTGTTCGGCCGGCTGGAGCGGCTGGCGGTGCGGGGGGAGGAGCTTCAGGCGTTGCTGAAACGGATCGCCGAGGACCACCGCAGACTCGGCTAGAGGGGGGCAGGCGGTGTCTGGGGACACTCGTCCGCGATAGTCGCGGCCGAGGAGGCCTCCGAACCGCTCACCCGTGACTCTCCTCGAACGGCGTCTACCAGACACCGCCGTCGTGGGTGCCCGCCTCACCCGCGAGCAGCGCGTTTCGGCAGTCCAGCTAGGCTGCGACACGCCATGCTGAACATCTTCGCTCGCGCGTCCGTCTCGCGCGTCACCGATCCGATCGGGGCGTGGCTGCTGGCGCGTGGCCTCACTCCCAACGTCGTCACCGTGGTCGGCACGGCCGGCGCCGTCGCGAGCGCGCTGTGGTTCATCCCCCGCGGGCAGCTGTTCCTCGGCTGTGCGCTGGTGACGTTCTTCGTGCTGCTCGACCTGATCGACGGCGCGATGGCGCGTGCCCAGGGGCCCACGAAGTTCGGTGCGGTGCTCGACGCGACCTGCGACCGCATCGCGGACGGGGCCCTGTTCGCCGCCCTCACCTGGTACGCGTTCGCCGGCGGCAACCGGTGGACGGCCGCGGCGGGGTTCATCTGCCTGGTGGCCTCGCAGGTCATCTCGTACGTGAAGGCGCGTGCCGAGGCGTCGGGGCTCAGCGCCGACGGCGGGCTCGCCGAGCGGGCCGAGCGGTTCATCGTCGCCCTCGTCGGCGCCGGTGTGCAGGGGCTCGGTGTGCCGCACCTCATGGATGTCTCGTTGTGGCTGCTCGCGGTCATGACGGTGGCGACGGTGATCCAGCGCGTCCTGGCCGTGGCCAAGTCGGCGCGGGAGGCCGCGTGAACCTCGCGACGCTCGGATACACCGCCGGGTGGCGGCTCATCCGCCTGTTGCCGCAGTCGTGGGCCCGCGCGGTGTTCCGGCTCGGCGCCGACTTCGCGGCGAAGCGCGGCGGTGAGAGTGTCGACCAGCTGCGCAGGAACCTGCGCAGGGTCGTGCCGCAGGCGGGCGAGGACGAGCTGGACGAGCTCGTGCGGGACTCGTTGCGGTCGTACGCGCGGTACTGGTGCGAGGCGTTCCGGCTGCCGTCGATGGACCTCCGCGCCGTCTACGAGAAGTGCGACTCGCAGGTGTCGGGCATGGAGAACCTCGACGCGGCGCTGAAGGAAGGCTCCGGCGCGGTCGTCGCTCTGCCGCACAGCGGTAACTGGGATATCGCGGGCGTCTGGCTCGTCGGCCACTCCGGCACGTTCACGACGGTCGCGGAGCGGTTGAAGCCCGAGTCGCTGTACCGGAAGTTCGTGGAGTTCCGCGAGACTCTGGGGTTCGAGGTGCTTCCGCTCAACGGCGGCGACCGTCCACCTGCGACGGTGCTCGCCGAGCGCCTGCGGGCCAACAAGGTCGTGTGCCTGCTCGCCGACCGCGACCTGACCTCGTCCGGCGTTGCCGTGACGTTCTTCGGCGAGCAGACGCTGATGCCGGCGGGCCCGGCGCATCTGGCCATGACCACGGGGGCCGCGCTCCTGCCGGTCGGCTGCTGGTTCACCGAGGACGGCTGGCACTTCCGCATCCATCCGCCGATCAAGGTCAGCACCGTCCAGGCCGCCACGCAGGCGATCGCGGACGTGTTCGCCGCCGACATCGCCGCCCACCCCGCCGACTGGCACATGCTGCAGAAGCTCTGGCTCGCCGACCTGCCGGAGAGCCGCCGCGCCGCCCTCGCCAGGAGGCTCTCGCGGTGAAGGTGGGGATCGTCTGCCCGTACTCCTTCGACGTGCCAGGGGGAGTGCAGGCCCATGTCGTCGACCTCGCACGCGCCCTGATCTCGCTCGGGCACACCGTGAACGTGCTCGCGCCCGCCGACGACGACCAGTCGCTGCCGGAGTTCGTGACGTCGGCCGGCCGCGCGGTCGGTATCCCGTACAACGGTTCGGTCGCCCGCCTGTCCTTCGGTCCCGTCTCGTACGCGCGGGTCCGCCGCTGGATCGACGAGCACTCCTTCGACGTCCTGCACCTGCACGAGCCCACCGCGCCCTCGTTGTCGATGCTGGCGCTGATGGTCGCCGACGGCCCGATCGTCGCCACCTTCCACACCTCGACGCCGCGCTCCAAGATGCTCTCGGCGTTCCAGGGAGTGCTGCAGCCGTTCCTGGAGAAGGTCACCGCCCGCATCGCCGTCTCCGCGCTGGCCCGCCGGGTGCAGGTCGAGCACCTCGGCGGCGACGCGGTGGAGATCCCCAACGGCGTCGACGTCGAGTTCTTCGCTTCTGCGTCCACTTTGGACGGCTATCCGCGCTCCGGCGGCACCATCGGTTTCGTGGGCCGCTACGACGAGCCGCGCAAGGGGATGCCGATCCTGTGGGAGGCCTTCGGTCTCATCGCCGAGGAGTTCCCCGACCTGCGGCTGCTGGTCGTGGGCCGCGGGGAGTCGTCGTTCGACGGGCCGTTCAGCGATCGCGTCGACCTGCTCGGACAGGTCGACGACGTGGAGAAGGCCAGGATGCTGCGTTCGGTGGACGTCTACGTCGCCCCGAACACCGGCGGCGAGTCCTTCGGCATCATCCTGACCGAGGCCATGTCCGCCGGCACCGCGGTGGTGGCTTCGGATCTGGACGCCTTCCGCCGCGTGCTGGACGACGGCAAGGCCGGTGTCCTCTTCCCGGTCGGCGACGCACACGGCCTGGCCGACGCACTGCGGTCCGTGCTGCGGGATTCCGCTCTGCGCGCCGAGTACGTCGACGCGGCGTCGCAACGCGTGCAGGCCTTCGACTGGTCCGTGGTCGCGAGCCAGGTGCTGCGCGTCTACGAGACTGCCATCGCCGCCGACCCGCGCCGGGTGAGCGAGGCATGACCGCTGTGCGCCGCACCGCTGACCCGCGCGAGGTGAGCCGGTCGTGACGACAGCGCTCGTCGTCGTCCTCGTCGCGTTGCTGCTGGCCGCCTGGATCCTGGCGATCGCCAACCGCCTCGACCGCCTGCACGTCCGCACCGACGCCGCCTGGGCCGCCCTGGACGCCGCCCTGGCCCGCCGCGCCGTCGTGACGCGCGCCCTGCTCGACCCGGCGCTGTCGGCTGCCGCGTCCCGCGCCGAGTCGGCCTCCCGCGCCGAACGCGAGCTCGCCGAGAACGAACTCTCCGGCCTCCTGGCGGCCGTGGACAGGTCTTCGCTGGCCCCGGCACTGGCTTTCGAACTGGCCGACGCCGAGGAACGCGTCGTGCTGGCCCGCCGCGTCCACAACGACGCCGTCCGCGACACCCTCCTGCAACGCCGCCGCCGCATCGTCCGCTGGCTGCGCCTGTCCGGCACCGCACCGCAGCCGTCGTACTTCGAGATCGCCGAGCCCGCCTCGCCCTCCGACGCCGTGATGCTCACGCCCCGCCCGTCCGCACGGGTGGTGCTCACGGACTCCGCGGGCCGCGTGCTGCTGTTCCAGGGCTTCGACCCGGCACGCCCACAGGAGCTCTTCTGGTTCACCGTCGGCGGCGGCGTCGAGGCCGGTGAGGAGCTGCGCGACGCGGCCGTCCGCGAGGCCTTCGAGGAGACCGGCGTGAAGCTCGCGCCGGACGCGCTGGTCGGCCCGATCTGGCGCCGCCGCGCCGTGTTCAGCTTCGACGGCGAGACGTTCGACGCGGAGGAGTGGTTCTTCTACGCGCGCCTCGACGGTGATCTCGCGATCGACACCTCGGGGTTCGACGACGTCGAGGAGACCACCATCTCGGCGCACCGGTGGTGGACCGCGGAGGAGCTGGAGTCCACTGAGGACACCGTGTACCCGGTGCAGCTGGCCGAGCTCATGGCCACGCTCACGTCGGACTGGGACGGTCAGACCCGCACCGTCCGTTGACTCGTCCGTCGAGTGTGGACGACGAAGTTGATCACGATTCGGTCCTGCGTGTTGGATCTTCGTCAACCGCCGTGCATGATCCCTCCGCGTCACCCGAATGGGTGGCACTCGGAAGGAGTAACGGGGTGCGTTTGTTCACCAAGGCGCTGGCCATGCTGGCGACCGTCGTCGCGGTTGTCGGTATCGGCACCTCGCCCGCGCTGGCGGCTACCGACTACAGCGTGTACGAGACCAACGACGTCGGCACGAAGCACGCGCACGCCTGGGGCGCGATCAGCTGGACCGGTGCGCGCAGCTTCAACATCGGCACGGCGTATCTGCGCGACCTGGCCTGCGACAACCAGCCGGTGTACTGGTACATCGACGTCGACAACCGCTGGACCGGGACCGAGCGCTTCTGGCACGGCGGCTGCAACACGCAGACGTCCTGGTCGGACGTCCACGCCAGCGACCAGTACAACATCCGGCGGATCGTGATCTGGGTCTGCCGCGACACGTTCATCCCGGAGTGCGACTACAAGGCGTACTCCAACCCGAACGTGTCCTGATGAGGTCGTGAGTGGTTTCCGGTGCCAGGGCGACGGAAACCACTCACGGCGTCTAGACAGCGGGGATGATCGCGGAGCCGTAGGCGTCGCGCGTCTTCTCCTTCTCGTCGTGCATCAGGTACAGCGCGAAGTTGTCGACGCCGATCTCCTTCAGCTCCTGCAGGCGCTCGACGTGCGCGGACTCGGGACCGACCAGGCAGAAGCGGTCCACGATCGCGTCCGGCACGAAGTCGGTCGAGCGGTTGCCCGCCTTGCCGTGGTGGGAGTAGTCGTAGCCCTCCCGGTCCTTGATGTAGTCGGTCAACGCCTTGGGCACGACGCCCGAGTCGCCGTACCGCGACACGAGGTCCGCCACGTGGTTGCCGACCATGCCGCCGAACCAGCGCAACTGATCCCGCTGATGGGGGAGATCAGTTCCGACGTAGGCCGGTGCGGCCACGCACATCGTGATGGACGACGGGTCCCGGCCGGCGGCGGTGGCAGCGTCCCGGACAGAGCCGATGGTCCAGCGGGCGATGTCCGGGTCCGCGGTCTGCAGGATGAAGCCGTCGGCCTGTTCGCCGACCATCTTCAGCGCCTTGGGACCGTAGGCGGCCATCCAGATCTCGAGCTTTCCGTTGCGCACCCACGGGATTCGCACCGGTGTGCCGTGGTGCTCCACCTCGCGGCCCTCGGCCAGTTCCTTGATCACGTGCATCGCGGTGCCCAGCGTCGCGAGCGACGCGGGTTTCTGGCCGATCACGCGGCGGGCCGAGTCGCCCCTGCCGATGCCGCAGACCGTGCGGTTGCCGAACATGTCGTTCAGCGTGGCGAAGAGCGACGCCGTCACCGACCAGTCCCTTGTGGACGGATTGGTGACCATGGGGCCGATGATCAGGTCCCTGGTGGCGGCGAGGACCTGGGAGTAGATGACGAACGGTTCCTGCCACAGCACGCAGGAGTCGAACGTCCAGCCGTAGCGGAAGCCGCAGTCCTCGGCGGCGCGGAGGCCTTCCACCACGTCCCGCGCTGGCGGGTCGGTCTGCAGCACAATGCCGAAGTCCACGATGTTCCTTCCTAGACCAGGTACTGGTTGAGGTCGCGGGACACGAAGCGGCCGTGGCCCGTCGAGCCGTGGTAGGCGCCGTCGGCGATCACCTTGCGGCCGCGGGAGAACACCGTGTCGACCTTGCCCGTCACCTCGAAGCCCTCGTAGGCCGAGTAGTCCACGGCCATGTGGTGGGTCTCCGCGGAGATGGTCTGCGTCGCCGCCGGGTCGTAGATCACGACGTCGGCGTCGGCGCCCGGTGCGATCACGCCCTTGCGCGGGTACATGCCGAACATGCGGGCCGGGGTGGTCGAGGCGATCTCCACCCAGCGCTCGCGGGTGATCTCGCCCTTCACGACGCCCTGGTGCAGCAGGTCGACGCGGTGCTCGACGCCGGGCATGCCGTTGGGGATCTTGGAGAAGTCGCCGAGGCCCAGCTGCTTCTGGTCCTTGAAGCAGAACGGGCAGTGGTCGGTGCTCACGACGGACAGGTCGTTCGTCCTGAGCCCGCGCCACAACGACGACTGGTGCTCCTTGGGCCGCAACGGAGGCGACGCCACGTACTTCGCGCCCTCGAAGCCCGGCTTGGCCAGGTCCTCCAGCGACAAGTACAGGTACTGCGGGCACGTCTCGGCGAACACGTTCTGGCCCGTGTCGCGTGCGGCCGTCACCGCGTCAAGTGCTTGCGCGGCGGACAAATGCACTATGTACAACGGAGAACCGGTGACGCGAGCCAGCTGGATCGCGCGGGACGTGGCCTCGCCCTCCAGCTCCGGCGGGCGGGTCAGGCCGTGCTGGACCGGGTCACCCAGACCGTTGGCCAGCGCCTGCGCGACGAGCTGGTCGATCGCGATGCCGTTCTCGGCGTGCATCATGATCGTGGCGCCGGTCTCGCGGGCCTTCTGCATGGCGCGCAGGATCTCGCCGTCGGTGGCGTAGAAGACGCCGGGATAGGCCATGAACATCTTGAAGCTGTTCACGCCGGCCGCGATGCAGGACTCCATCTCCTTCAGCGACTCGTCGGTGACGTCGGAGATGATCATGTGGAAGCCGTAGTCGATGGCGCAGTTGCCGTCGGCCTTGGTGTGCCACTTGTCCAGAGTGGACAGCAGTGAGCTGCCCTTGGGCTGCACCGCGAAGTCGACGATCGTGGTGGTGCCGCCCCACGCCGCCGCGGTCGTGCCCGTCTCGAACGTGTCGGCGGACTGGGTACCGCCGAACGGCATCTCCATGTGCGTGTGCACGTCGATGCCGCCGGGGATGACGTACTTCCCCGCCGCGTCGACGACTTCGTCGGCCTGGACTTCGAACCCCGGCGTGACGAGCGCGGCGATGTGCTCGCCGTCGATCAGCACGTCGGCGGCGTGCGAACCGGTCGCGTTGATGACTAGGCCGTTGCGGATGAGAGTGCTCACGGCGTCACCAGGCCCTCGTAGGTGTCGGGGCGACGGTCGCGGTAGAACGCCCACGTGTCGCGGACCTGGGTCAGCAGGTCCAGGTCGAGGTCGCGCACCACGAGCTCTTCCTCGGTGTCGGATGCGGCCTCGCCGACGAGCTGGCCGCGCGGCGACACGAAGTACGTCTGACCGTAGAACTCGTTGTCTCCCAGTGGTTCCACGCCCACGCGGTTGATCGCGCCGACGAAGTACTCGTTCGCGACGGCCGCGGCGGGCTGCTCGAGCCGCCACAGGTACTCCGACAACGAACGCGACGTCGCCGACGGGTTGAACACGATCTTCGCCCCGGCGAGGCCGAGCGCGCGCCAGCCCTCGGGGAAGTGGCGCTCGTAGCAGATGTAGACGCCGATGCGGCCGACCGCCGTGTCGAACACCGGGTAACCGAGGTTGCCCGGCTTGAAGTAGAACTTCTCCCAGAAGCCCTTGACCTGCGGGATGTGGTTCTTGCGGTACTTGCCGAGGTACGTGCCGTCCGCGTCGATGACCGCGGCGGTGTTGTAGTAGACGCCCGGCTGTTCCACCTCGTACATCGGCACGATCAGCACGATGTTGTTCTGCGCGGCGACTTCCTTCATCAGCTCCGTCGTGGGGCCGTCAGGGATCCCCTCGGTGTAGGAGTAGAAGTCGGCGTCCTGAACCTGGCAGAAGTACGGTCCGTAGAAGAGCTCCTGGAGACACAACACCTGCGCGCCCTGGGAAGCGGCGCTGCGGATGTGCTCGACCGCGTTCGCGATCATCGACTCCTTGTCGCCCGTCCACTTCTGCTGGACGAGCGCCGCCCGGATGATGTTGCTCACCTGGTCGTCTCCTTTGCCGTGTTGTCCTTGAGAGCAAGGAAAACCAGGAAGCCGGCGACGAAACCGACCACCCAGTTGTAGTCGTAGAGCGGCTTGAGGAACGGGATCAGCCCGTCCGCCGGGAACGGCCCGCCGTAGGCGCCGCCGACCGCGAGCAGCCCGCCCACGAACGTCGCCAGCACGGCACGCCAGTTCCAGCCGCCGTTGAACCAGTACGCACCCCGTCCGTCGAGGTAGAGGTCCCCGAGCACGAGCCGGGTCTTGCTGATCACCCAGTACCCGGCGACGAACACACCGGCCACGCTCGCGAGCAGGCCGCCGTAGAACCCGAGCCACGCGAAGATGTAGATGCCTGGGTCGGAGATCAGCCGCCACGGCTGGATCAGGATGCCGACGACACCGGTGATCAGGCCGCCCAGCGCGAACGTGATGCGCTTCGGGAACGCGTTCGAGAAGTCGTAGGACGGGCTCACGACGTTCGCCGCGAGGTTCGCCGAGATCGTCGCGAGCACCAGCGACATCAACGCGATGAGCACCAGCAGCGTGCTGTCGAACCGGGACGCGAGATCCGCCGGGTCCCAGATCGCCTCGCCGTACAGCGCCTGCGCGCCGGACGTCGTCAGGATCGCCACGATCGCGATGAACGACATCGTGGTCGGCAGGCCGAGGACCTGCCCGGTGACCTGCTTGCGTTGCGACCCGCCGAACCTCGTGAAGTCCGGCATGTTGAGCGACAGCGTCGACCAGAACGCGATCATGCCCATCAGCGAGGGGAAGAAGACCTTCCAGAAGTCAGGTCCCCACCCGAGCTTGCTGCCGGTGTGCAGGATCGGCCCGAACCCGCCTGCCTTGACCAGCACGTAGCCCAGCAGGATCAGGAACCCGACGCTGACGAGCGGCGCCGTCCAGTTCTCGAACCGCCGGATCGCGTCCATGCCGCGCCAGATGATCAGCATCTGCACGACCCAGAAACCGAAGAAGCACAACCACAACGTCCACGGCTGACCGCCTACTTCGGACGCTTTGACCCACCCGTCACCGGCGAGCCTGCCGATGATCACGTGCAGCGCCTTGCCACCCACCCACGTCTGGATGCCGAACCAGGCGCACGCGATGAAGGCGCGCAGCAGGGCGACGAGGTTGGCCCCGCGCACGCCGTAGAACGCGCGGGCGAACACGGGGAACGGGATGCCGTACTTCGTGCCGGCGTGGCTGTTGAGCAGCATGGGGATCAGCACGATCAGGTTGCCCAGCGTGATCGTGACGAACGCCTGCACCCAGTCCATGCCCAGCGCGATCAGTGATGCGGCGAGCGTGTAACTGGGGATGTTGTGCGCCATGCCCATCCACAGCGCGAAGAAGTTGTATGTCGTCCAGGTCCGCTGCTCGATCGGCACCGGGGCGAGCTCGGGGTTGAAGAACCTGCTGTCCTCGATGGGACCTGTGTCGCTCAGCTCGACGCGGCCATCAGGTGTGACCTGGGGCGGTGAGGACTCGACTGCCATCGTTCAACCCCCTGTTACGCTGCTGAAACAAGGCCAACGCGGTCGGTTTCCATCCCGGAATCCTGGGTGCGCTGCCGCAGGTCTGGCAGTGTCAGAGTGTCCACGCTTGTCATGTTCGGCGCACATTGTGTTCCACTGATCAGCATGGGGATCTCTCGGCGAACTGTGTTGCTGGGCGGCGCGGGCCTGGTCGGGGCAGTGGGGACGTACGGCGCGCTGACTCCGCGCGGCCGCCGCCTGCTCGGGTGGACGGGCCCGGACGGCGAGGTGCCGGACGTGCCACCCGTCCCCGTTCAGCCGACGCCCTGGGGCGCGTGGATGGGGTCCGACGGCCCGACAGTGCTCGTGCTGCACGGCCGCGGCGGCAGCGTGTCGTGGTGGCAGGACCTCGGCCTGCCGCGGTACCTCAACGGCGCGAAGTTCCGGTGCGCGGTGGTCGACGGCGGTGAGGACTACTGGGTGAACCTCACTCCGCCGGTGCCGTTCGACGCTGCTCTGGGCGTGTCGATGGGCGGGTTCGGCGTGCTGGACATCGCGTCGCAACGCTCGTTGAAGGCGGTGGCGGCGATCAGTCCGGCGCTGTTCCCGACGTGGGCAGACGCGGAGCGGATCGACGGCTTCGCGTCCCGGCAGGTCTGGGAGGCACACGAGCCGTTACGGCATCTGGCGACCATCAAGTCACCGGTCGGCGTCTGGTGCGGGCAGGAGGATCCGTTCCACGACCCGGCCCAGGAGCTGGCTCGGGCGGTGGGGGCTCAGGGGTCGTTCGACCACGGCGCGCACGACGGCGGCTACTGGCGACGCGTGCTGCCGGAGACGTTGCGGTTCATCGGGTCCCTGCTGTGAGCGCGCGGTCGAACACGGCCCGGTGCAGCTGGGGTGAACGCGCCAGGAAGCGCGTCCAGAACCGCGGTCGTGTCGCGCATCTCCCGCAACAGCCGGGCCGCTGCCGAGACCTGGGCGTCCGACCACGGGCGAAACCGCGCGGGAACGTGTCCTGGAACGTACGAGAGCACGTCCATCCCGTCGACCCGACCCAGAAGCCGGGGTGCTCCCGCGAAGCCTCTGCTCTCCAGCAGGGTCAGCACGGAGGCCGCGAAATCGGACCCAGGCCGGTGCACGGTGTCCCCGCGCCGGACGATGCCCGGCGTCAGGCGTCCACCGGTGAGCGGAACGCCGGTCACCGCTGGGGTGTCCGGATGACGGCGGTGCCCGCCTTCCGGTCGTGCCACGTCCGCGTCCCCCGCAGATCGAGGGCCTCCACCGCCGTCAGCACGAGCAGCACCACCCCGCCCACCAGTAGAAGCGAGGCGAGCCACCCCACAGACCCCGTGCCGACGTGTTCGCCGACGACGACCCACGGCTGTTGCCAGCCGAGGCCCGCCATCAGCGCCGGCTCCCGCCAGCCCAGACCGGCCAGCACGAGCACCACGCCCGTGCCCGGCAGGGCGGTCGTGATGAGCGTGCGGGCCAGCACCCGTCTGAGGCTGAGGCCGGACGCGGGGCCCACCACCCTCAGGCCTGTCAGGGCCTTGCCGAGGGTGTTCCAGCGCAGCAGCAGAGCGTCGTACACGGCTGCGCTGAGCACCACCAGCACGGGTTCGTGGACCAACGGCCACGCCACGACCAGCACCAGCAGCCAGTCGAGCAGACGGGCGATCAGCCGACGAACGAGCATGATTCACGCTATTCGGCAGAAGTCCGTCATAAGTGGTCAGTTCATGGCCAGTTAACGTCCGAACTCGGCCAGCCAGCGGGACTCGTCGCGGAACACTCGGCGGGCGGACAGACCGTCGGTCTCGAACGCCAGGATCTCGGACGGCGTCAGCGGCCACGGCGGGCCGTCCGGCTCGGGGCCCTCGTCGCGTGCGACGGCCAGCACGAGCAGTGTCGAGCCGACCAGGGACGCCACCTTCTCGATGGCTTCCGCGTGCAGGGACACCGGGAGGGCCTGCACCGTCATGTTCTCGACGACCAGGTCGAACGCGCGGTGCCACTCGGCGGGAGGGTTCAGCAGATCGGCGACGACGTACTCCACCTTCGACTCCGGGTGGCGCTTGCGGACGGCGGCGACCGCGGTGGGGGAGATGTCGAACGCCGTCACGTCGTAGCCGAGGGAGGCGAGGAACTCCGAGTCGCGGCCGTAGCCACAGCCCACGACGAGCGCACTGCGGCCCAGTCCGTCCGGGGCGTCGCGGGCCCACTCGACGAGGTGCTGCTGCGGATGGGGAACGTCCCAGGGGACGGAGGCCGTGCCGGCTTCGGCCTCCGCGTAGAGATCTTCGAACCATCCGGTCGGGTTGGCGGCCTGCAGGCGGCGGTCATCAGAGGGCATGCCCCACTTCTACCGAGCCTGAGCCGGCCTCACCCGCGGATTTGCCGATTCGGCAACGTCACCGAGCTGCGCGCGCCTGGTTCACGTAGTCGACCAGACCGTCGTCGGACGGCCACCCGATCTGCGTGCTGATCGCGGACTTGTTCTCCTCCCACGACCGCTGCGCCGCCGCCTGGATCGCAGGGTCGCCGCCGGTGAACTTCGCGCCGAGCTCGTCCCACTGCCGTGACAGCTCGACGACGCGTGGGTCCGTGGCGGGCGTGCCGTCGGCCATGTGCTGACGCAGTTGCTTGACCAGCTCCAGCCACGACGTCTTCAGCCCTTCGACGGCCTCCTGGCCCAGTGCGGCCGCGCGGGACCGCAGGTCGTCCAGCTGGTCGGCGGTGAAGTAGCTCTCGTACACGGACATCATCTCCAAAGTGGACAGAAGGGATTCGGTGGTGTGCCCATCGAGCAGGGCGGCGAGCCGGGACCGCAGTGCCTCCACCTGCTGGGCCTGCTTGGTCAGCGCGGCGAGCTGGGCCTCGAAGATCGGGCGCAGCGAGTCCGAACGGGACAGTGCCGTGCGGACCTCGTCGAGCGACAGGCCTAGCTGGCGCAGCGATCTCACCTGATAGAGGCGGCGAACGTCCTCCGGGGTGTACCGACGGTGACCGGATGTCGTGCGCTCCGACGCGACGACCAGTCCGATCTCGTCGTAGTGGTAGAGCGTGCGGACGGTCAGTCCGCTCGCTTTGGCCAGGTCACCGATGCTCCAGCGGGTCACAAGACGACCGTAGGACCTCCCGTTGCGGGAGGTTCAAGTCCTCACCACCCGATCGAGCGGATAAATCGGCGAACCGAATCAGCCGATGAAATCGAAGATCGGTCCCCAAACCAGATTGAGGAATACTGTGTCTCGTTCCGGACTGCTCCGCGCCGCCGCCCTGCTCGCCGCCGGTGCCGCCCCGCTGCTCGTCGGCTCGGCCAACGCCGTCGAGGCGCCGCAGCTGGGCGGTGGCGTTCCCGAGGTCGGCGCGGACAAGGTGCTCGACGCCACGCAGCACGCCAACCCGCTCGACTCGGCGGGCGCGCTCAAGCTCGGCCACGTGCAGGCGCCGGTCGCCGGTGACGTGCAGGCTCCCAGGGAGGCCCCGGCCGTGCAGCAGCGCTCCGTGCCCGCCCCCCTCGCGTCCGACCGCGGTGGCGTCCCGGCGCTGCCGAAGACCGGAGACCTGGCCGACACCGCGCACGTCGGCGACCTCAAGGCCCCGAGGCTGTCGAACCTGCCGGCCAACGGCGTCGTGCCGAACCCGAACGTCATCTCCGGCACGCTGCCGGCGGTCAAAGGCTGAGTTGCTGTCGATGAAGGGAACCTTCCTCCAGTGTAGGAAGGTTCCCTTCGTCACGGGCCCATTTCGTGGACCAGGAGGGCCACGTAGAGGGAGAGCACGGATTCCGGGTCCTCCAGGGAGACGCCGAGGACCTGCTCGATCCGGGCCAGCTGCTGGTAGTAGGCGGTGCGGGAGAGGTGTGCGGCCGTGGCGGCCGCCGACTTGTTGCCGCCGTTCTCGCACAGGCACCGCAGCAGCTCGACCAGCCGTGAGCCCTGGGCGGAGTCGCGCGCCAGCAGCGGTCCGAGCTCGCGGTCCGCGAACGCCCGCATCCGTTCGTCCTCGCGCAGCAGGTGCAGCAGCCCGCGCAGCCGCACGTCGTCCAACCGGTGGTAGAGCTGGGTTCCCGGTGCCCGCAACGCCGCACCGGCCACGTGCGCGGCCTCGCCCAGCGACCGGCGAACGTCCGTTGTGGACGACACGGTCGTGCCCACGGCGATCACGACGGTCGACGCCGCTGTCCGGTGGATCTCGCGCGCGACCTTGCGCAGAACCCCTTCCACCCCAACGGTCACCGGCACCGACAGCAGTGCCCGCACCGACGTGTCGTCCACGACGCCGACCAGCGCCGCGACCGTGACCCGGCGCCCGGCCAGCGCCGTCGCCTCGGCGAGGTCGCGCAGAACCTCTTGCGTGGCCAGCGTTTGCCCCTGCAGCACGGACACCGGCCGGATCGCCATCCCGATCAGCTGACGGCGTTCCAGTGGCACGCCCAGCGCCGCCGCGCGAGCTCCCAGGTCGGGCGACTGCGGCGACTGCCCCAGCAGCTGGGCGAGCAGGGTCCGGTGCGTCTGCCGTTCCAGCGACTCCCGGTCACGCGCGACGAGCCGGTGCACGGCCAGCGCGGACGCGGCCCGCTCGGCGACCACCACGTGGCGGTGCGGCGGCGGCTCCGGCGACACGAGCACGAGCCGGCCCCAGTCCGCGCCGCGCGCCCCGACGATCGTGATCAACCAGCCGGACCCGGCGTGGTAGGCGGTCCGCTCGGTCACCGTGACCGCCCGCGAGCGCGCCGCCCAGTCGTCGAGCAACGTCACCGGGTCGTGGCCCGCCGCGTCGTAGGCCAGCACGTCGTGGCCCAGCGTCTCCAGCACGACGGGCAGCCCGGACGTCCGCGCCACCTCGCGCAGCACCTCGGCGGGCTCGGCCCCGGCCACCGTCAGCGCCGTGAACGTCTCGTGCACCTGCTCGGCGGCCCGCAGCTCGGCCAGCTGGGCGTCCACGATCAGGCCGACGACCGCCTCCGTGACGGCGACGTACTTCGTCTCCTCGGACAGTGTGACCAGCGGTAACCCGTGCCGTTCCGCCTCGGTGACCAGCGCGGCCGGCACGTCGTCGCGCCACCGCCGCCCCAGCTCGACGATCAACCCGGCGCAGCCGACGGCGGCCAGTTCCTCGACGTACCGGGCAAGCCCGGAGTCGGGCAGCATCACGCCGGTCGTGAGCACCAGCTCGCCACCGCGCAGCAACGGCGCGATGTCTGCGATCTCCGCCACATGCACCCAGCGGACCCGTCGCGACAGCCCGGCCGACCCGGCCACCAGACGTGGCTTTCCCTGCCTGATCACTGGCAGAGCGACGACATCGGCGACGGTCGGGTACATGGACACAACGTAATGCCAACCAGCCGATCCGGGTACACGTTGTGCATGGCGGCGACTCGGGCACCACAGCAGACTCCGAGGACAGGAGTTAACCCCTGGAGGACGTGATGGCCCACAAGGAGCTGCTGGCACGACACCGCGCGGTGATGCCCAAGTGGCTGGCCCTCTACTACGACGAGCCCATCGAGATCGCGAGCGCCAGCGGGCGCCGGGTGACCGACCGCGAGGGCACGACCTACCTGGACTTCTTCGCGGGCATCCTGACCAACGCCATCGGCTACGACGTGGCGGAGATCAGCGACGCGATCCGCTCCCAGCTCGACACCGGCGTCCTGCACAGCTCCACGCTCTACCTGATCCGCTCACAGGTCGAGCTGGCCGAGAAGATCGCGGAGCTGAGCGGCATCCCGGACGCCAAGGTCTTCTTCACCAACTCCGGCACCGAGGCCAACGAGACCGCCCTGATGCTCGCGACCCAGGCGCGGCGCAGCGAGCAGGTGCTGGCCCTGCGCAACAGCTACCACGGCCGCGCGTTCGCCACGGTCGCCATCACGGGGAACCGCGGCTGGTCCGCGTCCGCGCTGTCGCCGATCAAGGTCAGCTGGGTGCACGGCGGCTACCGCTACCGCAGCCCGTTCAAGGCACTGGACGACAAGGACTACATCTCCGCCTGCGTCGACGACCTGCGCGAGATCATCGAGACCACGACGTCCGGCGACGTCGCCTGCATGATCGCCGAGCCGATCCAGGGCGTCGGCGGCTTCACCTCGCCGCCGGACGGCCTGTTCCGCGCGTTCAAGGACGTGCTGGACGAGTACGGCATCCTCTTCGTCTCCGACGAGGTGCAGACCGGCTGGGGCCGCACCGGCGAGCACTTCTGGGGCATCCAGGCGCACGACGTGGTGCCGGACGCGATAACGTTCGCCAAGGGCCTCGGCAACGGTCTCGCGATCGGCGGCGTCGTCGCGCGCGGCGACCTGATGGACGCGATCAACGCCAACTCGATCTCCACGTTCGGCGGTAACCCGGTCTCCACCGCGGGCGCGCTGGCCACCGTGAACTACCTGCTGGAGCACGACCTGCAGGCCAACGCGGCCAAGCTCGGCTCGCGGCTGCTCGGCGGCCTGCGTGAGCTCGCGGAGAAGCGCCCGGTCATCGGCGACGTGCGCGGCAAGGGCCTGATGATCGGCATCGAGTTCGTCGGACCGGAGGGCGAGCCGAACCCCGGTGCCGCGACGACCGTTCTCAACGAGTCGAAGGCACGCGGCCTGCTCGTCGGCAAGGGCGGCCTGTACGGCAACGTGATCCGGCTGGCGCCGCCGATGACGCTGACCGAGGACGAAGTCGAAGAGGCATTGGGAATTCTCGCTCAGGCGGTGGAAAAGGCGTGATCAACACCCAGAAGTTGATTAAGCACTGGATCAACGGCAAGCACTGGGAAGACGCTCCCGGACGCACCGGCGACGTCTACGACCCGACGACCGGCAAGGTGGCGAACCAGGTCGCGTTCGCGTCGGTGTCCGAAGTGGACGCTGCGGTCGACGCGGCCGCGGGAGCGTTTGCGGCGTGGCGCAACGCCTCGCTGGCACAGCGCTCGACGGTGATGTTCAAGTTCCGCGAGCTGCTCAATGCCCGCAAGGGTGATCTCGCGGCGATCGTCTCGGCCGAGCACGGCAAGGTCGTCTCGGACGCGGCCGGCGAGATCCAGCGGGCGCTGGAGTCGGTCGAGTACGCGTGCGGCATCCCGCAGCTGCTCAAGGGCGGCTTCAGCGAGAACGCCTCGACCCGCGTCGACGTCTACTCGATCCAGCAACCGGTCGGTGTGGTCGGCGTGATCTCGCCGTTCAACTTCCCGGCGATGGTGCCGCTGTGGTTCGTCCCGACCGCGATCGCCTGCGGCAACACGGTTGTGCTGAAGCCGTCGGAGAAGGACCCGTCGGCGTCGATCTTCATCGCCGAGCTGTTCGCCGAGGCCGGGCTGCCGGACGGGGTGCTGAACGTCGTGCACGGCGACAAGGTGGCCGTGGACCGGCTGCTGGAGCACCCGACGGTCAAGGCGATCTCGTTCGTCGGCTCCACGCCGATCGCCCGGTACGTCTATGAAACCGGTACGTCGCACGGCAAGCGCGTGCAGGCCCTGGGTGGCGCCAAGAACCACATGGTCGTGCTGCCCGACGCCGACCTCGACCTGGCCGCGGACGCCGCGGTGTCCGCGGGGTTCGGCTCGGCGGGGGAGCGGTGCATGGCCATCTCCGTGGTCGTGGCCGTCGGCCCGGTCGGTGACGAGCTGGTCGAGAAGATCAAGTCGAGGATCGCCGACGTGCAGGTGGGTTCCGGGCCGTCGTGCGAGATGGGACCGCTCGTCACGGGCGTGCACCGGGACAAGGTCACGTCCTATTTGGACGCCGGGGTGCAGGCGGGCGCGTCGCTGGTCGTGGACGGCCGTGACCACCCGATCGACGGTGACGCGAGCGGGTTCTGGCTCGGGCCGACGCTGTTCGACCACGTCGGCACCGACATGGCGATCTACACCGACGAGATCTTCGGTCCCGTGCTGTCGGTCGTCCGCTGCGACTCGTACGAGGAAGCCGTGGAGATGGTGAACAGCAACCGGTACGGCAACGGCACCGCGATCTTCACCAACGACGGCGGAGCGGCCCGCCGGTTCCAGAACGAGATCGAGGTCGGCATGGTCGGCGTGAACGTGCCGATTCCCGTGCCGGTGGCCTACTACTCGTTCGGTGGCTGGAAGGAATCGCTGTTCGGCGACGCCCACGCGTACGGGCCGCACGGCGTGCATTTCTTCACCCGCTCGAAGGTCATCACGTCCCGCTGGCTCGACCCGTCGCACGGTGGAGTCAACCTGGGTTTCCCGCAGAACACCTGACCACGCGGACGGTGTAACGCCTGTGGCTCCATCGCGACTACCGCGGTGGAGTCACAGGGGGTGCTGTGCCGCAACCGCAACGTCGCCGTTTGATGCAGGACGCGATCGACCAGAGCCAGAGCGAGTCGTTCGTGGGCAGGGGCAGCGAGGTGGCCGTGTTCCGGGGGCACGTCGGACTTCCTCGACGGGACTGGCGGCACGGCATGAGGGCCGCGGTGCTGCGCGGGCTGGGACGTGGTGAGGAAGCGGTCGTGGTGACTCGGAAAGCGCTTTCCTCGCTGTGCGGCGCTTCAGTGAGCCGGCGGAGGGGCGCGACGCGTTGAACCGCCTGTCGTACCGGCTGCTGGCGCGTGAGGAACCGGGCGAGCTGCCGGACGCGACGCGGGACGAGTACGGGATCGCGCTGGACGAGGTGCGAGTCCTGGCCTCGATCCTGCCGGTGCGGGAAGTACTGGTGGAGCTCGAGAACCGGGCGGCGCGCGCGGAGTAGCAGGGGCCGGTCACCCGGCCCCTGTCGTGCTGCTCGCCGTTACTTGCCCGCGCGGGCGGCCAGCGCCTCCGGCAACGGGTCGTAGCGCGCGAAGCGGCGCGTGAACGTGCCGGTGCCCGACGTCATCGCACGCAGCTCGATCGCGTACCGGAGCAGCTCGGACGACGGCACCTCCGCGCGGATCACCGTTCGCCCACCCTCGTCGGCCTCGGTTCCGAGCACCCGTCCGCGTCGTCCGGACAGATCGCCCAGCACCGTGCCCATGTGCTCGTCCGGCAACCGGATCGCGACCTCGTCCATCGGTTCGAGCAGCGTCGTGCGCCCGGCGGCCGCGGCCTCCTTCAACGCCAGCGCGCCCGCCGTCTGGAACGCGGCGTCCGACGAGTCGACCGAGTGCGCCTTGCCGTCGACGAGCGTCACGCGGACGTCGACCACCGGCGTGCCGTCGTGCAGGCCCTTCTCCAGCTGGGCGCGCACGCCCTTCTCCACGGACGGGATGAACTGGTTGGGGATCGCGCCGCCGACGATCTTGTCGACGAACTCGAACCCGGAGCCGCGCGGCAGCGGCTCGACGACGATGTCGCACACGGCGTACTGGCCGTGACCTCCAGATTGCTTCACATGTCGGCCGTGGCCTTTCGCCGGTCCCGCAAAGGTTTCGCGCAACGGCACGCGCACCGGTTCGGTGTCGATCTCCGCGCCGCCCGCCCGCAGCCGCGCCAGCACCACGTCCGCGTGCGCCTCGCCCATGCACCACAGCACCATCTGGTGCGTCTCGGCGTTGCGGTCCAGGCGCAGCGTCGGGTCGCTCGCGACGAGGCGGTTGAGGTTGCGGGCCAGGTTGTCCTCGTCGCTGCGGGTGCGCGGGACGACCGCGACGGGCAGCAACGGTTCCGGCATGTCCCACGGTGCCATGAGGAGCGGCTTCTCGGGCGCCGACACGGTGTCGCCGGTCTCGGCGGTGGCGAGCTTCGTCAACGCGCACAGGTCGCCCGCCACGCAGTAGGGCACCTCGCGCAGGTTGGCGCCCATGGGCGAGTAGATGTGCGCGATGCGTTCGTCGGCGTCGTGGTCCTCGTGGCCGCGGTCGGCCATGCCGTGGCCGGAGATGTGCACGGGACGTTCCGGGCGCAGGGTCCCGGAGAAGACGCGGACCAGCGACACGCGTCCGACGTAGGAGTCCACGGCGGTGCGGACGACCTCGGCGACGAGTGGCCCTTCCGGGTCGGCGGCCATGCGGGGCTCGGGGATGCCGTCCACCGACGTCACGGTGGGGACCTCGTGTTCCAGCGGGGACGGGAACGCGCGCGCGATGCCGTCGAGCAGCTCCGTCAGGCCCATGCCCGTCGCGGCGCAGACCGGCATCACCGGGTGGAAGGAACCGCGTGCGACGGCGGTCTCCAGGTCGGTGATGAGGGTGTCCTGGTCGATCTCCTCGCCCGCCAGGTAGCGGTCCATGAGGGTCTCGTCCTCGCTCTCGGCGATGATGCCCTCGATCAGCGCCGCGCGTTCGTCGGGATAGTTGTCGCCCTCGGTGAGCAGACCGACGAGCCGGTCGCCCTCCTGCATGTACAGCGGCACGACGCCCTGGCCGAACGCGGCCTGGCAGGCGACGACCTCCGTCATCACGTCGGCGCGGTGGTGGTCGGTGCGGGTGATCACCACGGCCCGCGGCATGCTGACCTGGGCGCATTCCTGCCACAACGCGACGGTGGCCGCGTCGACGCCCTCGAAAGCGTTGACAACAAAAAGGGCCGCATCCGCGGCCCGTAGTCCTGCCCTCAGCTCACCCACGAAGTCAACGTATCCAGGGGTGTCGATGAGGTTGATTTTGATGTCGCCGTGCTGGATCGGGGCCACCGCCAGACCCACGGATCGTTGTTGTCGGACCGCCGCGGGGTCGTGGTCGCAGACGGTCGTGCCCTCGGTGACCGATCCCGCTCGGGTCAGGACGCCGGTGGCGGCTAGCAGGGCTTCGGTGAGCGTCGTCTTGCCCGCGCCGGACGGGCCCACGAGCACGACGTTGCGGACCTTGGCCGGGTCGTCCACAGCGACCGCGCCTGCCGGGGTCCCGCTGTCGGAGTGCTTGCTTCCCATGGCTACCTCCGTCAAGTCGTAGTGTTCGATCTCACACCCGTTCACCCTCGGGTACAAGTGCACAGACCTGACCGGATGCCTCCGTGCCCTTGAGCGCGTTTCACATCTGTGAGCGTGACACGTGTCACGACCTGCGGTTGATTGAAAAGTGGCCTTCTGGTTCCGGGCGTCAGTGGCTTGGGTGAGGTGGCCACGTTCGACGTAACATGGCGTTACAAACTTCCCCTCGTGAAAGGTTGACCCGTGAGCACTGATCAGGTCACTGGCACCGCCCGCGTGAAGCGCGGCATGGCCGAGATGCTCAAGGGTGGCGTGATCATGGACGTGGTCGACGCCACCCAGGCGAAGATCGCGGAGGACGCCGGCGCCGTCGCCGTCATGGCGCTCGAGCGCGTCCCCGCCGACATCCGCGCGCAGGGCGGCGTCGCCCGCATGAGCGACCCCGACCTGATCGACGGGATCATCAACGCCGTCTCGATCCCCGTGATGGCCAAGGCCCGCATCGGCCACTTCGTCGAGGCCCAGGTCCTCGCCGCGCTGGGCGTCGACTACATCGACGAGTCCGAGGTGCTGACCCCGGCCGACTACGCCAACCACATCGACAAGTGGGCGTTCACCGTCCCCTTCGTGTGCGGTGCGACGAACCTCGGCGAGGCCCTGCGCCGCATCACCGAGGGCGCGGCCATGATCCGCTCCAAGGGCGAGGCCGGCACCGGTGACGTCTCCAACGCCACCACGCACATGCGCAAGATCCGCGCCGAGATCCGCCGCCTGCAGAACCTCCCCGAGGACGAGCTGTACGTGGCCGCCAAGGAGCTCCAGGCGCCGTACGAGCTCGTGAAGGAGGTCGCGCAGAACGGCAAGCTCCCCGTGGTGCTCTTCACCGCGGGCGGCATCGCGACCCCGGCCGACGCCGCGATGATGATGCAGCTCGGCGCCGAGGGCGTGTTCGTCGGTTCCGGCATCTTCAAGTCCGGCAACCCGGCCCAGCGCGCCGAGGCCATCGTGAAGGCCACGACCTTCTACGACGACCCGGACGTCATCGCCAAGGTCTCGCGTGGCCTGGGCGAGGCCATGGTCGGCATCAACGTCGACGACATCCCGGAGCCGCACCGCCTGGCCGAGCGCGGCTGGTAAGTCCCCTCCGAAATCCCCCTGTCCATTCGCGGCAGGGGGATTTCGCGTGTCAACCGGAGATACGCTTCCCAGGCGCGCGGGTTGTGGTGCTGCCATGATCGGCTCATGCCGCCGGGCGTGTCTCAAACCTTCGGCTTGAGACCGGTGAGCGCGTCCGGCAACGGCTCGTGGTGCAGCACGCCGAGCCGTTGCGTGGCACGGGTCAGCGCCACGTACAGCTCGGCCGCACCGCGCGGCCCGTCCGCCAGGATCCGTTCCGGCGCGACGACGAGCACCGAGTCGTACTCCAGGCCCTTGGTCTCCGAAGCGGGCACCGTGCCGGGCACGCCGGGCGGCCCGATCACGACGCTGGTGCCCTCCTCCGACGCCTCCGCGAGCACGAACTCCTCGATCGCGGCGGGCAGCTCCGCGGCCGTGAGCTGCCGCGCCCACGGCTGAACACCGTTGGCACGAACGGATTCCGGCGCCCGCACGTCCGGCGCGAACTCGGCGAGCACCTGGGCGGCGATCGCCATGATCTCGGCAGGCGTGCGGTAGTTGACCGTCAGCGAGCGGTACTCCCAGCGGCCCGGCACGTAAGGGTCGAGCATCTCGCCCCACGACGAGGCGCCCGCCGGTGAGCGGCGCTGGGCCAGGTCGCCCACCACCGTGAAGGAACGGCCGGGGCAGCGGCGCATCAGCACGCGCCAGTCCATTTCGGACAGTTCCTGGGCCTCGTCGACCACCACGTGCCGGTAGGTCCAGCCGCGGTCGGCGGAGGCGCGTTCGACGAGGCTGCGGGTGTCGTACTCCTCGAAGCGCTCCGCCAGGTCCTCCGCGAACAGCAGGTCCGTGGCGAACAGGTGGTCCTCGTCGTCCATGTGGTCCTGACGGCTGACGAGGCTGTCCAGCACCTCGGAGGCGTACCGGGCCTCGGCCCTGCGGGCTTCCGCCTCCGCCTTGGCGGCGGCCTCCTCCGCGCGCTTGTCGCGGCCCACCAGCTCGTGCAGCTCGTCGAGCAACGGCACGTCCGACACCGTCCACGCCTCGCCGTCGGCGCGATACAGCGACGGGTCGCCGCCGGCCGCCGCCAGGCGTTCGGGAGACGAGTACAGCGAGCCGAGGAGCCACTCGGGCGTCAGCACGGGCCACAGCTCGTCGAGCGCCAGCGTGAACGCCTCGTCGTCGGCCAGGTCCTTGATCAGACCCGACCGCATGTCCTCCCAGCTCTCGCGGTCGGAGCGGGACATCCAGCCCTTGCCGATCCTGCCGATCGCGCGCTCGGTCAGTACGTACGTGACGATCTCGGTGAACACCTTGCGGGCCTCGTTGTGCGGCAGGCCGCTGTCGCGTGCCTCCTGCCGCGCCCATTCGGCGACGTCGGTGCTGATCTCGACCACGACGTCCTTCATCGTGATCGGGATCGGCGAGGACGGCAGCCGTTGCCGGTCGGCGACCGCCGCCTTCAGCACCTCCACCATCTTCAGCGAACCCTTGAGCCGCGCGACGTCCGGCGCGTCCTCCGCCGTCGCGGACAGGCCCGGCAGCAGACCGCCGGTCGTCGTGAAGACCACATCGGACTCACCGAGCGACGGCAGCACCCGGCCGATGTGGTTGAGGAACGCCGGGTTCGGGCCGACGACGAGGACGCCGTGCCGTTCCATGCGTTCGCGTTGCGTGTACATCAGATAGGCGACGCGATGCAGTGCCACCACGGTCTTGCCGGTGCCGGGACCGCCCTCGATCACCACGACACCGGGGTGGTCGAGCCGGATGATCGCGTCCTGTTCGGACTGGATGGTCGCGACGATGTCGCGCATGCCCTCGCCGCGCGGCGCGTTCAGCGCCGCCAGCAGGGCCGCGTCGCCGTGCTCCTCGCCGAGCTTGCCGAAGACCTCGTCGGTGAAGTCCACGATCGCGCGGCGGCGGGTGTGGAACTGGCGCCGCCTGCTCATGCCCTCCGGCTGGGCGCCGGTGGCGGTGTAGAACGGCCGTGCCGCCGGTGCGCGCCAGTCGAGCAGCACCGGTTCGAACTCGTCGTCCTCGTCGAACAGGCCGATCCTGCCGATGTAGGAGGTGCCGCCGTCGGCGCTGTCCAACCGGCCGAAGCACAGCCCGTAGTCGGCCACGTTCAGCCGCTTCATCTCGCGGTGCCGGGCCCGCACCTCGTTGTCCCGCTCCATGACGGTCTCGCCGGTGCCACCCAGCGCGGCCTGGTACGCGGCCTTCACGCGCGCGCGTTCGGAATCGAGCCGTGCGTAGAGACCGGCGACGTACTCGCGTTCGGACTGCAGTTCTTCTTCGTACCCCACGTGCTCCCCACAGCGCCTGTTAACTGGCATAGGGCGATGAGTTTGAAGCACACCTGGGGCCTTGTGGCAAGGCCCCCTCTCTGCTATACGTTTGAGTGGGAAGGAGCGGAGATCCGCTCCTTTTCTCATTTCCCCGCCGCTGTGTATGTGGGGCCTGTTGCTGCTGCGGCACCGAAAATCAGGAGCGGCGTGGTCAGGCGGGCGTTCATCATGGCCGCGTGAACACGCCGTACCGCTGGGATCTCGTCGCGCCCGACCAGCTGGGGTCGTTGCTCGACGGCATCGCCATGCCCGAACCGTGGTACCTCGACGACTTGGCCGAGTGCGCGGGAAAGGTGTTGGCACGCAGCGGAAACGGCGATCTGGTCTTCGTTGGACGGTCGCTCGACTCGATGTTCGACCTCCTGAGCGGTGCGCTGCCCGACCGCTCCCTCGCGCGGTTGCCGGTGTCGTTCCAGCGCGGACGAGCGATCGCCCACGCCGACGTCCCGCGCGCCCGCGAACTGGCCGCGGAGATCGGCATCACGCCGGCCTCGCTCGCCCGGCGCGACCGCCCGGTGACCTTCGTCGACGTGGTCTACCACGGCTCGACGTTCACGAAGCTCTTCGCGCTGCTGGACGACTGGATCGCCGAGGAACGCGAGACGTGGCCGGTGATCCGCCGCAAGCTGAGGTTCGTCGGCATCACGCAGCGGACGAAGACGAGCCCGAACACGTGGCGCTGGCACCAGCACACCGAGTGGACGCGGCGCCTGCCCGCATCTGCGGTGGTGAACGTGTCGCTCCACGAGGTCGTCTGGTCCTACTTCGGCGACTACCAGACCAAGCTGACGTGGCCGTACCAGCTGCACCGGTGGCGGGAGTACCTGCGCGAGGCCAAACACGACGAAGGCACGCGGAAAGCGTTGGCGGAGGCCGTGCACCTGGTGTCGCTCGGCCGCACCAGGGAGGTCCGGCGGATGATCGCGCGCGGGATCGACGGCGAGCCCGCGCTTTCAGAACCGTGGCTGCGGACGCTGTTCCGGGAGCTTTCCGCCCAGTACCGCGGCTAGACCGTGTGCTCCATGACCATCATCGCGGTGGTCCCCGGCTCCAGCGCCTTGCAGATGTGCGGCAGGTCGCCGGGATAGACGATGTAGTCGCCGGGCCCGAGCTCGATCGGGTCCTCGGCGAGCCCGGCCAGGCACCGGCCGGACGCGACGATCATGTGCTCGACGCTGCCCGGCACGTGCGGCTCGGACTCGCGGGCGCCGCCGGGTTCCAGCGCCAGCCAGTAGATGTCGTGCTTGGTGCCCGGACGGCAGGCGGCCAGGAGCGTGGCGGAGTAGTGCGCGCGCTCGGAGTGGATGACCGGGCCTTCGCCGGCGCGGATCACCTGGACGCGCGGCACCGCGGGTTCGACGAGGCGGCTGAACGGGACGCCCAGCGCCACGCCCAGGGCCCACAGGGTCTCCACGCTGGGGTTGCCGGCGCCGGACTCCAGCTGCGAGAGCGTCGACTTCGCGATGCCGGCCTTCTTGGCGACCTCGCTCAACGACATGCCGGTGCGGTCGCGCTCACGCCGGAGGTTGGCCGCGATCAGGTCGAGTGGTGCGTTCGACACAGAAGTCCATCCGTTCGTCTTGACGAACACCCGTTCAAGTGTTCATCGTAATGGGTGATGCGTTCGATATGGCGAACTCTTGATGCTGTGCTTCTGCGTGACGTGGCCGCAGTCGCACTGGGTGCCGCGGTCACCGGCGCCTCCTTCGGCGCGATCTCGGTCGGCTCCGGCCTGCCGTGGTGGCTGCCGGTGCTGATGTCTGTGGCGATCTTCGCGGGCGGCTCGCAGTTCATGGCTGTGGGCATCGTCGCCGCTGGTGGCAGCCCTGCCGCCGCGGTGCTGGCCGGGCTCGTGCTCAACGCGCGGCACCTGCCGTTCGGGCTCGCGATCGGGGACGTGCTGGGCAGGAGTCCACTGGCCAGAATCGTCGGCAGCCACCTGCTGATCGACGAGTCGACGGCCTTCGCGATGGTCCAGAAGGACCCGGCCAGGGCTCGCGCGGCCTACTGGGCGTGCGGCGTGGCGCTGTTCTTCAGCTGGAACGCCGGTGTGCTCGTCGGCGCGCTCGCGGGGCAGGCGATCGGCGATCCGTCGACCTTCGGGCTGGACGCGGCGTTCCCCGCCGCGATGCTCGCGCTCACGCTCCCGGCGCTGAAGGACGCGGCGACGCGCAACGCGGCGCTCGTCGGCGCGGTGATAGCGCTCGCGACCACGCCGTTCCTGCCCGCGGGTGTGCCAGTGCTGCTCGCGCTCGCTGGTCTGCTCGTGTTCAAGACGAAGAAGGAGGAACCGTGCCCGTCGCCGCAGTCCTGATCCTCGCCGCCGGGACGTTCGCGATCCGGTTCGCGGGCCCCTTGCTGCGTGATCGCGTCACGCTCCCGAAGAAGGTCAACGAGCTGATGACGGCCTCCGCGACCGTTCTGCTGCTCGCGCTGGTGGCGGTGTCGGCGCTGACGAACGGCAAGCAGTTCGGCGGCTGGGCGTTGGCGATCGGTGTGCTCGTGGGTGGGCTCGCCGCGTGGCGGAAGCTGCCGTTCGTCGCGGTGATCGTGCTGGCCGCGGCCACCACGGCGGGGCTGAGGCTCGTCGGGGTGGCGTGATGCCTCCGCAATAGGCGGCCGATGGGCGTCCGGCCTCAGATGGACCCATGGCTGCGAAACCTGGACTGGTCGGGCGGGACCGGGAGACGACCCAGCTGGCGAACGCGCTGACCGCTGCGGCGGATGGCGACGGGCACCTCGTGGTGGCCACCGGGGGACTGGGTGCCGGCAAGACCGCGTTGCTCACCACCGCGCGGGACCTGGCGGCGCAGAAGGGCTTCACGGTGCTGGCCGCGCGGGGCAGCTATCTCGAACGCGAACTGCCGTTCGGCCTGGTGAGCCGGCTGTTCGTGTGCGTGCGGCCCGGCGAGGAGGTGCAGCACCTGCCGCGCATCGCCGCCGCGCTGGGACAGTCCGACTCGCTCGCCGAACCGGGGCCGGTGACGCTGCCTGAACTCCACTTCCTGCACCGCGCCCTCGCGCGCATGGCCGCCGAACGGCCCGTCGCCATCGTCGTCGACGACGCGCAGTGGGCCGACCAGCCGTCGCTGCAGTGGCTGAGCACCCTCCCGCACCGCATCGAGCACCTGCCGGTGTTCGCGCTGGCGGGCATCGGCACGGGTGAGGGCTGCACCGGGCCGCAGACGCTGGAGGAGCTGCTCGCCGCGAGCACCAGCGAGATCCGCCTCGACGAGCTGTCGTTCGACGGCGTGCGCGCGTTGGTCGAGCAGGAACTGGGCGAACGCGTCAACAACGAGTTCATCGCCCTGTGTCGTGCTGAGGCAGGCGGGAACCCGCTGCTGCTGTTGCATCTCGTGCGCGCGTACGCCGGTCATGTCGAAGGACTCACCGCACCGGCGTTGCTGCCGACCGTCAACGTCCGGCTGCGCCGCCTCGCCCCGCACGCTCCCGACGCGCTGCACGCACTGGCCGTGCTGGGCGGCGAGGTGACGCTGGCGCGCGTCGCCGAGCTGATCGGCACCGAACCGTGCGAGCTCGCCGGAACCATCGCCTCGTTGCACCGCATGGGCCTGCTGTCGGCGGACGGCGCGTTGGTGCATCCGTTGGTGCGCAACACTTTGCGTGACGAACTGACCATCACCGAACGGCAGGACCTGCACGCTGCCGCTGCCCGGCTGCTGACCGAGACGGGCGCGTCGGCGGAGGCGGTCGCCGAGCACCTGGTCGAGACCCGGCCGCTGGGCGAGGAGTGGGCGACCGGCGTGCTGGTGGCCGCCGCCGGACGGGCCCGCGCGCGCAACCGGGTCGTCGACGCCGTCCGGTACCTGCGCCGGGCGATGGACGAACCAGAATCCGATGAGCTGCTGGCGCAACTCGGCGAGGTGGAGTCCTATGTGGACGTCCCGGCGGCCGTGGACCACTTGGGCGAGGCCGATCCGGCACACCCCGCGCTGCAGGGTTTGCTGGCGTTGCTGGGGGAGGAGCCGGAGTTCGAGCCGGACCTGATCGGCGACCCGGACGTCGTGCCCGCCACGCCCGCGGAGTTCGACCCCTACCTGCGGGCGCTCGCGTTCTTGAGGCAGCGCGGTGAATTGGCTGCCGCGTACGCCCGTGCGGACCGTGCGCTGACCATCGCACGGAGGTGGCAGCACCGGCCGTGCATCGCGGCGGCCCTTACGGCACGATCGGGGTGCCTGCGGGATCTCGGACGGCTGGCGGGTGCGGAGTCCGATGCCAGCGAGGCGTTGGCCGTCCTGGAGAGCTGTGGCGCGGCGCGGACGTCGACGGCGATCTTCGCGGCGCTGACCGAACTCTCGCTGGCACTGCTGGACATGGGCGAGGTGGACGTCGCCGCGCAGGTCTTCGACGTGGTGCCGGCCGAGGTGCCCGACCTGTTCGGCGCGCCCGCGTTGCTGGCGGCGCGCGGACGGGTGCGCATCGCGGCCGAGCGGCGCAAGGACGGCGTGCGGGACCTGCTGGACTGCGGTGAACGGCTCCGTGCGCGCGGCCGCGACACCACGTCGTGGCGGCTGCCCCTCGGAGGAGACCACCTTGTCGCGGAGGAGCTCTTGGCGCGTTCGACGGGCGCGGTGCTGCCGTTGGCGGCGGTGTTGCGGGAACAGGGCGTGCTCAGAGGCGTGGAAGGTATTGCGCTGCTTGAGGAATCGGTCGAGCTGCTGGCTCCGACGGGCGCGGTGCTGGAACGGGCGCGCAGCCACTTCGCGCTCGGCAGGGCACTGCACCTGGCCGGTCGCGTCAAGCCGGCTCGCGCCGAGCTCAGGGTCGCCGTGGACCTCGCGGACGACTGCGGGGTCGAGGATCTCGCCGACCAGATCCGGCAGGAGCTGGCAGCCGGACCCGCCGGACTGACCGAGTCAGAACGGCGGGTCGCGGCGCTGGCCGCTCAGGGCAAGATGAACAGGGAGATCGCGGCCGCGTTGTTCGTGCAGCTGCGGACCGTGGAGATCCACCTGACCAAGGTCTATCGCAAGCTCGGCATCGACGGCCGCGATCAGCTCGCCCCGGCGTTGCGACTTGCCAGTTAGCGCTGGAGCGTCAGCACGCCCGGCTTGTACGGCAGGAGGCCGTAGTCGATGCCGTCCGAGCTGGGGTCACGCCCCTGGTAGAGGAACTGCAGGTTGCAGGGGTCGATGGTCTTGGTCTGGTCGGGGTTGGTGCGCACGATGTCGCCGTGGCTGATGTCGTTGGTCCAGGTGGCACCGCTGTTGGCCTTGCCGGCGAACGGGTTGCTCTCGGTGTCGGCCTGCGGGGTCCACGTGCCGTTCAGGCTGGTGGCGGTGAACGAGCGGAAGAACCGTCCGTTCGACCCGCGTGCCTCGACGATCATGAGGTACTGGTTCTGGTCCTTGACCTTGTAGACCTCGACCGCCTCGAACAGGTTGGCCTCGGTGTCGCTCATGATCTTCGTGTACGACGAGCCGAAGCTGCCGGGGAAGTTCCCGATCGGCATGCTCGCGCGGTAGATGTTGCCCTTGTCGTCGGCGAAGAACAGGTACATGTTCGTGCCGTCGCCGATGATGGTCTGGTCGATCGGGGCCCCGATGGGGAGGGTGCCCGTGAACAGCGTCTGCTGCGCGGACCAGCTGTTGGGGTCGGCGGGGTTGGACGAGGTGCGGTAGGAGAAGGAGTCCGGCCAGCCCCACTGGTAGGCCATCACCCAGATGTTCTTCGGCGCGAAGTAGAACAGCGTCGGCGCGACGGCGTTGAACGGCATCGAGTTCTGGGTGGCGGTGGCCATGTCGGACCAGTTCGTGAACGGGCTGAAGCTCATCGACTTCCAGGCGTCACCGGTGTCGTGCGTCGTGGCGTAGACGAGGTGCTGGCCGTTGTAGACGACGTTCGTGAAGTCCTTGAGCGAGACCCAGCCCGCCTTCGGGTTCGCCAGCGGGCCGGTCGACGTCCAGCGGTACGTCGACGGCAGCGAGCAGGTGCCGGTGGTTCCGTCGACCCGGACGAGCTGCCACTGCTGGTTGCTGCCGTTCCAGTCGCTCCACTGCACCACGGAGGCGCCGTCGGCGGTCGAGCCGCCCTGCACCTCGACGGCCTTGCCGCTGTTGCGGTTGAGCAGCCGGACGTACCCGCTGTCGGAGTCGGCGAGCCTGAACTGCTGGTTGGTGCCGCCGTTGTCCGTCCACTGCACGATGGCGGCGCCGTCGGCGGTCGAGGCGCCCAGCACGTCGGCGAGCTTGCCGGAGTGTCGCGCGCGCAGCTTGTAGTAGCCGCTGCCCGCGTCGACGAACTGGAACTGCTGGTTGTTCGCGTTGGAGCGGCTCCACTGGACGAGCTTGGCGCCGTCGGCGGTGGACGCGCCGTTGACGTCGAGCGCCTTACCGCTGTTGCGGTTCACCAGGACGTACCAGGCGCTGGTGTCGACCGTGGCGGCCGACGCCGTGGTGGGGACCACCGTGAGCAGCCCGCCCACGATCGCCGTGGCTGCCGCGGCGGCCAGCCCGGACCGCCATCGGTGACGACTCCTGCTCGTGATCCGCGCAAACCCAACCGACATCGCGTGTTTCCTTTCGCCACGGGGGACACGCTGAAGGCAGGCCGCATCGGCGCGCGGACCGACAGCGTCCGCGCACGCTCAACGGCCCGGGCTGCAGCGTGTTAGCGCTAACAATTTTGGGAACGAACCGGGCAGCAATATTGGGGGATGTGAGGTGTAGGAGACTGTGAGCGATAACATCGATCGCGTCAAGATGTAACGCGCAGGTTTCCGGTGGATGGCCCAAGTGAGACGCCGAGTGGCGGCGCGGGGACCCGAACGGCCGTCGCGCCGGCCTCCGGGGGCCTGGCTCAGTACTTGCGAACGTGCGAAAAAAGCAGATTCGTGTGCACCTCGGTCACCTCTCGGCGACTGGTGAATTTGTCGAGCACCAGTCGTTGCAGGTGGCCGACATCCGAAACTGCGACGTGCACCAAAAAGTCCTCCGGACCGGTCACGTGGGAGAGCGCGAGAGTTTCCGGCAGGCTCAGCACGTAAGCCATGAACGGGTCGACGATCTCTTTTGTGTGCGGGCGGATCTTCAACGCGAGCATCGCCTGCACCGGCCGTCCGATCGCGCCGAGATCGATCTCCGCGTGATAGCCGGTGATCACTCCGCGCTCCCGCAGCGCGCGGTGCCGCACCACGGCGGTGGACTGCGCGATGTTCACGCGTTCGGCCAGGTCCTTGTTCTGCAGCCGCGCGTCCTTCCGCAGCTCCCGCACGATGGCCTCGTCGATCGAATCCAGCACGCCTTCTCTCCATTCTGCCGAATCTGCTGCGGTCTGTCGCCCGTTCTGACGAGGAAGTCTCCACCATTCCGGCCATGACGCGCATCGAGACCATCGCAGTGCACGGCGGCCGCGACGACCTCGCGGAGCTCGGCGTGCACGCGCCTCCCATCGACCTGTCCACCACCTACCCCGTGCCCGACCAGGAACTCGGCGGGGAAGCACTGGGTGAGTGGGCCACGGGCGCGGCACAGGCCGCGTCGCCGGTGTACGCGCGGCTGCACAACCCGACGGTCGCCCGGTTCGAGCAGGCGCTCGCCTCGCTGGAGCACACCGAGGCCGCCGTCGCGTTCGGCAGCGGCATGGCCGCGGTCACCGCGGTGATCCAGGCAGCGTGTGTGATGGCCGGAAAGCCGCACGTCGTGGCCGTGCGGCCGCTCTACGGCGGCACCGACCACCTGCTGTCGTCCGGTCTCCTGGGCGTCTCCACCACCTATGTCGAAGCAGGCCTGGTCTCCTCCGCGATCCGGCCGGACACCGGGCTGATCGTCGTCGAGACGCCGGCGAACCCGAACCTGGACCTGGTCGACATCGAGCACGTCGTGCGCCAGGCCGGTTCGGTGCCGGTGCTGGTCGACAACACGTTCGCCACCCCGATCCTGCAGAACCCGGCGCTGCACGGCGCCTCGTACGTGCTGCACTCCGGCACCAAGTACCTCGGCGGGCACGGTGACGTGCTCGGCGGCGTCGTGGCCTGCTCAGAGGCGCTGGCGGCGGCGTTGCGGCAGGTCCGGATCATCACCGGCGCCGTGCTGCACCCGCTGGGCGGCTACCTGCTGCACCGCGGCCTCGCGACGCTGCCGTTGCGCGTCGAGGCGGCATCTCGTTCGGCCGCCGTGCTGGCCTCCCGGCTGGCCGAGCACGACGCCGTGGAGTTCGTGCGCTACCCGACCGCGTCACTGCAGATGCGGGGGACCGGCGCGATGATCGCGTTCGGCGTGCACGGCGACCCGACGGCGATCGTGCGGCGGCTGAAGCTGGTCACCCCGGCGGTGTCGCTGGGCTCGGTCGACACCCTGATCGAGCACCCGTGGGCGCTCACCCATCGGCTGGTGCCCGGTGAGGATCTGCGTGCTTCGGGCGTTCCGGAGAATTTGCTTCGCATTTCCGTCGGATTGGAGCACGTCGAGGACATTTGGGACGATCTCAACAACGCGCTGTGTGACGTCGATTACGTTAAGCCTTCCCCAACTGATTACTTGGTGATGACCGCCGCTCACTAAGGTCCCCCGCAACAGCGCGTCGGGGCGCGGGAGGTTCCGACGCGAGCATTTTTCCGTTTCGGAAGGAATCTCTTCGTGAGTTCTCAGGAAACTGATGCGGACGGCTACACCAAGGCGCTGAGCAAGCGTCAGGTGCAGATGATCGCCATCGGCGGCGCGATCGGTGTCGGCCTCTTCCTCGGCGCCGGCGGCCGCCTCGCCAAGGCGGGGCCGTCGCTGATCCTGGCCTACGCGGTGTGCGGTCTTGCGGCGTTCTTCGTCATGCGCGCGCTGGGCGAGCTCGTCCTGCACCGCCCGGTGGCCGGCAGCTTCGTGGAGTACGCCCGCGAGTTCATCGGCCCGTGGGCGGGCTTCACGTCCGGCTGGATGTATTGGGTGAACTGGGCGATGACCGGCATCGCCGAAATCACCGCCGTCGCGATCTACATGCACAAGTGGTTCCCGGACCTGCCCCAGTGGGTCACCGCACTGGTCGCACTGTTCGTGCTCATCGCGATCAACATGCTCTCGGTCAAGCTGTTCGGTGAACTGGAGTTCTGGTTCTCCGTCATCAAGGTGACCGCGATCGTGGTCTTCCTCGTCACCGGCATCGGCCTGGTGATCGGTGCCGCCGACATCGGCGGCACCACCGCGTCGGTGTCGAACACCCTGGGCCACGGCGGCATGTTCCCCGCCGGTTTCGGCGTCGCCCTGATGACCCTGCAGGCCGTCGTCTTCGCCTACTCGGCCATCGAGCTCGTCGGCATCGCCGCCGGTGAGACCAAGAACCCCGAGAAGATCATGCCGCGCGCCATCAACGGCGTGGTCTACCGGATCGCGATCTTCTACGTCGGTTCCGTGCTGCTGCTGACGATGCTCCTGCCGTGGGACCACTTCACCGGCGCCGAGTCGCCGTTCGTGACGGTGTTCTCCGCGCTGGGCATCCCGGCGGTCGGCGACATCATGAACGCCGTCGTGCTGACGGCCGCGCTGTCGTCGTGCAACTCGGGCCTGTACTCCACCGGCCGCATCCTGCGGTCGCTGGCGCAGAAGGGCGAGGCGCCCGCCTTCACCGGCAAGATGAACTCCCGGCACGTGCCGTACGGCGGCATCCTGTTCACCGGTGTCGCGTACCTCTTCGGTGTTGTTTTGAACTACACGGTGCCCAAGGAGGCCTTCGACATCGCGATCGCCATCGCGTCGCTGGGTGTCGTGTCGACGTGGGCCACGCTGATCATCTGCCAGATGCGGTTGCGGCAGAAGGCTTTGCACGGCGAGATCGAACGGCCGTCCTACCGGATGCCAGGCGCCCCTTACACCTCGTGGCTGACGCTCGGGTTCCTCGCGCTGGTGATCGGGCAGATGGCGTTCTCCGACGGTGAGGCCGAACGGATCGCGTTCTGGTCGATCCCGGTGCTCGCGCTGCTGCTGTTCCTGGGCTGGCGCTTCGTGAAGTCGCGTCAGGCCTCCGCCGCGCAGCAGGAGCTCGTGTCCGTCGACTGACTCCGGTGCTCTTCGGGACCTCCTCGACCACCGTCTCCCGAGGTGGCCGAGGAGGTCCTTTCGTGGCTGCTGGATCCCTGTCCGTACGGCTGGTTCGAGCTGGAACCGGTGTTGCGCGGGTGAGTGTCACCCGGTCGGGCGGCTGGAAACGCGGCGAGCGGCGTCGCGGAGCAGCCTGATCCCATGACTACGAGCCACCTGGAACACGCCGACCACTCCCACACCCACGGCGAGGGATGCGGCCACGTCGGAGTGCCGCACAGCGACCACGTCGACTACGTGCACGACGGACACCTGCACCGCGAGCACGACGGCCACTTCGACGAGTGTGAACCGGAAGGCCACAACGAGCACGGCACGCACACTCACGCGCACGGCGACGGGTGCGGCCACGTGGCTGTCCCACACGCCGACCACGTCGACTACGTGCACGACGGGCATCGGCACGCGGCCCACAACGGCCACTACGACGAGCACTGAGCAGTACGCGGGGAGCTTTCGTACGCTCCGAGAGTACGAAAGCTCCCCGCGTACTGTCATGAGTAGAACTGGGCGTACCAGCGCCGCAGCGCTTTGATGCCGCGCTCGTGCGGCAACAGCACCGGACGGGCCTGGTGGACCTTGTGGTCCCAGATGCGGACCTCCTCACGCACCTCGCCGAGAGCCTGCGTGCGGAAGACGAGCTTGAGCAGCGGCGCGAGGAACGGCAGCCCGGCGGGCTTGCGCACGTGGTAGAGCATTCGCAGCTCGCTCGTGCGGTCGTCGATCGGCGTGGTGAGCGCGATGGCGGTCAGTGAAAGCATGCGGCCGAACACGCGCACCACCATGACGCCGGGCCCGTACATGAACACGTCGAAGGTGTTGTCGACGTCCCAGGCCAGCACCCGCCGCGCGAAGCGGCCGCGAACCTCGGCGAACGGCCCGTCCACGACCAGGTCCTGCACCGGCGGCTCGCTCTGTCCGTGAATGAAGTGGAAATGCGATTCGTCGACGATGTTCTCGCGCATTTCCTGGATGTGGATGCGCGCGGTCTGCACGTCGTCGATCGGCTGTGCGAACTCCCTGGCCGTTCCCTCCGGGATCTCCGGCACCTCCCACGCCGGCGTGTCCGGCCCGGTGTAGGCGAAGATCAGTCCGCTGTGTTCGCGGACCTCGAACCCGCCGATCGAGACCTTCGGAGGCCGGGCCGCGAACGGTGCGTACGTGCACCGGCCGTCCGCCGCGAACCGCCAGCCGTGGAACGGGCACTCGACCGTCCCGTCCACCACCTTCCCGCCGACGCCGAGGTGCGCGCCGTAGTGCGGGCAGTGGGCGTCTCGCACCGCCGGTCGCCCGTCGGGACCGCGGAAGGCGATGAGAGCCCGGCCGAAGTAGTGCAGGGGCACGACCTTCCCGCGAGGTAGCTGAACGCTGCGCAGGAGCGCGTACCAGCCATGTGGCACGAACGGCATCGGGTACTCGTCGGCGCGTGGGTCGCGGGGCAGGGTGGTCATGTGGTCGTCGATGCTGGACACGCTGTTGAGTTAACGTTGTTAACCCCGCTCCGGGCGACATCCGTCGGGACGAACAAAGATCACCGCCGGCTACGCTGAAACGCCCAGGGCCAACCACGGCCGACAGGCCCTCGGCGCCTCGAACATGCTGGTGGCAGGGGTTGTCACGCTGAGCCGGGGCCGGGCAGCACGTGCTCGCGACCTGCGGCGGGATCCTCGTGTCGCGTTGTCGCTGACCCGTACGGACAACCCGTTCCAGCCGGTCATCGTGCGCGGGCGGGTGGTGGAGTGGCTGGAGGGCGACGCGGCTTGGGAGGTCGTGGACCGGATCGCCACCAAGTACATCGGCAAGCCCTGCTCGCGGGACGAGCAACGGGTCGTGCCGCTCATCGAACCGGACCGGCGACAAGCGGGCTGACCAGGCTCAAATATGCTGGTGGCATGGTTGTCACCGCCCCACCCGTCATCGGCGTGCTCGCCCTGCAGGGCGACGTCCAGGAGCACCTGATCTCGCTCGCCAAGTGCGACGTCACCGCACGCCCCATCCGCCGCCCGGACGAGCTCGACGAGCTGGACGGCATCGTCATCCCCGGCGGAGAGTCGACGACCATCAGCAAGCTGCTCGACAACTTCGAGCTGCTGGAGCCGCTGCGCGCCAAGATCAAGGCGGGCTTCCCCGCGTACGGGTCGTGCGCGGGCATGATCCTGCTGGCCAACGACGTGCTCGACGGTCGCGATGACCAGCACCAGCTCGGTGGCCTGGACGTCACCGTGCGCCGCAACGCGTTCGGGCGGCAGATCGACTCGTTCGAGACCGATCTTGATCTGGCGGGCGAGACCGTTCACGCCGTGTTCATCCGCGCACCGTGGGTGGAGGCGGTGAGCGGTGAGGTCGAGGTGCTCGCTACGGTGCCTGTTACGGCTGAGGCGGGGGATGCCGCCGGTAGGATCGTCGCGGTCAGGCAGGGCAACGTGCTGGCGACGGCGTTCCACCCGGAGCTCACGGGCGACGAGCGCGTTCACCGCCTGTTCGTTGACATGGTCCGAGGTTCGACGGAGGAGAAATGAGCGGCCACTCAAAGTGGGCGACCACCAAGCACAAGAAGGCCGCTATTGACGCCAAGCGCGGCAAGCTCTTCGCGCGGCTGATCAAGAACATCGAGGTCGCTGCCCGCACCGGCGGCGGCGACCCGGACGGCAACCCCACGCTCTACGACGCGATCCAGAAGGCCCGCAAGAACTCGGTGCCGCTCGACAACATCGAGCGCGCCCGCAAGCGCGGCGGCGGCGAGGAAGCCGGCGGCGCCGACTGGCAGACGATCATGTACGAGGGTTACGGCCCCAACGGTGTCGCGGTGCTCATCGAGTGCCTCACGGACAACCGCAACCGCGCCGCCACCGAGGTCCGCACGGCGATGACGCGCAACGGCGGCTCGATGGCCGACCCCGGCTCCGTGTCGTACATGTTCAGCCGCAAGGGCGTCGTGATCGTGCCGAAGGCGGGCACGACCGAGGACGACGTGATGCTGGCGGTGCTGGAGGCCGGTGCCGAGGAGGTCAACGACCTGGGCGAGGCCTTCGAGGTCGTGTCCGAGGCGGGCGACCTTATCCCGGTCCGCAAGGCGCTGCAGGACGCGGGCATCGACTACGAGTCGGCGGAGTCGAGCTTCCTGCCGTCGGTCTCGGTGCAACTCGAGGCCGAGGGCGCCAAGAAGATCTTCAAGCTGATCGACGCATTGGAGGACTGCGACGACGTGCAGAACGTCTTCGCGAACTTCGACGTGTCGGACGAGGTCATGGCCGAGGTCGGCTGACACCTGGTCGTTCGAGAACGCCGGTCACGCCTTCGGGGTGGCCGGCGTTTCACGTTCTGGACGATGCCGCCGGTCGATTGCCATTCGGTGCGGTCGACGCGATCAAGCCGCGCGGTGATCCCGGCGAACGACATTGAGGAACGCCGACCACGCATCGGCCGAGACGGGCAGGTGGGTGGTCGGTGCCTTGCTGTCCCGGATGCCAAGCCAAATCCGCCTGAAGGTGGGAGCCTTGGAGCGGCTCTAAGCCTTGCAATGGCACAGAAAAGGTGCCGTAGGGTGGATGTCGTGCTTTCCGACGAAGACATCGAACTGCGTGCCCGGCTGCTCTCCGCCGCCGACCGGCACGGCCACACCAACATCGTCGTGAACCCGGACGCCGAGGGCCCCGGGTACGTGTTCTCGGTGGGGGCGTGGCGGCGGTTCGGGGTCGCGGAGGCCGTCGTGATCGGGCTGCCGCAGGGCATGGGCGAGAACCTGATCAACCTCTACGTGAAGCGTGCGAGCGGTGGCGAGCGGTTTGTGCCCGGTCAGCTCTACTACGGCTTTTTCGAGGGTGTGCCGGTCACGTTCGAGCGCGTGTACAAGGGTTTCTATCCGGAGTTCTTCGGGAGTGCGTACCTCCTTTACGACGGCTCGGACTTCGCGGCCGTGCAGATCATCGTGCCGACGCCGCAGGGGCAGTGGCCCTGGCAGCCCGACGCGCCGGAAGGCTTCCACGACCACCAGCTGATCCTCACCGAGAGCGGGTTGCCGGAGAGCTGGACGCCCGGAGTCACCGGGCCGTGAACATCAGACCGCTCACCGCGGAGCACGCCGGTGAGGTCATGACGATCCAGCGCGCCGCCTACCTGCAGGAGGCCCGCCGGTACGGGGCTTGGGACCTGCCGCCGCTCGTCGAGACGCTCGACGAGATCATCAACCACCTGAAGGACGGCACGCCCGCGCTCGGAGCGTTCGACGGGCCCCGGCTCGTGGGGTCGGTGCGCAGCCGCGTCGACGGCGACCGCATGGAGGTCGCCCGGTTGTCGGTGGCTCCCGACGTGCAGGGCGGTGGTGTCGGCAGGCGGCTGCTCGAAGCGATCAGCACGCGGGCGCCCGAACAGGTCCGGGTCGTCTGGCTCTTCACGGGTGCGGAGAGCGACGAGAACCTCAGGTTCTACGAGAGCGCCGGGTTCGTGCGAGTCAGTGAGCACCTGGACGCCGTCGGCATCAGGTGCGTCAGCCTGGAGAAGAAGGTCATCTCGCGTTCAGGGGCCGGTCACGAGACCCTGGCAGGGTTTTGAAGCGGTCCACCCACGACCACTCACCGGTGCGGACGTCGATCACACGTCGGCTGATCCGTCCGGCACCCGCCGGCCCCGGCGCATCCGGCGCCGGGGCCGGCGCGTGTTCGTGGCCGAAACGTTGTCCGGAGGTCGTTGTCCGCTGAACACGCTCCGACACCGGACAACGATCACCCTGTAGAAAAGCGGTGCGGCCGACCGGTCCGGGGGGATCTGAGGACGCCGCGATCGGGGGAGGAGCGCCCCGCCTCGCAGGAGGCAAGAGGGGGATGCGAAGCGGGGCGCTTCAAGCACGTCAGTTCTCGTTCAGGAACTTCTGCGCCAGGGACTCACCCTGGGAGACGGCCTTCCCGTGGTCCTCGATCGGGGACACCTTCGAGTTCTTGAAGTAGAGGTAGTGCACCGGGCCGTCGGTGCCGCCGTTCTTCGGGTCCGGGTTGATGCCCAGCGTCACCGCGGACGCGTAGGACGCCTCACCGATGATGTTCGACGGCCCCGTGTCGCCGACGACGGCGTAGTCGACCCTGTTGTTGTAGATGACGGCCACGACGCCACCGCCCTGGATGCCGAACTTGCGGTAGTCCCAAGTGCTGCTGGCGCTGGGCACGACCACGTACGGGAGCTTGTCCGCGACCAGCGGCTTGCCCTTCGAGTCGTGGAAGGCGGTGTCGGGTTGGAACCACGGGTCGGTGTTCTTGTTGCACTTCGTGGTCGGCTGGCCATCGCAGTCGATGTCCATGTCGGCCTTGTACCAGACGGCGCCGTTCTTGCCGCAGACCGGGATGTTCGCGGCGGTCTCGGTGTCCGTGCGGTACTTGCCGTTCGAGATCTGCTGGCACGACGTCAGCTTGGCCAGCAACTGCGCTGCGGTGGGGCCTGCGGCCTGGGCGGTAGGGGAGGCCAGGACGGAGGCCACGAGTGCGGACACAGCGAGAAGCCCTGGGGCGAGCTTGCGCATTGCCACCTCTTTCGACAGGTAACTTTCCTGACTGAAAGCGGCGGTAGCGTTACTGTGCGCAACCTAAGTCACGAGTGTCAAGATGCTAGGGCTTACGTCCCAGAAGTCCTATCAGTCGTGTTTGGTCGTCCGCGTCCGGCGCGACCGGTACCGGTGAGTCGAACCACGGAGTGGCCGACCACTCGTCGACGTTCTGCTCCACGTACTTCAGAACCGTCGACGCCAGCTCCGGGTCCAGCTGCTCGTCGGCGCCGATCGAGCGCGCCAGATCCCACGCGTGCACGGCGAGATCCGTGGTCATCTGCCAGCAGTACTCCTCGGCGTCGATCACGCCGGACGACACGTGCACCCGCTTCGACAACGCCGACGGCTCCAGCCACGACTCGCGCGCCGCCGCGGCCGCGACCACCCAGGACACCAGCGGGTCGTCGCCCAGGTTGTCGTGGTCGAAGCGGTCGCCCACCTGTTTCACGGTGCAGCCGGCCAGCAGCTCCGGTGCCCAGAGCTGCTCGTAGACCAAATGGCCGACGAGGTCTCTGACCGACCACTCCCGGCAGGGCGTGCCGAGCGCCCACTGATCCGGTGCGATCGCCCGCACCCGCTTGTCGAACTCCGTCATCGCCAGTCCGTGTGCCTGGATCAAGTCCACCCCAGCAGTGCATCAAATCCCGCTCAAATGCGCACCCCGGCGAGAGATTTGGGCCACGCGGACGCAACCCCGACTGCAAACCGTACGGGCGTTCGGCGTAATGTGCGCCGAATCCGCCGTGACATCGTTGACACGAGAGGACGATGATCGTGAGCGCCACCAGCGCCAGCGTCTCCGAACAGGACAAGGGCTTCTTCGGGCATCCCCGAGGCCTCTCCACGCTGTTCTTCACCGAACTCTGGGAACGGTTCTCCTACTACGGGATGAAGGCCATCCTCGGCCTCTACCTGTGGACGGCCGTGTCCGAGGGCGGTCTGGGCGTCGACAAGGCGCTGGCTCTGTCCGTCGTCGCCATCTACGGCACCGCGGTCTACATGTCCGGCGTGGCGGGCGGCTGGCTCGCGGACCGCGTGTTCGGCGGCCAGCGGGCCACGTTCTACGGCGGCGTGCTGATCATGTGCGGCCACATCGCGCTGGCGCTGCCGATCGGGATCACGGGCGTGTACCTGGGCCTGATCTTCATCGTCCTCGGCACCGGTCTGCTCAAGCCGAACATCTCGACCGTCGTCGGCGGCCTCTACGAGCAGCACGACACGCGGCGCGACGCGGGCTTCACGGTCTTCTACATGGCGATCAACATCGGTGGCTTCGTGTCGCCGCTGATCACCGGCGCGCTGGCGGACGGCATCGGCTTCCACGCGGGCTTCGCGGTCGCCGCGATCGGCATGGCGCTCGGCCTGGTCCAGTACCGGATCGGCCGCAAGCACCTGCGCGGTTCCGCCGCGGTGGCGCCGAACCCGTTGCCCGAGCAGGAGAAGGGCCGCGTCTACGGCCTCATCGCCGCCGTCGTCGTCGCGATCGGCGTGCTGGGCGTGGTGTCGTACTTCCTCGGTGGCGTCGAGGGCGTCATCCTGATGATCAGCGTCATGTCGATCGTCCTGCCGATCGCGTACTTCACCGTGATGCTGCGCAGCAAGAAGACGCTGCCGGTGGAGAAGCCGCGCGTGCTCGCGTACATCCCGCTGTTCGTCGCGGCCGCGATGTTCTGGCTGATCTTCGAGCAGAGCGCGTCGGTCATCGCGGAGTTCGCCGACTCGCACGTCGACAACCACGTGTTCGGGTGGGAGTTCCCGGTCGTCTGGTTCCAGTCGATCAACCCGATCATGATCATCGCGCTGGCGCCGGTGTTCGCGTGGCTGTGGCTGAAGCTCGCCGACCGCGCGCCGTCCACGCCGCGCAAGTTCGCCGGTGCGCTCGTTCTGGTCGGTCTGTCGTTCGTGCTCATGTACTTCGCGAGCGACTCGGCCGCCGACGGCAAGGTGACGCCGCTCTGGCTGATCGTGATGTTCCTGATCATGACCTGCGGTGAGCTGATGCTGTCGCCGGTCGGCCTGTCGGTCACGACGAAGCTCGCGCCCAAGGCGTTCGCGTCGCAGACGATGAGCCTGTGGTTCCTCGCGGTCTCGGCCGGCACCGGTGTGGCCGCGCAGCTCGTGAAGTTCTACACGACGAGCCCGTCGGCCTACTTCTTCACGCTGGGCGGCGCGGCCGTCGTACTGGGTGTCGCGCTCGCTTTCGCCGCCCCCGCGATCCGCAACCTGATGTCCGGCGTGGAGTGACCGATGAACAAGGCGAGAGGGAGGCCCGTCGCGGCGGCGGTGCGGCGGGGCTCCCTCTCGCTCTTAAGGATGCACTACGCAGATGTGTCATTGGGGTACGAACATTGCTCCAGCCGGGTGAAGTCGAGCACGTGTTGCGACGGATTTCGCCCCACGTCAGCTGTTCTTCACCGCCAGTGACCGTTTGGTCTCGTTCGCCCGCACCGGAAGTCGCAACGCGCCGCGAATCAGCTTCGACTTCCTGCGCGTCACCGGTCCGTCCGGCGCGAGGCCGGGGAAACGCTTGAACAGCTCGTGCAACGCGATCGCACCCTCGATCCGCGAAAGCCCCGCGCCGATGCAGTAGTGGATGCCCGCGGAGAACGACAGGTGTTCGCGGGCGTTGGACCGCGTCGGGTCGAACTTCAGCGGGTCCTTGAAAGCACGCGGATCGCGGTTCGCCGCCGCCAGCATGAGCATCACCGGCATGCCCTTGGGCAGCGTCACTCCGGCGAGCTCGAGGCGTTCCTTGGGCCACCGCAGCGTGTACTGCACGGGCGGGTCGAGCCGCAGCACCTCTTCCGCGAACCCCTCGGCGTACTCCGGGCTCTGCGCGAGCGGGGCGACGGTGTGCGGGTTCTCGAACGCCTTCAGCACACCGTTGCCGATGAGGTTGACCGTCGTCTCGAACCCGGCGAACAACAACAACCCGGTCGTGGCAACGAGGTCCTCGCGGCTGAGGTCCGCGTGCTCGGTCACCAGGTGGCTGACGATGTCGTCCTTGGGGTTGCGGCGGCGTTCGTCCATCAGGCCGTCGATGTAGTCGTTGTACTCGATGATGGTGGCGTGCAAGTCCTTCAGCTGCTTGTGCGACCACACCCCGTCGAGCGTCTCGGCGAGCGCGCTGCCCCACCGGGCGAAGGTCGCCTTGTCCTCGTTGGGCACGCCGAGCAGGTCCGCGATGACCTGGATCGGTACCTGCGCGGCGAACTCCGTGACGACGTCGAACCGTCCGTCCAGTTTGTCCAGGTACGTGGCAACGATCTGCCGGATGGACCCGGTGCGGTCCTTGAGCGCCCGTGGCGTGAAGAACGGCTGGACGAGCTTGCGCAGCCGGGTGTGGTCCGGCGGGTTCATCATCAGGAACGAGTCCTGCACCGGGTTGACGATCTTCTCGCCGTCCTTCACGAGCGTGATCGGCACCATCGAGGCCTCGTCGAAGGTGGCGGTGATGAACCTGTTGTCCCGCAGGACCGAGTCGCAGATCTCGCGGGACGTCGTGACGTAGGCGCCCATCTTGCTGCGGACCATGTCGCCCTTGGCCCGGATCCGCTCGTACATGAGGTACGGGTCGCTGTTCGGCGGCGACGTGATCACCTTGGCGTACGGGTCACCGATGAGCGCATAGCCGCGCAGGAGCGTGCGCACTGCGAAGAACTGGGCGGCGGTCTTCAGCGTGGACATACGTCCACAGTGCGCGGTACGTGAAGAAGCTTCAAGAGCTCCGGCGGTGTCGCCGCACGGTTTCTTCGACGAGATCGAGCACGGGCTCCATGTCGTCCGCGGGCAGGCCCATCGCGAGGTGCGAGACCAGACCCTCCAGCACCAGCTCCAGGAAGCTGGTCAGGACCGTCACGTCGACGTCGTCGCGCAGGTTGCCGGCCTCGCGCTGGCGGATGAGGCGCTGGCGGGTGGCGGCGGTGAGCTGCTCGCTTCGCTCGGCCCACCTGGCGCGGAAGTCCGGGTCGGTGCGGAGCCTGCGGGAGACCTCCAGCCGGGTGCCCAGCCAGTCGGCCGCGTGCTCTTCGTCCCGTTTCTCCGGTTCGTCGAGGAGGTCGCGCATGACCTGGACGAGACCCTGCTCGGCCACGACGTCCGCCATCCGCAGGGCGTCGTCCTCGGCGAGAGCGAGGAAGAGCGACTCCTTGTCGCGGAAGTGGTGGAAGATCGCACCGCGGGACAGGCCCGTCGCCTCTTCCAGGCGGCGTACCGTGGCACCCTCGTAGCCGTGGCGCGCGAAGCAGGCACGCGCGCCGTCGAGGATCTGACGGCGGCGGGCGTCGAGGTGGTCCTGGCTCACCCTGGGCACCTGTAGATGGTCGCAGGGGGAGCACGGGAAATCCAATCCGTACGTACGGATTGTGATCCCTTTCGTGTGGATCATCGGCCAGCCCTGCGCGACCTCCGCCATCGCCACCAATATCCTGCACCGCCATGGAGACGCAGGAGATCATCAAGCTGTCGACGCTCGCGGAGCGCCTCGGGTGGCAGCCCAAGATCTTGAGGGACGGTCAGTCCACAGGCGTCCACGTGGTCGATCTGCTGGTGAGCCGTGCGGTCTCCGATCTGATCGCCGCGCTGGCCCAGAACCGGAACCTGTGACGGGTTCGGTAAACGCTTTCCCGCACTTCGGCCCAGGGATTGACAGCGGTTGTCATGCGGTGGTGTGATCGGCGTGACAGATAGGAAAGTTTCTATCCAATAACTGAACTCCGCCGCCGCTCGCAGTGATCCCCCTACCCGTCTCGTGGGAGGCACAACAGTGGCACCGAGCAGAGGCCGGGCGTTACGCGCGCTCGGCACGATGGGTGTTGCGTTCGCGACGACCATCGCAGTGATGTCGGTACCTGAGAGCGCCGTCGCGGCGCCGGTGAGGTACGAAGCGGAGAGCGCGACGATCTCCCAGGGCGTGGTGGAGTCGAACCACGCCGGGTTCTCCGGAACCGGGTTCGTCAACTTCGACAACGTGGCCGGGAGCTCGGTCGAGTTCGCCGTGAACGCCGCGAGGGCGGGCGAGGCGAAGCTGACCTTCCGCTACGCCAACGGAACCGCGGACAACCGGCCGGTGGACGTGAACGTCAACGGTGCCCTCGCCGTCGACGAACGCTCGTTCGCGGGCACCGGTGCGTGGACCACGTGGACGTCGGTCACGAACACGGTTCAGCTCACCGCTGGTGCCAACACGATCCGGTTGACGTCCACGGGTGCCAGCGGCGGCCCGAACCTGGACTACGTCGAGGTCGAGCAGACCGACGCGGTTCCCGCTCTCGAGCAGGAAGCGGAGAACGCGACGATCGGCCAGGGTGTCGTCGAGTCGAACCACGCGGGCTTCTCCGGCACCGGGTTCGTCAACTACGACAACGTGGTCGGCTCGTACGTCGAGTACACGATCACCGCCGACCAGGGTGGTGAGCACGAGCTGACCTTCCGCTACGCCAACGGAACGACGACCGACCGTCCGGTGTCGGTGACCGTGGACGGTGGCAGCGCGCAGACCGTGTCGTTCCCCGGCACCGGCGCGTGGACGACGTGGCAGACGCGCACCGCGAAGGTGACGCTGAAGGCCGGGCCGAACAGGATCCGGGCGACCGCGACGACCGCGAACGGCGGCCCGAACGCGGACAAGCTGTCCGCCGTGCTGGTCGGCCCGCCCGACAACGAGCCGCCGACGCCGCCGAAGAACCTGCAGTTCGTGTCGTCGACGCAGAACTCCGTGTCGCTCAAGTGGGAAGCGGCCACCGACAACGTCGGTGTCGTCGGCTACGACGTGTACCAGCACGGCCAGCACGTCACGAGCGTCGGCAACGTGCTCCAGGCGACCGCGACCGGCCTGCAGCCGGACACCGAGTACGACTGGACCGTCTTCGCGAAGGACGCCGCCGGCAACGTCTCGCAGGCCTCCAACAACGTGCCCGGCCGCACGCAGCCAGCGCCGCCGGACACCGAGGCGCCCACGGTGCCTGGAAACCTGCGGTCGACCGGCAAGACCGCGACGAGCGTCGACCTCGCCTGGAACGCCTCCACCGACAACGTCGGCGTGACCGGGTACGACATCTACGTCGACGGCGAGGCCAGGCAGACCGCCGACGGCAACGCCACCTCCGCGACGGTGGCCGGTCTGACCACCGGCACCGAGTACGCGTTCCGGGTGCTCGCGAAGGACGCGAAGGGCAACAAGTCGGGGCTGTCCAACGAGATCAAGGTGACCCCGGCCGCCGGCGGCCCGACCGGAACGCCCGACCCCGGCACGGTGTCGACGATCGCGTCCGGCGTGGATGTGGCCTGGGGCCTGGTGTTCCTGCCCGACGGCTCGGCGTTGTTCAGCGAGCGCAACACGTTCAACATCTACCGGCTGACCAAGAGCGGGCAGAAGACGCTGGCCGGCAAGATCAGCCAGGCCGTCGGCACGAACGGTGAGGGCGGTCTGCTCGGGCTGGAGATCTCGCCGTCGTTCAACACCGACCACTGGCTGTACGTCTACCACACGGCGTCCGAGGGCAACCGCGTCATCCGGATCAAGTACGAGAACGGCGCGCTCGTGCAGAGCTCGTACCAGATCCTGTTGCAGGGCATGGCGAAGAACCGCTACCACAACGGCGGACGGCTGCGGTACGGCCCGGTGGACGGCAAGCTGTACGTGTCCGTCGGCGACGCGCAGAACCCGGACAACAACCCGCAGAACAACAACTCGCTCAACGGCAAGATCCTGCGCATCAACCTGGACGGCTCGATCCCGTCGGACAACCCCTTCGGCAACGCCGTCTGGTCGAAGGGCCACCGCAACCCGCAGGGCCTCGACTTCGACTCGAAGGGCCGGCTGTGGGAGTCCGAGTTCGGCGACTCCTCGCAGGACGAGGTCAACCTGATCGTCAAGGGCGGCAACTACGGCTGGCCGAACTGCGAGGGCACCCAGGGCAGCTGCTCCGGCTACATCGCGCCGAAGAAGACCTGGTCGACCTCGCAGGCCTCGCCCTCCGGCCTCACGATCATCAACGACCACGTGTTCGTGGCCACGACCGTCGGGCAGCGCGTGTACCGCCTGCGGATCGACGGCGACACGCTGGTCGACCAGAAGGTGTACTTCCAGGGCACCTACAACCGGCTGCGCACGGTCGAGGTCGACCACGACGGCGACATCTGGCTGACCACCACGACGGACAAGGACGGCACCGCGAACAACGACCGCATCCTGCTGATCGACATCCAGTACTCGGGCGGCAACCCGCCGGCCGGGTTCAAGCTGACGTCCTCGGCGTTCGCGGACGACGCGATGATCCCGGCCAAGTACACCTGTGCCGGTGACGGTGTGGCGGGCCAGGACCCGTCGCCGCCTCTGGCGTGGGGCGAGTCGACAGGCGCCAAGGCCTACGCGATCGTCTTCGCGGACCGCGCGAACAACGGCAACAAACTGCATTGGGCGATCTGGGACATTCCGGCGGCCACGACATCGTTGCCGGAGAACCTGGGTGCCGGGTTCAACGTGCCCGGTCAGGGCACGGCGAAGCAGAAGGCGATGGGGTCCGGCGCGAATTCGCAGAAGTTCTTCGGGCCGTGTCCCGGTGGTTCCACCAACCCGTACACGTTCACGTTGTACGCGTTGAACACGGCCACGGTTCCGGGAATCACCTCGTCGTCCACGATGGCCCAGATCGAAACGGCCATCAAGAACGCGTCCACGGCCAACACCGTGCTGCGCGGACGTTCGAACGCCCGTACCTGATTGGTGAGTGGGGCCTTCTTTGCCGGGAGGCCCCGCTTTCGTGGTTTTCGCGAACTCGAAGGTCGCCGGTTTCTCCACGGCCAAGCCTCAGTTGTCGCGGTCGGGCGGTCCTTGGCCGAGGACCGCCCGCCTCATGCTGTCCGCGAGCCAGTCCCGGAACTTCGGCACCGGCCAGCCGCGGCCGCCGACCAGCGACGCGTGCAGCGCCGAGTCGTTGTGGATCCAGATCACGTCGATCGCGGTGTCGAGGTCGTGGGCCAGCGGTCCCAGCCCGGCCGCGTGCTCGACGACCATCGCGGACCCGGCACGGCGGTTGGCTTGCAGGGTCGCCCACAGCTCCGCAGCATCCGGCGCGTCGCCGGCGGCCTGGCGCACCGCCTCGAAGAGTCTCGCCGCGCGGCTCGCGATGAGCACGCACACGTCGGCGTAGGCCTCGAACACCCCGGCCGGGTCCGTGCATCCCACACCGGCCGGAACCAGGGCTGGTTCGGCACCGCCACCGGCTCGTCGTCGCCGGCCAGCGCCTGGTTCAGCACCTCGCGCGGCAGGGCCGGCTTGGACCCGAACGCGGCGATGACCGTCGGCCTGGACACACCCGCGGCCTTCGCGACGTCGGTGAGCGACGTGCCCGCGTAGCCGCGTTCGACGAACAGCTCCGCCGCCGCGGCCACGACCGCCTGCCTGGTTCGCCGGGCGCACGCCTCGCGGACCCGCGACCGGTGTTCGCGCTTCTTGACGTCGCCCACAGTTCGGTCATACCAGTGGCGTATTCACTGGACCAACGGTATGGCCGAATTGATTCCTCGGCAGCCTCATGACGACGAAGGCGGGCGGCGCGGCCGCGGTCGGGGAACCGGCGCGGGTCCGTGTCCCACGGGCACCGCCCGTGATCGATCCGGCCGCACTCGGTCACGCCGCGGCGATGCACTCCGTCGAACTCTTCGTCCCGCCACCACCGGGTTTGACGCTCGTGCGCACGCGTGCGCACGGCAGATCCTTGATCTGTAAGGATTTCAACGCGTGCAACTGTCAGACCCCGCGTGTAGCGTCGTGTGCGCCAGACGATCACGGGGAGTGTGGCAGCGTGACTGCGTTGCGTGACCAACCGGCGCCGGCGAGGTTCGCCGACCGCGCCGAGGCCGAGGCTTATGTGGCCTCGGTCTGTTTCAAGCACGGACCTCCACGGCTGTTCGGCGTGGAGCTCGAATGGACGGTGCACCACGCGGAAGACCCAGCTCGAACCCTCGATTCACGCAGGTTGGCCGCGGCTCTCGGAGACCACGCGCCACCGACCCTCGTACCGGACAGTCCCCAGAGGCCGCTACCGAGCGGCACCCCGCTGACCGTCGAACCGGGCGGGCAGGTCGAGATCTCGACTCCTCCCTGCACCAGCCTCCCGGACCTCTTCCGCACGGTCGCCCAGGACATTTCCCAGCTCACCGCGATGCTGGCGGACCACGGTCTCGTGCTCGGCGATCGCGGCGGCGACCAGCACCGCGGCCCCACGCGCATGCTGCAGGTGCCCAGATACGCCGCGATGGAGCACGCGTTCGGCCAGGTGGGCGGCGACGGCATCGCGATGATGTGCAGCACGGCCGGACTGCAGGTGTGCCTCGACTTCGGCGAGGAGAAGCACCTCAGGGACAGATGGGCCGCCGTGCACCAGCTCGGGCCGGTGCTGAACGCGTTGTTCGCGAACTCTCCCAGCATCGGTGACAGACACCAGAACTGGGCGTCCGCGCGCATGCGCACGCTCTACGGCACGGATCCCGTGCGCACCAGACCGAGCGCTGTGTGCGCCGATCCGGCACAGGCCTACGCCCGGCGGGTCCTCGACACACCGGTGATCGTCGTGCGCGGTCCTGGTCCCAGTTGGATTCCGCCGCGCCCGCTGACGTTCGCGGAGTGGATCGACGGTGCGCTCGACCGCAGCCCCACGAGCGACGATCTCGACTACCACCTGACGACGATGTTCCCGCCGGTCAGACCGCGCGGCTACCTCGAGATCAGATATCTCGACACACCCGCGCCAGGCGGGTGGATCGCGCCGAGTGCACTACTCGTCGCGCTGTTCAGCGATCCGTCCGTTGTGGACGGTGTGCTGGCGGCGACGGAACGGGCTGCCGGGCGGTGGCTCGTCGCCGCGCGGCACGGGATGGCGGACGAACGCATCGCCAAGGCCGCCAGAGATGTCGTGGCGCTGGGCATCGAGGCGTTGTGCCGCACCGGTCTTTCGCACGATCAGATCAGCACCATCAGCCGGGAGCTTGAGGGGAAGCTGTGACACGCCAAATGAATGGTGACGGTCTCCGCGAGCGTGTGGCAGAAGAGCTTCTGCGTTCGCGCGCGCGTTCCACCGCATTGACCGACGCCGTCGACGAGCACGATCTCGTCCGGCAGCACTCGAAGCTGATGTCGCCGCTGGTCTGGGACCTGGCGCACATCGGCAACCAGGAGGAGCTCTGGCTCGTTCGCGACGTCGGAGGTCGCGAACCGGTCCGCAGCGACATCGACGAGTACTACGACGCGTTCAAGTTCGCACGGAGCGTGCGGCCCGAGTTACCGCTGCTCAACCCGCGCGAGGCACGCCAGTACGTCGGGGATGTGCGCGGCAAGGTGTTCGACGTGCTGGAGAAGGTGCCGCTGCAGGGCCGCAGGCTCGTCGAGAACGGGTTCGCGTTCGGCATGATCGTGCAGCACGAGCAGCAGCACGACGAGACGATGCTCGCCACGCACCAGCTGCGCGTCGGTGAGCCCGTTCTGCACGCACCGGCGCCGCCGCACGGAAACCTCGTTCCCGCAACGGAAGCGTTCATCCCTGCTGGACCGTTCGAGATGGGTACGTCGGACGAACCGTGGGCGCTGGACAACGAACGTCCCGCGCACGCCGTCCACGTCGACGCGTTCTTCATCGACACCACGCCCGTCACGAACGCCGAGTACGCCGAGTTCGTCCTGGCAGGCGGCTACGACGACCGTCGCCTGTGGACCGAGGCGGGCTGGGAGCACCGGACGACGGCGAAGCTGGTCGCACCGCGCTTCTGGCACCGCGAGGGCACCTCGTTCAGCCGCACCGCGTTCGGCGTGACCGAACCGATCGTGCCGGACGAACCCGTTGTGCACGTGTGCTTCCACGAGGCCCAGGCGTACGCGACGTGGGCGGGCAAGCGGCTCCCGACCGAACCGGAGTGGGAGAAGGCCGCCCGCTACGACCCGTCGACAGGGCGGACCCGCCGGTATCCGTGGGGCGACGAGGACCCGACCGAGCTGCACGCGAACCTGAACCAGCGGCACCTGCGTCCGGCACCGGTCGGGGCGTACCCGGCGGGAGTGTCCGCGAGCGGCGTGCACCAGCTGATCGGCGACGTGTGGGAGTGGACCTCGACGGACTTCCACGGCTATCCGGGCTTCGAAGCGTTTCCGTACCGCGAGTACTCGGAGGTCTTCTTCGGACCGGAGTACAAGGTGCTGCGCGGCGGCTCGTTCGGCACCGACAAGTCCGCGATCAGGGCGACGTTCCGCAACTGGGACTACCCGATCAGAAGGCAGATCTTCGCCGGCTTCCGCTGCGCCAGGGACGCCTAGGCGATGTGCCGCCATCTGGCGTACCTGGGCCCCGCCGTGCCCTTGGCCGGCCTGCTCTACGACGCACCGCACTCGTTGGAGCACCAGTCCTACGCGCCCGCTGACATGCGGGCCGGGGGAACGGTGAACGTCGACGGCTACGGCGTCGGCTGGTTCCCCGGCCCCGTCCGGTACCGGCGCGCGGGCACGTTGTGGAGTGACGCGAACCTGCGGCAGCTGGCGGTTGTGGAGTCGACGGCTTTCCTGGCCGCGGTGCGTTCCGCGACGGTCGGCATGCCCGTGGCCGATGCCGCGTGCGCGCCGTTCACCGACGGCACGTGGTTGTTCAGCCACAACGGACGCGTCGACGGCTGGCCGCACACCGTGGCGGGGCTCGCGAAGACGCTGGACGTGACCGACTTGCTCACGATGGACGCGCCGACCGACTCCGCGCTGTTGTGGACGGTCCTGAGACGGCGCCTGGAAACGGGGAAGAATCCGGCCCAAACGCTTGTTGAACTCGTGCGGGAAGTGGTGGACGCGGCCCCGAAGTCGCGCCTGAACTTCCTGCTGACCAACGGTGAAGTGCTCGTGGGGACAACGTGGACACACGCCCTGTGGGTGCTCGCCAAAGGACAGAGCGTGACGCTCGCGTCCGAACCGCTTGACGACGACCCGGACTGGCGGGAGATCCCCGACAGGCACGTGGTCACCGCTGCTCCATCCACTGTGGAGGTTCAACCGATATGACCGAGCCGGTGCTGGACGTTCATCTCAAACCGGAGGACGCCGCACACGCGCTACGTGCCGATGCGCGCGCGGGGCTGACGGCAAGCCCGAAGTGGGTCTCGCCGAAGTGGTTCTACGACGCCGCGGGCAGTGCGTTGTTCGAGGACATCACGCAGCTGCCCGAGTACTACCCGACCCGCGCCGAACGCGAGGTGCTCGCCGAGCGGGCGAAGGAGATCGCGGCGACGACCAGGGCGCATTCCCTGGTGGAGCTGGGTTCCGGGTCGTCGGAGAAGACGCGGCTGCTGCTGAGCGCGCTGCGGGAGCACGGCACGCTGCAGGAGTTCGTGCCGCAGGACGTGTCGGTGTCGGCGTTGACCGACGCGGCGCACGCGATCATGGCGGACTACCCGGGCCTTCGCGTGCACGGTGTGGTCGGCGACTTCACGCAGCACCTGTCGTTGCTGCCGGGCGAGTCGCCGCGCGTGGTGGCGTTCCTGGGCGGCACGATCGGCAACCTGATCCCGGAGGAGCGCGAGAAGTTCTTCCGCACGGTCCGCGACGTGCTGCAGCCGGGGGAGTGGCTGTTGCTCGGCACCGACCTGGTGAAGGACGAGGAGACGTTGGTGCGCGCGTACGACGACGCGCAGGGCGTTACGGCCGAGTTCAACCGGAATGTCCTGAACGTGCTCAACCGCGAGGTCGGCGGAGACTTCGACGTCGAGGCGTTCGAGCACGTGGCGTTGTGGAACGCCGAGCAGGAGTGGATCGAGATGCGCCTGCGCGCCAAGCGGGACATGACGGTGACGCTCGCGGAGCTCGGTCTGACCGTGGAATTCCGCGCGGGCGAGGAACTGCGGACCGAGGTGTCGGCGAAGTTCCGGGAGGACGGTGTGCGGCGGGAGCTGGAAGAGAGCGGATTTTCCTTGCACCGCTGGTGGACCGACTCTCAGGGCCGCTTCGCCGTCTCACTGGCCCAAGCCGTTTAGGGACACAACCCTCCGATAGGCGGGTACAAACGGTGCACCTTCGGTGATGGGGTGCATCCGTGACGTCATCTCCTGCATCTGTGCGTGCCGTGCGCGCGGCGCTCGCCAGCGCGCTCGTGCTCGGCACCATCGTTTCCGGTCTGGGCACGGCGAGTGCCCAGACCGAGGCATCCGCCGTCAGACCCGCCGCCTGGGGGCAGTGCGCGGCCGACGTTCTCGCCTCGCTTCCCGCGTCCGTGACGCCGGAGGAGCGGGCGCGTCTGACGTGCGCCGTCCAGGAGGTGCCCGTCGACCACTCGCGTCCGCGCGGTGAGAAGACGGGCATCGCCATGATGAAGCGGCCCGCGAACGACCCGTCGAAGAAGATCGGCTCGATCTTCCTCAACCCCGGTGGTCCCGGCGGTTCCGGCCTGATCCGCGGTGCGGTGTCGAAGAACTACTTCCAGCCCGCCGTGCTGGACCGGTTCGACATCATCGGGTTCGACCCGCGTGGTGTCGCCCGCAGCAACCCGTTGCGCTGCTTCCGCACCCAGGAAGAGGCCGACGCGGTGAACGAGGGCTGGTACGCCCTGCCGCGGACGACGGAGGAGATCTCGAGCTCCATCCGGCAGTCCAAGGCCTACACGGACTACTGCAAGATCAACGCCGGTCCGCTGCTCAACCACATGTCGACCGAGGCCGTCGTGCGCGACCTCGACATCATGCGCGAGGCAGTAGGCGACAAGCAGCTGAACTTCGTCGGCTTCTCGTACGGCACGCTGATCGGTTCGACGTACGCCAACATCTTCCCGCAGCGCACGCGCGCGATGGTGATCGACGGCAACGTGGACCCGCAGCTGCGCCTGACCAACGGCACCGAGTACGACCGCCAGCGGGCCAAGGGCTTCGAGATCGCGCTCGACGCGATGCTCAAGCGCTGCGACTCCGCCGGTGTCGCGAAGTGCGCGTTCGCCGGCAACGCCCGGCAGAAGTTCGAGGTCATGAAGACCGCGCTGGGCAAGGGCCCGGTCACCATGCCGGACGGCAAGCAGGTCGGGCTGGCCGACGTCATCGGCCGCGTGTCCAGTGACCTGTACTCGGTGCCGCGGTTCGCGACGCTGGTGCAGTGGCTGCAGAGCGTCCACCAGGCGCTCAACCCGTCCGCCGCCGCGGCGACCACCTTCGGCGTTCAGTCCGTTGTGGACCTTCCGGCGCCGCTGAACAACAGCGGTGGCCGCATGGACGTCGACCCGCTGCCCGACACCCCGTACACCGCGGACGACTCGTACTACGCGGTCAACTGCACCGACAAGCCGTTCGTCCGCACGAACCGCTTCTGGGCGCAGACGGCGAGCAAGTGGGAGAAGGAGTCGCCCACGTTCGGCCGCTACCAGGCCGCGTCCGACCTCCTGACGTGCCCGACGTGGCCGACCCGCCACCCGGACCGCTGGATCGGCCCGTGGAACCGCAAGACGCCCAACCCGGTCGTCGTGGTGGGCAACTACTACGACCCGGCGACGCAGTACCTGTTCTCGCAGCGCATGGTCAAGGAGCTCGGCAACGCGCGGCTGATCAGCGTCGACTCGTTCGGCCACTGCATCCTGGGCCGCTCGGCCGCGACCGACGCGGCCGTGGCGAAGTACCTGGTGGACCTCATTCCGCCGGCTGAGGGCTCGGTGTTCCAGCCGAACGTTCAGCCGTTCGCCTGATCGATCCGCACGCGGTGGCGGTGCTGGTACAGCGCCGTCACCGCGGCGGCCAGGAGCACTCCCGCGCTGAGGTACGGCGTCACCGAGGCCGCGGCCAGTGCGAGCAGGGCCACGGCACCGTTGACGACGTCCTTCCTGACCAGGGCCCAGATCGTCAACGCCAGCGTGGCCGTGATGGCGACGATCGTGGCCACCAACGGGCTTGTCCACGCGAGCGCCAGAACCCCGATGCCCATCAGGTAACGGACGTCCTTGCGCGGGCCCAGAGCAGCCGCTGCCGCCGCGAACAGCACGATCGGCGCCTCGTGCGGCAGGAACACCACCGCGGCGCCGTACAGCGCGCCCGCGACGGCGGTCCGCCAGCTGCGACGCCGGATCGCCCAGCCCAGCACACCGACGACGATCAGCCACGCCGGAACGACGGGCAGCTCGAGGAAGAACCCGGTGACGCCGGGAGAGTAGGTCTTCTCGTCGGCGATGTACCAGTCGGGCTGGGTGCCGCCGCAGATCGCGCTGCCGTTGAGGCAGACGGCATCGAGCTGCCCGAAGTCGACCATCAGGAACACCGAGCGGACCGAGTACGCGGCGAGCCCGGCGATCACGAGCGCGACCCAGGCTGGTCGTGGTGCCACGACGACCAGCAGCACGGAGATCGCCAGTGCGGTGAACTGAAGAGATGGCAGCCACAGCATCTGATCGTTGATCAGAGCGAGCGCCGCGAGTGCCGCGCCGAAGATGATCGTCCGCCGAATCACAGCAGTGCGCTCCTCACGATCAGCACGACGGCGCTCGCCCCGGCCACGATCAACATAGGGGTACGGATGCCGCCCGCGTCGACCTTCCGCCGCAACGGCCCGGACAGCAGGAACCCGGCGACGAGGAACGGGATCAGCGCGACTCCCGTCCACAGCCGGTGCGCGGTGACCTGCCCGGCCGCGAGCAGCCCGATCACCGACGCGCCGGAGCCGAGCACGAAGAACGCCGCCAGGGTCGCCCTGACCTGCGGGCCCGTCTGGTTCTGGTAGAGCAGCGCGACCATCGGGCCGCCGACCGACGTCGCCGTGCCGAACGACCCGCTCGCGAACCCGGCTGTGACGAGGGACTTCGGCCGGGGCCGTGGACGCCACGTGGTGATCGACAGCAGCACGCACCCCAGCACCGAACCACCGACGACGAGCCCGAACCCCTTGGGGTCGAGCGCGTCGACGACCCAGATGCCGATCAGCGTGCCGGGCAGGCGGCCGAGCATCGCCCAGCCGACGCCGTGCCAGTCGACGTGGCTGAACTCCCTGGCGAGCGACATCGACGCGTGCGCGATGGCCACGATCAGCACCGGCACCGGCAGCAGAGTCGGGTCGAGCAGCGCGATCAACGGCACGGCGATCAGCGCCAGCCCGAAGCCGATCAACCCCTGCAACAGCCCGCCCAGTGCGACCACGCACCCGGCCGCCACTATCCCCCAAGACATAGTTCGCGATGCTATCGAGTACGCGGGGAGCTTTCGTACTCTCCTGGAGTACGCGGGGGCCCCGCGTGCGGTTTGCGCGGCGCAGGTTTCGCTCGCCGTTCGCCTGGTGTTGGTAAAGCTTGCTTACGCTCCGCGCCATGACCGCGTCCCGCCGCTCCTTCCTGCTCGGCACCGGCGCGACCGCCGCCGCTGCCGCCCTGGTCACGCCCGGTTCCGCAGCGGCTGACATCGTTCTCGGCGGCCGTCCTGACCGGGGGCCACGCCGGTTCACCCTCGCCGTGATCCCGGACACGCAGTACATGTTCGACCAGGACCGGGGCGACTCGGCGCCGATGAAAGCCACGCTGCAGTACCTGATCGACCACCAGAAGTCCGAGAACATCGTCTTCGTCAGCCACCTCGGCGACCTCGTCGAGAACGGGCTGAAGAGCGAGATCGACGACATCAGTGAGCGGTTCGAGGTGCTCGACCGGCGCCGCGTCGGGTACAGCGTGCTCGCGGGCAACCACGACCTGCCGGACTCGCGCACCGACGACCAGCGCGGCCGCACGCCGTACCTCGACAGGTTCGGGCCGCAGCGGTTCCGGCACTCGCCGACGTTCCGCGGTGCGAGCGCCGACGGCTACAACTCGTTCCACGTGTTCCGGGCAGCGGGCAAGGAGTGGCTGGTTCTGGCGCTGGACTGGCGCATGTCCACCAAGGGGTTCGCGTGGGCGCGTGACGTGCTGAAGCAGCACCCGAAGCTGCCCGTCATCCTCACCACGCACGAGCTCGTCCAGGACGGCGGCGACGGTGCCGCGGTGATGTCCGACTACGGCCGCAAGCTGTGGGACGAGCTGATCAAGGACAACGACCAGGTCTTCCTGACGCTGAACGGGCACTTCTGGCCGCCCGCACGCGCGACGCTGCGCAACACCGCGGGCAACGACGTCCATGTGCACATCACGAACTACCAGGACCGCTACTACGGCGGCGGTGCGATGATCCGGCTCTACCACTTCGACCTCGACCGCCGGACGATCGACGTGCGGACGCTGTCGCCGTGGCTGCTGGGCAAGCGCTCGCTCAACCCGTTGGAGCGCAAGGAGATCGAGCTGACCGGACCCGCCGACCGGTTCAGCGTTCCGATCGACTTCGAGCAGCGGTTCGCCCGCTTCGACCCGCCGGTGCTGCCCGCGGCGCAGCCCGCTCGCGACGTGCTGGTGCCCGGCACCGTCGCGTACTGGCGGCTCGGCGAGGGGCTGAAGGACCTGTCGGGCAACGGGAACGACCTGAAGCAGACCGGCACGCTGACCGCGGGGGACGACCACCACCGGTTCGCGCCGTCGCACCGTTCGCTGTACTTCGGCAAGAACGGCCATCTGTCCACTGTGGAGTCGGCGCCGCTGAACCGGGAGACGTTCGAGCGCGGGTACACGATCGAGCTGTTCCTCAAGCTGCCCAAGGACTTCGACCACCCGTGGTGCGGCCTGCTCACCAAGCTCTCACCCGGATCGGCCGCGGGCAAGACCGGGGACGACCCGAGCGAGCCGATCGCCACGCTGAACCTCGCGGGCGGCGGCAGTCTGCAGTGGGCGGTCTTCCCGCGCGACCAGGCGGGGATCTCGACGAACTGGGGCCACGAGATGCCGTACGAGACGTGGTGGCATGTCGCGGTCGTCAACGACGGCACGCACACCACGTTGTACGTCGACGGATCTCCGTTGCTGCGCAACCCTTCGACGCCCGCGCGCGGCATCTCGACCGCAGGCGACCCGTGGCTCGTCGGTGCCTACGCGTACAACAAGGTCGTGGAGAAGTCGTTGTACGGCTGGATCGGTGACCTGCGGGTCGTGAACCGGGCTCTCGACCAGTCCGAGTTCATGCGGTCGAAGGCAGCCCGAATCGCGGGAACAGACTGAGGTCGAAGAACGACGAGACGTGCGTGATCCGGTTGTTCCTGACTTCCAGCACCTGGAGGTTGAACGGCCGGAACACGCCGTCCTGCTCGCGCAGGTACAGCCCGTAGGCGGGCTGGCCGTTCGCCTCCACCGCGATCATGCGCGCGCCGTGGGGCACGGCAGGGCACTGGTTCGTGAGATGCCACGCCACCATCTCCGGACCGCTGTACCACTGCGGGTACGGCGGCATGTCCCAGACGACGTCCTCGGTGAACATGCCGATGATCGCCGGGATGTCCTTGGCCTCGAACGCCTTCACCCACCTGTCGAGCAGCGGTTTGGCGTCCGCGGGCTCGGTGACCGCGTCCTCGGTGAGGTCCTTGAGCTGCGCGTGGGCCCGTTGCAGGGCGCTGTTGACGGCCGCGACCGTCATGTCGAGCTGGTCGGCTGTCTCGGCGGCGGTCAGCCGCAGCACGTCGCGCAGGATCAGCACCGCGCGCTGCCTCGGCGGCAGGTGCTGGAGCGCGGCGACGAACGCGAGCCGGGTGGACTCGCGTTCGGTGACGATCGCGGCCGGATCGGTCGGGAACGGCTCCAGCCACGGGATCTCGTGGTCCTGGGTCAGCGGGTCGTTCTGGGTCGCGCCCGCGGACAGGTCGAACGGCAGCGGCCTGCGGGCGCGGCTGTCGAGCGCGGTGAGGCAGACGTTCGTCGCGATGCGGTACAGCCAGGTGCGCACCGACGAACGACCCTCGAACTGGCCGTACGCCTTCCACGCCCGCAGGTACGTCTCCTGCACCAGGTCCTCGGCGTCGTGCAGCGAGCCGAGCATCCGGTAGCAGTGCGCGAGCAGCTCACGGCGGAACGGATCCGCCGCGGTCGCGAAGTCCACTGTCACGACTGCACTCTAACCGCGTTCCGCAGTCTGCCGATGATGGCGTTCACGTGGTCCCTGAGCTCCGCGGGCTCGTGCACGTCGAACTCGAAGCCCAGGAACATCATGTGCCACACGATCCGGTCGAGCGTGTCGGCGCCGGTGATCATGCGGCACGAGCTGTCGTCGATCGGTTCCAGTGACGCCGACATCGGCGAGGTGCGTTCGGCGACGGCCCGCAGCGGGGCGTGGATCGTCAGCACGGCCTGATAGGTGTAGACGTTCGAGGAGACCTGACGGGACACGAACTCGCCGAGGCTCTCCGCCGGTGGTTCGCGCGGCGAGAAGCGGGCGGCGAGCGTCGGTTCCGTGGTGATGCGGTCGACGCGGAACGTCCGCCAGTCCTCTTTGGACGAGTCCCAGGCGACCAGGTACCACCGGCGGCCGGTGTGCACGAGGCCCTGCGGTTCCACGAGACGTTTGGTGGGCTCGCCTTGCGTTGGCGAGTAGGTGAACCGCAACTGCTGGTGGTCGCGGCAGGCGGCGGCGATGATCGTGAGCGTCTCAGGGTCGACCGTGGGGCCCGCGGCCGTCAGGGGAGTGGTGTGGGCCTGGAGCGCCTGCACCCGCCGGCGCAACCGGCTCGGCAGGACCTGTTCGAGCTTCGTGAGTGCACGGATCGACGTCTCCTCGATGCCCGCGATCGTGCCGTTGGCCGCGGTGCGCAACCCCACCGCCACGGCAACGGCTTCGTCGTCGTCGAGCAGCAACGGCGGCAGTTCCGCGCCGGCGCCGAGCTGGTAGCCGCCGGTCGCGCCGGGCAGCGACGTGACGGGGTAGCCGAGACTGCGCAACTTGTCGATGTCGCGGCGAATCGTGCGGACGTCGACGCTGAGCCGGTCGGCGAGCTCGGGGCCCGTCCAGTCGCGCCGCACCTGCAGCAAGGAGAGAAGCTTCAGCAGCCGTGCGGACGTCTCCAGCATGTGACGGATTCTAGATTCCATTGCGGACAACGGCCTGTGGTGGTTAATGTTCGTGGCATGACTGCCGGGTCGGCCTTGTGCCGTGAGCGGAACGGTTGCCCGGCCCTGACTTGATCAGGGCCCCTCCTGCCCCCGCGCTATCCGTCTTGGGATACGCGCTCGGGAGAGGAGGTGATGCGCAATGCTTCCCAACGTTGGTGATGTCTTCTCGGGAAAGGTCGTCAAGACCCTCCCGTTCGGTTCGTTCGTCGAGCACCCCGCCGGTGCACACGGGCTTCTGCACGGCCAGCAGCCCGAGGTCGGTTCGACCGTGCAGGTGAAGGTGCTCATGGTGGACGCCGACAAGCACCGGTTCAGCCTTGAGCTGGCCTGAAGCGTGAGCGACACCGGACAGTGAGTTCGCGTCGGTCGTCCGGTCAACCGCTCGTGCCGAATTCGGCGAAGCCCAATTCGGTGCGAGCGATTCGGCCGGACGACCGACTCAAAGGCGAACTCACCGCCGTCTCCGGAGGAGCGGCAGTCAGGCACAGCGCCCTGCCCGAGTTCACGGTTTGCGGTAGTCCGCGCACTCCACGATCAACCGGTCGTGGAGTGTTCTGCGATGCCCTTGTTCCTGGGGCGCCCGACCGAGCGCGTTCGCCGGGCTCGTGACGTCGTGCAGCAGCCGGTACAACACGACATCCGTTGCGGTGTAAAGCCAATCGTCCGCCTTGCCGGGCGGTGCGGCCGGTCCGAGCATGTTCTCGAACCACGCCGGGAAGAGCAGATCGTTCGCGACCGCGTCCTCGATGCGGGTGCGGATCAGCTCGCGTGCCTCCGCGATGGCTTCGTTGCCCGCTGACTTCACAGCGGTGTCCTTGGCGTGCTCGTCTTCGTCCGGTGCTTCCGGGCGTTGCTTGCCTGCGATCGCCTGCCACTGCTTGTACTTCTTGCGCCACAACGCTTCCGCGTTCGGCGGCAGCGTCGTCAGCGCTTCGGCGGCGTCGATCGCCTCGTGCGCCAGCCGGTCGTACTCGGAGATGGCCTTGCGCCTGGTCTTGGCTTCCTGCGGCGTGAACGTCCTGCGCGCGTAGGCTTCCTGGCCCGCGAGAATCCTGGCGATGAGCGGCTTGCCGATCTCCGGCCAGTTGTCGAAGTCCGCCTTCCGCGTCTCGCCCGCGCGGACCTTCCTGTTGAGCGCCACCAGAAGCCGCTCCAGCCGGTGCACGCTGTCCGCGAGTTCGGTGACGCGGTCGTTGGTCTTGGCGATCTTGCGCGTGGTGTCGCGGATCTGGTTCGTGGTGCTGAGTTTGTTCTGTGCCGCGTCGGTCTGGGCGTTGTCGATGCGATCACCGAGGGACTTGAGGTCCTTCTTGAGCCGCTCGACCTTGTCGTCCAGGGCCTTGACCGGGTCGATGTTCTTCATCGGATCCTCCACGCCCACCACGCGACGCCCGCCACCACGGCCAGGGCGGCCCAGCCGTGCGCCAACGGCGTCAGCAGGACCGCCAGTCCGGCCGCCGCGATCGCCGCCGTCCTCGCCCGCGGCTCCCAGATCCCGTGGCCGGTGGGATCCACGAGCACCGCGGCCGCGACGGCCACCGCGAGCAGGACGGACAGCAGGGACCAGCCGTCGAACCAGCCGATCACCACGACGAGGGCCGCGATGGCCGTACCCGCCGCGATCGCCCTGTTCGGGATGGTCAGGCGGGCCGCCTCGACGTCGTGGCGGGCCTGCAGGACGGCCTCGACCTCCTTGCCGGTGTCGGCGAGGAGGGAGGGGAAGTCGGGGCTGCCGGGTCCCGCTGCCTGCAGTGCCCGTAATGCTGTTCGCAGCGCGTGCTGGCGGTCGGCCAGGCGGGCGAACGGTTCGGCTGCCATGCCCCGAAATCGTGATCAACGAGCCCCGTGGGCCGCCAGACCTGTCGCCTGAGTTGGTCCGGTTGCCGACGAACTTCCCTCATCCGGAGCAACGAGGTCCCTGATGAGCCGAACGACCTCGTCCGGTGCCTCCTCGGCCATGAAATGACCCGCACTGGTCGTGGTGTGGCGGAGGTCGGTGACCCACTTGCGCCAGAGCTCGGTGGGGTCGAAGCCGAGCTGGCTGCCCCAGTCCTGCTGCATGACCGCCACGGGCATGGTGAGCTTCCTGCCCGCGTCGAGGTCGGCGCGGTCGTGCTCGACGTCGACGGTGGCGAGGGCGCGGAAGTCTTCGATGATCGACGGGATCGCGTTCCTGCAGGCTTCGAGGTACTCGTTGCGGACCTCGGCCGGCATGGGGCTCGTCGACCACGCGTCGAGGAAGTGGCCGAAGTACGCGTCGGCGCTGTTGGTGATCATCTGTTGCGGGAGTTCGGTCTGCTGCGCCATGAGGTACAGGTGGAACGCCACCGCTGCTTCGCGTCCGTGCAGGACGTTCCAGGTGTCGTAGGCCGGGACGCTGTCGAGCAGGGCGAGGTGGCTGATCCTGCCCGGGTGGTCGAGGGCGGCGCGGAAGGCCACGTGGACGCCCCGGTCGTGGCCGACGAGCGCGAACCTGCCGACATTCAGCTCGTCGGCCAGGTCGATGACGTCCTGGGCCATCGTGCGCTTGTCGTAACCGTCCCGCGGCTTGCCGCTGGCGCCGTAGCCGCGCAGGTCGGGGCAGATGACGGTGTGGCTCCTGGCGAGTTCCGGGGCGACGTGCCGCCACATCAGGTGGGTCTGGGGGAAGCCGTGCAGCAGGATGATCGGCGAACCCTCGCCGGTGATTGTCGTGTGGAGCTTCATGTGGTCAGCATCGGGCGGCCTGATCAGCAGCCGATTAGCATCCACGTTCGTGCAGATCAGGGTGCTCGGACCGGTCACGGTCATCGGCACTGATGGTCGTGTCGTCGCCGTCGGCAGCAAACGCCGCCGTGAGCTGCTCGGTCGTCTCGTGGCGGCCGGTGGCCGGGTCGTGTCGCTCGAGGCGCTGATCGACGACCTCTGGGAGGACCCGCCCGCTGGTGCTGTTGGTGCGGTCCGCACGTTCGTGTCGGAGCTGCGCGCGGCCTTGGGATCGGACGTCATCGAGACGGTTGGTCGCGGCTATGTCCTTCGGGCTGCGGACGTGGACGTGTGGCGGTTCGAGAAGTCGCCGTCGTCCGTCAGCTGGGGCGAGCCCTATGCCGATCTCGACCCGTCGCCGTGGGTGTTGCAGGAGCGCGCTCGGCTGTTGGAACTGCGTGCGCGCGCACTGCTCGACCAAGGCCGTGGGGCGTCGTTGGTCTGTGAGCTCTCATCGTTCGCCGCGGCGCATCCGTGGCGGGAGAAGGCCCAGGTCCTGCTGGCGCACGCGCTGTACCAGGACGGGCGGCAGGTCGAGGCGCTGGACGTGCTGCGCGAGGCCCGCGGCAGGCTGGTCGACCGGTTCGGGCTGGACGCCGTGCCCGATCTCGACCGCGCCGAGGACGACATTCTTCGCCACGCCGTTGCTCGGGGTGGCTCGTACGCGCGGTTGCGGTCCGCGAGTGTGGTCGCTGGGGAAGCCGCGTTGACGGGCGGTTTGGCGCTGGCTCAGGCACAGCGGTTCGCCGCGGTCGCCGAGGCCGAGCGGCTGGGCGACCCCCTGCTCACCGCTCGCGTTCTGACCGCCTACGACGTGCCGTCGAACTGGACCGTGCCGGACGACGCCGCGCGGGCTGGGGCGCTGGTCGAGGCGGCTCGCCGCACGCTGCGGCTGCTGCCCGCGGATGCGCCGGTCGCGTTGCGGGCGCGGCTGCTCGCCGTGATCGCCCTGGAACATCGGGGGACGCGGGACCTGTGGGCGGCCGAGGCGGCGTGCGAGGCCGAACGGCTGGCCCGTGAGCTGGGTGATCCGGCCGTGCTCGTGGTGGCGTTGAACGCGCGGTTCATGCAGTCGTTCCAGCAGCCTGGACGGTCCGCCGAACGTGCGCGGATCGCTGCCGAGTTGATCGAGGTGTCTGCCCGGCACGACCTGCCCGCGTACGAGACCCTCGGGCATCTCGTGGGAATGCAGGCATGGTCGGCGTTGGGGGACTTCACCGCGGCCGCACGTCATGCGGCCGCGGTCGAGCAGCTGGCCGAGATCCACGAGACGCCGCTGGTGCACGTCTTCACCGCGGGGTTCCGGTTGATGCGTGCGCCGGATGAGGCCGGCTATCGCGCGCTGGACCTCTCATGCATGCCCGGCGTGGAGGCCGGGTTCCTGCCGCTGGCGTTGCTGTCGCTGGGACTTCCTCCCGATCTGACGCTCGACTGGGGGCCGTACCGGCCGTGGGCCGAGGCGCTGGTGATGGCGGACCGGGACGTGCCGACGCCGCGTGCCGACCACTACTACGAGGTGCTGTGGTGGATCACGGCACGCATCGCGGAGCAGCGCGGCGACGAGGTGCTCGCCGCGGCCGCCCGTGAGGCGCTCGAACCTGCGAGCGGCGAGATCATCGGCGGTACCACCGCGATGATCTCGTTCGGCCGGCTATGACTTGCGGCGTGCTTCCGGAGGCCACACGACCTCGATCGGCACGCCGGACGCCCGCGCCTGCTCCACCACGTCCGCCGTCCCGCCCTTGCCCTGCGCCGGCACCCCGTCCCACACCGCCACCAGCAGCTCGACCGACGCGAGCATGCGTTCGTTGGCGGCCACGTAGGCGAGCCGGCCGGACGACATGTGCGGAAGGACGCTGACGACCGTGGCGGCCGCACGCAGCTCGTCGTACTCGGCGACCTGATGCGGCTTGAGCTTGTCCCGGTAGTCGAGCGCCGGCAGCACGACCTCGACCTGGCCGCCGAGGCCCAGCACCGCCCGTGCGAACACCTGGTCGGCGCCCGGCGCGAGGCACGTCACGCCGACCAGGGGTTGCCCGAGCCGTTCCAGCACCTCGGTGATCGCGGCCCGGACGGCCGGGACGCACTCGGGCACCAGGTTGGTGTGTCCGGTGATACCGACCCGCATCAAGCCGTCCGGATCGCTCTGATGGCGTCCCGTGTCTCCTGCACGGCGCGGATGTGGCGGTGTCGTGCCGCTTCCTTGGCGAAGTCCTCCAGCTTGCGGAGCACGCGCCCCGAGGAGAGCCTCGCCGCGGTCGGCAGGACATCGTTGATCAACCCGCACGCTGCCTCCGGGTCTCCCGCGACCATCTTGGTGCGCGCCAGTCCGATCACGTCGAACGCGCGGTTGCGCACCTTCGACGGGTCCCGCAGCTCCAGTGCCCGCCGGATGTGCTGCTCGGCGAACACGGCCTGGGCCGGATCGTGCATGGCGAGGTCGCGGCACCGCGCCCCGATCACGCCCTCCAGCTCGGCCTCGTCGAAGCTGTGCAGGTAACGCGGCTCGTTGTCCTCTGCTCGCTGCGAAAAGCTGTCCTGGGCCATGCCGACGGCCTGATGGAACTCGCGGACCTTGCCCATCTGCGCGTACGCCCACGCCTCACGAGTGAGGAGCAACGCCTTCAACGTCGGCGTGCCCGTGCGGCGCGTGCCGTACTGGCCGAGCTGGACCAGTTCGAGCCCGTCCTCCGGCCTGCCGAGATCGAACATCTGCCGCGCCATGGCCGCGAGGCACAGGGCCGCGAAACCGTCGTTGTGGCCCGCCTTCGCCATCCGGACGGCCAGCACGTAGTAGCGCTGGGCCGCGTTGTGCAGGCCCTGGTCGAACGACATGCTCGCCGCCACCTTGGACAGCTCGGCGCCGATGAAGAACGCCCGTTCCGTCGTCGGACCCGCAGGCGCGCGCTGCAGCCGTTCGGCCAGCTCGTCGAGCTGACCCAGCACGGCCTTGCGCGCCAGTCCGTACCCACCGCGGCCGCCCCAGCCGCGCAGCCCGTCCGCGACGCGCTGCAGGGCTACGAGCTCCTCCTCGCTGATCGCCGAGTGCGACGACCACTTCGACAGGTTCTGCAGGGGGTGCAACCACCGCTGCAGCGGCTCGACAAGCGCGGACCCCACCGTCACCGCGGCCGCTCCCGTGAGCGCCGCTCGTCTGCTGATCGCCAAGTCGCTCCTCGCCGTCTCCTCGACCGAACGGGCAATGCTCGTCGCCTCCCACGGAGCGCCGAGCACATCTGGCGGGCCGGTTTCGGGGGAGCCCACCTGAGCTGGGATGACGGCGCGGTCGAACCACAGTCGTTCGCCGGGCACCCCGAGCACGAGCGCGAAGTGGCGCAGCCGGTCGAGCCGGTCGATCTGGTTCTCGCCCGACTCGTAACGCGACAGCTGCGCCTGGCTGATGCCGAGCCACGCCGCCATGCGGTCCTGCGTGACGCGGCTCAGGTGCTGGGGGTGATGCCGGTACGCGGAGATCAGCGCACCCATGTCGCGGTCGGAGCAGGCGGCCACGATGGCGGGGTGGTCCCAGAAGTCGTTGGGGACCTCTGGCGGGCCGTGCACGCTGGAACGAGCGTTGCGACGGCAGCGGTGACAAAGCCGATCGGTGTTGTCAGCGGCGATGAACGCCCCACACGGGCAAGCGCGCCTGGATTTGGGTCTCGCGGTATCCATCGGCATCGCCCCCGTCACTGAGCGTTTTCCAAGTGTACGGAGACGTGATCGTCAGTCCATCCATCTCATGCATAAGACGTAATGGATTCGCGTGTCGCAGTACGGATACCTCCGTGCGGCGGATGAGCTTCATGCGTTCGCTGCATGAGGCTCATGCACCGGCCGAGTGGTGTTGGCGCGAAGTGCGACGCACTCTGCACATCGCAGGTCGCGGGCCGATCCCCGTGGCGTTGCCAGTGCCTGACCCACCAAAGGGGAGGACGACCGCCGATGAGCATGACGACAGCGGAGACCGGCACGGGGAGTGCCCGGATCCCACAGAACAGGGGACACGAACGGGCGATCGGGGAGGCCGTAGCCGGCTACCGGTTGCTCGGCTGGCAGGTGACCGTCACCGAGCAGGGTGTGTTCCTACCCCTCGGGCCCGCCACCACCGCGCTGGCGATGCCCGCGCGCATCGGGTCGCGCGTGCTCGCCGACCTGAAGTCGCGCATGCTCGCCGGCCCCGTCACCGTCATCCCCGGACCCCGCGAACACTGGATCTTCCTGGCCGAGCTGGTGGCGTTGCTCCCCACGCACCTGAAGGCACCGCCGGAGGTCCAATTCGTGCGATCCCCGCACCGGATCGCGCTGCCACCCACGATGACCAGGTACGGATCCCTCCGCTGGGCCAACCCGCCGTCGCACTCGCGGCACTGGTTCCCGCCGTTCACCGCCGTGCTCGCGCTGGCCCGGACGGCTGCCGCGGAGGACCAGCGCCGATAATCGGCGCTCGTGGACCGTCGTTCTGTGTTGATGTTGTGTGGGCTCGCTGCCGCCCTGAGCGCCTGTGGCGAGCCCGCTCCTCGCAAGACGGGTGGCGTGGGGACCGCCCGGCCGGGCGATCGCGTGACTCCCGCCGCTTCCGTTCCCGTCGGCAGCGGTGTGCTGGTGGACATGCCCGGTAACGCTCAGCTGCTGGTCGTGCAGCCTTCTTCGGGTGAGTTCCGCGCTTTCAACCCCGCCTGCCCGCACGTGGGCTCGTTGGTCAACCCTCCCGCCGGTGGTGTCATCACCTGCCCGTTGCACGGGAGCGCTTTCGACCCTTCTTCCGGCGAGGTCCGCAAGGGACCTGCGGCTTCGGGACTGACTTCGGTCGCTATCGCGCTTTCAGGTGAAGATCTCGTGCTCGCCTGATACCTGTGAGGTTGCTGTGCATTGGGCTTCGCGCTGAACTCTCGCTGACCGGTTCGCGTAATGCTGTGGTGTGACCCCGGACACCCACCACCACGGAGGAACGGTCGTGAACACCGAAAGCCCGGTCAGCAGGCGGGCGGCGCTGTGCGGCATCGTCGTCGCACTCGCCGTGCCGAGCGGTCTCGTGACCGCGTGCAGCTCGTCGGGTTCTCCCAGCACTGGATCCACGCCCACGAAGGGTGGTTCCACTCCGACTGGTTCTGCCGGATCTTCTCCCGCCAAGCTCGTGGCGCTCGCTGATGTCCCCGAGGGCGGCGGCGCTGTCGTGGACGGCCCCGGCGGCACGAAGATCGTCGTGGCACGCCTGTCCGCCACCGAGGTGAAGGCGTACGACGCGACGTGCCCGCATCAGGGTTCGACGGTCGGGGAGCCTTCCGGCGGCACGATCACGTGTCCTTCGCACGGCAGCCAGTTCGGTGCTTCCGACGGCAAGGTGAAGAAGGGCCCCGCGACGTCGGGACTGCGCGCCGTCGGCGTGCGCGTCGACGGCGACCAGGTCGTGCTGACCTGACCGTTTCGGTTTCTGTCAGACCACGTCGTTAGTCTTGAACACGTGGCAGATCCTTCGACGTACCGCCCCGCGGTGGGCACGATTCCCGAGGCTCCCGGCGTCTACAAGTTCCGCGACGCCGGTGGCCGGGTCGTGTACGTCGGCAAGGCGAAGAGCTTGCGCAGCAGGCTGAACTCGTACTTCGCGGATCTCGCCGGCCTGCACCCGCGCACCCGCCAGATGGTGACGACGGCGGCCTCCGTCGAGTGGACGGTCGTCACCACCGAGGTCGAGGCGCTGCAGCTCGAATACAACTGGATCAAGGAGTTCGACCCGCGGTTCAACGTCCGCTACCGCGACGACAAGTCGTATCCGGTTCTCGCCGTGACGCTGTTCGAGGACTACCCGCGGCTGCACGTGTACCGCGGGCCCCGCAAGAAGGGCGTGCGCTACTTCGGCCCGTTCGCCCACGCGTGGGCGATCCGCGAGACGTTGGACCTGCTGCTGCGCGTCTTCCCGGCGCGCACCTGCTCCGCCGGGGTTTTCAAGCGGCACAACCAGATCGGGCGCCCCTGCCTGCTCGGGTACATCGACAAGTGCTCGGCGCCTTGTGTGGGCAGGGTTTCCGCCGACGAGCACCGCGCGATCGTCGAGGACTTCTGCGACTTCCTGGCCGGCAAGACGGACCACATGATCCGGCGCCTGGAACGCGAGATGACGGCGGCCGCCGAGGAGCTGGAGTTCGAGCGCGCGGCACGGCTGCGCGACGACCTGGGCGCGTTGCGCCGTGCCATGGAAAAGCAGGCGGTCGTTCTCGGCGACGGCACGGACGCGGACGTGATGGCGTTCGCGCAGGACGAGCTCGAGGTCTCCGTCCAGGTCTTCCACGTCCGCGGCGGCCGGGTCCGCGGCCAGCGGGGCTGGGTGCTCGACAAGGTGGAGGCGGTCGACGACGCCGCCCTGGTCGACCAGTTCATCATGCAGTTCTACGGCGACAACACGGAAAGCACGCCGCGCGAGGTCCTCGTCCCGGTGCTGCCGGACGACGCCTCGGCGCTGGAGGACCTGCTGTCCGAACAACGCGGCTCCCGAGTCGTTCTCCGCGTCCCGCAACGGGGCGACAAGCGCGCGCTGATGGAAACCGTGGCCCGCAACGCCGCGGAAGCCTTCGCCCAGCACAAACTCCGCCGCGCCGGCGATCTGACGGCCCGCTCGGCAGCGCTGCAGGAGCTGCAGGACGCGTTGATGCTCGACACGGCCCCACTCCGCATCGAGTGCATCGACATCAGCCACGTCCAGGGCACCGACGTCGTGGCATCGCTGGTGGTGTTCGAGGACGGTCTGGCCCGCAAGTCCGAGTACCGCCGCTTCGCCATCCGCGAGGCCGCCACCGAGGGCGACGTCGCCTCCATCGCCGAGGTGGTCCGCCGCCGCTTCCAGGCGATGCTCCGCGAAACGGCGTCCGGCGGCCCCAACCCGGGCATCGACCCGGACACCGGCAAACCCCGCAAGTTCGCCTACCCGCCCAACCTCCTGGTGGTCGACGGCGCGGGCCCCCAAGCCGTGGCGGCGGCCGACGTCCTCGCCGAACTCGGCATCAACGACGTGGCCGTGGTGGGCCTGGCCAAGCGCCTGGAGGAGGTCTGGGTCCCCGGCGAGCCCGACCCGGTGATCCTCCCGCGCACCAGCGACGCCCTGTACCTCCTCCAGCGAGTCCGCGACGAGGCCCACCGCTTCGCCATCGCCTACCACCGCCAGAAACGCTCGAAGCGCATGATCGCCTCCGAGCTGGACGGCGTCCCCGGCCTCGGCGAAACCCGCAAAGCCGCCCTGCTCAAACACTTCGGCTCTGTCCGCAAACTCCGTGAGGCCACAGTGGACGAAATCAGCGACGTCCCCGGCGTGGGCCGCCGCACCGCCGAAGCCGTGGTGGCCACCCTCGCCACCCCGGCGTCCGAGGGCAAGCCCCGATGAGCCCACTCCCGGCCACCCGCGCCCTGACCGAGGGCCCCGCAGTCGCGGAAGCCGCGTCGCTCCGCGCGGTGCACGACGTGGCCGGCCAGCCGAGGGACCGGGTGACGGCCGCCGCGCTGGGTGGCGCGGCCTGCCGCGACGCAGGAAAGGTGCTGCACCTCAGCGGGTTGTCGGGGCCAAAGTCTGTTCAGGTGGCGGACGTGCCGGGTGGTGCCGCCATCCGCGGCGCCGGAAAGGTGCCGTACCCCAACGGGTTGCGGGAACCGGGCTCTGCCCAGGCCGGGGACGTGCTGGTGAGCTTCTCCGGGGTGGCGGGGCGGCGTGAACCTCATTCGCCGCGGTTACGCCGTCACCCGCGACGCCGAAAGGCGCCGCACCCCAGCGGTTTGCCGGAACCAGGCTCTGCCGCGGCGGAGGTCGTGCCGGTGAGCCCGTCCGCGGTGGCGGAGCGCCGCCACCCACGACATCGGCAAGGTACTGCACCCCAGCGAGTTGCCCGAGCCGAACGCCGCCCACGCGGAGGACTTGCCGGTGAGCCGCCCAGCAGCGGAGGGGCGGCGGCGCGAACCTCATTCGCCGCACCGGTCACGCCGTCCCCACCGGCCCCGCACGTCCCACCCGCCCCGCACACCCCCGCCCTCCGAACAACGATCTGGGCGACGACAACCGACCCGGCACACGAGACGTCTCAACCCCACGGGCAGGTCATGAGGTGTGCGTGGCGTGATCGCGGACACGGCGCAGGCGTCTCAACTGCCGAACCTGCCGCGCGCAAGGACCATACGGGTGGAGACTCACACCTGAGGCGTGCCGTGAGCGGCGCCACCAACGCAAGGCTTGCCCAAACGAGAGCGCCAGTTCGCTCATGAACAGGTAACGGAGTCGTAGTCGTGAACGCGGAGAAGTCCGGCATCGAAGTCGCCGTGGTGACCGGGCTGTCCGGTGCGGGCCGCAGCACCGCGGCCAAGTGCCTGGAGGACCTCGGCTGGTTCGTCGTGGACAACCTGCCGCCCGAGCTCATCGCCACCATGGTCGAGCTCGGTGCGCAGGCGCGTGGGGCCATCACCAGGGTCGCTGTCGTCATGGACGTGCGGAGTCGCGCGTTCACCGAGGACCTGGCGTCCATCATCAAGGATCTGGACGCTCGCGGGTACAAGCCGCGGGTGTTGTTCCTGGAGGCGACGGACGCCGTGCTGATCCGCCGGTTCGAGGCGGTGCGGCGTGGTCACCCCATGCAGGGGGACGGGCGGTTGCAGGACGGCATCGAGGCCGAGCGGATTCTGCTCACGCCGCTCAAGCAGGAAGCCGACCTGGTGCTCGACACGTCCGCCCTCAGCGTGCACCAGCTGCGCGCCAAGATCGAGGACACCTTCGGCTCCGAGGCGGCGTCGCGGACTCGGGTCACCGTGCTGAGCTTCGGGTACAAGTACGGGCTGCCGATGGACGCCGACCTCGTCATGGACGTGCGGTTCCTGCCGAACCCGTTCTGGATCCCCGAGCTGCGGGAGCAGACCGGGCTCGACGGCGAGGTGCGCAACTACGTGCTGTCGCAGGAGGGCGCGGACGAGTTCCTCGACCGGTACCACGAGCTCCTCAGGCTCATCGGTGCCGGCTATCGGCGTGAAGGGAAGCGCTACCTGACGCTCGCCATCGGGTGCACCGGTGGCAAGCACCGCAGTGTGGCCCTGTCGGAGGAGCTGGCAGCGCGTCTGGCGTCCGAGGACGGCGTGGCGGTCAAGGTTGTGCACAGGGATCTGGGACGCGAGTGACGAAGTTGAAGGCTGTTGCCCTGGGCGGCGGGCACGGGTTGCACGCGACGCTGACGGCGCTCAAGCGGATCACCGGTGACGTGACGGCCGTGGTGACCGTCGCGGACGACGGTGGCTCGTCGGGGCGGTTGCGGCGGGAGATCCCGTACCTGCTGCCGCCGGGGGACCTGCGCAAGGCCATGGCGGCGCTCGCGGGGGAGGACGACGAGAGCAGGCTCTGGACGTCGCTGTTCAAACACCGGTTCGGTGGCACGGGGGCGCTCGCGGGGCACGCGGTCGGGAACCTGGTGCTCGCAGGGCTGCTCGAGCAGCTCGGCGATCCGGTCAAGGTGCTCGAACACGCCTCCAAGCTCCTCGGCGTGCGGGGCCGGGTGCTGCCGATGTCCAACCAGCCGCTGGACATCGAGGCCGATGTGACCGGGCTCGACGAGGACGTGAACGACGTGCGGCGCATCCGGGGGCAGGTCGCCATCGCGACCACGCCGGGGCTCGTGCAGCGCATCCGGTTGACTGCCCCGAACGGGCGACCTGTCGGCTGTCCGGACGCCGTGGAGGCTGTACTTGACGCCGATCTCGTGCTACTCGGGCCCGGATCGTGGTTCACCAGCGTGTTGCCGCATCTGCTCGTGCCCGAACTGCACGACGCGCTCGTGCGCACGCGCGCCACGAAGGTCCTGGTGCTCAATCTTGTCCCCCAACCGGGCGAAACCGCCGGTTTCTCTCCGGAGCGGCATTTGGACGTAGTCTGCGAACACGCACCCGAGCTGAAGGTGGACGCGGTCATCGCGGACGTCGACTCGGTCCCCACCCCGGACCGGTTGACACGCGCCGCCTCGGCGCTGGGAGCGCGGACGCATCTGGCCAAGATCGCCGCACCGGACGCCGCCGAGCGGCATGATCCGGAGGCACTGGCCGGTTGCCTGATGCAGGTGGTCGATGAGACCGGAGTGGGAGGGACAAGCCCGTGGCGATGACGTCGGCGGTCAAGGACGAGCTGAGCAGGCTCGCGGTATCCAAGACCTGTTGCCGCCGCGCGGAGGTGTCCTCCCTGCTCAGGTTCGCCGGTGGCCTGCACATCGTGTCCGGCCGAGTGGTCGTCGAGGCCGAGCTCGACCTCGGGTCGGCCGCGCGCAGGCTCCTCAAGGAGATCCAGGCTCTCTACGGTCACCACGCCGAGGTCTTCACCATCCAGTCCAACGGGCTGCGCAAGGGCACCCGCTACGTCGTGCGCGTGGTGAAGGACGGCGAGGGTCTCGCGCGCCAGACGGGTCTGCTCGACCCGCGCGGCCGTCCGGTCCGCGGGCTGCCCGCGCCGGTCGTGTCCGGTGGCGTGTGCGACGCGGAAGCCGCCTGGCGCGGTGCGTTCCTCGCGCACGGCTCGCTGACCGAACCCGGCCGCAGCTCGTCGCTCGAGATCACCTGTCCCGGCCCGGAGGCGGCACTCGCGCTCGTCGGTGCGGCGCGCAGGATGGGCATCTCGTCGAAGTCCCGTGAGGTGCGCGGGGCCGAGCGCGTGGTGATAAGGGACGGCGACGCGATCGGCGCCATGCTGACCAAGCTCGGCGCGCACGACAGCGTGCTGGCCTGGGAGGAGCGCCGGATGCGGCGCGAGGTCCGCGCCACGGCCAACCGGCTCGCCAACTTCGACGACGCGAACCTGCGCCGGTCGGCCCGCGCGGCGGTCGCGGCGGCCGCGAGGGTGGCCCGCGCGCTCGAGATCCTCGGCCCCGAGGCGCCCGACCACCTGGCCGCCGCAGGCCAGCTCAGGCTCGCGCACCGCCAGGCGTCGCTCGAGGAGCTGGGGCAGCTGTCCGACCCGCAGATGACCAAGGACGCCGTCGCCGGCCGCATCCGGCGCCTGCTCGCCATGGCGGACAAGCGCGCCAAGGACCTGGGACTGCCGGACACCGAGTCCGCCGTGACCGCGGAGATGCTCGAAGCCGAGGTCTGACCGGAGTCGGCGGGGCCGTCACGCCGTGTGGCGCCCCGCCCACACGGCCAGCTGGGCCCGCGACCGCAGTCCCAGCTTGGCCCTCGCGTGGGTCACGTGCCGGGCGACGGTGTGGGTCGAGATCCCCAGCCGCTGCCCGATCTGCCGGTTGGTGAGCCCTTCTGCCACGAGAGTCGCGACGTGCAGCTCGCGGGCCGAGATCACCGCGTCGTCGTCCTCGGCGGCGGGACGCGCGGTCAGGGCGTAGGAAATGGCTTGGGGCAACGACATCCGCTCGCCGGTCGACTCCGCTGCGCGCAACCGGCCGGCCGTGATGCGGCTGCGGCAGACCGACCGAGCCTCGTCCAGCAGTTCCTGCCAGTAGGGCTCCGCGCGGAAGTCGTAGCGCGTCCGCACAACCGAGGCGGCGGTCAGCAACGACAGGGCGCGCTCGTCGTCGGAACCGACGCCGACCAGCCCCAGCGCCAGGCCCTCCAGGTCGTAGAACTGGTCCATCGGGTGCTCCGACCCCACCTCGAGGCTCTCCCGGAACAGGTCCACCGCCTCGGGAAAGCTCTTGCGCGCCAACGCGATCGCGCCCGCGGTGTGCAGCGCGGGGTTGAGCAGGTGCGGCAGGCCCACCAGCCGGATCAGGGCCAGCGACTCACGGACCAGTGGTGCGGCCGGCTCCGCCTCACCGTGCTGCAGCAACGTCCAGCCGTAGGAGTTCAGCAGGACACCGCGGGCGAGCTTGTCGTCCGAGGAGCGCAGGAGTTCCACCGCCTCGTCGAAGAGCTGCCAGGCCAGCTCGGGGTTGCCCGTGTGGGCCTCGGCGGAGGCGAGCACCTCCAGCGCGCGGGCGAGCGTGCCGGGGCGGCTCGCGTCGGCGCGTTCGATAGCCAGCGACTCCTGGGCGAACCTTCGAGTCACGTGCCAGCCGCCGCGAATGCGGTGGTGCATGGCCGCGAGGACGGTCAGCACGCTGCGGTACGACGGCGGCAGGGGCTGGGACAGTGCGCGGTGCAGCAGCTCGGTGGGTGCGCCGCGAGGGCCGCGCGGGTTCGAGGTCCAGGCCGTGGCGACGATCGTCAGCGCGTGCCGCGGCCAGTCGCCCGTCTCGGCGCTGCGGCTCACGGCGAGCTCGACCAGGCCGATGTTGCGCTCCAGGCGCACGACCACGGACGGCGCCGGGAAGAACGACGAGATCTCCGGCTCCACGACAGAACAGACCCAGTCGACCACGCGGTCGGCTACGAGAGGGACGTCGCCGTGTTCGATGGCACGTTCGCGGCAGTAGAGGCGGATCGACTCCAGCTGGCGGAACGTGGTGTGCCCGGAGGTCCGCTCGACCACCAGCAAGGACTTCTGTTCGAGGCTGGTCAGCAGATCCAGCGCGTCGGGCACGCCGCAGACGGCGCTCGCGACGCCAAGGTCGAACGGCACGCCGAGCACCGCCAGGCGACGGCAGGCGGCCTGTTCCTCGTCGGAGAGCAGGTCGTAGCTCCAGCCGATCGCGGCGCGCAGCGTGCGGTGGCGGTCGTCGGACGCACGCGGCCCAGCGGTCAGCAGTGCCAGGCGATCACCGAGCCTCGCCAGCACGTCGGCGGGGGAGAGGACGGTGCTGCGGCGCGCGGCCAGTTCGATGGCGAGCGGCATGCCGTCGAGCGAGCGGCACACGGCGACGACATCCGCGACGTTCGCGGCATCCACCTCGAACGAGCGGTCTACCGAGACGGCACGATCGCGATAGAGGAGCACGGCGTCGTAACGCAGCGCTTCCGTCACGTCGGATCCGACCGGCGGCAGATCCAGTTCCCCGAGCGCGAATACCTGTTCTCCCGCGAGACGGAGAGGCTCGCGGGAGGTCGCCAGCACGCGCAGCCGCGGGCAGCAGGCCAGCAGCTCCGACACGACGTCGGCGACGTCCGCGAGCAGGTGCTCGCAGTTGTCGAGCACGAGCAGCGGACGCTTGTGCCGTTCGATCTCGGCGATGACGGCGTCGCGCACCGAGCGGTTCGGCAGTGGGTGGGCGCCGACGGCGTGGTAGACGGCCTGCGCGACGCCGGACGCGGGCACGAGCGAGGTCCACCACACCTGATCTGCGCGTTTGCCGACGTGCTGGACGGCCAGCCTGGTCTTGCCGCAGCCCGCGGGGCCGACCAGCGAGACGAGCCGGTGCTCCGCGCCGAGCCTGGCGAGCGCCGCCAGCTCCTCGCGGCGGCCGACGAAGGTGTCCAAAGGTGCGGGAACGCCGGAGTCGTGCGGTGCGTCGTCGCGGGCGGAGGAGCGTTCGCGATACGCGCGCTGCCGACACGCGTTGGAGCAGTAGCGGCGGCCGGAAGGCGCGTCCTTCAGCGGGTTTCCACACGTCACGCAGGCGGCGTTGGCCGTCATGAGCAATGACCGTACCGGTGCGTAACGGTCCGTAACACCCGCTGTTTCGGGGTATTGAAGGCTCTTCGTCGCGTGGACACGATCCGGTCATGACAGCGCAGACGAGACCGGGAAGCACCCCACCGCTCGTGCCGCCGCAGGATCGTGAGGTGGTGGACGAGTGGCTCGCGCGGATCGGAGCCGTCGTCGGCAGCGACGCGGTGGACGACAGTCCGGAGGCGTGCCGCACCGCCGCGGAGGCAGCGGAGGAGCTGAGCGCGTACCTCTGGATGCTCCGCGCCCTTCGCCGCCGAACGGCCTAATCAGCGCCACTTTTTCTGGCTCGATCAAGAGATACGTACTATCCGTGTGACCAGCGGCGCAGTTCGACAGATAGGCTGGGCGTGTTCCTGCCAGTCGAACACAAGGAGTCCGTCGTGACGGTTCGTGTAGGTGTCAACGGTTTCGGTCGCATCGGGCGCAACTTCTTCCGCGCCGTGAGGGCCGCAGGCCACGACATCGAGATCGTCGCGTTCAACGACCTCGGTGACGTCGCCACCATGGCCCACCTGCTGAAGTACGACAGCATTCTCGGTCGTCTGGACGCCGACGTGCAGGTCACCGAGGAAGGCATCTCCGTCGACGGCAAGGTCATCAAGGCCCTGGCCGAGCGCAACCCGGGCGCCCTGCCGTGGAAGGACCTCGGCGTCGACGTCGTCGTCGAGTCCACCGGCTTCTTCACCGACGCCACCAAGGCCCGCGCGCACGTGGACGAGGGTGGCGCCAAGAAGGTCATCATCTCCGCGCCGGCCAAGAACGAGGACCTCACCGTCGTCATCGGTGCGAACGAGGACAAGTTCGACGGTTCGCAGACGATCATCTCGAACGCGTCCTGCACCACGAACTGCCTCGCGCCGCTCGCCAAGGTGCTGCACGACAGCTTCGGCATCGAGCAGGGCCTCATGACCACGATCCACGCGTACACGCAGGACCAGAACCTGCAGGACGCGCCGCACAACGACCTCCGTCGTGCCCGCGCCGCCGCGCTGAACATCGTGCCGACCTCGACCGGTGCCGCGAAGGCCATCGGCCTGGTGCTGCCGGAGCTCAACGGCAAGCTCGACGGTTACGCGCTGCGCGTGCCGATCCCCACCGGCTCGGCCACCGACCTGACGGTCACCCTCAAGCGCGAGGTCACCGCGGACGAGGTCAACGCCGCGTACAAGGCCGCCGCCGACGGCCCGCTGGCCGGCATCCTCAAGTACTCGACCGACCCGATCGTGTCGGCCGACATCGTCACCGACCCGCACTCGTGCATCTACGACGCGCCGCTGACCAAGGTCATCGGCAACCAGGTCAAGGTCGTCGGCTGGTACGACAACGAGTGGGGCTACTCCAACCGCCTCGCGGACCTGGTCAAGCTCGTCGCTTCCAAGATCTGAGCAAGGGCGGAAAGTCAGTGAAGACTCTCAGCGACCTGCTCGCCGAGGGTGTCGCGGGTCGGCGCGTCCTGGTGCGCGCCGACCTGAACGTCCCCCTCGACGGCGACAAGATCACCGACGACGGCCGCGTGCGCGCGTCGGTGCCGACGATCAAGGCCCTGGCCGACGCGGGTGCCCGCGTGATCGTCACCGCTCACCTCGGCCGCCCCAAGGGCGAGCCGGACCCCGAGTTCTCCCTCGCCCCGGCCGCCGCTCGCCTCGGTGAGCTGCTCGGTTCCGAGGTCGCGCTGGCTTCGGACCTCGTCGGCGACTCGGCGAAGTCCGTGGTGGCCGCGCTGACCGACGGTGGCGTCGTGATGCTGGAGAACGTCCGCTTCGACGCCCGCGAGACCTCGAAGGTCGACGCGGAGCGCGAGGCGCTGGCCGCTGAACTGGCAGCGCTCGCCGACGTCTTCGTGTCCGACGGCTTCGGTGTCGTGCACCGCAAGCAGGCGTCGGTCTACGACGTGGCGAAGAAGCTGCCCGCGTACGTCGGCGGTCTCGTCGACGCCGAGCTGGGTGTGCTGCGCAAGCTCACCGACGACCTGGAGCGCCCGTACGTCGTGGTGCTCGGCGGCGCGAAGGTGTCCGACAAGCTCGGCGTCATCGCGAACCTGCTGACCAAGGTCGACAAGCTGCTGATCGGCGGCGGCATGGCGTACACGTTCCTCAAGGCCCAGGGCCACGAGGTCGGCACGTCGCTGCTGCAGGAAGACCAGCTCGACCAGGTGCGCGGTTTCCTCGCCGAGGCCGAGAAGCGCGGCGTGGAGCTCGTGCTGCCGGTCGACGTGCTGGTCACCGCCGAGTTCGGCAACACAGAGCACTCCGTCGTGGCGACCGACGCGATCCCCGCGGACAAGATGGGCCTCGACATCGGCCCGGAGTCGCGCGAGCTGTTCGCGTCGAAGCTGGCCGACGCCCGCACGGTGTTCTGGAACGGCCCGATGGGCGTCTTCGAGATCGAGACCTACGCCGGCGGCACCCGCGCCGTCGCGGAGGCCCTGGTCAAGTCCGAGGCGTTCACCGTCGTCGGTGGCGGCGACTCCGCGGCGGCCGTCCGCGCGCTGGGTCTGCCCGAGGACGGTTTCTCGCACATCTCCACCGGTGGTGGCGCGTCTCTGGAGTTCCTGGAAGGCAAGGAACTCCCCGGCATCAGCGTTTTGGAGTCCTGATGGCAGCCCGGCTCCCGCTCATCGCGGGCAACTGGAAGATGAACCTCAACCACCTCGAAGCGATCGGCCTCGTGCAGAAGATCGCCTTCTCCCTGCCGGAGAAGTACTTCGCCAAGGTCGAGGTGGCCGTTCTCCCGCCGTTCGTCGACATCCGCAGCATCCAGACGCTGGTCGACGGCGACAAGCTGCTGATCAAGTACGGCGCGCAGGACATCTCGCAGCACGACTCCGGCGCCTACACCGGTGAGGTGTCGGGCCCGATGCTCGCGAAGCTCGGCTGCCACTACGTGGTCGTCGGCCACTCCGAGCGCCGCGAGTACCACGGCGAGACGGACGCGCTGGTCAACGCCAAGATCAAGGCGGCGCTGAAGGTCGAGGTCACCCCGATCTTCTGCTTCGGCGAGAAGCTCGAGACCCGTGAGGCCGGCGGCCACCTGGAGCTGGTGCGCCAGCAGCTGGAGGACGGCCTGAAGGGCTTCACCGCCGAGCAGGTCGCCAAGATCGTGTTCGCGTACGAGCCGGTCTGGGCGATCGGCACGGGCCGCACGGCGTCGTCGGCCGACGCGCAGGAGGTGTGCTCGCTGGTCCGCTCGTTCGTGGCGGAGAAGTTCGGCGAGGAGACCGCGGCCGTCGTTCGCGTGCTTTACGGCGGTTCGGTGAAGTCCTCGAACATCGGTGAGCTCATCCAGCAGAAGGACATCGACGGCGCTCTCGTCGGCGGTGCGAGCCTTCAGGCCGACGAATTCACCAAGCTGTGCGCTCTGGCTGCGGGCGGCCCTCTACCCTAAGTTGATCTGGATAAACCCGTAAACCCAACTGGTTGCACACGTTCGGCAGTCGAACAGGTACTCTATGGCGTCGGCTGCCTGACAGCGAGGAAGAAATGATCCTGTTCCTGCAGATCCTGTTGATCGTCTCCAGCGTGCTGCTGGTGCTGCTCGTGCTGCTGCACCGCGGCCGAGGTGGCGGCCTGTCCTCGCTGTTCGGCGGCGGTATGCAGTCGAGTCTGTCCGGTTCCTCGGTCGTCGAGAAGAACCTGGATCGTCTGACGCTGTTCGTCGGCGCGGTCTGGATCATCGCGATCGTGGGCATCGGACTGCTGATCAAGCTGCCCGGCGCGGGCAGCTGATCTCCGTTCAGCGGCAGAAGCCCTCAGGGGCTTGGGGTAACCACTTGGTGGGGGTGTAACGGTCGATGTCCGGTGGTAACGCGATTCGCGGTACCCGCGTCGGCGCAGGCCCGATGGGCGAGTCGGAGCGCGGCGAGTCCGCGCCCCGCCGTCGGGTGTCGTACTGGTGCGCGAACGGTCACGAGTCCCGGCCTTCCTTCGCGGTCGACGCGGAGGTGCCGGAGAACTGGGACTGCCCGCGTTGCGGCCTGCCCGCTGGGCGGGACGAGCAGACGCCACCCGCGCCTCCGCGCAACGAGCCGTACAAGACGCACCTTGCGTACGTGAAGGAGCGGCGCTCCGACGCTGATGGTGAGGCGATCCTCGAAGAGGCTCTCGCCAAGCTGCGCCGTCAGCGGGAAGAGCCGTAAGCCTGGCTCGGCGATCAACGGCTTCAACGCGAAAGGCCCCCTCGCCGAGGGGGCCTTTCGCGTACTTTTTTCGCGTTGTTGAGGCGTACGCGGGGAGCTTTCGTACGCTCCTGGCGTACGAAAGCTCCCCGCGTACTGCTAGTAGAGCGTCGCGGCTTGGTTGTGCTCCGTTGAGTCGGGCAGGGGGCTGGGCGGTCTGGTGCTCGTCACCGAAAGCCCGGATGGTCGCGCTCTCATGCACGTCGCTGCCGAGATGGCGGTAGAGAAATGCCGACGCAAACGCTCGCTGATCACCCCAACTGCTGCCAACCGTGCAGTTGGCAGCCATGAGAGCGCGATCTTCACGATCGAAGCGCGGCTGCCTGCCGAAATCACCTCACTTTCACATCCCAAGAGATAGCTGCAACAAGCTGCTAGCGGCGCAGGCCGGTGAACTGGCGGCGCAGCATCGCGGCGCCCACCAGCAGGAAGAACAGCAGCACCACGAGGGTGCTGGTCGTGCCGCCTGACGAGCTTGAGAGCGTCACGTCCACGTTGCCCACCAGGGTGATACCGCATTCGGCGCGGACCTTGTGGCGGCCCGGCTCGATGTTCGCGAACCTCACCGGAGAGGTGAACTCGCCGTTCTCGTCGGCTACGGCGTCGCCTACGTCCTGGCCGAGTGACTTCAGGGTCACCTTGGCGCCCTTGGGGCAGCCCGTGCCCGTTGCGGTCAGGGGGTCGCCGGGCTGGATGTTGTCCTTGTCCAGGACCAGGACGCCGTCACCGGGGTTGGACGGCTCGCTGGAGGACGAGGACGGGGACTCCGAGGACGGAGGAGTGGTCTCCGTGGTCGTGGTGGTGACCGGGGCTGTGGTGGTCGTCGTGACCGGAGGGCGCGTCACGGGCGGCTTGGTCACCGGCGGATTCGTCACCGGCGGCTGCGTCACGGGAGGCTGGGTCGTGGTGGGTGGCGGTGGCACGACGACGCGCAGCCCCGTGGACACCTTGTTGCAGCTGTTGTACGCATCGATGGTGTGCGACCCGGCGGTCGTGCTCGCGGGCACGGTCGCCCCGACCGACCCGCTCGCGGCCGAGGCCGCAGAGGCGACCTGCGCGCCGTCCAGCGTGAAGGTGATGGGACCGACGATGCGACACGGCCGGAAGTTGTTCCAGGAGATGGTGATGTTGCCGCCCGCTGTGGCAGGCTGCGGCGCCGCGGTCACCACGGCCGGAGGTACCGGCGTGGTCGTCTGGGCCGTGGCCGGTGTGGCGCCGAGCACCGTAACACCAGCGGCTATAGCCACGAGTAAGCCTAAAGACCGCATTCCCTCTCCCCGGATCAGAACCTAAGGTGCGCTAGTGAGACGTCGCTTGGCCGGTGCAGGTTTACTGCTGTGGTGCGGAATTATGCTGCTGCCGTCAACGGCCTCCGCACAGGACGGGTCTGTTCAGCTCGAGGCCGATGTGGACGGTAGGCCGGTTGGAGCAGGGACCCTCGTGCTGAACCCGGCGGAGACCGCGAAGGTCTCGGTCACGGTCCGCAACAACACGAACACCGTGCAGCGCGTGAAGACCGTGCGGATCAGCGGGACGGCGCTCGCGTTGACCTTCTTCTCCTACGACACAACGGTTCCGTTCGACGTGCCGCCCAGGTCGGAGGAGACCCGGTCGTTCCCGCTGGAGCCGACGGACCTGGGTGCGCAGGCGATCGGTCTCCTTCCGGTCACGGTCGAGGTGATCGACGTGCAACGGGAGTCCATCGCCTCGGTGCGGACGACCGGGGACGTGCGGGGCTCGCTGTGGTCGGTGTACGGCGCGTTCGGGCTGGGAGTGCTGGTGTTGACGGCGTTGTCGTGGGCCGGTGCCCTGATCGCGCTGGCTCGTCGCCGGCTGCCCTGGAACCGCTGGCAGCGGGCCATGCGGTTCCTGCCTGCCGGGATCGGGACCGGTCTCATCGCGGTGATCTCGTTGTCAGTGCTGCGATTGGTGGCGCCGTCGCCGACGGCCGAGATCCCGTTCATCGTGGGTGCCGCCGCTGCCGCGTTGCTTCTTGGCTATGTGACACCGCATCCCGGTGAGCAGCAACCGTCCGAAGTGGAGACCGTGAGGATTCAACGGTGACTCTGTCCAGTGTGGTCGCCGCGCTGCCGCAGTACGCCGTCGGCGAGCAGATCGGCGAGGGCGGGATGGGCGTCGTCTACGGCGGCGTGCACCGTCAGCTCGGCCGTCCTGTTGCCATCAAACGGCTGCCGCACGCGGTGGCCGAGGACCCGCGGATGAGCGAGCGGTTCGAGCACGAGGCGCGGTTGCTCGCGCGGCTCGACCACCCGCACATCGTCCCCGTCTACGACTACGTGCGGCAGCAGGGTGAGCACCTGCTGGTGATGGAACGCCTCGACGGAGGCACCGTCTGGTCGCGGTTCGCGAGCGACGGGCTCACCGCGCAGCAGTCGTGCGCGATCGTGCTCGCGACGCTGTCCGGGCTGCACGCGGCGCACGAGGCCGGGGTGCTGCACCTCGACGTGAAGCCGAAGAACCTGCTCTTCACCTCCAACGGGGTCGTGAAGGTGGCGGACTTCGGCATCTCCCAGGTGGTGTCGGAGGGTGCGACGCTCGTGACGCACGGCGGCGCCGTGCTCGGCACGCCCGCGTACATCGCGCCGGAACAGGCGATGGGCAACGCGCTCACGCCAGCCGCCGACGTCTACGCGACCGGCACCGTTCTCTACGAGCTGCTGTCCGGCGACCTGCCGTTCGAACGCGGTGGCGGCCCGCTCGCGATGATCCAGAAGCGGGTCTACCAGGATCCGCGGCCGTTGCAGAACGTGCCGGAACCCCTTGCGGGCGTGGTGATGCGGAGCATCGCGCGGGATCCGAGCGCGCGCTACCGCAACGCCGAGACGTTCGCGATCGACCTCGCGGGCGCGGCCGGCACGTTGTTCGGCCCCGACTGGTTGCCGCGCCTGGGGATTCCCGTGCACCTCGCGCCACAGGTGTCGGCGTCGTCGACCCGTCCGTCGCTGCGGCCGGTCGAGCGCGACACGGTTTCGCTCACGCAGCAACCGATCCGCGCCACGCTGGTGGACCCGATCCCGGCCGCGCGGCTGGGCGGCAGCAGCACGCTGGTGCCCGCCGCGTCGGTGATCAAGCCGCCGTCCACGCCGTGGGCGCTGTGGCTGGTGGCCGTGATCGCGTTGCTGGCGCTGGTGGCCGTGCCGTTCCTGGTGTCCGGCAGGCAGCTGGTCGAGATCAGCCAGAACCTCGCGGATCCCGTTCGAGAGCAGGGAAACCAGCTCGTCGTGAACCTCGCGGGCATCGAGCTGGCGAACGTCGGGCGCGGACCGGACGGGTTCGAGCTGCCCGGTGCCGCGCGGTGGATCGTCGGCGGTGCGGTGACGGCCTCCGTGGACGGGCGGGAGTTCCTGCTCGTCTCGAACCAGACGCCGTGGCTCAGCATCATGGGGACCGGCTCGGCCCTGCTGCTGCTCTTCACGCTCGCGTACCTGGAGTCGAACCTGCGGGCGTTGCGCCGCAGGCAGACCGGCATGGCCGCGGTGGTCGCGTCGGTGCCGCTCGGGTTCGGGCTCGGCCTCGCCGTGTGGCTGCTCGTGTCGGTGGTGCTGAAGCACGAGCCGACGCTGCCGATCGCCCTCACCTGCGGGGTGCTCGGAGCGGCGGCGGCACTGAGCGCGTCGCTCGCCTCCAAACGCGCCTAGCCGGTCCATCCTGGCTGGTCGGGCACCGTCCGCTGCTTCGGGAACGACGCCGTCACCAGGAAACCGCCCTCCTCGGTCGGCCCCGCGGAGAACTCGCCACCCAGCAGCGTGGCGCGTTCCCGCAGCCCCACGAGGCCGTGACCGCCGCTGGGCAGGGACGAGGACGCGCTCGACGGTGGCGTGTTGCGCACCTCGACCAGGACGTCGCCCGCTGCGTCGTCCGCGTCGATGAGGACCGTCGCGCTCGCCCCGACGGCGTGCTTGCGGATGTTGGTCAGGGCCTCCTGCACCGTCCGGTACACCGCGCCGGACACCGGTGCGGGCAGGTCCTCGACCGGGCCCTTGAGCTGCATCGTCACCTCGAAGCCCGCGTCGGCGGCCAGGTCGGGCAGCTCGTCGACGCCCGGCTGGCTGTCCTCGGTCGTGCGCAGCACGGACACGAGCTGGCGGAGCTCGTCGAGGGTGCGGGTCGACAACGTGCGGATGGTGCCCGCGACCTGCTTGTGCTCGGCGTCGGCCACGGCCATGCGCAGCGCGCCCGCCTGCATGGCGATGAGGCTGACCTGGTGGGACACGACGTCGTGCATCTCGCGGGCGAGCTTTGCCCGTTCGTCCGCGCGGATGGCGTGCGCGTGCAGCACACGTTCCCTCTCGCGTGACTCGGCGAGTTCGGCGATGCGGTTCGACAGCTCCTGGCGTGCGTGTGCCAGGAGGGCGACGGCGATCGGCAGGCCCGCCGTCAGGAAGCCGGAGATCGCCGAGGCGAAGTGGCCGTACGGGGGCCGTTCGATGAACTCCGACGGCGGCCACGCCATGAACCTGCTCAGCCACACCAGGACGCCGGCCACGATGGTCTGCCAGGAGGTGATGTAGCGGCGGGCCACCGTGTAGAGCGCGATCATCGACGCCAGCTGCGCGAAGCCCGTGAAGAAGCCGGGGATCGTCAGCAGGGCGACGACGAACGGGAAGCGGCGCCTGCCCACCAGCACGACCGCCGAGATCCAGGAGAGCCACTCCGAGTGGACCGGCACCTCGGGCATGCCGACCGGGTCGGCCTTCACCCACCGCAGCCGCAGCCAGGCGTCGAGCAGCGCGATGAGCACGAGTCCCACGTCGAGCAGGACCATGCGGTAGTCGCCGAGCAGCGACCTGCGCGGGCCGGCCTCGGCATCTGTGGCCGCCGCGCGGTGCGCCGGAAGGAGCGTGGTGGTCAGGATCCGGCCTCCCCTGTCAGGCGTTCGGTCCTCACCGTACTGCGCGTATGCCGCGGTTGGCATTGGCTGCCCCTTCACCCCGACCTGCCCCGTCACGGGGATAGACATCCCCAGACGCGGATTGGTACGGCGCTCTGCCCACATATGTGCTACCGCACACGCATCGGGCGTGTGCGGCAGCCGGAGGAGTGGCCTACGGGCAGGTCTTCCAGGCGAAGTGATACGTCGTCTCGAGGTTGCCGTCGGTCGAGTCCATCGTGATGAAGCTCGTCGTCGTGGCCGTGTTCGACGTACCGGGGTAGACCCGGAGCTCGGTGTTGATGTTGAAGTTCCGCTTCTCGCCGCACGGGGAGTAGACGATCGCGGCCACTTCGGTGGTGTCGGTGGCCTGCCAGTCGTCGCTGACGGGGCCGTTGTACCGGTGGGAGATGGACTCCGTCTGGGACATGCCCTGGAAGTAGTAGTTGGCCTTCTCGATGCCGTACGCGCCGTGTTCGAGGTGTGCGAAACCTCTGTAGTCGGCCTGGGCGATGCCGTAGGTGAAGCCCTGCGGCACGTTGACCCGCAGGTTGAGCTGGCAGTTCTTGCGCAGGTCGGTGGGCTTGGCTCCGACGCCGACCTGGGCGAGGTAGTCGCTGTAGGTGACGGTGAACGCCTTGTTGTCCTCGGACACCGCGACGGCCGCCGTGCCCGCGGGGCAGCCCGAGCCGTTGATCGTGACGATGTCGATCGTGATGTGGTCGGGCGGCGGCGTGTCGTTGGGAGCGCCGGGCGGGATGATGATGGACGAGGCCAGCAGGGCAGCGGCAACCGCGTTGAGCATGGGAGACCTTTCCGACGCTTCTCGCAGGGTGGGGGGTTGGCGGCGGCCTTTGGAAAAAATCAGCAGCGCTTCCAGGAGAAGTGGAACAGCGTGCGCACTTCACCGCGCTGGTAGTCCATCGTCATGAAACTGTTTGTATTGGTGTCCGAGGTACCCTTGTCAACGCGCAGGGCGCTGTTGACGTTGAGATTCCGCTTCTCTCCGCACGGTGCGTAAACGATGTCCGCGAACTCGGTGCGGTGCGTGACCGACCAGTTGTCGTCGTACGGCCCGGCGAAGGTCTGCTTCTTCACGTTGTTGGCCGACTGACCCTGGAAGTAGTAATTCACCCACTGGTTCCCCGTCGCTCCTCGTTCGAGGTGCGCGAAACCGGCGTAAGTTGCTTCCGCGATGCCGTAGGTGAAGCCCTGCGGGATGTTGACCTGCAGGTTGAGCTGGCAGTTCTTGCGGAAGTCTGTCGCGCTGGCACCCTTGCCGGCCTGCGCGAGGTAGTCGCTGTAGATCACCCAGAACGACGTGTTGTCGGAGGAGACGATCACTTCCGCGGTGCCCTGCCTGCACCCGGAACCGTTCACCGTCACCACGTCGATCGTCACCCGGTCCGAAGGAATCGTGTCGGCGTGCGCGGGTGCGGACGACAATGTGAACAGCGCGGCCAGAGCGGCTGCTGCCGTCGCTTTACGCATGAAGTTGGCCTTTCCTGGTGCCTCTTTCTCAGCGTGGAGCGGCAGCGGTGCCGTGGAGGTTAGCGCAGACCCACAACCAATGGTGTGATCCAAATGGCCCATGTCATCCTGATGGAGCAGTTCGTGAGGAATTATCGCGAGCACTTCTCGACCTCGTGCTGAGGGAACGAATACTTTCCGGCATACTGACGCGCATGTCGCAAGCTGGGTTGGTGCTCGTAGTAGAGGACGAGGACCCCGTGCGGAGGTACACCGTCAGCCTGCTCGAGGAACTCGGCTTCACGGTCCTGCAGGCCAGCGACGGCGTCGAGGCGATCGCGATCCTGCGCGAACGCAGCGCGGAGATCAGGGCGATGCTGCTCGACCACAGCATGCCGGGCCTGTCCGGCGAGGAGGTGCTGGCCGAGCTGGAGCGCGAGGGCCTGACCGTGCCGGTCGTGCTGACCAGCGGCCACGACCGCACCTCGCTCGAGCGCCGGTTCGCCGGGCACACCATCGCGGGCTACCTGCAGAAGCCGTTCCGCCTGGAGAAGCTCGAGGAGGCGGTCCGGCAGGCGCTGGCCAACCGGGCTCAGGCGTCCTGAGTCAGTACCGTCTTGATGCGTTCGAGCAGCTCCGACTCCACGTACGGCTTGGTGATCAGCACCTCGTCGTCGAGGATCTCGTCCGTCGTGTAGCCGGACATGTAGATCACGGCGGGTGCCGCGCCGGTCGAGCGCAGCAGCCGGACGAGCTCGGGGCCGCCCATCTTCGGCATCACGACGTCGGTGAGCACGAGGTCGATCGTGCTGCGGTGCGCCGTGGCGAGCTGCAGCGCCTCCTGCCCGTCGCTCGCCTCGATCACCGCGTAGCCGGCGGTCTCCAGCGACCGGCGGGTCATGATCCGGACCTGGGCGTCGTCCTCCACCAACAACACCGTGCCCACGCCCTGGTGCGATGTCGCCCTGCGCGCGCACGGTGCTTCCGGCGTGCCGTCGTGGTCGTGCGGAACGGGCAGGTAGACCTCGATCGTCGTGCCCGCACCGGGCGCGCTGATCAGTTCGATCTGCCCACCGGACTGCTGCACGATGCCGAACACCGTCGACAGGCCGAGCCCGGTGCCCTTGCCGACCGGTTTGGTGGTGAAGTACGGCTCGAACACCTGCGCCTGCACGTCCGGCGCCATGCCCGCGCCGGTGTCCTGGACGCGCAGCACGACGTACTCGCCCGGCCGGACGCCGACGATCCGGCCGGTGTCGCCGTGGCCGAGCGAGGTGTCCGCGATGGAGATCCGCAGCGTGCCGCCGTCGGGCATCGCGTCGCGCGAGTTGACCGCGAGGTTGAACAGGATCTGCTCGACCTGACCCGCGTCCGCCCACACGTGCGCGACGTGGTCGGGCAGGTCCATCTCCAGCTCGATGCGGTCGCCGACGAGCGTGCGGAGCATCGAGTGGACCTTGGTGAGGTTCTCCTTCAGGTCGAGCGACTCCGGGTGCAGCACCTGCTGGCGGGTGAACGCGAGCAGCTGTCTCGTCAGGTTCGCCGCTCGTTCGCCCGCGTGCCTGATGTCCTCGATGGCCGTGCGGCGCGGGTCGTCGGGCAGGGTGCGGCGAAGCAGCATCTCGCTGTTGCCGTTGACCACCGTCAGGATGTTGTTGAAGTCGTGTGCGATGCCACCGGTCAGCCTGCCGATGGCCTCCATCTTCTGCGCGTGCCGCAGCTGCGCTTCGGTCTCGCCGACGCGTTCTTCGAGCCGTGCGCGCGCGTCCTTCAGTTCCTGCATCAGCCTGATGCCCCGCAATGCGCTGCTGAGCTGCTGCTGCACGGCCTCGTAGATCCAGCCGGGTTCCGGGCCCTGCTCGAAGATCACGTACCCGAGGTGGTCCTCGTCGGTGTAGAGCGGGACGCACAGTGCGCTGAACGGCTTGTCCCTCCTGAACGGGTACGGCGTCAGGTTGATGGCGGGGAACGAGCCGTCGGGGTGGTCCTTGAGCTGACCGTCCTCGTACCGGACGAGCGCGCGCGCCGTGCCCGCGGTGTCGTACGCCATGACGTGGCATCCGGGGATGCCGAGCCGGGGGAGTTCCTCGTTGAGGGCGTTCGTCAGCTCGTCGACGTCGCGCGACGCGATGAGCCGTTGACCTGCTTCGCGCACCGTCTGGTCGTGACGCTCGTGCGAGAGATATTTGAAGCGTGCGTCCGTGGCGAACGCATCGCCGACGAGGAGCTGCACGCGCAGCCACAGGTCGTTGATGAGCGTGGCGTCGCTGATCCGTGCCGTCACGAACCGATGGAGGTCGAACAGCGGTGGCCACCAGCGTTCGGGCTGGCACCCGGCGCGCGCACTCGCGCGGATGTACTCGGCCAGCAGCTGGAGGAACTCCGCGCCCTCGACCTCACCACGCCCTGCCGCCATCAGCTCGACGATCAGCTGCTCGGCCCAGCTGTCCGGGAGCTTCGCCGAGAGTGGTCCGAGCGAGCTGCGCAGGTGGTCCGCCACCGTCGCCGCCGTGGCCGACTCGGAGATGTTCAGCGGGCCGTGCGCGGGGGCGTGGTCGCCGGGCCCGGACGGCAGGCAGCCGCACGACCGCCTGACGATCAGCTCGGTCGGCATGGTCTGCCGCGCCGGCGTCGGTTCACCCTTGACGAGCGCCAGCGCCAGCTCCGCGGCACGGACCCCCATCTCGTGGAACGGCGCGCGCACGGTGGTGAACGCGGGCGTCGCCGCGTCGATGTTCACCTCGCGCCGCACCCGGTCGCGCTGCCCGTCGCCCGTGACGGTCATGTAGCCGAGGTCGTGCGTGCGGACGTTGGTGTGGTTGTCGTACCCGACGACCGCGATGTCCTCTGGCGTGCGGAAGCCCATCTGCTCCAACGCGGACACGACGCCGATGGCGTAGTCGTCGTTGGCCGCGGCGATGGCGTCCGGCGGGCCTGCGACACCCCTGACCATCCTGCGCACGGCGTCGGCTGCGCCGATCGGTTCCCAGATGAACGATCCCGGCATGGTGACGAGGTCGGGATCGTACGGAATCCCGTGCCTGCGCAACGAGTTCAGGTACCCCTGGAACCGCTCTTGGGCGCCCGCGTGCGTTTGCGGCCCCCTGATGAACGCGATGCGGCGTTTGCCGTGCACCTCGACGAGGTGGTCGACGGCCTGTTCCATGCCGCCTTGGTTGTCCATCAAGATGGTCGGCCACTGTGCGAGAGAGGTCTCCACACTCACAATCGGCATCGGCGCGTACCGCTTGACGAACTCCTGCATGCCCCCAGTCCCGACGAGCTGCCCCACGCGCGTAGCCCACACGACGAGCGCATCGATCCGGTTCGGCGAGATGAGGTCATAAACAGTGTTGGCACGACGTTTGTGCGGATCCGGGTGGTCCAGCTCGCTGCCGGCGAAGCACAGCAGGTCGCACCCGAGGCGCTGGGCGCCGTCACTGACACCGCGCCACTGCTCGCCGGCGAGCTCGATGAGCGGGCCAGCGGTGATCATCCCGATGGTGGGACGTCGCTTCGCACTGCCGTTCGCCACAAAACCCCCGCTAGTCAACGCGATTCGGGATGATACGCGTTGTCGGGGGGAATGCCTGCCGTGTTACCTGGGGGAACTGGTGAACACCGTGCTGGACGGTCTGGCGTCGAACCCCGCCCTGCCCGCCGCGCTGCTCGACCGCCTGATCGTCCTTGCGGACCCCGTGGTGACCCCCGAACTGGCTGCCCGTTCCGACCTCACACCGGCTCAGGTGCGGGCTCTCCTGGCTCGCGAGGACCCCGCGGTGGTGTCGGCGCTGCTGGGGACAGGCCTGGTCGCTCCGGCGGACGTGCCTTGGTCGAACCCGTCGGTCGCACTCGTGGTCACCGCCCACCCGGACGCCCCGCCCTCCGTTTGCCCGCGCACTCGCCGCACACCCGGAGTTCAAGGTCCGGCTCCCGGAGCGGGCCCGCACGTTGCCTCCTGATGTGGTCGAACTGCTCGCGCGCGATTCGGACTTTCAGGTGGTCGCCGAGCTCGTCACGTTCCACGCGCTGCCTCCTGCGCTGGCCGACGAGCTGAGCCGGCATCCGAGCACCGAGGTCCGCCGCGCGCTGGCCGCTAGCCCGCACACGCCCGGTGACGTGCTGGCGCGGCTGGGTGGTTTTGCTCGCGAACTCTCGGCGAATCCGGCGACACCGGCTCCGGTCGCAGCCGGGTTGGTGCACCACCACGAGGCCCGCTACTGGCTCGCTTCGCGCACCGATCTGCCGCGCCACGTCTACGAACAGCTCGCGGCGGAGGTCGAACCCGGCATCCTGGCGGAACTCGCGGCCAATCCGGCGGTTCCCGCCGATCTGCTTCGTCAGCTGACGGGCACCCGTGCGTTGCGGCGCGCGTTGTTGCGGAACCCTGCTCTTCCGCTGGATCTGTTGCTCCAGGTGGTCGAGACCGCTCGCATCGGGCCCGCGCCGGTGCCGCGCGTGTTGTCTGCTTCGGAAGACGAGCTGCGGACGTTGGCGGCGTCAGCCACGATGCAGGCGCGGATGCTGGTGGCCGGGCGTCCCGATCTGCCGTTGGAGCTGTTCCAACGGCTTGTCGCGGACCCGGATCCCGGTGTGGCGGCGGCGGTCGTTGCGTCTCCGCTGGTGACCGTCGCCCAGCTGTGGGAGCTGGTCGAGCGGCACGGTTCGCGGTTGTTCCCGCGGGCGGCGTCGAACCTGCTTTGTCCGCCGGAGTTGTTGCACCACATGGCTTTGCGGGCCGGCGGGGTCGAGGAGACGTACCGGGCGATCGCTCGGCATCCGGAGGCTTTGGGGGAGACTTTGTTGTTGTGCTTGGAGGATGCGCAGGCTCGGCACCTTGCCGCCGGTCATCCCCGTCTGCCGGTGCCGAAGATCGTCGAGCTGCTGGGCAGTGAGTTCACGGCGAGGGCTGCGGCGGCGAACCCGTCGTTGCCGGTCGCCGTGATGGAGAACCTGATCAGCTCCACCACTTGATGAGGTTCGTCTGCTCTTTGCGTACCTCATATCCGTTGGCCGCGTAGAACTTCCGCGCGTCCACCCGGTTCTGGCCTGTCACCAGCCGCACCCCGCAGGCACCGTCGGCCCGCGCCCACTCCTCGCCCGCTTCGAGCAGCAGCCTTCCGGCACCCTTGCGCTGGTGCCGCGGCGAGACGGCCAGCGTGATCAGGTTCTTCAACGGCCGGTGGTAGGTGTTCTCGTAGTCGCTGAGCTGGATGTATCCGACGACCTCCGCACCGTCCACCGCCACGAACAGCACCGCGTTGGGAGCCTTGACGATCCGCTCCAGCTGGGCACGGGTGTCCACGAGCGGGAACTCGTACCCCAGCGCCTCGCGGTTGATGTCGCAAATGGACTGAGCGTCGGAGAGTTCCACCGAACGAACAATCATGTTCCCCCCCCAAAGAGAAACGGCCCCCAAACAGAGTCTGGGGGCCGTCGAGAACCTCACGCCAGCGGCGGCTTGAACAAAGCCGGCACCTTCGAAGCGGCCGCCGTGTCCAGCAGCCACAACGTCCGGCGCCGCCCGGTAGCCCCCGCAGCCGGCAACTGCACCTCGCCCGTCCCGGTCAGTGCCATCGACACCGCTGCGGCCTTGGCCTCACCGGTGGTCATCAGCCAGACCTCCTGCGCACACCGCACCGACGACAACGTCAGCGACACGCGCGTGGGCGGCGGCTTCGGGCAGTTGCGCACCGCCACGACGGTCCGCTCCTTCTCGTACACGGCGGGAGAAGCGGGGAACACCGAGGCGACGTGGCCCTCCTCGCCGACGCCCAGCATGCAGACGTCGAACGTCGGCACGTCGCCGTGGTCTTCCGGACGGGCCAAAGAAGCCAGCAGGTCGGCGTAAGCCGAAGCGGCGGCTTCCGGGTCGTCGCCGAACTTGCCGTCCGAGGGCTCCATCACGTGGACGCGCGCGGGATCCACCGGCACGTGGTCCAACAAAGCAGCGCGGGCCTGAGTTTCGTTGCGCTCCGGGTGGCCGGAAGGCAGGAACCGCTCGTCACCCCAGAACAAATCCACCCGCGACCAGTCCACGGCATCGCGGGCGCCGTTGCGGTTCAGGTGTTCCAGGACCGCGGTTCCGGTGCGGCCGCCGGTCAGCACGACGGACGCGTAGCCGCGGGCGGCCTGGGCGTCGACCATGCGGGTCACCAGGCGGGCCGCCGCGGCGGCGGCCAGGAGGTCGCCGTCGCGGTGGACCACCACTTGCGGATTGCTCACGAACTCGCCTTCGCCTTGGACTTCTTCGAAGCGGGAGCAGCGCCGTTGGTGGCCTCGGGGGTCTCCGGCTTCGCGGTCGCCGGGCGGCCCTTCGCGACCTTCGACAGCGACTTCAGGGCTGCCGCGTACACCTCGTCCGGGTCCAATCGGCGCAGTTCCTCCGCCAGGCAGTCGCGGATCGAACGACGCTGCAGGGCAACTCGCCGCGACGGCTGGCCGGGCTGGGACAGCGTGCCCACCTTGCCGTCCGGGCGAATCAGATCCACGTCGCCGGACGCGCGGCCCAGCCGGACCTGCACGATGCCCTCGCCCGACGTGGCCTTGAAGCGACGAGCCGGGACCTTCAGCTTGTCGGTCAGCCACGCGGCCAGCAGGTCGGTCGACGGCGAGTCGGCCTCGCCGGTGACCTCGGCTTCGATGATCTTCTCGTACGGCGGCAGGTCCAGGGACGCGGCGAGCATGGCGCGCCACAACGTCAGGCGCGTCCACGCCAGGTCCGTGTCGCCCGGCGCGTAGTGGGCGCGGCGGGACTCCAGGGCCTTGATCGGGTTCTTCTCGGCTGCCGCGTCCGTGATGCGGCGCTGCGCGAGCTGGCCGATCGGGTCCTTCGACGGCGAGACCGGCGCGTCGAACGGCCACCACGCCACGACCGGGGTGTCGGGCAGGAGCAGCGGCATCACGCAGGACGCGCCCTCCTTGGCGAGCTCGCCGTACAGACGAAGAACGACAACCTCTGACGCTCCCGCGTCGCCGCCGACACGGATCTGCGCGTCGAGACGTGGAGCTGCCTGGCGAGCACCGCGGGCCACGACGATCACGCGACACGGGTGTTCGCGCGAGGCGTCGTTGGCCGCGTCGATCGCGGCGTCGGTGCGCTGGCCGTCCTCGGTCACGATGACGAGGGTCAGCACGCGACCGAGCGTCGTCGCGCCGCCTTCGTCCCGCAGCCGGACCAGCCGCGAGTTGATCTGGGACGTGGTGGTCGAGGGAAGGTCGATGATCACGGACGCCTCCAGTGCCTTCCGGTCCTGGCGGTCATCGCGTCCGCCGACGGCGGACCCCAGGTGCCTGCCTTGTACTTCTCCAAAGCCGGTTCGTCCTTGCGAGCCCAGAAGTCCAGAACGGGATCCAGGATCTCCCAGGACAGCTCGACCTCGTCGTTCTTCGGGAACAGCGACGGCTCACCGAGCAGCACGTCGAGCAGCAGCCGCTCGTAGGCCTCCGGCGACGACTCGGTGAACGAGTGGCCGTAGCCGAAGTCCATCGTGACGTCGCGGACCTCCATCGTGTTGCCCGGCACCTTCGAGCCGAACCGGATGGTCACGCCTTCGTCCGGCTGAACCCGGACCACCAGGGCGTTCTGGCCGAGTTCCTCGGTCGCGGTGTCGTCGAACGGCAGGTGCGGCGCGCGCTTGAACACGACGGCGACCTCGGTGACGCGACGGCCCAGCCGCTTGCCGGTGCGCAGGAAGAACGGCACCCCGGCCCAGCGACGCGTGTTGATCTCACAGGTGATCGCGCCGAACGTCTCGGTCTTCGACTCGGGCGAGAACCCGCCCTCCTCCAGCAGACCTGGGACCTTCTGGCCGCCCTGCCAGCCACCGGTGTACTGGCCCCGCGCGGTGGTCTCCTCGAACGGCTGCGCGGGACGCGTCGCCGAGAGGATCTTCACCTTCTCCGCCCGCAGATCGGACGGCTTGAAGGAGACCGGCTCCTCCATCGCGATCAGCGCGAGCAGCTGCAGGAGGTGGTTCTGGATGACGTCCCGCGTCGCGCCGATGCCGTCGTAGTAGCCCGCGCGGCCACCGAGACCGATGTCCTCGGCCATGGTGATCTGCACGTGGTCGACGTAGTTCGAGTTCCAGATGGGTTCGTACAGCTGGTTCGCGAACCGCAGCGCCAGGATGTTCTGCACGGTCTCCTTGCCGAGGTAGTGGTCGATGCGGAACACCGACTCCTCGGGGAACACCTCGTTGACCGTGCGGTTGAGCTCCTTGGCCGAGGAGAGGTCGTGGCCGAACGGCTTCTCGATGACCACGCGACGCCACTGGTCACGCGACGTCTGGGCGAGCCCGGCGCGCTTGAGCTGGTTGATCACCGTCGGGAACGCGCTCGGCGGGATCGACAGGTAGAACGCGTGGTTGCCGCCCGTGCCGCGCTCGGAGTCCAGCGCCGCCAGGCACGAGGCCAGGTTGTCGAACGCCTGGTCGTCGTCGAACGTGCCCTGCACGAACCGGATGCCCTCGGCGAGCTGCGACCACACGTGCTCGTTGAACGGCGTGCGGGCGTGCTCCTTCACCGCGTCGTGCACGACCTCCATGAAGTCCTGGTCGGCCCAGTCGCGGCGGGCGAAGCCGACGAGACCGAAGCCCGGCGGCAGCAGACCCCGGTTCGCGAGGTCGTAGATCGCGGGCATGAGCTTCTTGCGCGACAGGTCACCGGTGACACCGAAGATGACCAGCGCGCTCGGGCCCGCGATGCGGGGCAGGCGCTTGTCCGCCGCGTCCCGCAGCGGGTTGCGCCACTTGTCGGATGAGGTCACGAGCCGTCCTCCTGGACTGCCTCGACGAGCTGGGCCAGACCTGCGATGCGGTCCTCCAGGTGCAACCGCAGCACCGGACGACCGTGTTCGGCCAGCACCTGGCCGTCGCCGAGCGCCTGCGCGAGCTGCAGCTGCGCCAGCGTGTACGGACGGCCGGGCACCTCCAGGTCGTCGCCGGACTCGCCGGTGATCTGGATGAACACGCCGTTCTGGTGACCGCCCTTGTGGTACTGGCCGGTCGAGTGCAGGAACCGCGGACCCCAGCCGAACGTGGTCTGCAGGTGCGTCCTCTTCGCGATCTCCGCACGGAGCAGCTCGAACGACGCGTCGTCGATCCTGTCCAGGTACGCCTGAACCGAGATGTAGCCGTGGTCGGGCGCCACTTCGACCAGCGCCGCGAGCGCTTCCGCGACGGTGTTCACCTTGCGCGGCGCCCAGTCCGTGCCGTGGCCCTCGACCGGTCCGTCCACAAAGGACGGAGAGGACGCCGACGCGACCGGCGCGTCGAGCAGCGCGCGAGCGGCCTTCTTCGCGGCCTCGACGTCGGGCTGGTCGAACGGGTTGATCCCGAGCACGCGGCCGACGAGCGCGGTCGCGTACTCCCACAACAGGAACTGCGCGCCCAGCGGACCCTCGACGGCCACGTTGGCGGAGCCGGTGGCCGGTCCGATCGCGACGGTCGTGGCGTCCGAACGCGCGTCCACGAAGCCGGGAGCCCCGGGACCCTCGACGACGACCGGCAGCAGGCCGGTGCCGTTCTTGCCGGTCGACTCGGCGATCAGCTGCTCGGCCCAGTCACCGAACCCGACGATGCCGGAACCGGTGTCGGCGAACACGATCTTCTCCGCGCCGTTCGCGTGCGCGGCACCGAAGATCGCGGCCAGCACGACGGCGGGGTTCTCGACCGAGTCCTGCGCGAGGACCTTGGCCTCCTCCGCCGCCTCGTCGAGCAGCGCCTCGACGTCGGCACCGGCCAGGTACGACGGCACCAGACCGAACGCGGTCAGCGCGGAGTAGCGGCCACCCACGTGCGGGTCGGCCAGGAACACCTTGCGGTAGCCCGCTTCCTCGGACGCCTTCTGCAACGGCGAACCGGGGTCGGTGACCACCACGATGCGCGACGCGGCGTCGATGCCGGCGTCCGCGAAAGCCTTCTCGAAGATGCGCCGGTGGCTGTCGGTCTCGACGGTGCCACCGGACTTGGACGACACCACGATCACCGTGCGCTCGAGGTCACCGGCGAGAGCGTCGGCGACCTGGGCGGGATCGGTGGTGTCCAGCACGACCAGCGGAACGCCGGCGGTCCGCGTGATCACCTCGGGGGCGAGCGACGAGCCGCCCATCCCGGCGAGCACGACGCGGTCGACGCCCTCGGCGTGCAGTTCCTCGCGCAGGGCCTTGAGCTCGGGGAGCAGTGAACGGGACGTCTCGTGCAACGTCGTCCACGACAGACGAATGCTCGCCTCGGACTCGGCTTCCGGCCCCCACAGGGTCGGGTCCTGCGCGGTCAGCTTGCTCGGCACCGAATCCGCGACCAGGTCAGCAGCGATCGTGCTGACCTGGTCGGCGTTCGGTGACCTCACGATGTCGACGGAGGTCACTTCGTGATCAGCCCTTCAGTTGAGCCAGTTGGTTCGTCACCGTCTCGAGCAACTCTTCCCAGGACTTCTCGAACTTCTCGACGCCCTCGGTCTCCAGGACCACGAACACGTCCTGCAGGTCGATTCCCACGGCGGCGAGCTGGTCGAACACCTCCTGGCCCTCAGCGGCGCGTCCGGTGACCGTGTCACCGGTGATCTTGCCCGCGTCCGCGACGGCGTGCAGCGTCTTCTCCGGCATCGTGTTCACGACGTCGGAGACGACGAGCTGGTCGACGTAGAGGGTGGGGGAGTAGCTCGGGTCCTTCACGCCGGTCGACGCCCACAGCGGACGCTGCGCGTTGGCACCGTCGGCCTTCAAAGCCTCCCAGCGCTCGCCCCGGAACGTCTTCTCGAACGCTCCGTAGGCGATCCACGCGTTCGCGAGCGCTGCCTTGCCGCGCAGTGCCTTGGCCTCGTCCGTACCGATCGCGTCCAGGCGCTTGTCGATCTCGGTGTCCACGCGGGACACGAAGAACGAGGCGACCGAGTGGATCGAGCGCAGGTCGTGACCGTTCGCCTTGGCCTGCTCCAGGCCGTCGAGGTACGCCTCCATGACCTTCTGGTAGCGCTCGACGGAGAAGATCAGCGTGACGTTGACGGAGATGCCCTCGGCGATCGTCTTCGTGATCGCGGGCAGGCCCGCCTCGGTGGCCGGGATCTTCACCAGCAGGTTCGGCCGGTCCACGGTCTTCCACAGGTCCTGCGCCTCGGCCACGGTCTTGTCCGTGTCGAACGCCAGGCGCGGGTCGACCTCGATGGAGACGCGGCCGTCCACACCGTTCGTCGAGTTGTAGATGTCGCGGAACTTGTCGCACGCGTTGCGGACGTCCGTCGTGGTGACCTCGCGGATGGTCGCCTCGGTGTCGGCACCCCGGTTGGCGAGCTCGCGGACCTGCTCGTCGTAGGACTCGCCCTTGGACAGCGCGCCCGCGAAGATCGTCGGGTTCGTCGTGACGCCGACGACGTTCCACTCGCGGATCAGCTCGTCCAGGTTGCCGCTGGTGAGCCGTTCACGGGACAGGTCGTCCAGCCAGATGGACACACCGGCGCCGGACAGCGCGGCAAGATTCGGCTTGCTCACTGAATCAACCCCTCACTCGGTCAAGGGAACGGCGGGCGGCGGCGACGACGTTCTCCGTCGTGAAGCCGAACTCCTTGAACAACGTCTGGTAGTCGGCCGATGCGCCGAAGTGCTCGATCGACACGATCTCGCCCGCGTCGCCGACGTAGCGGTACCACGGCTGCGCGATGCCGGCCTCGACAGCGACACGTGCCTTCACCGACGGCGGGATGACCGACTCGCGGTACTCGGCGTCCTGCTTCTCGAACCAGTCGATGGAAGGCATGGACACCACACGCACTGCAACGCCCTCGCCCTGCAGAACCTTCCCGGCCTCGGCGGCAACCTGCAGCTCAGAGCCAGTACCGATGATCACGATCTCCGGGTTGTCGTCACCGAAGAGCACGTAACCACCGCGCTTCACGCCCTCCGCGGAGGTGCCCGGAAGCGTCGGGACGTTCTGGCGGGTCAGCGCGAGGCCGACCGGGCCGAACTGCTCCAGCGTCGCCTTCCACGCGTAGGCGGTCTCGTTGGCGTCACCGGGGCGGACGACCGCGAAGTCCGGGATCGCGCGCAGGGCCGCGAGGTGCTCGATCGGCTGGTGCGTCGGGCCGTCCTCGCCGAGACCGATCGAGTCGTGCGTCCACACGTAGGTGACGGCCGCCTGCATGATCGCCGCGAGCCGCACGGACGGGCGCATGTAGTCGGAGAACACCAGGAACGTGCCGCCGAACGGGCGGGTCGGGCCGTGCAGGGCGATGCCGTTGAGGATCGCGCCCATCGCGTGCTCGCGGACACCGAAGTGCAGCACGCGGCCGTACGGGTCGGCCTTCCACATGCCGGTGGAGATCGACTCCGGGCCGAACGACTTGGCGCCCTTGATGGTCGTCAGGTTCGACTCGGCGAGGTCGGCGGAACCGCCCCACAGCTCGGGCAGCGCGCCGGCGAGCGCGTTGATGACCTCACCGGAGGCCTTGCGGGTCGGGACGCCCTTGGCGTCGACCGGGTAGACCGGCAGCGCGTCCGCCCAGCCCTCGGGCAGCTCGCGGGCGACGAGGCGGTCCAGCAGCTTCTTGTTCTCCGGGTTGGCCGCGGCCCACGCGTCGAACGACTTCTGCCACTCGGCCTTGGCGAGCTCGCCGCGCTTGACGACCTCGCGGGTGTGGTCGAGCACCTTGTCGGCGACCTCGAAGGTCTGCTCCGGGTCGAAGCCGAGGATCTCCTTGGTGGCCTTGACCTCGTCGGCGCCCAGCGCCGCACCGTGCGCGGCACCGGTGTTCTGCTTGTTCGGCGCCGGGTAGCCGATGATCGTGCGCAGCAGGATGAACGAGGGGCGCTCGGTCTCCGCCTTCGCGTTCTCGATCGCTTCGAGGATGCCCTTGACGTTCTCGCCGGACTCCACGACCTGGACGTGCCAGCCGTAGGCCTCGTAGCGCTTCGCGGTGTCCTCGGACAGCGCGATCGTGGTGTCGTCCTCGATCGAGATCTTGTTGTCGTCGTAGAAGACGATCAGGTTGCCCAGCTGCTGCGTGCCGGCGAGCGACGACGCCTCGGAGGTGACGCCCTCCTCGATGTCACCGTCGGAGGCGATCACGTAGATGTTGTGGTCGAACGGGCTCTGGCCCGGCGCGGCGTCCGGGTCGAACAGGCCGCGCTCGCGGCGGGCGGCCATCGCCATGCCGACCGCGGAGGCGAGGCCCGAGCCCAGCGGGCCGGTCGTGATCTCGACGCCCCTGGTGTGACCGTGCTCGGGGTGGCCGGGGGTCTTCGAGCCCCACGTGCGCAGCGCCTTGAGGTCGTCCAGCTCGAGGCCGTAGCCGGAGAGGTACAGCTGCACGTACAGCGTCAGGCTGGAGTGGCCGGCGGACAGCACGAACCGGTCGCGGCCGATCCAGTCCGGGTCGGCCGGGTCGTGCCGCAGCACGCGCTGGAACAGCGTGTACGCGAGCGGCGCGAGGCTCATGGCGGTGCCGGGGTGCCCGTTGCCGACCTTCTGCACCGCGTCCGCCGCGAGCAGCCGCGCGGTGTCGACGGCACGCTTGTCCAGCTCCGTCCAGTCGTCGGGCAGATCGGCCTTGGTGAGCCGGGTGATGTCGTCGGTGACGGTCACGGACTTACAGCTCCACTCTTGTCGCTAGGGCGGGCAGGCTTGATCGATCCCGAGTAGCCTGACCCGCGTCTCTCCCTCGTCCTTCGGCCAGCCTAGTCCTGCGAGATCCGGATGTTGCTCTGAAAGGTCTCAGGTGGGTGTGTGCCCAGGCACACCGGCACCCGAACGGGCTGTGAATTCTTTGCGCGGTTACCATCAGTCGCTGGATTTCACACCTGTCTCGACACGAGGAGCGTCCCCGCGATGAGTGCCGTCCTCGAGGCTCCTTCCAGGTCGCCTCGCCAGGTCGTGAGCGCCTACGTGGCGCTGACCAAGCCGCGGGTCATCGAGCTCCTGCTGATCACGACGATCCCCGCGATGCTGCTCGCCCAGCACGGCCTCCCGCCGCTGTGGCTGATCGCCTGCACGCTGACCGGCGGCACCCTCGCCGCGGGGTCGGCAAATGCCCTCAACTGCTTCGTCGACGCCGACATCGACTCGGTCATGAAGCGGACGACGGCCCGGCCGCTCGCCCAGAACGCCATCCCGCCGCGCAACGCCCTGATCTTCGGCATCGTGCTCGGCGTCGTCTCGTTCGCGTTCCTCTGGATCTTCGTCAACCTGATGTCGGCCGCCTTCGCGGTGGCGACGATCCTCTTCTACATCTTCGTCTACACGCTGGTGCTCAAGCGCCGCACCTCCCAGAACATCATCTGGGGCGGCATGGCGGGGTGCATGCCGGTCATCATCGGCTGGAGCGCGGTGACGGGCACGGTGGAGTGGCCGGCCCTCGTGATGTTCGGAGTCATCTTCTTCTGGACTCCGCCACACACCTGGGCCCTCGCCATGAAGTTCAAGGAGGACTACGCCAGGGCAGGCGTGCCGATGCTGCCCGTGGTGGCCACAGCTGCGCAGGTGACGCGGCAGATCGTGATCTACAGCTGGATCACCGTCGTCTGCACGCTCGCCCTCGCTCCCGTCACCTCGTGGATCTACGTGGCGGTGGCGGCCCTGTCGGGCCTGTGGTTCGCCGTCTTCGCGCACAAGCTGCACAACGTCGTGCGCCGCGGCGGGTCCACGAACACCATGAAGTTCTTCCACATGTCGAACCTCTACCTGATGCTCGTGTTCTGCGGTCTCGCCGTCGACGCGGTGGTCGGGTTGCCGGTGCTTGGCTGGCCGTTCTAGCTGCACCTCCAGGCGTACGGCTGTGGCGCCCGTTGAGTTCACCGTCTCCGGCGGCGAAGGCGCGCCGCTGGAGTTCGCCGCCGCGCTCGTCGCCACGAAGTCCCTGCTCGTCGTAACGGATCCCGGCGGGTGGGCCCAGGTCAGCCACGGTCTCCCGGTCGGACACGCGGCGTCCGCGGTGATCACCACGCGGGTGCGCGTGCTGCGGCTCGCCGTGCTGGATCTCCGCCACTTCCCGTCGGCCTCGTCGTTGCCGTCGATCACCGACGTCGTGGGCGACGTGGTCGCGTTGCACGACACGCGTTCCTGGGACACAGCTCCGGTCGTGCAGGCACTGCGCCGGCTCGGGCGGCCGGTCGTGCTGTTCACCGCCGTGCACACGTGGGTGCCGGGCGTCGATCCCGCTTCCGCGTTCATCGGGTGGAGTGCGCCGCACGTCGTGATCGCGGAGCCTCGTGGTGCCGGGGAGGGGCGGGTCGAGGACGCGCTGTGGCAGTTCCGCGAGCTGGAACGGCGTCGCCTCGTTCGCTTCACCGCCCTGCCGGAACCGCCCGCGCCCGACGATCGCGTGGTCACCGTGATGGTCGCGTTGCCCGGTGCCACCGAAGGCATCGCGGGAGCGTTGCGGCCGGGCGCGGACTACGAGGTGTGGGTGCGCGTCGGGCAGCACGCGGCCGCTCTGCCGTGCGACCTGGAGCTGCGGGCCGTGCTCGGCATGAACGGGCGCGCGGTGCAGTCCGAGTCGTTCGTGCTGCCCGCCGAGGGTTCCGGCCCGTGGGTGAGTTTTCCGGTCACGACGCCGTACGCGTCGGTGCCGTGGAGCGGTGAGCTGGTCATCTACTCCGGTGTGGTGCCGGTGCACGTGCAGCGGGTCGTGCTGCCGGTCGGGGGCGGTGACTCCCGTGCGACGCCGAGGTTCCGGTTGTCGCGGACGTTCGCGGACCTCGAACCGTTGTCGTCGCGGGTCGCGTCGATCATGGTGCTCGGCGAGCGGGCGCTGGTGGCGTCCGGCGGGCTGCCGTCGTGGATCAGCCTGGACCTGGGTGACCTGCCGCGCTCGCTGCCGCACGTGACAGGGCTGGATCCCTGGTACGGCAAGGACTTCCCGGCCTTCTGCGAAGATCTCGCGGCGCTGGCCCGGCAGGGGTCCGCGCTGTGCTCGCGGCTCTTCGGCTCCGATGCGCCGGCGGAGCGGATCCGGCGGCTGGCCCGTGCCGGTGGCCGTCCGGCCGGGGTGATGATCGCCGACGTGACCTCGGGCACGGTGCCGTGGTCGTTGATCTACGACCTGCCGTTCCAGGACGGCCCGTATCGGTTGTGCGCGTCCGTGGGCCAGTTCGGTCCGTTCGGTGCCGGGGGAGAGGTGCCCGCGCACTGCCCGGTGTCCGACCACAGCGGAAACATCTTGTGCCCCTTCGGTTTCTGGGGCCTGTCGTGCGTACTGGAGCAGCCGGTCGGGCCGCTGGTACCCCTGGTGTCGGCGCGGCCGCACCCGTTCGCGGTGTCGATGGCGGTCGATCACGGCATGGACCGCGCGTTGACCGAACGACACGTGACCGAGCTGATGTCGATGCTTCGGCCAGAGGCAGTGACGTCGGCCTACGTCAGCCCGTCGGAGCTGGGACGCGCGCTGGCCGACGAGGCCATGGACGTCGTGCACCTGCACTTCCGGGAGGGTTTCCTCGACGCCGAGGAGATCGAGCGCTGGGACCGCGAGGGCGTGTGGCCGCGTCCGCACTGGCCGTCGCGCAAGCCGCTGGTGGTGGGAACGTCACCGATGACCGGTCTGGTGCGGGCTTTCACCGACGGCGGCGCGTCGGGCGTGATCAGCCCGGAGACCGTTGTGCCGCAGGACATGGCGGGCTGGGTGACCGGCATGGTGCTCGCCCGGCTGGCCGCGGGGTTCAGCGCGGGCGAGGCGCTGCGGCTGACCCGCTGGGAGATGATCAGCCGCGGCAACGTGATGGGCCTCGCCTACACGTTGCACGGCAGCGCGGACCTCCGCCTTCGGTGAGCGGCTGAGGCTGTCAAGAAGAACAAGACTGCACTTTCCGCGAGGTCGCGGGCACCCTCTCCCGAGTGCAGGAACTCGCAGCTGAGCAGGACCACGTCAACGTGCTGTACGCCCGCCTCGACGCGCTGCGGCACGAGGCGGCCGCCGCGCTCGCCCGCGGCCACACTTCGGACGTGTGGCGGGCGGAGCTCGCGCGGCTGGAGGCGGTGGAGGAGGGGCTGTGCTTCGGCAGGCTGGACCTCGCCGACGGCCGAAGTGTCCACATCGGACGGATCTCGCTGTTCGACGACGACGAGCCGTTGCTGGTGGACTGGCGTGCGCCCGCCGCCCGCCCCTTCTACACCGCGACCGCCGCCGAGCCGGACGGCGTCGTGCGCCGGCGCCGGATCACGACGCGTGGCCGGGCCGTCGTCTCCGTGGACGACGAACTGCTCGATCTGGACGCGCCCGGCGACGGGCTGGTCGGCGAAGCCGCGTTGCTGGCCGCCCTGACGGCCGAGCGGACCGGACGCATGCGGGACGTCGTCACGACGCTGCAGGCCGAGCAGGACCGGATCGTCCGTGACGACGCCAGGGGAGTGCTCGTCGTGCAGGGCGGACCGGGCACCGGCAAGACCGCCGTCGCCCTCCACCGCGTCGCCTACCTGCTGTACACGCACGAGCACCTGCGGGCCCGCGGTGTGCTCGTCATCGGGCCCAGCGAGGTGTTCCTCGACTACATCGGCCAGGTGCTGCCGGGGCTCGGCGAGAACCGGGTGGTGACGGCGACCGTGCCCGGACTGAGGTCCGTCGCCGTCACCGAGGTGGACTCGGTGGCGGAGGCCGAGCGCAAGGGCCGCGCGGACATGGCGGCCCGGCTGGCCGAGAGCGTGCGCGCCGCGGTCCGGCTGCCGGAGGAACCGGTGGACGTCGAGTTCGAGCAGGAGGTGCTGCGGCTGGACCCGGCGGTGGTGCGACGGGCCGTGCGGACGGCGAGGGAGACCGGGCTGCCGCACAACCAGGCGCGACTGGTGTTCCAGCGGGAGATCGTGGCCGCGCTGGCCGGGGAGCTCGTCGGCCGGATGGAGGCGGTCGTGTTCACCGCGACCGGTGAGGCACTCGACGGAGGCAGTGCCGACGGCCGGCTCGGCGAGGCGGAACTGCGTGCGCTGGCGGCAGCGGGTGTGGTGCTCGGGCAGGAGGAGGACGGTCCGCGTGACCTGCTGGACGAGGTGGACCGGGAAGCGTTGCGGACCGCGCTGCTCAGTGACGCCGGTGTTCGGGACGCGCTCGACGAGCTGTGGCCGACCCTGACCCCCGCGGAGGTGGTCGAAGGTCCGTGGAGCGCCGCGGACGTCCCGCTGCTCGACGAGGTCGCCGCGCTGGTCGGTGAGAGCGTGCCGGTGTTCGGGCACGTCGTGGTCGACGAGGCACAGGAGCTGTCCGGCATGGCCTGGCGGATGCTGGTGCGCCGCTGCCCGTCGCGGTCGATGACCGTGGTGGGAGACCTGGCGCAGACAGGCAGCGCGGCGGGCGCGTCGTCGTGGGAGCGGGTGCCGCGGCCGCACCGGCTCGCCCAGCTGACCGTCAACTACCGCACGCCGGTGGAGATCATGACGGTCGCGGTGGAGCTGCTCGCCCGGCACCACCCGGCACTGCGGCCGCCGCGATCGGTGCGGGCGAGTGGCGAGGTGCCGTGGCGGCTGGCGGCCGCGGACGTGCCGGGCGCGCTCGCCACGCTGATCGCCGAGCACGCGGAAGGCAAGCTGGCGATCATCGCGCCGGTCGTCGACGAGCTGGCGGCCGCGTTGTCGCTCCCCGTGCCACCGGACCTCACGGGTGACGTCGTGCTGCTGACACCTGCACAGGCCAAGGGCCTGGAGTTCGACGTGGTCGTGATCGCCGACCCGGTGGCCGTTCTCGCGGCCGGTCCCAACGACCTCTACGTGGCCATGACGCGGGCCACCAGGCAGCTGGGCGTGGTGCATCCGGGGCCGGTGCCGCCGGAGCTCAGCTCGTTGGTCGCCAGGTGAGGCTCACGACGCCACCTTGGTCAGCAGCTCCTCGACGCACGGGTCGTCGAGCGACTCCACGATGTGCTGCCACAGCAGGAGGTTCGTCTCGGCCCACTTGGTGTAGGTCGCGGCGGCCTCCGCGTCGTAGAAGTAGTAGCCCTCGTCGGCCTTGGACACCTGCTCGCCCACGATCTTGTGCGCGAGCTCCCGCAGCGTGATGCCGTTCTCCTGCAGGTACTTGTGCGCGAGGACGACCGGCGTCACCGGGAGCGCCTTGAAGAGCGTGTCGGCGTCGGACAGCGCCTGGGCCTCCAGTGAGATGTCGCGGTGGCGGGTGCGCATCTCCGCTTCGAGGACGATGCGTTCGATCCACTCGATGTCACCGAGGCAGACACCGGCGACGAACAGCACCTTCCTGCGCAGCGCCGCACCGTCGGTCGGCAGCGAGTTGCGGCGGACCATGTAGTTCAGGTCGTGCACCAGAGCGGCCACCTCGACGATGTCCGTCGCGGCGCCGTTGCGTTCGGCGAAGTGCACGGCCTTGTCGCGGACGAAGCTCACGTGGTGCCAGCCGTGGAACTGCAGCTTCGCGGCCAGGTCCTCGCACAGCCGCCTCACGCGCTGCTCCACGTCCGCGATGACAGACCTCGGAATCGTTGTGCGCGTACGCATCATCAGCCCTCCCACCGGGTGGGCTGATGGTAGGCGTGTCATGCGCGCCTCGGCGCGGCTTCACAGGTGGTTCGTCAGATCCTCCAGTCGGTCCTCGACCGGCACGTGCCGATGACTGATCCCGGTGTCCGGGTCGTAGCTGAGGCTCCACGGCGTGACGGCACGCGACTTGGCCAGGAACGTCATCGTCCCGTCCGCCGCGCGCGGGATGCGGTGGAACTCGTGCGCGAGCAACGTGCCCGTGGTGCCTTCGGTGCACTGGGTGCGGTTCGTGAGCTCCGTGCCGACGATCGAGCGCCCACCGACGCCGAGCCGGGCGTCAAATCGTTCGTGCAGGTACGCGCCGCTCAGGATGGTGGTGCAGAAGTGGTACCGGTGGTTGTGGACCGAGTCCGCGTACCCGGTCCGCCAGTCCGCCAGCGGCTTGTACTCGTGCAGCCAGAACGTGAACGGCTCGTCCGGCTCATCCCGCAGGCACCACGCGAAGTGCGTCGTCGTCTCGCGCGAATGCGCGATCACCCAGGTCGCCTGCTGCGGCGTGAGCCCGTCGATGTACGCGCGAAGCTCCTTGCGCAACTCCGGCCGGGCCGCCCACTCGCGGAACCACACGCCGACATCGGTCCAGTGGTCCACCACGGGAAAATCGGCGCCCCTTATCCGAGCGGCGAGCTCCTCGAGCGCGGACAACCCGGTGAACTCGGCTAGCAAGATCGATCAGCTCCTCAACTGAGCGGATGCGGAGAATTCGCGACGGAATGCGTGGAACTTGTCTTCGAGCTCGCGGTATCCGTCGTCGGTGAGAGTGTCGCCGGTGATCTTCTCGAACAACGCCAGGAAGTCGTTCCTCGTCGTGCCCGGCGTGATGACGAAGTGATACCCGGCCTTGGAATTGCTGATCCGCAGGAACTCCGCCCGTTCCATCGTGTACAGGAACGAGCTCTCGGTGAACCTGAGCGTCCTGGGATAGGGCCGCAGCACTCCGGCGGTGTTGCTGAAGAGCGTGAGCCAAGCGGAGTCGTCGAACAATTCGAGCCGATCGAGCGGCGGATCCGAAACGATCGTGACATCGATTCTGCTGCACCGGCTGCGCGCCACGTAGAGCCCGACGAGCCCGATCCCGATCTGCTCCTTGAGCTTCGTCTGGATCTCGTCGTAGTCGCCCTCGGCGCCTTCGTTGCGCAGGAGATACCGCGCCCGCCCGCTGATGGCGTTGTCGTCCCGCGGGTCCGCCAACACGGCCCTGAGCTCGCATTCCGTCTGGGAGAGCAACACCCGCCCCGCCGCGTACCGCCCGGCGAACCCGCGGAAGCAGTACAACCGCGTCCGCTCCAGGTCCTGCATCATGAGCTGGTTGAACACCGGATCCGGCGTAGCGGTCGGCTCGAACACGTGACTGGGGAAGAACTCCCGATCCAGCGCCCGATACTCCTGCGTGAGCTCCTTCAGAGCCTTGCGACTCTCCTCGATGACCGGCGTGAGCAGAGCCTTCTGCGCGGCTTTGGACGTAACCAACGTCTGCGTGAAGCTCACGACAGCCGATATGAGCGTGCCCGTCCCCACCGCGGTCAGCAGGTTTCTAGCCGCCCCGGAATCCATTTGACTGGAAATGGCAAGCGACGCGCCCGACGTCACCACGAGTATGAGGAGGAGCAACCCGGTCCGAGTCCAAAACAACTCCTGGATCAGGTTGCTGCGGATGCCTCCGGCCTCCGCGGACACAAGTCCCACCTCCTGGCGGTCACCTCATCGGCCGCTACCCGATCGGACGAATGCGTTCAGTGTCCGATCAAGTGCGCGGAGTCACTGTACGCGTCGGTCAAAAGATAAGGAAGCTGCTATTCGTGCGACATTTACAACCGGAATAACCGCCCTTGAGCCCCTCCGCCAACCCGCACCCGTGCACTTCGGTGACACCGAGTCGCGACCTACGCTCAACGAGTCGGATGAGGGTGACCCACCCACCCAAACGCACGCACGCCGCGTGTCTTCCTCCACTCGCCCGCACCGCCCACTGCGCCGCGAGGACGAGCCCCGCGTCCACCCGCTGCCGGCCGCGATGCCGGGCATGGACGGCGCCCGAGGGGCCCACGCATCCCGCTGGTGCCGCGTCGGGTGGGCGGCGCCCGACCTGCTACACCCCGCTAACACACCCCCGAATACGCTCCCCCCTCATGCGCAACGTCCTGCTCATCGCGTCCCTGGCGCTGGCAGCCGCCACCGGCCTGACCGCCTGCGGCGGCTCAGCCCAGCCCTCGCTCGGCACCGGCACCGGCAGCAGCAGCAACACGCCGGCCCCGACCACCCCCTGCAAGGCCGACGACTTCAAGGTCACCGGCGACTTCGGCGCGGCGCCCAAGGTCGAGATCCCGGCCTGCAAGCCCACTGACGAGCTCATCGTCAAGGACCTGGTCCAGGGCACCGGCGCCGAGGTCAAGGCCGGCTCGACGGCCACGGTCAACTACCAGCTCACGACCTTCTCCGACAAGAAGGTGCTGGACAGCTCCTTCAAGCGCGGGCAGCCGTTCGACGTCGAGAACGTCGGGCAGGCGCAGGTCATCGAGGGCTGGAACGAGGGCATCATCGGGCTCAAGGAGAAGGGCCGGCGTCTGCTGGTCGTCCCGCCGGCCAAGGGCTATGGCAAGGGCGGCCAGGGCATCAAGCCGAACGAGACCCTCGTCTTCGTGATCGACGGCGTGAAGGTCACTCCCGCGGCGTGACGAACCGGCCCCCGACCAGGAGAACAGTCGGGGGCCGCTCAAACCTCACGGCAGCAGCAGCAACTTCCCGGTGGTCCGGCGCGACTGCAGGTCGGTGTGCGCCTGCGCCGCCTCCTCCAGCTTGTACCGCCCACCGATCCGCACCGACAGCGTTCCGTCCGCGATCGCCCCGAACAGGTCGGCCGCCCGCCACTCGAACTCCGCGCGGTCGAGCAGATAGGCCCCGGTCGACGGCCGGGTCAGGTACACCGACCCGGCGGCGTTCAGGCGCTGCGGGTCCAACGGCGGCACCGGCCCGGACGACGCCCCGAACAACGCCAGCAACCCGCGCGGCTTCAGCGACGCCAGCGACTGGTCGAACGTGTCACGCCCGACCCCGTCGTACACCACGTCGACCTTCTCGATCTGCGACGCGAAGTCCCCGTACCGCAGCACCTGGTCGGCCCCGGCCTCGCGAGCCAGCGCCTCCTTCTCGTCGGTCGACACCGTCGCGACGACGTACGCCCCGCGAGCCTTCGCCCACTGTGTCAGCAACAACCCGACCCCACCGGCGGCCGCGTGCACGAGCACCCGATCGCCTTCCTTCACCACGTGGGTCGAGTGCGTCAGGTAGTGCGCGGTGATGCCCTGCAACAGAGCAGCCGCCGCCAGCTCCACGTCCAACGAAGAAGGAACGCGCACCGCGGCCGAAGCAGGCACCACGACCTCGGACGCGTAGCTGCCCAGCACGGACATCCACGCCACGCGATCACCGACGGCGAACGAAGAGGAGTTCGAGGCGATGACCTCGCCCGCACCCTCCAGGCCCAGAGCGGTGGGCAGCGGCACGGGGTACTGCCCGCTGCGCTGGTAGGTGTCGATGTAGTTGACGCCGGCCGCGCCCACCCGCACCAGCAGCTCGTCGTCACCGGGCACCGGCGACGGCACGTCCGAGTACTCGAGCACCTCCGGGCCGCCGGCCGAACGCACCACCACTGCCTTGGGCATCTGTCCTCCTTGATCGACTCAACTCGAAAGAACTCGGGCCACGGCACGGATGTTCCCGTTCCCGCCAGGTGGGAACCGCTACGGTCGTCCAGCATGGGGGCGTTCGGGTTGTTCTGCTCGGCACGGTTCATCTCACTGCTCGGCACCGCCATGGCGGTGGTCGCGTTGCCGTTCGCGGTGCTCGACCACGGCACGGCGCTCGACTCCGGTCTCGTGCTCGCCGCGCGCATCGTTCCGTATCTGGCGCTGGTCCTGATCGGCGGTTCCATCGCGGACCGGTTCAGCCGGTCGGCCGTTCTCACCATCAGCCACGTCGGTTCCGGTGCGGCGCAGGCCGCGGCCGCCGCCACCCTTCTCACCGGCAACTACCACCTGGGCCTGCTCCTCGGACTTCAGGCGGTGCAAGGCGCGTTCAACGCCTTCACCTCACCGGCGGCGCGCGGCGGGCTCCCGCAAATCGTGGAGCCCGACCGCCTGCAGAAGGCCAACTCGCTGCTCAGCGCCGCGCGCTTCGGCACCGGCCTGATCGGCCCTGCCGCGGCGGGGCTCGCCGCCGCCACCATCGGCGCGGGGTGGGCGCTGGCGTTCGACGCCGCCACCTACTTCGCGGCGGCGGCCCTGTACGCGAAGCTGAACCTCCCCGGCAAACCGGTCACGTCGAGCCTCACGCAGAACCTCGGGGAAGGCTGGAACACGTTCCGCACCACGAGTTGGGTGTGGACGATGGTCCTGTCCTTCTGTCTCACCAACGCCATCTACGTCGGCGTGTGGACGGTCCTCGGCCTCGCGATCGCGAAACGGACCATCGGCGAGTTCGAGTGGGGCCTGGTGCTCAGCGCGTCGGGCGCGGGCCTCGCTCTCGTCACGCTGATCATGTATCGGACGCGGACCGTTCCGTTGTGGATCGCCACACTGATCACGCTCGTGGCGGCGGTTCCGTTGCTCGCACTGGGGCTCGGTGCGAACACTCCCACGTTGATCGTCATCGCCTTCGTCGAAGGCATGGGCATGGCCACGTGGGCGATCGCGTGGGAGACGGAGCTGCAACGCGCCATCCCCAACCACCTGCTGTCCCGCGTCACCGCCTACGACGAGTTCGGCTCCTTCCTGGCGATTCCGCTCGGCGCCGTCACGGCACCGCTGGTCGCCACGAAGATCGGCGACACGACGACCGCGACGATCTCGGCGTTCGCCTACGTCGTCGCAGCCTTCATCCCGCTGCCGTCACTCCTCGCCCAGCGCCACGCGGCGCGCCAGCCCGAGCGGCAGCGAGCCTGATCCCGCGATGCGGTCGTGGAAGTCGCGCGACGATCCCAGTGATGCGGCCAGGTACTCGTCGCGGATCTGGTCGATCTCCAACGCGCCGGTCAGGTACGCCGGCGCCTGCGTCGGCCACGCGCAGTACCGCTTGACCTCGCCGACGGCGGTGCCCGGCGTCAACGCGGTGCGCGCCAGCATGAACGCCTCGGCTTCTTCCGGCGTCATGTCCCCGCAGTGCAACGCGGTGTCGACGATCATCCGCGCCGCGCGGAACAACCGCGCCTCGACGTGCCCCATCAACGCCGCACGGGTCGTGTAGTACCCGACCGACCGCAGCAGCTTCTCCGCGTACAACGCCCAGCCCTCGGAGAAGAACGGCGTCCGGAACACCTTCCGCAACGGATGCGCGTCTCCCTGCGCCGCCACCCACGACATGTGCCAGTGATGGCCGGGGTAGGCCTCGTGCACCGAGATCGTCGGCAGCTGCGAGCGCGCGTTGGTGCGCAGCCGGTGCGTGATCTCCTCGTCCGTGGCGCCGTCCGGGGTGAACGGCACGAAGAAGTAGCCCGCGCGACGTGACGTCAACGGCGGCGGGCCGAGGTAGCTCGCGACCGACATGATCGGACGCTGGAACGGCAGCGACGGCACCACGGCGCACTCCTCGCCGTCGGGCAGCGTCACGAGGGAGTGCTCGACCAGCGCCGCGCGGGCCCGCTGCGTCTCCGCCTCGTACTCGGCCCGCATCGCCTCCAGCGTCGGCGGGTGGTCGTCCTGCAACGAGCTCATCACCGAACGCCAGTCGGACGATCCCGCGAGCTCGATCAGCTCCGCCTCCAGCGAGGCGTACGCGTCCTGGCCGCGCTGGTGCAGCTCCGGCGCGCCGTAACCGAGCAACTCCTTGTCCTGCAACAGGGTCGAGTAGAGCTTCTCGCCCATCCGCCAGTCGCCGGTCGCCCGCACGGCGAGATCTTCGAGGAACGTGGCGTACCGGTCGAACGCCTCCGCGGCGGGCACGGCGGCCTCAACCAGCTGCGCGCGCAGCTCGGGCGACGACACCTCAGACGGCAGCGAGTCCAGCAGGAACGACCGTCCCGTCCGCACCTGCCCGAGCGCGCGCCGCACCACCAGCGGCGACGCCAGCGACGGGTCCAGGTTCGCCTGCGCGGCCGCGAAAACCGAAGGCACCTCACGCAGCTTCGCGACGGCGGAGGCGACCAGCTCCGCCTCGGGCAGCAACCCGTGCAGAAAAGGCGTCAGCAGTCCGAAGAAGACCATCCCCGAGTACTCGTGCGGATCACGCCGCCACGACGGCCACGTCTCCGCCGCCAGCCATCCGCGCAGCACCGACAGCGCGAGATCGCGGTCCACCGACCTGGGCAACGGCTCCAGCCGCGCGACCCACGCACCGTTCTCCCTGGCCCGCCGCTCGAACGCGGCAGCGGAGAAGTCCCCGAACGTCGAGTAGTGCGGAAGCGAACCGACCAGCGCCGCGTGAGCGGGGTTGTTGTCGAAGTACCACGAGAGGAAGGACGCGAGCGTGTCGGTGGTCACCCGACCGAACCTACTCGCTGGTTTTACAGTGTGGGGGTGTCTGATCAAACCACTCAGAAGCGCATCGCCGAGTTCGTGAAGGCCCACGGCAAGCCGGGCACCGCGGTCAAGGCCGTCGTGGAGCCGATCGGCCGGGCCGGCGCGCGGATCGTGCTGGTCGGGGCGGACGGCGCCATGGGCGACGTGATGGCCAAGGACGTCGAGTCCGCCACCAACGCCGTCGACGCCGTCGACAACGTCGAGCAGGCCGAATGGGACCGCGAGACCATCGCCGCCACCAAGATCGGCTTCGCGCACCGCCGCAAGATGGCCTCGATGCAGTCGTGAAGGTCGTTTTCGCTTCCTGCGCCGCACTGCCGGAAGGTGACGGCGACGAGGACGCGCTCCTCGAAGTGCTGCGGCGCGACGGCGTCGACGTCGTGTGGCAGCCCTGGGGCGAGCCAGTTGACGCCGACCTCGTCGTGCTGCGCGCCACGTGGGACTACACCGAGCGCCTCGACGACTTCCTGGCGTGGTGCGAGACCGTGCCCGCGCTGGCGAACCCGATCTCAGTCGTGCGCTGGAACACCGACAAGTCCTACCTGGTCGAGCTCGCCTCGCACGGCATCGCCGTCGTGCCCACCGCCGTGGTGGAGCCGGGGGAGGAGCCGCACTTCCCGGACGGCGAGTTCGTGGTGAAACCGGCCATCGGCGCGGGTTCCCGCGGCGCCGGGCGGTTCACCGACCACGCCAAGGCCTGTGCGCACTTCGAGGCCCTCGGCGTCAAGGCGCTGGTGCAGCCCTATCAGTCCAGTGTGGACGCTCATGGCGAGACGGCGCTGGTGTTCTTCGCCGGCGAGTACTCGCACTCGTTCCACAAAGGACCGATGCTGGCGCAGGGCCTCGCCGAGTCGGAGTCGGGGCTGTACGTCGAGGAGAAGCTGCGCGCCATCGAGCCGACGGAACGCCAGCTCGACCTCGCGAACCGCGTGCTCGACGTCGCCGCCGAACGCCTTTCGTTGCAGCGCAACGACTTCCTCTACGCCCGCGTCGACGTCGTCGAAGGCGAGGACGGCGAACCGCTGCTGCTCGAACTGGAGCTCACCGAGCCGTCGCTCGGCTTCCGGCAGACGGGCGACGAGGCCGCTTCCCGGCTGAGCAAGGCGATTCGGGCGTCAGCGTCGCGATAGTGGCCCGCGCTACGTTCGGATCATGACCATCGCGAGCGTCAACGGCATCACCATCGGCTACGACGACGAAGGCACCGGTGACGACGTTCTCGTCCTGGTGCACGGCCACCCGTTCGACCGCTCGATGTGGCGGCCGCAGGTGGAGCACTTCAGCGCGGCCGGCTTGCGCGTGATCGCCGCGGACCTGCGCGGCTATGGCGAGAGCACCGTCGTTCCCGGCGTCACGCCCCTGTCGGCGTTCGCCGGGGACGTCGCCGCGCTGCTCGACCACCTGGAGATCGACAGGTTCGTGCTCGGCGGCTTGTCGATGGGCGGGCAGATCGTCCTCGAGTTCCAGCGGCTGCACGGCGAGCGCACCAGGGGCCTGATCCTCGCCGACACGTTCGCCCAGGCGGAGACCCCGCAGGGCCGGCGGAACCGCAACGACATGGCCGACCGGCTGTTGCGCGAGGGCATGTCCGGCTACGCCGACGAGGTGTTGTGGAAGATGGTGGCCCGGCACAACGCCGGTCCCGTCTCCGAGCACGTGTCCCGGATGATGCACAACGCCCCGGCGGAAGGCGCCGCGGCGGCGTTGCGAGGCCGTGCGGAACGCCCCGACTACACCGAGCTGCTCGGCACGATCACCGTGCCGACCCTGGTCGTCGTCGGCAGTGACGATGAATACACCCCGGTGCCGGACGCGGAGTACATGCACGAACGCGTCCCGGGTTCGGCACTGGTCGTGGTCGACGGTGCCGCCCACATGCCGAACCTGGAACGCCCCGAGGTGTTCAACAAAGCGGTCGGCGAGCTCCTAGCGCAGGCCTGAGCCGATGCCGGTGAGCCCGCGGACCTCCATCTCCGACTGCTTGTCCGGGTCCGCGGGCTCCCTGCTGAGGATCGTGCCCAGGAACCCCGCGAGGAACGACAGCGGGATCGACACGATGCCGGGGTTGGACAGCGGGAAGTACGCGAAGTCGGCGTCGGGGAACACCGACGACTTCGAACCCGAGATGGCGGGGGAGAACACGATGAGCAGCACGCACGACGTGAGTCCGCCGTAGATGCTCCACAAAGTGCCGCGCGTGTTGAAACGCTTCCAGAACATCGAGTAGAGCAACGTCGGCAGGTTCGCGGACGCGGCCAGCGCGAACGCGAGAGCGACCAGGAACGCGACGTTCTGACCGTTCGCCGCGATACCGCCGACGATCGCGAGGATGCCGACGCACACCGCGGTGACGCGGGCGACCCGGACTTCGTCGCGCGGGTCCGCCTCACCGTGCTTGATGACGTTCGCGTAGACGTCGTGGGCGAAGGAAGCGGACGCCGTCAGCGTCAGACCGGCGACCACAGCGAGGATCGTGGCGAACGCCACCGCGCAGACGATGCCGAGCAGCACCGTGCCGCCGACCTGGAACGCGAGCAGCGGCGCGGCCGAGTTCTCGCCGCCGGGAGCACCGGTGATCTTGTCCGTGCCGACCAGGGCCATCGCGCCGAAGCCGATGACCAGCGTGCACGAGTAGAAGATCGCCATCATCCACGTGGCCCACACGACCGACTTCCGCGCCTCACGCGCGTTGGGCACCGTGTAGAAGCGCATCAGCACGTGCGGCAGCGAAGCGGTGCCCAGCACGAGAGCCAGGGCGAGCGACAGGAAGTCGAGCTTCGTCAGGTCGGTCGCGCCGTACTTCACGCCCGGCGCGAGCACCGCCTCGCCCAGCGGCGACTTCTGCGTCGTGCGCTCGAGCATCGCGGACATGTCGAAACCGAACTTGCCGATCAGGAAGATGGTCAGCAGCGAGGCGGAGAGGAGGAGCAGGACGGCCTTGATGATCTGCACCCACGTGGTGCCCTTCATGCCGCCGACCAGCACGTACAGCACCATGACGATGCCGACGACGGCGATGATGATCGCCTGGCCGACCTTGCTGTGCACGTCCAGCAGCAAGGCCATCAGACCGCCGGCGCCGGCCATCTGCGCGATCATGTAGAAGATCGAGATCACGAGCGTCGCGTTGGCCGCGGCGGCGCGGACCGGGCGCTGGCGCATGCGGAACGCCATGACGTCGCCCATCGTGTAGCGGCCGGTGTTGCGCAGCCGTTCCGCGATGAGCATCAGGCCGATCAGCCAGGCGACCACCCACCCGATCGAGTAGAGGAATCCGTCGTAGCCGTTCACCGCGATGGCACCGGAGATGCCGAGGAACGACGCCGCGGAGAGGAAGTCACCCGAGAGCGCGATGCCGTTCTGGGTGCCCGTGAAGCTGCTGCCCGCCGCGTAGTAATCCGAGGCGCTGACGTTCCGCGTCGACGCGCGGTACACGATGTACAGCGTCAGCAGGACGAAGATGCCGAAGACGGACAGGTTGATCGCGGTGTTCGCCCCGGTCACGCGAGCTCCTCATCGGTTTCCGCGAGTGCGCGCACCTTTTCGACCTGCGGGTCGAGCCTCTTCTTGGAGTAACGCGCGTACGCCATCGTGATGATGATGGTCGTGACGAACTGGAGGAATCCCATCGTCAGTCCGACGTTCACCGTTCCGAAGAGCGGTGTGCTCATGAAGTCGGCGGCGTAGGCGGAAAGTAATACGAACGTCACGTACCAAGCGAGGAACAGCAGTGTTGCGGGCAGAATAAAACGCGTCACACGCCGCTTCAGCGTGAGGAAATCTTCACTCGTTTGGATGGTGCCGAAATCGGGCTCACCGTCACCATCGATAAGCAATGAGTGATGACGCTCGTCAAAGGTCGCGAAACCGGGGGTGGCCGGGCGTGACACGGAGGGCAGCGCCTTCGTCATCAACCGCTCGCATTCGTTACGGGGAGTACCCGGCGAGCGCCGTCGAGGCGGCTTCGGCCGGACCGGGGGTGGAGGGCGCAAGCGTAACCACGCGCCGCGACGAGTCAATCCCCCGAACCCGCAGGACCACCCATAAGGAGGGCTGTCACGGTCAGTGATCAGTCGTACACGCCCCAGGTCGTTGTCGCGTCACGCTCTCTGGCTTACTATCCGCTGACACCCGATACGGCTGATCGGCGATATCGAGCTGCGGGTGACTCAAGTCGCGGGGATTCACCAGGCCAGGAGGTAGCCGATAGTGGGGCACTTCGAGCGCGCCTTGGGGATCATTTCGTGAATGTCGAGTGGAGAAAGATCAGCGACTGGCGCAACTGGCGCCTGCCCGTCAAGCTCGGCGTCGTGCTGCTGGTGCCGGTCGCCGTGGCGGTCGGTGCGGGCACACTGCAGATCTCCGGTTACGTCGACCGGTCCAACAACTACGTGCAGATGCAGGGCCTGGTTCGGCTGCGGGCAGATCTCGCGCCATTGATCTCCAGCGTCCAGCAGGAACGCACGCTCGCCGCCCAGAGCGCGACGAGCGGTTCCGGTGTCGGCGCCTACCAGAACCAGATCAGCGCGACCGACAACGCCGCCGCGACCGTGCGCCGCCGCGTCGACCGCACCGAAGGCCTGAGCGACGTCGCCCGCAACCGCTTCACCGAGATGGGCGGCCAGCTCGACACGCTGAAGAGCGTGCGCGAGAAGGTCGTCCAGGGCGGCGACGGCGGTGACCCGTCCGGCGGCACCATCGGCTACACGAGCGTCGTGAAGTCGTTGCTGGACTTCGAGCAGGCCCTCATCAGCCAGCTCGGCGACGAGGCCATCGCGGGCACGGCACTGGCGCTGCACCACATGGTCATCGCGCAGGAACAGGTCTCCCTGCAGCACGCGATCGTCCTGGCAGGCATCGGCCGGACCAAGCTGCTCGGCGCCGAGCAGCGCACGCTGGAGCAGTCCGACATCCGGCTGCAGGACCGCCTGAACGACTTCCAGGCCATCGCCACCACCGAGCAGCGCCGCGAGTACGAGCAGACCGTCACCGGCATCGCCGTGGCGAGCCGCAACACGCTCGTGGAACGCGCGCTCACCCAGCCCGACGGCGTACCGCCACCCACCACGAAGGCCGGCCAGCCGAAGCCGCCGCCGTCGTTCGGCATCGCGGCGGACGAGTGGAACACCGCGTCCGGCACGACCACGCGCCTGATGGAGAAGGTCACCCGCGCGCTGCAGGACCAGCTCGGGAGCTCGGCCGCCGCGCTGCAGGACGACACGTCCAACAAGGCGGGCGCCGCCGCGGTGATCCTGCTCGCGATGCTGATCATCGCCGGCGCGCTCGGCTTCGTCATCGGCCGCTACCTGCTGCGCTCGCTGTCCCAGCTGCGGCACTCCGCGCTCGACGTGGCGCACCACCACCTTCCGGAGGTCGTCGCCGCGATCCGCGCCGACCGCAAGCCGGACACCGAGGTCGAGCCGGTGCCCGTGCACACCACCGAGGAGTTCGGTCAGCTGGCGCGCGCGTTCGACGCCGTGCACGAGCAGGCCATCCGGTCCGCCGTCGAGCAGTCGTCGCTGCGGTCGGGCATGAAGAACATCTTCGTCAACCTGTCGCGCCGCTCGCAGGGCCTCGTCGAACGCCAGCTCAAGCTCATGGAGGAGCTCGAGCGCCACGAGGAGAACCCGGAGCAGCTCGCCAACCTCTTCAAGCTCGACCACCTCGCGACGCGCATGCGCCGCAACAACGAGAACCTGATGGTGCTGTCGGGCACCGACGTCGCCCGCCGGTTCCACCAGCCGGTGCCGCTGGCCGACGTGCTGCGCGCCGCCGCGTCCGAGATCGAGCACTACCAGCGCGTCGTCGTGAAGTCGACGCCGTCGGTGGAGATCGTCGGCTACGCGGCCAGCGACCTCGTGCGTCTCGTCGCGGAGCTGCTGGACAACGCCACCGCGTTCTCCGCGCCGACCACCCAGGTCATGATCGGTTCACGCATCGACCAGCAGGGTTCGGTGCTCGTCGAGGTCGCCGACCAGGGCATCGGCATGGGGCCCGCCGAGCTGACCGAGGCGAACGAGCGGCTTTCCTCTGGTACAGAAGATGATGTGCCGGTTTCGCGTCAGATGGGTCTTTTCGTGGTCGGGCGTCTCGCGGCCCGCCACGGCATCACCGTGCGCCTGCGCACGCCGGGCGAGGGCCGTGAGGGCCTGCGCGCGTTCGTCCTCGTGCCGTCGGAGCTCGTCCGTTCGCACGACGAGGAGCCCGCCGCCGCGCCCGCCCAGCCGCGCCACGCCGCGCTGCCGCAGCCGAAGCAGGTTCCGCAGAAGCCGCACGTGGTCGTGAAGACCCCGAACCTGGCGGCACCGCCCGCACCGGCCCCGGTCGCTCCCGCCATCGAGCACCCGCGCGAGTCGGCCGAGTGGACCTCCTTCCGCGGCGCCGCGATCGAGGAGCCGCAGCGGCAGTCGCGCCCCTCGCCGAACGGATCTCCGAACGGGTCGCCAACCGAGACGCGGCCAACCACTGTTGAGACGACGTCTTCCTGGTTCTCCGGGAGCGGAGTCTCGGACGAATCGGTCAACAGTGATCATTCGTCGCCAGCTCCCCGACCCGGACCGTCACCGTCCGTAGCGGCTTCCTGGTTCGGCAAGAAGTCCGCGGGCGGGGTCTGGGAACAGCCGGGCGACCCCGCGACGGACGCCGGTGAGACAGACGCCGGGTTGCCGAAACGGGCGCCGCGCAAGAATCTGCTTCCCGACCTCGCGGACCGTTCCGAGAGCGGCACCCGCGCGCCGGTGCCGCCGAAGCGCGATCCGGAGCGAGCACGGGGCTTTCTCGCGAGCTACCAGACAGGCATTCGCCAGATGCCGCTGGGCAGCAACGGGAACGGAAACGGCCAGGGGAAGAACGGCCAGGGGAACGGGGAAAAGGCATGAGCACGCCTCAGTCGCGTCAGGTGGACCAGTTCGGCTGGTTGATCACGAATTTCACCGATCGCGTACCGGGTGTCGCACACGCGATCGTGATCTCGGTGGACGGCCTGCTGCTCACCAAGTCGACGGGTCTGCCACCGGACCGCGCCGAGCAGCTGGCCGCGATCGCCGCGGGCGTCACATCACTGACGATGAGCGCCTCGCGTTGTTTCGAGGGTGGCGGAGTGTTGCGCACCGTGATCGAGATGGACTACGGGATCATGCTCCTCATGTCCATTCGAGACGGATCTTGTTTGGCGGTTCTCGCCGCGCCCGACAGCGACGTCGGCCAAGTGGCCTACGAGATGACCGTGGTCGTCGACCAGGTGGGCCAGATCCTCACTCCCGAACTGCGAGCGCAGCTGCACAGCGTGAGGTGATCATGAGTTCGGCCGCTGACGCGCACCGACGACGCAGGCGGGTGGAGTCACCCGCCGAGCAGACGTTCGCCGACCTGTTGAACGGGTTCTCCCTGGATTCGGGTCGAAAGCGGACGCGCGGTGCGTCCCCCGTGCCCGAGCGGGAAGCGACTCCCGTTGCACCGCAGGAAGAAAAACCGGTGTTCGAGCCCTCGGTTCCCGAGAGCCCGGACGCCTCGATCGTGCGTGCATATGCCTGGACGGGCGGGCGCACACGGTCGAACATCAACCTCGAGATCGAGACACTTGTCTCCGCCAATGATCAGAGTCGCCAGTCTGCGGGTATCTTGCAGGCTGAGCACCAACACGTTGTCGAGCTGTGCCGCTCGCCGCGATCCGTCGCGGAGGTGGCCGCACTGATGCGCCTCCCGCTGGGAGTCGTCAAGGTACTGCTCGGCGACATGGCGGAACGAGGTCTGGTGGACGTGCACCAGACCGCTTCCGCGGGAGGTGTCGCGCCGGACCTCGGGTTGATGGAGAGAGTGCTGAGTGGACTACGTCGGCTCTAGATTTCCCGATTTCGGGCCCCCTGGGCCGCCTGGTCGGGAGCTGACTTCGGCCAAGATCGTCGTCGCCGGTGGCTTCGGCGTCGGCAAGAGCACCTTCATCAGGACGATCGTGGAAAACGATCTGCTGACCATGACAGCGCTCCCACCGGAGCGCGCCGGTCTGGTCACCGAGCTGGTGCGCATCCAGTTCGGCCGGGTGTGGCTCGATCCGGGCCTCGCCCTGCACCTCTTCGTGGCGCCGCAGTGGCAGGATCCGCGCGCGGGCTGGAACGACGTGGTGCGCGGCGCCGTCGGCGCGGTGGTGCTGTTCGACGTGATGCGTCCCGCGGACTCCGTGGACGCCATGCGGTACTTCGAGGATCACCGGATTCCGTACGTGCTGGCGTTGAACAACGTGCACGCGTCTGTCCGGTCGGACGTGAAGGCCATCATCCGCGGGATGGGCATCGCGCCCGAGGTTCCCGTGGTGAACTGCGATCCGCGGGTGCGGTTGTCGGTGCGCGAGACGCTGATCTCGCTGGCGGAACACGCGAAGCTGGACCGGTGGCGCCGTCGGCCCGGTCCCGACGAGACCACGCCGCTCGCACCCGTCTGCTGACTTGAGATCATGGAGCTGGGAGGCCTCTGCCTCCCAGCTCCTTGTGCATCGGGGGTCGGGTTGAGCGGCTGGATCGGCAGGGCACGGGCGTTCGTCACCGACGACAATCTCGACCTCTACCTCCTCGCCCTGGTGGGCCTGGTCTTCACCGTCCTCGGCATCACGGGCCTGTCCGACGTCACGACGCTGGCCTCGGCCGTCCTCGCCCTCCTGGCGATCCTCGCCTTCTCGCAGATCAAGTCGAGAAAGCTGACCCAGCAGATCAACGGAGCCCGCAGCGGTGCCGTCGCGCTGCGCGGCGAGTTCCCGGCGGACCTGATCGACCGCCGCGCGAACGCCTCCGACATCCTCCTGATCGGTCTCACGATGACCAGGACCGTGCAGGGCATGCGCACCGACCTGCCCGCCGTGCTGAAGACCGGTGGGCGGGTGCGCGTGCTGGTGCTCGATCCCGCCGACGAGCGCCTGATGGCGATCGCGGACCGGCACCGGTCGCACTCCCAGGGCGTCGAGCACCTGCGTACCAGGATCCGGGCGACGCTCGACGACCTCACCGCGCTGCGGGAGCGGCACGGCGGCCGGCTGGAGATCCGGGTACTGTCCACCATCCCGTCCGCGGGCTTCAACTGCCTGGACGTGCGCAAGCCGAACGGTGTCGTGTGCGTGCAGCACTACGAGTTCCACCCCGAGGGTGAAGCGGCTCCGATCATGGTGCTGTCGAAGAACGACGCTCCCTGGTATCAGCGTTTCGGCGCGGAGGCCGAGCGGCTGTGGGAGTCCGGCGCGGACTGGCCGCGGAACTGACGCAGATCGGCCAGCTGCCGGGTGTGCGCCGGCACGTGGTTCGAGGCGAGCCCGTTGACGAGATCGGCGAGCGGGACGGGCTGGTCCAGCAGGAGCTCGTCGTTCGACATGAGGAACGACGGCACGAGCACCGCGGCGGCCTGCTCGGTGAGCCGATCGGCGATGTCGCAGAGGATGGCCGCCTGGTCACGGACGCGCGCGATCAGCGCGGTCCTGCCGGGGTGCTCGGCGATGATCCGGTCGAGGTTCCAGCGGTCGAGGCAGATCCGGTTGTCGAAAGTGGGGCGTGCGCCGGACATCACGCCGAGCACGACGGCGGCGGTCGCGGCGTCGACGCTGAGCATGTGGGCCAGCACCTGGTCGGCGTTCCACCCGCCGTCGGAGGCCTCGCCGAGGTCGGGTGAAACCGCCACGTCGAAGAACTTCTCGTAGGCGCTGCGAAGAGCGGTCGTGTCCATCGGTACGTCCTTGTCTGCAAAGAGATGTGCAACCGATGGTTGCACGTTGCGTCCGGCATGTGCAACCAAAAGTTGCGCAAAGGCATTGACAAGATCGCTACGATGACTTCAGTGTTGACCGAAAGAAAGGCTCCGTCATGAGCGTGGGCAGGGAAACCCGGCTGTCCGCCTGGATCGAGCGGTTCGCGGCCCACTTCGCCGAGGAGGGCATTCCGCTGATCGGCGGCCGCATCCTCGGCTATCTCCTGATCTGCCAACCGGTGGAGCGCACGGCGGCTGAACTCTCCCAGGAGCTCGAAGCGAGCAGCGGGTCGATCAGCACGAACCTCAAGTACCTCGTCAACGTCGGCCTGGTGACCAAGCGGACCCGGCGCGGCAGGCAGGCTGCCGAGTACCGGATCAACGAGAAGGCCTGGTCGGAGTTCGTACAGCGAAAGCTCAACGCGATCGCGAGCGTGCAGACGCTGACCGACGACGGCATGCGGCTGCTCAGCGGTGATCCGGAGCGCGCGATGCGGCTGCGGACGGTCGACCACCTCTACGGTTGGCTCTCGGCGGAACTTCCGGCTTTGTGGGAGCGCAGGCCCGCGTCACCCAAGTAGCTTGGGATGCATGTGGCACCCGTTTCGCGACGACATCGAGTACTACGAGGAGCGGGCCAGAGGGCTGCTCGCCTCGGCGTGGGACGGTGTGCCCGGCGCACTCGAGGTCTTCGACGACGTGCCGCTGACGGACGAGGGCGCACACACCGTTCTCGCCCAGGCCCACGGCTGTGCGGACTGGAAGGCGTTCAAGGCGCACATCCGCATGCCGCGCCCGTTCGCCCGCGCCTACCAGGCCGTCGAGCTGCAGCACCCCGATGAGCTGAAGGCGATCATCACGCGCGACCCGTGGCTCGTGAAAGCCAGTGGTACCAACGGGAACGACCTGCTCGGCCTCTCCGCCGCCAAGTGCGACGAGCGGCTCGTCAGGGTGTTGCTCGACGACGGCGCGGACGTCAACCACCAGAACGTGCACGGCTGGACGGCGTTGCACCAGGCGGCCTACCAGGACCTCCCGCAGCTGGCCCAGCTCCTGCTCGACCGCGGCGCCCGCACCGATCTCGAAGCCCGCGGCGAGGGCGGCACCCCGCTCGCCGTCGCGTTGTTCTGGGGCAACTCCGAGACCGCGGAACTGCTGGCACAGCACGGAGTTCACCCGCCTAACCTGCGCACCGCGGCCGGCCTCGGCAACCTCGACCTCGCCACCGAGCCGGAGACGAAGCGCGGCTATTACCGGCCGCACAGCGGTTTCCCGCGCTGGTGGCCGACGAACGACCCGCAGGAAGTCCTCGACGAGGCGCTGTCGTGGGCTGCCCGCAACGACCGCACCGAGGTGTTCGGCGACCTGCTGAAGCGCGGCGCCAGGATCGACGCGGACGTCTACCGCGGCACCGCACTGGCGTGGGCGGCGTGGTGCGGACTGGAGAACGCGACCCGCGCTCTCCTGGACCTGGGCGCGAATCCCAACCAGCGCACGGGTTTCGGCGGCCCGATGCACGGCGAGGGCGTCACGGCGCTGCACCTGGCGGCCGAACGCGGCCACCTGCCGATCATCCGGATCCTGCTCGACGCGGGCGCCGACCCGACCATCAGGGACGCGAACTTCGACTCGACCCCCGCGAACTGGGCCGGGCACAACAACCAGGGCGACGCTCAGGCCTTGCTGAGCGCCTGATCGCCGGGAGCGGGCAGCTCTACCTCGTGCGTCCGCTCACGCGACGACGTCCACAACGCCGCCGTGGCAACGACAACCGCACCGGCACCGAGCACGTGGAGCGACACGAGTACCTCCGGCACGCCAGTCCAGTACTGCACCATGCCCAGCGCGCCCTGAGCGAGGACGACGCCGACGAGCGTCCAGTACGCGCGGGTGCGCGTGAAGAACCCGACCGCGATCAGCAGTCCCAGGAACAGGAACAGCAGGTCCGCGTGGATCTGGGCGAGCGTCGCGACCTCGATGCCCAGGCGCGGCGTCGACGCGTCACCGGCGTGCGGCCCGGCGGCCGTGACCCAGGTGCCCGCGAGCAGCAGCGCGCCGAGCACGGCGGCCATGACCACCTGGAGCTTCTGCAACGGTGCCGGCACGAGCAGCCGGGCGGGACCGTCGCCCTCGGACAGCGAGCGGACGAGCAGCGCGGCGAGCCACACCAGGGCCATCGAGATCATGAAGTGGACGGACACGGTGTACCAGGCGAGCCCGGCCAGCACCGTGACGCCGCCGACGACCGCCTGCAGCGCCACGCCACCGAGCTGGATGAGCGCGAGCGTCAGCACCCGCTTGCGGCGCGGCAGGTGGAACCACGCCGCCAGCACGCAGAGACCCGCGATGACGCCGACGACCCCCGTCAGCGTCCGGTTGCCGAACTCGACCCACTGGTGCAGGGCGGCGACCTCGGGGTGCTGCACCGGCACGACGCTGCCCTCGACGCACTGGGGCCACGTCGGGCAGCCCAGTCCGGAGCCGGTCACGCGGACGATCGAACCGGTCACCGCGATTCCGGCCTGCGCGATGACGACGGCAATCGCGAGCGCGCGCTGCCAGGAAACGAGAAGGGCGGTCAGCTTCGACACGCCTTTGATGGTAGGTGTCCTCAGGTGAGCTTCGTCGTCCGGGTGGCCAGTGCTCCGGCCACAACGCCCCAGGCCACGAGCACTGCGACGGGGCCCACACCCGGTGCCGTGCCGTACACCACAGAGGTTTCCAGCGCCTGCGCGAGAGCAGCCGACGGCAACAGGTGCACGAAGCCGACCGGCACCGACAACGCCACACCGCCGACCATCAGCAGCACGAACCACACGATGTTCGCCAGCGCCAGCACGATCTCGGCCCGCAACGCGCCACCCAGCAGCACACCCAGCGCACCGAACGACAACGTGCCCAGGATGATCAGCAGGATCACCCACGGCAAACCGGACAGCGGGAAGCGCCACCCGAGGATCAACGCGGTGATGCCCAGCAACAGGATCTGGATCGCCACGACGGCCAGCGCGCCGCACACCCGTCCGGCCACGAGCAGCCACCGCGGCAACGCCGAAGCCGCCAGCCGCTTGAGCACGCCGTAGCGCCGGTCGAACCCGAGCGCGATGGCCTGCCCGGTGAACGCCGACGAGATGATCGCCAGCGCGAAGATCCGGGCCGTGGCCGAACCGACGCGCGGCTCGGGCATCGGGATCACCGACATCAAGCTGAGAGCGACGAGGAGCGCCAGCGGGATGATGACGGTGAGCAGGATCTGCTCGCCGTTGCGCAGCGTCAGCAACGCCTCGGTGCGCGCGTGTGCGAACAGCATCTTCGGCAGCGACCCGCGGCCGGGCGCGGGCGTGAAGGTGCCGGGAGCGAAGGTGGTCACGAACGCAGCTCCCTGCCGGTCAGCTCCAGGAAAACGTCTTCGAGGCTGCGCTTGGCCACGGTCAGCTCCTCGGCCAGCACACCCTGCTGCGCGCACCACGACGTGACGGTCGACACGACCTGCGGGTCGATCAGGCCCTCCACGACGTACGTGCCCCGCGTCGCCTCGCGCACCTTCAGCCCCTCGGGCAGTGCGGCGGACAGCAACGAGGTGTCGAGCCCCGGACGGGCGCGGAACCGCAGCTGCTGGTCGTCGGCGCGGTTCGCGGTCAGCTCGGACGGCGAGCCCTGCGCCACGACACGACCCTCGTCGATGATCACGACGTTGTCGGCCAGCGCTTCGGCCTCGTCCATGAGGTGTGTCGTCAGCAGCACGGACACACCGTCGTCCTTCAACGCGCCCACGAGGTCCCACACCAGCCGGCGCGCCTGCGGGTCCATGCCCGCGGTCGGTTCGTCCAGGAACACGAGCTCGGGGCGTCCGACCAACGCGCACGCGAGCGACAACCGCTGCTGCTGACCGCCGGAGAGCCTCTTGTACGGGGTCCGGGCTGCGCCGGCGAGCCCGAGCACCTCGATCAGCCACTTCGGCTCGAGCGGGTGCGCCGCGCACGCCGCGACGAGGTTCAGCATCTCCTCGGCGCGAATGCCGGGATACCCGCCGCCGCCCTGCGGCATCACGCCGATGCGCGGCCGCAGCGACTCGTCGGACGGAGAGAGCCCGAGCACGCGCACAGTGCCGTCGTCCGCCGAGCGGAAGCCCTCGCAGATCTCGACGGTCGTCGTCTTGCCCGCGCCGTTGGGGCCGAGGAGGGCCAGCACGGTGCCGGGAGGCTGAACGAGGTCGAGGCCGTCGACGGCGGTCTTCGAGCCGTACCTCTTGACCAGCCCCGACACTTCCACCGCAGGCTGGGGATTCGGGCTCACGAACGGCAAGCCTAGGCGGTCCCGCCTGCTGAACGGCACGCGGGGACCCCACGTACCCCAGGAGAGTACGAAAGCTCCCCGCGTACTCCTGAAGGACGGCTGAAGAGGGTGGGGCTGGCCCTACCCCGGGGACTCAGGGACACCTCAGGGTTTGCTCGGGGGAGTTCCCCATTGGTTGATCAACGCCGTCACAAGAGACTTTTCTCGTGCTCGAGACGGGGGCGGACAGACGGGGACTCGTGGTCGGGGGACTGGTGTTGTCACTTGTTCCGATTTTCTACCTGCATGTGGTGTCGGCAGGGCAGTTGAACCCGATCACGGACGTGATCAGCGACTACGTGTTCGTTCACAACGGCACGGGCTGGCTGGCCGCGACCTCACTCAGCCTCGCCGCCATCTCGATGTTGCTCGCTGTCAACCTGAGAGGTGTAGGCAGGTCAGCGCAGTGGCTGATCGGCATCTGGTCGGCGGGCCTGACCGTGTCGACGATCTTCCCGACCGATCCGACGGGGGCGCCGACGTCCATGTCGGGCTACATCCACAGGTACGCCGGCGCGGTGATGTTCGTGGCGTTGCCCGCGGCCGGTGTGCTCATCGCCCGCAAATTTCCGGCTCTGCTCGGTATCGCAATAACGGCCAGCGTGTCGAGTGCGGCATTTCTGGTCAGTCACGTTTCGTTCGCCGGATTCGAGGCGCGCGGACTGACCGAACGCGTTTTGTTCGCATCCCTTTACGGACTTCTCTTCGCCATCGCGGCCCTACAGGTTAGGCGCACGACATGACCCTGCTCGCCATTGCGCTCGCCGTGTGCGGCGCCGTGTGCTTCGCGCTCGCGGCTCGCCTGCAGCACGACGCGGTCGCCGAGACCGGTGCACGGGTCATCGTCCTGCGCCAGCCGCGCTGGCTCGGTGGCCTCGCCCTGCTCGTCGCCGGTGCGGGGGTGCACGCGGTCGCGCTCGGCATGGCGCCGCTCACCGTCGTCCAGCCGATCGGCGTGCTCGCGATCGGGATGACCGCGTTGCTGGACCGCCGTTTCCGCGAGCTTCCGGCGATCCTGATCACAACCGTGGGCGTCGGGGCGTTCGTGTTCCTCGCCTCCGGCAGCGCGACCGCCACGCAAGTCGCGCCTGATGCCGAGCTGACAGCCGGTTTCGTGGTCCTCGGCGCGATCGCGGTGCCTGGGGTGATCGCCGCTCTCACGACGAACGCGCGCGTTCGGGCCGTGGCGTTCGCATCGGCTGGTGGTGTCGCGTACGGGTACGTGTCCGTGCTCATGCGGGCCGTCTCGCAGTCGGTTCAGCAAGGCGGGTTCGGGTTCGCGCACGTCGCGTCCGTGCTCGGTATCGCACTCTCGCTCGCCGTCGGCGGCTGGCTCGTCCAGCACGCCTACGCCGGCGGGCCCCCTCATCTCGCCGTCGCCTGCCTGACCGTGGTGGATCCGCTGGTCGCGGTCGGCATCGGCGCCTTCCTGCTCGGCGAGGCCGCGCACCTGTCCCCGTGGACCGGTGCCGCGCTGATCGCCTGCGCGCTCGCCGCAGCCAGCGGTGTGTTCGCCCTCGTCCGTCAACCACAACGTGTGTCGAATACTCGATCGGAGCTTCCCGTGAACACCTCCAGCGCGCTGCGCGTCGTCATCGCCGCCGACACGTTCCCGCCGGACGTCAACGGAGCCGCGCGGTTCGCCCAGCGCCTCGCCATCGGCCTCGCGTCCCGCGGACACGACGTCCACGTCATCGCACCGGACTCGCCCAGGGCCACCGAGATCGAGGGCGTGACCGTGCACCGGCTGCGCTCGCACCGGCTGCCGTTCTACCCGGACTTCCGGTTCTGCCTTCCGTGGCAGGCGTCGAAGGAGGCCGACGAGCTGATCAAGTCGCTCAAGCCGGACGTCGTGCACGTCCAAGCACACTTCGTGGTGGGCCGGTTCGTCCTGAACTCCGCCGTCGCCCAGGGCATTCCCACGCTCGCCACGAACCACTTCATGCCGGAGAACCTGTTCAGCCACGCGCACGTGCCGGCGTTCCTGCAGGGCATGGCCCGCAAGTTCGCCTACCGCGACCTGGCGCGCGTGTTCGGGCGGGCCGACCTCGTCACCGCGCCGACGCCGCGTGCCGTGCAGTTGTTGCACGACAGCGGTTTCCCGGAGCGCGCGGTGCCGGTGTCGTGCGGCATCGACATCTCCCGCTACCAGCGGTCCGTGACGCACAACGACCGCCCGACCGCGTTGTTCGTCGGCCGGCTGGACGAGGAGAAGCGCGTCGACGAGTTCCTGCGCGCGCTGGCCCGCGTGCCCGGCGCGTTCGGCGAGATCGTCGGCGACGGCACGTGCCGCGCCGAGTGGGAGCTCCTGGCCCGCGACCTGGAGATCACGAACCGCGTGAAGTTCCACGGCTTCGTGTCCGAGGACGACCTGCTCGACGCGTACGCCCGCTGCGACCTGTTCGTCATGCCCGGTGTGGCCGAGCTGCAGAGCCTCGCCACGATGGAGGCGATGGCCGCGGGCAAGCCGGTGATCGCCGCGAACGCGATGGCGTTGCCGCACCTCGTGCACACCGGCCGCAACGGCTGGCTGTTCGAGCCGGGTGACGTGAACCAGCTGGCGCAGCGCCTGCACACGCTGGTCCACGACGCGCCCATGCGGGCCCGGATGGGCGCCGCCAGCAGCGAGATCATCTCGCACCACGCGCTGGCGGCGACCCTGGATCGCTTCGAGGCCCTCTACGCACGGGCGATGGGCCGCACGGCACCCGTCATCGCACTGGCGGCCTGAGCTTCTGCTCGATCCGTTGGGCGACAACGAGTCCGGCGGGGGAGAGGGTGAGCTTCGAGGGGTGCTCGCCCTCTCCCCTGATGAGGAACCGGTAGAGCGAGGCGTGGCCCTCCAGCCGCTCGCGCAACGTCTCCGCGATGTCGCAGTCGTCCGGGTAGATCGCCGGAATCGCCTCGCCGACGAGCTGCCGGCGGATCCTGCGGCGTTCCGCCCGCGGCACGTACCAGGACGTGATCAGCAGCAACGTCAGCCCGAACGCCAGTGCCGTGCCGATCACCGCCTGCCGGCCCCACCCGTGCGGGCCGATGATCAGCAGGACGTCGGCGATCGCGAGGTAGCCGACTCCGTAGACAGCGGCCCAGCCCGCCGTCGCCGCGGCGGGCGGCTCCGCTCGTTCCGTGCCCCAGACACCTTCGACCCGGCGCCAGCGCTGCAACGACTTGCCGCCGCCCAGCGCCATCCAGATGCCGAACACTCCACAGAGGACGGACGTCGGGATCACCAGCCAGGGCTTGGTGTGCAGCTCGAACCGCCAGATGCCCCAGACTCCTCCCGCCGCCACCAGCGCGATCAGAACCTGCTTCCAGCGGCGCTTGACGATGTCCATCGGCCTGAAGTCGGCCAGCACCGCCAGCGGTGTGCGGATCGGCGCCGGGAGCGAACCCAGCACCAGCAACGCCGTGACGACCAGCGCCACACCGGCCACCGTGACGGTGCCCGTCGTGATCTCCGAGCGGTCGTCTGGCAGTCTGTCGACCGCCACGGCCACCAACGGGATCACCGGTGACAGCAGCACCAGCCCGTGCAGCATCGTGCCGCTTCTCAGTGCCGCGTAACCGAAAGCGGCGAGGAGACTGGCCGCACCGATCGCCGCGCCCGGCCCTGCCGCCCACGTCGGCAGCATGCCGAACAACGCCATCACGACCAGCGCGCCACCGACCGCGAGGCCGAGCAACCCCAGGAACTGAGCCAGGTTCCCGCCTCTGGTGAGCCCTGTGATCGTCCAGTACGGGAGCAGCGCCGCGCCCCTGACCGTGCGGGTGATCGGCCGGACCGCCCGCAGTCCCGCCCGTTCGGAGTCGGCGACCGTGACCGCGACAGCAGCTGCGGTCGCGGCCGTGCGGATCATCTGGTCCGACGCGGCTTCCTGGGTGAGGGGCTCGCGGCCGATCCCGGCGCGGTCGAACGCGGTGAGCGCCGCCATGCCCAACGTGACCGTGTGCTCCTGCGGGTACTCCAGACGTCGGAGCATGTCCGCGTGTTCCTCCAGGAACAGCTCACCTCGTGAGCGCTTGTCGGCGCCGTCGCCTCGATCGGCGATGATCGCGCCCCTCAGCCGGGGGAGCTCCTCGCAGATGATCCGCCAGTGCAGGCCCCACGCGGCCAGTTCGGCGAGCTTCATCGACGACGGCGACAGCTCGTGCTCCGCCTCGTAGATGCCCTGCAGCTCCTTCTTGGCCTCCTCGGCGCACACCGCCACCTGCATCGGCAGCTCGGGCCCGAACATCGTCTTGATCACCGTGTCGACCACGGCCGCCGCGCGCTGCTCGGTCGTGCGCTGGTCGTCTTCCGGCCGCCCGAGCAGGTCCATCCTGCGCAGCCGGCGCGGGTCGAACAGCACCCGGCACAGCATCGTGGCGCCGTCGAGCCGGCCCCAGATCCAGTCGTTGACCCGCCACGACCGCTTGAGGAACCCGGAGAACCGCGACAGCGACGCCCCGCCCGCCTTGTCGTCGGCGGTGATCGACTGCCGCGCGAACGCGTTGCGCGTCTGCAACGACACCTGGACCAGCTCGACCGGCGTGTCCAAGCCGGTCGACGCGTCGTCCGACAGGCACGTGCCCGCGATCTCCAGGGCGAGCAGGCGACTGAGCCACCGTTCGCCGTCGCTCAGCCCGGCTTCCTGATCCGTGGCCTCGGGGTCGAGCAGCGCGTGCCAGCAGCCGAGCCCGCCGAGCTTGAGCCGGTGCTCGTCGAGGTCGTACATCACCCGCTGGGCCTCGCCGACGATCCGCCCGATCTCGGCGACCTGTGCCTTGACCTCCAGCCCGAGATGTCCGTCGATCATGTGCTCGTGGTAGCTCGCTAGCCGCCCGGTCCAGTACTCCTCGCCGAGCGAGTCCGACGGCTTCCACGCGAACAGCTCGGTCCGCAGCCTGCGCAGCTCCGCGCGAACCTGGTGCAACTCCCGCCGCGTCCTCGCGATCTCGTCGGCCTGCCCGTCCGGAGCCACCCACACGATCCGCTTGAGCAGGTCGAGCGCCGACGCGCCGAGCCGCTCGGCCATCGTGATGCCCCACTCCCAGCCGAGGTCCTCGCGGCACACCGTGCTCGGCAGCTTCACCCCCGGCACGTACGGCAGCACACCGTGCTTCTTCTTCCACTTGCGCTGAGCCGTCTCCGCCGCCCTGCGCGCCCGCTCGAACGACCAGTTGGCGGGATTCCCCTTGGGCAGCGCGAACTGCTGCGCGGTGAGCTGCCGTGCCGCGAGCCGGATCTCGACGTCCTCATAGTGCCCGAAGAGCTTGTCCGCCAACGAGTACACCTCGTCGACGACGTTCTCCCCACCCGCGTGCAACCGCTCCAGCAACGCCATCCGCCCACCGCGACTGCTCGCGGCACGCCGGTTGTGCTCCTCGATCTTCTCGACGTACGTGCGCCCGGCCTGACTGGACATGGCGCTCAGCAACTTGGCGCCAGAACTGACCGTCGTCATCGCCTTGTCGACCGTGTCCGCCTGCGGCTCGGACCCCAACGGCTCGGCGTGCGGGAACACCAGCAACATCACCCTGCGCACCGGCCCGTCCGCGGGCATCCGGTCGATGGCCTCCAGCGCCTCCTTGGTGGGCGTGTTGACCAGCACCCCGCCATCGACCGCGAACCTGCTCCGGTCTCCACCGTTGGCCCAGCTGGCGACGTCCCCCATGTCAGGCCGGTCGGGCGTGGCCTGCCCTCCGACGGGGATGAAGCTGGGCTCGAACGCGAACGGGAAGCTGGCGGAGCTGCGCGCGGCCAGTGCCAGCTGCAGCACACGGTGGTCGAGCGTGTCGGCGGTGAAGTCGTCCCGCGTGTCCTCCGACACCCAGTTGTAGGGGTCGCGCCGGAACGAGAACGAGCCCTGGTGCACCGACTGCGTCAGCGGCTGCCCCAGATCGTCGTACGTGATGGTCGGAACACCCCCGAGCAGCGTGGTGGTGATCCTCAGATCGATCGGCCGCTCGTTGGGCTCGGTGGGCTCGAAGTCCGCCGTGAGCCTGGCCAGCGCCTCCTGCAGTCTCGGCAGGAAGAACTCGTCCCCTTTGAGCAAGCTCGCAGGCTCACCCCGGAACGGCGTCCTGAGCAGCTGCTCCATCCGCCCCTGCTCGGCCCACAGATCCCGCAGCCTGCTGAGATCGGCCTGCTTGTTGACCTGCGACAACGCCAGCGCGGCCCCGTTGATGCCCCCGGCCGACGTGCCGGCGATGACATCCGCTCTCGCGGTGCAGCCCACGAGGTCGAGCAACGGCTGATACGTCGTCCCAGCCCTGGTCAGCCGGTCCAGCTCCAGCACAACGCCGCCCATCCAGACGGCGAGGCTCACCCCACCGTTGAGCACGACGGCGAAGCGGACCTCTTCCCGCGACATGGGTTGCTCGGTCATGCCGCACCACCCCCTCCGGCTTCGATCTTCCCCCTAGGGAGTACTCGTCGGCCGAAGGGATGTGGTTACTGGCCCGGTTGCACCAGTGGTCCGGCCTGGCGGTCCGGTGCCGGTTCCAGCGTGGTCGCTTGAGCGCTTTACCGGGACGGGTCATTTCATCGCCGCTTCGCGACGATTGCGATTGGCGCTTGACTTCGGGGCCCTTGCGAGGCGCTGGTCGGCCTCAAAAAGCCGGGCATGTAAAGCGCCCGGCCGATCCGAACACGGAAGCACCTCGCACCCAAAGTCATCTAAAGGCTCAGGCGATGCCGTCCTGCACCGGATAGTGGATGACGATCGCACCACCGGTGGCGTAGTTGGCGACGTCTGCCGCCGCCTGCCGGCCTTGCGGAGACGCCCTCGCCGCGGTCATTGCCTCGGCGTCGGCGAACTCCGCTTCGAAGATCGCGAAATACGGCGTCTGTCCCTGCGTCGCTGCCACGTCGAAGCTGTAGCGCCACGCGAGCAGGCCGGGCATGCGCATGACCAGTGGGAGATGGGTGGTCACGTAGTAGTCGCGGAAGTGGTCGGGATCGGCGGGCTGGGGATACAGGACAACCAGCTTGTGCATGAGAACCTCCGTCCAGCGGCTGGTCACAATGCCAGCGCCGCTTACGGCACCACAACCGAGTATCGCGGCCACCTCGCATGCCCGACGGGAAAGCCGAGAAACCTCAGAGCCCGACCGCCTAACGCAACCTCGCACGCAATCGTCGCGAAGCGGCGATGAAAAAACCAACGCTCGTCAATAACCCTCCGGAAACGGCAACGGCAACGCGAAGCGAGCCGAACAGCCCCCGAAGCGGTTCACGCGGGGTCGGACTTCAGAAACGGTCCAACCCGCTTCCGAGCGATCAACACACAAACCGCAAACGTGATCACCGCACCGGCAACCGCCTGCGGCACCGTGTAAGCCCGCCCGTCGAACGCAGACCCGGTGGGCGGCAAGATCACGGCGATCACAGCGGACGTCACCATCGCGAACGTACGGAACTTCGGCCCGACCACGGCGGTCGCCAGCGGGAGTGCCGCCCACAGCACGTACCAGGGCTGCAGCACCGGCCCGAGCACCAGGATCGCCCCGAGGGCCGCCCCCAGCCCGTTCATCGCCTTGATCCGCCCCTTGAAGCTGCGCCACAGCAGGATCACCGTGATCACGACCGACACGCCCTGCCCGAGCAGCCGGGTCAGCGAGATCATGGCCTCGGTGTGGTTGCCGAGGCCGAGCATGATGCCGGTGCCCGCGCCCAGGAAGCCCAAAGCGGTGGGCGGCGACATCCACGATTTGACGGTCGACGCGACGTTCAGGGTCTGGATCCAGCCGAACCCGAACCCGGTGCCGAGGCAGATCGCCACCACGCCGACGCCGGCGATCACGGCCATCACCCCGGCCACCAGCACCAGGTGCTTGACCTGCCCGCCGAGTTTGCGCGCCACCAGAACGCCGAGGAAGCCCAGCGCGGCCATCGCCGGGATCTTCACCATCGCGCCGCACACGATGATCGCGGCACCCAGCGTGATCCACGACCACCGCAACGGTTCCAGGCCGCGCATCGCGAGTTCCAGACCGACGAGCATCAAGCCCAAGGCCAGGCCGTCGTTGTGCACGCCGATGACGATGTGGAACAGCACCAGCGGGTTCAGCGCGCCCAGCCACAGCGCGCCGACCGGGGGCACGCCGAAGCGGGCGGCCAGGCGGGGGAGCGCCCACACGATCATCGCCAGGCCGCACAGCACCAGCAGGCGGTGCACGAACACGCCGGACACGACGTGGTCGCCGGTGATCATCGACGTGACCCTGCCGAACGCGAGGAACAACGGGCCGTAGGGCGCCGGGGTCTCGCGCCAGATGTTCGGCACGCCCTTGGTCAGCACGTGGTCGACGCCCAGCGCGTTCGCCGGGCCCAGGACGTAGGGGTCGAGGCCGCGCGCCGCGATCTCGCTCTGCGCCAGGTACGAGTACACGTCGCGCGAGAACATCGGCACGCAGAAGACCAGCGGCACGGTCCACATGAGCAACGTGCGGTCCATCTGGCTGCGTGACACCAGGCGCGCGCGTCCCGGCCGCACGAACCGGCCCAGCGCCAGCCAGGCCGACACGATCATGAAGATGCCGGTCCAGACGACGCCCATCGCCACTGAAGGCATCCTCGAGAAGAGCCCGAGGACGGGTACGCCGTAGAGCGGCGAGTAGATGGGGGCGGCGCCGCCGCCGAGCGATCCGACGGTCAGCAACAACGCGCCGATGGTGCCCCAGCGGCGGACGATGTCCAGCTGACGACGCTCTCGACCGTTCAAGAGGTCGCTCTCCGGAGTCACGGCTCCGCCGGAAGTGGGCATGCGTGGAGCGTATCCAGCCCCGCTCAGTCGTGAGTCAGGTCACCCTGTGACCGGCGATCTTTGCTACCTCAGGCTAAATACGCAACACTGGTGTTGTGAAAAACGCCGAGACCCACCTTGACGCCGTGCCGCAGCACGACGGCAAGACTCGGCGCGCTGTCGCCAGGCTCCTGTTGGAGCAGGGTCCGGTCACCGCGGCAGCTGTTGCCGAGGAACTGGGCATCAGCCCCACGGCCGTGCGCCGTCACATCGACGCACTGCTCGCGGACGGCGAGGCGATCACGAGGGACGCACCCCGCCAGACCCAACGCGGTCGTGGCCGTCCCGCGAAGCTCTTCCTGCTGACCGACGCCGGACGCGCCCGGTTCGGCCACGCCTACGACGACCTCGCGGTCGCCGCGATCAGGTTCCTCGCGAAGACAGGTGGCGAGGAGGCGGTCAAGGCGTTCGCGCAGAGTCGTGTCGACGCGCTCGTGGACCGGCACCGGGCAGCGATCGTGGCCCAGGCCACACCCGCTGACCGGGCCAAGGCCCTTGCGACCGCGCTGACCAGGGAGGGCTACGCTGCGTCGGCACGTCACGTCGGCGTGGGCGAGCAGTTGTGCCAGCACCACTGCCCGGTAGCCCACGTGGCGGCTGAGTTCCCCCAGCTGTGCGAGACCGAGACGGAAGCTTTCGCGGCCCTCCTCGGTTCTCACGTACAGCGCCTCGCGACGATCGCAAGCGGCCATGCCGTGTGCACGACGCACATCCCGAACGTTCAACGGATCCCAGATGATGGAGGGGAGCCCGCATGACTGCCGCTGCCGAGCAGCGCACGCCCACCACGGTGCAGTCTCCGCTCACGCAGGAAGAGACCATCGCGTCTCTCGGCAACTACGAGTTCGGCTGGGCCGACTCGGACACTGCCGGCGCGAGCGCTCGCCGAGGCCTCAACGAGGACGTCGTCCGCGACATCTCGGCGAAGAAGAGCGAGCCCGAGTGGATGCTCGAGTACCGGTTGAAGGCGCTGAAGCTCTTCGACCTCAAGCCGATGCCGAACTGGGGCGCCGACCTCTCTGGGATCGACTTCGACTCGATCAAGTACTTCGTGCGGTCCACCGAGAAGCAGGCCCAGAGCTGGGAAGACCTGCCCGAGGACATCAAGAACACCTACGACCGCCTGGGCATCCCGGAGGCCGAGAAGCAGCGCCTCGTCGCCGGTGTCGCCGCCCAGTACGAGTCGGAGGTCGTCTACCACAAGATCCGTGAGGACCTCGAGGAGCAGGGCGTCATCTTCCTCGACACCGACTCGGGTCTGCGGGAGCACCCGGAGCTGTTCAAGGAGTACTTCGGCTCGGTCATCCCGGCCGGTGACAACAAGTTCTCCGCGCTGAACTCCGCGGTGTGGTCCGGCGGCTCGTTCATCTACGTGCCGAAGGGCGTGCACGTCGAGATCCCGCTGCAGGCCTACTTCCGGATCAACACCGAGAACATGGGCCAGTTCGAGCGCACGCTGATCATCGTCGACGAGGGTGCCTACGTGCACTACGTCGAGGGCTGCACCGCGCCGATCTACTCGTCCGACTCGCTGCACTCGGCCGTCGTCGAGATCATCGTGAAGAAGGGCGGCCGCTGCCGCTACACGACGATCCAGAACTGGTCGAACAACGTCTACAACCTGGTCACCAAGCGCGCCAAGGCCGAAGAGGGCGCGACCATGGAGTGGATCGACGGCAACATCGGTTCCAAGGTGACCATGAAGTACCCGGCCGTCTTCCTGATGGGCGAGCACGCCAAGGGCGAGGTCCTCTCGATCGCGTTCGCGGGCGAGGGCCAGCACCAGGACGCCGGCGCGAAGATGGTCCACCTGGCGCCGCACACCTCCTCGACCATCGTGTCGAAGTCGGTGGCGCGCGGCGGTGGCCGCACCTCCTACCGCGGCCTGGTCCAGGTCAACAAGCGGGCGCACCACTCGAAGTCCACGGTGAAGTGCGACGCGCTGCTGGTCGACACGATCAGCCGATCGGACACCTACCCGTACGTCGACGTGCGCGAGGACGACGTCGCGATGGGCCACGAGGCCACGGTCTCGAAGGTCTCCGAGGACCAGCTGTTCTACCTGATGTCGCGCGGCCTCAACGAGGACGAGGCCATGGCGATGATCGTGCGCGGGTTCGTCGAGCCCATCGCGCGCGAGCTCCCCATGGAGTACGCCCTCGAACTGAACCGCCTGATCGAACTGCAGATGGAAGGGGCCGTCGGCTGACATGGCCGCCCTGTCGACTCAACCTCACTCCCACGGTGCTGTTGTCCCGGTGACCTCGCGCGCCGAGCACTTCACGTCCTACGACGTCGAGGCGTTCGAGGTGCCGGGCGGCCGTGAGGAGATCTGGCGTTTCACGCCTCTCAAGCGTCTGGCCGGTCTGCACTCCGGCGCTGCGGCAACGGGTTCCGCTGCCGTTGAGGTGAACGCCGCAGCCGGTGTCACCGTCGAGACGGTCGGTCGTGACGACGAGCGCCTCGGCAAGGCCGGTGTGCCCGGCGACCGCATCGCGGCGCAGGCGTACTCGTCGTTCGAGGACGCCACCGTCGTGACGCTGCCCGGCGACGCGAAGTCCGAGCCGACGACCGTCACGGTGACCGGCGCGGGCGCGGGTTCCGTTGCGTACGGCCACGTTCTCGTGAAGGCCTCGCAGTTCGCCGAGGGCACGGTGGTCCTGGACTACCGCGGTTCCGGCGCGTACGCGGAGAACGTCGAGTTCCTCGTCGCGGACGGCGCGCACCTCCAGGTGATCGCCATCCACGACTGGGCCGACGACGCCGTGCACGTCTCGCAGCACCACGTGAAGCTCGGCCGTGACGCGTCGATCAAGCACACGGTCGTGACGCTGGGCGGCGACGTCGTGCGCATCACGCCGGTCGTGCAGTACGCGGGCAAGGGCGGCGACGCCGAGCTGCAGGGTCTGTACTTCGCGGACGCGGGGCAGCACCAGGAGCACCGCCCGTTCATCGACCACTCGCAGCCGAACTGCCGCAGCAACGTCACGTACAAGGGCGCGCTGCAGGGCGAGGGCGCGCACACCGTGTGGATCGGCGACGTGCTGATCCGCGTTGCGGCGGAGGGCACCGAGACCTTCGAGCTCAACCGCAACCTGGTGCTCACCGACGGCGCGCGCGCCGACTCGGTGCCGAACCTGGAGATCGAGACCGGCGAGATCGAGGGCGCGGGCCACGCCAGCGCCACCGGCCGGTTCGACGACGAGCAGCTGTTCTACCTGCAGGCGCGCGGCATCCCGGAGGAGCAGGCACGTCGTCTCGTCGTGCGCGGCTTCTTCCAGGAGCTGATCGCGAAGATCGCCGTCCCCGAGGTGCGCGAGCGCCTCGAGGCCGCCATCGAGGCAGAGCTCGAGGCGGTCGGGGCGTGATCCGCGTGTGTGCACTGTCCGAACTGGACGACCGCAAGCCGTTCGCAACCGAGATCTCCGACGTGTCGGTGGTCCTGGTGCGCAACGGCGAGCGGGTGCACGCGCTCGCCGACGAGTGCTCGCACGCGGCGGTGTCGCTGAGCGAGGGCGAGGTCTCCCGCAAGAAGGGGATCGAGTGCTGGTTGCACGGGTCGTGCTTCGACCTGGAGACCGGCAAGCCCTCCTCGCCGCCCGCCACCGAACCGGTCGACGTCTACGCCGTCGACATCCGTGACGGCGATGTTTTCGTCGACGTCACCGTCACCACGAACTGACTTAGTACCAGGAGATACAGGTAGTCATGGCCACGCTCGAGATCAAGGACCTGCACGTCTCGGTCGTCAGCGAGGACGCCCCCAAGGAGATCCTCAAGGGCGTCGACCTGACGATCAAGGCGGGCGAGACCCACGCCATCATGGGCCCCAACGGCTCCGGCAAGTCCACGCTGTCGTACGCGATCGCCGGTCACCCGAAGTACGAGATCACCAGCGGCAGCGTCACGCTCGACGGCGAGGACGTCCTCGAGATGTCCGTCGACGAGCGCGCCCGCGCCGGCCTCTTCCTCGCCATGCAGTACCCGGTCGAGGTCCCCGGCGTCTCGATGTCGAACTTCCTGCGCACCGCCGCCACCGCCGTCCGCGGCGAGGCCCCGAACCTCCGCCACTGGGTGAAGGAGGTCAAGGGTGCGATGGCCGACCTCGACATCGACCCGGCGTTCGCCGAGCGTTCGGTCAACGAGGGCTTCTCCGGCGGTGAGAAGAAGCGCCACGAGATCCTGCAGCTGGGCCTGCTCAAGCCGAAGGTCGCGATCCTCGACGAGACCGACTCCGGCCTGGACGTCGACGCGCTGCGCGTCGTGTCCGAGGGCGTGAACCGCTACAAGGCTTCCGGCGACGTCGGCGTCATGCTGATCACGCACTACACCCGGATCCTCAAGTACATCGAGCCGGACTTCGTGCACGTGTTCGCGAACGGCCGCATCGTCGAGTCCGGTGGCCGTGAGCTCGCCGACCAGCTCGAGAACGAGGGTTACGTGAAGTACACCGGCAAGGCGGAAGCCGCCAGCCTGTCCTGACGTTGCAGGTGTTGGAGAGGAGGCGCTGTGACCACCACCGCAGCACCATTGGATGTAACCGCTCTGAGGGCGGACTTCCCCATCCTGTCTCGCACCGTTCGTGACGGGAAGCGCCTGGTCTACCTGGACTCCGGCGCCACCTCGCAACGCCCGACGCAGGTTCTGGAAGCCGAGAAGGCGTTCCTGGAGCAGCACAACGCTGCTGTGCACAGGGGCGCCCACCAGCTCGCCGAGGAAGCGACCGACGCCTACGAGGGTGCGCGCCAGCGCATCGCGGACTTCGTCGGCGCCGACTTCGGTGAGCTGGTGTTCACCAAGAACGCCACCGAGGGCTTCAACCTCGTGGCGTACGCGATGGGCAACGCCGCGACCTCGGGTCCCGAGGCCGCGCGGTTCGTGCTGAACCCCGGTGACGAGATCGTCGTGACCGAGATGGAGCACCACGCGAACCTCGTGCCGTGGCAGCAGGTCGCCCAGCGCACCGGCGCGGTCCTGAAGTGGTTCAAGCTGACCCAGGACGGTCGTCTCGACCTGTCCGATGTGGACAGTGTGATCACGCCGCGCACCAAGGTCGTCGCGTTCACGCACCAGTCGAACGTGACCGGTGTGATCAACCCCGTGGACGTCCTCGTCGCGGCCGCGCGGAAGGTCGGCGCGCTCACGGTGCTGGACGCGTGCCAGTCCGTTCCGCACGGCCCGGTCGACTTCCACGAGCTGGGCGTCGACTTCGCGTCGTTCTCCGGTCACAAGATGCTCGGCCCGTCCGGCATCGGTGTCCTTTATGGACGGCGTGAGTTGCTGGAGGCGTTGCCTCCCTTCATCACCGGCGGCTCGATGATCGAGCTGGTGAAGATGGAGGGCTCGACGTTCGCGCCGCCGCCGCAGCGCTTCGAGGCCGGTTCGCCGATGACGTCCCAGGCCGTCGGTCTGGGCGCGGCGGTGGACTACCTCAGTGTCGTCGGCATGGAGCGGATCCACGCGCACGAGCACGCGCTGACCGTTGCCGCGCTGGAAGGTCTGTCGGGCATCAAGGGTGTCCGGCTGATCGGGCCTTCCGATGCCGTCAACCGTGGTGGCGCCGTGCCGTTCGAGATCGAGGGCGTCCACCCGCACGACGCGGGCCAGGTGCTCGACAGCCTGGGCATCGCCGTGCGCGTCGGCCACCACTGCGCGTGGCCGCTGCACCGCTGCCTGAACGCCCAGTCGTCGGTGCGCGCGACGTTCTACCTGTACAACACGATGGACGAGGTCGACGCACTCGTCGACGGCGTCCGCGAGGCGCAGAAGTTCTTCGGGGTGGCCTAGATGCAGCTCCAGCAGATGTACCAGGAGATCATCCTGGACCACTACAAGAACCCCCACGGCCGCGGCCTGCGTGACCCGTACGATGCCGAGTCGTTCCAGGTCAACCCGACCTGCGGCGACGAGGTGACGCTGCGCGTCCACGTCGTCGACGACGTCGTGCAGGACGTCTCCTACGACGGCCAGGGCTGCTCGATCAGCCAGGCCTCGACGTCGGTGTTGACCGACCTCGTCGTGGGTAAGCCGGTGGGCGAGGCGTTCAAGAAGATGGACGCGTTCGTCGAGCTCATGCAGGGCCGCGGCCAGGTGGAGCCCGACGAGGACGTCCTGGAGGACGGCATCGCGTTCGCCGGTGTCGCGAAGTACCCGGCACGCGTGAAGTGCGCGCTGCTGGGCTGGATGGCGTTCAAGGACGCAGTCGCACGAAGCCAGGGAGCAGCATGAGCACCGAAGAAGTTGTCCGGGGAGCCGAAGGCATGCCGGTCTTCGAGCCCAAGGCTGACGTCGCCGCGCTGGACGACGTGGAAGAGGCGATGCGCGACGTCGTCGACCCGGAACTCGGCATCAACGTCGTGGACCTGGGCCTCGTCTACGACATCCGCATCGACGAGGAGAACGTCGCCACCATCGACATGACGCTCACCTCGGCGGCCTGCCCGCTGACCGACGTCATCGAGGACCAGACGAAGGCCGCCCTGACCGGCGGCGCCGGCGGCGGTCTGGTGAAGGACTTCCGCATCAACTGGGTGTGGATGCCGCCGTGGGGCCCGGAGAAGATCACCGACGACGGCCGCGAGCAGCTGCGCGCGTTGGGCTTCACCGTCTGACCTTTTGTCCTGCTGAACGGCGCGCATCCACCTGGGTGCGCGCCGTTTCTCCGTTCAGCCCCGGATCCGGTCGAGGAACACCGGCGCCAGCAGGTCGGTGGAGGTCGACGCCCGCGCCTCGGTGAGGCTGACCAGGCGGTCCACGCCGTGTCCGGTCCGCCGTCCCGTTCGGTCGCGGTGCGACGATCAGCTCACCGACCTGCACGACGCACCGCACCGAGGTGACCAGCTCCTCGGGCAGATCGGCCGGGACGGTGTAGGCGCCGACCCACAGTTCCGGATGGCGCCCGCCGAACCCCGGCCGGTTCCTCGTCATGGTCACTGTCGAATCAGACACCGCTCGAGAATCCACTATCTGGAACACCATTAAATGCGTTGCACGGCCTCCCGGCCGTCACATAACTTGATCCCAGCAAGACGGACAGAGATCAACCGGAGGAAGACATGCTCACCAAGGCTCAGCTCGCGGGATGGCGAATTCTCGCCTTCGTCGCCGGTTGCCTTCTGGTGCTGGCGTGGGGCTCCAGGCCGTGACCTCGTAGCAGGTCGAGACCTCGGAGCCGCCAGGGACAATCCCCGGCGGCTTTTCTTTTGCCCTACCCACAATGCCGACGAGCTTCGGAAGCGGAACGGATTCCAAACCCGTTTCCCGAGGGTTCGACTCCTTCCGTCGGTGCCGCACAACTGAATGACGCACGCGGTCGTGGTGAACTCGGCGGACACGTCGGTCTTCCAAACCGAAGCAGAGGGTTCGATGCCCTCCGGCCGCTCGCGGCAAGAAGTGGATCTAGCCCAACTGGTAGAGGCACATGGTTGAGGGCCATGACAGTCGGGGTTCGACTCCCCGGATCCGCACGCCCTCGTAGCCCAACGGCAGAGGCAACGCGCTCAGAACGCGTCCAGTCCAGGTTCGAATCCTGGTGAGGGCACCGCACCAACCACAACTACATGGGGGGACGCGCCGGTGCGCAGACGATCCTTGCAAGATCGCCGTGGAGGGTTCGACACCCTCGTCTTCCACTGTCGTCCCGTAGCTCAGCTGGAGAGAGCGTCCGTCTGATACGCGGTAGGTCCCAGGTTCAAGTCCTGGCGGGACGACCACCGTCCGGTAGCTCAGGGGAAGAGCATCTGTCTTACAAGCAGAGGGCCCCAGGTTCGAAACCTGGCCGGACGACCACCCTTCCCGCACGAAGCCGCAGCCCGCCGTGACCCCGGCGGGCTGCGGTGTCTCACGGCGTTCAGGCGTAGACCCGTTCCACGAACGACGCCAGCTGCTCCTCCGGCAGGTGCCGCGCCAGATCGGCCTCCGACACCATCCCGACCAGCTGGTCGTTCTCGATCACCGGCACCCGCCGGATCTGGTTCTCCTCCATCGTCGCCAGCACGTGTTCCAGCGAGTCCTCCACGTCGACCCAGTGGACGTGGCCGCCGAACTCGCCGCACCGGGTGGTGCTCAGGTCGAGCCCGCCCGCGACGGCCCTGATCACGATGTCGCGGTCGGTGATGATGCCGCGCAGCCGGTCGTCGGAGTCGCAGATCGGCAGCGATCCGACGTCGAGGTCACGCATCATGCGGGCGGCCTCGACGAGGCTCGCGTCCGAGTCGACGCACCGGACGCCGGGGTGCATGATTTCGCGAGCTGTAGTCATGACTCCCAGGATCCGCCCGGCTGAACCACCCTGCAGGTTTGGCCCGCTGAACGGCCTAAACCCTTGCGGGCTCAACGGTCCGGAGTGCTACTCTCTGTGGTCCTACGGTTACGCAGGTGCTACCTCCGGGGGCCGCGATGGATCTGTTAGCGGAAGTGACCGACGATCCCTGGAGCGGAATCACACCGTCCGTGTACGAGACAGGCAGACTCGTCGCGCTGGCGCCGTGGCTGAACGGACACGAAGCCAGACTCCGATATCTCCTCGACACCCAGCACCCCGACGGCACGTGGGGCGGACCCGGCGAATACGCGCTGGTCCCGACCCTCAGTGCCGTCGACGCTCTTCAGGAGCACCCGGCGGCGCGCAGAGGTCTCGAAGCGCTGCGCAAGCTGCTCAGCCTGCCGCTGACGCTGCCGGACACGGTCGCGGTCGAGCTCATCGTGCCCGCGCTCGCCGAGAGACTCGGCCTGCGCACACCGTTCGACCCGCGTCCGCTGCACGCGCTGAGACAACGGCCGCTGCCGGAGAAGCTCTGGCACACGCTGGAAATCTTCGGTCCCCGTCCCGAGGTCAGGACCGTCGACGGCATCGTCGCCGCCAGCCCCGCGGCCACCGCCGTCCAGCTGGGCGGCCCCAGACCGGGTCCGAGCCTCGACTACCTCGACACCGTCCAGCGACGGCACAGAGGTCCTGTCCCCGCAGGAGTTCCGGTCCCGCTGTTCGAACGTTCCTGGATCATCGTCGCGTGTAAGTCCGCGGGGCTCGACGTCCCCGACCCGATGGCCGAGAAGATCAAAGCCGCGTTCGGCCCCGAAGGCGCGGCAGGCGGTCCGGGACTTCCGGCCGACGCCGACGACACCGCCACCGCACTGCACGCGCTCGCGTTGTGCGACAGCCCTCGCCCCGCCGATGCCCTCGGTCGTTACCGGGAAGCCCGCCACTTCGCCTGTTTCCCGAACGAGCGCACCCCGTCGACCAGCACGAACGCCCACGCGCTCCAGGCGCTCGGCCACGATCGGCAACTGGAGGAGTGGCTGCGCGACATGCAGCAGCCGGAAGGGTTCTGGCGCGACAAGTGGCACGCCTCGTCCTACTACGCGACCGCCTGTGTCACTAACGCCCTGCGCGGCAACGAAAAGGCCGTCGACTGGGTGCTGCGGACACAACGGGACGACGGCTCGTGGGGCAGGTGGGAAGGCACCTACGAAGAGACCGCGTACGCCATCAGGATCCTGTCGCACTCCCTCCGTGACGTCACCGAAGCGGTGACCCGTGGCGCGAAGTTCATGCAGGACTGGGGAGATCGCCCGCACCCGCCGCTGTGGCACGACAAGGACCTGTACTCCCCGACGAGAATCGTCCGGGCAGAAGGCATGGCGGCGCTCCACCTCGCGTGCGCGGTGCGCCGATGAACCGCACCGAGCTGAGGTTCGCGCTGCAGCTGATCCCGTTCCTGGACTCGGTGGAGGACTTCGAGGACGGCATGGTCAAGCTCCGGGAACGGCGCTGGCTCGTCTGGCACCCGGATGTGATGGCCGCGCTGTTCCGTCACGACCGCGACCTGCGCCACCCGCCGAGCCGCACGCTGAGCCCGTTGCTGGGCAACCGTTCCGTGCTGTGGCTCGACGGCGAGGAGCACACCGCGTACCGCCGCACCCTCACGCCCATGTTGCGCGGCAACAGGTATCAGGCCCTCATCGACGAGATGGTCGAACGCTCGATCGCCGAGCTGCCGACCGGTGCGCCGGTGGGCCTTGCCACCTGGACGAGAAAGCTCACGCTCAGGATCATCGGCCGGATCGTCTTCGGCGCGGACGACGACGAGCTGCTCACCGCGTTCACCCGCTGGCTCGACCGCCGCCTCGGCAGTCGCGTCCGCACGCTCGCCCGCCGCTACTTCACGCCCGGTGCGACGAGATCCGACCCGCACCTCGACCGAATGCTGCTGCACCGCGCGCACATCGCGGAACCACCGGCCCTCGCCGCGTCCCTTCCACCGGAGGACCTGCGCGACCAGGTCGTCTCGCTGCTCTTCGCCGGCCACGAAACGACAGCGTCGGCCACCGCCTGGACGGTGTACTGGATCGACCGCACCCCAGGCCTCGCCGAACGGCTCCTCACCGACGAGTCGTTGCTCGACGCCACGATCGCGGAGTCGCTGCGGCTGTCCCCGCCGGCCACGCTCGCCGGGAACCGGATGAGCGACGACGGCATGGTGATCACCCCGAGCATCTACCTGGCGCACCGCCGTGCCGCGACCTACGAGAACCCGCACACCTTCGACCCCACCAGGAAGCCACCACCCCCTGGCGCGTTCTTCCCGTTCGGCGGGGGAGTGCGCCACTGCCCCGGCAAAGACCTGGCGCTGCTGGAGATCAGGACGATCGTCACAGCTCTGCTGCGCCACCGGCGGATCAGCCTGACCACACCCCGCTCCTGCGCCCCGCAGCTGCGGGGCGCCGCGATGGCGCCGCCGCCGAGCCTCGCGATGGTGGCCACGTGCCGGCGCTGACCCGTCTCCACCGCCTGGAACACCCCTTCGGTGTGCACTACGCGTGCTGCGCCGCGTGGGGTGCCTGCTACGCGACGAGATTCGACCTCGCCGTGGTGATGGCCGTGCTCGCCAACTTCGTCGCGATCATCTCCGGCAACCCGCTCAACGCCTACGCCGACGTCCGCAACGACCTTCACACCGCGGAGAAACGCCATCTGGCCCAGGCGGTGCAGGAGATCGGCGCGCACAAGGTCCTCGCACTGGCGATCTTCGAGATGATCTTCGCCCAGGCGCTGGCGGTCGCCGTCTCGTGGCGGGTGGCGGTCGGCGTCGGACTGATCCTGGTGCTGTACCTGGCGTACAACCTCGAACCGATCAGGTTGAAACGGCGTGGTTATTCCGGTCCGGTCGTGCTGGCGATCGCCGCGGGGCTGTTGCCGAGCATCACCGCCTATGCGGCAGCCGGGGGACAGGCGGACCCGGCGGTGTGGCTCGTCTTCTCCGGTGTCGCGGTGCTCGCGACCGGCCGGGCGCTGTGGTGGGCGGTCCCGGACCGTGTCGGCGACGCCCACGTCGGGTCGAGAACACCGGCCGTCGTGTACGGCACCAGACATGCCGTCAACGCGACGACACAGCTGACCGTGGGCGGGTTGCTGTTGGTGGGCGGCGGTCTGTGGTTCAGGTTCGGCTGGATGTGGGCGGCGGTGGGCGTGGCGGCGTGCTCGGCCTTCCTGCTCGCGCGGAACCTGCCCACCGCCAAACAACAGCTGCGTTACGGCATGTCGACTGCTGTCGTGTCGACGATCGTGCTGGCCGCGATCCCGTTGCTGGCTTAGATTTTGCGCGCGAGGCCGCCGCACCCCTGGAAGTTCTCCGGGTTGCGGTCCTGGATCTCGTCGGGATCCGGTTCCCACAACGGGATCGGCACCACGCCCGGCGCGAGGATCTCCATGCCGTCGAAGAACTGCACCACCTGCTCCGGGTATCGGAACGTGAACGCGGGCACCGGCTGATTCCCGTACATGGCACCGAAAAGCTCCACGGCGGCCAGCATGAACGGGTCGCGGCAGGTGTGCGACAGCCCGAGATAGCTGCCCGGTGCCAACGCGTCCATGTACTTGGCAAGCACCTTGTGCGGCTCGGCGCTGTCCGGGACGAAGTGCAGCACGTCGAGCACCAGCACGGCGACCGGCTCGGAGAGGTCCAGCGTCGAGTGGACCTCCCGCGACTCCAGCACCTTCTCCGGGTGGCACAGGTCCGCGCAGAGGTACGCGACCTGGGGGTTGCCCGCCACGATCTCGCGGCTCTCGCTCGCCACGGCCGGATCGATCTCCACGTACACCACGCGCGCGTCGGGCGCGACGAGGTGCACGTTGTCCGCGGTGGGCAACCCGGAGCCCAGGTCGATGAACTGCCGGATCCCCAGCGCGGACAGTCTGCTGACGATCCGGCCGAGGAACGCGCGGTGCGTGCGGCACAGGTACGGCAGGTGCGGTGCCGCGGACACGAGATGGGACGCCAGCTCTTGGTCGGCCTCCGTGTTGTGGGTGCCTCCGAGCCAGTAGTCTCTGACGCGCGCGGTGTTGGGTTTCTCCGGACCGTTCACTCCCGGTGCCCAGATGGGGGTGGCCACGGAGACTAACTACCGGATCCTGGCTTGGAATAACACCAGGAAAGCCCAAGGTGTAGCCGATCGAGTGAATCAGGCCGGTGCGGTCTGCGCGACGAGGAACCCGACCACGTCGTCCAGCCTCCCGCGCCGCGCGAACGCCCTGCGTTGCCGCGCCGCGCCCGTGCCGTCGAGCAGCAACCTGTCGAGGCCGTCGCTCACCATCTCGTAGTCGTCGGCGAACTCCAGCGCTGGCCGCACCCACCGCAGCAACGACGCGGCGATCGTCGACGCCGGTGTCGGCGCACCCGTCACGGGGTCGATGCCGAAACCTTCCAGGCCATCGCGCGCGGCACGCCACATCGCGACCTTCAACAGATGCGGAGGGATCGGCGTGGGCGCCACCCCGGAACTCAGCGCGGTGGACGCGATTCCGCGCACGAGAGCGGCCATCAGGACCGCTTCCTCCACCGTCGGCGCGACGTCCGACACCCTCAGTTCGAGCGTGGGGTGGCGAGCGGACAACCTGACGTCCCAATAGAGCATCCCGGCGTCTATCGCCGCTCCGCTCGCGACGATCTCCTCCCGTGCCCCGTGGTACTCGGCCGCGGAGTCGAAGTGCGGCGGTGCACCCGAAGTGGGCCAACGGTTCCAGACCACGTAGCGCCAGCTCGAGTACCCCGTGTCGCCGTCGAGCCAGTACGGCGAATTCGCGCCCAGCGCCAGCAAGGTCGGCAACCACGGCCGCAGGTGGTTGCTCACGAAGATCTTCGACTCGTCGTCGGGCAGCCCGATGTGCACGTGACAACCGCAGATCGCGAGATCGTTGGTGAGAGCGCCCATCTCCTGGGCCATCCGGTGGTAGCGCGGGGAGTCCGTCAACGGCGTGGGCATCGTGAGGCCCAGCACGGGAGTTCCCGTCGCGGCCAGCCTCGCCTCGTGCCGCGCCGCCCGTTCGATCAACGCCCGGCGCGCGACGGTGAGCTCGTCCCGCAGCGCCGTCATGTCCGTGCAGATTCCACTGGCCGATTCCACCTGGTACTGCGCGATTTCCGGCTGCAGGTCGACCTCGTAGCGGTCGGCGCCGGCGAGCACATCCCTGGCGCGGTTGGCCAGATGGCCCGTGGATGCGTCGACGAGAACGAATTCTTCTTCCACACCAACGGTGAGGAGGCCTTCGATGCTCGTGCGTTGCGCGGGTACCGATTGAGTTCTGCTGCCGACCTGCACGCCGAACCTCCTGTGCGCTGAGTAGCGACCTCGATGCTATGAGTGATCAGGTCGTCGCACAGGAGGCGTTTGGTTGTACTTGTCAACTCACCGCGCGTTGCGCGACACCACGCAGCACATCGCGTCGTTCGCTGCCCGGCCGGCCCATGACCCAGCTGGATCCGGCGAGCGACTTGGCGTGCTCCTTGACTGGCGCCAGCAACCGCGACACCTCGCGATACGACCCCACTGACCCCGCGGCACAGATAAGGGTCGCAAGAGAGAGGGTGATGTGTCGTCCCTCCGCCGTGTACGGCTTGTCGAGCAAACGGGCACTCAGCGGCACCGTTTCGTCGAGCCCGGCGAGAATCAGGAAGTCGTCACCGCCGACGTGCCCGACCTGCACACCGGGGAACGCGTTCGCGAGATCGGCCAGGTCGTGCCCGATCTCGCGGATCAGGTCGTCGCCCGCAGCGAACCCGACGGTGTCGTTGACCTGCTTGAAGCTGTCGACGTCCAGCCACGACACCGCGAAGATCTCGCCGACCTCGATGCGCCGGTCGACCTCCTTCGCGAGCGCGTCGCTGCCGGGCAGGCGCGTGAGCGGGCTCAGCGCGGCCGCCTGCTCCACCTTGAGCTCCGCGACGCCGCGCACCACGTCCGCAACGCGCACAACACCCATGCACCGCTCGTTGTGGTCCACGACGATGAGGTCGTCGTTCGTACGCTCACGGTTCGCATGCGCCACCACGTCAAGAAGGTCGAGCGCGGACGCCTCAGTGCCGATGATGTGCGGCTTGTCCGCGAGCCGTGCGGCTTCTCGTTTCGCGTGCAGGGCGTGCCCGTACGGCCCGGTGACCGCGAGCAGGAACCGGTTGCGGTCCACCGACCACTTCGGCCGGCCCTCGTCGTCGACGAGCACCACGCCCGTGACGGTCGGCTGGCTCGCCAGGACCTCGCGGACCTCCTCGCTGGTGGCGTGCTCGGGCAACGTGGTGGCGGGGTGCAGGAAGTCGGTGACCCTGGGACCGGCGTTGCGCCGGATCTCCCCGGTCTCAGTGACCGCCTCGGGGGCGATGCGGGCGTTCACCGCTGGTCTTCGCTGCGGGGGCGCGAGCATGTTGCCCTGCGCGTGCCCCACTCCCAGCTTGCGCAGGTACGTCAGCTGCGCCTCGGTCTCCACACCCTCGGCCACGACCTGACCGCCGGTGTACTCGCCGAGGTGCACCAACGACCGCACCAGCGCACACCGCGCCGCGTCGTCGGGCAAGGTGCGCACGATCTCGCGGTCGAGCTTGATGAAGTCCGGCGCGGCGCTCGTGAGCAGCCCGAGCGGCACGTCCCCTTCGCCCACGCAGTCGAGCGCGACGCGGAAGCCGTTGTTGCGCAACGTCTTCAGCCCGCGGGCGAGCCGGGCGCGGTTGGCGCGCGAGTACGGCTCGCCGACCTCGATCACGATGCTGTCGGGGGAGCGCCGGGCGTCCCTGAGCGCGCCGTAGAGCGGGCTCAGGACGTCGGGCCTGTCCGCGACCGTGATCGCGAGCAGGTTGACGTGCAACGGCAGCATCAGGTCGAAGTCGGCAGCCGAGCGGACGGCCCGGCAGGCGAGTCCGACGTCGGCGTTGGTCAGCAGTCCCGCCTGGAAGGCGGCCTGGAGCAGATCCTGCACGCTGCCGTCGCGCGGTCGGGCCAGGGCCTCCACCGCTACGACGCCCCCGGTGTTCAGGTTGAACAGCGGCTGGAAGGCGAACCTGACGTCATCCAGTAAGGCGGGCACGTCTCAAATCGTGCAGGGGCGAATGACCCGCTCCAAGAGGGTTCACCAGGAGTTCATCATCTTGGCGCGAAGGCGCCACGGTGCGGCGCTGAACAGTTTCGCCATCGCGGCGGACGTACCGCGTACGTCCTCACGGCCCGACAGGTACGCACGTTGCAGTTCCGCCGGAAGCTGGAAGAACAGCTCGAAGAAGTCCCTTGTCTCGTCGGCGTCCATGCGCAGCAGCACCTCCAGTCCGAACCGCCTGAGTTTGTGGACGATGCGCGCGTTGCGCGACCAGATGACGCGCTTCGGATCCTCGCCTGCCTTGACGGCGTGAGCGACTCTCGGCGCGAGCGCCAGTGACGTCGCGACGCTGTAGCCGGTCGCAGGGTGGATGAAGCCCGCCGACGCGCCGAACGCCAGGCCTTGTGCTCGTGGTGCGTCAAGAGGGAAGCGGACGCGCTCCTCTTGTGGGCCCGGTTCCAGCCGTGTGTGGAGTCTGCGGCGGAGTTCGCTGAGCGGCATGCCTGGACGGCGGGCCAGGCAGGTCTCCTCGACGAGGACCTTGTCGTCACCGAGTGGGACTCGGTAGAGGAACGTGTCGCCGATGCGCCAGTCCATCAGCGTGGTCTCGGTGCTGTCGGACTCGATGACCGTGCCCACGGCCGTTTGCTCGGCACGGCCCTTGCGCGCGCCTGTGGCGTTGAACGTGTAGCGCGCCTCTGCTGGTTCTCTGAGGACCTTCACGTCTGGCGGCAGTTCGTGGAGGCGTGCGTTGTCGAGCACGACATAGGTGCGTTGGATCAGGTGCTCCTCGCGCGCGTACGCGCGAACAGTCGTGCTGATGGCCCTGGTCGGCGTGTCAGGTGGGAGCTCGTCGGCCCACGCTCCGTAGGTCGCCCTCCAGATGCGATCCGGGTGACGGTCGACGATCGCGGTGTCGAGGCCTACTCGTGCGCAGGCGCGGGCCAGCGCACGACCCGCTGGGCCGCCGCCGATCACGAGGACGTCGAACACGAGGTCCATGATTGACGCCGTGGCCAAGACCTTCCGCTCGACCCTCCTCCGGCGCGTCGGCAACGTAGTCATCAGCCGTGCCGTCGCATTGGGGATCGCGCCTTCTCACTACGTACTGCTGTCCATCCGCGGCCGACGCAGTGGTGTGGAGCGAACGATCCCCATCCGACTGATGTGTCACGACGGGCAGGAGTGGTTCGTCGCGCCGTACGGGGTCCGCGACTGGGTGCACAACGCACGGGCCGCCGGCGAAGCGGTCGTGCGAAGGGGACGTAGGTCACGTCAAGTGCGTTTGGTGGAGGTTTCCGCGGCCGTCGCGGCGCCGGTGCTCGCCGCATACGTGCGGAAAGAGCCCGTGACGAGGCCTTTCTTCGACGCACGCGTCGGCGACCCCGTGTCGGCGTTCGAGGCGGAGGCTGACCGCCATCCGGTGTTCCGTGTCGAGAACCCGCAGGTCAGCGGTCGTTTCGAGGACTAGGCGACCCCCCGATTTGGAGAGCCGATCACCCCCGTGTAATGTTCTCTCTGCCAGCGCGGAACGGGCCGGAAATCAAAACCGGAACGAGCGGGGCACAAGCCGGGACAAAGAGCCTCTGAGAGGCCGATTTGACACCGGCGCGAAACACCAAATAAGCTTCAGCAACACAAGCCCCGAGAGAAACTCTCCGGAAACGGAGAATGGAACCGGTGAGCGCGTGTTCTTTGAGAACTCAACAGCGTGCCGAAACACAGCCAGTAATATGAATACTCCTCGTCAGGAGTATTCCTTTGAGTAGTTTTACCAGATTGCCAGACATATTCCGTCTGGAGCGATCACAACGATCCTTATTGGAGAGTTTGATCCTGGCTCAGGACGAACGCTGGCGGCGTGCTTA
>NZ_JAFBCX010000010.1 GCF_016907955.1 Lentzea nigeriaca | reverse complement strand
CGACCGCACCACCTACAACGCCACTATCAGCATCGACGTCCTCGCCCCACCAGAACCTTGACGGTCACCGCGAACGCCTAACTACACGGCGTTGGAACTAGATCCAGCCTCTGGCTCTCGCTGCTCGGGCTGCCTCGTGGCGGTTGGACGCGCCGGTTTTGCCCACGGCTGAGGAGAGGTAGTTGCGGACCGTGCCTGGGGACAGGGAGGCGCGGCGGGCTATTTCGTCTATCGGGGCGCCTTCGAGGGCGAGTTCCAGGACGTCGGCTTCCCTGGGGGTCAACGGGTTGTCGCCTGCGCTGATGGCTTCCGCGGCCAGGGCCGGGTCCACGTAGCGGCCGCCGGAGTGGACGGTGCGGACCACGGTGGCGAGGACGTCGGAGGAGACGGTCTTGGGGAGGAAGCCTCGGACGCCTGCTGCCAGGGCTCGTTTCAGGTGGCCTGGGCGGCCGTGGCTGGTGACGATCATCGTCGAGCACGACGGGAGTTCCGCGGACAGGGCCTGGGCGACGGAAACGCCGTCGAGGTCTGGCATTTGGAGGTCGATCACGGCCACGTCGGGGCGGACCACGCGGGCTGTGGCGAGGGCTTCGGCGCCGGTGGCGGCTTGGGCCACCACCTCGAGGTCGTCTTCCAGTGAGAGCAGGGCGGCCAGGGCGCCGCGGATCAGGTGTTCGTCGTCGGCCAGGAGGATGCGGATCACGGGAGCTCCACGGTGAGGACGAAGCGGTGGGGCGCTTCCGGGGCCGCGGTCACTGTGCCTCCCAGGGCCGAGATGCGTTCGTGGAGGCCCTTCAGGCCGCTGCCGAAGCGGAAGTCGGAGGCCGTGACGCCGTCGTTGGACATGGTCAGCACCTTGCCGCGCAGCGTGATCGTGCACGAGCTGGCCTCGCTGTGGCGCAGGACGTTGGTCACGCCCTCGCGGACGGCCCAGCCCAGGGCGCCCGCGGGTTCGCCGGAGATGTCGGCCTCGCCGATCACGCGGCAGTCGATGCCCGCGGAGGCGAGAAGGGAGCGGGCGCCGGCCAATTCCACGGAGAGGTCGGCGGTGCGGTAGCCGCTGACGACGGCTCGCAGTTCGTCCAGTGATTCCTGGGCTATGCGGCGGACTTCCAGCATTTCGTCGATGGCGGTGGGGCGGCCTCGGCGGGCCAGCTGCGCTGCCAGGTCTGCTTTCAGGGCCACGGCGGAGAGGTTGCGGCCCACCACGTCGTGCAGGTCGCGGGCGAAGCGGAGGCGTTCCTCGGCCACGGCGAGGCTGGCGCGGATCTCGCGGGAGCGGTCCAGTTCCCAGACCAGGCCCAGCATCCACAGGGTGGTGCTGAAGGCGAAGGCCACGAACAGGAGCATCGTGGACGTGAAGATCGCGCGGCCCGGTGGGGCGGTGAGCGCCACATAGGCGCCGCCGACCAGGCAGGCCAGGAGGACGAATCGGGGGCGGACCACCGCGGACAGGGTCGTGACCGTCAGGATCAGGACGATGAGGGCGATGCCGTCGGCCGGGCCGTCCGGCTTGCCAGGGGTCGGGTTCGGGAACGCCAGTTCGCCGCTGATCAGCACGACGGCGGTGTAGGCCAGGAAGATCACCAGCAGGTGCCGGGGGAACGGGACTCGGCCGAGGTGGTGCTCGATGCCCTGGTGGACCAGGGGAAAGCTGAGCGCCACGTGGCCCAGTACCGCGGCCGTGATCACGGCGAGGGCGGCCGTGCCGATCTCCTCGGTCATGCCCACGATCAGCAACGGCGGCAGGACCAGGTAGCTCGCGTAGAACGTGGCGCGGACGAACAGGTCGAACCGCGCCGCGTTGCCACGGGACCGCCACCAGCCGAGCAAGGTCACCTCCGAGGGTCCCAGCGGAACCAGCGTCGTACAGCGTAGATCCCGAGCACGATCCACACCGTCAGGACGATCAACGGGCGCAGCACGGGGCCGTCGGACCACCCCGCGCGCAGCAGGTCGAGCACCGGGCTCAACGGCAGCAGGCGCAGGACCGAGGCGACGCCGTCCGGCAGCACCGACAGCGGGAAGAACAGGCCCGCCCCGAACGCGCACGCCACGAGCATCGGCAGTGACGTCACCTGGGCCATCTCCACGGTGCGGGTGAACGCCGAGGACGCCGCGGCCAGCAGCGCGAAGACGATCACGCCGCCGGCGACACCGGCGACCAGGAACCACGGCCGCGCCGGCAGTGCGACGCCGGTCGTCACCCCGACGACCACCGCGAACAACGCCGTCTGCCCCAACGCCACCACCACGGACGGCAGGGACGCGCCGAACAGGATCTCGGGATCGGTCAGCTCACCGACGCGAAGACGTTTCAGGACAAGCTCTTCACGCCGTGCCACGAACGTGGTGACGAGGTTGTAGTAGACCGCCATCAGCAGCACGAACCCGGTCAGGCCCACGATCAACGGCACACCGTCCGCGTCCGCGGCCATCAGCGCCGGCACGAGCAACAACGGCAGCAGGAGTGAGTTGAACAGCGCCGTGCGGTTGCGCCAGAACAACTTCAGTTCGGCCTGCCCGACAGCCGTGGCCTTCACGCCGCCTCCTCCGCGATCGCCAGGAACGCCTCCTCGAGTGACGCCGACCGGGCGTCCAAACCGGACAGTTCCACCGAGTTGACATGAGCCCACGCAAGCAGCTCGTGCAACGTCTGCTGCAGATTGTTGGTCCGCACGGTGACCCGCCCGGAACCGTCCTCCGATACCACGACGGGCAGTGGAATCCCCGCGGGCGGCACGAACGAAATGCGAGCCGGATACGCGTCCACGACTTCGGAAACCGTTCCCTGGGCCACGATCCGGCCGCGGTGCATGATCGCCAGCCGGTCGGCCAACGCCTGCGCCTCCTCCAGGTAATGCGTCGTCAGCAGCACGGTCACCCCTTCGCGCAACAAAGAACGAATCAGTTCCCACGTGTTGCGCCGGCTTTCTGGATCGAGTCCGGTCGTCGGCTCGTCCAGGAACAACACCTCGGGCCGGCCCAGCAACGCCAGCGCCAGATCGAGCCGCCGCCGCTCACCACCCGAAAGCTGCTTCACCCGCACCGAAGCGCGATGTGCCAGGTCGACGAGAGACAACGCCTCGTCGACCGGCCGGGGAGAAGTCAGGGTTCCTGCCCACATCTTGGTGGCCTCGGTCACGGTGAGGTCGGGTGGGAAACCGCCTTCCTGCAGCATCACGCCCACCCGTGGCCGGACCAGAGAGCGCTCCCGGAACGGATCGTGCCCCAGCACCGAAACCGTGCCCGCGGCCGGACGTGAGAGCCCTTCCACCACCTCCACGGTCGAGGTCTTCCCCGCACCGTTCGTGCCGAGCAAAGCGAACATCTCGCCCCGCTCCACATCAAATGAGACGCCCCGCACAGCTTCGAAACCCCCGCTGTACCGGCGCGTCAGCCCCCGCACCTCGATCGCCGTCATACGCCCACGATCTCGGGAAATGGCACTCGAAGGCAGTGTCACGACACATCAGAAACCCATGACAGATGTCATGCCCGTCGTCACGTGCGGGAAGTGCCGCGCAGGAACCGCGCCACCGGCCACACCCCGTCGGAGGTGTTGCCCAGCACTGTGTGCGTGATCCCCGAATCAGGCTCGTGCACCGTCTTGAACGACACCCCGGCGTCCCAGCCGACGAGCTGCACCTCGCTGGTCGACCCGTGCAGCCAGAAGCCGAGTCCGTACCGCAGGGAGTCCTCCGGCACCTCGCTGTGCGGCTTCACCATCTCGGCGACCCACCTCTGCGACACGATCCGCCCGCCGAAGAACGCCCGCCACAACGCGCTGACGTCGGCCGCCGTGGTGTAGATCCCGCCGTCACCGCCGCCGCGGATCGGCAGGTGGAACACGTTGGTACGCCACTCGCCGTCGATCGGCAGGTGTCCGACGGCCGTGCGTTCGCCGAGAGAATCCGACCGCAGGAAGTCGGTGTCCACGAGGCCCGCCGGCGAGCACACCCGTTGGCGCACCAGGTCGTGGTACCCGACGCCGCTCGCCCGTTCCGCGATCAGGGCGAGCACGACGTAGCCGCCGTTGTTGTACGCGAACGCGCTGCCGGGCGGGAACTTCTGCGGATACCCGTCGAGGATCGGCAGGTACTGCTCGACGTGGAGGAGGTTCTGCACGGGCACCGGCAGCACGTAGGCGTTGATGTCGGTGATGACCTCTTCGTCGAAGTAGTCGCCGATGCCGGACCGGTGCGCGAGCAGGTGCCCGACGGCGACCTCGTCGTCGACCAGCGGGAGGTCGTCGCCGAGCAGTTCGCGGGCTTTCGTGTCGAGGCTCAGCGTGCCGTCCTCGATCAGGCTCACCACGGCGAGTGCCGTGAAAGCCTTGCAGCCGCTGGCGATCGCGAACCTGGTGTCGACCGTGTTCGCGATCCGGTAGCCGCGATGAGCCAGTCCGTACGCCTTCTCGAACACCTGCCCGTCGCGCTCGACCCTGACCACGCCCGAGAAGTTCGCGGTGCGGGCGACCTCGTCCAGCTCGTCTTCCATGCGGTGACGGTGGCACGGCCGGGTCCGGAAGGCGCGTGAATTTCCGGGCTCACGGGTGGTAGCGGCCCGCGACCTCGGTGATCTCCCCGTCGCTGTTGAACGTCAAGCGCGGTGCGTACGGCGGGACGTCCAGTGCCAGGAACTCCTCCCGGCTGCACGCGACCGTGCCGAGGCCTCCCCAGCCCAGGCTGATGTCGTGGAGCGTCCCGCAGCCCTGCGCCGTGCGGAACTCCGCGTCCTGCGCGAGCTTCGACACGTGCGGGAACTCGGTGAGCGAGTAGGCGGCGGAGTTGTTCTCCGGGGCTTTCCGGTACTCGGCCTCGACCCACTCGATCGTGCCGTCGGGGTGGATCGCCCTGATCAGCGTGACGTCCACCGAGCTCGGTCTCAGCCACACCACGACGCCCACGGCCGCCGCCACGACGGCTACGACAGGCCAGATCCAGCGCTTCATCCTCAACTCCCTGGTCGGTGATCACCGACATGACGCCGTGATCGGCTCGGTGGTTGCGCGACCTTGTAATATCACGATCGTGCTAAAAACTTGGGGGAACCGATGACGCTGGGACTGGTGGCGGGACTGGCGGGACTGGCGCTGCTGGACTCGACGAGCATCGGGACGTTGTTCATCCCGATCTGGCTGATGCTCACGCCGGGGCGCCTGAGGCTCAGCGGGTTCGCTGTGTACCTCGGCACGATCACGGTCTTCTACTTCGCGGTCGGCGTGCTGATCGTGCTCGGCGCCTCGCAGGTGGTCGATCATCTCGACGGCCGGGTGGCGTCGTGGATCCAGCTGGTGATCGGCGTGTTCCTGTTCGCCGTCAGCTTTCGGTTCGACGGCAAGAAGAAGTCCGACACTGAAAAGTGGCAGAACCGGATCAACGCCAACGGGTCGGCCGCCGCGCTCGCGGGCATCGCGGTGCTGGCGGGCGTGGTCGAGCTCGCGACGATGCTGCCGTACCTCGGCGCGATCGGCATGATGAGCGCCGCCGATCTCAGCGGAGGGCAGATCGGGCTGCTGCTCGCCGGGTACTGCCTGGTCATGATCGTGCCGGCGGTGCTGCTCCTCGGTGGCAGGCTCGCACTGAGGAGCCGGATCGAGCCGTTCCTCACCCGGATCAGCACGTGGTTCGCGGAGAAGGGCGCGAGCACGACCGGGTGGATTCTCGGCATCGCCGGGTTTCTGGTCGCAAGAGATGCCGTCGCACGGCTGTTCTTCGTGTGAACCATTTGGTCCAGTTGGCTGAACGACCGCGTTTCGTTTTTCTCCTACACTCGCGAGGATGACTCAGCTGGACGATCCGCGCAGATCGGTCCCGCGGGAGCTGGCACCGTTGCTCCGAATGGAAGTCGCACCCGTCGCGGTGAGCATTTTCGAAGCGATCGAGAAATCTATTCCCGAATACAGCCAGTTCAGGGACAACGTCATCGACGGTATTCGGCAAGCGCTGGTGAAGTTCGTTGACCGGATCGCCGAACCGGATTCCGCCGATGATCCACACGACGACATCCACCGCAAGCTCGGAGCGTGGGAGTTCAAGTGCGGGCGCAGCCTGGACAGCCTGCAGGCCGCGTACCGGATCGGTGCACGCGTGGCGTGGCGGCACGTGTGTGCGTTCGCCGAGCGGCGGGAACTGTCGCTGCACCTCATGTCCGTGCTGGGGGAGGCGATGATCGCCCACATCGACGAGCTCGTCAGCCTGTCGGTCGAGGGGTACGCGGCCGCGCAGGCGAGTGCGGCCGGGACGCTGGAACGCAAGCGGCGCAAGCTGATGGAGCTGCTGGTCGGTGATCCGGCGGGCAACTGGCAGGCGGTGCTCGACGCGGCGCGGGCGGCGGCGTGGCCGATGCCGGACCGGTTGTGCGCGGTGGCGCTTGAGCCGTCTGTCGCACCGGCCGACGACCTGCCGCCTGACGTGCTGGTCAACTTCGAGGACGCGACGCCGTACCTGCTCGTGCCGAACCCGGTGGCGGACTCGCGGTGGATCCGCAGGGCGTTGCCTGGCTGGCGGGCCGCGGTGGGGGTGCCGGTGGCGCCTGCCGACGCGCGCAAGTCGCTGGCCTGCGCCCGCCGGGTGCTGACGCTCGCCAAGGAGAAGGTGCTGCCGGACCGGCCCCTGCTCGACTGCGCTGATCATCTGGTGGAGCTGACCGTGCTGGCGGACGAGTTCCTGGCCCGGCAGCTGGCCGAACGGGCGCTGGCGCCGCTGGCCCCGCTGACCGACCGGCAGCGCACGAAGCTCGCCGAAACATTGCTCGTCTGGCTCTCGGCACGCGGCGGCGCACCCGAGGTCGCCGCCCGGCTGCAGGTGCATCCGCAGACGGTCCGCTACCGCGTGAACCAATTGGACGAACTGTTCGGCGACCGAATGCACGACGCCGAGGAGCGGTTCACGCTCGAGCTGGCCCTGCGCGCGCACTATTTATTGGATCGGGACTGATAAATCGCTCTGAGTCAATTCGTACGCGGGTGACAAAAGCAGGTTTCCTCTTGCATTGCGGAATGGCTCGTGACTACTTTACTGGCGAGTAAAGCAACACTGCCTTCTTGCAGTTCAATGTCGTACTGATGGAGGTCCCTGCAGATGAAGACCGGACTTTTCGCACGCGCCGCTGCCTGCGTTCTGGCTGTCGGAGCGCTGAGCGTGGCGACGGCCGGCACCAGTTCGGCGGCGACCGCCGAACTGAGCATCACCTACTCCTGCAACTTCTCGATCATCGGTGCGCAGGACATGCCGACCACGGTCAGCTCCGCGGACCTGCCGGACTCGGCGACCGTGGGCGTGCCCACCGCCGCGTCCAACACCACGGTCAAGAGCACGGTGTCGGAGGACGCCACCACCACGCTGAACTGGCTCGGCGCGAAGTCGGTCGACGGCACGATGACCAGCAACGTGCCCGTGACCAACGGCAGCGCCACCCAGACGCTGACGTCGGTGTCGACCGTCCCGAGCACGCCGGTTCCGTCCAGCGGCACGTTCCAGGTGACGGCGACCGGCACGTTCCCGGCGATGACGCTCGCCAACGTCGGCACGGCCACGATCTCGCTCGGCAACGCGACGCTCAAGCTGACTCCGCGCCAGGCGGATGGCTCCCCGACGTGGCTCGGCACGATCACCGTGCCGTGCACCGTCAAGGCCGGTCAGAACACCGCGTTCCACACCTTCCCGGTGGCTTGATTGATCCCGTGATGGGATTGGCGGCATGGAGCTCCAGCAACTGGTGGACCGCATTGCCGCCGAGGTCACGCCGGGTGGCGCAGTAGCCGACTACATCCCGGCTCTCGCCAGGATCGACCCGCACGCCTTCGGCCTCGCCGTCGCCACACTCGACGGCGAGGTCTTCGGCGCGGGGGACTACCGCACCCCGTTCTCCGTCCAGAGCATCTCCAAGGCGTTCATGCTCGCTCTGGCCCTGTCGCGCAACGACGACGTCTGGTCCCGCGTCGGCCGCGAGCCGTCCGGATCGCCGTTCAACTCGCTGGTCCAGCTGGAGACCGAGCAGGGCATCCCGCGCAACCCGTTCATCAACGCCGGTGCGCTCGTCGTGACCGATCACCTCGGCTTCGGCGCCGCCGATCGGCTGCTCGACTTCCTCCGGCAGGAGAGCGGCAACGCCTCGCTGGACGTGGATCCCGAGGTCGCGAAGTCCGAGCTCGACCACTCCGACCGCAACCGCGCGCTCGCGCACTTCATGGCCTCCTACGGCAACATCCGCAACCCCGTCGACGTCGTGCTGCACGAGTACGTCCGGCAGTGCTCGATCGCGATGAGCTGCGCTGATCTCGCGTTGTCGACGCTCTTCCTCGCACGGCACGGCGTCCGCAACGACGGAACCCGCCTGCTGGGTGTGAGCGGCGCGAAGCGGGTCAACGCCGTGATGCTCACCTGCGGCACCTACGACGCCGCCGGCCAGTTCGCCTACCGGGTCGGCCTGCCCGGCAAGAGCGGTGTCGGAGGCGGGATCATCGCCGTCGTCCCCGGGAAGTGCGCGATCTGCGTCTGGAGTCCCGCCCTGGACGCCCGCGGCAACTCGGTCGCCGGTGTCGACGCGCTGGACCAATTCACGACGTCCACGGGGTGGTCCGTCTTCTGACTGGTTGGCCAAGAAGGAGCAGGTGGTAGGAAGACGGGGTGAGCACATTGGGGAACGCACTGGCACTGGCTGAGGACGAGGCGGTGACCCTGGTCAGCGAGTTGATCAGGATCGACACCACCAACACGGGTGATCCCGCGACGCTGGTGGGCGAGCGCAAGGCCGCCGAGTGGGTGGCGGAGAAGCTGTCCGAGGTCGGGTACGAGACCACCTACGTCGAGTCGGGCGCGAAAGGCCGCGGCAACGTCATCGCGCGCCTGCAGGGTGCGGATCCCGGTCGCGGCGCGCTGCTGGTGCACGGTCACCTCGACGTCGTGCCCGCCGATGCCTCCGAGTGGTCGGTGCACCCGTTCTCCGGTGCCGTGCAGGACGGGTACGTGTGGGGACGCGGCGCGGTCGACATGAAGGACATGGTCGGCATGACGCTGGCCCTGGCCCGCCACTTCAAGCGGGAGAACGTGGTGCCGCCGCGCGACATCGTGTTCGCCTTCCTGGCCGACGAGGAGGCCGGTGGTCTCTTCGGCGCGAAGTGGCTGGTGGAGAACCGGCCGGAGCTGTTCGAGGGCGTCACCGAGGCGATCAGCGAGGTCGGCGGGTTCTCGATCACGCTGAAGGACGACGTGCGGGCCTACCTCGTGGAGACCGCCGAGAAGGGCATCCGCTGGCTCAAGCTGCGCGTCAAGGGCACCGCGGGCCACGGCAGCATGATCCACCGCGACAACGCGGTCGCGAAGCTCGCCGCCGCCGTCACGAAGCTGGACCAGCACCAGTGGCCCGTGATCATCCGCCCGTCGGTGCGGGAGTTCCTCGACGGCGTCAGCGAGATCACCGGGCTGGACTTCCCCGACGACGACATCGAGGGTTCGATCGGCAAGCTCGGTGCCCTGTCGCGGATGATCGGCGCGACGATCCGTGACACCGCGAACCCGACCATGCTGTCCGCGGGCTACAAGGCGAACGTGATCCCGTCGACGGCGGAGGCGACCGTCGACTGCCGGATTCTGCCCGGCCGCGAGGAGGCGTTCGACCGCGAGCTCGCCGAGCTGCTCGGCCCGGACGTCGAACGCGAGTGGGTCGGCCTGCCGCCGGTGGAGACGACGTTCGACGGCGCCCTGGTCGACGCGATGACGGCGTCGATCATCGCCGAGGATCCCGGCGCCCGCGTGCTGCCGTACATGCTCTCCGGTGGCACCGACGCGAAGTCGTTCCAGCAGCTCGGAATCCGCAACTTCGGCTTCGCCCCGCTGAGGCTCCCGCCGGACCTCGACTTCTCCGGGCTCTTCCACGGCGTGGACGAGCGCGTGCCGGTGGACGCGCTCAAGTTCGGCGTCCGCGTTCTCGACCGATTCCTGCGCAACAGCTGAGGAGAGTGTTTTGTCCACTGTGGACTTGACCGGTCAGGTCGCGTTGGTCACCGGCGGTGCGGGCGGGATCGGCGCCGCCGTCGTGCGACGCCTCGCGAAGCTCGGCGCCCAGGTGGCGGTGGTGGACCTGGACGCGGCCGGGGCGCAGCGCGTCGCGTCCTCGGTCGGCGGGCTCGCGATCGCCGGCGACGTCACCGATCCCGCGGTGATGCCCTCGGTCGTCGAGCAGGTCGAGAAGGAGCTCGGACGGCTCGACGTCGTGCACCTCAACGCCGGTGTCGGCGGCGGGCAGGCCGGTGTGGACGACGCGCTGGACGTCGAGCGTTACCGCAAGCTGGTCGGTGTCAACGTCGACCACGTCGTGTACGGGCTCTGCGCCGCGGTGCCCGCGTTGCGGCGCCAGGGCGGCGGCAAGATCGTGATCACCGCGTCGCTGGCCGGACTCGCCGCGATGCCGGCGGATCCGTTGTACACGCTGACGAAGCACGCGGTCGTCGGCTACGCGCGGGCGGCGGGCAAGGCGTTGGCCGACGAGGGAATCGTGGTCACCGCGTTGTGCCCCGGCTTCGTGGACACGTTGCTGCTCGGTGCCGCGAAAGAGGAGTTCGACGCCGTCGAGTTCCCGCTGCTGACGCCGGACGACATCGCGGAGGCCGTGCAGTCGGTGCTCGCGGAAGGAGCGCCGGGGGAGGCCTGGATCATCCAGCCGGGCGGGCAGGCCTCCGCCTACAAGTTCCGCGGCGTGCCGGGCGTGGGTGGCGGCCAGCTCCCGCCCGATGTCGTTCTCGGACGGGCCTAGACCGTGTCCTTTCGCCGTGTTGTCTCGTTAGGACGAACAGACGACACGGCGAAAGGAATCCGATGGTGCGGCTGGAGGACGGGACCGAGCTCAACGTGGTGCGCGCGGGAGACCCCGAGGCACCGGTGACGGTCGTGCTGGCACACGGCTACGCGCTCGACCACCGCAGCTGGCACAAGGTGGTGGCAGCGCTGAGCCAGGACTTCCAGGTCATCGCCTACGACCACCGCGGGCACGGCAGGTCGGCGGCCGCCACCAAGGAGACCGCGACGATCGAGCAGCTCGGCGACGACCTGGGCGAGCTGATCGAGCGCGCGGTGCCGCAGGGCCAGGTCGTGGTCGCCGGGCATTCGATGGGCGGCATGGCGGCGCTGGCGATGGCCGAGCGCCGCCCGCGGCTCTTCCGGCAGCGGGTGCTGGGCAACGTGTTCGTGTCCACGGCGGCGAGCGGGCGCAGTGAGACGTCGCTCGCGTGGCCGAAAGCGGTCGGGAAGCTCGTCAGGGAGCTGGAGCGGGCGTTCGGGCCGATCGTGCGGGCCGTGCGGGAGAAGATCGAGCCGACCAAGACCGCGGGGCTGCGGTGGTGGCTCTTCGGGGACCAGCCCGCGGATTCCGACGTCGAGCTGACCGCGGACATGGTGTGGGGGCAGTGGCCGGAGACCGTCGCGCTGTTCCGGCCCGCGGTCGACCGGTACGACCGCGAGGCTGGGCTGACCGTGGCCAAGGAGAAGGCGGTCGTCGCCGTCGTGGGGGACGAGGACCGGCTCGTGCCGGAGACGGACGCCGCGAAGTTCGGCGGAACATCGGTCATTCTGGCCGATGCCGGACATATGCTTCCCCTCGAACGGCCGGACGAACTCGCCAACCTGATTCGTGAGGTGGCCGCCAAGGCATAGCTGGGGGGCTGGTGCTGCAGTACCTGGAACCGCGGACGGACGTGCCCGCGATCAACGACTGGTCCACCGGCCTCATCCTGCAGGAGCTGGGGCTCGTGCGGCGCACCCTGTCGATCGTCGCGCTGGCGGCGCTCGCCGGGCTCGTCGGCTGCCTGTTCCTGCCCATGGAGATCGGCAACATCGCGGCGATCGTGGTGTTGTCGCTGTTCTTGCTGGTGGGCGCGATCGGGCCGGTGATGCACCGGATCCAGACGCTGCCGGTGCGCAGGGGACTGCTGGACGAGCCGTGGCGGCGATGCCCGGTGACCGTGGTGGACCACCCCGACGACAAGTACCCCACGTACGTTCGCATGCTCGACAGTGTCGTCCTCGAGAGTTTTCCGAGCAGCGAGCTGCGTGACGTCCTGCGCCACCGCGGCGAGGTCTTCGTCTGCGGTCCTGACGAGAAGGGCAAGGCGGTCATACGGATCGCGGGCCTCGCCGAGATGGAGAACGTCACCGTGGCGCGGCCCGCGGAGTTCGTGGACCGGGAACCGGAGGAACCGCACGAGATCGGGCGTCCGCTGGACGATCCGGCGGTGCGCAAGGCCTTCTCCGGCCTGGTGGCGGGTACGCGCGCGACGTTGGGCACCACGATTCCGGCGGGGATCGGCGCGGTGATCGTGCTGATGAGCCTGTGGCCGATCGCCCCCGCCGGGCTCGTCGTCGGTGGGGTGGTCGTGGTCCTCTCCCTGCTCATGCTGCCGTCGCTGATCGAGCTGAGCCGCTGGTACCGCGACGCGGTCAAGGCGATGCACGCCGCGCGGCGCTGGATCCCGGTGCCGATCACCCTGTTCCCGTGGCAGCCGGGCGCACTCGTGGCCGGCCTCGCGACGATGGAGGGCGGCCGGCTCGCGCTCGTCCAGTTCGTCGACCCGAACCTGCATGTCATCGCGAACATCGCCGACACGGGCACCATGTGGATCGCAGGCGTGCACGAGGACGTGATCGCGGTCGGCGTGCCCAGGCTGCCGGTGCTGACGATCGCGGCGATCCAGCCGGACAGCGACACGCCACGGGAGGCTCCTGTCCCGTGGATCCAGCGGCTGCGCCAGCCGGACTTCAGTCGCCTGCCGCGGTAGGGACATGATCGCGGTGGGTGCGTGCTGACGTACGCGGTCGTGCGCGCTCATGGGGTCGCCCAGGACGGCGACCCCATGTCCTTGTTCCGGCGGCTGCGGCGGGGGAAACCCCTGAGCCTGCCCTAGACGGGCGAGCGGCGGGCGCGGCCGGGTGGGCGGCCGAAGAGCCGGACGTGCTCGTCGACGAGCCAGTCCTTCAGTGGTGCCCATTCTGGGTGGTGGTTGAGCACCAGCAGGCGGTGCATCCACCAGTTCGGGTCGTCGTGGCGGGGGAACGTGGCGAGCCAGGCGGCTCTGCCCTCTTCCGACAGGCTCCACAGGTGCGCGAGCTGGCCCTGGGCGTCGGTGTCGAGCTGGGCGGTGATCTGACCGCCTTCGGTGTGCCATTCCGCGCGTAGTTCGCGCAGGACGGCTATGGCGCGTTCGTCACCCTCCTCGGCTGTGACGACAACTGTGTGCAGGCCCTGCGCCGCGGCTTCGGCGAGCAGGGCTCGGGTGGACGTTTCGTCGTGCGGCAGTGCGCTGTGAGCGACCCCGACTTCATGCGGCACGAGCTCCATGACAAGGAATCTGATCACATCTGCAACCAGTTAGGTGCATTTTATTGCTTCAGTGTTGACTGAAGAGTCACCTTCTCCTGGTCGCCCACCGCAGCTGGGCAGACGTTGTCGTACGACGCCCAGACATCGACACCGCACAACGTTTTCGCACTACAAAGTGGGTCGACAGGGAGGAGGCGGGGTGTTGTTCAGCAAAGCGGCCTCGGCTCGACGCAGGGGAAGTCGCGGTCCCAATGACGAGTGGACAGGTGCGGCGTCGTAGTCGAACGAACGCGGGCGGTGTCCGCGAAGGTGCTGGGGGAGTAGTGACTGAGTTTGCCCAGTTCACGGTAGCCGGGGGAGCCGGCCTTCACGTGGAGCTCGTGCAGGTCGAAGGCGAACTGTTCGACAGGCCCGGCGAACGGGTTGAGCGGTTTCTCCGGGCGAGGACGACGAAGATTCTTCCATCCGCATTCAGCTCGTTACTCACGATGGCTTCAGTGTTGACTGAAATAAATCACCAATCGGTACTCGGCTTCACCAGACACGGGGAGAGTCTCAAAAGCCAGGACACGACCGCCCCAGCACTCGACTCCGGTCGCTGGCGGCAGGGAAGCGGCCGCGTCGTACCGGTCGGTGAACGCGGCGCCGGCCGTGATCGAGAGCTCGAAGGCGAGCGCGGCGGCGGTGTGGTCACCGAGGTCCGCGGCGGCCCGCAGGGCGGCGGCGCGGTGGTCGGCGATCGAGTTCCAGTCCGGGTAGTGGGCTCGGGCGGCCGGGCTGAACGCGAACCGGACGAGGTTTCGTTCGTCACCCAGGCCGGCGATGGCGGTGAAGGCGTCGTTGCTCGCGACCACGTCGAGCGAGGGGGAGAGCAGGCAGGCCGGGGTGGGATCGAGGGCCGCGAGCGTCGCGAGGACGGTCGGCCGAGGTGGCGGCGGAGCGGGTGGCGCGCACGTGTGATCCGCCTTGATCAGGCGGTACAGGTGGACGCGTTCGTCGGCGGAGAGGGTGAGCGCGTCGGCAAGGGAGCCGAGGACCTGGCCGGAGGGGGAACGGTCGGTGCCGCGTTCGAGGCGGGTGAGGTACTCGACGCTGATGCCGGCGCGGTCGGCGAGTTCGCCGCGGCGCAGTCCGGGGGTGCGGCGGCGGCCCGCGGGGTGTGGTGGTGGGGTGGCTTCGCGGCGGGCGCGCAGGAAGCGGCCCAGTGCGTTGTCGGCCATGATCGCGGAGTTTAGGGGGACCCTGAACGGGTCTCCCTCGGCTTCGGTCGCCGGGTGATGCTGTGGATCATGCGATACCGACTGTTCGGCCGGACCGGCTTGCGTGTCTCGGAGTTGTTGCTGGGCACCATGACGTTGCGCTCGGAGGAGGAGGCGCGGCGTGTGCTCGACGTGTACGCGGACGCCGGTGGCAACTTCCTGGACACGGCTTCGGCCTACGGGGAGAGCGAGGAGGTTCTCGGTGCGGTGATGCGGCGCCGGGACCGGTTCGTGGTGGCGACGAAGTACACGCTGTCACGAGATGTGCGGGACCCGAACGCGGGTGGGAACCACCGCAAGAACCTGGTGCTGTCGTTGGAGCGGAGTCTGCGGCGGTTGCGCACGGACTACGTCGACGTGCTGTGGGTGCACCTGTGGGACCGCCACACGCCGGTCGAGGAGACGATGCGGGCGCTGGACGACGTGGTGCGGGCGGGGAAGGTGCTCTACGTCGGGGTGTCGGACGCGCCGGCGTGGTTCGTGGCGCGGGCGAACACCTTGGCCGAGTGGCGGGACTGGACGCCGTTCTCGGGGTTGCAGGTGCCGTACAACCTGCTGCGGCGTGACGTCGAGCGGGAGTTGCTGCCGATGGCGGACGCGCTGGGGGTGAGCGTGGCGGCGTGGGCGCCGCTGGCGGCGGGGAAGTTGTCCGGTGGCACGCAGCGGGCGGGGCAGCTCACCGCACGGGAGGAGCGTGCGGCGCTGGCTGTGCGTGCCGTCGCGGACGAGTTGGGCGCGTCGCCTGCTCAGGTGGCGTTGGCGTGGGTACGGCGCGACGGTGTGTTGCCGTTGGTCGGGGCGCGGACGCCGAAGCAGCTGACGGACTGTCTGCGCGAGGTGGTGCTGCCGCCGGAAGCGGTCGCGCGCCTGGAAGCGGCGGCCCCGTTCGAACGGGGCTTTCCGGCGGACTTCATCGCCGAGTGCGAGGCGAGTCCGTTCGCGTTCGGCGAAGCTGTTTTGACATCCTCCCCTGCGTGAACGCCGGGGGATTCCCGCGTGGCTAGGCCGCGTCTGGGGTGGTTCCTGCTTCATCACCCGCGGCCTCCCCGGAGGGAGGACTTACGTGAGCTCCACAGGCGTTTGCCTCTCCGCCTGCCCGGCGGCGAGGATGTTGACCGCGGCGTTGTAGTCCCGGTCGTTCACGACCGCACACTGCGGACATGCCCATGCCCGGATGTTCAGCGGCATGGCGTCCACGAGGTGCCCGCATGCTGAGCACGTCTTGCTGGACGGCAGCCACCGCGACACCTTGTGCACGGTGCGGCCGTGTCGTCCGGCTTTCTGCTCGACCAGCCGTACGAGCTGGCCCCACCCGGCGTCGTGGATGACCCGCGCGAGGCGCCTGTTGCGGACCATGCCCGTGATGTTCAGGTCCTCGATGTAGACCGCTTGGTTGTCGCGGACCAGGTTGAGGGCCTGCTTGTGGTGGTAGTCCCGCCGTGCACGCGTGAGCTTGCCGTGCTGCACGGCGACCTTGCGCCGGGTCTTGGCCCGGTTCGCGCTGCCTTTGACACGTCGGGCTTTCTGCCGCTCCAGGCTGCGCAGCTTCCGCAGTTTGGCCGCCAGGTGTTTCGGGTTCGCAATGTCCGTGCGGGTGCCGGTCGAGGTCGCGACCGTCGCCAGCCGGGTGATCCCGAGGTCGATCCCCGCTTCCTGCTCCACGACGGGCAGCGGTGCTGGCTCGACCTCCACCACGAACGACGCGTAGTAGTGGCCGTCCGGTTCCCGGATGATCGTCACCGAGGACGGTTCCGATGGCAATTCCCTTGACCAGCGAACCTTCACGTCGCCGATCTTCGCCAGGTACAGGCGTCCGTCCGGGCGCAGGCTGAACCCGTTGCGGGTGAGCCGGAACGACTGCCGGGTGTCCTTTCGGGACTTGAACCGAGGCTTGCCGACCGTGCGGCCTTTGCGGCGCTTGGTCATCGAGCCGAGCCAGTTGCGGTGCGCCCGGTGCGCGTCCTGTACGGACTGCACCAACGCCACTGATGCGACCTCGGACAACCACGCTCTCGGCGCGGCCGCCTTCGCCTGGGTGATCACGCGGCGCTGAACCTCGGTCGGGGAAATCCTCTCCCCAGCATGATATGCCTCGTCCCGGCAGCGGATCGCGTCGTTGAACACCACCCGCGCACAGCCGAACGTGCGCGCCATCCACTGCCGTTGAACCGTTGTGGGTTCGATCCGGTAGCGGTAGCGGACCAGCACAACGATCACCGTAGCAAGGTGGCCTACGGGTGACGGACAGGACTACAGGACCGTGGCAGGCACTGTGGTTTCGGCTTGCTCGTTCATGTGGTCTTCGTGACGAAGTACCGGCGGAACGTCCTCCCTGGCGATCACCACGAATTCCTGTGCGAGGTGATCGGCGAGGTCTGCACGGACTTCGGCACCAGTCTCACTGAGTGCAACGGCGAAGACGATCACGTGCACCTGCTGGTCGTGTACCCGCCACAGGTCGCTGTGTCCCGGCTCGCGAACAGCCTCAAAAACGTCTCGTCGAGGCGCCTGCGACAGCAGTACCGCGTCCGCACCCACCGCGACCACCTGTGGTCGCCGTCCGACTTCGCTGCGTCCTGCGCCCGCGCACCACTGGCCATCATCAGGCAGTACGTCGAGAACCAGCGCCGTCCCGCACAACGACCTGCCGCACGGACCACACAAGCCGGGACGGCTATCCTCGGCTGAACGCCGGGGATAGCGCCGATTTGCCTTTGGTCAGGTGATCAGGCCTGGCAGCAGCGAGGGCTGGCGCTTGCGACGGAGCCAGACTTTGCGGGAGCCGTCGCCGTAGAGCAGCGTGCGGGACAGTTCCCAGCCCGCGAACTCGGCGTGGATGGCCAGCTGCGTGGTCGCGGTGCGGCGGGAGATGCCGGGCGGCAGACGCAGCGGCCGGTACTCCCAGTCCCCGTCGATCACCCCTTCGTTCATGGCGAGATCACCTGTATCCCTCCGTTGTCGCCGGACGTGACCGTGACTCGTCCGGTCTCCTGGTCGACACTGACCGTGTTGGGCTGACGCACGGTGGGGAACCGGTGCTTCTCGGTCGGTTCGCCACCGGCGACGTTGAGTCCGACGACCTCGTTGCGCTCGGTGAGCGTGATCCACGCGATGTCGCGCTTGGCGTCGTAGGCGATGCCGTACGGGCCGCCGGGGACGGGGTAGCGCTGGCGCATGATCAGCGGGTTGACGGAGAACGCGATGAACTCCCCGCCGCGAGTGTCGACGACGAGCAGGCGGCCGTAGCGGTCGGTGACACCGTTGGTGGCGCCGTCGCCCGCCCTCAGGCCCGTGCCCCTGACCTGCGCGCCCTTGTCGTCGGTGGTCATCTCGAACACCGCGCTGCGCAGCCGGTCGAGCTCGACGTTGCGGCCGTTGACCTGGAACTTCAGCGTGGTGTCGCCCTCGGTGAACGATCCGCCGGGCGTGACCTCGCCGGGGAGCGTGCCGTTCTGGGCGGGGGAGTGGGCCGGTTTGGCGGCCTCGAGCGTTGCCGCGATCTGCAGTGGATCGGACGACCCCTCGCTCTGTCCGCACGCTGTCAGCGCGGCGGTGGTCAAGAGCAGAGCAGCGAGCCGGCGCAAGATCGGGTCCTCCTGAGATACGTCGTGGTCTACCAGCATCCACGACGTTCGGTCGGAGGTCACGCAAGGGGTGGGGTGAAACCCCGTTTGGCCGCCTTGTGTACTTAACTCTATAGCTTCAGTGTTGACTAAATTCAAGCCTCATCACTTATCACGACCACCGCCGAACGTAGGTCCTCCAAACAACCAGGAAATCAGGGCATCGGGCGCTCGGGGTAGCCGAGCTCGATCGCGCTGACGTCGTCCAACGCGGCCCGGATGGCCGGTGGCAAGGTCAGCTGCTCGGTCTCCAGCGAGGCGATCAGCTGGTTCGTGTCGCGTGCTCCCACCACGGGTGCGACGACGCCGGGCCGGTCGCGCACCCACGCCAGGGCGACGCACAACGGCGAGGTCCCGAGCCCTTCCGCGGCGGTGGCGACGGCCTGCACGATGCGGGCGGCGCGTTCGTTGCGGTGCTGCTCGACGTAGCCCGCGAAGTGCGGGGAGGCGCCGCGGGAGTCCGGTGGGGTGCCGTTGCGGTATTTGCCGGTCAATACGCCGCGCCCGAGGGGTGCCCACGGCAGGAGTCCGATCCCGTGGTGCAGTGCTGCCGGGGCGACTTCTCGTTCGATGCCGCGTTCCAGCAGGGAGTACTCGACCTGGGTGGAGATCAGCGGGAACGCGGACGGCGTCAGGGCGGCGGTGGCGAGCTGCCATCCGCTGTAGTTGGAGACGCCGACGTAGCGGGCCTTGCCGGAGGTGATGGCGTGGTCGAGGGCGGAGAGGGTTTCCTCGATGGGGACGCCGGTGTCCCAGGCGTGCAGTTGCCAGAGGTCGATGTGGTCGACGCCGATGCGGCGCAGGGAGCCGTCGAGTGCGGTGAGCAGGGCGCCGCGGGAGGCGCCGCCGCCGAAGGGGCCTTCGGTGCGGCGGGCGACGGCTTTGGTGGCGATGACGAGTTCGTCGCGGGGGACGACTTCGCCGAGGAGGGTGCCGAGGATGCGTTCGGCTTCGCCGTCGGTGTAGACGTCGGCGGTGTCGATGAGGGTGCCGCCGGCGTCGGCGAAGGCCATGAGCTGGGTGGCGGCCTCGTCCGCGTCGGTGTCGCGGCCCCACGTCATCGTGCCCAGTGCCGTCCTGGAGACGCGGAGGCCGCTGCGGCCGAGGTATCGCTGTTCCACGTGCGCGATGCTAAGGGGTGATCATCGGCTGAGCCTGGCAATCGGTGTTACTGACCGGTAGGGTCTCGGCTCGTGAAGCTCGGACTGAACCTCGGATACTGGGGCGCCGGCAACGACGCCGCGAACCTTGAGCTGGCCAAAGAGGCTGACCGCCTCGGCTTTTCGGTGGTGTGGGCCGCGGAGGCCTACGGCTCTGACGCGCCGACGGTGCTCGCGTGGGTGGCCGCGCAGACCGAACGCATCGACGTCGGTAGCGCGATCTTCCAGATTCCGGCGCGGACGCCGGCGATGGCGGCGATGACGGCGGCGACGCTGGACACGTTGTCGGGTGGCCGGTTCCGGATGGGCCTGGGTGTGTCGGGTCCGCAGGTGTCGGAGGGCTGGCACGGTGTGCGGTTCGACAAGCCGCTGGCTCGGACGCGTGAGTACGTGGAGATCGTGCGGAAGGCTCTCTCCCGCGAGAAGCTGCGGTACGAGGGTGAGCACTACACGCTGCCGTTGCCGGACGGTCCCGGCAAGGCGTTGCAGCTGACGGTGCACCCGGTGCGGGAGCAGATCCCGATCTACCTCGCTTCGGTGGGTCCGAAGAACCTGGAGCTCACGGGTGAGATCGCGGACGGCTGGCTGGCGATCTTCTTCTCGCCGGAGTACTCGGCCGAGTCGCTGGCGAGTGTGAGGGCCGGTCGGGAGAAGGCCGGGAAGACGATGGACGGCTTCGACGTCGTTCCGACGGTGCCGTTGATCGTGGGTGAGGACTGGAAGGCGTGTGCTGACCCGGTTCGTGCGTACACGGCGCTGTACGTGGGCGGTATGGGCAGCCGTAAGCAGAACTTCTACAACAACCTGATGGTGCGCATGGGTTTCCCGGCTCAGGCCGAGGAGATCCAGGAGAAGTACCTGGCTCGTGACTACGCCGGTGCGATGGCGGCGATTCCGCTGGAGTTCCTGGACGCGACGTCGCTGCTGGGGCCGAAGGAGCGCATAGCAGACAAGATGAAGGCTCTCGCCGCCGCGGGGGTCACCACGCTGTCCGTTTCGCCGATGCTGCAAGATCTGGAGCAGGGGATCGCGGGCCTTCGCACCGCGGCCGAGGCTCTGGATCTGGCAGGAGTGGGTAGTTGAGCTGGTTGCAGGCTCTGGTCCTCGGACTGGTCCAAGGACTGACGGAATTCCTGCCGATTTCCAGCAGTGCGCACCTGCGCATCACGTCGACGCTGTTCTTCGGTAACGACGCGGGCGCTTCGTTCACCGCGGTGATCCAGCTGGGTACCGAGGTGGCGGTGCTGATCTACTTCGCCAAGGACATCGGGCGGTTCGTCGCCGCCTGGTTCCGTGGCTTGTTCTCCTCTGCCGCGCGGCAGGAGAAGGACTACAGGCTCGCCTGGTACGTGATCATCGGTTCCGTGCCGATCTCGGTTCTCGGCTATCTGCTGAAGGACGAGATCCGGACGTCGGCGCGGAACCTGTGGATCACGGCGACGATGCTGGTGGTGTTCGGTCTGCTGCTGGGTCTGGCCGACCAGCTGGCGAAGCACCAGCGTGACGAGCTGCGGATGAAGGACGCGATCGGGATGGGGCTGGCGCAGGCGCTGGCGCTCATCCCGGGCGTGTCGCGTTCGGGTGGCACGTTGACGGCGGGTTTGTTCCTGGGGCTGACGCGGGAGGCGGCGGCGCGGTACTCGTTCCTGCTGGCGATTCCGGCGGTGTTCGGTGCGGGGTTGTTCTCCATTCCGGACGTGCTGGAGCGCTCGGGTGAGGGTGTGCAGGCGTCGGTTCCGCAGATGATCGTGGCGACGCTGATCTCGTTCGTGGTGGGGTATGCCACGATCGCGTGGTTGTTGAAGTACGTCTCCAAGCACTCGTACTCGGCTTTCGTGTGGTACCGGCTGATGCTGGGTCTCGTGCTGATGGGGCTGCTGTCGATGGGGTTGCTGCAGCCGATCTAAGGTGGGTGCCGTGGCCACGGTGATCCTGCTTCGACATGCTCGTTCGACCGCCAACGGGTCCGGTGTGCTCGCCGGCCGGTCGTTGGGTGTCGGTTTGGACGAACGGGGGCGGGCGCAGGCCGCGGCACTCGTCGATCGGTTGAAGGACGTTCCGGTCAGCGCGGTGGTGTCGTCTCCTCTGCAGCGGTGTGAGGAGACGCTGGCGCCGTTGCTGGCGGATCGTGCGCTGGAGGCGGTCGCGGAGCCGGATGTGTCCGAAGTGGACTACGGGGCGTGGACCGGCAAGGCGTTGAAGGATCTGCTGAACGAGCCGTTGTGGTCGGTGGTGCAGCAGCATCCGTCGGCGGCGATCTTCCCCGACGGTGAGGGGTTGGCGTTCGTGCAGGCGCGTGCTGTCGCGGCGGTGCGGGCGCACGATGCCCGGATCACCGAGGAGCACGGGCCGGGTGCGGTGTGGGTGTTGTGCTCGCACGGTGATGTGATCAAGGCGATTCTGGCGGATGCGTTGGGTCTGCATCTGGACGGTTTCCAGCGGATCGTGGTGGATCCGTGTTCGGTGTCGGTGGTGCAGTACACGCAGACGCGGCCGTTCGTGTTGCGGGTCAACGACAACGGTGGGGATCTGTCGGGTGTGGTGCCGAAGGCGCCGCCGCAGGAGGAGCCGTCGTCGGACGCTACCGTGGGCGGCGCGACCGGGACCTGAGGTAGCGCTGCTCCGGCACGCTCAGTGTCAGTTTCGCGGCTTTCTCGTATTCCTGGGCTGCGGCGTCGTGGTCTCCTCGCAGGTCGAGGAGGTGTGCTTTCACGGCGTGGACGCGGTGGTGGTCGAGGTCGAGTGTGGACAGTTCGTCGAGGGCTTGCTGGGGGCCGTGGACCATGGCGACGGCGACGATGCGGTTGAGGGCGACCATCGGGCCGGGTGCGGTGACGGTGAGCAGTTCGTAGAGGCCGAGGATCTCGTGCCAGTCGGTGTCGTCGGCGGTCTTGGCGTCGGCGTGCACTGCGGCGATGGCGGCTTGTAGCTGGTAGGGGCCGATTTTGGCGGTCTGCAGGGCTGTTCTGATGAGTTCGGTGCCCTCGGTGATGGCGGCGGTGTCCCATTTCTCGCGGTCTTGTTCGGACAGCGGGATGAGTGCGCCGTTGTCGTCGGTGCGGGCGGGGCGGCGGGCGTCGGTGAGCAGCATCAACGCGAGCAGCCCGGTGACCTCGCCGTCGTCGGGCCTTCTGCGGTGCAGCTGCCGGGTCAGCCGGATCGCCTCGGCTGTGAGGTCGACCCGGACGAGGTCGTCGCCGGAGCTCGCGGTCGAGCCTTCGGTGAAGATCAGGTAGAGCACGTGCAGGACGGCGGTGAGGTCTTTCGGTGGCCGGAACTTCGCGCCTTTGATCTTCTGCTTCGCGCGGCTGATCCGTTGTGCCACGGCCGATTCCGGTACGAGGAAGGCCCGTGCGATCTCCGCGGTCGTGAGGCCGCCGACCGCGCGCAGGGTGAGGGCGATCTGCGAGGCTGTCGTGAGGCTTTCGTGGCAGCACAGGGCGAGGATGGTGAGCGTGTCGTCCTGCGCGGGTGCCGGGTCGGGTGGGGGTGGCGTGAGGGCGGCGACCTTGTCCTCGCGCTGACGTCGTGCGACGTCCGACCGGTACTGCTCGATCCAGCGTCTGCTCGCCGCGGTGATGAGCCAGCCCTTGGGGTTGTCCGGGACACCTTCCTCCGGCCACTGCCGGGCGGCACCGAGCAGCGCTTCCTGGACGGCGTCCTCGCAGACGTCGAACTGGCCGTGCCGGCGCACCAGCACGCCGAGGACCTGCGGCGCGAGTTCGCGCAGCAGGCCCTCGATCCGCGGTGTCGTCCTCACAGGTCCAGCATGCTCATGTCGAAGATGGGGCGGATCTCGATGCCGTCGTTGTGCGCGTCGGGCAGGGTCGCCGCGTGGGCGATGACCTGGTCGATGGTGTCGGCCTCGACGAGGTAGAACCCGGCCAGGTACTCCTTGGCCTCGGCGAACGGTCCGTCGGTGACCACGACCTCGCCGTCCTTGATGCTCACGCCCTTGCCGGTCTCGGGCCCGGCGAGCCCTTCGCTGACGACCAGCTCGCCGGACGCGCGCAGCTTGTCGGTGAGGTCGTAGTGCGCCTGCCCGAACTGCATCTGCTGCTCGTCGGTCAGCTTCTCCCACGCGGCCCGCGACTTCGGGTTGCTGTAGATCAGGATCAGGTACTTCACTTCCGGCCTCCGCTTCCTGGCGCGCTGGCGCCAAAAATCTTCTCACCGCCATGTCGAGGCCGCGGGCCGTGTCTCGACACCGGTGTGTCAGGCGATTCGACGGAGGTTTGCGGATGACTCACACACTGGTGCGGGACGAGGCGGAGATCCGGGCGTTGTTCACCGAGCTCGAGGACGGCATGCGGCTGCGGGATCCCGCGCGGATCGTGGCGCGTTTCGCCGCCGACGCGGTGACGTTCACGCTGGCTCCGCCGCTGCGCAACACCGGTCTGGACGCGCGTGATCCGGAGGCGCTCGCGGGGTGGATGGCGGGGTTCGCCGGGCCGATCACGGTCGAGCACCGCGACCTGGTGGTGGCGGTGTCCGGTGACGTGGCGTTCGTGCACGGGCTGGCGCGGATGGCGGCGGTGCCGGTCGGTTATCCGGAGGGGTTCTCGTTGTGGATGCGGATCACCGTGGGGTTGCGGCGGTGCGAGGGGCGGTGGCTGGTGGCGCACGAGCACCAGTCCGTGCCGTTCTACATGGACGGGTCGTTTCTCGCCGCGACTGATCTGGAGCCGTGACACGTGCCGGGGCCCGGACCGTGCAGGGGTGCGGTCCGGACCCCGGTCTTCTCTGTGGCGGGTCCTTACTTGACGTTCACCGCGGCCCAGGCACGGTCGACCGCCGCGTACTCCGGAGACGAGGCGCCGTAGAGGTCGGCCGCGGCGGCCAGGGTGCCGGTGCGGGCGGCGGCATACTTGGTGCTGGAGGTGAACTTCGTGGTCAGCGCGCGGTACCAGATCTTCTCGGCCTTGGCGCGGCCGATGCCGGTGACGGGCTGGTTGTCGACGGTGGGGGAGTCGTAGGTGACGCCGTTGATCGTCTTCTGGCCGCTGCCCTCGGACAGCAGGTAGAAGAAGTGGTTGGCGATGCCCGAGGAGTAGTGCACGTCGACGCTGCCGGCGCTGGAGGACCAGTAGTCGAGGCTGCGGCCGTCCTTGGAGGGCTTGTCCATGTAGCGCAACGGCTTGCCGTCGCCCCGAATGTTGATCTTCTCGCCGATCAGGTAGTCACCGACGTCGGAGCTGTTGGCGGCGTAGAACTCCGTGGTGGAGCCGAAGATGTCGCTGGTGGCCTCGTTGAGGCCGCCGGACTCGCCGGAGTAGACCAGGCCGGCGGTCGCGGAGGTGACGCCGTGCGACATCTCGTGCGCCGCGACGTCGATCGACGTCAGCGGGTTCTGGTTCTGCGCGCCGTCGCCGTAGGTCATGCAGAAGCAGGAGTCCGACCAGAAGGCGTTGACGTAGTTGTTGCCGTAGTGGACCTTGCTCAGCGCGCCCACGCCGTTGTTCTTGATGCCGTTGCGGCCGTGGACGTTCTTGTAGTAGTCCCACGTCTCGGCGGCGCCGTAGGCGGCGTCGACGCCCGCGGTGGCCTTGTCGGTGTAGGTGCCGTTGCCCCACTTGTTGTCGGTGTCGGTGAACAACGTGCCGGTGCCGGAGCCGTTGTTGAGGTTGTTCACGGCCTGGTTGCCGCGCGCCGGGTCCTTGAGCTGGAACGTGCTGCCCGACTGGGTCGTGTTCAGCGACACCGTGCCGGTGTAGGTGGACTGGCCGGTGCCCTCCGCGACGTGGATGTCGTCGTAAGCCAGCAGCGTCTCACCGGTCTTGGCGTCGGTGAAGGTGTGCAGCTCGCTCGGCGTCTGGTCCTCCTTCACGCTGCGCGTGACCGACTCCCACGCCAGCACGGGCGCGTGGTCGAGAGCGAACACCACGAGCTTCGCATCGGAACGGGCGGCGGCGGGCGCTGCGGTGTCGAGGCCGGCGAGGGAGGCCTCTGTCGCCTTCGTGACCCCGGTGACCTGGCCTGCCTTCTGCACGACGACCACGTCGCCGCCGATGACCTTGAGGCCGTTGAGCGTCCGGTCGAACCGGAGGTGGTGCGTGCCGTCGGCGTCGCGCACGACGTCGCGCGGGACGAGCCGCTCGCCGCCGGACAGACCGAGGGCGGAGGAGATCATCCCCGCCTGCTCGGCCGCCGCGTGCAGTGCTTCCTGCTTGGCCAGCAACGGGTTCACCGGCTGCGGCGCCGCGTTGGCGCCGAGCGTGCCCGCGGAGGCCAGGGCCGCCGCGGACATCAGGGCGGTGGTGATGCCCAGGGTTTTGCGTTTCATGGAACGCTCCTTGTTCCGGTGCAGGGAGCGATCGCTCCGGCGTTACAGGGGTGCCGGGTCGACCACCGTGGAACAGCCCGACCTTCGTCTCGATGACCGGGCGTGGTGATCGTATTGCTCTGGGTGCATGGGACGAGCCACTCCCAGAATCCGAGATTGCTTCACGAATTGGGCAGCTGCGCTGGTCAGGAGAGCGGTTTTTGCCCGGATGGTGGAACAAAAGAGCAGCTCAACCAGCGTGGAAACACAACGGAAACGTTCGGGTTCGACCGTGCCGACGGCCTAGCGGGCTGCTCCGAATGGTGCGGCTCTACCGGAGGGGATCTTGTTTAGAGTTAACCGCCCAAACTGAGAGCTGGGTCACAAATCCGCAGGTCCGAACGGGTAGCCCACCGCGCTCACCTCCGTGACGGCAGCCCTCTGACCAACTCCGCCACCTCGCGCGGCGTGAACTCCAGCGCGCTGATCCCCACGCTGACCTCGAAACTGCACCGGCGCGGATCCGGGTTCGACCGCGCGTACAGGAACAGCTTGATCCCGGTGTCCTCCGCCAGCCTCCGCGCGGCCCGCTGCGCGTCGTGCCGCCCCATCGGCAGATGGACGTGGAACACGGGAGTCCGCGGCACCTCCGGAACCGTGTGCGCGAACCCGTCGGCGTTGATCGCCTCCGCCAGAGCCTGGGCATGCCGCCGGAACTCCGCCATCCGCGGCAGCGTCTCGTCCATGCCCATCAACGCGATCGCCGCCAACGGCCACGCGTCCACGATCGCCCCGCCCAGCCGGCGCCGCCACACCGCCGCGTGCCCGATCACCGCCTCGTCCCCGGCCAGCACCGCACCCCTCGTGCCTTCGAGTCCTTTGTAGAGCGACACGTAGACCGTGTCGAACAACGCCGCGATCTCGGGAAGCGTCGCGTCGTAACCGGTCTGCGCCTCCCAGATCCGCGCGCCGTCACAATGCGCCGCCGCGCCGTTCTCCCTGGCCCACCGGGTCTGCGCCGCGAGGTCCTCGAACTCCGGCAACTGCCCGCCGATGTCGCGCTGCGGCAGCTCGATCACGACCGCCGCGAGCGGTTCATGTACAGCCTTGAGGTCGTCGAGGCCGAGCAACTCGTTGCGATCGCCGGCCGGATGGAACCGCAGGCCGTGCACCGCGCTGTAACCCTGGTTCTCCCATACGTGCAGATGCGTCTGCGGATGCCCCGCGAACGCGTGCCGCCCCGTCCGCTCCGCGTGCACCCGCAGCGCCGTCTGCTGCGCCATCGTCCCCGACGGGAAGAACAACGCCTTCTGCTTGCCCAGCAGGTCCGCGACCCGTTCCTCCAGCTCCCGCACCGGGCCGCCGGGCTCGACGTCCGGTCCGATCCGCTCGGCGAGACGACGCAGAACCTCGTGCGGGGACCGGCGCGGGCCCGAGTGGTTCGACAGGGAACGCAGGATCGTCATGCCCGCGAGCCTACCTACTGCAACTTGCTGGCAATAGCGCGTTCTGGTCAGGCCGCAGCGCTCAGCCGCGCGTCCAGCTCCGCCTCATCCGAGACGAACCACAGCTGCCGCCCCTTGTTCGACTCGTGCACGAAGTCCCGCAGTGCCGTGCTCTCCGCCACGTGCGCGGAGATGTCCCCGACCACCACGAGCCGATACCCGTACTGCTGCAGCTTCTGCACCACCGCACCCGCCACTCGCGTGCGCAACCAGAAGAAGTCCTCGGTCAACCGCGCCACCGGCAACACCAGCCACTGCACGTCCTTGCCCCACAACGTGCCGATCAGGTCCACAGCGGACTGTTCGTCGGCGATCGGCGGCCCGTCCGGCGCGCACATCAGGACCGTCGCGCCATGGCGCGTCTGCACAACATCAGGCATGACCCGGAACCTAGCCGCGCCCCATGCCCGCTGTCGCGGTCAATTCCACACCCTCCTCACCGTGAGCAACTGCGTGATCACCTTGATCACCTCGAAGTGGTCGCGGCGGTAGCGTTCGTGATCGAACAAGCAGCCGAGTCTCTGGGGGAGACATGAAGTTCGCGAAGATGGTGTCCGCTGCGGCGATCACGCTCGCCGCGCTCACGGCGCTGGGCACGGCGGCCACCGCGTCCGCCGCCGGCAACGACGACGTGTCCATCCTGACCTGGCGAGTCGTCGACGGGCCGTTCCCCGGCAACGAGGAAGGCCGGCAGGACTGCTACCGGACGGCGGCCGACTACCAGCAGGCGTACGGCTGGAAGACCGGCTGCCTGCTGGAAGCGGACAGCAACCAGTACTTCGTCTGGGCTGACCTGTAGAACCTGGCCGACCCAGCCGTGTGATCAAACGGACCGGGCTCGCCGACCACCACGGGACCGAGGTGGTCGGCGCATGCCGGGCCGTTCGAGGGCGTCGAGCAGTTCACAGCGCACGAGGGTGCGGTGCGGGACTGCCTGCGGCGAGCCGAGGACTTCAGCCGGATTGGCTTGCGAGTTCTGCGCCGAGGAAGCAGCGCAGGGGACCCGCCACACCGAGGTCACGTTCACCGCGGCTGCGCACGGAGAACGGCTCGGTGATCCGGACATGCCCCTCGGTGTTGACCGGGCTCGCCGCAGGACAGACCGCCCACGGCAGCGACTGCCGTGTGATCGTGGATCACCCCAGAAAGCGGTCGGTCGCGCACCCGCAGGAAATCACTCCGGCTCACGATCGCGCACCCGCGGGTTTGTCGCGACCGCGCCGGTTCCGCTCGAGGTGTGTCCATCGTCCAACGTCGCGCTGGGACTGGTCGACTCCGTCTCCTCTCATCCGTTGCCACTGCAGACGGACGCCAGGCTGATCACCACGCCCGAAAACACAAAGGCGTTGCCGCGTCAGGACACCGCCACCTGGCGTGCCGGCTCGTAACACACCAGGCCGTGCCGGGCCGCGAGCAACGCCACCAGCTCCAGCACCTGCCGGCGACCCGGCCACACCACATGCACGATCACCGCGTCCGATCCCACCGTCAGCGCCTCGTTCCACGACACCGGCGACGCCGGATCAGGCGAGGTCTGCCGCAGCTCACGCACGAACGCCGCCACCGCCGGATCGAACGCCCCCAGCGGCGACGCCCGCAGCTCCGCGTACCGCGCCGCCGCCTCCGCCGAGGACGCCGGGCCGGGAGCCCGCCACAGCACCACATCCACGGGCACGTCCATCACGCCACCTTCCCGAACAACGCACCCAGCCGCGGAATCCGCGCCGAGACCTCCGCCGGATCCGCGAAGTCCCACGCCTCGCCGACCGGTTCCGGCGACACCAGGACCTGCAGCCCGCGTGAGTCCAGCTCGGACTCCAGATCACCGTCGAACGCCTCGACCGCCACATAGTCGAGACCCTCCCAGTCCGGCCAGTCCGCATCCGCCCACGCGTGCACGCCACCACGCGACGCCAGCTTGCGGACGTGCGGCAGATCCGCCAGCGCGTCCGGCGACGAGACCACCGACTCGAACACCGCCCGCCCCTGACCCACCAGCCACGCCTGGAAGTAGAAGAACTCGTCGTCCGAGCACCACCCGCCGCAGATCACATGAGCCGCGTGCCAGTGCGCCCACGTGTCCACCCGGCGCCGCACCTCGGAAAGGCGCAGCGCGAACTCCGCGGCCTGCGACGACGGCAGCGCGGCGACAAGCCACTCCAGCCTCTCGTCCTGGCCGGAGGTCTCCGCAGCCGACCTCTCGACCAGGCCCAGAACGCGTTCAGGTCCATGCCGCAAGACGCTAGCGAGGGGGTCTGACAATTTTCGGCGCCGACCGATCGTGCCTGGTCAGGCCACCCTCCTCCAGTCCGATGGCGAGCTGTCGCAGCCGAGGCAACCGCTGGGCGGCCTCCACCGGCGAGTCCAGATCCCACACCGCACCGGTGAGCGGACCCGCGTCGCCCACCCGCAGACAACCCAGCCCCCTCAACGCGTCGTGCAGCGACCGGCCCGTCGCGGTGAAGAACGCGTCGTGCGCCACCCACGCCCGCCCCGGCCAGAACGGCCACGTGCTGTCCGGCCACGTCTCGGCACCGACCGCCAGCAACGTCCGCACCGCCGGCGCGTCCGGACACGCGGCGACCTCGCCGATCACCGACCGGCCCAGCCCCGCCAGCCGCGACGTCAGCCATTGGGTTCGTTCGTGCTGGTCAGAGGTGATGGCAGCGGAGCGGTCGATCAGGTCCCAGAAGACGTCGAGGTCCATATCGGCGACGTTGTCGGAGAGGGGTCTGACAATTCCTGGGTGCCGCTGGACGGACCATCACGACGCTTTCCCGAGCAACGCCCACAACTTGGTATCCGGCGCACACCGGACACCGCGGCGAACGCCCCGCCCGTCACGCGGTGCAGCGCCTCCACTCCGTTCAGTCGGCATCGGGCCGAGCGCGCACCACCCAGCGACGCGAACGCCGGCGAGCGCGTCGGGCGGTTATTGGCGCGAACCATTCGACCGGGCTGACTATCCTTGAGCGCAAATGGACACCCCGCTCGCTGAACTGCACAAACGCCTGCCCGAGCTCATGCCGCGTGATCAACGACGGCTCGCCAGGCGCCTCGACGGCGTACGCAAGGTCAAGGACCCGCTCGCGGCCAAGAAGATCACCGAGGAGATCGCCGCCCAGATCGACGAGGCCGCGCTCAAGGTCGCGCTGCGCAGGGAGTCCGTCCCCAAGATCGGTTACCCGGAAGAACTCCCGGTCAGCCAGCGCAAGGACGACATCAAGGACCTGATCGCGAAGCACCAGGTCGTGATCGTCGCCGGTGAGACCGGCTCCGGCAAGACCACCCAGCTGCCCAAGATCTGTCTCGAGCTCGGCCGCGGCATCACCGGCCAGATCGGCCACACCCAGCCCCGTCGCATCGCCGCCCGCACCGTCGCCGAACGCGTCGCCGAGGAGCTGGGCACCAAGCTCGGCGACACCGTCGGCTACAAGGTCCGCTTCACCGACCAGTCCGGCGACGACACCCTGGTCAAGCTCATGACCGACGGCATCCTGCTCGCCGAGATCCAGACCGACAAGACGCTGAGCCGCTACGACACGATCATCATCGACGAGGCCCACGAACGCAGCCTCAACGTCGACTTCCTGCTCGGCTACCTCAAGCAGCTGCTGCCGCGCCGCCCCGACCTCAAGATCGTGATCACCAGTGCCACGATCGACCCGCAGCGCTTCAGCGCCCACTTCGGCGACGCCCCGATCATCGAGGTCTCCGGCCGCACCTATCCCGTCGAGACCCGCTACCGGCCGCTCGAGGAGGACGACGACCAGACCCAGGGCATCATCAACGCCGTCCACGAGCTGCAGGCGGAAGGCCCCGGCGACATCCTCGTGTTCCTCTCCGGCGAACGCGAGATCCGCGACACCGCCGACGCCCTCAAAGCCGAGGACCTCCGCAACACCGAGATCCTCCCGCTCTACGCCCGGCTCAGCGTCGGCGAACAGCACCGCGTCTTCCAGCGCCACAGCGGCCGCCGCGTCGTGCTCGCGACCAACGTCGCCGAGACCAGCCTCACCGTGCCGGGCATCAAGTACGTCATCGACCCCGGCAACGCCCGCATCTCCCGCTACAGCCACCGCCTCAAGGTCCAGCGCCTGCCGATCGAACCGATCAGCCAGGCCTCGGCGAACCAGCGCAAGGGCCGCTGCGGCCGCGTCAGCGAAGGCATCTGCATCCGCCTGTACTCCGAAGAGGACTTCGAGGCACGGCCGGAGTTCACCGACGCGGAGATCCTGCGCACCAACCTCGCGAGCGTCATCCTGCAGATGACCGCCATCGGCCTCGGTGACGTCGCGAAGTTCCCGTTCATCGACCCGCCGGACTCGCGCAACATCAACGACGGCATCGGTCTGCTGCAGGAGCTCGGCGCCATCAGCACCGCCCAGAAGGGCGCCGGCGAGCAGAAGCTCACCCCGATCGGCCGCAAGCTCGCCCAGCTGCCCGTCGACCCGCGCCTGGGCCGCATGGTCCTCGAGGCCGACACCACCGGCTGCCTCAAAGAGGTCATGATCATCGCCGCGGCACTGTCCATTCAGGACCCCCGCGAGCGCCCCGCCGACCAGCAGGAGGCCGCCACCCAGCAGCACGCGAGGTTCGTGGACTCCGAATCCGACTTCGTCACGTTCCTCAACCTCTGGCAGTACCTCAAAGAGCAGCAGAAGGCGCTGAGCGGCAACCAGTTCCGCAAGCTGTGCAAGAACGAGTTCCTCAACTACCTGCGCGTGCGCGAGTGGCAGGACATCTACCTGCAGCTGCGCCAGGTCGCCAAGCAGATCGGCATGCACCTGGGCGAGCAGCCCGGCGACCCCCGCAACATCCACATCGCCCTGCTGTCCGGTCTGCTCAGCCACATCGGCGTCAAGGACGTCCTCAAAAAGCAGGCACCAGGCGAGAAACGACGTCCCATGACGGAGTTCCTCGGCGCCCGCAACGCCAAGTTCGCGATCTTCCCCGGCTCCGCCCTCGCCAAGAAACCACCGCAGTGGGTGATGGCCGCCGAACTCGTCGAGACCAGCCGCCTGTGGGGCCGCATCGTCGCCAAGATCGAACCCGAGTGGGCCGAACGCCTCGGCGACCACGTCGTCAAACGCCAGTACTCGGAACCGCACTGGGAAGCCAAACGCGGCAGCGTCGTCGCCCTGGAGAAGGTCACCCTCTACGGTGTGCCGATCGTCGCCGGCCGCAAGGTCAACTACGGGCGCATCGACCCGGAACTCAGCCGTGAGCTGTTCATCCGCCACGCACTCGTGCAGGGGGAGTGGACCACCCACCACAAGTTCTTCCACACCAACCGAGCCCTGCTCGAAGAGGTCGAGGAACTCGAGAACCGGGCGCGGCGCCGGGACATCGTCGTCGACGAGGAGACCCTGTTCGAGTTCTACGACCAGCGCGTGGGCGCCGAGGTCGTCTCCGCCCGGCACTTCGACTCCTGGTGGAAGAAGCAGAAGGACAAGACCCTGCTCACCTTCACCAAGGACATGCTGGTCAACGACCGCGCCGACGTGAGCCCCGAGCAGTACCCCGACCAGTGGCGCCAGGGCGAGCTGACCCTCCCGCTCAGCTACCACTTCGAACCCGGCACGAAGAACGACGGCATCACCGTCCAGCTCCCGCTCCCGGCACTCACGACGCTGGACGACGACGCGTTCTCCTGGCAGATCCCCGGCCTGCGCCACGAACTCGTCGTCGCGCTCATCCGCTCACTGCCCAAGCAGATCCGCCGCAACTTCGTTCCCGTCCCCGACGTCGCCACCGCCGTGCTCGCCCGCATCAACCCCGCGGAGACGTCCCTGCTCGGCGGCATCGAACGCGAGCTCAAAGCCCTCACCGGCGTCACCGTGCACCGCGACGACTGGCAGTTCGACGCCGTCCCCGACCACCTCAAGCTCACCTTCCAGGTCGTCGACGAACACAACCGCACCCTCGCCGAGGGCAAGGACATCGCCGCGCTGAAGGAGAAACTGCGCGACGAGGTCCGCGAGTCGCTCAGCCAGGCCGCCGGCCACCTCGAACGCACCGGCCTCACCACCTGGGACTTCGACGCGCTGCCGCGCACGATCGAGCAACGCCAGTCCGGCATCACCGTCACGGCCTACCCGTCCCTGGTCGACCAGAGCTCCGCGGTCGCGATCAAGGTCCTCGACACCCCCGGCCGCCAGGCCTACGCCCACCGCCGCGGCGTGCGCAGACTGCTGCTGATGGGCATCAACTCGCCCGTCAAACACCTGCAGCGCCACCTCGACAACGCCGCCAAGCTCGCGCTGACACGCAACCCGCACGGCGGCGTCGCGGCCCTGCTGTCGGACTGCATCACGGCCGCCGTCGACCGGCTCATGGGCGAACCCGCCTGGGACGCCAAGGCCTACGCGCTGCAGCTGAAGAAGGTCCAGGCGGCGCTCAACGACACCACCTGGGTCGTCGTCCAGGAAGTCCGCAAAGTCCTCGAAGCCGCGCACGAGGCCGAGCTCAAGCTCAACGCGCTCAAGGGCGCCCCGGACTCGGTCGCCGACATCCGCGCACACCTCAACTCGTTGGTGTACAAGGGTTTCGTCACCCAGACCGGTTATGATCGGCTGCCCGACCTCGTGCGCTACCTCAAGGGCGTCGCACGGCGGATCGAGAAGCTACCCGAGAACCCGCGCCGTGACCTGGAATGGACCGAGAAGGTCCACCAGGTCCACGCCGAGTACCGGGAGCTGCGGGCACAGACACCGGCCGACGAACCCGCGCCGGAGCTCGACGAGATCCGGTGGATGATCGAGGAACTGCGCCTGTCGTACTTCGCCCAGACCATCGGAACCCGGTACACCGTCAGCGACAAGCGCATCTACAAGGCGTTGGACGCCGTGCCGCTGTGAGCCGCTACCGTGGAGCATGAAGTTCTCGGGGGATTCCACCTGGGTGATCTCAAGCGGCGACGGCGGCACGTTCGCCCTGTTCGTCCGTGACGCGCTCGGTATCAGCACACCGGCAGCCGACTCCATACCGCGCCTCACGCCACCGGTCCAGCGACTCACCGGCCTGCTGTACCCGCCGGAGCTCGTCGAGGACTGGGACCGGTGGTGGCGTGACTGCAGCACGATGGGCCACGGCCGCGAACCGGTCGGCCTGCCCGTCGAGCTGCGCGAGGCCTACTACGAGTGGGGTGCCTTCACCACACCGGAGAACACCCAGCGGCGCGACGACATCAGGATCAGCTTCTCCAACTCCGTCCACGAGCTGGTCACCGAGCTCGAACAGGAACTCCGCCGCAGACCCGTCTTCAAGCTCGACGTCGTCCAGATCCCCGTCGAAGGACAGTTCTGGCGCCGCCTCAAGCACGACAGGGTGCTCGTCTCCGAGGAACTCATGGCCTCCCGCAACGTCATCGCGCCACTGGAGTCGGTCATCCGCGAGCTCGCCCGATAGCGCCTCACCGGTGCGACACAAAGGGCACCGCCACCGACGTCGCACGCAAAGGCGCGGACGGCCGGTGGCGGTACGTCATCGACAAGCCGTTCGGCACCGCCTAGGCGGCTTGCGGCGGCTCCATCGCCCCGGTCATGATCGCCACCGCGTCCGACATCGACACCGACTTCGGGTCCACCACCGCCTTGCGGCGGCCCAGGCGCTGGATGTGGATGCGGTCGGCCACCTCGAACACGTGCGGCATGTTGTGGCTGATCAGGATCACCGGCAACCCGCGGTCGCGGACCTGAAGGATCAGGTCCAGCACCGCGCGGGACTCCCGCACACCCAACGCGGCGGTCGGCTCGTCCATGATCACGACACGGCTGCCGAACGCCGCCGCGCGCGCCACCGCCACGGCCTGGCGCTGGCCACCCGACAGGGTCTCCACCGCCTGGCCGGGATTCTGGATCGTCATGATCCCCAGCGCGTCGAGCTGCCGGCGGGCCTCCTCGCGCATGCCCTGGCGGTCGAGCATCCGGAACACCGAACCCAGCACACCGGAACGGCGCTTCTCCCGGCCCAGGAACAGGTTCGCCGCGATGTCCAGCGACGGCGACACCGCCAGCGACTGGTGCACCGTCTCGATCCCGGCCTTGCGCGCGTCGATCGGGGTGGAGAACGACACCGGCTCACCGTCGAGGAGGATCTCGCCCTCGTCCGGCACGACCGCCCCCGACAACGCCTTGATCAGCGACGACTTGCCGGCGCCGTTGTCGCCGATCACCGCGAGGATCTCACCGGGCAGCAGCTCCAGGTCCGCGCCCGCGAGCGCGGTCACCTTGCCGTACCGCTTCACCAGGCCAGTGGCCTGCAGCACCGGCGTGGTCATGCCTTCACCTTCCTGATCCACTGGTCCAGCGAGACCGCCACGATGATCAGCACGCCCACCGCCATGGTCTGCCACAGCACGTCCACGCCCGCGAGCGCCAGGCCGTTGCGGAACACACCGACGATCAACGCTCCGATCAGCGAGCCCACCACGGCGCCGCGGCCGCCGAACAACGACGTCCCGCCGATCACCACGGCGGTGATGGAGTCCAGGTTGTCGGTCTGCCCGGCCTGCGGGCTGGCCGACGCGATCCGGCCGATCAGCGTCCACGCCGCCACCGCGTAGATCAGGCCCGCCGTCGCGTACACGCTCAGCAGCACCCGAGCCGTCCGGATGCCGGACAGGCGAGACGCCTCCAGGTCGTCACCGGTCGAGTAGACGTGCCGGCCCCACGCGGTGTTCTTGAGCACGAACGCCATCACCGCCACCAGGACCACCAGCATGATCGAGCCGTAGGTGATGCGCGTGCCGCCGATGTTGATCGTCTGCCCGGTCCACAGCAGCAGCGACGGCATGTCCGTGCCGCGGATCGTCGCGCTGCCCGAGTACCAGAGGTTCACCGCGAAGAACACGTTCAGCGTGCCCAGCGTGACGATGAACGGCGGCAGCTTCAGCCTGGTCACCAGCATGCCGTTGAGCAGGCCGCACAGCGTGCCGACCGCGAAGCCCAGCAGCAGCGCGGGCAGCCCCGGCAGCCCGGTGCCCGCCGCGACCTTCGCCATCACGATCGACGTCAGCACCATGATCGCCCCGCACGACAGGTCGATGCCCGCCGTCAGGATCACGATCGTCTGCCCCACCGCGAGCGTGCCCACCACCGCGACCTGCTGCAGGATCAACGAGATGTTGCCCGGCGTCAGGAACCGCTCCGACAGCAGCGCGAACACGATCACCGCCACCAGCAGCACCACCGCCGGCCCGATCGTCGCCTGTGCGTGCAACAGGTGCTGAAGCCGCGTGAGCACCGAGCGGTCCCGCTGCTCCGGCAACGGAGCCGGCGGCCTCGTAGCCGTAGTCGTCATCTTCTCAGCCCCAGCAGTTCTGCAGGCCGAACGCCGAGTCCTTCGACTCGACACCGTCGGCCGGCTGGTCGGTGATCAACGTGACGCCCGTGTCGGTGTTCTGCGGCTTGGACCCGTCCTTGGCGAACTTCGCCACCGCCTCCACACCCAGCTGCGCCATCTTCAGCGGGTACTGCTGCGACGTCGCCCCGATCACGCCCGCCTTCACGTTGTTCACGCCGGGGCAGCCGCCGTCGACCGACACGATCACGACGTCCTTCTCCTTGCCCACCGCCTTCAACGCCTCGTAGGCGCCGGCCGCGGCGGGCTCGTTGATCGTGTAGACGAGGTTGACGCCGGGGTCCTTCTGCAGCAGGTTCTCCATCGCCGTGCGGCCACCGGCGGGGTCGCCGTTGGTCACGTCGTGGCCCACGATCCGCGGGTCGGCCTCGTCACCGATCTTGTTCTTGTCCTTCACGTCGACGCCGAAGCCCTCCAGGAAGCCCTGGTCGCGCTGCACGTCCACCGACACCTGGTTCGGGTTGAGGTCCAGCAGCGCGATCTTGGCCTGCTTGCCGTCCTTGGCGAACTTCGCCTTCGCCCACTGGCCGATCAGCAGACCCGCCTTGTAGTTGTCGGTCGCGAACGTCGCGTCCGCGGCGGACGCCGGCTCCAGCGGCGTGTCCAGCGCGATCACCAGCAGGCCCGCCGCCCGCGCCTTGTCCACCGACGGCACGATCGCCTTCGAGTCGCTCGGCGTGATCAGGATGCCCTTCGCACCCGACGCGATCAGGTTCTCGATCGCGGAGACCTGCGTCTGGTTGTCACCGTCCTGCTTGCCCGCGAACGACTGCACCGTCGCACCCGACGACGAGGCCGCCTTCTGCGCACCCTCCTTCATCTTCACGAAGAACGGGTTCGTGTCGGTCTTGGTCACCAGGCCCACCAGCGTGCTGCTGCCGCCGCCGCCCGACGAACCGCCGTTCCCGCACGCCGCCACGGACAGCGCCAGCACCGCCGCCGCCGTCAGCCCGAACGCTCTGCGCGACATGACTCCTCCTACGTCAACGTTGACGTAACCGGCCGTGTGAGTCGAAATCGGATGGAGCTGGCTCGGCTACGTAAGAGATAGAGAACCGGGGGTTCCGTTACGTCATCGTTGACGCTAGCTTTCGCGGAGAAGAAGCGACAAGCGGGCGTTACGCAAGCGTTACCCGAGGTGGGTGGACATGGATCATGCAGGCGAAAGACGCGAACCCACGATGCGCGACGTCGCGGCCCTGGCGAAGGTCAGCACCAAGACCGTCTCGCGGGTCATCAACGGCCTGCCCGGCGCGGGCCCCGAGGTCGTCGAACGCGTCCGCGCCGCCGCCCGCACCCTGGGCTACCGGCCCAACCTGACCGCCAGCAGCCTGCGCCGCTCCGACCGCCGCAGCGCCACCATCGGCGTGCTGTTCGAGGACCTCTCCAACCCGTTCGACTCCGCGCTGCTGCGCGCCGTCGAGGACCGCGCCCGCCACAACGGCGTCCTCGTGCTCGCCGGCAGCAGCGAGGACGACCACTCCCTGCAACGCGAACTGCTGCTGTCGCTGTCCGCGCGCCGCGTCGACGGCCTCGTCGTCATGGCCGCCGGCGGCCACCAGGACGCCCTGCAGCAGGAACGCGACCGCGGCACCCCGATGGTGCTCGTCGACCGGCCACCCACCTTCGGCGGCACCGACTGCGTCACCACCACCAACCGCGAAAGCTCCCGCGAAGCCGTCCTGCAGCTCGCCTCGCTCGGCCACCGCGACATCGCGTTCCTCGGCGACCGCCGGACCCTGTGGACCAGCCAGGAGCGCTACACCGGCTACCTCGAAGGCCTCGCCCAGGCCGGGCTCACCCTGCGCGAAGAGCTCGTGCGCACCGACCTGCACGGCGCCGACCTCGCCGAAACGGCCACGGCGATGCTGCTCGACCTCGCGAAACCACCCACCGCGCTGTTCACCGCCCAGAACCTGGTCACCGTCGGCTCCATGCGCGTGCTGCGCGCCCGCGGCCTGCAACACCGCGTCGCCCTCATCGGCTTCGACGACTTCCCGCTCGCCGACATGCTCGAACCCGGCATCACCGTCGTGCGCCAGGACGTGCCCCGCCTCGGCCGCAAAGCCGCCGAGCTCATCTTCGCCCGCATCGACGGCGACACCTCACCACCCGTGCACGCCGTCGTCCCCGCCGCCCTCGTGCGCCGGGGCTCCGGCGAGATCGCGCCGTCAGCCGACTGACAGCACCGCGTCGATCACCTGCGGACCCGAGCACAGCGCCTCGTCGTTGTGGTCGGCGCCGGAGATCTCGACCAGCTTCGCCTTCGCGGCGGCGGCGACCTCACGGCTCTGAGCGGGCGGCACCACCGAGTCCGCCGTGCCCAGCAGCACCACCGTCGGAACGTCCACAGCGGACACCCGCTCGAGCACGGGATACTTGTCCCGCAACACCATCTTCACCGGCAGCCACGGGTAGTGGTGCGCCCCGACCGCCGCCAGCGACGAGAACGGCGACCGCAGCACCAGCCCGAGAGGCGCCCGATAGGTCGCGAGCTCGACGGCGACCGCGGCCCCCAGCGACTCGCCGAAGTAGATCACCGGACCGTCGATCAGATCCAGCGCCGCCCGCGCGTCATAGGTCAGACCCTCCTCCGAGGGCACACCCGGATTGTCGCCGTAGCCGCGGTAGTCGAACAGCAACACCGACAACCCGCGCTCGGTCAGCGCCCGCGCCAGCGGCACCCGCCCCAGCCGGTTGCCGCCGTTGCCGGGGAACACGATCACCGTCGCCGGCGCGTCGTACACCTCGAAATGCCAGCCGTTCAGCAGCAGACCGTCCGCCGCCACCAGCCGCACATCGCGCCCACCAGGCAAAACCTCCTCCGCGGACGGCAACGGACCGGGGGAGGGGAAGTAGATCAGCTTGCGCTGAAAGGCGAAGACCACGGCGACGATGGTGACAACCACCGCCGCCGCGATCAACACCGGCCTCCACATCACCCCATGATGAGGTTCAGCAGCGCTTGTCGGTGGTCGCGAAGAACGCGAACTCCGGGTTGTCCACCAGATGCCCCTGCGCCTGCGTGCAGATCGACAACGTGTCGGTGCCGTGCGACCACACCTCGCGCTCGCGGTCGGCGCCCTTCACGTGCCCCCGCGAACCGGGCAGGATCGCCGCCGTGACGTAGTAGCGGTCGCCCTTGTTGTGGTACCAGTCCCACACGTAGACGTACGCCCAGTTCTTGCCACAGCCCTTGAACTGCTTCACCGACGCCACCGGGCCACCACCCTCGTCGATGTAGGCGGTCCTGCCGATCTGCGTCACCCGAGCACACCCCGGCGCCGACTCCGCGTGCGCCACCCCGGACGACAGCGCGGCCAGCGCGAAAGCGGCCACCGCCGCGACAGAAACGAATCTCACGCCGCGACAGTGCCCCGCCGCAGTTAGTCGGCGGTAAACCGGCGCGGCAACAGCAGCGCCGCGGCCGAGGCGGCCACCAGCATCACCACGGCCACCGCCAGCCCGGCCCGCAGCCCCACCGCCCCGAACACCGCCACCGCGAGCGCGCCGCCGGTCTGCCGGAACGAGTTCAGCACCCCGGCGGCCATGCCCGCCCGGTCCGCGGCGATGTGGCCCATCAGCACGGCGGTCAGCGACGGGATCGCGCTGCCCAGCCCGAAGCCGACCCCGACCAGCAGGGCCGCGACCACCGGCAGGGGCGTCCCCTCGTCCACCCGCAGCAGCGCGACCATCGTCGCCGCGCAGACCAGCTGGCCGACGGCGATCGGCAGCCGCGGCCCGAACCTGGCCGCGACCCGCGCCGAGACCAGGTTGGCCACCGCGATCACCGCAGTCATCGGCGCGAACACCAGTCCCGCCGTCATCGCCGAGAGCCCCAGCCGGTCGTGGAAGTAGAGGCTCAGCACGAACACCAGGCCGTAGAACGCGGCGTTCACCACGAACCCGATCACCACCGACAACGTCACCGTGCGCGACCGGAACAGGCCCAGCGGCACCATCGGCGCCGCCGCCCGCGACTCGACCAGCACGAACACCAGCGCCGCCACCGCCGCCACACCCAGCGCCACCGGCTGCACGCCGTCGATCACCCCGAACGTCAGTGCCACCAGCGTCACGATCGCGGTGACCTGCCCGAGCGGATCGAGCGGCCGGGTCACCCGCGGCGAGCGCGGCGCACGGGCCAGCACCAGCAGCGTCACCACACCGACCGGCAGGTTCACGAAGAAGATCGCCCGCCAGCCCAGCGTGCCGGTCAGCACCCCGCCGACCAGCGGACCCGCGGCGAGCGACAGAGCCCCGCCCACGGTCCACAGCGCGATCGCCCGTGCCCGCGCCACCGCGTCCGGGAACGCCTGCCGCACCAGCGCCAGCGACGACGGCAGCATGATCGCCGCCGCACCGCCCTGCAGCAGCCGGGCACCGATCAGCCCGCCCAGCCCCGGCGCCAGCCCGCACGCCACCGAGGCGAACGTGAAGACCGCGGCACCGGCACCGAACGCACGGCTCGCCCCGACCCGGTCCGACAAAGCGCCCGCGGACAGCAGCAGTGCCGCGAACATCACCAGGTAGGCGTCCACGATCCACTGCAACGCCGCCGTGCTGCCGCCGAACTCGCGTCCGATACCCGGCAGCGCGACGTTCATCGCCATGGAGTCGAGGTTGATCAGGAAGACGCCCAGAAACGCGGTCGCCAGGACCAGCTTCGGCCCGGCCGTCTGTTGTGGTGGTGCGAGAGTCGTCGTCACCTGATCAAGGCTGGTCAGCATCGAGGCCGCGGAGCAGACCGCGATTTTCCGGGTAGCGCCAGAGGGGGTGTGACACGGCCAGGGAAACCGGGCCTCCCGCTGGCAGACTGAAGACCATGACCGAGTTCGGGAGGTTCCTGCGAGCACGCCGCGGCGCCATCAGCCCGGCCGACGTCGGACTGCCCTCCAGAACCGGGCCCCGCCGCACCCCCGGCCTGCGCCGCGAGGAAGTCGCCGCACTGGCCGGCGTGAGCATCGACTACTACGTGCGGCTCGAACGCGGCAAGGAGACGAGGCCCAGCCCCGCCGTCGTCGAGGCGCTGGCCGGTGCGCTGCGCCTGAACTGCGAGGAACGGGACTTCCTGCGCGGACTCGCCGCCCAGGCGGCACGGCAGGCTCCAGAACCCCGCCCGTTGCCGTCCCGTCGTGTCCGCCCCACCATGCTGCGGCTGCTGGAGACCCTGCGGCCCAACCCCGCCTACGTCGTGAGCCGCACCAACGACCTGCTCGCCGCCAACCCCGGCGGACTGCGGCTGCTGTACGGCATCGAGGACTGGCCCGAACGGCAGCGCAACACCATCCGCTACACGTTCCTGCACCCCGCCGCCCGCGAGCTGTGGGCAGACTGGGAACAGAAAGCACAGGCGTGCGTCGCGCAGCTGCGCGCCATCGCCGGCACCGACCCCGACGCCCCCGACCTCGCCTCACTGGTCGGCGAGCTCGTCGTCAAGAGCCCCGACTTCAACCGGTTCTGGGAACGCTACGAGGTCCGCACCATCGGCGACGGTGAGAAGACCACCTACCACCCCGAGGTCGGCACCATGACGCTCTCGCACGAGGCGCTGACCCTCAACCGCGGCCAGGGCCAGCGCCTCATCGTCTACCTCGCCACGCCCGGCACCCCCGACCACGACGCGATGACGCTGCTCGACCTCGTCGCTACCCCGCGGCCACCGCGTACAGGAACCACGTCGAGTGCGGGATCCACTGCTCCAGCCACCGCCAGTCCGTGTTCGGACCCGACGACGCCACACCCGGATCCCACTCGATCCCACGCCCGTCCGCGGCACGACCGGTGATCCCGTTGACGATCCCGCCCGCAGCCCGGACCCACCGCCACGACCCCGTCGCCGACCCGTCCGGGTACTCCAGGTAGATCGGCGCCGTCCGCCCGCTGCCCTCCAGCATGCACACGTCGAACGGGTTGCAGCCCACGATCCAGTTCAGCTGGTCCGCCGCGTACGACCGCAGGCGCGCCGCGAACGCCGCATCGAACGCTGCGTCGAATTTCCGGGCCGCCAGCCTCGCCGCGGTCGCCAGTGAGGCCAGGCGCGCGTTCTCGCCCTGCCACCACGTGCCCGCCGCGTCGTGCGGGAAGAAGAACCCGTCGAACCGCTCACCGGCCGCCGTCTGGACCACCTGCCGCGCGTACCCGAACGGGTTGGGCACCGCGCCGGTGATCGACAGCTCGAACTCCAGCGACTTCCGGACCGCCGCCAGCACGTCAGGGCCCGCGATCGACGCATACGCCAGCAACGCCACCACCGGCATGCCCGCATCGGACGGGTGGAAGTACGGCCGATCCTTGTCATCAGCCCGGAAATGCCCGCGTGGCATCAACCGCGCGACCAGAGCGGCCGCCCGCCTGTCCGCCTCAGCCCGGTACTCCGGCTTCGGGGCCGTCTTGACCAACTCCACGGCGGCGAGCAGGACGTTGTAGTCGTCCTGGATGTTCTCCTTGCCGTCGTTGGTCAACCGCACGTTGTTGACCTGCAGGAACTCGAACGCCGCCTCGGCCGCCGCCAGGTACCGCGACCGCGGGAACTCCCCGTCCACCGTGCCCCGCGCCGCCCGCGCCAACGCCGCGATGGCCACCCCGCAACCCTCGCGGTAGTTCAGCGGGCCCTTGCGCAGGAACCGCTTCGCCGGGTCGATGCCGATGTCGTCCTCCTGCGGCTGCCGCACCGACCCGTAGAACGACCCGCCCGGCATCTGCACCCGCACCAGGTAGTCCGCCCCGTACACCGCCTCGTCGTGCAGCAGCTCCCGCAGGTGCCGGAAATCCGGGTTCGCCCGCCGCGTCAGCTCGTCGTAGGCCGCCCACAGCACGTACGCGGTCAACGGCAGCTGCAGCGTGTTGCAGAACGAGTACTTCGACAGCTGCGTGAAGTGCTTCGACCAGTCCGCAGCCGCGTCGTACCACCCGCCGTGCGCGTCCACGCGGATCGACCGATCCGGCTCGTACGGCAGCGAGCGGTCCACCCGGTCGTACTCGCCGAAGGACCGTGAGTCCTTGAAGAACCGCACCACGTGCGGCAACGTCCGCCGCTCCAGCACCAGCGGCTCGATCACGAACGGCCGCGACACCCCGCCGTCCGTCGACAGCACGAATTCACCAGAACGTGTGAAGTTCGAGAAGTCCGCGACCGAGTAGAACGACGGCACCGCCGGGAACTGGTTCGCCTTCCAGTCCGCCACCGGCCCCACCTGCCTCGCGGTGCCGCGATACACCACCTTGCCGCTGCCGTGCTCGGCCAGCTCGAACCGGTGCGCCCCCGGCGTCGAACAGGCGATCACCGCCCGCTTCGGCCCCTCGGCCTCATAGCCGACGTTGTTCGTCAGCACCCACGTCAGCCCGCCCGGCGAGGCTGAAGCCGTACCCGCCGCGGCCAGCGCTCCAGCCGTTGCGAGCAGGAACGAACGCCTACCAGTGCCCATCCCGTACGCCTCCAAAACGTAACGGAGGGCGGCGGCACGATCACTCTATGGCTTCAGTCAAGCGCCCAAACCCAGGGCACGGCCCCAGGTTGCCGCGAACCTCAGCCCGCCGGGGCGAACGGCACCAGCACGACCGTGATGTTGTCGTGGCCACCTGCTTCGAGGGCGACCTTCACGAACTCCTCCGGCCCGCACGGCAGCAACGGCTGCAGGTCCTCCGGCTGCGGCCGGTAGTTGTGCAGCCCGTCCGAGCACAGCAGGAACACACCCGGCGAGGTCGGCTTCAGCGTCACGACCTGCGGGACCACCTGCCCGGCGTCCGCGCCGATCCACCGCGACAGCACGTGCGCCCGCCGGTCCGTGCGCGCCTGCTCCTCGGTCAGCACACCCTCCGCGACCAGCTGCGCCGCCCACGTGTCGTCGGTCGTGAGCTGCTTGGAGCCCTCCTCGGACAACCAGTACGCCCGTGAGTCGCCGACCCAGCCGATCGTCGCCGAGTTCTCGGTGACCAGCACCGACACGAACGTGCACGACGGTGCGACACCCCGGCCACCCGCCTCGACCGGCTCGTTCTCCACCAGCTGCTCGACCGCGAAGCACGAGGCCGAGACGGCGTCGACCATCGCCTGCTCGGCGTCGGCGGAGTCGATCAACGCGTTCAGCAGCACGTCCACCGCCGCGTCGGCAGCGGCCTGCGACGCCTGCTCAGCGCGTTCGGACGACGCCACACCGTCGCAGACGACGGCGGCGGCACCCTTGCCCGCGACGTGCCCGAACGCCATCGAGTCCTCGTTGCGTGCCCGCCGCTTGCCCCGGTCCGACACACCCGACACCGCGCCGAGGGTGTACTCGACCCGGTCACGCGCCGACGGCTGGTGCCGCCCGCACTGGGTGCAGTAGTCCTCGTCGTCGATGTCCGGCGAGCCGCACAGGATGCACGAAGCCTGCGCGGGCCCGGTCGGCCCGCCCAGCGGCGTGCGGCGGACCAGCAGGTTGCGCCCGCACGCCTCGCAGAACCGGTCTTCCGGCGCCACGGGCGCGAAGCACTCCGGGCACTTCAGGGTGTCCATCAAACCAACGTCCTCGGCCTTACCGCGTTCGCGCGGTCCACCAATGCGATCCGTTCCTCCGGCGTGGCCGCGAACCGGGCCAGCGTGCGGTAGCGCCGCTCGAGACCCAGCCGAAGCTCGTGTTCGGAGAGTGCACAGTCCAGCACCCTGCCCTCGGCGGCCTGATTGCGGGTCACGTAGTCGAACGCCGCCTCCAGCAGTTCCGCCGACAGCTGGGTGTGCGAATGTACGTCGATGTCCAAGGCGTGCAAGCGTTCCCCGGCCGCGACGAGGTCGTCGGCGTCGCCGTGACCGAGCTGCGCGCGGACCGCCGCGATCTGCGCGGCCAGATGCTGGGAGGAAGTGTCCGGAACGGACAGCAGCACCTCGACCGCCCGCGCCCGGTCGCCGCACGCGAGCAGAACCCGCGCCAGCCCGAATGCCGCCGACACGTACGCGTGGTCGGTGCGCCACACGAGCTCGTACCAGCCCGCCGCCGCCTTCAGATCCTCGGTGGCCTCGCAGCACACGCCCAGCGCGAGCTTCGGCGCCGCCTCACCCGGCACAGCCGAGCACACCGCGTCGAAGAACCCCAGCGCGTCCTGCGGCCGCTTGTCGGTCAACGCCGCGAGGCCGCGGTACCAGTCGGGCCGCCAGTCCTCCGGGTCGAGCTCGGACTCGTCGAACATCGACGGTGTCGTCAGCGCTTCCAGCTCCCGCAGCGCGGCCTCGGTGTCACCGGACTCGATCAGCACCCGCACGATCCGCAGCCGCACCTCCACCGTCAGCTCCGGTGCCTTGCGCAGGCCCGCCGGATCCGACGTCGTCGCCGTCGCCAGCCAGGAGGCGGCCGCGTCGGAGGTGCTCACGGTCGGCACCGGCAACGCCAGCGCCACCTCGGTGAGGTCCAGCGCGCCCTCCACCCCGAACCGGCGCCGTTCCGGGGTGAACTGCCGTGACGGGCCCGGCCGCTGCACACCGTCCTCGATCGACAGCACCTCGCGCAGCACACCCGTGAGCTGGTCGGCCATGTCCTCCGCGCTGGAGAACCGCAGCTCCGGGTTCGGGTTCGTCGCGCGCAGCAGCAGCCGGTGGAACGACTCGAACCGGCCCAGCAGCGGCTCCTCGTCCACTGTGGGCAGCCGGTCCTTGCAACGGCCGCGGAAGTCGAACGGGAAGCTCATCACCGCCAAAGCGCGCCCGACGGTGTAGATGTCGGAGAACACCGACGGCCCGATCGTGCCGATCTCCGGCGCCTGGTAGCCGATCGTGCCGTAGATGGGGGAGTGGTGGTCGTCGATGCGGCGCACCGCGCCCAGGTCGATCAGCTTGAGCTGCTCCTCGGTGTGGATCATGTTGTCCGGCTTGAAATCGCAGTACAGCAGCCCCACGCCGTGCAGGTAACCGACCGCGGGCAGGATCTCCAGCACGTACGCGATCGCCTGCGCCAGCGGCAACGCCTCGTCACCGCGGCCCTCGCGGCGCCGCTTCGTGATCATGTCCTTGATCGACTCGCCGCCGACGTACTCCATCACGATGTACTCGACGGTGTTGCCGGTCTTGCGGTCCTCGTGCCGGATGAAGTTGTGGATCTTCACGATGTTCGGGTGCTCGACCTCGGCCAGGAACCGCCGCTCCGCCATCGCCGCCGCCATCGCATCGGCGTCACCCGAGTCGAGCAGGCCTTTGAGCACCACCCACCGGTCGCTCACCGCGTGGTCCAGCGCCAGGTACAGCCACCCCAGGCCACCGTGCGCGAGACACCCCAGCACCTCGTACTGGTCGTGCAGCAGCTCGCCCGGCTCGAGCTTGGGCGTGAACGAGTACGCGTGACCACACTGCGGGCAGAACCCCTCGACCCTGCCGGGCTTGCCGTCCTTGCGCCGCCCGACCTTCTTGCCGCACTTCGAGCAGAACCGCTTGGCCTCCGGCACCTCGGGGTTCTCCAGCACCGCGGTCTTCGGATCCCGGTACGGCACCCGCGGCACCTCGACCAGCCCCGCGCCCAGCCGGCCGCGGCTCATCGACCGCGCGCTGCCCCGCCGCGACCGGCCTGAGCTCGATCGCGAGACCTCCTGCGACACCGACCAGGGTGCGGTCCCCGGTGACGTCGCGGGCCCTGTCGCGGGCAGATCCAGTTCCTCACCCATCTCGCGACCCTCCCTAGTCCCGATAACGAGCGACGGGCGGCGCCGGTGCCGGACCCAGCGTGCTCAGCCAACGCCAGTAGATCCCGCTCCACGAGCCGTCGGAGCGCATTCGTTCCAGTACGCCGTTGACGAACCTGACCAGGTCCTCCTGTCCCTTGGGGATACCCACCCCGTACGGCTCCTCGGTGAACCGCCCCCCGACCACCTCCGTGTACGGGTCCTGCGCGGCCAGGCCCGCGAGGATCGTGTCGTCGGTGGAGATCGCGTCGGTCTGCCCCTGCTGCAGCATCACCAGGCAGTCCGTCCAGTTCGGCACGCTCACCGTCGTCTTCACCCGGTTGATCACGTTGCCCAGTGACGTCGACCCCGACGCCACGCACACCCTCTTGTCCTTGAGGCTGTCCACACTGGTGTTGCCCGAGTTGCGGCGCACCAGCACCCGTTGCCCCGCCTGGTAGTAGACCGACGAGAAGTCGACGCGCTCGAGCCGTTCACACGTGATCGTCATCGTCCGGACGACGAGGTCGACCTCGCCGCTCTGCAGCATCGGAATCCGCTCGGCCGACGTGACGACCTTGAACTGGACCTTCTTCTCGTCACCGAAGATGGCCTTGGCGATCTGCCGCACCACGTCGACGTCGAAGCCCTCGATCTCACCGGTGAACGAGTTGCGGAACCCCATCAGGTACGAGTTCTGGTCCACCCCGGCGATCAACCGGCCGCGCTTGAGGATCCGCTCCATGTTCGAGCCCGCCGGCATCTGCCCCGCGGGAGGCAGCGGGCCGGGACGCAGGCTCGCCGTCGCGTCGCACGACGGCGCCGGGCTCGCCGAGCTGCTCGGGGCGGCCGTGACCGTGCTGGCGCCTGCCGGCTGCGGTGCCGGGCCGCTGCGGGGTACGACCTCGCTGGGCGCCGGACCCGCCGAGCACGCGGTCAGCAACATGATCGATACCAGCGCCAGTCGTCTCACCGGTACTCCTTGAGCCGCTGCCACAATCCCATCGTCGACCCTGCCGCGCTGATCACCGCGAGCACCAGCACCCCGACCACGGTGCCCGCGAGCGACGCCCGCGCCACCGCCACCTCGTCGCTGAAGTCTTGCCGCGCCTCACCGATCGCCCGCACCAGGTCCTTGTCCAGGGAGTCGAAGTACGGGTTGTCGATCAACGCCACCGCGTCGTTGTACTGACCGGCGTCGTCGGCCCCGCGGATGCGCTGGTGCACCTGCTGCCACTGGCGGAAGTGCCGCATCGCCTGGTCGACGGCCTCGGTGTTGGCCAGCCGTTTGGCCTGGTCGAGCTGGCCCTCCAGCCGTTCGGAGACCTCGACGAAGCTCTTCTCGTAGGCCTGGCCCGCACCCCGCGCGACCAGCGTCAGGGTCTCGTCGCCTCGCGCTGTCAGTGTCGCGATCCGCGCCTGCGCCAGCACGTCGACCGTCTTCGACGCCTTGCGCGAGTCGGCGACGTCGTTCATCACCAGCACCGACACTGTCGTCACCCACAGCAGCGACAGCACCGCCGCACCGGTCGCGACCAGCAGGCCGACGTTGAGCAGCCGGTTCGTCTTGCGGGTCAGGTACCGCTGGGTGAGCACCAGCGCGATCACGAACGCCAGCGCCACCAGCACCGGAGCCCACGGGAAGCCCGCCTCGTCCTGCGCGCCGGCCACCCGGTCGGTCTCCGCCCGGTACAGCTCCTGCGCCGACGGCAGCAGCTGCGTGCGCATCAGCCCGGACGCTTCCCGCAGGTACGCCGCGCCCACGGGGAAGCCCTGCCGGTTGTTCGTGCGCGCCGTCTCGATCAGTCCCGTGTAGACGGGCAGCTGGGCGGACAGCGTCGCCGTCAGGTCGGGGGAGGAGGCCGTGGCCACCGACAGCGCGGCCTGGGCCTGGGCGATGTCGGCCTCGTAGCGTTCACGCAACGCGGGCGGCTCCAGCCCGCCGGACAGGAACGCGCTCGCCGCCGTCGCGTCGGCGTCCTGCAACGCCCGGTAGACCTCCTGCGCCGCGTGCGAGAGGGGCTCCGACCGGGTCGCGAGGTCCTCCAGCGCCCGTTCCTGCCGGTTCACGCTCCACGTCGACAGCCAGCCGCTGGCCAGACTCGCCAGCACCAGCACCACGACGATCAGGCTCAACCGCCCCGGTGTCGACCGCGCGAGACCGGTGACCCGGCGCACCAGCGCCTGCCGCGGCTGCGAGTCGATCACCACGAGCGGGCCTCCCTGTGGCGGTGCTGTCCACGCGTCGTGGTGATCGTCACCACTGCGCGTGGCGTAACTGTAGGCAGTTGAGGGACACCGCGCGGGAATTACCCACTCATCCCGCACGGGTGTCATGAGCCCGTAACCGCCGCCACCCCGCCGCCGTGGAGTACGCGGGGAGCTTTCGTACTCTCCTGGAGTACGTGGGGGCCCCGCGTGCGGTCAGCAAGCAGGGTGGGATCGGGTGGCGATCAGCTGGGCGATGCCGTCGAGGATCATGGTCAGCCCGAACTCGAACGAGTGCTCCGGGCTGAACGCGCTCTGGTGCGCCTCACCGACCGCGTTGCCGACCCGCGACGCGACCGGATAGCGAGCCGCGTCGAACACGGTCATCAGGAACGGAACCGCCGCGTCCCACCACTGCTGGTCGGTCAGCCCGGTCTCCTTCTCGGTCACCGCGGCCGCCGTCAGCCCGCGTGCCGAGTTCTGCACGTGCCCGAGGACCAGGTTCAGCACCGAGTCCATCTCCACGTCCGACAGACCGATGCCGTCCAGGCCGCGCAGCTCGAAGTCGTACTTCGCCGCGACCTGCGGGCCCAGTACCGTGCGTGACGGCGCGACCTGCAACAACCACGGGTGACGCCGGTACAGCGCCAGGTTCTCCCGCGCCACGTACGTGAGGTGCTCACGCCAGCCCTCGACCACCTCGCGGCCGGTCGCGGCCTGCACGGTGTCGACCATGACGTCGATCAGCTCGCCCTTGCCGGGCACGTAGGTGTAGAGCGACATCGTGCCGACGCCCAGCGACTCGGCCACGCGGCGCATCGACAGCGCCTTCAACCCGTCGGCGTCGGCCAGCGCGATGCCCGCCTGCACGATCCGGTCGACGCTCAGGTCCGGCTTGCCCCTGCGGCTCGTCCGCTCCTGCGTGCGCCACAGTAACGCCAGCGTCCGCGCGGGGTCACCGCTGCCCGTGTGTTCGATCACGGACGTGACCCTACCGTACCGTATGCTGTACGGTACATAGTATGTTCGCGCCTGCCGACCCGCCCAGACTCGGCCAGCTGGACGGAAAACCCCTGCTCGAAGCCCTGCCAGACGTACTCGCCGACGACGGTTACTGGGGAGTGGCCACCGCGACCGCGCTCAACCTGATCGCCCGCGGCCGGATCGTGCCGAGCGTCACCGCGGGCAACCACGACACGTGGCGAATCGGCCCGCTCGACCACGCCGACGAACTGCACCTGCGGCAGCTCGCGGCGCACGGCGACTACGACGAACTGCGCCAGTTCCTCGACGCCGTCGCCGACGCGCTGCCCCGCACCGGCTCCGGGCCGTTCGCCGGGGCCGAACCCCGCGAGGTGCCGGAGCTCAAGGCGTGGGCCGACGAGCAGATCAGGCTGTCGTTGCGCATCGAGACGACCGACGACCTGCGATTCCGCGCGATCGTGCAGGTCCGCGGCATCACCGACCCCTACCCGCGCGACGTGCGCGGATCCGGCCGCGAGCTCGACGCCATCCGCGCGATCGGCCGCGCCACCTGGCCACCGCTGCAACGCCTGCTCGACCAGGCCGAGCTCACCGACGACGAGGTCGCCGAACTGCTCACCACCGACATCGAGGTCCACTGGCCCAAGAACCTCACCACGTCGTTGTCCGCGAAAGCCGTCATCGGAGAACCGAGCGGGAAGTTCACGGCAGGCGACCTGCTCACGTTCGACTGGCAGCTCGCGCTCGGTGGCTCGGCGCTGACCGACGCCGAGATGGACGTCATCGCCGAAGCCGGCCGCCCGGTCGTGCGCCTGCGCGACCAGTGGGTGCTCGTCGACCCCAACCTCAGGAGCAAGGCCCGGCAACAGCTCAACCCGATCACCGCCGTGCACGCCGTGACCGCCGCCCTCACCGGCACCGCGATCATCGACGGCGAACACGTCGAGGTCGCCCCGCACAGCCTCACCACGGCGATCACGACCATCCCGGAGATCGAGGCGCCGGGCGAACTCCGGGCGACCCTGCGCGACTACCAGCTCCACGGCCTGCGCTGGCTCGCCCACATGACCGGCCTCGGTCTCGGCGCCTGCCTCGCCGACGACATGGGCCTCGGCAAGACCATCACCCTCATCGCCCTGCACCTGCACCGGAAGCACGAGCACCCGACGCTGGTCGTCTGCCCGGCCTCACTGCTCGGCAACTGGGAACGCGAGATCCACCGCTTCGCGCCGGGAACGCCTGTGACCCGCTACCACGGTCCACAACGGACACTCGCCGGCGCCGGCATCGTGCTGACCACCTACGGCACCATGCGCCTCGACGCGGAGGCGTTGCGCGACCACAGCTGGGGCATGGTCGTCGCCGACGAGGCCCAGCACGTCAAGAACCCGCACTCCGGCACCGCCAAAGCCCTGCGCTCGATCCCCGCGGCCGCCCGCGTCGCACTGTCCGGCACGCCCGTCGAGAACTCGCTGTCCGAGCTGTGGGCCGTCCTGGACTGGACGACTCCGGGCCTGCTCGGCACGCACCGCGCGTTCCGCACCCGCTGGCCGGAACCCGACGACACCCTCGCCAAGGTCGTGCGGCCGTTCCTGCTGCGCCGCCGCAAGTCAGACCCCGGCGTCGCACCGGAACTGCCCGCGAAGACCGAGACCGACCTGCCCGTCTCGCTCACCACCGAGCAGGCCGCGCTCTACGAAGCGCTGACCAGGGAGATTCTCTACCGGATCGCGACCAGCGACGGCATGGCGCGGCGTGGTCTCGTGCTGAAGCTCCTGACCGGGCTCAAGCAGATCTGCAACCACCCGTCGCACTATCTCGGCCACACCGCGCTGCAGGGCACGTCCGGCAAGCTCGACCTGCTCGACGAACTGCTCGACACGATCATCGCCGAGGACGGCTCGGTGCTGATCTTCACCCAGTACGTCGGCATGGCGCGCCTGCTCGACCAGCACATCCAGTACCCCACCCGGTTCCTGCACGGCGGCACGCCCGTGCCCCAGCGCGAGCGGATGGTCGACGACTTCCAGCAGGGCCGCGCCCCGGTGTTCCTGCTGTCCTTGAAGGCCGCCGGCACCGGCCTCAACCTCACCAGGGCCGACCACGTGATCCACTTCGACCGCTGGTGGAACCCGGCCGTCGAGGACCAGGCCACCGACCGCGCCTACCGCATCGGCCAGACCAGGCCCGTCCAGGTCCACAAGCTCGTCACCGAAGGAACCGTCGAAGAACGCATCGCCGCGCTCCTGCAGGACAAACGCGACCTCGCCGACGCCGTCCTGCACGCGGGAGAAGCCGCCTTCACCGAACTGACCGACGCCGAACTCGCTTCACTGGTGCAGCTCAGGAGCTCTTGATGACCGCACGAGGATTCGCCGCGTTCCCCAAGGTGAAACGCCGTGTCGCCACCACGTGGTGGGGCAAGGCCTGGGTGAAGGCCCTGGAGGACACCGCCCTCGACACGACGCTGCTGCGCCTCGGCCGCCGCTACGCCCACGCCGGCGTCGTCGGCCCGATCACCGTCAGCCCCGGCCGCCTGCACGCGTCCGTGCACGACGACTCCGCGGTCCACAACACCACCGTGCACGTGCCGGTGCTCACCGAAGTCCAATGGGGACGGTTCCTCGACCGCGTCGCCGAGCAGGCTGGCCACATCGCCGCGTTGCTGGACAACGACATGCCCCGCTCGCTGGTCGAGGCCGCCGAAGAGTCCGGTGTGGACCTGCTGCCCGGCATCGGCGACCTCGAACCCGACTGCGACTGCGAAGGCTGGGAGCTGCCGTGCCTGCACGCGGCCGCGCTCGCGTTCCAGGTCGGCTGGCTGCTCGACGCCGACCCGTTCGTCCTCCTGCTGCTCAAGGGGAAACCGGAACAGGAACTCCTCGACGCGGTCCAGCAGCGCGTCGCCGGCCCCGTCGGGACCAGAACACCTGTGGTGGTTTCGCACGAAGCCACAGGTCAGCTGCCCGCGAAACCAGGACTCCCGACCACCACACCTGTGGTGCTCGCGGTCGAACCGCCGCCGGGATTCGAGGCCGCGGAACTCACCGCGCTGATGGAGATCGCGGCGAACAGAGCACGCGCGCTGCTGCGCTCGGGCACTCTGGAGTGGTGATCACCGAGAAGCAGAAGATGATGGCGGGCGAGCTGTACCAGGACTCCGACCCCGAACTGGTCGCCGAACGCCGCCGCGCGCAGCAGCTCGTCGACGAGTTCAACGCCACCCGCTCGCACGCGGTCATCGAGAAGCTCTTCGGGTCCATCGGCGCGGGCTCGTGGGTCATGCCGCGCTTCCAGTGCGACTACGGCTACCAGATCCACATGGGCGCCAACAGCTTCCTCAACTACGACGCCATCCTCATGGACTGCGCCACGATCACCATCGGCGACGACGTCTCCATCGGCCCCCGCACCCAGCTGCTCACCGCGCTGCACCCGATCGAGGACCACGAGGCCCGCCGCCAACGCTTCGAGACCGCCGCACCGATCACCATCGGCGACAACGTGTGGCTGGGCGGCGGCGTCATCGTCTGCGCCGGCGTGACCATCGGCGACAACGCGGTGATCGGTGCGGGCAGCGTCGTCACCCGCGACATCCCGCCGCGCGTGCTCGCCGTCGGCAACCCGTGCAGGGTGGTCCGTGAGCTTTGAACAGGCGATCGCGCACGTCGACGCCCTCGCCACGGGCGGCCCGCTGCCGCGCGATCTCCGCGTCACGCTGAACTTCCACCCAGGCCGCGGCGTCCTGGACGCCCTGACCCGCGAAGGCGTGTACCGGTCGCAGTTCGAGACCGGCACCAGCAACGGCGGTCGCACCGCCCATCCCGGTGGTGCCCGCTGGGAGTGGGAGAGCCGTCTGTTCGGCGGCGCCTACGACGACGCGAACCCCGCCGACCGGCCGAAGTACGGCGCCTTGAACCACCGGCGGCTGCCACACGGCGGTGCGCCCAGGTTCGGCTCGGCGCATCTGCGGCTGAAGGAAGCCATTCTCGACCGGACGACGTTCTGCTATCCCGACAGCGTCTTCGATCCCGTCGACTTCGGCACCGCGCAACGGTTCGCGCTGATCGACCTCGCCGACGCCGACGACCGCGACCCGCTCGACAACTACATCGAGGCCCACGTCCACGGCCCGGTCACGCTCGACGACGTCGAGGCCCTCGTGCTCGACCCGAGCTTCACCGGGACCGTCGACCTGCCGTGCCCGGTCGAGCGGCACGAGGGTTTCCGGCTGTCCACCGAGGAGCTTCAGCACAACGCCGGGTACCGCTCGCCGGAGTCCGTCGCGCTGGGACTGGAGATCGCCGAGAACGGGTTCATCGACCCGCGCGTCGTCGAAAACGCCGAAGCGGCACCACAGGTCGTGAAGCACCTGTGGCACCACCTCGCCCGGTTCGGCTACGGCAGGTAGAGCGACGCCAGCCGCCGCACCACCTCCGCCACGTGCGAGCGCAGCTCGTCCGGTGCGAGCACCTCCACCTCGCCGCCCATCCGCAGCAACATGCCCGTGGCGTGCCCGATCGACTCGATCGGGATCGTCACCCGCACCCATCCGTCATCGTCCACAGCGGACTCCTCGGCCGCCCGCGCCACGGCGGGCACCACGTTGGACGGGAACGACTCGAAACCCCGCCGCGACAACCTGATCACGGCCTCACCGGTGAACTGACGTGCCTGGAAGTCCTCCAGCGACGCCGCCCAGTGCGCCGCCAGGTCGAACCCGGAAGGCCGCTCGAAGGACTCCTCCAGCACGGTGGCCGCCTGGATCTGCGACACCCGGTAGGTCGAGATCCGCGACGAGCCCAGAGCGACCAGGTACCAGCGGCCCGCCTTCAGCACGAGTCCCAGCGGCCGCAGCACGCGCGTCACTTCCTCCGGCGCCCGCCAGCGCCGGTAGGAGACCTCCAGCAGCCGCGAGCGCCACACCGCGTCCGCCACGAGCCCCAGGAACGGCGCGGGCTCCGCCTCGTAGTACCAGGCGGGTGCGTCGAGGTGGAACCGCTCGGCCATGCGGGACGCCCGGTCGCGCATCGACGACGGCAACGCCGCCATCAGCTTGAGCTGCGCCGCCGACACCGCGTCGCCCAAGCCCAGGTCGGCGGCCGCGCCCGGCAGCCCGGCCAGGAACAGCGACTCCGCCTCCTGCTCGGTCAGCCCCGTCAGCCGCGTGCGGTAGCCGTCGAGGAGCTGGTAGCCGCCGGACGGTCCCGCGTCGCCGTAGAGCGGCACCCCGGCAGCGTGCAGCGACTCCACGTCGCGGTAGATCGTGCGGACCGACACCTCCAGCTCGTCGGCCAGCGCCTGCGCCGTCATCCGCCCCTTCGTCTGCAGCAGGAGCAACAACGACACCAACCGGCTCGCGCGCACACGAATACACTGTCACAAGGTGTCAGTGATAGCTCATATGTTCGACACATGGCTTTTTACGAGAAGCAGCTGGCGGTCAAGGAACCGCTGGTCGTCGCGGGCAGACACGTCAAGCGCTACGAGGTCGTCACTCCCGGCCTCGAGATCACCGACGACGTCCGCGCGGCCGCCTACGCGTTCCTGCCCAAGATCTACCCGGACTTCGCCGACCCGACCCCGCCCGCCACGGTCACCGTCCTGCACCGCAGTGCCGCGGGCATGTACCTCAACGCCTACAACTGGGTCTGGGACAACGTCCTGCACTGCCGCACCGCCGTGTCCGGCGACCAGCCGTTCCTCGGCTCGACCGACCCGGACCTCACGCACTTCGGCGTCATCCCGAAGGACCTCATCGGCTGCGTGTGGGAGCTGCCGCCGCTGGAGCACGAACGCAGGGCGTGGGTGCGGCACGTGCTGGAGCCCGGCGAGCCGGACCTCGACGCCTACCTGCTCGACACCATGGCCGAGGGACCGGTGGGCAGATGAGCGAGTGGCAGGGCGCGGCTTCCCGCTGAGAAACGGGCTGAAAACGGGTGGACGGCGGCGTTAGGTTCGCAGACATGACCACTCCGGAGACCGTCGTGCGCGCGCTGGCCGAACCGTCGAGGCTGCGGGCGTTCGCCGCCGTCGTCCTCGGCGCGGGAACACTGGCCGACGTCGCCGCCGCGTCCGGGCTCAAGGTCAAGGACGCGGGCGTCGCGCTGCGGAAACTGCGCGAGGCCGGGCTGGTCGAGGGGGACCCGGCCCGGCCGGCCGACCTCAAGCCGCTCGCCGCGACGCTCACCGAGCAGATGCCCGCCGACGGGCTCGCGCCGTTCGTGCGCGGCGACAAGCTGATCTCGCTGCCGGTCGCGCACGAACGCCGGCGCAAGATCCTCGAGCACGTCGCCTCGAAGGCCTTCGAGCCGCGGACGTACTACGAGGAGACGGAGATCAACGAGCGGCTGCGGGCGTGGTGCGACGGGGGAGAGCTCGACCACGTCACGATCCGCCGCTACCTCGTGGATCTGGGGCTGCTGGAGCGCGGCGGAGGCCTCTACCAGGCTCAGCCCCTGCCGATGTAGGGCATGGTCGTGGCCATCACGGTCATGAACTGCACGTTCACGTCGAGCGGCAGCTGAGCCTGGTACAGCACGGCGTCGGCCACGTGCTGCACGTCGAACGTCGGCTCCGGCCGGACCTCGAAGTCCGCCTGCAGCACGCCCTGGCCCATCCGCTCGGTCAGCTCCGTCGCGGCGTTGCCGATGTCGATCTGCCCGCACGCGATGTTGTGCGCGCGGCCCTCCAGCGACAACGACTTGGTCAGCCCGGTCATCGCGTGCTTGGTCGCGTTGTAGGCCACCGCGTGCGGGCGCGGCACGGTCGCCGAAATAGAGCCGTTGTTGATGATCCGGCCGCCACCACGGGTCTTCATCACCTTGAACGCCTCGCGGGCGCACAGGAACGGCCCGGTCAGGTTCACGCCGACGACCTTCTCCCACGCGCTGAGGCTGAACTCCTCGATCGGCGTGGCGCGGACGTTCGTGCCCGCGTTGTTGAACAACACGTCGACGCGGCCCCACTTCGCGACCACGGCGTCGAACAGCGCGACGACCGAGTCCTCCTGCGACACATCGGTCGGTACAACCAGCGTGCTGTCCGGGAAACCCTCGGCGGTCTCGTGCAGCACGTCCTCGCGCCGACCCGCCAGCGCCACCTGGAAACCCGCCGCCAGCAGGGTTCGCGCCGCCGCACGACCCACACCGGAACCCGCTCCCGTCACGACCGCCACCGCCATCGGTGATCTCCCCTCGATTCAGCGATTGCCCTCAGTGTCCCGTGTGGAGTAATTACCTTGCGTGGAGTGCGAACCGGACATCTGCCTGCTGTGCGCGGGCTCGGGGACCATGTCGTGGCAGCAACCTGTTCCAGGCCCGGAAGGCCTTGTGCTGCACGAGATGTCGCACCCGTGCCCCCGCGGTTGTTCCGGCTGGTGGAGGCTGCCGCACGGTGACCGCGGAGGCGTCGTCCAGGGCAATGTCGCAGGCAATGTCGCACGTGCCAACGAGATTCCGGCGGGACCGTCCACCCTGGCCTGATCACCGAGCGTGAACGATGGGGGTCACCCATTATTGCCGTGACGGTCCCTGCTTGGCGGCTGCGTCCACTCGAAGCAGAGGCGCACACTGATCGTTTGTGAAGGAGTGCAGCCGTTGCCTTGGTTCCGGCCTCAACGAGGACCGGACCGCCTGCCGTGTCTGCGGTGGCCTGGGCCAGGTCCCCAACCGGTAGCCGAGGCTATTTCTTCGTCATCAGGGTCGGGCCGAGGATCCGCCGCGCGATCCGCCGGGTCAGCGACTTCGGCTTGCGTGCGGGCGCCGGCGCGGGAGCTTTGGCCGGCATGTCCACGGGCGTGGTGGCTGGAATGGTCGCCGCTTCCGGTTGCTGGGTCGTGATCTTCGCCATCACCTGGGTCTCCGGCTCAACACTGCCGGGCTGCTGCTCGATCGGCACGCGAAGATCTTGCCATCGCCGTTGCCCACGCCTGCCGCGAGGGGCTACTCCCTGGTACGGCGTGACCCAGGTCACGCAGCACACTCGGTGGTGACGGCCCCAAGCGGAGTGTGATGACCGATACGACCGAGCGCGCGGACATCGGACCACCGGACTCGCGCCTCTGGGAGCAGATCGCGCAAGGCGACCACGCCGCGTTCACCGAGCTGTTCGAACGCCACGCCGAGGCGGTGTGGAACTACGCCTACCGGCTGACCGCGTCCTGGTCGCAGGCGGAAGACCTGCTGTCCGCCACGTTCCTGACGGCGTGGCGCAAGCGCGGCCAGGCCCAGCTGGTGCGTGACTCGGCCCTGCCCTGGCTCTACACGGTGACGGCGAACCGCGCCCGCACCGAGTGGCGTGCCTCGCGCAGGGCGTTGCGGCTGGTCGCGAGGCTGGCGCCGCAGGACGAGCGCGACCACGCCGACGAGGTGGCGGCCCGCACCGACGCCCAGCGCAGGCTCGCCCTCGTGGTGGCCGCCATCGCGAAGCTGCCGTCCTCCGAACGCGAGATCGCCCAGCTCTGCCTGCTCGGCGACGTCTCCACCGCCGACGCCGCCACGCTCCTCGGCATCGCCGAGTCGAGCGTCCGCGCCCGCGTCTCCCGCACCCGCGCCCGGCTGCGCGACCTGACCCCCGAGGACAACGGATGATCGACCAGCTGCCCGAGAACCGCACCCTGCCCGGCGACGTCCGCCTGCGCGCCCGCCGCCGGCTCTCCGAAGGCATGAACCCGCGCCCCGGCACCCGGACACCCCTCCTGATCGCCGCCGGCGTCAGCCTGCTGGCCGCGGGCGGGGTGGTCGCCGGCCAAGCGCTCTACGGCGGGAACGCCGAGCTCGCGGGCCCCTCCTACCCGTACAACGGCCAGTTCGTCGGCAAGGACCTCACGGTCGTCAACCACGTCGAACGCGGCACGGTGAACCCCGACGCGCTGGCCAGGTGCGTCGCCGCGGCCAACGAGCACCCGCCCGCTGCCGAGTGGCAGCCCATCGCCACGAGCAGGCGCAACGGCCTGACGCTCACCGCGTTCCGGAGCCCGGCCGGTGTGTTCTTCTGCGCGAACACCGCGACCACCACCACGATCTCCGCACCGGCAGACACGAAGCTCGACCAGGGCGCGCGCCAGGTGAAGGTCCTCTTCACCACGCCGACCGGTGCGCTGGCCGGTCTGGCCTCGCCGGACGTGAGGTTTCTCAGCTTGTCCAGGATCGGCGACAACGGGTGGAACAACGCCGAGGCCGCGCTGGTCGACGGCCTGTTCCTGGCCCCTAGCGGCTACACGAAGGCCGAGAACGGGTCGAAAGCGCTGGTCAACGGCTCCGACTTCGCGCTGCGCGGGGTGCCCAAGCCGACCCCGTCCGTCGTCGACCGCCCGCTGCCGCCCGCCGATCGCAGCACCCCGGAAGCCCAGAAGCTCGCGGAGTGCCTGCGGGACCGCCCGGTGCCGGACGCCGACCAGTTCGAGGTCGGCGTCACGGCCAAGGTCAGCGCTGCCGGCACGCTGCGGCTCGGCCGGTTCGGCGGCGTGCTGCTGTACTGCCTGGACGGCGGCGAAACCCTGCGCGGCTCGGCCGTCGAGGCCGATGACATGGGCGAGTTCCCCGCACGGACCGTTGCGGCGATCTCCGCGTTCTACGACTTCGTCGGGAGCGAGGCAGGCGGCTCGCAAAGCTCCCACATGGCGGCCGTCGGCCTCGTCACCGACGACCGCGTCGCCTCCATCACCTACACCCGGCCAGGCACGGCCGACGTGCCCGCGTCGATCTCCAACGGCACGTTCGTGCTGGCAGCGCCGTTCATCGACCGGCATCCGGACGCTCGGGTGGTCGTGCGGGACGCGACGGGGAAGGTGCTCGAGACGATCAAGCCGAGGGACGTCCCCTAGACAGGTTGTTTAGCATGGCGAAGTGACTGTGCAGGCGGTGGCTCCGGCCGGGTACAAGTGGATCGCGCTGTCCAACACGACGCTGGGCATGCTGATCGCGACGATCAACTCCTCGATCGTGCTGATCGCGTTGCCCGACATCTTCAAGGGCATCGCCATCAACCCGCTCGACCCGGCCAACACCGGCTACCTGCTGTGGATGATCATGGGGTTCCTGGTCGTCACCGCGGTGCTGGTGGTGAGCTTCGGCCGGCTGGGCGACATGTACGGCCGGGCCCGCATGTACAACCTCGGCTTCGCGATCTTCACGTTCTCGTCGGTGATGCTCGCGATCACCTGGTTCGACGGCGACGCCGCCGCGTTGTGGCTGATCGGCTGGCGGGTCGTGCAGGGAGTCGGCGGGGCGTTCCTGATGGCGAACTCCTCGGCGATCCTCGCCGACGCGTTCCCCGTCACCCAGCGCGGCATGGCGCTGGGCATCAACGGCGTGGCCGCCATCGCCGGCTCGTTCCTCGGGCTGGTGATCGGCGGCCTGCTGGCGCCGGTGAACTGGAACCTCGTCTTCGTCGTCTCCGTGCCGTTCGGGCTGTTCGGCACGGTCTGGGCCTACCTGAAGCTGCACGACACCGGCGAGCGCAGGCACGCCGAGATGGACTGGTGGGGCAACGTCACGTTCGCCGCCGGCCTCATCGCGGTGCTGGTCGGCATCACCTACGGCATCCAGCCGCACGGCACCTCCCAGACCGGCTGGACCAGCCCGCTCGTGCTGACCTGCCTCCTCGGCGGCGCGCTGGTGCTGGCGGCGTTCGTCGTGATCGAGCACCGCGTGCCGAACCCGCTGTTCGACCTGCACCTGTTCCGGCTGCGGTCGTTCACCTGGGGCAACATCGCGAACTTCACCTCGGCGCTCGGCCGCGGCGGCCTGCAGTTCATCCTGATCATCTGGCTGCAGGGCATCTGGCTGCCGCTGCACGGCTACTCCTACGAGGAGACGCCGCTGTGGGCCGGCATCTACATGCTGCCGATGACCGTCGGGTTCCTGCTCGCCGCGCCCGCCGCCGGGATCCTGTCCGACCGGCTCGGCAGCCGCATGCTCGCGTGCACCGGCAACCTGGTCGCGGCGGCGACGTTCGCGTTGCTGATCGCGCTGCCCGTGGACTTCCCGTACTGGGCGTTCGCGCTGATCCTCGTGTTCACCGGGATCGGCATGGGCATGTTCTCCTCGCCCAACCGCGCCGAGGTGATGAACTCGCTGCCCGCGAACGCACGCGGGTCGGGCAGCGGCATGATGACGACCTTCCAGAACACCGCGATGGTGCTGTCGATCGGGTTCTTCTTCAGCCTGATCATCGTCGGGTTCTCCCAGTCGCTGCCCGGCGCGATGCGCACCGGGCTGGTGGAGCACGGCGTGTCGCCCTCGGCCGCCGCGCAGGTCGCCTCGCTGCCCGCGGTGGCCGTGCTGTTCGCGGCGTTCCTCGGCTACAACCCGATCCAGCAGCTGCTCGGCGACCAGCTCGCGACGCTCCCGCCGGACCAGGCCGCGTTCCTCACCGGGCGCGGGTTCTTCCCGAGCCTGATCTCCGGCCCGTTCGCGCAGGGGCTCGCGATCGCGTTCGGCTTCGCGATCGTGCTGTGCCTCGTGTCCGCCGCGGCGTCGCTGCTGTGCGGTAAACCGGTGGACAGACGGGCCAGGATGCCGGTGTGGAAACGGAACGCCTGACCCTGCGTCCGATGTCGCCGTCCGATGTGGACGAGCTGCGCCGGCTGCACGCCGACTCCGAGGTGATGCGGTTCCTCGACCCCGCGCCGGTCGAGGACTACCTCGGTCCGAGTTTTCACGCGGCGGTCGAGAAGGCTTCCGGGCGGTTCGCCGGGTGGTTCGAGTTCAGGCCCGTCGGTGAGGGTGTCGTCGAGCTCGGCTATCGGCTGCACCGCGAGTTCTGGGGCCTCGGGTACGCCACCGAAGGCGGGAAGGCCCTGATCGAGCGCGGTTTCGCGACGGGCGGGGTGCGCAAGGTCGTCGCCACCACGATGTTCGTCAACACGGGCTCGCGGCGCGTGCTGGAGAAGTGCGGACTGCGGCACGTCCGCACGTTTCACGTCGATTGGGACGAGCCGCTGCCGGGCGCGGAATACGGCGAGGTCGAATACGCGCTGACGGAAGAGGAATGGCAACAACGCTAGGGGGAGCGAGATGTGGCAGACGGACTTGGTCGACCTCGACGCGTACTTCGCGCGCACTGGAGCGTCGGCGTCGAGTTCGCTGACGGAGTTGCACGAGGCGCATGTGCGCGCCATCCCGTTCGAGAACATCGACGTGATGCTCGGCCTCGTGCCGTCACTGGACCTCGCCGACATCCAGGCCAAGCTGGTCGGCCGCCGCCGCGGTGGCTACTGCTACGAGCACCAGCTGCTGTTCACGGCGGTGCTGGAACGCCTCGGTCACGAGGTCCGGCGGCGGATGGGCCGGGTGAAGACGGGGCCGCGCACGCACTTCATGTCGATCGTGGACAACCAGCTCGTCGACGTCGGTTTCGGCGCGGGAATGCTGCACCCGATGCCGCTCGTGGACGGCGCGGTCGTGGACCAGGCCGGGTGGCCGCACCGGTTGCGCCGCGACGATCGCCTGTGGGTGCTGGAAAAGCAGGTGGAGGACGGCTGGGAACGCATGCACGCGTTCGAGGAGGACGTCGAACAGTTGCCCGTCGACTACCGGATGGCCAACTACTACGTCGCCACGCACGAGCGTTCGCCGTTCAGCCGCCAGCTCGTCGTCATGCGGCTCGAACCAGGCCTGAGCCGCCGTTTGGTGGGTTCGGAACTCACGATCGAGCATGCCGGTGAGAAACCTGAGAATTCTCAGGTTGAAAACCTCGAGAAAACGCTGGAATCACTGGACATCACGCTCACCGAGAGGGAGCTGAGTCACATCAGCGCAATTCCGGGAACAACTGCGGCGGCACGTTCGTAGTACTGGACATAAGGGGATCGCATATCGGAGGTGTTGCACATGACCACCGCGACTCCGTTCACCGCAGCCGGCAACGCCACAGGCGTCAACGCACTGCCCACGCCGCCCTCGGGCTGGCCGATCGGTTCCTACGCGACCTACGAAGAGGCGCAACGAGCCGTCGACCACCTGGCGGACAACGACTTCCCGGTCGCCGATGTCACCATCGTCGGTGTCGAGCCGATGATCGTCGAACGCGTCACGGGCCGCCTTACCTGGAGCCGCGTCCTCGGCGCCGGTGCCGCGTCCGGCGCGTGGTTCGGCCTGTTCGTCGGTCTGCTGCTGGGCCTGTTCTCGACCGGCGGCGCCCTCGCCCCGATCGTCACGGGCCTCGTCGTCGGTACGGTCTTCGGCCTGGCCGGTGCCGCCATGCGCTACTCGGCGCAGCGCGGCCGCCGCGACTTCGCCTCGACCACCCAGCTCGTGGCGGGCCGCTACGACGTGCTCAGCCACCCGCGCAACGCCGAGCGCGGCAAGGAGATGCTGACCGCGCTCGCCTGGCGGTCATGATCTGAAGACCAGCTCCCACCACACGAGGAAACGCCGTCCCTTCCCAGGGGCGGCGTTTCCTCATACTTGTCCAGGTGTGGATCACTGGGGTGCGAACGCATTGGTGGCGGGCGGCGCTCGCCTCGGCAGGACTCTTCGTGGGCGTGTTCGCCGGGGAGTCCAGCCTGTTCGGGATCGTGCCGATCCTGCTGTGGTGCCTGTTGGCCGGCTACTGGCGCACCGGGGCCGTCGTGGGGCTGATCCTGCTGGTGCTGCTGGTGTGGTTCACGGTGCCGCGCGAACTGGGGTGGTCCGGGCCGTGGGTTCCTTCTTCGCTGGAGTTGTTCTGGCTGCACCCGCTGCTCGCCTCGGTGGTGTGCCTGGCGGGCCTCGCGGTCGAGCGGCGGATGCTCGCCGGGGTATGGCTGCTGACCATGGTGTTGATCGGATTCGTGGGCACCGTGCTCGTCCTGCTCTGGCAGCACGAGGCCAAGCCCGGCGACGAAGGCGTGGTGCCGGGACCAGCCGGGGTGCGGATCGTCGAGGGAGCGGGCCGGTGCGGTTCCGGGGGCTGCGCTCGTGAACTCACCGCGACCGGAGACCGCGCGATCGACGTGATGCGCGCCCATCTGACGTCTCGAGGATTCGGCGCCGCGCCCCCGCTCTCCCGCGACGAGCGGATGTGCCGGGTGACCGGCCTCGCGGTGGAGCACGAGGTCTGCGCGGAACTGCGGGTTCAGGCGGCGAACAGCGTCCGGGTCGTCTGGTACGTCAACAGGTCCTGAAGGAAAGGGGCGGCAGACGCCGCCTTCGCTCACCCACGCACCGGAGCCAATTTCCGTAGGCCATACGGTATTGTTTCCGTATGGCCTACGGAAATGGGGTGGAGGGATGGCCGCCGAACGCAGCGGCGGGGGAGACCCGGCCAGGACGATCGCGCTGCTCTGGCGCTCGCCGCCGGAACCGAAACCGGTCGGCAGGAAACCCAGGGTGAGCGTCGACCAGATCGTCACCGCGGCGATCGCGGTGGCCGACCGCGAAGGGCTCGGCGCGATGTCGATGGCCCGCGTCGCGCAGGAGCTGACCGTCGGCACGATGTCGCTCTACACGCACGTGCCCGGCAAGGCCGAGCTCATCGACCTGATGGCGGACACCGTGCTGCAGGAGCGTGATCTCACGCCCGAAGGCACATGGCGTGAGCGCATCAGGCACTACGCCGACCGCACGCGCGCGGTGTACCAGGCACACCCGTGGATGCGTGACGTGTCGATGGTGCGCCCACCGCTCGGTCCCGGTCTGATGGACGGCCAGGAGTTCGTGCTGGCCGCGCTGGCCGACTCCGGTCTCGAACCGCGGCAGGTCACGGTGGCGCACGTGGCGATCGAGGGCTTCGTCCACGGCGCGGCCGCGTCCGAAGTGGACGATCAACAGCTGGAGGAGCGGACCGGCGAGTCCGGCGACTCGTGGTGGGGCGCGCGGCAGCTGTTCTGGGACGACTACTTCGACGTCGAGCGCTATCCGACGATGACGAGCCTGTGGAACGCCGGCGCCTACGACACCGGCGGCACGCTCGCGGACAACGTGCGGGGCTCGTTCGACTACGGCCTCGAGAAGCTGCTGGACGGAATCGAAGGGGGCTTGCGATGACGATCCTGGTGACCGGCGCGACCGGCACCGTCGGCAGGTTGGTGGTGCGGGGGCTCGCCGGCCGGGCGGACGTGCGGGCGATGACGCGTGACCCCGCCAAGTCCGATCTCGCGGTGGAGACCGTGCGGGGCGACCTCGACGCCCCGGAGAGCATCCCGTTCGACGGCGTGGAGAAGCTCTACCTGTTCGCGCACCCGCCGACCGCGCAGGAGGTCGTCGACCGCGCGGTGAAGGCCGGGGTGCGCAGGATCGTCACACTGTCCTCGGGTGCGGTGACCCACGGCTACGACACCAGCCACCACCTGCCGGTCGAGCAGGCCGTCGAGGCGTCCGGCGTGGAGTGGACGCATCTGCGGCCCGGCGAGTTCGCGGCCAACAAGATCGACCTGTGGGGACCGTCGATCCGCGCGGACGGCACGATCGTGCACCCCGACCCTGACGCGTTCGGGCAGCCGATCCACGAGGCGGACATCGCCGAGGTGGCCGTGCGGGCTTTGCTGGAGGACGGGCACGCGGGCAGTGCCTACAACCTGTCCGGGCCGCCTCAGCTCACGCAACGGCAGATGGCGACGGCGATCGGCGCGGCGATCGGCCGCGAGCTGCGGTTCGTCGAGGTCACCGTGGACGAGGCGCTCGCCTACTACGTGAGCCTCGGCTGGCCGCAGGAGATCGCTCGGTACATCCTCGGGCTCGGCGGGTACGAGGGTGGGGAGCCCGACGACTTCTCCGGCTACGAGTTCGTGGTCCAGCCGGACTTCGAAGCCGTCACCGGCAAGCCGTACCGGACGTTCGCGCAGTGGGCACGCGATCACGTCGCGGACTTCACCGCGTGAAGCTGATCGCCACCGGCCTCGACGGAACGCTCGACGCGCCGCGGTCCGCCGGACGCTGACGAACGAGGACGACGGCGTGGCCGTCGCCCTCGAAGATCTGTTGCGGGGCTGATCTTCGCGTCGATTTCGGCACCTCCTCGTTCGACGTCTCCGCAGGGGAGAGAGATCGAGGAGGTCCGGTGCGGTTCATGGTGTTCGTGAGAAGCCCGAAGCCGTTGGCGGCGCTGTACCGCGACACCCTGCTGCGAGCGGGCGTGCTGCTCGACGCGGGCGACCTGGTGCCGCACGCGTACGGGGTGTCCGGGTACTGGCTGATTGACGTCCGTGACCAGGAGGAAGCGGTGGAACGCGTCCGGCGCATCCCCCTTCCGGCGTGCGTCGTGGAAATACGGGAGGTGCCTGTGGTCTGATGCCTCCATGGGGGCTACCACCTCGGTGCACCGCACCATCGACGCGGTCTGGCGGATGGAGTCGGCGAAGGTCATCGCCGCGCTCGCCCGGTACGTGCGCGACGTGGGCCTGGCCGAGGAGATGGCCCAGGACGCGCTCGTGGCGGCGCTGGAGCAGTGGCCGGTCGAAGGTGTGCCGAAGAATCCCGGCGCCTGGCTGATGACGACGGCCAAGCGCCGGGCGATCGACCAGATCCGGCGGCGGGAGAACTTCAACCGCAAGGTCGAGGAGATCGGGCGGGAGATCCAGGAGGTCACTCCTGACGCCAGCGAGGGCGTCGACGACGAGATCGGCGACGACCTGCTGAGCCTGATCTTCACGGCCTGCCACCCTGTGCTCGGCACCGAGGCGCGGGTGGCGCTGACGCTGAAGATGCTGGGCGGTCTCAAGACCGAGGAGATCGCCCGCGCGTTCCTGGTCAGCGACTCGACGGTGGCGCAGCGGATCGTGCGGGCCAAGAAGGCGCTGGCCGACGCCGGTGTGCCGTTCGAGGTGCCGGAGGGGCCCGAGCTGGCGACGCGGCTCGCGTCCGTCCTCGAGGTGATCTACCTGATCTTCAACGAGGGCTACTCCGCCACCCAGGGCGACGACTGGATGCGGCCGGAACTGTGCGCGGAGGCGCTGCGGCTCGGCCGCGTGCTCGCGGAGCTCGCGCCGAAGGAGGCCGAGGTCCACAGCCTGGTCGCGCTGATGGAGATCCAGGCCTCCCGCTCCAAGGCCCGCACCGGCCCCGGTGGCGAACCGGTGCTGCTGCTCGACCAGGACCGCGGCAGGTGGGACTGGCTGCTCATCGGCCGCGGCCTCAAGGCCCTCGAACGTGCCGAGGCGCTCAACCAGCCGCCCGGTCCCTACTACGTGCAGGCCGCTCTCGCCGCGTGTCACGCCCGCGCGCGCAAGGCCGAGGACACCGACTGGCAGCGTATCGCCTCGCTCTACCAGGTGCTCGCGCAGATCTCGCCGTCACCGATCGTCGAGCTCAACCGCGCGGTGGCGTTGTCGATGGCGTTCGGGCCCGCCGCCGGGCTCGCGCTGGTCGACGAGATCGCCGGCGAGAAGGCGTTGCAGGGCTACCACCTGCTGCCCAGCGTCCGCGGCGACCTGCTGCTCAAGCTCGGCCGCACGAACGAGGCGAAGGCCGAGTTCGAGAAGGCCGCCTCGCTGACCCGCAACGAACGTGAGAAGACGCTGCTGCTCGAACGTGCGGCCGCCTGCGTCTAACTCAGTGCGAGCTTCACGCCGAGCGCGGCGAACGAGGCCGCGAAGCAGCGCCGCAGCCACACCATCACGCGCGGCCGGGACAGCACCTGGTCGCGCATCGAGGCGGCGAAGAGCCCGTACACCACGAAGCCCGCGAACGTCAGCGCCATGAACACCGCGCTCAACCGCACCATCTCGGCCGGGGTGGTGGCGAACTGCGGCAGGAACGCCACGAAGAAGATCGTCAGCTGGGGTTCAGCACGTTCAGCAGCACGGCGTTGACGATGATCTTCGACGCCGATGCCCGCGGTGTGTCGGTGGAGACCACGAGCTCGCTCTTGTCCCGCAACGTGCTCCACGCCAGGAACACCAGGTAGGCGACGCCGAGGTACTTCACGACCTCGAACGCCGGCGCGCTCGCGTGCAGCAGGGCCGCGAGCCCCGTGACGGTGGCGACCACCTGCGGCACGATCCCGAGCGTGCAGCCGAACGCGGCGATCACACTCGCCCTGCGTCCGTGGGCGAGACCGGCGGACAACGTGTACAGCACTCCGGTGCCGGGTGTGGCGACCGCGATCAAGGTGGTGATCAGGAAGGCGAGGCTCATGCCGATGACTGTGCCGCTCAGGCGGTCCAGAAAGCAGAGCCAAAATGGGGCCGCGAAGTTGGACCACTTCCGATGTCGAAACCCGTTGGTCGGCTCCGTCCCCTGGGCATGACCATCAAGAGCATGCACCACGTCGGCATCACCGTCACCGATCTCGCCGCGGCGGTCGCGTTCTTCGAGGAGCTCGGCATGGAGCTCGAAGGCAAGGCGCACATGGAGGGCGATTTCGTCGACGGAGTCATCGGCCTCGACGGTTCCCGCAGCGAGATCGCGATGCTGAAGACCCCGGACGGTCAGTACCGGATCGAGTTCAGCCAGTTCGAGGCCCCTCAAAGCATCGACGGCAGCTCCCATGCTCCGATTCACGCCCTCGGCCTGCGGCACATCGCTTTCGTCGTCGACGACCTCGACGACACCCTCGCCCGGCTCCGGCCCCACGGCGCCGAGGTGGTGCGGAACATCGAGACCTACCAGAACACGGTCAAGACCTGCTACGTCCGCGGCCCCGAGGGAATCCTCGTCGAGCTGGGCGAGTACTTCAGCTGAGCGCCCGCGCGTACGCCGCGGGGGAGACGCCGACGGTCTGGGTGAAGTCGCGAACGAGGTGGGCCTGGTCGCTGTAGCCCAGGTCGGCGGCCAGCCTCGCCCACTCCACCTCGGATTCCGCGCGTTCCAGCGCCTCGTGGATGCGATACCGCAGGATGACCCACTTCGGGCTCACACCCACGTAGTCCGCGAACAGCCGTTGCATCGTCCGTACCGACACGCCCTCGGCTCGCGCGAAGCCGGCGACCTTGCGGATCTCCCGGTCCTCGCGGACGCGCTGCACGAGGTCCATCGCGAGCGTCGCCTGCGGATCCGGTGCCGGTCCCAGGCCCAGCAGGAACTCGTCGAGCGCCGCGACCCGCTCGTCTTCGTCCTCCAACAGCACGGTTTCAGCGGGAATGTCGGTCAGCCGCACGTGCCGCCCGGTCCACTCGGACACCGGCTCGGAGCGGAAGACCCGGAACCCGCCCGGCCGGAACTGCACTCCCGCGACGCGAACCCGTCCGTGCAGTGTCCGGCTGAACAGTCCGAGCCCCACGCCTGCGAGCTCCGGATGCGCGTGTCCGTGTTCGAAGACGATGTTCACGGACGGATGCGGCACGACGTGCGAGGTGTAGGGCGTGTCCAGGGAGCCGTCGATCAGCCAGTAGTGCTCCAGGTACGGCCGCAGCTCGGCGCACGGCAGGCGGCGGCGGAACCGCACGCGGGCGAACAGCTCGCGCGCGTCCACGATCCCCCGAGTGTCACGACGCGGCCCCTGCACAGCGCAGATCCTAGGTTGGCGCGTTTCTTCAAGAGCGGCCAACGGCGTGGCCATAGCGTCAACCCCATGAAGCTCAGCGTTCTTCTCGACCGGGCGCGCGACCACGCGCTGCCCGTCATCGCCGGCATCAGCGACGGCGACCTGACCAAGCCCACCCCGTGCGCCGACTACGACGTCCGCGCCCTGCTCGACCACCTGCTGCACGTGGTCGTCGAGTTCCAGAAGCTCGCAGTCAAACAGGACGCCGACTTCAGCCACACTCCGTCCTACCCGGACTGGCGCGCCCAGTTCCCCGCGGAGACCGCCAAGCTCGTGGAGGCCTGGAGCCGGCCGGGCGCGGACGAGGGCATCGCCGGGAGCATGAACATGCCCGCGCAGACCGTGGGCGGGATGGCGTTGCTCGACCTCACGATCCACGCCTCGGACCTCGCGCAGGCAACCGGGCAGCGCTTCGAACCCGACCCAGAGGTGCTGACCGAGGTGGCGGCCCTCGTCAAGCAGATGGGCCCGATGGCTCAGGAGTGGAACGTGTTCAAGGCGCCCGTCGAGGCGCCCGCCGACGCGTCGCCACTGGAGGAAGTCCTGGCGAACACCGGCCGCGCCCCGCGCTGGAGTGCTTGACTGGCGGCATGCTGACCATCGGGATGCTCGGCGGGATGAGCTGGGAGAGCAGCGCGGAGTACTACCGGCTCGCGAACACCGTGGTGCGGGAACGCCTCGGCGGCCTGCACTCCGCGAAGATCGTGCTGCACTCGGTGGACTTCGCCGAGATCGAACGCATGCAGGTCGAGGGCAGGTGGGACGACGCGGGCAAGGCGCTCGCCGAGGCCGCCGCACAGGTGCAGGCGGGCGGAGCGGACTTCCTGCTGCTGTGCACCAACACCATGCACAAGGTGTTCGACCAGGTGCAGGCCGCCGTCGACATCCCGATGATCCACCTCGGCGACACGACCGCGGCCGCCATCAGGAAGGCGGGGCTGACCACGGTCGGCCTGCTCGGCACAGGGTTCACGATGGACCAGCCGTTCTACCGGGAACGTCTGGAGTCGCACGGGTTGCGCGTGCTGCTGCCGTCCACACAGGACCGTGCCACCGTGCACCGGATCATCTACGACGAGCTGTGCGTCGGCATCGTCCGCGACGAGTCACGCCGCGCCTACCAGGACGTGATCGCACGGTTCGAAGGGGCGGAAGGAATCATCCTCGGCTGCACCGAGATCGAGCTCCTGATCACCCAGGCCGACGTGCCGCTTCCGGTGTTCCCGACGACCCGCCTGCACGTCGAGGCGGCCGTGGAGCGGGCGGTTGGTGTGAATATGTGATCTGATCCCGTTGCAACGCGACCACGGTGGGAAGTGTTTCCCTCACTGAGGGCCAAGACACCTCCACAGTGAACCAGGGGAGTTCGCGTTGAAACGATCACATCTCGCCGCAGGGCTGACGGCTGTCGTGGTGGCCACCACGGCAGCCGTTCCCGTTTCGGCGGCACCGGACCAACCAGGGGTGCGTGCGGCAGGGCTGACCACCACGGTCACGCTCGTCACCGGTGACGAGATCGTCGTCACCGGCGGCAAGGTCCGGCCGCGTGCGGCCAAGGGCAGGGAGAACGTCGCGTTCCGCACCTTCACCGACCCGCGCGGCGACCTCCACGTCGTCCCGTCCGACGCCCAGGCAAGGGTGGACTCCGGTGAGCTGGACGAGCGGCTGTTCGACGTCTCGCTGCTCGCCAGATCCGGCTACGACGACACCTCCAGCAAGACCATTCCGCTGATCGTGCAGGGGCAGGGGATCAGCGCGGCGGGCGCGGAGTCGTTGCCGAGCATCGGCGCTCACGCCGTGACGGTCGACAAGAACGGCGGCTTCTGGACCGGTGTCAGGGCGGCGGGCACCGGACGCATCTGGCTCGACGGCAAGGTCACCGCGTCGCTGGACCGCAGCGCCGCGCAGGTCGGCGCACCCCAGGCGTGGGAGAAGGGCTTCACCGGCTCCGGCGTGACGGTGGCCGTGCTCGACACCGGCATCGACGAGACGCACCCCGACCTCGCGGGCGCTGTCGTCGAGTCGAAGAACTTCAGCGACAGCAACACCACCGACGACCGCGTCGGCCACGGCACGCATGTCGCGTCCACGATCACGGGTGAGGGCAAGTACAAGGGCATCGCGCCCGACTCGAAGATCGTCAACGGCAAGGTGCTCGGTGACTACGGCGACGGCCGTGAGAGCGACATCATCGCCGGCATGGAGTGGGCCGCCACCAAGGCCAAGGTCGTCAACATGAGCCTGGGCAGCCCGTGGCCCGACGAGGGCGAAGACCCGATGGCCCTGGCGCTCAACCGGATCACCGCGCAGACCGGTGCGCTGTTCGTGGTCGCCGCCGGCAACTCCGGTGGCGCGGTCGGCTCTCCCGCGTCCGCCGACGCAGCCCTCACCGTCGGCGCCGTGGACCGCAACGACAACCTCGCCGAGTTCTCCTCCCGCGGCCCGCGCTGGGAGAACAACGCGGTCAAGCCCGACATCACCGCACCGGGCGTCGACATCGTCGCGGCGAAGGCTCGCAACGGCCAGATCGGCACGCCTGTCGGTGACGCGCACGTCGCGTTGTCCGGCACCTCGATGGCGACCCCGCACGTGGCGGGCGCGGCGGCGATTCTGGCCGCGCAGCACCCGGGGTGGAAGGCCCAGGACATCAAGGCGGCGCTGATGAACACCGCCAAGCCCAACCCGTCGTTGACCATCTACGACCAGGGCGCGGGACGTCTCGACGTGGGCCGCGCCGTGTCCGCCGGGGTGTCCACGTCCGTCGGCAGCCTTTCGCTGGGCATCGCGCAGTGGCCGCACGACGACGACAAGCCCATCACGCAGAAGGTGACCTACCGCAACAGCGGCACCTCCGAGGTGACCGTCGACCTGACGGTCGGCGAGGTGAAGCCCGCGGCGTCCGGCCTGTTCAGCGTGTCGCCGGCGAAGCTGACGATCCCCGCCGGCGGCTCGGCGGACGCCGTGGTCACCGCCGACACGCGTGCTTCCGTGCCGGACGGCATCTACGGGGCCGCGCTCCTGTCGTCCGACGGTGTCCGCGTGTCGGTCGGCGTGGTGAAGGAGGTCGAGAGCTACAACGTGAAGCTCACGTTCCTCGACCTGAACGGCAACGCACCGGAGAGCTACACCTACCGGTTCGTCAGCATCGACCAGCAGAAGGCGTACCGCCGCTCCGTCACGGCCGGCACGTTCGTCCAGCGCCTGCCCAAGGGCTCGTACTTCCTCGACTCGTCGGTCTACACGCGCAACGCCGACCCGACGAAACGCGGCCACACCACCGCCGCGATCGAGCCGGCGTTCAGCGTCACCGGCAACACCGACCTCGTGATCGACGCACGCGATGGCAAGAAACCCGCCATCACGGTCGACCAGAAGGAGGCCGCACCGGCGGCGTCCGAGCTGGGCTTCGACATGCAGACCAACTGGGGCAGCACGGGCACCACCTGGATCCTGCGCGACTTCGATGACCTGGCGGTCCGCCCGTCCAAGACGGCTTGGCCGAAGTTCACGTTCTACGCGCAGAGCGTCCTGGCCCGCCCGGACGGCAACGGCACCTTCGCGGGCAGCCCGTACCAGTACCACGTGCGGATCACCGACAAGAGCCGTGTGCCCGCCGACCTGCAACGCACCGTCCCCGACCGCGAGCTGGCCCACGTGAACTCCGTGACGCACGCCCGCGTACCGGGTTCGATCGGCGAGCGCGACAGCGGCGCCTCCGGCCCGCTCCCGTTGCGGCTCAAGGAGTTCTACACGCCCGACGTCGAGTGGACCGGCTCGCTGACCGAGTTCGCGAAGCTCGGCGAGTACCCCAGCCACGGCTACCAGTACTCGGCCCTGCCCCGCGCGTTCAAGCGGGACCGGACCGTCACCGAACACTGGAACAGCGCCGTGTACGGCCCCGGCGTACCCAACGACCCGCGTGTCGTCCGGTACGCCGGCCGCCGAGGCGACCAGCTGCGCCTGGACGTGTCGATCTTCGGCGCCCAGGGCATGTCCGGCGGCAGCCAGCACACCGGCCGCACGACCATCAGCCTCGACGGCAAGGTGCTCTACGAGGGCACCTACGCGGGCTCGGGCTACGTGCAGAGCGCGCCCGCGGAGAAGAAGCGCTACCAGGCCCACGTCGAGGCGACCCGCGACTCGCAGTCGTCGCAGATCACCACCGACTGGTCGTTCACGTCCGAGCACGTGACCGGCGAGGAGTTCAAGCCGATCCCGCTGCTCGCGGTCCGGTTCGCGCCGCGGCTCGACGAGTTCAACCGCGCGGGCAAGGTCGTCACCGTGCCGATCACGGTGGAGCGCAACGGAACCGGCACCGTCACCGACATCAAGGACCCGGCGGTGCAGGTGTCCTACGACGAGGGCAAGACGTGGAAGCCGTTGCCGCTGCGCAGGACGCGTGCCGGCTGGCAGGTCACGTTGGTCCATCCGCACGGGGCCAAGAACGTGTCGTTCAAGGCTCGGGCGGCGGACGCGGGTGGCGAGGTCTCGCAGACCATCATCCGCGCGTACGACCTGAAGTGACGGCGTGAGGGGCCGGGTCCGCCCGGCCCCTCACCGCTACTTCTTGTAGGGCGCGAAGGTCTCCGGGTCCTCGGTGGGCGCGCCCATGATCGGGTGCACCTCGATCGGCGCGTTGAGGATCTTCCCGCCGGGCCCGGGACACGCCGAGGCCCGCCGGGCGATCTCCACGACCCGTTCGTGGCTGTCCACGTCCACCACCCAGTACCCGGCGATGACCTCCTTGGACTCCGCGAACGGCCCGTCGACCACGATCGGTTTGCCGTCGTCGCCGCCGCGCACCACGAACGCCCGCGCCGGCCCGCTCAGGCCCTCCGCCTGCAGCAGTTCGCCGTTGGCCTGCAGCTCTTCGTTCAGCGCGCGCATGTAGTCGACCATGCGGTGCATGTCCTCGTCCGACCAGGCGGCGACGCCTTCCCAGTCCTCCTGGTTGCCGCCGAAGGTCACCAGCATGTACTTCACTGCTTCCACTCCCCATCGGTCGCGCGGGCCTTGATCTCCTGCACGGCCCAGCTGTTGCCGTCCGGGTCGTCGAAGAAGATGAACGACCCTCCGTCTTTTTCGCTCATGCGCACGATCTCGCCCACCTCGACGCCGCGCTCGACCAGTTGCGCGCGCGCTTTCTCCAGGTCGGAGACGACGAGTTGCACGCCCTTCAGCGAACCCGGTTCGCCCTTGACGATGCCCTTGCCGATCACGATCGAGCAGGCGGAGCCGGGTGGGGTGAGCTGCATGATGCGGGTGTTCTCGTCGAACGTCGTGTCGTGGTCGACGGTGAAGCCGAGCTGTTCTGCGTAGAAGTGCTTCGCGCGGTCCAGGTCGGCTACCGGGACCACGACGACTTCCAGGGTCCAGTCCATGTCCGAAGTTCCTCTCAGGGGGCCTACAGCGAGCCGTCGAAGTGCTCAGACACTTTTCGACACGGGGTCTCGGCCCACATACCCGAGCAGCCGGTCCTGCGGCGGAGCGTCCTCGGGCACGACGACCTCGGGGCCGTAGACCTCGATGCCGGGGCCGAACGCTCCCGGTGTGCGGTACCGCCGCATCAGCTCGGCGGGCACCGCGGTGGCCGACGCCCAGAGCCGTTCCACGTCGGCCACCGGGATCGTCTCGTCCTGGCCGGTGGCGCGGGCGAGGTCCCAGCCGTGCAGCACGAGGTCGTCGCTCACCACCCGGTCGATGTGGTCCTCCAGCGTCATCGGACCGCCGGGAGTGGGGACCTCGCTCCGAGCACGCTCCGACGTCAGCGCCTCCCGCACCTGGCGCCGGGCCTCGCGGAAGTCCGTCAGCGGGTCATCGGTCCGTGGCATCGCGAGGCCGAGCATCACGCCGTGCATGTCGATGACGTGGTCCACCACCCCACGCGCGGTCCACTTCGCGCACGGCGACGGGTTGTCCCACTGGTCCGCGCGGACGGACGCGACCTTCGCCTCGAACGCGTCGGCCCGCGCGCGATATCTCGCCAGAATCGAAGTTCCAGGGATCATGGCCCTCACTCCTCCACGGCGCCGCCGATCTTGCGCAGATGCTCACGGAACGTGAGTCCGCTCGCCAGGTAGTCGGCGAACTGGAGCTGGCTGCGCAGGGACTCACCTTGCCTGACCCGGTCGGCCTGCGCTCGTTCGACGTCGCGGATGCTCGCGGCCTTGGTGAGCACCGCGTCCACTTCGGAGCCGGGCACGAACAGCACGCCGTCGTCGTCGCCGAACACCACGTCGTCGGAGGTGACGGTCCACGGGCCGACTTCCGCCGTCGAGAGAGCCTCGGGTGCGCGGTCGCGCAGGCTCAGCGGGCCGGTCGGGTTGGCGCCGAGGCTGAACACCGGCAACCCGATCGCGCGGATGTCCGCGGTGTCGCGGTGCAGGCCCCAGATCACCACCCCCGCGAGGCCCGCGGCCTGGGCTTCGAGCACGATCAGGTCGCCGACGCACGCCTCGTCGGTGCGGCCGTCGTTGTCGACGACCAGCACGTCGCCGGGATGGGCGCGGTCGATGGCCTCCAGGAAGACGTCGACGCTGCCCGCGTGGCGGGCGGGCAGGACGCGGCCGGACGTCCTGGTGCCGGGGATGACCGGCGGCAGGGTGGCCGTGCGGACCGGGATGTTCGCCCGGATGCAGGCGTCGGCCAGGTGTGCGGTGGTGAGATCCAAGTCAGCGAGATCCATGCCGCACAGTCTTACGCCGCCACGCGCTCCTGAGCCGGATCCGGCCGCAACACGCCAGCCGAGAACGCCGCGACCACGCAGATCGCCACCGGCAGCAGGAACGCGATGTTGAGCGGCACGACGTGCGTCAGCCAGCCGATCACGGCGGGCCCGGCCAGCACACCGAGGTAACCGAGCCCGGCGACGCGGGACACGTTCGCCGCGGCCGCGCCGGCTTCGGCGTGCCCGGCCGCGCTGAACAGCTGTGGCACCGTGCCCGACAACCCCGCGCCCGCGACCGCCCAGCCGACCAGGGCCAGCCAGATCCACGGCGACAGCGCCGCCGTCGCGATGCCCAGCGCCCCGATCGCCGCACCCCAGCGCAGCACCGCCACCGGCCCGGCCTTCGCGGCGATGCGGTCCGCGAGCAGCCGCCCTGTGGTCATGGTCGTCGCGAACGCGCCGTAGGCCAGCGCCGCGATCTGCGGTGAGGCGCCGAGGACGTCCTGCAGGTGCAGCACGCTCCAGTCGTTGGCCGAGCCCTCGCTCAGCATCACGAACCCGGCCAGCACCGCCATGATCCAGATCCGGCGCGGAGCCCTGCGCTTGCCGGTGGGCTGGACGTGGTGCTCCTCCCTCCCGTCGAGCAGTGCCCTCGCGGTCACGAGGCTGACGACGACGCCGAGCGCTGCTGCCGCGCCGAGCGTGGCGGCGGGGGAGAGCTCCCAGCCGAGTGTGCGCGCACCGGTCAGCGCCGCCGCTACACCACCGAGTGACCACGTCGCGTGGAACGCCGACATCACCGGCCGCTTGTAGTGCTGTTCCACCACCACGGCGTGCGCGTTCATGCTGACGTCCATCAGCCCTTGGCCGATGCCGAAGATGAGCAGCGCCGCACCGAGCGTCCACTGGTTGACGGCCAGCCCCGGCAGCGAGACGGTCAGGCTGCACGCCACACCCGTGATCGGCACGACCAGCTTCGTGCCCGCCCGGTCGGTGATCTTGCCGCCGATGCGCATTCCCACGAACGCGCCCAGCCCGAGCAAGAGCAGCAACCGCCCGAGTTCGGCGTGGTCGATGCCGATGCGCTGCTCGACCGTCGGGATGTGCACGAGCCACAGCCCGAGCAGGAACCCGTTGAGCGCGAAGTACGTGAAGGTGGCCACCCGCGCGGCCTTGAGAGCGTTCACTTGCCCCACGCTAACGAACGATCCGCGTGTTCGAAAGTTTGAGTTTCGAACATCGTTGATGTTCAATCACGACCGTGTCCCGTTTGAAGCAGATCACCGAGGCCGTCCGCGACGCCGGCTCCCTCGGCGTGGCCGACCTGGCCGCGCTGACCGGCGCGTCGGAGATGACCATCCGCCGCGACCTGGAGGTCCTCGCCGCCCAGGGCGTGCTGGAACGCTTCCGCGGCGGCGCCCGCAGCCTCCTGCTGCGCGGCTCCGAGCCGCCGTTCGCGCTGCGCTCCGACGAGAACCCGGACGCCAAGCGCCGCATCGCCGCCGCCGTGGCGGGCCTGATCGCCGACGGCGAGTCGGTCGTGCTGGACAGCGGCACCACGTGCCTCGAGGTCGCCCGGCTGCTGCACGACCGCCGCCTGACCGTCATGCCGTTGTCCCTGCACGCGGTGAACGCGTTGTCCTCCAGCGCTTCCCTCACGCTGCTCGTGCCCGGCGGCCGTCCGCGCCCCGGCGAACTCGCCCTGACCGGGCCGTTGACGCTGGCCTCGATCTCCGCGCTGCGCTTCGACACCGCGGTGATCGGCTGCTGTGGCCTGTCCGCCGCGCAGGGACTCACCGCGTTCGACCTGGAGGACGCCGCGGTGAAACGCGCCGCCATCGCCTCGGCCCGGCGCGTGATCGCCGCCGTCGACGCGTCGAAACTCACCCGCACGGCGCTGGCGTTCGTCGCGCCCGCGTCCTCTCTGGACGCAGTGGTGACCGACGCCGACGGCGACGAAGGCCTTGCGGCGGCCGGGGTTGCGGTGGTGACGGCATGATCGTGTTGTTCGACATGTTCGGTGTGATCGCGCGCGATCAGTCGCCGGAGGTCATGGCGTCGATGAGCACATCGCCGGAGTTCTGGGACGCCTACTGGGCCCACCGCCCCGCCTACGACCGCGGCGACGTGACGGCCGAGGAGTACTGGGCGCGCGTGGGCCACCCGCCGCTCGTCGAGCTCGACGTGCAGAGCTGGAGCCGCGTCGACGACGAGATGGTCGCCCTGCTCGGCGAACTGCACGCGGCCGGACGCCGGATCGCCTTGCTGTCCAACATTCCCGAGGACCACGCGCGCAACTTCGAGCGCACCCACGAGTGGCTGGACCTGTTCGAGGTGCGCGGATTCTCGTGCCGGATCGGGCACGCGAAGCCGGAGCTCGAAGCGTTCGAGTGGTGCCGGGAACAGTTGGGCGGCGGCGACATCCTGTTCGTCGACGACAAGCTGGAGAACGTGAGGGCCGCCGAACGCGCGGGCATGCGCGGCCACCATTTCACGGGGATCGACGGCCTGCGCGCTCGTCTATGACCGCGGCTCTCGCCGTCAGAGCGTGACCACTGCTGCAGATCGTGGGCAACTGTGCGGTCACCTTGATCACCTGACAGGGCTCGCGGAGGTAGCGTTCGCAATCGAACAAGTTCCCGAGTCTCTGGGGGAGACATGAAGTTCGCGAAGATGGTGTCCGCTGCCGCGATCACGCTTGCCGGGCTCGCGGCACTCGGCTCGACGGCGTCCGCGGCAGGCAACGACGACATGTCCGTCTTGGTGTGGCGCGTGATCGACGGCCCGTACCCCGGCAACGAGGAAGGCCGGCAGGACTGCTGGAGGGATGCTGCCCAGTACCAGTTGGCGCACGGCTGGAAGACCGGCTGCCTGCTGGACGCCGACAGCAACCAGTACTTCCTCTGGGCGGACCTGTGAGGATGTGATCCGCGGAGGTGGCCGGTCGACCGGCCACCTCCGCTCCATTTAGGACACGAGCGAGGACCAGTAGAACCAGAACGCCTGCAGCACACCGGCCCCGATCACCAGGTACCACAGGATCAGCACGACGCTGTGGTACTGGAACGCCGGCCGGATGTTGCGCAGCGTCGTGTACCAGAAGACCGGGATCGTCACCGCCCACACGACCATGCAGTACGGGCACAGCGCCCCGATCTCGTACAGGCTCTGGTAGATCAGCCAGTGCACGAACAGCACCCCGAACGTGGCGCCGACCTGCAGCCCGATCCACACCCACGACGGCAACGAGACGCCCGCGAGCAGCAGCACACCCACCGTCGTCACGACCGCGAACCCCGCGATGCCGAGCAACGGGTTCGGAAACCCGAACAGCTCCGCCTGCGGCGTCTTCATGATCGAGCCGCAGCTCAGCACCGGGTTGATGCTGCACGTCGGCACGTAGAACGGGTCCTTGAGCAGCGCGATCTTCTCGATCGTGAGCACGAACGAGGCGACCAGGCCGACGAACCCGCCGACCGCGAGCACCCAGGCGACGATCCGGTTCACTTCGCGAGCTCCCGGTCGATCGCCGCCTTCAGCGAGTCGTAGGCGGGCGTGCCGGTGAACTTGCTGCCGTTGATGAAGAACGTCGGCGTGCCCTTCACCCCGAGCTTGCTGCCCTCCGCCCGCTCTGCCAGCACCCGCTCGCGCACCGCCTGGTCGTCCAGCGACTTCTCGAACGCCGCCGTGTCGAGCCCGAGCCGCTGCGCGAAGCCGACGAACGTCGCGCGCTGCGAGGCCTGCTGCTCGCCCCACTCCGGCTGCGTCTCGAACACCAGCTTGGCCATCTCGTCGCGCTTGCCCTGCGCCGCGGCCGCCTCGACCGAGACGGCGGCGAGCTCGCCGTGGCGGTGGCCGGGAATGGGGAAGTGCTTGGTGCTGAACGAGACGCGGTCGCCGTACTCGGTCTTGAGCTTCTCGACGTCGAACGAGACGGCGCGGCAGTACGGGCACTGGAAGTCGAGGTACTCGACGACGGACACCGTGCCGTCACCGGACTGCGGTGCCGCGGTCGTGTTGTTGTTGCGGCCGAACAGGAAGAAGCCGGCGATCACCACCGCTGCGACGGCGATGACGATCAGGGACAGACGAGCGTTCTTGGACATGACGAAGAAACCTCCACGAAGGCGGGAAAAGACGGGCTGAAGACCGGGATCGGTCTAGGTGCGCAGCACGCAGAGCTGCGCCAGCCGCACTTCCAGCCGACGTGAAGGACGTGACCACACGGGTGGTGGCACCAGGCGCACCGGCACCGAACCGGACCGCCGCAGCACGGCGAACCCGACCAGCACCGCGAGCGCCACCACAAGGCACGCGCCCGCGACGAGGATGCCCTCGAGCAACCCGATGTCACCGGCCTGATCGGAGTGCGCGACCGCCTGGGTGCTCGACGTGGGGCATTGCGCGGTCCAGGCGAACTCCGTCTCGCACGGGGTGCCCTGCATCATCGCCACCCCGGCCACCAGCGCCAGCACGGCGAGGACCCGCGCGAGGTACGCGCGGGTTCGCGAGCTGCGGGTGCCGGGCACGTCATCCAGAGTAGCGATCCGCCGCCTACGCTTGATCGGATGGGGGAGAAACTGCACGAATCAGACCGGCTGGTCCTCGCCGGGCAGCCCGTCCCGGCCGACCTCATGCCGCACGACCGTCTCGCCGGCGGCGAGACGCCGAAAATCGTCCGAGCCGTCCTTCCCCTGTCGGACGAACAGCGGGCAGAGGTCCGGGCGTTCGCGGACTCACTGCCGCGACAACAACGCATGAAACCCGCCGAGATGCCGCTGTCCTTCGACCATTTCGTGCGCAGCGAAGGGCCGGGCGCCCTGGTCATGCGGTTGCTCTCCAACAGGAACATGGACCAGAGTGCGGTCGCCCGCGCAGTCGCGGAGATCACGCGAGGCGGGCGCTACTGGGCGGCCTCGACCTACGCCATCGTGGGCACCGGTCGCAAGGAGCTCACCCCTGACTTGCTCGGTGACCTGGCGCCACTGCTGGACATCCCCGCCGACGTGCTCGGGACGCTGACCGGAGTCACCCCGGAAGGCATCGCGGTGCCCGGTCTCGGCGAGATCATCTGGGCCGTCCGGCGACTCACCCGCGCACAGGCGGAAGAAGTCCGCGGGACCGCCGAAGCGATGTCCGGATCCCGCTGACGGCGCAGGCCCCTGAATGCCACCTTGTGGTGGCGCCAGGATCCTGCGCAAAACGGACATCGGCCCAGGTCTGCACGATGACGCTGCCCCTCGCTATCCCAGCTGGTCGCGGCGACGGGTCAGATAGGCGACCTCGGCGCTGTTGCCCGCCAGTTCGATCGCCTTGTCGTAGGCCTCACGCGACTGCTGACTCCTGCCCAGCCGGCGCAGCAGATCGGCACGGGTGACGTGGTACGCGTGGTAGCCGGCCAACGCGCCGTCCAGCCGGTCGACGGCCGCGAGCGCGACCTCCGGCCCGTCGAGCTCGGCGACCGCGATGGCCCGGTTGAGCGCCACGATCGGCGAGGCGTCGAGCCGGACGAGCTGGTCGTAGAGCGCGACGACCTGGGACCAGTCGGTGTCGCGGATGTCGCGGGCGGAGGTGTGCACGGCGTTGATCGCGGCGAGGACCTGGTAGCGGCCGGGAGGCTGCCCGGTGGCGAGGCGCTCGCGCACCAGCCGGTGTCCCTCGGCGATCAACGCCGTGTCCCAGGCCCCGCGGTCCTGCTCGTCGAGGGCGACCAGCTCGCCACCCGCCGAGACACGGGCGGGGCGGCGGGCTTCGATGAGCAGCATCAACGCCAGCAGCCCGGCCACCTCACCGTTGTCCGGCAGCAGCGCGCGGATCAGGCGGGTGAGCCGGATCGCCTCGGTCGTCAGATCCTGCCGCACGGGATCGGTGTCGGGCCCGGTGGCCAGGTAGCCCTCGTTGAACACCAGGTACAGCACCGTGAGAACGCCGGTGACGCGGGACGGGAGGTCTTCGGCCGACGGCACGCGGTACGGGATACGAGCGGCCTTGATCTTGGCTTTCGCGCGGGTGATCCGTTGCCCCACGGCACTTTCGGCCACCAGGAAGGCGCGGGCGATCTCGGGCACGGTCAGACCGCCGACCATCCGCAACGTCAGCGCCACGCGGGCCTCCACCGCCAGCGCCGGGTGACAGCAGGTGAAGATCAGCCGGAGCCGGTCGTCGTCGATGGCGCCCAGGGGCTCAGGCGGATCGTCGTGATGCATGGACTGAGCCTCCTTCTGCTTGTCGTCGCGCTTGTTCTCGCGCCGGATCCGGTCGATGGCCCTGCGGTTGGCGGTGGTGGTCAGCCAGGCGCCGGGGTTGGGCGGCACGCCGTCGACAGGCCACCGCTCGACGGCCGTCGCGAACGCCTCCGCCGCCGCCTCCTCCGCGAGGTCGAGGTCACCGAAACGCTTCGTCAGCGCGGCCACCACCCGTGCCCACTCCTTCCGGTGGGCACGGGTGACCGCCTCTTCCGCGTCGTTCACAGGAACGGCCGCACCTCGATCTTGCGGTCACAGACCTTGGACGCCTCGCTCGCGAGCTTCAGCGCCACGTCCAGATCGGGGACCTCCCACACCCACACGCCGGCGAGGTACTCCTTCGACTCCGTGAAGGGCCCGTCGCTGAACACCGCCTGCTCGCCCCGGTTGTCGACGACCGTGGCCGTGTCGGTGTCGGCGAGCCCGCCCGCGAACACCCAGTAGCCCTCGGCCATCAGCCGTTCGTTGAACTCGCTGATCGCAGGCCGCCGGTCCGCGCTGCCGGGGTTTTCCCTGTCGCCGATGACAGACACCAGATACCGCATCGGAAGATCCTCTCCTGTGCTGTCAGGACGTCGGGTACTGCGGGCGCCCGGCAGGCCGGAAGACCTGGATCGTCACGCCCTTCGAGTCGACCTGCGACTCGACCAGGTCGAGCGCGAGGTCCGGCCCGGTCTCGGGGAACAGCCGCGCGCCCTGCCCGACGATCACCGGGATGGTGACCAGGCACATCTCGTCGACCAGGTCGTGCTCGAGCAGCCACCGGACCAGCGTGCCGCTGCCGTGCACCTGCACCTCACCGCCCGGCTTGGCCTTCAGCTCCGCGATGGCGGCCACATCGTCCAGCACGGTCGTGCCCGGCCACACCGGATCGGAGATCTTCGCCGATGCCACGTACCTGGGCCGCTCGTTCAACGCCCGCAGCACGCGCTCCCAGCCGGGGACGTCCTGTTCCGTCAAAGACCCCCACGAAGCCTGGAACAGCTCATAGGTCCGCCTGCCGAACAGGAACGCGTCCGCGCGCTGATACGTCCGGTTGATGTACTCGCGGGTCTGCTCGTCGCCCCTGCCCAGAGCCCAGCCGCCGCGCTCGAACCCGTTCCTGCGGTCTTCGTCCGACGCGCCGCCGTTGCCCTGCACGACTCCGTCGATGGTCACCTGCGTCATGGTCGTCAGCTTCATGACACTGCTACGAACACCACGGCCCCGATCCGACAGCCGCTCTCGAAGTTTCTGGGAAAACTTTGGAAGACCGCCAAACAGCATGCTTTCAGGTTGATCTGCGGCGGATGGGTGGAGCCAAACGGACGCGCGGTTCTACCGTCCCCTGCATGCCTTTGCGGAGATCAACGGTGCGCGGCCGCGAGTTCGGCGACGCGATACGGGCGCTGCTGCGGGCGGCTGGCTTGACCAACCGCGCCGCGGCCGAGTTGCTGGGCTGGCAGGAGGCCAAGGTCTCCGAACTCATCAACGGCAAGGAGGGTGTGACCGACCTGGAGCTCGCTCAGCTCCTCGGTCTGCTGCGCACGCCGCCCGATGAGTTCGCACACCTCATGGCATTGCACCACGACGCCCACATCAGGGACTGGTTGCAGCCCAGCGGTTCCGGCATGACGGAGCGGGTTCGCACGTTGCGAGAGCACGAAAGGATCGCATCGGACATCGCCGGTTGGTCGATGAACGTCGTGCACGGCTTGGTGCAGGTCCCCGACTACACCTGGCACCTCGCCCTCGCCAAGCCGCTACCCGAGCCCGAGGCACGGGCATTGGTCGAAAACAGGGTCGTGCGCCAGACCGCCGTTCTCGACGGAAGCCGAAAAGTCACCATCTACATGCACGAGCAGGCGCTTCGGCTGCCGGTCGGAAACCCGAGCGTCATGGCGGAGCAACTGCACCACCTGCTACGCCTGTCTGTTCGGCCCTATCTCACGATTCGCCTGATCGCCACCGCGTACGGACCACATGCCGGGCTGGCGGGAGACTTCGATCGCCTCGAGTTCAAGAAGATTCCGGCCATCGTCTACGTCGAAAGCGAGGGCGCTAACGTCTTCCTCGAAGATCAGACTTCTGTTGACCGCTACGACACCGTGCTGAAGTCACTCGATCGGACGGCGTTGGACGAGGTCCAGACGAGGAAGCTGATCACCGACATCATCGGTGAGGAGACGCGTGATGACCAGGTGGCGCAAGAGCAGCTACAGCGCTAGTGACGGCAACTGCGTCGAAGTGGGCCGAGGCGTCGGCATCCGGGACAGCAAGGCCCCGTCGGTCGAGCTTCCGCTCACGGCCGCCCAGTGGACGCTTCTGCTGCGTCTGGTCAGGTCCTGACGTAGAGCGTCGAACCCGATCCCCCCGACAGCGGCGGTCGGGTTGGTCTCGCAGTAGAGGTCCTTGGCGACGGCGCTGCCGACGCGGATCTCCTTGGGTAGCAGGGTAAACGACGGTCGGCGTGCTGTGCGCTGATGTCTCCGGCGGGCGGCCGCGGTCGGTGCGATGCGATGCGCAACCGTGCGGCGGTGTCGCCGAAGACGACGGCGGCCATTTCGCCGCTTCCGCTTAAGTTCGTGGCGACGACCCGGGTTCCCGACCCGACCCGCCGATCACCGTGCGGCAGGATGGCCGAGTGGAGCCGGACGAGGTGCGCAACGAGCTGTACGCCGATCAGGTGAGCGGTCAGGTCGTCCAGACCGGGCACATCCACGGCGACGTGCACCTGCACGCTCCCGGCGCCACCCCGCTCGACCTCGCCGCTCAGCAGCTCGCGACCGCGGTGCGCCGGCAGTGGACGACGGAGGCGGAGAACCGGGCGTTGCGGCAGCCGGCGCCGCTGCGGCTGCGGTTCTGGAGCACGAGTGGCAGCAGGCAGGAACCCGTCCGGGGCGACGTGCGTGAGATCGCCTCGACGTTCCGCGGCCTGGCACGTCGTCAGCTCGTCGTGCTCGGTGAGCCCGGCGCGGGCAAGACGGTCGCGGCGCTGCTGCTGACGCTGGACCTGCTGGAGAACCCGTGCCGCGGCGAGCCGGTGCCGATCCTGCTGGCCGCGGCATCGTGGGATCCCACTGCGGAGCACTTCGACGCCTGGGCGATCCGGCGGCTCGGCGAGGACTACCCGGCGCTGGGGCGGGACGTCGCCGCGCGGCTGGTTGCGGATGGCCGGGTGATGGTCGTCGCGGACGGGCTGGACGAACTTCCCGTGCACCTGCACGTGGCCGCGCTGGACGGCGTGAACAGGGCTTCCGGCACCCGTCCTGTCGTGGTGACGTGCCGCAGCGGCGAGTACCACGCGGCGGTGGCGCGCTCCGGGACGTTCCTCAGCGGTGCGGCGGTGGTGCAACTCGCGCCGGTGAGCGCGGACGCCGTTGCCGCGCACGTTGGCGAAACGCGGCTCGACGCGAGGTGGCGGCCGGTCACCGACGTGCTGGTCGCGGAGCCGTTCGACGATGTCGCCGAGGTGTTGTCGAGTCCGCTGATGGTCCACCTCGCCCGCACCGCCTACGCGTCACCGCGGAGCGAACCTCGTGAGCTGCTGGCGTTTTCGACGGGGGAGGAGGTCGAGCGTCATCTGCTGAACGCGTACGTACCGACCGTCTACGGGCCACGGGTCGAAGTCGTCGACACGTATCTGCCGCAGCACCGGCCCTCCAGGTGGCAGGCCGAGGACGTGGTGCGCTGGCTGACGTTCCTCGCGAGGTGGCCGGGCCACGAGTTCGCGTGGTGGCACCTGACGCTGGCCACACCGCGCTGGGTCACCGGCGCGGCGGTGAGCCTCGCGGTGCTGGCGATCGGACAGCGGAGTCTCGGCCCGGCGCTGGTGGTCGCGGTGGTCAGCTTCGTCGCGATCACCTCGCGCGCCCGGCCGGTCGTGCCCACGCGGCCGACCGTGACCCGGTTGAGCCCGCACCACCTGGCCCGCCTGATCACGTGGATCGCGGCGGTCGCGGTCGCGGCAGGTGGCGTTTTCGCGACCGACCTTCTCCGGCAACCTGCGTTGTCCGCGTTCGGGTACCTGGCTGCGGTGTGCGCCGGGGGCCTGACGTGGATCGGGGGCATGGCGGTCGCGGAGAGGTTCCGTCCGCGTGACGTCACGCTGCTCGACGGCAGGATCCTGCTGCGCCAGGACCGCGGACTGTGCGTGCTGTGGCTCGGTCTCGCGGCAGCGGGTTACTTCGCCGGGTCGTTCGTGGTCGTGGTCGGGTGCGTCGCCGCCGCGGGACGCACGGCGTGGATGTCGTACGTGACAGCCAGGACGTGGCTGGCGCTGAAGGGCGACGTCCCGTGGCGGCTCATGACGTTCCTCGACGACGCACGTCGGCGTGGTGTCCTGCGGGCGAACGGGCCTGCCTACCAGTTCCGGCACGTCCGCCTGCGGGAGCACCTGCGCCTGATCAAGTCCTGAGGCTATTCGAACGGCTCGGTCGGCGCCGCTCGCAGCGTCGCGTCGATGCCGCGCCAGAACTCGCGGAAGTCCTCTGGAGCGCCCTGGTCGTTCATGCAGATGTCGCCGATGCGCAGCAGCAGATCCCATTGCTCCGGCGTGAGGACCAGGAAGAACTCCCGCAGGTCGTGGCCGCCGAGCGCGGGCAGGGAGGTGGAGCGCCGGGCGGCGAGTTCGTTGCAGATCAGCTTGAGGTCGAGGACGTTCGCGCGGTGGCGTTCGTTGCGCCCGAGGTCCTCGATGAGCTGGACCAGCAGCGCGTGCCACTGGTCGTAGTCCTCGATCGTCAGCTCGACGTGGTAGACGAACTCCTGCCTGCTGATCTTGCCTTCGAGCTTGCGCTGCCACCAGACAGGGGCGAACTCGTTGGCGGGCAGCAGCGGATCCGCGGCGATCCGCGCGGCGACGCGGCGCAGGTTGCCGTCGCCGATGCCCTCCTGGTACTCGAACGCCACCGCGGGCAGCGTGATCTTGGTGGGGTGCAGGGCGCTGAAGTGCTGGAGGAGCAGTATCTGCTCGTCTTGGGACAGCGTGCCCCATTCGCCGTACGGGCCGCCGCACGCCTCGGCGAGCGCGCCCAGGCAGAACGCGGTGGCCAGGGCCTCGTTGCCCTCCCACTCGTCCTGGATCCACTGGACGAACGCGGGATGTGCGATGCTCATGGGTTTCCTTCCGGCCAGGGCACCGAGGCCCAGCGACAACCTCTTCCGCAGACCGTCGTATCGCTCCCGCGCGACCCCGAAACCCCGGTTGGCGGCCTTCTCGTACCAGCTGAGGGCTTGCGTTGCGTTGCCGTGCTCTTCTTCCTCGATCCGGCCGAGGTGCAGGGCGCCGAAGCCGCTGCCGTGTTGCGCGGACCGCCGGTACCAGCGTTCGGCCGCCTCCACCTGCGCCGGGGTCGGCCGATCCGCGAGCTCGCCTGCCAGCTGGGCACGCGTTCGGCCCTCCGCGATGAGTCCCAGCTTGGCCATGGCGTCCGCGTGCCCGGACGCCGCGGCGAGCTTCAGCAGGTGTTCGATCTCGGGGAGGTCGGCGGGGCCGACCGCGTCCCATTCCAGTCGGCGGGCCTTCTCGTAGGCCTCCTCGGCGGCGTCAGGATCGAGCCGCACGTCCGGAAGGTCGTGAGGTTCGGGTGGTGGCGGCGCACCGGGCGAGGGGAGCTCGAAGCGTATTTCGCCGGTCTGGATGACGATGCCGGAGATCTCGCTCGACCATTCCATTCCGCCCCTCCCCGAGATTGATCATATCGGCGGAACGGGCGAACGGCAGGTGCCAGATCAATGACATCCGTTCAGCTCACGCCGACGTCGTTCCAGGACGAGCGGACGACGTTCGCCACGTCGGCTCCGAACAGGGCCTGGGCCGACGCGACGGTCGCCGCGGCCGCCTCGGCGAAGTCCGAGTTCACCCGGAGCCTGGTGGCGAGCGCGTCGTACCAGACCTTGCCCGCCTTCTCCCAGGCGTTGCCGCCCAGCCGGGTCGCCGTCAGGTAGAACGCCTTGTTGGGGATGCCGGAGTTGATGTGCACGCCGCCGTTGTCGTTGCGCGGGTTGCCGTCGTCGGGCAGGTCGACGTACGCGCGCATGTGGGCGGGCTGGCGGTCGAGCTGGTGGGCCGTGCCGGGGTCCTTCATCGACCGCAGCGCCACACCCTGCAGCTGCGTGCCGAGGATGCCCGCGCCGACGAGCCAGTCGGCCTGGTCGGCGGACTGGCCGAGCGCGTGCTGCTTGACCAGGGAGCCGAAGACGTCGGCCATCGACTCGTTGAGGGCGCCGGACTGCTTGCGGTAGCGCAGGCCCGCCGTGTACTGGACGACGCCGTGCGTGATTTCGTGGCCCACCACGGAGACGTCGCGGGCGAGAGCACCAGGCTGGAAGACCTTGCCGCTGCCGTCGCCGTAGACCATCTGCGTGCCGTCCCAGAACGCGTTGTCGAAGCCGCGGCCGAAGTGGACCGACGAGACGAGTTTGAGTCCGTTGCCGTCGACGCTGTGGCGGCCCAGCACGTCCCGGTAGAAGTCGTAGGTCTTGTCGGCGTTGTCGAACGCGTCGTTGACGGACGGGTCGCCCACGGCGCCGTCGCCTTCCTTGCGGCGCATGACGCCGGGCAGGTTGCGTTCGTCGCCGCCCTGGACGTCGTGCACCGCCTTGAACTCGCTGGCGGGTCCGCGCAGCTGCGCGGCGTTGAGGTCCAGGAACTGGACGGCCTGGGTGAGCGTGTCGCGCTGGGCTCGCAGGGCGGCCGAGGCGAGCAGGGTCGGGATGGTGTCGCGGATGTCGACGTTGCCGGCTTCCGCGAGCTCGATCAGCAGGTGGGCGGGCAGGATGAAGCAGACCATGGACGTGTTCCCCCTTCTTGTACCAGCAGAGAGGTCGGAATCGGCCCTGAAATACATGCGCAACTGAAGGTTGCGTTAGAGCGGCGGCCCGGCTAGGTTGATGCGCAACCGTTGGTTGCATATTGCCGGGAGGGTCCCATGGAGTTCGGAAGCATCGAACGGGAGCTGCGCATCGACGCGAGCCCCGAGGTCGTCTACGAGGTCGTCAGTTCCGCCGAGCACCTGCGCGAGTGGTGGCCCGACGACGCGGAGCTCGATCCGGTGCCCGGCGGCACCGGCAGGATCGTCTTCGGCGACCCTGCCTCGCCGGACGCGAAGGTCGAACAGCTGACCGTCGTCGAGGCCGACCCGCCCCGCCGGTTCGCGTTCCGCTGGGTGTACGAGGAGGGCAACTCGCTGCTCGTCACGATGGACATCGTCGAGGACGGCGACGGAACCCTGTTGCGCTTCAAGGAGACCGGCTTCCGCGAGCGCGGGTGGGAAGCCGCGGTGCTGGAGAAGGCCTACGCCGATCACGTCCAGGGCTGGGACCACTTCCTGCCGCGCCTGGTCACCTACGCCGAGAAGCTGGTCGCGCGACCATGATCGACGACGACCTGTGGTCCGCGGTCGGAGATCCGACGCGGCGGCGGATGCTCGACCTGCTGCTCGCCGACGGCGGCGGGACGGCGACCACGCTCAGCGATCAGCTGCCGGTCACCCGGCAGGCGGTGGCCAAGCATCTCGGCGTGCTCGACCGGGTCGGCCTGGTGCACGTGACGCCGGCGGGTCGTGAGCGCCGCTACGAGGTGGACGAGAACCAGCTGGCCCGCGCGGTCGCCCAGCTGTCGGCGGTCGGCGCCACCTGGGACGCCCGGCTGCAGCGGATCAAGCGGATCGCCGAGCGGATCCAGCGCGGCAAGGAACAAGGGGGAGAGTCATGACCACACGAACCGATCGCGGCTACACCACGTCGTACATCGTCGAGCAGTCGCCGGACGAGGTGTTCGCCGCCGTCCTGGACGTCCGCGCCTGGTGGACGGGGGAGGTCGAGGGGCGCGCCGACGAGGTGGGTGCCGAGTTCACCTACCGGCATCCGCCGCAGCACTACAGCCGTCAGCGCGTGACCGAGCTCGAACCAGGCCGCCGCGTGGTGTGGCGGGTCGTCGACAGCCACCTGTCGTTCGTCTCGGAACCCGCCGAGTGGACCGGCAGCGACGTCGTGTTCGACATCGTCCCCGCGGACGGTGGCACCGAACTGCGGTTCACGCACGTCGGCCTGGTGCCGGACGTCGAGTGCTACGACGCGTGCTCCACGGGCTGGCTGCACTACGTCAACGGCAGCCTGCGCAGCCTGATCACCACCGGACAGGGCCTGCCCGACCCCTGGTGATCAGCCGCGTACCCACTGCGTGACGACCGGGGTGCCGTCGCTCGCCGTCACCCGGACCCGGACCAGTCCGGACGGCACCTCGGTCACGGTGAACCAGCCATCGGTGAGAGGCGCCGCACGGCGTGAGTGCGGCGTCTCCACCACCGCCTCACCTTCGGCGCCGGTGACCAGCCCGCGAACGACGCCATCGCTGATCTCCAGGCTGACCGTCACCTGCTCGGACTCGAAGGTGAGCGTCACCGGTCCCTCGCCGCGCACCAAGGCCTCGGACCCGACGAGCTCGGCCAGTTCGGCGTCGATCCGCAACGCCAGCGCCGCGCTCGCGTCGCGGAGCACGCCCGCAGGGACCGGGTCGAACTCGTCGGCGGTGGCGCGCAGGACGTCGAGGAGGTCGTCGTCGTTCATGACCGTCTCTCCACCAGCGAGTCACCCCTGACCAGCGCTTTCAGTCGGCCCAGGCAGCGCTGCCGGACGGGGCCGATGCTGCCGACGGGCACGTCCAGGGCGAGCGCGACATCGGCGTACGAAGGCGGCGGCGACGCGATCAGTACGCGCAGCAGGCGGCGGCGACGCGATCAGTACGCGCAGCAGGCGGCGGCAGCGGTCCGGCAGTTCCTCGAACACCTGCCAGAGCTCTGGTCACCACGCGCGGCCGCGGCCACCAGCGGCGGTACGTCCATGCGGACATGATGCCCCGCGATCGGGCCGTGATTCGCTTCGCGACCCGCCGATGGTCGTGTTTGCGGAAATAGCCACCCGATTGCGTCGTTCCAGGTGCATTCTGTTATCCAACAGCTCAACCCGAGGACTGATGACCATGACGAGTGCGACCGCGTCCTCCCGGCACGACTGGGAATCGGACCTGGAGCGCTACCGGATCAGAGCGGTCCAGGTGCTCGACACGCACCTGCCCGCGACGACCGGCTGCACCGCGTGCGGCGACCCGTGGCCCTGCGCGCGTGCGTGCACAGCCGAACTGGTGCTCGAGCTCTGAGCAGCTCACGACTCCACCCGTGAGAGGAACGCCGCCACCCCGGTGACGATCCTCGCGGCCTGTTCTTCCCAGGTGATCGACTCGTGGAAACGCGAGCCGGGTCCCGCGCTCTTCTTTCCGCGCACGTACAGCGAGCACTGCAGGTCGGCGCACACGTAGGCGCCGACGGAGTTGCCCAGCTGTCCCGATTTCCCGGCCTTGCGCGCGGTCATCAGCGACACGCCGTCGCCCGAATGCGTGGTCAGGCACCACGCGCACATCGTCTTGCGGGCTCGTCCCGCCTGCGTCGCCCGGCGCAGCGCGACGCCGACGAGCCGTCCGTCCAGGTCGATCACGAGATACGACCGGTCCGGTGCGGCCGGGTCGCGCCAGCCGAGGAAGTCGAGGTCGTCCCACGGCCGTTCGGCGAGATCCCTGGGGACGTGCATGCGCTTCGCCTCGCCCTTGGTGGAATTGACGAAGGACGTGCGGATGTCGTGTTCGGTCAGCGGCTTCACGACCAGGGACGCTAGGCTTACCTAGAGGTCCTAGGCAAATTATTAAGGACTCTAGGAAGGTGGCGCATGGCACGCGCGGGGCTCACCGCCGACCGCCTCACGCAGGCGGCGGCGGAGCTGGCGGACGAGGTCGGCCTCGAGAACGTGACGGTGTCGGCGCTCGCCCGCCACTTCGGCGTGAAGGACGCCTCCCTCTACTCGCACATCCGCAACGCCCACGACCTGCGTGTCCGCCTCGCGGTGCTGGCACTGGCCGAGCTCGCGGACCGGGTAGCCGAGGCGATCGCGGGACGGTCCGGCAAGGACGCGCTGGTCGCCTTCGCCACCGCCTATCGGCGATATGCCCACGAGCACCCCGGCCGGTACGCGGCGACGCAGCTGGCGCTGGACCCGGACACCGCCGCGACCAGCGCCGCCGGCAAGCACGCCGAGATGACCCGTGCGATCCTGCGCGGCTACGACCTGTGGGAACCCCATCAGACCGACGCCGTGCGGCTGCTGCACAGCACGTTCCACGGCTACGTCTCGCTGGAACGCTCCGGGGCGTTCCACAGCCACCCGCGCGGGGTCGAGGCGTCGTGGACCCGTGCCGTCGACGCGCTCGACACCGTGCTGCGCTCCTGGCCCGCCTAGCTAGACGGGTCACCCTCCTTGATCGTCGTGGTGGCCGAGGTCACAGGCGCGGCCGGTTCAGCAGCCGGGACAGCACGATCGCGCTCTCGGTCCGTTGCACGGGAGCAGTGGAGCGCACGCGCTGGATGGCCTGCTCGAGGTGCGGGATGTCCCTGGCGAGCAGGTAGAGCATCGCGTCGGCGGCACCCGAGACGGTGCAGGCGTCGATGACCTCGGGGATGTCGTCCAGCGCCTGGCGCAGGTCGGCCGGCGTGGGGTTGCCCGCGCAGTAGACCTCGACGAACGCCTCGGTGTGCCAGGCCAGCGCCTGCGGGTCGACCAGCGCGGTGAAGCCCCGGATCGCCCCGGTCGCCACGAGGCGGTCGAGCCGTCGCTTGGCCGCGGACGGGGACAGTCCGGCGGCCTTGCCGATCTCGGCGTAGGTGGCACGGGCGTTGCGCACCACGCACCGGATGATCGCTTCGTCGATGACGTCCATGCCGGTGAGCATCAGGTGTGGCGCAAAAAAGCGCCATAGGGCCGCTGACTTTGCAGGAAACTCGCTGTGGTTCGCCGCAAATGACGATTGTTTGCGCAGGTCAGCTGACCCTACTCTTCCGGCTCATGACCATGAACGATGTCGAAGCGGCGGCGCTGGCCGCGGTGGATTCCGCGGCGATCGGCCGGTTGTTGCTGGAGCTTCTCGAGGTGCCGAGCGTGACGGGCAGCGCGGCGGAGTCGGAGTTGCAGCACGTGCTGGCCGGGCACCTGGAGCGGCTGGACCTCGACGTCGACCTGTGGTCGATGAACCTGCCCGAACTGCGGGCGCACGACGACTTCCCCGGTGGCGAGGCCCCGCGCGCGGAAGCCTGGGGCCTGGTCGGCAGCCGAGGACACGACGACGGGCCGGCGTTGATCCTGCAGGGCCACGTCGACGTCGTCCCTCCCGGTGACCTCGCGCAGTGGGAGGGTGATCCGTTCCGTCCGCGGGTCGTCGGGGAGGTGGTGCACGCCAGAGGTGCGTGCGACATGAAGGCCGGTGTGGTGGCGATCCTCGCCGCGCTGGCCGCGATCCGGGCGACCGACGTCCGGCTGCGGGGCCGGGTGGCCGCGCACTTCGTCGTCAGCGAGGAGGACGGCGGGCTCGGGGCGTTCGGCACGTTGCGGCGCGGCCACACCGGTGACGCCTGCATCATCACCGAACCGACCAGCGGCGCGCTCATGACCGCGAACGCCGGCGCGCTCACGTTCCGGATCGAGGTGCCCGGCCGGGCCACCCACGGCAGCACCAGGTACGCGGGGGTCAGCGCCATCGACGCCTACCTGCCGATCCACCACGCGCTGGCGCGGCTCGAAGCCCGTCGCAACGTCGGCGCCGACCCGTTGATGGCCGAGTACCCCGTGCCGTATCCGTTGTCGGTCGGCACCGTGCAGGCCGGTGACTGGGCCAGCAGCGTGCCCGACCTGCTGGTGGCCGAGGGACGGCTGGGCGTCGCGCTGGGAGAGGACCCCGCTCACGCGCGAGCTGATCTGGAGCAGTGCGTCGCGGAGGCGTGCGCGGCGGACCCGTGGCTGCGATCGCATCCCGCGACCGTGACGTGGCCCGGCGGCCAGTTCGCCAGCGGGCGGCTGCCCGCGGGACATCCGCTCGCGGCGCTCGTCGGTGCCGCCCACGCCGACGTCACTGGTGGGTCGAGGCCTGCCGAGCGAGGTGCTCCCTACGGCAGTGACCTGCGGCTGTACGCCGGGGCGGGGATTCCCACGCTGCAGTACGGGCCCGGTGACGTCCGGCTCGCGCACGGCCCGCGCGAACAGGTTCACGCCGGCGAGGTCGTCACCGTCACGCGGGCCCTGGTGCTGGCGACGCTGCGCGCGGTCGGGTGCCGCTAGTCCTTGCGCATGCCGCGCCACAGCAGGTCGGTCAGGGCCGCGGTCTCCCCGCGCCAGTCCTCGTCAGGGCCGAGATAGAGCAGCCCGGCGAGCCCTCGCAGCACCGTCTGCGGGTCGAGGCCGTCGCGGACGTTCCCGGCGTCGGCGTTCGCCTTGAGCAGGGTGGTGACGGCGCCGACCATCGCCTCGTACGCGCTCACCGGCAGCTGTCCGCGTGACCTGGTCGCGACGGTCAGCGCGTTGGCCAGGCCGCGCTTGCTCATCATGTAGTGCGCCAGGTAGTCGGTGGTCCAGACCCGGAAGGCCTCCTCGGGCTGGTACTCGGCGAGCAGGCGCGGCACGACGTTCACCAGGTGATCGACCTCGCGCTGGTAGACCGCGAGGATGAGCGCCTCGGGCGTCGGGAAGTGCCGGTACACCGTGCCGACGCCGACCTCGGCCTGTTTCGCGATGGCGTTGAACGACAGCTCCGCCGAGGACGACAGGGACTCCGCGGCCACCGCGAGGATGCGCTCGTGGTTGCGCCGCGTGTCCGCGCGTCGCGGGCTGACCGATCCTGTCATCGTGTCTCCGGTTTTCCGGGCTGGAGTGAACTCCAGGGTGCGAAGCGGATTCTAATCCGCTACCGTCGACGCGAGGAAGCGGATGAGTATCCGGTTCGACCGGCGACGAAAGAGATCCGGTGGACATCTCACTCGAAATCAACGGCAAGACCGAACGGCTGAACGTCGAGCCGGGCGTGACGCTGCTGGACGCGCTGCGCGAGCGCGTCGGCCTCACCGGCCCCAAGAAGGGCTGCGACCGGGGGCAGTGCGGCGCCTGCACTGTGCACGTCGACGGCCGCCCGGTGCTTTCGTGCCTGACCCTGGCCGCGACCGTGCGGCGTCCCGTCACCACGGTGGAAGGACTGTCCACAGAGGACGGCCTGCACCCGGTCCAGCGGGCGTTCGTCGACCAGGACGCGATGCAGTGCGGGTTCTGCACGTCCGGGCAGATCATGTCGGCGGTCGCCGCGGTGCGCGAGAACGCCGGCGACGTCCGGGAGTTCATGTCCGGCAACCTGTGCCGCTGTTCGGCGTACCCGAACATCGTCGCGGCCGTCGAGCAGGCGAGGACGGAGAGCGCCGATGCGACCGTTTGAGCTCACCGCACCCGCGACCGTCGACGCCGCGCTCGCGACACGGGGCACGTTCCTCGCCGGCGGCACCACGCTCGTCGACCTGATGAAGCTCAACGTGCTGACGCCCCAGCACGTTCTGGACATCAACGAGCTTCCGTTGCGCGGCATCGACACCTCCGACGGGCTGCGCGTCGGTGCGCTGGAGCGGATGGCCGACGTCGCCGCACACCCCGGTGTGTACCCGGCGATCTCCCGCGCCCTGCTGCTCAGCGCGTCACAGCAGCTGCGCAACATGGCCAGCATCGGCGGCAACCTGCTGCAACGCACCCGCTGCACGTACTTCCGCGACGTCGCCACCCCGTGCAACAAGCGCGAACCCGGCAGCGGCTGCCCGGCACTCGCCGGCGCCAACCGCATGCACGCCATCCTGGGCACCAGCGACCACTGCGTGGCGACGCACGCCAGCGACGTCGCGGTCGCCCTGGTGGCGCTCGACGCGGAGATCACGCTGCGCAGCGAGGACGGCGAACGGGTCGTCCCGCTGGCGGACTTCTACCGCCTGCCCGGCGACACCCCCGACGTCGAGAACGACCTGCGCTCCGGTGAGCTGATCACCGAGGTGTACGTCCCGCGCAAGGACTGGGCGGCGCACTCCACCTACGTCAAGGTGCGAGACCGGCAGTCCTACGAGTTCGCGCTGTGCTCGGCCGCGGTCGCCCTGGACGTCCGAGACGGGCACATCGCCGACGCCAGGGTCGCGGCGGGCGGCGTGGCCACCGTGCCGTGGCGGCTGCCCGCGGTCGAGGACGCCCTGCGGGGCGAACCGGCCACCCTCGCGTCGTTCGAGGAGGCCGCGGCGAAAGCGGCCGATGGCGCCAAGCCGTTGTCCGGCAACGCGTTCAAGGGATCCCTGCTCAAGCGGACGATCATCCGCGCACTGATCGAACTCACCGAGGGAGGCCGCGGATGACGAGCCGGGTGGACGCGCCGCTGAAAGTCACCGGCGAGGCGCGCTACGGGGCCGACCACACGTTGCCCGGCATGGTCTACGGGTACCTCGTGCTCAGCACGATCGCCCACGGCCGGATCGAGGCCATGGACGTCACGGCCGCCAAGAGCGCGCCCGGCGTGATCGGCGTGTACTCGCCGTTCGACCCGTTGGCGCTGCGCAGGCCGACGTCGCTCATCGGCGAGACGTGGGTTCCTCTGCAGGACAACGAGGTCGCCTACTACGGCCAGCCCATCGGGTTCGTCGTGGCGGAGACCTTCGAGCAGGCCAGGGACGCGGCGATGCTCGTCGAGGTCACCTACCACGCGCTGCCCGCCGTGACGTCGCTGCAGGACGGCCTGGCCACCGCCGAGGACGCGCCCCCGACGTTCGACGGATCGCCGTCGACGCAGGAGTTCCTCGCGCCCGGCGTCGAGTCGATCGACGACGCGCTCGCCGCGAGCCCGGTCGTCGTCGAGGCCACCTACAGCACGGCGCCGCAGAACCACGCCGCGATGGAACCGCACTCCGCCGTCGCGGTCTGGAACGACGGCGTCCTGACCGTCCACAGCGGCAACCAGGGATCGAACCTCCAGGCAGCGGAGCTGGCCGGCGCCCTGGAGATCGATCCGGAGCAGGTGCGCGCGGTGAACCCGTTCGTCGGTGGCGCGTTCGGCGGCAAGGGACGCACGTCCGCACCCGCGTTCCTCGCCGCGGCCGCAGCCAGGGCACTCGGCCGTCCGGTCAAGGCAGCCCTGACCAGGGAGCAGGTGTTCACCGCCACCGCCGGCCGGGCGGCGACCGTGCAGAAGCTCGCCCTCGGCGCCGACGAGCAGGGCACGCTGATCGCGTTGCGTCACGACTCGTTGTGCAGCACGGCGATGGACCGCTCGTTCGTCGAGCCGACCTCGCACGGCACGGCGCGGGAGTACTACGCCACGCAGAACCTGGCGCTGAGCCAGAAGATCGTGCCGCTGAACCTCCCGCCGACCACGTTCATGCGGGCTCCCGGCGAGGCCCCAGGCTCGTTCGCGCTGGAGAGCGCGATGGACGAGCTGGCCGTGGCCTTGCGCATGGATCCGATCGAGCTGCGGCTGCGCAACAACTCCACCGCGCCCATCGGCAAGAACCTGCAGTGGTCGAGCAAGCATCTCGACGAGTGCTTCCGCGTCGGCGCGGCCCGGTTCGGCTGGGCACAGCGCACCCCGCACGGCCGCGTCGACGGCGACTGGCTCGTCGGGATGGGCATGGCGAGCGCGCTGTTCCCCGCCCTGCGCTTCCCGGCCACCGTCGAGATCGTGCTGCGCGCTGACGGCACCGCCGTGGTCTCGACCAGCGGCACCGATCCGGGAACAGGTCTGCTGACGGTGCTGTCGCTGATCGGCGGCGAGTCCCTGGACATCCCGCCGGACCGCGTCACGCCGCGGCTGGGCGACTCGGCCTATCCGTCCGGCGGCATGTCCGCCGGTTCGACGGCCACCGCGAGCGCGGGCACCGCCATCATGATCGCGGCCGCCCAGCTGATCGACGACCTGCTCGCCCTCGCCTCGGCGCCGGGCGCGCCGTTCGACGGCGTCGAGGTGTCCTACGCGGAAGGCTGCGTGGTCGGTGACGGACGCTCGATGCCGTTCGGCGAGCTGCTGCGGGCGGTGGACCGCGAGTCGCTGTCCGCGACCGGGAGCTCGGCGCCCGGCGAGGAGCTCACCAAGCACTCGTTCAGCTCGTTCGGTGCCCAGTTCTGCGAGGTCAGGGTGCATCGGTGGACGCGAGAGGTGCGGGTGTCGCGGCTGCTCGGCGTGTTCGACGCGGGCCGGATCATCAACGAGAAGGCGGCACGCGGCCAGATCTCCGGCGGCATGATCTGGGGTGTGTCGGCGGCCCTGCACGAGAACCTGGAGTTCGAGGCGAACGGCCGCCCCGCCAACGGCGACTTCGCGGGCTACCTGATCCCGGTCAACGCGGACATCCCGGAGATCGACGCCGAGTTCCTGCGTTATCCGGACACCCTGCACAACGCCGTCGGCGCCAGGGGCATCGGCGAGATCGGCATCGTGGGGGTGGCCGCGGCGATCGCGAACGCGGTCTACAACGCCACCGGCATCCGGGTCCGGCACATCCCGATCACCATCGAGGACCTGCTGGTCGACTGACCCGCTCCAGCAGAGCCCGGGCGTGTCCGACGACCCGCGGATGCGTCTGGGCTCGGGCGATCTCGTCGAGGCAGGCCACGACCGCGTCCGGAACCACGGGGCCGGTGCACAACCGGTCGACCTCCTGCAGCTGGTGCAGCAGCTCCACGGGGTCGCCGGTCGCCGCGGCGCGGGCGAGGTCGTCCGCGGCGTCGCTCAGCGCGGTGACGCTGGTGCGTTCGTTGCGCGCCCGCAGCAGCGTGGCCTCGACGATGTCGACGGCCGACCGGGACGGGTCGCGCGCGGCCTGGTTGTAGACGCGCTGGGTCGTCTCGACCGAGGCGTGCCCGACGTCGGCCTGCACGTGCGTCATGTCGGCGCCGCCCTCAGCGGCGCTGGTGACGTAGAAGTGCCGCACGACGTGCGGCCCGAGAGCATTGGCCACGTCGGCCAGCTCCGGCCCGCCCGCCGCGGCGACCCGGCGCAGCAACGCCCAGATGTCGCGGGGGTTCATCCGGCCGCCGTCCCGCGTGACGATCAGCGGGGCGCTGTGCGAGGCAACCTGGTGCGGCAGCGACAGCACCGAGGCCCGTGACCAGCGATCCCGTTCCGCCAGGTAGGCGGTCAGCGCGTTGTCGGCGAGCTCGGACAAGTACACGACGCGGGACTTGCCGCCCTTGCCCAGCACCCGCAGCGCCTTGCGTCCCCGGTTCTGGTGCAGGTCACCCCGGTTCAGCCCGGTCACTTCACCGACCCGCAGCCCGAGCGTGAACAGGGCGGTCAGCGCCACCGCCCGCAACGCCATCAGCTCGCTCACACCGCGCCGCACCCGTGCCGCGGTGTGCAGCAACAGCTCCACCTGCCCCGCAGTCAGGACCACCGTGGCCGACGTGTCGTGGCTGCGGCTGAGCCCCAGGCCCGACCGGTCGAAACTGGTCGGATCACCCGGCACGGCCCCGTGCTCCCACAGGTAGCCGTAGAGCTTGCCCACCACCGCCAGCCGGTGCGCGCGGGTCGACTTGGGCACCCCGGCGTGCGCGAGTTCCTGCTGCCACTGCTTGACGTCCGTCGACGTCACCGCGAGCGGGTGCAGACGGGCCTGGTCGCACCACCGGAACCACGCGAGGTGCCGGAACTTGCCCGTACGCACCGGGGGAGCGGCTCTCGAGGGCCGTGGTGAGGGCTCCGGGGTGAGCGAGGTGACCCACGTGCGGCTGATGCCCAGCGCGTCGGCATAGGACAGGCGGGTGGCGCGCGAGGTGTAGCCGAGCAGCCAGTCACGCAGCAGCCGTTCCAGCTCGGCGAGCTCGCTGAACAACGCCGAGGGCAGGTCCATCGCACCGGGCGCCGGCACCGTCAGCTCGCCATGATCCACAGGCGTCACCGTACTCACGTGGGATCGCCCGCGATGTCGTCCGCCTGTTCCGGTGCGGGCTGCCGCAGCTGTTCGACCAGGTCACGCAACCGCCGCAGCTCCTCGGCGTCCCGCTCGGCCTGGGTGCGCAGCGTCTCGTAGCTGTCCTGCTGCAGTCGCGCGCGCTGTTCGAACGCGGCCGCGACGGTAGTGAGGGAGCTGTCGTAAGCGGTCTTCAACGCGGCCATCTCGTCGGCCCGGCCGCGCTGCAGCCGCTCGAGCTCGTCGCGGTGTGCGGTGCGGGCCTGGTCCAGCCGGCCGCTGAACGCCTCTCGTTCAGCGGCGAACCGTTGGCGCTCTTCGCCGAGTTGCTGCTGGACCACCGCGAGCTCGGCCGTGAGGCGGGCGGTGTTCTCCCTGGCGTGGGCGGCTTGTTCGTGGGCCAAGGCGACGCGGGTGTCGGCTGCCTGTGCGGTGGCGGCTTCGCGGGCCGCTGCCTCGGCTGCACGGTGTTCGGCGGCGTCACGTTGGGCCTGCATGCGGTCGCGGGCGCGGTAGGCCTCCACGCGGGCCTGTTCGGCGGCGTCGCGGGTCTTGAGTGCCGCGGTTTCGGCCGCGCGGGCGTCGGCGGCCTGTCGCAGTGCCTCGTCCCTGGCCAGTTCGGCGGCGTGGGCGGCTTCCAGTGCCCGGTCGCGTTGTTCCAGGGCTTCGCGGGCGTCGGCCTCGGCGGTCTCGGCGCGGGCGATCAGGTTCTCCCGCACGGCGTCGAGGTCCGCGCGCGCCGCTGTCATCGCCTCCAGAAGGGCGTTGAGCGGTTCCCAGGCCTCGTCCAGCTGCTCAGCGAGGTCCGCGGCGGACTGCCTGATCGACACCACCTCGCCGCCGGCGAGGTCGGTTGCTCTCGCGGCGGCGCGTTGCAGCTTTGCCTGCGCCTGGCAGTCCTTGCCGTCGGCCCAGCAGTAGAGCGGAGGGCGGCCCGTGGGCTTCCTGGCCGACACCGGTGCGCCGCAGAACCGGCAGGGCCGCGTTCGCATGGCCTGACCTGCGGTTTCGAGAACTTCCATCACCCGCGCAGCCTAACATAGTTAGTGTTTCCAGATTCAGAAACGGCTAACTGTTTCTGGAACCGTCAACCTGTGGAGGAGGTTACCGAGATAAGTGTCATTATGTCGGCAAGGTATGCATAGGCAAATCTGCCACGATGGCGGTGCCCTGAACCTGTGGGCGAGAACTAGGGGGTCGTCACAGTGACGAAAGAGCGGGTGGGGTGAAGGGACCCCGGCCCACAGGCTCTCGTGGCCTGAGGTGTCGCGACGAGTGGTGTCACAAGGTCGACACACCGGCGATCTGTTGTCGGTTCACGTGTGGCGCCACAAACATCAAGACGACCACCCGGACTGTGAAAACTGCGGCTGAAGCGACGACGTAGGCTGATCGTCGATGGACGAGCTGAAGGGCGACTGCGCCAACTGCTTCGGGTTGTGCTGCGTCGCGCTGCCGTTCGCGAAGTCGGCCGACTTCGCGGCCACCAAGGACGCCGGGACGCCGTGCCGCAACCTGCTGGCCGACCACCGCTGCGGCATCCACGACCAGTTGCGGCAGAAGGGGTATCCCGGCTGCACGGTCTACGACTGCTTCGGTGCTGGTCAGCGCGTGTCGCAGCAGGTGTTCGGTGGCGTCGACTGGCGTACCGGTGAGCGGCGGAAGATGTTCGCGGTGTTCCCCGTCGTGCGGCAGCTGCACGAGCTGCTCTGGTATCTCGCCGAGGCTCGTCGCCTCGACCCGCACGCGGATCTCGACGAGGCGTTCGCCGAGGTCGAGCGGCACACCGTCGCCGGGCCGGACGACATCCTCGCGCTGGACGTGCCGGAGATCCGCGCGAAGGTGAACGTGTTGCTGTTGCGCACGAGCGAGCGGCTGCGGACGAGCGCGAAGTCGTACCGGGGTGCTGACCTGATCGGTGCGCGGTTGCGGAACAGGAACCTGAGCAACGCCGACTTCCGCGGCGCGTACCTGATCGGTGCGGATCTCACGAACGCGGACCTGTCGCGGGCGGACATGATCGGTGCCGACCTGCGGGGCGCGGAGTTGTCGGGTGCGGACCTGAGCACGTGCCTGTTCCTGACGCAGCCGCAGGTCAACGCGGCGCGTGGGGACGCGCGGACGAAGCTTCCCGCGGCGTTGACCCGGCCGTCGCACTGGAGTGCGGGCAAGCGCCGCTGAAGCTGTCAGGGCGGTGTCAGCGGCCGCTGCGAGAGTGCTGATCATGAAGAAGGCACTGCTGTTCGTCGCGGCCGTGGTGGCGGGGCTGCTCGCTCCCGGCGTCGCGCACGCCGAGACCCCGCCGGGGTGTGCGTCGGCCTACCAGCTCGGGCCGACCGCGCACGTGAAGATGGGCGGGCAGACCGCCGCGTCGGTGAAGCAGTTCGCGGGGTGCGGCAAGAACTGGAGCTATGTGTTCGTGTGGGCGGACTGGGCCGCCAAGTACGACCTCTTCCACGTCACGGCCTCTGTGGTCACGACCAGCGACAACAAGGATCACGGCAAGGTGATCGGCCGGCTCGACCAGCGTGAGGTGTGGTCGTCGCCGGCGAACACGACCGGCCGGTGCACGCGTGCGCTCGGTGTGGTGTCGCTGGGTGAGGACGGCTGGAGCGCTTACACCAACCGGGATTGCTGATTGCTCGTGGGGAGTGCGGCGGTCGGACGCACCCGGCGGGTCAGACGGACAGGCGTTGCTGGGCGACCGCGCGAGCGAAGCCCTCGACGTTGTCGATCATGATGTTGTGGCCGGTGTTCGGCACGGAGATGACCTGGACACCGGCCGCGGCGAGTTCGCGGGCACCGCTGGGCGGTGCGTCCTCCGGGTGCAGGAAGACCCGCGGGATCTCCAGTTCCAGCAACAGTTTCCGCATCGTCGGCGACGTGCCGCGGACGAGGTCGACGGCGCTGCGGTAGAGGGCTTCGCGGCCTGCCATGCGCATGGTGGCCGCCCAGTGCGGGCCGACGTCGCGCAGTACGCGTTCGAAGCCGTGGGACAGGAAGTCGGCTTCGCCGTAGGCGGCGATGCCCCGGCTGCCGGGTGCGCCGAGCGCCGGTGTGGCGGGGTCGACGTGGGGGTCGACGAGGACGAGCGAGCGGACCATCTCGGGGTGGCGTGCGGCGAGCACGATGGCGACGGCGCCGCCCATGCTGTGGCCGATGATCTCGCTGCGGCGCAGGCCGATCTTGGCGAGCGCGACCGCGAGGGCGTCGGCGTGGCCTTCCAGCGAGTAGGCGAAGCCGGCGGGGCGGTCGCTGATGCCGAAGCCGAGCATGTCCATCATCAGGCTGCGGCGGCCGGCGAGCAGCGGGTGCGCGACGGCTTCGGCGTAGTAGGGCGCCGACGAGGCGCCGAGGCCGTGCAGGTAGACGCGGGCGGGCGTGGCACCCGGTACTTCGACCCAGCGGATCCGGACCCCAGGTCTGATCTCGACGGCGCGCATGTCTCTCCCCGCGTGACTCGGCTTCCGGACCCTACCTCGGGTTCACGGGAAGTGAGACCGGTTTCGAGAGCCGGTTCTCATCTGGTGAACCGTGAGGTGTGCGCGTGAATCCTATTGCCGCGCGGAGGGCGTGATCGCGCTCCCCCTCGCTATCGCGAGAAGCGCCAGGGTGTCGGCGTCGGGGGATCCCGGTGGGGCGCTGTAGAGCACGAGGTGCTGATCGCGGTCGGTGATCTGGAGCGAGTCGCAGTCGACGGTGATCTCGCCGACGACCGGGTGCTGGAACGTCTTGGTGAGCACGGGTGCGGCCTGCACGTCGTGCCGTTCCCACAGGCGCGCGAAGTCGGGGCTGGCGGCGCGGAGCTCGTCGACGAGACCGGTCACCGCGGGGTCGGCCGGGTAGCGGGCGACGGTGGAGCGCAGCTGCATGACGACGTGATGGCGGAACTCGGCGGCGTCGGAGATCCCGTACAGCGCGGTGTCCGGTCGTTGCGGTCCGAGGAACGCGCGGCGCGCGAGGTTGCGGTCGTGCGGGGCGAGCGCGGCGAAGTCCTCCATGAGGGCGGCGGCGAGATCGTTCCACGCGAGCACCTCGAACGCGGCGGAGATCACGAACGCGGCGGTCTGCGGCAGCCGCTCGAGCAGCGCGAGAATGCTCGGGCGGACGTCGCGCCGGAGTGTCCTGGTGCGGGCCGGTGCGGTGCCGGCGAGGACGTGCAGGTGGTCGGACTCGGCATCGGTGAGCCGCAGCGCCGCGGCGAGCCCGGCCAGGACCTCGCCCGACGGCCGCGGCGCCCGGCCCTGTTCGAGCCGGACGTAGTACTCGGTGGAGATGTGCGCGAGCACCGCGACCTCCTCGCGGCGCAGGCCCGGCGTGCGGCGGCGTGGCCCGGCGGGCAGGCCGACGTCCTGCGGCTGGAGCCGTTCGCGGCGGCTGCGGAGAAACCCTGCGAGCTCCTGCTTGTCCATACGCCGAGTCTGCCCGGTGCGGGGCGGCGGATCCTGGTACCGGTTGTGCCTGCATCCGGCCCGGGCCGGGCGTGACGCTGTTGTCCATGACGAACGACAACATCGACATCACCCCGATCGGCCTGCTCACCGGCAAGGTCGTGTTCATCACCGGTGCCAGCCGCGGCATCGGGGCGGCGGCGGCCCGGCTGTTCGCCTCCGAGGGCGCCGCCGTCGTGCTCGCCGCCCGCGGCACCGACGCGCTCGACCGGATCGTCGCCGAGATCCGCGACGGCGGAGGCGTCGCGGACGCCGTCACCCTGGACCTCTCCGATCGGGCGAGCGTCCGCGCGGCGGTCGATCGGGTCGAGCAGCTGCACGGACGGCTCGACGGTGCCTTCAACAACGGTGCGACGATCCAGCACCCCGGCCCGCTCGACACCACGAGTGACGAGGACGTCGACGAGCAGTTCGCGGTGAACTTCCGGTCGCACTGGGTCGCCATGACCGCGGAGGCCGCGCTCATGCGGCGCTCCGGCGGCGGGGCGATCGTGAACACCTCCAGCATCGGCAGCCGCCGCGCGAACCCCGCCCTGCCGGCGTACGGCGCCATGAAGCGCGCGCTCAACAGCATCACCGAGACCGCGGCGGTGAGCTGGGCCCGGGACGGCATCCGGGTCAACGGCATCACGCCCGGCGGTACCGCGACGGCGATGATCGACGCGTGGGAGGCGGCGACCCCCGGCATCCTTGATCAGGTGACCACGGCGATCCCGCTCGGCCGCATGGCCGAGCCGCGGGAGGTGGCCGAGGTGGCGGCGTGGCTGCTCAGCGACCGGGCCTCGATGGTGACGGGCGCGATCGTGCCGGTCGACGGCGGCGCCGGCGCCTGAGTTCAGTCCAGCCCGAGGGCGTCCCAGGCGGCCTGGACGGTCGCGGCGCGCAGCTCGTCGACCGGAGCGTCGGGGAACTGCATGGTGCAGTCCTGCAGGCCGCCGAGCGCCAGCACGCCGCGCGTTTCCTGCTGCAGCGTCGGGGTGGGGCCGAAGATGAGCTGGGTGAGGCGGGAGCGCCAGGACAGCACCATGTCGACCAGGCCGAGCTCGGCGAGGGTGGTCATCTCGGTGAGCAGCAGCAGGATGCCGGCGCGGTGGCGGTGGTGGAAGTCGAAGAAGCCCTCGAGCAGTTCGCGGGGCTGCACGTCCTCACGGGCCTCCATTCGCGCGATGAACTCCTCGCCGTCGTCGAGCAGCGGGGTGATGATGCTGCGGACCAGCTCCTCGCGTGAGGAGAAGTGGTAGTAGAGCGCGGGTTTGGTGATGCCGAGGCGGTCGGCGATCTCCTGCAGGCTGGTCTGCTGCACGCCCTTGCTCGCGAACAGCTCCCGCGCGGTCTGCAGGATGCGCTGCTTGGTGTCGGAGGGCTTGGCCACGGGTAAATCTTACTTAACGGTTGGTAAGTGTGGTGCTAGGCTCGCGGGCAAGCACTTACCGACCGTTAAGTAAGGGTGATTGACGTGCGTATTCTCGTTTCCGGTGCGAGCATCGCCGGGCCGGTGCTGGCCTACTGGCTCACCCGGTACGGGCACGAGGTGACGGTGGTGGAGCGGTCGCCGGTGCTGCGCAAGACCGGCGGGCACGCGGTCGACCTGTTCAAGCCGGCGATGGACATCTCCGAACGCATGGGCGTGCTGGAGCGCATCGAGTCGCTGGCGACCGGGACCGAGCGGATCACGTTTCTGCGCGAGGGAACGCGCAAGCCGATCAGTGCCGACGTGACGAAGCTGTTCGCGTTCGCGTCCGACCGGCACGTCGAGGTGATGCGCGACGACCTGAGCGAGATCTACTACGACGCCGCGCGCGAGGACGTCGAGTACCTGTTCGGCGACTCGATCACGTCCATCGGGCAGGACGGCGAAGTGACGTTCGAGTCGCGGGCGCCGCGCCGGTTCGACCTGGTCATCGGCGCCGACGGACTGCACTCGAATGTCCGGCGGCTGGTGTTCGGCGAGGTCGAGAAGACGTTCACCGGCGCGTATCTGGCGGTGTTGTCGGTGCCGCGTGAGCTGGGTGAGGCGGGGGCGATGACCGGGCACATCGGGCCGGGTCGCAGTGCTGCGGTGTACGGGGCGAAGCACATCGACGACGCGCGGGCGGTGTTCCTGTTCCGCACGGCCGAGGAGCTGGACTACCACCACCGGGACGTCGCGCGGCAGAAGCAGTTGCTGCGGGAGGCGTTCCAGGGCCTGAACCCCGAGGTGGATGGCTGGCTGGAGTACCTGGACAGCGATCGGGTGTTCTACTTCGACTCGATCACGCAGCTGCGCGAGGACAGCTGGTCGCGCGGGCGGGTCGGTCTGGTCGGTGACGCGGCCTACTGCCCGGGACCGGCGATCGGCGGCAGCACGAGCCTCGCGGTGCTGGGCGCGTACGTGCTGGCCGGCGAGCTGGCCCACACCGACGACTACCCGGCGGCGTTCGCGCGCTACGAGAACGAGATGCGCGACATCGTCCACGCGAGCCGCAAGCTCGCGCTGGGCGTGGCGACCACGCTGATCCCGTCGACGCGGGCCGGTGTGTGGGCGCTGACGCGGGGCGCGCAGCTGGTGACGTCGCTGCCGTCGTGGCTGCTGCGGCCGGTGGCCAAGCTCAACACGAAGGGCATCCGGCTGCACGACTCGATGCACGTGAAGGACTACGAGCGTCAGGGCGCCGAGGTCTCGGCGCCCTGACGGCTTTAGTTCACTGTCGCAAAACCACAGGGGTCAAAACCGCAGGGGTCAGAACTGCAGGCTCCACTTGTCGAGGAACCCGGTGTCCTGCGCGGCGTTGTCGTTCACCCGCAGCTGCCAGGTGCCGTTGGCGACCTCGCTCGAGGCGTTGACGGTGTAGGTGGTGTTGATGTTGTCCGTGCCGCCGCCGGTGCGGTTGTGCAGGACGTAGGCGGTGCCGTCCGGGGCGATCAGCTCCACCTTCAGGTCACCCTGGTAGGTGTGCTTGATGTCCACGCCGACCTTGAGGGTCGACGGGGCGTTGCCCGCCACCTCGGACACCGCGATCGGGGAGTTGATGGTGCTGTTGTCCGCGATCTGGAAGTCCGTGGTGTTCTCGAAGTACTTGCCGGTCGGCGGCGGGGTCGTGCCGCAGTACTGCCCTTCCTTGCCGATGGCCTCGTACGGGCAGTCGGCGCGGTCGAGCAGCTGCAGCACCGCCTCCTTGTTGCGGGAGGTCTGCGCCGGGATGACCTCGTCGGGCGGGTAGAAACCGCCGCCACCGGAGGAACCGGGGTACATCTCGAAGGTGTAGGCGAAGATGCCCTGCGTGCCCCACAGCCAGTCGGGGATCGACCCGTCGGTGATGTAGAGGTCGCTGGACTGCTCGGGCGTGTAACCGTTGGTGGCGGCCATGTCCTGGCCGATCTTGGCGAACGTGTCGCGCTGGTCCTGGGTCAGGCCCGGTGCGACGTCGTCGTAGGTCCAGCCCCACGGCCACAGGATGAGCTCGCTGTAGGTGTGGAAGTCGATGGACGCGGTGATCTGCTGCTTGCCACCGACGTTGCGGCCGCGCACGAAGTCGGCCACGACCTTCACCTCGGGCGCGGACTCCGCGCTCGGCCCGCGGTAGGTCTCACTGCCGGTGCTGCCCGACGAACCGCCGCAGCAGCCCCACTTGTAGCCCCAGTTGCGGTTGAGGTCGGTGCCGACGTTGCTGGAACCGGCGTTGGGCTGCCGGTTCTTGCGCCACGACCGGTAGGTGCCGGTCGCGATGTCGTACTCGCCGCCGTCGGGGTTGACGTCCGGGATGATCCAGATCTCGCGGGTGTCGACGAGGCCCTTGATCCGCGCGTCGGTCGCGTACTGCGACGTGAACTGGTTGACCAGGTACAGCGCCATCTCGACGGTGAGGTGCTCACGGGCGTGCTGGTGGTGCGTGAACAGCACCTCCGGCTCGTCCTCGTCGACGCCGACGTTGTCGCTGATCTTGAGCGCGATGATGTCGCGGTTCTCGTAGGACTTGCCGATGACCTGCTTGGAGATCAGGTTCGGGTACTGCGCGACGACCTGGTCGATCTCGGCGGTCATCTCGGCGTAGTTGTGGTAGTTCGAGTCCGCGGCGGGGAAGTCGAACGGCCCGATCTCGGAGTTCGCCTCCATCCGCTTGGGCAGCTCGGTGACCTCGAAGCCCTGGGCCTTGAGGTTGCGCACCTCGCGCTCGGTCGCGGTGATCACGACGATGCCGTGCTCCTCGACCGAGTCGATCGCGGCTCCGGACTTCGCGAGCTTGGTGCGCTGGTCAGCGGTGCGGACCCCGCTCACCTGATAGTTGGTCGACGATTCCTGAGCAGCGGGAGCGGCGCCGGTGGGCACGCCTCCCATCGCGAACACGACGCCGGCGGCGACGATGACCCCGATCAGGGGTCTGAGTTGGTTCTTTCGCATGCAGGGCAACCCTTTCGGACCACGGCAGGGACATGGCTCGGGGTAAGTGAAGTCCGTGTCAAGGCTCACTGTCATCCCGCCATCCGTATGGGGTTACCTGGTGGGATGACGCGCTACGACGCCGTGGAGGCCGCTTCGTACCGGGTAGCCCGCGAGATTTCGCTGACGGGCCTGTCGTCGTGGCGGGACGCGGTGGCGCCGTACTTCCGGCCCGGTTCCACCGTGCTGGACCTGGGCGCGGGGACGGGGTTGTTCGTGCGGGCGTTCGCGGAGTGGTTCCCGGACGTGACCGTGGTGGCGGTGGAGCCCTCAGCCGCCATGCGGTCGGCCTCAGGGCTGCCGATGCTCGCCGGCCACGCCGAGGCCATCCCGCTGCCGGACGCGTCGGTGGACGTGGTGTGGATGTCCACGGTGGTGCACCACGTGCGGGACCTGACGGCAGCCGGGGCGGAGCTGCGCCGGGTGCTGCGTCCGGGCGGAGTGGTGGTGCTGCGGTCGTTGTTCCGGGAGCGGCACTCCGGCATCGGGTTGTTCCGGTTCTTCCCGGAGGCGGCGCGGGCGTTGTCGTCGTTCCCGACGGTGGCGGAGGTGGCCGACGGACTGGGGTTCGCGGTCGACCGGCTGGAGGCTGTTCCGCAGGTGACGGCGTCGTCGTTGGCGGAGAAGGCTTCTTCCGTGCGGTGGGAGGCGGACACGTTGCTGCGCTCGCTGTCGCCCGATGAGTTCTCGGCGGGCCGGGCGCGGCTGCTGGCGGCGGCCGCTGTGGAGACCGGTCCCGTCGTCGATCACCTCGACCTGCTGGTGCTCATCACTGTCGGTGGTGTCTGAGAGGCTGACCGGTATGGCCTCAGATCCGAAAGCAGACCTGCACCGCTATCTCCGTACGGCCCGCGACACCGTCGTGTGGAAGCTCGACGGGCTCTCGGAGTACGACGTGCGGCGGCCGCTGACGCCGACGGGCACGAACCTGCTGGGCCTGGTCAAACACCTGGCGACCACCGAGCAGGAGTACTTCGGCGCGTGCATGGGCCGCGAGTTCCCCGAGAAGCTGCCGTGGATCGAGCAGATCGACACCGGCGCCGACCCGAACGCGGACATGTTCGCCACGGCCGACGAGTCCCGTGAGGACATCCTGTCGCTCTACCGCCGTGCCGCGGAGTTCGCCGACACCACGATCTCCGAGCTGCCGCTGGACGCGCCGGGTGTCGTGCCGTGGTGGCCGGAGGACCGCAAGTACGTGACGCTGCACCTGCTGCTGGTCCACATGATCGCCGAGACGAACCGGCACGCGGGGCACGTGGACATCCTGCGGGAGGGCCTGGACGGTGTGGCCGGGTTGCGCGAGGGCGTGTCGAACCTGCCCGACCAGGACTGGGCCGCTTATCGGGAGCGGGTGGAGCTGGCGGCGCGGGAGGCGGCGGACCGGGCGTGACCACGGATACCGGGACGCGATCTCGTGGCGTCCCGGCATCGTCGCGTCGCTGCGCCGGGAGATGCGCCGGGAGATGCGCCGGGACGTGGCCGAGGCACACCCCGTCGACACCAGCGCTCGGCGAGCCTGCGCAACCACGCTGGAACCGGCACCATCCCACCAAAACCGCCACACACCAACACCAACCGATCCCGGCCCACCCGAACCCCTTCAGCACCTGGGAAAGGCGGCTGACAGCCCTCGACGCCACCATCGATACTGTGATCATGGGCAAGGAATACGAGCGCATCGAGCCGCGGCTGTGGGAGTTCATCGAGAACCAGAAGGTGTTCTTCGTGGCCAGCGCTCCACTGGCCGCCGACGGTCACGTCAACCTCTCACCCAAGGGCCGCCAGGGCACGCTGCGGATCCTCGACGACCGCACGGTGGCCTACCTCGACTTCGGTGGCAGCCACGCCGAGACGATCGCGCATCTGCGGGAGAACGGCCGCATCACGTTGATGTGGTGTGCGTTCGAGGGGCCGCCGAACATCGTGCGCATCCACGGCCGGGGTGAGCCAGTGTTCCGTGATGACCCGCGGTTCACGGAGCTCGTGGCTGGTTTCGGGGAGGCCGACGGCCCGGCGTTGCGGGCGATCATCGTGGTGACGGCCGAGCTGATCTCCGACACGTGCGGGTTCGCGGTGCCGTTCATGGACTACCGCAGCGAGCGTGAGCTGCATGCGGACTACTTCGGGCGCAAGAGCGACGACGAGTTCCGCGAGTACACCGGCAAGAAGCCCTACAACATCGCGAGCATCGACGGTCTGCCCGCGGTTCCGCTGCCGTTGCCGCCTCGCTGAAGCCGGGATGTCGAGAACGTCGTGGGGGCTCCGTCCCAGGGGCACCACGACGAAGGAGGCTCCCAATGCGGCAGAACGAGATCACCGAGGTGCTGAACCGGCCACTGAGCAAGGAGTTGCTGGCGCGTGACCTGACTCGGCTGGGGTACGTGGCCAAGGACGGCACGCCGCGGTCGATCCCGATCGCGTTCACCTGGAACGGCGCGCAGGTCGTGGTGTGCACACCGAAGAACGCGCCGAAGCTGCACTCGTTGCGGGCGAATCCGGCGGTGGCGCTGACGATCGACACCGAGGTGCATCCGCCGAAGATCCTGCTGATCCGCGGCACGGCCGAGCTGGACCCGGTCGACGGCATCCCGGACGAGTTCCTGCAGATCAACGGCAGCTACGGCATGTCGGCGGAGCAGCGGGTGGAGTGGGAGCGGGAGGTCCGTTCGCTCTACGACGACGGCATGGTGCGGATCGTCATCACGCCGACGTGGGCGAAGCTGATCGACTTCGAGACCACGTTGCCGTCGGCGGTGCAGGAGCTGGCGGAGCGGCGGTCAGCTCGACAGGAAGCGGTCCAGGACGCGGACGCCGAACTCGAGGCCCGCGACGGGGACGCGTTCGTCGACCCCGTGGGCCATTGACCGGTAGTCGTAGCCGGCGGGCAGCCGCAGCGGGGAGTACCCGTAGCAGTGGATGCCGAGCTGGCTGAACGCCTTGGCGTCGGTGCCTCCGCCCAGGCAGTACGGCACGACGACCGCGGCGGGGTCCTCGTCGCGCAGCGCCTCGGTCATCGCGGCGAACCACATCGTGTCGACCGGTGCCTCGACGGGTGGCTGGTGTTCGAGGAACTCCCGTGTCACGCCTTCGCAGAGCAGAGAGTCGATGGTCGCTTCGAGCTCGTCGACGGTGCCGGGCAGGGTGCGCACGTCGAGGTGGGCGGTGGCGGTGCCGGGGATGACGTTGACCTTGTACCCGGCCTGCAGCATCGTCGGCGTGGTGGAGCAGCGGACGGTGTTCTCCACGAGTTTCGCGGCGGGTCCGAGGCGGGCGATCGTGCCGTCGACGTCGTCCAGGTCGACCTCGACGCCGAGGGCTTTGCCGGCGCCGACGAGGAACGCCTCGACCGTGGGCGTGAGGCGGATCGGGTGGTCGTGCGCGGCGATGCGGGCCAGTGACGTGACGAGCGCGGTGACGGCGTTCCGGGTGTTCTTGCGGGAGCCGTGCCCGGCGCGGCCGACGGCGGTGAGCTTCATGTGCGAGGTGCCGCGTTCGGCGGTGCCGATCGGGTAGAGGCGCACGCCGTCGACGTCGTAGGAGAACGCGCCGGACTCGCTGATCGCGGCCTCGACGCCGGCGAAGTGGGTGGCGTGGTGGTCGACGAGCCAGTGCGCGCCGTAGACGCCCTGGTCTTCTTCGTCGGCGACGAACGCCAGCACGATGTCGCGGCGCGGGCGGCGGCCTTCGAGGTGCCAGCGGTTGATCACCGCGAGGGTCATCGCGGCCATGTCCTTCATGTCGACGGCGCCGCGGCCGTGGACGAACCCGTCGCGGATCTCGCCGCCGAACGGGTCGAAGCTCCACTCGGCCGGGTCGGCGGGCACGACGTCGAGGTGGGACTGGACCAGCACGGCGGGCAGCGACGGGTCGGTGCCGTGGATGCGGGCGAGCACGTTGGTGCGGCGTGGCGCGGGTTCGAGCAGCGTGGGCGGTACGCCGTTGTCCTGCAGGATCGTGGCCACGTGCTCGGCGGCCTCGCGTTCGCCCGCGGAGTCGCCGCCGCCGCGGTTGGTCGTGTCGAAGCGGATGAGCTGCGCACACAGCTGCGCCACGTCCAGCGTCATGGAAGCCACCGTAGCCGCACGCGTCAGGTGGAATTCCCACGGCCCGGGACCGCTCAGCCGTAGATGCCCTCGATCGCCCCGGCCGCGACGTGCGTGACCACCTTGAACGCCTTCATCGCCTCGGTCATCGACACGGCGTCGAACCCGACCCGGCGCGGGCCGATCAGCTCGACGGTCGGCACCACGGCGGCGGCGTCGGCGAGGTGCGTGGCGTCGAACTCGACCTCGATGCGATGCGGCGCCACCACACCCTCGCCACGCCCCGCGGACGCCATCGCCGCGGTGGCGGCTTCTGTGATGCGTGAAAAAGCCACGGCGGGTGGCAGGCACACGGCCGCATACCGCGACACGCACTCCTTGACTGCCACCACCCCGGCCCCCGGCGCGTACGAGGCGGCGTCGGCGCACGTCAGGTCGTCACCGGTCACGAGCAGCACGGGCACCCCGTACTCGGCGGCCAGTGCGGCGTTGAGGCGTCCCTCGGAGGCGTGCACGCCGTCGAGCCACACGCCGGTGATGGAGTTCTCCAGGTAGGTGTGCGCGAGCACGCCGGGAGAGCCCGCGCCGGTGTGGTAGCCCAGGAAGACGACACCGTCCACATCGGAGTCGATGCCCTGCATCATCGACAGCGGCTTGTGCCGGCCGGTGAGCATGCGGGCCGAGGTGTGGAGGTCTTCCAGCAAGAGGTTGCGTTGCGAGGAGTGCGCTTCGTTGACGATTACCTCTTGGGCGCCCCCCGCGACCAGCCCGGTCACGCAGGCGTTGACGTCACCGGTGAACAGGCGCCGGAACCGTTGCCACTGCTCGGTGCCGGGGATGACGTCCCCAGTCCAGGTGACTCCGGTGGCGCCTTCCATGTCCGCCGAGATCATGATCCTCACAGCTGGGTAACGTAGCGGTGGGCTGCTGGGGAAGAGGGGTATTTCGTGCGGGTGAAGTTGTGCGCGTTGCTTGCAATAGCAACGACACTGGGGCTTGCAACACCTCCTGCAACGGCCAAAGGGCCGGTGATTCTCAAGGTCGCGATCGTGCAGCAGATCGACTCGATGAACCCGTTCCTCGCGGTGTTCCAGTCGAGCACCGAGGTCGGCCGGTTGATGTACGACTACCTGACCGCCTACGCGGCGGACGACCAGCGGGTGACCGAGGGCCTCGCGAACAGATGGGAGCCCTCGGCCGACAAGCTCACGTGGACGTTCACCGTTCCCGAGGGCAAGACGTGGTCCGACGGCCAGCCGATCACGGCGCACGACGTCGCGTTCACCTACAACCTGATGCTGACCAACGAGGTCGCGCGGACCGCGAACGGCAGCTTCGTCACCAACTTCTCCTCCGTCACGGCACCGGACGACAGGACCGTGGTGATCAAGACGAAGGCGCCGCAGGTCACGATGCTGGCGCTGGACATCCCGATCGTGCCCGAACACGTGTGGGAGAAGGTCACGAACATCAAGGACTACGCCAACGACCAGATGCCGGTCGTGGGCTCCGGCCCGTTCGTGCTGACCGAGCACGTGGCCGGGCAGTTCATCAAGCTCAAGGCCAACAAGAACTACTGGCGCGGCGCGCCGAAGTACGACGAGCTGCACTTCGTGTACTTCCAGAACTCCGACGCCGCGGTGCAGGCGCTGACCAAGGGCGAGGTCGACCTGGTCAACCGGATGGCACCGGCGCAGTTCGACTCGCTCAAGGACAAGGCCGGCGTCACGCGCAACAAGGCGCAGGGCCGCCGCTTCGTCGAGCTGCTGATCAACCCCGGCGCGCGGACCAGGACCGGTGAACCGATCGGCGACGGCAACCCCGCGCTGGGGGACGTGCGGGTGCGGCGGGCGATCGCGCAGGCCATCGACCTGGACGCGCTGGTGCAGCGGGTGAACCTCGGGTACGCGGAGAAAGGCGCCGGGCTGGTGCCGCCGGTGTTCGGCAAGTGGCACTGGGAGCCGGGCGAGAAGGAGCTGCGCACGTTCGACCCCGCGGCCGCGAACGCCGCCCTCGACGCCGCCGGTTATCCGCGCAAGGCCGACGGCACGCGGTTCTCGCTGCGGCTGACCGGCCGCGCGGGCCGCGCCTACGACGAGCAGGCCAGCGAGTACCTCAAGCGGCAGCTGGGCGACATCGGCATCCCGCTGGACGTGCGGCTGGTGTCGGACAACCAGCTCAACGAGGCGACCACGGTGGCGACCTACGACCTGGCGTTCTCCGGGTGGGCGACGAACGTGGACCCGGACTTCATCCTCGGGCTGCACACGTGCGCGCAGCGACCGGGCGCGGACGGCAAGGGCGGCACCACCGACGCCTACTTCTGCGACCAGGCCTACGACGAGCTCTACGCACGTCAGCTCTCGGAGTTCGACGAGGGCAAGCGGGTGGAGCTCGTGAAGCAGATGCAGGCCCGGTTCTACGACCAGGTGCCCGCCGTGGTGCTCGCCTACGAGAACGCGCTGGAAGCCTACCGCTCCGACCACTTCGCCAGGTTCACCACGCAGCCCGCGCAGGGCGGCGTGATCATGGCGCAGAACGGCATGTGGGGCTACTACGGCGCCGAACCGGCGGCACGGGCGTCGGCGTCGGGCACCACGTGGGTCGGGTTCGCCGTCGCCGGCGGGGTGATCGTCTTCATCGTGGTGGCGATCATGAGGCAGACCCGCAGGCGTCGGGCGACGGCCGGGGAGCGCGAGTAGGTGCGACTCGCCAGTCGGCTCGGTGGGGCGGCGCTCAGCCTCGTGATGGTGGCGGTGCTGGGCTTCTTCCTGTTCCGGGTGGTGCCCGGTGACCCGGTGGTCTCGATGACGCGCGGGCGGCCGACGACAGCGGCGATGCAGGCCGAACTGCGGGCGCAGTTCGGCCTGGACCGTCCGCTGCACGAGCAGTTCTGGGGCTACTTCACCTCGCTGCTGCGGGGTGACCTGGGGACGTCGTTCACGTTCCGCCGCCCGGTGTCCGACGTGATACTGGAACGCCTGGGGCCGACGTTGCTGCTGGTCGGCACGTCGACGGTGATCGCGGTCGGGCTCGGGTTGTGGCTCGGGGTGCTGGCGGCGTGGCGGCGGGACTCGGCGTTCGACAGGACCACGACGGGGGTGTCGCTGACGTTGTGGGCGGTGCCGACGTTCTGGCTCGGCATGCTGTTGATGATGGTGACAGGAGACCTGTTCCCGTCGCGGGGCATGCGCGACACCGACACCGCACCGGACTTCCTCTCGCAGGCGCTGGACGTGGGGCATCACCTGGTGCTGCCGTCGCTCACGCTGGTCGCGGTGGTGTGCGCGGAGTACCTGCTGGTGATGCGGTCGTCGTTGCTGGAGGAGATGCACGCGCCCTATCTGACGACGGCGCGGGCGAAGGGCCTGCGCGACGACCTGGTGCGCCGCCGGCACGCGGTGCCGAACGCGGTACTGCCCGCGATCACGCTGGTGTTCCTGAGGTTCGGGCTGGTGGTGGCCGGGGCGATCACGACGGAGACGGTGTTCTCCTGGCCGGGCCTGGGGTTGTTGTTCTACGACGCGCTGACCGGGCCGGACTACTTCCTGCTGCAGGGGTTGCTGGTGGTCACGGCGGGCGCGGTCGTGGTGATGAACCTGCTGGCGGAGCTGCTGTACGGGGTGCTGGATCCACGGGTGAAGGTCGTATGAGCAGGTTCAACAGGTCTGGTGTGGCGGGTGCCGCGATCCTGGCGGTCGCGGCGCTGGTCGCGGTGATCGCGCCGCTGGTGATCTCCGCGGACGAGCTGGACGTGACGCGGGTGACGGCGGCGCCGTGGCAGTCGCCGGGTGCGGAGTTCTGGCTGGGCACCGACCACACCGGGCGGTCGGTGGCGCTGCTGGTGGCACAGGGTGCGGGGACGTCGTTGTTCGTCGGGCTGACGGCGGCGGTGCTCGCGGTCGGCATCGGCACGCTCGTGGGCATCGTGAGCGGTCACTTCGGCGGTCTGGTGGCGGGCGCGTTGCTGCGGGTCACGGACTTCTTCCTGGTGCTGCCGGCGCTGGTGCTGGCGATCGCGTTGTCGACGGTGCTGCCGCGCGGGCTGGGCACCATCGTGCTGGCGATCGGGCTGACGAGCTGGCCGTCGACGGCGCGGATGGTGCGGGCGCAGACGCTGACGATCGAGGCGCGGCCGTTCGTGGAACGCGCTCGTGCCCTGGGTGGTGGGCACGTGCACGTGATCGGGCGGCACGTGTTGCCGTCGGTGGTGCCTCTGGTGCTGGTCAACGCGACGCTGGCGGTGGCGACGGCGATCGTGGCGGAGTCGACGCTCGCGTTTCTCGGGCTGGGTGATCCGACGCGGATCTCGTGGGGCGCGATGCTGCACCAGGCGCAGCTGCACGGGGCGGTGCCGCAGCGGGCGTGGTGGTTCCTGCTGCCGCCCGGTGTCGCGATCGTGGTGGTGGTGCTGGCGTTCACGCTCGTCGGGCGCGCCCTGGAAGCCGTTGTGACGCCGAAGAGGTGACAGGGTGCTCGAGCTGAGGAACCTCAGTGTCCACTATGGACACAAGCGCGTCGTCGACGACGTGAACCTGACGCTGGCGCCGGGCCAGACCCTGGGCCTGGCCGGCGAGTCGGGGTCAGGCAAGTCGACGGTGGCGATGTCGGTGCTGCGGCTGCTGCCGAGGACCGCGCGGGTCGAGGGCGAGATCCTGCTGGACGGCGAGGACGTCGCGACGATGTCGTGGGGCCGGTTGCGGGCGGTGCGGTGGGCGGGGGCGTCGATCGTGTTCCAGGGCGCGATGCACTCGCTCAACCCGGTGCAGCGTGTCGGTGACCAGATCGCCGAGCCGATGCGCCTGCACGGCACGCGAGGGAGCGTCCGCGAACTCCTGCACCGAGTGGAGCTGCCGCCGGAGAAGGCGCGGGCCTACCCGCACGAGCTGTCGGGCGGGCAGAAGCAGCGGGTCATGATCGCGATGGCGCTGGCGTGCGGGCCGCGGCTGGTGATCGCGGACGAGCCGACGACGGCGCTGGACGTGGTCGTGCAGGCGCAGGTGCTGGCGGTGCTGAAACGCCTGGTGGCCGAGCAGGACCTGGGGCTGATGATGATCAGTCACGACCTGTCGGTGCTTGCCGAGACGTGCGACGAGCTGGCCGTGATGCACCGCGGCGAGCTGGTCGAGCGGGGCCGCACACGTGAGGTGATCGCGAACCCGCGGCACCCGCACACGGCGGCGCTGACGGCGGCGTTCCCGGTGATCGGCGATCCGGCGCACCGCTGGGCCGAGCCCGGAAGAACCGCGGAACCGCTCCTGGAGGTGCGGGATCTCACGGTGGACTACGGTCGGACCCGCGCCGTCGACGCGGTGGACCTGACGGTCGGGCGGGGCGAGATCGTGGCGTTGGTGGGGCAGTCCGGCTCCGGCAAAACGACACTGGCTCGCACCATCATGGGGCTCAGGAAACCGTCCTCCGGACGGGTGATCTTCGACGGTGCCGAGGTACCGCGCAGCGGCAAGGCGCTCAAGGCGTTCCGGCGGCAGGTGCAGCTCGTGCTGCAGGATCCGGCGAGCGCGCTCAACCCGCGCCACACCGTCCGCGCCGCGGTCGCGGAGGGATTGCGGGTCCACGACGTTCCCGGTGATGAGCAATCGCAGGTCACAGCCGCTGTCGAACACGCGGAACTGCGTCCGGCGAGCCTCTACCTGGACTCGTTGCCGCACGAGCTGTCCGGGGGTCAGCAGCAGCGCGTGGTGATCGCCGGAGCACTGGTGCTGCAGCCCCGTCTGCTGGTCGCCGACGAGCCCGTCGCGTCGCTGGACGCCTCGGTGCGCGGGGAGATCGTGGCGCTGCTGCTGCGGTTGCGGCGTGAGCTGGGCCTTGCTTCATTGATCATCACGCACGATCTCGGGCTGGCGTGGCAGATCGCCGATCGGGTCGCGGTGATGCATCAGGGGAAGATCGTGGAACAAGGCTCGGTGGAACAAGTGCTGCTCAACCCTTCTCACGACTACACGCGCGCGCTGCTGCGCGCGGTGCCTCAGGTCTGACGTGATCCCGCTCGAACACGCCCGCCTGCGGGCCTCGCCGACGCCTGCCGAGATCGGCCGGGGCGGGGTCGATGGCCGGGTGGATGTCGACGACGTGCCGACGCTGGGCGTGGGAACGACCTGTGCCGCCCGGCACGGCCGCGACGGCATTGGCGCACGCGGCGCGCATCCACGGGTGGTGTCGCGGGAGTGTCTGGAGGTGCTGCGCCGTCACCCCAGCGAGGTGGCCGAGGCAGACCTGCGGACGTTCCTCGCGCACCGCTAGCTGCCTGCGTGGCTGGGGTGGCGGCGGATCACGGCCCGGCCAGGGCGGCGAGTTCGGCGCGGACGGCGGTCTCGGTCAGCAGGTTGCGCTGTCCCACGGCTCGCCTGAGCGCCTCCCGCAGGTGCTCACGGGCCCCGGCGTCGTCGCGTCGGGCTTTCGCGATGCGGCCGCGTTCGAACGCGATCTGGCACCGCATCTCGTCGGGGCTGTACCAGCCGCCGGGTGTCAGCTCCCACGCCTGGTCGCACTCGGCCCACGCCGTGTCGAGATCACCGTTGCGGCGGGCGAGCCCGGCCCGGCCGAGGTGACAGGTGGCCCGCACGAGCGGTGACCCAGCCCGCGTGGCCAGCTCGAGAGCCTCGTCGTAGTCCGGCGCCGCGCCCTCGGCGTCGCCTGAGGCGAGCCGGGCGCGCGCCCGCACGACGAGCAGCTCGGCGAGGTCCTCGGTGGCTCCCAGCTCGGCGAGCAGTGTGTGAGCCCGCCCGACCGCCTCCAGCGCCACCTCGGGCTCGCCCGCTTCGAGGGCGAGCTCGCCGAGCTGGTGGTGCGCGAGCGCGGCACCCCAGCGGTCACCCACGCGCTCGAACGCCAATGCACCGTGCGCCAGGAGATCCCGCCCGGCCTCCCGGTCGCCCTGCATCCGGGCCATGAGACCGTCACCGACCAGGGCCAGCGCACCGCTCCACGGGTCACTGCCGACGAGCCGGTGACGGCGATGCCAGGTCTGGGAATCGTTCTCGGGCGCACCGAACGCCATACCCCACATCATGGTCATGATCGGATAGCGCGGCGGCCCGTCCAGCGCGCCGAGCAACGCGTCGGCCTGCCCGATCCTCGCCGTCTGGTCACCCGTCGCGACAGGCCAGGCGATCAGCAGGCACAACGCGTACTCCTGCTCCCGTCCCGCCGGCGCTGTCTCCCCGCACGCCCGGATCACCGCCTCCGCCTGCTGGGCGGCTTCCGTGCGCAGGCCGCGGCACCAGTAGTAGGTCGACAGTGCCGCGACGAGCTCCAGGGCGAGTGTGACGTCGTGGGCGGTGGACCAGGTGATGGCCGCGGTGAGGTTGTCGTGGTCGGCCGCGAGCGCGGTGATCCACTCGATCTGCTCGTGGGCGCGCAGGTGCGGTTCGGCTTCCTGGGCTCTGGCGAGGAACCAGCGGGCGTGACGGTCCGCGAGACCGGACGCGCGGGTGGCGCAGAACGCGCGGATGGTGTCGAGCATCCGGTAGCGGTCGCCGACGACCTCGACGAGTGACTTGTCCGCCAACGAGGTCAGAGTGTCCACATCGGACTCGCACACCGCCGTCACGGCGTCGAGACTCGCGCCGCCGCTGAACACGGTGAACCGGGCGGCGAGGTCACGTTCGGCGTCGGTGAGCAGATCCCAGCTCCACTCCACGACGGCGTGCAGCGTGCGGTGCCGGGGCGCGGCGGTCCGGCTTCCCCTGGACAGCAACCGGAACCGGTCGTCGAGCCGGGCCGCGATCTCGCTGATCGGCAGGGACCGCACGCGTGCGGCGGCGAGTTCGATGGCGAGCGCGATGCCGTCCAGCCGCCGGCACACCTCGGCGATGACGTCGTGGCCTGCGTGAAAACCCGGCTTGACCGCCTGGGCCCGGTCGAGGAACAGGCGAGTGGCGGCCTCGACGTCCAACGCCGTCACGGGGCTGAGGGTCTCCCCGGTGATGCCGAGCGGTTCGCGGCTGGTCGCGAGCACCCGCACGTCCGGGCACGTCGTGAGGATGTCCCCGAGCACACGGGCGGCGTCGTCGACGACGTGCTCGCAGTTGTCCACGACCAGCAGCACGTCCCGTGCCGCCAGCGCCGCCCGCAGCCGGTCCCGCACGCTGACCGGCCCGGCCGAGAGCAACCCGGCCTCGCGCACCCCGACCCCGTCGAGCACCGCGCGGGCCACGTCGGCCGTGGCGCTGAGATCGACGAACGCCACCTCACCCGGCTCGCGGTGGGCGACCTCGACGGCGAGCCGGGTCTTGCCGGCGCCGCCGGGCCCGATGAGCGTGACCAGCCGGTTGTCCCGCAACCACTTCGACACCCGCCGCAGATCCTCGTCGCGGCCGACGAAGCTGGTGAGCTGCGCGGGCACACCCCGATGCGGCGCCTCGGCCCGCAGCACCTCCAGATGCGCGACGGCCAGCGCGGGGGAGGGATCGACGCCGAGCTCGTCGGCGAGCAGTTCCCGGCCCCGCGCGAACACCTCGAGCGCCTCGGTCTGCCGGCCGTCGCGGTGCAGCGCCCGCATCAACGCCGCCCTGACGTCCTCCCGCAACGGATGCCGCCCCAGCAGATCGCGGAGGCCGTCAGTCGTCCCGCCGGAAAGTACGCAGTTGATGAACACTTCTGACAGCCGCTGCCGGGCCACCACGGCGAAAGGCGCCTCGACGTCGGCCAATGCCGGGCCGCGCCACAACGCCAGCGCCTCAGCGGCTCGGCCTGCTTCGAGCAGCTCGACGCACCGCAGGTGATCCACTTCAGACGCCTCGGCGACCAGCCGGTAGCCCGCGGGATGGTGCTCGATCACCAGACCCGGCACGGTCCGCCGCAGCCTCGACACCTGCGACTGCAACGCATTCGCCGCACCAGCGGGCGGCTCGGCGTACAGACCGCTGATCAGCTGCTCGTGCCCGACGATCCGCCCGGCGTCGAGCACGAGCATCGCCAGCAACGCGCGCTGCCGCGGCGCGGCGACCTCCACGCCGTCGACCAGCACCGGACCGAGCACCCCGAACCTCACGAGGCCTGATTGTTCCCGAGCCCGATGATCGGCGAGGCCGGAACGCGATCAGCCGAGCTCGCGCCCGGTCGTCGCGTCGACGTGCGCCGGGACCTCGTCGTGCCGATCGCCGACCGTCAGCGTCCCGGAAGGCTCGAACATCAGGATCTGCGCACCGTGCGGCGCCGACGGCCGATGGAACGTCCCGCGCGGCACGGTGAACACCGCACCCTTGACCAGCACGACCGTGCGCTCACCATCAGGCTCCCGCAGCCCGATGCGCAGCTCACCGTCAAGAACCAGGAAGAACTCGTCGGTGTCGTCGTGGACGTGCCACACGTGCTCACCCTCGACCTTCGCCACCCGCACGTCGTAGTCGTTGACACGGGTGACGATCCGAGGGCTCCACACGGCGTCGAACGACGCCAGAGCGCGCTCCAGAGCAATGGGTTCGTTGTTCACCCGCCCAGCCTCGCCGCAGACGACGCCAGAACGTGAGTGCTAGGAATCGCACATGCCGCAAGAATCCTCGCACCGCGTCGTCGTCATCGTCGACGAGAACTCCAACCCGTTCGAACTCGGCTGCGCCACCGAGATCTTCGGCCTGCACCGCCCCGAGATCGGCGGCCACCTCTACGACTTCCGCCTCTGCTCACCCGACCCGCACACGACCATGCGCGACGGCTTCTTCACCCTCACCGGCGTCACCGGCCTGCACGCCACCGACACCGCCGACACCCTCATCGTCCCCAACCGCCCCGACGTCGCCACACCCCGCCGCCCCGAGGTCCTCGACGCCATCCGCCGCGCCCACACCCGCGGCGCACGCCTGGTCGGCTTCTGCAGCGGCGCCTTCACCCTCGCCGAAGCCGGAGTCCTCGACGGCCGCCGCGCCACCGCCCACTGGCAGTGGGCCGACGACTTCCGCACCCGCTTCCCGGCAGTCCAGCTCGAACCCGACGTCCTGTTCGTCGACGACGGCGACATCCTCACCTCCGCGGGCAGCGCCGCCGCCCTCGACCTCGGACTGCACCTCGTCCGCCGCGACCACGGCGCCGAGATCGCCAACGCCGTGTCGAGAAGGCTCGTCTTCGCCGCCCACCGCGACGGAGGACAACGCCAGTTCGTCGAACGCCCCGTACCCGACGTCCCGGACGAGTCACTGGCACCGGTCCTGGCCTGGGCCCAGCAACGCCTGGACACCGCCCTCACCGTGGCCCACCTCGCGGCACAGGCCGCGGTCAGTCCCGCGACCCTGCACCGCCGCTTCCAGGCCCAGCTCGGCACCACCCCACTCGCGTGGCTCACCGGCGAACGAATCACCCTGGCCCGCCGCCTGATCGAACTGGGGGAGGCCCGCTTCGACATCGTCGCCCGGCGCACCGGACTCGGCACCGCCGCCAACCTCCGCGCCCTGATGCGCCGGGAAACCGGGCTCACACCCTCGGCCTACCGCCGCCGGTTCAGCTCAGCGCCCGCAGAATGATCCGCTCCACCACCCGCGTCTTCTCATCCGCGTAGTCCTGCACCCGATCCCACGTCCGCGTCGCCAGCTCCCGCTTCACCGCCTCGTACTCCGCCCGGTCGCCCGCGTTGCCCCGCAGCCGGTCGCGGAAGACCAGCATCCGGTCGATCTCCTCGCACGCGGGGGAGAAGACGTGCAGATTCACCTCCGGATCCGAGTCCTTCAGCAACCGGTGCCGATACCACCCCGGCTCCCGCAACCGCAGGTAGTAACCCGCCTCCACCAACGCCGGCACGTACGCGTCCTCGTCATCGGAATCCGGCACCACCAGCAGAATGTCGATCAACGGCTTCGCCGCCAGGCCCGGCACCGACGTCGACCCCACGTGCTCCAGCCGCACTACCGCCGAGCCCAGGGCACCCCGGATCCGCGCCTCCTCCCGCGCGTACCAGTCAGGCCACGTCGGGTTGTACTCCTCCAACGTGATCCGCACGTTCCGCGGCGTCTCCGTCACGTACTCGACCTCACCCTCCGCAGGCCGCCACGCGACATAGGCGCGCTCGAGGATCTCCAGCACCACCTCGTTCTTGGCCACCGCGTAGTCCTGCACCCGCTCCCACTCCCGCGCCGCGAGCTTCCGCTTCGTCTCCGCGTACAACTCCCGGTCGCCGTCGTCGGCCCGCAACCAGTCCCGGAACAACAGATGCCGCCGCACCTGCGCACACCCACGCGAAAACACGTGCAGGTTCACGTTCGTAGCCGACTGATCCGACTCAGCACCCTTGAGAACGCGGTGGTCGTGCCAGTCGTCCTCGCGGATCGTCACCCGATACCCCGCGGCCTCCAGCGCGGGCACATACGACGCCTCATCCCGCGCGTCGCCCACCACCAGCAACATGTCGATCACCGGCTTCGCACACAACCCCGGCACCGACGTCGACCCCACGTGCTCCAGCTCAGCCCCCGGCAACACGCCCAGAATCCGTTCCCGCTCCCGCTCGTACAAGCCAGGCCAGGCAACGTCGTACTCGGCCAGTTCGATGTTCACGGCCTTCCCCCAAGTCCACTAGGCAGTCGGCCAGAATATCAACTACCGAACAGATCACCGGCCGAAGCCACCCGCTCCAGCACCTCGTCCGCCGTGAACACCAGCTCCTCCGGCACCTGACAGTCCTCGACCTCGTCCCACGTGATCGGCGTCGACACCGTCGGCCGCTCCCGAGCCCGCAACGAATACGGCGCCACCGTCGTCTTCGCCGGATTGTTCTGCGACCAGTCGATGAACACCTTCCCGGTGCGCGCCGCCTTCGCCATCGTCGCCACCACCAGGTTCGGCATCTCCTTCGCCAGCCGCTGCGCCACCGCCTTCGCGTACTCCGACGTGTCCTTCGCCGGCGCGTACGCGTACACCTGCATGCCCTTGTTCCCCGACGTCTTCGCCCACGCGTCCACACCGTCGTCGTCCAGCACCGTGCGCACCCGCTCAGCAACCCGGCAACACTCCACCACCGTCGCCGGCGCACCCGGATCCAGATCGAACACCAGCAGATCCGGATCCCGCTTGCCCCCACGCGGACCCACCGTCCACTGCGGAACGTGCAACTCCAGCGCCGCCAGATTCGCCAGCCACACCAACGTCGCCAACTCGTCCACCATCACGTAGTTGACCGTCTCGTTGCCCCGCGAACTGCCCGGCGACTCCAACCGCATCGTCCGCACCCACTCCGGCCGGTGCTCCGACGCGTTCTTCTCGAAGAACCACTTCCCGTCCACACCGTTCGGATACCGCTTCAACGTCACCGGCCGCTCCCGCAGATGGGGCAGCAGCACAGGCGCGATCCGCGTGTAGTAGTCGATCACCTCACCCTTGGTGAACCCGAACTCCGGATACAACACCTTGTCCAGGTTCGTCAGCTTCAACACCCGATCCTCGACCCGCACGGTGGCGTCACTGCTCAACCCGACGCACCTCCTCGGGCGACTTGTCCGGCCGCAACCCCCGCCACGCCGGAAACCGCATCCGCCCGTCCGGCGTCCACTGCCGGAACACCACCTCCGCCACCAGCTCCGGCTCCACCCACCTCGCGCCCTTCGCCCGCTCCCTCGGCACACCCGTCACGAACGGCGACGTCCTGCGCGCCAACGCCTTCAACCGCGGCGTCAACACCGCCAGCTCCGCGTCGTTGAACCCGGTACCCACCGACCCCGCGAACGCCAACCCGCCGTCCTGCGGGATACCCAGCAGCAACGCACCGATCACCCCCGCCCGCTTGCCTTCACCCATCCGCCAGCCACCGATCACCACCTCCTGCGCCATCAGATCGGTGATCTTGCGCCACACCGGCGACCGCATCCCCGGCTGATACGTCGAATCCAGCCGCTTCGCGACCACCCCCTCCAACCCCTGCTCCCGGCTCGCCGCCAGCACCGCCGCACCATCGGTGTCATAGGACGGGGGAGTGAGCCAGTTCGGACCCCGCAGCCCCAGCTCTCGCAGCAGCTCACGCCGTTGCCGAAACGGCAGCTGCAACGTCGAACGACCATCCAGATGCAACAGATCGAACAACAACAACGTCACCGGATACAGCCGCGCCGCCTTCCGCGCCGCCTCCGACTTGCTCACGTGCATCCGGTTCTGCAACGCGCTGAAACTCGGCCGCCCGTCCCGCAACGCCACGATCTCACCGTCGAGCAGCACCTCCGTCGACCCCAGCTGCTCACCCACGGCCTGCAACTCCGGATAAGCGACCGTGATGTCGTTGCCCAGCCGCGACCACGCCTGCACCCGGCCACCCTCGACCCTCAGGATCGCCCGCACACCGTCCCACTTGAACTCGTAAGCCCAAAGATCATCATCATCGTGGGGGAGGGGACCGGGCACCGCCAGCATCGGCTTGAGCATCTCCGGCAACGGCACCCAGTCCGGACGAACAGGCTCGTGCCGCCGCTTCATCATCCAGTTCTTGCCGTCATCACCCGAACGGAAGAACACGAACTGACCCTCGACACGATGACCGTGCAGGATCACGTCCACCTCGCGATCCGACCACTTCACCGTCTCGTACCGGCCGCGATCCCAGATGAACATCTCACCGCCGCCGTACTCACCCTTCGGAATCTCCCCGGAGAACTCCGCGTATTCCAAAGGGTGATCCTCGGTGTGCACCGCCAGCCGAATCACATCCGTCGTCGGCGGCAAACCCTTCGGCACCGCCCACGACACCAGCACACCATCACGCTCCAGCCGCACATCCCAATGCAGACTGCTCGCGTGATGCTCCTGAATCACAAACGTGTCGTTATCACCGCGCGGCAACTCGTCCGCGGCAGCAGGAACAGGCTCCGGAGTCCGCCCCGGATCCCGCTTCCGCCGGTACTCGTCGAGCCCGGCCATCTACGCCGACGAAGCCTTCTTCTTGGGCGGCGCCTTCTTCGCCGCACCCTTCCGCCCCGCCTTCGCCTTCTCCACACTGCGCTCCAGCGCCGTCATCAAGTCGATGACATCGCCCTTGTCCTCGACCTCCGGCTGCTCCGGCAGCTCAGCACCCTCCGCCTTCGCCGCGATGACCTTCTCCAGCGCATCCCGGTAGTCATCGGTGAACGTGTCCGGATCGAAGTCACCCGCCATCGACTCCACCAGCGACGTCGCCATCTTCAACTCCTGCGGCCGCACCTCCACGTTCTGCCCCAGGAAGTCGAACTCCGCCTTGCGGATCTCGTCCGGCCACAACATCGTGTGCATCACCAGCACGTCATCACGCGCCCGGATCGTCGCCAGCGTCTCCTTCTGCCGAATCGTGATCTTCACGACCGCCAGCTGACCTGTTTTCACGAGCGCATCCCGCAACAACACGTACGGCCGCGCCGCCGCCTTGTCCGGCTCCAGGTAATACGTCTTCTGGAAGAAGATCGGATCGATCTCCTCCGCCGGCACGAACTCCAGGACGTCGATCGACTTGTCGGTCTTCACCGGCAGCTTCTCGAAGTCCTCGTTCTCCATGATCACCATCCGGCCGTCGTCCAACTCGTAGCCCTTGGTGATGTCGCTGTACTCCACCTCGTTGCCGCACACCGAACAGACGCGCTTGTACTTGATGCGCCCGCCGTCCTCCCGGTGCACCTGGTTGAAACGAAAGTCGTGCTCCTCGACAGCCGTGTAGAGGCGCACGGCGATCGTCACCAACCCGAAGGAGATGGCCCCACGCCACACGGATCTCATTCTCACTGGGTACCCCTGAAATGCGGTTTTCGCACTATCAGGTCACCCACTCGGCCTAACGATTCGGCAACTGGGCGACCCCCGGCAGCCCGAGGATCCCGCACCGCGACGGCGCCACGCTAGATGTCCTTCAGCGCCCGATACGTCCGATTGCTCGCCACCGCCGCCCGCCGCTCACGCGCCGTCGCCTCGATGTAGTTCTGACTCGTCGCCAGACTCGCATGCCCCAGCAACGCCATGATCTCGCTCGCACTCGCACCGTCCTCCGCCAGCCGCGTCGCGAACGTGTGCCGCAGAGCGTGCAGATTCGCCCCCGTCGGCACCCTGTCGTTCAACCCCGCCCACCGGAAACACGACTTCACCAGGTACTCCAGCCCACCCCGCCCGATCGGCTCACCATGCCGATCCCGCAGCAACGCGCTGTCCCGGTCGAACCGGCCCTGCGGAAACCGCTGCCGGCAACTCTTCAGATACGCGTCGACGATGCGCTCCATCGGCGGCTCGATCGGCACACTCCGGTCCCGGTTGCCCTTACCCCTCACGTGCAACCGCCGATCACCCTCCCTGCCGACGATCGACGCCAGCGTGAGCGTCCGCATCTCGGCACTGCGCAGACCCGCGACCAAGCCCAGCGCGATGACCAGCACGTCACGCTCCGGCCACGGGTCACGACCCTTCCGCGCACCCTCCGCGGCCGCGGTGAGCAGCTGTTCCGGCGTGTCCTCACCACGCAGCGGCTTCGGCACGAGCGGAGGGGTCTTGGGCCGGGCGACAGCGCCCATCGGGTTGCCGGCGATGAGATCCTCCGCCACACAGAACGTCAGGAACTGGTTCCACGTCGACCACGCGCGCAACACCGAGCTCTTGGCATGGGTGTCCGCGAAGAGCCCGAAGGCCCGGCGCAGGTTCGCCCCGGTGAGGTGCCCGACCGTGAGGCCCTCGACAGGGGAGTGGAGCGTCTCCGCCAGGAGTGTGTTCACACCGGCGAGATCGCGCCGGTAGGCCGCTGTCGTGTGCGGCGAGTCCTTGCGCGTCCGGCGGGCGAGGAAGAAGGCGTCCTGAGCGGCGAGCACGTACATATGGATCTTGTACCGCACGGCACCGACAATCCCGTGTTCTACCGGTGGACTCACGTGCTCGAGCATCACGAGTTCTGGGCCCGCAAGACTCGCGCAGACGGGCCGGGAGCGCATCCTGGCTGGCCGCCTCAAGTCGCGCCATGCCGCACCCCAACGCTGGGCTTTTTCTGGGCATCATGCTTCACTCACCACATGCCCAGAAAAAGCCCAGCAGAGGACGAGGTGCTCGCCGCGGTCAGACGGCTGCTGCGCCGCGGACTGCCAGTCACCCTGGCGGCCGTGGACCCGGTCCTGCTGGACCTGCGTGGCGTGATCGCCCGGACGGTCGACCCGGCAGACGAGGCCAGCCGCGCCACGGCGCTGGACGGAACCCTGCGTGGTCTGCTGGCCCGATTCCCCGATACCCGATACGCGACGGCGGCACGGGCGCTGTTCGGCCTGCCTCCAGCCACACCGGGAGTCAACCTGACGATGCGGCGCGAGCTCGCAGCCGAGCAGGCCGGCCACGAGGTGCACCACTTCCGCAAACGGATCGAGCCCAAGCTGGTGACCACGCTGGCGGCCGAGCTACTCGCCGACGCCGACCGGTTCACCCGCTCACCGCTGATCGCCCCCCGGCTCGCACCAACAGCCGCGCGCCAGCCGGTGATCGCAGACCCGTTCGCGTGGGAGGTGGCCGAGCAGGAGCAGCAGCTGTCGCTGTTGTGGTCGGCGATCTATGCCGCCCGCGCCGAGCTGCTCACCGTGGAACGGCTGATCAGCCTGCGGGCGGACCGAACCGACGTCCTCCGCGCCGCGGTGACCGCCGCGTGGCGGTGGGCCGTCGCCCGTGCCGAGGCGATCAGCTATACCACCGCCTTCGCCCCTGACCTCTCGGTGGACGATCTGACCGCGCTGGCCGGATGGACCCCACCGCTCACCGCAGCTCAGACGTCACGCCTGACCGAGGCTGCCGCCGGTGGCGCGAGCCGGGCGCAGTTCGTCGCGCACCTGCACGGCGAGACCGGTCTGAGCAACACCTGGACAGAAGGCTTCCTCACCGCACCACAAACCCCGACCCGTCAATGAGATCGGAAGCCCGTGACCAGCATCAACCCCAACCTGTCCGCTGTGCTCGCCGCAGCAGAGACCGGCGACCCCCGCCGCTACGTCATCACCGGCGGCCCATCCTCGGGCAAGGACGACTTGATCAGCGCGGTGCACGCCGCCGGGATCCCCTGCATGGTCGACGAGCCGGGGCGCGAGATCTACCGCAAGCACCGCGAACGCCTCGGCCGTCACCTGCGGAAGGAGGACCGGCGCGAGTACTCGCTCGAGGTCCTGGAAGCGTTCGTCGCCGAGCACACCTCGCACGTCCACGGAATCCGCTTCTACAACCGGGGCATCCCGGACGGCTACGGCTGGGAAGGCTTCTTCGGCCTCAAGCCCACACTCGAACTCGAAGAGGCGACAAAGCGGTACCGCTACGACGCGATCTTCGTGCTGGACCCGCTGGACACCTTCGAAGACCCCGACGACATCGTGTGGGCCAAGGACCGCGAGATCCGCCGAGTCCACGAGCTGATCGTGCAGGGCTACTACGACGCCGGGTACGAGCCGGTGTTCGTCGCGGCCGACTCGGCAACCGCCCGGCTGGACTTCATCTGCGCCAACCTGCGCCTGCCCAAACCCAGTCGAGGAGCGTGAACCCCATTGTCGCGCCACGGAAAACCCGCGCTCCTCGTCTCACCGAACAGCATCCTGGCCAACGCTCTACTGCGCTCGATCGACCTGCTCCGGCCCCGCGTGCTCGCCTCGCGCCCGAAGCGGATCGAGTTCGTGGTCGGCACGCAAGTCAACGGTGCCCCGCACCTGGGGACGAACCTGGTGCAGCCCGCACCTGGGGACGAACCTGGTGCAGACAGCGGCGTTCCTGCTCGCCAAGATCGCCCGACGGGAGTTCTCCATCGACACAGTCGTGCGGTTCGGTGCGCTGGACAACGCCCCGCACACCGTCGACCTGGACCCGGAAACCCATCACGCCTACCAAAAGACCTACTTCCACGTCCTGGGCAAAGACCAGATCGGTGAGCTGATCGAGGGCTATTACCAGGCGTTCTTCCGCTCGCTGTCGGAAGCGACGGACACTGCCTACGAACTGGAGACCTACACCGACCAGCAGGCAACGCCAGGGTTTCGGGCTGAGTTCCTGCGCACGCTGGAGCGCCTGGAGGACATCCGCTGGTGGATGGCACCCAGCCACGGGGTGGTGCACATCCGGGTGCCGTGCCCGGAGTGTGGATGGGCGGAAAAACGCGCCGACCGCACCCGGCTCGCCCACCTGGACGAGGACGGCGCCACCTTCACCGCAGTCTGTATGGACCACGGCAACTACGAGGTCCACATCGACCCCGAGGACGACACCCCGTACCTGGACCTGGCGACGCTGTACCGGAATCTGGTCAAGGAGCGCGCATTCGGCCGCGACACCAACGTGCTGCACGTGATGCTCAAGGGCGGCGACTGGGCCTTTGGCTGCCAACTCGTCGACGGCGCTCTCGGTGCCTTGGGCACGCCGGCCGCCCAAATGTCGATCCGGGTGTTCACCCCGCAGGTGCTCGCCCCGACCGGCGCGAAGCTGTCGAAATCGCTGCTGCGCGAACAGGGCCGCGCGGCTCTGCCTCCGGACGTCGAGCCGTGGATGCTCGACACCACCGCCTGGCCCGGCAACGTCGACGACTACGCCGACGCTCTGGTCTGGCTGGTCGGCGAACTGCTCACCGACCCCAAGCACTTCTTCCGCTCGTTCACCGTCAAGGAACTCGGCCGACTCATGACCCAACGCCCAGCCGAACCCACCGTCCGCGCCCACGAGATGGGCATCTACAAGCGCTACTTCGACCTCATCGCCCAAGGTCGCAAGACCACCGAGATCCGCGTCAACGACTCCAGCCGCCGCAACATCAAGCCCGGCTCACTGATCCGCTTCAACTGCCAGGGCGACAACGTCCTGACCCGCGTCACCAAGGTCAACCGCTACACCAGCTTCGAGGAGATGTTCGACCACGAACCGGTCGCCTCGGTGAACCCGACCGCCACCCGCGAGGACCAGCTCGTCAACATCCGCCAGATCTACCCGCCCGAACGTGAAGCTCTCGGCGTCGTGGCGATCGGCATCGAACTCGTCGACCCGCCCCGCCCAGTCTGATTCAACGTGACCAGGCCAAACGTGGCTTCCCATGATCTGGGTAGGGCACGACCTGGACAGTTCGCGCAGCAGGCCAGGGGAGGGGACTGACCTTCCCGTGGGCGTGACCAAGCGAGAATGCTGCTCATCGAGATCAGAACCGCGGATATCAGATGGCGTCTGACTGTCGCGAGGGACCGCTGAGCGATCTGCGTCCGGCATGTCGACGCCATCCGTTCGCATGTTCCGCAACTGACCGTGTGTTCCGTGCTGGATAATGGCGATTATGCATGAAATGTCCGTTTAGTCCGGGTTCGCCGGGCGCTGGACCAGGTGGCGTCACTTGTCGGGGATTGTGAGCGTAATGACGCGTCCCTGCGTACGTCTCACTGACGAGTCGTCGGTGTCGACCGCGCTCCGACATCGCCGGTGTTCAGATGTTGCGGCGTCTGCGAGTACGGCCAGCCTGCCCGCTGGCGGTGCTCGCAGACGCGCAACAGGGCCGGTTTCAACCCCTTCTGAAGGCGATCTTCGCAGGTCACCGTTTCGCCGATAATCTACATTATGTCAAGTAACGCGGATCGGGTCTCCCCGGCGTGCGCACCATGAACACGTCCACCGGGTCCTCGGTGTCGACGGTGAACCCGTGGCGTGCGTACAGCCGTTGGGCCGAACTGCCCTGCAGCACGTTCAACCGGACGACGACTCCGCTGCGGTCGCACCGCTCCAGCAGTTCGCGCAGCACGGCCGAGCCGACGCCCTGACCTTGCTGCTGCGGGTCCAGATAAAAGTGCTCCAGCCAGTGGGCGTCCTCGGCCGGGCGCAGCGCCACGCAGCCGGCGAAGAGGCCGTCGACCTCGATCACCTCGGTGTGGGCCGCGTCGAATCCGTCTCGCAGCCGTTGCCGCACGCGTTGCTCGTCGTACCGGCCGAGCCGGTCCAGGTCCGCCTTCAGAACCACGGCGCGCAGCTCGGCGACTGCCTCGACGTCGGAGATCGATGCCGGGCGCAGTGTCCAGTTCGCCATGATCGTGACGCTAGCTCCTGCCCCACTGCCCCATTACGTCACGGTGGCGATAGAGGTGCCGTGGCAGGCTTGAGTCTCATGATCGATGAGTTCGCCAAGGAGTATCTGCACAGCGATCTGCGGGAGCTGCGCGAGGTGATGGTGTGGAAGCTCGACGGCCTCGACGAGTCGGAGGTGCGCCGGCCGTTGACCGCGAGTGGCACGAACCTGCTGGGGTTGGTGAAGCATCTGACGTTGTCGGAGTCGCGGTATTTCGGTGAGGTGTTCGACCGGCCTTTTCCGGAGCCGATGCCGCGGTGGGACGATCTTGCGGCGCGTGGTTCGGACATGCGGGCTGCCGAGGGTGAGACGCGTGAGGAGATCGTTGGTCGTTATCGGCGCGTGTGGGCGCATTCGGATGCGACGATCGCCGCGTTGTCGGTGGACTCCCCTGGGTTTGTGCCGTGGTGGCCGCGGCCCAAGGTGATGTTGTTCAACGTTCTGGTGCACGTTCTGACGGAGACCGCGCGGCATGCGGGGCATGCGGACATCGTGCGGGAGCAGATCGACGGCGCGACGGGTGAGGGCCGGTGGTGAGGCTCTCGAGGTCAGGCACTGAGGCCTCTGAGCAGGGTGGCGAGGTAGCGGCGGGCGGTGGGCAGCCGGTCGGCGGGTCCGTCGCTGTGGACGTAGGTGGCGTAGGCGACGCCGCACATGAGCGGGACGATGTCGCCGTCGGCGAGGTCGGGCCGGACTGCTCCGGCTTGGCGGGCGCGGGCGAGCAGCTTGGTGCCGGTGGCCATCATCTGCTGTTTGAGTTCGGTGGTGCGTGGCAGGGCGTCGTCGGCGGTGGCGGCGACCTTGGCCAGTGAGGGGTCGCTGACCTGGGCTTCGACGAGCCGTGTCAGGAAGCCGGAGAAGGCCTGCCACGGGTCGTCGTCGGTCAGTGCTTTTTGGCCGTGGTCGACGAGTGCCTCCAGGCGAGGCGTGGCGACGGTCTCCAGGAGCGCTTCGGTGGTCGGGAAGTGCCGGTAGACCGTGCCGACGCCCAGTCCTGCGCGCCGGGCGACGTCGTTGAGCTGCAGCGGGGTGCCTTCGTCGACGAGTTCCCTGGCGACGGTGAGGATCCGGTCCCAGTTGCGGGCGGCGTCCTTGCGCTGCGGCGTCATGCCTCCAGCCTAATTGGATACCCCATCCGGAACGCGTTCGATCGGTGCGTGCTGTTCGGTGAGTTTGCGTACTGCCGCCGCAGTCCGCGGGTCTGTGGCCGCCTTGATGGGCGTGACGGGCGTGCCCTGGGGCCCGATCAGCAGGCCGGTCTGCAGGGTGTCGTCGGTGGCGGCGACGATGGACGAGCGCGCCGCCACCGACGCCGCTCCGGAGGTCGATCGCTCGAACTTCCGCCGCACCAACGGCCACAACAACCGCAGGCCGGGCGACACGATCTTGGCGTTGCGCATCGTGCCATCCGTCATGTCGGTGGCCGCTCCCCCGGGATCGGCCGCGAACACCGACACGCCACTGCCCTCCAGCCTCGCGGCGAGGTCGAGCGTGTAGGCGAGGTTCGCGAGCTTGGCCCGCCCGTACCAGTGGAAGCCGTAGTACCCGCCGGGCGGCTCGACCTCGTCGAACACCTTCTTCGCCAGCGCCACCGCCCCGCTCGTCACGTTGACCACCCGGCTGGGCGCGCCGCTCCGCAACGCCGGCAGTAGCAGTTCGGTCAGCAGGTACGGCGACAGGTGGTTGACCACGAACGACGCCTCGACCCCGTTGAGGTCGGTCCGGTCCTGGAACATCGCGCCGACGTTGTTGACCAGCACGGCCAGCTCCCCCTCGGTGGCGATCCGCTCCGCGAGCGTGCGCACCTCGTCGAGCACGGCGAGGTCGGCCTGCAGGAACCGCGCGGGCTCCCCTCCCCCTGCGTTGATCCTCTCGACGGCTCGAGCGCCACGTTGGGCGTTCCGTCCGACGACGGTGACCGCGTACCCGGCCTTCGCCAGCCCGACGGCTGTCTCGAGCCCGATGCCTCCGGTCCCCGCGGTGACCACTGCCTTGCTTACCATCACAACCCCAATCCGGATAGCTCATCCACTTACCTCCGCAACGCTAGCACACATCCGGATTCGGTATCCGTTTCTTCGCGTGCAGAATGCCGCCGTGGATCTCGGGGTGGTCGGCCAGGCAGCAGGCATGTTCGCGGTGACGAACGTCGACGACCTGGTGCTCCTCGCGCTCTTCTTCGCGCGGGCCCGCGTGGCCTGGCAGGTGGTCGCCGGTCAGTACCTGGGCTTCACGGGCATCCTCGCCCTGGCCGTCGTCGGCGCCCTCGGTGCCTCGCTCCTGCCGGAGCAGTTCCGCCCGTGGCTGGGTCTGATCCCCCTGGCCCTCGGTGTCAAAGCGGCTTGGTCACTCTGGCGCGGCAACGACGACGATGAGGAGCCGGACGCCGCCCCAGGCGTCCTCGCCGTGGCAGGCGTGACGCTGGCGAACGGCGGCGACAACATCGGCGTCTACGTCCCGGTCTTCACCGTCGCCGAATCCCTGTGGGTCTACGTGGCGGTGTTCCTGGTCCTGGTCGGCGTGTGGTGCCTGGCGGGCTGGTTCCTGGCGTCCCGTCAGGTGGTCGCGCGTGCTCTCGCCAAGTGGGGCCACATCGCCCTGCCTGTGGTGCTGATCGTGATTGGTCTTTTGGTGTTGTTCTCCGGCTGAGCACACGCATGTCGGGTAGAAAGCTTCGGGTGCGAAGGACCTACAGCTACAACGAGGCAGTGAAGAGCCTCGGCGGCAGGGAACACCCGATCGTCGCCAAGATGGACAAGCTGCTGAACGGCGCGCTGCTCGCGGGTTCGTTGGGGCTGTGGCAGGTGCTGGACCTGTTCGACGCCAAGCCGGACTTCATCAGGCTCAGCAACGAGCTGATCTCCAAGGTCTCCGCCCGGCGCCGCAACGTCAGCCGCTACACCCGCACGCAGCAGCTGCACGCCGCGCACGCGGTGCTGGTGATGACGGCGTTCTTCGAGGCGTTCGAAGAGCAGCGGGTGCACGTGAGCCTGCGTCCGCAGGATCGCGATCTGGTCGTCCGGTTCAACCCGTGGGACCTCAGCCTGCCGTTGCCTTCGGTTGGCCGCCCGTACGAGCACAACCTCGACCGGATCAACTCGTTCTACGTCACCATGGGCGTCGCGTTGTTCGACGTGTTGAGGAGCCTGGCGTCCTGGGACGAGCTCGACGAGACCCAGCGCGGTCGGGTGGATGAGGCGATCGGGCTCACCCTGCCGGGGCGGGCAGTCGAGCGGTACGAGGAGCTGCTCGGCCAGCTCGCGGCCGAATACCCGGAAGTCCGGTTCTGGTGTTCGGTGCACGACGCGCGTGCGACGCGATCCGCGTTGGCGCGGTTGGAGGAGGTGTTGCGGGAGACCACGACCGACCTGACCCCCGAAGTGCGGTTCAGCGAGCTGGCCGGCGCGTACCGGGGCGCGTTGCGGCGGCCGCTGGTGAAGTCGACCGAGGTGCCGGACGGGGTGCGGATCCCGAGTCTGGCCGAGGCTTATGTCGACCCGCGGTTCCAGGTGGTGATCGGCACCGAACGTGCGGCAGCGCCATCGCTGCACGCGTGGTGGGACGACGTGGAGGTCCGTGACGATCTCTACGCCTATCTGGTGGGGTATCTGACGTCGCCGGAGGCGTTGTCGTCGCCGCTGCTGGTGCTGGGTGATCCGGGGTCGGGCAAGTCGGTGCTGACCGAGATGCTGGCGGCGCGGTTGCCGGCGTCGGACTTCGCCGTGGTGCGGGTCGAGCTGCGCGGCACTCCCGCGGACGCTGATCTGAAGCGGCAGATGGAGCACGGCTTGCACGAGTTGCTGCACGAGCCGGTGAGCTGGGCCGAGTTCTCGCGGAGCACCGGCGGGGCGCTGCCCGTGGTGGTGTTGGACGGGTTCGACGAGCTGCTGCAGGCGACGGGCGTGAGCCAGACGCGCTACCTCACCGTGATCGCCGAGTTCCAGCAGACGCTGCAGGACATGGGCAGGCCTGCGGTCTTCGTCGTGACGAGCAGGCTGAGCGTCTGCGCTGGGCTGGAGTTGCCGGTGGGCACGCATGTGGTGCGGCTGCTGCCGTTCTCCGACGAGCAGGTCGCCGCGTGGCTGGCGGTGTGGAACGCGGTCAACCCTCCCCTGCCCGTCGAGACCGTGCTGGAGTACCGGGATCTCGCCTCGCAGCCGTTGTTGCTGCTGATGCTGGCGTTGTACGACGCGGTCGACAGCTCGTTCCAGCGTGATCACCTCGGTATGAGCAGGGGCCAGCTGTACGAGCGGCTGCTCGACCGGTTCGCGCGGCGTGAGGTGGCCAAGAGCGCCGGCACGGATGTCGACGAGGACGTTGAGTTCGAGCTCGAGCGGTTGTCGGTGGTCGGACTCGCGATGTTCAACCGCGGCGCGCAGTGGGTGGCCGAGCACGAGGTGACATCCGACCTGGCTCAGCTGCTCGGTGTCGAGTCGCCTGATCGCCGGATAGGAACCCGTACTCCCTTGTCGGCCGGCGAGACGGTTCTGGGGCGGTTCTTCTTCGTGCAGAAGACGGAGGCGGTCCGTGAGGACAAGACCAGGCTCCGCACCTATGAGTTCCTGCACGCGACCTTCGGCGAGTACCTGGTCGCCCGGTTCGTGTGGGGCCGGCTGGACGATCTGCGCCGCGAGGATGCCGCCCGGTCGCGCCGCAAGTCCACTGTGGACGACACGGAGCTGTACTCCGTCCTGTCGTTCACGGCGCTGACCACGAGCAAGCCGGTGCTGGACTTCCTGCGGGAGTTCGCGAGGGCGGCGGACGCGGAGGAGCTGTTCGACCTCGTGGTGCGGTTGTTCGGGGCGCGCAACGAGCGGCGGCTGTCACGTGGGGTCTACGAGCCCAACGTGATGACCGACTCGGCGAGGGACGCGACGTATTCGCTGAACCTGGTCGCGTTGGCGCTGGTGTTGCGCGACAAGGTCTACGCGCCCGACCTGAACGTGAGCGTCGAGGACTGGCAGCGCGAGGCGTTGTTCTGGAAGTCCCGCCTGTCCTCGGCCGAGTGGGCGAGTGTCGTGCGCGGGTTGTGGGTCGAACGGGATCGCGATCGGCATTTCGCCGTCAGCCTGAGGGTCGGGACGGGAGACAGGGAGCGGGACTGGATCCTGATGTCCGAGCCGTACGTGACGCTGGACGCGGTCGCGGTGACGTTGCGGGACGCGGTGACACCGCTCGCGGCGGCGCACGGCATCGAGGCGACAGCTGCACTGATCATGTTGGCGGCGACACCGGTGGAGAAGTGCCTGCCCGCCCTGGTGCGGCTTGCCGAGCTGCCGGTGCCTCGCTCGCTGTTCGTGGAGCAGCTCTTCGCACGGATCGGGCGTGGAGGCGACGATCTGGCGATCCTGCAGAAGTACGGTACGAAAGCCGACGTGGCCAACGTCGAAGCGCTGGACGCGTGGCTGCGGTTGCACGAGCGAGGTTTCAGGTTCCCGGCCGACCGGGACTTCCTCGACGTGACCGGTTACCTGAGCGTGTGCGACGTCTCCACGCTGACTGCGGGTCGGCCGGATCTGCTCAAGCGGGCCAAGGCGGCGGCTGCTGATCTGGGTGTTGAATTGCAGCCGCGAGGGCCTCGGCCAACTGAGCGAGATCCTGTTCCGTGAGGTCGCGCTCCCCCACCCTCCGCAAGATCTCCGTGCGCGAGCACACCACCACCGCGCCCGTGTAACCACCGAGCTTGGCGGCAGCCACGATCTCCGTCGAGCCGTTGTGCACCACCAGGATCGGGTCCGGGGTGTCGGTGTAGAGCAGGTGCTCGATGTCCCGTCCGGTGATGGCCATGGTCAGTCTTGTACGGCGCGGGCGTAGCGGGCCGCAAGGGTGCGAACGTGTGCCACGAGTTCGGGTGGTGAGGTGACTTCGAAGTCGTGGCCGAGCATGCCGATCCAGACGGCGAGTGTTTCGACGGTGTCGGCGCCGGTGACGAGGACGCAGGTGGTGGCGTCGACGGCTTCGACGGTGCCGACGGCGGCGGTGATGCGGGTGGCGACGACGTCGGCTGGGGCGTGGACGAGGACGCGGGCCTGGAAGCGCCAGGCGGCTGAGGTGGTGCTGGAGGCGACGTAGGTGGTGGCGTCGAAGTCGCGTGGGGTGAAGCGGGGGCCGAACGGGGGGTGGGGCGGGCTGATGCGGTCGACGCGGAAGCTGCGCCAGTCGGTGCGGTCGCAGTCCCAGGCGACGAGGTACCAGCGGCGGCCCCAGTTGACGAGGCGGTGGGGTTCGACGCGGCGGCGGGAGGGGGTGCCGTCGTGGGAGTGGTAGTCGAAGCGGATGGTGTCGCTGTCGCGGCAGACGGCGGCGAGGGTGGAGAGGAGTTCGGGGTCGAGGGCGGGCCCGGGGGTGTCTCGTGGGACGGATTCGATGTGGTGCAGGGCGGAGACGCGGTGACGCAGGCGTGAGGGCAGGACCTGTTCGAGTTTGAGCAGGGCGCGCAGGGAGACTTCTTCGAGGCCGGTCACCGCGTTGGTGCGCAGGGCGGCGGCGACGGCGACTGCTTCGTTGTCGTCGAGCAGCAGCGGTGGGAGTTCGGCGCCGGCGCCGAGGCGGTAGCCGCCGAAGGTGCCGGTGGTGGCGTTGACGGGGTAGCCGAGTTCGCGCAGGCGGTCGATGTCGCGGCGGACGGTGCGCTGGCTGATCTGGAGTTCGTCGGCGAGTTCCGCGCCTTGCCAGTCGCGGCGGGACTGCAGGAGGGCGAGCAGGCGCAGCAGGCGTGCCGAGGTTTCCAACATGCCTGCAGACTTTAGGACAGGAGTTGGCCACAAGGCCTTCTAGCCTTGGGTTATGACGGAGATCAGGGAATTCCACATCGCGGTCGACGAGGCGGACGTCGAGGAGCTTCGGTTCCGGTTGGCGCGGACGCGGTGGACGGACCAGGTGCCGGGGGCGGGCGCGCGGTACGGGGACGCGGTCGAGACGGTGCGGGAGATGGCTCGGTACTGGGCGGAGGAGTTCGACTGGCGGGCGGTGGAGCGCACGCTCAACGCGCACCCGCAGTTCGTGACCGAGATCGACGGGACGAATGTGCACTTCCTGCACGTGCGGAGCGCGAATCCGGAGGCGTTGCCGTTGCTGATGATTCACGGCTGGCCGGGGTCGATCATGGAGTTCGTGGGGGTGATCGACCGGTTGCGGGACGACTTCCACCTGGTGATCCCGTCGATTCCGGGGTTCGGGTTCTCCGGGCCGACGACCGAGACCGGCTGGCACTCGGGGCGGATCGCGAGGGCGTTCGTGGAGCTGATGGCACGGCTGGGGTACGAGCGGTACGGGGTGCACGGCAACGACGCGGGGGCGCTGATCGCGCCCGAGGTGGGTCGGGCGGACACAGAGCACGTGGCGGGGGTGCACGTGACGCAGGTCTTCTCGTTCCCGTCGGGTGATCCGGCGGAGATGGAGGGGCTGACCGAGGAGGACTTCCGGCGGCTCGGGGTGCTGCAGAACTTCTGGGAGAACCTGTCGGGGTATGCGAATTTGCAGCAGGCGCGGCCGCAGAACGTGGCGTTCGCGCTGGCGGACTCCCCCGTCGGGCAGCTGGCGTGGACGATGCAGCTGATGGGTGAGCCGGCGGTGACGAGGGACTTCCTGCTGGCGAACGTGTCGATCTACTGGTTCACCGCGACGGCGGGGTCGTCGGCGCGGTTGTACTTCGAGGACAAGCACCGCGAGGACACGCCGACGGAGCCGACGACGTTCCCGCTGGGTGTGGCGGTGTTCCGGGACGACTTCCAGACCGTGCGGCGGTTCGCCGAGCGCGATCACCACAACATCGTGCACTGGTCGGAGTTCGCGACGGGTGGTCACTACTCCGGGCACGACGCGCCGGAGGAGCTGTCCGGTGATCTGAAGGCGTTCTTCGCGAAGATGTAGGTCGTGGCGCAGTGGGTTGAAGCCGGGTTGTGGGGGTTGGCGGGTGGCGGGGCGCTCGTGGTGGGCGCCCTGGTCGCCTGGTTCGTGCGTGTCCCCCGTGATGTGGTCGCGGTGGTGATGGCGTTCGGTGCGGGTGTGCTGACCGCGGCGGCGGCGTTCGAGCTGATGGACGAGGCGGAGCGCAACGGTGGTCTGCTCGCCACCTCCGTCGGGTTCCTCGGTGGCGCGGTGGTGTACGTGCTGGCGAACGTGCTGCTGGCGCGGCGGGGTGCGCGGCATCGCAAGCGCACCAGCAACCAGCCGTCCGAGCAGGACCAGGCCGGTAGTGGCACGGCGATCGCGGTGGGTGCGTTGCTCGACGGCGTGCCGGAGTCGGTGGTGCTGGGGGTGTCGCTGCTGGGTGGTGGCGGGATCGGGGTGGCGATGCTGGTGGCGGTGGTCATCTCGAACGTGCCGGAAGGGTTGTCCAGCGTCGCCGGTATGAAGCAGGCGGGCCGCGGGGTGGGGTACGTGTTCGGGGTGTGGGGTGCGATCGCGGTGGCCAGCGGTGTCGCCGCGGCTCTGGGCAATCTCGTGCTGGACGACGCGTCACCGCAGCTGATCGCGGTGATCACGGCGGTGGCGGCGGGCGCGATTCTGGCGATGATCGCGGACACGATGATCCCGGAGGCCTACGAACGGGCCAGGCTGTACACGGGGTTGTGCACGACGGCGGGGTTCCTGACCGCGTTCGTGGTGGAACGGTTGGGTTAGTTCACCTGGTGCGATCGGTGCGGCGGCGGTAGGAGTGCAGCCATGGGTGTTCCGCTGGTGGACTTGACCGGATGGTTCGACGGCACGCGGCGTGCCGAGGTGGCGGCGCGGGTGGACGCGGCGTTGCGGGAGTCGGGGTTTCTGCTGATCACCGGGCACGGTGTGCCGGACGAGCTGCGTGATCGCACCCGTGAGCTGACGCGGCGGTTCTTCGCGTTGCCCACCGAGGAGAAGGAGCCCTACGCCGTGCGCACCGGTGGGCGGGGCTGGCTGCCGCCGGACGAGCAGGCCACCGGCCGCGCCGACGGCGGCATGGCACCGCCGGATCTGAAGGAGACGCTGACGTTCGGCTCGGACGACTCCGCGGGCGACGACCCGTTCTTCTTCCGCCCCAACGTCTTCCCGGGCGAGGTGCCCGAGCTGGAACCGGTGGTGACCGACTACCTGCGGCGGATGCGGGCGCTGGCCGACGAGCTGCTGACGATCTTCGCGGTCGCGCTCGGCGAGCCGGAAGACCTGTTCACCCGTCACACGCGCGCGCCCTCGTACAACATGAACGTCAACCACTACCCGCCGCTGCGGCAGGTCGGGCCGCCGAGTCCGGGGCAGTTCCGCATCGGCGAGCACACCGACTTCGGCACGGTGACGATCCTGGACCGCCAGCACGGTGTGGGCGGGCTGCAGGTCCGCGGTGCCGACGGGGTGTGGGAGGACGCGCCGTTCGACCCGGCCGCCTTCACCGTCAACATCGGTGACCTGATGGCCCGCTGGGTGTCGGACCGGTGGCGGTCCACCCCGCACCGCGTGCTCCCGCCGGACGCCTCCGCGCCGGACGAGGACCTGGTGTCGCTGATCTTCTTCTACAACACCGACACCGATGCGAGGATCGTGTCGCTCGACGGCCGTTACCCGGAAGTCGGGGGCGGTGAGTACCTGCGGGCGAAGCTCGCGGCCATCTCGATCGGATGACTTGGGGGCGTTGATGGCGATCGGTGAGCTCTACGACGTGGTGATCGACTGCCCGGATCCGGACGTGCTGGCCGGGTTCTACCGGCAGGTGCTCGGCGGCGAGATCACCGACTCCGACGGCGAGTGGACGACGCTGACCCTCCCGAACGGCAGGAGGCTGTCGTTCCAGCGCGTCGACGACTACTCGCCGCCGCAGTGGCCCGGGCAGGAGCACCCGCAGCAGATCCACCTCGACGTGCTGGTCACCGACCTGGACGCCGCCGAGCCGCTCGTGCTGGAGCTGGGTGCGACGCTGCTGAAGGGCTCACCCCAACCGGTTGGGTTCCGCGTCTACACCGACCCGGCCGGGCACCCGTTCTGCCTGGTCACCAACTAGGCGCGCCAGATCGTGGCGCTGCGGGTCTCGGTGCTCTCCAGCGTCAGCGGCACCGGCACCTCGTAGCGGGCCTGCGCGGTGAACCGGTCGCGCGGCAGGTGCGCGCGATCGGGGTCGCCGAGCAGCACGAGCGCGCCCCGTGCCGCGGCTCTGGTCAGGAACGGCAGCACCAGCGCGGTGATCTGGGCGTCGTAGAAGACGTCGCCGGCCAGCACGACGTCGGCGCCGTGGGCGTCGCTGTCGAGCTGGTCACCGGCCAGGGTGCGGACCGCGACGCCGTTCACGGCGGCGTTGAGCTCCACCGCGGCCAGTGACAGCGGGTCGATGTCGTTGGCGGTCACCGAGTCCGCGCCCGCCAGTGCCGCCGCGATCGCGACCAGGCCGGAGCCGGAGGCGAGGTCGAAGACCTTGCGGTCGCGCACCAGCCCGGGGTGGTCGAGCAGGTGCCGGGCCAGGGCCTGGCCGCCCGCCCACGGGAACGCCCAGAACGGCGGCTCGTCGTTCTCGGTCAGCTCCCACAGGTCCATGGCCTCGACCGCGCTGTGCAGGACCACCTCGGGTACCAGCGGCACCGGCGTGAGGGTCGTGTGGGCGAGCACGAAGTCGGTGAGCGTGGGCGCGGACATGACGGAGAAGCTTAGGGCCGGCGGTCCGCGCCGCCTCAGAGGCGAAAGTCCGCACTCACGTTCCGCCGGTGACGCGCAGGATCGCGCCCGCGGCGTAGGAGGCCTCCTCCGACAGCAGCCACGCGATGGCGTTCGCGATCTCCTCGGCCTCGCCGGGGCGTCCCATCGGCACGCGGCCCGCGACCTTGTCCGGCCGGTCCGGTTGCCCCGACAGCTGGTGGATCTCCGTGCGGATGGTGCCCGGCTGCACGCCGTTGACGCGGATCCCGCGCGGCGCGAGCTCCTTGCCCAGGCCGATCGTCAACGCGTCCACCGCGGCTTTCGTGGCGGCGTAGTGGACGTACTCCCCCGGACTGCCCAGCGTCGCCGCCCCCGACGACACGTTCACGATCGCTCCGCGCGTCATCCGCCGTGCCGCCTCACGGGCCACGAAGAAGGCACCGATCACGTTCACGTCCACCACGCGCCGCAGGTCCTCGGTGCGCAGTTCGGCCAGCGGGCCCGACGGTGAGGTGATGCCGGCGTTGTTCACCACGCCGGTGATGTCGTCGCCCGCGGCGTCGAACAGCCGCGCGACGTCGTCCTCGTTCGACGTGTCGGCCTGCACGGCGAGTACGCCGAGCTCCTTCTCCAGCAGCCGCGCCTCCTCGGCGGACTGGCGGTAGCTGATCACGACCCGGTGCCCGTCGCGCACGAGCCTGCGCGCGGTCGCGGCACCGATACCCCGGCTTCCCCCGGTGATCACCGTTGTCATGTCGCCCACCCTACCCATATATTCGGTGGCGGATATACGGGAGCGGATATGACGTTCAAGCGCACGAACCCGCTGGCCCTCGCGGTGCTGGCCCTGCTGTCGGAACGGCCGATGCACCCCTACGAGATGGCGCAGACCATGCGGGAACGCCATCAGGAGGAGGTGATCAAGCTCAACTACGGCTCCCTCTACACCGTCGTCGAGCAGCTCCACCGCCACGAGCTGATCACCGCCGCCGCCACCCAGAAAGCCGGCAACCGCCCCGAACGCACCGTCTACGCGGTCACCGAGGCGGGCACCGCGGAGCTGCACGACTGGCTGCGCGAGCTGATCGCCGTCCCCGCCAAGGAGTACCGGCGGTTCGAGGCAGGGATCTCGATGGTCGGCCTGCTGCCACCACACGACGCGCTCACCGTCGTCGAACAGCGCCTGGCGGCCGTCGCTGAGCAGCTCACCGCACTGGCCGTGCTGCTGGAGAAGCTCGCCGGCATGGGACTGCCGCAGCTCGCGTGGATCGAGCTCGACTACCGGATGGCCATCCTGCGCGCCGAACGCGCCTGGCTCGCCTGGTTCGCCGCCGCCACCCGCGACGGCACCGTCGGCGGATACGAACACTGGGAGGACAAGCACCGATGAGACTGCTGTTCGAAGTGTCCGGCGTGGTGCACGCGCCGCTGGAAGAGGTGCGGGAGCGGATGTTCGCCGACGCCGGCGAGTCCGGGTCGCACCGGCTCGTCGACCGCGAGCGGGGCGTCATCGCCTACTGGGGCGACTGGTGGTACCGCGGTGAGGACGCGGTGCACCCGCACCCCGAGGGCGCGCTGCTCGTGCACCGCGTCCACAACATCTCCGGCCAGGGCAACTGGGCGCCGTACCTGGCGAACAAGCTGTTCATCGGCTACCGCGCCCGCCTGGAGGAAGCGCTGACGCAGCGGATCGCCCAGCTCGAGAGCTGAGTTTCGCGACGGCCGTCCCGGTGAAACCAAGTAAGGGTGCCCTTATTCCTCACCCGATCGGACGTATAGAGTGTGCAGATGAGGTGCTCGATACTCTCCGACTTCGCGGGCGAACCACTGGCCGGCACGGCCGCGACCGCGACGGCGTGGCTGTGCCTGGAGCAGCCGGGCCCGTGGGGCCGCGACGCGATCGTGCAGAGCCACCTCGACCCCGAGCTCGGTGCCGAACTGCAGCGCCGCGCCGCCGGCACCGGCGTGCGCATCCTGCTCATCCGCCGCCCAGGCAAACACGCCGACCACCGCGTCGCCGGCAGCCGCCGCGTGTACCTGGCCTCGACAAAGCCCGGCGCGTCGTGGCTGGAGCAAGCCGACCTCGCCACGCCGGAAGAAGCCCTCGAACTCGACTTCGCCGCGCTCGGCGACGGCCGTTCCACCGCGTTCGGCACCCCTGTCGACGACCCGCTGCTGCTGGTCTGCACGAACAGCAAACGCGACGTCTGCTGCGCCCTGTACGGCCGCCCGATCGCCACCGCGCTGAACCTGTGGGAGTGCACGCACACCGGCGGACACCGCTTCGCCCCCACCGGCATCCTGCTGCCCACCGGTCACCTGTACGGGCGGCTCGACCACCAGTTGGCCCAGCGCGTCGTCACCGAGGGCATCCTCGCCGATCGGTGCCGCGGCCGGTCCTGCTTCACCCCGCGAGGGCAGGTCGCCGAGGTCGCCGTCCGCGCCCAGATCGGCGAGACCCGCGACGTGCTCACCGTCGTCGGCGAGACGAACGACTCCGCGACCGTGCGGCACGCCGACGGCCGCGAATGGCGGGTGACGCTGAGCGAGCAGCCGGTGCCGCCGCGGCCCGCGAGCTGCGGGAAGTCCCCCGACATCGCGATCGCCCTGGTCGCCACCGCGATCGACGAGCTCGCGCAGGTCTGCCGCTGACGTGGCCGCGGTGCCCACGCTGATCCACCTCAACGGCCCCACCGGCGTCGGCAAGTCGACCATCGCCGCCCGCTACGCCGACGAGCACCCGAAGACGCTCAACCTCGACGCCGACGAGATCGTGCGGCTCATCGGCGGCTGGCGCGACGACTTCCCCGGCACCGTCAGGCTCGTCCGCCCGCTCGCCCTCGCCATGGCCGCCCGGCACCTGTCCTGCGGGCACGACGTGGTCATGCCGCAGCTGATCACCGACCGCGGCCAGAGCGCGGCCTTCGCCCAGGCCGCCGCGGCGGCGGGCGCGCGGTACCGGGAGTTCGTGCTGCTCGCCGCACCCGAGACCACGATCGACCGCTTCCGGCGGCGTGACCACCACATCGACACCGCCGTCGAGGCGATGGGCGGCGCCACCGTGATCCGCCGCATCCACCAGCATCTCGCCGCCTACCTCACGCCCGAAAGCGTCGTCATCGAGACCGACGGCGCCGACGCCGACCACACATACGAAACGCTGATGGCCGCGCTGGCGAAGGAGCCGGGCACTGCCGGACCCGGCCGGTAGGTTGATCGGATGGGTCCCCTGCAGAGCACACATGTCGTCGCCACCGACCGAAGACGCGTCATGGGCCGCGTGCTGCTGGTCGTCGCGCTGGTCAGCGCCCTGCTGCTGGTGCTGATGTTCGTGATCGACCTGGACGGCGCGCAGTACGCGCTGATCTTCGCCGCCTTCCCGCTGCTCATCGCCGGCCCGGCCGCGGTGGTGCTGCTGCGCAAGGCGGGCAAGCCCGAGGTCATCGAGGTCTACGAGAGCGGTCTCGCGCACGAGTTCGGCGGCGTGCGCCGGGCCTGGACGTGGGACCAGGTCAAGGCCGTCGACGTCGCCGAACGCGGCACCTACTCCTACACCGGCTCGGACATCGACTGCACGATCCGGTTCGCCGACGGGGCGCTGCTGCACTTCACCGGCCTCACCCAGGACAGCCGCGTGATCGTCGCCGCGCTGGGCACCCACTGCGCCGCCGCGGCGCGCGAACCGATCCGCAAGCACGTCAAAGGCCGTGCCGCCGCGGTGCTGGGGCCGATCACGCTCGTCGGCGGAGGCATCACCGCGTGGGCCATTTCCACGATCCCCGGCACCCCGGACGGCGGTGACCAGTTCGGGCTGGCGATGCTCGCCGTCGCGTGCGTGGTGCCCGCCGTGATCAGCCTGATTCTGCTGATCTCCGTTCTGGTGACGGGCCGGCGTTAGGGACGGTCGCGGAGAACACGCCGATCCCCAGCGCGTACGGGTCGTCCAGGCCGACGGTCTCGAGCGTCTCCACCGGCAACGCCAGCAGCGAGATCGCCACCCCCAGGAAGTAGGCGTCGAGCAGGCCCGTGTCGCGCACCGTCGAGGGCAGCCCGGCCGCCTGCTGCAACGCCGCACCGGCCTCGGCGTTGGCCAGCACCATCCCCGACAGGGCCGCCCGCACACCGGGTCGGCGCACGGCCTCCAGGTACAGCTCGACCATCGCGAGCATCTGGGTCGGGTCGTCGGCCACCGCGCGGCGCAGCAGCGCCGGGTAGAGCTCGGCGACGTCGGAGGCGCTGATGTCGGCCGGCGTCGTCTCGCGCAGGCGGTCGACCGCCGCGCGGTGCAACGACGTCATGCGCGCCGCCGCGGCCTCGAGGATCGACTCGCGGGTCGGGAAGTAGTTCTTGGTGGTGCCGATGGGGACGCCGGCCTCGCGGTCGATCGCGCGGTGGGTCAGTCCCCGGCCGCCTTCCACCGCGAGGATCTGGATCGCGGTGTCGCAGAGAAGATCACGACGGCTCACGGTCCGGGACACTAGCAAGATCACCACGGGTGTGGTGAATCGGGGCGAACGTGCTGGTCCCGGCGGTCGCGATGATGACCCCGCGTTCGACGACCAGGAACAGGCCGCACACGCAGCGGACGTAGGACACCGAGCCGTGGGCGGAGACGGCGGAGGAGCAGGGCCAGCGGCAGGCGGGGCAGGTGGCGATCATGCACCCCAGCCTGATGTCATGGTCTAGTGCATTTCAACCCTTACGGCGGGGCGGCCGCCGAGCTCGCCGCGAAACTGGTCAACGCCGACCGCGCCACACCCCTGCTCGACGTGCTGAAAGCCTCCGACTACAAGCCGCTCGGCTCCCTCGACGCCCGCCAGGAACGTGACGTACGAGACTGGGTCGAGCGGCTGCGGCAGGTCTTCCGCGCCCCGGCCGTGGACCTGCTCAACGAGCTTCTGGCCGAGTCGTCGACCACGCACTACATCTCCACCCACGACGGCCGCGCGCCGCACCTGCACTACGCGCGCGAGGACGCCCCCACCGACGTGCGGGTCAAGGCCTACACGGCCGCGGGCATGGCGGCGTTGTTCTGCGAGGACGCCGGGCGCATCGGCTGGTGCGACCGCGACGGCTGCGACACCGTGTTCGTCGACACCAGCCGCAACGGCCGCCGCCGCTTCTGCTCCACCAAGTGCGCCAACCGCGTCGCCGTGGCACAGCACCGCAGCCGTCAGTCGGCGTGAACCCGGTGCCCGAAGCGGATGTTCTCGAACGACGTCTCGCCGCCGAACGCCGCGTCCACGAAGTCCTCGCGGCCACGGAACCACGTGCCGGCGAACGACGCGGCACCGGCGAACCAGGCACGCCGGAACAGCGCACGCCCACCGAACCGCACACGTGAGCAGTCCAGCTCCGAGCCGAACCGGGCACCGGTGAAATCCGCGCGGCCGGACCACCGGGTCCCGCGCAGCGTCACCGCCCCGGCGGCGTGGATGCCGGAGAACTCGCCGTTGCCGCACACCGTCGCCTCGCGCAGCCCGAACCCGCGCGCGAACACCGACTGCGTGCACACCACGTGCCGCCCGAAGAACGCCCCGTGCGCGGTGAAGTCACCGAGGAACGTGGCCAGGTCGAAGCGGGCGTCGCCGACGAACCGGCTGCCGTCCAGCCGGGCAGCGCCCACCCGGCACTGCGCCAGGTCGAAGTCGACGAGCGTGGTGTGGCGCAGGTCGATGTCGCTGCCCAGCCAGAAACCCGGCCCCGGCCGCAGCCGCGCCGTCAGGCTCGCCTGCAGCACCAGCCGCCACCGCTGATCGGCCTCGGTGCCCGGCCACGGCAGTTCCCGCAGCGCCTCGCACAGCAGGTCCAGCGCCGGCTGCCGGTGCTCCACCGCCCGCGCGCCGTACTCGGCCCAGTCACGCAGGCCGCTCAGGCGTGCGTCGGCGTCGCGGGAAAGCAGCCGGGAGCGGATGTCGCGCACCGGTGTCCGCGCCGGGCGGGACGGAGGCACCTCGACGTCGTGGTGGAAGGTGAGCCGGGTCAGCCAGCGCGAGAGAGACACCATGCGTTCGATGATGTGACCTGGGTCATTCCATCAGACAGTGGTGGAATTCAACGCGGCACCCATTGGCCTGTCAGCCGGCGACGTCGCCGAGCTTGCGCGGGAACTCCCATTCTGTAGATCACCTGTCGGCGCTTAGGGTCGGTCCATGGAGCTGACGGAGCTGTGTTTCGCAGGGGTGGCCAGGCAGGCGCACGCCGTGCGGTCCGGTGAGGTGACCGCGCGCGACCTGGTCACCGAGCACCTCGCCCGCATCGAGCGCCTCGATCCGCAGCTCAACGCGTTCCGCGCGGTGTTCGCCGAGCAGGCACTGGCCGAAGCCGACGCCGCCGACAAACGGAAATCGCGCGGCGAGGAGGTGCCGCTGCTGGGCGTGCCGATCGCGGTCAAGGAGGACATCGCGATCGCGGGACTGCCGACGACGAAGGGCACCAACGCCGCCCGCACACCGGAACCTGCGGACTCCGCGATCGTCGAGCGGCTGCGCAAGGCGGGAGCGGTGATCATCGGCCGCACCCGCATGCCCGAGCTCGGCCTGTGGCCCTACACCGAGAGCGGCTGGGCCGGGCCGACGCGCAACCCGTGGTCGCTGACGCACTCCCCCGGCGGTTCCAGCGGTGGCTCCGCCGCGGCGGTCGCGGCCGGGCTCGCCGCGGCGGCCATCGGCACCGACGGCGCCGGGTCGATCCGCATCCCGTCCGCGGTGACGGGTCTGTTCGGGCTCAAGCCCCAGCGCGGCCGGGTCTCCCTCGCACCGGAACGCGAGGTGTGGGGCGGGCTCGTCGTCGCGGGGCCGATCACCCGCACCGTGCTGGACTGGGCGTTGGTCGCCGACCAGATCCACGGCGCGGCACCCGGTGACGTGCACGTCGCGCACCCGCCGCGCACCAGCTTCACCGAGGCGGCCACGACCGACCCAGGAAAGCTGCGGATCGGGGTGTCGCTGCGGCCGTGGGGTCCTGGCATCCCGATCGCCGACGAGGTCCGCGACGCCGTGCAGGACACCGCCGCGCTGCTCACCGACCTCGGCCACGACGTCATGCGCATCGACCCGCCCATGCGTGACGTCGTCGCGTCGACCCAGTTCGCCGTGCGGTACCTGCACAACGCCCATCTGGCGCGCAACGGCATGGAGTTCCCCGACCTCGTCGAGGCCCGCACCCGCGCGGTCGCCGAACTGGGCCGCCGCCTGCCGCGCGGCCTGGTCCGCTGGGCCCGCAAGGACGACGCGTCGCTCACCGCCTACGCGAACCGGATCTTCACCTCGGTCGACGTGCTGCTCACCCCGGCGCTGACCCGCCCCCCGATCCGCGTCGGCGAGTGGGACCACCGCAACGTCGTCACCGCGCTGCTGGCCGCCTCGCACTACACGTCGTTCCTGCAGATCTGGAACGTCGTGGGCAACCCGGCCGCCGTCGTCCCGGCCGGCCGCACGTCCTCCGGTCTGCCGCTCGCGGTGCAGCTGGTGGGCCGCCGTCACGACGAGTGCACGCTGCTGTCGGTGTCCGCCCAGCTGGAGCGCGCCCGGCCGTGGGCGGACCGGACCCCCTCCGGCCTCGGTCAGAGTCCTCGCCGGGACAACTCGTCGAGCAGTTGACGGTCCGCGACGTGGCGGGACTTGATGTGCTCCAGGTAGTCGGCGAAGGCGTCGGGCTGCAGACCGCGTAGCTGGTGGAGCCATTCGACGACGAGTTCCTGCTCCTCTATGCCGCGCCGCGCGAGCTCGACCTCGACGATGCGCCGGTAGACCTCGATCGCGAGGCGGCTGCCGTCCTGCACGAGGTGGTTCACGAGCTCCGCCCGCACCGGCGGCCAGTCGGTGTGCACGACCAGGGCCCGGATCTTGAGGTAGACGTCGAGGTTGGGCCGGGCGAAGAACGCCTGCTTGCACACCTCCACCGCCCGCGGCGGGCTGCCGCGCCGCAGGTGTTCCTCCACAGCCAGGTCGATCAGCCGCAGTGCCGCACCCCGCCCGCCGACCGCGTGCAGCCCGCGGTCGACCCAGTCGAGGGCCTCGTCGCCGCGGCCGTTGTCGCGCAGCACGGTCGCGACCTGCAGGTAGTGCCAGCCCGAGGACAGGTCCTTCGACAGCACCAGCAGCTGCAGGTCGACGTCGTCGGTGTACTCGGCCAGCTCCTCCATGATCCGCAGCAACGCCCAGCGCTCGCGGTCGTAGCGGCCGGTCTCGCCGAACCCGATCACGGGCAGCAGCTCGAACAACGTCACCGCGCGCTCGCGGTAGTGGCTCAGCCCCTCCTCGTCGAGCGCGTCGGCGTAGGCGGCCAGGCTGACGTCGGGGGCGTCGGGGTGGCGCAGCTGCAGGTCGAGCAGCCAGTCGGCGAGCCGGACCGGGTCCGGGCGGGTCTGGGCGCACGCGCGGGCGTGGGTGCCGAGCACGCGGTGGGCCAGTTCGGCGAGCTCGACCCGGTGTCTTCTGGTGCTCGCCACTCCGTCGGCCAGCTGGGTGACGATCTGCTCGATCAGCCCGACCAGCTCCGGGCCGGGGTCGGTGACCAGCAACGACTGCAGCTCGACCGACACGCCCGTGAGGGCCTGCCAGCGGGCCGGCCAGTCCGCGTCCTCGCCGTCGGCCTCGAGCAACGCGGAGGCGACGGCGGCGGGCAGCGAGGTCATCACAACATCATTCCCGCGTAGCCCAGTCGAGTGCCACAGATGTCGCCCTAACGGATTTAAGGTTCACCTTCCGTCGTTGCCGTTCGGTACGCGGGGAGCTTCCGTACTCTCTGAGCGTACGAAAGCGCCCCGCGTACGCCGCCCGAACGGGGAGCGCTACCGGTGGGGCAGGAAGTTGAGCAGGACACCGGCGAGCAGGACGACGTAGGACAGCCCGGTGACCACGCTGGTCGAGATCAGCGTGGCCTTGATCGGCTGCCGCACGCACTGGTAGGCGATCAGGCCGGGCACGATGAAGCCGAGCGTGCCGTGGGAGAACAGGAACGGCCGGTCGCTCGACAGGAACAGGAAGATCGTCAGCTGCAGGAACACCCCGAGCAGCAGCACCGTGGCGAAGAGCCTCTTGCCGTAGAGGATCACCAGCCGTTGCAGCAGCCGTGTCCCGAAGTAGGTCGCCACGGTGACCCCGGCGATGATCCACAGCCTGCGCGGGTCGGTGATCAGGGCCAGGCCGAGCCAGCCCGGCGTGATCATCCCGCCTGGCGAGAGGTTGGACACCAGGTAGCAGCCGAGCGAGAACACCAGCCCGATCGCGATGGCCAGCACCGCCACCTCGGGCGTCAGCGTCGCGGTCAGCACCGTTCCACCGCCCGTTCGAGGTGGCCCAGCAGCAGCTCACCCTGACCGTGGATGTTGCCGATGGCGACCAGCGACGCCTCGTCGTCGATCTCGTCGACGACGGCCTTCAGGATGTCCTCGACCGGCCGGTTCGCACCGCCCAGGTCGAACGCCTCGCCCTGCCAGCCCGGTGGGACCTTCGCCAGCGCCGATCGGCTGGGGTGGCCGATCACGAAGAGCTTGTCGGTGAGCAGTTCCGGCACGATCTCGCCCATCTGGCCGTTGCGTTCGACCCGGTCGGGACGGCAGTTGATCAGGGTGAAGATCGGCGCCTGGATCTGCCGGCGCTCGATGAGCTGTTGCACGTTCATCACGGTGGACCTGGGATCGTTGGCGGCGAAGACGTTGGCGAACCGCAGCGTCTTGGTGCCGAAGCGGTAGGACTCGACGGTGAGCACGCCGGGATCGGGCGGCGCCTCCTGCATTCCTTTCAGCGCCAGGTCGCGCGGCACCCCAACCAGGCGGGCGACCTCCAGCGAGATGGCGACGTTCTCCTTGAAGGAGTGGTAGGCGAACCCGTCCAGCTCCTCGTCGGTGACGTCGTCGGGATCGACGGCGATCAGCAGGCACGACCGCTTGTCCGCTTCCTCCTGGAGGATGTGCAGCAGGTCGCGTTCGGCCGTGACGCAGACACCGCCGACGGGCATGGACCGCGACAGCGACCGCGCCACGTCCTCCAATGTCGGGCCCATCTCCTGCAGGTGGTCCTCGCGGACGTTGCTCAGCACCCCGATGGTGGACTGGATGAGCTTGGTCTGGTTGACCTCCTGCAGCGGCGGCATGACCGCCATGCACTCCATGACCAGCACGTCCGGCCGGGCCGCCGCGGCGCGGCGCACGATGCCGATCTGCTCGACCACGTTCGCGATGCCGAACTTGCGGTACACCGGCTCCTCGGTGGCGTCCGGGTGGATGAACCGGGCCGCCGTGCCGGTGGTCTTCGCGACGACCGTCAGGCCACCACCGCGCAGCGCCCCGGCGCACAGCCGGGTGACCGAGCTCTTGCCGCGGATGCCGTTGACGAGGATGCGGCTGGGAATGCCGTGCAGCGTGCGCAGGTGCCGGCGTTGCTCGACGATCCCCGCGACGAGCAGCACGCCGAGGACCGCGGCGAACACCGTGTACAGGAACAACATTCAGGCCCTCCCGAGCAGGTCGCGCCGGACGCGTTCGAGGTCGCGTGCGACGAGGCCGAGATGGTCGTAGCGGCGGACGATGACCGGTGTGGCGGTGTCGCCGCCCGCGATCCGCCTGGCATCGCGGGCCAGCGCCAGCAGGGGGCTGATGACCACCGCGTACAACCAGCCGAAGACCACGACGGTCAGTGCCGCGATGAGCACCCCCAGCAGGACCAGTTCGTTGCGTTCCGACGAGTGCGGAAGCGTCAGTGACGTCTCCGGCCGGTCGGTGACCACGACGAGGCCGAGCTGCCGGGTCTGTTCGGTCGTGGTCACCGGCGCCCAGCTCACGAGGTGACGGCGGCCGTCGACGTCGTGCAGGGCGGCCCCCGCTCCCGCGGTGCGCGCGGACTGGGCGGCCTGGTCGAGGTCCGGCCTGGTCAGCGGTTCGAACGCGGTGAAGCCCGACGTCGCGCCGATCACCAGCCGGTCGGCGTTGAGCAGCCGCGTGTTTCCCGGACCGGCCAGGGCGAGCGGCGAGATCAGCGACTGCGGCTTGAACTCGGCGACGATCCGGCCCGCCCGGTCACCGGTGACCGGCACCGCGACGAAGACCCGCGGTGACACGCCCTGGGGTGCGGCGGCCGCGAGCGCCGGTTTGTCCGACGCGGCGACCGCGCCCGCGTCGACGTCCTCGCCGGCCTTGGCCAGCACGGCGCCGCTCGGTGAGAGGTAGGCGGCTCCGCGGTACCGGGTTCGCGTGGACATCAGCTGCGTGAGCAACCGGCCTGGGGTGTCGACGTCGTGGAGCGTCTTGATGCCCGCGGCGACGGCGTTGAGGTCGGACGCGCCGCTGTCGAGTGCTCGTTGCAGCTGACGGGCGGCCAGCGCCGTGCGGGTCTGCTGTTCGGTCACGACGCTCTGCGGAATGTCCTCCACCAGCCAGGACGACGGCGCGGTCGCCACGGCCGCGCCGAGGCCGAGGAAGGCGGTGCCGCCGAGCGTCCAGACGGCGAGGGCGATCGGGAAGTGACGGCAGGAACGTGTGGTCATCTCCGGCCTGCCAGTTCCTCGTCGGCCGTCTGGTCGGCCTTGGGCGTGCGGGCCTGGGCGAACGTTTGGGCGACGCGGCCCGCCTCGCCGTACTTCGGTGCTGGCGCTGCCGGCTCGCCGCTGACCTGCCTCAGCCTGCGGATCGGCCGCTGCACGACCAGGAACAGCGCCGCGAACACGACCACGACCAGGGCCGCCAGCGTCGTGCCCGCGGTGATCGCGCGACGCCGGGAGTCGTCGGTGGCCACGGCGACGTCGGTGACCGGCTTGGCCGACACCACGCTCCAGCCGAGACCGTTCGCCGGGGCCCGTCCGGTCAGGGAGGCCCAGGCGAGCACATCCATCCGGTCGCCCGCCTGCCGCGCCTGGCTGCCCGCGGCGTTCTCGCCGGGATCCGCCTCGGGTGGGACGAACCCCTCCGGTGGTTGTTTGCTCGTGCCCACGCCGACGATCGCCGCACCGGACCGGTCGACCAGCCACGTGCCCTCCGCACCCGCCGCGGTGAGCAGGTCGCTCAGGCGGTTCGGGTCGTAGTGCCCGACCAGCAGGTACTTCGCCTCCGCCGGTTTGCCCACGGGCGTGTACTGCACGATCTGGTGTGTCGTGCCGACCTGGGCGATCTTCATGCCCGCCTCCTTGGGCAGGGGCTCACCGAGCACCGCGGGCTGGGCGGGCTCACCGACCTGGGCGATGACGGTCCTGGTGGTCTGGTCCAGGACGTAGAGCGACTTCCAGATCCGGGCCCGGAACGGGATCAGCAACGCGCGGTTGCGTTGCCGCAGGGATTCGTCGACGACGGTGGCGACCTCGGCCATGCTGCTCAGCCCGCCGTTGAGCGACCGGGTGATGGCCTGCGCGGCCGCGGTCGCGCTCTCGCGCCGGGCGTCGAGCACGGACTGGGGCACCGGGGACACCGCGCGCGGCCGCGCCAGATAGGCGGTCGCACCGCCCGCCAGCAGCGTGAACAGGACCAGCCCTGTGATCCAGGGCGCCAGCACGCCGGGGACACGGGTGCGGCTCATCTGTCGCCCTTCCTCACCGCGAGCACGGACGCGACCTGGTCACGGGCCGACGGGCTGTCGCGGATGTCCCTGGACACCTCGACGTGGACGAAGTCGGCCTTCTGCTCGTCGGAGTAGCGCGCCTGCACGTTGGTGGTCGCCTCCAGACCGGGGCACCCGGTCACCCACGGCTTGCACACCGACAGGCCCGCCGACTCCAGCCGCTGGGCGGTCTGCTGCGCGAACTGGTTTTTCAGTGGTGGTCCGGCGGAGACGACGACGTCGCTGTCGGGAGCGGTCTCGTTCTGGAACCCGTGCAGCTGCACGACCGGTATCCGGCGCCGCACCAGCAGCTCGTGCAGGTCCTCGAAGACGCTGCTGGTCGTGTGCGCCATGTCGGCCACCCGGTTCTCCGCGGCGCGGCGGTGCGCCCCGGCGACCACCAGCACCGAGCCCGGCGCCTTGCGGAACAGCTCGACGCCGAGCGACTCGCTGTCCTGGTCGGCCTTGGGGTGCGGGACCTCGATGCCCAGGCGGGCGCTCTCCGAGGTGTCGATCATGATCCGGCCCCAGCCGCGGGAGTCCACGGCGTTGTCGGAGATCTCGTAGAACGTACGGTTGGTCGCGGTGTCGACCCGTTCGCGGATCGTGTAGCCCACCGCGGCGAGCACGTCTCCGGCCTGACCCGCCGCGTTGTCGAGAACGCGCTGCACGCCGTTGCTCACGGCGGTGCGCTCGGCCTGGGTCGGCCGCGTGTAGCCGGTCTCCGCGGACATGCCCTGGGAGAACCGCTGAACGTCGGAAAGCAGGTCGGTCTTGCCGGCGGTGTCGGGTTTGTCGTCCTTCTTGCCGGTGGGAAGCAGATACAGCACGAGCCCGGCGACGACGATCGCGACCACGATCGTCACGCTGACCCGTACGGTCGAGCGAAGTTTGATCACAAATAGAACCTGGCACGGCCACGACCGGCGTGGCCGTGCGATGTATCTATCGTCCAGCCACCACTGGACACCTGGAGGGCTCACGACCAGTCACCCGGACAGCTGCCCCCGGCCCGTCAGTAGTTGTCCTCCGCGTCGTAGGCGATCGCCGCCAGCTGCACGCGATTGCCGCAGTCCAGCTTCACGAGCATGCGGCTCACGTGCGCCTTCACCGAGCCTTCACTCATCCGGCAGGAACGCGCGATCTCCGCGTTCGCCAGGCCCTGGGCGAGCAGCCGCAGGACCTTGCGTTCGAGGTCGGTCAGCCCGGCCAGCCGGGCTCGGGCGCGATTGCCGCGCCTCGGATCCCGGTCGCGGAACGTGGTGAGCAGCGACCGGGTCACCCGCGGCGCGAGAAACGCGTCGCCCGCGGCGATCGCCCGCACCGCGTCGATGAGCGCTCGCGGCTCCATGTCCTTGAGCAGGAACCCGACGGCCCCCGAATGCAGCGCGCGCTGGACGTACCGGTCGTAGGTGAACGTGGTCAGCATGGCGACCGCGGTGGCCGGCACGTGCTTGCACACCATCTCGGCCGCGGCCAGGCCGTCACCGCCGGGCATGTGGATGTCCAGCAGCAGGATGTCGGGCTGGTGGCGATGAACCAGCCGCAGCGCCTCGGAGCCGCTCGCGGCCTCGGCCACGACCATGATGTCCTCCGCCGTCTCGAGCACGCCCCGGATGCCCGCCCTGACCAGCTGCTCGTCGTCGGCGACGACAACGGAGATCATCGGACGCCCTCGCCCTCCTCGAACACCGCCGTCACCACGAAACCTCCGTCTGCCTCTGGTCCCCAGCTCAACTCGCCGCCTGCCCCCGCGACCTCAGCGGCAAGCGTGGCCAGGCCCCTGCCGGTGCCGGTGCCGCGGGTCCGGGGTGGTCGTGCCGGTGGACTGTTGCGGACCGTCAGCCGCGGCCTGCCCTGCACGGTCTTGAACTCGACGACGACGTCAACCGGTCCGGCGTGCTTGTGCACGTTGGTCAACGCCTCCTGCACCACGCGCCGCACGGCGTCGGACAGCTCCGGCGGGACATCGGACAACGCGGCCTCGACCCGCACACCCGCGCGGCGCGAGCTGTCGATGAGATCGGTGAGGCCGGCCACGGTCACCGGTTCCGCGTCCAGCACTCCGATGATCTGACGCAGGTCCCGCATGGCGGCGCGGCTGGTCCCGCCGAGCAGCTGCGCGGTTTCGGTGGCCGCGCTGTCCGGGGTGCCGCTGAGTTCCAGCTTTCCCGCGTGCAATGCGATGAGGCTCAGTTTGTGGCCGAGCACGTCGTGCATCTCACGGGCGATCCTGGAACGCTCCCGCGCGACGGCCTGATCCCGCTGCATCTCCGCCATCTGCCGGGAACGCCGGACGTACAGGCCGATCGCGAGCGGGAGCAGGAGCTGCAACACCATCTCCGAAGCGACGAAGATGACGTTGAGCTGCTCCTCGTCATCCCACGCCGGGATCGCGAAGCCCACCGCGGCCGCGACGACCGCGAGCGAACCGGAGACCACGCGAGCGTGGGTGCCGACCGTGTACAGGGCGCAGAACAACGCCGCGAAGACCTGGCCGGGCGCCAGGAAGTCGATCGAGGCGACCAGCACCGCCACGGCCGCGGGGAACTTCCTGCGCACCGAGAGCAGACCGGCGGCACCGACCGCCCAGCCCGCCTCGCCGAGCCCGTCCGCCGAGATGAGGTCGATGCCACCGCACACCACGACGGCCGCGACGTCGGTCAGCAGTTCCCGTTTTCGCCCGCCGAAACCCGGCCGGCCCGCCTCGAAACGCACACGTTCAGTTTCCCGGTGTCACCAGACCGGCGAGCTTGCGGGTCAGCACAGCGCGTTCACGCTCGTTGCCGCACAGCCGAACGGCCGTCTCGAACTCCGCTCGCGCCTCGTCGAACCGGCCGAGCCTGCGCAGCAGCTCGCCGCGCACGCCGGGTAGCTGGTGCGAGTCCTTGAACGCGTCGCCCGCGGCGAGTTCGTCGACGATCGGCAGCGCCTCGGCGGGTCCCTTCGCCATCGAGACCGCGACCGCCCGGTTGAGCTCCACGACCGGCGACGGGGCGAGGCGGCCGAGCCCCTCGTAGAGCGCGACGATGCGGTCCCAGTTGGTCTGCTCGACCGACGGTGCCAGCGCGTGGCACTCGGCGATCGCGGCCTGCAGCCCGTAGTAGCCGTAGCCGCGGCCCGCCTCAGCGGCCTTGGCCAGCGCCGCCCGGCCGCGGGCGATCGCGGACCGGTCCCAGCGGCGGCGGTCCTGGTCCTCCAGCAGCACCGTCTCGCCATCGGGGCCGCGGCGGGCCGGGAAGCGGGCGGCGGTGAGCTCGAGCAACGCGAGCAGGCTGTGGACCTCGGGTTCGCCCGGCATCAGCCGCGACAGGATCCGCGCCAGCCGCTGAGCCTCCCCGGCGAGGTCGAGGCGCATGACCTCGTCACCGGAGCTGGCCGAGGAGCCCTCGGTGAAGATCAGGTAGATGACGCTGAGGACCTGGGCGAGGCGGGCGGGGCGTTCGTTGACCGGAGGCACCTCGAACGGCACGTTCGCCGCGCCCAGGGTCTTCTTCGCCCTGGTGATGCGCGCCTGCACGGTCGCGGTCGGCACCAGGAAAGCCCGCGCGATCTCGTCGCTGGTCAGACCGCCGATCACGCGCAACGTCAACGCCACACCGGCCTCGCGCGACAGCACCGGGTGACACGAGGTGAAGATCAGCGCGAGGGTGTCGTCGTCGATCTGGTCCGGGTCCCACAGCACGTCGTCGGGCGCGGGTCCGGGGTCGGTGGCACCGGTGAGCGCGCCGCCCTCGGTCAGGTTGTGGGCGAGGGCGGCGTACTTCTCGTCACGGGTGCTGCGGCGGCGGAACGCGTCGATCGCGCGGCGCCGGCCGACCGTGAGCAACCATCCGGCCGGGTTGTTCGGCACGCCTTCGCGCGGCCAGGTCACCAGCGCCTCGGCCAGTGCTTCCTGGGCGAGGTCCTCTGCCAGCGCGAAGTCGCCGGTGTAGCGGGTCAGCGCACCGATGATCCGCGCGGACTCGATGCGCCACACCGCGGCTACGGCCTTGCGGCCGGTGGGGTCGCTCATGGCTGGAGATCAAATCAGAGCTGGTTGTTCGCCTCGCGCCACGCCCGCTCCTTCTTGATCCACTCGTTGTCCTGGGGGAACTCGTCGATCGTGGGGACGCGGCGGATCTCGGTCTTGAAACCGGGACCGGTGAGCGGGACGCGCTTGGCCCACTCGACGGCGTCCTCGATCGTGGGAACGTTGATCAGGTAGAAGCCGTTGAACAGCTCCTTGGTCTCGCCGTACGGTCCGTCGGTGACGACGGGCGGTTCGCTTCCGAAGTCGACGACGACGCCTTCCTCCGCCGGTGCGAGACCTTCCGCGGCGAGCAGCACGCCCGCCTCGATCATCTCCTCGTTGAACCGGCCGACGGTCTCGAGCATCTTGTCGAAGTCGATCTCGCCCAGGCTGTCCCAGGCGTCGGCGGAGGTCTGGCGCCAGATCAGCATGAACTTCATGTGTGTCACTCCCCAGTGGGATCGTGCGGGTCCGTTGTGGACCCTTTCACGCCGAGGTCGAACGGGCATCCCGTTCAATCGACACCCACCCCAGAAATTCATGAAGGGAACGGTCACCCCGTGAGGTGGATGACCGTTCCCTTCATCGTGCAAAGCGGGGGTCAGGCCTCGTCGTCGGGCTGGTGCAGGGAGCGTGGCTGCTCCGCCTCGAGCTCCGGCACCGGCGAGGCGGAGGCGACCGGCCGCGGCGGGGTGCTCAGCGGACCGGGGACCTCCTTGCGCGCCACGGCTTCGGCGGCGGCGACGGCCTCGGCGACCTTCGGGTCCGGCGCGGTGTCGAACCAGTCGGCGATCGACTCGTCGTCGTCCTCGGGCTTGGGCCGCGTGGCGTTGTCGGCCGGCGGCTCGTAGCGGAAGACGCCGTCGTCGCCGGGCGCGCCGAGCATGCGGGCGAACCCCTCGAGGGCCTTGCCGTAGTCGGACGGGATCATCCAGACCTTGTTCGCGTCGCCTTGCGCCATCTGCGGCAGCGTCTGCAGGTACTGGTACGCGAGCACCTCAGGGGTGGGCTTGCCGTCCTTGATCGCGCCGAAGACCTTCTCGATGGCCTTGGCCTGACCCTGGGCCTGCAGGTAGCGGGCGGCACGTTCACCCTGCGCGCGCAGGATCTGCGACTGCCGCTCGGCCTCCGCGGCGAGGATCGCCGCCTGCTTGGCGCCCTCGGCGGCGAGGATCTGCGACTGCTTCTGGCCCTCGGCGGTCTTGATCGACGACTCCCGCTGGCCCTCTGCGGTGAGGATCATGGCGCGCTTCTCGCGGTCGGCGCGCATCTGCTTCTCCATCGAGTCCTGGATGGACGGTGGCGGGTCGATGGACTTCAGCTCGACGCGGGCGACGCGCAGGCCCCACCGGCCGGTCGCCTCGTCGAGGACACCGCGCAGCTGGCCGTTGATGTGGTCGCGGGAGGTGAGGGTCTCCTCCAGGCTCATGCCACCGACGAGGTTGCGCAGCGTCGTGATCGTCAGCTGCTCGACACCGACGATGTAGTTGGAGATCTCGTACACCGCGCTGCGCGGGTCGGTGACCTGGAAGTACACGACCGTGTCGATGGACACCGTGAGGTTGTCCTGGGTGATCACCGGCTGCGGCGGGAACGACACGACCTGCTCGCGCAGGTCGATGCGGGCGCGCACCTTGTCGATGAACGGCACGATGATGTTCAGGCCGGGCGCCGCGGTGGTGCGGAAGCGGCCGAGGCGTTCGATGACGGCGGCCTGCGCCTGCGGGATGACCAGCACCGACTTGACGGCGATGGTCAGCACGAAGATCGCAATGACGGCCACGACCACAGCGGTGATCGGGTCCAACTCCGTTCACATCCTCACTGGAAAGTGCTTCACACCGCGGCTATGACCACGGCGGTCGCGCCCGAGATCTCGACAACGGTGACGGCCTCGCCTGCCTCGATCACGGACCCGTCGAGGGTGCGCGCGCTCCAGGTGTCGCCGCCGATCTTGACCTGCCCGCCGTTCTCGTCGACCGCGGTCAACGCGATGGCCTTGCTGCCCAGCAGCGCCTCGTGGTGCATCTTGATCCCCGAGCCGAGCTGCAGCCGCCTCTTGAGCACCGGCCTGGCGCCGACGATCAGGCCGAGCGAGGACGCGGCGAAGACGAGCACGCTCACCAGGTCGGCGGCACCCAGCGCGGACGCACCCGCCGCGGCCAGAGCGGCTGCGCCGAGCATGACCAGCACGAAGTCACCGGAGAGAACCTCGGCGACGACGAGCAGGATCCCGACGATCAGCCAGATCAGCGCGGCCATGCGCCCATACATACACCACCGGGGAGCACGCGGCTCCGAGATTCACCGTGCTGGGCCCCCGACCGTAACGAAATCGATCAACCACCGATGCCGTCGGGCCCGGCGGTGACGAAGTCGATCAGCCGCTCGACCGCGCCGAGCAGGTCGGACTCGATGTCGCGGTAGCTGCCGACCGCGCCCAGCACACGCTGCCAGCCCTCCCAGGTCTCGCCCCAGCCCAGTGCCGCGCAGACGCCTTCCTTCCACGGGACGTTCCTGGGGATCACGGGCCAAGCCTCGATCCTGAGGGCCTCCGGCTTCACGGCCTGCCAGATGTCGACGTAGGGGTGGCCGGTGACCAGGACGTTGGCGTCGCGGACCTGCTCGACGATGCGCTGTTCCTTGGAGCCCGCGACGAGGTGGTCGACCAGCACGCCGAGGCGGCGGTGCGGCGCGGTGCCGAACTCGGTGATGCGCTGCGGGAGCTCGTCGACGCCGTCGAGCGGTTCCACGACGATGCCCTCGACCCGCAGGTCGTGCCCCCAGACGCGTTCGACGAGCTCGGCGTCGTGCTTGCCCTCGACCCAGATGCGGCTGGCCTTCGCGGTCTGCGCGCGCAGCCCCTCGACCCGGACCGAGCCGGACGCGCTGATGCGGGGTCTCTGTTGCTGCGGCGCGGGTTTGACGAGCGTGACCGGCCGGCCGTCGAGCAGGAACCCGGCGGGGTTGAGCGGGAACAGGCGGTGGCGGCCGTGGCGGTCCTCCAGGACGACCTGGCCGTGCTCGTACTTCACGACGGCGCCGCAGAAGCCGCTGGCGGGGTCCTCGACGACGAGGCCGGGTTCGGCCGGGATCTCCGGGACCTTCTTGCGCTTCGGGGTGGACAGGACGTCGCGGCCGTAGTCGTGGGATCGCACGACCCGAAACCCTAGCCGTAGTAACCGAACAGTGGCTTGAACGCCGCGATCGACTCGTGCTCGGGCGAGTTCGCGGGCGCTCTGCTGTTCGGGCGGGAACCCTGCCAGGTCCGCGCTGTGCGGTGCGCTAGCCGTAGAACGGTTTGAAGGCGGTCAGCCACTCGTGGACGCGGTCCAGGTCGACGTCGGCGCCGTGCAGGTCGTGGCCGTCGTGCACGAAGTCCATCCAGTCGAACGCCGGGTCGCCGACGTGGGCACGCGGGTCGATGGCTTTCGGGCCGTGCGGGCCTTGCAGGACGTTGCCGGGGTGCATGTCGCCGTGCAGCAGCACCTGGGCGACGTCGTCCTCGGCGAGTTTGCGGGCGCGGTGGTGTTCGGTGGCGTAGTAGGTGCCGGTGCGGCGGGTCAGCAGGGTTTCGAAGAGGAAGTCGACGCGGGCCTTGAGCGGTGGGAAGCCCGCCGGGTTCGCGGCGTGCAGTTCCGGCACGACCCGGGCCGGTTCGTCGGCGGGGGTGCCGGGGGTGATCCTCTCCAGCAGCAGGGCGCCGCGGGCGAGGTCGGTGTCGAGCACGTCGACCATCGCGGGCGTGTCGGCCCAGGCGGTGAGGGCGCGGGCTTCGAGGGCGGCGACGTCGTGGTCCGGGGTCACCTTCAGCACGGCGCCGGCGCACAGGAAGGTGGCGCCGGTGCCGCCGGGCATGAGTTCGGAGACGGTGAGGCCCCAGCGGGTGGTCAGGGTGTCGATCAGGCCGGGCAGTGCGTCGATCCACCGCGTCACGTCGGGGCCGAAACGTCTGATGAGCCGGGATCTGGCGTCCTCGTCGATCACCTGGTTCAGGCTAGCGAGTCGGCTCCCGCCTGGCGGCGGACCTGGTACTCGGCCAGCGCCGGGCGCCACAGTCCGTTGACGTCGAAGCAGGTGGAGAGGAGTTTCAGGTCCGCGCCGTCGCCCGCGACGGCGACCTTGCCGTCGATCACCCACCGGTTGACCGGCAGCAGCGGCACGGGCCAGCCGACCACGACGAGCCGGTCGCACACCAGCCGCTGCAGGCGGCCGCCGTCGTTGTCGACGATCACCGCGGGCGTGTCGAGGTCGAAGTCCCGGACGATGGCGCGCGGGTAGCGCCGCACACCGATCTCGGCGAGCGCGTCGGCACCGGGGCCGATGAGGTGTACCGGCCCGAACCTGCGGGCCAGGCACACGGCTGCTCTCGCGCCGAGATCGGCCGCGCCGACCACGACGATCCGTTCTGCTTGCGCCATCTTCTCCCGCATTCGCAACGCACATGTTTTCGCAGGTCAGAACGCCTTCACGAAGATAGGGCCCAGTGATCCGCGCGTCAAACGCATCTCATTTGGACTCAGTAGGTGACGGTGATCGCGCGCTGCGGCCCGTCGACCGTGATCGTGCCGCCGACCGGGATGACGACCTGCGGGTCGGTGTGGCCGAGGTCGACGTCGAACACGATCATCGTGTCCGGCGCGTACTGCCCGAACGCCTTGAGCACGGCCTCGCGTTGCGCGCTGGTGTAGGTGGCGCGGTCGGTGTCCTGGTTGGTGAAGAACCACGACTTGGGCCGCCCGACCAGCACTGCCGCGAACCGCCGCAGCAGCCCGCGCTCCCCCATGTTGCGCAGGATCCGGTAGACCTCGACGTCGCTGGGCATCTCCTCGGAGGTCTCGAAGAACAGGACGGCACCCTCGTAGTGCTCGGGCGTCTTGATCTCCTTGTCGGCCATCATCAGCCACGACAGGATCTCCAGGTTGCCGCCCCACGACCTGCCCCGCACCACCTGGTCAGCCTGGTGCCAGATCCACCCGCCGCTCGCCTCGAGCAGCGGCTCGGCGTCGAACGTGCCCGGCTCCTCCCACGGCAGGTCCTTGTCGCCGTAGGCGAAGGTCTCGGTCAGCCGGTACTCGCCCGGCGTGAACAACGCGGCCCGCAGCGACTGGGCACTGACCGGGTGCATGGCGCCGGGCCGTCCGAAGTGGACCATGACGCTGCCGCCGGAGAACCCGACGATGCCGCGGTTGGCGAGCCACAGCAGCATGTTCGTGTTGTCACTGTGCCCGAAGAACGGCTTGGGGTTGGCGGTGATCAGGGCCTCGTCGAGGTGCGGCAGCACGGTGATCTGGTCGTCACCGCCGATGGTGGCGATCACGGCCTTGATCGTCGGATCGGCGAACGCCTCGTGCAGGTCGGCGGCACGTTCCTGCGGGGAGGCACCCATCTTGCGGGTGGTGGGGTATTCGACCGGTTCCAGGCCGAACTCGGTTTTCAGGCGGTGCAGGCCCAGCTCGTAGGGCAATGGGTACAGGCCGGGTAAGCCCGCGGCCGGGGAGACGATCGCGACCCGGTCACCGGGCTGGGGCTTGGGTGGATTGATCATCGACATGGCTGCCGAGCGTAGTAACGCGCGGGGCGTGTCACCTGGTGTTGCTGGCGGAGATCGTGGCGCGCTGGCCCGCGTCGCAGCGCTGTCTGCACCGGCGTGTCGACGCGAGGCACGGGTTGCGGGCGCTCAGCGAGGCCGTCGACGACAACGCGTTGTGGGAGATCGAGGTGCGGCGATACGGACTGTCCGGGGAGCAGCACCAGTCGTTCCGCAGCGGTGTGCGCCGGATCCTGCGCGAGTACGACGGGGCCGAGATCGCGGCGCTGGCCGAGCAGTTGACCTAGAAGGCGGGCCAGGGGATGGCGGGCCAGTCGCCGGACGGTTCGGGGTAGACGCCGGCGGCGAGGAGCTTGTCGGTGCGTTCGCCCACGGCGCGGACTTCGGCGCGGGTGAGGTGGTCGTGCAGCGACTCCCCCAGCGTGCCGTCGAGGGCGGAGCGCAGGCGGCGCAGGGCGTCGAGGACCTCGGCGGGCAGCGGTTCGCGGGCCCAGCCCCACAGCACGGTGCGGAGTTTGGGTTCGGTGTGCAGGCAGATGCCGTGGTCGACGCCGTAGACGGAGCCGTCGAGGGCGTGCAGGACGTGGCCGCCTTTGCGGTCGGCGTTGTTGACGACGACGTCGAAGGCGGACATGAGGGCGATGCGCGGGTGGTCGGCGTGGACGAGGACGGCGGGGTCGCCGAAGCGGTCGTGGGCGTGGAAGACGGGGATCCAGCCGGGTTTGACGTCCTCGACGCCGACGATGTCGACGAGTTCGTCCTCTTCGCGGGTGTCGACCCAGAGCTGGACCATGCCGCTGCCGAACGGGCCGGGCCGCAGCACCGTGGGTGGCACCAGGTCGAGGCCCGCGCCAGCGGAGATCAGGTAGGTGGCCACCTCGCGGCCCGCGAGGGTGCCGTCGGGGAAATCCCACAGGGGACGTTCGCCGCGCACGGGTTTGTAGACGCACTGCGCGTCGACGCCGTTCAGCGTGATCTTGCAGAACAGGGTGGCGTTGGAGGCGTCGACGAGGCGACCTTCGACCTCGATGCGGCCGTGGTGGAGTAACTCCAGGGCCGCGGCGGTGTCCATGTCAGTCTTCTTCGGTGCGGCGGTAGCCGTTCTGCCGCGGGCAGATGTGGCCGTCCGGGTCGAGCGGTTCGGCGCACAGGGGGCAGGGTTTGCGGCCGGCGTTGACGACGCGGTCGGCGCGCTCGGCGAAGGCGCGGGCGGCGGACGGGGAGAGGAAGACCCGCACGGCGTCGGGGCCTTCCTCGGTGTCGTCGAGCACGACGGCCTCGTCGACCTCCTCCTCGGAGATCGCGAGGAGTTCGATCACGACGGCTTTGCTCTCGGCGTCCCAGCCGAGTCCCATGGTGCCGACGCGGAACTCCTCCTCGACGGGCACGTCGAGGGGTTCGGTGTCGAGGTCGTCGGGCGGCGCGTCGTCGGGCACGTCGGTGCCGAAGCGGCGGTGCACCTCCTCGAGCAGCGAGCCGATGCGTTCGGCGAGGACCTGGACCTGCTGCTTCTCCAAGGCGACGCTGATCAACCTGCTCTGCTCGGAGGCCTGCAGGTAGAAGGTGCGGTCGCCGGGCTGCCCGACGGTTCCTGCGACGAACCGGTCGGGTGCGCGGAATACGTGAATGACGCGAGCCATGGCCCTTACGACCCTAGGCCACGCGGAGATCGTCGGCAGGTCCTCCCCCACCAAACACTCCGCGTATAGGGTCGGGTTGTGGTGAAGATCGCTTCGTACGGGACGTGGACCTCGCCGATCAGCGCCGGCGACACCTCGAAGCCGGGTGGTGGGTTCCAGTGGGCCGACCTGCACGGTGAGCGGGTGTGGTGGGCGGAGAGCCGGCCGGCCGAGGGCGGCAGGGTGGCGCTGGTGCGTGACGGTGTGGAGGTGCTGCCCGCGCCGTGGAACGCCCGCAACCGGGTACACGAGTACGGCGGCAGGCCGTTCGTGGTGCTGGCCGAGGACAGGGTGGCGTTCACGCATTGGAACGACCAGCGCGTGTACGTGTTCAACCCGGACGACCCGCGGCCGACCCCGCTGACACCGGAGCCGGAGCGGCTCCACGGCATGCGCTACGCCGACCTGTCCGCGGGCCCGGACGGTGAGGTGTGGTGCGTGCGGGAGACGATCACCGGTGACGCGCGCACCGACGTGCGCCGCGAGCTGGTGGCGATCACCGCCGAGGGTGAGGTGCGGGTGCTGGGCGCCTCGCACCACTTCATGACGGGCCCGAAGGTCAGCCCGGACGGCACGAAGTTCGCGTGGATCGGCTGGAACCACCCGCAGATGCCGTGGGACGGCACCGAGCTGTGCGTGGCTGAGGTCGGGTCGGCCGGGCACCGGGTGCTGTGCGGATCGGAGACGGAGGCGGTGTGCCAGTTCGAGTGGGAGGGCGACTCGCTGCTGGCGCTGACGGACCCGGACGGCTGGTGGAACCTCTTCCGCGTCGGCCTGGACGGGTCGCGCGCGAACCTGGCGCCGTGCGAGCAGGAGCTGGGCGGCCCGATGTGGCGGCTGGGCAACCGCTGGTTCGCGACGCTGTCTCCCGGCCGCTACCTGGTGGTGCGGTCCGGGCACCTGGCGGTGCTGGACGAGCGGTCGGCGACGGTGACCGATGTGGAGACCGATCTGCCGACGTGGGCGCCGGACCTGTCGGTGCGCGACGGCGTGGTGGTGTGCGGTGCGGCGGGGCCGACGTCGGAGTTCGCGGTCGTGCGGCTGGATCTGTCCAACGGTGAGCTGACGTATCTGACCGGGGGCGAGTCGTCGCCGCAGGACGCGTACGTGCCGGTGCCGGTGGAGCGGATGTTCGGCGAGATCCCGGCGTACGTGTATCCGCCGTCGAACCCTGACTTCGCGGCACCCGAGGGTGAGCTGCCGCCGTACGTGGTGCACGTGCACGGCGGTCCCACGGGGCGGGCACTGCCGAAGCTGGACTCCGACATCGCGTATCTGACCAGCCGCGGCATCGGTGTGGTGGCGGTGAACTACGGCGGCTCGACCGGGTACGGGCGGGCGTTCCGGGAGCGGCTGCGCGAGCAGTGGGGTGTCGTGGACGTGGAGGACTGCGCGTTCGTGGCCCAGCAGCTCGCGAAGGAGGGCACGGCGGATCCGCAGCGGCTGGGCATCCGGGGTGGTTCGGCGGGTGGCTGGACGTCGGCGGCGTCGCTGACCTCGACGGACGTGTACCAGTGCGGCATGGTGGCGTTCCCGATCCTGGACCTGAAGGGCTGGACGTCGGAGGGCGGCGAGACGCACGACTTCGAGTCCCGCTACGTCGAGGGCCTGGTCGGCAGGCTGCCGGAGGCGGAGGAGCGCTATCGGGAGCGGTCGCCGTCGACGAGGGCGCGGTCGGTGTCGGGTCCGGTGCTGTTGCTGCAGGGCCTGGAGGACGAGATCTGCCCGCCGGAGCAGGCCGACCGGTTCGCCGCGGACCTGGCGGGGTCGGGGATCCGGCACGCCTACCTGAGGTTCGAGGGTGAGCAGCACGGGTTCCGCAAGGCCGAGAACATCAAGGCGGCGCTGGAGGCGGAGCTGTCGTTCTACGGCCAGGTCTTCGGATTCGTCCCGCCTGGTGTTCCGGTGCTGGAACTGTCCGAGTGAGCTTGCTGGTTCGCGGGGACCGGGTCGCGCTGGTGTCACCGGCCGGCCCGGCCTCGGCATCGAAGGTCGGCGCGGGTGTGGCGGTGCTGCGCTCGTGGGGCCTGGAGGTCACCACACCCGTGGTGGAGGCGTGGTCGTTGCCGTATCTGGCCGGGTCGGACGAGGCGCGGGCGGCGGAGTTCGTGTCGGCGTGGTGTTCGGACGTGGCCGCGGTGGTGTGTGTGCGGGGCGGTTACGGGTGTCTGCGGATGACGGACCTGGTGCCGTGGAAGGACCTGCCGCCTCGGGTGTTCGTGGGGTCGTCGGACGTGACGGTGCTGCACGCCGAGTTGAACGCGGTGGGTCAGGCGACGGTGTTCGGGCCGATGCCGGGCACCTCGGATTTCGTGGACGACCCGGTGGCGCAGGCTCGGCTGCGGGCGTTGTTGTTCGAGGGTGTGTCGTCGTGGACGGCGGGAACGCCTGTGGTGGCGGGGACCGCGCGTGGGGTGCTGACGGGCGGCAACGCGGCGTTGCTCGCGGCGGCGGTGGGCGGGCCGCGGTGGGCGCCGCCGGTCGACGGCGCGATCGCGTTGCTGGAGGACGTCGGTGAGGAGCCCTACCGGCTGGACCGGATCCTGACGCAGCTGGTGCGGGCCGGGTGGTTCGAACCGGTGTCGGGGATCGTGCTGGGGTCGTGGACGGGCTGCGGTGACGTGGCGTCGGTACTGCACGACCGGCTGGCCGGGCTGGGGGTGCCGGTGCTGGGCGAGTTCGGGTTCGGGCACTGCGCCGGCCAGTGGTCGTTGCCACTGGGGGTGGAGGCGGTGCTGGACGCGTCGGCGGGGACGTTGACGCTGGTGTAGGCACGCTGGCGCAGGGCCGCCCCAGTTTCCACGGCACTCCGCCCTGCCTCACCCGGCGCTGTCCGGAGTGTCGGTGAAACGCCGTGCAGCTGGGTGCGGGCACGTTGGGCCGACCGGCATTCCGCCCCGCATGGCACGGCGCTGTCCGCTGCGTCGGTGAAACGCTGTGCGGGTTGGGCGTTGGGCACGCTGCCGCAGGCGTCCCCCCGAGCTGGGAACCCCTGCGTTTCACCGTACTCGGCACTACCGACAAGATCGGGTGCTCACGGACCGGTGCGGCGGTTCTGCGCGTCCAGCCGCAGCTGGTCGGTGTGCTGCCCGATCTTCGTGATCTGCTCGGCGAGCCCCGGCTGCCCGTCCCGCAGCGCTGGCGCGGCCTCGTTCAGCGCCCCGAGCAGCCCTGCCGCGTCCGTACCGCCGAGGGCCTGCTGCACCGCGGGGTCGTGCGGCCCGACCTGCGCGGCCAGCATGCGCAGGACGCTCGCGTTCTCGCGGGCCCAGGCAGCGACGGCCTTGTCGCCGGCGCGCCGGTCGCGTTCGGCCTGGACGCGTTCGTCGCCGGTGCCGGACTCGCCGGTGCGGCGCACGCGCAGGTAGCGCTTCTCGGCGGCCTGCCTGCTCGCGACACCCAGCGCCGGGGCGAGGTCCGCCCAGCTCGTGCCCAGGGCGCGGGCGGCTTCGATGAGCTGGGGTTCCCAGCCGGACAGTTCGTCGCGGAGCCTGCGCAGCAGCATCAGGGCGGCCAGGACCTGGTTGGCGTCGCCCGGTTCGGCGGCCGCCGCGCGGACGGTTTCGTAGTCGCTCGTCATGTCGTCCTTCCGATGACGTTCGGCACTTGTCATCGTTCCGACGACATGCTACAACGGTGGTACAGCGCATTGACAGTCCACAGGGATAACAGGAGGTGTCAGATGTTGATGCGCACTGACCCGTTCCGTGAGCTGGACCGGCTGACCCAGCAGGTCTTCGGGACTCCGGGGACGTGGTCTCGCCCCACGGCGATGCCGATGGACGCCTACCGCGACGGCGACCAGTTCGTCGTGTGCTTCGACCTGCCCGGTGTCACGCCGGACGCCATCGAGCTCGACGTCGAGCGCAACGTGCTCACCGTCAAGGCCGAGCGCCGGCCGGTCGGCAAGGACGTCGAGATGCAGGTGTCGGAGAGGCCCCTGGGCGCGTTCTCGCGCCAGCTGTTCCTCGGCGACACGCTCGACACCGACCACATCGACGCCAAGTACGACGCGGGTGTGCTGACGCTGCGGATCCCGATCGCCGAGCGCGCGAAGCCCCGCAAGATCGCGATCACCACGGGCGAGGACGCGCCCAAGCAGATCGACGCGTGAGTCACCCGGCGGGCGGCGGCCGACCGGGTGATGCCAGGTAGGCTTCCGCCCGCCATGAGACCCCAGCCCCAGTGGACGGCGTTGGACGTCTACGCGTCCAATTCCGACCTCTACGCCGATCCCCGCCTGGTGGAACGGGTGGACTACCGGCGCCGCTTCAAGCGGCACCGCCCCCGTACCCCCTCTGTCGTCCTCGCCCCGCACGGCGGTGGCATCGAGGTCGGCACGTCGGAACTGTGCCTGGCGATCGCGGGCTACCACCCGTCCACGCGCGTGCCGATCGGCCAGACGCACGACTACTGGATGTTCGAGGGCCTGCGGTCGGTCGCGAACGACGAGCTGCACGTCACCTCGTCCAACTGCGACGACCACGTGGCCCGTGATCTCGTGTCCGGCGCCTCGCACGCGCTGGGCCTGCACGGCTGCACCGCCGCGGCGGCAGGCCTGGAGGACCACGACCGGGCGGTGCTGGTCGGCGGCCGTGACGCGTTGCTGCGGCTGGAGCTGCTGACGCGGTTGCGGCGGGCCGGGTTCCACACGATCGACGCCGTCGACCACCCGATACTGGGCGGCTACGACCGGTCCAACATCGCGAACCGCACGCGCGGCAGGCAGGGCGGGCAGCTGGAGCTCACCACTCCCCTGCGCTCGGCGATGTTCGCGGAGAACTCGCGGTCGGACCGGCGGCACACGACGACCGAGGTGTTCTGGGACTTCGTGCACGCGTGCCGGGCGGCGCTGGCGGCGCGCGAGGCCCTGAACAACTAGGGCGTCCAATCGACGTCCAATCGACGTCCAGTGCCTCCTGATGAGGTATTCGCAGGAAGAACGAGGCCTCAGCGCCTCGGCCCTGCATACCGACATTGAAAGAGGCGGACATGTACAACCGTGCATGGAGAAAGTGCGCCAAGGCGACGGTGGCGGTCGTTGTCAGCGTCATGGCCTTGACCGCGGGGGGAACTGCAGCTTCCGCCAGTCCGGCCGGCGCGCCGAGCCCGATCACCATCGATGTGTCCAACGGCCAGTTCGACCTCATCCTCCCGGACGCCGGGTCCCAGAGGGTGGCGGCCGCGGACGAGGTCACCGCGTTCCACGGCTTCAGCTCGCTGAAGAACATCAAGATCCAGTCGCAGGGTTTCGACCTCGAGGGACGCATCACGGGCCGGCTCCGCAGCCACAACTTCGTGAGCCTGTGGCAGGTCTACAACCTTCCGTCGTCGTCGGGCTGGAAGGTGTGGGTGGCGAGCTTCAAGAAGGACAAGAGCCAGAGCGTCCTGAAGGAGACCTTCCGCGACGAGCAGCTGATCGACGTCAACATCGACATCAAGTTCAAGGTCTCGGCCGCGGCGTTGCGGGGCGTGTCCACCCTGCGCATCGGTTTCGAGACGTTGCGGCTGGACTACAACGGCACGACCAAGGACTTCACGGTCGTCAACGGTGAGTCCGGCGGTGGCAAGGACCAGAACAACAACGACATCCCGGTGGACTTCGAGCCGGTCTGACCGCGAATTCCCTCTCGGCTCGCGATGAACGGCGCGTTTGTCCACCTGAGCTGAGGTGAACAAACGCGCCGTTCATCAACTCCGGCCGATGACCTGACAAGGGGTGAGCATGCTTTCCGCACGCCGGGTTCTGGCGAGATTCGCCGCGACGGCCACGGTCCTCACGGCGGTCCTGGCCGGCGGTTCCGGCGCCGCACTGGCGGCCGAGGCGCGTTTCGTGCCGGAGGACACCAAAGTCAGCTGGGACGGCGCCGTCGCGACCGTCTCGTTCCGAGAGGTGGACGTGGAGGTGGAGGGCGGCAAGACCGTGATCTCGGTCAAGGTGACCGCCGAGGTAAACATGGTCTGCACGAAGGGCACGTCGGTTCTGCGCGTGCGCAGGTTCGGGTCCGCCCTGGACGCGACGGAGTACCCGATCGGTGAGGACGGCGTCGTCACGGGTACCGCCAGGTTGCGACTCGTGCTGAAAGGGGCGCAGCCGCCCGGCTACAAGTGCGTGACGGAGAACGAGTCGGTCACCGCGGCCCTGGAGGACTTCTTCACCGGCGCGACCCTGGTCCACCAGACCTGATCGATCAGCGCTGTCCGGGGCGGGCCGCCACGTCGGCCCGCCCCGCGGCACGTCTACAGGTACTTCTTGAGCTCTCGCTTGGCCAGCGACATGCGGTGGACCTCGTCCGGGCCGTCGGCGATGCGCAGGGTGCGGGTGGCGGCGAAGAGTTCGGCGAGCGGGAAGTCCTGGCTGACGCCGGCGCCGCCGTGGGCCTGGATGGCCTTGTCGATGACCCATTCGGTCATCAGCGGGGTGCCGATCTTGATGGCCTGGATCTCGGTGTGGGCGCCCTTGTTGCCGACGGTGTCCATCAGCCACGCGGTCTTGAGCACGAGCAGCCTGGCCTGTTCGATGCGGACGCGGGACTCGGCGATCCACTCGTGCACGACGCCCTGGGCGGCGATGGGCTTGCCGAACGCGACGCGGGACGCGGCCCGGCGGCACATCAGTTCGAGGGCGCGTTCGGCCATGCCGATCAGGCGCATGCAGTGGTGGATGCGGCCGGGGCCGAGGCGGGCCTGGGCGATGGCGAAGCCCTCGCCCTCACCGGCGATGAGGTTGGACGCGGGCACGCGCACGTCCTTGAACTCGATCTCGGCGTGGCCACCGTGGGCGTAGTCCTGGTAGCCGAAGACGTGCATGGCGCGCTTGACGGTGATGCCGGGGGTGTCGCGCGGGACGAGGATCTGCGACTGCTGGCGGTGCCGGTCGGCAGAGGGATCCGTCTTGCCCATCACGATCAAGATGGCGCAGTTGGGGTTCATCGCGCCCGAGGACCACCATTTGCGGCCGTTGATGACGTAGTCGTCGCCGTCGCGTTCGATGCGGGTGGCGATGTTGGTGGCGTCGGAGGAGGCCACATCGGGTTCGGTCATGCAGAACGCCGAGCGGATCTCGCCGTCGAGCAACGGCTGCAGCCACTGCTTCTTCTGCTCGTCGGTGCCGAACATCGCCAGCACCTCCATGTTGCCGGTGTCCGGCGCGGCGCAGTTGAGCGCCTCGGGGGCGAGGTGGGGGCTGCGGCCGGTGATCTCCGCGAGCGGCGCGTACTGCAGGTTCGTCAGGCCCGCACCGTGCTCGCGCCCGGAATCATTTGTGGCGGGCAGGAACAGGTTCCACAGGCCCTGGCGGCGTGCTTCCGCCTTCAGCTCCTCGAGGATGGGCTGGCGTTCCCACGGGTCGGCGGCGTCGTGCAGCTGCTGCTCCAGGACGGCTTCGGCCGGGTAGACGTGGGAGTCCATGAAGGCGAGCAGCTTCGACCGCAGTTCCTCGGTTTTGGCGTCGTAGGCGAAGTCCATGTCAGAGCTCCTTGTGGGCGGCGGCGAGTCCCTGCCGCACGAGGGGGACGGTGAAGGCGCCGAGCTTCTCGAAGCCGGCTCCGACGGTCTTGCCGCTGGCGAAGCGGTAGTGGATGCCTTCGACGATCACGGCGAGCTTGAAGTAGCCGAAGGCGATGTACCAGCCGAGGCCGGAGGTGTCGGTGCCGGTGCGCTCGGTGTAGCGGGCGACGAGCTCGTCGGCGGAGAGGAAGCCTGGCATCGAAGGGACGCTGCCGGTGATGGGGTCGTTGTCGACGCCGAGGCCCGCCCAGTAGACGTAGAGCAGGCCGAGATCGGCGAGCGGGTCGCCCAGGGTGGCCATCTCCCAGTCCAGGACGGCGCTGATCTGCAGCGGGTCCTGGGTGACGAGGGCGTTGTCGAGGCGGTAGTCGCCGTGGATGATCGCGGCGCGGCCCGAGGCGGGCACGGTGTCGGCGAGCTTGTCGCGCAGGTCGTCGATGCCGGGCAGGTCGCGGCTGCGGGAGGCGTCGAGCTGCTTGCCCCACCGGGTGACCTGCCGGGTGAGGAACCCCTCCGGCCGGCCGAAGTCCTGCAGGCCGACCGACGAGGGGTCGACGGAGTGCAGGTCGGCGAGCACGTCGACGAGCCGCTCCGACAGTGTGCGGGCCATGCCGGGGGTGAGCCACGGGCACTGCGACCGCTCCCGCAGCGCGGCGCCCGGCATCTCCTCCATCAGGTAGAACGGCGCGCCGATGACGGAGGTGTCCTCGACGAGCTGGTGGGCGTGCGGCACCGGCACCGACGTCGGCGCGAGGGCGGAGATGACCCGGAACTCTCGGGCCATGTCGTGCGCGGTGGCCAGCACGTGCCCCAGGGGCGGGCGGCGCAGGACCCAGCGCTGAGTGCCGTCGGTGACGCGGTAGGTGAGGTTGGAACGACCGCCGGGGAACAGCTCGCCGGTGAGCGGACCTGTGCCCAGGTGTGCGGCGAGTGCCTCCAGGTCGAGGCCGGGCAGTGCGGTCACAGGGTCACTCCGAGGGTGGCGAGGTGGGCGCGGGTGGTGTCGGCGGTGGTGTGGCGGAAGGCGTGCATGCCGACGGCGTGGGCGGCTTCGACGTTGACCGGCGCGTCGTCGAAGAACACGGCACGACCGGCGGGAACGCCGATCTGTTCGAGGGTGTGCAGGTAGATGCGCTCGTCGGGTTTGCGCAGGCCGACGCGGCCGCTGATCACGACGGTGTCGAACAGCTCGATCAGCAGGTCCTTCGGGTAGCCCTCGCCCCAGCTGTTGGACAGCAGCGCGGTGTGCAGGCCGGCCGCACGCGCCTTGCGGACGAGCTCGACCATCGCCGGGTCGGGGGTGGCGCCGCCGAACATGCGCCGCAGCAGCCCGGTCTCGTCGACCTTCTCACCACTGGTGGTGATCAGCTCGGCGGCGAGCAGCCGTTCGAACTCCGCGACGCTGAGCTCACCGGTCTCCAGGCGGAACACCGGATTGCCGGGCCGGGCGTCGCGGCTGAGCCACTCGCGCATGATGCGGTTGTAGACGTCGCGGTCGATGGCCTCGGCGTGCAGCCACGCGCCGACGAACTCGGGCACGGAGACCGTCATGACGCCGCCCCAGTCGAAGACGAGCGCGTCGACGAGCGGTTCGGGAAGTGTCGTGTCACCCACGAACCGGAGGGTACCGACCGGTCGGTATGTCGGCAACCGGTGGTGTCGAACACCGACTTTCGAGGATGGGACAGGTCATCCTTCAGCGCTTTTCAACCCATTGCGGGCCGCGCTACGTTCGAGCCCGAAGGGGGTTCGGCAACTGATGAACAGGATGGTGACGGTGGCCTCGGCCGCCGCGACGGCGATTGCCCTCATCCAGGTCCCAGGGGCGCAGGCGGACGGGGACGGGCGGGTCGTCAGCACCGACAAGGGCCTGGTCTCGGGGACGGTGACCAGCACATATCGCACGTTCGGCAACATTCCGTTCGCCGCCCCACCGGTGGGTGAGAACCGGTGGAAGGACCCGCAGCCGGCCTCGGCGTGGCAGGGGGTCCGGGATGCGACGATGCCCGCGCCGGTGTGCGCGCAGAACTCGCAGCTGGGCCAGCCGCCGTCGCAGGTCGAGGACTGCCTGTACCTCAACGTCGTGACCCCGGCGAAGAAGGCGGTGAAACCACGGCCGGTGATGGTGTGGATCCATGGTGGCGCGTTCACCGCGGGGTCGGCGTCGTCGTATGACGCGCGGTGGCTGGCCACGAAGAACGACGTCGTCGTGGTGACGGTGAACTACCGGCTCGGGGTGTTCGGGTTCTTCGGTCACCCCGGTCTGCCGGGGTCGGGCGCGTTCGGTCTGGCCGACCAGCAGGCCGGGTTGCGGTGGGTACAGCGCAACGCGGCCGCGTTCGGCGGCAATCCGCGCAACGTCACGGTGTTCGGTGAGTCGGCCGGCGGGTTGAGCGTGTGTGCGCAGCTGGCGTCACCGCGGGCGGCGGGGCTGTTCGCCAAGGCGATCATCCAGTCGGGTCCGTGCGGGCTCACCACACCGGGCACGAAGCCCGGCGAGTTCGTCCACATCTGGCGGACGCGGACCGACGTGGAGAAGCAGGGCGCGGGCACGCTCGGGTGCCCCGACCTCGCGTGTCTGCGGCAGCAGCCGGTGGACAAGCTGCTCACCGTGCACGGCCTCTTCAACGCGCCCGCCTACGACACCGCGGTGTTGCCGGTGGATCCGGTGGTGGCGCAGCGAACCGGGCGGATGCACCACGTGCCGACGATGGTCGGGTCGACGCACGACGAGATGACGTTGTTCGCGCCGCTGATCTTCCCGCAGCCGATCCCGGAGTCCGGCTACCGGGCGGTGCTGGGTCAGTTGTTCGGTGAGCGCGACGCCGATCGTGTGGCGGCCCGTTATCCGGTGAACGGCAACAACGACGCCCGCGACGAGCTGGCGACGGCGCTGACGGACAAGGGATGGTCGTGCCCGTCGCAGCAGGCGCGCCGGCAGCTCGGGCGGTACGCGCGGGTGTCCGGGTACGAGTTCGCCGACCAGGACATCCCGATGATCTTCCCGTTGCCGCCGTTCCCGGACTACAAGGCGTATCACGGCTCCGAGCTGCTGATGCTGTTCGACCTGGGCGCACCGCTCACGGCCGCGCAGAAGAAGGTGTCGGACTACATGATCGCGGCGTGGGGCCACTTCGCGCGCACCGGTGATCCGGGGTGGCGTTCGCAGGTGCGGTCACTGGCACCCGGTGCAATCACCGGCACCGATTTCGCTCGTGATCATCAGTGCGGGTTCTGGTCGTCCATGCTGTAGGACATGCCCGGCTACCGTGACCTCGCCCGTGACGGGGAGTTCCGCGCCCTGTTCGTGGCGCACGTGGTGTCGGTGGCCGGGGACCAGTTCGCACGGGTCGCGCTGACGGTGCACGTCTACGACCGCACCGCCAGCACCGGCCTGACCGCGCTGACGTACGCGTTGACGTTCCTGCCGGACCTGGTCGGCGGGCCCCTGCTGGCGGGGCTCGCCGACCGGTTCGCACGCAAGGACGTGATGGTCGCCGCCGACCTGGTCCGCATCGCTCTGTTGTTGTTCATGGCGGTGCCGGGAATGCCGTTGTGGGCGCTGGCGGCGCTGCTGGTGCTGGTGCAGTTCGCGGGGACACCGCACGGCGCGGCGAAGGCGGCGCTGCTGCCGCAGATCCTGCCCGACGCCCGCTATCCGCTGGGCCAGGCGGTGCTCAGCACGGTGGCACAGGCCGCCCAGGTCGCCGGTTTCCTCACCGGCGGAGCCCTGGTGGCGTTGCTCGGGCCCGGTCTGGTGCTGGTCGCGGACGGGGTGACGTTCCTCGTGTCCGCGTTCCTGATCGGCGTGTTCCTGCTGGACCGGCCCGCCCCGCGGCGTCCGCACGTGCGGGCGTGGCCCGCCGACCTGGTCGGCGGAGCGAGGCTGGTGTGGGGGCAGCGGAGGTTGCGGGCGCTCGTCGCGCTCGCCAGCGTCTCGGGGTTCTACATCGTCGGCGAGGCACTGGCCGCGCCGTACGCGGCCCAGCTCGGGGCGGGACCGGCGGGAGTGGGGGCGATCTTCGGCGCCTACGCGGCGGGCGCGGCGGCGGGCATGCTGCTCGTGGCACGCCTGACCGAACCGCTGCAGCTGCGGGTCATGCCGTGGCTGGCGATCGCCGCGTGTGCGGTACTCGTCCCGGCCGTACTGCGGCCGGGCCTGGCCGTCAGTGTGGGGTTGTTCGCGCTGTCCGGTGCGGCCAGTGCGTATCACCTGGTCGCGAACACGACGTTCGTGCGCGCGGTGCCGGACTCCTCGCGCGGGCAGGCGTTCGGCCTGGCCGTGACCGCGTTGCGGGTCTCCCAGGGCATCGGTGTGGCCCTGGCCGGTGTGGCCGCGGAAACCCTCGCGGTGCACCACGTCGTCGCCGCCGCCGGAGCACTGGGCGTGCTCGCGGCAGGCGGATCGGCGTTGTTGTGGAGGTTCAGCGTGCCCACTCGTTCGGACGCTGCCACTCGTTCGGACGGGTCAGGTCACTCGGACGAACGGGACCAGCGGCAGAGGTACGGACGATCATGACTGCTCCTATGGGTGTTCGTTGCGTGTGAATCCGGGCGATGGTGGACGTGCATTCCGTGAGGACTACTCACCGTGAGGTCCCCCACATGGAGCCACGACTTTGCGTGACCCGCTAGCTACAGTGGTTGGTTCCTGACAGTTGGTGGGGGTGGCAGCGTGCCTTGGCTCGACCCGCGCCGGTGGAAGCTATGGTCTCTTCCTCCTTTGGTGCTGGCCTATGTCGTGACGGTGGACGGCGCAGCGTCCCTCGTCGCGCTCGCCACCGCACGGACTACCCCTGTTGACGTGCTGGCATGGACCTGGTTCTTCCTGCTGGCAGGGGGTGCCGTCGTGCACCTCGAAGCCGCGCAGGGAATCGAACGGATCCGTGAACTCTCCGCAGAGGGGTCACCGCACGCGCACATGCAGTCCGTCTGGCTGTTCGCGGGCGTGCTCGCGCTACCCGCACCTCTGCTCGTCCTGCTGATCGCGATCAGCTTCGGCCACGAGTGGTTGCGGGTCTACAAACGTCGCGCGGTCCTGCACCGGAAGGTGTTCTCCGCGGCCACTGTGGTACTCGGATGCGTCGCCGCGCAACAGATACTCGAATTGTTTTCGACCACACGGCCCCTTGACCTCACCGGGCCGCGAGGTCTCGCCGCGCTCGTGCTGGCCGGGTTCGTGTACTGGTTCGTCAACTACGCGCTGGTCGTGCTGGCCATCGTGATGACCAACCGGCAGAACACCGTGCGCACAGCGCTCGGCCACGCCTCCGACCAGCTCATCATCGCTGCGTCGATCGGCCTCGGCTCAGGATTCGCGATCATCATGACCGCCCGGCCGTGGCTGACGCCGATGCTGCTGCTCACCGTCCTGGCCCTGCACATGGGCCTGCTGCTGCCGCAGTTCCGCGTCGCCGCCCGCACCGACTCCAAGACCGGCCTGGTCGACGCGACGTTCTGGCACGACGTCGCCGGCCGCGAGATCGAACGCGCCCGCCGCCTCGTCTCCACCGTCGGCGTCCTGATCCTCGACCTCGACCACTTCAAGCAGATCAACGACACCTACGGCCACCTCGCCGGCGACCGCGTCCTGCGCGCCGTCGCCGACGCGCTCAAGCACTCGGTGCGCTCCTACGACCTCGTGGGCAGATTCGGTGGTGAGGAGTTCGCCGTGCTGCTGCCCGGCGTCAGCAACGACGAGGTCCGCGCCACCGCCGAACGCATCCGCTGCGAGATCGCGGGCCTGCACATCGTCGTGATCGACCGCCTGGGCCGCGACCAGGTCGTGAACGGACTGACCGCCTCGGTCGGCGCCGCCGTGTTCCCCGACACCGCCACCGAGCTCAGCCCGCTGCTGCTGGCCGCGGACGAGGCGCTCTACCAGGCCAAGAGCAACGGCCGCGACCGCGTCGCAACCGCCCAGGCGCACTAGCTGTCGCTAGCTGTCGAGGAACGTCGCGATCTGCTTCGCCACGTGGTCAGGCTCCTCCACCCACGGGTAGTGCCCCACACCCTCGTGCACGTGCACCGTCGCCTCCGGGAACAACTCCGCCAGCTCCACACACCGCCGCACCGGCGAGATCGGATCCGCCGAACACGCGTACACCAGCACCGGGTGATCGAAGTCCGCGAGCGCCCGCCGCAGCACACCCGGCACGAACGCGCCCTCCGCGTTGTAGCCCAGCGCCACCTGGTACTTCCACTGCCCCAGCTCCGCGTTCGCGTGCGCCTGAGCGCGTTCGTCCCACCGCGCGTACAGCAACGGCGACGCCGCGACCCGGTTCTCCACCGAGACGTCACCCTCCGCCGTGCGCCGCAACGCCGTCGTCGCCGACTCGAACCACGGCTGATCCGCACGAGCCGCCAGGAACGCGTCCCAGTCGCTCTGCTCCGGCGACAACCCGACACTGCGCAACGCCGGCGTCAGCAACACCAGCTTCCCCACACGATCCGGGTGATCGGCGGCAAACCCCATCGCGATCCCCGCCCCCGCCGAGTGCCCCAGCACGTCCACCCGCTCCAGCCCCAGATGCCGACGCAACATCTCCACGTCGTGGACCAGCATGTCGCGCCGGTAGGTGAACGGATCCGCCGGCTCGGCCGACTCCCCGGTACCCCGGTTGTCCAGAACGACCAGCCTGCGATACGCGTCCAGCCCGCCGAGAGTCTCCAGGTACGCCGACGCCCTGCCGGGACCACCGGCCAGGACGACCAGCGGCGCCCCCTGTCCCGCTTCCCGGTAGGCGAGTTCCGTGCCGTCGAACGAGGTGAACCGTGCCATGCTGCACATCATGCCGAAGATCGCCACCGCCGACGTCGTCGACCGGCCTCAGCTGCTCGAGTTCCTCCGCACCCGCCACCACGGCGTCCTGATCACCCGCCGCACCACCACCGACGGCGTGCAGGTCTCCCCCGTCTCCTGCGGCGTCGACTCCCAAGGCCGCATCGTGGTGTCCACCTACCCGCAACGCGCCAAAACCCGCAACGCCCGCCGCAACCCATCCGTCACGATGTGCGTACTCTCCGACGACTGGGACGGCCCCTACGTACAGATCGACGGCACCGCCGAAGTCCTCGACCTGCCCGACGCACTCGAGGACTTCGTCGAGTACTACCGCTGCATCGCAGGCGAACACCCCGACTGGGACGAGTACCGCGCCGCCATGCTGCGCCAGGGCAAAGCACTCATCCGCATCACCATCGACAGCTGGGGCCCCGTCGCCACCGGCGGCTTCCCACCCGAACTGGACGCCTAACCCGCCCGGTTCCCGCCCCAGCCCGCGGGCTTCTCCAGCAACACGCAGCCACCGCCGTGCGGGCTCTCGATCGACGCCGTCACCCCGAGCGGCAACAGTCCAGGGCCCGACGACACCCGACCGTCCAACTCGGACACCCGCTGACACGCGGCCGGAAGATCGTCCACGGCGAAGAACACGCCCCACCGCGGCTCACCGGCCGTCGGCGACGTCGCCGTGCCCGCCACCGGACGCGGATCACCGTGCCGGGCCGACGTGAAGAGATCACCCCGCACGGCCCAGCCGAGCTCACGCACCCAGTACTCGTCATCCGGCGTACCGGTCACCAGCTCCGCCCAGCACGGCTCACCGTGCCGCGGCGGCGGCGCCCACGGACCGTGCAACACCCTGCCACTGTCCACAAAGGAATTCGCCCGCAGCGCACGAGGCTCGTCACCGCCGAAGAACAGACGCCAACCCTCTTGCCCCGCAACGACCTGCGCCGCGAGTCTGTCACCGACCCAGCCCGTGAACGACCCGCCCGGCTCCGCTATCACCGTCCAACCGAGCACGGCGGCGAAGAAGTCCACCGACAACTCGGGCTCGGCAACACTCAACTCAAGACGACGCAGACCAGAAGACACGAGCATCCCATCAGGCGGTGATCAGGAGCGCGCACCATCCTCTGCTCCGACCACCCGAGACGACAATGCTCCATTCGGCGGCATGCGCTCCGCGTTCACCACGTCACGCAACGGCACCGGCCTGCCCAGGTGAAAACCCTGCCCCACCCGCACACCCAGCTTCTTCAGAGCCTCCACCTGAGACGGACGCTCCACCCACTCCGCCACCGACGACAACCCCAGCCCGTTCGCGATCTGCACGATCCCCGACACCAGCACCGCATCCGCCTCACTGGTCTCGATGCCCTTCACGAACTCACCATCGATCTTGATGCCCGTGATGGGCAGATGCTTCAAGTGGACGAACGACCCGAAACCCGACCCGAAGTCGTCCAACGTGATCCGGCACCCGAAACTCCGCAGCTGCCTCGCGAGCGTGACAGCAGCGTCCAAATTGGTCACCGCGGCCGTCTCCGTGATCTCCAGCCCCAACCGGCCGGGAGCCACCCCCGCCGACCCCAGCCTGTCCAGCACGAAGTTCCCGAAATCGGGATCCTCCAACGTCCGGCCCGACACGTTCACGTTGAACCGCAACCGCGAATCCGGCTCCGCCACCAACGCGTCGATCGCCGTCGACAACACCCAGCGGTCGACCTCCAGGATCAGGTTGCTCCGCTCCGCCACCGGCAGGAAATCCGCCGGCCCCAGATACGGCTCCTGCTGATCCTCCAACCGCAACAACAACTCGTGACCCAGCGTCGTACCGGTGTTCAGCTCCACCATCGGCATGCCGTACAGCGCCAGACCACCGCCCGCGAGCGCCGCCCGCAGCCGATCCAGCACACTCACCCGCTTCACGGTGTCCGCGTAGTGGTTCGGCTCGTACACCGTCACCCGATCCCGGCCCGCCGCCTTCGACGCGTACAGCGCCAGGTCCGCGTTCGCCAGCACAAGCTCCCACGAATCACCAGGACCGAACTCCGCCAGCCCCGTGCTCACCGTGATCCGCGCCGGAGTGCCGATCCCCGCCAACGGGAACCCCGCCACCGCCTCCTTCAGGTTGTCCGCCACCTCCGACGCGTCCCGCAACGACGCACCCGGCAACACCACCGCGAACTCGTCACCACCCAGCCGCGCGATCAACCGATCACCCAGCCGCGACTGCAACGCACTCGCCAGCATCCGCATCACACGGTCACCCACGGCATGACCCCGCAGGTCGTTGACATCCTTGAAGTTGTCCAGATCCAGCACCAGCAACGCACCGGAACCGCTGTTCGCCAGCTCCTGCTCCAACGCCCTGGTCAACGCCCTGCGGTTCGGCAGACCCGTCAACGGATCCTGCTCCGCCATCCGCACCAGCTCGTCGTGCACCCGCGACGACTGCGTCACGTCATGCGCCGTGCCCAACGCACGCACCGGCGCACCCTCGTCGTCCACCACGACCTCACCGAAACACTCGAACACCCGCTCCTTGCCATCAGGACGGATCATCCGATGCGTGTAGGTGAACACCGAACCGGTCCTGAGCGCCGCGTCCAGCGTCTCCTCGATCATCGGCAGGTCGTCAGGATGCACCAGCCGCGAGTACAGCTCGAAGTCGAACGCCGTCCCCGGCGCGAACCCGAACATCTCCAGCAACGTGTCCGACCACGTCACCCGGTCGTCCGAGATGGACCACTCCCACGTGCCCATCCGCCCCAACGCCTGAGCCCGCCGCAGCGCGTCGGCCTCCTGCGTGACCGTCAGCTCACGATCCCGCCACGCCGACACGTCCACGACCTCGTACATCAGATCGTCACCCAACCGGCTGCACCGCACCTCGAGCCACTTCGGACCCGGCACCAGCACCTCCCGCGCCGGCGCAGGAACCTCCGGCACACCAGGAAGAAGCGCAGGCAACGACCGCCCATGAGCCTGCTCGACCGGAATCCCGAGCACCGCACCCAACGCACGGTTGCACCACAACAGGTTCCCGCGCGCATCCGTCACGGCATAGCCGACATCCGCTCGGTCCAGCACCGTGCGGCAGTAGGAGGTCACGCGCGTCATGATCGTCCGATCACCGGACGTAAGCAACCCGCTACGCCGGTCAGTTCGCAAATGTGCGAACGGCTACCTGAGCCGCTCCAAACCCTTCGCCGATTCCACCAGCTCCGCGGCCAGCTTCCGCAGCTCCTCGTTCTCCGCCCCGTCCTGCGCCGCGGTCACCACGTCCTCCGCCGCACACCGCAACTGGAACAACCTGTCCTGCAGATCAGCCAGCTCCGCCGTGCTCAGCACCACCGCGTCCTCCGGCAGGCCACCCCTCTGCAACGCGGCCCTGCGTTCGTACGCGCGTTGACGGCACGGCTGCGCGCAGTACCGCCTCGGCCGGCCGATCCGCCCACTCCCCGGCAACCGCCTCCCGCACCACGCGCAGTGCTTGGGCTCATCCGCCTCCATGGAGCGCTCCATGGCGCGCGACGGTAGCGGGTGGCGGGTGGTGGTCTCCAGCGACGCGCCAGAAAGCCCGACCTTCGTAGGGGATGCGAGAGTACCGGTACGACGATTGGTGTTCGATTCGGGTGGGGTTTGGTTGTGTTCCGGTGGGTTGGGTTGGGCCCGCGTGTGGGTGGGGTGCGGTGGCGATGCGTGCCGGGGTGGTCCGGTTTCGTGATGTTTGATTTAAGTCTGCACTGAAGAGATAGAGGAAGAAAAGAAAGTGTCCAGCCACCCACTGTCCACCAGGAAGTCGGCCGTGGAAGGCACACTCGGGGCGTGACCCACCCGTACCTCGCAGGACCGCGTCCCCGCGCCTTCGCCCACCGCGGCTGGCATGTCGACGACCTCACCGGCATGGAGAACTCGCTGAGCTCGTTCCGGCGTGCCGTGCAGGAGGGCTACCGCTACGTCGAGACCGATGTCCATGCCACGGCTGATGGTGAGGTCGTGGTGCACCACGACCTCACGCTGGATCGGACCACCGACGGGCACGGGCTCGTGGCGGAGCTGCCGTGGGCCGAGGTAAGGATGGCGCGGGTCGGCGGGCGGGAGCCCATCGCGCGGTTGGCGGACGTGCTGGAGGAGTTGCCGGACACGTTCTTCAACATCGATGTGAAAACCGATCGGGCCGTTGAGCCGATCCTCGCGTTACTGCGCAAGGCCAAGGCCTTGCATCGGGTGTGTCTGGCGAGTTTCTCCGACAACCGGCTGGCGCGGTTGCGGCGGCGCGGCGGGCCTGGGTTGCTGACGTCCATGGGGCCTCGGTCGGCCGGGGCGTTGTGGGCAGCCGGGCGGATTCCGTTCGCCGGGCTCGCCGTGCGGGGGCAGGTGGCGCAGGTGCCGGTCAACCAGGGGCGGCTCACGATCGTGGACCGGAGGTTCGTGCGGGCGGCGCATCGGCGGGACCTCGAGGTGCACGTGTGGACCATCGATGACGAGACCGACATGCGGGCGTTGCTGGACATCGGGGTGGACGGACTGGTCACCGACAGGCCCGATGTGCTGCGCGACGTACTCCGGTCGCGCGGCGCCTGGTAACAGGTTGGGCAGTCGATCATTGGACGTGTCGGCGGACAAGTACAGTCCGCCGACATGAAGGTCAAGGGCGACGACGCCGCCGACGCCAAAACCGCCCGCCGCCGGGAACAGCGCGGCTGGGTCTGGTACGACGTGGCGAACTCCGTGTTCCCCACGTCCGTGGTCACAGTGTTCTTCTCGCTGTACCTGACGAGCATCGCGAAGAACGCCGCCAAAGCGGACACCGCGCTCAACGGGGCGAATCCCTGCGCGGGCGACAACGCGTTCGACCACTGCGACGTCACGTTCCTCGGGCTGCAGTTCCCCTCCGGCTCGCTGTGGGGCTATCTGCTCTCACTCGCCACCGTCATCCAGGTCGTCGTTCTGCCGGTCATGGGCGCCATCGCGGACCGGACGCAGAACAAGAAGAAGATGCTCGCCTTCTTCGCCTTCACCGGGTCCGCGGCCACCGTCGCGCTCGCGGCCGTGCAGGGCACAAACTGGACGCTCGGCGTGCTGTTCTTCATCATCGCCAACATCGGCTACGGCGCCAGCGTGGTCGTCTACTACGCCTTCCTGCCCGAGATCGCGACACCCGACGAACGCGACGCGCTGTCCAGCCGCGGCTGGGCGTTCGGCTACCTCGGCGGTGGTGTGGCGCTGGCGATCCAGCTCGGCATCACGCTGTCCGCGGACTCCCTCGGCATCACGGCCGGCGACGCGGCGCGCATCGCGTTCGTCATCTCCGGCGTGTGGTGGGCGGGCTTCACGATCATCCCGCTGACGCGCCTCACCGAGCACCAGGCGCCCCACGGCCACGAACACGGCGGCTCGGTGATCTCCGCCGGGTTCAAGGAACTCGGCACGACCCTCAAGCAGGCCAAGGCCTTCCCGCTCACGCTGGCGTTCCTCGGCACCTACCTGATCTACACCGACGGCATCGCCACCGTGGCCAACGTGTCGGCGCAGTACGGCAGCGTCGAGCTGAAGTTCGAGCAGCAGACGCTGATCACGGTCATCCTGATCGTCCAGTTCGTCGCGTTCGTCGGCGGCGTGCTGCACGGGTTCGTGGCCAAGCGCGTCGGTGCCAAGAAGACGATCCTCGGCTCGCTCGTCGTGTGGATCGTCGTGATCACCGCGGCGTTCTTCGTGAAGGCAGGCGACGAGATGCAGTTCTACCTCGTCGCCGCCGGCATCGGCATCGTGCTCGGCGGCACGAACGCCCTGTCCCGCAGCCTCTTCAGCCAGATGGTGCCGCCCGGCAGGGAAGCCCAGTACTTCTCGCTCTACGAGGTCGGCGAGCGGTCCACCAGCTGGCTCGGGCCGCTGGTGTTCGCCGGCGTCGGCCAGGCGACCGGCAGCCTGCGGCCCGCCATCCTCGCGCTGATCATCTTCTTCGTCGCGGGCTTCGTCCTGCTGATCTTCGTGCCCGTCCGCAGGGCCATCAAGGCCGTCGGCAACGCCGAACCGACGCTCGTCTGACCTTCACGACACCCGCGGTCGCGCCGACGGTTTCCGCACCGGCGCGACCGCGCACAGCACGAGCAACACCGCCAGCGGCAGCACGATCACGCGCACCTCTCCCCCGACGAACAGGAACGCCAGCGGCGCCAGCTGCAGCAGCGCGAACAACGACACCGCGCGCCCCAGCACGAAGTCGCCGCGCGCGAACGCCACCACACGGAGGATCACCGTGATCAACGCGATCGCCAGCAGCCCCGTGCCCGTCGCGAACCCGCCGAGCATGCCGAGCAGCAACGCTCCCCCACCCCACCACAGCAACCTGCGCGCGGGCGGCGTCGGCGCCTCCCGGTGGAAACCCAGGCACAGGCACAGGAACGTCACGATGCCCGGCAGCTGGAACAGGCTCCACAGCAACACGGGGCCGCCGGACTGTGCGAGCGTGGCCACGACCAGCACCACCGGAGCGAACGCAGCGACCTTCGCGAGCGTCCGCCTGCCGCTCAGCAGCGCCGCGAACGCCACGACCGGCCCCAGCTCCAGCAACCGCCACCAGGTGATCGGCGGTGCCCACTCCGGGTTGCCGTACGCGACGACCAGGTTCGTGATCGCCGCCCCCGCGTAGAACACGCCGAGCAGCAGCCCGATCATCCCCAGCGCCCGCACGACCTCGCCGCGCCACATCACCCTGGCGGGCACGCTCGTGAGCGCCGCCCCCGCCGCCAGGTGCGTGCGCACCGCGAGCCCGAGGATCGCCCCGGTCTCGCCCCACCCCGGCCAGCTGTGCTCCAGGTCGAGGTCGTCCGAGCGGTCGGCCAGGAAGATCCCGACCATCTCCTCCTCGCGGTCCTGCCGGTACCACTTCGGCAGCACCTTCAGCAGCCGCCGGTACCTGTGCTCCAGATTGCTCATGCCCTGCTCGTCCATGGTTGGACGCCCCTCCCCCTCAGCACCGCCGATGCCGCCCGCACGTTCGCGCTCAGCCGCGCCACCTCGGCCTGCAGCGCCCGCACACCCGAGTCGGTGAGCTTGTAGTAGCGCCGCAGACGGCCCTGGTGCACCTCTTCACGGTCGCGCTCGGCGAGCCCGTCCGCCACCAACCGGTCCAGGACGCCGTACAGCGTGCCCACGCGCAGCACCATGCGCCCCTCGGACAGCTGCTCGACCGCCTGCACGATCGCGTAGCCGTGCAGCGGCTCCTCCGCGAGTGCGGTGAGCACGAGAAACGCCTGCTCGGACATGACCCGACCACTCATGTCGTTGAATATATCGCGTCGCGAGCTATATCGGGAAGCGGAATGACTGGGTTCGTTTGATTTCAGACAGCACTGAAGTTATCGAGCATATTGTCGGCAGGGCGGCCACCTCCGGGTGACGATCGGGACTGACGTTCGCGGCAGTGGTCCCGAATCGAGACGATGTTTCGGCGGGCTGCGCAGTGGCAACATCCAGCCAACGGAGCAGCGGCCTATGCGGAGGGACGCAGGATGGGCAGGGATACGCCGTGGGGATTCCAGTTGATCAGGAGCCAGGCACTAGGGTGACCCGCCGTGGACGCCCTTCCCGATCCGACAGATGCCCTCTCCGCCGTACCTGTCGCGGGTTCCCGGCGCTCGACGCCGGTGGTGGGGCACCTCAAGTTCTTCTTCGGCCCCATGGACTGCGGCAAGTCGACGCTCGCACTGCAGATCGACCACAACAACTCGCGCCAGGGCCGGCGCGGGCTGCTGCTGGTGCGGCACGACAGGTCGGGCCGCCCGCAGATCTCGAGCCGCATCGGCATCACGCGCGAGGCCGCGGAGATCCGCGACGACGATCTCCGCCGGCTCGTGCGCGCGGAGTGGGCAGAGGGCCGGCGGGTGGACTACCTGATCGTGGACGAGGCGCAGTTCCTCACGCCCGAGCAGGTGGAGCAGCTGGCGGAGCTCGCGGACGACGTCCAGGTCGACGTGTACTGCTTCGGGCTCGCCACGGACTTCCGCGGCGAGTTGTTCCCCGGCTCGCGGCGGCTGTTCGAACTGGCCGACGAGCTGAAGGCCATCCAGGTCGAGGTTCTGTGCTGGTGCGGGGTGCCGGGACGGTTCAACGCGCGGGTGCGGGCCGGACGGGTGATTCGCGCTGGAGACACGGTTCTGGTCGCGGACACCGTTTCGGATACGGAACAGCACCGATCGGGTACAGAGAGCAACGGTGTAACCGATACCACGGAAACTACTGTCCGCTACCAAGTGCTCTGTCGGCGTCACTTCCGGTTGGGTGACCTAGGCCCTGACGTCGCACAAAGTGGTCAGCTCCGACTGGCATAGCCGGTTACACACGGCCGCCGCTAGGCCATTAGAGTGACGCATGAGCGCAGTAGCTTGATAACGCGTCACGATCCTGTGGCGATCGCATCCATTAGTAGGAAGCCTTCGTTGACGAGTGAACGACGTCACTGTGGGCGACCATGAGAGCGAACCGGAAACAAACGGAGCAATCCGGGCGTTGCACACGGTGAGCAAGAAGCCTGGGCCCCGGCCCTGAGCCGAGCGAAAGGACACCGCCATGGCCGACCGCGTTTTGCGTGGAAGCCGGCTCGGAGCAGTCAGCTACGAGACCGACCGCAACCACGATCTCGCTCCGCGCCGGGCGGCGCGGTACGCCTGCCCCAAGGGACACGACTTCGAGGTCCCGTTCTCCGACGACGCCGAGTTGCCGCCGACCTGGGAATGCCGCCTCCACGGCACCGAGTCGAAGATCATCGACGGGGTCGAGCCGGAGGTGAAGAAGGTCAAGCCGCCGCGCACGCACTGGGACATGCTCCTGGAGCGCCGGTCGATCCCCGAGCTCGAGGAGCTGCTCGACGAGCGCCTCGAAGAGCTGCGCGGACGCCGTACCCGCACGGCCTGATCTCTCGCAGACGCTTCAAGCCGTTCCGGTCTGGTGCCGGGACGGCTTTTTGCGCGCCTTCTCACGCCCTTTGGGCTGCTCGGAGAAGGCTGCGTCCCCACCACACGCCGCCGACGGCCAGCGCCGCCCAGATCCCCAGCGCCACCATCGACCGGGGTGACCCGATGTCGCTCAGCGCGTCCCCCAGCACGGCCGCGAGCACCGTCGACGGCACCAGGCCCAGCGCCGTGCCGAGCGCGAAGTGCGCCGCCCTGACGGACGTGACGCCCGCGCCGTAGTTGGCCAGCGTGAACGGCAGCACCGGCAGCAGCCTGATCACGAGCGTGGCCTCGACCCCGCGGCGCGCGAAGACCTCTTCCAGGGTGTGCAGCCGCTTCCCCAGCCACGGTGCCACCGCGTCCCTGCCGAGCCTGCGTGCGACCGCGAACGCGATCATCGCGCCCGCGGTGAACCCCGCGATCGCCAGCGCACTCCCCCACGCGACCCCGAACAGCAGCCCTGCGGCCGTGGCGAGGACGGGTTTCGGGAAGAACACCGCGGTGCCGAGCGCGCACACGGCCAGGAAGACCGCTGGGGCCGCGTTGCCCGCGTCGTCGACGAGTTCCCGCAGCCTCGCGCCGTCGGGGACGTCCACCAGCTGAGCCAGCACGGCGAGCGCGACGACGAGCAGCACCAGCACCACCAGGCCCGCACGTCGCATCGGTCCAACGTACCCGGCAAGCTGGAGCGCATGACTGTCACGCTGCCGTCCGGTGAGACGATTCCCGCACTCGGCATGGGCACGTGGATGATGGCCGAGTCCGCTTCCCGGCGTGCCGCGGAGATCGCGGCGCTGCGGGCGGGTCTCGACCTCGGGCTGACGTTGATCGACACGGCCGAGATGTACGGCTCCGGCGCCGCCGAGTCGCTCGTGGGCGAGGCGGTGCGCGGACGCCGTGACGAGGTGTTCCTGGTGTCGAAGGTGCTGCCGTCCAACGCTTCCACGGCCGGGACCGTGCGCGCGTGCGAGGCGAGCCTGCGCCGGCTGGGCACCGACCGCCTCGACCTGTACCTGCTGCACTGGCGCGGGAGCGTGCCGTTGGCGCGGACCGTGGACGCGTTCGAGAGGTTGCGCGAGGCGGGCAAGATCCGGCACTGGGGTGTCAGCAACTTCGACGTGGCGGACATGCGGGAGTTGCCCGGTTTCTGCCAGACCAACCAGATCCTCTACAACCTGTCCCGGCGCGGTCCCGAGCACGACCTGCTGCCGTGGCACGCCTCGGCCGGGATGCCGATCATGGCTTACTCCCCCGTCGAGCAGGGCCGCCTGCTGGACTCGCCGGCGCTGGCGGAGGTCGCGCGGCGGCACGACGCGACGCCCGCCCAGGTCGCGCTGGCGTGGGTGCTGCGGCTGCCGCACGTGAACGCGATCCCGAAAGCGGGCACGGTCGAGCACGTCGAGGAGAACGCGGCGGCGCTGTCGTTGCGGCTGTCCTCGGAGGACTTGGCGGAGCTGGACCGCGCGTTCCCTCCCCCGTCCGGCCCCGAGCCGCTCGCCATGCTCTGACCGCGGCCTCGCATCCATCCGGTTCGGTAGGTCCTGCTGTCCGCGCAGGGATTCGACGGCCAGCTGGTGTCCGGCATCGGTTTCCTGGGCGCGGGGCGTGATCCTGCGCGACGGGCGGTCGGCGCGAAGTCTAACGAGGCTGGTAGGTCAGGCAGTTCGCGTGATGGTCGCCTTCGCCCTGACCGACCCGCACGCTCTCCGCCGTGCACTCCAGCGAGGCGTTGTGCACGCAGTCGGTGCGGGAACAGGCACCCACCTGCGCGATCACCTTGTCCAGGCCGCCCTTGGTGCCCAGCGGGATGAAGGTGCCGCAGTCGGCGGCCCCGTTGTCGCCCCGCACGGTGATCGCGAAGGCGTGGCAGCCGTCGTGGTTGTAGGAGCAGTCGCTCACGGTGCAATCGTGGACGGCGGGCATCGCCGGGTTCTCGAGGGTGGTCATGTCCGCTCCTGCCGTGGTGGGAAAGGTTCGGTGATTCGGACGATGCCACCGCGGCAGAAGGCCCGCAATTCGAAGGGAATTAGGCGAGCCTATCCTTCAACAATCATTTCCAGCCAGGTGCGCGAACCACCGGTCGCGGTGGTCGGCTGCATCAGCCACTGGCGTTGCGCGGCGCTGAGCAGCGGTAACGCGGCGTGGAAGTCGGGGGTGTCTTTTCCGCGCGGCGATGCGGCCTTATAGAACGACTGGATCTCGGGTGCGAGGTACGGGATATCGGACGGGGTGACTTTCCCGAGTGTGGCGATCTTCCGCCACACTCGGGGATCACGCCGGGGCACCCGGTCGTCGCCGACCGATCTCGCCGGGCAGCCGGGGACGCAGGGCGTGCCGAATCTGATCTTGGGCTGTTGCGCCGCCGCGGGTACGGGGACGACGATCGACAACAGCAGGAGCAGTCACCCGCGCCCGCGATCAGGGGCGGGTGCCGCTGATGATCCACTGGGTGAGACATGGGGGTTCGGCATGGCAACAGTCACGACGGGCGACGGGCAGCTGGTGTCCTACGTGGACCACGGCGGCAATGGCCCGGCGGTCGTGCTGCTGCACAGCTTTCTGATGGACGTCACGATGTGGGCGCCGCAGGTCGAGGTGTTCGGAAAGGACTACCGGCTGATCGCGATCGACGAGCGCGGTCACGGCGCGACGCCCGCGAACGGGCCGTTCGACTACTGGGACGTGGCCAGGGACGCGCTCGCGGTGCTCGATGCGCTCGATGTCGGCACCGCGGCTGTGATCGGGACGAGTCAGGGCGGGTTCATCGCGCTCAGGATGGCGTTGCTGGCGCCGGAACGCGTGACCGCGCTGGCGGTGCTGGGCACCTCGGCCGAGCCGGAGGACGAGCAGATCGCCGCCGCGTACGACCAGCTCACCGAGGTGTGGATCGCACAGGGGCCGGAGACGGTGCTCGAGAGCACCGCCAAGATCTGCCTCGGCGACCACGACGCGTCGGAGTGGACGCCGAAGTGGAGCGCGGTCGAGCCCGACCGGCTGCGGTTGATCGCGAAGGCCCTGGTCAGCCGTGACGGTGTGCTGGAGCGCGCCGGGGAGATCACCGTGCCCGTGCTCGTGCTGCACGGCACCGCCGATCTCGCCTACCCCGTCGCGAAGGCGGAGGCGCTCGTCGCCGCGCTGCCCAAGGCCGAACTGGTCACGGTCGACGGTGGGGCGCACTTCCTGAGCCTCACCCACGCCGCCGACGTGAACCCGCACCTGGAGCGGTTCCTCAGCGCGCACCTCTGACGGCCCACGCCCTGGCGGTCAGCTCGATCGGGCCGTCCTGCGGGAGACGGGAGCGGAGCAGGTCGCGGATCGCCGCGAGCTGCTCCGCGGGCAGCGTCGCGGCGTAGGCGGGTGCCGCGCCGGTGCCGCCCTCGAAGGGTTCCCAGAAGTCGGCGAAGTCGCGGAACACCGTGGGCACGACGATGCCGGTCACCTCGACGTCGCGCAGGCCGGCGCCGGTCCAGAACGTGCGCAACGGGCCGGGGTCGCTCACGTCGCCGAAGCGCAGTCCCTCGTCCTGGGACGCGGCCGCGGGATCGACGTCCTTCGCGGCGTCCCAGAACAGGCGCATCATCTGCATGCCGCTCGTGTAGTCCCACAGGTAGGACGCGACATACGGGGCTACCTGGGCGAACTCCGCCACCGCGCGGGCCACGTCGGGCACGAAGGTGAGCACGAGGCCGCTCACCACGACGTCGGCGGTGCGGTCGCCCAGGTCGATCGCGGTGCCGACCTCGAACGTCGCGCCGGGCACCCGTTGCCGGGCCAGGTCGAGGAACGCCGCGGACGGGTCGACACCGACGACCGAGGCGGGCTCGGCATGGGCCAGCACGGTCTCGGTCAGCGCGCCGGTGCCGCAGCCGACGTCGAGCCATCTGCGGCCAGGTGGCACGTCGAGCCACCGCAGGAACTCCCGCGCGACCGGCCGGCTCCACCGGCCCACATAGCGTTCGTACGCGTCACCGCCGTCCCACATGCCGCGCAAGCTAGCGCAGCTGACGGAACCCCGCTCGGATCTCCTCGGCGAGGATCTGCGGTTGTTCCCACGCCGCGAAGTGCCCGCCCCTGGCGACCCGGTTGTAGTGGATCAGGTTCGGGTAGGCGCGTTCGGCCCAGCTGCGCGGCGCCTGGTAGACCTCCTCGGGGAACACGCTGACCGCGACCGGCAGCGTGACGCCTTTGGCCGCGATCACCGAGTACTTGCTCTCCCAGTACAGGCGGGCGGCGGAGATCGCGGTGCTGGTCAGCCAGTACAGCGACACGTTCTCCACGATGTCCTGCCGCGTCAGGCCTTCGCGGTGCCCGTCGCCCGCCCTGACGATCAGGCCGAGGCTCGCGAGGTTGTGGTCGATCATGAACGACGCCAGCCCGACCGGGGAGTCGGCGAACCCGCTCAGAGTCTGCGGGCGCAGGCCCATCATCCGCGCGTAGGCCTGTCCCTTGCTGTAGCGGAAGAGCACGTCCTGCCACGCCTTGAGCTCGTCGCCCTGCAGCCCGGGCGGTTGCGGGCCGCCGGCGCGGGCGGCGTTGTCGATGTCGACGGGGACGGCGCCGGGAAGGTTGGTGTGCACGCCGAGAAGTCCGGCGGGCTTGCGCAGCGCCATGAGGTCGACGATCAGCGCGCCCCAGTCGCCGCCCTGGGCGACGTACCGGTTGTAGCCCAGGCGTTTCATCAGTTCGATCCACGTCTGGGCGATGCGGTCGGGGCCCCAGCCGGTCGTCGTCGGTGTGCCGGAGAAGCCGTAGCCGGGCATCGACGGGATGACGAGGTGGAAGGCGTCCCCGGCCTTGCCGCCGTGCGCGGTCGGGTCCGTCAGCGGTCCGATGATCTTGAGCTGTTCGATGACCGAGCCGGGCCAGCCGTGGGAGACGAGCAGCGGCAACGCGTTCGCGTGCTTCGAGCGGACGTGGAGGAAGTGGATGTCCAGGCCGTCGATCTCGGTCATGAACTGCGGCAGCGCGTTGAGCTTGGCTTCGGTGGTGCGCCAGTCGTAGTCGTGCGTCCAGTAACGGGCGAGCGCCTTCACGGTCCGCTGGGGCGGGCCCTGGGAGAGGTCGGTGACGAGCTCCGCGCCGGGCCAGCGGGTGGCGAGGACGCGGCGGCGCAGGTCGGCCACGTCGCGCTCCGGGATGTGCACGCGGAACGGTCGGATGTCACCGCTCGCCTGCGCTGGGCTGGTCCTGAGCAGGCCGAACGTGAGCGCTGCTGCGGCGGAGGCGGACAGGAAACTGCGGCGGGACGGCTCGGTGGACACGGTTTCCGACCGTAGGGATGCCGGTTCGAGGTTCGCGAGCGTCGGGTGACGGCGGCCTGGTACGTCATCGGGAATAACCGGGGTAAAGTCCGGTTAGATAGGGTGACACGTCAACTAGGTCAGGTCGGGTGTGCTGTGCGGATCGCTGTTCTCGGTGCGGGCCACGTCGGTCCGGTTCTCGCGCGTCTCGCTGTGGCGGCGGGCTGTCCGGTCGCCATCGCGGGCTCGGGTGATCCGGCGCGGATCGCGATGATCACCGAGTTCCTGGCGCCGGGTGCGGTGCCGTTGTCGGCCTCGGACGCCGTGGCCGATGCGGACCTGGTCGTGCTGGCGATCCCGTGGCACCGGTTCGGGATGCTCGAACCGGGGATGTTCACGGGCAAGATCGTCATCGACGCGATGAACCACTGGCCGCCCGCCGCCGCACCGCTGGGCACGTCCGAAGAGGTGGCATCGCGACTGGTAGGCGCGCGTGTCGTCAAAACCCTCAACCACATCGCTTGTCAGGACATGGAACCGCCGGACGGCCGTGCCGTCGGGCTGGCAGGTGACGACGCGGCGGCGGTGGAGGCCGTGTCGGAGTTCTTGCGCCGCATCGGTTTCGAGCCGGTGCCGGTGGGGTCGCTGGCCGCAGGGCGGTTGCTGGAGCCGGGCAGCCCGCTGTTCGGCGTCGCAGTCGCCCGTCCGGAATTCGAGAAGTTCACCAAGGAGCTGGCATGACCACGTTCGGGCTCGACACGTTCGGCGACGTCACCCACGACGCCGAGGGCAGGCCGCTGACGCACGCCCAGACCATCCGCGACGTCGTCGAGGAGGGTGTGCTCGCCGACGAGGTGGGCCTGGACTTCTTCGGCATCGGCGAGCACCACACCCCGGACATGCCGCTGTCGGCGGCCGACGTGGTGCTCGCCGCGATCGCCGCGAGGACCTCCCGCATCCGCCTGGGTTCGGCGGTGACGGTGCTCAGCTCGGACGACCCGGTGCGGGTGTTCCAGCGCTTCTCGACGTTGAACGCGGTGTCGGACGGCCGTGCCGAGGTGATCCTGGGCCGCGGGTCCAGTGTGGACTCGTTCCCGCTGTTCGGTTACGACCTCGCCGACTACGAGGACCTGTTCGAGGAGAAGACGCATCTCTTCGCGGAGCTGCTGAAGGGCGGCCCGGTGACGTGGCAGGGCAAGACGCGCGCGTCGCTGCACGAGCAGGACGTCGTGCCGTTCACCGAGCCGTTCCCGACGTGGATCGGCGTGGGCGGCAGCCCGCAGTCCGTGGTGCGCGCGGCCTCGTACGGCTTCTCGCTGATGCTCGCGATCATCGGCGGCCACCCCGGCCGCTTCGCCCCGTTCTCCGAGCTGTACCTGCACGCGCTGGAGAAGTTCGGCCGCTCACCGCTGCCGATCGGGATCCACTCCCCCGGCCACGTCGCGCCGACCGACGAGCAGGCGCGCGAGGAGTTCTGGCCGCACTACCTCGACGTGATCACACGGCTCGGGAAGACGCGCGGGTTCGCCACGCCGACCCCCGAGTCCTACGCGCACGAGGTGGGACCGCACGGCGCGTTGTTCGTGGGGTCGCCGGAGACGGTCGCGGAGAAGATGGCTCGGACGATGAAGACCCTGAAGGCCAGCCGGTTCGACCTGAAGTACGGGATCGGCGGGCTGTCGCACGGGTCGTTGATGCGGACGATCGAGCTCTACGGAACCGAGGTGGTGCCTCGGGTCCGCGAGCTCCTCGTTTAGTGGTGTGGCGCGGAATGTTACCGGGGGAATTTGCGGTCGGACGTGTGCATCGTGGTGCCGCCCCCACACCTTCGTACTGGTTGTACGGGGGCGTGGGGGCGGTGCCGCGAGGTGTCCTGCTGAGCGTGAATTACCTCGCGAACGTTCCGAGTCGCACCGCTAGTCGCGTGTCGCAGCTATCTCTTGGGATGTGACAGTGAGGGTGATGCCGGCAGGCAGCCGCGCTTCGATCATGAAGATAGCGCTCTCACGGCTGCCAACTGCACGGTTGGCAGCAGTTGAGGTGATCAGAAAACGTTTGCGTCGGCATTTCTCTACCGCCATCTCGGCAGCGGACGTGCATGAGAGCGCGGCCATCCGGGCTTTCGGTGACGAGCACCAGACCGCCCAGCCCCCAGCCCGACTCAACGGAGCACAACCAAGCCGCGACGCTCCACTAGATAGTCCTGCGCCGGAAATCCGGCAACGAAGTCGTTCCTCACTACCCGGCGTGTCCAGCCACGACACGCCGGTGCTGAAGAGTACGCGGGGAGCTTTCGTACTCTCGGAGCGGACGAAAGGCCCCCGCGTGCCAAAGAAAGAAGACTGGACTTCTGGTACGGATTTCCGGCGCGGGACACAAGCGGCTACTTCTTGGAGGCCTCGATCTCGCACTCCTTCGCGTGCTCCAGGCCGAGCGTGATCGACGCGGCGTCGTTGTTGGGGCCGCCGAACGCGTAGGAGACCTGCTCGGCGCCGGGTTCGTTGTGCACCTCGACGTAACGAACGCCCTTGCCGCGCAGGCACTGCACGACGCGGTTGGCGAAGTCGACGGCCTCCGGGTTGTTGACGTCCTTCTCCCACGGGGGCAGCGGGTCCTTCGACTCGCAGGCCTTGAGCGCCTTGTCCTCCTCTGCCTTGGGCGGCACCGTGCCGGCCTGGCGGGCCGCGACCTGGCTCTGCTTGTCCATCCCGAACTGGCCCAGGCACCGGTCGTACGCGGCGTACAGGGCGTCGATGTCCTCCGGCGTCATGTCGAGGCGTTCGCGGGGCCGCTGTTCCTGCGCCGCGGACGTCGGGGCGGCGCTGCTGTTCGGCGTCGAGATCGAGGCGACGCCCGGTTGCGCGGGCGGCGGACTGCAGGCGGCCAGCAGGAAAAGCAGCGCGGCCAGTGGGGCCTTCATTTCTTTCCTTTCGTCACGCGGAGAGCGCCTGGGTCGGGGTGAGCCGGGCGGCGCGGATGGAGGGGTAGAGACCTGCGGCGGCGCCGACGACGAACGCGGCCAGCACGCCTGCGGCGAGCACCGGCAGGGGGATGACGAACGGCCAGCGGTGCAGCGTGGCGTAGCCGGCGACGCCCGCGGTGCCGAGCGCGGTGCCCGCCAGGCCGCCGAGGCCGGAGAGCAGCACCGCCTCGGTCAGGAACTGGGCGCGGATGTGGCCCTTGGTGGCGCCGAGGGCTCGTCTGAGGCCGATCTCGCTGCGCCGTTCCAGCACGGAGATCACCATCGTGTTGGCCACGCCGACGCCGCCGATGAGGACCGCCACGCCTGCCAGGCCCAGGAACAGCGCGCTGTAGGAGTTCTGCGTGGCGCGCTTGGCGGCCAGGGCGTCGGACGGGCGGCTGACCTGCACCATACCGGGGATCTCGCCGTACAACGTGGCAGGCAGGACCGCGCGAACGTCCTCGATGGACTCCTCGCGTGCCTTCACGTAGACGACCGTCGGGTGGCCGTCGAAGCCGAGGTGGGTGCGGGCGGCCTCCCAGCCGACCAGGACCGCGCGTTCCAGCTCGGGGGCGAGCGGGTTCGGCGCCAGGACGCCGACCACGGTGAACCACTTGTCTTTGACGAACACCGCGGGCTGCTCGCGGATGTCCTGGAGGCCGAGCCTGGTCGCGGCGACGTTGCCGAGCACGACCTCCGGGAAGTTCGGGCGTCGGAGGAACTCGCCGGTCTGGATGTGACCGTTGACCGTGTCCAGGACGTTCGGGCTGGCGGCGAGGACGGTGATGTCGGAGCTGTGGCCGGGGTCGAGCAGGTCGTTGCGGCGGACTCGGGTGTGGGTGTTGGCGACGGCTGCGGCGGCGGTGACCGGGCCGATTCGCTGGACCATCGCCACGGAGGACTCGGGGAGGAGGACCGGGTTCTCGTTGCGCTGGGTGGGTTGGGCTCGCAGCAGGTTGGTGCCCAGGGCGGTGAGTTCGTCCAGCAGGGCTTGCTGGCTGGAGGCCGGGATGCCGGTGACGACGATGACGGTGGCTATGCCCAGGGCGATGCCGAGGGCGGAGAGGGCGGCGCGGAGTCTGCGGGTGCGCAGGCCGAGGGAGCCCAGGGACAGCAGGTCGGCCGGGGAGAGGCGAGTCATAACACGCTCCCCGTGACCACTGTCCGTTCGGCGGGGCCGCCGGTGTCCGCGACGATCCGCCCGTCCCGCAGTTCCACCCGGCGCGGCAACGACGCGGCGATGTCCCGATCATGGGTGATCAACGCGATGGTCGTCCCCTGCCGGTTCAACTCCCGCAACAGCTCCAGCACCGCGAGTCCGTTGGCGGTGTCGAGCGCACCGGTGGGTTCGTCGGCCAGCACCAGCGACGGGTTGTTCACCACCGCACGAGCGATGGCGACGCGCTGCCGTTCACCGCCGGAGAGCTGTTGCGGCCGGTGGTCGACGCGGTGCCCGAGCCCGACGCGTTCCAGTGCCGACACGGCCAGCGCGTGCCGGTCGCGCCGCCGCACGCCCGCGTACAGCAGGCCGGTGGCGACGTTCTCGACCGCGGTCAGCCCGTCGGAGAGGTGGAACTGCTGGAACACGAACCCCAGCCGGCTCCCCCGCAACGCCGACAGCTTGCGGTCCGGGAGCGACGAGACGTCCAGGCCGTCGATCTCCACCGTGCCGGACGACGGCAGGTCCAAAGTGCCGACTAGGTGCAGCAGGGTGGACTTGCCCGAGCCGGACGGGCCGACGATGGCGAGCAACTCCCCCGGACGAACCTGCAGCGAGACGCAATCCAACGCCTTCACGCCGCCGGGGTAGTGCTTCGAGACCGAGCGCAACGCGAGCACCGGGGTCACTCGGCCGTCACCACTTCGAGGCCGTCGGTGATGCCGTCACCGGAGATCTCGACCTTGTCCTGCGAGTACAGGCCGGTCTGCACGGCTTTCAACGCACCGGAAGGCAGCTGCACCGCGTAACCGCCCTCCTTCAGCGCCACCAAAGCAGCCAACGGCACGGTGAGCACGCCGGTTCGGCTCTCGGTCGTGAACTTCAGCCGCACCGGCGCGATGTCGAGGTCAGCGACGTCGGCGGGGTTGTCGGGCGTGATCACGACGCTGACCCGGGGACCGCCGCCGTTCTCCGCGGCAGGCGTGTTCGTCACGGAACTGACCTTTCCGGGCACCTCGCGCGTATCCGGGCGGACGATCGTGACCGGCATCGAGGCCTTGACCGCGCCCAGTTCCGAGGCCGGCACCTGCAGGGTGATCAGGCGGGTGGTCGGCGTGATCTCGAAGAGCTCCTCGGCCGCCGGGACGCCCAGCTGGGCTTTCACCGACTGCACACGCATCGGGCGGTCCACGACGAGCACGCGGCCGGGCTGCAGGACGCCGGTCTGCTCGGCCCCCTGCGCCTTCTGCCACCGCTTGAGTGCGTCGACGACGGCCGGCGTGAGCTCGGCCTTCGAGGGGTCACGCGGGCGGGTGCCGACCTGGTAGCCGAGGGCGGCGAGGTTCTCGATCAGCACGGCGACGTCGGAGCCCTTGAGGCCCGGCGCATCGAGCGGACGGAACAGCGGGGTGGCGCCGATGAACACCACTACCGGCTGGTCGTCGACGCGGTACAGTTCCTTGCCCAGTTCGGTGACCTGACCGACCGCCGGCAGCTTCGTGACCGTGCCCGTGCCCCCTTTGACCGGCCTGGCCGTGCCGAAGCCGAGGTCGCCCTGCAGGACGCGGGTGTTCGTGAGGTCTCCTTTCCGCACGGTCGTGGTCTTCGGCGCCGGTGGCGGGGCTGCGGCGGGTTCGTCGGGCCGGCCGCGGACCAGGAGCACGGCGGCGATGACGACCACGACGAGCACCGCGGCCGCCGCGATAACGGTCTTGCGCATGCCGTGGATCTTGATCGGCACTTGTGAGGATCCTGTGACGAACCGGTGATCGCCGCGAGGGCGTCCGTATCCTCGGCCCGTGAGCGCTCTCATCCTGGTCGCGGAGGACGACGAGAACCAGGCCGAGCTGGTCCGCCGTTACCTCGAGCAGGACCACCACCGCGTTGTCGTCGTCCACGACGGACGGGAGGCGCTCGAGGTCGTCCGCGCCCAGCAGCCCCAGCTCGTCGTGCTGGACCTGATGCTGCCCGGACTGGGCGGCCTGGACGTCTGCCGGGCTTTGCGGGCCGGCAAGGACGAATCCGGCGTGCTGGTGCTCATGCTCACCGCGCGGTCCACTGAGGACGACCTGCTGCACGGGCTGGGTCTCGGCGCGGACGACTACATGACCAAGCCGTTCAGCCCGCGTGAGCTCGTGGCGCGCGTGCGGACGTTGCTGCGGCGGCGGCCGGCCGCGCGGCCGGCGCCGTTGTTGCGGGTGGGTCCGATCGTGGTGGACCCGGTGCGGCATGAGGTGACGGTGCGGGGTGCGCCGGTCGAGTGCACGCCCGGCGAGTTCGGGTTGCTGGAGGTGCTCGCGTCCGAGGTGAACCGGGTGTTCACGCGCGAGCAGCTGCTGGCCCGCATGCACGGGTTCGACAGCTACCTCACCGCGCGGACGATCGACACGCATGTGAAGAACCTGCGCCGCAAGATCGAGACTGACTCGCGCACGCCGGAGCACCTGGTCACCGTGTACGGCATCGGCTACAAGCTCACCGCCGGACGTGCTGATGCGCCGTAGCGTCTTCACCCGCCTGCTCGTGGTCGTGGTGCTGATCGCGGTGTGCTCGATCGCCGCGACGGCGTGGCTCGCCACCCGGCTGACCCAGGCGTCGATCGCGCGCGAGCAGGGCAGGGAGCTGGCGGCGGACAACCGGATCTACGCCGCGCTGTTGCAGTACGCCACCGCGAACCGCGACTGGTCCGATGTGGACGTTGTGATCAGGTCGCTGGCGGACGACAGTCCGAACCGCCGGATCGTGCTGGTCACCAAGGACGGGCAGACCGTCGCCGACCAGGGCGGGGACGGCGGTCAGCTGCCCGCGACGGCCGCCGCCGTGGTGGACGCGCTGGCCGTCGACCCGGTGCTGGTGCCGGACGCGCCCGCTGACCGGATCGACAAGCGGGTGCTGGGGCCGTTCCGCACGCCGATCGACTTCCGCGAGCGCGAGGACCGCACGGGGACGTTGTTCTGCCTGCGGATGGTCAAGAAGGAGCGGACCGGGCCGGACTGCCGGGACAAGGAGCTGCCGTTCGACACCGCGGCCGACTTCTACGCGTTGCTCGATCTGGAGGACCTGGTCAACGCCTGTCTGGCGCGCAGGTCGTTGCCGCCGGTCGACCTGGATCCCGACTACACGCCGGCGCGCAAGCAGTCCAGTGGTGTGCCGCCACCGGACGAGCCCGCCGTCGCGGCGTGCGTCGCCGCTTCGCGCAAGGAGCAGCTCACGCCGTATGTGGCGCCGCCGGTGCTGCTGTACCTGACGAACCGCACGGGCCGGCCGACCGCGGCGATCTCGTTGTCGGGCAACGGCTGGCAGATCGTGGGTGTGGCGGCCGCGGTGCTGCTGGCCGCCGTCGGGGTGGCGGCGTTCGCGGGCGCGCGGATCACGCGGCCGTTGCGGGCGTTGACCGCTGCCGCTCAGCACATGTCGGGTGGCAGCGACATTCCGCCGGTTCCCGTGCGCGGGCAGGACGAGATCGCGGGCCTGACCAGGGCGTTCAACACGATGGTCGAGTCCAGGACGCAGCTGGAGCAGGCGCGCAAGGCGATGGTGAGCGATGTGGCGCACGAGCTGCGCACGCCGTTGAGCAACATCCGCGGGTGGCTGGAGGCGGCCGAGGACGGGGTGAGCGATCTCGACCCTGCCCTGATCACGTTGCTGCTCAAGGAGGCTCTGGTGTTGCAACACGTGGTGGACGACCTCCAGGACCTCGCGATCGCCGAGGCAGGGTCGTTGCGGCTGACGATCGAGCCGGTGCCCGTCGCGGCCGCGGTCGAGCAGGTCAGGGCAGCGCAGGAGGCACGGGCAGCGCAGGCGGGGATCGCGCTCGTGGTGTCGGCGGAGGAGCTCACGGTCGAGGCGGACGCGTTGCGGTTGCGGCAGATTCTCGACAACCTCGTCTCGAACGCGCTGCGGTACGTGCCGTCCGGTGGGTCGGTGACGGTCGGCGCGGTCGCGGACGGGTCCGATGTGGTGATCTCCGTGGCGGACACCGGGTCCGGCATCGCCGCGGAGGACCTGCCGCACGTGTTCGACAGGTTCTGGCGGGCGGACAAGTCGCGGGCCCGCAGCACCGGCGGCAGCGGGCTGGGGCTCGCGATCGTGCGGAAGCTGGTGGAGGCGCACGGTGGTGCGGTCGGCGTGACGAGCACGCCGGGGCGGGGCACCACGTTCACCGTGCGCCTCCCGGTCACGGCAGCGGCAGCCGGCGCAGGGCGGGTTTGAGCACCTTGCCCGAGCCGGTGCGCGGCAGTTCGGCGACGACGTCGACGTGCACGGGGATCTTGTACTTCGCCAGGCGCGGCAACAGGAAGTCGCGCAACACCGCCGCGTCGACCAGTGCGCCCGACCGCGGCCGGACGAAGGCGCGGCCCACCTCGCCCCACCGCGTGTCGGGCACCCCGACGACGGCGACCTCGGCGACGTCGGGGTGGTCGGAGATCGCGTTCTCCACCTCGGCCGGGTACACGTTCTCCCCGCCCGAGATGAACATGTCCTTCACCCGGTCGACGACGTAGAAGTAGCCCTCGTCGTCGAGCCGCCCGACGTCGCCGGTGCGGAACCAGCCGTCCTCGGTGAACGCGTTCGCGGTGGCGACCGGGTCGTTCCAGTAGCCGGGCGTGACGTTCGGGCCCTGCACCTCGATCTCACCCGTGTCGGCCAGCCGGACGTCGGCGAAGAACACCGCCACGCCGGCGGAACCGGCCTTGCGCACGCTGTCGGCCGCTTCCAGGAACGTCGCTCCCGGCGCGGTCTCGGTCAGGCCGTAGCCCTGGCAGAACACCAGGCCCCGGTCCTGGTAGGTGCGGATGACCGAGTCCGGCACCGCGGAGCCTCCGCACAGCAGCACCCGCAACGAGGCGAGGTCCGCGGTCGGCCACCGCGGGGAGGCCGCGAGGTCGGCGTACATCGTGGCGACGCCGAACATCCACGTCACCTGTTCCCACTCGATCAGCTCCAGGCACGCCGTGACGTCCCAGCGCGGGGTGATCACGCTGCGGCCGCCCTTGATGAAGGTGGGCAGCAGCGTCTGGGTCAGCGCCGCCACGTGGAACAGCGGCGCCGCGACCAGCGCGACCTCGTCGGCGGCGATGTCGACGCCGATCATCAGGTTGAAGGTGTTCCACAGCAGGTTGGCGTGGCTGAGGACGGCGCCCTTGGGCCTGCCGGTGGTGCCGGAGGTGTACAGGATCAGGGCACTGTCCTCAATGGACACCGGCACGTCGAGCGGCTCCTCGGAGCCGCCCTCCAGCCACGTTTCGTAGTCGTCGAGCGAGACGGTCGACGGGTGGTCGGACCGGAACTGCGGCGCGTGGACCAGGACGCGCGCGCCGCAGTCGGCGAGCTGGTAGTCGATCTCGGCGGTGGTGAGCCGGAAGTTCAGCGGGACGAAGATCGCTCCGAGCAGGTGCGTGGCGAACATCGTCTCGGCGAACGACGGGTGGTTGGGGCCGAGGTAGGCGACCCGGTCGCCGTGCCGCACACCGAGCTCTTCCAGCCGTCGCGCGAGTTTCGTGGTGCGCCGAGCCACCTCCTCGTAGGTGGTCGACGCACCTTCGAACGTGAACGCCTCACGCCGGGGCGACATCCGTGCCCGGCGAGCCGGCCAGCTGCCCAGTCCCGCGTTCCGCACTCAGGTCTCCTGTCAGGCTGGTGCGGCTGGTCTCCCGGAGTGCGAGCGTGCACAGCACGGTCAGCAGGCAGAACGCCGCGAGGATGAACGAGATGGCCGTGGTCCCTGCCGAGGCCTGGACCTGGGCGAACAGCAGTGGTGCGAGGCCGGCGCCGAGCCCGGCGAGCTGGTAGCCCAGCGAGGCACCTGTGTAGCGGCTGCCGGTGGAGAACAGCTCGCTGTACAGGGCGGCCAGCGGGCCGTACATCATGGGGTGCAGGACGGCCTGGCCGACGACCAGGGCGAGCACGATGAGTCCGTTGTCCACCAACGGGAACAGCGCGAACCCGAAGGCCGCCATCAGCACGGCGCCGGCGAGGACGACGGGCCGCCGGCCGAGCCGGTCCGACGCGGCCGACCAGGCCAGGATGCCGATCACGGCGAGCGCGGAGGACAGGGTGAGGGCGTTGAGGATCGACTGCCTGGGGGTCCCGGCATGCACTCCGTACGCGAGGATGAACGTGGTGAGCGTGGACTGGGCGACGAACGCCGATAGGCCGACGCCGACACCGAGCAGCAGCGTGCGCGGGTGGTGGCGCAGCACGTCCATCAACGGTGCGGAGGTGCGCTTCCTCTCGGCCTGGAACACCGGGGTCTCCTCGACCTTCATCCGGACGAACAGGCCGACGGCCAGCAGCACCAGGCTGAGCAGGAACGGCACCCGCCAGCCCCACTGCAGGAACGCCTGCTCCCCCACCAGCGCGGCCGTGCCGGTGAGCGCGGCGGTGGACAGCACCATGCCGCAGGGCGCGCCGGCGTTGGTGAAGCTCGCCCAGAGCCCGCGCCGGGAGGTGGCGTGTTCGGCGGACATCAGCACCGCGCCGCCCCACTCGCCGCCGACGGAGATACCCTGCACGACGCGCAGCAGCACGAGCCCTGCCGGGGCGAGCCAGCCGACCTGGGCGTAGGTGGGCAGCAGTCCGATCAGGAAGCTCGCCACACCCATCAGGCTCATGGTGAGCACGAGCATCTTCTTGCGGCCCAGCAGGTCGCCGAAGTGTCCGAAGAGGACACCGCCGAGCGGGCGGGCGAGGTAGCCGGTCGCGAACGTGCCGAAGCTCGCGATCGTGCCTACCAGCGGGTCGAGCGAGGAGAAGAAGACCTTGTTGAACACCACCGCGGAGGCGGTGGCGTAGAGCAGGAAGTCGTAGTACTCGATGACGCTGCCGAGGAAGCTGGATGTGACGGCTCGGCGTAACTGCGTTGTTGACGCCATGGTTTCACCTCACGCGTAGTGGCGGTAGATGCCCCGCGCGACGCACGCGGGCTTGTCCGTGCCCTCGATCTCGACCGTGAAGTCCACGGTCACCTGAACGCCGTCGCCCTTGACGTCCTCGACGGACGCGACCTGGCCCTTGAGCCGGATCTTGGCGCCGACCGGTACCGGAGCGGGAAAGCGCACCTTCTCCAGGCCGTAGTTGATGCTCATGCGCACGCCGGAGACGTCGAGCAGTTCGGTCATCAGCGGGATGAGCAGGGCGAGCGTGAGGTAGCCGTGGGCGATGGTGCCCTTGAACGGTCCGGCGGCCGCACGTTCGGGGTCGGTGTGGATCCACTGGTGGTCGTCGGTGGCGTCGGCGAAGGTGTTGACCCGGTTCTGGTCGATCTGCAACCAGTCGGTGTAGCCGAGGTCGGCGCCCGCCAGTGCTTTGAGCTCTTCGATTCCGTTGACGGTCGTGGTCATGCGTTCTCCTTGACGAGTCCGAGCAGGCGGGCGGCGTTGTGCTTGAGGATCTTGGGACGGACCTCGTCCTTGACGTCGATGGCGGCGAAGTCCTTGAGCCAGCGGTCCGGGGTGATCACCGGGTGGTCGGAGCCGAAGAGCACCTTGTCCTGCAGCACGGTGTTGGCGTAGCGGACGAGCTGCGGCGGGAAGTACTTCGGTGACCAGCCGGAGAGGTCGATGTACACGAACGGTTTGTGCGTGGCGACCGCGAGCGCCTCGTCCTGCCAGGGGAACGACGGGTGGGCCAGCACGATCTTGAGGTAGGGGAAGTCGACGGCCACGTCGTCGACGAGCATGGGGTTGGAGTGCTTGAGCCGGATCCCGCCGCCACCGGGCACGCCGGCACCGATGCCGGTCTGTCCACTGTGGAACAGCGCGGGCACGCCGAGCTCCTCGATCGCCTCGTAGAGCGGGTAGGCCATCCTGTCGTCCGGCGAGAAGTCCTGCAGGCTCGGGTGGAACTTGAAGCCGCGCACGCCGTGCCCCTCGACGAGCCTGCGGGCTTCCCTGACGGCGGCGCGGCCCTTCCACGGGTCGACGCTCGCGAACGGGATCAGCACGTCCGAGTGCTCGGCGCACTGTTCGGCGATCTCCTCGTTGCTGATGCGGGGGTGCCCGGTGGCGTACTCCGCGTCGACGGTGAAGATCACCGCGGCCATGTTGCGTTCGCGGTAGATGGCCGCCGTTTCGGCGATCGTGGGCTGGCGGTGGCCTGCCTTGAAGTACTTGGCGGAGGCCTCCATCAGCTCCGGACTGAGCGAGCTGTGGCCGTCGCAGGAGATCTCGGCGTGGGTGTGGACGTCGATCGCGGTGAGGTCGTCGACGTTCATTTTGGCAAGGTTCATGGCGCTACCGGCGCGGGGATGCCGTAGGTCTCGGGCGCGAAGCTGGGCAGCTTCTGCGCGATCTCCTCGGCGCTCCAGCCGCCGTCGGCGAACTCGACCTGCTTCTCGGCGGGGTGCGACCACAGCGCGAGCCGGTCGCCGCCGATGCCGATGGCCTGCCCGGTGACGCCCTTCGAGGCGTCCGAGGCGAGGTAGACGATGAGGCCGGTGACGTCCTCGACGCTGCCCAGGCCCTCGCCGCGGCGCACCCAGGCGGGCAGTGGCGCGCCGGTGCGCTCGGACTCCTCGATCAGCGGGGCGAACGCGGGAATCGTCCTGGTCATCTCGGTGGCGGCGACCGGGACGACGGCGTTGACGTCGATGTTCGCCTTCGCCAGTTCGAGTGCCCAGGTGCGGGCCATGGCGGCGATGCCCGCCTTCGCGGCGGAGTAGTTGGTCTGGCCGAAGTTGCCGCGCTGGCCCGCGGGCGAGGAGATCAGCACGAGGCTGCCGCCGGTGCCCTGCTCGCGCATCCTGACCGCGGCCGCGCGGGCGCAGGTGAAGGTGCCGCGCAGGTGCACGTTGATCACGGCGTCGAAGTCGTCGTCGCTCATCTTCCACAGCACGCGGTCGCGCAGGATGCCCGCGTTCGTGACGAGCACGTCGAGCCGGCCGAACTCCTCGACGGCGGTGTCGACGAGCAGCTGGGCGGTCTCGGTGGACCCGACCGGTGCGATGACGGCCTTGCCGCCGATGCTCGCGGCGACCTCCTCGGCGGCGGCGTCCACGTCGTTCACCACGACCTTGGCCCCGTTGCGCGCCAAGGCCTCCGCGTAAGCACGGCCCAGACCGCGGCCGCTACCGGTGACGATCGCGACCTTTCCCGACAGATCCATCCGACTTCGTCCTCTCGTTGGGTGGCCACACCAACGTAAGGCATATTCGTGACGCTCGTCTAGATTCTGCCCAACATGTATCGTGACAGCGTGACTCCGCAGTCGCTGATGCTCAACTTCCTCGGCCTGTACGTGTTCGGCCGCGACATCGCCGTGTACTCGGGCAGCGTGATCGACGTGTTCGCCCGCGTGGACGTCTCCGAGGAGGCGGTGCGGTCGACGCTCGCCCGGATGACCACCCGCGGCCTGCTCACCAAGCACCGCAACGGCCGCAAGGTCTACTTCGGACTGACCCCCCGCGCGTCCGACGTGCTGCAGGACGGCGAGCGGCGCATCTGGCAGACCGGGGCGCTGAACAACGACTGGGACGGCACGTGGACGCTGATCGGCTTCTCGCTGCCGGAGAGCCGCCGCAGCGAGCGGCACGACCTGCGCTCGCAGCTGCTGTGGGCGGGTTTCGGGCCGGTGCAGAACGGCCTGTGGATCGCGCCGGGGTCCCGCGAGGTCGCCGGGATGATCGAGGACCTGGGCCTGACCCAGCACGTCACGGTGTTCACCGCGCAGCACGCCAAGCCGACCGAGGCCGCGGATCTGGCGCACCGGGCGTTCGACACGGCCGCGATCGCCGCCCGCTACCAGGACTTCCTCGCGCGCTGGGGCGGCCCGGCGCCGCTGAAGGCGCTGCCGGACGACCTCGCGCGTCAGCTCGTCCTGCACTCCGACTGGCTGGAGCTGGTGCGGCAGGACCCGCACCTGCCGGCCGAGCTGCTCGACGCCGGATGGCCCGCGATCGAGGCCGAACAGCTCTTCCAGTCGCTCGCCCGGCAGTACGCGGAGACCGCGACGCCGCTGGCCGACGCCACGATCGAGTCGATCACCATCGCCTGATCGTGTTCCCGATCACTGGGAGGTCTGGACCAATCTCCGGGTAAACCTGCTACAACGGGAACTGGCGCACGCCGTGCCGCGTTTTTCCGCTGGAGAGGAATCCGGTGATCGTTCCCATGCCTGCGAGCGCACCCCGTCGCACGGGCGCGTTCCCCCTGACTGAAGACGTGGCCGTCCGCGTGACCGGGCAGGCCCGCACCGCGGCGGCGTTGCTGCGCGAGCACATCTTCCGCCAGACCGGCTACCTGCTCGCCGAGTCGCCCGACGGCATGCTGATGGTGACCCACGACCCGGCGATGCGCGGGCTCGGCCCCGAGGGGTACGCGTTGCTGGTCAGCAACCACGCGGTGATGCTCCGGGCGGGCACCCAGGCCGGTCTGCGTCACGGCGTGCAGTCGTTCCGTCAGCTGATGACGCGTGACGGCACGGTCCGCGCGGCCGACGTGCAGGACTCCCCCGCGTTCGCCTGGCGTGGTGTCACGAGCCCGCTGCTGCCGCCCGCGGAGATGCGCAAGGCCATCGACCAGATGGCCGCCTACAAGCTCAACGTGCTGCATGTGTTCCCCGAGGGCGATCCCGACCACATCCGCGAGGTCGTGGAGTACGGCCTCGACCACGGCATCACGGTCGTGCCGGAGATCAGCCCGGCGACGATCGAGCTGCTGGAGCTGTTCCCGAGCCGGTGGGTGCACATCGGCAGGGCGAAGCTGACCGGGAGGCTCGCCGGTCTGCTCGAGCGGCACAACCGGCTGCCGGTGCGGTGGCACGACGGCAGCGACGTGGACGTGCTCGGCCCGCACGGCAGGCTCACCGAGGGCGACGACGGGCTGCGCGCCGTCGCGACCGCCGGGTGGGTCGGTGGCCATTTCACGGCGTCCGCGGTGGCACCGGCCTGGACCTAGACGAACGGCGCCGGCGGGTGCCGGGGGTGGGGCGGCGGAGACGTGGCGATGGGTGGTTGCCGCGTTCACAGGAAGCGTCCGATCGCAGGTCGGCGTGGTGCGGGAGTCAGCTGTTTATCGTTGAAATGCCGGTCCTGCCGGGGTGCGGGGGCATGAACGGCCGCGGAGAGCCGGACTGAGCAGTTCGGTTACATCCGTGAACGGCGAGAGGTTGCTGTTCGCACTGCGTTGGCGACCTGGTCGGAGTCCCTGTGTGCGTGGGATTCTTCGTGGCGTGCGGCTGCTGCTCGTGGAGGACGACAGAGAGCTGGTGGAGTTGCTCGCCGCCGTGTTGCGCGGCGAGGGACACGGCGTGGACATCGCGCTGGACGGGCAGCGCGGGCTGCATCTCGCGCTCACCCGGCCGTACGACGTGGTGGTGATCGACCGCGGGCTGCCCGCGCTGGACGGGCTGGACCTGTTGTCCCGGCTGCGTTCCCGGTCGGTGCGCACGCAGGTCATGATCCTCACGGCGATGGGGACCGTGCGGGATCGCATCGACGGGCTCGACGCCGGCGCGGACGACTACCTGACGAAACCGTTCGACCTGGGCGAGCTGACCGCGCGGCTGCGGGCGCTGGGCCGGCGGGCGGCGGAGCTCGCCGCGGTGCTGCGGATCGGCGCCGGTCGACTCGAGCTCGAGCAGCACCGGGTCGTGCTGCCCGACGGTGAACGGGTGCCGCTGACCGAGCGGGAGTTCGGGCTGCTGCGAGTACTGGCGACCCATCCGGAGACGGTGCACACGCGGGCGTCGTTGCGGCGCACGGTGTTCCACGACGCGCCTTCACAGTCCATTGTGGACACCTATGTGCACTATCTGCGGACGAAGGTCGGGCGGTCGGTCGTGCGCACGGTCCAGGGGGTCGGCTACCGGTTGGGGGCTTTGTGAGGGCGTCGTGGGTCGAGGCGGAGCGCGCGGAGGTGCGGCGGGCGCGGTGGCGGGTCAGCGTGCTGGCGGGGCTGGCGATCACGGTGATGATCGCGTTCGTCGGCGCGATCGCGTACGTCGTCATGGTGCACGCGCAGGAAACCCAGGTGACGCGCGAGCTGCGGTACAACGCCCGGTTCGGCGTGCCCGGCGTCGCGCCCCGGTGCGCCTGGGTGTTCGTGCTCGACAACGGGGCGCTCGACCTGGGGACGCTGCCGGTTCCCGACGGCTTCCCGGTGCGCGGTGATCTCGACGCGGTTCGCTCGACCGGCGCGGCCGTCGAACGGGACGTGTCCGCGAACGGCACGGAGTACATGGTGCTGACCTCGCCCGGCGCCAACGGCACCACGGTGCAGTCGGTGTTCGACCTGCGGTACCAGCTCTCCGACCGCACGCACCTGCTGCAGGCGCTGGGCATCGCGCTGATCGCCGGTCTGCTCGTGGCGGCCCTCATCGGTTTCGGCATCGGCCGCCGCACGCTCGGGCCGCTGGCCGACGCCCTGGCGCGGCAGCGCCGGTTCGTCACGGACGCGAGCCACGAGCTGCGCACGCCGATCGCGCGGGCGCATCTGCGAGCGCAGCTGTTGTCGGCCGCCGCGGATTTGCCCGATCGGCACCGGGACGACCTCGACGCGCTGGCCAGGTCGATCCGCGGGCTGGCCGATGTGGTGGACGACCTGCTGCTGTCCGCGCAGCTCAATCGCGGGCTCGACGGTACGCCCGTGGACCTCGCCGAGGTCGCCGCGTCGGCGGTCGCCGGGGAGACCGAACGGGCGGCGCAGCGGCGGATCGCGTTGACGGTGGAGGTCGGCGGCAGCCCGCTGGTGGTCGACGGGGTCGAGACGGCGTTGCGGCGGGCGGTGGACCAGCTGCTGGCGAACGCGGTGCGGCACACACCGGAGGGTGGACGGATCTCGGTGCGGGCGGGGGTGGACGGCGGGCACGTGGAACTGGTGGTGTCCGACACCGGTGAGGGGTTCGAGCCCGGTGAGGCGCAGCGGCTGTTCGACCGGTTCCACCGGGGGCACGGGGAGAAGCGGTTCGGGCTGGGGCTCGCGCTGGTGCGGGAGATCGTGGCCGGGCACGGCGGGACGGTGGAGGCGGACGGGCAGCCCGGGCGAGGTGCGCGGTTCACGGTGAGGCTGCCGGTGGCGGGGCGGACGTCGGCGGCGTTGCGGGAAAGGATCACCTCAGCCTGCTCGTGAACTGGCGCTGGGGCCGGGCTCCGCGTGCGGCACGAGACACGCGGCGAACCGCGGACCACCCGTCACCACGCCCGCCCGGTGACCACGTGCGCCGCCACCCGCACATCGACGTCGAGCGGCCGGTCCGGATCCACCGGCGCGATGGCGTCGGCGAGGGCGTCCAGCAACGCCGCACAGCGCGGCGCCGTCGGCCTCCTCCCACCCACGTGCACGGCCTGGCGCAGCCCCAAGGCCAGCGAGCCGCACAGCAACCGCAACAGCTCAGCGAGGTCGTAGGCGCGCAACGCGGCCTGCGTGCCGAACGGGACGACGTCCTGGTTGCGCAGGTTGGTCGACAGGCTCTGGGTGCTGGCGGGCAGCACGTTGCGACGGATCTCCGCGATGAAGGCGGTGGTCGCCAGCTGCACGCCCTGCAGGCCGTGTTGCCGACCGGGACCGGCGGCGAGCATCGGTGCCAGGCCGGTGTTGCGGGACGGGTCGACCAGCAGGTCCAGCTGGCGTTCCGCCAGGTTGCCGATCGAGGCCGTGACCATGGCGAGCATGTCGGCGGCGAACGCGGCCGGCTGGCCGAAGAAGTTGCCGCCGTGGGCGACGAGGTCGTCGTCCGGGAAGAACAACGGGTTGTCGCTGACGCCGCCGAGGTCCGCGGCGACCACGCCGTCGACGTAGCGCAACGCGTCCTCGGCCGCGCCGAGCAGCTGGGGTGAACAACGGATGCTGTAGGGCTCCTGCAAAGCGCGGTCGCCGCTTGGTTGCGCGCCGTCCAGCAACGCGCGCATCCGTGCGGCGATGTCGGTGGCGCCTGTGTGCCCGAACGCCGTGATCAGGCGCGGGTCGAGGAATCCCGGGTCGGCGCCGAGGACGTCGACGAGCAGGCAGGTCAGATCCGCGACCGCGCGGTGCGAGGCCCGCACGGACGAGAGTGCGAGGGCCGTGGCCGCTGTGGTGACCGAGGTTCCGTTGACGAGAGCGAGCGCGTCCCTGCCGTCGAGGTCCAGCGGCGTCAGTCCGGGCGCGGCGAGAGCTTCGGCAGCGGGCATCCGCACCCCGTCGAAGTAGGCGTGCCCTCGGCCGCGCAGGGCCTGCGCCGCGTACGCGAGCGGGATGAGATCTCCGCTCGCCCCAACGGATCCGTAGCGCGGGATCGCCGGGACGAAGGTCGTGGCGAACATCGCGGCGAGTGCCGAGACCACGTGCGCGGACACCCCGGAGAGGCCCTGGGCCAGCGACCACGTCCGCACGAGCAGTGCGGCGCGGGCGATGTCGAGGGGGAGGTCGGGGCCCTGGCCGGCGCCGAGGTGTGCCAGGGTGTTGTCGCACTGGTCGGCTTCGGTGGACCTGCCCGCGAAGCCCACCAGGGCGCCGAACCCGGTCTTGGCGCCGTACACCGGGCGTTCGTCGTCGGCGAGCACCGTGCGCAGGTACGCGCGGCCCTGCTCGACGCGGTCCAGGACGGCCGAGCCGACGAGCACCGGCAGCGGTGAGGCGGCGCCGAGCAGATGCGCGGCGGTCAGCGGGGCGCCGAGGTCCACGGACGTGTCAGAAGCGGTCGCTGTCACGGCACGGACGGTAGGCGGCCGATCTCAGAAAGTTCTGAGATCGGCTGGGTAGCTTCCCGGTGCATGGCGCACGACTACCTGATCATCGGCGCGGGACCGGCCGGTTTGCAGCTCGCCGCACTGCTGGACCGGGACGGTCGCGACTACGCCGTCCTCGAACGCGGCAGCGGGGCAGGCACGTTCTTCACCCGCTTCCCGCGGCACCGCAAGCTCATCTCCATCAACAAGGTCCACACCGGGTTCACCGATCCGGAGCAGCGGATGCGGATGGACTGGAACTCGCTGCTGACCGACGACCCGGAGCTGCTGTTCACCCGCTACAGCCCGAAGTACTTCCCGGACGCCGACGACATCGTCCGCTACTTCCGGGACTTCGCGGCGAACCTCCAGGTCCACTACGACATCGACGTCACCCAGGTCTCCCGCGACGACGACGGGTTCGCCGTGACCGACCACAGTGGACAGAGCTGGCGGGCGAAGCACCTGGTCATGGCCACCGGGGTCTCGCAGCTCTACGTGCCGGAGATCCCCGGCATCGAGCACGCCGAGCGCTACGACACGTTCGACACCGATCCCGAGTCGTTCACCGACCAGCGGGTGCTGGTGATCGGCAAGGGCAACTCGGGCTTCGAGACCGCAGACGCGCTCGTCGAGCACGCGGCCGTCATCCACGTCGCCGGGCCGCACTCGGTGAAGCTGGCCTGGCAGACGCACTACGTGGGGCACCTGCGGGCGGTCAACAACAACTTCCTCGACACCTACCAGCTCAAGTCCGAGAACGCGGTCATCGACGGCACGATCGAACGCATCGAACCGCGGCCGGACGGCGGGTTCCGGATCCAGTTCCGCTACGCCCGCACGGTCGAGAAGCTGCGCGAGCTGGAGTACGACCGGATCATCGCGTGCACCGGGTTCCGGTTCGACGCCTCGATCTTCGACGACAGCTGCCGCCCCGCGCTCGTGATCAAGGACCGGTTCCCGGAGCTCACCTCGGCATTCGAGTCCGTGACCGTGCCGAACCTGTACTTCGCGGGCACGATCACGCAGTCCCGTGACTTCAAGAAGTCCACCAGCGGGTTCATCCACGGCTTCCGCTACGGCGCCCGCGCGTTGCACCGCGTCCTCGACGCCCGCCACCACGACATCCCGTGGCCAGCGGCGGAAGTGGAGCTGTCGCCCGAGGCGATCAGCGACGCGGTGATCGCGAGGGTGAACACGTCTTCGTGCCTGTGGCAGCAGTTCGCGGTGATCGGCGACGTCGTCACGGTCGACGGCGGTGACGCGCGGTACGAGGAGGAGGTGCCGGTCGCCTACGTCGCGGACGGCGGGCTCGGTCCGGCCGAGCACCGGTTCGTCGCGACGCTGGAGTACGGGCCGGACCACGACACCGTGGACCCGTTCGACATCACCGTGCCGCGGGTGGCGGAGAACGACGCGGTCAACGCGGCGAACGCGAGCTACCTGCATCCGGTGGTGCGCTACTACCGCCACGGCGTGCTCACCGCGAACCACCACCTCGCGGAGAACCTCGAGAACCACTGGGACATGCCGGACGTGCACCAGCAGCCGCTGGTCGTGTTCGTCAAGGAATGCCTTGCCGGCGCGTGACACCGAGCCGTTCCCGCGCGCGGTGCTCGACGTGCTCGGCGCCGCCGCGGACCGGCCGGTGTTCGAGCACGGCACCCGCGTGGTGACCGGTAGCGAGATGCTCGATCTGATCGCACGGATCGCGAACGGGTTGCGCGCCAACGGTCTCGGCCCCGGTGACGGCGTCGCCTTGCTGCTCGGTGTCACCCCGGAGGCGTTCGCGACGATCATCGCGGCGCACCTGGCAGGCACGCGGGTGCTGGGCGTACGACCGGGGTTGCCCGAGGCGCAGATCGAACACCTGCTCAGCCTCGACATCAAGCTGACCGTCCGTGATCCCGACGTCGGGAAGCTGGTCGAGGCTCCAGCCGCACCACTGCGTTGTGAGGGCAGGCCCGAGGACATCGCGCGTCTGATCCACACCAGCGGCAGCACCGGGATGCCCAAGGCGTGCGCGCAGACCTACGCCGCGATGACCAACGCCTGGACCGCGCGTCCGGGCGCCTGGCCACCCGCGATCCGGGAGCTGGCCTCACGACTCGACCGCTATCTCGTGTTCGGATCGCTGTCGAGCCAGGTCATGTTCGAGTACGCCGTGCTGACCCTCACCGCGGGCGGCACGGTCGTCGTCGCCGACAACCCCGCGGACGCGATCACCCGCCACCGCGCGACCGCCCGCGTGATCACCGTGCCCGGCCTGGCGAAACTCGTTGCCGCCCAGCGCCACTCCCCCGCCGACCTGTCGACGCTGCGCGCACTTCTGGTCTCCGGCTCACCGCTCACCACCGACCGGCACCGCGAGGCCCTCGACGTGCTGGGACCGGTGCTGTTCCACGGGTACGGCCAGACCGAGACCGGCATGATCTCGATGGCCACGCCGTCCGACCCGCCCGGCACGGCCGGGAGACCGCCGGTGGACGTGGAGATCCGCGACGGCGAGCTGTACGTGCGCACGCCCGCCCAGGCCAGTGCCTACTGGGGGAACCCGGAGGAGTCGGCCGAGGTGTTCGCCGGCGGCTGGGTCCGCACCCGCGACCTCGGCCACCTCGACGCCGACGGCTACCTGCACCTGACCGGCCGCGCCAGGGACGTCGTGATCGTCAACGCGAACCTGCACCACGTCGGCCCGATCGAGCAGGTGATCGCCGAGCACCCGGACGTTGCCGAGGCCTACGTGGTCGCGGTGCCCGACGACGACACGGGCGAGGCCGTGCACGCCTTCGTCGTGCCGCACGGCGACCGCGTCCCCGAACTGGAGGAGCTGCGCGAGCTCGTGACCGGACGACTGGGCGCGGCCTGCGCACCCGTGCGCCTCACCGCGATCACCGAACCCCCTGTCGCGCCCAGCGGCAAGCCAGACAAGCGCCTGTTGACTGCGTAGAAGGAGAAAGTCGTGTCCAGCGAGGTTTCGACCGAGTGTCTCGTGATCGGCGCGGGTCCGGCGGGGCTGCAGGCGTCCTACCTGCTCAAGCAGGCGGGACGTGACCACCTCGTGCTGGAGTCCGGCGCGGCGGCGGGCACGTTCTTCACCCGCTTCCCCCGGCACCGCAAGCTGATCTCCATCAACAAGGTGTACACGGGCTGGGACGACCCGGAGCTGAACCTGCGCGTCGACTGGAACTCGTTGCTGTCGGACGATCCCGAGCTCTTGTTCACCGGCTACACCCCGCGCTACTTCCCGCACGCCGACGACATGGTCCGCTACCTCGGCGACTTCGCGGTGAAGAACGACCTGCCGATCCGCTACGACACCACAGTCGTGTCGGTCGGCAGGCCGGACGACTTCGTGGTGCGCGACCGGCACGGCGTCACCTACCGGGCCCGGCGGGTGATCGTCGCGACCGGCGTGTCCAAGCCGTACGTGCCGGAGATCGACGGCGTCGAGCACGCCGAGGCGTACTACGACGTCTCCGTCGACCCCGCGGACTTCGTCAACCAGAAGGTGCTGATCGTCGGGCGCGGCAACTCGGCGTTCGAGACCGCCGACGCCCTCGTCGAGACCGCGTCGGTCATCCACGTCGCCGGACCCGGTTCGCTGAAACTGGCGTGGCAGACCCACTTCGTCGGCCACCTGCGGGCCGTGAACAACAACTTCCTCGACACCTACCAGCTCAAGTCCCAGAACGCCGTGCTGGACGGGCACATCGCGGGCATCCGCCGCGACGGCGACGGCTACCTCGTGAAGGTCAGCTTCCAACGGGTCAACGAGGTGATCAAGGAGATCCGCTACGACCGGGTGATCCTCGCGACCGGATTCCGGTTCGACGCCTCGATCTTCACGCCGGAGTGCAGGCCGCGGCTGACGATCAACTCGCGGTTCCCCGACCAGACGGCGGCGTGGGAGTCGGTGAACGTGCCGGACCTGTTCTTCGCGGGCACGATCACGCAGGCCCGCGACTTCAAGAAGTCCACCAGCGGGTTCATCCACGGGTTCCGCTACGGGGTGCGCGCACTGCACCGGATCCTGGAACAGCGGTACCACGGCGTGGACTGGCCGAGCCTGAACATCGACCCCGGAGCCGTCACCGACGCGATCATCGAACGGGTCAACCGCACTTCCGCGTTGTGGCAGCTGTTCGCGTTCATGGCGGACGCGGTGCTGATCGGCCCGGACGGAACCGTGCGGTACGTCGAGGAGGTACCGGTCGCGCACCTGCACGAAGCCGTGGCGCGCGGCGAGTTCGGCGACGTCGAGACCTACCTGACGGTGACGCTGGAGTACGGCGCCGACCACGACAAGGTCAACCCGTTCGACATCTCCGCCGGCCGGACCTCGCAGGACGACACCAGCGGGCTCGACGGCCGCTACCTGCACCCGGTGGTCCGGCGGTTCCGCGCCGGCGAGCTGGTCGACGAGCACCACCTCACCGAGAACCTCGAGAACGAGTGGGACGGCGAAACCGTGCACAAGGCACCGTTGCGGGAGTACCTGCGGTGAACCCCGTGCTCGCGGAGCTGCACGACAAGGCACGCGCGGTGCTCGACCCCGTCCACTACGACTTCTTCGCGGGCGGGGCCGGCGACGAGGTCGTGCTCGCGGAGAACGAGGCCGCGTTCCGGCGCCTGGCCCTGCTGCCTAGAGTGCTGCGAGGCAAGGAGGATGATGCCGGGTTCCCGGTGTTGATCTCGCCCACGGCGTTCCACCGGCTCGCCCATCCCGACGGTGAGCTGGCCACGGCACGGGCATTGGACGGGACCGTGCTCGTGTCGAGCATGGCCGCGACCGTGCCGATCGCCGACGTCGTGGCGGCCGCCACCGGGCCGGTGTGGTTCCAGCTCTACCTGCAGCCAGGCTTCGACGTCACCGAAGCACTGGTGCGGCGCGCGGAACGGGCGGGCTGCACCGCGCTGGTGGTCACGGTCGACTCGCCGGTGTTCGGCAGGCACCGCCGCGACATCGAGCACGGCTTCCACGAGCTGCCCGCCGGTCTGGCCGCGGAGAACATGCGCGATCTCGCTGGAGCCGGCGGACTGCGGGACATCGAGATGGCGCCGTTCACCTGGGACGACATCGACCGGCTGCGATCGATCACGTCGCTTCCCGTGTGGTTGAAGGGAATCCTCCACCCGGCCGACGCCGTGGTGGCGGTCGAGCACGAGGTGGCGGGGGTCTTCGTGTCCAACCACGGTGGCCGCCAGCTCGACCTCGTCCCCGCGGCGGTGGACGCGTTGCCCGCGGTGGTCGACGCCGTCGCCGGACGGATTCCGGTCGTGCTCGACGGCGGTGTCCGCAGTGGAGGCGACGTCGCGCTGGCGGTCGCGCTGGGTGCGTCGGCGGCCGGTATCGGCAGGCCGGTGCTCTGGGGACTCGCCGCGGACGGCTCGAACGGCGTCCGCCGGGTGCTGGACCTGCTGCGCGACGAGTTCCAGCACGTCGTCGCGATGTGCGGTGGGCGGCTCAGCCGTGACATGGTCGTGGTCCGGTGCTGAGCCGGCTGGTGGTCGCGTTGCGCGCCAAGGTGTTCGAGAAGGTCAACGGCGACAACGCGATCACGTTCCCCAACGACCAGGTCGGCCCCGACCGGTTCGAGGAGCTCTACAGCCATCCCGCCGCGAACGGCCGCAGCAAGGGCGCCGGGCTCTCGGACCTCTTCTGGTACTGGCTCTCCCCCGGCCCCGAGGTCCACCAGGAACACCTGGAAGCCGGGCCCCGCTACGACGACGTGGCCCGCACGACCCGCACCTTCCTCGCCGGGCCGGCCGAGCAGCTGTCCGCCGCGGCGGCGAGGTGCACCGCCAAGGTGCTGGACGAGGTGATCACCAAACCGGTCACCCACGTCCGGCTGCGCGACCTGATGATGCCGATCTGGGCCGAGTACTTCTATGAGCTCGTGTTCGGCGAACCGTGCCCCCGCGCGGCCCGCGACCTGATCGTCGGACACGCCGACGACGTCGTGACCTCGTTGAAGTGCACGGGTTTGCGCCATCCCGCCCGCCGCGCCCGCCTGACCCGCTACCTCCGAACACGGCTCGCCGACGTCCAGCACCCCCTGCCCGACACCCTGTCCCCCACCGAACAGGTCCACTACCTCCAAGGCACCTACTTCAACACCGCCGTCGTGCAGACGTCCGAGGGGATGGCGCACCTGCTGCTCGCGCTGGCCCAGCACCCCGAAGCAGCACAACGGATTCACGACGACAGGTACTTCGCCCACGTGCTGGACGAGACGTTCCGGCTCTACCCGCTGTTCGGCATCGCCCACCGCATCACCACCGCGGACATCTCCCTCGACGAGCACACGACGTTCCCCGCGGGATCGGTGCTGTGCTTCAACTACCCGGCCTACCACGCGACCGGCTACGAGAACCCGCACGAGTTCGACCCCGGCCGCTGGGAGCACACCTCCGCCCGCACCGCCCACCACATCCCGTTCGGCGTCGCCGCCAACCGACCCTGCCCGGCATGGCGGCTCTCCCCCATCGCGATGCGCGCGGCGACGAGAGAAGTGCTGCGCCGCGTCACGCTGCACTCATCGGTGACGCACACGAGGTCACTGCCGAGCCGCGGCCCGTGCCTGCTCGTCCGCGACGGTTCCATACCGCACGGACGCCTCGCGCTGATGCGCATGCGCGACCGCTGGGAAGACGTGTGGCGCAGCGTCGTCCAGCTCGTCCTCGGCACCGCGATGGTCCTGCACGCCCACCGGCTGCGGCTCGCGAGCCGCTACTTCGAGACGCACCAACCCCAGGAGATCCCGTGAACCAGATCCACTTCGCGTTGCAGGTCTTCGCCGCGCTCGCGGTGGTGCTCGTCGCGACCACCCTGTGCGGGCGCCTCGCCATGCTGGTCCGGCAGCCCAGGGTGGTCGGCGAGATGGTCGCCGGCGTCCTGCTCGGCCCGGCACTGTTCGGTGCCGTCGCACCCGGCGTCCAGGCCCAGCTCTTCCCCGCCGACGTCAAGAACACCCTCTACGTGCTCAGCACGATCGGGCTCACCTTCTACATGTTCCTCGTCGGGTCCTCTTTGGACCACAGCCTCACCGCCGGCGCCAACGCCCGCCGGGCATCCGTGCTCGCCGTGTCCGGCATCGTGCCGACGTTCCTGCTCGGCGCCGGCACCGCCGTGATCTTCTTCGACTCGCTCAGCCCCGCCGGGTCGAGCCTGTGGGTGTTCATGCTCTTCGTCGGCGGCGCGCTGTCGATCACCGCCTTCCCCATGCTGGCAAGGATTCTGCAGGAACGCGGCATCGCGAACACCCCGATCGGCGGCCTCACCCTCGTCGCCGCCGCGATCGACGACGCGGTCGCCTGGGCGTTCCTCGCGCTGATCATCGCCGTCGGCGCCTCCGGGAGCCCCGGCGGCGCACTCCGCACGATCATCGGCGCCGCGATCTTCGCCGTCCTCATGCTCACCGTCGGCCGCAAATGGCTCGCCAAGCTCGGCGAACGCGCCGAACGCGACGGCAAACTCAGCCGCGACATGATGGCGATCATCCTGCTCGTCGTGCTGCTGGCGGGCTGGTTCACCGACTACATCGGCGTGTTCTCCGTCTTCGGCGGCTTCATCACCGGCCTCGCGATGCCCAAGTCCCCCGTCGTGCGGCACGAGCTCGAAACCAAGCTCACCGACCTCAACTCGATCCTGCTGCTGCCGGTGTTCTTCGCCTTCAGCGGCCTCAACACCCAGGTCTCCGGCTTCGGCGCGGGCGGCAGGCTGTGGTTCCCGCTCGCCGTGATCATGCTGGCCGCGTTCGCCGGCAAGTACCTCGGCTGCGGCCTGGTCGTCCGCGCGCAGGGCTACTCGTGGCGCTACGCCTCCGCCGTCGGCGGCCTGATGAACGCCCGCGGCCTGATGATCCTCATCTTCATCAACATCGGCCTCGCCTACGGCCTCGTCACCCCGGAGATGTTCGCGATCCTCGTCGCCGTCGCCATCATCACCACGGCCGCCGCGATGCCGATCTACCGCGCGTCGCTGCCCGACCACCTGGAGGCCCAGGCGGACGTGAAACCCGCGCCCGCGTCCGTCAGGTGAGCTTCTCCAGCTGCTCCACGACGGCAGCGGGCTCGGGCAGGCCCGCGATCTCCTCCGCCACCTTCGCGGCGACGTTCCGCGCGGCCGGGTCATCGAGCAGATGGCCCGCCGCGCCGGCGACGGCGTCCGCGGTGATCTCCTCGCCCACCAGCTTCCTCCCGGCACCCTTCTCCGCCAGCACGTCCGCGTTCACGAACTGGTCGGCGCCCTGCGGCAGGACGAGCTGCGGCAACCCGGCCGCCAGCGTCCCGAGCACCGTGCCGGTGCCGCCGTGGTGCACGACGAGGCTCGCCCGTTCGAGCACCTTGGCCTGCGGCACAAATCCGGTCACGTGCACGGACTCCGGCACCTCGCCCAGCTGCGCGGGATCGCCCGGCCCGAGGGCGACCAGCACGTCGACCGGGAGGCGGGCCAGCCCGTCGATCGCCGCGCGCAGCACCCCCGTGGCACCGAACTGCACCGTGCCGAGCGTGAGGTAGACCAACGGTTTGCCCGAGCCGAGCGCGGGCATCGGCACATCCAGGTCGAACGGCACCGGGCGCTGCCGCAGGACCACGGGCACCCTGGCGACTTCGGGATCGCGCACGGTGTCCGGCCAGAGGTCGATCGCGGTGTCGCCCAGCATCGGGTTGGCGGGCACGGCGCCGTCCCACAACCACTCCATCTCCGGTGCGGCCAGCTCCGCGATCGCGGCCGGCATCGACCGGCCGATCACGTGCGACACGAACGGAATCCCCGCGTCCCGCGCGGCCTTCGCGGCACCGACGTCGCTCATCTCGTAGACCACGAGGTCCGGCTCGAGCAGCGGTAGCAGCCTCGCCAGATCCGCGACCGTCGCACGCGGCAGCACGTCCGCGAACATCGTGATCATCAGCGTGACGATCTCGGCGTCGCCGTGCCGCCGTCGTGCCTCGGTTTCGGCCTCTCCCACCGACATTCCCGCCGGATGTACCGGGAAGCCGAGGTCGCGGACCTGGTCGACGAAGCCACGACCCGTCGCGAACACCACGTCGTGACCTGCGCTCTTGGCAGCCCTGGCGAGCGGGATCAACGGGAACAGGTGGCCGTAGGCCGGGCGGCACGAGAAGAGGATGCGCACCCTCCTCAGCCTAATGATCGGTGCCACGGGAGGATTGGTTTTAGTCAACACTGAAGTTATAGAGACCATGACACACCGATAGGCTTCCAGGCATGGACACCAGTCGGCAGCTCCGTGTGCGCCAGGCGTTCGACGACTTCTTCGAACCGGTCGAGCCGCGGCAGGAGAGCTGGGTGCTCGACCTCTTCCAGCACACTGCCGCGACCGTGCCGGCGTACCGGAAGCTGTTGCGGGAGAACGGCATCGAGCCGCGCTCGATCACGACGTTCGACGACTTCCAGCGCCTGCCGCTGCTCGACAAGCCCAGCTACCACGAGCGGTATCCGTTGCCTGAGCTGTGCCGCGACGGCACGCTGACGAGCTGCGACATGATCGCGGTGTCGTCCGGGTCGAGCGGGCGGCCGACGATCTGGCCGCGGGCCCTGGAAGACGAGCTGCACGTCGCGCGGCGGTTCGAGCAGGTGCTGGTCGACGGGTTCGGCGCGGATCAGCGGACCACGCTGGCCGTGGTGTGCTTTCCGCTGGGCACGTGGGTCGGCGGGCTGTTCACCCAGGCGTGCGTGCGGCATCTGGCGGCCAAGGGGTGCCCGATCACCGTTGTGGCGCCGGGGAACAACAAGGCGGAGATCCTGCGCGTCCTGCCAGAGCTGGCACCGCACTTCGAGCAGGTCGTGCTGCTCGGGTATCCGCCGTTCCTCAAGGACGTCATCGACACCCCCGGCGTCGACTGGGGCGCCCACTCGATCAAACTCGTGCTGGCCGGCGAGGCCTTCAGCGAGCAGTGGCGGGATCTGGTGTCGCGGCGGGCGGGCATCGCCGATCCGGTCCGTGACGTCGCATCCCTTTACGGCACAGCGGATTCCGGTGTCCTGGGCAACGAGACCGCGGTGTCGGTGAGCATTCGCCGGTTCCTCGCGGACCGGCCGGAGCTGGCGCGGGAGGTGTTCGGCGACTCACGGCTGCCCACGCTCGTGCAGTACGACCCGGCGAGCCGGTTCTTCGAGGTGCACGACGGGACGCTCGTGTTCACGGCGGACGGAGGCATTCCGTTGATCCGCTACCGGATCGCCGACGAGGGCGGGATCTTCGGGTACGACGAACTGCTCGCCAGGTGTGGCTTCACTCCCCCACCCGGACCGTCGCTGCCCTTCGTGTACCTGTTCGGGCGGTCGCTGTTCACCGTGTCTTTCTTCGGCGCGAACGTGTACCCGGAGAACGTGACGGTCGGGTTGGAGCAGCCGGGCATCAGCGACACGGTGACGGGCAAGTTCGTGATCGAGTCGGTCGAGGACGCCGACCGCGACCGCTCGTTGCGGATCACCGTCGAAACCGCGCCCGGCCAGACCCCGGACGCCACCCGGATCGCGGAGTCGATCAGGGACCAGCTGCTGCGGCTCAACAGCGAGTTCGCGCACTATGTGCCGGCCGAACGGCAGCTGCCCGAGGTCGTGCTGCGGCCCGCCGGCGATCCCGAGTACTTCCCCGTCGGCGTGAAACACAGGTACACGCGACGGTCGTGAAATGAGCTTTTGCGCCACGAAGCAATAGCTTCTCCTGGATTCCTCTCCCGACTTAAGGTGACGCCGGATTCATTGATGGGGTTGAGGGAGGAATCTTTGAGTTTCATTCGGCGTGTTTTCCTGGCGTTGGTTCCCGTCGCGTTGCTCGTGGCCGTCGGAGTCGGGGCTCCGAGCGCGCTGGCGGCCCCCGACGCGACCGTGGGCGCGGCCTACGACATCCAGACGGGGCAGGCGCTCGCGCAGTGGGAGTGCAAGCTCGGCCACGTGTGCTTCTGGGACGACTTCCAGGGCAAGGGCAGACGCTGCATGTGGGAGAACCGGGACGACGACTGGACCAGCGGCACCGACAAGTGCTCGTGGGCGACCAGCGCGGAGGTCAAGTCCGTCTACAACCGCGGGCAGTCCTCGTCGCTGACCGGCGTCGTGTTCTACCGCAACACCGGCTACCACGACCGGATCGGATGCACCAAGCAGGGCCAGAAGGGCGATCTGGCTGGCACCTACCAGGTGCGGTCGCACCAGTGGACGAACGGCCGCTGCGGCTGATCCTCCGATAGCACGGGAACCGGGCGCGGGACAGCTGTCCCGCGCCCGGTTTTCATTGCGGAATTCGGCGGAGTGACACGGGCGGTAACGTGTTTCACGGTGACCTGGACTTCGGGAGGTTGCTGTGTTGCGCATCCATTTTTCCGCTGGTGATCTGGAGCGTACGCAGGTGGCGGAAAGGGTGGATCCGCTCTGGGAGATGGTGTTCAGCCGATTGCGGCTGACGGAGGGTCACAGCGGGCTGCTTTTGGAGCCGTGGCTGCGCGACGTCCGGCGCAACGGCGACAGACAGGTGATCCGTTCGGGCGTTCGTCTGCTGGCGGTGCTCTCACCGCTGGGGCCGTACTTCCCGGACTTCCTGACGCCGCCGGAGGGCGCGGACGGGCTGACCGCGGCACTCGACGCGATCCGTGCGACACCGCGCGCCCGGCTGCGCACCGAGTTCAAGCTGCTGGCCGAGGTGAGCCCGACACCGGGCTGGACCCGGCCGTTGGCGGAGGGCTGCGGCGGCGCGCTCGCGGAGCTCACCGACGCGCTCGCCCGGTACCACGCCGCGGTGATCGAGCCGTACAGCGCGGTGATCGACGAGGCGATCGAGACCGACCGGCTGCACCGCAGCGGCGCGGCAGGCTCGGTCGAGGGCCTGCTGCACGGGATGTGGCCGCTGATGAACTGGCGGCCGCCGGTGCTCGAGGTCCAGTACGCCTGCGACCGCGACCTGCACCTCAACGGGCGCGGGCTGCGGCTGGTGCCGTCGTACTTCTGCCGCCGCACACCCGTCGCGTTCGCCGATCCCGGGCTACCGCCGACCGTCGTCTACCCGGTGCACCACGACTGGACGTGGCAACGGCAGCTCACCAGCGGACGCCGTCAGGAGGGGTCGTTGGCGGCGTTGCTGGGCACCACGCGGTCCGCGGTGCTGGCGGCGGTCGGCACGGGAGCCACCACGACCGAGCTTGCGCAACGGCTCGGGGCGTCGCCGTCGGCAGTCAGCCGGCACACCACGGTACTGCGGGAGGCCGGGCTGCTGACGACGGAACGGGAGGGGATGTCCGTGCTGCACCAGCGGACGTTGCTCGGGTCGGCGTTGCTCGGGAGCAACTGAGGTTGCGGGCTACAGCTCGGCTACTCCTTCCGCCGCCGGGGACCGTTCCACCAACTTGTCCAACATCACCTGACGCAACTTGCAAAGACCGTCCGACAGCTGGAGTGTCCACGATCGGGTGGATGGCCGCCGCGATTGACACCGCAGCGGCCGAGCTGGCTCGTGTCCCGCGCCGGAAATCCGGCAACGAAGTCGTTCCTCACTGCCCGGCGTGTCCAGCCACGACACGCCGGTGCTGAAGAGTACGCGGGGAGCTTTCGTACTCTCGGAGCGGACGAAAGGTCCCCGCGTGCCAAAAGCACCGCGTTGTGCGAACAGGGACAGCGCGTCGCGTAGTCGGACGCACTGGCCCTGCTGCTCCGGTCAGGTGGTCAGCGCGACCGAGTCCGGTTGGTCTCGCGGTGCCGGAACCGCGGTGATACCGCCGGTGGTGTCCTTTGTGGTCGTGTGCTGCTGGAGGAGTCGGGTCGGCGTTGCCTGGGAGCAACTGAGGTTCGCTGGGCGCGGAATCCGTGGCGGCCGCCGGTGTCCCGGCGGTCCACTGGTGAGGTGGCGGCCTACGACGAGATCGCGGACTGGTACGAACTGGAGTTCCTCGGCGCCCAGCAGGACGATCCGATCGGGGTCGGCCGGGCGCTGCGGGATCTGCTCGGCGAGGGCAGCGGCGTGTGCCTGGAGATCGGGTGCGGGACCGGGGTGCACGCCGCGCTCGTGCGGGAGCTGGGGTGGACGCCCGTCGGTGTCGATCTCTCCGGCGGGATGCTGCGGCACGCCCGCGGCCGGTTGCCGGTCGCGCTGGCCGACGCGGCGCGACTGCCGTTGCGGGACGACAGCGTTCCCGCCGTGATCTCGGTGATGGTGCACACCGACATGCCCGAGTATCCGGCAGTGCTGCGCGAGGTGGCCAGGGTGCTGACGCCGGGTGGGCTGTTCGTGCACGTCGGTGTGCACCCGTGCTTCTGCGGCGGGTTCGCCGATCGCACGGACGAGGCCGCGGTCGTGATCAGGCCCGGTTACCTCGACGGGCACTGGACCAAGCAGTCGTGGACCGACAAGGGGATCCGGGACAAGGTTGGCGCGTCGCACTGGCCGTTGCCCGCGCTGCTCAACGCGTTCCTCGACGCGGGGCTCGCCGTCGAGCGGTTCACCGAGGGAGGGGCTCCCCTTCCCGTCGTGCTCGCTGTCGCCGCCACAACGCGACCAGGCACGCGCCGAACGCCCCGGCCGTGAGCAGCACGTGGATCGCACCGCCGAACCGCGTGGCGAACGTCAGCTCCGACCGCAACGGCACCGTGTCGACCATCAGCTCGTCGGTGTACATCCCGGTCTGCCGCACCACGCTGCCGTCCGGGCGGACCACCGCGCTCACGCCGCTGATCGCCGCGACGACGACGGCGCGGCCGTGTTCGATGGCGCGCAGGCGGGCCATGGCGAGTTGCTGGTAGGTCATCTCGCCGCGGCCGTACCAGGCGTTGTTGGTCGGCACCACGAGAACCTGCGCGCCCGCGGACGCGCTCTCCCGCAGGACGTAGTCGTAGGCGACCTCGTAGCAGATGCCGACGCCCACGCGGGTGTTCGCGATGTCCAGGACGCCGGGCTCGGTGCCCGCCTCGAGGTCCGGCTGATCGGCGAACGGGGTGACCTGGCGGGCCAGCGCGCGCAGGGGGATGTGTTCGGCGAACGGGACGAGTTCCTGCTTGGCGTACGACTTCCCCGCGCCGGTGCCGGGATTCCAGGCGATGACCGCGTTCTGGTTGTCCCGCAGGGCGCTGATGAGCGCAGGTACGCCGAGGTCGTCGACCGCGCTGTCGATCACCGGGTCGCGGTCGCGGGTCCTGGTGGCGCTCTCCGGCCACACCACGAGGTCCGGCTTGGGGATGGCGCCGCTGCGGATCTGCGCGGTGAGCTCGGCGGTCTTGCGCAGGTGGTTGGCGCGCAACGTGTTGCTCGCGTTGAGCAGGCCGAGCCCGATGTCGGGGGCGTTGCCCTGCACGACCGCGACGGTCCGCTGGCCGTTCTGCGCGTCGACGTTGACCAGCGGGCCGACCGCGAGCCCCGCCGCGAACGGCAGCACCGCCCAGCCGGCCTTCAGCCTCGGCAGCCAGGCCGCGAGGCCGAACCCGGTCAGGACCACCGCGAACGACACCAGCGGGGCGCCGCCGACGACCGCCAGCTGCCCGTACGGGCCGTCGACCTGGCCGAACGCCACGCGGCCCCACGGGAAGCCGTTGAACGGGACCAGGGCGCGCGCGGTCTCCTGCAGCACGAACAAGAGCGTCGCCCAGACCGGGGCCGCGGGCAGCCGCGAGACCAACGGGAAGAGTGCGCACACGCCGGAGATGAACGCGGCCATGATCGCCGACAGCGCGAGCCAGGGCCAGGGACCGAACTCGTCGCCGAGGAAGTGCTGGATCCACCACAGGTGCGGCAGGAAGAAGCCCAGCCCGAACACGAAGCCGAGGCCGGCGGAACGGCGGGCCCGCGTGCCCCGCAGCGCGAGCCACAGCAGGGCGAACGCCGGGACCGCGAGCCACCAGAGCGTGCGGGGAGGGAAGCTCAGGGCGAGCACGCCACCGGCCAGGGCGGCCGCGGCGTAGCGGGCGAGATCAGCTCTGCGCAACGGGCACCCGGCGCAGGACGAGGTACGCGCCGCCCACCAGGGCGATGCCCAGCGCGTACGCGGTGATCAGCTCCGGCACGCGGCCGGCGAAGTTGCCCGCGAGCGGCGGCACCAGCAGCGCGAACACGCCGACCAGCGCGGCGACCCCCGTGCGCCACCGACCCGCAGGAAGGCACGCCGCCAGCGGCAGCACGGCCCACAGCAGGTACCACGGCTGGATCACCGGCCCCAGCACCACGATCAGGCTCATCATCATTCCCAGCGCCATCACCTCGGAGACCCCGCCGCGCAGCTGACGGCTCAACACCACCGCGACTCCGCACAGGATCAGCACGAACCCCGCGATCCGTGCCGAGGAAATCATCGCCTGACCGCTTTCCGGCCCGAACACCGCACCCACCAGATAGCCGGGCCAGTTCGTCGGGGCCATCCAGCTGTTGACCTTCGACGGGGTCCCGAGCGCCTGCAACCAGCCGAATCCTGAGCCGCTGGCCAGCGACGTCGCCACCGACACCACGACGGCGGCCGCGACCATGCCCAGCCCGGCGAGCACGAACCGGACCCAGCCCCCGCCGAGCCTCCTCGCGCACGCCGTGCCCACGACGGCCAGCGCCACCAGCGCGGGCAGCTTGACCTGGGCTCCGAGCCCGATGAGCACCACACCGGCCGTGAACTGCCACCACCGCAGCTCCGGCAGCGCGTGCAACGCGATGACGGTGCCCGACAGCATGAGGCCGAGCATCAGCGCGTCATTGTGCATGCCGCCCACGAGGTGCCACAGCACCAACGGGTTGAGCACGCCGAGCCACAACGCGGTGCGCCGAGACGACCCCGCGAGCCTCGGCACCGCCCACACGATGAGCAGCAGGCCCAGCACCGCGACCAGCCGGTGCAGCAGGATGCCCGTGACGGGATCGCCGCCGGTGACCTGGGTGATCGTCCGTTCGACCGTGCTGAACAGCGGCCCGTACGGCGACGGCGTGTCGCGCCAGTAGACGCCGACCCGGTCGACGGCCTCCGCGCTCGCCCCGGCCGCCGGGCTGACCACGTTGGGGTCGAGTCCGTTGGCGGCCACCTCACCCTGGGCGAGGTAGCTGAACACGTCGGCGCTGAATAGCGGTGGCGCCACGAGCAGCGGCGCGCACCACCAGGCGAGCGTCCGCCGCAGCCACCCCGCGTCGGGCGTGGCGCGGCCGAGCAGCGCCCACGTCAGCACCACGAGCCCGGCGCCCGCGATGGCGAGTGCGAGCGCGACCGGCACCGCTCTGGTGGCCCACGCTCCCCCGGTGAGCAGCACGGCACCGCCGAATCCCGTCCAGCGCAACAGCTCCGGGCTTCCGGTGGTGACCGGCACCGGCCGGCGGTGGACGACTGTCGTCGGCATCTGCACGGAGGAGACAGTGCTTTCCGGACTGATCGTCACGCGTCCGACTGAGGTCGCGTTCCGGCGTACTACTTCAGGATGATCTTTTCTAGACCTGAGTCGGTCAACCCGCGAAGTCGTGCGTCATCCACACGGTGCCCCTGGCGTCGCGGATCACGACGATGCCGATGCGCTTGAAGGATTTGCTGAGAATGTTCTTGCGGTGGCCGTCGTTCGGCGGCTTCTCGTCGAGCATGCTCTGGGTCAGGCCGAGGGCCATCCTGGCGATCGGGTCGACGGCGTCCTTCACCGGACCGCCCATGCCGACGTTCTCGCCGACCGTGCTCCACTTGACGGCCGCCGCGGTGCTGCGCTCCCCCAGACCGGTCTCGCCGGGACACTGGTGCGACAGGCCGCAGCCGTTGCTCATCATCGCCCTGGTGTGCCGCTCGGCCGCGGTGACGAGGGCCGGGTCGACCTCCAACGCGGGCAGGCCCTGCGCCGCTCTGGCGTCGTTGATCATGGCCAGGACACGTTCTTCCGGGGTGGGGACGCGCACGGGTTCCGGGGTCTGGGTGGTCGTGGTCGTGGTGGTGGTCGACGACGTTGTGCTCGTGGTGGTCGTCTCTGCGACGGACGTGGTGACCGTCGTAGGCGGCAGGGTGTTCGGGATGGCGACGGCGGCCGGCGGGTCCGACGGGAACAGGACCGTCGCCCCGACCACGCCGACCAGCGCGCAGACCGCCGCCGCGCCGGCCACCGCCAGGACGGGTTTCGCGGACACCTTGCCGAGCAGGCCGGCCGGTTCAGCGAGGTGGGAGGCGAGCGCGACGGGCTCTTCCGCGTGCTCGCGGAGGTTCTCCAGCAACCGCGGCAGGTAGCTCGCGGGGAGGGTGAGCAGCGCGGCACCGGTGAGGATCCGCTCGACCGGCATCGCGTCGTCCACCCCGCGACGGCACCGCCCGCACTCGTCGACGTGCCGCAGGAGCCGCTTGCGCCACAACGGGCTCGGCTGCCCCGACCACCCCTGCGCCGCCTGGACGAGTCCGGGGCAGCGCGGCTCGGTGGACAAAGCCCGCACCAGATGCCGCACGGTCTCCAGGCGGCCCTTCAACCGGCTCAGCCGCACCGTCACCGCGTGGGCGCCGAGGTCGAGCGCGTCGATCACCTCGGCACGGGTCAGCTGCCCGACGCGCTCCAGCGTCCACAACGCCAGCAGCTCGCGGTCGGCCGGGTCCAGCCAGCGGGCGGCCTCGTCGACCTCCCGCCGTTGCTGGGCGAAGTGCAGCCGCGACAGGGCCACCTCGACGAACTCGGCCCCCGGATCGGCCCTGTCGTACTCCTCCAGCGGTGCCGGAGCCAGGTCCCGGCGGCGGTAGTGCTCGCGCACCTGGTTGATCGTCACCGCGACCAGCCACGACCGGAACCGCTCCGGCTCCCGTAACGAGTCGATGCCGCGGATCACCCGGAACATCGTGTCCTGCACGACGTCGTCGACGTCGGCGTCGGTGGACAGGGCTCTGCGGGCGACGTTGTAGACCAGAGGCAGGGAAGCCGCGACGACCGCGTCGAGCGCCGCACGATCACCGGCCCGTGCCGCGATCACCTGCTCCTCGTCCAGATGGCCCAGCCACTCCCGACCCGTCACGTCCAACACCCTCACTTCTCCGACGACTTCCGTACGCCTTGGGGAGACCGGGGAGTCTCGCCTCAGGTCACAGAAACCTGGCCGACTAGTGAGTCAGGTCACACGGCGACGACGGCCACGTTCGGCGCGGAGGAGTTCCGCGCCGAGCCGGCCAAGGTGGGAATGACTGACGAGCGCGTTCACTTCGAGCTATTCGACGCCGGGCACGGCGGGATCGACTACCGTTGTCCGCTTTCACTGGGGTGGTTGGCGGAAAGGCTGGTTCGTCGATGCGCGAGGTTGCGCTGCGTCCGATCGAGGACGCGGACCTGGACACGATCTTCGAGTTCATGCGGGATCCGGAGTCGGTCTGGATGGCCGCGTTCACCGCGGAGGACCCGGATGACCGCGAGGCGTTCGACGCCCACATGAGCAAGATCCGGGCACGCACCGACGTCACCAACCGCGTGATCGTCGGCGACGGGCGGGTCGTCGGCACCATCGCGATCTTCGTCATGGAGGGCGACCTCGAGATCACGTACTGGATCGACCGCGCGGTCTGGGGTCAGGGCGTGGCCGGGCGCGCGGTGGCGTCGATCCTGGAGGAGGTCACCGACCGGCCGATCTACGGGCGGGTCGCCAGCGACAACGCGGGTTCGCTGCGGGTGCTGGAGAAGGCGGGCTTCGAGAAGGTCGGCACCGACACCGGCTACGCGCCGGCCAGGAAGGAGGAGATCGAGGAGACGATCCTGCGGCTCAGCTGACGAACTTCTCGGTGCCGAGCACGCCGAGCAGCTGGATCTTGTCGAACGCCTCCGTGCGCGGCGGAGCGGTGAGCACGAGCAGCATCTGCGACTGGTCCTCGGTGAACAACGCCTGGCAGTCCACCTCGATCTCGCCGAGCTGGGGGTGGACGAGCACCTTGTGGTCCTCGAAGCGTTTCGCGACCTCGTGGCGCTCCCAGATCGCGGCGAACTCGGCGCTCTCGCGTTGCAGCACGCGGACCAGATCGCCCGCCCGCGACTTCGGGCCCATCGCGGCGTAGGCGGCGCGCAGGTTCGCGACCTGGGCGCGGCTCTGCCGGTCGCGGTCGTGCTCGGGATAGATCAGCCGCTCGTCGGGGTCGGTGAACCAGCGGTAGATCCCGCTGCGGGCGAGGCCGGTGAAGCGGGACGAGTCGCCGTAGAGCGCCTCGGCGAACCTGTTCTGCATCAGGATCTCGCCGAGGTTGTCGAGGATCAGCGCGGGTGTGTCGTCGAGGCGGTCCAGCACCCGTTGCAACGCCGGCGCGACGTGCGTGCCGGTGACCTGCGGCGACGGCGCGTTGCGGCCGGCGACCCGGAACAGGTAGTCGCGCTCGGCGTCGCTCAGCCTGAGTGCGCGGGCCAGCGCGGCCAGCATCTGCTCGCTCGGCTGCGGACCGCGTTGCTGTTCCAGGCGCGTGTAGTAGTCGGTGGACATCGCGGCGAGCGACGCGACCTCCTCGCGCCGCAAGCCGGGTGCCCGCCTGCGTGCTCCCGCGGGCAGGCCGACGTCCTCGGGCCTGAGCTCCTCCCGGCGGCGGCGGAGGAACGCCGCGAGTTCCACACGATCCATCTGCCCAGTATGGAGGGCTCAGCGCCGCCAACCAGGGATCGCCGATCCCCCGATGAGCGGTCTCTGCCGCCGCGCCGAGCGCTGCCCGAAGCTCGGTGCATGGACATCAGCGGAAACACCGTCTTCATTCCCGGCGCCACCAGCGGCATCGGCCTGGCGCTCGCCCGTGCCCTGCGGGAGCGCGGCAACACCGTGATCGTCGGCGGCCGCCGCACCGAGCTGCTCGAGAAGATCGCCGCGGACAATCCGGGCGTCGAGACCGTCCGGATCGACACCACCGACGCCGACAGCGTCCAGACCGCGGCCAAGGACGTGCTCGCCCGCTTCCCGTCGCTGAACGTGCTGATCACCATGGCGGGCGTCATGCGCGTCGAGGACTGGCACCACCCGGAGTCGTTCCTGGAGTCGGCGGAGAACATCGTGACGACGAACGTCCTCGGCCCGATCCGCCTGATCGCCGCGTTCGTCGAGCACTTCCAGACGCGGCCGGACGCCACGATCATGACCGTCTCGTCCGGCCTGGCCTTCGCACCGCTCAAGGTGACGCCGAGCTACAACGCGTCCAAGGCGGCCATCCACATGCTCAGCGAGTCCCTGCGCCTGCAGCTCGCCGACACGTCCGTGCGGGTCGTCGAGCTGGAGCCGCCGTCGGTGCGGACGGACCTCCTGCCGGGCCAGGCCGACAACGACCACGCCATGCCGCTCGACGAGTACGTCGCCGAGGTCATGAGCATCATCGAGACGCAGCCGGACGTGCGGGAGATCCAGGTCGAGCGGGTGAAGTTCCTGCGCTACGGCGAAGCGCGTGGCGACTACGACCAGGTCGTCGCCACGCTCAACGCCACCGACCCGCACTAATGCACGTGCCGCACCGTGAGGTTGGGATCGCGGGCGATCTCCTGCTCGGAGAACCGCTCGCTGACCCACTTCTTCTCCACGTACAGGCGCGCCTGGTCGTGGTGGTGCGGGGAGGCCTTGTCGGCGGACTGGCCGTAGACCAGGAGCGTGCTCGCGCGCGGTCCGTTCTTGGTCAGTTCCACGGCCATCACGAAGCTGGTTCCGTGCGGCACGTCGGGAATCTGGTTCAGCGGCCGTGGTGCGCCGGGCACGGAGATCACGTTGAAGCAGCCTTCCGGGCCGCGGCAGCCGTGGATCGGGATGCCCTCGTAGTGCTGGACGTCGTCGAGCGTCACGTCGACCGGGACTCCGGCGTTGGCAAAAGCCCTTACCGCATCTGCGAAAGCCCGTCCGACGCCGGGGTCGGCGGTGTTGATGCCGCGCGGGGTGTGAACGGGGTCGGCGGGGTCGTACGGCACCAGCCAGAAGTTCACGTTCGGCCGCCACGCCAGGTTGATGAACGTCCGCCAGAAGAACGCTCCCCTGCTGCGTTCGCCGGTGTCGCCGGTGCCGCTCCACTTCGCCAGCGTCGCGCAGGCCTCGCGGACGTCGACGCCGTTCAGCGTCGGATTGGCTCGGCACAACTCCACGACGGGCTTCAGGCCTTCCTCGGCGGTGAGGTTGCGGTTGCCGAACATCGTTGATTCCAAAGTGGACAGTGTGAAGCCGGGCCGGCCGAGACCGTCGCTGCCGTCCAGGCGGTCGGCGATCATGTCGAGGCCCAGGCGGGTGCGCGGGGACCGTTCAGTGCCGACGTCGCCGACGATCGACGGATAGCCGGTCAGCGGGGCGGCCGGGTTCGCGAGCCACGGGCTGTTGTTCATGTTGCTCACGTGGTCGTCGCGGATCAGGTGCGGCAACCGGTTCGGGCCCAGCACGCCCGGCCGGACCGCGTCGGCGTCGGTGCCCCAGCCACACGACGAACGGCTGCCGTCGAGGATCACCAGGCCGATGTCGGGACCGCCGGCGCACCGGGCTTTCTGCTCGTCGGTGACGTGCGGGACGACCTGGATGTCGCTGTAGTACGCGGTTGCGGTGGAGTCGGCGGCGAGCGTGTTCACCCACGGCAGCGCCTGGTGGCGGACGAGAGCCTGGTGCAGGTCGGGCACGCTGCGGGCACGGGCGATCGCGAGCCACTGGTCGACCACCGCGAGGTTGCCGGAGTTGGCGTCGCGCAACACGTGCGCCGTCGTGTCCGTCCACCGCAGCGGTCCGGGGTCGGCGACCAGCGGGCCGTCGGGGGTCCGGTACAGGGTTTTGGTGACCGGCTTGACGCTGCCGTCTGCCTGGCGCGCGGACACGGTGACCTGCTCGGCGATCATGCGCTGGGCCTGGCCGTCGACGAGATAGCTCGTCGGGGCGCCGGGAACGAGCGTGAGCCTGCTGACCGTCACGGTCTGCGCGTCGGACGCCGTGTGGGTCCAGCCCAGCCGGTCGTTGTGGCCGATGGCGACCACCGGCACCCCGTACAGCCCGGCGCCGCTCACGTTCAGCTCGCCGGGAATCGTGAGCTGGCTTTGGTAGAAGCGCCAGTCGTCGTCCCACTGCAGGTGCGGGTTGCCCAGCACCATGCCGGTGCCGCCGGTGGCCTGACGCCCGAGAGCGATGCCGTTGCTGCCCGGTCGTTGCTCGGAGCGCTGCACCAGCTTCGCCGGAGCCGGGGTGCCCGGCGGTTGCGCTGCCACCACGGGTTCCTGGAAGCCTTCACCGCCGGTGAGACCCGCGACCTGGTGGACGCGCCGCCACACGTCGAGCTCGGTGATCGGCCGCACCCACGCCGCGCCGCGGCACCGGGCGTCGGGAAGGTCGGCGACACCGGTCCTGGCGAGGTAGCGGTTGAAGCCGGTGACGTACCCGCTCACGAGGTCGCGGGCCTGCCGGGACGGCTGGGTCAGCGCCCGTTCGACCACACCGGACTGGTTGAGCCGCTGGTGGTAGAGGTCGCTGACGAGGTTGTTGTCACCGGACTCCGTGGTGGCGTCCGGACCGAACCACCGCGAGCGCTCCGCCGACAGCGTCACCACGATGTCGGCCATCATGCAGATGTTGTCCTCGGCGAACGCGTAACCGAGTCCCAGCCCCAGATTCCGGTAGTCGGCTGCTCGCACGTGCGGGATTCCGTAGGACGTGCGCCGGATCGTGGCGCCGTCTCCCCCTGCGTGGCTCACGGCAGGTAAGGCGAGCAACAACGTCAGCGACAAAGCGATCAGCCGCATGTTTCCCCCTATTCGTTGTGCAGGACTGTGGCGATCGAGAGGTGCGCGGCTCCCCTGGCCGGCACGAGGGCGCCGAGCACGGCGATCACAACGCCCGCGAGAGCGAGCAGCGCGAGCGCGGGCGCGTGGTAGACGTCCATGAGGATGTCGACGGCGTCGGCCTGGCCGGCGTGGGCCATCGCGGGCACGAGAAGCTGGTGCACCGCAACGCCGACGGGCATTCCGACGAGTCCGCCGACCAGCCCCAGCGCGCCCATGGAGGTCGACAGCAACACGGTGACCTGGCGCGGGGTCATGCCGATCGACTTGAGCATGCCGAGGTCGCGGCGGCGTTCGCGGGCGTTGAGGACAACGGTGTTGAACACGCCGAGTGCGGCCACGGCCCCCAAGACCAGGGTCAGCACCACCGAGGCACTGATGATGATCACGGCTGTCGACGACGAGCCGTCGCGCGGTGGCAGGACGCGCAGACCGGGATCGCCCTTGCCGATCGCGGCCGTGAAGCTCGCGCGGTCCGTGCCGGGCGTGAACTTCACCTGGTAGGCGTGCGCGCGGGTGCCGGGCGCGAGGACGTTCAGCGCGGTCCAGTCCGCGAAGATCTGGTCCTCGTTGTTCGTCAGGACCACGCCGACGATCTTCAGCTGGGTCCGGTTCTCCTTCGCCTGCACGGTGATCGTGTCGCCGACCGACAGACCCCGCTGGTTGAGGAACCGCGACGGGACGGCGACCTGGCCGGGTCCGTCCGGCCAGTGCCCGGTCAGCACGCGCGGGCCGAGCGCGGAGACATCCCCGCGGTAGAAGAGGACCGTGGCGTTCTGCGTGCCGCCCGCGACCTCGGTCTCCAGCTGGGACACCGCCATCACCGCGGCCGTCCCCGGCACCGCGCGCAGCATCTTCTCGTCGTCGGCGTCGCTCAACGCGGCCGCGGGCGGCTCCCCCATCTCCGGGTTCCGCATCACCGGCAGCCCCGGCGGTCCTCCCGCCAGCACCTCGACCCGGTCGGCGTAGGACGGGCGGACCGCGTCGTTGTAGGCCGTAATCGACATGGTCACGCCCGTCGCGAGCGTCACGGTCATGACGCCCAGCACGACCGCGGCCAGGGTCAACGCGCTGCGGCCCAGGCGGGCGAACGGCAGGCCGAGGCCGAGGCTGACCGAGCGCGGCAACGGCGTGCCGCTGAGCCAGCGCTGAACCCGCAGGGCCCGGCCGCTGTGCGCGGTCGTGCCCGCGCTGATCGCCTGGGCGGCGGGCAGCCTTCTCGCCCTGATCGCCGGGACGAGCGCCGCCGAGATCACGAGCGCGGGCATTCCCAGCAGCGCCACGGCGTTCACCCACGGCGCGAAGCTCAGCTCCGTCACGCCGAAGCCCTCGACCGCGTCCTGCACGATCGGTTTGGCGAAGACGTTGCCCGCGAGCGTCCCGAGCACGCAGCCGGCGACCGCCGGGATCGAGACCATCACCAGGTACACCGCCATGACCTGGCCCGGCGTGAACCCGAGGGCCTTGAGCATCCCGATGTGCCGGAAGCCCGCGACGACCGCGCCGCTCACGACGTTGGCGACGATGAGGACCGCCACCACCAGCCCGAGCACACCGAAGATCAGCAGGAACGGGATGAACACGCCGAGCTCGGACGTGGCCTTGTCCTTGACGGTGAGGTGGGACAGCGTGCCCAGCAGCGCGCCTTCCGGAAGTCCTGCCGTGACGGATTTCTGGCCCTCGGCGACCTCGGCCGCTGTGCCGGCGTTCGGAAAGCGGTAGAGCATCTGCAGCACGGTCGGCTGCAACGCCTCGACCTGCTCGGGAGTCACCCAGGCGTCGGCGGAACCCGTGACGGAGTGGGCGAAACCGACGACGGTCAGCGTCGGGCGTCCGGGGACGGTGAGCTGGAAACCCAGGTTCGTCCGGCCGTTGCCGCCGGGCGCGCGGTTGAGGACGATCTCGCCGGGTGCGGTGGCCCAGCGGCCCTCCCAGATCGTCAGGCGATCCACCGGACCGCCTGGATCGGCCCGTCCGGCGACCGTGAGCGTGCCCTTGAAGATCTCACCGGTCGAGGTGTCCAGAGTGGACTGAGCGAACGGGCCCGCCGACTCCGTCTGCCCGGCGGCTTTCCTGAGCTGGTCATCCGACGTCTTGGCTGGGTCGAACGCCGCCGCGAGGTGAGCGCCGCGCTGCGTGGCGAAGGCCCGGTCGAACGGTGCGGCAGCCGATTCGAGCAGGCCGAGGGCCATCACGATGGTCGCGGTCGAGGCGCACACGACAACGCCGATCACGATCGTCTGCAGCAACCGGCGGCGCACCGCCGCCCAGGCCGCGCTCCACACCGCGCTCACGAGGTCCGCTCCAGGCTCTGCTCGCGCGCGATCCGCCCGTCGACGACCTCGACCACCCGGCTGGCGCACCGGGTCGCGAGCCGTTCGTCGTGCGTGACCAGCAGCAACGTCTGGCCGATCTGGTTCAGGTCGAGCAGCAGGTCCATCACCTGCTCACCGGACCTGCTGTCGAGCGCCCCCGTCGGTTCGTCGGCGAGCAGCAGCGCGGGCCGGTTCATCAACGCCCGCGCGACCGCGACCCGCTGCCGTTCGCCGCCGCTCAGCCGTGCCGGGTAGATGTTCCTGCGGTTGGAGATGCCGAGCTCGCCGAACAGCTCCAGCGCCCGCTTGCGCGCCTGGCTCGCCGGTGTGCCGGTCAGCTGGGCCGCGAGCGCGACGTTGTCCAGCGCCGACAGGTCGTCGAGCAGGTTGAAGAACTGGAAGATCATGCCGATCCCCCGCCTGCGGAACAGGGCGAGGCCCGTCTCGTCGAGCGACCCCAGATCCGTACCGTGCACGACGACCGAGCCGGATGTCGGCCGGTCCAGGCCCGCGATCATGTTCAGCAGCGTCGACTTGCCGCTGCCGGACGGTCCCATCACCGCGACGGCTTCCCCCGCGCGCACGGTCAGCGACACCCCGTTCAGCGCGACCGAGTCGGCGTACTCCTTGCGCAGGTCCGTTATCGCGACGACCACGTCGTTGTTCATGGCCGCCATCCTGTTCGGCGCGACGGGCACGGGCGTCAGTCCGGGGAGGTAACCTGCCGGACGGGGTCATCCCGGGGATGTAGGCGCTGCATCCGGGGTGTGATGCGCGCACGGCTCGCGCTCTGGGAGGGTGATCGTGTGTGGGAGTTGGTCGTCGCTGTCCTCGCCTGCCTGACCGCCGGGTTTCTCGCGGTGCGGCTGGCGGTGGCGAAGCGCGCGTACACCCGTGCGATGGAGGAACGCGGCTGGTTGCTCGAGCGTGAACGCGAAAGCGCCGCTCGCGGGGCCGTGGACGCCGAACGCGCCAGGATCGCCAGGGAGCTGCACGACATCGTGAGCCACAACGTCAGTGTGATGGTGGTGCAGGCCGGTGCCGCGCGCCGGGTGCTCGCCACGGAGGCCGACGACGCGACGAACGCGTTGCTGGCCGTGGAGTCCGCCGGGCGCGACACGATGACCGAGCTGCGGCACATGCTGGGCCTGCTCGCGCCGTCGGCCGACGGCGAGGACCTGCTGACCCCGCAACCAGGTCTGAGCAGGCTGAGCTCGCTGGTCGACCGGATGTGCTTCGCCGGGCTGCCGGTCGAGGTGCGCATCTCCGGTGAACCGCGCGAGCTGCCGTCCGGAGTGGACCTCACGGCGTACCGGATCGTCCAGGAGGCGCTGACCAACGCGCTCAAGCACGGTGACGGCGGCAAGGCGGACGTGACGGTCAGGTACGCGGACCACTGCCTGCGGGTCGAGGTGCTCAACAGCGGTCCCAGCGTGTTGTCGGGAGAGCCCGTGTCCACGAAGGACGGTGAGGGGCGGGGCCTGCTCGGGTTGCGCGAACGCGTGGCCGTGCTGGGTGGCGATCTCGACGCGCGGCGGCGCCTCGGTGGCGGGTTCCGCGTGCGCGCGAGGATCCCGCTGTGACGGCGCCACGGGTGGTGATCGCGGACGACCAGGCGTTCGTGCGCATCGGCTTCCGCATGATCCTGTCGTCGGGCGGCATCGAGGTCGTCGGCGAGGCGGCCGACGGCGCCGAGGCCGTGGCAGCCGTGCGGGAACTCGAGCCGGACGTCGTGCTGATGGACATCCGCATGCCCACCATGGACGGCCTCGAAGCCACCCGCCGGATCGTCCGCGAGTCGCCCGGCTGCCGCGTGCTGATGCTGACGACGTTCGACCTCGACCGGTACGTCTACGACGCGCTCGCCGCCGGTGCCAGCGGGTTCCTGCTCAAGGACGTCACCGCGGAACACCTCGTCGCCGCCGTCCGGCTCGTCGAGACCGGGGACGCCCTGCTCGCCCCGTCGATCACCCGCAGGCTCGTCGAGCAGTTCGCCTCACCGGTGGCTCACGTGCCCGCCGTGCACCGGGATCTCGCCGCGCTGACCCCGCGGGAACGGGAGGTGCTGACGTTCGTCGGGCGCGGCCGGTCCAACGCCGAGATCGCCGACGACCTCACCCTCAGCGAGGCGACGGTGAAGACGCACGTGGCCCGCATCTTCGCCAAGCTCGCGCTGCGCGACCGGGCCCAGGCCGTCGTGCTCGCCTACGAGACCGGGCTGGTGGCGCCGGGCGGCTGAACGCTCAGCGCCAGCAGTGCCGTGTCGTCCTCGACGCCGTTGCCCAGGTCGTTCAGCAGCCGGGTCACGGCGGCGATCACGGATTTCGCGGTGGCCGGGGCCAGGCCGCGCAGGTCGTCCCGCAGCGCCTCTTCGCTGTAGCGGTCGTCGCCGACCCGGGCCTCGGTGAGCCCGTCCGTGTAGAACAGCAGGGCATCGCCGGGTGCCAGGCGCACTTCGGCCGTGACGAAGCGGGCGTCCGGCAGCAGGCCGACGAGCTGACCGCCCGGCAGGTGCACCAGCTCCGCGCCGCCGTCCGCGCGGAGCAGCACCGGCGGCGTGTGCCCGCCCGTGGCCAGCGTGACGGTGGCGCCGTCGGCGGTGGGACGGACGGAGCCGTACATGACCGTGCACAGGCGCGGTTTTCCTTGGGTGATTACGGTGTTGAGGTGCACGAGCACGCTGATCGGCTCCGGGTCGTTGACCGCCGCCGAGCGCAGCGTGTAGCGGGTCAGCGACGTCACCACCGCCGCGTCGACGCCCTTGCCGGACACGTCACCGAGGAAGAAGCCCCAGGTGTCGCCGGTGAGCGGGAAGAGGTCGTAGAAGTCGCCGCCGACCTGGTCGAGCGACGCCGGGTGGTAGTACGCCGCGACCTCGACCCCGCGCACCTCGGGCAGGGCAGGCGGCAGCAGGGTCTGCTGCAACGTCCTGGCCAGCTGCTGGGCCCTGTCGCGTTCCCGTTCGGCCTGCTCGCGGGCGCGCAGCAGCTCCTCCTCGTACGCGCGCCGGTCGCGGGCGTCGAACACGGTGGTGCGGATGAGCTGCGCATCCCCACCGGCGCCGTGCTTGACGGTGGAGGTCAACAGCACCGGCAGCCGGGTGCCGTCCGCGGTCCTCATCTCCAGCGCCACGCCGCCGAGCTCGCCCTGCATCTGCAGCAACGGCGCGAAGTGCGTCTCGTAGTACATCCGGCCGCCGACCGTCAGCAGGTCGGGGAACCTCGTGCGGCCCACGAGATCGTCCCTGTCGTGGCCGAGCCAGCTCAGCAACGTCGCGTTGATCTTCGCGATCGTGCCGTCCAACAACGTCGAGACGTAGCCGCACGGAGCGTTGTCGTAGAGGTCCTCCGCGCTGTCCTCCAGCAACGCCGCGAACGCCACGTCATCGGGCGGCTTCATCGGCTGTCCACGAACTCCAGGATCGCCCGCGCGGTGATCTCCGGCGCGCTCAGCTGCGGACAGTGCCCGGTGGCGTCCAGCGTCACCAGCTCGCTGCCGGCGATCTGCTCGTGCGTGTACCGCCCGACCTCCGGCGGCGCGATGGCGTCGACGGCGCACTGGATCACCAGCGTCGGCACGCTCACCTTGCGGAGGTCCTCGCGGTTGTCCGACAGGAACGTGGCGCGTGCGAACACCCGCGCGATCGCGGGATCCGTGCGGCAGAAGCTGTTCTTCAGCTCGTCCGCGAGCTCCGGGCGGTCGGGGTTGTCCACGATGACCGGTGCCATCGCGGCGGACCAGCCGAGGTAGTTGGACTCCAGCGCGACGAGCAGCTCGTCGATGTCGTCCCGGCTGAAGCCACCGCGGTAGTCACCGTCGTCCACATAGCACGGTGACGGCGTGAGCAGGACCAGCCGGGCGAACCGGTCCGGTTCCTCGTTCGCCGCCAATACCGCGATCATCGCGCTGACCGAGTGACCGACCAGTGCGACGTCCCGGAGGTCGAGCGCACGGCAGATCGCCAGCACGTCGTCCGCGTAGCCGTCGAGGGTGCGATAGCGCTCGGGAGACCACGCGACCAGGTCCGAACGACCGCAGCCGGTGTGGTCGAACAACACCACCCGGCACCGTTCAGCCAGGTCGGGGACGATTCTGCTCCACAGGTTCTGGTCGCAGCCGAAACCGTGCGCGAGGAGCACGACGGGGCCGGCCTCGTTGCCGGTGACCACGACGTTGTTCCTGCGCATGACGTCCACTCCTGCAGATCCTAGGTGTATGGAGCTGGTCGGGCCGGGTACCTGTGTCGCGAACTGCTCCAGAAAGGAAGGAAAAGATGCTGCGCCGTCTCGTCGTACTGCCGCTCGCCCTCCTCTCGACCGCGGCGGTGCTCGACGTGCTGCACGTGCTCACCGGACTGTCGGCGGCCGTCTCCTGGCACCTCATCACGGCGGGCCTGCTGCTGGGCATCGCGGTGGCGTCCGCCGAATGGCTCGACCGGATCTTCGGCGAGCCGCGCACCCACACGTCCGGAAGGGATCTCGGCATCGCCGCCGTGCTCGTGCTGTTCGGTGTGAGCTGGGTGCTGCGGCTCGGTCAGCCGGAGTGGGAACCGACGTTCGCCGCGGTGCTCGCCGGGTGGGCCGGTGCGTTGGGCTGGGCGGCGATCTCGCTGGCCGCGCGCCGGACGCGGGCTCTGCTGAAGGTCGCCCGGTAGCGTGAGCGGATGCCACAGATCACCGTCGAGTACTCCGCCGAGCTGAGCGGCGCCTTCGACCGCCAGGCCTTCGCCGTCGCGCTGCACCGGACGCTGTCACCGCTGGTCAGCTCGGACGTGGCCGCGTTCAAGACGCGGTTCCGGCAGATCGAGGAGAGCGTGATCGGTGACGGGTCGCCCGGGGCGATGATCCACGTCCGGATCGGGTTGCTGTCGGGGCGGACCGCCGAGCTGAAGCAGGAGGTGGGTCGGGTGAGCATCGGTCTCGTGCGCGAGCACCTCAAGCCGGTGGAGGGGCTGCCGACCCAGCTCACGCTCGAGGTGCACGACATGGATCGCGACCAGTACCAGAAGCTCGTCGTCTGACGCGTCCGGCACGTCAACCCGCGAACGCGTCGGCCTGCGACCGGTAGAGACGCGCGTAGCGGCCGTTGCGGGCGAGCAGGTCGTGATGGGAGCCCAGTTCCGCGACACCGCCGTCGGCCAGCACCACGATGAGGTCGGCGGACCTGACCGTGGAGAACCGGTGCGTCACCAGGATCGTGATCATGCCGTTCGCGCCGTCGGTGGCCCTGGCCATGCTGCCGAAGAGAGCGTCCTCGGTGAACGCGTCCAGGCTGGCGGTCGGTTCGTCGAAGAACCGGACCAGCGGGGTCGTTCTCGCCAGTCCGCGGGCCAGCGCGAGCCGTTGCCACTGACCGGTGGAGAGGTCTCGGCCGCCCCACGACGCGCCCAGCCGAGCTTCTTGCGGGAGGACGTCGGCGCCGGCTCTTTCCAGTGCTGCCTGGACGTGGGCCGGATCGTCGAGGCGGGGCAGGTCGCCGACGCCGACCGCGTGCCGGACGGTGAGCTCGAAGCGGGCGAAGTCCTGGAACGCGGCGGCGAGTCGTTCCCGCCACTGCTCGGCGTCGAGGTCGGCGAGGTCGATCCCGTCGACCGTGATGCGTCCCTCGGTGGGTTCGTACATCCTGGTCAGGAGCTTGACGAGGGTGGTCTTGCCCGCGCCGTTCTCGCCGACGACCGCCAGTGCGCCGCCGGCCGGGATGGTGAGGGAGACGTTGCGCAGCACCCACTTCTCGGTACCGGGATAGCGGAACGACACGTTCTCCAGCCGGATGCCCTCGACGATCCGCTCCGGTGCGGGGAGGTGGCCGGTCGGCGTCGCGGCGCTGGCGTGGTCGACGAGCCAGAGGTAGCGGCGGACGGTGTGGAGGGTGCGGCCGAAGCCCGTGACGGCCTGGATCGGCCAGAGGACGGCGGTCTGCACCTGCTGGCTGAGGTAGATCGCCAGGACGACGTCACCGGGGGCTGATCTGCCCTGGATTGCCTGATCCAGCACGAAACCGACGGCGGCGATCACGCCGGTCACGTACAGGAGCTGCTGGGCGAGCGAGGCGAGGGCGACCTTGCGCTCGGCCCTGTCGATCGGTTCGCGCTGGGAGCGCCAGAGGGCGTCGATGCGGCGTTCGAGGTTGTCCGCCAGACCGAAGAGACGGATCTCCACGGCGGCGTCACGGTCCTGGGCGACGGTGCGCAGGTGCCGGGCGGTGCGGCCGGGCAGAGCGGACCTGTCTTCCGCGGTGGCCCGCCAGCGTTGCTGGGTCTTGGTGATCAGCAACGCCGGCAACGCGAGCAGCACCAGCGCGAGCATCGCCGGGTGCGCGACGACCAGCAGGATCAGCACGGTCAGGCCCGCGCAGGTCGCCTTGACCGTCACGGCGAGGGCGCTCATCGAGTTGCCCAGCTGACCCTGCCGCTGGCGCAGGAGTTCGAGCTGGTCCTGGTACTCGGAGCGCTCGAAGTGGTCGAGGGTGGGCAGTTCGGCGCAGAGCCGGGCGATCTCGGTGTCGAACGCGTGCGCGACCTTCTCCCCCAGCACCATGCGCCATTGGCTGGCGGACAGGTCGAGCTGCCAGCCGAGCCCTGCGCCGAGGACGAGGGCGGCGATGCCGATCACGACCTGGCGCTGGTCGTGCTGGAGCACGCCGTCGGTCAGCATCGCGAGCCACAGACCGGACATCAGCACGAGGGTGTTGCCGAGCGGTTCGGCGATCATGGCCAGGGTCAGGCGGCGGTCGACCCGCCACGCCGTCGCGACGAGGACGCGGATCTCACGCATGGCTCCACTCCTTCTCCGCGAACCGTTCTGCCTGCAGCGAGTACATCGCGGCGTACCGGCCATTGGCGGCCATCAGTTCCGCGTGCGTGCCGTCCTCGGCGATGCGGCCGTCGGCGATGACCACGATGCGGTCGGCGTGGCGGACGGAGGCCAGCCGGTGCGACACGAGGATCGTGGTGATCTCACCGGCCAGGTTGCTGAAGCGGGCGAAGAGTTCCTCCTCCGCCAGCACGTCGAGGTTGGCGCTGGGCTCGTCCATGATCAGGACCTCGGCGCCGGTCTCGACCGCGAGCAACGCCCTGGCCAGCGCGACCTTCTGCCACTGGCCGCCGGAGAGGTCGCGGCCGTTCGGGTGCGACGAGGACAGCATCGTGTCCCAGCCGTGCGGGAGGTCGTCGAGCAGGCTGAGGCCGCCGGCGCGTTCCAGGGCTTTGTGGACGGCTTCGTCGTCGGCGCCGAAACCGATGTTGTCGCGCAGCGAGAGCTCGAAGCGGGTGAACCGCTGCACGATCGCGCTGACCTCGCCCGGCATCGCGATCTCGCCCTGCTGTGGCCGGTAGATGCCGCACAACAGGTTGACCAGGGTGCTCTTGCCCGCGCCGTTCTCGCCGACGATCGCCAGCGACTGTCCTTTGGGGACAGTCAGCTCCACGCCCGCCAGGACTTCGTCGTCCCTGCCGGGGTAGGCGAAGTGGACGTTCCTCAGCTCGATGGCGTTCGCGGTCCTGTTCGCGGGTGTTCGCGTGGTCGCGAGGCGGTCGGCCAGGGTGAGGGCCAGCTCGGCCACCTTGCGGGCGCGGGCCAGCGGGATCTCGGCGCCGAAGACGTAGCCCAGGGCGCTGGTGGACAGCACCGCCTGCGCGTAGACGACGATTTCCGCGGGTGTGGTGGTTCGGGCGATCGCGGTCAGGACGATCAGGTGGGCCAGCAGCACTCCACCCGTCGCCGCGAGGACCGTGCGCATGCCGAGACGGCGGCCCTCCCACAGCACTTCCAGCGCCGCCAGGTAGGAGTCGCGGTACAGCGGGACCAGCCAGCGCGCCAGGCCGAACACGCGGATCTCCTTGGCAGCCGGGCTGTCCACGGCGAGGCCGCGCAGGTAACGGGCGCGGCGCAGGGCCTTCTCACCTTGCTGGGCGCCGAGGTTCATGCCGTGGTCGAGCCATTTGCGGACGCCGAAGCTGAGGCCGCGCCAGCCCAGGAACATCACCAGCGGGGCCCACCACGCGAACGTCGCGAGCACCACGGCGGCGCCGACCCCGGTCGCGCGTTGCCTGAGCAGTTCGCGCAACGCGGTGACCGTGCCGACGAAGCCGTCGACGCGTTCGAACTCGGCCAGCGCGCCGAGTTCGCCGGTGGTGCGCGGGTCGACCAGGCGTTCCACGTCGGTGCGGAGGGTCGCGTGCGCCACCGTCTCGTGGATCGTGCGGGCGAAACGGCCGTCGAGCACTGCGGCTTCGTGGTCGAGGACCGCGGCGAGCACCGTGCCGGTGAGGAGTGAGGCGCCGAAGAGGGCGAGCCCGACGGTGGCTTGTGCTGGATCGGCGGGCAGGCCGGAGACCAGGACGCCTGATGCGGCGATGGCGGCGGCCGGGGCGAGGCCTTGGAGCGCTGCCAGCACACAGAACACGGCGAATCGCCAGCGACCTGCTCGCCACAGGAGTGCGGTCATGCCAGCACCTCCTCGAAGTGCTCCACCACGGCCGCCGTCCACGCCCCTGGATCGCCCGGCTCGTGGCCGTTGCCCGGTTGTTCCAGGTAGCGGTCTGGGCCCTGCCGTTCGACGAACCTCCGCGACTGCTCCACCGGGCACCTGTCGTCTCCCTTGCTGTGGCCGATGAGCAGGCGTCGTGCGGTGAACGGCTGGGTGATCGGGCTGCGTGCGGTGAGCTGACCGGGGTCGTCGGCGAGCGCCCCGAGCTCGGTGCGCAGCCACTGCCGGTGCAGGCCCGTCGCGGACGCCAGCAGCTGCGGCAGATCGGTGACCGGGGCCCACACCGCGACGGCGTCGACCAGTTCCCGGGACGCGGCGAGCAACGCGAGGTAGGCGCCGTAGCTCTGGCCGTACAGGCACACCGGCCGGTCGCGGCGCAGTTCCCGCAGGCGCGCGGTCACGGCGGCGACGTCGGCGCCGCCCCAGTCGCCCACGACGACGTCGCGGAACTCGTCGCCGTAGCCTGAGCTGCCGGGGTAGTTCATGCCGATGACGGTCCAGCCCGCCTCGACGAGCGCGGCGATCAACGGCTCGTGGATCTGCCTCAGCTGACTGCGGGGGCCGCCGTGCAGGTGCAGGACGATGCCGCCGTGGCCGCCGGTTTCCGGTTCGTAGAGCCATTCCGGCGACTGCGCGGACTGGCGGTGCCGCCAGCGGACGGCGGTTTTCCGGCGCTGTTGTCCCGGCAGCTCGCTCATCTGTCCACTGTGGATCTCCCAGCGGACCAGTGCGGGTGAGGCCGCCGGTGACTGGTGGCGGCCGAGGAGGTGGCCTTCGTCCGCGGTGAAGGTCAGGTCGGTGGCGATGCCGTGGTCGGGCACGGGCGTGCCGACGACCTCACCGTCGCGGTCGAGGACCCGGTAGACGTAGCGGTGGTCGGTCCAGGCCATCGTGAGCAGCAGACCGGACGGGGAGATCGCGATGCCCGCGCTTCCCGGTGCGTACCAACGGACTTCGCCGCCGGCCAGGTCGAGCACGCCGGGGACGTCGCCTTCGCCGGTCACCGCGACCAGCGGCCCGTCACCCGCAGCCGCCACCGCGGGGATCTCGGCGAGCTGTTCGCTGCTCGTGTCGTCGTAACGCACCAGCACGACTCGCCGGTCCTTGGTGAGCACGATGGTCGTGCCGTCCCAGGCGGCGACCGAGGACACGCCCTCGGTGGCGTCGAGGACCTGGTAGGTGCCGGCCGACGGGCGGTGCACGCACAGCACAGGGCGTCCGTCGCGCACGACCGCGACCAGGGCTACTTCGCCGTTGTAGCGCAAGGTGCGGCCGACCACCGGATGCGTGGAGGTCAGCATCCGGCGGCCGGTGTCCAGGAGGCCGAGTTCGCCCCGCCGGCGCAACGCCACCAGGTCCGGTGCGACCCAGCCGACGAGGTGCCAGTCGCCGACCGGGATCCAGTCGACCTCGGTCAGGTCGGTGCTCGGGGCGAGTCCGACCTCGCCCGGTCGCGTGAGGACGAGGCGGTCGTGGTGGAGGGAGAACTCGGTGATGGTCATGCGAGCAAACCCCGCAGCGCCAGGAGGTCGTCGGCGATCACCGCGTGCGCGGCGCGTTCCTCGACCAGGGCCGCCGGCTGGTCGCCCAGGTTGCGCAGGATCGTGTCGACGACCTCGGGGGCACCGCGCCGCATCCGGCTGACCGCCGCGAGGTACCAGCGCGCGGCGTCCGCGGTCGCGCCCGCCGCGAGCCGGTGGCCGGCGAGCCGGAAGCACACCGCGGACACGGCCTTCTCGCTCGCCTGGTTCGGGTCGTCCGCGCTGTCAAAGAGGTCGAGCAGCCGCGTCGCGACGGCCTCCGCCTCGCGCTCCTCCCCCGCGTCGAGCAGCACCCGCACCAGGTCGGAGGCCACGTAGGTGGCGTTGGCGACGCCGTCCGCGGCCTCCCACGCCCGCCGGTACAGGCACATGGCCTCCGGCGTGCCGCGGCGGAGCTTGGCGAGGTTGGTGAGGAGCTGAACCTGTTGGTCGGCCACGATGTCCTGGCCTTCCAGCAACTCCAGCGCGGTGCGCATGCTCGTGACGGCACCGTCCAGGTCGCGGTCGCGGTACAGGGCCAGTGCGGCGCCGTTGAAGGACGCGGCGACCTGGGTGACCGGCACGTCCAGTTCGCGGGCGTGCTCGAAGCACCGCGCGGCCGACTTGCGCACCGCGGGGTCGGGGTCCTTGGCGAGGAGCTGACCGAGGTTGTACGCGAGCATGGCCCGGTCGGCCGGCCGCACGTCCCACTTCTCCGCCTGGGCCAGCAGCAAGTCGGCCAGCGTGCCGGAGACCCGGCGGCGGTCGGCGACGAGTGCCGCCAGGTACGCGCCGGCGGCCTTGGCGTGCGGAACTTCGTCGCCCCGCAACGCCCGCCGGTACAGGTTGCCCGCGTACCGCGACAGCACCCTGCCCTGACCGGCTGCCTCGGCGGCGGCACCGGCCGTGAAGGCGTCGAGTGCCGCTGACGGGTCGGTCAGCAGGGCGGCGGTGGACAGCGGCACCTCGACGCTCTGCGCGACCTCGGCCACCAATTCCGGAGTGATCGGCAGGTCACGTGGTGGCGGCGTCGCGTAGGTACGCAGACCGTCCCTTGTGGACGTGACCCTACGCACCAGATCATCGTCCCAGCCGTGGTTCGCTTGCCAATGGCGGAATTTCTCTTCCGGCACCGATCCACCGGCGAGCTGGAACATCGCGAGGACTTCATTTGCGGGCGCTGCGGCGGGAAGGTGACGCAGCACGGTGATCGACTGCGCTTCGCCGCGCACCAGCCGCATGCGGCATTCCTGGAGGAAGCGCACGTCGTCTCTCGTCGGCGGGTTGAACAGCTCCACGACCACCGACCGTCGGCCACCCTCGGCCAGCCACTCCTTGACCGCCCTGACCTCGGCGCGCAGCCGTGCCTCGCGTTCGTCGTGGCAGCGCAGCAACGCCGCGGTCAGGTCAGCCGGGCCCTCGGGTCCGCGCAACCACAGCGGACGACCGGCGGACAGGTAGTACCGGACGTGTCCCTGTGCCCGGAGATCCTCCAGCACGCCGGGAATCCGTGCCGACTCCAGTTCGAGCACCGTCACGGTCACGACGTCACCCGGCTCGCTCGAAGCGTCGCGCGGTCCTGCACGAAGCCGATCGACCGGTACAGCCTGCGCGCGGCGAAGTTGTCGGCCATGACGTTGAGCCGGCAGTCGACGTACCCGGCGTTCGCCAGCCCGAGCATGCCGCGCACCAGCAACGTCCTGCCGAGCCCGCCACCCCTCTCGGCGGGCTCGACCACGAGGTGCCCTACGAGCGGCACACCACGGTCCTCCGTCACGGCGATCGCGCCACGCGTGCTGCCGTCCGCGACGATCCTGAGGGACGCTTCGGGGATGATCGGCCCGTACTGGTTCGACGTGAGCTCGGCGAACACGCTGAGGTCGTGCGGCTCCCCCGGCAGGTCGCCGGAGAACGGTTCGACCGCGTAGCCGACGGGCAGCACGCGTTCGAACGAGGCGATCATGTCTGCGTCCAGCCGCAGCCACATCGGCACGATCCGCCCGCAGTCGGTGCCGCCGACGTCCCAGAACTCCGGGTGGAGGACGATGACGTCGCCGATCCCCTGTTCCTTCAGATACCCGAGCACTCTGACCAGGTGGTCGGTGGTGGCCGGGTCGTCGCGCTGCGGCAGGCACTCCGTGACGTACCAGAGCCCTTGCGCCGGCCGCACAACACACTCGAACACCGTCTCGCCGTGCCGGGACGCCACGACCCGGCGGCTCTGGCCCCAGTCCACGACCATCTCGTGAACCAGGAGGTCGGTGAGGTTCATTGGCACTCCTCCAGTCGCAGGGTCAGGGGCGAGCGGGCGACGTGGCCCGCGAGCCGCAGCCGGAACGCGTGCACGCCGGTGTAGCCGCGCATGTAGTCGGGCCTGGGCACGCCGAGCCCTTCCGGCGCCCACTTGACGGAGAACCCGTCGCGGAACCTGAGCGCGTCGAGCTTGCGTCCGATGTGGACAGCGCCGTCGTGGTCGCCCAGGTCCAGCAGGAAGTCACCGTCACCGGCGAGCCCGTGGCACCGGCAGACGCTGCCGAACGGGCGCGCTGTCGTGATGGCCAGGCCTGCTTTGCGCGCGCCTTCCCGGAATTCGTCGTCCCGGGTGTGCTGGGCCAGGGCGTGCAACAGGATGCCGACACCGGCGGCGCCGTTGCACCAGTGCGACCACACCGTGTCCTGGCCCGGTCTGTGCGGCCACGACAAGCCTTCCGCCGCTGGAACCGCCGCACCGAGCAGCGCGCGTCCGGTGGCGATCGCGAGATCCGTGGCCACTGGGTCGTCGACGGCTCGACCTGCGTGCAGCAGGAAGTAGGCGACGCCCGCGCTGCCGTGGGCGAAGCCGCAGAAGGACTGGCCGTTGTTCGGCCACGCCGGGAGGCCGTCTTTCGTCGACACAGCGCCGAGGACCTTCGCGGTGATCGCTTTGACGTCTTCGTGGCCTTTGCCGGTGGCGCGCAGGAGGGCGATCTTGGCGAGGCCGATGCCCGCCCAGCCGTGGGTGATGTCCCAGCCGTGGACCTCGATCGTGCTCAGCTCCTCGTCGAACTTGAGGGCTTCGCGGTGCCACAGCTCGGGTTGGTGCCCGGCGGCAGCGAGGTCGCTCATGAGCCACGGGAGGGAGGCGAGGCCGAAGTACAGGCCGGGTGGGGTCTGGCCCGCGACCACCGGATGGTTGTCGATGGTCCAGGTCAGGAGTTGGTCGGTGTGGTCCAGCCAGGTCCTGTCGCCGGTGGCTTCGTGGAGGTCGAGGTAGAAGCGGGCGATGCCGGCGGTGCCCGCCATGAACGATGCCGGGTGCATGGAGCCGGGCGCCCAGCGCTGCGGCCACGGCCAGGGGTGGCGGTCCCACTCGGCCAGCTTGACCAGTTCCTCGCCTGCCTCCACCGCTTCCTCGACCGTGAGGTCAGCATCGGTTGACACCGACCGGGTAGCGCCACCCAGCTTGATGCGGACGCCTTCCAGCGCCGAGGGCTGCAGCCCGGCCGGGGCGAACGCCTCCAACACCGCGGGCAGGTGCTCGGCGTACGTCACGTTCCTGCCCAGAAACGGGTCGATGCCAGTCAGCACGAAGTGGTCGATCGCCGCAAGCGCGTACGAGGTGTCCGCAGCCCGAGGCGTCGACGGCGGCACATACCCCGGCGTGTGCGCGACGAACGGCGGCTCAGGCGAATCAACCAATCCGGCGTGCTCGAGATCGATCACCGCGAACCGCGCCCCGGAGACCATGATGTTGTTGGGCGTCAGGTCGAGCAGCCGAACCCCGTACGCCTCAACGTCCCGCACAAGCCGGTGCACCCCGTCCACCAGCTCCACCAAAGCAGGCACGGACACCGCAGCCCGGTAGTTGCGCCGCTCCACCTCGGCCCGCAACGTCCGCCCGGGCAGGAACTCCTGCACCAGGTAGGCGTTGTCCTCCTGGTGGAAGAACGCGAGCGGCTCCGGCGCCAGCCCGGTCCCGCTCAACACCCGCAGCAGCTGCCACTCGTTGCGCAGCGCCGTCCGGGAGTCGCGACCGAGCCGGTCGGGCGTCGTCCCCATCCGCGCTTCCTTCAGCACGGCCGGCACGCCCCGGTACCGGACCCGGAACACCCCGCCCTTCACGGACTGCCGCAGCACACCGTCGACCACGATCTCGCGTCCGAACAGCCCGGTGCCAGGCCGCTCCAGGAAGACACGGGACCGCACCGGCACCAGGTCGTCCGCCCAGTCGGGCGCGGCAACACCCGGTGCGCGCCTGTCCTCGACCCGATGCCCGTCGGGGTGGACCAGCACGTGCCGGAGACTCTGCTCGACCGGATCGAAGACGCTCGAAGCGGAGAACGCGCCGTACCGCAGGTACACGTTGCTGTGCGGGCGGAATCGCCGGTCGGACGGCACGACGGGGGCGTCGAACTCGGCCGTGACCGCGTCCAGTTCGGCGGCGAGCTGCTCGACGCCGGAGTCCGGGTAGACGGTGATGAACTTGCCGGACTGGGTCAGGGGCGAGGGCGGTGAGCTGAGGTCCATCAGCTTGTCGATGGACCGGGCGGCCTTCCAGCGCAACGCGCGCGGCACGACGACGGCGGCGACGCGGCGCAGGACCTCGGGGGCGTGCTGGGGCGCGGCGCTCACGTGGATCTTCCAGCCCTGACGGAGCAGCGGGCGGTCGGTTGTCGGGTCGAAGTACCACCAGAAAGGCTCGCCGCGCACGGTGTAGGTGTCGGCGCACGAGGCGGCGATCTCTCCCACCCCGCGCCGGATCGGGTCGGCGGCTACGCGTCGTCGCATGGAACTCACCTGCCTGGAGAAGGGACCTGCGGTGGGCCGCGCGGCGGCGGCCCACCGCATCACCGGGAGGACCGGTCAGTTCTCGCTCACGGTCCAGGAGCACAGCGCGCAGAGGGAGTTGTCCTCCATCAGCAGCGCGTCGTCCTCGAAGCCCAGGGTCAGCAGGTCGTTCGCGTCCACGATCTTCTCCATGTGAATGCACCTCCGTGTTGTTGGTGTTTCGGACCTCGTTGCGGCCCGAGAGAAATCTCCCGCCTGGCGGCGCGAAACTCATCCGTGGCGGCCACCACCATTCGGAAGCCGCAGGTACGGAGCGGTGCGGCGGTGGTGGCGGACGGGTTGCGCACGAGCGGTTCCCGAGCAGCGCCCGGCAGAATGCGTAGAGGCGCGTACGTACGCCGCTGCCAATGGTGGTGGTCTCCACCCATGACCCGCCGGTGCCGCGCTGGCACGCTTCGTGTCATGGAGATCGCCTGCCGCGCCACACCCGCTCCCACGGACGTGTTCGCGCACGTCGTGGCCCCGTGGGTGGACGCGGCGAGCGCCCGGTTGCACCACGAGCTCACGGACCTGCCCGGCACCGCCGTTGATCCGGACGCACTGGTCGCGTCGTGCGCGGAGAACCTCACGAGCCGGCTCACCCGCCTCGCGGCGCCGGTTCTCGTCCGTGAACTCGCGAACACCACGTTCGACGGCCTGTGCCGCGCCCACTTCGAGCCCTATCCCGTGCTGATCCGGGAACTGGACCGGGAACGCGACGCCGCGGTCGTCACCACCACCGAGATCGCCACCCGGTACGCGGCCGACCAGGACCGCCTCACCGGCACGCTGCTCGCCGCCAAGGCCGCGCTCGTCGCGGTCCAGCCGGGCGGTGATCGCCACCAGGGCGGGCGTGCCACCACGATCCTGCTGCTCGCCGACGGCCAGCGCGTGGTCCACAAGCCGCGCGGTGTGGACGCCCATCTGGCACTGGCCCGCCTGGTCGAGCTGGTGAACGACCTGACCGACCTGGGGATCGCCACGGTCAGGGCGCTGGCCGCGGACGGGTACGGCTGGACCGAGCACGTCGAACCGGCGCCGCTGCCCACACCCGACCCGACCGCGTACTTCCAGCGCCTCGGCGGGCTGCTCGCGGTGCTGCACCTGGTGCGCGCCACGGACATGCACCACCAGAACTTGATCACCCGCGCCGACCAGCCGCTGCTGATCGACGTGGAAACCCTGTTCCAGACCCAGCTTCCCGGCGGGCGGCCCGATCCGGCCACGATCGCGCTGGGCCGTTCGGTGGCACGCACCGGCATCCTGCCCGCGGTCGCCGGACGGCACGGGCTCACCGACATCTCCGCCGTCGGTGGCGACGCCGGGCAGGAAACCTCCAGCGTCACAACGGAATGGGTCGACGCCGGCACCGACCGCATGCGCGCTGTGCTGCGGCCCGAGGTCATGCCCGGCTCGGCGAACCGCCCGACGTGGCAGGACAGGCCGGTCGAGGCCGCCGACCACGCGGACGCGGTGTTGTCCGGGTTCCGGCTGGCGTACGACGCGATCTCCTGCCACCGCGCGGAGTTCGCCGCCCTGCTGGCCGGATGCGCCTCCGTGCCGGTGCGCGTCGTGCCACGGCCGACACGTCAGTACGCGGACCTCATCGCGGCCACGCGTGCGCCGGAGTTCTTGCAGGACACCGAAACCAGGCTGAACGCCCTGAAAACGGCCTGTGCCGCGGACTTCCTGCCGGGACTGGCCGACCTCGAAGCCGCCGAGCTCGACGCGGGTGACGTCCCGCTGTTCACGACCCGCGCGGACGGCCACGACCTGAGCTCCGCCACGGGCACGCTGCCGGGTGTGCTCGCCACCTCCGGCCTGGAGGACGCGCTCGCCTGCCTCGGGGCGTTCGACGAGTTCGACCGCGACGACCAGGAGTGGGTGATCGCCGCGTCGCTCGCCAGCCGCAGGGTCGCGCTGACCGGCGGCGGCCCCGGCCAGGTCCAGCAGCACGCCGTCGGCACGGACGAGGTGCTGTCCGCCGCCTGTGCCGTGGCCGACCGGATCGTCACGACGAGCTTCGGCACCGAGCGGATCAACTGGATCGGCCTCGAACCGGTCGGCGACACCCGCTGGCTGGTGCTGCCGATGGGTGCCGGGCTCGCGCACGGTTACACCGGTGTCGCGCTGTTCCTCGCCCAGCTCGGCCGGATCAGCGACGTCTCCCGCTACACCGACGTCGCGCGCAGGGCCCTGAGCGCGGTGCCGGAGCTGCTGAGCGCGTTGCGCGGCAACGACGATCTGATCGCGGCGGTCGGCTCCGGCGGCCTCACCGGGTTCGCCGGCATCGGGTACGCCCTCGCCCGCATCGCGACCCTCGTCGACGACGAGGAAGTCGCACGCTGGGCCCGCGCGACCGTGCCACTGGCCGCCGCGGCCGCGGAGTTCGAACCGGAACACGGCCTGGCGGCGGCGATGCGGGCGCTGGACTCGGAAGTCGGCTGTGCCGACGCACGTGACCTGGCGGCCCTGTACCCGGACGGACCCGTGGGCCCCGCCCGATGGTGCCAGCACGACGCTTCCGAATGGACGGACGACGACTTGTCCTTGTGCCACGGTGAACTCGGCCATGCGGACGTGTCGGTGAGCGGCTGGTCCGCTGCAACCAGGCACCGCCGCACGGGCGAGGTGCTCGCCGCGTTGCGCCGCGACGGACCCCGCTGCGTCACCCCGGACCGCGTTCCCACGCCGGGTCTGCTGACCGGGCTCGCCGGAATCGGGATCGGACTGCTGCGCCTGGGATTCCCCGATCAAACGCCGTCCGTGCTGCTGTTCCAATCGGACACCTGATCTTCCGGCATTTGCCGGAACACCGATGAAACCGCTACTGATCAACAGGAGAAGCAATGAGAGTGCCGGAGAGCAACGTCCAGTCCGCCGCGACCCGCGCCGCCACCAGGAAGATCGGTCTGCGCATCGCCGCACTGACCGGTGTCGTCCTCACCGCCGGTGCCATCGCCACAGCTCCGAGCGTCGCACGGGAGCTCAACACGGACGTCGTGCTCGACTCGGTCGTCGCCGGTGATGGCAGTGGCACCGGTTCCACCTGTTGCACGCCGGAAAACTGACGCGCCCGTTATCTGACTGTGTGTCACGTTTTTGTGGCATGTCGTGATCTCATGTGCACGTGGCATTACGTGCACCAGTCGTCGTCGGTCGTGACCATGAGCTGGAACTGATCAGGACGACGTTGGCGAAAGTCGCTACGGGGCGGGGTCAGGTGGTGTTCCTGACCGGCGAGGCCGGGATCGGCAAGTCCCGGCTCGCCTCCGCCGCGACGGACCTCGCCTACTCCAGCGGGATGAGCATCATGCGCGGCCGCGGCAGCGCGATGAGCCGGACGATCCCGTTCCGGTGCCTGAGCGAGGCGCTGCTTTCCTTGCAGCGCTTGGGCACCACCGTCGACATCGGCGCGCTCGGCCCGTACCGCCCGGCGTTGGCGCGCCTGAACCCCGACTGGGGTGCCTCTTCTGACGACGCGTCGAGCGGCTCGCTGATCGTGCTCGCCGAAGGCGTGCTCCGGTTGACCGAACTCGTCGGCCGCGACGGCGGATGCGCTGTCGTGATCGACGATCTGCAGTACGCGGACCCGGACACGCTCGCCGTGCTCGAGTACGTCATCGACAACATCGCGCACCAGCCGACGTTGCTGCTCGCGACCATGCGCGACGAGGACAGCGCGGCGCTGGAGTTCGCCCGTGCCACCAGCAAACGCGACTCGGCAACCCTCATCGAACTCCGCAGGCTGCGGCAGCAGCAGGTCTCCGTGCTCGCGGGTGCCTGCCTGGAAGGCACCTTGCCCGCACCGGCGCTGGACCTGTTGTGGGCGGGTAGTGGCGGGCTTCCCTTGTTCGTCGAGGAACTGCTCGACGAGATCGTCTCGGACGGGCGGCTCGTACGCACCGGCGACGCCTGGCAGCTGGCCGACGCCAGGGTGCCGCCGTCCGCGTTGGTGCACAGCGTGGCCGGGCGGTTCGGCAGGCTGAACGACCAGGCCCGCGAGTTCGTGTCGGTCGCGGCCGTGATCGGCCTGAGGTTCCCGCTCACGGTCGTCCGCGAGGTCACCGGCCTCGACTACCGGACCCTGCTGAGATATCTGCAGAGCGAACCGGTGGCGCACCTGATCGGGCCGGACGACCACACGCCGGACTGGTACCTGTTCACGCACGCGTTGGTGGCGGACGCGGTGCTGACCCTCATCCCCGAGGACGTGCAGGCCGATCTCGCGCGACGGGCGGCGGACGCGGTCGAGAAGCGTTATCCCGGCGTGCCCGGCGACTGGTGCCATCTCTGCGCCACGCTGCGCGAGGCGGCGGGGCAGACCGCGGAAGCCGGTGCCCTGTACGCGGAAGCCGGTCGGCGAGCGCTCGCGCAGGGTGCGGCGCAGTCGGCCGTCACGTTGCTCGACCGATCGCTGGAGCTCGTGCACGACCCGGTGCGGCGGTTCGAGGCGTTGGAAGCGCAGCTGCTCGCGTTGACCGAAGCAGGCCAGGTCGATCGCGCGCTGGCCATGAGCTTCGACAGTTCCGGGCTGGACCGGCCACACCGGGCGCGCCTGCACACGCAGCTGGCGTGGGCGGCGAACCTGGCCGGTCGCACGTCGGAAGGCCTGGCCCAGGTGGAGATCGCGCGGGCGTTGGTCGGAGCCGACGCTCCCGCAGAGGATTCCGCGCCGATCGACGTCGTGGCCGCGCATCTGGAGCTGGACCGCGCCGAGCCGGGCAGCCTGGAGCGCGCCGAGTCGGTCGCGCTGCGGGCGGCGACCGTGGCCGAACGGGTGCCGCTGCCGGTGGTGGCGTGCCAGGCGTGGCAGCTGCTCGGGGCGTTGACGCGAAGACGTGATCCGGTGCAGGCGACGGCTTATCTGGAACGCAGCCGCGCCTTCGCCATCGCGCACGACCTGCCGATCTGGGAGATCCACGCGCTGGTGCGCCTCGGGTTGAACGACGCGTTGCGCGACGGCGAGATCACCAGGCTGGAACAGGCGCGGGACCTCGCCTCCCGGATCGGCGCGGTGATCGCCCGCTACCAGTCCGAGGTCAACATCGGCCTGCAACTGGTGCTGCGCGCCGACTTCGCGGCCGCCGAGGCGTTGGTCGACGAGGTGTCGTCCGCCGCGAAACGGTTGGGGCTGCAGGAGATCGGTCAGTTCATGGCGGTGCTGCGCGCGGTGCTGGCCGGGCATCGCGGCGACCGGGCGACGTTGACCGCGGCCTGGTCGGTCCTGTCGGAGCCGGGCGGCGAGCAGCACACCGGCCGCCTGCACGGCCTCGCGGCGACGTTCTGCTCGTTGCTGGAGGAGGACAGACCGAGGGCGCGGGCGGACCTCGACCTCGCACTGACCGCCGAACGCGCCACCCCGACGACGTATCACCTGACCGGCAGGTTCGGGCTGGATCTCCTGCTGCGCGCGGTTGACGGCGAGCTGACGCGGGCCGAGTACGACGAGATCGTCGCGAACCCGGCGGCCGGCCTGCGCTGGGACCACCACTTCGCCTTGCTGGCTTCTGCCGTGCTGGCCGGTGCGTCCGGAGACGAGGCGACCGCGCGGGCACAGGTCGCCGAGAGCGCCGACGTGGGACTGCGCTACCCGATGGCGCGCAATCTCGGGTTGCGGCTCGTCGGCGAGGCGGCCGCGCGAGACGGCTGGGGCGAGCCGGAAACGTGGCTGCGCACGGCCGAGCACTACTTCCACGACGCCGGAATCGCCGCCGTGGCCGGCGCGTGCCGCGCCCAGCTGCGGCAGATGGGCGCGCGGGTGACCCAACGGCGGACCGGCACCGACGAGGTGCCGGACGAACTGCGCCTGGCCGGGGTGACCGTGCGGGAGTACGAGGTGCTGCGGCTGCTCGGCGCACGGCTGGCGAACAACGAGATCGCGGCGCAGCTGCACGTTTCCCCGCGCACGGTGGAGAAGCACGTGTCGAGCCTGCTGACCAAGACGGGCCTGGCCAACCGGCTCGCACTGGGCAAGCTCGCGACCGGGCACGTCTTCAACGAGTCACCGTGAGCTGGGCCGGCACCCGCCGGTGACCGTCCTCATCGGACGGTAGGTCGAGCGTGCGTCCGCCAGGAATTGACGTCTCCAGCGACTCGCGGTTCTTCGCGTCGATCGCGCCGAGGGTCAGCAAGGCCGCGGTGATCACCTGCACCGAGACGTCCGGCCGGCGAGCGCATCCGGAGCGGATGCGGGTCTCGCCTTTCCGCTGCGCCACGCACAGCGGAAAGGCGAAGCACGTCAGCGGTTTCAGGCGGCGACGAGCTCCTTCTCCCGGTCGGGAGTCTGCACCTTGGGCTTCTTGTTCGGCAGCGAGAGCCGGAAAACCTTGTGCCACGCGGAGAAGACCTGCTTGGGCAGCGAGCCGGTGACGTACTCCAGCTCGTACTTCTCGAACAGCGCGCGCACCTTCACCGCGACCTCGGCGTAGCGGTTGCTCGGCAGGTCCGGGAAGAGGTGGTGCTCGATCTGGTGCGACAGGTTGCCCGTCATGAGGTGCATCAGCTTGCTGCCGCTGATGTTCGCCGAGCCCATCATCTGCCGCAGGTACCACTGGCCGCGCGTCTCGCCCTCGATCGACCTGCGCTCGAAGACCTGCACGCCCTCGGGGAAGTGACCGCACATGATCACCGAGTGCGACCACAGGTTGCGGACCAGGTTCGCAGTGAACGTGGCGGCGAGCGTGGTGAGGAACGACGGGCCCGACAGCAGCGGGTGGATCACGTAGTCCTTGAGGACCTGCTTGCGGATCTTGCGGCCGACGGCCTTCGCCCGCGCGCGGAACTCGGGGTTCTTGCGGCGGCGCTTGTGCAGGTTCTTGCCCAGCTCGAGGTCGTAGGCGGCGATGCCGTACTCGAAGAAGCAGGCGTTGATGAAGTTCCACAGCGGCTGGCCGAGGTGGATCGGGTGCCACTTCTGGTCCTCGTCGACGCGCATGATGCCGTAGCCGAGGTCGTTGTCCTTGCCGATCACGTTGGTGTACGTGTGGTGCAGCTCGTTGTGCGAGTGCTTCCACTGGTCGGCGGGCGAGACGTGGTCCCACTCCCACGTGGTGGAGTGGATCTTCGGGTCACGCATCCAGTCCCACTGGCCGTGCAGGACGTTGTGGCCGATCTCCATGTTCTCGAGGATCTTCGCCACGGACAGGCCGGCGGTGCCGATCAGCCACGCGGGCGGGAAGATCGAGAACAGCAGGATGCCCCTGCTGGTCAGCTCGAGCTTGCGCTGCACCGAGATGACCTTGCGGATGTAGGCGGCGTCCTTCTCACCGCGGCTCGCGATCACCTCGTCGCGGATCGCGTCGAGTTCGCGGCCGAGTTCCTCGATCTGCTCGTCGGTCAGGTGGGCGGTGGGGTCGATGGCGGTCATGAAGCTCGCTTTCGCGGGAGAGTCGGGGGGTGAGGGGGTGCCCGCGTGCGGGGCTAACGTTCGAGGTCGCAGGGGCCCGCCGCGGCGGACACACAGGTCTGGATGAGGACGCCGGGTTCGGCCTCGGTGATCTCGCCGGTGCGCAGGTCGCGGACGGCGCCCGCCTTGAGCGGCGTGACGCAGCCGAAGCAGATGCCCATGCGGCAGCCGGACGGCATCAGGACGCCGGCCTCCTCGCCGACGTCCAGCAACGGCGTGGCGCCGTCGGCCTCGACGGTCGTGCCGGTGGTGCTGAACGTGACCTCGCCACCGTCGCCGGCGACGACGACGCTGGGGCGGAAGCGTTCGGTGTGCAGGCTGTCGGCCAGGCCGTGGGCGGTCCAGTGCTCCTCGGCGGCGTCGAGCAGGCCGGCGGGACCGCAGGCCCAGGTCTCGCGCTCGGCCCAGTCGGGCACCAGCTCGTGCAGGCGGGCGACGTCGAGCATGCCGTCGGTGTCGGTGTGCAGCTCGACGAGGCGCAGCTTCTTGTCGGCGACCAGGTCGTGGAGGTCGTTGCGGAAGATCACGTCTTCCTTGCGCGGCGCGGAGTGGACCATGACGACGTCGTCCAGTTCGGCGTCACGGAGCATGCCCATCGCGGGCGTGATGCCGCTGCCCGCCGTCAGGTAGAGCACCTTGGCGGGCTTGGTCTCGGGCAGCACGAAGTCGCCGCAGGCCTGGTCGAGCTGGATCACCGTGCCCGGCTTGGCGTCGCGGACCAGGTGGTTGCTGACCTTGCCGTCCGGAATGGCCTTCACCGTGATGGTGATGCGGCCGTCGGCTCTGTTCGCGGGCGAGGTGACCGAGTAGGCGCGCCACAGGCGTACCCCGTCGACGTCGATCCCGATCCTGATGTACTGGCCGGCCCTGTGGCCGCGCCAGCCCCGTCCCGGCCTGATCACGATGGTCGCGGCGTCCGGGGTCTCCGGGTGCACGGCCTCGATGCGGCCACGCAGGTCCGCGCCCGCACGCAGCGGGCTCACCAGGTCGAGGTAGTCCGACGGCAGCAGCGGCGTCGTGACCAGCTCCAGCAGTTTCCACGCCCTGCTGCGGAGGGCGGCACTCGTCATGACTCCAGCTTGATGCGCCTCAGGGCGTAAAGTCCTGTCCGCAGGACGTGAATCTGTCCGGCTGGATTGTTCGCAGGGAACAAAACGTGAGTCATGCAATGCGGAGGGCCACCGAATTGGCCCTGGATGAGACGACTGTCACCGCCCTGAGGGCGGCGTTGAAGACCACCGCCGACGAGGTCGTCGAGGCCATCATCGACGAGGTGCCGAGCTACGCCAACGCCCTGTCCGGACGCATGGGCGGCACGATCCGCCGTGCCGTCCGCACGGCGCTGGGACACTACCTCGACCTGGCGGGCGGCCAGGCCACCGGCGGTGACGCGGGTGACGCCGCCTACGAGCTCGGCCGCGGCGAGGTCCGCGACGGCCGCTCGATGGACGCCCTGCTCAGCGCCTACCGCGTCGGCGCACGCGTGGCGTGGCGAGGCCTGGCCGCGGGTGCCGTGTCCGCCGGTCTGCCCGCGGAGGAGGTGGCGAAGTTCGCCGAGCTGACCTTCGCCTACATCGACGAGCTGTCGGCCGCGAGCGCCGCGGGCCACGCCGACGAACTGGCCGCGCGCGGCCTCGCCCACGAACGCCACCTCGAACAGCTGGCCCGCGACCTGCTGGCGGGCGCGGGCACCGACGTGCTCCTCGCCGCGGCCCAGCGCGCCGGGTGGCAGCCGCCCACGTCGCTGACCGCCGTCCTGCTGCCCACCGCCCAGGCACGGCCCGCCTACCGCTCGCTCGACCCCAGCACCCTGGTCCTCGACGACCTGCCGGAGGCGCTCGGGGTGCTGCTGGTGCCCGACGCCGACCGCGCCCACCTGCTGCGCCAGCTCACCGGCCGTTCCGCCGTCGTCGGCCCGGCACGCCCGTGGACCCGTGTGTCCGCTTCGTACGCACGAGCTGTGCGCGCGCGTTCGCTCTCGGCCGACATCCGCGACACCGAGGAGCACCTTCCCGAGCTGGTGCTGACCGCCGACGTCGACGCCTACGCGGACCTGCGTGCCCGCGCGCTCGCGCCGTTGCGGACGTTGCCCGTGGGCACCGCGCGCCGGCTGGAGGAGACGCTGCGGGCCTGGCTGCTGCACCACGGAAGGCGGGAGGAGGTGGCGACGACGTTGTTCGTGCACCCGCAGACCGTGCGGTACCGGATGTCGCAGCTGCGCGAGCTGTTCCCGGACCTCGGGTCGCCGCAGCGGGTTCTGGAACTCACCCTGGCGGTCGGGCTGCCCGTCCGCTGATCAGCGAGGAGGCGCGGATGGACGACGTGCGGGTCGAGAAAACCGGCACCATGACGGTGATCTGGATGAACCGCCCTGACCGGCGCAACGCGGTGGACGGCCCGATGGCCCGCGAGCTGCGGGACGCCTTCCTGGCGTTCGAGGCGGACGACAGCCAGCGCGTGGCGGTGCTCGCCGGTGCGGGCGGCACGTTCTGCGCGGGCGCGGACCTCACCTCCGTCAGCGACCCGGCCCGGCGCAACGACCTCGACCCGGACGGCGCCGGACCGATGGGGCCGTCGCGGTTGCGGCTGAGCAAGCCGTTGATCGCGGCCGTGAGCGGGTACGCGGTGGCCGGCGGGCTGGAGCTCGCGTTGCTCGCGGACCTGCGGGTGGTCGAGAGCGACGCGGTGTTCGGGGTGTTCTGCCGGCGCTGGGGCGTGCCGCTGATCGACGGCGGCACCGTCCGGCTGCCGAGGATCGTCGGGCTCGGCCGGGCGCTCGACCTGATTCTCACCGGACGTCCGGTGCACGCCGACGAGGCGCTGGCGATGGGGCTCGCCAACCGCGTCGTGGAGCCGGGGCAGGCCGTGCCCGCCGCGCTGGAGCTGGCAGGGCAGATCGCCGGGTTCCCGTTCGAGTGCGTGCTCGCGGATCGGGCGTCGACCTACGCCGGTCTCGACCTGCCGCTGGCGGAGGCGCTGCGGGCCGAGGGTGAGGCGGGCGTGCCGATCGTGCAACGGGAAGGTGCCGACGGGGCCGCTCGGTTCGCCGCGGGAGCGGGCAGGCACGGTCAGTTCGGCAACTGAGCACTCTGGAGCACCCGGTGGAGCGAGGGACCGATCTCCGGACAGGTGTCCGCTACGCTGACGGCATGCCCCGTCCGGACACCGGCCCCGACTTCATCGAGGCGCTCGCCCGCGGGCTGGACGTGATCCGCGCGTTCCAGCCGCGGCGCCCGGTGATGACGCTGAGCGAGGTCGCCGCGGCCACCGAGCTCGCCCGGCCGACCGTCCGGCGGATCCTGCTCACGCTCACCGAGCTCGGGTACGTGCGGCAGGACGAGAACGGGTTCGCGCTCACGCCGCGAGTGCTCGAGCTGGGTGTCGCCTACGTCCGGTCGACCGGGCTGTGGGAGGTCGCGCGGCCGCACATGGAACGGCTCGGCGCGCGCACGAACGAATCGGTGTCGATCGCCCAGCTCGACGGGTCGGACATCGTCTACGTGGCACGGGTGGCGGTGCCGAAGATCGTCACGCTGTCGGTGCAGATCGGCACGAAGTTCCCGGCCCTGCAGACGTCGCTCGGCAAGGTCCAGCTCGCCGCGCTGCCGCCGGACGAGCTGGAGGCGGTGCTCGCGCAGCCGACGCGCTCCGGGCTGACGCCGCGGTGGCAGCCGGACGCAGCAGAGCGGGACGCGGAGCTGCGGGACGTCCGTGCGCGCGGGTGGGCGTTGACCGACCAGCAGCTGGCGCCCGGGATCCGGTCGATCGCGGCACCGTTGCGCGACGGCACGGGCAAGGTCGTCGCCGGGCTCAACGTCAACTGCCATGCGGCCGAGACGTCGGTCGAGCGCATGGTCGAGCACCACCTGCCGTTGCTGCTGCAGACCGCCGGGGAGATCAGCGCCGACTTCGCCCGGCTCGCCGACGTGCCGCACGTCGTCGTCGCCTGAGTGGGTTGACGGCCGGCCGGCGAAGGTTGAGGATTCAACGGACACCTGTCCGCATGCCGGTCGAGGAGGTCCCCGATGGTCGGCGAACGACGTCCTGTTGTCCTGAGAAACGGCACAGTCCTCACCATGGACGGCCAGAAGAGGGTCCTCACCGGCCACGACGTGCTGGTGGTCGACGACCGCATCGCCGCGATCGGGCCGCTGCTGCAGGTGCCGGAGGGCACCGAGGAAATCGACGCGACCGACGGCATCGTGATGCCCGGCATGATCGACACGCATCGGCACATGTGGCAGACCGCGATGCGGGGGTACGGCGCCGACTGGACGCTCACGCAGTACTTCGTCTGGTACTACCTCGAGTGGGGCAAGGTCTTCCGGCCGGAGGACATCCACGCGGGCAACCTCCTCGGTGCGGCCGAGGCGCTCGACGCGGGCGTGACCACGACCGTCGACTGGTCGCACGGCCTGCAGACCACCGACCACGCCGACGCCGCGGTCGACGCGTTGCAGGCGGTGCCCGGCCGGTTCGTGCTGGCCTACGGCAACATCCAGGACTCCCCCGCGTCGTGGACGGCCAAGCCCGAGTTCCGCGACTTCGTGAGCCGCCGTATCACCGGCGACGACATGCTCGGCTTCCAGCTCGCGTTCGACGTCACCGGCGACCCGGCGTTCCCGGAGAAGCCCGCGTTCGAGGTCGCCCGTGAACTCGGCGTGCCCGTGACCACCCACGCGGGCGTGTGGGGCGCGACGAACGACGACGGCATCAGGTTGATGCACGACAACGGGTTCATGACCCCGCAGTCGATCTACGTGCACGCCGCGACGCTGTCCGCCGACTCGTACCACCGCATCGCCGCGACCGGCGGCTCGATCTCCGTGTCGACCGAGAGCGAGCAGAGCGCGGGCCAGGGCTACCCGCCCACCTGGGCGATCCGCGCCCACGGCATCCCGGTGTCGCTGTCGATGGACACCTCGGTGTGGTGGAGCGGTGACCTGTTCTCCGCGATGCGCTCCACACTGGGCGCCGACCGGGCGAGAGAACACATGGCGGCACACGCTCGCAACGACACCGTCACGCACTCGTCGTTGCGGGCCGAACACGTCGTGGAATGGGCAACGGTCGGCGGCGCGAAAGCGCTGGGACGCGACGACCTCGGCAGCATCGAGATCGGCAAGAAGGCCGATATCGTCCTGCTGCGCAACGAGAACTCACCCGTCATGTTCCCGGTGCTCAACCCGTACGGGCACGTCGCGTTCCAGGCGCAACGGTCCGATGTGGACACGGTGGTCGTCGACGGCAGGATCGTCAAACGCGACCACCGGCTCGTGGGCGTGGATCTCAAGGCCATCCGCGGGCAGGTCGAGCAGACCGTCGAGCACCTGCGTGCGCAGCTCGGCGAGGAGGCGTGGGAGAAGGGCATGAACCCGGACATCCCGACGACGAAGGTGCTGGACAACCCCTATACGTACACCGAGTACCGCGGCGACACGAGGACCTCCGTCTGATGGCGGGAGGACCGCTCGAAGGCCTGCTGGTCGCCGACTTCTCCCGCGTGCTCGCGGGCCCGTACGCGACCATGCTGCTGGCCGACATGGGTGCGACGGTCGTGAAAGTCGAAGGCCCGCAAGGAGACGAGACGCGCACGTGGATGCCGCCCGTACGCGACGACGTCTCGACCTACTACCTCGGCATCAACCGCGGCAAGCGGTCCATCGCGCTGGACCTGCGCGACTCCGCCGACGCCGAGGTGGGCCGCGAGCTCGCCCGGCGCGCGGACGTGCTGATCGAGAACTTCAAGCCGGGCGGCCTCGCGAAGTACGGCTTGGATTTCGCGAGTGTCAGCGCCGCGAACCCGCGGGTGATCTACGCGTCGATCACCGGGTTCGGCTCGGGCGACGGCCGGCACGTCCCCGGCTACGACCTGATGGTGCAGGCGATCTCCGGCCTGATGAGCCTCACAGGCGACCCCGACGGCCCGCCGTACCGCGCGGGCATCTCGGTGTTCGACGTCATGGCGGGCAACCACGCGGTGATCGGCATCCTCGCGGCGCTGCGGCACCGCGACGCCACAGGGCAGGGCCAGCTCGTCGAGGTCAACCTGCTGTCGTCGGCGCTGACCGGCCTGGTGAACCACAGCTCGGCGTTCGTGGCGGGTGGCGTGGTGCCGTTCCGGATGGGCAACGCGCACCCCAGTGTGTTCCCCTACGAGCCGCTGCCCACCGCCGACAACGACCTCATCGTCGCGGCCGCCAACGACGGCCAGTTCCGCAGGCTCTGCGAGGTGCTCGGGCTGCCGGACGTGCCGGACGACCCGCGGTTCGCCCGCAACGCCGACCGCACCCGCAACCGCGAGGAGCTGCGCCCGGTCCTGGTCGACCGGCTGCGCACCCGCGGCGCCGTCGAGTGGTTCGACCTGCTCGTCGCGGCCGGGGTGCCGTGCGGGCCGATCAACACGATCGACGGCGGGTTCGCGATGGCCGAGCGGTTCGGGCTCGACCCTGTTGTGATGGTCGGGGACGTACCGACGACCCGGCATCCCATCCGGTTCTCCGAGACTCCCGCGGTGTACGAGCTGCCGCCGCCTGGGCTCGATGAGCACGGCGAGGAGCTGCGGGCGTGGCTGAAGGGAGACGGACCCGGACGAGCGGCGACGACGGCGGGCGTCACCGAGGAGGACGGGCAGGCCGCCGCCGAGCCCGCACGAGCACCGACGACCGCGCACGTCGCTGAGGAGGACCGTGGCTGACCACTACGACACCGCGCTCGGTGCCTCGACCCCCGACACGATCACTTTGCTCGGCCACGACCTGGCCAACGACGTGATGGGCACCGTCGGCTTCGGCGAGCTGGCCTTCTGGCTCGCCACCCAGCGCAGGCCCAGTCCCGGTCAGACGCGGCTGTTCGAGGCCGTGCTGGCCGCCCTCGCCGACCACGGGTTCACCCCGACGGCGATCGTCAGCCGCCTCACCTTCCTCTCGGCGCCCGACTCGGTGCAGGGCGCGCTCGCGGCCGGGTTGCTCGGCGGTGGTTCCCGGTTCCTCGGCGTGACCGAGGACTGCGGCCGGTTCCTGCACGACGTGCTGGCCACCGCTGACCTTCCCGAGGACGACGACGGCTGGGACGCGCTCGCGCTGGAAACCGTGCAGGCGCAAGGGAAAGCGCGCATCCCCGGCCTCGGGCACCACGTGCACAAGAACGGCGATCCGCGCACACCACGCCTGTTCCAGATCGCCGGCGAAGAAGGTCTCGTCGGACCGCACCTGTCGCTGTTCGCCGCGATCGGGCGCGTGCACCCGCAGGTGCTCGGGAAGACGTTGCCGCTCAACGGCGCGGGGACGTGTGGCGCGGTGCTGGCGGATCTCGGGCTGCCGCTGGAGCTGTTGCGCGGCTTCGCGTTGCTCGCCCGCACCGCCGGGTTGATCGGGCAGCTCGCCGAGGAGCTGCGCAACCCCGTCGCCAACCAGATCTTCCTGTCCGTGGACTCGAACACACGGTCCGTCGCGCCGCTGGAGGAATGAGCAATGCAGCTGGTCACCGAGGACAACATCACCGAACTGGCGGTGCAACGCTGGGCCACCGCGAAGGACCCGCGTACCGCGCAGCTCGTCACCGCACTCGTCCGGCACCTGCACGACTTCGCCCGCGAGGTCAGGCTCACCGAGGACGAGTGGATGGCCGCGGTCAGGTGGCTGACGGCGACCGGGCAGATCAGCGACGACAAGCGCGAGGAGTTCATCCTCGCCTCGGACGTGCTCGGGCTGAGCATGCTGGTCGTGCAGATGAACCACCGGTTCGATCCGAGCGCGACACCGGCGACGGTGCTCGGGCCGTTCCACATCGAAGGCTCCCCCGAGCTCGACTTCGGCGGCGACATGTCCGATGACGTGGCGGGAACCCCGCTCTACATCACCGGAACCGTCCGGTCGCTGAAGGGCGATCCGGTGGCCGCCGTGCTCGACGTGTGGCAGGCCGACGCCGACGGGGCCTACGAGGCGCAGCTGCCCGACGTCGACGAGGCACGGCTGCGGGCGAAGTACCGGACTCGCGCCGACGGGTCGTACTGCGTGCGCACGATCGCGCCGAAGGGCTACTCGATCCCGATGGACGGGCCGGTCGGCGAACTGATCGGCCAGACCGAGATCAGCCACTTCCGACCGGCGCACGTGCACTTCCTCGTCACCGCGGACGGGCACGAGCCGCTGATCACGCACCTGTTCGAGGAGGGCGCCGAGTACCTCGACAGCGACGTCGTCTTCGGCACCAAGCAGGAGCTGGTCGTCGCGTTCGAACCGCGCGAACCCGGTCCCTCTCCGGACGGCGGCACGTGCGAGGTGCCGTGGCTCGAAGCCCGCTACGACTTCGTGTTGCAGCCGTGCGCTCCGCGGTGATCGACCATCTCGGTCAGCCGCCTGGACTGACCGACCGGCACACGCCCGCGGTTGCCGAGGACCACGTGGTCCTCGACGTGCTCGCCGCGCCGATCACGCCGCTGGACCTGTTGTGCGCCACGGGAACTTCGTACTTCGGCTCCCCCGCGACGCCGTATGTCCCTGGTGTGCAGGGGATCGGGACGGTCGGCGGGCGTGCGGTGTGGTTTCCGACCGTGGCCGGGATGGCCGCGGGCGACGGCAGCATGGCGGAGAAGGCGGTGGCACGGCAGGAAGATCTGGTGTTCCTGCCGGACGACGTGTCGCCGGTCGAGATGGCCGCGCTCGGGCTTTCCGCTGTCGCCGCGCACATGGCGCTGACGTGGCGCGGAGAGCTCGCTCCCGGCGAGTGCGTCATCGTGCTCGGCTGCGGTGCGGTCGGGCAGGCCGCGATCCAGCTCGCCCGTGCCGCGGGAGCGGGGCGCGTCGTCGCGGCGGCACGGTCGGAGCAAGCCAGGGAACGCGCGAAGCGAGCGGGTGCCGACGCCGTGATCGCCCTCGACGATGACGACCTCGCCGCGCGGTTCCGCGAGGCCGCACCGGACGCCGACCTCGTCCTCGACCCGCTCTTCGGTCCACCCGCCGCCGCTGCCGCGCAGGCACTGCGCCCCGGCGGGCGATGGGTGAACCTCGGCAGCTCCGCGGGAGAGACGTGCCCGATCACCTCGTCGGTGCTGCGCAGCCGGTCGTTGCGGTTGTCCGGCTACACCAACAACGAGCTGAGCCCGCAGCAGCGCGCGGAGGCCATCTCGACCGTCGCGCACCTCGCGGCGCAGGGCGCGCTCACCGTCGACCACGAGGTCGTGCCGCTGGCGGATGTCGCCGACGCGTGGCGCCGTCAGTCCGAAGGCGCCACGCGCGGGCGGGTCGTGCTCGTGCCCTGAGGATCAGCGGCAGGTCCAGCGAGCCGGCTTCGTCACGTCGATCCCGGCGATGACACCGGTGGCGCCCACGGCCTCGGCGGAGGACCCGTAGGTGGCACTGGACACCGGCAGCTGTGCCACGAGCGTGGTGCCCTGCCACACGACCGGCGTGTAGTTGCCGTCGTCGAGGTAGCCGATGGCGAGGCCGTCGTCGTTGACCGCCTCGACGTACCCGTTGACGGGGAACTTCTCGAGCGCTCCGGTCGCCTCGGTCCACTTCCACGACTCGTGGTAGCTGCTGAAGATCACGCCGTCGCGGCTCAGCCCACGGGGCCGCAGCGAGTAGTCCACCTTGGGCAGCTTGGTGAGAACACCGTTGCGCCACAGGAAGACTCCGTCATAGGAGTCGAGCAGCACGGTGCCGTCCTCGCCCAGGGCGACCGCCGTGACGGACCGCGCCTCCGCCGGCCTGATGACCTCCGGCGCGCTGCCGTCGCCGCGCCACAGGACGGCTGCCCAGTCGGACGTGCCGGCCGGGGTGGCCCTGGCGAGCACGTCGCCCCGGTCGTTGATGTCCTCCACGAGCCACACCTCGGCCCCGGCGGGGGCAGGCAGCTCGCGATATCCGGCACCGGGCGTGTGCGTTGTCGCGACATAGCGTCCGTCGTCGTGGTAGGCGCCTCCGATGACCACACCGGAGGCGTTCGCCGCCGACGGGACGAACTTCTTGACGCCGTTCGGTTTCGGCACGATCTCCATGGCGGAGGTGGTCCACCGCGCCAGCACGCGGTCCTCCCCGCCCGGCGCGTAGAACCCGCTGACGTTGCCCTGGCCGTCCACGCCGGTGATCCGGAGGTTGCTCCAGCTCATGCCGTCCTGGATCGGCAGGGCCTCGCGCTGCCACGTGCAGTCCGCCGCTGCGGACGCCACAGGGGTGAGCAGTGCGGTCACGACCGTCGTCGCGACGAACAAGGATTTGACGTGCATCAGTTGCCCCCATCGGAGTCCCCATTCTCCTGGGGGTCACTATGCACTGTCGTGATCACCCGACGCCAGCGAATGCGTACGCTTGGCTCAACGTCACCTGTCCCGGCCGGCCCCCGCCGACGGCACCGCGGTGAACATGCGGGGCGCCACGAAACCGTGCGCTGCAAAGGCTTCCGCGACGGCGGACTCGACTCGCTCGCGGAGTTCCCGTGGCACCAAGGCGATCGCCGAGCCGCCGAACCCGCCGCCGATCATCCGGGCACCCAGCGCGCCCGCCTTCTCCGCCGCGTCCGCCGCCACGTCCAGCTCGACGCACGAGACGCGGTAGTCGTCGCGGAGGCTCGCGTGCGAGCCGCTCAGCAACGGTCCGATCTCCGCGTACCGCTCCTGCTTCAACAGTTCCACGGTCTTCAGCACGCGCTCGTTCTCAGTGACCACGTGCCGGGCGAGCGGCCGCAGCTCCTCCGGCAGGTCCTCGTCTCCGGTAGCGTCCCGCAGTGCCGCCACACCGAGCAGTTCGGCCGCGCGTTCACATCCCTTCCGCCGTTCGCCGTAGCCGGACTCGACCAGCGAGTGGCTCACCCGCGTGTCGATCACGAGGACCTCCAGGCCGTGTGCCGCGGCGTCGAACGGCACCTGCTCCTGCCGGCCGGTCCGGACGTCCAGGAACAGCACGTGGGCGTCCGTGCAGCACAGCGACGCCGTCTGGTCGAGCAACCCGGTCGGCGCGCCCACGAAGTCGTTCTCCGCCTGCTGCACCCACTTCGCGATGTCGCTTTTGGACGGATGGGTGTCACTGAGCCCCAGCAACGCCAAGGCGGTGGCGACCTCCAGCGAGTGCGAAGACGACAGCCCCGCTCCTCGCGGCACATCCCCCGCGACGACCAGATCGGCCCCGCCGGCGACCCCCTGCTGCCGCAACACCCACGCCACCCCGGCCGGGTACGCCTCCCACCCCCGCACGGCTCCCGGTTCGAGCCCGGCGAGCTGAACGGGCTCCGCCACCGCGGTCTGCCCGTCCTCCTGCACCGAGGCGAAGGTGATCACGCCGTCCTCGCGCGGTGCAGCGGCGACCCAGGTCCGATGTGGAATCGCGAACGGCAGCACGAACCCGTCGTTGTAGTCGGTGTGCTCGCCGATGAGGTTCACGCGGCCGGGCGCCGACCACACGCCCGCGGGCGCAACGCCGTGCAGCCGCCGGAACGCCTCAGCCGCGATGTTCGATCCTGTTGAGTTCATGCCGCCCGATCCATAGCCTGCCGCGAAGGTGACGGCGGAGAGCATGACGGACGGCGGCCGTCTTGACAATGTTGACTCTTGAGCAGAAAAGTTGGATAAAGTCTGGCTTACTCCTTGGCCGTGACCAGCTCGACGGGCCGTTGCCTCGTCGCCACGGCGGCGGTGGCTCCGCTCGTCGTCGCCACGACCGCCACCGAGCCGATGACGACGACCGCGAGAAGTGCCCAGGGGACGTCCACGACGGTCACGCCGATCGCCTTCCGCACGGCGGCACCGATGCCGGCCAGGCCCGCACCGGCCACCACGCAGCCGAGCACCACGCCGATGAGCGCCACCGCGACGGCCTCGGCCACGGCGGATGCGATCACCTGGCGGCGGGTCAGGCCGGTCACCCTGGCGACGGCGAACTCGCGGCGGCGTTCGGTTCCGGCGATCACCGCCGCGTTGACCACAGCCATCAGCGCGTACAGACCGGCCAGTCCCATCAGGACGATCAGGATCTCGACGTTGCCGTCCTGGGCGTGCTTCGCGCGGGCCGTCGCCCACTCCGCCACCGTCCTGACGTCACCGAAGCCCTGCTGCCTGATCCGTTGGGCCACGTCGGCCGGGTTCTGGCCGGGCGCCACCTGGACGACGGTCTCGGTCGGTGCACCGGACCACACGTGCCGGGGCAGGACCTCGCGAGGGAGGAGGAAGCTGTCGCCCGCTTCGAGGGTTTCCAGCAGGCCGCCGACGACGGTGAGCTGCAACGGTTGCCCAGCGGCGTCCACAGACAGCACCTGGCCGGGGTTGATTCCGTCACCGTGCCGGGCCGGTCCCGTGAAGACCGTGGCACCGGTCAGCCCAGCCAGGTTCCAGGCTGACGGAGTCAGCTTGTGGGTGCGGGCGTAGTCGGCCGCGTCGACCGCGACGATCCCGCTGTAGTACCTCGTCGTGCCTTCGTCCGGCACCTCCGCCGTGATCGTGATGTCCACCGCGTTCTGCCGTGACGCGACGGCTATCCCCTCCACCGCGGGCAGGCGTTCTGCCTCCTCCCCCGTGGACGTCACCACCAGCTGGGCGTTCACGGACCGCTTCGCCTCCTCGCCACCCGCGGCGGCCAGCGAGCCGAACGTGCCGGACAGCCCCAGCAGCAGCGCCACCAGGACGATCAACGGCGACGCCGTGGCCGCGCTGCGCCGCACCCCTTCCCGCAGATTCGCCCTGACCAGGCCGCCGGGCAGCAGCCAGGCCGTCAACGGCACCACCAGCGGGCTCAGCTGGCTCATCGCGACCGCACCGCACATCGAGATGCCGAGCGCCGCCAGCAACGCACCGATCAGGTTGGTGCTCTGCGCCCACACGATCATGGCGACGGTGCAGGCGGCGGACGACAAACCGAACAACCACCGCGAGGTGTTCATCACCCTGGCGGCCTTTCCCGTCTCCCGCAACGCTTCCAGCGGCCGGATGCGTGCGGCCCGCAGCGATGCGGTGAACACCCCGGTCAGAGCCACTCCGATGCCGATAACGCAGGCGACGATCGCCGCCCACCCCCGCCAGGGCGCGGTGAAACCGTCCGGCAGCAGGCCGATCTCGATCAACAACCAGATCTGGACGTGTTGCGCGACCAACCCGAACGGCACACCGAGGCCGGATCCGATGACGCCCAGCAGCAGGGACTCGGACAGCAGCAGCGCACGCAGCTGGCCGCGGCTGCCTCCGGTGAGGCGGAGCAGAGCCAGGTCGCGGCGGCGCTGGGCGACGGTGAAACCGAACGTCGAGCTGACGATGAAGACCGCCAGGAACATGGCGAGGAACGCGGTCATGCCCATCACGGTCGCGGCACCCACGAAGCCCTCGCGGACCTCGTCCTCCTGCTGCCGGGTCAGGCCGGGCGGGATCCGCGGGTTTCCGGTGGCGGCCAGCACCAGGATCGAGGCCTGTACGAGCGCGACACCGACGGCGACGCTGAGCATCGCTCCCGCGAAGAGCTCCCAGCGTTCACGGAAGGTGCTGAAGGACATCTGGAACATCAGCTCTCCAGCTTGGCCAGGCGCTCGGCCACGTCGTGGGTGGTGGGCGCGTGCAGGCCGTCGACGATGCGGCCGTCCGCCAGGAAGATCACCGTGTCGGCGCTGGCCGCGACGGCGGGATCGTGGGTGACCATGAGGATGGTCTGCCCGGCGGTCCGCACCATGTCGCGCAACAGGGCGAGAACGGTCTTCGCGGACGCGGAGTCGAGGGCGCCGGTGGGTTCGTCGGCGAAGAGGACGGCGGGCCGGGTGATCATGGCGCGGGCGATGGCCACGCGTTGCTGCTGGCCGCCGGAGAGTTCGCGAGGACGATGGGTCGCCCGGTCGGCCAGTCCCACGCCGGCCAGCACGGCGCGAACGTCCCTTTTGGACACTCGCAGACCGGCGAGCTTCGCGGGGAACGCCACGTTCTGCTCGGCGGTGAGCGAGCTGATCAGGTTGAAGGTCTGGAACACGAAGCCGATCGTGCGGCGGCGCAGCGCGGTGAGGACGCTGTCGGGTGCGGCGGTGATGTCGTGGCCCGCCAGCAGGACGCGGCCACTGGTCACCTGGTCGAGGCCCGCCGCGCAGTGCAGCAGGGTCGACTTGCCCGAGCCCGACGGGCCCATGACCGCGGTCCAGGTGCCCGGCGGGCAAGTGAGGCTGACGTTGTCGAGGGCGGCCACGCCGGTGTTCTTCGAACCGTGGACACGGGTGACCTGGTGCAGTTGCACCGCTGGATGTGCTGAGTTCATGACAGGAACAGCCAACCTCGCGCGGTCGGCGTTCGTCACTGCTCATAACGCCCGAACACCGGGTAGAGAAATCTCTACCCGGTAGGCCATTCACTACGGTGGGCCGAGTGGGGGTGCGCAACATCTGGGAATCGACCGGGCAACGCCGGTTCCTCCTGACGTGGTGGCCGTGGCGCGCGCTGTCGTACGTGCTGAGCACGCCGGTGGTGTCGCTCGTCGCCGGTGTGCCGCTCGCGGTGCTGTGCCTGCCGTGGGCGTGGCTCGCCGTCAGGTTGCTCGGGCCGGCTCCGGCCGCGCTGGGCGAGGCCGTGGTTCTCGGCCTGGCGGGGCTGGTGCTGGTCGTGACGGCGGGCCCGCTGGTGGCCGCACCGGTGGCGTACCTGGAGCGGCTGCGGGTGCGGCTCGTCCACGCCGAACGGGTGCCCGCACCCGCGCGCGGGCGGTGGTGGCGGTGGTACGCCGAGCCGGCGGCCTGGCGTGAGCTCGCCCATCTCGTCGTGGTGGCCGTGGCGGCGCTGCCGAGTGCACTCCTCGCCCTCACCGCGCTGATGGTCCTGTCGATGATCGTCAGCCCGCTGGTCGTCGCACCGGACAGGCCCGTCGCGTTGGGAGTCTGGAACGCCGGAACGGTCGCGGAGGCGATGCCGTACTCGGTGCTGGGACTGGCGCTCGTCCCGGTGGTGCTGTACCTCGTCGCGGGGCTGGCCGGACTGCAGGCAGGCGCGGTCAGGGCGTTGCTGGCACCGGGCGGGCGGCTGCGAGCCGAGCTGGTCGAGGTGTCGCGGTCGCGCGAACGACTGGTCACCGCGTTCGAGGCGGAACGGCGGCGGATCGAGAGGGACCTGCACGACGGGGCCCAGCAGCGGTTGGTCAGCCTCATCCTGCAGCTGGGGCTCGCGAAGCTGGAGGTGCCGCAGGACTCGCCCGGCGGCGAGTCCGTGGCGGCCGCTCACGACCAGGCCAAGCAGTTGCTGACCGAACTGCGGGAGTTCATCCACGGCATTCACCCGCAGGCGTTGTCCGATCTGGGTCTGCCGGCGGCCTTGCAGGACCTCGCGGACCGGTCGGCGACGCCCGTGACCGTGGAGTGCGCCATCCCGCAGCGGCTCGCGGGCGTGGTGGAGGGAGCGGGGTACTTCGTGGTCGCCGAGGCGTTGAGCAACGCCGGAAAACACAGTGGCGCCACCGAGATCCGGGTCACCGCGAACGTGCGGCGCGACGTGCTCACCGTCGAGGTCACCGACAACGGGAGAGGTGGCGCGGACCCGGCGCGCGGCAGCGGGTTGACCGGGCTCGCCGACCGCGCGGCGGCCATCGGAGGCACGTTGTCCTTGTCCAGCCCGGTCGGCGGGCCCACGACGGTCAGAGCGGAGTTCCCGTGCAGGTGATCAGGACGGTTCTCGCCGAGGACGGTGCGTTGCTGCGGGAAGGGCTCGCGGCGTTGCTCGGCCGGTTCGGATTCGAGGTGGTGGCGGCGGTCGGGGACGCGGAGGCGCTGGTCGCGGCGGTCGAGCAGCACGAGCCCGAGCTGGTCGTCACCGACATCCGGATGCCGCCGGGGTTCTCCGACGAGGGGCTGCGGGCGACCGTGCGGTTGCGGCGGACACGGCCGGAGTTGCGGGTGGTGGTGCTGAGCCAGTTCGTGGAGACGAGCTACGCCGCGGACCTGCTGGATTCCGGTGACGGCACCGGCGTCGGCTACCTGCTGAAGGACAGGGTCGGGGACGTGCGGGAGTTCGTCGCCGTCCTGCACCGGGTCGCGGCGGGCGAGACCGTCGTCGACCCGGAGGTGGTGCGCAAGCTGGTGAAGCGCAGCACTCCGCTGGCGGCGCTGTCGAACCGGGAACGCGAGGTGCTCGGCCTGGTGGCGGAGGGGTACTCCAACGCGGGGATCGCCGAGCACCTCGTCGTGTCCGAGGCTGCGGTGAACAAGCACGTCGGCAACATCTTCACCAAACTCGGCTTCACGCCTGGAGAAGACCGCAACCGGCGGGTGCTCGCCACGCTCACCTACTTGCGGGACGGGTCCGCCTCCACGCGATGACGATGAACGCGATCAGACCGAACAGCGGGATCGTGCTGATGGCCCAGGACAACCCCATCGGCGGACCGGGCTGCTCCATCACCTGGAGGTTCTTCAGCTCACCGGTCGCGGGACCGGCGGGGCCGTCGATGTCGAACCGGAAGGTCCACGTCCCCTGCGCGGGCATGGCGTGGATGTCCAGGCCCCACACCTCGCGCTTGCGCGGATGACGTGCCAGCGGGCTGTCGTCGAACTCCTTCTGGCCGTAGAACATGGTCAGCTTGCCGGTCTTGTCCGCGATGCCGTCCTCTGGCGCGAACGTGAAGTCCAGTGACTGCATGGCTTTGACGGGCCACGTGCTGAAGCCGACGGTCAGGTCGTACGGCCCCGCCTGCACTTTCTCGGTGTGGACGATGTTCACCGGTTCGTAGGCGAGCGCCGGGGTGGCGAGGCCGAACAGCAGTGCGGCAGCGCCCAGCAGTCCCAGCAGTGTCTTACGCATGGCTGTTTTCCTTTGCTGGTGCGAGGTGGCGCAGCATGTGTCCGAACCGCCGGCCGAGCATCGCGGCGAGGGCACCGAACGCGGCGGCGAGGACGATGGTCGTGAGGTAGCGGGCGTTGACCGGGAACGATCCGCCGTGCACGAGGACGCGTTGCACCGGCACCAACGCCGCGATGACCGCACCGCCGGCCGCGCCCGGGATCCACACCGGCAGCCGGTGCAGCAGCTCGACCGCCACCGCGACTCCGACCAGGCACATCGGGATCATGTTGGGCAGGCCGGGGATGCCGTCGGTGTAGTCGCGCAACGGCAGGCCCGTCGCGTCCGCGTAGACCTTCGCGGCCCACGGGGAGAACCACCAGAACACGGCCTGCAGCACCGCGACCGACACGCCGACGGCGAGCGCACCGCCTCGCCGGTCCAGCGCGTGAGCGGCCATGAACAGGATCATCACCGAGAAGAACGCCGTACCGATGGACACCGGGCTGGCGAACGCGGCGGGCACCGCGCGCAGGCCGAGCGAGGTCACCATGCTGAACACCAGCAGGGCCGCGGCGGCCGCGACCGCGCCGTAGACACCCCAGCGCTGGTCACGGGCGACCGCGAAGATCATGACCGCGCCGACCATCGTGATCGAGATCGACAGCAGCAGCCCGATGTGCGGCGGTGAGTCGATCACCGCGTCGAAGCCGTACAGGCCGTGCCACCACTGGTCCCACAGGCCGTACACCAGGAACAGCGCGGCGCCGGTGCCCGAGATCAGGTAGCCGACCGGCGCGGCGAACGTGCGGCCGAAGACACCGACCGCGCGGCCGCCGACGATCGGGTCGACAGCCCTGGCGCGCTTGGCGTCCGCGGTCGTCATCAGCACGACCAGGAGGCTCGCGAGGCCAGAGACCGCGCTACCCGCGTACAGGAACAGGTGCGGCAGTGTGAAGAACGTGTCCGGCCCGACGTCGGAATGCCATTGGATGTCCCAGGTCAGGCCGACGAGCGAGAGCAACGTGCCGCCGAGCACCGCACTCGCCGGGACCAGTCCTCTCGGGACGGTCCTCGTCGACGGTGCCACCGCCGTGATCTCCACTGGTGATCCTCCCCCTTCAGGTGAGCAGCAGCGGGATGACCACCCGCTCCGCACTGAGTGACACGGTGATTTCCCATTGCCCGGCCATGAACAGGCCGACGTCGCCGACCCGGTAGTGACCGGGTTCCGACGGCCCCGCGGTGATCGGGGCGATCGCGTGGCCCATCTGCGGCATCGCCGGTTCGACGACGACCTCGTCGCCCTGCGCGGGATTGCCCGCGCGGTCGGTGATCCGCAGGTCGAACGAGTTGACGCCGCTCCTCGTGCTCGCCGGTGTCAGCACGAACCGGAGCCGCCCGCTTTCGGCGAGGTGCGGCTGTGCCTCGACACTGCGCGGCCACAGCACCACCACCGCGCCCGCGACCGCGATCACCGCGGCCAACGCGACCAGCACATGACGCTTCATCTCCCGGAGACCCCCTTCGCTGCGGGAACGTCGACGACAGTCGGCACGGTGACGATCGTGTAGTCCCGTTCGACCTGGATCCACACGAGATACCTGCCCGGCAACGGGAACGAGTAGGTGAACGGCACGTCCGGCCCGTAGGCGGCGACGCTCTCGTCCGGCCTGTCGGGCATGCCCGGCGTCGGCGGGATCATCGAGTGCACGTGTGCCCAGATCGGTGCGTTCACGGCGTTGCCGGAGATCGGTCCGATGACGATCATGTGCCCGAGCATGCCGAGCCACGGCTGCAGCTCCCGGTCGCCGAAGCGGGCCGTGATCGTGGTCGGCCTGCCCGCTTCCCGGATCTCCGTTGCCAGGTCGGCTTTTCCGTCGTTCGCTTGCACCGTGGCCGTGCCGGGGACCTCGACGCTCGACCGCAGCAGCTGCACTCCCCCGCCGCGCCGGGCGATCTCCGCCGCGATGGCGTGCGTGCCCTGTTCCGCCGCGCTGAGCCGGGCGCGGTACTCGCCCGGCGCCGTGCGGATCGGGTGGAGGTGGCGGAGGTTCCCCGACGGCGACACCACGACGAGGTGGACGAACGCGCTGTCGTGCACGAGCAGGTCGTCCACCGGGCGGCCGGAGGACCCGTCGGTCAGGCTCAGCACGAGATCCTCGCCCTTCATGGTCGGCACGAGGTTCACCGGCGGCCTGGAGAAATCCACTGTGGACGTTCTCTGGTACGGATCGTTGACGTTGCCGAACGTCGGGTCCAGCTGGGTGCCGGGAGCCGCGACCGGCGGGATGCTCGGCGACAGCAACGCGGCCGTGACCCCGACGGCGATCGCGGCGATGACACCGGCCGTGGGAACGAGCGCGAGACCGGGCTTTCCGAAGACGGCGAACAACAACGCCAAGAACAACAACGCGCCCGCCGCGATGAACCCGCCGTAGGTCGCGTTCTCCCATGGCGATGACACCAGCGCGGGAACGACGAACGGGATCGTCGCCTCGTCGACCGCGAGCTCCCACGGACCGGGCCGGTCGACCTCCACGACCCCCGAGTAGAAGCCGGGCGTGGCGCCGAGAACCACCTTCGCCGTGCTGGTCGCGGCACCGGCGGCCCGCGCGGTCAGGATGAGCTCCCCCGGTGGCGAACCGGCGTGCGTCACCACGTCGACGTGCACCGGTCCGGGCACCTCCGCCACCCGCCGGATGATCACCGTCAGATCGCGGTCGCCGAGCGTCTGCGCGACGTGGACGTCCCCGCCGATCCGGTCGCCGTCGGCCAGCGCGGGAGCGGTGATCCCCAGGATCGCCCCCAGCGTGAACAGCAAGATCGCAGCACTTCGCTTCATCGTGATCAAAGGTAGCGATCATGGCAGCTGGAAGGCGTCACTGCGGCGGCGGAAACCAGGTCCCCCGCGCGGGGGACGTCCGACCCCTGCGAAGCAGGACGATCTCAGGGGTGGCATGCGGCAGGATCCGTGGTGATGTATCCGATCAAGCTGTCACTGAAGAGCCAGTCGTGGCTGGTCGCAGCCACGTGCATGGTCGCGGACGGCGGATTTGTCCTGTTCTCGAACTGCCCGCCGTGGCAGACGGCCGTCGTGCTCGCGCTGACGCTCGCGGTGAACGCGATGCTGGCCGGTCCCGCCAAGCTGTCCGGCTGGGTCGCGGTGGCCCAGGCGGCGGTCCCGCTGATCCTGCTGGTCACGATGGGCGGGCGGATCCACGCCAACGAGGCCGGGCTGCTGATCGCCGGGTACCGGGCCGGTGCGTGGCTGCGCGGCACACCCGCGTACGCCTCGCTCGGCGTGCTCGCGGCGAGCGGGTTCACCTGCTCGATCGTGATGGGCGGCGACCCGGTGCGGGCGTTGCTGGTGGTGGCGAAGATCGCGGTGCTGCCGTGGCTCGTCGGCCGCTACACGACCGCTCGCCGCGCCTACCTCGCCGAGCTGGAGAAGCGCTCGGCGATGGAGCAGGCGGACGCGAAAGCCGCTGTCGCCAAGGCGGTCACCGAGGAGCGCAGCGCGATCGCCCGCGACCTGCACGACGTGATCGTGCACCACGTGAGCGCCATCGGCCTGCACGCCGGTGCCGCCCGGCTCGGTCTGCCCGACGGCAACACCAGCCTCGCGACGTCGTTGCGCTCGGTCGAGACCTCCAGCCGCGCGGCCATGGTGGACCTGCGGCACCTGCTCGACCTGCTGCACGGCGACAGGTCACCCGGCGCGCGACAACCTGGCCTGGGCGAGCTCGACGAGCTGCTCGGCGGCGTGCGCGCGGCAGGCACACCCGCGCGCCTGGAGGTCCGCGGCCGCCAACGCGAACTGCCGGAGTCGTTGGACATCACGGTCTACCGGATCATCCAGGAGATGCTGACCAACGCCCTGCGGCACGGCGACTCGTCGGGCGTCACGGTGACACTGGACTACGCGCCGGACTCGCTCACGATCACCTCGTCGAACCTCACGGGTTCAGGCAACGGCCACTCCGGTTCCGTGCGCCGCGGCCTCGTCGGCATCCGCAACCGCGCCGGCATGTTCGCCGGCACCACCCGCTCCGGCCTCGACCCCGACGGCCGCACCTGGCGCACGATCGTCACGTTCCCGCTGGAGGACTCATGACCCTGACGGTGCTGCTCGCCGACGACCACGCGATGCTGCGGTCCGGCATGCGCGCGATCTTCGACACGCAGCCCGACCTGCGGTGCGTGGCCGAGGTCGCCGACGGCAGGGCGGCCGTGGCCGAGGTGGCCAGCCTGCGCCCGGACGTGGCCGTGCTCGACATCCGCATGCCCAAGCTGGACGGCCTCGCCGCGACCGAGATGATCCTCGCCGACCCAGCCAACCGCACCAAGGTCCTGCTGCTCACGACCTACGACACCGACGAGTACGTCTACCGCGCCCTCAACGCCGGTGCGAGCGGTTTCCTGCTGAAGTCCCTGCCACCCGAGGAGCTGATCTCCGCGGTCCGGGTGGCCGCCCGCGGCGACGCGCTGATCGACCCGTCCGTCACCCAGCGCCTCATCGCGCGGTTCGCCGTGAGCCTCGCTCCTCCCCCGACCCCGCCGGAGCTCGACCTGCTGACCGCGCGCGAACGCGAGGTGCTGCAGCTCGTCGCCGCGGCGTACAGCAACGCCGAGATCGCCGCGCAGCTGCACGTGGGCGACGAGACCGTGAAGACGCACGTCTCGCGCGTGCTGGCCAAGCTGGGGCTGCGGGACCGGGTGCACGCGGTCGCGTACGCGCACATCAACGGATTGGTGCAGACAAGACCTCCGGGGGTTCAGCGACGGTAGATCGTGATGGAGTGCCCGACCTCGTCGATCGCCGTGCTGCTCGCGATCAGCGCCTTCAGCCGGTCGTCGGCCTTGGCGACGGCGGAGTCGGACACCACGAGCACCCCGCGTACCTGGTCCGCGGGCACGAGGCGCGGGTCGGCGGCGTTGATCCCGTAGTACGACGGCACGCCTGCTCCTTTGTAGACCAGCCAGATCCGTTCGCCGGGATGGCGTTCCCTCAGCCGGTCCGCGAGCCGCCCCAGGTCCTGTCCCCAGTCGACGTTCGAGTCGTGCAACCGCAGGTGGGTCTTCTCCGGCCCGCCGAACGCCTCGTTGGAGTACGGCAGGTAGTAGGGGAACGTCCGCAACGAACTGACCGCGACGAACGCGACGAGAACGGCGAGCGCCACGTGCATCCACCGCCGGCGCACGGCGACCAGACCGCCGGCCGCGACGGCGAGGAACATCGGCACGAAGATCGCGTACCGCACGCCGAGGTCGCGGCTGCCCGTCATGGCGGCGACCAGCAGCACGGCCGTGGGCACGAGGACGTAGGGCACCGCCGGACGCAACCTGGGCACACGCGTCATCACCACCGCTCCGGCCACCCACAGCACCAGCGCGCCCAGCGGTGTCTTCACCAGCAGCGCGGCCGGCAGGTAGTACCAGTGCGACCCGGAGTAGTGCGTGCCGAACAGGAAGCCGCCCCACACCCGGTCCTCCATCCCGAACTGGACGCGCATCCCGTCCCGGTATGGCTCGGGGAACGGCAACCAGTCCGCCAGCGCGCGTAGCCCGGACACGGACGGCACGTCCGGCGGCGTTTCCCAGCGCAGCAACGGATCGACGGCCAGGTACGACAGCCAGACGACCGCGACCGCCGTCAGCGCCACCGCCGCGACCGCCTTGGCCCGCGCCTGCCGGACCGCGAGCGCGACCAGCACGAGCAGCACCGGAACCGCCGCCAGGGCACTCATCTTCGTGGCGATCGCCGCGCCGAGAGCGAGTCCCGCCAGCGGCAGGTAGAAGACGCGCTGCCGGGCCCGCCACAGCAGCCAGGCGGCCGTCAGCAGGAAACCCGCGGCGGGCACGTCCAGTGTGGCCAGCGACCCGTGCGCGATGACGTCGGGTGACAGCGCGTACAGGGCGAGTGCCACCATGCCGCCGACGGGACCGGCCAGGTCTCTGGCGAAGAGGAAGACCACCAGCCCGAACAGCAGGGTGAGCACGATCATCGGCAGCCGGGCCAGCAGCAACAACCGCTCGGGTGAGTTGCCCGACTCGTAGAGCACGTGCCGCCCGAACTCGGTCTGGTCGCCGGTGAACGCCTGGTCGAAACGCACGTCCGCGAAGGCCAGGCCGGTCGCCATGACCAGCTTTCCGAGCGGCGGGTGCTCTGGGTTGTACCGCAGGCTGTGCTGCTCCAGGCCGGCCACCGCCGCTCCGATGTAGACCGGCTCGTCGATCGTCGGCGCCTGCTCGGCGGCGGTGGTGATCATCGCGATCGCCATCTGGACGAGCAGCACGACGACGACCGTCCACTGCCCCTGCACCACGGGCGGGGCGGCGGTGTCCTGAGTCCTTGCACGCAGTAGTTCCATCACTCCTGGAACGGGATGCCCCACCGTTCGGTTGTCACACCCGGCGCCGAAAACCGGGACACCAGGCCCTATCCAACTGAAACTTGTTCTAGTTATTCTGCTGACATGATCGCCACGGTGGTGTGGGGCACGGGAAACGTCGGCCGTGCCGCGATTCGGGCCGTCGAGGCCCACCCGGCGCTGAAGCTGGCGGCCGTGATCGTCCACGACCCGGACAAGGCCGGGCGCGACGCGGGCGCCCTGGCCGGACTGGACGCCGAGCTCGGCATCGCGGCAACCAGCGACGTCGACGCGGTCCTGGCCGCCAGTCCGCGCGCCGTCGTGTACGCCGCGTCCGGCGACATCCGGCCCGACGACGCCCTCGCCGACATCACCAGGGCGATCAGGGCCGGTGCCGTGGTCGTCACTCCCTCGCTGTACGCGCTCTACGACCACCGCAGCGCGCCGCCCGAGCTACGAGAACCGGTTCTAGCCGCCATCACGGAGGGCGGCGGCTCGCTCTTCGTCTCCGGCGTCGACCCCGGCTGGGGCAACGACGTGCTGCCGTTGCTGATCAGCGGCCTCGGCAGCGAGATCGACGCGATCCGCTGCCAGGAGATCTTCGACTACTCCACCTACGACCAGCCGGACGCGGTGCGGTGGCTGATCGGCATGGGCCAGCCGCTCGACTACCAGGCGCCGATGCTCATGCCGAGCGTGCCGACGATGGTGTGGGGCGGTCAGATCCGGCTGATGGCGAGGGCGCTGGGCGTCGAGGTCGAGGAAATCCGCGAGACCGTGGACCGGCGTGCGCTCGACACGACGGTGACGACGCGGACGATGGGCGAGTTCGAGGCGGGCACCCAGGGCGCGATCCGGTTCGAGGTGCAGGGCGTCGTCGGTGGCGAACCGCTCATCGTCATCGAACACGTCACGCGCATCCACGCGTCGTGCGCGACGGACTGGCCGATGCCACCGTCCGGTGACGGCGCGCACAAGGTGATCATCGAGGGACGCCCGCGCATCGAGGTGTCGGTCGAGGCCACCGACGAGGGCGAGAACCGGTCCGCCGGCGGCAACGCGACCGCCGTCGGCCGGTTGGTGAACGCCATCGACTGGCTCGCCGAGGCAGACCCCGGTCTCTACGACGCTTTGGACGTCCCGCTGCGCCCGGCCGCCGGCAAGCTCGGAAGGATCTCCCGATGAACATCGACATCCCCGAGGGCAAGGACCCCATCGCCTACGTGTGGGGCGAGATGGTGCCCGGCATCGGTGTCGCGGCCGCGAACTTCTCGCTCGCGGTCTACTCCCACACGACGCTGGGGCTGCGCGAGTTCGAGGCGGCACGGCTGCGGATCGCGCAGATCAACGGGTGCATGTTCTGCATGGACTGGCGGACCGAACGCGACGGGCAGAAGGTCGAGCAGGGGTTCCTCGACGCGGTGACCCAGTGGCGCACCACCGACGCCTTCGACGACCGCACGAGGCTGGCCGCCGAGTACGCCGAGCGGTACGCACTGGATCACCACAATCTCGACGACGAGTTCTGGTCCCGCATGACCGCGCACTACAGTCAGGTGGAGATCGCGGAGCTGAGCATGTGCATCGGGTCGTGGCTCGCGTTCGGCAGGTTGAACCACGTGCTAGGCCTTGACGCGATGTGCGTGCTGCCGAAGTTCTGAGCCGTCCCAACAGGACTCACAGATCGGTGGCGATGATCTTCTCGATGTTCCGCTCGGCCAGCGCGGTGATGGTGACGAACGGGTTCACGGTGGTGAGGCCGGGAATCAGCGCACCGTCCATCACGTACAGACCGGTGTAGCCGTGCAGGCGGCCGTAGTTGTCGGTGGCCTTGTTCAGCACGGCGCCGCCGAGCGGGTGGTACGTGAGGTGGTCGCCCCAGGTCTTGTACACGCCGAAGAGGTCGGTCCGGTAGATCGTCCCCTCCTTCGCGTTGATCTTGTCGAAGATGGACTTGGCCGCGGTGATGGACGTCTGCTTCCAGGCGGTCTGCCAGCTGAGGTCGACCCTGCCCGCGGCGGCGTTCCAGGAGAACTCGGCGCGACTCGGGGTCCTGGTGATCGACAGGTAGAACGAGGCGTAGGTCTCGATGCCGGTCGGAAGTGGTGCCACCTCGGCGAAAGCACCGCCCGCCGCCCAGTTGTCGATGCCCGCGGTCGGGATGGACGACTGCAGTGAGCCGGTCGCGTCCCACATGTGGTTGGCGCGGCCGACCATGACGTTGCCGTTGTCGCCCCAGCCCTTGCCGACCTCGCCGTTGAGGTTCGGCAGCGCTCCGGTGGACTTGAGCTTCACCAGCAGCTTGCTCGTCCCGACGCTGCCCGCCGCGAAGAACACCTTGGCCGCGGTGACGGACTTCGTGGCGATCGTCGTGCCGGTGGTGTCGAGCTGCTCCATGGTGACCGTGTAACCGCCGGACGCCGGGACGACCGAGGTGACCCGGTGCAGCGGGGAGATCGTGACCCGGCCCGTCGCCCTGATCTTCGGCAGGTAGGTCTTCTGCAGGGATTTCTTGCCGTAGTTGTTGCCGTACAGGATCTCTCCGGCGAGCGCCGACCTCGGCACCGAGCCGGCCGCCTCCTGCCTCATGTAGTCCCAGTCGTACACGTTGGGCACGTAGACGAACGGGAACCCGGACCGCTGCGCGTGTTTCCGCCCGACCCTGGCGTACTGGTAACACTCGGCCGTGTCGAACCAGGCCGGGTCGATCATCGTGACGCCGAGCTCGGAGTTGGCGCGCGGGTAGTAGACGTCGTACATCTCGTCGGGGTTGACCGTCGGCAGCACCTCGCCGAAGAACTCGCGCCGCGGCGTGACCGCCATGCCGCCGTTGACGAGCGACCCGCCGCCGACGCCGCGGCCCTGGTAGACGGTGATGCCGCTGAACTCCTCGGCGTCGAGGATCCCGGTGTAGCGCGGGATGTCCTTGTCGATCGGGAAGCCCAGGAAGTTGCTCAGCGGCTGTTTCGTCCTGGTGCGCAACCAGTACGACCGCTGGTCCGGTGTGGTGGTGTTGGCGAATATCTTGCCGTCCGCGCCGGGGGTGTCCCAGGCCATGCCCATCTCGATCATGTGGACGTCGACACCGGCCTGCGCGAGGCGCAGCGCCGTCACGCACCCGGCGTAACCGCTACCGATCACCAGAGCAGGGACGACCGCGGCGTCGGCGATGGTCGCGCGTGCCCCAGGACTCAGGCCGCCGAGGGCAACGGCTCCCAGAATAGAACTGGTTCCTGTTATGAACGTTCGTCGAGAGGGACCCTTTAAACCGTTGTCACACCTCATTGTGCGAGCCATGTGATCTTCCTCACTCTTGCCGTATGAGAACAAGTTATACCGGGGCGTGCCAGGCAAGTCACTACCCGGCGGTACCGGTTCTCCCGACCGCTGAGGCGACGGCGAGATGGTGAGCTATCTGCCCGAGGCAGCGATCGACGCGCCGGGCGGGCGAGCATCAACGAACAGTTGGTCGACGACCAGCGGGTGGCGACGAATCGAACACTGTGCTGAACGAGTGATGGATGCGAACATGTGTTCGTGAGTGCCACGCCCATCCTGCACGCCGACCTGGACGCGTTCTACGCCTCCGTCGAGCAACGCGACGACCCGCGCCTGCGTGGCCGTCCGGTGATCGTCGGCGGCGGTGTGGTGCTGGCCGCGAGCTACGAGGCCAAGGCGTTCGGCATCCGCACGGCGATGGGTGGCGCACGGGCATTGCGGCTCTGCCCGCACGCGATCGTCGTGTCGCCGAGGATGTCCGCTTACTCCGCGGCGAGCAAGGCGGTGTTCGAGGTCTTCCGCGACACAACGCCGCTGGTCGAGGGCCTGTCGATCGACGAGGCGTTCCTCGACGTGGGCGGGTTACACAAGATCGTCGGTCCGCCTGAGCTGATCGCCGGACGGCTGCGCGCACGCGTGCTCGCGGAGGTCGGCCTGCCCATCACGGTCGGCGTGGCCAGGACCAAGTTCCTCGCCAAGGTGGCGAGCGCGGTGGCCAAACCCGACGGACTGCTGGTCGTGCCGGCCGACCGGGAACTCGAGTTCCTGCACCCGCTGCCGGTCGAGCGGCTGTGGGGTGTCGGCAAGGTGACCGCGGCCAAGCTGCACGGCCTGGGCCTCCGCACGGTCGGCGAGGTGGCGCGCCTCGACGAGACCGACCTCGTGTCGATCCTCGGCAAGGCGGCGGGGCGGCACCTGCACGCGTTGGCGCACAACCGCGACCCGCGCCCGGTGCAGGTGGGCAGGCGGCGGCGCTCGATCGGCTCGCAGCGCGCGCTGGGACGGTCGGCACACGACCTGGACGCCATCCTCGCGTCGCTCGTCGACGGCACCTCACGACGGCTGCGGAACGCCCACCGCGCGTGCCGTACGGTGGTGCTGCGCCTGCGGTTCGCGGACTTCACGCGGGCGACCAGGTCCCACACGCTGAGGCATCCGACGGCGGACACCGAGGTCCTGCTCGTGGCGGCCCGGCAGCTGCTCGCCGCGGCGATGCCCGAGATCGACGGCCGCGGCATCACGCTGCTGGGTGTATCGCTGGCCAACCTCCACAGCGAGGACTCGATTCAGCTGATGCTGCCGTTCGACGATCACGAGCCGGGGGCGCTCGACGCCGCGCTGGACCGGCTGAAGGACCGGTTCGGCGCCTCGTCGGTGACGCGGGCGGCGATGCTCGGCCGCGATCCCGGCATCTCGGTGCCGCTGCTGCCGGACTAGGAGTCCACTGTGGACTTGCACTGGGCGGGCACCAGGCCCCGGCCACACCGCCGAGGCGGAACAGCGGGACGTGGTAGATCTCGGTGATGTCCGGCAACACGACACCTTCGGGGAGCCGGAAAAGTCGAACGCTTTCCTCACTCGGCCACAGCTTCGGAGCCGTCATCGCGTGCACGATCTCCCGCACTGCGACCATTTGCTTGGAACGTTGCCGTGCGTTACCCAGATTCGGCGCGTTCCTCCGCCGGCAGTCGCACCGCTTCAGCCGAATGGCCGACCGCAATTCGAATCGCCGCCCATTTCGCGAAGAAGGCCTCTTGATCGCTCCACCCCGGCACGCCAAGGTGAGGGATGTTCAGGTAACTGAGCACCTCGGAAGCCGACGACGTCAGACGAGGAGCACGGATGCGGAAACGCGCGACAGTCGTCCCCCTGCTGGCCCTGCTGGGTCTGCTCTGCCCGGCGCCGGCGACAGCCCAGCCGACCACTACGGTCGTGTCCGGGCAGGCCAGGTTCCAGATCCTCTCCCCCACCCTCGTGCGGAGCGAGTACGCGGGTGACCAACGCTTTGAGAACGCCGCCACTTACAACGTTGTAAATCGCACGGGCCTCTCCCGCACGCCCTACCGCAAGCGGGTCGAGGACGGCTGGCTGATCATCACCACCTCGGCGCTGACCTTGCGCTATCGCGTGGGCTCCGGGCCGTTCCGCGCGGACAACCTCGAACTGAGGACCAACGGCACGACCGCGTCCCCGTGGCGGCGGGTGATCTGTGCGGCCGGTCAGCTCTGCGAGGCCGAGGACCAGCACCGGGAAGGGCTGCTCGTCGCGGCCGAACACCCCGGCCACACCGGTGCGGGCTTCGTGGCCGGGTTCTCGTACACCAACAACGGAATCACCGCGACGGTCAACGCGGTCGGCAAGCACCGGATCGTCGTGAGGTACGCGAACGGGCCGGGCGGCGACGGCAGGCACGAGAACCGCACGCTCAGTCTCGGCGTCGACGGGCGGCAGCGGCAGATCACCTTGCCCGTGACCGCGGACTGGCGTGACTGGCGGCTGGCCGAGACCGAGGTCGACCTGTCCGCCGGCGAACACCGCGTCTCGTTGACCAAGACCGCCGCCGACTCGGGCAATGTCAACGTTGACAGCATCGCGATCCTCGCGCCGGGGCAGGCGTATCCCGGCACGCAGGACCGGGCGGCCGACGACTGCCGGTTCGGCACCACCTGCGAGGCGGAGAACGGTGCGCTGACCGGTGCGGCCAAGATCGCGGACGAGCACGTCGGCTATGCGGGGAACGGGTTCGTCGCCGAGCTCGTCGGTGGAACGAAGCTGAGCCACCGGGTGAGCGGCGTGCCGGCGGCCGACACGTACACCGTCAACCTGCGCTATGCCAACGGTGTCGGCGGGGACGGCAAGCACGAGCCGCGCACCGTGCTGATCAACGGCCAGGCGGTCACCGTGCCGACGACGGCGAACTGGACCACGTGGGCCACCACGGCCGCGCGGATCCCGTTGCCCGCTGGCACTTCCGGCCTCACCGTGACCTGCCCTGACACCGGCTGCCACGTCAACCTCGACACCATCGGGATCAACGCGACCCAGCAGCACCTGGCGCTCGGCGGTTATCGGCGCTCGCTGGACGGCTACACGGGCGACAACGGCGATCCACGGCTCTACCCCGGTCTGCTGTACCGCGACGGCTGGTACCTGTTGGACGACACGGGTTCCGCCTACGCCGACGGCACGCCGCGGCCGGACCGCGGGGCGCAGCCGTACCAGGACGGGTACGTGTTCGGGTACGGACAGGACCACCACGCCGCGCTGGGTGATCTCGCGCGGCTGACCGGCGGGCCGAAGTTGTTGCCGCGCTGGGCATACGGCGTCTGGTACTCCGAGTACATCGATCGCACCGCCGCCGACTACCGCGAACGGATCGTGCCCGCGTTCCGGCAGCACGGTGTGCCGCTGGACGTTCTGGTCGTCGACACCGACTTCAAGGCCCGCAACACGTGGAACGGCTGGCAGTTCGACACGGCGAAGTTCCCCGAGCCGCAAGGGTTCCTGGACTGGGTGCACGGCGAAGGGCTGCACAGCACGCTCAACATCCACCCGAGCATCCAGGGCACCGACCCGGACTTCCCGAAGGCCCAGGCCATCGCCAAGGGCAAGCTCGCCAAGGGCCAGTGCTCCGACTGTTACGTGTTCGACTGGGGCGACCCCGACCAGCTGCGGGCGTACGTGGAGCTGCACCGGGCGATGCCGACGGACTTCTGGTGGCTCGACTGGTGTTGCGACGGCTCGGGATCGTCGTTGCGGGGCGTCACGCCGGACTCGTGGATCAACGAGCAGTACGCGAAGCTGGGCGGGTTCGCGTTCTCGCGCGGGTTCGGGTCGTTGCAGGCGGGCGGGTACAGCGGTGCCGGGCCGTTGCCGACGGGCCCGTGGGCGGAGAAGCGCCACACGCTGCACTTCACCGGCGACACCTCGTCGACGTGGGGCGCGCTGAAGGGGACCATCGCCTACACCTCGGCCGAGGCGGTGTCGACCGGGATGTCCGCGATCAGCCACGACATCGGCGGGCACAACGACACCACCGGGCTGCGCGGGTCCGAGACATACCTCGACAACGGCCAGCTGCGCTACACCACCAAGCTGCCGGACGACCTGTACGCCCGGTGGGTGCAGCTCGGCGTGTTCCAGCCGATCACGCGGCTGCACAGCAACCACGGCGACCGGTTGCCCTGGCAGTACGGGCCGGCCGCGCAGGCGTCGGCGACGAAGTTCCTGAACCTGCGCGAACGTCTGGTGCCGTACCTCTACACGTTGGCGGAGCAGGCCAACCGCACGGGAGTCCCCGTCGTGCGCCCGGCCTACATCGACTATCCGGGCAGCCCGGAGTCCTACTCCACTGTGGACAGTCAGTTCCTGCTCGGGCCGGACGTGCTGGTCGCGCCGATCACCACGCCCGGCGAGACCGGCGAGACGCGGGTGTGGTTCCCGCCGGGGCAGTGGACGGACTACTTCACCGGCCGCGTCTACCAGGGCAACGCGTGGGCGACCGTCAGCGCGGGCTGGGACACGATGCCGGTGTTCCTGCGCGCGGGCGGGATGCTCGTCGAGCGCACGAACAACGTCGGCAACGACGTGCGGAACCCTGCCGAGGCGCTGACGGTGCACGTGACCGCCGGTGCCACGGGCGAGTTCACGTTGTACGAGGACAACGGTCGCACGCGGATCACCCAACACCACAACACCTTGGTGGTGCATCAGGGCGCGAAGAAGCGGGACTGGACCGTGGTCGTGCACAACGCCGACGGGTCGAGTCGCGTGATCCAAGCCGGGCGGCAGGTGGTGATCAACCTGCGCTGATCAGTGCCTGTATCGAGGTCCGCCTTGGCCTGGCTGGCGTCTGCAAGTACCGCCAACTCTTGATCGAACAGCCGCTACCTACCCCCAACCTGTTCGCCACCTGCCGAACGACGCTCGCGTCCGCAGCAGGCCGCGAGATCTGTTGGTAGTGGGAAAGTGCCTGTTGATGTTGAGTTGGTGGTACTTGCAGACGCCTTCAGAGTCAGCCGACCTCGATATACGGCCCTAGCCTCGGAATTTCGCGTGATTTGAGGTGACACGCCCCTGAACGCGCGGAAGTGCCTGTCCTGTAAGGGAAACTGGTGTTTGCGAAGACATCAGATACACCGAACAGGAAGGCACTCCGCAGGTGAAGCGTAGCGCAGGTCCGTGTCTGGTTCTTGATCCGGCTCGTGAGTCGCTGGTGTCGTCGGCGGGCGGGGTGTTGCTGCGGCAGACCTTGCGGTTGTCCGGGGCGCAGCGGGCGTTGTCGGCCGCGCTGGCCCCGTGGCGGGGCCGTCGGGCAACCCATGATCCGGGCAAGATCCTGTGCGATGTCGCGATCGCGGTCGCGCTCGGCGGAGACTGCCTGGCCGATCTCGCTCTCGTGCGCGCTCAGCCGGAGCTGTTCGGCCTGGTCGCCAGCGACCCGACGGTGTCGCGGCTGGTCAGCGCACTGGCCGCCGATGTCGAGACGGTGCTGCCGGCGATCCGTGCGGCCCGTGCGCGGGC
>NZ_JAFBCX010000009.1 GCF_016907955.1 Lentzea nigeriaca | reverse complement strand
TGCGCCACCGTGGCCCGGTACTTGCGCGGCATCTTCGGCCGCTCCTTACGCAGCGGCAACGAGTTGCGCTCCAGCTCCCGGCTGATCGTGGACGCACTGCGGCCCAGCCGCCGGCCGATCTCCCGCATCGACAGCTTCTCCGCCCGCAGCACCGCGATCTCCTCGCGTTCCTCCAAGGACAGATACCGGTCCGACACCGGCTGTGGCGCGTTGCTGATCACCCCGCCAGCCTGCGCGAACCACTTACTGCCCGCGTTGAACGACACGCCCGCGAACCGCGCCGCCTCCGCCACCACCATGCCCTGCTCGACGCCCTCCCAGAACCGCAGCCGCACCCGCCGAGGCAAACCAGGCCGACCCATCGCAACCTCCCAGATCAGAGGGGTGTTGCGACGACCCATTGACGCCAAGACGTTTGCGTCAGCATTTCTCTACCGCCAACTCGGCAGCGACGTGCATGAGAGCGCGACCATCCGGCTTTCGGTGAGAGCACCAGACCTCCCAGCCCCCTGCCCGGCTCAACGGAGCACAACCAAGCCGCGACGCTCTACTAGACGAGTAAGTCCTAACTGATCAGTGATCGAAGGCGATCAGTGATCGGGTGACGGGCTGACCGGTGGCGCGGTTGTGCCAGATCGCGGCAGTCAGCGCGAGCAGGCGTTGAGCGATGCGGGCGGTGACGCCGTCGATGGTGCGGCCGCCGTGCAGCTCGAGGTCGAGCTGGCCTTTGAGCGTGTCGTTGACCGATTCGATCAGCTGGCGGACGGGTTTGAGCAGGTGTTCGGCCGGGTGCGGGGCGCGGTTGCGGTAGTTGGGACGCAGTAGCCGCACCCCACGTTCGGTCAGGAACGTGTCCAGCTCACGGGAGATGTAGCCCTTGTCGGCGATGATCAGCAGACCGGGCCGGTCGGCCAGCACGGACGGGTCGTGATCCAGGATCGCCATCAGCACGTGGCGCTCGTCGAGCTTCGGGTTGGCCAGGGCCCAGGTGATCGGCAGCCCGGCCGGGGTACATATCAGGTGCAGGCGCAGGCCCCAGAAGAACCGCGAATGCGACGAGCAGTAGCCGTAGCCCGCCCAGCCGGCCAGCTCGGAGCGCTTGGTGGTCTCGCGGGAGCGGCCGCACTCGACCGGGGTGGAGTCCACGACCCAGATCGCGTCGGTCCACAGGTCGGTATCGACGGCCAGCAGCCGGATGACCTTCTTGAGCAGCGGGACCGCCGCGCGCAGCCGCTTGTTGTAGCCGGACTGCTGTGGCAGGTAAGAGAAAGCACCGGGCAGGTGCCGCGGCAGGAACCGCAGCCACCGAGCCTCGGAGCGGATGCCGAGCAAGGCTTGGGCGACGGCGAGCGTGAGCAGCTCGGCGTCGGTCAGCCGTGGTGGCCGTCCGGTCCTGGCGGGCCTGCCCAAGTGATCATCGATCTTGACGTAGAGTGCGGTCAGAAGGGTGTTCAGGTCGGTCCTCACAAACTGATCTTGAACACCCTTCGTCCGTCGCCAGACACCACCCGGACTTAGGACTTACTCGTCTAGAACCTGATGAACGCGAAACCGGTGCCGTTCGGGCGCTCGCCGTCGTGGACGACCAGGAGGTTGAGCTTGCCGGTGACGATGTCGGCGCCGTCGGAGTGCTCGACGTCCTTGATCTTGAAGTCCTTGAGCGGCTTCATGCCGGCCTTGCGGTAGGCGACGAACCGCGAGTCGCCCTGGCTGGACGCGATCAACACGTCGTTCGTGAGCGTGAGGCCCTCGGCGTCGGCCTCGAGCCACTTGCCGCCGAAGCCGGGGTTCGGGCCGTCTGCCTCGCATTCCTCGGTCTCGGGGTTGTACTTCTGCGGTGCGCCGAACGAGCGGACCTTGTCGACGAGCTGCGGGCGGCCGAAGCCGTTGGAGCGCAACGGGATGCGCCAGATGCCGACGTCCTCCTGCGCCGCGTAGAGGGTGTTCGTGCGTTCGTCGATCACCATGCCCTCGACCTGCGGGCCCTCGCCCGGCTCGCCGCACACCGTCCACCTCTGGCCGTTCGGCAGGGTGAAGGTGCTCGGGAGATCCAAAGTGGACACCTTCTTGGTGTCGTAGGTGGTGCCCTTCTGGACCTGGAGGAGTGCGATGCTGGTCTCGTTGCGCCGGCTCGTGACGACGACATCCTTGCCGTTGACGTGCCCGGCGGCGAGTCCGTAGACGTTGTGCTGCTTGTCGACCTCCGCCTCCGTCTGGGAGAACACCGGCCTGGTCACGGGGTTCGTGACGTCCTTCACGCCGTGCTCGTCCACTTGGAACACTCGGATGCGGTCCCGGCCGCGGTCGCTCACGAACGCGAGGTCGCCGAGGACGTCGACGTTGTTGTAGCGCCCCGGCTTAACGCCGGCAGCGGGCGGCCGCGGCGCCGGCTCGACGCTGATCGTGCGGCCGTTCAGATCGAACGCGGCCAGGCCGCCTTCCTTGAGCGTGCCCAGGACCACACTGCGTTCCGTGTCGTGCGGGTTCACCCAGATGGCCGGATCGTCGGCGTCCGCGGGCTCCTCGAACGTCTGCGTGATCACAGTCGGTGTGATGACAGGCGTCGCAGGGGTGGTGAGGAACAAAGGGACGAGCGCCAACGCTATGGGAGATGACATGGTGGGACCGTAGGAAACACCGGTATACGGCGACTGAACCCCGGGGGAACAAGCCGTGTGGTACGAGCTGGGATTGACGATCTTCGGGCAGAAGATCGCGTACACGGAGCTGGTCGGGCAGGTGCTGGCGCTGGCGGTGGTCTTTCTGGCGCAGCGCCGTTCACTCTTGACCTGGCCTGTTCAGCTGGTGTCCGTCGCCTTGCTGTTCACGGTCTATCTGTCCTCGCATCTTGGCGGACTGGCGACCCGTCAGGTCGTCGTCGGTCTGATCGCCGTCTACGGCTGGTACGCGTGGGTGCGCCGCCGTGACCCGATCTTCGGCGTGGTGGTGCGCAAGGGTTCCTGGCGTGAACGCCTTGCCGTGGCCGGAGTTTTCGTTGTCGGCACAGTGGCGTTCGCACTGGTGCTGGACTGGCTGGACGCCTCGTGGGCGCCGTGGCCGGACGCCGCGATCTTCGTCGGCACCGTGCTGGCGTTCGCCTTGCAGGGCTTGGGACTCGTGGAGTTCTGGCTGGTCTGGCTGGCGGTCGACGCCGTCGGTGTGCCGCTGCAGATCCAGTCGGACCTGTACTTCAGCGCGTTCGTGTACGTGATCTTCGCGGGCCTGGTGATCCACGGTTTCTGGGACTGGAACCGCACCGCCCGCCGGTTGACACAGGCGGCAAAGTCTCCCGTATGAGGGGACTGATCGCTTTACTGGCTGCTGTTTCGTTGCTGGTTCCCGTTCCGGCGGTCGCCGCATCGCCGCGGACTGGTTTCGAGAAGACCGGCAGATGGACCACCGAGGCAGAGGAACAAGCCTACCTGCGTGAGGTGGGCCTTCCTCTGACGCAGATCGGTGTCACGGCCCAAGGCCGCCCCATCCAGCTCGTGCGCGTCGGATCTTCCTCGGCTCGCACGGTGGTGCTCTTCATCTGCTCCCAGCACGGCGACGAGCCCGCCGGCCGCGAGGCGTGCCTGATCCGCATGCGCTCGCTGCCCCGCTCGCCCGACGTGACCTACCTGTTCGTCCCGAACGCCAACCCGGACGGCCGCGCCGCCGACACCCGCGGCAACTCGGCCGGCATCGACATCAACCGCGACCACCTGCTGCTGCGCACCGCCGAGGCCCGCGCGATGGCTGTGGTGATCCGCGACTGGCAGCCCGACGTCATCCACGACCTCCACGAGTTCGGCCCGTCGGCGCCCTACTACGTGAAGGACGTCCTCTGGCTCTGGCCCCGCAACCTGAACGTGGCCTCCGGCGTCCACTCGCTCTCCGAAACGCTGTCGCGGTCCTACGTGCGCCCGTCCGTGGAAGCCACGGGCCGCACCTCGGGCGTCTACGGCATCTACGTGGACCCGGTGACCGGCGAGCCGATCCGCCAGGTGGCCGGTGATCACCAGGAGCGCATCCTCCGCAACACCGGCGGCCTCAAGCACGGCATGGGCCTGCTCGTCGAGACCAACGACACCGGCACGCCGCAGCGCCGCGTCGAATCCCACCTGCTCGCTCTCGACGGCACGCCGGCGTTCGTCCGCGAGAACCGCTCAGGTATCGAAGCCGCCAACGCCGCTTCTCGTGAGGTTCGGTCCGGGCCGGTGTACTTCGGTGGCGCCGACAACCAGGCTCCGGCTCCCGAGGACGTGTTGACCACTCCGCCGTGCGGCTACGTGTTGACCGGTGCCCAGTACGTCTCGGTGCGTGACGAGCTCGCGCTGCACGGCATCAGGTCCCAGTACCTGCGTGGCGGTGACCGGATCGTGCCGATGAACCAGGAGGCGCGTTCGATCGTCCCGCTGCTGCTCGACGCCCGCGCCGACGAGCCACTGCTGAAGGCCGCCCCGGTCGCCCAGTGCGGCTGACCGGCCGCCACCAACCGATATATCAGTTGCCCTGACCAGCGCTTATCCACCCTTATGCAAAAGACGTTTGCGGACGTCCGCAAACGTCTTTGCATAACTGATATATCGGTGGGCCGACATATCGGTCGCGGACGATCTTGGGGACGTGCTCCGATGGACCGATGCGGGTCGAGCAGTAGCTGCTTCGCCGAGGGCTGTCGGATCGCGGCTCTGCAGGCCTCTGAGGAGGGTGAGGCCGTGTACCGGCGTTCTCGTGTCCACCATCGCCGGTCAGTGCACGGAGTACGCGCTCAGGGCCTGAAAAGGGCCGCCCCGCGCGTGCGGAGCGGCCCTTTAGGACGAACGGTTACGCGAGGCCCGCGTCCGACGTGGACGGGCCGGCTGCCTGCACGTCGTCGATGCGGTACTTGCGGGCGGCCTCGACGACCTTGGCCTGGTCCACCTCGCCGCGCTTGGCCAGGGCGGCCAGGGTGGCGACGACGACGGACTCCGCGTCCACCAGGAAGTGGCGGCGGGCGGCCGGGCGGGTGTCGGAGAAGCCGAAGCCGTCCGTGCCCAGGGTCGTCATGTCGGTCGGGACGTACGGGCGGATCAGGTCCGGGATCGCCGACATCCAGTCGGAGACGGCGACGACCGGGCCCTCGACGTTGGCCAGCGCCTGCGTCACGTACGGGACCCGCGGTTCGGCGTCCGGGTGCAGCAGGTTGTGGCGGTCGGTGTCGACGGCGTCGCGGCGCAGCTCCGAGTACGACGTGGCGGACCACACGTCGGCGGAGACGCCCCACTCGTCGGCCAGCAGCTGCTGGGCCTTCAGCGCCCACGGGAGGCCCACGCCGGAGCCGAGGATCTGGGCACGCGGGCCACCGGTCTGCGGGCCGTCCTGGTACTTGTAGAGGCCGCGCAGGAGGCCTTCCACGTCCAGGTTCTCCGGCTCGGCCGGCTGCACGTACGGCTCGTTGTAGACCGTCATGTAGTAGAAGATGTTCTCGGCGTTCTCGCCGTACATCCTGCGCAGACCGTCCTTGACGATGTGCGCCACCTCGAACGACCACGCCGGGTCGTAGGCGACCACGGCCGGGTTCGTGTGCGCCAGCAGCAGCGAGTGGCCGTCGGCGTGCTGCAGGCCCTCACCGGTCAGCGTCGTGCGGCCCGCGGTGGCACCGAGCACGAAGCCGCGCGCCATCTGGTCCGCCGCCGCCCACAGGCCGTCACCCGTGCGCTGGAAGCCGAACATCGAGTAGAAGATGTAGATCGGGATCATCGGCTCGCCCTGCGTGGCGTAGGACGTGCCGACCGCCGTGAACGACGCCGTGGAACCCGCCTCGTTGATGCCCTCGTGCAGGATCTGGCCCTGCTCGGACTCCTTGTAGGCGAGCATCAGGTTGGCGTCCACCGAGGTGTACGCCTGGCCGTTCGGGTTGTAGATCTTCTGCGTCGGGAACATGGAGTCCATGCCGAACGTGCGTGCCTCGTCCGGGATGATCGGGACGATGCGCGGGCCGATCTCCGGGTCCTTCGCGAGGTCGCGCACGAGGCGGACGAACGCCATCGTCGTCGCGACCTCCTGCTTGCCCGAACCGCGCTTGATGCCGTCGTAGACCTTGTCGCCCGGCAGCACGAGAGCCTTGGACTTCGTGCGGCGCTCCGGCACGAAACCACCCAGCTGGCGGCGGCGTTCCAGCATGTACTGGATCTCGGGGCTGTCCTGCCCGGGGTGGTAGTACGGCGGCAGGTACGGGTCCTTCTCGAGCACCTCGTCGGAGATCGGGATGCGCAGGCTGTCCCGGAAGCCCTTGAGGTCGTCGAGGGTCATCTTCTTCATCTGGTGCGTCGCGTTGCGCGCCGCGAAGTGCTTGCCGAGCGAGTAGCCCTTGATGGTCTTGGCGAGGATCACGGTCGGCTGGCCGACGGTCTCGGTCGCCGCCTTGTAGGCCGCGTAGACCTTGCGGTAGTCGTGGCCACCGCGCTTGAGGTTCCACACCTCGTCGTCGCTCATGGCCTCGACGAGCGCCTTCGTCCGCGGGTCGCGGCCGAAGAAGTGCTCCTTGATGTACGCGCCGTCGTTCGCCTTGTAGGTCTGGTAGTCACCGTCGGGCGTGGCGTTCATGAGGTTGACGAGCGCGCCGTCGCGGTCGGCGTGCAGCAGGGCGTCCCACTCGCGGCCCCAGACGACCTTGATGACGTTCCAGCCGGCGCCGCGGAAGAACGACTCCAGCTCCTGGATGATCTTGCCGTTGCCGCGCACCGGGCCGTCGAGGCGCTGCAGGTTGCAGTTGACCACGAACGTCAGGTTGTCGAGGTGCTCGTTCGCGGCGAGCTGCAGCAGGCCGCGCGACTCCGGCTCGTCCATCTCGCCGTCGCCGAGGAACGCCCACACGTGCTGGTCGGACGTGTCCTTGAAGCCGCGGTCGTGCAGGTAGCGGTTGAACCGCGCCTGGTAGATCGCGTTCATCGGGCCGAGGCCCATCGAGACCGTGGGGAACTCCCAGAAGTCCGGCATCAGGCGCGGGTGCGGGTACGACGGCAGACCGCCACCCGGACCGGCGTGCGAGTACTCCTGGCGGAAGCCGTCGAGCTGGTGCTCGGAGAGGCGGCCCTCGAGGAACGCGCGGGCGTAGACACCGGGAGAGGCGTGGCCCTGGATGAAGACCTGGTCGCCGCCGCCGGGGTGGTTCTTGCCGCGGAAGAAGTGGTTGAAGCCGACCTCGTACAGCGACGCGCTCGACGCGTAGGTCGAGATGTGGCCACCGACACCGACGCCGGGCCGCTGCGAGCGGTGCACCGTCATCGCGGCGTTCCACCGGATCCAGGCGCGGTAGCGGCGCTCCACCTCCTCGTCACCGGGGAACCACGGCTCGCGCTCGGTGGGGATGGTGTTGACGTAGTCCGTGCTGGTCAGCGAGGGCATGCCGACGTGGTTCTCACGCGCACGCTCCAGCAGCCGCAGCATCAGGTACCGGGCCCGCTGCTGACCGCCGCCCTTGAGCACCTCGTCGAACGATTCGAGCCATTCGGACGTCTCTTCTGGGTCGATGTCCGGCAGGTGTGCTGCCAGGCCGTCACGAATGACACGTACCCGCTCGGGGCCGGTGTTCTGCGGGCTCAAGGTGTCTCCTCGGCTTCGTTGGCGGTACTCGCGATGGCCCGGAAACCGTGCCACGCGCTCCTATCGTTGTCCTTGCGCGACGACTTCGTCACCGCTACTGATCGGTAGTTCTGCATCGTGTCGCTCACGCGCGCGCGATAAGAGGTATGTAGAGCGTGCCTCATGCCAGTGTAGGGATCTCCACAGGGGTCCCTGTTACGGCGTGTCACGTGGTCAACAGTTGCGCGGGAGGTAGCCGACAGTGTTCGCTAGCGCGAGTAACGGACTCTGGCGGCAGTCTTAGGGCTGTCGCTCTTGCGTAGTTGGAGGAGTGAAAACCGTGGTCGCCGCGGAAGACGCCGGCAAGATCGGCGTCGCCGAGAAGCTCGGGATCGAACCGGGCATGGTCGTCCAAGAGCTCGGCTGGGACGAGGATGTCGACGACAACCTCCGTGCCGCCGTCGAGGAGCAGATCGGAGGCGACCTCCTCGACGAGGACGCCGACGAGACCGTGAGCGTGGTTCTGCTCTGGTGGCGAGAGGACGACGGCGACCTGGTCGACGCTCTGCTCGAGGCCACCGGTGTGCTCGCCGAGGACGGCGTGATCTGGGTTCTCACCCCGAAGACCGGCCGCCCCGGCCACGTCGAGCCGTCGGACATCGCCGAGGCGGTGCCCACCGCGGGCCTGTCGCAGACCTCGAACATCAGCGTGGCCGACGACTGGGCCGGCACCCGCCTGGTGTGGCCGAAATCCACCAAGGCCAAGCGCTGAGCGCTCCACGGCTGACATAGGGTTGATCCACGGGCGCCGCGACGTCCGTGGTTCGTCTTCGTCAACCGGAGGGTCTGTTTCATGGCGGTCGAGGTCGGTTCGGAAGCCCCGGACTTCACGCTCAACGACTACAACAAGCAGCCTGTGACGCTGTCGTCGTTCCGCGGCAAGAAGAACGTGCTCCTGGTCTTCTACCCGTTCGCGTTCAGCGGCATCTGCAACGGCGAGCTCTGCCAGCTGCGCGACGAACTCGCGACCTACGAGGACGAGAACGTCCAGGTGCTGGGCGTGTCCGTGGACTCCCCGTTCGCGCTGAAGGCGTGGGCGAACCAGGAGGGCTACCAGTTCCCGCTGCTGTCCGACTTCTGGCCGCATGGCGCCGTCGCGCAGTCCTACGGCGTGTTCAACGACACGGTCGGCATGGCGCTGCGGGGCACGTTCCTGGTCGATGTGGCCGGCGTGGTGCGGTTCGCTGAGGTGAACGCGCCGGGTGAGGCCCGGGATCAGGACGCCTGGAAGAAGGCCGTAGCCTCTCTCAAGGCATGATGTAGCTGTACCCCCTGGCGCTCTCGGGTGCTGGGGTTGGGGCGTGTAGCTCAGCGGAAGAGCACTCGGTTTACACCCGAGCGGTCGCAGGTTCGATCCCTGTCGCGCCCATTCCGCGCTGGGCGAGGTGTGTCGACGGAAAGCGTCGACCACCTCGCTCCATTGTGTTTTCTGGGGGTGCAACCCCCAGACCCCGCTCGGCGGGCTCCGCCCCCGGACCCCCGGTTCGGCCTCGCTTCGCTCGGCCGTCCGGGAGGTGTGAAAGAGCCTCGACCGCGCCAACGGCCTTGGGCCGACTCTGCTCAGTGGCTTCGCCACTTTCGCCGGGTCGGCCGTGGATGATTTTGGGGGGCCGAGCCCCCCAAGCCCCCCACGGTGCGGTTGGTTCCGACCCAGCGTGGTCGCGGTGGTTCGGCCTCGCTTCGCTCGGCCATCTTGGGGGAAGGCCGATACCTGGGTGTACACGTGATGGAGTCCAGATCCTTCGGGTCCTGAGGTTGTCGTGGCGCAGTTGCTCTCGCCACTGGTGGTGGGCCTCGCGGCACTCCTCTGTGTCCTTGCGCCATTCGGGTCGCAGGACGGCTGTGCCATTGGCGATAGCGTCGGCCACCCGTTGCACGTCGTCGGCGTGGTAGCGGTTGCGTCGGCGCTGCGTGATCAGCTCCGCCACTGGTACGGGAGCGGGGATGTCCGTCATGGCGAGACGCCTCCAACAAGGCTGGAGGAACAGCTTTTCGCGCGGTTGTTGCTGCGGCAAGGTTCGACTGGGCGGCATCTGGAACGGGACGCGGTGGTGCCGTAGTTTGTACGGGTTGTCGGGGACGTTTGGGCCAGCCTCCTCTGAAGGACGACTACCTGTGAAGCGCAAGGGCAAGGTCGCGAAGCCCGTCCCGGCCACCGTCACGCAGGAGCAGATCAAGCTGCTCGCGTTGGTGGAGCAAGGGGGCGTGCACCGCGGGGCCACCAGCTGGTATTTGGAGCACCGGCCGGCCAAGCACTGGGACGCCGAGGATCTGGAGATCCTGCAGGTGCGCCGGTGGATCACGTGGGAGAGGCCGGATCGGGCCATGGACCACGGGATGGCGGCGCCCGTCGACATCACGGCTGAGGGACGGGTGGCGTTGCAGCACCATCTGCCTGGGTGGGTGTTGGGGCGCAAGGCCATTGCCGCGCCGCCGCCTCGGTTGCCCGCCGTGGAGACGATCAGGGTGCTCGACGCGCTCCAGTGACCGGAACGCGCGGTGGACATCTGGGCTCGGCGCGGTAGAACGGTGGCGAGGCCAACTCTTCCGGGGAGCGATGCTGATCATGTCGAACCTGTTGACCGGCGGCGAGTTGCGGGCGCGGGAGCATCACCGGATCGAGGACGCGGCGCGGGCGGCGGGGGCGCTGCATGATGCGGTTCGGCCTGACGGGGTGCGGGTCAAGGTGGTCACGGTTGGGCTTGAGGTCGCGCGCAGGTTGCTGGCTGATCGGCGGCTCTCCAAGGACAGCGACGCGTTGCAGGGGGAGATCAGACGACAGCTCGCGGAGCTCGGCAGTGCGCAGACGGAACTTGCCGGGCTGTTCGGGCCCAGCATGCTCAACAGCGACAACCCCAAGCACGCTCGGTTGCGGGCGCTGGCGGTCAAGGCGTTCAACGCCGAGGCGGTGCAGCGGCTCGCCCCTCGGGTCGAGGAGATCACCGCGGAGCTGATCGGACGGCTGCCGGTCGGGGAGGAGATCGATCTCGTCGGTGCGCTGGCCGTGCCGATGCCGTTGCACATCATCGGTGAGGTGCTCGGAGTCCCGGAGGAGGACCGGGCCGAGGTTCGGGCGTTGATCGAGACGATGATGTCGATGGACCCCGAGGTGTCGCAACCTGCGAGCGATGCGCTGGGCGGGTACTTCCACACACTGCTCACAGGCACTGAACTCGACGGGAGTTCGTTGTTCGGCTCGTTGGTGGCGGTCGACGACGATGGTGACCGGCTCACGCACGACGAGCTCATGGCGATGGCGTTTCTTCTTGTCGTTGCAGGACATGAGACGACGGCTGGTCTCATCACGAACGTGGCGCACGACGCGTTGGACAACGGGTTGTGGGAGAAGGCTGCTGACGACCCCGGGCTGGTGCCGGTGCTCGTGGAGGAGACGCTGCGGCACAACTCGCCGGTGCGCAACGCCACGCATCGCATCACGACCGAGGCGATCGAGATCGGTGGTGTCGAGGTCGCGGAGAACACCCTGCTGCTGATCAACCTCGGGTCGGCAGGGCGGTGTCCCGTCGCGCACGAGGACGCCGCGCGGTATCGGGTCGACCGGGCCACGTCGGGGCATGTGGCGTTCGGGCACGGGCCGCACTTCTGTCTCGGGGCTGGACTCGCCCGGCTGGAGGCCGAGATCGTCCTGCGGGAGCTCACCGCGCGGTTCCCGCGGACCACCTACTCCGGTGCCGAGCAGCCCGTGGTGGTGTGGAACGACATCATGGCCAGCTCGAAAACACTTCCCGTCGTGTTGCGGGCCTGACCTACGCTGGGCTCCGTGGAGATCATCCAAGGGGGACCGGAACACGTCGACACAGCCGCGATGATCTGGGCGCACGCCGTGACCGCGCGGGACCGCTACGACGAGGTTCCGACGCTTGAAGAGGCGCGTCCCGGCATCGAGAGGGCGTTGGCGAACGAGCCGTCGATCTTGCTGCTGGCAGTCGAAAACGGTGCGGCGGTGGGCTTTCTCGCGGGAGGTCCACAAGAGACAGACACCGCGTACATCAACTACGTCGGAGTGCACCCGGACGCGTGGGGGAGGCGCGTTGGTGAGGCGTTGTTGCGTGCCTTGCCGGATGCGTTGACCGCGCGCGGTTACACGGACGCACAACTGTTGGTCTACGTCGACAACGTGCGTGGCGTTCGCCTCTACGAGCGGCTCGGATGGATCAAGGTCGGCGACCCGGCGCCGGATCCGCGCAACGGCCGAGTGGAGCAGCGGTACTCGTTCTCGGTCGAACGGCGTGCCACCGGGGTGCGAGAGCGGTCGATCGGGGGTTAGGGGATCAACCCCAATGCGTCTGACCAGGGCTATCGCCGAGTCCACTTGAGACGTAACTTTTGATTCATGTCAGTGCGCACGTTCGCTGTTGTGGTCGGTCTCGCGTTCTTGCTCGGTGGGGGTGCGATCCTGTTCGTGATGCTGGCCGTCGAGGCACCCAGCGGTTCGCTGATCCCCTGTGGCAACGGGCTGGGCCTCGGTTTCAGCGAGCCGGCGGCCGCCGCGGTCGGCCAGGCCTATGTGGACATCTGCGCCGATTTGAGGCATCGCAGGTTGCTCTGGGCGTTGCCGGTGATCGGCGTGGGCGCACTACTGCTGATCGGCTCTTTGGTCTCCTCACTCACTGCTACTCGCCGGTAAGGTCGCCGCATGAGGTGGATGGTCTACGGCGCCAACGGCTACACCGGACGGCTCATCGCGGAGCTCGCGATCGAGCGGGGCGAACGGCCGATCCTCGCGGGGCGTTCGCGGGAGAAGGTCGAGCCGATCGCGCTCGAGCTGGGGCTCGAGCAACGGGCGTTCGACCTGAGCGAGGCGAGCGACCACCTGGTGGACGTCGACGCCGTCGTGCACTGCGCGGGGCCGTTCGCCCACACGTCCGCCGCGATGGTCGACGCGTGCCTGAAGACGCGCACGCACTACCTCGACATCACCGGTGAGATCGACGTCTTCGAGTCCCTCAGCCTGAGGGACGCCGATGCGCGCGAGGCCGGCATCGTGCTGCTGCCCGGCGCAGGGTTCGACGTCGTGCCCACGGACTGCGTCGCCGCGATGCTGAAGAACGCGCTGCCGACCGCCACGCACCTCGACCTCGCGTTCGTCGCCGGGGGAGGAGCGAGCGCGGGGACGGCCAAGACGTCGGTCGAGGCATCCGCCGTCGGTGGGCGGATCCGGGAGAACGGTGAGCTGAAGGGCGTCCGGATCGGGCACCGCCGGCGCACCGCACGGTTCCGCTCCGGTTCACGCGAAGTCGGCAGCATCCCGTGGGGTGACGTCAGCACCGCCTACCGCTCGACCGGCATCCCGAACATCACGACGTTCACGATCGTGCCGGGTCTGCTCGGACAGCTTCAGCAGGTGTTCGCCCCGGTGCTGCAGGCACCGCTCGTGCAGAGCGTCGCGAAGAGCATGGCCGGCAAGGTCAAGGGGCCCGACGTGCGCAAACGCGCCAACACCATGGCCGAGGTGTTCGGTGAGGCGTGGGACGCCGAGTCCAGGGTCGAGTGCGCGATCACCACACCCAACGCCTACAGCCTCACCGCCGACTCCGTGCTCCGCGCCATCGGCAAGATCAGCGGTGTCGCACCCGGCGCGCACACACCGTCGAGCGCGTTCGGTGCCGACTTCGTGCGCGAGCTGGACGGTGTCGTGGCGGGCGAGGTGCGTTTCTCCTGACCGGGAGGGGTCCCGGCGCCCTGCCGCCACGCTGTGTGCATGGGCGACTTCGAACTGACAATCGACACTCTCCGCAGGGTGGTCGCTGAGCACGGCAAGGTGCACGACGACCTCACCGCAGCCAACCTCAAGTGCCAGCCGCTCGCGCAGATCCGGCCTCCGATGCGTGACCCGGCGACCAGCGATTACGTCACCGCGGCCAGCCACGCCGGAGAGGTGCACCTCGACTTCGTCACCCGGATCGAGCGGGAGCTGCAGGCACGGATCGACGAGCTCAAGGCGTCGGTCGACCAGTACGAGAAGACGGAGCGGGCCAACCAGCGGCGGCTGGCGGTGCAGGACTGATGGCCGGGCTCAGCGGATACGAAATCTGGCAGATGGCGTCGCAGGGTGAGAGCCCCGAGGTACTCACCAGGGCCGCGGACGTATCGCAGAGCGCGCGCACGCGGATCGAGAACCTCAGTGCGGAGCTGCGCAGGCTCACCGGTCAGCTCCAGTCGAACTGGCAGGGCAAGGCGTCGGACCGGGCCGCTGCCGCCGTGCGGCCGATCGACCAGGCGCTGCAGCGGGCGCAGGAAGCCCTGGAACAGGCTGACGTCTCGTTGCGGTCGCAGGCGGACCGGTACGGCGTGTTCCAGAAGCAGGTCATGCCGATGGCGACGGCCCAGCCGCCGGAGCTGACCCTCTTCGACCAGCTCACGCCGTGGGACACCGACAACGAGCTCGCCCGCAAGGCGTGGTTCGAGGCCGACGCGCACAACCGCCGTCTCTACGCGGAGTACGCCGCGGCCACCGGGCAGAACCAGGCGACCCTGCCGCAGATGGTTCAGGCATCCGGTGGCGTGCTCGCGACGGCCACCGCCGTCCAGGCCACGGCGGGGCCGGGCGTGCAGTCCGCGACGTCCACTGCTCCGCAGGTCGGCGACGCGGGTGCGACGTCGCCTTCGTCAGCCGGATCTTCCAGTGGCGACAAGGCATCCGCGCCGCCGTCGACGAACGGTGGTGGCGGCAAGACCTCCACGAGCAACGCCGGTGGGGTCGACAGCGGCGGTGGTGGTTCGGCCGGACGGGTGCCCACCGGTCAGGGGCCTGGCGTACCGAAGCAACCCGGTGACCGGACAACGGTCGCCGATCTGCCCAGCGGCGTGCCGGCCGTTCCAATGGCCACGCGGCCGCCGTCGGCCAGGGACACGGCGCACACGTCGGGCGTTCCGAAGGGCGATCACCTGGCGGGTGCCGCTCCGATGCTGCCCGGCGGGATGGGCATCGGCGATCCCACCGGAACGAGGGGGCAGCGGACTTCCCAGGCTCCAGGTGACCGCTCTGCCGTTCTCGGCAAGACGCTGACCAACGCTCCGGTGACGGCCGGTGCGCGCGGCGCCGCGGGCAAGGTCGGTGCGACCGGCATGGGTGGCTTCGCACCGCACGCCCCGCACGCGCGTGAGGAGGAAGACCGCGAGCACACGCGCACCGTGTACGTGGAGGAAGACGCGGACGCGATCATCGGCAGCCTGCCCGGCGGCGTGGCACCCGTGATCGGGGAGGACTGATGTTGCGCGCACCGGTGGTCCTGTCGGACACGGCGTTCGACGTGCTGTGGCACCACGAAGACCTCGGCGAGCACCACACCGTGCTGCACGTGTCGCCGAGCGAGGCCAACGCGCTGGAGGTCGAGCACGCACTGCACCGGGAGGGTGTGCGGATCGACGAAACGCTGGATGCGTTGCGGGTGCTGGCTTTCGCCGACCTCGAGTACTTCGGGTGGATCGGGTTCACCCGTGATGACACGCTGCCCGTCGTGGCGGCCAGCGCCGGGCGGCTCGGCGTCTTCGCCTTGCGGGACAACGGTTACGTGCGGATCGAGGCGGTGGGGGGCAACCCGTCGGACACGCTTTTGGCGCACCTGCCCGACATTCCGCCCGGACGGGGCGTGTCGATCAACGCGCGCGCCGGCGAAGCACAGCACTCGCGAGCACTGGTCGAACTGATGCAGCGCCCCCGCACGTGCGTCGCGAAGCTCTTCGCTGCCAGGCGGGACCGGCACGGGCGGCGCCGGCGGTCAGAGTCGTTCCTCACCACCATCGACTGCCCGGACGGCCGCTGGCTCGTCACCCGCTACACCGACGGCCGCGGCGAGCGCTGGGTGCACGCCACCCCCGCCACCCACCACATCGTCAGCGACTGGCTGCACCGTCTCGCGGCCTGATCGAACGTCACCCCTGTCGAAGGAGAACTCATGGGAGTACGCAAGGGTCTCGCGGCCGCCACCGCGGTGGCACTGCTGCCGGTGGCCGCGATGGCGGCGGACGCGGCGGAGAGATCCGCCCCAACGCTGCCCGTCACCGCGGTGACGGCCAGCGGCGACGACGGCAACGTGCCCGCGAACACGCTGGACGGGAACCTGGAGACCCGCTGGTCGGCGAAGGGCGACGGCGCGTGGATCAGCTTCGATCTCGGCGCGCCGCAGACGGTGTCCGCGGTGAGCATCGCGTGGCACCGGGGCGATCAGCGCACGGCGACGTTCGACCTGCAGACCTCCGCTGACGGCAGCACGTGGGCACCGGCGGCGGAGGGGCTGACCAGCCGCAGGACGCTCGCGCAGGTGGCGTACGACATCCCCGACGCCGAAGCGCGATACGTGCGGATCGTCGGCCACGGCAACTCGTCGGGCAACGGGTGGAACTCGATCACCGAGGTCGACGTGCTCGCGCCTGGCGGCGATCCCGCTCCGTGCGAACGGCCGGCGCAGGTGCTCGACCTGCGGAACTGGAAGATCACGCTGCCGGTCGACGACCCGGACAAGGAGGGCGCACAGCCGAGGGAGATCACCCAGCCGAAGCTGGACGGCTTCGCGCAGGACCCGTGGTTCGTCACCGACGAGGGCTGCAAGGGCGTGCGGTTCCGTGCTCCTGTCAATGGAGTCACCACGCAGAACAGCAAGAATCCGCGATCCGAACTGCGCGAGATGACCGACGACGGGACGAGGCTCGCGAGCTGGTCCTCGACCTCCGGCAAGCACACCATGGTCGTCGAGCAGGCCGTCACGGAATTGCCGAAGGAAAGGCCCTACGTGGTGGTCGGGCAGATCCACGACTCGAGTGACGACGTCACCGTGTTCCGGCTGGAGGGCGCCAAGCTCTATCTCACGAATGGCGACAACAGTCGGTACAAACTGATTGACGACGACTATCGGCTCGGGACCCGGTTCCAGGCGAAGTTCGAGGTCAGCGACGGCAGGATCAGGGCGTACTACAACGACCGGCTGGTCGACACCATTACGACGTCGTTCACCGGCGGCTACTTCAAAGCCGGTGCCTACACGCAGGCCAACTGCGGAAACTCCGCGCCGTGCGACGCGAGCAATTTCGGGCAGGTCACGATCTACAAGCTCACCGTCACCCATCGCTGACAGGCGCTTTTCCACGTGCGCGCGCATTCATGAGAAACGCTTCAATTTGCAGCCTATGGTGGTGACGGAGTGAAATCACTAAGCTGCGGTGCGTGCGTACGGGGGATTTGGTCGACGGGCGCTATCGGCTCGAAGACGCGAAAGGTTCCGGTTCCGGGGGAATCGTCTGGACCGCGTTCGACACGAAGCTCAAGCGGACGGTCGCGCTCAAACGCCCGCACGGCGCGGTGAGCGCGGCCGACCGCGAGCAGTTCCGGCGTGAGGCCGAGATCGCGGCACAGGTGCACCATCCGAACCTGATCGCGGTCTTCGACGCCGTGGACGGCTGGCTCGTCATGGAGCACCTGGAGTCGAGGAGCCTCGATCTGATCCTGGCCGAGGGACCGCTGCCGCCGGAACGGGTCGCGCGGATCGGCGTGCAGACCGCGGCGGCGCTGGCCGCCGTCCACGCGCGCGGCATCGTCCACCGCGACGTCAAGCCGGGCAACGTGCTCGTCGCCGCCGACGACCTCACCAAGCTGACGGACTTCGGCATCTCCGTCTGGCGTGAGGTCACCGGGTTCGACGACGCGCGGGTCAGCGGCACCCCTCGTACACAGCGCCGGAGGTGGCCGCCGGACATCCCGCCGGGCGCGAGTCGGACGTGTTCTCGCTCGGCGCGACGCTCTACGCGGCGCTGGAGGGCGCACCGCCGTTCGGCACCGACGAGCCGGCCGTGGTGCTCGAACGGGCCCGCGCCGGGGAGATTCCCCCGCTGCGGCACGAGGGTCCGCTCGCGGACCTGCTGGCCGAGATGTTGCAGCGCAGACCGGGCAGGCGGCCTTCAGCGGAGAAGGTGTGGCAGCGGCTGCGCGAGATCGTCGGTGACTGGGAACCGTCCGCCGTGCCGTCCGCCGCACCGCCGTGGTGGCGTCGCCGGATCTTCCAGGCCGCCGGTGCCGGTGTGGTCGTGGTGGCGCTGACGGCGGCGGTGGTCGCCTTGGCGCCACCCAAATCGGGCCGCGGCGATCTGGTGCAGGACGAGCGCACGGCCGAACCGTGCGCGCTGCTCCAGGCGAGTGACTTCACCGAGTTCGGGCCGCCGGAGCTGAAACCCAAGTGGGGCAACTTCAACCGCTGCGACGTGCTGATCGACGTGGGGCGCAAGGAGAAGCTCCGGGTCGAGCTGCAGCTCGCCACCATGGCGTCCCAGCTGCGCAACGCGACGTGGCGCACGATCGCCGCCCCGCCGTTCGAGGTCCTGGACGTCCCGTCGGGCGACGAACCGGAGTGCAACCGGCTGGTGATCATCGACGACAAGTACGGGGTGCGGTTGACCGCGGGGCTCGAAGACTCCCCGAAAGACCTGTGCAAGATCGCCGACGTCGCGGTGGAGCGGGTGCGGCAGGTGCTGCGCGCGGGTCCGATTCCCCGCCGTACCGAGGAGTTCCCGCCCGGATCGGCCGCACGCATCGACACCTGCGGTCTGCTGCCCGCAGACGCGTTGCCGAGCTTCACCGCCGGTGTGAACGTGTTCGGTGGCTGGTCGTGCAAGTGGTACACGGCGACCACTCAGACCGGTGTGCACGTGCGTTACGACCAGCACGAGGCCAGATGGCCGATCAAGGGAACGCTGAAGCCCGTGGGCGGGCATGAGGCCTACCTTCAGGAGTCCGGCGACGAGTGCACGTTCCGAGTGCCCTACCACCCGTCGAACCAGCCGAAGGTCGCTCTCGTGGACGTGTTGATGGTGACGGTGTCGGACGGTCCGAAAGACCAGCGGTGCGCCATGGCCGAACGACTGACCAAGATCGCGGCCGACAACATGAACCGCTGACCGGGAGGGGTCCCGTGCCCCGACGCCCACACTTCGGGGGTGTACGCGACTTTCGAGGAGCCGGCCATGAAACACGACAGCTTGGCGCGCGGGGTGTCCAGTGCGGCGCCCGGCGCGGTCGTCGCACTCACCGTGAGCGGCAAGGTGACCGCCGCACCGGTCGGTGGTGCGTCGATCCGGTTCGGCCGCAACCGTCCCGCGGTCGACGTCTGCGTCGGTGAGACCGATCTGCGGGTGAGCCGCCAGCACGGCCTGCTGACCCACGACGGCGGCAGGTGGTGGGTGAGCAACACCGGTCAGCTGCCCATCCGGTTGCCGGGGACGCGGTTGCTGTTCAAGGACGAGGATCCGCTGCCGCTGGCGGACGGGTACACACCGTTGTTCGTCCGAGGTGTGCGCGAACACCTGCTCGAGGTCTACGTCGCCGGTGAGGACGGTGGCCAGCCCGCGACGCTGCACAGCGCGGCGACCCAGCAGCCGAAGCGGTGGCGGCTCACCGAGGACGAACGGCTCCTGCTCGTCCTTTTAGGACAGAGGTACCTGCTGCACGAGGCGAACCCTCAGCCCGTGCAACGAGGTGAGGTCGCGGCCGCCATGGCGGAGCTGCGGGCAGGCCAGGAGTGGAACGTCAAACGGGTGGACCGCGTGATCGCCGACGTGCGGACGCGGTTGTCCAAGGCCGGGGTGACGGGGCTGCGGCGCGAGGAGGTCGGCGAGCCCGTCGGCAACTCGCTCAACGACAACCTGCTCAAGGAGCTGGTTCTCTCGACCACGCTGGTGCCACCGGATCTCGCGCTGCTGGACGAGCTGTACTGAGGGAGCAGGCCACCCGGCCTGCTCCCTCAGCGGGGCTCAGCGCGGGGCGAGCAGGCTCGTGATCTCCTGCGACGCGGAGACCGTGAGCAGGTGCTGGAGGTTCTCCGGCAGTTCCTCGCCGCGCTTCTGCTTCGCCTGCGCGTAGAGGCGACCGGCGCGGTAGGAGGAGCGGACCAGCGGGCCCGCCATGACACCGAGGAAGCCGATCTTCTCGGCCGTCTCCTTGTGCTCGACGAACTCCTCGGGCTTCACCCAGCGCTCGACCGGGTGGTGCCGCGGCGACGGGCGCAGGTACTGGGTGATGGTGATGATGTCGCAGCCCGCGTCGTAGAGGTCGGCCAGCGCCTCGGTGACCTCCTCGGGGGTCTCGCCCATGCCGAGGATCAGGTTGGACTTGGTGACCAGGCCGAACTCGCGGGCCTTGGTGATCACCTCGAGTGAGCGCTCGTAGCGGAACGCCGGGCGGATGCGCTTGAAGATCCGCGGGACGGTCTCCAGGTTGTGCGCGAGCACCTCGGGGCGGGACTCGAAGACCTCGTTCAGCTGCTCGGGAATCGCGTTGAAGTCCGGGATCAGCAGCTCGACGCCCGTGCCGGGGTTCATCGCGTGGATCTGGCGGACGGTCTCGGCGTACAGCCACGCGCCGCCGTCTTCCAGGTCGTCACGAGCGACACCCGTGACCGTGGAGTAGCGCAGGCCCATCGCCTGGACCGACTCGGCGACGCGGCGGGGCTCGTCGCGGTCGAGGTCGGCGGGCTTGCCCGTGTCGATCTGGCAGAAGTCGCAGCGCCGGGTGCACTGCTCGCCGCCGATCAGGAACGTGGCCTCGCGGTCTTCCCAGCACTCGTAGATGTTGGGACAGCCGGCCTCTTCGCAGACCGTGTGCAGGCCCTCGCGCTTGACCAGACCCTTGAGCTCCCGGTACTCGGGGCCCATCTTCGCCCGCGTCTTGATCCACGAGGGCTTCTTCTCGATCGGCGTCTGGCTGTTGCGGACCTCGAGCCGCAGCAGCTTCCGACCCTCCGGTACCACAGTCACGACCTCACCCTACGCTGCGACCTCGCGTGTCCGGCGTCACGTGCCGCCCGGTCAGGGCAGATCTGGCGTGACGCCCGTCAGCTTGACGGTGAGGTCCCACAGGCGGCTCGCCGCGAGATCGTCGCGGGCGGCGGAGGTCATCCTCGCCTTGGCGGGGTAGCCGCGGTAGCCGTTGAAGCTGTCCGGGCCGTAGTACTCGCCGCCCTGTGCGTCCGGTGACGTCGCGGCGTAGAGCTGCGGCAGCGCGCCCATCTCGACCGACTGCGAGAACAGGTGGCTGATGCGCCCGCCGAGACGCAGCAGCAGCGAGTTGTGCGCGTCGGCCATGTTGTTGGTCAGCTCGGTGGCCGTGACGCCGGGGTGCGCCGCGATGGACGTGACGTCCGGCGAACGCCGTTCCAGCTCCCTCGCGAAGAGGATGTTCGCGAGCTTGGACTGCCCGTAGGAGCCGCGGTAGCTGTACGAGCGGTGCTCCCAGTTCGGGTCGTCGAAGTCGATGTGGCCGTACTGGTGCGCAAGCGACGCTACGGTGACGACGCGCGCGCCCGGACGTTGCCTCAACGCGGGCAGCAGCAGCCACGTCAGGGCGGCGTGGCCCAGGTGGTTGGTGCCGAACTGGCGCTCGAAACCGTCGACGGTCTTGCCGTACGGGACGGCCATGATGCCCGCGTTGTTGATCAGAACGTCGAGCGAGGAGACCTTCTCCGCGGCGGAACGAACGGAGCCGAGGTCGGCGAGGTCGAGTTCGAGGACCTCCGCGGACCCCTGCACCGTTCGTCGTGCCGCTTCACCTCTCTGGACGGAGCGACAGCCCATGATCACGTGGGCGCCCCTCTCCGCGAGCACCTGGGTGGTGCGCAGGCCCAGACCGGAGTTCGCGCCGGTCACCAGGACGGTGCGGCCGGTCTGGTCGGGGATGTCGGCTTCGGTCCAACGACTCATGGAGTCATTCCTACCGTCCGGTAACTGCCGAGCGAAAGGTGTGCGTCGAGCACGGCGCGCAAGACCGGCTCGTCCGCGGCCAGTTCGGCGGTGACGAGATGCTCGTCGACCGGTCCGTCCAGCGCGGCGGCCTCCATGCGCGCGGTCAGCTTGTTCTGCCAGCGGTGATCGAGCGCCAGCAGCAGTTCGCCGAGCGAGGAGAAGACGTCCGGATCCACGATCAGTGGTGCGGACGGGTCGCGCCGGGCGTCACGCAGCACGGCGTCGAGTGCGTCACGGCGGCGGTAGTGGTCTGCCCAGCCCATGTCTCGTACCCCCGGTCTCTCGCATACTCCTGGTATGGCACGACCATACCACCGGTACGTACCGTCGGTATGTGAGATACGTTTCGGCCGTGCGAACACGGCGTGCCGAGTACTCGGAGTCGACCAGGCAGGCGCTGGTCGACAGCGCAGTCGAGATGTTCACCAAGCGCGGGTACGCCGGGACCTCGCTCGACGAGGTCGTCAAACGCGCCCGCGTGACGAAAGGCGCGCTCTACCACCACTTCAGCGGCAAGCAGGCGTTGTTCGAGGCGGCTTTCGCGCAGGTCGAGACACAGTCGATCGAATCGCTCACCGCCGTCGTCACGGCAGACGGTGACGCGTGGGACACGGCGGTCGCTGGCCTGCGCGCGTACGTCCGCAAGTGCCTGGACCCCGAGTACCAGCGGATCATCATCCACGAGGCGCCGGTCGTCATGGGCTGGGAACGCTGGCGTGAGGCGGAGGAGCACTTCAGCTTCGGCCTGCTGCGCACGGCGGTTCAGCTGCTCGTCGACGCGGGGGAGATCGAGGAGGCGCCCGTGGAGATCATGGCCCGGCTGCTGTTCGGCGCGTTGTCCGCGGGGGCCAGCACGATCGCGAGCTCGTCCGACCCGAAGCGCACCGGGCGTGAGGTGGAACGCGCGATCCTGCGCGTGCTGGAGGGCTTGCGCAAGAAGTAGCGCCCGGCCGGTCTTTTGTGGCCGAATCGTGCGGGTGCTTTCCGGTTCGGCCATTCGCGTGCCGTGAGCAACCGATGACGGAAAGTAATGCGCCGATTTTCATTTCCGAAGGCTCTGGCTCATTCGGAGTAATGCTCGGTGTTGTTGGCGCCGATCCTTGTCCTGTCTTGTCACCGAGTGTAAGACTCGAAATGGTGACCTGAGGGGGCAGGCAGGTGGACGGATGATCAAAGTGTTACTCGCCGAGGACGTGCAAATGGTCCGCGGTGCTTTGGTTGCCTTGTTGAACCTCGAACCGGATATCGAGGTCGTCTCGTCCGTGGCGAAGGGGGACGAAATTCTTCCCGCGGTGGTGCGGGACAAGCCGGACGTTGCGGTGCTCGACATCGATCTGCCCGGCATGGACGGGCTGTCGGCCGCCACCGCGATCCACGACACCGCACCGGCGACACGCACACTCATCCTCACGAGCCTCGGCAGGCCGGGCACCCTGCGCCGGGCGCTCAACGCCAGAGTCAACGGCTTCATCCTCAAGGACGCCCCGATCGGCGAGCTCGCGGCCGCGATCCGCGGTGTGTCCGTCGGGCGACGGGTGATCGACTCCCAGCTCGCCCTGTCGGCGTGGGACACCGACGACTGCGTGCTGACGCCGCGCGAGCTCGAGGTGCTGCGGCTCGCGTCCGACGGCGCCGACGCCACGGAGATCGCGACCACCCTGTTCCTGTCCGTCGGCACCGTGCGCAACTACCTGACCGCCGCGACCGCCAAGCTCGACGCCCGCAACCGGGTCGACGCGGTCCGCATCGCCCGCAAGTCGGGCTGGTTCTAGCAGCCCTCCAGGGGTGGGGCGGATCCTCGACGCCGAGGTGATCAGAATGCTCGAACCAGCGCCCACCCGGCTCGGCCTCGACGGCAAGATCGCGATCGTCGCCGGCGGCACCCGAGGTCTCGGGCTGGCCGTCGCGACCAAGCTGTGCGACAACGGCGTCCACGTCGTCGTGCCGTGTCCCGCCGAGGATCCGGACGCCGAGCGCGCGCAGATCGTGCTGGGCGGGCGGCCGGGACCAGTGACGTTCCTCGCCGCCGACACCACGCGGGAGACCGGCATCCGCACGGTGCTCGCCGAGGTCACCCAGGCCTGGGAACGGCTCGATCTCTACGTCCACCTGGTCACCTCGCCGGACCTCGGGCCGCTGGTGGGCGCGGCCGACGGGCTCGCCAAGGCGTTCGACGGCGGCGGGCGCGTCGTGGTCGCCGGGTACACCGTGACGCCGGTGGCGCACGCGGTGCGTGAGTTGGCGCTGAACCTCGCGCAGCACCGAGTCGCGGTCAACGCCGTCGTCACGCCCGTGGTCGACCACGGGTCGATGAACACCGACCCCGAACTGATGGCGCGGCTGGCCATCCGCTGCCCGTCCGGCCGCCTCACGGTGCCCGACGACGTCGCGGACGCGGTGGCGTTGCTGTGCACGGACGAGGCGGCGTGGATCCAGGGCGAGGTGATCACCGTCGACGGCGGCCTCGGGCTGCGTCGCGCGGGCTAGTAGCGCGTCGCGGCTATCTCTTGGGATGTGACAGTGAGGGTGATGCCGGCAGGCAGCCGCGCTTCGATCATGAAGATCGCGCTCTCCTGGCTGCCAACTGCACAGTTGGCAGCAGTTGGGGTGATCGACGTTTGCGTCAGCATTTCTCTACCGCCATCTCGGCAGCGACGTGCATGAGAACGCGACCATCCGTGCTTCCGGTGACGAGCACCAGACCGCCCAGCCCCCTGCCCGACTCAACGGAGCACAACCAAGCCGCGACGCTCTACTGGCCCCGGCCGCTATCGCCCCGGCCGCCGAACACGCTCCGACGTCGATGACTGTTCCATTTGCAGCATCCCCCGCTGACGGAAGGTCATCACACGGTCACGGATCCATGATCTCGTTGCGGCATTCGGACCAATTGCTTGTCGCGCCCGGTGACCGAGTGTAGAACTCCTTTTAGGACAAGCGTCTGAAGGCTCGGGGGAAGCTTGATGATTAGCGTGTTGCTCGCCGAGGACGTGCAAATGGTCAGGGGGGCGCTGGAAACTCTCCTGAACATGGAGCCGGATATAGAAGTCGTCGCCTCCGTCGCAACCGGTGGCGAAATCGTGCCGGCCGTTAACAAGAATAGGCCGGACGTGGCGGTGCTCGACATCGACCTGCCTGGCATGGACGGGCTTTCCGCCGCCGTGATGATTCACGAGAGCGCTCCCGCCACGCGCACGCTGATCCTCACCAGTCTCGGCAGGCCGGGCACCCTGCGCCGCGCGCTGAACGCGCGGGTGAACGGTTTCATCCTCAAGGACTCGCCGGTGAACGAGCTGGCCGACGCCATCCGCGGGGTCGCGGTGGGCCGCCGGGTGATCGACTCCCAGCTGGCGCTCGCCGCGTGGGACGGTGACGAATGCCCGCTCACCCCGCGCGAGCTGGAGGTGCTGCGGCTCGCCGCGGACGGCGCCAGCGCCATCGAGATCGCCGAGATGTTGTTCCTGTCCGTGGGCACCGTGCGCAACTACCTCACCACGGTGTGCGCCAAGATCGACGCGCGCAACCGCATCGACGCGGTGCGCATCGCCCGCACCTCCGGGTGGTTCTGAGACGCTCAGTCGCGCCCCAGGGGGATGGTGCTGCGCAGGTGGAAGCGGCCGTCGTCGGTGCGCCGGGCGACGAGCTCGCCGCTCACCTCGTCCACCCGCTGGGCGAGGTTCTGCAGGCCACTGCTCGTCGGGTCGGCGTCGTCCTCGTGCGCGCCGTCGTTGATGATGTCCAGCACGACGACGTTCGTGGTCTGCCGGACGTGGATGTGACACTCCTCGGCCTTGCTGTGCCGCAGTACGTTCGTCACGCCCTCGCGCAGCACGGTCGCGAGCACCGTCTCCACCTCGTCGGGCAGCGAGTCGTGTTCGAGGGACGCCCGCACGTCCACGCCGGCCGCCATGAGCAGCGACTGAGCCGAGGTGGACGCCTCCTCGAACGACATCGGCCGGTAGCCGAGCGCGACGGCGCGCACGTCGGCCAGCGCGTTGCCCGCGACGTCGACGATCTCCTCGAGCTGGCCCAGCGCCTGGTCGGGGTCGTCGCGCAGCAGCCGGTGGCTCAGCTCGCTCTTCAGCTTGATCGCCGAGAGGCTGTACCCGAGCAGGTCGTGCAGGTCGCGGGAGACGCGGGCGCGTTCCGCCCGGTGCGCGTCCCGGACGTTCTGCACCAGCTCCGCGAACCACGGCAGGCCGTACAGCAGCAGCGCCACCGTCGTGGTCGAGGCGGCGGAAAGCGCCATCTGTGCTGGTGAGGGCTGCATGAGTGCGCCGAACACGACCGTGGCCGCAGCCGCCCCCATGCCCACCGCCTTCGGCCACACGACCAGCGCGCTGGCAGCGAGGAAACCGGTCGTGGCGGAGGGCGGATGGCCGAACGCCGGCGCCGGAGCGATCACCAGGGCGGCCTGCACCGCCAGCAGGACGTGGCCCAGCGGGCGGCGCACCGTGACGAACGGTCGGCTGAAAAACGACAGTTGCAGCGCGGTCACGGCGCCGACGGCGGCGAGTTCGAGCGTCGACCGGAGCGGATCGAGGTCCCGCGTGAAGACGAGGGCCGCGTCGACCAGTGCGAGCCCGCACACGATCATCGCGGTGGTCCGCATGACATGCGATGTCGTCGGCGTGCTGACGGCGGCCATGCCACCAGAACGACTCACGGATGCCTCACCCCCACAGGTGCCCGTCGTCGGTGAAGCGATCTTACGGCGGAACGTCTGCCGAGGTAGCGGCGAACACGGAGCGCGTTCACGCGATCACGCCGTGAATTTCTCACGTGGAAGCACGGGAACACGCCACTGCGGACTCGTGCCGTGCTCCGTGGCGAGCACGAGCGCTGCTCGGGTGCACTTGAAGTGCAGATCCCGTACTGGTCGACAGGGGGAAGGACCGATGGAGATCAAGGTTTTGGGGCCGCTGGAAGCCCGTGAGAACGGCGTTTCCATCACGCCCACCGCGAGCAAGCCGCGGCAGCTGCTCGCACTGCTCGCACTGCAAGCCGGGCACGTGGTGACCGTGCCCACGCTCATCGAGGAGCTGTGGGGCATGGCGCCGCCGCGCAGCGCGCTCACCACGTTGCAGACCTACGTGCTCCAGGTCCGCCGCAAGATCAACGCGGCGATGCCGGGCGAGGACGCGTCGGCGGCGAAGGAGGTGCTGGTCACCCGGTACGGCGGTTACCTGCTCAACGTGGCGCCGGAGAACGTCGACGTGCGCAGCTACGAGCGGCTCGCCACGGCGGGCCAGCGCGCGACCGAGACCGGCGACCTCGAGTCGGCGTCCCGGCTGCTCGGTCAGGCACTGGAGGTGTGGCGCGGGCCGGTGCTGGTCGACGTCCAGGTCGGCACGAAGCTCGCCATGGAGGTCACCCGGCTGCAGGAGAGCCGGCTCGGCGTTCTGGAGGCGCGCATCGACGCCGATCTGCGGCTGGGCAGGCACCAGTCGATGATCAGCGAGCTGTCGATGCTCACGGCGCAGCACCCGATGCACGAGAACCTCTGCGCGCAGTACATGCTGTCGCTGTACCGCTCCGGCAGGCAGTGGCGGGCGCTGGAGGCCTTCCAGGCGCTGCGCGAGACGTTGATCGAGGAACTGGGCCTCGAACCGTCGATGCGGTTGCGGCAGTTGCAGCGCGCGATCCTGAGCTCCGATCCGGCGCTGGACACGTCGATGTCCGTGAAGTCGCTGGAACGTCAGCTCGCCGGTTAGCCGCCGACGTCATGAACGGTGCGCTGGCATTGATCAAGGCACTCGAGGCAGTCGGGTGCGAGACGGTGTTCGGCATTCCCGGCGGGGCGATCCTGCCCGCCTACGACCCGTTGTTCGACTCGGCGAAGATCCGGCACGTGCTGACGCGGCACGAGCAGGGCGCCGGGCACGCGGCCTCCGGCTACGCGCAGGCGACCGGCAGGGTCGGCGTGTGCATGGCGACGTCGGGGCCGGGCGCGACGAACCTGGTGACGCCACTCGCGGACGCCTACCTGGACTCGGTGCCGGTGGTGGCGATCACCGGCCAGGTGGCGAGACCGGTGATCGGGACGGATGCCTTCCAGGAGGCGGACATCCGCAGCATCACGCTGCCGATCACCAAGCACAGCTACCAGGTGACCGACCCGGACGACATCCCGCGGGTGATCGCCGAGGCGTTCGCCCTCGCCGCGTCCGGCAGACCCGGTCCGGTGCTGGTCGACCTGCCCAAGGACGTCCTCGCCGCACCCGCTGGGTGGACAGAGCCCGAGCCGCCCGTCGTCGTGCGGCCACGGCTCGACCCCGCTCAGGTGCGCCAGGCGGCGGACCTGCTGGCCCGCGCCGAGCGGCCGGTGTTCTACGTCGGCGGCGGAGTGGTGCGTGCCGGTGCCGCGGACCTTCTGCGTGAGCTCGCGGAACGCACCGGAGTGCCCGTCGTGACGACGCTGATGGCGCGCGGGGCCTTCCCTGACTCGCATCCGCAGCACCTCGGCATGCCCGGCATGCACGGCACCGTCGCGGCCGTCGCGGCGATGCAGAAGTCGGACCTGCTGATCGCGCTGGGTGCGCGGTTCGACGATCGGGTGACCGGCTCGCTCGCGCGGTTCGCACCGGAGGCCCTCGTCGTGCACGCGGACATCGACCCCGCGGAGATCTCCAAGAACCGCAGGGCGGACGTGCCGCTGATCGGCGACTGCCGGGATGTGTTGCGTGCGCTGAAGGCGTCGGTCACCACCGGCGGTGACCTCGATCCGTGGTGGAAGTACCTGGACGGGCTGCGGACGACGTTCCCGCTCGGCTACGACTGGCCGGAGGACGGTTCCCTCGCACCGCAGTACGTGATCTCGCGGATCGGTGAGCTCGTCGGGCCGGAGGCGATCTACACCTCCGGTGTCGGCCAGCACCAGATGTGGGCGGCGCAGTTCGTGCGCTACGAGCGGCCGGGGTCGTTCATCAACTCCGGCGGGCTCGGCACGATGGGCTTCGCCGTGCCCGCCGCGATGGGCGCCGTGTGTGGCGCGCCGGACCGGCAGGTGTGGGCGATCGACGGCGACGGCTGCTTCCAGATGACCAACCAGGAGCTGGCGACCTGCGCGCTGGAAGGCCTGCCGATCAAGGTCGCGGTGATCAACAACGGCAACCTCGGCATGGTCAGGCAGTGGCAGAACCTGTTCTACGGCAGCAGGTACTCCCACACGTCGCTCGGCTCGACGCCGGACTTCGCGCTGCTGGCGGAGGCGATGGGCTGCGTCGGGCTGCGGTGCTCGTCGCGGGCGGGAGTGGACGACGTGGTGCGCGAGGCGATGGCCGTGCGCGACCGGCCGGTGGTGATCGACTTCGTCGTCGGAGCGGACGCCCAGGTGTGGCCGATGGTCGCCGCGGGCACGGGCAACGACGAGATCATGACCGCACGCGGCCTGCGCCCGCTGTGCGACTCCGACACGGGGGAGGACCTCTGATGCACCGGCTGTCGGTGTTGCTGCGCAACAAGCCCGGTGCGCTGGCACGGGTCGTGGTGTTGTTCTCCACGCGTGACGTCGCCGTGGAGTCGCTGAGCCTCAGCCCCGCCGGCGCGGACGGGCTGTCCAGATTGGACGTTCAGGTGCGGCTGCGCGAGGGCCGCTCGGTGGACCAGCTGGTCCACCAGCTGCGCCGCGTAGTCGACCTCTGCGAGGTCTCCGCGGCCTGAAACGATGAACGGCGCATTCGTCCACCTCAGGTGAACAAATGCGCCGTTCATCGTGGTTGTCAGACGTGCTGTGCGACCACCTTGGCGAACTTTTCCAGGGTTTCGCCGGGGCTGGGGCCGTCCAGGGCGGTGTGGATGAAGCCGGCGATCTCGCCGTGCCGGTGCAGCTGGGCGTGCGTGAGCCTGACCTCGGTGTCGTCGCCCTTCTGCGTGAAGTCGACCTCGATGAAGCTCGCCTTCTCGTCGTCGAAGACGGGACGCCAGTTCGGGCCGACCCGCCACGTCATCACCAGGCGCCTGCCCGGCTCCCACTCGGTGATGATGCCCCAGGCGATCTCCTCGCCGTCCGCGCCGCGCTCGAAGTACCTGCCGCCGACCCCGCCCTCGAAGGTGATCGACTCGCGCTGCGCGACGAACACGTGCGACTCGGGCCACCACTCGAGCGGCCGTTCGGTGAAGATCTTGAAGGCCTGTTCCGGTGTGGCCCGCACCGTGACCGACTTGCTGACGTCGGGCACCTGCTCGGACATGAGACCTCCTTGTTCGCCAACGGTTTCTGGGTGAAAGCGTCGCCCGCGCGGGTGGACGTGGAATGGAACGGAACTTGAGCGGGTTTCCAGCCGGTTCGCGCATCGTGGTGGCAGACGAATCGGGAGGAGCTGTCGTGGCTGGAGTCAGCGTGCAGGTGCACGTCGAGGTACTGAACTTCTACGCGCGCCAGATGCGGCTGCTGGACGCGCTGGACGTCGAGGGGTACGCGGGGACGTTCACCGAGGACGGCGTGACCGATCACGCCCACCGCGGTGAGAAGGTCGAGGGCAGGGCCGCGCTGATCGCCGGCGCCAAGCTGGCGCTGCCGAGGTACGCGGGCGCCGCGGTGCGGCACTGGAACGACCACTACCTGATCGAAGAGGTGGACCAGAACACGTTCGCGGTGTCGTACTGCTCGCTCGTCACGCGGACCGACGCCGACGGCAACGTGACGTTCGAGCCGACGTTCGCGATCGAGGACGTGCTGGTGCGCCTCGACGGTGAGCTCTACACCAGGTCCCGCACGATCCACCGGGATCGGCCGGCCGCGGCGGCGTGACGGCACAACGGGAAGAGGGCGTGACCACCGCGGTCAGCCCTCTTCCCGTTGTGCGCTCAGCGCTGGCGTTCCTTCACCGGCTTCCACCACGCCGGGTTGTCGACGTACCAGCGGACCGTCTCGGCCAGGCCCTGCTCGAACGACACCAGCGGCTCGTACCCCAGCTCGGTGCGGATCTTCGTCTCGTCCAGGGCGTAGCGCAGGTCGTGGGCCTTGCGGTCGGGCACCCGCCGCACCAGGCTCGCGTCCGCGCCGCACAGCTCCAGCAACAGCTCGGTGATCTGCTTGTTGGTGCGCGCGTTCCCGCCGCCGACGTTGTACACCTCGCCCGCGCGTCCCCGCTCCAGCACCAGCTGGATCGCCCGGCAGTGGTCGGACACGTGCAGCCACTCACGGATGTTCGCGCCGTCGCCGTACAACGGCACCGGCACGCCCGTGAGAAGGTTCGTGGTGAACAACGGGATGAGCTTCTCGACGTGCTGGTAGGCGCCGTAGTTGTTGGAGCACCTGGTGATCGAGAGGTCGAGGCCGTGGGTGCGCCAGTACGCCCGCGCGATCAGGTCGCTGCACGCTTTCGACGCCGCGTACGGCGAGTTCGGCAGCAGCGGTGACTCCTCGGTCCACTCGCCGGAGTCGATCGACCCGTACACCTCGTCCGTGGACACGTGCACGATCCGCCGCACCCCGGCCGCGACGCACGCGTCCAGCAGCGACTGCGTGCCCGCGACGTTGGCCTGGATGAACGCCGACGCGTCCGTCAGCGACCTGTCCACATGCGACTCCGCCGCGAAGTGCACCACGTAGTCGTGGCCCGGCAACAGCTCCAGCAGAGCCGGCAGGTCGCACACGTCGCCGTGCACGAAGTTCAGCCTCGCGTGCTGTGCGGGCAGGTTCTCCCTGTTGCCCGCGTAGGTGAGCTTGTCCAGGACGGTGACCTCGGCGTCCTCGAACCCCGGATAACCGCCGTCGAGCAGCGTCCTCACGTAGTGCGAACCGATGAAGCCGGCGCCGCCTGTGACGAAGACCTTCACGCGGGCACCTCGATGCTGGAGTGGTCACCGACGACGAGCCGGTTGCGCTCGGCGGACGCCACGCTGGCCGCCCGTCCGATGACCGAACCGTGCACACCTCGCACGTTGTCGACCGACGCGCCGCGCAGCAGGATCGAGTAGCCGATGCCGGCGCCGCGCAGCAGGCAGTCCTCGCCGATCGTGGTGTGCGGGCCGACCGTGCTGTCCTCGACGAGCGACCCGGCGCCGATGATCGCCGGTCCGACGATGCGCGAGCCGACCACCCGTGCGCCTTCCTCGACCACGACGGCGCCGATGATCTGGCTCTGCTCGTCGACCTCTCCCCGCACCGACGCGGTCAGCCGGTCGAGCAGCTCCCGGTTGCAGTCCAGGACTTCCTCGACTCGCCCGGTGTCCTTCCAGAAGCCGGAGTAGATGCGCGCGCGGACGTCCAGGCCCTCGGTCACCAGCCACTGCAGCGCGTCGGTGATCTCCAGCTCGCCACGGGCGCTCGGCGTGATCCGCTCGACGGCCTCGTGCACGGCGGGGGTGAAGAAGTAGACGCCGATGACCGCGAGGTCGCTGCGCGGCTCCCTCGGCTTCTCCACGAGCTGGATCACGCGACCGTTCTCGTCGACCTCGGCGACGCCGAACGCGCGGGGGTCGGCGACCTTGTGCACGACGACCTGCGCGGTCGGCCGGGTGGTGCGGAACTCGTCGGCGATCTCCTCGATGCCGTCGATGAGCATGTTGTCGCCCAGGTACATCACGAAGTCGTCGTCGGCGAGGAAGTCGCGCGCGATCAGCACGCAGTGCGCCAGTCCGAGCGGCTCGTCCTGCTGGATGTAGGTGATGTCCACGCCCAGCGCCGATCCGTCCCCGAGCTTCGACTCGAGCTCTTCCCGCCTGCTGCCGACGATCATCCCGACCTCGCGGACGCCGATGGCACGCAGGTTGTCCATGACGTGCTCGATGACCGGCTTGTTGGCGATCGGGATGAGTTGTTTCGGCATGGTGTGGCTGAACGGACGTAGCCGGCTGCCCAGGCCTCCGGCCAACACGAGTGCTTTCATGTGCTTTCTCCTCAGCAGCTTTGCTCGTGGGGCCAGCATGTTGTCGAGGGGTTGGGCAGCACTGGAGACTGACTGGTCGTGGTGGTCCGGCGGCGGATTCGAGCCGATGTCGAGCGGCCGCTGGAAGGTTGCCTCGCATGGAGACCGTCGTCGTGACCGGCGCGGGCACCGGGATCGGGCGCGCCACAGCGCTCGCGTTCGCCGGGCTCGGCGCTGCCAACGTGATCATCACCGGCCGTCGCAAGGAACGACTCGAAGAGGTCGCCGCCCTGCACCCCGCGATCGTGCCCGTCGCCGCCGACGTCACCACGGCGGCAGGGGCGGACGCCGTTGCCGAGGCCGTCCGCAGCCAGGTGGACGTGCTGGTGCACAACGCGGGGATCTTCCGCTTCACCCCGCTCGCCGCACTGGACCACGCGACCGCGCGGGACGTCCTGGAGACCAACGTGCTCGGGCCGGTGCTGCTGACCTCCCGGCTGCTGCCGCAGCTGCGCTCACCCGGCGCCGCGATCGTGCTGGTGTCGAGCCGCGGTGGCCACAATCCCGGGCCGTCGAGCTCGCTGTACTCGGCGAGCAAGGCCGCCGTGCACAGTTTCACCCGCAGCTGGGCTGCCGAGCTCGCGCCGCTCGGCATCAGGGTCAACGCCGTCGCGCCCGGCTTCGTCCGCACGGAAGCCTATGCCGCCAACGGGTTGAGCCCCGAGCAGGTGGAGGGCCTCTTCGCCGGCGTCGCGCACAAGATCCCGCTCGGCCGGGTGGCCGAGCCGGAGGACATCACGCCGTGGATCACCCAGCTGGCCGCGAGCCCGCTGGTGACCGGCCAGGTCGTCACCGTCGACGGTGGACTCGACATCGGAGGTGAGTCATGACGCACGAGCCGTTCCGCGTCGAGATCCCGGAAGAGTCCGTTGTGGACCTCCATGAGCGGCTGGCGCGCACGCGCTGGCCTGAGGCCGAGACCGAGCGCGGCCAGGGCGTGCCGCTCGCGTACGCCCAGAAGCTCGCCGAGTACTGGCGCACCTCCTACGACTGGCGCAAGACCGAGGCACGGCTGAACGCCCTGCCCCAGTTCCGCACCGAGATCGACGGTCTCGGGATCCACTACCTGCACGTGCGGTCGCCGCACCCGGACGCCACGCCGTTGCTGATCAGCCACGGCTGGCCCGGTTCCGTCGTCGAGTTCCTCGACGTCATCGGCCCGCTGGTCGACCCGCCGGACCCCGCCGACGCGTTCCACGTCGTCGCACCCTCGTTGCCCGGCTTCGGGTTCAGCGACAGGCCCTCCGGGCCCGGCTGGACCGCGGAACGCATCGCCGCCGCGTGGCAGACGCTGATGGCCTCGCTCGGGTACGAGCGGTACGCCGCGCACGGCGTCGACTGGGGCTCGTTCATCACGGCGATCATGGGCGAGACCGACACCGGGCAGCTGATCGGCATCCATCTGACGATGCCGTTCGCGCGGCCGCCGGAGGAGCAGGTCGAACTGTCGCAAAAGGACTATGCGGGGCTCGCGGCGATGAAGGAGTTCCAGCAGCAGGAGGGCGGTTACTCGGTCATCCAGACCACCCGCCCGCAGACCCTCGGCTACGGCCTCACCGACTCGCCGGTGGCGCAGCTCGCGTGGATGGTCGAGAAGTACTGGGCGTGGAGCGACCACGACGGTTCCGTCGAACAGGTCATCCCGCGCGACCGGTTGCTCGACGCGGTGAGCGTCGGCTGGTTCGCCGCGACCGGCGCGTCGTCGGCGCGGATCTACTGGGAGAGCCAGAACAAGCTCGCGCTCGGGCCGGTCGCCGTGCCCACCGCGGTGTCCAACTTCCCCAAGGACGGGCGAATGCCACGTCCGTGGATCGCCGGGCGGTTCACCGACCTGCGCCGGTTCGTCGACCACGAGCGCGGCGGGCACTTCCCCGCACTGGAGCAGCCGGACGTGCTGGTGGGTGAGCTGCGGTCGTTCTTCTCGAGCCTGGCTTGAGCGCGTGTCACTAGCGTGCCCGCATGGACATCCGCATCCTCGGCGCGCGTGAGCACAACCTCAAGGACGTCTCGCTGACCATCCCGCAGGGCAAGATCACGGTCTTCACCGGCGTGTCGGGCTCCGGCAAGTCCTCGATCGTGTTCGACACGATCGCGATCGAGGCACAGCGCCAGCTCAACAGCACGTTCACCTGGTTCATCCGCAACCAGCTGCCGCGCTACGAGCGCCCGCACGTCGATGAGATCGAGGGGCTGACGACGGCGGTCATCGTGGACCAGAACGCCGTCGGCGGCAACGCCCGTTCGACGGTCGGCACGATGACCGACATCTACGCCATGATCCGCGTGTTGTTCGCGCGCTGCGCCCAGCCGTCCGACGGCCTGGTGTCCTCGTTCTCGTTCAACGACCCGCGCGGCATGTGCCCCGAGTGCGACGGCCTCGGCGTGACGACGCAGCTCGCGTTGGACCGGATCGTGGACCTGTCGAAGTCGCTGAACGAGGGTGCGATCCTGCTGCCGGCGCACGGTGTGGGCAGCATCGAGTGGCAGCGGTGGGCCAACTCCGGGAAGTTCGACCCGGGCAAGCGGTTGTGCGACTACACCGAGCAGGAGATGCGCACCCTGCTGCACGGCACCGGCGGCACGGTCCGCATCAGGACCACCAAGGGCTCGCAGGAGGTGGCCTACGAGGGGGTCGCCGACCGGTTCGCCCGCTTCAACCTGAAGCGCGACCTGAGCAAGGTGAGCGAGCGGACGCGGGAGTCGGTGCTGCCGTTCATCACCGAGGGCACCTGTCCCGCGTGCGAGGGCGCGAGGCTCAACGCCGCCGCGCTCGCCGCGAAAATCGACGGCCGCAACATCGCCGAGTGGTCCCGCATGGAGATCAGCGAGCTGATCAAGGCCGTGTCCGCCATCACCGACCCGGCGGCGCGCTCGCTCGTCGACGCCGTCCGCGCGGCGCTGGAGCGGATCGAGGAGATCGGGCTCGGCTATCTGAGCCTCGACCGGTCCACCGGCACGCTGTCCGGCGGTGAGGGCCAGCGACTGAAGATGGTGCGGCACCTCGGCAGCAGCCTCACCGGTCTCACCTACATCTTCGACGAGCCCAGCACCGGGCTGCACCCGCGCGACGTCGGCATGCTGAACGACCTGCTGCGCGCGTTGCGGGACAAGGGGAACACGGTGCTGGTGGTCGAGCACGACCCGGACGTCATCGAGATCGCCGACCACGTCGTCGACGTCGGGCCCGGGGCGGGCGTGCACGGCGGCCGGATCGTCTTCGAGGGCACGTTCGCGGGGCTGCGCGAGGCGAAGACCCCGACCGGCGAGGGCCTGCGCAGGTCCACCGCGGTCAAGTCGTCGTTCCGGGAACCCACCGGCGAGCTGCCGGTGGTGGGAGCGAACCTGCACAACCTGAAGAACGTCTCGGTCGCCATCCCGACCGGTGTGCTGACGGTGGTGACCGGTGTCGCGGGGTCCGGCAAGAGCTCGCTCATCGGCGAGGTGTTCATGAACAGCTACCCCGACGCGATCTTCGTGGACCAGTCCGCCATCACGGCGTCGTCGAGGTCCACGCCCACGACGTACCTGGGGATGATGGACTCGATCCGCAAGCTGTTCGCCAAGTCGAGCGGCGCGCCGGCCTCGTTGTTCAGCTTCAACTCCGACGGCGCCTGCCCGGAGTGCAGGGGCCGCGGCGTGATCATCACCGAGCTCGCCTACATGGACCCGGTGACGACCCACTGCGCGACCTGTGACGGCCGGCGGTTCAAGGAGGAGGTGCTCGCGCACCGGTTGCGCGGTCTGTCGATCGCGGACGTCCTGGAGCTGCCCGCCGAGGAGGCGCTGGAGTTCTTCTCCGAACGCGACCTCGTCGCGAAGCTGCGGTCGCTCGTCTCCGTCGGCCTGCCCTACCTCACGCTCGGGCAGCCGCTCAGCACGTTGTCCGGCGGTGAGCGCCAGCGCATCAAGCTCGCCGTCCAGCTCAACCGGACGTCGGGGATCTACGTGCTGGACGAGCCGACCACCGGTCTGCACATGTCCGATGTGGACACTCTGTTGGGCCTGCTGAACGGACTGGTGGACAAGGGCAACACGGTGATCGTGATCGAGCACAACCTCGACGTGGTGCAGCAGGCCGACTGGGTCGTCGATCTCGGCCCCGGTGGCGGCCGCGACGGTGGTGAGGTCGTGTTCACGGGCACTCCCGCCCAGCTGCTCAAGTCGCGCACCTCGTTGACGGGCAAGCACCTCAAGCGCTACCGCCGGGTCTGAAAGGGTGCTGGGCGCCGCCTGAGGGGTAGGCGGCGCCCAGCGGGGGAGGGGGTTCAGGCGTCGGCGGGGATGTCCGGCCGAGGGGTTGTGCCGGGCACTACCGTGCGTCGCCCCGGCAGCTCGCCGTCAACCAGGTAGCGGTTCACCAGCGCGTCCACGTGAGGGTTGGCGCATAAGGCGTAGACCTCGTGGTCGCCGGAGTCCTCGACCGTGATCAGGTGGCTGCCGAGGCGGTCCGCCATGGCGACGCCGCCCGCGTAGTGGTCCATCGCGTCGCCGTCGGCCTGGACGACCAGCCCGACCGGGTATCCGTCACGGGTGATGGCGGCCGGCTCTTCGCGGAGCTCGAACGTGCGGAACGCTCCGACCCACGGTTGTGCACGCAACACGCCGTAGCCGTAGGGGAAGCGTTTGCGGAACTCCCGCATCTGCGCGTAGTAGACCTCGATGTCCGACGGCCACGCGTGTTCCAGCGTGACGGCTTCCAGCACCGCGACGCGCAGCTCGCCCTCCACGTCGAACGAGCGCCAGGTGCCCTGGGCGGCCAGCAGCCGCTGTGCCTGGTCCTCGTCCGTGTCGCGCAGTTCCTTCACCAGGACCGCGAGGTTCTCCCACTTGCCGCGGTCGCCTGCCTGGGTGCCGACGGCGCCGTCGAACAGGGTGCGCAGGCGGATGCCGTACTTCTCCAGGTTGGCGACGGTGTCCTCGACGCACGTCAGCACCTGGGCCGCCGACGTGCCGAGGCCGAAGTGCCGGTCGCGCTGCGAGGTCCAGGCCGCCCACTGGTCGACGTTGCGCTGGATCGCGTCGCCCTGCGAGAGGAACTGCTCGTGCCACGTCCACTCGGGATTGACGCACGAGTCCAGGACGCTGCGGTCGAGGCCGGACGGGAACATGCTGCCGTACACGGCGCCGACGTAGGAACCGTAGGCGTAGCCGACGAAGGAGATCTTCTCCTCGCCGAGCGCGACCCGGATCGAGTCCATGTCCCTCGCGGTGTTGCGGGTGCTGACGTGCGGCCGCATGTCCCCCCCAGCGCGCCGGCAGGCGAGCTCGCGCACGCGCATGTCCTCGGCCAGCACGGGAAACGCGCTGTCCGGCGGCCGGGAGTCGAAGGGTGCCTTGGGGATCACGACGTCGGCGTACAACCGGGTGGAGGCCCCCGTGCCGCGGGGGTCGAAGCCGATCAGGTCGTACACCTCGTGCACCGGCGTGCCCTCGAACACCGACGGCAGGTCGCGGCCGAGCCCGGAGTCGCCGCCGGGACCGCCGTTGACCGACAGCAGGACGCCGCGGCGACGGGCCGGGTCGGTGGCGCGCCGCCGGGTGAGGGCGAGGCTGATCTGCTCCCCGTGTGGCTCGGCGTAGTCCAGCGGCACCTGGAGCGTCGCGTGCTCGACGCCGTCGCTGACCGTCCACAACAGACTCATGCGAGCACCTTCCGCACCGCGTCGATCACCCTGTCCTGCACGTCGGTCGGCAGCGACGGGTACATGGGCAGGGAGAAGATCTCCTTGGCGAGCTTCTCCGTCACGGGCAGCGATCCCTCGGCCCAGCCGAGATGCGCGAACCCGGTCATCGTGTGCACCGGCCACGGGTAGCTGATGTTGAGCGAGATGTCGTGCTTCTTCAGCTCTTCGATGATCCGGTCGCGATCGGGGTGGCGCGCGACGTAGACGTAGTAGACGTGCTCGTTGCCCGGAGTCACCTGCGGCAGCGCGAGGACGTCGCTCAACGTCTCGGCGTACCGCTGGGCGATGCGCTGCCTGCCCGCGACGTACTCGTCGAGCCGGACGAGCTTGCGGCGCAGGATCTCCGCCTGCACCTCGTCCAGCCTGCTGTTGTGGCCGGGCGTCTGCACAACGTAGTAGACCTTGTCCATGCCGTAGTAGCGCAGCCGGCGCATGTTCGCGTCGATCTGGGCGTCGTCGGTGATGACGGCGCCACCGTCGCCGTACGCGCCGAGCACCTTGGTGGGGTAGAAGGAGAACGCGGCCGCGTCCCCGATCGTGCCGGCGAGCTCGCCGTGGTGGCGCGCGCCGTGCGCCTGCGCGCAGTCCTCCAGGATCTTCAGGCCGTGCTTGCTCGCCAGCCGCTGCAACGGCGTCATGTCGACGCACTGGCCGTACAGGTGCACCGGCAGCAGTGCCTTGGTGCGCGGCGTGATCGCGGCCGCGACCTGGTCGGTGTCCATCAGGAAGTCGGACTCGCGCACGTCGACGAACACCGGTGTGGCACCGGCGCCGACGATGGCGAGCACGGTCGGCGCCGCCGTGTTGGACACGGTGATCACCTCGTCGCCCGGTCCCACGCCGAGCGCTTCCAGCGCCAGCTTGAGCGCGTTCGTGCCGTTGTCGACACCGGTGCAGTGCCGCACGCCGTGCCAGGCGGCGTACTCCTGCTCGAAGCCGCGAACGCTGTCGCCGAGCACCAGCTGCCCGGAACCGAAGACCGTCTCGACGGCGTCGAGCAGGTCTTTGCGCTCGCTCTCGTACTCCCGCAGATAGTCCCAGACATACGTGGTCATGCGCCTCATGCTGTCGGGCCGCGATCGCGACTCGCTCAAACCTCGCTGCACCGGTTTCCAGAGCTGGTGCGTCCCCGCTGAGCGTCGAAGACGCGCGGGCGGTCGTGGCACAAGCCTGGTTCAAGCGCACGCTGCCACGTTGCTACCTGCGAAGTTCTCAGTGGAGCCCGAAGGAGCACGACGATGAGCAAGTGCCGGATTTGCGAGAGCGCCGTGACGGAGTTCCTCGACCTCGGCAGGCAGCCGCTGTCCGACGCCTTCCTCAGGCCGCAGGACACCGACGGGGAGTTCTTCTACCGGCTCGCCGTCGGCGTGTGCGAGTCGTGCACGATGGTGCAGCTGGTCGAGGAGGTGCCGCGCGACCGCATGTTCCACGAGGACTATCCGTACCACTCCTCGGGTTCGTCGGTGATGCGCGAGCACTTCGCCGGAACCGCGCGCGGTTTCCTGGAGCGCGAGCTGACCTCCGCCGACCCGTTCGTCGTCGAGCTCGGCTGCAACGACGGCATCATGCTCGGCACCGTCAAGGACGCGGGCGTGCGCCACCTCGGCGTCGAGCCGTCCGGTGGCGTGGCCAAGATCGCGGCGGCACAGGGGATCCGGGTGCTCAACGCGTTCTTCGAGGAGGAGACCGCGATCGAGATCCGGGAGGCGGACGGTCCCGCGGACGTGATTTACGCCGCGAACACGCTGTGCCACATCCCTTACATGGACTCGATCCTGCGTGGTGTCGACGCGTTGCTCGGGCCGAACGGCGTGTTCGTCTTCGAGGACCCGTACCTCGGTGACATCGTCGCGAAGACGTCGTTCGACCAGATCTACGACGAGCATTTTTTCTTCTTCACCGCACGGTCCGTGCAGGCGATGGCGGAGCGGTTCGGACTGGAGCTGGTCGACGTCACCCGGCTGCCCGTGCACGGCGGCGAGGTGCGCTACACCCTCGCCCGCGCCGGCGCCCGCACACCGAGTCCCGCTGTCGCCGCGCTGGTCGCGGAGGAGGAGGGCCTGTCGGACCTCGCGACGCTGGAACGCTTCGCGGTGAGCGTCGCGAACATCCGGACCGACCTGGTCGCGTTGCTGCGCAGGCTGAAGGACGAGGGCAAGACCGTCGCCGCCTACGGTGCCACGGCCAAGAGCGCCACCGTCACGAATTTCTGCGGCATCGGCCCCGAGCTCGTCTCGTACGTGTGCGACACGACGCCCGCCAAGCAGCACCGGCTCTCGCCGGGCACGCACATCCCGGTCGAGCCCGCCGAGGTGTTCGCACGGTCCTATCCGGACTACGCGCTGCTCTTCGCGTGGAACCACGCCGAGGAGATCATGGCCAAGGAGAAGGAGTTCCGGGCCAACGGCGGCAAGTGGATCCTGTACGTGCCCGAGGTCCACGTCGTCTGAAAGCGGTGTGAGACATGTACAACGACGACTACGTCGAGACGTACGACCTGCTGATGCGCAGCCGCGGCAAGGCCTATCGGACCCAGGCGCTCGGTGTGGTGCGAGAGATCCGTGAACGGCTGCCGGAGGCGGCGTCGTTGCTCGACCTCGGCACCGGAACCGGCCTGCACGCGCAGTTCTTCGCCGAGGAGTTCGACGACGTGACGGGCGCGGACATCTCCGAGGACATGATGGCGCTGGCCGCCCAACGTGTTCCGGGGCTCGCGACCCTGCGCGTGGACGCTCGCGCGGAGATCGACCTGGGCCGCACGTTCGACGCCATCGTCTGTCTGTGGGTCATCCCGCATCTGGCGTCGACCGACGAGTTCGAAGCACTGGTCCGCGGTCTGCTGAAGCACCTCGATCCCGGCGGCGTGCTGGTGATCGAGCCCTGGTACGGACCGGACGAGTTCCACGACGGCTACGTGGCCGGCGACCTGATGAGCAAGGAGAACGGCGGCGCGATCGTCCGGTTGTCCCACGCGCGCCGGATCAGCGACGACCGCATCGAGATGGTCGTGCACCACGCCGTCGCCGACCCAGGCACGGGACTGCGCGACTTCACCGAAGAGGTCCAGTTGTCGCTCTTCACCCGTGAGCAGCTGGCGGCGTGCTTCGCGGCCGCGGGCGCCGTGGCCGAGCACGTCGAGCGCGACAGCTTCGCCTGGGGCCTCTGGGTCGCTCGCGCGGCCGCGTGACGAAGACGAAGCCGAACCCAACGAAAGCGATGTGACACATGTACAAGGACGACTACGTCGAGACCTACGACCTGCTCATGCAGAGCAGGGGCAAGGACTTCAAGACGCAGGCGCTCGACGTGGCGCGGGTGGTTCGCGAGCACACGCCGGACGCCGAGTCCCTGCTCGACCTCGGCACGGGAACCGGGCTGCACCTGCAGTTCCTGGCCGAGCAGTTCGACGACGTGGTCGGCGCGGACTACTCGGAGGAGATGCTCGCCTTCGCCGCCGGCCGCATCGAGGGCCTGAAGACGCTGCGGGTCGACTTCCGCGAGGAGATCGATCTCGGCCGCAAGTTCGACGCGATCACGAGCCTGTGCGCCATCCCGCACCTCGAGTCGATCGACGAGTTCGAGGCGTTGATCCGTGGTCTGCTCAAGCACCTCAACCCCGGCGGCGTGCTCGTGATCGAGCCCTGGTACGACGGGAACGGGTTCAACGACGGTCACGTGGCGAGCGACCTGATGAAGAAGGAGGACGGCGCGATCGTCCGCCTGTCGCACGCCCGCCGCATCGCCGACGACCGCATCGAGATGGTCGTGCACTACGCCGTCGCCGACTCCGATGCCGGCCTGCGCGATTTCACCGAGAAGGTCCAGCTGACCCTGTTCAGCCGGGAACAGCTGGCCGCGGGTTTCGAGGCGGCGGGTGCCGTCGCGGAACACCAGGAGGTCGACGGCTTCCCGTGGGGCCTCTGGGTCGCCCGCGCGGCGGGCTGACCATGCCGGACGTGATCGTGCTCGGCGGCACGGGTTTCGTGGGCCGCCATGTGTGCGATGCGTTCACGGCCGCGGGACACGAGGTGCTGGCGGTGGCGAGAAAGCCACCGCCGGCACCTCGTTTTCGCGCGCTCGACCTCTCCGGGACCTCGGCGGAAGCACTCGCCGAGGTCCTCGGTTCGTGCGCGGCGGTCGTGGACGCGACGGGGAGCAGCTGGGGACTGTCCGAAGAGGACATGGCCACCCGCTGTCTCGCGCTGAGCGAGAACCTCCAGGCAGCCCTTGCCCTTCTGCCCGTGCGGCCGCGGCTCGTGCACCTCGGCTCGGTGCTGGAGTACGGCCCGATTCCGCACGGGGAGTCCGCGGGGCGATCGACGCCTGAGCTGCCGGACACCTCCTACGGTGTCGCGAAACTCGCCGCCGCGCGCCTGGTCGTCTCCTCGGGCGGCGTCGTGTTGCGGGTGGCGAACGCCGTCGGGCCGGGTCTGCCCGCGACGAGCCTGCTCGGCCAGGTCGCCTCGGCCCTGCTGGCTGGCCGTGACGTCGAATTGGCCCCGCTGTCGGCTTTTCGGGACTACGTCGACGTGCGCGACGTGGCTGCCGCGGCCGTCGCCGCCGCGCACTCCGAGGTCTCCGGCGAGATCATCGGCATCGGCCGCGGCGAGGCCGTCGCGGTGCGGTCCCTGGTCGACCTGCTGATCGAGGTCAGCGGGGTGCCCGCGCACGTCGTGGAACGGGACATCGACACCGGCTGGCGCGCGAAGTCCAGCTGGCTGCAGGTCGATCCCACCCCGGCACTCGATCTGCTCGGCTGGCGGCCGCGGCACTCGCTGCGCGACGCGGTGACCGCCTTCTGGAAGTCCTGCTCGTGAAACGCCGAAGGCCGCCTTCCCGGACGGGGAAGGCGGCCAACGCGCGCGGGAGGGGTCAGCGGTTGGCGGCGACCAGGTCTTCCATGACCTTGACGACGTCGGAGGGACGGGGCAGGTTCGCGATCTCCTGCTGCAGGGCGCGGGCCCGCACGCTGTAGGACGGGTCGGACAGCATCTTCTGCGCGGCCTGGGCCACGTCGTCCGGCGTGGCGTCCTTGAGCAGCAACGTGATCGAGGCCCCGTAGGCGTCGATCCGGCGGGTCGGGTCCGCCGAGGCGATCATGTCGGCCAGCACCAGCTGGGGCACGCCGGCGTTGGACGCCGTCGCGCTCGTGACGCCGCCGCCGTGGTGCACCATCAGGTCGCACGTGGGCACGATGATGTCGAGCGGGAAGAAGCCGGTGTGCAGACCGGGACGCAGCTCGCGCAGCTGCTCGGCCACCTTCTCCGGGGTCGGAATGATCAGCTCGACGTCGGCGAACACCGGGTTCTCCAGCAACGGCTTGAAGAAGTTCACGCCGAGGTCCGGGATCATCGCGGCACGGGAGCCGGAGGTGATCAGGACCCGCCGCTTGTCACCCTTGGTGTACATCCACGGTTCGAGCGCCATCTGCCGGTTGCCCGGCAGCCAGCGCATGTACTGCGCGGGCTCCGCGTCGGCGGGACGGACGCTCGGCGGGGTGATCGCGACGAACAGGTCCTCCTTCGGGATCCGGTCGAGGCCCAGCTCGGTCAGCTCCGGCGAGAGCTCGTCGCTCGCGTACACGAGGTCGCTCGGCACGCGTTCGATGCCGTCCCACGCCTGGCACACGTACGGGATCTTGAGCTGGTTGCCGATCAACGCGGCGGCGTAGTTGCGGGTGCCGCCGACCACGATGTCCGGCCGCCAGGCCCGTGCCAGCTCGGAGATGGCGCCGTAGGCGTCGGCGGCCATGCGGGCGAAGCCGCGGCTCGCGAACTCGAGCTCGGCCTCGGGCCCGAGCGGGCGGTCGAGGCGGTTTCCGTTGCGGTCGATGAACATGGCGTCGAAGAGGCCGAGCTTGGAGACTCCGACCGCGGGCAGGCCGACGTCCACGAGCTGCTGCACGTGGTCGTCGGGCGCTGCCACGATCACCTCGTGCCCTTCGCTTCTGGTGGCCATGGCGAAGGGCGCCAGAGCGTGCAGCGGTCCGGTGCCACCGCCGGTGATGAACAACACGCGCACGGTTTTCTCCTTACTGCCCGACGGTCTTCTTGAACCGGCGGGTGGCGAGCGGGACGAAGATCAGCAGAATGACGGCCACGTACAGCAGCGTGGCGGCGATCGGGTTCACCATCGGCCACGCGCCCTCGGTCGCCGGCGGCATGTTGCCGAACAGCACGCGGCAGGCGGACACCACGGCCGACACCGGGTTCCACTCGGCGATCGGGCGCAGCCACCCCGGCATGCCGGTGGTGGGCACGAACGCGTTCGACACGAACACCAGCGGCATCAGGAAGAGGTACAGCGAGTTCGCCATGACCTCCACCGACTTCGACCGCACGCCGATCCACGCGGTGATCCACATGGCGGCGTAGGCGAAGAGCAGCAGCAGAGCGAAGCCCGCCAACGCGTCGAGGAACGACGAACGGATGCGCCAGCCGATCGCCAGACCCGTGAGGGCCATCAGGGCGACCGTCAGCACGACGTTCAGCACGTCGCTCGTCGTCCGTCCGATGAGGACGGACGGCTGGGCGATGGGCAGCGAGCGGAACCGGTCGATGAGGCCCTTCTTCATGTCCTCACCGATGCCGACGGCGGTGTTCGTCGACGCCGTCAGCACCGAGTTCACCAGGATGCCGACGACCATGTACTCGCGGTACGAGACACCGGGGATCTCGATCGCGCTGCCGAGTACGAACGCGTACAGCAGCGCGGTCAGGATCGGCACGAACGCGCCCCACACGATGATCGTGAGGTTGCGCAGGTTCTTGACGAGGTTGCGGTGGGTCAGCGCAAGGCTGTCGCTGATGGCGTAGGCGATGCTCATGCCACTGGCTCCTTCGCGAGCTCGGGCTCGGCGGCCGTCTCCGGCGTCTTCGCGGTGAGCGAGAAGAACACCTCGTCCAGGCTGGGGCGACGAACGTTCGTGCCGATGACGGTCACGTTGGCGTCGTCCAGCAACCGGATGGCGGCCGGCAGCGCCTCCGGGCCGTTGGTGACCGGCACGATCAGCTGGTGGATCTCCTCGTCGACGGTGACGTCACCGTTGGCGATGCGGGCGATCGCCTCCCGCGCGGGCGCAACGTCGGACGCCGACGCGACGGTGAGCTCCAGCCGGTCGCCGCCGAGGTCGTACTTCAGCTTGTCCGGAGTGCCTTCCGCGATGACCTTGCCGTGGTCGATGACCGCGATCCGGTCGGCCAGCTGGTCGGCCTCCTCCAGGTACTGCGTGGTGAGCAGCAACGTGCTGCCCTGCGCCACGAGCTCGGTGATGACCTCCCACAGGCCGACGCGAGCCCGCGGGTCGAGACCGGTCGTGGGCTCGTCCAGGAACAGCACGGACGGCTTCGCGACGAGCGCGCACGCGAGGTCCACGCGGCGGCGCATACCGCCGGAGAAGCCCTTCACGTAACGCCCGGCGACGTCGGCGAGGTCGAAGCGCTCCAGCAGTTCCACCGCGCGCTTGCGGGCCGCGCTCCACCCGAGGTGGTACAGCCTGCCGATCATCTCCAGGTTCTCCTGGGCGGTGAGGTCCTCGTCGACGGCGGCGTACTGACCGGACAGGCCGATCTGGCGGCGCACCGCCATGGGGTTCGCGAGCACGTCGACGCCGTTGACGACGGCGCGTCCGGAGTCGGGCCGCAGCAGGGTCGCGAGCACACGCACGGTGGTCGTCTTGCCGGCGCCGTTCGGCCCGAGCACACCCAGCACCGTGCCCTCTTTCACCGAGAGGCTCAGGCCGTCCAGCGCGACGACATCACCGAAACGCTTCGTCAGCCCTTCGGCGACGATCGCTTCAGTCATGACTTTCTCCCTTGTCCAGATGTGGGACCACGTGCGAAACCTAGGAGGCGGTGGTCGATCCGCCCTCAAGCCGCACTCGAGTCCCGTCCGCACGCATGGCGACGGTCGTCACCAGCCGGTCCTCGGCGTCGTAGACGCGCGAGACACCGGTGCTGGAGAACGAGTCCCCGTCCTGAACGGCTTCGTGGTCGATGTCGACCCAGCCGATGAACTCCCCGCCGGGGCCCAGGATCCGTTCGGCGATCCGGTACGAGAACGTGCCCTCGCCGGTCGCCCGCCACGATCCCGCGCCGGCTCCACCGTGCGGCGGGCCCGCGATGATGAACACCCGTCCGTTCGGGGTGAAGTGCAGCGTGCCGGTCTTCTCCACGCCGTCCACCGAAAAGCGCTCGACCCACGTGCCTGCGGGTGAGGACTCGTCGAAGGACGACAACGCGGTCATCTTCGCCAATGATTGGTCGACGTTCGCAGTCACGCACCCGAAGCTAGGCCGGTCGCCTCGACTGCCACTCGAGCTGGGACGACGACGATCTGGCCATGGAAATTCCCCAGAAGGCCAAGGAAGTCCAGCTGTTCAAGCACCTGGACGGCGCCATCTCGCCCGAGTACTTCTCGGTGGTCGAGGTCGACGTGCCCGAGCCCGGCGACGGTGAGGTCGTCGTGCGCACGGACTTCGTGTTCGTGGCCGCGGCGTACCAGGACCTGATGCGCCCCGACTGCCCGCTTCCCGTTCCCCCGTACCAGGTCGGCGGCCGCATCGGCGGCGGAGAGGTCGGCACGGTCGTCGCCTCCAACAGCCCGGCGCTCGCCGTCGGGGACACCGTGCAGACCATGGGCGGCTGGTGCGAGTACTCCGTCGGCCCCGCCGAGCAGTACTACAAGGTCGACGCCTCGATGTTCCCCAGCTCGTCGTACTTCCTCAGCCAGGGACCGACGGCGTACTACGGCATGGCCGACATCGCGCGCGTGGGCGAGGGCGACGTCGTGTTCGTGTCCGGTGCGGCAGGCGGCGTCGGCTCGCTCGCCGGGCAGATCGCGAAGAACCTCGGCGCCGCCAAGGTGATCGGCAGCGCGGGCAGCCAGGAGAAGATCGACTTCCTGGTCGGCGAGCTCGGCTACGACGCCGCGTTCAACTACAAGGACGGGCCCGTCATCGACCAGCTGCGCAAGCACGCGCCCGACGGCATCTCGGTCTTCTTCGACAACGTCGGCGGCGAGCAGTTCGAGGCCGCGATCCAGGTGGCCCGCCCGCACGCGCGGTTCGCGTTGTGCGGTGCGCTGTCCGGCCAGATCGGCGGTAGCGGCGGCCAGCCGAGGCTCGACCTGATGACCGCGATCTGCAAGCACCTCGAGCTGCGCCCGTACGCGACCTACCACACGCCAGAGCAGATCTGGAACTGGACCTCCCACTTCGCGCAGTGGCTGGCGGAGGGCAGGTTCGTGTTCCCGCAGACCATTGTGGAGGGTGGTATCGACGCCGCGCCCGGCGCGCTGCTCGACCTGCTCTCCGGCAAGTATCAGGGAAACATCGCCGTGCGGATCTCGTGACGTGCCGTGATCGCCACCGGCACTCGGTAGGACGGGTTGCCGGTGGCGTCGTGCACGACCGAGACACCGTGTGCGGCGAAGGAATCACCGTCCCAGACGGCGTGCTGCTCGATGGCGACCCATCCGGTGCACCGGCCGTCCACGACGATCGGCTCGGTGATCCGGAACGTGAAGCCGTCGCCGGTCCGCTGCCACGTGCCGACGCCCGCGTGGTCGAGGAACGCCCGGCCGTCGGAGGTGAAGCGCAGGCTGCGGGTGAACGTTCCGCGTGGCCTGCGCACCTCGGCGGTCCAGGCGCCCGCGGTGTCAGGCGTGCGCACCGACGGTCACGGTCCCGATGGTCAGCGTCGGCGTGCCCTCCAGGATCGCCGCGACCCGTTCCACCTGCTCCTCCAACGCCTTGCGCGCGACCTTGCCGATCGGCTCGACGGTGATGGCGAGCTTCCGGCCGGACCGCTTCTGGTGCCACACACCGGAGACGGCGCCGTCGACCAGCAGCACGGGGAAGTTGCCCGCCTGGCCGGCGGCGAGGGCGCGGTCGAAGGCCTTGCCGGGGAACACCAGCTCACGCGGGTGGCAGCCGACCGTGTAGGCGTCGAAGTAGGGCAGCAGCCGGACACCGCCCGGCGTCGCGTCCTCCTGGGTGTCGCCGGCGAGCTGCCACGCCTTGGCGCCGTTGACCTCGACGGGTTCCAGTTCGTCCACAAGGGACTCGAAGAGGCCGGTGGCCCAGCCGCGGGGAGCGTTGAGCCACTGCGCGAACTGCTGCGGCGTCACCGGGCCGTAGGCGTGCAGGTACCGGCGCAGCAGCTCGGACATCCCGTCCGCCATCGGCTCGAAGCCGGGCAGCCAGCGCTGGGGGCTCGTGTAGGTGACCTTGCGGCCGCGGTTGGGTCCGAAGCAGAGCGCGCCGCGGTTGGCCGCGGTCGAGATCGCCTGCCGCCAGCGCGGCCAGAACCCCTGGAACGCGGGCATCACGAGGTCGCCCGCCCACGAGCCGACCCGGTCGACGATCTCGCCGGTCAGCTCGTCCGGCGTCATCTCGGTTTCCTTGAGGATCTCCGCGATCGCCGCCACGACCTGGTCGACCTGCTCCGGCGACATCCTGACGTCGGGGGTGAAGTGGTTGGCCACCGGCGGGATCGAGTCCAGCGCGCCCGTCCACATCGGCAGGTCGCGGGCCGCGAACAGGTGCACGGTGCCGCGCGGGCCGTAGGTCTTGACCAGGCTGCGTTCCTCCCACAGCGCCTCGCGCACGGTCGTGCGGGTCGCTCCCGGCACCCGCAGGCCGACCGACAGCTCGGCCGCGGACAGCACCTGCGCGTGCGCACCGCACATCGCGCTCACCGCGTCCGCGGGCGTCCAGTCGCGGGGCGCGGCGAGCCCGTGCCGATCGAGCCGCCTGGCGACAACTGCGTTCCACGTCATGGCGCGAGTATCACGCGCGGGGCTCGAGCTGTGCTCGACCACGTGGCGGGAGTTTGGGCGGTGACACCGAGAACGAGGAGTTCACCATGCGCGTGATGTTCGCCGTGTGGCCAGCGGCATCGCATCTCTACCCGGCCATCCCGCTCGCGTGGGCGTTGCAGGGTGCCGGTCACGAGGTGTGCTTCGCCTCGTCCCACGATCTCGCGGACACGATCACCGCCGCGGGCCTCAACGCGGTCGGGCTGGGCGACAAGGACACCATGCCGTCGCTCGACTACGAGACGGTTCAGCGGTTCACGCTCGCCGACGAGGACCGGGACCGCGTCATCGAGGCGTTCCAGGACGATCCGGCCGAGAGCGAGGCGGCGACGATGTTCGCCACCTTCCTGATGACGTCGATGCGCATGTTCCACCACGGCCCCGGCCGACTGCCGGGCGTCGACGACCTGGTCGACTTCGCGGTGGCGTGGAAACCGGACCTGGTGCTGTGGGACATGCTCTGGCCGGCGGCGGCCATCGCGGCTCGTGTCAGCGGCGCGGCCCACGCGCGGCAGCTCTGGGGCCCCGACTACTGCGGCTGGGCGGTCGAGAACCTTCCCCGCACCACCAACCCGCTGGTCGAGATGATGCGCCCGCTGGCGCAGCGCCACGGTGTCGAGCTCGACGACGAACTGCTGCTCGGCCAGTGGACGATCGACCCCACCCCCGAGGAGCTGCGCATCCCGACCGGCACCAGGGTGGTTCCCGTCCGCCGCCTGCCGTACACGGGCGTGCAGACGGTGCCGGAATCGCTCTACGGCAAGCCGGAGAGGCCCCGCGTCGCCCTGACGCTCGGCATGTCCCATCGCAACATCGGCGGCCCGGAAGCGGCCATCGCGACGATGCTCGAGATGGTGGGTGGTCTCGACATCGAGGTCGTCGCCACCCTCAACGCCGAACAGCTGGCAGGACAGACCGTCCCGCCGAACGTGTCCACTGTGGACTTCGTGCCGCTCGGTCAGCTGCTGCCCACGTGCTCGGCGATCATCCACCACGGCGGCGGCGGAACGCTGACCACGGCCATCGCGCACAAGGTGCCGCAGCTGATCGACTCCGGCGGCTTCGAGTCGTTCACCTACTCCCGCTACGCGCTCGACAACGGCGCAGGGCTGACCATCGACCAGGACGAGCAGACCGTCGACGAGATGCGGAAACGGCTCATGCAGGTCATCGAGGACCCGGCGTTCGCGGCTGGCACCGAGCGGCTGTACGCCTCCTGGCTCGCCATGCCCAGCCCCAACGACATCGTGCCCGTGCTGGAGGGGCTGACCGCCGCCCACCGGGACCAGTAGAGCGTCGCGGCTTGGTTGTGCTCCGTTGAGTCGGGCAGGGGGCGGTCTGGTGCTCGTCTCCGAAAAGCCCGGATGGTCGCGTTCTCACGCACGTCGCTAGCCGTGAGAGCGCGATCTTCGTGATCGAAGCGCCGCCGCCTGCCGAAATCACCCTCACTGTCACATCCCAAGAGATAGCTGCAACAAGCTACTTGGCAGTGCAGAAGCCGAAAGGGCGCCCTCGCCGCGGCGAGGGCGCCCTTTCGGCTTCTGCGTCCGGATCAGGCCGGCCGGATCGAGAGCGGGTGGTGGAACACGTTGGTCGGGTCGTACTTGGCCTTGATCCGCTGCAGCGCCGGGTAGTTGTCCTTGTAGTAGAGCGTGGACCACGGCACCCCCGAACGGTTGCGGTTCGGGTCGAGCAGGTCGAGGTCGGGGTAGTTGATGTAGGCGCCGTCCTGGGCGTCGTTCGGCGCCGGTGCGCCGCCGGTGGCCTTGTGGATGCCGGTGTAGGTGTCACGCACCCACTGCACCTGCGCGGCGTCCTCGGCTGGGTCGGCCCACGAGGTGCCCACCGCCATCTTGAACATGGAGCTGCGCTGCGGCACGGCGGTGGCCGACGGCGCGACGGTGTTGATGGTGCAGCCGTAGGAGGCGAGGTAGACCTTGCCCTGGCCCTGCCGCTGCGGGTCGGTCAGCGACCGCCACACGGTGTCGACCTGCTCGTCGTTCAACGGCTTGCGCAGGTTGCTGCCCTTGGTCTCGTTGCGGTTCGAGCCGGTCGGGTCGACCCACACGTCGACGGCGTTGGCGAGGAACAGGCCTTCCCACGGCATCGCGTTCACCTTCACCGAGACTCCGGCGCCGACCGCGGCGATGTAGTCGTCGAGCAGCTTCTGCGCGTTGGGCAGGGTGCCGTCGATGCGGATCTCCAGGAAGATCGAGCCGACCGACTTGCGGTTGAGGTGCAACGAGCTGTGCAGGCTCTCGTAGGCGGAGCCGGGCGCGCTGTTCGCGGCGTGCCACGTGCCGTGGTTGCGGACCAGGCGCTTGAAGTCCTGCTCCGTCATGCCGTCCCAGGACCACGTGGCCCAGCACGACAGCAGCCGTGCGGGCGGGCGGGGCAGCAGCTGCGCCGGGTCGTTGCCCGAGACTCCCGGTGTGCGGAACCAGTACTTCGTGATGACGCCGAAGTTTCCGCCGCCGCCGCCGGTGTGCGCCCACCACAGGTCGCGGTTGGGGTCGCTCGGGTTCCTGGTCGCCACCACGGTCTTCGCCCTGCCGTCCGCGCCGACCGTGACGACCTCCACGCCGTACAGGTGGTCGACGGTCAGGCCGAACTTGCGCGACAACGGGCCGTAGCCGCCGCCGGAGATGTGGCCGCCCGCGCCGACCGACGGGCAGACGCCCGCGGGAAGCGTGACGCCCCAGCCGTAGTACAGCGACCGCAGCAGCTCGCCGATCGTGACGCCGGACTCGACGCAGATCGCCTTCATCCTCTGGTCGAAGTAGACGCCCTTCATCTCCGAGACGTCGATCAGGACCTTGTTGGCCGGGTCGTCGACGAGGCCGACGAAGCAGTGCCCGCCGCTGCGGACCGAGAAGTGCTGCTTGTTCTTCACGGCGCTGTTGAGGACGTTCTCGATCTGCGCGGGGGTGTACACGACGTGCGCCTGGTCGGGTTTCCCGATGTAGCGCTGGTTGAAGCCGCGTGCCACCAGTTCGGCGTACCTCGGGTCGTCCGGTTTGATGGTGACCTCGGGGAAGCCGCCCTGGCAGTTGTCGGTGCTCGCCGAGGCCGGCGCCCCGGCCGCGATCGCCGTTCCCGCCGCGGCGGCGGAACCGATGAATAACCGGCGTGAGATGGACATCGTGTACCAGCTTTCAGCGGGTCGTGGGACTGTGTCGCGGCAAGTAGATGCCCGGTTCCTCGGATCCCGCTGTACTCCCGATTGACACAGTCAGAGCGCGGCGATCAGGATTTCTTCGAGCAGTCGCGCCTGCTCCAGGTAGTTGTCGTGCGGCGCGGCGCCGACGCGCACGGCCGCAGCGAAGGCGGCGACCGTGTTCGCCACCTGGTCGTCCGCGGGCAACGTGATGCGGTGCGGCACGGAGTCTCGCTCCAGCAGCACGGTCGGCTCGTAGTCGGCGGGCGGTGTGAAGACGCGCTCCAGGGTGATGCGTCCCTCCGTGCCGCTGAGCTCGTAGGTGTTGCGATAACCGTGTTCCAGGCCGAACGCGAGCTGCGCGGGCACACCATCCACAGTGGACAAGAGGGCGGCACCCCTGGTGTCGACGTCGAAACCGGGGCCGGTGAGCGTCGCGCCCGCGACCGTCAGCTCGGCCTCCAGCAGGTGCAGCGCGGCGCGGACCGGGTACACGCCGGTGTCCCACAACGCCCCGCCGCCCAGCTGTGGGTTGTAGCGGATGTCGCCGTCGGGCTGGCGGGGGATGGCGAACTCCGCGCGGAACGACCGCAGCTCGCCGATCATCCCGTCCGCCACCAGCTTGCGCACCGCCGCGTGCTGGCTGTGGTGCACGAACATCACGTTCTCCAGCAACGCGAGACCGAGCTCGCCGGCGAGCTCCAGCAACGCGGCGGTGCGGTTCCGGTTCAGCGTGAGCGGCTTCTCCGCGAGCACGTGCTTGCCCGCCAACAGCGACGCCTCCACCCACTCGGCGTGCAGAGCGGCGGGCAACGGCGTGTACACGGCGTCGATCTCGGGATCCGCGAGCAACGCCTCGTACCCGTGCACCGCGCGGCAACCGAGCTCTCCAGCCAGTGCCTCGGCCTTCGCCTTGTCGCGGCTGGCCACCGCGGCCAGCGTGACGTCGGCGGAGGCGAGGAACGCCGGGATCATCCGCCGTTGCGCGAACGCCGAGCAGCCCAGCACCCCGATCCGGACGGGTGCGGTCATCGCGGCTGCCCCACGAACTCCTTCACCGAGGACGCGATGTAGTCGATCATCTCGTCGGTCAGGCCGGGGTAGATGCCGACCCAGAACGTCTGCTCGGTGATGATGTCGCTGTTGGTCAGGTCGCCGACCACCCGGTACGGCTGCCCGATGTAGGCGGGGTGGCGGGTCAGGTTGCCCGCGAACAGCCTGCGCGTGCCGATCTTGCGGTCCTCCAGGAAGGCGATGAGGTCCGCGCGCTTGAACGGCGCGTCCGGCAGCACGGTGAGCACGAACCCGAACCAGCTCGGGTCGCTCTTCGGCGTGGCCTCCGGCAGCATCAGGTGCGGCACGCCGTCGAGCGCCGCGCGCAGCCGGTTCCAGTTGTGCCGCCGTGCAGCGCAGAACTCGTCGATCTTCGCCAGCTGAGTCAGCCCGAGCGCGGCCTGCAGGTCGGTCGTCTTCAGGTTGTAGCCGACGTGCGAGAAGATGTACTTGTGGTCGTAGCCCGCGGGCAGCGTGCCCATCTGGTAGTCGAACCGCTTGAGGCACTTGTTGCTCTCGCCCGGCTCGCACCAGCAGTCGCGGCCCCAGTCGCGCATGGACTCGACGATCCGCGCGAGCGTGAGGTTCGAGGTCAGCACGCAGCCGCCCTCGCCCATCGTCAGGTGGTGCGCCGGGTAGAAGCTGACCGTGGTGAAGTCGCCGAACGAGCCGGTGATCTGCCCGTCGTAGAGCGACCCGACGGCGTCGCAGTTGTCCTCGATCAGGAACAGCTCGTGCTCGGTCGCGAGCTCCGCGATCTCCCGGACGGGGAAGGGGTTTCCCAGCGCGTGCGCGATGATGATCGCGCGCGTCTTCGGCCCGATCGCGGCGGCGACCCTGTCGACGGTCGTGTTGTAGGTCGCGAGGTCGACGTCGACGAAGACCGGGATCAGTCCATTTTGGAGGATCGGGTTCACCGTGGTGGGGAAGCCGCACGCGACGGTGATGACCTCGTCACCCGGCTTCAGCCTCGCGTCCTCGAGCAACGGCGAGGTGAGCGCGGACACCGCCAGCAGGTTCGCCGACGAGCCGGAGTTCGTCAGATGTGCCTTGCGCCGCTTGAGCTTGCGCGCGAAGGACGACTCGAACTTGCGCGAGGTGAACCCGGCGGCGATGCGCATCTCCAGCGCGGCCTCCACCAGCGCCACCCGGTCGTCCTCGTCCAGCACGGCACCGGACGGCCAGATCTCGGTGACACCGGGGACGAAACCGCCGGCGGGCTGTTGCTCCTGGTGGAACTTGCGGACCTCGTCGAGTACCAGCGCCTTGTGCTCGCTCATCTGTGCTTCCCCTTCTTCGGTGTGCGTGGTCATGCGGCCGCGAGCAAGTCGCGCAGCGACTCGTCGAGCCCGCGCCGCGGGCGCCAGCCGAGCAGCCTGTCCGCCTTGACGATGTCCAGCTGCAGCCATTCCGCGTCGGCGCGGCCTCCCGCCGCGTCCTCGACGATCGCGACACCCCTGCCGCTCAACGCGACCATCCGTTCGACGAGCGTCCTGGTCCGCACGGCCGCACCGCTGCCGATGTTGATCACCTCGCCGGTGACGGGCGCGGTGATGGCACGCAGCACGGCGTCCGCGACGTCACGGGCGTCGACGTAGTCCCGCCACGCCCGCAGCGAGCCGAACGTCAGCGGCTCGTCCGACCCGGAAGCGAGGTGGTCCGCGACGGTGCGCATCAGGCTGCCTTCCGGCACACCGGGACCGATGACGTTCGAGACCCGGAGCACCACGACGTCCCGGCCGCTGTCCAGCGCGGCCGTGGTGCCGATCAGCTTCGACTTCCCGTACGGCGTCAGCGGAACCGTCGGCTGCGTCTCGGTGGTGCCACGGCCGGCGACGCCGGACCCGTACTCGTGCACGGTGCCGAGCTGGACGAAACGCTGATCGGACAACGCCTTCACGAGCCGGTCGACCAGCGCCGCGTTCGCTTCGAGCATCTGCTGCTCGGTCGCGAGCCACACGCTGCCCGCCGCGTTCACGACGACGTCGCACCCGTCGACGACGGGCGCCAGGTCCGCGGTCATGAGGTCGACGCCGGTGCCGCGCGAGACGGACAGCACGTCGTGGCCCGCTCGGTGGAGCGCGTCACGGACGTGCCGTCCGACGAAGCCGGTGCCTCCCAGCACGAGGATCTTCATCGGTGCTGCGCCGTCAGCTTCTCGATGGACGGGACGACGTCGTTCGGGCTGGGCATCGCCAGCCAGTCCGCGTGCAGGCGCCGGGCGCCCTCGGCGAACGACGGCCCCTCGATCACCCGCATCAGCTGCTTGCGCAGCTCGTCGACGTCGAGGTTGTCCGCGTCCAGGATGATCCCCGCGCCGCTGTCGGTGATGCGCCTGGCGTAGAACGGGGCCTCGACACCGCCGGTGTTCGGCACGACGAGCTGCGGCACCTGGTGCGCCACCGCCGAGGTGAACGTGCCGCCACCGCCGTGGTGGATGAGCGCCGAGCAGGTCGGCAGCAGCTGGTTGAGCGGCAGGAAGTCGACGGTGCGGACGTTGCCGGGCACGGTGTAGCCCTCGAGCTGCGCGGCGTTCAGCGTGGCGACGACCTCGACGTCGAGCCCGCCGAGCATCTCCAGCAGGGTGCCGATCAGGTCGTTGCCCGCGGCGTGCTCCCGCACCGACGCGCCGAGCGACACGGCGACCCGCGGCCGCTGCGGCTTCGGGTAGATCCAGTCCGGGATCGTGCCGATGCCGGTGTAGGGCACGCGGCGGTGCGGCACGACCCGTTGCCGCGTAGGCAGTCGCATGGCGGGCGGCGTCGGGTCGATGGTCCACTGCCCGTACAGCAGCTCGTCGTCGACCTCGACGCCGTACTGCGCCGCGATCGGCTCGACCGCGTCGAGCAACGGGTCGGTGAGCCCGGCCGCGGCGACCTCGGCGCGCCGCGCCGCGAACCGCTCCTCCATCCAGCCCGAGTAGTCGAGGCCCCACACCATCCTCGCGTGGGCGGCCCCGCACAGCCTGGCCGCGATCGGCGAGGCCGCCATCTCCGGCTCCCAGATCACGAGGTCCGGCCGCCACCGCAGGGCGAAGTCGACGAGGTGGTCGGCGAGCGCGCTGGGCCCGCCGGGCGGGTGGAGGATGTGCAGCCCGATCTGGTGGTAGGTGCTGCAGATCTCCCAGACGTCGTAGTCCTCCGGCGTGAGCCCCAGCGGTTCCCGGAACTTGTCGCGGTGTTCCTGCGGCAGGTCGTACTTGCCGTAGTTCTCGAGCGTCAGTCCGGGCACCGTGTCCGGCGTGCCGAGCGACACGGCCGTCAGTCCCGCGCGCGTGGTCGCGCCGGCGAGGTCGGGGTGCGAGGCGACGACCACCTCGTGGCCGGCGCCCTGCAACGCCCACAGCATCGGGATCGACGCGTACAGGTGTGATGGGTTGGGCCACTGGGTGACCAAGACGCGCATGAGAGCTCCTCGCAGAGTGGTGGCGGAGGTGAACGGTGCCGGTGCGCGCTGGACGCGTACTTGAACGCGGGCGCAGCGAGCCGTGCGCGAGCGCCTGTCGAGTGCGGCTGCGCACCGTGACGCGGAAGGGTCCCCGAACGAGGAGCAATGCCGATGACCGAACCGGTCGACGTGTCGCCGCGGCCCATGCCCCTTGTGGTCATGGGCATCTTTGTCGTTCCACCGCTCGTGTTCGTCGTCCCGCCGCCGATTCACCTCGACGGCGCCGCCGAGGACGAGCCGGCCACGCGGTAGCGACCTTTCCCGAGTGCCGTCAGGGGCACCCTTCGCCGTGTCCGCGCGGTGAGGGGTGCCCCTGACGGCACCTTTCGCGCGCCCAAGCGGGAGTTGAGCGCCGGGTCCTACCTTCGCCGCATGGACACGACAGAAGCGGACCTGACCGGGGCGAACTCCGCTTTCGCCGCCGACCCCTACCCGTTGTTCGCCGAGCTGCGCGAGCGCGGTCCGGTGCACCGGGCGCGTGTGCTCGACGGCAGGTCGTGCTGGATCATCACCGGCTACGACGAGGCCAAGGCCGCGTTCACCGATCCGCGCCTGAGCAACGACATGAAGTACCTGAAGGCGTGGGACAGCCTGGGACGCGCCGTGGTCGGCAAGACCATGCTGCAGGCGGACCCGCCGGACCACACGCGGCTGCGCAAGCTGGTGGCGCGGGAGTTCACCGTGCGCCGCATGCAGTCGCTGCAACCGCGGATCGAGGAGCTCGCCGCCGAGCTGCTCGACGCGATGGTGCCGCAGGGACAAGCAGATCTCGTGTCCTCGTACGCGCTTCCGTTGCCGCTGCAGGTGATCTGCGAACTGATCGGTGTCCCGTTCGCGGACCGCGCGGCGTTCCACAAGTGGTCGGCCGACCTGTCCGCGCCCGCGACGCCGGAGGACGGCGAGGCCGCGCAGCGCGGGCTGACCGAGTACCTGGCCGCGTTGATCGAGGACAAGCGCCGCACCCCGAGCGACGACCTGATCGGCGCGCTCGTGAACACCACCGACGAGAACGGCGACTCGCTCTCGTCCGACGAGCTGCTCGGCATGTCGTTCCTGCTGCTCGTCGGCGGGCACGAGTCGACGGCGAACCTCATCGCGAGCGGCACGCTCGCGCTGCTGCGCCACCCCGAGCAGCTGGCCGCGCTGCGTGCCGACTGGTCGTTGCTCGACACCGCGGTGGAGGAGGTCCTGCGCTACGACGGCCCCGTCGAGTTCGCCGCGTTGCGCTACACCAAGGAGCCCGTCGACATCGCCGGCACCGTGATCGGCGAGGGCGAGGTCATCATGATCGGCCAGTCGTCGTCGTCACGTGACCCCAAGCGCTTCCCGAACCCCGACAGCTTCGACATCAGCCGCGACCTGCGGGAGGCGCGGGCGCACTTCGGGTTCGGCTTCGGCGTCCACCACTGCCTCGGCGCGCCGCTCGCGCGGCTCGAAGGCGCGATCGGCATCAAGGCGTTGCTGCAACGGTGTCCCGGCCTCGCGCTCGCCGTCGATCCGGCCGAGCTGACCTACTGCCCGCCGACCTTCTTCATGCGCGGGCTCAAAGAACTTCCCGTGCGGTTCCAATAGCGGTCACAAAGTGACCTAAATACGGTCTACGTTGAGTTGACCAGCACAAAAAGGCGAGGAGCATTTGTCATGACGATCTTGGTAACCGGTGCGACGGGTCTGGTCGGGCGGCATGTCGTCGACCAGCTCGTGCAGGCGGGCGAGTCGGTTCGGGCGCTGACCCGCAACCCGGCCAAGGCCGGGTTGCCCGAGGGCGTCGAGGTCGTCCAGGGTGACCTCCTGCAGCCCGCGTCGGTCGTGCCCGCCCTCGACGGTGTGGAGAAGCTCTTCCTGTTCCCGCAGCCGGAAACGGCGGCCGAGGTCGTCGACCTCGCGAAGCAGGCCGGCGTGCGGCGCATCGTCGTGCTGTCCGGCGCGGCCGTGACGCTCGGCTTCGACACCGACTACCACGCCCGCGTCGAGCGTGCGGTCGAGGAGTCCGGGCTCGAGTGGACCCACGTGCGGCCCGGCGAGTTCATGACGAACATGCTGCCCATCTGGGGGCCGATGATCAAGGAGTCGCGGACGGTGCGGTACCCGTTCGGCGACGACCTCGGCGGTGCCCCGATCCACGAGGCGGACATCGCCGAGGTCGCCGTGGTGGCGTTGCTGGAGGACAAGCACGTCGGCCAGGCGTACACGCTGAGCGGCCCCGAGCAGCTGACCGTACGCGGTCAGGTGGAGGCGATCGCGGACGCGCTCGGCGAGGAGGTGCGCTACGAGGAGGTCTCGCGCGAGGAGGCACGGGAGATCCTCAAGGGGATGGGCGGTTTCGCCGCGGAGAGCGCCGACCTGTTGCTCGGGTTCGTCGACTACGACGGCGGTGCGGGTTCCGGCGACGAGGGCTACTCCGACCAGGACTACTCGGAACTCATGAAGCCGCTGCCCGGTTTCGGCCTCGCGACCGGAAAGCCGGGCCGCACCTACGCAGAGTGGGCGCGTGATCACGTGGAGGACTTCCGCTGACGTTCGACCTGCTGTCGAGGTCGCCGGGCGACCCTCTCACCGAATCCTGTTTGGCCACAGAGGACGGTGAGCATGTCGAGAAACTGGCGTACCAAGACAGCGGCGCTCTTATCCGCGGTCGGGCTCGTGTTCGTGCCGGTCGGCGTCGCGTCGGCGGGCATGAGCACGGACCCGGCAGGAGGAGCGCAGGCAACCTCTGTCCGCAACACACTTCCGGTCGGCGTGTGGAAGACCACGATCGACTTCGGCGGTGGGCAGATGGTCAACGTGACGCACTCCTACACGTCGAAGCACGAGCTCTGCCACCGTGCGAAGTCCGACAACGGCTTCCTGGGCTACGGCAAGGGGTCGTGGAAGCCCGCCGGCACCAACAAGTTCTCCTACGCGGTGGTCGAGATCTTCTACGACCTCGACGGGAACTTCAACGGGCACGCCGAGATGCGCGGCGACGCGACCATCACGGGGACCACGTTCAAGTCGCTGCACTACTCGAAGGCGTTCGACAAGAACGGAACCGTACTCGGCGAGGGGTCGGACTACCTGACGTTCACCCTGGTCTCCCGGCAGGACCCCCCGTGCCCGGCCAAGCCGTGAACCGGGTCGCGGCGCTGCTCGCGGGCGTCCTGCTCGTGGCGCCGGTGGGCACGGCATCCGCCGCGCCGTGCCCACCGGTGGGCGTGTGGCTCACCGAGATCGACTTCGGCGGGGGACAGGTCGAGAAGGTCTGGCAGACCTACCGGTCCCGCGGGTTCTGCCACGAAGGGCAGACCGAGGGAGCGCGGGCGTTCGGTCGCGGCGACTGGCGGCGCACCGGCAACCGGACCTGGACCTACGAGGTGACCGTCGAGTTCTTCGACGGCGCTGGTGCCCGTGCCGGCCATGCCGACATGTCCGGCAGGGCGGAGCTGAAGCCCCTGCGAGGAAAGAGCTTCGAGACCGCGCACCACGTCCGCTTCTTCGACGCCGGCGGCACGCTGGTCGGCGAGGGCGAGGGACCGCTCACCTTCACGAAGGTCGCCTCCGGCCCGTCCTGTTGAGCCACAGCCGATGGCCACCTCCACCGACATCAGCTCGGCGGAGGTGGCCATTTCGGTGTTCACCAGTGCGTGAGCAGGCCGAGCTCGGCGGCTCTGGCGGCCGTCGGAGCGCCGGCGTCCTTGGGAGACATCAACGGCTGCTCGGTGAAACCCCACGGCAGAGCCAGCTCCGGGTCGAGCGGGTTGATGTCCACCTGCGTTCCCGGCACGTGCTCCGAGGACAACACGTAGCAGATGGTCGCGTCGTCGGTCAGCGTGAGGAAACCGTGGCCGACGCCCTCCGGCACGTAGACCTGCGTCCCCGACTCGGCGTCGAGGACGTTGGTCTCGTACTTGCCGTAGGTGGGAGAGCCGATGCGCAGGTCGACGACGATGTCCCTGAGCACACCGCGAACGCACGACACGTACTTCGCCTGTCCCGGCGGAACCGTCACGGAATGGATGCCGCGCAACGTGTTCCGCTTCGACACCGAGTAGTTGATCTGCTTGGGCACGAAGGGGTGCCCGAGCAGTTCTTCGAGCTGGCTCGCCCGCATCGACTCGTAGAAGTCGCCGCGTTCGTCGTGCAGATGCCTGGGGGACAGGACATAGGCCCCCGGCACCGCGGTTTCCCTGACCAGCATCAGTCTCCCCAGGTGACCGGCAGAGAGGTCAGCGTGTGGTTGATCTCCCCGGTGTGCCAAGGGAGCTCGCCCTCGTCGATCGCGAGGCTCAGGTCGGGGAAGCGCCGCACCAGGCCCTCGATCGCGACCACGAGCTCCATCCGGCCGAGGTGCTTGCCGAGGCAGTGGTGCAGCCCGTGCCCGAACGAGATGTGCGGGTTCGGCGAGCGTTCCAGGTCCATCCGGTCGGGGTCGGCGAACACCGCGGCGTCGCGGTTGGCCGACGCGAGCGACAGCAGAACCGGCGCTCCCGCGGGGATCGTCGTGCCGCCGACCTCGATGTCCTCGGTGGCGATGCGCGGGAAGCCGGACGTGTCCGTGGCGAACAGGTTCACGTGCCGCAGCAGCTCCTCGACGGCAGCGGGGATCCGGGACGGATCCTCCGCGAGCCGCTTCCACTCGGTGCCACCATTGGTGATCAGCGCCAGCACCGAGTTCGCCAGCTGGTTCGCGGTGGTGTCGAAGCCGGCGCCGATCAGCGTGAAGCCGAACGTCACGAGCTCCTGCTCGCTCAGCCGGTCGCCCTCGTCGCGCGCGGCGACCAGTTCGGACAGCATGTCGTCGGTCGGGTTGGCGCGCTTGTCCGCCACCAGGCCGACGATGTACTCGTTGAGCTTCGCCAGACCTTCGAGCGACGCCTCGCCGCCGGCGCGGTCGTCGACCGTGGCGAACGCCCGCGCCCACTTCTCGAAGGTGCGCAGGTCTTCCGAGGGAACGCCGAGCAGCTCGCCGATCACGGTGAGCGGCAACGGAACCGCGAGCTGCTCGACGAGATCGATCGGCCCGCCCTTGGCGGCCATCTCGTCCAGCAGCTCGTCGCACACCTGCTGCACGCGGTCGCGCATCAGCTCGACCTTGCGCAGGGTGAACGCGCCCGCGACCAGCTTGCGCAACCGCGAGTGCTCGCCGGCGTCCAGCGAGATGATCATCTCCGGCGTGGTGTGCATGGTGCCGCCGACGCGCGGGGCGCCCTCGCCACACGCACGGGCCCGGCTGAGCCGCGGGTCGGCGGACAGCGAGCGGACGTCCTCGTAGCGCGTCACCAGCCAGGCGTCCACACCGCCCGCGGTGGGCACCCGCACCACGGGCTCGTCCTCGCGCAGCTGCGCGTACTGCGGCGCGGGACCTCGGTAGCTGGAGCCGGCGAACGGGAACGTACCGGGGAAAGTGTCGGACACGGTCAGCTACCTCTCAGGACGGGTTGTGGATCTTGTCGGCCCAGTTGGCCGAGTCGTGGGTGACGACGCGCGCCTTCGTGAACAGCTCGCCGTTCCTGCGCACCAGCTGGTCCTCGACGGTCGTGGTCGGCTCGAAGCTGACCTTGCCGTCGGCGTCGGTGAGGCTGACGATCGCCTGGTAGCGCACCCGAAGCTGATCCGGGCCGGTCTCCTCGATGAGCATGCGGTCGAACCAGTAGCGGTAGACGAGACCGTCGTAGTAGGAGATGTTCTCCTCACGCGCACGCCGTGCGGACGTCTCCTCCGTCTTGGGCTTGCCGGGGTCGCCGCGCCGCGCCGACATCTCCTTGAACAGCTGCTCGCGTCCTTCGAACCGCCACCCGAACGGCACGTGCTCGAGCGTGCAGTCCTCGGTGAAGGTCTCCAGGAACGTCTTCAGCTCCCGCGCCTCGAGCAGCGGCATCTGCCGCGCGTAGAACTGCTGCACCTCGACGTAGGTGTCCGCGCTGATGTGGGACACATCGGCTCCTTTCGACTGTCCTGCGAGCGTGCTTGCCGCCGGTGGACGCGGTCTTGAGCGCTGGTCGTGCGTGTTCTAGCTCGGCTGTCTCGCCGTTCGAGCGCAGGTGACGACCCTGAGCGCGAACACAGGAGGTGTTTTCAGTGACGTCGACCCAGGCGCGGTCCGCAGAGCTGCGGCCGCGAGAAGATCCCGACATTCCGGCGAGGCTCGCGGTGTCCGCCGACACGCTGCACGGCACCCACCTGCCGACGGAGCAGTTCAGCGTGTGGATGAAGGAACGCGAGGCCGCACACGCCTTCGAGGTCGTGCCCATTCCCTTCGACCAGCTGAACGGGTGGTCGTTCCACCCGCAGAACGGCAACCTCGGCCACGTCAGCGGAAAGTTCTTCACCGTCGAGGGACTCCGTGTGCGGCAACCGAAGCAGGTGTGGCACCAGCCGATCATCAACCAGGCCGAGGTCGGCATCCTCGGCATCCTGGTCAAGGAGTTCGACGGCGTCCTGCACTTCCTGATGCAGGCCAAGATGGAACCGGGCAACCCGAACCTGCTCCAGCTCTCGCCGACGGTGCAGGCGACCCGCAGCAACTACATGCGGGTGCACCAGGGCAGCTCGGTGCGGTACCTGGAGTACTTCGCGGGTGCCGAGCGCGGCAGGGTGATCGCGGACGTGCTGCAGTCCGAGCACGGCGCGTGGTTCTACCGCAAGCGCAACAGGAACATGGTCGTCGAGGTGACCGGCGACGTGCCGCTGCACGACGACTTCTGCTGGCTGACCCTCGGGCAGATCAACGAGCTCATGGCGCGCGACAACGTGGTGAACATGGATGCGCGCACGGTTCTCGCCTGCCTGCCGCAGGTGCCGTCATCGTCCTCGAAGGACGGTTTCCGGGCGGCGCTCGCGTTGTCGCGCGACCAGGACGCGGGCGCGTTGCACACGACGGCGGAGGTGTTGAGCTGGTTCAGCTGGCAGCGTTCGGAAACCGAGCTCGACATCCAGCGCATCGCGCTCTACGACCTGCCGGGCTGGTACCGCACCGACACCGAGATCGCGCGCGAGGACGGGCGGTTCTTCAAGGTGGTCGCGGCGGACGTGCGGGCCGACAGCCGTGAGGTGAAAGGCTGGTCGCAGCCGTTGTTCCAGCCGCACGGGCTGGGCATCGCCGCGTTCGTGGCCCGGGAGTACTGCGGTGTGCTGCACCTGCTGGTGCACGCACGGGTCGAGGGCGGTTTCGCGGACGCCGTCGAGCTGGGGCCGACGGTGCAGTGCGTGCCGTGGAACTACCGCAGCTCCGACTCGCCGCCGTTCCTCGACCAGGTGCTCGCGGCCGGCTCGTCGCGGATCCGGTACGAGGCGATCCACTCCGAGGAGGGCGGCCGGTTCCTCGAAGCGGAGAGCCGTTACCTGATCGTCGAGGCCGACCGCACCGTGCCGGACGACCCGCCGGAGGGCTACGCGTGGGTGACGGTGGGCCAGCTCGCGGATCTGTTGCGGCACGGGCAGTACGTCAACGTGCAGGCGCGCACGCTGATCGCGTGCCTCAACTCGTTGCGGTGACGCCGCGCAGCAGAAGTTCCGCGGTGCCGCGCAGGTAGTCGCGGAACTCGGCGGGCTGGTCCACGCGGAACTCGCCGCCGAGCGCGGCCAGCACCAGCACCAGCCAGTCGAACTCGTCGACCTGCATGATCAGCACGCAGGACGTCTCGTCGATCGGCTCGACCGAACCGCCCGCGTAGGCCGTCGCCTTCTCGACCTCGGCGGCGGGCAGCTGGATGGTGACCCTCACGTGGTGGCGCAACGGAATCGACTGCAGCTGCTGCTGCACGAACTCCGCGGCGTCCGCGGCGGGCAGTTCGCGCTGCCGGAACCGCGCACCCGTGGCCTGCGGTTCGGTCAGCCGGTCGACCCGGAACGTCCGCCAGTCGCCGCGCTCGACGTCGTAGGCGACGAGATACCACTTGCGGCCCAAGGGAACGAGCCGGTACGGCTCGACCAACCTGGCTGTCCGCTCACCCCCTCTCGCCGTGTAGGAGAACCTCAGGCGCTCCTCGTCACGGCACGCCTGCGCCAGCACGGTGAGCACCACCGCGTCCACCTTCGGCCCCTTGCCGGGTGGCGCGGGCACGGTGAACTCCCGCAGCGCGCCCACCCGCCCGCGCAGCCGGGGCGGCATCACCTGGATCACCTTCGTCAACGCGCGCAACGACGTGTCCTCGATGCCCTGCACGCTGCCGCTCGCCGCCGCTCGCAAACCGACCGCGATCGCGACGGCCTCCTCGTCGTCCAGCAGCAGCGGCGGCATCGTCGCCCCGGACTGCAACTGGTAGCCGCCCGCGACACCGCGGCTCGCGTCGACCTGGTAGCCCAGCTCGCGCAGCCGGTCCACGTCGCGGCGCAGCGTGCGCTCACTCACCTCGAGGCGCTCGGCCAGCTCGGTTCCCGGCCAGTACCGGTGGGTCTGGAGCAGGGACAGCAGTCGCAGCATCCGTGCACTCGTGTTCGCCATGAAATCCAGATTAACCGCAATTCAGGTCAGGAAGTGGCCGGAATCAACTCTACGGTGGTGCCATGACCGACACGATGATTCGGACGAGCGCATTGACGAAGCGCTTCACGGTGAAGAAGGAGACCGTCGAGGCGGTGCGCGGTCTCGACCTGCGTGTGACACGCGGTGAGATGGTCGCGCTGCTCGGGCCGAACGGTGCGGGCAAGTCGACCACGCTGCGGATGCTCACGACGCTGCTGCCGCCCACCTCCGGCGAGGCGGAGGTCGCCGGGTTCGACGTGGTGACGCGGCAACGCGAGGTACGGGCCAGGATCGGCTACATCGGCCAGGGCAACGGCGCGGGGCACAGCCAGCGCGGGCGCGACGAGCTGGTCAGCCAGGGCCGCGCCTACGGGCTGTCCGTCGCCGACGCCCGCACGCGGGCTCAGGAACTGATCGACTCGCTCGACCTCGGTGCCGTGGCGGACCGCGTCGTCTCGTCGCTGTCCGGCGGCCAGCGCCGCAGGCTCGACATCGCGATGGGCCTCATCCACGCGCCGGAGCTGCTGTTCCTCGACGAGCCGTCGACCGGCCTCGACCCGCAGAACCGGGCGAACCTGCAGGAGCACGTCGTGCGGATGCACGCGGAGCACGGCACCACGATCGTCCTCACCACGCACTACCTCGACGAGGCCGACGCGCTCGCGGACCGGGTGATCGTCATCGACCACGGCAAGCTCATCGCCGACGACACCCCCGAGCGGCTCAAGGCCGATCACGCGGGCGACCGCATCACGCTCACGTTCGACAGCGAGGACGAGCTGCGTCGCGCGGAGGGGCACACGCTCGGCATCGCAGCTGTCCACAATGGACTGACTCTGACCCTGCGTGCCGCAGGCGGCCGCCATCTCGTGCCGAAGCTGATGCGTGGCTTCGACGAGGCCGGTGTGCAGGTGTCCGCCGTCGAGGTGGCCCGGCCGACGCTCGACGACGTCTTTCTCGCCCTGACCGGGCGTTCGCTGCGTGAGGAGAACCAGGCATGATCCACGACACCACGATCGTCTTCAGCCGCGAGCTGAGGCCGGTGCTGCGCGACCCGTTCTCGGTGATCTTCACGATGGTGCAGCCGCTGTTCTTCCTCGTGCTGTTCTCCCCGCTGCTGCCGGAGGAGACGGGGCTGCAGTGGTTCGTGCCGGGCATGATCGTGATGTCGTGCCTGTTCGGTGCCGGCTCGACCGGCGGCAACCTGCTCTTCGAGATGCAGACCGGATCGCACGAGCGGATGCTCGTCTCGCCGCTGCGCCGTCCCGCGCTCATCGTCGGGCGCGCGCTCAAGGAGATCGTGCCGACGATGGTGCACTCGGTGCTGATCATCGCGATCACGATCCCGTTCGGGTTCCGCCCGCACGCCGGCGCGGTGCTCGGACTGCTGATGCTCGCGATCATGTGCGTCGGCCTCGGCGCGCTGTCCTACTCGCTCGCGCTCGCGTCCAAGAACAAGGAGTGGATCTTCTGGGCGGTGCAGCAGACCATCAGCTTCCCGCTGCTGCTGCTCGCCGGGATGCTCCTGCCGATCGAGGGCGGTCCCGCGTGGCTGCAGTTCCTGTCGAAGCTGAACCCGTTGTCCTACCTCGTGAACGCCGAACGCGAGCTGTTCAACGGTGAGGTCCTCACCGCGAACGTCGGGCTCGGACTGCTCGCCGCGGTCGGTGTCGCCGCGCTCGGACTGTGGGTGGGTACCAGGCAGATGCGGCAAGCGGTCGCCTGAAACCTCCGCTTGAGCGGGCTTCCGGCTCATCTCCAGGCACGGGTGGAAATCTCGCTCCATCCGACTGGGAGGACTCGTGATGACCGAAGCCGCCATGACCGATGCCGAGGAGACGTTCCCCTATCAGCGGCAGTGTCCGTTCACTCCGCCGAAACAGTACGCCGAGATGATGGCGGAGGACGTCTCCCAGGTCACGCTGACGGGGTCGGGGCTGAGGATCTGGACGATCACCGGCTACCACACGATCCGCCAGATCCTCACCGACCCGCGGATCAGCGCCTCGCGCAAGCACGACAACTTTCCGTTCTACTTCATCGCCCCGCCGGAGTTCCGCACCGAGACGTCGTTCATCGGCTACGACAACCCGGAGCACACGCAGACCCGGCGCAAGGCCGCGGTCACCTTCACCACCCGCCAGGTGAAGCGGATGCGGGGCCGCATCGAGGAAATCGTCAACGAGTACATCGACAAGCTGCTGACGATGACGCCGCCGGTGGACTTCCACCGCGAGTTCTCGCTGGCCGTGCCGATGACCGTGATCTGCGAGCTGCTCGGCATCCCGCAGGACGAGCACGACTTCTTCATCAAGCACGGCACGTGTCTGCTCGGCGGGCACAGCACGCCGGAGCAGCGGCAGGCCGCGATCGTCGAGGTCAACGCCTACGTCGACCAGCTGATCACCATCAAGGAACGCGAGCCCGGCGACGACCTGTTGAGCAGGGCGATGGCGGAGTACGCCGCATCCGGCGAGGAGTACACGCGCCGCGACCTGTTCAACATGATCCGCCTGCTGATGAACGGTGGACACGAGACCACCGCGAGCATGCTGTCGCTGGGCACGGCCGCGTTGCTGGAGAACCCGGACGAGCTCGCGAAGCTGCTCGCCGACCCGGAGGGCATGATCGAGCCCGCGGTCGAGGAGCTGGTGCGGATCGCCACGATCGGTGACACCGCGATCCCGCGCGTGGCGCTGGAGGACATCGAGATCGCGGGCAAGACCATCAAGGCGGGCGACGGCATCCTGTGCCTCGGACTCGCCGGCAACCGCGACCCGGAGATGTTCCCCGAGCCGGAGAAGCTGATCCTCGAACGCGGTACGCGCAAGCACCTCGGGTTCGGCTACGGCCTGCACCACTGCATCGGTGCCGACCTCGCCCGGCTGGAGATGCAGATCGTCTGGACGACGCTGTTCCAGCGCATCCCTTCGCTGCGCCTTGCCAAGCCGTTCCTCGAAATCCCGCGCAAGGAAGGCGCCGTGATCTACGGCCTGTGGGAGCTGCCGGTCGTGTGGGACGAGGTGAACTGACATGCCCAAGATCACCTACACGCAGCCGGACGGCGTCCAGTCCGTTGTGGACGTCAACGAGGGCGACTCGGTGATGCGCGGCGCCGTGCTGAACGGCGTGCCGGGCATCGTCGCGCAGTGCGGTGGCGGTGCTTCCTGCGGCACCTGCCACGTCTACGTCGACGAGAACAACACCAAGCCGTTGCCCGAGATGCATCCCGTGGAGGACGAGCTCCTCCACTGCACCTCCAGCCCCCGGCAGGACAACAGCAGGCTCAGCTGCCAGCTGCCCGTGTCCGCCGAACTCGACGGGCTCGTGGTGCACGTGCCCGAGACACAGATCTGAGGGGAAGCAGATGACCGCCTTCGTCACGGGTGCGACCAGCGGGATCGGTCTCGCCGTCGCGCGCGGCCTCGCCGAGCAGGGCCGCGAGGTCTTCGTGGTGGCGCGCAACGCCGAGAACGTGTCGTCCACGGTGAAGCAGTTGCGCGAGGACGGGTACACAGTGGACGGTACGACGTGCGACGTCACGTCGACCGCCGACGTGCGTGCCGCCGTCGCGCTCGCCGTCGAGAAGTTCGGCCGCATCGACGTGCTGGTGAACAACGCGGGCCGCGGTGGTGGCGGTGAGACCGCGACGCTGGACGAGGATCTGTGGCTCGACGTCGTGAACACCAACCTCAACAGCGTCTTCCGCGTCACCCGCGAGGTGCTGAGCAACGGCAAGATGCTCGACGACTCGTGGGGCCGCATCATCAACATCGCCTCCACGGGCGGCAAGCAGGGCGTGATGCTGGCCGCGCCGTACTCGGCGTCAAAGCACGGCGTCATCGGCTTCACCAAGGCGGTGGGCCTGGAGCTCGCGAAGACCGGCATCACGGTCAACGCCGTGTGCCCCGGCTACGTCGAGACGCCGATGGCCGTGCGGGTGCGCGCCGGGTACGCGAACTACTGGGGCGTCACGGAGGACGACGTCCAGGAGAAGTTCAACGCGAAGATCCCGCTGGGCAGGTACTCGACGCCGGAGGAGGTGGCGGGGCTGGTGTCGTACCTGGTCACCGACACCGCGGCGTCGATCACGGCCCAGGCGCTGAACGTCTGCGGCGGACTGGGCAACTACTGATGTCCGTCGTCGTGATCGGCGCCGGACAGGCGGGTTGTCAGGCCGCGGTGTCCCTGCGCGAGCAGGGGTACCGCGGCCCGGTCACCATCGTGGGTGACGAGAACGTGCCGCCGTACCAGCGGCCACCCCTGACCAAGGCGTACCTCGCTGGGGACGTCGACCTCGACGGGGTGCTGGTGCGGCCGGAGTCGTTCTACGCCGCGCACGGCATCGACCTCGTGCTCGGCGACCCGGCCGCGGCCATCGCGCGGGAGGACCGCGAGGTGGTGCTGCGGTCCGGCCTCGCGCTGCGCTACTCGCACCTCGTGCTCGCCACTGGTGCCCGCCCGCGCACCCTGCCGGGCGCGTTGACCCTGCGCACCGTCGCCGACGCCGAGGTGCTGCGGGAACGTCTGCACCGGCCGGCCCGCGCCCTGGTGATCGGGGCCGGGTTCGTCGGGCTGGAGTTCGCCGCCGTGGCCCGCACCAAGGGACACGAGGTGACGGTCGTCGAGGCGCTGCCGCGGGCACTGGCGCGATCCGTGTCGCCGATAGTGGCCGACCACGTCGTTGCACGGCACCAGGAACGCGGAGTGCGGGTGCTGCTCGGCGCCGAGCTGTCGGCACCGGAACGTGGCAACGCGGACCTGGTCGTCGCAGGCATCGGTGTCGTGCCGAACGTGGCGCTGGCCGAGGACGCCGGGCTCACCGTCGACGACGGCGTCGTGGTCGACGCGCACCTGCGCACCGACGACCCGTTCATCTACGCCATCGGTGACTGTGCGAGCTTCTCCAGCGCGTTCGCGGGGGCCAGGATCCGCCTGGAGTCCGTGCAGAACGCCATGGACCAGGCGGCGTGTGTGGCCGCGGGGATCATGGGATCGGCCGAGCCCTACACGGCCGTGCCGTGGTTCTGGAGCGATCAGTACGACATGAAACTGCAGATCGCGGGCATCACCCGCGGACACGACCGGACCGAGGTCGACGGCGACCCGTCGAGCGGCCGGTTCGCGGTCTACTGCTACCGGGGTGACCGCCTGCTCGGGGTGGAGTGCGTGAACAAGCCGGCGGCCTTCGTGCAGACGCGCCGGCGGCTGGCGGAACGGCAGGAGTTCTCCGTCGCCTGAACCGGTATGGCACCCCGCGGGGTGCCATACCGGCGTTACTCGCTTGCCCAGGCGGGGGAGTCGAGGATCTCGACGACGGCGCAGCCCCAGCTGTAGCCCGCGCCGACCCCGATCAGCACGACCCGCTGACCAGGCAGGGCCCGGCCGGAGTCGACCAGGTGGCCGAGGCTCGCGAACTGGTCACCCGCGCCGAGGTGACCGACGGTCCGGCTCCACTCCCACGTCGTGCGCTCCGGTGCGATGTCGTAGGGCCGCAGGTAGTTCACGTCGAGCCGGCGCCTGCCGAAGTGGGGGAGCACCACCCACTCGGCGTCGCCGAGCTTCATGTCCGCGTCCGCCAGCGCCTCGTCGATCACGGCGGCCTGCCCCGCGTTGGCGCGGTTGATCCCGTAGGAGAGCCCGTATTGCCTGGCGAAGGCGTTCTTGGCGGCCTCGAAGTCGACTGGCATCCGGTGCGCGAACGGGGCCAGTCCGAACGGCTCGTCGCCGCGGTGCAGAGGTTCGAGCTCAGAGTCGGCGTGGACCGACAGCGACAGCAGCCTCGCGTAGCCGCCGCGGCGCGAGAGGACCACCGCGCTGGCACCGTCCGCGTAGGGCGTGCCGGGGTCGGTGCGCCAGCGGTCGATGCCGGGCAGGCAGAAGCGGTCCGCGGTGGTCAGCAGCGCGTCGGCGGGCTCGCGCCGGTCGAGGTAGGCCACGGCGAGGTCCAGCGCGGCCATGCCGCCGTTGGACATCTGCCTGATCTCGAGCGCCAGACAGCTGTTGCGGACGGTCTCCCGCTGGATGTACGAGCCGACGGGCCACAGGTCCTGGCCCTGGTGGTAGGTGTCGGCGTGCAGGATCAGCGCCACGTCCTCGGCCGTCGAGCCGGCTCGTGCCAGCGCGGTCCTGGCCGCAGCCACGGCCATCTCGGCCGCGGACTCTTCCGGAGACACGGCCACCGACACCACGTCGGTGCGTGCCACCAGACGCGGCTCGCACTCGCCGGAGGCGAGCGCGTCGGCCACCGTCAGCGTGGCCGGCAGGCGGATCCCGTTGCCCCGGATGAAAACGTCGTCGATTCGCACACCGATGATCGTCGCGCTCACCTCTGGATCACGGCCTCAGCGAGCCTTGAGCACGACCCCGTTGTACGCGCGTTAGGGTGGGGCCTGGTGGGGTGTGAGGGGAAAACAGAGATGATCCGAGTCCTGCTCGCCGAGGATATGCACATGGTGAGAGGCGCGCTCATCGCCCTGCTCCAGCTCGAGCAGGACATCGAGATCGTGGCCGAGGTGGACACCGGCGACAAGATCATCCCGATGGTGGCGAAGCACCGCCCGGACGTCGCGGTGATCGATATCGACATGCCGGTGATGGACGGTCTCACCGCGGCCGACGAGATCCGCGAGACGATGCCGGAGATCAGGATTCTGATGCTGACGAGCCTCGCCAGGCCGGGCACGCTGCGCAGGGCGTTGTCCCTGCGGGTGGACGGCTTCCTGCTCAAGGACGCGCCGCCGGACCAGCTCGCGGACGCCATCAGGGACGTGATGGCGGGCAAGCGAGTGGTCGACAGCCAGCTCGCGCTGGCGGCGTGGGACAGCGGGGCGTGTCCCCTCACCGACCGCGAGCTTGGGGTGCTCAAGCAGGCGGCGAAGGGCGCGGACGCGGCGGAGATCGCGAAGTCGCTCAGTCTGTCCGTCGGCACCGTGCGCAACTACCTCACGACGATCATCACCAAGCTCAACGCGCGCAACCGGATCGACGCGATCCGCATCGCCGACGACGCGGGTTGGCTCTGAGGCTGATATATCGGATACCGGCCTGACGGTCGCAGTATCCGATATGCAGTATCCGATATGCAGTATCCGATATATCGGGCAGCCACCTCTGATATATCGGATATCGCGTGTCATGCCCAGTATCTAATATATTGGTATCTGATATATCGGTGCTTACGGGGTAAAGGCTCCCGCCGATGGCGCATGCCGACTCCAAGGCCGAGTCTGTCACGCTGATATATCGGATATGGCATGCCATCCGCAGTATCCGATATATGGGTCTGGGTCCCGCTACCCGACGGGGATCTCGGCGTGCAGACGGTAGGTGTCGGCCTCACCGCAGGCGCGCAGGATCCCGCCGAGCGCACGCACACGGCTCGTCAGGTTGTCGATGCCGCTGCCGCTCAGGTCGTGGCGCCCTGACGTGGGCACACCGTCGTTGACGATGTCCATCGTGACGGTGCCGGTGGAGTGGGTCAGCGTGATCTCGCACCGCTCGGCCTTGCTGTGCCGCAACAGGTTCGTGACGCCCTCGCGCAGCACCGTCGCGAGCGTGGTGCGGACCTCCTGCGGCAGCTCGCACGAGTCGAGGCGCATGGTCACGTCGATGTCGGCAGCCCGCAGCAGGGCCTCCGCCGACTGGGCCTCCTCGTCGAGCGACAGCTCGCGGTAGCTGCGAGCCACCGATCGGACGTCGGCGAGCGCCTGCCGGCAGATGACCAGCACCTCGCCGAGCTCGTCGGTGGCGCGGGCGGGGTCGCGCAGCACGAGCTGCCCGGCGAGCTCGGTCTTCAGCGTGATCGCGGAGAGGCTGTAGCCGAGCAGGTCGTGCAGGTCCCTGGCGAAGCGCAGCCGTTCCTGGGTGACGGCCAGTTCGGCGAGCTCGGACCGGGCGTCGTGCAGCTCCTGCACCATCGACCGCAGCCGCGACATGCCGTAGACCACCAGCGCGCCGTTCATCGTCGCGACGATCCCGTAGCCGACGCCGAACCAGCCGCCGCCGTAGGCCCACTGCAGGCCGCACACGCTCAGCAGCACCGCGGAGGACACGGCCCAGCTCACCGGCGGGCGCAGCACCAGCAGGGCACTGCCCGCGACGAACCCGTAGATGCCGAGCGTCGGCCGTTCGAACGTCACGATCGGCAGGAACGTGAACGTCGCCAGCGCGGCCAGCGCCGCGTAGCCCGCGGGGGAGCGCAGCCGGAAGCGAGGGTTGCTGAAGCAGCCCAGCTGCAACGCGAGCGATCCGACGAGACAGGTGACGGTCAGCGCGGTGGCGCCCGGCCCGAGGTGGGCGTCCAGGGTCCACAGCACCCCGTTGATGAAGTACACGACGAACACCGCGCTCACGAGCAGCAGCGCGAGCCGCGGCGCCATCGACGGCCTGCGGTCGTGGTGTTCCGCGTCGTCCTCGCCGACCGGCTCCGCGGTGATCGGCACCGTCGCGCGCAACCGGAACGTCTGTGCATTCACCGGGCCCGCGTCGAGCTCACCGCCCAACGCGCCCACCCGCGTCGTCAGGTTGTCGATGCCGTTGCCGCTCGGTTCTCCGGTCGCGGCGGGCCGCCCGTCGTTGACGATCTCGATCGACACCGAGCCGGCCTCGCGCGTGAGGGTGATCGCGCACCGCTCGGCGCGGCTGTGCCGCAGGATGTTCGTCACGCCCTCGCGCAGCACGGTGGCGAGCACGGTGCTGATCGGCGACGGCAGCTCACCCGGCTGGGCGTCCAGCGTCACGTCGACTCCAGCGGCGCTCAGCACCGACCGCGCGGACGCGATCTCGTCGTCCAGGGAGAGCTGGCGGTAGCTGCTCGCCACCGCCCGCACGTCGGTGAGCGCCTGCCGCGCCACGGCGAGCACCTCGGTCAGTTCCTCGCGGGCACGTTCGGTGCTGGTCGCGACGAGCCGGCGGGTGAGCTCGATCTTGAGGGTGATCGCGGAGAGGCTGAAGCCGAGCAGGTCGTGCAGGTCTCTGGCGAACCGCAGCCGTTCCTGGGTGACCGCCAGCTTCGCGAGCTCCGACCGCGCGCAGTCGAGCTCCGCCACCAGTGAGCGCAGCCGGGACAGTCCGTAGACGATCAGGCCGGTACTGGTGGTGACCATGACCATGTACAGGATGTCGATCAACGGGCCGGTGTAGTGGGCCTGCAACGCGCCGATGACGAGAGCGTTGGCCGCGAACACCAACCAGCCGGCGAGCCGGGGGAGCACGAGCGCCGCGCTGCCCGCGAGAAAACCGGGCAGGCCAATCCAGTCCTCGCCGAAGTAGGCGACCGGCACCCAGATCAACGCGGCCTGCACCGCGAGCGCCGAGTACGCGACCGGGGAGTGCAACTCCGACCGCGGGTTGCTGAACACCTTGAGCTGCAAGAACATCAGCGCGCTCAGGCAGAGGAGCGCGATCGTGATTCGCGCGGTGGTCGGGCCGTTCGTCAGCACGTAGAGGAACGTGTTGACGAAGAAGCCCGCGAACACGACGGTGGCGGCGAGGAAGGCGAGTCTGGGCGCGGTGCGGGAAACCGTGCCGGGTTCCGTGCTGCGCTCAGCCACCACCGCTCCTCCACGAAGACCGTGTTCTGGCGGCATGCCGGCCCCCAGGGCAAGCCTCACGGTCATCGTACCCACCACGACTGATCACCCGTCCGTGTTCGGCGATAACGCGCGGCCCGGCTGGGTGAACCCGGCTCCGGTGAGATAGGCGACGACGTCGGCCACGACCGGCCGGTCGAGCTGCAGCGAGTCGGAGATCTCCGCGATCGTGGTGTCGCCCGCCAGCAACGCCTTGGCGACCGCGGTCGCCGGTTCCCGGTGCAGCACGACCTGGTAGCGCAGACCGGGAACCACGAGCACCTGGTCGCCGTTCAACCCCTCGATGACCGCTTCCGGCCGCAGCCGCACGGGCTGGTCCTCGTCCACGTGCGGCAGCGTGAAGATCGCGTCGTGGGCCACCGCGATGACCGACAGGATCGGCCCCGCACCGTCGAGATGGCCCAGAGAAGGGACGACGACCCCGCCGAGCTGGTCGAGCGTCCGCTTGAGCCGCTGCCATTCCGCGCACGGCCCGGAACCCGCCTTCCACCGCGCGAAGTTCTCGTTGAGCGGCCAGATGTTCTCGAGCGCGACGGGCCCGAGTGTCATGCGGCGCAACGCTTCGCGGACGACCGGGTTCGGATCGGCGACGACGATGTCGCCCCAGCGTCCCCTGACCGTGAGTGCTCTGCCGTCGACGTCGTTGTCGACGACCACGTCCTCCAGGAGCGACCACAGCGGCCGCCCTGAGGGAACGTGGGATGGCTGTGCGGGCACGGTGGCTCCTTGACTCACATGAACAGCGGAATCGGGTTCAGCTCGTCGTAGGCGGAGGGTTTGTCGAGCCTGCCCAGTGATACCGGTACGTCGTAGAGCCGTCCTCGAGCGAGCCTTGACCAGAAGTGCCGCAGCCCCGGCACGATCACCTTGACCACCGGCAGCCCGATGTCCGGCCGGGTCTGGTCGAGCACCAGGACCTCGAGTCCCAGTGCCTCCAGCCGTGCCTGGATCATCCGGACGTCCGCGTGCAGGTCTGGCTGCCAGCTGTACCGGTGCCGCACGGCGGGCGCCGTGTCGCTCGGCACGAGGTACGGCTGGTTCGCCACGGTCGCGGTGCTGAGCCACTGCCGCAGATCGGTGTCGAGGTCCCGCCACGCCGCCGGGGTGAGGTCGACCACCGCGGGCAGCACCTGGTTCAGCTCGGTGAGACAGCGGCGCAGGGCGATGTGCGGGTCGAGGTGGGCGCCGAAGCCGAACATGATGTCCTCGCGCGGACCGTCGATCCGCCGCGACACCGCTGCCATGACCGGGATGTCCAGGTCGGCCGTCAGGTCCAGCACCCACACCTCACGGCCGAGGCCGCGGTGCACCTCGCGCACCTCGGTGATCCACGGGTCGGCGAACGCGTCGAGATCCACCGCCGGCATCGGCGTGCGGTTGTACCACCACAACGCGACGGCGTCGCGTTCGATCAGCTCCAGCATCCCCTGGAGCACCGCGTCCTCGAGGCTGCTGCCCGCGGCGCAGCCGTTGGAGTCCGCGATCACGCCGGGGTGTGCGGGTGCGCCGAAGTAGAGCATCCCGGTCGGCAGCAGCCGGTGGCGTTCGCCGGTCAGCGACCACACCGGCGTCCAGTCCAGTTCGGCGTGCTCGTCGAACGGCTCGGTGACGTACTGGAACGCCGAGTGCGTCCCGTTCCACCGCGCGCGGTCGGCGAACTGGCTCGGGTGGAACAGCTGGCAGGTGTCCGGGTGGATCGCCTGCTCGCCCAGCTCCGCGAAGCTGGCGCGCACCACGGCCTCGTCGCCGTGGAACGACGCGCTGTGCCGTTCCAGCGCCTCGCACAGCGCGCCCACCTCGGCGTCGAGCGGTGTGACCCCCTTGCCGCCGCTCTCACAGCGCAGCGTCGACCACAACCCGTCGAGCCCGCGGCCGGTCGCGGCGAGGTTCCCGCCCGCCAGGTAGGAGTTCAGGAACTCCGGCCCGCGCGGGTCGCGCCTGACCTCCTTCACGATCCCGGTGACCGGACTGATCAGGTGCCGGTATCGCGCCAGCACGTCGCGCGGTGCCGACGAACGGTGACCGCCGCCCGCGCCCGCGACCTTGGTCCGCGAGCGCAGCCGCACCGGCCGGTTCGCCTGTTCCCGCACCGACTCCGGGTCGCCGCACGCCCGGCACTGCGGCCGCGCCGTCACGGTGTGGTGCGAGACGCGCGTGGTCAGGCTGTCGTAGGCCCAGACCTCGCGCTGCCCGTCGTGCCGGTATCCGGCGAGCCACTTCGTCGTCTCCAGCGCGGCCACCTGCGCGGCCGTGCCGGAGACCGACGGCAGGAACACGGCGGGCCTGGCGGCCGGACCACGTTGTCCGGACGCCGCCCGCACGTGCGCTTCCGCCGGGCGGTTGGCGGACAACCGCGCCGCCAGGCAGTGCCAGCACGCGCCTTCCCCAGGAGTGAAGAACGGGCCCACCCACACCTGGGTGCCCACGGGCTTCACGATGAGCCACGGCCGGTTCGCGGCACGGTGTGCCTCGTCGATCGCGGCGAGCTCCGGCGCGAGGTAGTCGGCGCAGACGACCACGGTGAGGTCGCCGGCTCCCTCGGCGACGACCTCGACTCCCGCTTCCCGCAACGCACCGGCCATCGGTTCGGCCAGGCAGCCACCGGCGCTGATCACGCTGACCCGCGCGGTGGCGGTGCTGCTCGACGCGGCCACCGGGTCGAGCCCGGTGGCGTCCCAGTAGGCCAGTGCGGCTTCCTCCGCCGTGGCGGACTCATCGGAGTGCCAGCCGATGAGTCCCGCGGTGTGCAACTTCCCCAGCATCTTGCGGATCTGCTCGGACGGGACGTGTGCGGGCACGTCCCGGAGCAGTGAGTCGACGTCCCTCGTCCCGTCCAGCAACGACGCCAGCAGCTCGATGTGCTGCCCCCTGATCGCCGTGACCCCGCTGTCCGAGAAGAGATAAACAGCTTCCCCCTTGACCACTTCCGGCCTCAGATGTCGTTTGAAGCCAATCCTTTCCGTCCTGCTGTGTCCCCCCTCCACTGTCATGCCGCTTGCACCTCGCCGATGGGAGGCATGCAGCAGCGACCCGTGCTGCAGACGAAGCTGACGCCGGACACGGTGATCGTCGGCCGGTCGAGCTCCAGGATGAGCAGATCGGCGTCGTTCGAGGCCAGGTTGCGCTCCGCGGGCGGGAACAGCAGGTCCAGTGCGTGCTTGGCAGACATGTCAACTCCGGGTTCTGGTGGGTGTTTCGTTGATGCGCTCCATTCTGGTTTTACGCCGCGAGCTGCCGGTAGTGCTCGGTTAACGCCTGCACATATGACATTTTCATGGCTCCGCACGGGCCCGACTCACCCCAAACCGGTGGCTGGCGCACTGCTGTTTTTCCGCTGCTGGGACCACACTTCTGAGCAAGGAGGTGGACAGCGTGGAAATCAAGGTCCTGGGCCCGGTGGAGGCCAAGGTGAACGGCCGTTCGGTGACACCGACAGCGGCGAAGCCGAGGCAGATACTGGCGCTGCTCGCGCTGCACGCCGGACACGTCGTGTCGGTCTCGACGCTCATCGAGGAGCTGTGGGACGACCGGCCTCCACGCAGCGCCCGCACCACGTTGCAGACCTACATCCTCCAGCTCCGCAAGCTGATCGCCGGCGTGTCCTCCGGTGACGCCAAGGAGGTGCTGGTGACGAGGTTCGGCGGCTATCTGCTCGACGTCGCACCGGAAAGCGTGGACGTGCACGAGTTCGAACGGCTGTCGCAGGCGGGTTACCGCGCGGCCGAGGCCCGGGACTTCGCCTCCGCGTCCCGGCTGCTGCGCTCGGCGCTCGCCCTGTGGCGCGGACCGGCGCTGGTGGACGTCCGGCCCGGTATGCCGCTCGGCGCCGAGGTGGTGCGCCTGGAGGAGAACCGGCTGAACGCGGTGGAAGCGCGCATCGAGGCGGATCTGCGGGTCGGCAGGCACCACGCGTTGCTCGGCGAGCTCGCCGTGCTGGGCGCGCAGTTCCCGATGAACGAGAACCTGTGCGAGCTGCACATGGTCGCGTTGTTCAGGTCCGGCAGGCAGTGGCAGGCGCTGGACGTGTACAAGTCGTTGCGCGACACGCTGATCCGCGAGCTGGGTGTCGACCCGTCGGCCCGGTTGCAGCAGCTGCAGCACGCGATCCTGAACTCCGACGCGAGGCTCGACAGCTCGCGCACGCGCGAGCCGGAGACGTTGCTGGCCTGACGTGAGCAACTGACGAAACACCCGGCCGGGACTTCCCGGCCGGGTGTTTTCGCGTGCCACCCACTGTCCGAAAAGGATTTTCAAGGCGATGTCCAGCGTCGGCCCAGCTCAGAGGTGCAGGCTGGCACGTGGCGGTTGGAACGCCTTGGTGAGAAAGGACAAGACGTTGAGCGAACTGACGATCTCAGGGCTACAGGAGATCTTGCACGAGGCGGCGGGCGGCGACGACTCCGTCCAGTTCGGACAGGACGTACTCGACACGCCTTTCCTCGAACTGGGCTTCGACTCCCTGGCCCTGCTCGAGACGGTGGCACTGATCAAGCGCAGGTACGGCGTGGCCGTCGCCGACGACGAGCTCGCCGACCTGCAGACCCCGCGTGAGCTGTTGAAGAAGGTCAACTCCGGCCTCGCGGCCGCCTAGAGAGGCAACGACATGACGGAGCGCACCACCCACACGGTGGTCATCGACGCGCCCGCGAAGGTCGTCTACGACCTGATCGCGGACGTGACCCGATGGCCCTACACGTTCGGCCCGACCGTGCACGCCGAGGTGTTCGAGACCGACGGTTCGACCGAGCGACTGCGGTTGTGGGCGTTCGCGCACGGCGCCGTGCGGACGTGGACCTCACGCCGCCACCTCGACTCGCAGGCGCTGACCGTCCGCTTCCAGCAGGAGAAGTCGGCGGCCCCGGTGACGCACATGGGCGGTGAGTGGCTGGTCAAGCCGATCACCGACACCGTCACCGAGGTCGAGCTGCTGCACGACTTCCGCACCGCGACACCGGAGACGGTGGAACTGGTGTGGCAGGCCGTGGAGAACAACAGCACCGCCGAGCTCGCCGCACTCAAGCGCGCGGCCGAGCTGGGCGACGACTACGACCGGCTGGTGCTGTCGTTCTCCGACAGCGTCATGATCGACGCACCGCGTCAGCGCGTGTACGAGTTCCTGCACGAGGCGGACAAGTGGCCGCAACGGCTGCCGCACGTCGCGAGGCTCGACCTGACCGAGGCCGTCACCGGCGTGCAGTCGATGGAGATGGACACGCGCGGCACGGACGGATCGGTGCACACCACGCACTCGGTCCGGGTCTGCTTTCCCAACGACGGCATCGTCTACAAGCAGACCGCCACACCGGAGATCATGGCCGCGCACGCCGGCCGGTGGACGTTGCGCGACCTCGAAGGCGGCGGTGTGGAGGCCACTTCGCACCACACCGTCGTCATCCGGCCGGAGACGGTCGCCACCGTGCTCGGACCGGAGGGGACCGTCGAACGCGCGCGGGAGCTGATCCGCAAGGCGTTGGGCACCAACAGTCTGACCACTCTGCGGCACGCCAAGGCGTACGCGGAGGAATAACGGTCGTGGGTGATGGGGAGGCCCGCGGTCCTCCTCATCGCTCATGGCACCCACCAGCACGAGGAGGTGCGGGTGATGACATCTGGACTGGCCGGGGTCGACCTGCTCACCAGAGCGGCGCGGGTCGCGAGCGGGCACGGGCTCATGACCGTGTCGATGTACCTGGAAAAGGCGGCGACGGAGCACCGCCGCAACGGCTGCCCGTCCGCGCCGGCGCCGTGCGCCTACGAGATCGAGGCGGCACGCGTCCTGATTTCCGGTTCATAGAGCCACTTCCTGGGGAGCGCTTGCATGTTCCAGCTCTACGACACGACCCTGCGCGACGGAACGCAGGGAGAGGGGCTGGCCCTCACCGTCGCGGACAAGCTCGCGATCGCCCGCCACCTCGACGCGTTCGGCGTCACCTTCGTCGAGGGCGGCTGGCCGGGCGCCATCCCCAAGGACACCGAGTTCTTCCGCCGCGCGCAAAGCGAGCTGACGCTGCGCAACGCCGAACTGGCCGCGTTCGGCTCGACCCGGCGCCCGGACACCGCGGTCGCGACCGACTCGCAGGTGACGGCGCTGCTGGCCGCGCAGGCCCCGGTGGTGACCATCGTGGCGAAGAGCCACGTGCGGCACGTCGAGCTCGCGTTGCGCACCACGCTCGCGCAGAACGTCGCGATGATCCGTGACACCGTGCGCCACCTGGTTCGCGCGGGCAGGCGTGTATTCCTCGACGCCGAGCACTTCTTCGAGGGCTACCTCGCGGATCCCTTCTACGCCACCGAGATCGTGCGGGCGGCGGCAGAAGCGGGCGCGGAAGCCGTGGTGCTGTGCGACACCAACGGAGGCATGCTTCCCGACCAGGTCGGCGCGATCGTCACCGCGGTCGGTGAGACAGGCGCCCGGCTGGGCGTGCACTGCCACGACGACAGCGGCTGCGCGGTCGCCAACACGCTCGCCGCCGTCGACGCCGGAGCGGACCACGTCCAGGTGACCGCGCACGGCATCGGTGAGCGCTGCGGCAACGCGAACCTGTTCACTGTCGCCGCGAACCTGGTGCTGAAGAAGGGAATCCCGGTCGTCAGCGAGGACCAGCTCGCCTCGATGGCCGACACCGCGAGGCGCATCACGGCCATCACCGGCGTGCACGCGAACCGGGCCGCGCCCTACGTCGGCGCGTCCGCCTTCGCCCACAAGGCAGGCCTGCACGCGTCCGCGTTGCGCGTCGATTCCACGCTGTACCAGCACATCGAGCCGAACGCGGTGGGCAACGCGCGCCGCACCCTCGTCTCCGACATGGCCGGCCGTGCCTCGATCGAGCTGAAGGCCAACGAGCTCGGTTACGCGCTGACCGCGGGGTCCGACGTCGCCGCCCGCGTCACCGAGCGCGTCAAGACGCTGGAAAACCACGGCTACGCCTTCGAATCCGCCGACGCCTCGTTCGAACTGCTGTTGCGCGAGGAGTTACGCGAGGGCGTGTCCGCACGCCCGTTCGACGTCGACTCGTGGCAAGTGACCGTGCGCCAGCCGAAATCCGGTGGCGCCGTGGTCAACGTCGCAGAGGTGGCCGTGCGCGTCGGAGACGTTCTCCGCAGCGCGACCGGCGAAGGCACCAATGCGATCACCGCGCTGGACCGTGCGTTGCGCGCGGCACTGCTGGAGTTCTTCCCCGGCTCGCCGCGCCTCGAACTCGTCGATCATCGGGTCCGCATCGTGGAGGAGGGCGCGGGCAGCGACCAGGTCGCCAGGGTCCTCGCCTCGTTCCACGACGGCTCGCGGCGCTGGAAAACCGTTGGTGTGGAAGCGAACGTGATCGGCGCTTCGCTGCGGGCGCTGGTGGACGCACACCAGTACGCCGTGCTTCGAGGAGGACTCGATCCCACCGACTCAGTATCAGGCAGAACACGTAGGTCCCAGATTGGAGCAGACCATGTCCGCACTTAGCGCGATTGGAGGTGTCCGATGAGTCGTCGCGCCGTCATCACCGGGCTGGGCACGGTCGCCCCAGGTGGAATCGGAACAAAGGCGTACTGGCAACTCCTGTCCGAAGGGCGGTCGGCGACTCGGATCATCACGCACTTCGACGCCTCGCCGTACCGGTCGAGGATGGCAGGTGAGGTCGATTTCGACCCGGTGCGTGAGGGCCTGAGTCCGCAGGAGATCCGCAGGCTCGACCGCGCGGCGCAGTTCGCGATGGTCGCGGGGCGGGAGGCGATGCGCGACTCGGGCATCGAGTTCGACCACCTCGACCCCAGCCGCATCGGCGTGGCACTGGGCACCGCGGTCGGATGTACCACGAGCCTGGAGCGCGAGTTCGTCGTCGGCAGCGACCGGGGCAAGTACTGGGAGATCGACCAGAACTACACCGTGCCGCACCTGTACGACTACTTCACTCCCAGCTCGATGGCCGCCGAGGTGGCCTGGCTGGTGGGCGCGGAGGGACCGGCCACGGTGGTCTCCACCGGCTGCACCTCGGGTCTCGACTCGGTCGGCTACGCGGCCGAGCTGATCGCAGAGGGCAGCGCGGACGTGGTGATCACGGGTGGCACCGAGGCACCGCTGTCGCCGATCACGGTGGTGTGCTTCGACGTCATCCGGGCGAGCAGCACCCGCAACGACGACCCCGAGCACGCGTGCCGCCCGTTCGACAAGTCGCGCGACGGCCTGGTGCTCGCCGAAGGTGCCGCGATCCTCGTGCTGGAGGAGCTCGAGCACGCCCGTGCCCGCGGCGCGCACATCTACGGTGAGGTCGCGGGGTTCGCGTCGCGGTGCAACGCCTACCACATGACCGGGCTGCACCCCGAGGGCAAGGAGATGTCGGACGCCATCAACGCCGCGATGGACATGGCACGGGTCGACCCGACCGCCATCGGCTACATCAACGCACACGGCTCCGGCACCAAGCAGAACGACCTGCACGAGACCGCCGCGTTCAAGCGCAGCCTCGGCGATCACGCCTACCGCACACCGGTGAGCGGCTTCAAGTCGATGATCGGGCACTCGCTCGGCGCGATCGGCTCGCTGGAGATCGTCGGGTCCCTGCTCGCGTTCGAGCAGGGCGTCATCCCGCCGACGGCGAACCTGCACGACCCCGACCCCGAGTGCGACCTCGACTACGTGCCGCTGGTCGCCCGCGAGGCGAACGTGAACGCGGTGCTGACGGTCGGCAGCGGTTTCGGTGGTTTCCAGAGCGCCATGGTGCTCCGCAAGGTGGAAGAGGTGCGTCGATGACCCGCGCGGTGGTGACCGGTATCGGTATCGCCTCGCCCAACGGCCTGGGGCCGACCGCCTACTGGCGTTCGACCGTGCACGGCGAGAACGCGATCAAGACCATCACCCGGTTCGACCCGTCCGGGTACTGGGCCAAGATCGCGGGCGAGGTGCCGGGTTTCGAGGCGGGCAGGCACCTGCAGGGCAGGCTGCTGCCGCAGACCGACCACATGACCAGGCTGACGCTGGTCGGCACGGACTGGGCGTTGCGCGGTGCCGGCGTGCAGGAGAACGACATCCCGGACACGGACGTCGCGGTGATCACCGCGGCGACCGCTGGCGGGTACGAGTTCGGCCAGCGGGAGCTGCAGAAGCTGTGGCACCAGGGGCCGGACTACGTCAGCGCCTACCAGTCGTTCGCGTGGTTCTACGCCGTGAACACCGGGCAGATCTCGATCCGGCACGGCACGCGCGGGCCCGGTGCGGTCGTGGTGAGCGAGCAGGCGGGCGGCATCGACTCGATCGGGCACGCCCGCAGGCAGCTGCGCAAGGGCGTGCGGCTCGCGCTCACCGGTGGCATGGACAGCTCGCTGTGTCCGTGGGCGTGGGTGGCGCACCAGGCGTCGGGATCGTTGAGCCGCAGCAACGACCCGCGCCGCGCGTACCTGCCGTTCGACCGGGACGCGAGCGGCTACGTCGCCGGTGAGGGCGGCGCGATCATGGTGCTGGAGACCCCGGAGTCGGCGGCCGAACGGCCGGGAACCCGGATCTACGGCGAGATCGCGGGGTACGCCTCCACGTTCGACTCGCGGATGCCCAGCAGGGAACCGGGTTTGCGGCGCTGCGCCGAGCTCGCCCTGCGGGACGCGGGCATGGACGCCTCGGAGATCGACGTCGTGTTCGCCGACGCGGCCGGCATTCCCGAGCTGGACAAGGCGGAGGCGAACGCGATCAGCGCGATCTTCGGCCCGTACGGGGTGCCGGTGACGGCGCCGAAGACCATGACCGGGCGGCTGTTCGCGGGCGGCGGGTCGCTCGACGTGGCCACGGCGATCCTGTCCATCTACTGGAGCACGATCCCGCCGACCGTCAACGTCGAGAACGTCGTGCCCGAGTACGAGCTCGACCTCGTGCAGAACGAACCGAGGCACGGCCGGGTGCGGGCGGCGCTCGTGCTGGCCCGCGGCCGCGGTGGTTTCAACTCGGCCATGGTGGTCCGCGAGTACAGGTGACCCACAGGTCGTGAGTTGTTCTGGAGCGCTTTCCAGAACAACTCACGACCTTTTTCCTGGAGAGGAGGCTCGTGGTGAACGTGGCGTTGATGTTCCCGGGACAGGGTTCGCAGCACGCGCGGATGGCAGCCGGCCTGTACGGACGTGAACCGGTGTTCACGTCGGTGCTGGAGGAGGTTCTCGCACTGTTCGGCGACGACGGCGAGGCCGTGCGCGAGGACTGGTTGGCGGGCAACGACATCGACCACGTGTCGCGCGCGCAACCGTTGCTGTTCGCGGTCGACTACGCGCTGGGGCGAACCGTGCTCGGCTGGGGTGTCACACCGGTGGCGATGGTCGGGCACAGCGCGGGCGAGGTCGTCGCGGCCACGCTCGCCGGGGTGTTCACCCTGGAGGAGGCCGTGACGCTGGTGCGCGGACGGGTGCGCTCGGCCGCGCCGGTCCCGTCCGGCGGCATGCTGGCCGTGGCGGCGTCGGAGGCGGACATGGTGCCGTACCTCGTCGGCGATGTCGCGATCGCGGCGGTGAACGCACCCAAGCAGACGATGCTGGCCGGGTCGGACGAGCCGCTCGCCGCCGTGCGTGCCAGGCTGGAGGCCGACGAGTTCACCGTCCGCACCGTGCCCGCCACGACACCGTTCCACAGCCCCGCGATGGCACCCGCCGTCGAGGAGGCGTTGCGGGAGTTCCACGCCACTCCGAGGTCACCGCGGATCACGGTGTACTCCGGCTACACCGGCAAGGAGCTGACCGAGGCCGACGCGACCTCACCGGTGTTCTGGGCGCGGCAACTGTCCGACACCGTCTACTTCGGACCGGCGCTCACCGGGCTGCTGGCCGCGCACGACGTGACGCTGGTGGAGGCGGGGCCGGGCCAGACGCTGACCGCGTTCGCCCGGCGCACCAAGGCCGTGCGCACCGGCGTGAGCTCCGTGGTGCCTTTGCTGCCACCGGGTCCCGGCGGTGACGACTGGGAGAGCCTGCAGGCCGCCCGCCTCCGTCTCGTCCCGTGACGACAAAGGGACCCTTCGGCTGAAGGGTCCCTTTTCGCGTTATTCGAGACCGCGCAGGATGTGGCTGTCGTCGTGGTCCGGCGCCGGCAGCTTCGCCGTCTTCGACCAGGTCGTGAGTGATTCGTTCATGACCACACCGTAGGAATGGTGACTCCGGTCTCACTCGATCGCCGGTCAGTCTTCCAGCAGCGCCACCGCCCGCGTCCAGCCCGCGCCCGCCCCGCCGATCTTCACCGGGAAGCATACGACGGTGAACCCGAAGGGCGGCAGCAGATCCAGGTTCGCGAGCCGCTCGACCTGGCAGTACTCGCGTTCCCTGCCGGCGAAGTGCGCCGGCCACAGCACCGAGCGGTCCCCGGTCTCGTGGTAACGCTTGATGATGTCGCCGAACGGCGCGTCGAGGCTGAACGCGTCCGTGCCGATCACCTTGACTCCGAGGTCCAGCAACAGGTTCGTGGCGTCGCCGTCGAGCCCGGTGAAGTCGGTGAAGTACCGCTGGGTTCCGGTGTGTTCGGCGGCGCCCGTGTTGAGCAGCACGATGTCCATCGGCTGTGGGGTGTACCCGATGCGGACGAACTCCTTCTCCAGGTACGCGGCGCCGACGACGCCGGTGCCCTGCCCGGTCAGGTCGAGCACCACACCGGGGTTGTGGAACCACTCGAGCGGCATCTCGTCGATGTGCTTCGGTGTGCCGTAGGCGGCGCGAGTTCCGTAGTGCGACGGCGCGTCGACGTGCGTGCCGGTGTGCGACGTCAGCGAAATCCGGTCCAGGGAAAGGAATTCCGAGTCGGGCAGCACGGACGGGTCGAAGTCGATGCCCAGCCGCAACCGCACCTGCTCGCTCATGTGTTGCGCGCCCTGTGCGGGGGTGAGCACCTCGTGCGTCACCGGATCCGCCTCGTACGCGGACGCGTCGATGGTGGAGGAAAGGTCGAGTATGCGCATGCGTCCCATGCTCGAAGCCGAGCCTCGAGCACAGGTCGAGATCGGCGGGGCACAGTGGTCGGCATGGCGATCACCTTCATCAACCGCTTCACGGTCAACGGCAAGCCGGAGGACTTCGAGATCGCGTTCACCGAGACCGCGGACTTCATCCGCAAGCAGCCGGGTCTGGTGCGCTACACGCTGTCCCGCGATCTCGAGGACGAGACCAGGTACGTCAACGTCGCACTGTGGGAGAGCGCGCAGGCGTTGCGCGACGCCGTGGCGCACCCCGACTTCAAACAGCACGCGGCGGCCATGCGCGCACTCGCCACGAGCGAGGGCACGGTGTACGCCGAGCGGCTCACGTTCGCGGGTGAGGGATGACCAGAGGTCCGCTGGACGGCCTGCGCGTCCTCGAGGTCGGCGGCATCGGGCCCGGCCCGCACGCGGGGATGCTGCTCGCCGACCTGGGCGCCTCGGTGCTGCGGGTCGAACGGCCGCACGGCGGGTTGCAGGTCGTGCCCGACCGCGACAAGGACTTCCTGTTGCGCGGCAGGGACTTCCTCGACGCGGACCTCAAGGGCCGCTACGGCCGTGAGCTGGTGCTCTCGCTGGCAGGGCGCGCGGACGTGCTGATCGAGGGCTTCCGTCCTGGCGTCATGGAACGGCTCGGCGTCGGCCCGTCCGCCTGCCTCGCCCGCAATCCGCGGCTGGTCTTCGCGCGGATGACCGGCTGGGGCCAGGACGGTCCGCTGGCCGAGCGCGCCGGGCACGACATCAACTACCTGGCTCTGACCGGCGTGCTGCACGCCGTGGGCACCCCTCCGCTGAACCTGCTCGGCGACTTCGGCGGCGGATCCCTCTACCTCGTGGTGGGCATCCTCGCGGCGCTGATCGAGCGCGAACGCTCCGGCTGCGGCCAGGTCGTCGACGCCGCGATCGTCGACGGGGTCAGCTCGCTGGCCCAGATGATCTGGTCCATGCGCGCCCAGGACCAGTGGAGCGACCAGCCGGGAACGAACCTTCTCGACGGAGGCGCGCCCTTCTACTCGATCTACACCTGCGCGGACGGCCGCAACGTCGCCGTCGGGGCGCTCGAACCGCAGTTCTACGCCCAGCTGGTCGCCGGGCTGGGTCTCGAAGACCTGCCCGACCAGCACGACCGGGACAGCTGGCCGTTGCTGCGCAAGATGTTCGAGGAGGCCTTCCTGCGCCGCACCCGCGACGAGTGGGCAGAGGTGTTCGAAGGCACCGACGCCTGCGTGACCCCCGTGCTGAGCTTCGGCGAGGCCGCCGAACACCCCCACCTGAAGGCACGCGGCACGATCACCGCCGCTGGTGCCGCCACCGCGCCGCGGCTCAGGCCCCCTTCAGTACATTGAGGATTCGTGGAACTACGAATCTTCACCGAGCCCCAGCAGGGTGCCGGCTACGACGACCTGCTGCGCGTCGCGCGGACCGCGGAGGACGCGGGCTACGGCGCGTTCTTCCGTTCCGACCACTACCTCAAGATGGGATCGGTGTCGGGCCTGCCGGGCCCCACCGACCCGTGGATCACCTTCGCGGGCCTCGCCCGTGACACGTCCACGATCCGCCTCGGCACCCTGATGACCGCGGCGACCTTCCGCTACCCCGGTCCGCTCGCGATCAGCGTGGCACAGGTCGACCAGATGTCGGACGGCCGCGTGGAGTTCGGCATCGGCGCGGGCTGGTACGCCGAGGAGCACACCGCGTACGGCATCCCGTTCCCGACGCTCGCGGAGCGGTTCGAGCGGTACGAGGAGCAGCTCGCGATCATCACCGGCCTGTGGGAGACCCCGGTCGGTGAGACGTTCTCCTTCGGCGGCAAGCACTACACGCTCACCGGCTCGCCCGCGCTGCCGAAGCCGAAGCAGTCACCGCGTCCGCCGGTGCTGATCGGCGGCATGGGAGCGAAGCGCACGCCCGCGCTGGCCGCGAGGTACGCCAACGAGTTCAACCTGCCGTTCGCGAGCATCGCCGACGCGGAGACGCAGTTCGCCCGTGTCGACGCCGCCTGCGAGGAGATCGGCCGCGACCCGAAGGAGATCATCCGGTCGGCCGCGCTCGTCGCGTGCGTCGGCAGGACGGACGCCGACGTCGCCAGGCGGGCCGAGACGATCGGCCGCGAGGTGGCGGAGCTGAAGCAGAACGGTCTCGCGGGCACGCCCGGCGAGGTCGTGGAGCGGATCGCGCAGTGGCGGGAGCGCACCGGAGTCCAGCGCGTCTACCTGCAGATCCTCGACCTGGCCGACCTCGACCACATCACCGAGATCGCCGAAGAGGTCATGCCGCGGCTCTGATGGCCTTCCGCACGGACTCGGGGAGCGCGAACGACCTGCTCCGGTGCCGCGGCAGGTGTCCGATCACCCGCAGCTGCAGCGCCGGATCGTCCAGGTAGCGCTCCTCGAGCCCGTCCTGCCCGAACATCAGCTTCAGACCACGCCCCAGCATGGACGGCGTGTCCAGCGACAGCCGCTCGCGCAGCAGATCTGCCGCCGCGTGGTCGCCGTGATCCACGGCCGCATGCACGACATCCTGCAGCGACACGAGGCGGCAGGGCTCGTCGGCGCGGACGCCGTCACGGTGCTCGATGCCGAGCGCGCCCAACGCGCGCTGGTGAGCGCCTCCGTCGAGGCCGAGGTAGTAGCGCTCCCAGTCCCCGATCTGCACCTCGCCCTGTACAGCGGCGTGCGCGACCGAGCGAGGGACTACGAGCGTGATGCCGATGGCGGCGAGCAGGGTACGCCGGGTGAGAAGCACTACGGAATGCTAGCGAAGGTGATACCCGGTGCGACGGGGCCAGAGCGGGCCAAAGTGCGGTCCGTCAGGGGGAGTGTGCCCTCCAACGCCGCGAGCACAGCGTCACGGGCCAACGGCAGCACCTCGGCCACGGTGACGTCCCGGCCCAGCTCGTGCGAGAGCGAAGCGACACCCGCGTCCTTGATGCCGCACGGGATGATGTCGCCGAACGCGTCGAGGCTCGCGTTGCAGTTGATCTCGAAGCCGTGCATCGTGACGCCACGCTGCACGCGGATGCCGATCGCGGCGACCTTGCGCTCGGGCCCCCGGTCGTCGGCGGGGAGCCAGACGCCGCTGCGGCCCTCGACCCGGCCGGTGTGCACGCCGAGCTGGTCGCACACGTCGATCAGGCCCTGTTCGATGCGTCGCACGTACTCCACGACGTCGATCGGGTCGGTCAGCTTGACGATCGGGTAGCCGACCAGCTGGCCGGGGCCGTGCCAGGTGATCTTGCCGCCGCGGTCGACGTCGATGACCGGGGTGTCGCCTCCGCGCGGGCGTTCCTCGTCCAGGGTGCGCCGGCCGCACGTGTAGACGGGCGGGTGCTCGAGCAGCAGCATGGTGTCCGGGCCGGTGCCACCCGCTCGCTGCTCCGCGATCTCCTTCTGGAGGTCCCACGCCGCCATGTAGTCGATGAGGCCCAGCTCACGGACGACGACGGGGTCTGACGAGGTGCGGCACGAGTTCACGACCCGACGTTACCAACCCCAGAGCCAGCGCTGCCATGAGTCCCACACCCGTCACACCCAGCACCGCGCCGATGACGTCGGTGGCCCAGTGCATCTCCAGGACGACCCTCGCGAACCCGGTCACGAGCACCGCCAGAACGGCCCACAGGACGCCTCGTTTCAGCAGGACGACCATCGTGAACGCCACCGAGGCGACCGCCACCGTGTGCCCGCTCGGATAGCTCGGCAGGTGGTACTCGACGGGCCGTACCCGGTCGAACAGCCAGCGCACCAGCAACGTCGCGCAGCACAGCCCGTGCAACGCCAACGCCTTCCACAGCCGCGGCTCACGCCTGCGCCAGGCCAGCACGAACAGCACCGCCGCGAACGCCCACCCGAGCGTCGGCCCGAGCACCAGGCTCACCACGTACGCCGTCGTCCGCAGCCATTCCGGGCGTGGCAGCGCGTCGTGCACCCATACGTCGAGCCACGTGACCTCGGGCAGTCCCAGCAGAGTCCACGAGATCACCAGCAAGGCTGCGACGACACGGGTCATGCGACCGCCGCGTTCAAAGCGGACGGCAACGCCGGATGCATGAAGTGGAACCCGTGGCTCTCCAGCGCCTTCGGCGTGAGCCCCGGTCCGGTCAGCAGCAGCTCCTCCGCCATCTCGGCGCCGAGCAACGTCTTCAACGCGAACGCCGGCACCACCCACGGCGTCGGCCGGTGCAGCGCCGTCCCGACCGCCTTGGTGAACTCGGCGTTCGTCACCGGCGTCGGCCCGGCGACGTTGACCGGCCCGCGGATGTCCTCGTGTTCGACGACGAACCGGTAGGCGGACACGACGTCGTCCAGCGACACCCACGGGAAGTACTGCTCCCCGGTCCCGAGCTTGCCGCCGAGGAACAACTGGAACACCGGCTTCAACCGGCCGAACACACCACCGGACGGCGAGATGACGACAGCGGTGCGCATCAGCACGACGCGCACGCCGCCTTCCTGCGCCACCGAGGTCGCGGCCTCCCAGTCCTGGGTCAGCCGCGACATGAACGTGTGCCCGCCCGGCGTGTCCTCGTCCGCGAGCGTTGAGCCCGTGTCGCCGTAGAAGTGGGCGCCCGACGAGTTCACCAGCGCCGGCACCCCGTGCTCGACGACCGCCGCCGACAACACCTCGGCCGGCACGATCCGGCTGTCGTGCAGGACCTGCTTGCGCGCGTCGTCCCACCGCTTGTCGCCGATGCCCGCGCCGCACAGGTTGACGACGGCGTCGACGCCGTCGAACGTGCCGGAGTCGATGCGCCCGGCGTACGGGTCCCAGCCGCGTTCGTCGGGGGCGGCGGTCTTGCGGCGCACCAGCCGCAGCACCTCGTGACCGGCGGCGCGCATCGACGCCACCAGGCTCGTCCCGATCAGGCCCGACGATCCCGCGATGACAACTCGCATGAGTAGATCGTTCCGCACGCAACCATCTTGTGCACAGTTCGCATTGAGGACAGGGGACGTGAATGTGCTGAAGGCCACCCCGGCGAACCGGGGTGGCCTTCAGCCAGTATCCGATATATCAGTCGCTCAGAGACCCAGGTCGGCCTCGAACGCGCCCTCCTCGAGACGGTTCTTGACCGTCGTGAGGAAGCGGCCCGCGTCGGCACCGTCGACCAGGCGGTGGTCGTAGGTGAGCGCGAGGTACATCATCGAGCGGATCGCGATGGTGTCGTCGCCGTTCTCGTCGGTGATGACGACCGGGCGCTTCTTGACGACGCCGACGCCCAGGATGCCGACCTGCGGCTGCTGGATGATCGGGGTGTCGAAGAGCGCGCCGTTGCTGCCCAGGTTGGTCAGCGAGAACGTGCCACCGGTGAGCTCGTCCGGCGTGAGCTTGTTCGAACGGGCGCGCGCGGCCAGGTCGCCGATCTTGTGGGCGATGCCCGACAGGTTCAGGTCACCGGCGTTGTGGATCACGGCGTTGAGCAGGCCGCGCTCCGTGTCGATCGCCAGACCGAGGTGCTCGGCACCGTGGTAGGTGACCTCCTTGCGCTCCTCGTCGATCGACGCGTTGAGCACCGGGTGGGCCTTGAGAGCCTCGATGGCGGCCTTCGCGAAGAACGGCAGGAACGTGAGCTTCGCGCCCTCACGCGCCTCGAACGCCTTCTTCGCCTGGTTGCGCAGCCGGGCGATCTTGGTGACGTCCACCTCGAACACCTGGGTGAGCTGGGCCGACATCTGCAGCGACTCACGCGTGCGCTGCGCGACGATCTGCCGCAGGCGCGGGAGCTTCTGTACGGTGCCGCGCTTGCCGGAGTTGTCGACCGCGACCGGGGCGGCGGTGCGGGCAGCCGGGGCAGCGGCGGCAGGAGCGGCGGCGGGGGCCGGAGCCGGGGCCTTCTTGGCCTCGACGGCGGCGAGCACATCCTGCTTGCGGATGCGGCCACCGACGCCGGTGCCCTTGAGCGTGCTCAGGTCGATGCCGTTCTCCGACGCGAGCTTGCGCACCAGCGGCGTGACGTACGGCGTGCCGTTCGCGTCGTCGCTCGAAGCTGCGGCGGGAGCGGCCTGCGGGGCCGGAGCGGCCGGGGCCGGGGCGGCGGGAGCAGGAGCCGGAGCAGCCGGGGCGGGAGCCGGGGCGGGCGCGGGCGCCGCGGCGGGAGCCGGGCTGCCCGAACCGATGACGGCGAGCTTGCCGCCGACCTCGACGGTCTCGTCCTCACCGGCGGTGATCTCGAGCAGCGTGCCCGCGACCGGCGACGGGATCTCGGTGTCGACCTTGTCGGTCGAGACCTCGAGCAGCGGCTCGTCGACCTCGACGCTGTCGCCGACCTGCTTCAGCCAGCGGGTGACGGTGCCCTCGGTGACGGACTCGCCGAGCGCGGGCATCGTGACGTCGGTGCCCTGGGCCGGACCAGAGGACTGGGCAGGAGCCGGGGCGGCCTCCTGAACGGCCTCGGCGGGCGGCGCGGAAGGCTGGGTCTGCTGCGGCGCGGACTCCTGGGCCGGAGCCGGTGCCGGGGCAGCGGAACCGCCGTCGCCGTCACCGATGACGGCGAGCTCGCCGCCGACCTCGACGGTGTCGTCCTCCTGCGCGACGATCTTCTGCAGGATGCCCGCCGCGGGGGACGGGATCTCGGTGTCGACCTTGTCGGTGGACACCTCGAGCAACGGCTCGTCCACCTCCACCCGGTCGCCTTCCTGCTTCAACCACCGGGTGACCGTGCCCTCGGTGACGCTCTCACCGAGTGCGGGCATCTGGACGGAGAAGGCCATTGTTCGCTGACTCCTCGTGCTCTCGTGTGGCTGACTTGGATGGGGAACGGTCAGCCGTGCACGTGCAGCGGCTTGCCGGCCAGGGCGAGGAAGGCCTCGCCGAGGGCTTCAGTCTGGGTCGGGTGGGCGTGGATCAGCGGAGCCACGTCCTCCGGGTAAGCCTCCCAGCTGTAGATCAGCTGGGCCTCACCGATGAGCTCGCCGACGCGTTCGCCGACCATGGTGACGCCGACAACGGGACCGTCCGGAGCCTTGATCAGCTTCACGCCACCGGCGGTCTTGAGGATCTGGCTCTTGCCGTTGCCCGCGAGGTCGTAGATGAACACCTCGGCGGAGCCGTACTTCTCCTTCGCGGCGGCCTCGGAGAGACCGACGGAGGCGACCTCGGGCTTGCAGTACGTGACGCGCGGGATGCCCGCCTCGTCGATCACCTTCGGGTTCTGGCCGGCGATCTCCTCGGCCACGAAGATGCCCTGCTGGAAACCGCGGTGCGCGAGCTGCAGGCCCGGCACGATGTCGCCGACCGCGTAGACGTTCGGCAGGTTCGTGCGCAGCCGCTCGTCGGTGATGACGAACCCGCGGTCGATCTTGATGCCGGCTTCCTCGTAGCCGTGGCCCGCGCTGTTCGGGCCGCGGCCGACCGCGACGAGCAGCAGGTCGGCGTCGAGGACGTCGCCGTTCTCCAGCGTGATCGACACACCGGAGTCGGACTGCGTGGCACCGGTGAACTTCACGCCGGTCTTGAACTTGATCCCGCGCTTGCGGAAGGCCCGCTCGAGCTGCTTGGACGCGTACTCGTCCTCGGCGGGCACGAGGCGGGGCAGGGCCTCGACGATCGTCACGTCCGAGCCGAACGACCGCCACACGCTCGCGAACTCCACACCGATGACGCCGCCGCCGAGGACGACGACCTTCTCCGGGATGAAGTCCAGGTTGAGCGCCTGGTCGCTGGTGATGACGCGGCCGCCGATCTCCAGGCCGGGCAGGCTGCGCGCGTACGAACCGGTCGCCAGCACCACGTTCTTGCCGACGTAGCGCTGGCCGTTCACGACGACGGTGTTCGGGCCGACGAACGTGCCCGCGCCCTCGACCAGGGTGACCTTGTTGGCCTTCGCGAGACCCTGCAGACCCTTGTAGAGCCGCGAGATCACGCCGTCCTTGTACGAGTTGACGCCGGCGATGTCGATGCCCTCGAGCGAGCTCTTCACGCCGAACTGGTCGCCTTCACGCGCGTTGTCCGCGACCTCGGCCGCGTGCAGCAGCGCCTTGGTCGGGATGCAGCCGCGGTGCAGGCACGTGCCACCGAGCTTGTCCTTCTCGACCAGGACGACGGACAGGCCGAGCTCGGCCGCGCGGAACGCGCAGGCATAGCCGCCCGAACCACCGCCGAGGATCACGAGATCGGCGTTGGTGGCCGAATCCAGTTCCGGCGAAGTCACTTCGGATCTCCTCGGGATTACTTACTACGCGCGGGTGCGCGCGAGGTACGCGGCCATCTTGTCACTAGTTGCCGGAGCACGGTGATCCGGCATGGGGCACGACGCCCAGTTCCGATCATTCACCTACTCATCACACCCCCACCTGGCACCATGGTCGAGGGAATCGCAGGAGGTGCTCGATGGGGCTGTTCGATCGTTTTCGCAGGAAGTCACGCCCAGGTGTGCTGCGGACCGCCTCCAACCAGGACACGAGCCACCTCGAACAGTGGGCAGCGAGCCGCCACGGCGTCGAGGCCTATGTGGAGCCCAGGACCACGGTGACCGAAACCACTGTGGTTCTCGTCGCCCACGACGGCGAGTGGACCCGGCGCCGGGTCTCCTCTCCGGACGCCGCCCGCACCTTCGCCCGCAAACTCGGCATGCCGATCTACGACGCGGGCATCGTCGGCTACCCGAAGCGCATGCGCGACTACACCGCGCGCAAAAGGGCCGCCGGCGAGCTTTAGACCTTCACCGTCGGCTCGTGCCGCACGGGAAAATTCACGCTCGCCGCGATGAAGCACAACGAGTGCGCCTTCTCGTGCAACGCCTGCGCGGTCTCCCGCTTCTCCCGATCCGCGATCGTCACCACGGGGTTCAGCGTCACCTCGGTGAACCTCCCGGACCCGTCCGGGTGCTCCGCCATCGTGCCGGTCGCGTGATCGCGGTAGTCGGTGACGACCACGCCGTTGGTCGACGCCAGGTGCAGGTACCAGAGCATGTGGCACTGCGACAGCGACGCGACGAGCAGCTCCTCGGGGTTGTACCGGCCGCGGTCACCGCGAAACGACGGATCCGACGACCCGAGAATCGTCTCTTTCCCTTCGACGCGAACCTCGTGCGCCCGCTCGTAAGCCTTGTACCCGGAAGTCCCACTCCCGGTGTTTCCCGTCCAAACAACATCGACCTCGTACTGATGCGTCCCCATGTGGAAATCCTCCTCGCACCGGCTCCCGCGACCTAGCCCGTTGAGACGCGCGTCTCCGTTCAGCCGCCCGCCGTTCGCGGCCCCACACCCCCGCCAACCGATATATCAGTCCCGCCACCGCCCGCCCACCTGCTGCTTAGCAATGACTAGTTGGACGTCGATCGCAAACGAGCCATTGCAAAGGCGGTCACTGGCGGCGTCAGCCCATCGGCCGCGCGCGGCGGCGAGTCCAACGTGGACGCGGTGCTGATTTCACTTGAACAAATGCGTACGCCGTGCAAAACAAAACGGGCGGAGTCCCGTGAGGAACTCCGCCCGTCCGGAAGAGCGAACTCAGCCGTTGGCGGCGATGTCCGCGAGCACGGCCGCGATGGTCCGCACCGGAACACCGGTGCCGCCCTTCGAGGTGTATCCGTACGCGCCACCCGTGTGGTACGCCGGGCCGGCGATGTCGATGTGCGCCCACTGCACGCCCTCGGCCACGAACTCCCGCAGGAACAGGCCGGCCGCGAGCATGCCGCCCCACCGGTGCCCGGTGACGTTCGCGAGGTCCGCCAGCCGCGAGTCGAGGTCGGCGCGCAGCTCCTCGGGCAGCGGCATCGGCCACGCCGACTCGCCGACCGCGGTGCCGATGGCCGCCACGCGGTCGCGGAACTCGTCGGAGCCCATGACACCCGCGGTGCGCTTGCCCAGCGCCACGACCTGCGCGCCGGTCAGCGTCGCGGTCTCGATCAGGTAGTCCGGGCCGTCCTCGCACGCGCGCACGATGGCGTCGGACAGGATCAGGCGGCCCTCGGCGTCGGTGTTGAGCACCTCGACGGTCTTGCCGCCGTACATGGTCAGCACGTCGCCGGGGCGGTACGCGTCGCCGGACGGCATGTTCTCCGCCATCGGGATCGACGCGATGATCTCCAGCGGGTACTTGAGCTTCGCGGCGAGCACCATCGTGGCGACGATCGCGGCGGCGCCGGACATGTCCGAGGTCATCTCGTCCATGTTCGCGGCCGGCTTGATCGAGATGCCGCCGGTGTCGAACGTGATGCCCTTGCCGACCAGCGCGACCTTCTTGGTGGCCTTCGCGCCCTTGTAGGAGATGCGCACGAGCCGCGGCTGGCGCGACGAACCGCCGCCGACGCCCAGGATGCCGCCGAAGCCCTGCTTCTTCAGCGCCTTCTCGTCGAGCACCTCGACGTCGAGACCGGCGGCGGTGGCCAGCTTGGCGGCGCGGTCGGCGAACGACGCGGGGTAGAGGTCGTTCGGCGGCGTGTTCACGAAGTCGCGCGCGATGGCGACGGCCTCGGCGATCGCGACGGCGGCCTTGAGCGCGGCCTTGTTCTCCTTGGAGCCCGCGGCGACCAGGTCGACCTTCGCGACCGGGGCCTCGCCCTTCTCCGACTTGTACTCGGTGAACGAGTAGGCGCCGAGCAGCGTGCCCTCGGCGGCCGCGGCGACGTGCAGCGAAGCCAGCGTGTTGACCGCGCGCTTCTTGCCGGCCAGCGCGCGGGCGGCGACACCGGACGCGCGGCGCACCTGCTCCTCACCCGCCGTCTTGCCGAGGCCGACGGCCAGCACGAGCGGGGCGGCGAGCCTGCCGAACGTCGGCACCTTCACGAGCTCGTCGGCCTTGCCGGAGGCGCGCAGGGTGCCCAGCACGTCGAGCAGCGCGCCGTCGAACGCGGCGCTGACAGCTTCGGCACCGGGGGCGAGCTCCAGACCGTCCGCACCCTGCAGGGTGCCCACGACGACTGCGTCCGCGGCGGTGGTGCTCAGGTCACCTTCGGTGAGGGCCAGCTTCGGGGCTGTCACGTGCTGCTCCAGGGTTGTGCGTGGTAGGGGTGCTCGGAATCGTGACCAATGCTAAAGGTCCATTGGTCCACCAACGTCGTACCCCGCCCCGTTCGGCGGCAATCAGTGACGTTGACAGTTGCTCTGGGTGGCGATTCGCCCATTTCGCTCATCAGTCGACCGGGTGGTTACGACCGGATGCCGCATCTGCGAATGTGTACCGGTGACCCACACGCCTCGCGAGATCGTTGTCACGGTCGCGCTCGGTCTTCCCGCGGTGCTCGGAGCGGGGGTCTTCGCCGGATTCGCCCCAGCCGCAGGCCTTGCGGGCTGGTGGACGCTCCCTGCGCTGGCCATCTCCGCGTTCGCCGCCCTGTGCTCGGCCTTCTCGACCGCTGACCAGTCACGGGCCTACCCGGACGTCGGCGGCGGTTACGGATATGTGCGCGCGCAGCTCGGTGTGTGGCCCGCACGGATGACAGCGAGCGCCCACCTGCTCGGCCGGTGCGCGATGGCGGCGGTGGTGGCGCTGATGTTCGGCGCGTACGTGGTGCCGGGCCAGCCGGTGATCGGCGCGTTCGCCCTCCTCGTCGGAACGGCGCTGCTCGGCGCAGTCGGGTTCCGCTTCACCGCCGGTGTCAGTGCGCTGGTGTCGCTCGTGGTCCTCGGTGTGCTCGCGCTGGTCATCGCGTCGAGCTTCTCGATCCAGCCGGTGCCGTCGGCGGGGGAGACGGGCACGGCCAACGAACTCGTCGGCGTGGCGGGCTTGATGTTCATGGCGTTCGCGGGTTTCGAACGCATCACCGCGCCTCACCGCGGCGAGCGGCCGCACTCGGCGTCCGTGCTGAGGATCGCGATTCCCGTCCTCATCGGACTGTCGTTCGTGGTCTATCTGGCCGTGGGCGCCGGTGTGCTTCGCCAACTCGGCAGCGCGCGCCTCGCGTTGTCACCGGCGCCGCTGCGAGACGCGCTCGTCGCGGCGGACGCGTCCGCGTTGGTGCCGCTCGTGCAGATCGCCGCGGCGGTGGCCGGAGTGGCCGCACTGCACTTCGTTCTGCTGTCCGCACACCGCACGCTCACCGGACTCGTGGAGGAGGGCGACCTGCCTGCCCGCCTCAAGCCTGTCGTGCTCACGCTCACCGTCGTCGCCGGTTCCGCGCTCGCCACGCTTCTGCCGATGGCGATCGCACTGGGCGTGGCCGCGTGCGCGACGCTCTTCTTCTACGCTTTCACGAACGCGTCGGCGCGCGTGTTGCTACAGAACGACCGCACGTGGCCGATGCGCACGGCCTGCCTCGGCCTCGGGCTCTCGGTGCTGCTCGCGATGAGCACGCCGGTGCCCGCGCTGCTCATCTCCGTCGCGGGGCTGGGCGCGGGCACGGGACTCATCGGTTTGACAGCCACACTGAGAGGAAGACGAGCAGCGTCACGCCAACACACACCGCAAGCCCGATGATGCGGCCGTTGTTCGCCTCGCTGCCCTTCGCGATGGAGTAGTAGCAGAACAGGAAGATCACGGCGGCGATCACCGCGCCGACGACGCCCCCGACGCCACCGAGCATCCAGCCGTCCAGAACCGTCACGCCGGTGCCGAGGACGAGCAGCGCGGCCTGCGCGACAGTGCGGACGTCGGCCCCTAACGAAGATCCTTCTTCCTTGGTCATGGCGGGCCACTCTATAGAGCCTGACTTAGTAGGACGTCCGAGTTTTGAGAAGACGATTTTCTGTATCCCGACCAGCGGGTTACCGTGCTCACATGACGAGCGAGTTGCCTTTCACCCGGACTCCCCACCCGCACCCGGCGACCCCGGAGCGCGTAGCGGAGGTACTTGCCAAGCCGGGCTTCGGGCAGCACTTCACCGACCACATGGTGACGATCCGCTGGAACCGCGAGAAGGGCTGGCACGACGCTGAAGTCGGCCCCTACAGCTCCCTCTCACTCGACCCCGCGGCAATGGTGCTGCACTACGGCCAAGCGATCTTCGAAGGGCTCAAGGCCTACCGCCAGCCCGACGGTTCGATCGCGTCCTTCCGCCCCGCGGCCAACGCCGAGCGCTTCCGCGCCTCGGCCCGCCGCATGGCGATGCCCGAACTTCCCGACGAGCTCTTCCTGGAGTCCGTCCGGCAGATCCTCGCGGTCGACAGCCGCTGGGTGCCGACGGCCGAGGAGGAGTCGCTCTACCTGCGGCCGTTCATGTTCTCCACGGAAGCCGGCCTCGGCGTGCGACCCGCGTCCGAGTACATCTACGTGCTGATCGCCTCCCCCGCGGGCTCCTACTTCACGGGTGGAATCCGCCCGGTGAGCGTGTGGCTCTCGACCGAGTACGTCCGCGCCGCCCCCGGTGGCACCGGCGCCGCCAAGTTCGCCGGCAACTACGCCGCGTCCCTCGTGGCGCAGGCGCAGGCCGCAGAGAAGGGCTGCGACCAGGTCGTCTGGCTCGACGCGGTGGAACGCCGCTGGGTCGAGGAGATGGGCGGCATGAACTTGTTCTTCGTCTTCGGCGACAAGGTCGTCACCCCGGAGCTGACCGGCACGCTGCTGCCCGGCATCACCCGGAGCTCGTTGCTGCAGCTGGCTTCCGACCTCGGACTGTCCGTTGAGGAGCGTCGCATCTCGACGGACGAGTGGGAGAAGGCCAACGCTTCCGGTGAGCTCACCGAGGTGTTCGCCTGCGGCACGGCCGCGGTCATCACGCCGGTCGGCCACGTCAAGCACGCGGGCGGCGAGTTCACGATCGGCGACGGTGGCTCCGGCGCGGTGACGATGAAGCTGCGCGAGCGCTTGACCGGCATCCAGCACGGCCACGTCGCCGACACCCACGGCTGGATGACCGTCCTGCACTCGTAGGGCTCCTGGGCTAGGCGATCACCAGAACGGCCAGAAGCGCGATTTCGGCGGCAGCACCGAGCACATCACCGGTGATGCCGCCGAAACGCTTTCCGGTGTGCTTCACGAGCAACCACACCAGCGCGGCCGCCACGACGACGGCGACGACCGCCCGCCAGCCGAGCGGAACAGCCGCGGCGGCAAGAACCACCCAGGTCCCGGCGACCACCATCGGATGCTGTGTGCCCGCAACAAGCGCACCAAGCCCCTCAGGTCGTGCGGCGGGCACGCCACGCATGCAGCAGATCCCGAACGCGGCCCGGCTCGCCGCGAACGCCAGCACGACGACGCCCCACCGAGCGTGGGGGAGCGCAGCGGCCTGCGCTCCCAGCACGACGATCAGCGTGACGACACCGAACGGCCCGGCGCCGCCGTCCTTCATGACCTGGAGCGCGCGCTCCGGCGGTCCGTAGCAACCGAGCCCGTCGGCGGTGTCGGCGAGCCCGTCGAGGTGCATGCCCCGCGTTGCAAGAGCGACGACGCCGACGACCAAAAACCCGGCCACCAACGCCGATATATTGGATATCGCAAGCAGCTTGAGCACGCCGACTACGAACGCGCCGAGCGCCACGCCGACAACGGGCGTGCATGCAATGGCCCGTCCTGCCGCTTTGACGTCGACGTCGTCGACACGCAACGGCAAGACGGTCAGCCAGGAGAACGCGAGCTTCATTCCTTGTTCGTGACGCCGGCGCTCTTGAACGTCGCCATCTCCGCGAGCACCTTCACCGCCGAGATCAGCAACGGCAGCGCCGCCACGGCACCGGACCCCTCGCCGAGCCGCATCTCGAACTCGAGCAGCGGCTTCAGGTTGAGGTGCCCGAGCGCGATCGCGTGCGCGGGCTCGGCCGACTGGTGCCCGGCGACCCACCACTCACGCGCACCCGGCGCCAGCTCCTCGGCGACGACAGCCGCCGCACCGACGACGACGCCGTCGAGCACAACAGGAGTCCGTCGCACCGCGGCCTGCGCCAGGAACCCGGCCATCGCGGCGAGGTCGGCACCACCGGCCGTGGCGAGCAACGCGATCGGGTCGCTGATCACCAGGCGCGCCCGGCGCAGTGCGTCCCGGATCGCCGCCGTCTTGCGCATCCACGCCTGGTCGTCGATGCCCGTGCCGCGGCCGACGACCGCGACCGGCTCCGACCCCGTCAGCGACGCGATCAGCACGGCGGACGGCGTCGTGTTGCCGATGCCCATGTCGCCGGCGACCAGCACGTCGGCGCCCGCGTCGACCTCCTCGTCGGCGATGGCGCGCCCGGCGGCGATCGCGCGTTCACACTCCTCGCGGGTGAGCGCGTCCTCGCGGTCGATCGACCCGGACGAGCGCCGCACCTTGTGCGTGCTGACCGCGTCCGGGGTGTCGGCGTCGACGGCCATGTCGACCACGCGCACCGTGGCGCCCGCGACCTGCGCGAGCACGTTCACCGCAGCGCCGCCCGTGAGGAAGTTCGCGACCATCTGGCCGGTCACCTCGCTCGGGTACGCCGACACGCCCTGAGCCGTCACGCCGTGATCGCCGGCGAACACGACGACGCGCGGCCGCACGAACGGCTTCGGCGGCACGACGCCCTGGCACGCCGCGATCCAGTTGCCCAGCTCCTCGAGCCGGCCGAGCGAGCCGACCGGCTTGGTCAGCACCGCGTGCCGGGCCTCGGCCTCGCGCAGAACTGTCTCGTCCGGCGGTTCAACCGGCGGGAACTCGGTGCTCACCAGGTCGCTCCTTAACGCAGTCTCAACGGGATGCCCGCGACGAGCAGCATTACCTCGTCGCACACCTCGGCGATGCGCGCGTTGAGCGCACCGAGGTGATCGCGGAAGAGTCTGCCTGAGCGCGTCGACGGAACAACCCCGAGGCCGACCTCCGCGGTCACCAGCACGAGTCGCGTTCGACACATCGCTACTGAACGCACCAGCTCGTCCACGTAGCGTTCGATCAAGTCCGCACCGTGGCCTTCCCACGCGTCGGCGTCGTCGAGCACGCCGACCAGCCACGTCGACAGGTCGTCGACCAGGATCGGCGGGTCCTCGTACTGCGTCGCGGTGAGCAGCGCGGGCAGGTCGGGTGGCGCCGGTGCCTCGACCGTGTGCCAGGTGGACGGACGGCGCGCGACGTGCAGAGCGATGCGCGCGTCCCAGTCCGGGTCGCCGGGGTACCTGCGCGCGGTTGCGACGTAAGTCACGGCCGCGTCGGTGAGCAGGCCTTCCGCGTGCGCTGACTTGCCTGAACGCGCTCCGCCGAGCACGAGCGTGCGAGATGACAAGAGTTAGCCTTCGTCCATGGAGTTCCGCTGGCGCTACCAGGATGCACAAGGCCGCGACGTCGCGGGCCCGGACGTGGCGTTCGCCGACCAGACGGAGGCGGAGGAGTGGTTCAGCGCCGAGTGGCGTGACCTGCTCGACGCCGGGGTCGAGCAGGTCACGCTGCTGCGCTCGGAATCCGAGGTGTACGGCCCGATGAGCCTCCACCCGGTCAACTAACCCTGGGCGGTCAGCCTCGGGTCGTCGGTGATGACGCCTTCGAGAACCGTGTCGATCTGCTTGAGCACGTCGTCGTCGAGCTCGACGTCGATGGCCTTGACGTTCTCGTAGACCTGCTCCGGACGTGACGCGCCGATGATCGCGGACGCGACGTTCGGGTTCTTCAGCACCCACGCGACCGCGAGCTGCGCCATCGTGACGCCGGCTTCCTCGGCGATCGGCTTGAGCTGCTGCACGGCGTTCAGCACGTCGTCACGCATCCAGCGCGCGATCATCTGCGACCCGCGCGCGTCGGCGAGACGCGAGCCCTCGGGCACGTCGGCTCCCGGCAGGTACTTGCCGGTCAGGATGCCCTGCGCGACCGGGGAGAAGACGATCTGGCTCAGACCCTCGCGCTCACAGGCCGGAATGACCTGCGGCTCGATGACGCGCCACAGCATCGAGTACTGCGGCTGGTGCGACACGAACGGGATCTGCAGCTCACGCGCCAGCGCGGCACCGCGGGTGATCTGCTCGGCGGTCCACTCGGACACACCGACGTAGAGGACCTTGCCCTGGCGGACGAGGTCGGCGAACGCCAGCATCGTCTCTTCCAGCGGCACGCTGTAGTCGAACCGGTGGGCCTGGTAGAGGTCGACGTAGTCGGTCTGCAGGCGCTTCAGCGACGCGTTGGCCGACTCCATGATGTGCTTGCGGCCGAGCCCGCGGTCGTTGGGGCCGCCGGGACCGGTCGGCCAGTAGACCTTCGTCAGGATCTCCAGCGACTCGCGCCGCTCACCCTTGAGCGCGCGGCCGAGCACCGACTCCGCGGCCGTGTTGGCGTAGACGTCGGCGGTGTCGAAGGTCGTGATTCCCGACTCGAGCGCCGCCTTCACGCAGGCGTGCGCCTGCTCTTCCTCAACCTGCGACCCGTGGGTGAGCCAGTTGCCGTACGAGATCTCGCTGATGGACAGGCCGCTGCGGCCGAGTCGACGGAACTTCATACATCGGAGCTTAAACCGAAATCGTTCGTACTGCTAATGAACTTCGGTGCCCGCCAGACCAGCGAATACCGCCAGAACACGTGCCTGCGGATGCGTGCGCCAGGCGTGATCTCGGCTGCCACCGCGCGGATCTCCGGCAACGCCGGCGCCGTCATCACCACCGGCATCTCCGCGTCGTGGGGCTTGCCGCCGGTGCCGTTGAGGGCCTTCGCCAGTCCGACGAGCGCGTTCGCGGGCAACGTCACGAGCTCCATCGCCCGGTCGGCGGGCGTCGCCATCTTGTACAGCCCGATGACGATCAGCAGCCCGCCGGGCTTGGTCAGTTCGGCGAGCCTGGTGAGGCCCTCGCGCAACGGCAGGTGGTGCAGGCTCGCCTCGGCCGTGACGACGTCGTAGCGGCCCAGCTCCTGCGTGAGCACGTCACCGTGAATCCATCGGACATCATCGCTGGTCGCCCGCGCACGCTCGATCATGCGCGCGCTGGCGTCGATCGCGGTGACCTCTTCGGCGTTGATCGACCGCGCCAGGTCACCCAGTCCGCAGCCAACGTCGAGCGCGGACCCGACCTGAGACGGCAACTGCCGGAGCAGCCAGCGGCGGTACCACTCGTTGTGGCTCCACCGCAGCTTCTCCGGCAGCTGAAGCTTGCGCTGCTTCTCGCGCACGTACCTGCCTGTTTTACTTGACAGTGTCGCCGGGCTTCACGCGCGGCTTCGGGACCCGCAGGCGACGCAGCTGGCTCGCGCGGATGAACGAGTACCAGCCGATCGAGATGCCCTTGATCGGCTCGTTCGGGAACTTCGCCCGAACCCTCTTCGTGATGATCCGGCCGAGGACGAGACCCTCGATGACCATCACGATCAGCACAAACGTCGTCGCCATCGTCGCGTATTGCTGCACGGCGAGCGACGGCGTCAGCAGCGCCACGAACACCAGGATCGCGAGCGGCATGAACAGGCCCATGAGGTTGCGGCGCGAGTCGACCAGGTCGCGGATGTACGCCTTGACCGGTCCGCGGTCGCGCGGCAGCAGGTACTTGTCGTCGCCCGCCATCATGCGCTGACGACGCTCGACGGCCGCGGCACGGCGCTCTTCCTTGCTCACCTTGTTGCCGCGCATGCGCTTGAACGCCTCGCGCTGCGTGCGGGGAGGCGGCGGAACCGGACCGCTGCGCCTGCCCTGCGCCTCACGCCGCTTCGGCGTCGGCCTGCCCTTGCCCGCGCTGCGCGCCTTCTCGAGCGGCTCGGCGAGCTCGGCTCCCGACTCGGGAGCTTCGGCAGTGGTGTCGGAGTTGCGACGCAGGAACCTCACGGCACAAGGGTAGGACAGGGGTTCTTCTGTACCTTTCGCGAGGTGCGCGTACTCATCGCTCCGGACTGCTTCGGCGGCACCCTGACCGCCCGTGAGGCCGCCGACGCCATCGCCACCGGCTGGCGCGAGGCCAAACCAGACGACGCCATCACCCAACGCCCACTGGCCGACGGAGGCCCCGGTTTCGTGGACGTCCTGCACGCTGCGATGTCGGCTGCCGGCGTGCCAGCCGATATCCGATATATCGACGTCACCGGCCCGCTCGGCAAGCCCGTGGAGGCCCGCTGGCTCAGCGTGTCGGCCGACGGCGTGCGGACCGCGTACATCGAGTCCGCCGAGGCGTGCGGCCTCCACCTCATCCCGGCGGAACTCCGTCCGGAATCCTGCGAGACGGCCACTACCCGCGGCGTCGGCGAGCTCATCGCGGCAGCGGCGGATGACAACGATGTCATCACGGTTGGGCTGGGAGGCTCCGGCACGACCGACGGCGGCGCCGGAATGCTCGCCGCTCTGTCCGACGCCGGCGTCTCGCTCACTGATATATCGCTCGTCGCCGCGTCCGACGTCGAAAACCCGCTCCTCGGCCCGCACGGCGCCGCGCACACCTTCGGCCCGCAAAAGGGCGCGTCCCCGGAAGCCGTAGAACGCCTCGAGGTCAAGCTCGCCGCGATGGACGTCCTCAAGCCCGTATCCGACATACCGGGCGCCGGAGCCGCCGGCGGTCTGGGTGCCGCCCTCCTGTCTCTCGGCGCCACGGTGACGTCGGGCGCGGGCCTCGTCCGCGAACTGACCGGCCTCGACGCCGCCCTCGACGCCGCCGATGTCGTGATCACCGGTGAGGGCAGCTTCGACTGGCAGTCACTCCGCGGCAAGCTCATCACCGCCGTAGCCGCCGGCGCCGCCGAACGCGGCATCCCGTGCATCGCCATCGCGGGCCAGGTCGCCGTCGGCCGCCGCGAGATGGCCGCCGCCGGCGTCCAGGAGGCCTACTCGGTGTCCGACCACGTCGGCTCTGTGCAAAAGTCGATTGCGGACGCCCGCAAAAGTCTCATTGCAACGGCGCGGCATGTGGCGCGGCAGTGGTCGCGTTAGAGCGACGACGAGGCCTGTTGGAGCGCGACTGATATATTGGTTGGGGAGTGCGTGGTGGTCCACGTGACGTTCGACATGGGTGCTCGCTGTGGGACCATGGAAGTGGAACAAAGCGGGAGACGCCCGTGTTGTTGATGGGCGAACCGCCCGCAAGGACCTCTTAGGAGTGCCATGACGACCGCTCAGGATGCAGCTTCGACCTCCGAGGCGCCCACCCACGGCGTGACGCTGACCGACGCCGCCTCCGTCAAGGCCAAGGCGCTGCTCGACCAGGAGGGCCGCGACGACATGCACCTGCGCATCGCCGTCCAGCCCGGTGGTTGCGCGGGTCTGCGGTACCAGCTGTTCTTCGACGAGCGCACGCTCGACGGTGACGCGTTCCGCGACTTCAACGGCATGAAGGTCGCCGTTGACCGGATGAGCGCCCCGTACGTCGAAGGCGCTGTCATCGACTTCGTGGACACGATCGAGAAGCAGGGCTTCACGATCGACAACCCGAACGCCGGCGGGTCGTGCGCCTGCGGCGACTCGTTCCACTAAGGCGAACCACGCGCGAGGCCGCGTTCCCGCACCGACGGGAACGCGGCCTCGCGCTGTGCCAGAGGAAAGTACCTGGCGGAAGTGCCGCTCAGGAGTCCGTCAAGTTCCGGCTGTCAGGCTCCGTACTCGGTCAGGCCTTCGACCTGGCGGGTGCACTGATCGTCGACCTGCCAGGGAGCGGCCGCGCGAGGCGCCGGAAGGGGGTGCTCGGGGTGCGTCAGAGCGAAGGGGAGCTGCGCGCAGTCGTCGATCAGCTCACTCATCGTGGTTGCCTCGGGGATCGTCACGTCCCGACCGTATGTCGGCGGTCTGACCTGCGGTAGCCCTACCAAACGGTAGTCTTCACAGCTGCACTCATCCGGGTGGGTTGTCACGTAGCGCAACAAGGGAATGGGAGAGCCGACGTGCCGGTAGCCGTGTGCGGCAGCATCGCGACCGACCATCTGATGCACTTTCCGGGTCGTTTCGCGGACCAGCTGGTCGCGGAGCGTCTCGACCGTGTGTCACTGAGCTTCCTGGTCGACGACCTCGTGGTCCGCCGCGGTGGCATCGGCGCGAACATCGCGTTCGGCCTCGGTGTCCTCGGGGTGCGTCCGGTGCTCGTGGGCGCCGTCGGCAAGGACTTCGACGACTACCGCTCGTGGCTCGAGCGGCACGGCGTCGACACGTCCGGCGTGTACGTATCCGAGGTCGCGCACACCGCGCGGTTCGTCTGCACAACGGACGACGACATGTGCCAGATCGCCTCCTTCTACGCCGGTGCGATGGCCGAGGCGCGCAACATCGAGCTGGCGCCGATCGCGAGCCGCGTCGAGAACCTCGAGCTCGTCGTCATCAGCCCCGACGACCCCGCCGCCATGCTCCGGCACGCCGAGGAGTGCCGTCAGCGCGGCTACCGGTTCGCCGTCGACCCGTCGCAGCAGCTCGCCCGCATGGACGGCGACCAGGCGCGGGCGTTCATCGAGGGCGCCGAGTACCTCTTCAGCAACGACTACGAGTGGGAGCTGCTGCTGCAGAAGACCGGCTTCAGCGAGGCCGACGTCCTCGCTCGTGTCGGCAAGCGCGTCACCACGCTCGGCGCCAAGGGCGTCGAGATCGTCGACAAGGACGGCTTCTCGCTGCACGTCCCCGCGGTCGCCGAGGTCGCGAAGACGGACCCGACCGGTGTCGGCGACGGCTTCCGCGCGGGCTTCCTCGCCGGCACGACCTCGGGCCTGAGCATCGAGCGCGCTGCTCAGCTCGGTTCGCTGATCGCCGTCGAGGTGCTCGAGACCGTCGGAACGCAGGAGTGGGTGCTGGACCGGGAGTCGGCGCTCGCCCGCATTCGTGGTGCCTTTGGTGACGAAGCCGCTGAGGAGATCGCCCCGGTCCTGCCATGATCGGACAATGGGGACGTACCTGTTCGGCGACACCGGTGAGTTGCTCGATTCGCAGTTCGACGCGCTGAGCTCCCTGCTCGACGCGGGCACGTTCGCCCGCGTCGAGCGGCTCGGCGTCACGGACGGCTGGCGCTGCCTGGAGGTCGGCGGTGGCGGGGGATCGGTGGCGAACTGGCTCGCCGACGTCGTCGCGCCGTCCGGGCATGTGACAGTCACCGACCTGGACATCTCACGGCTCGAGGAACGCGACAACGTCACCGTCCTCCTCGAACACGACGTGGTATCCAATATATTGCCCGGCAATGCGTACGACCTGGTCCATGCCCGCCTGGTGCTCTTCTACCTCCCCGCCCGCGACGCCGTCCTGCGCAAGCTGCGCGACTCGTTGCGTCCCGGCGGCTGGCTCGTGCTCGACGAGTTCGACTGCCTGCCGCTCGAAGTGCTCAAAGCCGCCCCCGACGACGCGAAGCTGATCATGCGGGTGAAGAACGCCCTGCTGACGCTGCTCCAACAGGCGGGCGCGGAGCTGGCGTGGGGGAGCGCGCATCGAGAAGGCGTTGCTCGACACCGGTCTGCACGACGTGAGTGGCTCCCGCGAGGTGCAGGAGTGGGAGGGCGGCTCACCCGGCTGCCGGCTGCTCGCCACCAGCGCACGTCAGGTGCGCGCGAAGCTGCCGTTGTCCGATGACGAGTTCGACCGGTATCTGGCGCTGATGGCGTCGCCCGAGACCGTCGTCAGCTCGTATGCGATGTGTAGCGCGCAAGGCCGCAGGTGACTGAAAAGGGCCCCTCCGGAGAGGGGCCCTTCCATCAGAGCTTGACGGGGTAGTGCGGCTCCGGAATCTCCGGCTTGATGCGGCCTTCGACGAAGATGCCGTGCCAGATCATGAACACCAGCAGCGCCCAGATGCGGCGGCTGTGGTCGATGATCCCCGAGCGGTGCTCCTCGATCAGGCGCAGCACCGCGTGCTTGTCGAGGTACTGGTCGGTCTGCGAGTCGCGCACGATGTCGACGGCCCAGTCGTGCATCTCGTCCTTGAGCCAGTGCCGGATCGGCACGGGGAAGCCGAGCTTGCGGCGGTTCAGCACGTGCGCGGGCACGATGTCGCGGATCGCCTTGCGCAGGGCGAACTTCGTGGTGTCCTTCGTGATCTTCAGCTCACTCGGGATCTGCGAAGCGATCTTGAAGACCTCCGGGTCCAGGAACGGGACGCGCAGCTCCAGCGAGTTCGCCATGGTCATCTTGTCGGCCTTGACCAGGATGTCGCCGCGCAGCCACGTGAACAGGTCGACGTGCTGCATGCGTGTGACCGGGTCCCAGTGCTGCGACTCGCGATACGGCTGGGCCGTGACGTTCATGTGCGAGACGTTGGGGTCGTACGTCCGCAGCACCTCGCGCAGCTGCGGATCGAGGAAGATCCGGGCGTTGCCGTAGTAGCGCTCCTCCAGCGTGAGCGCGCCACGACGCAGCAGGTCCTTTCCGCGCACGCCCTGCGGGATCTTCGTGGAGACCTTGCCCATCGCCTTGCGCAGCGCGCCGGGCACCTTCTCGAACGCCGCCAGCGACAGCGGCTCGCGGTAGATCGTGTAGCCGCCGAACAGCTCGTCCGCGCCCTCACCGGACAGGACGACCTTCACGTGCTGACGCGCCTCACGCGCGATGAACCACAACGGCACCAGCGCCGGGTCGGCCACCGGGTCGTCCAGGTACCAGGTGATCAGCGGCAGGGAGTCCATCATCTCCTGCGCGCTCACCGTGCGGACGACGTGCTTCACACCGATCAGCGCCGCCGACTCCGCCGCGACGTCGACCTCGGAGAAGCCCTGACGCTCGAAGCCCGTCGTGAACGTGATCAGGTCCGGGTTGTGCTCCTTGGCGAGCGCAGCGACCACCGTCGAGTCGATGCCGCCGGACAGGAACGAGCCGACCGTCACGTCCGCGCGCATGTGCTTGGCGACCGAGTCGCGCAGCGCCGCCGTGATCTCGTCGTACAGCGCGTCCGCCTCCGCCTCGCTGCGGACCGTGCGCACCCTGAAATTCGCGGGGAAGTAGCGCTCGAACACCGGCGCCTCGCCCGGCACCAGCGTGAACGAGTGGCCGGACTCCACGCGGAAGATCGAGTCGTGCAGCGAGGAGGGCTCGGGCACGTACTGCAGCGTGAGGTAGTGCTGCAGGCCCTTGACGTTCATCTTCGGCTCGATGCCGAGCGTGGGGGCGATCTCCAGCAGGATCTTCTTCTCGCTGGAGAACGCGACGCCGGCGGCGCCCTTCGCGTAGTACAGCGGCTTGATGCCGAATGGGTCGCGGCCGCCGAACAGGATCCGGCGCTCGGCGTCCCAGATGATGAAGGCGAACATGCCGCGCAGCTTCGTGATCGCCGCGGGACCGAAGTAGTGGTACGCGGCGACGATCGTCTCGGTGTCGCCGTCGGTGTGGAAGACGGCGCCGTACTTCTCGGTGAGCTCGGCGCGCAGCTCCAGGTAGTTGTAGATCTCGCCGTTGAAGTTGATCGTGTAGCGGTTCGGCGACTCCGGCGGACCCCAGGTCAGGGGCTGGTGGGAGTGCTCGATGTCGATGATGGCGAGGCGGTTGAAGCCGAACACGACCTCGTCGACCCGCCGGGTGCCGCTCTCGTCCGGCCCGCGGTGCCGCATGCAGCGCAGCGCGGCCTCCACAGCCGGGCGGGCGGATTCGGCCTCGTTCTCGCTAGGGCATACCAGTCCTGCCAGGCCGCACAAGGCTCTCGCACCTCTCAGAATCACGACGGGGAAGGCCCCAGTATGCCGAAGCGGCTCTGTGTGACCGAAACTGCACCGCAAGGGCGGTGCCCCCAAGGGGTGAGCGCGGTTGCGCTGGGCTACGCTCCCGCTTGATCCGTTGGCATGGCCAGTTGTTGTGAACGAGGAGGCGGGCGAGCAGTGGGCCTGAAGGAGGGCACCAGGGCATCCCGGCTGGCGAAGACCGCCGGGCTGGTCGGCCTGGTCGGTATCGGGGCCACCGGTTGCTCCACGGACGAGGTGCTGCGCTTCGGCTGGCCGGTGGCCGTCACGCCGCAGGCCGAGAGGATGCGCGAGCTCTGGACCTGGTCCGTGATCGCCGCGCTCGTCGTCGGCGTCATCGTGTGGGGCCTGATCCTGTGGTCGGTGGTCTTCCACCGCAAGAAGTCGGAAGAGCTGCCGCGTCAGACGGCGTACAACCTCCCGCTGGAGATCGTGCTCATCGTCGTGCCGACGGTGATCGTGGCGGTGCTTTTCTACTTCACCGCCATCACGCAGAACTACGTCACGGACAAGTCGGGCAAGCCCGACGTCAACGTCGACGTGATCGCGTTCCAGTGGAACTGGGAGTTCCAGTACCCGGACCACAAGACCGAGGACGGCAAGGTCGTCAGCACGGTCGGCACGTCGGGTGAGATCCCGATCATGGTGCTGCCGGCTCACAAGCGCATCCAGTTCAAGCTGCGCTCGACCGACGTCATCCACTCGTTCTTCGTGCCGGAGTTCCACTTCAAGCGCGACGTCTTCCCGATGCCGGAGAAGAACAACCAGGACAACGTCTTCCAGATCGACCAGATCGACCGTCCCGGTGCGTTCGTCGGCCGTTGCGCCGAACTGTGCGGCTCCTACCACGCGGTGATGAACTTCGAGGTCCGCGCCCTGGACGAGGCCGACTTCGACAAGTACATCGAGCTCCGCAAGGAGATCAACTCCAAGACGGGCAAGCCGTACACCACGGCCGAGGCGCTTTCGCAGGTGAACTGCGGTGAGCTGTGCGCGCCGCTGGCCACCACGACCACCCCGTTCAACACCGACCGGAAGGCCCGTGAGGCCTCCGGCGCGGGTCAGAAGTAGGGACACGCCCCGCGATGAAGATCGAAGCTCGCGTATTCGACCTGGTGATGGCCTTCTCGTTCTTCATGGCCATCGTCTACGGCTTTTGGACGCACGCGGCGACCGGCCACGTCGAGCCCACCGGTACGGTGGCGCTCGCGCTGACCGGCGGCCTGGCCCTCATCTCCGGCACCTACTTCCGGTTCGTGGCCCGTCGCATCGAGGTGCGGCCGGAGGACAACCCCGAGGCCGAGGTCTCCGACGGCGCCGGTGAGCTGGGCTTCTTCAGCCCGGGCTCGTACTGGCCGGTCGGCCTCGCGGCCGCGGCGGCGACCGCCGGTGTCGCGGTGGCGTTCTGGCACGTGTGGCTGCTCGTGGTCGCCATCATCCTGGTGCTGGTCATGGTCGGCGGCCTGGTGTTCGAGTACCACACCGGACCCAACCACGACTGATATCCGGTATATCGGATATAGCTCGCGTCTGAGGCCCTCTCCGTCACGGAGGGGGCCTCAGGCGTTTCCGCGGTTGTCCGGGCCGATATCCCACCTGTGATACATCGCATACTGGATATCTCCGGCCAACGCGTCCGACCCTCCGCGCGCGCCGGAGATCCCATATGCGATGTGTCGTATCCGATATCCGATATCCGATATATCGCATCTCGCATGTCATATATCACGCGAAAGAGCCCTCCCCGCCACGCGTGGTGGCAGGAAGGGCCCTTTGCAGGTCCTGAGAGCGTCGCAGAGGCGCTACGCCGCGACCGGGGTCTTCTGGTACGCGTCGACGTACTCCTGGCCGCTCAGGTCCAGGATGCGGTAGATGATCTCGTCGGTGACGCTGCGCAGCACCGGCAGCGACTCCTGCATGCCGTCGTAGCGGCTGAAGTCGAGCGGCTCGCCGAAACGGACCGTCACGGGGACGATCTTCGGGATCTTGCTGCCCACGGGCTGCACCTTGTCCGTGCCGATGATGCCCACCGGCACGACCGGCGCCCCGGACTCGAGGGCCATGCGGGCCACACCGGTGCGGCCGCGGTGCAGCATGCCGTCGAGCGAGCGGGTGCCCTCCGGGTAGATCGCGAAGGCCTCACCGCGCCCGAGGATCTCGGCGGCGGTGTCGAGCGCGGCGCGCGCGTCGCGGCCCTTGCCGCGGTGCACCGGCACGTGCCCGAGCGACGAGAAGAACCAGCGGGACAGCGAACCCTTCACCCCGGTACCGGTGAAGTACTCCGCCTTCGCGAGGAACGACACGCGCCGCGGCACGACCATGGGGATCACGACGCTGTCGATGAAGCTGAGGTGGTTCGCAGCCAGGATGACGGGGCCGTCGGTGGGGATGTTCTCCAGACCGTCGACCACCGGGCGGTAAACGAGACGGGCTGCGCGTGCGACGACATGCTTCATCACCGGGTAGAGGACCATGCCTCCAGCATTCCAGGTGGCGATTGCCGACGCGTTACCACGTGGTGCGCATCTCCGGCCGGTCACTCGCTCGGGCTACACCGATGCGGCTTCCGTGCGAGAAGGGTCACGCGCCGGGGACGGCGCGTGACCGAACTAGCCCTTCAGGGCCGTGGAGAGCTCCACCCAGCGACTCAGCAGCGTCGCCGCCGCGCCCGAGTCGACGGCGTCCGCCGCACGGCTCAGCGCGGCCGCCAGGTCGGCGTTCAGGTCGTCGGAGAATCCGCCGTGCGCCGCGATCGCACCGGCGGCGTTCACGAGCACCGCGTCCCGCACCGAACCCGTCTTGCCTGCCACCAGGTCGCGGACCACCTGAGCGTTGACGGACGCGTCGCCGCCCTTCAGGTCCTCCTCGCGTGCGGGCTTCACCCCGAGCAGGGCAGGGTCGATGGTCGCCGTGCGCACGACACCGTCCTGGGCGAGCCAGGCCGACGTCGTCGTGGTCGTGGTGATCTCGTCGAGGCCGTCGTCGCCCCGCACCACCAGCGCGGTGTTGCGGCGCCGGGCGAACACACCGGCGATCAGCGGCGCCGCGGCGGCCCTCGCGCAGCCGATCAGGCCGACGGTGGGCTGTGCCGGGTTCGTCAGCGGGCCGAGCAGGTTGAACGATGTCGGGATGCCGATCTCGCGGCGCACCGGGCCCGCGTGCCGGAATCCCGGGTGGAACACCGGGGCGAAGCAGAAGCCGATGCCCAGTTCCCGCACCGTGGCCTGCACGCCCTCAGGCGGCAGGTCGATCGCGACGCCCAGCGCCTCCAGCACGTCCGCCGTGCCGCACTGGGACGACGCCGCGCGGTTGCCGTGCTTCACCACGGGCACGCCCGCGGCGGCCGTGACGATCGCGGCCATCGTCGAAATGTTCACCGAGCCGGAATGATCGCCGCCGGTGCCCACGATGTCCGTCGCCCGCACGTCCACGGTGAAGCGGCGGGCGTGGTTCAGCATCATCGTCGCGAGGCCGTCGATCTCCTCCGGCGTCTCGCCCTTGGCACGCAACGCGACGACGAACGCCGCGACCTGCGCCGGGGTCGCCTCACCCGACATCACCTGGTCCATTCCCCAGGCGGTGTCGTCGGCGGTCAGGTCGACGCCGTCGATCAGCCGGTTGAGCAGCGAGGGCCAGGTGCGCTGGCTCATGGCCGATCAGCCCTTGACGACAGGAACAGCCGAGCCCCGCAGCACCTCGGCCACGGTCTCGGCGGCGGCCAGCGGGTCCAGCGGGTGCACGAGCACCGCGTCGGCCTGCGACCACGTCGCGAGCCAGCGGTCGTCCTTGCGGCGCACCGCGACGACGATCGGCGGGCAGTTCGTGATCTCGTCCTTGAGCTGGCGCGACAGGCCCATGCCGCCGGTCGGCTGCGCCTCGCCGTCGAGAATCAGCAGGTCGATCGAGCCGTTGTCGACCTCGTAGAGGACGTCGGCGATCGCACCGGCCTCGACGTAGTCGACGCGCGGCAGGTCCGGCGCGGGACGGCGGCCGACGGCAGTGATGATCGTCTCACGCACCTCGGGCCGGTGGCTGAACACCAGGATCTTCGTGGTCTGCGTGCTCATCTCACGATCCTCCGCTGCTGCTGCGACTGCGGTCCTGAAGAAAAGTGACCAAGGTCGCCGCGATGCTATCGGGCGGGCGGTGGTGATGGTTGAAGGGCGTCCCACCCCAGGGCTTCGCCGCCCAGCCGCTGAGCCAGCGACGCCATCCGCGACCGTTCCTGGGCGCAGTGCAGAGCATCCAGCTTCTGCACACGACTGATATGCGATATATCACCTGCGGCGAGCACCCAGCCGTCCGGCGCGAGCAGCTCACGCGCGCGTTCTACCTGGTCAGCGGGGATACGGACGTGGTGCCGCAGCACCGCGAGCTCGCCCGCACGCCACTGCGGGGAACGGGCCAAAGCGGCCGAATCGGCCTCCGCGATGTCGAACGCCTCGACGACCACGACGAGCGCCGGATCGCCGATCGACAACGCCGGTTCGTCCTGTCGGTGCAGTAAGTCCCGCAATCGGCTCAGCAAGCCCATCCGTTGATCTCCTCGCGATCACCCGCTGTGTGACCCAGCCGACCCATGATCCGCCCAGGACCCGATGGGCGGACGGAAATAGCGCAAGCAATAATGCTGCCCGTGACCACGGCAGCGCCTTCAATCGGCCAGCGCGTGCACTCGCTGAACCGTCCGAACATGGTCAGCGTCGGCACGATCGTCTGGCTGTCCAGCGAGCTCATGTTCTTCGCTGGCCTCTTCGCCATGTTCTTCACGGTGAAGGCCCAGAACGACACGGGGCATTGGCCTCCGCCGCCCACTGAGCTCAACGTCCCCTATGCGTCGTTCTTCACGATCATCCTCGTGGCGTCGTCGTTCACGTGCCAGTGGGGCGTGTTCGCGGCCGAGCGGGGTGACGTCTTCGGTCTGCGTCGCTGGTACATCGTGACGCTGATCATGGGCGCGACCTTCGTCGGCGGCCAGGCTGGTGAGTACTACCACCTCGTCCACGAGGGAACGACCATCCCGTCGTCGGCCTACGGCACGGTCTTCTACCTGACGACCGGCTTCCACGGCCTGCACGTCATCGGTGGTCTGATCGCGTTCGTCTACCTGTTGATCCGGACGAAGCTCAGCAAGTTCACCCCGGCTCAGGCCACCTCGGCGATCGTCGTGTCGTACTACTGGCACTTCGTCGACGTCGTGTGGATCGGCCTGTTCGCCGTCATCTACATCGTGCCCTGACCTAGTCAGCACACAGCAAAGCCACGAGCTCCCGAACTGACAGCAAGGGTTGCCGCACACCATGACCACCACTACGAAACGCCCTCGCGGCGCCCGCACGAAGCTGCGCCGCCGGGTCGCCGGCCTGCTCGCGCTGGGCTTCGGCCTGCTGAGTGCCGGCATGCTGTTCGCCGCGTTCGCGCCCCAGGCGCAGACCGCCAACGCACAGCAGCAGGACGCACTGGTCCGCCAGGGCGAGCAGATCTACCTCAACACCTGCCTGAGCTGCCACGGCAGCTCGCTCGAGGGCGTCAAGGACCGCGGGCCGAGCCTGATCGGCGTCGGCGACGCCGCGGTCTACTTCCAGACTTCCTCCGGCCGCATGCCCATGGCGCGGCAGGAGGCGCAGGCCGTCCGCAAGCCCGCGAAGCTCTCTCCGGAGCAGATCAACGCGCTGATGGCCTACATCACCGCGAACGGTGGCGAGGGCCCGAAGAAGCCCTCCGAGACCGGTGAGGCCCTGCGCGGCGACAACCCGGCGCGCGGTGGCGAGCTCTTCCGCCTCAACTGCGCCAGCTGCCACAACTTCACGGGTCGTGGCGGTGCGCTGTCGTCCGGCAAGTTCGCGCCGACGCTCGACGGTGTGGCCGAGGAGCAGATCTACACGGCGATGCTGACCGGCCCGCAGAACATGCCGAAGTTCGGCGAGCGCCAGCTCACGCCGGAAGAGAAGAAAGACATCATCGCGTACGTCAAGTCGGTCACCGACGGAAACAACAACTCCGGCGGTAACCCCCTAGGCGGGTTCGGACCCGTGTCCGAGGGATTGATCGCGTTCATCGTGGGTATCGCCGCGCTCATCGGCGTGACCCTCTGGATCGGAGCCAAGGCATGAGCGGCGACAAGCCGACCGAGCTGCCCAGCGAGGCAGAGCTCGCGGAGATGAGCCGGGACGACCTCGTCAAGCTCGGCACGAAGATGGACGGCGTCGAGCTCGTCCACTACGAGGAGAAGTGGCCGGTCCCCGGCACCCGCGCCGAGCGTCGCGCTCAGCGGGTCGTCGCGCTGTGGTTCATGATCTCCGCGCTGTCGGGGCTCGCCTTCCTCGGCGTGTTCCTGTTCTGGCCGTGGCAGTACGAGGCCCCGCACACCGACGGCCACCTGCTGCACATGCTCTACAACCCGCTGATCGGTCTCTTCCTGGGCCTGTCGGTGGTGGGCCTGGGCGTCGGCGCGCTGCTCTACACCAAGAAGTTCATCCCGGACGAGCTCGCGGTGCAGCAGCGTCACGACGGCGCGTCGGCCGAGGTCGACCGCGCCACGCTGGTCGCCGAGCTCGCCGACGCCGGTGAGCGCAGCGGCATCGCGCGCCGCAGCCTGATCAAGCGCACCGCGGGCCTCGGCGCCGGCGTGCTGGGTCTGGGCGTGGCGGCCGTCCCGCTGGGCGCGCTCATCAAGAACCCGCACTCCGACAGCGAGACCAAGGCCTCGCTGTGGCACACCGGCTGGAAGTCCGAGAAGGGCGAGAAGGTCTACCTCCGCCGCCACACCGGCAACTTCCACGAGGTCTCCCTGGTGCGTCCCGAGGACGTCGAGCCGGGCGGCTTCGAGACGGTGTTCCCGTTCCGCGAGTCGGAGCGCGACAACGAGGAAGCCCTGGTCGCCGCCCTCAAGCGGTCCGACGCGCCGGTCATGCTCATCCGCATGCGCCCGAACCAGGCGATCACCAAGCGCGCCGGCCAGGAAGACTTCAACTACGGCGACCTGTACGCGTACTCGAAGATCTGCACGCACCTGGGTTGCCCGACCTCGCTGTTCGAGCAGCAGACCGGTCTGCTGCTCTGCCCGTGCCACCAGTCGCAGTTCGACGTGTTCGAGTACGCCAAGCCGCGGTTCGGTCCGGCGACCCGTCCTCTTCCCCAGCTTCCTATCACTGTGGACGAAGAGGGATACTTGGTTGCCCGCAGCGACTTCATCGAGGCTGTGGGTCCGGCGTTCTGGGAGCGGAAGTCATGAGTGCCATCACCACGCCGACGAAGCCGGCCAACGCGGCCGCGCGCGTCGCCGGAGCGGCGGCCAACGCTGCCGACGAGCGCTACCACGCAGCCGCTGGCCTGCGCAAACAGCTGAACAAGGTCTTCCCGACGCACTGGTCGTTCCTGCTCGGTGAGATCGCGCTGTACAGCTTCATCGTGCTGTTGCTGTCGGGTACGTACCTGGCGTTGTTCTTCGACCCGTCGATGACCGAGGTCACCTACAACGGCGCGTTCGAGAACCTGCGCGGCATCGAGATGTCGCGTGCGTTCGCCTCGACCCTCGACATCTCGTTCGAGACGCGCGGTGGTCTGTTCGTCCGCCAGGTGCACCACTGGGCGGCGCTGCTGTTCATGGCCGCGATCGTCGTGCACATGTTCCGGATCTTCTTCACCGGCGCGTTCCGCAAGCCGCGTGAGATCAACTGGGTCATCGGCATCGTGCTGTTCATGCTCGGCGCGATCGAGGGCTTCCTCGGCTACTCGCTGCCGGACGACCTGCTCTCCGGCACCGGTCTCCGCGTCATGGCGGCGCTGCTGATCTCGTTCCCGGTCATCGGCACGTGGCTGAACTGGCTGATGTTCGGCGGGGAGTTCCCCGGCACGGACATCATCCCGATGCTCTACACCGCGCACATCCTGCTGATCCCGGCGATCATCCTCGGCCTGATCGCGGCGCACCTCGCGCTGGTCTGGTACCAGAAGCACACGCAGTTCCCCGGCGTGGGCCGCAAGGAGACCAACGTCGTCGGCGTCCGCATCATGCCGGTGTTCGCGGCCAAGGGCGGTGGCTTCTTCGCCATCGTCGTCGGTGTCATCGCGATCATGGGTGGCGTCTTCCAGATCAACCCGATCTGGAACTTCGGCCCGTACAACCCCGCGCAGGTGTCCGCCGGTTCGCAGCCGGACTGGTACATGGGCTGGACCGACGGCCTGGTCCGCATCTGGCCCGCGTGGGAGTTCTACCTGGGCAACTACACGATCCCGGCGCCGTTCCTGCCGTTCATCCTCGGTCTGCCGCTGCTGACCGGCATCGCGGCGGTCTACCCGTGGATCGAGCGCAAGATGACCAAGGACTACGCGCATCACAACCTGCTGCAGCGCCCGCGTGACGTGCCCGTCCGCACCGCGCTCGGCTGGATGGCGATCACGTACTTCATGGTCCTGCTGCTCATGGGCGGCAACGACATCTTCGCGTACAAGTTCGACATCTCGTTGAACCTGACGACGTGGATGGGCCGCATCGGCATGCTGATCCTGCCGCCGATCGCGTACTTCGTCGCCTACCGCATCTGCATCGGCCTGCAGCGCGGCGACCGCGAGGTGCTCGAGCACGGTGTCGAGACCGGTATCATCAAGCGCCTGCCGCACGGCGAGTTCATCGAGATCCACCAGCCGCTCGGCCCGGTGGACGACCACGGTCACCCGCTCCCGCTCGCCTACCAGGGCGCGTCGGTGCCGAAGAAGATGAACAAGCTCGGCTCGGCCGGTCACCCGGTCGCCGGCAGCACGTGGTCGCCGGACCCGGTCGAGGAGACCGTGGCCCTGGAGAACGCGCGCAAGAAGGCGCACGCCTCCGAGGAGATCAGCGCCGAGGACAAGGCAGGCGAGCTCGCTGGCAAGCCGGCCGACCCGAAGGCCTGACGTTCCGAACCGCGAAAGCCCCCGTGATGGTTCACGGGGGCTTTTCGTTTGCGTCAGGTTCTGACTACTGGGCGTCGTCCAGCCCGATGGCGAAGGCCGCCTCGTCGTCGCGCTTCGAGTAGCTGCGGAACGCGATGTGCGTGTCGGTGTTCAGCACACCCGCGACCTTGCTGATCTTGCCCGGCACCAGCGCGGCCAGGTCCTCGTGCTTGCTCACCCGCACGAGCGCGATCAGGTCCACGTCACCGGCGCAGGAGTACACCTCCGTGACTCCGTCGATGTCGGCGATCTCCTGCGCCGCCTCGGGAATGCGTTCGGCGGCGGCCTGGATCAGCACGATGGCGGTGACCACGGCGTCCTCCTCTGGTCTCAGCACGGGTGACTAAAGCACTCGTAGTCTGCCCTACCGGCCCGTCGCCGACGTGAGGACGTCGCCGCGCGCACGTCACGCCGGCGCCATGAACTCCAGCCGGTTGCCGACGTTGTCGAAGGTGTGGAACCGGCGGAAGGCCCGGAAGTTTTCGTCCCACGTGATCTCGATGCCCGCGCCGGCGAGCCGCTCGGCGAGCGCGTCCAGGTCGCCGACCAGGATGCCCGGATGCGCTTTGCGGGCCGGCCGGAACTCCGCCTCGACCCCGAGGTGGATCTCCAACGACCCCGACCGCACCCACAGCCCGCCTCGGGCGGCGAGTGCTGGAGGCTTCTCCACCTCTTTCATGCCGAGCACGCCGACGTAGAAGGCGCGGCAGTCGTCCTCGGCGCCCGCCGGGATCGCCAGCTGGACGTGGTGCAGTGCGTACCCGATGTCGCTCATGATCGCGATTCTGCGCCGGGCGCACCCCCGGCCGTGCCACATCCGATATATCAGTTGTCCGGCACCACGTTGACCTGTGCCTTAGCAATGAGACTTTGGACTTCGTCCGCAAAAGACTCATTGCTAAGGCGTGTGCGGGTCAGGTCCAGCGGTCGTGCAGGGGGCGGGCGCCCGCGGCTTGTTCGGCCCACGGCAGCCAGGCCGCGGCGGCGCCGGCGGGGGAGGACCAGGGCTCGTCCGCGTACACCAGGCGGGTGCCCGGCTGGTCGAGCCAGCGCAGCACGACGCCGGTCTCCTCGGGCGGTGCGCCGCGCAGCGGGCCGGCGGTCGGCACGACTGTTTCGGCCGACGCGACGAGGGCGTCGACCACCGGCATCGGACGGGTGCCTCGTCGGGCGACTCCGGCGGAGGCGAGCCGGCCGTAGCGGACGACGGAGAACTCCCAGCCGCCTTCGCGGTCGGGGCGGGCAGCCACGAGTTGGGGCAGCGCGGCGAGGGCGGCCAGGCGTTGGGCACGGTCGAGCGACCGGACCAGGCCGGCCAGGCGGTCGCGGCGGGTGGCCGCTTCCTCGAAGCGTTCGGCTGAGGCCAGGGTGCCCAGCTGGTCGATGAGCTTGCGTAAAGGATCGGCGCTGCGGCCCACGACCAGATCGCGGACCGCCACGACCGCGGGGGAGTACTCCTCGACGGTCTGGCGGCCCGCGCACGGGGCCTGGCAGCGGCCCAGTTCGGCCAGGGCGCACGGAGTGGCCCGCTGGTTGGTCGCCGGGATCTTGATGGTGCACGAGCGCAACGGCACGGCGTCGAGCAGCGCGCTCGCCACCGACTCGGCTGCCTGGCGCGTGCGGAACGGACCCAATGCGCCGTCACGAGGGTTTCTGACCATGGACAGCCGTGGGAAAGGCTCATCGGTCAGCACGAGCCACCACGCGTGGTGAGGGTTTTTCGATCTGCGGTTGTATGCCGGACGATGTGCCCGCAGCAGGCGCAGTTCGCGTACTTCGGCTTCCAGCGGATGAGCGCACTCCACGGCGTCGACGCGGACGGCGAGCGCGACCATCTCGCGGAGCCTGCGTCTGCCCTCGCTGGCCGTGAAGTACTGCCGGACGCGGCGGCGCAGATCTGACGCCGTGCCGACGTAGAGCACCTCTTCCTTCGGGCCGCGGAAGAGGTAGACGCCCGGCTTGGACGGCAGGTGCGCGGCCAGGCTGCGCTTGCGGCGTTGTTCCGGCGTCACCTCCGGCAGATAGGCCAGCAGTTCTTCCAGGGAGTGCACGCCGACGTTGCCGACCCGCTCCAGCAGCGAGTGCAGCACCTCGACCGTGGCGCGCGCGTCGGCCAGCGCCCGGTGCGTCGGCCTGGTCGACGTGTGGAAGAGGTCGGCCAGTGCGGACAGGCGGCACGACGGGGCCTCGTCGCGGCTCAGCACGCGCCGCGCCAGCTTCACCGTGCAGACCACCGGCGGTTTCGGCCACCGGTAGCCGTACCGCTCGCAGGCCGCCTTGAGAAAGCTGATGTCGAAGCCGGAGTTGTGCGCCACCAGCACCGCTCCGGCCGCGAACTCGAGGAACGCGGGCAGCACCGTCTGCAGCCTCGGCGCGCCCGTGACCATCAGCTGTGTGATGCCGGTCAGCTGCGCCACCTGGACCGGGATGCCGCGTTCGGGGTCGACGAGCGTGGCGAACTCGCCGATGACCTCACCGCCGCGCACCTTCACCGCGCCGATCTCGGTGACGGCGTCCTCCTCGGCGCTTCCGCCTGTCGTCTCCAGGTCGAACACGACGAACGTCGTGTCGTGCAGGGGCGTCCCGAGCTCGTCGAAGGACAGTTGACCGGTCACGATGTGGGACGTTAGCGACGGGGTCTGACAATTTTCGGCGGCGATCATTCGCAGGGGCGTTGACCTGCGGTTGTCAGGTCGGCAGGAGGTCGTCCGGCGGTCTTGTCCAGATCGTTGTTCCGAAGCCGGGAGATGTCCGTGCGCTGCTCGAGCACGGGGGCTCTAGCCTGTTGGGGTGCCAGACCCGATGCCCGAGCCCGAGTTCGACCAGCCTGCCGAGGACGCAGGCGAGTCCACTGTGGACTGGTCGGCCCTGCCGGAGCCGTTGCGGGTGCGGCTGGCGGAGCTCGGTGCCGACGCGCTCGGCGAGATGGCGAAGGTCGACGTTCCCCAGCACCTCCGACCGGTGGCGAAGTTCGCCCCGACGAAGCGTGCTCGGCTGGGCGGGGCTCAGGTCGTCGCCGGCCTGCGGGACTCGGCCAACTTCCGCACGGCCGTCGTGGAGTGGCTGCGCAAGAACAGGCCGTCGACGCTGGAGGTGACCTCGCCCGACCCGGTGACGGCTGCCGCGGCGGCGGTGCTGACCGGTGACGAGGTCGCGCCTCATTACGTGGAGCTGGTGTCGCGGCGGGTCGGCGACGCGACGCTGCGTGCCGAACGGGACGCCGCGGTAGCACGAGCGGAACGGCTCGAGGTCGAACTGGAACGGCTGAAGGCGGAACGCAGCCAGCTCGACGGGGCTGCCGAACGCGTCCGCGCGGACGCCGAGATCGAACTGGAACGGCTGCGCAAGCGGCTGCGCGAGCAGGGCGTGAAGCTGCGCGAGGCCAAGGACGCCGCGGAAGCCGCCGCCGCCGAGGTGGACAGGATCCAGGAACGCACGGCCGACGAGGTCAAGCGACTCACCGCCGAACGCGACCGCGAACGGGAACGGGCCGAGACCGAGCGGGCCAAGGCACAACGGGCCATCGCCGACGCCGAGGTCGCGCGCCAGTCCGCGCGGGAGGCCCGGCAGGCGGACGAGGTGCGGCTCGCGCTGCTCGTGGACACGCTCGACGGTGCCGTGACGGGTCTGCGTCGTGAACTCGCGCTGGGTGGCACGGGACCGCGTCCTGCCGACCTCGTGCGAGGCGCCAGTGCCTCGCAGGGTGCCGTCGGACGCGTGGAGGACCCCGCCGCCCTGGATCGACTGCTGGCGTTGCCCGCTGTCCATTTGGTGGTGGACGGCTACAACGTCACCAAGACCGGCTATCCGGAGCTGTCGCTGTCGGACCAACGTGATCGGCTCGTGCACCAGCTGGCCGTGCTGGCCGCGCGCACGGGCGCCGAGGTCACGTTGGTGTTCGATGGTGCGGGGGTGGTGGCCGTGCCTGCGGCGGCGCCACGGGGCGTGCGCGTCCTCTTCAGCGATCCCGGTGTTCTGGCCGATGACGTCATTCGTGCGCTGGTCACCGCGGAGCCGGAGGGGCGTCCCGTGGTGGTGGTGACGTCGGATCGCGCGGTCGCCGACTCGGTGCGCCGGCGTGGCGCGCACCCGGTGCCGTCCGCTGTGTTGCTGGCCCGTCTCGGGCGCGTTTGATCACCCGGTAGCCTGACGCCCTGTCGATCTTTGGGGGTCGATCTTTGGGGTCGATCTGACGGTCTTGTTCTCGCGAAGGGGATCGGCGACGTGATGTCGCGCAAGCTCACCCGCGGTGTTCTGGTTACCGCCCTGGTTTTCTCCGCACTTCCGGCCGTGTCGTTCGCAGCACAGCCGGCTGATCCGGCGCGCGCGTACGCCGCGCTGACGGAACAGGCGACAAAGCTCAACGAGGAAGTCCTGCGCGCGCAGGAGGATCTCGTCCAGCGGCGGGCCGAGCTCGAGCGTGCGACCGCGGATGTCGCGGCGGCGCAGCAGATCGAGCGGCAGGCGAAGTCCGACGAGGACGACTACCGCGGCCAGGTCGACCTCATCACGCAGGCGTCGTTCGAGGGCGCGCGGTTCAACCAGCTGTCGGCGCTGCTCGTCGCCGACTCGCAGCAGGACTTCCTGAACCGCCTCGAGATGATGCGGGTGCTGGCGTCGGACAAGGCCGACTCGCTGGCGCGGCTGTCCGGTGCGGTGGAGAAGGCCCGTCAGGCGCACCAGGTGGCGGAGAACGCGCGGACCCGTGCCGCCGAGGCCACCTCGGCCGCCGAGAAGCTGAAGAACGACCTCGACGCGCGCAACCGCGCGTTGCAGGCCCAGATCGGCGAGGTACGTGCGGCGTTGACGCGGCTGCCGGCGCCGGTCGTGAACCAGTTGCGCGATCCGGGCGACCGGTCACCGGTCCGCGTGCCGGAGGGGGCGGCGGGCATCGCGCTGGCGTTCGCGCTGGAGCAGCGCGGGGACGGGTACAAGTACGGCGGGACCGGGCTCGACGAGTGGGACTGCGCCGGTCTGACGATGAAGGCCTACGCGGCCGCCGGGTACGCGATCCCGCGGACGTCCGGCGGACAGGCCGGGGTGGGGCGCGTCGTGTCGCGCGGTGACGTCCGCGCGGGCGACCTGATCATCTACTACGCGAGCCGGTCGCACGTCGCGATGGCTGTCGACAACATGCGAGCCGTGCACGCCTCGACCGAGGGTCAGCCGGTGAAGATCGCCCCGATCGACGCCATCGGGCCTATCGCGGTGATTCGGCGTATCGAGGGCTAGCGTTGCGCCGGTGAAATACGTACGGACGTTGCTGGCGATCACGGTCGCCATGACGTTCCTGCTCGGCCTCACCATTGCAACACGGCCCGTTGAGTTGCCGCCGACTGCAACAGCTCATTGCAAAGAGGCGGTGCTCAAGGTCTCCGCCGGTACTGTGACCAGCAGTTCTTGCGATGGTGAGCTGGCCTCCCGGGTGTCGGGGCTCGTGGACGAGTCGGTGGCCGGCGTCGCCGATATATTGGATATCAGCTGGGTGAAGCGGGTCGACGTCGTCATTCCGGCGACGGATGCGGACCTGGTGTCGCTCGTCGGACCGGCGTTCACGGACATGGCCGGCGTCGCGATTCGTGACGGTGCCGGGCAGCGCGTGGTGCTCAACCGGGCGCGGGCGGCGTCGCTCACGCAGCTGGAATTGCGCGTGCTGCTGCGGCACGAGATCACGCATGTGGCAACGCGTGACCTGACGTCGGACTCGGCTCCGCTGTGGCTGGTGGAGGGGTTCGCGGACTGGGTGGCGTTCCACGGCCTCGGGGTGCCGTTGCGCCAGGCCGCGCCATTGCTCACCTCGAACGTCTCGGCGCTGCCGACCGATTTCGGCGGTCCCGGTCGTGACCTGGCCTACCAGCAGGCGTACTCGATCATGGTCTACCTGGAGTCGAAGCTGGGCGAGCGGGGCGTCGTGGCCTTCTTCCTGCAGCACGCGTCGCTGTCCGCTGTGGACCCGCGGGCGGTCGACGTGCCGGGCTGGCGCGATTTCCTGCGATCGAGCATCGGATAGCGTTGGTCCCGTGCGCCGAACCTTGCTGGTGACCAACGACTTCCCACCCCGCCCTGGTGGCATCCAGTCCTACCTGCACGCGCTGGCGACACGGCTGCCCGAGGACTCCCTCGTCGTGTACGCGCCGAAGTGGAAGGGCGCGGCGGAGTTCGACGCGGAGCAGCCTTTTCCTGTCGTCCGGCATCCCACGTCCCTGATGCTGCCGACGCCTGACGTCCTCAAGCGCGCCCGCGAGATCGCGCGTGCCGAGTCGTGCGACGCCGCGTGGTTCGGTGCGGCGGCTCCGCTGGCGTTGCTGGCACCCTCGCTCGACCTGAGCCGCGCGGTCGCGTGCACCCACGGCCACGAGGTCGGCTGGTCGATGCTGCCGGTGGCACGGCAGGCGTTGCGGGCCATCGGGTCCGGTGTGGACGTTGTGACCTACGTGAGCCGCTACACGCGTTCGCGGTTCGCCGCGGCGTTCGGTCCGATGGCGGCGCTGGAGCATCTTCCGTCCGGTGTGGACACTGACCTCTATCGCCCGGACCCGGCCGCGCGTGCCGAGATCCGCCGCCGCTACGGGCTGGGCGACCGTCCGGTGATCGTGTGCGTGTCACGGTTGGTGCCGCGCAAGGGGCAGGACGTACTGATCCGCGCGTTGCCGCTGATCCAGCGCACGGCGCCGGACGCGGCACTGCTGATCGTCGGCGGCGGACCGTACCGGGGCACGCTCGAGAAGCTGGCCGCCGGCAACCGCGACGTGGTGCTGACCGGTTCTGTGCCGTGGGAGGAACTGCCCGCGCACTACAACGCCGGCGACGTCTTCGCGATGCCCTGCCGCACCCGCGGACGCGGCCTCGACGTCGAGGGCCTCGGCATCGTCTACCTGGAGGCCTCGGCGACCGGGCTGCCGGTGATCGCCGGACGGTCCGGCGGCGCGCCGGAGACCGTGCGCGACGGCATCACCGGCAACGTCGTCGACGGCCGCGACGTGGAGCACGTCGCCGAGAGGGTCGCCGCCCTGCTCGCCGACCCCGAGATGGCGGCCAAAATGGGCCGTGCCGGGCGGGAGTGGGTGAGCGACCACTGGCGGTGGGACCAGCTCGCACACCGCCTCGAAGGCCTCATCGGCTGAGTTCGCGGGCCCGGTTCTCCAGGGCGCGCAACCCGAGTTCGGCGCTGCGCCGTGCGGCCTCGTCGGCGGCGGACCGGGAATCGGAGTCGCGTTCGAGATCCCGCCACACCACGGAGAGGTCGATCAGCGCGCGGATCTCACCGGAGGCGTAACCGATCCGACGAGCCGTCACCAGGGCCTGCTCGAACAGCTCGGCCGCGGCGTCGAGGTCGGACAGCGCGCGGCGGACCTCGCCGAGCGTGATCCGCACCGACGTCGCCACCTGTGGATCACCACCATCGGCGACCAGCGACAACGCCCGCGACGCCAGCGACAGCGCGGCCTCGGGGTTGCCCGCGGCGAGCTCCAGCGCGGCGAGGTTGTCCAGGGCCTCGGCCTCGCCCGCCGCCACGTTGCCGAGCTCCAGGGCGCGTTCGAGATGGGTGCGCGCCTCGTCGAACCGGCCCTGCAGGCGCAGCGCCATGCCGAGGTAGGTGTGGCTGTCGGCGTTCGGCGCGAGAGCCAGCGCCTGGGAGAAGTGCTCGACGGCGCCGTCGATCTCGCCGAGCTCCACGGCGAGCTGGCCGAGGTTGTACAGGCTGCTGCTGACGCTGTCGGCGGAACGCAGCATCTCCAGGCTGCGGACCAGCGCCTGCTTCGCCTCGGGCAGCTGGCCGGAACGCCGGTGGACGAGGCTCAGGTTGTTCAGAACGCTCGCCTCGGCATCCTCGTCGCCCAGCGCCCGGTACAGCTCGATGGCCTGGTTGTGGTGCTCCACCGACAGCGCGTACTCGCCGAGCCGCAGGTAGAGCGTGCCGAGGTTGGCGTGCATCGCGGCCTCCGCCGGGCGGTGCGCGGACACCTGCGCGGCCTGCAGCCCGTGGTGCGCGGTCGCGAGCCACTCACCGATGTGCTGGCCCATCCACAGGTACCCCCGCAACGCGTCGGCCAGCTGCCACGCCATCGGCGCCGGGCCGTGGTCGGCGGCGTGCCGGATGGCCGCGGTCAGGTTCGGGCGTTCCGCGTCGAGCCACGCCAGCGCCTCTGCCGAGTTGGAGATCCGCGGCGCCGGACCGGAAGCCGACGACGGCAGCCGCACGATCCCGGGGTAGAGCAGTTCGGCACAACGCTCCACGCCGCGCATGTAGTGGTTGAGCAACGCCGTCCACGCGACCTCCTGCTCGGCGGCGCTGTCCGACTGTTCGCGCAACGTCGCCGCGTAGCGCACGAGCTCGTCGTGGAACCGGTAGCGGCCGGGCGCCACCGGCACCACCAGCTTCGCGATCGCCAGCACCGCCAGCAGGCCTTCTGCGTCCACATCGGCCAGTGCGGAGGCGGCCTCCGCGGTGAAGTCGGGGCCCGGCACGAGCGACAGCAGCCGGAACAACCGCTGCGGTGCGGGCGGCAGAGCCGCGTAGGCGAGCTCGATCGGCGAACCCGAAATCGTCACGTCGTCGCGGCCCGCCAGGTAGGCGGCGGCCACCCGCAACGCGAGCGGCAGGTGCCCGCACCGGGCGGCCAGCTCCGCGTGATCACCAGGCCCCAGCAGTGTGGTGAGCAACGCCGAGGACTCCGACGGCGTGAACACGTCGACCGACACCGTCCGCGCGCCGTTCATCGCGATCAGGCCGCGCAGGTCGTCCCGCGATGTCACGATCACCCGGCACGACGCCGTTCCCGGCAGCAACGACCGCACCTGGTCGGGCGCGGAGGCGTTGTCGAGCACCAGCAGCATCCGGCGGCCCGACAGCAGCGACCGCAGCATCGTGCTCTGCTCGTCGGCGTCCGGCGGGATCTCGTCCGGCGGCACGCCCAGCGCCCGCAGGAACCGCGACAGCACGTCCATCCCGTCCGCCGGCGGCCCGAGCGAGTACCCGCGCAGGTCGACGTACAGCTGCCCGTCCGGGAAGTGGTCGCGCAGCAGGTGCGCCACGTGCACCGCCAGCGTCGTCTTGCCCACGCCCGGCTGCCCTGCCAGCGTCACGATCGGCACCGAACCGCCCGTGAGCAGACCGGAGACCCGTTCCACGTGCCACACGCGCCCCGTGAAGTCGGCGATGTCGTCGGGCAGCCGCATCGGCGACGCGGGCGCGCGTTCCGGTTCACGCGCGGCGACAGGTGCCGCGAGTTCCGGCGCTCCCATCAGGATCGCCTGGTGCAGCTCGCGCAGCTCCTCGGTCGGGTCGATGCCGAGCTGTTCGTCCAGCGTCCGGTCCAGCTGCCGGAACGCCTCCAACGCCTCCGCCTGCCTGCTGCTGCGGTACAGCGCGAGCATCAGCTGACCCCAGAACCGTTCGCGCAACGGGTGGTCTCGCGTCAGCGCGAACAGCTCCGGCACCAGGTCGGCATGGTTGCCCAGCGCGAGCTCGACGTCCACGCGCTGTTCGTGCACGGTCATCAGCAGCTCGGTCAGCCGTGGCGCGTGCTCGGAGTTCAGCGTCTCCGAAGGCACGTCCGACAGGACCGGACCACGCCACAGCTCCAACGCCTCGGCAAACGCTTTCCGCGCGCTGACCAGGTCGTTCGACGCCGCTGCCGCACGTCCGCGAGCAGCCGCGTCAGCGAACCGGTGCACGTCCACGGCCAGCGGGTCGACGCGCATCCGGTAGCCGTCGGCGGCGGTCTGGATCAACGAGGGGTCGCCCAGCGCCGCCCGCAGCCGCATCACGTACGTCTGCAACGTGCCACGCGTGCGTGCGGGCGGTGCGTCGCCCCAGAGGTGCTCGACGAGTTCCGTCACGGGTACGACGCGGTTCGGTCGCAGCAGCAACGCCGCCAGCAACGCTCGATGCTTGCCCGCCCGCAGCACCACCGGTGTGTCGTTCAGGCGCACTTCCATCGGGCCGAGCAGCCGGAACTGCGGACCCGGAGCCATTGCCTTCCCCTCGTACGTGTCGAATGATCCCCGTCTACGGACAGCCTATTAGCGCGCTGTCGCCGAGTGACATCGACGCGTCAGCGATACGTCAGCGCCGTACGGCAATCTTCTACACGTCCCGGTCGGGGGGCCGGGGCAACAAACTTCTCGGGTTCCGCGGAGATCCGCGGATCACGATCGCTGGGGGTCGAAAGGCCCAGGAACTCGTCCGAGTTCCTGGGCCTTTCGCGCATTGACCCGCTTACTTCGCGTAGATGGCGTCGATGTCCGACGCGTAGGTCGTCGCCACGACAGAGCGCTTGAGCTTCAGCGACGGCGTCATCTCGCCACCGGCCTCGGTGAAGTCGACCGGCAGCACCCGGAACTTGCGGATCGCCTCCGCCTTCGACACCGACTTGTTCGCCTCGTCCACCACGGCCTGGATCTCGGCCAGCAGCTCCGCGTCCTCGATCAGGTCCGCGACGTCCGCCGACGCCGGCTTGCCGTGCGACTCCTTCCACGCCGGGAAGAACTCGGGGTCGATCGTGATCAGCGCGCCGATGAACGGCTGCTTGTCGCCGACGACCATGCACTGCGACACCAGGGGGTGCGCCCGGATGCGGTCCTCGAGCTGCGCGGGGGAGACGTTCTTGCCACCGGCGGTGACGATGATCTCCTTCTTGCGGCCCGTGATCTTCAGGAAGCCCTCGCTGTCGAGCTCGCCGATGTCACCGGTGTGGAACCAGCCGTCCTCCAGGGCCTCCTTGGTGGCGGCCTCGTTGTTCCAGTAGCCGGTGAAGACGATGTCGCCCTTGATGAGGATCTCGCCGTCCTCGCCGATCCGCACCGACGTGCCGGGCACCGGCAGGCCGACCGTGCCGACCTTCTCCTGGCCGCGGAACGTGACGCACGCCGCGGCCGACGTCTCCGTCAGGCCATAGCCCTCGTACACCGGGATGCCCGCGCCGCGGAAGAAGTGCGACAGCCGGTCACCCAGCGGCGCGCCACCGGATACCGCCGCGATCGCCCGGCCGCCCAGCGCGGCCCGCAGCTTCGCGAACACCAGCTTGTCGAACACGGCGTGCTTGAGCCGCAGCACCAGGCCGGGGCCACCGTTGTCCAGGGCGCTCGAGTACTCGACGGCGGTCGCCTCGGCCGCGTCGAAGATCTTGCCCTTGCCACCGGCGTGCGCCTTCTGCTTGGCGCCGTTGTAGACCTTCTCGAACACGCGCGGCACCGCGACGACGAACGTCGGCCGGAACTGACCCAGGTCCCCGACGAGGTTCTTCACGTCGGCGGTGTGGCCCAGCGTCGCGCGCGAGTACACGCACGCCAGCGCCAGAGCGCGCGCCAGGATGTGCGCGAGCGGCAGGAACAGCAGCAGTGAGTTGCCCGCCGTGAGGATCTCGGGGAACCGCGACAGCGCCGACCGCACCTCGGACAGCAGGTTGCGGTGCGTCAGCGTGCAGCCCTTCGGGCGGCCCGTCGTGCCGGACGTGTAGACCAGCGTCGCCGTGTCGTCCGCCTGCACCTTCTTGCGGCGCTCGTGCACCTGCTCGTCGGTGATCTCGGCACCGAGGGCGGTCAGCTCGTCGACCGCGGCGGCCGAGCCCTCGATCTGCCACACGTGGCGCAGCTCGGGCAGCTTGCCGACGATCTCGTCGACGGACGCGCGGTGCGCCGACGTCTCGACGAAGACCGCCTTCGCGCCGGAGTCGGACAGGATCCACTCGATCTGGTCCGCCGACGACGTCTCGTAGATCGGCACGACGATGCCGCCGGCCGCCCAGATGGCGAAGTCGAGCAGCGACCACTCGTAGCGGGTCTTGGAGACCAGGCCGATCCGGTCGCCCAGCTCGATGCCCGCGGCGACCAGGCCCTTGGCGACGGCCATGACCTGCGCGGCGAAGTCACGCGCGGTGATGTCCACCCAGGTGCCGTCGATCTGCCGGCGGAAGCTGACGGCGTTGCCGAAGCGTTCCGCGTTGGCCCACACCATGTCGGTGAGGTTCTCCTCCGGAGCCACTGCGGCGGTGGCGGGGACGCTGAACTCGCGCACGTCAACCTCCGTACGGTGATTTGTTACTGGTGGGGAAACTTAGCGTGTGATTCCAGCGATACAAAGGTCGGTACGCCCTTCCGTTACCTTTTGAGCCCATGGCCAGCGTGGACGTCGTTGACGAGACTTTCCTGGCGGTACCACCCAGAGTGGTTGCCGCCGCCTTCGCGTCGCCATCGTCGTGGCGGACGTTCTGGCCGGATCTCGAGCTGGACGTCTACGCCAACCGGGGCGACGAGGGCCTGCGCTGGACGGTCGGCGGCGCGCTCGTGGGCACGATGGAGGTCTGGCTCGAGCCGATGCTCGACGGCACCCTGCTGCACTACTTCCTCCGCGCCGATCCGCCCGCAGGCTCGCTCACCCCGCGCAACGCGCGTCGTGAGGTGCAACGCCGGCAGCTCGACGCGAAGTCCGTTGCTCTGGGTCTGAAGCTGACTCTGGAGGACGGTCGTCCGCCTGGCTGCCCGCCAGGTGAGTGATCTTGGTTGACGTGCGTCTCACGAACTAGGTTGGGGACCGTGCGGGTTCACGTGGTTTCGGACGTCCACGGCAACGCGGAGGCGCTGGCACGCGCCGGCGACGGGGCCGACGCGCTCGTCGTGCTGGGCGACCTGATCGACTTCGTCGACTACCACGACCATTCCAAGGGGATTCTCGGGCGCGTTTTCGGGCCCGAGAAGGTGGGGATCTTCGCCGAGCTGAGACGCGGCACCAAGCGCGCGGACACGGCGGGCTACATCCGGTCCCTCTGGGACGGTCTCGCGGACGCCCGTTCGGTGGTGGAAGAGGCGGTGCTGGAGCAGTACCACGCGTTGTTCTCGGCGATGTCGGCCCCGACGTACGCGACACCGGGCAATGTGGACAGTCCGCACCTGTGGCCTCAGTTCGCCGGCGACGGAGTGCACGTTCTGGACGGCGACGCAGTGGAGATCGGCGGGTTGAAGTTCGGGTTCGCTGGCGGCGGGCTGATGCTGCCCGGTCTCGTGCGCAACCCCAACGCGCCGTGGTTCCCGTACCTGCGCACGGAGCAGGACATGGCGGAGGCGCTCGATCGGATGGGCCCGGTCGACGTGCTGTGCACGCACATCCCGCCCGCTGTCGCCGATCTGACCTACGACGTCGTCGCCCGTCGTCCCGAGTGGGGTTCGAGGCCCGCGCTGGAGAAGATCCTGCGCGAGCGTCCGCGCTGGTCGGTGTTCGGGCACGTGCACCAGCCGCTGGCCCGGCGGGTGCGGATCGGCTACACCGAATGCGTCAACGTCGGGCACTTCCAGCGCGTCGGCAAGCCTCACGTCCTCAACTGGTAAAGACGCGAGTAACCTCCTCACACATGGCCGACGAGTCCACTCAGTCCATCGTCATCGACGCGCCGCCTGAGAAGATCATGGCGATCATCGCGGACTTCCCGTCGTACCCGGACTGGGCGAACGGGATGAAGGAGGTCGAGATCCTCGACGCCCGCGACGACGGCCGCGCGGAGCAGGTGCGCTTCGCGATCGACCAGGGTCCCGTCAAGGACGAGTACGTCCTGAAGTACGACTGGGCCGCCGACGGTCTGTCGGTGCAGTGGGACCTCGTCAAGGGCACCATGCAGAAGTCGCAGCACGGCAGCTATGTGCTGGAGCCGTCCGGTTCCGGGACCAAGGTCACCTACACGCTGTCGGTGCAGCTGGTGATCCCGATGATCGGGCTGTTCCGCCGCAAGGCGGAGAAGCTGATCCTCGACACCGCGCTCAAGGAGCTCAAGAAGCGCGCGGAGAAGGCGGCTTGAGCCGGGTCCTGCTCTTCACCGGCAAGGGCGGGGTCGGCAAGACGACGCTGGCCGCCGCGACGGCGGCCTCGCTGGCGGCGCACGGCCGCAAGGCGCTCGTGGTGTCGACCGATCCCGCTCACTCGCTGGGCGACGCCCTCGACGTCCGCCTGGGCGCCGCACCGTCCGAAGTGGACACGGGCTTGTTCGCCTGCCAGATCGACCCGCGCGGTCTCGTCGACGAGGCCTGGGGCGAGCTGCGCGGCCACCTGAGGACAGTGCTGGCGGGTGCGGGCGTCAACGAGCTCGACGCCGAGGAACTCACTGTGCTGCCGGGCGTCGAGGAACTCCTCGCGCTCGCGGAGGTGCGGCGGCTGGCGTCGGTCGGGCCGTGGGAGGTCGTGGTCGTCGACTGCGGGCCGACCGCGGAGACGTTGCGGCTGCTGTCGTTGCCCGAGGCGTTCGCGGGGTATCTGGAACGGCTTTTCCCGACGCACCGGCGGGTGGTGCGCGGGTTGCTGGCCGGCGTGGCCGGCACCGGGACCGTCGAGAAGTGGGACGCGACGGCCGATGCGCTGAGCCGGCTCGCGGAACGGCTGGACGCGTTGCGGAGCATGCTCGCCGATCCGTCGTCGTGTTCGGTGCGCCTGGTGCTGACGCCGGAACGTGTCGTGGCCGCCGAGACGCGGCGAACGTTGACCGCGTTGGCGCTGCAGGGAATCCGCGTCGACAGCGTGATCGCGAACCGGCTGGTGCCGTCGCCGGGTTCCGCGCGTGGTGGCGCCGCGACGTGGCTGCGGACGCGCCGGCACGAGCAGGACGCGGTGCTGGCCGAGCTGACCGGTATCGGCGAGATCCGCACGGTCGACCACCGCGCTTCCGAGCCCGTCGGCGTGCCGGCGTTGCTCGAGGTGGCCTCGCAGCTCTACGGCTCCGAGGACCCGTTGCCCGCCGCTTCGGTTGCGGAGTCGCTGCTGGAGGTGTCGGGCAGCGGACGTGGCCTCGACGCCCGATACTCGCTGCGGATCGCGTTGCCGCTCGCCGAGGACACGGAGCTGGACCTCGCGCGCGTGGGCGACGACCTCGCGTTGACCGTCGACCGCCGGCGTCGGCTCGTGGCGCTGCCCTCGTTGCTGAGGCGCTGCATCGTGACCGGCGCGGAGATGGACTCGGGTGGCGTGACGGTGGGGTTCCGCCCAGACCCCTCGCTGTGGCGCTGATCAGGAGCTTTTCATGACTCACGACAACACCGGAAAGCTCGCCGAGGAGCTGCGGTTGCTGATCGACGCGGCCGCCGAGCGCATGCAGCCGTGGCTGCAACGCGTGGCGGAGGCGGGCGACGGCTCGCACACGCCCGAGACGTGCGGCTGGTGCCCTCTGTGCAACGGCGTGGCGCTGCTGCGCGGCGACCGCTCGGAGCTGGCCGCGAAGGCCGCCGAGCACGCGGCGGGCCTGGTCGCGGTGTTGCGCGCGGCCCTGCGCGAACCCGGTGCGCCGCAGCCACCGGAGCCTTCCGGTGGTGGTGCGGAGGAGCCTTCCGGCCAGCGGGTGCAGCACATCAAGGTAGTCAGGAAGACCGACTAGTGCTCACCGTAGGAGTGGACATCGGTGGCACCAGCGTGCGCGCGGGCGTCGTGGACGCGCGCGGCTCGGTGCTGGACACCTCACGCGCCCCGACACCGGCCGGCGAACGCGCCCTGGAAGACGCGATCGTCGCCGCCGTGGAGGAGGTGGCGGACCGCCACGCGGTGAACGCCGTCGGTCTCGCCGTGGCCGGTTTCATCGCCTCGGACAGCCGCACGGTCCGTTTCGCACCGCACCTCGCGTGGCGGCAGGCCAATGTGGCCGACCGCATGGCCGACCGCCTGGGCATGCCCGTCGTGCTCGAACACGACGCGAACGCCGCCGCCCTCGCCGAACACCGCTTCGGCGCCGCACGTGGCGCCCACACGGCCGTGCTGGTCGCCATCGGCACAGGTATCGGCGCCGCGCTGCTGCTGAACGGCGAGGTCTTCCGCGGCGCCCACGGCGTGGCGCCCGAACTGGGCCATCTGCGCGTCGTCCCGGACGGCCGCCCCTGCCCGTGCGGCAAGAACGGTTGCTGGGAGCGCTACTGCAGCGGCACGGCCCTTTCGGCCACCGCGGTGGAACTGCTGGCCAAGCACCCCGGCGTCTCGACGGTCCTGGCCCGCGAGGCGGCGGGCGACTCCCGCGCGGTGACCGGCCGCCGCGTCGCCGGAGCGGCCCGCGACGGCGACCCGCTGGCCAAGCGCGCGATGGCCGACCTGGCCCGCTGGCTGGGCGAGGGCCTGGCGCTGGTGGCCGACGTCTACGACCCCGAGGTGATCGTCATCGGGGGAGGCGTGTCGGAGTCGGCACCGCTGTTCCTCGACGACGCCCGCGAGCGCTACGCGGCCGTGGTGACCGGCGCGGGCCACCGCCCGCTGGCCCGCATCCGCACCGCGCAGCTCGGCGACGACGCCGGCATCGTGGGCGCGGCGGCCCTGGCCCGTGAGATGGCCGCCTCGATGACGCGGAACAGCTCACGCCGCCCCTGATCCTCTTCAGGACGATTTCTTCAAGGGCCTGGCCCCAGTTCATGGGCGAGTAGCGCCGGTGCACGTAGCCGACGACCTTGCGCATGAGCTGGGAGCCGTCGTCGATGCCGTCCCCAAGCCCAAGGCTCTGCGCCGCCACCGCTCCTCGTTCGCCGACTGACCCGCCCTCCGTTTCGCCCCTTTGCAATGACTCGTTTGCGGACGAAGTCCAAAGACTCGTTGCTAAGGTGCAGGTCAGCGACCGCCTCGCAAACTGATATATCGGTTGAAGGCGGGGTCAGTGCGCGGCGCGAAGTTTCGTGAAGTAGCGAAGCACGACGTTCTTGAACGGCCAGCCGATGAACCAGATGAGGGCGATGGCGACCCAGTCGGTGGCGTCCGCGTCGGCCCTCGTCGCCACACCGGCCGTCGCGAGAAGCGCGAACACGAACCACGCGGTGAACAAGATCCCGGTCAGCGCTCGGACCGCGGTTCTCAACGCGGAGCGCACGGGTGGCTGCTCGGCCCGAGGCTCCTCGACCGCCGCAGGCTTGTCCGGCTCCTCCTGGAGCGCCGGCCGCCGGACCACAGCCGAGGGAGGCACACCCGCGTCGATCATCGCCGTCGCCTTCTGGTCGATGGCGAAGTACCTCGGGTCGATGCCGACGATCAAGCCGTCCACGCCCACCAGCCTGCGTGCGCCGTGCGGCCACGCTTCCGCGGCGACGCACTGGTCGTACCGGATCGTGATCGGCCCGCCGGGGGTGATCAGGCTGACGCCGGAGGTGCCGACGACGATGCTCTCGCCTGAGGGCTCGTGGGTGGCGTACTTGGTGCCTCTGACCACGGCGGGGGAGAACAACGGGGCTCGCGCGAAACCCGCCCAGTCCGCCTCGTGCCCCGCCGGAAGGTGCAGCAGCGCCGACCCCATCGCCTCGACGGCGACCGCGTGCACGTCGTCGGTGGTGATCGCGTCCGACTCCGCGAGCAACTCCTCGACGGTCGAGGGCCTGCCGCCGTTGAGGAAGTCGGCGCTGTCGTTGCGCAGGCTGCCCACCTCGAAGTCGGGGTCGCGGACGAACTCCCGCAGCATCGTCTTGCCCGCTTCGACGTCCACGGCGGGGATGTCACCCGCCTTCAACGCCGCCAGTACCTCGATGAAGCCGTTGACCACGACGTCCTGGTTCTCCGGCAGGGTGTCGGCGAGTGCGGTGATGGTCCCGTACTCGGCGTCCCGCCACCGATAGGCGGCCGTGGTCACGTACGACCCGCCCTGCTCGTGCCGCAGCTTCTGGAACAGCCGGCGCTCGATGACAGTCGACAACACGTGTGCCGCCATGGACCGTGACACGACGGAATCCATCATGACCTGCCCGCTGCCGTTGGCGAAGTAGGCGGGCAGGAGCGGAAGGATGGACTTCGCGGGCGGTGGCGGGCGTCGGACGCCGCCGGGCAGGCGCAGGCGCAGGCCGGGTGGCACGTCCTCTCCGGCGATCCACAGCACCGCGTTCTCGAGGGCGAACCAGTCCGCTGCCCAGGCGCGGACGTCCTCCGGCCCCAGCACCTCGACTCCGAAGTCGTTGCTGCCCGCCAGACCGTAGCCCTGCGCGCCGTAACGCCAGACCTGCATCTCGAAGGCCGCCCCGCTGCGGCTCGCGGCCTCCGTGCGCACGATCGTCCTCTCCCTCTCCAGTCGGTCGAGCGGGAGCGTTGTGATCGCGTCGCACGCACGGGTGAGGAACGTGCTGACGTCCTCTGGCGCGCCTTGCACGTAGAAGTGGGTGTTGATCATTCCGGTCATGCCGTTGGCGTGCGAGTCGGGCAACGCGAACTCGCTGAGCGCCAGGTGTTCGACGAGGTGGGTGATGCCCGAGGTGGCCAGCGTCTCGTCGGCCACGCCGACCCGGAACACCAGGCCCGCCCTCATCGGGCCGCGGGTCGGCGTGATGAAGGTGGGAACGCCGTCCACTTCGGTGTGTCGAATCATGACCCAGCCCCCGATCAGCGCGTTTGATGCGTTCAACGTGACTGTTGGCGTGATCGACATCCATCCCCGCGAGCCACTAATGGCCGATCGGACGACAACAACCTGTCTCATCGGAGGACACGGCTGGCATCTGTCGCCAGCAACGCCCAGAAGCGCATGTGAGCGTTAACAGGACTTGCGCATTCGAGCGTCATTCGACGGACTGTCGAACGAAATTCAACGATATGCCCGTGAGTTAACGCTAACATCCAGCGTTGACCATCCGGCAGGTCATGGCTACATTCCGTCGCAGCGTCGCCACTGTGCGGTGACGCCGAACCGCACCCGTTTCGCCGAGAAGCCGGAGCATCCCCATGTCCTCATCGTTGAGTCGACGCAAGCTCCTCCAGGCGGCGGGTGTGGCAGCTGTCGCCACCGCGGCGCCGTCGCTCGTGGCGGGTGCGGCGCAGGCGGCCACAGTGCCCCCTGTCCGTGGCGACGCGGGGGTGGCGGCCCACCCGTTCGACCTGTCCGAGGTGCGGCTGACGTCGGGCCGGTGGCTGGAGAACCAGAACCGGACGCTGTCCTACCTGCGGTTCGTCGACGTCGACCGGCTGCTCTACAACTTCCGCGCCAACCACCGGCTGCCCACCAACGGCGCCGCGGCGCTCGGTGGCTGGGAAGCCCCGGACTTCCCGTTCCGCACGCACAGCCAAGGCCACTTCCTCACCGCATGGGCACAGGCGTGGGCGGTCCTGGGCGACACGACGTGCCGGGACAGGGCGAACTACATGGTGGCCGAGCTGGCCAAGTGCCAGGCGAACAACTCGGCGGCCGGGTTCAACACCGGCTACCTGTCGGGTTTCCCGGAGTCGGACTTCGACGCCATGGAGGCCGGCTCGCCCAAGTCCGTGTCGTACTACTCATTGCACAAGACCCTCGCCGGGCTGTTGGACGCGTGGCGCTACATCGGCAACACGCAGGCGCGGGACGTGCTACTGCGCATGGCCGGGTGGGTGGACTGGCGCACCGCCAGGCTCTCCTACAGCCAGATGCAGAGCGTCCTGGGCACCGAGTTCGGCGGCATGAACGCGGTGCTGGCCGACCTGTACCAGCAGACGGGCGACTCCCGCTGGCTGACGGCCGCTCAGCGGTTCGACCACGCCGCGGTGTTCGACCCGTTGGCCGCCAACCAGGACCGGCTGGCCGGTCTGCACGCCAACACCCAGGTGCCGAAGTGGATCGGCGCGGCTCGCGAGTACAAGGCCACCGGGACAACCCGCTACCGCGACATCGCCGCCAACGCCTGGAACATCACCGTCGGCGCTCATACGTACGTCATCGGCGGCAACAGCCAGGCAGAGCACTTCCGCGCGCCCAACGCCATCGCCGCGTACCTGAACACCGACACGTGCGAGCAGTGCAACACCTACAACATGCTCAAGCTGACCCGTGAGCTGTGGCTGCTGGACCCGAACAACGCGTCCTACTTCGACTTCTACGAGCGCGCCCTGCTCAACCATCTGATCGGCGCGCAGAACCCGGCGGACCCGCACGGCCACATCTGCTACTTCACCGGCCTCAACCCCGGTCACCGGCGGGGCAACACCGGCCCGGCGTGGGGCGGCGGCAACTGGAGCACCGACTACGGCACGTTCTGGTGCTGCCAGGGCACCGGGCTGGAGACGAACACCAAGCTGGCCGACTCGATCTACTTCTTCAACGGCACCACGCTCATGGTGAACCTGTACACGCCGTCGGTGCTGACGTGGTCGGCCCGCGGCATCACCGTCACGCAGACCACGACCTACCCGGCGAGCGACACGACGACCCTGACCGTGACCGGCAACGCGAGCGGCTCGTGGACGATGCGCCTCCGCATCCCCGCCTGGACCAAGGACGCGGCTATCAGCGTCAACGGCGTCGCGCAGAACGTGACTGCCACGCCAGGCACCTACGCGTCCCTGACGCGGTCGTGGACCTCCGGCGACGTCGTGACGCTGCGCCTGCCGATGCGCGTGACCGTCCAGGCGGCAAAGGACAATGCCAACGTCGTCGCCCTGACCTACGGCCCGGCCGTGCTGGCGGGCAACTTCGGCAACGCCAGCCTGTCGGCGTTGCCGTCGCTGGACGTCAACTCCGTCACCCGCACCAGCACGTCATCGCTGGCGTTCACCGCGACGGCGAACGGGACGAAGGTGAACCTCGGACCGTTCCACGACGCGCACGGCTTCAACTACACCGTCTACTGGAGTACGGGCGGCGCCGCGACGAGCTACCGGTTGGTCAACGCCGGCACCGGCATGGTGCTGGGCATCCAGAACATGTCCACCGCGGACGGCGGCCTGGCCGTGCAGTGGCACGACAGCGGAACCGCCGACCACAACTGGCAGCTGATCACCGACGGCTCCGACGTGCGGCTGCGCAACGTCAACAGCGGCAAGGTGCTCGGCGTGGAGAACATGTCCACGGCCGACAACGCCCGTGTGCTGCAGTGGTCTGACAACGGCACCGCCGACCACCGGTGGACCCTGATCGCCAACGGCGACGGGACCTACAAGATCCGCAACGCCAACAGCGGCAAGCTGCTCGGCATCCTCAACGGCTCCACCAGTGCCGGTGCACAGGTCGTGCAGGACCCGGACAACGGCACGACGGACAACCGCTGGCGTCTGGTCGCCAACTGACGCAGCCCATGAATGGCTTCATTCGTTCCTGGCGTCGGTCTCGGCCTGGGCGGTGATGTCGGAGATCCGGTCGGTGAGCGAGGAGTGGATCGCGGCGAACTCGCGGTGAAAGCGAGGAGTTCCGCACGCTGTGGGCCAAGCATCCGGTGCTGGATCGCATCTACGGCACGAAACGCCTGCGCCACGAGGTGGCCGGCGACCTCGATCTCTCCCTCGAGACGCTGGCGCTTCCCGGCGACCAGGCTCTCGTCGTCTATTCGGCCCCGGCAGGCAGCCCGGCCGGGGAACGTCCGCGGCTGCCGGCCAGTTGGGTCGCTTCTCCGGCAGGAAGCAACTCACCGCTCGAAGGATGACGGCCGGCACTGTTCCGACCGGCGTCGTCCAGCCGAACCTCGAGTGCGCGTCAGGGTGACGCGCCTGGAAAAGGTGTCGCGGCGGACGTTGTCGGGTCTGTTCGCCCGCCGCGAACACCTTGTCTGAAATGCCCGCTTCGTGCATGCCGCGGGCACAGAACTGTCGGACGTCGCGAGGAGAATGAAAGCAAGGGGTCCCCCTTCGCGGGGGACGCCTGCGTCAGCGTGGAGCCGGGGAAGGCTCCGGCGAGAAGCTCCGGTCAGCGGCCGAGCATGCGCAGGATGCGCGGGCGGCGGCGCTTGGCGCGCTCCGCGTCCTTCTTGCTCAGGGTTGCCAAGGCGCGGGCCATCATCAGGTGCTGCATCTGGTCCATGCCCGACACCGTAGGCATGACCGAATCGTTATCTGAAGGTTTGAGTGGCCGTTATCACGCCGTTACCAACTGAGACGTGACCTGTCACACCTGGGCGCCGTCGTCCCATCCGGAGTCGGGCGGCGGGGTGTTGCGCATCCGCAGGATCAGCCAGCCGACGCCCGCGCAGAGCGCCACCAGCGACAGCGGGGTGCCGATGCGTGGTTGCAGGCCGAAGATGCCCGGAGCGACCAGCAGGACGATGCCCAGCACGAAGAGGCCGAGCGCCGCGATCGTGGACGCGCGCAGCACCGGGAACGGCGGCGGTTCCGGTGGCACGTAATGGTCCTCGTCGTCGCGGTCTCGCCGTTCAGGCTCGTCCGCGGGTTCGGACACGATGTCGTCGGCCGCGTCGTCGCGTGGCCCGAGGTCCTCTGGGCTCGCCTCGTCGAGGTCGAGCCAGTCCTTGCCGACCCCGTCCCGCTCGAGACCCGCGACGATCTCGGCAAAGAGCTCGTCGACGTTCTCGGGGCCGTCGGTCGAGTCGCGCCGGGCGTTCATCCAGAGCCTCTCCATGTGCCGCAACCCTCTTGACCCCTCATCGTTGCACGGGCGGGATGTGTTGCGGGTTACGGCAGTCGGCTCAGTCCGGACCGTGACGCACAACTTTGGGACTCGTTGTGTGAGCAGCGGTCGGCTCCGTAGGCTGGTTGCCGGGATCAAGGTTCGCGGGGTCTGAGGAGGCGCTTCCCAAGGTGCTGTACTGGTTGATGAAGCACATCCTCCTGGGGCCGATTCTCCGGCTGTTCTTCCAGCCGAAGATCATCGAGGGCGCGGAGAACATTCCGAAGGAGGGCGGTGCCATCCTGGCGAGCAACCACCTCGCCGTCTCCGACTCCTTCTTCCTGCCGCTGATGCTGTCGCGGCGCGTGACCTTCCCCGCCAAGATCGAGTACTTCACCGGCACGGGGCTCAAGGGCAAGTTCCAGAAGTGGTTCTTCTCCGGCGTCGGCCAGGTGCCGATCGACCGGTCCAGCGCCTCGGCCGCCCAGGGCGCGCTCGACACCGGTGTTCGGATCGTGCGCGAGGGCAAGCTGCTCGGCATCTACCCCGAGGGCACGCGTTCGCCCGACGGCCGCCTCTACAAGGGCAAGGTCGGCGTCGCGTGGATTGCGCTGGAGTCCGGCGCGCCGGTCATCCCGGTGGCCATGTTCGGCACGGACAAGGCCAACCCCATCGGCTCGAAGATGTGGAAGCCGTACCCGATCCGCATCAAGATCGGCAAGCCGCTCGACTTCTCCCGCTACGAGGGCCTGTCCGGCGACCGGTTCGTGCTGCGGTCCATCACCGACGAGATCATGTACTCGTTGATGGAGCTCTCCGGCCAGGAGTACGTCGACGTCTACGCGGCCAAGGCGAAGGAGCAGGCCACGACCGTGCCCGAGCAGGGCAAGGCCGCCGACCGGGTGCCCGAGACGAAGGCGAGCTGACCGCACCCCCTAGGGTGTCGCGGTGCGGTTCTTCTACGACTGTGAGTTCATCGAGGACGGGGTGACGATCGACCTCGTGTCGATCGGTGTGGTCGACGAGGAAGGCCGCGAGTTCTACGCCGTGTCGACCGAGTTCGACCCCGAGCGCGCGGGGCCGTGGGTGCGGCAGAACGTGCTCAACCAGCTGCCCTCGCCCGCGGACAAGGCGTGGCGCAGCCGCGAACGCATCCGCGAGGACCTGCTCGACTTCCTCGGCGCCCGCAACGCCGCCCGTGACGAGGTGGAGCTGTGGGCCTGGTTCGCCGCCTACGACCACGTCGCGCTGGCGCAGCTGTGGGGTGCGATGCCGGCGTTGCCTCGCGCGTTGCCCCGGTTCACCCGCGACTTGCGGCAACGCTGGGAGGACGTCGGCCGCCCCAGGCTGCCCGCCCCGCCGGCCGACGCGCACGACGCCCTCGCCGACGCCCGCCACAACCTCGCCCGGTGGAAGGTGATCGAGGAACAGCGGCGGAAACTCGGTTTTCCCGTCCGGTAAGTGAGACCCGCGTTGCTGCACCGATCCAGCTCGTGAAAGTCTGAGTGACACAGAACACGAGAGATTGGGCAAGCAGATGCGCATCGGTGTGCTCACTGGCGGTGGTGACTGCCCCGGTCTGAACGCCGTGATCCGGGCCGTCGTCCGAAAGGGCATCAAGGCACACGGCTGGGAGATCGTCGGGTTCCGCAACGGCTGGCAGGGTCCGATCGAGAACCTCACCAAGCCGATCGGCCTCACGGACGTCGAGGACATCCTCACCCGCGGTGGCACCATCCTGGGCTCGTCGCGCACGAACCCGTACAAGGTCGACGGCGGTGTCGACCGCATCCGCGAGGTCATCGCGGAGAACCAGATCGACGCGTTGATCGCGATCGGTGGCGAGGACACCCTCGGTGTCGCCAAGCGCCTCACCGACGACGGCATCGGCGTCGTCGGTGTTCCGAAGACCATCGACAACGACCTCGGCGCCACGGACTACACGTTCGGCTTCGACACGGCCGTGCACATCGCGACCGAGGCCATCGACCGCCTCCGCACCACGGCCGAGTCGCACCACCGTGCGCTCGTCGTCGAGGTCATGGGCCGCCACGCGGGCTGGATCGCGCTGCACTCGGGTCTCGCCGGTGGCGCGAACGTCATCCTCGTGCCGGAGCGCCCGTTCAACGTCGACAAGGTCGTCGAGTGGGTCGAGCGCCGCTTCGAGCGCGAGTTCGCGCCGATCATCGTCGTCGCCGAGGGCGCGATGCCCGAGGGCGGCGCCGAGGTGCTGCACTCCGGTGAGCGCGACGCCTTCGGCCACGTCCGCCTCGGTGGCGTCGGCCAGTGGCTCGCGGAGGAGATCGCGGACCGCACCGGCAAGGAGTCCCGCGCGGCCATCCTCGGCCACATCCAGCGCGGTGGTACGCCGACCGCGTACGACCGCGTCCTCGCCACCCGCTTCGGCCTGCACGCCGTCGACGCCGTCGCCGCCGGCGACTTCGGCACCATGGTCGCGCTGCGCGGCACCGACATCGTGCGCGTGAAGCTGTCCGAGGCGACGGCCGAGCTCAAGACCGTTCCGGCGGAGCGCTACGAAGAGGCCGAGGTCTTCTTCGGCGCCTGATATCCGATATATCGCGGTCCTTCGCAACGTCGCGCGGCCCCGCCGATATATCAGTTATGCAAAAGACGTTTGCGGTCGTCCGCAAACGTCTTTTGCATAAGCAGGTGTTCGCGCTGGTCAGAAGGCTTTGACGTCGAGGTAGGCGGCGAAGGTGCCGAGCCAGTGGTCGGCCATGTAGCCATGTCCGCCGAAGACGTAGGTCCACCCGGCCTCGCGATGCACCGTAGAAGCCGTGCGGGCCAGCTCGGCATACCGATGACCGGTCGGCAGCGAGTCCGCGATCGCCTGCCAGTTCCAGGCGCGCGACAACGCGAGCCCGGCGAGATGTGAGCCGTAGGGGTCGCTGGGGTCGTCGACGGGGAAGGGCTCGCGGAGCACGCGCCACCGTTCCGAGTAGAGCTCGGGCAGGTACGCGTCGAACCAGGCACCGAACTCCGAGGTGTCCAGAGCACGGCGCATCAGGTCGGCCGTCGTCAGCGCGGGCGACAGGAAGTCGGCGGCGTCCGGCTCGAACCCGCCGTACGCGGCCTCGTCCCGGTGCCACCGCAGGGCGGCGTCGACACATGCCGAAGCCAGCTCAGTGTCCCCGTTCGCCCGCGCGGCGTCGAACACCAGCCCGGTCGCGAACGCGGTGTTGCCGTGCGTGCCCGTCCGCACCGGCAGCCGCGCCACCGAGATCCACTCCAGCCACCGGTCGCGCAGCACGTCCGCGATCGGCGCCACCGACCACGGCAGGCCGGACGTCCGCAGCTCCGCGTCGAGCAGCAGCAGCCACGCCCACCCGTACGGCCGCTCCCAGTGTCGTCCCGCCGGCGAGGTGAAGAAGGCGGCCTCGACGGCGCAGTTGTCGGGCGTGATCAGCTTGTCCAGCGCGTCACGGGCCAGGTCGGCGCCGGAAAGCGACGGTCGCAGCCGCAGCAGCCGCACGGCGAGCCACGTCTGGTGCACGCACGAATGCCAGTCGAACGAGCCGGCGAAGACCGGGTGCAGAACCCGTTGCGGTATCAGCCGGTCGTCGCCGTCGATGACGTGCGTCCAGTGCACCGGGTGATCGCGCTGGATGTTGTCGACCGCGATGGCCAGCAGCCGGGTCGCGGCGCCGTCATCCAAACGGGTGGCGTTCATGGCCACATCATGCAATGCGTTATCTCAATTGGGCAGTGGCTGATAGTTGACAAGTAACAGACTTCACCTGGGCTACCTCACAGCCACCTAACGGGGTAACTGGCAGGCCCGGCCCGGTCTCTCAGTGTGGGACAACTAGGATGAGCAGCGTGAACTGGACCGTGGACGTGCCCATCGACACGCTTCCCGAGCTTCCGCCGCTGCCTCCCGAGATGCGCAAGCGCCTGGACGACGCCCTGTCGCGCCCGGCCGCCCAGCAGCCCGAATGGCCCGACGCCGAACAGGTGCGTCGTGTGCGGACCGTGCTCGAGAGCGTGCCGCCGATCACCGTGCCCGCCGAGATCGACCGGCTGCACACGCAACTGGCGCAGGTCGCGAACGGTGAGGCGTTTCTTCTGCAGGGCGGTGACTGCGCCGAGACGTTCGCGGACAACACCGAGCCGCACATCCGCGCGAACATCCGGACCCTGCTGCAAATGGCCGTGGTGCTGACCTACGGCGCGAGCCTGCCGGTGGTGAAGGTCGGCCGCATCGCCGGCCAGTACGCCAAGCCGCGTTCGTCGAACATCGACGCGCTCGGCCTGCCGTCCTACCGCGGCGACATCATCAACTCCCTGGTCGCCACTCCCGAGGCCAGGATCCCAGACCCGGGCCGCATGATCCGCGCCTACGCCAACGCCGGCGCGGCCATGAACCTGCTGCGGGCGCTCACCGGCGCGGGTCTCGCCGACCTGCACCGGGTGCACGACTGGAACCGTGACTTCGTGCGCACCTCGCCGGCCGGCGAGCGCTACGAGGCGCTGGCCAGCGAGATCGACCGCGGCCTGAAGTTCATGTCGGCCTGCGGCGTCAACGACCAGTCGTTGCACGGCACGGAGATCTTCGCCTCGCACGAGGCGCTGCTGCTCGACTACGAACGTGCGCTGCTGCGCCTGGACACCACGGGTGACCAGCCGAAGCTGTACGACCTGTCGTCGCACTTCGTGTGGATCGGCGAGCGCACCCGTCAGCTCGACGGCGCGCACATCGCGTTCGCGGAGATGCTCGCGAACCCGATCGGGCTGAAGATCGGCCCGACGACGTCGCCGGAGATGGCCGTCGAGTACGTCGAGCGCCTCGACCCGCGCAACGAGCCGGGCCGCCTGACGCTCATCTCGCGCATGGGCAACCAGAAGGTGCGCGACGTGCTGCCTGCGATCATCGAGAAGGTCGAGGCGAGCGGCCACAAGGTCATCTGGCAGTGCGACCCGATGCACGGCAACACGCACGAGTCGAGCACCGGCTACAAGACCCGGCACTTCGACCGGATCGTCGACGAGGTCCAGGGGTTCTTCGAGGTGCACCGCCGTCTCGGCACGCACCCCGGCGGCATCCACATCGAGCTCACGGGTGAGGACGTCACCGAGTGCCTGGGCGGCGCGCAGGAGATCTCGGACGACGACCTCGCCGGCCGCTACGAGACGGCGTGCGACCCGCGCCTGAACACGCAGCAGTCGCTCGAGCTCGCGTTCCTCGTCGCCGAGATGCTGCGCTCGTAGCGAGTTTCCTGAAGACGAGCTGAAGAACGAAGGGCCCCGCGTCGAGAACGCGGGGCCCTTCGCTTTGTCCTGATCAGAGGCCGACGATCGTGATCTCCGTACCGCGCTTCACGCGCGTGCCCGGTGGGATCGACTGGTTCACGACGGTCGCGTTGTTGCTCCTGTTGAACTCGACCCGCACCTTCAGGCCGAGCTTCTCGAGCTCCTCCTTGGCCTCGCGCACCTTCTGCCGGGTCACCTCGGGGACCTCGACTTCCTTGTTGCTCTGGAAGAACACGGTGACGCGCTTGTTCGCCGTGCCGTCCAGGACCGTGCCCGCGGGCGGATCCGTCCGCACCACGCGCGCCTCGGCGCCGTCGGCGGCGTCCTCACCGGTCGCCTCGACCGGCTCCAGACCGGCCCGTTGCAGCTCGGCGAACGCGTCGTCCTTCGACTTGCCAGCGACGTTCGGTACCGGCCTGCGCGGCGCAGGGCCCTTGCTGAGCACCAGGATCACCGGGTCGTTGATCTTGAGTGCCGTGCCGGGGCGCGGGTCCAGCGCGACGACCTTGCCGATCGGCACGGTGTCGTGGAACGCGTCCTTCGTGGGATCCTTCGCGGCCTTCAGACCCGCCGCCTCGATCTCCTTCGTCGCGGCCTCGACGTCGACGCCGACGTTGACGAACGGCACCACGGGCTTGCCGCGCGACACGACGACCCTCACGGTCTGGCTCTTGCGTAGCTCCGTCCCCGCGGCGGGGTCGGTGCTGATGACCTGACCGTTCGGCACGTCGTCGGACGGCACCTTCTCGACCAGCCCCGTGAGGTCCGCGGCCTTCATCAGCTGCGTGGCGTTGGCCTCGGTCTGCCCGACCACCGCGGGGACGGCAGTCCAGCGGCCCGCGCCGAGGTACCAGGCGAACATGCCGACGATCAACGCCAGCACGGCGACCACGAAGCCCCAGATGATGAAGAGCTTCTTGCGGCGCTTGCGCTCTTCCTCGACCGGGTCGACCTTCGGCTTCTTCGCGCGGGCCTGGGGCGGGCGACGACGGGGCTGCTCGGGGCGAGCCATCGTGCGCGTGGCGGAAATGCCGGGCGGGGGAGTCGGCGGGCCCGTGTTGATGGTCGTCATCGCGGGCTGCACCGGCTGAACGGGCCGGGTCGCCTCCGCTATCGACGGCGGAGTGGCGCCGACCGCGACAGCGACCGGCACCGGCCGCATCACCATCGTCTTGTCTTCCTCGGGCGCCGAACCGGGAACGGGCACCGGCTGCGGTGTCAGGCCGACCTCCGCACCCACGCGCTCGAGCTCGGCGAGGAACGCGTCCGCGTTCGCCGGCCGCAGCGACGGGTCGCGTCGCGTCGCCTTGCGCACCAAAGTGTCGAGCGCCAGGGGCACGTCGGGGATGGACGGGACGTCCGAGTTCACGTGCTGGTAGGCGACTGAGATGGGCGTGTCGCCGCGATAGGGCGCCTGCCCTGCCAGCATCTCGTAGAGCACGATTCCGGCCGAATAGACGTCACTGCGCGCGTCCGCTGCGCCGGTCTCCACCTGTTCGGGTGAGAGGTAGGCGACGGTGCCGAGGATCTCGCTGTCGCTCGTGACGCCGTTCTCGGCGATCGCACGGGCCAGCCCGAAGTCCGCCACCTTGACCTGGCCACCCGGCCCGATCAGGACGTTCTCCGGCTTCACGTCGCGATGCACCAGCCCGGCGCGGTGGGCGGCGCCCAACGCAGACAACACCGGGCCGAGGACGCTCAACGCAACGGCGGGAGGCAGCTTGCCGCGCTGGTTCAGCAGGTCACGGAGGTTTCCGCCGTCGATCAGCTCCATCACCAGGTAGACCTGGTCACCGTCGACGCCCTGGTCGTGCACGGACACCACGGCAGGGTGATGCAGCTGAGCCGCCGCACGCGCCTCGCGCTCGAAGCGCGCGACGAACGCCGCGTCCGCCGTCAGGCGCGGATCCATCACCTTGATGGCCACATCCCGATCGAGGCGGGTGTCGCGACCTCGATAGACGGTGGACATCCCGCCGCGCGCGAGCACGGAGTCCACCCGGTAGCGCTGCTCGAGCAGTCCACCCATCACGTTCGAAACCGACCTCTCCACAGTGCGAGATGGTAAAGCTCAGGATGACCCGGTTGGCGGAAGGGCGTTCACAGTTCGGTTATGGCATCGTGACCCCCGTGAGTGCGATTCCTGCCGCTGCGGATGTACTGGCTGCCGACCTGGAGGTTCTTCCTCTCCCCGAGGTGGCCGACCGAATGGGACTTCCGGTCACCCGGGTCCACCAACTGCTGCGCGACGGGCAACTGCTCGCCGAGCGGCGCGACGGCGTTCTCGTCGTTCCCGAAGCGTTCCTCGCCGCCGGAGGCGTGGTGAAGGGTCTGCCCGGCACCATCACGGTGCTGCGCGACCAGGGCTTCTCCACGGACGAGATTCTGCGCTGGCTCTTCACGGAGGACTCGAGCCTCCCTGGCACTCCGATCGAAGCATTGCGCGGAGACCGTGGGCGTGAGGTAAAGCGACGCGCGCAAGCCATGGGCTTCTAGTTCACCCGATGTGGCGGTTCCGGGCGTCTCTCCTGGCGAGAGACGCCCGGAACCCCTGAACTGGTGCGCGTGATCACCAAGACTGTGCTCGCCGGCCTCACCGCCGTCGGGCTGCTTCTCTCGCCGGTTGAGGCAAGTGCTGCCCCGGCCGTGCAGGCCAAGCCCACCACGCTGGAGCTCGACGCGGGTGGCGCCAGGGTCAAGCTCAAGAAGGGCGACCAGCTCCAGATCAAGGGCAAACTCGGTGCTGCGGGCGAGCGTCAGCTCACCCTCGGCCTCAATGTGTTCGCACAGGTCAAGGTCGGTGCGTCGACATGGACCAACATCTACACCCGGTCCTGCACGCCGAACTCGACGTTCACCGCGAAGCTCGCGATCGACGCGTCGGCTGATCTGCGCCTCTACTTCCCAGGCACCAGCGTGTACGCGTCCTCGACGTCCAACATCGTCGGCGTCGTCGTGATCTAAAGCCGGGTTCATTTGCTCATCGCACGTGCGAGCAGTGCCCGGCCCGCGCCGGGCACTGCCACCGCGAGACGTCGTGAGTTCGGCACAGCGACCCTCCGCCACAGCACCTCGCAGCCGACGAGGCCGAGGATGTCGCGATACAGCGTGAACGCCGTCCGCATGCAAGGCCGCGACGCCGGCGACAGCATGTCGATGCCCGGCTCGGCCAACTGATATATCGCATGCGTGTGGGCGACGAGGTCGTCGAGCGCCCTTTGCACCCGGACGTTTGCGCGACGACCGCAACGACACCATTGCAAAAGGTCGCGGTCGACGCCGTGCGCGCTCAGAACGTCCTGCGGCAGGTACACGCGGCCGCGGTCGAGGTCCTCGCCGACGTCGCGCAGGAAGTTCGTCAGCTGGAAGGCCACCCCGAGCCGGGCAGCGTACGGCTCGGCGTCCGCGCGAGGCACGACCGTTCCGAGCACCGGCAGCATCTGCAGCCCGATGACCTCCGCGGAACCGTGCATATACACGCCGAGCGCGTCGAGGTCGGCGTACTCGGTGACGTGGAGATCCATCCGCATCGACTCGAGGAAGTCGGTGAAGAGCGTCCGGTCGATGTTGTAGCGGCGCATCGTGTCCGTCAGCGCGTTCAGGACAGGGTTCGACGGTTCACCGCTTTTCATGCAACTGTCCAGCAGTCGCTCAAGGCGGTCGAGCTCGCCTTCACGGTCGTCGACGCCAGCCGCGTCGACGATCTCGTCGGCCCACCGCGCGAACGCGTACAGCGCGTGCACCGCGGGCCGCTGCTCGGGGCGCAGCAGCTTCGTGGCGAGGAAGAAGGTCTTGCCGTACCGCGCGTTCACCCGCCGGCACGCGGCGTACGCGGACGTCAAATCCAATATATTGGCGTTCATTCGTAGCGGGTCGACAGGCCGAACGGGTCCGGCTTCACCAACGACCGCGCCGCGAGCCCCGACACGACCAGCGCGAAGAACAGGTAGCCCCACGAGTAGAGCGCCGTGTCGCCGTTCGGGTACGTCACCAGCAGCAGGAACACCGACGCCAGCGACACCGTCACGAGCGCGCTCGTGCTCCACAGGAACCCGGCGGCGAGCGCCAGCGGCCAGCTGAAGTACCACGGCAGCGTCGCGGGGGAGAGCAGCGCGACGGCCAGCATCGTCAGCGCGCCGCGCCGGATGCTGTCGCGCACCTCGCCGTCCCGCGCCGCCCACCACTGCGTCCACGCGATCCAGATCAGCACGACAGAGCCGAGCGCCCGCGCCACGCCGATGAAGATGCCGCCGTCGACGTAAACGAACCAGTTCACGACCATGCGCACGAAGTCGCCGACCGCGCTCGGGATCGACAGCCAGTTGATGATCATCGACGAGCTGCGCAGCGCGGGGATCCAGCCGAGGCTCACCCCGGCGACCAGCGTGCACGCCACGAACGCACCGAGGAACGCCGCCGCACCCGGCAGCAGCGCCTTGCGGAACTGGGCGCGCTTGTCGCCCTCCAGTCGCGCGGCCCAGATCCAGATGAGGAACGGCACGATCACGACGGCGGTCGCCTTCACCGAGAACGCGAGGCCGAGCAGCACGAAGCCCAGCACGTGCCTGCGGTCGAGCACCAGCAGCACGCCCGCGGCCATCAGCCCGATCATCAGCAGGTCGTTGTGCGCGCCCCCGATCAGGTGGATCAGCAGCAACGGGTTCGCCGCCACCAGCCAGAGTGCGACCGCCGACTTGCCGCCCAGGTGACGGCTGAGGCCAGGCAGCGCCCAGCACAGCAGCACGAGCCCGCCTGCGAGCGAGAAGCGCATGGCGACGACGCCGAGGATCACGCTCGCGTTGGTCAGCCACACGATCGCCTTGGCCACGAGGATGAACAGCGGCCCGTACGGCGCCGGCGTGTGCTGCCACACCCAGCTGACGTTCTCGCTGAGCGTGCTCTGCAGCACGGCGGGCCCGACCTCGTACGGGTCGTAGCCGCTCAGTGCGAGCTGGCCCTGCGCCAGGTAGCTGTAGATGTCCTTGCTGAACAGCGGCGGCGCGAAGAGCAGCGGCAACGTCCAGACCGTCACCGCGACCAGCACCGCGAAGTCGCCGATCTCACCCCATCGCACGAGCCTGCCGAGCCGGATCCACGCCCAGATGACGAGGCCCAGACCCAGGTACAGCACCATGCTCGCGAGATCGCGGCCGTGGCCGTAGCGCAGCCAGCTCAGCCCGACCTGGGCGAGCAGCGGATCGCGCTCCAGGATCGCGCCCGCGCCCATGCCGCCGAGCGCGACCAGCGCCACGCCCAGGAGGCCGAGCATGGTCGTGCGGATGGGGATGGCGTAGGTGTTCGCGCGCACGACAGGTGAGGGCTCCAGCGGAGACACCTCGGAGCTCGTGCGGGGAAGGGACGGAGTTGCTGCCATCGCCCGAACATCGTTGCACAACGCGTGGAAGCGTCAGCAAGCAACGGCCCAGACTGGTCACGAGGTGTTAATCAAGGAACCCGAAGGTGAGTCATGATCGACTTCAGAAGGCCCGCTTCGTGGAACTGATCGCGAGCTCGGCCAGCTTCGTCGCGGCGGGCTCGGCGACGGGAGCCGCGTCGAGGGCGGCCAGCGCGTTCTTCGTCAGCTCGTCGATGCGCTCCTCGACGGCGTCGACGGCGCCCACCTTCACGAGCGCGCGGCGCACCTCCTCGACGGTGTCGATGTCGAGGTCGGGCTTGCCCAGAGCGATATCCAATATATCGGCGCCGAACTGCATGCCGAGCGCCACGAGCAGCGTGCGCTTGCCCTCGGCGAGATCGTCACCAGCGGGCTTGCCGGTGATCTCCGGGTCGCCGAACACGCCGAGCAGGTCGTCGCGCAGCTGGAACGCGACGCCGATGTCGGCACCGAACGCCCGCAGCCCGTCGATCAGCTCCGGTGAGCCGCCCGCCATCGCCGCGCCCATGTGCAACGGCCGTTCAACGGTGTACGCCGCGGTCTTGAGCCGGTCGATGCGCAGCGCCGCGTCCGCGGACGAGTCGCCCCGCGCCTGCGTCAGCACGTCGAGGTACTGACCCGCGAGCATCTCGGTGCGCATGTCCCGCCACGGCTCGCTCATCCGCCGCAGCACCTCGGACGGCAGCCCGGCTGCGAAGAGCATGTCGTCCGCCCACGCCAGCGCGATGTCGCCGATCAGGACCGCCGCCGACATGCCGAACCGCTCCGACGAGCCGAGCCAGCCGAGCTCGCGGTGCCGTGCGCCGAACGCGATGTGCACGGTCGGCTTGCCCCGGCGCACCGACGAGGCGTCCATCAGGTCGTCGTGGATGAGTGCGCACGCCTGGATGAGCTCCAGGGAACTGACCGCCGTGAGCACCTCGTCCGCGAGCTCACCGTCCGGATCGCCGCCCGCCGCGCGCCACCCCCACCACGCGTAGGTCGGGCGGATGCGCTTGCCGCCGCCCAGCACGAAGTCCGAGAGCGCGTCCACCGCGCTCGCGAAGCTCGGGTCCATCGCCTCTCCGGACGCGCGGCGGGAGGCCAGGTACGTGGTCAACGCTTCTTCGACGTGCTGGGGCAAAGCAACGTCGATGGGGTGGTGGGACACATGTCCATGGTCCGCTGTGTCCGGGGCCACCCGTATGCCGGGGCCCGCGTACCACATGCTGGGCTCAAGTCTCACTCAGCGGAAGTAGCACTAGGGTTGTGAGCATGACGTCGGTGGTGGAGCGGTTGCGGGGACATTCCAGTGTCTCGGCACCCAAGTTCTCGGTCGAGTTCCTACCACCGCGGGACGCCGAGGACGAGAAGGTCCTCTGGAAGGCCGTCCGCGAACTGGAAGGCCTGGACCCGGCTTTCGTGTCGATCACCTACGGCGCCGGCGGGTCACGGCGGGACCGCACGATCCGTGCGACCGGCCGGATCGCGCAGGAGACGACGCTGCTGCCGGTCGCACACCTGACCGCGGTCGACCACTCGGTGGCCGAGCTGCGCAACGTGATCGGCTGGTACGCGGCGATCGGCGTGCGCAACGTCCTGGCACTGCGGGGCGACCCTCCCGGTGACCCGATGGGCGAGTGGGTCGCGCACCCCGAGGGCCTCAACTACGCCGACGAGCTGGTGCGGCTGGTGCGCGAGCTCGGCGACTTCTGCGTCGGCGTGGCGGCGTTCCCGTACGGGCACCCGCGCTCGACCGACCTCGACACCGACCTGAAGTTCCTGCTGCGCAAGCTCAACGCGGGCGCGGACTACGCGGTGGCGCAGCTGTTCCACGAGCCGGAGCCGTTCCTGCGGCTGCGCGACAGGGTCGCGGCGGCAGGCTGCTCGGCGGCGATGCTGCCGGGGATCATGCCGATGCTGTCGGCGCGCGGCCTGTCCAAGATCGTGGAGCTGTCCGGCGCAGACCTGCCGGTGGAGATCTCGCGCAGGCTGGAGCCGTACGCCGACGACCCGGCCGGATTCCGCGCGACGGGCATCGACATCGCGACCGAGATGTGCCAGCGGCTGCTCGAGGAGGGCGTGCCCGCGCTGCACTTCTACACGATGAACCGGTCGAAGGCGACGCGGGAAGTCCTGGGGCGCCTGGGTTTGGTGACTCGCGCCTAGACCATCACGTTGCGCTTGTGCGCGATGAGGGCGAGGACGACGACGATCAGCGCGGCGCCGCCGGTGAGCCCGGCGACGAGCAGCGCCCAGCCGAGGAACGAGTCGGACTCCGCGCCCGCGTACTGCACGGTGGCCTGGAGCATCGACGCCTGGCCGGGTTTCGGAGACCACGCGATGGTGTTGTTCTCTTCGTCGCGGCCGTTGGTGTTCACGATCTTGCCGGGGAAGCTGACCTTCACCTGGATGTCCGCGCGCTCCACGGGCACCTGGGTGAGGTCGACGGAGCCCGAGAGCGTGACAAGATCACCCGACCGGCGGAAGTTGAGGCTGTACCGGCTGTTCGACGAACTGGTGGCCGAGGAGAGCGTGCGCATCTCCTCGAACGACAGTCCGTTGAAGAACAACTGCGTGCCCGCGTACGACTCCACCCGGTACGGCTTGGTGGTGACGCGGCTCGCGAGCTCCGGTGGCACCTTCAGCTGAGGGCCGGGGTCGTTGTCCTGCGTGGGCGGCGTGGCCGCGACGATCTCACCCGAGATGCGGTCGTCGTCCGACACGGCCATGGCCGCGTACACGCGAACACAACCGCTCAACGAGAACAGGGTGAGCAGCAGGAAGACCGGCACCAGAAGTGCCCGGGATCGACGCACGGCGGACATCCTGCCAGGGCGGTCCAAACGACGCAGCACCTCCATTGGTCGTGAGCTTGACTAACTACCTTTTGGTGTCGAGAACCGGGAGGTAGCGTCTCGCGCCATGGCATCCGTGCACGACATCAGCAACAAGTACGTCAGCGACTACGTGGCGCTCGACCCCATCACCGCCACCAACCTGGGCTTCGCGGGATCCGACGACCAGCTGACGGACTTCTCGCCGGAAGGGCACGCGGCACGCGACGAACTCGCCGTCCGCGCTCTGGCCGACATCGCCGCCGCCGACCCCGCGGATGCTTCCGAAGACGCGGCACGCGCCGTTTTCCTGGAACGAACGGGTCTCGAGCACGAGCTCTACGAGGCCGGGCAGTCCGAGTCGTCGTTGAACGTGATCGCCAGCCCGATCCAGTCGATCCGCGACATCTTCGACCAGATGCCGACCGACACGCCGGAACAGTGGGCCACGATCGGGCGTCGTCTTTCCGCTGTGCCCGCCGCTCTGGAAGGTCTGCGCGCTTCTCTCTCACACGCCGCCTCCCGTGGCCACGTTTCCGCGCTGCGCCAGGTGACCAAGGTCGCCGCACAGTGCGACGTCTGGGCTTCGACGTTCTTCACCTCGTTCGTCGCCTCGTCCAATGCCGAGGGCGCGCTGCGTTCCTCGCTGGACACCGGTGCCGCCGCCGCTTCGGCCGCGTACGCCGACTTCGCCTCCTTCCTGCGCACGACGCTCGCCCCGCAGGCGCCCGAGAAGGACGCCGTCGGCGAGGAGCGCTACCGCCTCGGTTCGCGCTACTTCACCGGCTCGCGGCTCGACCTGGCCGAGGCCTACGCGTGGGGCTGGGAGGAGTTCCTCGGCATTGAGGCCGAGATGAAGGAGGTCGCGGCACGGTTGAAGCCGGGCGCCTCGCTGGCGGAGACGGCCGCCTACCTCGACGAGCACCCGCGCTACCAGGTCCACGGCCAGGACGGCCTGCAGGCGTGGATGCAGGAGCTGTCCGACAAGGCCCTGCTCGACCTGCGCGACGTGCACTTCGACCTGCCGGACGCGCTGATGAACCTCGAGTGCAAGATCGCCCCGCCCGGCGGTGGCGTCGGTGCGTACTACACGCCACCGACCGCCGATTTCTCGCGCCCAGGCCGCATGTGGTGGTCGATCGCCGAGGGCAAGACGGTGTTCCCGACCTGGCGCGAGACCTCGACCGTCTACCACGAGGGCGTGCCGGGCCATCACCTCCAGTGCGCGACGGCGGTGTACCAGTCGAAGACGCTCAACGACTTCCAGCGCCTGATGTGCTGGGTCTCCGGCCACGGCGAGGGGTGGGCGCTCTACTCGGAGCGCCTGATGCGCGAGCTCGGCTACCTCGACGACGACGGCGACCTGCTCGGCATGCTCGACGCGCACCTGTTCCGCGCGGCCCGCGTGATCATCGACATCGGCATGCACCTGGAGCTGGAGATCCCAGCCGGGACCGGCTTCCACCCAGGCGAGCGCTGGACCCCGGAGCTGGGCCTCGAGTTCATGCTGACGAGGACGCTGCAGGAGCCGGCGGCCGCCCGCGACGAGGTCGACCGGTACCTCGGCTGGCCGGGCCAGGCACCGGCGTACAAGCTCGGCGAGCGCCTCTGGCTCGCCGCCCGCGAGGACGCACGGGCCCGCAAGGGCGCCGACTTCGATCTCAAGCGCTTCCACAAGGACGCCCTGGAGATGGGCTCGATGGGCCTCGACACCTTGCGTGAACGGTTGGCGGCTCTCTGACCCACCTCCGCGTCGCAACCCTCTGACCTGCGTCAACGCCCCGTTATGCAAAATACGTTTGCGGACGTCCGCAAACGTATTTTGCATAACTGATATATGGGATATTGGATGTCAGGTGGCGAGCAGGCCGAACCAACGCATGTGAGGTCCACCAGCACGACGAGTCCCGCCAGGAACTGAGCGGCTTTGCCCGCCCCACTACGCGAGCGGCATGCCCTTCAGTACGACCTGCTGCCTGGACGCGCCCGTGCTCCAGTGCTGCCACGCCCCCCACAGCCCGACCGACGGGATCAGCGCGGGTCGGCCCACCGGACGCGGACGCGGTTCGTGATCGGCTCGGAGTCGTCGGTCCGTACGAACTCGAGCCACGGGCCTGGCTCCGGCCGCACCGAAGCCCACCCGTCACCGCTGCGCACGACCGGATGCCCGGTCGCCTGGGCCGAAGCCAGCGGATCCGGGGAGTCGACGACGACGGCCGCGATCGCCCCGGTGTACTCGGGTCGGGGTTCCAGGACGCAGAACTCGTTGCCCTGCGGGTCACGCAACACGACCCACGGCACGCCGCGTTGCCCGATGTCGGCGTGTTCGGCGCCGAGCTTCAGTGCGCGCGCCACGATGTCCGCCTGGTGCTCGGCCGACGACGAGGCGAGATCGATGTGCACCCGGTTCTTCTCGATCTTCGGGGCGTCGCTCCACACGAACGTCAGCTCGATCTCGTCGCCGGCGAACTCGGACCAGAACGCGGCCAGCGCGGGAGGATCGGCTGCGTCGAACGTGATTTCCACTCGTGCGAGGGTACTGTCTCGCGGGTGGCGAAGCTGGTGCTCGGACCGCTCCTCAGGCATGTGAACGAGACGTCCGCGACCGTGTGGGTCGAGACGGACGCCTCCTGCGAGGTCACGATCGCGGGGCACACCGCGCGCACGTTCCAGGTCGGGAAGCAGCACTTCGCCCTCGTCAGACTGGAGAACCTGGGGCCGCGCACGGAGTACGACGTCCGCCTGAACCAGGAGATCGTCTGGCCGGAACCCGGCAGCCGGTTCCCGAAACCCGTGATCCGCACGGGCGAGGTCCGCCGGATCGCCTTCGGGTCGTGCCGCGCCGCGCCGAGCCAGCCAGTGGGTCCCGACGCGCTCGACGCGTTCGCGCAACGGCTCATGGGCGTCCCCGAGCAGGAGTGGCCGCAGGCGCTGATCCTGTTGGGAGACCAGGTCTACGCCGACGAACCCACCGAAGCCACCAAGCAATGGCTGCGCGAACACCGCCACGGCACGCGGGAACCCGATGGCGAGGTCGTGCACTTCGCCGAGTACGCCCACCTCTACCACGAGACCTGGGGCGACCCCGAGATCCGCTGGCTGCTGTCGGTCGTGCCGACGTCGATGATCTTCGACGACCACGACGTGCGCGACGACTGGAACACGTCTGCCGTGTGGCGCAAGGAGATGGAAGGCAAACTCTGGTGGCGCGACAGGATCCGCGGCGCCATCTCCTCCTACTGGGTGTACCAGCACCTTGGCAATCTGGGCCCGGACGAGCTCGGCAGGGATCCCTTGTACGCCAAGGTGAAGGCCCAGGGCACGGACGTGCTGCCGTTGCTGGAGGAGTTCGCGGAGGAAGCGGACAAGGAAAACCAGGGCCGCAAGTCCACGTGGTGGAGCTACCGCCGCGACTTCGGACGCACCAGGCTGCTCATGGTCGACACGCGCTGCGGCCGCATCCTCGGGAACGACGTGCGGAAGATGGTCAGCGACGAGGAGTTCGAGTGGCTCGAACGCAACGCCGAAGGCGACTACGACCACCTGCTGATCGGTTCGTCACTGCCGTGGCTGATGCCGCACTCGCTCAGCCACTTCCAGTCCCTCAACGAGATCGGCGCGCGCAAGAAGGGCTGGCAGGGGCGGGCGGCCGAGAAGATCAGGCAGGCGGCCGACCTCGAGCACTGGCCGGCGTTCCGCGAGTCGTTCGACCGGCTCACCCGCATGATCGAGAAGGCCGCGAACAACGGCGCCGCAACGGTGTGCGTCCTCTCCGGCGACGTCCACCACAGCTACGTCGCCGAAGCCGAGTTCCCCGCGCCCACCAAGGCGACCGTCACGCAGCTCGTCTGCTCGCCCGTGCACAACGAGCCGCCGAACGTGTTCCTGCCGATCTTCCGGCTGTCCTGGTCGCGCGTCGCGGCGTGGGTGTTCCGCGGTCTCGCGACTCTCGCCGGTGTGCCGAAGGACCTGGTGCACTGGCGCAAGACCAGCGGCCCGCACTTCGGGAACTCCGTGGCACTGCTGGAGTTCGACGGCCGCCGCACCCGTTACCGGCTGTTGTCGGCAACGGGTGCGGAAACCGCGTCGGTGCTACTTGGTCGCTAGCCGCAGTAGCGCCCAGAGCTGCGCGATCGCGTCGTGGTCGCCGATCACGTCGACCATCCGGTCCGGCAGGCGTCCCCACAGCCAGCGGTACATCGTCATCGGAGGCGCCGACACCTGTGCGTCGGCGACGTGGGCGTCCTCCGGGTCGACGACGCGCCACGCCGACGCGCCGTGCGGACCGCAACGCGTGAGCCACACCTCGTCCTCCACGCGAATGGCGACCAGCCCGTCCCGCGACCCCCGCACCCCGAGCACGTCCAGCTTGTGTCCCAACCACAACGTGAGCACCTCGTCGACACCGTCGGTCGCCACCTCGTCGGTGACCGCGCCGACCTGCATCCCCGCTGCGCCCTGGATGTCCATGCGGTGCAACGTGGTCTCGTGCGCGAGCCGTCGCCGCCAGAACGCGTAGTTCTGCTGCACCGGCCACCACGTCGCGCACGGTTCGTTCTCCTCGTGCGCGCCCAGTTCCTCGAACACGGCCTCCGCACCCGAACGCATGAAGTCCAACGGGTCCTCGCCGTCCGCGGGAAACTCCTGCCATTCCCCGGCTTCCGGCTTGCGGCCGAGCCTGATCCACTCCAGCGCGATGCGGTAGCCGCTGCCGACGTGCCGCACGGTCTCGCCGAGATTGAGTCCCGGACACGCGGGCACACCCTTGTGCGGCGGCTGGCCGATCGCGGACATGGCGAGCAGTTCGGCCTCACGACGCAGTACTTCGAGAGAGTTCACCGACTCGCCTCGTTCATGACGCGGTCGACGAGAGTGACGAACTGATCGGTCTGGCGCACCAGGTCGTCGGCCGTGCGGGCGGTGACGTGCCGGGTGATGCCCGCGAGCACAGCGGCCCGCGTCGACGACCACGACGCGAAGAAAGCAGCCCACTCCTGCATTTCCGGCGCGATCGCTGCGAGCAGCACCCACGCGCTGGTCGGCTTCGAACGTCCGCGATGGGGTCGTCCCCGCAACGCGAGCACCGCGGCTGCAGCACGCAACGCGGCGAGGTAGGCGGTGGCGAACCGCTCCGGTGGCTCCGGCGTGCGCTCCGACTCTGCGAGCGAGTCGCGGGCCTGCTGCAGCAGCGCGAGCGCGGACGCGGGTGGCAAGGGGAGGGGGAAGTCCGCCGGATTCGAAATCTCAGCTGTCATCTCGGCCTCCTCGTGGCGTCGGTGAACGACGTCTCCGCCGAGGGGAAGCCGGCGGCTCTCGGAGGTGGGGTGCTTCCCCCACCCCACCTCCGAGGCATGGTGAGACTCGAACACATGTTCGAGTCTCTCCCAGCGTAGCTCCCGGCCGATGGATTCCTCAACCCGCCCCACCACGTGGTGGCCAGTCGTGGTCTGATGGTTACGTGAGTGCGCTCGAACACCCCGGAATCCGCAAAGTCGCGGAAGCCCTGCCACCCGCCACCGCCGAACGCATCGTCGTGCTGCCGGACGCCGTGCGGACCGCGGCGGCCGCGGCCGAGGCGGTGGGCGTACAGGTGGGCGCGATCGCGAACAGCCTGCTGTTCGCCGCCGTGCGCGACGGCGTGGCGACCCCGCTGCTGGTCCTGACCTCGGGCGCGCACCGGGCGGACACGGCACTGGTGGCCGAGCTCGTCGGCGCGGACGCGGTGAAGCGCGCCGACCCGGAGTTCGTGCGCGAGCACACGGGCCAGGTGATCGGTGGCGTGTCGCCGGTCGGGCACCCCGCGCCGATCGAGACGGTGGTGGACGAGGCGTTGGCAGGCTACGAGGAGATCTGGGCGGCCGCGGGACATCCGCACGCCGTGTACCCCACGACCTTCGCCGATCTGGTGGCACTGACGGGTGGGCGTGTGGCGGTGGTGTCGTCATGACGGCGTCGCCGCGCCTGGAGCGCATCGTCGAGATGACCGCTTCCGAGCTGAACGTCCGGCTGGGCGAAGCGCTCGCGCTGTACGTGACCGCGATGAACTACCCGCCCGGCACCGTCGAGCAGCGCGCTCCGATGTGGCTCGCGCACATGATGCGCGAGGACTGGCGCTGCGTCGTGGCCCTGGGGGAACAGGACGAACTCGTCGGCATCGGCTACGGCTACCGCGGCGCCGCCGGGCAGTGGTGGCACGAACAGGTGCGGCGCGGGCTGATGGCCGTCGCGTCGCCCGCTGTGGTCGAGCACTGGCTCACCGACTACTTCGAGCTGACCGAGCTCCACGTGCTGCCGCGCGCGCAGGGTCGTGGCCTGGGCGAGGACCTGTTGCGCCGCCTCTTGGAGGGCGTGTCGTCGTCCCGCGTGCTGCTGTCCACGCCGGAAGGCCCGAGCAAGGCGTGGAAGCTCTACCGCCGCGTCGGTTTCGTGGACGTGTTGCGGCACTACCAGTTCACCGGCGACCCGCGGCCGTTCGCGGTGCTCGGCCGCGAGCTCCCCGTCTAGCTAGCTCGCCCAGAACCACTCCGACTCCCGTGCCGCGCGCAACGCCTTGCGTCGCAGTTCGGGCGTGAGCCGGGACAGGTACAGCTTCCCGTTGAGATGATCGGTCTCGTGTTGCAGGCATCGCGCCAGCAATCCGGTCCCGCGCACGATCACCGGCTCGTTGCGCAGATCCACACCGCGCACCACGGCTTCCCGTGCGCGCACCGTCGGATACCAGAGCCCTGGAACTGACAGGCATCCCTCGTCGCTGTCCTGGGTTTCCTCGGACAGCTCGACGATCTCCGGATTGATCACGTATCCGAGCCGGCGGCCGTTCTCGCTCGGAACGTCGTAGCTGAACGCCCGCAGCCCCACGCCGATCTGCGGCGCCGCGAGCCCCGCCCGCCCGTCCGGCTTGACGGTGTCGAGCAGGTCGGTGATCAACGCTTCGAGGTTGCGGTCGAACCGCGTCACCGGGTCGGCGCGGCTCATCAGCACGGGGTCGCCGAAATATCGGATATCGCGTACTGCCATGCCATCCAGCCTAGGTTGCGATCACCGGGCCACCGCCCTACTCTCACCGATATGCAATATATTGGATATGGGTCGCTGAAGGAGCGGGCGGCCGCGGAGATCAGGTCGGCAATCGTGCGCGGCGACCTCGAACCGGGCACGGCCATCAAGGACATCGAACTGGCCGAGAAGCTCGGCCTCTCCCGGACCCCGGTGCGCGAAGCGCTCGCCACGCTGGCCGACGAGGGCCTGGTCGAGACCAAGCCGCACGCGTACACCCGTGTCACCGCGCTGGAAGCGGAGCCGGTGCTCGACGCTCTCGTCGTAGTGCAGTCGATGCACTCCCTCGCCACCGGCATGATCGTGCAGTCGCAATCGATCACGGCCGAGGACATCGCCGCCATGCGTGCCGCGAACAAGGCCTTCAAGAAGGCGCTCGACGCCAACGACGCCGACGCCGCGTTGGCCGCCGACGACGAGTTCCACGCGGTGGCCGTCCACCGCTGCAACAACTTCGCGATCGCCGCGACCATCGACCGCTACACCCCGCTCATCCGCAGGCTCGAGCACAGCCGCTTCTCGTCGCCGCACGCCCGCCACTCCGTGACGCAGCACGAGCAGATCATCGAGGCGTGCGAGCAAGGCGACTACGTGCTGGCCTCCACCCTGGTCGACAAGAACTGGAACACGCTTCGGGAGGAACTATGAACAGGTTCCCGCTCCTCTTCGGACCCTCGCCGGTCCACCGCCTGGATCGCCTGTCCACGCACCTCGGCGGCGCCTCTGTCTGGGCGAAGCGCGAGGACTGCAACTCCGGCCTCGCCTACGGCGGCAACAAGACCCGCAAACTCGAGTACCTCGTCGCCGACGCGCTCGCCACCGGCTGCGACACCCTCGTGTCGATCGGCGGCATCCAGTCCAACCACACCCGTCAGGTCGCGGCCGCCGCGGCGCGTGCGGGTCTGAAAGCCGTGCTGGTGCAGGAGAGCTGGGTCGACTGGACCGACGTGGGCAGTGACCGGGTGGGCAACATCCTGCTCAGCCGCATGATGGGAGCCGACGTCCGCCTGGTGAACGCCGAGTTCGGCATCGGCATCAAACCCGCCTGGGAACAGGCCATCGAGGACGTCCGCGCGTCCGGCGGCAAGCCCTACCCGATCCCGGCCGGCGCCTCCGACCACCCGCTGGGCGGCCTGGGCTTCGCGAGCTGGGCAGACGAGGTCCGCCAGCAGGAAGCCCAGCTCGGCGTCTTCTTCGACACCATCATCGTCTGCTCGGTCACCGGCAGCACCCAGGCGGGCATGGTCGCCGGTTTCGCGAACGACACCAACCGTCGCGTGCTGGGCATCGACGCGTCAGCCAAACCCGCCGAGACCCTCGACCAGATCACCCGCATCGCCCACAACACCGCCAAGCTCCGCGAGGTCACGGTGTCCGAAGAGAACATCCTCCTCGACGACCGCTTCCACGCCGGCACCTACGGCATCGCCGATGAGTCCACTGTGGACGCCATGCGGCTCGGCGCCCGGCTCGAAGGCATGATCACCGACCCCGTCTACGAGGGGAAGTCGCTGGCAGGGCTCATCCACCTCGTGTCGTCGGGCGAGATCGACCGCGACTCCACGGTCCTCTACGCCCATCTCGGCGGCCAGCCCGCCCTGAACGCCTACAGCTCACTCTTCCCGGCTTGATCAAGCTCTCAAGCGCAGTCCCTTCGGTGTGGCGCGGAAACCGGCTTCCTGCAGCACCGTCGCGAGATGGGAGGTCAGCGCGACCTCGCCGTCGGCCCGCTGAACGGCCAGCTGAACCAGCCAGCCGTCCCGGACCGCCCGGCTCAACGCGTTCGCGGCGGTGCGCAGCGTCGGGTCGTCGTCGGTGAACGAAAGCAGGGACTTACCGCCCCGCTCGACGTACAGTGCCGGGCTGCCGTCGACCAGCACCGCCAACGCACCCGCCTTGCGCGCCGGACGGTGCTTGCCTTCGCCCAACGGGTCCGGCCACGGCAACGCGGCACCGTACGGCTGAGCCGGGTCGGCCGCGGCGAGCACCACGGCCGCCCGGTCGTCCTGCGCCGGTTGGCCGGGCGGACGGGACAACGCCCGCAGCCGGTCCACCGCGCCTCGTGCCGCGAACTGGGCGGCGCCCAGCCCTTCGACGACGTAGCCGCGGATCACCTGGCCCGACTCCTCCATCGCCCGAAGCACCTTGTAGACGCCGCTGAACCCACCCGTCACGCGTTCGGTGTCGAGCGCACCACGGGTCAGCACGCCGTGGCGTTCCAGGAACGCCTCGGCTCGGGCGTGCGCCCGCCGAGTCGGGTCCTCCGCCGGGCTCACCGCGAGCGACCAGCGGCCCGCGGCTGTCGGCGGACCCGTGCGCGACGGCATGTCCGGACGCGCGGCACGCAGCCGCGCATAGCGACCACGCGGTGCGCTGCGGCGAGGTTTGTGGGCCGCGCCGCCGCCGGATACCAAGGCGCGCAACGGAGACAAGGTGTCGTTGGTGATCAGGCCCGCCCACACCAGATCCCACAACGCGCCGACGACTTCGGCGTCCGTGCACTCCACCGACAGCGAGACGCGATCGACCACCTGCCGGAAGAACAACGCACCACCGGAGAGCGTTTCCAGCACTGCCGTGTGCAGCGGCGACTCAGGGATCGAGTCCGGTACCAGATCAGGCAGCAGCAGGTCCGCCACATCCGTCGGAGCCAGGGCGATCCAACCGTCGCCACCGGCCAGAGCACCGCAGCCGGTCCACGTCACCTCACCGGACGCGGTCAGCTCGTCCAGCAACGCCGGGTAGTAGCCGGGCAGGCGGGACGGCAGCAGCAGGGATTCCAGCGCACTCGCGGGAAGTGGCGCTCCCGCGAGCTGTTCCACGACCGAGAACACGTCGTCGACCGTCGGCGCCGACCGCAGCCGGCGGCCGAGGCCGTGCCACGCAGGGAGGAACCGGCCCAGCGCCGCCGGTTCGACCGGCTCCACCTCCGAACGCAGGCGGGCCAGCGACGCACGGCGCAGGCGGCGGAGCACGTCCGCGTCGCAGTACTCGGTGTGGGTGCCGCCGGGCCGGAGCTCACCGCGCACCAGCCTGCCTGTGGCGGCCATCCGTTCCAGGACACCCGTCACCACGGCCACGCCCAGGCCGAAGCGCGCCGCCGGTTCCGTGGCCGCGAACGGGCCGTGGGTGCGCGCGTAGCGGCTCAGCAGGTCGCCCAGCGGATCGGCCACCGGTTCGGTGAACGCCTCCGGGACGCCGACCGGCAAGGCCACGCCGAGCGCGTCCCGGACCCGGCCCGCGTCCTCGATCGCGATCGTGCGTTCCTCACCGGCGATCCGCACGCGGATCGCGCGGCGCTGAGCCACCAGCTCGTCCAGCCACTCGCGGGGCACACCTCGGTCGAGAGCCTCCGCGTCGGAGAGATCTCCCAGGAACCGCAACAGGTCCGCGGTGTCCTCGGCGTGGCGCGGGCGGCGGTCTTCTGTCAGGCGTTGCAGGCTGCGTTCGACCTCGGCCACGACCTCCGGGTCGAGCAGCTCCCGGATCGCCTCCGAGCCGAGCAGTTCCGCGAGCAGCGTCGAGTCCAACGACAGCGCCGCCGCGCGGCGTTCCGCCAGAGGAGCATCCAGCTCGTAGAGGAACATGCCCACGTAGCCGAAGAGCAGGCTGCGCGCGAACGGCGACGGCGACGGTGTCTCCACCTCGACCACGCGGACTCGGCGTGCGCGGACGTCCGACATCAGCTCGCGCAGACCTGGCACGTCGTAGACGTCCTGCAGGCACTCGCGCATCGCCTCCAGGACCACCGGGAACCGCTCGTACTTCGCCGCCACCGACAGCAGCTGGGCCGAGCGCTGCCGCTGCTGCCACAACGGGGTGCGCCGTTTCGGATCACGCCGGGGCAGCAGCAGCGACCGGGCGGCGCACTCGCGGAACCGGGCCGCGAACAACGCCGAACCGCCCACCTCGGCCACGACGATCTGCTCCACCTCGTCGGGATCGAGCAGCACGTCCTCGGCGCCCGCCGTGACCTCCATGCCCTCGTAGTCCAAAGCGTCGGGCAACCGCAGCACGATGCCGTCGTCGGAGTGCGCCGCCTGCACCTCGACACCACGGCGTTCGCGCAGCCGTGCGGCGATCGCGAGGGCCCACGGCGCGTTGACCTGGGCACCGAACGGCGAGTGCACCACGAGCCGCCAGTCGCCGAGCTCGTCGCGGAACCGTTCCACGAGAACGGTTCTGTCGTTCGGGACGTGCCGCGTCGCCTCCCGCTGCTCGCCGAGGTACGCGAGCAGGTTGTCCGTCGCCCACTCGTCCAGACCGGCGGAAGCGGCCCGTTCGCGCGCGGCCGAATCCTCCATTGTGGACACTTCGCGGAGGAACCTGCCCATCGCGCGGCCGAGTTCCAGCGGACGGCCCGGCGCGTCGCCCTTCCAGAACGGCATGCGCGCGGGCTGACCCGGCGCCGGCACCACGATCACCCGATCGTGGGTGATGTCCTCGACCCGCCACGACGACGTGCCCAGCAGGAACGTGTCGCCGACGCGGGACTCGTAGACCATCTCCTCGTCGAGCTCGCCGACGCGCGAACCGGGGCCGTTGTCCGACGGCGGCGTCATCACCGCGAACAGCCCGCGGTCGGGGATCGTGCCGCCGGACGTGACCGCGAGCCGTTGCGAGCCGGGACGGCCGCGCAGCTCGGAGTTCACCCTGTCCCAGGTGATCCGCGGCCGCAGCTCACCGAACTCCTCGGACGGATACCGGCCCGACAGCATGTCCAGCACGGCGTGCAGCGCCGAGTCGGGCAGACCGGCGAACGGCGCCGCTCGCCGCACCAGCGCCGTCAGCTCCTCGACCGTCCACGTCTCCATCGCCACCATCGCGACGATGTGCTGGGCCAGCACGTCCAGCGGGTTGCGCGGGAACTTCACGGCCTCGATCGCGCCGTTCTGCATCCGTTCCGCCACCACCGCGCACGACACCAGGTCGCCGCGGAACTTCGGGAACATCACGCCCCGCGACACCGCGCCGACCTGGTGCCCCGCGCGCCCGACGCGCTGCAGACCAGAGGCGACCGACGGCGGCGCCTCGACCTGCACCACCAGGTCGACCGAGCCCATGTCGATGCCGAGCTCCAGCGACGACGTCGCCACCACGCACGGCAGCCGCCCCGACTTCAGGTCTTCCTCGACCGCGGTGCGCTGCTCCCGCGACATCGACCCGTGGTGCGCACGGGCCACGGACGCCGTCTTCTGGACGGTCAGACCCGACTGCCCGATCGCCTCGGCCGGGAACGACTCCAGTTCTGCGGCTTCTTCCGCGAGCTCGTTCAGGCGCGCGGTCAGCCGTTCCGCGAGCCGCCGCGAGTTGGCGAAGACGATCGTCGACCGGTGTGCCCGCACCAGTTCGAGCACCCGTGCCTCGACCGACGGCCAGATGGAGGTGCGCTGCTCGGCTCCTGCCGCCGAGCCCGACACCTCACCCGTGGGCTGGCCGAGCAGCGACATGTCCTCGACCGGCACCTCCACCTCGACCTGGATGGTCTTCGGCGTCTTCGGCTGCACCACCGACACCGGGCGACCGCCGGCGAGGAACGTGCTGATCTCCTCGACCGGACGCACCGTCGCGGAGAGGCCGATCCGCTGGGCGGGCTGGTCCAGCAGCGCGTCCAGCCGTTCGAGCGACAACGCCATGTGAGCGCCGCGTTTGGTGCCTGCCACCGCGTGCACCTCGTCGACGATCACCGTCTCCACGCCGCGCAACGACTCGCGCGCCGACGACGTGAGCAGCAGGAACAACGACTCCGGAGTCGTCACCAGCACGTCGGGGGGAGTGCGCCCGAACGCCCGCCGTTCCTCCGGAGAGGTGTCGCCGGTCCTCATGCCCACGGTGATCGACGGCTCGGTGAGGTTCAGCCGGTGCGCGGCCTGCCGAATGCCGGCCAGCGGCGCGCGCAGATTTCGTTCGACGTCGACCGCCAGCGCTTTCAGCGGCGACACGTAAAGCACCCGGCACCGTCGTTTCGGCTCCGCGGGCGTCCGGGAAGAAGCCAGCCGGTCCAGTGCCCACAGGAACGCGGCCAGCGTCTTGCCCGAGCCCGTCGGGGCGATGACCAGCGCGTGTTCGCCAGCCGCCGCGGCCGCCCACGCACCCGTCTGCGCCTGGGTGGGCGCGGCGAAGGCTCCGGCGAACCACTGCCTGGTCGCCGGTGAGAAAGCCTTCATCACGTCCATGGCGACCATCATGACGCCGGGGTCTGACAATTTCTGATTGCGCAGGTCCGGGCACCCGCCGAAGGCCGCTGTGGCACGATCACCTCCGTACGTCCTTCGAGGGGAGCACGGTGCGCGTCCTGTCCGTCGACCTGGGCACCGCCAACACGGTTGCGGTGCTGTCCGACCACGGTGTGGTGGATCTGGACGGAGGGCCCACCATGCCCTCGTCCGTCTACCTCGACGAGGATGGCACCCTGCACGTCGGCAGAGAAGCGGAGCGGCGCTCGCGCCAGGACCCGTCGCGCTACGAGCCGAACCCCAAGCGGCACATCGACGACGTGACGATCAAGCTCGGCGAGACGACCCTGCCGGTCAACGACGCGATCGCGGCCATCTACGCGCGTGTGATGGAGGCTGTCACGCCGTTGCTCGGTGGCGGCCAGCTCGACGAGATCCGGCTGACGCACCCCGCCGAATGGGGCCCGACCAGGCGCAACAAGCTGCTGTCCTCGGCCAGGCTCGCGGGCATGACCGGTGAGCTCGTGCCGGTCCCTGAGGCCATCGCGGTGGCATCGCTCGGCGGTGGCCGCCCGCTCGCGGTCTACGACTTCGGGGCCGACACGTTCGACGTCTCCGTGCTCGACTCCCAGCACCGCATCCTCGCCGACGGCAGCCTCGGCGACGTCGGTGGCCTCGACGTCGACCAGGCGCTGCTCGAGCACATCGGCCGCTCGGTCTCCCACAAGGACCCGGCAGGCTGGCAGCGGCTGCTGCGCCCGGCCACCGTGGACGACCACCGCGCCCGCCTCGGCCTGCGCGAGGAGCTGCGCCTCGCCAAGGAGGACCTCTCCGAGCTGCCTCAGGTCGAGGTGATGATGCCGGAGCCGTTCGAGAAGGTCGTCGTCACGCGCGGCGAGCTGGAGGCGCTGATCCGGCCGAGCCTGATCCGCAGCGCCGAGCTCCTCATCTCCACCGTGCGCAAGGCGGGCGTCACGCCCGAGCACGTCTACCTCGTCGGCGGCTCCTGCCGGATGCCGCTGGTCGCGCAGGTCATCGCGGAGAAGGTCGGCATCGTCCCGACCAACCCCGACCACCCGGAGACGATCGTCGCGTCCGGCGCCCAGGTCGTGGACCGCGCGACGATCACGTTGAAGGCCGAGGACGACAAGCCCAAGTTCGTCGAACCGCCCACGGTGGTGACGACGCCGGTCAGCCCGGCCGTGAGCGGCCCGCACCAGGTCAACCCGAACGTCAGCGGCCCGAACCCGGTGATCAGCGGCTCGTATCCGAACCCGAACGTGAGCGGGCCGTACTCGGCGAGCGGCACCTACCAGCTGACGTCGCCGTACCCGGTGAACCCGAACGTCAGCGGCAACTACCCGATGAACTTCCCGCAGCAGGCGCCGAAGAAGGACAACAAGAAGGTCCTCCTCGGCATCGGCGGCGCGGTGGTGGCGCTGGCCGTGGTCATCGGCGCGGTGTTCGCGTTCTCCGGACCGGACCTGCCCAGCGCGGACCAGTGCAAGGACGACACCACCCAGGACGGCCAGGGCTTCACGAAGTGCCTGCGCCAGCTCGCGGGCCACGTGCCGGACGGCGGTGGCTGCGAGAAGGCCGACTCCGCGCAGATCACCGGCATGGAGGAGATCAAGGGCACGGTCGTGAGCTGCACGATCCGTGACGGCTACGCGGTCCAGTACATCCTCACCGACAGCGTCACCGGCGCCGAGAACAACGCCGCCGCCATCGCGAAGTCGTTCCAGACCGACCACGTCGAGGCCGACTGGACCGGCAACGGCCTGGAGGGCAACTACCGCGCGGCGACGTCGAGCGGCACCGGCGTGCTGGTGTTCACCGCCAAGAGCCGTCCCATGTTCGGCATCCTCACCAAGACCGCCGCGGAGAACGCCGACGAGCTCAAGCCGGACGAAATCGCCGACTTCTTCGAGAAGTCCGTTCAGCCGGGTGAGTAAGCGCCACTGATGGACCTGTCGGTGTGCCGTCCGAGCGTGCCACCATCGCGATCATGGTGACCGTCGCGCCGCAGGTCGAACGCGTGCAGCGCAAGGTCGTTCGTGTGCTGACCGGCACCCAGGTCCTGGGGGCGGCCGCGGTGACGATCGGCCTCGCGATCAGCACGTTGATCGCCGCGTCGTTGTCCGGGTCCGATGCCGTCGGCGGGTTCGCGCAGACCGCGGCCGTCGCCGGTGCCGCGTTGCTCGCCCTGCCCGGTGCCCGTCTCGCGCAACGGCGTGGGCGTCGTCCCGCGCTCATCCTCGGCTACGGCATGGGCGCGCTCGGTGCGTTGGTGGCCGCTGTCGCCGTGAGCGCCGGGTTGTGGCAGATGTTGTTGGTGGGACTCCTCCTGTTCGGAGGGGCGTCCAGCGCGAACTACGCGGCCCGTTATGCCGCAACGGATCTGGCGGATCCGCAACGTCGTGCGCGTGAGCTCTCCCGTGTGGTGTGGGCGGCGATGATCGGCGCGATCATCGGTCCCAACCTCGCGGATCCCGCCGGGCGGATGGCCGCTTCCCTCGGCCTGCCGGTGGGTTCGGGACCGTTCCTGCTCGCCGCTCTTGTCCTCGGCGCGGCGGTGCTGGTGATCCAGTTCGGGCTGCGGCCGGACCCGCTGGTCGTCGTGAAAAGCACTCGACCGGTTGAATCCCAGCACTGTTCCGGCGGTGGCACGCCCGGTGGCCTGAAGATCTGGGGATCGCTCGGGTCGATGGCTCGACTTGCACTCGTTGGAGTGATGTTGTGCCACACGGCGATGGTCGGGCTGATGTCGATGACGCCGGTGCACATGAACCACGCCGGGTCGTCGTTGCGCGTGGTCGGCGTCGTGATCAGCCTGCACGTCGCCGCGATGTACGCCGCGAGCCCGTTGTTCGGGTGGATGGCGGACCGGCTGGGACGGGTGCCGGTGCTCGCGATCGGCGCGTCGCTTGTGGTGGCGGCGTCCGCGATCGCGGGGATGGCGCCGTCTCACGACGCTCCGCAACTCGCCGCGGGCCTCGCGGTGCTCGGCTTCGGCTGGTCGGCGGGGCTGGTGTCGGGGTCCGCGTTGCTGACCGAGTCGGTGCGGGTCGAGGACAGGCCGGCCGCGCAGGGGCTGTCCGATCTGCTGATGAACGTCGGTGGGGCCGTTGGTGGTGCAGTGTCCGGGATCGTCGTGACGACATGGTCGTACGGCGTGCTCGGGCTGATCGTCGGGTGCACAGCGCTGCCGCTGCTGATCGTGTGCCTCTTCGCATCGCTGCGCAGGCCCGTTCGTTAGTGTCTTCCGGTGCGCATCACCATGTTCCGCAAACTCATGGCAGGGGAGTTCGGCCAGGTCAGGGCCGAGATGATCGCCCACGACCACGTGCTGTCGTCCCTCGGCGGCCGCACCGCGGACCAGGCGCTGGAGGCCGGGATCGGCGCCAAGGAGGTCTGGATCGCGGTCTGCGACGCGTTCGAAGTTCCCGGAAATCGTCGCTGAGCTGGCTGTTCGGAGTGTCGCGTGTGCTCGAACACGTGTTCGGCTAGAGTGGCTCCGACCCCGGCTTCGCAAAATTGTCAGACCCCGCCAGTAGCGTCAGGTCCAACATGACGAAGCAACGGCAGACGACAAAAGGTGGACCCAAGATGGCACCCGCAGCACCCGACCGGGACAAGGCGCTCGAGCTGGCCCTGGCGCAGATCGACAAGCAGTTCGGCAAGGGCTCGGTGATGCGCCTCGGCGAAGAGGGCCGCGCGCCGATCGAGGTGATCCCGACCGGCGCGATCGCGCTGGACGTGGCGCTCGGCATCGGCGGCCTGCCCAAGGGGCGCGTGGTCGAGATCTACGGTCCGGAGTCTTCGGGTAAGACGACCGTGGCGCTGCACGCCGTCGCGAACGCGCAGAAGGCCGGTGGCATCGCGGCGTTCATCGACGCGGAGCACGCGCTCGACCCCGAGTACGCGAAGAAGCTGGGCGTCGACACCGACGCGCTGCTGGTGTCCCAGCCCGACACCGGTGAGCAGGCGCTCGAGATCGCGGACATGCTGGTCCGCTCCGGTGCGCTCGACATCCTGGTCATCGACTCGGTCGCCGCCCTCGTGCCGCGCGCCGAGATCGAGGGCGAGATGGGCGACAACCACGTCGGTCTGCAGGCCCGCCTGATGAGCCAGGCGCTGCGCAAGATCACCGGTGCGCTCAACGCGTCCAACACGACCGCGATCTTCATCAACCAGCTGCGCGAGAAGATCGGCGTGATGTTCGGCTCCCCGGAGACCACGACCGGTGGTAAGGCGCTGAAGTTCTACGCCTCCGTGCGTCTGGACGTCCGCCGCATCGAGACCCTGAAGGACGGCGGCGAGCCCGTCGGCAACCGCACCAGGGTCAAGGTCGTGAAGAACAAGGTCGCGCCGCCCTTCAAGCAGGCCGAGTTCGACATCCTCTACGGCCAGGGCGTCTCGCGTGAGGGCTCGCTCATCGACATGGGCGTCGACCAGGGCATCCTGCGCAAGTCCGGCGCCTGGTACACCTACGAGGGCGACCAGCTCGGCCAGGGCAAGGAGAACGCGCGGAAGTTCCTGCGCGACAACCCGGACATCGCCAACGAGATCGAGAAGCGCATCAAGGACAAGCTCGGCATCGGCGCCACCCTCGACGCCGACGAGTCGGCTCCCGCCGCGCCGGTCGAGTTCTAAGAGGGCGCGAGATTGGACGAGGCTGAGGAGCAGCGCAAAGCACGCGACATCTGCTACGCGCTGCTCACCGCTCGCGCCCGATCCCGGCACGAGCTGAACGAGGCGTTGCTGCGCAAGGGAATCAGCCCCGGCGTGGCCGAGACCGTCCTCGGCAAGTTCGACCGCGCCGGCCTGATCGACGACGCCCAGTTCGCCGAGATGTGGGTGCAGTCGCGGCACAACTACAGCGGCCTGGGCCGCCGCGCCCTGGCCATGGAGTTGCGCCGCAAGGGCGTCGCCGACGAGCTGGTGGCCGAAGCGGTCGCCGCGGTCGACGGCGAGGCCGAGGAGGAGAAGGCGCGCGAGCTGGTCCGCAAACGCCTGCGCACGATGTCCGGTGTGGACGAGACGGTGAAGATCCGCCGTCTCGTGGGGGCGTTGGCGCGCAAGGGTTACGCGGAAGGGCTCGCGTACCGGGTGGTGCGCGACGAGCTGCGCGCGGCAGGCGACGAGGCGTCGGCTCTGGACGAGCCCTGGTCGTAGAGCCCGCTGGCGTGCAGATCGGCCGACTGGCCCTGGACGCCCAGGTCGAGGCGCTTCTCCGCCGGCAGGGCATCAGGGACTACGACCTGTTCTGCTTCGACGACTCCGACCTCGGCTGGAACGCCGAGAACGAGGTCATTCAGGCGGGCGTGCACGCCTTGGCGACCTGCCGGTCGAGATCGAGATCCGCAACGAGGCCCGCGTGCACCTCTGGTATTCCGACTACTTCGGCAGTTCCCTGCGAGCCCTATCCGTCCACCGAAGCGGCCATCGACTCTTTCGCGGCCACAACGTGTTGTCTCGGCATCCGCACCGACCGCGACGACCGGTGGCGCGTCTACGCCCCGTATGGCCTGGCCGACGTGTTCAACCTCGTCGTCCGCCCCACCCCCGTGCTCGCCTGGCCCGAACCGTCCGGCGACGCGGTGTAACCGATCTCGCCGCTCGACCGGTTCGTCCCGAGTAGCCTGAAGCCCGTGAGCACCACTCCCGACGCGCCGTCCGCCGCCACCCCCACCGTGGCAGACCTGCTCTGCTTCGACCTGTACACGACGTCGCGAGCGGTCACGGGCTTCTACCGCCCGATCCTGGACAAGGCCGGCATCACCTACCCGCAGTTCCTGGTGATGCTCCTGCTGTGGGAGCGGGACTCACGGCCGATCCGGGAGCTCGTCCAGGAGCTCGACCTCGAGTACAGCACGCTGTCACCGTTGATCAAACGGCTCGAGAAGAGCGGCCTGCTGGTCCGCGTCACGCACCCAGACGACGAACGCTCGGTGCTCGTCCAGCTCACCGACAAGGGGCGTGACCTGCGGTGGATCGGTGCCGAGATGACCAACCGCCTCGGCGAGGCACTCGGCATGACCAATGAGGAGATCGCCGTCCTGAGGAAGGCCCTGCACCGGGTCAAGCACGGCGCCGAGCGTTAGTGGCCTGAAACACGTCGCGCGCGAGGTATCTCGTCGGGTAATTTACATCGTGCACGATCCAATCGAGCGCGATGCACCGCCACCGCGGTGCCTGACGAGAGAGTGAGAGACCAATGCGAGTTCGTAAGGTGTTCGTCCTTCTCGGTGCCCTGCTGGCCCTGGCTGCTTCTGTTCCGTCGGGTGCCGGTGCCGCGGACGACGCCGAGAAGTCCGGCGTCAAGAAGCCGACCATCGTGCTCGTGCACGGCGCGTTCGCCGACGCGTCCAGCTGGAACGGTGTCGTGGAACGCCTACAGCGCAAGGGCTTCCCGGTCGTCGCGGTCGCGAACCCGTTGCGCGGCCTCAGCTACGACGCCAACTACCTGCGCAAGGTGCTCGCCTCGATCGACGGCCCGATCGTTCTCGCCGGACACTCCTACGGCGGCATGGTCGAGTCACAGGCGGCGTTGGGCAACCCGAACGTGAAGTCGCTCGTCTACGTTGCGGCGTTCGCCCCGGAGAAGGGCGAGAGCGCGCTCGAGCTGTCGAACAAGTTCCCCGGCGGCACGCTGGGCGACACGCTGCAGATCATCGATCTCGGTGACGGCACCAAGGATTTCGCGATCCAGCAGGACAAGTACTGGCAGCAGTTCGCGGCCGACCTCTCCCGCAAGGACGCGACCATCGCGGCGGCGACACAGCGACCGGTCAACGACAGCGCGCTGACCGAAGGCGCCGGCGAGCCCGCGTGGCGCACCATCCCGTCGTACTTCGTGGTGGCGGGCAAGGACAAGAACATCCCGGTCGCGGCGCAGAAGTGGATGGCCGAGCGCGCCCACGCCCGAGCCGTCGTCGAGGTCGGCAGCGCCTCGCACTCGGTGGCCGTGTCCCACCCGGAGACCGTCGCCGACCTGATCGTCCGCGCGGCGCGGTAGTGAAAGCGGAAAGCCGGGGCGCTGCAGGGGCGCCCCGGCTTTCGTCGTGTCTACGGCTTCGCGACCTTGCAGCCGGGCAGCGACAGATCCAGCGCCGTGCCGGGGCCGAAGCAGGACACGAAGTCGAACGTCTGCTGGCCGTAGTTGATGCCCTTGCGGACGGTGACCTTGCCGTTGGCGTCGACCTCGCACGGGTTGTTCATCGTGCAGCGGCCGCCGCTTTCGTTGCCGGTGTTGTTGACACCGACGACCTTGCCGCTGACGTTGTCGATGATCGGCGAACCCGAAGTGCCGCCGATGGTGTTGCAGGACGACGTGTAGCGCAGCGAGTCACGCCAGGTCCAGTCGGCTTCCTTGAGCTGGTTCACGAAGCCGTCGATCTGGCAGGAGTAGATCCGCTTCCAGTAGCCGGAGACGACACGGATCTCCGTCTTCGCCACGGGGTGCGAGGCCGACAGTTCCAGCGCACGGCTGCCGTGCTGCTGCTGGATCTGCCCGTACGTCGTGTCGAGCTGGTACAGCGCGGCGTCGGTGCCGGTCATCGTCGCGTAGAGGAGCTTGGTGCTCCTCAACGTCGCGATCTCCGAACCCGAGCCGTCGAGCAGGCCGAAGGTACGCGCCCGCGACAGCGTCCGGTCGACGATCACCTGGCCGGCCTTCATGAGTTCGACGCAGTGCCCGTTCGTGAGCACGAGCGCCTTGTCCGCGGAGGTTGAGCTCGGCAAGCGGACCAGCGAGCCGGAGCAGTTGCTGAGCCTCACGGTGCCGGTGAAGTCGACGGCGGCCTGTGCGGGTGCCGTCGTCACGCCGAGTGCGGCGATCGCCGCGAGCAGGGTTCCGACGAGTCGTCGTGCCATGTGCAGGGTTCCTTTCGGGGATGGCATCCAGTGCCAGCCTGTACGGATCGTAGCCATCTCGCTACCTTCGGAAGTCGGCTGACGTGCCATCGGCAACTCGATCGAGTGACGCCGCAGTGCGGGCGCTAACGGGTAAGGCAGACCAATCGACGTCGTGGTCACACACCGCAACCGCCAGGAGCCGTGATGACATATCCGACGCAGCCCGTCTACGCACCGCCACCGGTCGCACCGCCGAAGCCCACGCGGTTCGGTGCGCTGGCCTGGACCGCGTTGATCCTCGGGATCGTCGGTGTCGTCGGCTCGCCGATCATCATCTTCAACAACCTCACCGCGATCGCGGCCTTCGTCGGGCTCGTGCTGGGCATCATCGCGTTGTTCGGCACGCGCAAGATCCTCGCGGCAATCGGCGTCGTCCTGTGCGTCCTGGCGATCGTCTTCACCGTGGTGGCACAGCAGGCCGCGGTCAAAGAGCTCGACAAGATCCTCGACCAGGGCGCCGGGAGCGAAACCCTGAAACAGGAAGCGCTCACCGATCCTCCGACGTGGGGCAAGCGCTACACGTGGGCGAACGGCCTCTCGGTCGAGGTCGCGGCACCCGTCGCGTGTACACCCGGCCAGTACGCGGTGCCGCAGGACATCGCCCGCGCGGTGAAGTTCAAGGTCACCATCACCAACGGCGCGAGCGCCGCGTTCGAGACCGCGCTGCTGTCGCTCGGCAACGACGCGCAGTTCAACGGGAAGAAGGTCTCGAAGGTGTTCGACAGCAGCGGAGATTGCAGCAGCACCGTCGACAACACGACGGTGCTGCCCGGCAAGACCTACACCTACGAGGTGGCGTATTCCGTCGGCGCGGAGCCGGGTGAGATGCAGCTCGTGTTCGAGCCGACGTTCAACTCGGACAAGGCCGCGTTCGTCGGTCAGGCGTAAACCGTTCGCGAGCGGGCGCTCGGACGGGTTACAAATCGGGGCATGTTGCGCAAGTATCCGCGAACGCCCCACCTCGAGGGCTCGCGCCTGCAACCGGGCGACGAGGACCTCGACCAGGTGCCGTTCCGCGTGATCGCGGGACGGCACCTGGTCGTCGAGGAGAAGCTCGACGGTGCCAACGCGGGCATCAGCTTCGACTCCGCCGGTGCGCTGAAGTTGCAGTCACGCGGCCATTTCTTGACGGGCGGACCGCGCGAGCGGCAGTTCGCGCCGCTGAAGGCGTGGGCCGCGACGCACCAGAGCGTGCTGTGGGAGCGGCTCGGCACGCGTTACGTCCTCTACGGGGAATGGCTGTACGCCAAGCACACCGTGTTCTACGACGCGCTGCCGCACCACTTCTGCGAGTTCGACCTGCTCGACCGCGAGACCGGTGACTTCCTGTCCACACCGGAACGTCGCCGCGTGCTCGAAGGAACGCCGGTGGTGTCCGTGCCGGTGCTGCACGAGGGCCCGCTGCGCAAGCTGACGGACCTGACCTCGCTGATCGGCCCGTCCACGTGCCGCACGCCCGGCTGGCGTGACGTGCTCGTCGAGGCGGCCGTTGCCGTGGGCCAGGACCCGGAAACCGTTGTCGCGGAAACAGATTCCGACGACCACATGGAAGGCCTCTACATCAAGGTGGAGGAGGACGGGCGCACGGTCGAACGCTACAAGTGGGTGCGGCCGACGTTCCTCACCGCCGTGCTGGACTCGGGCAGCCACTGGCAGGACCGCCCGATCCTGCCGAACCGGGTGGTGTCCGGTGTTTGAGGAACTCTGTCCAACTGGTCCACAATGGACTTTCTCCTGGGAAGCCGTCCGTTCGGTGTTCCCGTGGGCGCGCGCACTGGAAGGCGTGCCACAGGATCCGATCCACCACGCGGAAGGTGACGTCGCCACGCACACCCGGATGGCCTGCGAGGCGCTCGTCTCGTTGCCGGAGTGGCGAGCCCGTTCGGAACTCGATCGGGTGCGCTTGTTCGCGACGGTGTTGCTGCACGACGTCGCCAAGCCGTTCCGCACCCAGATCGAGGACGGCCGCGTCACCGCACACGGCCACTCCCGCGCCGGCGACCTGTTGGTGCGCAAGCTGTTGTGGGAGATGGACCGCCCGATCGCCTGGCGCGAGCACGTCGCCGCGCTGGTGCGCCACCACCAAGTGCCGTTCTGGGCGCTGGAACGACCCGACCTCGACCGCATCGCGTTCCGGGTGAGCCTGCTCGCCCGCAACGACGACCTGGCGACACTGGCCCGCGCCGACATCCTCGGCCGGATCTGCGGCGACGCCGAGTCCGTGCTGGAGAACATCGCCCTGTTCGAGGAGTACTGCCGCGAACGCGACTGCCTCGACCGCCCGCGCGACTTCCCGTCCGACCACGCGCGGTTCCAGTACTTCCGCACTCCCGGCCGCGATCCGGACTACGCCGCTTATGACGACACGCGCGTCGAGGTGACCGTGCTGTCCGGCCTGCCGGGCGTGGGTAAGGACCACTGGATCGCTGCCAATCGGCCCGGTTGGCAGGTGGTGAGTCTCGACTCCGTGCGCTCACGGCTTGGCATCGCCCCTTACGGCGATCAACGCGCCGTAGCAGCTGCGGCTTTCGAAGAGGCGCGGACGTTGCTCCGCGCGGGGGAGCGGTTCGTCTGGAACGCGACCAACATCTCCCGCCAGCTCCGCGACCGCTGCATCGGCCTGGCCGCCGACTACCGCGCTCGAGTCACGCTCATCGGCCTCGAAGCCCCGAAGTCCGTGATCCACGCCCGCAACCGCGCCCGCCCGGAACCGGTGCCGGCCTCGGTGATCGACCGGCTCGTCGACAAGTGGGAAGCGGTCGACATCACCGAAGCGCATGCCGTCGAACGGGTGGACACAGCACAGACGCCGACACGTACTTAGCCTCGCGGCCGATGCCTCATACAAGGGAGCCCTGCCCACCCCTGGAGGCGCGCGCCATGACCGACGTTCCGCTGACCAGATCCGTCCGCCTGATCTTCGAGTTCGCCGCAGACGGCGTCCGGCTCTTGGAGCAACACCCCGTCAACGTCACCGTAGGCCTCTTCCGCGACCAGGACGCGGGCGACTACGTCGAGGTCCGCAACCGCGACGGCCGCACCATCAGTCGCGTACCGGTCTGGGCGGGCATCGGCAGCAACGTCGAAACGTTCCCTCAAGATCCATATATCAGCTCGGACACCCCACGCGTCCTCACCGTCGTGGTGCCTCCCCGCCCGATGCGGACCACGTCGCGGTCGTCCGAGACAGCCGAGCCAACGGTCAGAACGCCGATAGCTCCGGCATCGAGGTCCTCGGCACTTTTCGCCTTTCACCCTGATTATGTCAACCCACCACCCAGCGGACCTGCGCCTTAGCAACGAGTCTTTGGACGACGTCGTCAAAAGAGTCGTTGCTAAGGCTGCGGGACGGCTGGCCCGGCGGGCCGGCGGAAGGCTTGCCGGGCGGCGATATATCGGTCGGCGAGGGCGGCGGCCGATATATCGGTGGAGCTAGCGGCGGTGTTCGCCGCGGTGGCCGATGGCTCGGACGAGCCAGAGGGTGCCCGCGCCGGCGACGACGAGGACCGCGATGCCGGTGAGGAAGCCGATGCTCGTGGAGGAGTCGTCCGGCTGGGCCTGCGGGCTGGCGTTGGACCTGGGCTGGGTGATGGCGGGGACGTCGGTCATCTGCAGGGAGTTCGACTTCACCAGGCCGGTGCCCTCCAGCAGGAGCATGTGCTTGAGGAGGAGTGTCAGACCGGTTTGTGCGGCGACCCGTGCGGGGACGCTCTTGGTCGTCGCGCGTGCCTGGGCGACCTGGACGATGAGTGAGCCGTCGGCGGCACGCGACAGATTCGCGTACATGCGGTCGAGTTCCTCGCCTGAGCTGGACGAGATGGCGTTGGCCCACGACTTCTGTTCGGTCGTCGGTTCGGCCGGGAGATCCACGCCGATCTGGCCGGCGGCCTCGTTCACCGCGGCGGCGAGCTGGGTGTGCTCGGCGGCGAGCTGGCCGGCCACCTTGCGGACCTTCGCGTCACGGGCGCGGTCGGAGCTCTCCCGGCTGGCCGGTTTCTGCCACAGCGCATGCTGCATCAGCAGAACGAGCAATTCCCGGTCCGACGGTTCGACGTTCTTGCCGATGACGCGGACCGCGTTCACCTGAGCTTTGGCCGTCACCAATTCGAAAGCGGACGGGTCGACCAGTCCGGTGTTTTCGAGGACCGTCATCGTGCGGATGAGCATTTGCACGGTTTGGTGGGCGAGTGTGCGAATTGTGGTGTTCTGCGTTGTGGCGCGCGTTTGCGTCGCCATCACGAGAAGGCCACCCTGCGCCTGCCGGACGATCGTCGCGTAGGCGCGGTCGTGGTTGTCACCGGTGCGTCCTGCCATCTCGTTGATGATGGACTGGTGTTCGCTGCTCACGTCGTTCGGCAGCACCACGCCGAGTTCGCCGGCGGCTTTGAGGAGATCGACGTCGAGTCGGGAATGCCCTTCGAAGATGTCCCTTCCGGCATTGCTGATACCCGCATTGGTCGAGCGTGCCGGGGCTTCTTTGCTGACTGGTATCAACCACGAGTCGGCTTGGCGAAGGGATACCATGAAAGAGCGGTCCGAGGGTTGCACCTCTGTGGACTGTGCATTCGCTGGAACTGTTCCGATGAAAGCCCCGACGAATACGGCTGACGTAACGGCAAAAAGCGCTGCGTGCTGCCCCAGAGTGCCCAACCGGTGACGCATAGTGCCCGTTCCCTCCCGCGATCGAGCTGCCTTCAAAGGTGATACGCGCAGGTTGGCCGCCGGTTCACGGGACATGCGCAGATGTCGATGTGACGTGCATCACACTAAAATCTGCGAACCATTCGGGCTGAATTTACGTACCCGAGAGGATTTCGCGTTCGCGGGGTACTATGCGAGAGATTCCACTCGGCCACCGAGTCGCTAGGCCCGCCGCCCGAAGCGAAGACGTCGCCGATATCTGGGGAGGTCGCAAGCTTCATGGTCGATCAGGGCAGGGTTGCCGAAGCCCAGCAGGACGAGGAATTGCTGACGCTGCTCTACGGACAGTTCCAGCGGATGTTGTTCTCGCAGGTCCTGTGTCTGACCAACTACGACCGTCAATGGACTGAAGATGTCGTCCAGGAGACGTTGATCAGGGCCTGGCAGAACTCCGCGCACCTTGTTCGTGAACCCGGGATGTTGCGCGGATGGCTTTGTACTGTCGCTCGTCGCATTGTGATCGACGGATGGCGCAGCCGGCAGGCGCGCCCACAGGAAGTGGAATTGCTTCGCCCCGACATCGCCGAATCTCCGGACGACACGGAGCAGACACTTTCGGTGATGGTCATTACCGATGTTGTACGCCAATTGAGTGACGAACACCGTTCGGCTATCTACGAAACTTATGTCATGGGACGAACGGTGAAGGAGGCGGCGATCATTCTCGGAGTGCCCGAAGGAACCGTCAAGTCCCGGCTGTACAAGGCGATGCACACGATCCGCTGGGCGCTGCAGGACAGGAGCTAGCGTGATGGTGATCCGTCAACCACATCACGGGCAGGTGCACACAGCCATGAACGACGGCAACCGCACGAGCCCCGATGGGCCGTGCGGTGATGTTGCGGCCTATGTGCTCGGGGTCCTCGACCCCGCCCAGCACGTGATCTTCTCCCGGCACCTAGCCGGGTGCCAGAGCTGCCGGCGCGACGCGGCCGACTTCGGCGTGTTCGCGCCGGTGCTGCGTCAGGTCGTCAGTCAGCCCGAGGCGCCTCGCCAGTTCCCCGTCACCCGCAGCATCCTGCTGGTCGCGGCGGGCGTCGTGGTGGCCATTGCCGCGGTGCTCTCGGTAGCGGAGTCGCTGGCCTCGCATGTCGACGACGCGGTCGAGGTCGGCACCCTGACTCGCGCTGAGCCCGTTCGCGGTGAGCCGTTTCCGCTGTTCCGTCACGTGTGATCCCGTGAGCAGGCAGGCGAGGCGGAGCCACCCGCGCACCAGCCTGGCCCAGATCATCGCTCGCTCCCGGACAGCTCGCAGTTCCGTTAACCGTTACCTGTGGGTAAGTTTGCCCGACGACGAAGCGCAGGTCTTTACGGTCCGCACCGAAGGAACACCGACACCTTCGAGCCGCGGTCCTCTCGGTACCGAAGGCGGGGGCAGGTAGAGGTGACATCTCCACTACTCGGCCGGGACGCGGAACTCGCAGCTCTCGGACGTTTGCTGGACGACGCGCTGAACGGCACGGCCTCCTGCGTGGTGGTCACCGGGGGTTTCGGCATCGGCAAGTCCGCGCTGCTCGACGCCTTCACCGCCGAGGCACGCGAACGCGGCTTCACGGTCCGCCTGGCCAAGAGCGCCCGCCTGGAGAGCCACTTACCGGGTGCCGTCGTCCGCCAGCTGGCACCGTGCCTCGCGAACGAGCGTGACCTGGAAGAGCTGTACGCGCGCGCCGCGAACTCCGCCCGCAAGGGACCGATCCTGCTGGTCGTCGACGACGTCCACGTCGCCGACACCTTCTCCAAGCGCGCACTCGCCTACCTGCGCCCGCGCCTGCAGGGCATGCCGGTCGTCATGGCTCTCGGTGCCTCCCAGGGCTACCTGTCCACGGACGAGGTCACGCTGCCGGAGATCGCCGGCGCCCACCCCCACCGCATCGACCTCGACGGCCTCGACGTCACGGCCATCGCGCAACTCACCGAGGACTTCCCGGACAGGGATCCGCAGCGCTGCCACGAGCTGACCGGCGGCAACCCGTACCTGCTGCAGGCGTTGCTGCGGGAGGAAGGCGAAGGGTCGGCCGCGGTCGGCGAGATGATCGCCATGCGGCTGCGCGAGTACACCGGCGCCGCCGAAGTCGCCAGGTCCGCGGCGGTGCTCGACGGTGACGCCGGACTCGAACTGCTGTCCGCGCTGACCGGCTTCGACGCGCTGCCCGCCGTAGACACGCTCGTCCGCCTCGGTGTACTCGCCGACACCGACCCGCTGACGTTCCGGCATCCGTTCGTGCGCAACAGCATTCTCGCCGACATGCCGATCGCCGTCCGCTCCGCGGCGCACGCCCGTGCCGCCTGGTTGCTGTTCGAGTCCGACGCTCCGGACGAACGTGTCGCCGAGCACGTGCTGAAGGCAAGGTCCGTCCGTCTGCCGTGGTCGGTGGACCTGCTGCGCGAGGTCGGTGGCGTCGAGCACCTCGAACGGGCGCTCGAGGAACACCTGTCCGATGAGGACCGACTGTCGATCGAGGTCGAGCTCGGTCACGCCGAACACCTCAAGGACAACAGGGATGGCCGCGACCGGGTCCGCGACGCGCTGACCGCCTGCGAGGACCCGCACCTCGCCGCGAACGTCGCGCTGTCGTTGATCCAGAACATGTGCACCGGCTCGGACGCGCACTTCGCGGTGTCGCTGGCGATCATGGTGGTCGCCCGGCTGCTGCCCGAAGACCGCGACATGGTCTGGAACATCGTCTGCACCACCTACCTCCTCGCCGCCAACCGCGACGCCCGGATGGCCAACTGCGCGGGCAAGTACTTCGACGACCTCATCGGCGACATCCCACAGGACCCGAACCTGAAGCGCGCGCGGCTGGCGTTGCTCGCGGTCGGCAACGCCCGCAGTGGTGACTCGTCCGACGAAGCGGTCGAGCGCGCACTGGAAGCACTCGACGGCGAGTGGGTCGATGTCTTCGGCGAGCCCTACCTCTTCACGTTCCTGGTGCCGGTGCTCGCCGACAACCCGGAGCACATCAACAAGCTCTGGCTGACGCACAGCACCGCGCCGGTCTCGCACGACCCGCATCTGCGCCGCGGAATGCTGAGCATGATCGCTCGCGCCGCCGCCTTCCACAACAGCGGTGATCTCTCGCGCGCGTACACGTTCCTGACGCCGCCGGTCTCGACGGGAAACACGGACTGTCCTGCCGTACTGCTGGCGACGGCGAAGCTCGCCGAGGTGTGCATCGAGATGGGACAGTTCGACGAGGCCGCCCCGCTCGTCACCGAAGACGGCGACCTGTTGCAGCACATCAACATCCGCTATGCCCGCGGCCGCCTCAAGCTGGCGTCGTGCCACGCGGAGGGCGCGCTGGAGGATCTGCTGGAAACGGGCCGGCGGCTCGCAGAGCGCGACATGCCGAACCCAGCGCTGCTGGCGTGGCGGCACCACGCCGTGCGCGCGCACCTGGCTTTGGGCAACCGTGACGACGCTGCCCGGCTCGCGCACGAGGAGCTGGATCTGGCCAAGCGGTGGGGTTCCACGCGGGTCATCGGAACCGCGTTGATGAGCGTCGGCATCAGCACGGACGACATCGACGTCCTCGCCGAGGCGGAACAGCTTCTCGCCTCGTCACCGCACCGGCTGCTGCACGCCCAGTCGTTGTACTGGCTTGGCCACCACCTGCGGCGCAAGGGCCGCACCGACGCCGCCGCGCCGCACCTGCGCCGCGCGTTCGACCTCGCCCGCCAGCTCAGCGCGCACCCGCTGGCCAAGCTCGCCGGTGACGAGGTTCGCGACGGGGACGACCAGGTGCAGGGCCTGACCCGGCAGGAGAACAGGGTCGCGCGGATGGCGGCGCAGGGCCTGACGAACCGGCAGATCGCCGAGACCCTGCACCTGACCCGCCGCACGGTGGAGCTGCATCTGTCGAGCGCCTACCGCAAGCTCGGCATCACGGGACGAGCTGAGCTCGTCGCCGCCTTGTGGTCCTGACCGCGATCAGCAGTCCCGCCAACAGTGCCATCAGGATGACCGTGACGGCCGACGACAGCACCAGGAACCCGTTGAGCTGCCCGCCAGCGAGGTAGGCGCCGAGCGCGACCGCGACGACCGCGCACACGGCACGGTCCATGATGGACTCCATCGACAGAAGCGTTGCACGATAACGGGAATCCGGGATCGCGTCGTTGAGTAGCTTCTTCTGGATGGGGAAGCTCATGCCCGCGGTCACGGAGAACAGGCACAGCAACACGATGGTCGCGACTCCGCCGGACGGCACGATGAAGCCGATCGACAACGCCATCACGACGGTCAGCAGGAACACCGATTTCGCGGGCCCGATCTTCTTCGACAGCCAGTGCGGACGTGCGGCGGCGACCGCCTCGAAGATCGTCATGGCGGCGAGCACCGAGCCGTACCAGGTGACCGAGACGTTCTTGGACTCGAGCACCGGCTGGAACAGGTTCACCTGCAGAATCCGGACGAGCGTGAACATCGCGATGCCCTGGACCATCAACAGCAGCAGCCAGCGCGACTTCCTGAGCGCTCCGAACGCGCCGCCGACGCCCGCGAGCAGCTTGGAAGTCTTGCCTTCCGGCCGTTGCCGGCCCGGAATCGGTGGGAGTTTCAACGCGAGGACGACCGCGATCGCGGCGTTGATCGCGGTCAGCCAGTACGGAGACGGCATGTTCCACTGCATCAGCAGACCGATGACCGGCCAGTACACGATCTTGCCGACCAGGCTGTACGACCGTCCGACACCCTCGACCTTCAGATAGAGGTGCCCGGCGTTGTGCGCGTTGAGGTACTCGTACAGGTACGCGCTCTGGGCACCCGAGATCAACGACCTGGCCAGCGCGATCAGCAGGAAGTGCGCCAGGAAACCGGTGTAGTTGCCGGCGAGTACCGGCACCATGTTGGCGATCACCAGCACACTCGCGCCGAGCCACAACGACGTGCGGTAGTCGAAGCGGTCCGCGACCATGCCGGTCGGGATCTCCATGAGGCAGAACGCGATGTAGTAGATCGACTGGATGCCGAAGATCTCGGCGTCGCTCAGCCCGAGCTGCTTCTGGTACTCGTAGAAGATCGGGATCCACAGCAGGAGCCCGAAGAAGAACTGGAAGCCGTACGTCAGGCGGACGGCACGCGCCACTTCCGGAGTCGCCGGTACGCGAAGACCCAGCATCAGATCGAGTAGGGCCGAAGCTGCAGGACGTACAGGACCTCGTCGGTGGCGAGCCACTCGATGTCGACCGGTGAGTCGAACGTGTAGTCCGGCGAGAAGTGCGCTTGCAGCAAACGGCCCACGATCGCGAGCCGCTGCAGCTGTGCGTGCGCCCTGGTGCTGAGGTCTTCCCTCGCGTCACCGAGCGAGACCGTGCGGCCGCCACCCTCCACAGTGGAGTAGAGGTACTGCATCGGTTGCTTCGAGCCCTCGACGACGTCGGTGACGTTCGGCGAAACGTTGATGTAGACGTTGCGGAAGTCGTTGCGGTTCATGGGGTTCGTCGTGACCATGACGCCGCCGAAGTCCGCGTTGACCTGCTCCTGGATCACGACGCCCATGAAGCAGTCGTCGAGCGAGATGCCGGCCTGCTGACGCAGCCGCACGCTGCGCGCGGAGACGAGGGAGGCCCACACCTCCTTGACCGACTCGACGATCTTCTCGGCGCTGGTGACGTGGTTGTACGACTCGTAGATGCCCGCGGCGGAGAACCCGGCGAGGTCCTCGGCGTTCGACGAGCTGCGCACCACGAAAGTCCGTACCCCCGCGAGGTTCTCGATGAGAGCCGTGTCCAGTTCGGACAGCAGGTAGTCGGGCACGCGGGTTTTGCGGATCAGCCGCTGCAGCTCCACGCACAACGGGTCGATCTCGCGGGCGTTGAGCTCCAGCGCCATCTTCAGCTTGCCGATCGCCTGCTGGATCTTCGGCGACGACTCCAGGAATCCCTGGTGCATCGAGAACGGCAACGCGATCCCGCGCGGCACCCGCACCCGTTCAGCGAGCAACTGCCGGGATGCGGCCAGCAGGTCGTCGCTCTCCTCTTTGCCGAGGAGTTTCGCGAGGTACGGCATGAGGTTGTCGCGCGGCGGACGCGGCACCGAGAAGAAGCCGAGGAGGCGCCGCGGCGTCTCGGCGGCGAGCACGTGGTGCAGTTCGCCAAGGTTCGCGGCCTTGGTGCCGTAGCGGTGGCTGTCGTTGTAGCGGATCTTGCCGAGGTTGAGGATCGGGTTGTAGGTGTCCTCCGGCTCCTCGAGCGTGACGCGCTGCGCGTACCAGGCGGGGCGCTGGCAGAGGTCGGCCGGCTCGTCGATCAGCCGCAGCGCGACCCCGGCGTTCTTCGGCGACACCTCGTACTCGACCCACTGGCCGTTCAGCTTCTCGCGGTCGATCAGGTCGAACGCGCCGATCTGGATGGCGTTCGGAATGGACCAGCCGGTCGCCAGGACGTTGGTGTGCGACAGGGGAGTGGTGTGGCTTGCGTTGATGATGCCGGCGAGCCTCGGAATGTCGTCGGGAACGCGGTGCATCACCACGATGTCGAACCACTCGAGCGTGTTCTCCCGGTACTCGTGCGCGGTGCGGAATGCGCGCAGCCGACCTTTCGCGGTGCCCGGATTCAACGCCACGAACTCCGCGGTCGAGAACAATTCGTGCGCCAGGATCCGTGGAAGTCTTTCCACGGGGACCTCTGCGACCTCCTGTTCCTGGAGGTGGTTGGCGGGTTTGAAGAACAACGGCACGGCGGCGTCGATGTTCCCGCGCACTTCCGCGTAGAAGAACTCGATCATGTCGGCCGACATCGTGTCGACCTCGACGGTCTCCAGCGAGAACATCCGCTTGTCCTCGCGCTGGTGCAGCGACAGGATGCCGAGGAAGAACCGCCGGTCAGCGGCGTGGTAGAAGCTCTGGTTGAACTCGTCGATCCGCGCGCGCATCTCCTGCTCGCCGATGCCCAGGATCTCCTGGCCGATGTAGAGCGCATGGAACTCGTGGCGCGCGTTGTTCAAGAAGTGGATTGTGCCGTTGTGCCTGTCGACGACCACCTTGACGAAAGAATAACCACCCAGACTGCCGGAAAGCTGGTTGAACGCCGACATCGTCAGCTGCTCCCCGACCAACCCCGCCACGTCGGCTTCCTGGACAGCCACACCCGCTCCTCTCGTGCTTCATTGCAACGAGCAAGTGTGACACCGGGGAGCTGAGCGTTATTCCGGTGGAAATCTCAATTGGCGGGTGTTTGGTTCACCTTTCATCAAGCTCCCGTCAATTGGAGACCGGCGTCACCACCCGTTGGGTGAACAATCCAACGTGGTGGAACGCCGGTCTCGTGATGTGAGCCGAAATTCCGGTTCGTGACCCCGGTTACCCGAGCGCGGTGGACTCGCGGGCGAGCGTCTCGATGCGGTCCCAGTCGCCGCTCTTGAGCGCGTCCTTGGGGGCGAGCCACGAGCCGCCGACACAGCCGACGTTCGGCAGCGCGAGGTAGTTCGGCGCGGTCTGCGGGGTGATGCCGCCGGTCGGGCAGAACCTGACGTGCGGGATCGGCCCGCCGATGGACTTCAGGTAGTCGACGCCGCCCGCCGCCTCGGCCGGGAAGAACTTCAGCGCCGTGAGCCCACGCTCAGCCAGCCGCATCACCTCGGACACCGTCGCCGCGCCCGGCAGATACGGCAGCGCGGTGGCGTCGGCGGCGTCGAGCACCCGCTCGGTCGTGCCGGGCGTGACGAGGAACGCCGCCCCCGCCTTCGCCGCCTGCTCGGCGTGTTCGGGCGCCGTGACGGTGCCCGCGCCGATCACGATCTCCGGCACCTCGCGCGCGACGTTCTCGATCGCTGCGAGCGCGGCAGGCGTGCGCAGCGTCAGCTCGATGACACGAACGCCTCCGCGCAGCAGCGCCTGGGCGAGCGGCACCGCGTGGTCGGCGTCGTCGACCACGACGACGGGGATGACAGGCGACAACGCGAGCAGGTCTGCCCCGGTGGTCACCCGAAGTTTGTCACCGTTGGTCACGAGCGCACTCCTTGATCGAAAACCGATATATCGCATGCCTCGGCCCGTCGCTGCCCACCCGGATGCAAAACACGTTTGCGGACGAAGTCAAAAGACTCATTGCAAAGGCTGTCGAGCAGGCGGCGGGAGCCGGGCGGGTTGGGCTGCCGGGCTGGTCGGTCGGCGGGCGGGGTCGGGCGTCGCTGCGGCCTTTGCAATGGGTCTTTTGACGACGAAGTCCAAAGAGTCGTTGCTAAGGAGCAGGTCAGCGGGTGGGGGAGGGCAATATATTGGTGGTGCGGGGTTGAGTTAGTGGTGCGTGACCGGGGCGAAGTGGTCGGCGGTGATGGGGCCGAACACCGTCGCGCCGCGGTCGGCAGGTCCGACGGTACGGCGCAGAGCGGCGAACAACTCGCGGCCGGTGCCGACCCACTCGCGGCCGGTCGGCGGGAAGTCGACGAGCGGGCGCGAGGCGAGTTCGTCGGCGGACACCTGGACCTCCAGCGTCCCGGCGGTCGCGTCGAGGCGGACGATGTCGCCGTCGCGGACCCGGCCGAGCGGACCGCCGACGGCGGCCTCCGGGGTCAGCTGGATGGCGGCCGGGATCTTGCCCGAGGCGCCGGACATGCGGCCGTCGGTCACCAGGGCGACCTTGTGGCCGCGGTCCATCAGGACGCCGAGGGGCGGGGTCAGCTTGTGCAGTTCGGGCATGCCGTTGGCCTGGGGGCCCTGCTGGCGGACGACGACGACCACGTCGCGGTCGAGCTCGCCCGCCTTGAAGGCTTCCTGGAACGCCTCCTGCGTCGTGAACACGCGGGCCGGCGCCTCGACCACGTGGTTCTCCGCGGCCACCGCCGAGACCTTGATGACCGAGCGGCCGAGGTTGCCGGAGAGCATGCGCAGGCCGCCGTCGGAGGCGAACGGGTCGGAGGCCGGGCGCAGGACGTCGAGGTCGAGGGAGCGGCCGGGGCCGTCCACCCAGACCACCGAGCCGTCGGCCAGCTTCGGTTCCTGGCGGTAGCGGTCGAGGCCGCGGCCCGCCACGGTGGTGACGTCGTTGTGCAGCAGGCCGGCGTCCAGCAGGGTTCCGACGACGAACTGGACGCCGCCGGCGGCCTGGAAGTGGTTGATGTCGGCGCTGCCGTTCGGGTAGACGCGCGCGATCAGCGGCACGACGGACGACAGGTCCGAGAAGTCGTCCCAGCTCAGCTCGATGCCTGCGGCGGCGGCGATCGCGACCAGGTGCATGGTGTGGTTGGTGGAGCCACCGGTGGCCAAAAGCGCCACGACGCCGTTGACCACGGCCTTCTCGTCGACGATGTGCGCGATCGGCGTGTAGTCGTCACCGCGGGCCATCGCCACGGCGCGGCGGCCCGCGTATTCGGTCAGGGCGCGGCGCAACGGGGTGCCCGGCGGGACGAACGAGGCGCCCGGCAGGTGCAGGCCCATGACCTCGACGACCATCTGGTTCGAGTTCGCGGTGCCGTAGAACGTGCAGGTGCCGGGGGAGTGGTACGAGGCGGCCTCGGCCTCGAGCAGGTCCTCGCGGGTCGCCTTGCCCTCGGCGTAGAGCTGGCGGACGCGGGCCTTCTCCTTGTTCGACAGGCCGGTCGACATCGGGCCGGCCGGCACGAGGATCGACGGCAGGTGGCCGAACGACAGGGCGCCGATCAGCAGACCCGGCACGATCTTGTCGCAGACGCCCAGCAGCACCGCGGCGTCGAACATCTCGTGCGACAGGGCGACACCGGTCGACATGGCGATGACGTCGCGGCTGAACAGCGACAGCTCCATGCCCTCGCGGCCCTGGGTGATGCCGTCGCACATCGCGGGCACGCCGCCCGCGAACTGGGACACGCCGCCCGCCGAGCGGACCGAGTCCTTGATCCAGGCCGGGTACTCCTGGAACGGCTGGTGGGCCGACAGCATGTCGTTGTAGGACGAGACGATCGCGACGTTGGACTTGCGCAGCGCCCGCAGCGCCGCCTTGTCGCCGCCGGTGATGCCGGCGAAGCCGTGCGCCAGGTTGCTGCACGCGAAGCCGGAGCGGGAGGTACCTTCCTGCGCGGCTGCGGTCACACGTTCGAGGTACACGCGACGCGAATCGGCGCTGCGGGCGGCGATCCGGCGTGTGACCTCTGTCAGTACGGGATGCAGTTGGCTCATGGGTCTCTCCGGGGCATCACGGGCCGTGGTGGGGCCCTCACGAGACGACAACGGTGGCGTCCCACGGACGGGCGTGACGCCACACACAGTAAGTCATGGCTGGTCGTCGACACAAAAACGATTCAGTAGCTGAGAAGGATCCAGTTGCGAATGTTGGCGTGTGGTGCTTGTCACATGGCTTGAGATTGGGCAGAGTGCGGGGCACGACCTTGGAACGGAGGTGTCCCATGACGTCCACGGAGATCGTCGAACTGCGCCGGGTCATCGGTCAGATGCGGCACTGCGTCAGCTCGTTGCGCGCCAGGTACGGCGACGTGGCGGCCGTTCAACGCCTTGCCAACGACGTAGAACGCATGGACATCGACGCCACCGAACTCGTCGACCTCAGCACCCCGAGGCAGCGCGAAGCTCCCCAGGTGGAACGCGAGGTCGTGGTCGTGCCCGACACGCCCTACGACGAGTCGTTGTGGAAGGACGCAGACGACGAAGGACTCGGTGGCTACCGCAACCGGACCTGAGCCGAGCTGACCAGACGGCCCCCGCGTGACGCGGGGGCCGTTGTGCGTTCCTCCACAACGGCGTGGACCCCCAGAAAGGTGAGTAATGGCGAGGGCAGAGATCGCCGCCAGGACTCTGCGCACGGACCGATGGTGGCTGCCGCCGCTGACGACCTTCGTCGGCCTGCTGCTCATCTCGATCTACGCGGCGTTCCGCACGTTCCAGGGGGACTTCTACTGGGTCGACCAGTACCACTACCTCACACCGATGTACTCCCCGTGCCTCACCGAGGAGTGCATCCCGGCGGCCTCGCACTTCGGTCAGTGGTTCCCGGCGTTGCCGGGCTTCCTGACGCCGCCGGTGATCATCATCCCGTTCCTGCTGGGATTCCGGATCACCTGCTACTACTACCGCAAGGCCTACTACCGGGCCGCCTGGGCGTCACCGCCCGCGTGCGCCGTCGCCGAGCCGCACAGCAAGTACACCGGTGAGACCCGGTTCCCGTTGATCGCGCAGAACCTGCACCGCTACTTCTTCTACGCGGCCTCGATCCTGCTGCTGATCAACATCTACGACGCGATTCTCGCGTTCGGCACCGGCGTCGGACTGGGCAACATCATCCTGCTCGTCAACGTCGGCCTGCTCGCCGCGTACACGCTGTCGTGCCACTCGTGCCGCCACATCGCGGGCGGGCGGCTCAAGCACTTCTCCAAGCACCCGGTCCGGTACTGGATGTGGACGCAGATCTCGAAGCTGAACAACCGGCACATGCTGCTGGCGTGGACCTCGCTGATCTTCGTCTGCCTGACCGACCTCTACGTCGCGCTGGTCGCCTCGGGAACGATCTCCGACCTCCGCTTCATCAACTAAGGAGTGGTTTTGCCCGAGCTGGAAAGGCATTCGTTCGACGTTCTCGTGATCGGCGCGGGTGGTGCCGGTCTGCGTGCCGCGATCGAGGCCCGTGAGCACGGCATGCGCACCGCCGTTCTCTGCAAGTCGCTGTTCGGCAAGGCCCACACGGTGATGGCCGAGGGTGGCATCGCCGCCGCCATGGGCAACGTGAACTCGAGCGACAACTGGCAGGTGCACTTCCGCGACACCATGCGCGGCGGCAAGTTCCTCAACAACTGGCGGATGGCCGAACTGCACGCACAGGAGGCACCGCAACGGGTCTGGGAGCTGGAGACCTACGGCGCGCTGTTCGACCGCACCAAGGACGGCCGCATCTCGCAGCGCAACTTCGGTGGCCACGAGTACCCGCGCCTCGCCCACGTCGGTGACCGCACCGGCCTGGAGCTGATCCGCACGCTGCAGCAGAAGATCGTGTCGCTGCAACAGGAAGACCACAGGGAGTTCGGCGACTACGAGGAACGCCTGCGGGTCTTCCAGGAGTTCACCGTCACCGACCTCGTGAAGGACGGCGACCGCATCGCGGGCGCGTTCGGCTACTGGCGCGAGTCCGGACGGTTCGTGCTGTTCGAGGCGCCGGCGGTGATCCTCGCGACCGGCGGCATCGGCAAGTCGTTCAAGGTCACCTCGAACTCGTGGGAGTACACCGGTGACGGCCACGCGCTGGCACTGCGCGCGGGCGCGTCGCTGATCAACATGGAGTTCATCCAGTTCCACCCCACCGGGATGGTCTGGCCGCCGTCCGTCAAAGGCATCCTCGTCACCGAGTCCGTCCGCGGTGACGGTGGCGTGCTGCGCAACTCCGACGGCAAGCGGTTCATGTTCGACTACATCCCCGAGGTGTTCAAGGACAAGTACGCCGACAACGAGGAAGAAGCCGACCGCTGGTACACCGACCAGGCCAACAACCGGCGCCCACCGGAGCTGCTGCCCCGTGACGAGGTCGCGCGCGCGATCAACTCCGAGGTGAAGGCCGGGCGCGGGTCACCCCACGGCGGCGTTTTCCTCGACGTGTCAACGCGTCTGCCCGCCGAGGAGATCCGCCGCAGGCTGCCGTCGATGCACCACCAGTTCAAGGAACTGGCCGATGTGGACATCACCGCGCAGCCGATGGAGGTCGGCCCGACGTGCCACTACGTCATGGGTGGTGTCGAGGTCGACCCGGACACCGGATCCTCGTCCGTCGCAGGCCTTTACGCCGCCGGTGAGGTGTCCGGCGGCATGCACGGGTCCAACCGGCTGGGCGGCAACTCGTTGTCGGACCTGCTGGTGTTCGGCCGACGCGCGGGCGCGGGCGCCGCGGAGTACGTGCGGGCGATGACCGACCGCCCTGTCGTGTCGGAGGAATCCGTCACCGAGGCGCGGGCGACGGCGCTCAAGCCCTTCCAGCAGGAGGGCGGCGAGAACCCGTACACGCTGCACATGGAGCTGCAGCAGTCGATGAACGACCTCGTCGGCATCATCCGCCGCGCCGGTGAGATGGAAGAGGCGTTGCAACGGCTGGAGAAGCTCAAGGAGCGGGCCCAGTCGCTGACGGTCGAGGGGCACCAGCAGTTCAACCCGGGCTGGCACCTCGCGCTCGACCTGAGGAACATGCTGCTGGTGTCGGAGTGCGTGGCGAAGGCGGCGCTGCTGCGAACGGAGTCACGGGGCGGCCACACCCGAGACGACCACCCGTCGATGGACGCCGAGTGGCGGCGGAAGCTGCTGGTGTGCACGGCATCCGGTGATGGGGCGGTGGTGGAGGAGAAACCGCAGATCCCGATCCGCAGCGACCTGCTGGACCTGTTCGACCGCACCGAGCTGGAGAAGTACCTCACCGCCGAGGAGTTGGCATGAGCTACCAGGGGAAGTTCCGGGTGTGGCGCGGTGACGACTCCGGCGGCGCGCTGGAGGACTTCACCGTCGAGGTCAACGAGGGTGAGGTCGTGCTCGACATCATCCACCGGCTGCAGGCAACGCAGGCACCGGACCTCGCGGTGCGGTGGAACTGCAAGGCCGGCAAGTGCGGTTCGTGCTCGGCGGAGATCAACGGCCGGCCGCGCCTGATGTGCATGACGCGGATGTCGGTCTTCGAGGAGTCGGAGACGATCACGGTCACGCCGATGCGCACGTTCCCGATCATCCGCGACCTCGTCACCGACGTGTCCTTCAACTACACCAAGGCGCGCGAGATTCCGTCGTTCGCGCCGCCGAAGGACCTGGCGCCGGGCGAGTACCGGATGCAGCAGGTCGACGTCGAGCGCTCGCAGGAGTTCCGCAAGTGCATCGAGTGCTTCCTGTGCCAGAACACCTGCCACGTGGTGCGTGACCACGAGGAGAACAAGGAGGCGTTCTCGGGGCCGCGGTTCCTCATGCGGGTCGCCGAACTGGAGATGCATCCGCTCGACACGGCCGACCGCGTCGACCAGGCGCAGGACGAGCACGGGCTCGGGTACTGCAACATCACCAAGTGCTGCAGCGAGGTGTGCCCCGAGCACATCCACATCACCGACAACGCGCTCATCCCGATGAAGGAGCGCGTCGCCGACCGCAAGTACGACCCGATCGTCTGGCTCGGCAACAAGCTGTTCCGGCGTCCGTAGTCACCCGGCGAGCTGCGGCGTGACCAGCCCGGACTCGTAGGCCGTCACCACGGCCTGCGCCCGGCTGGTCAGCCGCAGCTTCGTCATCACGCGGTTGAGGTGCGTCTTCACCGTGCCCTCCGTGACGCTCAGCTTGCTCGCGATGGCGGCGTTGGTCATGCCGGTGGCGACCAGTCTCAGGACCTCGCGTTCGCGTTCGGTGAGGTCGTCGAGACCGACCGGGACCCACGGTGCGGAGCGCGCGTCGCCCAGCAGATACGCCGCGACGAGCCGGCGCATGACCGTCGGGCTGAACTGCATCTCGCCGGACGCCACCGCGCTGATCGCGGCCAGCAGCCGTGCCGGCTCCGACTCCTTCAGCACGAACCCGGCGGCGCCGAGCCGCAACGCCTCCTGGACGTACTCGTCCAGGTCGAACGACGTCAGCACCAGCACCCGCGCGGACGTAGCGACGCGTTTGAGCGCCGTGAGCCCTGGCAGGCGGATGTCCAGCAGGATCACGTCCGGTGCGCACGTCTGCGCCAGCCGCACCGCGGTGGCGGCGTCCGCGGCCTCACCGACGACGGTCAGCTCCGGTGCGGCGTTCAGCAACGCGACCAGGCCCGCCCTGAACAACGGCTGGTCGTCAACCACAAGCACGCGCGTCACAATGCCCCTCATTCATGTGACGTCACCGCAGTAGATTCCCCAACCGAGAGCGTACCGCGAAAGTTGACGCGAGATCCACTGTTCGTGAGACGACCTGGTTCCGTTGACGTCGATACGTTGCGGCACATGCGAACCGCATCGGCCGACCTGCTCGCCGTCCGCACGATCACCGCCGACGGCTCGGACGTCTACCTGCGGGTCACGTCCAGTTCCGCCGACCTGGAGATCCGCTGGTACCGCGACGGTGACCACCGGGTGGCGGGCAGCCCTGTCCTGTTTCCGGCGGGTGATCGCTCACGCCGGCGCATCGGCACGAACTTCCGTGCCGGCACCACGTTCTGTCTGGGCGTCGTCGGTGCGGTGGGGGACGCCTGGTGCGGTGTCGTCGACTGGAACGTCTACTCCTGAAACAGCGAACGGGGCGTGTCCGGTGTGGACACGCCCCGTCGTTCGAGCCGGCTCAGACGGTCAGTCCGCCGCCGACGGCGGTGGACGCCGCGCCGAGCTGGACCTGGGCGGCAGCGTCGTCGTCGGTGTGGATGACCTTCTTGTTGCGGCGGTTGCGCTTCTCGAGGTAGTTCGCGAGCCACGTCAGCAACAGGCACAGTCCGATGTAGATCAGGGCGACGACGATCATCACCGGGATCATCGGACGACCGAAGTTCACCGCGTCGTTGCCGATGCGCGTGCCCCAGCGCAGCAGCTCCTCGTAGGTGATGAGGAAGCCGAGAGCGGTGTCCTTCAACAACACGACGAGCTGGCTGATGATGGTCGGCAGCATCGCCCGCAACGCCTGCGGCAGCAGCACGAGCATCATCACCTGCGTCTTGCGCATGCCCAGCGCGTACGCGGCCTCGCTCTGGCCTCTCGGCAGTGCGTTGATACCCGCGCGGAAGATCTCCGCGAGCACCGAGCCGTTGTAGAGCATCAGGCTGATCACGACCGCCGTGAACGCGCTCAGCTTCACCCCGGCCACGGGAAGGCCGTAGTAGAAGAAGAACATCATGATCACGAGCGGGATGGCGCGGAAGATCTCGACGATCACCGCCGCGGGAGCACGCACCCACCCGTGGTCGGACAACCGGGCCGCCGCGAAGATCGCGCCGAACACGAGCGCCAGCACCGCGCCGAGGGCGAACGCGCTGAGGGTGTTGCCGATCGCCTCGACCAGCGAGAGCTGGATCTGCTTGTAGTTGATCCAGTCGAGCCTGCGGGCCGAGAACTGGTCCGTGGCGATGAACCGCATGACCACGTACACGACCGCCGCGAGCGCCACGGCGATGCCGACGACAGCCATGATCTTGTGTCGGACGCGGGCCTTCGGACCGGGGACGTCGAACAGCACCATGCTCATCGGGCCACGCTCCACCGCTTCTCGAAGACCTGCTGCACGTACGTCAGCGGCATCACCAGGATGACGAACCCGATCGCCACCCACAGGAGTCCGAACAGGACGTTCTCACCCGCCTCGGACAGCGAGTCGCGGATCGATCCCGCCTGGACGACGGCGAAACCGGAGGCGACCGTCGTGTTCTTCAGCAACGCGATCATCGTGCTCGTCATCGGCGGCACGACCGAGCGCAACGCCTGCGGCAGCACCACGTTGCCCAGCATCTGGGTGAACGTGAGGCCGAGCGCGCGCGACGCCTCGGCCTGGCCGACCGGCACGGTGTTGATGCCCGACCGCACGACCTCGCAGACGAATGCCGCCGTGTAGAGCGACAACGACACGACCGCCGCGGTGTAGGGCTCGATCTTCACGATCTCCAGGAGCGGGTACGCGAAGACGAAGAAGACGAAGACCAGCGTCAACGGCGTGTTGCGCAGCACCGTCACGTAGGTCGCGCCGATGCCCCGGAACACCGGCACTGGGCTGACCCGCAGCGCCGCGAGGATGGTGCCGAGCACCAGCGACAGCACCGCGGAGATCGCGAAGAGTTGGAGTGTCTGCCCGAACGTGTACAGGAACAGATCTAGGTGGTTGGTGAGGACGCTCATCGGTTTCCTTGCCGTCCGTCCGCCATCAATGGAACGGCCGGCGGACCCACGCGGGATCCACCGGCCACGTGAGCGACGTCAGTAGCGGTCGATCGTCGGCTTCTGCGCCTTCGAACCCGACTTGCCGAGCGTCCCGTCGTAGATCTTCTGCCAGGTGCCGTCGTCCAGCGCGCCCTGCAGGATGTCGTTCACCTTGTCGCGCAGGGCCTTGTCCTCCTTTGGCAGGCCGATGCCGTACGGCTCCTTGGAGAACGTCTTGCCGACGACCTTCAGCTTGCCTTCCTCGGCGGCCGCGTAGCCCTTGAGGATCGCGTCGTCGGTGGTGACCGCGTCGGCCTCACCGTTCAGCAGCTTGGTGACGCACTGCGAGTAGCCCTGGAACTCCAGGATGTTCTCCGGCTCGGTGTAGCCCTTCTCCCGGATCTGCTTGATCGGGGTCGAGCCGGTGACCGAGCAGACCTTCTTGCCCTTGAGGGTCTCCGGGCCGGTGATGTCGGTGTTGTCCTTCTTCACCAGCAGGTCCTGACCGGCGACGAAGTACGGACCGGCGAAGCCGACCTTCTCCTTGCGGCCGGCGTTGATCGTGTAGGTGCCGACGTAGTAGTCGACGTCACCGTTGATCAGCGCCTGCTCGCGGGCAGCGGACTGGATCGTCTTGAACTGGATCTTCTCGGGATCGAAGCCCAGCTTCGCGGAGACCAGTCGCGCGATGTCGATGTCGAACCCGCTGTACTTGTTCGTCGTCGGGTCCTTGTAGCCCAGGCCGGGCTGGTCTTCCTTGACGCCGATGACGAGGTTGCCGCGCGCCTTGGCCTTCTCGAACGTGGGCGAGCCGTCGACCTTGACGTCCTTGGCGACCTCGAAGAGGCCGGCGGGCGCGCCCTGGTCGGTCGGGCTGCCCTCCTTGCCACACGCGGTCAGGGCCAGTGCGCCCGTCAGCAGCACCGCCGCAAGGGTGCGAACCCTCATCGTCCTTCTCCTGCCATTCGTTCGAAAGTGGGCTGACTTCTAGTGAGTCAGGATCTTGCCAAGGAAGTCCTTCGCGCGGTTGGACTTCGGGGCCGAGAAGAACTCTTCCGGAGTCGAGTCCTCCACCACCTCGCCGTCGGACATGAAGATCACCCGGTCCGCGGCCTTGCGGGCAAAGCCCATCTCGTGGGTGACGACCAGCATCGTCATGCCGTCCTTGGCGAGGCCCGTCATGACGTCCAGGACCTCCTGGACCATCTCGGGGTCCAGAGCGGACGTGGGCTCGTCGAACAGCATCACCTTGGGCTTCATCGCGAGCGCGCGGGCGATCGCCGCACGCTGCTGCTGCCCACCCGAGAGCTGAGCCGGGAACTTCTCCGCCTGGTTGGCGATCCCGACCCGCTCGAGCAACTCCATCGCGGTCTTGCGCGCCTCGGTCGCCGGCGTCTTGCGCACCTTCACCGGAGCGAGCATCACGTTCTCGGCGATGGTTTTGTGCGCGAAAAGGTTGAAGGACTGGAACACCATGCCGACATCGGCGCGCAGGCGGGCCAGTTCCTTTCCTTCGGCGGGAAGTGGCTGACCGTCGACCTCGATGACACCGGAATCAATCGGCTCGAGTCGGTTGATGGTCCGGCACAGGGTCGACTTACCGGAACCCGACGGCCCCAGCACGACCACGACCTGCCCCTTCGGCACCTCCAGCTGGACGTTCTTGAGCACGTGCAGCGGGCCGAAGAACTTGTCCACACCCGCCACGCGAATCATCGGCGAGGTAGAGGCGGCAGTCATCCAGTCCTCCATTTGGGGTCGTCGGCGTTGGCGGAAACCTAGGTGTCACGCACCACACCAGTCCAGGACATTGAGCAAGACTTAGGGTCTCAACTCTGTCACAGGCAGACATCGGTTGCCCGGGAGGTAGCGAAAGTGCGCGTGCTGCTCGTCGAGGACGACGACAGGGTCGCAGAGGCCTTGGTCCCAGCCCTGACCAGACGGGGTTTCCAGGTGGACCGGCAGGCCACCGGACGCGGCACGCTCGACCGCCTCACCGGCGTCGACGTGGTGCTGCTCGACCTCGGTCTGCCCGACATGGACGGTGTGACGCTGTGCCGTGCGATCAGGGCGGCGTCGGACGTCGCGATCATCGTGGTGTCGGCGCGAGGGGAGATCGACGACCGGATCCTGGGCCTGCACGCGGGAGCCGACGATTACCTGGTCAAGCCCTATGACGTGGGCGAGCTCGTCGCGCGCGTGCACGCTGTGCGCCGTCGTCGCGGCGCCGATCCCGTCGGTGTGGGGGCGGTGTCGACGGAGGTGTTCGAGACCGGCGACGTGCGGGTCGACCTGGGACGCCACGAAGTCACCGTGGCAGGTGAATCCGTCGCCCTCTCGCGCAAGGAGTTCCAGGTGCTCGCGCTGGTCATGGCGGCGGGTGGCGCGGTGTGCACGCGGGAGCGCATCCTCGCCGAGGTGTGGGGGCGGACGTGGTCCGGCGCGAACCGCACGCTGGACGTGCACGTCGCCACGCTGCGCACCAAACTCGGCCGTCCGGCGCTGCTGGAGACCGTGCGCGGCGTCGGGTACCGGTTGGGCCAGGCGTCGTGAATCTTCACCTGATCGGGTTTGGTGACGGCTCGTGAGGTCCCGGCTGCTGGGCGTCGTGCTCGCCCTGATCGTGCTGGTGCTCGTCGGGCTGGGCCTGCCGCTCGGGCGCGGTGTGGCGGCCGCGGAACAGCAGGAGATGTTCCTCGACCGGCTCACCGACACCAGCCGGTTCGCCTCGCTGGCCCAGCGCCCGCTGATCGACAACAAGCCGAACCTGCTGCGGCCGGAACTCGAGCGGTACGGCGAGCTCTACGGCATCGGCGTGGCAGTGGTGGGCCGTGACGCGCCGACGGTGCCGCTCGTCGCCTCCCGCAACGACCTCGCGCTCGGCGACAGCGCCGTCCAGGACCTCGTGAGCAAGGCCCTGGCCGGACGGCTGCCGGTCGCGCCGCCGTTGTTCATGCCGTGGAGCGACACCGAGCTGGTGCTCGCCGAGCCCGTCCTGGTCGACGGCGAGGTGCGCGGAGCGGTGATCACGTTCTCGCCGACGTCGAAGACCCGGTTCGAGGTCCTGGCCTGGTGGGGGTTGCTGCTCGCGGCGAGCCTGCTGGTGCTCGCGCTCGCGGTGCTGCTGGCGCTGCCGGTGGTGCGGTGGACGTTGCGCCCGGTGCAGGCGCTGGACGACGCGACCGGGAAGCTGCTCGCCGCGGTGGTGTCCGGCCGGCCGGTGCCGCCGGTGGGGGCGGAGAGCGGGCCACCGGAACTGCGGCAGCTCAGCCGCTCGTTCGACCAGATGGCCGCGAACGTGAGCGATGTGCTTGCCGCGCAACGAGCTTTCGTCGCCGACGCGTCGCACCAGCTGCGCAACCCGTTGACGGCGCTGAAACTCCGGCTGTCCAACCTGGAGGGTCACGTCGACGCCGAGGCCGAGGTACACCAGGTGGAGGCGTTGAGCGAGACCGACCGGCTGAACCGGATCCTCGACGAGCTGCTCGCCATGGCACGCGCGGAGTCCAGTTCGGTCGACCCGGTGCCGGTCGACGTCGACAAGTCGGTGGCCGCGCGGCTGTCGGCGTGGCAGGCGGCGGCGCAGGCCAAGGAAGTCCATCTTGTGCTCGACGGGCAGCGCGTGGGCATGGCCCTCGCGCCTCCGCGTGGCGTCGAAACGGTTCTCGACGCGCTGCTCGACAACGCGCTGAAGTTCACGCCCGAGGGAACGCTGATCGTGGTCGACGTCCGGAAGGCCGACGGCGTCGTCCAGCTCTCGGTGGCGGACCACGGGCCCGGTCTGCAGCCCGACGAGCTCGAACGGGCGACCGACCGGTTCTGGCGCAGTCCGGCGCACCAGAACGTTCCCGGTTCGGGTCTCGGTCTCTCGATCGTGCGCCTGGTCGTCGAGCGCGTCGGCGGGAAGGTGCGCCTCGAGTCGCCGGAGGACGGCGGCCTCAAGGTCGTCGTCGAGCTACCCGCGATCTGACCCCAAGCTAATATATTGGATATCAGACCTTGGTGTCGCGGTAGTAGCGCATGGCGCCGTTGTGCAGCGGCACTGGTGACGTCTCGATCGCCGACCGCTGCTCTATCGTCCGCGCCGCCGAATGAGCCTTCACGAGCTCGGGCTGGCCCGCGAACAGCTGCCGCACCAGCGCCTCGGCGACGTCGTCGGGCATCTTCTCGTGGACGAGCAGGAAGTTGCGCACGACGAGCGTGATGATCGGCTTGGACTGCAGGTTGTACGTGGAAGCCGGCAGGGTCGCGGACCCGTATACGGGATATTGCTCGCGGAACCCCGGCAGGTCGTCCTTCAGATCGAGCAGCCGCACTCCGAGTTCCTTGGTCAGCTGGGTGATGCGCGCCGTCGGCAACCCGCCCGACCAGAAGAACGCGTCGAGCTTGCCCTCGCGCATCCACTGGGCCGACTCCTCGAGACCGAGGTTCACCGTCTGCGGTGTGACGTTGAGCGACTTGAGCAGCCGGCTCGCGATGATCTCGACGCCCGACTCGTCCGCGCCGATCGACACGCGCAGCCCCGACAGCTCGCGCAGCTTCGTCACCGGCAGGTCGGCACGCACTATGACCTGCAGGTAGTCGTCGTGCATGCGGGCCAGCGCGCGTAGCCGCGAGGAGCCCTCGACCTCCTCCAGCGCGTCCGCCTGGGAGAAGCCGACCTGAGCCTGTTCGTTGACCAGCCGGGTGACGTTGTCCTTCGACCCGGCCGTCGCCACGACCTGGGGGCGCACGATGCCGAGGCGGCCGCTCCAGATGTCCGCGAGGCCGTTGCCGAGCCGGTAGTAGACGCCGCCCTCGCTGCCGGTGGCCATCGTGATCTTGATGTCTTCGACCGTACTGCCACAGCCCGTCAGGACCGTTGCGGCGGTCAGGAGGCTCACGGCGGCATGCACTCGTCCCAGCACCTGCGCATCGTGCCACGCGGGCGTTCTACGCTTGCACCCGACGAAAGGTTGGTTGCAGTGACCCGCAGTTACCAGATACGCACGTTCGGTTGTCAAATGAACGTGCACGACTCCGAGCGGCTCGCCGGTCTACTGGAGGACGCTGGCTACGCGCGGGCCGCCGAGGACGAGCAGGCCGACGTCGTCGTCTTCAACACCTGCGCGGTCCGCGAGAACGCCGACAACAAGCTCTACGGCACCCTCGGGCACCTCGCACCGCAGAAGGCCGCGAAGCCCGGCATGCAGATCGCCGTCGGCGGCTGCCTGGCGCAGAAGGACCGCAGCGAGATCGTCCGCCGCGCCCCCTGGGTCGACGTCGTGTTCGGCACGCACAACATCGGCTCGCTGCCGGTGCTGCTCGAACGCGCGCGGCACAACGAGGAGGCGCAGGTCGAGATCCTCGAGGCGCTGGAGACGTTCCCGTCCTCGTTGCCGGCCACCCGCGACTCCGCCTACTCGGGCTGGGTGTCGATCTCGGTGGGCTGCAACAACACCTGCACGTTCTGCATCGTGCCGTCCCTGCGGGGCAAGGAGAAGGACCGCCGTCCCGGCGACGTGCTCGCCGAGGTCGAGGCGCTGGTCGCCGAGGGCGTGCTGGAGGTGACGCTGCTCGGGCAGAACGTCAACTCCTACGGCGTCGAGTTCGGCGACAGGTTCGCGTTCGGCAAGCTGCTGCGCGCCTGCGGTGGCATCGAAGGCCTCGAACGCGTGCGGTTCACCTCCCCGCACCCCAAGGACTTCACCGACGACGTCATCGCCGCGATGGCCGAGACGCCGAACGTGTGCCACCAGCTGCACATGCCGCTGCAGTCCGGTTCGGACCGCATGCTCAAGGCCATGCGCCGCTCGTACCGCACCGAGAAGTACCTCGGCATCATCGACAAGGTCCGCGCGGCCATGCCGGACGCCGCGATCACCACGGACATCATCGTCGGCTTCCCCGGTGAGACCGAAGAGGACTTCCAGGGCACGCTCGACGTGGTGCGCCAGGCCAGGTTCTCGTCGGCGTTCACGTTCCAGTACTCCAAGCGTCCCGGCACGCCGGCCGCCGAGCTGCCGGACCAGCTGCCCAAGGCCGTCGTGCAGGAGCGTTTCGACCGGCTCGTGGCGCTGCAGAACGAGATGACGCACTCGTTGAACATCGAGCAGGTCGGCAGGACCGTCGAGGTCCTCGTCGCGACCGGCGAGGGCAAGCGCGACGCCGAGACGCACCGGATGAGCGGCCGTGCCCGCGACGGACGTCTCGTGCACTTCACGCCCGGTGCCACGGCTCCGCGTCCCGGTGACGTCGTCGAGACCGTCGTGACCTACGCCGCGCCGCACTACCTCGTCGCGGACGGCGAACCGCTGACGTGGCGCCGCACCAGGGCCGGCGACCGGTCCGAGGCGGGCATCAAGCCCAAGACGGCGGGTGTCGGCCTGGGGCTGCCGTCGTTCGGGGCTCCGGCTCCGCTGCCCGCCGTGTCGGGGTGTTCGGCGCAGTGAGCGAGGAGGAGTACCTGCGCAAGGAGATCGACGCGGTGGAACAGCAGGCGGCCCGCCGCATCGATCCCGGCACCGGCGCGCTCACGATCTCGATCGCGGTGCTGGCGTTGCTGGTGTCGCTGATCCTGCCGTGGGTCGGCGACGACACGGGCCTTTCCGTGGTGCTCGGGGAGTCGACGAGCTTCGTGCCGCGGCTGTTCTCCTTCTTCGCGCTCGGTGTCGGTGTGCTCGGTTCCGGCATCACGCTCGCGGTCCGCCGCTGGGGTCTGGCGTGGGTGTGCGCGCTGGGCCTGTTCGCCGGCTCGGTCACGGGTGTGCTGTCGATCTGGACGCAGCAGACGACCACGAGCAACAAGGCGATAGGACCGGGTCCGGGTGCCGGGTTGATCATCGCGGTGGTCGCGGTGATCGTGCTGCTGGTGAAGTGGGTGAGGATCGCGGCTTCCCGGCCGCCTCAGCTGTAATAGATCGCGGTGCGTGCTCGATTCCCATCCCGGCAACGGTGATCGTGAGTCGAGGTGCGGTGGAATGACCGATGTCGTCAACAGCACCAGAGGCAACGTCGGCGGCGATGTCGTTCAGGTGGGCGACGTCGGCCGTGATCTCACCATCAACTACCCGCCGCCGAAGCGTTCGCTGCTGGTGCGCGTCGCCGTGGTCGCCGGTGTCGTGGTGCTCGGACTGCTCGTCGTGGTCGCGAACCTGGGCAGAGCTGAGAAGCCCGCGTCCTTGAGCGTCTCGTCGTCAGCGCCGCCTGCTTCGACCACTGCTTCCTCGACCACGACGTCCGTGCCGCGCGCGACGACGACGCAACCGTCTGCCGTGACCGTCGCTCCGCCGAGGCCGCTACCGCCGGCGGTCCAGCAGCCGCAACAGACTGTCGGGCCCCAGCCGACGTCCACGCCACCGGCGAACGACGGGCCGGGCTACCTGCTGCCGTCCAACAACGACCAGAAGGCGATCGACTTCTACGACAACCCGAACCACGACGCGGTCATCTGGGACCGCCACCCGCCCGGCACCGAACCGAGCTACCAGCCGCACTGGGTGCGCGAGTTCACGGACGCGGGGACGTTCCGCATCCGCAACGACCAGGTGAACCGCTGCCTGGAACCGGTGAGCGATCCCGAACGCGGTGATCACGTGGTGGCGAACATCTGCTCGGGCAGCGAGGCGCAGCTGTGGCGCACGCAGAACACCACCCAGTACGCGAGCGTGAAGTTCGGTGCCTGTCTCAGCGTCGCGAACAACGGCTCGTACGCGAACGGGACCTGGCTCTACCTCGCGTCCTGCACCGGCACGCCCGACCAGCACTGGCGTCTCGCGCGCTGAAGGCCTCCTCTCCGCGCGTGGGAGAGGAGGCCTTCAGGGTCGGAACTAGCGGGTCGCCAGCGCCTGCTCGGCGGCGGCGAGCCACTCACGCCACTGCGCGGCCTGCGCCTCGGCCTGCTCGGTGCGGCGCTTGTCGCCCGCGGCACGGGCCTTCGCGGCCTGCGCCTCGAACTGCTCCACGCGCTCGCGGAACTGCGCCACGCGGGCCTCGGCCTCGGGGTCGGAGCGACGCCACTGCGCGTCGACCGCACCGCGGACCTTCTCCTCGACCGCCCGCAGCTTGCCCTCGAGCTCGCGGATGCGCTCGCGCGGCACCTTGCCGATCGCGTCCCAGCGCTCCTGGATCTTGTAGAGGTGCTGGCGCGCGGCCTCGAGATCGGTCGACGGGTCGATCGTCTCGGCCTCGGCGAGCAGCTCCTCCTTCAGCTTCGCGTTCGCCGCGAACTCGGCGTCACGCTCGCTGAAGGCCTCGGATCGCTTCTGGAAGAACGCGTCCTGCGCGGCGCGGAACCGCTGCCACAGCGCGTCGTCGGCCTCCTTGGGCGCACGCCCGGCGGCCTTCCACTCGACCATCAGCTCCTTGTAGCGACCGGCCGTGGGGCCCCAGTCGTCGGAGTCGACGAGCTTCTCGGCCTCCTCGACCAGTGCCTGCTTGGCGGACTTCGCCACCGAGCGCTGGCGGTCGAGGTCCGCGAAGTGCGAGCCGCGACGGCGGTTGAACGCGTCCCGCGCCTTCGAGAACCGGCGCCACAACTGCTCGTCGGTCTTGCGGTCGACGCCGCGGATGGTCTTCCACTCGTCGAGGATGGCGCGCAGCCGGTCGCCAGCGACCTTCCACTGGGTCGACTCGTTCGCGATCGACTCGGCCTCGTCGACCAGCGCCTGCTTGCGCGCCACGGACTGGGCTCGGGCGGCCTCCTTGGCCTCCTTCGCCTTCTCCATGCCCGCCTCGGCCCGCTCGAGCACGAAGTCGACGCGCTTGGCCAGCGCCGCGAGGTCGCCGACCACGGCCGCGTCGGCGAGCTGCTCCTTGACGTGCTTCGCGCTGGTCAGGGCATGCTTCGGGTCGCCGGCTCCCGACTGGAGCCGCGTCACGAGCAGCTCGACCTCGGTGCGCAGGTCGTCGAACCGGCGCGCGAAGTGCGCGAGGCCCTCGACCGGTTCGCCCGCCTGCCACGACCCGACGGCGCGTTCGCCGTCCTCGGTCTTCACGTACACGGTGCCGTCGGCGTCCACGCGCCCCCAGCGGTCAGGGTGGTCCGACGCCACGGGGACGGCCGGAGGCGTCGCCTGCACGGTCTCCTTCGGCGTTTCCTCGACTCCACCCTCGGCCGGGGCGGTCTCCGCCGCGACCTCCGGTGTGCTGTCCTGCTCCGACATCGCCGGTTCCTCCCATCTGACGCCCGTGCCTGCCACGGGCGCCCCGCCACTGGCGGGGCCGATGCAATACGGGCGCTGGAGGGTCTCCCGTCCCCAGTTCCCCGCGCGCATTCAAACAGGTCAGAGCTCGACTCGGTACTGGGAGTCCACGATAGGTAGCCTGGTTCGTCGTGATCACCCGTGCCGCGGTGGTGCCGCACCCCCCACTTCTGGTGCCAGAACTGGTCGCGGGAGCCGCCGCAGAAACCGAGCCCGTGCGGGCCGCAACCCTTGCGGCAGCAGGGAAACTGCCCGCCCCGTGGGTCGTTGTCGCGGTCGACGACAGCGGCCCGGCGACCCACGTACCGCCGCTGTCGGGAAGTTTTCTCGGTTATGGGGTCGATGTCATCGTGTCACTCGGCGGTGACGGGATTCCAGACCCCCGGATTCCGTTGCCCGTGCTAATCGCCGCCTGGCTGCGGGAACAGTGCGCAGTCGAGGTGTCACGCATTGAGCTCGTGCCTCGTGATCTGCCGCCATCGGACTGTGTCTCGTTTGGACAACAACTCGCTTCCGAGGACTGCGGGCTGCTGATCCTCGGTGACGGCTCCACCAGACACGGCTTGCGTTCGCCAGGTTCCCACGACGAGCGTTCGGGACCTTTCGACTCGCACGTGCACGATCTGCTGGCCGCCGCCGACGTGGACGGCCTGCTCGACCTCGACTCCGAACTCGCCAGGGAGCTGGGCGCGCAGGGCCGCGCGGCGTGGCAGGTCCTCGCCGGCGTGCCCGGACCGTGGCGCTGCGCGAGCGCCGAGTTCTTCGCACCGTTCGGCGTGGGCTACCACGTCGCCGTCTGGGAGCGCCCGTGATCACACCCATCGCAGTTGTCGGCCCCACCGCGACCGGGAAGTCCGACCTGGCCGTCGCGCTCGCGGAACGGTTCGGGGGAGAAGTCGTCAACGCCGACGCCATGCAGCTCTACCGCGGCATGGACATCGGCACCGCGAAGATGACGATGGCCGAACGTCGCGGCATCCCGCACCACCTGCTCGACGTCCTCGACGTCACCGAGACCGCGTCCGTCGCGGCCTACCAGCGCGAGACGCGCGCCGTCATCGAACGCCTGCTCGCCGCCGGTCGTCCGCCGATCCTCGTCGGCGGCTCCGGCCTCTACGTGCAGGCGGTGCTCGACGACCTGAAGTTCCCCGGCACCGACGACGCGGTGCGGGAGCGCTACGAGGCCGAGCTGGCCGAGGCCGGTCCCGAGGCGTTGCATCGGCGCCTGCGGGAGCTCGACCCGGCCGCCGCGATCGCGATCCTGCCTACGAACGGACGCCGCATCGTGCGCGCGCTGGAGGTCATCGAGCTGACGGGCGAACCGTTCTCCGCGAACCTGCCCAAGCCCGGCCCGGCGCGCTACGGCACCGTCCAGATCGGCATCGACCGCGAGGTGTCCGAACTGGACACCCGCGTCGACCTGCGCGTGGACCTGATGTTCGCCGCCGGTCTCGAAGACGAGGTGCGCGCCCTCGTGAAGCTCGGCCTGCGCGACGGCAAGACGGCCTCGCGCGCCCTGGGCTACCAGCAGGTGCTGTCCGCAATGGACGGAGCGTGCACGATCGACTTCGCCGCGGAGGAGACCAAACGCGCCACCCGCCGGTTCGTCCGCAGGCAGCGTTCGTGGTTCCGGCGTGACCAGCGCATCACCTGGTTGGACGGTGCACGCCCCGATCTCGTCGAAGCCGCCGGTAACCTGGTGCCGTGGAGTTCGTGAAGGGGCACGGCACGGAGAACGACTTCGTCATCCTGCCCGACCTCGATGACCAGCTGGACCTGACTCCCGCGCGCGTCCAGGCGCTGTGCGACCGGCAACGCGGCCTGGGCGCGGACGGCGTGCTGCGCGTCGTGCGCACTGGTGGCGTTTCGGGAGGAGCTTCCGGCGGCAAGTGGTTCATGGACTACCGCAACGCCGACGGCTCCATCGCCGAGATGTGCGGCAACGGTCTGCGGGTCTTCGCCCGCTACCTCGTCGACGCGGGCCATCAGCCGCAGGGTGAGTTCGTGGTGGGAACGCGAGCCGGCGACAAGACCGTCACGACACACCCGGACGGCTCCGTCACGAACGACATGGGCCCCGCGCGGGTCACCGGCACGTCCATCGCCGCGGTCGACGGCCAGGGCATCGGCGGCTTCGCTGTCGACGTCGGCAACCCGCACCTCGCCTGCGTCACCGACACCCCGGTCGACGGCTTCGACCTCACCGTGCCGCCCGGCTTCGACCCGGTGATGTTCCCGCACGGCGTGAACGTCGAGCTGATCAACGTCCTCGACGCCGACACGCCGCGGGGTGGCGCTCTCAAGATGCGCGTGTACGAGCGCGGCGTCGGCGAGACCCGCTCGTGCGGCACCGGCACCGTCGCGTCCGTCGCCTCGTGGCTCGCGGGCCAGGGCAAGACGACGGGTTCCGCGACCGTCGACGTCCTCGGGGGTCAGGTCTTCGTCACGATCGAGCCGACGACGTCGACGCTCACCGGACCTGCCGTGCTCGTCGCGCGCGGCGAGCTCGACAAGTCCTGGTGGGACGCCCTCGCCTAACTGATATATCGCAGCCGATATATCAGGTCAGGTCGTAAATCTCGATCTTTCCGAGCCGCTCGGCCTTGACCACGTCCGGATGCGAGTCCGGCGCCGTCAGGCACACCAGTTTGTCGCCGACGACCGCGACGGCGAAGCAGATCTGCGTCGTCTCCACCCGGTGCGTGATCTTGCCGCCCTCGGTCACCCGGAAGGCCGCCGCCTGCAACGCCGGCGCCACCCACACCCCGTCGCCGTCGCCCGCGATCCCGTCGGGCGCGATCCCGAACTCCTTCACATCGGCCCACATCCTGCGGTTTTGCAACGATCCGTTTCGGTCGACCGAAAACGAAGTGAGTTTGAATGCAAGGGTCTCGGCGACGACCAGGATGCTGCCGCTCTCCGACTCGCCCGTCGGGTCGGGCAGCAGGGCCATGCCGTTGGGGAACTTGAGGTCCTCGGCGGCAACGCTGACGGAGCCGTCAGCCTGTACGAGTGCGAGCGCCGTGCCCTGCGGTTCGAAGTCCGGCTCCAGCAGCCGGGGGATGCCGACCTCGGTGATGAGACCATGCAGGTCGAAGCCGAAGTTGCCGACATACGCGCGGCCGTCGCCGCCGACGAGCATGTCGTTCGCGTGGTACGTCGCGACATCCGATATATCAGCGTGGAGGACGAGGTCGTCGCCTTCGAGGCGGCGCACCGTGCGGTCGAGCATCGACACGACGAGCATGCGTCCATCGGGCAGCCAGCCGAGTCCGGACGGCTGGCCGTCGAAGTCGACGACGACCTCGTCGTCGCCCGTCGTCAGATCGAGCGCGTGCACCTCGCCCGCGTAGAAGTCGGAGTAGTAGAGCCGGCCGTCAGGACCGCGCCGAGGTCCTTCACCGAAGTGGAGACCGTCGCGAAAAACCTTCGTATCAGCCATGGACGTCGACGCTAGTTACGGTCGGCAGGTCACGCATCGTCCGCAACGGTGAGAACAGCACCCACGCCACACCGGCGATGGAGCCGACGAGCGCCACCCACAGCGTCGGCACGATCCCGATCCACGAGCCGAGCCCGCCGCCCAGCAGCGCGCCCAGCGGCGTCGTGCCCCACACCACCCAGCGGATCGAGGCGTTCATCCTGCCGAGCAGGTGGTCGGGGCAGATCGCCTGCCGATAGCTCACCTGGCCGATGTTGTAGACGACGATCCCGAACAGGTTCACCGCGAGGCCGATCATCGGAAGCACCAGGCCCCAGCCGTTCGAGATGAACGGCAGCGTCAGGGTGAGCGGCCAGGTCAGCAGCGGGACGAGCCAGATCATCCTGGCCTGCCCGACAGCGAGGCCGATCTTGTTCGCGAACGCGGCGCCGAGCACACCGCCGACACCGCCCGCGCTGAGCACCAAGCCCGCCGTTCCCTCGCTCAGCCGCACGGTCTGCAGCAGGAACAGCACCATCACGGCCTGCTGGATGCCGTGGAAGAAGTTCGACGTGCCGGTGCAGGCCACGATCTTGCGCAGGGTGACGTTGCCGAAGACGAACCGCAGTCCCTCCATGACCTCGCGACGCAGGTGCGGATCGGCGTGGCGTTCGGGCACCGGCTCCACCGTCCTGATCCGCAGCAGGAACAACGCCGAGCTGAGGTAGCCCAGACCGGTCGCGAGAACACCGTTGGCCGCGCCGAGGAACTGTGCCGCGTAGCCCCCGATCGCGGGTCCCGACACCTCCGCGACCGACAGGCTGGCCTGCAGCTTCGAGTTGCCCTCGACGAGCTGGCCGCGTCCGACCAGAGACGGCAGGTACGACTGGTAGGCGACGTCGAAGAACACGGTGCACACGCCCACCGCGAGGCTCACCACGATCAGTTGCGGCAGGCCGAGCACGCCCATCCACCACGCGACCGGCACGCTCAGCAGCAGTGCGGCGCGGGTGACGTCCATGGCGATCATCAACGGCTTGCGCCGCATCCGGTCGACCCACACGCCCGCGGGCAGTCCGATCACCAGGAACGCGATCATGCTCGCCGCGGCGAGCAGACCCATCTCGAAGGGCGTCGCGTTCAGCACACCCGCCGCGAGCAGCGGGATCACCGTCATACCGACACTCGAGCCGAACTGGCTGATGGTGTCGCCCATCCAGAGTCTGCGGAAGTCGGGGTGCCCCCAAAGCGCCATGCCGACGAGTCTGCGCTGAGTGATTGGAAACTGTCAATCACTTAGACTGGGTCCGTGCCCCTCTCCAGCAAACGACGTCCCGCGACCAAGGAAGAAGCCGCCGCACTCAGCTCCGACCTGCGGCTGCGCATGATCCGCATGACGTTCGACCGGCCGTTGACGAACAAGGAGCTGGCGCAGCGGCTCGGCAAGGACCCGGCCACGACGCTGCACCACGTGCGCAAACTCGTCGCCGCCGGGTTCCTCGAAGCCATGCCGCCCCGCGCGGGCAATCGGGGCGCCAAGGAAATCCCCTATCGGTCGACAGGCCTGTCATGGCAGCTCGACAACACCGAAAATATGGTCGCCGTCGGCGAGGCGATGCTGCACGCTTTTCTCGGCGAGGTTGCCGACATCGGGCTCGAGGACGTGGATCAGAGCCGCCTGGTCGTCACCGTCGACCCGGAGGAACTAAAGCAGCGGCTCGCGACGTTGATGGATGAGCTGGCCGCGCAACCGGTCAAGCCGGACGTTCCCCGTGTGGCGATCTACCTCGCGGTGTATCCGGGGGACTGACGGTCCATGGGACGATGAAGGGCAAATGACGGAAAACATCCAGAGCACAGAGTTCGACCCGCAGCTCGACGACCCCACGTGGGACGACGACTTCTCGACGGGTGACTACGAACTCGCCGAACGCGCCGCACTGCGCCGTGTCGCCGGGTTGTCCACCGAGCTCGAGGACATCACCGAGGTCGAGTACCGGCAGCTTCGCCTGGAGCGGGTCGTGCTCGTCGGGGTGTGGACCGAGGGCACGGCCGCGGACTCCGACGCATCACTCGCCGAACTCGCCCGCCTCGCCGAAACCGCTGGTTCCGAGGTGCTCGAGGGCGTCGTGCAGCGGCGTGACAAGCCAGACCCCGCGACGTACATCGGCTCCGGCAAGGTGGCCGAGCTGCGCGACGTGGTGCAGGCGACCGGCGCGGACACGGTGATCTGCGACGGTGAGCTCTCGCCGGGTCAGCTGCGTCAGCTGGAGGAGAGGCTGAAGGTCAAGGTCATCGACCGGACCGCGCTCATCCTGGACATCTTCGCGCAGCACGCGCGGTCCAAGGAGGGCAAGGCGCAGGTCGAGCTGGCCCAGCTGCAGTACCTGATGCCGCGCCTGCGCGGTTGGGGTGAGACGTTGTCGCGGCAGGCCGGTGGTCGTGCCGGTGGCGGCAACGGTGGTGTGGGTCTGCGCGGTCCAGGTGAAACGAAGATCGAGACCGACCGGCGCCGGATCCGCGCGCGCATCGCCAAGCTGCGTCGTGAGCTCGGCTCGATCAAGGTGATCCGCGAGACCAAGCGGGGCCGCCGCACGGCGAACGAGATCCCGAGCGTCGCGATCGCGGGCTACACGAACGCGGGCAAGTCCTCGTTGCTCAACGCGCTGACGGGCGCCGGTGTCCTGGTGGAGGACGCGCTGTTCGCCACCCTCGACCCGACGACGCGCCGTGCGGTGACGCCGGAGGGCCTGCCGTACACGCTGACGGACACGGTCGGCTTCGTCCGGCACCTGCCGCACCAGCTGGTCGAGGCGTTCCGCTCGACGTTGGAGGAGGTCGGCCAGGCCGACCTGCTCGTGCACGTGGTCGACGGCTCCGACGGCATGCCGGAGAAGCAGGTCAGCGCCGTGCGCGAGGTTCTCGCGGAGATCAACGAGGAGACCGGCACGCCGATGCCGCGCGAGCTGCTCGTCGTGAACAAGATCGACGCCGTGGGCGACCTGGGCCTGGCCCGGCTGCGGCACCTGTTCCCGGACGCGTCGTTCGTGTCTGCGCACGCCGGCCTCGGCATCGAGGAACTGCGTGTCCGCATCGCCGAGCTCATGCCACGCCCCGAGGTCATGGTCGAGGCTCTCGTGCCGTACGCGCGCGGCGAGGTCGTCGCCCGCGTGCACCGCGACGGCGAGGTGCTGTCCGAGAAGCACACGGAGTCGGGCACGCTGCTCAGCGCCCGCGTGCGCCCGGACCTCGCCGGCATCCTGGAGGAATTCGCGACGAACGGAACGCCTGCTTGATCCCGCCTCCACCGGTGGACGTGTGCCCGGTAGCCATGCAGGAGCTCTCCGGGCTCACGTCCGACGGCAAGCAGTTCTACGCCGTCAGCGACAGCGACGACGGCACGCTGCGCATCCAGGTCCTCGGCCGCGACTGCGTCGTCAAACGCACGATCACCGCGCCCGTCGACCCGTTCGACGTTGAAGACCTGGCGATGACGCCGGACGGCACCCTCTGGGCCTCCGACACCGGCGACAACAACAAGACCCGCTCCACGGTCGCCCTCCACAAGGTCTCACCTTCGGGCGCCGTGGAGCGGTTCCGCGTCACCTACCCGGACGGCAAACACGACGCCGAGGCCTTGCTCATCGACAAGTCCGGCATCCCGTACATCGTCACCAAGGAACCCATCGGCTCCGCACTGGTATATCGCCCCACGGCCCCGCTCCGAACCGACATATCAGTCCCGTTGGAGCAGGTAGCGCGCGTGACGCTGTCCACCACAGACACCCCAGGCGGCCCCCTGGAAGGCACGCTCGACTCGCGCCTGGTGACCGGCGCCGCCTCCATGGCGGACGGCTCCGTCATCGCCCTGCGCACCTACACCGACGCCTACCTCTACCCGGTCCCCGACGGCGACATCGTGAAGGCCCTGTCCGGCGACCCGGTCCGCGTCCCGCTACCCAACGAGCCGCAAGGCGAGGCCATCGCCTTCGATCCGGACGGCACCCTGCTCTCCGCCTCGGAAGGCGCAGGCACCCCAATCCGCGCCGTAGCCGGAGCAGCCGCGCTGGCCCAACCGCCGGCGCCGACGACCACGACTCCGCCACCGGCAGCCGACCGGCCGCAAGCCGCGCCGCAGCAGGCCTCGTCGAATGCCTGGCAGAACTGGCCCCTGGCCCTGACCCTCGGCGGCATCGTCCTCATCGCCGCCCTCCTCATCGGCTTGCGCCTCCGTCGCCGTCGCTCCTGACCACTGATCAACCCGCGCTGGGCTGGGACCACAGCGGCGAAGACCTGCCAACCCGATGACCCGCGCTGCCTGGGGCACACGACAACGCCGCCGTCATGGTGATGCCGACGTGCCGTCGGCGATCCGAGTCCTACCCTGGCCTTAGCAATGAGTCTTTTGACTTCGTCGTCAAAAGACTCATTGCTAGGGCGCTGATATATCGGTTGTGGGCGGTCAGTCCCAGGCGACCGGCATGCGTTCCAGGCCGCGAATAACGAGGCTCGTGCGGCGGGGGAGTTCGTCCTCAGGAACGGCGAGGCGCAGCTTTGGGAAGCGGGTGAAGAGGCTGGGGAAGGCGATCTTCAGCTCGATCCGGGCGAGGTGTTGGCCGATGCACTGGTGGATGCCGTGGCCGAATGCGAGATGCCCGGCCGTGCCGCGGGCCAGGTTGAGAAGTTCCGAATCGGCGTAGCGGGCCGGGTCGTGGTTCGCGGATCGCAACTCGACGAGGACCGTGTCGCCCTTGTGCACGAGGACGCCGCCGACCTCGGCGTCTTCCAACGCTGTGCGGACGGTGGCGGGCGTCAGACTGATATATCGCAGGAGCTCTTCGACGGCGGCGTCGGGATCCGCGAGCATCGCGTCCACCCGCGCCGGGGCGCGGAGCAGTTCGAGCGTGCCGAGCGACAGCATGTTCGTCGTCGTGTCGAGGCCGCCGCCGAGCAACGACATGCCCATGGCCGCCATCTCGTCGTCGGTGAGATCGCTGTCCGTGTTGACGAGGTCGCTCAACATGTCGTCGGTCGGTTGCGCCCGCTTCGCCGCGACCATTTCCAGCATGAACTGCTGGAGGCTGCCGAACGCGGTGTACATCGCCTCGGCCTCGCCGGCTTCCGCGCCACTGCCGCCGGCCAGCAGCACGGCGTCCTGCTGGAACTCCATGCGGCGTTCGTACGGCACGCCCAGCAGCTCGCAGATCATCAAGGCCGGGACGGGCACGGCGAAGTGTTCGACCAGATCTGCGGGCGAGCCCTGGGCTGCGAGCTCTTCCAGGTGCTCGGCCGTGATGGCTTCGAGGCGCTCGGCAAGCAGTCGCATCCGGCGAACCGTGAACTGACCAGTCAACTTACTGCGGTAGCGGGTGTGGTCCGGCGGGTCGTGGTCGCTGAACGCGCCGGGTGGTGACGGCGGCGCGTCGCCGGGGCTGCCTGGGCCGAACGGGTTGTGCATCAGGTCCGGGCGGACGCTGAAGCGGTTGTCGGCGAGTACGGCGCGCACGGTCGCGTGGTCGTGGGCTCGCCAGCCGACGTGCCCGTCCGGGTACGTCATCGGGCTGAGTGGCATTGCCTCCCCCTTGCAATGAGGTCTTTCCCCTTCTTGCAAGCTAAAAACGTTTGCGGACGAAGTCAAAAGACTCATTGCAATGGCTTGGAGCGCAAGGCACGATGGGGTTGTGCCTGGTAAGCGGCTAGATGAAGAAGAACGGCAGCTCATCGCCCAGTGGCTGTGGGACGGCCTGGGGTACTCGGAAATCGGGAGGCGGTTGCAAAGGCCCGCCTCGACGATCCAGCGGGAAGTGGCGCGCAACGGCGGCCACAACAACTACCGGCCGGGGGCCGCGCACCGGGCAGCGGGTGAGCGGGCGATGCGTCGGATGCCCGCGGTGGACGACCTCGACGTCGACGGCGAGGCGTACTCGTTCGGGCGGAGTCCGGGGGAGGTGCAAGAGTTCCACCTGAGGTTGGTCGCGTCGTTCGTGCAGACGGGCATCCCGAAGACGGCGGCGCGGATCCTGGCCGAGATCTTCATGGTCGACCAGGGCAGCCTGTCGGCGACCGAGCTGGTGCTGCGGCTGTCGGTGAGCCCCGGCACGGTGTCGCGGTCCACGAGCTACCTGCAGGAGCTCGGTCTGTTGCGCAGCGAGCGCGACGGCAAGCGCATGCGCTACTTCCTCGACGACGATCTCTGGTACCGGGCGTGGCTGAGCAGCGCTCAGCGCAACTCCGTGTGGGCGAACACCGCGCTCGAGGGTGCCGAGATCTTCGGTGTCGACACCCCCGTCGGCGCGCGTCTCAAGGACATGGGGCAGTTCTTCGCGTTCGTCGTGGTGGACATGGAGTCCACCAGGAAGAAGTGGCTCGACTTCTTCGAGAAGAAGAAGGCCGAACGCGAGAAGGCCCGGAAGGCGACTACGGCAGACGCCTCAGCACGGTGACGACCTTGCCGAGGATGGTGGCCTCGTCGCCGTTGATCGGCTGGTAGGCCGGGTTGTGCGGCATCAGCCACACGTGGCCGTCCTTGCGCTTGAACGTCTTCACGGTCGCCTCGCCGTCGATCATGGCGGCGACGATCTCGCCCTGGTCGGCGGTCGGCTGCTTGCGGATGACGACCCAGTCGCCGTCCGTGATGGCGGCGTCGATCATCGAGTCACCGACGACGCGCAACAGGAACAGCTCGCCCTCGCCAACGATCTCGCGCGGCAGCGGGAACACGTCCTCGATCGACTCCTCCGCCAGGATCGGGCCACCGGCCGCGATCCGGCCGACCATCGGCACGTACGCGGGGGTCGGCTTGGACATCGGGTCGAGACCGGGGTCGATCTCGGCGGGCAGCATGCCTACCGCGCGCGGGCGGTTCGGGTCGCGCCGCAGGAAGCCCTTCCGCTCCAGCGCGCGCAGCTGGTACGCGACCGAAGAGGTCGAGGTGAGGCCCACGGCCTCGCCGATCTCGCGCACGCTCGGCGGGTAGCCGAAGCGGTCGACCCAGTCGCGAATCACGTCGAGCACCTTGCGCTGACGCAGGGTCAGGCCGGCGTTTCCCGCGATCTCGCTCACTTCTGCTTCCACAAGAGCGGGGTCCGGGTCGATCGTCTTGCCTGCCACGGTCGCTGTCCTCCTCGCCGCCCCCAGTTCGAATGGGATTTCGGCCTCCGTCGATCTTCGTGGTCGACGGTAGTCGTGTTTGCCGCACAGATCAAACACCTGTTCGAGTTATTTGAGTGCGTGTTGTGGCGTCCGGCGGGTCGGTCTGGTAGAAATTCGCACGGACGTTCGATCGAACCCGTGTTCGATCATGGTGCTTGACCTGCGATGGAGGGCGTCATGGCGGTACTCGTCGAAAAGCGGCTTCGCGTTGTCGAGGACGCGGACGTCGCAGCGGGTCGTCCCCTCCGTTCGGGTCCCCGCGTCATGCCACGGCGCCCGGCCACCAAGCCGCGCCCGGTCGCGGTGCCTGCTTCGCGCGACTCGAGCTCGTGCGAGGTGCGGTCCAAGCGCGAGTCCACGCTCGAACTCCTCGCCGTCGGTGTGCTCAGCGCGCTGACGATCATCGCTCTCGGTGTGCTCTACCTCCAGCAGGTCGGCGTCACCCCGTAGGACCGAAGCGAAACCGAAGCCTCGCGGAAGTGTCCCTGTCCACCATGCGGTGTGACAGCAGAGACCACCTGTGAAGGCACCATGGAGACAGACCCACCACCCCGGTAACCAGCTGACGTCGCTGCGAGCCCTCTGGGGTTGGGCTCGGACGACGGCAGCAAGCCTGCGCATCGCCGGAGTTCTCCACGTGCCATCTCTCGCAGGAAAACACCGAGAGGCGAACAAGAATGACGATCGGACGAATCGTCGCCGCTGCGGCGATCGCCATGGGCACCGTGGTGTCGATGGCACCGGCCGCGAGCGCCGCCTCCCATCACGTCGACGTCTGCACCGACGACCCTGATCCCAAGGACGGCATGGCCTGAGCTCCGGTCGTGAGCGGGTGCCGGTCAACCCCGCTCAGGACCGCGCGGAGAGGCCTTCCAGAGTGCGCGTCGCGCGTGCGGCGCCGGTGACGTGTCCGGTGTCGCGCCAGATGTGCAGGGCCTCCCGCGCCGCGTGTCCGGCCTGCGCGCCTTCACCAGAGGCAGCCTCCACGGCGGCGACGGCGAGCAGGGCCTCCGCCTCCAGGAGCCGGAACCCGCCTGCTCGTGCCACGTCGAGGGCAGCGGTCGCGTGCGGTCGCGCCGCCGCCGGATCGGTCCCGGCGAGGACGTGGGCGAGCGCGGCGGACGCTTCCGCCTCCAGGCCGCGCAGGCCGGACCGCGTGGCGATCTCCAACGCTCGCACCAGGTGTTCGCGTTCGGATGTCGCGCGGCCCAGCCAGATCAACGCGACCGCCTCGGCCTGCTGGTCGCCGTCCTGCCGGGCGCACTCCAGCGCTTCGGCGGCGGTCCGGCGGGCCGTGTCGTGGTCGTCACGGGTCAGGTGCACGGCGCACAGCCCGCTGAGCGCGGTCGCCTCACCGAAGCGGGAACCCTGTTCGCGGAACGACTCCAGCGCGAGCAGCAGCGTGTACTCGGCGTCCGCGACGTCGCCGAGCGCCAGCAGCACCGCCCCCAGGTCCGCCAGGTTGGCGGCCTCCCAGAAAGCGAGAGAATCCTTGCGACACAACCGGACCGACTCGTCGAGGCACTTCCTGGCCTCGGTCAGCCTGCCGAGCTGCCGGTAGTGACAGCTCAATGAGTTCAGCGCATGACTCTCGCCCGACGGGTTGCCGAGCTCGCGGAACAGCTCGATCGCGCGCTGGCTGTGCTCGACCGCCTCGGCGAGCCTGCCCGTCCAGTCCAGCATCGACCCGAGGTTCGACACGGCCGTCGCCTCGCACTCGCGCCAGCCGCACGTTCTGCTGGCCCGCGCCGCCTCCTCGGTGTGCGCGACGCCGTCGGTGTGCCGTCCCTCGCGGAAGGCGGCGCCGCCCATCGTCAGGCGCAGCAACGCTTCCGCGGCGTGTGCCCCGTGCCGCCTGGCCGCAGGCAACAGCACCGACGCGAGCTCCAGCCACTCCGCGCGCCTGCCGTGGTCGTGGAAGAACCGCCGCACCGCGTCGGCCAGGTACCAGACCTGCGGGCGCGGGCCCGTCACCGCGGCCCGCCGCAACGCCGCGACCAGGTTGGGCGCCTCGAGGTCCAGCCACGCCACGGCTTCCGCGCTGGTCGCGAACCGCACAGGGCTCTGAGCCGGTTCGTCGTCGCGAGGCAGCGACACGACCCGCTTGCCCAGCTCCGCCACGGCCGCGTCGGCGGTCGCGAGGTAGCCGGCGAACAACCTCTCCCACGCGGGCGTGGTCTCCTCGCTCTCCGAGCGTTCCTCGGCGTAGCGGCGCACCAGGTCGTGGAACCGGTAGCGGCCCGGCGCATGCGCCTCGACCAGGTTCGCGGCACTCAGACCGCGCAGCAACCGCGTCGCCACGCCGGCGTCGGAGCCGAGCAGCGCGGCCGCGTCGTGCGGTGTGAAGTCCGGACCAGGCACGACCCCGAGCAGCCGGAACAGCCGCTGCTGATCGGCAGGAAGTGCTTGGTAGGACACGGAGAACGCCGTGGCGACCGCGCTTTGCTCCGCGCCGTCGAAAGCCAGCAGCGGATCGGCGCGCAGCTCCGCGACCGCTGAGGCGATGCTCGTGCCCACGTTGGCCGCGGCGATCCGCAACGCCAGCGGGTGGTGCCCGCACACCTCGGCCAGCTCGGCGGCGGCAGCGGGTTCGGCGGCCACGCGATCCGCGCCGAGCGCCGAGACGAGCAGCGCGTGCGAGTCCTGTTCCGGGAGCTGAGCCAGGGTGATCGTGCGCGCACCGGTGCGGGCGACCAGGTCGCTCAGCCGATGCCTGCTGGTCACCAGCACGCGTCCGGACGACGGCAGGAGCGGCAGCACCTGGGCGGCGTCCCGTGCGTTGTCCAGCACCACCAACGCCTTCCGGTCCGCCAGCAACGACCGGAACAGTCCACTTTGGTCGTCCGATTCGGACGGTGCGGCACCGAGTGCGCGCAACAGCTGCGCCAGCGCGGCGGTCGGGCTGAGCGGTTCGTCGTCGGCGTCGAACCCGCGCAGGTTCACGTACAGCTGCCCGTCGGGATAGCGGTCGCGAGCCGCGTGCGCCCACCGCACGGCGAGCGCGGTCTTCCCGACACCGGCGGTGCCGGTGATCAGCCACACGCCGTCCTCGCCGTCCTCCAGCGCGGCGAGCTCGGCGGCGCGCCCAGCGAAACCCCGTGCGGCCAAAGGGAGTTCGGCGGGACGGATCTCGGTGAACGCCAGGGCGGGTGCCCGGTCCTCGCCACGCAGCACGCGCTGCTGCGCGTCCCGCAGCGCCTGTCCCGGCTCGATGCCGAGCTCGGACACCAGCAGTTCGTGTCCCTGCGAGTAGACCTCCAGCGCCTCCGCGGTCCGTCCACACCGGTGCAGCGCGAGCATCAGCGCCGCGCGCAGCCGTTCGCGATACGGGTGCTCGTCGACGAGCTTGCGCAGGCCGCCGACCGCTTCCGCGTGGTGCCCCTCGGCGATCTGGAGCTCGTGCAGCTCCTCGACGACCGCGAGCCGTCGTTCGACCAGCGCCGGGCGTTCCAGCTCGGCCAGCTCGTCGCTCACGCCGTCCAGCGGCGTGCCTGTCCACAACGCGAGTGCCTCGCGCAGCCGCGCGATGGCGGCCTCACCGGTCAGCGTCCTGGCGTGGGCGACGGCGTCGTCGAACAGGTCGACGTCGCGTTCGCCGGGCGCGACCTCGATCGAGTAGCCGGACGCGGCGCGCGTGATCACGTCGGCGCCGAGCAGCTTGCGCAGGTCGGACACGTGCACCTGCAGCCGTCCGCGGGCGCTGCGCGGCGCCTGCTCGCCCCAGGTCAGGTCTATCAGCCGGTCCTCCGGCACGACCCGGCCGGGGCTGAGCAGCAACGCCGCCAGCACCGACGCCTGCTTCTGCCCGGCCGGGCGCACCGGCCCGGCCGGACCGAGGACCGTGACCGGTCCGAGCAGGAGGTACCTCAGCGCAGGTCCGCCTCAGCCGTGCACTTCTCGCCGCCGCGGTCGGCGAACGTCACCTCGACCCAGGCACGACCCGAACGCGGCACCCTCGTGCCCTCGACCGGCACCTCGGCGGCCTCGTCCGACCTCAGCCCGGACTTCGACCGCGTGAGCAGCGTGGTCTGCGCCGTGCCGACGCGGTGGTGGACCTGGACGTGCATCGCTCCGGTGTCGGCGATGTACGGACCGGCCGCACCCCTGCCCTTGCGCAGCCGGTAGTCGGTGCCCATGTCGTAGGTCAGCGTGAACCTGCCGCTGAAGGTTCCCTCAGTACACTTCGCGGTCGCCGTTGCCGTGACGGCTTGTGCCGCAGGTGCCGGTGCGCCGCTCGCGGCCACCAGCAGGGCCAGCAGCGCAGCCCTCTTCACCCCAGACCCCAAGACGATCTCCCTCATCTCGTTGCGCCACCCGAGTGACGTGTCACAGGAATATCACGCGGATGGGGGTCGCTGAGGTTGCTCATCGGTCACGCGCTGGTGTCGGTGCGTAGTACTCGCAGTTCACCTCCGATTCCTCCATCCGAGTGTCGCCCGACACGCCGTGTCGAGTTGCAACCTCTTGCGTTGCGATCTAGGTTCTACCCCTACATCTAGTGGTTACACCGTTGTAAGTAGTCCACAGGTTGTGGGTAACCCGACCTCGTGTGGCTGCTGCGGCGGGTGCTGCGCCGGGGAGGGGTGAACAGGCGTGCGGTGTCCGTTTTGCCGTCATTCGGACTCACGGGTGGTCGACTCCCGTGAGGTCGACGAGGGACAGGTGATCCGTCGTCGTCGCTCCTGCAACAGCTGCAGCCGCCGGTTCACCACGGTCGAGGAGGCGGTCCTCGCCGTGGTCAAGCGCTCCGGGGTGACGGAGCCGTTCAGCCGCGACAAGGTCGTTGTCGGGGTGCGCAGGGCGTGCCAGGGCCGCCCGGTCGACGAGGACGCGTTCCAGCAGCTCGCCCAGCGAGTGGAAGAGTCGATCCGGTCGACGGGATGTGCGGAAATCCCGAGTCACGAGGTGGGCCTCGCCATTCTCGGCCCCCTGCGCGAGCTCGACGAAGTCGCCTACCTGCGCTTCGCGAGCGTCTACAGGTCCTTCTCGTCCGTCGAGGACTTCGAGAAGGAAATTCTTGATCTTCGCACTGCTCGGGCTCGAGCGGCCTCCGAACAGCCAGAGCAATGATGCGCGCGCACTGACGCGCGCGAACCAGCCTTTTGTCTACGCACCAGCACGAGGGAGATCCACCGTGACCGAGACGGTCGGCGGTTCAGCCAAGAAGACTGCCGCACGGGCGGCTGCCAAGCCTGCCGCGCTGAAGGTCCAGCGCGTCTACACCACCGAAGGCCGCCACCCCTACGACGAGGTCACCTGGGAGCGCCGCGACGTCGTCATGACGAACTGGCGTGACGGGTCGGTGAACTTCGAGCAGCGCGGTGTCGAGTTCCCCGAGTTCTGGTCGGTGAACGCCACCAACATCGTCACCAGCAAGTACTTCCGCGGTGCCGTCGGCAGCGAGAAGCGCGAGCAGTCGCTGCGTCAGCTGATCGACCGCGTCGTGAAGACCTACGTGGGTGCGGGCAAGGAGCACGGCTACTTCGCTTCCGAGCAGGACGCGGAGATCTTCGAGCACGAGCTCACCTACATGCTTCTGCACCAGGTGTTCAGCTTCAACTCGCCGGTGTGGTTCAACGTCGGCACCACCTCGCCGCAGCAGGTCAGCGCGTGCTTCATCCTCGCGGTCGACGACACGATGGAGTCGATCCTCAACTGGTACCGCGAGGAGGGGCTGATCTTCAAGGGCGGCTCCGGTGCCGGCCTGAACCTCTCGCGCATCCGTTCCTCCAAGGAGCTGCTGTCCTCCGGCGGCACCGCGTCCGGCCCGGTGTCGTTCATGCGCGGCGCCGACGCGTCCGCGGGCACCATCAAGTCCGGTGGCGCCACCCGCCGTGCCGCGAAGATGGTCGTGCTCGACGTCGACCACCCGGACGTCGAGGAGTTCATCGAGACCAAGGCGCGCGAGGAAGACAAGATCCGCGCGCTGCGCGACGCCGGGTTCGACATGGACCTCGGTGGCGCGGACATCGTGTCGGTGCAGTACCAGAACGCGAACAACTCGATCCGCGTCTCGGACGAGTTCATGCACGCCTACGAGAGCGGCGGCGAGTTCGGCCTGCGCGCGCGTCAGACCGGTGAGGTCATCGAGCGCGTCGACGCGCGGACGCTCTTCGGCAAGCTCGCGAAGGCCGCGTGGGAGTGCGCCGACCCCGGCATCCAGTACGACGACACGATCAACGACTGGCACACCTGCCCCGAGTCGGGCCGCATCACCGCGTCCAACCCGTGCTCGGAGTACATGCACCTCGACAACTCGAGCTGCAACCTCGCGTCGCTGAACCTGATGAAGTTCCTCGGTGACGACGGCAAGTTCGACGCCGTCACGTTCGCCAAGGCCGTCGAGCTGATCATCACCGCGATGGACATCTCGATCTGCTTCGCGGACTTCCCGACCGAGCCGATCGCGGACACCACCCGCAAGTTCCGCCAGCTCGGCATCGGCTACGCCAACCTCGGCGCGCTGCTGATGGCGACCGGCCACGCCTACGACTCCGAGGGCGGCCGCGCGCTCGCCGCGACCATCACCTCGTTGATGACCGGTGTTTCGTACCGCCGTTCCGCGGAGCTCGCGGGCATCGTCGGCGCGTACGACGGCTACAAGCGCAACGCCACCGCGCACCAGCGCGTCATGCGCAAGCACGCTGCCGCCAACGACCTGATCCGCACCTACCACGCGAACGACTCGTCGGTGCACAAGGTCGCGACCGAGGCGTGGCAGCAGGCGCTGGAGATCGGCGCGAAGAACGGCTGGCGCAACGCCCAGGCGTCCGTGCTGGCGCCGACCGGCACCATCGGCCTGATGATGGACTGCGACACCACCGGTATCGAGCCGGACCTGGCCCTGGTCAAGTTCAAGAAGCTCGTCGGCGGCGGCTCGATGCAGATCGTCAACCAGACGGTGCCGCGCGCGCTGAAGGCGTTGGGCTACCAGGAAGAGCAGATCGAGGCGATCGTCGAGTTCATCGGCGAGCACGGCCACGTCGTCGACGCGCCGGGCCTGCGCCGCGAGCACTACGAGGTCTTCGACTGCGCGATGGGCGAGCGTTCCATCGCGCCGATGGGCCACGTGCGGATGATGGCGGCCACGCAGCCGTTCCTGTCCGGCGCGATCTCCAAGACGGTCAACATGCCGGAGACGGCGACCGTCGAGGACGTCGAGGAGATCTACTACCAGGGCTGGAAGCTCGGCCTGAAGGCGCTCGCGATCTACCGCGACAACTGCAAGGTCGGCCAGCCGCTGTCGGCGGGCAAGTCCGCGAAGGCCACCGAGGAGAAGAAGTCCGAGACGGTCGTCGAGTACCGCCCGGTCCGCAAGCGCCTGCCGAAGAAGCGCCCGTCGCAGACCGTGTCGTTCACGGTCGGTGGCGCCGAGGGCTACCTGCACGCCGGTTCCTACCCGGACAACGGCCTCGGCGAGATCTTCGTCAAGCTGGGCAAGCAGGGCTCGACGCTGGCCGGTGTGATGGACGCGTTCTCGATGTCCATCTCGGTGGGTCTGCAGTACGGCATCCCGCTCGAGTTCTACGTCTCGAAGTTCCAGAACCTGCGCTTCGAGCCGGCGGGCATGACCGACGACCCGGACGTGCGCATCGCGACGTCGGTGCTGGACTACCTGTTCCGTCGCCTGGCGCTCGACTACCTGCCGTACGACAAGCGCGCGCAGCTCGGTATCTTCACCGCCGACGAGCGTTCCGCCCAGGTGGCCGGTGAGTACGGCGCGCCCACGTCGTCCGAAGTGGACATCGAGGGCCTGCGCGGGTCGGTGGAGGCCGCTCCGGCTCAGGCCGAGGCCGCCGCCGCGCCGAAGCAGGTCGGCAGCTCGACGGAGCTGCTGGAGCTGCACCTGGGCAAGGCCGCTGACGCGCCGCTGTGCATGACCTGCGGCACGAAGATGCGTCCGGCCGGGTCCTGCTACCTGTGCGAGGGCTGCGGCAGCACGTCCGGCTGCAGCTGATAGAACAACGGGAAAGGAGCGGCCATCTCCTGGCCGCTCCTTTCTTGTTGCCGCAGGGAGAGAGATGCGCTCGTTCGACGACTTACGCGGTTACCTGCTCGGCCAGCTCAACGCCGCTGTCCGCCGTCCCGGCATGTACGGCGGCGAGCCGGTGATCCTCACCCTCCTCGACGCGCTGGCGTTCGCCGACGACCGCACGGACCGCTGGCAGGCCGAGCTCGACGCGCTGGTGAAGCGGGGCGCGGCCAACGCGGCGATGGTGAGCGGCGCCGTGCACGACGTGCTCGGCCACCGCAGCGAGGACGTCATGGCGTCGGTGTACGCGGATCTGGCGCATCGGCAGGGCTGGTTGTCGCTGGACGCGGACAGCCGGATTCCCGGTGTGCTGGGGGAGTCGGACTGCGTGCTGGACGACGTGATCGCGGAGTACGGCGAGCCGCCGTTGTGGTTGGGCGGCACCAATCCCAAGTACTCGAAGACGCTCGGCTATCCGGACCGGTCGGGGTCGCTCGTGTTCTTCCACTTCATGCCGGAGCTGCGGCTGATGGCGACGCGGCGGGGCGATGGCGGGTTCCGCGACAGCTTCGTCTTCACACCTGCTGGGCAATCGCGCTGAACTCGGTGATGAATGGCGTGTGCCGGTGTTCGGCCCACGCCAGCGATGTGTCGCCGGCAGCACGGCCACGCGCGGCTCGGTGAACAGCGCCGTCCCGCCGTGGGGACCGGCAGCCTCACGTAGCTGACGTCGACGCGTCCATTGTGGATGACCTCGACCTGGTCGTCTCATGTCGATCCGCAGCTTGGGGTGCCGCGACGCGAGTGGACGCACCGCAGGCGTCACGATCAAGCTCCCGGACTGGGTGCGCCGCTAGTCCTTGTGCCGCTGGTAGTACCGCGCCACCCGCACCCGGTTCCCGCACGTCGCGGGATCACACCACCGGCGTCGCGGATGCGCGGGCAGGAACAGCAGCCGGCACCCCGGCGCCTCACACGTCTTCACCTTCCGCACGGCCGGTGACGCCAGCAGCTCCGCCGCCGCGCCCGCCAGGACCGCGAGCGCCCGCGCGACCTCGTCACCCTCCCGCTCCCGCGACACCTCCACGGCACCGGACCAGGTCAGCACGTCGTACGCCGGGGCGCCGCGCAACGCCGCGTTCAACGGCGCCAGGTCCGGTTCGAGGCCGTCCCGCGCTGCGAGCACCGCTGCCTCGACGTGGCCGCGCAGCTCTCTCAAGTTCTCCGACCAGGGCAAACCCTGCGACGACGACCACTCCTCCAAGCGGTCGCCCTCGGACGTCAGCGTGTTGACGAAGTCGATCGCGAGCACGAACTAACTGTACATCACGCGAAGTACCCATTAGTCTAATGCGTCATGACGTCAAAGACACATGTGACCAGGCATCGGCACGCGGACGTGGACGGGATCAAGGTCTTCTACCGGGAGGCGGGCGACCCGGACGCGCCCAAACTCCTGCTGCTGCACGGCTTCCCGTCCGCCTCGCACCAGTACGCGCGGCTCATCGAGGAGCTCAAGGACGACTTCCACATCGTCGCGCCCGACAATCCCGGCTCGGGCCACACCGAGGTTCCCGGCAACCCGCACTACACGTTCGACTTCCTCGCGGACACGATCGAGAAGTTCCTGGAAACCATCGGCTTCACGGGTTTCTCGATGTACGTCTTCGACTTCGGCGCCCCGGTCGGCTTCCGCATCGCGACGCGCCACCCCGAGTGGATCAAGGGGCTGATCGTCCAGAACGGCAACGCCTACGAGGACGGCCTGTCGGGGCTCGCCAAGGGCTTCATCGCCAACCGCGACCCGCAGGCCGCCCGCGACATGCTCGCGCTGGAGTACACGAAGTTCGGCTACCTCGAGGGCGTCCGGGACCCCGAGGCGATCTCGCCCGACACGTGGACCCTCGACCAGCACTACCTCGACCTGCGCCCACAACCGCAGATCGACCTCGCCCTCGACTACCACACCAACGTCGCCAAGTACCCGGAATGGCAGGCCTACCTGCGTGAACACCAGCCGCCGACGCTGATCACGTGGGGGCGCGGCGACCCGTTCTTCATCGAGGCCGGGGCCAAGGCCTACCTGCGGGACCTGCCCGACGCCCAGCTGTGCCTGTTCGACACCGGCCACTTCGCGCTGGAGGAGGACCTCGTCGAGATCGCCGCGCTGATCAGGGCGTTCACCCCACGCGAGTGATTTATTCATCACGTGTTGAGTTTTTGGCCGGACGGTCGTAGCCTCAGCTTCATGGACGCCTACTGTGTGGATTTCGAGGCCATCGACGGCACGATGCTCGCCATCGTGGGAGGCAAGGCCGCGAACCTGGGGGAGCTCACCAGGGCGGGACTGCCGGTGCCGCAGGGCTTCTGCGTCACCACGGACGCCTACCGCGCCGTAGCGGCGGCCGACGAGCTGGCGAGCACGACTCCGGAGAACGCTCGCAGGACGTTGCTCGAAACCGCTGTGCCACAGGAGATCCGGGACGCGATCGTCGCCGAGTACCACAAGCTCGGCGACGGCACCCCGGTCGCGGTGCGGTCCAGCGCGACGGCCGAGGACCTGCCGTTCGCGAGCTTCGCGGGCCAGCAGGACACGTTCCTCAACGTTGTCGGTGAGGACGCCGTGGTCGACGCCGTACGGCGTTGCTGGGCGTCGCTGTGGACCGACCGCGCGGTCAGCTACCGCGAAACGAACGGCATCGACCACACCACGACGTACCTCGCCGTTGTCGTGCAACGGATGGTGCAGTCCGCGGTTTCCGGGGTGATGTTCACGGCGAACCCGGTCACCGGTAAGCGCGACCAGATCGTCATCGACGCGAGCCCCGGCCTCGGCGAGGCGGTCGTGTCAGGTGCGGTCAACCCCGACCACTTCGTCGTCGACGGGCCAGAGATCGTCGAAAGGCGGCTGGGGGACAAGAAGTTCGTCATCCGCTCGCTGCCCGGCGGCGGCACCGAGCACGTCGAGGTGGGCGAGAACGAGGAACCGTGCCTGACCGACGGGCAGATCCACGCGCTCGCCGTCCTCGGCCGCAAGGTGCAGCAGCACTACGGCACGCCACAGGACACCGAGTGGGCGATCGACGCCGACGGCGAGCTGCACCTCACCCAGGCGCGGCCGATCACGACGCTGTTCCCGTTGCCGGACAACCACGACGGCGGCCCGCACGTCTACTTCTGCTTCAGCCTCGCACAGGGGCTCGAACGCCCGATCACGCCGATGGGACGCGCGGCGTTCCGTGAGATCTCCAAGGCGGCCTTCGAGATCGTGATCGGCGACCCGAAGAGCAGGTCCTATGTGGAGGCTGGTGAGAGGATTTTCTTCGACGCCACCAAAGTTCTGCAGAGCAAGGTCGGCCGCGAGTTCGTCACGCGACTGCTCGGGGTGATGGAGGCTCGTTCGTCGGAGGTGCTGCGCGGCCTGTTCGACGACCCGCGCTTCGCGATCAGGACCTCCTCGCCGACCCCTGCGATCAAGCGCGTGCTGCGCCTCGCCCGGAGGTTCCACGCCCCGGTCACCGTGATGAAGGCGCTGGCCGATCCGGAGAAGGCCGCGCGGAACGCGTTCGGGATGGAACAGGAGATCCTCGGCAAGGCCGCGACCCTCTCGATCGAGCAGGCGCTGCGGCAATGCACCGTCCCGGTGCTGCCGAGGCTCGCGCCGACCGCACTGGTCGGGTTCGCGCTGCTCGGGCTCGTCAGCAAGGTCGTGAAGACCAAGCCGGGGGAGTTGCAGACCATCCTGCGCGGCCTGCCGAACAACATCACCACCGAGATGGACATGGCGATGTGGGACCTCGCGCAGGAGATCAAGCGCGATCCCTTTGCGCTGCAGCAGTTCCAGAACGGTGAACGTCCCGCAGCCCTGGACGAGTTCCTCGCGAAGTGGGGCCACCGGGCCGTGGCGGAGATCGACCTCGGCCTGCCCAGGTGGTCCGACGACCCGACGTACGTCATCGGTGTCGTGCGGAACTTCCTGCGCCTGGACGATGAAAACGCGCATCCGGACGTGGTGTTCGCCCGCGGCGCCGCCGAAGCCGAAGTGATGATCGAGGCCCTGGCGCGGCGCGCCTGGGGCCGCGGCTGGTTCGTGCGCTTCGCGTTGCGCCGCACCAGGTTGCTCGCCGGTCTGCGGGAGTACCCGAAGTACCTGATCATCACTCTGTTCGGTGCCCTGCGGAAGCGCATCACCGAGGTCGGCGCCCAGCTCGTCGCGGATGGACGCCTCGACAACGCCGACGACGTGTTCTTCCTGAACTTCGAGGAAATGCGCTCCACGCAAGGAGATCTGCGCTCGCTCGTGGCGGGGCGCCGCGAGGTCTACGACCGCGAGATGCGGCGCCGGCACATCCCGCGCGTGCTGCTGTCGGACGGCACGGAACCGGAAGCGGTGCACAACGGTGTCGCCGCAGAGGGCGACCTCGTCGGCACACCGGCGTCGGCGGGCACGATCACCGGCATCGCCCGAGTCGTGATGGACCCGGTCGGCGCCCACCTCGAACCCGGCGAGATCCTCGTCGCCCCGTCGACGGATCCGGGCTGGACGCCGTTGTTCCTGACGGCGGGCGGACTCGTGATGGAGATGGGCGGCGCGAACTCGCACGGCGCGGTCGTCGCCCGCGAGTACGGCATCCCCGCGGTGGTAGGTGTCCGTGAGGCAGTGACGCGGATCAAGACCGGCGAGCGGATCACCGTGGACGGCAGCACGGGTGCGATCACCACGATCGCCGACTCACCGGTTGAGGTCTCATAGCGGCGGCCGGACGCGTAATGTCGGGTTTGTGGCTGAGTCCAAGGGCGAGCTGAACAAGGTCCAGCAGGGCATCGCCGACTACCTGCTGCGGGCCGGAGTGGACGGGTTCGGCCCGTTCAAGAGCGCACGCGAGGCCGCGTCCGACGCGCTGGTCAAGAAGGGCAGCGAGACCGACGCGATCAAGCACCTCATCCGCACCCACGTGGCGCTGGCCGGCGCGCAGGGTTTCATCACGAACCTCGGCGGCCTGATCACGCTGCCCATCTCGCTGCCGTCCAACGTCGCCGCGGCCTACGTGATCCAGACGCACCTCATCGCGTCCATCGCGTCGGTGCGCGGCCACGACGTGGACAGCGAAGAGGTGCAGACGGCCATCCTGCTGTGCCTGCTCGGCAATGCCGGAACCGAGCTGTTCAAAAAAGTCGGCATCAAGCAGTTCACCAAGAAGGCCGCGTCGGCACTCATCACAAAATACGGTACAAAAAAGCTCGGCACGGTCGTGGTGAAGGGCGTTCCGATCCTGGGCGGCGTCATCGGCGGTGGCGTCGACGCCGCGTCCACCAGAGCGGTCGGCGCATTCGCGAACCGCTACTTCACCCACGCGGACCCGTTGCCGAACGTCATCGACGGCGAGGTCCTGTCCGTGGAGATCGAAGAAGCGGACGGAACGGCCGATTCGCGCTAGCTCAGCCGATCCAGTGCGGAACTGAACGCGTCCGGCGGGATGTGCACACCACCGCTGAACGGGTTCTGCATCTGATAGATGGCGAACAACAGCAGAACCAGCGTCGAACTCAGCGTTATCGTGATCAGCAACTGCGAGATCAGGTTCGGCCCGCCGAACAGGTACGGGAACAGCAGCGACAGCGCGGTGCCGATCAGCAGCGCGAGCCACACGACCGGGTTCACGCCGTTGCCCGCCGCGTCCAGCCGCTCCTGCCTCGCCTGGTAGACCTCCCACAGTTGGTTCGCGGCCTCGGTCTTGCGGTCCTCCTGCCAGTCGCCGTCCGGCGCCGCCGTCGCGATCGTCTCCCTGAGCTGGTTCAACGTGGTCCAGCCCTTGTTGTCCACGTCCTCTCCTGCGCGCATGCGCGGCCATTCCTCGTCGACGACCGTAGAGACGTAGGCGCGGATCAGCTGCTCCACCTTGGACTTCGCGGGTTCCGGCAGCGAGTCGGACGACCAGTCGACGGCGACGAGCGCGTTGGCTTCCTTCTGCACCTGTTCCGCGGCGGTGTTGGACGCGTCGAACAGGGAGATGAGGATGAAGGCGACCAGGACTGCGTGCAGGCCCGCGACGATGCTGAACACCGAACCGCCGGCGCCGAGATTCTTCTCGCCGACTTCCTCCGAGCCGAGCCGCCGTGTGATGACGACGACGATGGCGGACAGGGCGGCCGCACCGAGGACCCAGAGCAGGCCGGAGACGTAAATGCTCAATTCGGCTCCTTTCTGGTGTGGGATTAGACCACGGTCTACTGTGACCGGTACAGCACGGTCTGGTTAACGAGTAATGGTCAGGTGGGAATGCGCGGCAACAGCAGGAATACCCAGTTGTCGTATTGGGCTACTCCATTCCGGTGGCGCCGGAATATGCTTGCGTTGAGCACCGTCTCGGCTCTTTTGGTGCTTTCCGCGCCGTTCACCAGCACTGTTGCCCATGCCGCACCGCCGAACTGTGACGCGTTTCAAGTCCGTTCGTCCCACCGAGGCGCGCTCTCGACGTTCACGAAACTCGACGTGTCATCCGGTGGGGTGACGGAAGTGGCCCATCTCGACTACGCGGTGAACGCGCTGGGGTACTCGGAGGCGTTGGGCCGTTTGGTTGGTCTTACCTCCAAGGGGCACCACTGGTGGAAGAACCCGTCGCACGTCGTCCTGATCGACCCGAAGGGCGGGGTCAGCGACCTCGGACCCGTTGACGCGCACTGGTTCCGCACCGACGACGTGTCCGCCGGCGCGGTCATCGGCACCACGTTCTACGTCCGGGACAACGCCCGCCTGCACGCGATCGACATCGACCCTGGCAGCGCCTCGTACCTCGAGATCGTGCGCACCGTCGTGCTGGACTGGCCCGCTCTCGCGCTCGACGACTTCACGGTCGACGCGGCAGGGAAGCTGACCGGCGTGTCGGCGGCGGGCTGGGGGCCGGGCGAGGTCGTGTCGTTCGATCCGGCTTCAGGACGGGTGCTGGGCAGGACGGAGATCGAGGACCTGCCCGGCAGGTCCACGTATGGCGCCGTGGTGATCGACTCCGCAGGCACCGTCTACGCGACCAACAACGGCTATAAGGGCCGCAGCCGCCTGTACCGGATCACCGGTACCGCTGCGACGGAAGTGTCGGAAGGCCCGCAGATGGGCATGATCGACGCGGCGGGATGCCTGCCGAACCCGATGCCGCCCCACGTCGAACCTCCCGCGCCCAGACCCGAGGTCCCGCCGCCCCCGCCGCCTCCTGCCCCGAAACCGACTCCGGCGCACACCCCCGTCGTCGTGCCGCCTCCCGTCACGACGACGCCTCCGCCGCTTGTGCCACCGCAGCCCGCGCCCGTGCGGGCCGCGCGACAGAAACCCGCGCCCCGCAAGGACCTTCCGTTGGTCGCCGAGACCACGCCGCTCACGAAGTCCCGCAAGTGGGCGATGGTCACGATCATCCTGGTGATGCTGGGCGCCGGAGCGGCAGCGGCTCGAGCCCGCGGATAAATCAGTTGGCGCGCCGTGACGGCGTCGCTACCGTTGCGGCATGTACTTCATCTGATGAAGCCCCGCGGCGCTCTTGACGCCGCTCTCGCGACCTCGCTGTCGTCTCGGTGACCCTTCCGCGGGTCCTTCTCTCACGGCCCTTGTTCCGCCGTGTCCTTGCACGCCCTCTTCGCGAGGAGGCTTTCGCATGCCTGCCACCACTCCGCCCGAGCCGTCCAACCGCGCCGCACGTCGTGCGAGCAAGCGCGGTAAGCAGGACCAGAACACGCACTTCCAGCTGCCACAACAGCGTGTTCCGGTAGTCCAGCCGCGCCAGTTCGCGACCCGTCGCCGCGGAGGAACCGCGTAGCCGACGCCGAACCAGGCGCGACACCGCAGGGGACGCATTCGCTCGAATGCGTCCCCTGCTCCCTTCGGGGTGTGATCTCCCGTTCTGTCCGGATCCGATCTAGCCTGAGGTGCTACCGGACCGACAGGATCGGAGGCGCCAGATGAGGATCGCTGACGTTTTGCGCACCAAGGGATCGACGGTCGCGACGATCGACCCGGACGTACCGGTCACCGAACTGCTCAGAGCGCTCGCCGAACACAACGTCGGCGCGATCGTCGTGGTCGGCCCGTCCGGCGTCACGGGGATCGTGTCCGAGCGCGACGTGGTCCGCCGTCTGCACGAATCAGGTGCGGACCTGCTGTCTTCCCCGGTATCCGCGATCATGACGACCGACGTGTTCACGTGCTCGCCGTCGGACACGGTGGACAGCCTCACGGTCGTGATGACCGAACGGCGTTTCCGTCACGTACCCGTGGTCTCCGACGGGGAGCTCGTCGGGATCGTCAGCATCGGTGACGTCGTGAAGAGCCGCATCGGACAGCTGGAACAGTCGCAGGACCAGCTCCAGGCCTACATCGTCCAAGGCTGACCGCCCGGCCTGACCACGCTTGATCGGGTGAAACGTTCAACCGGCTGACCCGGCGGGTCACTCAATGTTGACTCTCGGGTCAGTCGGTGATGTGATCACGCCCGCACTGGTGCAGACCATTTCCCTCAATCCGCCGCCATGGATGCTGGGAGGAACGGGCGTGGAGATCACTCGGCGTTCGGCGTTGATCGGTGGCGTGGCGGCTGTCCCGCTGCTCGTGGGCGGTTCCGGGCTCGCGCAGGCGGCCACCTGGAAGCTCAAGTGGAGTCCGCAGGCGAACAAGGACGGGCTCGGCGCCTTCGAGGGCGTCGAGGACGACCGTGCCGGGTCGCATCCCGGCACGAAGCACATCTACGTGTCGGGCAACGACTACCGGTTCGACATGCACACCCGCGACCGCGACACGTCGACGGACCGGCAACGCAACGAGGTTCGCGGCATGAAGGCCGGCGGGCAGAACATCGACATCGGCAACGGTGAGACGTGGAAGTGGACCTACTCCATGTTCATCCCGAGCTCGTTGAAGTCGACGACCTCGTTCACCCACATCATGCAGACGAAGATGCCAGGCCTCGGCTCCGCGCCCGTGACGGTCATGTCGCTGCGCCGCACCGGCGGCGTGCAGAAGATCGAGTTCAAGGTCACCGAGGGCAACGTGGTCGTCGGCAGCGTCGACCTTGAGCCGTTGCACAACAAGTGGATCGACACCGAGGTGGAGATCAAGGTCGGCAACGGCACCGGTCGCGTCCGCTGGGTCGTCCGCGAAGGTGGCCGCACCGTGCTCGACGCGACGAAGACCAACGTCGACACGTGGCTCGACGACCGGCTGCGCCCGAAGTGGGGCATCTACCGCTCGCTCGGCGACACCTCTGGCTCACTGCAGAACTGCTACCTGCTGCTGCGCAACCTCAAGGCCTATAAGTTCGAATGATGCTGCACGACGTCGGCGACGCCACGCACCAATATATTGGTTTGCTCGAAGGTGACCAGCGCGAACACGCCATTCGCGCGGTCACCGACGACGACCTCCGACACCGCTGGGCGTACACGCCCGGCACACGACCGGGCCTGGTGCTCGGCGAACTACGACGCGATCAGCGCAAAGCCGTACACGGCATGCTCGCGACCGTGCTCAGCCCACATGCCTATGCGCAGGCCGCAGCCGTGATGGCGCTCGAGGACGTGCTCGACCACCGTGAGGGCGGCCATCGTGACCGCCACAACGGCGACTTCTGGACGGTTCTCTTCGGCACGCCCGGCGGCGACGAGCCGTGGGGATGGCGCGTCGAGGGACACCACCTGTCCGTGAGCGTCGTCGTCGCCGACGGCCGCGTCTCCGCGACACCGTTCTTCCTCGGCGCGAACCCGGCCCGCGTCACCTACCGCGGCCGCGTGGTCGGCCAGCCGCTGCGACTCGAAGAAGAACTGGCCCGCGAACTGCTCGACCGCATGGGCCCGACCGCACGCCGCCTGGCCGTCGTGTCGGACACCGCACCCCACGACATCCGCAGCGGCAACTCCCCGCGCGTCAGCCCGTCCGAACCGGTCGGCGTGACGCCCGCGCAGCTCGGCAAGTCAGCGGGAGAGATGCTCGTCGACATCGTCCGCTTCTACCTCGACCGGCTCGCCTTCGAACTGGCCGACGAGGAGTTCGCCCGAATCGACCCGGAACGCCTCCACTTCTCGTGGGAAGGCTCGCTGCGCCGCGGCGAGGGCCACTACTACCGGATCCAGGGCCCGGAACTGCTCATCGAGTACGACAACACCGCCAACGAGGCCAACCACGTCCACACCGTCTGGCGTCGCCATTCGGGTGACTTCGGCGACGACCTCCTCGCCGCCCACTACGACACGTCACGGCACACTGTCGCCCGTGGAGTGGCCCAGAACGGTTGACGACGCCATCGCACTGCAAGAGCGTCTGCGCACCCAGGTGATCACCATCAGCGCTCCTGACCTGCACATAGCCACCGTCGCAGGCCTAGACGTCGGCTACCGTAGCAACGACACAGTTGCGGGCGTCTGCGTGGTGTTCGATGCAAAGACGCTGGTCGTCCTCGACGAGGTGGTTGTCGAGGACACGACGGACTTCCCATATATCGCCGGGCTCTTCGCGTTCCGGGAGATGCCGGTGCTGTTGCGCGCTCTCGATCGGGTGACGGTCACGCCGGACCTCTTGGTCGCGGACGGTCAGGGCCTCGCACACCCGCGCCGGTTCGGGCTTGCGTGCCATCTCGGGGTGCACACGGGCATCCCGAGTGTCGGCGTCGCGAAGAACGCGATGGGCCAGTTCGAGCAGCCCGGCCATGCCCGCGGGTCGATGAGCGACCTCGTCATGGACGACGAGGTCGTCGGCAGGGCGTTGCGAACGCAGGACGGCGTGAAGCCGGTGTTCGTGTCAGTCGGCCACAAGATCGACCTGGACCGGGCGTGCGCAGAGGTCCTGCGTCTCGCCCCGCGCTACCGCCTGCCCGAGACCACCCGCCGCGCGGACACGCTCACGAAGCAGGCTGCTTCGTCGGCGTGAAGCTGAGCAGCACGAGCAGGATCGCGCCGCACACCAGCGCGATGTCCGCGACGTTGCCGACGAACCAGCCGTTGTAGTCGATGAAGTCGACGACGTGCCCACGCGCGAAACCCGGCGGCCGGAACAGCCGGTCGAGCAGGTGCGTCGTCGCGCCACCCAGCATCAACGCGAGCGCGGCCGCCCTCAGCTTGGTCTGCGGCTGCAGGCCGTACCGCGCGAGCAGCACGACCGCGACCGCCGCGACGATGGTGAAGACCCACGTCGACCCAGCGCCGATGGAGAACGCGGCACCGGGGTTGTAGAGGAGCCTGAGCTGCAGGAACTCCCCGAGCACGGGAATAGGTGCGCGACCGGTCAGCGCGCTCTCGGCCCAGAACTTCGTGGCCTGGTCCAGCAGCAGCACGAGCACGGCGATGCCCATGACGAGCGGCACGCGGCGAGAGGTGGTGGTGTCCATTTGTGGACGAGCGTAGTTAAGGACGACGCCACTCGGCATCAGGCCCCAACATCAAGCCCTAACTGTGTCCGGTGCGCTGAACGCGTCGACGTCGTCGACATCGACCGCCGCGAGGAACTCCTCCCCCAACGTCGCTGACCGTTCGTCAGTGTCGTAGTCGATGCAGATGCGCCACCGTCCGTCGGTGCGTCGCGCACATGTGTGGAAGCGGCCGTAGAACGTGCGCTCGTCGCTCTCGGAACGTTTCGACACGATCTGGAAGATGCCCCGCTCGCTCGCGAGGTCCGACGAAGCGATGCGCTCGACGAACCGGAACACGATGCTCACCGAGCTGCCGCGGTCCGCGAGCTCGGCGAGCCAGCTCTCGATCAGGTCCGAGTACTCCGCCAACCCCGGCACCTGCTTCGTCGGCCCTCCGGCGCGGATCAGCTCAGGCGCGTACAAGGCCAGGAACGCCGGACGCTCTCGTCGGTCGCGCGCCCGTCGAGCCCTCCCACCCGAATCGCGGAGTGCACGAAGACGGCACCGTGGTGTCTCGCCGAGGTCCGTCGAGGTCCTGATGGCTGGCGCATCCGATATATCAGCGGCGAGCTCAGCCAGGACACCGCTGATCGCCGCGAGCCGTGGGGTCCAGGTCGTGAAGTGCGACCTCGGTGACGCGGGCGGGCGACCGGTCGGCGAGCAATGCGCGACATACCAGTGGAAACCGTCGTTGCCCAGGATGACCAGCCTTATGCTTGCACTGCGTCTACTCCGCTTTCGTGCACTGCCAGCACGTGGCTGAATCGTACCTTTCCCGGTGTCGCGCGACGAATTACCGAAGGTCATGCGAGCGGCGGTGGCTGATCGGTCAGCGGAGCGAGCACTTCTGTGCCGAGGCGAAGCTGCCGGATGGACCATGCAGCTCAGACGCCTGCGGAGCGGCACCTCGGCGATCATTGTCAGTGACGGCGCACCCGACTTCACAAGGGGTGTCGCACGCCGCTGATCTGTGATACAAAGAATGGCTTTGCATTTTCGGAATCAATTTTCCGGGAAGACAGAATTATTGTATCACAGGGGGCAAGGTGTTGGCGAGCGAACAGGCACGAATCACCTCTCTGTATGAAAAGCTCGACCAGGAACGGAACAAAGCGGCTGCAGACCTTGCGGCCGCGCTGCGGGACACCGTCACCCAGCGGTTGGATCGCGAAGCCGCCGTCGACGTGCTGACCAAGGAGGTCGGGAAGTACCGGGCGGCGGAGGAGGGGCTGGTCTTCGGTCGCATCGACTCGGAGAAAGGCGAACGTACCTACATCGGCCGCGTCGGCTTGTTCGGCGACGACTTCGAACCGCAGCTGCTGGACTGGCGGGCACCGGCGGCGCGGCCGTTCTACACCGCGACCGCGGCGAATCCGGAAGGCCTGGTGCTGCGCCGCCACTTCCGCGTCCGCGACCGGGAGCTGTGCGATTTCCACGACGACGAACTGCTGACCGACACGACAGCACTGCTCGACGCCCTCAACGCGCCGCGGACCGCGACGATGCGCGACATTGTCGCGACCATCCAGGCCGAACAGGACGAGATCATCCGCTACTCGGGCCCCGGCGTGCTGGTGATCGAGGGCGGCCCCGGTACCGGCAAGACCGCCGTGGCCCTCCACCGAGTGGCATACCTGCTGTACACGCGTCGTGAACGCCTGTCGCGGCATGGTGTGCTGATCGTCGGTCCGAACACGGGCTTTCTCCGCTACGTCGGCGACGTCCTCCCGTCGCTGGGGGAGACAGACGTCGTGTTCGCGACGCCCGGCGAGCTCTATCCCGGTGTCCGCACCGACGTGGAAGACACCCCGCCGTTGCAACGACTGAAAGGCGATATATCAGTTCTGGACCTGTTGGCCATCGCCGTCGCCGACCGGCAGGAACTTCCCGACGAGCCCATCGAGATCGAGCTGGAGGACGTCGTCGTCCCGCTCGACGCGCATGTCGCCGCCGTCGCACGCGAGAAAACGCGCTACTACGGGCTGCCGCACAACGCCGCCCGCAGGTACTTCTTCCTCGCGCTCGCCGAGGAGCTGGTCGCGCCGGCGATGCGGCTCATCGGCGTCGACTGGCCGGAGATCGAGGAGGACGTGCGCCACGAGCTGCGCCACAGCATCGCGTTGCGCGACGCCGTCGAGAGGTTGTGGCCGCAGCTCACGCCGGAGCAGCTGCTCGCCGACCTGTACGCGGGCCGCTGTTTCCGGATCGGGGTGCCGGAGCTGTACCGGGAGGACGCCGACGCGTGGACGGTGTCCGATGTGCCTTTGCTCGACGAGCTCGCCGAACTGCTCGGGTCCGACGGCGCCGCGGAACGCGCGGCAAAGCGTGAAGAGGAGGAACAGCTCGAATACGCGCGCGGCGTCATGGACGTCCTGTCGATCGACGAACGCGCGGACGACGACGAGTACATCGTCACGGATTTCGTCGATGCCGCGGTGCTGGCCGTCCGGCACGAGGTGCGCGACCACCGCTCTCTCGCCGAACGAGCCGCCGACGACCGCACGTGGACATACGGCCACGTTGTCGTCGACGAAGCACAGGAACTGTCTGCAATGGACTGGCGCGTGCTGCTGCGCCGCTGCCCCAACAGGTCCATGACCGTCGTCGGCGACCTGGCCCAGCGCCAGGCCGCAGGTGGTGTCCGGAGCTGGGGCTCGGTGTTCGACCGGTTCTCCTACCGACGGCTGGAGGTCAACTACCGCACGCCCGGCGAGATCATGGCCGTCGCCACCCCGGTTCTGAAGCTCGTCGACCCCGACGCCTCAGCACCCGTGTCGGTGCGCAAGACGGGCGTCCGGCCGTGGGCGCGACGCGTCACAGATCTATCGGCGGCTGTGCGCGACGAACTCGACGCACACGCCATCGCACGCAACGGCCGCACGATCGCCGTCATCGGCGATCGTTGGATGTCGCCGCGTGCGTCGAAGGGATTGGAGTTCGACGTCGTCCTCGTCGTCGAACCGCAACGCATGTTGCCCAGCGAGCTGTACGTGGCGCTGACGAGGGCGACGCAACGGCTCGGCGTCCTGCACACCGAGCCGCTGCCGCGCCACCTAAGAAGTCTCCTCTGAGACCCATGCGAGGTAGTCGTCGTTACCCCCGACGACGGGGGTGACTACGACCTCGGGCACGTCATAGGTGTGGTGCGCCTTGATGTGCGCGACGAGTTCGTCGGCGCGGATGGCGGACGTCTTGACGACGCATTGCCATTCCGCGTCGACGCGCACCTCACCCTCCCACCGGTAGACGCTGCGAATCGGCACGATCTGCACGCACGCGCCAAGCCGTGCCCCGACGATTCCTCTCGCCAACGACTCCGCGGCTTCCTCGGAGTCAACGGTCGTCGTCACCACACACGCACCACTCATAGGGCGTCGATCTCCTTCAGCAACTGATCCTTGAGCTCGGCCGGAGCGAACGACGCCTGCACCGCCGCCCGTGCGAGGCCGGCGAGTTCGCTGCGGCCGAACCCGAACCGCTCGTGGCACACCAGGTACTCGTGGTCGAGGTCGGTGTGGAACATGCCGGGGTCGTCGGTGCTGATCGTCACCGGCACCCCGGCCTCGACGAGCCGCGGCAGGTGGTGTTCGTCGAGCGACTTCACCGCGCCGGTGCGGATGTTCGACGTCGGGCACACCTCCACGACGACTCCCTCGTCGGCGAGATGCCGCAGCAGCTCCGGATCCTGCACCGCGCTGACGCCGTGCCCGATCCGCTCGGCACGAAGATCACGCAGTGCGGCCCAGATTTCGCTGGGCGGCGTCGTCTCGCCCGCGTGCGGCACCATGTGCAGCCCGGCGTCGCGCGCGAGGGCGAACGCCTCGCGGAACTTCGCCCTCGGCGAATCCGATTCGAAACCGCCCAGCCCGAACCCGACGAGCCCTTCCGGCCGGTACTCGGCCGCGAACCGCGCGCTCGTCATCCCCCAGTCGCGGTCCCAGATGCCGGGCACGTCGAAGATCCACTGCAACGCCACGCCGTGTACTGCGAGCGCTTCTTTGCGTCCTGCCTCGAGTGCCTCGACGAGTTCGTCGGACGCGATGCCCTCCCGCAGATGGCTCGTCGCACTGATCGTCAGCTCCGCATATCGGATATTGGTTCGCGCGGCGTCGCGGGCGTATCCGACGACGAGGGTGCGGATGTCTTCTCCGGTCGTGACGAGGTCGTTGACGACGCCGTACACGTTGATGAAATGCCGAAAGTCCGTGAACTCGTAGAACTTCCGCAGCGCCGCCTCGTCGGTGGGCACCGGCCCATCGGGGTGGTTGCGGGCGAGTGCGAGGACGGTGTCGAGGGAAGCCGCGCCCACGAGGTGGACATGCAACTCGGCCTTCGGCAATGCGTGGACGAAGTCGGAAATGTGCACGGCCCATGCTCTCAGGTCAAGGGCCGATCGACGGGTGGCATGTCTTGCAGTCAACGGGAAGGGTGCAGGGCGGATCCCTGTACCTGGCGTTGCATAGGGGGTGCCTCGTGAGGGGCGCACGAAGAGTCGCACTGCTGACAGCGGTGCTTGTCCTGCCTTTTCTGCCGACCACGGCCCACGCCGCCGAAGGACCCGTGTTCAAGGACGGCGAGGCGCAACCCGTCTTCGACCCGAAGGACGTGGTGAAGGAGAGCCTCTGGGTCCGGGCGCCGGTCGACAGCGACCGCGACGGCAAGGACGACGAGGTCTACACCGAGGTCGTCCGGCCGCGCGCCACCGAACGCGGTCTCAAGGTCCCGGTCGTCTACATGGTGAGCCCGTACTTCTCGGGCGGCAACGATGTCGCCAACCACAACGTCGACGTCGAGCTGTACGTGCCCGACAAGCGCGACGGCCGTTTGCTGAAGGCCTCCGCCGACGAACGCGTCACCGCCGCCCTCGGGCCGAACCCGATCACCTCGGGCCGTTACGAGGCCTACTTCATCGCGCGCGGGTACGCCGTCGTCTACGCCGAATCGCTCGGCACCGGCAAGTCGACCGGCTGCCCGACGACGGGCGACGTCAACGAGACGATCGGCGCGCGTGTCGTCGTCGACTGGCTCAACGGCCGTGCGACGGCGCGTACCGCCACCGGCGAGCCCATCAAGGCGACCTGGTCGACCGGTAAGACCGGCATGATGGGCGTCTCCTACAACGGAACGTTGCCCAACGCCGTTGCCTCCACGGGCGTGCGCGGGTTGGAAGCCATCGTGCCGATCGCCGCGATCTCCAGCTGGTACGACTACTACCGCGCCGATGGGGCTGTGGTGGCACCCGGCACGTTCCAGGGTGAGGACGCCGACGTGCTGGCGGAGTACGTCTACACCCGAGCGGACAAGGAGATCTGCAAGCCGATCATCGCCGAGATCGCGAAGGACCAGGACCGCATCACCGGCGACTACAGCAAGTTCTGGGACAAGCGGAACTACCTGAACGACGTCCACAAGGTCCGTGCGGCCGTGCTGGCGGTGCACGGGCTCAACGACTGGAACGTCAAGATGACGCACGTCGAGCAGTGGTACTCGGCGTTGAAGAAGGTCGGTGTCCCGCACAAGATCTGGCTGCATCAGTCCGGGCACACCGACGCCGACACGCTGCGTTCGGTCGAGTGGCGGCGCACGCTGAACCGCTGGTTCACCCAGTACCTCTGGGGACACCGCAACGGCATCGACAAGGAGCCGAAGGCGACGCTGCAGCGTGAGGACAAGACATGGGTCGACGAGAAGGACTGGCCGGCTCCCGGCACGTCCGACGTGCGGCTGCGGCTGTCCCCAGGCGGATCTGCCAAGGGCGGCCTCGGGATTCTGCCGGGCCACGGCGTGGAAAAGCTGACCGACGACGCGACGAAGACGGCAGAGTCGTTGATCGACCAGGCGATCTCGCCGAACCGGCTTTCCTACACGTCGGAGCCGACGCGGAAGCCGTTGCGGCTCTCAGGCAAGTCGACCGCGCACCTGCGCATCGCCTTCGACCGGCCTGCGGCCAACGTGACGACGCTGCTCGTCGACCGTGCTCCCGACGGCAAGTCGAGCGTCATCACCCGCGGTTCGACCGACCCGCAGAACCGGGTGCGGCCGGACAGGACGTCGCCGATCAAGCCGGGCAAGTTCTACGACGTCAGCGTGCCGATCGTGCCGGACGACTACATCCTGCAGGCCGGCCACCGGCTCGAGTTCGTGCTGATCTCCAGCGACTACGACTACACGTTGCGCCCGAAGCCGGGCGTCGGCCTGTCGCTGGACCTCGCCAGGACGTCCGTCGAACTGCCTGTCGTCGGCGGCTGGCGCGCGGTGTTCCAGACGTTCTGACCTGATGCCGCGCTTCGGTCCCTGAACACCGGAGACCGAAGCGCGGCAACCTACCACCCACGCCCGACAAAACCCCGTTCCCAAGCGCTTCAAGATCTCAACCTGTCCACACCCGCCGAGTTGTCCACAGCTTCGCCCGAACCCGAAATCCCACCCATTCCCACCCGCCACAGTGGGCCCCATGCCCACAACCCTCCCGAAACCGATCCGCGTTCGCGGCGCCAGCGACCTCTACGCAGCGATCCCGCACCTGATGGGGTTCCACCCGTCCGATTCGCTCGTCGTGCTGGTGCTGAAGGACTGCGTGGTCAGCATGACCATGCGCGTCGACCTACCGCGCCCACGACATAGGGGAATGCTTGCGGCGCAACTGGAAGCGCCGCTCCTCGAACACGGCGCGACCGACGTGATCCTCGCGATCGTGTGCGCTCCGTCCGAGCACATGCCCGAGGAACTGCCGCATGAGCCGCTGGTCTCCGCGCTCAGGCACAAACTGGGCGGCGTGGGCATCGAGGTCGTGGAAGCCGTGTGGCTGCCGTCGTGCCAGAAGGACGCGCCCTGGCTCTGTTACCTCGACATCGACTGCTACGGAACCCTGCCGGATCCCCAACTGTCCGCAGTGGCCGCCGCGTCTGCGCACGAGGGCAACGTGACGTTCGAGTCGCGCGCCGCGATGGCCGCGATCGCAGCACTGGACCCACCCGAGGCGTTGGAACGCAGATCAGCGTTGCTCGACGACCTCATGACACACTCCGGCGATCCTGATCCGGGCACCGAACTCCGCCGCGTGCGCGATGCGATCGACGCCGTGGAAGAACGCGAGGAACCACTGCCCGATGCGGAGGTCGTCGCGTTGGCTAGGGCCTTGGCGACTCCCGAGGTCCGCGACGCGAGCCTGGCCTTCGCGGCGCAGCCGAGGTCCAGGCTGGCCGAGCGTTTGTGGCTCGATCTCACCCGGTCGTGCCCGGCCCCGGAACGCGCTGAGCCTGCGTGCCTGCTCGCCTTCTACGCCTACCAGCGCGGCGACGGAGGGATGGCGTCCGTCGCGATCGAAGCGGCGGAGGCAGCGTGTCCCGGCCACTCGTTGACCAGGATCCTCCGCGCGGCGATGAGTGCCGCGCTCCCGCCGGAAGAGCTGCGGGCGCTGTCCATTGAATACCTGGACGACGCCCGCAGGTTGCTCGCCACCGCTCAGAGCAGTTCGGGCCTTTCCCAGTCCTGATCCAGGACGTGCTCCGCCAGGAACGCCCACACCGTCTCGTACCAGACCCGAGAGTTTCCGGGGGTGAGGATCCAGTGGTTTTCGGTTGGGTAGTAAAGATATTTCGCGGTGACCCCGTGCCGAACGAGGTCGAAGTACAGCCGATGCCCCTCGCCGATGGGAACCCGGTAGTCCTTGTCCCCGTGGATGACGAGCATCGGGGTCTTGATGTCGGCGACCCGCAGATGAGGGGAGTTGGCAGCGATCCGCTCCGGTTGGGTGAGGGGATCGCCCATCTCCCGCATCCAGAAGTAGGAGCTGTCGGTGCCACCGGAGAACGCGTCGAGGTGCCACAGCGATGCGTGCGTGACGATCGCGCGGAACCTGTCGGTCTGGGTGGCGATCCAGTTGGCCATGTAGCCGCCGAACGAACCACCCATGGCGGCGGTCCGGGAAGCGTCGATGTCGGCTCGCTCGACCGCGACGTCGGTGATGGCCATGAGGTCGGTGTAGGGCTCGGCGCCCCAGCGGCCCCAACCGGCCTTGATGAAGTCCGGTCCGTACCCGGTGGACAGGGCGGGGTCGGGCAGCAGGATGGCGTAGCCGCGAGCGGCCATCAGCCAGGGGTTCCAGCGCCAGGTCCAGCCGTTCCAGCTCATGACCGGACCGCCGTGGACCCACAGCACCAGCGGCGCGGGCGAGTCGGCCGAGGCACCTTCCGGCAGCACCAGCCAGGACCGGACGGTCCTGCCGTCGGCGACGACGGTGGAGATCTCGGTGAGAGTGCCGGGCACGGAGGTGAGTGCGCCGGGCGCGCGCAGGCGTTCCGGATCCTGGTCGGCTCCGGTGGCGGCGAACCGCACTGGCTGTGGCGGGTGGTCGATCGAATTGCGCAGTGCGTACAGCGTCTTGCTGTCCGGGCTCACGACCACGTCGCTGTAGTAACCCGAGACCGTCAGCTTCGTGATGTCGCCGGTCGCGAGGTCCAGCCGCCACACCGGCTGGTGCCCGAGATGGCTGGCGGTGAAGAAGACCGCCGACCCGTCCGGGCTCACCACGGGATGGTCCGGTTCCTCCTGGAAGCCGGGCGCCAGTGGCGTGATCGAGTCGTCGGCCAGATCGATGCGCACCAGGTCGCGCCGATATGGAGTGTCCGCAGTGGACTCACGGAACCGGATCGCGATCACGGCGGTGCCGTCCGGGGTGAATGCCGCGTCGAAGAAGGAGAAACCGTCCTCGGAGGCGATGGCGCGCGACGTGCCGCCGTCCGTCGCCACGAGTCGCAGTTCGGTCCTGCGGCCGTAGGAGGCGCTGACGTCGACGCCGTGGCCGTGGACGGCCCACTTCCCGTCAGGGCTCAGCGCGATGTCCTCGTCGCTGAGCCGGCTCTCGGCGTCCTCGCTGAGGGTCGTGACCTTCTCGGTGGTGATGTCCCCCAGGGGAACCGAGAACAAGCGCGGGTAGCTCGGGCCGAGGTCCGCGTCCCAGTACCGGATCGGGTACGACTCGTGCAGGATCGCTGTCACGCCGGCGTCCTCGCGGGCCTTGCGCTTGGCGTCGTCCTGGTCGCCGAATTCCGTGAAGCGGTACGTCGACGAGGTGAACAGCAGCGTCTCGCCCTCGGCGCGGACGTGACCGACTCCGCCGCCTGGCCGCAGGACCTCGGCGGCCTCACCGTGGACCGGAAGCCGCCACAGCGCCTTCTGCTCCTTGGTCTCGCCCGGCTTCGCGAGCGGGTTCGGGCGTGCCGACAGGAACAGCAGCGACCCGTCCGGTGCGAAGACGGGGGAGGAGTCTCCCTTGGCGGAGCGGGTGAGCCGGACGGCGTCCCGCTCGCCGGTGGGGTCGACCTCCCAGAGAGCGCCCTGCCACGTCTTGCCGTCAGCGGCGAGCGTGGAGACGACGGTGACGAGTCGCGTGCCGTCCGGGGACAGCGCGAGCGATGTGAGCCTCGGTGTGGCGTTGTAGCTCTCGAAAGAGGTGAAGTCGGTCATGCCGGCTCAGGCTCCGTGCCGGGCACGGGTGAACTCCCACGCGTCGCGGACGATGCCGGCGAGGTCGGCGCGCTCGGGCTTCCAGCCGAGTTCGGTGCGGGCCCGCTCGGACGAGGCGACGAGGACGGCGGGGTCGCCGGCGCGCCTGGGGGCGACGACGGCGGGGATCGGGTGGCCCGTGACCTCGCGGCACGTGTCGATGACCTGCTTGACCGAGAAGCCGGTGCCGTTGCCGAGGTTGTAGATCCGGTGCTCGCCGGCGGTGGCGTGGTCGAGGGCGAGGAGGTGGGCGTCGGCAAGGTCCGTGACGTGGATGTAGTCGCGGATGCAGGTGCCGTCCTCGGTGGGCCAGTCCTCGCCGTAGATCGAGATGTGCTCCCGCTGCCCGAGGGCGACCTGGAGAACGAGCGGGATGAGGTGGGTCTCGGTCGCGTGCCGCTCGCCGATGCTGCCGTAGGCGCCGGCGACGTTGAAGTACCGCAGGCTCGTCGCCGCCAGGCCGTGCGCCGCGGCGTACGACGTGATGGCGTGGTCGATGGCCAGCTTGGTGGCGCCGTAGGTGTTGGTCGGCGCGGTCGGCGCGGTCTCGGGGATCGGCACCTCCCGCGGCTCGCCGTACGTCGCGGCAGTCGAGGAGAAGACGAGCTTCGGCGTGCCGTGATCCTTCATCGCATCGAGCAGGCGAATCGCGGTGAGGACGTTGCCCGTCCAGTACTTGCCGGGGTCCTGCATGGACTCGCCCACGAGCGACTTCGCCGCGAAGTGCAGAACGCCGTCGAACCCTTCCGCGAGGACGTCGCCGATCACCTCGGCGATGTCACCCCGGATGAAGCGCGCTCCCGAGGGGACGGCGTCCTCGTGCCCGGTCGAGAGGTCGTCGAGGACGACGACCTCATGTCCGGCTTCGAGCAGCCGCGCAGCGCACACGCTGCCGACGTATCCGGCCCCGCCCGTGACGAGCAGCTTCACCACAGTCCTCGCATTCCTGATCAGGATCGTTGTTCGCTACCGGTCCCTGCCCGCGCCCGCGGACGGAACCGCCGTGAAGAGCCTCGGCCGCGTGAGCGAGCGCGAGGAGAAGCCGGCGAGGACGGACTGTTCGACCGCGTCGTGCCGTTCGACGGGCACGAGGGCGATGGCCGAGCCGCCGAAGCCGCCGCCGATCATCCTGGCGCCGAGAGCGCCGGCCGCCATCGCGGAGTCGACGGCGACGTCGAGTTCCAGGCAGGAGACCCGGTAGTCGTCCCGCAGGCTCGCGTGGGAGGCGGAGACGAGGGGACCGATGTCGGCGAGTTTGCCGGCGCGGAGCAGGTCGACGGTGCGCAGGACCCTGTCGTTCTCGGTCACGACGTGCCGCACCAGCGGACGCAGCTCTTCGGGCAGCCGGACGAGTGCGTCGTCGAGCTCGGCGATGTCGACGTCGCGCAACGCGGGGACACCGAGGATGCCCGCGGCGCGCTCACAGCCGGCCCGCCGGGCGCCGTAGCCGCCGTCGACGTGGGAGTGGCTGGCGCGGGTGTCGATCACCAGCACCTCCAGGCCGCTGGCAGCCGCGTCGAACGGGATCTGCTCCGACTTGCCGGAGCGCACGTCGTAAAACAGGGCGTGCGCTTCGACGCAGCACAACGATGCCGTCTGGTCCAGAATGCCTGTTGGCGCACCCACGAAGGCGTTCTCGGAGCGCTGCACCCAGCGCGCGATGTCGGGCCGCTCGGCGTCGACGCCCGCAAGGTCCAGCAGCGCCAGCGCGACGGCGCACTCCAAGGCGTGCGACGAGGAGAGGCCCGCCCCGGCGGGCACGTCGCCCGCGATGACGAGATCCGCTCCGCCGCTGACACCGATCCCCTGCTCACGCAGGGCCCAGGCGACGCCGCTGGGGTACGCGGCCCACCCCGTGACGATGCCGGGGACTAGGTCCGCCACCACGACCGGGTCCGCGTCCTGCACCCCGCCGTCGTCGCCGAGCGTGCTGACGGTCAGCACGCCGTCCGCACGGGGCGATGCCGCGACCGCGATGCGGTGGGGCAACGCGAACGGCAGCACGAAGCCGTCGTTGTAGTCGGTGTGCTCACCGATGAGGTTGACACGGCCCGGCGCCGACCAGACCCCCTCGGGAGCGCGTCCGTGCAGGCGCTGGAACGCCTCGGCCGCCTTCGCCGCGGGAGTCGTCGCCTGGGTCACCGGGCGAGCACCAGGACGGCGTGGGCGACCGCGGGGTCGAGTTCCGCCACGTTGCCGTTGCCGCCGCGCACCTGGACGACCTTGGCGCCACCGAGCGCCTCGACGTCCACGGTGCCGCCCGGCACCACACCGGCGTCCTTCAGCTCGGCCATGAGGTCCGGGTCGAGCTGGACGTGTTCGGCGATGCGGCGCACCTCGACGCGCCCGCCACCGCGGCGAGCCACCTCGTCGACGCGCACCAGGTCGGCCTCGGCGGGCGGGGCGGGTTCGCCGTCGCCCAGCTTGTCGAGGCCGGGAATCGGGTTCCCGTAGGGAGAGGTAGTGGGGTTGCCGAGCAGCTTGACGAGCTTGCGCTCCACCGCCTCGCTCATCACGTGCTCCCAGCGGCATGCCTCGCTGTGCACGTGCTCCCATTCGAGCCCGATGATGTCCACGAGGAGGCGCTCGGCGAGCCGGTGCTTGCGCATGACGGCGATCGCGAGGTTGCGGCCCTGCTCGGTGAGCTCGAGGTGGCGGTCCTCCGCCACGACGACCAAGCCGTCGCGCTCCATGCGGCCGACGGTCTGGCTCACCGTCGGTCCACTTTGGCCGAGACGCTCGGCGATGCGGGCGCGCAGTGGCACGACGCCCTCTTCTTCGAGCTCGTAGATCGTGCGGAGATACATCTCCGTGGTGTCGATGAGGTCGTTCACACCCGCTCCCCTTCGTATGGTGTCGATGGTAGTCGTGCCGGGGGACAGAGGTGTCCGCGCGGGTGCAGGATGTGAGTCGTGCATCCCTTGATCACTCCTGAGGCCCTCGCCGACGCGCTGAGTGCGCGATCGGTCACCGTCGTGCTGGACGTCCGGTGGCGTCTCGGCGGACCACCCGGACGCCAAGACTACGAGGTCAGCCACGTGCCCGGTGCGGTGTACGTGGATCTCGACACAGAGTTGTCCGCGCCTGCGGGCGTCGGCGGCCGGCATCCGCTGCCGGATCCGGAGCGGTTGCAGGAGGTGCTGCGACGCGCGGGCGTGCGCGAGGGCAGCCAGGTCGTGGCGTATGACGCGGGTGATGGTTCGGTCGCCGCGCGGGTGTGGTGGCTGCTGCGGTGGGCGGGCCATGACGAGGTCGCGGTGCTGGACGGCGGGTTCGCGGCGTGGGAGGCCGCCGGGCTGCCGGTCACGGCGGAGGAGCCGGCGCCCCTGACGGGTGACGCGGCAGGGGACGTGGTGGTGCGGCCCGGCCAGATGCCTGTGCTCGACGCGGACGAGGCGGCGGCGCTCGCCCAGGAGGGCGTGCTGCTCGACGCGCGGGCCGCGGTGCGCTACCGCGGGGACACGGAGCCCGTGGATCCCAAGGCCGGGCACATCCCGGGCGCGCTCAACGCGCCGACGACCGGGCACGTCGGCGCTGATGGGCGCTGGCTCGGTGCGGCGGAGCTGGCGGAGCGGTTCGCGGGCATCGGCGTGTCGAGCGACGTGGCCGTTGGCGCCTACTGCGGGTCTGGGGTGACCGCCTCGTCGGTCGTGCTGGCGCTGGAGGTCGCGGGGATCACGTCGGCCGAGAAGCCGGCGGCGCTCTACGCCGGGTCGTGGTCCAACTGGTGTGCGTTGGACCGGGAGGTCGCTACCGGCGGCTGATGTGCAGGGCCCGGTCGGGTCAGGCGTTCGGGATGCGTTCGAAGCCCTTGGTGGCGAGCTTCAGCGCGGTGGCGCAGGTGTCCAGCTCCTCGATGGCGAGGACGCTCACCGAGAAGGCCGAGGTGATGGCGGCCGGGTCGTCGGTCAGTATGACGGTGACCTGGCAGTCCTCCTTGGACGCGCTGACCTGCCATGCAGTGTTGCCGCCGATCTCGATCTGCTTCTTCTCTCCGTCCTGGTCCACCACCTCGGGAACGGTGACCATCTGGGTGATGACGGTCGAGGGGCCGGTGGTGCTGTGGATGCAGCCGCCGTCCGCCGAGGACTTGCCGCCGGTGGCGGCTTCGATGTCCGCGGCCTTGAGGACACCGCAGGTTTCGAGGCCGGTGACCTTCTTCTTGGTGGTGATCCTGATGTCGCCCTGTTGTTTCGGGGCTGTGGGGTCCGCCGGCTTGGACGCCGAGGTGCTGGTGGAGGGCTTCTTCGAGGTCGCGGGCACGGTGGCGGGGGCCGCGTTGGGGTCGGCCGCGGCTGAGCCCTTGACCTGTTCGCTGCAGCCTGTGAGGGCGGCGAGGGTCAGGCCCAGGGACAGGCACAGCGCTGGGAGAGTGGCCGCTGGTCGCAGGTGCATGTCGCCTCTGACCCCTGTTCAGGTGGATTGGTTCCGAGTGCCGGTGTCCTTGCTTGGTACCGGCGGGGTGCGACTGTAGGCGGCTCGGAAGCGGTCAGCACGCGCGGCGACCAACACGTGATCACCGGATGGGCCGATCGGTGGGTAGGTTGCTGGCCATGGGTAAGCCAGCCGCTGTTGTCTGGGATCGGTCCTTCCTCGGGTACGACCTCGGTGGCGACCATCCGCTGAATCCTGTCCGGCTCGACCTGACCGTTCGGCTCGCCACGGCGCTCGGGGTGCTTGAGGGCGTTGAGCTGCGGGTGCCCGAAGCGGCCACGGAGGAAGAGATCGAGCTGGTGCATCTGCCGGGGTATCTGAGCGCTGTGCAGGCGGCGCCCACGGCCGGGTGGGATGTCGGGCACGGTCTCGGGACGCCGGACAACCCGGTCTTCGAGCGGATGCACGAGGCGTCGGCGTTGGTGGTCGGTGGGTCGTTGGCGGCAGCTCGGGCCATTGCGTCGGGTGAGGCGGATCGGGCTGTCAACATCGCCGGTGGGCTGCATCACGCGATGCCGGACAGCGCCGCTGGGTTTTGCGTTTACAACGACTGTGCGGTGGCCATCGAGTGGTTGTTGCGCAACGGCGTGGAGCGCATCGCGTATGTGGATGTCGACGTGCATCACGGTGACGGGGTGCAGACAGCGTTCTGGGACGACCCGCGGGTGCTGACGATCTCGCTGCACCAGCATCCGATGAGCCTGTGGCCGGGGACCGGGTGGGCCGGTGAGGTCGGCGGTGCCGGGGCCGAGGGGAGTGCGGTCAACGTGCCGTTGCCGGCGGGGACGCGGGACGGCGGGTGGTTGCGGGCGTTTCACGCGACCGTGCCGGCGTTGCTGCGGGCGTTCAGGCCGCAGGTGCTGGTCACGCAGTGCGGTGTGGACACCCACCGCGAGGATCCGCTCGCGGACCTGGCGTTGAGCGTGGACGGGCATCGGGCGATCTACCAGGCGTTCCGGGAGTTGGTGAACGAGCACGGGTTCAAGTGGCTGGCGCTCGGGGGCGGTGGATACGAGCTGCTCAGGGTCGTGCCGCGGTCCTGGACTCACCTGCTCGCGACGGTGCTGGACCGCGATGTGGACCCGAACCGGCCGTTGCCGGCGGAGTGGGTGGCGCATGCGACACGCATCGCACCTGACTGGCCTTTGCCTGCGTCGATGACGGATGAATGCGACCCTGTGCACCAGCCGTGGGGCGGGGACGCGGGGGAGCCGGTGGACAAGGCGATCCGGGACACGCGTCGCGCGGTGTTCCCGTTGCACGGGCTTGATCCCGACGACCCCAGGGACTGAAGACCAGTGGGCGCTGCCAGAGATCCGTTCGACTTCCCGCGGCACTGGGAGGCGGACGTCGTCCTCAGCGACGGCGGCACCGTCCACCTGCGACCGATCACACCCGACGACGGCGAGAAGCTCAGGGAGTTCCACGGAAGGCTCTCGGAGCGGACGCGGTATTTCCGCTACTTCGGGCCCTACCCGAGGATCCCGCAGAGGGACCTCGAACGGTTCAGCACGGTCGACCACCACGACCGGGTGGCGCTCATCGCGTTGCTCGGCGACGACATCGTCGCGGTCGGCCGGTTCGACCGGTTGCACAGCGGTGAGTCGGCCGAGGTCGCGTTCGTCGTCGAGGACGGGCATCAGGGGCGTGGGCTGGGCAGCATCCTCCTCGAACACCTCGCCGCGGCGGCCAGGGAGGTCGGGCTCGCGCGGTTCGAGGCCGAGGTGCTGGCCGAGAACGGGCAGATGGTCCGGGTGTTCCGCGACGCCGGCTACCAGGTCAGCAGGGCGTTCGAGGAGGGGGTCCTGCACCTGGAGTTCGCGATCGACCCCACCGACGAGTCCGTCGCCGTCGCCAGGGCCCGTGAGCAGGCCGCGGAGGCCCGCAGCGTGCACAACCTGCTGCACCCGAGGTCGGTGGCCGTCATCGGCGCCTCCACGGACCCGACCAAGATCGGGCACGCGGTCCTCAAGAACCTCCTCGAAGCCGACTTCAACGGGCCCGTCTACCCGGTCAACGCCGAGCATCGCGCGGTCCGGGGCGTCCGGGCCTATCCGACCGTGCTCGACATCCCCGACGACGTCGATCTCGCCGTTGTCGCCGTGCCTGCGGCCAGCGTCGACGAGGTCATGGACGCGTGTCTCGCCAAGGGCGTGAAGGCACTCGTCGTCGTCAGCTCGGGTTACGGGGAGACGGGGCCGGACGGTCTGTCGGCCGAACGCAGGCTCGCGGCCGAGGCGAGAGCGCACGGCATGCGTGTCGTCGGTCCGAACGCATTGGGCGTGGTCAACCTCGATCCCAAGGTCAGGCTCAACGCGAGCCTCGCCCCGAAGCTCCCGGCACGCGGCCGTGCGGGCTTCTTCTGTCAGTCAGGCGCCCTCGGCACGGCCATCCTCGCCAACGCCGCCGGCTGGGGCCTTGGCCTGTCCACGTTCGTCTCGGCGGGCAACCGCGCCGACGTCTCCGGCAACGACCTGCTGCAATACTGGGAGACCGACCCCGCGACCGACGTCGTGCTGCTCTACCTGGAGTCGTTCGGCAACCCGCGCAAGTTCGCGAGGCTCGCGCGGCGGCTCGGCCGCACCAAGCCCATCGTGGCGGTGAAGTCGGGACGCCACGCCGTCGTCCCCGGCCTCGCCGCCACCGGCGCGAAGGTCGACGAGGCGAGCGTCCAGGCGTTGTTCGAGCAGGCCGGGGTGATCAGGGTCGACTCGCTGGCCCAGATGTTCGACACCGCGCTCCTGCTGGCCCACCAGCCGCTGCCCAAGGGCAAGCGCGTCGCCGTCGTCGGCAACTCCACCGCCATCGGCCTGCTCGCCGCCGACACGCTGCTCGCCCAGGACCTCGACCTCGCGGGCGACCCCGTCGACGTCGGCGCCCAGGCCACGCCGGAGGAGTTCGCGAAGGCCGTCCAGGAAGCGCTCAACCGTCCCGACACCGACGCCCTCGTCGTCGTGTTCGTGCCGCCGATCGCCGTCCCCGGCACGGCTTATGCCCGCGCGCTCAAGGAAGCCGTGCACGGCGCTAAGCCGATCGTCTCCACGTTCCTCGCGGTCGAAGGAATTCCGGACGAGCTGAGGGTTCCCGGCAAAGGTTCCGTGCCCAGTTACGCGAGTCCGGAACGCGCGGTTCTCGCGCTGGCCCGCGTGATCCGCTATGCCCGCTGGCGCGCCGCACCCCAGGGCCACTTCACCCGCCCCGACGGCATCGACGCCGTACGAGCAAGGTCCATTGTGGACAACGCGGAGACCGAAAGCCTGCTGGACGACGACAAAGCCGTCGAACTCCTGAACTGCTACGGCATCGACGTCGTCCCGTTCCGCATCGCCAACAGCGCCGAGGAAGCAGCGGAAGCCGCCGACGAACTCGGCTACCCGGTCGCGATGAAGGCCACCAGTGAACGGCTCCGCCACCGCACCGACCTCGTCGGCGTACGGCTCGACATAGCACAGCAGGAGTCAGTCAAGGCGGCCTACCACGACCTCGCCGAGCTGAGCGGCAAACCGGGCGTGTACGTGCAACGCATGGCGCCCAAGGGAGTCAGCTGCGTGCTCGGCCTGCAGGACGACCCGAGCTTTGGCACGCTGGTCTGGTTCGGACTGTCCGGTCTCGTCAGCGATCTTCTCGGCGACCGTGCCTACCGGGCGGTACCCCTCACCGACACCGACGCGGCGGAACTCGTAGCCGCGCCGAAAGCCGCGCCGCTGCTCACCGGTTACCGCGGCGACGAACCCGCGGACCTGAAAGCACTTCAGGACCTGGTACTCCGTTTGGCGGCATTGGCGGAGGACCTTCCGGAGGTGCGTTCGCTCAAACTCGAACCTGTTCTTGCTTCTGCCGCAGGCGCTTTTGTCAGCAGCGCACGCATTGTCATCGGCCCGCCGCCGTCGCTGCACGACGTGGGTCCACGCCGCTTGCGCTGACCTGGCCACCGCAACGATTCGGATGTGTCATTCGCTCCGAGGTATGGACATGCGCCGGATCGCCGCTTAGGTTTCCGGCATCGCCGAGCAACGTTGCCAAGGTGCATCGGCGCATGCCCGTGGAATAACGCTGTAAGAGGGACGAATGACGCCGAGAGCGCTCCTCCGACTGGTAGCGACAACATGTGCGGCCGTGCTTCTCCTCGCCTCGTGCGCGGGTGGCGACGAGTCCACGATGGTGGGGAAGGTCAGCGCCAATGACCGCATGACCATCGCCGTGTCGTACGACCAGCCGGGCCTAGGGGTGCGCAGGCTCGACGGCAGCTACCGCGGTTTCGACGTCGACGTCGCCAAGTTCATCGCGAACGAGCTGGGCGTCAAGGAGCAGAACATCACCTGGAAGGAAGCGCAGCCCGGCAACCGGGAGACGCTGCTGACCAGCGGTGAGGCCGACATGGTCGTCTCCACCTACTCGATCACGGACAAGCGCAAGGAACTCGTCGACTTCGTCGGCCCGTACTTCGTCGCAGGCCAGGACCTGCTGGTACGCATGAACGAGCGCCGCATCGAGGGTCCGAAGTCGCTCAACGCCAGCCTGCGCCTGTGCTCCACCGCAGGTTCCACGTCCGCCGCGTACGTCCGCGACCAGTTCGCGAACGACGTGAAAATGGTCGAGTACGCGAAGTTCAGCGACTGCGTCACGGCCCTGCTCGCGGAGAACGTCGACGCCGTCACCACCGACGACGTCCTGCTCGCCGGTTACGCCGCCCAGAACCCCGAGCTCCTGCGGGTCGTCGGCGACCCGTTCAGCAAGGAGGAGTACGGCGTCGGCCTGCACCGCAACGATCCCACCAGCAAGGCGAAGGTCCAGGCAGCGCTGCAGAAGATGATCGACTCGGGGGCCTGGCGCAAGTCGCTGGAAGCCAACATCGGATCTTCCGGCTACAAGATCCCCGATCCGCCGAAGCTCGCGCCCTGATCACACAGAAGGTGACGTATGCTCACGCCACGTGAACCGCGTCCCGTCGCACCGCGCTGATCGACCCGTTCGCGCGGGCATTCCCGAACACGGCCGAGTCCCGCGCTACTACGCCGTCAAGGCAGAACTCTTCGACCTCGTCGAAACCCTCGGCGAAGGCACCGTCCTGCCCTCTGAACGCGAGCTCGCCGAACGGTTCTCCGTCTCGCGCGTCACGCTCCGCCAAGCCGTCAGTGAACTGGTGCTCGAGGGCAAGCTCATCCGTCGCCAGGGCAGTGGCACGTTCGTCGCGCCACCGAAGCTCGTCCAGCCGCTGTCACTGGTCAGCTACACCGAGGGTATGCGCCGCCAGGGCGTCGAGCCGACCCGCACGGTGATCACGATGGAGGAGATTACCTCCGACGAGGGGTTAGCCCGCGACTTGGTGCTCGAGCCGGGCGATCCGGTGGTGCACCTAGAACGGGTACTGCTCGCCGACGACGAACGCATCGGTCTCGAATCGACTTACCTGAGCAGCCGCCGCTTCCCGGACCTGTTGGACAAGCTCGACCCCGCCGGATCGCTCTACGCGTGTCTCACCGAACGGCTCGGCGTGCGCTTCGCCGAAGCCGAGGAACGAGTCGAGACAGTGCTTGCCACGCCACGTGAAGCACTGTTGATCGGCACGAACCCGGCACTGCCGATGCTGTTGCTGCACCGCGTCTCCTACGACGTCGACGGCCACCCGATCGAACGCGCCCGATCGCTGTACCGGGGCGACCGGTTCAGCTTCGTCGCACGGCTGCACGCCGATCGTTAGGAACGTCGTCTCTGTCCAAAGTGGAGGAACTCGCGAAAGCTCATCTTTCGGGCCCCAACGGACACATCGTGCACTTTGCGTGACTTCCCGTGCGCGTCCGGGAGGCTGACGTTCGTCCTGTCCGGCGTGTACGACCAGATCCGGCTGACGAGCTGGTCGCGGATCGGATCGTCAAGCTGGACAACGGTTTCCTCAGGTCACGATACGTCACGCGCGAGGGTGCGGCGGATCCGGGAAGTGACTGCGGGTCACCAGATCCTCGGTTGCGCGCGGGAAGATACCGCCCGTTCGCACTCGTTCCCCGATCAAGTCGCGGAGGTACTGTTGACAGTACGAACTCTGGATGTCCGCAACGGTGCGGAGGAGCGGGGGTGTGCCGTGTCCTTCAAGGCGGAGTTCCTCGCTGAACTCGAGGACTGTCTGCGCGGCTACGGCGCGGTCCCGGTGAGCAATCCCGACGCCCTCGCGCTGTTCATCGAGTTCGTGCGAGCTCTTCCGGCGAGCGACCAGAGGCTGCGCTGTCTCGAAGGCGTCGACCAGGGATCCGGTTCCTTCTGGAACAACCCGGCGGTGTGGTGGGAGCAGGTGCCGAGGTTCGGCGCGGGGCTGCCGCGTTGCGGCTCGGCTGAGTGCAGGAAACTGCTGGACGACATGCTCGACGAAGCCATCAGTGACGAGATCGACGTGTTGGAGATGGAGATCCGCGAGCTGCCCAGCTGATCGACATCGCTGAAGATGCCGGCCGGCGCCGCCACCTGTTACGGCCACGGCGCCGGGGCTACCAACTCACTTCGCGGCAACGAGCGTCTTGAACAGTTCCCGGTAGCGGTGCAGAGCCAGTCGCAAGTCCTCGGTCTGCGGATCACCGTTTCCCGCAAGCTGCTTCGAGAGTGAACGGTGACGGGCGGTGAGTTCCTCGATCGCCCGCGTCACGAGGTCGTCCGCCTTGCGGACGGCCGCTTTCGGGTCGTCGACGAACTCGTACTGCACGGCCTGCCACTCGTCCTCGAGCCGCCCGGCCGGCCGCTCCTGCCGTTCCTGTCCCTGCTGTTGGTGTTGCGAGGGAATCGGCTGCTGTTCGTGGCGCTGTTCCTGGCGTGGGTCTTGTCGCACGTCCTGGCGCTGGTCGTGCTCACCCTGCCGCTGCTGAGGCTGCGGCGGAGCCGACGCGGGGTCGTTCGTCACCGGAGCCTTCCTCGCAGGTGCCTCAGACATCCGTCTTCTCCTTCCGCGTGGCCTCACGGTCCTTGCTGGGAGCCGCACCGCGCTCGAGCAGGTCGGTGAACAGCTCGCGGTAGTGCACCATCGCGGTGCGCAGGTCCTCGGTGCTCGCCTCGCCGATCTCCTGGCGCTCGGAGATGTCGTGCGCCTTGCGGTAGTGCTCGAGGGTCCTGGCGTGTTCCACCGACAGGACGCTGAGTTGCGCCTCGTAACCCTCGGTGGGATAGCCGCGTTCGGCCATCAGGTCCGTGACCAACCGGTCGGCGTCCGCGATCGCCTTGTCCGGCGAGTCCACGAACTTCGCCTGCACACCCGCCCAGTGCCGCCGGTAACTCTCTTGTGCCGAAGGGGAAATCGGCTTCAGGTCGAACTCGCTGTGGCGGTGCTCCCGCTCCGCGAGCTCCTTCTCCGCCGCGGTTCTGCTGTCGCTGTCGGAGACCACACGGTCATACTCGGGGCCGAAACGATCGCGCAACCTCTTGCGCTGCATGGCGGGCCTCAGCACGAACGCGAGGACAACCAGCACCACGAGAACCGCGACCACCAGGCCGATGATGGCGCCCGTTGACATGGAAAACCTCCAAGACAGGCAATTCTCTGCTGTCCTGGAGGCTTGCCGCCTGCTCCGAACGAAAAACATCAACCCTTGATGCAAACCACCTGCTTGAGCTTGGCGACCACCTCGACCAGGTCGGACTGGTCCGCCATCACGGTGTCGATGTCCTTGTAGGCGCTCGGAATCTCGTCCACCACACCGGCGTCCTTGCGGCACTCGACACCACTTGTCTGGGCAGCGAGATCCTGCTCGGTGAACGTCTTGCGGGCCTTGGTGCGCGACATCCTCCGGCCGGCGCCGTGCGACGCCGACTCGAACGAGTCCGGGTTCCCGAGACCGCGCACGATGTACGAGCCGGTGCCCATCGAGCCCGGGATGATGCCCAGCTCGCCACGTCCCGCCCGGATCGCACCCTTGCGGGTCACCAGTACGTCCTCACCGAAGTGCGTCTCCTCGGCAACGTAGTTGTGATGGCAGGAGATCGGCTCCTCGAACGTGATGTGGGGAAACTCGGCGCGCAGCACGTCGCACACCAGACGCAGCATGACCGCGCGGTTACGTCGTGCGTAGTCCTGCGCCCAGTACAAATCGTGCCGGTACGCCGTCATCTCGGGCGTACCCGAGAGGAACACGGCGAGGTCAGGGTCCGGCAGTTCGGCGTTGTGCGCGAGCGTGCGCGCCACCGAGATGTGGTGCTGTGCCAGCTCGTTGCCGATACCGCGCGACCCGGAGTGCAGCATGACCCACACGCGCTGGTCGGTGTCCAGGCAGACCTCGAGGAAGTGGTTGCCGCCGCCGAGCGTGCCCATCTGGTGCATCGCCTTGTCGGCGCGCGCCTTCACAGCAGGCGTCAGGTCGTTGAACCTCTTCCAGAACGACGTCCAGTCGGACGCGTCCGTGTCGGTGAACGCGGTCGCCTTGTGCTGCGCGAAACCGACGGGCACAGCGGCCTCCATGCGGGATCGCAGACCGCGCAGCGTCGCCGGCAGATCGCTCGCCGTGAGCGAGGTGCACAGGGCGGTCATGCCGCAGCCGATGTCCACGCCGACGGCCGCGGGGGACACGGCGTCGCGCAGCGCGATCACCGAGCCCACCGTGGCGCCCTTCCCGTAGTGAACATCGGGCATGACCGCGATGTGCTTGACGGCCCACGGCAGCGCGGAGATGTTCTGAAGCTGTCGCATGGCGAACTCCTCGACCTCGTCGGGCCGAGTCCACATGCGGATGTCCACGTTCTGACCGCGGACGACGGTTGCTGCCATGACAACGAGGTTAGGCGGCGCTTTGCGTTATCCACAAAGGAGTTTCACGAGCGGCTTCAGCGCTCACGAACTCCAAGGCACCCTTGCGCACCGTGGCCTTGCTCATGTCGCCGCCGAGGTTCGTGACGAACGTGCGTACCGTCGGCAGGTCGTTGACGTTCGCGATGAGGATCGCCTTGTTCCGCAACGTGACGCTGCCGCCGCCGAGCTTCTCGCGCGCGACCGCGTCCTTGACGAGGCCGTCCCGAACCTGTTGCGCGGTGATGCCGTCGACCTCCACCTGAACGGCGTCGACCTTCGGCGAGTTCGCGGGCAGGAAACGGAACGTCAGCACCGACTCCTGCCTGAACTGCTTGCCGATCGTCGAAGCCGTGTGGCGCAGGCTTTCCTCGTTGAGCGTGACGTCGAACTTGCGGGAGCGCTCGAACGTCGTCTGCTGCAGATCGCTCGACCAGAACACGCCGTCGAGCAGCGTGGAGCGGGTGGTGACGCCGCCGTTGGCGAGCACGATGCCGCGGACCTCGCGGTCGAACTCGACCAGCCTGTCCTTCAGCCGCGGGTCGTTGGGGTCGGTGATGATCGCGGTGTTGTTGGTCGCGAAGATCTCCGGGTACGGCAGCGGCGCGCCCGTCGCCGTACCCGTGGAGACCGTGATCGCCAGTACCGACGTGACTGCCACGAGAAGCTTTCGCATGTGGCACAACGTATTGGTCGTGGCTTCATGGGGCACGCCCAATTCCGTTCAGCGGGCCACAGCGCGTTTGTACTGGTAGTTGGCCAGCGGCACGAAGATCAGCAGGAAGATCACCACCCAGCCGAGTGACGCGAGCACGGGGTGCTGCAGCGGCCAGACGTCCGGGGGCGTTTGCAGCGGAGAAGTGTTGCCGAAGAGCTCGCGAGCGGCCAGTGTCACCGCCGACACGGGGTTCCACTCCGCGATGTGCCGCAGCACCGACGGCAGCCTCTCCGACTGCACGAACGTGTTCGCGATGTAGGTGATGGGGAAGATGAAGATGAAGCTGGCGTTGTTGAACACCTCGGGACTGCGCACCAGCAACCCGATCCACGCCATCGCCCACGAGAACGCGTAGGCGAACAGCAGCAGGATCCCGACCGCGGCGAGGGCCTCGAGCGGCGAGGAGTGGATGCGCCAGCCGACGATCAGGCCGGTGATCATCATGATGACGATGACCAGCGCGTTGTTCACCAGGTCGGACGTGGTGCGGCCGATCAGGACGGCCGAGCGCGCCATCGGCAGCGAGCGGAACCTGTCGATGATGCCCTTCGTGATGTCCTCGGCGAGACCGCTGCCGGTGATGGTGGCGCCGAACAGCACTGTCTGCGCGAAGATTCCTGCCATCAGGAACTCGCGGTAGTCCATGCCGGGGATCTCGATCGAGCCGCCGAAGACGTAGGCGAACAGCAGCACGAACATGATCGGCGCAGCGGTGGAGAACACCAGCAGGTCCGGCACGCGCTTGATCTTGATGAGGTTGCGCTTGGCGACGACCGAGCCGTCGGCGAGTGCTTGCAGCAGCTTCACTTCTCGTCCTCTCCCTCGGCGTGGTGACCGGTCAGTGTCAGGAACACGTCGTCGAGCGTCGGCCGGCGCAGACCGACGTCGAGGACCTTGACCGACTCGGCGTCCATGCGCCGGATCGCCTCCATCAACACCGCGGACCCGCCCGCGACCGGCACGGTGAGGTGGTGCTGGCGTTCGTCGGACTCCATCGGGCCGACGGCGAGGTCGGCGAGCGCTGACCTCGCCGTGGTGAGCTCAGCGGAAGTGGCGAAGGAGAGTTCGAGGCGTTCGCCGCCGACCTGGTCCTTGAGCTGGTCGGCCGTGCCTTCGGCGATCACCTTCCCGTGGTCGATGACGGCGATCTGGTCGGCGAGGCGGTCGGCCTCCTCGAGGTACTGGGTGGTGAGCAGGAGAGTGGTGCCGCCTTTGACGAGCTCCTCGATCACGTCCCACATGCCGAGGCGCGACCTCGGATCGAGGCCGGTCGTGGGTTCGTCGAGGAACAGGACGCTCGGTTTCGCGACGAGCGCGCCGGCGAGGTCGAGCCGGCGGCGCATGCCGCCGGAGTATCCCTTCACGGGGCGGTCTGCGGCGTCCACGAGGTCGAACCGTTCGAGCAGCTCGCGGGCGCGGTCGCGGCTCCTGGCGCGCCCGAGGTGGTAGAGGCGGCCGACCATGTCGAGGTTCTCGAACCCCGTGAGGTTGTCGTCGACCGCGGCGTACTGGCCGGATAGACCGATGCGCCTGCGGAGTGCGTCTGCCTGCGTGCGGACGTCGAGGCCGGCGACACGCGCTGATCCCTCGTCGGCGTCGAGCAGGGTGGTGAACACCCGCACCGCTGTCGTCTTGCCTGCTCCGTTGGGGCCGAGCAGACCCATGATGGTGCCTTCGGGGACGGTGAGGTCCAGGCCGTTGAGTGCGACGACCGACCCGTAGCGTTTGACCAGGCCTTCGGCCACGATCGCGTCTGTCATGCGGGCATCATGTCGTCCCGGTCTGACAATTTCGTCCGGTTTTCGGTCCGTGCATCGGGTGATTGACAGCCGGTTTGAACGTGAAAATACTTCAGGGTCATGGACCGCGTGTGCGTCATCGGAGCAGGCTCTTCGGGCATCGCCGCATGTCAGGTGCTCAGCGCCCGCGGCATCGAGTACGACTGCTTCGAGACCGGATCCGAGGTCGGCGGCAACTGGCGTTACCTCAACGACAACGGCATGTCCTCCGCCTATCGGTCGCTCCACATCAACACCTCGCGGCAGATGATGGAGTTCAGGTCCTTCCCGATGCCCGCGCACCTTCCGGCCTACCCCTCGCACTTCCAGATCGCCGAGTACTTCGACGACTTCGTGAAGCACCACGGATTCCGCGACCGCATCCGATTCCGGACCGAAGTCGTCTCGGTTTCTGTCGCACCGGGCGGCTATTCGGTCACGACTCGCGATCGCGACACGGGAGAGGAGATTGCGGGAACTTATCGTTCAGTAATCGTCGCGAACGGGCACCACTGGTCGCCAAGGATGCCGGAACCCGCGTTTCCCGGATCGTTCGACGGGGAGGAGCTGCACGCGCACTTCTACAAGACGCCGGAGCGTTTCGCCGACAAGAAGGTGCTGGTTCTCGGCATCGGGAATTCTGCATGCGACATCGCTGTCGAGTCGTCCCGTGTCTCGGCCCGGACGTTTCTGGCGATGCGGCGCGGGGCGCACATCATGCCGAAATACCTGTTCGGGATGCCCACCGATCACCTGACGACCTCGCCGCTCGCCCGGTTCGCGCCCGCATGGCTGCAGGCGCTGTCTCTGCGCGCGATGCTGCGGCTGGCCCGCGGCAAGCTCTCCGACTACGGGTTGCCCGAGCCCTCGCACGGGATCCTGGCCGCGCACCCGACGGTGTCCGACGACCTGCTGACCCGGCTCGGGCACGGCGACATCACGGTGAAGCCGAACCTCGCCCGCCTGGACGGATCCGGGGTCGTTTTCGCTGATGGCAGTCGCGAGGACGTCGACGTCATCGTCTACTGCACCGGATACAAGGTCGACTTCCCGTTCCTGGACCCGGCCGAGTTCTCCGCGGTGTCGTCGCCGGACAACGAGGTGGCCCTGTACCGGCGGGTCGTCGACCCTGCGCATCCCGGGCTGTACTTCCTCGGGTTGATCCAGCCGCTCGGGGCGATCATGCCGCTGGCGGAGGCCCAGGCCGAATGGATCGCCGACCTCGTGTCCGGTCGCGCGGTGCTGCCGCCGGTGCCGGAGATGAAGGCGGAGATCACCGCTTACCGGGCGTCGCTGCGGGGCCGGTACGTGAAGTCGAAGCGGCACACGCTGGAGGTCGACTTCCTCGGCTACCAGCGGGAACTGGCGGAGGAACGGCGGGCAGGCGCCGCCCGTCGCTAGTGTCGGCGCAGTGCTGATCTGGATCAACGGCCCGTTTGGTGGCGGGAAGACCGCGACGGCCTTCGAACTTCACCGGCGCCTGGCCGGCAGTGTCGAGTCCGATCCCGAACACGTCGGGTTCGGACTGCACCGGATGCTGCCGCCGGCCCTGCGCGGTGACTTCCAGGACCTCCCGGCCTGGCGGCACGGCGTGCACTCGATGCTGGACCTGGCGTTGCGCGGGCACGACACCGATCATCGTGCCCATTACATTGGTCGACTCCGGCTACTTCGCGGACATCGTCGGCAGGCTGCGCGACGACGGCCACAGGTGCACCACTTCGCGCTGATGGCCGAGCCCGTCACCGTGCTGAGGCGGCTGCGCAACCGCGGGATGTGGCCCGGCCTGAAACGTGAGGGCTGGGGCCGTCGACCGGATCGACCACTGCTTGACCCGCTCCGGGAACCGGAGTTCGGCGAGCACATCGCGACCGACCACCGGACGGTCGCCCAGGTCGCCGACACCATCGCCCGATCTGTTGGGCTTGCGATCACCCGAACACCGACGGCCCGGTGCTCGCCCAGCTACGCCGGTGCGCCACCACACTGCGCGACGTCCGGCTGGGCTGACCTGCCCTCGCACGCCACCGTCCGGCTCCTGTTGTTGACCTTTGCAATGACTCTTTTGACGACGCCCGCAAACGTCTTTTGCATCCGGCGGACTGGCGCTGCGATATATCAGTGGTGCGAGCGCCCTGAGCTGTGGCCTAGCAATGAGTCTTTTGACGACGTCCGCAAGAGAGTCATTGCTAGGGCGGTTCGGGTTCGCGTTGGGTAGCGGGACGACGGCGAGGGCGGCAGGGGAAATGAGGCGTGAGGGGCCGGTGGGGCGGGGTACGTTCCGGGCGTGGCGTCGAGTGTGCGGGTGATCGTTCTCAACGGTGGTTCCAGCTCCGGCAAGTCGGGGATCGCGCGGTGTCTGCAGGCCGTGTTGTCCGAGGCGTGGCTGGCGATCGGGGTCGACACGTTGATCGACGTGATGCCGCCGCGGTTGCAGCTCGGCGCTGACGGGATCGGGTTCACGGAAGGTGGAGAGATCACCATCGGGGCGGAGTTCCGGCTGCTCGAGGACGCGTGGATGCAGGGCGTTGCCGCGATGGTGCACGCGGGGGCGCGGGTCATCGTGGACGACGTGTTCCTTGGCGGGATCGAGTCACGGCAGCGGTGGGAGAAGGTGCTCGACGGGCTTGAGGTGTTGTGGGTCGGCGTGCGGTGTGACGCTGCCGTGGCGGCAGGACGGGAGCTTGCGCGCGGGGATCGGGTTTCCGGGATGGCGGCCGTGCAGGCCGAGCTGGTGCATCGGGGGATGAGCTACGACGTCGACGTCGACACGACGCGTACCGAGGCAATCGAGTGTGCGCACGTCATCGCCGAAAGGGTCAAGAGCGGCTAAGCGCGTGGTGGGTCGTTCGGGGCGCACGAGCCGCCGCCTTGGGGCCAGCAGGACGAGCCCGAGGCCGGGGTGGCCGCGGCCACCTTCGACAGGATCACCGATAGATCCGTATCCAATATATTGCCCAGCGAGATCCAGCGGGCGAACACGCACGGCCAGACTTCGCCCGTAGCGGAGATGGCCACGGCGCCGTGGCCGCACCGGCCGCACAGCTCGTCCGGCGAAGGTGAAGAGGCTGCGCCCCGGCCGACGCCGCGCAGGCGATCGGAGCCGACGTGGGAGACGCCGAGTCGGGAGAGTTCGTCACGGGCGGCGCGGGTTCGTTGCTGGCCGATGAAGGTGGACGAGCTGACATCGATGACACCGGCGCGCAGTGGGATGTCGCGGGTTCGGGCCTCGACGATGTTGGCCTGGGTGCGGGCGTGGCTGCCCCGGCGGCGCGTGACGGCGTCATGCTGGGACGCGGTGTCCGAGTAGTAGCTGGTCGCCAGGCGCACACCGGGGCGGGAGAAGGTGTCCCACAGGCGCGGGCCGATGTCGACGAGATTCGTGAAGATCTCGACCGAAAGTCCGGCATCGAGGGTGTGGTCCACCAATGACGGCAAATCGGGATGCAATGTCGGTTCGCCGCCGATGAACTGTACCGATTGCACGCCGAGTTCGGCGAGCTGGGAGATGGCTCGTGACCAATCCCGTGTTCTCATCGCGCCATGTGTGCCGCGCGGTCCCGAGTCCGCGTAGCAGTGCGTGCAGCTCAGCTGGCATTTACCGGTGATCTCGAGCCATGCGAAACGCAGGTCGGTCATGTACCGCTCCCCTGGACGTCGCCGTGCAACAACCATCTTGCCCCGGCGAGTCGCGAATGGAGCTGTCGAATTCGATGAAACATCGGGCTGATGTTGGACTGATGACATGTTTCCGACACGAATCCGGCGGGCGCCTCGCCGGATTGGTGCTGACTGCCTAATCAATCCCCAGTCAGCAGCAGTCGCAACCGATGCAGCAGTCGTCCTCCATCCCGGTCACCTCCCCTCTGGCGGGCACCACGGTGGACAGTCGGTCTCGACCATGTCCACCAGGTCCGAACGGAGTCGCGCGAGCCGTGCCATCTCCGCGTCGATCTCGGCGATGTGGCGCTGGAGGAGCAGCTCGGCCGGTTCGCACGGGCACTCGCCGGTGTCGCGCACGGCGAGCAACGACGAGATCTCGCGCAACGTCAGGCCGAGGCGCTGACAGTCGCGGATGAAGCGGATCCGGTCGGCGGCCGACTTCGGGTACTGCCGGTACCCCGACGACGTGCGCGGCGGCGGTGCGAGCAACCCGGCGCGCTCGTAGTACCGGACCGTGTCGGGCCGGACCCCGACCTGACGTGCGAGCTCGGCGACTCTCATGCATCCCACGTTAAACCTGTGAGTGCACTCCAAGGTCAAGCAAAAGCGGGGTTGCCGACGCCGGCAACCCCGCTCGGCACAACACGATCAGTGCACGCCCAGCACGCCGTCCACCCGGCGCGGAATCCCCAGCGGGTTCGCGTCCTGCAGCTCGGCGGGCAGCAACGCGTCCGGCCACGACTGGTACGTCACCGGGGCGATCCAGCGGCGGATCGACGTCGCGCCCACCGACGTGTGCAGCGGGTTCGTCGTCGCCGGCCACGGGCCACCGTGGTGCTGACCCCACGCCACCGCGACACCGGTCGGCCAGGCGTTGAAGATCAGCCGACCCGCGACGTGCCGCAGGATCTCCGCGATCTGCGCGGCCTCCGCGTGGTCCGAGTCGGCCGCGTGCACCGTGCCGGTCAGGGTGCCCGGCAGCTTCGCCAGTACCGAGTGCAGCTCGGACGGCGACGAGTACGTCACGATCAGCGCCGCGGGACCGAAGTGCTCCTCGGTCAGCTTCTCGAGGTTCTCCTCGAACGTCTTCACCGGCGTGCTGAACAGCAGCGGCGCGACCGCCCACGCCTCGTCCGGGCGCACACCGGTCGACACCACCGAGACGAGGTCCGACGCCGCGAGCGCGTCCGTGCCCGACTTGTAGGAGTCGCACATCCGCTCGTTCAGCATCGCGCCACCGGACGATGCCGCGACCGCCTCGCCCAGCGCGGGCACGATCGACTCCGGCGCGAACACCAGGCCGGGGTTCGTGCAGAACTGGCCCACGCCCATCGTCAGCGACTGCGCGAACCCGGCGGCGATGTCCTCACGTTCCGCCGCACCCGGCAGGATCACGGTCGGGTTCACGCTGCCCAGCTCGCCGTAGAACGGGATCGGGTCCGGCCGGCCCTGCGCCAGGTCGAACAGCGCCCGGCCACCACCGGTCGACCCGGTGAAGCCGACGGCACGCACCGCCGGGTGCTTCACCAGGGCCACACCGGCCTCGGTGCCGTACACGATGCCGAACACGCCCTCGGGCGCACCGGCGTCCCGCAGCGCGTCCACGACGACCCGAGCGGTCTCGCGCGACGTCGACGGGTGTGCCGAATGCGCCTTCACCACAACGGGACAACCGGACGCCAAAGCGGAAGCCGTGTCACCACCGGCCACCGAGAACGCGAACGGGAAGTTCGACGCGGAGAACACCGCGACCGTCCCGAGTGGACGGAGAACGCGCCGCAGCACGGGACGCGGCGGAATGATGTCCGGGTTCGCCGAGTCCAAAGTGGCCTCGACGTAGCTGCCCTCGCGCAACACCTCCGCGAACAGCCGCAGCTGGTTCGTCGTGCGCTTCAGTTCCGTCGTCAGCCGCGGCACACCCAGCGCCGTCTCGCCGTCCGCGGTCTCCACCAGCAACGAGGACTCCGAGTCCAGGGCGTCCGCGACCTTCTCCAGCACCACAGCGCGATCCGCCGCCGGAACCGCCGACCAGGCGGAGAACGCGACTGCCGCCGCGGAGGCGATCCGGTCCACCTCGCTGTCGGGGGTCTTCGCAACAGGCTCGCCGAACGGCTCACCGGTGCGCGGGTTGTATCCCTGAACGACGTGGCTCAACGCCCTGCCTCCTTGACTGCCGTGTCGAAATCGGGACCGCACCAGGCCCCGCCCACGTACTTCGCCGCGTACGACGAGGGATCGAGCTCGCCGCCGTGCTTCTCGAGCACCTCGGCGGCGTACACCTCGGAGTCGTCCTGCGGCTCGTAACCCAGCGCGCGGGCCTCGTCGAGCGAGAACCAGCCGCGCTTGTTGTCCGAAACGCCCCATACGATCCGGAACCCCGGTGACGCAACGGAAAGACACGCCTCGAACAGACGCGCGCCGTCGTCAGGCGACATCCACGTCGACAGCATCCGCACGTCCCGCGGCTTCTCGAAGCACGAGCCGATGCGGATCGCGATCACGTCCATGCCGTAGCGGTCGGCGTACAGCGACCCCAACGCCTCCAGCGCCACCTTCGACACACCGTAGTAGGTGTCCGGGCGTGGAAAGAGGTAGTCACCGGCCTCGCCGTTGGCGCGTTCGACGTACCCGACGGCGTGGTTGGAGCTGGCCAGGATCACCCGGCGAACTCCCTGGCGCCGCGCGGCTTCCAGCACCGTGTGCGTGCCGTCGATATTGACCTTGAGGATCTTCTCCCACGCCTCCTCGAGGCTGTGGCCGCCGAGGTGGATCACGGCGTCGACGTCCTTCATCGCCGCTTCCATCGCGGCCATGTCGGTCACAGACGCCTGAACGAGCTCGACGTTCTCGCCGTCGGCGGCCGCGGGTAGCTCCGCGATGTCCAGCAGCCGCAGGACGCGGCCTTCCGCCGCGAGGCGAGAACGCATGAGCGTTCCCACCCCACCACCGGCGCCGGTGATCAGGATGCGTGCGGTCACGGGTTGGACCCCTCCGTCATGTGCAGGTACTCGGCAAACCTCGGGTCAGCGCCCGAACTGGCGGAGGAGCTCCGTGATCGTCCGGGCAGCGTCCAGCAGAGCGGCCACGACCTGCCGCTCGTGCTCGGGGTCCAGTCTGCCCAGGGGGACCGAACAACTCATAGCGTCCAGAACAGGGTTCCGATAAGGCAACGCCACCGCGAAACAGCCGAGCCCCGGCGTGTTCTCCTCGCGTTCGTGGGCGTAGCCGACGTTGCGGAACCCGGCGAGCTGCTCGTGCAACGCCGCCCGGTCGGTCACGGTGTTGGGGGTCAGGGGGGCCAGTACGTCGGGAAGGATCATGTCGACCTCCTCCGGCGTGCGGGTCGAGAGCACCGCCTTGCCCAGCGACGTGGAGTGCGCGGGCAACCGGCGGCCGACACGGGACACCACGCGCAGGTGGTGCTCGGACTCGCGGCTCGCCAGGTAGACGACGTCGGCGCCGTCCAAACGGGCAAGGTGCACGGTCTCGTTGATCTCCTGCCGCACCTGCTCCATCACGCGGATCGCCGCGCGCACCACAGGGTCGTGGTCCAAATAGGACGTACCGACGAGTAGTGCGCGCACGCCGATGCCGTACGTGCCGCGGTCCGAGTCGACCTCCACCCAGCCGCGCGCGACGAGCGTCTGCAGCAGCATGTACAGGCTGGACTTGGGGTAGCTGAGCTCGCGGTGCAGCTCGGTCAGCGTCAGCCTGCGGTCTGAGGCGGAGAGCACTTCCAGTAGCTCCACCGTTCGGTCCGCGGACTTGACCGCGCCCGGACGAGCCGTGCCCTTGTCGATCGGCGACGCCACTTGGCCTCCTCGGCCCGTTTCTGGAAACCGGTAAGCAACTTGCCCTTGACACGTTGCTGTGCTGATTCTTACAGTCCTGCACCAGGTTCACAAGTACGACCCCGGTTCACATACGTGAAAACGAAGGGCTGCAACGATGCGCCGTAGAACCGCCACAACAATCGCCATGCTCAGCGTGGCTGCCCTGCTCACGGGCTGTGGAAGTTCCACTCCGGCCGCATCGAACAAGGACCCGAACAAGCCCCTCGAGGTGTGGACCCGCTCGACGGAGGCGACCGCGAAGGTCTACGAGAAGATCTTCAAGTCCTTCACCGAGAAGACCGGTGTGCAGGTCGACTACAAGCCGATCTTCAACGACTTCGACAAGCAGGTGCAGCAGCGCGCCGCGTCCAAGGACCTCCCGGATGTCGTCATCACCGACACCGGCTCGCTCGGCAACTTCGTCAAGCAGGGCTGGACGACCGAGATCAAGCGCGAGGACGTCGCGGGCGGCGGCGACATCGTCGACAGGGCCTGGAACAACGGCAAGGGCGCGGACGGCAAGTTCTACGCCATCCCGTACTCGACGCAGGCGATGGTCACGCTGATCCGCAAGGACTGGCGCGAGAAGCTCGGCAAGCCCGTCCCCACGACGTGGGAGGAGCTCGACGACCTCGCGCGGGCCTTCACCAAGAACGACCCTGACGGCAACGGGCAGAACGACACGTACGGCATGCTCGTGCCGGGCACGGTCGACCGCGGCTACCTCGCGTGGTGGGCCTCCAGCTACATCTGGCAGGGCGGCGGCGACATCCTCGAGGAAGAGGGCAACGGCAAGTTCTCCGTCGGCATCGACTCGCCGGAGTCGACCAAGGCGGTCGAACGGCTGCGCAAGCTCTTCTGCGAGGACAAGGTCGTGCAGCCGGGCTCGCTCACGTTGAGCACGAACGACGCCCACCCGCTGTTCGAGTCGGGCAAGAGCGGCATCTACCTGACCGGCCCGTACATGATCGGCCGCTTCGACAAGTCGGTCGGCAAGGACAAGTACGAGGTCATCGCGTCGCCGCGCGGCCCGGCCGGTGCCACGGTGCTCGGTGAGGGCGAGGACATCTACCTGATGGCCGGCTCCGCGAAGGCCGCCGACCAGAAGAAGCTCGCCGAGTACCTGATCACGCCGGAGGCGCAGCAGGCCGGCATGAAGGGCGACCCCCAGCCGGTGGTCCGCCTTCCCGTCAACAAGAACGTCGACGTCAACGCGACGTACAACGACCCGCGGTGGGCGACCGTGGCGGGCGTGTATAAGAGCGAGGCGCGGCCGTTCCCGAGCGTTCCGAACTTCACGCCCTTCCGGCAGAAGACCTCGGAGACCCTGAACTCGATCTTCGCGAAGTGCCCCGCTGACTCCTCGGCCGAGCTTAAGACGCTGGCGGAGGCGCTGAAGAAGGAACTCGAGAACCAGAAGGCGTCGCAGTGACCGCAGTTCAACCGGTCAGCGACACCCGAGACGTGGGCTCGACGGCTAGTGGCGGCGGTGCCGTCGAAACCCACCCCGTGAGGCGGCGCCGCCGGCGCCGCCTCACGGGAGCCAGCTTCGTCCCGTGGCTGTTCCTGCTTCCCGCCGCGCTGATCTTCCTGGTCTTCAAGTTCATCCCGATGGCGGAGGGAATCCGGCTCTCGCTGTTCGAGGTCCGGCCCTTCCTCGGCGACATCTTCGTCGGCTTCAAGAACTACGCCACGATCCTGCAGGACGAGAAGTTCCTGACGGCTTCGTGGCACACCCTGGTCCTGGCCGGTGGGCAGACGCTCGGAGCGATGCTCATCGGCTTCTTCCTGGCCCTGCTGCTGGAAGGCCACGCCAAGTCGCTGTGGTTCGTGCGGTCCGCGGTGTTCCTGCCCGTGGTCGCGGCGACCGCCGTCATCGGCGAGATCTGGCGGCTGTTCTTCTACCCGGCACCGGAAGGCTTCCTCAACGAGATCATCTCCTGGGTCGGCCTCGGGCCGTGGGAGTACATCCACGACACGGACACCTCGCTCGTGTCCGTGATGTTCGTCGGCATCTGGAAGCACGCGCCGTACGACATGGTGCTGATCCTCGCCGGGCTGGCCGGGATCGACCGTCAGCAGTACGAGGCCGCCGCCATCGACGGGGCCTCGACGCCGCAACGTATCTGGAACGTCACGCTGCCGGCGTTGCGGCCCGTGGTCACGATTCTCCTGACGCTCGCGGCGATCCGCGGCCTGCGCGTCTTCACCGAGGTCTACGTCCTGACCGGCGGCGGTCCCGCGGGATCGACCGACGTCTGGATGACGCGCGTCTACACGACGGCGTTCGAACAGTCGGAAGCCGGCCTCGCGTCGGCTGGTTCCGTGCTGTTGTTCCTGGTTACCTTGATTCTGACGGTCAGCGTGCAGTGGTACCGCCGAAGGAAGGAGGCGCGGTGAGCGTCAACTCGAGCCGCTTCGACAGCGCCATCGGCTGGTCCACCCGCCCGGACGCGTGGGTCGGCAAGGGCATCCGGGTCGTTCTGAGCGGCCTCGCTGTAATCCTTTTCTGCGGGCCGCTGCTGGTCATCTTCTCCGGTGCGTTCGACCACAACCCGGACCCGACCCAGCTGTCGGTCATCCCCGACCACCCGTCGCTGATCAACTTCCACGTGGCGGGCGAGAACAAGATCTGGCACTACCTGGCGAACTCTCTGGTCATCGCCGGTGGTGCCCTGCTGTTGCAGCTGGCGGTGAGCGTGTTCGCCGCCTACGCGTTGGCGCGCAAGAAGTTCCGCGGGCAGGCCATCGCGTTGCTGGTCATCCTTGCCACGATGATGTTGCCGGAGGAGGTCATCGCGATCCCGCTGTCGCTGGTGATCGGAGACCTTCCGCTGGTGCACGTGAGTCTCAAGGGCACCCTGCTCGGTGTCATCCTTCCCCTGGGGGCGTGGGGTTTCTCCATCTTCGTCATGACGGAGTTCATGAGGGAGATCCCCGCCGAACTCGAGGAAGCGGCCAAAGTGGACGGTGCCGGGGAGCTGCGGCTGTTCGCGCAGATCATCCTCCCCCTGTGCAGGCCCGCACTCGGTGTCATCGCCGTGTTCGGCTTCAACATGATCTGGGAGCAGTACCTGCTCCCCCTGATCGTCGCCGCTGACCCCTCCGATTACACGCTCACGGTCGCGCTTCTCGCCCTCAGATCCGACGACCAGGTCGGGACGGGCATCGTGCTGGCCGGAGCGTTGCTGGCGCTGGTGCCGAGCCTGATCGTGTACCTGTCGCTGCAGAAGTCCTTCCTGCGTGGGATCACCACCGGAGCGATCAAGGGATGAGTGTCTGGTATGCAACTCGATGGTGTGCTGTTCTTTCCGGTGACCCCGTTCGACACCGAGGGCAACATCGCGTTCGACGTGCTGGCTGAGCACGTCAAGCACGGTGTCTCCGCCGGGCCGGGCGCGGTGTTCGTCGCCTGCGGCACCGGCGAGTTCCACGCGTTGGGGCTGGAGGAGTTCGAGCGTGCGGTGGCCGTCGCGGTCGAGGCGACCGCGGGCAAGGTGCCGGTGTTCGCCGGGGCGGGCGGCTCGGTCGTCGCGACCAAGCAGTTCGTCCAGGCGGCGGAACGCGCTGGCGCGCAGGGCATCCTGCTGCTGCCTCCGTACCTGGTGACCAACCCGGCGGCAGGCCTCGTGCGGTACGTGGCCGAGGTCGCGGGCGCCACCGAGCTGCCGATCATCGTGTACCAGCGCAACAACGCGCGGTTCACGCCGGAGACCGCCGTCGAGGTCGCGCGAATCCCGAACGTGGTGGGCTTCAAGGACGGCATCGGCGATCTCGACCAGATGCAGCGCATCGTGTTGTCGGTGCGTGCGAGCGTGGACAAGCCGTTCCAGTTCTTCAACGGCTTGCCGACCGCGGAGATGACCCAGCTCGCGTACCGGGGGATCGGCGTCGAGCTGTACTCGTCGGCGGTGTTCTGCTTCGCGCCGGAGATCTCGATCGGCTTCTACAACGCCGTGCAGGTGGGAGACTCCGAGCTGGTGAACCGCTTCCTGCTCGAGTTCTACAAGCCGCTGGTCGAGCTGCGGGACAAGGTTCCCGGCTACGCGGTAGCCCTGGTGAAGGCCGCCGTGCGTGCGAACGGTCTCGACGTCGGTGGCGTGCGTCCTCCTTTGATCGACCCGACGGACGAGCACCTCGCCGCACTGGACAAGATCATCGCCGCGGGCAAGGCTCTGCTGGCATGAAGATCACCGAGATCGTCCTGACACCGATCGCGTTCCGCGACCCGCCGCTGCTCAACGCGGCCGGCGTGCACGAGCCCTGGGCGCTGCGCACGATCGTCGAAGTGCACACCGACGAAGGCATCTCCGGGCTGGGGGAGACCTACGGCGACCTCGGGCACCTCGAGCGCTCGCGGTCCGTTGTGGACTCATTGATCGGCCTCGATGTCTTCGCGCTGAACGAGATGCACGCGCGAGTCGCCGCTGTTCTCGGTGGCAGGACCGGGCTGGACAAGCACGGGCTCACCGGGAACATCACCGCGGAGAGCACGGTCGACCGCGTCTACTCGCCGTTCGAGGTCGCGTGCCTGGACATCCAGGGCAAGGCGCTGGGACGTCCGGTGCACGACCTGCTGGGCGGCGCGGTTCGTTCCGCGGTGCCGTACTCCGCCTACCTGTTCTACAAGTGGGACGGCCACCCCGGCGCCGAGCCGGACGAGTGGGGCGAGGCGGTCGACCCCGCCGGCATCGTGGCGCAGGCGACCAAGATGATCTCCGAGTACGGCGTCGGCTCGATCAAGCTCAAGGGCGGCGTTTTTCCCCCGGAGCAGGAGATCGAGGCGATCCGCGCGTTGCGCGAGGCGTTCCCGGAACATCCGCTGCGGCTGGACCCCAATGCGGCCTGGTCGGTCGCGACGTCGCTGAAGGTCGCGGCGGAACTGGACGGCGTGCTGGAGTACCTGGAGGACCCGACGCCGGAGATCTCCGGGATGGCCGAGGTGGCCGCGAAGGCGCCGATGCCGTTGGCCACCAACATGTGCGTGGTCGCGTTCGAGCACCTCAAGCCGTCCGTGGAGCAGGACGCTGTGCAGGTGCTCCTGTCCGACCACCACTACTGGGGCGGTCTGCAGCGGTCGCGTCAGCTCGGCATGATCTGCCAGACGTTCGGCATCGGGCTGTCGATGCACTCGAACTCCCACCTGGGGATTTCGCTGGCCGCGATGACGCATCTGGCCGCCGCGACGCCGAACCTGAGCTACGCCTGCGACACGCACTACCCGTGGAACGCGGCCGACGAGGTTGTGGAGCCGGGCGTTCTGTCCTTTGTGGATGGTGCGGTGCCAGTGCCGACCACGCCGGGTCTCGGTGTGTCGCTGGACCGCGACGCGTTGGCGCGTCTGGCGGAGAACTACGTTCGGTGTGGCATCACCTCGCGTGACGACACGGGTTACATGCAGAAGTTCGACCCGAGCTACGAGAGGAAGCGTCCCCGGTGGTGAAGTCGGTTGTCCACGCTTACCCGTGGGACCTGATCGGAGACCCTGAAGCCGTTGCGCGATACCAGGGTCTCGGGGTGGACGCGATCGCTCTCGCCGCGTCGTACCACACCGTTCGGGCGGCGACTCCGTTGCATCCGCGGCACCGCCTGGTCGACGCGCGGCACGCGGCGTTCTACCTGCCGGTCCGTGCGGCGAACTTCGGCCGGCTCGTTCCCGCCGAGCCGTCCTGGATGGACGGTCCGAACTCCTTCGGTGAAGCGGCTGCTCTGGTTCGTGCGGCTGGACTTCCGGTGTACGCGTGGACCGTGCTGACGCACAACTCGCGCCTGGGAGATCTGCACCCGGACGTGACGGTCGTGAACGCGTTCGGAGATCGGTACCCGTACGCGCTGTGCACTGCCCAGCCCGACGTCGTCGAGTACACGTCTGTGCTGGTGTCCGAGGTGCTGGAGCTCGGTGCGCCGGACGGGATCATCCTGGAGGCGTGCGGGCCGCTCGGGTTCTCCCACGGCGGTCACCACGAGAAGACCGATGGCACGGACTGGAATCCGGTGCAGCAGAAGCTGTTGTCGTTGTGCTTCTGCTCTGCGTGCACCGCCCTGTACGCCGACCCGGATGCCCTGCGCGCAGCGGTTCGGGCCGGTGTCGATCGCGGCGCGCCCACTGTTGAGGAAGCGCTGGGCGCGCTCGCGGAAGACGTTCAGGCCGTGCGCACCGGGATCGTGCGTTCGTTGCGGCAGAAGCTGGTCGGTGAGATTCGTGCCGCAGCGCCTTCGGCTCGGATCGGTATGCACGTGACAGCAGATCCCTGGGGCACCGGGCCGTTCGCGACCGTTGCCGGTGGTGTGGGCGCGGACGTCGACGTGCTGACCACGATGTGCTGGCCTGGTCCTGAGGCAGCGGTGCCGGGGATCGAGGCACTTCGCGCGGCTGCTCCGGACACGCGGATCGCGGCCTACGTGCTGGGGTTGCCGCCGAAGCCCGCCGATGGCGCGGCGCTGTCGAAGGAGTGGCTGGCCTATCTCGACGCCGGGGTGGAGGAGTTCCACCTCTACCACGGTGGCTTGGCGTCGGCCGCTCGCCTGGAGGCGCTGCGCGAGGCGGTCGCGGCGGTCAGCCGGTAACTGTGAAGCGAACTCACTGCAACCCGTTGTGAGCGCGGTTCCGTCCTCTGACCATGAGGCACATTGGAACCGTAGTTGGCACTGGCGTCCTGCTGCTGGTGGTTTCCGCTTGCGGCAGTGCGCACAACGCAGGCACTGGGGCAGGTGGCGGTCCGACGTTGCCGACCGCCACCTCTTCCTCTGAGTCTTCTCCTGGGGTGCCACCGGGTATCGCACCTGGAGAGATCCCGCCGGACGGCAAACCGGTGACAAAGCTGGACACCAACGCTTTGTCGTCGGAGTACCCCCGGACGGTGTGGACACAGGACGACGGGAAGACCGTCGGTGTCATCGCCCAGGAGGGCGGGTGCGGAAAGGTCAGCGCGTCCGTGCTGGAGCAGTCGGCATCAGTGGTGAAGATCGAGCTCGTCGAGACACTCCCGCTGAGCAAGCAGGCGTGCACGATGGACATCCGCTTCCCACCGCTGACGGTGAAGCTCGCGGAGCCCCTTGGTGAGCGGACTGTAGCGCTGACGTCGCGGCAGGAGCAGAAGTAGACCCTCCTCCCCACGGTGCCCGGTCGGCTTCTGCCCCGCCGGCCGGGCATCTTCTTCATCTGGCCCCTTGGCCTGGTTTGCAAGGATGGTGCGCATGAGACACGTCGTCGCTGCCGTTGCTCTCGTCGCCGTGCTCGCCGGGTGCTCGTCCGGCACGCAGTCCGGCGCGCCCGGCTCGTCCAGCGGCGTTCCCACGACGGGCACGTCCACGCCCGGCTCCACCGCTTCATCCGGCACGAACCCGAGCGCTCCGGTCCAGCCACCGGTCTCGATCTCGGAGGAGAAGCCGGTCGTGCCGCCCAACGTGACGCCGGTGCCCAAGGAGAAGGTCGACACGACATCGTTGTCAGACACCTACCGCGACGAGGTCTACGTCTTCGGCGACGGTCGTGACATCGAAGTCTTCGGCATGGGCGGCGGCTGCAAGGAGGCACGTGCGGAGGTGTCCGGCCAGTCCGCCGATCTCGTGCAGATCACGCTGATCACGATCACCAAGCAGCCTCCGGGCATGGTGTGCACCCAGGAGATCCGCCAGGTACCGCTGACCGTGCGCCTGTCCGCGCCCCTCGGCAACCGCCGCCTGGTCCTGGAGTCCCGCGAGGAGACCGGCTGATATATGGATCTCCGCCTGGGGGCTCGCGTACTGCACGTGTACGACGTAGGGGACGGTGTGCCGGTGTTCTGGCACCACGGCACGCCCACCCTCGGCCTGCCACCGGAAACCGCTGTTCCGTCCGGGCGTGCGCTGGTTCTCCTACGACCGCCCCGGCTACGGTACGTCGACCGCGGTGCCTGACCGGACGCTGACGTCGGCAGCAGCCGATATATCGCATATCGCCGACGCGCTGGACATCAGGTCGTCGAACCCGCGCTGGCCAACGGCCCAGGTCCACTGATCGACGACGACCTCGCCCACGTCGCGCCGTGGGGTTTCGACCCGGCGTCCATCAGCGCGCCCACCCTGCTGCTGCACGGCGACCGCGACGGTACGGCCCCGGCCGCCCACAGCCGGTGGCTCGCCTCCCGCATTCCCGGCGCCGAACTCCGGCTGACCCCGCACGACGGCCACATATCAGTTCTGAACCTCGCCCCAGCCGCTCTTGACTGGCTCCTGGCTGACCTGCTCCTTAGCAATGACTCTTTTGACGACGTCGTCAAAAGAGTCATTGCTAAGGCCCGTAAACGCGACAGCCGAGCCAACCGATATATCAGCTGGCCCGGCTGTGTCGGTGGTCAGCGGCGGAAGCTGATCTGCAGCGTCGGAGCGGACGTCTCGGCGAAGAAGTCGTTGCCCTTGTCATCGACGACGACGAAGGCGGGGAAGTCCTCGACCTCGATCTTCCACACCGCTTCCATGCCGAGCTCGGGGTACTCGAGGACCTCGACCTTGCGGATGCAGTCCTGGGCCAGGCGCGCCGCCGGGCCGCCGATCGAGCCCAGGTAGAAGCCGCCGTGCGACGCGCAGGCGTTGGTGACCTGCTTGGAGCGGTTGCCCTTGGCGAGCATCACCAGCGAGCCGCCCGCGGCCTGGAACTGCTCGACGTAGGAGTCCATGCGGCCGGCGGTGGTCGGGCCGAACGATCCGGAGGCGTAACCCTCCGGGGTCTTGGCCGGGCCCGCGTAGTAGACCGGGTGGTCCTTGAGGTACTGCGGCATCTCCTCGCCGGCGTCGAGACGTTCCTTGATCTTGGCGTGCGCGATGTCGCGGGCCACGACCAGCGGGCCGGTCAGCGAGACGCGGGTCTTCACCGGGAGCTTGGTGAGGACCTCGCGGATCTCCGACATCGGGCGGGTCAGGTCGATGCGGACGACCTCGTCGGACAGGTCCTCGCCCTGCACCTCGGGCAGGAACTGGGCCGGGTCGCGCTCCAGTTGCTCCAGGAACACGCCCTCGGGCGTGATGCGGGCCTTGGCCTGGCGGTCCGCCGAGCACGACACGGCGACGCCGACCGGGCAGGAGGCACCGTGGCGGGGGAGCCGGATGACGCGGACATCGTGGCAGAAGTACTTGCCGCCGAACTGGGCGCCGATGCCGAAGTTGCGGGTCAGTTCCAGGACCTGCTGCTCGAGATCCGTGTCGCGGAACGCGTGGCCCAGCGGCGAGCCCTCGGTGGGCAGGGTGTCCAGGTATCGGGCCGAGGCGAGCTTCGCGACCTTGAGGTTCTGCTCTGCGGACAGACCGCCGACGACGACCGCCAGGTGGTACGGCGGGCAGGCCGCGGTGCCGAGCGAGCGCAGCTTCTCGTCGAGGAACGACGCGAGGCGCTTCGGGTTCAGCAGCGCCTTGGTCTCCTGGTAGAGGAACGTCTTGTTCGCGCTGCCGCCGCCCTTGGCCATGAACAGGAACTCGTACACGGGCTCCTGGCCGGGCTTGTGGAAGACCTCGATCTGTGCGGGCAGGTTCGTGCCGGTGTTCTTCTCGTCCCAGAACGTCACCGGCGCCATTTGCGAGTAGCGCAGGTTGAGCTCCTGGTAGGCCTCGAAGACGCCGCGGGCGAGGGCCTGCTCGTCGTTGCCGCCGGTCAGGACGGTCTCCGAGCGCTTGCCCATGATGATCGCCGTGCCGGTGTCCTGGCACATCGGCAGCACACCGCCCGACGAGATGGCGGCGTTGCGCAGCAGGTCCATCGCGACGAAGCGGTCGTTGCCCGACGCCTCCGGGTCGTCGATGATCTTGCGCAGCTGGGCGAGGTGCGATGGACGCAGCAGGTGCTGGATGTCACGGATCGCTTCCTTCGCGAGCAACGTCAGCGTCTCGGGCGCGATCTCGAGGAACTTGCGGTCACCGGCCTCGATCAGCTTCACCCCGTCCGACGTGACGAGGCGGTACTCGGTCTCGGTGTCCTTCGCGAGCGGAAGGACGTCGGTGTACTCGAAAGTGGTGGGCACGGCGTACACAACTCCAACGGTGTGCAGTTCGGATCAGAAAACCGTACCGCCATCAATCGGGCGTTCTGATGTGATCCCTGACCACCGTGGTCAAAAGCACGGAAGGCCGGGGCAGCCCCCGGCTGCCCCGACCTTCCTTCGTGTGCGACTTCCGACTCTCGACGGGCGTCGCGTGGCTCTGGTAACGCCCGACCGTGCCGTGAGTTGAGTCACAAGTCAATACTGCCGGACAGGTGAAACCTGACCGTGACTACGAGGCGTACGCACGCAGCTTCGCGGCGCGTTCGCCCTGCCGCAGCTTCGACATGACCTCGCGCTCGATCTGCCGCACCCGCTCCCGCGACAACCCGAACCGCTTGCCGATCTGGTCCAGCGTGCGGGGCTGACCGTCCTCGAGGCCGTAGCGCAGCCGGATCACAGCCTGCTCGCGCGGTTCGAGGGTCGCCAGCACGCGGCGCAGGTCGTCCTGCAGCAGGCCGGAGATGACGGCGCTCTCGGCGTCGGTGGCGTCCGAGTCCTCGATGAAGTCACCGAGGGGAGCGTCCTCTTCGGTGCCGACCGGCATGTCGAGCGATACCGGGTCACGAGCGTGGTCGAGCAGGTCGGCGACCTTGTCGACGGACAGGCCCGACTCCTTCGCGAGCTCCTCGTTCGTCGCCTCGCGGCCGAGCGTCTGGTGCAGGTCGCGCTTGATCCGCGCGAGCTTGTTCACCTGCTCGACGAGGTGGACGGGGAGGCGGATGGTGCGGCCCTGGTCGGCCATGCCACGGGTGATGGCCTGACGGATCCACCACGTCGCGTAGGTCGAGAACTTGAAGCCCTTGGTGTAGTCGAACTTCTCGACCGCGCGGATCAGACCCAGGTTGCCTTCCTGGATCAGGTCCAGCAGCGGCATGCCGCGGCCGGTGTAGCGCTTGGCGAGCGATACGACGAGGCGCAGGTTGGCCTTGAGCAGGTGGTCCTTGGCGCGGCGGCCGTCGCGGACGAGCTCCCCCAGCTCTTCGCGGCGGGTGGGCGTGAGGCGCTTGGCCGTCTCCATGACGTACTGCGCGAACACACCGGCCTCGATGCGCTTGGCGAGCTCCACCTCCTCCTCGGCGGTGAGCAGCGCGGTCTTGCCGATTCCGTTCAGGTAGACTCGAACCAGATCGGCTGCTGGCCCCTGGGCGTCGAGGTCGTGGTCGACGACAGGCGTGTTCTCTCCGACTTCACGGTCGGAGATCCTCGTGACGGTCATGGATCTCCCTCCCCCTGCTGCGGGCGACGCTGCTGTCGGTCAGGACAGTCGCGCGTGGCGGTCAAGGCGGCGCGGCGCTGCGCCCTGGTTGCCGGTTGCGGCGGGCCCGCTCGGGATCCCATCGCTAGCTGGCTGATACCTGGGTAACGAAGACGATTCCGAATTCGTTCCCGACTTCCTGACCTGAAGACGTCACCGCTGTCACAGCGGTTGCGCGACTAATCTGAGGATTGGCTGAGAACCGTTTAGTCAGACCTCGACGAGCACGGTGAACGGGCCGTCGTTCACGCTCCGTACCTTCATCATCGCCCTGAATCGTCCCGTTTCGACGCGCGCGCCCTTTTGGAGTAGTTCCTGCACGACGGCGTTCACCAAGGGTTCCGCGTGCTCGGGGCGCGCGGCCGCCGTCCAGGACGGGCGGCGGCCCTTGCGGGTGTCGCCGTAGAGCGTGAACTGGCTGACGACCAGCAGCGGAGCACCGGTCGACTCACATGACTGCTCGTCGTCGAGGATGCGCAGCCCGTGCAGCTTCTGGGCCATTTTGCGGGCGTGCTCGGCCGTGTCGTCGTGGTGGACGCCGAGCAGCACCAGCAATCCGGGTTCGTCGATCGCGCCGACGATCTCCCCTTCGACTTCTACGCTCGCCTCTGTGACGCGCGCCACAACAGCTTTCACGCCGGAATCAACATTCCGTGTCGGATGAGATCACGCACGATGGGCAACGCCGCTTCTGCATCGATTTCTCCGTAAGCGAACTCGAGCAGTGAGAGCAGGTCTTCCAACGGCAGCGCACCCGTGCACCCGGCCACTAGCTTCGCGGTCGCCTCGTCGACCTCGTGCTGCCAGCCGGGCCCGTCGGTGCGGTGCAGCCGTGCCACGACCTTGCGCCAGCCCTCGTCGCTCGGCTCGGACACCTCTTCGAGCAGCACGGTGTCCGCGACCCGGAACCGCTGACTCAGCAGGTCGGAGTTCGCACGCAGCCACGTGACGTTGTCGAGCCACCGCGCCGCCTCCGGACCCAGCGGGTCGTCGTAGGCGTGGCGAAGGTCTTCACACACGACCTCGGAGTGCATCTCGTCGGTGCGCCGCAGCGTCACATACCCGAAGCCGACGCCTTCGACCTGGTTCTCCTCGAACCAGTCGAGCCAGGCTGCCGCCTTCTGCTGACCCTCGGGGCTGCGCGGGTCGACCCCCGCGTCCTTGAGCCACGTGCCGACGTACAGGGCGGGCTCGGCGATGTCGCGTTGCACGAACCACGCGTCCAGCCCGCCGCGCGGCAGCCAGCCCGAGACGCGCTCGGCCCAGTCCTCGCCCTTGCGGTGCAGCCACGACGCGAGCAGCTGGCCGACGCCACCTTCGTTGAGGAACGCCGGCAACTGCCGGATGACCAGCGCCGACGCGTCGTCACCGCCGAGGCCCGAGTCGCGGTAGACGTAGTCGACGCGCGGCGGGCCGACGACGAACGGCGGGTTGCACACGACCTGGTCGAACCGCCGGTTGCGGACCGGGCCGAACCACTCGCCCCGCAGCGTCTCGACGTCGAGGTCGTTGATGCGGAACGTGCCCTGCGCGAGCCTCAGCGCACGCTCGGACAGGTCGGTCGCGGTGATGCGTTCTGCGTGCTTGCTGGCGTGCAGAGCCTGGACGCCGCAACCGGTGCCGAGGTCGAGGAGCGTGCCGACCGGGGTGCGCCTGGTGGCGCGGGCGAGGCTGATGGAGGCATGGCCGACGCCGAGCACGTGGTCCTCGGGGACCGCTCCGCCGCGCAGGTCGGAGTCGAGGTCGGCGATGACCCACCAGTTGTCCTCGTACGGCCGCACGTCGAGGCCCGCCCTGAGGTCCTTGGTGAGGATCTCGTTGGTGACGGCATCGTCGATGTCGACTCCGTCGAGTGCCTTGCGGACGTCCTGTTCAGGCTCCTGGTCGCCCAGCAGGAACAGACGGATCAACGTGCCGAGCGTCCCGGCGTCCCTGCTGGCGCGGCGGGCGGGCTCGGGCTCGCCACGGCCGAGTGCGGCGTGGGCCTGCGGGCCGAGAGCATCGACGACGCCGTCCGCGGTGTAGCCGGCGTTCAGGAAGGCGTCGCGCAGACGGCCGCACAGGTCAACGGAGAGATCGGGGTGCACGAGAGCACATGTTTTCACGTGCGCGTGATCGAGAGCGCGATGGCCATGGCGAGTCGTTGATCGGGATCGTCGAGGGGGAGTGGCGTCACTTCGGCCATCTTCTGCATCCGGTACCGCAACGTGTTCGGGTGCACGTTGAGCTCCCGTGCCGCTGCCCGCACATCGCCTTGGGCCGCGAGCCACGCCTTCAACGTTGCCGCATACTGCGTCCCGTACTCGGCGTCGTAGCGCAATATATTGGATATCGGCCCGCGCGTCGGAAGACGTCCAGCGTCGGCCACGGCAGCGAGCCGATGCAGCAGAACCCGTGCCCAGGCGTCGTCGTACACCACCGGCGCACCCGTGGAAAGGGCGAGACATTCGTCGGCTTCCTGCCGTGACGTCGGCAGCTGCGTCGCCTCCGCCGGCCCGCCGATCCCTGCCAGTACCGTGGCCTCGGCGGGCAGTTCGCGAACCAGCGAGCGCACCCACTCGACGGCATCGTCGGCGGCCGGGATGACCGTGTAGAGGACGTTGCCGAACAACGCGCTCCGCCCAGGCCTCGACCAGCCGAACCCCGCGGTCGCCCGTTGGAACGCCAGCACCGCCGCACCGTGCTCACCCTCGCCGGCGTGGGCCTGGACAGCGATCACACGCAGGTCCGCGGACGGCAGCCCGAGCCGGGCAACGTCGGAGGACTCGGGATGTTCGAGCAACCTGATCACCAGGTCCGCCTCGGCCTGGCGTTCGAGGTCCGTCGACGCCCGCGACCTGAGCAGGTGCAACGCCGCCGTGCGCGCGCCGTCGACCAACGCCGCCGACCGTGCGGCATCAACCGGCCCCGTCACCTCCACCCACACGCTTCCCAGCAGCTCACGGCCCGCGCGCACGGCGGCGACGAGCCGGTTGCCCAGCTGCGGCGTCAGCTTGGGGACGAAGATCGGTTCGTCGGACGAAGCAAGGTGCGTGAACACACCGAACTCGTCGAGCGCACGCCGGGCCTCCTCCGGCACACGACGGCCGAGGATGGTCTGGACGCGCACCGGGTCGACGTCCTCCTGACGATAGGAGTACGCGAGCACGCGCGACTGCTGGTCCTCGATCGTCACCGGCCCGCCGACCACACCAGCGATCACGTCGGCAAGGCCGAACAGGTCACCGGTGCGAGTGCCGCCGTTGACCAACGTCTGTGTGACGTTCGCGAGCTGACCCCACGGCACCGACGGGTCCACGAGCAGCACCGCCGCGCCGGACTTCCTCGCGGCGACGACAACACGCTCGTCGAGCGGCGGTTTGCCGTGCAACACCACAGCTGAGGCCACCGTCGAGGACACGAGACGCGCCGCGGCGGCGACCGACGGCGTGCCCAGCCCGAGCAGAACGTCTCCCGCGGCTGCCGGCGTGTTTTCCGCCGGATCATGGAGGGCAACCCCACGTAGCTCGACGTCCCGACCTCGCGGTGCGCACGCCAGATGCGTGCCCAGACTGCCGAGCACGTCCACGAGGCGATCAAGGGCGACCACTTGCGGATGTTAACCGCCGACCAGGTGTCCCCACCGTCACTCGGACGTGGGACCATTGGCACGTGGAGGTGGTGTCGTGAGCAGTCCCGACCGGAACGACACCCCGGTGTTGATCACCGAGGCGGCCCCGTCCTACGAGGAACAGCACGCCGCCCGGCGCCGCAAGTACGCGATCATGATGAGCCTGCGCTTCCCGTGCCTCATCCTCGCGGCTCTCTTCGCCCACACGTGGTGGCTCGCACTCTTCTTCATCGTGCTGTCCGTGCCGCTGCCGTGGATGGCCGTCCTGATCGCCAACGACCGCCCGCCGCGCAAGGCCGAGAAGGCCAACCGCTACGAGGTGGAGCGCCGCGCGATCGCACCCAAGAGCACCACGGTCATCGACGGCTGACCGGCCGCCAGCCCGCTCACCGACCGCGCCGCCGCATGCCTCACCCTTAGCAATGACTCCTTTGACTTCGTCCGCAAAAGACTCGTTGCAAAGGCCGACGTGCCTCGCCACCTTTGCAATGAGTCTTTTGACTTCGTCCGCAAACGTTTTTTGCATGCGGCGTGGCCGCTGGGACCGGTTAACAACGCGGTCGGTGTTGGCCTCAGGGGTGGTTTAGCGCGGTGGTTGGGCGCCTACGACGCTGACGGCGCGAGAGCCGGCGCGGACACCGCCGAGGAGGGCGTCGTGCTTGGACGCGCCTGCGAGCCAGGCCGCCAGGAAGCCGGCGTCGAAGGCGTCGCCGGCGCCTGTTGAGTCGACACACTCGGTGACTTCAGCGGGAACCGAGATGATCTCGTCGGCGTCCACCCACGATGCGCCGTCGGGGCCCGTGGTCACCACGACAGCGCCGACGTGGGTCAGCAGGGTCTTGGCCGCGGCGGGGTCGGATGAGCCGGTCAGGGCCATCAGTTCGTCGGCATTGGGCATGAGGATGTCAACGCCGCGCACGTCGTTCATGAAGGCCTCAGCGGAGTGGATCAGCACCGCCGCCTGGGGATCCACCGACGTCGTCCAACCGGCGTTGCGGGCGGCTTCCAGGGCTGCCAGGCCCGCGGGGCGCGAGGTGGAGTCCAGCAGCACATAGCCGGAGAGGTGCAGGTGGCCATGCGCGGCGGCAAGCAGGCCGGGATCCAGATCGGCGGGAGAGAAGCGGGCGTTGGCGCCTCGGTCCGGGAGCATCGAGCGCTGGCCGTTCTCGTCGACCAGGACGACCACGCAGCAGGTCGCGAGGTCCGGGTCGACGGCGAAGGCGCACTGGACCCCTGCGGAGGTCAGCTCGGCGTGCACCTGGCGCCCGGCCGAGTCGGCGCCTACCCGGGCTACCAGGACCGGGGAAGCGCCGCACGCGGCGAGCCAGACGGCGGTGTTGGCGCCCGCGCCGCCTGGCTCGATCGTCACCTTGGCGCGGACGTCGCCGCCGTGGGCGATGGGGCCGGTGTGCCGGGCGACGACGTCCAAGCCGGCATCGCCCACCACGACAACTGGCCTCATCGGAAGAGCTCCACGGCGACCTTCGAGGCGACGGAGGCGTTGTTGACGACGAGCTCCTCGTTGGCGTCGAGGCTCACGCCGGCGCTCGCGGTGTGGAAGTGCTCCAGCAGGACCGGGCTGACGTCCTTGCCGCGGACGTCCTGGTCGACGAGCTTCTGCAGGCCCTCGGCGAGGAGGCGGTCGTGCAGGGCCGCGTCCATCTCGTAGGCGGCCGGGATCGGGTTCGCCAGGAGCATGCCGCGGCCGCCCTCGGCGAAGACCGCCGCGGCCTCCGCCGGGTTCTCGACGCGCCACGGCACGTCGAACTCCGACTCGCGGCGGTAGAAGGCGGGGAAGCGCGAGGTCTGGTAGCCGATCACCGGCACCGAGCGGGTTTCGAGGACCTCGAGGGTCGCGCCCATGTCCAGGATCGACTTCACGCCCGAGCAGACGATCAGGACCGGGGTGGTCGCCACCACGTCCAGGTCCGCGGACACGTCCCACGTCTCGCGCGCGCCTCGGTGCACTCCGCCGAGGCCGCCGGTCGCGAACACGCGGATGCCGGCCTGGTGCGCGAGTGCGGTGGTGGACGCCACGGTCGTCGCGCCGCTGCGGCGCAGGGCGTAGGCGGCACCGAGATCGCGCAACGACAGTTTGGCCAGGTCACCCGACGTGCAGACGCGGTCGAGCTGGGCTTCGGAGAGGCCGATGTGCGGAACACCGTCGAGCACGGCGATCGTCGCGGGCACGGCACCTGCCTCGCGGACGACCTTCTCCAGGCGTGCGGCGACGGCCAGGTTGCGCGGGGCGGGCAGCCCGTGGGACAGGATGGTGCTCTCAAGAGCGACGACGGGCCGGTTCTCGGCCAGTGCGGCGGCTACTTCCTCGGCGATCTGCAGCGTGGTCACGAGGGGACATCATCCCAGGTACCCTGGGCGGGTGAGCACCCAGACTCTCCCCGAGGTCGACGTACGGCCGGAAGGCACCGACCACACCGGGGACGACGCCCCGAAGATGTTCCACTACGTCCGCAAGGCGAAGATCGCCGAGAGCGCCGTGATGGGAACGCACGTGGTCGCGCTGTGCGGCGAGGTCTTCCCGGTGACGCGGTCGCCGAAGCCCGGTTCGCCGGTGTGCCCGGAGTGCAAGAAGATCTACGACAACCTGCCTGCCGGTGGTGGCGGCGAGTAAGCCGTGAGACGAGCAGCGGGGGCGGCTTCGGCTACCTCCGCTGTTTTTCCTCCTCCGGTGACGGCCGCGGGTCCTGGATCTTGAGCGGTGCCGTCAGCTGCGTGTCAGCGGGCGACGACGCCGAGTAGCTGTCGTTGTTCGTCTCCTGTGCGGGCGCGGCGCTCTCGGAGCGGATGCGGGACGCGGCGCGTTCCATCTCCAGACGGCGCCAGCGGCGGCGCTGGCGCCGGGTCATCTTGGCCGGCCACTCGTCCTGGATGGCGCTGTTGAAGTACGCGCCGATGGTGATCGCCAGGCCGATGAAGAACACGAAGAGCAGGAACGCGATCGGGGTCGCGAGCGCGCCGTAGGTGTACCCGGTGGTGGTGATCCACTGGATGTACAGGCGCAGGCCGATGGACGACAGGATGAACACGGCCATCGCGAGGATCGCGCCGGGCAGCACGCGGTGGTACGGCAGTTTCCGCGGCAGGGCGAGCTTGTAGAGCATCGACAACGACAGCACGAGCAGCAGCGCTACGCCGGGGTAGTAGAAGCGTCCCACCCACGTCGTGATGTAGGGCTGCCAGGACGTCGGGAAGAACTGCGGCAGGATGTCCGGGCCCAGCGCCAGCACCGGCAGACCGACCACGAGGGCCACGAGCGAGACCAGGTAGAGCAGCAGGGCGAAGATCCGCTGCCACAGCTCGTTGCGCACGCCGTACTGACCGTGGGCCACGGTGATCGCGTCGACGAACGACGACATCGCCGACGACCCCGCCCACAGCGAGATCAGGAAGCCGACGGAGACGATCTCGCCCTTGCCGGTGCTGAGTATCTCCGCGACCGTGGGCGCGATCACGCCGTTGACCACGTCCGCGCTGAAGATCGTGCGGGTGAACCCGATGATCTTCTCCTGGACGGCCTCCACCACCTCGGGACCGAACCAGTCGCCGAGGTAGCCCATCGCGCCCAGCACACCGAGCAGGAGTGGCGGGAACGACAGCGTCTGCCAGAACGCCGCCTCGGCCGCTTCTGAGAAGATGTTGCCCTGCCACGCCTTCGACAGCGTGCGCGCGAGTAGACGCAGCGGCCCCTTGCGGCCGGACCTGCGTGCGTCGTTGTCGGTAGGCGCACCCATCGCAGGGACAAGCATGGTGCATGCAGCCACGTTTCGCGGCATCGGCGCCGTGAACAGGTAGAGTCACGGTGCCCTCGGCAACGGTCTGCCTGAGGGCAGTTGCATGTCCAAGCCATGTCCGACCTGCACAAATGAGGAGAAACACGTCTCGTGACAGCGACAGCAGCAATGCGACCGCTGCGGGCATGGCAGCGCCGAGCGCTGACCAAGTACCTGGCCGCCAAGCCGCAGGACTTCCTCGCCGTCGCGACACCGGGCGCGGGTAAGACGACCTTCGGACTGCGCGTCGCCGCCGAGCTACTGGCCGACCGGACGATCGAGGCCGTCACGATCGTCACGCCCACCGAGCACCTCAAGCACCAGTGGGCGAAGGCCGCCGCCGAGCAGGGCATCCACATCGACTCGAACTTCCGCAACACCAACGCGATGACCTCCCGCGACTACCACGGCGTGGCCGTGACATACGCGCAGGTCGCCGCCCATCCGACACTGCACAGGGTGCGCACCGAGAACCGCAAGACGCTGGTGCTGCTCGACGAGGTCCACCACGGCGGTGACGCCAAGTCGTGGGGTGAGGCGATCCGCGAGGCGTTCACGCCCGCGGTCCGCCGGCTGTGCCTCACCGGTACGCCGTTCCGTTCGGACGACTCGCCGATCCCGTTCGTCACCTATGAAGAGGGCCCCGGCGGCTTCAAGACGTCCAAGGCAGATCACACCTACGGGTACTCCGACGCGTTGCGCGACGGCGTCGTCCGGCCGGTGTTGTTCCTGGCGTACTCGGGCGAGGCGTCGTGGCGGACCAGCGCGGGCGAGGAGTTCACGGCGCGGCTGGGTGAGCCGCTGACCCAGGAGCAGACCACCCGCGCGTGGCGCACGGCCCTGGACCCCGCGGGCGACTGGATGGCCTCCGTCCTGCGCGCCGCCGACCAGCGACTGACCCAGAAGCGCGAGAACGGCCTGCCGGATGCCGGTGGCCTGGTGATCGCGACCGACCAGGAGACCGCGAAGGCCTACGCACAGGTCCTCCAGCGCGTCACGGGCCACATCCCGACGCTCGTCCTCTCGGACGACCCGAAGGCCTCCGGCAAGATCGCCGAGTTCGCCGCGACGAACGAACGCTGGATGATCGCCGTCCGGATGGTGTCCGAGGGCGTCGACGTGCCGCGTCTCGCCGTCGGCGTGTACGCGACGTCGTCGTCGACACCGCTCTTCTTCGCCCAGGCCATCGGACGCTTCGTTCGTGCCCGCAAGCCCGGCGAGACTGCCTCGGTGTTCCTGCCGTCGGTGCCCGTGCTGCTGCAGCTCGCGTCCGAGCTGGAGGCCGAGCGTGACCACGTGCTGGGCAAGCCGCACCGTGAGAAGGACGGCTGGGACGACGAGCTGCTCGCGGCCGCGAACCAGGCCAAGGACGAGCCGGGCGAGGACGAACGAGCCTTCACCGCCCTGGGCACCACGGCCGAGCTCGACCAGGTGATCTTCGACGGGGCCTCGTTCGGCACGCCGACGTTCGCGGGCTCGGAGGAGGAGCAGGAGTACCTGGGTCTGCCGGGGCTCCTCGAGCCCGACCAGGTGCGCACCCTGCTGCTGCAGCGGCAGGAGGAGCAGCTCGCGTCCGCGGCCAAGCGGCCCAAGCCCGAGGTGGCGGTACGGGAGGCGAGGCCTGCCAGCGTGCAGGAACGCCTCGCCTCACTCCGCAAGGAGCTCAACACCCTCGTCGCCATGCACCACCACCGCACGAAGAAGCCGCACGGCAAGATCCACAACCAGCTGCGCGAGTACTGCGGAGGGCCGCCGACCGCGATGGCCAGCATCGAGCAGCTCGAGGAACGCATCGCCACCCTGCGCTCCTGGTAGGACACCCCAGATGGAAAACCCCTGCTAGAGCAAGTGCTGACCTTTGCAATGAGTCTTTTGACTTCGTCCGCAAACGTTTTTTGCATCCGCCTTGGCGGGTGGGCGGCAAGCTGATATGCGATATATCAGTTGCGGGTGACGGCTACGGCGAGGGTTTTGTAGTTCGAGGTGAAACTGCCTCCGACTGCGTCGACCGCGGTGCGGACGCCGTCCAGGAGTTCGGCGGTCTGTTCCCTGGTGAGCAGGGCGATGGGGCTCATCGTGAGGATCAGGTCGACGTACTCGGCAGTCGTGTAGGTCTTGTCCCAGTCGGTGCTCCACTGGCCGAGTTCCGAGAACTCGCCGGTGGCGACGAACTTCTCGGCGGTGCGCTCGCAGCCCCACTGGTAGAACTTCAGCGCTTCCTCGCGAGAGTGGCCGACGCGGAACGTCGTGTCGGGCGCGATTCGCTGATAGGTGTCGGCGAGCGCCTGTGCGACCGAGTCCGGCGTCGAGAACACGTGCCACAGCGCGATGAACACGCCACCGGGTCGTAGCACTCGCGCGGCCTGACGTGGGCCCTGTTCGGGATCGACCCAGTGCCAGGACTGGCCGGCGACGACGGCGTCGAACTCGCGGCCGGCGGGATCCCAGGTCTCGAACTTCGACACCTCGACCTGTACGCCCGTCTCGCGGGCGAACCCGGCCATGAGTTCGTCGTGTTCGACGCCGATGACCTCGCATCCGGCGGCGATCAGCTGGCGGGACAGCGTGCCGGTGCCGCAGCCGACCTCGACGACGCGTGGGCCTGGGCTGGCGGTGACGGCGCGTTCCACCAGCTCGTCGGGGTAGGGAGGCCGGGTGCGGTCGTAGCGGGCCGCGCCCGTTCCGAACGACTTGGCCAGCCGTTCGGCGAGCTGCTTGTCGACCTTCTCCGGCTCTGGTTCGTTGGCTAAAGTGGGCATGTGCCCACCATAGTGGGCAAGCGCCCACTTGAGCTAGGAGAAATCGGCGTGCCCACCGGTGTGCACCTACGCGACGTGCGGGAACAGCTGTTCGATGCTGCGGAGCGGCTCCTGGTCGAGGGTGGGCCAAGTGCGCTCACCAGCCGTGCGGTGACGACCGAGGCGGGCGTGGCCAAGGGGGTGCTGCACCGGCACTTCGACGACTTCGACGCGTTCCTCGCGGAATTCATCCTCGACCGCGTCGACCAGATGGACGCGCGGGCGGAGGCCCTCCTGCGGGCCGCGGGCACCGGATCCGTCGTGGACAACCTCGCCGAGGCGATCGCCGCGGTCTTCGGCTCGGCCGCGGTCGCGATGGTCGCGCTCGTGACGTTCCGGGACGACCTGCGCCGGCGGCTGCGCGAGACGTGGCCCGCCGGTGTTCCGGTGCTGACCGAGGCCGCGATCATGATCAAGGACTACCTGGAGCGTGAGCGCGAACTGGGCCGCGTGGGTGATCTCGATGCCGACAGTGTGGCGCCGATGCTCATCGGCACCGGGCACTTGCTCTTCGCCGATCGGGAGAGTCCGCCGCAGATAGACGTTGTACGCCGAATGGTCGCAAGCGTTGTTGCGCCGTGGTTACGTCCCCACAACTCTGGGTGACTAAATTTCGCCACGGTTACCGCATCGTTGCGACTTAATCGATCCAGTGTGGTTCCGGTCACGCATATGTCGGGCATACGTTGTGCGCCACAACATTCTCTGTGACACAGCGCAGTGAAAGGGATGGCGGATGCGCAGCAAGAGCCTCGCTTCCATCGCCGTTGCCGCGGGCCTCGCCCTGGCGGTCTCGGCGTGTGGCGCCAACACGTCCTCCGGTGGAGGAAGCACCAAAACGAACTCTGGCAGCGGCGGTGGCCCGAAGGTTGGCGTGATCCTGCCCGAGACCGCCTCCTCCGCCCGCTGGGAGGGCTTCGACAAGCCGCTGCTCGAGGCGGCTCTGAAGAAGGAGGGGCTCGACCCCGACATCCAGAACGCACAGGGCGACGTCCAGAAGTTCAGCACCCTGGCCGACGGCATGATCAACGCCGGCGTCAAGGTCCTGATCATCGCGACGCCCAACAGCGAGGTCGGCGCCTCTGTGGCCAAGAAGGCCCAGGCGCAGGGCATCCAGGTCATCGACTACGACCGCCTGAACCTCGGTGGCACCTCGTCCTACTACGTGTCGTTCGACAACGTGAAGGTCGGCGAGCTGCAGGGCCAGGGCTTCGCCGACGCGATGAAGGAGAAGCCGCAGGGCGCGAACGTCATCGAGATCGAGGGCGCGCCGACGGACAACAACGCCACCCTGTTCCACCAGGGCCAGGAGAAGGTCCTCAAGCCGCTGTACGACTCGGGCAAGCTCAAGCTGGTCCAGTCCCAGCCGATCGACAACTGGGACAACCAGAAGGGTGGCCAGGTCTTCGAGCAGATCCTGACCAGCAACGGTGGCAAGGTCGACGGCGTCGTCGCCGCCAACGACGGCCTCGCCGGCGCTGTGATCACGATCCTCAAGAAGGTCGGCCTGAACGGCAAGGTCCCGGTCACGGGTCAGGACGCCACCCCGGACGGTCTGCAGGCCGTGCTCCGCGGTGACCAGTACATGACGGTCTTCAAGCCGATCAACCTGGAGGCGGAGGGCGCGGCCAAGCTGGCCGCCGCGCTCGCCAAGGGTGACACCGCCGCCGCCGACGCGCTCGCGTCCGCGAAGGAGAAGGACCCCAAGGGCAGCCGCGACGTCAAGTCCGTGCTGCTGACGCCCCAGCTGATCACCAAGGCCAACGTGAAGTCCGTCGTGGACGCTGGCTTCGTCAAGGCCTCGGACATCTGCGTGGCTGACACCCAGGCCGCCTGCACCGAGCTCGGCATCAAGTAGGACCGCTTGCGTCATGGCGGGGTGCGGAACCTGCGCACCCCGCCTCGGCGCGTGGTAATCACGGAGGAATCCCCAGTGAGCGAGCCGATTCTCGAGCTGCGCGGCATCAACAAGAGCTTCGGTCCCGTGCACGTCCTGCACGACATCGACTTCACCGTCAACCCCGGTGAGGTCACCGCGCTCGTCGGCGACAATGGCGCGGGCAAGTCGACGCTGGTCAAGTGCATCGCGGGCATCCACCCGGCCGAGTCAGGCGAGATCCTGTTCGAAGGCGAGCCGGTGCACATCAAGGGCCCGCGCGACGCCGCGGAGCTCGGGATCGAGGTCGTCTACCAGGACCTCGCGCTGGCCGACAATCTCGACATCGTCCAGAACATGTTCCTCGGCCGTGAGCGCACCAAGATCGGGCTGCTCGACGAGACGGACATGGAGCAGGCGGCGCGCAAGACGCTCGCGTCGCTGTCGGTCCGTACGGTCAAGTCGGTGCGAACGCAGGTCTCCTCGCTGTCCGGCGGTCAGCGCCAAACCGTCGCGATCGCCAAGGCCGTGCTGTGGAACAGCAAGGTCGTGCTGCTCGACGAGCCCACCGCGGCACTCGGTGTCGCCCAGACGCGCCAGGTGCTCGACCTGGTCCGCCGACTCGCGGAGCAGGGCCTGGGGGTCGTCCTGATCAGCCACAACATGAACGACGTGTTCGAGGTCGCCGACCGCATCGCGTGCCTGTACCTGGGCCGGATGGCGGCAGTGGTCGGGTCGAAGGACGTCACACACGGACAGGTGGTCGAGCTGATCACCGCCGGCCGTTCCGGTGACCTGGGCATCGCCCGCCCCGAGGCGGCGACGATCTGATGAGTTCCGAAGAGGCGAGCATGACCAACACCACCGATACGCCCGCGCAGGAAACCCCGCAGGGCGCGATCTCCGACTTCGGCATCGACACGACGTCGCAGTCCACCGGCGAGGCGGTGCGCGACTACTGGGCCAGGGTTCGCGGCGGCGAGCTCGGCTCGCTGCCCGCGCTGCTCGGGCTCGTCGTGCTGCTCATCGTGTTCAGCTCGTTGTCCGACACGTTCTTCACCCTCGGCAACCTCGCCAACCTGCTCCAGCAGGGCGCCAGCATCACGATCATCGCGATGGGCCTGGTGTTCGTGCTGCTGCTCGGCGAGATCGACCTGTCGGCCGGTACCGCGTCCGGTGTGACGGGGTCGGTGATGGCACTGCACCTCATTCACAACGGCAACCTGCTCGGCGGCATGGGCGACACGGTGTTCTACATGTTCTGCGGCCTGCTGGTGCTCGCGATCGTGCTCTCGGCGCTGATGAAGGTCTGGGCGGGTACCGCGCTCTCGGCCGTAGCGCTGATCATCGCCGCGGTCGGCATCCCGGCGAACGCCTGGCTGGAGATGCTGCTCGCGGTCTGCGTCGGCGCGGCCATCGGCTGCATCACCGGCTTCCTGGTCGCGAGGGTCGGCATCCCGTCGTTCGTCGTGACCCTGGCGCTGTTCCTGGTCTGGACCGGTGTTGTGCTGCAGTTCATCGGCCAGGGCGGCACGCTTGGCTTGCGCGATGACACGATCTTCAACGTCGCCAACGGCAACCTGAACTTCGTGGGCTCGTGGGCGTTGTTCGTCATCGCGGTCGGCGGTTACGCGGCGGTCGTGCTCACGAGGCACTTCTCCAGGCTGCGCAGGGGACTCGTGGCCCAGCCCACGACGCTGGTGCTGATCAAGATCGGCGCCCTCGCGCTGCTGGCGGCAGTCATCACCTACGCGCTCTCGATCAACCGGGCGCCGAGCAACCTCGTGGTGATCCAGGGCGTGCCCTACGTGGTGCCGCTGGTGCTCGTGCTGCTGGTGATCGGCACGTTCGTGCTCGACCGCACCAGCTACGGCCGGCACATCTACGCCGTCGGCGGCAACAAGGAGGCCGCGCGCCGCGCCGGTATCAACGTCGAGCGCATCCGCATGAGCGTGTTTGTGATCGCGTCATCCCTGGCCGCGATCGGTGCGATCGTGTACTCGTCGAAGGTCGGCTCGGTCGACCCGAACGCCGGTGGCGGCGACACGCTGCTGATGTCGGTCGGTGCGGCCGTCATCGGTGGCACGTCGCTGTTCGGCGGCAAGGGCCGGCTGCGCGACGCCGTCATCGGTGGTGCGGTGCTCGCGATCATCCGCAACGGCATGGGCCTGCTCCATCAGCCCGCCGCGGTCGTGTTCATCGTGACCGGTCTCGTCCTGCTGCTCGCCGCGAGCGTCGACGCGTTGTCCCGCCGCAGGGCGGCCAACGCGGCTCGATGACGAGGTGACAGGACCTACGTCCGGCACTCGTCCAGACGAGATCCGCAGGCACAACAGGACGGCGCTGCTGCGTCGCCTGCACGTCGCCGGACCGTCCACCAGGGCGTCGCTCGCGGCTGAGCTCGGGCTCAACCGCAGCACGATCAAGGCCCTGGTGGACGGCCTCGCCCAAGCCGGTGTGGTGGCCGAACGCGTGCCCGCTCAGCGCAGCGGTGCCGGCCGCCCCTCGTTGCTCGTCCTTCCCCAGCCGCACGCCGGTGTCGTCATCGCGATCGACGTGCGGGTGGAGCAGGTGGCGATGGGATTCGTCGGCCTCGGCGGGGAGATCCTCGGACGGGACAGCTGGAACCTGCATCACCGGACGCGTGATCCGGGAGAGGTCATCACGCACATCGTCGAGTCGGCGCGCCTCATGGCCGACGACCTCGACGTCACCGCGGTCGGGGTCGGTGTGTCGGTGCCGGGTGTCGTGCGGCGCTCGGACGGCCATGTGCACGAGGCGCCGAACCTGCACTGGACCGGCGTCGCGCTCGGCAAACGCCTGGAGGCGGTGCTGAAGCTGCCGGTCCAGGTCGGCAACGACGCGGAGCTCGGAGCGCTGGCGGAGCACGTGCGCGGCGCGGCCAGAGCGTCCTCGGACATGGTCTACATCTCCGCGGACGTCGGCGTCGGCGGCGGTGTGATCCTGTCAGGGCAACCGTTGCGCGGCACCGGCGGCTACGTCGGCGAGCTCGGGCACATGGTGGTGAACCCGCGTGGCCGGCGTTGCTACTGCGGCTGCGACGGGTGCTGGGAGACCGAGGTCGGCGAACCGGCGCTGTGCCGGGCTCTGGGGCTGCCCGACGACGCCCCGCGCGGAGCCGTCGTCGCGGCGCTGAGGGCGTTGGACGACCCGTCGTTGCTGGACGAGTTCGCGGACTGGCTGGCGCTGGGACTCGCGAACATCGTCAACGTGCTGGGACCCGAACTGGTCGTGCTCGGTGATCTCTACACGGCGCTGCCGCCGTCACTCGTGGACTCGGTGGGCGCTGTCGTGCAGCAACGCAGCCTGGTGTCGCGCGCTGTCGGCGGCACGCAGATCGTGACGTCGCCCTTAGGTCGCGACGCGAAGCTGATCGGTGCGGCCGAGCTGGCCTTCGAGCCGGTGCTCGACATCCTCTAGCAAAGCGAAGGGGGCGGAGATCCTCGACAGGATCTCCGCCCCGAGCGGCTAGGTGGGGTGGATCAGCCCTGCTGAATCTCAGCGGCGAGCTCGCGCAACTTCTCACTGTGTGCGCGGGCGTGGTGCCCGCAGAACAGCAGCTCGCCCCCGGACGGGAGAACGGCGCGAACCTGGGCAGCAGCCCCGCAGCGGTCGCAGCGGTCGGCAGCGGTCAACTCGGGGCGGGTGAGTGCTGCAGTCATGATGAATCTCCCTCCGTCCCGGCACCGGCAACGTTGTTGTTTCGGTGCCCTCTTACCAAGCTGCGACCACGGCGCCCCTGGCTGGTGCGCGGTGCTCGCTGGCTCCACTCTGACAGACGTTTCGCCGATAGTCAGTGTTCCCGTGTGCGTGGCGACTCGCGTCACTATGCGATTTACCCGTCTGCAGCAGGTTCACACCTGCGTTCGCCACCGGTTCACCGTCTTGACACGCACGGAGCGCAACCGGAAACCCGCTGGTGGAGCAGCGACTTCGGGCCGTTCGGTCGGTTGCGTGCGACCGGGAGCGTGATATCGGTTGCCTTTGTCCGCCCGCAGCGAACAGGTCACGAACGTCCCACGATTCGGACGCGGCACCGTGATCACAATCCCGGATCGCACGCCTTTGCCGCGCTTCTTGGAGATCAGCTCGCGAGGGCCGCGCTGATCGCCCGTGCGGCGTGCCCCACGGCCTCCCTCATTGCCGTGGCGCTGCGACCGCTGTCGAGCACCGCGGAAACGGTGCCGATAACACTGCTGGACGGCGTGCGCACCGGAGCGCTGACGAACTCCATGCCCGCCGGAACCGTGGCGCCGGGACGCAGCCGGGCGACGTCCTCCGCTCGCACGATGCTCGCCGCGGCGACGAGCACCCGGTCGCGCCGGGGCACCGCGAGGATGGTCGACGTCCTGATCGTCGCGGACAACGCGCGCAGCGGCTGCCGTGCGACCCGCAGAATGCCGGGGGCCGGCTCCCACGCCTGCCCGAGCCGGAACATCTGCGCGCCGATGCGGTAGCGGCCGCGTACGTTCTCGACCGCGCCCAGCACCTCCATCTGGTCCAGAAGGCGGTGCACGGTCGTCTTCGGCATCTCGCAGCGGTCGGCGAGTTGCGTGAGCCCCAGCTCGCCCTCGTCCATCAGCTTGTCCAGCAGCGAGAAAGCCCCTTCGAGTACTGACCTGCCCATGTTTTCAGCCCCCTCGTTCCGATCTCCGGAACTGCCCCTGTGCACCCCTCCGGCACAGCCACACACTGATCGTGTCGCGGGATACATAGGCGGCACATGAGTACAGGGGTACTCATCTTTCGCATGCGTCCGATCACACCTGGTCACGGCGTGCGTGAAACTCCCGGAACAAAAAGATCCCCGCACCGAACCGGTGCGGGGATCTCTGCGTATACCCGAGTAGGGACTAGTCGAGGTAGTCGCGCAGAACCTGCGAGCGCGACGGGTGACGCAGCTTCGACATCGTCTTGGACTCGATCTGGCGGATGCGCTCACGCGTGACGCCGTAGACCTGGCCGATCTCGTCCAGCGTGCGCGGCTGACCGTCGGTGAGGCCGAAGCGCAGCCGGACGACGCCCGCCTCGCGCTCGGACAGCGTCGCGAGCACGGACTGCAGCTGGTCCTGCAGCAGCGTGAACGAGACGGCGTCGACCGCGACGACGGCCTCGGAGTCCTCGATGAAGTCGCCGAGCTGGCTGTCGCCCTCGTCGCCGATCGTCTGGTCCAGCGAGATGGGCTCACGCGCGTACTGCTGGATCTCCAGCACCTTCTCCGGCGTGATGTCCATTTCCTTGGCGAGCTCTTCCGGCGTGGGCTCGCGGCCCAGGTCCTGCAGCAGCTCGCGCTGGATGCGGCCCAGCTTGTTGATGACCTCGACCATGTGCACCGGGATGCGGATGGTGCGGGCCTGGTCGGCCATCGCGCGGGTGATCGCCTGACGGATCCACCAGGTGGCGTACGTGGAGAACTTGTAGCCCTTGGTGTAGTCGAACTTCTCGACCGCGCGGATCAGACCCAGGTTGCCCTCCTGGATCAGGTCCAGGAACGCCATGCCGCGGCCGGTGTAGCGCTTGGCCAGCGACACGACGAGACGCAGGTTCGCCTCGAGCAGGTGGTTCTTGGCGCGCTCGCCGTCACGGACGATCCAGCGCAGGTCGCGGCGCAGCTGCGGGGTGAGCTTCTCCTGCTCCTCCTCAGCACGGCGCACGCGCTCGGCGGCGTAGAGGCCGGCCTCGATGCGCTTGGCGAGCTCGACCTCCTCTTCGGCGTTGAGGAGGGCGACCTTGCCGATCTGCTTGAGGTAGGCGCGGACGGAGTCGGCCGAGGCGGTGAGCTCCGCGTCCTTGCGCGCCTGGCGCAGGGCCTCGGACTCCTCCTCGTCCCAGACGAAGTCGCCCTCGTTCTTGGGGTCCTCCGCCTCCTCCGGCTCGTCCACCAGAGGCTCGTCGACGAGTTCGACGTCGTCGGTCAGGTCCTCGGCACCGGGAGCGCCTTCCATGTCGTCCGGCTCTTCGCCGTCCGCCTTCTTGGTCGCGCCCTTCGCGGCAGGATCGGCCTTGCCGGCCGTCTTGCGCGGGGTCTTCGCGCCGGCGGCCTTGGCGGCGGGCTTCTTCGCTGCCGCAGCGGTCGTCTTGCGCTTCGGCTTCTCCTCGGCCTCGCCGGCCGCGGTCGCCTTGGTCGTCTTGGCGGCGCTCGCGGCGGAGCTGGAGCGTCGGGTTGCGGTTTCTGCGGCTGCCACGTACGCCCTTTCGCGACGGTCGTTCAAGGCAAACCAGAGGGCGCGAAACCTCGGTCGCCAGAGTTCAGGGGATCTCCCCGCCGATCTTGCTTGGCGGGTGTGCGTTCCATTGTAACGACGTCGGTGACTCGGTGTTGCGCCCCGAGGTCGTTCGGGGCGCTCTCACCTGCGTTATCGCAGCTAGATCGAGTCGGACACGTTTCGGTGTCGAACGGGCACTATGGGCGAACGCCGTGCGCGGCGGCCCACGCGGCACCCACGATGCCCGCGTCGTTCTTCAGTGCGGCGGCAACCACTTCGGTACGCACCTTGAGCAACGGCAACCACTTCTGCGCCTTCTTGCTCACACCGCCGCCGGCGATGATGAGGTCGGGCCAGATGAGGTCCTCGAGGACGTTGATGTACCGCGTGACCCGCGGCGTCCACTCCTCCCAGGACAGGCCCTTGTCCTCCTTCACCGACGCGGCCGCGCGCTTCTCCGCGTCGTGCCCGTCGACCTGCAGGTGACCGAACTCCGTGTTCGGGACCAGCTTGCCGTCGAGGAACACGGCGCTGCCGATGCCCGTGCCGAACGTCAGCAGCACCACCGTGCCGTCCTTGCCGACGCCCGCGCCGAACGACATCTCCGCGATGCCGGCCGCGTCCGCGTCGTTCATCACGACGATGTCCTCGGGCTTGCGCTTGAGGCGCTCCGCGAACAGCGTCTGGGCGTCGCAGTCGATCCAGCCCTTGTCCACGTTCGCCGCGCTCAGTGCCACACCGTGCTTGACCACGCAGGGCAGCGTGACGCCGACAGGACCCTCCCACTGGAACTTCTCGACGATCTCGGCGACGACGTCGGCGACCGCGTCCGGAGTCGAGGGCTGAGGCGTGGGGATCCGCATGCGTTCGCCGTCCAGTGCTCCTGCCTCGAGGTCGACAAGGCCGCCCTTGACGCCGGAGCCGCCGATGTCCACACCGAACCCGCGGGTGATGCCCATTCCCCGTGGTCCTTCCTACTAGATCCAGCTGGTTTCGATTCAGAAAACGTGGTGCGCAGACATTAGCCTGACGATGTCCGATAGTCCCGTGCTAGTGACGTAGGAGGGAACCGGTCTTGTTCGACCCCCGGCCACTCGTTGACATCGCGACGGCCATCGGACAGGAAGCAGCCGCTCTTGTTCAGCGTATGCGCGCTTCCGCCGTCGTCTCGTTCGACACCAAAAGCACCTCGACGGACGTGGTCACCGCCGCCGACCGTGCTTCAGAACAACTCGTCCGGACGCGTCTGTCCGAGTTGCGTCCCGGCGAGCCGGTGCTCGGCGAGGAGGAGGGCGGCACGGTCGTCGAGGGGCTGACGTGGGTCGTGGATCCCATCGATGGCACGGTCAACTACCTCTACGGCATCCCCTGGTACTCGGTGTCGATCGCCGCGCAGCTCGACGGCGAGTCGGTGGCGGGCGCGGTGGTGGAGCCGGCGACCGGGCGCGTGTGGACCGCTGCCCGCGGGTACGGCGCCTTCCTGGACGGCTCGCCGTTGCGCGTGTCCGCGACCACTGACCTCTCGCTGTCGCTGCTCGGATACGGGTTCGCGTACCGGCCGGAGCGCCGTCAGCGGCAGGCCGACACCTGGGCCGGGATGGCGACGCGGGTGCGTGACATGCGGCGGGCCGGTGCGGCCTCGTTGGACCTCTGTTCGGTGGCTGCCGGGCGGCTCGACGCCTACGCGGAGCATGCGCTGGGGCGGTGGGACTGGGCCGCCGGTGGGTTGATCGCCGCGGAGGCCGGTGCGGTCGTGCGGTTGCCTGGGTCGTCGCCCGAGCTGGGGGAGGACGCGACGTTCGCGGCGGCGCCGGGGATTGCCGACGCCATGTACAGCGCTCTGGTCGAGTCCGGGTTCGGCAAGGTCTGAGTCACCCTGCGTTGGCAGCGTTGTCGACATGTCTACAACGCTGTTGAGATATAACCGCTGGTCACAGCGCTAATATATTGGTTATGCAAAATACGTTTGCGGACGTCCGCAAACGTATTTTGCATAAGGGGGCCGGTGAGCAGCGGCCTGACGTGGGGGGCATGACGTCGGGTGGGCGGTGGGGTGGGCGCGACGTGGAGGTCGTGCGGGCAGCGTGGAAGCCACGGCAGGCGAATGGATGGCCAAGCCCGGATTCGCTTCCAGTCCGCGCGGCAAGGCCGATCGGTCGGCTGGGTGTTGCCTGTAACGGGGTCGCGTGCGTGCGGAAGATCAAACCGGCACGTGCGACGAAGTGGCGGGTGAGCGGTAGGTCAGCAGGTCACGTCGCGGGCGCCGGCCAGGTAGTCCGCGTTCAGGGTCGGTGGGCTGGCCGCCGCCGCCTGGCCGCCCTGCTGCTCCGGCTGCTGCTCCGCCCACTCCTTGAGCTGGTCGAGCACCTTGCGGGCGTCGGCGTTGGGTTTGACCTCGTCGAACTTCTTGCCGATCGCGATGTCGACGGTGGCGTCCTGGCGATCGTCGCGCACGAGTTCCAGGCACGGTTCGAGTAGTGACACCGTCCTGGCCGCCGCCGCGCCGGGGGCTCCGAAGCGGATCTGGCCTCGGCAGCCCATGTCGCCTGCTGGGTAGATCGGGTCGTTGCCGGGGTCGGCTGCCTGCTTCAGGCCCAGCTCGGTGAACATCGTCGCGACGGCCTTGGCGTGGTTGCGCTGGGTCGAGGCGTTGACGACCTTGAAGTTGACGTCGCCCACAGGGACGGGGGTGGTGCGGTCGAGCGCGTCGTGCTCCAGGACGGTGCCGAGCGCTGGGGGCTCCGGGGTCGACGGGGCGGCTGGATCGGCCGAGGTGGTGGCATGGCTGGGTGTGTTGCACCTGATGGCCGCGTTCACGTCGCCGGCGGCGCCGAGCACCTTCACCCACACGAACACGGAACTGACCAACAGCACCGCGAACAGGACTAGCGCGGGCACGGGCCGACGCCGCTTGTAGGGCGTCAAGCTTCCCGATGCGGGTCCCACGTCCGAAGCCCTCCCCGTATTTCGTCCCCTGTGATCAGCCTAGGCCCTGCCCGGCTGTTGCGCGCCTCGGCGGGAGTAACCCACCGCACCGGCCTGATTGCTCACAGTCAGGACGGTACCGGCCCGGCGTCAGGTTGCACGCCGGGGTTCAGGTGCTCGCGCACAGGGTATCGGTCCAGCGTAGAAAGGTTGTGTCACCCGTCCGGTCGGTAAGGGGTAACCCGATGTCGAGTCACTCGGACAATGAGCTACCCTCTGCGCGCTCCGCACACATGTGGATCAAGCCGACGGTCACGTCTAGGGGGTTGGCTTGCCACCGGGTGAGGGAGACCTACGTCACCTTGACGTGGGGCACAAAAGAGGGCGCTGGAGCGTTAACCAGCGACACGAACAGTCTCCGTAGACCGCAGGGGTGAAGAAGATGGCGACCGACTACGACGCGCCGCGTCGCAGCGAGGCGGACGAACTCGCTGAGGACTCCCTCGAGGAGTTGAAGGCCCGGCGGAACGAGACGCAGTCCGGCGTCGTGGACGTCGACGAGGACGCGAGCGCGGAGAACTTCGAGCTGCCCGGCGCCGATCTGTCCGGTGAGGAGCTCACGTTCAAGGTCCTGCCCAAGCAGGCCGACGAGTTCACGTGCTCGAAGTGCTTCCTGGTGCACCACCGCAGCAGGCTCGCCGAGGACAACAACGGCGTGTACATCTGCCGCGACTGCGCCTGAGTCCGTCAGGAACAACGTCAGACAAGAAGACTGGGCGCTCACCCGCACGGGTGGCGCCCAGTTGTGTTCTCAGGACTTGATCGCGGCGACGAGCTCTTCCGGCCGCCGCGTGCTGATCATCCAGTAGGGCGTCGGGTCGGCAGGGTCGTTCACCGTCACCCGTACGAGCGGCTTCACCCAGCCGCGGGTCACCACGTACGCCGCGGGATCGAGCTGCGGGCCCATGGCCTTGCGCCGGTCCTCCGGCGCGATGATCTCGACGTCGCCGAGCAGGTTCAGCGGGATGTGGGCGTCACCGGCCTTCAGCTCACCGCCGGACACCTCGACCTTCGTCGACCCCATCCGCACGATCAGCACGACCGTCAGCGGCAGCAGGATCACGTACGGCAGCCAGGACCGCACACCGGGGAAGCCCATGTGCACCTCGGCGGCCAGCAGCCCGGCCGCCAGCAGCGGCAGCGGCCAGATCCACGGCGTCACGTACAGGCGCTCGCGGAAGGTCGTAGTGGCGGTCACGGCAGTCTCACTCACGTCGTCAGGGTAATCTCGGCCGCCGTGTCCAGCGTCGAGGTGTTGCTGACCCGGCTCGATCCGGGGGTTCCCGTGCCCGCCTACGCCCGTCCCGGCGACGCGGGCGCCGATCTGGTCACCACGTCGGACGTGGTCATTCCACCAGGTGAGCGCGCGGTGGTCGGCACCGGTGTCGCGATCGCGCTCCCGATGGGGTACGCCGGGTTCGTGCACCCTCGTTCCGGACTGGCCGCGCGAGTGGGGCTGAGCGTGGTCAACACGCCCGGCACGATCGACTCGGGCTACCGCGGTGAGATCCGCGTTTGCCTCGTGAACCATGATCTGCGGGAGCCGATCGCGCTGTCGCGCGGCGACCGGATCGCCCAGCTCGTCGTGCAACGCGTCGAGCACGCGGTGTTCCGCGAGGTCACCGAGTTGCCGGAAACGGAACGCGGTGCGGGAGGCTATGGCTCGACCGGCGGGCACGTGGTGCTCGCCAGCACGCAGACGGAGGGGTAGTTCATGTTCGGAAGGCGCCGCAAGCGCGGTCGTCACTCCGCGGGGGCGGTCGACACCGGTCCGGAGCACGACGAGGTTTTCGACGACGTCGAGGGCCCGTGGGACTCGACGGTGGCGCCCCGTGACGACGTGCAGCGGCTCGACCTGGGATCGGTGCTGCTGCCGATGCCCGACGAGGCCCAGCTGCAGGTCGAGATGGACCAGCAGTCCGGTTCCGTGCGCGCGGTGCACGTCCTCACGCCCGTGGGTCAGCTGACGGTCAGCGCGTTCGCCGCGCCGAAGTCGGGTGGCCTCTGGAAGGAGGTCGGCGCCGAGCTGATCGCAGGCCTGAAGGAGGACGGCGCGCGCATCAACCGCGAGAACGGCGAGTGGGGCGAGGAGATCACCGCGCGCAACCAGGGCGTGCAGATCCTCTTCGTCGGCATCGACGGCCCTCGCTGGATGCTGCGCGGTGTCGCCGCCGGTCCCGAGGAGCACTTCGAGCAGAACTCCGAGGCGCTGCGCGAGATGCTGCGCGGCACCGTGGTCGTGCGCGGTGAGCAGCCGATGCCGCCCCGCACCCCGCTGCCGGTCGAGCTGCCGGAAGCGATCGCCCGGCACATCCAGCAGCAGGGCTAGCGCGTCTCCTGGCGTGCCTGCTGCCACGCCCGCACCGCGCGCCCCAGTGCGCGCGGGTAGGCGTCGAGTGTCGTCGTGGTGAGCACTGCGCGCGGGAGGGCGTCCGCCCACTCCCGCGCGATCTCGATCGGGTGCACCGGGTCATCGGTGCACCCGACGATTCCCGTTGGCACGTCGAGGGTTTTCAGCTCGTCGAGCGTGGGTGCCGGGTGGTCCGCGGCTTCCTCGAGGTGCGGCACGAGCTGGTCGCCGTAGCCGCGCCACGCCCTGCTCAGCTCGTCGCGCAGCCAGCCGGTCGTGCCGCTCAGTGCCGTGTCGAGGCCCTGACCGGTGACGATCTCCGCGCTGACCCTGGCCGCCTGGGCTGCGGGCGCGCCGTCCGGTGCGCCGGTCCATGCGGGCAGCGCGAGGATCAGACCTGCGCACTTCTCCGGATTCCGCACGGCCCACGACGCGGCCACGTGCGCGCCAAGTGAGACGCCACCCACCACGATCGGGTGGCCTGTGAAGGCATTTTCGAGAGCCGTCAACCGTTCACTGAGTGTGCGAACACGTGGAGCGGTGAAAACGGCGCCGACCTGCGACAACGGCTCGGCGAACACGGAACGGACAAAAACCTCGTCCGAGGCGGTTCCGGGCAGGAGGACGACAGTCTCGACAGGCACGCCCGAGATTGTCGGTCCTCCTGCGTACCCTCACTCACAGACGGTCCACACCACGGGGCCACTTGAGCAATGCAGGAGTCGGGGATGAGCGGCTATTGGCGCCGCTTGGTGCGTCGCTTGACCAGCGACGTCGCCGAGCTCGACGCGGACGACCTCTCGCGAAAAGCGGAGGCCGTCGGCGCGGTGAAGGCCTGCGACTGCAAGTCCGGTGAGGAGGTCACCGTCCTCGGCAGGCTCCGCAGCGTGGAACTCTGTCCCCGGGACGCGGCCGCCACGCTGGAAGCCGAGCTCTACGACGGCACCGAGGGCGTGACCCTCGTCTGGCTCGGCCGCCGTCGCATCGCGGGAATCGAGCCTGGTCGGACGATCAAGGCCCGTGGCCGCATCGCCGTGCGCGACGGGCGCAAGGTGCTCTACAACCCCTATTACGAGTTGCAGAACGCTTCATGACTTCAGCTGAGACCGAAGAAAAGCAGCCCACCGTCCTCGAGCAGATGGGCGGCGTGAGCGGCATGCTCTACTCGTCGCTGCCCGTCGTCGTCTTCGTGATCGTCAACTTCGCCGCCAAGAACCTCATGGCCGCGATCATCAGCGCCCTCGCCGCCGCGGTCGTGATCGGCGTGATCCTCGCGGTCCGCAAGGGCACGATCCAACCGGCGATCTCCGCCGTGTTCGGCGTCGGCATCGCCGCGTTCATCGCCTACAAGACCGGCGAGGCCAAGGGTTTCTTCCTCTTCGGCATCTGGCAGAGCGTCGTCTACGGCAGCGCCTTCCTGCTGTCCATCATCGTGCGCTGGCCGCTCGCCGGCGTGATCTGGACGTTCCTCAACGGCAGGGACCGCTCCTGGCGCGACGACAAGGCCTCGGTCCGCGACTACGACATCGCCACCTTCGTGTGGGCGCTGGTCTTCTTCGCGCGCTTCGTGGTGCAGCGCTGGCTCTACGACGAGGACCAGGTCGGCTGGCTGGCGGTGGCACGTCTCGGCATGGGCTATCCGTTGATGGCAATCGCCCTGCTGGCGACCGTCTGGGCGGTCCGCAGGGCCGACAAGCGCCTGAAGGCGGCTGAAGAGGCCGCGGCGGCCGAAGCCGAGGCGGAGGAAGTGCTCGCTCGTACGGCCGACGACCTGTTGACGCCGGACATGGACGAGCTCAAGCGAGTCGTCGACGCCGAGGCCCGCGACAAGTCCCGCGACTGACCCGTCGGGACCTTCGGCGCCTGTCCGTTCGACAGCGACGGCGCCCAGGACCTGCTGGACTCCCTCGCCGCCAGGCCGGCAGAGCAGCGCGCCGACGTACTCGGCGCGCTGCTCTGCCGGCCTGGCGGCGACCCCGGCTGCCTGGGCAGCGAGGTCTTCGCGGACGAGGTGGTCGCCGCTGTGGCCGTCATCGTGGCAGGCCTTCCTCGTGTCCCGGCTGGTCGATCTGGCGTCGGCCGCCCAGGAGACGGTGCGGCGTCTCTCGGAGGCGCTGCGGGCCGGCTGAGGCGCCGTCAGCGCGGGCCGAGCACGGTCCGCAGTTCGTCGCGTCCCGTCACGCCGAGCACGCCGTAGATCGCGTGCAGATGGTTGTCGACCGTGCGCTTCGAGGTGTGGAGCTTCTCGGCGATCTGCTGGTTGGTCAGACCGGAGGTGGCCAGGCGGGCCACCTCCACCTGGCGGCGGGTCAGGTGGGTCAGGCCGTCCGCGCGCAAGACCGGGGTGCGGACACCGTCGAAGTCGCGCATCAGCAGCGCCTGCCGGGCCGAGGCCTGGGAGGCCGCGCGGACGTTGTCCTGCGTGCGGTGCAGGCGGGCGGCGGAGGCGAGGGCTTCGGCGGCGTAGAGAGTGGCGCCGAGGCGCAGGAAGTCCGTCGCCGTGGCCTCCAGCACGGTCGGTGAGGCGTGCGCGAGGGCAGTGGCGTGTGCCGCGTAGGCCGACGTCATCGGGTCGTCCATCGTGGACGTGAGGGCCGCCAGACGAAGTGACGTGTCGACGCCGAAACGGGCCGCGTCGTGCAACGCCATGGCCTCGCAGCTGTGCACGCCCAGTTCGGCGCACTCGTCGGCGGCCGCCATCGCCGCGTCGGCCGCGCCACGCACGTCGCCCGCGGCGGCGAACACCCAGGAACGTGCCAGCGATACCGTCGTCCCGGTCAGCCGCCACGCCGGGCGGCGGGCCTCCTCGGCACGGGCCAGGGCGTCCCAGGCCAGTTCGGCGTCGCCGCAGAGCGCCGCGGAGCTGGCCAGGCTCGCCAGTCCGATGGTGTCGAAGATCAGGTGGTTGTCGGGGGTTCTCGGACAGGCCTCGCGGGCCAGCCTCAGGGCCTGGGAGCCGTGGCCGCGCATGCGCGCGCAGAACGACAGAAGGCTGTAGAGCGATGTTGTGCCGGTGAAGTCCAGCTCGTCGAACGACTTGTCGTACATCTTCAGGGCGAGGCTTTCCGCCTCGCTGAGGCGGCCGCTGAACGCCAGCGCGAAGCAGCGCAGGCGCGACGCGCTGGTGTCGGGCCAGACCGCCGGTTCGTCGTCGAGCGCCAGCGCCTCGGCCTCGCAGGCGGAGGTCTCCTCCTCGACCTCGCGATACCGGCCCGCGTGCAGAAAGCACGTCGCCCTGATCCGTCTCAGGGAGACGGACAGGTGCGGGGCCACGGGCAGATAGCTGCTCTCAAGAACCGAGGTCACGGGACCGCGCTGTGCTGCCTCGAGGATGCGGACCACCCGCAGCCAGTCCCGCAGGTCCACGGGGAGATCTGGGACGTCGACGGCGTCGAGCACCGCGGCCGCGGCGTCCGCGTCACCCAGTCCGAAGTAGAGGTTCAGCGACCGGGTGGCGCCGAGGCGGCCCAGGTCCGCTGGCGACAACGAACCGCGCATCACGTCCGCCAGGATGGCCTCGGCTTCGTGCGGCGCGCGGCCGTACATCAGCACCTCGCCGAACACATGCCCGACCCGTCCCAGCCCGCCGGCCTCGACCGCGGCCCGGCACAGGCGTTCCGCGAGCGCCACGTCCTGGGCGGCCCACGCCTGCTCGGCCGCCGCCGCCAGCAGGTCCAGCGAAATGGGCGAGCCGCCGTCCAGCCGCCATGTCGCGATGCGCATCAGGTCTTCACGGCGACGCGCACCCGTCGCCTCCAGACCGGCGGCCAACGCCCGTTGGTGCGCCTGCGCACGCAAGGCGGGGCATGTCGCGCGAAGCAGGCTGCCGTACAGCGGATGTCCCAGCCGCACGACGGTCCGCCGCCCCGACGACTCCACCTGGATCAGCGCGCGGGTCTCGAGGTCGTCGAGCGCCTCCTCCCGCACCAGCGACGCCAGCAGGTCGAGCTCCACCGGCTCGGAGTAGGCGAGCAGCTCCAGCGCCAGCCGGTGCGACGGCTCCAACCGGCCGAGGTTTTCCTGCACGAGCTCGCCGAGCCGTCCGCCCAGCTCGATCGCGCCGTGCCACGACCAGATGCCGTTGACCGCGCGCAACGACCCCAGCGCGCGCCCAGACACCACGAGTTCCCTGAGATACAACGGGTTTCCCGCGCTGCCGGACCACAGCAACGTCGACGACCGCGAGTCCACCGGCCCTTCCAGCGCGCGTTCCAGCAGCTCGTCGGACTCGGCCCGGGACAGGTCACCGAGCGGGTACCGCTGCAACAACCCCTCCTGCCACAGCTCGGTCGTCTCACCGGGCCGCGAGGTCACGAGAACCCGCGCATGCCCCTCGCGGATCACGTGGTGCAGCAACGCGATGGACGCGTCGTCGAGCAGATGCGCGTCGTCCACCACGATCGCCAACGGCTGCGGTTCGGCCAGAAGCTGCTCAACGGCACGACCGAGCGGGTTGGCCGTGCGCATGTCCGCGGGCAGCATCGCGGCCAGCGCCCCGAACGGGATCGGCGACGTCGCCACCGTCGCGTAACAGCGCCGCACGGTGAATCCGGTCTGCTCCAGCCGCGCCACGACCTCGTCCGCGAGCCGGGACTTGCCCACCCCTGCGGGGCCGACGAGCGCGGCGCCGTTGCCGTTCGGTTCGGTGAGCGCGGACATCACGTCCTGAAGCTCTCGCGTCCTGCCCACGAACGGCCACACAACTCGCAGTGTGCCCAAGTCTTCGTCGGGCGTGTACACAGTTTCGTCCGAGTCGGAGAAGGATGGGCACGAAAGTGTGGGCGCTAGCCCCGCCCGAACAGCGCGCGCAGCCCACCCCGCCCTGTCACACCCACTGCGGCGTAGGTCGTGTGCAGATGGTTGTCCACTGTCCGTTTGGCGATGGCGAGCCGTTCGGCGATCTCCACGTTCGTCAGTCCCGCCACGGCCAACCGCGCGATCTCCAGCTGACGCGGCGTCAACGCGGCGAGTGTGCTCGTCACGACCAGTCCGGGCGTGGTGGCGCCGTCGAACGACTCCGCGAGCGCGGAAGCCTGCCGCTCCAGCCGTTCCGCCTCCCGCGGCCGGTCGTGCAGCCGGGACAACCGGCTGGCCTCCGCGAGCGCCTCGGCCGCGTACAACGTGGCACCGCACGCAGTGAAGGCCGCTGCCACCTCCTCCAGCCCCGCCGGGTCACGCAACGCGCGCGCTTGCGCATGCGACGCGTACGCGGTCGTCAGCGGGTCCTTGCGCGACTTCGCGAGCTCCAGCAGCCGTGGCGAGGTGTCCGCCCCGAACCGTGCCGCGTCGTGCAGCGACACGATCTCCTCGGAGTTCGCGCCATGGGCCCGTGCGGCGGCGGCGTTGTCCAATGCGGCCTGCATCGCTTGATTCACGTTTCCCGCGCCCGCGAGCACCCACGAGCGCGCGACCCCGACGGCGAACCGCGCGATCCGCCACGCCGGCCGCAACCCCGCCTCGGCCCGCTGCAGCGCTCGTTCCGCCCGCTCGGACTGCCCGAGCAGCGCGGCACCGGCCGCGAACTCCGCCAGCAGCAGCACGTCCCACATCATCGGCAGCGCGGCGGAGTCCGGGATGCCCTCCGCCGTGATCCGCACGGCCGACGCGGCCTGCCCGCGCAACCGCGCGCTCTGGCTCAGCAGCACCCGCGGTGGCACCTGGGTGACCGACCAGCGGTCCTCCTCGATCACCTCGGCCAGCGCCTGCGCGGCCCGCTTCTCGGCGCCGGTCAGGTCACCGCAGCGCAGCATGCTCTCGTTGCGCACCCAGTTCGCCGCGTTCATCAGCGACGGGAACCGCCCGGCGGTCGCCATGACCGCCTCGTGGTTGGCCTCGATCCGCGTGATCGCCTCGGTGTAGCGGCCGGCGAACTGGTCCGCGAACGCCAGCAGCTGCCGTCCCGCCGTCGCCGCCCAGCCGCCCTCGGCGATCAGCAGCTCGCCACCGAGCCGAGCGATCCGCAGCGGCGCGGCCTCCAGCGCGAACGTCAGCGCGAAGAACAGGACCGCGTGCTCCAGCTCCGGCGGCAGCTCTCCCGCGGTGACCTCGTCCAGCACGGCGACGGCCGCGTCTTCGTCACCAAGGCCGAAGAACAGGTTGAACGAGCGCGTGCAGCCCACCTGGATCAACGTGAGCATGTCGCCGCCCGCAGCCATCGTCTCGGCGAGTACCTCCTCGGCCTGGGCGCACTGCCGCTGGTACATCAGCACGAGCCCGAGCACGAGCCCCACGCGCGATGTCGCCCCACGTGCCACGGCGGCCCGCGAGAGCCGTTCGGCGAGCTCCCAGTCCTGTGCGGACAGTGCTTGTTCGGCGGCCCGCGCCAGCATGTCCGGCGACTCGGCCGCGCCGCTGTCCAGCCGCCACGTCGCGACCCGCACCGCGTCGCCGGGCCGGTCGGCGCCCTCCGTCTCGAGGCGGTCGGCCAGGGCTCTTCGGTGGGCTCTGGATCTCAACGTCGGACACGTGGCCCGCAGGCGCGCGCTGTAGAGCGGATGCGCGACGCGCGCGCGTCCGTCGTCACCGACGCGCACGAACCCCAGGTCGACGAGATCCTGCGGGACGGGCATCAGCTCCGGCTCCAGCGGCTCCCCGTACGCGAGCAGCTCCAGCGTCCGCCGCTGCGGCTCGGCGAGTCGCCCGAGCGTCAGGTCGACGAGCTCGGCGAGCCGTCCGGACAGCTCCAGCGGCCCGCTCCAGTTCCAGCCGCCGTCGGTCTCGGTGAGCGCGCCGGAGTGCAGCCCGGCCGCGACGAGTTCCTTGAGGTACAACGGGTTGCCCTGGCTGTTCGCCCACACCAGGTGCCGGGTCGACGCGTCAGCGGGCCCGCCGAGCGCGGCGGTGAGCAACGCGTCCGCGCGCTCCTGGTCCAGCGCGTCGACGGTGACGACGGTCAGCCCTTCGAGGCTCCAGCCGGGACGCGCCGTGCACATGACCCGCATCAGCTTGTGGCGCACGACGTGCTGCAACACCAACAGCGACGTGTCATCGAGCAGATGGGCGTCGTCGATCGACAGGACCCGCCGTCCGCCCCGAGCGAGGTGCTCGGCGGCTGCCCGCACCGACGAGGCGGGCAGCAGACCGGGCCCCGGCGCTCCGGCGGGCAGGTCCGTGGGCACGTGCGACGCGATCGCGCCGAGCGGGATCCGGGACGTGGCGATCGTGGCGTAGCACCGCACCACCGGGTGAGGCACAGCGGCGAGCGCCTCCGCGGCCAGTCGCGTCTTGCCGACCCCGGGAGGACCGGACAGCAACACCGCGCCGTCCGCGGCCAGCGCCCGCAGCGCGGCCCTCAGCTCACTCTCGCGCCCGACCAGGGGCAACTGATCGCTCACAGCTGGTAAGTGGTCGCTTTCGTTGCGCAGATACCCACAAGTTGAGCATGTCCATGCTCATGACCACGACCTGTGGCCCCCCTCCGAGGATGTTCCTGTGCCGAAATCCGGCACAAAAAGGGGGTAAGTCATGCGCAAGAAAGCCGCGATCTGCGCCGCGCTGGTGCTGATCGCCGGGGGAATCGTCACGACCACCACCGCGTCGGCGGTGGCCGCCGTGGCGCGATTCCAGATCTCGTCCCGCTACAACAACCGATGCCTCACGGTGTCCGATTTCAACACGGCCAACGGCGCGGGCGTGCTCATGGTCGACTGCCAGGGCGCGGCCAGCCAGCTGTGGAGCTGGGAGCCCGAGCAGCCGCTGCACCTGCGCAACGCGCACAGCAACAAGTGCCTGACCGCCGCGTGGGGCAACGGCGACAACGGCGCCGCCCTGCACATGTGGGACTGCCAGCGGGACTGGGGCAGCCAGATGTTCTACCTCCCAGGGGCGAGCCCGGAGGAGGACGGCAGGGTGCGGACGATGCGGAACCCCAACCGGTGCGTCGAGATCTCCGGTGCCAACTGGTGGCAGGGCGCGAACGTGCAGCTGTGGGACTGCGCGTCCGGGGGCGGTACCAACCACCAGCGATGGAACGTCCCCACGCCCAACTCCGCAGCCTGATATCCGATATATCGCATCTCGGCCTTGACGCCCGATATCCGATATATCGGACGCGGATGATCGATATCCGATGTATCACATGTGATGTATTGGATGTCGGATACCGCTGACCAGCCAGTATCCGACATCCAACATGCGATATATCAGCGCCAGCGGACCTGCGGTGTGAGCTTCCTACTGGGTGAGCTTCCTACTGGGTGAGCTTCGCCGGAACGCCGTTGCCCAGGTTGTCCGCCTTGTCGATGCCGGAACCCGAACTGTCGGACCGCATCGCGTCCATCAGCTGCCGGGCCAGCCCGAGCCCGGTCCCGCCCATCGACAACGCCTTGGTCAACAGGTCCGACACCCCGTCGGCGCCGTTGAACACGACCATGTGGTCGACGTTCCCGAACGCCTTCGACGCCGCCTCCACGATCTCCGGCCACTTCTCCGCGAGCTGCTGCGCGACGACCGCGTCGGGGTTCTCGGCCAGCGCCGCCGACCGCGCTTTGATCGCCTCCGCCTCGGCGAGACCCTGCGCCTGGGTCGCGTCGGCCTCCGCGAGACCCTGCGCCCTGGTCGCGTCCGCGATCGCCAGGCCGCGCGCTTTCGCAGCGACCGCTTCGGCCTCACCGGTCGCGCGGGTCGCCTCGGCCTCCGCCGTCGCCGCGGTCTTCACCCGCGTCGCGTCGGCGGCGGCGCGCAGTTCGATCTCCTTCGCCTGCGCCTCGGCACGGGCGATCTGCGCGTCGCGTTCGGCGTCGGCCAGGGTCCGCGTCTCGTACGCACGGGCGTCGGCGGGTTTGCGGACCTGCGCCTGCAGCTTCTGCTCGGCCAGATCGGCCTCGAGCTCGACTGCCCGCGTCTCCTGCACGACGACCTGCTGCCGCGCGGTCGCCATGGCCAGCGGACCGGCCTGCTGCGACTCGGCCTTCACCCGGTCGATCTCCGCCTGGTAGGCCGCCGTCTTGATCTGCGAGTCGCGCCATGCCGCGGCCTTCTTGGCGTTGGCGACCTGCTCGGCTTCGGTGGCCTCCTGGTCGCGCTGCGCCTCGGCGATGCGCGCGGACGCCGCGATGGCGGCGGCGTGCGGCTTGCCGAGGTTCGTGATGTACCCGGTCGTGTCCTCGATCTCCTGGATCTGCAGGGAGTCCACGATCAGGCCGAGCTTGCTCATCTCGTCCGCGGACGACTGCCGCACCTGAGCCGTCAGGGCCTCGCGGTTGTGCAGCATGTCCTCGATCGTCAGGCTGCCCACGATCGACCGCAGGTGTCCGGCGAAGAGCGAGTGCGTCTTGTCGTCCATGCGGTCCTGCTGGTCGAGGAACCGCCGCGCGGAGTTCGCGATCGAGGCGTAGTCGTCGCCGACCTTGTAGATCACCACGCCGCGGACGTGCACCGGGATGCCCTGGCTCGTCACGCACGAGACCTGCAGGTCGGCCACCCGCGTGTCCAGCGACAGCCGGCGCGCGGTCTGGAAACCGGGCAGCACCAGCACGCCCTTGCCCGTGACGATCTTGAACGTCAGGCTGTCCGCGGCGTCGCGCAGTCCGCGGGCGCCCAGACCAGAGATGATCAACGCTTCGTTGGGCTCCGCGACCCGCCACAAAGCGCGCAGGAGCAAGAACATCATCAGTACCGCGACAATCGCGCCACCGATGCCGAATAAGAGAGTTTCGTCCATTTCGCCATCCCCCTAACACCAGGGAGACCTCACTCGGGGAGCCTCCCACGACAACAACGTCGCCGACCAGGCTTCCCGGCACACCAAGGAGAACTCTACAACGGACGCCACCGCTGGACGTAGACCGTCCGGGGTTCTTCGAAGTCCACGACGAGGATTTGCTGACCGATTTCGATCACACTTGCTTCGTCCGCGGGATAGGCGTAAAAGGCCTCCGCGCCACCCCGCACCGAAATCATCACCTCGCCCACGAGGCCAGGCCCGACCCTGCCGGTGACCCGGCCCCGTTTGCCGATCATCAGTACCCGAGGGCCTTCTTGATGTCCTGCTCGACGGCGGCGGTGGTGACGAACAACAGCTCGTCGCCGCCCTCGAACGTGTCGTCCGGCTGCGGCACGATGACCCGCCCGCCGCGCAGGATCGTCACCAGCGCGGCGTCGCGCGGCAGCGTCAGCTCCGACACGGCACGCCCGGCGAACGGCGTGGACTCGTCGAGGGTGATCTCCACGAGGTTCGCCTGCCCCTGCCGCAACGTGAGCAGCCGCACGACGTCGCCGATCGTCACCGACTCCTCGACCATCGCGGCGAGCAACCGCGGCGTCGACACGGCCACGTCGACACCCCACGACTCGGTGAAGAGCCATTCGTTCGTCGGGTCGTTCACGCGCGCGACGACACGACGGACCGCGAACTCCGTTTTCGCCAGCAGTGACACGACAAGGTTGACCTTGTCGTCACCGGTCGCGGCGATCACCACGTCGCACAGCTGCATGCCCGCGTCCTCCAAAGAGGACAGCTCGCACGCATCGGCCTGCACCCATTCGGCCTGCTCGACGGAGTTGGGGTCGAAGTGCGCCCGGTCCCGCTCGATCAGCATGACCTGGTGCCCGTCCGAGACGAGCTCCTGCGCGATGGACCTGCCCACCGCGCCCGCACCAGCGATCGCGATCCGCATCAGCTCTCCTCCGGTGCCTGCAGCGCCGCCGTCGCGACGTCGGTGACCGTGCCGGACAGCGCCGCCACGTAAATGGTGTCGTCCGCCTGCACGACGGTCTTCGCGTCCGGCAGCACACCCGTGCCGAACCGCATCAGGAACGCCACGCGGGCGCCGATGGCCCCTTCGAGCTCGAACACCGGGCGGCCGACCCAGGACTCGGCGACCCCGACCGGCATCACCGCCACGGTGCCGGACGGGTCGCGCCACGCGGTGGCCGTGCCCTCGGGCAGCAGCATCCGCAGGAACCTGTCGGTCGTCCACGGCACCGTCGCCACGGTCGGGATACCCAGCCGCTCGTACACGGCGGCCCGCTTGTGGTCGTAGATGCGGGCGACGACGTGCTCGACACCGAACGTCTCCCGCGCGACCCGCGCCGAGATGATGTTCGAGTTGTCGCCGCTGGAGACCGCCGCGAACGCGCCGGCGCGTTCCACGCCGGCCTCGATCAGGACGTGCCGGTCGAAACCGTTGCCGACGACCTGCTGGCCCTGGAAGTCGCTGCCGAGCCTGCGGAACGACTGCGGGTCCTTGTCGATCACGGCGACCTGGTGGTCGAGCCGCTCGAGGGCCCTGGCCAGGGAGGCTCCCACCCGGCCACATCCCATGATCACCACGTGCACGACATGCCTCCTCAGGCGAACTCTGAGCAGAACCTACCGAGCATTAGCCCGTCCCGGTGAGTGGACCCCTTACGCTCTGGCCGTGTCCAAGCTCGCCACCGCTGCCAAACGCCTCCTGGTCGGACGGCCGTTCCGCAGTGATCGCCTCGCTCACACCCTCCTGCCCAAACGAATAGCCCTTCCGGTGTTCGCCTCCGACGCCATGTCGTCGGTCGCGTACGCACCGGAGGAGATCTTCCTGATGTTGTCGGTGGCGGGCCTGAGCGCCTACGCCATCGCGCCGTGGGTCGGCGTCGCCGTCGTCGTGGTCATGCTCACCGTCGTCGCCAGCTACCGGCAGAACGTGCACGCCTACCCGTCGGGCGGCGGCGACTACGAGGTCGCGACGGTCAACCTCGGACGCAGAGCAGGGCTCACAGTGGCGAGCGCCCTGCTCGTGGACTACATCCTCACCGTCGCGGTGTCGATCTCGGCGGCGATGGCGAACATCGGTTCGGCCATCCCGTTCGTCGCGACGCACAAGGCCCTGTTCGCGGTGTCCGCGATCGTCATCCTCACGGCGATCAACCTGCGTGGCATCCGCGAGTCCGGCAGCGCGTTCGCGATCCCGACCTACGCGTTCATGATCGGCATCATGGCCCTGATCGCGTGGGGCCTGTTCCGCGCGTTCGTGCTCGGTGACGAGATGCGCGCGGAGAGTGCCGGGTTCGAGATCCACGCCGAGCAGGACCACCTGATGGGGCTCGCGTTCGTGTTCCTCGTGCTGCGCGCGTTCTCGTCGGGCTGCGCGGCGCTGACCGGTGTCGAGGCCATCAGCAACGGCGTGCCCGCGTTCCGCAAGCCCAAGTCCCGCAACGCCGCCACGACGCTGCTGATGATGGGCCTCATCGCGGTGATCATGCTGATGGGCCTGATCGTGCTGGCCCAGCTGACCGGCGTGCGGATGGCGGAGTTCCCGGCCGAGCAGCTCGCGGGCGCCCCCGCCGGTTACGAGCAGAAGACGATGGTGGCGCAGGTCGCGCACGCGGTGTTCGACAACTTCCCGCCCGGCTTCTTCTTCATCACGACCGTCACCGCGCTGATCCTGGTGCTCGCCGCGAACACCGCGTTCAACGGCTTCCCCGTCCTCGGCTCGATCCTCGCCCAGGACCGCTACCTGCCGCGCCAGCTGCACACCCGCGGCGACCGGCTGGCGTTCTCCAACGGCATCCTGTTCCTGGCCGGGTTCGCGGTCGTGCTGGTGATCGCGTTCGACGCCGAGGTCACCCGGCTGATCCAGCTCTACATCGTGGGCGTGTTCGTGTCGTTCACGCTGAGCCAGCTCGGCATGATCAGGCACTGGCAGCGGCTGCTCAAGACCGAGACCGACTCCCAGCTCCGCACCCGGATGCGCCGCTCACAGGCGATCAACACGTTCGGTCTGGTCATGACCGCGACCGTCCTGATCATCGTGCTCATCACGAAGTTCACCAAGGGCGCGTGGATCGCCATCGCCGCGATGGCCGCCATCTACGCGTTGATGACAGCGATCCGCAAGCACTACGACACCGTCGCCGAGGAGCTGCGCCAGCAGGAGCGGGTGCGCACGATGCCGGCACGCAACCACGCGATGGTGCTGGTGTCCAAACTGCACATGCCGACGCTGCGCGCGTTGTCCTACGCCAAAGCCACGCGGCCGGACGTGCTGGAGGCCGTCACGGTCAACGTCGACGACGGCGACACCCGCCAGCTCGTCGCGCAGTGGGAGAAGGAGAACTTCAAGATCCCGCTGAAGGTGATCGAGTCGCCCTACCGCGAGATCACCCGGCCGGTGCTCGACTACGTGAAGCGGGTGAAGTCGGACAACCCGCGCGACGTCGTCACGGTGTTCATCCCCGAGTACGTCGTCGGTCACTGGTGGGAGCAGCTGCTGCACAACCAGAGTGCGTTGCGGCTCAAGGGAAGGCTGCTGTTCCAGCCGGGTGTGATGGTGACGAGCGTGCCGTGGCAGCTCGCGTCGTCCACCAAGGTGCGCGACAAGGACGTCATCGCACCCGGTGCCGTCCGAAGGGGACTCGACGACCGATGAGTTTGGCCAAAGAAGACTGGACTGGGCGAGAGTTCGAGGTTGAGATCAGCCCCGTCGCGCACGGGGGCCATTTCGTTGCACGGCACGAGGGACGCGTTCTGTTCGTGCGGCACGCGTTGCCCGGTGAGCGGGTCATCGTGTCGGTCTACGAGGACAACGGCGGGTCGTTCTGCCGCGCGGACGCCGTGGAGATCCTGCGGCCGTCACCGGACCGCGTGGAGCCGCCGTGCCCGTTCAGCGGACCGGGGATGTGCGGTGGCTGCGACTTCCAGCACGTGTCGTGGGACGCGCAACGCCGGCTGAAGGCCCAGGTCGTCCGAGAGCAGCTCGCGCGCCTGGGCAAGATCGAACGGGACGTCGTCGTGGAGGCGTTGCCGGGCGGGCCGCTGGAGTGGCGGACCCGGATCCGGATGGCCGTCGACGGCGACGGGAGGCCGGGTTTCCGCGGCACCCGTTCCCACGATGTGATTCCGATCGACCACTGTGTGATCTCCCGGCCCGGCATGGTCGAGGCGGTGGCCAACCGGAAGTGGCGAAGCCCCGAGCTCACGATCACCCGGGACGGTGACGGCAACCTGCATGTGGGTGAGGTGCGCGGCCGACACACCGTGCGACGCGCCGGAACCGGTACGGCCGTCGAGACCGCCGCCCAACGAAAGTGGCGAATTTCGGCGGACGGCTTCTGGCAGGTCCACCCGGCGGCCGCGGACACGTTCGCGTCGGTCGTGGGGGAGTGGACAGCGGCCGGACCGGGCCAGCGCGCATGGGATCTCTACGGCGGCGCGGGGCTCTTCGCGTCGGTGCTGGCGCGGCAGGTCGGCGACACCGGGTCCGTGCTGGTCGTGGAGTCTTTCGCGGGTGCCGTGGAAGACGGTCGCCGCAACCTCCGGCGCATGCCGCAGATCGAGTGGGTCGTGGGCAAGGTGGAGCGTCTCGTGACGCGCGCACTGCCCGTTGAGGACCCTCACGTCGTGGTGCTCGACCCGCCGCGCAAAGGCGCGGGCAAGGTCGTTGTGGCTGAAGTCGCACGGCGCCGTCCCGAACGCGTCGTGTACGTGGCCTGCGACCCCGCCGCGCTGGCTCGTGACTTGGCTGAATTCACAGCTCAGGGCTACCGGCTCGAGGATCTGCGGGCGTTCGACGCGTTCCCGATGACGCACCACGTGGAGTGCATCGCCCTGCTCGTACCTGAGACGAGGTGACAAAGCGTCTCAGTCGAGTCTCCGTAGACTGAGCCGCAGTCTTCAGGAGTGAGGTGGGCGTGGTGACCCTGCTGGAGTCCGTGTATGGACCGGCTGATCTGAAACGGATGGACGAGGCGCAGCTGAAGCAGCTGTGCGAGGAGATCCGGCGTTTCCTGGTCGACAAGGTGTCCAAGACGGGCGGGCACCTGGGCCCGAACCTGGGTGTCGTCGAGCTGACCGTGGCGCTGCACCGCGTGTTCGACTCGCCGCAGGACCCGATCGTGTTCGACACGGGGCACCAGTCGTACGTGCACAAGATCGTCACGGGTCGCCGGGACGGCTTCGACCGGCTGCGCCAGCAGGGAGGCCTCTCCGGCTACCCGTCGCGGTCGGAGTCCGAGCACGACGTGCAGGAGAGCTCGCACGCCTCCACGGCACTGTCCTACGCCGACGGTCTGGCGAAGGCGAAGCAGATCACCGGCGCCCACGGCCACGTGGTCGCGGTCGTCGGTGACGGCGCGCTGACCGGCGGTATGTGCTGGGAGGCGTTGAACAACATCGCGGCGGACAAGACGCGTCCGGTCGTGATCGTGGTCAACGACAACGGCCGCTCGTACTCGCCGACCATCGGCGGTCTGGCCGACCACCTCTCGACGCTGCGCCTGCGTCCGGGCTACGAGCGCGTGCTGGAGAAGGGCAAGAGCGCGCTGCAGCACACGCCGTTCTTCGGCAAGCCGCTCTACGCCGCCCTGCACGCCGCCAAGCGCGGCATCAAGGACGCGCTGGCTCCGCAGGCGATGTTCGAGGACCTCGGCCTCAAGTACATCGGCCCGGTCGACGGCCACGACCTGACGACGCTGGAGTCCGCGCTGCAGCGCGCGAAGTCGTTCGGCGGCCCGGTGATCGTGCACGCGGTCACGCGCAAGGGCATGGGGTTCGCGCCGGCCGAGAACCACCAGGCGGACCAGATGCACGCCACGGGTGTCATCGACCCGATCACCGGCGAGGACGTCAAGCCGGCCGGCCGGACCTGGACGCACGTGTTCTCCGACTCCCTGGTGGAGATCGGCCGCGAGCGCTCCGACGTCGTGGCGATCACCGCCGCGATGCAGGGACCGACCGGCCTGGACGCGTTCGCCAAGGCGTTCCCCGAGCGCTTCTACGACGTCGGCATCGCCGAGCAGCACGCGCTGACCTCCGCCGCCGGTCTCGCCATCGGTGGCCTGCACCCGGTCGTCGCCATCTACGCGACGTTCCTGAACCGTGCGTTCGACCAGCTGCTGATGGACGTCGCACTGCACAAGCAGGGCGTCACGGTCGTGCTGGACCGCTCGGGCGTCACCGGCCCGGACGGCGCGTCGCACCACGGCATGTGGGACATGTCCATCTGCGGCGTCGTCCCCGGCATCCACGTCGCCGCGCCACGCGACGCCGGCACGCTCGCCGAGGAGCTGCGCGAGGCCGTGCAGATCTCCGACGCGCCAACGGTGATCCGCTACCCCAAGGCTTCCGTCGGTCCCGACCTGCCCGCGCTTGAGCGCGTGGGTTCCGTCGACGTGTTGCGGCGGTCCGGTTCGGACGTGCTGTTGGTGACCGTCGGCGCGTTGGGCGAACTCGGGCTCGAAGCCGCGCAACGCCTGGAGGACCAGGGCATCGGCGTGACGGTCGTCGACCCGCGGTGGATCTACCCGATGTCGGTGGACATCGTGGAGATGGCCGCGGCGCACAAGCTCGTCGTGACCGTTGAGGACGGTGGCCGCCACGGTGGCTTCGGTTCGTCCTTCGCGGCCGCGCTGCGCGACGCCGACGTCGACGTGCCGTTGCGCGACATCGCTCTGCCGCAGCAGTTCCACGACCACGGCTCGCGTGCCGAGGTGCTGGCGTTGGTCGGCATCACGGCGCAGGACGTCGCGCGACGCGTGACGGAGTGGGCCTCGCGGCTGGAGTGCCTGCCCGTCGATATTGACGAGCCCGCAGAGAAGTAGGTCGGCTACTCTCCACCTCGCGTCCGCTTCTGTGACCGGCAGGTTTCCCGGTCCGGTTTCACGATCGGAGCGGACGGCGGGTGCCTTTACAGAAGCATCAGGTTCGATCCCTGAAACCACGACCCCGGTCGCACACGGGGATGAAGAGCTTTGCGAGTCCCTTGTGGACTCCCGTTCTTCGTTCCGCCGGCCGGGGTCGTGGCCTGTCCGGACGGAGGTGTGGAGACGATGAAGCACACGTTGTTCCCGTGGGAGCGCGGCGTCCGGTTCGACCGCGGCGTGCTGGTGGGTGAGCTCGGGCCTGGAGAGCACCGGCTGCCCTGGCGGCGTTCGGTGCTGCAGCGCGTCGACATCCGTCCGCGCACGATGACCCCTGCGGCCCAGGATGTGCCGACCGCGGACGGCGTGCTGGTGCGTGTCACCGTCGTCGTCCGGTGGGCGGTGTCGTCGGCCACGAAGTTCGTGGTGGAGTCGGCTTCACCGGAGGACGAGCTCTACACGGCCGTGCAGCTGGCACTGCGCGGTGCGGTGCTCCCACGCGCACACACGGCCGTTGACGCTGAGCGTGAGGCCATCGCGGCCGAGGTGCTGGCTGCGGTTGCTCTCCGCGCCGAGGAGCTCGGTGTCGCGGTGTCCGACGTCGCTGTTCGCGATGTCGTGATGCCAGGTGAGCTGCGGCGGGCAGCGCTGGCCGAGCTGGTGGCGGCGTCCGAGGGACGTGCGGCGCTGGAGCGGGCGCGTGGGGAGACGGCCGCGTTGCGGTCGCTGCTCAACGCCGCACGCCTGGCGGAGGAGCACCCGGCGTTGCTGGAGCTCCGCGCACTGCAGGCCGCCTCGACGGTCGTGGTGGACCGGCCCGCGCGGAAGTCCTGATCACCGCATCCAGCGCAGCGCGGACCTGCTCGCACCGTTGCCCGAGGACGACCGGCAGATGCTCACCCATGTGCTCGTGCATCACCCACGGGCGTGAAGGTGCCGTTAAGCGCCCTCTCAGGTCGGTATGGCACCTTTGAGGCGTGCGGATTCTGGTAGTCGAGGACGAGGCGCCCCTGGCCGACGCGATCGCTCGCGGCCTGAGGCGTGAAGGTATGGCCGTGGACGTCGCCTACGACGGCGAGACCGGGCACGAGAAGTCGACCGTCACGCGGTACGACGTCGTGGTGCTCGACCGCGACCTGCCAGGGATGTCCGGCGACGAGCTGTGCAAGGAGATCCTCAGCTCGGGTGCGCTCACCAGGGTCATGATGCTGACGGCCAGCGGCACGATCGAGGACCGTGTCGCCGGGCTGTCGCTGGGCGCGGACGACTACCTCGCGAAGCCGTTCGCGTTCCCCGAGCTGGTCGCGCGCGTACGGGCGTTGGCCCGCCGTGCGACCCCGGCGACGCCGCCCGTGCTGTCGGCTCAGGACGTCGAACTGGACCCGGCGCGGCGCACGGTGTCGCGCGGTGGGCAGCCGATCGAGCTGACCCGCAAGGAGTTCGGCGTGCTCGAGGTCCTGCTCGCGGCCAAGGGATCCGTGGTGAGCAGCGAGGAGCTGCTGGAGCGGGTGTGGGACGAGAACGCGGACCCGTTCACCACGACCGTGCGGGTCACCGTCATGACGTTGCGCAAGAAGCTCGGGGAACCGGGCATCATCGACACCGTGGTGGGCTCCGGGTACCGGGTGCCGAGCGCGTCGATCGGACCCGCTGAAGTCTGATTCCTAAGGACACCTATGCGACGGCGCGGGCCGGGGCTCCGCCTCCGGATCACGCTCCTCACCACCGCGCTGGTCGCGGTGGTGAGCGCTGTGCTGCTGTTCCTCGGGTGGACGCTGGTCGGGCGGGTCTTCGACTCGTCGCCGTCGTTCCCCTCAGGCAGTCAGGTCACCGTGGACGGGGTCAACGTCGACGTGGCGGTGCTGACGGAGGCGTTGACGGCCGCTGCCCGTACGGACCTGTTGCGCGCGGGGCTGATCGCGTTCGCGTGCATGGTCGTGGCCGCTGCTGTCTTGTCGTGGACGTTCACCGGCCGCGTCCTGAAGCCGTTGCATGACGTCACGGGTGCCGCGCGCCGGTTGTCGGCGGAGTCGCTGGGGTCGCGGTTGCGGCTGGAAGGGCCGCGTGACGAGGTCGCCGAGCTCGCGGACACGTTCGACGCGATGCTCGACCGGCTCGAAGCGGCGTTCGACTCGCAACGCCGGTTCGTGGCGAACGCATCGCACGAACTGCGTACCCCTCTCTCGGTGGTGCGCACCGAGCTGGACGTGACTCTGTCCGACCCAGATGCCGACGTGGAAGAGCTGCGCCGTATGGCCGGTGTCGTGCGTGCGGCGGGGGAGCGTGCGGAGCAACTGGTGTCGGCGCTGCTGCTGCTCGCGCGCACGGATGGGGTCGGGCTAGCGGTGCGTGAGCCGGTCGATCTCTCCGCCGTCGTCGAGTCCGCGTGGAAGGCCGTGCGCGCGGAAGCCGAGGCGCGGAACCTGCGCACGGTGTTCCGGTGCGCGCCGGCGCTCGCGGTCGGGGATCCCGCACTGCTGGAGCGCATCGCGGGGAACCTGCTGGAGAACGCGGTCCGCCACAACCACGTGGGCGGGTGGATCGAGACCGTGGTGGAGACCGGGCCTCAGTGGTCCGTGCTGCGGGTGTCGTCGTCCGGTCAGCTCATCCCGCCGGACCGCGTCGAGGAGCTGTTCGAGCCGTTCCGCCGCGGTGTCAAGGACCGCACCAGCCAGTCCGGCACGGGTCTCGGTCTCTCGATCGTGCGGGCCGCGGTGGCGGCGCACGGCGGGTTTGCGCAGGCAGTGGCCGTGCCGACGGGTGGTTTGTCGGTGACCGTGCACCTGCCGGCCGCACCTCGTTGATCTCCGGCTGCAACTTGTCGACGTGGTCCCGGTCACACTGCGCGTCGATCACGGCTGGTTTGGGCCGTCCGCGTGGTGTCTGACCTGCGGTTACGCCGTCAATGACCCCCGATTTGGATCTCGGTGGACCGGCGTGTAAATTTCTCTCTGCCAGCGCGGAACGGGCCGGAAAACACCGGAACGGAGCGCGGCGAAAGACTTCTAAGCCTGACACAGCCCCGGAAGTTCCCTCCTCGCGGAGATGAGCTGCGGTGTGCGCGTGTTCTTTGAGAACTCAACAGCGTGCCGAAACACAGCCAGTAATATGAATACTCCTCGTCAGGGGTATTCCTTTGAGTAAGTTAGACCAG
>NZ_JAFBCX010000008.1 GCF_016907955.1 Lentzea nigeriaca | reverse complement strand
CGGAGAGCCACCCAGCGGCAAGCACACATCAGCCACACCCCGCCGTCCTGGGCGTCCAGAACACCTCGTCCTGGACATCAACAAGCTTATGGAGCTCGCATGAGAACCGCGCTGGCCCTGGCGGTCGGGGTGATCATCGGCGTCGTCATCTGGCTGCTCGGCGCCGAACCGTTCTGGGCGGCGGCGCTCGCCGTGCCGCCGACCGCGTTCGGCGTGCTGATCACCAGGCTGCCGCGCGCCACGGACATCGTGTGGAGCCCGGAACCGCCGCCGCCCGGCACCATCAGCACCGCCCACGCCAGCACGCTCGCGAGCAGGCTCGCCGAGGCGGCCGAGAACCCGCGGCGCTACCAGGAACGGTTCCGCGCCAGGCTGCGACGACTGGGGATCGAGGCGTCGGAGATGCCCGGCCCGAAGGAACTCGCCGAACGGCTCAGGAGGGTCGAGTGAGCATTCGCCCAGAATCCGTGTCTCAGCAGGCCAAGGCCGTCCTCGACGAGGTCGGCAAGGTGGTCGTCGGGCGCACGCGAACGGTGCGGCTCGCGCTCGCGGCCGTGCTGGCGGGCGGGCACGTGCTGCTGGAGGACGTGCCGGGACTCGGCAAGACGCTGATCGCGCGGTCGCTCGCGCAGGCGCTCAGCCTGGAGTTCCGCCGCCTGCAGTGCACGCCGGACCTGCTGCCCGCCGACGTCACCGGATCGTTCCTCTACGACCCCGGCAGCCGCGAGTTCGAGTTCCACCACGGGCCCGTGTTCACCGGGCTGCTGCTGGCCGACGAGATCAACCGGACGCCGCCCAAGACGCAGTCGGCGTTGCTGGAGGCCATGCAGGAGCGGCAGGTGACGGTCGAGGGCCGCACGTTCCCGCTGCCCAAGCCGTTCCACGTGCTCGCCACGTCGAACCCGGTCGAGTACGAGGGCACCTACCCGTTGCCGGAGGCGCAGCTCGACCGGTTCCTCGTGCGGCTGGACATCGGTTATCCGCCCGCCGAGGAAGAGGTCGAGGTGCTGCGCAGGCGACTCGCGCGGCAGAGGGAAGAGACCGAGGTGCCGCCGGTCCTCGCGCAGGGGCGGCTGGCCGAGCTGCAGGCTGAGCTCGAACAGACCACAGTGGACGAGGATCTCCTGCGGTACTGCGTCGATCTCGCCGTCGCGACGCGGCAGCACCCGTCCGTCGAGGTGGGCGCGTCGCCGCGAGGTGCGCAGGCGTTGGTCCTCGTCGCCCGTGCATTGGCCACTTTGGACGGACGGTCGTACGTGACACCGGAGGACGTCAAGGAGTGCGCGGTCGCCGTCCTCGCGCACCGGCTCGTGATGAAGCCCGAGACCTGGACGTCCGGCGTGAGCGGCGTGCAGGTCGTCACCGAACTGCTCGGCAAGGTTCCGGGCCCGCCCAGCTCATGAGCAGAGCCGACAAGATCAGGAAGGCGTTCGCCGAGTCCCACGGCGCGCACTGGCACCCCACGGACGCGTACTCACGCGCCGTCTGGCTCGGTGCCGGGCTCGTCGTCGCCGGGATGTTCCTGCACCAGGTCGAGATGGTGCTGTTCGGCGTTCCGCTCGTCCTATCCGTGCTGCTCACGCACAAACCGAAGGGCACACCCCAGGTCAAGGTCCGTCCGGTGCCACGGGGAGCAGGTGCGGGGATCGTGCACACCGTCGCGCACGTCGACGGCGCGGACGCGGAGATCGCGGTGATCAAGCTGCCGGGCGGCCCACGGGCCGTCCCCGCGCACTCGCCCGACCTGCCGGTGGAGATCCGGCGTGACGCGTGGGGGCCGGGCATCGACCTCCGCCTGGACCACCTCTTCGCCGGACCCGACGGCATGCACGTCTACGGCCCGATCGTCGGCACCGAGCACGTCCGCACGATCCTGCCGCCGGTCGAGCACCACCCGTCCGGACCGCTGCCGCCGCGCCCGGCCGGTCTGGTCGGAATCCACCGCTCACCGCGTGCGGGCGACTCGACGGAACTGCGCGACATCAGGGCGTTCCAGCCGGGCGACAAGCTCAAGCGCATCGACTGGCGCGTCACCACCCGCACCGGGACCGTGCACGTCCGCGAGCGGCACGCCGAGGCGGACGCGGAGATCGTGCTGGCCATCGACACGCGCACGGACGTCGGTGCGGACGTGGCGGACTGGTCGTCTCCTCACTACGGGTCCACGACGCGCCCGGACGGCAGCCTGGACCGCGCGGTGCGGCGGGCGGCGTCGATGGCCGCGGGCTACCTGAGGCAGGGCGACAGGGTGGCGTTGATGGACCTGAGCCGGCCGCAGCTCAACGTCCGCTCCGGCGTCGGCAGGCGGCACCTGATGCGCATCCGCACCCAGCTCGTCGTGTGCGTGCAGGCGGCCGGCTGGGCGTCCCGCGTGGCGTTGCGGAAGCTGCCGCACGGGAGCGTGGTCGTGCTGCTGTCGCCGTTCCTCGACGACGAGATCGCCGAACTGGCCGTGCAGACCCGCAAACACGGTCATGTGGTGCTGGCGGTCAACACGCTGCCGTTGCCCCTGAAACCCGATCCGGAGGCGCCGTGGGGTGAGGTCGCCGCCGAGATGATCGCGGCGGAACACCGGCTGCGGCTGCGGCGCATGGCCGAGCACGGGGTGGCGGTGACGCGGGAATGCTGATGCGACTGGCGATCGTGCTCGCCGCGTTGCCCGTGGCGCTGATCCTGCACCTGGAGTCCGAGACGATCGCGCCGCTGGTCATCGTCGTGGCGTTGACGGTGGTGTCCGTGCTGATGCCGGGGAGCGCCGGTCCGGCGTTGCTGATCGGCTACGCGGCGGTCGCGATAGCGTTCGGCGAGGGGCATCCGTTGCGGCTCGGGGTCCTGCTCATGATCCCGGCGCTGCACCTCATTCACGTGACGTCCGCACTCGCGGCGGTCGTTCCGGTGAAAACGAAAATCGAGCTCGTCGCGCTGAAAGCTCCGGCACGCCGGTTCGCCATTGTCCAGGCGATCTCATTCCTTGTCGCGCTCTTCGCCGCATTCGTCCCGTCCGGGCCCGACTTCGGGCTTGTCGAGCTCCTCGGACTGGGGGCTCTGACGGTCGTGATCGGGGTCGTGGCGCTGAGGATCTGAATCGCTCCTCTCAGCGAGTTTGGCTCACGTTCACCCTGAAGCCCAGGTCACCCCGCAGGGTGTTGCGCATCACCTGGCGACGGTAGTCACAACGGGCCACTTGGACGCGCGAAAAATGGGGTCGCGGTGCAACCATATGTGTATGGCTGCTGTGAAGTCGCAACCCACGCGGATCGTGATTGTCGGCGGTGGGTACGTCGGGATGTACACGGCTCTCGGACTGCAGAAGAAACTGCGCTCCGGTGAGGCATCTGTCACCGTCATCGACCCGCAGCCGCACATGACCTACCAGCCCTTCCTGCCTGAGGCGGCGGCCGGCTCCATCGAGCCGCGCCACGTCGTCGCCCCCCTGCGCAAGGTGCTCAAGCGCTGCCACGTCGTCACGGGCCGCGTCACCAAGATCGAGCACTCGCGCAAGACCGTGACCGCCGAGCTGTCGGACGGCCACGTCGAGGAGATCGAGTACGACGTTCTCGTCTCCGCGCTGGGTGCGATCTCGCGCACGCTCCCGATCCCCGGCCTGGCCGAGGTCGGCATCGGCATGAAGACGATCGGTGAGGCGATCTACGTCCGCAACCACGTGCTCTCGCGCCTCGACCAGGCCGCCAGCACGAACGATGCGGACCTGCGCAAGCGCCTGCTCAGCTTCGTCGTCATCGGCGGTGGCTTCGCTGGCATCGAGACGCTCGCCGAGCTCGAGGACATGACGCGGTATGCGCTTCGGTACTACGAGGGCATCAAGCCCGAAGAGATGAACTGGGTCCTGGTCGAGGCCGCCGGCCGGATCATGCCCGAGGTGTCCGCGAAGCTCGGCGCGTGGACCGTCGAGGCGCTCGAGAAGCGCGGCATCAAGATCTACCTCGACACCCGTGTGAAGTCGCTGGAGAACGGCCACGTCGTTCTCGACGACGGCACCGAGTTCGACTCCGACACCATCATCTGGACCGCCGGCATGAAGGCGAACCCGGTGCTGCGCAACACGGACCTCCCGCTCGACGAGCGCGGCCGCGTCCGGTGCACCGCCGCCATGCAGGTCCAGGGCCTCGACGGCGTGTGGGCCGCCGGTGACTGCTCCGCGGTGCCGGACCTCTCGCGCATCGAGGAGGACCCAACGGCGACGTGCGTGCCCAACGCGCAGCACGCCATCCGTCAGTCGAAGCTGCTCTCCAAGAACATCGTCGCGTCGCTGCGCGGCCAGAAGCCGAAGGACTACTTCCACAAGTACCTCGGCTCGGTCGCGGGCCTCGGCCTCTACAAGGGCGTCGCGGACGTGTTCGGCCTGCGCTTCAAGGGCCTGCCGGCGTGGTTCATGCACCGCAGCTACCACGTGGCGTTCATGCCGACCGTGAACCGCAAGCTGCGCGTGCTGATGGACTGGACGCAGGCGCTGTTCTACGGCCGTGAGGTCGTCGCGCTCGGGCAGATCAACGACCCCAAGTCGGACTTCGACCGTGCGGTGCAGAGCTGACCTGGTGAGTTGTTACTCTCTGTGAGTGGTGAGATGCCCCGAGCGTTATCACGTTCGGGGCATTTCACTGGTCCGGAGGCGGAACTTGAGCGCCCGATCGGAGTAAAGCTCGCCGGGCTGCCTTGACATTGCGTTACGTGAACCAGAGACTACCGCTGGTGCATCACCTGAATGCGTGATTCGCCTGTGTGGGGAGAGAGGTGATCCCGATGTCTCTCGAGGAGCTGGCCGCACAGCTTCGTCGTGGCGAGATCGAGGACCCCGCGTTGGCGCAGTACGCCGCAGAGTACGCGCAGGCGGGGCAGAGTTTCCGCAGCAAGAAGGACGATTGAGCAGGTCGGCTGACGGGCGGGTGCCGGGTGCCCCGTCCGAGGCTGCCAGGCCGTTGCTACTGCAGGGCCAGGAGTACCTCTTCCGATCGCCGCCCAAATGCCTGGACTTCCAGGAACAGGTGCACCGCCTCGGCATGGTCGACGAGGGCGATGGCAACCCGCAGCCCTGCGTCCTGGTGCTGGCGCGCGCCGCCGACATGGAGATGAACGAACTCTCCATCGCACTGGCCGAGCGCGGCATCCGCATGGCCCGCATCGACGCCGACCGCTGTGTCGACCTCCCCCTCTCGGTCTACACCGACCAGCCCCTGATCGAGCTCGACCGCTGGCTGCTGCGCCCGTTGTTGGTCTGGCGCCGCCACTTCGAACTCTCCGCAGTCCCCGTCGAGCCCGGAACCCTGGCCGGCGCCTATGCGGTCGACCAATGGGCCTCAGTGGCCAACTGGCTGTCCTCACGCTCCGACTGGGCACACGTGAACCCCTCGCGCTTTTCGACGCACCTGGACCGTTTGACGCAGCTTTCCGACGCATCCGCCTTCGGGTTGCGTGTGCCGCGCACGGCCGTGACGACCCGTCCGGGCCGCACCCGCCCTGGCGGCGCCCGTTGCATCGTCAAGACGGCCGGGCGGCACTTGTTGGAGCCACGCCCCGGCGTGCAGCACGGCCTGTTCCCGCGCCCTCTCGAAACCTCCCGCGCCTCCGACGCCCCTGAGCCCGCACCCGTGATCGTGCAGGAGTACGTGCCGTCCGACACCGAACTGCGCGTGTTCGTCGTGGGCGAGCGCTGCCTGGCCTACCAGGTCGACAAGCTCGACCCGGCCCAGCTGTGGGTGGACCCGGACGCCGTCCGCGTGACGCCGACGTCGATCTCTTCGTCCCTGTCGGACCGCCTGCTGGCGCTGGCCAGGCACTGGCGCGTCCAGGTGGCGGCCTTCGACCTGCTCGTCACCGGCACCGACCACGTGTTCCTGGAGATCAACGTCAACTGCGACTGGCGCTGGTTCGAACACCGCGCCGGCGACAACTCCGTCTCCACGGCCGTGCACGACTGGGTGGCGCTGCGGTTCAAGGAGCTGCTGGGAGCGGGGAGGGCACGCTGATGCTCGGGTCCGTTCGACGCTTACCGAATTGCTCGCTCTAGTCCAATTCGCTGGGCCGTGCGGGCGAGAAAAGACCATCCGCCCACACAAGCCGACGATCAAGCCCTAGGCTCCCCGTCGCCCCCGTAGCCCAATCGGTAGAGGCAGGTCCCTTAAAAGGATCACAGTACGGGTTCGAATCCCGTCGGGGGCACTCTGTGTCACCTCATAGATTCACCCCCTGACCAGGTACAACCCGGTCAGGGGGTGACTTGTCTACTCCCGGTAGTACCCGGCTGTTCCCGGTCCTACCCGGCAGTCCGCGCCCAATGGGCGCCCAAGTTGGGCGCGGTCACTTCTCCTCGTCTTCGCTGTTCAGCGCCTTGTCGATGCGCTTTCGGAAGTTGTCCTCTTGGTCGGCCAGCACCTTCGCGTAGATCCGGTGCAGCACGTCGATGCTGTGACCTGCCCATCGGGCGACTTGAGCACTCGGAACACCGGCCGCTAGCCACGTCGACACGCAGGCGTGACGAAGGTCATACGGCCTCGCTGCGAGGGGTGACAGGTGCTCCTCGTCGCTCAGCGCGTCCTTGCGCGCCTTCTTCCATACGCGACAGTAGGTGCCCTCCGGAACCTCTCCGCCGGCCTCTACGCCACGGAAGAGGCGCCCCTCAGCGTCGGTGCCGTGTTCGTCGATGTGGTCCCAGAGCAGCCGGACCAGCTCCGGCGGACAGGGTGGCGTCCGACGCTCCCCGACTTCGCGGCCTTTCAGCTGACGAACCTCGCGACGCTTCCCGTTGTCGGTCCATGCCGCGCCGGCGGCCGGAGCGGACTGCATGAACGACAGCTCACCCCACTCGCCCTTCGGTGGCTCCAACTTGCCGGTCTTGGCGTTGCGCTTCCGCTTGGGCAGTCGGACGTTCTCCTTACGGAGGTTCACAGCCTCACCGGGGCGTAGGCCGCAGTAGTACATGACACCGAAGAACGCCTTCAGCATCTTGCCGCTCTTACCGAGCTGACCCACCGCGTCCAGCAGCGCACGTGCCTGCTCGGGGTTGACCACGACCGCCACGTCCAACTCTTTCACCGCCCTGGTTGTCTTCACCTTCAGCGCTGGCACCGGGTTTGTGCGCAACAGCCGCTTCTCAACCGCGTACTCGAGCGCGTTGACGAACGGCCCACGCCGCCGCTGCAACGACGACGGCGCGGCCTTCTTGCCGTCGTGGTTCGTTCCCAGCGCGAGCAACACGAGTCGTACCGTGTCCGGCTGCGCCAGGTCGGAAACCTTCCTCGTGTGGCGCGTGAGCCATTCGAAAGTGGCCTTCACGTCAGCGCTGGGTTCCTCCTCCTTCCTGCGTCGACCGTTGAAGGCCCAACCGCACGTCTCGCGGATCAACTCGACAGACGGCCTGCCTCGTTCTGTGGCAACCATCGCCGTCGTTACGTCGGTCAGCGACCGTGCCGTGCAGCGCCGTGAATTCGCTGCCAGGTTCGGCCACTTCATCAGGGCGTAGTCGCATGCGAACGTGAACCACGTCGTGGTGACGTCTTGCCGGTCCATCGACACGGGAAGGCCCGTGCTGACGTAGAACGCCTCGCCTTTCTTCGCAGCCGCTACAAGCTCCGAACGGAAGCTGTTCGCCAGCGCGGCCGTCTTGTGTGGACGTTTGAACGGCTTGCCCGCGACGGCCCAACGGACTTTGTACGTCGTGGTCTTCGCGCCGCGGTACACGTCCGTCTTCCAGAACCGCACGTCATAGGTCGTTTCCATCAGGCGGCCTCTTCCAATGAGTTGATCCAGCGTTCGAACTCAGTCCGGCGGCACCGAAGCTGACCGTTGGGGAGCTTGATCCACCGCGGGCCAAGGCCCTTTGCGCGCCAGTCGTCGAACGTCGACCGCGCGATCTGTAGTGCTGCAAGGAATTCGGCGACCGTCACGAACGTGTTGGTCGTGCTCACGGCGGTACCTCCCCAGGTTCGGGCGGACAGGTGGGACAGCGCGGACAGCTCGGTGTCCCACCTGTTTGTGCTGGTCAGGTGGTGTAGTCGGACAGGTGGGACAGGTGGGACAGCTCCACGTGGGTTGCTGTCCCACCTGGGGTCAGGAGGGCAGGAAGTAGCGGCCGTTGTTGTCGCGGGTGAGCTGGCCGGACTCGTACATCCGCGAGCAGGTACGGCGAACGTTGTCCGCGTTGGCTGTGAGAGCGTCCGCGATTTCCTTGGGCGTCTTGCACGGGTTGGTGCGCAGGTAGCGCAGGATTTCCGCGCGGGTATCCGCGACGACGTGCTCGATCGCTGGGCCTTCAAGCATCGTCCACGCGCCACGGGAAGGGTCGAAAGACAAGGCGTAGTCCGACTCTTCGACGTCACGTCCCGTCACGTGCAGCACGCCGTCTGCGTTGTTGCGTCCGCGTTCGAGCACCAGCACGGCGTCCGCCGCGCCAGCAATGCCGTTGGTGCCGCTGACTGTGGCCAGGAAGTCTTCAGCGGCGGCTTTGCGGACGTGGTGGACGAGTACGACAGCGATGCCGAAGTGGTCCGCGACGCGCTTGATACGGCCTACGGCCTCGTAGTCCGCCTCGTACTGCTGCTGGTTGCCTGACGAGTGTCCGCGCACCTTGGCGAACACGTCGATGACAACGAGGCGTGCATTGGCGTTGCGGTGCAACCACCCCGCGATGGCACGGTCACCACCTTCGGGCAGAGGCGGGCACTGCGTGACGAGGGTTAGCCCGTGCGGCGCGGCCTGGTCGTCGCCCAGCATTCGCGTCATGCGCGTCTGAAGACGCCGCGCGGTGTCCTCCAACGCGAGGTAGAGCACGGGTCCGGCATCGATGTGGATCGAGCCGAACGCGGCGGCACCGGATGCGATGGACAGGCCCAAACCGAGCGACAGCCACGATTTCCCGACCTTCGGTGGTCCCGCGAGGATGGACACACCCTCACACAGCACACCGGGCACAGCCCATTTCGGCGGAGGGAATTCCGCGGCCATGAGCTGATCGGCGGTCCAGACGTGGCCGAACGGGTCGGCGGCCGGCTGCTGTTGCTCGTTCATGCTGCGGCCTCCTTTCGATCTGCAGCAGCGGTGGTGATCAGTCGGCCAACCCGTTCGGCGACTTGGGGAACGACGGCGTTGCCGAGCGCACGTAGGTGCCGCTCAACCAGTTCTCGGGGAATCCCATCAACCAGACGATCCACTCGGGGTTCGCCTGCCCAGTGCGCCGCAGCGTCGTGCTGGTGACCCACTCCCTGCGGCGACTGGTATTGCCAGTGCGCAGTTTCGCCAGCAGATCGCCGCGCCCGCCACGTTCGCCATCGGAAGCACGGGGCGTGGGCCACTCCGAGCAGCCGGGCACGTGGGTGTGGGGCGCCCACCTCACAAGCGGAGATACGGCCGACGCGGTGGTGGTAGCCAACTCGAACAAGGTCAGCGTGAACGACGTCGAGTCCTCGGGTTCGCAGGCCGGGCACGTTCTCCCACAGGACCCATTCCGGTCGCAGAGCGTCGATGACGTCGAACATGGCTGGCCACAACCAGCGTTCGTCGTCGGTTCCCAACCCTTTGCCTGCGACGCTGACAGGCTGGCAGGGGAATCCGCCGGCGACGAGGTCAACGGGGGGACGTGACTGTGACTGCCACCAGTCGACTGCGGTACGGACGTCGTCATGACGGGGAACCTCCGGCCAGTGCTGGGCCAACACCTGTTGGCAGTACGGATCGATCTCGACTTGGCCGACGACGGTCATGCCAGCGCGTTCCAGCCCGAGTTCGAGCCCGCCGATACCGGAGAACAGCGAAAGCACGTTCACGGCTTGACTCCCTTCGGAAATCGGTGCGTGGTGATGCCCACCTGATCGGCGAGTTGTGCGGTGGACGCGCCACCACGTGAGGTGGGCAGCAGGAACGCCAGACAGAGGTCCGCTCCAAGCGCGACCATGTGCCGGTTGCGGCGCATCCCCGCGTTGGGGCAGTAGTCGATGTCACGTCCCCGTCGACGGCCGTGACGGCAGGTGTGGTCGCACGAGCTGTACCAGTCGACGGGGTGCGCTTCGGTCGGCAGGCCCCATCGCTGCCACAGCGCGGCGGAGAGCCGGTCTGCGCCGCTGCAATCGCCGTGTACGAGCACCGCGTCAGGGTGGAACTCGCGGACGATGCGCAGCACAGTGGCGATGTAGCGGTGGTTGGTCCAGTCGCGGCTACCGGTGATCAGGATGCGTTCGCTCACGCTGCACCCCGCTCACCGAACAGCGGCTGATCGTCGTCCGGCTTGGCTGGCTTGACCCTGCGTGGGTCGTTCGCCCCGATCCTGAGCCCGTTCTCGATCGTGCGCCGCACCTTGCGTTCGGTGCAGTCGCACGGCCCCTCGATCATGCGGGTCGCTGCCTGCAACAGCCGCGCCTCAGCGGTGGCCTGCTTGAGGTCACCAGAGCCGACGAGTTGCCCCAGCGCGATAGCCGACGCGAACAGCCGCTTGTCGTGCAGCCCATCCTGTGCCCCAGCGACCCGGTTGCATTCGCCGTTCACCGCAGCGTCCACGTAGGACGAGAGCTTGTCCGCTGCGATCGTGATGGGAGATGTGACAGCCAGGCGCGGTTGTGGAGTCAGCACCGCGGTGAGCCAGCCTGGCAGGTCGGCGGGTTCCCGGTCGTGCTCGATCCGGTAGACGCCGTCACGCGTGCGCGAACCGGGAGCGACAACGTGCCCACCCCACGCGCGGGTGTCGACCTTCCAACCGAGCCCGTTACCGCTGTCGCCTTCGGTGTTGCGCAGCTCGACACCGGCCGGTGCCCGGAAGTACAGGTGGGTTCCGCCGCGTGCGGTGCGCACGGTCAACGTGTCGTACGGCACCGGTTCGCCGGCGCGTTCGCAGACAAGAGCGAACACGTCGTGGCCGTCTTGCACGCCGTCGAGTGCCCATGCGGCGGGCGGCTGGTCGTCGGCTGACTTCGGGGTGTCGAGGTCGATGACGACGAGGCCACTTGGGCCGGTGGCGGTGCCGACGTTGCAGCCGGAGAACCGGCGCGATGTCCAGTACCAACGGACCTGATCGACATCGGTCAACGAACGCCGTTCGGGCGTCAGGTGCCCGTCCGCGCAGGGACCGGTTCGGGGACATGCCTTCTCGCCGTGCAGAGCCGTCTTCTTGCCTCCGCGCAGCAGCGGGAAAATGTGGAAGCCACGCGCGACCGCGTCCAGTGCGGCGCGCAACAGCGACTCGTTCATGACGTGGTTCTCCTTGAGGAGGACGAGAAGCAGGGGACGGGCGGTGACGTCCCCTGCGTGAGCTGCTTGGAGTGGGTGTCAGTTGACGCGCTTGCCGTCGCCGAAGACGACACCGACCTGCATTTCGACGTGGCTGCCACCGGTGGCGATGTTCGCGATGTCACCGTCGTGGCGGCCGTGCTGGCCGCTGCTTCCGGTTGAAACGCGGCGGCTGTTGACTCGGGCGTCGCCGTAGACGACACCGGCTTGGATGCCGACGTGACTGCCGCCATCGGCGATGTTCGTGATGCTTCGGCCCTGTCCGCCTCCGCGGTGCGGACGGGCTTCGGTGTGGCTGGTGGGCGGTTCCGGTGTCACGTCCCTGTCGTGAACAGGGCGGCGGGCGTTGAAATGGACATCGTCGGTGTTGATGTCGTGCTGGCTGCCGACGTGCGCGCCGGGATGGGCGACGTTGACGTTGTGCACCGTGACGCCACCAGCGGACGCTGCGTTCCTTTCCCTGCGGCGCTGGCGTTCCTGCTCTTTCAGCGTCGCGATGGTGTGGTCGATGGCGTCGTCGATCTCGAACTTGCCGCTGTCGCCGAGGCTCTCGTGACGCTTGTTGCGCAGCCGCTTGACCTCGTCGTCCAGCAGGTTCATGGTGCGCTTGTCTCCTGCGGCGGCTCGCTCGCAGAGTTGCAGCAGCGGTTGCATCTCCCGCTCCGGCTCGCGACGGACCAGCGGCACCGCGTGCAGCTTGCGCACCAGGTCCCGCAGCGGCTCGGGCGTGCCGTCCGGCACCTGCGGCGCGGGCGTGTCCGGGCCGTCCATCTCCCGGATCGCCTGGGAGAGACACATCTTGGCGCGGCTGCCTTCGGGAAGCCGGTCGCGCAGCTGCTTGAGGTCGTCGACTGCCCGCTGAGCCGTGGTCTCACGCCGCACGACGTTCGTGGCGAGGCGGCCCACGACGTTGGCCAGCGGTTCGCCGTCCACCTCCATGCGGGCGTCGGCGCCCATGTACTTGACTGCGGTCCCGATCGGACCGTCGTCGTGGTAGTGAACGGGGCTGTCGCTGAGGATGTCGCCCCAGGTGTTCTTCTGCAGTGGCGTGTTGGACGGCTCTCCGGTGACCGGTGTGGGCTTGGGGTCGTTGGCCACAGTGGGCTCCTTGTCCGAAGTGGTCGTGTCGTGGTCGTCGGCGTTGAGGGCGTCGAGACGCTGTTGTGCGCGGCTGATTGCGTCGGGGTCTCCTGCGGCGATGGCGTTGCGGAGTGCGCGGTTGGCGCGGCAGCGGCGTTGTCGGCGGTTCTGGCTGGACCGGCCGCTGTTGGGGCAGCGGCGTCCGCCTTCTTGGCCTGATCTGCACATGTCACGTCCCCTTGCCGTGTAAGGGCTTCACGCGCATCGCGCAGATCGAGCACATGACCTGTCCTGATGAGACTTTGCGGCCACAGCCGCCCGCACAGGTGGCGGTGAACGACGCGTGGAAGACCGGGTGCATGTCACGTCCCCTTGGTGAGCAGCGGGTTTCAGCGGAGGCGGTTGCGGTGGCGGCGGATCGCGTTGACGACGCGGCGGCCGGCGCGCAGCTTGAGGCCGTCGCCGTCGCAGCGTTTGCACAACTTGACGCCGCCGAACCCGCCGTGGTGGCAGCCGAGTCCCTTGCACGCTGGGCATTTGCGGAACGGGAAGACCCAGCACGCCAGCATGTAGACCAGCGCGCACGCGACCAGCAGCAGCCACGCGGCACCGCGCGCGCCTGGCGCGACGTCACTGACAGCGACGATGAGCAAGCCAAGGACGGCGAGACGGAAGAGCGTCTTAGGGGTCATCAAAGTGGCCTCTCAAAGCGGTTTTGGGTGCGCGAGACCAGGCCCCCTAGGTGCTAGGGCGCTGATCAGCGGGTATTCGGGTGTCTAGGGGAGGCTCTAGGTCTAGAGGGGGTGGGCTCTAGACCTAGAGCCGTGGCGGGTCTAGCCGCGCCTCTTCTTCCCGTCACGCTCGGTGAGTGCTGCGGCGACGGCGGCGCGTTCGACGCCCATCCGGTTGGCGCCCTTGCCGTTCTCCGTCGACCACACTTGCTTGGTGGTGATGCCGAACGGCTTGAGCGCGGTGGACAGCGTGGTGGCCTTGGCCGCCCCGGTCGGCAGTGCGGCCCACTCGCCGTACACGTTCGGCCGGAGTTCGGCCAGTGCGTCCACAAGGGACTCCGACCAGCGCTTGTCGGCCGTGCCGAACACGTTGAGCAGGTCCTGCAGCAGCGTGTTTGCTGCCTCGATGTCGTCGACTTCGGCGTCCACACCGGCCGCGTAGCCCGACAGCGTGCCCGCGTCCACGCGCATGGCCCGTGCACGCGCGGCCAGGGCCTTGGCGCCGGGTGCATCGATGTAGACGCCCTTCACGGTCTGAGTCTCGTCACCGACGCCCTTGAGCAGGCCGATTCCCTTGTCACCAAAGGAGAACTGCGTGGCCCGCTCACCGTTCTTGTACGACGAGGTACCCAACACCATGTCGTTGGCGATCTGACCGGTGACCTTGAGGCAGAACCGCAGGATGGCGTTGTCGCTGATCGCCATCGGAATGGACTTCGAGTCAGGGCGCTGCGTGGCCAGGATGACCACGATCCCGGTGGCCGGACCACGCTTGACCAGGTCGGTTACGATCTCCTCGAACTCCGCGCCGTGCTCCGGGTGCTCGAACATCACCTGACACTCGTCCACACCCACCACGACCGGGTGCAACCCCAGCGACTTCTTGGAAGCCAAGGGGGACGTGACCTTGTTCTCCGGGCAGATGTCCGGCGGAAGCTCCCGGATCACCTTCGTACGGCGCCGCATCTCATCGCGCAGCTCCCGCAGACACGCGAGCATGTACTCGATGTCCTCGGGATCGTCACCGGCGCGGTAGCGGTGCGCCACGACCTCCAGCGGCGACAGGTCACCGGTTCCCTTGAGGTCAAAGGCATACACGGCCGAACGCGGGTCCAGAGCGGCGATGAGCAGCAGCTCGCGCAGCGTGAACGTCTTGCCCATGCGCGGGATCGCACCCACGATGCCCGCCACGTACATCAGCACCACATCGACCCACTTGCCGCGGACGTCCGTGCCGAACGGCTGCGGCTCGAACAGGTCGATCCTCTTGCCGGTGCGCAGCGGCCACGCGGGCTGGGACGCCTTGCTCATGTCCTTGTCGCCCACCCACAACACCAACCGTCCAGGGTGGATCTCCGGCTTGCCCTCCGGCCATACACAGCCCAGCGGGCGGCCCAGACCCGAGGCCAGTTTCTCCCGCTTCTCGATCACGTCCGACGCCGTCACGCCGCGCGGAAGGTCGACCTCGGCACGCCAGCCGGGACCGTCCCGGTGGATCGGTGCCACGAAGTTGATGGCCTGCGGGTTCTTGGCCAACGCCTGCGTGATCAGCGAGATCCCGAGCACGGACAGGGCCTGTTCGACGGCGTCGGCGGTCAGCTTGGCCACGTGCGTGGCGACCACAGCACGGGAGACCACCGGCTGGTCGGCGGGCGTGCCGAGCCTGCCCAGCAGCGCGACCGCGAGGGTGCCGCAGGCCCACATCACCCACGACGGCACCACGTCCGGCAGCAGCATCAACGCCGGGACACCGATGGCCGCCGTGATCACGAGCGTCAGCGTGCGGGTGGTCACGCGGGTGTTGCGCTGCGCGGACAACTGCAAGTAAGCGCGGGTGTCCTCGTCACGAGCGGCAGCCGCGCGCAGCTGTCGGCCCTCCGCGTCCGAGGCCCACCGCCCGGTCGCCGCAGCCAGCAGCAGCGCGCCGCGCGGGGAACGCACCGCCAGGCGCAGCAGGTACAGCGGGGACCGCACCGCGTGGTAGCCAGTGGCGTGCGCGTAGTGGCCGGCCACCCACCGCGCGGTGGCCCGAGCCTCCTCCCACGACCGCAGATAGGCGGGGATGATTGGTTCCCGCTTGGCCTCACGCAGGCGCCGGACCCAGTGCACGGAGTCGCCACCGGGCTGATCCACCAGCACCACCGAACCGGTCACGTCCCCCTCGTCACCGGGGGCGTCGTCGTCGACCAGCTCACCCTCGATCACGGTGGCGGTCTCGGTGACCTCCGCACTCGTAGCCGGGTGCAGGGGCGTCACGGTGGCGGTGTGCTCGAACTCGTCGCGGTCGTGAGGGTCGGACGCACCGGTCAGGGTCGTGACAGTCATCGCTGCACCTCAGGCGTGTTGTAGGACAGGTGAACCAGGGCCGCCGCGCCACCGAGAACGAGGACGGGCAGGCAGGAGACGAACGTGGTGATCTGCCACGGCGCAGCGCTCATGCCCGCGGCCGTCATCAGGTGGTAGGCAACCTGGCCGGACATGCCGAGCAGCAGCGCGGCGAACGTCGACCACATCGCGAACCGGCGCGCCAACGCGGACTTCGTGCGGTCCAGCCACACCCGCATCGCGTACGCGGCGTAGGCCTCCATGCCGAGCGGGAGCGTGATCGCGGTGTTGATCGTCCAGCCGTCGCCGATGCCGGGCAGCAGGTTCACCGGGCCGAAACCGGTGAGCTGGCCCAGCCCAACCCAGCCGCCCCAGATGGCGACGAACGCGCCCAGCGCGATCAGGTAGAGCGGCACGTTCCGCCACCGGCCCGACCGCCGCACCGGCTCAGCCGCAGTCGGAGCGGGGGACGTGACATCGGCGGGAACCGGCGTGGCGTCAGTGGTGGTGGGCGGTTCTGCGACCGTGCTGGCCTCGGCAACGACCTCGGCAGCGACCGGAGCGGGTTCGCTCGCAGGCGCAGCAGGGACCGACTCGGTGTCGGCCTGGTCGTCGGCGGTGTCCAGCGCGTTCGGGGTGGGCACGACGTGGAACCGCCGTTCCGCCGCCGGGGCCTGCGTGGTCTCGCTGGTCGGGTTGGTGGGGTTGAAGCCGGACGCGCGCAGCGTCGCCAGCGCGTCCACGGCCTTGGGGTGGCCGACGTTGCAGCGTTGCTTGATCTGCCGCAGTGACGGCCAGTCCCCGAGTTCGGTGGCCATGTCGCGGACCCGGTCGGTGAGCTTGTCGAGTGGAGTCGGGTAGGCGCTGGTCATCGAACTGCCTCCTCACCAGCGTGAGCACGGGAACGGGCGTGGTGTCCGGACAAGGCCGGGCGGTGAGACGGGGACACCTGCCGCAGGGCGGCGGCCACGGCCAGGCCGGCGACGGCGAACACCAGTAACTGGACGCCGGGGCTGTCGGCGGTCGCGTGGACCACCAGCCACAGGCCCAGGCCGATGCCAGCGGCGGTGACCAGCAACTTCCACAGCAGCACGACTGCCGTGGCGGCCAGTCCCAGGCCGATCAGCAACACGAGGGGCGGGAGGCTGGTCATCGCATCGCCTCCGCGTTTCCGTTGCTGCGCAACGCGATGGCGTCGTGGGAGAACTCCGCGGCCAGCTCGCACGCCTTGGTGTGCTCGGGGTGGGACGGGTCGGTGGTGATCGGCGCGAGCAGCTTCACGCACAGCTCGAACCAGTCGGCCACGGCGGCCTTGGAGGCCTGCAAGCCGGGGGCGTGCACCGTCCAGCCGAGCAGGATGTCGCACAGCTGCGGCAGGTCGGTGGTGGGCTCGGGAATAGTCGTGGTGGACACTGGTGTGGCCCTTTCGGTCTGGTGATCGCTTGGGTGTTGGGAACCCGGATCGGCGGTGTCTCTTGCCGGAGTTGGCCGCCGGTTCGGGCAGATCAGAAACGCGAGTGGATCGGTCCCTTCGGGCACGGTTTGCCCTGGTCGTACATCTCGTCGTACGCGTGCTCAGCGGGGATCAAGATTTCGATGTGCTCACCGCGCTCGCTGTAGTGGCGGGCGAGATCGCTTGCGACGACGCACACGACGGAGTGCTGTCCCTTGCCACCGGGCTGGTTCTCGCCGCGCGGACCGGAGTAGTGCACCGACAGCACCACCCACGGCTCAGACGACGCGGGCAACTCGGACTGAACGGGCTTGCACGCCACGAGCATGGCGGTCACGGCCAGCAGGCACGCCAGGGTTCGAGCCGACATCACACACGCTCCATGTGGTTGCGCAGCCAGGCCGCGGCCGTGTCGGTGGAGTCGGTCCACGAGGTGTCCGGCGCGGCGTGGAAGGCCCGGCAGACCCGCACTGCGTGAGCCTGGTCGGTGGTCGAGAACGGCAGAAGCGCACCGACCCCGTTTCCGCACATCCCAGCCGTCCAGCGGCTGAAGTCCATGCGGATGCTGGTCTGGCCCTCGGTGTAGACGACCGGTGCGAGGACCAGGCCGTCACCGATCGGCAGGGCGGGCAGCTGGAACGACACCGTGGTGCCGTTGCCCAACTGCAGCGTGGTGCGCATGTAGTTGACGCTGACACCGCCCGGCTGCTGCTGGACGAAGTGGCTGTGCAGCTGAAGGAAGTTCGACACGTTCGCACTCCTGGACTTCTTAGAGTTGTTGGCAGGAAAGGACTTGCTCATCAGGTCGCCGCCTGCTCGTTCTCGCTGGCTTCAAAGCACGGCCAGCACTGACCGGTGCTGGTCGGCAGCACGTACATTGGGTCCTTGCCGCAGCTGCGGCAGATACGGCGGGCGAAGTTCGCCTTGGCCAGCGCGGTCCACTTCGCCGGCGTCATCGGCCGGACCGGCGCGGCCTTCTCGATCAGGTACAGCGACGCGAACGAGACCTTTTTGGACTTGTTGTGCCGCACATACAGCAGCGCGACCGGGTCGAAACCGTTGGGACGCAAGCCCATCGCCCGCAACTGGCGGTAGGTGGCCAGCTTGTCCCGAGGCGCACACCCGTAGGACAGCAACGGCAACCCGTCCTTCACGCCGCGCGTGAACTGCGGCGTGTCCGACCACGGCACCGGGGCTAGCACCCACGGGAACCGTTTGCCCGCCATCAGCAGGCCTCCACCCCAGCAGCGACGAACGCCAGCAGCGGCGCCACGTTCCTGTTGACCTCCCGGCACACCACCGCAACGGCCTGTTTCGCCGCCGCAACGTCCGCGTAGCCACCGCTGTACTTCGGCACCGGCAACAGGTCCGCAGCGACCGGCACCCGCAGCTCGATCGACGGCAGCACCGCCGGCCGGTCGTTGTCCCAGGGCTCAATCCACCGCGTGCCACGGCGACGATCGATGTGCCAGGACTGCCACCGCGCGCAGAACTCGCGGTTGAGCGCACGCGGCAGCATGAACGCAACGGTGACCGCGAACGCCAACCGGCCGTCGTCGTCCCAGCGCTGCACGACGTCCAGCACTCGCGGGTGCGTCAACAGATAGCCGGGACTCATCACCGGCGACAACGCCGTCAGCACTGCCGCCGCGGCGAACTCGGCCGGGTCCATCGTCGGCCCCTCGTCGGTCGCACCGCCGAACCGGCTGACGTGCAGATACGCCGCATACCGGGAGGAACCGTTGCTCGCCAGCTCCCTGTCCCACTTCTCATCAGGCCACAAGGCCTTGAAGTCGTTGGACATCACGCCGCCTCCGCATCATCCAACACGGAGATCTGGCGGTGAACGCGCAGAACGCGCACGGTGCTGACCAGGCTGCGGCGGGTCGTCCGTCGCCCGCGGCGCTTCACCTCAGGGCCACCACCGAGCATTTCCGGTGCAACTCCCAGCTCGTTGGCAACCTCGTTGATCAGGGCGTCAATCGCGGCCCTGTCTAGGCCGTCCGGATAGTTCGGCGTTTCGTCGTGCGGTCCCATCGGGACTCCCTTCGGTTTGATGCGCTCAAGTGAACGCTCAAATGAGCGCTCACGCAAGGCGTGAATTGGAACGTTGATCGAGCGGTGTGCGTTGAGTCGAGAGGCTGAGAGGCCGGGAGCGCTACGATTTGTGCTGGTAAGCGACCTGTTAGGGAGGTCAGGTGCCGAAGGACTGGCAAGCCGTGGCGGAGGCCGTCAACACTCGAATGGCGGAGTTGGAGCTCTCGCAGAAGGGGCTAGCCGAGGCTGCGCGTGTGGGTGTTGCGACGGTGCGCAGGCTGCAGAAGGGGGAGCCCGCGGAACGTGGTGGCGCACTGTTGGCTGCGGTGTCCGTGGCGCTGAGCTGGCCACCTGGTCACCTCGAAGCGATCGCGGCTGGGCAGCCGGGTCCGGTCGATCCTGCGGCTGCGCTGCGAGTTGAGGTGGAGAAACTGCGGGCCGAGTGGGAGCAGCGGCTGGCCGAGTGGCGGCAGCGGGTGGCCGAGTGGGAGCAGCGGCTGGCTGAAGAGGTGCAGCAGCGGACCGAGGTGGAGCAGCGGCTGGCCGAGGTGGAGCAGCGGCTGGCGGACCAGATGCTGGGCGGCGGGTGACTTGCTCTCGTTCATGCCTAAACCATCGGGCCTGGAATCGCTGGCCAACAGGTGTCGCCCCGGTGTCACCTGCGCATCACCACCTGTGTCACCAGTGAGTGCCAGACTGGAACTACCTGGCGAGGGGAGCGGCGCATGACGACGGAGCGGCCCGACTGGGCACGGCGCATCCGGGCGGAGCGAGACGCACGCGGTTGGTCGCAGGCCGAGGCGGTGCGGGCGCTGCGTGCGCACTCGAAGGATGAGCTACCGACCGATTCGAGCTTGCTCCGGCGTTGGAAGGCATGGGAGGCCGGCGACAACGCGCCGGACGACTTCTACAAGCAGTTGATCGCCAAGACGTTTGGCACGGTCACGCACGCGTTCTTTCCTAAGCCGGGTCGACGTGACGGCGGGGCCGAAATCCTTGCGGTAACAGGGATGGACACGCTGGACATCTTGAGTCGGCTCCAGCGGTCCGACGTCGACACGGCTACCCTGGACGCGCTGCGGATCACCGTTGACCGGCTCTGCTCCGAGTACGCCTACATGCCGTCTGAGCAACTCATCCAGGAAGGCCGAACCTGGCTGCGCCGGGTTGCCGAGTTGCAGGGCGGTCGACTGACGCTGAGTCAGCACCGCGAGGTGCTTACCCTCGCTGGCATGCTCGCGTTGCTGGTGGGTTGCGTGGAGTACGACATGGGAGACCGGCGGGCGGCTGAAGCCACGCGACGTGCCGCGTTGAACCTCGGTACCGAGGCTGACAACGCCGACGTCATGGGTTGGGCGTACGAAATGCGAGCCTGGTTCGGTCTGACGGCTGGCGACCTAAAGGGAGTCATCGCAGCTGGAGAGATCGGTACGCAGGTGGCCAGAAACCATAGCGTCGCTGTTCAGCTCGCCGCTCAAGAGGCGAAAGCGTGGGCGCGGATCGGTGACCGCCGTCAAACAGAACTAGCGCTTGAACGCGGACGACAATTGCTTGAGTCGCTTCCATATCCCGAAAACCTCGATAACCATTTCGTTGTGGATCCTTCAAAGTATGATTTCTATGTCATGGATTGCTATCGGAAGCTCGGCGAGCAGCGGATGGCTGAAACACTGGCAAATGAAGTCATCCGGGCAAGCACAGACTTTGACGGAACTGAGCGCGCGCCGATGCGGATAGCCGAGGCAAGGATCACGCTAGGCGTTGTTGCTGCTCGCAACGGCGATTTGGAAGGCGCGATCGAGCAAGGGAAAATTGCGCTAGGTGGCGAACGTAAGTCATTGCCGTCGCTGCGTATGGTGTCGCAGGATCTAGGCGCGATTCTCGCGGCTAACTTTACGAATGAGATGGCGGCGCAAGAGTACCTAGAGATTCTTCGCAGGATGTAAGGTTGGCGGAATTTGCCAACAAAGATGCACAAGAATCACATTCGGTAACAGGCGGTGGCTGTTCCCGATATTCAGTAGTTGTACCGCGCGGTGACCAAGTATTCGCATATTAAGGAGTCCTTTTGTCTGAGACGACGGTGGAAGCGTCTGTGCCGGTCGATGACCGGTCTGGCGAGTCAGAAGACGATGTCATCGGACGGCTCGGAGCGCAGCGTGCCAACGTGACGGCGACCGACTGGACTATTGAAACGCTAATTACCCAGATGATAAAAGGTCGGCTTGACCTTGACCCAAGTTTCCAGCGTCGTGCTGCATGGACCACTGCACTTAAGAGCAAGTTTATCGAATCAACTCTTCTTTCCTATCCGATCCCGCAAATCGTGCTCGCCGAGAAGCTGGATAGGCCAGGACACTTCATTGTCATTGATGGTAAACAGCGGCTCTTGGCGCTACGTCAGTTCTATGCGGGTCTGGACGAATACGCCGACGACAAGTTCAAGTCCTACAGGCTTTCGACCGTCACAGTAATCGACGCGATCAAGAACTTTACGATCGCTAGGCTGAAACGTGAACGTCCAGATCTGTTTGACACCTTTGAGACTCACACGATTCGAACCGTCGTCATCCGTAACTGGGGTACTGAGGACTTCCTCTATACCTTGTTCCTAAGGTTGAATACGGGCAGCGTGCCACTTTCGCCGCAGGAGCTTCGCCAAGCGCTTGTCCCTGGGCCATTTGTGCAGTTTGCTGAAGAAGCATCGGGAGATAGTCCTGGTCTTCAGCGGCTTCTTGGAAACCGAGGGCCTGACCGCCGCATGGTAGATGCTGAGGTACTAGTGCGGATGATCGGACTGCGGTCGCCGATCAAGTACAGGGGTAACCTAAAAGACTTTCTGGATCGTGTTTGCAAGCATTACAATTCAAACTGGGATCAGCTTGAGGGTGGAGTTCTTCAGCTTGTAGAAAACATGGAGAAGGCCATCGAAGCTGTCTATCAAGTTTTCGGCGATGGTGCAGCGTGTCGGAAGTGGACTACCAATAAGTATGAGCGCGCGTTCAATCGCGCTATTTTCGATTTTCAAGTCGGTGCTCTGCTGGATGGCAACGCGGCAAGGCAAGCCTTTATTGACGCCGGCGATGACCTGGTGGCGAGGTACAAAATGCTTTGCGATCTTGACTCGGACTTTGCTCGCTCGATCACCACGACCACTAAAACAAATGCAGCATTCTCGGAGCGGCTTTCAAAATGGTACGATATTTTCGAGGGTGTTACTGGCTTTGCGCCGACTTGGCCGCAAGCGATCGACAGGGTTGAATCTTTCGGCGAGGAGCCTGAGGGCGAATGACCGCAGATTCGGCCAAGTTGCGCGAGGACATCAGCCACCTCGCGGCTGTCCTTGTGCCAACCGTTCCGGTTGATGAGGTCCCCTCGCCGGAAGAATCGCTTAAGATTCGCGCGTTCATAGTACTTGCTCACAGTGCGATCGAAGAAGCTATTGAGGATCGAATGCATTCCGCAGTGAAAGAAGCGTTGAAATGCGCTGGCGGAACCGTGCCGACCATTGCTGTCCCGCTAGCTGTCAAATACTCACCTGATCTAATTGGGCAAAATGGCGGCAAGGTTCCAGACTTCGATGGCTGCATTGCTAAACTCGCACCTCTCTACTTTACGAATGTGATCAAAGCTAACAACGGTATTCGCAGGCAGAACATTGATAAGATGCTCAAGCCTTTGGGTTACGACTCGACCGCTTTGGGTGAAGGCGTAGAGGATGCTTTGTCAGCACTTGACACTCTTGGCGCAAAGCGCGGTGCGTCCGCTCATACCCTTGTTGTTGCGGCGGAAGAGGTGATTCACCCCAGTCAAGCGACAGAATGGGTAAATCAAGCCCTCGACGGCGCAGACCTTGTTGTCGATGCCATCCTGAAGAAGATAAGCGAGGGCGTCGTCGATGCCGCTTAACTGTGCTGGCGCACCTGGACACTTCAACAGTGGGAGAAGGCGGCACGCGGAACACGCGGCACGATCTACCCCTGGGTGAACCAGCCCCGCGCCAGCAAAGTGCAACGTCCGTGAGAACGGTGTCGGCGGAACAACCGTCCGTGATTGCTGCCAGAGCGGCGTGAGTCCCTACGGCGTGTACGACATGTGCGGAAACGTTTGGGAATGGTGTTTGACGGACACCAAACCCGGCAGGCATGAACTGAAGGGCGGCGCGTGGACCGGCCCGTTTACCAGGGCAACTCCCTCGTCATTCAATGACGTTTCGGCGACGATGCGGGACGATGACACAGGCTTCAGGTGCGCTGTCGCTGCGGACGCCTTGGAGGAGTTGCTTCGCCGCTAGCGACGACGTGATACCGCTCGATCGCGGCGGACAGGCAAAGGTTGTGCTGTCCCACCTGTCCTACCTGTCCCTCACCCATATGTGATCTGCGGAAACAGGTGGGACAGGTCGAGATACCCACTGTCCCACCTGTCCCAGCTCGGGAGGGCAAAGGAGCGGCTGCACCCGGTTGGGGGTGGTGCTGACCAGCGGGAAAGTGTCCCTGTACGGATTTTGATCTTGATAGCTAGGACGGATGTCCGTGGTCTGTGTCCGCGTCAGCCCGCACATGGGCTGGTCGCGCGTGCACTCGTTGGACGGGCGAGCGTAAGACGCTGTGCTGCGTGGCGCGGCAGGAGGCCGTATGGCGGACGCTGAGAGCGCCGTACATGGCTCGAAGTCGTGGCGCCGGTGTGGTGAGGTGGTCGCGGGGAATGTGGATCACCCCCCACCGGGTACAGCCGCTCTTGATGGTTCGTCCTGTGTTTCGCCCAATGCGCGCCCAAAGTGCGCCGCGTGCTTGCACTGATCTCGTGAACGGGCAGGTCAGACCGGGTGTCGCGCGGAGTAGACGACTTCCCTTAAAAGGATCACAGTACGGGTTCGAATCCCGTCGGGGGCACCATCTGGCATGTGGTGCCTGAACAGGCATTTTGCGCCTCCTTCGCGTGGCTCCATCACCCCTTTCGGAGGTACTTGCTACCTCCGAAAGATGTGGGGAGGGGAGCCGGAGAGTAACCAGAAGTCGATCTTGGTCACCGTTCGGGTCGCTGAGCTGGGTGATCTTGCTCGGTTGCCGTAGCAGCAGGTCAGGGGGCCTGGGGGTGCATCCAGCGGTGCCGCATCCTCGACCGCGGGTTCGTTTGGCTCCGGCGTGTCGCGTCATGTGGTGTTCGTCACGAGCTTCAGTTCACCGCTGCGACGCATCCTGCTCCGGACTTAACTCGTTCGGGTAACACTCAGCTGGGTTAAGCGCGATCATGTGGTGACTGATCGTGTGAACGATCGGCGTCAAAGCCGTCGTGAGGGTGGTGGCCCGTTCCCCATGCGAGCGTCTCTGCGTGACGTCCTCTTGCTTCAGCCCGAGTGGAGTTCGAAGAACACGCCCGCCATGCAGGAGCGGGGTCGGCTGATCCGACGCGAAGTCCCGCACTGGCTGCGTGACAGGTTGCCCGCAGTCACGCGAAACGCACCGGTCGAGATCGATGACTGGCAGGTCGAACCGAGTGACGGCACAGGGCTCAAGAACGAGATTCCGTGGGTGCGGGTGCACTCTGCCGGCCGCTCGCCCTCCGCGACTCTCGGGTGGTACGTCGTCTATCTGTTCGCGGCTCAGGGTGACCGCGTCTACCTGTCGTTGATGCAGGGCGCCAGCCGCTGGGAGAACGGCGAGTTCCGTCCTCGGCCTCGGTCGGAGCTCCGTCAGCGCGCAGAGTGGGCACGTGAGGCGTTGGCTGATCGCCTGCTTGCGCGTGCCGACCTGGTCGAGAAGATCGAGCTCAACGCCCGCAAGTCGAAGCTCGGGCCGGCTTACGAGGCAGGCACCGTTGTCGCGTTCGAATACTCACGGGACGAGCTGCCCTCCGACGAGGTGCTCGGGAATGACTTGAGTTTTCTCGTGTCTGTCCTGAGCCATCTCTACGAACTGGATCCTCCAGGTGAAGTGGCGCCGGAGATCGCCGACGCGGTGATCAACGCCGAACGCTCAGCGGGTCGGGCGCGGCGCGGACAGGGCCTTCACCTCAGTGCGGCGGAACGTGTTGCGGTCGAACGTCGCGCGGTTGCTGTGGCGACCGGTTACCTCGAAGAGCAGGGCTATCAGGTCGTCGACGTCGGCGCGACCGAGTCTTACGATCTCGATGCCCGGCGTGGCGAGGAACACCTGTTCGTCGAGGTCAAGGGCACCACGACCGTGTGGTCGAGCAGTGGCTCGGAGATCATCGTGACGAAGAACGAGGTCGATCTTCACCTGCGCGAGTACCCGAACAACATGCTGCTGATCATCAGTCAGATCGTGCTCGATCGCTCTGTCACGCCGCCGTCGGCGTCGCGCGGCGAGCTGCGGGTCATTCACCCGTGGCGAGTCGAGTTGCCCAACCTCACGCCGGTGACCTATCGGTACCTCGTGGGGGAGTAGCAACCCCGGTCACCAGGTCGGGCGGGCCGTCACGCCGCCGTCGACGACCAGGTCATGACCGGTGATCCACGACGCCAGGTCGCTCGCCAGGAACACGCACGCGTTGCCGATGTCCTCGGGCGTGCCCAACCGCCCCAACGGCGCCGCCGCCTCCCACCGCGCAACGCCTTCGGGCCACTGCTCGGCGATGCCGGGACGAGTGATCAGGCCCGGCGACACGGTGTTCACGCGGATGCCGCGCGGCCCGTACTCCAGGGCCGCCGCACGGGCGTGCATGATCAGGGCGGCTTTCGAGGCGGCGTAGTGGGCGTGGCCCGGCGCCGGGTGCGAGCCCTCGATGGACGCGATGTGCGTGATCGAGCTGACATGGCAACGCACCGCCGCCTGGGTGACGGCGAACGGGGCAGTCAGGTTGGTGTCCACAACGGACTGCCACTGCGCAGCTGTCATGTCCGGCAACGGTTCTACGGGCTGCACGCCTGCGTTGTTGACGACCGCGTCCAGTCGGCCGTGCAGGTCGAAGGCGTCGGAGACCACACGTGCAGCCGAGGTGCGCAGGTCGCCGTCCGTGAGGCCGCGGTGGCGGACGACCACGGCGCCCGCGGCCTCGAACCTCGACGCGATGCCCGCGCCCACACCGCCGCCCGCGCCGGTGACCAGGACGACCTTGCCGCTGAGATCGATCACGAGACGATGCCCTCCAGCCGTTCGACCAACCACGGCACGATCTCACCCCGGCCCGCCACGAAGCCGTCGCGGCCGACGTCGACGAACTCACCGCCGGCTGCGCGGACGAGCACCGCGCCCGCCGCCACGTCCCACGGGTGGATGCCCAGGTTCGCCGCCGCGTCCGCCCTGCCCGCCGCGACCCAGGCGAGCGACAGCGCGGTCACGTAGACGCGGCGCACGTCGGCGATGGTCATCAGTTCGCCCAGCAGTTCCATCTCACCGCGGTAAGGACTGCCCGGCAACGGGATGTCGGTCAGCACGAGGGGCCGCGGGCTCACACCCGGAGTGATCGTCAGGCCGGACGAGCGGACCGAGAAAGGCACGTCCACGGCCGCGGTGAACAGCTCGTCGCGGAACGGGTCGAGCACGCAGCCCGCCACCAGGGAGCCGTCGACGCCGGCCGCGACCGAGATGCACGACAACGGGATTCCGCGCACGAAGTTCCGCGTGCCGTCGATCGGGTCGACGTACCAGGTGATCCGCGCGGAATCCGACCCGAGTTCCTCACCGACCACCGCCGAGCCGGGGGCGCCTGCCGTCAGCGAAGCGCGCAGGAACGTCTCGACCTCCAGATCGGCCGAGCTGACCTGGTCGAACGTGCCCTTCGGCGAAACGTCGACGCGAGCCTCGTGCAGCAGCTTGGCGGCGTCCAGGCACGACTGCGCGGCCAGAGTGAGCAGATCCCCAGGGGTCACGCGGCCCATTGTCATCTGTCACGAACACGACCGGATGGGTCTGGGCAACGTCCCGCGCGTGTCGGTGACCTGAGCCACAGGCCTGTCGTGCCGCCGACTCGCGCAGGAGCCGCAGCCCCTCCTCGGACGGCGCCTGGCCGGACCCGAGCACGGCGGCGAACGCCCGCAGCGCGTGCTCGGTGCCGCGCGCGATGTCGCCGGGCAGCTCCTCCGCGGGCAGGCTGCTGGTACGCGGGCACCCGTTCGACGATCTCCGCGGCGAGCCGTTCGGCCACTGGACGCCCGCCGATCACCTAGGACATCAACCGATTCCGACGGCTATCGAGGCCCGCGGCGGGGTTCGTTCGCGCAGCGGACCTTGCCAGGGCAGCCGCGCAGCAGCTTCACGACGGGCGGCCGGGTGATCCGCTCCGGTGCGTGCGCGGCGCTGCCCGGCCACTTCACCGAGATGGCCATGGACGACGCGTTGTTGTCGTAGTTCTTCTCCTGCAGCACGCGGTCCGGGTTGGCGACCGTGACGACGTCGTAGACCCCGGAGGCGACGCCGGTGAGGTCGAGCCACTGGAACTCCACCCGGTACTTGTAGTCGTCGCCCTTGCCGACGGAGATCCCGAAGAACACGTCCAGCGCTTCCGGGTTGTGGTGCTGGCACTTGTGGCCGTCGAGCTCGTACGCGAGCGCGCCGGTGTGGCTGTCGCGGTCGCCTGGCAGGTGGGCCAGCGATCCCGCGTCGACGTTGGTGTAGCGGTCGCCCAGGCAGAAGCCGTTCTTGCGGTCGGTCACGACCGTGTCGCCGGTCGGGGTTCGCAGCTGGAAGTACTCGAAGCCCATCAGGTGCCAGTGCTCGTGGGCGGCGGCCGGTTCGTAGTACGACCAGGTGGAGGTGTGGTGCTGGGCCGCTCCGAACGTCATCGGGATCGGTCCGTCTACATCGGACTGAATTGCCTGACGCACGGCCATGCGCGGCTGGGCGGTACTGTCGCGGTGGGCGTGCACGAGGAACGGTCCATCGCCGATGTTGTCCACCGAAGTGGTGAACCTGAGGCGCACCGCCTTGATGTCGCCCTCTTCGACGCACGGGCCACCCGGTGAGGACGGGTCGGTCACCATGCAGACGTCCCAGGCGTCGCATTTGCTTGCGTCGCCGTCGAATCCGCCCGGACAGCCGACGGGAGCCTGCCTCAGGTCGGGCAGCATCGGGGTGGCGGCGTGGGATGACGCGGTGAGGGCGGCAGTGGTGATCACGGTGACGATCACCGCGACGGGTCTCTTGAACACCGTCACACATTAGTTGCGCCGCAACGGTTTCAGGTGCCACCGCTGCAGAGACTCACCCGATCGACTGACAGGGCAACGGAAACAGGCGTGCCGAGAACTAGTGTGCGGCCGGTGACAAGAGGCTCCATCACCCTCGTGTGCGGCACGAGGCCGGAACTGATCAAGCTCGCTCCGCTCATCCGCCGGTTCGGCAAGGACGCCGCCGTCGTCTACACAGGACAGCACTACGACCAGTCGATGTACTCGCGCATCCGCCAGGACATCGCGGAACCGGGCAGCTTCGTCGAGCTCGGTGTCGGCGGCGGACGCCGGGGTGCTCAGCTGGGAAATGCCGTGGCGGCACTGGACGCGCACTTCGCCGAAGAGCCACCCGGTGTGGTGATCGTGCAGGGTGACACCACCTCCGCGCTCGCGGGTGCGTTGGCCGCCAACGCGAACGACGTGCCGCTGGTGCACGTCGAGGCAGGCTTGCGCAGCTACGACCGCGCGATGCCGGAGGAGCACAACAGGGTCGCCATCGACCACCTCGCTGACCTGTGCTGCGCGCCGACGCCGATCAACTTCACCAACCTGGTCGCGGAAGGCGTTGCCGCGGACCGGATCACGGTCACCGGCAACACGGTCGTGGAAGCGCTGGAGGAAGCCCTTCCCGCCGCCGACGAGTCGCGGAGACTGATCGCCGGACTGGGGCTCAAAGCGGATTCGTACGTGCTCGCCACGATCCACCGGCCGGAGAACGTGGACTGCCAGGAGAACCTCGGCACGATCCTCGGTGAGCTCGCCCAGCTGCCGTTGCCCGTCGTGCTGCCACTGCACCCGCGCACCGCGAAGCAGGTCGCCGCGTTCGGCCTCGGCCGGTTGCTCGCCGGGCTGCACGTCCTCGAACCCCAGTCGTACAAGGACTTCCTGTCACTGGCTCGCTGGGCCGCCGTGCTCGTCTCCGACTCCGGTGGCGTGCAGGAGGAGGTCAGCGTCCTCAAACGGCCGGTCGTCGTGGTCCGCCGTAGCACCGAACGGCCCGAGATCGAGGGCACGTTCGGCACGCTCGTGCCGCCGGGCCCCCGAGTGCGGGCCGAGGTGCTCAAGTGGCTCGACGACGTGAGCGGGCACCGCACCCGGCTGGCCGGCATCGCGTCGCCCTACGGCACCGGTTCGCCGTCCGGGCTCATCGAGGCAGCGGTGCGCAAAATGGTCTCCGACACCCGGTTCGCCAGTCCGACGCTCGAGTTCCAGCTCGTCACCGAGGGATAGACGTGCGCGGTGGTGGCGAGCAGCAGCCGCGTGCCCGCCACCTCCACCGCCGGCTGCTGGGCGAGATATCCCACGGGGTACACCGGTTCCACGAACGGAGCGCGGAAGACGTGCACCTCTTCGACGTCCGCGCCGGGGTGCAGCGACCGCAGCTGCTCGGTCCACCTGGCCGCGATCGTGCGCTCGTCCTCGGCGAACAGCGCGGAATCCCGGTCGGTGTAACGCATGACGTACGCGAGGTGCCGCCCGTCGACCGGCCCGGTCAGCGGAGACATCTCGACGACGCCGTCGAACTCGGTGCCCGAACGCAGCACCGGAGTCCAGTAGTGGCCGGACAACGGCTGCCGCAGCACGAACAACGCGTTCACGACGCCCTGGTACCGCAGGTTCACCCAGGGCAGCAGCGGTGCCAGTTCGGCGTCGGCCACCTGCCGCAACGCGGGCAACGGCAACGTGGACACGATCCGATCGGCCTCGATCGTCTCGCCGTCGAGCTCGACCATCCCGTCCCGCACCACCCGGACCGGAGCGGACGTCCGCACGATCCCGCCGTGCGCCTCGATCGAGGCCCGCAGCGCGTCGATGATCGACTTGTAACCGCCGCGCGGGTAGCCGCGCACGGCGACGTTGCGCTCCCGGCCCAGCCGCTGCCACAGGTACAGCGCGGGCACGTCGCCGAACGCCGCGCCGAACTTCGACCCGAACAGAGGACCGAAGAGATCACGCCAGACCCGGTCGCCGTACAGGCCGCGCAACCAGTCCTCGGTGCGCAGGTTGTCGAGGTCCTTGCCCTTGCCGAGCCTGCGCAGCAACACCGACACCGCACCGAACCGGACCCGGTCGACGACACCCAATGCGGTGAACCTCACCAGGTCCAGCGCGGAGTTGAACGGGTAGTGGCGCCCCTCGACGATCATGCCCATGCTGGTGCGCTCCCAGCGGACGTCGTCGCGCACCCCGACTTCTCCCAGCAGGCCCAGCAGATCCTCGTCCGTCGGCATGACGCAGTGGTAGAAGCGCTCCAACCACCTGCCGTGCCAAGGGAAGAACGTGCCAAGACCGCCGAGCTGGCCGGTGCTCTCCAGCACCGTCACGGCGACGCCCGCGCGGGCGAGGCGGTGCGCCACGACGAGGCCGCAGATGCCGCCGCCGATCACCACTGCGCTCATCACAGCTCCCGGTACGGGGCCGGGGTGAGCCGGTCGCGCGCCAGCAGCCGGACGTACTGGACGATCGTGTGACGCAGCTTCAGCTTGCTCGGGCCCTGCTTGCGGTCGTAGCGCAGCTCCAGCGGCACCTCGGTGATCACCGGATGGCAGTGCCTGAGCTTGAGCAGAAGCTCGACCATGCAGGCGAAACCGCGCTCCTCGACGAGCCGCTCGCCCCAGTGCGTGCACGCGCGGGTGAGCAGGCTGACCCGGTAGGCGCGGAAGCCGCTCGTGAAGTCGTGCACTTCGACCAGCCCGAGCACGCGGCGGAACAGCACGGCGGCGCCACGCGACAGCATCCGGCGGAACGGCGGGGCTGTCTTGTCGTCACCGCCGTCGACGAAGCGGGAGCAGATCACCACGTCGGATCCGGCGAGGATCTCGTTGCCCAGCTTGGTGATGAGCGCGGGGTCGTGCGTGTCGTCGGCGTCCATGACGACGATGAAGTCGTCTTCGTCGGCATCGTTCAGCGCGGCCTTCAGTCCGGTTTGGACGGCCTGACCGAGGCCGAGGTTCACCTGGTGGCGCACCACTCGGACGTCCAGCCCCGCCACGTCGGCGACGTCGACCACGTCGCCGGTCCCGTCCGACGACCCGTCGTCGACGACCCACGCCGTGACCCGCTCGGTGCGGCCGACCTCGGCGATGCGGCGCAGCAACGACGGCAGCGACACGGCCTCGTTGTAGGCGGGCAGCACGACGTGCGCCCGGCCGCGAACGGGCGCGGTGACCGTTGCGGCGGGTCTTGGACCGGGCGTCGGCGAGGTGTGGACCTCGCGTCCGGCGACTGACATGGAGCCCCCATTTCATCGGGTCTCAGTGCGGCGGCCAGAATTATTCGCACGCCCGGACTTAAATTGCGGGCGGCCCCTGGCTGACTTTCGCTCGGCGGTGGGGAGCGGAAGGCTCGACTGATTTCGGATGTAATTCGAAAGGGGTACAAGTGTTCCTCGAACGGGTGACGACGGGGCTTGTTGCCGTCATTCTCGGGACATTTTCCTGCCAGATGATCTCGATCGGGTGAATTCGGATGAGACAAAGCGCTGAGGCGGAGTCGCGCGTGGGTCTTCCCCTGGACGAGTGGTTCGCGGGAGAGCTGACCACGCCGATGGAGCCCGTCCGTGACGGGACGCGTCCACGCGGTCTGCTCGGCCGGGTGAACGGGGTGGCGGTACTGCTGGTCGTGGTCGACGCGGTCGCGTTGTTCACGACGGCGTCGACCACCGCGTTGAACGCGGCCGCGATGGTGGTGCTCGCGGGCGCGCTGCTCGGCGTGCGGGTATCGGGGCGGGTCTACCGCAGGCGGCTGCAGCTGTCGTGGCTGCACGACCTGCCGCGCTCGCTCGCCACGACGGCGATCGCGTTCGCGGCAGTGGGCGTGCTGCTGTTGGTCGGCGGCTGGCCACCGGAGGTGTTGTTGCAGCTCAAGGCGGCTGTCGTCGCCTTCACCCTGGTGGGCGAGCCGGCCAGGCTGGTGGTGTTCGCGTTCGGGCGGTGGTGCCGTCGCCGGTTCGACTGCTGCGACCGGACGATCGTGATCGGCGCGGGCAGGGTCGGCACGGACCTCGCCGAGGTCATGCTGCGCCACCCCGAGTACGGCCTGCGTCCCGTCGGGTTCATCGACCCCGACCCGCCGGGCGACCGCAAACTGCCGGTCGGCCTGCTGCGCGACGACCTGGCCACCGCGATCGACCGGCTCGGCGTGGGCACCGTAGTGATCGCGTTCTCGCAGGCCGTCGACTCACCGCTGGTCGACGCGGCCGTGACAGCGCATCGGCTCGGCTGCTCGACGCTCGTCGTGCCGAGGATGTTCGAGCTGCACCAGGACGGGCCCGACGTCGAACGACTGCGCAGCTACCCGTTGCTGCGGCTGAGCACCGCGCCGACCGCCAGGCCGACGTGGTGGATCAAGCGCCTGGTCGAGCGGTCGCTCGCGCTGCTCGCGCTGGTACTGCTCTCGCCGGTCATCGGGCTGTGCGCGCTCGCGGTGCTGCTGGAGAGCGGCCGGCCGATCATGTTCAAGCAGATCCGCGTCGGCATGGACGACCAGAAGTTCGTGATCTACAAGCTGCGCAGTGTCCGGCAGACCGGTGTGGACGACTCGGACGTCCGGTGGTCGGTGGTGGGCGACTCGCGGGTCGGGCCCGTCGGCGGGTTCCTGCGCCGCACCTCGCTCGACGAGCTGCCGCAGCTGTGGAACATCCTGCGCGGCGACATGTGCATTGTCGGGCCGCGGCCGGAAAGGCCGGGTTTCGTTCGCCAGTTCTCCGCGATCCACGAACTATACTGGGCGCGCCATCGAGTACCCACCGGATTGACCGGGCTCGCCCAGGTCCACGGATTGAGGGGGGACACCTCGATCGTGGACAGATCTCGGTACGACAACTACTACATCGCGAACTGGTCGCTGTGGCTGGACGTCAAAATCGTGCTGTTGACGGTGGGTGAGCTGTGTTGCCGAAGGAATCGCTGACAGGTCGGGCACTGGCACGGTCTCTGGTGGCACTGCTGGTGTTCACCACGACCGCCTGTACGTTCCTGCCGGTCGACGAGAGAGCGGCGCAGGAGAGCCTCGCTCCGCCGGAACCGTCGATCGTCAGCGGTCCGCCGCCGAAACCGCTCGCGCCGTGCGCGTGGTGGTACGGCATCGGCGCGAAACCCACGTCGCTCCAGCTCAAGTTCGCCGCACAGCACTTCGGCCTCGTGGTGCTGAACTCGTGGGAGACGGCTGCCCTCAAGCGGCTGCGCCAGCTGAACCCCAAGGTGAAAGTGCTGGTGTACAAGGACTTCTCCAGCACCCGCAACTATCCGGGCACCGTCGACAACGGCATCGACGCGAAGTACCTGCCGACCGGGCTCGGGTACGTCGCCACGGAGAAGGCGCACCCGGAGTGGTTCGCCGTCGACACCGCCGACCAGCGGATCGAGTGGAGTGGTTACGAGAAGCACTGGCAGATGACGGTGTGGACCGAGGCCTACCAACGCGCGTGGACGACGGCGGTCGTCGAGGAGGTCGTCCGCGAGGGCTGGGACGGAGTGCTGGCGGACAACGACTTCAGCTCGTTGAGGTTCTACTCGCCGGCCTTGCTCAAGGGCACCGCCGACGTCGAGGCCACCGACCGGCTGCTGCGCGACGGCTTCGACTCGTTCCTCGGCATCGCCGGTGACGAGCTGCAGAAGGCGGGGAAGATGCTGGTTCCCAACGTGTCCGAGTCGCACCTGCGACCGGGCAGGTGGACCGCGCACTCCCGGTACGACGGGGCGATGGAGGAGAACTTCGGGCTGCGCGACGACGGCGGCAACGGCGAGCTGCTCACGTTCCGCGGCAACGAGTGGAAGGAACTGCGCGCCCAGGCCGCGCTCGGCGAGTCCTGGCTGTTGCTGGTCACGCACACCGCCAGCCCGCGCGAGGAACGCGTCGGTTACGCCACGGCGGCGCTGCTCGCCGGGCCGTACACGTGCTGGAACGGTGCGGCTCCCGACTACGAGAACCCGGCGTGGTCGCAGTACCAGGAGGCCGGGCTCGGCGAGGCGGTCGAGACGGCGAACCGGTTGCCCAACGGGTTGTGGACGCGTGGCTTCAGCAACGGCTGGGTGGCGGTGAACCCGACCGGCAATCCGGCTCAGGTGACGCCGCCCGCCGGGTTGGTGGACATCAACGGGGTGCCGGTGCCGGGGCCGTTCGAGCTGCCCGGCGCGGACGCCAAGGTGCTCGTCAAGCCGAAAGCCGTGCCCACCACTCCACCGGTCAAGCCGACGAAACCGGCAGAGACCGGCTGAGGCCGCGGTACAGCTCCAGGTGCCGCCCAGCGCACACCTCGGGGCTGAAGCGCTCCTTCGCCCGCTCGGCCAGGAGCCGGCCCGTCCAGGCCGGGTCCAGGTCGGCGAAGAGCGCGCGCAGTTGCTTGGCCAGCGAGGCCGCGTCACCCGGCGAAGCGAGGCGGAGCGCGGTGCCCGGCACGTCGAGCATGTCCGCGACGCCGCCGGTGTCCGTTGCCACCACCGGCTTCCCCGCCGCCATCGCCTCGGCGACGACGAGCGGCTGCTGTTCCATTGTGGACGGCAGCACCAACGCGTCGTGCTTGCGCAGCAGCTCCGGCACGTCCGCGCGGAAGCCGAGGAACTCGACGGGGAGGCCTTCCGCGAGCCGTTCGCACCTGGCGCGCAGCGGGCCGTCACCGACGACGGTGAGCGTCGCGTCCGGCGGCATCGCACGTGGCAGTGCTTCCAGCAACGTGGGCAAGCCCTTGCGTTCCACCAGAAGACCGACGAACAACAGGTGGCGCACCGGCGTGGCGGGCGGCTCGGCGGCGCCGATCGGGACGCAGTTGTCGATGTGTGCGATGCGGTGGGCGGGCACGCGCAATCGTTCGCGGAGGAACTTGCCCATCGCGGGTGAGGGCACGACCGTGCGGTCGACGCGGCGTGCGACGAGGGCATCCGCGGCGAGCACGGTCATCGTGTACGTCGATGGTCTCGGTGCCCGTGCGGCGCCGCGGAACCACGGCTCGGTCACGTCGTCCGGCACGCCGTGGTAGGTGTGCACGACCGGGATGTCGCCGAGCCCGGCGCAGACGAGGCCGCTGCGGCGGTCCTGCGCGTGCACGACGTCCGGTTGCCACGCCCGCAGCGCCGCGCGGGCCTGCCGGCTTGCGCGCAGATCACCCTTGTGCGGCACGGTGACCTCCTCGTGCTCGACGAGCTGCGCGTCGCGGGCGGGAACCGGGCCGAACACCTTGACCTCGGCCTCGCCACCGGCCTGCAGCGCTGCGGCGAGCCGGACTGCGACGTCGACCGGGCCACCCCGGTCCTGGGTCAGCAGGTACGCGACCCTCACCGGGCATCTCCTTCGAGCTTCTCCACGAGCGTGATGATCTGGTCGGTCATGCGGGCGCTGTCGAACAACGTCTCGGCACGCCGGCGTCCGGCACGGCCTTCCCGGTCCGCGAGCGACGGGTCGGCGAGCCGTGCCACGAGTGCTTGAGCGAGTGCGGCCACGTCCTCCTTCGGGACGACGGCCCCTGCTGACCCGAGGCTCTGCCGTACGCCGTCCACGTCGAACGCCACGACGGAACGACCGCAGGCCATGGCTTCCAGCGCGACCAGGGCCATGCCCTCGGCACGTGACGGCAGGACGACGACGTCAGCGGCGGCGTAGAAGTCTGTGGTGGCGTCGCTGCGACCCCACCACAGGACGGACTCCTGGTCCTGCTGCCATTCAGTCCTCATTGGACCGTCGCCGACCAGCACCAGCTGGGCGTCGGGGACGTTCGCGAGCACCTTCGGCCAGGCGGCGAGCAGGAGGTCCTGGCCCTTCTGTGGTGCCAACCGGCCGACGCACACCACCGTCGGCCGTTCCGGCAGCCCGAGCCGTTGGCGTGCCGCGGTTCGGTCTGCCGGGCGCAGTCGCGTGGTGTCGACGCCGTTGCACACGACCTCGGCCGGTGCGGTCACTCCTGCCGCGCGTCCGGAGGCGAGTTCGTCGTCACTCACGCACACCAGCTGGTGCGTCCACCGCGAGGCGAACGCTTCCCAGCGCACGCACGCCCGTCGCAGCAGACCCTCTGAGAGGCGGAACGACCACAGGTGCGGCTGGAAGATCGTCGTGATCCGGCCGCGCACCGCGAGCCTGCCGGTCAGCCCGGCCTTCGAGCTGTGCAGGTGCACGATGTCGGGACGCAGGTCTTTCAGCAGCTTGCGCAGCTTGTGCGTTTCTCGCGGGGTGGCCGGTCCTGGTGAGCGGGTCGCGTGCCACGCGTGGGTGTGGATCTGAGTGGGGAGCCAGCCGTGCGGCGGGCACACCACGTGCACGTCCCACCCGGCGGCCTGTTGTGCCAGCGCGAGATCGAGGACCACCTTGGCGACGCCCGCCTCGACCGGCTGCGTCACGTGCACGACCTTCACAGGCTGCCTCGCAGTTCGCGGACGGCTTCACGGTTGAGCGGCAGCACGACCGCCGCGTAGACGCCGAGCAACGCCAGCCCGGCGAGCAGTGCGCCCGCGACGCCGTCGGTGTCCGGGAGCAGGCGGGCGACGGCCGCGCAGGCCGCGGAGGCCGTGAGCAGTCCGGCTGTGGTGCGGCCCAGTTCGCATGGCGGGAACGCGAGTCCGTGCCGCGTCAGCACCCACCAGGTGAGGGGCACGAGCAACCAGACGATCGCGGCCTGAGCGATCGCCACGGCGAGCACACCGTGCCGCGTGGTCACGGCCAGCGCGCTCAGCAGGGCGACCAGGTGCGTCACCTCGAGGGCGAGGTACCACCGCGCGTGCCCGGCGGCGCGGATCACCTGGTACCAGGTGTGCAACAGGCCGAGGCCGAGTCCATAGGCGCACAACGTCATCAGCACCGGTCCCGCCGGCGCCCAGCGTTCGCCGAACAGCACCACGTGGTCCGCGAGCAGCGCGATGACCACGAAGAGCCCGCTGGTGATCATGAGCGCGGCCCTGGTGAACCGCAGCACGGCACCGGACACGCACTGTCCACTTCGGATCAGCTCGGCGCACACCGGGAACATCACGCCGCCCAGCACGACGGCCACGACGATGTACGGCATCCAGGCGATCCGGAACGCGAGCGAGTACACACCTACGGCGGACGGGCCGAGCACGTGCCCGATCGTCAGGTAGTCCACGTTGATCAGCAGCGTGGCGACCACGGCGCCGGGGCCGACGACAGCCGTCCACCGCAAGGCTTCCCGCGCGGATTCGCGGTCCCAACCCGGCCACACCCGTGCCCCCGCGACCACCGCCAGCACGGGCTGCGCGATGGCGTTGCACACCAGGCCCACTGCCACCGCGAGCGGGCCGGAACCCAGTGCTGCCAGGACGATCGTGACCGCCGTGCCCAGCACCATCCCGCCCGCGTCCGGCAGCATCCGGCGCCGGAAGTCCAGGTCACGGTGCATCATCGCCATCTGGACGCCACCGATCGCCGTGAACGGCAGGCTGAGCGCCGCGACCCTGATGAGGGTGGCCGGCGCCCCGAGCGCGGTGCCGAGCGGTTCCGCCGTGAGCATCAGCAGGGCGGCCAGCGTCGCGCCACCACCGATGCTCGACGTCAGCACGGTGCCCGCGAGCTGTCGCGGATCGCGGTTCGTGCGGCTGATCACGTCGTAGACGCCCGCGGACTGCACGACCTGGCCGATGTTGACCAGCGATACGACGAGCGACACCACGCCGAGACCGTCCTCGGTGAGCAGCGCCGCGAGCACCAGCGTGATCGCGATCTGACAGCCCTTGCTGACGACGTTGACCGCGAAGAGCCACAGTGATCCCCGGACCGCCCGCTCGCCGATCTCGTTCGTCACGCGCGTTTCCTGGCCGCGACGAGGACCAGCAGCACCCAGGCGACGACGATCGCGACACCGTCCACCGTCACGTCGACCCGCTGGCCGAACGCCCCGACGATGGTGCTGTTGACGAAGTACAGGTGCGCGAACGGAACCAGCAGGGCCAGCACCGCGAAGCCGGTGAGCAGCCAGTCGCGTTCTTTCCTGCACCGCCAGCACACCACGGCGACCGCGGTCATGGCGGGCACGGCGATCAACACGTCACCGGGCTGATGCACCATCGCCACGACCGCGCCGACACACGTGATCAGCTCAGCGAGCGATCGGTTGTCGTCGTCACCCCGATCGAGTTTCCTCGCCAGGCAGGCCGTGGCGGCCAGCACACCGACCAGCGCCACGAGCTCGGCCGCGGGCGGCAGCCAGTCCGTGACCCGGAAGAACACGGCCGGAAGATCCACGCGTTGCGCGGTCGGGGAATCCACGGCGCCGTAACTGGTTCCGCCGGCATGCGCGAGGTTCGCCGCGATCACGTCGAGGTACGGCCCGACACCCCCGCCCCGGAAGATGAGCAGCGCCACCACGGGCAGGCTTGCGAGCGCAGCGATGACGGTGCCGCCGAGCGCGACCCGCCGCGAGCCGCGGGCGAACAGCAGCACCGCCAACGGCAACCCGAACTGCGGCTTCAGCCACGCCACCGCCAGCCCGAGCGCCGCCACCCGCGGATGACTCGACCGCGCCATCAACGCCGCCGCCGCGCCCACCGCGATCAACGGGTTGACCTGCCCCACGTACAGCTGCGCCTTGCCGACCTGGCTCGTCACCAGCAGCGTCGCGATCACGATGGTGCCGAGCACGAGCGGCAGCTTCGCGCGCCGGGCCGCCAGCAACCCGAGAACTCCCAGCAGCAGCAAGGACGCCAGGGCGAACGCGATCGCGCCGATCCGGTACTCGGGCAACGCGAACGGCATGTGCAGCACGAGGTGGTACGGCTGGTAGAGGTTGAAGTTCTGCCGCACCGGCCAGTGCTCGAACATCGCTGCCGGGTCGTACGGGTTGCCGCCCGCCAGGAACTCGCGGATCGGGAAAAACAGTGCGTCCCGGAAGTCCTGCAGGCGTTCCTCGGGGAGGTTCGCCTCGGTGGGGGTGGGGACCTCCCATGACGGACGCAGGGTACGTGCGGCGCTGAACGCACCGACGATGGCGACCGCGATCGTGACGACGGTGCGGGTGCCGGGCTTGGTCGTGGTGATCACGTCAGGACCACCGCCACCAGCATCGCGGACCCCGGCAGCACCGCGAGCGCCGCCGCCAGGTCACCCGGCTCGCTCTCACCGTCGGCGACCGCGATCACCACGGCGCCCTCACCGGGCTCGCCCGCCTTGTCCGGCAACGACTCCGCGAGCGACTCCGCCTGCGCGGTGAGCCCGTGGTCCGCCGGGATCACCCGCACCGGCCTGGCCGCCGCCACGCACAGCGCGGTCAGCCGGTCGATCATGCCGGGGTCGTCCTCGCGCACCAGCGCCACCGGATGTCGCACCCCGGCCGCGGCGACGGCAGCCCGCACGGCCGCCTCGCCGGTGCGCGGCCTGCGCAGGGTCCGCACGGCCACGGTCGCGACACCCGCCGCCAGTGCCGCGGCCAGGGCGAGCCCTGCCGCGAGCTTCCAGTCCGGCGCCACCCGCGCGGTGTCCGGGCGTTCGTCGAGCACCCGCAACCGGCCGGCGGGAGCGAGGAGGTTCGCCTCTCCCACGGCCTTGGCGACCGCCGTCACGGCGGCGGAAGCCCTGTCCGCCGAACCCGCTCGCACCGTCAGGCGGGCGAGACCGGACGCCGGGACCAGTTCCACGCCGACGCCAGAGGCGATCTCACGGGAGGTGCTGCCCGAAGCGCGCGCGGCGGCGTCCAGGACGGTCGGGCTGTGCACCAGCTGGACGATCGCCGGCATCGCGAGCGAGGCCACTTCGCCGTACTGGGCGGCGGAGTCGGTCTGCGTGGCGGGCACGGCGAGCACGGCCACCCGGCTCTCGTACTGTTCGCCGCGCAGTGACGTCACCGCCAGCACGAGCACCGCGACGACCAGCGCCACGGCCGTCGCCTCCAGCAGCGTGCGCTTGTTCACCGTCGTTCTCCCGCAATGGTTCGGAGCAGTACGTCGTAGGACTTCATGAAGGTGTGCGGGTCGTGGTCGCGTTCGACGGCGGCACGACCCGCGGCGCCGGCCGTGGCACACGCCCGCGCGTCGAACAGGAACGAGGCCAGCGCTGCCGCGGTCTCGGTGGGTGAGCGGCGGGGAACCAGCACGCCGCCGCCACCGGCCAGTGCCTCGCGCACACCGTCCACATCGGACGCAACGACCGGACGGCCGGCGGCCAGCGCCTCCAGCACCGCGATCGGCATGCCCTCCCAGTCGCTGGTGAGCACCACGACGTCCGCGGCCTCCAGCAGGTCGGGAACGTCGCACCTGGTGCCGAGGAAGCGCACCCGGTCCGCCACCTCGAGTTCCGCGGCGCGCTGTTCCAGGTCCGCGCGGAGACTGCCGGCGCCCGCCAGCAGCAGGACGGCACCCGCGACCCTCGACCACGCCTCCAGCAGCACGTCGTGCCGCTTCTGGGGTTCGAGGCGGGCCGGGCACAACGCGACCGGCACGTCGGGGCCGATGCCGAGCACACCGCGGATCGCGGCACGGTCGACCCGCGGCGGCTCGGCGAACACCGCGTTCGGGATCACCTCGGCGCCGACACCCAAGGCACGCAACCGGTCCGCACTCGCCTCGGCGACGGCCACCACCGCACGCGACGTCCGCCGCAGAACCCGTGCCGCACCACCGAGATCCGACTCGGAGACGCCGTGGAACACCGTCGCCACCGGCCGGCCGCGCGCCGCCAGCCGGGACACGAGGCTCGCGGACACGTTGTGCGCCAGCAGAACATCAGGCGAGAAAGAGCGGACAGCCGACCGCACAGCGGAAGCGGCGCGCAGCACGCCGAGCGCCCTGCGTCGCGGCACCGGTACGTCGAACGTCGAGAAGCCCTGCGCCCGCAACGCCTCCGCGCGGTGCCCGCCCCCGCTCGCGATGCCCGACTCCCAGCCGAAATCGCCACCGGACCGCACCATCCCCGCCACGACGGCTTCGGCTCCTCCGGCGCCCATCTCACTGATGACGTGCAACACACGCATCGCGCTCACTCTCCTCATGGCGCAGGCCGGCCGCGATCGCCACCGCGACCAGCGACCAGATCGGCAGGTAGTACTGCTCTGACAGGAAGGTCGAGGCGACCAGCGCGGCGATCAGCGACGCCTGGATCGCGAGCATCGACCGGACGGCGGCGGCGCGCAGCACGCGTTCCGCCGACACGAACGCCAGCGCGATCGCGCCGAGGAAGCAGGCGAGGCCGGGCAGGCCGAGCTCCGCGCCGATCTCCAGGTAGATGTTGTGCGCCACCGGCGACTGCTCGTCGATCTCGGCGTTGCGCGAGGCCGCCGCGTACGAGCTGCGGAACCCGCCCGGTCCGACTCCGAGCACCGGGTTGCCGGCCAGCATGCGGGCGGCGGCCTGCCAGCGCAGCTCGCGAGTGTCCACATTGGTCGCCGCGATGTACGTCTTCTCCGCGAGCGCCCTGTCCAGCACCGGGCCCGCGAACACCACGGCGCCGAGCCCGATGACCGCGAGCCCGCCCACCGCCACCGCGACCGCACGTATCGACACGGCACGACGCGCCACGAGCCACAACGCGGCGGCGGCCAGCGCGAGGCCACCACCGCGCGAGAACGTCGCCGCCGCACCCGCCGCCAGCACCGCGGCGACCGGCAGGAGGAACTTCCGATGAGGCAGGGCGATCAGCAACGGCAGCGCCGCCACCAGGAAGAACGCGAGGTCGTTGGGGTCCTCCAGCGGGCCGGTCGCTCGTGACGCGCCTTCGAAGACCAGGCTGTACAACGCGCCGACCGCCGCGAACACCGCACCGCCGACCGCTGCTCCGAGCACCGCCCGTACCGGCACCTCGCGCGCCACGACGTCGACCAGCACGGCGGTGATCACCAGGAAGGGCAGGAAGCGCTGGGCGTAGTCCAGCGTGAACGGATCACCGGCGTGCACGGCCGCGGACGCCAGCAGCACCACGCCGAGCAGCGCCAGCACCGCGTGCAGCGGATGCGCTGCGGGCCAACGGCGTTCCCGCGCCCGTTGCACGGCCCACGACACGATCAGCACCGCCGGCGCCACCTTGGCGAGGTGCGGGTGCACCTCCTGCAGATAACCCTCCACCGGAGCCAGCAGGACCGTCGCGCACGCCGGCACGCGCAGCAGCCACGTCATCCGCACAGCTCCGTCCGGCGCTCCCGCAGCAGCCCCGACAGCCGGTCGACGTGCTCACCGGTGCCGACGACGTCGAAGTGCCGCCGCAGCACCGAAAGCACCCAGCCGAGCAACGCAGCCTTCTCGGCACTCGGCACCGCCATGCCGGGGAAGAACTCCATCCCCGGCGCCTCGGCACCGCTCAGCACGTCCGTCGGGTGCAGCAGCAACGACGGCGTGGTGCCGGTCAGCAGGCACAACCGCAGCGCGGCGCGGAAGTACCCGCGTGCCAGCCGCGGCGAGATCTGGTGCAGTTGCAACAGGTACGCGCCGTGGATCGGTACGCGCAGCAACGGCACCGTCGTGACCGGCAGCTCGACCAGGCCGGTGCCGTGCCAGCGGAACGGGGTGTTCGGCGCCAGGACCTTGCCGAAACCGCCGAAGAGATCGTCTGCGGCACCCCGCGCGGCCGTGCGGTTGTGGTAGGCGCGGGCCAGCGGGCCGATCCACGTCGGCAGGGTGCTCGCGTCGTAGCGGTAGCCGCGCGCGGCGAGAATCTCCAGCAATGCCGGGGTGACGCTGTACCCAGGACCGCGGAACCCGACGGGTCGCGGAGCCCCCGCGGCCACGATCGCGTCCTCGGCCCTGACCAGCTCCGCCTCCAGCTCGGACCGGGAGTACCGGTGCAGCCAGGGCTCGTGGCCCCACGAGTGGTTCGCGACCTCGTGCCCCGCCGCCACGACATCGCGGACGGCCTGGGCTCCGTCGTCACGTTCGGCGTCCGCCCCGACCACGAAAACCGTGGTGGTGAGCCGGTGTTCACCGAAGACGTCCAGCAGCCGCGGCACGGCCGTGGCGAGGAAGCTCGGCCTGCTTTCCCAGCCGGGGTCGCCGTGGGTCTTGAGGTAGGCCCACAGGTTGTCCAGGTCCAGCGAGACGCTCGCGGGTCTCATCCGGCCACCTCCGCGGTGGTGCGGCTCGGGGACCCCAGCACCAGCACGCCGGCCACGACGAGCGTCATGCCGGACCCGACGGCCCACTCCCAGCCCGGCGTGATCCGGTCGCCCAGCATCCCGATGCCGACGACCGACGTGAGCACCACCGTCGTCGCGTCCATCGCCGCCACCGCCGACGTGGCCGTGCCGCGCTGCAACGCCACCGCGAGGCAGGACTGGCCCACCAGCGCCGCCACGATCATCAGCCACGTCAACGTGTTCAGCAGCAGGGCGGGCAACGACTCGTCCGCCACGGATCGTCCGATGATCGCCACCACGGCGAAGGCCGTTCCGGCGAGCACCGAGACGAGGACGGAGCTCGCGCCCTGCGCGGCCCGCGAGCAGAACACGATCACGAGCAGCGGCAGCCCCAGGAAGATCAGGCCCGGCACCGTCGGGATGTCCTTCGCCACCGACGACTCCGACGCGGTGACCAGCAGGACGAGCCCGGCCGCCATCATCACGAGCACGCCGACCTCCAGCGGCCGCACGCGCCACTTCAGCACCAGCAGGCCGAACGCGGTCGCGAGTCCGACGGCGCACGACGACCCCGCCTGCACCAGGTAGAGCGGAAGCTCGGCGCGGGCGAGGAACGCGAACCCGAAACCGCCCACCTGGCCCGCGAAACCGAGCAGATAGAGGCGGTCCTTGGCCAACCGGGCGAGAAGTCCCAGTCCGGTTCCCGGCCTCCTGTCCGCACGCTGCGCGGCCACCGTCTGGGCGACGATGCCCAGGCCGTAGAGCGTGGTGGAGACAACGAGCTCAAGGTATCCCGACATGCAGAATCTCCCTCGTCAAGGCCCCGAAGAATACGGAGCCGCGAGGGCGTTACCCATTAGAGGGATATGTGACAACTCAACGCAAGAATTGGCGATTGTTTATCGCTCGAAAGTGGAGATGATTTGCCTGAAAGGGTGAGGAATCAGAGCTCGATGACGGTGCCGTCCAGTGGCGCTTCGACGCCCGCCTCACGCAGCTTCACCGACTCCGCGGACTCCGGGTCGAGCACCGGGTTGGTGTTGTTCAGGTGCGTGTAGATACGCCGCACGTCGGGAAATCGCCGTAGCTCCGGCAGGCTGTGCGTGATCGGCAGGTGGCCCATCGCGGCCTGGCCGGACGAGCTGCCTGTCGCCGAACCCATCTCGGACGCCGCGTAGAACGTGCCGTCGAGCAGCAGGCAGTCGGCACCGGCCACCACGTCGTCGAAGCCCGCGGGCCACGATGCCAGGCACGGCGCGTAGACCAGCACGCCGCCCGTGACCGGGTCGGCGAAGCGGTACGCGACCACCCAATGGCCATCCACAGTGGACGAACGGGCGTACTTCGGCCTCTTGCCGCTGATCGGGATCGCCGACACGCGCAGACCACCGAGGTCGAACGACTGATCCGCCTCCACCTGCCGCCACGCCAGCGGCGCGTAGCCGTCGATCACCGTGCGCAGGTCGAACTGGTCCTGCAACGCGTGCAGCACGGTGCCGGGCGCCCACACCGTCAGCCCTGCCCCGCCGCGCAACGTCAGCAGCCCCAGCGTGTGGTCCAGCTCGGCGTCGGTGAACAACGCGCCGCGGATCGGTGTGTCCCGCGGGCCGGGACCGGGGTTCAGCAGTGAACAGGCGGCGATCTGCGTCCGGATGTCCGGCGACGCGTTGACCAGCCACCAGTCGGTGCCGTTGCCGCTGATCGCGAGGCAGTCCTGCGACCGCGAGGGCAGCTCGCCGGAACGAGCACGCACGCACAGAGCGCACGCGCAGTTCCACTGCGGGAAACCGCCACCGGCGGTGGTGCCGAGCAGGACAGCTTTCAACTCATCTTCCTCATCGCCATCGCGGGCACCTCGGAAGGCGCCATCTCGGTCTCCAGGATCAGGTCCACAGTGGACCGCGAGGGCGACAGGGAGCACACCGGGTCGGTGTTGGCGGCGTCACCGGTGAGCTGGAACGCCTGGCACCGGCACCCGCCGAAGTCGATCTCCTTGCGCGGGCACGAGCGGCACGGGTCCTTCATCCACTCGAAGCCGCGGAAGGCGTTGAAGGACGGAGAGTTGTGCCAGATGTCGTGCAACGACGAGTCGCGCACGTTCTCGATCTTCAGCGACGAGATCACCGTGGCGGCGGGACAGGGGAGCACGTCGCCGTTCGGCGCCACGGTCAGCTGCCGCGCACCCCACCCGTACATGCAGGGCTTGGGGTGGGCCTCGTGGTAGTCGGCGATGACGTAGACGATCTCCATCCGCCCGCGCAGCCGTTCCTGCGCGGCGGCGGCGATCGGGTCGGCGTGCGCGAGCTGTTCGCGGGTCGGCAGCAGAACCGCCCGGTTGCGCAGGGCCCAGCCGTAGTACTGGGTGTTGGCGAGCTCCAGCCGTTCGGCGCCCATCTCCTCGGCCATCGCGATGATCCCGGCGATGTTGTCGAGGTTCTGCCGGTGCAGCACCGTGTTGACGGTCAGGGGCAGGCCCTCCTCGCGGATGTGAGCCGCCGCCTCCACCTTCCGGTCGAACGCCTTGATGCCCGCGATCCTGTCGTTGCCGATGCGGGTCGCGTCCTGCAACGAGAGCTGCACGTGGTCGACACCGCGCGAGGCCAGCTCCCGCAACCGGTCCCGCGACAGACCCACTCCCGACGTCACCAGGTTGACGTAGCAGCCGAGGCTGTTCGCGTGCGTCACCAGTTCGGGCAGATCCGGGCGCAGCAACGGTTCTCCGCCGGACAGGTGGATCTGCAGTGCGCCCAACGCCCGCGCCTGGTCGAACACCCGGCGCCACGACTCGGTGTCCAGCTCGGCGTCACGGCGCACCAGCTCGACGGGGTTCGAGCAGTAGCCGCACTGCAACGGGCACCGGTGCGTCAGCTCGGCCAGCAGACCGAACGGGGCCTCAGCCATCGACGTCCACCACCCTCCGCTCCACGAGTCGCGCCACCAGCTCGGCGATGTCCTCGGGCTGCACACCCGCGTAGACGTCGCCCAGCGCCAGCGCGATGTCCCCGACCGACCGAACCCCGTCGCACAGCGCCACGACCGAGGCGGCGGTCTCGTTCAGCACCAGCACACCCTCGGGGAACAGGACGACGTGCGCCCCGCGGATCTGGTCGTAGGTGCACTTCACGCCGCGCCGGATGTGCGGCACGGCGTCGAGCGCGACGGCGGTCGTCACGGCTTTCCCTTGCCCGAGTAGTAGTCCACGGCGTCCAGCACGGCCCGCAGCACGTCGCACTTGAACGACAGCGCGGCGACAGCGGCTTCCTGCTGGGCGCGGGTGCGCGAGTGCTCGACCACGATGTCCAAAGTGGCCCGTCCCTCACCGGCGACGGCCTGGATGCGGTTGGTGAAGTAGGCGAAGCCTTCCTCGGCGATCCACGGGTACTGCTCCCGCAATGCCGCCAAACGTCTGCGCATCAACGCACCGGAGAACATCTCGGTGAGCCCGGAGGCGATCGCCTCCACCCACGGCTTGGTGCGCGCGAAGTTCACGTAGGCGTCGACGGCGAACCTCGTGCCGGGCAGCACGTGCCGTTCGTCGAGCACCTCTTCCCGCGTCAGCCCCACGGCCTCCGCGAGGCGGATCCAGTTCTCGGCGCCGCCCTCGCCGGGCTTGGTGCCGTCGTGCCAGATGATCCGCTCACGCCACTGGCGCCGGATTTCCGGCAACGGGCAGTTGGAGAGGATCGCGGCGTCCTTCTGCGCGATGCAGCGCTGGTAGTACCAGCGGTTCGCGGCCCACGCCTGCAGCTCGTGCTTGCTCAGCCGGCCCGCGTGCATGCGCAGGTGGAACGGGTGGCTGTCCCAGTACCGGGGCGCGAGGGCGCGGAGCTCGGCGACGAACTCCTCGGGTGCAAGGGCGGTCATGGGCTTCGGACTCCTCGGTCTACCGGGAAAAGACGCGGGGGACCGGGGTTCCCGGCAGGAGAGACAGGAACCCCGGCACGGAGCCTGACGTCAGCTGCGGGCCGCGTAGGCGGTGACCTCCATCGGCGTCTCGAAGTCGCGGAAGTCGGGCTTGACCCACTCGCGCTTGACCTCGGGAAGCTTCTGCTCGGCAGTGGTGACGACAACGTTCATGGCGCAACTCCTCGGGTCTCCGGCCGGCGTGCCCCAATTGCCAGGGCGCGCGGCACTTTCCGTGGGGCGCGGCGGCGAACCACACGTTATGTCTTGTGGGTGGCCGAGGTCCAGACCGTACATAAAGTTACCTAAAGTCATCGGAGGGGTGACCCGATCGGCGGCTGCGGGCCCGGCTACACACCGTGGTTGTATCTGGAGGTCCCACGCCGTCGCCGCACGACGCGAAAGTCGAGGGCGCACCCCATGTGTGCTCGTCGAAGTGCATACGTCGGCCTGGAGCATCGACTTCCTGCCGGACGGCACCGGCGTCTTCACGCAACATCGCCGACGGCGGCTGACGTGGCTACCCGACGTGTTGAGCCACAGGCATCCGATGACTGTTGTGGGCTAATTCGATGTGTGATTGGGTAAACACGCCCTGCAACGCCGCCGCCGCAGCCTAATCACGAGCGGACCCGAAGGAGAGCACACATGCGTGCTCGTCGTATCGCAGCCGCGGCAGCCTGCACCGCTGTGGCCGCAACCCTCAGCGTCATGCCGGCATCGGCCCAGGACGGCCCGTCGGCGCTCGCCGAGCGGACCCTCGCCACGAAGCTGGACATCCCGTGGGACATCGAGTTCCTGCCGGACGGCAGTGGCATCTTCACCGAGCGGGACACCCGCAAGATCAAGAAGATCAAGGGCACCACCGTGACCGAACTGGACACCGTGGAACAGGCCCAGACGACCGGTGGCGAAGGCGGACTCCTCGGCCTCGCCGTGTCGAAGACGTTCGCGACCGACAACTCGATCTTCATCTACTACTCAACCGCGAGCGACAACCGCATCGCCAAGCTCAAGCTGGGCGGCACCCCGCAGGTGATCGTGAGCGGGATTCCCAGGAACCGCTACCACAACGGCGGCGGCCTCGAGTTCGGTCCCGATGGCTACCTGTGGGCCACCACGGGCGACGGCCAGAACACGAACAACGCGCAGAACTGGAACTCGTTGGGCGGCAAGGTGCTCCGCTTCGACACGGCGGGCAAGCCCGCTGCCGGCAACCCTCGCGCCGGCAGCATCGTCTACTCGATCGGCCACCGCAACGTCCAGGGCATCACGTGGGTCGGCAACACCGCGTACGCCACCGAGTTCGGCAACAGCCAGACCGACGAGCTCAACCGGATCGAGGCCGGCAAGAACTACGGCTGGCCGACCTGTGAGGGCAACTGCAACACCGCGGGCATGACCAACCCGGTCAAGACGTGGAGCACCAGCCAGGCCGGTCCGTCCGGCATCGGCTTCCACAAGAACGCGTTGTACATCGGCGCGGTCACCGGCAAGCGCGTGTGGAAGATCCCGGTGAACGGCACCTCGCTCGGCACCCCGCAGGCGGTGTTCACGGGGTACGGCCGCGTGCGCGCGGTGGCTCCCGCGCCGGACGGCACGTTGTGGCTCGGAACGTCCAACCAGGACAACAACGGCTCGCCGGGTGCGAACGACGACCGGATCATCTCGACCGACGGCTAACCCGATCGGGTGCTGTTGAAAGCGCACGCGGGGACCCTTCGTACGCTCCTGGAGTACGAAAGGTCCCCGCGTACTGTCAGCAAACACGGGTGGGTGACGTCAGTTGCGGGCTGCGGGCATCCGGCGGAGCTGGTCCAGCACCGCCGGATCCTGCAACTGCATCCACTGGATCACCTCGGTGTACGTGGCGCACACCGTTTCCGGCTTGTCGCACACGTACTCGAGGAACTGCTCCATCGCGTTGGAGAACGCCGAGCCGTTCCACTCGTTGAAGTGGTTGCCGATCACGAGCGGCGCGCGGTTGCCGTTCAACGCGGCCTGGTGCACCGACTTGTACGTGTCGAAGACGATCTGGGCGAACTCGGCGGAACGCCAGGGTTCGTCCTTGGCGGCGTTGAGCGAGTACCAGAGGTTGAAGTCCATCATGACGACCTGCTTGCCCAGCGCGGGCACGCGCACCTCGGGCATCGGGAACTCGTACAGTCCGTTTTGGACGGTCGGCCACTGCACGCCCAGCGCGACCTTGCTGGTGTCGTAGACCAGGCCGTGTGCGGCCATCGCGGGGAAAGCCTGGTCCCAGTTGCCTTCCAGACACGGCGTCCGTCCACCCCGGACTGCGTCGGCGGGCAGCTTGAACCCGGCGGCCCGCGCCCTGTCCACGATCTGCTTGAACTGGGTGAGCTCGTCGTTCCAGGCCTTGTTGTCCCACTTGTCTACCGACGGCTGGGTGCCGCCGGAGCAGAAGTGGCCGTTGTAGTGCGTGCCGATCTCGTGTCCGTCGGCGATCACCTGGTTCAGGTAGCCGATCCTGGCCGCGATGTCCTGCGGCGTGCCGCCGAACGAGATGTCGGAGACGCCGCGCTTGAGACCGGCCGGCGGCTGGTACTGCATCTTGTCCTGCTCCGACAGCATGTAGACGCCGGAGAGCAGACCCGTGACGTGGGCCTTCTTGGCCTTCGCGATCGGCAGGACCTTGTCCCAGTGCTGCTTGGACACGGCGCCGTCGAAGGAGAACAGCACGAACTGCGGCGGCTTCTCACCAGGCGCGAGCTTGTGCATCCACGGCTGCTTCTGCAGCTGCTCGGGGGTCGGCGCGGGCACCGTCGGCGTCGGGCCGGCGTCCTTGGGCGCGGGCAGTCGCGGTGCCATCGGCAAGGGGCCGGAGTCCGCCTGGTTCTGCTCGTCCTTGTTCGGACCGAGAGTCATCACCAGCACGAGAGCCAGCGCGAGCGCCACCCCCGTGGTCAACCATCCCCAGCGTTTCACACTTCAGAAGACGACTGGTCACCTGAACGGGTTGCTTCGTCACCCAACGGGGTCGGCGATCACCACGCGGTTCGCCTCGTAGCCCTGTTGTCCGCCGATCCACGTGCCACCGCAGGTGACCAGCACCAACCGGTGCGGGCCGCGCGGGCCGAAGAACTCGACGGCGCGGGCGGGCAGCTCGTCCTTGCGAACCGTCTCGATCTGCGTGATGCGGAACCGGAACTCCTTGCCCGCGCTGTCGGCGATCACGACCTCGCGGCCGTTCTGCGCCTGCCACAGCTCGGCGAAGGGACCCTTGGCGCCCTTCCAGTCGACGTGCCCGGCGAGCACCGTCGCGCCCTCGGAGCCCGCGAGCTCGGTACCCCACCAGGTGGCCTCGCCGATGCCGTCGGGAACGGGCAGCACGCCGTCCTTCACCTCGCGGCGCACCAGCGTGGCGGTGCCGCCCGCGGGTAATCGGACCGAACCGGGACCGGCCTTGGGCGGCGCGGGTTGCTGCTGGGTCGGGTCGGCGGGCGTGGCGCCCGCCGTGTTGGACCCGCCGACGAGCCCCGTGAGGTCGGCGCCCCGGCCCGTGCTGAGGCTGTCGGCCACCGGCCCCGGACCGACCACGGGGATCTCGTCCGCGATCGCGTGTCCTTTGAGGACCTCGGTCTCGGACGTGGTGACCAGCACGCTGGTGGCGGCGACGCCAGCCACCAGCACGCCGGTCAGAAACGCCTTGGGACTCACTGCCTGCGCCACACCAGGAAGCCTGCCAGCGCCGCACCGAGCAGCACCAGGCCACCGACCGCGAGCATCAGAACCGGACGCAGCTGCGTGTCGAACGACGCGGTCGCGACGGGCGTCGTGCCGTCCTGACCGGCCGGGATCGTGCTGGGCACGACCGGCTTGTTCGGCTTGTTCACCATCTCCAGCGCGAGCGTCTGCCCCGCCGCGACCGTGCCGCACGAGGCGGGCGGCGCCTTCGGGTCGAAGAACTCCTCGTACCCCTTCGGTGCGGCCACCTCGACCAGGCAGATGTCCTGCGGGGTGCGCAGGTCCGGGACCTCGACCGTGCCGTCGGCGCCGGTCTGCAGCACCAGCGGCTTGCCGTCGGTGCCGACGAGCTCGGTGTCGTCCTGCTTGAGCGCGGGCTTCGTCTGGTCCTTTGACGTGACGCGCAGCGCGACGCCCGCGATGGCCTTCTTGGTCTCGGAGTCGATCTTCGTGATCTTCACCTTGCCGGGCGCGGTCTTGGCCTGCCCGCTGGCGTTGGCGTTGAGCTTCTTCTCGCCGCCGGTGGTGACCATGCGCTGCATGTCGTCCGTCGGGATCGGCTGGTGCACGACCGGCTTGTCGGCGGGGGAGTCCGCGTTCACCGTGATCGACGGCTTCGGGCCCGTCGGGACGACCTTGATCGTGGCCGGGTTGCCGTCGGCGTCCGTCGTGACCCTGCCGCCGACACTGCCGTCGACGAGCGTCGCGTCGGTCAGCGTGAAGTCGATCGGCGCGCTGGGCACGCCCTTGCCGCTCGCCTTGACGAGCGACGCGGTCCAGCTCGACTCGGTGCCGATGATCAGCGGTTCCTTCGGCGTGGTGACGGTGAGCGTCCACGGGCCGCGGTTGGCCTCGGCGTCGGCCTTCAGGCGCGCGACGGCGTCCATGACGGACTGCGGCAGCCTCGAGGCGTAGAACGCGGAGTCGTAGGCGAGGAACCTCTGGTCGTCCGTGTCGAGGCGCACAGCTCCGTCGACCGGGGAGGTCCAGGTGTGCAGAAGGTGCGCGAGCGCGGCAGCCTCGTCCGGCGACTTGGTCGTGGAGTAACGCAGCAGGAGATAGGAGATGTTCGCCGCGATGTCGGGCTGCAGCTCCTTGCCCGCCTTCGTCCGCAGCAGATCACCTTGCTTGTAGGGAACGCTGCTGTCCGGCGCGGGCAGCGCGTATTGCACGCACCACACCTGCTTGTCCTGGTAGACGTATGACCCGTGCCACTCGCTGCCCGGCACGGCGTGGGGCTGGCGCTCTGACGCGTTGTGGCCGATGCCCTTGACGCCGACTGCGGTCGCCGTCGTGGGTGCGGCCAGGAGCACGAGCCCCGAGACCGCCGCCACGGCGGCAAGACGTTTCCAGCCCATTTGGATCTTGGCCCCCTCTGGCCTGTGATACCACCGCGTGCGAGCTTGTCGGTACCCCACACCGGCGACAAGCCGCCACGAGGGGGATGTGTGTCGTCACTCTGGGTGTGAACGCGAGGGGAACGTGACGGGCCTTACTCGGTTTGTGAGTGACACGCCGCGACACGCCGTAATCTCACTACGCTCCGGAGTTAGCGCAGTATTTGCGCACGTGTGATCGTCGTCAGGGGTAAAGTCCCCTTTACCGACGGGGAACCTGGCACCAAGCGTGCTCGTTGTACCCGTGACGGCGTAAAGCAACGCCCCAGGAGGACCAGGTGCGCTCCAGCAGCAACCCGGCTTTCCGTAACCTGCCGACAGGCGGCGGTTACGGAGGCTATGCAGGCTTCGGCCAGCCCGAAGCTGGCTACCAGCAGGCTCCGCCGCCGCTGACCAGCGAGCGGCCCATGACGATCGACGACGTCGTCACCAAGACCGGCATCACGCTGGCCCTGGTGGCAGTCGGTGCGATCGCCACATACCTCATGAAGGCGTGGGGACTGCTCTTCCCGGCCGCGATCATCGGCCTGGTGCTCGGCCTGATCATCTCGTTCAAGCGCGTGCCGAGCCCGCCGTTGGTCATCGCCTACGCCGCCGTCGAAGGTGTCTTCCTCGGCGCGTTCAGCGGCATCATCGGCCGCATGATCGACACTTGGACCCGCACTCCCGGCCAGGGCGTCGTGGTCATCGGCCAGGCGATCATCGGCACGATCGGCGTCTTCGCCGGCATGCTCGTGGTCTACAAGACGGGCGCGATCCGCGTCACGCCGAAGTTCACCAAGTGGATCACCGGCGCGATCATCGGCGTCGCCGTCCTCATGCTCTTCAACCTGATCATGAGCTTCTTCACCGACGGCGGCCTCGGCCTCCGCTCTGGTGGTCCGCTCGCGATCATCTTCAGCCTCGTCTGCATCGGCCTCGCGGCGTTCAGCTTCCTGATCGACTTCGACGCCGCCGACCAGGCGATCCGGGCCGGTGTGCCGGCCAAGTACGCGTGGCAGATCGCGTTCGGTCTCACGGTCACCCTGGTGTGGCTGTACACCGAGATCCTGCGCCTGCTGTCGTACTTCAACTCGGACTGACGTCCAGGCTCACGGAGGGCGCTTCGCTTCGGCGGGGCGCCCTTTCGGCGTTCTGGGGCCTCAGGCCCGCCAGCGCACGTCGGGCAGTTCGGTGCCCACCTTGATCAGGCAGGTCGTGCAGAGAGCACCCGCCTGGGCACGCGACACCCGCTCGTCGGGCACCGAGTGTTCGCAGACGGCCTCGTAAAAGCTCCGGGAACCATCGGCCTGGTCGAGGGAGAAAGCATGGCATTGCAGGTCGTATTCGCTTTGCCACCACACGTACGGCATGTCCGACCCTCCTAACTCATCGGGTAGGGACGGACTCCCCTTCGCCGGATGACGCCGTTGCGCGACGAATTACGTCATCGGCAGAAAGACGGCAGGCAAGTAGCTCCGTTCGGGTGAAGCAGAGCTACTTGCAGCCGTCAATTTGCAGATCTTGAAAAAAGCTCAGCTCAGGCGCTCGATCACCATCGCCATGCCCTGGCCGCCGCCGACGCACATGGTCTCGAGACCGAACTGCTTGTCGTGGAACTGCAGGGAATTGATCAAGGTCGTGGTGATGCGCGCGCCGGTCATGCCGAACGGGTGACCGACGGCGATGGCGCCACCATTCACGTTCAGGCGGTCCAAATCGATTCCCAGGTCCTGGTAGGACGGAATCACCTGGGCCGCGAACGCCTCGTTGATCTCCACGAGGTCGATGTCGGAGATCGACAGTCCGGCCAGCGCCAGGGCGCGCTTCGAGGCCTCGACCGGGCCGAGACCCATGATTTCCGGCGAGAGACCCGAGACGCCCGTCGACACGATGCGGGCGAGCGGCGTGATGCCGAGTTCGCGCGCCTTCGTGTCGGACATGATCACGAGAGCCGCGGCGCCGTCGTTCAACGGGCAGCAGTTGCCGGCGTTGATCCGTCCGTCGGGGCGGAACACCGGCTTCAGCTGGGAAACGGCCTCGTACGTCACGCCGGCGCGCGGGCCGTCGTCGGTGGAGACCACGGTGCCGTCGGGCAGCGTCACGGGCGTGATCTCGCGAGCCCAGAAGCCGTCCGCGATCGCCTTCTCCGCGAGGTTCTGCGAGCGGACGCCGAACTCGTCCATCTCCTGCCGCGAGATCCCCTTCAGCAGAGCCAGGTTCTCGGCGGTCTGGCCCATCGGGATGTAGATGTCCGGCACGGTGTCGAGCGTGCGCGGGTCGACCCACTCGTCAGCACCGGACTGGGCGACCGAGACGGTGCGCGCCTCGGCGTCGGCGAAGATCGGGTTGTGGGTGTCGGGCCACGAGTCGGAGCTGCCCTTCGCGAACCGCGAGACGGCCTCGACACCGGCCGAGATGAACACGTCGCCCTCGCCGGCCTTGATGGCGTGCAGGGCCATGCGCGTCGTCTGCAGCGACGAGGCGCAGTACCGGGTGACGGTCGTGCCGGGCAGGGAGTCCTGGCCGAGCAGCACGGCGACGACGCGCGCCATGTTGAAGCCCTGCTCGCCGCCGGGCAGGCCGCAGCCGAGCATCAGGTCGTCGATCTGCGCGGGGTCGAGCTGGGGGACCTTGTCGAGCGCTGCTCGCACCATCTGCGCGGCCAGGTCGTCCGGCCGCACGTCCTTCAGCGAGCCCTTGCCCGCGCGGCCGATGGGGGAGCGGGCAGCGGAGACGATCACGGCCTCAGGCATCACGAAACTCCTCGTTGAGAGTCAAGGTTGCCGCCGAGCGTAGTTAACGCCCGCTCACCCCGGCCAGCGCACGTGACGCGAATTTCGAAACTCAGGCGTGCCGTCTTTGCGGCCACCACGGCACGCGCGCCGGCCGCACCGCGAGAGCCGCCGCCGACCGCAGTGGCAACGCGGGCGCGACCCAGCCCGGCCACAGTCCCGCGACCTGGCACAACGGCGCGAGCAGCACACCGGCCGCGGCCTCGTAGCCGACGGCGCTGGGATGAAAGCGGTCGGTGCTGAACATGTCGACGTGCCGCGCCATGAACTCCGGCGCCAGCAGGTTGGCCAACGACACCGGCACGCCGCCCGCCCGCTTCACCTCGGCGGTCTGCGCCGCCGCGAGCCGCAGGCTGTACTGGTGCCCGACGAACCGCAGCGGCTGCGGAATCGGCCGCACGGTCCCGAGGTCGGGGCAGGTGCCGACGACGACACCGGACCCGGCGGCGCGCAGCCTGCGAACCTGTTCGCCCAGCAGGGAGGCGGACTCGCGCACCCCCAGCCGCGAGGTCACGTCGTTCGCGCCGATGATGATCAACGCCACCTGGGGCGCTTCCCGGACGGCCGCGTCGACCTGCGCGATCAGGTCCCGCGTGGTCGAGCCGCTCACGGCGTGGGTCGAGAGGCGCACCGGCCGTTCGGCTTCCTCTGCGAGCGCCTGGGCCAGCAGCACGCCCGGCATCTGCGAGGGATGCGTCACACCGACGCCGACCGCCATCGAGTCACCGAGCAGGGCGAACCGCAGCGGGTCGCGGCCGTCGTCGAGGTAGACACCGTCGGGTGCGGGCCACAGGTGCTCCAGCACGCCGATGGCGATCCGGGCACGTCTGCCCTGCTCGGTCAGCAGCCCGACCAGGGCACCGGAGAGCCCCCCGAGCGTCGCGGCGGTCATGGCCACCGCTCGTAGCGTCCTCAGTCCGATCACCCGCAACACCCCCTTTCCAGAGGAATCGTCGGCAGCGCCGTTCGAATTAACCTCCGCCGCCACTAGAGCTAGGCTTCGTTTCGCTATCTCGGAGAGTGGGAGCAGGGGAGTAGATACCGGTGGAGTACGTCGAGCACGTCGTCGATCTGGTCGGCAACACGCCGCTGGTGAAGCTCAACTCCTTGACCTCGGGGATCAAGGCCACGGTGCTGGCCAAGGTCGAGTACCTGAACCCCGGCGGCAGCGTGAAGGACCGCATCGCGCTGCGGATGGTCGAGGCGGCCGAGCGCTCGGGTGAGCTGCAGCCCGGCGGCACGATCGTCGAGCCGACCTCGGGCAACACCGGCGTCGGGCTCGCGCTGGTCGCCCAGCGCAAGGGCTACAAGTGCGTCTTCGTCTGCCCGGACAAGGTCAGCGAGGACAAGCGCAACGTCCTGAAGGCCTACGGCGCCGAGGTCGTGGTGTGCCCGACCGCCGTCGCGCCGGAGCACCCGGACTCCTACTACAACGTCTCCGACCGCCTGGTCCGCGAGATCCCCGGCGCGTGGAAGCCCAACCAGTACGCGAACCCGGAGAACCCGGCGAGCCACTACCACCAGACCGGCCCCGAGATCTGGCGCCAGACCGACGGCCGGATCACGCACTTCGTCGCGGGCGTCGGCACCGGCGGCACGATCTCCGGCACCGGCCGCTACCTCAAGGAGGTCTCCGACGGCGCCGTGCAGATCATCGGCGCGGACCCGGAGGGCTCGGTGTACTCCGGCGGCCACGGCCGTCCGTACCTGGTCGAGGGCGTCGGCGAGGACTTCTGGCCGGAGACCTACGACAAGACCATCTGCGACCAGATCGTCGAGGTCTCCGACGCGGACTCGTTCGACATCACCCGCCGCCTCGCCCGTGAGGAAGGCCTGCTCGTCGGCGGTTCGTGCGGCATGGCCGCCGCGGCCGCGCTGCGCGTCGCGAAGGACCTGCCGGAGGACGCGGTCGTCGTCGTGCTGCTCCCGGACGGTGGCCGCGGCTACCTGTCGAAGGTCTTCAACGACCGCTGGATGGCCTCCTACGGCTTCCTCCCGCCGGACTCGACCGGCGCGACGGTCGGCGACGTGCTGCGCCGCAAGGGCGGCAAGCTCCCCGACCTCGTCCACGCGCACCCGAACGAGACCGTGGGTGACGCGGTCGCGATCCTGCGCGAGTTCGGCGTCTCGCAGATGCCGGTCGTCAACGCCGAGCCGCCGGTCATGGCCGCCGAGGTCGCCGGTGCCGTCAACGAGCGCGACCTGCTCGACGCGCTGTTCACGGGTAAGGCGCAGCTGTCGGACCGCCTCGACAAGCACATGGGCGCGCCGCTGCCCACGCTCGGCGCCGGCGAACCCGTCGGTGTCGCGATGAACGCGCTGTCGAGTGCCGACGGCGCGCTCGTGCTGGAGGACGGAAAGCCCGCCGGAGTGGTCACTCGACAGGACATTCTGGGGTTCTTGGCTGGTCGCTGAGCGTAGAAGCGGGTGCGTCCGATAGCGTGACGCCCCAGATCAACCAAGTCTTACTCACACACGGCCCAGCCAAGGGGGTTGGAAACCGGATGAACGCTCCGCAGCCGCCAGGAAACCAGTTCGGCGGTCAGCCGCACCAGGAGCAGCCCAACGCGGACGCGACGCAGATCGTCCCAGGGGGTGGGCAGCCCTCCGCGGCGAACCCGAACCCGGACGCGACGCAGGTCGTCTCGCCTGGTCAGACTCCTGCCGCACCGCAGCCGAACGCGGACGCCACCCAGGTCGTCAGCCCCGGCCAGGTACCGCATGCAGCCTCCGGCTCCGGTGGCTTCCCGGCACAGGGACCCGGCTCTGGCGGGTTCCCCGCCCAGCCGCCGCCCCCGTACGGTGCCCCGCAGCCGCCGGCCTACGGCGCTCCGCAGCAGCAGCCCTACGGCGCTCCGCAGTCCAACCCGTACGGCCAGCCGCAGCAGCAGGCCTACGGTCAGCCGCAGCAGCCGTACGGTGCTCCGCAGTCGAACCCGTACGGCCAGCCGCAGCAGCCGTACGGTCAGCCCGGCTACGGGATGCCCGGCATGGCGCCGCCGCCCCCCACCGGTTACGCCGAGTGGGGCTCGCGCTTCGTCGCGGGTCTGATCGACTACGCGGCGCCGACCGTCGTGGCGTACATCGTCTTCTTCGCGGTCGGCCTGATCGCCAGCTCGGCGGGCTCCGCTGACGCCGCCGGCATCCTCGGCCTGGTCGGCGTCCTCGTCGGCTGGGGTGGCCTCATCGGGTTCTACATCTGGAACTCCGTGATCCGCCAGGGTTCGACGGGTCAGTCGATCGGCAAGAAGGTCGCCAAGATCAAGCTGATCAAGGAGGAGACGCAGCAGCCGCCCGGTGGTGGCGTGGCGTTCCTCCGCCTGCTGATCAACTACGCCTTCGGTCTGGCGTGCGGCATCGGTTCGCTGATCAACTACCTGTCGCCGCTGTGGAACAAGCCGAAGAACGAGACCTACTCGGACAAGATCGTCGGCACCGTCGTGATCAACTGGCCGGAGACCGGTGGCTACCCCGGCACCGGCGGTTACGGCCAGCCGCAGCAGTCGGGTTACGGCCAGCCGCAGACCGGTGGCTACCCCCAGCAGCAGCCGGGTGGCTACGGCCAGCCGCCGCAGCAGGGCTACGGCCAGCAGCAGGGCTGGTAGTCCCCAGCAGCACATCATGAACGGCGCTTTTGCCCACCTCAGGTGGGCAAAAGCGCCGTTCATCGTTTGCCAGGCGGTCTCTTCGAGCTTCGCTCGTTTCATCGGCTGGACTCGTGCCGTCGACCGCCAGACGGGTGAGTACCCTTGGGTGATGAGCACCCCTTACGGCTTCGCGACCAGGGCGATCCACGCCGGTCAGGACCCGGACCCGACCACGGGTGCGGTGAACGTGCCCATCTACGCGACGTCGACCTACGCGCAGGACGGCGTGGGCGGGCTGCGTCAGGGCTTCGAGTACTCGCGCACCGGCAACCCGACCCGCCGCGCGCTGGAGACGGCCCTCGCCTCGCTCGAACGGGGCCGCTTCGGCCGCGCGTTCGCCTCGGGCATGGGCGCGACCGACGCCGCGCTGCGCACGTTCCTCAAGCCCGGCGACCACATCGTCATCCCGAACGACGCGTACGGCGGCACGTTCCGGCTGATCGACAAGGTCTTCTCGCAGTGGGGCGTCACCCACTCGCCGGCGCCGGTCACGGACATCGACGCGATCCGCGCCGCGGTGCGTCCCGAGACCAAGCTGGTGTGGATCGAGACGCCCACCAACCCGCTGCTGAACATCGGTGACATCGCCGCGATCGCCGAGGTCGCGCACGCCGCGGGCGCCAAGTTCGTGGTGGACAACACCTTCGCCTCGCCCGCGCTGCAGACGCCGCTGGAGCTCGGCGCCGACGTGGTGCTGCACTCGACCACCAAGTACGTCGGCGGCCACTCCGACGTGGTGGGCGGCGCGCTGATCACCTCCGACGAGGAGATCGACGCGGCGTTCGGCTTCCTGCAGAACGGCGCGGGCGCGGTGCCCGGCCCGTTCGACGCGTTCCTGACGTTGCGCGGCCTCAAGACCCTCGAGCTGCGCATGGAGAAGCACTCGGACAACGCCGAGCTCGTCGCCGAGGCCCTGGTGCGGCACCCGAAGGTGCGCAAGGTGCTGTACCCCGGCCTGGAGTCGCACCCGAACCACGAGGTGGCGGCCAAGCAGATGCGCCGGTTCGGCGGCATGGTGTCGTTCATCGTCGACGGCGGCGAGGAGGCCGCGCTCGAGGTGTGCGCGCGGACCAAGCTGTTCACGCTGGCCGAGTCGCTCGGTGGCGTCGAGTCGCTGATCGAGCACCCAGGGAAGATGACGCACGCGTCGACCGCGGGCTCGATGCTGGAGGTCCCGGCGGACCTGGTGCGCGTGTCGGTGGGCATCGAGTCGGGTGACGACCTGGTGGCCGACCTGCTCGAAGCCCTGGGCTGACAAACGCGACCGGCACGATGAAGGGAACCTTCCTCCAGCTCAGTGGAGGAAGGTTCCCTTCATCGATCTGGCCTAGGGCTTCTTGGAGCCGCCGAACCTGTCGACGTTCTCGACCTCGGCTGTGGGCGCCGCCGGAAGGTCGGCGCCGTTGACACAGCCGCCGACGAACTCGATCGACCCGCCCGTTTTGACGAAGCGGCCGGCCTCGTCGCAGCCGGCGTGAGCCACTGTCAAGAACGCCGCGCCGGTCAGTGCCGCAGCCGTGGTCACGGCTCCGACCAGCGGAATCACCGCGGCCACGCGTCGTACGAGTGCCATGCCACCTCCCCACGATGTGTATCCCCCGTAAAGCACCTTACCGGGGGAACGCCATCAGAGGTTGCCGCGTCGCTCCTGCTCCCGCTCGATCGCCTCGAAAAGGGCCTTGAAGTTGCCCTTGCCGAAGCCCAGCGAGCCGTGCCGCTCGATCAGCTCGTAGAAGACGGTCGGGCGGTCGCCGATCGGCTTGGTGAAGATCTGCAGCAGGTAGCCGTCCTCGTCTCGGTCGACCAGGATGCGGTGCTCCTTGAGCACCTCGATCGGCACGCGGACCTCGCCGATCCGGGCCCGCAGCTCCGGGTCGTCGTAGTAGGTGTCCGGGGTCTCGAGGAACTCGACACCGGCGTCGCGCATGGCGGTGACCGTGCGGATGATGTCGTTGGTCGCCAGCGCGATGTGCTGCACGCCGGCGCCCTCGTAGAACTCCAGGTACTCGTCGATCTGCGACTTCTTCTTCGCGATCGCCGGCTCGTTCAGCGGGAACTTGACCCGATGGTTGCCGTTGGAGACGACCTTGGACATCAGCGCCGAGTAGTCGGTGGCGATGTCGTCGCCGATGAACTCCGCCATGTTCACGAAGCCCATGACGCGGTTGTACCACTCGACCCAGTAGTCCATCTTGCCGAGCTCGACGTTGCCGACGCAGTGGTCGACGGCCTGGAAGAGGCGCTTCGGCGCACCCTCCGGTCGCTTGACCGTGGACGTCCGCGCGACGTATCCGGGCAGGTAGGGGCCGTTGTACTTGCTGCGGTCCACCAGAGTGTGGCGGGTCTCGCCGTACGTGGCGATGGCCGCGAGACGGACGGTGCCGTGCTCGTCGGAGATGTCGTGCGGCTCCTCCAGCACGGTCGCGCCCTGCTTGCGGGCGTGCGCGATGCACTGGTCGACGTCGCCGACCTCCAGCGCGAGGTCGACCACGCCGTCGCCGTGGCGGCGGTGGTGGTCGAGGAGCTCGGAGTCGGGCTTGACGCCGCCGTGGATCACGAAGCGGGCCGAGCCCGACTTCAGCACGAACGACTTGTGGGAGCGCTGGCCGGTCTCGGGGCCCGCGTAGGCCACGAGCTCCATGCCGAACGCCACCTGGTAGAGCCAGGCGGTCTGCGTGGCGTTGCCCGCGACGAACACCACGGCGTCCATGGCGCGCACGGGGAAGGGGTCCTTGGTTGCGTCGTAGTCGACCAACCCCACGAGCTGCCGGAGCTGGTCGTAGCTCACGTCGTCAAGCTGCTGCGTCATGCCTCACAGCATGAGTCGACCCAACAGGGTGAGCAACAGTCAGCGATTTCGCTGGGCAATTTGTATAGTGATCTATGCCTTCAGATCAGCAGAGTGAGCACTCTGACCAGCCAGTGGACGAACTGGACGCCCGACTCCTGTTGCTGTTGACCGACGAGCCCCGCCTCGGGGTCCTCGAATGCTCCCGCCGGCTGGGTGTCGCGCGCGGCACGGTACAGGCGCGGCTGGACCGTCTCGTCGAACGCGGCGTGCTCACCGGGTTCCCGCCGGCGCTGGACCTCGGCGCGATGGGCTACGGGCTGACGGCCTTCGCGGTCGTGGAAATCGCGCAGGGACGGCGTGCGGAGGTGTGTGAAGGGCTGGCCGCGATTCCCGAGGTGTGCGAGGTGCACGCGACGACGGGCCAGGGGGATCTCTTCGTGCGGATGGTCGCGCGGTCGAACGCGGACCTGCAGCGCGTCGTCGACCATGTCGTGGACGTGCCGCACGTGCGGCGCTTGTCGACGTCCATCGCACTCTCCACACCCGTGCCACCACGGGTGCGGCCGTTGCTGGAACGCGTGAAGGGGCGGCCACCCCGGTAGGTGGCCGCCCCTTCACAACGTCTTCAGCGACTATCCGGCGTACGGCAGAGCCTTGATCAGCGTGACCTTCTGGAGCTTGCCGTTGGGCAGCTCGTACTCCACGGTCTCGCCGTCCTTGGCGCCGTTCAGAGCCTTGCCGAGCGGCGAGGACGGGGAGTAGACCTCCATCTCGCCGTGCGCGCCCTCTTCACGGGTCGCGAGCAGGAAGGTCTCGGTCTCGTCGTCGCCCTCGTAACGGATCGTGAGCACCGTGCCCGGCGCTGCGACACCCTTGGTGGTGGGGGCCTCGCCGACCTTCGCGGCCTGGAGCAGCTCGTGCAGCTGGCGGATGCGCGCCTCCTGCTTGCCCTGCTCCTCGCGAGCCGCGTGGTAGCCGCCGTTCTCGCGCAGGTCGCCCTCCTCGCGGCGGGCGTTGATCTCGGCAGCCATGACCGGGCGGTACGCGATAAGTTCGTCCAGCTCAGCCTTGAGCCGGTCGTAGGCCTCCTGGGTCAGCCAGGTCACCTGGGTGTCGCTCACGGTCACCAACTCCTCGTCTTGCTCCGGCGCACGTGTGTGCACCAGATAGTTCCCGGGCCGTGGCCCGGAACGGAAAAACACGGCCCGCGCCGGGGCCGTGCTTGAGCCTCAAGAGTAACACGTGGACAACGTTCAGCGACGGCGATTTGTTCCCCAGTTCGCCGCTTAAACCGCAGATCACCCGCTTGGACGCTAGCTCGTGGACAAGTAGGGGGGAACCTGGTAAGAGCACCCGAACACCTCGCCGGTGACCGGCGGCTTCGAGGTGCGGAGAACTGTTGTCTCGACGACGACGGAATTCCCTGGAGGCACCAGAACTTCGCGTCTGCCTGCTTCGTCCCCGTCCTTGGCGCGGGCCCGGATGATGCAAACGGCTGGTCGCTCCGGTTGATCTCGGGAAACCTCGAAACTGACCTTCACGCTGTCGTCGCCGAGGATGATGAACGCCGTCTGCTTCGCCTCGATGGGCTTTGTGCCGAGATTTCGGTAACCCACGAAGGCGACCACCGCGCCTACCGCCACGGCTACAGCGAGTAACACCCACCGAGCCCACTTGTTGAGCGGCTTGCGCCGGCTGTTGCCATACCGCCCCTCGGGCAGCGCGCGTTGCGACACTTTCCCGCGCCCTCCTGACCCGCTGGGGAACAATGACGACCGACGTTCAGTTGTTGAGTGTCGCAGGACCGTTCACACAGGAGGACCACGGGGGTCATGGCCGACAAGCTGCGCCTTATGGCAGTGCACGCACATCCCGACGACGAGTCGAGCAAGGGCGCGGCCACGATGGCCCGCTACGTCGCCGAAGGCCACGACGTGATGGTCGTGACCTGCACCGACGGTGGCGCGGGCAGCATTCTCAACCCGGCGATGGACAAGCCGGACGTGCTCGAGAACATCATCGAGGTCCGCCGCGAGGAGATGGCCCGCGCGGCCAAGATCCTCGGCATCCAGCACCGCTGGCTGGGTTTCAAGGACTCCGGTCTGCCCGAGGGCGACCCGAAGCCGCCGCTGCCGGAGGGCTGCTTCGCCCTCGTGCCGCTGGAGGAGTCGGTGCCCACGCTGGTGGAGGCGATCCGCGACTTCCGCCCGCACGTCGTCGTGACCTACGACGAGAACGGGGGCTACCCGCACCCGGACCACATCCGCACGCACGAGATCTCGATGGCCGCGCTGGACGCCGCCGCCGACCCCGCGTTCGACCCGTCGCTGGGCTCGGCGTGGGAAGTGCAGAAGGTCTACTACTCGCACGGCTTCTCCCGCGCCAAGCTCCTGGCGTTCCACGAGGCCATGGAGGCCCGCGGCCTGGAGTCGCCGTATACGGAGTGGCTCGCGCACTGGGACGCCGACCGCCCGGACGTGATGGAACGCGTGACCACCCAGGTCGAGTGCGCGGACTACTTCGACGTCCGCGACGAGGCCCTCAAGGCCCACGCCACCCAGATCGACCCGACGAGCCGCTGGTTCGCCATCCCGAGCGAGCTGCAGCGCGAGATCTGGCCGACCGAGGAGTACGAGCTCGTGCGCTCGGTGGTGGACTCGACGCTGCCGGAGAACGACCTGTTCGCCGGAGTTAAGGTCTAGGGGTGCTCTCCCCAGACTTCGACCTCAGCAGCACGATGGCCTTTGTCGCCGTGCAGCCGTCGAACACGAACGACAACGACAAGGGCGGCCAGGGTGAGGACTTCGGCAAGTCCTCCCCGGTCGGCCTCGTCCTGCTGATCCTCTTCTTCATCGCGGTGTTCTTCCTCGTCAGGTCGATGAACAAGCACCTCAAGCGGGTGCCCGCGTCGTTCGACGAGCCGGCCTCGGACACGCCGTCCGAGCCCGAGGAGAAGAAGAAGGACTAGCTCAGGCGCGTCTCGATCACGAACTCGTGCACCGCCTCGAAGGCGGGCGGGTGCTCGGGCAGTTCGCTGCTCGCCCGCGCGTTCTGCAGCTCCTCCTGCCAGTGCGCGAGGTCGGCCTCCAGCCGTTCGGGAGTGGGCCGTTCTGGCACGCCCGCCAACGCCCGGTGCTCGCCGAGGATCTTCGCCTCGATGAGTGCGGTCAGGTAGTCCGGCCCGTCGAGCTTGTCGAGCAACGTCGGCAGGTGCGCGATCACCTCGCCCGCGCGCAGCAGTTGCACGCCGGTGAGCAGCGCGCGGAACGTGTAGAGCAGCGGCTTGATCTCGCCGGTCCGCTCGAACAGCCGCCACTGGGTCACCGCGAACCCGCGGTAGTGGTGCCCGTGCCGTGAGGTCAGGCACCCCGCGGCGAGGTCGGCGAGCTTCCGATGGCCGTCCGTGGTGTGCACGACGAGCGGCGAGAGGAGCTGCTCCAGCACGTAGCCGTTGGGCCGGGTGAGCAGACGGCAGAACTTCTCCACGTCGTGCGTGACGAGGTCGATCTCGACGCTGTCGCGCACCCACATCCGCTCCTTGGTCTCCGGGCCGCGCCGCAGCCCGACGACCTCTTCGAGCGGCAGAATGTGCACGCCGCGCAGGTCGACGTCCGAGTCGCGGGACGGGAAGCCGTACAGGTGCGCCCCGGACACGGTCGCGAAGAGCAGGTCGTGCGACTGCTCCGCCACCACCGCGCTCAGGTCAGGTACCTCGTAGCTCACAACGCCCTCCTGCGCACCGACACCAGCCAATCCTCCACCCGCGCCCGATCCGGTTCCTCGGGCAGCGGTCCTTCGGCGTGGGTGAGCTCGTCGCCCAGCCGGTGCGCCCAGGCCACGGCCTCCTCCCACGGCAGCTCCTCGGTGCGGATCTTGAGGAGCGCGCGGTCCGCGGTGATGTCGAGTTCGCCACTGCGCACCAGGTGCAGACCGAGCAACCGCAACCGCACGACGTGCATGAGCTGCTTCGGCTTGAGGTTGCGGCCCGCGCGCGACAGCTGCATCTCCGTCGCGCGCGTGTACGCCCGCACCGCGTATCGGGACAGGAACGCGGGCAGCAGCGCCCGCAGCTCCTCTCCCAGCGGCGTGACGACCTCGACCAGCGGGCTCACCAGCGTCTCGAGCACCGTCGGGTTGGACTTCAGTGCCAGCTTGCAGAAGTGCTCGACCTCCCAGCTGAGGCGTTCCGGCTCGGGGCCCTCGACCGACGTCGGGGGTTTGTCCAGGCGCCAGAACGCCTCCGTGGGCGCGACGAACACGCCGCGTCTGTCCACATCAGACTCTTCGGTCGCGAGCCCGTAGGCGTGCGAGCCGATGATCGCTTCAAGAATCACAGTCGTGGGTCCACCGGTTCCGACTCGAGGGCCAGCACACCGAAAACGCATTCGTGCACGCGCCACAACGGCTCGCCGCGCGCGACGCGTTCCAACGCCTCGATGCCGAGGGCGTACTCACGCAGGGCAAGCCCGCGCTTGCGGCCGAGACCGCGCTTGCGCAGTCGTGCGAGGTTCGCCGGCTCGGTGTAGTCGGGGCCGTAGATGATCCGGAGGTACTCGCGTCCGCGCACCTTCACGCCCGGCTGCGCCCTCCTCGTCAGGTTCGCGAGCGGCTTGACGACCATGCCCTCGCCGCCCGCCTCGGTGAGCTCCTCCCACCAGCGCACGCCGGCGGTGGATCCGCCGTGTCGACCACGAGGTGCCGAGTCTGTTGGAACAAGGGTCCTTCCAACCGGCTCAGCGTCTCCAGGTGCCACAGGTGCGAACGGTCGTGGAACGTCCGCCCCTCGGCCGCCAGCAGCTGGAACGGCGCGATCCGCACACCCTCCAAACCTTCGGTGGGCCAGCAGTACCGCTCGTAGGCCGCCCGGTAGGCCGAAGCGTTCGCCGATCGCCTTTCCGTGCGCGCCAGCAGATCCGTCACGTCGACGCCACGTGCCTTCGCGGTTTCGAGCGCTTCGACCGCGACGGGCAACGCACCGCCCGCCGCTGCCCCGACCGCCGCGTACTGCTCGCGGATCAGCCCGGAAGCCTTGGCGTTCCACGGCATCAGCTCGGCGTCGATCAGCAGCCAGTCCGTCGAGAACTCGTCGAACAACGGCTTCGCGCTGTCCCGCACCCGATCGAGCAGTTCGTCACCCAGCGCGCCGTCGAAGAACGCCCGGCCGGTGCGCGTGTAGATCGCGCCGCCTTCCTTGCGCACCAACAACACCGCGCGAGAACCCATGTGCTTCTCCTCGCAGATCACCTGCGAGACACCGGCGGCCGCGTACTCCGCGAACGCCTCCGTCGGGTGCTCCAGCACGTCGTCGCGCTGCGAGGTCGCCGTCGGAGCCATCGTCGGCGGCAGGTACAGCAGGTCGTGCGGGTCGATCGCGAACCGGCTCATGACCTCCAGCGCGCTCGCCGACTGCTCGGCGCGGATCGTCACCGCGCCCATCACCGACGTGTCGATCCGGCGCAGGCCCGTGACGTCGCTCAACGCCAGCACGTCCGGCTCCCGCTGGACGACCAGGCTGGTCAGCGGGCGCTCGTTCGCGTACCAGACCTGGTGGGCCTTGACGGAGACGAGCTCCTTCTCCGGGTAGCGCAACGCGGTCAGCTTGCCGCCGAACACCACACCCGTCTCCAGGCACATCGTGTTGTTGATCCACTCGGCCTCGGGCACCAGGACGTGCCCGTACAGCACCGTCGCGGAACCGCGGTAGTCGTTCGCCCACGGCAGGCGCACCGGCAGCCCGTACTCGTCGACCTCACCGGTCGTGTCGCCGTACAACGCGAAGCTGCGCACCTTCGCTGACGCACGGCCGTGGTAGCGCTCGGGCAGACCGGCGTGCGCCACGACGAGGTTCCCGCCGTCGAGGACGTAGTGCGCGATCAGGCCGTCGCAGAACTTCGTGACAGCGCGGCGGAACTCCTCCGGCTCGTGGGCGAGCTGCTCCAGGGACTTCTCCAGCCCGTGCCGCACCGTCACCTTGTGGCCGCGCAACGCCCGCACGAGCTTCTCCTCGTGGTTTCCGCGCACGCTGAGGGCGTGGCCGTTCGCCACCATGCCCATCACGAGCCGCAGCACACCGGGCGTGTCCGGTCCGCGGTCCACAAGGTCACCGACGAAGACGGCCTTGCGCTCGCCCGGCGGAACCGCGTCGACCGCACGGCTTTCGTCGTCCCGCACCAGCTCGTAACCCAGCTCGACGAGCAGCTCCTCCAGCTCCGCGCGGCAGCCGTGCACGTCACCGATCACGTCGAACGGCCCGGTCTCGTGCCGCAGGTCGTTGAGCAGCTTCTCGTACACGATCACTGCGCTGTCCACTTCGGACTCGGAGCGCAGCACGTGGACGCGCTTGAAGCCCTCCTTGCCGAGGTACTTCAACGACCGCTGCAACGCCGCCCGGTGCCGCTTCACGACGTGCGCGCCGAAGTCGCGGTCGGGGCGCTGTGCGTTGCGCTTGAGACACACGTCGGTCGGCGTGTCGAGCACGATCGCGACCGGCAGCACGTTGGCCTTCTTCGCGACCTCGACCAGCCTGGCGCGGTCAGGAGCCTGCACGTTGGTGGCGTCGATGACGGTGACCTTGCCGGCTTCGAGTCGCTTCGACGCGACGTGGTGCAGCACGTCGAACGCCGCCCCGGACGCCGACTGGTCGTTCTCGTCGTCGGAGACGAGCCCGCGGAAGTAGTCGCTCGACAGCACCTGCGTGGGGAGGAAGTGCCTGCGCGCGAAGGTCGACTTGCCGGAACCGGAGGCGCCGATCAGCACCACCAGACACAGGTCGGGAATCTTCAGTTCCATCAGTCGTCTTCCCCCAAGCTGAACACTGCCATCTGGGTCGGCGCGCCCCGTTCGGCGTCCTCCGGCCCGATTCCCACATAGCGCACGCGGTAGCCGCGTCGCGTCGCAACGCCGTCCGCCCACGCCGCGAACTCCGCGCGTGTCCACTCGAAACGGTGGTCGGAGTGGCGCAGCTGCCCTTCCGGCAACGTGTCGAACAGCGCGTTGTACTCGACGTTCGGCGTCGTCACCAGCACGGTCGCCGGTCGTGCGACGGTGAAGACCGAGTGCTCCAACGCGGGCAGGCGCGACGGGTCGACGTGCTCGACGACCTCCATCAGCACCGCCGCGTCGTACCCGGCGAGCGCGGTGTCCGCGTACGTCAAAGCCGACTGCCGCACCGTGATCCGCTCGCGAACGCGGTCCGGCATGCGGTCGAGCCGCAGCTTGCGCGCGGCCTCCTGCAACGCCTTCGCGGACACGTCGACACCGTGGATCTCGGTGAACTCCGGCTCCTTCACGAGTTCGCGCAGCAGCGCGCCGCCACCACAGCCGAGGTCGAGCACACGCTTGGCACGCGCCTCCTTCAGCGCCGTGATCACAGCCTCCTTGCGCTGTGCGGCAAGGGAGATCTTCGGTTCGGCCAGCGCGTTGTCGATCTCTTCCGGCTCGACCTCGTCGACGTCGGCGAGACGTTCCAGGGCAGAGGTGATCAACGGTCGCTTGCGCGCCAGGTACCTGGTGGTGATCAGCTCCTTGTCGGGGTGGCTCGCGAGCCAGCCGTCACCGGCCTTGAGCAGCTTGTCGACCTCGTCTGCCGCGACCCAGTAGTGCTTGCCGCCGTCGAGCACGGGCAGCAGCACGTAGAGGTGCTTCAGGGCGTCGCTGAGCTTCACGGTGCCGGTGAGCGTGACATCGCCGTAGCGCGAGTCACCGTGTTCGGTGATCGCTACTTCCCAGCCGAGCGGCGCGAACAGCCGGTCCGCGAGCCGGTGCGGCAGCGCGGGAATACGGATGACCAGCGGAATCGGGGTCTGCGCGAGTTCGGGGTAGCTCTCGCTGCGGCCGTTCATCGCGGTGCGGAACACGCTACCGAGCGCGACCGTGAGCAACGACCCGGCTGCGTAAGGGCGGTCGTTGACGTACTGGGTGAGCGTGCTGCCGGGACCTCGCACCAGCGCGATGGGGTCGACCTCGAGCAGGAGGGCGACCGTGCACTCCTCGTTCGTCGCCTTCGGGTAGAAGACGTGCGCGACGCCCGAGCTCGTCGTGAAGGACTGAGCCCGGTCCGGGTGCTTGTGCAGCAGGTGACCGAGGTCGGTCGCCGGCTGGTGGGTCGTGGTCATGGTGAGCAACACGAGGTCGAGTCTGATCGAGAGTCGGTCTCCACGCTGCTCATTTAGTGTGGATTGCATGAAGAACCGGCTCGCCGACGCGACCAGCCCCTACCTGCTGCAGCACGCCGAGAACCCGGTCGATTGGTGGCCGTGGTGTGAGGAGGCGTTCGAGGAGGCGCGCCGGCGGAACGTCCCGGTGCTGCTGTCCGTCGGTTACGCGGCCTGCCACTGGTGTCACGTGATGGCACACGAGTCGTTCGAGGATGAGGCTGTTGCGGCGTTCCTGAACGAACATTTCGTGTCCGTGAAGGTGGACCGCGAGGAACGTCCGGACGTCGACGCCGTGTACATGGAGGTCACGCAGGCCATGACCGGGCACGGCGGGTGGCCGATGACGGTGTTCCTGACGCCGGACGCGCGGCCGTTCCACGCGGGCACCTACTACCCGCCGTCACCGCGTGCCGGCATGCCGTCGTTCACCCAGCTCGTCGAGGCTGTTTCCGCTGCCTGGACCTCGCGTCCGGACGAGGTCCTGGAATCGGCTTCCGTTGTCGTGGAGGAGATCTCGCGCAACACGGCGCCACTTCCTCCGTCTACTGTGGACGCGAATGTGCTGGCGGGAGCGGTCGTGTCGCTGCTGGGCGAGTTCGACCGGCGCAACGGCGGGTTCGGTGGCGCGCCGAAGTTCCCGCCTTCGATGGTCGTCGAGTTCCTGTTGCGGCACTACGAACGCACAGGTTCGGTCGAGGCGATCTCGATGGCGACCGCGACGGCCGACGCGATGGCGAACGGCGGCATGTACGACCAGCTCGGCGGCGGGTTCGCGCGCTACAGCGTCGACGCGTCGTGGATCGTGCCGCACTTCGAGAAGATGTTGTACGACAACGCTTTGCTGCTCCGCTTCTACACGCACCTGGCGCGGGTCACCGGTTCCGAGCGCTACACGCGCGTCGCGCGGGACACGGCTTCGTTCCTGCTGCGGGATCTGCGCACCGCCGAGGGTGGCTTCGCGGCTTCGCTGGACGCCGACACTCAGGGCGTCGAGGGCCTGACCTACGTGTGGTCGTTCGAGGAGCTCGGGGATGCGGCGGCTGCTTTCGGAGTGACCGAGGAGCCGAACTTCGAGGACGGCAAGTCGACGCTGCGGTTCGTGTCGGAGCCGGGGGAGGACGTGCGGGCCTCGCTGCTGGCCGTCCGTGCCGCGCGTCCGCAGCCCGGCCGTGACGACAAGGTGGTCGCGGCGTGGAACGGCCTGGCGATCGCCGCGCTGGCCGAGGCGGGCGCGTTCTTCGGTGAGCCGTCGTGGATCGTGGCGGCGTCGGGAGCCGCGTCGCTGCTGGCGTCGGTGCACCTTGTCGAGGGCAGGCTGCTGCGGACCTCGCGCGACGGGGCCGCCGGGCCGTCGTTCGGCCTGCTGGAGGACTACGGCTGCGTCGCCGACGGCCTGCTGGCGTTGCACCAGGTCACGGGCTCGATCCGGTGGCTCGACCTGGCGTGCGGACTACTGGACACCGCGCTGTCCCGTTTCGCCGTGCCGGACTCTCCCGGCGCCTACTACGACACCGCTGACGACGCTGAGTCTTTGGTTCGCCGTCCCGCCGACTCAACCGACAACGCGTCGCCCTGTGGTGCGTCTTCGCTGGCCTCGGCGCTGGTCACGGCGTCTTTGCTGACCGGCGCTCAGTCCTCGCGGTATCTGACGGCTGCCACGGAGGCCGTGACGCGCGCTGGTCTGCTCGCCGCGCGGGCGCCCCGCTTCGCCGGCCACTGGCTGACCGTCGCCGAGGCGCTGGTCGCCGGTCCGCTGCAGGTGGCGGTGGTCGGTGTCGACGATGCCCGCCGCGCGGAGCTGTGGGCGGCGGCCGTCGCGCACGTGCCGGGCGGTGGCGTCGTCGTGGCCGGTGAGCCGGGCTCCGTGCCGTTGCTGGAGGACCGCCCGCTGGTCGACGAGGCCCCTGCTGCCTACGTGTGCCGCGGCTACGTGTGCGACAGGCCTGTCGTGACCGTGGATGCGCTGGTCACTTCGCTGACGGCGAACACTGCTCGCTGATTACAGGCGTAACGTCAGTAATGACGTAATCATGTAATCAGAGGTGGTTGAGATGGGACGTGGATGGCGAGGGCGAGGCGGCTGGCAACAGGCTGACCTGCCGTCGGCCGACGACGCGGCGGCGTGGTTCGCGGGCAGGCTGCCCGACGGCTGGTTCACCGGAGCGCCCGAGGTGATCGTCGACCGCGAGGAGATCACGGTCGTCGGCACGCTGCCTGACCTGGAAGGCGAGTTCGACGACGCCTCCCGCGCCGCGGCCGAGTCGGGCCGCATCTCCCGGTGGCGTGAGGAAACCCGCTCCGAACGCATCGAGATCGCGCGCCAGGCCGAACACCGCTACGGCCGCAAGGTCGCCTGGGGTGCTTCGCTCGGCGGCACGCGCGAACTCTTCACGCACCTGGCCGTGCCGGTGATGACGCGCCTGCGCCAGCCGGAACGCCAGGTGCTCGACACGCTCGTCGCCGCGGGCGTGGCCCGTTCCCGCGCGGACGCCCTGGCGTGGGCCGTCCGCCTGGTGGGCGAGCACGCCGACGCGTGGCTCGGCGAGCTGCGCGATGCGATGTCGAAGGTGGACGATCTCCGTTCGCAGGGCCCGGATCTGTCATAACCTGCGCGGCGTGGAGCTGACGTCGATCGCCGAGTCCGTTGTCCGCGCGGAGCCCGGTGCGTTCGAGACGTTCGTGGATCAGGCCCAGGGCCGCTCGCCCGACGAACTGTCGGCGGCGGCCCTGGTCCTGTCGTCGTCTTCTGACCCTGCGGTCAACCGGCTGCTCGGCAACCTGCTCTACCTCACCGGTGCCTCACCCGCCCTGGAAACACTCGTGCTGCGGGTGCTCGGCGCGATCTCGCGCGGGGAGTTCGACGAGTGGCAGCCCGCCCTGCTGCTCCCGCTGCAGGACGAGGACGTCCGCCTCGCGTTGCCGCACCGCGACCGCCTGCTGGCCGCGGTGCCAGCCGACTCGTGGCTCTCCGGCCTGCTGCAGGTGCTGGACCTGGAGCAGCTGCTGGTGCTGCACCCGTTGAGCGGCAAGGGTTTCGAGGTGACGATCGGCGGCATCGGCGACAACTTCCAGCTCCATACGTTGCTCGCCTACCGCCTGATCCCCTTGCACATCCCCGGCGAGCCGCCTTCGCTCTCCTGGGTGGAAGCGGCGTCCGTCGGCCCTGACCTGGAGCCCGCAGGCGGAATCCAAGGCCAGTTCGAGCTTTCCGACGCGTTCGGCGAGACGATCTGGAACGAGGGCCGCCCGTCCGACATCCCGTTGCTGGACGACCGGCGCGTGATCGTGCTCAGCCCGCCGCGCTACCAGCGCTCGTGGAACGCGGGCCGCCTGTACCCGATGATGACGCCGATGGTCGACGTGACGCGGGAGCTTCCGCCCGACGAGGCGGCGTCGTGGCTCGCGAAGGTCGCCTCGTGAGCTCTGCCTGTCACGCCAGGCAGGTTCTCGACACCGAACCGGTCGCGCCCGGCCCGACTACCGCTGTCGGCTCTGCGTCGCCCCGACCCGACCGCCGCTGCCGTTGTAGGCCGCGAGCCACTCGGTGGAGCCCTGCCGTCGGACCTGGAAACCTCTACGGTGCAACAACTTCCGCCTGAGTGTCAGACCCGCTCGCTATTGTTGAATTTGGGGGAATCCGGCCCGCGTCGTGTGTGTGGTGGGCACCCGTGCGGAGCCCGATGGCGCACCCGAGTGCGACGGTGGCGGCCCCGACGGCGGAAATCAACGTGAACTCCTGCGCACCCAACAACACGGAAGTCACAAGGCCGGACACAGGCATCAGGCCGATGAGCACACCAGCGCGGTCAGAGCCCAACCGGCTCACGGCGAAATACCAGAGCCCGAAAGCCAACGCGGTCACCACCACCGCGAGCAGCACGAGCGCGAAGGTCTGCCGGGTGTCCGGCACCTGCCAGCCACCGACGAACGTGCCGAGAACCGCGCCGATCACCGCCGCCAGCAGGCACGTCCAGGTCGCCACGCCCAGCACGCCGAGTCGCCGCACCACCCCGACGGCGAACAGGGTGAAGCAGACCTCGCCGACCATCGTCAACAGCGCGAGCACGAGCCCAGGACCGTGCCACGAGCCGCCACCGGACAACAGCACGATGCCCGCCGCTACCACCACTGCGCCGACAACGGCGGATGTCGTTCGTTGGCGGGACAGCAGCGCCAAAGCGATCGGGGAACCGCCCATCACGGCGGCGACGAAGCCCGGTTCGGCGTACTGCTGCGCGGCGATGAGCAGGGCGTTGAAGCCGAGCATTCCCGACGCGACCACGCCCAGCAACGGAGGGATGTCGCGCCACGACGGCATGGGCAGCCGACGGGCGACCAGCAGCAGCACGGCCGCACCCAACAGGTAGCGCATGGCCTGGCCGGTCAGGACCGGATAGCCCTCGAGCATGCCGGTGATGGGCACTGACGCGCCGACGATCGATGCCGCTGTCGCTCCCGCGGCCACCCCGAGTTTCATGCCGTTCAGCTTCACGGCGAACTGGTCCAGGTTTAAGCTCCACTTCAATGGTTGAGAACTGGTCCACTTTCCGTGAGCTGCTGTTGCCGGGGCATCAGCGGCGACGCGGCGTGGAGGTCGAGCTGCGCAGGGCGATCCGCGACGGGCGGCTGGCGCCGGGCACGCGCCTGCCGTCGAGCAGGGACCTGGCGGCGCAGCTCGGCGTGGCGCGAGGGACCGTCACGTCGGCCTACACGCAGCTGGTGGCGGAGGGGTATCTCACCACCCGGCGCGGGTCGGGGACGACGGTCGCGAGCCTCGGCCCGGCCGGGGCGTGCGGTGTGCCGGAGCCGCCGCAGCGGTGGCGGTTCAACCTGCGGCCAGGGTTGCCGGCGTTGGGCGCTTTTCCGCGTGCGGAATGGGTTGCGGCGCACCGGGCAGCGCTTGCCGACCTGCCCGACGACGACCTCGCCTACCCCGACCCGGCCGGATTCGTGGGGCTGCGCAAGGAGATCGTCGACTACCTGGCGCGGGTGAGGGCGGTGGTCGCGCGGGACGCGGTGATCACGAACGGCGCCGCGGACGGGTTGCAGCTCACCGCCAGGTTGCTGAACGGCAGCATTGCGATCGAGGAGCCGAGTCACTTCGGCGGCGAGGACCTGTTGCGATCACACGGGCTCGACACCGTGCCGATTCCGGTGGACGACAAGGGAATCCGAGTCGACCTTCTGTCCAAAACGGACTGCAAGGCGGTGCTGGTCACCGCGGCGCACCAGTTCCCGTTGGGCGTTGTGCTGCACCCGGAACGGCGGAGGGCGCTCGTGGACTGGGCGCGTGAGCGGGACGGGTTGATCATCGAGGACGACTACGACGCGGAGCACCGGTACGACCGGCCCGCGCTCGGTGCGCTGCAGGCGCTGGCGCCCGACCACGTCGTGTACCAGGGGACGACCAGCAAGGTGCTGGCGCCAGCGTTGCGCCTCGGGTGGCTGGTGGTGCCGGAGCGGCTGCGCGAGGGCATCGTGGACCGCAAGAAGTACAACGACATGGGCACCGCGACGATCCCGCAGGCGGCGTTCGCGCACCTGTTGCGGACGGGCGGCTATGACCGGCATCTGCGCCGCACGCGCGCGCTCTACCGGAAGCGGCGCGACGCGTTGTTGGAAGCCGTTGCCGAGCATCTGCCCGAGTGGCAGTCCATCGGCGTCGCGGCCGGGTTGCACGTCGTGTTGCGCATGCCGGACGGGACGGACGACCTCGCGTTGAAGAGCAGGCTCGCGGAACGTGGCGTGCACGTGTGGGCGTTGGCGCAGTACACGCGCACGCCGATGTGGCCGGGCCTCGTGCTCGGATATGCGGCGCTCACGCCTGACCGCCTGCGCGAGGCGGTCAGGGAGATCGCTGCCGCCGCCTAGAGGATGTGCTCGCGAGCGGTGCTCATGTCACCGCTCAGGATGTGCTCGCGCATGGTGCTCGCGTCGCTGCCGAGGATGTGCTCGCGGTCGGTGCCGACCCCAGGGGTGGACGAGGCGACGGCGGCGATGAGCAGGGCAGCGGCAATGATCTTGAAAGCACGCATGGCGTGATAAACCCCCAGGCAGAACGGTTGTCCTGGCCAGCCTAGCCGGACCGCCCAGAAATTGTCAGTGCTCGGGTGCACCATGAGTCCGTGCTCCTTTCCGAAGTAGTCGACACGTCGGCCGCCGTGGCGGCGACGCGGTCGCGCCTTGCGAAGGTCAAGGCGTTGTCCGCGTTGCTGCGCTCGGCGACGGCCGACGTCGTGGTCGCGGTGGTGTCCTTCCTCATAGGAACGCCGCGGCAGGGTCGCATCGGCGCGGGCTGGCGCACGGTCTTCGACCTGTCCGTGCCCCCGGCCGCCCAGGCCGAGCTCACGGTCGCCGAGGTCGACGCCGCGCTCGCCGAGGTGGCAGCGACGTCCGGCAAGGGCTCGGCGCAGCGCCGAGCCGACCTGCTGGCGGCGCTCTTCGGCCGTTCCACAGAGGCGGAGCAGGACTTCTTACGCCGCCTGCTCACCGGCGAGCTGCGGCAGGGCGCGCTGGAGGGCGTGATGCTCGACGCGATCGCCTCCGCGGCCGACGTGCCGGGCGAGACGGTGCGGCGCGCGTTCATGCTGTCCGGCCGATTACCGGACACGGCGGTGGCGGCGCTGGCGGGCGGTGCGGCCGCGCTGGAGGCGTTCCGGCTGGAGGTCGGGCGTCCGCTGCGGCCGATGCTGGCCTCACCCGCCGAGTCGTTGACCGACGCGCTGTCCGAGCTCGGCAGCTGCGTGGTGGAGCACAAGCTCGACGGCGCACGCATCCAGGTGCACCGCTTGGGCGACGACGTTCGCATCTACACCCGTACGTTGCGCGAGATCACCAAGACGGTGCCCGAGCTCGTCGACCTCGTGCGCGGCCTGCCGTGCACGTCCGTCGTGCTCGACGGCGAGACCCTGGCACTGACCGACGAGGGGAGGCCCCGCCCGTTCCAGGAGACGATGAGCCGGTTCGGCGCGCAGGACGAGCGCGAGCTGCTCCTGCACCCGTACTTCTTCGACTGCCTGCACCTCGACGGCAAGGACCTGCTCGACGAGCCCCTGAGAGACCGCCTGGCGGCCCTGCGCCAGGTGGCGGGCGAGCACGTCATCCAAGGCGCGCTGGACCCGTCACCGGACGAGGCGGCCGAGGTCGTCACGGCGTCGCTGAGCGCGGGCCACGAGGGCGTGATGGTGAAGTCACTGGCCTCGCCCTACGCGGCCGGCCGCCGCGGCCGCGCCTGGCAGAAGGTGAAGCCGGTGCACACCCTCGACCTGATCGTGCTCGGCGTCGAGTGGGGCAGCGGCCGCCGCCGCGGCTGGCTGTCGAACCTGCACCTGGGCGCCCGCGACCCGGACGGCGGCCCACCCGTGATGGTCGGCAAGACCTTCAAGGGCCTCACCGACGAGCTGCTCGCGTGGCAGACCAAGGCCCTGCAGGAGATCGCGACCGAGCAGTCCGACTGGGTCGTCATGGTCCGACCGGAACTGGTGATCGAGATCGAGCTGGACGGCGTGCAGGTCTCGCCGCGCTACCCCGGCGGCGTCGCACTGCGGTTCGCTCGCGTCGTCCGCTACCGCCCGGACAAGGACCCGTCAGAAGCCACAACGATCGAGGAGGTGAGGGCACTCCTGCCCACCGCACAACCGAATCCGGAGTCCTGACGTCAGGGCGAAAGGCGCGTAGTGCGCCCGGCAAGCAGGCAGCTCGGCAGGGCGGCGAGGCCTGGGCCGGCGATACGTTCACCGGCACGCTGCTGAACGCCGTGCACCCGAGACGGCCGCACCGCCTCGCGGTGGACGCGCGCCAGCACTGAAAATGGCGTGCGGCTCCCACCGGCCCACCAATAGCGTCAAACCAGTGACTGATGCTGCCGCGCTGCTTCGCGCCTACGACGACCAGGCCCGCTCCGCCGAGTGGAAGATCCCGGACGCCGAGGCCACCGTCCACCGCGACGGCCCCGTCTACCGGGTGTCCTGGCCGAAGCGACGAGGCCTGGTCGCCGGCCCGCCCGAACTGGGTATCACCGGCGCCGACCTGGACGCCCTGATCGCACGCCAACGCGACTTCTTCGCCGCCCGAGACCAGGGTGTCGAGTGGAAGACGTGGGGCCACGACACCCCCGCGGACCTGCCAGAACGTCTGGTCGCGGCAGGTTTCGAGTCCGAGGGCCGGGAGACGGTGCTCATCGGCCTCGCCGAGAACATGGTCACACCGGTCGACCTGGCCGGCATCACCCTGCGAGAAACCAAGGAAGAGGCCGACTTCCACAGGTTGGCAGCTTCGGCCTCCGAGGCGTTCGGCAAAACGGTCAGCTGGCTCGCCGACTACCTGCTCGAACGGCAGAACGACCCGAACACAGTCGTGGTCGTGGCCGAAGCGGAAGGCCAGATCGTCTCGTCCGCCCGTCTCGAGATCGTCCCCGGCACTGAGTTCGGCGGCCTGTGGGGCGGCAGCACCCTGGCCAAGTGGCGGGGCCGAGGCATCTACCGCGCACTCATCGCCCACCGGGCTCGCGTGGCCCTCGCCCGCGGCGTGAAGTACCTCCAGGTCGATGCCACCGAGGACAGCAGGCCGATCCTGGAACGCCTCGGCTTCGTGAAGGTCACCACGACCACCGGCTACGCCTGGAAGCCGCGGTGACTCACGCCGCCCCCGCACCTCCTCTCCGGGGATCCCCCGCAGGCGACTGGACGACTTCGCCGAAGTCTCGGCCGAGCGGCATCCGGAGGCTCAAGATCTCGAGTTGTCCACAGGTTGCGGCTCTCTGAACTGCGGGAACGCCCAGCGGGATAACCTGTGGACAGCCGGGAACCCACAACGCTTTTCACTCGTTCCGCAAGGTAAGGAAGCGCGGGGGCCCGGTCGGGACGGAGACACGGTCAGCGGTCCTTTTCGGACTGCGAGCTCGGGTCAGGGCCGGACCGGTGGCACGGTCAGGTCGAGTCTGGTGCCACCGCCAGTTCGAGCCAGACGCCCAGGCCCCGCGACGCAGGCCAGGCCCCGCGACGCAGGCCGGGCCCCGCGACGCAGGCCGGGCCCCGCAACCCAAGCCGGGTTCAGCCGGGCCGGATTCAGCCGCGCCAGGCCGGATTCAGCCGCGCAGGCCGAGCCCCAGCTCCGCGGACTGAGCCCCAGCTCCGCACACCGAGCCCCGCCGCACCGGGCCGCGCCCGGTTGCGTCACAGCCCAGGTCGGGCCACATGCCCACTTGAGACGCACCGGGTATCGTGGAAGCACGTGCGGTTCATCGAAGGGCATCGACCCTCTTACGACCTGACCTACGACGACGTGTTCCTCGTCCCCGGCCGCAGTGCCGTGGAGTCGCGGTTCGGCGTCGATCTCTCCACTTCGGACGGCACGGGAGCCACGATCCCGATCGTCGTCGCCAACATGACGGCGGTTGCCGGGCGGCGGATGGCCGAGACCATCGCGCGGCGCGGTGGGCTGGTCGTCATCCCGCAGGACGTGCCCACCGAGGCTGTGGCGGAGATCATCGCGTGGGTCAAGGAGCGGCATCCGGTTTGGGACACGCCGCTGACGCTGACCACGGGCGATGCGGTGGCGGACGCGTGGAACCTGTTGCACAAGCGGGCGCACGGTGCGGTGATCGTCGTGGACGACGGCAACCGGCCCATCGGCGTTGTCGACGAGGCGGCGCTCACCGGGGTCGACCGGTTCACGCGGATCGGCGACGTGATGAACACGGACATCCTGCAGTTGCCGCTGGGCACGAAGCCGCAGGACGTGTTCGACCAGCTGCACCACAGCGCGCACAAGATCGCGCTCGGCATCGACGACGAGCAGCGGCTCAGTGGTGTGCTGACCGAGTTGGCGGCGCTCAGGGCCGAGATCTACAAGCCGGCGACCGACGCCGACGGCCAGTTGCGGATCGCGGCTGCGGTCGGGGTCAACGGGGACGTCAGGGCCAAGGCCGAGGCGTTGCTCAAGGCCGGGGTGGACGTGCTGGTCGTGGACACCGCGCACGGGCACCAGGAGAAGATGATCGCCGCGCTGAAGGCCGTGAAGGAAGCGCACCCAAGTGTGCCGGTGGCGGCCGGGAACGTCGTCACGGCGGAAGGTGTGCGGGATCTGGTCGAGGCCGGCGCGGACATCATCAAGGTCGGTGTCGGGCCGGGTGCGATGTGCACCACGCGGATGATGACGGGTGTCGGCAGGCCGCAGTTCAGTGCGGTCGCGGAGTGCGCGGAAGAGGCGCGTCGGCTCGGCAAGCACGTGTGGGCCGACGGTGGTGTGCGGCATCCGCGGGACGTGGCGTTGGCGCTTGCGGCCGGTGCCAGCAGCGTCATGGTCGGCAGCTGGTTCGCCGGCACCTACGAGTCGCCCGGTGACCTGCAGCGGGATGAACGCGGGAACCTCTACAAGGAATCGTTCGGAATGGCGTCGAAGCGGGCCGTGACGGCGCGGACGCGGAGCGACAACGCGTTCGACCGGGCCAAGAAGGGGCTGTTCGAAGAAGGCATCTCCACTTCGAAAATGCGCTTGGACCCGGTGCGTCCGAGCGTGGAGGATCTGTTGGACGCGATTACGTCCGGCGTTCGCTCGGCCTGCACGTACGCCGGTGCGACCTCGCTGGAGGAATTCCACGCCAAGGCTGTTCTCGGCATCCAGTCGGCGGCTGGGTTCGCAGAAGGGCGGCCGTTGCCAGGGGGTTGGTGAGAAGTGGACGAAGCGGTCGAGGTAAGAGACCTCCGCAAAGTCTATAAAACCGGACAAAAACCGGCGGTGGACGGATTGAGCTTCACCGTCCGCCGCGGTGAGGTCTTCGGGTTGCTCGGGCCGAACGGTGCGGGCAAGACGACCACGGTCGGCGTCCTGACCACGCGTGTCCGCCCCACCTCGGGGCAGGCGCTCGTGGAGGGCGTCGACGTGGTGGCCGACTCGAAGCGCGCACGGCAGCTGCTGGCTGTCGTGCCGCAGCGCAACAACCTCGACCGCTCGCTCAACGCGCGGCAGAACCTGTTGTTCCACGCGGCTTATCACGGCATCGGGCCCGCGGAACGCAAGAAGCTCGCCGACGACATCCTCGAGCGGATGGGGTTGAAGGATCACGAGGAGGCGCTCGTCGACACGTTGTCGGGCGGGCAGGCGCAACGGCTGATGATCGCCCGCGCGTTGATGCACCGGCCGAAGGTGCTGTTCCTCGACGAACCCAGCACCGGGCTCGACCCGCAGGCGCGGCTCTTCGTCCACGAACGCGTCGCCGCGCTGCACGCTGAAGGCGTCACGGTCGTGCTGACCACGCACGACATGGACGAGGCCGCCAAGCTCTGCGACCGCGTCGGCATCGTCGACCACGGCAAGCTGCTCACGCTCGACACTCCGGTCGAGCTCACGAAGAGCCTGCCGGGCAGCAACACCGTCAGCGTCACGGTGGGGCTGAACGGGCACGAGCCCGCCAAGATCACCCAAGGTTTGTCCGAATTGGACGGTGTGCGGCGGGTCGAGGACGTGAACAACATGTTCCGCGTCTACACCGACGCCGACACCGCGGTCACGCTGCCCGCGGTGCTGAACATCCTCAGAGACCTCGACGTCGTCGTCAGCGACGTCGCGATCGGCAAGCCCAGCCTGGAAGACGTCTTCATCCACCTGACCGGCAGGGAGCTGCGGTGAGCCAGATCAGGACGTTCCAGGCGATCCTGTGGCGCGACGTCTTCGTCACGGGACGCGAGCTGCCGAGCTTCCTCGCGCAGGTGATCATCCAGCCGTTCTTCATCCTCTTCATCTTCGCGAAGGTGCTGGGGGACATCGGCTACGTGCAGAACGACTTCGCGCAGGTGCTGCTGCCCGGCATCATCGCGATGAACGGGTTCCTCGGCGCGCTGCAGAACACCACCCTGCCGCTGGTGCTCGACTTCTCGTGGACGCGGGAGATCGAGGACCGGCTCCTCGCGCCGATCTCCATCCCGCTCGTCGCGGTCGAGAAGATCGTGTTCGGTGCGATCCGCGGGTTCTTCGCGGCGGTGCTGATGGTGCCGGTCGGGTTCGTGATGCTCGACGTCTCCTGGGCGTGGGAAGGCATTCCCGGCGCGCTCCTGGTGATCATCCTCGGCTGCCTGGCCGGTGGCAGCGTCGGCATGGTCATCGGCACGTCGGTGCCCGCGCGCCGGGTCAACGTGATGTTCGCGGTGATCCTGACCCCGTTGCTGTTCACGGGTTCGTCGCAGTTCCCGTGGCGCTCGCTGAGCGACGATCTGCTGTGGTTCAAGGTGATCTGCGCGCTCAACCCGCTGACGTACGTGAGCGAGGGCATGCGGGCGGAGCTGGTGCCGAACGTGCCGCACATCCCGTTGCCGATCGTGTTGGTGGTGCTCGTGATCGCGATCGCGGGCTTCGGCGGACTCGGTCTGCGCGGCTTCATGAAACGGGCCCTGGACTGATGCGAAACGGCCCCGCGCAACGAAGCGCGGGGCCGTTCCACTCACGACACTGCTATGAGGCGTAGTCCTCCAGCATCTCGGTGACGAGAGCCGCGATCGGCGAACGCTCCGAGCGGGTCAGGGTGACGTGCGCGAAGAGCGGGTGGCCCTTCAGCTTCTCGATCACCGCCGCCACGCCGTCGTGCCGGCCCACCCGCAGGTTGTCGCGCTGCGCAACGTCGTGCGTCAGCACCACCCGCGAGTTGCTGCCCAGGCGGGACAGCACGGTCAGCAACACGTTGCGCTCCAGCGACTGCGCCTCGTCCACGATCACGAAGGAGTCGTGCAGCGAGCGGCCGCGGATGTGGGTGAGCGGCAGGACCTCGAGCATCCCGCGGTCCAGCACCTCCTCCAGCACCGCCTGGCTCACCAGCGCGCCGAGGGTGTCGAACACCGCCTGCGCCCACGGCCCCATCTTCTCGTTCTCGGTGCCCGGCAGGTAGCCGAGCTCCTGGCCACCGACCGCGTAGAGCGGCCGGAACACCACGACCTTGCGGTGCTGCCTGCGTTCCATCACCGCTTCGAGGCCCGCGCACAACGCGAGAGCCGACTTGCCGGTGCCCGCACGTCCGCCCAGCGAGACGATGCCGACATCGGCGTCCAGCAACAGGTCCAGCGCGATCCGCTGTTCGGCGGACCGGCCGTGCAGTCCGAAGGCCTCCCGATCTCCGCGCACCAGCCTGATCTGCTTGTCCGCGGTCACCCGGCCCAGAGCGCTCGACGTGCCCGCCAGCAACCGGAGTCCGGTGTGGCAGGGCAGTTCCGCGATGTGCTCCAGGTCCTCGTACTGGGTGGGGTCGACGACGTTCTCCTTGAACAGGCTGTCCACCAGGGACTGCGGAACGTCCAGATCGGACATTCCCGTCCAGCCTGACAGGGTGACGTCGTGCGCCCGATATTCCTCCGCCTTGAGCCCGACCGATCCGGCCTTGACTCGAAGCGGCATGTCCTTGGTCACCAGGGTGACGTTTCGCCCCTCAGCAGCGAGATTGAGGGAGCAAGCGAGGATTCGGGCGTCGTTGGAGTCCGTTCGGAAACCTGATGGCAACACCTCCGGGTCGGAGTGGTTGAGCTCGACGTGCAAGGTGCCTCCCAGATCCCCGATGGGGATCGGCGAATCGAGGCGACCATGCCGCAAGCGCAGGTCGTCGAGCAGACGCAGTGCTTCCCTCGCGAACCAGCCCAGTTCGGGGTGGTGGCGCTTGCCCTCCAGCTCGCTGATCACCACGAGCGGGAGCACGACCTCGTGCTCCGCGAACCTGGTGGGGGCGAGAGGATCGGACAGCAGGACCGACGTGTCCAGCACATATGTCGAGATGGCTGGGGCGGCGGACTTGCGCCTGGGGGAGGAACTGCGCGATGAGCCTGAGGAACGGCTCGCGGGACGTCGTGCGTTCACGGCAACTCCCTCACGAACGCGGCACCCGCGTCCGCTCCTCGCTGGGCCAGGCACAACCCTGATTGATCGTCTTGCCATCCGCCGGTGTGGCGTCAGGCAGGTCGACCACGAGGGCCGGGTGCCGGCCCCCTCGCGACGTTGTCTGCCACGATCAGAGCCTCCCTGCGCGGTCCGCAGTGGTCGCGTCCCGCCGCTTCCGAAGTTACCTTCGGAAGTACCCCGTCTGCATGAAGCCACACAGGTGAATCCCGACTTGTCATCTGCCGGAAAACAGCCCGAAACGTGACCACAGCCGTGTTTTCGCTGGTCAGATGCCATTTTCCTGGGTGTTTCGAGCCAGCCACGAGAGACCGTCCCGCACCTGGCTTTCGAGTGATTTCGGCACCAGGGGCTCGTCGAGAAGCCTGAGGTAGCGGGCGTCGAGCGACTCGCCGGGCGCGCGGACGTCGAGCCACGCCCGCACAAGGCGCACTCCTTCGACGTACGTGGTCGTGTACGCGCGCCACAGCGGGTCTGCCAGAAAACGAACCATCTGCCGTGCGCGACGCTCCGGCACCAGCAGCCACCTGCGAAGATGCGCAACCACGTCATCCTGATCCGCACCACGATCGTGTAGCAGCAGAGCGGCGTCCTGGCGCACGGTGAGCAGGCCGGACGCCGCTGATTCGACCTTTTCGGACAGTTCGCCGTCCATCTGCATCCCGAGGTCGCGGAAGATCTGTTCGGTCCACACGCCCCAGCCCGGCCCGACCACCGCGTGCAGGCCGAGGTCCGCCATACCCTCGGCCATCAGGCACTGCGGCGTGTTGATCAGGAAGATCGACTGCTCGGCGTGGCCGCGCTTGGCGATGAGGCCCGCGTCCTTGCGGCAGTGCTCGGTGTGGTGGCCCGGATACGACTCGTGCGCGACCAGGTGCGGGAGGTTCGACATGCGGTGGTTCAGGTCGGCGTTGATCGCGACGCGGGAGCGGTAGCCGCCGAGGTAGTAGTTGAAGCCGCTCCACGGCTTGTTCGTGACGATCTGGTACTCGACGATCTCCTGCTCCGGCAGCGCGTACCTGTGCCGCACACGGTCCCTCAGGGCGCTGGAGAGGGCGTGCACGGCGCCCTGGAGCCTGCGTGCGGGCACCTCCTCGGCCGTGCGGAAGGCGTGGAGGCGTTCTGGCAGCGAACCGGCTCCTGGGAGCAGCGCGTCGATGTTGCGGTGGGCCTGCGCGTACGCGTCCTCGTCGCCGGGGCGGATGCGGACCTGGAAGTACTGCTCGACCTCGTCGACGAACGAGATGCGCTCGCCGGCGAGCTTGCGCGCGGTGCACTCCAACGCGGTGAGGTGCCCGTCGAGGAACTGTTTGCGCTGGTCGGCGAGGTCGGTGTTGCCGAGCTCCCGCCGCAGCTGCCGCGCGTGGTCCGCCAGCGCCTTGGGGGCGAGCCGCGGCTCGTTGTCCACGGCGCGACTCAGCGCGGGGTCGCCCGTGAACGAGTCGACGAACCCGGACACGAGGCGCCCGAGCCGCAGCCCAAGAACCAGATATCCGCGCACGAGCTCATTGGCGTCCATGAGTCGGAGAGCGTAGAGCGTCTACCACGGTGCCTTACCTGCGACCGAATGGTGAATCGAAGATCACCTGATGGGGGAATGTTGTTGATCTTGATGTCACACAATGGGGTAATGGGGGACGCCGATCGAGATCAACGGCGATAGGTTTCCGCCCGGAGACCCCACCCTCCGGAGATCCCCGAAGACTCCGGAAATGACGGGGATAACCCGACATGAAGGAGAATGACGTGAAGAAGGCTTGTGCCGCGGTTGCCGCCGCAGCTGCGCTGTCGCTCGCGTTCGCCCCGGCCGCCATGGCCGGCGAGGGCCACGGTGGACACCACTGGAAGAACGGCCCGCTGCTGGTTGCCCTGAACGGCAACAACCTCAACGGCACGATCGGTGCCTGCGGCAACAACGTCGGTGTCTTCGGCGGTGCCGTGCCGATCAACTCGCCGTCGATCACCGAGACCTGCGCCGCCGGCGGCATCGTCGACGAGGGCTGATCTCCCTCATTTGCACCACGTCTGGGGACGTCATTCATGGCGTCCCCAGACGCGTTTTTGCGACACACACACTTTCAAGGAGAGAAATCGTGCTGAAGAAGGCAGGCGCCGTTTTCGGCGCGGCGGCGAGCTTCCTGATGGTTGCCAGCTCCCCGGCGATGGCCGTGAACCACGACTGGGAGAACGCCCCGCTGCTGATCGTCGGCAACGCCAACAACCTCAACCTCGTTGGCGGCGCGTGCGGCAACAACGTCGGTGTCTTCGGCGGTGCCGTGCCGATCAACTCGCCGTCGATCACCGAGACCTGCGCCGCCGGCGGCATCGAGGACGGCGTCGAGTGGGGCCACGACGGCGAGTGATCTCGTCTTCGCTCTGACGCACAGGGGCGCTCACCTCCGAGGTGAGCGCCCCTGTGCGTCAGCTTCCGTACCTGCGGTGGCGCTTGGCGTACTCGCGCATGGCGCGCAGGAAGTCGGTGCGCCGGAAGCCGGGCCAGTAGGCCTCGCAGAACCAGAACTCCGAGTGCGCCGACTGCCACAGCATGAACCCGGAAAGCCGCTGCTCACCGGACGTGCGGATGATCAGGTCCGGATCCGGCTGCCCGGACGTGTAGAGGTGCTCCGCGATGTGGTCGACGTCGAGCACCTCGGCCAGCTCCTCGATGGTGCCGCCGCGCTCGGCGTGCGCCTGCAGGAGCTTGCGGACCGCGTCCGCGATCTCCTGCCTGCCTCCGTACGCCACCGCGACGTTGACCTGGATGCCGGTGCGGTCCTTGGTGCGCGCCGCGGCGTTCGTGAGCCGCTCGGCGTGCTCGGGCGGCAACATGTCGATGGCACCGACGTGCCGGACGCGCCACGGCTTGCCGTCCTCGGCGAGCTCGTCGGTGATGTCGGCGATGATGTCGAGCAACGGAGCCAGCTCTTCGGTGGGCCGGTTCAGGTTGTCGGTGCTGAGCATCCAGAGCGTGACGACCTCGACCCCCGCGTCACCGCACCAGTCGAGCAGCTCGAGGATCTTGCGCGCACCGGCCCGGTGCCCGTGCGCGACGTCCGTGAACCCGGCCTCGCGCGCCCACCGCCGGTTGCCGTCGAGGACGACGCCGACGTGTTTGGGCACCTGTGTCCCGCTCAGCTCGCGACGGAGAATCCACTCGTAGAGGTGGATGGCGACGTCTTTCACACGGGTGCGGAGTGCCACGTCCGAACAGCGTACGCCGTGCAAGCTTCATCACTGATCCGCGGTCGGTAACCTACGGTCGCGTAACCTAGGGTCCTGTGACCACTGCGACCATTCCTCCACAGCCCGGACTGCGGCCGCGCCTTCGTGGGTGGCTGCACTTCTGGTCCTTCATCACCTCGGTGGCGACCGGCGCGACACTGATCGCGCTGGCGGCGTCCACAGTGTCCGGCCTGGCCGCCCTGGCCACCTCGGTCTACGGAGCCACCGTTCTCGGCCTGTTCGGCGTTTCAGCGCTCTACCACCGCGTCACGTGGAAGTCGGACCGCGTGCGCACGTGGATGAAGCGCCTCGACCACTCGATGATCTTCGTGTTCATCGCGGGCACGTACACACCGTTCGCCTTGCTGGCGATGAATCCCGGCACCGGGCACGTGGTGCTGTGGGTGGTGTGGACCGGGGCGCTGGCCGGCGTGACGCTGAAGCTGGCCTGGCCGCACGCGCCGCGGTGGCTCGGGGTGCCGATCTACATCGCGCTGGGCTGGGTGGCGGTGTTCGTGCTGCCCGAACTGTTGCACCACGCCGGAGTGGCGGCGCTCGTGCTGCTGTTGGTGGGTGGGGCGCTCTACACCGTTGGGGCGGTCTTCTACGCGACCCGGTGGCCGAATCCCTGGCCGCAGGTGTTCGGCTATCACGAGTTCTTCCACGCCGCGACCGTGGTGGCGGCGATCTGCCACTACATCGCCATCTGGCTCGCGATGTACTCCTGAAATCCCGGTCGCCGAGGCGTGATCCTCGGCGACCGGATTCGGCTCAACGGCCGCCGCGGGCCATCCGCAGCACGTCCAGGGCCTCGTCCAGCTGCTCCTCGGTCAGCTTCGACGGCACGTGCCCGCGCTCCAGCACGACGGCGCGGATGGTCTTGCGCTCCTTCAACGACTGCTTGGCGATCGACGCAGCCTCCTCGTAGCCGAGGTAGCGGTTCAGCGGCGTGACGATCGAGGGTGACGACTCCGCGTACTCGCGCATCTGGTCGGCCTGGGCCTCGGTGCCCGCCAGCACCTTGTCGGCCAGCAGGCGGGCCACGGCGGCGAGCAGGCGGGACGACTCCAGGACGTTGCGGGCGATGACCGGGAGCATCACGTTGAGCTGGAAGTTGCCCTGGGAGCCGGCGAAGGCCACGGCGGCGTCGTTGCCGATGACCTGGGCCACCACCATCATCGTGGCTTCGGAGATCACCGGGTTGACCTTGCCCGGCATGATCGAGCTGCCCGGCTGCAGGTCGGGCAGGGCCAGTTCGCCCAGGCCCGTGCGGGGGCCGGAGCCGAGCCAGCGGAGGTCGTTGGCGATCTTGAACAACGCCACGGCGCATGCGCGGAGCTGGCCGGAGATCTCGACCACGCCGTCCTGGGTGGCCTGGGCCTCGAAGTGGTCGCGGGCCTCTACCAGGGGAAGACCGGTCGCGGCGGCCAGTTCGGCGGCCACGCGAGCGCCGAAGTCGGCTGGAGCGTTCAGGCCCGAGCCGACCGCGGTGCCGCCGATCGGCAGTTCGGCCAGGCGTGGCACGGAGGACTGGAGGCGTTCCGCGGAGTAGCGGACCTGGGACGCCCAGGCGCCCGCTTCCTGGCCCAGCGTGATGGGCACGGCGTCCATCAGGTGCGTGCGGCCGGACTTGACCAGGTCGGCCCATTCCGTGGCCTTCGACGACAGGACCTGTTCGAGGTGTTCCAGCGCCGGGATGACGTCCGTCACGACGGCCTCGGTGGCGGCCACACGCAGGGTCGTGGGGAAGGTGTCGTTGGACGACTGCGAGGCGTTGACGTGGTCGTTCGGGTGGACGTCGCGGCCCAGTGCGCGGGTGGCCAGGGTGGCGATGACCTCGTTGGCGTTCATGTTCGACGACGTGCCCGAACCGGTTTGGAAGACGTCGACCGGGAAGTGGGCGTCCCACTGGCCGGCGGCCACCTCGTCGGCGGCGGAGGCGATGGCCGCGGCGAGGTCGGCGTCGAGGACGCCCAGCTGGGCGTTCACTCGGGCGGCGGCGGCCTTGAGGAGGCCGAGGGCCCTGATCTGGGCGCGTTCCAGGCCTCGACCGGAAATCGGGAAGTTCTCGACCGCGCGTTGTGTTTGGGCGCGCCACAATGCGTCGATCGGCACGCGGACCTCACCCATCGTGTCGTGCTCGACGCGGTACTCCTGTTCAGACATGCTTCCGAGTCTCTATGGTCGATCACAGCACTGCCACCCACCACTGGCAGAAGGGCACCACTCATGGAGCTTGACGTCGACCTCCTCGTCGTGGGCGCCGGCCCGACGGGGTTGTTCGCCGCGTACTACGCAGGCTTCCGGGAACTCAAGGTCGCGCTCGTCGACGCGCTGCCCGAACCGGGCGGCCAGGTCACCGCGATGTATCCGGAGAAGATGATTTTCGACGTGGCCGGCTTTCCCGCGATCCGCGGGCGCGACCTCGTCAACGGTCTGGTGGAGCAGGCAGGGCAGTACAAGCCGACCTACCTGCTCGGGCGCCAGGCGCGCACGCTGGAGTCCACTGAGGACGGTCTGGTGGTCGGTCTCGCGGACGGCAGCACGATCAGGACCGGTGCGGTGCTGATCACGGCGGGCATGGGTGAGTTCAACCCGCGGCCGCTGCCCGCAGGCGACGGCTGGCTGGGGCGCGGCATGGTGCACTTCGTGCCGGTGCTGGCCGAACACGCCGGGCAGCACGTCGTGATCGTGGGCGGCGGCGACTCGGCGTTCGACTGGGCGCTCGCACTGCACCCGCTCGCCGCGAGTGTCACGTTGGTGCACCGCAGGGCCAACTTCCGCGCGCACGCCGCGACCGTGCGGCAGGTGCGGGAGCTCGGGGTCGAGATCATCACCGACGCCGAGGTGCTGGAGTTGCGGGGCGACCCTCTGTCCGAAGTGGACGTCAAGGTCAAGGGTGAGGACGTGAAGACGTTGCCCGCGCAGACGGTTGTCGCGGCGCTCGGGTTCACGGCCGACCTCGGGCCGATCGAGTCGTGGGGGCTCGAGCTCGACCACCGCGCGGTGGTCGTCGACACCACGATGAAGACCAGGCTCGACCGGGTCTACGCGGCGGGGGACGTCGCGCAGTACCCCGGCAAGGTCAAGCTCATCGCGACCGGGTTCGGGGAGGCGGCGACGGCGGTCAACAACATCGCGGTCGCGCTCAACCCGTCGGCCCACCTCTTCCCAGGGCATTCCAGCAACGCCGGCTGACCAGGGCCTGGCAGGATCCGCGAGCATGGGGAGACCTCTGGCCGTGCTCGCGGCCTGCCTGCTGCTGGCCGGATGTTCGCCTGCCCCGACGAGAGCGGTCCGGCTCGGGGATTCCGGGCTGCCGGAGATCGTCGACACCTCCTGCGACTCGCGCATGCTCACGCTGGTCGAGATCCGGGCGATGAACGCCGACGACGTGATCGACGAGCGGGACACGGTGGTCTGGCGGATCGAGTTCGCAGAACCCAGGCAGCACTACAAGATCACCATTGGCCGACTGCCGGAAGGCGCCGAGGAGAAGGTCGCGTGGCAGCCGCCCGCCGACGATCAGCGCCTCGAAGTGCACCTGCAGAACGGCGACCTGTTCGAACCGGGAGCCGGCTTCACGCTCGACCAGGTGAAGGACCGGAAGGTCGTGCTCGGGTACCAGGCCTTCACGGCCGAGGAGTTCGCCAAGAAGCACCGCAGCTGCTAGCCGAAAGCCGTAGAATGGGCTCAAACGGGTTGTGTGTGTCAGGGGGACGCGCAGCGATACAACCCTTGGGGGCTTTCGTGATTCACGTTTACTGGGCCGACGTGGTGCGCGGCACGCCCTGGTGGGCGGGGCCGGTCACGCGGGAGAGGCCGCGCATCGTCTACTGGCAGCCGTTGTCCGATCTCGTCGAGCGGCGGGTCAACGCGGAGGTCGACACGTCGGGGTGGGGCTCCGACGTGCTGGTCGAGCTCACCGTGCCGAGCCGTCTGACCTCGGACATCGCGGTGATGCCGGGGTATGCCGTGGTGCGGCTGGCGTTGCCCGACGTGCTCAACAGCAGCCGGGACGTCGAGCTGGTCGTGGCCGCGCTCGAGGACGGGGTGCACGCCGCGGTCGAGCGGGTCGCGCGACGGCTGGACGTCACCTACGCGCGAGTCGAAGCAGAGCCGAAGAGCCTTGAGCATCCGCTGCGGCTGAGCACGCTGGCCGGGCGGTTCGGCGGGACGATCGCGCTCGTGTCGCCACGCACCTCGTCGGACGAGTTCATGGCTTTGCTGCCGGCGGAGGAAGTCCGGTGGGAGGGGCACGACGGCTGGCGGATCGTCCGGGTGACGAAGGAGTCCTCCGGCAGGCCTGTGTCCGATGTGGACTTCAGCGCGGTGGACGTGCCCGTGGTGCTGGACAACCTGTCCGCCGACGCGGGCAACGCGCTCATCGTCGTGGGCAAGGAGTTCGAGCGGCTCACCGGATGGCTGCCCACGGGTCTCGCAGGGCGCGTGTCCGTGATGGGACGCGACGACGGGTGCTGGTGGGCAGCCATCGGTTAGGGCAGCACCTGGACCTTCTCGCCGATCGCCAGGTTGTCGTAGAACACCAGCGACGCGTCGACGTTCAGCCGGACGCAGCCGTGCGACTGGATCCTGATGTCACCCTGGTGGAACGCGATGCCGGTCGTCGTGAAGTACACGGCGTTCGGCATCGGGCCGTTGTAGGGGACGCTCCAGTCGTTCTTCACCTTGCGCAGCACCGAGAACGTGCCGACCGGGGTCTCGTAGCCCGGCTTGCCGTGGCTGACCGGCACCGGGCCGTAGCTCGTCTTGCCGTTGTACACGAGCCATGCGGTGTTGGAGTGCTTCTCCAGGCACGCTCCGTTGTAGACGGTGCACCCCGCCTGCGCCTGCGCGGGGACCGCGAAACCGAGGGTCAGGAGCACCGTCGCGATGAGAACTCGCATCTCACATCACCCCTCGGTAGTGGAGTAACCACTACCCGGTGATCTGAATCATCTGCTTATGCGACCACCTGAACCGTCTCGCCGATCGAGAGGGTCTGGAAGTAGTGCTTCGCCGCCTGCGGGTCCAGGTGGATGCAGCCGTGCGACGGGACGGTCAGCGAGCCCTCGTGGAACGCGATGCCGCTGTTGGTGAAGTACGTCGACCACGGCATGGCCGCGTTGTACGGGCGGCTCCACTCGTCCTTCACCTTGCGCAGCACCGGGAACTTGCCGACCGGGGTCTCGTAACCCTTGCGGCCGCTGGTGATCTGCACGGGACCGTAGACGATCTTGTCGCCGCGCACGATCCACGACTGGTTGGTGGAGAGCTTGATGCACGCGCCGTCGCTGATGTCACACGGCGTCGGCTTCACGACCGGAGCGGGAGGCGGTGGCGGCGGCGGGGGAGGAGTCTCCGACGACGGCGCGGGCGAAGACGAAGGCGCGGAAGACGGGGAAGCAGAAGAAGACGGGGGAGCAGAAGACGATGACGACGAAGGTGGTGGCGCTGTTGGAGTTTCCGCGTGCACGGCCCCTTGTGCACACCCCGCCACCGACAACAACGCGATCGCCGCGAGCAGCATCCGCATCGCGCACCCCCTCAGTGATTCATCCTGTGCCGAAGTAGACGGCGGGAGGATCACTCAGGTTGCAACGCGGAGGGCCCGCCTCCCATAACGGTTGGGAGACGGGCCCTCGGAATGCGTTTACCGGACTACAGGCCACCGACGTTCGTGCTGACCCAGGAGCGGTAGTACGCGACGTCCACGTAGATGGACGGCGCGGTCGCGCAGGTCGCGCCGCCACCGGAGCGGCTGGTCGCGCCGATGAGCTCCCAGCGGCCGTTCACGGACTTCACCTGTGGGCCACCCGAGTCGCCGTAGCAGGCGCCCTTGTTGCCACCGGTGTTGTTCGTGCAGATCTCCGACGCGGCGCTGATGCCGGAGCAACGGCTGTCCGCGACGATCGACGTGTTGAGCTCCTGCAGGGTGATCGGAGCGCTGCCACAGCCGCGGGTCGGGCAGGTCTGGCCCCAGCCGATGATGCGGGTGGCGGTGCCGACCGGGCCGGACGCCGTCGACACCGGAGCGGGCGTCTGGGACACCGACGTGCCGAGCTGCAGCAGCGCGAGGTCGGCGGACGGGTGCGTGATGATCCGCGAACCGCGTGCCGTCGAGCCACCGCTGGTGCGGTTGGTGGTGCCCACCCGCGCGGTGATCGACGACGCGGACGAGCCCTGGACGCAGTGCTTCGCCGTGACGACCCAGTTGGCCTTGACCAGCGTGCCACCGCAGAAGTGGCTGCCATTGCTCTGCAGGGAGACCATCCAGGAGTAGACCTGGGTGGCGTTGGTCCCGCCGACGATCATCGTGCCCATGTCGCCATCGGCGGTCGGTGCGGGAGCCGCGGTGGCCGCGGCGGCCGAGGCGAGCAGGGCGCCGGCGGCCACGGCGATTGCGGAGAACAACGAACGTGCCCTCATCGTTGAGCTTCCTTCCTGAACCCGGCGCAGGGTTGCCGGGGTCAGTTCGGAAACTAGGGACGAAAGTCACTCCGTCACTAGGGTCACTCGTCTGGTTACCCAGTGTTCACAATTCACCTTTTACGGCAGCGGCTGCTGCACGTCCTCCGGCAGGTCGAAGTCGACCGAGGCGTATTCGCGCAGCTTGTGAAGGCTGTGGAAGCCGTCGATCATGCGGACGGTGCCGGACTTCGATCGCATGACGATGGACTGCGTGGTGCAGCCACCTGCCCGATAGTGCACACCGCGCAGAAGGTCGCCGTCGGTCACGCCCGTGGCGCAGAAGAAGACGTTGTCGCCCGCCACGAGGTCGTTCGTCGTGAGCACGCGGGACAGGTCGTGGCCCGCGCCGATCGCCTTCTCGCGCTCCTCGTCGTCCTTGGGCCACAGCCGGCCCTGGATGGCGCCACCTACGCACTTCAGCGCCGCCGCCGCGATGATGCCCTCCGGCGTGCCACCGATGCCCACGAGCATGTCCACACCCGACGTGGGACGTGCCGCCGCGATCGCGCCCGCGACGTCGCCGTCGGAGATGAAGTGGATGCGGGCGCCGGCCTTGCGCACCTCCTGCACGATCGACTCGTGCCGCGGGCGGTCCAGGATGCACACGTTCACGTCCGAGACGTCGCTGTGCTTGGCCTTCGCGACCCGGCGGATGTTCTCCACGAGCGGCGCGGTGATGTCGATGACGTCGGCCGCCTCCGGGCCCACGGCGAGCTTCTCCATGTAGAACACGGCGGACGGGTCGAACATCGCTCCGCGCTCGGCCACGGCCAGCACGGCCAGCGCGTTCGGCATGCCCTTGGACATGAGCGTGGTGCCGTCGATCGGGTCGACGGCGACGTCGCACTCGGGGCCTTCGCCGTTGCCGACCTCCTCGCCGTTGTACAGCATGGGCGCCTCGTCCTTCTCGCCCTCGCCGATCACGACGACACCGCGCATCGAGACGGTGTGGATCAGCTTGCGCATCGCGTCGACCGCGGCGCCGTCACCACCGTTCTTGTCGCCACGCCCCACCCACCGGCCGGCGGCCATGGCCGCGGCCTCGGTGACGCGCACGAGCTCCAATGCCAGGTTCCGGTCGGGGGCTTCGCGACGTCGTTCCGCGGGGGTGTTCACCATTGCGCGCCTCCATGCGACTACTCAGCGTGCCGGATTTTGTGATCGGCAACTGAATCCTTGCACGGGATCACGCCTCGGAAACGTCCTCCTCGACCACAGCGAGAGCTGCATCGATTCGCTCACGCGCACCGGCGAGATGCTGCTCACACGTCTTGGCGAGCGCCTCACCGCGTTCCCACAGCGCGAGTGAGTCCTCCAGCGACAGACCGCCGGCCTCCAGCTTGCGGACCACCTCGACCAGTTCGTCACGGGCGGCTTCGTAACCCAGAGGAGTTTCATTCTGGGTGGTTTCCGAACTCACGCGGATTGGCTCCTCAGACGGCTCAACACGGTCGCGACGGCCAGGTCGTAGCCGACCAGCGCCTCCGCGAACTCCTCGCCGTCACCCTCTCGCACCGCCTCGTCGATGAGCGCCTCGGCCTCCGCGACGCGCCGGTACTGCACGGTGCCCGCCGTGGCCTCGCTCAGGTCGTGCAACGTGAGGATCAGCGTGCGGCGGCTCGGCGTGTCGCAGTCGCCCACCAACGCCGTCCAGCACTCCGCCGCGGCCCTGTTCGCCGCCTCAGCCTTCGTCCGCAGCCCCGAGGCGCACTCGCCGGCCGCCTCCATGGTGAGGGGCAGGAACACGGCATCACGCATCATCGGTACCTCCCCCTTCCACCCTGGTCACGACTGCTTCCACTGCTCCGTCAACGACGCGTACCCGCAGCTGTGTTCCGCTGGGGGCGTCCGTCACAGACCGCACCACTCCGTCGGGTCCGTCAGGTGTGACGAGTTGCACAACGGCGTATCCGCGGGCCAGCGTGGCGGCTGGTCCGAGGGTCGTCAAGCGGGCTTTCGTCCCTGAAAGGTGGACGTCTTCCCGATCGAGACGTTGCGTGACGGCCCTACGGCCCTGGTCGCGAAGACGATTCACTTCTTCTGCGCGTCGTTCGAGCGGACCGTACGGATCCGAAAGTACTGGTCGGGAGCGCAGGGAGTCGAGCAGTTTGCGTTCCCGGTCGACCCAGCCGTGCAGCGCGCGCCGCCCGCGATCGCGCATCTGGCGGACGCGTTCACTCTCTTCGGCGACATCCGGAACCACCCGTTTGCCCGCGTCGGTCGGCGTCGAACAGCGCAGGTCCGCGACGTGGTCGAGGAGCGGGGTGTCGGGCTCGTGGCCGATCGCGGACAGCACCGGCGTGCGGCACGCGGACACCGCCCGGCACAGCGCCTCGTCGGAGAACGGCAGCAGGTCCTCCACGCTGCCGCCGCCGCGGGCGATGATGATGACGTCGCACTCGGGGTCGCGTTCCAAAGTGGACAGCGCCGTCATCACCTGGGTGACCGCCATCGGGCCCTGCACGGCGACGTTGATGACGCGGAAGTGCGCTGCGGGCCAACGGTTCCGTGCGTTCGTCAGCACGTCCCGCTCCGCCGCCGACGCGCGACCGGTGATGAGACCGATCTTGTTCGGCAGGAACGGCGGGCGGCGCTTGCGGCGCGGGTCGAACAGACCCTCCGCGTGCAGCAGCTTGCGCAGGCGCTCGATGCGGGCGAGCAGCTCACCGATGCCGACCGCGCGGATCTCGTCCGCGCGCAACGACAGCGTGCCCCGGTTCGGGTAGAAGCTGATCTTCCCGTGCACGATCACGCGGCTGCCCTCGTTCAGCTGCAGCTCGCGGATCATCCCGGCGTTGCAGGTGATCGACATCGACATGTCGACGCTCGGGTCGCGCAGCGTCAGGAACGCCGTCGAGCTGCGCGCGTTGAGCTGCGTGACCTGGCCCTCGACCCAGACGTCTCCGAGCCGGTTGATCCAGTCGAGCAGCTTGCGGGCGACCGTCCGCACCGGCCACGGGTTCTCCGGCGTGGACTTTCCCTCGCTCACTGTGCCGGATCATTTGGACGCTTGACCGTGGCGATCCGCCGGTTGAGCATGCCCACGAACTCAGGCCGTGACTCGTGCGCCTTCTCGTAGTTCAGCAGCTCCTCCAGCTGCTCGACGCTCAGGTTGCGCAGGCGGGCGCGCAGCTGCGCGATCGACAGCTCGTCGTAGCTCGGGAGGAAATCCGGAACCTCGGCGATCGCGCGCTCTTCCTCTTCCCACGGGTCGTCCACCCCGACCTCGGTGGTGACCGGCGTCTCGTCCTCGTCGAACGTCGCCCACTCCGGTTCTTCCTCCGCGGGCCTCAGTCCGGAGAGGACGTCGTCACCTTTGATGGCGAGTTCGGTCACATGCTGCTGCACTCGCATGGACAACTGCATGGCCTCGCTGACCACCGTGAGGGGGAGTCCGGCGAGCTGCTGCGGCAGCTTGCGCGCCTGTTCGAGGGCGGTCGCCGCGAGTCCGGCGGCGACGCGGACACCCAGAGGCAGTGGCTTCATGGTCGTAAGCCTGCCGCAACTGCGCGCTGAATGCACTGGCCTGCGCCCTGGGTACCCTGATGGCATGCCCAAGCGAGTCCTGTTGGCGAAGCCGCGTGGTTACTGCGCGGGCGTTGATCGTGCCGTCGAGACGGTCGAGCGCGCTCTCGAGCAGTACGGCGCCCCCGTCTACGTGCGCAAGGAGATCGTCCACAACAAGTACGTCGTGGAGACCCTGTCCGACCGCGGTGCCATCTTCGTCAACGAGACCGACGAGGTTCCTGAGGGCGCACTCGTGGTGTTCTCAGCACACGGCGTGTCGCCTGCCGTGCACGAGGAGGCGGCGCAGCGGTCGTTGCGCACCATCGACGCCACGTGCCCGCTGGTGACCAAGGTGCACAAGGAAGCCGTGCGCTTCGCCAAGGAGGACTACGACATCCTCCTGATCGGCCACGAGGGCCACGAGGAGGTCGAGGGCACCGCCGGTGAGGCCCCCGACCACGTGCAGCTCGTCGACACCGCCGAGGACGCCGCGAAGGTCGAGGTGCGCGACCCGTCGAAGGTCATCTGGCTGTCGCAGACGACGCTCTCGGTCGACGAGACCATGGTGCGGGTCCGGCAGCTCAAGGAGCGCTTCCCGGAGATGCAGGACCCGCCGTCCGACGACATCTGCTACGCCACGTCGAACCGCCAGACCGCGGTGAAGACGATGGCGCCGTCGTGCGACCTGGTGCTCGTCGTGGGCTCGAAGAACTCCTCCAACTCGGTCCGGCTGGTCGAGGTCGCGCTGCAGAACGGCGCCAAGGCCTCGTACCTGATCGACTACGCCAAGGAGGTCGACCTGGCGTGGCTCGAAGGCGTCGAGACCGTCGGCGTCACGTCGGGCGCGTCGGTGCCGGACATCCTGGTGATGGAGCTGCTGAAGTTCCTCGAGTCGCACGGCTTCGGCGAGGTCGAGGAGATCACGACGGCCAACGAGAAGATCGCCTTCGCGCTGCCGCGTGAGCTCCGCAAGGACCTCGTCCGCTGACGGATCTGCTCCAGGGCCCGGTCCACGTCGAGGCCCCACACCGCGACCCGGCCGGCACCCGCTGACACCAGCGAGGTGCCGTCCGGCCGCCACGCCAGGTGCGTGACCGGTTGGCTGTGCCCGCGCAGCGCCGCCCAGAGCGTGCGCGAACCCGGGTCCCACACGATGACGTCCCGGTCCCGGCCGCCGCTCGCGAGCCGGGACGAGTCAGGGCTGAACTCCAGCGCGCACACGGCCTGGGTGTGGCCTCGCAGTTCGCCGGTCTGCTGCCACGTCGAGGTGTCCCAGAGCGCGATCACGCCGCTGTCGTCACCGGTCGCGAGCAGCTTGCGGTCCGGCGAGACCGCCACGTGCGCACGGGGCTCTTGTGCGGGCTCTGCAACGCCAGGCAAGCCCGCCGATCAGCGTGGGCTGGGCCGCGTCGGAGGCCTGCCACACGCCGTCCGGCACCTCGCCGCCGATCGAGTTCGCGGGTCCGATCACGAACAACGATCAACTGGCGCTAGCGGTCCTCGCGTGGGGGCCTCGGCCTGCGCTGGCCTGCCGGACGTTCGCCGCGGGCCGCGCCTTCCGGCCGTGGACGGCGTGCCGGCGCTCCCTCGGGACGCGGGCGACGGGCCGGGGCGCCTTCCGGACGGGGACGGCGCGGACGGTCCTCCGCGGCCTCCTCGCGGGCGGGCTTGCGGGCCGCGGGCTTGCTGCGGGCCTTCAGCTCGGCCTTGGCCTCGCGGACCTCGTCCTTGGACGGCCGGTTCGGGTTCTTCTGGATGAAGATCCGCACGATGCCCAGCACGACCGTGACGCCGGTGGTGATCGCCATGACCGGGAAGCTGTCGATCAGCGGCTTGCCCAGACCGAGCGCCATGGAGGACAGACCGCCCTTCTGCACACCCCCGGTGAGCAGCACGAGCGTCGGCACGGTGGCGGCGAGGACGAGCGGCGGCTGCACCATCGGCGCGAACAGGCTGCGGCGCTGGACCAGCAGGATCCCGGCGAGCGCGCCGACGAAGAACACCGCGTTGAACGTCCAGCCGACGGTCTTGCTGGAGTTGATGTCGATGAACGCGCCGATGAACGCCGGGATCAGGGAGCACAGGATCGCGGCCCACCACGGGATGCCCTTGAACGACCCGAAGATGGCCTTGTAGTTCCACGGAACGGCGTCATGGTCCTCGACGTCGTCGAGGGCAGCCGAACGGTCGCGCACGTCACTCACGCCGCACACGGTAGCCGTTCGGCCATTCGGTGTTCGTCAGTCCGCTGCTTTCTCACCAAGAAGCAACCTGTTGGCACGCTCCGTGCGTTTTATGCGGACTGTTCGTCCGCCCTTCGGACGAGAGGCAGGGGCGTGGGGGTGGCGGAGGCCTCGGTCAGCGGTTCGACACTCGCCCGGAAACCCTCCAGGGCGTCCAGCTCGCGACGCCGCGCACTCAGGAAGCGCTGCAGGTGGGTCGTGGAGAGGTTGACGGCCTCGATGGCGGTGTCGGCGGCCCGGTTCGCGCGGCCCGCCTGCAGCCTGACCTGCTCCACGTCGTCGGCCAGCGCTCGTTCGGTGACCGCGAACATGGCACTCGACGCGATCACCGCGAACCCGGTGGGGCCGCACAGGAAGACCCGCCGGTCCAGCAGCCAGCGCAGCAGTTCGGGGTCGGTGTCCAGGGCGGCGACGACGGCGCCGTCGTTGGGCACGAACATGATCGTGCCGTAGATCGCGTCGGCCCAGCGCTGGTAGCCCTTGCCCGCCAGCTCGGCCGCGCGGGAGCGGATGTTGCGGACGTGGACCCGCAGCGCGTCCTGACGTTCCTGTGGATCGTCCGTTTCGACCGCTTCCGCCCACGTTGCCATGGACATCTTCGAGTCGACCGGGACCATGCGGCCGCCACCGACGTTCAGCACCATGTCCGGTCGCACGGCGCCACCGCCGGCCACGTCGGTCTGCAGTGTGTAGTGGAGGTTCTCCCTCAGGCCGAGTGCGCGCGCTGTTTCGACGAGAACCTGTTCGCCGAGCTCGCCGCGGCCGCTGACGCTGGAGAACGCCACCTCGTACCGCTGCAGGGCCTGCTGCTGCGCGTCGTAGCGCGCGCGTTCGGCGGTGATGGCCTGCAGCGCCTCGTCGGTGCGGCGGACGCTGTCCTGGTAGAGGCGGTAGACGAACACCAGCGCCCCGGCACAGACGAGCGCCAGGACGAGCGAGGCGGTGATGATCACTGCGGTCACGGCACCGATCATGCTCCCCCAGAGATGTTGAACTCGATCGGGTGACACGCCGGGAACCCTCCCGGAGTTTTGTCGGACCCCGTCTCTACGGTTGGTGCCATGCGGATCCTGCACACCTCCGACTGGCACGTGGGGCGCACCTTCCACGGCCGCGACCTGCTCGTCGAGCAGGAGTCGGTGCTGAGCGGCCTCGCTGACCTGGTGTCTTCCGAGAAGGTCGACGTCGTGGTCATCTCCGGCGACCTCTACGACCGCGCGGTGCCGTCCGCCGACGCGGTGGCGTTGTGCGCGCGGGTGCTGATGCGGATCCGCGCGGCCGGGGCGCGGATCGTGATCACGCCGGGCAACCATGACTCGGCGGCGCGGATCGGCGTGTTCGGGGAGTTCGCGGCGGCGGGCGGGCTCTTCCTGCGCACGCAGATCTCGTTGCTGGACAAGCCGGTCGAGCTGGAGGACGAGCACGGACCCGTCGCGGTGTACGGGATTCCGTTCCTGGAGCCGGAACCCGCGCGGCACGTCCTCGGGATCGCGGACAAGGGGCATGCGCCCGTGCTCGGCGAGGCGATGCGGCGGATCCGGGCCGATCTTGCCGGGCGCGGGGCGCGGTCGGTGGTGCTGGCGCACGCCTTCGTGACCGGTGGTGCGCCGTCGGAGTCCGAGCGCACCATCGCCGTCGGTGGCGTGCAGGACGTGTCGATGCAGGTGTTCTCGGGTGTCGACTACGTAGCTCTCGGACATCTGCACGGGCCGCAGACCCTGGCGGAGAACCTGCGTTATTCGGGAAGTCCGCTGGCGTACTCGTTCTCCGAGGCGCGCCACCGCAAGTCGGTGTGGCTGGTGGAGCTGGACGCGGGCGGGCTCGTCGGCGTCGAACGGCGTGAGCTGCCGGTGCCGCGTCAGCTCGCGACGGTGACGGGAACGCTCGCCGACGTGCTGGAAGATCCGGCGCACACACCGCTGGAAGACCACTTCCTGTCCGTCGTGCTGACCGACCAGGTGCGGCCGATGGACGCGTTGCGGCAGCTGCAGAAGCGGTTCGAGCACGCGGTGCACGTGGAGTGGCGGCCGGAGCAGGGCCCGCAGCACACCATGACCTACGCGGACCGGGTGCGTGGCCGCACAGACGAGGAAGTGGCCTGCTGCTTCGTGTCCGACGCCCGCGGCTCCGAGCCGACCGCCGCGGAGATGGCATTGCTGCGTGAGGCTTTCGCTTCGGTGGCGAGGGAGCAGGAGCAATGAGACTGCACCGCCTGGAGCTGACGGCGTTCGGGCCCTACCCGAAGCCCGAGACCGTCGACTTCGACGAACTGGGCGCCGACGGCCTGTTCCTGCTGCACGGCGACACGGGCGCGGGCAAGACGACGCTGCTCGACGCGGTGGCGTTCGCCCTGTTCGGCCGCGTGCCGGGCGCGCGCGGCGACGTGAAGAAGCTGCGCTGCGAGTACGCCGACCCCGAAGTCCCCACGTCGGTGTCGCTCGAACTGACGGTGCAGAGCCGCCGGTTCCGCATCGTGCGTTCACCGGAGTTCGACCGCCCGAAGAAACGCGGCGGCGGCTACACCACCCAGCCGGCGAAGTGCTCGCTGACGTGGCTCGAAGGCTGGGACGGCGAGGGAATCACCCGCATCGACGACGTGGCCCGTGCCGTCGAAGACCTGCTGGGCATGTCTTACGAGCAGTTCTTCCAGGTGGTCCTGCTGCCGCAGGGCGAGTTCGCTCGTTTTCTGCGCTCCGACACGGCGGAACGCGAGGTGCTGCTCGAAAAGCTCTTCGGGACCGAGCGCTTCCTCGACGTGGAGAAGTGGTTCCGCGACAAGCGCGTGGCGGCCGGTCGGGTGCTGGAGGAACGCCGTCAGGGCGCGTCCGAGCTGATGCACCGCGTCGCCGAGGCGGCCTCGGAGGAACCGTCGTCCGAGCCGGGTTGGCTGGAATCGGTGCTGGAGCGGCTCTCCCAGGCCGTGCGGGAGGCCGAGGAGCTGTCGGTGGAGACGGCGGGCGTGGCCGACGGCGCCGACGCGCTGCTGGCTCAGGCGCGCGTGCAGGCCGACCAGATCCGCCGCGTCCGCGAGGCCCGCGACATGCTGGCCCGCGTGGAGGCCGCCGACTCGGCGTCGTGGTTCGCCGAACGTGACGCCGCCCGTCGCGCGATGCCCGTCAAGCCGGCGTTCAACGAGATCGCCAAGCTCCAGCAGTCGTACGAGTTCGCGGTCCGTGACGAGACCCGTGCCGCGGAAGCCTTGGCGTGCTTGGGTTATTCCGGCTCGTCGTTGCGGGAGGACGCCGAGCGCTGCCGCGAGGAGGCGGGCGGCCTGGCCGAACTGGCGGCAGAGGCGGAACGCCAGAAGGCCGACGAGCGCAGGCTTTCCGAGCTCAAGCACGCCTCGCACCAGGTGGAGCGCCGCCTGCTCGCGCTGAACGCCGAACTGGAGGTGCTCCCCGAACGCCTGGCCCAGTGCCGTGCCCAGCTGGACGCCGCCGCGGAGGCGTCCGCACGGTTGGAGTCCCTGAAGGCTCGCGCGGATGCGGCGGAGGCGTTGCCCGGCGCCACGGAAGCGTTGGAGCGCACGAAGAACGAACTGCGCCAGGCGATCGACGTTCACCAGAAGGCGAAGGACGTGCTGCAGCAGGTCCGCCACCAACGCCTCGAGAACATGGCCATCGAGCTGGCGGCGGCCCTGCAACGCGGCAAGCCCTGCGCCGTCTGCGGGTCTCCGAGTCACCCCGCGCCGGCGCAGCCGATGCTGGGCGGCGTCGACGCGGCCGACGAGGAAGAGGCCGCCCGCGACGAGCAGACCGCACTGGACCGCCGCAACGAGGCCGAACGAGCCGCCCACGCCGCCGAGCTGCGCATCCAGGCCTGCTGGGAGGCCCTGGGGTCGGAGGAGCCGGCCGTCGCGCTGGCCGAGTACCGCGCGGCGGTGGAACTGGCCCGCACGCGGTCGCAGCGGCAGAACGAGTTCGTCGGCCTGGAGGCCAAGACCCGCGATCTGGGGTCGGAGAAGGAGAAGGTCGAACAGGACCTGGTCAGGCTGCGCACCGAGCACACGTCTCTCGTTGCCGTGGTCGAGGATCGCGGTGCCCGGCTGGAGAAGGCGCGCGGCGAGCACGAGGACGTGCTGACGCGCCGCGATCACCTGTTGCGCCTGGCGAAGGCGTTGGTGGAGCTGGCCGATCGGCGTTCGGCGCGGGACAGCGCGCTCGCCAGGGTCGAGGAACAGCAGGCTTCGGTCGCGGCGTTGGCGGCCGAGGCGGGCTTCCCGGACGTCGAGGCGGCGCTCGCGGCTGCCAGGCCCGCGGCGGCGTTGCAGGCGTTGGACGATCGGATCGCTGCCTGGGAACGCGCGCGTGCCAGTGCCATGGCGACGCTGGAGGAACTGGCCGAGGTCGATCCGGCCTCCGCCGTGGACCTGAACGAGGTCACCGCCGCGGCCTCCGCTGCGCGGGCGGCTGCCTCGGAGGCGGCCACTCGGCTGGCGAGGGCCCGTGCGGCGTTGGAGCGGGTCGGTGAGCTGGCGGCCCGGTTGCGCGCCGAGTGGAAGTCGTTGGAGCCGTTGGAGGCTGCGTACGCGGAGCTGGACGGGCTCACCGACGTGATCAACGGGCGTGGGCAGAACTCCAAGAAGATGACGCTGCGGTCGTATGTGCTCGCGGCTCGGCTCGAAGAGGTCGCTGTCGCTGCTTCCGCTCGGCTGCATCGGATGAGTCAGGGGCGGTACAGCTTCGTGCACTCCGACTCGGCCGGGGCTCGGGGGACTCGGGGTGGGCTCAGTCTCGACGTGCTGGACGACTACTCGGGGCGGGCTAGGCCTGCCAAGACGTTGTCGGGTGGGGAGTCGTTCCTTGCCTCGTTGTCGCTGGCGCTTGGGTTGGCTGATGTGGTGGCCAACGAGACCGGTGGGGCGTTGCTGGACACGCTGTTCGTGGATGAAGGGTTTGGGACGCTCGACTCGGACACGTTGGACATCGTGATGAACACGTTGGACGAGTTGCGGGCTGGAGGGAGGGTTGTCGGGCTGGTGTCGCATGTGGAGGAACTGCGGCAGCGGATCCCTACCCGGTTGAGGGTTCGGAAGGCTCGGACCGGGTCCACGCTCGAGGTTTCGCTGGGCTGACGGTGGTCTGGTTCGGTGGACGGGTGCCGGTTTCCAGCGCTGGGGTCGGTGATGCGGGTTGGTCGCGTTCCAGCGTGGTTGCGTTTGTGCGATCGGGTTCCGGAAATCACCGCTACCCAGTGGGGCAGAGGTCTGTACGGCTCGCTTGGCATCGCGGTTGGGACGGCTCGGTTCGCATCGCCACGCGGGGTGCTTCGCCTTCGGCCAGGGCGCGTTCCGAGGGTGGTGGCGCGGTTTGTCGCATGTGGACGAACCAGGTGGTCGGCTCTAATCTCGTTCTGTGCTGTCCCACGTGGAAATCAACGCGCGTGTCACTGTCGCTTCCAGTGCCCAGTTCGTGTGGTCGAACCGGCTCGAGTACTCCCATGATTGCTTCGTGTGTCGTCGGGTGGGGCGGACCGTTGCGTTGCATCACGGTGCGACTCATGGGGTCTGCCACTCGTCTCGGCGGCAGTTGGAGTGGCAGGACGACCTGGACGATTTCGGAGTGCACCCCGCGCCGGTCAGGATCACCGGGTTCGACACCGGGTCTGATGGTGAGGTTGACGTGCTTCGGTGTCGGCTGTCGTTCTGGTGGTCGCCGTTCGCTGACCTCAAGCGGCCCAGTGAGCACGGGAGTGAGCTCGGGGTGCGGCGGCCTTGGGTTCGCGTGCACTACCGCGTGGGATGTCACACGTGTCGTGACTCTGGGGTGGACGACTGGTTTGGCGAGCAGAAGTCCTTCCAGACCAACACGGTGTGGCCGGTCACCGGCTCGTGTCCGCACTGCCGGACCGAGCTGGTGACGATGGCCGGGCCGCCGGAGATCAACCTGGTTTAGGCCTCTTCGTGGGCCAGCAGCCAGCGCTTGACCGCCAGGCCCCAGCGGAAGCCGCCGAGGTCGCCGCCGATGCGGATCACGCGATGGCACGGCACGAAGAGCGCTGCCGAGTTGCGGGCGCAGGCCGATGCCGCGGCGCGGACCGCTGCTGGACGGCCGGAGAGTTCCGCGTACTCGGTGTACGTGACGGGGGCGCCGGCGCGGACGGTGCGCAGGACGTCCCACGCGTGCTGGAGGAACGGGCCCGACTTCTGGCGCACCTCGATCGAGTCGATCACGTCCAGGTCGCCCTCGTGGTAGGCGATGACGGCCTTGGTGACGTCACCCAGGTCGCGCTTCGGCGTGATCTCCGACGGTGCCAGGGTGGCGTGGATCTGGGGCGTCAGCAGGGCGATGTCGGCCGTCCAGCCGCTCGCCAGCACTGCTCCGTCCTGCGCGACGATCGCGGTGAACGGCCCCGCCGGGGTGTCCACAGTGGACGTGTGGGCGACGCTCATGATGTTGCTGCCTTCCTCGTCAGGTGTGCTCCTGCGTAGGAGCGCCACGGGCGCCAGTCGGGGCCGTGGGGAGCCAGGTCTTGCAGGGACTGCGGGAGCACCAGCACGTCTGGGGCGCCCAGTACTCGCATGGCCACCTCGTCGGCCACCTGCCGGCCTGCGAGAGGGGTCAGTTCTTCGGTCAGGTCCTCGATCGAGCGGCCCACGTCCACCACGAGTCTGCCGGTGGCCACCGCCTCGGTGATCGGGTGGTCGGCTGCCGAGTAGAGGTGGGTGAGGGTGCCGTCCGGGACCTTCAGGGGCACGCCGGCGTAGGGCGCTACCAGGCGCAGGAGGGTTTCGGCTCCGTCGACGCTGCCGGGGACGCGGATGCCCGGTGTCTTGCGGACCAGCGGGCCGATGATCGCGTCCTTGCCCAGGAACTCGTCGACGGACGTCGGGTCGGCGTCCAGATCCAGCAGGCGGCGGACCCTGGAGACCGCCGCGCCCAGATCGCGCATGTCGGCCAGGCGCAGCGAGCAGAGCACGTGGTCGGCCGGGAAGGTCAGGCGGACCGTTGCCTCGCCGTGGGGGAGCGACAGCGTTCGGGCGTAGGAGTCGGCCGTGACCTCTTCGACGCCGGGTAGCGCGTGTCGGCGGAAGTGGGCGAGCAGGCCCGTGGCGTCGAACGGCGGGCGGTACGGCAGGCGCAGGACGATGCGGCCGGGGGTGCCGACCGGGGCCTTGCCGCGGCCGCGCATGTCGGACGGTGTCGAGGCGAACACCATGCGGATGGTGTCGTTGAACTGGCGGACCGACGCGAAGCCCGCGGCGAAGGCGATGTCGGCGAACGGGAGCTCGGTCGTCTCGATGAGCAGGCGGGCGGCGTGGGCGCGGTGGGCGCGGGCCAGTGCGAGCGGGCCCGCTCCCAGTTCGGCGGTCAGCACGCGGGTGAGGTGGCGTTCCGAGTAGCCGAGGCGGGAGGCGAGGCCCGTCACGCCGTCGCGTTCGACCACGCCGTCGCTGATCAGGCGCATCGCGCGGGCGGCCAGGTCGGCGCGGAGGTTCCACTCGGGTGAGCCAGGCACTGCGTCCGGCAGGCAGCGGCGGCAGGCGCGGAAGCCCGCGGACTGGGCGGCGGCCGCCGTCAGGAAGAACTGGCTGTTGCGGCGCTTCGGGGTCACCGCGGGGCACGACGGGCGGCAGTAGATGCCGGTCGTGCGGACCGCGTGGATGAAGCAGCCGTCGAAACGGGCGTCACGTGCGGCGCACACCCGGTACGCGTGCTCTTCGTCAATGACCATGCCAACGATCCTGCCAGCGGGAACGGGTAAAGGCTCGCGGGAATCGGACATGACCGTGGCCTGCCGTAGACTCGTCACCCGTGAGTTTGACCCTCGGTATCGTCGGCCTGCCCAACGTCGGCAAGTCCACCCTGTTCAACGCGCTCACGCGCAACGACGTGCTCGCCGCGAACTACCCGTTCGCGACCATCGAGCCGAACGTCGGCGTCGTGCCGTTGCCGGACGCGCGCCTCACCAAGCTCGCCGAGATCTTCGGTTCGGAGCGCGAGGTGCCGGCCGTTGTGTCGTTCGTCGACATCGCGGGCATCGTGAAGGGCGCGTCGGAGGGTGAGGGCCTCGGCAACAAGTTCCTCGCCAACATCCGCGAGGCCAACGCGATCTGCCAGGTGATCCGCGTCTTCGACGACCCGGACGTCGTGCACGTCGACGGCCGCGTCGACCCGGCCTCCGACATGGAGACGATCAACACCGAGCTGATCCTCGCCGACCTCCAGACCCTGGAGAAGGCCATTCCGCGGCTCGAGAAGGAGGCGCGGACGCAGAAGGACCGCCGCCCCGCCCTCGAAGCGGCGCAGAAGGCCAAGGAGATCCTCGACTCCGGCCGCACCCTGTTCTCGGCGCAGTCCGAAGTGGACTACGCGCTGATCCGTGAGCTGTCCCTGCTCACCACGAAGCCGTTCCTCTACGTCTTCAACGCCGACGAGGGTGTCCTGGGCAACGAGACCCGTATGAAGGAGCTCCGCGAGCTCGTCGCCCCTGCCGACGCGGTGTTCCTCGACGCCAAGGTCGAGTCCGAGCTGCTGGAGCTGGACGAGGAGTCGGCCCGCGAGCTGCTGGAGTCCATCGGTCAGCACGAGCCGGGCCTGCACTCCCTGGCCCGGGCCGGTTTCCACACCCTCGGCCTGCAGACCTACCTGACCGCGGGTCCTAAGGAAGCGCGCGCCTGGACCATCCCGCAGGGCGCGACCGCCCCGCAGGCCGCCGGCGTCATCCACACGGACTTCGAGAAGGGCTTCATCAAGGCCGAGGTCGTGTCGTTCGACGACCTGGTCGCGGCGGGCTCGAAGGCCGAGGCGAAGGCGGCGGGCAAGGTTCGTATGGAGGGCAAGGACTACGTCATGGCCGACGGCGACGTGGTCGAGTTCCGACACGGAGGCACATCTAAGTCGAAGGCGTGACCGTGTCGGAAGCCTGCGCGGCTTCCTGCACGTAGCCAGACAGCCGGACTGCGCGGGCCCGACCACAGGTCGGCCCCGCCCGGTGCGGACACACCACGGCGGGGCCTAGAACGGACTTCGGAGGTCCGTCCGTGCCCTCATCCTGCCGTATCTCCTGTTCACCGGCGGTGGCCTGGTGAGCATCGAAGCCCTCAACTGGGTATTCAACGTCGCGCCCGTCCCGACTGATCGCAAGGACGCCAGCGCGCTCGCCTTCACGCTGACCGCGCTCGCCAATCACGCCGCGCCCGATGGCACCGAGGCGTTTCCCTCGGTCGAGCGGCTCATGGCGTACACGCGTCTCTCACGCCGCACCGTGCAACGCTCGCTGCGCGCTCTCGAAGAGCTGGGCCTGATCAGGCGGGGTAACCCTCGTTACCGTGACGCGAAGATCGAGCGCGCCGACCTGCGTCCGCAGGTGTACGACCTCGTCATGATGGCCGGGTTGTCCACAGGCCCGACAGCGGGGCGCCAGCATGACGCGCCGCTGACCAGCACGGGGCGTCAGCACAGCCCGAACGGGGCGCCAGCAGCGACACGACGGGGCGCCAGCATGACGCCCGAACAATCCTTTAAACCATCCAAGAACCGTCCCGCGCCGAGCGCGCCCACGGGGCGCTCGACGGTCCCGCCGGTGTGCGGCCAGTGCGACGCCCGCGACTCCGACCCAGTCAGTGCCCGCGTCGTGTGGCTCGACACCGACCGCACCCGCTCGAACCTCTGCCAGAACTGCCACCCGGCGGTGACGCGATGAGCACCCAGACACCCAACCCCGAACCGCGCCCCGAGGACCTGGAGAGAACCGTGGACGAGATCGTGCGGTACGTCGCCGACCAGGCCCCGGCCGTGCCCGTCCAGACCGCCGAGCCGGTCGACACCCGCCGCGTGCGGGAGCTGCGCGCCGAGGTCTCCGAGGCGCACGCCCTGCTCGACCTCCAGGCCGACGCGGCGCCGCTGCTGGTCGACACCGACCGGGTGCGCCGTTCCCGCAAGCGTGCCGCCGAGGCCGCCCGGCTGCACGAGCTGGCCCAGGACCCGGCCGCACGCGCCTACCAAGCCGCACGGGTGCGCCTGCTCCTCACGGCCGTGGCCCTGACGGCGCTCGTGGGGGCGCTGGGCTGGTCCACGACGGGCGTGCACCACACGCTCACCGTGGACATGGTCGAGCGCACGGCCGCGTGGTGGGGCGCGTGGGCGGTCGAGCCGGTGATCTCGGCCGTGCTGCTCGTCGTGATCGCCGCGAAGGCGTTCCTCGCGACCAGGGGCCGCACGCTGCACCACCGGCACCTGAGCGTCGTGGAGTACGGCGCGCTGGGCGTCACGCTGACGCTCAACGTCTGGCCGTACACGCCGTGGCAGGTCGAGCGGTTCGACCCGATGCAACTCCTCGCGCACGCGATCGGGCCGCTGATCGCGGTCGGCGCGGTGGCCGTGCTGCCGATCATCTGGAGCGCGTTCGCGGACCTGGACCACGGTCTGACGGCTGCTCCTACCGGCGTGCCCTACTCCAGCCCTACTGCGCCCGAGTACAGGCAAAACGTCTCCGGCGAGGACACCGCGCAGGACGCCTCTACTGTCCGTCCGGCCGCCCTACTGGTGGACCGAGCACGGCAGATGATCGCCTCCGGCACGCTGCCCGCCGACCCGTCCGCGACCCGCCTGCGCGAGGCGCTCGGATGCGGCACCGACGCCGCCCGCGAGGTCCGCGACGCCCTGCGCGGAGGTGCCGCGTGAGCGCTCCCCAGAGGAAGGACAGCGACGTGGGCGGCGAGATCATCCCGTTCCCGAACACGACCGCCGACGTGCCGGAGCCGGTCACCCCGGCCCCGGCCGCCGGGCCGGTGCTGGACGGCGAGCTGATCACCGACGAGGAGTACCGGCGCTCCAAGGCCCGGCAGCTCGCCGAGTCCGCCGTCTCCCGTCTCCCGGCCCAGTGGCAGACCCGCGAGTCCGCGCGCCAGGCCGGGGCCGAGCTGGCGAGCCGCGCCGTCCTGGCGCCGGTGCGGTTCCCGGCCGCCGTCGGCCGGGGCCTGGCCGTCTCCGCGCGCGCCTGGTGGGCATGGGTGCGGGTCTCGGACTTCTACGACGCCTCGAAGGCGGCAGACCGGCTGGCGGACAAGTGGCAGGAGATCGCGGTGATCCGGCGCCGACGCGGCGTGATCACCGTCGTGGCCAGCAGCGCGACCGCGCTCGGCTGCCTGATCACCGAACTGGCCGCCGGGTCCCTGCCGCTGATCGTCACCGGCGGCGCGGTCTCCACCGCGCTCGCCGTGGCCGGTCGCCGCAAGGACGGCGCCGGTGGCCGGTCGCCGCAGCTCGGTTCCCGGTCGCTCGCGTGGCTGATGAATGGCGATCACCTCGTGGTCGCGTTCCGCGACGCGAAGCTGATCGGCAAGGACGAGCGCCTGATGCTGGTCAAGCAGCCCCGCCACGACGGCAGCGGCTGGGCTCTGACGATCGACCTGCCGCCGTCCCGCAAGGCCTCCGACGTGATCAGCAAGCGCGAGTCGCTCGCGTCCGCGCTCGCCGTGGACGAGGTGCGGCTGATCGTGGAGCGTGTCCGGGGCGATGCTGGCCACGCCGGACGGCTCGCACTGTGGGTCGGCGACGCGGACCCGTACGCGGCGGCCCCGATCGCGAGCCCGCTCGGCTCGGCCGGGTCCTGGGACCTGTGGAACCCGGTGCCGTTCGGCACCACGGCCCGGGGCACGGACGTGCGCCTGCCGGTCGTGTGGACGTCGCTGCTGATCGGCGCGATCCCACGCCAGGGCAAGACGTTCGTCGCGCGCCTGCCGCTCACGGCCGCCGCGCTGGATCCGCACGTGCGGATCATCATCGCGGACGGCAAGGGAGGCAAGGACTTCCGCCCGTTCGAGCAGGTGGCACACCGGTTCATCCGGGGTGCTCGGGAAAGTGACGCACGTCGGCTGATCCGCGTGCTGGAGGAGTGCGCGGCCGACGTCGCTGACCGGTTCGACCGGCTGTCCGAAATGGACGACGAACTGTGCCCGGAGTCGAAGGTGACGCCGGAGATCACGCGCGACCCCGCGCACTCGATGCCGCTCACGGTGATCGGCATCGACGAGGTGCAGAACTTCCTCGGCATGGACGTGCCGCTGGACGAGGAGGAGCCGAAGGGCAAGAAGATCGGCGCGCGCATCTGCGAGCTGCTCACGTACATCGCGAAGACCGGCCCGGCCGCCGGGTACTCGCTCGTGCTCGCCACGCAGAAGCCGGACGCCAAGGTCATCCCGGACGGGCTGCGCGGGCAGCTCGGCACGCGCTTCGCGCTGAAGGTCATGACCTATCAAGCGTCGGAGACAATCCTCGGCGCGGGCACCTACAAGGCCGGGATGGACGCCTCACGGCTGCTCACCTCGCACAAGGGCGTCGGGCTGCTGCTCGGCGCAGACGGTGAGACGGAGTTGGACGCGGGCACGGCGACGATCGTGCGCACGCACCTGCTGCACATCCGCGAGATCCGCCAGGCGTGCGAGCGCGGCCGGGCGCTGCGCGAGCAGGCCGGGACGCTCACCGGCGACGCGGCCGGGCAGCGCGAGCTGTCCGAGATGGACGCGAACATGGCCGCGCGCCTGGCGGACGAGGTCGTGAACACGCGCGACGAGAACGAGCCCGTGGACGCGGAGATGGTGGAGCTGCCCGAGGTGCTCGCGCTGCTGGTCGAGGTGATCGAGGACCAGGAGCACGGCGTCATCGCGACGGCCGAGCTGGCGGCGCGCATCGGGTGGGACGCGAAGACGCTCGGGGAGGCGCTGCGCCGGGCCGGAGTGTCCGCGCCGACTCCCTCCAGGCAGCGGGTCGGCGGGTCGGCGAACCCGGTCAGCGTCACTGACCTGGACGCGATCCGGGCGGCCGTGGTGGAGCTGTACGGCGGCTAGGAGGTCCACACACGAAACGAGCGGGGTCCGCACAGCGCGTGCGGACCCCGCTCGCGTGTTTGTGCGGACCTAACTCCGCCTCTGAGCTGCGGAGAGGGTCACTGCGGCTTGCTGTGCCGACCGCCTCGGCTAGGTGCCCACAGGCCCGCACAGCCGCCGCGCTCGCGGGTGCGCTCGAACTGTCGGTGCCCGGTCGTACTCTGCTCGGCGACTCACAGGTGCGCCGACCTGGCTCGGCGAGACAAGGAACTGCCGTGGACAAGGGAGACGTAGCAACGTGGCTCGCCGTCGCCGTCGCGCTGATCGCCGCGGTCATCGCGCTGGGCAACGCCAACTCAGCGAAGCGGCAAGCAAGCGCTGCCGAGAAAGCGGTCCTACACGCGGAGCGCAGCGCGAAGGCGGCAGAAGACCAAGCAGCAGCCGCACGTGAACAGGTAGAGCTGACACGAAGGCAGCTTCACCTGGACGAGGAGGACCGCAAAGACCAGGAGGCCCCTCAGTTCAAGATCGAGTGGTGGCCGGACCCAGATGACAGCTGGGGCATCGTGAAGGACTTCACCCTGACCTACGTGTCCGGGCCTCCGGTTCTCGCCGAACTGGAACTGTGTCTCCCGGCGGATTCAGACATCAAGGCGTTCCTGGCCATGAAGTGGACCGAGGACGACAACGGCGAGCTGGTCGCAACCCATGAGTCACCTCCACTCCGATCGACACTGACCTACGCCCAGGTCACACGCGGTACGTCCAGAAGATTCCGCGCGCAGCTGAAGCGGGGCGCGATTTCTGTGACCATCGCGACCAAGGCCTCCACGGGAACGGATTCATGGCCGCCTACACCTGCCGTGATGGTCGCCAGAACGCGATGGTGATCTCGGCTACGTACCCGGTCGAACCCTGTCGATGTGCGGCCGTACCCTTGCTCGCCAACGCAGAGATGCGCCGAGTTGGCTCGGTGAGATAAGGGAGGGCCAGTGGGCGCAGCAGAGTGGATCGCGGGCGCAGCCGCATTGATCGCGGCAGCGTCGATGGTCATGGCCTTCCTACAGGCGCGAGAAGCGCGCGAGTCACGGCACGCGGCACAAGCACAGGCAGCCGCCGCCAGAGACGCAGCGGAGATCGCGGAGGCAGCCATCAAGCAGGCACAGCGCAGTGCAGCGGCGGCCGAACAACAGGTAGCCATCATGCGTGAACAGCTTGCAGCGGCCGATGCCGAGCACCACGAACGTGACGCTCCCCAGTTCACCTACGAAGTAGAAGGCAGCTCGAACAGCGTGTGCCCGTTGAAGGTCACACTGCACGGCGGGCCCTCGAAGCTCGATGTCGAAGTGCCGTGGCTGGGAATCCGACGGGCAGCTGAAGGCAACGCCGGGACGTTCATCGAGAAGCCGAAGACCGGTCAGATCCACCAGATCACGACAGGCGGCACGTTCGTGATCGACATAGACACCCGTGGATACGAAGAGCCCATGAGCGCAACGCTTGAGCTGAGGTGCACCGAGCCTGGCACCGAGCGGAAGTGGGAACTTTCGCACACTGTGCAGATCCCGGGGTCGTACCGGGTTGAGGACAGCGTGTTCTGACACTGAGCGTGTCCGCCGTCAACATGGCTGCGGCCCCCGGCCCTTCGCCAGACGCGGCGCCAATCGGTCGCCGGGGTGGGGCAACACCATGAACTCGTGCACCACCTCGGCGAGCGACCCGGCGAACTCCCACGTGATCGCGTTGTCCCGGTCGGTGCGGATGCCAAGCGCGTCGTCCTCATCCTTGAGCCGGAGTGAGTCCGTCCAGCCACCGGGCCACTTGTGGAAGCCGTCGAGGTACTCCTGCCCCGGCTCCATCGGCAGGAACCGCCACCCACCGTCCTTGAGGTCGAGCAGGTGTTGCAGGACCGGGTAGATCGCGACGGGCGAGGCGCTGGGAACGATCAGGCTCACGACGCACGCCCCGCGTGTGCGGTGGAACCGCGCTCGGCGGCCGGGTCGGGGGCGCCGACCGCCGTGCGCGGAGACGGGAAGCGCGGCAGGGGATCCGCACCGCAACGGGCGCGCGGCTCGGCCACGGAGGTTTTGCCGGCCAACGCCGCGCGGACGCGTTCGACCTGGCGGCGGCGCCGCATCTCGCGGTGCACGTGGAAGGCGAGCCAGCAGACCAGGCCGACGACGACGGCCCCGAGCATCATCACGATCGCGATCTCACCCATATGCCCAGAGTCGACCGATTCCAGCACCGACAGCAGGGCATCGCACGGGGCAGACCGGGGCAGACCGGGGCACACAGCGCCATGACTCACCGCGTCATGACGGTTACCCTCGGAGCCGTGCCGGAGCCGAACAGCCTCCTCCGGGCGGTGCGCGAGGCCACGGCGTCCCGCCAGGTGGCCGGTGCGCGGATGAGCCGCCGCGAGTTGGCGGAGGCCGCGTGCGCGTGGCTCTGGGAGACCACGCGCAAGCGCTATCCCCTCGATGCGCACTACATCGCACGGATCGAGCGCGGCGCAGTCGGGGTGCCTTCCGACCACTATCGGGCCGCGCTGCGCGCCGTGCTCGGCGTCGCGTCGGATGCCGACATCGGCTTCGCCGTCAACAACGCGGCGCCCGTGCACACCGTTGTGATGCCGCACCCGGCGAGCGCGAACACGGTCGAGGAGGTGCTGATGAGCGCGGCCGACGAGTCCGCCGAGTTTCTCGCGTGGGCCGAGTCCACCAACGTGGGCGAGATGACGATCGAGCAGATGCACGCCGAAGTGCGGCGCATCGCGCAGTCCTACCTCAAGGCACCGACGCTGCCCCTGTTCGCGAGAACGAAGGCGTTGCGGGACAGGGCCTTCACGCTGCTGTCCGGACACCAGGCCCCGCAGTTGTCGCGAGAGCTGTACGCGGCGGCGGGCTGGTCGCTCACGGTGCTCGCCTGGATGTCCGTCGACCTCGGCCGACCGGACGCCGCCGAGGACCACGCCCGCGCGGCGTGGTTGTGCGCCGAGCGCGCCGACTACAACCCGCTTCGCGCCTGGGTGCGGGCGACGCAGCACACGGCCGCGCTCTGGCAGGACGACTACATCGCAGCGGCCAACTACGCCGCCGACGGCTTGCGGTACGCCGCCATCGGCTCGGCCGAGCTTTACCTGGCCAGCGCGCTCGCGCTCGACCTGGCACGCGCCGGAGACGAAGACCGTGCCAGGCAGGCGCTGCAACGCGCACAGGACGCGGCGAACCGCGTCGTCCGCGCGGAGGACGAGCTGACCGGCCCCTTCACGTGCACCGTCGGCCGCGCGGGTTCTCTGTGGGCGGACGCCCACCTCGCGCTCGGCAACACCGAGGAGGCGCTGTCCTACGCGGACCGCGCCGTGGCCACGTTCGAGGCGACACCGGCGGCCCTGCGCAACTTCGGCTCAGAGCGCATGACGCGGCTCGTCCAGGTCAAGGCGCACGTGGTGCGCGGTGACATGGGCGCGGCCGAGCACACCCTCGGGCCGGTGTTGGAGACCGCGCCGCAGCACCGCGTCCGGCCGCTTCTGCACCGCATCGCCGAGGTCGACGTGATCGCGGCGCAGACCGCGAAGCCACGTGACCCGATCGCGCGCCGCGTGCGGGGTTCCATCGCCGAGTTCCAGCGTGAGACGGTGATCAAGGAGCTGTCCGCCTAGAACTGGGAGGCGTGCCCGTGGCCGAGCTGGAACCTATGCGTAACCACTGGTGGTGGCGGCCAGGTTGGGAGGTCGGCCGGAGTTTTTTCACCTGGCACGTCACGTTCGCCGACCAGCCGCAGGCGCACGCGCTGGTGGAGAACTACGCGCCCGTTCTCGCGCAGCTCCCCCAACTCGACCCCGTGCCGGTGAAGTGGCTGCACCTCACGCTCCAGGGGATTGGCTTCACCGACGAGGTAAGCCGCGGTGACGTGGACCGGATCGTGGAGGCCGCGCGCAGCAGGTGCGCGGCGTTGAAGCCGTTCACGCTCACCATCGGCCCCGCGCACGTGGACCCCGAGACGATCCAAATGCCCGGTCGGCCACTGGAGCCGGTGGCCGAGCTGCGCCTCGCCATCCGGGCCGCGATCGGGGACGTGTGGGGCGTGGAGAACGTGCCAGAGCGAGAAGACGGGTTCCGCGCTCACGTCAGCCTCGGGTACTCGAACGCGGCCGGTCCTGCCGAGCCGGTGCGGGACGCGCTGGCGGCGCACCCCGGCGCCACGGCCGAGGTGACGGTCTCGTCGGTGTCGCTGATCGACCTCAACCGAGACCACAAGGCGTACGAGTGGACCGATGTCGCTCTTGTACGACTGGGCAGATAGCAGAAATACGAATCAAAACAGAAGGCGCTTGCAGTGACCACACAGGAAAGCACGTCCGTACCCTCTGGAGAGAAATTGCAGGAGATACTGGAATCGATGCTCGAAGCCTGGGAGGGCAGACAGCCCGAGATCCGAAAGGACTCGACAGCCGACACCAACCAACTTCTAACCGTATTTGGCTTGGCCGCCAACGCGCATAGGCTAGGCCGGGCAGCGCTGACCTTGTTCAGGGCAGGACACCGCAGCGAAGCGCTCCCCACAGTTCGAGCGATCTACGAGCACGCCCTCACGACGCAGTGGCTTGCCCTGCATGCTGCCGCCACAACCGCACTGGTCAACGAGTACGGCCGCAACCGAGCCAACATGGCGAGGACGCTACGCCAGGCCGGGACGAAAGACATGGTCGAGGCGGCGGAGCACCTGGAAAACGATGCCTGGGAGAAGATCCCCACTGACTCCGATCAGCAGGCACGTCAGTTCCAGGAGCTGTGCGACGACCTTGAACCAGCGGGATCAGAGGCGTACTTCTATTACCGCCTGATGTCCTCACTTTCGCACCCCACCGGAAAAGTGGTGGATGAGTATTTGACCGACAACCCGATTACCCTGCACCTGGAGCCCAAGAACGACACACTTGGCGGTCACTGGATTTTCTTTACATGCGTCGGCATCCTCTTGTGCGCCACTGCCGTTGATCTCCTGGAGGACGGAAACCCACGCCAGGAGGAGTTAAGCCAGGTCGGCCAGACCCTCGGGACTCCGCACATGCTCCGGCTGAGCACGAAGTACTACACGCGGACCGGCAAGACCCCCTGATCCTGCCCTGGGCAGCCTCGCCGATGGGCTACATCCCGATCCCGGCCACCGCGTTGTCCGCCCACTGGTCCACTGTGCGCATGTAGTCGTAGAGCACCGGCGAGTTGGGGGCGTGGCCGGTGTGCTGGCTGATCGTCTTGGCGTCGTGCCCTGCCCGCCGCGCCTCGGTGGCCAGGCCCGCGCGGGCGGAGTGGCCGGTGAAGCGCACGGTGACGCCCGCCCGCTCTCCCGCCGTGGTGATGATGGTCCCGACCGACTGGGCGGCCAGGCCGCCGAGGATGCGCCCGTGCCGGTCGATGCGACGGAAGGCCGGACCCTCGGTGATGCCGGACGCGTCGAGCCACGCGCGCCAGGCCTGGACGGGACAGGTGCTCTCGTGCGAGCCGTACGGGACGGCCACGGTGCGCCCGCCGGTCTTGCCGGACCTGATGGTGATCACCAGGCCCTCCGCGGCTTCCACCACGTCGGAGACGAGCAGAGCGGCCACCTCAGAGCGGCGACCCGCAATGGAGAACGCGATCAGCACCACGGCGCGGTCCCGGACGCCGGTGAGGGTCTCGGGACACGCGGCTGAGATGGCGCGCAGGTGCTTGACCTCCATCGCCGGGGCCTTCCCCCGGCCGCGCTTCTCCCCCGCCTCGGCGAGCCGACGCCGGTAGCCGTTCAGTGCCGCCCTGGCGGCCTCCGTGGCGGCCTTGGGCGGCTCCGCGCCGCGCTGGCGGAGACCGACGACGGCACCGGCCAGGCGGCGGTCCACGGTCGTGGGAGCGGCGTCCTGGCGCTCCAGCCACACGACGAAGCCGACGAGCGCCCCGGCGGTCGCGGAATTCTCCGGGATGCCCAGCTCGGTGACGTACCTCGTCCACACCTTCCAGTCGGCGGCGTACGCGCGCTGGGTGTTCGCGGGCCGCTGGGTGCGGACGTACTCCTGGGCCGCCGTGTCGAGCGCGGCGAGACGCTCCTCCGGGGTGGCGGGGAGGGCGTCGGCGGGGGTGACGTGGACCAGATCCTGACTCACGATATGGGAGCTTATCGTGAGTCAGAGCTTCCAACTAGTGCCACGCGAGCATGCCGCTTAGCCTGTCCGTCATGGGCCACAACGTTCAGATGCGCGAGCTGGCTGGTATCCGGCGTCGCTGGGAAGAAGCAGGCTCGCCACCATGCGAGCACACGGACCGCGCCCGCGAGTACCACCTCGGCTCGCACACGGGGGACACCGCGTGTCTCAACTGCGGCAAGTCTTTTAGTCCGGCTCAGGAAGCAGCCCTCCTGGCCAAGGGCAAGTAGCCGGGACCGCGAGATGATCACGCTGCTGTGTTCTCAAAGCACTGGCGGCAGATCACCGACCGCCCGCGCTCCTGCCCCTCAGGCACAGCGCCCACCGTCTGACCGCAGACCCAGCACTGCTCGGTCTTCGCCGCCTCCACGAGTGCCTCGCGCCACAGCTCTTCCGGCGTGAGGCCGATCGCCTTGTTCTCGCGCACGCGCTGCACGCAGTGCGCGCACGCCAGCTTGCGGTTGTCCACGTGGTACCCGGCCTCCACATTGCCGCAGGCCGTGCACGTCCACACCCGCCACCGCGCATCCGCCGCAGCCGCCCGCGTGAACTGGTCCGCGACAGCGTCCGGCACGTGCACCACCGGCAGCGCCATGTCTTTTGTCTCGATCTTCACTTCGCTTCTTCTGCCCACACGAACTCAGCCTGAGGTCCCGCCAGCGGGAGCCTGCTGACGTCCATCTCGAACAGCTCGGCCGGGGTCGCGTCAGACGGCAGGTCATCGGCCGGGAGCCACGCCAGGCCGCCGTCCGCTTCTCCAGCATCGAAAATCACCATGGCCCCGATGATCGCCCCAACGGAGACGGGGTCTCGGCCGCCGCGCCGTCCAGCTCCGCGAGCGCGGAGCGCACAAGCGAGTCCACGGCCAACCGCGCACGCGCTCGACGCCGTCCGGCCCGGATCCCGGCGCGCAGCAGGATTTGGCCGGCCAGCGCTTCCAACTCCGCGTCAGTCGGCGTCGGCGCAGGCCAGCGGCTCCGTAGCTCACTCCCCCACTCAGTCACGTTGCTGCTCCAGCAGGTTCAGCAGGTGGTCCGTGTACGGGTCGCCCCCACTCGACCGGGCAGCAGCGAGCGTCCAGGCCTCCAACCGGTCCCGTCGCCGCCGCGTCCGGTCGGTGAACCCGCGAAGACTCTCCCCGGCCGCCTGTTGCAGCTCGACGTCCAACGCGAGCACCGCGCGCTCGCCGTGCCGAGCACGAAGCGCACGCGCCAGCCGCGCGCACATCGTCGTCGTCGGCCGCACCCGGCCCGCCTCCAACCTGCTGATCGCCGTGCGGTCCGTCACGACCAGCTCGGCGAGGTCGGCTTGCAGCAGCCCGGCAGCGAGACGCTCACGGCGCACAAGACGACCGAACCCGCCGCGCAGGTGCTCGCGTTCCGCGCCGACGACCTCACCGCGGCGAGGTGCCGGATCTGGCCTGGTAGGTGGCGTTACGTCACGTTTTTCCATGCGCATAGGTTGCGGCTCAACGGCTCCAACACGGGCCAGGCACGCCGGACACGACGACGCCCGGCCCGCGCATGGGCCGAGCGTCGGGTAGCGGCGGGAAGTCGCCAGTTCGCCGTATCACTCCTCCGACTTGGGAACCTCGATGAGCGTGAGTTCCCACTGGCGGCCATGAATCGGCAACGTCAGGACCCAGCGGACGCAGCAGTCGTAGACGCGCACGTTCTGGTGCAGGACGGAGCGGTGCCAGTTCGTCCCCTGAAACGGCACCTCGTCGGTGTGCGTGGTAAACGTGGAGCACGCCGGGCAGGTGAGCAGCTGCGAGTTGCGCGCGGCGATCCACTTGTCGATGCGCGGGGCGTGCGCGCGGGCCCACTTCTCGACCCCGGAACGGCAGGGCTGGTTCACGTCCGCCTTGCACGTCCGGCACGGGTAGTCGAGCAGAGACGGGCGGCGGATGCGTTCGGTCCACCCGTCCAAGTTTGTGGGGTCAGGACCCAGTACCCAACGGCCTGGAACGTCCGCACGCCAGTGCTTCACCAACTCGCGTCGGCCGAAGTGCACTTCCTGTTCCGTGACCACCTTCATGCGCATCCCGTCTCTAGGTGAACAGCACACCGTACCTGGTTCGCCGGGCCACCTCGGAGCGAGAAACCCTTCTGCACAAACGCTTTGCACACCCCGCGTCCCTGTCCGTGTCCGGCCTCCCCCTCTATAGAGGGGGAGGCGGACGGACACGTCCGGCGGCTGGGCGGACACGGCGGACACGGCGGACACGTGCAAGATCTTTCTAGGTCGTTCCGAGGCGGTAGAACGGCCGTGCATCCGTGCCGACATCAACGAGCTTTCCACCATCTACCAGGCGATTCAGGGTCCGATGGAAGGATGAGGGAACCAGGCCCGCTTCCTTGCGGAGCTGGTCCTTCGTGCATCCGGTAGCGCTGAACGCGGACATGAAGGCGGACATCAGCCGCTGGTCGTTGTCGGGCGCCATGTCCGGGGGGCGGACATGGTCCAAGACCCCGGATTCACGGACCTGGCGAAGCCTGAGCGTCAGCTCGTCATCGGCCGCCCCGTCCTTGCGCTTGGTCCTCGCGAGGGTGACAGCGGCGGCGTTCCCCTTGGTCGTGTAGATCGTGTCCATGCCCGCGCCGAGGCTGGTCGAGCCCCGGATCGTGCCGTCCTTGCCCGCGTGGTGCACCACGAACACGGAGCCACCGGCCGTGGCTTGCTGGATCGCGTACATCGCGTTGACGACGCGCCCCATATCGGTCGCAGAGTTCTCCTCCATGCCGACGGCGCAGCGGTTGAGGGTCTCCAGGATCACGAGCACGGGCTTGTGTTCGGCGACCAGCTCGCAGAACTCGGCGACCTCCGTCGCGCGGCCGAAGTTCACCGGCATCGGCAGCGTGAGCAGGTTCGTGTCCGGGATGTCCACGCCCGTGTCCGCCTCCCATGCGGCGAGCCGTCCGTTCAGGCCGGAGGCGCCCTCACCCGCGACGTAGATGACAGGCCCTGGGGCCATGACCTCGCGTCCGAACCACGGATGCCCGGTCGCGATGGAGGCCGCCCAGGACAGCCCGACGAACGACTTGCATGAGCCGTACGGCCCGGCGAGCATTCCGAGCGTGCCCATCTCGATCGTGTCCGCGATCAGAGGACGCAGCGCGGGGAGCGAGGCAAGCCCCGTGCGCGTGAGGATCCGGTCCCGCAGCGGGACGCTTCCGGCGGAATCCTCGGACGCGACGAGCGCGGCGGCTTCCTTACGGGCGCGGAGCCGATCAGCTTCTCGCTGCACTTCGCTCTTGTGCCGCTCGGCCTTGCTCCGCTCGTCGACCGCGTGCTGAACGCGCTTGTACATCTGCGCGACGCCCGTGCACAGGTATTCCTGGTGTCGCACGTGCTGCGTGGCCGGATAGTCGCGGCGCAGCACCGCGCACGTCTGCTCGGCGGTGAACCCCGCGCGGACGCATTCCTTCAGGACTGTTCCGGCACCTTTGAGTTTGTCGGTTTCGTCCACACGAGCGACGACGGCAAGCACATTCGGCGGGAGTACATCCGGCAGAACCACGGTGCTGTGCGCGCACAGCGTGACCTGTGGCAGGGCAGTCACCGAAGGCGGATGGACCTTCGTGCCGTTGACCATCAGGAAGTGCCCCCTGCCACTGAGGCCACGATGGCTTCGCCGCGCAGCGTCAACGCCACGTCGTTCGCCATCTCGGTTGTGATGACGGTGTCGCGACCGAAGACGTCGCCCTCATTGGCGAGAGCCGCGATCAGCTCGGCCGTGATCTCGACCTGGGCGCCCTTGTACGGCACAGGGCGGCCGTCGTCATCGAGCACGGGCGCCCACCCGAGGCCGTAGGAGGGAACGCGGAAGTAGCGGAGTAGCTGCGCGGACTGTTCGCGTCGGCGCTCGTCAGTTCGAGTTACCATTGGCGTGGTTTCTTTCTCGCGTGCGCGACGCCTCCCAGGGCACTTACCGCCGCGCGAGCTGTTCAGGATCGACAGCGGCCCGGTGGTGACGCACCGGGCCATCGTCGTTTCAGTGGTTCTTGCGCCAGCTGCGCTTCGGTGGCGTCGGCACCGGCCGAGTGACTACGGCCGGAGCCGGGACAGCGTCCAGTTCGGACAGAGCGCGAAGCAGTTGCGCCCGACGCTGCGCGAGGTCCGCTCCTTCCGCACGACCGCGCCGTTCGTGATCGGCTCGCGCATCGTCGGCGACGGCCTGGCGTTCGGCTTCGGCACGTGCGCGGCGGGCGACGATCGGCAGCGCGCCCGTGATCGCCTCGTCCGTGATTTGGACGCCGAGCTGCGTGACGACTCCCGCCGTCCGGACGTGCGCCCGGATCGTCGGCAGGGTGAGCTGCACGGTGGCGCCGTCGAGGCGTCCGAGCAGAGAACCGTCGTCACCTGCGGTTACGGGCGCGAACCACGACCCCAGCAGGTCGGCGAGCGTCGCCGCGAACGGCACCGCGGAGGCTTTGCCGGCCACGGCTTCGATGCTGGCCCGGAAGGCGCGATCGGACTCCTCGCCCATCCAGTCGGGGCGGTCGCAGTGACCGAAGGCCGCGTCAGCGCGGACCTGGATTGCTGGCTGATTCGCAGAGAAGGCGCTCATGCCGCCACCTCGGAGCCGATCGCGACGGTGACGACCGGCTTCAGGATCGCCGCGAGGCGGGAGCGCTGCTCGGCGGTGAGCGGCGGGGCCGCTGCGACGGACGCGGCGACGGCGGCGAGGTACCGCTCGCTCCGGAATGCCGCTCGCGCCTGTTCGGTGCGCGGGTCGTCTGGGCCGAAGAGCGCGGTGCGGCGGGCGAGGGTGCCTCGCGCTGACAGCGTCTCGGGTGTGGCTTGGGCCCTGGGCATTGAATGGTCCTCCGCACATGACGAAGAGGATCCGACCTACGACATCTTCTGTGCCGTAAGGGATCTGACCATCCGTCTCGGCGGAAGTACCCGGAGCCAAGATCTGCTCAACGACAAACTACACGTCGGTAGTCGCTCTAGCGAGCGGCACGCCGCAGCAACTCGGCAACATCGAACTCGGGAATTCCTTGGAGCGCCAAGGCATCGAGTGCGGGCGTGAGGATGCTGAAGGGCAAGCTGTAGACGCCGCGCCGCGCGTCGCTGTGCCGCCTCCAGCACTCCAGCTCGACACCACGCTTCGTCCGGCGCACACCACCGCGAACCCTGTAGCGACGCTCCCCGTCCACGTCGGTGACGAAGTGGTGGCCTTCAAGGCAGTCCCAGTCCGCTCCGGCGTACAGGAGCGCGTTCACCTGGTTGCGCGGATCCGTGTCGTGTTCTCCAAGCGCTTCGAGGTGCAATGACTCCCATCGGCCGGACAGGCTGCGGTCGAAGATGAACTCGGCCCGGTGCGGGGCCGCCGTTTCGCCTTGGCATACCAGGACAACTCGGTTCAGCATCAGCGGTTCTCCTTGCGGTGCCAGCGAACGTCTACGGAGTTCGGGTCGAACCCTTTGCGTCCTCGCGGCGCGGGGGAGACCACTACGACGCACATCGCGTCGATCGCTGTGCGGCGCATCATCAACGGTGCGGCATCGAATGCGGCCACCGGATCGGAGGCCAGCAGGATCCCAGCCGCGCCCTTCCTTGTAGTCAGGCGTGCCTGCACCCGCTGCGCTTCGGCAAGCTCGGCCTCGACCTTTGACGTCGCCACCTTGTAACGATGGCCGTCGATCAGCTCGGCGTCATAATCGTCGGAGATCCGTCGGAGCCTTGCTCGCAATCGCTTGACCTCCTTGCCGACAGTGCGTGCTTCCTCGGACTCTTCTGGGGCAAGCAGATCGGCTAGATCGGGGCGTGCGAGCCGTCCACGCACCACGTCAAGGACGAACTGGTCGATGCCGTCCTGCGCGCGGGTCAGGCAGCCACGAGGACAGCGGTAGCGGTTCCCGGAGAACGCCCGGACCGGGTCAGAGCAGACACCACACCGAAACAGTCCTGAACCGAGGTGCTTGCGGTCGGTGCCTTGCTGCGTGCGTCGGCGCGGATCGTTGAGGCGGGTCTGGACGTCGTCGAACGTGTCCTCATCCACGATCGCGGACCAGATCCCTTTGCAGCCGTTGGCTTTCCCCATGTACACCGCCAGTCCCGCGTACCGGGGGTTCGTCAGCATCGTCCGCACGCTGGACGGGTTCCACGGCTTCCCGTGTCTCGTGGGGATGCCGGTTGAGGTGAGCCAGGCCGCCAGGCTGCGCAACGAGTCCCCGGCGGCGAAGCGCTCGAACACCTGCTTCACGATGACGGCCTCGTGCTCGATCGTCTCGCCCTTGGGCGTGTAGCCGGTCAGGCGCACTCCCAACGGTGGCCGTCCCAGTTCCGCGCGCTGGACGGCCGCGCGGCGCTGTCGCTCGCCCTTGCGCTTAACCTCGGACCGGGCGACGGCCGCCTTCATCCGCGCGAACAACTGACCGCCCTCGGTGGCAAGGTCCGCGTCACCGTTCGCGGTGACGAGCAGCAGGCCGCGATCTTCGGCCGCGTCAATCCAGTCCTCAAGCTGACGCGGCTGACGAGTGAGCCGGTCGAGGTCCCAACAGACGATCGCGTCGAACTCGCCCGCCTCGTACCCGGCCACGAGCCCGTCATAGCCCGGTCTGACCTTCGACTTGTCCGTGGCGGAGATCGAGTTGTCCGCGAACTCGGCCACCACCACCCACCCGCGTTGCGCGGCGATGCGGAGGCAGTCCTCCCTCTGGCGCTGGATGGCCAGTTCCTCGCCGGTGGGGTCGAGCGAAACGCGCAGGTAAACGGCGCAGCGGACGGTTGCCGTGTCGGTCATGGCTCTAGTGTTGCATTGCGTGGTAATTTGGTGGAGTTCCGCTTCAACGTCTGACGGGCAGGGTGCCGGGTCGGGTGTCCCGGCATCTGACGCATAGACGTGATGTTTGCGTCAACCTATCGTTGACGCATGCTGTACCCACGCCTGCGCTCAAGGCTGCGGATCAGCGGGTTCTGCGCGAGATCGAGGGTCTTCGGGAGTCGCTGCGCCAACAGGTCCGGTCCACTCCGACGAAGTGGACCGAAGGGTTGCGCAAATTCCTGACCGCCGACGCGGTGGCGGCCTCCAACTCGATCGAGGGCTTCAAGGTGCCCACGGTCGACGTCGAGGACCTTCTCGAGGGCGAGCGGGATGTCGATGTCTCCGAGGAAGACCGCGACGAGACGCTCGCCTATCAGCGGATGACGACCTACATCCAGACGCTGCACGATGTCGAGGACTTCCGCTACGGCAAGGAGTTCCTCAACGCGCTCCACTGGATGCTGCAAGGGCACCGGAACACGCGGCGCAAGCCTGCGGGGCAATGGCGGCGCGGTCCGGTGTACGTGACGGACGCCCGGGACCCCAGCATCGCGGTGTACACGGCGCCCGACATGGCTGGTGTGCCCGCGTTGATGGGTGAACTGGTCGAGTGGCTGAACACGGAGGACGGCAGTCACCCGCTGGTGCGAGCCGCGATGGCGCACCTGCACCTCGTTTCCATCCGCCCGTGGGGGATGGAAACGGCCGTATGTCCAGGTCCCTCCAGACCCTCATGATCGCGAGAGAGGGAGAACTGGCGCCCGAGTTCTCCTCGATCGAGGCTTGGCTGGGGCGGCCGGGCAACACCTGGGAGTACTTCCGCGAACTGCAGCGCCGCGGAGCCACCTACCATCCGGACCAGGACGTTTCTGGCTGGATCCGGTTCAACCTCACCGCGTATCACCAGCAGGGCGCAGACCGTGCGGGAGCTGCTCACCGAGGCGCTGGTCACGTACGAGAAGCAGCGTCCATCGGAAGCGGATGAGGTTCGGGACCTGCTGGTCTACTCGACTAGTAGAGCGTCGCGGCTTGGTTGTGCTCCGTTGAGTCGGGCTGGGGGCTGGGCGGTCTGGTGCTCGTCACCGAAAGCCCGGATGGTCGCGTTCTCATGCAGGTCGCTGCCGAGATGGCGGTAGAGAAATGCTGACGCAAACGTTTGCTGATCATCCCAACTGCTGCCAACCGTGCAGTTGGCAGCCAGGAGAGCGCAATCTTCATGATCGAAGCCGGCTGCCTGCCGGCATCACCCTCACTGTCACATCCCAAGAGACAGCTGCGACACGCTACTAGGTTTGTGCCGACCTCTGTGGGGTAGTCCAGAGAAGGATTCCCCACCTGGAGGTGTCATGATCGTTCTCGGTCTGATCCTGCTCGTCGTCGGATGGCTGGCCGGTATCAGCATTCTGACGACCATCGGAGTGGTGCTTCTGGTGATCGGCGCGATCCTCGCCGTCCTCGGCGCAGTGGGCAAGCCGGTCGGCGGTCGTGCGCACTACTTCTGACGCCCTAGGCGTCGTCAAATAGCGAAAAGAGAAAGAAAGAGGGAGTCTCCACAGTGTCCAATCACTGGGGAGGCTCCCTCTTTCGGTTGTGTCGCAACGGTTACGCGTTGTTCCTGGTGCGAGCCGCGGCGGCGAAGACTCCGAACGCGACCCCCAGCATGCCCAGAGCGGCGACAGCGGCAACGACAAGATCAACAGACATGATCAGCAATACTCCCTCTAGCGATCTCTCCCGTGTTGATGACGCTCGGATACCCCCCGACGTTGCCTCGGGTAACGTTTTCGGGGTGAAACTCCGTGCTGTGGAAGCGCGTGTGCTCTCCGTAGCGCCGTGGCTGCTCGCGTTGTCCGTCTTCGGACACCTACTGATGGTCGCCTTCCAGGCGAAGATGACCATGATCGACCTGCTGGTGTACCGCAACGGCTCGCCGCACCTGTTCTCCGGCGACCTGTACGAGTGGCGGCTCGACCAGTACGCGGACGTGTTCCCGCTGCCGTTCACCTACCCGCCGTTCGCGGCCGCGATCTTCACGCCGATGAGCTGGATCCCGTGGGAGGCCTCGCGGTGGGTCTGGCAGCTGGTCTGCCTCGGCTGCCTGTACTTCATCGTGCGCACCAGCCTCAAGCTGCTGAAGCTCGACGACCCGCGCCGCGCGATGCTGTGGACCGCGCTGGTGCTGTGGATCGAGCCGGTGCGCACCACGCTCAACTACGGCCAGATCAACCTGGTGCTGTGCGCGATCCTCATCGGCACGCTCGCGAGCGCGCGCAACTGGGTCGGCGGCGCCGGTGTGGGTTTCACCGCGGGCATCAAGCTCACGCCCGCTATTTCCGGTTTGTACTTCCTCATCCAACGTCGGTGGATGGCTGCCGTCTGGTCGTTCGTGGCGTTCGTCGCCGTGTACGGCATCGGCTGGGCCATCTCGCCCGCGCAGTCGAACAAGTTCTGGTTCGAGCTGCTCGGTGACGCGAGCCGGGTCGGGCCGGTCGGCAGCGCGATCAACCAGTCGTTGCGCGGGGCGTTGAGCCGCACGGTCGGTTACGACGTCAAGACCGGGCCGATCTACCTCCTGGGTGTGCTCGTCGCCGCCGCGCTGACGTGGTTCGCGGTCAGCAGGACCAAGGACACGCTGGCGCTGATCATCGGCGTCCAGATGCTCGGCCTGCTGGTCTCGCCGATCTCCTGGAGCCACCACTGGGTGTGGATGGTGCCCGCCCTCCTGTGGCTGATCTACGAGGGCGGACACCTCCTGTGCAAGATCACCGCCGGTCTGTGGGTGTTGCTGACCGGCGGGTACCTGATCTCGTTCCTGCTGCTCGCCCAGCCGAACATCTGGGACTTCCCGCGTCCCTGGATCTTCACGCTGCTCGGCTGGGGTTATCCGGCCGCCGGCATGCTGACGCTGGTCGCGATCGGCCTAGCAGCCCGGAGTAAGAGGAACGAGCTGCTGCCCGGCGAGGAGGAAGCTGCCGACGGCGAACCCAGCCGAGTCGCCGGCTGAGGCGGGCTTCCAGGAGTTGCGGGCCGCCGTCCAGCCGAGCAGGCCGTCGGCGTCCAGCGCGGTCTGCAGTGCCTGCCAGCCCTTACGCACGTGCGGCAGGTAGGTGTCCTGGTCGAGCACGCCCGCGTTGATGCCGGCCGCGAACGCGTAGGTGATCATCGCGGTGGCCGCCGAGTCCTTGCCGGTCGCGCCCCAGAAGCCGTCGTGGCGTTGCAGGTACCGCAACGTCTGCGCGGTCTTGCGCAGCGTCCTGGCGTAGTCGGCGCGGTACGGGTTGTCCCTCGGCAGCGAGAGCATCGCCTTGGCGAGGCCCTGGACGGCCCAGCCGTTGGTCTGCACGTTCGGGCCCCACAGGCCCGTGACCTGGTTGAACGTGCGCCGCTTGAGGCTGCGGTAGGACTGGTAGGAGTAGTCGAGCAGGTCCTGGTCGAGGTCGCGCACGGCGACCTCGGTGAAGGACGGCAGCGACATGTTCAACGCGTCCGGCGACTTCCAGTAGTCGAACCTCCCGGTCTTCGCCTGGGCCCGCAGGTTGTCCCGCAACGGCTGGAGCACCGCGGGTTCCGGGTGGAAGAACGACACAGCCAGGTAGGCCTCGCCGCTCGACTGCGGGTCCGGGGCGTACGGGTTCGCCGGGTCGACGGGCAGCAGGTACTTGTTCGCCTGCACCCACGGCCAGGTCTTGTGGTTGCTGATCCCGGTCGTCCTGACCTGCGCGATGTTGCCGGTGTGGAAGTTCGCGTTGGACCAGTTGTTCGCCTTGAGGTCGGTGCCCTTGGTGACCCACGCCGTGCTGGCCTTGATCATCACGTCCGTCACGGCGCACGGCACGGCCTGAGCGGCCGCGGGTGCGATCAGAAGGCTGCCTGCCAGCGCCACGACGAAAAGAGGTGTGCGCAACCGCATGAGGGTGTTCCCTCTCATATCCGCGGGCGGCGGCAGCGCACATCTTGACCGAATCAGGCCAGTGCGTCCAGGACTCCGTCGATTTCCTCGGCGAGAGACACGTCGAGCGCGGTGATTCCTCCCTTGTAGTGGGTGCTCAGGCGGAAGGTGAGGGTCTTGTAGCGGATGTCGATGTCGGGATGGTGGTTGTCGTTCTCCGCGATCTCGGCGATCCGGTTCACGACCATGATCGCCTGCGCGAAGCTCTCCAGCTCGGCGGTCCTGACCAGCGCCGCGTCCTGGGCGGCCCAGTTCGGCAGCTTGGGCAGCACGTCGTTCAACTGATCGTCGCTCAACAGCTCGGCCATGTCCTGATCGTCCCACCACGTCACGTAAGCTGCGCGTTTGCCACGGGAGTCCGGTGAAGCGCCGGGCTGAGAGGAGGGCTCGCAAGCCCTCGACCGTCCACCTGATCCGGGTCATACCGGCGTAGGGAGAGATTTCGATGAGAAGGATTTGCGCTGTTCTGGCCGCGTTGGCCCTGACCGGTTGTTCGACCGGTACCTCCACCGCGCCGCAAACGCACGAGGTCACTTTGGTGACGCACGACTCGTTCGCGGTGAAGGAAGGCCTCTTCGACGAGTTCCAGAAGGCCACCGGAATCACCGTGAAGCAGATCGCGAACGGTGACGCGGGCGAACTCACGAACAAGCTGGTGCTCACCAAGTCGAACCCGATCGGCGACCTCGCGTTCGGCGTCGACTCGACGTTCGCGTCGCGGGCGCTGTCCGAGGGCGTGTTCGCCGAGTACGCGTCGCCGGAGGCTTCGAAGGGCGCTCAGCGGTACAAGGTCGACGACACCGGGCGGCTGCACGCCGTCGACGTCGGTGACGTGTGCCTGAACATCGACCCGGCCAAGCTCAGCGGGGTCGAGCCCGCCTCGTACGAGGACCTGGTAGACCCGAAGTTCAAGGACAAGCTGGTCGTGGAGAACCCGGCCACGTCCTCGCCAGGGCTCGCGTTCCTGCTCGGCACGATCGCGAAGTTCGGCGAGAACGGCTGGCAGGACTACTGGACCAAGCTCAAGGCCAACGGCGTCAAGGTCGTGAGCGGCTGGGAAGAGGCCTACAACCAGGAGTTCTCCGCCACCAAGGGCGACCGGCCGATCGTCGTCTCCTACGCCGCGTCGCCGTCGGCGGAGGGCGGGAAGACCAAGGCGGTGCTGGGCACCTGCTACCGGCAGGTCGAGTACGCGGGCGTGCTGGCCGGTGCCAAGAACGCCGCGGACGCGCAGAAGGTGCTCGACTTCCTGCTGAGCGAGAAGTTCCAGGCGCAGGTGGCCGAGAACATGTACGTCTACCCGTCGCGTGAGGGTGTCGCGCTGCCCGAGTCGTGGACGAAGGACGCGCCCTTGCCGGCGAACCCGCAGACGCTGCCCGCGGACAAGGTCAAGGACAACCGCGAAGCGTGGGTCGAACAGTGGCGCAAGCTCGTGCAGGGCTGATCTCGGCACGTTCCGGCTGGTCGGCGGCGGCGCTGCTGCCGCTGGCCTTCCTCGGGCTGTTCTTCGCGTGGCCCGTGCTGGCGATCGTGTCGCTGGGACTGCGCGAGGGCGGGGTGGTCGTCGCGCTGGTCAGCGGCGAGACGTGGGAGCTCGTCGGGTTCACGCTCGGGCAGGCCGCCGCGTCGACGCTCGTGGCCGTCGTCGCCGGGCTGCCCGTGGCGTTCGTGCTGGCGCGGTGCCGTCTTCGCGGGCTCGGTGTGATCCGGGCCGCCGTGATGGTGCCGTTCGTGCTGCCGACCGTGGTGGTGGGCCTCGCGTTCCGGACGTTCTGGCCGGACGGCGGGGTGCTGCCGATCGTGCTGGCGAACGCGTTCTTCAACGTCGCCGTGGTCGCGCGAACCGTTGGTGGGCTGTGGGCGCACACGGATCGGCGGGCTGAGGACGCTGCCAGGGCGCTCGGGGCCTCTCGGCCGCGGGCGTTCCTGTCGGTCGTGCTGCCGGCGTTGGCGCCCGCGATCGGGTCGGCCGCCGCGGTCGTTTTCCTGTTCTGCGCCACCAGTTTCGGTGTGGTCCTGGTGCTGGGCGGGTCGCGCTACCGGACGCTGGAGACCGAGATCTACCTGCGGACCGTCGAGCTGTTCGACCTGTCCGGGGCGGCCGCGCTGTCGTTGCTGCAGTTCACCGCCGTGCTCGCCGTGCTGGTGCTGGGCGGGGTGGCCCGGCGCCGGCGCGAGACGGCGCTGTCGTTGCGCGGCAGGGAAGAGCTGGCGAGACGGCCGTCCGGCGGTGAGTGGTACGTCGTGTTCGCGGCCTTCGCCGTCGTGGCGGCGTTGCTGACGCCGGTGGTCGGGCTGATCACGCGGTCACTGTCCACTCGGGACGGATGGAGCTTCGCCGGGTACGCGGCTCTGGCGACGCGCGGTGACCGCGGGACGCTGGCGGTGACCGGTCTCGACGCGGCCGTGAACTCGGTGCGGACGGCCTTCGACGCGACCGTGGTGGCGTTGGTGGTCGGGGTGTTCTCGGCTGTCGTGCTGATCGGGTTGCGGCGGTCCGGCGGCCGGATCGCCGAGGTGCTGGACACCGCGTTGATGCTGCCTCTCGGGGTGTCCGCGGTGACGGTCGGTTTCGGCTACCTGGTGACGATGGACGCCTTGCCGGGCGACTTCCGGACTTCGCCGTTGCTGGTGCCGCTGGCGCAGGCGCTGGTGGTGACGCCGTTGATCGTGCGGATGGTGCTCCCGGTGTTGCGCGCGGTCGACGAACGGCTGCGGCAGGCGGCGGCGACGCTCGGGGCCTCGCCGCTGCGCGTGTGGCGTGAAGTGGATCTGCCGCTGGCCGGACGGTCGCTGGCGGCGGCCGCCGGGTTCGGGTACGTGGTGGCGCTGGGGGAGTTCGGGGCCACGAGCTTCCTGGCGCGGCCGGACGCGCCGACGTTGCCGGTGGTGATCGCGCGGCTGATGTCGCGGCCGGGGGAGTTGAACAGCCAGATGGCCTACGCGGCGTGTGCGCTGCTGATGGTCGTCACGGTCGGGTGCGTGCTGCTGATCGAGCGGTTGCGCGTGCCGAGCAGCGGGGAGTTCTGATGGCGCTGGAGCTGGACTCGATCACCGTCCGTTATGGACAGACGGCGGCCGTGTCGGACGTGTCGCTCTCGGTGGCGGACGGCGAGATCGTGGCGTTGCTCGGGCCGTCCGGGTGCGGGAAGTCGACGTTGCTGCGCACGATCGCGGGCCTGGAGAAGCCGTCTTCCGGCGCGGTGCGGTGGGATTCGGCCGATCTCGACGGAGTGCCGGTGCACCGGCGCGAGTTCGGGCTGGTCTTCCAGGACGGGCAGCTGTTCCCGCACCGGTCGGTGGCGGGCAACGTGGCGTTCGGGCTGCGGATGCGGGCAGTGGACCGCGAAGAGCGGGACAAGCGGGTGCTGTCGCTGCTGGAGCTCGTCGGGCTCGAGGGCTACGCGGACCGGCGTGTGACGCAGCTGTCCGGTGGTGAGCAGCAACGGGTCGCTTTGGCGCGGGCGCTGGCGCCTTCGCCGCGGTTGTTGCTGCTGGACGAGCCGTTGTCGGCGCTGGACAGGGCGTTACGCGAACAGCTGGCCGTCGATCTGGCACGGCTGCTGCGGGAGGCGGCCACGACGGCGCTGGTGGTGACGCACGACCACGACGAGGCGTTCACGCTGGCCGACCGGGTGGCGATCATGTCGCGCGGCCGGATCGTGCAGGTCGGCCCGCCCGCCGAGGTGTGGTCGTCGCCGGTCGACGTGGAGACCGCGAAGTTCCTGGGATGCAACAAGTTCGTGCCCGGCTCGTTCGTGGGGCTGGATTCCGGACGGGTCGGGTTGCGTGCCACGGCGTTGCGGGTGGATCCGTCGGGGCCGCTCGAAGGCATTGTCCTGGAACGGGTGCATCGACGTGATCACGTGCGGTTGCTCGTGGAGATCGACGGCGAGGAGTACGAGGCGGTCGGGCCGATGACCGAGGTCGGCGACCGGGTGCGGCTCGAAATTGACTTGGACGGCGTCGCTCGCATCGGTTAGCTGGGCGTCCTATGGGATTTCTTGATGGACGAGTCGCGCTCGTCACCGGGGTGAGCAGGCGGCAGGGCATCGGGTACGCGATCGCGCGGCGGCTGGCGGGGCTGGGTGCGGATCTGTTCGTGCAGCACCATGTGGCGGCGGACGAGGCGCAGCCGTGGGGCGCGGACTCGATCGACGAGGTGATCGCGGGCATCGACGGCCGGGTGGAGCACCTGGGCGCCGACCTCACGGTGCCGGATGCGCCGGACCAGTTGATGGCGGCCGCGGTGGAGGCGTACGGACGCGTCGACATCCTGGTGTGCAACCACGCGATGAGCGGGTCGGACGGGCCGTTGGGCGAGCTGGACGCGGCCATGCTCGACCGGCACTACGCCGTGAACACGCGGTCGACGATCCTGCTGATGCAGGCGTTTGCGCGTCAGCATGACGGCGCGAAGGGCGGACGGGTCGTGTTCATGACGTCCGGGCAGAACCTCGGACCGATGCCGAACGAGGTCGCGTACGCGGCGTCGAAGGGTGCGCTGACCGGGATCATGTCGACGTTGTCGCACCACCTGATCAGGCAGGGGATCACGATCAACGCCGTGAACCCCGGCCCGACCGACACCGGCTACGCGTCGCCGGAGGCGCACGAGTGGGTGCGGGAGCGGATGCCGCTGGGCCGCTGGGGCCAGCCGGACGACGCCGCCCGGCTGGTCTCCTGGCTCTGCACCGACGACGCCGAGTGGATCACCGGTCAGGTGATCAACAGCGAGGGCGGGTTCCGCTAGCCGAAATCGATGAACGGCTCATCTGTCCACGTGAGGTGGACAGATGAGCCGTTCATCGAGAACTAGTAGTGTGTCGCAGCTATTTCTTGGGATGTGACAGAGAGAGTGATGCCGGCAGGCAGCCGCGTTTCGATCATGAAGATCGCGCTCTCATGGCTGCCAACTGCACGGTTGGCGGCAGTTGGGGTGATCAGCAAACGTTTGCGTCGGCATTTCTCTACCGCCATCTCGGCAGCGACGTGTGTGAGAGCGCGACCATCCGGGGTTTCGGTGATGAGCACCAGACCGCCCCCTGCCCGACTCAACGGAGCACAACCAAGCCGCGACGCTCTACTAGCTGTCCTTGGTGATCAGGCGCATCGCGGCGAGGCCCGTGCCGATCAGCAGGTAGCAGCCCGCGAGCAGCGTGCTGTCCCAGATCTGGCCGAGCGGGATCGGGTCTCGCATCACGTCGATCAGGCCGGGGAAGCCGGTCGTGATCAGGAACGGGTGCAGCCAGTCGAGCGACGAGAACTGCCCCAGCACCTGGAACACGATGATCGTCGTCATCGTCGCCGCCTGCACCACCAGCGGGTGCTCGGTGGTCGACGAGACGGCGAGGGCGACCGCGCCGATCGACACCATCTGGAACGTCACCAGCACGACGAACAAGGCGATGCGCAGCAGGCCCTGTCCGGTCGAGAGCGTGGTGCCGGACAACGTCATCATGCCGTTGGTGCCCAGGAACGCGGTGCCGGCGATGATGCCCACGACCGCCATCAGCGTGACGGCGAAGAGCGACATCGCGGTGAGGCCGAAGAGCTTCACGAACAGCAGCCGCACCCGTGACACCGGTGCGACGAGCAGCCCGCGCAACGTGCCGTGCTGCGCCTCGCCCGCGAGTCCGTCCGCAGCCCAGATCGACGCCACCAGCGGCAGCAGCAGGTTGAGCGACAGGAACAGGGTGAAGATCGGCACGACCATGCCGTTGCCCTGCAGGATCGCGGCGAGCCCTGGGCCGCCGCCTCCGTCGCCCGCGGTCCAGATGCCGAAGCTGATGATGATCGGCACGAGGACGAGCCCGAACAGGCCGATGATGGTCCGCGGCCTGCGCAGCATCCAGCGCACCTCGGAACCGAACTGACGCGTGATCATCGCGGCCCCCCGTCCAGCGTGTCCACAGCGGACATTCCGCGCTCGGCCTCCTCGGCCTCGGTGAGCCGCGCGAACAGCTCCTCCAGGCCCGTCTTCCACCGCGTCGCCTCGTAGACCCCGACGCCGGCCTGCACCAGCGTCTCGATCACCTGCGGCGCCGACGTTCCCGCTAGCTCGACCCGGAGGCCCTCGCCGAGCGGTCGTGCGGAGATCTTGGCCTGGCGCAGCGAGCTGAGCGCCTTCTCCACGTCCGGGGTGACGACCTGCAGCGCCGAGCCGCCCGCCTGCAGCAGCTCGGTCAGTTCACCTTGCGCCACAACGGTTCCGCGGTGCAGCACCGCGACGTGCGTGCAGGTGGCCTCGACCTCGCTCAGCAGGTGGCTGGAGACGAGCACCGTGGTGCCCCGGTCGTGCAGCTCCGCGATGATCCTGCGGATCTCCCTGGTGCCTGCCGGGTCGAGGCCGTTGGTCGGCTCGTCGAGCACGACCAGCTTGCGCGGCACGAGCAACGCCGCGGCCAGGCCGAGACGTTGCTTCATGCCGAGCGAGTACCCCCGGTACCTGCGGTGCGCGGCCTGCGCGAGCCCGACGCGTTCGAGCGCGTCCTCGACGGCCTGCTTGATCCGGCGCTTCTCGAGGAGCGGCTCGAACGCGGCGCACCTGATGAGGTTCTCCCGCCCCGACAGGAACGGGTGGAACCCCGGACCCTCGACCAGCGCGCCAACGTGCGGCAGCGCCTGCTCGGCACCGTCCGGCAACGGCCGGCCCAGCAGCTCGATCTCCCCCTGCGTGGGCCGCACCAACCCGAGCAGCATCCGGATCGTCGTCGTCTTGCCCGACCCGTTGGGGCCGAGCATGCCGAGCACGGCCCCCTCCGGCAGCTCGAGGTCGACGCGGTCGACGGCGACCGTGCTCCCGTACTCCTTGCGCAGACCCCTGGTCCGCGCGGCGACAGCCTGTTGCGTTGGTGCTGTCACCGGCGCGCTGGTCGAGGTGGTCACTTCACCTGTCCGATCGTGTCGAACAGCACCTGCTCGGGAACGGCACCCGCGACCACCCGGCCGTCGTCCGCGATCAGGATCGTGGCGACCTTCGTGGTGAACAGCTTGCCGCTACCCCAGCTGCCGCTGACCTTCTTCGTGAACCGGTCGACCAGCCCCTGCGCCTCTGTCGGCACCTGGGTCATGGCGTCCGCCGGGATCCGCGCACCGATCACCGAGTCCCAGCCGGTGCCGAAGATCTGCGGGTCCTTGCCCTGCAGGGCCGCTTCCAGTCCTGCTTCCGGCAGCTGCTCGCGGGCCTGCGCCTCCTTGGCCTCCGGGGTGGTGACCTTGGCGTTCGCCGGCGGGGTGAACTCGAACAGCTTCGCGTCCTGCGGGCCGACGTTGATCTGGGTGAAGCCGACCGTGCCCGCCGGTTCCGACGCGCCGTTGGTGAGGACCGCGACCCTCAGCGGCATCTTCAGCTCGGAGTCGACCGCGATCCTGACCTCGCGGATCAGGGTCTTCTCCGTGGGCTTCGGGGTCAGCACCAGTTCGTAGGCGGCACGGTTCGCGACCCTCGCGGTGCCGTCGACCGTGATGTCGCTGAACTCCTTGGTCTTGGTGACGATCTCCTTGGCCGCCGTGGCCGGGTCGATCGCCTTCTCGCCCGTGGACTCCTTCGGCTCCGGTGAGTCCTTGTGCTCGGACTTCGTGACCTCGTTGTCCTTCGAGTTCCACGACCAGGTGGTCTTGCCGTCGTCCACGATGGTCTGCTCGGACTGGCCGTTCGGCAGGGCGAGCCGCAGCTTGCCGTTGCCGTCGGTCCAGATCCGCGCGCTGTGCTTGCCGTCAGCCAGTTGCGGGATCTCGGCGATCGACGGGAGACCGAGCTTGTTGTCGACCTCCACGGTGCCGCCGAACGCGCCCGGCTTGGCGGTCATGACCTGTTCCACGAGTGACTCCGCCGAGACGTCCGGCAGGGATGGTGGCTGGCCCGCGCCTGCTGGCATGGCTAGCAGGCTCAGGCCTGCCGCGCCGGTGAGCACACCGGCCGTTGCCACGGCCAGGGTCACCTTTCGCTTGTTCATTCCTGTCCCCTCCTCCAAGGGCTTGTACGTCTAGCTTGGGGTGGGGTAGCTGAGATGGTGCTGAGACTACCTCTACCTGCGGTTTTGTGCCTGTTTCAGCACGATTGCTGAGAGTCGGCTGAGATCTTGCGGGCGGCTGGGAGCGGTGCGCGTCATGCTGTGCGGTGTGAAGCCTCGGGTGCTGGTCGTGGACGACGAAGTCGGCGTGCGTCGGGCGTTGGAGCGTGGGCTTGCGGCCGAGGGGATGGAAGTGGTCACGGCCGCCGACGGGCCCACGGCGTTGAAGGTGGCGTTGACCGGGGCGTTCGACGTCGTGCTGCTCGACATCATGTTGCCGGGGCTGTCGGGGTACCGGGTGTTGCAGCGGATGCGGGCCGACGGGGTGCGGACGCCGGTGTTGATGGTGTCGGCGAAGGACGGGGAGATCGACCAGGCCGACGGGCTGGACCTCGGGGCCGATGGGTACCTGGTCAAGCCGTTCAGCTTCGTGGTGCTGGTGGCGCAGGTACGGGCGCTGTTGCGGCGCGGGGGTGGGGCGCGGCGGAGGCTGACGCTGGGGAGTCTGGTCATCGACCGCGGGTTGCGGGAGGTCAGCTGGGGTGGGGCTGACGTGTCGCTGAGCCCTCGGGAGTACGCGGTGCTGGACGTGCTGGCCTCGCGGGCCGGGTCGGTGGTGACCAAGGACGAGTTGCTGCGGGCCGTGTGGGGAGACGAGCAGGCCGCTACCCGGAACGCGGTCGAGGTCTACGTGGGGTACCTCAGGCGCAAGCTGGAGGCCGTGGGGGCCGGGGAAGTGGTGCGGACCGTGCGGGGACACGGGTACATCGCGTCCACCCCGGATCTGGACAGTGCGTTGGGGAACAGGTGAATCCTCGCCGCTGGTGGTTGCGGCGCACCTTGCGCTTCCGGATCACCGTGGTGGCCACCGGGGTGGCGTTGCTGTGCCTGCTGGCGTTCACGGGGCTGGCGCCCGCGTTGATCGGGTTCATCCAGATCACCGCGGTGGACCAGGAACTGGAGAAGGCCGAGCCGCGGTTGCTGGACGTGTCCGGGGTGCCGGTGGACGGTGGGGAGCCGCTTCCGTTGACGGCGCAGGACATCCGGACGCTGCGGAGCGGCGAGCCGGTGCTGAGGTTGGAGGGGGCCTCCGCGCACCGGTGGCGCGGGCGGGTGGTGTTCGCGGCGGACGGCACGCCTCGGCTGGAGGTGTACGGGAGCACGCTGCTCGGGTACGAGAAGGCCAACACGCTGGGGTCGCGGTGGCTGGCCGTCGCGGCGGTGCTGGTGGCCGGGCTGGTCGGGATCGCCACGTGGCTGGCGGTGCGGTCGTCGTTGCGGCCCGTGGAACGGATGCGGGTGGCGGCGGGGGAGTTGCCGCACGGGGAGCGGCTGCCGGTGCCGCCGTCGCGGGACGAGTTGCAGGCACTGGCCGAGGCGCTCAACGCGTTGCTGGCCAGGCGGGACGAGGCGTCGGATCGGCTGCGGCGGTTCACCGGGGATGCCGCGCACGAGTTGAGGTCGCCGGTGGCGTCGGTGCGGGCGCAGGCCGAAGTGGCTGTGGCGCACCCGGACCCGGACTTCTCGATCGAGGTGCTGGAGTCGGTCGTCGAGGAGTCGATCCGGCTCAGCGCGCTGGTGGACTCGCTGCTGATCCTCGCTCGCGCCGACACCGGGGCGCCGCCGCGGGCCGAGGCCGTGGACCTGGTGCTGGAGGCCGAGGCGGCCATCGAGCGGCTCGGCACCGAGTTGCTGGTGCGGTTGACCGCACCGCCGTCGGCGTGCCTGGTGCGGGCAACGAAGTCCGAGGTCGAGCTGGTGCTGGACAACCTGCTGCGCAACGCGGCTCGGTACGCGTACTCGACGATCACCCTCACGCTCGCGCCGGTCGGGCGGGACGTGCGGTTGCTCGTGGACGATGACGGGCACGGGATTCCCGTCGAGCACCGGGCGAAGGTCTTCGACCGGTTCTACCGGGTCGAAGAGGATCGTGGACGGCGGTCGGGCGGGTTCGGGCTGGGGCTCGCGCTGGTGGCGCATCTCGTGCAACGGAGGGGCGGGTCGGTGCGGGCTGCGGAGTCACCTGCCGGTGGTGCGCGTTTTGAGATTCGCTGGCCGTCCTGGTAGGCAGCGCAGGTGCCTGAGTTGCGAGCGTCGGCGCTGGTCGACGCGCCTGTTGCCGCTGTTGCCGGTGCCCTGCTGGACACCTCGCTGATCACCGGGTTCGGGGTGAAGGTGCCCGGGAGCCTGTTGTGCCTCGGGGACGTGCTCACCGGACCGTTCGGGGTCGAGCTGACGGTGACGCGGGCTGACCTGTCCGGGGTGTCGGCGGCGGGGGACTTTCTCCAGCTGCACACCGATCTCGTGGTCACCGGGGCCGGGACGATGGTGGTCGACCGGGTCGGGTGGACGACCGTGGGCGGGGTGGTCGGCCGGTTCGCGGACGTCACCGTGGGGCGAGGTATGGCGTTGCGGGTGCTGGAGAAGCGGTCGGCGTTGCTGGCGCGGCGGTGTCGGGAACTGACGGAGGCCCGCATCGTGGTCGGCGCGGCGATCGTCCGGAATGGACGGTTGCTGGCCCAGCAGCGTGCCTACCCCGAAAGCCATGCGGGGCAATGGGAACTGCCGGGCGGACGCGTCGAGGACGGGGAGAAGCCGGAAGAGGCGCTGGCACGCGAGTGCGTGGAAGAGCTCGGTGTGTCCGTCGTGGTCGGTGAGCAGGTCGGGCCGGACGTGCCGTTGAAGAAGGACATGATCCTGCGGATCCACGCGGCTCAGCTCGGCGGCGGTGAGCCGGAAGCGTTGGAGCACAACGCTGTCCGGTGGCTCACCGCCGACGAGCTGCCCGGCGTGGACTGGCTGCCGGCCGACCGGGTGCTGGTGCCTGCCCTTCAGGCGCTCCTCACGTGAGCCCGGAGAGGCGCAGCGCCGCGTTCAGGCGGTGCTGCGCGCGCTCGCGGGCCCTCTCCGCGCCCGCGGAACGGATGCGGTCCAGTTCCGCGGGATCGGCGAGGAGCTCCAGCGTGCGGTCGCGGACCGGGCGCAGTTCCTCGATCACCGCTTCGGCCACGACGTTCTTGAGGTCGGCGAACCTGCTCGTGTAGTCCTCGGGATCCTTGCCGGTGCAGGAGGTGAGGATCTCGGTCAGGTTCGCGATGCCCTCGGTGGATGACACGGCACGACGGACCTTGCGCCGCACCAGGTCCGGCTCGTCGAGGACGAACACGACGCCCGTGGAGTTCTGTGCGGACTTGTCCATTTTGCGCGCCGGGTCCGCCAGGTCCTTGATGCGCGCGCCCACCTTCGGCACCACGGCCGTCGGGACGATGAACGCCTCGCCGTACGCGTTGTTGAAGCGGCGGGCGAGCGCGCGGGCCAGTTCGACGTGCTGGAGCTGGTCCTCGCCCACCGGGACCTCGGCCGTGCCCTGCAACAGGATGTCTGCCGCCATCAGCACCGGATAGGTGAGCAGGCTGAGGCGCACGGACTCGCGGCCGAGCGACTTCTCCTTGAACTGGATCATGCGCGCGGCCTCGCCGTACGTACAGGTGCACTCCAGGACCCAGTTGAGCGCTCCCAGCTCGCGGATCAGGTCGCTCTGCACGCACACGCTCGCCGGGTCGATGCCGGACGCCACGAGAACGGCGAGCTGCTCCCGCGTCATGGATCGGAGGCGTTGCGGGTTGTGCGACGACGTCATCGCGTGCAGGTCGCTGATGAAGTACACGTCGTCCTCAGTGCCCTCACGCGCCCACGTGCGCAGCGCCCCGAGGTAGTTGCCCAGGTGAACCTGGCCGGACGGGGTGATGGCCGACAAGCGGATCATGATCGTTGGTCCTTCCGTGAAGGACCGCCCGGACGAAACGCACAAAAAAGCCGCCCGTCTCGGGCGGCCTGTGGTCGTGTCAACGCACAGCTACTCCGGCCGCCTGAAAGCGGCCCACCAGAAGGTGTTCAGAGTGCGCACGATCAGCAGTATAGGACTACCGTTGAAGGATGTTCATCGTGCTGCTGAAGTACGCCGCGCCACTGGAACAGATCGACTACGCCCTGCCCGACCACCGAGCGTGGGTCGAGAAGCAGTACGAGCGGGGCTTGTTCCTCGCGTCAGGGCGTCAGGTGCCGAGGACCGGCGGCGTGATCATCACGCGGCCCATGCCCCGCGGCAGGCTCGAAGCGCTGCTCGCCACGGACCCGTGGGCCGAGCAGAAACTGGTCACGTACGAGATCTGCGAGTTCGAGGCGACGCGGACCGCGCCCGAGCTCGTGAAGCTGAACGAGGCCGTGCTGCAGCACTGAGGCCTTCGCGCGAGCCGTGCGATCGCGGTGTCGGGCACGCGATCGCGGGTGATGTTCGCGCCTAGGATCGGGTCGTGGCCACCGAGACGTCCGGCAAGCTCCGCGTGTTGCACCGCGCCCTGGCTGCCCGTCCGAACGAGCCCGTGCTGTTCGCGGACCTGATCCGCGAGGTCTGGGGCGATGACGTGCCGGCGCAACGGCTGCCCGCGTTGCGCACGTTGGTGAAACGCTTGCGCAGGGCCATCCCGGACGAGATCGTCACCGACGCGTCCGGCTACCGGCTGAAGGTCCGCACGCCGGGACCGTGTCAGCTACCCGCCGACCTGCCGGACTTCGTCGGCCGCGAACGCGAGATCGAGCGGCTGGAGCGAACGGGGGACGGGGTCGTCGCGATCACCGGCGCGCCCGGTGTCGGCAAGACCGCCCTGGCCGTCCGACTCGCCCACCGCCTGCGCGAGCGGTACTTCGACGGCCAGCTCTACGTGAACCTCCGCGCGTTCGCCTCGGGTCCGCCGGTGACGGTGGAGCAGGCGCTGAGCGGCTTCCTGCGGGCGCTGGGCGTGCCGCAAGCGGCGATCCCGTCCGCGCTGGGCGCCCAGATCGAGATGTACCGAGCGGAGCTCGCCGGCAAGCGGGTCATGGTCGTGCTCGACAACGCCACCGAGGACCTCGTCGAACCGCTGCTGCCGGAGACCCCCGGCTGCCTCGCGATCGTCACCAGCCGCCACGACCTGCCCGGCCAGCTGCGCCTCGACGTGCTCTCCGACGACGCCGCGCACGACCTGCTGGTGAGCATGCACGTCGGCGGGACCGCCGAGGAGCGCGCCGAGCTGGTGCGGCTGTGCGCGCACCTGCCGCTCGCGTTGCGCATCGCGGGTGCCAACGTCGCGCACGGACACATCGAGGACTACCTGGCCGAACTGCGCGGCGACCGGCTCGACGTACTGGAGATCGACGGCGACAAGGCGGTGCGGGCGGCGTTCGAGCTGTCCTACCGCGCGTTGACGGGCGCGGCCAAGCGGATGTTCCGGCTGCTCGGCCTGCCACCCGGCGCCGACCTCGGCCTCGACGCCGCGACCGCGCTCGCGGATGGAGATCCGGAACGTCAGCTGGGCGAACTGGTCGGCGCCGGGCTCGTCGACCACATCGGCGAGCGGTACGTCCTGCACGACCTGATCAGGCTGTACGCCGCCGCAACCGCGGACCGTGACGACGAGGCCGGGCTCCTCCAGCTGTACGGGTGGTACCTGCGGACCGCGTTCAAGGCCATCAGCCTGGTCGTGCCGGAGACCAAGCTGCTGACCGAACCCGACCTCGACGGCCCCGGCCTCGAGTTCACCGGCCGCGACGACGCGGCCGCGTGGCTGGAGGAGGAGCACTCGAACCTCGTCGCCGCGGCGATCGCGGCACCGTCGCCCTACTCCCAGCAGCTCGCCGACGTCCTGCGCATCCACCTCTACGTCGGCCGGTTCGAGATCGACAACGCGCTGGTGTTCGCCGCGGCGCTCCGCACCGCGCGGGCAGCGGGCGACCGTTCGGGACAGGCGGCGGCGCTGTTCGGGCTCGGCATGTCCTGCTGGAACCGCAGCGCGTACTCCGAGGCCATGCTCCGGTTCACCGAGGCGATGGAGCTCGCGGAGACGAAGGCGGCGGTGGCCATGATCCACAACGCCGCCGGGATCGTGCTCCTCGAAATGGGAGACACCAACGAGGCGATCGACCGCTTCACCAAGACGCTGGCGTTGCGGCGGGAGCTGGGCGACGAGCGCGGGTCCGTGACCGCGCTGGGCAACATCGCCATCTGTTACGGCACACGGGGTGAGCTGCGCAAAGCCGCCGAGTACACGCGCGAGTGCGTCGAGATCGGCAAGAGGCTCGGACTCGACAACCACCGAGCGCTGATGATGGACAACCTGGCCGTCTGCTACTTCGAACTGGGTGAGCTCGACCTCGCGCTGGAGAGCTCCGCCGAGGCGGTGCGGCTGCTCGACGGCCAGAGCCAGCAGCGCGCGCTGGCCAACGCGCTGGCGAGCCTCGCCCGCATCCACGCCGAACGCGGTGAGGTGGCGGAGGGTCTGGCGGCAGCGCGGTGGTGCTTCGAGGTGGCGGAGGTGTCCGAGCACGTCAAGGCGAAGATCGACGGCCTGGTGGCGATGGCCGTGCTGGAGCCGGACCAGGCGGCCGAGCACGCCGGTGCCGCCGTCGAACTCGGCCGCAAGATCGGTTACGGGCCCGGCGTGACGACCGCGTCGATCCTGCTGGCGCGGGCGACCGGCTCGGTGGAGCTGATCGACGAGGTGCTGGCGGAGATCCAGGAGTCGGACAACCTCATGGACCACGCCCGTGCGTTGCTGGTCCGCGCGCACCTCACCCGTTCCGTTGCCGACGCGCGTGAGGCGCTGGCGGCGGCGGAGCGACGCGAACAGGCGAAGGTCGTGGCCGACGCACGGGAGCTGCTCACCGTGCTGCGGCGCTGACGCTGTTCGGCCAGCCACGCGAGCGCGGCGTCGAGCACGCGATCTTCGGTGGTGTTCGAGTTCGAGACCGGTGTCTGCGGAGCGATCGGCTCGTTGCCGTAGGTGCGGCCGGTGCGATCGGCAAGGTACGCCATCGTGATCGCCAGCCGCGCGCCGTCGGGCAGCGGGAACGTCTGGTTGGCCGTCGCGAGACCGCCGGTCGGGACGGTCAGCGCCGGTGGCGAGCCCCTGAGGTGGCTCGTGACCAGGTGGGTGTGCGGGTTGCCGAGCGCGGCGATCACCTGGCGGATCGCGTCGTGAGTGTCCTCGGGAGTGCGGGCGTCCGCCGTGGCGACGTGAGCTTGCGCACGCAACGCGGGCCAGTCGGCCTTCTCCATCGAGTGCTGCTCGAGGAGGTCGAGTGCCCTGTCGACGTACGCCCTGGCGCTCAAGCGGCCTTCAGGGCCTTCTTGGCTGCCTTCGCCGCCTTCTTCGCGGCCTTCTTGCGGGCCTTGTCACGCTCCTTGAGCAGGAAGGGAACCGGGCACCGCTTGCACTGCGGCTTCGACCGGCAACACTTCTTCTTGAGCTTCTTACCCACTGGCTGCACTCCACTCCGACACGTGTCGCTAGAGTAGGTGAGGCTCACTTCACTAGGCACTCTTGTGTGGTAATGCCGACGCGGCCGGTACTCTGGTGTACGGCTGTGCGCATCGACGTGTCCGGCGCGAGCCCCTCCAACGCCTTCGAAGCTCTAGGAGTTCTGCGTGCCCACGGCCACCGCGTCCGCCCTTCAGACGCGCACTGACCTGCGTAACGTCGCGATCGTCGCGCACGTCGACCACGGCAAGACCACTCTGGTCGACGCCATGCTGCGCCAGTCCGGCGCCTTCTCCGCGCGTGCCGAGCTCGTCGACCGGGTCATGGACTCGGGCGAGCTCGAGCGTGAGAAGGGCATCACGATCCTCGCCAAGAACACGGCTGTGCGCCGCCACACGCCGGAAGGCGACGTGATCATCAACGTCGTCGACACCCCCGGCCACGCCGACTTCGGCGGTGAGGTCGAGCGCGCCCTGTCGATGGTCGACGGCGTCGTCCTGCTCGTCGACGCCTCCGAGGGCCCGCTGCCCCAGACCCGCTTCGTGCTGCGCAAGACGCTGGCCGCGGGCCTGCCGGTGATCCTGCTGGTCAACAAGGTCGACCGCCCCGACGCCCGCATCTCCGAGGTCGTCGACGAGGCCCACGACCTGCTGCTCGACCTGGCGACCGAGGTCGGCGCCGACGAGTCCGTCCTGGACCTGCCGGTCGTCTACGCCTCGGCCCGCGCCGGCCGCGCGTCGCTGAACCAGCCGGAGGACGGCGGCCTGCCGGACGAGGAGAACCTCGACACCCTGTTCAAGGTGCTGCTCGAGCACATCCCGGCCCCGACCGTCGACGTCGACGGCCCGCTGCAGGCCCTCGTCACGAACCTCGACGCCTCGACGTTCCTCGGCCGCATCGCGCTGTGCCGCATCCACCGCGGCACCCTGCGCAAGGGCGAGACGGTGGCCTGGTGCCGCGCCGACGGCGAGCCGCAGAAGGTCCGCATCACCGAGCTCCTGATCACCGAGGCCCTCGACCGCATGCCCGCCGAGGTCGCCCGCGCGGGCGACCTGGTCGCCATCGCCGGCATCCCGGACATCACGATCGGCGACACGCTGGCCGACGCCGACGCCCCCGAGGCCCTGCCGCGCATCACGGTCGACGAGCCCGCGATCTCGATGACGGTCGGCGTGAACACGTCCCCGCTGGCCGGCCGCAACGGCGGCACCAAGCTGACGGCAAGGCTTCTGAAGTCCCGCCTGGACTCCGAGCTGGTCGGCAACGTGTCCGTCCGCGTCCTCCCGACCGAGCGCCCGGACACCTGGGAGGTCCAGGGCCGAGGCGAGCTGGCCCTGGCCATCCTGGTCGAGCAGATGCGCCGCGAGGGCTTCGAGCTGACCGTGGGCAAGCCCCAGGTCGTCACCCGCACCGTCGACGGCAAGGTCCACGAGCCGTTCGAGCGCCTCTCCGTCGACTGCCCCGAGGAGCACCTCGGTGCCGTCACGCAGCTGCTGGCGAACCGCAAGGGCCGCATGGAGAACATGTCGGGCCACGGCACGGGCCGCATCAAGCTCGACTACGTCGTCCCCTCCCGGGGCCTGATCGGCTTCCGCACCGAGTTCCTGACCGAAACCCGCGGCACGGGCATCGCCAACGCCGTCTCCGAGGGCTACGCCCCGTGGGCAGGCGAAATCCGCACCCGCCACAACGGCTCCCTGGTGGCCGACCGCGCGGGCTCCGTCACCGCCTACGCCATGATCCAGCTGGCCGACCGCGGCACCTTCTTCGTGGAGCCCGGCGCCGACACCTACGAGGGCATGGTCGTGGGCGAAAACCCGCGCGCCGAAGACCTCGACGTGAACGTCTGCCGCGAGAAGAAGCTCACCAACATGCGCTCCTCCACGGCCGACGTGATGGAAACCCTGGCCCGCCCCCGCAAGCTCTCCCTCGAAGAGGCCCTGGAATTCTGCGCCTTCGACGAGTGCGTGGAGGTCGCCCCGGAGGTCGTCCGCGTCCGCAAGGTCACCCTGGACGCGAACATGCGAGGCCGCGAGCGCTCGCGCCTGAAGCAGCGCGGCTGATCTCCGCCGCCAAGCGGACGTAACGCCTGACAGGGGCGGCCGGGCCAGTGGCCTGGCCGCCCTTCGTCGTGTCCGGGGGCAGCTCGGGGTGGCAAGCATCCGCCACGGCAACGCTGCGCAGGCTGGCGCAGGCGTCCCCTTGGATTCAGGTTCCCCCGCGACCCAACGTACGCGGCGGGTCTGACACTCAGGGCGACGGCGACGGCGACGGCGACGGCGACGGCGATGCGAGCCAAGGCGCACCCCGAAACCGCGATGCGAAACGAGCCGGACAGCCCTCCTGCCGCGCATGGCCAATGGGGAAGCCGAGGCAGTGTGCGTGGCCATGCGAAACGCGCCGTACAGACCTATGCCGCGATGGGAAGCGGTAATTCTGGAACCCGACCGCACAATCTCAATCGTCGCGAAGCGGCGATGAAATGACCCCGCGCGTTAATGCCTACGCAACCACCTACGCAAGGTGACCGAACCGCATTGGCGGCCCCTCCGCTGGAACTGGAACCGGCCACCCCAAACCGACCCCCACACGCCCCCAGCAGAGCGTCGCGGCTTGGTTGTGTTCCGTTGAGCCGGGCAGGGGGCTGGGCGGTCTGGTGCTCATCTCCCAAAGCCCGGATGGTCGCGTTCTCATGCACGTCGCTGCCGAGTTGGCGGTAGAGAAATGCTGACGCAAACGTTTGCTGATCACCCCGACTGCTGCCAACCGTGCAGTTGGCAGCCATGAGAGCGCGATCTTCATGATCGAAGCGCGGCTGCCTGCCGGCATCACCCTCACTGTCACATCCCAAGAGATAGCTGCGACACGCCACTAGCCGGACCACTCGAAGCCGGCCCCGTTTCAATCGCCCAAAACCAGCCGACCCCACCCCCGAACCACCCGTCCAGGTGAGCCGTACTACCCACCGTACGAGCAACCCGCCCTACCTCAGCGACGTCCATCAAGTGGCGCGGGTGACAAAACCTGGGTTGCCCGAACGCCACTACCACCCTTCTGGCAATGTGAGGACCATGAGGCGACTCGGGGGAGTGCTGGCTGCCGCCGTCCTGTGCGGCACAGCCGCGGCGTGCACGAACACGCCTCCGCCACCCCTGGTCCCCAAGTCCGAGGCCCCGGTCATCACCACGACGGGTCCGAAGGTCACCGAGATCGTGGTGGGCGTCGACGACGTGGCGGGTGGTTACAACCCGCATTCGCTGGCGGCCCAGAGTCCGATCACCACGGCACTGAGTTCTCTCCTGCTCCCGAGCGTGTTCCGCACCGGTCCGGACGGCGCCCCCGAACTGGACCGCAATCTGATGGTGAGCGCCAAGGTCACCAAGGCCGAACCGTTCACCGTCACCTACACGATCCGCAAGGACGCGAGCTGGTCGGACAGCGCGCCCATCGCCGCCGAGGACTTCTCCTACCTGTGGCAGCGTATGCGCGTCGAACCCGGCGTTGTGGATCCGGCAGGTTACCGGCTCATCAACAACATCAGCGCCAGGGAAGGCGGCAAGGTCGTCGAGGTCGCGTTCGGCAAGCCGTTTCCCGGTTGGCGGTCGCTCTTCGCGAACCTCCTTCCCGCGCACCTCCTCAAGGACGCGCCTGGCACCTGGTCGAACGTTCTGAGCACCGGGTTCCCGGCCACCGCCGGTCCGTTCCAGGTCAGGTCACTGGACGAACCGCGGGGCGAGGTGGTGCTCGAGCGCAGCGACAGGTACTGGGAGGCGCCGACGACGCTGGACCGCGTGGTGCTCCGCCGGGCCACCCACAGCGCGATGGCCGAGTCACTGTCCAAAGGCGACAACCAGGCGGCTCTGCTGAGGGCCGACGCGGCGGACGTCAACCTGCTCAAGGCGATCAAGAACCTCACGACGAAGCCGGTGCCGCGCAACGAGGTCGTCCAGGTCCTGCTCCGGCCGGCCAGTGAGCAGCTCAAGGACGTCACGACGCGCAAGGCGATCGTTGCCGCGCTCGATCGCGAGGCGCTCATCGCGTCCGGCACCCAGAGCGGTCCCAGTGCGCAGTACCGGGCCGACTCGTTCGTGATCCCGCCCAGCCGCACCGGTTACCAGGCGACGATCCAGGGCGGCACGCTCAACCCGGCGGCGACCGACCAACTCCTCACGGCGGCCGGGTACGCCAGGAACGCGCAGAACCAGTGGGAGAAGGCGGGCAAGCCGCTCAAGCTGAAGATCGCCGCGCCGGAGAAGGCCGAGCCGTACGACGGGCTCGCGAACCGGATCAAGGCGCAGCTGACCGAGCGCGGGATCGCGTCCGAGGTGGTCACGCCCAACGCCGAGGAGCTCTTCAACAAGCAGCTGCTCGAGAAGGACATCGACATCGCCGTCGTGCCGCGCGTCGACGCGGGCGACTCGGCGGCCGGGCTCGCGAGTCTGTACGGGTGTGCGCCTGACGCGCCTGACGGAGGGACGCCCAGTCCCGCGAACCCGGCCGGGTTCTGCGACCAGGCGATCCAGGCGGACGTCGATGCCGCGCTCAACGGCAAGGTCCTGCTCTCCGACGCGCTCGCGCGGATCGAGCCGCAGCTGCAGGCCCAGGCCGTCGCGTTGCCGTTGTTCCAGGTAGTTGATCTTCTTGGTGTGCTGCCAACGGTGGTGTCCGGTGTCGACACCGGGGCGCCGCTCGCCGGAGTGCTCAGCGGGGCGCCCGAATGGCGGAGGCTCGACAAGTAGCGACGGGATGGAAAACCCGTTGCGAAGGCCGTTCTCTCGTTGCTACGTTCGGCCGCCCTTGTTGACAGAATTAAAGGCGCCCGGTCAACGAACGCATTCGCCCGGTAATCGGGCCATTGCGGCGCGCTACAAGGTGTCTCCATTGGGTCACGATCGCCCTCTCAGGTAGTGACCGCTGGCTCACCGGGTTCTTACCGTGCTGCCCACGATGTGCCGGTTCGGGGCGCGTATGGCACATCTCGGTTATGGGCGTGCATGCCGACTTGGCCTCGGCCGCCCAGTGCTAGGAGGGCACGTGTCAATGAGGAGAACCAAAGCACTTCCGGCGATCGCGTTGCTCGCCAGCGCGTCTCTCGTGCTGGGTGCCTGCGGTGGCGGCGGCGGTGGCAACAACGCCGACGGTGGCGACGCCACCATCGCGGACATGGCTACCGCGCGCGGCGAGTCCGCGGACGGCTACACCGCGCCGGAGACGAAGCAGAGCGGCCAGATCGTCGTGACGACCGACAAGCCGTTCACCTCGTACAACAACGCGACCGAGGACGCGAACCAGTCCTACAACACGTTCGCGCTGGTCCTCGTGCAGCCGGGTGCGCACATCCTGAACGGCAACAACAAGTTCAGCCTCAACAAGGACGTCATGGAGAGCATCGAGGTCACCTCGAAGTCTCCCCAGGTCGTCACCTGGAAGCTGAAGAAGGGCGTCAGCTGGTCCGACGGCGAGGCCTGGGACTGCGACGACTTCTACATGGCGTGGTTCACGCAGAGCAACGCGGCCAAGAAGGCCGACAAGGGCAAGTACTTCAAGCCGGCCGGCACCACCGGTTACGACCTGATGACCGGCGAGTGCAAGGACGACCAGACGTTCGTCGGCACGTTCGCCGAGCCGTACCCGGACTACATCGGCCTGTTCAACAACGACGTGCTTCCCGCGCACATCGTCGAGAAGCAGACCGGCTTCGCCGACATCACCAAGTTGACGAAGGACAGCCCGCCGGCCGACCTGCAGAAGGTCGCCGACTTCTGGAACGAGAAGTGGAACGGCTTCACCAAGGAACTCATGCCTGGTGCGGGCCCGTACGTCCTGACCGGCTTCGAGCCGAACCAGTCGGTGACGCTGGAGCGCAACCCCAAGTGGGCCGGCAAGCCCGGTGGTCCTGAGAAGATCGTCCTGAAGGCGGTCTCGGACCCGGTCGCGCAGGCGCAGGCGCTGGAGAACGGTGAGGTCGCCGTCAACTCCATGGCCCAGCCCGACGCGAACGCGGCCACGAAGCTGAAGAGCCTGAAGCCCCAGGGCATCACGTTCGGTGCCGGTCCCGGTCTCTCGTTCGAGCACCTCGACCTGCAGTTCAAGAACCCGGTGCTGGCCAAGGAAGAGGTCCGCAAGGCCTTCTTCATGTGCGTCAAGCGCCAGGACATCATCGACAAGCTCATCACCGAGGTGCAGTCCGACGCCAAGCCGCTGGGCAGCCTGATCTTCTTCCCGAAGGACGAGGGCTACAAGGACGTCTACGGCGACAAGGCCAAGGGCGACCCGGCCGCGGCGAAGAAGATCCTTGGCGACGCGGGCTGGACGCAGGGTGCCGACGGCGTGTTCGCGAAGGACGGCGTGCGTGCCTCCTTCCGGATCAGCCACACCGACATCCCGCGCCGCAAGCAGACCGTCGAGCTGATCCAGGGTCAGTGCAAGGAAGCCGGCATCGAGGTCAAGGACGACACCGATCCGAACTTCCTCGACGAGCGCGTCTCCGCCGGTGACTACGACGTCGCGCTGTTCGCGTGGTCCGGCAGCCCGCTGAAGAGCGAGAAGAAGTCGATCTACGAGACCGGCGGTGGCCAGAACTGGCAGAACCTGAGCGTTCCGGCCGCGGACGAGGCCTTCAAGTCGGGCGTGTCCCAGACCTCGATCTCGGACTCGCTCAAGTACTTCCAGAAGGCCGACGAGGAGATCGCGAACGCCTACGGCTCGCTGCCGCTGTTCCAGATGCCGAACATGTGGGCGTTCAAGGGTCTCGACCGCGTGTACTTCCAGAGCTACTACGGCGCGCTGTGGAACGCCAACGAGTGGCAGACCAAGTAACCGCCATAGCTGAAGTGCGCAACGCCTGACCGGGCGGGGCCGGACCACGAGTCCGGCCCCGCCCGAGCCGGGTTGCCCCCTAGGAGCCCGCCCGTGATCCGCTACATCATCCGGCGCCTGCTGATCTCCATACCCATCCTGCTGATCGGCAGCTTCGCCTGTTACGTCCTCGTCGCCTCCGCCGGAAACCCCTTGGCGGAGATGCGATTCCGGCCCGGCGTCACCGAAGCCGACATCAAGGCCGCCGAGATCTCCCTCGGCCTGGACAAGCCCGTTTTCGTCCGCTACTGGAACTGGCTCACCGACTTCCTGTCCGGTGACTGGGGCCAGAGCATCGCCCTCGGGCAGGCCAAGACCGCTGTCTTCCCAGCCGTCACGGACGCGCTGTGGACCACCGGACGGCTCGTCATCGGTGCCGAACTCCTGGCTCTCACCCTGGGTGTCTCGGTCGGCGTGCTCGCCGCCGTGCGCCAGTACTCGATCTTCGACTACCTCGCCACCAGCACCGCGTTCCTGATGTTCTCGATGCCGATCTTCTGCGTCGCGGTCATCGTGAAGAACTACGGCATCCAGTTCAACAACGTCCTGGAGTCGATGGGGCTGGAGCGCTGGCTCACCACCGCGGGTCCGCGGCCGGGTGGCTTCAGCGGCAGCTTCGGCGAGGTGATCTTCAAGTACACCGGCACGTTCCTGCTGCCGACCGTCGCGCTGATGCTGATCAGCTTCGCCGCGTACAGCCGGTTCGAACGCGCCTCCATGCTGGAGATCCTGCACTCGGACTTCGTGCGCACCGCGCGGGCGAAGGGCATCTCGCAGAGCCGCGTGATCTTCCGGCACGCGTTCCGCAACGCGCTCATCCCCGTGGCCACGCTGTTCTCGCTGAACTTCGGTGGCGTGCTGTCCGGCGCCATCATCACCGAGACCGTGTTCGGCTGGGCCGGCATGGGCACGCTGCTGGTGAACTCCGTGCGGCAGTTCGACCCGCCGATGCTGATGGGCTGGCTCGCGGTCACCGCGACGCTCATCGTGCTGTTCAACCTGGTTGCCGACGTCGTGTACGGCATCCTCGACCCGAGGATTCGCCTTGGCTAACATCAACTTGGCGCCCGAGGGCGGCGTGGTGAACAGCGCTCCCCAGTCCGACTCGCACGAGTTCGACGCCACCAAGACCCGCACGCAGGGGCAGCTCGTCCTGCGGCGCTTCCTGCGCCACCGGCTCGCCATGGTGAGCTTCGGTGTCTTCGTCTTCCTGATCCTGTTCGCGTTCATCGGTCCGTTGATCTGGACCTACGACTTCGAGGACGTGTCGAGCAAGGCGTACCAGCCGATGAGCGGCACACACCCGCTCGGCACCACCCAGGTCGGCAAGGACATGCTGGCGTTGCTCATGCGCGGCACCGGCTACTCGCTGCAGATCGCGTTGATCGTGGCCGCGCTCGCGACCGCGATCGGCGTGATCTTCGGTGCGCTGGCCGGATATCTGCGCGGTTTCGTGGACACCGCGCTGATGCGGCTGGTCGACCTGCTGCTGATCATTCCGCAGATCGCGGTCGCCGCGATCGTCGTGAAGGGCTTCTCCGGCAGCTGGTACGTCGTCGCGCTGGTGCTCGCCGCGTTCGCGTGGATGCAGATCGCCCGCATCACGCGGGGTGAGACGCTGTCCTTGTCCCAGCGGGAGTTCATCGAGGCGGCGCGGGCGTGCGGCGCCACCACGCCGCGGATCATCTTCAAGCACCTCGTGCCGAACATGATCGGCAGCATCACCGTCAACGCCACGCTGGCGATCGCGACCGCGGTGCTCACCGAGGCCGCGCTTTCGTTCCTGGGCCTGGGAGTTCAGCCTCCGGACACCTCGCTCGGCGTGATCGTGCTGGAGAACTACGGGCAGTTCCTGAACCGGCCGTGGCTCTTCTGGGGTCCGTTCATCGTGCTCGTGTCGCTCTCCCTCGCCGTCAACTTCATCGGTGACGGCCTGCGCGACGCGTTCGACCCGAGGCAGACGAAGGTGCGTGCCTGATGACGAGTGTTTCCGAACTGTCGGAGGACTTCCTGCCCTCCAACACCACCTCGCCGCTGCTCTCGGTCAAGGACCTCTCGGTCACGTTCCCCACCGACGACGGCGACGTCCGGGCCGTGCGCAACGTCTCGTTCGACCTCAACTCCGGCGACGTGCTGGGGATCGTCGGCGAGTCGGGCTCCGGCAAGTCGGTGTCCTCCATGGCGATCATGGGCCTGCTGCCCAAGAACGCGATCATCGAGGGTTCGATCCGCTATCGCGGTGAGGAGCTGAACGGCCGCAGCTACAAGCAGATGCAGCCGTTCCGCAGCAAGCACATCTCGATGATCTTCCAGGACCCGATGACCTCGCTGAACCCCGTCTACACCGTGGGGTGGCAGCTCGCCGAGACCTACCGGGCGCACCACAACGTCTCCAAGAAGGCGGCGTGGGCCAAGGCGGTCGACGCACTGGAACTGGTCGGCATCCCGCAGCCGGACAAGCGCGCGGCCCAGTACCCGCACGAGTTCTCCGGCGGCATGCGGCAGCGCGTGGTCATCGCGATGGCGATCATCAACGACCCCAGCGTGATCATCGCCGACGAGCCGACCACCGCGCTCGACGTGACGGTGCAGGCGCAGATCCTCGACACCATGCTGCGCATCCAGTCCGAGACCGACGCGGCGATCATCATGATCACGCACGACCTCGGCGTGGTCGCGGGCATGGTCAACCGCGTGCAGGTGATGTACGGCGGCACCGTGGTCGAGTCCGGCCCGGTCGACGACGTCTTCGAACGGCCGCGGATGCCTTACACGGTGGGACTTCTGGGCTCCGTCCCGAATCCGTCCACTTTGGGCAAACGACTCACGCCGATCAAGGGCGCACCTCCGTCGCTGGTGAACCTGCCGACCGGGTGCTCGTTCTCGCCGCGCTGCCCGCTCGTCGCCGACGTGTGCCAGGAGTGGGAGCCGCTGCTGGAAGAGGCGGGCGCGCCGAACCACACGACGCGCTGCCACCGCTGGGAGCACCTGGCGACGATCGAGCAGCCGCAGCGGCTGTTCCTGCACGACGAGATCGGCACGGTGGAGAACCCGGCGGCGTTCGCCGCGGCCAACCCCGACGAGTCCCTCGAAGTGACCGCCGTGCACGGAACCCTGGTGTCCGATCTGTCCGATGAGGAGGCGAAGTGACCGCTCCGCTGTTGGAGGTCACCGACCTCGTCAAGGAGTTCCCCGTGCGGGGCAAGGGGATCATCCCCCGCAGCATCGGCACGGTGCAGGCCGTGTCCGGGGTGTCGTTCTCGCTGCGCCCCGGTGAGACGCTCGGCCTCGTGGGCGAGTCCGGCTGCGGCAAGTCCACGACCGGACGCGCGATCCTGCAGCTGCACAAGCCGACCTCGGGCTCGGTGAAGTTCGAGGGCCGCGAGCTCACGTCGATGAGCGCCAAGCAGCTGCGGCCGTTGCGCAAGGACATCCAGATCGTCTTCCAGGACCCGTACGCGTCGCTGAACCCGAAGTGGCAGGTCAACGACATCATCGCGGAACCGTTGCGGATCCACGGTGTCGAAGGTGGCGTGCAGCGGCGGGTCAACGAGCTGATGGAGCTCGTGGGTCTGAACCCCGAGCACCGCAACCGTTACCCGCACGAGTTCTCCGGCGGACAGCGGCAGCGCATCGGCATCGCACGGGCGCTCGCGCTCAATCCGCGGTTCCTCGTGCTCGACGAACCGGTGTCCGCTTTGGACGTCTCGGTGCAGGCCGGTGTCGTGAACCTGCTGGAGGAACTGCAGGAACGGCTCGGGCTCGCGTACCTGTTCGTCGCGCACGACCTCTCGGTGGTGCGGCACATCTCCGACCGCGTCGCGGTGATGTACCTCGGCAAGATCATCGAGATGGGCGAGCGCGAGGCCATCTACAACCGGCCGATGCACCCGTACACGCAGGCATTGCTGTCCGCGGTGCCGATGCCGGATCCCAAGCAGGAGCGCAAGCGTCAGCGGATCGTGCTGACCGGTGACGTGCCGTCTCCGGTCAACCCGCCGTCGGGCTGCCGGTTCCGCACGCGGTGCTGGAAGGCCCAGGACATCTGCGCCACCGAGGAACCGAAGCTCGAACTGCGAGGTGGACCGGGCGGAACGCTGTCCGCGTGCCACTTCGCCGAGGAACGCTCAGTAGTCTGACGCTCACGATGAAGGGAATGTCCCTCCACTCGAGGTGGAGGAACATTCCCTTCGTCGACAACACGGGCCTCCGGAGACGGGGCCGTTAAACACAGCCTTTACTCTTTTCCGGTGACGCTGACTGCCCCACCACGGTTGCTCTTCGTGCACGCCCACCCGGACGACGAGAGTCTCTGGACGGGCGGCACCATCGCGCGCTACGCCTCGGCCGGCGCGCACGTCACTGTCGTCACCTGCACGCTGGGCGAAGAGGGCGAGATCATCCCGCCCGCGCTGGCGCACCTCGCCGCCGACGCCGCCGACCAGCTGGGCGGGTACCGCGTGGGCGAGCTGAGATCAGCCTGCGCCGCGCTCGGCGTGACCGACCACAGATTCCTCGGCGGCATCGGCAGGTGGCGCGACTCCGGCATGGTCGACGTGCCGTCCAACGCCCACCCGCGCGCGTTCGTCCAGGGCTCGCTGGAAGAGCAGACCGCCCAGCTGGTCGAGATCCTGCGCGAGGTCAAGCCACAGGTCGTCGTGAGCTACGACGCGTTCGGCGGCTATGGCCACCCGGACCACATCCGCGCGCACGAGATCACGGTCGCCGCGTTCGCCCAGGTGTCCGAGGTCGAGCGGCTCTTCTACGCCGTGACGTCCCGCGACGCCACCGAAGCCGGGGTCAGGGCGCTGGAGAACGTTCCCGAGTCGTTCCGGCTGCCGGAGCCCGGTGAGCTGCCGGTGACCCCGGACGAGGAGATCACCACCGTGATCGACGTGTCCGAGCACCTGACGGCGAAGCGCCGGGCGTTGCGCGCGCACTCGACGCAGGTCACTGTGTGGGACGGCGGGTACGCGCTGTCGAACGACATCGCGCAGCCGCTGGTCGGCGCCGAGTACTACGTGCTGGCGAAGGGCACGGCGGACGGCGCGGCCACAGATCTGTTCGGAGGACTGAGTGACCGCTAGCGCGATGACCACAATCGTCACCGGGTTGTTCCGGCGCTCAGCAGGGCACCTCGCGGCCCCACCCCCGCGCCCCCATGTGCCCGATATGAGGTCGCGGGGGTGGGACCACGATGCACCCGTCTGACCACCGGAACAACGCGGCAACGGTGAGTGATCATCGCGCTGGCTGGCGAGTCGTCTTCCTGCTGCTTCTGTGCGTCGAGGCGGCCGTGCTCGCCGTGCTGGAAACGATGTTCCTGCCCGTGCGCTTCGACGGCACGCTGCTGCCGAAGTTCGGGGATCTGCCGTTCCCCGTCACGATCGCGGTGGCCGCCTTCACCACACCTCTGCTGGTGTCGTGGGCGGCCTCGCTGTCCCAACGGGTCGTGACCGCCGCGTCCCCGTTGCTGGTGTGGTTCTTCACGCTGATGTGGTTCGGCTACTTCGAACCGGGCCACGCCGCGGGCAGCCCCGTTCTGCTGCTGCAGGACTGGCGTGGACTGCTGCTGCTCGCGAGCGGTGCGCTCACCGGTGCGGTGGCGGTGGGTGCCGTGATGGCGCGCAACGCGGCCCACCGGCCCGGCCTCTACGAGACCGCGGGCGGGACCCAGTAGCGGTAGCGGTGGTGTTCGGTGCAGCCGAGCTCCGAGTAGAGCCGGATCGCCGGTTCGTTGTGCTCGGCGACCTGCAGCGCGCACGTCGTGGCGCCCTGCTTCAGGCCCCAGCCCGCCAGTTCGCCCATCAGCTGCCTCGCCAGGCCCTTGCGGCGGTGTGACGGCCGCACGGCCAGCCGGGCCACGTGCAGCACGTCCTCGACGACGGCACCCCGCACGGCCGCGACCACCGTGCCGTCCTCGGTGAGGCTCGCGAAGCACACCGTCTCGCTCGATCCGAGCACGTGCCGCTGGGCGGCGGAGACCTCGGATCCGGCCGTGAGTTCCCACCATCCGGGAAGATCACGACTTTCCGCTTCGCCTTCGGCGAACTTCTCCAGCGGGCCGGTCATCACCAGCGACTCCGCGCCGCCGGGGTGGTCGAGGTCGACGATCCAGCCGGCCTCGCGGATCGCCCGCTCCTGGGTCGACCCGTTGACGACGTGCGCGGTGGGTTTGATGCCGTGCTCGCGCGCGAACCCTTCGGTGACGGCCAGCGCGTCCGGAATCGGCATTCCGGGATCGCCGCAGGTCAGCGTGCTGTTGGCGCGGCCTGTGAACCCGGCGGCGGCGCGCATCGACCAATCCCCGAGCGAGACTTCTGCCAGGGCGGGCCACGCTCGCGCGCAGAGTGATTCCAGGTGATCCACGGTGTGCACGCGTTCATCCTGTCCCAAGCTCGTCCCAGCAGGTGGAGTGACGTGGAACACCGTGCAGCTAAGGCAAGCCTGACCGGGTGATACTCGAACGTGCCGCGTACTCTCCGGCTTGCGCGGTGTGGACCAGAGGAAGTTGGAGAGCGCAGTGACCTATGTGATCGCCCAGCCGTGCGTGGACGTGCTCGACAAGGCGTGCATCGAAGAGTGCCCCGTCGACTGCATCTACGAAGGCGACCGGATGCTCTACATCCACCCCGACGAGTGCGTGGACTGTGGCGCGTGCGAGCCCGTGTGCCCGGTGGAAGCCATCTACTACGAGGACGACGTCCCCGACGAGTGGAAGGACTACACCAAGGCGAACGCGGACTTCTTCGACGAGCTCGGCTCGCCCGGTGGCGCCTCGAAGGTCGGCAAGGTGAGCAACGACCCGCAGTTCATCAAGGCCCTCGAACCGCAGGCCGAGGGGCATTGATCCTCACGCGCAGGGGGCCGGCTCTGCCGGACTTCCCGTGGGACTCGCTGGCCGACCACGCCGCCAAGGCGCGCAAGCACCCCGGTGGTGTGGTCGACCTGTCCGTCGGGACGCCCGTCGACCCGGTTCCCGCGGTGATCCAGTCCGCGCTGTCGTCGGTCGCCCACATCCCCGGCTACCCGGTCACCCACGGCACCCCGGAGCTGCGTGCGGCCTTCGTGGCCGCCGCTGAGCGCCGCTACGGCATCGCCGGGCTGTCGGAACAGGCCGTGCTGCCCACGATCGGCTCCAAGGAGCTCGTGGCGTGGCTGCCGACGCTGCTCGGCGTCGGTCCCGGCGACATCGTGGCCGTGCCCGCCGTGGCGTACCCGACCTACGAGGTGGGCGCGCTGATGGCCGGTGCCGAGGTCGTGCGCCTCGCCGACGATGAGCTGCCGCCCGCCGGCACGAAGCTCGTGTGGCTGAACTCGCCGTCGAACCCGACCGGGCGCGTGCTGTCGGCCGAGCAGCTGCGCGACGCCGTCGCCGCGGCCCGTGAGCTCGGCGCGGTGGTGGCCTCCGACGAGTGCTACCTGTCGCTGCCGTGGGACGCCTCGCCGGTCTCGGTGCTGCATCCGTCCATTGTGGACTCCTTCGACGGTGTGCTCGCCGTGCACTCGCTGTCGAAGACGTCCTCGCTGGCCGGTTACCGGGCCGGGTTCGTCACCGGCGACCCTGAGCTGATCGCGGGCCTGCTGGAGCTGCGCAAGCACGCCGGCATGATCGTGCCGCGGCCGGTGCAGGAAGCCATGCGGGTCGCTCTCGAGGACGACGCTCACGTGGTTGAGCAGCGTGCCCGGTACCTCGCCCGTCGTGAGGTGCTCAAGCCCGCCCTGGAGGCGGCCGGGTTCACGGTCTCGCACTCCGACGCGGGCCTGTACCTGTGGTCGTCGCGCGGTGAGGACGCCTGGGAGACGATCTCCTGGCTGGCCGACCGCGGCATCCTGGCCGCTCCCGGCACGTTCTACGGCCCGGCGGGCGCCCAGCACGTGCGGATCGCGTTGACCGCGACGGACGAGCGTGTTGCCGCGGCCGTCGAGCGCCTCAAGGCTTGAGAGCGGACCACACCCGGCGCGTGAACTGGTTCGGCGGCACCGCGTCCGTCGTGAGCCGGACGCTCGTGCTGATCGAGTCACCGCTCAGGCCGAGGCCCAGCACGAGGTGCCAGTGCAGGTCCCAGAGGTCCTGAAACGCGTCCAGTTCCACGTCGGCGTCCGCGCTGACGTGGAGCACCGCCGGTTCCGCGACCCGCACGACCCGCTCGACGGCCCGCACGTCCCGCGTGTTCGTGCGGAAGCTGAACGCCAGGTCGACCGTCTCGGCGTCGAGCCCGTACGTCGCGTACGAGTGGCACCGGTGGTGAGGCAGCGAGAGCGGCTGGTTCGTCTCCAGGTAGAGATCACCCTCGAACCGCAGCGTCGGTGAGTGCTGGCTCAGCGTGGCCCGCGCGCTGACGAACTCCCAGCCGGGCATGTCCAGCTTCGGGACCAGCAGTTCCAGCACCTCGCCGCGTCTGGCGCTTCGCGTGCGTTCACCGGAGCGCCACGGGATCTCCCTGCTGTAGGGCTCCTTCTTCGTGACGAAGACGTACGGCGCGTTGTCGGTCTGCAGGCTGAGCACCACGACCGTTCTGCCCGGTGCCCAGTCGAACGCGACCGTGGTGAGGCCGGGTGCCACGCCGTCGAAGTGGCTCTCCACCCTGGGCCACCAGCTCGACAGCTCCTCGGCGAGGGCACCCTTGACGTATCTGCCCTTCTCGTCGACACCGACGACCCACATCGCCTCTGACCCGCGCGCGGCGTTGCAGAGAGCGGCGATCTGTCTGGCCGCCTTGCCGTGGTCGATCGGCCACTGGGTCTTGAACTCCACGAAGGAGTCCTCCGACTGCGCCCCCTCCAGGGCACGTTCGATCGCGGCGCGAGCGTTCAGCTCGATCCGCTGCTTCAGCACGTGCACCTCCCCGCGACGGGCCCTCAGAACGGCACGGGCCCAGCCTGCCTGCGCAGACCGGGCCCCAGCCACCGAGTTCGCTCCCTGTTCAGTGTCGCTCAGTCGTTGTTGCTCAGTCGTTCGCGTGCAGCGCGGCGTTCAGCTCCACGCCGGTGCCCTTGCGGGGCTTGACCCGGACGGTGCCGGTGGTCGAGTCCCTGATGAAGAGCAGGTTGTTCTGGCCGCTCAGCGTGTGGGCCTTGACGACCTCGCCGTCCGGCAGGGTGACCTTGGTGCCCGCGGTGACGTAGAGGCCTGCCTCCAGGACGCAGTCGTCGCCAAGGGAGATGCCCAGGCCCGAGTTGGCGCCCAGCAGGCAGCGTTCGCCGATGCTGATGACCTGCTTGCCGCCGCCGCTCAGCGTGCCCATGATCGAGGCGCCGCCACCCACGTCGGAGCCGTCGCCGACGACGACGCCGCCGGAGATCCTGCCCTCGACCATGCTGTTGCCCAGGGTGCCGGCGTTGAAGTTCACGAAGCCCTCGTGCATGACCGTGGTGCCCTGTGCCAGGTGGGCGCCCAGCCGGACTCGGTCTGCGTCGGCGATCCGCACGCCGGACGGGACCACGTAGTCGACCATCCTGGGGAACTTGTCGACGCCGTACACCGTGACCTGGCCCCTGGTGCGGAGGCGGATCCTGGTCTCCTCGAAGCCGTCCACCGCGCACGGGCCGTGGTTCGTCCAGACGACGTTCGTCAGGAGGCCGAAGATGCCGTCCAGGTTGGCGTCGTGGGGCTTGATCAGGCGGTGGCTCAGGAGGTGGAGCCTCAGCCAGACGTCGTAGGTGTCGCGCGGGGCGGCTGCCAGGTCGGCTGCCACGCGGACGCCGATGACCTCGACGCCTCGCTCCAGGTCCTCGCCCAGGAGCTTGGCGGCGGATTCGCCGAGTGCTGCCGCGATCTCGGCGGACGACAGGCGGGTGGTGGCCTTGTCGCCTGCGTCTCCCAGGACTGGGGACGGGTACCAGGTGTCGAGGACGGTGCCGTCCGGGGTCACAGTGGCCAAGCCGATGCCGTATGCGGTGCTCACGGTGGGTCAGCCTAGTCTTGGCTGTTGGTTTCGGGGTGCGCGTGGGTTGGGTGGGTCGTCCACCGGTTGCGTCGGCGGGTGCCGGTTGCGAGTCCGTAGGTCGGTTGCGTCGCGTGCGTCCGGTGCGCTGCTTTCCGGGGCTTCGCCCCGGACCCCGCCAATCTGATCAAAGACCCACCAGCGCCGCACGCAGGTAGATGGCATGCCTGGTGCGTTCGGCGGCTGGTGGTTGCGCTCCGGGTGGGACGCAACCACCAGCCCGGTATGCCAAGGACTGCTCGGCCTCGCCTTCGCGAGAGATCTGGGGGTCAGTCCGGTACGTCTGCGCTGAAGTAGAGGGAGCTGAGGACGCCCCTTGTGGCGATCAGCGCCTCGTTGCACTTCGACTGGCGGGCGTCGGCGCTCGCCACGTTGTCCACGCGCACTTCGCCGCACTTGTGGGCCTCGAAGTCGCCCACTGCCGTCATCAGGCGGGGGAGGACCTCGCTCACGTCTCCTTGGACCCGTTTGCCCTGGAAGGACTTGTCCAGGTTGCGGGTCATGGTGCTGACTCGGGCCACCCAGGCGGCGCAGTCGGCTGGGGTGCCGCTGTGTTGTGAGCCGCACGGGGCCGAGAACAGGGAGCGGATCTCGCCGCACTGGCGGGCGCACGCCTCTGGGGGCTCGCCGCAGCCGGTGGCCATGAGGATCAGGGAGATGACCAGGAGTGTGCGCTTGATCACGGGAAGTACGGTATCGGCCGAACGGGCTAGCGTTCAATTTGCTTGAGTAGGGTGTGGACGTGTCCGACACCCTTGATCTTTTCGCCGACCCCGTTGAACTGACTGCCGCGTTGGTGGATGTGCGCAGCGTGTCCGGGGAGGAGGCGGAGATCGCGGATCTTGTGGAGCGGTCGTTGCTGGTGCATGCGCCGCATCTGGAGATCACTCGATCGGGGAATGCCGTGTTGGCCCGCACGAATCTCGGGCGGGAGCGGCGGGTTGTCTTGGCCGGGCATCTGGACACCGTGCCGATCAACCAGAACTTTCCCGGTCGGCGCGAAGGGGACGTGCTGCACGGGTGCGGGACCGTGGACATGAAGGGGGGCGACGCGGTCATGCTGGCGATCGCGGCCCTCGGTGTGAATGCGCGGCACGATCTGACGTTTGTGTTTTACGACTGCGAGGAGATCGAGGCGGAGCGGAACGGGCTCACGCGGATTCAGCGGGATCTGCGGGAGTGGTTGATGGGGGACCTGGCCATCGTTTGTGAGCCGTCCAACGGGACGGTTGAGGCCGGGTGTCAGGGAACCATGCGGATCGAGGTTCGGACCGGCGGGAAGCGGGCGCACACCGCTCGGGCGTGGATGGGGGTCAACGCCATTCACGGGATGGGGGAGGCGTTGCGGCGGCTGGAGGCTTATGTGCCTCGGCAGCCTGAGATCGACGGGTGCCGGTACCACGAGGGGCTGCAGGCCGTGAAGATCAGCGGTGGGGTCGCCGGGAACGTGGTGCCGGACGAGGCCGTGCTGACGGTGAACCACCGGTTTGCGCCGGATCGGTCGGTGGAAGAGGCAGAGGCGCACCTGCGTGAGGTGTTCGAGGGCTTCGACGTGACGGTCACGGACTTCGCGGGTGGGGCGTTGCCGGGGCTGCACGCACCGGCGGCGCGGGAGCTCGTCGAGGCCGCTGGCGGGACGCCCGTGGCCAAGCTCGGGTGGACGGACGTGGCTCGGTTTGCGGCGTTGGGGATGCCGGCGGTCAATTTCGGGCCTGGGGATCCGACGTTGGCGCACACTCGGGAAGAGAACGTGCCGGTCCATCAGATCACCGGGTGTTTCGACGTACTTAAGCGATTTTTGCTTGCCTGATCACTAATATCCTGGTGATGACGGAAGACGAGAACGGCGTGGTGGACGAGCGTCCCAAGGAGAAGATGCGCGGGCCGGTCGTGTTGCGGCGGGAGCGCCGGGACGAGTTGACGACCACGGATCAGCGGTTGCTGGATTCCCGGGGGCCCTCGGACTGGGTGCACACGGATCCGTGGCGGGTACTGCGGATTCAGGCTGAGTTCGTCGAGGGTTTCGGTGCGCTGGCCGAGGTGCCGAGTGCGGTGACCGTGTTCGGGTCGGCTCGGACCGGGCGGGATCACCCCGAGTACCAGACCGGGCGGGATCTCGGCGGGGCGTTGGCCGAGGCCGGGTTCGCGGTGATCACCGGGGGTGGGCCCGGTGCGATGGAGGCGGTCAACCGCGGGTGTTCGGAGGCCGGTGGGTTTTCGATCGGGCTCGGGATCGAGCTGCCCTTTGAACAGGGGCTCAACCCGTGGGTCGATCTCGGGGTGAACTTCCGGTACTTCTTCGTGCGCAAGACGATGTTCATCAAGTACTCGCAGGCGTTCATCTGTCTGCCGGGTGGGTTCGGCACGCTCGACGAGTTGTTCGAGGCGCTGACGCTGGTGCAGACGAAGAAGGTCACGAAGTTCCCGGTGGTGTTGTTCGGGCGCAGTTACTGGCAGGGGCTGTACGACTGGGTCAAGAACTCGGTGCTCGAAGGTGGCAAGGTGGGCGAGAAGGACCTCGCGCTGCTGCACCTCACCGACGACATCGAGGACGCGGTGCGCGTGGTCAAGGAAGCGCACCAGGCATGGGCGGACGCACACTGATGTACGTAGCTGTCTACTGCGGCAGTCTGGCCACGGTTCCCCAGACCTACATCGACCTCGCCGCCGAGGTGGGGCGCCAGATCGCGGCACGCGGCTGGAACCTCGTGTGGGGTGGCGGGCAGACGTCGATGATGGGTGCGGTGGCGCGGGAGGCGCGGGCCGGTGGCGCCCACACCTACGGCGTGATTCCCAAGGGCCTCGCCACCAGGGAGATCGCGGACCGGGAGTCGACGGAGCTGCACGTCGTCGACACCATGCGCGAGCGCAAGAAGATGATGGACGACAAGGCGGACGCGTTCCTGACGCTGCCAGGTGGCATCGGTACCGCCGAGGAGTTCTTCGAGGTGTGGACGGCGGGGGTGCTCGGCATGCACGCCAAGCCCGTCGTGCTGCTCGACGTCGACGACCACTACAAGGGACTCGTCGACTGGCTGACGCACCTGCGCGACAAGGGGTTCGTGTCGCACGCCGCGTTGAACTCGCTCGTCGTCACGGACGACGTGTCAGTCGCTCTTGACGCTTGCGTCGTCTAGTCCCTTGGCCCGAGCCAGGATCTGGGTCTCCGGCAGGAGATCCGGCAGCGGCCGGTACGGCGTGGCCGTGACCTCGAACCGCTTGCCGGACACCACCCTGCCCTGCCAGGAGCCCGCGATCTCGCCGTCCACGAGGATGGCGCCGCGGCGGCCCAGGACGCGGAAGATGTCCTTCTGCGCCGCCTTGTCCGGCAGCAGCAGGTCCCGGTCGCGGGCCTGCAGGTACGGGTCGGTCGGCGGGAGCAGCCGCACGTCCGGCGGTTCGGCGTCGACGATCTCCACGTCCTCCGGCAGCCACGCCTGGTGACCCTCGACGGTCACTTCGACGAGCCCCTCCTTCGGCCACCGCTTCTTGACCTCGCGGGTGGTCGTGCCGAAGTAACTGGCCACTTCGGACGGTCCGGCGGGCCCGTGCAACGTCAGGTAACGGTGCACCAGTTCGTCGAAGCCCGCCGTCTTCCGCGGCACGCCCGGCCAGCCGTGGATGCGTTCGAACGTCACGGTCTTCTCCTCCGGCAGGATCCGGAGGCCGGCGGGAAGTGCGCCGAGCCGGAAGATCGGGTCGCTCACGTGCTCGGTCCGGCAGCCGCGGCACGCCTCGACCGTCTGCTTGGGCGCCAACGGGGTCAGGGCCGTACTGACCTCGCCCTTGGTCATCGGCTTCGTGACGATCGACCGCATCGCCGTGGCGATGTGCCGCAACGCCGCCACCATGTCGTCGACCTTGGGACGCGAGGCACGCGCACGGGCGTCCGCGTCGCTCCACGGCCACAGCGCGCGGGCGAACGCCTTCAGCTCACCGGCTCGGTGCAGGTGAGGGGCACCGCGCACGGACCACGTGACGGTGAACTCGTCAGTGGAGGGTGCGGCGGCGAGACGGGCGGCGAGACTCAGCAGGGCCGAGCCGGAGGTGTTGTCCTGGACGCCCAGGGAGAACACCGCCAGCTCGGCCGCGTCTGCGACCCGCCGGTCCAGCTCGTGCTGATGGATCCGGTGGAAGAGCACCTGCTGCCGGGTGAAGTCCACCCGGACATTCTTACGCCTTCGGAACCGAGAGGCTCGACGGTCCGAAGGTGACGGTTGAGCCACGGGTCGATTCGGTGAGGTAGCGCGGGTCCACCGTGTCGATCACGAGCGCCAGGCGGTCGCCCGCGCCGACGTTCCACACGGTCGGCTCGAGTTCCACGTCGAGCGTCTGCGTGAGGCCGGCGCCGGTCACCTTCACCGGCTTGTGCGTGATCAGCGAGCCCAGGCCGAGCGGTCCCACCTCGTACAGGTACGCGAACAGCGTGGTCGTCTCCGCGCTCGGCGTCACCGTCAGCTTCAGCTTCGGCGTGCCGGCGAGCGTGGCGCCGTTCGGGTACTGCGGCCCGCTCCACACGCCCGCGAGGTTGCGGTCGATGAACGGCAGCGCCACTCCGGTCGGGATGTTCAGGAACCCTTGCAGCGCACCGGAGAGCAGGACCGTGCCGCTGTCGGCGACGGTGTTCCAGCCCGCGTGGATCTTCTTCGCGTCGAGCTGCATCGTGTCGGCGGCTCCCGCCGGCCACGTGCCGTACTTCTGCCACGTGCCGCCGTTGTTGGGCTTGAGCTGCACCGGCTGCTCGGCCTCCACGCCGTTGGCCGTGCCCTTGACGTAGCGGTCGAACCAGCGGCCGACGGACTCCCAGATCTCGTTGGGCAGGCCGGCCGCGCCGAAGAGCTCGGCGGTGGCGTGGTCGCCCGGCGAGAGCATGAGGCGCTTGGGGCCGGTGAGCTTCGAGTAGAAGTCCGCGACCTGGCCCGGCGCGAAGATGCCGTCGTTCCAGGCGTTGCCGATCATCACCGCGGTGCCGTTGGCGTTGATCTGCGCGATCTTCGAGGCGGCGGAACGGCCCGCGGAGATCGGCACGACCTCCCAGAACCTGCCGTCGCGGTAGGCGTCCTCGGCTTCGGTCAGCACGGGGCCTGGGCGCCCGGTCGCGTGGCCCGCGGCCAGCAGCACCTCGACGGCCTGCTTGTTCACGGTGCTGTACGGGTAGAGCGAGCGGGCCAGGTCGGTCCACGTGCTCAGCGCCGCGACGGCCTTGATGCGCGGGTCGTTGGCCGCGGCGAGCAGCGATTGGCCGCCGCCGTAGGAGATCCCGGCGACGCCGATCCTGGTGACGTCGGCGTGCGCGTTGGCGACCGCCCAGTCGATGACTTTGCTGACGTCGTTCACGGTGTCCGGCCCGGCGATGTCGATCTCGCCGCCGGAGTCCCAGAAGCCGCGGCTCGTGTAGCTCACGACGACGTAGCCGGACTCCTTGGCGAGCTTGGCCGCCGCGCCGACGTACTCGATGTTCGGCACCGCCCAGCTGGACGGCATGACGAGCAGCGGGAACGGGCCGCCGCCGACTCCGGTCGGTTCGACGACGAAGGCCTTCAGGGTGGTGCCGCCGGCGCCGGAGATCGACTTGTAGGTGATGGTGCTGCCGGGGGCCGCGATGGCGGCCGGAGCACCGAGCAGGGTTGTGAGGAGTACCAGGACTGAAACAAGTGATCGTCGCACGCTGGTCCTCCTTGACCATGACGTAGATCACACAGGGTTGTTACTGGGGAGTTAACCAGATAGCTACTGATGGGTAGCAAGAAGCTGTGAGCCAGCTCACTGTTTACGCTGAGTGGCGTGAACCGATTCCGCATCACTGAGCTGCCGAAAGACCGGGTGCTGGTCGTTGCGCATCTGACCAGCGCGGATGCGGTGGGTCAGGCCATTGATGACGGTGCCGATGTCGTGGAATTCGACGGTGAACTGGAATTGCCGTCGCTCACCGAAATGTTGGATGTGGTGACGATCCCCGCAGGGGATGAGGATTTCACTCTGGCGGCTGCAACAGTGGCTGCGATGTCCGGAGCACGCGCCATTCATGCATCCGACGTGCGGCAGGCGAGGAAGGTCGTGGAGATGGTCGCGAGCGTGACGGGAACCCGTCCGCCTGCCCGAGCGGTGCGGGCGCTCGCCTGATGCTGCCCTCCGTCGAAGCCTGGTTCGCCACGCACACCTGGCAGCAGCCGTCGTGGACGGTCGACGACCTGGTGGCGTTGAAGCGCGGCCGGACGGTCTCGGTCGTGCTGCCCGCGCTGAACGAGGAGGAGACCGTCGGCGCTGTCGTCGCCGTGGTCCGGCCGTTGCTCGGCACGCTGGTCGACGAGCTCGTGGTGATGGACTCCGGGTCGACCGACCGGACCGTTCTCGTCGCGGCCGAGGCAGGGGCGCGGGTCGTGCGGCGCGAGGACGTCGTGCCGTGGCTGGAACCGTTGCCCGGCAAGGGCGAGGTGCTGTGGAGGTCGCTGGCCGCGACCTCCGGCGATCTGATCGTCTTCCTGGACTCCGATCTCGTGGACCCGGAGACCGCGTTCGTCACGGCGTTGCTCGGGCCGTTGTTGCTCGATGCGGACCTGCACCTGGTGAAGGGGTTCTACCGGCGGCCGTTGCGGTTGGAGAGCAGCGGCGGTGGACGGGTCACCGAACTGGTGGCGCGGCCGCTGCTGAACACGCTGCGGCCGGAGCTTTCCGGTGTGGTGCAACCGCTCGGCGGCGAGTACGCGGCCACTCGGTCCTTTTTGGAGTCCGTGCCGTTCGCGGCGGGGTACGGGGTGGAGATCGGGCTGTTGCTCGACGTGCACCGGATGCACGGGCTGTCGGCGTTGGCGCAGGTGAACCTGGGTGTGCGCAAGCACCGCAACCGGTCGTTGCTGCAGCTCGGCGTGATGTCCTCGCAGATCATGGGGACCGCGCTGGCCCGGTGCGGCGTCTCCGCCGAAGCCGGCCCGTTGACGCAGTTCGTGCAGGTCGGCGGCGAGTGGCTACCCGACTCGACCGACGTGCTCGTGGCCGACCGGCCCCCGATGGTGCACGTGGTCGAAGAGCGCTAGCTGCTCCTGCCGGTGCGTCACGACGAGCGCGGTGCCCCGGCAGTTGTCCAGGACCTTCTTCAGCACGCGGTCGGCTTGATCCGGGTCGAGCCCTTCCGTGGGCTCGTCCAGGAGCAGGATCTCCGGGTTCGCGAGCACCGACCTGGTGAGGATCAGGCGCTGGCGTTGACCGCCGGAGATCTCCTCGCCGCGTTCGCCGACGACCTGGTCCCAGTCGAGGTCGAGCTCGGTGATCTCGGCCGCCCGGTCGAGTTCCTCCTGCGTGGCATCGGGTTTGGCCATCAGGACGTTGGTGCGGACCGTCGTGTGGAAGACGTGGGTGTAGGCCAGCGCGCCCTTGCTGGGTTCGAGCCGGTGGGCGATGGCGTTGAGCAGCGTGGTCTTGCCGATGCCGCTCGGCCCGACGATCGCGGTTTTGCCCTGCAGCACCGGGGTTTCGATGACGACGGCCGGTTCGGGCTCGTCGGTCGGTTCGGGGGCCGGCTTCGTCAGGGCGGCGAGCGGGATCGTGATCTCGAACGTCGCGATGGTGGCCATGATCAGCCACGCGGGTTCGTGCTGGGCGAGCATCAGCAGTGCCGTGCCGAACTGGACGGCGATCGCCAGCGGGGTGAGATCGCGGCTGCGTTCCCTGCGGGACAGCTCTTTCGCGGTAATGGTCGCTGCGTGGAGTTTCTCGTCGAACAGGCCGTAGGCGATCAGTTCTTCTTTGCTGTGCACCAGTTCCGTGGTTTCTTCGGTGAGCTTGGCGCGCAACGGTGTGAGGTCTTGCGGCTTGCGGATGCAGAGCCACGGGAGCAACACGACGTTGATCAGCAGGCCGATCGCGAGGGGGAGCGAGAAGACCGCCATCACCGCGCTCACCAGCGCCGCGGTGATCCACGGGAGGGTGACGCGGAGCCGGCTGTCGAGGTGCTGGTCGACGTTCGTGACGATGCGGGTGAGGGCCGTGCCGGACGGGATGTGCCTGCGGCGCACCAGGTCGTCGTAGACCCGGCCGCGGAGCTCGACGGCTTCGCCGAGCACGGCCTGGTGGCCGGTCAGGCGCTCGAGGTAGCGGAGGGCGCCCTTGGCGAGCGCGAGCGTGCGGACCGCGACGATCGCCACGGTCAGCGCCTGCAGCGGCGGGTGCTCGGCGGCGCGCATGATCAGCCAGGTCGCCGTCGCGGTGAGGCCGACACCGGCCAGTTCGGCAAGCGTTCCCACGAAGATCGCGAGCTTCATACCGTCACCACCCTGTCCACCTCGTTCAGCAGTGCCGGCCGGTGCGCCACGATCACGGCCGTGCGACCGCGGGTGAACTCCCTGGTCGCTTCGAGGACGAGCGCTTCGGTTTCCGCGTCGAGGTGCGCGGTCGGTTCGTCCAGCAGGAACAACCCGGCGTGCCGCCGGTCCAGCGCCTTCGCGAGCGCGACCCGTTGCTGCTCACCGGAAGAGAGGTTCGCGGGCACGAGCGTGGGCCGTTGCGGCACCCACGACAGCGCTTCGAGCCATGCCTTGCGGTCGATCTCGCGCAGGTCGACGCCCCCGACCAGCACACGGCCCCGGTCCGGCCGCACGAAGCCCAGCAGCAGCCCCAGAACCGTGCTCTTGCCGGCACCGCTCGGCCCGACCAGCGCGATCCGTTCGCCGGGCTCGATCCGCAGCGAGAAGTTCTCCAGGCTGCGCACGCTCACGTCGTCGAACACGATCTCGGCGCTCGCCAGGTCCGGCGGAGTGACTCCCTTGGACTCCTCCGGTGTCGGCACCTTGGCCAGAACCTCGCGGCCCTGAGCGCTCGCGTGGTACTGCGCTCCGGCGGCGCGCAGCGGCAGAAACGCTTCCGGGGCCAGGAAGAGCACGAGCAACGCGGTGTGCAGCGGAACGCCGCCGCCGAGCAGCCTGAGCCCGACGGGCACCGCGACCATCGCCACGGACATCGTCGCCACCAGCTCCAGCACGAACGCCGACAGGAACGCGACCCTGAGCGCGGACATCGTCTCGGTCATGTGCTGCGCCGCCAGCTTCCGGACGGTGCCCGACTGCGCTTCGGCCCGTCCGAACGCCCGGAGCGTGCCGATGCCCTTGACCACGTCCAGGAAATGCCCGCCGAGCGTCGCCAGCGCTGCCCACTGACGGGCCGTCCGCTCACGGGTGTGCGCGCCGACCAGCGCGCCGAAGATCGGGATCAACGGCAACGTCAGCAGGACCGTCAGCGCTGCCGTCAGATCGGCGAACGCCAGCCTGATGACGACCGCGAGTGGCACGACGACAGCGAGGACCTGCTGCGGCAGATACCCGACGACGTACGGCGTCACGTCGTGCACCCCGCGCGTCACCAGCGTGGCGACCTCACCGGCCCTGGTTCCCGGCGAGCGCAGGAAGGCCTCGCGCAGCCGGGTCCGCGTCCGTTCCGCGGCCCGGTGAGCCCACTCGCGGTGGACCCACCACACGAGCACCCGCAGGCCGATCACCAGGCACAGCAACAGATATCCGCCACCGCCGCCGAGCGCTGAGGCCAGGAGCTCCGCCTGTGCCAGCACCAGGAACGGGATCGGGATCAGCGCGAGGAGATGGAGACGATCGACCACTGCAGCAACACCACCAGCGGGATGATCGGGACAGCGACCCAGGCGAGCAGGCCGAGGGTGTCGGTGTGCGCCATCAGCCCGGCGACGTCGATCGAGCTGAACGCGAGCGGGATCGGCAGCGCGCAGAGCAACGCGGTCAACGGGAACAACGCCCACCGCCGGGTCTGGAACACCCAGCCGTGCAAGGCGAACAGCACGGGCATCACCAGCGCCACGGCCACCGGCGCGTGCAGCAGGTGCGCGAGAAACAGGCCCCAGCCGACGGAAACCATCAGCGCGCCGGTGAACACCAGCCACGACCACAGTCGCAACTGGACGGCGGCCATGAACAGCACCAGTCCGGCCAGGATCAGCGTGAACGTGCTGTGCGCGCCGGACAGCAGCTCGCCTTCGAGCCGCGGGAACGCCGCGAACAGCACCCCGATAGCGGCGACCAGCCACACCTCGTTGCCCAGGAAGAACGGCGTCATCCGGTGCAACGTCTCGTCGCGCCCGCGGAACGGCAGCAGCAACCCGGTGCCGTAGTCGAAGCCCGCCAACGCGAAGTACCCGACGACGAGCGTCCCGAGCACGATCAACCAGAGCAGTTCCATCAGAGGGTCACCACCAGCGGCGAAACGGGAGCGGGCGTGACGTCGGGACCGCGGCGGACCGCACGTGCGATCAACGCCCAGTCGACGCAGGCCAGCACCACGAACAGGGACGAGAACACGATGAGCGACAACAGGATCTGCGAGGAGTCCACCTGGGACACCGCGTCCTCGGTCCGCAGGAGCCCGTAGATCAGCCACGGCTGCCGCCCGACCTCGCGGAACACCCACCCGAGGATCGCCGCGAGGAACGGCAGCGGAATGCCGATCACCATGAGGTACAGCGGGAAGCGCATCCTGATCACGGCGTCCTTGATCAGCAACGGCAGCGTCAGCCAGCTGACCGCCATCAGCGTCATCCCGATCAGGATCATGAACCCGAGCGCGGTGCCCGGCGCGTGCGCGAACTTGCCGGGCTGCAGCTCCTCGATGATCGGGAACTGCGCGAAACCGGCCCCGACCAGCGACGGCGTGACCAGCGCGGTGGTGACGACGCCCAGCCGCAGCGACCGCCGGAAGAAGTCGACCTCCGGCGTGCGCTTGATGAAGTGGTACGCCGACACGCCGGTCAGGAACACCCCGCCGACCGTGAGGGACGCGAAGACCACGTGCACCAGCGCCGTCCCGAAGGTCGGGTTGCCCAGGAGCGCGGAGAAGTCCTCCAGCCGCAGCACGTTCCCCTCGACCCGATAGCCGACGGGGTGCTGCAGGAACCCGTTCGCGGCCATGATCCAGAACGCCGACGCGTACGCCGTGAGCGCGGTCAGGTAGAGCAGCGCGAGGTGCACCCAGCGGTTGAGCCTGCCCCAGCCGAAGATCCACAGGCCGAGGAACGTCGACTCCAGGAAGAACGCGATCAGCGTCTCCAGGGCGAGCGGCGCCCCGAACACGTCTCCCGCGTAGGTCGCGAGGCCCGACCAGTCCAGTCCGAACTGGAACTCCATGACGATGCCGGTGGCGATGCCCAGCGCGTAGTTGATCACGTAGATCCGGCCCCAGAACCTGGTCATCCGCTCGTGTACGGGTGCTCTGGTCAGCGTGAACCTGGTTTGCGTGATCACGAGCAGGGTCACCAGCCCGAGCGTGAGCAGCACGAACAGGAAGTGGAACGAGGTCGTCGTCGCGAACTGGACGCGAGCGAGGTCCGATGGGCTCATGAGTAGGCAGGCTATATGTAGCGCTCCTACTTATAGAGCGTTTCGGCGGGATGTCAGGGAGATCTCAGGGCTGACCCTGAACGCCCGCCGATTCGCTTCCAGAGCACCAGATCCGGGCCGCCGCGCACCACCCCGGCCGGTCGGAATCAGGGACATCTCAGGGGTGCGTGCGGCGGCTTCATGAGTAGAGTCGCTACTCATGAAGCCCGATGCGCTGCGTGGCCACCTGGACGCGTTGCTGCTCGCCACGCTCGACGGCAGGCAGTTGCACGGATACGCGATCATCGAGGCGTTGCAGCAGGGCAGCGGCGGTGCGCTCGACCTGCCGACCGGCACCGTCTACCCGGCGCTGCGGCGACTGGAGCGCGCGGGGCACGTGGTGAGCGACTGGAGCACGGTCGGCGGCCGCAAGCGCCGCACGTACCGGCTCACCTCGGCCGGTCAGCGCGCGCTGAACGCCGAACGCAGCGCGTGGCGGCAGTTCACCACGGTGATCGACGGTGTGCTGGGAGGTGACGGCAAGTGGGCACAGGCCTGATCGACGACTACGTGACCGATCTCGGGGCACGGCTGCAGGGCTCCCGCAGGCAGGTCCGCGACCTGCTCACCGAGACCCGCGACAGCCTCACCGACGCGGTCGAGGCCCACCTCGACCGCGGCCTCGACGAGGACACGGCCCAGCGCAGGGCCGTCGAGGAGTTCGGGCCGGTCCGCCACATAGCCCGCGAGTACCAGGCCGAACTGGCCGTCGCGTACGGCGCGCGCACGCTGACGTTGCTCGCGGTGGTGCTGCCCGTCATGCACGCGCTGTGGGAGATGAGCCGCATGTACTTCATCGGGCCGTGGCAGGACTTCGGTGGTCCGGTGCCGTCGTGGTACATGCTGATCGCCAAGGCCAACGACATGACCAGTGGAGTCGCCGCGGGCATCGCCCTGGTGGCGCTCATCCTCGGCCGCGTGCTGGCCCGCCGGTTGGACACGCAGCTGCTGGCACGGCTCGCCGCGTCGATCGCGTTGCTGTCCGTGCTCGTCGTGGTCCTCGGCAACGTCGCCATCCTCAGCGCCACCTGGCAGGTCGACCCGCAACGGCTGGTGCAGTCGCTGCCGATGGGAATCGCGAGCTTCGGGACGTGGATCGTGATCGTCCGGCTCGGTCTGCTCGCTCGCCGCTGCCTGAGCTGTGCCACGATCGTCGCTTGAATGCTCCCCGCCCTGCATGGGCTGTCGGGGATTTTCGGCTCGGGCTGCCTGCTCGTCCGGCGGACGAGCAGGTCTTGTGCCGTCATCACCGACCGGGTTCAAACCTGCCCGGACCAGCATCACCGCAGCGGAGTTCTTGTCCCTGGGGGACACGGCTCCGCACGACGTGCAGGTGTAGGTGCGTTCGGACAGCGGCAAGGCGTGCTTGGTTCTCGCACCGCATGACGCGCAGTCCATCGTGGTGTGTTTCGGCTCCACCAGCCGCACGTCGCGGCCGTGCTTGCGGGCCATCGCGATCAGCTCACGCTTGGTGGCGCCGATCGCGGCGTCCGCGGCTTTGCGTGCCATCGTGGATTTCGCCAGGAACTTCGGCCGGAAATCCTCCACGGCGAGCGCGTCATGGTCGCGGACAACCCGCTTGGCCCACTTGCGGGCGGCGTCTGCCGCCGCCGGGCGACCTTCTTCTGGATCTTCGCCGCTTGCCGCCTGGCTTTCTGGTAGCCCTTCGAACCGGGCTGGCCCTTGGTCGGGCGGCGACGGGCCATCATCCGCTGATACCGCGCCAGGCCCTGCGCGGCGTTCTTGCCGTGCTGAGGGTGCGGCAAGTCGTGCGCGTCGCTTGTGGTGGTGGCGAGTTCCTTCACACCCCAGTCGACACCGATCACCCGGCCGGTCGCAGGCAGGGGCTGGACGCGTGTCTGGACGACGAAGGAGCAGTACCAGTGGCCGAGGCTGTCGCGGTAAACGCGCACCGACGACGGCACGGAAGGCAAATCTCGCGACCACACCGGCCTCACCGCGATCCCGCCCGCCAGGTGCAATACGCCGTCACGCAACCGGAACCCGCGCTGGGTGTAGTTGAATGTCGGCTCGGCCAGCGACCGTTTCTTGAACCGCGGCATCCCGGCCCGCCGCCACTGCGGCACCCGCTCCCGCACATCCTTGAGCGCCTTGGCACGCGACGCGCCGAAATCCCGGATGACCTGTTGCTGCACCACTGACGATCCCGCCCGCAGCCACACATGCTCGGCACGCCAGGCCGTCAGGAGTTTGTCCAACTGCGCTGGCCCGCACGTGCGCGGGTCATCAGGGTTCTCGCGGTTGTGCCGATGTGTCTCCCGCGACTGCGCGACGCACTGGTTCCACACCCACCGGCAGCGGTCCCACTCCACCAGCAACGCACGGCGGGCGGACGACGACAAGCGCAGCCGGTAGGTATACCGGGCCACACTCGTCCCATCCGCCACGCAGGCGACCTTACCGAACACATGTTCGGCACTGTCAGGTGGTCGCGGAGAGCGCGCCACCGTTCAGTAACGTTGCCAGCGTGCTGCGCGCTCGAACCGCCCTGGCTCCGCCGGGCAGATCCTGCCGGAGTCCGAATTCCTCCCCGCCTGAAGGCAGGGGCATCCTTCGGAGGACATGGTGACCAACGCCCTTCTCTACCTGATCGTGATGGTGGCCGTCGCGGCAGTGGTGTTCCTGCTCGCGGCGTTGGTGTTCGGGCGCGGCGAGGAGCTCGCGCCGCTGCCGCCCGGTGCCTCGCCGACGCGGTTGCCGTCGGAGGACATCACCGCGGAGGACGTCCGCGAGCTGAAGTTCCAGCAGACGTTCCGCGGCTACAAGATGAGCGAGGTCGACTGGGTGCTGCAACGCCTCGCGACCGAGGTCGCCACGCTGCGGGCCCGCGTCGAGGAGCTGGAGAGCAGTGACCGAGCTTGAGCTGACGGTCGAGGTGGCGGCACCGCCGGACACGATCTTCCGCGCCATGACCGACTGGGAACGCCAGTCGGAGTGGGTGTTCGGCACGCACGTCTCGGTCGTCGCCGGTGACGGCAAGTCGGTCGGCAGCGAGATCGACGCCCGCACGTTCGGCGTCTCGGATCGCATGCGGATCACGCGCTGGGACCCGCCGCACGCCGTCGAGGTGGAACACCTGGGCCGCGTCGTGCGGGGGACCGGTGTGTTCGTCGTGCGCGGCAGCCGTTTCGTGTGGACCGAACGCCTCGACGTGCCGTTCTACTTCCCGTTGGTGAGGCCGCTGTTCGTGCTGATGCTGCACCGATCGCTGCAGCGGTTCGCCCGTTTCGCCGAGGAGTACCGGTGATCTCACGCTGCCCGTGGGGCGACTCGACTCCCGACTACGTCAAGTACCACGACACCGAGTGGGGAGTGGAGCTGCACGGCACCAACGAGCTGTACGAGCGGATGTCGTTGGAGGCGTTTCAATCCGGGCTGTCGTGGATCACGATCCTGCGCAAGCGACCGGCGTTCCGCGCGGCGTTCGGCGACTTCGACCCCTCGGTGGTGGCCGGGTTCGGACCCGCGGACGTCGAACGGCTGATGGCCGACGCGGGCATCGTCCGCAACCGGATGAAGATCGACGCGGCGATCCACAACGCGCGCGTGATCGTCGACCAGGACGTCGACCTGGACGCTCTGTTGTGGTCGTTCGCGCCCTCTGATCACGTGCGTCCGGCGACGATCTCGGACGTTCCCGCGATCACGGAGGAGTCCAAGGCGATGGCCAAGGAACTCAAGCGTCGTGGCTTCAAGTTCCTCGGCCCCACCACGTGTTACGCGCTGATGCAGGCCACCGGGATGGTGGACGACCACATCGCCACGTGCTTCCGCGCTACGGCCTGAAGCCGTCGAGCTCGTCGACCGCGCGTTCCAGGGAGTCCACGACACCGTTGCGCACCATCTCACCGAACAGCGGGTCGTCCGTCCGGCTGCGGATGCCCTCGACGTGCGCGGTGATCCGCGCGCGTACGAGGTCCAGGAAGTCCTCTGTCCGTCCGGACCAGCCGTAGGCCGTGAGGAAACGGGCGAGCCTGCGCGGGCGCCCCGCGAAGTCGGTGAACCCCTCGGCGGAGACGACGTGCCGCGCGTGCAGCGGCACCCAGCTGAACGCGGTGAACGCGAGATCCCATCCGGCAGGAACCGGTCCCGCGAAGTCCCAGTCGAAGAACCCGGTGAGCCGCCCGTGCCGCCAGGCCGCGTTGTAGGGCGCCGCGTCGTTGTGCCCGATCTCGAACCCCGGCTCCCACGTGGCACCGCCTCGCCAGACGGCGTCGTGCGCGGGCACGAAGTCGGCCACGGCCCGGTGGTGGTCGCGCAGCCACCGGGCGACCTGGTCCAGCGTCTCGTCGGCATGCACCCAGCGCGGCCAGGGTTTGCCGCTGCCGACCGTGTCCCCGTCGAGGAAAGTCAGGATCTCCCGGCCGTGCTCGTCGATTCCAGCGGCGCGCGGTGCGCCGTCGAATCCCTTGTCCCTCAAGTGGTCGAGCAAGGCGTGCACGGCCGGTGTCCAGGGGCGGGCGGGCTTGCGGACGGTGTCGCCGACCCGCACCGCACCACCGGCGTTGCCGCCGTCGAGGCGTTCCTCCACTAGCGCCCGATGAACTTCGGCGCCCGCTTGTTCACGAACGCGTCCACCGCCTCGCGGTGGTCCTCGGTCGCACCGCAGTCGGCCTGCGTGCGGCGCTCGGCTTCCAGAGCGTCCTCGAGGGTGCCGTCCGCCGCCACGGCCAGCGCTTCCTTGATCTTCGCGTAGGCCGTGGTCGGACCTTGAGCGAGCTTCGCGGCGAGAGCGTGCGCGGTGGGCAGGAGCTCCTCGTCGGGCACGACCTGGTTGACCATGCCGATCCGCAACGCCTCCTCGGCGCCGACCGGCTGCGCGAGCATCATCATCTCCATCGCGCGGCCGTGGCCGATCAGCCGCGGCAGGGTGTAGGAGGCGCCGGAGTCGGCGGTCAGGCCGACGTTCGCGAACGCCATCAGGAACTTCGCCGACGCACCCGCGATGCGCAGGTCGGCCGCGTAGGCGAAGGACGCGCCGGCGCCGGCCGCGTTGCCGTTGACCGCGGCGATCACCGGCTTCGGCATGCCGACCAGCTCGCGCACGATCGGGTTGTAGTGCTTTTCGACGGTGTTGAGCGGTGCGGGATCACCGGCCTGCAGCAACCCGATGTGCTCCTTGAGGTCCTGACCCGCGCAGAACGCCCTGCCCGCACCCGTGATCACCACCGCGCGCACCGAGGCGTCGGCCACCGTCTCCCGCAGCGCGTCGAGGAACGACTCCTTCAGCGAGGTGGTGAAGGCGTTGAACGACTCGGGGCGGTTGAACGTGAACGTGCGCACACCATCGGCGTCGTCGACGAGGAGTTCGGACACTGGACCTCCATCAAGCAGTGGAAACGTTGCGAACCGGCCGCAGGCACTCGTCGACGAACCGAGTCGTGCCCGGTGCCAGCCGCAGTGTCTGTTCGTCGAAGAACGACGCTGCCGCGTGCCCCGGCCAGTCCGGTGGCAACAGTTCAGCAGGAAGACCGGGATCGCGGAACAGGAACTTCCGCCACGCGTGCAGCAGCTGCTGCGAGGCCGCGAACGCCGCAGCGTCGTCGGTTTCGTCCACAACGGACACCTGCGCCTCCCAGTGCGCGACGAACGCGGCGTAGTCGCGCCCCAGTTCCGGCAGGTCCCACGCCTTGGACGCCAGCTCGACGTCCGCACCGTCGTGTGAACCGTGAAAAGTTCGTGCGAGAACTCCCTCGGCGGCGAGCACGTCGGCCAGTTCCGGCGACGGCCGGGGCGCGATCCATGTCACAGGGCCGAGCGCGCCGTAGCCGAGCAGCTGAAGTTCCGACGCCAGGTGATCCCGCGAGTCGCGGCCGGGCATCTCCTCCAGCACCACGACGTGCCAGCGACCGTCCCACGTGGACGGCCGGGTGCGATAGATGCGGGCGGCGGCCTCGTCGAGCCTTCGTTCCCCGCGAGGTGTCATCGCGTAGCCGGGGCCGTCTGGCAGCCGGACGGGATGCAACCAGCCCTGCCGGACCGTGCGGGAAACAGCCGTGCGCACGGCCGGCGCGGCGAATCCCAGGGGCTCGAGGAGCCGGACGAGGGCGGCGATGGTCGCGGCACCACCTCGTTCGCGCAGGTGGCCGCCGTAGACGTCGAAGAGCGCGGAACGGGCTCGCACCCGGCCCAGTCTGTCACGACACGACCGGCGGTGCCGAAAGTGTTGCGTTGTCGTGAAAACGGGTACTGATCAGGGTGAAAGCAAGATCAACAAAAGTCACTCGAACTCGCCAAAAGATCGGTTCGGTTTCGCCCCGGAGTCGCGATAGGGGAGAATGGAGCAGATCCGGCCTGGCCGGACGGGGAAGATGTTGACGGAGGGAGCACGCGATGGCGGCCATGAAGCCCCGGACCGGCGACGGTCCCCTCGAGGTCACCAAGGAGGGACGCGGCATCGTCATGCGCGTGCCGCTCGAGGGTGGTGGGCGCCTTGTCGTCGAGATGTCGGCGGACGAGGCCAGCGCCTTGGGCGACGCGCTGAAGGCCGCCGCCGGCTGAGGCACCCGGCGAGAAGCACACGAAACACCGCAGCCCCGGTTTCCACCGTGTTCCATAGTGGAGGCCGGGGCATCGCTTCGTTCCAACAGGTGCTGCGACCGCCCGCTCCCAGCGCGTCTTCCGGCGCTCGGCAGGGCGCCGCGATGCACCCGTCTGAACGACGAAATACGGGGCGACAGCCGGCGGCCACAGCACCTGGGGGAAACTAGGCGGTCGAAAATTTCGTTGGGGAGAGGGTCAGTCGTGGGGTCGACGGTTCCGTCAGTGCCAACCAAGCTCGTGGACGTCGAGGTGGCCACCACCTCGCGCCGCAACGTTCCCGCGGTCGTGCTCGCGGCCACGGGACCGGCGCTGGGGCCGGGTGGCGACGGCATCGACGTCTCCGAGCTCACCGGCAAGGCCGGTGAGACGGTTCGCCACGACCGGACGTGGACGCTCGGTGTCGGCACGGGCACCCTCGGTGACTACCGCACGGCCGGCGCCGCACTGGCTCGGGCGCTGAGCGGCGACGACGCCCCCAAGACCGCCGACGTGCTGCTGACCCCGGACTTCGACGCCGACAAGCTGCGTGCGTTCGTGCTGGGCGTGGCTCTCGGCGGGTACCGCTTCAAGGTCACCGGCGAGGACGCGCCGAAGCGTGTCGGCTCGTTGCGGCTCGTCACCGGCGACACCGGCTTCGAGGAGGTGCTGACCTCGGCCGCGCTGAAGGCCCACGCGCTGGCCACCGCCACCTCCCTCGCCCGTGACCTCGCCAACACGCCGTCCAACGTCAAGGACCCGCGCTGGCTCACGTCGACCGCCGCCAAGCTCGCCGAGAAGGTCGACGGGCTCACCGCGACCGTGCGGGGCGAGAAGTGGCTACGGCAGCAGGGCTTCGGCGGTGTGCTCGCGGTCGGTGGCGGGTCGTCGCGTCCGCCGCGGTTGCTGGAGCTGACGTACGGCACCACCGGTCCGCACCTGGTGTTCGTCGGCAAGGGCATCACGTTCGACACCGGCGGCATCTCGGTGAAGCCCGCCGACGGCATGCACCTGATGCGCACCGACATGGCCGGCGGCGGCGCGGTGATCGCCGCGCTGATGGCCGTGGCGCGCCGCCGGCTGCCGATCAGGGTCACCGGGCTCGTGCCGTGCGCCGAGAACCACGTGAGCGGCTCGTCGTACCGGCCGGGCGACGTCGTGCGCCACTACGGCGGCGCGACCACCGAGGTGCAGAACACCGACGCCGAGGGCCGCATGGTGCTGGCCGACGCGATGGCGTACGCGGTGAAGAACCTCGAGCCGGACCTGCTCGTGGACGTGGCGACGCTGACCGGCGCCATGAAGGTGTCGCTCGGCCTGCGCACCGGTGCGGTGTTCACGAGCTCCGACGAGCTGGCCGCCGACGTCATCGAAGCCGGGGCGAACGCGGGCGAGAAGTGGTGGCGGATGCCGCTGCTGGAGGAGCACGTCGACGCCGTCGCCAGCGAGATCGCGGACTACAAGCAGTGCCCGCCGGGTCCCGGTGGCATCACCGCGGCGCTGTTCCTGCAGAAGTTCGCAGGTCAGGTGCCGTGGGCGCACCTCGACATCGCGGGCCCGGCGCGGTCGGAGAAGGTCTACGACGAGGTCGTCGCGGGCGCCACGGGCTTCAGCGCGCGGACGCTGGTCGAGCTGGCCGAAAAATATTCGCGTTAGTACCTACGATCGGCTATACGAGACGGCGACGTTCCACGGCATGATGTGAGCCCCTTCACACCGTCGTAGAGGAGCGCTCGTGTTACTTCGCCTGGCTCTCGCCGCCTCGTTGGTCTTGTCGGCGCTGACCCCCGCAGCCGCGAGCACGCCCTGGTGGGAACCGGTGGCGAGGCCCGCGCCGGACTCGGAGATCAACGTCACGGGCGAGCCGTTCCAGGGCACGGACGGCGCGGGGAACGTGCGCGGGTTCATCGACGCGCACAACCACCTCATGACCAACGAGGGCTTCGGCGGCAGGCTGATCTGCGGCAAGCCGTTCTCGGAGCAGGGCGTGGCGGACGCGCTGAAGGACTGCCCGGAGCACTACCCGGCAGGCCTGGGAGCGCTCTTCGAGGCGATCGTCACCGGCGACTTCGACGGCCACGACCCGGTGGGCTGGCCGACGTTCAAGGACTGGCCCTCCTACACGACCGTCTCGCACCAGCAGAACTACTACGCCTGGCTGGAACGGGCGTGGCGCGGCGGGCAGCGCGTGCTGGTCACCGACCTCACGAGCAACGCAGAGCTGTGCATCATCCACCCGTTCAAGGACCGGCCGTGCGACGAGATGGCCTCGGTCCGGCTGCAGGCCCAGCGCACCTACGAGCTCCAGGCGTTCATCGACAAGATGTTCGGCGGGCCCGGCAAGGGCTGGTTCCGCATCGTCACGTCGTCCGAGCAGGCCCGTCAGGTCGTCGAGCAGGGCAAGCTCGCGGTCGTGCTCGGCATCGAGACCTCTGAGCTCTTCGGCTGCCGGACGTTCCTCGACATCCCGTTGTGCGGCAAGGCCGACATCGACCGCGGCCTCGACGAGATGTACGCGCTCGGCGTGCGCAGCGCGTTCCTGTGCCACAAGTTCGACAACGCGCTGTGCGGTGTCCGGTTCGACTCGGGCACGCAGGGCGGCGTGATCAACGCGGGTCAGTTCCTGCGCACCGGCCAGTGGTGGCAGACCGAGCAGTGCAGGGGACCGCAGCAGGACAACCCGATCGGCACGGTCGGCCCGAACGCGCTGATCCCGGCTTCGGTCGTCGCGCCAGCCTACGACCCGGCGAAGCGGTGCAACGTGCGCGGCCTCACGTCGCTCGGCGAGTACGCGGTGCAGGCCATGATGAAGCGGCACATGATGATCGAGATCGACCACATGAGCGTGAAGGCCGCCGGCCGCACGCTGGAGCTGGCCGCGCAGAAGCGCTATCCCGGCGTCATCTCCAGCCACAGCTGGATGGACGCGCAGTGGACCGAGCAGGTCTACCAGCTCGGAGGGTTCGTGGCCGGGTACGAGAACGATCCCGGCGGGTACGTTGCGCAGGCGGCCGCCGCGGAGCCGTTGCGGCGCAAGTACGGCGTGGGCATCGGGTTCGGCTCCGACTACAACGGCGTGGGCTCGCACCCGGCACCGCAGACCGGCGTGACCTACCCGTTCCGCAGCTACCCCGGCGGCCCGCTGGTCGACCGGCAGCGCACCGGCGAGCGCGTCTGGGACGTCAACGTCGACGGCGGCGCGCACGTCGGTCTCCTGCCGGACTGGGTCGAGAAGGTCCGTCAGCTCGGCGGTGACCAGCTCGTGCAGGACATGCTGGGCGGCGCCGAGTCGTACCTGCGGACGTGGTCCGGGACTCAGCGCTGGACGTCGTGAATTCCGAGCGCGTGCTCGCGGAAAGCGCGGACCGCGGGCGGCAACGGGTGGTCCTTCAGCCAGGCCAGCCCGAAGACGCGGCTCGCCCGCGGCGCCAGCGGTAGTTCGCGCAGCCCGGCAGGCGGTGTGGGCTCGGCGTGCGTCAGCAGTGCGACGCCGAGACCCGCCGCCACCAGGCCGCGCACCGTCTCGATCTCCTGGCTCTCGAAGGCGATCCGCGGCGAGATCCCGGCGGCCGCGAACATGTCGTCGGTGATCTGCCTCAGGCCGTAGCCGTGCTCCAGGAGGATCAGTTGCTCGTCTGCCAAGTCCTTGAGCCGCACGGACTTCCTGGTGGCCAGCCGGTGGGAGACCGGCACGACGACGATCAGCTCCTGTTCGAAGAGGACGGCCGACTCGAACTCGGGACCGTCGGGCGGCGGTGCGACCAACGCCAGGTCGATCTCGCCCTGCAGCAGCTTGTCGACGACGGTGTAGCGGGCGTTCTGGATCAGTCCGAACCGGACGTGCGGGTGGTCCGCGCGGAACCCGCGCACCAGCTCCGGCACCACCGACCGGCCGAGCATGTGCAGAAAGCCCAGCACCACGCGGCCTTTCTCCGGGTCGAGCTCCTCCTCGACCTCGCGCAGGCCGGGTTCGAGCGCGGCCAGCGACCGGGTGGCGGCGTCGGCGAGCAGCCGCCCGGCGCGGGTCAGCCGGACCCGCCTGCCGGCTTTCACCACGATCGGCGCGCCGAGCTGCTCGCCCAGTTCGGCGAGCCAGCGGCTGACCGTCGGCTGGGGCAGCCCGACGCGTTCCGCGACACGGGTCACGTGCTCGTCGGCGGCAAGCGCTTTCAGCACCGCCAGCTTCGGGGCCAGCTCCAATTCATCCATGAATTGATTCTCACCCATTTCCGTATTGGACGTATGGCTTAGCGTCGAATGCGTGAACAGGTTGACCGCGTCCATCGCCGCATCGGGGCTCGCGTGTTTCGCGTTGCTCTATGCGCCGCAGCCGGTGCTGCCGCAGATCGCCGCCGAATACGGCCTCGGCCCCGGCGGCGCGTCGCTCGCGATGTCGGCGGCGACGCTGGCGTTGGCCGTGGTGGTCGTGCCGGTGGCGATGCTGTCCGAACGGGTGGGACGCCGGCCGGTGATCGTGATCAGCGTGCTGCTGGCGGGCGTGCTGGGCGTGGTTTTGCCGTTCGCGCCGGACTACGACGTCTTCCTGGTGCTGCGGATGCTGCAGGGCGTCGCGGCGGCCGGGGTGCCCGCGGCCTCGATGGCCTACCTCGCGGACGAGCTCGACAAGAGCAGGCTCGGTGCCGCGATGGGCGCGATGATCGCGGGCAACAGCGTGGGCGGCATGCTCGGCAGGCTGCTCTCCGGCACGACGGCGGACTGGCTGGGCTGGCGTGGGTCGATCCTGCTCAGCGGCGTCGTCGGACTCGTGGCCGCGCTGGTCGTCGTCTTCTTCCTGCCCCGTGCCCAGGCGGCGCCGAAGCGGGCGCCGCGCGGCATGAAGGCCGCGCTGAAAGACCCGGTGCTGCTCTCGCTGTACGTGGTCTCCGTGCTGATGGTCGGCGCGTTCGTCTCGTTCTACAACGTCGCGGGCTTCCAGCTCACCGGTCCGTCGTGGCTGGAGTCGCTGGTGTTCGTCTTCTACGCGTTCGGCAGCACGTCGGCGGCGTTCGCGGGCAGGCTGGCCGACCGGCTCGGCCGCGGGCGCGTGCTGCTCATGACCATCGGGGTGGTGGCGGTGGGCACGCTCGCGAGCCTGCTGTGGGTGCCGCTCGGCCTGGCCGTCGTCACGGCGGGCTTCTTCGCCTCGCACGCCATCGCGAGCAGCTGGGTCGGCGCACGGGCCCCGTCCAACGCGCGCGGCCACGCGTCCGGGCTGTACCTGTGCGGGTTCTACGTGGGCAGCAGCGTCGGCGGTACGTCCGGCAGCACCGCCTACGGCGAGTGGGGCTGGGGCGGCCTGGTCCTGGTGATCATCGGCTGGCTGGCGCTCGCCGCGATGCTGGTTCAGAACTCCAGGGCGAGGGTGATGCGGGAGTCGACGGGGGAGATCGCGGTCTTGCCCAGTCTCGGAAGGTCCGGTGTGCCCGTCTCCATGCCGACGGAGACCGAGCGGGTGTCGGCGGGGACCTCGACCACGATCGCGAACGGCAGCGGGCCGCCGTCGTAGCGGGCGCCGACCTGGGGCGCGGTGGAGCCGTCCTGCAGCCTCACGGTGATCAGGTCCTTGGTCTGGCTGCCGCCCGCGGTGTCGGGCAGGTTGCCGGTGGCCTCGATCCGCACCTCCAGCAACGCCTTGTCCGGCGCTGAGATCGTGGCGACGTCGTACTGGCCCTCGCCGAGCTTCACCGGGCGCTGGCGGCCGAGCCGGACACCGGTGATCTTCATCCCGAGCTCGCGGTCGGCGAAGCGGATCTTCTGGGTCGCCTCGTGGAACTGGGCGGGGCCCGCGGCGCGCTGCAGCACGTGCGGCGGGGTGTCGGTGCGCTTGCCGGACGGGAGCTCGACGCGCTGCTCCAGCGACTTGGCGCCGAGCGAGCCGAGGGCGAGCGTCTCCGCGCCCTCCTGCGGGTCGGGCACCGTGTAGACGACGAACACCGAGCCGTTGGCCGGGAGGCGGTCGGCGGGCAGTAGCTGACGCTTGCCGGGCACCTCCAACGCGAGCTCGGACGGCTGCGGCGCGAAGCCCTGCCAGTTCGTGCGGTGGAAACCGCTGTCGGTCTCCCAGAGCTTCTCGACCTTCATCCTGACGACGCGCAACCGTTTGCCGGTCTCGGCGCGCAGGGTGCCCTCCGCGGTGAACCAGATGTCCGGGTTCGCCCAGCCGGTGACCGCGGTGGCGAGCAGGTCGTCGCGCAGCTTGATGTCGACGTTGCCAAGGCCGAGGTCGGCGTTGGAGCGCTTGCCGTCGTCGGGCAGCACGGCGAGGAAGTCGCGGCCGGCGGTGAGGTCCTGGTGCTTCTTCGGATCGAACTCCTTGCCGTCGGTGCGCACGAGCGTGCCCAGCGGCGTGCTGCGGGTGCCCTTCTCCGGCACCTGCGGTGACTGCACCTCGTAGCGGACCTCGTCACCGTTCTTGGTGACTTCCTTCAACGGCACGGGCACCCAGTCGGTGCTCGCCCCGCTGCCAGGCACCTGGACCGGTCCGCACCAAAGCCGTTTGTCCACCTCGGACTCGACGCCGGTCTTGGCGAACCAGCAGCTGACCGCCGCCGCGCCCGCCCGTGCCACGTAGCCGTACTCGAGCGTGTAGGCGAGCTGGGCCTCGGCCTGTGCCTGCAGGTCAGAGGCGTCCGCGACCTTCACGCCGTCAATGGTGGGCTGCACGGCGGCCGGTTGTGTCTTGGTCGCCGTGGCACATCCAGTCACCGCGAGGAGGACCGTCAGAGCCAGCACCGCACACCGCACAGTCTTCGCGCCCCTCACCAGTTGAAACCACTACGTCACTACTGGTTAAAGGCGGCGTTCACACTTTGGGGTTGCCCCAAGGGGGTGTGTCTCAAATCACACTGCGGTAGACCTCGACCGTCTGCTCGGCCATCGCCGACCAGGAGAACTCCTGCTCAGCGCGCTTGCGTCCGGCGGCTCCGAAGCGCTGCGCGCGGTCCGGGTCGGCGATGAGCTCGTTGATCGACTCGGCGAGTTGAAGTCGATATGTCGACAAATCGTGCTCGTCGTAGTGGACCAGCAGCCCCGTCTCGCCGTTGGCGACGACCTCCGGGATGCCGCCGACGTCACTCGCGACGACAGCCGTGCCGCACGCCATCGCCTCCAGGTTCACGATGCCGAGCGGTTCGTAGACCGACGGGCACACGAAGACCGCCGCGTGGCTGAGGATCTGCCGCACCTCGGCGGGCTGCAGCATCTTCTGGATCCAGAAGACGCCTTCGCGAGTCGCCGCGAGCTCGGTCACGGCACGCTTGGTCTCCTCGGCGATCTCCGGCGTGTCCGGAGCGCCGGCGCACAGCACGATCTGCGCGGCGGGATCGATGTGGTGCGCGGCGGCGACCAGATGCCCGACGCCCTTCTGCCGGGTGATCCGTCCCACGAACGCCACGATCGGTTTCTCGGGATCGATGCCGCGGGAGGTGAGCGCGTCGGTCTCGCTCACCGGGTGGTACGCGGCGGAATCAATCCCGTTGCGCACCACGTGCACCTTCGCCGGATCCAGCGCGGGATAGGCGTCGAGCACGTCCGCGCGCATGCCCTCGCTCACGGCGATGACCGCGTCCGCGTGCTCGTACGCGGTCCGCTCCGCCCACGACGAGATCCGGTACCCGCCGCCGAGCTGCTCTGCCTTCCACGGCCGGCGCGGCTCCAGCGAGTGCGCCGTCACCACGTGCGGGATCCCGTGCAGGAGTTTGGCCAGGTGACCGCCCATGTTGGCGTACCAGGTGTGCGAGTGCACGAGGTTCGCCGTGGACACCGCCTGAGCCATCTCGAGGTCGACCGCGAGCGTCGTCAGCGCCGCGTTCGCCTGCTCCAGGCTGTGCGGTGGGTTGTGGGCAGTGGCGTCTCCGCGAGGTGCACCGAAGCAGTGCACGTCAACGTCGACCAGTTCGCGGAGATGGGGCACGAGGAATCCCACGTGCACACCAGCGCCGCCGTAGACCTCCGGCGGGTACTCCCGCGTCATCAGCGCAACTCGCACGCACCCACCGTAGATCACAGCGGTCCTTGTTGGGACGAACCAGTTTGTGACTGGTTGAAGCGCGATCGCACAGATAGGGTCACATACCGTGAAGGGGCAGCCGCACGTTCTCGGAATTGTGCTTGCCGGTGGTGAAGGCAAGCGCCTGTGGCCACTGACGGCCGACCGCGCGAAACCGGCTGTGCCCTTCGGGGGCAACTACCGGCTGGTCGACTTCGTGCTGTCGAACCTGGTCAACGCGGGGCTCGCGAAGCTCTGCGTGCTGACGCAGTACAAGTCGCACTCGCTGGACCGCCACATCTCGACGACGTGGCGCCTGTCCAATGTGCTCGGTCAGTACGTGACACCGGTGCCGGCCCAGCAACGTCTGGGCCCTCGGTGGTACACCGGCTCCGCCGACGCGATCTTCCAGTCGCTGAACCTGGTCCACGACGAGAAGCCCGACCACGTCGTGATCTTCGGTGCCGACCACGTGTACCGGATGGACCCGTCGCAGATGATCTCGCAGCACATCGAGTCCGGCGCGGCCGTGACCGTCGCGGGCATCCGCGTGCCGCGGACCGAGGCGAAGGCGTTCGGCTGCATCGACTCCGACGCGTCCGGCAAGATCACGCGCTTCCTGGAGAAGCCGTCCGAACCGCCGCACGTGCCGGACGACCCGGATGTCACTTTCGCTTCAATGGGCAACTACGTCTTCACGACCGAGGCCCTGCTGGACGCGCTGCGCGGCGACGCGTTGAACCCGGACTCCGACCACGACATGGGCGGCGACATCATCCCGATGTTGGTGGACCGGGGAAAGGCGCACGTTTACGACTTCCAGGACAACGAGGTTCCCGGCGCCACGGACCGGGATCGCGGCTACTGGCGTGACGTCGGAACGATCGACGCCTACTACGACGCCCACATGGATCTCGTTTCGGTCAATCCGATTTTCAACCTGTACAACCAGTTGTGGCCGATCCGCACCGCCACACCGCCGTTGCCGCCCGCGAAGTTCATCGCCGGTGGGTCCGCTGAGGACTCGATGGTCGGACCCGGCTCGATCATCTCCGGCAAGATCCACGGCTCGGTGATCTCGTCGGACGTGACCGTCGAGGTCGGATCCGTGGTGCAGGGGTCGGTGCTGCTGCCCGGTGTGCGCATCGGCAAGGGTGCCGTGGTGCGGCGGGCGATCCTGGACAAGAACGTCGTGGTGCCCGACGGCGCGTTGATCGGCGTGGACGCCCCGATGGACCGTGAGCGCTACACCGTTTCAGCGGGCGGCGTCACGGTCCTCGGCAAGGGCGTCCGGGCTTACTGACCGTTTGCTTGCCACACGCGGGGACCCCGCGTACTCCGGGAGAGTACGAAAGCTCCCTGCGTACTGCTATGGCCGGCGTGCCGCCACGAGCAGGCCGTCGCCCAGCGGCAGGATCACCGGAACGAGCCGGTCGTCCTCCTTCACGAGCCGGGCGATGTCCCGCATCGCCTGGGTCGACTCGTCACGCTTGGAGGGGTCGACGACGGCACCGTGCCAGAGGACGTTGTCGAACGCGATGACACCGCCCGGCCTCAGCATGCGGACGCCGTGTTCGAGGTACTGCGGGTACTCGGGCTTGTGGGCGTCGACGAACACGAGGTCGTAGGCCGCGTCGGTGAGACGAGGCAGCACGTCCAGCGCCTTGCCCATGATCAGGCGGGTGCGCGAGGGCGAGATGCCCGCGGCGGCGTAGGCCTCGCGGGCGGCGCGCTGGTGCTCGGGGGCCACGTCGATCGACGTGAGGATGCCCGACTGCGGCATGCCCGCGAGCAGGTAGAGGCCGCTGGTGCCCGCGCCTGTCCCGATCTCGACGACCGCCTTCGCCTGGAGTGCCGTCGCGAGGAACCGCAGGGCGGCGCCTCCGCCGGCGCCGATGGGCACGCAGCCCAGCTCCTGGCCGCGTGCTCGTGCTGCCAGGTGCACGTCGTCCTCGGGGAGGTACTGCTCGACGTACTCCCGCAGGGCCGATTCCGAGGTCACGGGATAGCAGGTTAGTGCCACGCGTGCCCAAAACGGGTGAACGCGGCCCGAACCGAGATTCTCAGGGTGCTCTCAGGCAGCTCTCACGATCGTTTTAAGGGAGCAGGAGAAGGTAGGGCAGCAAGAAGCCAGGCTCTGGTCGGGAACAAGCCGGACCCACCGTTCGTTGAGCCGCACAAGGGTCGCCGGGCGGCCCACATGGAGGTGCCGAAACACCTGATGCGCACGCAGTCGAGTTCGCCGGAGGCCGTCGCGCCCATCGAGACGGCCGACTGGACGCCGCCCTCGTGGGACTCCATCGTCCGCGAGCACGCGGACCGGGTCTACCGGCTCGCGTACCGCCTGACCGGCAACCAGCACGATGCCGAGGACCTCACGCAGGAGACGTTCATCCGCGTCTTCCGCTCGCTCGCGTCCTACAAGCCGGGCACCTTCGAGGGGTGGCTGCACCGCATCACCACCAACCTCTTCCTCGACATGGCTCGCCGCCGCAGCCGCGTGCGCATGGAGGCGCTGCCCGAGGACAACGACCGCCTCGAGGGTGACGACCTGTCCCCTGAAGAGATCTACGACGAGAAGAACCTCGACCCCGATCTGCAGGCCGCGCTGGACGAGCTCCCGCCGGAGTTCCGTGCCGCCGTCGTGCTCTGTGACGTGGAAGGACTCTCCTACGAGGAGATCGGTGCCACGCTCGGGGTGAAGATGGGTACCGTGAGGAGCAGGATCCATCGGGGCCGCCAGGCTCTGAAGGTCGCGCTCGAACGCCGTCGTCAGGAATCGTTGCTGGAGGACTCTGCATGACCGACCTCCGTGGTTGGGGCCTGCCTGAGCAGCACCTGTTGCCGGATGCCGTGGTCGCGTTCGTGGACGGAGAGCTGTCCTCGGTCGCACACGAGCGAGCCTCTGCGCACATCCAGCGCTGCGGCTTCTGCGCTTTCGAGACCTACACCCAGCAGCAGGCGCGCGCGGCCGTGCGCACCGCGGCGGCGCCCACGGCGTCGGCGTCGCTGCTCGACAGGCTCGGTGCCATCCCGCAGGAGGTCGAGCTGCCGTCCGCACCGGACGGGCTCGCGATCACCGAGGACGGTCAGTTCGTCGCCGTGCAGAGGACGGACAAGCCCGCGTTCGGCTCCGGCCCCGTGCTGGGGTCGTCGAGACCACTGGGCAGCAACGGCTGGTTCAGCGGCCGTCGCGCGCGGCAGGGTGCCGGGGTCGTGGTGAGCGGCATGCTGCTCGGCGCACTCGCGTTCACCTCGCCGGAAAGCGACGCGCCCGCCTCGCCGTCGGTGCCGCAGAACGCCGGCGCGGTCTTCGCGACCACCCCCTGACAGTCATTTCACCGTTCGTGAGGCACGCTGTAACTCAGCACTCCTAGCGGAAAATTCGGGGAGAGATGAGCCAGCAGTCGCCCAACGGCCAGACGCCCACACCCGTTTCCGGAGTGGACGACGGAGCGCACCGCAGGCTCCGGCCACGGCCCCTGGTGCAGCCGCCGGTCGACCCCGCGTATGCCTCCGCTTTCGGCCGCCCGGACGGCGTTTCCGGCGCGTTCGCCACGCGTGACGTGCCCGTTCCGCAGGTGCAGTCGGCACCGCCGCCTCCCGAGTCCCTCGTGACCGCGTTCGGCCGCCAGGGCTCCTCCGAACTCCTGCAGCGCCCGCCGCAGCCGATGGGTGAGCCGGATCCGGACATCGATCCCGTGTTCTGGGGCGACAAGCCCGCCGGCGACCCGTGGCGCGACCCCGCTTCGGGTGCCGTGATCGGCCCGCCCGCCGTGGGCGAGGACCCGCCGCGTGAAGCTGAGAAGAAGCAGGACCCCGGTCCACAGCTGAGCGTTCCCGAACTGATCTTCGGCCGGCGCGTGAAGCCGACGGCCCTCGCGTTGCTGACGGCGGTCGCTCTGCTCGTCGGCGCCGCCGGTGGCCTCGTCGGCTGGCTGATCGGCCGTGCGGGCAACCCGCTGACCGACTCGACGGTGACGCTGGCGGAGGTCGAGCAGGGCAAGGAACGCCCAGCCGGTTCGATCTCGGACATCGCCAAGCGCGTCACGCCGAGCGTCGTGTCCATCGAGTTCAAGGGCGCGAACGTGGCGGGCGTCGGTTCCGGTGTCGTCATCGAGGCAGGCGGTTACATCCTCACCAACGACCACGTCGTCGCCCCAGCGGCCCAGGACTCGTCCGCCAAGCTCAGCGCCGTCTTCACCGACGGCACGCGCGCACAGGCCCGCGTCGTCGGCCGTGACCCCAAGACCGACCTCGCCGTGATCAAGGTCGAGGTCACGAACCCGACCGTGCTGCAGTTCGGCAACTCCGACGAGCTCCAGGTCGGCGACAGCGTGATCGCCATCGGCTCGCCGCTGCAGCTGTCCAACACCGTCACCGAGGGCATCGTCTCCGCACTGCACCGCCCGGTGACGGCGGCAGGCGAGAACGGCGGCCCGCAGGTCACCTACGACGCGATCCAGACCGACGCGGCCATCAACCCCGGCAACTCCGGTGGCGCGCTGGTCGACTCGCGCGGTGCCCTGGTCGGCATCAACTCCTCGATCCGCACCGAGACCGGCGGCTCCGTCGGCCTGGGCTTCGCGATCTCCGGCAACCAGGCGCGCAAGATCAGCCAGGAGCTGATCCGCAGCGGCCAGGTCAAGCACGCGGACATGAACGTCAACGTCAAGTCCGTGTCCGCCGAGACCTCCGAGGGCGCTCAGGTGCAGAACGTTCCCGCAGGGGGCGCCGCGGCCGCAGCGGGCATCCAGGAGGGCGACGTGATCACCAAGGTGGGCAACCGGATGGTCCGCAACGCCGCCGAGCTGGTCGTCGCCGTTCGCGAGCACGAGATCGGCCAAACGGTGCAGGTGGTGCTGGCCCGGCAGGGCCGTGAGCTCAAACTCGACGTGACCCTCAAGAGCGACTGACCTTGCCCATGACCCGGCAGGTTTCCGGGCCACGGGCAGTAGGCTGGGACCTGTGTTCGACAGCATCGGATGGGTAGAGATCCTCATCATCGTCGTCGCGGGTCTCTTCATTCTGGGGCCCGAACGCCTGCCGTCCGCCGCGGCCTGGCTGGGCAAGACGGTGCGCCAGGTCCGCGAGTACGCGACCGGCGCGCGCGAACAGCTCAAGCAGGAGATGGGCCCGGAGTTCGAGCAGCTCCGCAAGCCTCTCGAGGACCTCCGCGAGCTGCGCAACTTCGACCCGAAGCGGGCCGTCGCCAAGCACCTCTTCGACGACCCGGAGCCGACCAAGGCCAACGGCTACCCGACGCCGTCCACGCCTCCGCCGCCCGAGCAGCGTCCTCTCGCACCGGGCGAGCGCCCGCCGTACGACCCGGACGCGACCTGAGTTGTCCACAGATCGCCCAGCGGTGGGTTGACAGCCCGCTCCCGCGAGTAGCGTCCTGACCTAGTGGGTGGCTAGGTCCCCCTGGTGGGGCGGGCTGCGTCCGGCGCGCGATCTCGCGGGGTCAGCGCCCTGCGGGGGAGACGTTCAGCAGCCGACCCGCCAGGCCGCGCGACTTCACGGTCAGCTTCTTGGCGACGTCGGTGAGAACCCCGGCCGCTGCCGAGTCCGGCACGGCCTTGACGATCGGCGTGCCCGTGTCGCCGTTCTCCCGCAGCCGCGGGTCGAGCGGCACCTGCCCGAGCAACGGCACGTCGGAGCCGATGGTCTTGGTCAGCGACTCCGCGACGGCCTGACCGCCACCCGCGCCGAAGATCTCCGCGCGCGAACCGTCCGGCATCTCGAAGTACGACATGTTCTCGATGACGCCCGCGACCCGCTGACGCGTCTGCAGCGCGATCGACCCGGCCCGCTCCGCCACCTCGGCCGCGGCCTGCTGCGGCGTCGTCACCACCAGGATCTCGGCGTTCGGCACGAGCTGCGCCACCGAGATGGCCACGTCGCCGGTGCCGGGCGGCAGGTCGAGCAGCAGCACGTCGAGGTCGCCCCAGAACACGTCCGCGAGGAACTGCTGCAGCGCGCGGTGCAGCATCGGCCCGCGCCACACGACCGGGGTGTTGCCCGGCGTGAACATGCCGATCGAGATGACCTTCACGCCGTGCGCCTGCGGCGGCATCATCATCTTCTCGACCTGGGTGGGCCGCGCGTCGGTGCCGAGCATGCGCGGGATCGAGTGGCCGTAGATGTCCGCGTCGACCACGCCGACCGACAGGCCGCGCTCGGCCATCGCCACGGCCAGGTTCACCGTCACCGAGGACTTGCCGACGCCGCCCTTGCCGGACGCGACGCAGTACACGCGCGTCAGCGAGCCCGGCTGGGCGAACGGGATGACAGGTTCCTCAACCCCGCCGCGCAGCTGCTTGCGCAGCTCGGTGCGCTGGGCGTCGCTCATCACGTCGAGGTCGACGCGCACGGACGAGACACCGTCGAGCGCCTCGACCGCGGCGGTGACGTCCTTGGTGATCTTGTCGCGCATCGGGCAGCCCGCGACCGTCAGGAACACCCCGACGACCACAGCGCCGTCCGAGCCCACCTCGACGTCCTTGACCATGCCGATCTCGGTGATCGGGCGGCGGATCTCGGGGTCCTGCACACCGGCCAGCGCCTTGCGGACGTCCTCGACGGTGGGGAGGGGCTGCGTGGTGGTCACCCAGCCATGCTACGTCCGGTTCACACCTGTCCTACCGGCCGGTCACATTTGACCACAGGGCCAGGTCGTAGCGGGGGCGGAGCTGTCCGTAACATCGACGTCCGTGCCGGAATCGGGTAGTTCCCGGTTGCCCACCCGTGTCGAGCTAGGGGTGTGGCGATCGTTCCTCCGCGCGCATGCACGGATCACGAGGGTCCTCGAGGCCGAACTGATTGCTGAGCAGCGCCTTTCGCTCGCGGCGTACGACGTGCTGGTTCAACTGGCCGAGACGCCTTCCATGCGCATGCGCATGACCGAACTGGCCGACGCCGTCCTGCTGTCCCGTTCCGGCGTCACCCGCCTCGTGGACCGCCTGGAACGCGCCGGCCTCGTGGGGCGGGAACGCGCCGACGGTGACGGACGCGGCATCGTGGCCGTGCTCACACCGCTCGGTGCCGAACGCCTGCGCAGCGCGTCCGCCACCCACCTGGCGGGAGTCGCCGAGCACTTCGGGGAGAGCTTCGGGCCCGGTGAGCTCGAGGCCTTCGGCCACACGTGCGACCGCCTGGCTGCGGACGACGTGTTTCCGTGATCACCGTGGTGGGGCTTGTGCACGTCGAGGCCGGCCGCCTCCTCGTTGTGCGCTCACGCAACAAGAAGGCCTTCTACCTTCCCGGCGGCAAGATCGAGCCGGGCGAGTCCCTTCCCGACGCCCTGCGCAGGGAGGTCAGGGAGGAGCTCGGGATCGAGCTGGAGAGCCCTGCCGTCCTGAAGCGCTACGTCGCCCCCGCGTACGGGGAGGGTGAGGGCGCGATCGTCGACATGACCTGCTTCACGGCTTCGTTGCTCGGCACACCGGAGCCCACGAGCGAGATCGCCGAGCTGACCTACGTGACGCAGTCCGAGTACCGCGAGCACGCCGAGACCGCGCCCGCGATCCACGAGGTCCTGTCGGACCTGGTCGCGAGTGGACAGATCAAGCCGTGACCCGGCTCACGGCCGGACCTTCCGCTGGTTGTTCTGCTCCTTCACCAGCTTCTCCAGCTCGCTGCGGATGAAGTCGCGCGTCGCCACCTCACCCACCGCGAGCCGCAATGCCGCCAGCTCACGCGCCAGGAACTCGGTGTCCGCCTTGGTCTGCGCCGCCCGCGCGCGATCCTCCTCCAGCGACACCCGGTCGCGGTCGTCCTGCCGGTTCTGCGCGAGCAGGATCAACGGCGCGGCGTAGGCGGCCTGCGTCGAGAACGCCAGGTTCAGCAGGATGAACGGGTACGGGTCCCACTGCAGGGTCACGGCGAACAGGTTCAGCGCGATCCATACGACGACGATCAGCGTTTGCCAGAACAGGAACTTGCCGGTCCCGAGGAACCGCGCGAGCCGTTCGGAGAACTGACCGAACGCCTCGGGGTCGATCGAGAAGCGGAGGCCACGCGGCTCGCGCGGCTGGTCGAGTCTGCGCCGCGGCAGCAGTTCAGGCATGGCTCAGTCCCGTCTCGCGCCAGTTGTCCGGCAGCAGGTGGTCCAGCACGTCGTCGACGGTCACCGCGCCGAGCAGGTGCTCGTCCTCGTCGGTGACCGGGGCGCACACCAGGTTGTAGGTGGCGAAGTAGCGCGTGACGTCGCTCAGCGAGGCCGAGGGCGGCAGCCGCACCAGCGACGTGTCGAGCACGCCCGCGACCAGATCGGACGGTGGTTCGCGCAGCAGCCGCTGGATGTGGACGCAGCCGAGGTAGCGGCCGGTCGGGGTCGCGGACGGCGAGCGGCACACGAACACCATCGAGGCCAGAGCAGGTGTCAGGTCGGGATTTCGCACTCGTGCCAACGCTTCCGCGATCGTCGCGTCCGGCGTGAGGATGATCGGTTCCGGTGTCATCAGACCGCCGGCGGTGTCGAAGGAGTACTCGAGCAGCCGCCTGACCGGTTCGGACTCCTCGGGTTCCATCAGTTCCAGCAACCGGTCCTTGGTGCCCTCGGCCAGCTCGGCCAGCAGGTCCGCCGCGTCGTCCGGGTTCATCGCCTCCAGGATGTCCGCGGCGCGTTCCTCGTCCAGGTGCGACAGGATGTCCTTCTGGTCCTCTTCGGACAGTTCCTCGATGACGTCCGCCAGCCGTTCGTCGTCGAGCGCGTCCGCGACCTCGTGGCGGCGCTTGGCGGGTAGCTCGTGCAGCGCATGAGCCACGTCCGCCGCGCGCATGCCCTCGAAGACCGCGACGAGCTGCTGGGCGCCCTGCGGCTGGCCCGCGATCTCGTTGACGCTCAGGCCACCGACGTCCTCCCACCGGTACACCTGCGTCGGGCCCTTGAAGCCGAACCTGCCGGTGCGCTGGCGGGCGGCCACCTTGACCATCCGCCAGTCGCGGGTGCGGGTGAGCTCCATCGCGGCGTCCACGACGACCGCCGTGCCGCCGTCCGCGAGCTGGATCTTGGCGTCGAGCAGCTCGCCGATCACCATCACCTCGTTGACGCGCTGATGGAACGGCCGCAGGTTCACCGAGCCCGTCGCGAGCGTGACGGCGTTCGGCTCGATCGAGGTGAGCCGCAGCATCGGCACGAAGATGCGCCGGCGCGTCACCAGTTCCACGACCAGGCCGAGCACCCGCGGCGGCTGGCGGTCGATCCGGAGACTGATCACGACGTCGCGGGCCTTGCCGATCGGTTCGCCGTCGGGGCCGAAGACGGGAAGTCCGGCCAGCTGAGCGATGTAAACCCGGTTCACAGCCACCACAGGACCAGGCTAGATCAGGTTCTGGCCGCCCACCGGGCGATCTCGGCGCAGAAGCCCGCAAAGTCCTCCAAGTCCTCTTCCAGGCACCACACCCAGTTCGCGACCGCCCGGCAGAGCGTCCAGTCCCGCGCCTTCGCCACGTCGAGCTCGGCGGCGTCGCAGATCGCGAGGAAGCGGTCGGTCAGGCCCTTCTGGCCGTCGAGCTCGTCGAACCTGTTCCACAGCAACGGGATCACGCTGTACTCGCGGTCACCGGACAGCGGCTTCGGATCGATCATCAACCACGGTTCGCGGTCGCCGCGCAGCACGTTCTGGAAGTGCAGGTCCTCGTTCACCAGCGTGGTGCCCATGGTCCTGTTGTCGGCAACGTCACGTGCGGCGGCGAACAGCTCGCGCGGGATCGCTGGGTGGTCCCGCAGCTCGCCCTCGAACCGGCGGATCTCGGCGGGCGCGGTCAGGTCGCGGTGGCGGCGCAGCAGCCCGCAGATCACCCCGATCGCCTTGTCGATCGGCTCGTCGTCCAGCGAGTGCGTGTGGTCGAGGCGTTCGAGGAGCAACGCGCCGAGCTCTTCGTCGTGGTCGAGCAGCCGCACCGCGCCCTCACCGTTGTAGACACGCAGGGCCAGCGGTTCGTTCTCGGTCTCGGTGCCGACCCAGGTGATCTTGAGAGCCGCCCGGTGCCCGTCGGCTTGGCGGACCGGGAGCACGATGGCGCACATCCCGTTCATCAACGGCCCGTCCGGGGTCAGCCGCCACCGCGAGCACGCCTTGGTGGCGAGCTTCGGCAGTGACGCCACCCACTCGTCCGCCCGTTCACCGAGCGCCTTTCCGAAGCCTTCGGGAACCGTGATCATGCGCTGAACTCCAACCGGTACACCGCTTCCCACTCCGGTTTGGTGTTGAGCCGGGCGGTCTTCAGCGCCTGCGCCGTCTCCTCGTCGGGCTCGGTGAGGTGCGCGGTGGCGGTGGCGTCGATCAGGTGCGAGTGCGTGCTGGGGGACCGCACGGTGACGGTGACCTGCGCCTGGTCGGTCAGGCCGGGCACCTGCTGTTCGGTGCCGCCGGTGATGACCCACAACGCGTCGTCACGCCAATGCGCGTGCACGAGACGGGGTTCGTGGCCGGGTGAGGTGATCCACACGGCTGCCGCTTTCCGTAGCGCCGCGTCCAGTACTCGAGTGATCTCCACCGGTTCAGCCTGCCAGTGTTGGATGGCCGCTGCTCCGCAGACGGCGGCGAGTTCGCCTGAAGTCGGCCGTCCGACGCGAACTCGCGTTTGTGAAACGGGACTCAGCGAATATGCGCCCGGAAGCGATGCGTGCCACTGTGGCGCACATAGTTACCGGCCGGTACGAGGAGGTACTCCAGTGGTCGACCAGCAGCGTCCCCGTCGCTCGTGTCTGGCGGTTCCAGGTTCGAGCCAGAAGATGATCGACAAGGCGCGCACGCTGCCGGCGGACCAGGTGTTCCTGGACCTGGAGGACGCCTGCGCCCCGCTGGCCAAGCCGGACGCCCGCAAGACCATCGTCGCCTCGCTGAACGAGGGCGGCTGGGGCGACAAGGCCCGCGTCGTGCGCGTCAACGACTGGACGACGGAGTGGACCTACCGCGACGTCACCGAGGTCGTCGAGGGCGCGGGTGCGAACCTCGACTGCATCATGCTGCCGAAGGTCCAGACGCCGGAGCAGATCGTCGCGCTCGACTTCCTGATCACGCAGATCGAGAAGACGATGGGCTACGAGGTCGGCAAGATCGGCATCGAGGCGCAGATCGAGAACGCCCTGGGCCTGAACAACGTCAACGCGATCGCCACCGCGTCCCCGCGCGTCGAGACGATCATCTTCGGCCCGGCGGACTTCATGGCGTCCATCAACATGAAGTCGCTGGTCGTCGGTGAGCAGCCGCCCGGCTACGACGTCGGCGACGCCTACCACTACATCCTGATGCGGATCCTGATGGCCGCGAGGGCCCACGACAAGCAGGCCATCGACGGCCCCTACCTGCAGATCCGCGACGTCGAGGGCTACAAGCGCGTGGCGGGACGTTCCGCGGCGCTGGGCTTCGACGGCAAGTGGGTGCTGCACCCCGGCCAGATCGACGCGGCCAACGAGGTCTTCAGCCCGAAGCAGGACGACTACGACCACGCCGAGAACATCCTCGACGCGTACGAGTACTACACGTCCGAGGCCGGCGGTAAGCGCGGCGCGGTGATGCTCGGCGACGAGATGATCGACGAGGCGTCGCGGAAGATGGCTCTCGTGATCTCGGGCAAGGGCCGTGCCGCGGGCATGTCGCGGTCGAACGTCTGGACTCCGCCGGAGGACTGATTCCCGTTACGGATTGTGTTCCATTTCACCTGAACCGTTACTGGACGTGTTCGACCGTCACGGGTTGCGTTCAAAACGGGTGAAGTGGCGCACAATCCGTCACCGAGGTTTGCGATCCGCCCCCAGGTGCGGTGCATGCTCGTGGCATGTCACGTTCGAGTAACGGTAAGGCGAGCAGACGGTTGCGGCTCTTCAAGCGCCGCGAAGACGACCTGCTCGAGCGCAGCTTCCGCAGCTGCCCGGGATGCGATGCCGACGTTCACGTGTTCGCCGACGTCTGCCGCCACTGCGGCGACTCCCTGGAGATCGTCCTCGCGAGCTGAGCCTCGCTACTGAATGCCCTGGTTGGCCGCCACGACGAGGGCGATGATGATGACCGCCAGATAGATCAGCCAACCGGCGATGACGACGTAACCGATGATCACGCCCGCGAGCGCCATGCCGCGGCCGTCCTCCTCGCCCCGCTTGATCCGCCCCATCGCGATGTGGCCGAAGATGACGCCGGCGATGGACGTCACGCCGCAGGTCGCGAAGCCCACCAGCGACAGCACCAGCGCGAGGATCGCGTTCGTCTGCGGCTTGGGTGGCTGGTAGCCGTAACCGCCGTACATCGGCTGCTGGCCGTACATCGGCTGGCCGTAGGGCTGGCCCGGCTGCTGGCCGTATGGATCGCCCGGCTGCTTCGGGTTGTACGGGTCGTACGTCATCGCGGTCCCCCTAGAAAGTGGTGAGCCGGGATCTTAGGGTCCGGTGGCGCAGTTCGCCGTGTGTGGGTGCGCGGTTCCACCAGTCAGGGATGCTGTTTCGGTACAGCTGGCGCGACTGTGTTGCGGTGAGCACACCGCGGTCGCAAACGAGCGTTAACCGGTCCATACTCGCCGGTAACTCTTGCTTCGGAAGGGAAGTGCGATGGCGCGCCTCGCCCAGACCGCGGGTCTCACGGACATCCAGGAAGAAATCCTCGCGACCGTTCGCACGTTCGTGGACAAGGAGATCATCCCGCACGCCCAGACGCTGGAGCACGGCGACACGTACCCCGCCGACATCGTCGAGGGCATGAAGGAGATGGGCCTCTTCGGCCTGACGATCCCGGAGGAGTACGGCGGCCTCGGTGAGTCCCTGCTGACCTACGCGCTCGTCGTCGAGCAGATCGCGCGCGGCTGGATGAGCGTCTCCGGTGTCATCAACACCCACTTCATCGTGGCGCACATGCTCAAGCAGCACGGCACGCCGGAGCAGAAGGAGAAGTACCTGCCGCGCATGGCCGCCGGTGAGGTGCGCGGCTCGTTCTCCATGTCCGAGCCGGAGCTGGGTTCCGACGTCGCGGCGATCCGCACGCGCGCGACCAAGTCCGGTGACGGGTACTCCATCAGCGGCCAGAAGATGTGGCTGACGAACGGTGGCACGTCGAACCTGACCGCGGTGCTGGTGAAGACCGACGAGGGTGCCGAGAAGCCGCACCAGAACCTCACCACGTTCCTGGTGGAGAAGCCCGAGGGCTACGGCGAGGTCCTGCCGGGCCTCACGATCCCCGGCAAGATCGACAAGATGGGCTACAAGGGCGTCGACACCACGGAGATGGTGTTCGACGGCTTCGAGATCGCTGCCGACCAGATCCTCGGCGGTGTCTCCGGCCAGGGCTTCCGCCACATGATGGACGGCGTCGAGGTGGGCCGCGTGAACGTCGCCGCCCGCGCGTGCGGCATCGCGATCCGCGCGTTCGAGCTCGCCATCGACTACGCCCAGCAGCGCAAGACGTTCGGCAAGGCCATCGCCGAGCACCAGGCCATCGCCTTCAAGCTCGCCGAGATGGCCACCAAGGTCGAGGCCGCGCACCTGATGATGGTCAACGCCGCCCGCCTGAAGGACTCGGGCCAGCGCAACGACGTCGAGGCCGGCATGGCCAAGCTGATCGCGTCGGAGTACTGCGCCGAGGTGACGCAGGAGGCGTTCCGCATCCACGGCGGCTACGGCTACTCCAAGGAGTACGAGATCGAGCGACTGATGCGCGAGGCCCCGTTCCTGCTGATCGGCGAGGGCACCTCGGAGATCCAGAAGACGATCATCTCGCGCGGCCTGCTGCGCGAGTACCAGTCCCGCGGCTAGAGGTTCGTCCGTTAGGGGTCATTCTTTCACGAGAGTGGCCCCTAACGTTTTTTCCGTGCGGGCCATAGGGTTCGCTCACTTTGAGCACAGATCTGACGCTTCCGGGACCTGTGTCGCCGCCGCACGTCGTCCGCATGGAGCTGGACACGTTCTCCGTCGTCGACCGTCCCGCGCTGGCCGCGTGGCTCGGCTTCGTCTTCACCGACCTGCTGGCGCCCCTCTGCCCGGCCTCGATCTCCGAACTGGTCGCCGTCGCCCGTGACTACCGGCCGTCCGATACAACGCCCTGGGGCCCACCGGGTTACGCCCGCCTGCTGCTCTCATCGGGTGAGTTCACTCTTCGGTCGTGGTCGGAGGCGCTTTCGGACCTGCCTTCCTTCCTGCGCGTGCAGCTCGTCCAGCTCGACTCGCAGGGGTTACCCCTGGTCGATGGTGGCTGGTGCGCGGAAATCCTGTTGAAGGACGACCCCTCCTTCCCGCACCAGATCGTGGTCACGGCCTCCCGCTCGTTGTTCCGCGGCTGGATTTCCCATGCGGTACAACAGAACTGGCTCACCGCCTTCCGCTCAGGCGCCACCCTGACGCGTGCCTGTGGCGGCTGGATCACGCTGGACCACGTCGGTGTGCGCACCGCGCACGAGGTCGCGGTGGGCGTCGGGTTCGACGAATCCCTTTTCACGGCAGCGGAACTGGCCAGGGGGCCACACTGGGCAACGCTGCTGGGTCCGCGTCAGGTGGCCGCTTTGGGTGGTGTGCAACAGGTTTGCGCTTCCGCGCCGTGCCACGCGGTCGAGGACCTCGGCGGCGGACGCATCCTCTTGCAGCTCACCGAGCACCTCGACGACGTGCCACCCGATGCGCTGAACGAACTGGTCAAGTTCTTGCGGCCGGTGTTGCACTGAAGGCATGAGTCCCAAGACCGACGTGCTGGTAGCCGTGGACACCGCCCTGGCCCCAACCGGCTTCGTCCGGCGCGGCCACGTCTGGCTCCAGGACCGGGACGACGGCTGTTCCGGCTGGCTCGGGTTCGGGGTCGCGGGATCGGTCGACCTCACGCCGCTGGTCGGCGTCTGCTTCCGCCGGTACGACGAGGTCTGCCGCGCGCTGGGCGTGGGAATCCCCGGCACGCCCGTGCTGTCGCTGCCCCTGGGTGCCCTCATGGGGGAGAAGCCGGTCTGGCGGTGGACCTTCGAGCCGGGCAGCGACCACACGGCCGTCGCCTCGTCGCTGGTGAGCGCGTTTCTGCTGCACGGCGTGCCGTACATCGACAAGTACGCCAAGTGGGACACCCTGACCAAGGAGCTGGTCGCCAAGCCGGAGACGTTGCTCGACTTCGAGCGGGCGCGGAAGCTCGCGATCATCCACATGCTGAACGGCAACGCCGCCGCGGCCGGTGAGGTGCTGCGCAAGGAGCGGGAGCGGGTAGTGGACCTCCACGACGTCCACGCGCGGTCCTACCGGGCGTTCGCGCACCGGTTCGAGCTCGCGTTCCCCGGCCCAGGACGCTGAACCCGGCAAAACACCCGTAGGCATCTGCGCACTCCGCACCGGGCACTGGCAGGATGGAACGATCAGCGCGTCCGACAGAGGTGGTCCCTGTGACGAGTCCGTTCGCCAACCCGAACCGGCCCGGCGTCCCGCCCCGCCTGCCCACCCCGCCCACGGGGTGGCCGATCGGCTCGTACGCCACGTACGAGGAAGCCCAGCGCGCCGTCGACTTCCTTGCCCTCGAAGACTTCTCGGTGCAGGACATCACCGTGGTCGGGGTCGACCTCATGTTGGTGGAGCGGGTCACGGGCAAGCTGACCTGGGGCCGGGTCCTCGCGACGGGAGCGGCGAGCGGGGCCTGGTTCGGTCTCTTCGTCGGCCTGCTGCTCACCCTCTTCAGCCCGGAGCCGGGCGTCACGGTCGGGCCGGTGCTCACCGGTCTGATCACCGGTGTGTTCTTCGGGCTGGTGTTCGCGGCGGTCGGGTACGGGTCGGCGCGCGGCAAGCGCGACTTCCAGTCCGCGAGCCAGCTCGTCGCGGGAAGGTATGACGTGCTGTGCCACCCGAAATCGGCCGAACAGGGCCGTGACCTGCTCGCGAAGCTCGCGATGCGGCCCGCGAACCCCGGGAATTGAGACGCGAGGACGCACATTTGTTCTGAATCGTTGCTCCTGCTGGTTGCGGCTCCTGATCACCGGGCCTAGGTTCGGTTGACCGGTCCGCCCGGTGCGGCCGGTGGCACGAAGAGGTGCCGGGCGCAGCGGTCTGGCTCCTCCGTGTAGTCGGGAAGGAGGCAGGGCCGATGGGTGCGACACGGCGCTATCGACTCGCCGTCGGGGCAGGAGCCGCATTGCTCGCGGCGACAACTCTCACGGCGTGCGGGTCTGGCGGCCAGGGCATCACCGTGAACGTCTACAAGTATCCCCAGGAGAACTTCCAGGCCATCGTCGACAACTGCAACGCGAAGGCCGGCGGGCGCTACAAGATCGTCTACAACAAGTTGCCGCGCGAAGCGGACGGTCAGCGCGAACAGATGGTGCGCAGACTCGCGGCGGAAGACGACAGCATGGATGTCCTCGGGCTCGACGTCACGTGGACCGCGGAGCTGGCGAAGGCGGGCTGGATCAAGGAGTTCACCGGCTCGGTCAAGTCGCAGGTGGAGAGCGGCACTCTGCGGACGCCGCTCGACACGGCGACCTACGAGGGCAAGTTGTACGGAGCGCCGGACAACACCAACGTCCAGTTGCTCTGGTATCGCTCAGACCTGGTGCCCACGCCGCCGAAGACGTGGGACGAGATGATCTCCATGGCCGAGGCGCTGGTGGCGGAAGGGAAGCCCGGCCGGATCGTGGGGCAGGGCAAGCAGTACGAGGGGCTCGTCGTGCTGTACAACACCCTCGTCAACTCCAACGGCGGCACCATCCTCGACGAGAACGGCACCAAGGCCGTGGTCGACGACAAGGCCGTGCAAGCGCTGGCAGCGTTGAAGAAGCTGGCCACGTCGAAGGCGATCGACCCGTCCTTCTCCAACGCGGCGGAGGACAACGCGCGGCTCGCCATGGAGGGTGGCACCGCGGCGTTCCAGCTCAACTGGCCGTACGTCTACGCGGCGGCGCAGAAGAAGCCGGACTTCGCGAAGAACTTCAAGTGGGCGCCGTACCCCGCGGTGAGCGGTGACCAGTCGAAGGTCACCGTCGGCGGGATCAACTACGCCGTCAGCAGCTACACCACTCACCCGAACGAGTCGTTCGACGCCGTGTTGTGCTTGCGCAGCGCGGAAAGCCAGAAGCTCGCCGCGCTCAAGGACGGTGTGCCACCGACCATCGAGGCCGTCTACGACGAGCCCGAGATGGCCGAGGCGTACCCGATGCGCGACGACATCAAGGAGACGCTGCGGAACGCGAGCGTGCGGCCGCGCACGCCCGCCTACCAGAACGTCTCGACGGTCATCTCCACGATCCTGTCGCCGCCCGCGAGCATCGACCCGCAGGCCACGGCGGACAGGCTCCGCAAGGAACTGCAGAACGCTCTCGACTCAAAGGGGGTGCTGCCGTGAGTCAGACGACGACAAAGGGTGCGGCGACGACGGAGACGTCACCGGAAACCGTTGCGCCCAAGAAGAAAGCTGTGCTGAGCGAGGGCAAGAAGGCGGAGCGCAGGCTCGGCTGGATGCTCTGCGCGCCGGCCGCGCTCACCATGATCGCGGTGACCGGCTGGCCGATCCTCTACTCGCTGCTGCTGTCGATGCAGCGGTTCGACCTGAAGTTCCCGGACCGCACCGAGTGGATCTGGTTCGACAACTACGTCACGGTGCTCAGCAGCCCGTACTGGTGGAACGCGGTGTGGGTGACGGTGCTGCTCACCGTCGTCACGGTCGCCGTCGAGCTGGTACTGGGCATGGCGCTCGCGCTGATCATGCACCGCGCCCTGGTCGGGCGTGGCATCGTGCGGACGACGACGTTGATCCCGTACGGCATCGTCACCGTCGTGGCGGCGTTCTCGTGGCGCTTCGCCTGGACGCCGGGCACCGGGTACCTCTCCGAGGCGCTCGGCAGTGAACCGGTGCTCACGGAGAAGATTCCGGCGCTGATGGTGGTGGGCCTCGCGGAGATCTGGAAGACCACGCCGTTCATGGCCCTGCTGCTGATGGCCGGTCTGGCGCTCGTTCCTGACGATCTGCTCAAGGCCGCCGCGATGGACGGTGCGAGCGCGTGGCAGCGGTTCATCAAGATCACCGTGCCGATCATGAAGCCGGCGATCCTGGTGGCGCTGCTGTTCCGCACGCTCGACGCGTTCCGCATCTTCGACAACCTCTTCGTGCTCACCGCGGGTTCGCAGGGCACGTCGTCGGTGTCGATGCTGACCTACAACAACCTCATCAAGGGCTTGAACCTCGGCATCGGATCGACGATGTCGGTGTTGATCTTCATCATGGTCGCGATCATCGCGTTCGTGTTCATCAAGCTCTTCGGCACCGCTGCTCCCGGCAGCGACGACGGGGGGAAGCGCTGATGGCTGGCATCGGTGGAGCCGAGACCACCGGCAAGAAGGTCGGCTGGGGTCTGCTCAACGCGGTCGTCGTGATCTACGCGCTGTTCCCGGTGCTGTGGATCGTGTCGCTGTCGTTCAAGTCGTCCAAGACGCTGGCGGACGGCAACTTCATCCCGCGCGAGTGGAGTCTGGAGAACTACGAGAACATCTTCTCCACGACCGAGTTCACGCGGGCGTTGATCAACTCGATCGGCATCGCGCTCATCGCGACCGCGATCGCCGTGGTGTTCGGCACGATGGCGGCCTACGCCATCGCCAGGCTGGACTTCCCCGGCAAGAACCTGCTGGTGGGCGTCTCGCTGCTGATCGCGATGTTCCCGCAGGTGTCGCTGGTGTCGCCGTTGTTCGAGATCGAGCGCGGGCTCGGCCTCTTCGACACGTGGCCCGGCCTGATCCTGCCGTACATCACGTTCGCGCTGCCGCTCGCGATCTACACCCTGTCGGCGTTCTTCCGCGAGATCCCGTGGGAGCTCGAGAAGGCGGCGAAGATGGACGGCGCGACGCCGGGGCAGGCGTTCCGCCGTGTCATCGCGCCGCTGGCCGCGCCGGGTGTGTTCACGACGGCGATCCTGGTGTTCATCTTCTGCTGGAACGACTTCCTGTTCGCGATCTCGCTCACGTCGACCGAGCAGTCGCGGACCGTGCCGGTGGCGCTGTCGTTCTTCACCGGCAGTTCGCAGTTCGAGGACCCGGCGGGATCGATCGCGGCGGCCGCCGTCGTGATCACCATCCCGATCATCCTCTTCGTGTTGTTCTTCCAGCGCCGGATCGTCGCCGGCCTGACCTCCGGCGCCGTCAAGGGGTGAGCTGACAATGGCAGAGATAGTTCTGGACAAGGTGAGCAAGAGGTATCCCGACGGCGCGCTGGCCGTGCAGGACGTCAACCTCGAGATCGCCGACGGCGAGTTCATCATCCTGGTCGGACCGTCCGGCTGCGGGAAGTCCACCACCCTCAACATGATCGCGGGCCTGGAGGACATCACCGAGGGCGAGCTGCGCATCGGCGGGCAGCGCGTCAACGAGAAGGCGCCGAAGGACCGCGACATCGCGATGGTGTTCCAGTCCTACGCGCTCTATCCGCACATGACGGTGAAGGAGAACATGGCCTTCCCGTTGCGGCTGGCCAAGGTCGACAACGCGACGGTGGAGCGCAAGGTGCGCGAAGCCGCCGAGATCTTGGACCTGTCGCAACATCTTGAGCGCAAACCGTCGAACCTGTCCGGCGGCCAGCGGCAGCGCGTGGCGATGGGCCGCGCGATCGTGCGCAACCCCAAGGCGTTCCTCATGGACGAGCCGCTGTCCAATTTGGACGCCAAGCTGCGCGTGCAGATGCGTACCTCGGTGTCGCGCCTGCAGAAGCAGCTCGGCACGACGACTGTCTACGTGACGCACGACCAGACCGAGGCGATGACCCTCGGCGACCGGGTCGTCGTCATGCGCGGCGGTGTCGTGCAGCAGATCGGCGCACCGCAGTTCCTCTACGACCACCCGGCCAACCTCTTCGTCGCGGGCTTCATCGGCTCGCCGTCGATGAACTTCGTGCCGGCGACGCTGGAGAACGGCTCGTTGCGGTCGGTCCTGGGCGACTGCGTGCTGACGGACCGGGTGCGGCAGCTGGTGGAGGGTGCCGACGCGCCCCGCGAGGTGATCATGGGCATCCGCCCGGAGCACTTCGAGGACGCGGCTCTCGTGGACGCTGCCACGCTGTCGTCCGGCGGCAAGTTCACCTCGCAGGTGGACGTGCTGGAGTCGATGGGCTCGGACAAGTACGCCTACTTCACCCTCACGGGAGAGCAGGCGGCCTCGGCAGAGCTCCAGGAACTCGCGGCGGACGCGGGATCGGACGACGTGCCCGGTGACGGCATCTCGCTCGTGACGCGGTTGTCGTCGTCGTCCGGCGCGGTGGAGGGAGCCTCGGCGGACATCTGGTTCGACGCGGACAAGATCCAGCTCTTCGACCCGTCCACCGGCAGGAACCTGACTTACACGGAACGATGAATTCTCGTTGACCGGAGCCGCCTTCCCGTTCGGGGAGGCGGCCCCCTTTTTTTCACTCGATCGGGTGAGGACAAAAGCCTCAGGGCTGGGGGCTGATTAGTGCGGGCCATCTGCCGGGCCGAACTCGGTTCGCCATTGGGCGCTCGTCAGCGACTTCTCATCGAAACATGTTCTGCGCCGCTTCGGTTTGTCAGCACGCTTGTCGAAGGCGGGTACAGAGCCACAGGGGGGTTCCGGGAACCGCCGCTGAGTGAAAGAGAGCGTGCAATGGGGATCTTGGACGGAAAAGCCGTCGTCATCACGGGGGCCGGCCGAGGTCTCGGTGAGGCCTACGCGATGCACGCGGCCCTGGCGGGCGCGTCGGTGGTGGTCAACGACAACGACGGTGACCTGGCAGAACGGGTGGCCGAACACATCCGCGGTTACGGCGGCCGCGCCGTGGCCTCGAGCCACACGGTCGCCGACCCGAGCGAGGCCGCCAAGATCGTCGAGCTGTGCGTCGACGAATTCGGCCGCGTCGACGGCCTCGTGAACAACGCGGGACTGAACTACGAGACCGCCCCGTGGGAAGACGATCCCGAGACGATCAAGCACGTCGTGGAGGTGAACGTCCTCGGGGTCATCTATGTCGGAATCGCGGCGATGCGGGCGATGCGCACCACCGGCGGCGGTTCCATCATCAACATTTCTTCCGGTGCCTCCTTCGGCCAGCGCAAACTGGCGACCTATTCGGCGACCAAGGGCGCTGTGGCGTCGTTGAGCTACTCGTGGGCCCTCGACCTGGAAGCCGAAGGCATCCGCGTGAACGCCGTGTGCCCGGTCGCGCACACGCGGATGGTGTGGAAGTCCGAACGTTCCCTGCGCGCCATTCCGGCCGACCGCACGCCGGGCAAGGTCGCGCCGCTGGTGCTGTTCCTGCTCTCGGACCGCGCCGAGGGCATCACCGGGCAGGTCATCCGCTGCAACGGGCGTCAGCTCCACATCGTGGGGCAGCCGTACTTCAAGCAGCCGATCCTGGAGAGCGACAACTGGGACACCGCTTCTGTGGAGCGGGCGTTCACGGGCGTGCTGCAGGCGCACCTCGAACCGTACGGGTTGGAGAAGAGGATGCCTCCCCGGCTCCGTGCGCTGGTGGAGCCTTCGCAGACCGCCTGAGCTCGGTGGACAGAAGTGTCACCGGATCGGTCCGACCTGGTGACACTTCTGTCCGTGGGTGCAGGGGAGGCGTTGCCGGACACGTTCACCACGGGCCAGGCGACCAGGGCGGGCCTGCACGGGATGCCGATCATCTTCCCGACGACTTCGGGGACGTCGTGGCCGCTGTGATCGATTTCGTGGACCCGCTGGCCGCCGGAGACCCCCGAGAGGCTTGGAATCCGGACGACCGCAAGTGGGTGTGATCACCTCCACACCGGATAGTGCGGCGCGACCTCCGCGTATCGCTCGCTCCACTTCGGCGGTTCCACGCCGTCCAGGCGCGCCCGCATCCGGTCGAGGAAGGCGTGCGTCCCAGGCACGAAGCCGAGCGCGTTGCGTTCGGACAGTCCGCGGTGGGTGAACGTCAGCACCGTCTCGTCGCCGTCGGCGCGGAGCTCGTAGCGGACGACGCTGTCCTCCACGATCCGTTGCTGCCACTCGTGTTCGAAGATCGCGTGGCCGTTCTCCGGCGGCTGCCAGGTGAGGATGCGGCCCGTGACCCTCTTGGCCTCGGGTGGTGCCGGCGGGTCTTCCGGCTCGATGACGATCTGGCCGTCCTCGATGTGCGTGGTGCCCAGCCAGGCCTTGCGTTCGGCGGGGTCGGTGATCGCGGCCCAGACGTCCGCGATCGGGAACGGCAGCCTGCGCTCGAACGTGAGGATCGCGTGGGTGCCGTTGACGATCACGGTGCCGAGGTCGTTCATCGATTCTCCAGGTGCTGTTGCAGTGCGTCGAGGTGGTTGCGCCAGAAGCGGCGGTACGGCGTGATCCAGTCGTCGATGCGTTGCAGGCCATCGGGTTTGAGGGCGTAGATGCGGCGCTGGCCGTCCGGGCGGACCTCGACCAGGCCGACTTCCCTGAGCACGCGCAGGTGCCGGGACACGGCGGGCTGGGTGAGCGTCGGCAGGCTGTCGACGAGTTCTCCCGCGGTGCGGTCGCGTTCGGCCAGCAGGCTCAGCAGGTGACGGCGGTTCGGTTCGGCCACGGCCTCGAAGACGTCCACGGTTCGTAAGATAACCAGGGGCGTATATAAGCACAAGTGTATATGGCGTTCTGGTGACGTTTTAGCACGTCACACGGATGGCTCCGGGAATTGTCGGACCCGTCTGTCACCATCGGCACATGGCTGAGCGCAAACCCAGAGTCACCGACTGGAGACTCGTCGTGCAGTCCCGGCTGGACCGGGTCCGCGCGGATCTGGCTGCGCTCGGACCGTCCGATCCGGTCGATCCCGAGGGCGACGTGTGGCGCCGCACAGCCGAGGAGCAGGCGGCCGTGGTGGATCGCATGCTCAGCGACCGGGAGCCGTGGTGGCGGATGGTGCCGTCGTGGTGGTCGGGCTGGCACATCGAACGGGCCTGGCGCGCCCTGCACGAGGCCGAGGTGGCGACGATCTCGGCGGAGCGCGGGTTTCTGGGCCGGCTGCCCGGCCTGCAGGCGCGGGTGGCGCAGTACCTCGACGACGACGATCCGCGCCGCCGCGCCCTGGAAGCGTTGCGGCCGGGGGAGTTCACACCCGCGGTCGAGCGCGCGATCGTCGTGGACGCGCTGCGGGCGGCCTACGACAACTCCGACTTCGCCCACGCCGGCTCGCGGGCGCTGCGCAACAAGCTGATCGCAGCCTCGCTGGTGCTGTTCGTCATCAACACGGTCCTGGGCGTGGTCGGCATCGTGAAGCCGGGCATCATCCCGCTCTGCGTCGATCCCAAGGAGAACGCGCTGCCGACGGTCTGCCCAGGCGGCACCGCCAAGGCCACCGGGGTGGACGTGTGGCTGGTGCAGGTGCTCGGCTCGTTCGGCGCGGTGCTGGCCGCCGTGGTGCTGCTCTTACGGCGCCGGCCATCGCTCTCGCCGTACGTCATGATCGGCTACCAGGCGCTGATCAAGATCATGCTCGGCGCGGCACTGGCGGTGGTCGGGATCCTGGCGCTCGGGGCGGGCGTCACGAGCGGGTTGATCGGCATACCGTCGGCGGCGGCCTTGCTGTTGTGGGCGGTCATCTTCGGGTACGCGCAGCAGATCGGCACTCGCTTGCTGGACAAGTACACGGACGAGGTGCTGGACCAGGCCCGTCCACTGCCGGACGCGCCGGACGGCCCGCGCGTGGCCCCGCGATGAGCGTGTCCGGGCGGGTGACGGCGCGGGTCCGCCGTGACTTCGGTGCGGCAGCGAGCGAAGCCCTCGAAGCGCTGGCTCTGGCCGAGACCGGCGGCCAGGAAGTGGAACGCGTCCACGCGGCGCTGGTGTTGATGGCGGAGGGCAGCGTCGACCGGTTGTGGCAGGCCGTCGAGTTGAGCGCGCTGGACTGGCGCGACGTGCTCATGAACGGCGGCCTGGCGAACTACGACTGGCCTGAGGTGCTCGAGCGCGAGTTCGGGTCTGGACAGCGGCGTTCGTAGCTGATCAGGCCGGGTTGGTGCGCTCGACCCTGGCGTGCACGGTGTGGACGTCGTCCGAAGACAGCGCGAACGAGGCCAGTGCGGCGGCCGCCTCGGAGGCGTACTCGCGGCCCTGACGCGAAGGCACCACGCTGTAGCCCTGATCTCGACACGACCATCGGAAGGAGGCCGGAACAACCTCGGACGTGGCCCGCTCGGCGATCAGGTGGTGCCCGAACGGCGAGAGCCACGACGGGTTCTCCGCGATCACGCCGGCGATGACGATGTCGCTCTCGGCGGGAAGTCGGCGACCACGACGGCCGGCGCCCAGGGCCTTGACGTCCAGGACGTCCCACGGGTGCAGGACCAGGCGGTCGGTAACAAGATCAGTCACCCGCGCAAGTTGCTACGGCAGCCCAGGCCAGGCGACTGACTTTCTTCAAGTACGAGGCTCAGCCCTCTGTGTTGCTGTCGGGACTGTTCCGCCGGGGCGGTGGAAACCGCCGCTGGTAGACGTGCTTCGCGATGTCTGGCAGGTCGTCAGGCCTGGCACGCCTGGTGAACTCGCGCACCGTGAGGTACCTGAACGTGGCTGCGCCGATGCCGGAGAGTGCCACCGCTGCGGCTGCGATCATCTCGACCACGACCGAGGACCCTTTCGCCTCGTCTGGTCGAGTAGGTCGCGCCTCAGCTCGACCAGTGCGTTGACTGGTTCGAACTAAGGTCAGCCCTGGCAGCACGGCCGCTCACCGCCTCTCGGAAGGGCTGGCTTGCGGGAAGGCAGAACTTAGGTGGTGGTGCCGGTGGAGTCGTGTGGTGCGCACGGACTTGCCGTTGAAGTCCGGTCCTCCCAACTCTTCGGAACAGGGCGACAGCTTCGCCGTTCTGTCGCCCTCGTCTTCAAGGTACCGCAGCAACAGCGGGCGGCGAAGGCCGATCGAAGCGTTCAACCACGGCGGTGCGCCTGGGTTTCCTCGCGCACGGCGTTGATCACCTCGGCGTCCCACCGGTGCGTGCGGATGAGGCGGTAGCGTTCGGCCGCCACCCACATGTAGGCCTCGGTCTCGGTCCGGTCGCCGATCATCTCGGCCTGTCGCAGCATCGCGACGACGGGCTTGTACTCCTCGGCGTACCAGCGACGGGCGATCTCGGCGCGGTCCAGCAGCTCGCCGGTGTCCTGCATCAGGCGGAAGCCCCACGCCTCGATGTGCTCGCCGAGTTCGGCGTAGTCCCACGGGTCCGACAGGACCACCGCGGCACGGGCCTCGCCGTTCAGCGGCACGCGTTCCAGGAACAGGCGCCGGTAGTCCTTCACGATCAGGTCGCCGCGGTACCGGATGCCCGCGGAGTTCAGGCGGGTGATCACCTGGGTCACGTAGGCGTCGATCACGGTCAGGCCGAGGGCGTGCGCCACGGACACGCGGTGGTGCCCGTCGATGATGAAGTGCAGTTCGCCGACCCGGTACACCTCGATGGGCGGCACGTTCTCGCCGCGGCGGGTGGCCAGGGCGAGTCGTTGCCAGCGCTCGCGGACGCGGCCGGAGGTCGGGCGGAAGCGCCGGTCGAAGTCGCGGGTGCGGTCGACGCTGCCGACGATCGAGTCGAGGCGGATCGACTGCAGGCCGAGGCGCTTCTCGGACACCATGCCCAAGGCGTCCACGACCTCGTGGAACGGCAGCATGATGTTCACGTCGTCCGGCTCGCGGCGCAGCCAGGCCGCGAGGCGCGACATCACCTGGCGGCGGCGGGCGCGGAGGAAGTCGTTCTCGGCGTCGGCCACGGGGAAACCGGTGTCACGTCTCATCGCGAGCTCCCGAGATGTCGAGCACCTTGTACGGGACCACGTTCACCACGCGGACCCCGTCCAGCACGCGGTCCGGCCGCGGCACGCCGTGCGGGTGGATGTGGCCGTGCAGCAGGAGGCCGGGTCGCAGGCGCGAGACCAGGCCGTTCAGGCAGGCGAACCCACGGTGCGGTGCGTCCGGTTCGTCGCCGCAGTCCAACGGCGGCGAGTGGGTCAGCAGCACGTCCACGCCACGTCCGTCCCGCAGCCTGCGCCACCCGGCCAGCCGGGACACCCGGCGGGCGCGGCGGGCCTGCTGCCGTTCCGTCCACTGGTTCGGGCCCTTGTTGTAGCGGATCGAACCACCCAGACCGGCGATGCGCAGGCCGGCGACGTCGACCACGCGTTCGTCCGCGTTCACCGCACCGGCTGGACCTGGCCAGCGCACCGGGACTCCCGCCTTGGTCCACAGGCCGCGCACGTTCGCGTAGCCGGACAGGTCGACGTCGTGGTTGCCGGGGACGAACACCAGGGGCTTGTCGAGCGCGTTGGCGAGGAACTCCAGGTAGTCGAAGGGGAGGTCGCCTGCCGCGAGGATCAGGTCGACACCGGCGTGCTGGTGCACCTGATCAGTCCACAGCTGTTCGACGACCTCGTCCGCCACTGCGAGCACCCGAACCATTCCAGCAAGCGTAATGAGGCCTTCTCCGGATGACGCGGGACAGCGCTGCCACTAGCGTCAACGGCGTGCTTGCCGAGCTGTTCGCCGCGGCCGCCGACCTGTGCCGCGACCGCAGTCCGCTGACCCAGCGACTCCTCACCGACGCCGCCGGCGACCTGAGGCAGGGTGGCGTCACGACCAGGATCATGGCCGGCTCCGAATGCGACCGGGAGGGCACCGTGCCCGGTCTGCGGTTCGCGGGCGCGGTGCACCGGCTCGTCCTCGAGGGGCTCGCGCCGGGGCTCGCGAAGCACTACCCGTCCGTCGGCGGCCAGCCGCATCTGCCGACGTTGTGGGAGGACGCGTTGCCCGCGCTCAACGAGCACGTGGATCTCCTGCGGCACCGCGTCGCCGCCACGGTCGTGCAGACCAACGAACCCGGCCGCAGCGCGCCCCTCTACGGCGGCCTGCTGGTCGCCGCGCAGGAGGCGGCGAAGGCGGCGGGCCGGCACGTGCCGTTCTGCGTGCGGCTGCTCGAGGTCGGCGCGAGCGGCGGGCTCAACCTGCGTCCGCACCACGTCGGCTACCGGCTCGGCGACAGGGTCCTCGGCGACCCGGACAGCCTGCTCGTCCTCGACCCCGAGTGGACCGGCAGGCCACCGGCCGACCTCGACCACCGGCTGCGCGTCGTCGGGAGGGCCGGCTGCGACCTCACCCCGGTCGATGTGTCCACAGAGGATGGACGGCTGCACCTCAGCTCGTTCGTCTGGGCGGACCAGCTCGACCGGTGGAACCGCCTGCGGGACGCGCTGGACCTCGCCGCGACGGACCCGGTGAAGGTCGACCGGTCCGCGGGGCCGGAATGGCTCGCCAAACAGCTCGCCCGCGTCGAACGGGACGTGCTCACCGTCGTGTGGCATTCCGTGGTGTGGCAGTACGTCTCGCCTGCCGACCGGGCGATGGGACGGGCTGTGCTGGCCGACGCGGCCGCGAAGGCCACGCCCACGACACCGTTGGCGCTGCTGGTGTTCGAGCCGCGCAGGGAGATCGACTACAAGTTCGCGCTGATGCTCAAGCTCTGGCCGGCCGGGATCTCGCTGTCGCTCGGCGTCGGCGAGGGCCATGGCATCCCGTTCACCTGGAACGTCACCCCGTGGGAGTGATCACCGCGTTGGCCACGTAGCGCCCGTCCTTCTCCTCGACGGGCAGCTTGAACTCCGAACGGACGCCGTCGCGCGTGTACTGCACGACCACGGCACCGTCGCGGTAGAAGCCGCCCTCGACGCGGGCGGTCGAGAACTGCTCGGTCGTGGACTTGGCGACGTCCTCGCCGCCGACGGCGAGCAACGGCTTCAGTTTGTGGAAGTCGTTGGCGCGCAAGGCGTTGGTCACCTCGGCCGCCAGCTCGTCCGGCGACGACGCGCCTGCCGCCGGCCAGCTCGCGATGGAGATGAAGACCATCGTGAGCCAGCCGACCGCGAACACCACGATCCAGGGACGCAGGCTGCTGCGCAGCTGGCGGTACACGTCAGGGCGTTCCGCTGATCAGCACGAACACGGTGGTGATCCAGCAGAGCAGGAACGCGAGGATCCAGAAGCGGATGTTGGTGAGCATTCTGGTCATGACAGGGCCTCTCTACGAACGAAAAAGCGAGCGAAACCGGGACTAGAGCCAGCGATTTCGGCGCAATATTCGGTAGAGCGTCAGGCAGGCGATGAGGACCAGGCTCATCACCAGGGGGTAGCCGAACTTCCACTTCAGCTCGGGCATGTAGTCGAAGTTCATGCCGTACACACCGACGACCATCGTGGGCACGGAGATGATCGCGACCCACGCGGTGATCTTGCGCATGTCGGTGTTCTGCTGCAGCGTGATCTTCGCGAGCGTCGCGTCGACCAGCGTGGTCAGCAGCTCGTCGAACGCCGTGACGCGCTCGGACACCTCGGTGAGGTGGTCGTCGACGTCGCGGAAGAACGCCCGCACCTGCTCGGGGATGAGCGGCGTGTAGCCCTCCGCCAAGCGGCGCAACGGGTTCGCGAGCGGCATCACCGCGCGGCGCAGTTCCACGACCTCGCGCTTGAACATGTAGATCTGCTCGGCGCTCACCTCGGTGCGGGGCGCGAAGACCCGCTCCTCCATGCGGTCGATGTCGTCCTCGATGTGGTCGGTGACATCGAGGTAGTTGTCGACGACCTGGTCGGCGATCGCGTGCATCACCGCGGCGGGACCGATCTCCAGCCGCTCCGTGTCCTCTTCCAGCACGTGGCGCAGCTTGGAGAGGCCCGAGTGGTTGCCGTGCCGCACCGTGATGACGAAGTCCTTGCCGAGGAACACCATGATCTCGCCGGACTCGACGATCTCGTTGGCGGTGTCGGGCGACTCGTTGGTCACGTAGCGGACAGTCTTGAAGACCATGAAGAGCGTGTTGTCGTACCGCTCGAGCTTCGGGCGCTGGTGCGCGTGCACCGCGTCCTCGACCGCGAGCTCGTGCAGGCCGAACGTCTCCGCGATGCCCTGGATCTGCTCGGCGTCCGGCTCGTGCAGGCCGATCCAGACGAAGCCCTCCTTGCGCTTGCGCACCTCTTTGACGGCGTCGGTGTGCGTCCACCGGCCGGGCAAGCGCTTGCCGTCGACGTACACCGCGCAGTCGACCACGTAGTGCGACAACGGCACGGAGATGTGCGGCGTCGGGCGCTGCTGGGCACCGCGGCCGCGGATCGAGGGCAGGCTGGGCATGGTGAGTTCCTCCAGGTACACACGCCGGCGTTGAAGTGCGAAAGCACGACGGGCGTCCCGACCAGGTGAAACTCAGAACTTCCAGATCGATCTAGAAGGCCACCTCGGTGAGGACGCGCTTGGTACTGGCAGGGTGGGGGTCCTTGCTCATTTAGGGGTCCTCACCTCCTCGGGGCGAAGGTCACTGGTGGTGGAAATCCTCACACACCGGTTGCCGAGGGTACTCCCTCTCTGTTCAGACTGTCTCCCCACCTGAGACAGATCTCGATCACACGTAGTTGGAGGCGCAGTGCAGTTCGGTCGGTACTACGAGGAGTTCGAGGTCGGAGCGGTCTACAAGCACTGGCCGGGCAAGACGGTCACGGAGTACGACGACCACCTGTTCTGCCTGCTCACGATGAACCACCACCCGCTCCACATGGACGTGAACTACGCGGAGAACACGACGGACTTCAAGAAGAACGTCGTGGTCGGCAACTACATCTACTCGTTGTTGCTGGGCATGTCCGTGCCCGACGTCTCCGGCAAGGCGATCGCCAACCTGGAGATCGAGTCGCTGCGGCACGTCAAGCCGACGTTCCACGGTGACACGATCTACGGCGAGACCGAGGTGCTCGACAAGACGCCGTCCAAGTCCAAGGACGACAGGGGCGTGGTCTACGTGGAGACTCGTGGCTACAAGCAGGACGGCACGGTCGTGTGCATCTTCCGCCGCAAGGTCATGGTGCCGAAGAAGTCCTACGGTGACGCTCGTGGTGGCGAGCAACCGGGGCGCCCCGAACCGAAGGAGTGAAGTGACTTCTCTGGATCTGGCCCAGAAGCGTCTGCGCGAGTTCGCGTCCGAGGCGGCAGGCATCTCGCCGCTCTACGAGCACCTCGCGTCGCGCGCAGCCGAGGATCCGGAGGTCGCCGATCTGCTGACCGCCGCCAGCGAGGACAACGCCACGGGCGAGCTCCTGCTGGCGGCGGCTCATCGGCTCGTGCAGGCGGAGCCGTTCCACCAGCTCTCCAACTACTACCCGTCGCTGGGCGGGACCTACGGCGCCGACGAGAGCACCTGGCCGCTGTTCCGCGACTTCCTGCTGGAGCGCGCCGAACGGGTGCGCGAGCTCGTCCGCACGCAGGTGATCCAGACCAACGAGGTCCGCCGCGCCGCACTGCTCTACCCGGCCGTGGCCGCGGCCGCGAAGCAGGCGGGCGGGCCGATCGGGCTCGTGGAGGCCGCGACGACCGCGGGCCTGCTGCTCGGGCTCGACCAGTACTCGTACCGCTACCAGACCCAGGAGGCCGGTCAGCTCGTCGCCGGGCCCGCGAAGGCCGCGCTCGGCCTGCACTGCGCGCTGGAGCTCGCGCCGGGCGCGGTGCTGCCGAAGCTGCCCAAGACCGTCAAGGTGGCCGCGAAGGCGGGCATCGGCGTGGCACCCGCTGATCTGGCCGATGAGGACGCTTACGCGTGGCTTGAGGCGTGTGTGTGGGCGGACCAGCCGGAGCGGCTGCGACTGTTCGGTGTGGCGTGTGGGGTGCTGCGCAAGAACCCGCCCCGGCTCGTCGCCGGTGACCCGGTCGCGGATCTCGCCAAAGCGACAGACTCGATCGACGCGCCGCTCGTGGTCATCTCGAGCGGCTCTGGACTCGACCTCGCGCCCGCCTTGTCCGCTTTGGACCGGCCTGTCTGGTGGGCCGCACACGAGGACGGCGAGCTGAAGCTCGTCCGGGTGCGTGACTCGGACGTCGAAACGACCACGCTGGCGACCACCGAGGCCCACGGGCAACGTCTCGTTTGGCGCTGAACGCCACCCTCGATCGCGTGAACCGTGATCAGGCCCTGGGCAGGCAGTTCCAGTCGGAAAGCGCTTGCACGAGGCCGTCCGCGGTCGGAAGTGTGGCCAACGTCGCACTGTCCGTCCATGCGACATCCGATGCGTCGTCGCCCGCTCGGAGCACACCCGACGTGACCTGGCATTCGTAGTCGAAGATCAAGAAAACCCCGTTCGGGGCCGGACGCTCGACGCTCCCGACGAGACGGCCGACGGTGACGGAGAGTCCTGTCTCCTCGGCGACTTCCCTAGTCACGGCAGTCGCGTCCGACTCCCCAGACTCCACACGCCCACCCGGTATCGACCACATGCCTTCACCAGGCGGATTCGCACGTCGCACGAGCAGTAGTCGCCCGTTCGAGTCATGCACGATGGCTCCGACACAACGGATCGTGCGCTCGCTGCTGCCCGTCACGAACACGAAGCGTAGTCACCCCGGAACGGCGGTGCAGTTCGCTACCCCGGCTGCGGTACAAATCTCCCAAGGCGCTGAATCGTGCTGTACAACGGTCACGAACGGCGCCAAACGGGTGCGGAACGCGGACGGGGTGGACACCGTGAACCTGAAGAAGATCCTCACTTTCGCCGGAATCGCCTTGCTGCTGTTCTTCCTCATTGCGGAGCCCCAGCAAGCGGCCCAGCTGGTCACCAACATCCTCAACTCGCTGCGAACTGCGGCTGAGGCCCTGATCACCTTCGTGCGACAATTGTTCTAGTTCACCCGTGCATCGCGGGAGGGCAGGGACAGGCACTGGCTGGTACCAGGAAGGGCTGGTAGCGCATGTTCGCACCACGTGATCCAGACGACTACCTGCTGTCGAGCGAGCGTCGGGTCATCCGGGTGCGCAGGCACTGGTCCTACCTGATCTGGGACGTGCTCGAGGCCGCGGCGCTGCTCGCAGGCTTCATGATGATCTCGTACCTGCTCCCGTCGAACGCGGGCGTGATCCAGAACGTGCTGTGGTACGGCGGGCTGATCGTGCTGCTGCGGCTCGCCTACTTCATCATCGAGTGGTGGGTCGAGCGCATCGTCGTCACCGACAAGCGGTTCATGCTGACATCGGGCGTCTTCGAGACCAAGGTCGCGATGATGCCCATCAGCAAGGTCACCGACCTCACCTATGAGCGGACCGTGGGCGGGCGCATGCTCGGCTACGGCACGCTGATCGTGGAGTCGGCCGGTCAGATCCAGGCGTTGAACCGCCTGGAGTTCCTGCCGGATCCCGAAGAGGTGTACGACGCCATTTCGGAGCTGACCTTCGGTGACAAGAAGGCGCAGGCCGAGCGGTTCTCGATGATCAAGGCACAGCGGGCCGCACGCGGGAAGAAGATGGTCCCGTAACACGGACCGTGCGGGGCGTCGTCCACACTGGACGACGTGGTCATCGATCTGCACACTCATTCGTCCGAGTCCGACGGCACCGACAGCCCTGCCGAACTGGTGAAGGCGGCGGCGCTAGCCGGACTCGACGCGGTGGCGATCACCGATCACGACACCGCGGCCGGTTGGGCCGAGGCAGCTGCCGCGTTGCCTCCTGGCCTGCGGCTCGTGCGTGGTGCCGAGCTCTCCTGCGCGTGCCCTGACGGTCGTGGCCGCACGATCACGGTCCATCTGCTGGCCTATCTGTACGACCCGACGCACGTGGCGTTGACGGCCGAGCAGTCGCGGTTGCGTCTCGAGCGGCGGTACCGGCTGCAGAAGATGGCCGAGATGATGCGGGCCGACGGCTTCCCGATCGACCCGGACGACCTGATGTCACGGCTGCCCGCCGACGCACCGGCCGGTCGCCCGCACCTGGCGCAGGCGTTGATCCGCGCCGGGGTCGTGACGTCGGTCGACGAGGCGTTCGCGACCTACCTGACCGGTGGGCGTTATTACGTGGGGCGGACGGACACGCCCGTCGAGCGCGCGATCGAGATGATCGCCGAGGCCGGTGGCGTCACCGTGCTCGCGCACCCCTTCGCCCGTTCCCGCGGTCCGATCGTGACGGCTGACGTCGTACGGTCGCTGGCTGCCGCCGGTTTGGGCGGGATCGAGATCGACCACCCTGACCACGATGCCGACACCCGTGCTTCGCTCCGGTCGCTGGCTGCCGAGCTGGACCTGATCGTCACCGGGTCGAGCGACTACCACGGCACCAACAAGACGGTGCGGCTCGGCGCGGAGACGACGGCGCCGGAGATGCTGGATGCTCTGGCGGAGCGGGCGACCGGCGTCAAGATCCTCGTGGGATAGGTGGCTCAGTGTTCAACGTGCGGCTGTTCATCGAGGCCACGATCACGCTGCTGGTGATCATGGACCCGCCCGGCACCGTGCCCGTGTTCCTGGGTCTGGTCGGCCGCAAGTCGCGCGACGCCCGCAAACGGGCGGCGCGGCAGGGCGTGCTGGTGTCGTTCCTGGTGATCACGCTGTTCGCGGTCGCGGGCAACTCGATCCTGGCGTACATGCACATCGGCATCCCCGCCCTGCAGGGCGCGGGCGGGCTGCTGCTGTTGCTGATCGCGCTGGACCTGCTGACCGGCAAGGGCGCGACGAACCACCCCGAGGTCGAGGACGTCAACATCGCGCTGGTGCCGCTGGGCACGCCGCTGCTGGCCGGCCCCGGTGCCATCGCCGCGACGATCGTGTTCGTGCGCCAGGCCGACGGGTGGGGCTCCTACTTCGCGCTGGCCGCGGCGATCGTGGCCGTGCACCTCGTGCTGCTGGGGACGCTGCGGTCCGCCGGGCTGCTGATCAAGGTGTTCAAGGAGAGCGGGATCCTGCTGATGGCCAAGATCGCCGGTCTGCTGCTGGCCGCGATCGCCGTGCAGCTGGTCGCGTCGTCGGTGCAGGGCTTCATCACCGGTTCCCAGTAGCGTGTCGCAGCTATCTCTTGGGATGTGGCCGGCGGGCAGCCGCGCTTCGATCATGAAGATCGCGCTCTCATGGCTGCCAACTGCACGGTTGGCAGCAGTCGGGGTGATCAGCAGACGTTTGCGTCGGCATTTCTCTACCGCCATCTCGGCAGCGACGTGCATGAGAGCCGCGACGCTCTACTAGCGCTCGATGTGCGCGGAGTCCCCGTCGATGATGATCGGACGCTCGATCAGGCTCGGGTTCGCGACCATGTGGGCGATCCACTTGGCGCGGTCGTGCTCCAACAGCGTGGGGTAGGCGGGCTCCTTGGTGCGCGCGATCTCCCACGGCTCCTTGCCCAGGAGCTTGAGGACATGGTCGAGCTCCTCCTCGGTGGGGGTGTCGTCGAGGTAGCGGCGCTCGGTGTACTCGACGCCCTCGTCGTCGAGACGTTGCTTTGCGGCGCGGCTCTTGGAGCAGCGCGGGTTGTGCCAGATCTCCATGCGCTGAAATGTAGCTGCGGAGCAGGGGCGATCGAACAATGTCAGGGGTGCTGAGTAACTTGGGGCGGGTGGAACAACTCGGCTTCGACTTCGGCACCGCAGCACCGCGTCGGCTCGTGCGCGTCACGCCCGCGAAGCTCGCGACGTGGACGGACTGCCCGCGCCGCTACCGCATGACGTACCTCGACCGCCCCACGCCGCCGCGTGGCGGGGCCTGGGCGCACAACACGCTGGGCGCGGTGGTGCACAACGCCCTGAAGGCGTTGTTCGACCTGCCGGCCGACCGCCGAACGCCCGACCAGGCGGTGGCGCTGGTGAACGGGCAGTGGAAGTCGGAGGGTTTCCGCGACGTCGACCAGGCCGCCGAGTACCGGGCGCGGGCCGGTGGCTGGGTGCACGACTACGTGGCGTCGCTGGACGTCGACTTCGAACCGCTCGGGGTGGAGCGCTGGGTGTCGTCGCCGACCGAGCGCATCGTGGCCGAGGGGCGGGTCGACCGCATCGACTACCGCGACGGCGAGCTGGTGATCGTCGACTACAAGACGGGCAGGCACGTCCTGAGCTCCGACGACGCGCGCGGCTCGCAGGCGCTGGCGTTGTACGCGCTGGCCGCGCGGCGCACGTTGCGCAAGCCGTGCCGCCGGGTGGAGCTGCACCATCTGCCGTCGGGGTCGGTGGCGGTGTGGGAGCACACGGAGGAGTCGCTGGCCCGGCACGTGCGGCGGGCCGAGGAGGCGGCGGACGAGATCGACCTGGCCACCGAGACGTTGAAGGCCGGTGGGGATCAGGAGATCCTGTTCCCGCCGGTCGTGGGGCGGCAGTGCCAGTGGTGCGACTTCCGGCGGAGTTGCCCGGAGGGGCAGGCGGCGGCTCCGGCGATCGAGCCGTGGGCGTTGCTGGCGCCGTAGGCCACGTTCGGCGTAACCGTGCTGGGACCGGTCGGGCCTTCCCCTCCCGCGCACCGCCGGCCCCGTAGGGTGGCTGGAGTGGAAGTGGAAGCAGCAAAGCGGCCGTCGCGGACCTACGGAATCCTGCGCGCCGTGAGCGGTGTGCTCGCGGTGGGCATGGTGCTGCTCGCTCTGGGGAACATCGGCGTCCAGTTCTACGCGAACGCTCGCGACCTGCCGGGGCCCGGCACGCTCTCGGTCACGGCGCACGTCGTGGCGGCGCTGCTCGTCGTGGCCGGGCAGATCGTGGCCGACCGGTACGCGGACTGGAAGGCGCCGATCGGTTCGCTGGCGGTGCTGGTGGTGACAGGGGCGACCCTGTGGACGTTCTGGTGGGCCTAGCCATGGGCTCAGGCGGTCGCGGCGTCGCTTCGGATGATGCCTTCACGCAGCGCCGCCATCAACGCCTGGGCGCGGTTGGAAACGCCGAGCTTTTCGTAGAGGCGTGACACGTACGTCTTGGCCGTCGAAGGCGACACGTACAGGGCGCGTGCGATGGCGGGGATGGACTCTCCGTCCCGCAGGAGCATCAACACCTCGTGCTCACGCGGACTCAAGGTCAGCCGCGCGGTTGTTGACCGCCGGCGCGCCATGGCATTGGCCAGACCCGCCGCAGTGAAGGACGAGGCCGCCACGGCCGCGTGCCTGATGGCACAAAGGACCTCCTCGACCGGCGCGCTCTTGCCGACGAACGCCGACGCACCGGTTTCCAGGGCCCTGAACAGCACGTCGTCCTCGCCTTGTGAAGTCAGCACCACGATGCCGAGCGTCGGGTAGCGATCACGCAGCTCGCGGGCGAGCCTGAGGCCGTCGGCGTCGGGCAGGCCCACATCCACGGTGACGACGTCCGGTGAGGCGGCGGCGATGACGCCGGGAGCCTCGGCCGCCGTCCTCGCCTCCGCGACGACCTTCAGGTCGGGGTGCGCGGCGGCGAGGGTCGTCAGGCCGAAACGGGTGAGCGTGTGTCCGTCGACCACGACTACTCTGATCGCCATGGGCTGACCCCTTCCGGATGATGGTTCACCCCGCTTGTCGTTCCGGAGGTGACAGATGGTTACACCGAAGGGGCTAATAGAGCACTTGGTCCCTTGAGGCAGGGACCGGCGGCGTCGCCCGTTGGTGGCCGAAGGCGATCCGCTCGCTGAACAGCGGCACGGCCAGGAGCGTGGTGAGCACGGGGCCGACGCCCGTCGCGGCGGGGACGCTGCGGCCGAGACGGCGGATCGGAGGAGATCCAGTTGGGCTTGCCGGAGTGCCGTGCTGCCGCAGGACGCCTCGGGCTGTCGATCACCGCGTTCGCGCGCCTGACACTTCTCTCGCACACCTCGTCGGTCGTCAACGAGGTCGAGGAGAGGTCGCGCTCGATCAAGAACATCTTCGCGTTCGCCGTCACCACACCGCAGTCACCGCTTCCGTGCCCTGAGCGGTCGACCCGACCAAGGGAGCGGACACGGTGAACGCGCCCGCTCCCTGGTTGCCGGCTGTCAGAGGTGCATCAGCACTTTGGCGATGCTGATCGCGCCCGGCCCGATGATGACCACGAACATCGCCGGGAACAGACACGCGATCAGCGGGAAGAGGATCTTCACTGGCACCTTCTGAGCCTGCTCCTCGGCATGCTGGCGGCGGCGGATGCGCATCTCGCGGGCCTGCTCGCGCAGCACGGAGGCGACGGGGACGCCGAGTTCACCGGCCTGGGCGAGGGCCGAGACGAACGCGCGGAGCTCGTTGACAGTGGTGCGCAGAGTCAGCGCGCGCAGAGCCTCGTTGCGGGACTTGCCGATCTGCATCTCCTGCAGGACGCGGGCAAATTCCTGGGCCAGCGGGCCCGCGGTGTTGCGGGCGACCTGGGCGAGCGCCGCGTCGAAGCCGAGGCCTGCCTCCACGCACACGGTGAGCATGTCGAGGGCGTCGGGCAGGGCGCGGCGGATCAGGTTCTGGCGTTTCTGGCCCGCGTTCAGCAGCAGTACGTCGGGCAGGAAGAAGCCGAGGAGCGCGCCCGCCACCAGACCGGCGATCAGCCAGCCCGCCGAGCGGATGCCGAGCAGGCCGCCGCCGGCCGCGCCGACCAGCAAGCCGAGCCCCTTGGCCCCGAGCACGCGGTCCGGGGTCCAGGTCGGCGGGTTGCCAGCCAGGTCGAGGCGGTGCTGCAACCCGTTGGCCACGCCCGCGGGTGACAGGCGCACGGCGATCGAGCGCAGCCAGCTCGGAGAGGCGGCCACGTCCTTCTGCGTGGTGACCGCGGCCGAGTAGCTCGTCTCGATCAGGGCGAGGGAAGCCGCGGCTGTGACAGGTGGCTTCAGAACGACCGCGACGACGCACAGCGTGAAAGCGAGAAAAAGGCAGCCGAGCCCAACGACGAGCACCATGTCACACCTCCACGCGCACGAGCTTGCGCATCCACAACGAGCCGAGCACGATCATCACGGCACCGAACGCGAGCATCACGATGCCGACCAACGTGGTGTGGAGCGGCCGCATGTACTCCGGTCGCGTCCAGAACAGGAACGCAGCCAGACCGATCGGCAGACTGACCAGAACGTAGGCGGACAGGCGGCCTTCCGCCGACAGCGCACGGACGTGCCGGCGGGTCTGGGACCGGTCGCGCATGGTGGCGACGGTGTTCATCAGCACCTCGGCGAGGTTGCCGCCGACCTGACGCTGGATGCGGATGGCCATCACCACCCACGCGAGGTCGGCGCTGCGCATCCGCTCGGCGACGCGGTCGAGGGCGTCCTCCAGCTCGGCGCCGATGCGAGTGGCGGCCAGCGCTCGGGAGAACTCGCTCGCGGCGGGTTGAGTGCCGTCACGCACGACGGCGTCGACCGCCTGGGCCAGTGAGAAACCGGAGCGCAGCGAACTGGCGACCAGCTGCAGTACGTCCGGGAGCTGGTCCGCGAACGCTGCACGGCGCTTCGAGGTCCGCGCCTTCACGACCAGCGCCGTCAGGAGCCAGCCGAGGAGCGCGCCCGCCGGCACCCCGATCCACCAGGTCGTCACCAAGGTCAGCAGGGCGGAGAGTCCGGCGGAGACGCAGACCCGCAGGAGGGTCCACTCGGCCGGGCTCGCCTTCATGCCGGCCAGGTCGAGCCGGTCGGCGAGACGGGCGGCGGCGGCGTCGCCCATCACGCGCTGGGTCAATCCGACTGCGGTCTGCGCTGCCTGACTTTCCTCCTGCACAACGGGTTCCTGCGCGCCGTAGTGCTCGAGGTGCTGCTCCAGCTTCCGACCGGCGGCGGAGCGCCGCGGCGTCAGCAGCATCATCACGACGACGAACACCACGAGGAACGTGCCGACGATCAGGACCCCGACTTCCCAGTTCAGACCGGGAGACGGCAGGGGCACGGCGACCGGCGCGGGTGCGGGTGCGGGCGTTGCGACAGGGGCCGGAGGCGGGGGAGCCGAAGAAGGTACTGCCAGAGCAGCGAAAGCGGAAGCCAGCGAGGCGGCGTCCGAGGCCGTCAGCAGACGTCCACCGGCCGCGGCGGCGATCCGGCGCAGAGCCTCGTCGCTGTACTGGAACCCGATCACGTCGGTCGGCACACCGGCGGCGGCGACGGCGGAGACCGCGGAGTCCAGAGTGGACCGGCTGACCGTGTCCTCGCCGTCGGACACAACGACCATCCGGCGCTCCGAAAAGCCCTGCAGAGCGGACAACCCGACCGGAACGGCGTCGAACAAGGACGTGTCACCCTTGGCCTGCACCCGGTCCAGCGCTCCGGTGAGGGCAGCCCGGTCAGCGGTGGGTGCCACCACGAGGGAAGGCTGGTTGGAGAACGTGACCAGACCGACCTGCACGTCTGCGGGCAGACTCGAAACGTAGGTCCCGATCGCCTTTCGCGCGACGGCGATCCGGTCCGGCGCCATCGAGCCACTGGTGTCGAGCAGCACGACCACCCCGCGAGATGGTGCGGCGACGGCGAAAGCGCTGAACGCGAACGTCAGCAGGGCACCGATGAGCAACCCGGCGAGAACCCGTCTCGTCATCGCGGACCACCTCCGAACAAATGTGGAGGAACGTCGATCCCGCGGTCCCGCAACTTTTCCACGAAGTGCGGTCGCAGCCCGGTCGACTGCAGCTGGCCCCGGAAGAACCCGCGTTCGTCGACACCGGCGTGGAAGTCGAAGTGGAAGATGTCCTGCAGCGTCACGATCTCGCCTTCCATCCCGATGACCTCGGTGATGTGAGTGACGCGCCGCGTGCCGTCCTTCAGCCTCGACTGGTGCACGATCAGGTCGATCGCGGACGCCATCTGCTCGCGGATCGCCCGCGCCGGCAGGTCGACGCCCGCCATCAGCACCATGGTCTCGAGGCGGGACAACGAGTCGCGCGGCGAGTTGGAGTGCACGGTGGTGATGGAACCGTCGTGGCCGGTGTTCATGGCCTGCAACATGTCCAGAGCCGCACCGTCGCGGACCTCACCGACGATGATCCGGTCGGGCCGCATGCGCAGCGCGTTGCGGACCAGGTCCCGCACGGCCACCTCGCCGCGTGACTCCACGTTCGGTGGCCGGGCTTCCAGACGCAGCACGTGATCTTGGCGTAGCTGGAGCTCTGCGGCATCCTCGATGGTGACGATGCGCTCGTCGGCCGGCACGAACGACGACAGCACGTTCAACGATGTCGTCTTGCCGGAGCCGGTGCCGCCACCGATCAGGATGTTCATCCGTCCGCGCACGCACGCCTCCAGCAGGTGCGCGGTCGCGGGTGTCAGCGTGCCGAAGCCGATCAGGTCGTCGACCGTGAACGGGTCGCTCGCGAACTTGCGGATCGTCAGCACGGAGCCGTCCAGCGCGATCGGCGGCACGACGGCGTTGACGCGGCTGCCGTCGGACAGGCGGGCGTCGACCATCGGCGACGCCTCGTCGACGCGGCGTCCGACCTTGGCGACGATCTTGTCGATGGTGCGGCGCAGGTGTGACTCGTCCGCGAACGCCACGGGAACCGGCTCCAGCCGTCCCCCACGTTCCACATAGACCTGGTCGAACCCGTTGACCATGATCTCGGAGATGCTCGGGTCGCGCAGGTAGGGCTCCAGCGGGCCGTGGCCGAGGATCTCGTCCAGGACTTCCAGGGCGATGCGGGCACGGTCGGCGTTGGTCAGCGGCGTCTCGTCGCGTTCCAGCACCGCCTGCAACGTCTGGCGCACACGGGTTTCCAGCTCGCGCTGGTCGAGGTGCGCGTCGTAGAGCTTGGGGCCGAGCACCTCCAGCAGGCCCGCGTGCACGCTGCGCTTCACCTCGGCGAACGGGTCCGCGGCATGCGCGTGCCTGCGCGGCTGCGGTGTCGGCGAGCCGGACTCCCGTTGCGCGGCAATGCGATTGGCCAGGCTCATCGGAACCACCTCTTCGACTTGGCCGCGACGACCGCTGGCTCGGCGAGCACGTGTTCGCGGGCGAATCGCGAGATGGCCTCACTGACCGGGTGTCTGGGCAGATCGAGGACGATCGGGTTGCCCTTGTTCACCGAGATCGGCACATCTCTGCTGGACGGCACGTGCGCGCGGATGTCGCTGCGCACAACGCGTTGGATGTCGTCCATCGTCAGACCGACCTTCGCGTCGGACCGGTTCAGCACGATCGACCGGATGTCGTGCGCGTAGGACAGCAGATCGAGCATGTCCAGCGTCACGCGCAAGTTCTTCAGCGCCGGCACGTCCGGCGTGGTCAGCAGGACGTGGTGGTGCGAGGCGTCCATCGCCGCCAGCACGTGCTCACTGAACGCGGACGGTGTGTCGACCACGACGTAGTCGAACATCGTCGGCAGCACGTCCAGCAGCTCGCTGACCAGCGACGCGGGAACTCGTTCCGCGTCACCGGGTTCAACCGGCGCGAGCAGCGCGCTCAGCCCCGGCCGGCACGCCGTGAGCAGCGACGACGCGCCCGCGGCGTCGACGTGCCCGAGCATCCCGAGCCCGTGCACGATCGTGCGGACCGGCTCGGCCCGCAGGCAGATCCCGACATCACCGAACGCGAGGTCGAGGTCCACCAGACACACCGACCGCTCGCCACCGGCCGCGAGCATCGCGGCGAGGTTCACCGCGAGCGTCGTCTTGCCGCACCCGCCCTTGGCGGAGAACACGGTGATCACCTGGCCGTGCCTGCGCTCGCCGGTGCCGGGCTGCGGTATCCCGGTCACCTGCGCGGACAACGCCCGTGATCGAGCGCAGGCATCGGCCAGGGACGAGAGGTCGTCCCGCGCGACGACCTCACGAACACCCGCGCGGAGTGCCTGCGTCAGCGTGCCGATTTCGAGCACTTCGCGCTGCAGAACCACACCGACCGCAGGACGTTCGAACCGCAACGCCTCGGCGAAAGTGAGTGCCTCGTCCAGATCGACGGCCGCTCCGATGACGACGAGCAGCTCGGCGGGGTCCGCGGCGAGCAGCCGGTCGGCTTCTGCGAGCGTCGCGGCGGTGATGACGTTGCTGCCGACGACGCCGACGGCGGGGGAGAGCTGTCCGGCACGGGTGGCCGGATCACACAGGATCGTCATGGCGCGCCTCAGTTTCCGAACAGGGAGCGGTTGTCGACGCCGTTGCCCGGCGCGACCTCGGACTTGCCGCCGAGCAGCGCGAAGTAGAGCGTTCCGGTCTGCTGGCCGTGGATGAGCTTCTCCGCGTCCGCCTGCTTCACCGCGACCGTGACGATCGCCTTGCCGACGTCGCCGTTCTCGGAGGCCTTCTTCTCGTCGACGACGGAGAGCACCTCGAGGCCGGAGAGCAGCAGGCGGGTGGACTGGTTGTGTTCGTAGGTCTTGGAAAGACCGTCACCGGACGGGGTGTTGCCCTTGCCGTCCAGCACGGTGAACGTGTCGAAGACCGCGACCTTCGAGCCCTTCTGGATGAGCCCGCCGGCGCGTTGCCAGGCCTCGGTCGGCACGGTCACCGCGATCATCCCATCAGGGATGGAGATGCCCTTGGAGAGCGAGGCTTCCTCGGTGAACAACGCCTTGGTGACCAGCTGGCCCTCGGCGACCTCCGACGAGGTGACGAGTTTATCGATCGAGGAGTCCACTTCGGACATGAAGTTCTCCGGAACGCTGCTCTTGGGCATCTGCTGTTGTTCCACCAGGTCTTTCAACGACTTTGCGTTGGTGCCGGCCGGGATGCGTTCCTTGGCGACGAGCACGGTGACGGCCTGCTGTCCCGCGATCGCACGCGTGTCGGCGCTACGGACGTAAAGGAACACCCCGGCGCTGCCGCAGACGGCCAGCAACACCGCCAGGATGATGATCAATGCGCGGTTCTTCATGACTACTCCTGGGTTTCAGCCGGTGAGCTGGACGATGCGGGCACCGAGATCGGGGCCGCCGATGGTGCCGGTGGAGGGGATGAGGCCCTGGACGAAGTAGCCGGCAATGCACTTGTCCGAGCCAGTGCATTCGTTCTTGCCGGTCAGCCAGTCCTTCTGCGACGCGCCGGGGAGCCAGTACCCGGTGATCACGAAGCCGGCGAAGCCCGAGAGCGTGTAGGTGCCACCGGTGCCAGTGCCGGCCACGTTGGTGTAGATGGGCAGCCAGACCGGCGTGCGTGAGGACCACGAAGCCTGGAGCGCGGTCTTGCAGTCCTTGCCGGCCGAGGCACCGGTGTCAGAGCTGTAGGTGTTGTTGTTGATCAGCACGGAACAGTCGTTGTCGGCCTCGTCGACCCAGCCGAACTCACCGGGACCGTCAGATCCGGATGGGCCGCCGGGGCAGCCCGTGCCGCTGGTCGTGTGCAGCTTGAGCACCCGATGTGCGGACAACGGCGGCGTGGTGGGAGGTGTCGGGCCGAACACCGTGCCGCCCGAGGTCGCTGTCGACCACTCGCACCACGAGATCGTGAGCGCGATCGTGGTCGCGGTCTTCGGCGGGCCCCACGCGGCGCGAGAGCAGGCCTTGACTTGCGTGCCGTCGTAGGAACCGTTGCCCGCCAACGTTCGAGCGAACCACGGTGGGAGCAGCGTGCCGCCACCCGAGGTCTGCGTCGAGGTGTGCACGTCCACGTACTTGGTGCCCGAAGCCGGTTTGGCCGGGCAGTCGGTGATCGCGCCGGTCGAGGCACTGCAGGACGACAGGACACCGAAGCCGTCGGACCCGCACACCTTGTCTACAGCGGACACGTCGTCCTTGGCGTTGTTGTTGGCGTAGGGGTTCGCCCCGTTCGGCAGACAGGTCGACTTGCCCTTGGCGCAGCCCTGGGCGACGGCGAGCGCACCCGCGTCGGCGCCGTTCTGCAGCTCGGCCCGCTCCTGGTAGATGCTGCCGACGTCGATGACGATCGCGCCCATGCCGAGCAGCACGCCGAAGCCCAGCAGGATGGCGATCAGCACGCCGAGCGCGCCGCGGTCGTCAGTTCTCATCCTTCGCACGGCATGACTCCCTTGGCGCTCAAGGTGATCGGGGAACCGTAGCCACCGCCGCCGAACATCCCGGCGAGGTCGCCGATCGGTGTGACGAAGGTGAAGGTGTAGGTGGCCTGAACCTGGGCGTCGGAGCCCGGTGTGGGCGTCGAGGGGCAGGCGGTGACCGCGACTCCGACGCCCGACAGCCCGGTGGCCGCGGTCTGTGTTCGTCCGGCGGGGTCGGGCTGTTTCAACGCGGCGACGCGGACGCCTTCACGTGCCGCCTGGGTGAGAGTGACCTGGGCGTTCAGCGCGCGCCCGAAGTCGATGATGCCCATCACCAGTAGCAGGAGAATCGGCATCAGCAAAGCGACTTCGACAGCGGTCGCGCCGCGATCGCGAGCCTTGTTCGTCATGACCGCTCCGAAGAAAATGCGCGGCCGGCGGGAAGGGATCGCCGGCCGCGCGGGACAGGAGACTTTCAGACATTGAGCAGGTCGGCGATGATCGTGAACATCGCTTCCATGTTCTCGCCGACCGCGGTGATGGCCACCATTGCGGCGACCGCGATCAGCGCCAGCATCAGGCCGTACTCGACGGCCGTGGCGCCGCGGTCTGGACCACGCCGACGCTTCATCGCTAGAGGGCGCCGGCGATCGTGTTGAACAGATCGTTGAGGTTGACGCCGACGGCGGTGACGGCGCCGATGATCACGATGGCGATGAGGGCGACCATCAGGCCGTACTCGACCGCTGTGGCGCCGCGATCGTCTTCGCGGTTCACGGTGCGGGTGAGGAACGTCTGCGCGTAGCTGAGGAAGGTGAGCATTGCGGTCTCCTGAGGGAGGAGTGGTTTTCGGGACGGCGCAAACTCTGCGTGATGGCGGATGGTGTTCGGTATCGGACGAAAAGGTGTAACGGAAGTGCACTTCGGGGGACATGTCGGTCGATCGGGGGACACGCTGTCGACCCCTCGGCCAGACTTGCCGTCGTCACGTTCCGTTGCTTCGGCGACCGATCTACCGTCGACCGCATGACTGTTCTCTGGGCCGTGGGCGGCGCTGTCGGCGGACTCGCCTCCGGTGTCGCGCTGCGCGACCTGGTCAACCGGTTCACGCGCACCGGCATCGCGTTGCCGCTGGTGTCGGCCGCCGTGCTGGCCCTGCTCGCGATCAAGTTCGCCGGCTCGGTCGAGGTCCTCGCGTTCGCGTGCCTCGGCGCGGTCGGGGTCGCGCTGGCGTTCATCGACACGGCCGTGCGACGGCTGCCAGACGTGCTGACGCTGCCCGCGTACCCCGTGGTGCTGATCCTGCTGACCGTGGCGGCTCTGACCGGCGGCACGGTCGGCGCGCTCGGCCGCGCGGTGCTCGGCGGGCTGCTGCTCGCGTTCGTCTACCGCGTGCTCGAGTTCGTCAACCCGGCGGGCATGGGCTACGGCGACGTGAAGCTGTCCGGTGTGATCGGCCTGGCGCTGGCCTGGCTCGGGTGGCCGGTGCTGCTCCTCGGTGCCGCACTGGCGTTCATCCTGTCGGCCGTCGTGTCGCTGGTCCTGTTGCTCCTGCGCAAGGTCACGCTCAAGAGCACGCTGCCGTTCGGGCCGTTCATGTTGCTCGGAGCGTTCACCGCGGTGTTGCTCAGCTGACGCGATTCGGGCTTCCGCCGCGGTCCCTCGCGCCCTAGAGTGTGCTCTCAATCCGCTTGGGGAGGCGGGTTTCGAAAGCTGGGGGCCCTATGACCGCGGGGAATGTGGTTGACGCGCGCCGGGATTCGGTCGCGTTGCCGATGCCGAGCCTGTTCCTTCTCGCCGCCTTCGCGGCGGCCGTCGTCGCGCAGGGCGGGTACTACCTGCCAGGCAGGGTGATGTCGGGGTTGCTGGTCGGCGTGGCCGTCGTGCTGGCGCGTCCCCGGCCGAACCTCGTTGCGGCACTGGGGGGAACGCTCGCGTTGTGGGCGCTGGTGCGCGGACTGCTCGAAGGCAACTTGCTGTCGGCGTTGCCGACGGTGGGAGCGGCCGGTGTGTTCGTGGCAGCGGTTCTCGTTGCGGCACAGGCTGATCAGGAGCAACGTGAGCTGCTCGCCACCGTCGTCGCAGGCGTCGGGGCGCTGGTCGCCTTCAGTGGCTGGGTCGCCGTGGTGTTCCGGATCCAGGCCTGGACGACGGTCGCGGAAGGGCTCCTGCGGGCCGCGTCCACGTTGACCTACCCGAACGCCGCCGCTGCTGTGATGGCCGTTGCCGCGGTGTTGTCGCTCGTCATGAAGCGCACGCAGCTCACCTCGGTGATGACTTTCCTGCTGTGCACCGGAATCGGCGCCACGATGAGCCGGGCCGGGTTGATCGCGCTGGCGGCGGGGCTGCTGGTGCTCTGCGTGTTCTGGGGCGCGAAGAAGACCGTCGTGGCGATCACGCCGTCGCTGCTCGGGGCTGTGGTCGCGGTCGGCGCGCTGCTGCCGACGATGCGGGTGGACGACGAGCCGCGGCCGTTGCTCGCGGTGGCGGGACTGGTAGCGGGAGCGTTGGCAGCGCTGGGTTTGCCGAGGCTGGGCCGGTTCGTGCTCCCGGTCGCGCTGCTGCTCGTCGCCGGTGGCGCGGTGGCGGCGTTCGGGTTCTCCGGCCGGTTGGCCACGCGGATCTCGTTCAGCTCACCCGACCGCACCGACGCCACCGGTGCGGCGCTGGAGCTGGTGTCCCGCTCGCCGCTGCTCGGCGCCGGACCAGGAAATGCATCTTTCTTCTTCGACCGGGGCAACGAAGGCGCCCGTGTGATGCGTTACGTGCACAACGAGTACCTCCAGGTGCTCGTCGAGCTGGGGGCCGTCGGACTGCTGCTGGCGCTGGGGGTGGTGGCGGCCGTGCTGATCGCCATGTGGCGAGGGCGCGGGACCCCGTTGTGGGCAGGGGCGATGGCGGCTGTCGTCGTCGTGCTGGTGCACAGCGGTTTCGACTTCCTCTGGCACCTGCCCGTCGTGCTCGTCGTCGCCGGTCTCTGCGCCGGTCTGGGATTTCCGTCCACAAGGGACGGAGTGGTTGAGGGGGTACGAGCATGATGAAGTTCTCCGGCGGCAAGACGCTGGCGGTCGCCGCCGTCGCGGGTGGCGCGCTTCTCGCGTCCATCGCGCCGGGTATGGCGGCCGTGAGCGCGGACTCGCCTTCGCTGGCGCTGATCAGAGTCGAGCCGGACGCGAAGATCAAGACCTGGGGCGCGGCGATCGAGGTGCAGGTCACCTACGCTTGCCCGCGGACCTCGTTGCCGTCGACGGGCTACGTGTACGTGAACGTCACCCAGAACGTGTTCGGCCGCATCGCTTCAGGCAACGCTTCCAAGACCGTCAACTGCACCGGCGGGTTCGAGACCACCACGGTCACCGTCGCCGCGCAGAACCTGGCCTTCTGGCCGGGCAAGGCGTTCGCGAAGGCCGACGTGAGCGCCTACCCGCACGCCGCGACCGACGAGCGGGAGATCAAGCTCTCGTACTGATCAGGACGTCAGCCAGGCCCGCCACGTCGGCAGCAGCGTGGCGATGAGCTCGTGTGGTGCCTCGGTGTTCGGCGAGTGCATCACGCCGGGCAGCACCGCGAAGTCGGCGTCCAGCCGCTCAGCCATGTCGCGCTGGGCGGCTGGGCTCCACGCGTCGTCCGCGTCGCCGCACACCACCAGGGCCGGGATGCCCGACGACCGCAGTGCACGGGCCAGCTTCGCGACCTGGTCCGGTTCGTAGCGCAGGCCGTTGCCCATGCCGAGCAACGCGGCGGCGGGCGACTTGAGGAACCTGGTGCGGTAGAAGTCCTTCAGCTCCTGCGGCAGCGCGGCCCACGCCGGGTTCTGCGACGACCGCAGCTCGTTCAGCTTCTGGGTGCCCTCGACGCCCTGTTCGTTCAGCATGTGCTCGCCGACCTCGAGCACCGTGCGGCGCTCACCGGCCGGCAGTTCGGACGGGCCGGACGACATCAGCGTGAGACCGGCGATGGGCGCACCCGCGAACACCGCGGCCCTGGCCACGAGGCCTCCGTAGGAGTGGCCGAGCAGTAGCACGCGGCGGCCGTCGGCGGCGATCTTCTCGATCAGCTCGGCGACCACCGACCCCAGCGGGCCGGGGCGGTAGAGCGCCTCGTCGTCCGGGCCCGGCGAGTCCTGCTGGCCCGGCAGGTCGATCGCAAGCACCTCGAAACCGGCGTCCGCGATCGGGTCGATCATCGGCGCGAAGTCCTCTTTGGAGCCCGTGTAGCCCGGCACGAGCAGCGCCGTCGTGCGCAACGCGTCGTCGCCCATCGCGGGCGCGCGCAGCGCCGCGATCGTGCCGTAGCGGCCCGGCAGGTCGACACGTTGTGCCCGGTGGGGGCTGATCTGCGAGTACACGAGGGAACTATCGCAGCGCGACCAGGGTTTCGCCACGCTGCTCGAGCACGACGGGACCGGCTGTGGCGAGTTGCACAGGGCCGGTGTAACCGTCGCGGTTCACCCGGATCGTGCCCACGACCTCGCCCGTGGCCTGCTCGAACACCTTCAGGCCGTCCTTCACCGGGATGATCGCGCGGCCCGCGAGCGTCGTGCCGGCACCGACCGTGCCCTCCGCCGTCCACAGTGGAGTGAGCGTGTCGTGCGAGAGGGCCATCGTCCTGGAACCGGTGAACCAGAAGACGTTCGTCTTGGTGGCGAACACGCGGGTCACGTGGTTCGGCGGGTCGGTGAAGTCCACCGCCGGCACGTCGATCGGGGTCTCGGTGATCTGGTTGCCGGTCTCGGCGTCGAACACGACGAGGCGGCTCGGGTTCGGCATCGCCACCGCGACGAGCTTCTCCGTCACCGCCACGACCTGCGCGTTCTTGCCGCCGGCCAGGACACTCGCGAACACCTTCGGCTCGTCGGACTTGTCGGGGTTCGGCTTGAGCACCGACACCCGGTCGGTGCCGTCGTCCGGGCAGCGCTCGATCATCGCGAACCTGCCGGACGTCACGGTCACCGAGCCGTACGTGCAGCCGACCCGCGGCTGCTTGTTCGGGTTCACGATCGCGCGCAGGCTGCCGTACTCGAGCGACTTCACCAGGTCGTCGCGGCGGTAGACCTCCACGTACTTCGACCCGGTGGTGATCAGGTGCGAGCCCTCGTTGAGCAGGGCCGTGCCCGGTTCCGCGTCTCCGTTGCGCTGCGCCCGCCGCTCACCGGTGACGCCGTCGAGCGAGGTGAGCTCGGAGCAGTTGGTGCCTTTGGAGTACAGGGCCATCGCGCGGGCCCACGCCGTGCTCACCGTGCACAGCGGCAGGTCGCGCTTGTAGGTCCACCGCACGTCACCGCTCAGCGGGTCGCGGCCGTTGACCTCGCCGCCGTCGCCGGTGACGACGGTCGACGGCTTCTCCTCGCCCGTGTCCTTCGACGGGGTCTGCACGACGACTGGCCACTGCGTGGCGCCGCTCTTCGCGCGCCACACCTCGGCGAGCGTCGGTGGCAGCGCCGCGGCCTCGGGCAGCGGCTCCCACGACGAAGGCCCCGTGATCGACGTGGTGCCACGCGCATCGCTGAACGCCCAGGTCAGCACTGCCGCGACGACCGAGACCACGGCGATCAGCGCGACCGCGACGAAGTCGGCGCGGGTGCGCCACGACCGGGCGGGCGGACGTTTCCCGACGAGCTCGGGCTCAGTTTCCGGCTGGTGCGCGGGCTCGTCGAGGACGTCCTCGATGTCGGTGACGTCGGAACCGGGGGACGACATGTGATCAGTCTGCCGAAGGAGCGGCCTGTTCGGCAGAGGAACGGCGACGACGACGCCTGCGCGGCTTGTCCGACGCGGGCTTGTCGGCCGCTTCCGGAGCAGTCGGTTCCGCCTGCTGGCCCTCCACCGGCACACCGGCGCGGCTGCGCGTACGGCTGCGGGTGCGCTTCGGCCTGGTCTCCTCGCTCGCCTCGGGTGCGGCCTGGTCCGCGCCACTCTTGGAGCCGCCGCGACGACGACGCTTGCGCTTGCCGTTGTCGAGCTTCTCCTCCTCCTCGGCGTCCAGACCGGCGCGGGTGCGGTGGCTGAGCGGCAGCCTGCCCGTGGAACCGGACGGGATGCCCAGGTCCTCGAACAGGTGATCGGAGGTGGAGTAGGTCTCCACGGGCTCGTCGATGCCCAGGTTGAGCAGCTCGTTGACGGACTTCCAGCGCGTCGTCTCGTCCCAGTCGACGAACGTGACGGCGACACCCTCGCGCCCGGCACGGCCCGTGCGGCCGATGCGGTGCACGTAGGTCTTCTCGTCCTCGGGGCACTGGTAGTTGATGACGTGCGTCACGTCGTCGATGTCGATGCCGCGCGCCGCCACGTCCGTGGCGACCAGCACGTCGACCTTGCCGTTGCGGAACGCCCGCAGCGCCTTCTCCCGCGCGCCCTGGCCCAGGTCACCGTGCACGGCGGCCGCGGCGAACCCGCGTTCGGTCAGGTCGTCCGCGACCTTCTGCGCGGTCCGCTTGGTGCGCGCGAAGATCATCGACAGGCCGCGGTCACGCGCCTGCAGCACGCGGGCCAGCATCTCCGGCTTGTCGAGCGAGTGCGCCCGGTAGACGAACTGCTTGGTGCGCTCGTGCGTGGCGCCGGCGTCGTTCTCCTCGGCGCGGATGTGCGTCGGCTGCTTCAGGAACGTGCGGGCCAGCGTGATGATCGGGCCCGGCATGGTCGCGGAGAACAGCATGGTCTGCCGCTGGTCGGGGACCATCGTGAGGATGCGCTCGATGTCGGGCAGGAAGCCCAGGTCGAGCATCTCGTCGGCCTCGTCGAGCACCAGCATGCGGACCTTGCCGAGCACCAGGTGGCGCTGTTCGGCCAGGTCGAGCAGGCGGCCGGGCGTGCCGATCACGACGTCGACGCCCTTGCGCAGCTGCGCGATCTGCCGCTCGTAGGGGATGCCGCCGTAGATGGCGGCGACCTTCACACCGAGGTGCTTCGACGCGTCGGTGAGGTCGTGGGTTACCTGGAGACACAGCTCACGGGTGGGGACGACCACAAGTGCCTGCGGGGTGCCGTCGCCGGGCGTGTCGAGGCGGTGCAGCAGCGGCACGCCGAACCCGAGGGTCTTGCCGGTGCCGGTGCGCGCCTGGCCGATGACGTCGTCACCGGCGAGAGCGATGGGGAGCGTCAGCTCCTGGATGGCGAACGCGCGTTCGATGCCCGCTTCGCCGAGCGCCTTGACGATCTCGTTGCGGACTCCCAGCTCGGCGAACGTGGGGGAGTCGGTGCGCACCGGGGCGTTGGCCTGCAGCGGGTGCGACGTGTCTTCTTCGGGAACGCCGGCCTCGCTGTGCTCCAGCGCTACCGGGTCCAGATGTGCTTCTACTTCAGCGGTCAGGGTGATCAGCCTCTCTCGTACCAAGCGCGTACGAGCCCTGGCCGGGCCTCTCGACCGCGCTTGAGAATCAGCTGCGGGAAAGGTGTACGCGCACCATTCGTGCGCCTGCCCAAATTCATGGGACACGGCGGTTCGTCACACTCGTCACGCCGGGCGTCTCAGGCCCATTCTACCTGGCGAGACCCCGTTGACCACTAGAGTTCGTTTTCATGGGTGTTGCGGAGGGTGTTGTCGATCTTCTCGGTGCGCTCGCATATGGCGAGCTCTCGGCCTTCGACCGGATGACGGAGGACTCGCGCTCGGCGCCGACATTGGCGGGACGCGCGGCGTTGGCGCAGATGGCCGCCGCGGAGATCGGTCACTTCACGCTGTTGCAGAAGTACCTGGCCGCGGAGGGTGTCGCCGTCGAGGACGCGATGGCGCCGTTCGTGAAGGGCTTCGACGCGTTCCACGAGTCGACCAGCCCGAAGTCGTGGCTCGAGTCGCTGGTGAAGGCCTACGTGGGCGACGGCCTCGCCGCCGACTTCTACCGCGAGGTCGCGGAGTGGCTCGACGAGCCCACCCGCGAGCTGGTGCTCGCCGTGCTCGCCGACACGGGTCACTCGGCGTTCGCTGAGCGCGAAGTCCTGGCCGCCGTGGAGTCGGATCCGCGGGTCCGCGACCGGCTCGCGCTGTGGGGCCGCCGGCTGCTCGGCGAGGCGTTGACGCAGGCCCAGTACGTGGTGGCGGAGCGGGACGGCCTGTCGGAGCTGATCGTGCGGGGCTCTGGCGACCTCGCCGGGATCGGTCAGTTGTTCCGCCGGCTCCAGCAGTCGCACGCGCGGCGCATGACGCAGCTGGGCCTCGGCTAGGTAGGCTCGCTCTCAGATTTTCTCTTTGAGCACGGAGGTCAGCGTGGAGATCAGGATCGGCGTCGCGGACAGCCCGCGGGAACTCACTGTGACCAGTGATCTGACCCCGGCTGAGGTCGAGGCGCAGGTCGCCGACGCGGTGTCCGGCAAGTCCGCCGTGCTGACGCTGGTGGACGCCAAGGGTGGGCGGTTCGTCGTGCCCGCCGGCCGCGTCGCGTACGTGGAGATCGGCCCGCAGGACTCGCGCAAGGTCGGTTTCGGCGCCTGAAGCTTTGAACGATGAAAGGGAACCTTCCTCCACCTGGTGGAGGAAGGTTCCCTTTCATCGTTTGCTAGGCGGGTTCGGTGATCTTGTAGGGCGGGGTCGAGATGCCGCCGACGCGGTAGCGGCCCCACGGGTCGGGGTCGGTCAGGGTGCCCTCGGCCTGGCCGGTGGGGGTGCGCAGGAGTGCGGTGCGGGCGCCGGCTTCGACGCGGGTCGTGACCTCGTCGTTCTGCTTGATCCGGCCGTACCAGTGGTAGCGGCCGTCGATCGGCTGGAAGTAGCCGCGCAGTTCGACCTCGACCGCCACCTCGTCGGTGCCGAAGACGAGGGTGGCTTCGCCGGTGTAACCCTCTTCGTCGTGCTCGCTCATCAGTCCACCAATCGGAGTGGGGTGAGTGGCTTCGCAGGGTCCGCCTGGACGCCCGCCGACCGCAGCAGCCCGTCGACGGCGTGCCAGATGATCGTGGCGAGGTAGTCGCTGAGGTTCGCGCGGGACATGGTCTGGCGGTCGAGCCACCAGTCGCCCGCGTTCTGCACCATGCCGACGAGCGCGTGCGCCCACGGCTCGGCGCCGCCGGAGTCCATCTCGAATGCGCGCAGGTAGTCGCCGAGGATGCGGGCGAGCGCGCTCGCGATGAGGTTCTTGTCCTCCTGCACGACGTCCTTCTCGACCGGACGGTCCACAAAGGACCCCTTCACCACGAACCGGTAGAGGTTCGGGTTGTCCTCGATGACGGACAAGTACGCGTCCACGATCCGTTCGATGCGGTCGCGGATCGGGCCGTCGGCGGCGAGCGCGGGACCCATCCGTTCCATCAGCATCTCGGTGGCCTTCTGGCCCACCGCCAGGTACAGGTCGGACTTGTCGGTGAAGTGCCGGTAGAGCACGGGCTTGCTGACGCCCGCCTCCGCGGCGACGTCCTCCATGCCGACGTCCGGCCCCTTCCTGGCCACCGCGGCGATCGTGGCCTCCACGAACTCCGCCCTGCGCTGCTCGCGATGCCCCTTCCAGCGTTCGCGTCGCGCGTCCGGCCCCTTGACAGTGCGTGCCATGTGACGCACGCTACCAGAAGTAACCGTTACCTCAAGTAACACCTACCGGGGAGGGCAATCGATGAGGGTGGCCGATCGGGAGAAGACGGCGGAGAGGCTGCTGAAGTCGTCCGCGGAGAAGTTCTACGACCCCGAGGTGGACATCGACTGGTCCGCACCTCTGGTCGACGGGCTCTTCTACATCCCTGAACAGCGCATTTCGCTCTACGGGACCCCTCTCTACGAGTCGCTTTCGGTCGAGCAGCGCATCGAGCTGTCCAAGCACGAGCTCGCGTCGATCGCGTCCGTCGGCCTGTGGTTCGAGCTGCTGCTCATGCAGATGCTGGTCAAGGTCGTCTACAACGCCGACCCGACCTCCCGGCACGCCCAGTACGCGCTCACCGAGGTGGCCGACGAGTGCCGCCACTCGACGATGTTCGCGCGCCTGGTCGAACGCATCGGCTGCCCGCCGTACGGGCCGACCCGCCACACCCACCGGCTGGGCAGGTTGCTGCCGACCATCGGGTACGGCCCCGCGATGTACGGCTCGATCCTGGTCGCCGAGGAGATCCTCGACCGCCTGCAGCGGGAGGCGATGAACGACTCGTCGGTCCAGCCCATCGTGCGGATGGTGAACCGGATCCACGTGCTGGAGGAGGCTCGCCACGTTCGGTTCGCGCGTGAGGAGCTGCTGCGCGGGATGTCCTCGTTGAAGAGTTACGAGCTGCCCTACCAGAAGTGGCTCATCGGGTACGTGTCGATGATGATCACGCGCACGATCATCAACCCTGCCGTGTACGCGGCGGTGGGGCTGGACGTGCGCGAAGCCCGTCGGCAGGCGCTCGGCAACCCGCGGTTCCAGGAGACCATTCGCTGGTCGGGGGAACGGATCATGTCGTTCCTGGACGAAGCCGGACTCGTCGGAAAGCCGGGGATGCGGTCATGGCGCCGTTCGTTCTTGATCGGCTGAACGTTGTCACGTCGGAGTCTGAGTCGTCCTCCTCCGATGTGACTGCCGTTCTGTTGCATGGCTGGACGATGGACCTCACGACGTGGGATCGCGTCGCAGCCGTTCTGCCCGGCAGGGTGGTGCGGTACGACGTCCGTGGGCACGGGCTGTCTACCGGGCGTGCCTCGACCTTGGCTGAGCTGGCTTCCGACCTGGAAGCGGTTGTCGACGAGTACGTGCCGTCCGGACGGATCGTGCTGGCCGGGCATTCGCTCGGTGGGATGACGATCATGGCGCTGGCCGAGCAGCGTCCCGAGTTGTTCTCGCGCGTATCGGGGGTGGCCCTCGTGGCCACTTCGTGCGGGAACCTGCCCGGTTTGAGCGGTGTGGAGCGGCTCGCCGGGCGCTGGCTGGTCAAGCGGCCGAAGGTCGGGTTCGGCCGCTTGATCACGCCTGGGCTTCGGGTGACGTTCGGGCGGCGGGCTCGGTGGGCTGACGTGCGGGCGGCCGCCGCGATGGCCGGGGCTACCACCGGTGAGGCGTTTGTCGGGCTTCGGGAGGAGCTCACTCGGCATCAGCGGCGGGAGGCGTTGGCTGTGCTTTCGGCCATTCCGACCGTCGTCATGGCTGGGTCTTGGGATGTGCTGACGCCGTTGCGGCACTCGCGGGTGATCGCGGAGGCGCTGCCGTCGGCGGAGTTCGTGATCTATCCGAAGGCTGGGCATATGTTGCCGTTGGAGCGGTCGGAGGATGTGGCACGGCGGATCGCCGCGCTGATGTGAGAGCTCATGCGAACGGCCCTTCGCTGCGAAGGGCCGTTCGTGTGTTTGACGGAGCCTTACGCGTGGAAGGACCGGGTTTTGGCCATCGACGCGTCAGTCTCAGTGCTGGAGCGGGAAGCCGCCGCCGATGCCTCGCCACGCGAGGTTGGAGATCAGGGCGACTGCCTCTTCCTTGGGCACGCGGCGGTTGTCCGCCAGCCAGGAACGGGCCGTGACCTGCGACAGGCCCACGAGGCCGACGGCCAGCAGGCGTGCGCGCTCCGGGTCGAGGCCCGCGTCGGCGGTGATCGTGTCGGTGATCGCGTCGACCGAGTCGGTGGTCGCGCGCTCGACGGCCTCCTGGACGGCGGGCTCGGAGCGCAGGTCGGACTCGAAGACCATGCGGAAGGCCTGGCCCTCGCCGTCCACGAAGTCGTAGAAGGCGGCCACGGCGGCGCGGACGCGGAGCTTGTTGTCCGTCGAGGAGGCGATGGCGGCGCGGACCCGGCTGACCATGTCGTCCACGTGGGACTCGAGCAGGGCCATGTACAGCTCCAGCTTGCCCGGGAAGTGCTGGTAGAGCACCGGCTTGGACACGCCGGCTCGCTCGGCGATCTCGTCCATCGCCGCGGCGTGGTAGCCGTTGGCGACGAACACGTCCTGTGCCGCTGCCAGCAGTTGCGCGCGGCGTGCGGTGCGCGGCAGTCGAACGCCCCTGCCTGCGGGTGCGCTCTGCGCCGTCTCCGTCATGGTGCCTCCAGCACGAGTCATCTGCCGTCGGGGAGGGGTTGCCTGCCCGAGGCGTGAGCGCAACCTTACTCGCTAGTAGCCCAGATCCGGGAACCATCTCCGGCTTCTTTCCCGCATCCTGGTCTGGTGAGCGCCCTGATTCCCGCACCGCTGTCCACCGTCGAGCTGCCGCCGTTGGACACGTCGCAGACGCCGTGGCCCGGCGAGTTCCACCAGGTCGAGGGGCATCAGGTGCACGTCAGGGTCACGAAAGGGGGCGGGCCGCCCGCCGTTTTCGTGCACGGGCTGGGTGGGTCGGCGACCAACTGGACGGACCTCGCCGCCCAGCTGCGCGAACACGTCAGCGGGTACTCGATCGATCTGCCTGGGTTCGGGCGGTCGGAGCCGATTCCCGGGTACGACTTCAGTCTCGCGACGCACGCGCGCACGGTGATCAAGTATCTCGAGACGTTCGACGAGCCCGTACACCTGTTCGGCAACTCGATGGGTGGGGCCATCTCCGTCATCGTGGCCGCTACCAGGCCAGATCTGGTCAGGACGCTCACGCTGGTGAGTCCGGCGGTGCCCGATCTGAGGCCGCGGCTCGACCGCATGTCGGACCCGCGGATGGCGCTCGCGGTGCTGCCGATCATCGGGTCGAAGGTGCGTCGTGAGCTCGCCAAGCTGACCGCGCACGACCGGACGAGGCAGATGCTCGACCTGTGTTTCGCCGATCCGACCGTGGTGCCCGACCACCGCATCGAGGAGTCGATCAGGGAGAACGAGGAACGTGCCCGGCAGAAGTGGGCCGGGCAGGCGCTCAACCGGAGCACCTTCGGGTTGATGCAGAGCTGGCTCACGCCGGGGCCGAAGTCGCTCTGGCGCGTCCTTCCGATGGTCAAGGCGCCGACGCTGGTTCTCTGGGGGGAGAACGACAGGCTCGTGAGCGTGCGGAAGGGGCCGCGCACGGCACGTCTGCTGCCCAAGGGGCGATTGCTGGTGCTTCCCAAGACCGGGCACGTCGCCCAGATGGAGCGGCCGGCCACCGTGGCCAGGGCCGTCCTGGGCATGTGGGAGGCGGTCGACCGACACACATGGTGACGAATACCGGCCATACGGGGTATGTGGGACCCTGGTCAACGTGAATCGCGCCCCCGAGCGAGGACGTACTGATCCGCCCGCTGACCGCTACCGTCGTGGCGCGCGCCGGACCAGCGCGGAACCACTTGCGGCCGCCTGGGAGCCGGAGGGCACGGCGCAGAGTCGACGGCCGCGCGAGCGCGGGGTCAGGAAGCTCGTCGCCAACTACGGGTGGCGGATCTACGCCATCCCCGTGCTCCTCGTGCTGACGGCGCTCGTGGTGCTCGACACGGTGCAGCCGAAGTCGCCCGCGGCCGGTGGCAGCGCCGGCAACTCCACGGACGTGGTCACCACCACGCCGGAGGCTCCCGCGACCGAGGTGCAGGCGCAGAAGCCGAAGCTCGACGTGCCCACCGCCGAACTGCCCGCGGGACCGGGGTTCTCGGAGGACGGTGTCGGCACGTGGCGGGTGATCCCCGGCAGCGGTGCGCGGGTCGGCGAGGCGAACGCGCAGAAGTTCCGCAAGTACGCGGTGGCCGTCGAGGACGGCGTGAAGCCCGCCGACTACAACAACGACGAGGCCGCGTTCGCGCGGACCGTCGAGGGGATCCTGTCGGACCCGCGCAGCTGGGTCGGCACGAAGCAGGTCGCGTTGCAGCGGGTCGAGGCGAACCAGAACCCCGACTTCATCGTCAGCCTGACCAGCACGAAGACAACGCACACGCTCTGTGGCAAGGAGATCCCGTTCGAGACCTCCTGCTGGAACCCCGCGAGCAAGCGCGTGATCATCAACGTCGCCCGCTGGGTGCGCGGTGCCATGGTCTACGGCCCTGACCTCGCCGGGTACCGGACCTACGTGATCAACCACGAGGTCGGGCACGCGCTCGGCAACGGCCACGCGCCCTGCCAGGAGAACGGTGCGCCGGCGCCGGTCATGATGCAGCAGACGTTCGGCGTCGCGAACAACTTCGTCTCCCAGCTCAACGCGGGCCAGGACGTGGTTCCCGCCGATGGCAAGGTCTGCACGCCGAACCCGTTTCCCGCTGGCTGAGACGGCTTTCCAACGAGGAAGAGTCCAGGCAAGGTTGACGTTGTCTCGGATACAGAGGCATGCAGTCCGTCGAGGAGGAGCAAATGGCGCTTCCGCCGCTCGTTGAGCCAGCCGCGGAGCTGACCAAGGAAGAAGTCGCGCGGTACAGCCGGCACCTGATCATCCCGGACGTCGGGGTGGACGGGCAGAAGCGGCTGAAGAACGCGAAGGTGCTCGTCGTCGGCGCGGGCGGCCTGGGCAGCCCGGCACTGCTGTACCTGGCCGCGGCCGGGGTCGGCACGCTCGGCGTCGTCGACTTCGACGTCGTGGACGAGTCGAACCTGCAGCGTCAGGTCATCCACGGCCAGTCCGACGTCGGTCGTCCGAAGGCCGAGTCCGCCCGCGATTCCGTCGCCGAGATCAACCCGTTCGTCAAGGTCGTGCTGCACCAGACGCACCTCAACTCCGAGAACGCGCTGGACATCTTCTCGGACTACGACCTGATCCTCGACGGCACCGACAACTTCGCCACGCGGTACCTGGTGAACGACGCCGCGGTGCTGCTGGGCAAGCCGTACGTCTGGGGTTCGATCTTCCGGTTCGAGGGCCAGGTCAGCGTCTTCTGGGAGGACGCGCCGAACGGCCAGGGCCTGAACTACCGCGACCTCTACCCGGAGCCGCCGCCTCCCGGCATGGTCCCCTCCTGCGCCGAGGGCGGCGTGCTGGGCGTGCTGTGCGCGTCCATCGGGTCGATCATGGTCACCGAGGCGATCAAGCTGCTCACCGGCATCGGTGACCCGCTGCTCGGCCGCCTGATGGTCTACGACGCGCTGGAGATGACCTACCGGACGATCAAGATCCGCAAGGACCCGGAGTCGCCGAAGATCACCGAGCTGATCGACTACGAGGCTTTCTGCGGTGTCGTGTCCACGGACGCGCAGCAGGCGGCGGCGGGCAACACGATCACGCCGCTCGAGCTCAAGCACAAGCAGGAGTCCGGCGAGGACTTCCTGCTGGTGGACGTCCGCGAGCCGCACGAGTACGAGATCGTGAAGATCCCGGGCTCGGTGCTGATCCCCAAGGACAAGATCCTGTCCGGTGAGGCGTTCTCCCAGCTCCCGCAGGACAAGCCGCTGGTGCTGCACTGCAAGTCCGGTGCTCGCTCGGCGGAGGCCCTCGCGGCGCTGCACAAGGCGGGCTTCAAGGACGCTGTGCACGTCGGTGGTGGCGTCCTCGCGTGGGCGCGGGAAGTCGACCCCTCGCTGCCGACCTACTGATGGCCTGAGGGCGTGTGCAAGTACTGCCAACGGCCTAGTTGGTGGTACTTGCACACGCCCCAACCGCTGGGCTGTTCGGGTGGTGGCGCGAATCACCGCGTGTTGCGTTCCGCCATCCGGGTGGTCCGAGCAGGTAGCGTGCCCGATCGTGACCCGGTCCCCCGAACCGCCCCCAGCGCACGTGCGTGCGGCGTTCGGGGCACGTGACGCCGAGCCAGAGCTCATCGACGGCGGCCCCGCCTGGCGCTGCGGCGACGCCACGATCCGGCCCGCGCCGAAGCCCGCGGAGGCCACCTGGATCGCCAAGACCCTCGACGGCCTGGACGTGCCCAATCTGCGCATCGGCAGACCGCTGAGATCCACGGACGGCCGGTACGTCGTCGGCGGCTGGTCCGCCACCAAGTTCCTCGCCGGTCGTGCCGAGGCACGTCACGACGAGGTCGTCGCCGTCGCCCAGCGTCTGCACCAGGCCACGGCCGACCTGCCCAAGCCCCGTTTCCTGGACGCGCGGACGGACGTGTTCGCCGTCGCCGACCGCAAGGCGTGGGGCGAGGAGGACGTGCCGCTCGAGGCCGACCTCGGCGGCAGGCTGTTCGACCTGCTGAAGGAAACGCAGAAGCCGCTCAACCTGCGGTCGCAGGTCGTGCACGGCGACCTCTTCGGCAACGTGCTGTTCGCGGGCAACGCCCCGCCCGCCGTCATCGACTTCACCGCGTACTGGCGCCCCGCCGAGTGGGCCGCCGCCGTGATCGCGGTGGACGCCGTCGCGTGGGGTGGCGCGGATTCCGGACTGTTCAAGCGGTGGAGCCACCTCGCGGAGTGGCCGCAGGTTCTGGTGCGCGCGACGCTGTTCCGGTTGGCAGTGCACGCTTTGCACCCGTTGTCAACGCCACAGTCGTTTGCGGGCTTGGAACGAGCTGCTCACCACGTCACAGCACTGCTCTGAGCTGACAACTTTCCACGTTGGAAACATTGCGGAGCATTGGGTTAACGCGCGCTTCTTAGCGTCAGCCGGGTGACCCATTGCCCCTACTGCGCGCTGCAGTGCTCCATGAGCGTCATCGACGGCCAGGTGGCCCCTGGTCCCGGTGGGCTGTGCCAGAAGGGCTGGACGGCGGGGGAGTTGCTGCGCCATCCAGGCCGCCTCACCACGCCGCTGGTCCACGGCCGGCCCGCCTCCTGGGACGAGGCTCTGGACTTCGTCGCCTCCCGGATCAAGGAGTTCGAGCCAGACGAGGTCGCCGTGTTCGGCGGCGGCGGACTGACGAACGAGAAGGCGTACCTGCTCGGCAAGTTCGCGCGGGTCGCGCTGAAGACCTCGCAGATCGACTACAACGGCCGCTTCTGCATGTCCTCCGCCGCCGCGGCGGGCAACAAGGCGTTCGGGCTCGATCGCGGCATGCCGTTCCCGCTCAGCGACCTCAAGTCGGCCGACACGGTGCTGCTGGCGGGCTCGAACCCGGCCGAGACGATGCCGCCGTTCCTGCGTCACCTGGAGGGCACGCGGCTGATCGTCATCGACCCGCGCCGGACCGCGACCGCCGAGCGCGCGACGTTGCACCTGCAGCCCGCGCCCGGCACGGATCTCGCGCTGGCACTGGGACTGCTGCACACCGCCGTCATCGAGGGCGTGATCGACAAGGAGTACATCTCCTCCCGCACCAGCGGTTTCGACGACGCCTGGCGGGTCGCGGCGCAGTGGTGGCCGGAGCACACCGAACGCGTCACGGGCGTTTCCGCCGCTGACCAGCGCGCTGCCGTGCACATGCTGGCCGGGCGGTCGTACATCCTGACGGGCCGCGGCACCGAGCAGCACGCGTCCGGCACCGACAACGTGTCGGCATGGATCAACCTGGCGCTGGCGCTGGGATTGCCCGGCCGTGTCGGCTCCGGCTACGGCTGCCTGACCGGGCAGGGCAACGGCCAGGGCGGCCGCGAGCACGGGCAGAAGGCCGACCAGCTGCCCGGTTACCGCAAGCTCGACGATCCCGTGGCGCGGCAGCACATCATGGACGTCTGGGGCGTCGACTGGTTGCCGGGACCGGGCCGCAGCGCGTACGAGCTGCTGACCGCCGACGACCTCAGGGCGATGCTGGTGTTCGGCAGCAACCCGGTGGTCTCGGCGCCGCGGGCGTCCGGCGTCGCGGAGCGTCTGAAGGCCCTGGACCTGTTGGTGGTGGCGGACTTCGTGATGTCCGAGACCGCCGCGATGGCCGACGTCGTCTTCCCTGTCACGCAGTGGGCTGAGGAAGACGGCACGATGACCAACCTCGAAGGCCGGATCATCAGGCGCCGCAAGGCACTCGACCCGCCTGCCGGAGTGCGCAGCGACCTGCACCTCATCCACGGACTGGCCGCACGTCTCGGCTGCGCGGAGAAGTTCCTGACCGAGCCGAAGGAGGTCTTCGAGGAGCTGCGCAGGGCTTCCGCCGGCGGGCCCTCCGACTACTCCGGCGTCACCTACGAACGGCTCGACGCCGAGCAGCTGCACTGGCCGGTGCCGTCCGTCGATCATCCCGGCACGCCAAGGCTCTTCCTCGACCGGTTCGCGCATCCGGACGGTCTCGCCCGGTTCGTCCCGGTCGACCACAAGGGTCCGGCGGAACCGCCGGACGAGGAGTTCCCGTTGCAGGCCACCACCGGGCGGGTCCTGCAGCACTACCAGTCGGGTGCGCAGACGCGGCGGATCGGCGAACTGATGAAGGCGGTTCCCGAGATGTACGTGGAAATGCACCCGGACACGGCTTCACGTGCGGGGCTTGCTTCCGGTGAGCCCGCGCACGTCGTGTCCCGGCGGGGCAGGGTGACGGCGACCGTGCGGTGCGTGCCGAGCATGCGCGCCGACGCGGTGTTCCTGCCGTTCCACTTCCCCGGTGACGGGAGGGCGAACCTGCTCACCAACCCCGCGCTCGATCCCACGAGCCGGATGCCCGAGTTCAAGGTCTGCGCGGTGCGATTGGAGCAGGTATGCGACGAGTCGTGATCGTTGGCTACGGCATGGCGGGCGCTCGGCTTGCGGACGAGCTGCGCCGTCGTGACCACGACATCTCCATCACCATCATCGGATCCGAGCCGCACGCCGCGTACAACCGCGTGCTGCTCTCGACGGTGGTCGCCGGAACCATGACGCCGGAGTCGACCCGGCTGCACGACGAGAAGTGGGCGGCCGAGCACAACATCGACCTGCGCCTCGGCTACGAGGTCGCCGAGATCGACCGAGCCTCACGCACAGTGACCATCGAAAGTACGCGGGGAGCTTCCGTACTCTCGGAGAGTACGGAAGGGCCCCGCGTGAGCGTCCAGTACGACGCGTTGGTGCTGGCTACCGGGAGTACGCCGTGGGTGCCGCCGGCTGAGGGGCTCGTCGAGGACGGGCGGCTTGCGGAGGGGGTCGTCGCGTTCCGGACGCTCGACGACTGTGCCGAGATCGAGGCCAAGGCACACAAGGGTGCTCCCGTGGTAGTCCTCGGCGGTGGGCTGCTCGGCATCGAGGCCGCACGTGGCCTGGCTGGACGAGGCTGCCTCGTCACGGTCGTCCACCCCGTCGGCCACCTGATGGAACGCCAGCTCGACCCCGGCGCGGGTGGTGTGCTTGCCCGCACGCTCGGCCAGCTCGGCATCGAGTTCAAGCTGAACTCGCTGGCCGCCAAGTACCTTCCCGGCGACGGCCTGATCCTCGACGACGGCACCCACGTGCCCGCCGAGCTCGTGGTCGTCTCCGCGGGTGTGCGCGCCGAAACGTCGTTGGCGGTCAAGGCAGGTCTCGAGGTCGACCGCGGGATCGTGGTGGACGACGCCCTGCGCACCAGCGACCCGCGCATCCACGCGATCGGTGACTGCGCCCAGCACCCCGGCACGGTCTCCGGCCTGGTGCAGCCCGCCTGGGACCAGGCCGCGGTGCTCGCCGACCGTCTGACCGGCGCCAACCCGGCGGCCCGCTACCTCGGCACCTCCGTCGTCACGCGGTTGAAGGCCCGTGACGTGGACCTGGCGGCGTTGGGTGACGTGCACACCGACGTGGACTGCCCGGACTCGGAAGTCCTGTGCTTCCAGGAACCCTCCCGCGGCCGGTACGCGAAGCTCGTGCTGCGGGACGACCGGGTGGCGGGCGCGATCGTGCTCGGCGCGCCGGATGCCGCCGCCACGATCACCCAGTTCTACGACCGCGGAATCCCCGCGCCGACCGATCGACTGGCGTTGTTGCTGGGCCGTGCGCTGCCCGCGGAGGCCGCGTCGCCGGCGGACCTGCCGTCCAGCGCGGTGATCTGCCGGTGCAACACCGTTTCCAAGGGACAGATCGTGTCGGCCTGGCGTTCGGGAGCGGAAACCCTCCCGCAGCTGGCGGAGTCCACCCGCGCGACCACGGGCTGTGGTGGTTGCAAGGACGCCGTGTGCGGACTGCTCGACTGGCTCGGAGCCTCACAGCCCGCCTCGGCGTGATGTGCGGCGGAGTTGCCTCCGCCGTCATCGGCCAGAACCCCTCGGTAATCCGGACTTCTTAGCTTTTTCGGCAGTCGCCGACCCCAGGAGGAACTACATGCGGAGCTGGATCGAGCACTGGGAACCCGAGAACCCCGAGTTCTGGGAGTCGAAGGGCAAGCAGATCGCGCGCAAGAACCTGGCGCTGTCGATCTTCGCGGAGAACCTCGGGTTCAGCGTGTGGGTGCTGATGAGCATCGTCGTCGTCAGCCTCGGCTCGGTGGGCTTCAACTTCACCGTCGGCCAGCAGTTCTGGCTGCTGATCGTGCCGAACCTGGTCGGCTCACTGCTGCGCGTGCCCTACACGTTCGCGGTGCCGAAGTTCGGCGGCCGGCTGTGGACGACGATCAGCGCCGGTCTGCTGCTCATCCCGACCGCGATGCTCGCCTACGCCGTGACCACGCCGGGCACGCCGTACTGGTTCTTCCTGCTCACCTCGGCCGCGATGGGCCTCGGCGGCGGCAACTTCTCGTCGTCGATGGCGAACATCTCGTTCTTCTACCCGGAGGGCAAGAAGGGCCTGGCGCTCGGCATGAACGCGGCCGGCGGCAACCTCGGTGTCGCGATCACCCAGCTGATCGTGCCGGTCATCATCAAGATCGGCACGGGGATCAACCTCGCCTACGCGGCACTGATCTGGATGCCGTTCATCGTCCTCGCCACGGCGTTCGCGTGGTTCTTCATGGACAGCCTCACGCAGGCCAAGCCGGACGGTCAGTCGTACAAGAAGGCGCTCTCGAACCAGCACACCTGGGTGATGTCGTTCCTGTACATCGGCACGTTCGGGTCGTTCATCGGCTACTCGTTCGCGTTCCCGTCACTGATCAAGATCAGCTTCGTGGACTACAAGTCCTGGGTGTCACTCGCGTTCCTCGGCGCGCTGATCGGTTCGATCGCCCGTCCCGCCGGTGGCTGGCTGGCAGACCGGATCGGTGGCGCCAAGGTGACGCTCGGCACGTTCGTCGGGCTCGGGATCGGCACGATCGGCGTCATGGTCAGCGTGGACATGAAGAGCTTCCCGCTGTTCTTCGCCTCGTTCATCCTGCTGTTCATCCTGGCGGGCGTCGGCAACGGCTCGACCTACCGGATGATCCCGGCGATCTTCAAGACGCAGGTGGACGACGACAAGTCGGCCAAGCGCCAGGCCGCCGCGGTCGTCGGCATCGCGGGTGCGATCGGTGCTGCCGGTGGCGTCTTGGTGAACCTCGTCTTCAAGTTCTCGCTGGAGGGTTCGAAGACGCTGACGCCCGCGCTGACGGCGATCCTCGTCTTCTACGCGCTCTGCCTCGGCACGACGTGGTGGTTCTACCTGCGGCGCAACGTGTTCGCGACGCGACCCTCGCTGGCCTACGCCGGCGTGTGACGCACAACGCGTTGAGCTGCGAAGAGAGTTTCCTTTAACACCCGCGAAATGTTGCGGACCTTGGGATGACACGCCGCCCGGTGAGCATAACCGGGCGGAAGGAGGGATACCCGATGACCCAGACCCTGGTCGTGATCGGCAACGGCATGGTCGGCCACCGGCTCGTCGAGATCCTCCGCGACTCGTCCTGGCGGATCGTGGTGTTCGGCGAGGAAGCGCGCCCTGCCTACGATCGAGTCGCGCTGTCGTCCTATGTGGACACCTGGAACTCCGCCGACCTGGAGCTGACGCCGCTGACCGGCTGCGAGCTCCGCCTCGGCGAGAAGGCTGTCTCGGTCGACCGGGAACGCCGCGTGGTGACGGGCGCGTCCGGCATCGAGGTGCAGTACGACGCGCTCGTGCTCGCCACCGGTTCGGTGCCGTTCGTCCCGCCGGTTCCCGGTCGTGACCTGCCCGGTTGCCACGTCTACCGGACCATCGACGACCTGGACGACATCCGGGCGACCGTCCAGGCCGCTGACCGGCCCGGCCGGCACTCCGGCATGGTGCTCGGCGGTGGCCTGCTCGGCCTGGAGGCCGCCAACGCGCTGCGCGGCATGGGCGTCTCGCCGCACGTCGTGGAACTGGCGCCGCGGCTGATGCCGATCCAGGTCGACGAGGGTGGTGCCGGGCTGCTGAAGCGGCTGGTCGAGAAGCTCGACCTGACCGTGCACACCGGAACCTCCGCGTCCTCCATCGAACGCGACGGCACGCGGTTGATCGCCAAGCTGGCCAACGGTGTCGAGCTCGACCTCGACGTCGTGGTGTTCAGCGCGGGTATCCGGCCGCGCACCGACCTCGACCTCGGCCTGGAGCTCGGGCCGCGCGGCGGTTACCTGGTCGACGCGGCGTGCCGGACCGCTGACCCGCGCGTGTTCGCGATCGGTGAGTGCGCTTCCGTCGAAGGCGTGGCGTACGGACTCGTGGCTCCCGGTTACGCGATGGCCGAGGTGGTCGCGGACCAGCTTTCCGGTGGCACGAAGGTGTTCCCCGGTGCCGACCTGTCCACGAAGCTGAAGCTGCTCGGTGTGGACGTGGCGTCGTTCGGTGACGCGCACGCCACTACTGAGGGTGCGCTGGAAGTAGTCGTCAACAACGCGGTTGCCGGCACCTACAGCAAGCTCGTGGTGTCGGACGACGCGAAGACGTTGCTCGGCGGCGTGCTCGTCGGTGACGCCTCGGCGTACCCGTCGCTGCGGCCGTTGGTGGGCAAGGAAGTTCCGGCGGCCCTGCTGCAGCCGGGTGGTTCCGTCGACGTCGAGATGCCCGCCGACGCCCAGGTCTGCTCGTGTCACGCGGTCACCAAGCAGACGATCACCGACGCGATCCAGTCCGGTGTCGCGTGCGATGTCGCCGAACTGAAGGCGTGCACCAAGGCCGGCACGGGCTGCGGCTCGTGCGTGCCGATGCTGAAGAAGCTGCTGACCGACTGCGGTGTCGAGCAGTCCAAGGCCCTGTGCGAGCACTTCACGTACTCGCGCGCCGAGCTGTTCGAGATCGTCCGGGCGACGCGCATCACGACGTTCACCGCGTTGGTGGAGAAGCACGGCACTGGCCGTGGCTGCGACATCTGCAAGCCCGCCGTGGCGTCGATCCTGGCATCGCTGAACAACGGCCACATCCTCAGCGAGGCGCAGGTCTCGTTGCAGGACACCAACGACAGGTTCCTGGCGAACCTGCAGCGCAACGGCACGTACTCGGTCGTGCCGCGCATTCCCGGCGGCGAGATCACGCCGGAGAAGCTCATCGTCATCGGCGAGGTGGCCCGCGACTTCGGCCTCTACACCAAGATCACCGGTGGTCAGCGCATCGACCTGTTCGGCGCGACCGTCGAGCAGCTGCCGCAGATCTGGCGCCGGCTGGTGGACGCGGGCTTCGAGTCGGGCCACGCGTACGGCAAGGCGCTGCGCACGGTGAAGTCCTGCGTCGGCACGACCTGGTGCCGTTACGGCGTCCAGGACTCGGTGGGCCTGGCGATCGAGCTGGAACTGCGGTACCGCGGCCTGCGTTCGCCGCACAAGCTGAAGTCGGCCGTCTCCGGTTGCGCGCGTGAGTGCGCCGAGGCACGCGGCAAGGACTTCGGGGTGATCGCGACGGAGAACGGCTGGAACCTCTACGTCGGCGGCAACGGCGGCTTCACGCCCCGCCACGCGGACCTGCTGGTGTCCGATGTGGACACCGAGACGTTGATCAAGGTGATCGACCGGTTCCTGATGTTCTACATCCGCACCGCCGACCGCCTGCAGCGCACCTCCGCGTGGCTGGAAGGCCTCGACGGGGGGCTCGACCACCTGCGCGAGGTCGTCGTCGACGACAAGCTCGGCATCTGCGACGACCTGGAAGCCGCCATGGCCGCACACGTCGACGACTACGCCGACGAGTGGAAGGGCGTGCTGGAGGACCCGGAGAAGCTCGCGCGGTTCACGTCGTTCGTGAACGCGCCCGGCACGCCCGACCCCACGATCTCGTTCCGCGCTGAGCGTGGTCAGCGCGTTCCCGTCCAGCTCGGTATTCCGGAGGTCGTCAGGTGACCGTCGTCTGTGACTTCGACTTGTTGCGTCCCGAGACCGGCGTGGCCGCACTGCTGCCCGACGGCACGCAGGTGGCGGTGTTCCTGACCGCCGACGGATCCCTGCACGCGCTGGACAACATCGACCCGTTCAGCGGTGCCGCGGTGCTGTCGCGCGGCATCGTGGGCGACCGGGGCGGCGTTCCCGTCGTGGTGTCACCGGTCTACAAGCAGGCGTTCGAGCTGGCGACCGGCAAGTGCCTCGACGAGCCGGCCGTCTCCGTCGCGGTGCACCAGGTCCGCGTGCGTGACGGCGTCGTGGAGCTGCCATGAACGGACCGTTGGCGGGCTTCACTATCGGGGTGACCGCGGCCCGTCGCGCCGACGAACTCATCGCCCTGCTGGAACGCAAGGGCGCGTCGGTCATCCACGGCCCGGCGATCCGAATCCTGCCGTTGCCCGACGACGCCGAGCTGCACCAGGCCACCTCGCAGCTGGTCTCGGCGCCGGTCGACGTCGTCGTCGCCACGACCGGCATCGGCTTCCGCGGGTGGTTCGAGGCCGCAGAGGGGTGGGGACTGGCCGCCCGCCTGCACCGCGCTCTCGAAGGCGTCGTCGTGCTGCCGCGTGGCCCGAAGGCCAAGGGCGCGGTGCGGGCGGCCGGCCTGGTCGAGACCTGGTCGCCGGAGTCGGAGTCGAACGCCGAGCTGCTGCAGTACCTGCTCCGCATGGGCGTGTCGGGCAAGCGCGTGGCCGTTCAGCTGCACGGCGAACCGTTGCCGGACTTCGTGAACACGCTGCGCGCCGCCGGTGCCGACGTCGTCGAGATCCCGGTGTACCGCTGGGAGCCGCCCGCCGACATCGCGCCGCTGGAGCGGTTGATCGACGCGACGCTGGCGGGGCAGGTGGACGCGCTGACGTTCACCAGCGCGCCGGCGGCGTCGTCGGTCTTGCGGACGGCCGGTCCTCGGTACGCGGATCTCGTGGAAGCGTTGCGGCGCAACGTTCTCGTGGTCGGCGTCGGGGCGATCACCGCCGGGCCGCTGGTTGCTGCCGGGATTCCGGTGGTGCAGCCCGCGCGGTCGCGGATCGGGTCGATGGTTCGTGAGCTGGCTTTGGAGCTGCCGGCTCGTGCCACTCGGTTGCGGATCGCTTCTCGGGACATGGAGATGCGGGCGCAGGCCGTGGTGATCGACGGGGAGCTGCGGCCTGTGGCGCCGGCTCCGATGGCTGTTCTGCGGACTCTGGTGGCTGCTCGGGGACGGGTGGTTTCCCGGCAGGATCTGTTGGCTGCCTTGCCTTCCGGGGGTGAGGAGCACGCTGTCGAGACGGCTATCGGGCGGTTGCGGACCGCTCTCGGGTCGCCGCAGATGGTGTGCACGGTTGTCAAGCGTGGTTACCGGTTGGCGATGGAGCCCGCATGAAGCTTGTAGTGGCGTTTCACGGTACGCGGGACCCTCGTGGGGCCGTGGTGTGCGAGGAGATCGCGGCCTCGGTCCAGTCCTCTGTGGACGTTCCGGTCGAGGTTGCGTATGCCGATGTTCGGCAGCCTGACGTCCGGTCGGTTGTCGACGGGCCTTGCGTGGTGGTTCCCGCCTTCTTGGCTGCTGGGTATCACGTCCGGGTGGACATTCCCGAGCAGATCGGGAATCGGCAGGGTGTGGTGCTGACGTCGCCGCTCGGAGTGGATGCGGTGCCGGCGGTTCGGGATCGGTTGCGGGAAGCCGGCTTCCGCCGCGGCGACGCAGTGGTGCTCGCCGCGGCGGGTTCTTCCGATGCTCGGGCGTTGGCTGACGTCGGGCGGGCTGCTCGGATGCTCGGGGCTGCCGCCGTCGGGTATGTGGCTACGGCTACGCCTCGGGTGGCGGATGTCGTTGCCGAGGTGCGGAGGCGGCCGGGGGTGGTGGGGCGGCGGGTTGCTGTTGCCTCTTGGCTGTTGGCGCCTGGGGTGTTTCATTCGTCGTTGGACGAGTGTGGAGCGGATGTTGTTTCTGCGCCTATTGGGGCGCATCCGCTTGTGGTTGAGGCGTTGTTGCGGAAGTACTACGCGGCTCGGGCGGGGTTGGTGCGGTCGGCTTGAGCGGTGGTGCGGGTGGGTCGGCAATGCCCTGCCCAGCTCGGCTTCGGCATCGCGGTTGGGACGGCTCGCTTCGCATCGCCACGCGGGGGCCTCGGCGTCGCTACCAGAGGCCCGGCTCTTCCTCCTTGCGCGCGTCCTCCCAGCGGTACTCGCGCAGGTTCACCTTGCCGTCGAGGTTCGGGACGCCCTCTTCGTGCAGCAGCTGGAGTTGGGTCTCGCGGAGGTGCGGGGCGCAGGTGCCGTCGGCCCTCAGGACTCGTTGCCACGGCAGGTCGTGGCCGTCCTCGTTGAGGATGCGGCCTACCAGCCGTGGCGACGGGGCCTTGGCTAGATCCGCGATGTCGCCGTAGGTGGCGACTCGTCCGCGGGGGATGGCCTTGATGAAGTCGCGGACTCGCTCGTGGATCTCTTCGTCCATCCCCTGAGTCTAGTCAGATCGATTTCGTCCAGGTGGCCACAACGGAGTGGTAGTCGGGGGCGTTGGGGGCGTAGTTGATGGAGTGGCCGTAGCCGTTCAGGATGAAGGTGTCGAGGCGCGTTGCCGAGGGGAAGAACTGGCCCTCGTCGGCCTTCAACGCGGAGGCGGAGGAGCAGTCGCTTCCCATCAGCGGGAAATCGTTGCCGCAGAAGTGGAAGTCGTTGCCCACCACGAGGAGGACGGGGACGGTGATCCGAAGGGAGATGGGGATGATCACGGTGTCCAGGAGGATGGTGTCGACGGCCTCGGTGGCGGAGAAGACGTCCTTGGTGGACTCGTCGAACCTGATGGCGCCGTCGACCAGGGGGCCTGGCTTGTGGAACGAGTCGTAGCGGGTGTTCGGCATCGTGGTCAGGTAGCCGAGGTCGAGGCGTGCCGGGATCATGTTGGCCAGCACCGGGATGACGGTGACGTAGTTCATCTTGTGCGTGAAGCCGGTGACCAGGACGCCGTCCACGTCGTGGTAGGTGCCCGCCTCGATCATGGCCATCGCGGAGCCGATGGAGTGGCCGGCGACGATGACCTTCTCGAAGCGGGGCCTCAGGGTTTGGATGACCTGGTGGACCGCGCCGGCTTGCGTCGAGGCGGTGACCAGGGCGCTCAGCGGCTTGGAGCTCCTGCCGGTGCCCAGGCGGTCCAAGGCGAGGGTGGCGATGCCCGCCTTGTTCTGAGCTCTGGTGTAGGAGCGGGTGTCCGGGTCGTAGCCGATGTCCCAGTACGAGTGGTCGTAGGTGCCTCCGGGAATCAGCACCTGGACGGTCCTGGCGCCTTGGGGAGCGCAGAGGCGGCCGTACATCCGTTCCAGGGACGGGACGAGCGGGGTCCGGCCGATGTTCACGTTCGTGTAGACGTCATCGCACGTCACTGCGGCCGAGGCGGGTGTGGGGGCTAACAGTGTTCCGGTGGCGAGCAGAGCCGCGGCGCACAACCGGCGGAAACGCATGGGAGAACACCCTCCAACTAGTTGCGGGGGACGGCCTTCATCCGCAGACCGTCGGGGTACGGGGCGGACGTGAACTTCACGCGCGCCGGACGGGTCGGGATGAGACGCCAGCGCGTCGCGACGGTGGCGAGCGTGATGACGATCTCGGTGTGGGCGAAGGTGTTGCCGAGGCACTGGCGGTTGCCGCCGCCGAACGGGATGAACGCTCCGCGCGGCAGGCCTGCGGTGAATTCCTGCGTCCAGCGGCCGGGGTCGAAGCGCCGCGGTTCGGGGAAGTAACGCTCGTCGTGGTGCAGCGCGTGCGGGCTGACGATCACCTCGGCGCCTGCCGGCAGGTGGACGTCGCCCAGCTGGACGTCGGTCAGCGTCCGGCGCATCACGAACCAGATCGGGTACCTGCGCAGGGTTTCCTGCACGATCTGCTCGGTGTAGGTCAGGAAGGCCACGTCGGCGAACGTCACCGGGCGACCGCCCAGGACTGCGTCGACCTCGGCGTGCAGGCGGTGTTCGATCTCCGGGTTGCGGCCCACCTCGTAGAGGGCCCAGGCCAGGGCGATCGCGGTGGTTTCGATACCGGCGGTCAGCAACGTCAGGACTTCGTCGTAGGTCTGCTGGTCGGTCATGCCGGCCAACAGCAGCATCGAGAGCACGTCGCCGTGGTCGATGCCGTCGGTGCGCCAGCTCTCGATCACTTGCAGCACAACGGCTTTCATTCGGGTGATGGCCGCGTCGAACTCGCGGTTGCCCGGGATCGGGAGCTTTTCGACGAACGACGGGGAGAGGGCGCGGATCATGCCCTGCTGGATGACGGTGAAGATCGACCGGCGGACCTCCTCGACGGCCCGTCTGCCCATCTCGGTCGAGAAGAGCGCCTCGCCGACGATCGTGACCGCGAGCTCCTGCATGTCGTTCTCGATGACGCGGACCTCGCCCGGTCGCCACCGCGCGGCCAGCGCGGCAGCGGCACGAGCCATCGTCGCGGCATAGGTTTCGATTCGTTCCCGATGGAACGCCGGTTGCATCAACCGGCGCTGGCGCAGGTGGAACTCTCCGTTCGACAGCAGCAGTCCGGTGCCGAGGTACGGCTGGAACTTGTCGAACATCGCGCCCTTGCGGAACCTCGACCCCTGGGAGACGAGCACCTCGTGGGTCAGTGCGGGACTGGTGACGAAGTACGCGTGCAGCGGGCCCAGGTCCAGGCGCACCACGTCGCCGTGCTCGTGCAGCGCGTCGGTGAACTTGGCGCGCTGGGTGAGCATCGCCGGGGTGTGCCCGAGTAACGGCCAGCGGCGGGGAGCCACCGGGACGGGCATCCAGACTCCAAGGAGTTGGACCGGAGGGGGACGGACCACCCTAGGAGCCGTTCGGGGAAGACGGCAGTGCCTGATCGGGTGGTTTCTCATCACTCTGTTGGTCCAAGGCCGTTGCCGCTCGGGTGACTAAGCTCGTTCGTCTTCCCCGAACGCCACGAACCGAAGAGGTGTGCACCGTGGCAGAGACCCAGGACTGGGTGCCGCTCGGCATCGACACGAACGTGCCCAGCATGGCCCGCGTCTACGACTACATCCTCGGCGGCGCCCACAACTTCGCCGCCGACCGTGAGGTCGGCTCCCAGATCGAGAAGCTCGTCCCGGGACTGCCGAGCGTCGCCCGGCTCAACCGGCGGTTCCTCGGCCGCGCGGTGAACTTCCTGATGGACCAGGGAGTTCGTCAGTTCCTCGACATCGGCTCCGGCATCCCGACCGTCGCCAACGTGCACGAGGTCGCGCAGAACCGCGACCCGGCCGCGCGCATCGTCTACGTCGACAAGGACCCGGTCGCCGTCGCGCACAGCGAACTGATGTTGTCCGGCAACGAGAACGCCGCGATCGTGCAGGCCGACATGCGTGATCCCGAGGCCGTGCTGGCGCATGCCGAGGTCAGGCGGTTGCTGGACTTCGACCGGCCGATCGGGCTGCTCATGCTGCTCATGCTGCACTGGGTGCCGGACGAGGACGACCCGCGGAAGCTCGTCGCCGCCTACCGCGACGCGTTGCCCGCCGGCAGCTTCATCGTGATGACGCACGTCGCCAAGGACCAGATCGACGAAAGCGTCGACAAAGCCGCCGAGGTGGTGAACCGCAGCAAGAGCGCGGACCAGATGCACATGCGCACGCACGCGCAGGTCAGCGCGTTGTTCGACGGGTTCGACCTGGTCGAGCCCGGCCTGGTGGGCTGCGGGGAGTGGCGGCCGGACGGACCCGGTGACATCGCGGACGAGGCGAGCATGAACATGTTCCTGTACGCAGGGGTCGGTCGTAAGGACTGAAACCATCCTGTAGTGTCGGAGATTCACTCCGTCGGCGCAGTATGCGTCGACTGCCGGTAGGTAAACTGCCGAACACTCTCCAACCCATACAGGGCAACGGGAATGACGAATCCAAACCGAAGACCCGATGCCGCTCCACCGCCGGACACCGCCGCCGGCCGCGCGCGCGAAGCCTTGGCGCGCAAGTGGAGCTACCTGCTCAGCAGCGTGATCGTCGTCGCGTTGAGCAGAGACGAGCTGGACGCTGAACTGAGCGCCCAGCTCGATGCGTTGTGCGCGGCGTTGCACGGCGAGCCGTTCGACTCTGCTCCGTTCGAGGAGGCGGGCGAGCGACTCGTCGCTCTCGGCTACGTCAACGAGCCCGGACTCCGCCGCACTGTCGACGTGCTGGGCAAAGGCCTGCTGGCACTGGAGGAATTCCACGCGGTCGATCAACTCCCCGTCCGGGTCGTCGGTGGAATCGGCGCGCTCACGTGCGGTTTCACGATCGCGCGTGCCCGCGTGATCCTGGACCAGCAGGAGAGCATGCAGCGCTCGCTGCTCAAGGCCGCCCGTGACGCGCAACGCGACCAGCGCCAGAGCGAGGCGAAGTTCGCCGGCATCGCCTCCTCGTCGACGAACGGCATCCTGATCGTCGGCCTCGACGGAAAGCTGGCCTGGGGCAACGACTCGATCGGCGACATCCTCGGGCACCAGCCGGAGCCCGGTACGAGGCTTGTGGAGCTCATCGCGCCGCAGTCGATCGTGGTGTTCCGCGAGATGATGGAACGGGTTCTCGCCGAGCGCGGCGAGTTCGAACGCGAACCGATGCAGCTGCTGCGCGACGACGGCGAGTTCGCCAGGGTGACGCTGACGGCGTCACTGCTGCGCGACGACGACGGCAAGCCGAGTCATGTGCTCGTGATGGCCGACGACGACACGGAACTGGCGCTGCTGCAAGGAGAACTGCGCAGGCAGTCGCTGCACGACGTGCTCACCGGCCTGCCGAACCGGCAGTTCTTCACCACGCACCTGGAAACCGTGCTGCGCAGGGCTGATCCCGAGTTCGGCGTGACGATCCTCCACCTCGACCTCGACGCGTTCGGCCTGGTGTGCAACAGCCTGGGCGGCCGCGTCGGCGAACACCTGCTCCAACACGTGGCCCGCAGGCTGCGGGCGCTGACGTCCCGCGAGCAGGCCATGGTCGCGCGGTTCGACGGCGACGAGTTCGGCATCGTCGTCGAGAACACCGCCTCCACACCGGACATCGCCACGATGATGGCGGCCATCAACACCGACCTCGGCGAACCGACCTATGTGGACGAACACGGGCTCGCGGTCTCCGTGAGCGCGGGCGTCGTGCACCGGCCCTCGCCCGACATCGACCCCACCGAGCTGCTCCGCATGGCGGACCTGGCGTTGCGGCAGGCCAAGAAGGACCAGCGTGGTCAGTGGCAACTGTTCCACGGCAACCAGGACACCGAACGCAGGCGCGACCACGCGCTGGCCGTCGTGATGCCGGGAGCGTGGGAACAGGGCGACATCGGTGTCTGCTACCGGCCCGTTCGCGTGCTCGCGACCGGTGAGCTGGCGGGCGTCGAGGCGTTGCTGCATTGGGATCTCTCCGACCGGTGCGCCGAGCTCGCCGACCAGACGGGGCTGATCCTGCCGATGGGCGAGTGGCTGATGAGGATCGCGGCCGGCCAGGCGCAGTGGTGGCGTCAGCGCGGCGAGCTCGACGCGCAGTTCGGCGTCCGGCTCACGCGCCACCAGGCGACCGACGCGGATCTCGTGTCACGGGTGGCGAAAGTCGTGGAGGAGACCGGGATGCCGCACGAGCGCCTGACGTTGTGCATGCCGGTCGGCGTGCTCGGCGTGGCCGACGCGGCGGAGAACCTGAGCACGCTCGCGGCCAGGGGAGTGGCGATCGCCCTGGAGGACTTCGGCCTCGGACCGCGGGACCTGGCCTGGCTCTCGGAGCTGCCGATCGTGTCCGTGTGCGTGCCGAAGGACCTGGTGCGGCGTCAGGATCCTCGTTCCGCCGCGTTGGTTCCGGCCGTGCACGAGCTGGGCGTGAACATCTGCGTGGACGGCATCGAGACCGCAGAACAGGCCAAGTGGTGGGCGGAAGCGGGCGCCGACCTCGCGATCGGCGCCCACTTCGGTGCTCCGCTCGATGCGGGAGAATTCCTGAAGAACCTCTAGATGCCGCGCTGCCACGCGACGACCGCCGCGTGGTATCCGGCCGAGTCGGGTGCGAAGTTGAAGCAGTGGCCGTAGCCGTTCAGCACGAAGCCGTCCACCCGCGGTGCGTCGCCGAAGAACGGCCGTTCGGAGTTGACCAGCGCCTCCGGTGACGAGCAGTCGGCGCCGAGCGGCGGGGTGCCGCAGAAGTAGTCCGCCGAGGTCTGCACCGACATCACCGGGGCGTCGATGGTGGCGCTCGCGGGCAGCACGATGTTGGACATCACGACGGTGGTGACCGCCTCGCCTGCCGAGAAAACGTCCTTTGTGGACTCGTCGTAGTCCATCACCGCCGGGATGTTCGGGCCTGGCGCGTGGAACATGCCGTAGCGGGCGCCCGGCGCCGTGGTCAGGTAACCGGCGTCGAGACCGCGCGCGCCCAGCTTCGGGTCGAGCGTGGCGGGGATCGAGTTCGCGAGCGCCGGCACCACCCTGGTGTAGTCCCACAGGTGGGTCATGCCGGTGACGAGCACGCCGTCGACGTCGCGGTACCGGCCGGCCTCGGTCATCGTGATGGCTGATCCGATGGAGTGCCCGCCGATCAGCACCTTCTCGAACCGCCGGCGCAGGCTCGCGATCACGTGGTGCACCGCTTCGGCCTGGGTGGTGACGTCGACCAGCAGGCTCAGCGGCCTGCTGCTCTTTCCGGTGCCGATCCGGTCCACCGCCATCGTGGCGATGCCCCCGTTGTTCATCGCGCGCCGGACGGAACGGGACCCGGAGTCGAGGGGAATGTCCCAGTACTCACTGGTGTAGGTGCCGCCGGGGACGAGGACCTGGACGGTGGTCGCGCCCCGCGGCACGCACAGCCTGCCGTACATGGTCTGCTGGATGAGCCCGAAGCGCACGGGGGTGTACACGTCCTGACAGCTGGTCTGGGCCGCGTTCGCCGAAGTGGGCACGGGGACGAGCAATGCGAGCGATACGGCGGCGCAGAGCCGACGGAGACGCATCGGAGAACAACCTCCAACTAGCGGGGCACGGCCTTCATCCGAAGGTCGACGGGGTAGACGGCGTTGGTGAACTTGGTGCGCACGGGCTGGACGGGGACCAGCCGGTAGCGCGTGCAGATGGTCGCCACCGCGATGACGATCTCGGTCAGCGCGAAGTGGTTGCCGATGCACTGGTGGATCCCGCCGCCGAACGGGACGAACGCGCCCTTCGGGAGCTGCCGGGCGCGGTCGGGGGTCCAGCGGTCGGGGTCGAAGCGGTCGGGGTCGGGGAAGTGCTCGGGGTTGTGGTGCATCGCGTGCGGGCTGATGATCAGCTCGGTGCCGGGGAACACGCGGACTCCGCCCAGCTCGACCTCCTCCGCGACACGGCGCATGAGGAGCCAGAGCGGGTACTTCCGCAGCACCTCGTTCGCGACCCGGCCCACGTAGGTCAGCTTCGGCACGTCGTCGAACGTGACCGGGCGCCCTGCGAGCACCTCGTCGATCTCGGCCAGCACCCGCCGTTCGATCTCCTGGTTCGCCGCGATCTCGTGGAAGATCCACGCCAGCGCCAGCGCGGTGGTCTCGATTCCCGCCGACAGCAACGTGATGACCTCGTCGAAGACCTGCTGGTCGGTCATCGGCTCGCCGGTCTCGGAGTCCCGCGCGAGCATCAACATCGACAGCAGGTCGCCCTGGTCGGTTTCGTCGGCGCGCCAGCTCGCGATGACCTCCTCGACGATCGCGCGCATCCTCGCGATGGCCGCGTCGAACTCGCGGTTGGCGGGGATGGGCAGCTTCTCGACAAAGCCCGGTGAGAGCGCGCGCACGATGCCGTTCTTGATGATCACGAAGATCGACCGGCGGGCCTCGTCGATCGCGCGCTTGCCGATCTCGGTGGAGAACAGCGACTCGCCGACGATCGTGACGGCGAGACCCTGCATGTCCGCCTCGACCCGGCGGACCTCACCCGGCCGCCACTGGTCCATCAGCTCGCGCGTCGCGCGGGCCATGATCTCCGCGTAACCGGCGATCCGGTCGCGGTGGAACGCCGGCTGCATCATCCGGCGCTGCCGCAGGTGGAAGGGGCCGTTCGACATCGCGAGCCCGTTGCCGATGAACGGGCGGAACTTGTCGAACATCCTCCCTTTGCTGAACTTCGGGGCATCGGTGACCAGCACCTGATGCATCAACTGGGGACTTGTCACGAACAGAGTTCGCATCGGGCCGAGATCTACTTCGACGAGATCGCCCTGACGTCGTAAATTCGCCGTGAACTCGAATCTTTTGTGCAACATCGGCAGGGTGTGCCCGAGAAATGGCAGCCTGCCAGGCGCCACCGGGACAGACATCATCACTCCTCGTGAGTGGAAAGAGACGGACCACAATAGGAGTCATTCGGGTGAGCGTGACAGTGTCCGAACGGGTGGCATGTGCTCACACCGATGGATGAGCGAGGCGACCTTCGCGGGTGACTAAGCTTGTGCGTCCGCAACCTGAAGAGGTGGTCACCGTGCCCGTCGAGCAGAACTGGGTTCCGCAGAGCGTGGACGTGTCGGTGCCGAGCGCGGCCCGGCTGTACGACTACATGCTGGGCGGCGCGCACAACTTCGCGGTGGACCGCCTGATGGGCGACAAGATCGAGCTGGTGATGCCGCACGCCCGCAGCGCGGCCAGGATCAACCGGTCGTTCCTCGGCCGCGCGGTGCGGTTCATGGTCGAGCAGGGCGTGCGCCAGTTCCTCGACATCGGCTCCGGCATCCCCACCGTGTCCAACGTGCACGAGGTCGCGCAGGCGGAGGATCCCGAGTGCCGCGTGCTCTACGTCGACCGCGATCCGGTGGCCGTCGCGCACAGCGAGCTCATCCTCGCGGGCGACGACCGGACCGGCGTGCTCCAGGCCGACATGCGTGATCCGGAGAGCATCCTGGACAGTCCCGTGGCGCGCCGGGTGCTCGACTTCGACGAGCCGATCGGCCTGCTGATGCTGTTCATGGTGCACTGGGTGCCCACGGAGGCCGATCCGTGGGGCCTGCTGAAGCACTACCGCGAGGCGCTGGCCAGCGGCAGCTACCTGGCGATCACCCACTTCGCCAACGACCACGACAACGAGGGCGCCAAGGCCGCCGCCGAGCGGATGAACCAGGCGGGTGGTGACCAGGTCGTCCAACGCGGCCGCGACGAGATCCTGGCGCTGTTCGGTGATTTCGAGCTGGCCGAGCCGGGACTGGTCGGATTCGCCGAATGGAGGCCGGCCGGGCCCGGCGACATCTCCGTCGATCCGTCGTTGAACAGGGTCGCGTACGCAGGGGTCGCGCGGAAACCATAGAGAATCCCGATAGAGTGGCGGTCATTCACTCTGACGGTCGACCAGGGGCCTACAGTTCGTGGATAAACTGCCGGAAAATCTGAGCCCCGACGAGGCAGCCCCGAATGCCGAGCCCGAGTCGAATACCCGACGTATCGCCGTCGCCCGAGGACGTTGTCCGGGCGCGGCTGACGCTTGCCCGGAAATGGGCTTATCTGCTGCAGAGCTGCGTGGCCATCCCCATGGGCAGGGACGCTCTCGAGGCGGACCTGGCCGGCAGGCTGGACGCGTTGTGCGAGGTGCTGCACGCGGACCCGTTCACCGCCGATCCGGCCGAACGCACCGGCGCGGAACTGGCGGGCCTGGGCCACCTGGGCCGGTCCGGGTTGCGCTGCACCACCGACGTGCTCGGCAAGGGCCTGCTCGCGCTGCCGGAGTTCGGGCGCGTCGAGCGGTACGCGGAACGGGTCGCTCTCGTGATCGGCGCGCTCGGGAGCGGCTTCACCGCGGCGAACACAGAGTCGGTGCTCACCCAGCAGGAGAGCATGCAGCGGTCGTTGCTCAAGGCGGTCCGCGACGCCAACTGGAACCTCAAGGAGAGCGAGGCCCGCTTCAACGAGGTGGTCACCTCGTCGGCGAGCGGCGTGCTGATCGTCGACCTCGAAGGCCGGCTGATCAGGGCGAACGCGGCCGTCAGCGACATCCTCGGGCACGCACCGGAGGACCTCACCGGGACAGCGCTGCTCGACCTGACCGTCCCCGGCTTCACCGAGACGCTGCGCGACGCGATGGCCGCACTGGTCAGCGGTACCGCGGAACGGATCCGGCAGTCGCAGCAGATGCGGCGCAAGGACGGTGAGATCGCGCGGTTGTCGCTGACGGCGTCGTTGCTGCGCGGTGCCGACAACGAGCCGAGCCACTTCGTCGTGGTCGTCGAGGACGGCACGGAACTCGCGCTGTTGCAGGGAGAACTGCGCAGACAGTCGCTGCACGACGTGCTCACCGGGCTGCCGAACCGGCAGTTCTTCACCACCCAGCTGGAGATCGCGCTGCGCAGGGCCGATCCCGAGCACGGCGTCACGATCTTCCACCTGGACCTCGACGCGTTCGGCATGGTGAGCAACAGCCTCGGCAGCCGCGTCGCCGAACGGCTGCTGCAGCACGTCACCCGGCGGTTGCAGGTGTTGATGGAACCCGAGAAGGCCATGATCGCCCGGTTCGGCGGCGACGAGTTCGGCCTTCTCGTGGAGAACACGCCGACCACGCCGAGCATCGGCTCGATCATGAAGCGCATCAACGACGACCTGCTCGAACCGACCTATGTGGACGGTCACGGCCTGGCGGTGTCGGTGACCGCTGGCGTGGTGCACCGGCCGGACAGCGCGGCCGAGCCGGTCGACCTGCTGCGCGCGGCGGACACGGCGTTGCGAAGAGCCAAGGTGCGCAGGCGCGGCCAGTGGGAGGTGTTCCACCCCGGGCAGGACGCGGACGAACGCAGGCACCACGCGGTGGCCGTGACGATGCCAGGTGCGTGGGAGACCGGCGAGATCACCGTGCGGTACCGCCCGATCGTGCGGCTTTCCGACGGTGAGGTGACCGGCGTCGAGGCGGGGTTGCACTGGGACCGCCCGGACGCGGAGGCGCTGGGCCACGACCGGTGCGCGGAGCTGGCGGAGGCGACCGGGTTGATCCTGCCGCTCGGCGAGTGGCTGCTGCGCGTCGCGAGCGGGCAGTCGGCGTGGTGGCGGCAGCGCCGGCAATTCGGTCACTCGCTGGTCGTGCGGCTCACCGCGCACCAGTCGTCCGACGCGGACCTGGTCGAGCGCGTGGTCCGGGTGCTCGGTGAGACCGGGCTGAAGATGCACGAGCTGGCGGTCAGCATGCCGGCCGAGGTGCTGCCGGAGTCCGACGCCGCAGACAACCTGGGTGTGCTCGCCGGGCTCGGTGTCCACGTCGGGATCGACGACTTCGGGCTCGGTCCACTGGATCCCGCCACGGTGCTGGAACTGCCGGTGAAGTCGGTGCGTGTGGCCCGCAGCCTGGTCGAGCGCCGATCGCCGTACATCACGGCGTTGATGCCGTTGGTGCGCAAGGCGGGCGTGACGGTCGCGGTGGACGGCATCAGCAGCGCGGAGCAGGCCCGGTGGTGGCGCGGGGCCGGTGCGGACTTCGCGACCGGCGACTACTTCGGCGTGGCGTGCACGCCCGGACAGTTCCTGGAGCGGGTGGAGCCCCGGTGACCGGACGGGGGTCGGGGACACGTCCGGTCACCGGAGGAGATCTTGCTCAGCCGGTGAACTTCGCCAGCGCCTTGGTGAACTCGTAGGTCTGCTGGTTGATGCCGGAGCAGGAGTCGCTCATGGCGCCGCAGTTGCCCTTGTCCCGGTTGACCGCCCAGAACGAGACGCGGGACAGGTGCTTGGAGTTCGCCCAGGTGACGATGTCGCGGAAGTTCTGCGGGGTGACGGTCTCGCCGGTGTCGGTCTTGCCGTTCATCGACGAGAGGCCGCTGCGCCGGTAGGCCGCGTCGTCGCTCAGCCCGTACGTGGCCTTGATGTGGTTCTTCAGGCCGTCGACCGCGCTCTTGGTCTTGGCGGACATGTCGCCGCCGCTGCCGAAGTCGAACGGCATGACCGCGAACGTGTCGATCGGGGCGCCGAGCTCCTTGGAACGGGTGATCAGGCGCTTGCCCCAGGAGTTCGGGCCGCTGGCCTCGGTCGGCATGGTGATGACGACCTTCAGCCCGGCGTTGTTCTGCTTGACGATCTTCAGCGCGCCGAGCACGCGGTCCTGGACCGTGTTGTTCTCGAACTCCTGCGCCTCGATGTCGATGTCGATCGCCTTGAGTCCGTAGGCGTCGATCACCTTCTGGTACGCGCCGGCGAGTGCGGTCGCCGAAGAGCACTTCTGGCCGAGCTTGTTGCCGGACCAGCCGCCGATCGACGGGGTGGCCTCGCCGCCGGCCGCGCGGATGTTGCTGATCAGGGTCTTGTCACTTCCCGTCAGCGAACGGGTGCCGTCCCACTTCGGGTTGCAGCCGCCGTCGCTGAGGATGAACGCGAGGGTGAACGACTTGATGCCTGTCTGCTGCATCACGCTCGTCGCGCTGGGCACGCTGCCCCACTGGTAGAGGTAGGGCGCGGCGAGCACGGGGTTGACCGCGGCCTGAGCCTGCGCGGGGAGAAGCATCGCCGTGCACGCGGCGGCGACTGCGCCGACGAGGAACCGCTTCATCAGTCCTCCAAGACTGCTCGATCCAGGGCGGCGGAGCTGGCAGTGAGGGGGCTCACAACGTGTTCAAAAATGGACTAGACCACCTCTCTCTGTCAAGAAGGTAGACCAAATCGGTCCGTGGTCCGTCCGGCGGGCGTGACTGATCTTGTCGGTGCAGCGTGGTGAAATCGGAACGTGGCACTTCCACCCCAGCTGGTCCGCCGGAAGCCGGAGACGCGCCCGCGTCCCCGGTGGGACTCGGCTGCCCAGCGCGTCTTCTCGCGCTCCGGCTTCCTGCGGGTGCTGGGTGGTCCCGGAACGGGGAAGACGACGCTGCTCGCCGAGCTGGCCGCGCACGTCGTGCTGGAGGAGGGTGCCTCACCGGAGAACGTGCTGGTGCTCACCGCGAACCGGCGTGCGTCCGTGGCATTGCGCGCGCACATCACGCGGTTGCTCACCGGGCGGCTCTCGACGATTCGCGAGCCGTTGGTGCGGACCGTGCACTCGTACGCGTTCGCGGTGCTGCGCAACCAGGCGGTGCTGCAGGGAGAGCCGCCGCCGCGGTTGCTGTCGGGCCCTGACCAGGACGCGATGGTTCGTGAGCTGCTCGCCGGTGACGTCGAGCTGGGTGCGTTGACCTGGCCGGAGCGGCTGCGTCCCGCGCTGGAGCTGCCGGGGTTCGCGCACGAGCTGCGCGATCTGCTGTTGCGTGCGGCCGAACGGGGCCTGGGGCCGGAGGACCTGATCGAGCTCGGCGAGGAGCACGGGCGGGACGAGTGGGTGGCGGCCGGCCTCTTCGGTCAGCAGTACGAGTCGGTGAATCTGCTGTCCGGCATGGACTCCGCGACGGCGTTCGCCCCCGCCTACGACGCCGCCGAGCTGGTGTCGTCGGCGTACGCGGCGTTCGTGAACGACGAAGACCTGCTTTCGGCCGAACGGCGGCGGGTGCGGTACCTGCTGGTCGACGACGCACAGCACCTCGACCCGATGCAGTACTCGCTGATCAGCTCGCTGGGGTCGGGCGCGGAGCGGTTCGTCCTGGTGGGCGACCCCGACCAGGCGATCTTCACGTTCCGCGGCGCCGATCCGGAGATCCTGCGGGACGTGCCGGGCGAGACGGTGGTGCTGCCGAGGTCCTTCCGGATGATGCCGGAGATCCGGGACGCGGTGGCCCGCCTGGCTTCCCGCCTGCCTGGAGCGTCTCCCACGCGGTCGGTGCTGCCCGCCGACGGCGAGGGGTCCGTGCAGGTGCGGCTGCTCGCGTCGTCCGCGCAGGAGGCGACGTGGGTGGCCGACCAGCTGCGGCGCTCCCACCTGGCCGACGAGGTGCCGTGGTCGCAGATGGCCGTGGTCGTGCGTTCGGCGACGCTGTCTTTGCCGGTGCTGCAACGGGCGATGCTGGCGGCGGGGGTGCCGGTGGCCGTGCCGTCGGACGAGTTGCCGTTGGCGCAGCAGCCTTCGGTGCGTCCGTTGCTGGCCCTGCTCCGTGCCGCGGCGGTGCCGGGTTCGCTGGACGAGGACACGGCCGCGATGTTGCTGTCGTCCGCGTACGGTGGCGCGGATCCGTTGGCGCTGCGGCGGTTGCGCCGTGGTCTGCGGCGGCTGGAGATGGCAGCTGGAGGCGACCGTCCTTCCGGCGAGCTGCTGGTCGAAGTGCTGGAGACGGCAGACCGGCTGGCAGCACTGGAGGACGTGGAGTCGTTGCCCGCGCGGCGGATCTCGCACCTGCTGGCGTTGGCGCGCAAGGCGATCGAGGCCGGCAAGTCGGTGGAGGTCGTCCTGTGGGACCTCTGGACGGCGACGGGCCTGCAGGACCGCTGGGTCGCGCAGTCGGCTCGCCGGGGCATGCCGGGCATGCAGGCCGACCGCGACCTGGACGCGATCGTCGCGCTGTTCGAGGCGGCCGCGAAGTACGTCGACCGGCTGCCGGGGTCGGGTGTGGCGGGGTTCGCGGACTACCTGGAGTCGCAGCGGATCGTCGGCGACACCCTGGCCGCCTCGGCTCCCACGGGTGAAGCGGTGTCCGTCCTGACCGCACACTCCGCCGCCGGACGCGAGTGGGAGGTCGTTGCCGTGCCGGGGGTGCAGGAGGGCAGCTGGCCCGATCTGCGGCTGCGCGGCACGGTGCTCGGTGTCGAACGCATGGTGGACGTCCTGGCGGGCCTCGAACCGTCGGTGTCGGCGGTGGCACCGATCCTGGCCGAGGAACGCCGCCTGCTGCTCGTGGCCGCCTCCCGCGCCCGGTCGAAGCTGCTGATCAGTGCCGTCCGGGGTGAGGACGAACAGCCGTCGCGCTTCCTCGACGAGATCGAGTCGTCCGCCGAGGAAGAGCGCAAGCTGCACCGCCCGCAGCGCGGTCTGGTGCTGGGCGAGCTGGTGGGCGAGCTCCGCCGCGTGGTGTGCTCGGACTCTGAGGACCCGGAGCGCCGTTCGCGTGCGGCTAGGCAGCTGGCCCGCCTGGCTGAAGCAGGTGTGCCCGGCGCGCATCCGGAGTCCTGGTACGGCGTGGCCGACGTGTCGACCGATGCTCCACTGTGGACGGAGGAGCAGAAGGTCAGCGTGACGCCGTCGACCATCGAGGTGATCACGAAGTGCCCGTTGCGCTGGGTCGTGGAACGCCACGGAGGCCAAGATCCGGCCGAACTGGCGTCCGTGACGGGCACCCTGGTCCACGCGCTGGCCCAGGCGGCGGCGTCCGGTGCCGACGCGGCTCAGCTGCGCCTGAAGCTGGACGAGGCCTGGGCAGCTGTCGACGCGGGCGCCCCGTGGTTCTCCCGCCGCGAACGTCTGCGCGTGGAGCGGATGCTCGACACGTTCCTCGCCTGGCTGACCATGAGCCGCAGCCAGCTGACCCAGGTCGCGGTGGAAGAGGAAATGGTCGTGGAGGTGCCCAAACGCGACGGCGGGCCGTGGCTCCAGGTCCGCGGCCGGGTCGACCGCCTGGAACACGACGAGGACGGCCGCCCGGTCGTCATCGACATCAAGACGGGCAAGAGCCCGGTCTCCCGCGACGCCTCGCAGGAGCACCCCCAGCTGGCCGTCTACCAGCTGGCCACCTCGCTGGGCGGGTTCACCCACATCGGCCTGGGCACCGAACCGGGTGGCGCCCGCCTGCTCTACGTAGCCAAGGAGGACAAGAAGACCGGCGCTGTCGAACGCACGCAGGCGCCGTTGGACGAGCAGGGCGTCCGCGCGTGGCTGGAGGTCGTCCAGGGAGCGGCGGAGTCGGTGCTGGGCCCGAACTACACCGCTCGGGAGAACGCCGACTGCGACCGTTGCCCTGCTCGCACGACGTGCCCGGTCCACCCGTCAGGGCGACAGGTGAGCGAGTAGGGCCTGGGTGGTGCGGAGACGCGCGCAGCCTGGGTAGGAAGATGTGCTGGTGACGTTGTTCAGGACCTGTGACCGGCTCGTCGCCCCGTGCGACGTGCGGTGCGACGTCACGTGTGGACTGGTCGCCCGATGACGGTCAGTCCGTTCGAGATCGCCGAGGCGCTCGGGCTCAACAAGCCGACCCCCGAGCAGGCCGAGGTCATCGCCGCACCCACCCAGCCGGCCCTGGTCGTGGCCGGTGCTGGCGCGGGCAAGACCGAGACCATGGCGGCCCGCGTCGTCTGGCTGGTCGCGAACGGTGTCGTGCTGCCCGACCGCGTTCTGGGCCTGACCTTCACCCGCAAGGCGGCGCGGCAACTCGCGGACCGCGTGCGCGCGCGGCTACGCAGGCTGGCCGGGTCTTCGCTGCTCGACGAGCTCGACCCGAGCGGCGAGCGCAAGATGGCCGTGCTGACCGGCGAGCCCGTGGTGCTGACGTACCACGCGTACGCCGGGCGCCTGGTGTCCGAACACGGTTTGCGGCTGCCGGTGGAGCCTGGTGTGCGGCTGCTCACCGAGACCGCGTCGTGGCAGCTCGCGCACCGGGTGGTGTCGACGTGGGCCAAGGACCTCGACACCGACAAGGTCCCGGCGACGATCACCGGCTACCTGCTGGCGCTGGCCGGTGAGCTCGGCGAGCACCTCGTCACGCCGGAAGCCCTGCAGAACCACGCGGACAAGCTTTGTGCGCTCATCGAGAACGCCCCGCGTGCGCCCCGGCAACGCGACGGCCTGCCGGAGAAGCTGCAGGAGGTCATTCGCGCGCAACGGCTGCGGGTCGCGCTCCTCCCGCTGCTGGAGGCGTACCAGCTGCGCAAGCGGAAGGAAGCGGCGCTCGACTTCGCGGACCAGATGTCGCTGGCCGCACAGCTCGCCCAGTTCGAGGAGGTCGCGGAGGGCGAGCGCGAGCGGTACGGCGCGGTGCTGCTGGACGAGTACCAGGACACCGGGCACGCCCAGCGCGTCTTGTTGCGGTCGCTGTTCGGTGAGGGCAAGCCGATGCCCGTCACGTCCGTGGGCGACCCGGCGCAGGCCATCTACGGCTGGCGTGGGGCGTCCGCCGCGAACCTGCCGCGCTTCGCCGACGACTTCCCGCCCACCAGGAAGTTCGGGCTGCTGACCAGTTTCCGCAACCCGCCGGAGGTGCTGGAGCTCGCGAACGCGGTGTCACTGCCGCTGCGCGAGGCCGGCCTGGACGTCGAGGAACTGCGCGCGCGCCCCGGCGCGGGACCGGGCGACGTCCGGCTCGCGTTGCACGCCGACATCCGCCAGGAGCTCGACTGGATGGCGGACAACGTTGCGGCACAATGGGAAGCGCACCTCGACACCGAAGGCGTGCCGCCGACGGCCGCCGTTCTGGTGCGACGGCGCTCCGACATGGCGGCGATCGCGGCCGCGCTCAGGGAACGCGGCCTGCCGGTCGAGGTCGTGGGCCTCGGCGGCCTGCTCGACGAGCCCGAGGTGCGGGACCTGGTGTCGGCGCTGAGGGTTCTCGTGGATCCGCTGGCGGGCACGGCGGCCGCGCGCCTGCTGACCGGCTCGCGCTGGCGCCTGGCGGCACGGGACCTGGCAGCGTTGTGGAGTCGCGCACGTGAGCTGGCTGGTGTCCAAAGCAGACAGTCCGTTGTGGACGATCCTCTGCTCGTGCTGGCGGACGCGTTGCCCGGTGAGCACGCCGAGCAGGCCGGCCTGGCCGACGCGTTGGACGACCCCGGTGATCCCGACGCCTACTCGCAGGACGGCTATCGGCGCATTCGCAGGCTCGGGGCCGAGCTGGCTGCGTTGCGACGCCGCCTGGACCAGCCGCTGCCAGAGCTGGTGGCGGACGTCGAACGCACGTTGCTGCTCGACATCGAGGCCATGTCGCGGCCGGGCATGGTAGGCCGCGCACACCTCGACGCGTTCGCCGACGTGGTCACGGACTTCGCGGCGGCCAGCCCGTCCGCGACGCTGTCGTCGTTGCTCGACTACCTCTACGCGGCCGAGCACGCCGAGGACGGCCTCGAGCCCGGCGAGGTGGAGGTGTCCGAGGACCGCGTGCAGATCCTGACCGTGCACTCGGCCAAGGGCCTGGAGTGGCGGATCGTCGCGCTGCCGCACCTGGTCAAGGACGTCTTCCCGGGCCGCAAGAAGTCGTCGTGCTGGCTGAAGGCCGTCACCGAACTCCCGGCCGACCTGCGAGGCGACGCCCAGGACCTGCCTTCCTTGCGGTTGTCGGCCGGCTTCAACCGCAAGGAGGTCGACGAGGCGCTCACGATCCACGCCGAGGAGTTCGAAGACAGGCGCCTGGTGGAGGAACGCAGACTCTTCTACGTAGGTGTCACGCGCGCCGAGCACAGCCTGCTCATGTCCGGCCACTGGTGGGCGGAGGCGGGCGACAAGCCCAAGGGCCCGTCGGTGTTCCTGCAGGAGATGCACGAGGTCCTGCGACGCGACAACCCGCCGGGCGACATCAGCGTGTGGGCAGACGAACCGGACCCCGACACCCCGAACCCCCTGGCAGAAGACGTGAAGACGTCCCAGTGGCCGGCCGATCCGCTGGGCAAGCGCCGCGACGCCGTGGTCGAGGGCGCCAAGATGGTGCTGGCCGCGTTGGACGAACTCCGCAACGCCCCACCCGAACCACTGCCGCTGATCTTCGAGGAAGAACCGGCTGTGGCGGTCGAGGACTATCCGCCGCCGGACGAGCCGCCGGACGACGACTTCCCGCCAGAGCCCGAACCGCTGCCCGACGACGTGGTGCCCGACGACCCGGAGATGCCGGAGGAAGACGACCCGGACGGCTGGGCCAAGGACGTGGACGTCCTGCTGGCCGAGCGCGCCGCGTCGATGACCCGCCGCGAACAGGTCGAACTGCCCGAGCACCTCTCGGTGAGCCAACTGGTCGAACTGGCCAAGGACCCGGACCTGCTGGCCCGCCGTCTGAGGCGTCCCCTGCCGTTCCCCCCGAACCCACTGGCGCGCCGAGGCACGGCCTTCCACACGTGGCTGGAAAACCGCTTCGGCGCCACCCGCCTGCTCGACATCGACGAACTGCCAGGCGCGGGCGACGCCGACGCCTCCCCGGACGCCGACCTCGAACGCCTGAAGGAGGCGTTCCTCTCCAGCGCCTGGGCAGACCGCACGCCACACGACGTCGAGGTGCCCTTCGAAGCCGAGTTCGACGGAATCTCGGTCCGAGGCCGCATGGACGCCGTCTACAAGGACCAGGACGGCTGGACCGTCGTCGACTGGAAAACCGGCGCGGTGCCGGACGCGGAGGCCCTGCCGGCGCTGTCGGTGCAGCTCGCGGCGTACCGGCTGGCGTGGGCGACGCTGGTGGGGGAGCCGTTGGAGCGGGTCCGGGCCGCGTTCCACTACGTGCGTCACGATCACACGTTGCGGCCGGCGGACCTGCTGGATGAGCAGGGCCTGAAGGACCTGATCCGATCGGTGGGGTCGTGATCAGTGGGACGGCTTGGCTGAAGCTGCGACTCAGGTGCTGGCCGGTGCGTGCGACGCCTTGAGGACCCGCTCGTACAGCACCTCGAGCAGCCACCGCCCGAAGAGCGACGGCCCGAACTCGGGGGAGCGGTCCTCCGGCGGCACCATCATGTCGGCCGAGGTGTCGTCGGCGACCACGACGCCGATGCCGTAGTAGTCGAGTTCGATGTACGACCAGGCCTGCGACTCGTCGGACCGGGGCAGCATCACCGCGCACGGTGCCAGGGTCAGCAGGGTGCCGCAGGACTGCAGGGCTCGGTCCGTGGTGGACTCGCTGACCAGGACGCCGACGAGTTCGACGGCGGCGACGGGTAGGCGGTCGTGGGCCTCGGGCTCGAACCAGGAGCGGAACCAGGACGGGTCGGCGCGTGGTGGCCAGCCGTTCTGGGTGCGCCACTCGTGGACCTCGGGTAGCAAACGCACCACCGCGGACACCTGCTGGCCCAGGACGGCGACGTCGGGAACGACGACTCCGTCCCAGCCGAGCGCTGTTGCGGCGCGCTGGAGAAGCGTTTGCACAGGGCGCATCCTAAGGTTGCTCGCGCGAGAAATGACAGCGTTTGCGGGATACTTGGTTAAGGATTACCCAGGGTGGTCATGGGGTCGCTTTGGCCACTTTCCAGGCCCACGCGACGAGTGGGACCTGCAGTGGCAGGCGACCATACGCCAGGGCGCGCGCCTTTGGCGACTTGGAGCGAAAGTCCAGAGCCATTTTCACGTTTGCCGGGAACACCGCCACGAAGAAGGCCGCGGTTGCCAGGCTGCCCAGGCGGCGGGTGCGTGGGGCCGCTACCGCTGTGGCCAGGGCGAGTTCGGCCGCGCCCGACGCGTAGGTCCACTGCCGCGGAGTGCCGGGCAGGGGGCGCGGGACGATCGCGTCGTAGTACTTGGGCCTGGTGAAGTGGGTGATTCCGGCCAGGCCGAGCAGTGCGGCGAGCGCCAGCGCTGATCGCGCTCGGGAACGGTTCGGTTCCATGCGGTCACCCTGTCATGCCTACGCCGCGTAGGCGAGGTGGGGCTGGCCTATTCTCCTCGGGCGTGGCAGGTGATTCTCATCATCCCGAACGTGCCGCGGTTGCCGCGCTGAGCGAATCCTTCGTCGCCGGGCTCCGCGAGTGGATCAAGATCCCGTCGATTGGCGTCGACCCCGAGCATCGCGTTGACGTGCGGAGATCTGCCGAGTGGCTGGCCGGGCAGCTCAGGGAGGACGGCTGGCCGGAGATCGAGATCTGGGACGACGGGCCGGCGTTGCCCGCCGTGTACGCCTGCTGGCCCGCCGCGGATCCCGGTGCTCCGACCGTGCTCGTCTACGGACACCACGACGTGCAGCCCGTCGATCCGGTCGAGCGGTGGCACCATCCGCCGTTCGAGCCCGTGACCAGCGGCGACGAGTTGTACGGCCGTGGTGCGAGTGACGACAAGGGGCAGGTCGCGATGCACCTGCTCGCGGTGAAAGCGCATCTGGCGGCGACTGGCCAGAATGCGCCGAGCGTCACGCTGAAACTCTTCATCGAGGGTGAGGAGGAATCGGGTTCTCCGCATCTGCGAAAGCTGCTCGAAGACCACCGGGAAGACCTCGGCTGTGATCTCGTGGTGTTCACGGACACCGCGTTGCACGAACGCGATGCGCCCACCGTCAACACCGGCCAACGCGGTGTTCTCGGCGGTGAGATCACGTTCTTCGGCGGCACCGACGACGTGCATTCGGGGCGGGCCGGCGGCGCGATTCCGAACCCCGCCACGGCATTGGCGAAACTGATCGCGGCGCTGCACGACGAGGAGGGCCGGATCCAGCTGCCGGGCTTCTACGACGACGTCCGCGAACCGTCCGCAAAGGAACGAAGCGACTACGCCGCGCTGCCGTTCGACGAGCGGAAGTGGTTGGCGCACAACGGGGGTGGCGCGCAGGCAACCGCGGGTGAACCCGGCTACACGACGCTCGAACGCATCTGGGTGCGGCCGACCGCCGAGATCAACGGCATCAGCAGCGGCTACACCGGGCCCGGCCTGAAGACGATCATCCCGGCCACCGCGACCGCGAAGCTCAGCTTCCGGCTCGTGCCCGACCAGCTGCCGGAGAAGGTCGCGGACCAGCTCAAGGAGTTCGTCGCCGAGCACACTCCGCCGGGCATCAGGGCGGAGGTGAGCTTCCGCGGCGACGGGGTGCCGCCGTACGCGATCAGCCCCGACGACCCGGCCAACGCGACGGTGAAGGAGGCGATGGAGCTGGCGTTCGACCAGCCCGTGCGGTTCGCGCGGGCCGGTGGGTCCGGGCCCGCCGCGGTGCTGCAGGCGTGGCTCGGGGTGCCCCTCGTCTACCTCGGAGCGACCTTGCCGGATGATCGCGTGCACGCGCCGAACGAACGCGTCGTGGTACCGCTGCTCCTCAAAGGTGCGGAGGCGGCGGCTCACCTGTGGCGAATGCTTCCCCAAGCAAATATCGCGAAGAGGTTGACTCGATGAGCCTGACTGACGAAGCGTCGCACTCGCTCGTCGGCGTGATCAAGATGCCGGACCAGGCGCAGAGCCCGGTCCGCGCCATCGTCAAGCGCGTGATCGGGGCGTCGGCCGCACTGCTGCTCGCGGTGCTGATCGTCTACCTCGACCGCGAGGGCTACCGTGACGTCAACGGGGACGGCGTCTCGTTGCTCGACTCGTTCTACTACGCGACGGTGTCTCTCTCGACGACCGGCTACGGCGACATCACGCCCGCCTCGTCGTCGGCGCGGCTGGTGAACGTTCTGGTCATCACGCCGTTGCGGGTCTTGTTCCTGATCGTGCTGGTCGGCACGACACTCGAAGTTCTCACCGAGCGCTCCCGTCAGGCGTTGCGCATTCAGAAGTGGAGGCGGGTCGTGCGGGACCACGTGGTGGTCGTCGGTTATGGCACCAAGGGACGGTCGGCCGTCGCGGCGCTGCTCGGTGACGGTGTCGAGCCCGGCTCGATCGTCGTCGTGGACACCGTGCAGGAATCGCTCGACGCCGCGTCCGCCATCGGGCTCGTCACCGTGCATGGGTCCGGTACGCGCAACGACGTGCTGAGGGTCGCCGGTGCGGCCCGAGCGCGCGCGATCGTCGTTGCGCCGAACCGGGACGACACGGCGGTGCTGGTGACGTTGACCGCCCGCGAGCTCGCCCCGAAGGCGCAGATCGTGGCGTCAGTGCGGGAGCGGGAGAACGAGCACCTGCTCAAGCAGTCCGGCGCGGACTCGGTGGTCGTGTCGTCGGAGACGGCGGGCCGGCTGCTCGGCATGGCCACGGCGACGCCGTCGGTGGTCGCGATGGTGGAGGACCTGCTCACGCCGGACGCGGGTCTCGCGATCGCCGAACGCGACGTCGAGGCGAGTGAGATCGGCGGGTCGCCGCGGCACCTGTCGGACATCGTGCTCGGCGTGGTGCGGGGCAAGACGCTGTACCGGGTCGACGCCCCGGAAGCCGACGCGATCGAGCCGGGCGACCGGCTGCTCTACGTCAAGAAGGTGACCCCGCCCGGCGGGGAGTGAAAGCCACGTCCCGCCTCGGCTGAGTCGAGGCGGGATGCCTGACTTGCCGGCGGGTCCAGGACGGGTCCGCGACGGCGGGCTGAATGGCGCCGACCAACGCGAGTGCTATCCCCAAAAATGCGGTGCGATTCGAATTCTTACACGCTTCAAAGAGTCCCTCAGGCCTAATCGCTCCGAGTGGGGAGCACGGCCGGCGCTCGCAGAGGCGCGTAGCGGAAGAGGAACGCGTAAAAACCGCCCGCCAGCGCTGCCATGCACAGCAGCAGCGCGGTGAGGCGGCGTCCTACCGGCAGTCCGACCGGGACGGAGGAAGCGGACGACACCATGTCGTTGCCGGTGTTCACGATTTCGAGGGTCTCGCCTTTGCGGTGGCCGCAACCGTCGAGCTTGGCCTGCTTCTTCTCGCCGTTCGCATCCCACTCGACGGTGTCCATGCCCTGGCCGCACGACCCGGTCTCGATGACGGTCGCGGTCACGGGTCTGGGGGGCTCCTCGGCGCCCAGCACCTTGGCGGGCGCCAAAAGAGCGATCGCGACCCCGATCCCGACCAGTCCGACGACCAGCAGGATGAACACCCATCTGTTCGGGCTTCGCGGAACCGCCACACTGCGATGTTCGCAGACGCGGCGGTCCGCGTGGAGCCCAGGTTTACTTCGGCAACTGACGTAGCTGCTCGACCTTGATGGTCTTGCCGTCGGACACCGAACCGGTCACCGCGACGAGGTCGCCGTTCTTCGGCTTCTCGCTCACGCCGGACAGGTCGAGCGGCGTCTGCAGGCCGTCTACCTGGATCAACGTGGCGTTGTTCCCGTTGACGTCCTTGATCGTGCCCTGCTCGTGCGCCTTGGCGAGCGCCACGTTCAGCGCCTTGCCGTCCTTCACGCGCACGGTCACGCGCTGGTCGGCCTTCAGGCCACCCAGGTCTCCACCACGCAGCTTCGTCGAGCTGTCAGTGGTCAACGACACTTCGCTGCCGTCGTCCTTGGTGATCGTGAGTTTGCCGGATTCGACGGATTTCACACGTCCGACGACGAGAGTGCCGCCCTTCAGCTTCACCTTGTCCGGGCGGCCCGGTTTGCCGGGACCGCCGGGGTGGCGCTCCGCGAACGCCGCGGGCGGGCCATCGGGGTTGTCGGCCGCTGCCGCGACCGCGATGCCGCCGACGGTGAGCCCGACGGCCGCGACGATGGCGCCGGCCCACGCAGATTTCTTCGACATGTGCCTCAGGGTGCGCGCACATGCTGAGCGTGAGCTGAAGGCGAGTCGCCCGAAGTCCGGATGATCAGCAGAATGAGGAGGTGTCCGCCAGGGTGTTGGTGATCGAGGACGCCGAGGCGATCGGCGCCGCGGTGTCGTCCGCGTTGCGCGAGTCCGGGTACGAGGTGCAGCACCGGCTGGACGGGCGGCAGCTGGAGGCCGATCTCGGGCGCTTCCGGCCCGATCTGGTCGTGCTCGACGTGATGCTGCCCGGCCGCGACGGCTTCGCGCTGCTCGAGGTGATCCGCAGGGCTTCCGGGGCCGGGGTGGTCATGCTGACCGCCAGGGACGGGGTTCCCGACCGGTTGCGCGGCCTGTCCGGCGGGGCGGACGACTACGTCGGCAAACCGTTCGTGCTGGCAGAGCTCGTCGCACGGGTGTCGGCGGTGCTGCGCCGGCTCGGGCGGACGCCGTCCACCGTCCAGGTCGGCGACCTGGTCGTCGACGCCGACGCCGGCGTGGTCATGCGGGCCGACAAGGCCATCGAGCTGACGGCCACCGAGCTGCGGCTCCTGGTGTACCTGGCGGCGCAGCGCGGGCGGGTGGTGTCCAAGACGCAGATCCTCACCGCCGTGTGGGGTTATGAGGACTACGACCCGAACCTCGTCGAGGTCCACATCAGCGCTGTGCGGCGCAAGCTCGAAGAGCACGGGCCACGGCTCGTGCACACCGTGCGTGGCCTGGGGTACGTGTTGCGGGCCGACGAATGAACCTGCGCACTGTCTCGCTGCGGCGGCGGGTCGCCGTCTCGGTGCTGCTGGTGTTGTTCCTGGTGCTGGTCGCGCTGGTCATCGCCGTCGACCGGACCTTCCAGGGGCAGTCCAACAAGGACGTCGACCTCGTTCTGCGTGATGCCGAGAACCGCGCGGGTGTGTTGTTGATGAAGGGCAATCCGCCACGGGACGTCGTCCGGCAGCTGACCAAGCGGAACATCCACGTCACCGTGGAGCTGCCCAACGGGATCCGGTTCGGGGACGCGCCGGAAGACGGCCAGTTCGTGCGCAAGAACCACACCTTCGGGGCGGCCAAGTTCACGTTCTACGCCGACACCGAGGCCATCTCGCAGGCGCAGGTCCGGCTGCGCAAGCTGCTGATCATGCTGGGGCTCGGGGCCATCGTGATCACCGGGGTGTTGATGATCTGGGTGGTCCGGCGGGCGCTGGCTCCTCTCGACGCCATGACGTCCCTGGCCCAGGCCATTGCCGCCGGGCATCGGGGCGGTCGGTTGAACCCTTCGCGCACGGACACCGAGCTGGGACGGACGGCTGCGGCCTTCGACGGGATGCTGGACTCGCTGGAGGGGTCCGAGCAGCGGACCCGGCGGTTCGTCGCCGATGCCGCTCACGAACTGCGCACGCCGATCACGGGTGTTCAGGCCGTGGCCGAGGCGCTGGTGCAGGCGCCGGTCGACTCGCCTGATCGGGACCAGATGTCGTTCCTGCTGGTCCGGGAGGCGCGGCGGGCCGGACGGCTGGTCGATGACCTTCTCGCGCTGGCCCAGCTGGACGCCGGGTACGAGATGCAGCGCGAAGCCGTGGACCTGCTGGCGCTGGCCGAGGCCGAGGTGGCTCGGACCCGTTATGTGGCACCGGACTTCGACATCGCCGCCGAAGGGGTCTCGGTCACCGTGGTCGGGGACGGGCAGCGGCTGGCGCAGGTGCTCGCGAACCTCGTGGACAACGCCAGGCAGGCCACCGGTCCACAGGGGAGCGTGCGGATCCGGGTCGACCTGACCGGGTTCACCGTGTCCGACAACGGCCCTGGGGTGCCGGAGGCCGAACGGGAACGGATCTTCGACCGCCTGGTGCGGTTGGACGACGCCCGCGATCGGCGGTCCGGTGGCTCGGGACTCGGGCTGGCTATCGCTCGCGGGGTGGTTCGGGCTCATGGCGGCGAGCTGACCTGTGAGCCGTCCGGCTCCGGAGCCGTGTTCCGGGTCGTCCTGCCGGTCGCGCCCGCATAACCAGTCGCGTCGGTCCGGGGAGTTTTGCTTCCCTGTCGGGGTGGACGTCGACGTTGTGGTGCAGTGGGTGCGGACCGAGTGGACCAAGGATTCCCGTGGTGGAGCCGAGGCTGCTCGGCGCAACGCCGTGCCCGAGGCGTTCCCGTTGCCGCACGGGCGGCCTGCCGTGCACGAGGTGATCCAGCTCGAGTGGTGCGACTTCGAACCGGTGTGGTCGAAGGAGAGCGACTCGATCGACCGCATCCGCCTCAGCCTCCTGGAATCCGACGAGATGCTGGCCGTGCAGCTGCAGGACACCATGCACGCGGCACCGCGCCGGTGGAACCGGCCTTCTCCGGTGCGGCTCGCGCGCGGGGAGTGGGTGCGGTGGCAGCTCAACCACCGGTGGCAGCGGCCGCGTGACGGTGCCCACAACTACGAGATGACCACGCTCAACCTGGCGTACGGGCCGGTCAGCGACCTGAAGTTGTTCCTCGGCAAGCCCACCCGGCTCGTCGACGAGCGGGCTCGGTTGCGTTAGGACACCTGCGCTGCCGGGGCGGCGAAGGTGTTGCAGGCCGTCGTCGAGTTGCTCTTGAAGCCCGTCGTCGCCCACAGGGCCTGGTTGGCGGCCGAGCCGTGGGCGTTGTTCTCGGGCTTCTCCTCGACGGCGTACTTGAAGTCCTCCTGCGCCTGCCGGGCCAGTACCGGCGTCACGGAGCCCTTGCCCGCGGCGCCCGCGAGGAACATGCCCGCGAAGCAGTTGGCCTGCAGCTCGATCCGGCGCGACATCTCCAGACCCGCCGGGGTCTTCTCGCCCGCGTCGGTGATCTTCAGGTCGGCCGCGCGCAGGAGACCCGAGAGTGCCTGGACGTGGTGGCCGTACTCGTGGGCGAGAGTGGCCAGGTGGGTCGCCGGGGCGTCGCCGCCGCCGTTCTCGCGCAGGCGGGCCGTCGGCATGTAGATGGTGCGGTTGCGGCCGCAGTAGTAGGCGACGGCGTGCTCGGACTCCGGGGCCGCGCCGCACGGCCCGTCCTTGAGCTCGGGCGAGGCGTCGAGCGTCGGCTTCTCGAACGGGAGGTTGGCAGAAGCCAGCAACGGGGCCCAGGCGGAATCCAGGCACGCGACGCCCGCCGTGTAGTAGGCGACGAGTTGCTGGTCGGAGACGCCGAACGGCGGGAGCTGACAGGTCACCGGGGCGAGGGGCGCCGGCGTCACCAGGAACGGGTGGTCAGCCAGGCGGTAGACCGCGCGGGGGCGGACCGCGGTCGACGGCTCCGCCGGGCTCGACGGGGACGTGGCGGCGCGGGAATCCGCCAGCGCGTGGCCGGTCACCAGTCTGGGGCGGCTCAGTTGACCGATTCCGAGGACGAAGGCGACCACCAGCACGAACACGGCCCCGAGCACGACAGGGTTGTTCTTGGCTGGTTGGGTCACGTTCGCCCCTTCCGGGTCCTCAGGAGACGGATCCCGCGTCAGCTGCCCAGGTGTTGCACTCCGAGGCCTTGTTGTTGCGGTAGCCCCTGTCCACCCAAGCCGCGTTGTTCTCCGGTGTGCCGTGGTCCTTCGTCGGGTAGATGTCGTAGTCGCCTCGGTTGCCCGCGTCCGTCAGAGCCACTCGGATCACGTCCATGGGTATTGCGCCGTGCGACAGCGGTGCCAGGCTCATGCCGCCGAAGCAGGTTGCCTGCAGCTCCATCCGGCGGTTCAGGTCGAGGCCCTTCGGAGTATCCCACCCTCCCGCGTCGTACTGCGCGCGGTCCGACGCTTTCAGCATTCCGGTGAGCCACTGGATGTGGTGGCCGTACTCGTGCGCCAGCTGGCCGAGGTACTTGCCGGGGTGGTTCGGGTTGTTCGGGTTGCGTTCCGCGGCGTAGGCGTTGGCGGTCCAGTAGATGCCGCCCTGGCAGTACCGCGCGGTGGAGTCCGGGCGAACGGTGCCGCACGGGTACTGCACGGTCTCGGTGACGATGTGCAGCTCGACGGGCTGGTACGGGAGGTTGGCCGCCTGCAGGGCCGGCTTCCACATGCTCTCGATGCACGGCAGCGCGGCGCGCAGGAAGCGGTCCTGGCCCGCCGGGGAGTAGTCCATCGCGGGGAGCGGGCAGCCGGAGATCGTGTTCGCGCCGAAGTTCGGCTTCAGGAACGGGTGGTCGGCCAGGGCGTAGACGGCCCTCGGGCCCTCGGGCGTCGCGGACGCCGACGGCGTGCGGGAGGCCGACGGACGCGACGAGGTCGTGGTCGAGGCCGTGGGTTCGGTGGTGGTCGTGTAGGTGAAGGTCGGGCTGTAGGTCGTGTAGTTCGAGCTGCCGGCCTCCTTCACCCTGCTGTTCAGGGTCGCGGCGAACACACCGACCGCGCCCAGGCCGAGGATCACCACGCCGCCGAGGATCAGAGCCACGATCGGGCCGTTGCTCTTCTTCCGGGGTGGCATGGCCGGGTACGGCGCATAACCGGGCTGGAAACCGCCCGGCGGCGGGCCCCACGTCGGTTGCGGCGGCGGCATGACCTGGCCCGGCGGGGGCGGCGGAGGGCCGTAGTGGCCGGGCGGCGGACCCATCGGAGGGCCCTGCGGCGGCATGCCGTACGGAGGTGGTGAACCTTGCGGCGGACGCTGCCCGAGCGGTGCGGGCATCGGCGGAGGGCCGACCGGGCGTGGCGGTGGCCAGTTGCCCGGCGGCGGTGGTTGCGTCATCGCCTGAGGTCCCCCCATTGGTGAGCCTGGGTCGGGTACGAGCATATGCGGACCGAGATCGTTCGTCCCCCGACCGGGCTAACGCGTCCCGTCCACGTTCTTGAGACGCGCCGGCCGGGGGATCGGTTCACGAGACGTCCGCGGAACTCGCCGCCCAGGTGTTGCAGGCTTTGATGTCGTTCTGCTTGTGGCCGTGCATCACCCAACGCTCGTTGTTCTGCTGACTGCCGTGGTCGGGCGTGCGGTTGTAGTCGCCGCGTTGGCTCGCGTCGCTCAGCCCGGTGTTCACGACGTCCATCGGGATGACGTTCTTGTGCGAGAACGGAGCGAGCGTCATGCCGCCGAAGCAGGTGGCCTGCAGCTCCTTCCTGCGGTTGAGCTCGAGGCCCTGCCTGGTGTCCCAGCCGCCCACGTCGTACTGGGCCTCACTGGCGGCGCGCAGAAAGCCGGCCAGCCACTGGATGTGGTGGCCGTACTCGTGGCTGAGCTGACCGAGGTACACGCCGGGATGCCGGACCGTCGTGCCACCTTCGTTGGCGTAATAGTTGCCCGGCCAGTAGATGACGCCCTGGCAGTACATCGCCGTGACGTCGTTGCGCCGGGAGCCGCACGGGGTGTTCACGGTGCCGGTGAACACCTGCAGCTCGACCGGCTGGTACGGCAGGTTGGCCGCCTTCATCGCCGGCTGCCACGCCTTCTCGATGCACGGCAGCGCGGCCGCGAGGAACCGCTCCTCGCCCGCCGGGTTGTACTCCATCTTCGGCAACGGGCACGCGGCGAGGTCGTTCGCGCCGATCCCGGTGCCGAAGATCGGATGGTCGGCGAGCTTGTAGACGGCCTTCGGTCCGGGCGGCTGCGTCGGCGTGGAGGACGTCCGCGTCGACGAGGTGCGCGTGGTCGCCGTCGTGCTGGTGGTCGTGGTCGTCGTCGACGTGTAGGTGTAGGTCGGGCTGTAGGTCGTGTAGTTCGAGTTGCCCGCCTCCTTCACCTTGCTGTTCAACGACGCCGCGAAGACACCGACGGCACCGAGTCCCAGGATCACCACGCCGCCGAGGACCAGCGCGAGGATCGGGCCGTTGCTGCTCTTGCGCCGCGGCGGCATCGGGTACGGCGGTGGCGTGAAACCGCCGGGAGGTGGCGGGCCCCACATCGGCTGTGGTGGTGGCATCACGGGACGCGGCGGCGGCAGCGGTGCGCGGCCGGGCGGCGGTCCCGTCGGACGCATCTGCGGAGGCCCCTGAACAGGGCGGGGAGGCATCGGCGGCCCGTACTGACGTGGTGCGGGCACGGGTGGTGGGCCTACCGGGCGCGGTGGCGGCCAATTACCCGGCGGCGGTGGTTGCGTCATCGCCGAAAATCCCCCAGATGGCGTCTGTTCGAAAGTCCGCCGGAGCATATGAGGACTCCGCTATTGTCCGCAGCCGTGTTGAAGAACTGGGGAGTGGCGATCTTCGCCACGGCCGCGCTGACCGCAGTCATGACGTCGGGCACGGCCGTTGGCGCGCTCGCGCAGCCGCTTCCCGGGACGGTCAGCACAGAGGTGCGGATGAAGCTGGAGCGCGACGCCAGGCTGTCCGTCACCGAGACCGTCCACGTGCCGGACGGCAAGACGGTGAAGCGGACCGTCCCCTTGCGACTCGCGGTGGGCAACGGCCTGGAGCGCCAATACCAGGTCACCGACGCCAAGGTCGAGGGCAAGGGCAGCGCGACCGTCGACGACGACAAGTTCTCGGCGACGTTCGAGGGCGGCCAGGCGACGCTGACCTACACGGTCGTCGGCGCGGTCGCCCCGGTCGGTGACGCGCTGGAGGTCCGCTGGCAGGTCGCGGGCGGCTGGGACACCGAGCTCGACAAGGTCGCCGTCACGTTCTCCGCACCCGACTCGCCGACGTCGGTCAACTGCCTCGCGGGTCCCGTGGGCTCGTCGCAGCCGTGCACCAGCGCCGACCTCGCGGACGGCAAGGGCGTGCGGGCGCAGGAGATCAAGCTCGGCGCCGGTGAACGCGTCGACGTCGCGATTGGACTGTCCGCGGGTGTCGTGCCGCCCAACGCCGTCGTGGTCGAGCAGTCCGGTCTCGCAGCCGCGTTCGCCCTGACGCCGGTCAGCGGTGCCGCGCTCGGTGGCCTGCTCGTGTTGCTGCTCGGCGGTGTCGCCCTGCTCTGGTACCTGCGCGGCCGGGACGCCGCGGCGCTCGCGAGCGAGGTCCGCGCGGTGTCCGTGCTGGTGCGCGACCAGGCCGGACGTGTCGCGTTCGCGTCACCCGACGGTGTGCTGCCAGGCCAGGTCGGCACGGTCGTCGACGAGCACGTGGACGTCGTCGACGTGACCGCCACGGTCATCGACCTCGCCGTGCGCAACTACCTGTGGATCGCCGAGGTCCGCCAAGAGGATGGTTTCAGCCACGACTGGCAGATCGTGCGCCGCAACCCGGCCGACGACTCGCTCTCCGGCTACGAGAGGGCCGTCTACGAAGCCCTTCTGCCGCAAGGCGTCGACGCGGTGACGGTGTCCGAGCTGCGCGGCCGCCGGATCGATCTCGCCCAGGTCCGCGACCGGCTCTACGCGGACGTGGTGGAGAAGCGCTGGTTCGTCCGCCGCCCGGACGCCGAGCGCAGCCTCTTCTGGTGGGCGGGCATCGTGATCGCGGTGCTGGGCCTCGCCACGACCGTCGTGCTGGCGCTGACGATCGGCAACGCGCTGTTCGGGCTCGCCGTCGCCGTGGCCGGTGTCGCGCTGGCGTTCGGCGCCCGGTCGATGCCCGCCCGCACGAAGCGCGGCAGCGAGCTGCTGGAGCACGTCCGCGGCCTGCGCGGGTACCTGCACGGCGTGACGCCCGACGACGTTCCCGAGGCCGACCGCGAGCTCGTGTTCTCCCGTTCGCTCCCGTACGCGGTGGTGCTCGGCGAGACCGAGCGCTGGCTCGCGACGTTCGGCCGGCAAGACCTCTATTGGTACGGGAACGCGTCCGACTTCCGGCGCAGCTTCCCGGCGTTCCTGGGGGCGTTGGACGGCGTGCTGGCCCAGGCGGGCCACCTTCGATCGCTCCGGGCGCCGAACCCGTAGGCTTGCGGGCATGGCCTCACCCGAACTGCACAGGTTCACGTTGCCCAACGGCCTGCGGGTGGTGCTCGCCCCCGACGCCAGCGCACCGGTCGTCGGCGTCAGCGTGCACTACGACGTCGGCTTCCGCTCCGAGCCGGAGGGGCGCACCGGGTTCGCGCACCTCTTCGAGCACCTGATGTTCCAGGGCAGCGAAAGCCTGGAGAAGCTGGCCCACTTCCGCCATGTGCAGTCGTCGGGCGGCACGTTCAACGGGTCCACGCACCCGGACTACACCGACTACTACCAGGTGCTGCCCTCGGCGGCGCTCGAGCGGGCGCTGTTCCTCGAGGCCGACCGCATGCGCGCGCCGAAGCTCACCGAGGAGAACCTCCGCAACCAGATCGACGTGGTGAAGGAGGAGATCCGGCTCAACGTGCTGAACCGCCCGTACGGCGGGTTCCCCTGGATCCTCCTGCCGCCGGTGCTGTTCAAGACGTTCGCCAACGCGCACAACGGCTACGGCGACTTCGTCGACCTGGAGAGCGCCACGGTCGACGACTGCGCGGAGTTCTTCGACACCTACTACTCGCCGTCCAACGCGGTGCTGACCGTCGCGGGCGACCTCGACGTCGAGGCCACGAAGACGTTGGTGGAGAAGCACTTCGGCGACGTGCCCGCGCGGCCGAAGCCGGAGCGTCCCTCGTTCGCCGAGCCCGCACCGCAGGGGGAGGTGCGACACGAGCACAACGACGCGCTGGCTCCGCTGCCCGCGATCGCGATCGGCTACCGCGTGCCGGACCCGGTCACCGACATCGACGGCTACCTCGCCTACCTGGTGCTCGCGGGCGTGCTGACCGACGGCGACAGCTCGCGCCTGCAGCAGCGCCTGGTGCACCGCGAGGGCATCGTGATCGACCTGAACGCCGGCTGCGGCCTGTTCGGTCCGCTGGAGGCCCGCGACCCGGACACGTTCAGCATCACCGCGATCCACACCGCCGAGGTCTCCGCCGAGCAGGTCGTCGCGGCCATCGACGAGGAGCTGCAGAAGCTCGCGCAGGAACCGCCGTCGGCGGAGGAGCTCGCGAAGGTCACGGCCCGCTGGGCGTCGACCATGCACAAGGAGCACGACCGGCTCACGAACCGCACGCTGGGCCTCGGCTCGGCGGAGCTGCTGTTCGGCCGCGCCGAGCTGATCTACGAACTGCCCGAGCGGATCGCCTCGGTGACCGTGGACGAGGTGTCCGCCGCGGCCAAGGCGCTGCGTCCCGACGCCCGCGCCCTTCTTCTCGTCAAGCCCACCGGAGGAGCTCAGTGACCGCCGCGAAGACCCACCGTTCGGCTGAGGAGATCGGGCGCACGTCGGCAGGCCCGCGTCCGCTGCCGGAGCTCGGTGTGCAGAAGGCGGCCGCTGATCTGTCCACTGTGGACACGGTGCTGCCGAACGGCCTGCGCGTCATCGCGGTCAAGCGCGCCACTGTGCCGATGGTCGAGGTGCGGCTGCGCGTCCCGTTCGCGGACCCGGCCACGTCGAGCGCCGGCTCGCACCACTCCGCCCAGGCGGAGCTGCTCGCCAACACCGTGCTCACCGGCACCGCCTCGCGGTCCCGCGTGCAGATCGACACCGAGCTGGCGCTCGTCGGCGGCGAGCTCGACTCCGTCGTCGACCCCGAGCGGCTGAGCATCACCGGCAACGCGCTGGCCACCGGCCTCGGCACCGTGCTGGACGTGCTGCGCGACGTGCTGACCAACGCCTCCTACCCGGCCGACGAGCTGGAGCGCGAGCGCGGCCGCCTGGTCGAGCGCATCACGATCGCCCGCTCGCAGCCGAACGTCATCGCCCGCGAGGCGCTGCAGAAGGTGCTGTACGGCGACCACCCGTACGCCAAGGAGATGCCGGAGGCCGACGAGGTCGCCGCCGTCACCCGCGACGACGTGGTGGCGTTGCACCGCAAGGCGTTGCTGCCGCGCGGCTCGGTGCTCGTGGTCGTCGGCGACGTCGAGCCGGCAGAGGCCGTGGCCCAGATCGGCGAGGCGCTGGGTGCCTGGCAGGGCGAGGGCGAGGCCGTCCAGCTGCCGCCGCTGCCGGTGGTGAAGGGCGGTGACGTGCTGCTGGTGCACCGCGCCGGTGCCGTGCAGTCGCAGATCCGCCTTGCCGCACAGGCGATCCCGCGCACCGATCCCCGCTACCCCGCGCTGCAGATCGCGAACCTCGTCTACGGCGGGTTCTTCTCGTCCCGCCTGGTCGAGAACATCCGCGAGGACAAGGGCTACACCTACAGCGCCCGCTCGCACCCCGAGTTCACGATCCACGGCGCCACGCTGCTCATCGACGCGGACACGGCGTCGGAGGTGACGGCGGCAGCGCTGATGGAGACGCGGTACGAGCTCGCGCGGCTCGGCCTGGTGCCGCCGTCGGAGTCCGAAGTGGACGTTGCACGCCGGTACGCCATCGGCACGCTGCTGACCACGACGTCGTCGCAGTCCGGCCTGGCGTCGTTCGTGGTGAACCTCGTCGGCCTCGGACTGGGCATCGACTGGCTGATCGAGCACCCGGCCCGGCTGGAGAAGGTCACGCCGGAGCAGGTCGCCGCGGCGGCGCTGGAGTTCTTCGCTCCCGGCAACTTCACCGGTGTGCTCGTCGGCGACGCCGAGCTGCTCAAGCCGAAGCTCGCCGCGCTGGGTGGGATCGATCTGGGCGGAGTCTCGTTCCAGTGAGCTTCGACCTGGTAGGTCTGCCCGCGCTGTCGAGGTTCACGATCGACAGGAGCGAGCCGTTGCGCGGCGATTCCGAGCGGATCGCCGCGCTCTGGCCGAAAGCCCGCATGATCGTGGTCGACACCCGCGGCCGCACGCTCGTCGCCGAGCGCGGCACCCGCGTGGTCGACCGGCCCGCCGTCGAGTTCGGCGAGCAGCCGCCACTGGGCTCCGTCCTGCTCGGTGAGCAGGACGGAGTGGCCTACTTCGCCGTGCTGATGCCCGCCGAGGAGGGTGAGCAGGTCCCGGTCGGCCGTTCGTGGGTCGCGCCGGAACTGACCGACGAGCCGCAGTGGCTCGACCTGCGGCAGGCCGGTGCGACGCTGGACGACATGTCGGCGGGTCTCTTCACGACCGCGGCGGCGTTGTTCCAGTGGCACCGGCTGGGGAAGTTCTGCGCCAAGTGCGGCTCGCCGACCGGGCTGGAGAAGTCCGGCTGGGTCTCGGTGTGCTCCGGCTGCGGCCGCGAGGAGTACCCGCGCACCGACGCCGCCGTGATCTGCCTCGTGCACGACGGGGCCGACCAGGTGCTGCTGGCTCGCGGACCCGGGTGGCCGGAGGGCCGGTTCTCGGTGCTCGCCGGGTTCGTCGAGTCCGGTGAGTCGCTGGAAGCCTGCGTGGCGCGCGAGATCCTCGAAGAGGTCGGCGTGACCGTGCGGGACATCCGCTACCTCGGCAGCCAGCCGTGGCCGTTCCCCCGGTCGCTGATGATCGGGTTCGAGGCCGTGGCCGATCCTTCCGAACCGCTGGTGCCTGCCGACGGCGAGATCGCCGAGGCCAGGTGGGTGTCGCGGGCGGACGTCCGCATGGCGATCGAGGAGCCCGGCAGCGTTCCGGGGCTCGGGCTCGCGGGCGGGGCGTCGATCGCGTTCCGGATGCTGCAGAGCTGGTCGGGAGCGGCGCACAGCGCCTGACGAGGTCCCGTCAGGGTGTGCCTCGGCCTCTTCCGGTGTGGCCTGGTTGCGCACATCACACCGGAAGTGCGGGTGGCTCATGAGCCACTTGGCGAGGGCGCGCGGTGAACGCACGCCCGACGCTCCGGTATCAGCTCGTCCGGGTGGCGATCCAGTCCCGGTAGGTGTGCCAGCCGACCTCGGGGAACTCCGCGTGGAGCGCCGCGAGGTCGAGGTCCAGCCCGATCTCGGTGTGGTGGCGGAACATCGCGGCCAGGTCGGCGGAGTACCGCTCGGCCTGGGCGAGTGGGATCTCGACGAACTCCGTGCCCCTGATCGCGGCCATCTCCGGTCCGGTGAGGCGGTCGCTCGCTATGTCGATGCGGCGGTTGCGGAACCGCTCCGGCTGTTCGAAGGCCAGCACGGCCATGGCCGCGATGTCCTCGGGCGCGACGACGTAGAGCTTCAGGTCCGGTGGGATCGGCAGGGCCACCGGACCTTCGGCACCCATGAACGCGGCCGGGCCGAGGACCGTCCACTGAGGATGGTGCGCGGCCAGGTGGTGCTCGATCTCCGCTTTGGTGTCGAAGTGCGGGATGCCGGTGCCGCGGTCGGCGTTGGTGGCCGATGTGAAGACGACGTGCGGCACGTGCCGGGCGGCGTCGATCGCGGCTTTGCCCTGCGCCACCTCGTTGGGGTCGCTGAGCGGGGTCATCAGGAAGACGCCGTCGACGCCCGCGAACGCCTGCGTCAGCGAGGCTGGGTCGTCGAAGTCGCCGTGAACGTCGTTGGGCTGCTTGGGGTTTCTGGTCACGCGGCGGACGTCGTGGCCGCGGTCGGTCAGGAGCCGTGTGACGGCACCGCCCTGGGTGCCGGTCGCGCCGGTGACTGCGATTTTCACGGGCCGATCCTGGAGATGTAGCCGTCCGGGCGGACGGTGGCTTCGAGGCCGTCCAGCACGATGCTGGTGCCCTTGCCGTCGGAGAGGTCGAGGTCCGGGACGAACGTGCCGGCCAGCGGGTGGTCGCAGCCCGTGTCGTAGCGGATGTCGGTGCCCTGGATCATCGCGGAGATGCGGGACTTCACCTCCCGCAGGTCGAGCAGGTCGCTGAACAGCGAGTGCAGCTCGCGGGACTGCGGATCCGGGCGGGACAGCGCGACCTGGGCCATCGTGTTGCGCAGGACCCGTTCCGCGACGGGGTGGCGTTCGGTCGTGTAGGTGTCGATCAGCTCGGAGTCGCCGGTGGCGAGCTTCCAGCCGAGGTTCAGCGCGTCCTGCAGGCCGAGGTTGAGACCCTGCCCGCCGAACGGAGAATGGACATGGGCGGCGTCCCCCGCCAGCAGCACGTTGCCCTTGCGGTAGGTGGCGGCCTGACGGGTGTTGTCGGTCCAGACGGTGGCGGTGTGGACGGCGGTGATGCGCACGTCGCGGCCGCTCACCCGGCGCAGTGAGGCTTCGAGGATCTCGCGGTTCACCTCACGGGTCGCGGGCGGGCCGGAGTACTCGATCATCATGATGCGACCCTGCATCGGACCGGAGGCGTAGACGCCGGTGGGCGTGTAGTTCCAGCCGCGGTCGAGGTCGCCTTCCAGGTCGACGACGGCCTGGTAGCCGGTGAGGCTCGGGCCGGTGCCGGGGAAGTCGATCCCCGCGAGCTTGCGGACGGTGCTGCGGCCGCCGTCGCAGCCGACGACGTAGTCCGTGCCGAAGTCCAGGTCGGTGACCTCGACGCCGCGGCGGATCTCGACGCCGAGTTCGAGGGCACGGGCTTCGAGAACGCGTTCGAGTGCCTGCTGGCTCAGCATGACGAGGTCGAGACCGTCCAGTTTGAACAGTCCGGCGAAGTGGCCGGTGCTGCGCCGGTACCAGGCGAGGCGGGCGATCTCGGCCTCGCTGGCGGCGGTGATGGCGGGGCCGAGGCCGCGCATGGCGAGCATCTGGAAGCTGCGGCCGCTGAGCATTCCGGCCTTGATGGTGTCGGCCTGGGAGGTGAGGCGTTCGAGCACGGTGGTGCGCATGCCCTGCAGCGCGAGTTCGGAGGCGAGCAGGAGGCCGACGGGCCCTGCGCCGACGATGGTGACATCCCCAGAGGTTTTCATGGACAACATTTGACGATGAAAATGTCTCGGTGTCAAACCTGTTTTAGGATGGTCGCGTGACGGAGCCGATCTACTCGTGGCTGTACGTGCAGCAGGGCGTCGACGCGGTGAAGGCCGCGATGGGGCGCCGCATGGAGGCGGAGGCGGGGTGCTCGCTGCTGGAGCACGTGACGCTGTACCAGCTGCACCACAACGGCGGCCGGTTGAAGATGCTCGAACTCGCTGAGCTCCTCGACGTGAGCCCGTCCGGTGTCACGCGCCTGGTCGAGCGGCTGGTCAAGCGCGGATGGGTGACTCGCGAGCAGCCGCCGGACAACCGGCGCCTCGTCTACGCCGTCCTGACGCCGGAAGGCGAGAAGGCGTGCCTGGGCAGCACCGCCGTGGTGTACCGGGCGTCGCTCGCCGAGGAGTTCACCGAGCTGCTGAACGAGCGCGACCTCGCCGACCTGCGCCGCATCGGCCGCAAGCTGCTGGAGGGACACGGCCGGTGGGACGTGAAGAGGTTCGCGCCGTCAGACGAGTGACGGCAGCACGTGCTCCTCGGTGACCATCAGGCCGGTGGTGGCCATGGTCTCGGCCAGATCGGGGTCCCAGCTCGCGTTCTCCGGCCGGCTGTGCAACGTCGGCAGCTCGACCCCGCGCGCGATCAACGTGGCGACGGCCTCGCGATAGTCGGCCGCGGACATCCGCCACGCGGTTCCGCCGGTCCACGCCAGCACCTCGTTGGTGACGCGGATGCCGTCCGGCGTGAAGTCGTTGTGGCACCGGACGATCCTGCCGTCGAGGTGGTGCTTCGCCTGCGCGGTCAGGCCGTTCTGCAGCACCATCAACGGCCCTGGCACGCCGGACTCGAGCAGCCGCGGGCTGCGGACGACGGTGATCTCCCGTGCTTCCAGGGTGTCGTTCAGTGTGAGGTAACCCTGCGAGGTCAGCACCGGGTTGCTGTAGGCGTCGGGCAGCACTCCGGACCGTTCCCAGTCGGTGCCCGCGAGCTGCAACGCCTTCCGCACGATGCGCGCGAGCGGCCGGCCGTCGTCCAAGTCGTTGCCCGCCAAGGCGAACCGCGTCGTCCACCGCCGCGGCTCCTGACTGAGCTTCGCGAGAATCGCCGCGGCCTGGTTCGCGATCATCGGCAACGCGGGCTGCGGGATCTTGCCGTACTTCCGCACGTCCTCGATCCACTCGGCGGCCCACGGGGCGTTGAGAAGTCCGTGCTCGCGCAACGCGAACTTCAGCACGGCGTCCGCGGTCGAGGCCTCTTCGGACGTGGCCAGGCCGACAGGCTTGCCGTGCACGGCTTCCAGCACCTCCGGCAACGTGCTGCCGTGAGCGCGAAGATGCTCGTCCAGCCGTGCCAACGAGATCTGCCGGCGGGCCGGGTGCGCGATCGGCTTGCGCAGCAGTTCACCGAGGACGGTCGCGGTGGCGGCGTCCTCGACGCGGAAGCTGAACGCCGAGCGGCCGCCGCCCTCCAGGGTCTCGCGGGCGAGGCGCCAGAACTCCGCGAGCTCGGGCTGGTCGGGGTTCACGGGTCGATCCGGTCCAGCGCCGCGCCGTCCCACGTCGTCTGCGTGCACGCCACACCCCGGCCGTTCTTGGGCCGCAGCACGTCGTAGATGTGCATGCGCGGGATCTTGTCCGACACGCCCCACCCGCTCGGCCAGGTGATCACCCAGTCCATGTCGAGGTCGACCAGCAGGCCCAGCATGCGCGCGATGGTCGGGTCGTCGAGACGTTCGAAGGCCTCGTCCAGCAACACGAGGCGCAGCGGGTCGAACTCGTCGCTCACCGCGTCGTAGAAGCTCGCAGCGGCCGCGAACAGCGTCACGTACGAGATCAGGCGGGTCTCGCCGGACGACAGCTGGCGCAGCCGCCGTTCGCGCGGGTTGCCGTCGGGGCCCGTGTCGGCGACGGTCACCGTGAACTGGTGCCACGTCCGGTAGTCCAGCGCTCGCGACAGGATCTCCGCGTAGCCGCCGGAGTGCGTGTCGCGCTCGTTCTCGATGCGCTCGGTGAAGACGCGGCGCAGCGTGGCGTCCTGCTCGGGCGTGCGCTCGCCGAACGGGAGCCGCACGAGCGCAAGCGCTTGCCTGGTCGAGTCGTCCAACGCGCTCGACGACTTCCAGGCCAGCTTGACGTGCACGCCCTGGCTGGAACGAGCCTGGGAGAGGACCTCGTTCATGCGCTTGGTGAGGTCCTCGGCGACGGTGATCTGGCCGCGCAGCCACTCGGCGAGGTCGCGGATCAGGTAGTCGGCGAAGATGCCCTGGTACTGCTCGTCGAGGAAGCCGCGCTGCTCGGCCAGTTTCGTCGTGACCTGGCGGGCGGCCACGGCGACGGGCTTCGCACCCTCCTCGCCGGTCACCGTCACGGTCAGCAGGCCCGCGTGCTGCTCGGCGGCGATGTCGTGGCTGCCCGCCAGCGAGGTCTGCAACGCCTGGAGCTTCGCGATCACCGTGGCCTCGGTGCCGCCGCGGCGGTCGCCCGCGTCGGCGATCGCCTGGCGCACAGCGGCTTCGAGGGCGGCGCCGGCGAGCTGCCGGGCGGCCTCGTCGTCGCCTGGTTCGCCGGTCCGGCTCTGGGTGGTGCCGTCGGCCAGATCCGGGAACGCGGCGGCGATCAGTCCTGGCGCGCGAACCGTCGCCGAGAAGTTCGCCGTGGCACGCTCCAGCGCCTCGGCGGCCTCCTCCACCTGTGTGGAGTTGTTCTCCAGCAACGCTTCCAGCTTCGCGGCCTGCTCACGTGCGGTCGTGATGCTCTCGCGCACGCCCTTGAGGTCCTCGCGCATCTTCTTGCGCGACTTCTCGAGCTGCGTCAGCTGTTCGCTGATCTCCTTGGCCTCACCGCCGACCGCGTCGGTCAGCTCGGCCAGCGTGCCCGCCTGGGCCGCGTAGTCGATGCAGCGGGCATCGGCGTCGGCTTCGGCGGTCTGCCGGTCGGCCACGGCCTCGTGGTAGCGGTGCGAGGCGTCCGTGAGGTCGGAGATCGTGCCCTGGCAACGCCTCCGCACCGCGTCGCCGAGCAGATCGGCTGTGCGCTGGGCCTCCGACGCCGCCGCCTGGGCCTGCCGCAGGCCCTCGGTGTCCGAGGGCAGCCCGGCGTCGGCCGCCTGCCTGGTCAGCTCGCTCTGCGCCGCTTCCAGCCGCGCGTTGGCGTTCTCCAGGGCGTCGCGCAGCTCGAACGTGCGCTGCTGCGCCCGTGCCGCGGACTCCTCGGCGGCCTGGACGCGGGTGTGCTTGGCGATCAGCTCGCCGTCGCCGGGGAACGCCGCGACGTGCGCCTCCCACGTGGCGACGTGCTCGTGCGCGCGGGCCAGTTCGTCTTCCGCGGTGCCGAGCTGGGCGCGCAGCTCGGCCAGTTCCTCTTCCAGGGCGGCGATTCGGCGGCCACGGGCGGCTTCCCGCGCACCGGCGCCGATGAACTCGGCCTCGGGCTTGGTCCACCGGCCGGTCAGCACGCCCGTGCGCCAGTCGCCGGTCGTGGTCATGTCGTCCAGCGACACCGCGCGTAGCAGGTCGGCGACGAGCGACTCGGGCACCGGCGAACCTTCGACGGCCGGCACCAGGAACTCGGCCAGCGAACGTCCTTCGACCACGGGCCGCGGGACTGCCAGAACGTCGCTGAGGTCTGTGCTGTGCGGGGTCACCCAGGCGTCCAGCAACCCGCTCGCCTGCAGCGCGGCCTCCAGCCCCGCTCGCTCGTCGTCGGTGAGCGACGGCGCGAAGTCCACGAGCCGGTAGAAGGGTGCGCCGACAGCGGGATCCCGGTCGGCCGACGTGTACGGGCCGGGCACCGGCACCCGCTCGTTGCCCGAGCGCAGGCCGACGAGCTCCTCGTCCAGCGTGTCGAGGCGGGCGCGCAACTCGGCGCGCTGCCTCGTGAACGCGTGCGCGGCGTCACGGGCGGCCTGCACCAGCGGGCCGACCCACTCGCGGGCCTTCGCGCTCAACGCCTTGGCAGCGGCGGGATCGGTGGTCTGCGGCAGAACCAGGGCCTCGGCAGGGCGTTCGTCGAGCAGCGGGCCGCTCGACGTCCACGCCTCGACCTGCTCCAGCCAGGCCTGCACGACCTCGGCCAGCTCCTGCATCTCCTGGTTGCGCAACGCCGTCGACTCGGTCGCGCCGAGCTGGGCGTCGCGGGCCTTCTGCCGCAACGACTCCACCTCGCGCTGCTGGGCGTCCAGCGCGATCGCCTGCTCGTGCAACGACAGCGCGAGCGCACCCCGTTGGCGCGCAAGGGAAGCGATGGCCGTGGTCTGGTCGATCACCGACGTCAGCGCGGCCAGCACGTCCTCGGTCGCGGCGGCGGGCGGCACGCGGCGTTCGATCGGCAGCGGTTCTGCCTCGGGATCCGGCTTGGCACGCACGGAATCCGTGGTCGCGGTGGCCTCGGCGGGCGGGACCTGCGGCACGTCCGGCGCGAGGTCGGGGTCCATGCCCGCCAGGCGCAGGTTCTCGCGCAACGGGTGGCTCAACGCGTCGGCGGCGCTCAGGTCTTCGGCGAGCCTTCGCAGCAGGCGCAGCACGTTGTCGACGGCCGCATCCTCCTGGGCGCGCTGGCGGTGGGCGGTTTCCAACGCCGCAACGGCAGAGGAGCGCTTCTCCGCCACCAGGTTCTCGCGCGTCTTGAGGTCCTGCAGGTCGCGGAACGCCGGCAGTTCCTTGAGCGCCGCGATGGTCTCCTCGGCCTGCTGCTCCCCGGTCTCCATGTCGACGAGTGCCTGCTCGGACGCCGCCCGCTCCATCCGCGTGACGTCCAGCTCCCGCGAGAGCTTCGTCTGCTCACGCCGCAACTTCGCGACCGCCTTCTCGGCGGACTCCAGCCGCTCCGAAGCCGACCGCAGCCCGCCGAACGCGTAGTCGCTGTAGGTCTTGAGGAACGTCGACAGCGCACTGTCCGCAGAGGACAGTCGCACGATGTTCTCGCGGATCGACTCCAGGTCGTCGAACGACGTCGCGAGCTGCTCGATCATCGTCTGGTCCAGCGGCGGCAGCGCGTCGGACAGGATCTGCTCCAGCTGCCCTTCCAGCACCTTCAGGCCGACGTCCGGGTTGCGCAGCGTCCGCTGCAGGTGCAGCAGGTCGCCGTACCGGGCCGCGGGCACGCCGTAGACGGCATCGGCGATCTTCGCCCGGAACGCCGGCTCCTCGAACATGCAGTCCGCGCCGATGATGTCCCGCAGCTGCGCCGGGCCGTGCGGAACGCGTTCCGGGCCGGCGAGCTGCAGTTCCGTGCCGACGCGCATCGGCGTGACGAACCGCCACGAGTCCGTGATCGCCTGCGAGGTCTTCGACGCCTTCACGCCGAGACCGCACGTCAGGTACTCGTTGCCCGAGTGGTCGGCGGCCTCGCGGATCAGCTCGACCCACGCGTAGCCGATGCGGTTCGGGCCGCCGTCGTAGTCGTCGAGCATCAGGCGCCGGATGCTGACCGTGTCGAAGCCCTTCGAGCCGAGCTGGCGCAGGTCGCCGTCCAGGCACAGCGGCAGCAGCAGCTCCAGCGTGCGGGACTTGCCGGAACCGTTGGTGCCCTGGAAGATCGCGCGGCCGCCGGAGAAGTCGAACGTCTGCTCGGTGTACTGCCAGATGTTGACCACGCCGCCGCGGTGCAGCCGCCACCTGCTCATGACACGTTCTCCTCATCGAACAGGGACCAGCTCGGCACTTCGGGCACCACGACGGGTTCCGGTTGTTCTCGTTCTGGATCGCCGTCGGGTTCCGGCAGCCAGCGGTGTGCGGCCGCGCTGATGGACCAGCCTTCCTCCACCGGCACCGCGAGACCCATGCGGCGCAACAACTCCGTCACCTCGGCGACCAGCCGGTCGAGGTCGTCGGTGAACTGCTTGGACCACGCGGCGGGGTAGTCCTCGACGAGACGGGCGCAGACCTCGCGGATCCGTTCCACGGCGACGACGTGCCGCGCGGGCGGGTCCTCCGAGTCGTCCTCGACGAGGTCCGGCAACGCGAGCAGGGCGATGCGCGCGACCGTCGAGACGCCGGGGAACGACAGGTCGGTCAGGAAGTCCTCGGGATCGGCGGCGAGCACGCCCTCGACCCGGCACTCGGTGTAGAGGCCGAACGCCTGTTCCAGCAACGCGGTTTCCTTGCGCTGGTTGCGCCGCAGCCACTCGGCCTGGTCGTCGGGCAGGTCCGCGTAGAGCACCAACGGCGTCTCGACCAGTTTGCGCCGCACCGCGTGCTCGACGCCGCGCGGACCCGGCCGCGCCGCGAGCTCGATGAGGTGGGCAGGGCTCTGGGCTTCGCCGACCGGACCGGTGACGAGCTGGCCCAGCAGGTCCGTGTCGATCGTGATCAGCGCTTCCTGCGGGATCATGTCCTGCGCGACCGAACCCTCGGTTTCCTGCAGCACGCCAAGGGAAACGAGGTGGCGCAGCGCCGCCGTGAGGGCCCGTCGCTCGGTGACGTCGTCGGGTGCGTCGATGCCCGCTTCGACCGCGGCGGAACGGATGTCGGCCACGAGCCGGGACAGCAGCGTCTGCCGGCCGATGCCCGTGAGCACGGCGAGGGTCAGGGCCAGATACGCGTACGCCCGCGGAGACATGCCGAGGACGCCGCGGGTGTCGTCGTGGCCGGGGCCGGACTTGTAGAGGCGCGCGAACCGGCGTTCCACCACGAGCCGGTAACCGAGCAGGCCCGCGAACAGGTCCTGAAGCGTGGCCCGGTGCCGGTAGACGAGGCTGAGCAGCTCGCCGTCCGGGCCGTCGGACCGCAGCAAAGGCCTGCGCAGCAACGCTCTGGCGCACCGCACCACGTTGGCGGCGTCGATGTCGGAGAGGTTGTCCAAGTGGTTCATTGCTTCAGGGCCACCGTCGCGTCGTGCAGAGTGAGCGTTCCGGCGGCGGATTTGATCTGCGTCGTGGTGCCGTGGGCGATCTCGAGTTTGAGGCCGCGTACGGGGTCACTGGCCGATCCGCTGTCCTGCGGCGAGTCGCGCTGGGCCATCGCGAGCGTGAGCAGCTCGCAGAAGACCTCCAGCGCGCCGTGCGTCAGCGTGGTGTTCTCCAGATTCCCCGCGGCCCTGGTGAGTTCCGCGACGTGGCGCGCGCGGAGCTCGTCGGCCTCACGGGCTTCCGCGAGCAGCGACTGCTCGGTCATCGGGTCGTCGAGGATCCGCGACGGTCTGCCGCGCGCGCCTCGGTCGCCGCGGGATCGCACGGAGACCGTCACGTCGCAGACCGGGCCGTCGCGCCACGGCGTGCGCTCGTTGTCCGAGTCGTGTTCCGGCGCGGGGGAGAGGTGTCGCGCGCTGTAGAGGCCGAACGCGGACGCGTAGATCTCGTGCGCTTCTTCTCTGGTCGAGTTGTCGAACCAGCTCGCGAGCTTCAGCAGTTCGGCGCGGCGTCCCGGCAGCAGACCACCGCCGGACGTCGCCCGCTTCACGCTCGCCAGCAGGCTGCCGATGGCGCGGGCGGTGGCTTCGCGCAGCGCCGTGACCTGGCTCGGGCGGCCGGGCCGGTCGACGAACCAGTCCGTCAGCTCCTGCCAGTCCTCGGGCGTGCGGCCGCGGGCACGTTCGACGCTCGCGCCCAGGTCGGTGCTGAGCAGCCTGAGCAGTTCGGAGCGGGCTTTGGTGAGGCGGGCCAGGGCTTCGGCGATCGGGGGCGTGTACTTCAGGACGTCCTCGACGACGCGTTGGATGTACTCGACGAGCAGGTTGCGGAAGCCCGCGATCTCGTCCGGCGCCAGGTGGTTCCTCGTGACGACCTGGCCGAGGTAGGCGTAGAAGTCGCGCACCGTCGCCGCGAGCTCGGCGTGCTGCAGGAACAGGGTGGTGACGCGCTCGGCGAGGAGTTCCTTGGTCTTGTCGCCTTCGTTGAGCAGGGCGACGCTCAGCGATCCGCCCAGCTCGTTGAGGCCGCGTTCGATGGCGGGCAGCAGCTCACGGGACACCTCGCGGGCCCCTTCCGGAACGCGGAGCAGCTCGTCGACGTCACGCTGCACGCGGACGGCGAGCTTCGACACCTGGTACCGGACGCTGCCGTGCTGGAACTCGGCGATGCTGGCCGCCACCACCTCGCGCCGCCCCTGGACGAGGTTGCCCCACTCGACCAGCTGCTTGAGGCGGTTGATGACGTTCTCGATGCGGCTCTCGCCGGGTTCGACGCGGCCTTCCCTTTCCTGACCCGCCAGCGCTCCGGCGACCTCACCAGCGCTGAGATCCGCCAGCAGCGTGGAGGTGAACAGCCGCATGATCGCCAGGTACGTGCGCTGGTGATCGCGCGCGTCCAGATAGGCGTACAGCTTCAGCCGCTTGTGCTCCACGACCGGCCACCCTAATGCGCGCGCCTCGGCGATGCGGCGCTACCGTGCCTCCAGCGAGCTGGGGAGGATGCCGTGGGCGCGGGGCGCGCGTTGGGGTTGTTGCTGGGCGTGGCCGCGGACGCGGTGTTCGGTGATCCACGCCGATTTCACCCGGTAGCGGCATTCGGCACCTCGGCCGCGGCGCTGGAGAAGCGCGTGTACGCCGACTCCCAGGCGGCCGGCGTCGCCTACACGGCCGCGCTGGTCGGCGGAACCGTGGCCCTCGGCGTTGCCGTGGAACGTGCTTCCCGCCGCCACTGGCTGACGCAGGCGCTCGCGACCGGCGTGGCGACCTGGGCGGTGCTGGGCGGCCGTTCCCTGGCGGCCGAGGGCACCTCGATGGGCCGCGAGCTGGACTCGGGCGACCTGGAGGCCGCTCGCGCGCGGCTGCCGCACCTCTGCGGCCGCGACGCCGCCCGCCTGGACACGCTCGGCCTGGCGCGCGCCACCGTCGAATCCGTGGCCGAGAACACCTCGGACGCCGTCGTGGCGCCGCTGTTCTGGGGCGCGGCCTTCGGAGTTCCCGGGTTGCTGGGCTATCGCGCGGCGAACACGCTGGACGCGATGGTCGGCCACAAGTCCCCGCGCTACCTGCGTTTCGGCTGGGCCTCCGCCCGCCTGGACGACCTGTTGAACCTGCTGCCGTCACGGCTGGCGGCGTTGCTGACGGTCGGCGGCGCCCCTGTCGTCGGCGGCTCGGCCTCGCAGGCGCTGGAAACCTGGCGCCGCGACGCGTCGGCACACCCGTCACCCAACGCGGGCCAGGTCGAGGCGGCCTTCGCGGGAGCGCTGGAGATCCGCCTGGGCGGCCGGACCGTCTACTCCCACGGCGTCGAGGAACGCCCGGTGCTCGGCCACGGCCGCAACCCGGACTCAGGTCACGTGACGCGTGCGGTCGAGCTGTCCCGCGTCGTCGGCTTCGGGGCCGCGTTCGTCAGCGCCCTCATCGCCTTCTTCCGCAAGTAGCTCGGCGATCGACTTCTTCCGCTTGGGCCCTTCGTGCAGCACGCCACCCGGCCGTGCCTCGCGAATGGTGAAGTACAGCCACCCGCCGACAGCCATGACCCCGAACGCGATCCACTGCAGCGCGTAGGAGAAGAACGGCCCCGACTCGAGCCGCGGCAACGGCAACGTGTCGAGCGCCCCCGGCTGGTTCTCGATCAGCTGGTAGTAGCCGGGCTCGATGTTCTCGCCGACCGCCTTGTTGTTGATCGAGTAGATCTGCCGCCGCCCGTCCTGCTGGAACGCGGGCTGCTCGTTCGACTCGTTGGGCCTGGCCAGCCCGATGATCGTGACCTCGTCGGCGGGCGGCTTCGCGAAGTCCGGCGGCTTGATGCCGTTGACGGGCCGGACATACCCGCGGTCGATCAGGACCGTGTGGCCGGTCGTGGTCCTGAACGGCGTGATGACCTCGAACGCGGCCTCACCCTGCACGGTCCTCAGCCGGGCCAGCGCTTCCAGCTCCGGCAGGTAGCGACCCTTGATCTCGACCTTCTGCCACTCGTCGTGCCGCGTGCCGAACGGCACCGGGTCGCTCTTCAGCGACTTGGTGATGGCGGCGTTCTGCGCCTGGCGCTCGTCGTTGCGGCCGAACTGCCACGGGGACAGGAAGTAGACGCAGGCACCCGCGAACACCCAGACGGCCAGAGTCAGCGCCAGCCAGCCAGGCCTGAGGAGGAACTTGAAGCGCACAACTTCACGGTAGATGCGTGACCTGGACCTCGTGGAACTGGGTCACGAACCCCTCACCTTCCGGCGACGCGGCCATGACCCCGACCTTGGTCTCGATCTGCGGCGGGAAGTAGGCCTTCCGCAGCACGTTGACCGGCTCCTCGCCATCAACGCCGTACCGCACCCACACCGCGTCACCTTTGCGCTCGGCGACGACGGTGAACCGCTCGAACTCGTCGACAAGCGCCAGGTTCCAGTCCGAGAAACCCCTGGTCACGACCGTGCTGGCCTGCAACTTCCCGTCGAACACCTCGACCCCGGCCTTGATCCAGTTCTCGCCGTCGATCACCAGCCCGACCCCGGCGTGGTCGTACTGGGCCGCGTACTCGCCGCTGAACGTCGCGGTGATCGTGAAGTCACCGGCCAGCGTCACGCCGTAGAGGTGGCCGTTGTCCCGGATCACGCCGTTGCCGGTCAGGCGCCAGAAGTCCGACGACGGGTCGGCGTGCACGGTCAGGGGATCGGTCGACCACTTCCGCGGCTCGTTCAGCCACGTCCACCCAGTCAGGTCCATGACCTCATCCTCGCAAAACCGAGCGTGCCGCAGCCAAGGCTTCCAACCGGTATCCGCCACCGAACAGCACGGCGTGCACGAGCAGCGGGAACAGCTGGTGCAGCTTGACGCGCTCACGCCAGCCGTCGGCCAGCGGAGCCACCTCCTGGTAGGCGCCCAGCACGTGGTCGAGGAACGGGCAGCCGAAGAGCTGGAGCATCGCGAGGTCGCTCTCTCGGTGCCCGCCATGGGCCGCGGGGTCGATCAGCCACACCTGGCCGTCGGCGCCCCACAGCACGTTGCCGCTCCACACGTCGCCGTGCAGCCGTGCGGGAGGCTCCGGCGGACCGGCCAACGACGTGATGCGCGCGCAGACCTCGCTCATGTCGATGCCGGCCATCTCGGCATACGGCTGGATGCGTTGTGACGCGAACCACTCGGGCCACGACGGTGCGGGCTCGTTGACCATCGGGGCCATCCCGATCGTCGCGTCGCGCGGGCCGCCGGGTGGTGGGGCGCCGAACGCGGGGGCGCCGGCGAGGTGGAGGGTCGCCAGACGGCGTCCGAAGGTCACGGCTGCCTGAAGATTTGGCGAGCCGTGCGGGACCTCGTCGATCACCAGACGGCCGCCGTCGTGGGAGTGCACGAGCGGAACCGGCGGGCCGCCCTCGACGCGCAGCCACCGCAGGCCGGCCGCCTCGGCAGCGGTGACCTGCGGTGACTGGTGCTTCGTCCTCACAGCTGCTCGCGGACCCACGCGATCATCCCCGGCATGGCTGCCTCGATCATGACCAGCACTTCTTCGAACCCCGACCGATCCCCGTAGTACGGATCCGGCACGTCCACGCCGTCCGCGTCCGGGTCGAACGAGCGCAGCAGCCTGATCCGGTCCGGACCGGCCATCCGACGCAGCGCCCGCAGGTGACCGGTGTCGAGCGCGACCAGCAGGTCGGCGTCCAAGTGCAGGTCAGAGACCTGGGCGGCCACGTGGTCGGTCGGATATCCGTTGTCCGCCAACGTCTTCAACGCTCGGGGGTCGGCCGGGTCGCCGACGTGCCACCCACCGGTGCCCGCGCTGGACACGGTGACCAAAGACGACAATCCTTCGCGGGACAGCCATTCTCGGAAGACGAGCGCAGCCATGGGGGACCGGCAGATGTTGCCGGTGCAGACAAAGGCGACCTTCACCGCCACACGGTAACGCTCAACCGCTGTCGCAAGATGTACGGACAAACGACATGGAGGCCGCCCATGCAGACTGGTACCGACGTGCCCCCGCAACGGGAGATCATCGGGTGCACCGACGCCCTCGGGCGCCGTCGTGCGTTCGAGGTGTACCTCAACGAGAAGGGTCGCGTCTGCTTCCGCACCCCGCCCGGTGAGTCCGCGCAGCTCGACGCGTTCCAGCTGGACGAGCTGATCAGCCACCTCACCGAGCTCCGCCGCTACATGCAGTGACGCGGTCCTCTGAGCTGGTCGCCTAGAATTCCGGCGATGACCAGCCCGGACCTGCGCCACCACGGTGACGTCGACGCCGCACCTGGCCTCGCCGACTTCGCCGTCAACGTGCGGGTGCCGCACCCGCCCGCTTGGCTGCGCGAACGGCTGGCCGCGGCGCTCGGCGATCTCGGCCGTTATCCCTCGAAGCTCGCCGAGGAGCGCGCCCGTGCGGCCGTCGCACGCCGCCACGGGCGCTCTCCCGACGAGGTTCTGCTGCTCAACGGTGCCGCAGAGGGCTTCGCGCTGCTGCCGAAGCTCTCGCCGCGCCGGGTCGCGATCGTCCACCCCGGTTTCACCGAGCCCGAAGTGGCGTTCCGCGACGCCGGAATTCCGGTCGAGCACGTCTTGCTCGACGGCGACTTCACGCTGTCCCCGACGCGAGTGGACGTCGATCTGACCGTCATCGGCAATCCGACGAATCCCACGTCGGTGCTGCACTCGCGCGAAGACATTAAGGCCCTGCCCGGCAAGCTCGTCGTGGACGAGGCGTTCATGGACGCCGTGCCCGGCGAACCGGAGTCGCTCGCGCACGACCCGGACGTGCTGGTGCTGCGCAGCCTCACCAAGACCTGGGGCCTCGCCGGGCTGCGGGCCGGCTACTTCCTCGGCGACCCGGAGACGCTCGCGAAACTGGCCCACGGGCGCCCGCACTGGCCCGTCGGCAGCCTGACGCTCGAAGCGATCACCGCGTGCTGTGAGCCGGAGGCGCTGGAGGCCTCGCGCCGGTTCGCGCTGGAGGCCGCCGAGCACGCCGCGTACGCCTTGGAGCAGCTCCAAGACGTGGTCGTCGTGCCGCCGAAAGCGCCGTTCATGCTGATCAGGGTGCCGAGGGGCACGCGCGAGGCGTTGCGGGACAAGGGGATCGCGGCACGCCGTTGCGACACGTTCCCCGGTCTCGACGACACGTACCTGCGTGTGGCGATCCGGCCGCCGGAGGAGTTCGCGGTGTTCGTGGACGCGTTGCGGGTAGTGATGGAGGAACTGGCGTGAAGCTCGCCGACGTGATCGCGGTGCTGGAGTCCGCGTATCCGCCGAAGGCAGCCGAGAAGTGGGACGCGGTCGGGCTGGTGTGCGGTGATCCGGCCGAGGCGGTCACGCGCGTCCTGGTCTGCGTCGACCCGACCTCGTCCACTGTGGACGAGGCGGTCGAGCGCGGCGCGCAGCTCGTGCTGGCGCACCACCCGCTGCTTCTGCGCGGCGTCAACGGAGTTCCAGCCGACGACCCCAAGGGTGCGTTGGTGCACAAGCTGATCCGGAACCGCGCCGCCTTGTATTGCGCGCACACCAACGCGGACAGCGCTCTGCCCGGTGTCTCGGACGCGCTGGCGAAAGCCATCGGGCTCACGGTCGCCGGACCGCTCGAACCCGCTCCCGCCGACCTGCCGGAGGACACCGGTTCGGGTCGCATCGGCGAGCTGCCAGAGGCCGAGCCGCTGCGGGTCTTCGCCCAGCGCGTGGCCGACGCGCTGCCCGCCACGGTGCAGGGCGTGCGTGCCGCCGGCGACCCGGAACGCCTGATCAAGCGGGTCGCGGTGTGCGGAGGCGCGGGCGACAGCTTCCTGGGCACCGTGCAGCGTGCCGGTGTCGACGCCTACGTGACGGCCGACCTGCGCCACCACCCCGCGAGCGAGCACGTCGAGTCCGGCGGCCCCGCGTTGGTCGACGTCGCGCACTGGGCCAGCGAGTGGCCGTGGTGCGAGCAGGCGGCGGAGATCCTGAGAGAGGCGTTCGGCGGTAGGGTCGACGTACTCGTCTCCACCCGCCGGACCGATCCGTGGACAGTCGGTGCGACGAGATCAGCAGCAGGAGGACATGCGTGAAAGCCGATCCCGCAGTGCAGCGCAGGCTGCTCGACCTCGCCGAGGTCGATGCCGAACTGGCGCGTGTCACCCACCGTCGCCGCACGCTGCCGGAGATCGCGGAGATCGCCGACGCCGAGCAGCTGGTCCGCACGAAGCAGGACGCGCTGGTGGCCGTCGAGACGACGCTGGGCGACCTCGACCGCGACGTGAAGCGCCAGGAGACCGAGATCGACCAGGTGCGCGCCCGTGAGGAGCGCGACCGCAAGCTGATGCAGTCCGGCTCGGTCGGCGCGAAGCAGCTCACCGACCTGGAGCACGAGCTCGCCACCCTGCAGCGCCGTCAGGGCGTCCTCGAGGACGACCTGCTCGAGCTGATGGAACGCCGTGAGGCCGTCGAGGCGGACGTGTCCTTCGCCCGCGTGGAGCTCGACAAGGCCCGCGAGGCGCTGGAGGCCGCCACGAGCCGCCGCGACGCCGCCCTCGCCGACCTGGAGTCGACCGAGACCAGGCGCACCGCGGATCGCTCGGTGATGGCCAAGGGCTTCCCGGACGACCTGTTGAAGCTCTACGACCGCCAGCGTGAGCAGCGAGGCATCGGCGCGGCGCCGTTCCAGTCCCGCCGCTGCGGCGCGTGCCGGATCGAGCTCGACCGCAGCGCGCTCTCGAAGGTGAAGGAAGCGGCCGCAGACGAGGTCGTGCGCTGCGAGGAGTGCGGCGCGATCCTGGTCCGCGTCGGAGAGCCCCGCCAGTGACGTGCGGGGCCCGGCGCCGGTCGGGCCCTCCCGCGGCTTGATGTCGCTCATCATGCCCCTGACCTCGAGCGTCTTGCCCTGCGTCTTGCCCAGCGCCTCGACCAGCCGGTTGAAGATGCCGACCATGTGCGTCAGCGTCTTGTCGACGAGCGATCCCACGAGGTCGGCGACGTCGGAGACCGCGAACGCGCCACCTCCGCCCCCGGTTCGCCGCTGGTCATCGCCGTCGCCATGGCCGTGGAACTCCCCTCTTCGCGGCGGTCCGCGCGTGGTCGGCGTTCGGATCAGGCAGGGCAACGGCGTCCGGCCTCGGGCACCGTCACGTTGACGAGGTAGTCGTCGACGACCCGGTCGACGCACGGCGAGCGCAGGTAGGCGGTGTGCCCCTCGCCCTCCCAGGTGAGGAGCACGCCGGTGCCGAGAGCGGCGGTGAGGTCGACGGCACCCTGGTACGGCGTCGCCGGGTCGTGGAGGGTCCCGATCACCAGCACGGGCGGTGCGCCCGGCGCGTCCGGCCGCACCAGCGGATGCCGCGGCACGTCCCAGAACCGGCAGCCGTACAGGCCATGGGCCAGATATCCACCGAACAACGGGAACTCCCCAGACCACCGCACGGCCGTGCTCGCGACCTCGTCGTCGTTGCGCACCACAGCCCCGTCGTTGCAGCCGATCACGAACGACGCGTCGAAGGTGTTGGGGAACGTGCCGTCGCGCCGGCGTCCGGTCCCCGCGTCGGCCAGGTCGAAGAAGGTGGTGCCGTCTCCCTGCCTCGCCAGCCGCAGCGCGTCCTCGAGCGGGCGCCACCGCGCGTTGTCGTAGAGGGCGGACATGACGCCGAACATCATCGTTCCGCCGGACGTGCGGCGCCGGTCGTCCGGGTTCTCGTGGGTGAGAGGCCTGGTTTTAGCCTGCGCGATCAGGTCGGTGAGCAGGGCCCGCAGGTCACCGAGCTCGGCGCACGACGGCCGGGTCGCGCAGTCCCGCGCGAACTGGTCGAAGGCGTCCTCGAACCCGCGTAGCTGCCGCTCGGCCGTGGAGTTGTCGTCGACGAGCGGAAAAGACGGTGCATCGAGCACCAGCGCGCGCACCGTGCCGGGGAACAGGTGCGCGTACGTCGCGCCCAGCTTGGCGCCGTAGGAGAAGCCCGCGTAGGTCAGCTTCGCGTCGCCGACCGCGCTCCGGATGAGGTCCATGTCGCGCGCGGTGGCCTCGGTGTTGAAGAACTGGGCGGAGTCGCCCAGCCGCGCCTTGCACGACGCCGTCACCCGCCGCAACTCGTTCTCGATCACGGCACGGGTCGCGGGCGCGCGCATGTCCTCGTTGAAGTCGAGTGCGCGGTCGAGGTCCACGTCGTCGTTGCACCGGACGGGCGCTGACTCACCGACGCCACGAGGGTCGAAGCCGATGACGTCGAACCTCTTCAGCAGATCTTCGGAAGCCCTCGTCACGAAGCCGCCGGCGAACTCGACCCCGCTCGCTCCCGGTCCGCCGGGGTTGATCAGCAGCGACCCGATCCGGTCGGTCTGCTGCCGGTGACGGATGCGGATCAGCTTGAGCGAGATGGTTTTCCCCGCGGCGTTGTGGTCGAGCGGCACGGCCAGGGTGGTGCAGCCGACGTCGAACTTGTCGCCGCCGTCCGGGACCAGCTGGCCGCAGTCCGTCCACGCGAGGGCGGGAGGTGCCGACTCGCAACCGAGCAGCGGGAGCGCCACGACGAGCCCCGCGATCACCACGCGCCAGGAGCGGGTCCGGCACATGGAGCGAGGATGACAGATCCTCCCCCGGCTCACCTCAGGAGGCGTTGGCCTCCAGCCAGGGGACGATCGCGGCGACGAAGCCGTCGGGGCTGGTCATGGGCCGGCCGTTCATGGTGGCGACCAGGTGACCGACGCCGAACAGGGCGTCCCACGTGCGGGCACGGCGGTAGGTGTCGGCGGAGACGGCGCGACGGACGTTGTCCCAGCCGTGCCCAGGCCATCTGGGCGGCATCGATGGCGGAGTCGGCGGGCACGGCCATGTCCCAGTCGAGGATGCCGAGCAGCTTCCCGTCCGCCGACCAGTGCACGTCGGACCCGCCGAGATCGCCGTGCACCAGGGCATCCGGCACGGGCTCCAGCAAAACCCCACGAAGCTGATGTCTCCGTCAACCCCGTGGGGTGAATAACGCTGATGTCCGAGGCGCGCGTCAGGCAGGTTTGATGTTGATGTTGCGGTGGAAGACGTTGCCGGGGTCGTAGGCAGCCTTGAGCCGAGCCAGCCGGTCGTGCTTTGCCGGACCGTACGCGGCACGCACGCGGTCCTCCTCGTACTCGGCCATGAAGTTGACGTAGACGCCGGTGTCGCGCGCGCACGGAATCAGCGCGTCGTAGCACTGACGCACCCACGCCCGGTCCAGCTCCAGAAGGTCGGGTGTCGGTGCGACAGCGGCCACGTTGACGACGTACATCGGGTTACGACGGCCTCCGAACGCCGTGTCGTCCTCGCCGGGATCGCAGTACCCGCCGTTCAGGTGGAACATCGGCATGATCGACATCGGCGAGTTCTTCAGCGGAACCATCTCGGTGATCACCGAGATGACGTCGTCGGTGAGGTCGGGCACGTTCAGCGCCTTCTCGTAGGCGTTGATCCCCCACGGCGCACTGTCGTCGATCATGGACTGCAACGCCACGTACGGCATCGGCGTGACGAACTCGAACAGCGGCCCCGCGTCCCGCAGCGGCGCGACCAGCCGCGCGTGCTCCTCCGCACTGCCGAACCCCGCGATCATGCACGCGTAGCCGGGAGCGAAGTGGTGCTGCTCCGGCACGAACGGCGCGGGCGGCGCGTTCAGCGCGGCGACCAGCGAACCGGCCGAACGCGGCAACGAGGGCGCGATCTCCCGCACCAGCCGCAGCATGTCGCCGCCGTGGTCGAGGTCCCAGAAGAACATCCCGAGGTTGACCATCGGCCCCACCTCGTGCAGGCGGTACTCGAACGACGTCACGACTCCGAAGTTGCCGCCGCCACCACGAATCGCCCAGAACAGGTCCGGGTTCTCCTCCGCCGACGCACGCACCAGGCGCCCGTCGGCCAGCACCACGTCCGCGCCGACGAGGTTGTCCAGCGTGAGCCCGTGCCCGTTGGTCAGCCAGCCGAAGCCACCGCCGAGCGTGAGCCCGGCGATCCCGGTGTGGCTGACCGTCCCGCCGGGTACCGCGAGCCCGTGCTCCTGAGTGGCGGCGTCGACGTCGGCCAATGTGCAGCCAGGCCCGCAGACGGCCGTCTTCGCCACCGGGTCGACGGCGACCGAGTTCATCCGGCTGAGGTCGATCATCAGCCCGTTTTCGACACAGGACGCGCCGCTGAAACTGTGCCCACCGCCCCTGATCGCGAGCTCGAGGCCGCTGTCGATCCCAAAACGGACGGCCGCTGCGACGTCCGCCGCCGACTCGCAGCGGGCGATGAGCCGTGGGCGGAGATCGATCATGCCGTTCCACAGTGATCTTGCGTCGTCGTAGTCGTTGTCACCCGGTGTGCTGACGTTCCCCATGAACCCTGCACGCAGCGTGGCGAGATCGGTGTCGATGGTCATCTGGACCTCCCGGAAGGTGAGGAGAGGACCGGACCGTAGCCACCGTCCTCACCAGGGATGTAGGGCCCAGGGGCCCGAGTGTTAGCCCATCCGACCCATTTTGTTCCGTCTAAGGGACGTCTCGGCTTTGGGCTTACCGGCCGTGAGCACACCACCACTGGCCGGGGATCGGCGCGCGTGTCGCGTCTGTGGTGAGGCCGGCACGCGTACGCGACGGGCACCCAGCTCGAACGGAACTCGTGCGCAGACCCGCACTGTGCGGTCACGAAGGTCAGAAGCGGTAGCGCAGGACCCTGGTCTTGCGGATCGCCTTCTCGCTGCGCCGGCTCATCTTGATGACCGTGCGCATCATCAGGGGCAGCATGTCGACCTCGGGCGTGAGCATGGTGCTGGCCTCCTCGGCCAGCTTCAGCCGGGCGTCCCACCTTTCGGGCAGGTGCGGGTCGTCGAATCCGACGTAGGGCGTCTCGCGGAGTGCTGCCCGCATCATCGGCGGCCCGTAGTGCTCGCCGATCCACCGGTTGAGCCGCCCCTGCTGGCGGCCGTAGTCGTTGAAGGCGATCTCGCCGGCGTGGAAGTGCGCGACGAGCCGCTTGAGCAGGGCCTCGATCTCGCCGTTGGACAACCAGGCCACGAGGCCGTCGCCGACGATCATGGCCGGCCGTTCCGTCGGGATCCGGTCCAGCCAGCTCACGCCGCGCACGTCGGCGTCGACCGGATGCACCCGTGGGTGTTCGCCGAACACCTCGGTCCGCGCCTCGATGATCTCGGGAAAGTCCACGTCATACCAGTCCACAGTGGGCGGAGTCTCGACTCGGTGCTTCCGGTGGTCCAGGCCCACGCCCAGATCCACCACGATCGCGTCGGGATGCGCGGCCACGAATCGGCGTGTCATGTCGTCCACGATCTTGGCGCGCACGGCACCTGCCCAGACCAGTGAGTTGATCCTGACCGCGGTGAAGTCGTAGTCGATCTTGCCGATCACCTCGTCGGCCAACGTGTCGTGCAGCACCGACTTCGGCCGGCGGCTGTCCAGCGCTCTGGCGTACAGCGTCATGAGCGCCGTCCACTGCACCGGGCTGAACCCGTGAACATCAATTCCCATCGCCACTTCCCCCTTCGTTTCCTGCACCGGAAAGCTACTTTGCGTTTCTCGAACCAGCAAAGCTCGCGGGGTCGAACTCCGCTGAGAAATAAGGGTGATCAGCGTGATTGCAATGGGCCTGATTGGAAACGCAACCGGGGTCGACGTTGCAATGAACTGCGCGGCAACACACACTTGTGTATCCGTGACGCGGGAAAGGACCACGCATGCCCGGAGGCCGCCTGACCCAACGGGACCGCGAGGACATCGCCGAGGGGCTGGCCGAGGGACTCGGGTACACCGAGATCGCGCGGCGGCTCGGTCGGCCGACGTCGACGGTCAGCCGGGAAGTTGCCCGGAACGGCGGCCCCGAGCGCTACCGCGCGGATCGAGCCCAGCGGGCCACCGGCCAACGCGCCCGTCGCTGCCGGCCGACCCCACCGGCGCCGCGGCCCGGTGACCTCGACGACGGACGTGATGCACAGGTGGTACGCGCGCTCGAGGAGCGGTTCACCGAGCAGATGGTCCAGACCGGGTTTCCCCGCATGATGGCCCGCGTGTTGGTCAGCCTGTTCACCAGCGACACGAAGGGCCGAACCGCCGCAGAACTGGCACAGCGGCTGCAGGTCAGCCCCGGCTCGATATCCAAGGCGATCCAGCCGCTGGAGCACATCGGTCTGCTCAGGCGGGAACGCGCTGCGCGCGGCCGGCGCGACCGGTATCTGCTGGACCGGCACCTCGGCGTGCACGCGTGGACCACCAACGCGCAATCCATCCTGCTCTGGGCGCAGGAGGCCAGGCACGGTGCCGAGGTACTCGGAGTCGACACGCCGGCGGGCGCCCGGATGGCGGAGATGGCGCAGTTCCTCGACCTCGCTCATCGCGGCATGATGACCACCGTCGAGCACTGGCTGCGCCGTCACCCGCGGCGCTGAGCACAACCTGGATCTGAGGGTTCCCGAACTCTCGGCAGCAGTGAGCGTTGTCGGTGCGGGCAAGCCTCGGTTCGGCACTCGCCGCCGCGTGCTGTTCCTCCGCCCAAGTCCAAGCGCGGCTCGACGGGCTCGAGGATGTGACGACGATCATCACGGAAGGAAAGGCCGGAAAGGCTCGCGAGACTTTACGAGGATCTCGGAGTTGAACTCAGGCACGACATAGCAGAGAGGTCGTCTATTGGACGACCTCTCTGCGTGTGTTCAACGTACGTGTCCGAGGGGGGACTTGCTCGCTAAGCACACGCCTTACGCCGCGTTAAGGGTGCCAGTTCGATTCGTCCCCGCCGGCCCCGCGTCTGCACGTGTGCGGACGGCTCGGCAGGACGGTTTGGGCTGGACTGGCCTATACCGGCACTTTCACGTGCGGCTTGGGGCGCGACGAGTCATAAGCTGCACCGCCGTAGCCGCAGCAGTCGGCAACGGGACCTAGCTCTCAAGGTATGCACGGAGCTTCGCGGGTGCTTTCGCTCTGGCTTCTTCTTCGAAGCCCAACGAGACCAAAGACGCGATTGCTGCCTTCGCCACCGTGGGTGACTGGTCATCGAGGAGTATGAGGAGTGTCGATGCCGACTCGTCCCTGTCCTGGAGGAAGCGGATCTGGCGGGCTAGCTGGTAGCGGACCCAATCGTCCCAGGTTGTCGCCAGTCGCCGCACGAGGCGTCCGCGCCGTGCAGAGCTCACCGGGGCGCCGATGAGCAGGCGCATGAGAAAGCGGTCGTTCCAGGTGGTTTCGGCGTGGGCGTGCAGCGTTTCGCGTTGCTCGGCCGGTAGGTGGTGGCTCTCAGATATGACGTGAAGACGTGTCACTTCCCGTAGGTACGGATTCGGTCTATCCAACAGCCCGCTGAAGAACCTGGGGCCCCATGTCGTCAGCCAATAACGATCGCTGTAGTGCACAAAGCAGCGGAGCGCCGCTATCGCTACCGACTGTTCACTCGAACTCGCGGCACGAACGAGTAGCAGCCGTACCAACTCAAGCAGCTGCGGGTCGGCTCGGACTCGCTGGTCGAACGCTTCCTCGATCGACGGATGGCGTAGGGAAACGAAAGTGTGAGAAAAGGTATCCCTGACCTCGACGTAATCGGCCAGCTCAAGTACGGCACGATCCCACGACACCAGCTCGGGTCGGCCGAAGTCTCCCTCCGCCAGGGCGTCCTCGAAGAGCCTGCGAGTGATGTCGATGTTGACGTCGAAACTCGAGAAGAAGTACGATGTGCACAGAAATCCGTGCTGCCACAGCGGAAAATCGCGCAACGTCAGGGCGAATTGCTCCACGATGTCATGGTACGAAGGCAGCTCGGTGAGCGCCTCCTTGATCTTCTTGACATTCCTAGTGGCTGTGATGAACAGTGCGATGTTGTGTGGTGCGCGCAATTCTGCGGCCACGGCCGTCATTATGTCTGGTGTCGCCTGGTGGCGCCAGGCAACTCGGTACTCGCGAAGGTAGCGCTCAATCAACTCGAATAGATCTTCCTGATCATACGACTTGTCGAGCACCAGTTGCTGGCTCAATGTTACGACGTAGTCGGCTAGCAGATTGGGGATCGCCTGGTTGAACACGTGTGAGCGTGACGTGATCACCACGCGTACGTCGGAGTTCTTGACGATCCGGAAGAACGATTTGAGGTTGTCCACGAAGTCTCGCATATCGAGTGGGACGGTCGTGCCGAACGGGTCCTCGAGGTAGACTGCGCTTCCTTTTGGGAATAGTTGTTTGATCTGGGTCTCGAAGTTGCCTTCCGGTGACTGAAGCGCGGTGGCCAGCCGATTGGAGTTGATCCATCGAGGTGGGCGTCCTTCATCTCGATACAACTCCCACAACAGTCGCACCGCGCTGTAGGTCTTCCCCATGTGCGGATCGCCGAGGATCACCACGGCGTGCTGTTTCGCCAGCACCTGGCGGATGCGGTCGTACTGCTTGGGTGGAACGAATAGCCGGTCGATTGCCCGGTATGGGCTCAGCCCTGTGGAGTCGGAAGCGTCGAGGGCCAAGGCATCGGCGAAATCCTCCGGAGTTGCTCGTCCCGGCTGTGTTATGGCATCGGCCAGATCGATGAGTTCGGCTCGCAATTCCTCACCGGCAATGGCCGCTGTTCCGTGCAGCACCCGGATAATCGGCGGTCCGTCGATGGTATCCGCTGCGTACTCGCCGCAGCGGTGCACGAGATCGGCTATGAACTCGGAGGTCGAGCCCTGATAGCGCACTTCGTTCAAGAGGCCAGCAGGAAGCCCTGCATTCGTCAGCATCGCCCATCGCGCACCAGGCACGTGCATCTCGGGCACGCGTTTCAGTAGCTCGCTGGCTCGGCGGCGGTGGCTGGCCCTCAGCATGGTCGTGCTCAGCTTTCGGTGTCGGTGCCGCCAGCAATGCCTCGCGCGGCCAGCTCAGCTTGTCTCATCGCGATGTCAGCGACCCACTTCTGACCTTCGTTGCTGCGGGCCAGCGTCTCGGCCTTGACGAACCATGACCTGGCTTCGTCGAACGCGCCGCTGCGGCGATGCAGCTCACCTATGAGATAGATGATCGCAATGGTGTTGTCACCACACTCATCGTTGTCGATGGCGCGTTCGAAATGCTCAATGGCCTTGTTGCGGTAGTAGGTGCCCTGGTCGTCGCGGACTTCGCCGAAACTCTCTCGGCAGCACCAAGAGGCACGCAGGTAGTAGTCCGCCACGGCTCTGTCACCCTGCCTGCGCCATTCTGCGATCCATGCGGCGTACTCGTAGCGACGCGAAGCAGTGCTCCGTTCGTCGCGGACCAGCGGGGTGAGGCGTTCATTGATCAATCGAGCTGCTTCGCGGGATATCTCGCCGGAAAAGTGTGTGTCGTGACCGCTGAACCCGCAACTCGCGCAGGTGTGAATGAGGTATTCCAGGATGTCGGCGCCAGCCGTACGCGGTCGGAAGTCGGTGTCCGTACCCATTCTGGTGTAACTGGTGAGGGCGTCGACCGTAAAATTGTTTCCGCAGTTGGGGCACTGGAGTTTCAGGGGGTGATGCGTGGTCATCCGGGATTCTGCTCCAATCGGACGTCGGTATCGGGTAACGCAGCGCGCACGTGATCTGGAAGGTCGTGAAGAATTTCACTGATCAGGATTCCCTCGTTGCGAAAGAATCTACGCTGCGTGGTTGGCTCGATAATCATTCCGCCTGCGTGGTGTACAGCGCAAACCGTCCAATCATCCGTGAGCACGGGTGCTCCAGACGAACCCGGCAAAGTGGAAGTCACATACTGCACCACGCCGCCCCCGATGTACTCGACGAGGTTGTCCCGCATGGCGATTTGCTTTGGCTGCCCTCCCGGATGCTGGATGACGTTGACGCGATCACCCACCGCCACTTGACACGCCCGCAGGGGCAAGTACCCCCAATTGTCGCCAGGGCGTCCGTCGAGTTGAACGAGTGCATAGTCGAGGCTCTCGCTGGTGTGAAAAATTCCATCTGGCCGTGCCTGGAAGTCGTGATGAATCTCGGGCCTGCCGTCGACGTCGTCTTGGTAGTTGAAACGGTACGTGGTGCGTGCGGCACATTCGGCGTCCGGAAGGACGTGGTTGTTTGTGAGCAGCAGGTCTGGTCCGACCAGGAAGCCGGAGCCTGACCAGCTGAGCTTCGCGGTGTTGAGTTCCAGGTAGGCGACAGAGCGCGACACCGCCACCGCGGCCGAGAGGAACGCGATCGGCCGCAACGTGTTAGAGCGGATGATCTTCTCGGCGACGTCGGCGATGGATCCACGCCACGAGGCGATATCAGGCGACAGTGCAATCGGGGTCATCAGGTCGTAGCGGTCGAGCAAGTCGGCGAGGAAAACCTGGCCTTCCTGACCGGCGAATCCCTTGAGTAGATTCAGGAACAGGCCCAGCGCATGTGGGCCCCCAGGCAGGCGGCCGTAAGCCAGCAGGTGGTTGACGATGGTGTTGACAGCCTCGAACGGTGAACCGGACACGTCGATGTTGGGCGCTACATCGGAGAGGCCTGAGAGTTCGAGCATGTCTCGCCGGGACTGCTCAGTCGCCAGCACAGGCATTGAACGCAGCATCGATACCAGTTGCTGCCGATGGGCGAGTGCCAGTTCTGCCATACCATCCTCCCCGTCGGTACTACTTCATCGCGATGGCGGCACCCTGAGTTACAGGGGGTGACCGGTTCGTGCCACCGGCCCTTCCCGGGAAGGGGTGGCGATCTATCTGGCCACCTCGATCTGGTGACGCGGACGTCATACTGGTCGGTGCAGGCACGGCCGTGGTCGTGGTCGCATCCGGTCTGGCCTTATGTGGGCTCGGCAAGGTCGCCAGGCTGAAGTGCGCCTGGTAGCGGAGGCCGAGTTTCGGTCGGCAATCCGATGGGTTGTGGTTCGGCACCACACCGGTATTACGAGAACCAGGTTGAGCCGAGCGTGACGCTAGAGGTGTCGTTGGGCATCGGGGAGAACCTGACACTGATGTCGATCACGTCCGCAGTGTGCTCCATGGCCGTCCTGCTTGAGGTAGTCCAACAACGCCGAAGCGCGGACGCTGGAAGCGTCCGCCCTTCGGCGTTGTTGTCCGAGAGGGGACTTGCTCGCTAAGCACACGCCTCGACCTAGCCTGAGCCTGGTCGTTGCCTCCTCCCGGTCGTCCTACGGCCCAGCGGCTGGGACGGCCTCCAAGGACGGGTTGCATCGCACATCTACCTGTGCGGACACCTTGATCCACTGAGGTGGGACGGGGACGGCAAGCCTGTCCCACCCTCACGTGCATCGACCTGAAGCGGCCTATCCGTCGTAGTCTCGTTGGATAGGACGGGGCAAGGTTGGGCGCGGCTTGGCTGCCGCGACGGATGCGCGGTGACCACTCGCTCTAAGTCTCATTGCGGGCCGTCGGCGACGGAGGGGTGAGTCCTGCATTTCGCCGTTTCTGAATCAATGTGCGGCAGGCGCTGATAACGCCGGCGATCCCAGCAAGGGTGCCACCGGCAGCGGGCGAGTGAGTGATGAGAACGGCGAAGGCCAGGAGGATGACCGCAACTGGCCACAGCAGGGTGCGTGCGCGTCGAGTGCGCTCGTCATCGTCCAGCATGTATCCGATCAGCCCGGGCGGTGAGGGTTTCGAAGTGTTCACAGCGCGCGCTCCCCGGTTGCCTTGGTGGCCATGCGAAGTGGAATCGACCTCGTCAGTAGCCGAACCGCATGAACCGCCTGCCGCCAGCGCGAGATCCCATCGGCGGCGAGGTAGTACAACTCGCTGTTGAATTCTTCTTCGTACCTCGCGCGGGTGTCGTCCGGCAGCAACCTGGTGGCCCATCCCGTCATCTGACTTGCGACACGACCGATCGGCACCAGGTTGGTGCGCCGCACGGTTTCGCTCTCGAGTTTCGGGGCTTCCTCATCGGAAACCTCCTCTACAGTCTCGGGCTTGAGCTCCGTGTCCTCGGGTTCGGCCTTCGACGGATGTGGAACTGTTGAACGGCCTTGTTGGTTCTTGATGGCTGCAATCAGGTCGGCCTTGCGCATTCCTGCGACACCGGTGATGCCGAGTTTAGTGGCCAGCTCGCGAAGCTCTGCCAGTACCATGCCGGACAGTCCCGCACGGCGTCGCGGAGTATTGCTGCCGGCGTACGTGAGATCAGATCTCTTAGAGGCTGTAGCAGCGTTGATCCGGCTGGTGCGATCGATCGGAGTGGCGGGCTGACTTATGCGGCGCCGCCGAGTTCTCCGAGTGGTGCTGGCAGTCGGAGTGGCGTGGTGGCCATCGCCGCTGTTGGGGTCGTCGTCGTGGTCCATCTCACTCATCGCTGGCGGCTCTCCTCGCGTCTCAGGACAACGGCGAGACCGGCACGCCTAACCATGCTGCTGCGAGGCAACGGCTCGTCGATGCAGAGGCGAAGTTGCGGCGATTCCAGGACGCCATAGCGGCAGGTATCGACCCATCCGCACTCGTCGAGGCAATCAACGAAGCGCAGGAGAAGCGCGCGGCGGCTCAAGCCGAGCTGAGCGGGGTGCCGAAACGCGTTGGAAGAAGTGCCGCCGAGATCCACGCGATGATTGATTCGCTCGGTGACGTGAGGAAGGTAATCAGGCGGGCAGACCCCGACGAGCTGCAAAGACTGTATGAGGCGCTGAATGTAGAAATCGTCTACAACGCAACGGGCCGGATGCTCGATGCGAGCATCCGGCCCGTTGGTAGGGATAAAGCCAGTGTCCGAGGGGGGACTTGAACCCCCACCCCCTTGCGGGGACTAGCACCTCAAGCTAGCGCGTCTGCCATTCCGCCACCCAGACTTGCCGCTCAATCATAGATGACCCCCGAACGGCCCCTTGCACGGGGGTCCCGCAGCCGTGCCGGCACGACTCCACCGCTGACGAGATAGGTTGAGAACGCAGCAGAGGAGGCCGCCGGTGAAGGTGATCGTCGAGGCAGACGGCGGGTCGCGGGGCAATCCCGGGCCGGCCGGGTACGGGGCCGTCGTCCGCGACAAGCTCACCGGCGAGACGCTGGCCGAGCGCAAGGGGTTCCTCGGTGTCGCCACCAACAACGTGGCCGAGTACCAGGGGCTGATCGCGGGGCTGCGGGCGGCGCGGGAGCTGAACGCCGAGACCGTTGACGTGCGGATGGACTCCAAGCTGGTCGTCGAGCAGATGGCCGGGCGTTGGAAGATCAAGCACTCGTCCATGCAGCCCTTGGCGCGTGAGGCGCAGGAGCTCGCCAGGACGTTCCAGAAGATCACGTACGAGTGGATCCCGCGGGAGCGCAACCGGCAGGCCGACCGGCTGGCCAACGAGGCCATGGACGGCGAAACCAAGGTCGACGAGAGCAAGGAAGGCGACAAGCAGCCGCACTGGAGCGGTGCCACGGGCGATCCCACGAGGTTCATCCTGTTGCGGCACGGCCAGACCAAGCTGTCGGTAGAGCGGCGGTACTCGGGCCGCGGTGATCACCCGCTGACCGAGCTCGGGCTGGAGCAGGCGGCGAAGGCCGCGCAGCGTCTCTCCAAAGTGGACGACATCGCGGCGATCATCTCGTCGCCGCTGCGACGGACCGTGCAGACCGCGCAGAAGCTCGGTGAGGCCACGGGGCTCGATGTCGTCACCCACCAGGGGCTCATCGAGACCGACTTCGGCACGTGGGAAGGGCTGACGTTCGCGGAGGCGGCCAAGCAGGACCCGGAGGTCCACCGGCGGTGGCTCGGCGACACGAGCGTGCGGCCGCCGGAGGGGGAGAGCTTCGACGAGGTCAACGCCAGGGTGCGGAAGGCGCGCAGCGAGATCATCGCGAAGTTCGGCGGGCAGACGCTGGTGCTCGTCAGTCACGTCACGCCGATCAAAACGCTCCTGCGTCAGGCGCTCGACGTCGGGCCGCAATTCCTGTTCCGCATGCACCTCGACCTGACGGGTGTTTCCATCGCCGAGTTCTACCCGGACGGGCACGCGTCGGTGAAACTCGTCAACGACACCTCGCATCTGGGCTGAAAAAGCTTTGTGGGGAACGTGTAGGGCGCCTCGGCAGCTTCCTTTCCCGGCCGTGAACGCGGCCGGGAAAACCGGTGCCACAACGGGATTGGTGGCCCTGAACGCGGTGCTCCCGAACAGCTAGGACACCTTGCGCAGCCGCGGCGTCAGCGCCGTCACGAACCGGTCGGCCGCCGCGTCCAGAGCGGCGGCAGACTCCGGCGAACCGACCTTCTGGTCCAGCACGAACTCGCCGCGCACCACCTGGTCGGCGCCCTTCGCCGCGAGCAACGGGTGCAGGGCGTAGTCCATCGCGACGAGGAAGCCCTGGTTGCCGCCCGTCGCCAACGGCAGTACCGCGCGGCCGCGCAGCGCCTTCTTCGGCAGCAGGTCGAGCAGCGCCTTCACCAGGCCGCTGTAGGCCGCGCGGTACACCGGTGACGCGACCACGACGCCGTCCGCGGTCAGCACGGAGCTCACGGCGGCGGCGATCTCCGGGTCCCGCAGGTCCTCGGTGAGCAGCGACAACGTGGGCAACGAGCGCACGTTCAGCACCGACACGCGGTGTCCGGCGGACTCCAGCGCGGCGGACACGTGCGACACCACGACGCCGGTAGGCGCGTCGGGAGACGGAGCGCCGGAGATGATCAGCAGATCGGGCATGGCAAGCACTCCCTGAGGTCGCGGGTGAGAGAAAGCGCGCTCAGCGGAGGCAACACAGGCTTGCTGCCACGCGGCCGTAGTCGACGTGGCGACGTCGTGTCATACCTGGAAGTCAACCAACGTCCGGGCCAGTGAACAACCAGTCCCAGACGCTGGGATATCCTGGTGGGCGCGGATGAGTCGGCAGGGCGGCCGCGGCAGGAGACTGTCGAGGAAAGTCCGGACTCCACAGGGCAGGGTGGTTGTTAACGGCAACCAGGGGCGACCCTCGGGACAGTGCCACAGAAAGCAGACCGCCTCGGCGCGAGCCGGGGTAAGGGTGAAACGGTGGTGTAAGAGACCACCAGCGCCCCAGGTGACTGGGGCGGCTAGGTAAACCCCACCCGGAGCAAGGCCAAGAGGGCACGCGAGTGCCTGCGTGAGCGTTCGAGGGCGGCCCGTCCGATGCTCACGGGTAGGCCGCTAGAGCCTGTCGGCAACGGCAGGCCCAGATGGATGGCCGCCGAGTGGGACGCGAGTCCCATGAACAGGATCCGGCTTACATGCCGGCTCATCCGCCTGAAACGGTGCCAGGGCCGAAGCCCCGGCACCGGTCGAAGCGATCAGAACGAAGCGACGTTCAACAGCGGTTCGTGCGTGCTGTCGGGGTCGGTCGCGGAGTTCCAGTTGCTGGTCCCCGCAGCCCGCAGCGCGGACTTCACGGCCGCCGGCGACGCACTCGGGTGGGTCGCCTTGTACAGCGCGGCAGCACCCGCGACGTGCGGGCTCGCCATCGAGGTGCCCGAGATCGTGTTGTAGCCGCCGCCCTTCCAGGTCGACTGGATGCACACGCCCGGCGCGATGATGTCGACGTCAGCGCCGTAGTTGGAGAAGTCGGCGAAGGTGTCGTCGACGTCCGCGCGGCACGTCGAGGCGGCGCCGCCGCCCGGCTGGCCGTTGAAGTCGGCCAGCGCGCTGACCGTGATGACTTCCTCGTAGGTGGCCGGGACGAAGGTCGACGAGTCGGCGCTGCTGTTGCCCGCTGCGACGACATAGGTCACGCCCGCGGACACCGAGCGGCAGATCGCCTCGTGCATCGCGTCCTTGTTGGAACCGCAGGCGCTGTCGCTGCCGGATCCGCCGAGGCTCATGTTCGCGACTTCGATCTCGTTCGCGTGCGCGGTCACGTAGTCGATGCCGCAGATGATGGCCGAGAACGAGCCACTGCCCTGGTTGTTCAGCACGCGGACCGGCCAGATGCGGGCACCCGGTGCGACGCCCACGACGCCGATGCCGTTGTCGAGCGCGCCGATGGTGCCTGCCACGTGGGTGCCGTGACCGTTGCCGTCGTCAGCGCTGCGGCCGGTGGAGCAGTTCTTCGCCCCGGCGGTGTTGACGTTGAGGTCGGGGTGGTCGAGGTCCACGCCCGTGTCGATCACGGCGACGTCCACGTTCACGCGTTCGTCGGTGCCGTTGATGCGGGCGGTCGGGCTCTGCTCGGCGTCGATGCGGTCGATGCCGGTGGGCACGGTCTGCGCGGCGATCGACGCGATGCCGTCCGGCTGCACCAGCGCGACCCGCGGGTCTCGGGCGAGACGTGCGGCCGTCGCCGGGGTCATGTGCGCTGAGTAACCACGCACGGCGGACTGGTAGAGGTTCTCCACGGTGACGCCGGCCAGATTGGTCACGCTCGGCACACTCACTCCGTCCTTCAGCAGCACGATGTACCCACTGGTCTGGGTATCGGCGAAGGCGGGAGCTGCAGGCGTTGCCGCGGCGAGTAGGACAGCTGCGAACAGGGCTTCGGCGGTGAGTCGTCGCATGTCTCTCCTCAAAGGGGCTTGAGCAGGGACCACGATGCTCGCACCCGAACGGAGAGATTCGTTAGCCCATTCGGGTGTAATCCGGACGAGTGGATAGTCCTGTATTGATGAATACGTGCTCTCTCACCTGGACTGCGCCCGCTGCGGCCAGCGCCACGATGCCGACCAGCCGCAGAACCTCTGCCGGTCCTGCTCGTCGCCGCTGCTCGCCCGCTACGACCTCACGAAGGTCGGCAGGCCCACTCGGGACGACAGCCTCTGGCGCTACCGGGACGTCCTCCCGGTGCGGGATCCCGACCCCGCGTTCAGCCTCGGCGAGGGCATGACGCCGCTCGTGCCGCTGCCCGCGCTGAGCCGGGTACTCGACGTGAACGTCCTCATGAAGGACGAGTCGCTGATCCCGACCGGCTCGTTCAAGGCGCGCGGCGCGGCCGTCGGCGTGGCTAAGGCCAAGGAGCTCGGCATCAAGGGCATCAAGATGCCGACCAACGGCAACGCGGGCGCCGCCTGGGCCCTGTACGCGGCTCGCGCGGGCCTGCGCAGCGTCATCGCGATGCCAGAGGACGCCCCGCTGATCACCCGCGAGGAGGTCGAGGCGAGCGGCGCCGAGCTGCGGATCGTGCCGGGCACCATCGCCGACGCCGCCAAGGCCATCGCGGACGTCGACCTCTTCGACGCCTCGACGCTCAAGGAGCCCTATCGCATCGAGGGCAAGAAGACGATGGGTTACGAGATCGTCGAGCAGCTCGGCTGGCGCGTCCCCGACGTGATCGTCTACCCGACCGGTGGCGGCGTCGGCCTGATCGGGATTCACAAGGCGCTCAACGAAATGCGTGAGCTCGGCTGGATCGACGGGCGTCTGCCGCGGCTCGTCGCGGTCCAGTCCACCGGGTGCGCGCCGATCGTCAGGGCGTTCGACGAAGGTGCGGCCGAGTCGACGTTCTGGGACAACGCCTTCACGAACGCGTTCGGCATCAACGTGCCGAAACCGTTGGGGGACTTCCTGATCCTGCAGGCCATCAGGGAAACCAACGGCACCGCGATAGCTGTCGATGATGGGCAGATTCTCGAAGACCGCGCGGAGTGCGCGCGCCTCGAAGGCGTTTTCCTTTGCCCGGAAGGCGCTGCGACGGTCAGCGCGGTCCGGGCGTTGCGCGAAGACGGCTGGCTGCGGGCGGATGACGAGGTCGTCGTGCTGAACACCGGGGCAGGCATCAAGTACCCAGGTGTCCGCCTCTAGGTATCCCCTACCCGTAAGCGCGTTACAGAATTTCAGCCGTTCGAGTGGAGCCCGGCGGTGTCGGCCCTCTCCCGGTATCACGGTCGGCAGCGCCAGATCCTCCTGTCAGACGATCGGCCCCCGCGGTCGGTCGTCCCCAAGGGAGGGAAAACACATGCGACGCAAGGTGACCGTCGTGCTGGCACTGTCCAGCCTCATCACCGCGGGCGCGGCCGGAGTCGCGACCGCCGACGTGACGGAGCTCCCCGTCTACGGGGTGAAGAGCACGGGGCTCGACCAGGAGCAGGCCCAACGACTGCAGAGGGTCTTCGGCCTCAAGGACGTCCAGAGGTCCGAGTACGGCGCGGTGAGCTTCGCCGACGAGCAGCGCTACCAGTACCTGCCGACCGTCGACAAAGGACAGGGCAGGGAGGACGAGGACGGCAACGCGACCACGCAGACCGCGCTCGACACCGAGGCCATCAAGCGCATCAAGACGATCCCGACGGACGAGGCGACCAAACGCGCACAGGAAGGCCTGAGGGCAGCCGGTGTGTTGCCTGCGAACGCGACGCCCACCGCGCAGTACACGACGTTCGAACTGTCGGATCCCAACGGGCGCAACGCACTCACTGCCAACCTCGACACGAGCGTGTCGTACACGTTCCAGCTCGGCGGCATTCCGCTGGAGGGCGAGGGAGCGAACATCCGCGTCTCGTTCGACGCGCTGGGCGTGACGGCGGTCAGCCACGCCGCGCGCACCTACGGCCAAGCGGGCACCGTCGCGGTGAACGACCTCGCGTACGGCGCCAGGCTGTGCCAGAAATACCTGGGCGACGGGGTGAAGGCGGACGTCAGCTACGTCTACGTCGCCCCGCCGCTGGAGGAGAAGACCGACCGGCTCGAGCCGTCGTTCCGCTGCGCGGGCCGCACGCCCGACGGCAGCGCCCCGCAGGCCATCACCCTGCCCGCGGCTGTCGGTGCCGAACTGCCCCAGCCGCAACCGGCCCAGCCGCCGCGCGACGACCAGCAGTTCGGGGCCATGGCCGCCGGCACGCAGGTCGGCAGCGAGGGCACGGGACTGTGCTCCGGCCTGCCCAACACCGTGGCCAACATCGGCACCTTCAACTCCGAGGCCGGCACCCACGGCATCCCCGTCGCGTTCAGCTGGCTCAACGGCAACGCGTGGGAGAGCGACTTCAAGGACCCGATCTTCCCCGGCGGCCAGGACCACGTCTGGGCGGACAACGTCGACCTCACGTACTGGCAGGGCCACGGCTCCGGCACGGGCTTCTACTTCAGCGGCTGCTCCAGCCACAACGACACCAAGCTCTCGAACACCGAGGCGCGCTGGGGCAACCAGGACGTCGAGTGGATGAGCCTCTTCACCTGCCTGATCCTCGAGGACGTCACCGGCGGCCAGACGTGGGCGCAGCGCTGGGGCCAGGCGTTCCAGGGCCTGCACCAGATCAACAGCTTCACCACGGTCAGCTACAACTCGGCCAACCACGGCGGCAAGTTCGGTCACTACATGTGGCGCTCGCCGTTCCTGTGGTGGAACCAGCCGATGAAGGTCCGTGACGCGTGGGCGCAGGCCAGCATCGACACCCAGCCCGCCTCCGTCCGCTGGGCGACCATGGGCCCCGTCACCTCGTCGGGTGCGCTGGGCAACTTCAACGACTACTTCTGGGGCAAGGGTTCCGTCGGCCCCGACTACGGCTCGACCGGCTGGTTCTGGCGGATCTCCGGTGCCTCCTGACCGAGGTCCCGCACCCGAAGTCGTGCCACGCCAACTGAAGTGAGCAGTGCAGCCACCGCCGCGAGCCCGAGCAGGGGCGCGGCGGTGAGCTGTTGTCCGGTCAGGACGCGCGGCAGGAAGTGGAACGGCGACACCAGCTGCGTCCCGTGCATCCGCCACGGCAGCGCGACGTCCCCGCCGGCGGGTGCTCGCGGTTCCGCTCGTGGCCGCCGCGGCGTTGACCGCGCCCGCGTTCCGGTTGAACCTCGGCCGCGACTTCCGGTGCCGGTGTGGTTCCCGCGCGGCCGGAGCGTGACACAGATTTCACAAACTCGAGAAGACTACTGATGAAGGGAACCTCATCCACGTCAGGTGGATGAGGTTCCCTTCATCGTTTGGCTGGGCGGCCTGAAGGCATGCGGAGCACGGGGCGGAACGGCTCACCCGCGTTGTAGAGATCCTCCAACTCGGTGACGTAGGCCAGCACCGCGGGATTCACGATGTCGGCCAGCGACCGCACCCCCGCCTGAGGCTCGTAGGACGCCAGATAGGTGGCCGCCGCACGCGCCCGCTCGAGCACCGACCGGTCGAAGTTGATCGTCCGCTGGACCCGGCGCCGGGATTGCGGGGCCTCCCCGGTAGGCTCGTCCACGCCTGGAGCACTAGGGGAGGCTGTGATTCCGTCCACACTTCCGTCCGGCACGAGGTCAGGTTCGAGCATGGGCGAATCTCCTCGGAGTCGTCGCTCCGGGCCGCGCTCCTCAAGGGGCCGCGAACCGGCCGATCAGGGCATTCACATGGATGTACACGTGCGCATGTTTAGGACGCACGCACTGTGGGTGACCAGGGCGTTCGCAGTCGGGTGAACATTGCCAGCGACGGAGAGAATCTTGGTCCGGGTGTTCCCCACTGACGTCTCCTCGGTGATGATGTGTCGGCCAGATTAGACGTAATTCCTCCCAGGGGGAACGGCCAGATGATCTACAGCCCGCTCCATCAGCTTCACACGACGTGACGAACTCGTGTTCTACTCGTAGCGCAAGCCCGAGCGCACTCTGGAGTACTTAATGACCGCCATGGACCTGGTGACACTCGCTCAGCAGCAGCCGACGGTGCCGGGCACAGGCAATGTCCGCGGCTGGATCCTGGACAACATCGTTCCGCTGCTCCTGCTCACCGTCGCGCTCCTCCTGCTCTGGCTGGGAGGTGGCAAAGGTGACAACGCGGGTGTCATGCGCCGCCTCGGTGGTGTGATCGTCGCGCTGGCCATCATCGGCCTCGCGGTCACGACCGACGCGGGGTCGAACATCGGCAAGTGGCTCGCCGGCTTGTTCGTCGGAGGCTGACACGTGCGGGTCCGCACTGACGACGAGGTCTACCGGGTCGACGCCGTCTGGCTCGGCCCGCCCAAAGCGACTTTTCCCTGGCGCGCGCGGTACGTCGCGTGGGGCGTCGGGATCGTCGTTTTCCTCGTCGTACTCACGATCGAGCGGCAGATGGGCGTCGGGTTCGGGTTCTTCTCGACGGCCTGGGCGCTCGTGGCCACGATCCTCCTTACTCGTTTCATCACCGCGCGGATCAGCCATGAACGGCCGCTCACGGCCGTCATGTCGATGTGGGTCCGCGAGCTCACCGCACCTCGAGAGCGCACGGCAAGCACCGGCGGAGCGGCCAGCGCCGCCCGGATCCGGGTCAGTCCGCAGCGGCCTCGTCCCAAGTTGAGCAGGAAACAAAGGGCGAGACAGCAGGCCCAGCCCCGCCGGACGTCAGCCAGCCGTAAGAAGGAGGTTCGCGGTGTTCGGACGCCGGCGAGACCGTGACCGTCGCGCAGCGCAGCACATCGCCCAGCACGCGGCGGCCGACCCCCGTGAGCGCGCGCAGGTGTATTCGAAGCGCGGCCGTCGCCTGCCCGGCGAGCAGGCCGTGCCGAGCTACACCCCGTCGATCGCCGCCCGCAGCATCGACGGCCACCTGTTGCGCACCGGTCAGGAGGTCTACGCCTGGTACCGGCTCGCGCCGCAGCGCTGGTCGTTCCGCAGCGACTCGCAGCGCCAGGACCTGATCGCCGCGATCGCGGGCCAGTACGCCGAGCTGCAGGGCCGCTGGATGCACCTGCGGGTCACCACGCGGCCGTACCCGATCCGCATGTGGGCAGAGGCGCACGTGCACAACGCCGTGAAGCGCCTGCCGGACACGCCCGGCACGCTGTCGTTCGACGACTACATGGTCGGCGAGCAGCAGCAGCTCATGGGCCGCTCGATGGCGGAGAAAGAGGTCTACCTGGGCGTCCAGGTGCAGACCCGCAACATGATGGACCGCGCCGTCGAACGCGCCGCCCCCGTGCTGCGCAGGGTCTTCCCGGACGCCGTCGACGCCGAACTCGTCGCGCTCGACTCCGAGGTCGAGCACCTCGACCAGGTCATCGGCTCGGCGGGTCTCGAAGGCCGTCCCGCGACGGCCGAGGAGATGTCCTGGCTGATGCACCGGTCGTGCTCGCTGGGGCTGCCCGCGCCGCGCAACCTGCCCGCCGTGCCGGGTGCCGCGTGGGAACCGGAGGACCTCGCGTCCTTCACCGACGCCGCGGACTTCCACCAGGAGCCGTACTCGCCGACGGTGACCGTGAGGGGCCGCACCGGCTCGAACGCGGGCATCAAGCGGCACGTCGCCGTGCTCACCGTCGGGCTGATGCACGGTCTGCAGATCCCCGAGGTCGACGACCCGTGGGTGCAGCGCGCCGACCGGCTCCCGGCGAGTGTCGAGTGGTCCGCCCGCATCTACGTGCGCAAGCCCGAAGAGGTCTCGGGTGAGCTGTCGCGGCAGATGAGCAAGGTGCGCTCGCAGGTCCGCCACTACACCGACGAGCACGAGCTGGAGCCCCCGCAGTCGCTGGCCCGCCAGGCCGGTCGCGTGCTGGAGATCGACGACGAGATGACGTCGGGCTTCACCGCGCTGGGCACCAGGGTGCGCAGCTGGTGGCGGCTCGCGGTCAGTGGCCCGACCGAGCGCGAGGCGCTGCGGCTCGCCCAGTCGTTGCTGGAGCTGTACAAGCCGAAGATCGCGATCGAGCACCCCGAGGCGCAGTACGCGATCGCCCGCGAGTTCATCCCCGGCGAACCGCTGTCCAACGGCGCTTACCTGCGCCGCGGCTCGGTGTTGTGGGCCGCCTCGGCGGTTCCCACGGCGACGGCCGAGGTCGGCGACCGCCGCGGCATCCTCCTGGGTGAGACGGTCACGGCCACCCGCCGCCCGGTCGCGTGGGACCCGTGGATGGCGCAGGAGCTGCGTGACGCCTCGGGTCTGACGGCGATGGTCGCGGGTCTGGGTGCAGGTAAGTCGTTCCTCGGCGGCGGCATCGTCTACAAGACGCTGCGGGCCGGCGCGCACTGGACGTTGCTCGACCCGTCCGGCCCGCTGGCGGCGCTGTGCGACCTGCCGGAGCTGCGCCCGTACGCGCGGCCGATCAACCTGCTCAACGCCCAGCCCGGCATCCTCAACCCGTACCGGGTGGTCGCCGAGCCGATGATCGAGCACTTCCTCGACGAGGACGACCCGGAACGCGCATGGCGTCGCGAGAAGGCATTGGCGGCGGCAACTCGTCGTCGTCTGGTGCTGGACGTGCTCACGGGCCTGCTGCCGTTCGAGGTCGCGCGCCTGCCGCAGACGCGCATCGTGCTGCTGCGTGCCGTCCGCACGGTCGGTGGCCGCTTCGACGCCCACCCCGGTCTCGTCTTCGAGGCGCTGCGCCGCGACGCGTCCGAGCACCACGAGCACGCCGTCGTCGTCGCGGACTTCCTCGACGAGATGCGCGAACGCATGTCGTTGCTGATCCCCGAGGCGGACGCCGACCCGTACAACGAGGCACGCGACGACCGGCTGACCGTGCTCACGATGGCCGGCCTGAACCTGCCGAAGGACGGTGTCGGCCGCGAGCACTGGACGGACGCGGAGGCCCTCGGCGTCGAGATGCTGAACCTCGCCGCCTGGCTCACCCAGCGCTCGATCTACGACCGGCCGAAGGACCTCCGCAAGGGCGTCTGGATCGACGAGGCGTTCTTCCTCTCCGAGGTCCCGACCGGTCGCGTGCTGATGAACCGCTTCGCGCGTGACTCGCGAAAGTGGAACGTCCGCGTGCTGCTGTCGTCGCAGATCCCCGCCGACTTCCTGAGGATCCAGGGCTTCGTCGCACTGCTCGACTCGGTCTTCGTCGGCCGGCTCGACGACGACCAGGCGCAGGCGGACGCGTTGCGGCTGCTCAAGGTTCCGGTCGGCGCCGGGTACGAGCAGGTCGTCGCGTCGCTCGGCCGTCGTCCCGGAGGCGAGCGCACCGCGACCGAACGCGACCGCGCGCCGCGTCAGTTCATCTTCGGCGACGGTGCCGGTGGCGTCGAGCGGATCCGCATCGACTTCAGCGGTCCGCACCTCGAGCACCTGCGCAACGCGCTCGACACGACGCCCGATGCCAAGCGCGACAACGGTTCGGGCGAGCTCGTGCCGACCGACGACCACGCGGCCCCTCAGCCACCCGCCTACGTGCCCGACGAGATCGACGACGAACTGGCGGCGGACATGGAGCTCGGACTGACGGAGGACGAGGCTCACCTGAGCCAAAATGATCTTGTCAGTCACGGTGACGGCTCCAACCGCCACCGGGACGGCGCCGCATGACGGCGCTGACGATCGTTCTCGCGATCGCCGCCTTGCTCTGGGCGAGGCGGCGGTTCGCGCTGCGTACGTCAGCGAAATCCCGTTCGGTCATCGCGGTGGCCGTGATCCTGGCGCTGCAGGTCGTGATCGGTGCCCCGGCACACGCACAGGCCTGTGGCGACCCGCCCAACCCCGAGCGCCCCGGCGCGGGCATGGTCGGCGCGCTCGACCCGCCCGTCGGCAACGGCCTGCCCGGCTCGCCGTACCTCGACTACGGCTACGCGGGCATGGTCTGGCACTACTACCAGTCCAGCTGCACCATCCCGAACGCCAACGCCACGATCGACACGTGGGCGGGCAACGAGCTCTTCAGCGTCGGCAAGAACATCGTCGGTGCCACGAACGCGTTGCACTACACGGTGATGGGCCGCGGTCTGCTGGTCCCGCTGGACGACGCCGTGAAGAACGGCGTGCAGAAGGTCTACGACAACGTCTACCTGCGCTGGTTCGGCCTGGTGGCGTTGATCCTCGCGATCCTGATGTTCCGGCAGATCTGGACGGGCGACTTCGCCGCGATCTCCAAACGCGGGCTCTGGGCGTTGGCGGCCATGTGGCTGGCAACGTCCACATTGGCCTTGCCGCAGTTCTACAACCTCCTCGACAACACGCTGGTCTCGAAGACTTCCGAGATCCAGGCGGGCTTCATCGAGGCACCGGAAGAGCAAGGCACACTGCACGTCCTGCCGACGAAGCTGCACGACGCGGTCGTCTACCAGAGCTGGCTGCGCGGCGCGTTCGGCACGCCGGAGGCACCGCAGGCCACCGAGTTCGGCCCGCGCATCCTCAAGGCCCAGGCGTGGACCACCGCCGAGATCGCCGAGCACAAGGACGCCGACCAGGCCGCGCTGAGCGCCAAGAAGGCCGAGTGGAAAGCCCTCGAAGGCCAGCTCGGCACCGCGAAGGGCTACTTCGACGGCACCGACGGCAGCCGCACCGGCGCCGGGTTCCTGGCGCTGCTGCAGGCCATCGCCTTCTCGCTGTTCCAGCTGTTCGCGAAGGCCGCCGTGCTGCTGGCCCAGCTGCTGCTGCGCATTCTGACCTTGGCCGGGCCGCTCATCGGTCTCGTCGCGCTGATCCACCACGACCTGCTGCGCAAGGTCGGCCGTGCGGCTGCCGTGACGGTGTTCAACGTGCTGGTGCTCGCGGTGCTCGCGGGCGTGCACGCGTTGCTGCTGCAGGCGATCTTCAACGCGACCGGGCTCTCGTTGCTGACCCGCACGCTGCTCGGCCTGATGCTGACGCTGGTGTGCTTCGTCATCGGCAAACCGTTGCGCCGCATGTGGCAGATGGTCGAGATGTCGGTCGGCTCCGCCGGCAACGTCCTGCCGATGAGCGGTGGCGTCTGGTCGAAGATGCTGGGCCGCAAGAAGCCCACGGGTCCGACGCCGCAGGACGAGTTCTGGGAGTCCGTGCGCGAGAGCGACGCCGACGGCGACGAGGTGCCGCAGCGCGGTCGCGGACGCGTCCGCCCGGAGGCCTCCAGCCCGGTCATGGCGACGGCGCAACGGCTCGACCGCGACGCCCAGCCCGGTCAGATCATGAGCGGCGGCGACGGCTACGGCGTGCGCGCCGGCGCCCTGCCCGCGGGATCGGGCCCGGCGGCGTTGCCGGTCGGCCGGTCACGCGTGGTGGACAGCCCGCCGGTCACCGACCGGCAGTGGGACCGGGTCGACGACGCGGTGCTCGTGCCGTCGAGGTCGAACGGCTACTCCGGCCCGGCACAGGAACCCCGCAGGGCCGAGACAGAAGTGGTGGCAGGGCGTCAGGTGCACGTGATCTACCGACCGTCGCGCGGTTTCGAAGTCAGGGACAACTGAAGGGGGGCGTAGGTGCCGATCCGAACCAACCGCGGCCGTGCCGCGGTGTATCGCAGGCTCTGGGGCTGGCCGCTGCGTTCCCCGCGTCACCTGGCCGCGTCGATCATCATCTTCGTGGTGGTGGTCATCGCGCTCGGTGTGATCATTCCGAGGGTCCTCGACCGCAAGCCGGTCACGCCGCCGGTCGTCGGCCAGTCGACGTCGCCGCAGGGGACCCAGGTGGGCCAGCTGCCCTCCAGCGGTGTCTCGCTGCCGACCAAGCAGCCGCAGCCGTCGATCTCCGCGTCCGCCGCGCCGCCCCAGGCCGATGCCCAGCTGATCGCCGAGCTGTGGGCGGAGAACTGGATCAAGCCGCCGCCGGACAACGACGTCAACAAGTGGCTCGCGCAGCTCCGTCCGTACACGACGGAGGAGTTCCTCGCGCAGATGGCGACGATCGATCCCAGGAACGTGCCGAACAAGATCACTCAGAAGGTCACGCCGAAGAAGTCCTACACGTCGTCGGCTGACTTCGAGGTGGGCACGAACGTGGGCAAGGTCGTCATCACGCTGGTCAAGACGCCGAGCAACGAATGGCGTGTGAACAGCTACACGAAGGCGGACTGACCCATGCGCCTCATGTTGCTGGTCGGGGCTCTCGTCGCGGTCATCGTGATCGCGGTGACGACGTCCGGCGTGACCCAGGTCATCAGCAACTCCACGAACCCGGCGGCCAACGGCGGGTTCAAGCTGATGAGTTGCAACGCGGCCATCGGCCCGTGGGACGCGGGCGGTGGCGACAAGGGCCGGAAGGACGCGTCGCGCCTCAACGACGAGCAGCGCAACATCGTCGCGCGCATCATCTCCATCGGCCAGGAGCGCAAGCTGCCGCCGCTGGCGTGGCAGGTCGCGATCCAGGCGGGCATGACCGAGTCGGGTCTGCGCCCGCTGGACTACGGCGACCGCGACTCGCTCGGCATCTTCCAGATGCGTCCGTCGATGGGCTGGGGCTCACCCGCCGAGGTGACCGACCCGACGTACGCGATCAACAAGTTCTACGACGTGCTGCTGAAGGTGCCGGACTGGGAGAACAAGCGTCCCGGTGACTCGGCGCAGGCGGTGGAGCGGTCGGCGTTCCCAGACCGGTACCACAACTGGGAGTCCATGGCGGCGTTCCTGCTCGGCGAGCTGGGCCAGATCACCGACCCGGCCGGCTGCGGCGCGGGCGCGGGCCAGTTCCTGCTGGCGTCGAACGCGGCGGGCGTGGCGATCCAGTTCACCAGGGAGCAGCTGGGCGAGCCGTACCTGTGGGGCGGCAACGGCCCGGACGCGTGGGACTGCTCCGGCATTCTGGTGAAGGCGTTCGCCGCGGCGGGCGTGAAGATCCCACGCGTGGCGAACGACCAGTACGAACAGGGCGGCGCCCACCTCCCGGTGCGCGACGCCCAGCCAGGCGACCTGATCTTCTGGGCGACCGACACGTCGAACCCGCGAACTGTGCACCACGTGGCCATGTACCTCGGCAACGACGAGTACATCCACGCGCCACAGACGGGTGATGTGGTGAAGATCAGCAAGATCAACTGGGATTATCACGAGTTGATGCCGCTGGCCGTCCGGCCGGGCGTGTAGATCGCGGGGAGGCGCTGCATGTTCAACCACGACCCCATTCCGAGGCCTTCCGGACCGCCCGCGTCGAGCACACCGGTGCGTGACTACATGGCGGCCGGTGCTCCGGGGGTGTCGCCCGACTACGTGGTCATCCCACGTGCCCTGGCCGAGGCGATGCCCCTGCCGTGGCAACAGCACATGACCCACCTGCTGGCGGAGTTCCACCGCACCTACGGCCACCTGAACTGGCCGATCTACCGCGTGGTCCCGTCGCGCTACGAAAAGCTCGCGGACCTCGACGAGGACCAGCTGGCCGAGGTGGGCGCCATCATGGAGATCGACTCCGACGGAAGTCTGGTCTACCGCGACCGCGCCGGACGTAAGATCGAGAACGCCGAGGGCCGCACGGTACTGGTCTCGTGTTTGGACCCGATCCCATCGGAGTACGCCAACGCCAACCAGTCAACGCCGCCGCGGGGATTCCCGGCGCCTTTGGGAGGCGAACGCCGATGAGCGACACAAGCGGTTGGTACTACTGCCTGACCCACCAGACGGTGGAACACGGCAAGGGCTGCAAGGGCCCGGACCGCATGGGCCCCTACCCGGACGAGGCCACCGCGGCCCGCGCCCTGGAAATCGCCCGCGAACGCACCCGCGCGGCCGACGAGGCCGACAAGAAGTGGCGCGGTGACGACGAGGACTGAGGCCCTGGTAGAGCGTCGCGGCTTGGTTGTGCTCCGTTGAGTCGGGCTGGGGGCGGTCTGGTGCTCGTCTCCGAAAGCCCGGATGGTCGCGTTCTCATGCACGTCGCTGCCGAGATGGCGGTAGGGAAATGCTGACGCAAACGTTTGCTGATCATCCCAACTGCCGCCAACCGTGCAGTTGGCAGCCATGAGAGCGCAATCTTCATGATCGAAGCGCGGCTGCCCGCCGGCATCACTCTCACTGTCACATCGCATGAGACAGCTGCGACACGCTACTAGGGTGTGCGGGTGGCTTCACTGGTGATCCGCACGGGCCGTGCTGACCTGGCCTTCGACGACATCCGCACGGAGTTCGGGCTGCCCTCGTCGTTCCCCGCACCCGTTCTGGCCGAGGCAGAGGCGGCGGTCTCCCGTTCCGCGGGGGACCGCCCGGACCTCACCTCGATCCCGCTGGTGACGATCGACCCACCCGGCGCGAAAGACCTGGACCAGGCGCTGTGCGTGCTGCGCTCCGGCGACGGCTTCGTCGTGCACTACGCGATCGCCGACCTGGGCGCCTTCGTAACCCCTGGCGGCGCCCTCGACACCGAGGTACGCGGCCGCGGCCAGACCATCTACCTCCCCGACGGCAACGTGCCGCTGCACCCGACCGCCCTCTCCGAGGGTGCGGCCTCGCTCCTGCCGGGCGTCGTCCGCCCGGCGGTGCTCTGGACGTTCACCTGTTCCGCCGAAGGCGTGCCGTCCACCGTCGAGGTCCGACGAGCCCTGGTGCGCTCGCAGGCCCAGTTCGACTACGCCTCCGTGCAGGAATCGTTAGACGCGGGCACCCCACACCCGTCCGTGGCGGCCCTGGCCGAGTTCGGCCCGCTGCGCCGGGCTCTGGCGCGTTCACGTGGCGCCATCGAACTCCAACTGCCCGAACAGGAAATCGAGCCCAACGGCTCCGGCTGGAAACTGGTGACCAGGCCGCGAGCCCAGGTGGACGCCTGGAACGCCGAAATCTCGCTGATGACCGGCATGGCGGCCGCCTCGATCATGCTGGAGGCCCGCGTAGGAATCCTGCGCACGCTTCCGAACCCCGACGCCGCAGCCGTGTCTGCCCTGCGGAAGTCCGCGGCAGCCCTGCGGGTGCCGTGGCCTTCCGACCTTTCGCCAGGCGCGTTCCTGGCAGGCCTGGACGCCTCCCAGCCCGAGGCTCTCGCGCTGTTCACGGACGCCACCCGGTTGCTGCGCGGCGCGGGCTACTCCGCCTTCGCCGGCCAGGTCCCCGAGGTAGTGACCCACGCAGGCGTCGCGGCTCCGTACACCCACGTCACCGCACCACTTCGCCGCCTGGTCGACCGCTTCGCCACCGAGGTCTGCCTGGCGGTGACGGCCAGCCAGGAACTGCCGTCCTGGGTGGCCGAAGCGTTACCGCAGCTGCCGTCGCTGATGGGAGCCTCCGACTCACTGGCCGCCAAGGTGGAACGGGCCGCCCTGGACCAGGTCGAGGCCTGGGTGCTTTCCGGTCGCGTAGGCCAGGAGTTCGACGCCGTGGTCCTGCGCGCGGGCGACCAGGAAGCCGAGGTGTTCGTATCGGCACCGCCCGTGCTGGCCAAGTGCTCCGGCAAGCAGCTCCCCGAGGGCGAGCGCATCCGAGTGCGCCTGGCCGAGGCGGATCCGGTCGAGCGCCGCGTGAGGTTCGAACGCGCCTGAATGCACGCCAACCCACGCCCCCCGAGCGCAAGGTCACGTTGCACAGCCCTCACCCCCACCTCCGTGTGAAGATGCAGGGGTGACTGACATTCGTGACCTCACCGTCGGCGTCCTGGGCGGCACCGGAGCCCAAGGCAAGGGTCTGGCGATCCGCTGGGCCAAAGCGGGCCTCAAGGTGATCATCGGCTCCCGCAGCGCCGAACGAGCCGAACTCGCGGCCAAGGAGATCACCGAGGTCGCCGGCGGACACGTCGAGGGCAAGGACAACTCCGACTGCGCCGCCGACTCGGACATCGTGCTGGTGGCCGTTCCGTGGGACGGTCACGGTGACCTTCTCCAGAGCCTCCGCGACCAGCTGGCCGGCAAGATCGTCATCGACTGCGTGAACCCGCTCGGCTTCGACAAGCAGGGCCCGTTCGCGCTCCCGGTCACCGAGGGCAGTGCGGCCCAGCAGGCCGAGCTGCTGCTGCCGGAGTCCAGGGTCACCGCAGCGTTCCACCACGTGTCCGCCGTGCTGCTCGCCGACCTCAGCGTGTCCGAAGTGGAGATGGACGTCCTGGTCCTCGGTGACGACCGCGAGGCCACCGACACGGTGCGCGAGCTGGCAGAGCTGGTACCGGGCTTCCGCGGCGTCTACGGTGGCCGGCTGCGCAACGCCCACCAGGTCGAGGCGTTCACCGCGAACCTCATCGCGATCAACCGCCGCTACAAGACCCACGCCGGTCTGAAGATCACGGGAGTCTGATGCTGCCCGTCGACGACCTCGGTGAGCCGGTGGTGCTCGACCAGCCGGCCCGTGTGGTCAGCCTGGTCCCCTCCATCACCGAGGCCGTCGCGGTCAGCGTCCCGAACGCTCTGATCGGCGCAACGGACTACTGCACCCATCCGTCCGATTTGGACGTCCGCCGGATCGGTGGCTCGAAGTACCCGGACATCGACAAGATCCTAGCGGCCACCCCCGACCTCGTCATCGCGAACTCCGAGGAGAACCGCGCCGAGGACGTCGACCGGTTGCGCGCCAACGGCATCCAGGTCTGGGTCACCGAAGCTCCGAAAACCGTCCCCATGGCGCTGAAGTCCCTGCGACGACTCTTCGCCACGGCCTGGGACCTCGAACCGGACTGGCTGACACAGGCGGAAGACCTGTGGCGCGAGACGAAACCGGCGAAGCTCACCGCGCTGATCCCGGTCTGGCGCCGCCCATGGGTCGTGGTCGGCCGCGATACTTTCGCCACCGATGTGTTGCGGCGCCTGGGAATCGAGAACGTCTACGCCCACGACGCCGAGCGCTACCCGAGGCCGAGCCTGGAAGAGCTCAACGCGAAGCGCCCCGACCTGGTCATCCTCCCCGACGAGCCCTACCTGTTCACCCACGAGGACGGCCCGGAGAGCTTCCCCGGCCTGCCGTACGTGCTGGTCAACGGCCGTCACCTGACCTGGTACGGCCCGTCCCTGGTGGAAGCACGGCCAAGCCTCGAACGGGCCCTGAACTACGGCCAGGGTTGACAACCACAGGTGGATTCGCCGGGCTGATCACGCTGCCAGGATCTCGGCATGGGGAAACTAGCCGCGATCATCGCGACCGCCGCCGCCGTCACGACCTTCACCGCCATCCCGGCCCAGGCGGAGCCGGTGTTCGTCTACCAGCTCGCCGGCACCAGCCGCTGCCTCGCCGACTCCGGCACCGACATTGTGCTCAGGGCCTGCAACGAGCTCGCCGCCGACCAGCAGTGGATCGTGCCGGTCAGCGACGCCGACGTGCCGCACAACGTGGCCACGCGCAAGTGCCTGACGGCCGGCAGCACCGGCAACGTGTCGAGCCAGGTCTGCGGCGCGAGCACTCAGCGCTGGCGCCGCAACCCGTCGACGGGAACGTCCTTCCAGTTCCGCAACATCGCCACCGGCAAGTGCCTGACCGCCCAGGTCACGGTGGCCACGTGCACGACGTCGACCGCGAAGTGGGTCGGCCTGCGCTAGTCGCGGAACCTGTCCGTGGCTTCAAGCAGAGCAGCGAGGATGCCGGGCTCGTCGTAGGCGTGCCCGGCGTCCGGCACCAGCACCAGTTCCGACCCCGGCCACGCCTTGTGCAGGTCCCAGGCCGACACCGCCGGCGTCGCGACGTCGTAGCGCCCCTGCACGATCACACCCGGAATGTCCTTGAGCCGCACGGCATCCCGGATGAGTTGCCCCTCCTCGAACCACCCGTTGTTCACGAAGTAGTGGTTCTCGATCCGCGCGAACGCCAGCGCGTACGACGGCACGGCGAACTCCGCCACCAGCTCCGGCCTGGGCAGCAACGTCACGGTCGCGCCCTCCCAGGTGCTCCACGCGACGGCAGCAGGTCCGTGCACAGAGGGATCAGGCGAGGACAGCAACTTCGCGTACAGCTCAACGGGATCACCGTCGAGACCGGCGATCGGCTCCATGAACTTCTCCCACAGGTCGGGGAAGAGGTTCGCCGCCCCACCGCGGTAGTACCAGTCCACTTCGGACGATCGCAGCGTGAAGATCCCGCGCAGCACCAGCTCCGAGACGCGCGAAGGATGCTTCTCGGCGTACGCCAACGCCAACGTCGACCCCCACGACCCGCCGAACACCTGCCACCGCGAGATCCCGAGCGACTCCCGCAGCAGTTCCATGTCGGAAACCAGGTGCCAGGTCGTGTTCGACGACAGATCACCCGACGCAGAGGCGTGCGGCAGCGAACGCCCGCACCCGCGCTGGTCGAACAGGACAATCCGGTAGGCGGCCGGGTCGAACAGGCGCCGGTGCGACGGCGAACACCCGCCACCGGGTCCGCCGTGCAGGAAGACGACGGGTTTGCCGGCCGGGTTTCCGCACTCCTCCCAGTACACGAGGTTGCCGTCACCGGTGTCCAGGTGACCTGACGCGTGGGGCTCGATCTCCGGGTACATGGGCCTATCGTCGACGACATGGCGCAGTTCACGAAGGAGACCTCGACCACTGGTGCGTTCGTCCGGCAGCCCAACCGCTTCACCGCACGGCCGGAGCCAGAACCCGGCCGCTACCGGCTCGTCGTCAGCCTCGCCTGCCCGTGGGCGCATCGAACGATCATCGTCCGCAAGCTCCTGAATCTCGAAGACGCCATCTCGCTCGCGATCGTCGACCCGATCAGGGACGAACGCGGCTGGCGTTTCCCCGAGACCGACCCGGTCCTCGGTATCGACTTCCTCAAAGAGGCCTACGACAAGGCCGACGAGAACTACGACGGCCGAGTCACCGTCCCGGCCATCATCGACACGACCACAGGCGAGGTCGTCACGAACGACTACCCGCAGATCACGCTGGACTTCAGCCTCCGCTGGCGCCCGGAGAGCACGCTCTACCCGGAGCACCTGCGCGAGGAGATCGACGCCTGGATCGAGCCGATCTTCCACAACGTCAACAACGGCGTCTACAAGGCCGGTTTCGCCACGTCACAGGAGGCCTACGAGGAGGCGTACGCGAAGCTGTTCGCCGAGCTCGACCGCATCGAGGAGCACCTGGAAACCCGCGGCCACCTGGTCGGCGACCAGCTCACCGAGGCCGACATCAGGCTCTGGACCACGCTCGTCCGGTTCGACGCCGTCTACCACGGACACTTCAAGTGCAACCGGAACAAGCTGACCGAGATGCCGAACCTGTGGGCCTACGCGAAACGCCTCTACGCCCAGTTCGGGGACACGGTCGACTGGGACCACATCAAGCGCCACTACTACGTGACGCACCACCAGATCAATCCGACCGGGATTGTGCCGGCGGGCCCAGACCCGGAGGTCTGGACCCGCTAGCCCTGCTTTGCCGCACGCGGGGCCCTTTCGTCCGCTCAGAGAGTACGAAAGCTCCCCGCGTACTTCCGCTCAGTGGAAGGTGTGCTCGGGGCCGGGGAACTGGTGCCCGCGGACCTCGTTGGCGAACTCGGTCGCCGCGCCCAGCATGATGTTGCCGATGTCGGCGTAGCGCTTGACGAACCGGGGCGCCTTGCCGCGGTTCAGGCCCATCATGTCCTGCCAGACGAGCACCTGGGCGTCGGTGTCCGGACCGGCGCCGATGCCGACGGTCGGGATGACCAGGTCGTGCGTGATCTGCTTCGCGACCTCGGCGGTCACCATCTCCAGCACGACCGCGAACGCGCCGGCCTCCTGCACCGCGAGCGCGTCGCGGACCACGGTGTCGTGGTTCTCGTGACGGCCCTGCACGCGGTAGCCGCCGAGCTGGTGCTCGGACTGCGGGGTGAAGCCGATGTGGGCCATGACCGGGATGCCCGCGGCCGTGATCGCGCGGATGTGCGGCGCGAAGTAGGCGCCACCCTCCAGCTTGACCGCGTGCGCCTGGCCTTCCTTCATGAACCGCACGGCGGTCGCCACGGCCTGCTCGACCGACACCTGGTAGGAGCCGAACGGCAGGTCAGCCACCACGAGAGAGCGCTTGACCGAGCGCGTCACCGCGCGTACCAGCGGAATCAGCTCGTCGACCGTGACCGGCAGCGAGGTGTCGTTCCCGTAGACGGTGTTCGACGCGGAGTCGCCGACCAGCAGGACGGGGATGCCGGCCTCGTCGAAGATCGAGGCCGTGAACGTGTCGTAGGCGGTGAGCATGGGCCACGGCTCGCCGCGTTCCTTCATCTCACGCAGGTGGTGGACGCGAACCCTCTTGGCGGGGGCCTTCTGGCCTGATCCGTTGCCGTAGGGCGCGGAAACTTCGGCAGTGGTCATCGTCGACCGTTCCTTTCCTCGAGGCCCACGTGCGTGGGTCCCCGGGCGCGTTGTGCACGGTTGCCGAACACAAGAGTGACACCGTCAGGAGCAAACCGGCCCCCTGATGCGGCTACCGTCACACCTCCGGCAGACCCCTGAGGACCTCCCGGACGGCCATGACCACGGCGTCCGGTCGGTCCATCTGAATCATGTGCCCACTGCCGGGCACTGGCACGTTGCGTCCCCACGGCACGAGGGCGGCCAACGACTCGTGCTCCGGCCAGATTCGCCGCCCTGCCGTGAGCACGAGAAACGGCACTTTGGGCAGCGCACGACGCTTGCGCAGGCGTTCCAGCGTCGCCACCTGACCGGGGTACGACGCGAGCTCGGCCAGCACCGCCCGTCCCACGCCTGGCCGCCGGTAGACCATCTCCACGAGATCAGCCGGTGCGGGATCGGTCACTCCCTGCGTCGAGGCCGCCGTCAGCAGGTTCCGGAACGAGTGCCCGAACCGCCGGGTGAGGCGTGCGCCGAGCCACCGGCTGCCGAACGCCCTGAGCGCCTGCGCGACCACCGCCGACACGTCGAACGGTGCCCCCGCGCCCGGCGTCTCGGTGTCCGGGTCGAGCAGGACGAGCCCGGCGACCCGGTGCGGCCGCAGCCGCGTGTAGGCCTCGACGTGCATCGATGCCATCGAATGCCCGACCAGGACCGCCCGCGGGATCCCGCGCATCACCGCGTCGAGCACCGCCACCTCGCGGGCCAGCGACGGCCCGCGCCGAGGCGGACCGCTCAGGCCCAGGCCAGGCCGGTCGAACACGATCACCCGAGCGTGCGGCTCCAGCAGCCGCACCGTCCGGTGCCAGTCGAACCACGCTCCGCCGAGGCCGGAACTGAGCACGACGACCGGCTGACCGGCATGTCCGGAGGAGGCGACATGCACCCGTCCGGCGGAAGACGGGATCATGGCGGTCATCAGCCGACCTCGGGAGATGACGTGACACCGGCGTGGAAGTGGAAGACCGCAGGCGCGATCGCGACGGTCGTGCAGCTGGCCGGGGTGTTGTCACTGCTCCGGCTGATCATTCCGGAGGACAGCTGGTTCACCGACGTCGCGGACGGCATCGGGTACGTCACCGGCCTGCCGATCGACGGCAACCTCTTCATCGCCATGGTGTTCTTCGTGCTGGGCGCCGCGTTGCGCAGGCACAAGCAGGCAGCGCTGTGGGCGCTGCTGCTCTTCCAGATCGTCGGCCTGGTGCTCGTCGGCTTCATCATGGTCATCTTGGCCATCGCACCTGAAGAAGTCCTGGAGGTGGGCGAGGAAGCGCAGTGGGTGTCCCTGGGCATCGGCGTCGCGAGCTCGGTGCTGTTCGTCGCGCTGCTGTGGATAGTGCGCGAGGCGTTCCCCGCCCGGCTGGCCCGTGGCGCGTGGCGGCGGGCGCTCACGTCGTTCGTGCTGGGCATGGTCGCGCTGGTACTCCTCGGCTGGGGCCTCACCGAGATCTTCCCCGGCAAACTGGTCGAACAGCTCGACAAGCTGGCGTGGGCGGCGAACCAGGCGACGGGTGAGCTCGTCCGGCTGGGACGCCTCGACATCCCCGAGGGCCCGCAGTGGCTGAGCGTGCTCCTCGGTGTGGGCGGCACGCTCGTCGCGATCCGCGGCCTCTACGTCTTCTTCCGCGGGGTCCGCACCCAGAACATGATCACGCCGGACGAGGAGCTCGCCGTGCGCCGGCTGCTCGCCGCCGACGGTGAGCCGGACTCGCTGGGCTACTTCGCGACGCGGCGCGACAAGAGCGTCGTGTTCGCGGCTTCCGGACGGGCCGCGTTGACGTACCGGGTGATCGGCGGCGTGACGCTGGCCTCCGCCGACCCGATCGGTGACGAGGAAGCCTGGCCCGAGGCCGTGCTGGCGTGGTTGTCGGAGGCGCGCACCTACGGCTGGATGCCCGGTGTTCTCGGCGCTTCCGAACGGGGTGCGCAGGTGTACTCCGACGCCGGGCTCAAGGCGCTGGAGATCGGCGACGAGGCGATCCTGGACGTCCGCGAGTTCAACCTCGCCGGACCGGAACGCCGTGGCCTGCGGCAGGCGGTGTCGCGGGTCGAACGGGCCGGGTACACCACGCGAGTGCGCAGGCACAGCGAGATCGCGCCGGACGAGATGGCGTCCATTTTGGACCGCGCGGAGGCGTGGCGCGGTGCGGAGACCGAGCGTGGGTTCTCGATGGCGTTGGGGCGCCTGGGAGATCCGAGCGACGGCCGGTGCGTGATGGTCGAGGCCTACGACGCCTCTGGTGCGTTGCGCGGGCTGCTGTCGTTCGTGCCGTGGGGCCGTCGTGGCGTGTCGCTGGACCTGATGCGGCGCGACAGGTCGGCGGAGAACGGCCTGAACGAGTACATGGTCGCCCAGCTCGCGGCCGCCGCCGGACACCTCGGCGTGCAGCGGATCTCGTTGAACTTCGCGATGTTCCGCGCGGTGTTCGAGGAGGGCGAGAAGATCGGCGCGGGCCCGGTGCTGCGGGCGTGGCGGCGGGTGCTGTCGCTGGCGTCGCGGTTCTTCCAGCTGGAGTCGCTCTACCGGTCGAACGCCAAGTACCTGCCCGACTGGGAGCCGCGGTTCCTCTGCTACCAGCGCTCCCGGTCGTTGCCGCGGGTCAGCATCGCCGCCGGCATCGCTGAGGGGTTCGTGCCGTCGCTGCGGTCGTTGCGCAAGCGGGCCCTGCAGAAGACGGACGTGAGCTCCGACTTCGCCGCGCAGGTCGCCGAGATCGACGCGATCAAGGTCGAGCCGAAACCGGTGCGCAGGCCGGAGCAGGTCAGGGTGCGGATCGCGAAGGTCGAACGGCTGGTGGCGGCGGGCGTCGACCCGTATCCGGTCGGCTACGAACGCACCGATCTCCTCGCCGCCGCACGGGAACGCTTCGGCGAGGTGGTCTCGGTCACCGGACGCGTGGTGGCGCTGCGGGAGATGGGCAAGCTGTGCTTCGCGCGGCTGCGGGACTTCAGCGGTGAGATCCAGCTGATGCTGACCGTCGACTCGCTCGGCGACGCGCTGGCGTCCTGGAAGTCCGATGTGGACCTGGGCGACCACGTCGGCGTGACCGGCGAGGTGATCAAGTCCGACCACGGCGAGATCTCCGTGCTCGCCACGTCGTGGACGATGACAGCGAAGTGCCTGCACCCGTTGCCGGACAAGCGGAAGGGCTTCACCGACCCGGAGGCACGCGTCCGCCAGCGCTACCTCGACCTAGTGGTGAACCAGGACTCGGCGGCGTTGCTGAAGCTGCGCAGCGACGTCATCCGCAGCGTGCGCGAGTTCCTGCACTCGCACTCGTACCTGGAGGTCGAGACGCCGATGCTGCAGGCGGTGCACGGCGGCGCCAACGCCAGGCCGTTCGTCACCCACATCAACGCCTACGACATGCGCATGTACCTGCGGATCGCGCCGGAGCTGTACCTGAAACGGCTGTGCGTCGCCGGCGTGGACCGGGTGTTCGAGCTGAACCGCAACTTCCGCAACGAGGGCGCGGACGCCACCCACAACCCCGAGTTCACGATGCTCGAGGCCTACCAGTCCTATGCGGACTACCGCGTCATGCTCGACCTGGTGCGCACGCTGATCCAGCACGCGGCCCGCGAGGCGTTCGGCGCGGAGGTGGCCCAGCGTCCGGACGGTACGTTCGACCTGTCGGGGGAGTGGCCGGTGATTCCGGTCTACACGGCGGTTTCCTCGGCCCTGGACGCCGTCGTCACCCCGGACACGTCGGTCTCCGAGCTGCGGTCACTGCTCGGCGCCCGCGACGTCGAGGTCAACGAGGACTGGGACCACGGCCAGCTCGTACAGGAGGCCTACGACTCGTTCGTGGAACCGGTGACCGTCGGCCCGACCTTCTACATCGACTTCCCGACCTCGGTGTCCCCGCTGACCCGCCAGCACCGCGTCGACCCGCGCCTGGCCGAACGCTGGGACCTCGTCGCGTTCGGCGCGGAGATCGGCACCGCCTACTCGGAGCTGACCGACCCGCTGGAGCAGCGGCGGCGGCTGGAGGCGCAGTCGCTGAAGGCCGCGTCCGGCGACGTCGAGGCCATGGAGCTGGACGAGGACTTCCTGCGGGCGCTGGAGCACGGCATGCCGCCGACGGGCGGTCTCGGCATGGGCGTCGACCGGTTGCTGATGATGCTGACCGGCACGTCGATCCGGCAGACCGTGTTGTTCCCGTTCGTCCGCCCCACATAGGTCAGCGAGCTGCTCGACGGCATCGCCGTCACTGACGACCAGAAGGCCACCAGAGTGGCTCGCGCCAATGGCCTGAACGTGCACGGCACGATCTGGCCGCTGGCTCAGCTGTGCCGCGACGGCAAGATCGCCGAAGCTGGTGCGGGCAATCTCGTCGACATGCTGCGCGACAGCGGCATGAGGCTGCCCCGCACGGGCGCACAGTTCGGATCCTTCGCAAGGAAATACGGCTTGCTCTGATGTTCCTGAAGCCTCAGTGATCCAAGTACGCGAGCACGGCCTGAACCCGACGGTCACCCGCACCGTCCTCGGTGTTCAGGCCGAGCTTCAGGAACACGTTGCCGATGTGCTTGTGCACGGCTCCCGCGCTGATGACGAGCCGTTCGCCGATGGCCGCATTCGACAATCCCTGCGCCATCAACCCGAGGACCTCGCGCTCTCGCGGTGACAACACACTGAGCGCGTCATCAGCCTTGCGCCGCACCAACAACTGCGACACGACCTCGGGGTCGAGCGCCGTCCCACCGTTCGCCACCCGGTGCAACGAGTCGAGGAAGTCCGCGACCTTGCCGACGCGTTCCTTCAACAGATAGCCGACGCCACCACCAGTCCCAGCCAACAGCTCGTGCGCGTAGCTCTGCTCGACCCACGCCGACAGCACCAGCACGGCCAGCTTCGGGTGCCGCCGTCGCGCCTCCACGGCCGCCTTGAGCCCCTCGTCCGTGAACGTAGGTGGCATCCGTACGTCGACAACCGCGATGTCCGGCTCATGGGCAGCCACGGCGTCGAGGAAATCGTCGGGGTTGTCGGTCGCCGCGGCGACGTCGAGCCCTTCGTTGCGCAACAACAACGTCAGCCCCTCGCGGAGCAACGCGTCGTCTTCGGCGATCACGATGCGCATGGTCACTTCCCAATCGGTAGCACGACGGTGAGCACGGTCGGCCCGCCCTCGGGACTGCTCACGCTCGCGCTGCCGTCCAACGCCTCCACCCGGCCGCGAATGCCTTCCAACCCCGTCCCCCGCTTCTCGTCCGCGCCACCCTTGCCGTCGTCGTGCACGAGAACGGTGAGCTGCGAGCCGTCGATGCCGAGACTGACCCACGCGTGCTCGGCCCCGCTGTGCCTGGCCACGTTCGTGAGCGCCTCGGCCACCGCGAAGTAGGCGGCTGCCTCCACCGCCGCGGGCAACCGCCCCAGGTGCTCGGCCTGCAGCACGCACGGCACGGGGCACCGCGCCGCGAGCGCCTGGATCGCCCCGTCCAGCCCCAGATCCTCCAGCACCGGCGGATGGATGCTCCGCACGACGTTGCGGAGCTCTTCCAGCGCCTCGCCCGCCGCGTCCTGCGCCCGCCGCAACGCCTGCAGCGCGCCGTCCGGGTTCTGCTGGAGCGTCCGTTCGGCGATGCCGAGCATCATCACCACGCCGACCAGCTTGTTCTGCGTCCCGTCGTGCAGGTTCCGCTCGATGCGCCGCAGCTCCGCGCCATGTGCCTGCAGCGCGGCGGCCCTCGTGGCGACGACCTCGGCCAGCCGCTTCTCCAACGAGGCCCGCGGCGGCGCCAGCAACGCCCGAGCCCACCGCGCGTCCAGATCGGCCAGCCGCGGCAGCTGGGTCAGGATCAGCGCGAGCACGGCGGAGGCGGGCACGCTCAGCAACGCCTTCGCCCACGAGTCGACGTGGACGCCGAACGAGTTCTCGACCCCTCCGGGCACCGCCCACCAGATCAGCGACGCGAACGGCTGCTGCACGAGCGACCCCGGCACCCCGATGGCGATCGCCCCGAACAACGTGCCGAACAGGGCGTGCGTGACCAGCCACAACCCCTCGCGGCGGCTGGCCGGATCCGCCAGCACCCGTTGCGCCCGGTGCAGCCACGGCCCGTCGAGGGGCGGCGGTGACGGCACCTCGACACCGGCGTAGCGCGCGAGGCGCTGCCGGTCGACGTCCACGATCCGGCGGATGACCGGCGCGGTGATGGGCAGCAACGGCAGGATGACGACGGACAGCAGCAGTACACCGAGGGCGAGCCACGACGCGATGGCCGTCAGCAGCCCCGTCGCCAGGTAGGCGACCGCCGCCCAGATTCGCTTCACACCGCAAACCTAGCCATCTGACCTGGCCGCCCGCGGTAGAGCAGGCTCCACTTCAAGGAGTACGCGGGGAGCTTTCGTACTCTCCTGGCGCACGCGGGGTCCCCGCGTGCCGTCCGGAAGAGCGGCTTCAGCCCTCGCGCCACCCGTTGGTGATCGGCAGCCGCCGGTCCCGCCCGAACGCCTTGTTCGAGATCTTCGTGCCCGGCGGGTACTGCCGCCGCTTGTACTCGGCCTTGTCGACCATCCGCAGCACGCGGTCGACCAGCTCGGGCGCGAACCCGGCCGCGATCAGGTCGTCGTACCCGCGGTCGCCGTCGACGTACTGGGTGAGCAGCGTGTCCAGCAGTTCGTAGTCCGGCAGCGAGTCCGTGTCGACCTGGCCGGGCCGCAGCTCGGCCGAGGGAGGCTTGATGATCGAGTTCTCCGGGATCGGCGGCACCTCGCCGCGCTTCTCCGCCTCGTCGTTGCGCCACCGCGCCAAGCCCCAGACCAGGGTCTTGAACACGTCCTTGATCGGCGCGTAGCCGCCGACCGCGTCGCCGTAGATCGTCGAGTAACCGACCGCGAGCTCCGACTTGTTGCCCGTCGCCAGCACCAGGTGTCCGTGCTGGTTGGACAACGCCATCAGCAGCATGCCGCGGCAGCGCGCCTGGATGTTCTCCTCGGCCAGACCGGTCAGCTTGAGCTGGTCCACGTACGTCGACACCATCTCGCCGATCGGCTCGGTGGTGAAGTGCAACCCGGTCCGCGCGGCCAGGTTGGAAGCGTCCGACTTGGAGTGCTCGGACGAGTACGACGAAGGCATCGAGACGCAGTACACCGAATCGGGACCAAGAGCGTCCACGGCCAGTGCCGCGACAACGGCGGAGTCGATGCCACCGGACAGACCGAGCACAACGGACCTGAACCCGTTCTTGTGCACGTAGTCGCGCAGGCCCGTGACCAGCGCGTGCCACACCTCTGCCTCATCGGACAACGGCTCGAACACGCGCGGCGCGGGCAACGGCTCGTAAGCGGGCACGGCGTCCGACACGAACACCCGGCGCACGGAGAAGTCGCCGATCTGGCCCTGCGCGTACTCCAAGCCGCCGGGAAGGTCGAAGTCCACCAGCATCAGGTGCTCGACGAACTGCGGAGCACGGCCGATGAGCTGGCCGTCGGTGGAAACCACCAGCGAGTCGCCGTCGAACACCAGCTCGTCCTGGCCGCCGACCAGGTTGCAGTACGCGAGCGGGGCTCCGGCCTCGGCGGCGCGGCGGACCACGAGCGGCAGCCGCAGGTCGTCCTTGTTGCGCTCGTACGGCGAGGCGTTCGGGGAAACGACCAGGTCGACGCCGGCGTCACCGAGCGCGGTGATCGGGCCGCCGTCCTGCCACAGGTCCTCGCAGATCACCATGCCGACCTCGACACCGTTGATCCGCACGATGTCCAGGGACGACCCCGGCTTGAAGTACCGCCGCTCGTCGAACACGCCGTAGTTGGGCAGGTGGTGCTTGCTCTGCCGGGCCACGACACGCCCGCCGTACAACACGGCCGCGGCGTTGCGCGGACCCACGGAGTCGTGCTCCAGGTAGCCGACGAACGCGGCGATGCCACCCAAACCAGAAGCATCCAACGTGGCAGCCAACGCCTCCAGCGCTTCCGAGGACGCGCGCGCGAACGACGTGCGGATCGCCAGGTCCTCGACCGGGTAGCCGGTCAGCACCATCTCGGGAAAGACCACGAGGTGCGCGCCGCCTTCACGGGCCTTGCGCGTCCACTCCACGACCAACGACGCGTTGCCGGAAAGGTCGCCAACAGTGGCGTTGACCTGGGCGAGCGCGATGCGAAGCTGCGGCATGCCCTCATCATCTCCCATACCATCGGCCCGTGGTCCGTCTCTTGAGCGTGTTGCTCGTCATTCCCCTTCTCGCCTCCTGCACGTCGATCGTCGACGGCACGGCCAAGCCAGGCGTGTCCTTCGAGAAACCGGGTCCTGCCGGGACTGTCCCCACGGGCTTGGAGAAGTACTACGGCCAGCAGCTCGCCTGGCAGGACTGCGCGCCGTTCGCCACCACCGGGTCGAGCAGGCAGGCCTACGGGAACAAGCGCGACGTCGAGTGCACCCGGCTGGAGGTCCCGCTCGACTACTCCAAACCGGACGGCGACACGATCACGATCGGCGTCCTGCGCTACAAGGCCGCCGGCCAGAAGATCGGGTCGCTGCTGATCAACCCCGGTGGGCCCGGTGCGTCGGGCATGGCGTCGGCGGCCGGCTTGATCTCGGACTACCGCAAGACCGATCTGGCGAAACGCTTCGACCTGATCGGGTTCGACCCGAGGGGGATCGGCGCGAGCGAACCGGCGGTCAAGTGCCTCACCGGACCGGAGCGCGATGCCGACCGTTTGGACCTCGACGTTGATACGAGTGCGGCGGGAATCACCCAAACGGAGCAAGAGAACAAGGCGTATGCCGAGAAGTGTGCCGCCGGGACAAAATTCGGGGCGGCAATGCTCGCCAACTTGGGCACGCGGGACGTAGTTAAGGACATGGATGTCCTCCGCTCTGCGCTCGGCGACGCGAAGCTGAGCTATCTCGGCTACTCGTACGGCACCCGCATAGGCACCGAGTACGCCGAGACCTTCCCCCAGAACGTGCGTGCACTCGTCCTCGACGGCGCCGTCGACCCGACCCAGGACCAGCTCGCGTCGCTGGTAGCCCAGGCCGCCGGCTTCCAGAGGGCGTTCAACGAGTTCGTGAAGTGGTGTCGCGCGAAGAAGGACTGCCCTCTGGGCGACGATGCGAACGCGAGCTTCCGCCAGCTCACGACACCGTTGATCCAGAAGCCGGTCAATGTCGGCAACCGCAAGCTGTCCTACAACGACGCGATCACCGCCACGATCCAGGCGCTGTACTCGGAGCAGCTCTGGCCGCTGCTGCTGGACGGCCTCGACGAGCTGAAGAACGGCAAGGGCGCCACGCTGCTGCGTCTCGCCGACGCCTACCTTGACCGCGATGACCAGGGCAACTACTCGACGATCACGGACGCGTTCAACGCCGTGCACTGCGTCGACGACCCACGGCTGACGGACAAGAACGCGCTGTTGGAGTCCGCGAAGAAGTACAAGGAGGCGGCGCCGTTCCTCGACGACGGCAACCCGCCCGGCGCGGCGCTCGACTCGTGCGCGTTCTGGCCTGCCCCCGTGTCCGGCCGCACCGACCCACCCAAGGCGGACGGCATCCCGCCGCTGCTGGTGATCTCCACGACCGGCGACCCGGCCACGCCGTACGAGGCCGGCGTGAACCTCGCCAAGGCGCTCAACTCGCGGCTGCTCACGTACGAAGGCGTTCAGCACACGGTCTTCCTCCAGGGCAACCAGTGTGTGGACGACGCCGCCGTGAAGTACCTGATCGACCAGACGTTGCCCGCCGACGGAACCCGGTGCGCCTAATGACGAAGAGGCGATCCCGAGTCACCGCGGCCTTGTTCGCCTTGATCGTCCTGCTCGGCACGTCCACGTCCTACGCGCACATCGACGGCTCGCCCGTTGCCGCGCGCAAGGGCTTAGCGCGCTTCTACGAGCAGGCGTTGTCGTGGGGCGCGTGCCAGTCCTTCGCGACCGATGCCAAGAGCAAGGGCCTGTTCGAGCGCGAGGGCATCCAGTGCGCGCGCCTGCAGGTCCCGCTCGACTACGAGAGGCCGGACATGGGGACGATCACCGTCGGCCTGCTGCGCCGACCCGCCACCGAACAGGGGCGACGCGTCGGCTCCCTGGTGGTGAACCCAGGCGGTCCCGGTGGTTCGGGCATGGCGCACGTCGCGAACATGCAGCCGAACAACCCGGTCGGCAAGCGGTTCGACGTGGTGGGCTTCGACCCGCGCGGCGTCGGCGCGAGCCAGCCACGCGTGCAGTGCCTGACCGACGCGGAACGGGACGCGCAACGCCTGCGCCCCAAGGGCGACACCGCGAACGCCGTGGAGACCGAGAACCGGTACTTCGTCGAGAAGTGCGCCGAACGCAGCGGCATCGACCTGCTGCGCAACGTCGGCACCCGTGACGTCGTGCGGGACGTCGACGTGCTGCGCGCGGCGTTGGGGGACAAGAAGCTGAGCTACCTCGGCTACTCCTACGGCACGCGCATCGGCACGTTGTACGCCGAGATGTACCCGCGCAACGTGCGCGCGATGGTGCTCGACGGCGCGGTGGCCGTCGAGGGCGACAAGGTGGACGCGGCGGCACGGCAGGCACAGGGCTTCGAGCAGGCGTTCCAGCGGTTCGCCGGCTGGTGCGCCCAGCGCGACTGTCCTATCGGGACGGACAAGAACGCTGCGGAGTCCAGGTTCCGGCAGATGATCGAACCGCTCAAGAAGGCCCCGCTGCAGGTGGGCGAGCGCAAGCTGTCCCACTCGGACGCGAACACGGCGATCATCCAGGCGATGTACTCGGACCGCCTGTGGGAAACCGCGCTGAAGGGCCTGCAGGAGCTCAAGCAGAACAAGGGCAACACCCTGCTGCAGCTCGCCGACCAGTACCTCGGCCGCGCCCCGGACGGCACCTACTCCCGCATCCAGGACGCGTTCGTGGCCATCCGCTGCGTCGACGAACCACCGGTCAAGGACCGCGCCACGCTGGAGTCCAACCGTCGGAGGCTGTTGGAAATCCTGGGCAACGACACGATCCCCACCGACGAGACCGCGCTCGGTCCGTGCGCGTTCTGGCCGGCCCCGCACACGTCGGAACCGCATCCGCCGAACGTGACCGGGCTGCCGCAGGTGCTGGTGGTCTCGACGACCGGTGACCCGGCGACGCCGTACCAGTCCGGTGTGGACCTCGCGACCGCGCTGGGCGCCCGTTTGCTGACCTACAACGGAAACCAGCACACGGCGTTCCTGGCAGGCATCGGCTGCGTGGACGGCGTGGGCACGAACTACCTGGTGGACTTGAGACTGCCGGAGACCGACCCGGTCTGCTGACGACGTTTCGAGGGGAGGAGGACCGATCCCAGCGCTCCGAGCGCGCAGATCACCGCCGTGATCAGGAAGATCTCGTGGTACTCGGTGAGCAGCGCCTCGGTGAGCCCGCGCTGGTAGGCGGCCACCTGCCGTTCGAACTCGGCTTTCTCGACCCCGAACGGCAGCGGGGTGTTCAGGCCTGCCGTGAGCTCGCGGAACCGGTGGAGACCCCACGCGGACAACGCCGCCACGCCCACGAGCATGCCCGTCATGCGCGCGACGACGACGAACGCCGACACCACGCCGTGCCTGATGGGCGGCACCACACGCAGCACAGCACCGGACAACGGCGCGATGACCAGTCCAAGGCCAAAACCGGCGATGGCCAGGTCACGCGTCAGCACGAGCCCGCCGACGTCGGCGGGCCACTGCGCGATGAACACGTACGACACCGCCGCGATCGCCAAGCCTCCGAACGACACCCAGCGGTCGCCGAGCCGTGACGCCAGCAGTCCACCGAGGACAGCGCCGACCGGCAACGCGACCAGGAACCGCGTCAGCAGCGCCGCGGCGGCCGCGGAATCCCGGCGCACCACCGTCTGCGCGAACAACTCCACGTCGACGAGCGTGACCATCAACGCCGCGCCGGCCGCGAGCGAAACCCCGAGCACGGCCCAGAACGGCCGCCACTGCACACCATCGGGGTCGATGAGCCGCACAGCAGCACGCCGTTCCCACAGGAAGAAGCCGACCAGGACGAGCAGCGCCGCCCCCAGCACCGGCCAGCCCCACGACGGCAGCACCGACTCGGCGGGCTTCGGGTTGTAGAGCGCCACCACCAGCAACGACAGCGCCAGCGCCAGCAACATCCCGCCCACGACGTCGATGCGCACCTCACGCCGTGTGTTCGGCACAGCCCGTTGCACGATCACCATCGCACTGACCGCCAACGGGACGTTCACCCAGAACACCCACCGCCAGCTCTGCGGCTCCCACGCCTCGAACAACGGCAACAGGTTGAACAGCGACGCGACACCGATGCCGTACAGCGTGCCGAGGACGGACCCCAGCTCCTGTGCGGCACCGACCGTCCCGAGAGCCGTCGACCGCCGGTGCTCCTCCCACAGGTCGGCGACCAGCGCCATCGTGACCGGCAGCAACGCGCCACCGGCCAGCCCCTGCACCACACGTCCGGTGACGAGCACCGACACGTCACCGGCCAGAGCCGTGATCACCGACCCGACCAGGAAGCCGAGCAGCGACACCTGCAGCACGAACCGCCGCCCCAGCCGGTCCGACAGCTGCCCGAGCAACGGCATGCCGGCCACGTACCCGAGCAGGTAGCCCGTGACGATCGGGGTGGCCTGCTCGAGCTCGTTCACCGCGATGCCGAGGTCCCGGACCATGTCCGTGAGCACACCGACGACGACGTACGCGTCGAGCGCACCCAGCAGGACGGCCGCGCCGGCCGCGGCGAGGGCGACCCTTCGCATTACGCGGGCGCCGTCACTGTGACGGGCTTGTCGAAGTCGGTCAGTCCGATGTCGACCTTCTGACCGCCGGGCAGCTCGAACAGCGCGTTCTTCAGCTTGTTGTCGCTGCCGAGCGAGAACGTCGACTTCACGTCCGCGGAGATGCCGGGCACGAGACCGGCGGCGACGTCCTTCGGCACCGTCGCCTCCACCACCGACACGTCACCGGACGACTTCGTCTTGGCGTCCTTCGCGCTGGCCAGGACCTTCGCCACGCCCTTGTCGGGGTTGAGGATCGCGGACGGGTCGTACACCTGGCCCGCGAACGCGGCCGGCAGCTTCGTGTACCCGCCGGTCGGGCCCTTGAAGTGCAGGTTCCCACCGGTCAGCACGTACTCGATGGACAGCAGCTGCCCGGCGAAGTTGACCTTCGCCGTGCCCTTCGAGTCGCCGCCGGACGTGAGGTCGCCGTCGGCGTCCTTCACCGGGACGTCCGGCAGCTCACCGTCCACCTTGATGGTGAAGTGGACGGTCTTGACCGAGCGCATCGACTCGGCCGAACGGGAGAGCAACGTCGCACCATCGGGGAGATCTCCACCGGACGTGCAGCTCGTGAGCAGGGCGAGTGCGCAAACCAACAACCAACGGGCGGACATGCGTTGATCGTAGAGAGTCCGGAGCCCTTAAGCTGCGCCCTATGGACCGCCAGCAGGAGTTCGTGCTCCGCACGCTCGAGGAACGCGACATCCGGTTCGTCCGGCTCTGGTTCACGGACGTCCTGGGCTTCTTGAAGTCCGTCGCGGTCGCACCGGCCGAGCTCGAAGGTGCCTTCAGCGAGGGCATCGGGTTCGACGGCTCCGCGATCGAGGGCTTCGCCCGCGTCTACGAATCGGACATGGTCGCGAAGCCGGACCCCTCCACGTTCCAGGTGCTGCCGTGGCAGACGCCGGAGGGCACCAACTACTCCGCGCGCATGTTCTGCGACATCACGATGCCGGACGGCTCCCCGTCGTGGGCCGACCCGCGGCACGTGCTGCGCAGGACCCTGTCGAAGGCGAGCGAGGCCGGGTTCACCTGCTACGTGCACCCGGAGATCGAGTTCTTCCTGCTCAAGGACCTGCCGGCGGACGGCCGCGAGCCCGAGCCCGCGGACAACGGCGGCTTCTTCGACCAGACCTCTCACGAGACCGCGACGCACTTCCGCCGCCACGCCATCGAGGCGCTGGAGGCGATGGGCATCTCCGTCGAGTTCAGCCACCACGAGGGTGCTCCCGGCCAGCAGGAGATCGACCTGCGCTACGCCGACGCGCTGACCATGGCGGACAACGTCATGACGTTCCGCTACGTGGTGAAGGAGGTCGCGATCACGCAGGCCGTGCGCGCCTCGTTCATGCCGAAGCCCTTCTCGGACCAGCCGGGGTCGGGCATGCACACGCACTTCTCGTTGTTCGAGGGCGACCGCAACGCGTTCCACGACGAGGAAGACCCGTACCAGCTGAGCGAGATCGGCAAGATGTTCGTCGCCGGTGTCCTGAAGCACGCTCGCGAGATCTCCGGCGTCACGAACCAGTGGGTCAACTCGTACAAGAGGCTGATCGTCGGCGGTGAGGCGCCCACGGCCGTGTGCTGGGGTCACGCGAACCGCTCCGCGCTGGTCCGTGTGCCGATGTACTCGCCGGGCAAGGCGTCGTCGCGCCGCGTCGAGATCCGCTCGCTGGACTCCGCGTGCAACCCGTACCTGGCCTACTCGGTGATCCTCGCCGCCGGTCTCAAGGGCATCGAGAAGGGCTACGAGCTGCCGCCGCCCGCCGAGGACGACGTGTGGTCGCTGACCGACCGCGAACGTCGTGCCGCGGGCTACGCGAACCTGCCGCAGAACCTCGGCGAGGCCCTCACCGAGATGGAGAACTCGGAGCTGCTCCCCGAGGCGTTGGGCGAGCACGTCTACGACTTCTTCCTGCGCAACAAGAGGACGGAGTGGGACGCGTACCGTCGAAGCGTCACCCCGTACGAGTTGCGCACTCTTCTTCCCGTGCTGTGAGGCCGATACGTTGCTCTCCGTGACAGAGGTACCCGAGTTCCAGCCTGCGATCTGCGCGTGCACGGTCGCCACGGCGGCGGAACTTCCCGCGGTCAAGGTCCTGTCCAGCTCGTTCCTCGCGGAGCACCCCGAGGGCCGGTTCGTGGCGCTGATCGTGGACGCGCAGCCGGAGCACGCCGGGCCGGGGTTGATCACGCCGCTCGAGATCGGCGTGGCCGAGATCGAGCTGCACGTGCTCGCCACCTCGCTCGACGCCGGCGGGCTGAAGGCCGCGATGGTGCCTCGCCTGTTGGAGGCGTTGCTGTCGCAGGGCATGCCCGTGCTGTACCTCGACCCGTGGGTCCAGGTGTTCGGGTCGCTCACGAAGCTCGTGCTGGAGGCGTTGCGCAACGCCCCGGTCGTGTTGCTGCCGCGCACGTTGCGGCCGCTGCCGTCGGACGGTCTGCAGCCGGGGCCGGCCGAGCTGCACGAGCTCGGGGCGTTCGACCCAGGGTTCGTCGCGGTCGGTGAAGGCGCGGAGCCCTACCTCGCGTCGCTGGACATGCCGGCGATCGTGCCGCATCACGTCGTGCGCGACGCACGGGTCGGGTTGTCGGTGTGGAACCTGGCGGACAGGCCGTTGCACCGCACCGAGTCGGGCTCTCTGGCCGTGGTCGGGCAGGACCTGCTGACGGTGCATTTCCGCGGGTTCGACCCGCGGCGGCCGTGGCTGCTGTCCGCCGACTTCGCGGAACGTCCCCGTGTGTTGCTCTCCGAGCACCAGGAGGTCGCGGAGCTGTGCACGGCCTACCGTGCCGAGCTGGTGCGATGTGGCTGGACCGCGGCGCCGGTGCCGTACCGGTTCGACTCGCTGGTCGACGGGACGGTGATCCCGTCCGAGCTCCGCGCCGACTACCGGGCCGCTTCACCGACGCCGTTGCCCGCGTTCGGTGAAGACGGTGGTGGTGGGTTCCTCATCTGGGCGTGCGAGCCGACCGAGAACGGTGGCACGCGGTGGGCAGACGCGGTGTGGCGGGCGGACCCGGCGCTGCAGCAGCAGTTCCCGGCGCCGTTCGGTGCGGACGCCGATGCCTGGCGCGAGTGGTGTGCGGGCGTGGGCGTGGCTTCCGGACGTTTGCCCGTGCCCGCCGTTCCGAAGCCTCGTTCGGAAGGTCCGGCGTTGCTGGACCAGCTCGGGGTGTCCGTCATCGGTTCCGGGCCCTTGTCGGAGCTGATGCTCGCGGCGGCGCGTGCGTCCGGGCTGCCGGTGTCGGCGACCGCCGGATATCCCGTCGTGGTGCGCACTTCTCCCGACGACGAGGTGCCGTCCGGGCGGTTCGTCGTCGAGGTCGCGTTGGACGTCGCTGCCGCGGACGACCGCACGGGCGTGAACGAGCTCTGGCTGTCGTCGGACGCGTCGCGTGCCGCTGCCGAACGCATCGGCGGGCCGATCGTGCGTGTGGTGCCCGTGCCGGTGCGCGACGTCGGCGCGCGTGAGCACACGTCTGGCGATGTGGTGGTGTTCGCGGCGATCGCGGACCACTCTCTCGACAGGCCTGGCAACGTGCTGGGCGCGGTGTCGGCGTTCCTGAGCGCGTTCCCCGATCGCGCCGACGTCGAACTGCGGATCGCGGTGTCCGGGGCGTTCGAGCACCCGGAGGCGGCCGAGCGGTTGCGCCTGGCCACCGCCTCCGACCCGCGGATTTCGCTGGTCGAGGACGACGACGTGTGTCTGACCGCCGACGCGGTCGTGTCGTTGCACCGCGGAGGCGCGGACGACCGGATCGCGCTGCGGCTGGCTGAGCTGGCTGTGCGGGGCGTTCCGATCGTGGCGTCCGGCCACGGCGCCGTTGCCGAGCTGTTCGGCAAGACGGCGGTTCTCGTGCCGTGTCACCAGGGTTCCGAACCCGATGTGCAGGCAGCCTCGCGGTTGCTGCGCTCGTTGGCCGATGACCTGCCGACGGCGGAAGCGCTGGGAGCTGCCGCGCGTGAGCAGGTCCTCGCGGTGCGATCGGTCTCACGGGTGGCAGAGCTGCTGCGCGAACGCGTCGAGCACTCGTACCGGGGCTGGCGGGCGCGGCGGCCGAAGCCGAAGCCCGAGGTCGACCCGATGCTCGCGTTGCAGTCGGCCAAGCACGCGTTACTGCGGGAACCCAACATCGACACGGCTCACCGCACGCCGATGGCACCCGCGTTGCGCAAGATCGTGTTGCGCGCGTTGGACCACTACGACAACCACATGCGCCAGGTGCTGCACACCCTGATCGACGGGGTCGAGCGCACGGTGTCCGAGCTGGTCGACCGGCAGGACGCGCTGAAGGCCGGCGTCGGCGCGGGCGAGCTGGAGCTGCTGCGCGCCGAGGTCGAGCAGGTCGCGGAACGGCAGTCGCACTTCGGAGACCAGCTGGTCGGCGTCGACGACGGTGTCGTGCGCGTCCGTGCGGACATGGCAGGTCAGGGGCGTCGGCTCCGGGACATCGAGGACGCGGTCGTGGCAGAGGCGGCCAAGAGGGCTACTTCCGACGACGTGCTGGCCGAGCGGATCGACAAGCTGACCGTGGCGTTGGACCGCACGCTGGACCGGATCGACACGCTGGAGTCGAAGGTCGTCGAGGTGTTCCGCGAGCGCGACTCGCGGCTGGACTCGGCGATCCGTGCCGCCAACCAGGCGCAGCAGACCGCGGACGCGTTGCGTCGCGTGGTGGTTCGTCAGCATGAGGCCGCGGGCGATGCGCCTGAACTGCGTTCGTCGCTGGTGTTGTGCGACGCGGGCATGATGCGGCTGCCCTCCGACGACGCGTTCATGCTTCCGCTGTTGTCGTCCAACGGCGTGTGGGAGCCGGACCTCGCCGAGCTGCTCGACTCGGTGCTCGAGCCCGACGGGATCTTCCTCGATGTCGGTGCGTACGTCGGGTATCACTCGATCAGGGTGTTGTCGCGGCTGGGCCTGATGGGTGCCGTCGTCGCCGTCGAGCCCGATGCCTCGGCCGCGGCGCTGCTTCGCCACAACGTCTCCGCGAACCTGCCTGCCGCGGTCGCGTCCCGGCTGACCGTGATCGAGGGCGCGGCGTGGGAGAGCCCCGGTGAGCTGGCCGTGTCGCCGACGCTGACCGGTGGTGTCTCGGTGTCGCCGCCGGCAGAGGACGCGTCCGCCGATGTCGCGCGCGTGCGGGCGGTGCGCCTGGACAAGGAGCTCGAGGAGATCTCCCTGGTGCGGGGCATGAAGCTCTCGGTCGTGCGGGTGGACACGCCTGGACGAGGTCACCGTGCGCTGGCCGGCCTGGTCCGGCTGCTGCGTCGCGATCGGCCGCACGTGTTCCTGGAGTTCTCGGCCTCGTCGACCGCGGAGTTCGGTGACGATCCGGTGACGGTCCTCAAGGAGTTCGGCATCTGGGGCTACGACCTGGTGCCGCTGGCCACCCGTCAGGCGGCCTCGCCGGACCAGATCGTGAGGGCGATGGAGGGTCTGCGCTCCATCACCCTGTGGCTCCGGCCGCGTCCGGTTGGCGCCAAGCCGGCTGCTCCGACCCCGTCCGTGCCGATCAAGCAGCCCGCTGACCAGGCGATTTGACTTTGATCCTCCCGATGAGTAACTTTCTTCGAGTCGCAAGCGAGACCCCCGGAACGAGCGGTTGACACCGCGGATCGGGCCGGGTAAGGTATCGCGGCGTCAAACCCCCAGAAGTGAATGAACGGCCTAACGTGCTGTCCGGGATCCGAAAAGACCCCGATTTGACACCGGAAAAGCCACTCAGATAACTTCTGAACCAAGCGAAAAACTGAATGCGAAGCGAGTTTGCGCCGAGCGAAGAAGCCCGAAACGGCCGATTTGACAAGCGAAAAACGAACGAGCTAAGCTTTCAACACAAGCCCCGAGAGAAACTCTCCGGAAACGGAGAATGGAACCGGTGAGCGCGTGTTCTTTGAGAACTCAACAGCGTGCCGAAACACAGCCAGTAATATGAATACTCCTCGTCAGGGGTATTCCTTTGAGTAAGTTAGACCAGATTGCCAGACATATTCCGTCTGGAGCGATCACAACGATCCTTATTGGAGAGTTTGATCCTGGCTCAGGACGAACGCTGGCGGCGTGCTTA
>NZ_JAFBCX010000007.1 GCF_016907955.1 Lentzea nigeriaca | reverse complement strand
ATCGCGCACGTGAAGGCGGCGCATCTGGAGACGTCGCCGCTGCAGCAGGCGCAGGACGCGTTGGCGTTCGACAACTACGTCAAGGCGCACACCGTCCTGCTCGAGCAGATGCTCGACCCTGCGTTCAACCAGGCGATCTGCTGATGAAGCGCGGCCTGGCCGGCGTTGTCCTGGCCGCGTTCGCCGTGCTGACCTCGACCGGCTCTTCCTGGGTCAGCACGGTGGCCGCCGCCGAGACACACCAGATCCCGATCGCCCGTTACGCCTACGTGCCCGCCACGATGACCGTCCACCTGGGCGACGTCGTCACGTGGACCAACCAGGACGAGGCCTCCCACGACGTCGCAGGCGGTACCTTCCGCTCACCGATGCTCGCCACGGGACAGTCGTGGAGCTTCACGTTCACGCAACCGGGCACGTTCGACTACATCTGCTCCGTGCATCCGGACATGCGTGCGAAGATCGTCGTCCTCGCCAACGAAACGACCGCCGCCCCACCACCGCCAGTGCAGCAGCAGCCGGTCGTGCAGCAACCGGCACCGACGACCACGATCAGCCCGGCGCCTCCGACCGCCACCTCGACCAGTGCTGTTGCGGCGGTCGCGGCACCGCGGCCAACGTCGTCGGCGTTGCCGCCGATGCTGCTGCTCGCGGGCCTGGTCGCGGCGGTCACGACGTTGTGCCTGCTGATGATCAGCTCGCGGCCGGACCGGACCTGACGTCCCACGCCTGCCGCCAGGCCTCCTACCGCCGCAGGACGGGCCGTCACGGGTGACGAAGGTTGGCGAGGGAACCGAACCGGCATAACGTGGGTCATACCGGTACATGAGCAGTAGGAGGTGTGTCCCGGTGTACATCGACGAGAACGGTGCGGCCGACGCCGAGCTGAAGGTGACCGTCGAGGACGAGGAGTACACCGCCGACGTCACCTTCGACCTCAACCACGACGGTGTGAACGACTCCGCCGTCGTCGAGACCGATGACGGTGGACACCTCGCGTTCACCGACACGAACGGCGACGGCGACGCCGATCTGATGAGCACGTTCGACAAGGACGGCAATCTCCTCAGCCAGGCTCGGTTCGAGGAGAATTCCGGTGAGTGGGTTGCCGTCGACCCGCACGACACTCAGCAACAAAAAACAAATTCCGCGCCTCAGCAGACGATTGTCGTGCAGACCGACGGGGGCGATCGAAACGTCGGTCAGGCGACGGAGGACACCGATGGCGACGGCAAGGCCGACACGGCTGTAGTTCGTGACGACGACGGCGACACCTGGCTGTTCACCGACAAGAACGCCGACGGCAAGGCCGACCTCGCGACCGAGATCACGCGGTCGGGCGAGGTCACGATGTCGGAACACCGTGGTGACGACTGGGTCGAGGTCGAGCACGGGCACATCGCGTCCGACGGCCGGTACGTGACGGACTCCAAGAGCGGCATTCTGGACGACTCGGACGACTGGTTCGAGGAAGAACGGTTCGACGGGGTCGTCCGAATCGATTCCACCACCGGGCAGTGGATCAGCCCGAACTGAAGCGCAGGTCACAGGCCCCGGTGTGGTGAGAACCGCACCGGGGCCTCTTGTGTTTTTCCGACCTCAAGCGCGCCTTAACGCCGTCCGAGTGCTGAATCGATTCCAGAATCGGTTTTGTGAGAGAAGCGACAGGCTGGGGGTGCGTTACCTGCCATTCACCGGGCTAACCTCGATCCATCCCCTTCCATGCACGCCCGGCCGCACCGGGCGTCTGGAGCTATTCCCGAGGACGACGAAGTCCCCACCGGACGACCCACCGCGGTCCTCGGGCAGCCGAGGCGTTCAGTCAGGAGACGAGACGAGATGACGGCAGTGACCATTCCCGGTCTCGACAACGCACCCACCAACCACGCGCGTTTGCTCGCATGGGTTCAGGAAGTCGCTGAGCTGACCTGCCCCGACGAGGTTGTTTGGGCGGACGGGTCCCAGGGTGAATGGGACCGTCTCACGCAGAAGCTCGTCGACGCCGGCACCTTCGTGCCGCTCAAGAAGAAGCCCAACTCGTTCTGGGCCGCCTCGGACCCGAGCGACGTCGCTCGCGTGGAGGAGCGCACGTACATCTGTTCGGTTCGCGAGGAAGACGCGGGCGCGACGAACAACTGGATGGACCCTTCCGAGATGAAGGCCATCATGACCGAGCTCTACCGGGGCTGCATGCGTGGTCGCACGATGTACGTCATCCCGTTCTGCATGGGCCCGCTCGATGCGGAGAAGCCGATGCTCGGTGTGGAGATCACCGACTCGGAGTACGTCGTCGTCTCGATGCACATCATGACCCGCATGGGCACCAAGGCCCTCGCGCTGTTCGGTGAGGACGCGGACTTCGTCCCGGCGCTGCACTCGCTCGGCGCGCCGCTCGAGGCCGGCCAGCAGGACGTGCAGTGGCCGTGCAACGAGACCAAGTACATCTCGCACTTCCCGGAGACCCGGGAGATCTGGAGCTTCGGCTCCGGCTACGGCGGCAACGCGCTGCTCGGCAAGAAGTGCTACTCGCTGCGCATCGCGAGCGTGATGGCGCGCGACGAGGGCTGGCTCGCCGAGCACATGCTGATCCTCAAGCTCACCTCGCCGGAGAACAAGGTCTACTTCATCGCGGCGGCGTTCCCGTCGGCCTGCGGCAAGACCAACCTCGCGATGCTCCAGCCGACCATCCCCGGCTGGAAGGTCGAGACCCTCGGCGACGACATCGCGTGGATGCGCTTCGGTGAGGACGGCCGCCTTTACGCGGTGAACCCGGAGAACGGCTTCTTCGGCGTCGCGCCCGGCACCGACTACCACACGAACCCGAACGCGATGCGCACCATCGCCAAGGGCAACTCGCTGTTCACGAACGTCGCGCTGACCGACGACGGCGACATCTGGTGGGAGGGCATGGGCGAGCCCCCGGCCCACCTCACCTCGTGGAAGCACCAGGACTGGACGCCGGACAGCGAGGAGCTCTCCTCGCACCCGAACTCGCGCTACTGCACGCCGATCGAGCAGTGCGACATCAAGGCGCCGGAGTGGGACGACCCCAAGGGCGTGCCGATCTCGGCGATCTTCTTCGGTGGCCGCCGTGCCACGACGATCCCGCTGGTCACCGAGTCGCGCGACTGGCAGCACGGCACCTACATGGGCGCCACGCTGTCGTCGGAGACCACGGCCGCCGCGGTCGGCAAGACCGGTGTCGTGCGCCGCGACCCGATGGCGATGCTGCCGTTCATCGGCTACAACGCCGGTGACTACTTCCAGCACTGGGTCGACCTCGGCAAGCGCGCCGACGCCGACAAGCTGCCGAAGATCTTCTACGTCAACTGGTTCCGCCGCGGTGAGGACAAGCGGTTCCTGTGGCCTGGCTTCGGCGAGAACTCGCGCGTCCTGAAGTGGGCGATCGAGCGCATCGAGGGCAAGGCCGCCGCCACCGAGACCCCCATCGGCTACGTCCCGACGGCAGCCGACCTGGACCTCGAGGGCCTGGACGCGCCGGTCGAAGACATCGAGGCCGCGCTCGAGTTCAACGCCGACGAGTGGCGTGCCGAGATCCCGCTGGTCGAGGAGTGGTTCGACAAGATCGGTGAGAAGGTCCCGACCACGCTGCGTGACCAGCTCGAGGCCCTGAAGCAGCGCCTGGGCTGAGTTCCTGGGTGTGTTCGATGGCCCAGCGGTCAACGGCGACCGCTGGGCCGTCTTTTTGGGGTACTACTAGTGGTGTGACGCAGGACGAGGACTTCCTCGGCGGACTCCATTTCGACGGCACCCGGCGTGATGTCGAGGTCGGCCCGACGACGGGCATCGTGCGCTACTACCCGGTGCCGCCCGCTCCTCCCGCCCGCACGCCGTGGTGGCGCTACACCGTCGTGTTCATCCTCGGTTTAGCGATCGGCACCGCTGCGGGCATCGTCCTGTGCAGCAATTTCCTCTGAATCAGTGCAGTTCACCGTCCCTTTGAGACGAAGTTGTCCACAGGTGTGGACGACTCTGTGCACAGGTTGTGGATAGCTGTGGACAGCCGTGGGGACTTCTCCACAGCTCGCGAAAACGGTCTTGCCACAGGAATGAACCTGCCCCACTCCGGGAACGTCTTAGGTACGTGATGACGGTCACGAAGATCGTCGCCGGAGGAGAGGGAGGTGTGCCGTGGGGATCGCAGGAATCGCGATGCTGGTGCTGTCCCTGGCCGCCGTGCTGATGGTCGTGATCGCCGGATCAGTTCGGGAGCGGATTCTCGCGGAGTCCGAGGAGCGTGCCGTTGAAGGTCCTGGTGGCCTCCGCGTAGCAGATCGCGTAGGTCCAACCCTCTGACCAGCCCTGGGAACCGGGCATCCGCCACGCCGGGAACACGTCGGTGCGCTTGTCCGAGCCCACGTAGTCGTGCACGGCCTTCGTGCACTTGTCCTTGACGATGGCGTTCATCTGGTCCTTGGACGGCGTGGGGTCGCTGTACTTGCCCAACGGCACGATGCCGCCGGGGACGGCTTCGGCCATGTGCGGGCCGTTGCAGGCGGTCGGCTTCACGTCTGGGTCCTTCGACGGGGAGCCGCCGAGGCAGATCTGGTACGTGTTGAAGCTGGAACCCTTCAGGACGTCCTTCAGGGAACCCTTGCGGGGCAACGCCTTTCCGTCGGCGGTGAGCTCGACGACGGTGCACAGCCGCCAGCGGTCGCCCTTCTTCCAGCTCGCCTCGTTCGGCCAGAACGCCCAGACCTGCAGGCGGGTCGCACCGGCGTCGGGGCTGCCGAGGTAGTCGCTGATCGTCCCGTAGCACGACGGCAGCGCGGCCTTGCGCAGCGCCTGCGTGTCCGGGTAGGTCGACGGCAGGCCCGCCATCTCGCCGACGCCCATCACCTCGGCGTCGTGGCTCGCGGCGCAGTCGACCGGCTTGAGCTCCGAGGAGTTCATGCACTGCCCCACCTTCGGCAGCGTCGGCGCGTCTGCGGCGGCGGTGGACGGCATCGGGCCTGGGACTGCCTGACCACCGACCTGGATGGCACAGGCGCTCAACGCCCAGACGATCGGGATGATTGCCACCGCCAGCCGCACACGAGTCACATCACAGAGACTAGGGCCTTGACTTGATCGGCGATGTCGCGACGCTGTTTTTCGAACGCCGGATCCGTCAACGCGGCCGGATCGGCGGGCTGGCCGAGCACCGGCGTGTGAAGGTGCCCGCCGAGGACATTCGTTGCGCCGTAACCGATTCGCACGCGGTTGGCCCGGTACATGCTCTCGTTGGAGAGGTAGTCCCCGCCGCCACCGACAGCCGCGACGCGCCCCGGTGTCGGCTCGTCGGTGCGGCAGTCCTGCGTGCTGCCCACGACGACCCACTCGCAGAAACTCCGGTTCAGCACGACGGGGAACGGGCCGGTGCCCGCGTCGATCATCTTCTGGAACGGAAGCGTCGTCTCGATGAACTCGGTGGCGGGCTGCGGCCAGCCCGCGGCGTCCGGGACGCTGCCGTACGAGCCGACGTTGTCGTTGTCCGCCGAGCCGCCACGCCAGCGCGCCGCCCACCGCTCGATGTCGAAGCGCCCAGGCCTGCCCTGGCTGATCGTCACGAACGCGTCGGGCCTCTGTTCCAATGCGGATCCGTAGAACTGCTCGACGATCCCCTCGTCGAACCCGCCCCACAGGACCGGCAGAACCGCCGCCTGCAGCACGGCTTTGCCGGTGGGTGTGGTGATCTCACGGCCGTCGAGCTGCAGCGCCGCCGCACCGGCCGGGTTGGCGCGCCGCACGTTCGTTCCGGTGAGCTGGAACGGGTCGAAGCCGGTCACCGCGATCTTGCGCACGCCCGGCCTGGCAGGGAACACCGAGTCGCGCAGTCCCCGCGAGGCCCAGTCGAACTGCTGGACGAGCTTCGCGCGGTCGTGCACGGAGAGCGTGAACCGCGGCTTCCACTGGCGCAGCGCGGTGGTGAGCCGCAGACGCGCCCAGTACAGCGGGCGGTCGTCGTAGGCGTCGTGCGGCAACGGCTGGGTGCTCTGCGCACGGGCGACGGCGGCCTTCCACAGCGCGTTGCCCTCGCGTTCCGCGAACTGTTGCGCCTGCCTCAGCACGCTCTGCCGGCAGAGCTTGGTGGTGAAGTCCGTGACGCGGCCGTCGAACCCGGCGAGCTTCACGAGAGAGGGCCCGACGGCGGGTCCGCCGGCCACGAGTGTGTCGTCGAGCCGTTGTTCCTCGACGGTCAGCGGGACGGTGGTGTCGTAGCAGTCGCTGTCCTGGGCGTGGGCGACGCCCGGCACGACGGCGAGGCCTGCCGCGATGACGAGTCCGGCGATGATTTTCACGGTTCGATCTCAACGGAAAAGGGCCACCCGTCGAAACCGACGGGTGGCCCATACCGTTAACTGAGTTGTCTCAATGGGTCGCGACGGGCTTGACCCTCGGGCTGTCCTCGTCGACGTGGTAGTCGGACGGGTCCGTCTGGTCGGTGCCGTTGAACACCTTGGCCCGCTTGGCGATCAGCGTGACGATCACCGCTACCAGCAGGTTGACGAAGAGCGCGACGATGCCGACGTAGATCTGCGTCGTCGACGCCCCGAACGGGTGCCAGCCGAAGATCGAGATCTTGCCGAGCGGCAGAGCCGAACCGGCGAAGTGCGCCTTGTTCACGGCCGGGTTGCCGATGTTGTACAGCAGCCACATGCCGTAGCCCATGCCCGCGACCCAGCCCGCGACCAGGCCGTAGACGTGGAACCAGCGGGTGTAGAGCGCGATCGCGACCGCCGGCAGCGTCTGCAGGATCATCACGCCGCCGATGAGCTGCAGGTCGATCGAGAACTGCGGGTCGACGAACACGATGAACGCCACCGCGCCGAACTTCACGACCAGCGACGCGATCTTGGCCTGCTTGGCCTCCTGCGCCGGGGTGGCGTGCTTGTGGATGTACTCCTTGTAGACGTTGCGCGTCCACAGGTTCGCCGCCGCGATCGACATGATCGCCGCCGGCACCAGCGCGCCGATGCCGATGGCCGCGAACGCGACACCCGCGAACCACGACGGGAAGTTGTGGCCGAAGAGCTCCGGCACGATCGTGTTGGTGTCGGGACGGCCGGTCGCCTGGTTGACGATCGGCTTGGTGCCCGCGCTGATCGCGACGAAGCCGAGCAGCGCCAGCAGGCCCAGCACCAGCGAGTACGCCGGCAGCGCGACCATGTTGCGCTTGATGACGTTGCGCCCGCGGCTTGCCAGGATGCCGGTCAGCGAGTGGGGGTAGAGGAACAGCGCCAGCGCGCTGCCGAGCGCCAGCGTGGCGTACTGCAGCTGGTTGGTGCCGGTCAGCAGGATGCCGTCGGTCTTGGACGGCGTGCCGTCGAACTTGGCCTGCGCGTGGTTGAAGATCTCGCCCCATCCGCCGAACTTCGCGGGCAGGTAGACGATCGCGACGAGGATGACCAGGTAGATCAGGATGTCCTTGACGAACGCGATCAGCGCGGGTGCCCGCAGACCGGACTGGTAGGTGTAGAGCGCGAGGATCACGAACGCGATGAACAGCGGCAGGTGGCCGAGGATGCCGCCGCCGTTGAGGCCCATCGACCGCAGCACGGCCTCGAGGCCGACGAGCTGCAGCGCGATGTACGGCATGGTCGCGACGATGCCGGTGATGGCGATCAGCAGCGCCAGCCAGTGCGAGCCGTAGCGGCCCTTCACGAAGTCGGCCGGCGTGACGTAGCCGTGCACGCGGCTGACCGACCACATGCGAACCAGCGGCAGGAACACGATCGGGTACAGGATCACCGTGTACGGCAGCGCGAAGAACCCGGTCGCGCCCGCGCCGAACATCAGCGCCGGCACCGCCACGAACGTGTAGGCGGTGTAGAGGTCACCGCCGACCAGGAACCACGTGATCCAGCTGCCGAACTTCCTACCGCCCAGACCCCACTCGTCGAGGTGGTCGAGCGTGTCGCCCTTCTGCCACCGCGCGGCCACGAAGCCCATGACGGTGACGAGCAGGAAGAGGGCGCTGAAAACGATCAGCTCAGTCCACTGCATCACTTCGCTCCCTCGTCCAGGTCGTCGACGCCCAGCTTGTCCGGCTTCCCGGTGACGACCGGCTTGTCCTTGGTCTTGACGTAGACCAGGCCCACGCACAGCACGCCGAGGGGCACGAACGCGAACTGGTACCAGTAGAAGAACGGCAGCCCGAAGAGACGGGGCTGGTCGATGTTGAACCACGGCGTGATGAGCATGAGCAGCGGAACGAGCAGCAACAGGTTCCAGTTGCTCCAGCGCAAGCCGGTCTTGGGATCCGACGGCATGGTGGGCCCTCCGTGTACGCGGTGTTGCGCGGATGTTAGGCCTGATGACACGGTCCGTCAGCTCCGTGATCGGAATCGTTGCACTCGGCTTAACACTCCCTTTGGATTAACGCTGGATTAACGCCGCGTCAGGCGTCCGACGAGGTCCTGCTCCGCGGCGTCGAAGTACTCGGCTAGCTGCTCGACCGCTTGCTCAACGGTCCCATTGTTCAACAATTCTACGATCCTACGATTCCAGGGCAGGTAGGTTCGATGGAACTCGTCCATCTCGCGAGCGACTCGGAATGCGAGCATGAGCTCGGCGAACAGGCGGTCGGACTCGTCGGTCAGCCGGACGCTGTCCGCGAGTCGGACGATGCCGCGGTGGAACTGGATGTTGGCGGTGCCCGTCTTGCTGAAGTCGTTCTTCTCTGCCCGGGCCACGGCACGGAGGACCGGTGAGCGGACGGCTTCCCGCTGTGCCTCGGTGACGTCGTTCCAGCGCCGCAGCGCGCCGCACTCGATCACCCTGCGGGCGGCGTAGAGGTCGCGCACGTCGTCGGCGGTCGGCGTGCGGACGAACACCCCGCGGCTGTGCTCGTGCACCAGGATCCGGTCTCGCGTGAGCAACCGGAACGCTTCGCGCAGCGTGTTGCGGCTGACCCCGAGCGCGCCGCCGATCGCCTCCTCGCTGAGCCGCAGCCCCGGTGCCAGTTCGCCGTCGAGCACCTGCTCACGCAGCATGTCGGCGACTTTCTGCGCGGTGCTCGCACGCTCCAGGTTGGACTTGTTCTGCGCCAGCGTCGACACCCAGCTCTCAGTCACCTGCCAAGTCTATTTGCAGGATCGTTCGATTGCAGTATCGTCGAATCGTTCAACAATCCTACAATCCAACAAACCGGCAGGTTGGAGGACGGCCATGGACCTGAACGCAGATCTCGGCGAGGGCTTCGGCCAGTGGGCGCTGGGCGATGACCGTGCCCTGTTGAAGGTCGTGACCAGCGCGAACATCGCATGTGGCTACCACGCCGGCGACGCCGACACGATGCGCGAGGTGTGCGCCCTGGCAGCCGAGGCAGGGGTCGCCGTCGGCGCGCACGTCGGCTACCGCGACCTCCCAGGGTTCGGCCGCAGGTTCATCGACGTCGCACCGGACACGCTGACCAACGAGGTCCTGGCCCAGCTGGGAGCGCTGTCGGTGTTCGCGCGTGCCGCCGGAACACGGGTGTCCTACGTGAAGCCGCACGGCGCTCTCTACAACGCCCTGTTCCGCCACGAGGCCCAGGCCGACGCCGTGGTGGACGCGATCCGGCTGTTCGACCCGTCCCTGGCCGTCCTGGGCCCGCCGGGTGCGGTCTGGCTGAAGCGTGCCTCGGTGGCGGGCCTGCGCGTGTGGCACGAGGCCTTCGCCGACCGCGCCTACACCGCCGCGGGAACGCTGGTGCCGCGCGGCGAGCCCGGCGCCGTCCTGCGCGACCCGGCCGAGATCGCTGCGCGGTGCGTCCAGCTCGCGACCGAGGGCTGGGTGCGCAGCGTCAGCGGACGTCCGGTGCGCATCGCGGCCGACTCGATCTGCGTGCACGGCGACACCCCGAACGCCGTGGAGATCGCTCGTGCGGTCCGCGCGGCCCTGGAATCGGCCGGGGTCGCGGTCGGCCGCGTGGAGTCGCCGCTGCGCCACACCCGCAAGGCGGTCTGACCGTCGGACGGGATCTGAGATCTGCGAGGCCTGACTGTCGGATGGCGTTCTGACACCCGCGAGGCGGCCTGACTGTCGGATGGCGTTCTCTGACACCCGCGAGGCGGCCTGATTGTCAGGATGGCGGCCTGACACCGCGAGGCGGCCTGACTGTCAGGAGAGCGTCTGACACCGCGACGCGGGCTGACTGTCAGACCTGCTCGGTACGTTGGGTCGCGGGGGACCCGACACCCAGGGGGACCCCTGCGCGAGCGCGCCTAGCGCACCAGCGCCGCCGCCCCCACCAGCCCGGCCTCGCCAGCCAGCCGAGCGGCCCGCACCTCGAGCCCGGCCAGGTACGACAACCCGGCGTGCGTCTTCAACGCCCTCCGCACCGGGTCGAACAGCAGCTCCCCCGCCTGCGCCACCCCACCACCGATGACCGCGAGCTCCAGGTCGCACACCGCGGCAGCCCCGGCGATCGCCATCCCGACGGCCTGCCCGGCCCGGTCGAACGCCTCGAGCGGGATCTCGTCCCCGGCCAGCGCCGCGGCGGCCAGCACGGCGGCGTCCGCGTCGTCCGGCGCCTGCCACCCTGCCCGTCGCGCCCACGCCACCATCCGGGGCCCACCGGCCACGGTCTCGACGCACCCGCGCCCGCCGCACGTGCAGGGCTCACCGCCGGGTTCGACGACGATGTGGCCGATGTGTCCGGCATTGCCGGTCCGCCCGCCGAACGGCCGTCCGTCGAGCACCAGCCCGCCGCCGACACCGGTCGACACGACCAGCCCGACCATGAACCTGCTGCCCTGCCCGGCCCCGCGCCAGTGCTCGCCCAGTGCCATGCACACGCCGTCGCCAGCCAGTTCCACCGGCACTCCGGGGAACAACGACGACACCGCGGACCGCAGCGGAAACGCCTGCCACGAGGGCACGTTGATCGGCGAGACGGTGCCGGCGACGGTGTCCACGGGCCCGGCGGAAGCGATGCCGACACCGGAGACGGGCTCACCCCGCACCACCGACGACACCACCGACACGACGGCGTCCCAGGGGTCGGAGGTCGGCGTGGGCACCCGCGACGAACGCACCACGGCACCCGAGGGGTCCACCAGGGCGGCAGCGATCTTGGTGCCGCCGAAGTCCAGTGCCAGCACCAGATCAGTCACGGTGGCCCATGTTAACCGGGGTTGATCGCCTCGAGTGCCTGCTCCGCCTGCCACCGGCTGTCGCGGTACGCCTCGCGATCGGTGCTGATGGCCGTCAGCACCGGCACTGCGGCCGCGGCGGGCGGGCCGATCTTCTCCAGCGCGTGCATCAGGCGGTACTTCGCCGACTCGTCCCGCATCCAAAGCTCCGTCTGCTCTGCGGGCAGCGGGAACGACTCGAGCGCGGTGACCAGCGCCGGCACGACTTCGGCTCCGTGTGCGGCCAGGGCTTCCGCCGCGATGATCCACGGGACGCCGGGCACCCCGCCGGTCCGCAGGTCCTCGATCACCGACTCGGCGGTCGCGCCGCCGGTCAGGCGTGCCAGCAACCGACCGGCCAGTCCCTCGTCGTCACGGAACAGGCGGTCGCAGACCTTCACGATCTCGGTCGACTCGGTCTCGATCAACGCGAGAACGGCTTCCTCTCGTTGCTCCGGCGCGCACTCGAGCGCGAACCGGACCAGCTCGGCCTCATCCGGATGCATCATGCACGGCAGCCTATGGATCTTGCCGACTCACCCCGCACCGATTTCGAGCCGGATGACAGGAGAGGTCCTGACCAGCTCACCGGCCGCCACCTTCGCGACCGCCGACCACGAGCCTGGCGTGGCCCACACCGGCGCCGACACCGTGAAGTCGAGCGCCAACCGGCCTTGAGCGGGCAGGAGACCGGACAAGCTGAACGGCCCGACCAGCTCCCAGGTCTCCCGCGGCGACAACATCCACGCCTGCACCGGCAGGTCCCCGTGCGCGCCGGAAGCCAGCACGACCCGCAGCACGGAAGAGGAGCCCGGCGCAACGGACACCACCGCGGGCGACGAAGCCACCCACAGCACCTCGACGGGGTCCTCGAAGTCCCACTCGGGCACGGTCAGCAGCACGACGTCGTAGACCTCGAACGGCAGTCCCTCCAAAGTGGCCAGCACCGGATAACAGCCAGGAGTCCGCGGCGGCACCAATCTCACGTCGGCCGACACGAACCCACCGGCGGACAGCGACACCGGCAACTCGTCCCACGACGCCGACCACCCGTCCGGCAGCGACAACCGGACGACACCCTCGAACGCGTCCCCGTCCGAGACCGCGACCACCCGCAGCCGGGTCGGACCGAGCACCTCCAGGTGCACGTTCGCGGCGAGACCGCCCAACGGCGCCGGCTCGTGCAGCCAGTACCGCCCGAACACCGGCGTGACGGCGGGCGAGGCAGGCCCCAGCGGTGGCCCGGCCACCGACAGCCGCGGGGCCACGTCGGGCAGCGTCCCGTGCGCCGGCGACCGCGTGCCCAGCACGCCCACGAGCGGGGAAGGTCCGAGGTGGTCGACCTCGTGCCACAGCGTGAAGGTCGACGACCCGACCATCTTCTCGCCGACCTCGCTGTGCCAGACCGTCACCGGCCCGGTCAGCCTGGGAGGCTCCAGCACAGGACCGTCCACAGCGACCAGTGACGCGATCGGGTCGTACGTCAGCACGTAGTGCGTGGACGCGATCTCCGTGCCGAAGCCCTGCTTCCAGCCGTGGTCGACGTCGTCCTCGACCAACGAACACGTCCGCCACCCGTGCGGCGGTACGTCGCGCGCCAGGAACGTCACGGTGCTCCCGTCGACCAGCGTCGGCAGGGCCTCACCGTCGTGGGCGACGTGCACGTTGCGAGGAGAAGGCAGGTGCACCGAGACCACGTCGGTGCACGGCAGGTTCAACGGGTTCCACACGATCACCGAAGAGTCCACAGTGGACGTCAACGCCGACAGCGACCGCGAGATGATGTCCGAGTGCAGGTCGAAAGCCTCACGCGGATGCGCCGCCGCAGCCCGCACAAGCGCAGCGGCCGGGTAGGCCGCTCCGGTCAGCCGGGCAGCGTGCGTCGCGAACACCGCCGCGGGTGAGTCGTCGATCGGAGCAGGAGGAACGGGCACCTTGCCGCGAACGTAGTAGTCGCGCGGCAACGAGCAGATGACCCGCGGCCACGTGTAGCGGGACTGCCAGTCGTGGTGGATCTCGGTCGTCCACGGCGACGGCATCGAGTGCGGCGCTCCGACGGGCAGCATCACGTGCATCGCGGATCCCGAGGACCGCAGTGCCAGGAACGACGTGTAGACCGACCGCTCGGCCTCCACCAGTGAGGAAGCCTCCAAGGGCGATCCGGGCGGCAGCGACCAGAGCAACGGCGCCACACCGACCACATTGGACGGAGAGCCGACGACCTCGACCCGTCCCTCGGAGATCAGCCGCAGCAGCAGCGAGCGGTGCTGCGGGAACGTGTCCCAGTAAGGCTGCAGCAACTCCACGGACGTCACGGCGAACCGGTAGGCGGGATCGGTCAGAGCCAGGTCCAGATGAGCGCGCAACACCGGGAAAGGCGCATCGGCCGCCACGTGCCCGACGAGGTGCACGGTCCATCCCGGAGTGCCCACAACCAGCGAAAACGAGCACGATTCCTCACCGTCGGCAGACCGCAGGACGGCCTGAGCGGGCACCACGGCGCCGGGGGAGTGCTCGGAAACGTCGACGGCCACCTCGTAGCCGAACGGTCCCGGCAGCAGCGCCCCGCCGTGCCGCGGCGAGTGCAGGCCAGGTCCGGAGACGTGCGCGTGCACCGGTCCCGCCGACGTAGGCGAGGTCACCCGCACCACCTGCAGCAGCGCGGTCCGAGGCCCGACGAAGAGCTCGGTGGACTCGGCGGCGATCACCGATCGATCGCACCACCGTTCAGTTGCCGACGAAATACCCCGATGGTGGCGTCATCGTTTCAGCATTCGTGTCAAACCCGCAGCCACAGTGGTGGCCAGAATCCACCCCGTCACGATCAGCCCGGACGCGATCCACTGCGACGCACCCGGCGTCTGCCAGCGGTTCTTGTTGCCGAAGTCGACGATCGGCACGACCAGGTCGATCGTGTAGAGCCACGCGTTCCACGGCAGGTGGTCCTGCTCGTTGATCGGCACCAGCGGCCCCTTGAACTGGAACCACATGCTGCCCACCATCCACGCCGCGATCAGCCACCCGAGAGCGCGCGCCGGCCGGTAGCCGTAGCCGACCATCGAACGCTGCAGGAAGCTCCACAGCAGCACCAGCGGGCCGAAGAACCGCATGCCCTCCGCGACCGCGCGGTACCGCAGGCGCTGCTTCTCGATCAGCACCGTCGAGGCGTGTTCCTCGTTGCCCGCCGCGGCGAGCATCTCGGCGAACTGGTCGTACGGGCGCGGCCGGTAGCTGCGCCGCATCGCGTGCCGCAGCCAGCGCAGCCGTTGCGCGACCTGGGCGTCGTCGCGCAGGTCGATCGGATAGGCGAGCGAGTCGTAGCGGAAGTCGTCGAGGTCCATGAACCCCGTGGCGTTCCAGAAGTTCTCGTTGTCGTCCAACGACGTGCAACGCGCCTGCCGCAGCGTCACCAGGCCCTTCGGCGGCGACACGACGTTGAGCATCAGCTCCTGGACCTGCATGCCCATGGCGTTCAACGCGTGGCTGTCGAGCTTGTAGCCGAGTACCGCGCCGTTGAAGTTCGCCATGCGGCCGATGGTCGCGCGACGGCAGCGCACGCCGCCGTGAGCCACGAACTCCTTCTCGCCGCGTGCGCAGATGAGGTCGCGGCCGATCGTCGCGCCGCCGATGTCGAGCGACGGCTTCTCGCGCGGTTGGTGGCGGTACTTGCCGGGCTTGATCAGGCGGCTGCCGCGCAGGTCGAGGTTCGCGCCCACGGTGATGCCGCGCAGCTCAAGGCCACCGGAGATCTCCGACTCGCGCACCACGAAGTTGCTGCCGATCTGCGAGCGGTTGGTCAGCAGCGCGTCGGCGCCGGGATTGTCCACAGTGGCATGCTCGATCGTGATGCTGCCGCGCACGTGCGTGTCGACCATGCGCAGCTGGCCCTTGATCTTCACGCCGCGGCCGACGATGTCGCCGCCGATCTCCGCTCCGTCGACGTGCAGCGCGCGACCCAGCCCGGTCGGGTCGGTGCCCACAGCGGGCGGCGACACGGCGTCCAGGACGGCGTCCGCCACCGACATCGTTCCGCCGACGCGGGCGTTCACGGCGCGGACCGTGCCGTGGCTCGTGAAGCCGCGGTCGAGCTCCAGGTCGCCGGACACGTCGACGCGGTCGAGGATCAGCGTCGCGGACGGGTCGGCGTGCGGGTCGTTGGTCTGCTCGAACACGTCACCGCGCGAGAGCATGGCGCGGCCCAACGACAGCGTCGAGCTGATCCTGGCGTTGGCGAGGAACACCACGCCGTGCGAGGTGAACGCGCCGAGCAGATTGCCCCCGACCTGCATGCCGTTGCCGTTCAACGCGAAGCCGTCGGCGTTCTCCAGCACGGCGCTGCCCAGGTTGACGTTGCCGCCGATGCGGGCGCCCGCGAGGCGCACCTCGCCCTCGGTGTGGATGCCGAACGCGAGCAGCGCGCCCGCCACCGTCAGCCGGTCACCGTGCAGGCACAGCCCGCCGGGAACGCTGAACCTGCTGTCCCGCAACAGGACCGAGCCCGCGATCTCGGCGTCGGTGAGGTCGATCAGGTCGGACACCCTGCAGGCGAGCAGCGAGACGTCGTTGCTGCTGCTGAGGTTGCGCGCTTCGAGTCCCGGCAGATCGCAGTCGGTGAACGAGATGCCGGCGAGGTTCGCCTGCCGCAGGTCGGGGGCCGACTCGAACTGGCAGCGCTCGAACTCGAGCACGTACGGCACCTCGACCGCGCGCAGGTCCAGCACATCGGTGACCACGCGGTCCACCACGCGGATGACGGGCGGCGTGCTCGGCTTGCGCCGAGGCAACCGCCACCCGCCCACTCCGTCGTTCTCCCCCGACAGTCCCCGCAGCACCTCCGCCGCGGCGACTTTCCCCCTCGCCACGCGGCTTACTCCGGGTCGCCAGGACCGTGGTGCGTGGGGTCGAGGACACGGCGCAGGAACGTCTTGGTGCGTTCCTCCTGCGGGTTGCCGATCACCTCGGCCGCAGGGCCCTCCTCGACGATGTAGCCGCCGTCCATGAAGATCACCTTGTCGGCGACCTCACGGGCGAACTGCATCTCGTGCGTCACGACCAGCATCGTCATGCCCTCGTCGGCGAGCTGGCGCATCACGCCGAGCACGTCACCGACGAGCTCGGGGTCGAGCGCCGAGGTCGGCTCGTCGAACAGCATCACCTCGGGGTTCATCGACAGCGCGCGGGCGATCGCCACGCGCTGCTGCTGGCCACCGGAGAGCTGCGCGGGCATCGCGTTGGCCTTCTCCTTCAGCCCGACCCGCTCCAGGTTGCGCAGCGCGACCTCCTGAGCTTCCTTCTCGCCGCGCTTGAGCACCTTGCGCTGCGCGACTGTCAGGTTGTTCAGGACGCTGAGGTGCGAGAAGAGGTTGAACGACTGGAAGACCATGCCGATCTTCGTGCGTGCTCTGTCGATGTCGACGTCAGGGTCGGTCAGCTCGACGCCGTTGACGACGATCTGGCCGCCGTTCGGTTCCTCGAGCAGGTTCACGCACCGCAGCAACGTCGACTTGCCGGAGCCGGACGGACCGATGATGCAGACCACGTCACCGCGGTTGACCGTGACGTCGATGCCCTTGAGGACGTCCAGCGTCCCGAACGACTTCTTCAGTCCGGAGATCTCGACGAAGACCTCGCTCATACGACCGACACCTTCTTCCCGCCGGTGCGACGCTCCAGGTGCCGCGACAGATAACCGAGCGGCAGGGTGATGATCAGGTACAGGAAGCCCGCGATCACGATCGGCGTCATGCCCCGGTACTCGTTCATCGCCTGCCTGCCGAACTGGGTGAGCTCGCGCTCGCTGGCCGCCAGACCGATGACGTAGATCAGCGACGAGTCCTTCGTCAGCATGATGAGCTCGTTGGTGAGCGGCGGCAGGATGATCCGGAACGCCTGCGGGATCACGACCGTGATCATGGTGCGCGGCGCGGACATGCCGAGCGACCGCGCGGCCTCGATCTGGCCCTTCGGCACCGCCTGGATGCCCGCGCGGATCGTTTCGGCCATGTACGCGCCGGCGACGATGCCGAGCGCCAGCATCACCGTGGAGTAGGTGTCGAAGCGCAGCTGGAACGCGGTCGGGACGCCGTAGGCGAAGGCGATGAAGACCAGCAGTGCGGGCACACCGCGGAAGAACTCGATGTAGGCCGTCGCGATCCAGCGGTACGGCCCGACCGAGGAGAGCTTCATCAGGGCCAGCACCAGGCCGAGCGCCAGACCGAAGGCGAAGCCGAGCGCCGAGTAGATGATGGTGTTCTTCAGCGCGACGATGATGATGTTGGGGAAGAGCTTCGCCGCGACGTCGAGGTCGAGGAACGCGTGCTGGATCTTGCCCCAGTCGGCGAACACCGCCATCAGGAGGGCCGCGACGATCAGGACGCCGTACTGCACGCCCCGGAAGACTTTGGCGCGTTGCCGCTTGGACATTGCCATGAGGTGCTACCTCGCGAGCTGAGGTTGGACAAGGAGCAGGGCCGGTGCGCGCGCACCGGCCCTGGGGCAAGCCGGATTACTTCTTGTCCGGCTTCTTGCCGAACCACTTCTCGTAGATCTTGTCGTACTCGCCGTTCTCCTTGGACTTCTTCAAGGTGGCGTTGACCTTGTCGAGGAGGGCCTTGTTGCCCTTCTTCACGCCGATGCCGTACTGCTCACCGGTCTGGAACTCGGTGACGACCTCGAGGTCGGCGTTCTTCTTCACGTAGTCGTAGAGCACGCCGTTGTCGTTGATCGCCGCGTCGACCGCACCGGTCTGCACCGCGGTGAGCTGCAGCGCGAGGTCCTCGAACTCGATGATCGTGTAACCGGCCGCCGCCTCGTTCTTCTTGGCGTACTCCTGGCCGGTCGTCGAGGCCTGAACGCCGATCTTCTTGCCCTTGAGCGCCGCCAGGTCCTTGGAGCCGGCACCCTTCTTCGCGACGAGCGCCTGCGTGGCGTCGAAGTACGGGTCGGAGAAGTCGAAGTTCTGCTTGCGCGTGTCGGTGATGGTCATACCGGCGGCCGCGACGTCGCACTTGTTGTTGTTCAGGTCCTGGCCGGACTGGATGCCCTCGAACGGCGTGTCCAGGATCTCCTGCTTGATGCCGAGGTCCTTGGCCACGAGGTTGACGAGGTCCACGTCGAAGCCGACCGTCTGGCCGTCCTTCTCGAACTGGAACGGCTCGTACGGCAGGTGCGTGCAGGTCGTCAGCGTGCCGCTCTTCACGAGCGGGATGCCGCTGTCCGTGCTCCCGGTGGTCTGCGTGCTCGTCGCGCATCCGGCCACGGCGAGGGCCAAGGCGGGGAGTAGGGCGAGCAAATGTTGCCTGGATCGACGAGCCACTGCGTCACTCCTCGTAATGTCGCGGACGAGTGAACGGGATCCTGCCACTCGGGTGACGTGGTGGACAGCACGTGCGTGTTACAGGCCACGTGCTTGCAATAATTTTGCGTCAAATGACGCCTCGAACCGCAGGATCTTGCGCGAAATGGTCCGTGTCACACAATGTCTGCACTTATTGCACCCGAATGGTAACCAAGTGCGATCGTGTCCTTGATCAGGATTTGATCACGGCGGCGCTGCTCAGCGCCTGCGTGCGGTCAGCAAACCGGCGACCAGCGCCGTCCACCCCGTCTGATGGGTCGCGCCCAGCCCTTCGCCCGTATCGCCGTCGAAGTACTCGCTGAACGTGACGTGGTTGCGCCAAAGCGGTGACTCCGAGGCTTCGATCCGCTTGCCGTCCGACGGGCGCCGCCCGTCGTGGTCTGGCAGGAAGAGCGCGACCAACCGGTCGGAGAGCTCGTCGGCCACCTGGCCGGCGGTGAGCAGGCGGCCGGAGTGCGTCGGCATCTCGACCTGGAACGTGCCGTCGTGGAACGAGCAGACGGTCCTGAGCGCCTCGACGAGCAGCGCGTTGGTCGGCAGCCAGACCGGGCCGCGCCAGTTCGAGTTGCCGCCGAACATCGGCGTGCTCGACTCGCCCGGCTCGTAGCCCATCCGGTGCTCCTGGCCCGCGACGTTGACCTCGAGCCCCTCGCGGTGGGCGGCGCTGAGCGAGCGGATGCCGTGCGGTGAGAGGAACTCGTGCTCGTCGAGCATCCGGTGCAGCACGCGGCGCAGCTTGTGCTCGTCCAGCAACGACACGAACGCACCGCGCTCGCCGTGGAACGTGATGAACTGCCCCAGCTCCGGCCGGCGCTTGAGCAGGTGCTCCAACCGGCTGGTGAACTCGTGCAGCTCGCTGAGCACCCACGGCTCCAGCACCGCCGCCGCGAGGAGCGGGATGAGGCCGACCATCGACCGCACCCGGACCGGTTCGGACTCGACGCTGCCGTCCGGGTGGCGGCGCGAGACCCGGTCGTAGCAGAAGCCGTCCTCGTCGTGCCAGATCCCGCTGCCCGACGACCCGAAGTGCGTGAACGCCTCCGCGATCGACAGGAAGTGCTCGACGAACTTCGTCGCGACGTCCTCATAGGACTCGTCGGTGCGCGCCAGCTCCAGCGCGATCTGCATGAGGTGCAGGCTGTACGCGGCCATCCACGACGTGGCGTCCGACTGCTCCAGCCGCCACTCGCCCAGCATCGGCTCGGACCTGTTGACCGGCCCGATGTTGTCCATGCCGAGGAACCCGCCCTCGAACAGGTAGCTGCCGTCGGCGTCCTTGCGGTTCACCCACCACGAGAAGTTGAGCAGCAGCTTGTGGAAGATCTTCGCGAGGAACTTGCGGTCCTTGCTCCCGTCCGCCCGGTAGACCTGTAACGCCGCCCACGCGTGCACGGGCGGGTTGACGTCGCCGAACTCCCACTCGTAGGCGGGAATCTGGCCGTTCGGATGCATCATCCACTCACGACAGAACAGCAGCAGCTGCTCCTTCGCGAACGCCGGGTCGACCAGCGTGAACGGAACCGTGTGGAACGCGAGGTCCCACGCCGCGAACCAGGGGTACTCCCACTCGTCCGGCATGGAGATCACGTCGGCGACGTCGAGGTGCCGCCAGTGCACGTTGCGAGCCTCCGGCGTACGTCTCGAACTGGGCGCCTCCGGCTTGGTGGGGTCGCCGTCGAGCCAGTCCCGCGTCCGGAACCGGTAGTGCTGCTTGGTCCACATCAACCCGGCCAGCGCCCGCCGGAGCACGTGCTTCTCCTCCGGGTCCGCCTCGGGCGCGATGGCGTCGTGGAACTCGTCGGCCTCCAGCTTTCGCTGGGCCATGGTCTCTTCGAAGCTCGGCCCAAAAGGGTCCGGGTGCCCGTCGCCGCCGCTGAGCCGCAGCCGGATCGCCACCGTCTCGCCGGGCTCCACGGGGTCGAACGAGTACCAGGCCGCGAACTTCGTCCCCGCCGCCCCTTCGTCGTCCGGCCCGACCACCTGACAGGTCGACGTGCTCCCGTGCACCACGTAGTTGCAGATGCCGTCCTTGGTCCACGGCGACGGGTTCCGCTCGGCCCCGAAGAGCGACATCTCGTTGCTCTCGTTGTCCGTCATCAACATCGACGGCACCCCGTCGAGCTGCAGCGTGTACCGCCCCAGGTTGCCGTGGTCAGCAGTCACCTTGCGCCCGGTCGCCGTGCTGGCGATGAGCTGGCACGGCCGCTGGTCCCTGCCCCAGGCCCACGTGTTGCGAAACCACAACTGCGGCAGCAGGTGCAACGGCGCGTCGTCGGGCCCGTGGTTGGTCGCCCTGATCTCGACGCAGATGTCGTCGGTGTCAGCCTTCGCGTAGGTGACCTCGACGTCGAAGAACCGGTTCTCGTCGAGCACCCCGGTGTCCGCCAGCTCGGGCTCGCGGTTCTCCCGCCCGGCGTTGCGAGCCATTTCTCTCAGCCGGCCGTACGGGAACTCCCGTTGCGGGTAGCGGTAGACCACCCGCATCCACGAGTGCGTGGGCGTCCCGTCCGTCACCCACCAGTGCTCCTTGACGTCCTCACCGTGGTTGCCCTCGCTGTTGGTGAGGCCGAAGTACCGCTCCTTCAGGATCGGGTCGTTGCCGTTCCACAGGGCGACGGCGAGGTTGAGGAACCCGTGCACGTCGCAGATCCCCGCGATGCCGTCCTCACCCCACCGGTACGCGCGCGCACGAGCGTGGTCAAAAGGGAACGACGCCCACGCATCACCCTCGGGCGAATAGTCCTCGCGAACCGTCCCCCACTGGCGGCCGGACAGGTACGGCCCCCACAGCCGCCACGGGGAGGTCGGGATCTCCGACTCCGCGAGGCGCGCACGTTCCGCTTGTTCGCCCATCGGCCCAGTGTGCGACACGGGGCCCGGCACCCGGTCGGGCCCACGTCAGGTCTGAGTCATTCCTCACTAAAAGCCGGGGCGAACCTCAGCGCTGAGACGACTGCGCGTCCAGCACCAACGCGACCGCCTCGGTGATCCGAGCCGCGTGCGCCAGGTGCAGCCACTCGTCCGGCACGTGGCAGTTGGAGTCGGGCCCGACCGCGCCCGTGACCAGGAACTGAGCGTCCGGGTAGGCCTCGTGCAGCAGTCCCATGAACGGAATCGACCCACCGAGCGACACGGTCCGCCAAGGCGCCCCGAACACCTCCTTGCCGGCGTCGTCCAGGGTCGCCGACAACCACGGCGCCAGCTCCGGCGCGTTCCAGCCGTCCGCGGCCTCGATGCGGGAGAGCTCCACGGTCGCGTTGTAGGGAACGTCCGTGGTCAGCCGCTCCCGGACCGCCTCCAGGGCGGCAGCGGAAGAGGCCGTCGGCGGCAGCCGGAACGAGAGCACCAGTGAGGTGAACGGCCGCAGCACGTTGCCCGCGTCGTCCGGCGACGGCAGGCCGTCGGCGCCTGTGATCGAGAGCGTCGGCCGCCACCCGGTGCCCAGCGCCTGCTCCACCTCGTCGGTGGACATCGGCTGCAGGTCACCGACTCGCGGCACCGGGCCCCACAACGCGCCCGGCGCGGCTTCGACGGCCTCGCGGACCTCGGCCAGCCGGTGCGGCGGGATCTCGACGTGCATCTCCGGGACCAGGATCTCGCCGGTGGCGGAGTCCTCGAGCCGGTCGAGCAGTACACGGGCGATGCGGAACGACGACGGCACCATGCCGGACGACATGCCCGAGTGCAGGCCGCCCTCCAGCACCCGCACGGTCAGCGTGACCTGCACCAACCCGCGCAGCGACGTGGTCAGCCACATGCGGTCGTAGTCCGAGCCGCCCGAGTCGAGGCACACGACCAGTGACACCTGGCCCAGGCGTGAAGACAGGTGCTCAAGGTAAGCGGGCAGATCGGGCGAACCCGACTCCTCGCCCGTCTCCAGCAGCACGACGCAACGTGAGTGCGAACCGCCCGCCGCGCGCACGGCCTCGATCGCGGCAATTGCGGCATATCCGGAGTAACCGTCATCCGCGGAGCCGCGGCCGTAGAGACGTCCGTCACGCAGTACCGGGGTCCACGGGCCGAGCCCGGAGCTCCACCCGCCCACCGGCGGCTGCTTGTCCAGGTGTCCGTAAAGCAACACCGTGTCGTCGCCCGCGTTGCCGAACGCCGGCACGTCGACGAGCAGAAGCGGCGTGCGTCCCGCCAGTTGGACGACCTCGAGCACCGCACCGGGCAGTGAGCGGGAGGCGATCCACGCGCGCACGTGCTCGATCGCGGCGGCCAGTTCGCCGTGTTCCTCCCAGGCGGGATCGAACGCGGGCGAGATCGCCGGCACGGCGACGAGCTGAGACAGGCTCGGGACGATGTCGTCGTCCCAGAGCGTCCGGACAGTGCTGGTCACAACTGAGCGGTCCACCTCTCGATCCTGTCACGACTCCGCCTCCGTCCGCGTCCACAACCGTGTCCCTGGAGACCTCCGCAGAAGTTAACGATCGGTAACCGGGACAACGACGTCCGGTAATCGGACGGCGTAGTCGGAGGGCAAAAGGTCGAACCTCCGACTGTTGTCGCTGATCAGAACGTTGACTCGTGTGTTACGAAGTGGGACGGGTCTCACCAACACGGCGGAGGCCGTGTCAGGATGTGGTCGTAAGCCACCGTCAACGCCGACGGATGCCTCCGGCCCCACCAGGGTTGGCGGCGACCGCCGGCGTCGCCGCACGAGGTCGTCACGAGCGATCAGGCGGTCGGAGAGACAGAGGAGAAGGCGCATGTCGTCCCCTGAGCAATGGACGCACCCTGAGCCGGACGCAGCGCCGGCCGCCACTGCCGCAAAACCGACAGCGGAACAGGTGATCGCAGGCTTGCGAGCGACAGACGAGGGTGGCGCCGACCTGGTGCAGCTCCTCACTCCCGAGGGTGAGCGCGTCACGCACCCCGACTTCGACATCGACATCTCGGCGGAGGAGCTGCGCGGTCTCTACCGCGACATGGTCCTCATCCGCCGGGTCGACCGCGAGGCCAACGCGCTGCAGCGCAAGGGCCAGCTCGGCATCTGGGTGCCGCTGCTCGGCCAGGAGGCCGCGCAGATCGGCGCCGGCCGCGCGATGCGCCCGACCGACATGGCGTTCCCCAGCTACCGCGAGCACGGCATCGCGTGGACCCGCGGCGTGCACCCGACGGAGCTGCTGGGCATCTTCCGCGGCACCGACCAGGGCACGTGGGACCCGGTCGAGAAGCGCTTCCACCCGTACACGATCGTCATCGGCAACCAGGTCCTCAACGCGGCCGGGTACGCGATGGGCCAGAAGTTCGACGGCAAGGTCGGCGACGACGACGGCGAAGCCACCATGGTGTTCTTCGGCGACGGCGCGACCTCCCAGGGTGACGTGCACGAGGGCTTCGTGTGGGCGGCGGTCTACGACGCGCCGCTGGTCTTCTTCTGCCAGAACAACCAGTGGGCCATCTCCGAGCCCACCGAGCGCCAGTCGCGCCTGCCGCTCTACCAGCGCGCCCGCGGCTACGGCTTCCCCGGCATCCGCGTCGACGGCAACGACGTGCTCGCCACGCTGGCCGTCACGCGCTGGGCGTTGGACGAGTGCCGCCACGGCAACGGCCCGATCCTGATCGAGGCGTTCACCTACCGCATGGACGCCCACACCACCTCCGACGACCCGACCCGCTACCGGCTGTCGGACGAGCTGGAGCTGTGGAAGCTCAAGGACCCGATCGAGCGGGTCAAGGTCTACCTGGTCCGGCAGCAGTGGGCCGACCAGGAGTTCTTCGCGGGCGTCGAGGCGGAGGCCGACGAGCTCGCCGAGAACCTGCGTGAGTTCTGCGTCAACATGCCGGACCCGCCCGCTCAACGGATCTTCAGCAACGTCTACGCCGAGGGCAACCCCAACCTCGAAGCGCAGCGCGACGAATTCCTCGACTACGTCTCGGGTTTTGCTGGAGGTGAGCACTGATGGCTGCTCCGACCATGGACCGATCCACGACCGCTGCCCCGGCGACCCCGGTGCAGACGCTCACGATCTCCAAGGCGCTGAACATGGGCCTGAGGGCGGCCATGGAGGCCAACCCCAAGGTCATCATGATGGGCGAGGACATCGGCAAGCTCGGCGGTGTCTTCCGAATTACCGACGGTCTGCAGAAGGACTTCGGTGAGCAGCGCGTGCTCGACACGCCGCTCGCGGAGTCCGGCATCATCGGCACCGCCGTCGGCCTCGCGATCCGCGGCTACCGCCCGGTGTGCGAGATCCAGTTCGACGGCTTCATCTTCCCCGGCTTCGACCAGATCGTGTCGCAGGTCGCGAAGCTGCACTACCGCACCCAGGGCAAGATCAAATTGCCCATGGTGATCCGCGTGCCCTTCGGCGGTGGCATCGGCGCCGTCGAGCACCACTCGGAGTCGCCAGAGTCGTACTTCGCGCACACCGCCGGCCTCAAGGTCGTCTCGTGCTCGAACCCGTCCGACGCGTACTGGATGATCCAGCAGGCGATCGACTGCGACGACCCGGTGCTGTTCTTCGAGCCCAAGCGCCGCTACTACGAGAAGGGCGAGGTCGACACCACGGCCCAGCCCGGCCCGCTGTTCAAGTCGCGGGTTCTGCGCACCGGCACGGACGCGACGCTCGTCGCGTACGGCCCGATGGTCCGCACGGCACTCGACGCCGCCACCGCGGCCGCGGAGGACGGCACGTCGCTGGAGGTCATCGACCTGCGCACGCTGTCGCCGCTCGACCTCGCGCCCGTGTTCGAGTCGGTGCGCCGCACCGGCCGTCTGGTCGTCGTGTCCGAGGCGCCGTCCGAGTCCTCGATCGCCAGTGAGATCGCAGCCAAGGTCCAGCAGGAGTGCTTCTACTCGTTGCAGGCACCGGTGCTGCGGGTGACCGGTTTCGACACCCCGTACCCGCCGTCGAAGCTCGAGGAGGAGTTCCTCCCCGACCTCGACCGGGTGCTGCACGCCGTCGACCGCTCTCTCGCCTGGTAAGGGGAACAACGGAAATGCCGCAGTACAAGCAATTCCCCCTGCCCGACACGGCAGAGGGGCTGACCGAGGCCGAGATCCTCACCTGGCACGTCAAGCCGGGTGACACCGTCACGGTCAACCAGATCATCGTCGAGATCGAGACGGCCAAGGCCGCCGTCGAGCTGCCGTGCCCGTGGGCCGGTGTCGTGACCGAGCTGCACGCCGAGCCCGGCCAGACCGTCGAGGTGGGCGTCCCGATCATCACGATCGACACCGACCCCGGTGGCGCCGCCGCACCCGTTGCTCCGGCGCCCGCTGCCGCCGAGGCGAACGGCACCTCGTCCGGCAAGATCGGTGAGGAGATGCCGGGCGGACGCATCGCGACGCTCGTCGGCTACGGCCCGAAGTCCGGCACGGCCAAGCGTCGTGCGCGCAAGGACACGGCTGCTCCTGCCGCCGTTGCCGCTCCCACTCCGGTCGTGGCGCCGGAACCCGTTGCGGCGCCTGCTGTTCCGGCTCAGGCTCCCGGTGGCTACGTGCCGCTGGCCAAGCCGCCGGTGCGCAAGCTGGCCAAGGACCTCGGTGTCGACCTGTACGCGCTCACGGGCTCCGGTCCGGACGGCGTGATCACCCGCGAGGACGTCGAAAGCGCCGTCGCCGCACCGACCCCCGTCGCCGCACCGTCCTATGTGGACAACGGCTCGCGCGAGCGCAGGGTCCCGATCAAGGGCGTCCGCAAGGCCACCGCGCAGGCGATGGTGGACAGCGCGTTCACCGCACCGCACGTCACCGAGTTCCTGACGGTCGACGTCACGCCGATGATGGAGCTTCGGGCCCGCCTGAAGAACCACCCGGAGTTCCGCGGCGTGAAGCTGACGCCGCTCGCGTTCTGCGCCAAGGCGGTCGTGCTGGCCACCCGCCGCACGCCGGACGTCAACGCGACGTGGGACAGCGCCGCGAACGAGATCGTCTACAAGGACTACGTCCACCTGGGCATCGCGGCTGCCACACCGCGCGGCCTGGTGGTGCCGAAGGTCCGCGACGCCGACCGGATGTCGTTGAAGGAACTGGCGATCGCGCTCGACGAGCTCGCCGCCGTCGCCCGTGACGGCAAGACCGCACCGGCCGACATGATGAACGGCACCATCACGATCACCAACGTCGGCGTCTTCGGCGTCGACACCGGCACGCCGATCCTCAACCCCGGCGAGTCCGCGATCCTCGCCCTGGGCGCGATCCGTGACATGCCGTGGGTGGTCGACGGCGAGATCAAGATTCGCAAGATCTGCCAGCTCGCGCTCTCCTTCGACCACCGCGTGGTCGACGGCCAGCAGGGCTCGCAGTTCCTGGCCGACGTCGGCGCGCTGCTGGCCGACCCTGGCTTCGCGATGACCTACTGAGCGAACTCGTGACGCGAGGCCCCTGCACTCGGGTGCGGGGGCCTTCGCGCTTCTCAGTCCCTGTGCTTCAGCGCGGAGATGGTCAACCCGGTCGCCAGGGCCACGCCGCCGACAAGTGCCATGGCCACGCCCGTGATGTTTTCCAGGCTGGAGTGTGGGCCCGGCGCGAAGTTGACCGCGTAAATCGACGCGATTCCCGCGCCTGCGATCACGCCACCAATCGAGTTGAGCGCTGTCTCCACGACCGACTTCCGGGCACGCTGCAGTCCGAGTCGCGCTGCGGATTCCTTCACGTGGCTGTCGTCAACCGTTCGCAAGTTCGCTCGCCGGGCGATGCGAATCGACTCCTGTCCGACGTCCCCGAGAAAGGCTGCGTGTGCGGTCTGCAGAGCGGATACCGCATGTGGACTCAGCGTCATCACGTTGTTGGGGTCGCGGGACAGTTCTGAACTGATCAGCTGTGCCGCATTGGTCAGATTGCTCGGCACGCTGGTGTTCGTCGCAGGGGCGGAGGGTACCTGAACTGACTGCGCGGGCGACGTCGTTTGTGTGTTCACCTGCCCCCTCCGGGCGTTGGCGGCTTCTGGGCCTCAGCTGGGTAGGCGTCGAGAAACGCCTGTTCACGAGCGGCCGATCCGATGATCTCGCGCACGCCGGGGTCGGGTATGTCCGCGAGCTCCAGCCGCTCCTCCGCTCGCGGCTTCCGGGTGCGCGAGCTCCGGAAGTAAAGGGTGGTGGCAGCGATGCTGACGACGCCGATTGAGCCCGCCAGCACAGGGATGAAATCGAGGAGCGAAACAACCCGGCTGAATGCGGAAATGTCGGCAAGTGCGGCCAGTGATGCGGTCAGGAAGGACAGGGCCGCAGGGGTGGCGGTCAAGATGAACTTGAATGCAGATTCTCTGCGGTCCTTGGAGCTGTCCGCTCTTGGGGGCATGAAATAAGCTTCTTCGGTCGCAGCAGGCTTGCGAGCGACGCGACGTTTGCGAGTGCGCGCCATCGCTCAACCTCCGCATTTTCCGGACATGTTCGACCAACGTGTCATCGGGCGATCTTGGTGGCCTGTTACAAGTGTGCCCTTGAGTTGTGCGATTCCACGATCGGTGGAATCGCGGCCTTGCGTCGGCGTCTCCCCGTCCAAGGTGCGTCTTCGCTGCTCAGCCACCCGGTCGGTTGATCGGGTTTGACTCTCCAGTCACTGGAGGGTTCAGAGTTGTCCCCGTGACGCGCTACCAGATCGGCGAGCTGGCCAAGATGACCGGCCTCACCGTCCGAACGATCCGGTTCTACTCCGACCAGGGCCTCATCCCGCCCACCTCGAGAACGGTCGGCGGCTACCGGACCTACGACAGTGAGGCGGTCGCGAAGCTCAAGCTGGTCCGCACGCTCAGGGATCTGGGCGTGGACCTGCCGACAGCCGGGCGGATTCTCGCCCGCGAGGTGACGGTGACCGACGTGGCGCGGGCACATGCGGAAGCGATCGACGCGCAGATGAAGACGTTGCGGCTGCGCCGTGCCGTCCTGCGCGCCGTCGCCAAAGGAGGGGAGATGGAACTGATGAACGAGTTGGCACGGATGTCGGACGAGGAGCGCCAGCGCATCCTCGACGACTTCTTCGAGGAGGTGTTCGGGCCCTACGAGCTGGATCCGCAGTTCGAGCAGCACATGCGGTCCGTGCGGATCGAGCTGCCGGACGATCCGACGACCGAGCAGCTGGAGGCCTGGGTCGAGCTCGCGAAGCTCGTGCAGGACCCGGACTTCCGCGCGTCGGTCAAGCGGATGTCGCAGCAGCACGAGGAACGGCGTCGCGACGGCGTGGACATGAGCCCGCCGGAGAACAACCAGTTGGAGGCGTTCAACTTCGCGATCGCCCAGGCGCGGGAGGCTCTCGAGGCCGGTATCGCGCCGGAGTCCGAGGCGGCCCGGGAGATCGTGGACCGCGTGAACGCCAACTGGGCGGAGGCGCTGGGCGTGCCGAACGACGAACGCGTCGTCGAGCGGCTGCGCACGTTCTCCGACTTCGCGGACCCGCGTGCCGAGCGCTACTGGGTGCTGATCGCCAAGATCAACGGCTGGCCCGCCATGCCGGACCACTCACGTGAGCGTGCCTGGCTGCGCGCTGCCGGACAGCCGTTCGGCTAGACCACTTCGCGACGGGAACCGGCTGGGCGCCCAGCTCGTTCCTGAAGCAACGAAGGGGGACGTCATGTCTGGGCTGTTCGAGGTGCTCGGGGGCGTGCTCGGGGAGTTGTTGGGTCCTCCGGGCGACGATCAGATGCGCGGTCACGGAGACGTCTTCCTGGATGGCCGCTGGGAAGAGGGAGAGCTGTTCTTCGGTCCCACGAAGATCATCTGGGACGAGCGGATCGTGTTCAGCCCCGAGGAGGGCTGGGTCGAACTGATCACCGACCACGAGCCGCCGCAGCCGAACTTCGTAGTCCTGCACTTCCGCCGCGCCGAGGACACCGTCCTGCTGGCCGTGCACCGCCGCGAGCTCCGGCGCGTGGGCGCGGTGCTGCAGCTGCCGAGCTGATCGTTCAGGCGCCGACCGGAACCGGCGGAACTTCCTTCGCCGGCGGGTTGACCGCGGCGGTCTTCTTCGAGCGGCGGGCGATGATGCGCCGGCCGAGCTCGATCGCCGGGTGCTCGACCCAGCGGAACACCACGTCGGCGAGCAGCAACGACACCAGCGTGACCACGACGGCCGTGAGCGTGCCGTGGACCTGGAACCGGGGCAGCAGCGCCGCGACCATGAAGCCCGCGATGCCCTGGAACAGGTACAGCGAGTAGGAGCGGTCGCCGACGAACCGCATCGGCGCGGTCGACAGCAGCCACGTCACCGGGTTGCGGCCCAGCAGCGACACGATCAGCATCGCCGTCAGCACCGCGTAGGCCAGCAGCAGCACCACGGCGTTGTCGGTGGAGTGCCAGAGGGTCTCCATGTTCACGTGCAGCACGGCGAACCCGATCATCGACACCGGCGCTACCAGCGGGTGGGTCAGCGGCTGGACGAGCTTGAACAGGCGCTTGCTATTCATGACGATCGCCAGCAGCGCGCCGATCAGCAGCACCACGTAGTGCACCGTCGACGTGTACAGCGCGGTCATCGAGTAGCTGGTGTACCAGCCGGCGGTGAGCGGGATGCACGCGATCAGCACGGCCATCGCACCCAGCGCGATGTAGACGCGGCGCCGGGCGGCGGCCACACCCGCGAAGACCATCAGCGCGGGCCAGACCAGGTAGAACTTCTGCTCGATGCCGAGCGTCCACGAGCCGGAGAAGTAGTCGTTCGGAGCGCCCCGCATGCCCTCGGGGAGGAACTCGTTCATGAACGTCAGGTAGTACTTCAGCGTCTCCGGGTAGCGGATCGTGAAGAAGTCGCCGCGCAGGTAGAAGAACGCCATGATGAAGGCGAAGATCACGAAGTACGGCGGCATGATCCGGAAAACGCGCCGGATGTAGAAGTTCTTGAGCGAGATCCGGCCCTTGGTGTCCTGCTCGCGCAGCAGCAGCGTCGTGATCAGGAAGCCGGACAGCACGAAGAAGAGGTAGACGCCGACCCACCCGGACAGCCACTTCCACTCGGCCCCGCCGAAGTGGAAGACCACCACGATGACGGCGGCGAACGCGCGCAGGCCGTCGAGCGCGGGGAAACGCCGCATCGCCATGAACTCGGCATGGGTCAACGTGCGCACGACGTTCCTCCAAGATGGGTTCACCCCAGACCACGGGGCGTTCCGGAGGCTACCAAACTCACCCGAGCCCCTTGGCGACGTTCCGCAGCCCGGCCTCCTTGCGGTAAAGCGTCGGCACGGCCTCGCGTCCCGTCCCGCGCGGACATTGCCGCGAACGGCCCTTCCCAGGCCACGGTCACCGGAGTCCCCTCCGGCAACAGCTCGCCGAGCCGCCTGCGGAATCCTCGTGCAGACACTCGTCCGCGGCAGGCGCGTCGACGTTCGCGAGCTTCACCGCCAGGCGTCACTCCACGCGTTCGCCGATTTACCGTCGGCTAACCAACGCGACCTACGTTCACGTACGTGCTGATCAAACTGGGAATCGTCACGACCGGCGTAGCCCTGCTCTTCGGGGGCGTCGCACAAGCAGCCGAGGTACCGACGGTACCGAAGCCGCCGAACTGCTCGACCGCGGTGCAGGTCGGCTCGGCCGGTGTCGTCAAGCGCGGCACCACCACCATGGCCACCATCACGCAGTTCGAAGGCTGTGGCGGCAAGTACGGCCACGTCCGCGTGCAGGCCACGACCCCGTTCCGCGCGTCCGTCCGCCTGAGCGGCGGCGGCTCGTTCACTCCGCCCACCCAGGGTGAGCTGAACCAGCGCGACGTGTGGACGTTCAGCCGCGTGCTGAACGACAAGTGCACGTTCGCCGTGGCCACCGTGCACATCGATGAGGACGCGCTGACGGGACGCAGCGGCTCGTCCTGCTGATCGGGCGGGCCGGGGTGCGCACTCCGGCCCACCTCTCCGTAACGCGCTCATCGCGGTGTGCGACTACATCGCGCTTCAGGGCAAGCGGTGAGAGCGGACGGCCCGAAAGCCGCCCGCCCGCGGAATCACTTGATCTGCATCCCGGAGATCGCCCGCGACACCACGAGCCGCTGAATCTCCGAAGTGCCCTCGAAGATGGTGAAGATCTTGGCGTCCCGGTGCATCCGCTCCACCGGGTGCTCCCGCGTGTACCCGGCTCCACCCAGCACGTGAATCGCCCGCTCGGTGGCCCACACGGACACCTCGGAAGCCTTGAGCTTCGACATCGAGCCCTCACCGGCGGTGAACGGCACGTTGTTGCGCCCCATCCACGCCGCCCGCCACACGAGCAGCCGCGCCGCGTCGATCTCCATCCGCATGTTCGCGAGGTCGAACGCGATCGACTGGTTCTCGATGATCTTCCGCCCGAACGCCTCGCGGTCCTTGGCGTAGTCCAGCGCGTACTCGTAGGCGGCGCGTGCGACGCCGACGGCCATGGCGCCGACGGTCGGGCGCGTGGTCTCGAACGTCGCCATCGCGGCCTGGCCGCCGGCGCGCTGGCCTTCACGTGCTCGCGCCAGCCGGGCTTCGAGACGCTCGCGGCCGCCCAGGACGCAGCGGCCGGGTACGCGGACGTCGTCGAAGAACACGTCGGCGGTGTGCGAGGCGCGCATGCCGTGCTTCTTGATCTTGCCCGGTGAGGACAGGCCCGGCGTGCCGGGCGGGATGATGAAGCCGGCCTGGCCGCGTGCGCCGAGCGACGGGTCGACGACGGCGGTCACGACGTGCACGTTCGCGATGCCGCCGTTGGTGGCCCATGCCTTCTGGCCGTTGATGACCCACTCGTCGGTGGCCTCGTCGTAGCGGGCGCGCGTGCGGTAGCCCGCCACGTCGGAGCCCGCCTGGGGCTCGGAGGCGCAGAACGCGGCCAGCTTCGGCTCGTTCTCGTCGCCGAAGCACTCGGGCACCCACTCGGCCAGCTGTTCGGGCTCGCCGGACGCGAAGATGCCGGCGACGGCCAGGCCGGTGCCCATCAACGCCAAAGCGATGCCGGCGTCACCCCAGAACAGCTCTTCGGTGGCGATGGGCAGGGACAGGCCGATCGGGTCCGCGAACCAGGTCGCGAGGGCCTCGAAGCCGTAGAGGCCGATCTTCGCGGCCTCCTGGATCACCGGCCACGGCGTCTCCTCGCGCTCGTCCCACTCGGAGGCCGCCGGCCTGATCACGTCGCGAGCGAAACCGTGCACCCAGTCGCGCAGGTCGGTCTGGTCTTCGTTCAGCTCGAGCGAGAAGCCACCCACAGGAACTCTCCTAGGCCTTCGGGATGTTGAAGAGGCTCATGAAGCCGGCCGCGAACCCCAGGTCGCCCTTCACCTTCAGCTTGCCCGTCATGAACAGCACGGGGGCGGAGGCGTTGCCGGTCGCGAGCTTCAGGAAGTCGGCGGGCGTCAGCGTCACGACGGCGCGGGCCTCGCGCGTCACGCCCTTGTTGATGGTGCAGGTCGCGTCTTCGATGATGGCCTCGTAGACGTCGTCCAGCACGTGGAAGTGCACGACCGCACGGGTGGCGCCGGCCCGGTCCGCGCGGAAGTGGACCTCCATGCGGCGGAACACCTCGTCCAGCACGCGCGTGCGCAGCGCCGGATCGGAGACGACGCCCTCGATCTGGTCCTTCGAGGCACGCGAGATGATGCGAGCGAAGTTGGACGGGTCCATCTTCGCCAGGTCGAGGTCGGCGCCGCCGTCGGCGAGCCTGCCCAGCGCGTTCAGCAACGCGGCGAAGTCGGACTTGCCCAGCTTCTTCGGGTCGATGCCGCGGGCGATGACGTCGATGTCGACGTCCTTCAACGCGGGGTCGTCCGGGGAGATCTGCTGCAGCGTGCTGATCAGCTCAGCCGGGCTGAGCTTCGCGATCGCCTCGGTGGTGAGGTCGAGCGTCATTGACACACCTCCTGGTACCTACTCGTGAGTAAGACTACTGGCGAGTAGATAGGGCGGCAAGCCGATCGGATAATCTTGTTCCTCCATACCGAGGGGGTTTCATGCGCACAGAAGGTCGAGCCAAGCGCTTGCCACGCGCGGTGCGCGAGCGGCAGATCATGGACGCCGCCGTCGACGTGTTCTCGCGGCTCGGCTTCCACGCGGCCTCGATGGACGAGATCTCCGAGGTCGCCGGCATCTCCAAGCCGATGCTCTACGCCTACCTCGGTTCGAAGGAAGAGCTCTTCGCGACCTGCATCCGGCGTGAGGCCACCCGGATGATGGAGGCCATCGCGACCGGCGTCGAACCCGACCAGGAACCCGACGTGCAGCTGTGGAGCGGCCTCAGGGCGTTCTTCGGGTTCGTCGGCGAGAACCGGGCGAGCTGGATGGTGCTGCACCGGCAGGCGTCGACCCAGGGCGGCCCGTTCGCGGTCGAGCTCACGGACATGCGCACGCGTGCGGTGTCGCTGGTCGCGGCGCTGCTCACCCAGTCGACGAAGGCGCCGGCGACCAAGCTGGAGGCCGAGTCGCTGGCCGCCGCGCTGGTCGGTGCCGGCGAGTCGCTCGCCGAGTGGTGGCTCGACCACCCGGAGGAACCCGCCGGCGTCGTCGCCGCCCGCCTCATGAACCTCGTCTGGATGGGCTTCGGCGACCTCGTCGAGGGGAACGTCTGGCACCCGCCGTCACGCCGCTGAACCCACCAGGTGGGGCCCCTTGCCCCACACGGCGAACTCCCAGCCGGAACCGCTCTCGCGTGCCGAGAACTCGACGCGACCGGGGATCAGCAGCGGCTTCTTGAACCGGACGTCCACGGTCACGGCCTCGGGCAGCCGTCCTTCCAGCGCGGCCAGGCAGCGGGCCTTCGTCCACATCCCGTGCGCGATCGCCCGCTTGAACCCGAACAGCTTGGCGCTCAACGGGTACAGGTGAATCGGGTTGCGGTCGCCGGACACCGCCGCGTAGCGCCGCCCGATGTCCCCAGGCACCCTCCACACCGCCGACCCGACCGGTCGCTGCAGCTCCTCGCCGGAACCCGATGAGCCGCCAGTGCGCCGCAGGTAGGTCGAAACCCCTTCCCAGACACCGGAAACCGACGTCACGACATCGACCTGCGTCCCCTGCGGGTGCGGCCGGAGGTCACGCGCGGACACGGTGATCTCCAGCGGTTCGCACAACGCCAGCGGCCGCGACTGCGTGATCCGGTTCGCGACGTGCACCAGGCCGGGCAACGGAAACGGGAACCCCGCACCCGTCATCAGCTTCATCTGCAACGGAAAGCCCAGCACGTGGGGGTAGGTCAACGGCAACGCGTCCCGCAACCCGAAGCCGCACACCGCGTTGTACGCCGTCAGGTGCTTCAACGAGACGTCGTGAGTGGCGGAAACCGGTTGGGCTGCCAGGGTTTCCCCACGCCGGAACGACGTGAGAGCGGCACGCAGCAACATCACGCCCCCAGCAGCATCTGGCCGCACACGCGCACGACGTTTCCGTTCACGCCACCGGATCCGGGCGAGGCGAACCACGCCACCGTCTCCGCCACGTCGACCGGCAGGCCGCCCTGCGACAGGCTGTTCATCCGCCGTCCGACCTCACGGGTCAGCAACGGCACGGCCGCGGTCATCTTCGTCTCGATGAACCCCGGCGCGACGGCGTTGATCGTCGCCCCGCGCGCGGCCAGCACCGGCGCCAAGGACTTCACCATCCCGATCACGCCCGCCTTCGACGTGGCGTAGTTGGTCTGGCCGACGTTGCCCGCGATGCCCGCGATCGACGACACCCCGACGATCCGCCCGCCCGCGCGCAGCACGTCGCCTTCGAGCAGCGCCGCGTTGACCCGCTCCTGGCAGGCGAGGTTGACCTCCAGCACCGCGTCCCACAGCGAGGAGTCCATGCGCGCCAACGTCTTGTCGCGCGTGATGCCCGCGTTGTGCACGACGACGTCCACGCCGCCGTGCCGTTCGAGCAGGTAGGACGTCAACCGAGACGGGTCTCCGGTGATGTCGAGCTGCAGCGCAGACCCGCCGACGGAGTTCGCGACCTTCGACAGCTCGTCGCCGGCCGCGGGAACGTCCAGGCAGATCACGTGCGCGCCGTCGCGTCCGAGAGCCGTGGCGATCGCCTCGCCGATGCCCCGCGAGGCACCGGTGACCAGCGCGACCTTGCCCTCCAGCGTGCCGGTCGACGCGGCACCGGAAACGTGGATGACCTGCCCGGACACGTAAGCCGACCGGCCGGACAGCAGAAACCGCAGCGTGGACTCGACGCCGTCCTCGGCACCGTCGGCCACGTAGACCAGGTTCGCGGTGCCGCCGCGCCGCAGCTCCTTGCCGACGGACCGCACGAAGCCCTCGAGCGCCCGTTGTGCCACGGAGTCCGGCGACCGCCCGATGACGATCACCCGCCCGCACGGCCCGAGCTGCGTGATCACCGGGTGGAAGAAGTCGTGCAGCTGCCGCAGATCGGCGACAGAAGCGATGTCGGACGCGTCGAACACCAACGCGCCGTATGGAGCGGACCCTGTTTCGAGCTGCTTCAGAAAGGGCAGCCGGGAAGCGCCACCGACCAGTACGGGCGTGGCCAGAGCGGCGTCACGGCGCAGTGGATACGGGTTCGGCAGGCCGAGCCTGCGCACGAGCTGGCGACCGAGCCCCGACGATGCGAACTTCTGGTACCTGTCCACGTCACACAACCTACTAGCTAGTAAGTCTACTCGCTAGTAGGTAGTATGGACGCATGCGAGTAGCGATCATCGGCGGCAACCGCATCCCGTTCGCCCGCTCGAACGGCCCGTACGCGACCGCGTCGAACCAGGACATGTTCACCGCGGTCCTCGACGGCCTGGTCAGCCGCTTCAACCTGCAGGGAGAACGCCTCGGCGAGGTGGTCGCGGGCGCCGTGCTCAAGCACTCGCGCGACTTCAACCTCGTCCGCGAGTCGGTGCTGGGCAGCAAGCTCAGTCCGGAAACGCCCGCGTACGACCTCCAGCAGGCGTGCGGCACCGGCCTGCAGGCGATCATCGCGGTGGCCAACAAGATCGCGCTCGGCCAGATCGAGGCGGGCATCGCGGGCGGCGTCGACACCACCAGCGACGCCCCGATCGGCGTGAACGAGAACTTCCGCAAGCTCCTGCTGGAGTTCAACCGCACCCGCAAGATCAGCCTGCTGACCAAGCTGCGCCCCGGCCACGTCGTGCCGCACCTGCCCCGTAACGGCGAACCGCGCACCGGCATGTCCATGGGCGAGCACGCGGCCATCACCGCCGCCAAGTACGGCATCACGCGCGAGGACCAGGACGAGCTCACCGCGCGCAGCCACCAGAACCTCGCGCGCGCCTACGACGAGGGTTTCTTCGACGACCTCGTCACGCCGTACCTCGGTCTGACCCGCGACCAGAACCTCCGCCCGGACAGCAGCGTCGAGAAGCTCGCCAAGCTCAAGCCCGTCTTCGGTGACACGATGACGGCCGGCAACTCGACCCCGCTCTCCGACGGCGCCTCCGCGGTCCTGCTCGCCACGGAGGAGTGGGCTCACGCCCGCAAGCTGCCCGTCCTCGCCTACCTGACGTTCGCCGAGACCGCGGCCGTCGACTACGTGCACGGCGACGAGGGCCTGTTGATGGCTCCGGTCCACGCCGCGCCGCGCATGCTCGAGAAGGCGGGCCTCAAGCTGCAGGAGTTCGACTTCTACGAGGTGCACGAGGCGTTCGCGTCCCAGGTGCTCGCCACGCTGAAGGCCTGGGAGTCCGACCTCGGCGAGATCGACCGCGCCAAGCTCAACGTCAACGGCTCGTCGCTCGCGGCAGGCCACCCGTTCGCCGCGACGGGCGCCAGGATCGTCGCGACCCTGGCCAAGTTGCTGCACCAGAAGGGCAGCGGGCGCGGGTTCGTGTCGATCTGCGCCGCCGGCGGTCAGGGAATCACGGCGATCCTGGAGCGATGAGTTCTCCGGGCTCGTGAAGTCGAACCATCCGAACCCGATCAGGAGAAGGATGGCGACCCATGACGCTGCAGGAAGTTCTGGTGGCACACCGCGCGACCACGCCCAGCGCGGTCGCACTCGTCGCCAGGGGTGACGACGTCGAGTTCGCGGCGATCGGCGAGGAGACCCGCGAGTCGGTCTTCCCGATCGCCTCGGTCACCAAGCCGATCGTCGCCACGGCGGCGATGCTGCTGGTGCGGGACGGGAAGCTCGGGCTCGACGACCCGGTCGCGACCTGGCTGCCGGAGATCGCGAACCCGGTGGTCGCGCGGACGCCGAGCAGTCGGATCGACGACGTCGTCCCCGCGACGAGGCCGATCACCGTCCGGCACCTGCTGGCGTCGCGTTCCGGCTGGGGCTTCACGGCGGACTTCTCACTGCCAGCCACGCAGAAGCTCTTCGAAGAGGCGCACCTGCACGGTCGTGAGGACCTACCGTCGCCGGAGGAATGGCTCAAGCACCTCGCGCTGGTGCCGTTGCTGCACCAGCCAGGCGATGGCTGGCTCTACAACACGTCGTACGACGTGCTCGGCGTGCTGCTCCACCGCGTCACGGGCTCGCTCCCGGACTTCATGGCCGAACGCTTCTACGAGCCGATCGGCATGCCGACCACCGGCTTCATCAGCGACGCCCTGCCGTCCGGTGCCGGTGGTCTGAAGTCCACTGTGGATGACCTGCTGGCGTTCAACAGGTTCCTGCTGAACGGCGACCTGCTCGCGGAACTGGCGGTCGACACCACGACGGCGCAGGAGCGCGAGGCCGGGCGGATCTTCCTGGAGGGCCAGGGCTGGGGCTTCGGCGGCAGCGTCGACATCGCCGAGATCGACCCGTGGAACGTCAAGGGCCGCTACGGCTGGGTCGGCGGCTCGGGCACGGCGGCCCACGTCGTGCCGTCGCAGAACCTGATCACCATCCTGCTCACGCGCACCGCGATGACCAGCCCCACACCTCTCGCGATCATGCGTGACTTCTGGCGGAGCGCCGCTCGGCAGGTTCTCTAGTCCAGCAACGACCAGGCCGCCGTGCAGGACGCGGACACGGTGATCTGCTGCGCCTTGAGGTTCAGCTGGTCGACCATCCCGGCCGCCCCCGCCATCTCGAACGAGGCGGACCGGGCCATCGGCGCGTAGTGCCCGCCCTCGGTGTCGCCGATGCGCAGCAACGGCCCGAGTCGTCGCCCGAGCGCCGACGCGTAGCCCTCGGCGCGGCGCAACGCGTCTGCCACGGCCTCCTTCTGCGCCTCGCGGATGGCCTCGGTGTCGTCGACGAGCGTCCACGTCGGTCCGTTGATCCACGACGGTTCGGCCTGCACGAGCTCGGCCAGCAGCCCGTCGAGCCGGTCCAGGTCGCTCACCCAGATCACGTACTGCTGCGACGCGCGGCTGCCTGCGCGCTGGTTGTTGTCCCAGTTGTCGTGCACGGACAGCTGCCGCGAGCGCACCTCGAAGTCCTCGAGCAGCGGTTCGACGGCGGAAATGCGCTGGTTGAGCGTGCTCACCGCCTCGGAACGTTCGGCACCGAGCGCCTCGAACGTCACGTCCACCTGGGCGCGGTCGGCGGTCCGCTCGACCTCGCCGGTCCCCTTCGTCACGACTTCAGCCACGTGGGCCAGCCAACCGGTGCCCCGGTCGATCCGCAACTATTCGGATCTATTGCTCAATCACTAGAAAGCCGAATACAGATCCAGTCGTGGTTCGTCTGCGCGTCTCTACTGCGGGCCCTAGAAACGCCGATACGGTGCGAGCCATGGACCCGGTGCGCAATCCGTTCGCTCCCGGTGCAGGCCAGCGGCCTCCTGAGCTCGCCGGCCGGGACAAGGAAGTCGGAGCGTTCGAGGTGGTGCTCGAACGCGTGGCCCGTGGCCGCCCCGAACGCAGTCTCGTGCTGACCGGGCTGCGGGGTGTCGGCAAGACGGTGCTGCTCGGCGAGCTGCGGTCCATGGCGGTCAAACGCGGCTGGGGTGCCGGCAAGGTCGAGGCCAGGCCGGACGCCGACCTGCGACGACCGCTCTCGGCCGCGCTGCACCGGGCGATCCGCGACCTCGCGGTCCGGCACCGCGCGCCGGACCGGGTCGAGGCGATCCTCGGCATCCTCAAGGCGTTCGCGCTGAGGGCGGCACCGGACGGCGCGAAGCTGCGCGACCGCTGGCAACCCGGCATCGACGTGCCGGCGGCAAGCGGCAGGGCCGACTCCGGTGACATCGAGATCGACCTCGTCGAGCTGTTCACCGACGTCGCCGAGCTCGCGCAGGACGTCGGCACGGGCGTCGCGCTGCTCATCGACGAGATGCAGGACCTCAAGCCCGACGACATCAGCGCGTTGTGCGCGGCGTGCCACGAGCTTTCGCAGCTGGGCGCGCCCCTGGTCGTCGTCGGCGCGGGTCTGCCGCACCTGCCCGCGGTGCTCAGCGCCAGCAAGTCGTACTCGGAGCGGCTCTTCCGCTACGTCCGCATCGACAGGCTCAGCCGGGAGGACGCCGACCGCGCGGTGCTCGCGCCGGTCGAACGGGAGGACGCCCGCATCACCGACGAGGCGCTGGACGCCCTCTTCGATGCGAGTGGTGGCTACCCGTACTTCATCCAGGCCTACGGCAAGGCCGCCTGGGACGCGGCCCCCGCCGATCCGATCTCCGCGCTGGACGTCTCCGTGGCCGCTCCCGAGGCCGACGCGGAGCTGGCCGTGGGCTTCTTCGGCTCCCGATACGAGCGTGCAACGCCCGCTGAACGCGAGTATCTCCGGTCGATGGCCGAGTTGACCGACGGAAAGGATGCGGGCGTCAACACCGCCCAGGTGGCCGACCACCTGGGGCGCAAGCCGTCGTCGCTGTCGCCCGCACGGGACTCGCTCATCAAGAAAGGCCTGGTCTACAGCGCGGAACGGGGTCAGATCGCCTTCACCGTGCCGCACTTCGGGAGGTTCCTGCTCGGCCGGGAGGACTAGCCGAAGGTGCCTGCCGTTGTCCGGCCGTTCACGTTGTCAGCCGATGATTCATCGGCATGTGCCCCAACTCACCGGATAATCGTGTGCGTTCGTGGGTAGGAGGGTGCATACTTGAGTTACCAACACAGCAGACCTCCGAGAGGGAAGTGCAGACCGAGATGAACTTCGCAGCGAAGCTCCGCGCCCGTCGTGCCGAGGCGCGCAACCGGAAGGCCGTGGCTCGCGCGATCGACATGGCCGCCACGCCGTCCATGCGTCACGAGCTGATGGCAATCGCCCAGGCTCAGGTCACGACCCTGCGCTGACTTTCGACCCGGCACTCGCGCGGCGCCCCGTAGCGAGTGCCTCCCCCCAACGGGAACCCCTGGAGCACCTCCCGCGCTCCAGGGGTTTCATTCTGTTAAACGTGATCCGCGCCACAGTATGCTGGCGCTGTAACGGTGCATGTCGGTCCGCCGATGTCACGGTTGACCTCGTGGTGCTGTCGGACCCCCGACCTGGCAGCACCGCGAGGTTTCTTGTTTGCTGGGACCATGAAGATCGCCGTGCTCGGCACCGGCCTCATGGGTGCCCCCATCGCAGCCAACCTCGTCGCTGCCGGACACGAGATCCGGGTCTGGAACCGCACGCGCGCCAAAGCCGAACCGCTCGCCGACCAGGGCGCCACCGTCGCCGACACGCCCGCTGAAGCCGTCGAGGGCGTGGAGATCGTGCTGACGATGCTCAACGACGGCGCCACCGTCACGTCGGTCATCCAGGACGCCGCCCCTTCGCTGCCGCACGACGCCGTGTGGATCCAGGCGTCCACGGTCGGGGTCTCGGCCACCGAGGACCTCATCGCGCTCGCCCGCTCGCTCGGGCTGGAGTTCGTCGACGCGCCGGTGCTGGGCAGCACGAAGCCCGCGGCCGAGGGCAAGCTCGTCGTGCTCGCGTCCGGTGCGCCTGAGCTGCGTGACCGGGTGCAGCCGGTCTTCGACGTGATCGGCGCCCGCACGATGTGGGTGGGCGAGGCCGGTGCGTCCTCGAAGCTGAAGCTCGTCGCGAACAGCTGGGTCCTCGCGCTGACGGCCGCCGTCGGTGAGGCGGTGTCGCTCGCCGAGGCGTCCGGGATCGACCCGAACCTGTTCCTGGAAGCCGTTTCCGGCGGGCCGACGGACTGCGCGTACCTGCAGATGAAGGGCAACGCGATCATCGATCGGTCCTTCTCGCCCGCGTTCACCGTGCAGAACGCGTTGAAGGACGCCTTGCTGGTGAACGAGGCGGCGGTACGTGCCAACGTGCAGCTCGACGTGGCACAGGCAGCGAGTGCGCGGCTCAACCGCGCGGTCACCAAGGGCCACGGCGAGGAGGACATGGCCGCGTCCTACTACGCGAGCTTCTGACAAGCGCCCGACGATCGGCCGGTCCGGCGAGGCGTGCGGGCTCAATAGCGTGGCTTGGTGAACAGACTCGTACGCTCCCTGCTGGCGTTCGGCCTGGTATCGACGCAGGTCTTCGCCACAGCCGCGGTGTCATCCGCGGCGGAAGACGTCAAGAACCGCATCGCCGCCATCCCCGGTGTGCGGATCATCAGCGAAGGAACGTCCGGCACCGCCAGGACGTTCGTGCTCGGCATCCAGCAACCCGTCGACCACCGCAAGCCGCGCGGCGCCCGGTTCGAGCAGCGGTTCTCGTTGCTGCACAAGGCGGAAACCAAGCCGATGGTGCTGCACACCTCCGGCTACCACCTGCCGGGCACGGTCGGCGCGTCCGAGCCCGCCCGGCTCGTCGACGGCAACCAGATCAGCGTGGAACAGCGGTTCTTCCCGCCGTCGCGGCCGTCGCCCGCCGACTGGGACGACCTCGACATCTGGCAGGCGGCCAACGACCACCACCGGATCGTCAGCGCGTTCAAGAAGATCTACGGCGCCCGCTGGCTCTCGACGGGTGCCAGCAAGGGCGGCATGACCTCGGTCTACCACCGGCGGTTCTTCCCACGCGACGTCGACGCGACCATCGCGTACGTGGCGCCCAACGACGTGGTGAACGACCGCGACGTCTACGGCGAGTTCATCCGCAACGTCGGCAACGACCCGACGTGCAACCGGCGGCTGGAGGGCGTGCAGCGGCAGATCCTGCAGCACCGCGACGAGATCGTGTCCCGCCTGGAGGCCAAGGGCTACACGTTCAGGCAGTTCGGCGGTGGGCACCGGGCGCTGGAGGTCCTCGTGCTGGACACGCCGTTCACGTTCTGGCAGTACGGGACGCAGAGCCAGTGCACGCTGGTGCCCGGTGCGGGTGCTTCGGTGGACGACATCTGGACGTTCATGGAGAAGACCGTCGGTTGGGACTTCTACACCGATGCAGGCATCGCGCCCTACGAGACGTACTACTACCAGGCGGGCACGCAGCTCGGCTGGCCCGAAGCCGACGAGTCCTCGGTGCGCGATCTGTTGCGCTACCCCGGCGTCAGCGTGCCGCGCACGCTGGTGCCAGCGGAGATCGAGTTCCCGCGCTTCGACCGGCACGCGATGGCCGACATCGACCTCTGGGTGCGCTACCAGGGCTCGCGGCTGCTGTTCGTGTACGGGCAGAACGACCCGTGGAGCGCGGAACCGTTCCGGCTCGGGCCGGGCACGCGCGACTCGCTGATGTTCTCGGTGCCGGGCGGCAACCACGGCTCGAACATCGCGAAGCTGCCGGAGAAGGACCGCGCCGCCGCGACCGCTGCCGTGCTGCGCTGGGCCGGTGTTTCCGCGCCCGCAACGCTTTCCGCCGCCGACGAGGGCCCCGACTCGCTGGACGCGCTGCGGGCCCGCCGGGACTGAGGCAGGCTGGGGGCGTGAAGCCGTTGCTCGTGGTCGACGCAGCCAACGTCGTGGGTTCGGTGCCCGACGGGTGGTGGCGTGACAGGGCGGGCGCGGCCGAACGCCTCCGCGACGCGTTGCGCGGCCGTGACGAGGAGGTCGTTCTGGTCGTGGAAGGCAAGGCGCGCAACGTCTCCAGCGTCGACGACGTCCGGGTCGTCGCAGCGTCGGGCAATGGCGACGACAAGATCGTCGAGGTGGTTCGCGAGGAAGGCGCCGGACGACCGGTGACGGTGGTGACCGCCGACCGCGAGCTGCGGCGGCGGGTGACGGCCCTGGGGGCCGAGGTGGCCGGCCCCACCTCGGTGCCACGCCGTTAGAGGCGGAACAGCCGTTCGATGACCTGCGCGACGCCGTCCTCGGTGTTCGGCGGCGCGTGGTTCGCGCACGCTCGTTTGACCGCCGGGTGCGCGTTGCTCATCGCGTACGCCGTGCCGGCCCACCCGAGCACCGACAGGTCGTTCGGCATGTCGCCGAACGCGATGACCTCGTCCTTGCTGATTCCTCTTGCGTTGCAGAGGGATTCGAGAGCCGCTGCTTTCGAGACACCGGGCGGGCTGATGTCCAGCAGGCCCAGCCCACCCGAGTGCGTGACCGTGACATGCTGCCCGACGGCCTGTCTGGCGATCTCCATCAGGTGGTCGGCCTCGGCGTCCGGTGCCCACGCGAGCATCTGCACGACCTGGTCCGCCTCGGCGAAGACGTGCTCGAGCAGCTCCAGTGTCCGATGTGGATTGTTCGGCCCGAACCCCTGGAAACCGGGCTCGGACAACACCTCCAGCCCGGTCTCGACCGCGATGCCGACGTTCGGGATCACCTCGGCCAGCGCCGCCGACACCTTCCGCACCACGTCGAACGGCAGCGTCTGCGCGTGCGTGACCTCCCGGTTCGTCAGGTCGTAGATCATCGCCCCGTTCGCGCAGATCGCCGTGCCGGGGAGGTCGAGGTCCTGCACGTACCGGGGCGGCCGCGCGGTGACGACCACGACGTCCGCGTCCACGGCGTCGAGCGTGGCGCGGGTGCGGTCGCTCAGCACCCCGCCCGGCTGGAGCAGCGTGCCGTCGAGGTCGGTCGCGATCAGCCGGATCATCGGCCGATTATCGGGCAGGATCACCTCATGACCCATCGAATTGACGACATGCCGCTGCCGGTCTGGCTCCCCGAGTCCGGCTCCGGTCCCGGCATCGTGCTGATCCAGGAGATCTTCGGCCTGGACGGCTATCTGCGGGGCGTGGCGGAGAAGCTGGCCGCGCTCGGTTACGTCGTGGCCGTGCCCGAGCTCTTCCACCGCTTCCAGCCGGGCTGGGTCGGCGAGCACGACGAGGCGGGCATCCAGAAGTCGATGGAGGTCGTCGGCAACCTCGACTTCCCGCTGGCCGTCCAGGATGTCGTCCGGTCGGTTCAGTACCTGCGCGGACTGCCGGAGGTCACCGGTGGCGTCGGCGTGCTCGGCTTCTGCCTCGGCGGCACCCTCGCCTACGCGGCGGCCGTCGCCTCGGACCCGGACACCGCCGTGTCGTTCTACGGCTCGGGCGTGCCGGACCAGATCGGCACGCTGGACCAGGTGTCGTGCCCGATCCTGTTCCACTTCGGCACCGAGGACGCGTTCATCACCGAGTACCAGAAGGTCGTCGACGCGGTCGCCGAGCACGAGGGTGCCGAGATCGCCCTGGAGCCCGCGGGGCACGCGTTCCTCAACCACCTGGGCCCCTGGTACGACAAGGACGCCGCCGACCGCGCCTGGGACCTGACCGCGGCGTTTCTCGCCCGCACGCTCCCGGCCTAGGAGATGCACGGCACCGCGAGCTGCTGCGAGAAGAACCTCTCCAGCGGCTTGCGGTGCAACCGGCGCTCGACCGCGATCAGCTCGTTCTTGCGGTAGTGGCAGATCTGCGTGCTCGTCACGACGAACCCGTTGCGCTCGGTGGTGGGCATCTCGTCGTAGAGCAGCGCGTGCCCTCCTTGCAGCACAACGACATCCGCCAGCCCGTCAGGAATCTGCCCGGCCCGGCTGGCAACGGTCGCGGCCAGCGAGTCCGGCCGGTTGCGCACCTTACGATGCGGCCACGGCACCCCGTGGTGCTCGGCCTCCAACGTCCGGTGCAACGCCCGCGCGGCATGCCGGATCGCCTTGATGGAGTCGCCGGCCAGCACGTGCGCGTGCGGCACGTCGAGACTCGTGTCCCTGCGAAAGCCGGTGCAGACCACCACCTTGTCGTACCGCAGCTCCCCGGTTCCGTCGAACGTCGCCACGAACTCGTTGCCGCACTTGACGATCCGCTGCACCGACCGCCCGACCGTGTGCGTGATCCGCGCCGTGGTCGCGATGTTGTCGGCCGTCTCGAACGCGCTGTGCCCCCGCCCGATGATCAGCACCCGCTTCCCCGAGTACTCCGTCGGATCAGTGCTGGCACTCGCGTACGTCTCGGCGTGCTCGACCCCGGGAATGCCTGGCACGTACGGCTTCTTGCCCGTGGCGAGGATGACGTGCCGCGCCTGGTACTGGTCCGTGTGCGTGACCCGCGTGTTGTACCGGATGTTCAACGGCCGCGCGAAGTCCTCCAGATACCGCACCAGATCATCGGCGTCGGGAAACGACCGCTTGCTGTACCGCGCGAACGGCACACCGTCGAACAGCGAGTTGTCGTCCGTGGCGAGAACCCGGTGCCGCGGAAACGTCCGGAAGAAGCTCGCCGGCTCCGGTGCCGCCTCGACGATCACGTAGTCACGGCCCGCGTCGTGCAGGAACCGCCCCATCTGCAGTCCCGCGGGACCCGCACCGACCACCAGGTACTCCACCATCACGCACCTCCCGGGGACCTCTACGCCAAAGACAGCGCAAAGGTTCAGGTGGGCGGTTACGTCCATGATGCGGGCTACTGGCGAGTTGCTGTCAATCCTCGCTCCAATGAGCGAGGAATCGGCCGGCGACGTAGATCAGCCACCTGCTCAGGGTCTCCAGTTCCACATCGTGGACGTCGGAACAGTGAAACCGTCCACAGTGTTGGATACGGCCGTGACGACTGCGAAGCGCCGTGCCCGTGTCCGAGCCCCCGAGCTGGTAGGACGCGGCTGGCTCAACACCGGCGGCGACCAGGTCAGCCTCAGGGACCTGCGCGGCAAGATCGTGCTGCTCGACTTCTGGACGTTCTGCTGCATCAACTGCCTGCACGTGCTCGACGAGCTGCGCCCCCTCGAGAAGGAGCACGAGGACGTCCTGGTCACCATCGGCGTCCACTCGCCGAAGTTCGTCCACGAGGCGGACCCGGAGGCGTTGAAGGCCGCAGTGGAGCGCTACGAGGTGCACCACCCGGTCCTCGACGACCCGGAGCTGACCACCTGGCAGAACTACGCCGTCAAGGCGTGGCCGACGCTGGTGCTGATCGACCCCGAGGGCTACGTGGTTCACGTGGCCGCGGGCGAGGGGCACGTGGAAGCGCTCGACACGATCATCAACGAGCTCAGGGAAGAGCACGACGCCAAGGGAACGCTGCACCGCGGCAACGGCCCGTACGTCGCCCCCGAGCCCGCGAACACCACGCTCAGGTTCCCGGCGAAGGCCATCGTCACCCCGAGCAACACGATCCTGGTCAGCGACTCGGCCCACCACAGCATCGTCGAGCTCGAGCAGGACGGCGAGACCGTCGTCCGCCGCATCGGCACCGGTGAGCGCGGCCGCGCGGACGGCCTGAACCCCTCGTTCTCCGAACCCGCCGGCCTCACCCTCGTCCCCAACACCCACGGCTACGACGTGGTCGTCGCGGACACCGTCAACCACCTGCTGCGCGGCCTCAACCTGGAAACCGGCGAGGTGAGGACCCTCGCGGGCACCGGTGAGCAGTGGCGCGACGGTGAGACGGACGGTCCCGCCGACAAGATCGACCTCACCAGCCCGTGGGACGTCGCGTGGTGGAACGGCGGCGTCGCGATCGCCATGGCCGGCAACCACACGCTGGGCTTCTTCGACCCCGGGACGAACCAGGTCAGCCGCCTGGCCGGCACCACCGTCGAGGGCATCAACGACGGGCCCGCGCAGGAAGCCTTCTTCGCCCAGACGTCCGGTCTGGCCGCGGACGGCGACCGGCTGTGGATGGTCGACTCCGAGACGAGCGCGCTCCGCTACCTGGAGAACGGCGAGGTGCACACCGTCATCGGCAAGGGACTCTTCGCGTTCGGGCACAAGGACGGCGACGCGGAGGAAGCCCTCCTGCAGCACCCGCTCGGAGTCACGGTCCTGAAGGACCACTCGCTCGCCATCTCGGACACCTACAACAACGCCATCAGGCGCTTCGACCCCGAGACCAGCACGCTGACGACCATCGCGACGGATATCGCCGAACCGTCCGACGCGCTGCTGATCGACGACGAGCTCGTCGTGGTGGCGAGCGCCGCCCACCGGCTGGAGCGGTTCTCCGCGGCGGCCACGAAGATCGACGGCGAGGCCCACGAGGTCAAGCGGCCGAGCACCGACATCGCGGCCGGGGAGATCGAGCTGGCCGTCATCTTCACCCCGCCGACGGGCACCAAGCTCGACGAGCGGTACGGGCCGTCGACCCGGCTGGAGATCACCAGCTCGCCGCCGGAGCTGATCTTGGAAGGCGCCGGTGTCAGCACCGAACTGGTACGGGCGTTGCGGATCAACGATCAGGTCACGAACGGCGTTCTGCACGTCGTAGCGCAGGCGGCCAGTTGCAGTGACGATCCTGCCGACGAACACCCGGTCTGTCGTCTGACCAGGCAGGACTGGGGTGTTCCCGTTCGAGTGGTTGCCGATGCACCTACACGTCTGCCCCTGCTGATGGGCGGCATGGACGAGGAGGGTCAGCAGGCCACGTAGACTCTGCGGGTGCCTGATGTCAAGCTCGAGATCCAGATGCTGTACGACCGCGTCATGGTGCGCATCTCGCCGGAGGACGGCGAGCGGCGTTCAAGCGGAGGCATCGTGATCCCCGCGACGGCCCAGATGGCGAAGCGGTTGGCGTGGGGCGATGTGTTCGGAGTCGGTACCAGCGTGCGTCACGTGAAGGTGGGCGACCGGGTGCTGTTCAACCCGGAAGATCAGCTTGAGGTCGAGGTGCAGGGCACCACGTACCTCGTGATGAGGGAACGCGACCTGCACGCGGTTGCAACCGAGCTCACCGAGCACGGTACCGGTCTGTACCTATGAGCCGCCGTTCGTGATCTGCGCCTGATAGCTACACACATATGCCGCCTCACCAGAGACAGGGCAACGGGGAGAGCTGTGCCGTACGACGCTGACAAGACGAGAGCGATGCCGCCGGTCAACCCCGGAGGCACCGCCTCCGAGCAGACGACGAAGATCTCGCCGGTGACCGTGGACCCCTCCACGGCGGCGTGGCCGTCGGAGGAGCCGGACAACGAGCCGACCGTCACCGCGGCCGTGCCCGGCGTCGGCTTCCCGGCGAGCGAGGACGCCACCGAGTACATGCGGCCGGTGACCCCGCCGGAGCCGAAGCCGGAGGACTCCGGCGTCTACGGGCCCGTGATGATCGAGCCGGGCGAGGACGACGAGAAGCCGCGCAACGGCAAGAAGAAGGCCCTGCTCGTGGCCGCGGTCGTGGTCGGCGCGTTCGGCCTGCTCTACGGCCTCGACATCCTGATCTCCAGCGGCAACGTGCCGCGCGGCGTCACGGTGGCGGGCGTCGACGTCGGCGGCATGACCCACGACGAGGCCGAGAAGAAGCTGCGCGACCAGATCGGCCCGCGCCTGAGCAAGCCCGTCGCGCTCAAGGCGGGCGACGTCACCGCGGAGCTCGACCCGAAGGCAGCGGGTCTGGAGCTCGACTGGAACGCCACGATCGACCGCGCGGGCAGCCAGCCGCTCAGCCCGATCACGCGCATCACCTCGTTCTTCACCAGCCGTGAGGTCGGTGTGGCGACGAAGGGCGACGACGCGAAGGTCAGCGGCGCGCTCGAGGCGATGCGGCCGAAGCTCGACCACGAGCCGATCGAGGGTTCGATCAAGTTCGAGGGCGGCAACCCCGTCGCCGTCGAGCCGCACGCCGGCCAGAAGCTGAAGGTCGAGGAGGCCGTCAACAAGGTCGTCTCGAACTGGGCCTCCGGCGGCCCCGTCGAGGTTCCGGTGGACTTCACCCCGGTCAAGACGACCAAGGAGGGCGTCGAGAAGGCGCTCAACGACGTCGTCAAGACCGCGGTCTCCGGTCCGGTCAAGATCAAGGGTGAGGGCAAGGACGCGACCCTCACGCCCGAGCAGGTCTTCGGCACTCTGGCGTTCGAACCCGGCGACGGCGGCGCGCTGAACGTGAAGCCGAACAAGGACAAGCTCGTCGAGTTCGCCGCACCGCAGCTCAAGGACACGGTCAAGGAGGGCAAGGACGCCCAGATCGTGTTCGAGGGTGGCAGGCCGACGGTCAAGGAGTCGGTGGACGGCCTCGACCTCGACTGGGACAAGAACCTCCAGCCCTACTTCGACACGGTGAAGAAGACCGACGGGCGCGAGGTCAAGTTCGAGTACAAGCACACGCCCGCGAAGGTCACCACCGAGCAGGCGAACAAGATGGGCATCAAGGAGGTCATCGGCGAGTTCCAGACCGGTGGCTTCGCCGCCGCCTCCGGCGTCAACATCCGGGTTGTCGCCGAGAAGGTCAACGGCGCGATCGTGAAGCCCAAGGAGACGTTCAGCCTCAACAAGTACACAGGCCCCCGCGGTACCGCGCAGGGCTACGTCGAGGCGGGCATCATCGAGAACGGCATCCCCGGCAAGGCGGTCGGTGGCGGCATCTCGCAGTTCGCGACCACGCTCTACAATGCGGCCTACTACGCGGGCATGAAGGACGCGGGCCACAAGGAGCACAGCTACTGGATCTCGCGGTACCCGAAGGGCCGCGAGGCCACCGTGTTCATGGACGGCGCGGGCAACAGCCTGATCGACATCGCGTTCACGAACCCGGACGACACGGGCATCGCCATCCAGACGATCTGGACGCCCTCCACGATCAAGATCGTGCTCTGGGGCACCAAGAACTACGACGTCACCGGTTCCACCAGCAGCGAGTTCAACCCGACCCAGCCGCAGGAGAAGAAGATCTCCAAGGAGGGCTGCACGCCGAGCAACGGCGCGCCCGGCTTCTCGGTGACGGACACCCGCACGATCACGGACCGCCGTACCGGCCAGTCCCGCAGCGAGTCACGGACGGTCCGCTACGATCCGCAGTTCAAGATCATCTGTGAGCCGCCGGCCGGCGGCTGAGGCTGAGCGTCGGGTTCACAGTGGCCACGCGCGGGTATTCACCCGTTCGTGGCCACTGTTGCGAATGAGACGCGAAGACACCCGGTCGTCGAGACGCTCGGGCGCGTGGGGATGGTTGTGTACGGAGCGGTCCACGTGCTCATCGCGTGGCTCGCGCTCCAGGTCGCGTTCGGCGGTGACGCCGAGCGGACGGATTCGAAGGGCGCGCTGACCGAGATCGCCGAAAACGGTGCGTGGCTGCTCTGGGCCGTGGGCATCGGCCTCGTCTTCTTCGCGCTCTGGCAGGCACTCCTGGCCTGCGTCGGTTACCGCTACCGCAGCGAGAAGCGAAAGCGGATCACCAAACGGATCGGCTCCGGCGCCCGCGCGATCACCTCAGGTGCGATCGCCTTCGGTGCCTTCAAGTACGCGACGAGCGGCGCCACCGGCGACACCACGCAACAGCAGCAGGAAGTGACCGCCCAGGTGCTGGTGTGGCCGGGCGGCCAGTGGATCGTCGGCGCGGTCGCGGTCGGCGTCGTCATCACCGCGGGCGCGATCGTCTACAAAGGCATCAAGAAGTCGTTCGAGAAGGACCTCGACATGATCCGCGCGCCGTCGTGGATCGAGCCGGTCGGCCGGATCGGCTGGATCGGCAAGGGAGTCGCGTACGGCGTGATCGGTGTCCTCATCGGACTGGCGGCCATCTACGCCGACCCGCAGCAGTCCGGCGGCATGGACAAGGCGCTGCACACGTTGGCAGAACAGCCTTTCGGCCCGTACCTGCTCGCGGCCGTCGCGATCGGCATCGCCGCGTTCGGCGTCTACTGCTTCGTCGCCGCGCGCGCCCTCCGAGGCTGAAACCGTCAGGCTGTCGCGAGTCTGTGCCGATGGCGGGCAGCGCCTGCCTGCACGGACCGCGGCAGCCCGCCAGGACCTGGCCCCGGCCCACGTAGAAGATTGTTGTGCTGGCCCCATCCCGAGGTTCCCCGCAGCAGCAGGAGATCGCCGGGAAGCAGACTCATACCCTCGAACCAGGAGTCCTGCGGGATACCTGTCTTCTGCCACACGATCACGGCTTTGCGGCCGCGCCGGGCGCGTTGGTACACCTGGTCGACCACCAGTTCGGCTCCCGGCGCTCGGTGTACTCCTGTCAGGCACACCGCGGCCACGATCGCCGGGGTGCCAGGAGGTTCGGTCCTCGGCACCGCTTTCGGTTGGCGTGCCACGTTCCTCGCGGTCGCCGTGCTCTGCGGGTCGGCGGCAATCGGTGTGCTGAAAGGGATTGCGGCACGACCGGCGCACGCCGCGACGCCACCGCTGCGACCGGAACTGGCGCGCCTCGGCAAGCCGAGGCTCATAGTGGTCATGGTGCTCGCCGTGCTGGTGAACGCGGAACGTTCGGCCACTTCAGGTTTCTCGCCCGGTCATCACGGACGTTGCCGGGCTTAGCGAGTGGTGGGTGCCCGTCGCGCTGGTGCTGTTGGGGCCGACGGACCGCTGGTGCTGGCCGGTTGGCTGAGCCTCGACCAGCTCGGCGGCGAGCCGGTGTTGTTGCTGTCGCTGGTCTTCGTGCTCGGCGTGCTGTCGTTCGGCGTCGGCAGCACGTTGATCGCGCGGACGCTGCGCCACGCGGCCGGAGCGCCCACGATGGCCGGTGCCTACGCGACCGCCGCGTTCAACTTCGGCGCGGTGGCCGGACCGTCGGCGATGTCGTTCTGACGCAACGAAAACGGGTCCCGCACCTCGGGCAGGAGGTGCGGGACCCGTCGTCAGCGAGTGTCCTAGAAGACGCTCTCGTCGATGTCCATCAGCGAGTTGTCGGTGGACTCGGCGATCTTGCGGCGAGCGGTGAGCTCCGGCAGCACGTTCTTCGCGAAGAACGACGCCACCGCGACCTTGCCCTCGTAGAACGCCTTGTCCTTGGCCGACGGGGTGCCGCCGAGCTTCTCCAGCGCGACCTCGGCCTGGCGCAGCAGCAGCCAGCCGACGAGCACGTCGCCCGCGGTCATCAGCAGGCGGACCGAGTTCTGGCCGACCTTGTAGAGGTTGCGGACGTCTTCCTGCGACGAAGTCAGGAAGCCGACCAGCGCACCGAGCATGCCCTGCAGATCCTCGAGACCCTGCTTGAGCAGTGCCCGCTCCTCCTTCAGGCGACCGTTGCCACCCTCGTTGTCGAGGAACTTCTGGATCTCGCCGTTGATGAACGCGAGCGCCTGGCCCTTGTCGCGGATGATCTTGCGGAAGAAGAAGTCCAGCGACTGGATGGCCGTGGTGCCCTCGTACAGCGAGTCGATCTTCGAGTCGCGGATGTACTGCTCGATCGGGTACTCCTGCAGGAAGCCCGAGCCGCCCAGGGTCTGCAGCGACTGCGCCAGCTGCTCGTACGCGCGCTCCGAGCCGACGCCCTTGACGATCGGCAGCAGCAGGTCGTTGACCTTGGCCGCGAGCTCCGCGTCCTCGCCGCCGAGCATCACCTTGTCCTGGAACGTCGCGGTGTACAGGTACACGGCGCGCAGGCCCTCGGCGTACGCCTTCTGCAGCATCAGGCTGCGGCGCACGTCCGGGTGGTTGGTGATGGTGACGCGCGGGGCGGTCTTGTCCGTCATGCGGGTCAGGTCGGCGGACTGGACGCGCTCCTTGGCGTAGGACAGCGCGTTCAGGTAGCCGGTCGACAGCGTCGCGATGGCCTTGGTGCCGACCATCATCCGGGCGTACTCGATGACGTCGAACATCTGCGCGATGCCGTCGTGCACCTCGCCCAGCAGCCAGCCCTTGGCGGGGACGCCGTGCTGGCCGAACGTCAGCTCGCACGTGGTGGACGCCTTGATGCCCATCTTGTGCTCGACGTTGGTGACGAAGGCGCCGTTGCGCTCGCCCAGCTCACCGGTCTGCGGGTCGAAGTGGAACTTCGGCACGAGGAACAGCGACAGGCCCTTGGTGCCGGGCTTCGCCTCGATGCCTTCGCCCTCGGGGCGCGCCAGCACCATGTGCATGATGTTCTCGGTCAGGTCCTGGTCGCCGGACGTGATGAAGCGCTTCACGCCCTCGATATGCCAGGAACCGTCGTCCTGCTTGATCGCCTTGGTGCGGCCGGCGCCGACGTCGGAACCGGCGTCCGGCTCGGTCAGCACCATCGTGGCGCCCCAGCCGCGGTCGATCATGATCTGCGCCCAGTGCTTGTCGCGCTCGGTGCCGTTGTTGTAGACGACCGTCGCGAAGCTCGGGCCCGCCAGGTACATGTAGATCGGCGGGTTGGCGCCCAGGATCATCTCCGACGCGGCCCACGCCACCGACGGGGGCGTGCCGAAGCCGCCCAGCGCCTCGGGCAGGAACATGCGGTACCACTCGCCGTCCCAGATCGCCTGGTACGACTTCTTCAGCGACTCCGGCAGGGTCGCGGAGAACGTCTTCGGGTCGTACTTCGGCGGGTTGCGGTCGGCGTCGGCGAACGAGTCCGCGAGCGGACCCTCCGCGAGAGTCTTCATTTCGGCCAGAACGCCGCGCGCGGTGTCCTCGTCGGACTGCTCGAACGGCCCCTTGCCGAGGTGGTCCTGCACGTTGAAGACCTCGAACAGGTTGAATTCGAGATCCCGGACGTTGCTCTTGTAGTGGCCCATCTCGTCAGCTCACTCCTCAGGGTCGCGGCGGGGTCGCCTACTGACCGGTAACAACAGAGTATTACCCGACAGTAACCCCGGCAAGGGTGGCCACCCACTGGTGGCGAAGTAGACAGTCCGCGAAGTGGTCTGGATCGGGCATGAGAGCAGGTCAGACGCGTATCGGGCGCTCGGGAACCATGTCGAGCAGTCCCGCGTTCGTGCGCTCCTGTGCGTCGACCGCGCGCGGCAACATGGCAGATTCGTAGGTCCGGACCCCCTCTCGGACACCGTGCTCGGCGATCGCGAGCGCCAGATCGGCCGCGTCCTCCATCGCGAGGTTCGCGCCGACGCCCAGCGGAGGCATGAGGTGGGCGGCGTCGCCGAGCAGCGTCACGCCTGGTGTGTGTTCCCACGTGTGGGGGACGGGCAGCGCGTACAGCGGGCGGTGGATCGGCTCGCCGGTGAGGAACGCCCGCAGCGACGGGTGCCAGTCGGCGTACAGCTCCAGCAGTTGGGCGTTGGAGGGCCTCCAATCCTCACGCGCGCGCATGCACGCGTACGCGCGGATGTGATTGCCGCTGTTGCGCTGGGCCCACAGCATCAAACCCTCGTCGTCCGCGACCATCGTGCCCTGACCGGTGAGGCCGAGCAGCTGCTCGTCGTCGTCGTGCCGGGTCTCGACGAACATCACGCCGGTGTACTGCGGCGAGGCGGCCGACAGGGCTCGGCGCACCCGTGACCAGGCGCCGTCCGCGCCGATGACCAGGTCGAACGTGGCGGTGGAGCCGTCGAGGAACGTGACCTCGCCCGGCCGCGCCGAGCCGATGCCGACGCCCCAGCTGACGGTTCCCGGTGCGAGCGAGTCGAGCAGCAGCTTCCTGAGCTGGCCGCGGTCGATCTCCGGGCGGAAGTCGCCCTCCGGTGGCTCATGCTCGATCAGCTCGGCCGTGACGGGGTCGACCCTGCGCTGCTCCTGGCCCTCGAACCGGGCGAGCGCGCGCCACTCGTCGAACAGGCCGGCGGCCCGGATGGCCTCCTGGCCGCTGCCGGCGTGCAGGTCGATGGTGCCGCCCTGCTGGCGGGCGTCGGGCGAGCTCTCGCGCTCGAACACGGTGACGTCGTCGAAGCCGTGCAGCTGGAGCACTCGGGCACAGGTGAGGCCGCCGAGTCCGGCGCCTGCGATGGCGATGCGTGGTGAGGGCATGACTCCATGAAAGCGTATCGAGTTCAAAAGTGCAACCACTCAACTTTTGAACCTGCTCAACCAATGCGATATGGTGGAGAGGTGACCGAGCTCGGCCGCCGTGAGCGCAAGAAGCTGCAGACCCGTCAGTCGATCTCCGACGCGGCGACGAGGCTGTTCCTCGAGCGCGGTTTCGACGAGGTGGGAGTGAAGGAGATCGCCGACACGGCGGACGTGTCGGTGACGACGCTGTTCAAGCACTTCCCCAGCAAGGAGGCGCTGGTCTTCGACGAGGACGAGGCGCAGGAGTCCGCGCTGGTCGCCGCGGTGCGCAACCGCGGGGGCAGGTCGATCCCGATGGCGTTGCGCGACCACTTCGTGCAGGCGGCGCGGGGGCACGCCGACCACCCGCAGTTCGAGATCTTCCAGCGGCTGGTGGTGGAGACGCCCGCGTTGCGCGAGTACGGGCACCGGATGTGGACGCGGCACCAGGACGCGCTGGCGCGGGCCATCGCGGAGGAGGCGGGTGTTCCGGCGGACGACGTCAGGTGCGCCGCGCTGGCCAGATTCGCCCTGGAGGCACGCGACGTGATCTTCGAGCGGGACGACCGCGAACGGGCGGCCGACGAGGTGTTCGGGTTACTCGAGCACGGCTGGGCGGCCGATCAGCAGACCTGATCGGTAGGCGAGCGAGACCGCGTGCGTGCGGTCACGCGCGCTCAGCTTGCGCAGGATGCCCTTCACGTGGGTGCGCACGGTCTCCACGGACACGATCAGCTCGTCGGCGACCTGCTGGTTCTCCAGGCCGTCCGCGATGAGCGTGAGCACCTCGTACTCGCGCCGGGTCAGCGTCGGTCGTTCCTTCGGGCGCAGGTCGGGGTGCACGTAGCCGCGCGACCTGCAGGTTTCCAGAATGACGCGGACGATCTGCTCCGGCTGGGCGCTGCGCGGCACGACTCCGCGCACACCCGACTCCAGCACGGCCGTCACGTAGTTCGCATGCGAGTGCGCATCGCGTACCAGCCCGATGACCAGCAGCATCGGATCTCGTTCGACCAGCAGGCGGGCCAGGTGACCGACCGGGTCCAGCACGGAGTCGACGAGCAGCACGTCGGGGCGCAGGCGTTCGTGCAGCCGAACGGCGGCGTGGAGATCACCCGTCGACCCGAGCCAGCGCAGGCCGGGAGTCCGCCTGATCAGGCCGGACAGGCCCTCGCGGTAGAGCGGCACTGGGTCGATCAGCGCGATGCCGGGAGCAGGCCGGCCGGGCGGGAGCATCAGCACCTCCGTTCGTGCATCCAGAGGTGAGACGTCGTTCCCTCGGACGTGTGACGCGGAATAGCCGGTTCATGTGGATGAACAAGGATCACAAACGTGATTCAAGACCGCTGAAGGTCTTCCGTCCCGGGGCAACAGTCTCGTAAGACCTACGTCACATATCCCGTGCGGATGTGCCAGGTTCCCGCCGCCATCAGGCCTGGTGCTCTCGCGGGCACACGTGTGTGCACGCAAGGAGGTCACATGGGCACCCTCGATTGGATCGTGGTCGCCGGTTACTTCGTGGTGATGGTCGGCATCGGGCTCTGGTCCCGCGGGCGGATCAACAACATCGCCGACTTCTTCACCGCGGGCGGCAAGATGCCCTGGTGGTTGTCGGGCATCTCCCACCACATGTCCGGGTACAGCGCCGTCATGTTCGTCGCGTTCGCGGCGGAGGCGTACCGGCTCGGCCTCACGGTCTACATCTGGTGGTCGCTGACGATCGGTCTCGGTGTCGGCATCGGTGCGTTCCTCTGGGCGCCCGCGTGGAACCGGCTGCGGGCCAAGCACGACGTGAAGTCGCCGCTCGAGTACCTGGCCATCCGCTACAACGTGCCGACCCAGCAGCTCATGGCGTGGGCGGGCGCGGGCCTCAAGGTCGTCGACATCGCGGCCAAGTGGGTCGCCGTCGCGTTGCTGCTGCAGGGCTTCGCCGGCGTGCCTGTCGGCTGGGGCATCGCGCTCGTCGGTGCGGTCACGATGGTCTACTCGGTGCTCGGTGGCCTGTGGGCCGACGCGCTGACCGACTTCGGCCAGTTCGTCATCCAGGGCCTCGCGGGCTTCGCGATGTTCTTCGCGGTCGCCGCGCACTTCGGCGGCATCGACTTCATGTGGAAGATCTGGGACCAGCTCCCCGCGAGCCACAGCGACCCGCTGACCGGTCCCTACACGCTGACGTTCTTCATGGCGCTCTTCCTGATCAAGACGCTCGAGTACAACGGCGGCATGTGGAACCTGGCCCAGCGCTACATGGCGGCCCCGTCGGGCTTCGCCGCCAAGCGCTCGGCCCTGCTGTCCGCGGTGCTGTGGCTGGTGTGGCCGCTCGTGCTGTTCTTCCCGATGTGGGCGGCGCCGCTGATCGTGCCGGGAATGGACGCCAACGCCGAGCAGGCCTACGTCGCGATGGGCAAGGCCATGCTCCCCGCGGGCATGGTGGGCCTCGTCCTCGCAGGCTTCTTCTCGCACACGATGGCGATGGTCTCCTCCGACGCCAACGTCATCACCGCCGTCATCACCCGTGACATCCTCCCGCGCATCTGGAAGGGCGCACTGACGATGTCGGCCGACGCACAGCTGAAGCTCGCGCGCATCACCACGTTCGCGTTCATCGGCCTATCGATGACCATCGCGTTGACCGCGGACACCAAGGGCTTCGTGCTGAAGGTCGTGATCGCCCTGGTGGCGGCCACGATGGGCCCGATCGCGATCCCGTTGATGCTCGGCCTGCTCCCGTGGTTCCGCAAGGTCGGCCCGACGGCCGCACTCACGTCGACCATCGGCGGCCTCGCCACCTGGGTGTTCCTCTACACCGAACAGCAGTTCCTGAAGGACTTCACCGTCTCGCAGGCGCTGATCGTCTCGACTCCGCTGCTGGTCTCGCTCGTCCTCTACCTGGCGATCGGCTTCGCGAAGCCCGAGCCGTCGGCCGAGCGCGACGCGCTGATCGACTCGCTCAAGACCGACGCTCCCGACATGGAAGCCGTCAAAGCGTAAGCGCGTTCGTTCTTCATGATCCTCGCGGCGGCGCACCCGAACAGGGTCGCCGCCGCGAGCCACACGTAGGGCATCGGCGTGCCCGTGTAGGACTCGGCCGTCGTCGCCAGCACCACCGTCGCCCCCACTACGAGCCCGGTCGTGTGCGTGACCGGGCAGGAGCTCTTCAGCACGGTGACCACCGCGATCGGCACGAGCAGGAAGCCGTAGGCCAGCACCCTCGTCAGCAGGTTGGCGTGCTCGACGACCTCGTACTTGAGCGCCGGCACGGCGAGCAACGTCAGCAGCACACCGATGGCGAGCCCGATCGTGAGACTGAGCAGCGCGGTCCGTCCTTGCCACACTCGCGTCATGCGGTTCAAGACGTGCACATCACCCGATGGTTGCCGTGGCGTGCGTCATCGTCACGAGACTCATGCGCCGCGGCGCATGCACAGTGGATGGCATGAGTGCCTGGTTTCCCGCAGACGACGCGGAACTGACCGCGGGTTGGCGGCTCTGGCTGGAGCTGAGCGACCGCGTCTACCCGGACGCGTCGTGGGACGGCACCCCGGCGGACGCCATCCGCCAGGTCCGCGAGCTCCTGGCGGCCTGCGAGTCGATCCGCCTGGACTACCTCGCCGAGACCGCGCAGCCTTCGGTCGCCCTGCTGCAACTCCTGCAGTCCATGCCGTTCGTGGCGTCGTTCCCGGTCGACCTGTGGCACGACGACACGCACCCGTTGGACGTCGAACGCGCCGAACTGCTGCATGGCGACCTCGCGTCGTTCGCGCAGCACGTCGCCGGTGTTCGTGCGGCCTTGGCCCGCGGTGGAGGCTGGGTCGAGCTGGACCGCCGTCCGTGGGGTCTCCCGGTCGACTGATTGTCGCGGTGCTGAAAGGCCCTCCGCGTGGGAAGGCCTTTCAGCACAAATTCACACCTGCAGTTCGGCTTCGATGCGCTTGAGCTGGTGCCTGGCCATGGCGAGATTCGCGACATCTCTTTCCAGCACCAGGTAGAGGAAGAGCGAACCCCTGGCTTTCACGCCGCCCATCAACCGGATCAGGTGGTACTGGCGGTGCAATGTGATCAGGATGTCCTCGATGCTGTCGTTGAGGCCGAGCGCCTGCATCACCCGGAGTTTCGACCGGATGACCTCGGTGTTCCCGGCCGCGGCGATCTCCAGGTTCAGCCAGTCGCCTCCACCGCTGGTCCCGAGCGACATCCCGCTCTCGTGGTCGACCAGTGCGACGCCGACGGCGCCGGCGATGGACATGGCCTCTTTCATCGCGATATCGATGTTCATCGAACTCCACTTCCCTCTGTCAAATGGTGGTCGAGACGGCGTGGCCGCTTTCCGGTGTCGCGATGGCATGCGGACACGCCTCCATGCGGAAAAGATCGTCGTTGAGATCAGTGAGCCAAGCGTGGACATGCGCCCCGACCGTTTCTCGCTCACCCGGTGCGCTAGGCGGCCAGGATCGCGCCGAGCCGTTCGATCACGGGCCGGGACTCGTGGAGGAGACGTCCGAGGTTCAGCCCCTTGTCCCCGAGCACGACCATCAGCGACAGCCGGCCGATGGCGTACACGGCCATGTAGCCCTCGCTGCCGAACACCACGGTCTGGCCGAGGGTGCCCAGGCCGACCACCTCGGTCGTCTGGCGTGCGATTCCGAGTCCGGACGCGGCCAGTGCGGAAATGTGCGCGGGGTCGACGTTCTTCGCCACGTCGGCGAGGATGGGGATACCGTCGGTCGCGGCTATCACCGTGTCGGTCACCCCGGCAACGTTCTCTCGAAGCTTCTTGAGTTCGGCGCCCAGGGCGTCGTAGTTCAACTCACTCCATTCCTGGATCGGAAAGGTCGAACCGCTCAGTACTAACATTCCACCTCCCTAGGGGCCCGAGGGTGCAGCGAGGTGAGCCCCCAATGTGAAAAGCTGAACGATGTCGTGGGCTCGGCGATCTCCAGCAGGCCGTCGCCCAGCATCCGGGAAATTTCGACGGTGACCGCGTGCAGGCCGCGCCCGAGCGCGAAGGCGATGTCCCGCGCATTGCGTCTTCCGGTGGCGAGCTCGATGATCTGCCGCTGTTCCACGGTGGCCGGTTCCGTCCCGCAGACGGCCACCACGCGGTCGCGGTAGGGCGACAGGGGGAACGGCAGCGTGGCCAGGGCGTCCAGCCGGTGGGTCGTCTCGGCCAGCAACAGGTCGGGCTCGACGCCGGTAGTCGCAGGTAGCAGGGGTGGATCGACGGATTCGTCGACACAGCACCGCTCGATCTCCCCGGCGGCAACGGCGAACGCGCCGTCCTGCATGGCGGCTGTCGCGACGTCCTGGACCGCGGTGGCCGTGACGACCCCGCGAGCGACGAGCGCCGTTTGCAGCGACCGCGTCTCGACGCTCTCCACCAGAGCGGCCGCCCAGTCCTTTTCTTCGATGATTCCCGAACTGATCAGCAGCGTGTCCGCTCCGGGTGAACCGGGACTGTCCACCGCGACCACCGCGCCGTCGCGGAGATGAAACAGGCCGCCCGCATTGCCGACAACGCGCAATACGCCGGTTACTCGTTCCACGTGACACTGCGCCAGGGCGTACGCGAGGACGTCGAACGAGGCTCGATTATCGCGTCTCAGAGGTCACTCCCGGTGAATTCGGGCCTACAGAGCGGTATCCGACGAACCAGCCGATCGGGTACTTCGGATTCATCGAAAGAGCGATCGGCAGGGATACTTCTACCCGTAGTCACGACCCTTTTCGGTCGGGCGTCACCCCATTGAGTGAAACATTCCAGTTCACTCGGCAAACAGGCCGACTGGTCGGTCTGAAGCGGCCGCCGAGGGCCTGACAGACCCCGGAAACGCCGAAGGCCCTCACGAGGAGGGCCTTCGAGTCGAGAGCGGGTGACGGGAATCGAACCCGCCTCTACAGCTTGGGAAGCTGTCGTTCTACCAATGAACTACACCCGCAGGAGCAAGCTCGCCGCCGATCATACACAGGCGGGCAACGAGGCGTGCCGGAGTCTTCGGTTAGCCTGTCGGAGTGCTGCTGAGTGACCAGGATCTGCGCAAAGAGGTCGAGTCGGGCCGTCTGCTGCTCGACCCGTTCGACGTCGGGATGGTGCAGCCGTCGAGCATCGACGTGCGGCTGGACCGGTTCTTCCGGGTCTTCAACAACACCAAGTACACCCACATCGACCCGTCCGTGCAGCAGGACGACCTGACGAGCCTGGTCGAGACGCCGGAGGGCGAGCCCTTCGTGCTGCATCCTGGCGAGTTCGTGCTCGGGTCGACCTACGAGATGGTGACGCTGCCGGACGACCTGGCCGGTCGTCTCGAAGGCAAGTCCAGCCTCGGGCGGCTCGGGCTGCTCACGCACTCGACGGCGGGCTTCATCGACCCCGGCTTCTCCGGCCACATCACGCTGGAGCTGTCGAACGTGGCGAACCTGCCGATCACGTTGCACCCCGGCATGAAGATCGGGCAGCTCTGCCTGTTCAAGCTGTCGAGCCCGGCGGAGCACCCTTACGGATCGAAGCAGGCAGGCAGCCGGTACCAGGGGCAGCGCGGTCCCACGCCGAGCCGCGCCTACCTCAACTTCCACCGCACCGACACGCGCCGCTAGAAGCCGTAGCGGTCGAGCACGCGGCGGCGCAGGTCCGGGTCGGTGCGCGGCACCGGCTCCAGGAAGATCTCGTCGAGGTCCGGGAACATCGCACGCAGCTCCGCGGAGACGCGCACGCACGCGTTCTCCAGCTCGAAAGCCGTCAGCGTGTCGGTGAAGTCGAGCCGTGCGCAGAGCAGCACGCGGTCGGTGCCGATCAGCATCGTCAGCACGTCGACGACGGCCTCGACCTCAGGCACCTCGGACAGCCGCCGCCAGATCGCCTTCACCATCACGGGATCCGCCTGACGCCCGATCAGGAGGCCCTTGTTGGTGCGCGCCAGGATGTAGGCGACCAGGGCCAGCAACAGGCCGATCGCCAACGAAGCGAGGCCATCCCACAACGACGACCCGGTCAGCTGGTGCAGGCCGAGGCCCGCGAACGCCAGCACCAGGCCGATCAGGGCGGCCGAGTCCTCCAGGAACACCGTCTTCACGGTCGGGTCGTCGGACATACGCAGGAAGTCGAAGAACCCGCGGCCGTGCGCGGCGGACTCGGAGCGGACCTGCCGGAACGCCTGCGTCCACGAGATGCACTCGAGCAGGAACGCCAGCGTGAGCACGATGTAGCCGACGAGGGGCCGCGTCTGCTCCTCCGACTCGCCGAACACCGTGCTGAAACCCTCGTAGAAAGCGAACATCGCGCCGGAGGCGAAGATCGAGACGGCCGCCAGCAGCGACCAGAAGTAGCGCTCCTTGCCGTAGCCGAACGGGTGGCGGCGGTCGGCCGGGCGGTCCGAGCGGCGCAGCGCGGTGAGCAGCAGGGCTTCGGTGAACGTGTCGGCGACCGAGTGCGCGGCTTCCGAGAGGATCGCCGCCGACCCGGTCAGAACGCCGGCTATGGCCTTGGTGATGGCGATCGCCAGGTTCACCACCAGGGCCAGGACGACGGTCAGTGTGCTTTCGCCCGAGCCCGACGGCTTCTCGCTCATGGAGATCAGCCTAGGCCTGCCTGGGGCTTACTGCATTCGAGTGACAATTGCCATGCGGGGCAACATCCACGAGTCCAGCGGTGTCTTAAGGCTGGGATCTGCTCCGGGGGGACGCTGATCACCAGGGGGTAAGACGGAACCGCCCGCGTCCGGGAGAGACGCGGGCGGTTCCGAGTTTCGGCGCAACCACGATCGTGAGATGGGCGAACGCGTGCGCACGACACCGATGCCGAGGTCGGGTCGTGGAGGGCCGAGGTTCCGGCGATCGATCCACGATCACGAGCCGCCTCGACCGGCTGGAAGGTGATGGAGGTGCTCGCGGGCGAGCTGGGTCCGACCCGCCGCCGCACGACTGCCGGAGTGACCGGCATCACGCAACACCCGGACCCCGGGATTTCGATTACCCGTGTGGAGTAGTAGGAATCCTGGGGGATCAGTGAAGAACTTCTGCGCCGTCGCGATGACGGCTGCCCTCGTGCTGTCCGCGGGCGCGCCCGCTCTCGCGCAGGACGAGAAGATCACCGTTGAAGGTCTGTTCTTCTTCGACCGCAACGGCAACAACGTCTACGACACGGGCGACGCCGTCCGGAAGAACGGCCGCGGTGTGAGCGTGCGGAACGTGGACACCGGCCAGATGGTCGGCGACTTCCGCACCGGCGCGGACGGCCGGTACCGCGTGGAGCTGCCCAAGGGGCCGAACTACGAGATCCGGAACTCGGACATCTTCGACTACACGAGCACCAAGCTCGGGTACGACCTCGCCGAGTCGCTGACCAACGCCGACTTCCCGTTGCGGGGCAGCAGGGTCTTCGGTTACTCCTTTGTGGACGCCAACGGCGACAAGGTGTTCAACCCCGGCGAGCAGAAGCTGCCCGTCAGCGACGGCAACCTCAGCGGCCGCGCGTGGATCACGGGCACCTCGGCCGACGGGGTGGCGGTCAACCTGCAGGCGGGCCCGACCGCGGCCGACGGCACCTACAGCATCGAGGACGTGCCCTCCGGTGATCTCACGCTGCACGCGCCGAACCTCACCTACCGCGGTCTCACGGTCGATCCCGACACCCCCGACATCGACCCGGCGACCCTCACTCGCAAGCTCGACGCCTTCCGGGACAGGCAGATGCGGGTCGACCAGCGTTACCTCGTGGCGAAGTCGGACCCGGCGCTGGTCGGTCTGACGCTCGTGCCGGCGAAGGCCGGCTACCGCAGCGGTGAGAGGGCGAAGGCCGTCATCGAGGTCGCGAACAAAGGCAACTTCCCCGAGAAGATCAAGTTCATCCTCGACGGGCACAACACCGACGTGGACTCGGTGGGCGACAACGCCGTCCGCGTCGAGGGCAACATCATGTCGCTCAAGGAGCCGCTCGCGCCGGGCGCGACCGCGAAGGTCGACGTCGACTTCACCTTCACGTGGGACTCGCCCGACTCGGTGCGCGCCCTGGTGCAGCGCGGCGACCAGTTCGACGACGCCGACCAGAAGAACAACGAGATGTCGATCGACGTCACCATCGATCCGCCTGTCGTGGGCGCGCCGTCGACCGCGCCGTCGGAGAGCACCACCACGCCCGCACCGAGCAGCTCGACCCCGGCTCCGGCGCCCGCCGGTGCCGCCACGAACGACAAGTTGGCGTCCACGGGCGCCTCGCCACTGGGCTTCCTCGCCCTCGGCGGACTCCTGCTCGTCGCCGGCGCGGGTGCGTTCTTCGCAGCGCGTCGCCGTCGTTCCTGAAAGATCTTGGGGGACAAGTGAAGAAGCAGTTCGCCGTCACGCTGACGGCAGGCCTCCTGCTGGCCGGTGCGGGCCTCCCCGCCGCCGCGCAGGAAGAGACGATCACGGTCGAGGGCCTCATGTTCTTCGACCGCAACGGCAACGAGGCCCACGACGCGGGCGAGCCGGTCCGCGCGAACGGCCCCGGTGTGTGGGTGACGAACCTCGAGAGCAACGAGAAGGTCACCGAGGTCCGTACCGACGTGAACGGCCGCTACCGCGTCGTGCTGCCGAAGGGCCCGCGGTACATGGTGATCAACCAGGACAAGGCGGACTTCGATCTGCCTTGGGGCGCCCGGCCCACCGACAAGGACATGACCCTGGACTTCCCGCTCTGGGGCCGTTTCGTCGAGGGTTTCAGCTTCGTCGACGCCAACGGTGACGGCGTGAAGCAGGCCGACGAGAAGGCCACCACCGCTGAGATCAAGGCCAGCGGCAAGACCAGGACCGGCTCCCAGGTCGACGTGGCCACCACGCCGGCCGCGGACGGTTCGTACCGCTTCGACCTGCCGGTCGGCGACTACACGGTGACCGTGCCGGATCTCGCGCGGCAGGAGCTGGCGCTGGCCAAGCCGCTGGGCGCGAACGACATCGACTGGCTGACGGGCCAGGTGAACGTCGGTGGCGACCGGAACAAGCGGATCGACGTGCGCTACTTCGCGCCCAAGGCCGACGTCGCTGCCGAGGAGCTCACGATCAGCCCGGCGAAGGACACCTACACCGTCGGCGACCAGATCGACGTCAGGGTGAAGCTGACCAACAAGGGCGACGTCCCCGGCAAGCTGTCGTTCATCCTGTTCGGCCCCGACGGGAACGTCCTGTCCCACAGTGAGAACGTCACCGGCGCCAACCGCGAGTACGAGACCGTCGCCAAGGTGCTGCCCGGCCAGTCGGTCGTGGTCGACGTGAAGCTCGAGCTGACTTCGGCCGAGACCACCGAGATCTGGCCGGTCGCCCGGCCGTGGATCGACGGTCACAAGGACGTCGACCGCAGGAACCAGGGCGTGCAGCTGAAGAAGACGATCAAGATCGTCGAGAAGACCACGACGACCACGCCGCCGTCGTCCTCGGAACCCGCTGCTTCGACGACCACCACGACCACACAGGCCGTGGCGAAGGCGGGCAACAAGACGGGCCTCGCGTCGACGGGTGCCTCGCCGCTCGGGTTCCTGGCCCTCGGCTCGGTGCTGGTCGCGGCCGGTTTGAGCGCGCTCTTCGTGGCACGCCGCCGCCGCAGCTGACCACAAAGGACCTGTCAGGGCTAGTCTGCGGCATGGGCATCTTGGTGCATGTGCTGCTGACTGCCGTGGCGGTCTGGGTGTCGACCGCCCTCCCCGGCATCGATCTGGGCGAGGGCACCACCGGCTCGAGAATCCTCACGCTGATCGGCGTCGCGGTGATCTTCGGCCTGGTGAACGCCATCGTGAAGCCGCTGGTGAAGTTCTTCGGGTGCTTGTTCTACCTGCTCACCCTGGGCCTGATCGGGCTCGTGGTGAACGCGCTGCTGTTCATGCTCACCGGATGGCTCGCCGAGCAGCTGGACCTGCCGTTCCGCGTCGACGGCTTCTGGCCCGCGTTCTGGGGCGCGATCATCGTCGCCCTGACCGGCTGGGTGCTGAACGTGATCTACGACAAGGTCACCGACAACGACTGACCCCACCAACGAAAAAGGTCCTCGGTCCACAACGGACCGAGGACCTTTCTCTTTGCGTTCTACGCGTTCGCCTCCGCGGCCGGAGTCGTCTGGCCGCGCTTCACGGACTCGAGCAGCATCTGCGCGACGTCCACGACCTCGACGTGAGCCCCGGCCAGGCCGTCGGACTGACGGGCGGTCACGCCGTCCGTCAGCATCACGCGGCAGAACGGGCAGCCCGTCGCGATCTTGGACGGCGCGGTCGAGAGCGCCTCGTCGACGCGGTCGATGTTGATGCGCTTGCCGATCCGCTCTTCCATCCACATGCGAGCGCCACCGGCACCGCAGCACATGGAGCGTTCCTCGTGCCGCGGCATCTCGCGCAGCTTCGCGCCGGACGCCCCGATGAGCTCACGCGGTGCTTCGTAGACCTTGTTGTGTCGGCCCAGGTAGCACGGGTCGTGGTAGGTGACGTCCTCGGTGACCGGCGCGACCGGCACCAGGCGGCGTTCGCGGACCAGCTTGTTCAGCAGCTGCGTGTGGTGCACGACCTCGTAGGTGCCACCGACCTGCGGGTACTCGTTGGCCAGCGTGTTGAAGCAGTGCGCACACGTGACGACGATCTTGCGCTGGCCGACTGGCCGGTCCTCGAAGACCGAGTTGAGCACCTCGACGTTCTGCTGCGCGAGCATCTGGAAGAGGAACTCGTTGCCGGCGCGGCGGGCCGGGTCGCCGGTGCAGGTCTCCTCCGGGCCGAGGACGGTGTACTTGACGCCCGCGGTGTGCAGCAGCTCGGCCACGGCGCGGGTGGTCTTCTTCGCGCGGTCCTCGAACGCGCCGGCGCAGCCGACCCAGAACAGGTACTCGGCGTCGCCCAGCTCGCCCTCGAACACCGGCACCTCGAAGTCGAGGCCCTCGGTCCACGCCAGACGGTCCTTGGCGTTCTGGCCCCAGGGGTTGCCCTTGTTCTCGAGGTTCTTGAACATGCCGCCGAGCTCGGTCGGGAAGTTCGACTCGATGAGCACCTGGTAGCGGCGCATGTCGACGATGTGGTCGACGTGCTCGATGTCGACGGGGCACTGCTCGACGCACGCACCGCACGTCGTGCACGACCACAGCACCTCGGGGTCGATGACGCCGAGCTCGTCGGGGCCGCCGACCAGCGGGCGCTCGGACTCGGCCATCGCCAGCACGTCGATCGACTCGAGGCGCTTCTTGTAGTCCTCGTACTTGTCCTCGACCAGGCCGACCTCGTCACCTGCCATGTCGCGCGAGCCGCCGGCCAGCAGGTACGGGGCCTTGGCGAACGCGTGGTCGCGCAGCTGCGTGATGACCAGCTTCGGCGACAGCGGCTTGCCGGTGTTCCAGGCGGGGCACTGCGACTGGCAGCGGCCGCACTCGGTGCAGGTGGAGAAGTCGAGCCAGCCCTTCCAGGTGAAGTCCTCGACCTTGCCGACGCCGAACACGTCCTTGTCCGGGTCGGCCTCCTCCAGGTCCAGGACCTTGCCGCCGGACATCATCGGCTTCAGCGCGCCCAGGGCGACGCCACCGTCGTCCTCGCGCTTGAAGTAGATGTTGAAGAACGCCGAGAAGCGGTGCCAGGCAACGCCCATCGTCAGGTTCCTACCGACCACGACGAGCCAGATCATGCCGGACAGCAGCTTGATCAGCGCCATCACGGACACCCAGATCGGCGCCGCGGGCAGCAGGTGGGCGAGCGGCTGCGTCACGAACGACGTCCACAGCGGCGCGGCCTCGAGACCGCTCGACTGCTTGAACGCCTTCACACCGAGGATGCCGAGACCCTCGATGATCACGACCGCCTCGACGAAGTAGGCGGACTTGAAGTCGGAGCCCTGGAAGCGCGAGACGCGGTCGGCGCGGCGCGGGTGGTTGCGCTGGCGGATGATCGCGAGGGCCACACCACCGACGACGGTGCCGAGGCCGAGCAGCTCGACCAGCAGCAGCCAGACGGACCACGTGCCGATGATCGGCCAGTGGAAGTGCGGGTTGAACACCTCGCCGTAGGCCTCGAACAGCACCGCGGAGCCGATGAGGAAGCCCCACATCACCATCCAGTGCCAGGGGGCGACCGAGCGGAACTTGGCCATCCTGGTGTGCGCGACGAACTCGACGATCAACGTCCGCAGCCGCGGCCAGAACGGGCCCTTGCGAGTGCCGTCCGGCTGGCCGAGCCGGATGATCTTGATCATCTTCCAGACGCCAGCGACGAACACGCCCCAGGCGACGACGCTCACCGCTACGGCGACGAGTCCGAGAACCAGCTGGAGGGTCATGGCGGGAGTCTAGGCCACGTTACTCATCAGTAACCACTTGGACGTGGCCGGTGTCTCCTCTCGTACCGGTCAAGTATCCGGAAATTGATCAAAAACTTGTGGAACAATCGTTCAAGTAGTTGGGCTCAGTGGCTGGAGGTCGCCGTGTTGTACCTGTATCTCGCTGCGGCGATCGCGGGAGAGATCGCCGCCACCGTGTCGTTGAAGCTGTCTGATGGCTTCAGCAGACCGTGGCCGTCGGTCGTGGTCGTCGTCGGATATGCGATCGCCTTCACAGCCCTTTCGCGCGCGTTGAAGTTGGGTATGCCAGTGGGCGTCGCCTACGCCGTGTGGTCCGCCGTCGGTGTCGCAGCCGTCGCGATCATCGGCTGGAAGTTCCTGGGCGAGACCCTCAACCCCACGATGGTCATCGGGTTGGCTTTGATCATCGGAGGCGTGGTGACACTCGAGCTCGGGAGGACGCACTGACTCCGGTCGTGGACAGCCGAATGATCGATGGCAGGAAGGCACGCGGCGAGAAGAAGCGGCGCGCCATCGTCGAAGCCGCGCTGCGAGTGATCGAACGTGAGGGCATCGCCGGAGTGACGCATCGCAGCGTCGCCCGCGAGGCCGGTGTGCCGACGACGGCGTCCACCTACTACTTCGCGACACTCGACGACCTGTTGATCGCCACGCTGCTGTGGGTCGCGGAAGAGCTGTGCGAGGACATGCTGAAGATCGTCGCTAGCGGCGGCAACCCGCGCGAGATCGCACGCTTTCTCGCTCGTGCGGTGAATGAGAACCGTGCGCGCACACTCGCCGAGTACGAGCTGTATCTGCTGGCAGGTCGTCGTCCCGAACTGAAGGCGGCCGCACGCCGGTGGCTGGACCTGGCGGTGGAAGTGTCCAGGCCCGCGGACCCGGTGGCGTTCCGCGCGTTCCTCGCGGCCGTCGACGGGCTGCTGATCCAGGGCCTGATAGCCGATGTTGCTCCGAACGAGGACGAGCTGGAGCCAATTGTGTCCTTCTTGATCTGCGGCCGCGACGATTCCACCCCCGAGACGCGGGAACAATGAAGGTATGAAGTTCGCGCGAGAGGTGTCCGGCATCAGCCACGGGGTGAGCCTCGGGCTGCTGGCAGCGCTCTACGTCCGCGACTCACTGGCGTTGTCCGTCGACGTCGAGCCGCACGTGCCGGGCCTGGAGCCCTCGCTGCCGGTGCAGGTGCCGGCCGGTGTCGACCGCGGGGCCGTGACCCGCGAGTGGCCGGGCTGGTGGGCCGACGCATTGGACGCGTGCACGCGCGGTGCCGAGCCGACCGTGCCCGAGGACGCCGAGGCGTTGCTGACCCGCCCCGCCTGCCGCGCCGCCGTGCTGGCCCTGAAGCCGGGCATCGAGCAGCTGCACCGGGTGCAGACTCCCGTCGCGTTGCCGATCGGTGACGTGCTGCGGGGCATCGAGTCGCGCATCGGCCGGTGGGCGCAGAGCGTCGAACTGCACATCGCCGAGGTGCCGGTGGACGGCCTGCTGTGGGAGCGGATCGCACCGGCCCACGTCCTGGCGTCGACGCGGTTCCTGAACGACCCGGCCCGCACCGCGCCGGCGTTGCGCGCCGTCCTGGAAGACCTGGTCTGACCGTGCTTGATCATTTGGGGTAGGGACAACCCCACCCCGCCTTCGGGGGCTGACTGCCGTGTCGCTGAGCACCCGCCACCCCTACTTTTGTGCTCATGACGAGGACAGCGCTGGTGGCGTTGCTGGTGGGGGCGGTGCTCACGGCCTGTGGCATCCGCATCGTGAAGTACGAGTTCACCGACGACAACGTGGTGGCGGAGAAGTTCACGTCCGTGCGCGTGCGCACCGGCTCGGGGATCGTCGCGATCCGGTACGTGCCCGGCCTGTCCGAGACGAAGATCCACCGCAAGGTCGAGCACAACAAGGACAACAGGCCTACGGGCGTCTCGCACCGCATCGAGGGCAGCAGCCTGGTGCTGGACGACTGCGGCAGGGACTGCGAGGTCAACTACGACGTTCAGGTGCCGTCCGCGGACATCGCCGTCCAGGGCGACGTGGGATCAGGCGACGTCACGCTCGAGGGCCTCACGTCGGTCGACTACCGGACGGGCTCCGGCAGGATCGTGGTCCAGAACATCGCGGGCAACGTCCAGGTCACGAGCGGCTCGGGTGACATCGACGTCCGTGACATCGCGGGCGACGTCAAGGCCGTCACCAGCTCGGGCAAGTTCGAAGCCGCCAAGGTCAGGGGCAGCCTCACCGCCGACCTGGGGTCCGGCAACATCACGCTCGACCAGCTGTCGGGCAAGACACTGGTCAACACCGGCTCCGGCAACATCACCGGCACCGCCATCGACAACGACGTGACCGCCGACGCCGACTCCGGCAACGTCGAGCTGAACTTCGTCTCGGCGCGCACGGCCCGCGTGGTCAGCGGCTCGGGGAACATCACCGTGCGGGTGCCGGTGTCCGCCGGCCCGTACAAGGTCACCGCGGAGTCCGGCAGCGGGGACCGCAAGATCGACGTGCCGACGGACCCGGCGGCAAAGCACGAGCTCAAGCTGAACGCCGACTCGGGCAACGTGAAGGTGCTGGCCGTCTGAGGCCGCCCGATCCGGGGGAATGTGCCGAGGACCACTCCACGAGGGGTGGTCCTCGGCGCGTTCTGAGGGAACAACCAGACCTCGCCAGCCGTTGGGACCATCAGAAAGCTTGAGTCGGGTAGGCTCAACGTTGGGCAAGATGGCAAACTTGAGCCAGCAACGCTCAACAAGTACTAGCGGAAGGAACTCCAATGGCGCGTGCAGTCGGCATCGACCTCGGGACGACCAACTCCGTCGTCGCCGTCCTCGAAGGCGGTGAGCCGACGGTCATCGCCAACTCGGAGGGCTCGAGGACGACCCCGTCCATCGTCGCGTTCGCGAAGAACGGCGAGGTCCTCGTGGGTCAGCCCGCGAAGAACCAGGCCGTCACGAACGTCGACCGCACCATCCGCTCGGTGAAGCGGCACATCGGCACCAACTGGAAGACCGATGAGATCGACGGCAAGCAGTACACCTCGCAGGAGATCAGCGCGCGCGTGCTGATGAAGCTCAAGCGCGACGCCGAGGCGTACCTGGGTGAGGAGATCACCGACGCCGTCATCACCGTCCCCGCCTACTTCGAGGACGCGCAGCGCCAGGCCACCAAGGAGGCCGGCCAGATCGCGGGCCTCAACGTGCTCCGCATCGTCAACGAGCCGACGTCGGCCGCTCTGGCCTACGGCCTCGACAAGGGCGAGAAGGAGCAGACCATCCTGGTCTTCGACCTCGGTGGCGGTACGTTCGACGTCTCGCTGCTCGAGCTCGGCGACGGCGTGGTCGAGGTCCGCGCGACCTCCGGTGACAACCACCTCGGTGGTGACGACTGGGACCAGCGTGTCGTCGACTGGCTGGTGGACCGCTTCAAGCAGGCCAACGGCATCGACCTGACCAAGGACAAGATGGCCCTGCAGCGCATCCGTGAGGCTGCGGAGAAGGCCAAGATCGAGCTGTCCAGCTCCAGCACCGCGAGCATCAACCTGCCGTACATCACGGTGGACGCGGACAAGAACCCGCTGTTCCTCGACGAGACGCTGTCGCGCGCCGAGTTCCAGCGGATCACGTCCGACCTGCTCGACCGCACCCGCGCGCCGTTCAACAACGTGATCAAGGACGCCGGCATCTCCGTCGGTGACATCGACCACGTCGTGCTCGTCGGTGGCTCGACCCGCATGCCCGCCGTCGCGGAGCTCGTGAAGGAGCTGACCGGCGGCAAGGAGCCCAACAAGGGCGTGAACCCGGACGAGGTCGTCGCCGTCGGCGCCGCCCTGCAGGCCGGTGTCCTCAAGGGTGAGGTCAAGGACGTCCTGCTGCTCGACGTCACCCCGCTGTCCCTCGGCATCGAGACCAAGGGCGGCATCATGACCAAGCTGATCGAGCGCAACACCACGATCCCGACGAAGCGTTCCGAGACCTTCACGACGGCCGACGACAACCAGCCGTCCGTGCAGATCCAGGTCTTCCAGGGCGAGCGCGAGATCGCGGCGCACAACAAGAAGCTCGGCATGTTCGAGCTGACCGGCCTGCCCCCGGCCCCGCGCGGCGTGCCGCAGATCGAGGTCACCTTCGACATCGACGCGAACGGCATCGTCCACGTGTCGGCGAAGGACCTGGGCACCGGCAAGGAGCAGTCGATGACCATCACCGGTGGCTCCGCGCTGCCGAAGGAGGACATCGACCGCATGGTCAAGGACGCCGAGGCCCACGCGGAGGAGGACAAGCGCCGCCGCGAGGAGGCCGAGGTCCGCAACCAGGCGGAGACCCTCGTCTACCAGACCGAGAAGGTCGTCAAGGAGAACGACGAGAAGCTCCCTGCCGACATCAAGGAGAAGGTCAACGCCGCGATCGCCGAGGCGAACGAGGCGCTCAAGGGCACCGACATCAACGCCATCAAGGCCGCGGTGGAGAAGCTCGCGACCGAGTCGCAGGCCATCGGCCAGGCGATCTACGCCAACGCGCCGGGTGCCCCCGGTGCCGAGGCCCCCGGTGCCGAGGCTCCGGGCGCCGGCCAGGCCAAGGCCGGCGAGGAGAACATCGTTGACGCCGAGATCGTGGACGAGGAAAAGAAGAAGTGACTGAGCCGAGGCACGCCGCCCCTGACGAGGAGCAGCCTCAGGTAGTCGTGAACGACCGGCGCCGGATCGACCCGGAGACGGGTGAGGTCCGGTCGCCGGCCCACGCTGCCGCCGAGGAAGGCGCTGCTCCAGGTGAAGACGCACCGGTCGTTGCGGAGGTCGTCGACGAGGTGGCCGCCGAGCTGAAGACCCAGCTCGACGAGCGCACCGCCGACCTGCAGCGGCTCACCGCCGAGTACGCGAACTACCGCAAGCGGGTGGAACGCGATCGCGAAGCGGTGATCAACAACGCGAAGGCGTCCGTTGCCGCCGAGCTGCTCTCCGTGCTGGACGACGTCGAACGGGCCGACGCGCACGGCGACCTGACCGGCGCGTTCAAGGCGGTGGCGGACAAGCTCGTGTCCACGCTGGCCAAGACCGGCCTGGAGCCGTTCGCGCACGAGGGCGAGGCGTTCGACCCGTCGGTGCACGAGGCCGTGCAGCACAGCACGTCCCCGGACGTCGACGGCCCGACCGTCACCGCAGTCCTGCGCCGCGGCTACCGGTTCGGCGACAAGCTCGTTCGCCCCGCGCTCGTCGCGGTGACCGACCACGAGCCTGCCCCCGCCGCACCCCAGGCCGAAGAGAACTAGTGGCGTGACACGGCACGTCGGCGGTGAACTCACGCTCAGCAGGACGCCTCGCGGCACCGCCTCCACGCCCACAGACAACCGGATGAGGACGCGGGGGCGGCACCGCGAGGCGCCCGTCCGACCGCGAATTCGCACGTCAACGTGCCGCGCCACACCACTGCGAAAGGAGGGGACGTCCGGTGAGTGCTAGGGACTGGATCGAAAAGGACTTCTACCGCGAGCTGGGCGTCTCCTCCGACGCGTCGGCGGACGAGATCAAGAAGTCCTACCGCAAGCTCGCCCGCGAGCTGCACCCCGACGCGAACCCCGGCGACGCCAAGGCCGAGGCCCGCTTCAAGGCGGTCTCCGAGGCCTACGGCGTGCTGTCGGACCCGGCCAAGCGCAAGCAGTACGACGAGGCCCGCCGCCTGTTCGCCGGCGGCGGCGGTTTCCCCGGCGGCTTCGGCGGCGGTGGCGGCTTCGACGTCAACGACCTGTTCGGCCGTGCCGCGCAGGGCACCGGTGGCGGCGGCCTGGGCGACCTGCTCGGCGGCCTGTTCAACCGGCGTGGCGGCGGTGCCGGCTCCGCGACGCGCCCGCGCCGTGGCGAGGACGTCGAGACCGACGTCCGCATCGACTTCACCGAGGCGGTGAAGGGGGCGACGGTGCCGCTGCGCCTTTCGTCCCCCGCCGCCTGCTCGACGTGCGGCGGTTCCGGCGCCAAGCCGGGCACGATGCCGCACGTGTGCGCGACCTGTTCGGGTTCTGGCCTGGTGACCCGCTCGCAGGGTGCGTTCGCGTTCAGCGAGCCGTGCCGCGACTGCCGGGGAACCGGCCGGATCATCGACGACCCGTGCCCCGAGTGCGGTGGCGACGGCGTCAGCACCCGCACCCGCACGCTGACCGTGCGGATCCCGTCGGGCGTCGACGACGGCCAGCGGATTCGCCTTGCGGGACAAGGGGAACCTGGACGCAACGGCGGACCGTCCGGCGACCTTTTCGTGCGCGTGCACGTCAACCCGCACAGCATCTTCGGCCGCAAGGGCAACGACTTGACGCTCACGGCGCCGATGACGTTCTCGGAGCTGGCGCTGGGAACGACGTTGACCGTGCCGACGCTGGACGGCAAGGTGACCTTGAAGGTGCCTGCCGGTACCGCCTCCGGGCGTGTGCTGCGGGCTCGGGACAAGGGGATCACGAAGCGCGACGGCACCTCCGGCGATCTCCTGATCACCCTGGAGGTCGCGGTGCCGAACAACCTGTCGTCCGAGGCCCGCAAGGCGCTCGAGGCGTACGCGGACGTGACGAAGGATCACGACCCGCGTGGTGATCTGAACGCACTTCTCGAAGGGCGGTGAGTTCCGTGGGTTTTCCGTTCCCTCCAGGGACTGACGAGGACACGCCCTTCTTCGTGATCTCAGTGGCGGCACAGCTGTCCGGTCTGCACGCCCAGACGCTGCGGTCCTACGACCGGATGGGCCTCGTCTCGCCGGGCCGCACGTCCGGCGGTGGCCGCCGCTACTCGATGCGCGACATCGTGCTGCTGCGCGAGGTTCAGCGGCTCTCCCAGGAGGAGGGCGTGAACCTCGCCGGCATCAAGCGGATCATCGAGCTGGAGAACCAGGTCGACGCGTTGCGCGCTCGGGTCACCGAACTCCAGCAGGAGCTCGCGCAGGCGCTGGCGGCAGCCGACTCCACGGCCGCCGCCGTGCACGCGTCCTACCGGCGAGACCTCGTGCCGGTCAGGCAGGAGACCGCGCTCGTCGTGTGGAAACCCAAACCCCGCAAGTGACTCACTTGAAGTAGAACCCGGTCTCCAGGTCCGCCAGGAGGCCGGGTTCCTTCGTTTCCCAGCCCAGCAACGCTTTCGTGCGCGCCCCGGACGTCGGCGCGTCCAGCGCGACCATGTTCGCGAGCGGCCCGAAGTGCTCTGCCGGGACGCTCTGGACCGGTACATCCAGCTTCCGTCCGATCACTTCGGCGATCTCCTTCAGCGAGATGGCCTCCTCGGCGACCGCGTGCAGCACCGAACCCGCGGATGCCTGCTCGACGGCCAGCCGGTAGAGCCGTGCCGCGTCCAGCGTATGCACGGCCGACCAGCGGTTCGCGCCGTCGCCGGGGTAGCCGGAGACTCCCGCGGAACGGGCGGTCCTGATCAGCACCGGGATGAAGCCGGCCGTGTCCAGTTCACTGTGGACGGTCGGCGGCAGCACGACCACCGCACCGCGGAGTTCGGGCGCGTCGACGATCAGGTTCCGGGCGGTGCCGCGGCTCTGGTCGTCCGGCACCCGCTCCTCCTCCGTGGCCGTGTGGCCGAGGCCGGAGTACGAGAGCGTGCCGCCGGTGCCGATCAGCGCCTTGCCAGTCCCGGACAGTTCGTCGATGAACGCCCGGACCACCGCGAGATCGGCGGCCGACGCGCCGGCGTAGTTCCCCGCGAACAGCTCGTCGTGCTTGAACGCCAGGTGGATCACCGCGTCCGCCTCGGCCGCGCCCTTGCGTAACCCGTCCAGGTCGTCCAGATCGCCGCGCTGGACGGCGGCGCCCTGCGCTTCGAGCTTGGCGGCGGACGTGTCCGAGCGGGCCAGCCCGACGACCTCGTGGCCCGCGCGGAGCAGTTCCGGGACCAATGCGGAGCCGATGTGTCCGCTGGCGCCGGTGACGAAGACCTTCATGGCACTTCCTTCAAGTGATGGGACTTGGTCTCATCAACCGTAGCAGAGTGATGGGACCAAGTCCCATCACCTAAGATGACCGAATGGGTCGATGGGAGCCGGACGCACGGGAGCGGTTGGTGCGCGCCGCACTCGACCTGTTCGGCGAGCAGGGGTACGAGAACACCTCGGTCGCGCAGATCGCCGAGCGCGCCGGGCTCACGAAGAGCACGTACTTCCGGCACTTCAAGGACAAGCGCGAGGTGCTGTTCGGCGGTCAGGACGAGCTGGTCGGGCTCATCGTCGCGGGGATCGCGGGCACGCCCGAGTCCGCCGGAGCGCTGGCGGCGGTCGAGGGGGCGCTGGTGGCGATGGCGGTCACGTTCACGCAGGACCGCTGGGCGAACGGACCGCGGCGGCTGGCGGTGATCGAGAGCAACGACGAGCTGCGCGAGCGGGACGCGTTGAAGATGGCCGGGTTCGGCCGCACGATCAGGGACGCGCTGCGCCGGCGAGGTGTGCCGGAGCTCGATGCGGACGTTGCCGCCGAACTGGGAATTCTGGCCCTGCGGCGCGGTTATGCCCGGTGGCTCGAGGCCGGCGGGGACTTCGCTGATGTCGCCCGCCGGGCGCTCGAAGAGGTTCGGATCGCGGCCGCCTCGCTAGAGGGTGCCGAGTAGGTCCTCGACCTCGGTGGCGATGCGGTCCAGCGCCTGGTCGTTGTCGTGGGCGGCGATCACCCGGTCGATCCAGTCCGCGATCAACGGCATCTGCTCCGGCTTCAGGCCGCGCGTGGTGATCCCGGCCGTCCCGAGCCGGATGCCCGACGGGTCGAAGGGCTTGCGCGGGTCGAACGGCACCGCGTTGTAGTTCAGCTCGATGCCGGCACGGTCCAGGGCCTGCGCCGCCGGCTTGCCGGCGATCGCCTTCGACGTCAGGTCGATCAGGATCAGGTGGTTGTCCGTGCCGCCGGAGACCAGGTCGAAGCCGCGCTCCAGCAACGCGTCCGCCAGCGCGCGAGCGTTTGCGACAACCGTGTGCGCGTACTCGCGGAACTCCGGCTGAGCGGCTTCGTGCAGCGCCACGGCGATGGCGGCGGTCGTGTGGTCGTGCGGGCCGCCCTGCAGACCGGGGAACACTGCCCGATCGATCGCCTTCGCGTGTCCGGCGTCGCACAGGATCATGGCGCCGCGGGGTCCGCGCAACGTCTTGTGCGTGGTCGTGGTGATCACCTGGGCGTGGCCGACCGGGGACGGGTGGGCGCCGCCGGCAACCAGACCTGCGATGTGCGCGATGTCGGCGACCAGGATCGCGTCGATCTCCCGCGCGATGGCGGCGAAGGCCGGGAAGTCGATCGTGCGTGGGATCGCGGTGCCGCCGCAGAAGATGACCTTCGGGCGTTCGGCGAGGGCCAGGTCGCGGACCTCGTCCAGGTCCACCACACCGGTGTCCTTGCGGACGTCGTACTGCACCGCGCGGAACCACTTGCCGGTCGCGGACACGCTCCAGCCGTGGGTGAGATGGCCGCCCATGGGGAGGGACATGCCCATCACGGTGTCGCCCGGCTGCAGGAACGCGAGGTACACGGCCAGGTTGGCCGGGGCGCCGGACAGCGGCTGCACGTTGGCGTGGTCGACGCCGAACAGCGATTTCGCCCGGTCGATCGCCAGCTGCTCGACCTGGTCGATGATCTGCTGGCCCTCGTAGTACCGCTTGCCGGGGTAGCCCTCGGAGTACTTGTTCGTCAGCACCGAGCCTGTTGCCTCAAGCACGGCCGCTGAGACGGCGTTCTCGGACGCGATCATCCGCAGCTTGCGGGACTGCCGCGTGGCCTCGGCCTGGATCAGGGCGGCGATTTCCGGGTCGACATGTGAGAGCACGGCGCATCTCCATGCCGGGCACCCAGGCGTTCGGTGCGCTCGGCCGTCGCTTCCCGGTGGTCAGTTCCACCCTCGGCACGCCAGTCGCTTCGACGTGCCGAGTCTAGTCCAGCGTGAACGGGTCGTACTTGATCCGGTCCAGAGGCGTTCCGGCGACCAGCATGCGGGACACGGTCGAGCGGATCATGGCCGGGCTGCCGCAGACCAGGACGTCGCGGTCCTCCCACGCTCCGTAGCGGGTGACCACGTCGGCCAGGGTGCCCTGCTCGACGCCGCGGACACCGGGGTCCGACTCGAGCACCGGCACGACCGTGAGCCACGGGTTCGTGGTCGCGATGCGCTGCAGGTTGTCGAGGTCGTAGAGGTCCTCGCGGGTGCGGCCGCCGTAGAACAGGTGCACGCGGGGGTTGTCGCCCCACTGCGACATCTCGTCGATGATCGCGTGCATCGGCGCCACGCCCGTGCCGCCGGCGACCATCAGGACGTCCGACCCGGCCGTGCGGTCGACCTGCAGACGTCCCATCGGCGGTCCGATCCGCCACGTGTCACCGGCCTGCGTGTGGCCGACCACCGAGCGTGACACCCAGCCGCCGTCGACGGACCGGATGTGGAACTCGATGACGCCGTCCTCGCGCGGTGCGTTCGCCGGCGAGTAGTACCGCCACAGGCGCTTGCGCTGCGGCGTCTCCACGCTGACGTACTGACCCGCGCGGTAGTTGACCGGGTGGTCGGGCTGCAGCCGGACGACGGCCAGGTCCCACGAGACGCGCTGGTGCTCCAGCACGGTGGCGTGCCAGTAGGCGGGCCCGTTGTCGGCGTCGGCGGCTTCCTGCATGGCCCGCGCCATCAACGTGTAGGCCTCTGCCCACGCCATCTCGACCTTCGGCGTCCAGGCGGCGCCCGCGAACTTCTTCACGGCGGACAGCAGGGCGGTGCCGACGGCCTCGTAGTGGACGTTGATGACACCGAACTTGCGGTGGTCACGGCCCAGCTGACGCAGGAAGGGGATGAGGTCGTCCGGCCGGTCGACCATCTGCACCACGTGCACGAGAGCGCGCAGCAGGCGGCTTCGCTGCACCTCCATGTTCGCGGGGAACATCTCGCGTGTGGCAGGCGAGAGCGAGAAGAGCATGCCGTAGAAGAACTTCGCCACTTCTTCGGCATGCGGCTCCACCACCGCGAAACTCTCCCGGATCATCCGCACCATCGCGGTGACACCAGGCGGAGGTTCTCGGTGGGGCGGGGTAGGGATGGGGCTCAGCACAGCGTTCGCAGTCATGGTCCGCGCGCAGTCTCCACGTTCTCATTGGCGCCAGCAAGGCGCGGTAGTCCTCGTCAAGCATCCGTCCCCCGACAGAGTGGACAGTAACCCCTGATCGGAGGGTTTGGTTCCTTGATGCCACCTTCGAGCGAAGTCTGATTACCCTACGCAACTAGTTGTTAGCACAACAGTGTGAACCTGCGGGGGCATCTGTACCGACTTGCTCGCTTGCGTGCAACGGTGTGGCACGTGTCCCTGCCTGAGCTGACTGAAACCACCTCACCCGACCGTGTTGACCTACCTGGCTCACGCGGTGAGCACTTCCTCCAATGTGCCCTGGAGACCCAGGATCGCGCCACACGCTTCTACTCGGACCAGGTCCTGGACCACCTCAACCCCGCGATGGCCGAGTTCGTCGGCCGGATGGAGATGGCCTTCATCTCGACCGCTGATGCCGACGGGGAGTGCGACTCGACCCTGCGGGCCGGGCCGGCGGGGTTCATCCAGGTGATCGACTCCCGGACCGTCGCGTACCCCGAGTACCGCGGCAACGGCGTGATGGCGTCCCTGGGCAACATCATGGAGAACCCGCACGTCGGGATGCTGATGGTGGACTTCACCGACGACCTGATCGGGCTGCACGTCAACGGCCGCGCCCGGATCGTGCCGCGGGACGACATCCCCACCGAGGACAAGAAGGTGGAGCGGTGGGTGGTGGTCGAGGTGCAGGAGGCCTACATCCACTGCCGCAAGCACATCCCGCGGATGATCCCGGTCGACCGGGTGCGCGACTGGGGTACCGACGACGTGAAGCGCAAGGGTGGCGACTACTTCGGCGTGAAGGCGGGCAAGGCCGCCGACTGACCCGCGAGGTCGCGTGAGCAGGGCCGCCAGGCGAAGGTGCCTGGCGGCCCTTGTCGTGCGTGACCGATCAACCACCCGAACTAGTTGGCCTAGCTAACTATCTCCGTATATAGTTGTATGACATCAACCAACTACCGGAGGTGTGCTTGAACCGGCCCTCGTCGCATCGGGAGATCCTCGAAGCGCTGTCCGGCATCTGGGTGGCTCTGCTGGTCGCGATCCTCAGCTCCACCATCGTCTCGAACGCCCTCCCGACGATCCTGGCCGAGCTCAAGGGCACCCAGACCCAGTACACGTGGGTCATCACGTCGATGCTGCTCGCGTCCACGGCCAGCACGCCGCTGTGGGGCAAGCTCTCCGACCTCTTCGACAAGAAGATGCTGCTGCAGACGAGCATCGTGCTGTTCGTCGTCGGTTCGGTCCTGTCGGGCCTGAGCCAGAACATGGAGCAGCTCATCGCGTTCCGGGTCGTCCAGGGCCTGGGCATGGGCGGTGTGCAGGCGCTCGGCCAGGTCGTGGTCGGCGCGTTGCTCAGCCCGCGCGAACGCGGCCGCTACAGCGGCTACACCGGCATGGTGATCTCCGCGGGCACGGTCGGAGGGCCGCTCGTCGGCGGGTTCCTGGTCGACTGGCCCGGCTGGCGCTGGTGCTTCTTCGTCTGCGTGCCGCTGGCGCTCGTGGCGCTCGCCGTACTGCACAAGACGCTGCACCTGCCCACGAAGAAGCGGCACGTGAAGATCGACTACTTGGGCGCCACGCTCATCACCGGTGGGGTGAGCCTGGTGTTGATGTGGGTGTCCTTCGCCGGCAAGGACTTCGCCTGGATCAGCAAGCAGAGCGCGCTGTTCGTCGGCGGTGCCCTTCTCGCGCTGGTCACGGCCTACTTCGTCGAGCGCAGGGCGAGTGCGCCGGTCATCCCGCTGCACCTGTTCCGGAACCGGACGGTGGTGCTGGCGATGCTCGGCGGCATCGCGGTCGGTACGGCGATGTTCGGCGCGTCGGTGTTCATGGGGCAGTACTTCCAGATCGCGCGCGGGTTCTCGCCCACGAAGGCAGGGCTGCTCACGGTGCCGTTGGTGCTGGGGCTGAGCATCTCCTCCACGGTCAGCGGGCAGCTCATCGCCAGGAGCGGCAAGTGGAAGGGCTACCTGGTCTGGGGTGCGTTCTCGCTGGTCATCGGGCTGGCGTTGCTCGGCACGATCGACCACACCACGAACCTCGTCCTGATGGGCGCGTACCTGCTGCTCGTCGGCGTCGGCGTGGGGCTGACCATGCAGAACCTGGTGCTGGCCGTGCAGAACGGCGTGGGCATGGCTGACCTGGGCGCGGCCAGCTCCACCGCCACGTTCCTGCGGTCGCTGGGAGGGACAGCCGGCGTCTCGGTGCTGGGCGCGGTTCTCGCCGCCCAGGTGAGCACCAAGACACTCGACCGCGGCTCCCTCTCCCCAGTCGTGCGGGACTCCTACGGCGATGCGATGGGTGAGTTGTTCCTCATCGCCGCGGGTCTCGCGGTCTTCACGGTGATCGCGGTCCTGCTGATCAAGGAACAGCCGCTGCGCGACTCGGTGGATGTCACTCCAACGGCTTCTAGTGCACAGACGGTCGCCACTGAGCTTGCTTCACCTGTGGATACTGACCAGCGGATTGTGGACAAGTCCACCCCGGCTGTGGACAAGCTGTTGGTGCTTTCGAGTGACGATGGTCAGGAGGTCGCGGCGCGTTCGGCTGCGCTGCGTTCCACGCAGAACTCGTTGCCCTCGGGGTCGTGCATGGTGACCCAGCCGGTGCCGTCCGGCCTGCGGTGATCCTCGTAGATCTTCGCGCCGATGCCGAGCAGGCGCTCGACCTCCTCGTCGCGGGTCACGTCGGTCGGCTGCAGGCAGACGTGGACGCGGTTCTTGACCGTCTTGGCCTCGGGGACCTCGATGAAGAGGTACTGGATGCCGCTCGGCAGCTTGACCATGCACTCCGGGTCGCCGGGGTTGTCGTCGGGGTGGATCGGCAGGCCGAGCACCTGGCTCCACCACGACGCCTGGTCGTAGGCGTTCTTGGCGTCGACGGTGACGTTGTGGACGGTTGAAGTCATGGTGCTGATCTTCGCCTAACGCGCCCCTCCGGCCGCAGGATTTTCCGCGACGGCCGTCACGTTCTCGTAGTTGAGCGGAACAGACTCAACTTTTCTGACGTTGTGCGGAATGATGGTCCATGCTGGAGGCTGACCACGAGGTGGAGGAATGGACGCTTTCAACCCGACGACGAAGACGCAGCAGGCGGTTTCCGCTGCGGTGCAGGCCGCCACGCTCAACGGGAACCCTGACGTGGGGTCCGTGCACCTGCTCAGTGCTCTGCTGGCGCAGACGGACGGGTTGACCGCGCCGTTGCTGTCGGCCGTGGGTGCCGACCCGACCCTGGTGCGCAAGGAACTGGAGCAGCTCTCCCGCTCGTTGCCGAGCGCCTCGGGCTCGACGGTCTCCGCACCGCAGCTCTCGCGCGACGCCGTGCGGGTGCTCGGCAAGGCGCAGGAGCTCGCCACCGAGATGGGCGACGAGTACGTGTCCACCGAGCACCTGCTCGTCGGGCTCGCCCAGCACGGCGGCCAGGTCGCCGACCTGCTGCGCCGCCACGGAGCGACGCCGGACGCGTTGAAGGACGCGTTCGAGAAGGTGCGCGGCTCGGCGCGGGTCACCTCGCCCGACCCGGAGGGCACCTACAAGGCGCTGGAGAAGTACGGCGTCGACCTCACCGAACGCGCCCGCAAGGGCGAGCTCGACCCGGTGATCGGCCGTGACGCCGAGATCCGCCGGGTCGTCCAGGTGCTGTCGCGGCGTACCAAGAACAACCCGGTGCTGATCGGCGAGCCCGGCGTCGGCAAGACGGCGATCGTCGAGGGCCTCGCGCAGCGCGTGGTGGCCGGCGATGTGCCGGAGTCGTTGCGCGGCAAGCGGGTCGTGGCCCTGGACCTGGGCTCGATGGTCGCGGGCGCCAAGTACCGCGGTGAGTTCGAGGAGCGGCTCAAGGCCGTCCTGAAGGAGATCACCGACTCGGCCGGCCAGGTCATCACGTTCATCGACGAGCTGCACACGATCGTCGGCGCCGGCGCGACCGGCGAGTCGGCCATGGACGCCGGCAACATGATCAAGCCGATGCTGGCCCGTGGCGAACTCCGCATGGTCGGTGCCACGACCCTGGACGAGTACCGCGAGCACATCGAGAAGGACGCCGCCCTGGAACGCCGCTTCCAGCAGGTGCTGGTCGGTGAGCCGTCGGTGGAGGACACGGTCGGCATCCTGCGCGGCCTGAAGGAGCGCTACGAGGTGCACCACGGCGTGCGCATCACCGACGCCGCCCTCGTCGCCGCCGCCACGCTGTCCGACCGCTACATCACCGCACGCTTCCTGCCGGACAAGGCGATCGACCTCGTCGACGAGGCCGCGTCCCGGCTGCGCATGGAGATCGACTCCCGCCCCGTCGAGATCGACACCGTCGAACGCGCCGTGCGGCGGTTGGAGATCGAGGAGATGGCGCTCGCCAAGGAGTCCGACGCGGCGTCGCTGGAACGCCTCTCCGCCCTGCGCGCCGAGCTGGCCGAGAAGCGCGAGGAGCTGTCCGCGCTGACCGCCCGCTGGCAGAACGAGAAGGGCTCCATCGACCGGGTTCGCACGTTGAAGGAACAGCTGGAGTCGTTGCGCGGCGAGTCGGAACGCGCCGAGCGCGACGGCGACCTCGGTCGCGCGGCGGAGCTTCGGTACGGCCGGATTCCCGCGCTGGAGAAGGAACTGGAGGCGGCCTCCGAAGCGTCCACTCAGGACGCCGCCATGCTCAAGGAGGAGGTCGGCCCGGACGACGTCGCCGACGTCGTCTCGGCGTGGACCGGCATTCCGGCCGGCCGTCTGCTGGAGGGCGAGACCGCCAAGCTGCTGCGGATGGAGGACGAGCTCGGCCGCCGGGTCGTCGGCCAGGCCGAGGCCGTGCGAGTCGTCTCGGACGCCGTGCGCCGCACCCGTGCCGGAGTCGCCGACCCGGACCGCCCGACGGGCTCGTTCCTGTTCCTCGGCCCCACCGGCGTCGGCAAGACCGAGCTCGCCAAGGCGCTGGCGGCGTTCCTGTTCGACGACGAGCGGGCGATGATCCGCATCGACATGAGCGAGTACTCCGAGAAGCACTCGGTGGCCCGCCTGGTCGGCGCACCTCCCGGCTACGTCGGCTACGACCAGGGCGGCCAGCTGACCGAGTCGGTCCGCCGCCGCCCGTACTCCGTCGTGCTGCTGGACGAGGTCGAGAAGGCCCATCCGGACGTGTTCGACGTGCTGCTGCAGGTGCTGGACGACGGTCGCCTGACCGACGGCCAGGGCCGGACCGTCGACTTCCGCAACACGATCCTGGTGCTGACCTCGAACCTGGGATCCACCGCGATCGCCAATCCGTCGCTGTCGGAGATGGAACGACGCGACGCCGTGATGTCGGTGGTGCAGCGGCACTTCAAGCCGGAGTTCCTGAACCGCCTCGACGACGTCGTGGTGTTCCACGCCCTCGCCACCGAGGAACTGACGTCCATTGTGGACATTCAGATCGCCCGGCTGGCCGACCGGCTGGCGGCGCGGCGGTTGTCCCTGGACGTCACGGCCGCGGCGCGTGACTGGTTGGCGTTGAACGGTTTCGACCCCGTGTACGGGGCCCGGCCGTTGCGGCGACTGGTGCAGTCGGCGATCGGCGACCAGCTGGCGAAGGAGTTGCTGGCCGGTGAGGTGCGGGACGGCGACACGGTCCGGGTCGACGTGCTGGACGACCAGTCCGGGCTGATCGTGGGCCGAGCGGCGTGACGTTCTCTCCCACGGGGCCGGTAACTTCGGCCCCGTGGGGGACTTTCGACACGTTCGGTACCAGGCGGCGGAACCCGACGCCCGAGGCGCCTTTCCCGGAGTTTTCGCGCTGTTCAACGGGCTGGTCAGGAGTGGACGGCTCACCGAGGAGCAGGAGACGTTCCGGCGCGTCGACAACGCCTGGCTCCACGCCTCCTGCACCGACCCGTCGACGGTGGATCCGACCGTGTACGACCGGATCAATCCCGGCGCGGTCGCGTGGTTCACGGTCTCGGCGACGCAACTGGTGGACCGTCTTTCGGGCTGTCTGGCGATCCTCGACGCGCACGGCGTCGCGTGGCAGAAGCTGGAGTCCGACGATCCGGGCCGGATCGTCCACGAGGACCAGGATCAGGTCGTCGTGGTGCCGCACGGCACGCGATACGTGCGGTTCCAAGCGGCCCTGCCGGATCGGCAGGGCCGCTTTCTCGGCGTCTTCGCGCTGGTGAACATGATGGCGCGCCGGGATCAGCTGACCCCGGCGCAGCATCTGTTCCGGCGGCTGAACAACGACTGGTACGACGCCAACTTCACCAACCCCGCCGCCGTGGACCCGACCGTGTACGCGTCGCCGGGCGCGGCGGCGTGGTTCCGGCACACCTCGCCGCACCTGATCTCCCGGGTCGCCGGATATCTGGCGATCCTCGACGCGCACGGCGTCGCGTGGCAGCGGCTGGACAGCGATGACCCGGGCCGGATCGTTTACGAGGACCAGGATCAGGTCGTCGTCGTGCCGCACGACGAGTGCATCAAGCTGGATTGATGTATTGTTCGGGTGTGTCCAGGACGTTGCCGCTGTTCCTGCGGCTGATGGCGGACCCGCTGCGCTGGCAGCTGGCGTGCGAGCTCGCCGCCGGTGACCGGAGGGTCCGCGAACTGGTCGCGGCGGTGGGAGAACCGCAGAACCTGGTTTCCTACCACCTCAAACAGCTGCGCGACGCGGGTCTCGTGACCGCGCGGCGCAGCAGTTTCGACGGCCGCGACACCTACTACCACCTGGATCTGGAGCGGTGGGCCCAGGCGCTGGCCGAGACCGGTTCCGCACTCACGGCCGCGAAACCGGCCATCCAGGCCGGCGCTCGGGTGCTGTTCGTGTGCACCGGCAACAGCGGGCGGTCGCCGATGGCCGAGGCGTTGCTGCGGCATCGCGTCGGCGAGCGCGTCGAGGTCGCCAGTGCGGGGAGTCATCCCAAGCCGTTGCACCCGGACGCGGTGCGGGCGGTGGCTGAGCACGGCATCGCGCTCGAGCACGAGCCCACTCATCTGGACACCGTGCGTCGCAGCCGTTTCGACCTCGTGATCAGCCTGTGCGACCGGGTGCGCGAGGTGTTGCCCGCCTTCACCGGTGGGCCACGGCTGATCCACTGGAGCATTCCCGATCCGGCTCGTGAGGCCGAGACGTGGCCGGCTTTCCGCCGCACCGCCGCGGATCTCGCGAGCCGGATCCGACTTCTGGAGGTCTGAGATGACCACCGATCTCGTGAGCGTGCGCTACCTCGTCGACGACGTCGAGGCCTCGCTCGCCTTCTACACCGAGAACTTCGGGTTCGAGGTGCGCACCGATTTCGCGCCGGCGTTCGCCGACGTCGTCCGCGGCAACCTGCGCCTGCTGCTCAGCGGGCCAACCAGTTCGGCAGGCCGGGAGATGCCCGACGGCACCAAGCCCGGTCCCGGTGGCTGGAACCGGATCCATTTGATCGTCACCGACATCGACGCCGAAGTGGAGCGTCTGCGCAAGCAGGGCGTCCGGTTCCGCAGCGATGTCGTGAAGGGGCCTGGCGGGCAGCAGATCGTGCTCGACGACCCGTCCGGAAATCCCGTGGAGCTGTTCCAACCGGCCTAGAAAAGGCGACGCGCGGAAGTGATCTTCGTTCCTCGGGCCGGACCCACTACGCTTCAGCTGTGGGCATACCGGCGTGGGTCTGGTTCACCGTCGCCGCGGTGGCGGGCGTGGCGGGGTTCGCCCTGCTCGCGACCGACCGGGCACAACGAACCGCGCGTAATCGTGAACGGCGCCGTTGGGCTGCTCTGCGCGGCTGGCAGTTCGAGGAAACAGACCACGTGCTGCCGACACGCTGGGAAGCGGGCGCCATCGCGTACTACGGCACCGGGCTCGCGCGTGACGTGGTCGCGGGCTCGACCTTCACCGCGGACGGCAGGCGTCAGGTCTACGTGCTCGACCACGAGACCGGCGGCAAGGTCAACTCGGTGCTGGTCGGTGTGCGCTGCCGCCGAGCGCTGTCGGTGGTGATCGAGCTCTGGCTGTCGACCGTGCCGTTCCAGCGCGACAACGACAAGATGCCGATGCCCGACCTGCTCGGTCCCGTGGGTTCGCGCTACGCCTTCGTCACGGACGTCCCGGCCGCCCGCAAGATCATCACGCCGGACCTGATCGACGCCGCCGAGGAGATCGGTGGCGACGTCACGGTCGTGTGGCTGGAGAACGACTGGGTGCTGGCCGCCGCGCCGCCGAACTCGTCGCCCGCGCGCCTGGAGCGGTTGCTGCGCGACATCGGTGAACTCGCGGACGTCATCGACCCGTTCGACCCGGATCCCTCCGAGCGGGAGGAGCCGGTGGCGGAGGACGACGAGGGTGGCGAGGTCTACCGTCCGTCGTTCGGTCGGAAGCAGCCGTAAGCCGGGACTTCTCCCGTCACACTCGGTGATCAATTTGGCGTCTACCGTGCGTTGCCAATCGCTCACCAGTGGTATTCCACCTTGTCACTAAAGTGTAGTGACCTACGTCACACTTCACTCTGTGTAAAACATTTCCGGCTGATTCAGATACTCCGTGCGTAAGGCGTCGTGTCCCAGACACCCCCCGGAGGGAATCACGATGTACGGAGGAAAGGTAGTTCCGCCCGTAGCCGTCGCAGGTACGGCGTCCGCTGTGACGCTGGCCAACACGGGTGCATCGGTCGGATGGTTGCTGTTCGGCGGAGTCGCTCTGGTCGTTTCGGGCCTTGCGCTGCGTCTGCTCGTTCTTCGTCGCCCGACGAAGACCGGAGCGTGATCGTCGGCGCGCTTCCGACCCCGACCTAGATCCGACTACCGTGCCGAGGCATGCCAACCGCACTGGTGACCGGATCGACCGTCGGGATCGGGGCCGCCTTCGCCCGCAGGCTCGCCGCAGAGGGATACGACCTCGTGCTCGTCGCGCGCACAGCGTCCGCACTCGAGGAACTCGCGCAGCAGCTGCGTGATCGTCACGGCGTGCACGTCGACGTTCTGCCCGCCGACCTCAGCGATCACGGCGACCGCGCCAAGGTCGAGGCACGCCTGGCCGAGTCGCCCGTCGACCTGCTCGTCAACAACGCGGGCTTCGCCAACACCGGCGAGTTCTTCGCGGCGGACGTCGAGAAGCTGCAGGCCCAGCTGGACGTCAACGTCGCCACGGTGCTGCGCCTGTGCAGGGCCGCCATCCCCGGCATGATGGCGCGCGGCAAGGGCGACGTGATCAACGTGTCCAGCGTGGCCAGCTTCCTGCCCGGCCGCGGCACCAGCTACAGCGCCGACAAGGCCTGGGTGACGTCGTTCTCCGAGGGCATGTCCCTCGCGGTCGGTCACTCCGGCGTGCGGATCATGGCTCTGTGCCCCGGTTTCGTGAAGACCGAGTTCCACAAGCGCGCCAACATCGACATGTCCAAGACGCCGGACTGGCTCTACGTCGACGCCGACCGGCTCGTCCACGAAGCCCTGCGTGACCTGCGCCGCGGCAAGGTGCTGTCGATCCCCGGCACCCAGTACAAGGCGATCGTGAGCGTCACGAAGGTGCTGCCGCGCTCACTGGTGCGCAAGATGGCGTCCCGGTTCGCCGGCGGCCGGGGTCGCACCTGATCGGAACCATCCGGACCAATCGAGCGTCGGAGCCCCTGTGAGTGAACAGTTCCATGTCGTGCCGGACGAGCTGCGCGGGTACAGCGAGCTGCTGGACCGCAACGCCCAGCACTTCCTGACCATCAAGGATCACGCGATCTCCAAGGGCGGTGACACCAGCGGGTTCACCGGCCTGCTGACGTTGCTGCATCCCGTCGTGACCGGCGTCGCGAACCTCTACGGGGAGACGTTGGACTTCGCGAACAAGATGATGCTCAAGGACTCCGAGGCACTGAAGAAGACAGCCGACTCCTACGAGAAGGTCGACCTCCACGGCGTGCAGCTGATGCAGCAGGCAGGAGGTGGCCGATGACCACGGCATACGCGGACGTCGAGGACCCGTCGGTCGCCCTCAGGGCGGCGGCAGAGGACCGGCCAGGACGTCAGACCACCAAGGAACTCATCGAGAAGGCCGGCTGGAAGATCCAGGGCGTCAACTGGATCTACGAGAAGGTCACCGGCGAGAACCTCGTCGAGTCGCTCATCAACCCGCTGCTCGGCGACTTCGAGAAGATCGACGCCAACGCCAACGCGTGGGACCAGGTCGCCAAGGCCCTGGACTCCGTGCGCCACAACGTGGGCGAGGGCGTCAACCAGCTCAACCCGCACTGGAACGGCAAGGCCGCACAGGGCTTCGAACGCCGCATGGACACCATGTGGGTCGTCGCGATCGAGGCGGACTCCCAGGTCGCCCGGATCATCGGCAACAAGTTCCAGTCCATGGCCCAGACCTGCCGGACGGCGACCGGCCTCGCGCTGACGCTGCTCGACATGCTGGTCACCAAGCTGATGGAAGCCGTGATCCTGGCGCCCATCCCGGTGGTGGGTTGGGGCAAGGCCGTGTGGGTCGTCTACGACTGCATCCAGATCGTCGACCGCATCCGCAAGATCATCCTCTCGATCCAGCAGATCATCGAGGGCGTCAAGGGCATGGTCGACGGCATCAAGGCCATGGGCACCGCGCTGATGAAGCTCAAGGACGTGCGGGACGTCAACGACGCCCTCGACGTGGTCGACGGCGTGCAGGACGGCAAGCAGAAGTTCGACAACGGCAAGTCGGCCGTGACCGGCGGCCTGAAGAACATCGCCTGGGACGGCTACAAGCTCGGCAAGTCAGGCCATGCCGCGTCCACCCGGTACAGCGGTGGGAACAGCGGCGGTGGTGGTGCCGGTGCCGGTGCTGGTGCCGGTTCGAGCTCCGGTGGCGCGGGCAGCACAGGCGGAGGACAGCAGTGACGTTCCCCTACGACCAGGCAAGGTTGCAGGCGCTGTTCGACGACGTCGACGCCAAGACCGCGGCAGCGGTGCAGGTCGCCCAGCAGGCGGCCCAGTACCAGCCGCGGTCGCGCGGTGTCAGCGAACAGGACCTCGCCGAGATCGAGCGGTACGCCCGCAGCGGCAACGCGCCCAAGGAGTTCAAGGACCTCCAGCAGCGCATCGACTCGGGTGAGTTCAGCTGGAAGGACATCGCCTCCGGCCGCGTGATGGACGAGGGCGTGCAGAAGGCGCTCGCCACCGGCGTTCCTGACCTCCAGCGCGCCTACACGGCGATCGAGGAGGGCCAGGACATCGACGACATCATCGCGTCGGGCAACCCGGTGGCTCAGCAGCCGCCGCGCTCACGCCGCGACGATGACGACGAGGACGACGGCCCGAGCCACTTCCGCAAGGACGCCTGGTAGTCAGGCTGGCCAGTCCATGCTGTTGCTCAGGTGGCTGGTACCGGTGCCGCGCACCACGTCGAAGGCGACGGCACACGCGAAGGCGAGCGAGCGCAGCGGTTCGGCGGCGGCGGGATTGATCTGGACGTGATCCCGCCGGACCCGCCGGCCGTTGCGCTTGGCGCGCCTTCCGGTCTCGATGCGACCGATGTCACCGAAGAAGCACAGCTGCTGACCGTTCGCGTCGTGGAGTGACTGCCGCCACGCGCCGTGCGTCTTGATCGTCCCGATCAACTGCCCCTGCGGCGTGCTTACGCGCACGTGCGGCCGTCGCCCGAACCGCTTGCTGATCTGCATGAGCGGCCGTCCGTCGGGTGCGACGGCGTCGAGGTCGAACGTCGTCCAGCCGGAGAAACCCGTGTACCGCAACGGCAGCTGCAGCCCTGCCCCAGTGCGCTCCCTGATCACCGCGACCGGGGCGTCGTGTTCGTCGAACACCTCCACCCGGTAGTGCGGCCGGAACAAGAGGCTCATCGCGGTCCACGGCTGTTCGATGTAGAGGGTGCCCACGGTGATGCAGGGTATGCGGCACCGACCGCCCGTGTGTGCGAAGCTGACGACCCGTGCGAACTGAAGTGGTCTTGGACGCGAACGCGAAGTCGGAACTCGCTCGTCTCGTGAGCGAGTTGGCCGTGGTGCACGGCAAGGTGACCCTCTCCAGCGGCAAGGAAGCCGACTACTACGTCGACCTGCGCCGCGCGACGCTGCACCACGCGGCGGCCCCGCTGATCGGCAAGCTGCTGCGGCAGCTGACCAGCGACTGGGACTTCGTCGCCGTCGGCGGGCTCACGCTCGGTGCCGACCCCGTCGCCTACGCGATGATGCACTCCGCCGCGGCCGCCGGTCACGTGCTCGACGCCTTCGTCGTGCGCAAGGCCAGCAAGACCCACGGCATGCAGCGGCAGATCGAGGGCATCGACGTGCGGGGCCAGCGCGTGCTCGCCGTCGAGGACACCTCCACCACGGGCGGTTCGGTCCTCACGGCCGTCACGGCGTTGCGCGAGCACGGTGCGGAGGTCGTCGGTGTGGCCACGGTCGTCGACCGCGGCACGGGCGCCAAGGAGGCCATCGAGGCCGAGGGGCTGCCGTACCGGTACCTGTTGGACCTGAACGACCTCGGCCTCGCCTGAGGTTCGTTCGTTTTATCGAGCGCGATTCGAGCTACCCCGTCCTAGTCTGGAGGGCGGGGTGGTGCGAATGGCCAGGTTCCTTGCTGAAGCGGTCATGGCTTTGCATTTCACGGTGCTCGCGTTCCTTCTCCTGGGCGGCTTCCTGGCGTGGCGGTGGCGGTGGGTGATCTATCCGCACCTGGTCCTGGGCGCGTGGGCGGTGCTGAGCATCGTGACTCCGACGGTCTGCCCGCTCACGCTGTGGGAGAACGACTTCCGTGGGCTGGCGGGCATGCCGCTGCTGGAGACCGGGTTCATCGACCACTACATCGACGGCGTCTGGTACCCGGAGAGCGCGTCGACGCTGGTGCAGCTCGTGCTGGGGTCGATCGTGATCGTCTCGTGGATCGGCTTCTATGCTGGCCACCGTGCTGCTCGAAGGCTTTCACGCTGTTAAGCACGCGTTGCGCTTCGGCGCCGACGTGCATCCGTTGATCACCACGGACCTCAGCGCCGCGATCAGCCTCGCCGAGACGCACGCGCCCGACCTGGTGGAGAAGTTCGAGGCCGCCACCGAGGTCGACAAGGCCGGGTTCGTCCTGCGCGTCGGCCGCACCCATCCGACCGGCGTGGCAGGGTTCGCGGAGAGGCCAGAGCTGCCGTTCGACCGGAACGCGCCGATCGTGCTGCTCGACAACCCGCGCAACCTCGGCAACTTCGGCGCCACGATTCGCGTGGCGGCGGGTCTGGATGCGGGTGGCGTGATCTCCACCGGTGACGTGGATCCGTGGCACCCCAACGTTCTCCGGGGCTCGGCCGGGCTGCACTTCGCCCTGCCCGTCGCCAGGGCCACCACCCTCGACTTCGACGGCGAGCTGATCGCGTTCGACGCGGACGGCGATCTCCTGGCCGGCCCGATTCCCGACAACGCCGTGCTGGCGTTCGGTTCGGAGCGCCACGGGCTGTCGGAGGAGGTCCGCGCGAAGGCGACCAGGATCGTGCGGCTGCCCATGCGCGAGAAGGTCAGCAGTTACAACCTGACGACTTCTGTCGCCATGGGTCTCTACCACTGGGTGATTCACCGCGCTTCTTGACCGGTCAAGAACGCACCATGACGCAGTGGCGATCGCGAAACTGCTGGCGGCGCGCGCGGGCGTCGCGGAGCGTGCGGTGTATTCCAGGCACCTGCGGCGGGTCTGGGGTGTGCCGGGCACGCTGCTCGGTGCGAGGGCGTGGCCCCCGCTGTTCAGGGACAAGGTGCACGCCAGCTTCAACTACTGGTGGCAGGCGCACCTGCTCGACTGCATGGTCGACGGCTACCTGCGCTCGCCCAGCGAGTTGCGCAAGAGGACCATCACCAAGCTCGTGCGGGGCATCCGGGTGCGCAACGTCCTCGGCTGGACCAACGACTTCTACGACGACGTCGCGTGGCTCGGCCTCGCCCTCCAGCGTGCCGAGCAGATCGTCGGTGTCACGAAGCCCAAGGCTCTCAACGCGATCGCGGAACAGCTGCGGGACGGCTGGACCGACCACGCCGGTGGCGGCATCTGGTGGAAGCGCAAGGACGACTTCAAGAACGTGCCGGCCAACGGGCCCGCCGCGATCTTCCTGGCCCGGCAGAACGACCGCACCGACCTCGCCCGCGCGCGGTCCATAGTGGACTGGATGGTGGACAACCTCGTAGACGAGAACAGTGGCCTCGCGTGGGACGGCCTACATGTGCACCCCAACGGCGAGATCCGGGAGTACGAGAAGAACGTCTACACGTACTGCCAAGGGGTTCTGATCGGCGCGTGCGTCGAGCTCGCCAAGCACGGCCAGCAGGAGAAGTGGCTCGAGAAGGCCGCCCGCACGATCACCGCGGTGCACGACGACCTCGCCACCAACGGCGTGATCAAGGGTCAGGGCGGCGGTGACGGCGGCCTGTTCGCGGGCATCCTCACCCGCTACCTGGCGCAGGCCGCGTTGACGATCCCCGAGCTCGAACCGGATCTCCACGACACCGCGGACCTCGCCAGGGAGCTCGTGATCCAGTCGGCGGAGGCGGTGTGGCTCAACCGCGTGATGGCGGTGAGCGGCCCGCTGTTCGGTCCGGAGTGGACGGTCCCGGCGGACGAGCGGGAGGGCCGCGACCTGTCGGTTCAGCTGGGTGGGTGGATGTGCCTGGAGGCCGCGGCGCTGCTGGAGCGGCAAGGCCTGAACGTCACGACCCCTTGAGGTAGCTCAGCAACGTCTTGGCGTCCTCGCGGAACTGCTCCGGCGAGTCGTCGATCACGAACTCCAACAGGGCGTTGCGCTCGATGCCGTCCCGCGCGAGCTCGGTCAGCACCGGCTTCCACAGGTCGCGCCGCGCCGAGAGCGGCAACCGGTCCTGATAACCACCGGACCCCCACGAGAAGACGTGCGCGGTCACGGGTTCCAGCGTCCGCACCTCGTGCACGGCGGAGAACACGTCCTGGCCACCGCGCGGCTGCCAGTACGGCACCACGCCGTCGACCTCGTCGAGCAGCTGGACCGCGGACTCCAGCGTGTCCGTCAGCGTGTTGCGGTGATACTCCAGCGCGATCCGCGTGCCCATCGCGTCCGCGTGCTCGACGGCGTGCTGCAGCGCCTCGATCACCGGGCCGCGGTCGGGGCACTCGGCCGACCCGGACGTGCCCGCCCAGACCCGCACGAGCGGCGCGTCCAGTTCGGCCGCGGTCTCCAGGATCGTCGCCAGGTCAGCGCGATCGGAGACACCCGCCCGGTAGTACGACCCGTACGCGGCCACCTTCAGCCCGGTGTCGAGCGCCTGCCGTGCCGCCGCGAAGTCGCCGGGCGGCACGTGCACGTCACCACCCCACTCCACGGCCTGCAGCCCGCATTCCAGGGCCAGCTCGCCGATCTCGGGGATCGTCAGCTGCCGGAACGTCACGGAGACGAGGCCGGGGATCAGCATCCGCAGGACTGCCGGTGCATGAGCGAGGGCGACAGCCGGATGGTCTCCGGCGGCCGCCGCGGATCCGCGATCCGGGAGAGCAGCAGCTTCACGGCGGTCCGGCCGATCTCCTCGACCGGCTGGGCCAGGGTGGTGAGCGGCGGTTCGATCAACGTGGCCCACTCGACCTCGTCGTAGGCGACGACGGCGAGATCCGTGCCGAGCTTCAGGCCGCGGGCGCGTGCCTCGTGCAGCATTCCTACCGTGACGAGGTGATCGGCCGCGACGACCGCGGTCGCCGGGTCGTCCTGGTCGAGCAGCGGCGCGAGCCAGCCGCTCTGCGACACCAGCGCCTCGTCCCACTTGAGGCCCGCACGGCCGAGACCGAGCCGGTAGCCGAGGATGCGCTCCTCGGTCGTCGCGACGCCCGCCTTGCCGCAGACGATGCCGATCCGCCGGTGCCCCAGTTCGGCGAGGTGCTTCACCAGACCCGAGGTGGCCTGGACGTTCTCCGGCCCGACCTGGTCGATGTCCTTGGCCACGGTCAGCCGGTCGACCAGCACGGTGGGAATGCCGAGCCGCTTGAGCTCGGGCAGCACAAGGCTTCCACCGCCTGCCGAGGGTGTCAGCAGCAACCCGTCGACTCTCCGTGAGCGCAGCATCCTGACCGCGGTCTGCTCGGATTCGGGGGTGTCCCGCGTGTCGATCAGCACGAGCGAGTAGCCGTTCCGGGTCGCTTCCGACTCGATGGCCGCGATCAGCTCGGCGAAGTACGGGTGGGAGACCAGCGAAACCGCGAGGCCCAGCGACTTCGTGCCGCCCATGACCAGCGATCGCGCGATGGCGTCACCCGTGTACCCGGTTTCGTCGATCGCCTTCTGGACGCGCTCTCGCGTGTCATCGGCGACCGGCCTGGTCTCGTTGATCACGTGTGACACCGTGGTGATGGAGACCCCCGCGAGAGCCGCGACATCCCGCATGGTGACCATGGCCGGGACCTTACCCGTTTGGAGGATGCCCAGATGGCAGCCGTGCTGTGTGTCGGGCTGACAACTCTCGACGTGACTCAACGGGTGGACGCCTTCCCGGCTCCCGGCGAGAAGGTCCGCTCGCTGGACGCGGTGCTGTCGCCCGGCGGTCCGGCGGCCAACGCGGCGCGCGCGGTCGCGGCACTCGGCGGAAAGTCCTTACTGCTCACCGCGTTGGGTGCCGACGCACTGGGTGAATTCGTCAGGGCGTCCTTGGATCCGGTCCAAGTGACTGCCGTGGCCGGCACGACGCCCGTGAGCATGGTCGTCGTCAGAGCCGCAGATGGGGAGCGCACTGTCGTTTCGCGTAACGCGTCGGTGCCCGTCGTCGCGCCGGATTTGTCCGGCCTCCTCACCGGTGTCGACGTCGTGCTCTTGGACGGACACCATGACGGCCTGGTGATCCCCGTCGCCCGGCAGGCGAAAGCGATGGGATTGCCTGTGGTGCTCGACGCCGGGAGCTGGAAACCTGTCCTCGATCACCTGTTGCCGCTGGTGGACGTGGCCGCCTGCAGTTCGGGTTTCGAGCGGTCCGAGGCCGAGGTGCACTCCTACGGGGTGCCGCTGGTCGTTCGCACCCATGGTGCGAAGCCGGTGACCTGGTCGCGGAACGGCTCGACCGGAGAGGTGCCCGTGCCGGCGGTGGAGGTGAAGGACACGAACGGAGCCGGTGACGTCTGGCACGGCGCGTACGCCTACGCGCTGGCGTCAGGTGCGGATCCGGTCGCCGCCATCGGCTTCGCGTCGGAGGCGGCTGCTGTTCGGGTCGGTGCGGTCGGGGACTGGGTTGAGAGGCTGGCACGGTGGCAGGACAGCAGGTCAGGTTCGAGGAGCTGCTAGAGCGGGCCAAAGCGCTCACAGATCTGGGCGAGCGCAAGATCCTCGGTATCGGCGGGGCACCCGGCTCCGGCAAGTCGACGCTCGCGCGCCGGCTCGTCGAGGCGCTCGACGGCCAGGCCGTCCTCGTCGAGATGGATGGTTTCCACCTCGCCCAGCGCGAGCTGGAACGGCTCCGGCTGGTCGAACGCAAGGGTGCGCCGGACACGTTCGACATCCCCGGCTACGTCGACCTGCTCGGCCGGATCAAGGCGTGCGGGCCGGACATGATCTACGCGCCGGAGTTCCGCCGCGAGATCGAGGAGCCGATCGCCTGCGCGGTGCCGGTGCACCCCGACGTCCCGCTCGTCGTCACCGAGGGCAACTACCTGCTGCTCAACTACGACAAGTGGAAGCGCGTCCGGATCATCCTCGACGAGGCGTGGTTCCTGTTCATCGACGAGGACGTGCGCGTGCAGCGCCTGATCGACCGCCACCTGCGGTACGGGCGCACCTTGTCGGAGGCGCAGGAACGGGTGCTGCACGGCACGGATCACGTGAACGCGCTGATGGTGAACTCGTCGAAGGGATCAGCGGATCTGCTGATCACCGAGGTGCTCTAGCCGCCTCTGGGAACGCGGCGAGGCCGCCCTCGATCAACGCGGCGGCACGGCGGACCTCGTCGGCCGCGGCGGTGAGCGCGTCCTGGACCTGGTGACCAGGCTGTAGGTGAGTCCGCAGGGCGCGGAACTGGATCCGCCACAGGCCGAGCAGCGCGGCCGCGGCGATCTGGGGTTCGGGGTCGGTGGGCCCGAGCGCGGCCCGGGAGGCGAGTGCTTCGGCGGCGACGTCGACGAACCGTTCGGCGGTGCTGCTCTGGTACGCCCGCAACGACGGAGTGCTGCGGATGAGGTCGCCGAACTTGCGATAGCTGTTCAGGGCCTCGTCGCCGGTCAGGCTCCGGCCGAGATCGCGCAGCTCGTCGTCCAGGATCTTCAGCATCGCGGCGACCGGGGACAGCGCCGGGTCCGCGAGATGGGTGCGCAACGCGTCGGCGGTGGCCTCCAGCCGGTCCAGGACGAGGGCCTCTTTGCTGGGGAAGTAGTTGAAGACCGTCTTCTCGGACACTCCGCAGGCCTCGGCGACGTCGGCGACTCGGACCGCGTCGAAGCCGTGCTCGATGAACATCCGTGCGGCTGTGTCGGACAGCTGCTGACGCATCGCGCGCTTCTTGCGCTCGCGCAGCCCTTCCGCAGCTCGTGTTGCCATGCGACCCAGCCTACGACAGCCACTGAAAAAGTTCTGCTACAGTAATTTTACTGCGACTGAACGTTTTGACCCGTGAGGAGTTCGCTGTGGCTGAGATCGACATCGTGTGCGACTACCCGCACTCGCCCCTGAAGGTCTGGCGGGCGCTGACCGATCCGGACCTGATCCCGCACTGGACCTCGACCGGGCAGGGCGCTCGTGCCGTCGGCTTCGAGCCGGTGGCCGGCAACCGGTTCCAGTTCGTGGCCAAGCCGGTTCCGGGATGGCGAGGCGTCGTCGACTGCGAGGTGCTGGAGGTCCGCGAACAGGAGCTGCTGCGTTACACCTGGGTCGGTGCCGACGGTGAGCAGCCCAGCTACGTCCGCTACCGGCTGGAACCGACACCCGAGGGCACCCGGTTCACCTATCACCACACCGGGTTCACCGGGATCGGCGGGTATGTGATGGCCAGGATGCTGGGCTCCGTCCGGCGGAAGATGCTCACCGTCGGGATGCCCGCTCTGCTGGCCGAGATGGACGAGACCGGCGCACGGCTGCCCGAGGACCGCCGGTGAACGCCTTCGCTCAGACGTTCGCGGTCACCGCGGCGCTCATGCACCTGTGGATCTTCACGATGGAGAGCCTCCGGTTTGCTCGCCCTCGGGTTCACGCCATGTTCGACGTGCGGACCGCAGACCTCGCCGCGGTCCGGCCCTGGGCGTTCCACCAGGGGTGCTACAACGCGATTCTGGCCATCCAGACGCTGGTGGGCCTGGCCGTCGTGCACCTGGGCGATGCCTCTGCCGGGTGGGCGCTCGTCCTGGGCGCCTGCGCCTCGATGCTCGCGGCGAGCGTCGCCCTGATCGCCTTCGACCCGCGCCGGTCACGGGTGCGGGGCCTGATCGGCCAGGGCGCACCCGCCCTGGCCACACTCACCGCCGCCCTGCTGTGAACCCGTGGCCAGTACCGCGACCGGCAACCAACGCCCGCGTCTGCCCATTGCGGCACTCAGCGGGCGTGGTGCTCGCTGACGTGCTCGAGGTCCTCGCTGGTCTCGTCGATCGGCTTGCGCATCTCCTGCCGGTAGCGCCAGATGCCCCACCCGGTGCCGCCGAGGAAGAACGCGATGCTCACGATCAACGCGGCCGTCTCCAGCCACGGCAGCTCCTGCAGGATGCCCGCGCCGTAGTACCCGGCCAGCACCAGCGTCGGCACCCACGCGACGGCCCCGATGGTCGTGGCCAGCGTGAAGCGGCGGATGTCCATCCGCGCGGCACCCGCGATGATCGGCGCCAGCGTGCGGATCCACGGGATCCAGCGGGCCAGCACGACGGCCCAGAACCCTCGCCGGTCGAGGAAGTCGCCGGCCCGTTTCAGGTTCTGCCGGTTCAGCACCTTGCCGCCCTTGCGGGCGAGCACGCGCGTACCGGTGTGCCTGCCGATGTAGTAGCCGACCTGGTTGCCGACAACGGCCACGACGAGCGCCACCCCGGACAGCGCCCACGCCGACACCTCGCTGTTGTGTTGCGCCAGCACCACGCCGGCGGCGAACAGCAGCGAGTCACCGGGCAGGAACAACCCGAAGATGAACGCGCACTCGAAGAAGATGAAGCTCAGCACGATGACCCACACGGCCACCGGACCTGCGGTCTCCAACGAGGCGAAAGCATGCGCCACGGTGACCAAGCCTACGTCGTGCTGTGCCGGCGGCACGGCGACATCGGTCTAACAGGACGACGAAATCCTGGTTGAGCACGTTGGGTCACCACGTGAACTCCCCTTCCGCTGAGATCACCTTCGAGTGAACCAGTCGAATCGGACTAGCGTGGAACGCATGGAGACCTTGCTCGTCGAACTCCGCGCCGCACTGGGTGACTCCGGCGTTCTCACCGACACCGACGTCACCGACAGCTACCGGCGCGACATGATGCCGTTGGCGCCGGACGGCAGCCCGTTGGCGGTGGTGTTCCCCCTGAACACCGAGCAGGTCCAAGCGGTGGTGCGAGCCTGCGCGCGCCACCACGTCCCCATTGTCCCCCGTGGCGCCGGCAGTGGCCTCTCCGGTGCCGCGAACGCCATCGACGGCTGCGTCGTCCTCGTCACGACCAAGATGGACGCCATCGTCGAGATCGACGCCGACAACCGCCTCGCCGTGGTCGAGCCGGGCGTGATCAACCTCGACCTGCGCGGCGCCGTCGAGAAGAACGGCCTGTTCTACCCGCCGGACCCGAGCAGCTACGACTGGTGCACGATCGGTGGCAACCTCTCCACCAACGCGGGCGGCCTGTGCTGCGTGAAGTACGGCGTGACCACCGATTCGGTGCTGGGCCTTGAAGTGGTCCTGGCCGACGGCGAGGTCCTCAGAACCGGCCGCCGCACGGTCAAGGGTGTCGCTGGCTACGACCTGACGAAGCTCTTCATCGGCTCCGAAGGCACCCTGGGCGTGATCACCAAGGCGACGCTCGCGTTGAAACCGCTCCCTCAGGCTCCCGCGACGCTGGTCGCCGCGTTCAGCAGCACCACCACGGCCGGTGCCGCCGTCAGCCGGATCGTCCGCGAGGGCCTGGTCCCGTCGCTGATGGAGATCATGGACCGCACCTCGATCGAGGCCGTGGAGCAGTACCTGAAGACCGAGCTGGGCGCGGGCCCCGGCTGCGCGGCCCTGCTGATCTGCCAGTCCGACGCGGGCGGTGAGCAGGCCCGGCACGAGCTGCAGCAGATCGAGGCCATCTGCTCCGAGGCCGACCTCGTCTACGCGACGCACGACATCAACGAGGGCCGCGACCTGCTGACCGCGCGCCGGGCCGTGCTGACCGCGCTGGAGGTCTACGGCTCCTGGCTGACCGACGACGTGTGCGTCCCGCGCACCCGCATCGCCGAGCTCATCCAGGGCTGCGAGGACATCTCCAAGGAGGTCGACCTCAAGATCGCCGTCGTCGGCCACGCCGGCGACGGCAACATGCACCCGACGATCGTCTACAACGCGGCTTCGGAGGACGAGTTCGCCCGTGCCCAGAAGGCGTTCGACGACATCCTCGCAGTCGGGCTGTCGCTGGGCGGGACGGTCACCGGTGAGCACGGCATCGGCAAGATCAAGCGGGAGTGGCTGGCGAAGGAGATCGGACCGGTCGGTCTCCGGGTCCACCGCGACATCAAACGCGCGCTGGACCCGGAGAACCTGTTCAACCCCGGCTCGATGTTCAGTCTCTGACCCCGAGTTCCTTCGGAGCCGCTCAGCAACACCCTGCCCTGACAGCGCCAATCGGCTCCTGAGCCGCCTTTTCCACGTCCGCGAGCATCTGCTGCCGTTCTGCCGACCCGAGCACCCGGCCGCGGGTCAGCACCGCGTGGATCCGTTGCGTGTGGCGGATGTCCTTGAGCGGATTGCCGTCCAGCACGACGAGGTTCGCCTCCCCGCCTGGCGTGAGCCGGGTGCCCCGCGTGCCCGCCCTCAACGCCGCCCCAGGCGACAAGCCCGCCTCGACCAGCAGCTCCAGCTCGTCGTGCACCGAGAACCCGGAGAACACGTACGGGTTGCCCGCGTCCGTGCCGACCAGCACCTCCACGCCGAGCTCGTGCATTTCCGCGACCTGTTCCTGGCGGCGCCGGAAGAACTCGGCCTGCTCCCGGATCTCCTGCGGGGTGACCGGAGCCCACCGCTTCAGGCCGTCCCGCCAGAGGTCCCGGTAGAAGGCCGGCATGTACTTCATCCGCGGGTCGTTCTCGAACCGGTCGGCCGGGCTCGAGTACACCCGCATCGCGACCATCGTCGGAACCAGTGCGGATCCGTTGCGCCGCAACAACCTCGCCAGCTGCACGGCCTTGTTCCGGCTGTGCGACGACGTGGCCCGGCGTTCGAGCTCCAGCACCTGCCTGAACCACGCGAAGGGGTCGGCCGGGTCGAGCGGCAGGTCTGCGATCCGTTGGCGCAGCTCCGTTTCCTGGGAGCTGGTCGCGAGCGGCAAGCCGTACATGTGCTCGAACGTCCGCTGTCCCAACGAACTCGCGTCGCCCAGCGCCACGTGGTTCGAGCAGTGGCCGGCGAACGTGATGTCCTGCCGCGCACACTCGTCCGCGATGGCGGCGAGGGTCGGGCGGTCCAGGTACGAGTACACCTTCACGAAGTCGGCGCCCTGGGTCTTGGCGTCGCGCACGGCCTGGCGTCCCTCGTCCGGCGTCGCGACGATCAGGGCGCCGGGCAACGTCGAGTGCGGGCCGTCGATGATCGAGCTGCCCACGACGAGCCGCGGGCCGAAGACCTCGCCGCGGTCGATGCGGGCGCGCAGCTCGTAGAGCGGCGGGAAACCCCACATCTCGCGGATGCCCGTCACGCCGTTGACCAGGCACAGCGGCAACGTGACGCGGTCCAGGAACGAGCCGTGCACGTGCATGTCCCACAAGCCGGGGATGACGAACTTGCCCGGCAGGTCCAACACTGTCGCGCCGCGTGGCAACGGCAGGTCGCGCGAGCCGACCGCGAGAATCTTGTTGTCCGCCAGCACGATGGTGGCGTTCGGGCAGACGCGCGAGGAGTCGACGAGGGTGACGCCTCGCAGTGCGGTGACGCCGACGGACGCGCTGGCGTGACCCGGTGCGAACAGGCCGATGCCCGCCGCCGCACCGAGCCCGGCCAGCCAGCCCAGCACTTCACGTCGAGTGGTGTCAGTCATGCCGTTCAACCAACACCTTGACGTTACGTCAGACTCAAATCCTCAAGCACCGCACGTGCTTCCGGTGCCCAGAGAGGGCTGGCGCCCAGCTCCACGAGCTCGGGCGCGACTGGAATCCCTTGCGGAGCAACGACATCCTGGTCTCCACCGCAAGTGATTCGGACCAAAGCAACCTAGGGGTGGTAGCCGACCTGCCGCAACAGCGACTTCAGATACGCCTCCAGCTCCTCCGCCGTGTGCTGCTCCGGGTTGGTCAGCGAGTGGTAGAAAAGCGCACCTCCGACCATGTCCAGCACGAGGCCGAGGTCGGTACCGGGCGGAAATCCGGGACGCAGCATCTCCTTCAGCGCGGCCCTGCGCGGCGCGATGAACAGCTCCCAGTACCGCTTCATCAGCTCGAAGTTGTCCGCTGACGCACCGACGATCCGGCGCAGCAGCTGGACCGACGTGGGCGTCGACAGCAGCGCGGCCCAGCCCCTGACCGTCTCCTCCGGCGGCGCCACGAGAATCCGTTCCGGATCGAGCGCCGCGACCTCGCGCGGCAGCTCGATCACGCTGAACAGCAGGTCTTCCTTCGTGGCGAAGCGGCGGTAGACCGTCGCACGGGTCACGCCCGCGCGACGGGCCACCTGCTCGATCGACGTGCCGTCGAGGCCGCGTTCCAGGAACAGCTCGAAAGCCGCGCTCAGGATCGCGTTGTCCGCCTCGGGGTCGCGGGGACGCCCAGCACTTCGTTCAGCCACGCGGCAAGCCTTTCCGGATTCGAGGGGCCGCGCCACGCCAGGTGCCCGTCCGGGCGCACCAGCAGCGTCTCGCCGGCGCGTTCATGGTGCACGACATCCCCCAGCCGGCCGCGGGCCGCCTCCAGGCAGGTCGACGGTCCCGCCAGCACCCACCTGCCGATGCGCGTGAACGCCGGCACCCGTTCGCCGCCGCGCCGTCCGACCGCCAGCGGCCCCGAGTACTTCACGTCGAGCTGCGACGTGAACCGCACGAGCTGCCGCTGCACGACCGGGAGGTTCAGCACCGGCCACAACAGCCGATCCCGCACGGTCCGGCTCACCACACCGGAGCCCATCACCAACCGCGTCGCCGGCGTGGTCGACGCGAGCACTTGTGCCCCGACAGGACGACGCTCGGCTTCGTAGGTGTCGAGCAACCGCTCGGAAGCCCTGCCCTGCACCACCAGAGCGAGCTTCCAGGCGAGGTTGTCGGCGTCGCCCAGCCCCGTGTTCATGCCCTGACCGCCCAACGGGCTGTGGATGTGCGCGGCGTCGCCCGCCAGCAGCACGTTCCCGCGCCGGTAGGTCGCCGCCTGCCGCCGGTGGATGCGGAACGTCGACTCCCACTCCACCTCGTCGATCGGCCCCGGCGTCCACCGCTCGCCGTTCGGTGACATCACCCGCCAGATCCCACCGGGCAACGGGAAGACGCTCGTGATCGCCGACCCGTCGACGAACAGGTGGATCGACTCGCGGTCGAGATCCCACTCCCCGTAGACGTCTCGCAGCAGGAAGTTCTCCATCACCGACTCGCCTTCGAAGGCGATCCCCGCCATCTTCCGCACGGCGGAGTGCGCGCCGTCGCAGCCGACCAGCCAGTCCCACTCCGACACCGACGAGACCGGCGTGTTCCACTCGATCTCCACGCCCAGCGCCGACAGCCGGTCGCGCAGCCGTTCCTCCACCCACGCCTGCGACACGATCAGCTGGCCGGCGTCGCGCAGGAACTCCATGTCCAGCGCGACCTTGCCGTTGAGTCGCAACGACCGCAGCCGGACCGCCTTGTCCGGCAGGTCGCCCAGCGCTCCCAGTCGTGCCAGCACCTCGGCGCCACGTGGTTGCACCCCCAGCGCCCGCGATGTCGTGGCCGGGCCCGCAGCCGCGTCCACGATCCGCACATCCACCCCGAACTGCCGGAGTCCGCACGCCAGCGCCAAGCCGGTCGGACCCGCCCCCGCGATAGTAACCATACGAATACAGTACAGCTCTGTATTCAAATCGCGCCGGCAAAAAGGCCCGCTGTGACGCGGGCCTCAGTGCGTCAGCGCTCGACGCGCGGGATGACCTGCGTCGCGTCGTCCTGGTGGACCTGGGCGTCCATGACCTGGGTGATGTCGTCCGCCTCTTCCTGCACGAGCGACTTCTTCTCCTTGCGAGCCTTGATCACCTCGAAGATGATCGGGATGACCGAGAGCAGCACGATCGCGACGAGCGTGAGTTCGAGGTTCTTGCGGATGAACTCGACCTGACCGAGGAAGTAGCCCAGCACGGTCAGACCCGCCGCCCACGCCACACCGCCGATCGCGGAGTAGGTGAAGTACTTCTTCGGGTCCATGCGCCCGACGCCGGCCATCGCGGTGATGAACGTGCGGACGATCGGCACGAACCGCGCGAGGACGATGGCGCGCGCGCCGTACTTGTCGAAGAACTCCTGCGTCTTGTCGACGTACTCCTTCTTGAAGATCTTCGACTCCGGCTTGTTGAACAGCGCCGGACCGGCTTTGCGGCCGATGTAGTAGCCGCAGACGTTGCCGACGAACGCGCACACCGTCAGCAGCGCGCAGACGAGCCAGAGCGGCGTCGAGATGTGCCCTGCCGCGACGAAGAGACCCGCCGTGAACAGCAGCGAGTCGCCCGGCAGGAAGAACCCGACGAGCAGACCGCACTCGGCGAAGACGATCAAGCAAAGCCCGACGAGCATCCACGGGCCGAGCATCGTCAGCAGTTTTTCGGGATCCAGCCAGTCAGGGCCCAATGCAATCGTCACGGCCACAACGGTACAGGTCAGCTGAGGGTGATCACTGCGGCCACCGTGCCCGCTGCCAGGCCCAACAGCAGTGCGAGGCCCAGCACCAGCCACGCGGACATGGGTGCCGGGCGCTCGTCGCGAACCGGGACAGGTACGGCAAATCCGGCATTCGTGCTGGTCGCCTGCGCTCGCAACGCGTCGGTCACCAACCGTTCCGGATCGTCAGCCATCCACCTAGTCCTTGACCCACTCGCCCTTGACCATCACGTCCCTCGGCTTCAATTCTGCATCCAGCACGACGAGGTCGGCCGCGCATCCCTGCTGCAGCTTGCCCGTGTCGAGGCCGAGCAGCTCCGCGCCGCGGGTCGCGGTCGCGTACGCGGCCTCCACGAGCGACAGCCCGCAGGAGTTGACGGCGTTGCGGAACGCCATGTCCATCGTCAGCGTGCTGCCCGCGAGCGACACGCCACCGGCGAGCGTCGGAACGCCGTCGACGACGCGGACCTCCAGCCCGCCGATGTCGTACACGCCGTCGCCGACACCGGCGGCCGCGATGGCGTCGGTGATGAGGACCGTGCGCTTCGGACCGGCGTGACGCGCGGCCAGGCGGACCGCGGTCGGGTGCAGGTGCACGAGGTCGCAGATGAGCTCGACGGTGACGCGTTCGTCGTCCAGCAGCGCGCCGATCGGGCCGGGCTCGCGGTGATGCAGCGGACGCATGCCGTTGAACAGGTGCGTGGCCACGGTGGCACCCGCGTCGACAGCAGGGCGGACCTGCGCCTCGGTCGCGTCGGTGTGGCCGATGGCCGCGATGACGCCCGAGTCCACCAGCTGGCGCACGGCCCTGACCGCGCCCTCCAGCTCGGGGGCGATGGTGATCATCCGGACCGTGCCCTTGCCCGCGTCGAGCAGTTTCGTCACCGCGGTCTGCTCCGGCGGGCACAGGATGGCCGGGTCGTGCGCGCCGCACCGTGCCGCGGACAGGAACGGACCTTCGAGGTGCACCCCCGCGACCACGCCCTCCTGGACCAGCTCGGCCAGCGCGGAGACCTGGTCGGCGAGCTCCGGCACGGGCCGCGACACCAGCGAGGCGAGCATCGTCGTCGTGCCGTGCTTGCGGTGAGCCGCGGCGGCCCTGCGCACCTTCGCGGGATCGCTGCTGGTGAACGCGTCCCCGCCGCCACCGTGGCAGTGGATGTCGACGAAGCCGGGCACGATCGTGCCGCCACCGACGTCGGTCGTCGGGCCGTCCGGCGCGGTGCCCTCGCCGACGGCGGCGATCCGGCCGTCCCTGACGCTCACCCACCCGTTCTCGAGCACCCTGTCCGGCGTGACGACCCGACCATTGGTCAGGGTCACGTCGACAGGTCCACCCCACGTGCTCATGACGCCTCCAGCATGTCGATGGCCAGCAGCGCCGCGCCGAGGAAGCCCGCCTCGTCGCCGAGCGCCGCGAGCCGCAGCTCCGGTCGGCGCTGGAAGGCGATCAGCCCGTCCAGCCTGTCCCGCAACGGCTCCACCAGCAGGTCTCCTGCGAGTGCGAGCCCGCCACCGAGCACGACGGCTTCAGGGCCGAGCAGCGTCGCCAACACCAGGATTCCCCTGGCGAGCGCGTCCACGGCCTCGTGCCACACGGCGACGGCGTCCTGCTCCCCGTCGGCCACCCTGCGTGCGACTTCGGCGGCACCGTTGACGGGGGTGCCGGTACGTGCGGTGTACCGGCGGGCGATCGCCGCGGAGGACGCCACTGTCTCCACGCAGCCGATCTGGCCACACGCGCAGGGCACGCCGTGGCCGACGTTCACATGTCCGATCTCACCCGCGTAGCCGTCGCCGCTGAAGATCTTGCCGTCGAGCAGCAGCGCGCCGGCGATGCCGGTGCCGATGGGCATGATCACCGCATTGCGGAGGTCCTTCGCGGCACCCATGCGGCACTCGGCGAGCCCGGCCGCGCGGACGTCGTGTCCGAACGCGACGGGGACGCCCAGCCGTTCCGTCATGACGGTGCTGAACGCGAACTGGTCCCACGGCAGGTTGGTCGTGTACACGCCGACGCCGTTGGCCTCGTCCACGATGCCCGGCGCCACGATCCCCACGGCGTCGATCTCGTGCTCCGAGGCGTGCCTGAGCTCGTCGACGAGCTCGGCGATCACGGCGAGGAGCGGCTCCAGCTCGCCGGGGGTCGCGCGGCGGGCGTGCTTGTGCGCCGCTACCTCCTGCGAGGTCCCGGTGACCAGAGCCGCCTTGGTTTCGGTGCCGCCGATGTCGACGGCGACCACGTGTCTGCGTGCCACGAGGACTGATCCTGCGGCATCGACGCCCTATTGGTCTATACCAAGTACCGGATTGGGGCGTGTTCCCGCACACCGGAACCGCCCCTACCGGGCAAAACGACTTCCGCTATCCCGCCATGATCTTCTGGAGTGCGTCCAGAGCCCGAGACGCCGTCGACTTCACGGTGCCCTTCGAGATGCCGGTCGCCTCGGCGATCTCGGCCTCGGACAGGTCGCCGTAGTAGCGCAGCACGAGGACCTCGCGCTGGCGCGGCGGCAGCTGCTGCAGGGCCTTGACCACGGCCTGGTGCTCGGCGGTCAGCATCGCGAGCGACTCGGCCGAACGGGCGTTGGCGACGTGCGGCGGCGTGTAGTCGCGCGCGGTCTTGCGCCGGCGCAGCACGCTCCGCGAGCCGTTGACCACGGCCGTGCGGAGGTAGCCCACCGCAGCCTGGGCGTCGCGCAGGCCCTTCCAGTTGCGGTGCAGGCCCGTGAAGGCCTCCTGCACCACGTCCTCCGCCGTCGCGGGCTCGTCCACCAGCAGCAGCGCGAGCCGGATCAGGCGCATGCGGTGTTGCTTGTACAGGTCTTCGAGCGTCAGAGGCCCCGTGGGAGGTCCTGCGACGCCGTCCTTGATTCGCAGGTTGGTCAGGGTGTCCTGCACGCTGCGCGGGGTTTCGTCGCCAGCCACAAGGTAGGACGGTACCGGTCACCGTCGCTACGGTGGTCGCATGGCCCGCTTTGCAGTCGAATTGGTGTTCGGTCCCGATACCGAGAAGCGTCTCGCGGTTCGCCCGTCGCACCGCGAGTACATCGCCTCTCTCGCGGAGAAGGGCGTGGTCCTCGGCGCCGGTCCGTACGCGGACGACTCCGGCGCGTTGATCATCTACGAGGCGGCGGACGAGCCGGCGCTGAAGGAGTTCATCGCCGCCGACCCGTACACGCCCGCGAACGTCATCACCGAGTGGAAGATCCGCGAGTGGACTCCCGTGCTCGGTCGCTGGCTCAACGACTAGCGGCCTGACCACCCGGCCCGACGAGCCCTGAGGTGTCCGAGGCGGCCATCTGCCGGTCGGCGTCGGCCACCTCTTCGACCGCCTGGCGGTCCACGACCATCGGTGTGAACGCGCGGAAGTACTTGAGCGCGCCCACCCAGCCGGGGACGTGGACCGCCTTCGCACGTTTCTCGACGCCCCGCACGACTGCCTTGCCGACGTCGCGGACCGGGTACTTCTTGCCCGCCAGGCCTGGCATGCCCTTGCGGAGCTTGCCGAACACCGGGTGCTCGTCGGCGCTGTCGACCATGTCCGTGGAGATCCATGAGAAGTACGCGGTGCCGACGTCGACGCCCAGGTGCCTGACCTCGGCCCGCAGGCTGTCCGCAAACGCTTCACAGCCCGCCTTGGCCGCGGAGTAGGCCGCGTTGCCGGGGATGTGCACGATCGCCGCCAATGACGACACGACCAGGCAGTAGCCGCGGCTGCGGATCAGGTGCGGCAGCGCCGTGCGGACCGTGCGCCACACACCGAGCAGGTTGACCTCGACGACCCGTTCGAAGGCCTTCGGGGCCATGGAACGCACGAACCCCGTGGCCGCGATGCCCGCGTTCGCGATGACGACGTCGATACCGCCGAAGTGCTCGGCGACCTCCTGGAACGCGGTCTCGAGGGCGTCCCAGTCCGTGACATCGGCTTCCCACGCCCTGCCGCCTGCCTGTCGTGCCACCTCTTCGAGCTGGGCCTTCTCGAGCCCGACGAGCGCGAGACGAGCCCCGCGCGCGGCCAGTTGCCTCGCCACCTCGGCGCCGATGCCCCTGGCCGCGCCGGTGATCAGTACCACCTTGCCCGTGACGTCCATGCCGTCACGGTAACGCAACCTACTCCCAGTAAGCTACTGACAAGTTAAATTGCGCTGAGGCGGTCCACCTCGGCCTGGGTGAGTTCGAAGTCCAGGAGCGGCGTCAGGTCGCTGAGCTGCTCCAACGTCCTGGCGGACGCGATCGGCGCGACCACCGTCGGCTGCTGGGCGAGCCACGCCAGCGCCACCGCGGCCACCGTGGTCTGGTGCGTCTCGGCCAGGTCGTCGAGCACCTCCAGCACCTGCAGGCCGTGCTCGTCGAGGTGCTTCGAGGCCGCGCCCGCCCGAGGGCTCCGCACCTCGACCCCCGGCCGGTACTTGCCGGTGAGGAATCCCCTGGCGAGGCCGAAGTACGGGACGGTCGCGAGGCCGTTCCTCGCGACGACGTCCTGCACGTCGCCCTCGAACTTGTCGCGGCTCACCAGGTTGTACTCGGGCTGTAACGCGACGAACTTCGCGAAGCCCTCGCGCTCCTGGATCTCGAGCGCCTGCGCCAGCCGTTCGGCGCTGAAGTTGGACGCGGCGACGTAGCGGACCTTGCCGTCCTTCACGAGCTGGTCGTAGGCGGCCAACGTTTCCTCGAGCGGCGTGTTCGGGTCGTCGAGGTGGTTGTAGTAGAGGTCGATGTGGTCGACACCGAGGCGCTTCAACGAGCGTTCGGCGCTGGTCAGGATCGTGTCGCGCTTCTGGTTGTTGAACCCGGCGAGCATGCCGACCTTCGTCGCCACCACGATCTGGTCGCGGTCGCTGCGCTTGGCCAGCCACTTGCCGATGATCGTCTCCGACTCGCCGCCGGAGTTGCCTTCCGCCCAGGCCGAGTACACGTCGGCGGTGTCGATGAAGTTGCCGCCCGCCGCGGCGTAGGCGTCGAGCACGGCGAACGACTGGTCCTCGTCGGCGGTCCAGCCGAACACGTTGCCGCCCAGGCAGAGGCGGGACACGTTCAGGTCGGTTGTGCTCAAGATCGGCATAACCCGAACGTAGTCCTTGTTGGTGACCGACATGAGCGAGAATTTGGGGAAGTTCGGGGCCTGGGGTTCGCGGTTCCAGTGGGCGGACCGGGTCGACGAGGTCGCCGAGCTGGAGTCGCTCGGCTACGGCACGTTCTGGCTCGGCAGCTCGCCCGAGTCGGACCTGGCGCTGCCGGAGCGGCTGCTCGGCGCCACCACGTCGATGACCATCGCGACCGGCATCATCAACGTGTGGCAGACCGAGCCGGAGGACGTCTCGCGGTCGTTCCACCGGATCGGCAGCGACCGGCTGGTGCTCGGCATCGGCGTCGGCCACAAGCAGATCGACCAGGCCTACGAGAAGCCGTATCCGAAGCTGGTGTCGTACCTCGATCGGCTGGACGTGCCCGCCGACCGGCTGCTGCTCGCCGCGCTCGGCCCGAAGGTCCTGAAGCTCGCGGCCGACCGCACGGCGGGCGCCCACCCGTACCTGGTGCCGGTCGAGCACACCGCGCAGGCGCGCGAGGTGCTCGGCGGCAAGCTCCTCGCGCCGGAGGTCACGGTCGTCGTCGAGGAGGACCCGGAGGCCGCCCGCGCGATCGCACGAGAGCAACTGGCGTACTACTTCACGCTCACCAACTACACGAACAGCTGGCAGCGCTGGGGCTTCAGCGCGGAGGAAGTCGCCGCACCCGGCTCAGACCGGCTCATCGACGCACTGGTTGCGCACGGCAGCTCCGAGCAGGTCGCCGCGAAGCTGCGTGCGCACGTCGACGCGGGCGCCGACCACGTCGCGATCCAGTCGTTGAACGGCCACTACGCCGAACTGGCCGAGGCGCTGCGGCTCAGGCCGTGACCTCGACGCCCTTCCAGAACGCGACGCGGCCCTTGATCTGCGCGGCGGCCTCTTTCGGCTCGGCGTAGTACCAGGCCGCGTTCGCGTTCTCGGAGCCGTCGACCTGCAACGAGTAGTAATTGGCCGTGCCCTTCCACGGGCAGAAGCTGGTGTGGTCGGACGGCTTCAGCGCCGACGCGTCCACGGACTCGAGGGGGAAGTAGTGGTTGCCTTCGACGACGACCGTGTCGTCGCTCGAAGCGATGATCTTGTCGTTCCACCGGGCGGTTGCCATGTCATCCAGTGTGCCCGTACCGGCGAGTAGCGCGAGCAGGCACTACGTCGAGTTGGCCGCCGCGTTCGTCCTGCGACGCACCCTCGTAGGATGGGTCGACACGGCGTTCAGGGCACCTGAGGAGGACGACCGATGCCCATCGCAACCCCCGAGGTCTACGCGGAGATGCTGGACCGGGCCAAGGCGAACGAGTTCGCCTATCCCGCGATCAACGTCACGTCGTCGGAGACTCTCAACGCGGCTCTGCGCGGATTCGCCGAAGCCGAGAGCGACGGCATCATCCAGATCTCGACCGGTGGTGCCGAGTTCGCCTCGGGCACCAAGGTCAAGGACATGGTGACCGGCGCTGTGGCGCTCGCGGAGTTCGCGCACGTCGTCGCGGCGAAGTACCCGGTGAACATCGCGCTGCACACCGACCACTGCCCGAAGGACAAGCTCGACGGGTACGTGCGTCCGCTCATCGCGATCAGCCAGGAGCGGGTGGACAAGGGCGGCAACCCGCTCTTCCAGTCGCACATGTGGGACGGCTCGGCCGTGCCGCTGGAGGAGAACCTCCAGATCGCGAGCGAGCTGCTCGACCTCTCCGCCAAGGCGAAGATCGTCCTCGAGATCGAGGTCGGCGTCGTGGGCGGCGAGGAGGACGGCGTCGACAACGAGATCAACGACAAGCTCTACACGACGCCAGAGGACTACCTGAAGACCGTCGACGCGCTCGGCGCCGGTGAGAAGGGCCGCTACCTGCTCGCCGCGACGTTCGGCAACGTGCACGGCGTGTACAAGCCGGGCAACGTGAAGCTGCGTCCGGAGATCCTCAAGCAGGGCCAGGACGTGGCGGCGGAGAAGCTGGGTCTGCCGGCCGGCTCGAAGCCGTTCGACCTCGTCTTCCACGGCGGCTCCGGCTCGCTGCTGGAGGAGATCCACGAGGCCGTGTCGTACGGCGTCATCAAGATGAACATCGACACGGACACGCAGTACGCCTTCACCCGCCCGATCGCGGCGCACATGTTCACCAACTACGACGGTGTGCTGAAGATCGACGGCGAGGTCGGCAACAAGAAGACCTACGACCCGCGCAGCTACCTCAAGGCAGCTGAGCAGGCCATGGCCGCCCGCATCGCCCAGGCGTGCGAGCACCTGAAGTCGTCGGGCCGCATGATCGCGGGCTGATTTCCGAGCGTACGCGGGGAGCTTTCGTACTCTCAGAGAGTACGAAAGCTCCCCGCGTACTTTGCTAGCTCAGTTTGAGGCGCGAGGCGAGCAGTTGCGCCTCTGGGCGGTGGATGATCAGGTCGCCGAACGTCCAGAGCACCGCCAGCAGCACGGCCGTGACCGCCGCCGACGAGAACGAGATCGGCGGCCCCCACAGGAACTCCTGCTGGAACCAGATGCCGACGTAACCGACCGTCGTGACGGCCGCCGACCCCAGCACGGCCGCGGCCGGCGTGGGCATCTTGACCACGTGCGCCGCGTCGATCGCGAGCCCCACGAGGATCAGGAACAGCGGCACCGCGGACTTCGGGAAGTCGATGCCCGCGAGCAACGGCCAGATCAGGCACCGATAAGCGACGTAACCGCCGGCAACGGCCGTGGCAGCCCACGGCTTGTCGATCGTGCGCCGCGCGATCACCAGCACGATGGCCGCCGCGACCAGCCCCCACACCGGGTAGACCCAGTCCGCGATCGGCAGCGCGAAGTGCACGACCGCCTCCCGCCCGATCGGCACGCCGAGCTGGTCGGCGGCGAACTGCAGCAGGATCGGCTCGGCCTCTGGCCTGCCGTTGTCCCAGGCCTGCAGCGCGCGCACGCCGTACTCCTGGTGCTGGTTGGGGAACCAGACGTTCTCCAGGAAGAAGAACCACAGCGCCACGAGCCCGAACGTCCTGGCGTTGCCCTCGGGGAAGTACTTCGTCCACCCGCGGATCGCGCCGGCCAGCATGACCGCCGTGCCCAGGTAGAGCAGCGCGTGCGACCCGGACCAGCTCGTGATGTCGAGCCCGTTGATCCGATGGTTGATCACGTCGATCGGCAGGGCGACGAGGAAGATCCCGCACCCGGCCTGCATCAGCCTGACGGTCAGCTTGTCCACGCCGTACCCGGTGAACGTGTGGAACAACGTCAGCCCCACCACGATCACCGTGCCGACGGTGTTGATCAGGTGCGGCGGCGCCAGGTCGTCGCGCAGCCACTTGAAGTGCCACGAGACGTCCCACGAGGACCCGATCAGCTTGAGCACCAGGCCTGCGAGCCACAGCCGGTAGAGCTGCCTGGTGAGCGCTGCCGGTGTCTCCCTGCCCGGCGCGCCCCGCTCCCAGTACTGGTCCCGGAACTGCCTTACCCCCTGAATCATCCGAACATCATGAGCGCTGGTCGTGGTTCCAGGTAGGCGAACTCACCCTGGTTTTACCCTGATGTTTCCGATTCGTATGCACGTTCGGGTGAACAGCGTTGATCTGGACGGGCTAGCGCGGAACCATGCTCGGCCATGAACAAGAAGATCATCGCTGGGGTGCTCGTGACCGCGTTGCTGCTGGCCGTCGTGGCCGCCGTCATGAGGGTCTTCATCTCCTAGCTTCGGGTTGTGCGGCACGATGGCCGCATGGTTGAGAACCTCCTCGGGCCAGAGCCGACTCGTCTTCCTGACCGTCCTGAGGCGCAGGCCGCCGCTGATGGTGGTACGGATCCGGCCAAGATCGTGCGGGCCTATCCGGACTTTTCTGAGGCTTGGGCCTTGCTGGCCGAACGTGCGCTGCACGCCGGCGACCCGGTCGCCGCTTACGCCTATGCCCGCACGGGTTACCACCGTGGGCTCGACCAGTTGCGTCGGTCGGGCTGGAAGGGTTTTGGGCCTGTGCCGTGGGATCACCGGCCCAACCAGGGGTTTTTGCGGGCGCTCGCCGCGCTGGCTCGGGCTGCTCGGGAGATCGGGGAGGACGAGGAGTGGAACCGGTGCTCTCAGTTCCTGGCTGACTCCGATCCCAAGGCTCCTGCCGCTCTCGGGCTGGTTTAGGGCTGCTCCGGGGTGGGTCCCGCCGTGACGGAACCCACCCCACCGTCGCTGTGAGGCAACGCAGGTTGTGCCTCGCGGTTGTTGCACCAAGACTGACGGCTCAGACAGGAGCCAGCCGAGTCGGGGTGAGTGGTGGGTGCGGTCAGGGAAGCGGTCGGGCGTGCGCTGACGCGGTGGCGCGGGGCTGCGTTGGTGATCGTTCAGACTGCCCTCTCGGCTGGCCTTGCGTGGGTTGTGGCGACGCTTGTCGTTGGGCATCAGCACCCGTTCTTCGCGCCGATTGCCGCGGTTGTGTGCCTCGGGGTTTCGTTGGGGCAGCGGCTGCGGCGGGTCAGTGAGCTCGTCGTCGGAGTGTCGGTCGGCGTCGGGGTCGGGGACGTGCTGATCGCGTGGATCGGCAGTGGGCCCTGGCAGATCGCGCTGGTCGTGGCGCTGGCGATGTCGGCGGCGGTGTTGTTGGACGGTGGCTCGGTCATCGCGTTGCAGGCCGGGAGCAGTGCGGTTCTCGTCGCCACGTTGCTGCCGCCCAGCGCGGGCGGTGGGTTCGACCGGATGATCGACGCGTTGACCGGAGGGCTCGTCGGGCTCGCGGTGGCGGCGTTGTTGCCTGCCAACCCGGTCACCGTGGCACAGCGGCAGTTGAAGGTGCTCGCGAACACGCTCAGCGGGGCGTTGCGGAACCTCGCGGAGGCCCTGGCGGAGAAGGACGCGGTCAAGGCCGCTGGGGTGCTCGCGGAGCTGCGGACCAGTCAGGGCACGATCGACGACTTCAAGACGGCGCTGCAGACCGGGAGTGAGATCACGAAGATCGCGCCCATCCGGTGGCGGTCCAAGGACGAGCTCGGCAGGTATCACACGGCGGCCGGGCCCGTGGACTACGCGATCCGCAACACGCGCGTGCTGGCCCGCAGGAGCATGGCGGCGCTCAAGGCGGGCGAGGAGATTCCCGGCGGCGTGCCGGAGGTCTTGAAGGACTACGCGGACGCCGTCGACTGCCTCAAGAGCGAGCTGGAGAAGGGGCGGACGCCCAAGCAGACCAGGGAAGCCGTGCGAGACGCCGCGCGGCATCTCACCGCGCGGCGTCTCGGTGGGGACGGGTTCTCGTCCAAGGTCGTGCTGGCGCAGATCCGGAGTGTCGCGGTGGATCTGCTGCAGGCGACCGGGCTGAGTCGGAGCGAGGCGATGGAGGCGTTGCCGCCGCTCAGCCCTCCGGCCGGTTCAGCAGGCCGTGGAGAAGCGAGTGAACCGGCTCGTGATCGCGAGGATCAGCCAGGACGCACGAACCGCCCGTGATGGCGTACCACTCCTCCGCGCCCTCGTAGCGGACCAGTGCGCGGAGCTTTCCGTCGTCGGAGAGTTCTGTGCACAGTTCCAGGTCGCCGGTGACGACGCCGACCTCGTCGGTCATCACGCCACCGGGGCCTGCCACGAAAAGCGTGGAGAGTGTGGCCATCAGCAGGTACCGAGCATGTCTGTCAACGCCGCCTTCTCCGCCTGGTTCACGCTTAGTCCGTACTCGTCCTTAACACGTACCCACATCTTGGCGTAAGTGCACCAGTAGGACCGCAGCGGAGGCTTCCAGGTGGCCGGGGTCTGGTCGCCCTTGGCCTGGTTGACGTTGTCGGTCACCGCGATGAGTTGCGGGTGCTCCAGGTCGTTGGCGAACTTCTGGCGTCGCTCCTGCGTCCAGGAGGCCGCGCCCGACCGCCAGGCGGCCGCCAGGGGCACTACGTGGTCGATGTCCACGTCCGAAGCCGCGGTCCAGGTCGCGCCGTCGTACGGGGACTTCCAGGTGCCCGACCTGGCGGCGCACGAAGAGTCGGTCACCACGTTCGTGCCGTCCCGCTTGAGCACCTCCTCCCTGGTGTTGCAGGTGGTGCCCGGCTTGGTGATCCAGTGCGGGAACTTGCTGCGTGAGTAGCCCGTCATCGGGCCGTCGGCCCGGACGGTCAGACCGGCCAGTTGCGTTCGCGCGGTCTCCAATGGAGGGATTCCGGGTGGAGCCGCAAGTGCAGGGGAAACAAAACCAACGGTGAGTGCCACTGCGGCAACGAGAACACCGATGGTTCGGTTAACTTTTGACATCATCCCGACCTTCCTTGTTGGAAGTTTCGGGACCACCCTTGGTTACATTGTGGAATTAGGCAATGCCTTTGGGTGACACTCGGATGAACGACGGTGCACGGCTAGAGGCCTCGAACCAGCCTCAAGTCCTCGGTGTGGCGGTACCAGGTCCACTTGTCGACCGGGCGCGGGTGCTTGTGACCATCCAAAACGGCTGTCGTGGGGAGGCAGCCGAGCTGGAAGGCGCGGGGGCGGCTTTCGCGGATTCGGGAGCCGATCAGGCGCTTGTTGACAATTCGCACCACGAGGCCCAAGCCGCCTTCCGGGTCCGGGGTGCACTCGATCCGCGAGGCCTGCCCGCGCAGCACGTTGTCCGCGTCGCTGTAGCCGACGCCACGGACGGGTGAGAGAACGCCGAGGCCCACCAGCACGCCGCCGACGTCGTCGCGGACGAACGGGACGGGATCTACGTCACCGTTCCGGGCGATGTCCAGCGCGCGGGCGGGGTCGGTCGAGATGCCCCACAGTGCGGCGACCGGCGAGTTGCCGACCGGTACGTAACCGAGCGCTACCGAGCCCAGCTTTTCCTTGCGCAGCAACCGCAGTGCGACGGCGGCGAGGTCGGCGTCCGTACCCACCACGATGAGCCGGTCCGCGTCCAGATGTTGATCTACGTGATCCTTGCCGGGGCGGGACGGGACGACGTGGACGTCGTCACGTTGAGTGATCATTGGCAACTGCGAGTTTCCGCAGGCCAACACGATTCCGTGCACGGTCATCTCCTGGTCTACCCTCGCTTACCGGCGTTCGCTCGAACCAGTCCAAGCGCTTGGAGTTTCACATGCCGGCCGTCGTGCTGATCGGTGCCCAGTGGGGCGATGAGGGCAAGGGCAAGGCCACCGACATCCTCGGTGAGCGTGTCCAGTGGATCGTCCGCTACCAGGGTGGCAACAACGCGGGTCACACCGTGGTCCTCCCGGACGGCCAGAAGTTCGCCCTGCACCTCATCCCGTCCGGCATCCTCACGCCCGGTGTGCGCAACGTCATCGGCAACGGTGTCGTGGTCGACCCCGGCGTGCTGCTCGAGGAGCTCGCGGGCCTTGAGGAGAAGGGCGTCGACACCAGCGGCCTGCTGATCTCGTCGGACGCGCACTTGATCATGCCGTACCACGTGGCCATCGACAAGGTGACCGAGCGCTACCTGGGCAAGGCGAAGATCGGCACTACCGGCCGCGGCATCGGGCCCGCCTACCAGGACAAGCTCGCCCGCGTCGGCGTGCGCGTGCAGGACCTGCTGGACGAGAAGATCCTCCGGCAGAAGGTCGAGGCGGCCCTGGACTTCAAGAACCAGGTGCTGGTCAAGGTCTACAACCGCAAGGCGCTCGACCCCGACCAGGTCGTCGACCAGGTGCTCGAGCGGGGTCAGCACTTCGTGCACCGCATCGCCGACACCCGCCTGCTGCTCAACCAGGCGCTCGACCGCGGCGAGATCGTCGTGCTGGAGGGCTCGCAGGGCACCCTGCTCGACGTCGACCACGGCACCTACCCGTTCGTCACGTCGTCCAACCCGACGTCGGGTGGCGCGACGGTCGGTTCCGGTGTCGGGCCGACCCGCATCAGCACCGTGATCGGCATCCTGAAGGCCTACACGACCCGCGTCGGCTCCGGTCCGTTCCCGACCGAGCTCAACGACGACCAGGGCGAGTACCTGCGCAAGCAGGGCGGTGAGTTCGGTGTCACCACCGGCCGTTCGCGCCGCACCGGCTGGTTCGACGCCGTGATCGCCCGGTACGCCTCGCGCGTCAACGGCATCACCGACTACTTCCTCACCAAGCTCGACGTGTTGTCGGGCCTGGAGAAGGTGCCCGTCTGCGTCGCGTACGAAGTGGACGGTCGCCGCGTCGACGAGATGCCGATGACGCAGACCGACGTGCACCACGCCGTGCCGGTGTACGAGGAGCTGCCGGGCTGGTTCGAGGACATCTCGCACTGCCGCACGTTCGACGAGCTGCCGGCCAACGCCAAGGCCTACGTCGAGTACCTGGAGAGCATCATCGGTGCCCGCGTGTCGGCGATCGGCGTTGGCCCCGGCCGCGACCAGACGATCGTCCGCCACGACGTTCTCGGCTGACACAGATTATCTCCAGGTACGACGCTTTTTCACGATTTGGGCGTCGTTGACGAAGGGCCACGGCTCCGCCTGTAATTCGGGCCGTGGCCCTTTCTCTTGCTCGGAAACCCGCGCTGCAGCTGCGCTGGATCAGCCCTGTCGCGCTGGTCCTTCTGTGGCAACTGGCCAGCTCAACGGGTGTGCTTTCGCCCGAGAAACTGGCCTCTCCGCTCACCGTCGCACAGTCGGCCGGTGAGCTGATCGCGGATGGCCAATTGGCGGACGCATTCGTTGTTTCCCTCGGCCGCGTTTTCTTCGGATTTCTCATCGGCGGCGTCGTCGGCGTCGCACTGGGCCTGGTTTCCGGTCTTTCCCGGTGGGGTGAGACGTTGCTGGATCCTCCGGTCCAGATGGTGCGGACGCTGCCGCACCTCGGCCTGATCCCGTTGTTCATCCTGTGGTTCGGCATCGGCGAGGAACCCAAGCTCGCGCTGGTGGCGTCCGGTGTGGCCTTCCCTCTGTACCTCAACCTGCACTCGGGCATCAGACAGACGGATCCCGGCCTCGTCGAGGCCGCGAGAGTCCTGGGCTACAGCCGGCTCGAACGGATCGTGCACGTCGTCCTGCCGTCCGCGGTGCCGCAAACCATGGTGGGACTGCGGATCGCGCTCGGCACGGCCTGGTTGTCGCTGATCGTCGGCGAGCAGATCAACGCCGACGCCGGGCTCGGCTTCCTGATCAACAACGCCCGCGAGTTCCTCCGCACCGACGTCGTGGTCGTCGGCCTCGTGGTCTACGCGCTGCTCGGCCTGACCACCGACGCGCTGGTGCGGTTGCTGGAGAGGAGGGTCCTGCGATGGCGAACCCGGTGAGCATTCGCGGTCTGCGCAAGGCTTTCGGTGCGCGGACGGTGCTGGACGGCATCGACCTGGAGATCGCGCCGGGCGAGTTCGTGGCGCTGCTCGGGCGCAGCGGCTGCGGCAAGTCGACGTTGCTCCGGATCCTGGCCGGCCTCGATCGAGAGATCGACAGCGAAGCACGCGTCTCCGGTGCGGTGTCGATCGCGTTCCAGCAGCCGCGGCTGCTGCCGTGGCGCAAGGTCTGGCGCAACATCGCGTTGGGCCTGCACAAGCCGGACGGCCGCGCGATCGCCTTGAAGGCGCTGCGAGAGGTGCGGTTGCCGGATCACGCCGACGCGTGGCCGCTGACGTTGTCCGGTGGCGAGGCGCAACGGGTCTCGCTCGCGCGGGCGTTGGTCCGCGAACCCGACGTGCTGCTGCTGGACGAACCGTTCGGCGCGCTGGACGCGTTGACCCGCCTCGCCATGCACCACCTTGTGGAAGACCTGTGGGCCAAGCACCGGCCCGCCGTGCTGCTCGTGACGCACGACGTCGACGAGGCGTTGCTGCTGGCCGACCGGATCCTCGTGCTCGACGAGGGCCGGATCGTCGCCACGCACCACGTCGACCTGCCCCGCCCGCGCCGCCGGGCCTCTGTTGTGGAGCAACGCACCCGCGTGCTCGCCGACCTGGGAGTGGATGTTGAAACAGCTGCTTGAGAAGAAGCTGCTCGCCCTGCTCGCCGCGATCATCTTCACCACCGGGTGCTCGGCCACCGCGCAGGACACCCCGGCCGGCGAGGTCGTGCTCAAGGTCGGTGACCAGAAGGGCAACGCGAAGGCGGTGCTCACGGCCGCCGGTCTGCTGAACGACTTCCCGTACAAGATCGAGTGGTCGACGTTCACCTCGGGCCCGCCGCTGCTGGAGGCCGCCTCCGCCGGTGCGATCGACCTCGGTGGCGTCGGCAACACACCGCCGATCTTCGCCGCCGCCGCGAACGCCAAGATCGCCGCGGTGGGTGCGTCCAAGGGCCAGGTCGAGGCAGACGCGATCCTCGTGCCCGAGACCTCGCCGTTGAAGTCCGTCGCAGACCTCAAGGGCAAGAACATCGCCGTCGCCAAGGGGAGTTCGGCGCACGGCCAGGTCCTGCTCACGTTGCGCGCGGCCGGGCTCACCACCAAGGACGTCACCCTGAACTTCCTGCAGCCCAGCGACGCGTACGGAGCGTTCACACAGGGCAAAGTCGACGCGTGGGCGGTCTGGGACCCCTACACCGCGCAGGCGCAGCAGGAGGCCAGGGCGCGCGTGCTCACCACCGGCGAGGGCAGGGCGAACGGGTACGGCTTCCAGGTCGCGGGCCGGAAAGCCCTGGACGACAAGGGGAAGATCCCGGCGATCAAGGAGTACCTGATCCGCTACTACAAGGCGCAGAAGTGGGCCGACACGCACCGCGAGGAGTGGGCCAAGGCGTGGGCGGCGGAGACGGGGCTCAAGTACGAGGTCGCGCTGGCCGCGGTGAACCGCAACGGCGACCTGCCGGTGAAGATCGACGACACCCTGATCTCCTCGGAGCAGCAGCTCGCGGACGCGTTCACCGAGGACAAGACGTTGCCCGGCAAGGTCGACTTCGCGAAGTTCGTCGACACGAGGTTCCAGGGAGATCTCGCATGAGCGTCACACTGCACTGGTTCCTGCCCACGTCCGGCGACGGGCGAACGGTCGTGGAGCACTTCCACGCGCAGCGGGCACCTGTCGCCGGGGCGCGTCGCGAGCCGGACATCGACTACCTGGCGCAGATCGCGCGCACGGCGGAGCAGGTCGGGTTCACCGGCGTGCTCACGCCGACCGGCACGTGGTGCGAGGACGCGTGGCTGACCACGGCCGCGTTGATCGGGCTCACGTCTCGCCTCAAGTTCCTGGTGGCGTTCCGGCCGGGCGTGCTGTCGCCGACTCTCGCCGCGCAGATGGCCTCGACGTATCAACGCATTTCGCGCGGACGGCTGCTGCTGAACGTCGTGACCGGCGGCGATTCCGTTGAGCAGCAACGGTTCGGCGACTGGCTCGACCACGACCAGCGGTACTCGCGCACCGACGAGTTCCTCCAGATCGTGCGCGGAGCCTGGACGGGGCAGCCCTATTCGTTCCAGGGCAAGCACTACCAGGTGCGGGACGCGACCGTGCTGGCCGCGCCGGACCCGGTGCCGCCGATCTACTTCGGTGGCTCGTCGGATGCCGCTTTGCCGGTGGCTGCCCGCAATGCGGACGTGTACCTGACGTGGGGAGAGCCGCCGGAGGACGTGGCGGCGAAGATCGCGCGGGTACGGGCGTTGACGGACAGGCCGATCCGGTTCGGCATCCGGCTGCACACGATCAGCCGCGACACGTCTGCGGAAGCGTGGGCGGCGGCTTCGCGGCTGCTCGACGCGCTGGACCCGGCCGCGGTGGCGAAGGCGCAGGAGCAGTTGCGGACGTCGGAATCCGTTGGCCAGCAACGGATGCTGGCGCTGCACGGCGGTGGTCTCAGCCGCGGCGTCCGTGGCCTGGAGATCTACCCGAACCTGTGGGCGGGCGTCGGACTGGTTCGCGGTGGTGCGGGAACCGCGCTCGTCGGGTCGCACTCGGAGGTCGCCGACCTCATCGAGGAGTACCACTCCGTCGGGATCAGCGAGTTCGTCCTCTCCGGCTACCCGCACCTGGAGGAGGCGTACTGGTTCGGCGAGGGCGTGCGGCCCCTGCTGAAGCAACGCGGGTTGCTCGACGGGGACCGCACGCTCGCACTCGCTAGCGCTTGACCTTGGCCTCGATGGCCGTGTCGGGATTGTCCGCGAACAGGCCCTCGAGCCCGGTCTTGAAGAACACGTCGTACTCCTCGAAGGCCCGGCCGTACGCGGCCGGGTCGGTCGAGGACCGGAAGTCGGCCGGCAGGAACGAGTTCTCGTTGCGGAACGTCCAGGCGTGCACGATCAGGCCGACCTTGTGCGCGTCCTTGACCACTGTCGTCGGCGCCTTGAGGAAGCCGTTGGCGTCGCGCGGGATGATCAGGTCCTTGGTCACGCCGACGCCGTCCGCGTACGACCTGACCTCGCGCAGCCCGGCCGGGGTCACCAGGTCGGCGTAGGTGCGCTTGTCACCGGCCACGACGAAGTCGTACGGCGCGCCGGAACCGTTGACGAGCTGCACCAGCGGCACGCGCAGCGACCTGTTCAGCTCCTTGAGGTTCGCGACCTCGAACGACTGCACGAACACCTTGGCGTTGCGGCGGTTGAGGCCGTTGCGGTTGAGCACGTCGACGAGCTTCGGCTCCAGCGCGAGACCGATCGACGAGAAGTACGTCGGGTGCTTGGTCTCGGGGTAGATGCCGATCTCGCGGTGCAGCTCGCGGGACAGGCGCTTGGTGAGGTCGATGACCTCCTGCAGCGTCGGCACCTCGAAGCGGCCGTCGTAGAGCGTGTTGCGCGGGCGGATCGCCGGGATGCGCTCCTTGGCGCGCAACGTCTTCAGCTCGGCCAGCGTGAAGTCCTCCGTGAACCAGCCGGTGATCGACGTGCCGTCGATGACCTTGGTCTTCTGCCGGTCCTTGAACTGCGTCCTGGTGCTGACGTCGGTCGTGCCGCCGATCTCGTTCTCGTGCCGGGCGACCAGCTGACCATCCTTTGTGGACACCAGATCCGGCTCGACGTAGTCGGCGCCCATGCGCGCGGCGAGCTCGTAGGACGCCAGCGTGTGTTCCGGCCGGTACGCCGACGCACCGCGGTGCCCGATGACGATGGGCCCCTTGTCGTCGTGAGCCGACGCGGAGGGCAGGGATGCCACCACCGCGCCCGCGAAGACGAGGACGGCGGCGGCAAGACCACGGGCCCGGATCATTCTGGGCAACATCGTTCGACCTCCCCATTTCGGTTGAGAGCGCACCCAAGCATCGCAACACGAAATGCAGGTGAACGGTTACTCACGGGAAAGTGCGGCTTCTTCCAAGTCCAGTTCCCGCAGCACGCGGAACAGCACCTCGTCGTCGATCTCGCCGGCGTCCCTGGCCTTGATGAACTCGTCACGCTCCGCGCTCAGCATCATCCTGCGCAGCCTGCGGTATGCGGCGGCCGGGCTCTCCTCCTCCTGACGCCCGAGCCGTTCCCACGCGGCGTTGCCCCGGTGCTCGGCGAGCGCCCGCAGCTGGTCGCGGACGTGGTCGGGCACGTCCGCGATCTCCTCGTCCAGCCTGGTCACCGCCGCCTGCGCGGCCCGGTGCTGGATCTGGGCCTCCGCCAGCGCGTCCTTGCGCGCGTCGTCACCCTCGAAGCCGATCTTGTTGATCACCCACGGCAAGGTCGTGCCCTGCAACAGCAACGTGGCGACGGTGACCACGAACGCGCAGAACAGGATGATGTCCCGGCCCGGCACCTCCGGCGGGATCGCGGCCGCCGCGGCGAGCGTGACGACGCCGCGCATACCCGCCCACGCGATCACCGTGACCTGGCCCAGATGCGGCCACCGCTCTCGTTCACGCAAGCGCTTGGACAGGTACATCGGCACGTAGGAGGCCGGGTACATCCAGACGAACCGCGCGAGGACCGTGGCCAGCAGGACGGCTCCCGCGCCGAGCAGCAGGCCGGCGTTCAGGTCGACGTTGCTGATGATCGCCGACACCTGCAGGCCGATGAGCGCGAAGACGAACGACTCCAGCAGCACGTCCACCGACCGCCACACCGCCGCGTCCTGCAGCCGGGTCGAGTAGGTGCCGCGCGGCGAGTGGTGGCCGACGTAGAGGCCCGCGACGACGACCGCGAGCACACCCGAGACGTGGGCGGCCTCTTCCGCGAGCAGGTAGGCCCCGAACGGCACGAGCAGTCCCAGCGCGCTCTCCAGCACGCCCTCGCAGAGCCGCTTGCGCAGGAACCTCACCACCACGCCCACGACCAGGCCGATCGCGATGCCACCAGCCGTGACGAGCAGGAACAGCCCAACGCCCTTGGCGGGATGCATGGCCGCTCCCGCCGCGGCCGCCACCGCGACCTTGAACGCCGTCAGCGCCGTGGCGTCGTTGATCAGGCTCTCGCCGACGAGCAACGTCATCGCCCGGCGTTGCAGGCCGAGCTTCCGACCGATCGCGACGGCGGCGACGGCGTCCGGCGGAGCCACCACCGCGCCGAGCACGAGCGCGGCGGCGAACGGCAGGTCGGGAAAGACGAGCTTCGCGGTGACGCCGACGACGAACGTCGTGAACAGCACCAGCCCGATCGCGAGCAGGCCGATGGGCCGCAGGTTCGCGCGGATGTTCAGGTACGAGCTGTCGAGCGCGGCGCTGTAGAGCAGCGGCGGCAGGACCAGCACCAGGATCAGGTGCGGATCGAGCTCGAACTCCGGCACACCTGGGATGAACGAGACCACGAGCCCGACCGCGACCAGCACCAGCGGCGCCGACCAGTTCAGCCGGCGGGCGATGGACGTGACGACCAGCGCCCCGAGTAACAGCAGCAGAAGTTCAGGCCCGTGCATGCGCTCATTCTGCGTAAAGATGGATGCCATGACCTGTTCGCACGTGGGAGCGCTGCCCCAGTCGGTGACGCCGGAGTCGACAGAGGGCTGCGTCGACTGTCTCGCTCTGGGTGAGCACAACTGGGCTCACCTGCGGATGTGCCTTTCCTGCGGGCACGTGGCGTGCTGCGACTCGAGCCCCGGCAAGCACGCGACGAAGCACTACGCCGCGTCCCAGCATCCGGTCATGCGCTCGTTCGAGCCGGGCGAGGACTGGCGCTGGTGCTATGTGGATAGTGCCGTCGTCTGAGTCTTTGCAATCCCTTTGGATTGATCGTCTGACGTTGTGATCGGGCCCACAGTACGGTGCGATCGTGGCCAACCCGGACCTCGCCCGCATCGTCGCGGAGCACGACGAGGAGATGCCGTCGCGCGCGCTCTCACCCAGGTGGGAGCGGGCGCTGTGGATCGCCGGCCTGCTGATCGCCCTGTTGGTGCTCAAGCAGGTGTTCTTCCCGTTCGCCAAGGGAAGCCAGTACTACCTGGTGATCTTCCTGGCGGTGACGCTGCCGCTGGTGTTCCTGTCGTACGGCCGCGGGCACTCCCCGAAGATCGTCGACTGGGTGCTGGCGGCGCTGGCCTTCGTGGTCGGCGCGTATCCGCTGTTCGGAGGCTTCGACGAGTTCCTGAACCGGCAGGGGCAGCTCTCGTCGTTGGACGTGGCGGCAGGTGCCGTGCTGCTCGTTCTCATCCTGGAGGCATGTAGGCGCACGACCGGATGGGTGCTGCCGGTGGTGTGCCTGGCGTTCATCGCCTACGCCTACTACGGCGGGTTCCTGCCGCCGTCGTGGTCGATAGCGCACTCCGGTGTCGACTTCTCCCAGATCATCAACGGGTTCTTCAACGACGCCAGCGGGTTCTACGGGACGCCGCTGGACGTCGCGGCGACCTACATCGTGCTGTTCACGATCTACGGCGCCGTCCTGAACGCCTCCGGTGCCGGGAAGTTCTTCGTCGACATCAGCTTCGCGGCCTTCCGCAAGTCACGGACGGCGCCCGGTCGGACCGCGGCGACCGCCGGGTTCCTGCTGGGCACCGTGTCCGGGTCGGGCACCGCGACGACCGTGTCGCTGGGCGCGGTGACGTGGCCGATGCTGAAGAAGGCCGGATACCCCAGGGAGAACGCGGGCGGGTTGCTCGCGGCGTCCGGTATCGGGGCGATCCTGTCGCCGCCGACGCTGGGTGCCGCCGCGTTCATCATCGCGGAGTACCTGCAGGTGTCGTACCTGTCGGTGCTGATCTGGGCGATCATCCCGACGTTGCTCTACTACCTGGGCATCGCGCTCGCCGTGGAGGCCGACGCGCGGCGGTTCGGGGCGAAGCCGGTCGACGTCGACGCGCCGCGGTTCTGGGACGTGCTGAAGCTCGGCTGGTACCACTTCCTGTCGCTCGGGATCATCATCGTCTTCCTGGCGCTCGACATCCCCGTCTACAAGGCCGTCGTGTACGCGACGGGAGTAGCGGCGCTGTTCGCGTTGATCAACCACCGGCGCGACTGGTTCCGGTTGGTGGCCGACGCGCTGTCGACCGGTGTGCGCTCGGCGTTGCCGGTGATCGCCGTGTGCGCGGCGGCGGGCGTGATCACGTCGACGATCACCAAGACCGGTCTGGGGCAAGCGCTTGCGGGGTCGTTGGTGGACCTGGCTTCAGCGCTGTCCTCGTCCGAGACGGTGGTCCTGATGCTGACGGCGGTGTTCGCGGCCGTCGCGGTGTCGGTGCTCGGTCTGGCCGTGCCGGTGACGGCGTCGTTCATCATCTCGTGGGTCGTCATCGGGCCGGCGTTGATCACGCTGGGCGTGGAGCCGGCCGAGACCGCGATGTTCATCTTCTACTACGCGGTGCTGTCCGAGGTGACACCGCCGACGGCGCTGGCGGCGGTCGCCGCCGCGGCGCTGACCGGCGGCGACGTCATGAAGACGATGTGGCAGACGTGGAAGTACACGCTGCCCGCGTTCCTCGTGCCGCTCGCGTTCGTGCTGACTGATTCCGGTGCCGCGCTGTTGTTGCGCGGGCCGTTGCTGAACTCGGTGTGGGCCTTCGGTGCGTCGGCGCTCGGCGTGGCCGCTCTCGCCGTGCTGACGGGCGGCTGGCTGTTCGGTCCTGCCCGCTGGCCGGAGCGCCTGCTGTGCGTTCCGGCCGCGGTGTTCCTGCTCTACCTGCAGCCGTTGACGATCGCCATCGGGGCCGGGTTCCTCGTGGTGGCCGTGGCGGTCCACCTGGTTACTCGTGGGAGGGTTCGTGATGCTGCGTAGGTACGCGATCGGCGCGATCGCTTTGGCGCTCGTGGTTTCCGGGTGTGGCGGCAAGCGCACGCCCACGACGCCGGACGCGTCGGGTGGTGGCGCGTCGTGTGAGGCGTCCGACGGCCGGATCACCATCGCGACCGGCAACTCCGGTGGCGTCTACTTCGTGGTCGGTGGCGGCCTCGCCAAGCTGATCTCCGACAACACGAAGCTGAAGGCGTCCGCCGCCGAGACCGGTGCGTCCGTGCAGAACATCCAGCAGCTCGTCGGCGGCACGTACGACATCGCGTTCTCCCTCGCCGACACGGCGGCGGACGCGGTGAACGGCACCGGGGCGTTCAACGGCAAGAAGGAGAAGATCGCGGCGCTGTCGCGGATCTACCCGAACTACACGCAGGTTCTCGTCCGCGCGGACTCCGGGATCAACTCGATCGCGGACATGAAGGGCAAGCGGATCTCGACCGGCTCGCCGAAGTCCGGCACCGAGGTGATCGCCGGCCGGTTGCTGAAGTCGGCGGGGCTCAACATCGACAGTGATGTGTCTGCCCAGCGGTTGGACCTGACCAAGACCGCGGACGGGATGAAGGACGGCAGCATCGACGGCCTCATCTGGTCGGGCGGCCTGCCGACCCCGCAGATCACCGACATCACGACGTCGATGAAGGACCGGGTGAAGTTCGTCGACATCACTCCGCTGCTGCCGGAGATGAAGAAGATCAGCCCGGTGTACGACACGGGGACGATCCCGGCTGCGACGTACGGAGCCTCCGAGGTCAGGACGATCGTCGTACCGAACCTGCTGCTCGTGCGCGAGGACTTCGCGGCCAACAACGCGTGCGCCGTGACCAAGCTGATCTTCGACAAGAAGGCTGACCTGGAGAAGGTGCACCCGGCCGTGAAGGACATCTCCCGCGACAAGGCCGCGGCGTCCGACCCCGTCCCGCTGCACCCTGGAGCGAAGCAGGCGCTCGGCTGAACTACGCTGGGGCATCGTGCGCGTCCTGGTCATCGGGTCTGGAGCCCGTGAGCATGCCCTTGTCCTCGCGTTGTCACGCGACCCGCAACTGACTGCTTTGGCGTGCGCGCCTGGCAACGCAGGCATCGCGGGACACGCCGAGATCTACGGCGTGGACGTCGCAGACGCTTCGGCGGTCGCCACCCTCGCGAAGGAGTGGAAGGCCGACCTCGTCGTCATCGGCCCCGAACAACCCCTGGTGGTCGGGGCCGCTGACGCCGTCCGAGCTGCGGGAATCCCCTGTTTCGGGCCGTCCCGTGCGGCTGCCCGCATCGAGGGCTCCAAGGCGTTCGCGAAGGACGTCATGAACGCGGCGGGCGTGCCGACCGCGCACAGCGAGGTCGTGGACAACCCGGCCCGCCTGGACGCGGCTCTCGGGCGCTTCGGGCCGACGTGGGTCGTGAAGGACGACGGCCTGGCCGCCGGCAAGGGCGTCGTCGTGACCTCCGACCTGGCTGCCGCTCGGGCGCACGCTATGACGTTGCTCGACGGCGGGCACCCGGTGCTGCTGGAGTCCTTCCTGGACGGTCCCGAGGTGTCGCTGTTCTGCGTCACCGACGGTGTCTCCGTCGTGCCGCTGATCCCCGCGCAGGACTTCAAGCGCGTGGGTGACGGAGACCACGGTCCAAACACAGGCGGCATGGGTGCTTACGCTCCGCTGCCGTGGGCGCCTTCCGGGCTGGTCGAAGAGATCGTCTCGCGGTGCGTGCAGCCCGTGGTCGACGAGCTGCGGGCGCGCGAGACGCCGTTCGTCGGTCTGCTGTACGCGGGCCTGGCGCTGACGTCGTCCGGCGTGCAGGTGATCGAGTTCAACTGCCGCTTCGGCGACCCGGAGACCCAGTCGGTGCTCGCGCTGCTGAAGTCGCCGCTCTCTTCGTTGTTCCTGGCCGCGGCCACCGGAAAACTGGCCGAGCTGCCCGCTCTGGAGTGGGAGAACGGCTACGCGGTGACCGTGGTCGTGGCCGCGGAGGGCTACCCCGGCCACCCGCGCACGGGTGACGTGATCACCGGCTCCGACGCCGAGGGCGTGCTGCACGCCGGCACGCGCCGCCGCGAGGACGGTGCCGTGGTGTCGGCGGGCGGCCGCGTGCTGTCGGTCGTGGGCACCGGCAAGTCGCTGTCGAAGGCCCGTGAGCGCGCCTACAAGAAGATCGCGGACATCCACCTCACCGGCTCGCACCACCGTTCGGACATCGCCCTGAAGGCGGTCGACGGCAAGATCTCGGTGCCGTGAGCCTGCTCGGCTGTGTTCTCGGCGGGGCCGTCGGTGACGGCCTGGGCGCGCCGATCGAGTTCTCGTCGATCGACGTGATCCGCCGTCAGTACGGCCCTGACGGTGTCGTCGACCTGCCTCAGCTGGAGATCACCGACGACACCCAGATGGTTCTGTTCACTTTGGAGGGTCTGCTGCTCGCGCGGCAGCACGGCATCAACCCGGTGCTGGCCGTGCGCGCGGCCTACGGCCGTTGGCTGCACACGCAGGGCGGCCCTCTGGTTGCTTCCGACGGCTGGTTGATGGCGGACCAGCGTCTGCACTCGCGGCGGGCGCCGGGCCACACGTGCATCAACGCCTTGAAGCACAACGAGAAGAACAACTCGAAGGGCTGCGGCGGCGTGATGCGCGCCGCCCCCGTCGCCGTGTGGTCCCGCGACGTGCGCGAGGTGTTCACGTTGGCGGCGGAGACGGCGCGACTGACCCACCACCACCCGAGCGGCTACCTGTCGGCAGGCGTCCTGGCGGTGATCGTGCAGGCGTTGCTGGGCGGCACCGACCTGCCGTCGGCGATCGCCGTGGCCCGCGCGGAACTGGTCCGCTGGGAAGGCCACGAGGAACAGACCACGTTGCTGGACAAGGTGGTAGGCCTCGGCCCGCTGACCCCGGAAGAGATCGAATCCGAACTGGGCGGCGGCTGGGTGGGCGAAGAGGCCCTGGCCATCGGCCTGCACGCGGCCCTGGTGGCGCCCGACTTCCCGACCGCCGTCCGCATCGCCGTCAATCACTCTGGCGACAGCGACTCGACGGGTTCGATCTGCGGCAACATCCTGGGCGCCCGCGACGGCGTTGCCGTGATCCCCGACTCGTGGCTTTCCGTGCTGGAACTGCGAGACGTGATCGAACGCCTGTCCCTCAGCTGGTGACGGGAACCCACAACTCGGCCGCGGCCGTGTCCCCGTCGATCCGCGCGCGCAACATCGACGGCCCCTCAACACTCCGGTAGCTGTTGGACGGGAACCACTGCGTGTACACGTCCCGCCACATGTGCTGAATCGTCTCGGGGTAGGGCCCTTCGGCGCTGAACACCGCCCACGTGCCCTTCGGCACGGTGATCACCTCCATGTCCGCCGGCGCCTCCTTGCTGGTCACGACGCCGTGGAAGTAGTCGAGCTGATCCCCCTCCTCGTTGCCCTCCTGGTTGCCGGTGAGCGCGACCAGCCCGTCCGGCTCCCCGTCGGCGAGCTGTTTCAGCCGCTCCAGCGCCGGCATCCCGATGCCCTTGACGAACTCCACGATCGCGGGGTTCATCCCAAGGTGCACCAACGGCACCTTCGTCCCCCGCCCGACAACTCGGAACGCGTCCTTCTCGACGATGCGGTACTCCATGCTCGTACTCCCCTCGACCATCAGCTTGAACCTGAGAATCTGCTGCGACTGCAACGACTTCCTGCCGACCCGGGCCTCCTGCGGCCCGATCCCGTGCATGGCCTTGAACGCCCGCGCAAAGGCCTCGTTGGACCCGTAACCCCACCTGACGGCGATGTCCAACAACGACTCCTGTCCACTGAGTACCTCACTCGCGGCCTTCGTGAGCCGCCTGCGCCGCACGTACTCGCTCAACGGAATCCCGGCGAGCGCACTGAACAACCGGCGCAGGTGGTACTCGCTGGTGCCCGCGATCCGCGCGAGCTGCCTGACGTCGACCTCTGTGGCGAGGTCGTCCTCGATGCGGGCCATGGCCTGGTTGAGTCGCTCCAACACGTTCCCAACGCTATGGGTGCTCGAGGTGTCTTACCCGACTTCCTGTGCCCTATCCGATCGCCTTGCGAACCTCGTCCGCCGTCCGCCTCGGCTCCTTGGGCGCCCGGTCACCGTTCGCGGTGAGCCGCACCTGTGCGCGCTGAAGACGTCGCGGACGTTCGACGATCGCCACTTGCTGCCAGCGAAAACGGAACTCAGAGTGACGTGGAACGAACCAGGGGTGGTCTTCGTCCAACCACAGGTACGTCTTACGCGGGCGTTGGTAGCCTGCGAAGCGGGACCGAACCGTTACCAACCGTACGGGGGTAGAACGTCGTGACACAGGAGAACGCGGGGGCGGATGCCGTTCTCGGTGCCGCTGCGGGACTGGCTGGTGGCGCGGTAGCTGGTGCGGTGGCCACGTTCAAGGCCGCTTCATCGTTCATGGACAGACTCACTTCTGCGCCGTCGACTCAGAAGTTCGAGGTCAACAAGGACAACATCCTCAAGGCCGGCAAGATCATCCAGGATCAGGCCAGTGTGCTGAGCCGTGCGCTGGAGCACGCGACCGAAGACCTGAAAATCAAGGCTGACGCGCGTGCCGAAGGCAAGGTCGGCGCCGACATCGCCGCTGCTTGGAACAGCCGCCTGGTTGGTGGCAAGGACACGTACGCCGGGCGGGTCGACAGCTATGTGGCAAGCCTGGACGCTTTGGCGACGCAATTGCGCGAGGCGGCCAAGCAGTACGGCTTCACAGAAGAAGAGATCACTACGACGTTCGGAAAGCAGAAGTGAGCAGGAATCGGATCGCCTTCGCTTCGGCAGCAGTTTTGCTGGTCGCTCTTTCGGCGTGCGGTAGTGACGTGCCTGGCAAGCCCACCCCTACGGGGTCTCCTATTTCGAGTTCGGAGTCATCGGGAGATCTTCCCAAGCGCCCAGCGGAGCTGAAGCTCGACGGTGTCGATGCCTGCAAGCTGCTCACCGAGAGTCAGATGTCTGAGATCAAGGTCGCCACGACTGTCCCGGACCAGTTTGACTCGGTCGACGACAAGAAGCAGGCCGGCTGCTTCTACGAAAACGGGAACAGCTACAGCTACATCGTTCTCCCGGCGACGAACAAGGGAATCAAATACTGGCTCGACGGTACCGGAAACGTGACGGCCAAGTTGGTCGACGTGTCCGGGTACGGCGCGGCTGAAATCACTTTCACCGGCGTCGAGAAGGTTGACTGCGCGGTTGCTGTCGATGTCGCGGAAAGTCAGCAGCTGTACGTGAGCTACAAGCCTCGCGTGAAGAAGGACGAGTCGCAGCAGCAGATGTGCGCCAACGCGAAAGCGGCCGCTGCTCTTGCGCTCGAGACTCTAAAGACGCGGAAGTGAGGGGGAGACATGTCGGGGTATCAGGACCTGAACGACTGGAACTTTCCCGGTTGGTCCAACGAGGAGTTGGCGGCTGAGGTCAAGCAGCTCAACAGCGGTCAGCTCGCCCACAAGTTCGCCGAGGCCTCCAACGCGTTGCGTAACCTGTCGAACAGTCTCGAGCGGGTCGACGAGGAGTTGCGCACCCAGCTGAAGGCACTCGGCATCGACTGGCAGGGCGCCGCCGGCGACCAGGCCCAGGAGAAGACGTCGGTCACGGCTGAAGGTCTCAGCAACGCGAACCAGACCACGGTGCAGAACTCGGATGCGATGGCTCGGCAGGGTGAGAGCACCAGCACCGCCCGCTACAGCACGCCTCCCGAGCAGGACCTGCGCCGCGACTCCGAGAAGAACTGGGTCGACAAGGGCGCGAGCCTCATCGGCATCGAGACCGACCACGCCGCCGAGGTCGAGGCCACGAACCGCGCCCGGCAGCAGGCCATCGACAGCCTGAACGGCTACGTGCGCAACAGCCAGGGCTCGTTGGACGGCTTCCGCGCTCCCGACAAGGCGCCGGACATCGTGGTCACGAGCGGTGCGGTCACCACGCCCGTCGGACCTCCCGTGAGCCCGCCCCACGCCGGCACCCCGACCATCCCCGGCGGCCCGGCATTCACCGGCACCCCAGGTACCCCAGGCTCGCCAGGCGTCCCGGTCGGCCCGACCCCCAGCATCCCCGGCAACTCGACGGGCATCCTTCCCGGTCCGGGCACCCCCAACCCGATCGCAGCCGGCACGGGCCTGCCGAAGCCGTTCCCCAGCACCCTGCCCGTAGGCATCGCCGCGGCAGGCGCGGCGGCGACGGGCCTCGCAGGTGCGTCGACCACGGCACGCGGTGCCCAGGTGGTCGGCGGCGGCCGCGGCCCGAGCCAAGCACCGAAGACGCCCATCGCCCCCACCGGCCCGAAGGGAGCGCCGAGCACGATCGGAGCGGGCAAGGGCGGTCCTGGCGCGCCTGGTGGTCCTGGCGCGGCGGGCAAGGGCCCTGGCGGCACGATGACGCCCGGTGGCGCCACTGGTGTCGGTCCCGAGGGCAACCGTCCTGGGGCCGCGGCGGGCAAGGGTGGGCCGGCCGGCAAGGGGTCCGGGTCGCTCATGTCGCCCGCGGCCGGTGCGGCCAAGGGTGAGGGCGAGGAGGACGGCGAGCACGTGCGCAAGTACGGTGTCGACTCCGATGATGTGTTCGGCGACGAACGCATGGTGGTGCAGTCCGTCATCGGCGAAGACCCGAAGGACCAGTAATCCCTTGAGCTCACCAGGTTCTGTGGTTTTGTCCACAGTGGAGTTCGCCGTGGTCTGGGAGGCGCAGCGCCTCCCGGCCGCGCACGTCGCGCTGGACACGCGGATTCCCTCCATCACCCACACCGAGAAGGCCGAGGTGGTGAAGCGGGCCTGGGAGTCGTTGGAGGCGCGCGGCCTGGCCGGGAACGGCCGGGTCGTGCCCGAGCTGGCGGACGGGTTCGCCTTGCTGGCCAACGCGACCACCTCGATCGACCTGTGGATCTGGGCCGATCGGCAGATCAGCGGGCTCGCTGCCGCCATCGGGGACGAGGCGATCCTCGCCGTGCAGGATCGGGACGAGATGTGGTTGATCGAGGCTCGTGGCACGGCGCTGGCCGAGGCCGCGGTGTCGGTGGCCGGGGAGATGCCCGCCGGGTTCGGGCGGTCGATCAGCCTGCCCTACGACGAGCTCGTGACGGCCGCCAAGGACGTCGGGCTGGACGCGCAGCGGTTGATCACCACGTTGGAGCGGCAGGGGATGCGGCTCGGTGACGCGCAGGAGCTCGCCGGGATGCTCGACGGCATCTCGACCCGCGGGCAGTTCGGTGTGCAGCGCAACGGGCGGCGGGCCAAGCGGGTGGTTTCGTTCCACGACACGCACAACGGGCGGTACCTGCGGCAGCTCAAGCCGAGCAGTGACGGGCGGCAGTGGTGCACGATCACGCCTGTCGACAACCATCGGCTCGCGGGGGCCGTGTGGGACCTTCTGCAAGAGGTGTGAGCGGAACGGCAAAGCCGGCGCCTGCGTCCTAACAATCACCCGGCCGTGCGAAGCAATTCGTTCTAAGGTCGGCGGGGACACGTTTAGGGGGTAGGCGCATGGCTGTGGCCAAGTTCAACAGCGAAGCCATGGAACAGTGCCGCACGACGGTGAGCAGTCAGGCCGGGCAATTCGGTGCGATCGGCGACGGCTTTTCCAATCAGTACGGCAATCCGGACATTTTCGGGAAACTCGGCGCTTCCGGTGCGATCTCGGGCGCGGTGACCGCGATGGACCAGGCGGGCAGCCAGGAGTTCGAGGCTGCCGAGAAGGTGCTGCGCAAGGTGGAGACCGCGCTCGACGCGATCCAGACGAACGTCGCGGACACCGAGGAAGCCAACAAGAACGCGATGAGGGCGGTGTGACGTGAGCGCGATGGACGAGGTCGCGGCACTGCCCGGCGGGGCCGAGCTGGCCGCGCTCGCTGACAAGATCGAGACCGCGCAACCGCAGGCCGTGCGCGACATCGCGAACCGCTGGAAGCAGGCGGCGGGCAAGTGCGGTGACCAGACGAACGCCTTGCAGAGGTCGGTCAGCCAGCTCGACGGCGCCTGGGAGGGCAAGTCGGCGGACGGCTTCGTCGCCTACATGGGCAACCTCATGAAGTGCGGCACCTCGATGACCGACGCCCTCAACGGTGCCGCGGCCGACCTGGAGGCGGCCGCGAACGCGTTGGAGTCCGCCAAGACCTCGATGACGAGCATCTGCGAGAACCTGCTGAGCCGGGCCCGGCAGGCACGCCAGCAGCTGCACGGCCAGCCGCAGGAGGACGTCGACAGTGTCATCCGCGGCTACTGCGCGGAGGCCACGAGCGACGCGAAGCCCGTCATCGCCCAGGCGGAGAACGCCGTGAACGCCGCGGCGGGCACCCTCAAGGGCCGTCCCGGCTCGCTGTCGCCGAAGTTCTCGTCCATTGAGGACCCGAACACGCAGTCGTTCACGCCCGCGCCCGGCAAGCCGATCGAGTGGGCGCCGACCCCGCCGCCCGACGAGTCCACCAAAACGTCCTCTTCGGACTCGCCACCCCAACAGCAGCAGCAACAACAACCGGCACCTTCCCAGCACCAAGGCGGTGGCGGCGGCGGAGGTGGCGGTGGCGGCGAATCAGGTGGTGGTGGAGGCGGCGGTGGCGGCCTCGGCCCCAGCGGCGGCCCGCCCTCGGGCAGCCCTCCTCCCGGCAACGTCGAGGAGTGGATCCGCGAGGCCATCAAGATCCTGCAGGCCAACGGCATCCCGGTCACCGACGACAACATCGACGAGATCTGGAAGATCATCGAGAAGGAGTCGAGCGGCAACCCTCACGCCATCAACCTCTGGGACTCGAACGCCCAGGCGGGCCACCCGTCGAAGGGTCTGATGCAGTGCATCGACTCGACGTTCAACGCCCACAAGCTGCCCGGCCACGACGACATCTGGAACCCGGTCGACAACATCATCGCCGGTGTCCGGTACACGTTCTCGCGCTACGGCGGCTTCGAGGGACACCCCGGTCTCAAGGCGATGGCGCACGGCGGCGGCTACCAGGGCTACTGACCAGCGGGTTAGCCTGGCGGCATGCTGACCGTGGCCGCCCGCGCCGACGTACCGCCGTTCCACGTCATGGACGTGCTTTCCGCTGCCGCGCAAAGGCAGCGGACGCACGGTGACGTGATCTCGCTGGCCGCCGGGCAGCCGTCCAGCCCGGCGCCGCGACCGGTGCGCGACGCGGCCACCGAAGCCCTGAACCGGCATGCGCTCGGCTACACCGAGCAGCTCGGGATTCCCGAGCTCCGATCGGCCATCGCCGGGCACTACCAGCGCCAGTACGACCTGGACGTGACGGCCGACGACGTGGTGGTCACGACCGGGTCGTCCGGCGCGTTCACGCTCGCGTTCCTCGCCGCCTTCGACGCGGGTGACCGGGTCGCCCTCGCGCGACCCGGATATCCGGCCTACCGCAACATCCTGAAAGCGCTGGGGTGCGAGGTCGTCGAATTGCCGTGCGGGCCGGAGACGCGGTTCCAGCCCACCGTGGAAATGCTCGACGAAAGCCTCAAGGGCGTGATCGTCGCCAGCCCGGCCAATCCCACCGGGACCGTGGTGGACGTGGGCCCGATCGCCACGTGGTGCGAGACCAACGGCGTGCAGCTGGTCAGCGACGAGATCTACCACGGCATCAGCTACGGCGAACCGCTGCACTGTGCCTGGGAGACGTCGAGGGAAGCGATCGTCGTCAACTCGTTCTCGAAGGCCTTCGCGATGACGGGCTGGCGGCTCGGCTGGATGCTGCTGCCGGAACGGCTCCGCCGGGCCGTGGACTGCCTGACCGGCAACTTCACCCTCTGCCCGCCCGCGCTGGCCCAGTACGCCGCGGTCGAGGCGTTCCACCCCGACGCGTACGCCGAAACGGCGGAACACCTCAAGCGGTACAAGACCAACCGCGACCTCCTTCTCGAAGGCCTCACGAACCTCGGCATCGACAAGCTCGCACCGGCCGACGGCGCGTTCTACGTGTACGCCGACATCAGGCACCTGACGGACGACTCGATGGGCTTCTGCCGCAGGTTCCTCGACGACACCGGCGTCGCGATCGTGCCCGGCATCGACTTCGACCCGGTCGACGGCCACCACTTCGTCCGGATGTCCTTCGCGGGCGCCACCCAGGACATCGAGGAGGCCCTGCGCCGCCTGAAGGCCTGGCTGTAGATCGCAACAAAGCGGGCCTGCCGAACGTTCACAGAACGGAGAAGGGGAGGACCCATGTGGGCGATCATCGGGTGGCTGGTGGCGATCTGGATCGTGCTGGCCGTCGTCGGAGCCGTCGTGAAAGGACTTTTCTGGCTCGCCGTGATTGGAGGGCTACTCCTCGCAGGCACCGCGGCTTACGGTGCGATCAAATCCAAGCGGTGAGACTGGCCTGACCGGGACGAACCGCTCACCATGAAGCGGTGTTGCAATCCAGCGAGGCCCGCCTCGAGCGGTGGGAGCGAAAGGTCGAGTGGCCGCTGACGGCTCTCGCCGTGCTGTTCCTCGTCGCGTACGCGTGGCAGGTGTTCGACGACCACGGGAGCATGCACGTCACTCTCGAGATCGTGTTGTGGCTGGTCTGGGCGGTGTTCGCGGCCGAGTACCTCGTCCGGCTGACGCTCGCCGACAACAAGATCTGGTTCCTCAAAACGCACCTCTTCGATCTTGCGGCCGTCGTGCTGCCGATGGTGCGGCAATTGCGCGTCCTCCGGTTGATCACGGTCATCACGCTGCTGAACAAGAAGTTCCAGCACAAAATCCGGCAACGCGTGAGCATTTACGTCGCGGGCGTGACGATCATCGTCGTGTTCTGCGCGAGCCTCGCGGTGCTGGACGCGGAAAGGCACGCGGAAAACGCCAGCATCACCACGTTCGGCGACGCCCTGTGGTGGACGCTCACCACCATGTCGACGGTCGGCTACGGCGACCGGTTCCCCGTCACCGGGGACGGACGCCTCGTGGCGGGGCTACTCATGATCGGCGGCATCGCGCTGCTCGGTGTCATCACCGGCACGATCGCCAGCTGGCTCGTGGAGAAGCTGCGCGGCGTCGAGGAAGCCGAGCTCGAGACCGCGCAGGAGCTGCGGAGCCTACGCGCCGAGATCGCCGAACTCCGCGCGGAGCTCAAGGCGCGCAGCAGCAGCTGACGTCCACAACCGCGCGTCCCAGCCCGCGGTCAGGGCACCTTCCACGTTGGTCGCGCGGTCGTCGAAGAAGATCACGTCGGACGAGCCGATCACGGACTCGACGTGCCGCCAGATCGCGGCGTCCGGCTTCGCGTACCCGAGGTCACCGGAGAAGACCAGGTGCTGGAAGTGCTTGGCCCACGGCACCTTCTCGGCCAGCCGCGCGAACGTCGTCGGCGCGTTCGACAGCAACGCGAGCGGCACGCCCAGCGAGTCCAGGTCGTCGATCAGCGCCACGGTTTCCGCCACCGGCTCGTCGAGCCAGCCCGCGTTGTCCATCGCGGTCATCTCGCGCACGACCGCGTCGTCGAACGACAGCCCGAGCGACGACCCGATCAACGACCAGTAGTCCGCGTCCGACCCACCGCGGTCGTAGGCGTCGCGGTCCCAGTACGCGGCCTCGAAGCGCGGAAGCGGCACCCCGAGCCGCTCCGCCATCGCGGGCAGCGCCGGGTTCCGCCGGCTGATGACCTCGCCGAAGTCGAACACGATCCAGCGCATCTCAGGCGTCCTCTCGCAGCCGGCGCAGCACCTCGGCGATGTCGGACGAGTCCACGTCGCCGTGCGTCACGAACCTGACCTTGCCCGACATCGGACTGGCGAAAACCCCGACATCGCGCAACGACGTCAGCGTCTTCTCGGGGTCGGGCACGGATGCCAGCACGATGTTCGTGGCGGGCTCAGGGACGTCCCAGCCCAGCGACCGCAGCCCGGCGGCCAGCGCGGAAGCGTTCGCGTGATCGTCTGCGAGCCGGGAGACCCGGTCCAGCGCGACCAGACCGGCGGCTGCCAGCACGCCACCCTGCCGGACCCCGCCACCGAGCATCTTCCGCACGCGCCGCGCCTCGACCACGAAGGACGACGACCCGGCCACGACCGACCCGACCGGAGCCCCGAGCCCCTTCGACAGACAGACCTGCACGGTGTCCGCCCCGACCGTCAGCGCGGCGGGCGGCACCCCGAGAGCGACCGACGCGTTCCACAGCCGGGCTCCGTCCAGGTGCACGGCCAGCCCGACGGACCGAGCCGCGGACACCAGCAGCGCGTGCTCATCGGGTGGCGTCAACGTGCCGCCCGAAGCGTTGTGCGTGTTCTCCAGGCACAGCAACGTCGTACGAAGCCCGTAGTAAGGAGACTCGCCACCACCGGCGGCGGTGACGGCCTCGGCGGACATGACCGGGAGCCCGTGCGGCATCCCGCCCGCCAGCCACGCGGCGGTCCCGAGCTCGGCGTCCAGCACGTGCGCGCCGAGCGGAGCGAGGAACCGGTCACCACGCCGCAGGTGCAGGAACAACGCGATCAGGTTGCCCATGGATCCGGACGGAACCCAGAGCGCGGCCTCGACGCCGAGCAGGTCGGCGACCCGCTCCTCCAGCGCCGCCATGGTCGGGTCGTGGTCCAGCACGTCGTCGCCGACCTCGGCCGTCGCCATCGCGCGGCGCATCTCCTCGTCGGGCTGGGTGACGGTGTCCGAGCGCAGGTCGATGGGGGTCACGAACCCGATCACATCACATCCGGTGAACGACCGAGGGGGTGATGTAGCTCTCGGCGGTGGATCGTGCAACCGTTGTTGCCTCAGATTCCGTCCGGTAAGTGCAACTTGAGGAACGAGCGGAGAGCAGTCCGCGTGGATCAGCGCGACGAGCAGGAGTTCGCGGAGTACTTCGTGGCTCGCCGTGAGGCCGTGCGCCGAACGGCATACCTGCTGTGCGGCGACTGGCACCGCGCTGACGACTTCGCGCAGACGGCGTTCGTGGCGGTGCACAGGAGGTGGCGGAAGATCCGGGACAAGCAGGCTCTCGACGCCTACGTCCGGCGCACGCTCGTGCGCGCGGTGATCGACGAGTCGCGCCGTCCGTGGCGGCGCGAGAAGTTCACCGACGAGCTGCCGGAGTCGCCGGCGTCCGATCACGAGATCGGCGACGCGGTGGCGACGCGCGAGGCGTTGATGAAGGGCCTGCGCAGAGTCCCTCCGCGGCAACGAGCGGTGCTCGTGCTGCGGTTCCTCGAAGGTCTCGACGTAACGGCCACGGCAGAAGTTCTGAAGTGCTCGGAAGGAACTGTGAAGAGTCAGACCGCACGCGGGCTGACCGCGTTGCGGGAAGCTCTCGGTGACGCCATCGACGACCTGCGACCGGCGTCGTGAACAGCAGCGAGAGGAGGACGTAGATGGACGAGCAGAAGCTCGCGGACCTGTTTCGCGACGCGGCACACGACGCGCCACCGGCGTCCTTCGACGCGAGCGACGTCCGCATCGCTTCGCGACGCGCCACGCTGCGAAGGCGCAACTCGATCGCCGCCGGCACTACCCTGGTCGTGGTGCTCGGTTTCGGCGGTGTCGTCGCGGGTATGAACTGGATCGGCCAGGACAAGAGCAGTTCGAGCGTGCTGGGTTCTGGGCAGGCGGACGACAACAAGGCACAATCGCCGCAGACCGGATCAGCGACGGCGCTGGAAGCCCAGCCGCCCCAGAGTGACTTCCCTGGCGACCCGTCTACGCAGGGGGACGGGTCCACGCCGGGAAGCACTGGTCTTTCGACCAGTGATCGCGCAGTGCAGGGCTGCGCAGGTGTGGACCGAGAGCTCGCCGACGCCCTCGCCGGAGAGCTTTCGGTCTCACCGGAGCAGGCACAGCCGCCGACGGTCACCTGTTCACCCGACTCGCGCTCGGCCGCGTTCAAGATCGACGGGCTGACGATCACCGCGATCGTCACGCCGCGGCCGTTCGAGGCACCCGCCGGCGCGGAGAAGGTCAGGACCGCCAAGGGGCAGGACCTCTACGTGTTCACCCAGGGCGACGGCCAGCTGAAAAGCCAGGCCAGGCGCTTCGCGGACGCACTGGCGCCGAGGTTCTGATCACTCGCCCAGTACTCTGGCGCGACTATGACGGCAGCAACCCCCAAGGGTGAGCGCAGGCGGCAAGCGCTCGTCGAGGCCGCGTCCGAACTGCTCGTGGAGGGCGGCTTCGACGCGGTCAGGCACCGCGCGGTCGCCGAACGCGCAGGTCTGCCGCTCGCGTCGACCACGTACTACTTCGACTCGCTGGACGAGCTGATCACCGCGGCGGTCGAGTTCCACGGCAGGGCCGAGCTCGCGAGCTGCCGGGAACGGCTGGCGGGGCTGTCGGAGCAGCTGAGCGACGACGACGTGCTGGTCGAGCTGATCCTCGACCTGCTGGTCGGCAAGGACGTGACCGACACCGAGACGATGCTGCTGCGCTACGAACGCCTCGTCGCGACCGGCAGGCGGCCGTACCTGCGGCCGTTGATGCGCGTGCTGTCCACGGAGCTGCACGAGCTGATCGCCGACATCTTCGCCCGCTCCGGCCGTGACATCGCCCCCGACCGGGTCGAGGAGCTCATCGCGCTGGTGGACGGGTCGATGGTGAACGCGTTCATCGAACTCAAGCCGGATCCGCGCGGAGTGGCGGCCAGGATGCTCCGAACGGCTCTTTCGCGTCAGGGCTGATGCAACCTCGCGTTCCTCTGACGCGTTCCCCAGGTTGAGGACGCGAGAGGGGATCGCATGCGCAAGGCCGATGAGCAGGGCTTTCGCGAATTCGCGGCAGCCAATGCCGCGTCTTTGCGACGCACCGCCTACCTGTTCTGTGGTGACTGGCACACGGCTGAAGACCTGATGCAGTCGAGCCTGATGAAGATGTACATGGCCTGGAAGCGCATCAAGGAGCTCGACAACCTGATCGCGTACGCCCGCAAGGTGCTGCTGCGCACGTGGTTGGACGAGAAGCGCAGGCCGTGGCGCAGAGCCGAGCAGCGCGACGGGGAGCTGCCCGACACCGCGGACGCGACGGTCGATCCCGACAACACCAGCGCGAAGCTGTGGGCGCGCGAGCTGGTGCACACCGCGTTGCTGCAGGTGCCGCCGAGGCAACGAGCGGTGCTCGTCCTGCGTTATTTCGAAGACCTGTCGGTCGCCGAGGTGGCGGTGGCCATGGGATGCACCGAGGGAACGGTCAAAAGCCAGACGGCACGCGGTCTCGCGACACTGCGCGCCATCGTGGAGAAGCTCGACAGCAGTTCGGGGAGGGTCGCGTCGTGAGTGAGCAGGAGATCCGCGAGGGAATGCTGCTGGCCGTCTGGGACGAGCCGCCGCTCGACTTCGACCCCGACACTCTGATCAGGCGGGTCGAACAGAAAAAAAGTCGACGGCGAGCGCTGGTCGGTGTGGGCGTGGCTACGGCGGTGATCGCCGTGGCGTCGTTCGCCCTGCCGGGCTTGCTGCCGCGCGACCGGGACAGCCAGCTCGGCTCCGACGGTCAGACGAGCGCGTCGGCGACACCGAGCGAGTCGGCGGAGATCAGGGTGCAGCGCATCGGCGACAAGCTCGCGGAGAAGCTCGCGCTGACCGAGCCGACCCTCAAGGAGGTCTACTCGGACCTCAAGGTGGGCCGGTCGGGCCCGTCCGGGACGCAGGTCGTGCCGGGGAATCCAGGCGACTGGGCTTACTGGGGCTACGTGTACCTGACCGACCCCATCGGACCGACCGCGCTGCGGGTGGAAGCCACCAGGTTCGGGTTCTCCGTGCAGAGCTTCTGTGCGAGCGCGGTCCTGTGCCGGGACGTGCCGCAGAAGGACGGATCGGTCGTCACCGAGGCCGAGTTCACCGACGGAAGCCCGGAAATCGCACGAGCGGAGACGGTGCGCAAGTACCCGAGCGGGCTCGTCGTCAAGGTCTCCAGCTTCGCCTACAACCCGGCGACGGGCAGCGGCGTGCGCCAGACCGTGCCGGTGCACGTGGGAGTGCTCACATCGCTGGTCACCGACCCGAGCGTCAACTGGGAGTGAGGGCCGAGTGCACTAGCCTTGGCGGGGTGAGCAAGCCGAGCATCGCCAACGTCCTCGCAGATCGCTACGCCTCCACGTCGCTCGCGACGCTCTGGTCGGCCGAGCACAAGATCGTGCTGGAGCGCCAGCTGTGGCTCGCCGTGCTGCGGGCCCAGGCTGCCGCGGGCATCGACGTGCCGGAGACCGCCATCGCCGACTACGAGCGCGTGATGGAGCAGGTCGACCTGGAGTCGATCGCGGCACGTGAGCGGGTCACGCGGCACGACGTGAAGGCGCGCATCGAGGAGTTCAACGCGCTGGCGGGCCACGAGCAGGTCCACAAGGGCATGACCTCGCGCGACCTGACCGAGAACGTCGAGCAGCTGCAGGTCCTGCGGTCGCTGGAGCTGATCAGGTCCAAGGTCGCCGCGGTGCTCGGACGCCTCGCGCGGCTCGCCGCCGAGCACTCCGACCTGGTCATGGCCGGTCGCTCGCACAACGTGGCGGCGCAGGCCACGACGCTGGGCAAGCGCTTCGCCACCGGGGCGGACGAGCTGCTGGTCGCGTTCTCCCGGCTCGACGAGCTGATCGCGCGGTACCCGTTGCGCGGCATCAAGGGCCCGGTCGGCACCGCCCAGGACATGCTCGACCTGCTCGGCACGCCGGAGAAGCTCGCGGAGCTGGAGCGCACCGTCGCGGGCCACCTCGGCTTCGAGCGCGTGCTGACGTCGGTCGGCCAGGTGTACCCGCGCTCGCTCGACTTCGACGTGGTGTCCACGCTCGTGCAGCTCGCTGCGGCGCCGTCGTCGCTGGCGAAGACCATCCGCCTGATGGCCGGTCTCGAACTGGTGACCGAGGGCTTCAAGCCAGGCCAGGTCGGTTCGAGCGCGATGCCGCACAAGATGAACACCCGCTCGTGCGAGCGCGTGAACGGCTTCGCGGTGATCCTGCGCGGCTACCTCTCGATGGTCGGCGAGCTCGCGGGCGACCAGTGGAACGAGGGCGACGTGTCGTGCTCGGTGGTACGCCGGGTCGCGCTGCCGGACGCGTTCTTCGCGTTCGACGGGCTGCTGGAGACGTTCCTGACGGTGCTCGACGAGTTCGGCGCCTACCCGGCCGTGGTCGCGCGTGAGCTGGACCGGTACCTGCCGTTCCTCGGCACGACCAAGGTGCTGATGGCGGCCGTGCGCGCGGGCGTGGGCCGGGAGACCGCGCACGAGGCCATCAAGGAGAACGCGGTGGCCGTCGCGCTGGCGATGCGCGAGGAGGGGCTCGCGCAGAACGACCTGCTGGACCGCCTGGCCGCCGACGAGCGCCTGCCGCTGGACCGCGCCGCGCTGGACGCGCTGCTAGCCGACCGCCTGTCGTTCACCGGCGTGGCGTCGGCGCAGGTCGCGTCCGTCGTCGAGCAGGTCGCCGCGATCGTCGACAAGTACCCGGCGTACGAGCCGGAGCCGATTCTGTGATCGTCTCCGGTCTGCACGTCTATCCGATCAAGGGGTGCGGCGGGTACTCCGTCGCGTCCTCGGCCGTCGACCTCACGGGGTTGCGCGGCGACCGGATGATGATGCTCGTCGACGACGAGGGTGTCTTCCTGTCGCAGCGGAAGGTGCCCGCGATGGCCGCGCTGCGTCCGTCGCTTGTGGACTCCTCGCTGGCGATCGGCGGGGAGTCGTTCCCAGTTGTCGTCGACGGGCCACGGGTTCCGGTGACCGTGCACACGTGGCAGGGCTTCGGCGTGGACCAGGGCGATGCCCCGGCCGCGTACTTCTCCGACGCTCTCGGGAAGTCGGTGCGGCTCGTGCGCACGCCGCCGGACCTGCGCAGGGAGACGACCGGGGAGACCAAGGGGCTCGTCGGGTACGCCGACGGCAACGCGTTGCTGATGATCTCACTGTCCTCGTTGGACGGTCTGAACGAGCGCATCCTGGAACGCGGCGGCGATCCTGTGCCGATGAACCGGTTCCGCCCCAACGTGGTCGTGTCCGGGTCACCGGAGCCGCACGCGGAGGACCGGGTGCGGCGCGCGGTGATCAGCGACGTGGAACTGGCCTACGCCAAGGACTGCGTGCGGTGCGCGGTGCCGATGGTCGACCAGGAGACGGGCGTCAAGGCCGGCCCGGAACCGATCCGCTCGCTCGCGACCTACCGGCGTGATCCCGACGGCGGCGTGACCTTCGGGATGAAGGCCCAGGTCGTGCGCACCGGCTCCATCGCGGTCGGCGACGAGGTCGACGTCCTGGAGTGGTCCTAGACCTTCTGCCAGCGCAGCCGGTCGGCGCGGTTGCTGTCCTTGCGGCAGACCAGCGGCTCGCCGCGCGGGCTGATACCGAGCGCGCCCTCGGGGTGGCAGAACGCGCCCTCCCGGACGAACAGGCCCTGCTGCGGGGGTTCCGTGGTCGTCGTGGGCCGCGCGGGCGGCGGCGCCTGCACGGGCGGCGGCTTCGGCTGCGTCGTCGTGGTGGTCGTGGTGGTCGTCGAAGTCGTGGTCTTGACCGTGATGTCGGCGACGTCCGGGGTCGGCACGATGCTGACCGACTGGGTGGTGCTGGCGGTCTGCGAGCCCGGTGACGTGGACGAGACAGGGCTGGAGTCGATGCTCCACCCGGCCACGCCCAGCACGACGAGCAGTCCCACGGCGGCCAATGCCGGGATCCACAGAGCCTTTCGGGTGAGCACGGGGTGCACCTTAAGGCTCTTCGCCCTTGATCTGTAGAGGTGAAGGGGTGTGCATCGGTTTTCAGGAACACCGCCACGTAGGCTGACCAGCGTGCCTACGCTCGCTGACTACCAGCACGTCGCCCGCGGCAAGGTTCGCGATCTGTACGAAGTCGACGACGAGCTGCTGCTGTTCGTCGCGTCCGACCGCATTTCGGCCTACGACCACATCCTGAGCACGGAGATCCCGGACAAGGGCCGGGTGCTCACCGCGATGAGCGTGTTCTGGTTCGAGCGGCTCACCCCGAACCACCTGGTCGCCTACGACGACCCGCGCATCCCCGCCGAGGTCCGCGGCCGCGCGTTGCTGGTGCGCAAGCTGCAGATGATCGACGTCGAGTGCGTGGCGCGCGGGTACCTGACGGGCTCCGGCATGGCCGACTACCAGGCCACCGGCGCGGTGTGCGGGATCGAGCTGCCTGCCGGGCTGGTCGAGGCGTCCGAGCTGGATCCGCCGATCTTCACGCCCGCGTCGAAGGCCGAGATCGGCGCGCACGACGAGAACGTGTCGTTCGACGTCATCGCCGCGAAGCACGGCGAGGAACTGGCGTCGAAGCTGCGTGACCGCACGATCGAGCTGTACAGCGAGGCGCGCGCGTACGCGTTGACCAGGGGCCTGATCCTGGCGGACACCAAGTTCGAGTTCGGGCTCGACGCTTCCGGCGAGCTGGTGCTGGCCGACGAGGTGTTCACGCCGGACTCGTCGCGGTACTGGCCGGCCGAGGGCTACGAGCCCGGTCGCGTGCAGCCGTCGTTCGACAAGCAGTACGTGCGTGACTGGCTGACGTCGGACGCGTCCGGCTGGGACCGGAAGTCGGACACGCCGCCGCCTCCGCTGCCCGCGGAGGTCGTCGAGGCCACCCGCAACCGGTACGTCGAGGCGTACGAGCGGCTTACTGGCCGGTCTTTCGCCGACTGGCTCGCGTGAGTTAGCTCCGCTTTCACGCGGATGTCACCACGGCGTGGCGCACTCGGAACGTGCACTCACAGCTCGTGGTCTCACTGTCCGGCATCGGTCCGCAGACCCTCGACCGGTGCGCTGATCTGGCCGCGGCCCTCGAGCCGCGGCGGGTGCCGTTGTCGCTGCTCGTGGTCCCCCGCGAGCTCGGCGGGGCGCAGGAATGGGTGCGTGCCAGGGCGGCGGCGGGCGACGCCGTCGTGCTGCACGGCCTCGGCCAACGCCGGTTGCCCGCCCACGAGGCGGGGCTGCTGCTCACGGGTGCCCGTGCGCAGATGGAAGCCGTCGGGCTCCATGCCGACACGTTCGCGCCCCGGCGTTGCGTGGCGTCGCCGGGGACGTTGATCGCGCTGGCCAAGCACCGGTTCACCCGCTGCGCCGACGCCCACGCCGTCCGCGACCTCGGCACCGGGCTCGCGACGCTGGGCCGCCTGCACGCGCTGACAGAACGCAGCAGCTTCGGGGAGCTGCGGGCGCTGGCGCTGGTCTACTCCGCGGCACGGTCCGCGCGGCGCGGTGGCCTGACCCGCATCACCGTGGACGCCCGCGACCTGCACCGGCCGGGCGCACGGCAGGCCGTGCTCGACGCCGTGGACATCGCGCTCGCCCACGACGCCGCGCCGACCACGTACGTCAGACTGCCGTCTCCTCGCCAGGCGTCAGCGGCCTGACCTCGGTGCCCTCCGGCTTGAGCATGTCGAACATCCGGTAGGCGTTCTCCGGCATCGACAGCAGCTTCTCGTGGATGGGCACCGCCGTGCGCGGCTTGATCGCGCGCATGAAGTCGACGGCCTCGCCGAGCCGCAGCCACGGCGCTCCGGTCGGCAGGCCGAGCACGTCGATGTCCTCGTCCGGCACGAACAGCGAGTCGCCGGGGTGGTAGAACGCGCCGTCACCGACCACGTAGGCGGTGTTCGGCACGATCGGGATGTCCTCGTGGATCATCGCGTGCCGCCCGCCGACGACCTTGACCGTCGTGTCGCCGACCTTCAGCACGTCACCCGGCTGGGCGACGGTCGGGCTGTCGACGCTGGGTGCCGACCCCTCGTCGACGATCAGTTGCGCCCGCGGGTTGGCGGCGAGGAGCTTCGGCAGCCTCTCGACGTCCAGGTGGTCGTAGTGCTGATGCGTGATCAGCACCGCGTCCAGGTCTTTCACGTCCTCGAACCCGCTGGAGAACGTGCCGGGGTCGATCAGGATGCGCGTCGACCCGGTGTCGAGAAGCACGCACGCGTGACCGAAATGGACAACTCGCATGGATTCCTCCATTACCGACGTTCGGCGGGCTGACACGGTCAGGTGACGTCGGAAGTATCAAAGGGCATGAGGAAAACCCTGCAACTCCTCACGGCACTGGCGCTCGCCCTGCCGATGACGTCCTTTGTCCCTGCTACCACCACCTCTACTCCTGCTCAGGCTTTGGCGCCTCAGTCGCCTCAGTCGCAGGAGATCGGCACCGAGGAATCGCTCTCGGTCCGCGTGGGTGGCAACAACCGTTCAACCACGATCGAACGTCCTGGATCCGGTTACGTCAAGATCCATTTCGCCGACCTGCGGATTCTGCCCGGCGACGTGCTCACGGTGTCGAACCCTGACGGCACCGAGAAGTACACCTACACGCGGGATCTGAAGGCCTCCCAGACCGCCACGATCGACAAGGCCGGCTTCTGGGCCATGTCGATCACCGGCGAGAAGGCCGTCGTGTCGCTGCAGAACCCGCTCAGCCGGGTCCGGATCGACAAGATCACCCGCGGCTACACCGAGGCCGAGATGTCCTCGCAGCCGTCCGTGCAGAGCATCTGCGGCACGAACGACTACAAGGACGCGGTCTGCTACCAGTCGAGCAACCCGACCGAGTGGGGCAAGACCGCGTCCGTCGCGAAGCTGCTGAAGAACGGCAGCTCGCTGTGTACGGCGTGGCGGGTCGGCCCCAACAACCGCATGCTGACCAACAACCACTGCTTCACCAGCACCACCGGCATCGAGGTGTGGTTCAACTACCAGTGCCCGACCTGCGGCGGCACCAGTTCGGCCACCGTCATGAAGGTGCTGGCGGACACGGTGCTGAAGACCGACTCCGGCCTCGACTACACCCTCTTCAACGTCAAGAACTTCGAGACCATCACCTCGTTCGGTTACCTCGAACTGGACGCGCGCGTCCCGGCCGTGGGTGAGGAGATGTACATCGTCGGCCACCCGGCTGGGAAGCTGAAGAAGTTGTCGTTGCGCGACAACAACAACGGCGGCGGATACTGCGTCGTGCGCGCGGTGCGCGTGAACGGCAACGTGTCGCAGTCCGACATCAGCTACATGTGCGACACCGAAGGCGGTTCGTCCGGCTCGCCGGTGCTGTCGAGGCGCACGCACAAGGTGATCGGGCTCCACCACTTCGGCGGCTGCCCGAACCAGGGCGTGCGCATCGACCTCGTCGCCGCGCAGATCAGCTCACTGCTGTAAGGATTTCCTGTTCCTCTTCCGGTGTGAGGCCGGCCTTGCGAGGCCGGTCCAGCCCGAGGCCGCGCTCGTACTCCAGCGAGTCGAGCGCGGTCTCGGCCAGCGGCCTCGTCCGCAGCCCGTTCGCCAGCGCGTTGCTGACGTCGCGGGCGACCATCCTGGCCCACTCCCGCGGCAACCACAGCGGCAGCGACCGAGGCCCGGACCAGGGGTTGATCTCCAGCTGCTTCAGCACGCTCTCCGGCACGCTCACGATCTGCGTGCCCGGCGCCGCCGTGGCCCCGGCGATCTCCCCGATCGCCATCTGGAACGGCATGACCGGCCCGGTCGAGTCGTAGGTGCCCGTGACGCGTTCCTCGGTCGCGAACACGATCCACTGCGCGAGATCCCGCACGTCGATGTGCTGGAGTCCGAGGTCCGGGCTGTCCGGCACGACCACCCTGCCGCCCTTGCTGAACCGCGCGGGCCAGTACCCGAACCTGTCGCTGGGGTCGTCCGGCCCGCTGATCAGCCCGGCCCTGACGATGAACTCCCGCCCGGCCACGGCATCCCTGACCGCGTTCTCGCTCGCCACCTTGACGCCGCCGTACCGCTCCGGCGTGAACTCGGCCTCCGGGTCGTCCTCGAGCGCAGGCAGCAGCTCGTCGCTGCCCGTCGAGTGGTCCGCGTAGACCGAGATGCTGGAGACGAACGTCCAGTGCGGCGTCGTCGGCCCGAACGCCTCCAACGCGTCCCGCACCCAGTTCACCGAGTACTTCGCCACGTCGATCACCGCGTCGAACTGCTCCCCGGCGAGCTGGTCGAACGCGCCGGGTTTGTTTCTGTCGACCGAGATCAGGCGCGCACCTTCAGGCACAGCGCCCGAGGCACCGCGGGCGGCGCACACGACGTCGTGGCCGCGGCGGACGGCCTCCGCCGTGACGGCCTTGCTGAGGAACACGGTTCCGCCGAGCACCAGGATCTTCATGATCCCCAGCTTCCGTCCGATCCGGCGGAAGTGCCAGGGGACTCCGCTGTCGGCGAAATACGGCCTTGGAATGAGTCCAAGGCTCGGTCGTTCGGCCCCGATCGGCTGGACCTGCCGAACTGTTGTTCGGGCCCGACCGATGGGCGGTTTCGTGAGTCTGCACGCCTTCGTCGACGAGTCTCGGCGAAACTGCACGTACCTGCTGGCTGCTTCCCGATGGTGAGTTGCTGAAGATGTGCCGCCGACCACGTGTCGAGTTGATGAACCCCCAGGTCAGGTAGGGTCTCGGAGTACCGCCAGCCCCTCAAACCCGGGAGCAGTCTGTCGTGGCCCGAGTCGTCGTCGACGTCATGCCGAAGCCCGAAATTCTCGACCCCCAAGGACAGGCGGTGGCGAACGCGCTGCCGCGTCTCGGCTTCGACGGCATCACCGCCGTCCGCCAGGGCAAGCACTTCGAGCTGGAGGTCGCCGACGACGTCGACGACGCCACGCTCGCCAAGATCGCGGAGACCTTCCTCGCCAACCCCGTCATCGAGGACTGGACCGTGCGCAGGGTCGAGGCATGAGGGTCGGTGTCATCACCTTCCCCGGCACGCTCGACGACGTCGACGCGCAGCGGGCCGTCAGGTACGCCGACGGGGAGCCCGTGCCGTTGTGGCACGGCGATCACGACCTCAAGGGCGTCGACGCGGTCATCGTGCCCGGTGGGTTCTCGTACGGCGATTACCTGCGTTGTGGTGCCATCGCGCGGTTCGCGCCGGTCATGCAGGAAGTGATCGAGGCCGCGAACAAGGGGATGCCGGTGCTGGGCATCTGCAACGGTTTCCAGATCCTCGCCGAGGCGCACCTGCTGCCGGGCGCTCTCACCCGCAACCACAAGCTGCACTTCGTGTGCCGCGACCAGTGGCTGTCGGTCGAGAACAACACCACGGCGTGGACCACCAGGTACGACGCGAAAGCCGAGATCCTGATTCCGCTGAAGTCCGGTGAGGGCGGCTACCAGGCCGACGAGGACACGCTGAAGGAGCTCGAGGACGACAACCGGGTCGTCTTCCGGTACGTCGGCGAGAACCCGAACGGCAGCCGCAACAACATCGCGGGCATCACCAACGCCAGGGGCAACGTCGTCGGCCTCATGCCGCACCCCGAGCACGCCATCGACGCGCTCACCGGCCCGACCGACGACGGACTGGGCATGTTCCTGTCCCTGCTCGACACGGTGGTGAAGGCATGATCGACACCGTCAAGAACGCGGAAGCGACGCCCGACCAGGAGCAGCCCTACAAGGAGCTGGGCCTGAAGGACGACGAGTACGCGCGCATCAGGGAAATTCTCGGCAGGCGCCCGACGGACGCCGAGCTCGCGATGTACTCGGTCATGTGGAGCGAGCACTGCTCCTACAAGTCGTCCAAGGTGCACCTGAAATACTTCGGCGAGACAACCACGGACGAGATGCGCTCGAAGATGCTCGCGGGCATCGGCGAGAACGCGGGCGTCGTCGACGTCGGTGACGGCTGGGCGGTGACGTTCAAGGTCGAGAGCCACAACCACCCGTCGTACGTCGAGCCCTACCAGGGCGCGGCGACGGGCGTCGGCGGCATCGTGCGCGACATCCTCGCCATGGGCGCCCGTCCGCTCGCGGTCATGGACCCGCTGCGGTTCGGCGCCCCGGACGCCGCGGACACCAAGCGCGTCCTGCCCGGCATCGTCGCGGGTGTCGGCGGCTACGGGAACTGCCTCGGCCTGCCCAACATCGGCGGCGAGGTCGTGTTCGACGAGTCCTATCAGGGCAACCCGCTGGTCAACGCCCTGTGCGTCGGCGCGATGCGGGTCGAGGACCTGCACCTCGCGCACGCCAGTGGCACCGGCAACAAGGTCATCCTCTACGGCGCGCGCACCGGCCTCGACGGCATCGGTGGCGTCAGCGTGCTGGCCAGCGAGACGTTCGACGACGGCGCCGGCAAGCGCAAGAAGCTGCCGAGCGTCCAGGTGGGCGACCCGTTCACCGAGAAGGTGCTGATCGAGTGCTCGCTCGAGCTCTTCGAGAAGGGTCTCGTCATCGGCATCCAGGACCTGGGCGGCGCCGGCCTGTCCTGCGCGACGAGCGAGCTGGCGTCCGCTGGTGACGGTGGCATGCACGTCTACCTGGACCGCGTTCCGCTGCGGGCCACGGGAATGACCCCGGCGGAGATCCTCTCCAGCGAGTCCCAGGAACGCATGTGCGCGGTCGTCGAGCCGGGCAACGTCGAGGCGTTCCTCGAGGTCTGCCGGAAGTGGGACGTCATCGCCACCGAGATCGGTGAGGTGACCGACGGCGACCGCCTGGTGATCACCTACCACGACGAGGTCGTCGTGGACGTGCCGCCGCGGACCGTCGCCCACGAGGGCCCGGTCTACCACCGGCCGATCGAACGCCCGGCCGACCAGGACGAGCTGCAGGCGAACACCCCGGACAGCCTCGAAAGGCCGGACGACCTGCTGGAACTGATCAAGATCATGGCGGCCAGCCCCAACCTGGCCTCCAAGAAGTGGGTCACCCAGCAATACGACCGGTACGTGCGCGGCAACACGGTCCTCGCGCAGCCCAGCGACGGCGGCATGATCCGTATCGACGAGGAGACGCACCGCGGCGTCGCTCTCTCGACGGACTGCAACGGCCGCTACACCAAGCTCGACCCGTACGAGGGTGCGAAGCTCGCGCTCGCGGAGGCCTACCGCAACGTCGCGGCCACCGGTGCCACGCCGGTCGCCGTCACGAACTGCCTCAACTTCGGCTCGCCGGAGGACCCCGGTGTCATGTGGCAGTTCGAGCAGGCCGTGAAGGGCCTCGCGGACGGCTGCGCGGAGCTCGGCATCCCGGTGACCGGCGGCAACGTCAGCTTCTACAACCAGACCGGCACGACGGCGATCCTGCCGACGCCGGTCGTGGGTGTGCTGGGCGTGATCGACGACGTGCGGCGCCGCATCCCCACCGGGATCGGGGCCGAGGCCGGCGAGACGCTGCTGCTGCTCGGTGAGACGAAGGCCGAGTTCGGTGGGTCGGAGTGGGCGCACCACGTCCACGGCCACCTCGGCGGTCTGCCGCCGAAGGCCGATCTCGGGCGCGAGAAGCTGCTCGGCCAGATCCTCGTCGCGGGTTCACGGGACGGCATGGTCTCCGCCGCGCACGACCTCTCCGAGGGCGGTCTGGCCCAGGCTCTGGTCGAGACGTGTCTGATCGGTGAGACGGGTGCGCGGGTCTTCCTCGAAGGCGACCTGTTCACGGCGCTGTTCAGCGAGTCCGCCGGACGCGTGCTGGTCGCCGTGCCGCGGACCGAGGAGCAGCGCTTCACCGACATGTGCACGGCCCGCGCTCTGCCGTGGCGCAAGGTCGGTGTCGTCGACCCGGAGTCGAACGCGCTGGAGATCCAGGGTCTTGGTGAGCTGTCGCTCGACGAGCTCCGCGAGGCCTGGGAGGGCACTCTGCCGGCCCTGTTCGACTGACGTTTCGAGAGTACGCGGGGAGCTTTCGTACTCTCCTGGAGTACGGGAGGGCCCCGCGTACCGTCAGGAAGCGGCGATGCGCCGCAGCTGCTCGAACTTGCCGTTGAACAGGTTCTGGTCGCCGGGGAAGAGCCCGGCCGCCTGCCACTGCCAGATGGTGTGGAAGTCGAAGCCCTGCGGCAGAGGGCCCAGCCTCGAGTTGTACTGCGCGATCCACAACGGGTTGGTGTTGCCGAACTTCACCGAACCGCCGACGCACCTGTTCCACCAGTTCGTGGACGTGTAGATCATCGGATACCGCTTGGTACGCGCGAAAACCGTGTCGCTGAAGGCCTTCACCCATGTCGTCATCGCGGCCTGGTCCATCTTGTAGCAGGTGTCGCCGTACGGGTTGTACTCCATGTCCAGCGCCGGTGGCAGCGTCTTCCCGTCCGGTGACCAGCCGCCGCCGTTGCGCACGAAGAAGTTCGCCTGCTTGACTCCGTCGGAACGGTCCGGCAGCGCGAAGTGGTACGCGCCCCGGATCATGCCGACGTCGTAGGAACCGTTGTACTGCTGGGTGAACTTCGGGTTCCGGTAGGTGGTGCCCTCGGTCGCTTTGACGTACGCGAACCGGGCTCCTTTGCGCCAAGAGGACTGCCAGTCGACGTCGCCCTGGTGACTGCTGACGTCCATGCCGGGCACTTTGCCGTCTGTCGGCGGGTCTCCCGCTGTTCGCAGATGGACGGTGCGTTCGTGTTTGAGGATCTGAGAACCCGCGAAGTGGTCCGCGGAGCCCTCCGGCAAGGGCGCCGCGGACGCGGGGGCCGGCGACATGCCGGCGACGATCGCCACGATGCTGATCAAGGTCCGCATGGATTAGATCGTGCGACCATTTGTCCTGATCTGCCACCGGCATCACCCGTCCAGGCGGGCCAGCTCTTCCCTGGTCAACTCCAGGTGGGTGGCCGCGGCGGAGTCGCGGATGCTCGCCGGTCGAGAAGCACCCGGAATGGGGACTACCACTTCGGACTTCGCGAGCATCCACGAGAGGCAGACCTGGTGCGCGCTCACGCCGTGCGCGTCACCGACCTCCTTGAACGGACCGCCAAGCGAACCCGCCTTGCCGATGCCGCCGAACGGGCTCCACGGCAGGAACGCGATGCCGAGCTTCGCGCACAGCTCCAGCTCGGGCTCGCTCGACCGGAACGACGGCGAGAACTGGTTCTGCACGGCCGCGAGCCGGCCGTCGAGGATGTCGTTGGCCTGCACGATCTCGTCGGGGTTGAAGTTCGAGACGCCCGCATACCGGATCTTGCCGTTGTCCAGCAGTTCCTTCAGCGCGCCGACCGACTCGGCGATCGGCGTCTTCGGGTCCGGCCGGTGGAACTGGTACAGGAAGATCTGGTCGACCCCGAGCCGCCGCAACGATCCGTCGACGGCCTTGCGCAGGTACTCGGGACTCCCGTCGAGGCCCCAGCCACCGCCCGGCAGGCGGGTGTGACCGCCCTTCGTCGCGACGAACACCTCCTCCGACCTGCCCCGCAACGCCTCGGCGATGAGCTCCTCGTTGTGGCCGAAGTCGCGGTCGTCGAGCGAGTAGGCGTCGGCGGTGTCGATGAACGTCACGCCCGCGTCGAGCGCGGCGTGAATGGTCTCGATCCCCTGCGCGCGGTCCGGCCTGCCCTGGATGGAGACGGGCATGCCGCCCAGACCGATGGCACTGACTTCCACATCTCCGATACGGCGCTTCTGCATGAACCCCACTCTGGACCACCTGAATTAAGCTGTCCAACGCAAAGAAGTGATCCCATTGAACGATGCGGGTGATGAATCGTGGAACTCAGACAGCTGGAGTACTTCCTCGCGCTCGCCGACGAATGCCATTTCACGAGGGCCGCGCGCCGGATGCACGTCTCGCAGTCGGGTCTGTCGGCGTCGATCCGCGCGCTGGAGGTCGAGCTCGGCGCGCCGCTGTTCCTGCGCACCACCCGCCAGGTCGAGCTGACCCAGGCCGGACGGGCGCTGCTGCCGGAGGCCCGGCGTGCGCTCGGCAGCATCGAGTCGGCCAGGGACGCCGTCGCCGCCGTGCAGGGACTGTTGCGCGGCACGTTGTCCGTCGGCAGCCTGCAGTGCCTGCACGTGGTGCACCTGCCTGCGGTGTTGTCGCGGTTCCACGAGCTCCACCCCGGCGTGGAGATCAGGATGCGGCAAGCCGGCAACGCCGAGCTCGTCGAGGAGGTCCGCGCCGGCCGGCTCGACCTCGCGTTCGTCACGCGCCAGCCGAAGATCGCCGACGACCTGAGGGTGTCCACTTTGGCCGCTGAGCCGCTGGTTCTCGCGTGCGCGCCGGGAAGTCCGTTCGCCACCAGGGAATCCGTCGAACTGTCCGAACTGGCCGGTCAGCCGTTCGTCGACTTCAACCTGGGCTGGGGCACGCGCGAGGAGGTCGACCGCACGCTCACCGCGGCCGGGGTCGAGCGGCACGTCGCCGTCGAGGTCAACGACGTGCACTCACTGCTGGACTTCGTCGGGTTCGGGCTCGGTGTCGCGCTGGTCCCGCAGTCCTTCGCCGTCAAGACCGACAGCGCGTGCTTCGTCGGCCTTCGCGGGGACCTTCCCGTTGCCGAGACCGTTGCCGTCACTCCGAACACCGTCAGCACCGCCGCGAGCGTTCTGCTCGACATGGTCGCGGAGGCCAAGTCCGGCCGCCTCCGTGCTGCCGGTTAGCTGCCAGCCGGCCGCCGGCCTGCGGAACTCGGTCTTCGGCTCGACCTTCAGCTCGCCGATCTGGCGTGCGGGGGGTTGGTCGGACGGGTGGAAGAAATTCCCGACCGAGGCGTCGGACAGCTCGACCTCCTGGGCGAACTCGACTTCCTGGAAGGAGATACCGCCCTCGAAGCTGCCTCCGGAGAGCTCCAGCCTCCCCAGGAACTGCGCACCGGAGAACAGCGCCGGCTTGAGCACGTGGATCTTGCGGAATCTCGTGATGCCGTAGAACCGCGCACGCCGTGCGGTCAGCCAGTTGACACGCCGGCCATCCAACGAGAAGTACTCGAGGCTCGCACCCGTCAGGTCGAGGTCGTAGTGCACGTCCTCGTCGAGGTCGCCCCACGACAACGTGTCCTTGATCAGCCGCTGCGCGGTCAACCGCACCTGGTGCTCCAGCCGAGTCTCCTGTGACACGTCGTCGGCGGAAGGGGACCGGTTCGGATCGTCGGCCTGATCCTGGTAGGCGGGATGGTCGAACGGTCGCCGCAGGTAGGCGCACAGCACGTCGAGCACGGTCTGCCGGTAGCGCGGAGTGGACTTCGCGAGCCACGCCAGCGCGTGCATCGCACCCACCCGCACCTGGTCCGCCTCGTTGCCGAGCAGCTCGACCGAGCGCGCGAACCGTTCGTCGGCGACCTTCTCGCTCTCCAGGCTGTGCCGCGCCTCCTCGGTCTTGCGCCGCCTGTCGTTGAGCCACAACGCGTACAGCGCGACCACCGCGCCGCCCGCGACACCCGCGGTCTTCACCACCTCGACCGGCGGAGCGTGCACCAGCACCAGTGCCACGCCCGTGACCACCGTCGTGAGGAGTGCGGCGAGTACCGCCATCAACCAGGGTGCACGCACGCTCAGTTCCTCCACGCCTCTGGCAGCTCGGGCTCCACGGCGAACGTACAGCCGTCGGCCTTCACGTCCGCCCACTCAGATCCGGCGAACTTGGTCTCGCCCAGGAACCTCGATTCGGTGAACACCGCGAGCCCGCGCGCGGAGAACCGGCTGAACCACGCCTTGCCGCGGAACTCGGTGTGGTGCATGTAGAGGCGGCCGGCCACCTTCGCCTCGGTGAGGTACACGTTGCCGTGGATCACCATGTGGTGGAACGCGTTGGACTCGTTCAGGTGCGCGACTCGCAGAATCAGGTCGCCGACGTGCCGGTACGACAGGTCCATGTAGTGCAGATGGGCTTTCGTGAGGTTGAGGTCGTAGCGGACCGGGTCCTTCTCCTCGGCGCGCGGCAGGAGGTCTTCGATCAACCGTTGGGAGGTCAGCCTGACCTCCAGCTCGATCTCGCCGAGCTCCGCGTCGAAGTCCTCCGGGTCGTCGGAGTACTTGAACGGACGGCGCAGGTAGGCGCAGAGGATGTCCAGCACGGTCTGCGTGTACTCGGTCCGCGACTTCGCGAGGCCGGCGAGCGCGTGCATCGCGCCCACGCGGACCTGGGCCGTGTCGTGTCCCAGCAGCTCCACGGCGCGCGCGAACCGTTCGTCGGCCACTCGGGACCTGTCGTGGTCGATGCGCTGGCTCTCGAGCTCCTGGCGGGCCTCCTCGACGCGCCGCCGCCGGTCGTTGAGCCACAGGGCGTAGAGCGCCACGATCGCGCCGCCCGCGAGGCCACCCGTTTTGATGGCCTCGTGTTTCGGCGCGCCGGGGTCGAGGAGCAGCAGCAGGCCGCCGACCAGCACAAACGCCCCGACGGACCCGAGGATGGTCGGCAGTAGCAAACTTTTCCGGCGGCGGTGCTTGCGTTCGCCGTTGCCCCACAGGAACCTCACGAGGTCGGCATTCTGCCAAGTAGGCGGTGCATGATGGGTGGGAACTGACCCAACGCGAACGGGGTGAGCGGGTGGAGCGGCCGAACTGGGCGCCTGGGGACATCGATCTGGAGCGGCCGAGCGTCGCCCGCGTGTACGACTACTGGCTGGGTGGCGCGCACAACTTCGCCGCCGACCGCGCGGTCGGGCAGAAGGCGTTGGAGTTCATGCCTGAGCTGCGCGACGTCATCCTCAACCACCGCGCCTTCTTGCGCAGGGCCGTCCGCTACCTGCTGGGTCGCGGCGTCCGGCAGTTCCTCGACCTCGGCTCCGGCATCCCGACGGTGGGCAACGTGCACGAGATCGCCCAGACCGCCGATCCGTCCGCGAAGGTCGTCTACGTCGACATGGACCCGGTCGCCGTCGCGCACAGCCGGTCGCTGCTGAGTGGCAACGATCGGGTGAACGTGCTGCAGGCCGACGTGCGCGACCCGGCATCGGTCCTCTCCTCGCCTGAGGTGAACGACCTGCTCGACTTCGAGCAGCCGACCGCGGTGCTGATGATCGCGTTGATGCACTTCGTCTCCGACGACGAGAACCCGATCGGGATCATCGGCGGGTACCGCGACCGTCTCGCTCCCGGCAGCTTCCTGGCCATCTCCCACGCGGGGTACGAGCCGGACGAGGAGACCGGGTCCTACCGGGCCGCACGGGCGATGTACGACCGCAACGTCACGCCGATGACCTATCGCAACAAGGTCGAGTTCACGAAGTTGTTCGAGGGGTTCGAGCTGGTCGAACCCGGCGCGGTGCGGCTGCCCCTGTGGAATCCGGAGTCCCCTGACGACCTGGACGGGTCCGGACGGCCGTTTCCCGGCTTCGGCGCGGTAGGCCGGAAGGTGTAGAGGTGACTCCATACGGCGACCGCCCGTATGCTGCGCGTTCGTGGCGTTAGGGCCGAGCAGATGACCGAACGGGTTGACCACCGGGTGCGTGACGACCGCTCTCCTTTGGACCCGGCCGTTTTGGCCGGTGCCGAGTCGTTCGCGCGCAGCTGGGCGACGGCGGTGATCGGTTCCAGCTATGTCCCGATGACGAGGTCCGAGGTCGCCCAGCACCTCCAGGACCTGACCGAGATGCTCGTCGAGGCGCTGTTCGCGAGCCCGTTCCGCACGGCACCGGGCTACGAGATCGGCTCACGGCTCGTCGACGCGCATTTCACCGGCACCGACACGTTGGGCCGCACCATCCAGCTCCTCGGCGACGACCTGCTGGCCGAGCTGGGCTCCGCCGGTGACGATCGCCTTCGGTCCCGCCTGGCGGCCCTCCAGGGCGCGTTGGCCGCCGGATACGCCCGCGCCCTGCGGGAACGCACGCTCGCCGAGCAGGAGGCGATCAGGGCGGCCGTCCTGGACGCCCGCGACCAGGCCGAGGCGATGCTGCGGGCGTCGGAGGCCCGGTTCCGCGCGATGTTCACCGAGGCCGCGATCGGTATCGGCATCGCCGACATCGAGGGCCGGATACTCGACGTCAACCAGGCCCTGCAGGACATGCTCGGCTTCAGCGTCGAGGAGATGCGCCAGTACAACGTGCGCGACCTCATGCACCCGGAGGACGCGGGCAGCGTGTGGCGGCTCTACGACCAGCTCATCGCGGGCGAGTGCGACCACTACCGGGCGGAGAAGCGCTTCCACCGCGCCGACGGTGAGCAGGTGTGGACGCACCTGACGCTGTCGCTGGTCCGCGACGACCACGGCGAGCCGCAGTACCAGGTGGCGATGATCGAGGACGTCACCGATCGCCACCTGCTGCAGAACCGGCTGCGCTACCAGGCCCTGCACGACCCGCTGACCGGCCTGCCGAACCGGGCGCTGTTCCTCGAACGCCTTGGCCGCGTGTTCAACAACCGCGGCAAGCACCTGCGGGCGGGCCTCTGCTACCTCGACCTGGACGGCTTCAAGGTCATCAACGACTCCCTCGGCCACGACACAGGCGACCAGCTCCTGGTCGAGGTCGGCCGCCGCCTCGACCACTCGGTGTCCGGCGAGGGCAAGCTGGTCGCGCGCATGGGCGGCGACGAGTTCGTGATCCTGGTCGAGGGCTCGACCGGCGAGCAGGACATCGTCGACGTGGCTGACCGCGTGCTGACCGAGCTGGAGGCGCCGATCCGCATCGCGGGCCACGAGCTGTCGGTCTCGGCCTCCATCGGCATCGTCGAACGGGAGCTGTCCGGCACGACGTCGGCGGACCTGATGCGCGACGCGGACATCACGCTGTACTGGGCGAAGGCCGACGGCAAGGCGCGCTGGGCGTTGTACGACCCGGAGCGCAACGCCCGCGAGGTCGCTCGCTTCACGCTCTCGGCCACGATGCCGCGAGCCCTGGAACGCGGCGAGTTCTACGTCGAGTACCAGCCGCTGGTGCGCCTGGAGGACTCCACGGTCGTCGGCGTCGAGGCGCTGGTGCGCTGGCAGCACCCGGAGTTCGGCCGGCTCGCGCCGGACCGGTTCATCGAGCTGGCCGAGGAGACCGGCCTCATCGTCCCGTTAGGACGGTGGGTTCTCCACAAGGCCTGCGAGGAGGCGCGGCGCTGGCTGGTCGAGTTCGGCGACGCGGCACCGTTCGTGTCGGTGAACCTCGCCGTGCGCCAGTCCCGCGACCCCGAGCTGGTCCGCGACGTGAAGCGGATCCTCGACGAGTGCGCGCTGCCGCCGCATCACCTGCAGCTGGAGCTGACCGAGTCGGCGATCATGGGTACCGCCGACGAGCCGCTGGAAGCGCTGCGGGCGTTGTGCGACATGGGTGTGCGCATCGCGATCGACGACTTCGGCACCGGGTACTCGAACCTGGCCTACCTGAAGCACCTGCCCGTGCACGAGCTGAAGATCGCCGGCTCGTTCATGGAGGGGCTGCGGGCCGAGACCGAGGAAGACCCGGTCGACTCGCAGATCGTCGCGACCCTGGTCCAGCTGGCGCACGCGTTGTCGTTGGGCGTCACGGCCGAGGGGGTGGAGACGCCTGCTCAGGCCGCCCGGCTGTTGAGGCTCGGATGTGACACGGGCCAGGGCTGGTTCTTCGCCCGCCCTGGCCCGCCTGAGGACATCGACAGCTTGTTGCGCGGAGACCTCTAGCTGATCGACCTCTTGCTCACGTTGTGGCCGGAGACCTCGACCACCGGCTGCGTGCCGCCGAGGTCGGACGCCCGGTACTCGGCCCGGATCGTCTGCGTCTCACCGGGGAACAGCGTGATGTAGTTGTCGGTCCACTCGGCCGGCAGCACCTCGGGCCCGCCCTGGCCCTTGCGCAGCGACGCGCGCAGGAAGAACGCCACGGACGTGCCGGTGTTCTTGATGGTCACGTGCGTGGCCTGCCTGCCGTCCGTGCCCGGCGTGGTGCTGGTGGAGACCGACACCTGGCCCGCCTTCAGCGAGCTCAGCGACTTCAGGTCCGTGTACTGGGCCTGCGGCGTGTAGTACCAGTCGCCGCCGTTGTAGTTCAGCGTGTCCGCCTTGGTGGACAGCCAGTACACGTTGCGGTCGACCTCGTTGCCGGAGGAGTCCTTGAGCAGCAACCGCACGAAGTACGCGGTGGACAGCCCTGACGGCTGCGGCAGGGTGCCGACCCGCACGGATCCGTTGGCCTTGGCCGGAACCGGACGTGTCTCGTTCGCCTTCTGCGTGCCGTCGGAGTTGAAGACGGTCACCTGCAGGCTGAGACCTTCCTTGGCCTCCAGGCCCATGTTCACGACGGCGAGCGACTTGTCGTCGTAGGAGTACTGCGCGTGCAACGCCTTGTTGGCCGTCTTGGCGCCGAAGTACGAGCCCGCGGTCGCGAGGTTGTAGTTGTAGAGGTGCCAGTAGAGCTTGGGCCACGGGTCGTTCTGCATCCAGTAGATGACGCCCTGCGCCTGGTTGGCGCCGGTGTCGGAGAAGTCGCGGCCGAACGCCTCGAACTGCGCGCGGTTCGTCTCGTACTGCTGCAGCTGCGCCTTGCGCACGAAGTCGTCCACAGTGGACGGCTTGCTGTAGCGGTTGTCGAGCGCCGTGCCCCAGAAGCCGGGCTTGCTGAAGTTACCCGACGGCGACAGGTGGTACTGCGAGGCGTTGTAGTCGGTCAGCTTGCTGATCTCGGCAGGGCTCAGGAACTTCTTCAGCTCGTCCATCTCCGGGATCGCGAGGCCAGGACCGATCTCCGACGCGAAGCCCGCGCTGCCGCCCTTCTGGTTGTTGTACCAGTAGACCGGCGGCTCCCACCAGTACGGACCGTCCATCTTCATGCCGGAGTCGCCGAGCTTCGGGGAGCTGCGCCGCGCCGCCGCGGTGACGATCGGCGTCTGCCAGTCGGCACGCTTCAACGCGTCCAGGTAGATCGTCTCGACGGCGGCCGCCGGTGCCTCGTCCGAGCCGATCAGGAACGTGAAGACGCTGGGGTGGTTGCGGATCCGCTTGGCCTCGCCCTCGGCGGACGCGCCGGCGACCTTCTTGTCCTCCGCGGAGAACCCGCTGGTGTTCTGCCACTTCGAGCAGCACTCCCAGCCGGTCATGATCAGGATGCCCATGCGGTCGGCCATGTCGTAGATCTCGTCGTTCTCCGGCTTGCCCTCGAGCCGGATCGTGTTGAGACCCATGGACTTCGTCAGCATCATCTCGTCGGCGATCTTCCGCACGTTCGTGCGCAGGAAGAGATCCGACGCCCAGCCGCCACCGCGGATCAGGATCGGCTTGCCGTTGATCTGGTACTGGATGTTGCCGCTGATCATCTTCGAGGTGACCTCGCGGATGCCGAACGTCGTCTTCTGCTCGTCCGACTTCGCGCCCGCCACGGTGGCCGACGCGGTCGCGTCGTAGAGCGGCTGCGCGCCCATCTGGTACGGCCACCAGATCTGCGGGTTGCTGACGTTGAGCGCGAACGTGACGGTCTTGGTCTCGTTCGCGGCGAGGCTCACGTTCTGGCTGTAGTTCTGGCCCGCGGCGCTGCCGGCGACGGTCGTGGTGACGGCGCTGCCGGTGTTGTTGCTCGCGTCGACCTTCACGGTGACCGTGGCGCTGTTCAGGTTCGGCAGCGGCAGGTCGGTCAGGACGTGCAGGCCGCGCAACGAGACCGGGCCGCTCTGCACGAGGTCGACGTCGCGGTGCAGGCCCTGGTTGCGGTCGGGCGGTAGCTGGGACCAGTCGATGAAGTGGATCACCAGGTCCTTGGCGGGGTCGGACGGCGACGCCTTGATCGCGAGGGCGTTGTCGCCCTTCTTGAGCAGGCTGGTCACGTTGAACTCGTAGTGCGTGTAGGCGCCGATGACCGTGTCCGTGCCGGCGACCTTCTTGCCGTTCAGCCACACCTCGCCGCGGGAGATCACACCGCCGTTGAGCTTGAGGAACGTGTTGACGCCCGGCTGCGGGTCCGCCTGGAAGACCTTGCGGTACCACCACGGCACCTGGAAGTCGCCGCGGACGGCCTTCTTGAGGTTGTCCGAGTAGTTGACGTCCCCGTACTTGTTGTTGGCGATCAGTCCGGCCATCACGGTCGACCGCGCGGGCACGGTCATCCATCCGGTGTCGGAGTAGGCCGGTGAGGAGATCACGTCACCGGTCTGGGTCGCCTTCGTGCTGCTCTGCAGGCGCCAGTCGGGGACGGTGGAGGTCGTTCCTGGGTCGGCGGCCACCTTCAGCGCCGCTCCCGTGCCGGGCACAGGGCCCGCGTTGGCTGAGGTGCCTGGCACGAGCAGGGCCAGGCCCATCGCGGCCACGACCAGTGTCGGTAGTGGTCGGTTGCGCAGCATGTCGCTCCTCGACGCATCGGGGCGGCGGCGCTTCGGGGTTTCGTAAAGAAGGTTTCCTTTTTGTGAGGTCACCGGCAATGGGCCTTCCGGGTGACGCGCACCACACCAATCGGCACACTCCGTGCGCCATGATCCGCTACCTTGGCCCGCATGCGTCGACTTGCCGTCCCGTTGTTGCTGGCAGTGGTCCTGACCGGGTGTTCTTCGCAGGAAGCAGGGAAGCCGTCCGCGGGAGACCAGGCGAGCGGGGCGCCGACGACCGGAACTTCAGCCGCCGCCGCACCGGTGAACAGACCCAAGGCCGTCGACCTCAAGACGCTCGACCCGTGCACGCTGATCACGCCGGAGACGAAGACCGCCCTCAGCATCCGCACCGTTGAGCCGGGCAGCCCGGCGCCTGCGTACGGCGAGGGCAGCAAGGCCTGCGGCGCGAGCTTCGAGGACCGCAAGTACGTCTGGGGCCTGGACACAATTCTCAACGGCGGACCCGACGTGCTGAAGAAGAACGCCGGCGAGGCCAAGGTCGCCGAGGTCCCGGTCGCCGGCTACCCCGGTTACCAGACCAAACAGGAAACCGTGGGCGGTAAGCCCGGATCGTGCCGCCTCTACCTCGACGTGCACGACGGGCAGATGCTGCTGGTGACGATGATCCTGCCGTTCGCCGCCGGTCCGGAATCCACGTTGGACGGAGCGTGTGAGCGGGGCAAGACGCTGGCCACCGCCGTCGCCACGACGCTCGCGGCGAAGTGAGTAGAACTACTCCGCTTTTACCGGGAACCGGTCACCGGCGTCATGCATCAGAGCTAAAGTCGTTCCAAATGCACACGCGGCCCACTCTGGGGGCCGTACTGAGGAGGGTGTGCCGTGCATCTCGCGGACGTGGATGGTGGGGGGACGTCGTCGCTGCCCCCGGAGTTCGGTCAGCGCAAGCTGAAGGTGGACCCATCCGCCATTCCAGAGGCCAGGAAGGCTTTCGAGCGCGCGCTGGACGAGTTCGAGCTCAAGATCGAGCGCGAACTCGACAAGCTGCCCCCTGCGGAGTGGGCGGGCGACCCGGTCAGCAGTGAGACCGCGAAGGCCTTCAAGGAGCAGACCACCGACAAGGCGTTGACGGCGCTGGCTCAGTACAAGAAGCAGCTCATGGGCGTCGTCGACCAGCTCAAGATGATCGAAGAGCAGTACCGCCAGGTCGAGGGCGACAACACGGCCATGTGGGGCAAGCACAACCGGGACCTGGGCTGAGAGGGGGACTGACCGATGACTGACCACCGTTTCCAGGGGTACGGCCACCCCGAGCTGTACAAGATGATCAACTCCGGCCCGGGCGTCTCCGCCTCCATCCCGGTCGAGCAGGGCTGGAAGACCATCGCCACCTCGCTCGCCCAGATCGACGAGGACCTGCAGACCGCGCTGACCAAGATGGGCGCCGGCTGGGAGTCCGACGCCGCCGAGACCGCGGGTGCCGCGCTGTCGCCGCTGGCCCAGTGGGCCGGCTACGCCAACCAGGGCGCGACCACGATGGAGAGCTCCGCGCGCCTGCAGGGCGAGTTCATCGCCGACGCCCGCAAGAAGATGCCCGAGGTGGTCCCGGTCACCACTGAGAAGCCCGGTGTCCTCGACATCGGGGTCGGTGTGCTCACTGGCCCCATCGGCATGGCGCACGTCGTCGGCCAGCAGGTGGACCACGAGCGGCAGGAAGCCGCCGCGGACAACGCCGCCGCGCAGGCCGTCAAGGTCATGGAGGACTACCAGTCGGACAGCCGCTGGAACTCCTCGACGCTCGGTGAGTTCCCGACGCCGCCGCAGGTCGTGATCGACACGCCGCCTCCCGGCCCCTCGGGCACGGCCAACACGCACGTCGGCTACTCCTCGACCGGCTCGTACTCGCCGTCCGGCAACACGGGCACGACCAACCCGTCGTGGACGGCGCCGTCGACCCAGCAGCACGTGTCGCAGACCTGGACTCCGCCCGGTGGCGGCGACACCACGCACACGTCGTGGACGCAGCCTCCGACGCAGCCGCCGGTCCACACCCCGCCCCCGACGAACATCCCGACGCCGACTCCGGACCCGCGTCCGACGCCGACGCCCGGACCTGGCCCGGTGTTCACCCGGCCGAGCACCGGCGCGCCCGGTGGTGGCCTGCGCGGTGGTGGCACCGGTGGCGTTCGCGGTGGTCAGCTCGGTGGCGGCAAGTCGTTCGGCCCGATGTCGGGCTCGCTCGGCTCGTCCGGTCAGGGCTCGGGGAAGGCCGGCATGATGCCCGGCATGGGCTCCGGTCCGGAGGGTGCGCGCGCCGGTGCCATGGGTGGCGGCGCCGCGGGCAAGGGCGGTGCTGCCGGTGCGGGTGGTGCCGGTGGGGCGCACGGCCAGAAGGGCGAAGGCGAGGACGACCTCGAGCACAAGGCGGCCGACTACCTGGTCGAGACCGACGACGTGTTCGGTGACGAGCGCCTGGTCGCGCCGCCGGTCATCGGCGGCATCTCCGAGTGAGCCTGTTCGGCGGTCCGGCGGAGAGGGAGCCGATCACTCTCTCCGCCGAAGAGTTCGACGTGGTGTGGGAACGCATGAACGTCGGCCCGATGCCGCTCGTCCTGAAGGTTCCCTCTCCCGGTAAGACGCGGGACGAGCGCGTCCAGCTCGAGAACCGCGTCTACCAGCAGCTGGATGCCCGCCGCCTGGGCAACTCGCGCGGTCTTTCGTCCGAACTGGACGGACTGCTGCGCATGTTCGTCAAGCCGGAGCGGGAGGCGGACGGCCGTCTCTGGCTCGGCCACAGCCTGCGCGTTCTCGCCGTGGCGAACGGCGACTGGGGCGCGCTCGCGACATTGCGGGACGACCAGCTGACGTTCCAGCCGTGGGCGGGCTCCGGGCTCGCCTCGGCTGTGCTGTCCGTGCTGCCCTCGCACCCCGCCGGAACAGGTCTTTCGGTGACGCTGCCCAGCGAGGACATCGAGAAGGCGATCGCGAAGACCGACGGTTCGCCGAAGTCGATGGAGGCCGCGTTCAGGGGCGTCGGCCTGCGCGAGGACGACGCCAAGGCGCTGGTGAAGATGTTCACCGGGCTGGTGCACACCGGGAACTTCGGGGCAGCGGCGCGCGACAAGTACGGCAAGCGCTGCCGGCCCGAGCGTGTGATCGCGTTCTTCGACACCGAAGAGGGTCGCTACCTGCAGCAACGTCGTTCCTCCAACGGTCAGCCGCCGTGGAGCACGTTCACGCCGACCGACGCCCGCCGGATGATGCACCAGGTGGACGAGCTGATCTCCGAAGCGGTTCGTTCCGCCGACGGCTGATGTCTGGTTTGATCTGACCACCGCCGCCGTGGCCAAGACCCCTTGGAGACGGCGAAATGAACATCGACAGACGGCGATTCCTGCTGGCTACAGGGGTCGCGCTGGTCGGAACGCCAGCGATGACGGGGACGGCGATCGCCGGGTCCTCGTCATCGCTCTGGCAGGAGTTCGTGGCGAACCCCGGAAGCCACCCGCAGATCCCGAACATCGCGTACGCCGGCTACCGGACGGGTGAGCGGCCTCCTCGCCGGCCCGTGCTGGCGAACGTGGTGTTCTTCGGCGCACGCGGGGACGGGTCCGCGGACGCCTCGGTCGCGATCAACAAGGCGATCGAGTTCGTCGGCAAGCTGGGTGGTGGCACGGTCTTCGTCCCACCCGGCCGCTACCGGATCGACGACATCATCCGCATCGGCTACGACAACGTGGTGCTGCGTGGCGCCGGCAGCGCGAAGACGACGTTCCACGCGACCCGGTCGCTGGAGGAGATCGTCGGCATCAACCGCAGCCGCTACGGCTCGGAGAACTCGGCGTGGAGCTGGTCCGGTGGCCTGGTGTGGGTGTGCCACCGCGACCGCTACCAGCCGCTGGTCGACGCGATCAAGGCACGCAATTGGCCGTTCGAGGGCTGGACCGGCAACGAGCTCGAGCTCGGCGAGAACCTCGCGACCATCACCGGTTCCGCCACGCGTGGTTCGTTCGTCGTGACCGTCGAAAGTGGACGGAGACTGCGCGCCGGTCAGCGTGTGCTGCTGCGGCTGGACGACGACAACTACTCGTTGCCCAAGCACATGTGTGGCGATGTCCCCGGCACGGCCACGTACAAGTGGGACGACAAGGACAAGCTGCTGTCGTACTTCCCGTTCCTGTGGCCGGTGCGCGTGGAATGGGTGCGCGGCAACAGGGTCAAGCTCGCGCAGCCGTTGCCGCTGGAGATCCGTCCCGAGTGGAAGCCGCGCCTGACCACCATGGCACCCATTGTCACGGGTGCGGGCGTCGAGGGCATCAAGATCGAGATGTTCAAGGTGCCGACGCCGAAGCACCTGCAGGACAAGGGGTACAACGGTCTCGCATTCCAGTGCGCGTGGGACTGCTGGGCCGACGACGTGCACGTGCAGGACGTCGACAACGGGTTCCTCCTGGTGTCCTCCAAGGGAATCTCGTTGCTGAACACACGTGTTTCCGGCCGTGGCCACCACCACGCCTACGCGACGCGCGAGCAGTCCCACGACAACCTGACCGACGCGTTCGTGATCGAGGCTCCTTCCGAACCCTCGCAGCCGGGCGCGGGCAACCACGGCCTGAACGTCGAGGGCCTGTCCTGCGGCAACGTCTGGACGCGCGGCCGCATGGACCACGACGTCTTCGACACCCACCGCGGTCTGCCGTTCGGCAACGTCCGCACCGAGATCACGATCAACAACGTCGGCGCGCACGGCGGCAGCGCCAACGCGGGACCGTTGTACGGCGCCAGGTTCACGCACTGGAACGTCACGGTCACGAACCAGCGTGCCGGCAACGTCCGCATCGACCAGGTCGCGCCGTGCAGCGCCACCGTCGCGATCTCCGAGGTCCGCGACTTCGGCCAGATCGACAAGCCGGACTTCACCGGCGCGTTGAACTCCCGCCTGGAGCTGTACGGCAGCACCGACGTGACGCCACGCAACCTCTATGACGCACAACGGAAGTTGCGGCGCTCATGAGGTAGCCGCGTACATCGTGACCGGCAGCGACCGCGCGACGGAGTGGAGATCGGTGGGGAGCACGAAGCTCTCCACCGACCTGCTGATGCGGCGTTCCCAGCCTTTCTCGGTGAGTTCGAGCCGGTAGGACGTGTGGAGCTGGGGCAGGTCGCTGGGCGGTGTCGCGTCGGACAGCAGCAGGTGCTGGCCGTAGGTGCGTCCCACCTGGGTGAGCGTCTGCAGCGTCTTGAAGAACGCGGGCCGCGCTTCCGTCAGGCCGTGCACGCCATCCACGCAGACGAGCAGTCGCGGCGGCGCCTTGCCGTCCACCAGCATGCCGACACGTCGTTCCAGGTCTTCCACAAGATCGTGCGGCTGCACGTGCGGTGCGTGCTCAAGGCCCGCGAACACGCCCGTGCCGTGGAAGTCGACGAGGACGAGCTGGAGGTCGTCCGGCGAGTGCCACAGCATCTGGCCGAGAATCAGCGCTTTGAGCGCGTCCGCACGTCGTTCGGGAGGCGCCACGACCTCGCCGTGCGGACCCATCCCGTCCTCCGTGAGACCGGCCTTGATGTCGATCTCGACCGGTTGGCCGTGTTCGTCGACGCCGACAGCTGTCCGGTAGCGCAGCTTGATCGGACGCGGCCGCCACGTGTGCGTCCTGTCGAACCTCAGCATGTCGTGCAGCGTGAAGAAGTCCGGTGGTGGCTCGGCCCGGTGCATCAGGTTCGGCAGCTCGCCGGCCAGCTGGTCGAGGTTCGCCGGCGTGACGCAGTCGTCGATCCGCACCCGCGTCGTCTCGTTCGCGGAGTCCAGCAGCAGCTGCATCCCGGACCTGCCGACGTCCTCCGCGATGGTGGCGAGGGCCGTGCCGAGCTCCGTCGACTCGATGTCGGAGAAGCCGTTGACGCAGATGAGGAGCTGCGGCAGGACCTGGCCCAGGGCGCGGTGGTCGAAGATCGTCCAGGTGTTGCCGACGATCTCCAGCCTGCGTTCCGACTCGGCCAGGAGCGTCTCGGCGAGCCAGGCGGGATCCCTTGCCACGTCCCGATGATGTGCCTGGACGTGCGGTGCCTGGTCCAGCCCGGCGAACACCCCGGAGTCGCCGGCGTCGACGAAGATCGCCTGGAACAGCTTGGGCGAGTGCGTGGTCATGAGTCCCAGCAACAGACTCCGGAACGCCTCCCGCTCGGTGACGGCGAGGTGTGATCCGGTGCGCCACTTCCCGTCGGCGAAGTGGGTGAGCTCGACGACGACCGGTCTGCCGTCGCTGTCCGTGCCGATCGGGACCTTCCACCACCTGCCCTTCCACGTGAGGGCCTTCGTGAACTCGCGGACTCCGTGCAGCGCCAGGAAGTCCACGACCTCGACGTGCAGGCGGACGCGGTCGGGAAGGTCGCCGAGCGCGCGGGCGGTGATGATCACCCGGACGTCGCGAGCCGTGGTGATGATCCACCGCACGGCGTCGGCGAGCCCCGGATCGCTTTCCGTGCAGAGCTTCCAGTCGTCGACCAGCAGCGTCGCGCCCGGCTCTCCACCGCGTTCGAACCAGGTCAGCAGGTTCTGGCGGCGGCGTTCGTCGGACGGGTCGAAGCTGACGGCCGCCACCGGCGACTCACCGCGGCCGATGCGATAGATGCCCGGCGCCGCCGGGATTCGCGGTGTGGTGAGGTGCGGCGGGCCGACGAGAGCGAGGTGGTTCACGGGAGCGCGATTTGTGTGTGGAGCCGGTGTGGCACGGACAGTCCGTGGCCCGGCTTGTCCGGCACGCGCGCGGCCTGGCGGGCGTCGACGAGCGACGTCGCCGGGTCGTCGAGCCGGAACTCGATGCCGAACCCCAGACTGTTCTTGATGAACGGCGGCACCTGGTCCCACGACCGGGCCGTGACGACGATGTGGCGCCGGGGGTCGAGCGGCTCACCGGGACCGTCGAGCAGTTGGTAGCGCGCCAGGTCGTCGCCGAGGACGGTGGCCAGCGTGCGCAGCGTCGTGCTCTTGCCGGTGCCCGGCCTGCCGACGATGGCGCCGTGGCGGAACTCGTCGGTGAAGTGAGGGGCGAGGACGTCGCGACGTTGCTCGAAGGGCCTGTCCACCAGGCCGATGGCACCGGGAGGCAGCATTTCCAGCGTGAGGTCGACGTGGCTCTGGTGCAGCGGAGGCAGCACGACCTGGTGCGCGGGCGGCGCAGAGCCGATCAACGCGTGCGGCAGCACTTCCGCCCACTCGGCGAGGTCGTGCGGCGGTGTCGCCGACGGCCACTCGGGGATCGTGAACGGCAGCTGCGCCGGAAACGCGTCACCGGAGTAGAGCAGGTGGATGCCGAGGACGCGCCCGGCACGGGTGAGCGACATCAGGACCTCCCCGAAGCGGGGATGCCGTTCGATCAGCACCTCGGCGCTGTCCACGCAGATCAGCAGAGCGGCCAACGGTTCCAGGTCCTCGCCCGCGTCGAGTTTCTCCTGGTAGTCGGTGAAGTTGCGGCACCCGCTCGTCGAGTGCACGAGCTCTTGCCGCCGGTTGATCTCGCCCGTCAGACCGCTCTCGAACCGCTCGAGCAGCTCGTCCTCCGTCTCGTCCGTCAGCAGGAACGAGACGTGCGGCGCGTGGCTCAGACCGTCGAAGACGCCCGTGTTCTTCATGTCGAAGAGCCCGAGGTTCAGGTCCTCCGGCGAGTGCGTGACCATCAGCCCCAGCAACGCGCTCAGCAGCTTCTGACCGCGCTCTGGCCCCAGATAGGTGCCCATCAACCCGTCGCCGCCGATGCTGATGTCCAGGTACACCGGCCATCCGCGCGCGTCGACACCGACAGCGGTCTTGAGGTCGTGCTGCTGGTACTTGTTGCTCAAATCGGCCTCGATGCCGTGCAGCGCGAGGAAGTCAGTGGCCTCACCGTGCAGCTGCCGCCGCAACCGGTCCGGCAGATCGCTCCACTTCCGAGCCGTGACAACGACCTGTACTCCCCGCGCCGGTCCGAAGGCAGCGATCCACTCGACGACCCGGTCGAGCCCGGGGTCCTGCTCGAAGCACAGCCCCCAGTCGTCCACCAGCAACACCGCACCGGACGGCGCACCGCGTTCGAACCAGTCCAGCAGGCTCCGGCACCCCGGCTGGTCGGAGGGGTCGAACGTCGCCGACACGGGCAACGGGTCGGCCCCGCGCCCGATCCGGTAGACGGCCATGTCCGGCGCGGCCGCGAGAGCCGCCGTCAACCGCTCCCTGGTCGCCTGCCAGGGACCGACGACGGCGAAGTTCCTCATCACCGTCCAGATATACCAACAGCCGGGGGGCCGCCGCTGCCGCTTCGCTAATGTGGGCGACGTGCCAGCCAAAGCCGTCGACCCCGCCGAGATGCGAGCCGCGGTGCAGGCCGTTCTCCCCTGGCTGCGAGGCGAAGCCGACCAGCCGGATCGCCCCGCGCTGGCCGCCGCGGTCCGCCTGAGCCTGCGCACCCTGGAACAGATCGCGCCGGGCCGCAGCGTCGAGGTCCGCGTCCCCCCGTTCGCCGCCGTGCAGTGCGTCGAGGGCCCGCGCCACACCCGAGGCACGCCCCCGAACGTGATCGAGACCGACCCCCGCACGTGGCTGGAACTGGCAACCGGCGCGCTGCCGTGGGCCGAGGCCCTGGCCGGCGCTCGGGTCACCGCGTCGGGGACCCGAGCCGACCTCTCCGAACTGCTGCCGGTCGTGCGTTTCTAGTGGTGTGGCGCGGCTTGGTTGTGCTCCGTTGAGTCGGGCAGGGGCGGTCTGGTGCTCGTCTCCGAAACCCGGATGGTCGCGCTCTCATGCACGTCGCTGCCGAGATGGCGGTAGAGAAATGCCGACGCAAACGTTTGCTGATCACCCCGACTGCTGCCAACAGTGCATTGGCAGCCATGAGAGCGCGATCTTCATGATCGAAGCGCGGCTGCCTGCCGGCATCACTGCCACATCCCAAGAGATAGCTGCGACACGCTACTAGAACCAGGATCCGATCGTGTTGTCGTAAACCGACTTCGCACCGTCGACGACGTCCCGGCCGGCCTCCACCGCGTTGCCCACCGTGTCGACCACGACATCGCCGGCGTCGCTCGCGACCTCCTTGGTGGTGTCCCAGGCGTGGCCCGCCGCGTCGCCCCAGTTGCCCTTCGAGACGTCGTCGACGACCTGACCACCACCGCGCCAGACGTCCTCGCCCATGTCCACGACTTCCTTGCCGGTGTTGACACCCCAGTCGATGACAGGACCGGCCACCGGAAGGTTCGAACCGGGCACCTCACGTGGTGTCGGAGCGTCCTGCCAACGCTGCGCGCTGACGTCACCGCCGTGGCCGGTGGCGATCTTCGCGAGGTTGTCGAGCGACTCGGAACCCTTGTCGTAGTAGGACGAGTGGGCGTGCCCGATGCCGGCCTCGCCGGACGTGCCGAACGTCTTCGCCCCGAACGACGAGTCGTACGGACCGGTCGACGACCCGTCCTTGGTGAACCAGTCGCCACTCGTCGCCTGGATGACCGGGTCGTGCTCCGTGCCACCGACGTAGACGTGTCCGGGGCCGGCCGACAGTTGGTCCACATTGGACGCGCCGACGCCGGGCGAGCCGACGAACGCGATGTCGTCGGCCTTCAGGCCGTTGTCCATGGCTGAGTAGCCGACGACGGTACTGCCGTAGCTGTGGCCGATCACCGTGACGTGGGCGTTGGGGTTGGCGGTGCGGTAGCCCTCGACGTCCTTCGCCAGGATCGCGCCACCCTCCTTCGCCTGCGCCGGGTCGTTGACCTGGCCGGGCAGGAACTCCGGCGCGTCGTAGCCGAGCCACTGGATCGCGGCGCCGTCCGCGCCCATCTTGTCGCTCAGGTTCGCTGCCTGGTCGAGGCCGAAGCTGCTGAGCTTGGACGTGGTGCCGGGCACGCACACCGCGACGTTCTTGGCCGTGTCCGGGTTGCCGAACGCGACGGCGATCGCACCTTCCTTGGCACCAGGGCCGTCCGGACTCCACGCGAGGACATACGCTGGCTTGCCGATGTCCCTGGCCTTGGCGTCGGCCTCGTTCAACGCGCCGGCGGCATCTGTCGCGTTCTTGGCGCGGCGGGAGGCTTGGTCGTACTGCGACATCAGCTGTGAGCCCTGCGGGTCGTTGCGCAGTGCCCGCTGGCCTTCCGCCGACTTGGGGTCGACGCCCAGCTCGGCGGCGCGGTCGGCGAGCCTCTGCTCCAGCTCCGTCTTCTGCTGGTTGAACCGCGTCACGTCCTGCTTGATCCGTTCGCGGTTCGCCTTGTCCAGTACGTCTGCCGGGAGACCGCGGAGCTGGCCGAGCTCCTGGTACTTGGTCTTGAGCAGCGCGTCCTTCTCCGCCGGGCTGAGCTTGTTCCACCACTCGGCGACGGCCTTCGGGTCGGTGCCCGGCGGCGGCACCGGAGGCAGCGCGCCACCAGCACCTGCGCGTTGGGCGGCCCTGTCCCAGCCGCAGTCGGTCCGTGCGGACTGCTCGAAGCCGGGCGGAATCTTGGTGAGAGCGCCCGCGTAGGAGCGCAGGACGTTCTCGTAGCCGGACTTCACCTTGTTCAACGAGTCGTTGACCTGGTTGGCGAGCGTCCTGGTCTGCTCCTCGTCCATGCCTGGCGGACGGCTGCGCCACACGTTGATCGCCTGGTCGGCCGCCGTGCGCATCTGGCCGTAGGCGCGCGACGCGGCCTGCACGATGTCGACTCCGGCGCCGAGACGCTCGCTCGCTGCTTTGGCGGCGCTGGCGGACAGCTCGGCGCGGGCCGTGAACTTCGTCGCCGTGGCGCCGGTCCAGTTGCTGACCGCGGTCCTGCCGCCCTTGGCGACCGACTCGCCGGCGCGACCGACCGCGCTGATCGCCCCGGTGATCGGGTCGGCGGCAGCGGCGATCCGACCGGCGTCCCCGGCGGCGAGCTTGCCGTACAGGCTTTCCGGATCCGTGTAGCTCACTTGCCGCCCCCAAGTCCCTGCAAGATCTTCGTCAGAGCCGACGCGTGGTCCTCGTCCGTGCGCTGGTACGCGTCGGCGTTCGACACCAGACCTTCGGCGGCGTCGGTGAACCAGGCGGAGCCGCGCTGGAGGTCCTGGGAGTGGGTGCCGACGAACTTCGAGAGCGCGTCCGCGAACTCCGCGGCCGCGTCCACCTCGCCGAGCGCGCCGGCGTCGAGCTTGAGCATCGAGATCATCTCCGCCGCCTCGCGCACCGCGTCGGAGCCGTTGCCGAACTCCTTGGACGCGCTGCGCAGCAGTTCTGGCTCAACGCCGAACATCGCCACCCCCTGTTGGTCTTTGATCCATGCGACGCAGAAGCATCATGGCCGGTTCCCCCCTCACGCGTGGAGCGTTTCGGGCACGATGTCGGCCATGGTGCAGACAGGGTGGACGGCTCAGCGGTGGACCGCTGTGTTCATCGAACAAGCAGAGATGTTCCGCAAGGCAGTGGCGGACGCGGACCCGGCCGCCGAGGTGCCGACGCGTCCGGGGTGGACCGTCCAGGACCTGGTCGTGCACCTCGCACGGTTCCTGGAGACGTCCACCGCCTACCTGCGCACCGGCAGCCGCAACCCGATGAGTCCTCCCTCCCCTCCGGTCGGCCTCTCGCCGCTCGAGTACCTGGACCTGCAGCTGACGGCAGCTGGAGAGATCCTCACCGCAGTACCGGGCAACCGGCCCGTGTGGACGTTCTCACCTGCCGCTCCGGATCTGGCGTGGGTGTGGCACCGCCGGATCGCGCACGAGACGGTGCTGCGCAGGTTCGACGCACAGGCGACCGTCCGGCAGATCGTCGCGACCGAGTCCGATCTCTGCGTTGACGGCATCGACGAGGTGCTGACCACGATCGTCGCGGCGAAGCTCGACGGCGACGTGCCCACCATGGCGACCGGCACCGCCGTGGTGCGGCCGACCGACGTGCCGGAGTCGTGGTTGATCTCCCTGGTGGAGGGCGAAGTGCCGGAGGTTCGTGCCGCGGCCCCCGGTGAGGAGGGCGACGCGCAGGTGACCGGCGAGGCGGAACTCGTCTACTTCTGGCTCTGGAACCGCATGAACCTCACGGAGATGACCGGCGACCAGCGCGTGCTGGACGTCCTCCGGGTCGGACGGGGGCACTGATGCGCAAGCTCGCCGCGGTCCTGCTGGGCTGCATCGTGTTGGCCGGATGCGCCTCCGACTGGCAGGAGCAGGTCACGTACAAGGTCGTCGAGGTCTACGACTACAAGATGGCACCGAGTTCGGATCCGGAGAAGCGGATCCGGTTGGAGCTCGTCGGAGACGCGCCGAAGGGCGTGCTGGCGAAGGACTCGCTGTCACCCAAGACCGTGGCGCTCTCCGACATCAGCGGCGATGTGGCAGCGGGGGACCAGGTGGTCTGCACGGCCAAGCAGCACTCCATGGGTGCGGTGCAGACCAACCCGATCCAGACCGAGCTCAGTGGATGCAGGAAGGCCTGAAGCGCGCGTTGGTGCAACCAGGTGGTGGCGCGATCGGGGCACTTCAGACCAACTTGATCGAGACAGAGCTGTTTCAGTGCCGAAAGGCATGAGTTTGGTCACCCCACCAGGGGTCGGAGGGGGGTACATCACCCGGTGCTCCACTTACACTCGGGAAGTAGCCAGCCCCCGTCGTGAGGGAGCCACTCGGTGGTCGCCGACCATTCCCAGCCCGAACAGGAACCTCGTGAGGAGTGCGGCGTCTTCGGCGTCTGGGCTCCTGGCGAGGACGTCTCGAAACTCACCTACTACGGGCTCTACGCCCTGCAGCACCGCGGCCAGGAGGCCGCGGGCATCTCGGTCGGTGACGGCTCGCAGGTCGTCGTCTTCAAGGACCTCGGGCTCGTCAGCCAGGTGTTCGACGAGCAGGTGCTGCAGAGCCTGAAGGGCCACGTGGCCGTCGGCCACTGCCGTTACTCCACCACCGGGTCCACGACCTGGGAGAACGCGCAGCCCACCTTCCGCACGACGGCTGCCGGGTCGGGGCTCAGCCTCGGTCACAACGGCAACCTGGTGAACACCGCCGAGCTGCTCGACAAGGCCAAGGAGCTCGGCATCATCGAGCGCAACGGCGCTACGACCGACTCGGACATCCTTTGCGGTCTGCTCGCCTACGCGGCGGCCGACAAGGGGATCGAGCAGGCCGCGCTGGAGCTCCTGCCGACCGTCAAGGGCGCCTACTGCCTGACGTTCTCCGACGAGTCCACGCTCTACGCGGCGCGTGACCCGCACGGTGTGCGTCCGCTGGTGCTTGGGCGTCTCGAACGCGGTTGGGTCGTGGCGAGTGAGACCGCGGCGCTGGACATCGTGGGCGCGAGCTTCGTGCGCGAGGTCGAGCCCGGTGAGCTCATCGCGATCGACGGTGACGGCCTCAGGTCGTCGCGGTTCGCGAACCCCGAGCCCAAGGGCTGCATCTTCGAGTACGTCTACCTGGCGCGGCCGGACACGTCGATCTCGGGGCGTTCCGTGCACGCGACGCGGGTCGAGATCGGTCGTCGCCTGGCCAAGGAGCACCCGGTCGAGGCCGACCTGGTGATCCCGGTGCCGGAGTCCGGCACGCCGGCCGCGATCGGATATGCGCAGGCCAGCGGCATTTCGTACGGGTCGGGCCTGGTCAAGAACGCCTACGTCGGCCGGACGTTCATCCAGCCGTCGCAGACCATCCGGCAGCTGGGCATCCGGCTGAAGCTGAACCCGCTGCGGGACGTCATCCGCGGCAAGCGGCTGGTCGTCGTGGACGACTCGATCGTGCGTGGCAACACGCAGCGTGCGCTCGTCCGCATGCTGCGCGAGGCCGGTGCTGTCGAGGTGCACGTGCGCATCGCGGCGCCGCCGGTCAAGTGGCCGTGCTTCTACGGCATCGACTTCGCCTCGCGGGCTGAGCTCATCGCGAACGGGCTGGACGACGACGGCATCCGTCGGTCGATCGGGGCCGACACGCTCGGGTACGTGTCGCTCGAGCAGCTGGTCGCCGCGACCGAGCAGCCCAAGACGCGGCTGTGCGCGGCCTGCTTCGACGGGGAGTACCCGATCGAACTGCCGCAGGACGCGCTCATCGGCAAGCACCTGCTCGAGGGCCTCAAGGGGGTGTCGGGCTCGGCCGCTCCCGTTCTGCCGAACGGCTATGGTGCCGAGGACGCACTCCGTCGTCCCTGAGCTGACAGATCCAAGTGGAAGAAGTTGACGTGACCGACAGCGCCAAGGCCACCTACGCCGCCGCCGGAGTCAGTATCGCCGCAGGTGACGAGGCGGTGGAGAAGCTCAAGCCGTGGGCGGCCAAGGCGCACCGGCCAGAGGTGCTCGGTGGCATCGGCGGGTTCGCCGGGCTGTTCCAGCTCAAGCTCGACCGCTGGAAGGAGCCGGTCCTCGCGTCCTCGACGGACGGCGTCGGCACCAAGATCGCGATCGCTCAGGCGCTCGACAAGCACGACACGATCGGCATCGACCTGGTCGCCATGATCGTCGACGACCTCGTCGTGTGTGGTGCCGAGCCGCTGTTCGTGCAGGACTACATCGCTGTCGGCAAGGTCGTGCCCGACAAGATCGCGGCGCTGGTCAAGGGCATCGCCGAGGGCTGTGTCCAGGCCGGGTGTGCGCTGCTCGGCGGCGAGACGGCCGAGCACCCCGGCCTGATGGGCGACGACGACTACGACATCTCCGGCACCGGCGTCGGCGTGGTCGAGCACTCCAAGCTGCTCGGCCCCGACCGGGTCCGCGACGGCGACGTCGTGATCGCGATGGGCTCGTCCGGCCTGCACTCGAACGGCTACTCGCTCGCCAGGCACGTGCTGCTGGAGATCGCGCGGATGCCGCTGCAGGGTCACGTCGAGGAGTTCGGCCGCACCCTCGGCGAGGAGATGCTGGAGCCGACCAAGATCTACGCCAAGGACTGTCTCGCGCTGATCGCCGAGACGGAGGTCCGCGGGTTCTCGCACGTCACCGGTGGTGGCCTGGCGGCGAACCTGGCCCGTGTGCTGCCGCAGGGCCTGCACGCGAAGCTCGACCGCGGCACCTGGACGCCGCCCGCGGTGTTCCAGCTCATCGCCCAGCGCGGCCGCGTCGAGCGCGAGGAGATGGAGAAGGCGTTCAACATGGGTGTCGGCATGGTCGCCGTCGTCGCGCCGGAGGACGTCGACCGCGCCCTGGCGGTGCTCACCGCGCGCCACGTGCCGTCGTGGGTGCTCGGCGAGATCACCAGGTCCGAAGAGGGCGGGGCCGCACTCGTCGGAGACCACCCTCGTTTCTAGGTGCGGCGACCACAATCGTCACCGCGACGGTTAGTGGTCACCCGCACCAGGCAACCTCCTACGGTCGTCGTTGCGTACTAAGCGGCGACCGAGGAGGGGGACTTGGACCGCGATCGCGAGTTCGGGGAGTTCGTCGACGCACGCGCTCTCGTCATGCGCCGCACGGCGTACCTGCTGTGCGGCGACTGGCACCGCGCCGAGGACATCGTCCAGACCGCGCTGATCAAGCTCTACGTTGCCTGGTCACGCGTCCGCAAGGACAGCGTGGACGCCTACGCGCGCAAGGTGCTGGTGCGCACCGCCGTCGACGAGACCAGGCGCGGCTTCTTCCAGCGCGAACGCACGGTCGACGTCCTGCCGGAAGCTGCGGTGACCGACGACTCGGCGGACTTCGACCTGCGGCAGGCGCTCGACGCGTTGCCGCCGGGACAACGTGCCGTCGTCGTCCTGCGGTACTGGGAGGACCTGAGCATCACCGAGACCGCCCGCATCCTCGGCAGGACGGAGGGCACGGTGAAGAGCCAGGCGGCCAAGGGGCTGGCGGCGTTGCGCGACCTGCTGGAGGACGAGCCGACGCTGCGGATCTACCGCTCTGAGGTCATCCGCAAGGGCAAGACGAAGCTCGCCCGCAGGCGGACCGCCATCGCGACGGTGATGGCCTTCGTGGTGCTGGCAGGCCTGGGCACGGTCGGATACCTGGCACTGCCGCGGCAGCCGTCCGGAGCGGCCTCGACTGCCGGGGCAGGGGTCGTCGACCGCAACGCCCAGCTCACCGCGATCCTGCGCGACGCCAAGGTGATCCCGGCCGGAGTGACCGTGCTGGACGTCCCGAGCGTTCCGGCAGGTCCACTGCAGTTCTTCGACCACGGAGACGTCCGTCGAGCCGTGGCACTGCTGAAGGACGCCCAGGGCACCGGTGCGGTGACGATCGAGCTCTACCGCGGCCACACCAACACCGGCGACGACGTCAGCTGGTGCTATGAGCCCGAGGTCGCGCCGTGCGAGCTTCGCGTGGTCGACGGCATCAAGATCCGGTCCAGCATCGCGGGCAAGCAGGACGGCCTCCACATCTACCAAGTGCAGGCGCTTCGACCAGACGGCGTGTTCGTCGAGATCAGAAGCGTCAACGTGGGAGAGTTCCGCACCAACATCGTCGGCATGCCGAAACTGGACGGCCCGACGACCCGGCCGACGCCGGTGCTCGACCGAGAGACGCTGATAAAGATCGCGACTTTGCCGGGCCTCACCTATTAGCCTGGCAGGCATGAACGACGTGACCGTGACTCGGACGCTGGTGATCCCGGCGTCCGAGTTGCGCGAACGTTTTTCCAGGTCAGGCGGGCCGGGCGGGCAGGGAGTGAACACCGCGGACAGCCGCGTGGAGCTCTCGTTCGACCTGGCTGCCTCGCCGTCGATCCCCGAGCACCTCAAGCGCAGGATGCTCGACCGCCTGGAGAACAGGCTGGTCGACGGCGTCCTCACGATCGCCGCGTCCGAGCACCGCGCGCAGTTGCAGAACCGCGCCGCCGCACGGGAACGCCTTGCCGCGATCCTGCGCAGCGCCGCCGCCCCGCCACCGCCGATGCGCAAGCCGACCAAGCCCACCAAGGGCTCGAAGGAACGCCGCATCGCCGGCAAGAAGCGCCGCGCGGAGACCAAGCGTGGCCGTTCAGGCTCCTGGGACTAACGCGTAGATCCGTTCCGGCCGGCCGGTTCCGCCGTACCGCAACCGAACCTCGGCCCGTCCGGCAGAAACGAAGTGCTCCAGGTACCTGCGCGCACTCACCCGAGCAACACCGGTCGACGACGCGCATTCCGACGCCGACAGCCCATCTGGATGCGACCGCAGCGCGTTCTCCACGAGCCGCGCGGTCTCCGGTGTCAAACCCTTGGGCAGCAACGGTTTCGAGGTCGGTCGCGCCCCGAACACCTGGTCCACGTCCGCCTGTCCGGCGGAGTCCAGCCGGTACAGCCTGTCCCGCAACGACGCGAAGCGCGCGAGCTGGTCGCGCAGTGCCGAGTAGTCGAACGGTTTGATCAGGTAGTGCAGCACGCCACCGCGCATCGCGCCGCGCACGGTGTCGACGTCGGTCGCCGCGGTGATCACGATGACGTCGACGTCCTCGTTGGCGCGCAACGACTTCAGCACCTCCAGTCCACTTTGGTCCGGCAGGTAGACGTCGAGCAGCACCAGGTCGGGCTTCAGTGAGGCCACCTGCCGCAACGCGTCCGCGCCGGTGTGCGCGACCCCGGCGACCTCGAACCCCTCGGTGCGCGCCACGTAGCCGCTGTGCACCTTGGCCACCATGAAGTCGTCGTCGACGACGAGCACCCGGATCACCAGGGCAGCCTTGCGGTGAAGACCGAGCCCGCCACGCTCACCGAACCTCCGCGCCGCAGGCACGCCCGCCTGATCAGCGCGAGGCCGATGCCGCGTTCGCCGTGCGATGCCGCCTTGGTCGTGAACCCGTGCCGGAACACCTCTTCCGCCAGCTCCGGTGCCACACCGGGACCGGAGTCGCGCACCACGACCTGGACCTCGTCGTCCAACTGCATCACACCCACCTCGATCCACTTCTGAGCGCCGTTCGTGCTCAGCGAGCTCAGTGCATCCAACGCGTTGTCGACGAGGTTTCCCAGCACCATCACGAGATCCGCCGACAGGGCCTCGTCCACGCGTCCCAGCACGCTGTCCGGCTCCATCCGCAGCGCCGTGCCGCGTTCGGCGGCCAGCGAGGCCTTGGCGATCAGCAACGCTGCCACGGCTGGGTCGCCGATGCGCGAGCTCACCTCGGTCCGCCACTGGTCCTGTGCCGAGCTGATCTGGTGAATGTAGTTGCTGACCTCGTCGTACTCCTTCAGCGCGATCAGCCCGGCGATGGTGTGCAGGCGGTTCGCGAACTCGTGCGCCTGCGCCCGCAACGTGTCCGTCGCGTGCTGCGACGCGTCGAGTTCGTGTTGCAGCGCAAGCAGTTCCGTGCGATCTCGCAACGTCACGACCGCGCCGGCGCCCTCGATCGGCATGCGGTTCAGCGTGAGCACGACGCCCTGCCGCAGCACGAGCTGGTCGACGCCGGTCGCGCGGCCGGTCAGCACGTCGCGCAGCCGGTCGTTGAGCTCCAGCTCCTCGACCGACCGGCCGACCGCGTCGTCCGGCAGCGCGAGGAGGTCGCGAGCGTGGTCGTTGACCAGTGTGATCCGGTCCTGGGCGTCGAGGCCGACGACACCCTCCTTGATGCCGTGCAGCAACGCCTCGCGGTTCTCCACCAGCGCGGTGATCTCGTGCGGCTCCAGCCCGAGCGTCTGGTTCTTCACGCGACGGGCCAGCAGCAACGACCCGGTGACGCCGATGACCAGGGCGATCGCCAGGTACCGCAGCACGTCCTCCGGCTGGTCCAGCGCGCCGTCGAACAGCCCCGGCTCGATCACCCCGGCGACGACCATCCCGTTGACCTTGCGGGTCTGTTCGTCGAACACCGGCACGTGCGCCTCGATCGAGTCGTCGACCGTGCCGACCCACGCCTTGCCGTCGAACGCCGTCGTCGGAGTGTCCAAAGTGGATCCGATCTGGGCCGGGTCCGGCGACGCGAGCACGACCCGGCGGCTGTCGACGATCAACACGTAGGAGGCACCGGACAGGCTCCGCGCGGTCTCCGCGGGCGCGGCCAGGACCCGCCAGTTGCCCATCGACGTCTGCACGACGTTCGTGGCCGCGACGTTCTCCGCGACCGACAGCATCCGGCGTTCCTCGTTGGAGCGAAAGTTACTGCCCGTCTGAACGACCGTCAGCGCGCCGACAGCGCACAGTAGCAAGGTGACGACTACGAGTTGCCACACGAGGAGTTGACTGGCCAGGGAACGGCGGCGTCGCATGAAACCTCCCGTGACCAGAAAGACCGAAAGAAACCTTAGAAGCGCAAGAGCGACATCAAGGTTTACACCAGAGCAACATGTCGAACCACGTGAACGAGAGGCGGGGATCACAGTGTCGGTGAAGGTGTGGGTGGCGGTGGCGACGGCGGTGCTCGCCGTCCTGCTGGTGCCACCGCTGCTGACGCCGGGTGCGGACAGCGGCGAGACCAGCCAGGTGCGGACGCTGCGCGTGCTGGTGCCGAACCAACCGGGTGGCGGTTACGACATCACGGCCCGCACCGCGGCGAAGGCCATGGAGGACGCTGACCTGCTGCGCAACGCCGAGGTGTTCAACCTCCCCGGCGCCGGTGGCACGGTCGGACTCGGCCGTACGGTCGGTGAGCGCGGCAACGGCAAGCTGATCATGTCGATGGGCCTGGGCGTCGTGGGCGCGGTGTACACGAACAAGTCACCGAACTCGCTGCTCGACACCACCCCGATCGCGAAGCTGATCGAGGAACCGGACATCGTCGTCGTGTCCAAGGACTCGCCGTACACCTCGTTGCAGCAGCTCGTGGACGCGTGGAAGGCCAACCCCGGCACGGTGACCGTCGGCGGCGGCTCCGCGCCCGGCGGCCCCGACCACATGGCCCCGATGCTGATGGCGAAGGCCGTGGGCCTGCAGCCGAAGACCGTCAACTACATCCAGTTCGACGGTGGCGGCGAGCTGCTCGCGTCGGTGCTCGGCGGCAAGGTCGCGTTCGGCGTCTCCGGTGTCGGCGAGTACCGCGACCAGATCAAGGCCGGCACGTTGCGCGTGCTGGCGGTGACGAGCGGCAAGCGGGTCGACGGCATCGACGCGCCGACGCTCAAGGAGTCCGGAGTGGACGTCGAGTTCGCGAACTGGCGGGGCATCGTCGCGCCGCCGGGCATCACGCAGACCGACCGCGACAAGCTGGTCGACCTGCTGGGGCGGATGCACAGGACGCCGCAGTGGGCGGAGGCCTTGCAGCGCAACGGCTGGACCGACGCGTTCGCACCGGGTGAGGGGTTCAAGACCTTCCTGGACAACGAGAACAAGCGGGTGGCAACGGTGCTGAAGGACTTGGGGCTGGCATGACAGCGACTAGGAGTTGGTTGCGAGAGCGGTCCGAGCTGGGCATCTGCGCCCTGCTGGTGGCGCTCGGCGTGCTGGTGCTGACCGACGCGCTGCGCATCCCCACCGACTTCGCCCAGCGCGGACCGGTCGGCCCGAAGGCGGTGCCGATCCTCGTCGGCTCGCTGCTGCTGGTCGTCGCGGTGCTGCTGGCGCGGGACGTGCTGCGCGGCGGTCGCGGTGAGGCGGAAGGCGGCGAGGACGTCGACCTGACCGAGCCCGCCGACTGGCGCACGGTTCTGCTGCTGTGCGGTGCTTTCCTCGCGAACGCCGCGCTGATCGGCGTGGTCGGTTTTCCGATCTCCGGCGCGATCCTGTTCTGGGGTGCGGCCTACGCGCTCGGCAGCCGCGCGTTCGTGCGGGACCCGTTGATCGCGGCGGGCCTGTCGATCCTGACGTTCGTCGTGTTCAACAACCTGCTCGGCGTCCCGCTCCCCGGTGGCCCGTTGATGGAGGTGTTCTAGGTGGAACAACTGCTCAATGGCTTCGCGACCGCGCTGACGCCGACGCACCTGCTGTTCGCCGCGATCGGCGTGCTGCTCGGCACCGCCATCGGCGTCCTGCCGGGCATCGGCCCGGCGATGGCGGTGGCGCTGCTGCTGCCCGTCACCTACGGCATGGAGCCGACCGGCGCGTTCATCATGTTCGCCGGCATCTACTACGGCGGTATGTTCGGCGGCTCGACGACGTCGATCCTGCTGAACACACCCGGCGAGAGCGCAGCGGTGGTCACGGCGTTCGAAGGCAATCCCATGGCCCGCAAGGGCCGTGGTGCGCAAGCGCTTGCCGCTGCCGCCATCGGCCACTTCGCCGGCGGCATCATCGGCACGATCCTGATCGTTCTGCTGGCGCCGTTCGTGGCCAAGCACGCCGTCGACATCGGCGCGCCCGACCTGTTCGCGATCATGGTGCTGGCGTTCATCGCGGTGACCTCGGTGCTCGGCGCCTCACGGATTCGCGGTGTCGCGTCGTTGCTCATCGGCCTGACGCTCGGTCTGGTCGGCCTCGACGACATGACCGGCCAACAGCGTCTGACGTTCGGCTCGTTGCACTTGGCCGACGGCATCGACGTGGTCGTGGTCGCGGTGGCCCTGTTCGCGGTCGGCGAGGCCCTGTGGGTCGCCGCTCACCTGCGCCGCAAGCCGTTCGAGCCGATCCCGGTCGGCCGGCCGTGGCTGTCGAGGGCAGACCTCAAGCGCACCTGGAAGCCGTGGCTGCGCGGCCCGGCGATCGGGTTCCCGTTCGGCGCGATCCCGGCCGGTGGTGCGGAGATCCCGACGTTCCTGTCCTACGTGACGGAGAAGCGGCTCTCCAAGAACAAGGACGACTGGGGCAAGGGTGCGATCGAGGGGGTCGCGGGTCCGGAGTCGACGGCCTCTGCTTCCGCCGCGGGCACGCTGGTCACGATGCTGACCCTGGGACTGCCGACGACGGCCACCGCGGCCGTGATGCTCGCGGCGTTCCAGCAGTACGGCATCCAGCCCGGTCCGCTGCTGTTCCAACGCGAAGCCGGTCTCGTCTGGGCGTTGATCGCGTCGCTGTTCATCGGCCTGACGTTGCTGCTGGTGCTGAATCTGCCGTTGGCACCGCTGTGGGCGAAGCTCCTGCGCATCCCGCGGCCGTACCTCTACGCGGGCATCCTGTTCTTCGCCTCGGTCGGTGCCTACGCGGTGAACGCGGACATCTTCGACCTGCTGCTCATGTTCGTGATCGGACTGCTGGGCTTCGCGATGCGCCGCTACGGCCTGCCGGTGCTGCCCGCGATCATCGGCGTGATCCTCGGCCCGGCCGCGGAACAGCAGATGCGGCGCTCGCTGCAGCTCTCCGACGGCTCGCTGACCGGCCTGGTCAACAGCCCGATGGCGGTGATCGTCTACGTCGTCGTGCTGCTGATCGTGTTCTTCCCGCTGCTCAAGCGCTTCGTCCCGAGCCCAACCCCTCCTGCTGCTCCCACTCCAGAGCGCCACAAAATCGACGCCTGAGGACAGTACGCGGGGAGCTTTCGTACTCTCTGAGCGCACGGAAGCTCCCCGCGTACCGTCATGCGGTGCGCACGATCAGGATCGCGAACGGTTTGTCGTCCTCCGGTTCGCTGACGGCGAGCTCGGTCTGCTCCCGCAACGTCGCCCACAGCTCCATCACGCGCGCCACCTGCGGTTCCGGCAACCCGCAGATCGTGACGAACGCCCGCACCTGTTCGGGCTTCGTCGGCAGCTTGCCGCGTCTGAGCATCGAGTAGACCTGGCTGCGCGGCAGCACCTGGCCCGCCCGCCGGGAGACCTCCGGCCGGGTCAGCCCCGACCGCACGTGGATCGTCCGCAGCAGCTCGATGAACTCGGCCTCGGTCGCGGCCCGCAGTTCTGCGGTCGACGTCGCGATCAACGGCAAGGCGGGCTCGGGGTCGATGCCGAGCTCGGCGGAGAGGATGACGCGCACCTCGCGGTACGCGGCGAGCGCTTCCGCCCGCCGCCCTGACCTCGTGAGTCCGAGCATGAGCTGTGACCAGAGCCGGTTCAGGCGCTCGAGCGGGTCGCCCTCCGGGTAGGTCATCGCTCGTCTTCCTGCCAGATCACCATCGGGTTGGCGGGCGGCAGCGGGCCGAACCTGGCGCTGAACAGCCGGCTGCGGCTCAGCGTGGTGGTCACGGTCAGAACGGCTGTCGTCGTGGCGACGGCGGCGACCGGCGAGTGGCCCTGCGCGAGCATCCATCCGGTGAAGACGAACGCGGTCGGCGCCAGCAGGACGCTGCTGGTGGCGGACGTGGAGCACTTTCGGCGCGGATGCGGTGCCCCGTTGTAGGGGGTGGTGGTCATGCGTTCTCCTGGAAGAAGGGACCCGGCGCAGGGCGGCACCGTGCGCCGGGCAGACCAGCTGGTTTGGCGGGACAGCGGAAAAGCCGATGTGCGGAAAGCGTCCGTGCGGGCAATTGGCGTTGCCGCAGGACTCCGCGACATAACGGCTCGACCACGATCCTGTCACTCACACGGGTGATTGCCAACCGAATCGTCGTCCAGGTTTTTCATGTCCTGTGCAACGGGGTCCGACATCGTCCAACGAGGTCCAACTGACCAGTTTTTGTCACCTTTTCCGGCGTCCCTGACCATGCGGTGGTCAATTGGTCGTATTGGCCACGTCCAATGCCGTCCAACAGTCTGGTGGGCACCGTGGTGGACGGTTAGGCTTGCGAACGTGCCGGAATGCTATTCCGGTGGTGAGAAACCCCTGGCCGAGCTTTGGACCAGCTGAGCAGCGGGGTGCGGCCTCCTGTTGGCGCGGGAGGCCGTCACGCGCCGCCACTGCTCCACCCACCCGTCGAGCGCGTCGGCCGGCTCCCCGCACCCGGTGAGGAAGGCCCGGAGCTGGTCTTCTCGCTTCTGGAACCGGAAGGTGCACAGCGCGTGGGCGCTGCTCTTCGGCAGTACGCGGGTGCCGGCGCTGTCCGACACCTGCTGGTAGGACAATCCTCTCGTCTCGCGCAGCTGGTTCAGCGCGCGAACGAACTCGGCACATGTGGTGGCGCGGCGTGCTGTCGCGAACGGACTGTCGTCCTCGCTGGGCGACATCGTGTTCGGTCCTCCTGCTGCGGCGTTCCTCTTCCTTTCCGGCGAGGGCTGTAACGAACGCGACCGCGCCCGCGAGAAAGGAAGCGTTGTTCGACTGATGAGCGCGGATCCTACCGCCGTGTCCAGCATCTTTGTCGAACCGATGATCTGTGTCGGAATATTCCATGATCAGCGAACTGCGGAAATCTCAGCAGGACAATCGTTCGCTTAGTTCGTCGGCCCAGATCAGCGCGCCGCGGCCGGCTGCATTGGTTCGTACCAAATAGAAACGGTGGCCCTGTTCGCTGAATGCGGACAGGGCCACCGTTGGGCCGAACGGGTCAGCCGTGCGTCGGGAAGCCCAGGTTCACGCCGTGCTGCTGCGGCCAGCGGGCCGTGATCGCCTTCGCGCGGGTGTAGAACTTCACGCCCTCCGCGCCGTGCACGTGCGTGTCGCCGAACAGCGAGTCCTTCCACCCGCCGAACGAGTAGTAGGCCATCGGCACGGGGATGGGCACGTTGATGCCGACCATGCCGACGTGCACGCGCCGCTGGTACTCGCGGGCGGCCAGGCCGTCACCGGTGTAGATCGCCGTGCCGTTGCCGTACGGGTTGGCGTTGACCAGCTCCACGGCGTCCTCGAACGTGTCGACGCGCACGACCGACAGCACCGGGCCGAAGATCTCGTCGGTGTAGATCGTCATGTCGCGCGTGACGTGGTCGAACAGCGTTGGCGCGAGCCAGAAGCCGTTCTCGTGGCCTTCCGGCGCGTGGCCGCGGCCGTCGACGACCAGCGTCGCACCGGCCGCCTCACCGGCGTCCACATAGGACTTCACCTTGTCCCGGTGCACACCGGTGACCAGCGGGCCCATCTGCGCGTCGGGGTTGGTGCCCGGCAGCACCGACGGGTGCAGGTCGCGGGTCCGCGCCGCGACCTTCTCGACGAGGGCGTCACCTGTCTCGCCGACGGCGACGACGACCGAGATCGCCATGCACCGCTCACCGGCAGAGCCGTAACCGGCGGAGACGGCGGCATCGGCGGCCACGTCGAGGTCGGCGTCCGGCAGCACGACCATGTGGTTCTTCGCGCCACCGAGTGCCTGCACGCGCTTGCCGGCCGCCGTGCCGCGCGAGTAGACGTGCTTCGCGATCGGAGTCGAGCCGACGAACGACGCCGCGGCAACATCCGGGTGGTCGAGCAGCGCGTTGACCGCGAAGGCATCGCCCTGCAGGACGTTCAGCACGCCGTCGGGCAGCCCGGCCTCCTGGAACAGCTCGGCGAGCCGCACCGACGCCGACGGGTCGCGCTCGGAAGGCTTGAGCACGAACGTGTTCCCGGTCGCGATGGCGATGGGGAACATCCACATCGGCACCATCACGGGGAAGTTGAACGGCGTGATGCCCGCGACCACGCCGAGCGGCTGGCGCAGCGAGTACGCGTCGACACCGCGCGAGACCTGCTCGGAGTGCTCACCCTTGAGCAGCTGCGGGATGCCGCACGCGAACTCGACGACCTCCAGCCCGCGCTGCACCTCGCCCGCGGCGTCGGAGAGGACCTTGCCGTGCTCGGACGTGATGATCTCGGCGAGCTCGTTGCGTGCCTCGTGCAGCAGGTGCCGGTAGGCGAACAGGATCCTGCTGCGGGTCGACAGCGACGACTCGGACCACGACTGCGCCGCCTTCAGTGAGGACGACACCGCGAGATCGACGTCGGCCTGCTCCGCGAGCACGACCTGGGCCGCGACCTCACCGGTGGCCGGGTTGAAGACGTCGGACGTGCGGGACGACACCCCCGTGGTGCGGGCGCCGTCGATCCAGTGGGGGATGGTGCTCAACGCGGACTCCGTTCAATGGTCGCGGCTGCGCCGCTCCGGCGACTTCGCCTGGAAGTCGGCCGTCCGGCTCCCGCTTCCCGCCGAATCGCCTTCGGCGGCTGGCAGCAAGGGGGAACCGGACGACCGACGCGAAGTCGCCGGTGGGGCAGTCGTGTTGCGGACGACGAGAGAGGGATTGAGGAGATGGCGCACGGGTTCGGTGCGCCCGTCGCGAACTCGTTGCAGCAAGGCGAGAGCTGCCAACCGGCCGAACTCGGCGCGCGGCTGGTCGATCGTGGTCAGCGAAACGTGGCGGAGAGCCGCCAACGACGTGTTGTCGTACCCCACAACGGAAACGTCAGCAGGCACGCGCAGCCCGGCGTCCTCCAACGCCGAGATCGCGCCGACGGCGTTGAAGTCGTTGCAGGACAGGATGGCGGTGGGCAAGGTGCCATCGGAGATCAGCCTGCGAATCGCCCGCGCGCCGGCGGCGTCGGTGTACTCGGACGACACGACCTGCGGCACAAGGCCGTGCGCTTCCATCGCGGTGACGTATCCGCGCCGACGAGGTCCGGCCTGGGTGCCTTCACCGCCGTCCAGATGGGCAATGCGCTTGTGCCCCAAGGAGACCAGATGGTCGACCGCCAGCCGCGCGCCCTGTTCGCCGTCGTCGTTGATCGTATCCACAGTGGACACCCGAGACGACCGGGCGACGAGCACGATCGGAAGCTGTTCGGCGGCCTTCGAAATCGCCGTCGCGGGTACCACGGGCGACAACAGGATCAGACCGGCCGGGCGGAACGAGAGCAGCGATTCCAGCGCCCGGCGCTCGCGCGCGGGCGAACGGCCACCGGTGTTGATGATGATGTCGAACCCCTGCTCGCGCGCTACCTCGTCGATGCCGTCCACGACCTCGGCGAAGAACGCGTTGTGCAGGTCGGACACCATCACGCCCAGCACGGTCGACGTGCGCGACGCGAGAGACCGCGCCATCGCGTGCGGCGAGTACCCCAGCTCCTCCGCGGCCTTCAGCACTGCGGCGCGTCGCGCCTCGCTCACCTTGGGTGAGTTGCGCATCACGAGTGACACCAGTGCGCGGGACACGCCCGCACGCAGAGCCACGTCCTCCATCGTCGGTCTGACCACCGGTAACCACCTCCCCTCACGTCACGGGCGGGAAACACACCCTTGACACCCGTGTGACGGAAGCTACAGCATTAGAGCGCTCCAACCAATAGAGCGCTCTAACACATCATCGGCGATGAACAGGGGAAACCTGCGATGCGGATCGGAGTAGCGGGTGTCGGTCGAATCGGCACCATGCACGCGACCAACCTCGCCGCACTGGATCGAGTCGACGAGGTTCTTCTCTTCGACCCGGTGCCCGGTCGTGCCGCGCAGGCGTCGGCTGAGCTGAGCGGAACCAAGGCGGTGGACGACCTCGACACGTTGCTCGGCAACGTCGACGGCGTCCTGCTCGCCACCCCGACGAACACCCACCCCGAGATGCTGCGCGCGGCGATCGCCAAGGGTGTCCCCACGCTGTGCGAGAAGCCGATCGCGAGCGACCTCGCCGAGATGACCGCGCTGGTCGAGGACGTCGAGAAGTCCGGCGTCGAGGTCCTGGTGGGCTTCCAGCGCCGCTTCGACCCGGCCATCTACGAGCTCAACCGCCGCATCCGCGCGGGCGAGGTCGGCAACATCTACCTGGTCAGGGCCGTCGGCAACGACGCGAACCCGCCGGACTTCTCCTACCTGCCCGCGTCCGGTGGCATCTTCCGCGACCTGCTGATCCACGACCTGGACTGCGTGCCGTGGCTGGTCGGCGAGCCCGTCGTCGAGGTCTACGCGTCGGGCTCCGTCCTGGTGCACCAGGCGTTCGCGGACGCCGACGACGTGGACAACGCGGTCGTGATGCTGAAGTTCGCGGGCGGCGCGCACGCCACGCTGGCCGGCGGCCGGCACGACCCGGTCGGCTACGACCACCGCATCGAGGTGCTGGGCAGCAAGGACTCGCTGGTCGCGGGCGTCGACCCGCGCACGCCGCTGAACTCGCTGGAGCCCGGCGGCCACGTGGCCGGACCGGACGCCTACCCCGGCTTCCCGGAGCGCTTCCACCGCGCGTACGTCAACGAGATGAACCTGTTCACGCAGGTCATCAAGGGTGAAGTCGCGAACCCGTCACCGGCGCGGGAGAGTCTGATCAGCCTCCGCCTGGCTGAAGCGTGTGAGCAGTCGCGCCGCACCGGCGCACCGGTGAAGATCGAGGGGAACTAGGCATGGCCAAGATCGCTGGAGCACCCATCTCCTGGGGCGTGTGCGAGGTTCCTGGCTGGGGCAACGTCCTGCCGGCCACGACCGTTCTGGACGAGATGAACTCGCTGGGCCTGGCGGCCACCGAGCTCGGCCCGCCCGACTACCTGCCCGCCGACCCCGGTGCGTTGAAGGCGCTGCTCACCGAGTACGAACTGACGCTCGTCGGCGGGTTCCTCGCCGTCACGCTGCACACGGACGTCCAGTCCACTCTGGACGAAGCCGACCGCGTGGCGGGAATCCTGAAGGCGGGCGGGGCCGAGGTGCTCGTGCTCGCCGCCGCGACGGGTCTCGACGGCTACGACGAACGACCGCAACTCACCGACGACGAGTGGAACACCCTCGTCGACACCTGCGCGAAGATCCGGGAGATCGCCGCCGAGCACGGGCTCACCACCGTGCTGCACCCGCACGTGGGCACCCACGTCGAGCGGGAGGCGGAGGTCGACCGGTTCCTCGCGGACTCCGATCTCCAGCTCTGCCTGGACACCGGCCACCTCCTGATCGGTGGCACGGACCCGGTCGAGCTGGCGCGCCGCTACCCGGACCGGATCGGTCACGTGCACCTCAAGGACGTGCGTGACGAGATCGCGGCGAAGGTGCGCAGCGGCGAGCTCAGTTACACCGATGCCGTGGAACAGGGCATCTACGTGCCGCTCGGGGACGGCGACGTGAACGTGGAAGCGCTGGTGAAGCTCGTTCAAGAGGCGGGCTACACCGGATGGTTCGTGCTCGAGCAGGACACCCAGCTCAAGGACGGAAGTCCAGTGGACAAGCCACTGAAGGACACCGCGCGCAGCCTCGCGCACCTCGGAAAGATCCTCTGAAGGGACTGGAGACGATGAAGTCTCGCTTGGTCATCCGTGCGGGCGCTGTGGGCGCAGTTCTCGCAGTTGCCCTACTCACCGCGTGTAGCGGTCCCACGGGTACTAACACCCAGAACACGCAGAACACGCAGAACAACAGCTCATCCGGCAGTTCGGGTGACCTCAAGGTCGCCGTGATCACGCACGGCACCGCGGGTGACGCGTTCTGGAGCGTGGTGAAGGTCGGCGCGGAGGACGCGGGCAAGCAGCTCGGCGTCGGCGTCACCTACAACTCCGACGGCGACCCCGGCGCCCAGGCCAAGTTGATCGACAACGCCGTGTCGCAGAAGGTCGGCGGCATCGTGGTGTCGATGGCGAACCCGGACGCGCTGAAGACGTCCATCCAGAACGCGGTGAAGGCCGGCATCCCGGTCATCACGATCAACTCGGGCAGCGCGAAGAGCGCGGAGTTCGGTGCCATGGCACACGTCGGCCAGGAGGAGTCGATCGCCGGTGAGGAAGCCGGCAAGAAGCTCAAGGCCGCGGGCAAGACCAAGCTGCTGTGCGTGATCCACGAGGCCGGCAACACGGGCCTCAACCAGCGCTGCGACGGTGCCCGCACCGGTTTCGGCGGCACGGTGGAGAACCTCCAGGTCGACATCTCCAACCCGACCGACATCGAGTCCCGTATCAAGGCCAAGCTGCAGTCCGACACCTCGTTCGACGGCGTGCTGGCGCTGAACCCGCAGGTCGCGGTGAACGCGGCGTCCGCCATCAAGGGCGCGAGCTCGAAGGCGCAGGTCGCGACGTTCGACCTGAACGCCGACGTGGTCACCGCTATCAAGGCCGGTGACGTGCTCTTCGCCGTCGACCAGCAGCAGTACGAGCAGGGCTACCTGCCGATCGTGATGCTGAAGCTGTTCAAGGAGAACGCCAACACGCTCGGCGGTGGCAAGCCCGTACTGACCGGTCCCGGCTTCGTCGACAAGTCCAATGTGGACAAGGTCGCGGAGTACGCCAAGAACGGCAAGCGGTAGGGAGTGAGCGGGGAGATGACCGTGACGGCCAAGGCCCCACCGGCTGCCGACGAACGGCTGAGCAAGCCGAGGCTGCTCGACCAGATGGTCGTGCGTCCGGAGATCGGCGCCATGCTCGGCGCACTGCTCGTGTTCCTCTTCTTCTCCGTGGTCACCGAGCAGTTCCTGAGCCTGGGCGGTGCCGCGACCTGGCTGGACGACGCGTCCATGCTCGGCATCATGGCGGTCGCCGTGGCGCTGCTCATGATCGGTGGCGAGTTCGACCTCTCCGCCGGTGTCATGACGGCGTCCACCGCGCTCGTCACGGCTCTCCTCGCCACCCAGCTGGGACTCAACGTCTGGCTGGCGTTGCTGGTGTCGCTCGCCTTCGCGTTGGCGGTGGGAGCGTTGAACGGCTGGCTCGTGATGCGCACGGGCCTGCCGAGCTTCATCGTGACGCTGGGCAGCTTCCTCGCGTTGCAGGGCCTCAACCTCGGCGTCACCCGCCTCGTGACGGGCAGCGTCCAGGTGTCGGGCATGCGGTCGACGGCCGGCTACGAGTCGGCGGGCTTCCTGTTCGCGTCGACGTTCCAGATCGGCGGCTCGAACTTCTACGTGTCGATCATCTGGTGGGTCCTGTTCACCGTCATCGCGTCGACCGTGCTGGTGCGCACCAAGTTCGGCAACTGGATCTTCGCGATCGGTGGTGCCGCGCAGAGCTCGCGCGCGGTCGGTGTGCCGGTCGTGCGGTCGAAGATCCTGCTGTTCATGACGACGGCGTTCGCCGCGTGGCTCGTCGGCTCGATCAACATCCTGCGGTACGCGAGCGTGCAGGCGAACCAGGGCATCGGCCTCGAGTTCCAGTACATCATCGCGGCGGTGATCGGCGGCTGCCTGCTGACCGGTGGCTTCGGTTCCGCGGTGGGCGCGGCGATCGGCGCGTTGATCTTCGGTATGGCGCGGCAGGGCATCGTCTACGCCGGCTGGAACAGCGACTGGTTCCAGTTGTTCCTCGGCGTGATGCTGCTGGCGGCCGTGCTGGTGAACAACATGCTTCGCCGTCGGGCGGAAAGGGTGAAGCGATGACGTCACTCATCGAGGTCGAGAACATCGGCAAGACCTACGGCAGCGTCATCGCTCTGAGCGATGTGTCCACTGTGGTCAACGCCGGTGAGGTCACCTGCGTGCTCGGCGACAACGGCGCGGGCAAGTCGACCCTGATCAAGATCCTGGCCGGAGTTCACCAGCACGACCAGGGCTCGTTCAAGGTCGAGGGCGACGAGGTCAGGTTCTCGTCGCCGCGCGAGGCCCTGGACCACGGCATCGCGACCGTGTACCAGGACCTCGCGGTCGTGCCGCTGATGTCGGTGTGGCGCAACTTCTTCCTGGGTTCCGAGCCGACGACGAAGTTCGGCTTCCTGGACCGCAGGAAGGGGCGCGAGATCACCAAGAAGGCGTTGTCCGACATGGGCATCGACCTGCGCGACGTGGAACAGCCGGTCGGCACGCTGTCGGGTGGTGAACGGCAGTGCGTCGCCATCGCCCGCGCCGTCTACTTCGGCGCCAAGGTGTTGATCCTCGACGAGCCGACCGCGGCTCTCGGCGTGAAGCAGGCCGGTGTGGTGCTGAAGTACGTGGCCCAGGCCCGTGATCGCGGTCTCGGCGTCGTGCTGATCACGCACAACCCGCACCACGCCTATCCGGTCGGCAACCGGTTCCTGCTGCTCAAGCGCGGCCGCGCGCTGGGCAGCTACGAGAAGCCGGAGATCGGTCTGGAGGAGCTGACGCGCCAGATGGCCGGTGGTGCCGAGTTGGAAGCGCTGGCTCACGAGCTGCGGGGTGTCGAGGCGTGACGTCTCTCGAAGTGCTGACCGTCGGCCGGGTCGGTGTCGACCTCTACCCCGAGCAGTCGGGGGTGCCGCTGGCCGAGGTCAGCACGTTCGCCAAGTCGCTCGGCGGCACCGCGACCAACGTCGCGGTCGCCGCCGCGCGGCTCGGCCGTCGTGCCGGGGTGCTGACCAAGGTCGGGCCGGACGGGTTCGGAACGTATGTGCGGCAGGCACTTGAAGGCTTCGGAGTGTCGTCGGAGTACGTCGGGACCTCGCCCGATCTGCTGACTCCGGTGGTGTTCTGCGAGCTGAACCCGCCCGCGGACCCGCCGCTGCTGTTCTACCGGCTGCCGACCGCTCCGGATCTGACTTTGAGCGAAGACGACGTGCCGTGGTCGCTCACGCGCGAGGTCCCGCTGTTGTGGGTGACGGGCACCGGGGTTTCCGCCGAGCCCGCTCGTTCGTCGCAACGGATGATGCTCGCGAACCGGGCGCGGCACGGGCACACCGTGCTGGACCTGGACTACCGGCCGATGTTCTGGCCGGATGTGAAGACAGCGCGCGCCGAGATCAGCTGGATGCTCGACCACGTGACGGTCGCGGTGGGCAACCGGACCGAGTGCGAGATCGCGGTCGGCACGTCCGACCCGGACGAGGCCGCCGATCGGTTGCTGGCGCGCGGGATCTCGTTGGCGCTGGTCAAGAAGGGCGCCGAGGGTGTGCTCGTGGCGACGCCGGACGGCCGGTGGACGGTCGAGCCGACGCCGGTCGAGGTCGTGTGCGGGCTCGGCGCGGGTGATGCGTTCGGCGGATCCGTGGTGCACGGCCTGTTGTCGGGCTGGGACCCGGTGAAGATCGCCCGCCACGCCAACGCGGCCGGCGCGATCGTGGCGTCCCGGCTGGCCTGCGCCGATGCGATGCCGGACCAGAAGGAGATCGAGGATCTGCTGTGATCACTGACGAGCAGTGGGCTGAGCTGCTGGAGACGCGAGCGACCGATCCCGGCGCGGTGCGGCGGGCGTATCAGGCTCGCCGTCGGCGGAACTCGTTGCTGAACGGCAAGTCCACGCTGTTCCTGGTCGCGGCGGACCACCCGGCGCGGGGCGCGCTGGGCGTCGGCGGCGACCCGCTGGCGATGGCCGACCGCAGGTCGTTGCTGGCCAGGTTGCTGACGGCGCTGGCGAACCCCGAGGTCGACGGTGTCCTCGGCACGCCGGACGTGATCGAGGACCTGCTGCTGCTGGACGGCCTGAACGAGCGCGTGGTCATCGGTTCGATGAACCGCGGCGGCCTGGCCGGTGCGGACTGGGAGATCGACGACAGGTTCACCGCCTACGACGCGTCGTCCATCGCCGCGTTCGGGCTGGACGGCGGCAAGATGCTGCTGCGCCTGGTCGACTCGGACCCCGGCACTATCCCGACGCTGGAAGGCTGCGCGCGGGCCGTCACCGAGCTCGCGGAGCACGGGCTGATGGCGATGGTCGAACCGTTGCCGTACAAGCGTGATCACAACGACAAGCTGGTGCTGCAGAAGAACTCCGCGGCCTTGTCGCGTGCCTCGGCCGTTGCCGCCGGGCTGGGCGCGACCTCCGCGTACACCTGGCTGAAGCTGCCCGCGCCGGACGAGCCGGACGTCGTGCTGGACACCACCGCGCTGCCCGCGCTGGTGCTCGGCGGTGTGCCGTCCGAGAAGCCGGAGGACGACCTCGCGTCGTGGGGCCGCTCGCTGCGCCACCCGACCGTGCGCGGACTCGTCGTCGGCCGCGCGTTGCTCTACCCGCCGGACGGCGACGTCGCCGCTGCCGTCGCCGCCGCTGCCGAAGTCCTTCGTACCGCAAGGGGAATCACGGCATGACTTTGCACCGTCCACACGGGACGCTCTCGACCGCCTCGGACGTCATCTCGTTGACACCAGAGGACGCGGGGTGGGCGTATACGGGACTGCGCGTGCTGCGGATCGAGGCCGGTGGGTCGCGCACCGTCGAGACCGGCGAGTTCGAGGCGTTCGTGCTGCCGCTGGCCGGGTCTTTGACGGTGGAGGTCGACGCCGAGCGTTACGAACTGCAGGGCCGGGAGTCGGTGTTCACCCGCGTCACGGACTTCGCTTACGTGCCCCGTGACGCTTCGGTCGTACTGTCCTCTGTAGACGGATGCGAGGTCGCGCTGCCGATGGCGCGGTGCTCGAAGCGGTTGTCTCCCAAGTACGGCCCGGCCGACGCTGTTCCCGTCGAGGTGCGTGGCTCTGGCAACGCCACCCGCCAGGTCACCAACTTCGGCGTACCGGGCGTGTGGGACCACGCGGACAAGCTCAACGCGTGCGAACTCATCACCCCGGACGGCAACTGGTCCTCGTATCCGCCGCACAAGCACGACGACTCGGAGCCGTGCGAGGTGAACAACGAGGAGGTCTACTACTTCCGCATCGCCGACCGGGACCAGGTCACGCCCTCCCGCACCGGTTTCGGTTTCCACCGCACGTACACCGACGACGGCACGATCGACGAGGACGTGACCGTGCGCGACGGTGACGTGTTCCTGATCCCGCGCGGCTACCACGGCCCGTGCGTCGCGGCGCCGGGATATCCCATGTACTACCTGAACGTTCTCGCCGGTCCGGGCGCCGAACGCTCGATGGCGTTCTGCGACGACCCGGCGCACACCTGGGTCCGGGACAGCTGGGCGACGCAGGAACTCGACCCGCGCTGCCCGGTCACGACCGCAGAGGGGCGGGTCAAGTGAAGCTCACGACCGCGCAGGCGTTGGTCCGCTGGATGCTGGCCCAGCGCACCGAACTCTTCGACGGCTCGCACGCGCCGCTGTTCCTCGGCGTGTTCGCGATCTTCGGCCACGGCAACGTCCTCGGCCTCGGCAACGCCCTGGAGGAGGTCCGCGACCGCCTGCCGGTGTGGCGCGGCCACAACGAACAGGGCATGGCCCTCGCCGCGGTCGGCATCGGCAAGGCCTCCCACCGCCGCCAGGTCGGCGTCGCCACGTCGTCGATCGGCCCCGGCGCCCTGAACATGGTCACCGCCGCGGGCGTGGCCCACGCGAACCGGTTGCCCTTGTTGCTGTTGCCGGGCGACACGTTCACCGGCCGCGCACCCGACCCGGTGCTGCAGCAGGTCGAGCACTTCCACGACCCGACCACGACGGTCAACGACGCGTTCCGCGCGGTCAGCCGCTACTTCGACCGCATCACCCGTCCCGAGCAGCTGCTGTCGACGCTCCCGCAGGTCGCGCGGATCCTGACCGACCCGGCCGACTGTGGTCCCGTGACCCTGGCTCTGCCGCAGGACGTGCAGGCCGAGTCCTACGACTTCCCGGAGTCGCTGTTCGCCGAGGTCGTCCACCGCCCGTTGCGCCAACGCCCAGACCTGCACTCGCTGGCCGAGGCAGCGCGGGCAGTCCGAGGTGCTTCGCGCCCTCTCCTGGTGCTCGGCGGCGGCGTCCGCTACTCGGGCGCCGCGGGCCGTGCCCTGCGGTTCGCCGAGCAGCACAACATCCCGATCACCGAGACCACCGCGGGCCGCACGCTGGTCCCGCACGACCACCCGCTGCACGCGGGCCCGCTCGGCATCACCGGCTCGACCTCGGCCAACGTCCTGGCGGGCGAGGCCGACCTCGTGATCGCCGTGGGCACCAGGCTGCAGGACTTCACCACCGCGTCCTGGACCGTCTTCTCCCCCGACGTGCGGATGATCTCGCTGAACGCGGCCCGCTTCGACGCCGTGAAGCGCGGCTCGTTCGCCCTGGTCGCCGACGCCGACGAGGGCCTGCGCGAACTCACCGACGTCCTCGGCTCCTGGCAGGCTCCCGCCGACTGGGCCCGCCGCGCCCTGACCGAGCGCGCGAAGTGGGACGAGCACATCACCGCCCTGCGCACCCCTGGTGACGGCCTCCCGACGTACGCGCAGGTCGTCGGCGTCGTGAACGACGTCAGCGGCCCCACCGACTACGTCATGACGGCGTCCGGCGGCCTGCCGGGCGAGCTGATCGGCGGCTGGCGCGCGTCCGGCGAGGCCACGATGGACGTCGAGTACGGCTTCTCCTGCATGGGCTACGAACTGGCCGGCGCGTGGGGCGCCGCCATCGCCCACACCGGCGGCATCGTCACCACGCTGCTCGGCGACGGCTCGTACCTGATGCTGAACTCCGAGCTGTTCTCCGCGTCCTTCGCGGGCCACGGCTTCGTCGCTGTGGTCTGCGACAACGACGGCTACGCGGTGATCCACCGCCTGCAGACGGGCCAGGGCGGCGCGGGCTTCAACAACCTCTACGCCGACTGCACGACCAGTCACACCGAACCCCCGCGCACGGACTTCGCCGCCCACGCCGCGTCGATGGGCTGCGCGGTCTTCCCCGTGGAGTCTTTGGGTGAGCTGGAAGGCGCCTACCGCAAGGCTCGCGAGGTGGCGGTGTCCGAACGCCGCCCGGCCGTCGTCGTGATCCGCACGCACCCGTCGTCGTGGACCGAGGCCGGGGCGTGGTGGGAGGTCGGCGTGCCGGAGACGTCGCACCGGCCGGAGATCGCTCAGGCTCGGGAGGAAGTGCTGGAGGGCAAGGCCCGTCAGGTGCGCTACCTGAGCTGAGCGTCACCTCCCGGTGACTGAGACGACCTCACATCGGGGAACAACACGCGGACAGCGACCCCTTGAACAGTTCGTAGGCCTACGAACTGTTCAAGGGAGCCTCCCGTGAGCTTGCTGTTCTCTCCGCTGACCCTGCGCTCGGTCACCCTGCCCAACCGCATCGCGGTGAGCCCGATGTGCCAGTACTCGGCGACCGACGGCGTACCGAACGACTGGCACCTCGTCCACCTCGGTTCGCGCGCGGTCGGTGGCGCCGGCCTGGTGATCGCCGAGGCCACGTCCGTCGAGCCGAGGGGCCGGATCTCGCCGGAGGACGCCGGCATCTGGAACGACGAGCAGGTGCAGGCGTGGAAGCGGATCACGGCGTTCATCAAGGAGCAGGGCTCGGTTCCCGGCATCCAGCTCGCGCACGCCGGGCGCAAGGCCGTCGGTGACTGGGTTCCGGTCGCGCCGACCACCGAGCCGTTCCCCGGCCTGAACACGCCGGAGAAGATCACCAACCACACGGAGATCGTCAAGGCGTTCGTCGAAGGCGCGCTTCGAGCACTCGAAGCCGGGTTCGAGGTGCTCGAGATCCACGCCGCGCACGGGTACCTGCTCCACGAGTTCTACTCGCCGCTCACGAACGAGGGCAGCCTCGAGGAACGCATCGCCGTGCCCGTCGAGGTCACCGCCGCGGTGAGGGCGGCGGTCGGCTCGGACGTGCCGGTGATCGTGCGGATCAGCGGCACCGACTGGGTCGAGGACGGCTGGACCGCCGACGACAGCGTTGTGCTGGCACAGGCGCTCAAGGCCGCGGGTGCGGACCTGATCGACGTGTCCAGCGGTGGCAACACCGCGCAGGCGGACATCCCGGTCGGGCCCGGCTACCAGGTGTCGCTCGCCGAGGCGGTGCGACGCAAGGCAGACGTGCCCACGGGTGCGGTCGGCCTGATCACCGAGGCGACTCAGGTCGAACAGGTGTTGAACGACGGTTCCGCCGACCTGGTGCTGCTCGGGCGCGAGATGCTCCGCGACCCGTACTGGCCGCTACGCGCGGCACAGCAGCTGGGTGTGGAGATCAAGGCACCGAGGCAGTACGCCAGGGCGTTCTGAGAGCGCCCTCAGAGTTCAAGGGTTGGGCACCGAGGATCCGGTTGCCCAACCCTTGAACTCTTCAGGCTGAATTCAGCGACGGTAGTCGTCGTAGTCGTCGTACGGGTCGTCGTGGCGCTCGTCGGCACCACCACTCCCGTTCGACGACGGTTCGCCAGACAGCTCGCGCTGCAGAGCAGCGAAGTCGGTCTCATGGGAGCTGTACTTGAGCTCCCTGGCGACCTTCGTCTGCTTGGCCTTCGCTCGGCCGCGCCCCATGGCTCGACCCCCTCGCACAGGGACGGGGGCGGCCGGGGGAACGGCGGCCCCACTCGTCTCGACAACTAGTTCCTGGTAACTACCGTACCGTGCCGATGGGGTTCCTCGCGACGCGGTAGGCGTGACACGTACCGCCAAATCTCGCGGCCGCCCTCGCGTGGAAGGATGCACAGGTGCCCAGACCGTTCGTCGCCTACCTACGGGTGTACGAACCGTTATCGGAGTTGGACGCACCGCTAGCGGAGAAGGTCCGAAACGCCCTGGAAACCGGCCCGTTACCCCGTGCGGAGGTAGGGGAGCGGGAACGGGAACTGTGGTTGCGATCACAGTTGGCCGACAAGCTCCTCCCGGGCGAGTCCTTCGACGTGATGACGATCAGTCCCGCGGAGGTGCCGACCTCCGACACCGCGCGTGTCGGGCCGGGACCGCTCGTCTGCCCTCTGGACCTCAGGCCGCGGTCCGCGGCGGCTCTCGTGGGCTTCCTGGCGTCCTCTCCGCCGATCCTGCAGGACGCGGCACTCGGCGTGGCGCCGGAGACCGTCCGGTCGCGTGCCTCGGCCGTGATGGCGGAGCTCGCCGCCGGGGCCGTCCACGTCATCTCCACGACCTGGACGGTGCCGCTGCCGTGGTTCTCCCTCGTCGACCCGGCTCAGCGCCGTGTGGTGCTGGCGAGCGCCCAGGACGATCCGGAACGGCAGGTGTCGTGGCGGGTCGCGATGGCGGACGCCCGTCGCCGCGTGGCACGGGCGCTGAAGGTCGTGAAGGGCTCGCTGGGCAACGAGGGGCCGGCCAAGGTCCTCGCGGACACCGGACGCTGGCTGGACCACTTCCACCCGCACTCGGCCGTCGAGCTCGACTACGGCGGCCTGGTCCAGCTGATGAACGACAAGGACCTGCTGGAGGACACCTCGGCGGCCGACGTCAACGCCATCGTCGACGCGCTCGAGACGGGCGACGCCGAGGAGGTGGCGCTGCGCTACGAGACGCTGCGCGAGTTCTGGGGCGAGCTGGCCCGCAGGGAACGCCACGGCTGAAGCAGCGCCCAGCCCGTCAACGACGCCGCTGCCGCGAGCACCATCGCCGCGGGCCACGCCACGTGCACGGCGACCCAGCCCGCGATGCCCGGCGTGATCGCCGCACTGAGGTAGTTCGAGGTGTTCTGCATGCTGATCGCGGTCGCGCTGCGGCCCTCCGGCGCCAGTTCACCGGCCTCGGTGACGGCGAGCCCGTTCCAGGCCAGCGCGAGCACGCCGGTCGGCACCAGGACCGCGATCAGCACCGGCAGCGGCGCCTGGTCCAGTACGGCGGTCAGCACGAAGCCCACTGCCATCGCCACGGCGAGGATCCGCAACGGCCCGACCCGGCTGCCCACCCGGTCCGACCAGATCCCCGCCGCCAACCGGCCCGCGCCGCCGAGCGCCTGAGCGATGCCGAACACCACCGCGGCGGTCGTCACGGTGAGACCGCGGTGTTCGTGCAGGAACGGCACCAGCAGGGTCGCGGCGGTGAACTGGGGAACCACCAGCAGGCCGCTGGCCACGGTGAGCCTGATCAGCTTCGGGTCCTTGAGCACGAGGCCGTGGTCGCTGCCGCCGCGCGTGGCCCCCGGCGGCTCGCGGACCAGCAGCGCCACCGCCAGCGCCACGAACGCGGTCACCGACGCCAACGCCACGAACGCCGCCGGAACGCCACGGGTGATCGCGATGCCGGGCAGGAACGCCGCCGTGAGCGCGGCACCGAGGGGCGTCGCCGTCTGCCGCACGCCCATGGCCAGCCCGCGCCGGCCGGAGGAGAACCACGACATCACCGCCCGGCCGCTCGCGGCGTTCACGCTCGCCCCGAACAGCCCGGCGCCGAGCAGCGCGAGACCGGCGATCCAGGCGTTGCCGAGCGCCACCCCGACCAGGCAGGCCGCGGCGCCGACTCCGCCGATGGTCATGGCGAGCCGTTCACCCCGCCGATCCGCGAAGAGGCCCCACGGGACCAGCGCGACCATCGTTCCGAGGTTGACAGCACCGAGCAGCAGCCCCACCTGGGGCAACGTCAGGCCGAAGTGGTCGCGGAGCTGCGGGCTGATCGCCGAAAGGCCGAGGAAGACCGCCGCGTTCGTGCCTTGCGCCAAAGCCCCGATGCACAGCACGACCCAGCGGTACCCCATGGGGTCACGCTAGGTCGGTTGCTCAAAAAGTGGAACGGTTGTCTTACCTCTTGGGACGGTGGTGTCCGCGCTCGGCTGCCAGCAGCTCGTCCACCGACGCGCTGCCGCGCTGGTAGCGCGACGCGATCTCGGCGTTGAGCTTGTCCACGACCTCCTGCACCTCGCGCCGCCGCACAGACACCGAGGCCTCCTCCGAGATGAACGTCTCGAGCACCTCGCCGAGGCGGGTGTCGGACAACGAGCTCACGTCGGAGAGGTCGACGTCGGAGATGAGCGCCTCGACGTGCCGTTGATGCGCATCAGCACGTGACGGCTCATGGGTCTGGTACCGGCCGAGGCCGGTCGCCGGACCGACCGCGTTCGTGGAGAGGATCGTGGCCAGCTGCTCGACCACCGCCGAGCCGCCGGAACTGCGGCGCTCCTGTTCCGCGCGCACGATGTCGATCCGCGCGTGCAACAACCGCCGCAGGTAGGACAGGTCGGTCTCTTCCTGCGCTGCCTCGTCGCGGAGTTCGCGCACCTCGACGAGCGGGCGCTGCTCGACGCCCTCCGTGTAGTCGGGGGCGAGCACCCGGTCGATTCGGCGGCGCCCGCCAGGACGCACCTCGATCACGTGTCCATCCTGCGGTAGATCCTCCTCACCCGCCAACACATCCCGTGCACCAAAGTTGTCTCAAATGTGCACGCCGAGGAGCTTGCGGGCCTCGTCCGGTGTCAAAGCAGGCCGTTGCGCGATCTTCGCCAGCCCCGCGGCACGAGCCACGAGCTGTGCGTTGTCCCGCACCGGCACGCCTCGCGAATAGCTGATGGTGTCTTCCATACCCACTCGGAGATGGCCACCCGCACCCAGTGCGGTGAACATCACCGGAAGAGTGGTACGGCCGATCCCGGTGGCGGAAAACGTTGCCCCGTCTGGCAGAGCGTTGACTGCGGCGATCAGCGTGGCCGCGTCACCGGGCATGCCGCCGGGCACTCCCATCACGAGGTCCACATGCACATGACCACCCGCGGGCAGGCCGTGCTGGTCCAGCAGACGTTTCAACGACGCGAGCTGGCCGATGTCGAAGATCTCGTACTCCGGCACGATGCCGCGTTCCTGCATGCCCTTGTGCAGCGCGACGACGAACTCCCAGCGGTTCATGAACACGTCGTCGCCGAAGTTGACGGTGCCCATCGTGCAGGACGCCGAGTCCGGCATCGCCTCGAGCACGCGCAGCCGGTCCGACTCGGGGTCGTGCACGGATCCGCCGGTCGACAGCTGGACGACCAGGCCGGTCTCCGAGCGCAGAGCCTCGACGGTGGCTTTGAGCAGACCCAGGTCCAGCGACGGCTTGGTGTCCGCGCCGCGGATGTGGACGTGGATCATGGCCGCGCCGACCTGCTCGCAGCTCTGGGCCGTCGCGACCAGCTCTTCCAGGGTCACTGGAAGCTGCGGGACGTCGGCTTTCGCGTGTTCCGCTCCGGTGGGAGCGACGGTGATGAGCGTGCCCAAGGACATAGCCCCGGACTGTAGCGGGCCGACCACCAACCTTCACCGTCGCTTTCGGCGCTCAACACGGCACCTCGCGGCACCGTCCCCGCGCCCTCAGACGTCCGATACGAGTGCGCGGGGACGGCACCGCGATGCACCCGTCTGAACGTCGAAAGCGCAGGTAAAGGCTGGTGGTCGACCCGCTGGGCTCAACCCCGCAGGTTGCGAACGGCTTCCCGGCCCAGACCAGGGGTGTCCGGCGGCACCGAGTCCGGGTCGATCCGTGCCTGCACCTCACGTTCGGGTGCACCGGCGACCAGGTCCGACTCGATCGGTACGGATCGTTTGACCAGTGCCAACGCGATGGGGCCCAGCTCGTGGTGCAGTGCCACGCTGCCCACCCGGCCGACCGTCTTCCCGTCCAGGGTGACCGGGTCACCGGTCTCCGGCTGGGCGTCGGCAGAACCATCCAGGTGGAGTAGGAGCATCCGGCGCGGCGGGCGTCCCACGTTGTGGACCTTCGCGACCGTCTCCTGGCCGCGGTAGCACCCCTTGCTGAGGTGCACGGCCGGGTCGATCAGGTTGACCTCGTGCGGGATCGTGCGCTCGTCGGTGTCGACGCCCTGGCGCGGCCGCAGCGACTCGACCCGCAGCGCCTCGAACGCCCAGCTGCCCGCGGGCCGCGCGCCGGCGTCCGTGATCCGCTGCCACCACTGCGCCAGCTCGCCGCGTGGGACCAGCAGGTCGACGGCGTCCTGGCCAGGCCACGACATGCGGCGCACGAAGCCCTCGCCGAGCGCGTCGACACCGGACGGCACCGGGATGCCGAGCTTCTCGAGGATCACGGGCGTGTCCGGCCCGACGATCGACAGCAGCGCGAACTCGGCCGTCGCGTCCCGCGGTTCGACCTTCGACCAGAAGACCATCTTCTTCAGGTACGCCAGCAGGTCGTCGACCTTCTCGACGTCGAGGAACACCGTGCCGCCGACGTTCGCGACGACCATGTGGTGCTCGAGCCTGCCCTGCGCGTCGAGGATCAGCGCCTCGGTCGCGGCACCCTCGCCCAGCTGCTCGAAGTGCTGGCTCGTCAGCTGGTGCAGCCACTTGAGCCGGTCCTCACCCGGAACCGCGATCACCCCGCGGTTCGACCGATCCACCACGACCACCGAACGAGCGGCGGAACGTTGCTCGGCGAACGGGTCGCCGTAGTGCCAGGCAACGCCTGCGTCGGTGGAATCGTCGGGCGGCGGGACGGCTCCTGGGAGGATCACTCGGTCTCCTGCTCCTGCTTCAAACAGTCTCGGCACGTGCCGGACAGCGCGAGATGGCTTGCATCCAGTTCGAACCCGTCGCGCTCGCGCAATGTTCCGACCAACGGGTCGAGCAGCTCACACGGGATCTCGTCGATGCGCCCGCAGACGTGGCACACGAGGTGCACGTGCTGGTGCTCGTCGACCGAGTAGCTCGGCGCGCCGTGGCCCAGATGCGTGTGCCGCACGAGCCCAAGCCGGTCGAGCAGGTCGAGCGTGCGGTAGATCGTGGTGATGTTGACCGTCGGCGCCGTCTGCTGGACGCGCTGGCAGATCTGCTCCGGGGTCGCGTGCTCGAGCGAGCGAACCGCGTCCAGCACGAGCTGGCGCTGCGGCGTCATCCGCATGCCGCGGTCGTGCAGCGTTTTGCGCAGGCCTCTTGCGGTCTCCACGTCAGCAATGTTAGTTGCTGCCAGTAGGCTCCGTTCCATGCGCGTGCTGGCACTGCTCGACGGAACCCTCGCTGACCCCGACTCGCCGCAGATCCGCGTCGACGACCTCGGACTCATGCGCGGCGACGGCGTGTTCGAAACGATCCTCGTGGTCGACGGGAAGCCCCGCGAACTCACACCGCACCTGGACCGGCTCGACCGGTCCGCCGCGATGCTCGACATGCAGCCCCCTCCGCGTGCGGAGTTCGAGCGCGCGGTCGAGCTCGTCATCGGCAACTGGGAGGGCGGCAGCGAGTTCGCCCTCAAGCTCGTCTACACCCGCGGCATCGACGGCGGTGACGGCACGCCCACCGGGTTCGCGCTCGGCATGGAGATCGGCGCGAAGGTGCTCAAGCAGCGCGCGGAGGGCCTCTCGGCGGTGACGCTGGACCGGGGCATCGACGCCGACCTCGCCGACCGCGCGCCGTGGCTGCTGCTGGGCGCCAAGTCGCTGTCGTACGCGATCAACATGGCGGCCATCCGAGAGGCCGAGCGCCGCGGCGCCGCCGAGGTCATCTTCACGACGTCGGACGGTTCCGTGCTCGAGGGCCCGACTTCGACCGTGATCCTGGTGCGCGGCAAGACGCTCGTGACGCCGCCGTCGAAGCTCGGCATCCTGCCCGGCACCACGCAGTACGCGTTGTTCCGCGCCGCCGAGCGCGCCGGCTGGACCGTGCTCGTGGAGCCGATCCAGACCGGCGAGCTCTACGACGCCGAGGGCGTGTTCCTCGCGTCCAGCGTCCGCAAGATCACGCGGGTGAACGTGCTGGACGGCAAGCAGCTGCCCGACTCGTCGGCCCTGCTCACCGAGCTGCAGGGCCTCTACGAGTCCGAGTACTAGCGGAAGTTGGCGTCGACCGCGGCCATCAACGGGCCGCGGTCACCGGACATCTCCCAGATCATCGCGCCTAGCAGACCCTTCGACTTGATCCAGTCCGCCTTGCGCTGGATCGACCAGGCGTCGTCGAAGGTCCACCACTGGTTGCCGTTGTAGCAGTACGTCGCCACGGCCTGTTCGTCGTGGTGGACGGTGCAGTTCGGCACGCTCGCCACGAGGTTCGCGTACCCGCGCGTGCCCGCCTCCTCGGCGAACTGGCCCGGAGCGGCGCCACCCGCGGCCTGCCACTCGCCGTTCTTGCCGCCTGCCGTCACGTTCTGCCAGCCGCGGCCGTAGAACGCGAGCCCGACGGTGATCTTGCGTGGCGGCACACCGGCGTTGAGGTACTCGGTGACCGCGTTCTCCACGCTGAAATGGAACGAGTACGGGTCGTCGGTGTCGGCGTGCAGGTTGCCCTGGTGGCCCGTCCTGTTGGGCTCCCACGAGTTGTCGCTGCCCGCGCCGTGGAAGTCGTAGCCCTGGACGTTGAAGATGTCCATCGACTGCGCGACCCGTCCGAGCTCCCAGCCCGCCGCGATCTTGGCCGGGTCGGCGGGGGTGAACGCGGTGAGCTGGTAGCGCTTGCCGGTCGTGGCGCCCAGCGCGTCGAGCTGACGACGGAACTCCTCGATCAGCAGCGAGTTGTTCGCCTTGTCCTGCGGTCCCCAGTGGTTGCCCGCGTGTCCCTCGGCGCCCGGCCACTCCCAGTCGAGGTCGATGCCGTCGAAGATCCCCGCCGCGGTGCCGGGGCCGCCAGCGCCGTTGTACACGGGCAGATTGCCCTTGAGGTAGATGTCCAGGCACGACGACACGAACTTCTTGCGCGCCGCGTCGGTCGCCGCGACGTCGGAGAAGTACTTCGAGTACGTCCAGCCGCCGAGTGAGATCAGGACCTTGAGGTGCGGGTACTTCACCTTGAGCTTCTTGAGCTGGTTGTAGTTGCCGCGCAACGGTTCCCAGCCCGTGTCCGCCACGCCGTCGACGGACTGCGCCGCGCTCATCGGCCTGCTGTAGTCGGCTTCCGCGTCACCCGCGCCGTCGCCCTGGTTCGGGTCCTGCGGGTTCGGCGTGGTGCCCTTCGTGACGCCGTGCAGACACGTCAGGTTGACCGGGTCGATGTTGCCGAACGCGTAGTTGACGTGGGTCAGCTTCGCGGCGTCCATGTCCTTCACGAAGTACTGCCGCCCGTAGATGCCCCACTGCACGAAGTACCCGACACGGGCGTACCCGCCGACGATGTCGCTCGTGCGCTCGGTCAGCGCGTTGCTCGGCGAGGACAGGTTGTCGTAGATGTCCCGTGCCCGGACCGTGAACGTGTAGCTCGTCGACGGTGCGAGGCCGGTAACGGTTGCTGTGGTGCCGGAAACGGTCATCCTCACGGTCGTGCCCACGTAGACGTCGTAGTTCGCGACGCCGCGGTTGTCCGTGGATGCGTTCCACGCCAACGAGATGCTGCCCGCGTCCTTCGCCGTGGCGCGCAGGTTGCCCGGTGCGGTCGGAGGTGTCGTGTCGTCGGCCGGGTTGTTGGTCGTGACGCTCAGCGCGCTGCTCGGTGAGCTCAGCGTTCCCTTGGTGTCCTTGGCTTTCACCGTGAACGAGTAGGCGGTGTTCGGGTTCAGGCCGGTGACGACGGCGGACGTCGTGGTGCTGCTGGTCGCCAGGGCTGAGCCCGCGTAGATCTCGTAGGCGGCGATCGGCAGCGAGCCCGCGGTGGAGGCGTTCCACTGCAACGTCACCGTGCGCGTGGTCTTTGTCGGTGACGTCAGACCCGTTGGGGCGCTTGGCGGAGTGTCGGCGCTGCCGTCGCAGTTCGCGTTGTTGATCCGGCACGTCACCGGGTCGACGTTCGAGCTGATCGAGAACGTCGGGCTGTACGGCTCGGTGCTGCCGCCCGCCGCGACCGACTTGTTGTAGTAGGCCGGGGTGAGCGTGACCTGGTTGCCGCTCTGGGAGATCGTGCCGTTCTGGCCGTTGCCGACCGTCACGCCGTTCGGCAGCGTGAAGACGATCGACCAGTCGCTGACCGCGGCGGTGGTGTGGTTGCGCACGATGAACTTGGCCGTGCCACCGGCGACCGAGTAGTCGGCGGTGAGGCCGGTCGGTGCCGGCGCGGGATCACCGCTGCCGTCGCAGGCCATGTTGTTGATCGTGCAGGCGGTCGGGTCGGCCGCGGCGCTCAACGTGAACGTCGGGCTGTAGGGCTCGGTGCTGCGTCCGGCAGGGATGTTGTTGATGTAGAAGGCAGGAGTGAGCGTCACTCTCGTGCCGTCCTGGGTCGTGGTCGCGTTCTGGACGTTGCTCACCGTGACACCGGCAGGCAGGTCGAACTTGATCGACCACCCGTTGAGCGCGGTCGTGCTCGCGTTGGCGACCACGAACTTGCCGCTCGTACCGGTGCGGGAGAAGGTCGCGGTGATGCCCGTGGCGGCCTGTGCGGGCACGGCCAGGGCCAGTACAGCGACCAGAACTGCCAGCAGGGCAGGGATTCGGCGCATGCGGAACTCCAGGTTCGTAGAGGTCCGCGGCGGCCTGGCGGTTACGGTATTTGGTCTGGACCACTACCGTCAACGGTGTGGCCCCGTCGTGCTGACCCGCATCGGGCGGAACCTGACCGTCGTCCCCGGCCGCGCCTGGCCGAGAAACCGCAGGTGATCACGGTCGACGACACCGATGACGGGATAACCGCCCGTCGTGGGGTGGTCGTTGAGGAAGACCACGGGGTGCCCGTCCGGCGGCACCTGCACCGCGCCGGTGATCATGCCCTCGCTGGGAATCTCGCCGTCACGACGATTCAGCTTCGTGCCGCGCAGCCGCACGCCGACCCGGTTGCTGCGGTCGGACACCGTCCAGACCCCTTGGCGCAGCTGGGTTTCCGCGTCGTCGAACCAGTCGTCCCTCGGGCCGAGCAGGATGGCGACGTCGAGTTCCAGCGGTGCCCGCAGTGGCGGCACGACGTCTGCGCCGTTCGCGGGAGCGGGCGTGCCGAGTTCGAGAACGTCGTGGTCCCGCAAGGGTTCTGGACCGATCCCGGAGAGCAGGTCGGTCGACCGGCTGCCGAGTGCCGGCGGGGTGTCGATGCCGCCGGAGACGGCCAGGTAGGTGCGCAGGCCGGTGTCCGGGGTGCCGATCTCCAGCGTGGAGCCCTTGGGGAGATGCAACGGCTGGTGTGAGTCGGCGAGCTTGCCGTCGATCCGGACTTCCACCGCCGGTCCGGTCACCGCGACCGTGCAGGACGCTTCTGCCGTGATGTGCGTGCCGCCCAGCAGGAGTTCGAGCCCCGCGGCGGTCTCCGGGTTGCCGACGAGGCGGTTGGCGAGCTTGATGGAGTCCGGGTCGACCGCGCCGGACGGCGGTACGCCGAGGTGGGCGTGGCCGGGTCGGCCGAGGTCCTGGATCAGCGCCTGGGGACCCGTGCGGACGACCGTGATGGTGCGCTTCATGCGACCACGAACCTGACGCTGTCGCCGGGCGCCAGCAGTGCGGGGGTCTCGGCCGCCGGGTCGAAGAGCGTGATCTCGGTGCGGCCGATCAACCGCCAGCCGCCGGGTGTGGCTCGGGGGTAGGCGGCGGTGAACTCGCCCGCGATGCCGACGCTGCCCGCCGGCACCTTCGTGCGCGGCGAGTCGAGCCTGGGCTGCTGGAGGACGTCCGGCAGGCCGGTCAGGTAGCCGAAGCCGGGGGCGAAGCCGCAGAACGCGACCTCGTAGGTGGCTCCGGTGTGGAGCCGGACGACCTCGTCGGGGGTGATGTTCGCCGTGTCGGCGACGAGGTCGAGGTCGGGGCCGTCGTAGCTGACGGGGATGGTGACCTCGCGGGAGCGTGTTTCCGGCGCGTGGGTCAGGTCGACGGTGGCGAGGGCCTCCCTGACCTGCGGGAGAGCGCCCTTGACCAGCACCGTTCTGGCGGCGGGGACGAGCTCTTCCACGCCGTCGAGCCCCTGGAGCGCCGCGCGGACGGCCGCGACCTCGATCAGCGAGTCGACCTCGACCAGGAGCGCATCGGTTCCGCAGCGCCGCAGCAGCATGGACACATGTTACGGGGAATCGTGGGATTGTTGAACAATCCCACGACCCTGAATCGCGTGTCTTTCAGCCGACCACGCGCTTGAGGTGCGCCGACGTGTGCGGCTGCATCTTCTGCCCGACCATCGCCCGCTCCTCGACGTACGCGAGGTCGCCGTTGTTGACGATGCCGTACAGGCGCTGCGATGCCGTGACTTCCTTGGCGCTCGCGGTGCGGATCACGGCGTCCGTCTCGAACTCCCACGACGTCTGGGTGCGCGGCTTGCCGTAGTACAGCTCGACGATGCCCGTGTTGTGGGTGAGCAGCAGCTCGATCGTGTCGTCCGGCTGGGGACGCCAGAAACCCTGCTCGCGGGCCGCCGGGCGGATGACTTCGCCGGCCTCGTTCAACAGCCAGCTGCGCGCCTCGTAGATGAGGAACGGGCGACCGTCGTGGGCGAACGTGATCTGCTGGCCGAAGCGGAACGGGCCGTCGATCGTCGGGTAGACGACCTCTCCTTCGCCTCGCCAGACGCCTACCAGCGGGAGGACGCTCAGCAAGGCGTCGTTCAGGTTGGCGCCTTCTCGCAGGTTCGCGGTGTCGCCGGGGATCGGCATGTCCGTGAACTGCGGGAGGTTGCGGGCTCTGGTGGCCGCGGCGCGCTCTTCCGCCAGGCGGATGGCCTCGTCGCCGCTGCCTGGGATCGGGGTGCCTGGGGTGCTCTGCGTCATCGCTGGTCGGAGTAGAGGCGGTAGACGACGTAGCCCGCGAACCACATGACTGCGATCGTCACTAGTACCAGGAGTCCGGTGAAGATGTGTTCCACCGGGAGAGGATATCTCGCGTGGTCTGACGTGCAGGGTTGTGGTGGTGCAGGACACCGTGGCCTGCTCTGGGGTGCGTGTGGGTTTTGTGGGTCGTCCCCCGGTTGCGTCGGCGGGTTCCGGTTGCGAGTCCGTAGGTGGTTGCGTTGTGGGTGGGGCGTGACGGGACCCACCCCACCGGCCCGGTATGCCAAGGACTGCTCGGCTCCGCCTTCGCGTTGCCTCGCCTTCGGCTCCGGGTCGGCTCGCCTTCGCGAGAAACCAGAAATGTGAAGGCCCCCGGCGGGGTGTGCCGCCGGAGGCCTTCGTCGTACCCACTGCGCTTGCTGCGTGGCGTCAGGCGACTGCGATCTCCACCGCGTGGATGCCGGGGCCCTCGGCCGACACGGCGGCCTGGCCGTTGCCGGTGCGGTGCAGGGCGCGGACGGTCCAGCTGCCCGGTGCCGCGAAGAAGCGGAAGTCGCCCTCAGGGGAGGAGACGACCTCGGCCGTGAACTCGCCCGTCGAGTCCAGCAGGCGGACGTAGGCGCCGCCTACCGGGGTGCCGTCGGCCAGGACCTTGCCCTGCAGGACGGTTTCGGTCGTTGACGCTTCGATGGTGCCGCCCTGGACGGGCGCGCCGCATGAGTCGGACATGAGAAATCAGGCCTCCTTGCCGGAACCGAGTTCGATCGGCACGCCGACGAGCGAGCCGTACTCCGTCCAAGAACCGTCGTAGTTCTTGACGTCTTCGTGGCCGAGCAGCTCGCGCAGGGCGAACCAGGTGTGCGAGGAGCGCTCGCCGATGCGGCAGTAGGCGATGGTCTTGCGGGAGCCGTCGAAGCCTGCCTCGGCGTAGATCTCGCGGAGTTCGTCGTTGGACTTGAAGGTGCCGTCCTCGTTCGCGGCCTTGCTCCACGGCACGTTGACGGCCGAGGGGATGTGGCCTGCGCGCTGGGCCTGCTCCTGCGGGAGGTGGGCCGGGGCGAGGAGCTTGCCGGAGAACTCGTCGGGGGAGCGGACGTCGACCAGGTTCTTGTTGCCGATGGCGTCGACGACCTCGTCGCGGAAGGCGCGGATGCTGAGGTCCTGCTCCTGGGCCTTGTAGGAAGTCGTGGGACGGGTGACCTCCTCCTTGTCCAGGGGGCGGCCGTCGAGCTCCCACTTCTTGCGGCCGCCGTCGAGGAGCTTCACGTCCTGGTGGCCGTAGAGCTTGAAGTACCAGTAGGCGTAGGCCGCGAACCAGTTGTTGTTGCCGCCGTAGAGGATGACGGTGTCGTCGTTGGAGATGCCCTTGGCCGAGAGCAGCTTCTCGAAGCCCTCGCGGTCGACGAAGTCGCGGCGGATCGGGTCCTGGAGTTCGGTCTTCCAGTCGATCTTCACGGCGCCGGGGATGTGTCCGCCGTCGTACGCGGTGGTGTCCTCGTCGACCTCCGCGAACACGACGCCGGGCGTCTGGAGGTTCTCCTCGGACCAGGCGGCCGAGACCAGCACGTTCTCACGGCTCATGGGAAGTTGCTCCTGTAGTAGTGCGTGTTTTATTGCGGACGTGCGAGCGCGGGTGCGTACCGGCGCAGCAGTAGGTAGACCTCGCAGCCGAGGCACAGGCCCAACGCGGCGTTGAGCAGTGCTGCCACCAGTGCGAGGGCGGTGGCCACGATGCCGAGCGTGGTCAGTCCGGTGGCGTAGCCGAGGGTGCCGATCAGTGCGAAGACGAAACCGACGCCCTGGGCGAAGCGCAGCGGGGCTGCCTCCTCGCGTTCGGTGGCCGGGGTCAGGCGAGGCTGGATCGCGAAGCGGTAGACGTGGCCCCACGGGTTGAGCTTCAGCGAGATGAACGCGCACATCGCGAACAGCACCGTCTGGGCGCCGAGCAGGCGCCACCAGCCGGTGAGCAGGACGACGGCCAGGATGACGGTGGTCATCCAGGCGGAGAAGCGCGGACCGCGCGGGTCTACTGGGGCATCTTTCGGCACGACGACCTCCGGACATTCGGACGAGGAGAAATCAGTCCGTCAGAGGTAGCTGTTGGGCGTCAAGCGGCCCAATCAGCTCGTCGTGCGACACAGGCTGCTGCGCACGCGGCACAGGTCAACCGCGCGTCGCTTCGTGAGCAGCATGGTCATGCCAGCGAGGGTAGTACTGGATCCCTCGGTCCGGGAGACATGTCCATCAGGTGGAACAACGCAGGTTCACTCGACCGGATTAGGACAGATGTGGCTGCAAAGCGGCCAGGAGCGTGTCGCGTTTCGGCACGCCACCGACTCGCAACACCTCGGTGCCGTCGGCGGTCAGGGCCAGGGTCGTCGGCGTGCGCATCACGCCCAGGGCGGCGGCGACGTCCGGCAGGTTCGTCACGTCGAGTTCGGCGTGGGTGAGGCCGTCGGTGCGGTCGGCCAGGTCGCGCAGGATCACCTTCGCGTGGCGGCACGGGGCGCAGAACGTCGTGGAGAGCTGGACCAGCGTCACCCCCGGCGCGAGCAGGGCGCGCACGGGCGCGGGCAGGTCGACGGATTCCTTGCGGGAGATGCGGCCCTCCCTGACCTTGAGCAGCACACCGATCGCGCCGGCCACGGCCAGCGCGCCCATCAGCGCCCACACACCAGTCATCGTTGGACCAACGGTACATCCGTGATCACGCCGCGGAGGATGAACGCACCGCTCTCCACCTCGACGGCGGTGGGCGTCGCGCCGAACGGGAGCGTGCCGGGGTCGATCTTGATCGCGAGGGCCTGGCGCAGCTGCGGGATGATCTCCTTGAGCGAGGTGTCCTCGAGCTCGATGTCGTCGATGTTGATCTGGATGGCGCCGCTGACCAGGGCGATCTGGCCGTAGGCCGCGACCGTGACGACCTTGCCCGCGACGGTGGTCTGGCCGGAGATCTTGATCGCGGCGGTCGTCTTGGGAGCGTTCACGTCCGTCGGCGTCGGCGTGGCGACGCGGTTGTCCGGCTCGATCGAGAGCTTGTCGAACGGCGTGACCTGGTTCGCCAGCCGGTTCAGGTCCAGCGCCTTGATCTTGATGCTGCCCTCGACCTTGTCGATCGTCGCCTTGGAGACGTTGCCCGCCAACAGGTCGGCCAGCTCGACGCGGGTGTGGCGGAGGTCGGCCACGATGTCGAGGTCGCGCAGGTCGACGCCCTGCTGCTCGTTCTTGATCGGCACGCCGGACGCCTCGATCCGCACGTGCTTGTAGTCGCCGCGGACCGCCTGCAGCATGAACGGGAAGCCGTTGATGCGCACCGACGGGTCCTCGTTGAGCTGCAGCTTCTCCCGCATGCGCTGGGCGATCTGGTACTCACCGGCCGCGGCGAGCGCGAAGTCGGCCGCCACGAGCAGCACGGCGAGCACGATCACCGTGACGATGAGGAACTTGCCACGCCGCGACTTCTTCTTCGGCCTCGGGCGGGTCGGAGTGTGCGCAGTCATTCCTCGTCCTCGACGTTGCCGGCGGTCCATGCCGCCATCCGGTCTACCAGGTCCGCGGTCGCGGCTGATTCCGCGTGCCGCATGCCGGGCTCGATCCACAGCTCGGCATGCCCTGAGGACGCGCGGTGCAGTGACCTGGCGTGTTCCGGGGTGAAATAGTGATCCAGGTCACCGTGCACGATCAGCAGCGGGGTCGGCGCGATTCGCGAGACCACCTCCAGCGGACTCTCTGGCGGTTGTACCCAGCTGTCGCCCAGCCGAACCCCGATCGCACGGGCCGCGAGCTTGCCGTGCGGCTGCTCCAGCAACCAGTGCACGCGTCGCATCGGCGCGGTCTCCCGTGACCACCACCGGGCGGGAGAACTCACGGAGACGACGGCATCAGGCCTGGTCTCCCCCAGTGCGGCGTGCCGGATGACGATCGACGCGCCCATCGAGAACCCGACCGTGGCGATCTTCGAGTAGCCGAGCTCGCGCGCCTTGAGCACCGCCGCCTCGATGTCGTGGACCTCGTCCGCGCCGACCGTGGACCGTCCTTCGGAGCGTCCGTGGCCGCGGAAGTCGAACGCGACGACACCGCCGTGCGCGGCCAATCGGGCGAGCACCCGAGCGACGTACGGCTTGGCCACGTTGTTCGTGAACCCATGTCCTACGACGAAAGCGAGGTCGCCTTTGCCCTTGTGGTGCACGCCGTGCAGGCGTACGCCGCCATGTGACATGGATGTAACAGGCGTGACGCTTGTGGAAACAAGTGTGAGCACGGCTTCTTGACCTGGGAATTTCTGGGGGTGCACCGGTATTGTCTCCGTCATCCGCAGGCAACGGGGCCCGGTCACCGTACGCCGCTGGTCTGGTCGAGGTGACCGACCACGGCCGATTAGGAGGGCGCCGCGATGAGCATCGACGTGCTTCTGCTGACGACAGACCCGGACCCGGAGGCGGTGTTGCCCGCGCTGGCGCTGCTTCCGCACGCCGTGCGCCCGCTCCGCCCGGAGGTCTCGGCGCTGCTCGAGGCAGGGCCGCACGACATCGTGCTGGTCGACGCCCGCACCGATCTGGTCGGCGCTCGCTCGCTGTGCCGCCTGCTCGACTCGTCCGGCGTGGACGTGCCCGTGGTGGCGGTCGTCACCGAGGGCGGTCTGGTCGCCGTCAACTCCGACTGGTCGGTCGACGAGATCCTGCTGCCGACCTCCGGCCCCGCCGAGGTCGACGCCCGCCTGCGCCTGGTGCGCTCACGCCGCGGTGCCTCCCAGCCCGGTGGCGACGGCGCTCTGCAGCTCGGCGACCTCGTGATCGACGAGGCCACCTACACCGCGCGCCTCAAGGGCCGCCCGCTCGACCTCACCTACAAGGAGTTCGAGCTGCTCAAGTACCTCGCGCAGCACGCGGGCCGGGTCTTCACCCGCGCGCAGCTGCTGCAGGAGGTCTGGGGCTACGACTTCTTCGGTGGCACCCGCACCGTCGACGTTCACGTGCGACGCCTGCGCGCCAAGCTCGGCCCCGAGCACGAGGCGCTGATCGGCACCGTGCGCAACGTGGGCTACAAGTTCGTCCGCCCGCCGCGTCCCGGCTCCTCGCGCCGTCCGGCCGAGGTGACCGAGGTGGACGACGTGGTCCGTGTCCTGGATGAGGCTGTGATCGCGCGGTAGGTTCGCCTGTGTGGCGCAACTGAGCTGGTACGACGAGCTGACGACCGACCAGGCTGCCGAAGTCGGGCAGTTGCTGGCGGCTGCGGAGAGCACCGACGGCGTGGCACCGGTCGGCGAGGCCGTGCGACTGCGGATGCGCCCCGGCGCCACCGGCAGCAAGCACCTCCTCGCGTACCTGAACGACCGGCTCGCCGGGTACGCGCACGTCGACATGATCGGTGACTCCGGCGGCCACAAGGTCGCCGAGCTCGCCGTGCACCCTGATCACCGCCATCAGGGCGTCGGCGAGGCGTTGGTGAAAGCCCTGCCGCAGGAGTCGCTGCGGATCTGGGCGCACGGCGGTCACCCGGACGCCGACCAGCTCGCGGCGAAGCTGGGCTTCCGCAAGGTCCGTGAGCTCTTACGGATGCGGCTGCGCGTCGACAACGACCTGCCGGAGCCGAAGCTGCCCGACGGGATCACCATCCGGGCGTTCGTTCCCGGCAAGGACGAGGCCGCGGTCGTCTACGTGAACCACCGCGCGTTCGACTGGCACCCCGAGCAGGGCTCGATGTCGATCGAGGACGTGCGCGCCAAGGAGAACGAGGACTGGTTCGACCCGAACGGCTTCCTGCTCGCGTTCGACGCCGAGGACCGGCTGGCCGGCTTCCACTGGACGAAGGTGCACACGCCCGAGCTGGGCGAGGTGTACGTGGTGGGCGTCGACCCCGACCGGCAGGGCGGTGGGCTCGGCAAGGCGCTGACCCTCGCGGGCCTGCGGCACCTGCGGGAACAGCAGGTCAAGGAGGTCATGCTGTACGTCGAGTCGGACAACACGGCGGCGGTGCGGGTCTACACCAAGCTCGGCTTCACGCTGTGGGACGCCGACGTCCAGTACGGCCGGTAGTCAACGGATCGTCACAAAACGCATACGCGCTGGTCACGCCGTCACTCTTTCGGTCGTGTGACCCGTTACTTCCCGTTCGGTGTTCACCTGCCGTTCACCCCGACTAGGTGGGCTGTCCACCATGGATACCTACCTTCCGAAGCGAGCGGCGACGTCCGTCGCGAAACCGCTAATGCTTCCGCAAGGTGGAGGACCAAGGTGAAGATCCAGCGGCACGGCGCCGTGCTCGGCCTCGTCGCGGCCAGCGCGCTCCTGCTCGGTGCGTGTGGCAGTGACAACAACACGGCGGCGGGCGGCAGCACGCCGACCAGTGGCGCGTCCGCGCCCGTCGAGTGCGGTGGCAAGGCCAAGCTGAACGCTGAGGGCTCCTCCGCGCAGAAGAACGCCATCGACGCGTTCGTCCAGGCCTACAAGGCGGCCTGCCCCAGCGCGGACCTCGCGTACAACCCCTCCGGTTCCGGTGCGGGCGTCAAGAACTTCAACGCGGGCCAGGTCGACTTCGGTGGCTCGGACTCCGCGCTGAAGGCGGGCGCCGAGGTCGAGGCCGCCACCAAGCGCTGCCAGGGCAACCCGGCGTGGAACCTCCCGCTGGTCTTCGGCCCGGTCGCGATCGGCTTCAAGGTGTCCGGTGTGGACAGCCTCGTGCTGGACGCCAAGACCACCGCCGCGATCTTCAGCGGTGCGGTCAAGAAGTGGAACGACCCGGCCATCAAGGCGCTGAACGGCTCCGCGAACCTGCCGGACAAGGACATCGCGGTCATCTACCGCTCGGACGAGTCGGGCACCACCGACAACTTCCAGAAGTACCTCACCGCCGCCGGTGGCTGGACCAAGGGTGACGGCAAGCAGTTCAAGGGCGGTGTCGGCGAGGGCAAGGAGAAGTCCGCCGGTGTCGCGCAGGCCGTCGGCTCGATCGACGGTGCGATCACCTACGTCGAGTGGTCGTTCGCGCAGGACAACAAGCTCTCGATCGCCAAGATCGACGCCGGTGCCGGCGCGGTCGAGCTGAGCGCGGAGTCGGCAGGCAAGGCCATTGACGGCGCCAAGGTCAAGGGTGAGGGCAACGACCTGGTCCTCGACCTCAACTCGATCTACGGCACGAAGGCCGCCGGTGCGTACCCGCTGCTGCTCGCGACCTACGAGATCGTCTGCTCGAAGGGCTACGACGCCGACACCGCGAAGGCCGTGAAGGCGTTCCTCACCGTCGCCGCCACCACGGGCCAGGGGCAGCTCGCCGCCGCCGGCTACGTGCCGCTGCCCAAGGCGTTCCAGGACAAGCTGCTGACCGCTGTGAAGGCGATCGCCTGAGGTTGATGCGAGACTGCGAACCACGCTGACGCGATGAACGATCCCGTCGTGGCCAAGCGCCCCGCCGGCTCCGGTGACCCCGGAGCCGCGCGGGGCGTTGCGGCTGCTCCCACCGCTTCGGAGGCTCCGATTCCCCCGACACCGGCAGCTCCAGAAACCACCAAGGCACCGCACGTCCGGCCCGGTGACCGCATCTTCCGCGGCCTGGCCACGGGGTCCGGTGTCTTCATCGTCGTCCTCATCGGCGCGATCGGCCTGTTCCTGATCCTGCAGGCCATCCCGTCACTCGGCCTGGACCAGATCAACTTCCTGACCAGTCGCGAGTGGAACACCACGGACCCGGCGAACCTGCGGTTCGGCATTCTCGACCTGCTGCTCGTCACGGTGATCGTCTCGATCCTCGCGCTGCTGATCGCGATGCCGATCGCGTTGGGCATCGCGCTCTTCCTCACCCAGTACGCGCCGCGCAACCTCGCCAGGCCGTTCGCGTACGTCGTTGACCTGCTCGCGGCGGTTCCGTCGATCGTCTTCGGTCTGTGGGGCCTGTTCGTGCTCGGCCCGGTGCTCTTCCCGTTCTCCGAGTGGCTGATCGACAACCTCGGCTGGTTCCCGCTGTTCGCCAAGGGCAACGTCAACGTCCAGCTCGGCGGCACCATCTTCACCGCGGGCATCGTCGTCGCGGTGATGATCCTGCCGATCATCACGGCCGTCAGCCGCGAGGTCTTCGACCGCACGCCGAGGATGCACATCGAGGGTGCCATCGCGCTCGGCGCGACCAAGTGGGAGGTCGTGCGCACGACCGTCCTGCCGTTCGGCAAGGCCGGTTACGTCTCCGCCTCGATGCTCGGCCTCGGCCGCGCGCTCGGCGAGACCATCGCCGTCATGATCATCCTGAGCACCACGACGGCCTCGTTCGGCTGGTCGCTCTTCGACGGCGGTGCCACCTTCGCGTCGAAGATCGCGCTGGCTGCACCGGAGTTCAACGACACGCGCTCGGCCGGTGCCTACATCGCGGCCGGTCTGGTGCTCTTCGTGCTGACCTTCGTCGTGAACGCCATCGCGCGCTCGATCGTCGCCGGCCACAAGGAGTACGAGTGAGCACGAACCTCGCGGACCCCACGCGCCTCGCGACGCCACCGACGTTCCAGGCGGTCAGCCTCTCCCGCCGGATCAGGAACGGCTTCGCCACCACGCTCGTGTGGGGTGCCTTCCTGATCGCGATCATCCCGCTGGTGTGGGTGCTCTACACCGTGGTCCAGCGCGGTTTCCCGGTCATCCTCGACGGTGACTGGTGGCAGAAGTCGTTGTCCGGTCTGCTGGCCCGTCAGCAGGGCGGCGGCGCGTACCACGCGATCTACGGCACCCTGGTGCAGGGCCTGGTGTGCGGCATCATCTCCGTGCCGATCGGCATCATGATCGCGATCTACCTCGTCGAGTACGGCGGCCGCTCGAAGCTCGCGAAGGCCACGACGTTCATGGTCGACATCCTCACCGGTGTCCCCTCGATCGTCGCGGCGCTGTTCGTCTACACGGTGTGGATCACCTACGCGGGCATGGGCCGCAGCGCGTTCGCCGTGTCGATCGCGTTGGTGCTGCTGATGGTCCCGGTCGTGGTGCGCACGACCGAGGAGATGCTCAAGATCGTCCCGGACGAGCTGCGCGAGGCCTCCTACGCGCTGGGCATCCCCAAGTGGAAGACGATCGTCAAGATCGTCATCCCGACGGCCCTCTCCGGCATCCTCACCGGCGTCATGCTCGCTCTCGCCCGCGTCATGGGTGAGACCGCGCCGGTGCTGGTGCTCGCGGCCTACGCGCCGTTCATCAACTACAACCTCTTCGACGGCCCGATGGCCTCGCTGCCGTTGATGATGGTGAACGAGCGCAACAACCCGACGCAGGCCGGTTTCGAGCGCCTGTGGGGCGCGGCGATCACGCTCGTGCTGATCATCACCCTGTTCAACCTGCTGGCCACCGTGATCTCGCGGGCGCTGGCGCCGAAGACGAAGTGAGCGGGCGGACATGGCCAAGCGACTCGACATCAAGGACCTGAACCTCTTCTACGGCAAGTTCCACGCCGTCGAGAACGTCTCGCTCGCGGTGCCGCCGCGCAACGTGACCGCCTTCATCGGTCCCTCCGGTTGCGGCAAGTCCACCGTGCTGCGGTCGCTGAACCGCATGCACGAGGTCGCGCCCGGCGCACGCGTCGAGGGCAAGGTGCTGCTCGACGGCGAGGACATCTACGCGTCCACTGTGGACCCCGTCGAGGTGCGCCGCACCATCGGCATGGTGTTCCAGCGGCCCAACCCGTTCCCCACGATGTCCATTCGCGACAACGTGGTGGCTGGCCTGAAGCTCGCGGGCGTGAAGAACAAGAGGGAGCTCGACGAGGTCGCCGAGCGCTCCCTGCGCGGCGCCAACCTCTGGAACGAGGTCAAGGACCGCCTCGACAGGCCGGGCGGCAGCCTCTCCGGTGGTCAGCAGCAGCGTCTGTGCATCGCCCGCGCCATCGCGGTGCAGCCGGACGTCCTGCTGATGGACGAGCCCTGCTCCGCCCTGGACCCGATCTCCACGCTGGCGATCGAGGACCTGATCACGGAGCTGAAGAAGGACTACACGATCGTCATCGTGACGCACAACATGCAGCAGGCGGCGCGTGTGTCCGACCAGACCGCGTTCTTCAACCTGCTGGGTGTCGGCCAGCCCGGTCAGCTGATCGAGGCCGACGACACCGAGAAGATCTTCTCCAACCCGGGCCAGAAGGCGACCGAGGACTACATCTCCGGCCGTTTCGGCTAGATTTTCGCGGGTGAGCCCGCAGAGCAAGTCTCGCAAGAAGAAGCAAGGCAAGGCACCAGGCCGCCGGCCCGAGAAGCAGTCCCCGTACGGGGCGCTGCTCGAGTCGGCGGCCGCGCTGCGTTCGGAGTCCTGGTTGCTCGCGGACGCCTGGGCGAGCGAGCTGTACGCCACGCTGTGGCTCGCCGGATCCGGCCACACGCCGATGATCGACGCGCTCGCCGCGATGGACGACCCTGCGGCGCTCACCGCGTTGCGCGCGTTGTCCGGCGTGGGCGACGAGGGGACCCGCGCTGCTGCCGTGGCGGCCGCGGAAACCGTTGCGGCACGGGGTGTTGCCGAGCCGTCCTGGTACGTCGCCGGCGCTTCCCTGGAGTTCCGTGAGGCGTTCCTCGTCACGAACCTGTTGGGAGACGTGGAAGTCGTCGCGATCACCCAGGAACGCGCCTCGACACGCGAGACGGTGCTGTTCATGCGCCAGCCGGTGCTCGGGGCCACGGCCATCGAGCTGTTCACCACTCCGGACGAGGGCACCACGGCGTTGCTGGAGGACATGATCGCCTCCACTCCGGACGCGTTCCGCGACCTGATCACGCCGTTGAGCGCCGCCGAGGCGTTCGACCGGGTGTGGCCGGACGTCGAGCAGTTCTGGGAGGACGGTCCCGACGAGGAGGCCGAGGAAGGGCTGATCGGCTCCGAGGACGTCCGGCACCCGGTCCAGCTGATCGCCCTCGCCGACGCCCGCGTGCGCGCGCTGGTTCCCGACGACCACGAAATTCCCGCCGTCAGTCCGGAAAGGACGGACGAGGTCGTCGAGGCGTTCCTGGCTTCAGATCACGGGATCGCCGACGTCGATGCGGCTCGTACGTTCGCACGGATCGTCGCTTCGGCTGCGGTGGACCAGAACCGCGACCCGGTCGTGTATGGACCGGCGTCGCTCACCGCCGTGCTGATCCTGAACGTGGCCGCGCGGCTGCACGTGTCGGACGAGGATCTGGCTCTGCTGCCGGACATCGTGCGCGCGTGGGCGTACTTCACCGTCGACGCACGGGATCTGCCGCGCGACGAAGCCCGCGAGGCCTGGGACGAAGAACTGCCCACCGTGCTCGCCGAGTTCTCCGAGGCCTACGCCGATCCGGAGCTCGCGGCAGAACGCGATGGGCAGTTCCGTTAAGTATTAAAGGTTCTCGTCGCCACCGTAGCCGGGCATCCGGCCGGTGACGACGAAGACCGTGCGCTTGGCGACCGACACGGCGTGGTCGCCGTAGCGCTCGTAGAAGCGGCCGAGCAGCGTCACGTCCACCGCGGCGGCAACGCCGTGCTGCCACTCCTTGTCCATGATCACCGAGAACAGGTGGCGGTGGATGTCGTCGATCGCGTCGTCCTCGTCCTCGAGGCCGCGCGCGCGGTCGACGTCCTTGTTGCGGATGATCTCCGCGGCCTCGCGGGCGAGCTTGACCGCGATCTGGCCCATCTCGGCGAAGTACGGCTGCACGTCCTCGGGCAGCGCGGACGCCGGGTGGCGGCGCCTGGCGGCCTTCGCGACGTGCAGGGCGAGGTCACCCATGCGCTCGACGCTCTCGGCGGCGTGGATGACCGCGAGCACGGTGCGCAGGTCGGTCGCGACCGGCGCCTGCAGCGCGAGCAGCGCGTACGACTGCTCCTCGATGCTGGAGCGGACGTCGTCGATCTTCTGGTCACCGCTGATGACCTGTTCCGCGAGGCCGAGGTCTGCCTGCAGCAGGGCGGCGGTCGCGTTCTGCATCGCCTCGGCGACCATCACGGTCATGTCGGCCAGACGGTCGGCGAGCTGTTCGAGCTGGTCATGGTAGGCCTCGCGCATGGCGCTCAGCCTACGTCCCGACCATCGCAGCAGCGACATTCCAGCATGAACCGCAGGTGAACCCCAGGCGAATCACTTCGCGCAGGGGTCCTCTGCCGCGTTCACGACGTCCAGCTTCCCGGTCGTCTGGTTCTGGTTCGCGTTCTGGCCCTGCGCCTGCGTGCCCGGCTGCGGTGTCTGGATCTGCTCGTCGAAGCCGGAGCCGATCGTGAGCACCACCGCGCCGCCCATCTCGGGTGCCTCCACCATGTCCGCACTGGGCACCGCGGCCTTGAGCGTCGCAGCCCAGTCCTCACGGCCCTTCGCGAACTTGATGGTGGTCTTCGCGCCCTTCTCCGTGGCTTCGCCCCGGTTCGAGATCTTGAAGCCCTTCTGCTGCAACGCGTTGGCGGCCAGGTTCGCGGCACGGTTGCCGGCCGGGTCACCGTTGAGCACCTGGATCGTGACCTGCTTGGGGTCGATCACCGAGCCGGGCTTGGCCGGGGTGTTGGGGTCGCCCGGCGTCTGCTCGGTCGGCTTCTCCTGCGGCAGCGGCGTTCCGTCGATGATCGTCTGGAACAGCTTCTTGACGTCCTCGTCGCGCAGGCGCTCGATGTTGTCGTCGTTGGACTTCGTCGGCCCCTCGTCCGTCCAGTGCGGGATCGTCACGAACGAGACGCGGCCGGCGTCGAGGCTCTGCAACGAGTTCGCGAGCTCCAGCAGGGACGCCACGTCGATGTTGTCGCCGACGGTGGACTTCGTGAGGGCGTTGATGAAGTTGTTGAGCTTGCTGGGGCTCAGCAGCACCTCGTTCGACAACGCCTGGCGCAGCATCGCCGACAGAAAACCCTGCTGTCGCTTGATGCGGTCGAAGTCTCCGCCGACGTCTCCCGCGACCGTGCGGGCGCGTACGTACTGCAGCGCCTGGTCGCCCTTGAGCGTGTACTTGCCGGGCTTGTCGAGGATCACCCCGAGCTTGTCGTCCTTGATCGCCTTAGGCGTGCAGATCTGCACGCCGCCGATCGCGGTCGACATCTCGCGGAAGCCGACGAAGTCGATGCTGACGAAGTGGTTGATCTTGAGGCCGGACAGCTGGGTCATCATGTTGGTCACGCACTCGGGCCCGCCGTCGTTGTAGATGGAGTTCGCCATGACCTCTTTCTCGGGAGCAAGAGGTCCGCCGTACTGGCCGTTGTCCGGGTTCCACTGGCGGCATGCGGGCCGGTCGACCCGAACGTCACGCGGCAGCGAGGTGACGACCATGCGCTTCCGGTCGGCGGGGATGTGCGCGAGCATGATCACGTCCGAGCGCGCGCCGCCCTCGGTGGCCTGGGTGCCGACGTTGTCGCCCGCCTTGGCGCCCGCCCTGGTGTCCGAGCCGACGAGCAGGAAGTTCTCGTCACCGAGCTGCTTCTCCGCCTGATGCACGGCCTGCGAGTTGCCGCCGAGCGCGTCGATCTTCTGGATCTTGGAGTCGGCCCACTGCGTCGCGGTCCAGGCGACGCCGGTCGACGCGAACACCACCGCCGCCGCGGCGATCGCCCCGATCCTGGCGGCGCGCATCAGCCTGCGCTGCTGCGGCGTGCGACCGACGACCTTCTGCTCGTCGTCCTCTTCGCTCTCGCCGAGCGTGACCGGATCCGCGAACTGGGTCGCTTCGTCCAGTTCGTCGTCGTCCTTGACCCACGGCATGAGCTTGGCGCGCCGCTCCTTGCGCTGGCGCTCCTGCTCGAGCAGTTCGTCGTGCACCGCGGAGAACCGCGCGAGGGTGTGGTCGACCTCGCGACGCTTCTTCACGTCCTCGCCGATGGCCTCCATCTCGGTCGTGAGGCACGTCGGGTCCATCTCTTCGCGCTTCTCCACCTTGGCCACGCCGACCGCCGCGGCGATCTGGGTGGCCTCGGGGCTGGGCGCGTCGGCCGGGGGCTCCTCGGGCTTTGCCGGTGCGCCTGTTGCCGCGGGACCGGCGGGTGCGGGAGCACCGGGTGCCGCGGGACCGGCAGGTGCGCCAGGTGCGCCGGGTCCGCCGCCGAGTCGGCTGGAGATCGCCGGTCCGCCGGGCATCGGACGGGGACCGCTCGACTCCGCCCTCGGGGGCATCGGCCGGGGGCCGCTCGACTCCGCGCGGGACGGCATCGGGTGCCGGCCGGTCATGTCCGCGTTCGGGGTCATAGGCCTGCGTTCCGGTGCCTCGCCGGGGGCGGGAGGCCGCAGCATGCCGTTGGCCGTCGCATCCCGCGGAATCCCGTTGGACGACGGCGCGTCACCGGGAGCGAGCCTGCGCGGCGGTGCGCCGTTGGCGTCGGGCCGGCGGATCGTGCCGCTGGGCATGCCGTTCGCCTCGGGCACCCCGTTCGGCGCCGGACGCCGCGGGATGCCGTTCGACGAGGGCGCGTCACCAGGTGGCATCCGGCGCGGGTCGACGGGAGGACGCGGCATGCCGTTGGCGGTCGCGTCGCCGGGTGGCTGCGGCCGCTGGATGCCGTTGGAGGACGGTGCGTCGCCGGGCGCGAGCCTGCGCGGACCGGTGTCACCGGGGCGGCGCTCACCGGGAACCGGGCGGCGCTGCATCCCGGTCGCGTCCGGACGCGGTCGCGTTCCGGTCTGCTCACCGGGAGGCGGGAAGCCGGGCCTCGGCCGCGTTCCCGTCTGCTCGGCCGGGACGTCCGGACGATGCCGCCTGCCGGTCTGCTCACCGGTGAAGTTCTGCGGGGGAGCCTGGTCGGCCATCGGCGGTCGCGGGCGCGTACCGGTCTGCTCACCTGGCCGATGAGCGACCGGCGGCTGCTGCCGCGGTTGCTGAGGCTGCTGCACGGGCGGGTCGGGCAGCGCACGTCTGCCCGTCGCGGGTGGGTCCGGCAGGGCACGCCTGCCTGTCGTGGATGCGTCGGGCGAGCCTGGCGGGACGGGTCGGGGGAGATTCGTCCTGCTGTGCTGCTCGATGAGGTCCGAGACGCTCAGGCCCCCAGAGCCTTCCATCGAGCGACGTCTACGGCCGGTCGGCTGGTCGTGGTGCTGGGGATCCTGATCACCGCGGGAAGAGGGGCCGCCACGTCGGGGGTCGTCGGGCACCCAATCTCCCTTCTGGGTCAGAAGCTAATAGCGGTTCGTCATTACAAGATGACGACGACCGGGATACAACGGTTGCATCACCGGGCGTGTCAGTTGCGCCCGCGATACTACGGATGTAGCCGACTTCTGACGACCACTCCGGGTGATACGGCTGCTATCTATACGCGATTACGCGCAGTCCGTCTGCCCTGAACGGGTGAGCCAGCTCACTCAGTAGTAACCGAGAACACGCGTCTCGGTGATGGCACGCCTACCTGCCGCCGCGCCTGCGAGGCGGACCCGTCCATCCGCACGGTACGCCACCGCGTTGCGACCCGACTGCTTGGCCGTGTAGAGCAGGCTGTCGGCGCGCAGGAGCTGTTGCTCGGCGCTGACCGCCGGGCGTCGGGGAGCCTCGTCCGCGGGCGGTTCGTACGCCAGGCCGGCGCTGACCGTCACGCGCAGCCCGTCCGCGATCTCCTGCCACGGGTGACGCTCGACACGTTCCCTGGCCGCCTCGGCGATCTCCACGGCCGTCGTGGCGTCCACCCGTGGCAGCACGAGCACGAACTCCTCGCCGCCGTAGCGGGCGCAGAAGGCGTCCTCGGGGAGACCGTCCTGCAGCAGCTCGACCACCCGCTGCAGCACCCGGTCGCCGAGCAGGTGCCCGAACGAGTCGTTGACCTGCTTGAACCAGTCGAGGTCGATGAGTGCGATGGCGAGCCCGTGCCGGCACGCGCCGTGCTCGGCCACCAGATCCATCAGTCGCTGGTCGAGGTAGCGGCGGTTGTAGGAGTCGGTGAGGCTGTCGCGCAGGCTCTGCTCGCGTGCCTCCGCGTGCTCCCGGCGCAGCCGGTCGACCTCGCGGCGCAGCTGTTCGGGAACGCGCGGCTGCCCGTCCTGGTCGGCGTGGACGAGGTCCAGAGCGGAACGCAGGTGCTGGTACGCCTGGCGCCACTGGCCACGGGAGGCGAGCAACGTCGCGATGGACTCGTGCAGCCCGACCAGTCCGGGCCCCTGCCGATCGGCGTCGGGGGCCTCGCCGTCCTGCTGGGTCTCTGCGATCTCGGGTCGCAGCGCGGTCATCGCGGTCACCTCCTTACTTGGCAGGTGTCGTCTCCCGAGGGGCGGCGCTTGAGCGAGAAGGACGCGTCGGAGTGGGATTTCCCCCGTCCGGTTGACCGTTGACTGCTCCGATCAAGTGAGCGAAAGTGATCAACAACCCGCTCAGCCACCGATGCAGGGCGCGAACCCGTACACCTCGTCGTCCAGCAGCACTACGTGCAGGGATCCGATCTGGCTGCCGATCACGGCGTCCTCCTGGCGCAGCGTGACGGTCACCGCCACGACGTACACGTCCCCTCGCGGATGGGCCTTCTCGCCAGGGGGTGCCCAGTCGGCGTCGCTGCGAAGCGTCGACCAGGTCGGCTCGACCTTGATCGTGGCGCCGCGAAGATCGCACGTTTTCTGCCGGAAGTCCGGATGTTGGGTGTCCTTCAACAACTTCTGCTGCTGCGACGCACCCTCGTCGCCCGCCTTGTTGAGGCGCTCGTAGAACTCCCGGAACTTGGCGCGGTTGCCGTCGGTCAGCTGGACAGGCCGTGGCGTGCCCGCGATCGGGCCGGCGCAGCCCGCGAGCAGCGCGAGCGAGGCGAGGAGAACCGCGACGCGTTCAGCCACCGGAGTGCATCACGTCCGCGCCGGCCGGAACCGTCGCGTCCTCGGGGTCGTCGAGCCACCCCTCCGGCAGCACGACCTTGGCCGCGGACCCCTGCCTGCCACGCGGTCCCTCGGCGTGCTCAGGGAACGGCACGGTGGGGTCGAGCTGCCCGATCAGGTCGTCGAGCTGCCGCAGGCTCGACACCATCGCGAACGCCCGCCGCGTGTCGCCGCCGACCGGGAAGCCGTGCCAGTACCAGGCCATGTGCTTGCGCAGGTCGCGCAGGCCCTTGTCCTCGCCGTAGTGGGCGGCGAGCAGCTGGGCGTGCGTGCGCAGGACCTCGGCGACCTCGCCGAGGCTCGGGCCCGCGGGGATCGGCTCGCCCCGGAAGGCCGCCTGCAGGTCGCGGAACAACCACGGCCTGCCAAGACATCCACGCCCGACGACCACACCGTCGCAGCCCGTCTGCGCCACCATGTCGAGCGCGTCCTGCGCACTGAAGATGTCGCCGTTGCCCAGCACCGGAATGCTCGTCACGGCTTCCTTGAGCCGCGCGATGGCGGTCCAGTCGGCCTTGCCGGAGTACCGCTGCGACGCCGTGCGCGCGTGCAGCGCCACGGCCTGTGCACCCTCGTCCGCCGCGATGCGTCCCGCGTCGAGGTACGTCAGGTGGTCGTCGTCGATGCCGATGCGGAACTTCACGGTGACCGGCATGTCCCCCGCGTTGCGCACGGCGGCCCGCACGATCTGCCGGAACAGCTCCCGCTTGTACGGCAACGCCGCCCCGCCGCCCTTGCGCGTCACCTTGGGCACCGGGCAGCCGAAGTTCATGTCCATGTGGTCGGCGAGGTTCTCGTCCACGATCATCTTCGTGGCCTCGCCGACGTTGCGCGGGTCGACGCCGTAGAGCTGCATCGACCGCGGGTGCTCGTCCTCGTCGAACGTGATCATGTGCATGGTCATGGCGTCGCGCTCGACCAGCGCCCGCGCCGTGATCATCTCGCACACGTACAGCCCGGCCCCGTACCGACGGCACAGCTGCCGGAACGCCACGTTGGTGATGCCGGCCATGGGCGCGAGCACAACGGGCGGATCGACGGCGAACGGGCCGATTTTGAGGGTGGAGGGAACGGGCACGCCCTCCAGGTTACGGCACTGACCTGCCGCGATCTTCACCGAACGTGACCGCCGCGGCGTGCCGGCTGCGACGTTCGTCACGCCGGTTCGGCCAGCTCCGCGGTGAGTGCGTGACGGGTCTCCTCGTCGAACGCCACCAGCCGGATCCGGTCGACGACCGGCAGCGACCGCACCGCCCTGACCGCCACCCGAGCCGCGCGCTGGGCGGGAAAACCGTAGATCCCCGTCGCGATGGCGGGGAAGGCGATGCTCCCGACGTCGAGGTCCGCGGCCAGCCGCAGCGAGTTGAGGTAGCAGTTCGTGAGGACCTCGTCCTCGCCGTGCTCGCCGCCCTCCCAGACCGGCCCCACCGTGTGGATCACGTACTTCACCGGCGAGAGGCCGAACGCGGGCGTGGCCACCGCCTGCCCCGGTTCGCACGGCGCCAGCTTCGCCCCGGCCTCCGCGAGCCTCGGCCCGGCAGCCCGGTGAATCGCCCCGTCGACGCCACCGCCGCCCAGCAGCGACTCGTTCGCCGCCGTGACGATCGCGTCGACCTGCTCCGTCGTGATGTCGCCCAGCACCACTTCGATCCCCATGCGTCGAGCCTGGCACCTGCGCGTCCGTGATTCGGCCGACTTCACGCAGCGCGAACACACCCGGTGCCCCGATCGGGTGTCAGGGGCTTCTGCCAACATGCCCCTGGAGGTGTCCGAGGCGTGGGGGCGGTTCAACTGATCAGGTCCGGGTTCGAGCGGTTCTTCGTCGACGGGCCCGTCGGCAAGCCGACCGGCGGTGGCGAACAGCAGGTCGTGGCTGTGCAGCAGGTGGGCGAACTGGCACTGCCGACGGGCAGACTCGTGGCGGCGGACCCGTTCGTCGTGTGGCCGGAGGACGCCGAGGCGTTCGCCACGACCGTCGAGCCTGGTATGTACCCGGTGTCGGTCTCCCTGGTCTCGTGGGTCGACAGCGACGGCTTCCCCGACCTCCGCCAGGGCTACCGCGTCGCCGCCGCGAAGGTGACGGTGCGGGACGAGCCCGCGTACTCGTGGACGCCCGCCGTGCTGCCGGGCGAGCCCGTGCCGATGCGGGAGGAGTTCGGCTACGACGTGAAGTCGAGCACCGGCGCGTTCTTCGACCTGTCCGCGGCTTCCGCCGTCGACCGCCTGGCCAGCGACGACGAGGCGGGCAACTGCGACCTCATCGACGCGCTCGGCAAGGTGGGCGGTGGCCGCGGCCCAGCCAACGTCACCGACCCGCGGTCCGGCCTGAACGTCGTGGCGTTCTCGACCGGCTGGGGCGACGGTGTCTACCCGACCTGGGTCGGCCGCAACACCGCGGGCGACCCGGTCGCGTTCGTCAGTGAGTTCTTCGTCATCAACCGCTTCTAGAACGCCACGTTCACGCAGGCGAGGCGCGGACCGGCCGTTCCAGAATCGTTCGGTCCGGTGTGCGTGTGCTCGTTGTGCAGCACCACGGACTGCGCGTGCCGGTCCGTGAACTGCCAGTCCACAGTGGACTTGGCGTAGGCGAGGCCGTGCGCGTCCGCGTGTACGTCGAGCCAGATCTCGTTGCTGGGGTTGGCATACACCGGATCGACCGACGGCTGCTTCGGGTCCACCACGTTCTGGTAGTGCGGCCCGGCGTCGGCAGGCGCCGCCCCGCACTTCTTCACGTGCACGTGCGCCCCGTACGGCCGGTCGGGCAGCAAACCCTTGAGCAGCAACACAACGGTCGTGCCGCCGTTGGGCGTCGGTATTCCCAGGACGTGCACCTTGGCGCCGATGGGCACCTTGGCGGTGTCGTACGTGACAGCCTCGGCCGTCGCGCTGTAACTCTCGAACTTCGCGGAGGTGTGGGCCACCCTGGCGGGTTCTGCGTGCGCGGTTCCGGTGAACACGAGCCCGGTGGCGACCGCGACTGCAAGTGTCTTCATGACTGTCCTGCATAGCCCCACCAGTCGCATTCCGCCATTTTGAGACGGGATCGGCGTTTCAACTGGCCCCTTTCGGGTACGCGACTGGCGTGAGTGAAGCCGAGGAATCCGACCAACGCAGACTCGCCCGCAACGTCAACGAGCTGCTGCAAGAACTCCGCGTGGCGCAAGCCGGCGTGCAGATCCTGTTCGGATTCCTGCTCTCCATCGCCTTCACCGACAAGTACGCCTCCACCGGCACCTTTGTCCGCACGACCCACATGGTCACGGTGTTGTGCGCGGCGCTGGCCGTCGCTTTCCTCACCGCCCCGGCCGCGTGGCACCGCGTGTTGTTCCGCCAGGGCCGCCGCGAGGACGTCGTGGAGTCGGGCAACACGTTCGCCCTCGTCGGCCTCGGCTTCCTGGCCCTGGCGATGACCGGCACCGTCCTCCTGCTGGCGGAGGTCATCCTGCCGACCTGGGTCGCGATCGTCGTGGGCGTCTCGGCGTTGATCGTGTTCGCCGGCCTCTGGTTCGCCTGGCCGTTCTCAACCAAGGGTGCTGAGAACCGCGAGCGCCCCTAGCCCCGCGGTGACCGGCGCCGCCAGCACCAGCGCCCTCCTGCTCGGCCGCGGCTGCTCCCGGAGCGTCCTGATCCCCAACGGCACCAGCGCGACGCACAACCCGGTCGTGCCGACGATCGACACCAGCTCGGTGCCCTTCAGCACCCCCAGCGGCAACAACCCCATGCACGCCAACGCCACCGCAGGCACCGCCTTCAGCACCCCGCCGAGGTACGCCCCGATCGCCAGCACGTACCACCCGAACATGATCGTGAATGACAGGTAGCTGAACAGGTGCAGGTCGGAGTACCCGTCCGCCACCAGCCGCGTGGCCTCCTCCACCCCGCGGTGCCGGGCCGCGTTGAACGCCGCCTGGTCCACCCCGGCGTGGAACGTCCTGGCGAACAGCCCCACCGTGACCAGCACCCCGCCCCAAGCCGCCCACATCGGCCTCTTGGGAGCGATTCGCCGCGCAATCTCGGCCACCGCGGGCCACATCACCACATGCCCCGCCAGAAACGCCGTGTACGCCGCCGTCATCAACGCCGGATGTTCCGCGGCCGCTTTCAGCTGGTCCGTGAAGAAGAAGTTGTACGGCGACCTCAACAACGTGCCGGTCAGCAACAGCACCGGCCCGGCAACCAGCGCTCCGCCCGCGATCCACCCGTTGGGAAACCTCATGCCGTTCACGCTGCCAGCGCGAACGCACGCTCGGATCGGCCTGCGGTCCGAGCGTTTTCCTCAGACCACGGTCTGAGCCCCGCGCCGCCGACGGCGACCTCCTGGCCGTCCACCGGGACGTCGTCAGACTCTCACCGTCCCAGTAACCCAGCTCACAGATTTCCCCGGACCTCGTGTCGATTGGCGCTCCTGCCGTTCGACGAGTGGGTAGACGGACTGGGACCCGATCCGCCGAGGGCGAAAATCGGGTGGACCAGGCGCGGCGATACGGAACACTCGGCCACACCGATGAGTTCCGCCCCGCCCGCCGGTCTCCACCGGTGTGACGAAGAACGTCGACACCGGCGGCCTTGGCCGCGACTGTGCCAGAAGCCCCGAGTGAGGTCCTGACATGCCTGCTGCGATCCAAGACCGCCAGACCGCGGAGAAGAGCAGAACACCGCTGGTGGTGCGCCTGCTGGTGCTAGCCACGTTCGTGGTGATCCTCAACGAGACGCTCATGATCAACGCGATCCCGCGGTTGATGGAGTCGTTGCACGTCACCGAGCAGGCAGCGCAGTGGGTCTCCACCGCCTTCATGCTCACCATGGCCGCCGTGATCCCGATCACCGGCTGGTTCCTGCAGCGCGTGACCACCCGCCAGGGCTACGCGATCGCGATGGGCGTCTTCCTCACCGGAACCGCCCTCTCCGCCGCCGCACCGTCCTTCGCCGTACTGCTGCTCGGGCGCATCGTGCAGGCCGCGGGCACGGCCGTGATGATGCCGCTGCTGATGACCACCCTCATGACCGTCGTGCCAGAACAGGACCGCGGCCGAGTGATGGGCAACGTGACCCTCTCGATCTCCGTGGCCCCCGCCCTCGGCCCAGCCGTCTCCGGCCTGATCCTGCAACTGGGCTCCTGGCGCCTGCTGTTCGTGGCCGTCCTGCCGATCGCGGGCGTCGTGACCTACTTCGGACTCCGCCAGATGACCAACATCGGCGAACCCCAGGTGAGCTCCATCGACTGGCTGAGCGCCGCCCTGGCCACCCTGGGCTTCGGCGGCCTGGTCTACGGCCTGAGCCTGTTCGGCGAGGGCAACGCCCAACTGGGCCCGACCATCGGCATCGTCGTGGCCGGCGCCGCCACCATCGCGATCTTCGTGCTCCGCCAGCTCAAACTGCAGCGCACCGGCGCCCCCCTGATGGACCTGCGCACCCTGGGCGTCCGCACCTACGCCCTGTCCCTGACCCTCATGTGCGTCGCCTTCCTGGCGATGATGGGCTCGATGATCCTGCTCCCCCTCTACCTGCAGAACCTGCGCGGCCTGACCCCACTGCAAACGGGCCTGCTCGTCATGCCGGGCGGCCTGGCCATGGGCCTCCTGGGCCCAACCGTGGGCAAGCTCTACGACCGCATCGGCGGCCGCCCGCTGGTCCTGCCGGGCTCGATCGGCATCGTCCTCGCCCTCGCGGGCTTCACCCAGGTCTCGACGACCATGCCGTACTGGCAGATCCTGGGCCTGCACGCCCTGCTGATGGTGAGCCTGGCCGCAATCTTCACCCCGATCTTCACCCTCGGTATGGGCTCCCTCCCACCCCACATGTACCCGCACGGCAGCTCGATCCTCGGCACGCTCCAACAGGTGGCCGCAGCCCTCGGCACCGCCCTGGTGGTCACCGTGATGTCCGCCCGCACGGGCCAACTGGTCGCCGACGGCGCCGCCACCGCCGCAGCCCAGCTGAGCGGCATGAAGCTGGCCTTCGTGGTCGCCACCGCCCTGGCTGCCGCCACGATCGTGGTCGCGGCCCTGCTGCCGAGCCGGACCGCCGAGGCACCCGCCGAGCACTGAACCATTGCCCGCTGAACGCGAAAACCCCCAGGCCTTTGACCTGGGGGTTTTCTGTCGAATGGGCCGCCAGGGACTCGAACCCTGAACTCGAAGAGTAAGAGCACTCGCTTGGTGTCATCGTCGATCTTCCTCGACAGTGCTCACTACCAGCGCGGACGCGCTCTTGGTCTGAGCACTGTGGACAGTCGCTTCTCGACGTTCCTCGACGTTTACGAGACTAAAGCGAATCATGGTCTTGGTCCTTCTGGACCGTCCGCACCCTGCAATCATCCCGACGAGGGTCACGGATCGCGTTCTGCTCAAGACTGAGATTGCGTACGGCTGACGACTGCAGCGGCCATGAGCGCTACAAGGTTGTCGGTCCAGCAGTCCGACTCCTTGGTGGCGACCTCGGCACCGCAGCCCGCACAGACGAGGTTGGGGCCGTCCTGGCCGTCAAGTCCGCAGCAACCGTTGCGGCGCCTGCGATCGGGATGCAGAGCAGTGCCTGGCACGTCGTCAGGATGCAGGATGAAGAGCGTGGCGTTGTAGTTGATCGCATAGGTGCCCTGCGCCACCCGTGGGTCTGCGATGCGATGGCTGGCCAGGTGATCGCCAGCCGGGAATGCCTCTGACTCCAGGAGATCGCCGGTGAGAGGGTGATCGCAGCTCGCGCAGACATAGAGGGTCACCGGGCCATTGTGCGGAATCGTGACCACACTTTGAGTGAGATCGCTCTGCCACGATCCCGACACTGAGCCTCGAACGCGGCGGTTGGTGCTGGGACAAAGTACGTACTCCAGCCTTGACGTGGTGCCGCTGGCCGTGACTGATCATGGGGTGTCGGGGTGGTGCTCCTCTGCCGGCAGGGCCTGGTCGACCCAGGCGAGCAACGCGGGCAACGCCTTGTCGGAGCTGAAGCAATCTCGGTCGGTGCCGAGCACTTGCGCTTCAAGATGAGGCCACCCGATCCGCAAGGCGTTGTAGTGCGCCTGACCTTCGCGCTGGGAGGGGTCTCGCCGCATGACCTCGTCCACCAGATCGAGATACCTGCTGATCGCGTCCACTGCGCCTCCCTCAGGTGAGGCTAGCTCGGTGACCATCGGCATCGCATCGGCCTGGCGATCGATGCGTTCCTCGGCGCGTTGTGGCGGTCGGTTGGGGTCGACAGTGCCAAGACGGCGCGCTCGGTGATCTCGGGTGCCCTGCGGATCGCGGTGCGGGATCGGGCGCTCGACACGAACCCCGTGAGGGACACGGATCCACTGGAGAGCGGTCGGAAGAAGAGCCCGAGGGCGCTCACTCGGGAGGAGCGTCTGTTGTGGCTGGAGATGCTGGAGTCCGACCCGGCGGCGGTTCGCAAGGACCTGCCTGACCTGTCGCGCTTCATGATGGCCACGGGTGTGCGGATCGGTGAGGCGCTGGCCGTCTACTGGGAGGACGTCGACTTCGAGGCCGGAACGGTCGACGTGAACTACACGGTCATCCGGGCCGGTGGGCTCGGGCTGATCAGGAAGTCGACCAAGACGGAGGCTGGGGAGCGGACGCTCCCGTTGCCCAGGTGGGCGCTCGACATGTTGCGGCGGCGACGTGAGGTCACGCTGTTCCCGAACGGGCCGGTCTTCCCGAACAGCCTTGGTGGCCTGCGTGATCCGTCGAACACCCGCAGGGACATCCGGAAGGCTCGGGGAGGGGACGAGTTCGCCTGGGTGACCTCGCACGTCTTCCGGAAGACGGCGGCCACGATTCTCGATGAGGCAGGGCTCTCCGCGCGGGTCGTCGCGGACCAGCTCGGGCACGCTCGGCCGTCGATGACCCAGGACACCCACCTGGCTCGGAAGGCGGTCGATCGGAAGGCGGCTGACGCGCTGGAACGGGCACTCGACCGGCCTGAGCAGGACGAACCGCCCGACCCCGCAGATTGAGAGTCAGGGAGTAAAGCGCATCAAAGGCGTATCAGCGATCATCCAATACGAAACCCCCAGGCCTGTGACCTGGGGGTTTGGTGGGCCGCCAGGGACTCGAACCCTGAACCCGAAGATTAAAAGTCTCCTGCTCTGCCAATTGAGCTAGCAGCCCTCGCCGGGACAGCCTACCGAGTGTGATTACCGGATGTCGCTCGGGTTGCCCACGTCACGGTTGACGCACCCCCTCACCCGAACGAGCCGCAGCTACCAGAGCGGGAGGATCAGGCAAGACCGCGAGCGAATCTTCGTACTGCGAACCAGAGATGCCGCTCGACCACGGCGTCACGCTGGGCCGATCCGGCGTCCTGTCAGCCCGTTCATGCTCTGCACGACGGTTGACGGCGAAGTGTCCACCGGCCGGTGCTGCAGAGCAGCGTTCGTCACTGAGGTGGAGTCAGCTCTACCTGATCAACGGCAGTGCACCTGACTGTGCCGGAAGGCAAGAGTTGGAAGCCTGTGCTCAAGCCGAAAAGGGGAGGCGCAGGGATGAAGAAGACGCTGGTAGGCGTGTTGGCAGTGGCCATGCTGTTCACCGGAACGGCCGTGGCCGCGCCGTCGGACACGGTGCAGAAGCAGCTCGACGGACTCGTCAAGCAGCACGGGTTTCCGGCCGCGCTCGCCGCCACCGCCGAGGCCAACGGAAAGGCGACGGCTCAGGTCGCGGGCACGTCCGAACTGGGCAAGCACGTGCCGGTGCCCAAGAACGGGCAGGTGCGCGTGGGGTCCAACACCAAGGCTTTCGTTGCCACCGTGGTCATGCAGCTCGTGGGTGAGGGCAAGGTTCAGCTGGACGCGCCGATCACGAAGTACCTGCCCGGCGCGATCAAGGACGAGCGGATCACCGTCCGGCAGTTGCTCAACCACACCAGCGGGCTCGCGAACTACACGCAGTACATGGGGCTCGACAAGTTCGAGGAAGTGCGGCACCGGTACTACGAGCCGCGCGAGTTGCTCGACATCGCCAACGCGCATCCGCCCACCCACGAGCCAGGCGCGAAGTTCAAGTACAGCAACACGAACTACGTGCTGCTGGGGCTGCTGGTCCAGAAGGTCACCGGGCGTCCGGTCGCCGAGCAGGTCGACCAGCGGGTCATCCGGAAGCTGAACCTCCGGGACACCTACTGGCCGGGCATCGGCGAGCAGGACATCAACGGCAAGCACCCGCACGGATATGCCAGGACCGGCAACGGTGTCGAGGACGTCACCGAGCTCGACCCCTCGTGGGGCTGGGCGGCGGGGCAGATCATCTCCACTACCAAGGATCTCAACGCCTTCTACCGCGGCCTGTTGAAGGGAGAACTCCTGCCGCAGAAGGAGCTCGACGAGATGCGCAAGACCGTTGACACCACTGGTGAGATGCCACCGGGCGTGCAGTACGGGCTTGGTATCTCCAGTTGGCCGCTCACGTGCGGTGGACGGTACTGGGGGCACGGCGGTGATATCCACGGGTACGAGACGCGTGGTGGTGTCGCCGAGACGGGCAGGGCGTTTTCCGTTGCTGTCACGGCGTTGCCCGGTACGTTCCAGGACACGCCGGAGGAAGCCGAGAAGGCCCACAACGCGGTTTTGGCCACTGTGGACAGTGCGCTCTGCGGGAAGTGATCAGTCGTGGGCGTACCGGAGCACCCAGAGCATGTCCTGCTCGGTGACCGGTCCGTCCGCGACGCACGCCATCAGCCAGTCGGTCAGCGAATCCGGCTCGATGCCCGCCCCGATCAGCACCAGCTGGGTCGGGGCGTCGTCGACTCGGGTGAACGAGATGTAGCCGCCGACGACGTGCAGCATGAACGTGCCGTGCTCGAAGCGCGCGAAACCCTTGGCGCGGAACAACCCCTCTGGCCGTGCCTGCAGGAAGTCCATGAACAGCTTGGGATGCAGGAACTCGGCGGACTCGAAGGACACGCTGTCGTACGAGGCGTGGGCGTGCGTCGAGTGGTCGTCCAGGTCGTCGAACGACAGCTGCCGCGGCCCCAGGTCCGGCGGCCGCACCTCGAACAACAACGCCGGATCGATCCGCCCGTAGGAAACAGGAACCACCGGCACCGGGCAGTCGAGCGCAGGCAACGCCGAAACGCGGTCGACCTTGTTCAGCACCACCAGGTCTGCCAACGACAAATCCCGGGACAGATGTGGCACGGCGGCGAACTCCACGGCGTCGACCACGTAGATCAGCCCGCCGTACTCCACTCCCGGCGCCTGCAACACCATCCGGACCAGCGTCGACGGCTCGGCGAGACCGGACGCCTCGATCACGATGACGTCCAGGTCCGCCGAGGCCAGCTTCTCCAGCATGGCGTCCAGCTCGGTGCCGTCGACCGCGCAGCACAGGCAGCCGTTCGACAGCGACACCATCGAGTCGACCTGCGCCGAGACCGCGAAGGCGTCGATGTTGATCCGGCCGAAGTCGTTCACCACGACGCCGATCTGCGTGCCGCCTGACGTGCGCAGCAGGTGGTTGAGCAGGGTGGTTTTGCCGGAGCCGAGGAAGCCGGCGAGGACGACGACGGGGATCACGGCCGTCCAGGCTACCTACCGCAGCGCGATCAGCTTCGCCAGTGCCTCGTCCAGCGGCATGTCGATCGCCGCGGGGAACACGATCAGCTGGTCGACGCCGAGGTCCTCGTACTGGCGGACCACCGAGGCGTCCAGCTCGGCCGTCGCCACGATGTTGATCTCCAGGGCGCCGAGGGAGTCCGGTCGTTCGGTGACCGCGGAGAGCCTGCGGATTCGCTTCAGGTTGGCCGCGGTCTCCTCGGGGGTGCCGATGCCGATCCACGCGTTGCCGCGGGTCAACGCGCGGCGCAGGGCGCCGTCGGACGCTCCGCCGACGGCGATTCGGGCGTTGGACGGTCGCGGGTGGGCGTCGATGTCGCTGAACGACACGTGCTTGCCCTCGAAGGCCGGCGCCGGCGAGTCCCACAACGCCCGCATGGCGTCGATGTACTCGTCGGTGCGCTGGCCGCGACCCGCGAACGGGACGCCTACCGCGGCGAACTCCTGCGGCAGGTAGCCCGCGCCGACGCCGAGCGTGAAGCGGCCGTTGCTCAGCACGTCGAGCGACGCCACCTGCTTCGCGAGCACCACCGGGTTGCGCTGCGGCAGGATCACGATGCCGGTGCCCAGCTCCAGCCTGGTCGTGGCCGCCGCCACGAAACCGAGGCTCACCAGCGGGTCGAGCAGCGGCGTGTCCGGCTCCGACGGCGACGGGTCGACCCGCGGGCTCGGCAGCACGACGTGCTCCGACGCCCACCACGACCGGTAACCGAGCTGTTCCACGAGCTCCGCCAGCCGAAGGGTCTCCGCGGGGGCGATCGTGTCGCCCATGTTCAGTCCCTGCACCCCCATGTCCATGATCACTTCAACGACCGAGTGACGTCGATCATTCCCCCAGGTTCAACAAATCCGCTCCCCAAGACATCTAGTCGGCAAGAAGGGGGGCGATGATGACCGAGTTCATGGCTGCCGCGCTGGCTTTCCCGACCGTGCTGTTCAGCTTCCTGGTGCTCGTGGTGCTGGCGTACTGGCTCACGGTCGCGCTGGTGGGCCTGGACTTCGACGCCCCGGTGCCGCCGATCTCCATCTCGATGTTCGTCGTGATCACGTGGTTCGCCGCGCTGGTCGGCACGGTGGTGACGCCGGAGGGCAAGCTCCGGTACGCCGTCCTGATCGGCGCGCTGCTGGTGGGCGCGCTCGCGACGAAGATCTTCAGCATCCCGGTGAGGAACTGGACCAAACCGGAGAAACCCGCGTCCCGCAACGACTTCGTGGGCCGCACGGCGATCGTGCGGACGGCGCGGGTCACCGAGAACTACGGACAGGCCGAGGTCACGGCCGACGACGGCGGCACGGCTGTCGTGCAGGTGCGAGCCGCGAAGAGCACCGAACTGCAAGCGGGACAAACCGCGCTGATCTTCGACTACGACGCTGAAGGCGAGTTCTTCTGGGTCGTGGACATCACCACAGGGGGCTGACAATGGGTGCGATTTCGACGGGTTTGCTCGTGCTGATCGCGGTGGTCGTGGTCGTGCTGGTCCTGGCGATGATCACGTTGAGCAGGCTGTTCAAGAAGTGTGAGCAGGGCAAGGCACTGATCGTCTCGAAGATGCGCAAGGTCGACGTGACCTTCACCGGCACAGTGGTCCTACCGGTGCTGCACAGATGCGAGATGATGGACATCTCGGTGAAGACCATCGAGATCCGCAGAGCCGGCAACGAGGGCCTGATCTGCAAGGACAACATCCGCGCCGACATCCGCATCACGTTCTTCGTGCGGGTGAACAAGACGGTCGAGGACGTCATCAAGGTGGCGCAGGCGATCGGCACCGAGCGCGCGAGCCACGAGAGCACGTTGCAGGAGCTGTTCAACGCCAAGTTCTCCGAGGCGCTGAAGACCGTCGGCAAGCAGCTCGACTTCGTCGACCTCTACACCCACCGCGACGAGTTCCGCGACCGGATCGTGCAGGTCATCGGCACCGACCTCAACGGCTACAGCCTCGAGGACGCGGCCATCGACTACCTGGAGCAGACGCCGCTCAAGCAGCTCGACCCGGCGAACATCCTGGACGCTCAGGGCATCCGCAAGATCACCGAGCTGACCGCGATCGAGCACGTCAAGACCAACGAGTTCACCCGCAACGAGGAGAAGGAGATCACGCGCCAGAACGTCAGCGCGCGTGAGGCGATCCTCGAGCTCGAACGGCGGCAGGCGGACGCGGAGATCAGGCAGAAGCGCGAGATCGAGACCGCCCGCGCGCAGCAGGAGGCGGAGACCCAGAAGGTCCAGGCCGAGGAAAGGCTCAAGGCCAACACCGCGTTCATCCGCACCGAGGAGCAGCTCGGCATCCAGGCCGAGAACAAGGCCCGCGAGATCGCCGTGGCGGAGAAGAACCGCGAGCGCGTGATCGCCGTCGAGACCGAGCGCATCGAGAAGGACCGTCTGCTGGAGGTCATCGCCCGCGAACGCGAGACCGCGCTGCGCATGATCGAGAAGGACAAGGAGCTCGAGCACGAGCGCCGCGCCATCGCCGACCTGGTGCGCGAGCGGGTCGCGGTCGAGAAGACGGTGGCCGAGCAGGAGGAGAACATCAAGCGCCTGCGTGCGGTCGAGGAGGCCGAACGCGAGCGGCAGCAGATCGTGATCATGGCCGAGGCCGAGGCGCAGCAGTCGCTGGTCAAGGACATCAAGGCCGCCGAGGCCGCGGAACAGGCCGCGCAGCACAAGGCCCGCGAGGTCGTCGTGCTCGCCGAGTCGCGCCAGCAGGCCGCCGACCTCGACGCCCGCGCCAAGATGCGGCTCGCCGAGGGCATCCAGGCCGAGACCGCCGCGGCCGGACTCGCGAACGTGCAGGTCAGGGAACGCGACGCCGAGGCCATCGAGAAGATCGGTCGCGCCGAGGCCGTGGTCGACCGCGAGAAGGCCCTGGCCGACGCCGAGGGCATCAAGGAACGCCTCAAGGGCGAGGCGGAAGGCCTGTCGCACAAGGCGGAGGCGATGGCCGCGCTCGACTCCGCGACCCGCGAGCACGAGGAGTACCGACTGCGCCTGGAGGCGGAGAAGGAGATCCGGCTCAAGGGCATCGACGTGCAGCGCCAGGTCGCCGAGGCCCAGGCCATGGTGCTCGCCGCCGGGCTGGAGAAGGCCGACATCGACATCGTCGGTGGCGACACGATGTTCTTCGACAAGATCGCCAGCGCGATCACCGCGGGCAAGCAGGTCGACGGGTTCGTCGGCAGCTCGGACGTCGTGCAGGCGTTGGGCGCCAAGTGGATGGACGGGACGGCGAGCTTCCCGGAGGACCTGACCAAGATCCTCAGCTCGTTCACCACGGGTGACGCGCAGAACCTGGCCGCCGCGCTGGCCCTGACCCAGATGGCCAAGGCCAACGGGCAGAACGCATGACGGTGTCCAATTCTCCTGGGCTGGACGCAGGGACCTACGAGGTGCTGAGAGCCCGGCTGGCCGAACAGGCCGCCGGGCTCGCCCGGAGCACCGAGGCGCTGAACACCCAGCGCGTCGAGACGTTCGGCAGCACGGCTTTCGAGCTCGTCGCCACCGAACGGATCCGCACCGAGAACAACTGCGTACCGCGCGACATCGTGCCGCTCGGCGACCTGATGTTGTTCGGCTACAACGTGTTCATGGGCCTCAAGCCCGAGACCGCGGTCAAGGACGTCTTCGCGGTCCACGGCAAGGATTTCGGCGCCGTACAGGCCGATTTCCTCAACGACCCGAGGTTCGTCAACGACTTCGCCGAGCTCTACCGCTACTACCGCGACACGCGGCTGCTCCAACTGCGGATCGTCGAGTCACGGCTGCTCGCGGTGTTCCAGACCGGCGCGCGGATCGAGGACATCCGCGTGCTGCGCTGGGACATCGCGGTCGACGGCACAGTCACCTACCTCGACAACCGCGGCGACCGCGACCACGTGTTCCCGCCCTCGCACGATGTCACGTGGATCGAGACCACCCGTGAGCAGCACGTTCTCGGTCGGCACCCGCACATCGCGATCGAGAACGAGGTCTTCGTCGAGACGGTCGGCGGCACGCTGACCGTCAAGATCGAGAACAACACCGAGACCGGCGAGGGCGTCTACGACGAGCCCGTCGACGAGCCGTTGCAGAGCCTCGCGGACGCCGACGTGCACTACGCCCGCGTCGGCCCGTTGATCCTGCTCAGGATCCGCCCGTACAACGAGACGGTGTGGCGGCATCTGGTCTTCAACACCCGCACCAAGACCGTGGCCAGGCTCGATGGCATCGGTCAGGCGTGCCAGCGCCTGCCGGAGGACCAGGGGATCATCTTCCCCGGCGGCTACTACCTCGTCACGGGTGCGGACAAGACGTTCGACGTCGACACGAACGACCTGGAGTTCGAGCGGGTCATCCGGTCGGCGAACGGCGAGGACGTGCTGTTCGTCTACCACGCCCGCCGCGAGGGTCGCAGCTTGTTGTTGCCCTACAACGTGATCCGCAAGGAGGTCGCGACCCCGATCACCTGCCACGGCTACTCGCTCTTCGCCGACGGCACGCTGGTGATCTTCCGCGAGACCGGCTCCGACCCCGTCCGCGTGCATCCGATGCAGGTCTGGCGCACGCCGTTCGTGCAGGACGAGGTGCTGCCGGAGCAGGCGGGCCCGCTCGCCCGCATCGGCAACGCCGACCTGGTCCGCGGCATCTCGGACTGCCTGAGCGTCACGCGCATGGCCGCCGAGATGACCCCGTCAGCGCCGGTGTTCGAAGGCTTGATCGCCCTGTGCACCAGGGTGATCGACGGTGTCCACTGGCTCGCCGAGCTGGGGCTCAAGGACGACGTCCTGGCCGTCCGCGCCACCGCGGAGCAGGTGCTGGACGAGTTCGAGGCCGTTCGCAAGCTCACCGAGCACGCCGCCGAGCAGCTTCACACCGCGTCCGAAAAGCTCGCCTCGCTGATCAGGCTCGCCAGGTCCGCCGCACCGCGCAGCGCCGACGAGTGGGTCCGGCTGCTGGCTGATCTGCGGTCCGCTCAGGGCCGGCTGATCACGCTCAAGGAGCTGAAGTACGTCGACCTCGACGAGATCGACCGCCGCGAGGCCGAACTGGTCGAGGAACTGGGTGCGTCGGCACGCCGCGCCGTCGCGTTCCTCAGCGGCGAGGGCGCGTTCGCCCAGTACCACGAGGAGATCGAGCAGATCGCGGCCGCGGAGCTGAAGACCGCCGCCGAGGCCATGCCGCTGCACGAACGCCTGGCGCAGCAGCAGACCGGCCTGGAGGTGCTGACCGAGGTCGTCAGCACGCTCGAAGCCGCCGACACGACCACCCGCACGCAGATCCTGGCGAGCATCGGCGAGGTCCTGGCCGCGGTGAACCGTGCACGCGCCACTGTGGACGGTCGCAGGGCCCAGCTGGCGAACGCGGAGGGCAGAGCCGAGTTCGCGGCGGAGTTCGCGCTGCTCGGCCAGGCCATCACCGGTGCGTTGTCGGTCGCGGATACCCCGCAGCGCTGCGACGACCAGCTCGGCCGCCTCCTCCTGCAGCTCGAGAACCTGGAGTCGCGGTTCGGCGAGTTCGACGACTTCCTCGCCCAGATCGGCGCCAAGCGCACGGACGTCTACGAGGCCTTCTCCGCCCGCAAGCAGACGCTGCTCGACGAACGGGCGCGCAAAGCGGACAGGCTCGTGCAGTCGGCCGAACGCGTACTCGGTACGATCCGCCGTCGCGTCGGGAAGCTCACCTCGACCGACGAGATCAACACGTACTTCGCCGGCGACCCGATGGTCGCCAAGGTCCGCACGGTGGCCGAGGAACTCAGAAGCCTCGGCGACGTGCGGGCGGACGAGCTCGACGCGAGTCTGCGTGATGCCCGGCAAGAGGGAGGCCGGGCGCTGCGCGACCGGGCCGATCTGTACGACGGCGCGTCGATCGTGCTCGGTCGTCACCGTTTCCCGGTGACGACCGAGCCGATGAACCTCACGCTGGTGCCGCGCGACGGCCGGTTGTTCTACGCGGTGACCGGCACCGACTACCGCAGCGAGGTCACGGGTTTCCAGCACACCCGCGAGTTCTGGGACCAGCTGCTGGTCTCGGAGACCCAGGACGTCTACCGGTCGGAACACCTCGCCGGATGCCTGCTCGCCGAGGGTCGCACGGACGTCGTCAACGCCGCCGCCGAACGTTACGACGAGGGCTACGAGAAGGGCGTCCACGACCACGACGCCGCGAAGATTCTCGCTGTCCTGCAACGACTCCACGCCGGTGCGGGACTCCTGAGGTATCCGCCGGCGGCTCGTGCCGCCGCGCAGATCTTCTGGTCCGATCAGCCGGAGGACCACCGGGCGGTCTGGGCGCGCAAGGCCGAGTCGCTGGCCCGTGCCCGCACGATCTTCGGCGGCACACACGGGATTCCGGAGCTGACGAAGCAGTTCGGCCTCGACGATCTCGCCGCCGAGTACCTGTTCGAGGAACTCGCCTGCGAGCCGCGGGGATTCGTCACCAGCAAGGCCGCCAGGGCCGTGATCGACAGGTTCAGGGCGGTGGTCACCGAGGACCTGCGCGACCGTGACCTGATCGAGGCGTGGCTGCGGGCGTTCCTCGGCGACGAGGACTGCCCTGAGTTCCCCGAGGTCGTCGCCGTCCTCCTCACCGACCTGCCGCGCTACGACTCCAGCGCCGCTCTGACCGAGTCCGTCACCGGCCTGCTCGGCACGCACCCGCGGATCCAGAACCAGTCGATGGAGCTCCGCCTAGACGAAACGCTCACCAGGTTGCGCCGTTTCCACCGGGATCAGGTGCCCGCGTTCCGCGCCTACCAGCGCCAACGCGACGACCTGATCGCGCGGGAACGCCGCAGGCTCCGGCTCGACGACTACCGCCCGGCGGTGCTGAACACGTTCGTGCGCAACAGGTTGCTGAACGAGGTCTACCTGCCGCTGATCGGCGACAACCTCGCCAAGCAGCTGAACGACGGCACGGGCCTGCTGATGCTGATCTCCCCGCCCGGCTACGGCAAGACGACGCTGATGGAGTACGTCGCGAACCGCCTGGGCATGGTGTTCGTCAAGGTCAACGGCCCGGCGCTGGGCAGCGGCGTCACCTCGCTCGACCCGCAGGAGGCACCGAATGCCACGGCACGCCAGGAAGTCGAGCGGATCAACTTCGCGTTCGCCCTCGGCAGCAACGTTCTGCTGCACGTCGACGACATCCAGCACACATCGCCTGAGCTGCTGCAGAAGTTCATCTCGTTGTGCGACGCACAACGACGCGTTGACGGCGTGTGGGACGGCGAGGCACGCACGTTCGACCTGCGGGGCAAGCGCTTCGCGGTGTCGATGGCGGGCAACCCGTACACCGAGACCGGCCGCGCTTTCCGCGTCCCTGACATGCTCGCGAACCGCGCGGACGTGTGGAACCTGGGCGACGTGCTGTCCGGTCGCGATGCCCTGTTTGCGTTGAGCTACCTGGAGAACGCGTCAGGCGCCAACCCGACACTCAACAACGTGGACGTGGAACCGTTGGTGCGCCTGGCGAACGGCGAGAGCGTTCGCCACGATTACGAGACCGTCGAGCTGGAACGGATGCTGTCGGTGGTCCGCAAGCTGCAACGGATCCAGGAAGTCGTGCTCAGGGTCAACCAGGAGTACATCGCGTCGGCGGCGAGCGGCGGGGAGTTCCTGTTGCAGGGCAGCTATCGCAACATGATCAGGATGGCCGCCAGGGTCGTCCCCGCGATGAACGACGACGAGGTCGAGGCGTTGATCGACGACCACTACCTCGGCGAGGCCCAGCTGCTGGGCACCCGTGCGGAGGCGAACCTGCGAAAACTGGCCGAGCTCAAGGCCTAGTCGCAGTCGAGGACGAGCTCGTGGCCGTCGTGGTCGCGCACGTCGATCAGGTCGTGGTCCTTCACGTACTGGCACAGCTCTTTCGGCGTGAGGGGCCACGGCAGGCAACGCCCGATGTCGTCCTCGCCGAAGTACTTGTAGTCGCAGCGCAGGAAGTCGAGGAGGTCACGAGGCCGCGACGACGTGGCGGGCAGCGACGTCGTCGGCACCGGTTTCTGCCGGGGAAGCGGCTTGGCGGCCACGGGCGGAGGAGGCGGCTCGGGAGTGGTGACCGCCACCGGACCGACAGCGGAGACGATCGTGGTCGCGGTGGCGGTGACGGTCTGCGGTGCGGGAGGTGGCGGAGCAACGAGCCGGATGTCCACCGGTTTGTCCGGACGTGCCGCGAACAACGCCGCCACCAGGGCAGCGCCCATCACTGCCACCGCGGCCACCAAGTAGCCGCGGCGTCTGACACCAGTCATCGCTTCCGCTCCCCAGGTTCCGCCTGCCCGGTAGCCGCCGTCCCCGTGGAAATCGTTGCTCCCGCTAACGGTGTTACCGGTCGGCGCGAGAATCACCCAGTCCTGTCCGGTCCCGCGCCGGTCAGCGAGATCCGCAGGATGACCCGCTGCTCGCGTTCCATCGCGGCCCGGTACTCGTTCCAGTCCTCGTGTTCACCGGAGATCGTCCGGTAGTACTCGACCAGCAGGTCCATCGCCTCCGGCAACGGCACGATCGTCGCAGTTCCGTTGATCTGGATCCACCGCCCGAAGAAGCTGTCCGGCAGCACGCACAACGAGACGTTCGGGTCGCGTTGGACCTGCTTGGTCTTGTAGGCGGTCGCTCGTGTGGAGACGAGCACATCGCCGTTGTCGTCCAACGCGACGAGCACCGGCGACATCGACGGCGTGCCGTCCGACTTCAACGCGCAGAACACCGCTCGGTGCTGGCTGCGAAGCACTTCCCGTGCCTGATCCAGGTCCATGGCCATCATCTTCGCGAGACGGGACGATGTGCGCATGCTCGTGCCCAACAATCCGAACTCCGTGAGCTGGCAGATGTACGCGGACCCGATGATGTGGGTCGCCGGCATCTCCAGCCTCTACCTGCAGTCGCTGCACCCGAAGGCGGTGGCGGGCGTCGTGCAGAACTCCAACTTCAAGACCGACCCGTTCGGAAGGCTGCGGCGCACGGCGGACTTCGTGGGACTCGGCGTGTACGGCACCGACGAGGCGATCCAGGCCGCTGCGGCACGGGTTCGCGCCACCCACCGCGAACTGCGCGCGGTCGTGGACGGCAGGACGTTCCGGATCGACGAACCCGAGTTGCTGCTCTGGGTGCATTGCTCCGAGGTCTACAGCTTCGAGACGGTTCTCGACCGAGCCGGTTATGGGTTGACGGACCGGCAGAAGGACCGGTACTACGCAGAGCAGCGGTTCGCGGCCGCTCTCGTGGGCCTGCACGCCGACGAAGTGCCGGGTTCACGACGCGAAATGGACGAGTACTTCGACGCCATCCGGCCGTCGCTCGGCAGGACGCCGGACTCCGAGTTGATCTACAACTTCCTGCACGGACCGGCCACGCAGGGTGTTCTGCGCCACGCTATGCCGATCTACAAGGTGCTGGTGGGGCACCTCGCGTACTCGGTGCTGCCCGATTGGGCAATAGATCTGCACGGGCACCCGCCGTACCGGAACGCGACTTTTCGGCTGCGGATGCTGCGCCGAACGGCTCTGCTCATCCCGCCGGGGCTGCGCCGGATGGTCCCACCTGGCCACATCCGCAGGGCCATCGCCCGCGAGGGCCGAAGTGTGACACCCAGGAGGACTCGACTGCCGTAGTTGTCACACATCACAGTTGATCATCGTCGCAGGTCCGTAGCATTGCGCACGAATCTCGAACAACCCTCCGGAAGGCCTGTTGTGATCCGTCGTGCCGCGCTCCTGACTGCCGTAGCGGTGCTCGCCACCGCCTGTGGGAGCGGTGACACCAGCACAGTCATCGGACGTGCGGACACCGGCAAGCTGACGATCGGCATCCGCTACGACCAGCCCGGCCTCAGCCAGCGGCGCCTCGACGGGCGTTACGTCGGCTTCGACGTCGACGTCGCCAGGTACGTCGCGAACGAGCTGGGCGTGAAGGAAAGCGGCATCACCTTCAAGGAGGCCCGCGGCGCGGCCCGCGAGTCGATGCTGCAGAACGGCGAGGCCGACCTGATCGTCGCGTCCTACTCGATCACCCACGCCCGCAAGGAGAAGGTGGCCTTCGCCGGCCCGTACTTCGAGACCGGCCAGGGCATGCTCGTCCGCTTCACCGAGCAGTCCATCCAGGGCCCGGAGACGCTGAACGGCCGCAAGCTGTGCTCGGTCAAGGGTTCCACCTCCGCGCAGAAGGTGAAGAGCGAGCACGCCCAGGGTGTGCAGATCATCGAGTACGGCCAGTACAGCGACTGCGTCATCGCGCTGATGGCGGGCAACGTCGACGCCGTCACCACCGACGAGGTCATCCTCGCCGGGTTTGCCGCGGAGAACCCCGAGCTGCTCAAGCTCGTCGGCAAGCCGTTCTCCAAGGAGCGCTACGGCATCGGCGTTCCCAAGGGCGACACCAAGTCGCGGGACGCCGTGAACGCCGCCATCGAGAAGATGATTTCGAGCGGTGAGTGGAAGCGGGCCCTCGAACGCAACGTCGGTCCGTCGGGTTACGAGATCCCGCAACCACCCCAGATCACCGAGAAGAGCTAGTAGAGCGTCGCGGCTTGGTTGTGCTCCGCTGAGTCGGGCAGGGGGCTGGGCGGTCTGGTGCTCGTCACCGAAAGCCCGGATGGTCGCGTTCTCATGCACGTCGCTGCCGAGTTGGCGGTAGAGAAATGCTGACGCAAACGTTTGCTGATCACCCCGACTGCTGCCAACCGTGCAGTTGGCAGCCATGAGAGCGCGATAGCGGCGACACGCTACTAGTTCTTCGCCGCGGACTTCGACGTCCAGGTCGCCCAGTCGAGCGCCCAGTCGTGGTAGGCGAACTGCGGCTCCTCGCTGAGGTGCACCGAGGAGTTCAGCACCTCGACCGGGTCGCCGATCATCGTCAGGTCGAAGAACGTCTTCGCGTTGGCCGGTGAGAGGTTCGCGCACCCGTGCGAGACGTTCTCCCTGCCCTGCTGCGGAACCGAATTCGCGTACTCGTGCACGAACTCGCCGTTGTCGGAGATCAGCACGGCCCACGTGACCGGGACGTTCTCGTAGCCGAACTTCTGGTTGGTCATGGTGCGCTTGGCCTCCTTCTGCATCACCACGTGCGTGCCGGAACGGGTGACGCGATCCCGGACACTCTCCTTCCCGTACGAGGCCGGGAAGTCGTACAGCTGCACGCCGTCGCGGTAGATGACGAACCGGTGCGACTTCGTGTCCGCCTTCACCACCAGGGCCCTGTCCGCGATCTTGAACTGGACGTGCACGTCCTCCGCCCCGTACGCGCCGCCCCCGAACGGCACGCCGTACACGTTGGCGTCCACGGAAACCTCGGTGTTCGGCTTCCAGTACTCGCGCGGGCGCCAGTGCGCCTCGGTGTCGGACAGCCAGGCCCAGGCGCCCTCGGTCGGCGTCGACGTCGTGACGGTCATGCTCTTCTGCACCGACGCCTTGTCCTGCACCGGCGAGCTGAAGGTCACCTTGATCGGCATCGCGACGCCGTACGTCTCGTGGTCGCCGACGTTCATCGACGCGCTGGTGAGCCGCTGCGGCTTGAGCGTGCGGAACGACCCGCTGACGGGCACCTCCGCGCCGTCCTCGCCCTTCGCCGACCCCGACCACGTGTAGACCTTGTCGTAACCCAGGTCCTCGGTGGCGACCCACCTGTCGGCCGTCAGGTCCCCCTTGACGGGCTTGCCCTCCGCGTTGGTGAGTGCGACGGCGGTCAGTGCACCTCCCGTGACACCCACCTGGAACGGACCCGCCGGGCTGATCCCCTCACCCGACGCCGGCGTCACGGTCAGTGCCGCCTTCGCCTTGTTCTCCACGACCGGAGCGGCCGGCGACGACGGTGCGTCGGGCGCGGCACTGCAAGCGGTCAACCCCAGTAGTACAGCCAACATCAGCGGCCTGAACACGTGCTCTCCCCAAGATCCCCTCGAACGATGCACAGGAGACGCACGGGGGTGCTGGCACGTTGCATGGGAGAACGCGATCACCCACCCGGACCAGCGGGTTTCCTCCTATTGAGGCACGCAACTGGCCAGTAATGACCTGTAGTGCTATGACGCATCACACGTTAGGCTGACCCGCGCAGGCCGTGGTTTCTGTGTTCGTGCTTCACACGCTCGCGGAACGACACGCGGGCGTGCCGTGCGCTCGAGTTGAGCGGACTGACCGCCCCCGGGACGGCCGGGGCTGCACGGTGCAGCCCCAAGCTTTCCTGCGATGGAGGCAGGTACATGGCACAGGGCACTGTCAAGTGGTTCAACTCCGAGAAGGGCTTCGGCTTCATCGCCCAGGACAACGGCGGCGCAGACGTCTTCGTCCACTACTCGGAGATCCAGGGTCAGGGCTTCCGCACCCTGGAGGAGAACCAGCGCGTGGAGTTCGAGGTCGGCCAGGGCACCAAGGGCCCGCAGGCTCAGAACGTCCGTGCGATCTGATTCGCCGCAAATCTAGTCGCACGTGAGAAGGACCCTCGGCCGGGCTCGGCCGAGGGTCCTTCTGCGTTGTCGTGTGACTGGCTACTGGCCGCGCTGACGCGCTTCCCACTCCAGTCGCTGCATGACCCACTCCGTGGCGAGCGCCTGCGGGGAGGTCTGGCGCTCGGCGGCGAGCTCCTTGAGCTGCTCGTTGGCCATGAGCTGCAGCCGCAGCTGGTACACCTGCGCGTTGCCGAAGCCCGACGCGGTGGTCTCGTTGTCCGAGTCCGGGGCCAGTGCTGCCAGGTAAGAGGTCAGCTCCTCGTCGGGCAACGTCTCCTGCGGTTCGTCCGCGGGACGGTGACGGCCGGACTTGGAGCGTCCGAGGGATCCGATAGGCACCGGAACACGATAACGGCTCGGTCACGGAACCCAAACACCTGTGACCTGAGTCACCCCAAGGTGTAAATAGGCCCACCCAGAGTGGACCTGGCGAGAGTGGGAACAAAGGCCGACGACAGAGACGACACCCGCCGGTCAACACAAGGGCGACGACACACCGGTCAAGACGACGGCGACGACAAGGACGCGACCCGCGCCGGGGCAGGACGAGGGGGCGGCAGAGACGACACGCGCCGGGCAACCTACGGGGGTCCGGGGGCGTGCCCCCGGCTGGGGTCTGGGGGCTCGGCCCCCAGAAGACACCCGCAGCGTCAGGCGGCGAGGCGTCAGCCGAGCAGCCTGACGCAGAGCTGCGGAGGCCCCCGCGCCAGGGGGAGGAACGCGGGGGCCGGAGGGGATCTCCACAGGCGCTGACCGGGGGTGTGTCAGCTACTTCGGATTGTTGCACGCGCACAAGGCGCTTGGGGAGTGTTCCCACGCAAGATTCTTAAGTTGCCGATGAACGGAAACCCCGTAGTCGCAAGCTGTTGGTAACAACGAACACGCTGCTGAACGCCATTGCGGCCCCCGCGATCATGGGGTTCAGCAGTCCCAGCGCCGCGAGTGGAAGTCCAGCCACGTTGTAGGCGAACGCCCAGAAGAGATTACCCTTGATCGTGCCCAACGTCTTGCGGGACAAGCGAATGGCGTCCGCTGCCACGCGCAGGTCGCCGCGCACGAGGGTCAGGTCGCTCGCCTCGATCGCGACGTCGGTGCCGGTTCCCATGGCCAGCCCCAGATCCGCGGCCGCGAGTGCCGGCGCGTCGTTCACGCCGTCGCCGACCATGGCCACAACTCGGCCCTGTGCCTGGAGATTCCGGACCGCTTCGACTTTCCCGGCGGGCAGGACGTCGGCGATGACCTCGTCGATGCCGACCTCCGCTGCCACGGCGGCGGCCACTTCGGCGTTGTCACCGGTCAGCAGCACCGGCCGCAGGCCCAGTTCGCGCAACGAGCGAATCGCTTGTGCCGACGTGGGTTTCACGACGTCCGAAACGATGATGAGACCGACAACCTTGTCATCAAAGGAAACTGCCACAACAGTGCCTTGTGCAACCGCTCCCGCAGTCAATTCCATCGGCAGTGAAACGTTCCGCAACCGCCCGACGACAACGCGTCGACCTTCGACCACGCCGCTGACGCCGACGCCGTCCGTGGAAACGAAGTCCGACACCGGCAGGAGTTCCGGAACTTCACGGACGATCGCCGCGGCGATCGGGTGTTCGGACGCGTTCTCGACGGCTGCCGCGAACCGCAGCACCTCGTCGCGCGACACGCCGTCCGCGGGGATCACGTCGACCAGCGTCAGCCGGCCGGTGGTGACGGTGCCGGTCTTGTCGAGCACCACGGTGTCCACGCGCCGCGTCGACTCCAGCACCTCGGGACCCTTCACCAGGATGCCGAGCTGAGCGCCGCGGCCGGTGCCCACGAGCAACGCCGTCGGCGTCGCGAGACCCAGCGCGCACGGGCACGCGATCACGAGGACGGCCACAGCGGTCGTCACCGCGAACTCGAGCGGCCTGCCCGCGAGCAACCACGCGCCGAAGGCCGCCAGTGCGATCGCCACGACGACCGGGACGAAGACGGACGACACCCGGTCGGCCAGCCGTTGCACCTCGGCCTTGCCCGCCTGGGCCTGCTCGACGAGCCGCGCCATGCGGGCGAGCTGGGTGTCCGCGCCGACGGAGGTGGCCGTGACGACCAGTCGACCGCCCGCGTTGACCGTGCCGCCGACGACCGCGTCGCCCGGACCGACCTCGACGGGAACGGATTCACCCGTGACCATCGAGCGGTCCACGGCCGAGTTGCCCTCGACCACTAGGCCGTCCGTGGCGATGCGCTCACCCGGACGGACCAAGAACTGTTCGCCGGCCCGGAGCTGGGCCACCGGGACCCGCGTCTCGGCACCGTCCCGCAGCACCGACACATCCTTGGCGCCCAGGGCGAACAACGACCGCAGCGCGGCGCCCGCGCTGCGCTTGGACCGGGCCTCGAGCCACCGTCCGAGCAGCAGGAACACGGTCACGCCGACCGCGACCTCCAGGTAGATGTCGCCGGAACCCGTGGGCTGCGGCAGGAGGCTGAACTCGTGCCGCATGCCGATCGTCCCGGCCTCGCCGAACACCAGCGCGAATAGCGACCACAGGTACGAGACCGTGACGCCCATCGACACGAGGGTGTCCATCGTGCTGGCGCCGTGCCGTGCGTTGACGGCGGCCGCACGGTGGAACGGCCAGCCACAGACCCACACGACCACGCTGGCGAGCGCCAGCGACACCCACTGCCAGGTGGGGAACTGCCACGCCGGGACCATCGAGAACGCGATCACCGGCACGCCGAGCACCGCGGCCAGGACGAACCTCAGCCGGAGGTCGCCGGAGTCGTCGGCGACCTCGGGTGTGGGCTCCTCCGCGTCGTAGCCCGCCGCGCGCACGGTCGACACCAGGTCGTCCACGCGCAGGTTGTCCGGGAACTGGACGCTGGCCTTCTCGGTCGCGTAGTTCACCGTGGCGGAGACGCCGTCGAGCTTGTTCAGCTTGCGTTCGATGCGCCGCGCACAGGAGGCGCACGTCATGCCGCTGATGCTGAGTTCGACGTGGCGGGGCTCGGTCGTGGTCATCAGGCGACCTGGTACCCGGCCTCGGAGACGGCGGCGACGACCTCGGCCCGGTCGAGCTCATGGTCGCTGGTCACGGTCACCGCGCCGGTCTCCAGGACGACGTCGACGCCCGTGACGCCGTCGACCTCGCCGAGTTCCTCCTTGACGGAGCTGACGCAGTGGCCGCAGGTCATGCCGGTGACGGTGTAGGTGGCAGTGACGGACATCGGGGTCCCTTTCTAGGAGCGGGACACCGATCATACCCCCCTGGGGTAAGCCGTCTACTGAGGACCGTCCGGTTTCGGCTGGTCCAGGTTCTGGATGTCGCTCTCGATCTTGTTGACCAGGTCGTCGAGGCCCTCGAGCATCTTGTCGAGCTCGGCCAGCCTGGCGCCGAACGCGGACTCGATGTCGGCGTCGATGCTCTCCAGGTTGATGCCGCTGATGGCCTTCAGGATCTCCTGCGGGTCGACCGGTGGCGGTATCTGCTCCGCGTTTTGGCCCTCTGCATCGGGGGAAGGCTCCGGCGTGGGATCAGTCATCGGTCCATCTTCCCTTGGCGAGATCCCCACGAGACAGGCACCGCACCTGTACGGAAAGTGACGCTGGGTGGCGGTGGAATCACTCTGCGGGGGGCTGCGGCCGTTGTCCCAGGTCGCTTAGCCTCGCGCCAACCTCAAGTCGGGGAGGGCACTCATGAGCGGGTCGTTGGAAGTACGGAAGTTCCTGATCACCCAAGACGACGGCATGTCACGGCAGGGCGGGCCGAACGTTCCGGCCCAGCGCAGCGGAGAACCCTCGCGGATCTCCGATGAGCAGGTGCACAGGGCCAGGCTCGCCGTCGCACGGAGCGCCCTGGGTACCGAGGACTGCAGGATGCTGCTCGACATGCTGGGCCTGTCACCGGGCGAGGACGGCGGTGCGCCTCCTGTGCAGCGGTGACGTGATGCGAATGCGGATGCGGCCCTGACTTCAGACGCGCACCCCCCGGAGCGCGTCTGCAGGACAGGGCCGCATCTCGAAACATACCCACGGGTCTCTTTAGCGGCAACGGCTAACCTTGACCCATGCCCCAGCAGGATCGGGCGTATGCGACACGCGAGGCGATACTCCACGCCGCGGCGGAGGAGTTCGACCGGCTTGGGTACGAACGCACGTCGCTGACCGCCGTGCTCGCACGCGCCGGGCTCACCAAGGGCGCCTTCTACTTCCACTTCGCTTCCAAGGAAGCCGTCGCCAGTGCGTTGATCGAACGCCAGAGCGAGCTGTGGGCTCAGGTGCGCGAGACGTGGCACGCGCGCGGCGTCGACCCGTTGAGCGCTCTGCACGGCATGTTCGCCGAATCCGCGGACCGGATGGCCGCCGACGTCGTGCTGCGCGCGGGCGTCCGGCTCGCCGCCGATCGCGAGATCGGCTATCCGGGTGTGCCTTCCACGCACATCATGTGGGAGAAGCTGATCGCCGGCTACGTGAGGGAAGCGGGCGAGCGCGGGGATCTGCGTCCCGGTGTCGATCCGGACGCGGTGGCGCGGGCGTTGTGCGGTGCCGCCCTCGGTGCCCGGTTGATCTCTTCGGCGACGACGGCGTGTGCCGACTTCCCGAGCCGTATCCGCGAAGTTCTCGGGTACGTGCTGCCCTGTGTCGCATCTTCCGCTTGGAAGTTGTCTGGATCACAAAACACCGTTGACGAGGCTTCAGGGTCGTGAGCAGGCGTTTATTGATCTGGGCCTTCTCGCCCCGGAGGCGGTTTGGGCAGGTCAGGGCATAAGTGGGACCCCCGTTTTGGAGGTGCGTGTACCCATGCCATATGCTTACGATGCTTCCAGCGACCAGCTAGTCCCCATCGTCTAGCGGCCTAGGACCCCGCCCTTTCAAGGCGGTAGCGCGGGTTCGAATCCCGTTGGGGGCACGCAGTAAAGTAAGTGCGGTAAGGTAAGATCTGCAAGAGCAAGGCCCAGTGGCGCAGTTGGTTAGCGCGTCGCCCTGTCACGGCGAAGGTCGCGGGTTCGAGTCCCGTCTGGGTCGCTTCTCCTTAGTTCATGGCCAGGTAGCTCAGTTGGTACGAGCGACCGCCTGAAAAGCGGTAGGTCGGCGGTTCGACCCCGCCCCTGGCCATCCCTCTTCGAAAGAAGCCCCGCAGCGTGCTGCGGGGCTTCTTTCGTCATGTGGCCAAGTCATGTGCACAGCCTGGCGATCGCTTGGTCGTCATGCGTTTTGTAGCGCGGCCAACGCTTGTGCTCCGAATCGCCGCGTTCGGCTTCGCGGATTCGGTCCAGCGCTTCGCCCAACGGAATTCGGGCGAGCTCTTCCCAGGTGAAGAGTCCGTACTCGGACACTCCACATGAGACGCCGTCTGTGGCGACGATCACCTTCTCGATCTCCGTTCGCGGCCAGCTCGCGGTCAGGGCCTGGTGTGCCGCAACGGGTTCGGCCTCGGCGACCCAGTACCCGCCAGGCTTGTTCCTCCACCGGAGGATGTCCGGGTCCGGCCGGAGGTCTTCGAGCCGCGTGTCCTCGACCACGTGGGTCGTCTGTCCAAAAGCGACGATCGGGGTGTCGCACAGGACGAGCGCGTCGATCGTGTCCTCGGTCCATCGCACGATCGCGGCTGTCGAGGACGGCGAGTCGCCGGGGACGAGGTCGTGTCGCGCGACGAGGTTGGTGATCGCCTGGGCCAGCAGGTCGGCGAGTGGCGACGTGCCGTCGATGAGGCGGGCGAGCTCGTCGGCGAGCTGTGTGGCGTACCAGCCGCCGTTGCGATCTGGTGGCCTGGTTCGCGAGGTGACGCCGTCGAGCACCACGACGGCGTTCGGCAGCACGCGGATCCGATCCTCCGTGACCCGGCCAGGAGCCCCCTGCTCAGCGGTCTCGATCTTCACGGTTCCACCGTACGTGTCAACTTGGGTTGACGGCGCCCGGTTGTCAACGTACGTTGACATCATGACTGAAGCGACGGATCTCGCCACGGCGGCTGGAGACCGCGACCCGAAGGTGGGGTTGCGGGCCGTCAGCGCCTTGCGGCGACTTTTGGAACATCTGGAGGCCGCCCAGGTCCGCAGTGCGCGGGCCCAGGGCTGGTCGTGGCAGGACATCGCGGCGGAGCTCGGTGTCTCCCGCCAGGCGGTGCACAAGAAGCACGGGGGTCGATGATGATCGCGGAACGGTTCACCAAAGAGGCCCGTGAGGCCGTGAAGGCAGCGGTGCGGAACGCGGAGGAGGTCCATGCCGCCGAGGTCGGCGTGGAACACCTGCTGCTGGCGCTGCTCGACGCGCCGGTGCTCGCCGGGTTCGACCTGCCGCGTGAGGAGCTGGAGACGGCCTTCCGTGACTACCGGCGCAAGGGCGGGCTGACCAAGGCCGACGCGGAAGCGTTGCGGGGCTTGGGAATCGACGTCGACCAGGTGATCGACTCGGTGGAGCAGTCGCTCGGGTCCGGTGTGCTGCGGCCGGGGCCGCGCCGGCGGTGGTTCGGCATGCCGCTGGAACCCGCGTTCAAGAAAGCCCTGGAGAACTCGTTGCGCGAGGCCCGCGACCTCGGCCACAACTACCTCGGCAACGAGCACATCGTGCTGGCTCTGTTGCAGGGCAAGGGAATCGTGGCCGAGGTGCTGACCGAACGCGGGGTGACCTATGCCGAGATCAGGAAGCGGGCTGCGAGCGCTCGCGCCAGGTGAGGCCAGGCAGGAACAGCTGGGAGAGCGGGCCGATGCTGACGGCGTAGAGGATCGTGCCGACGCCGACGGTGCCGCCGAGCAGCCAGCCGGTGCCCAGGACGACGAGCTCGATGACGGTTCGGGTGAGGCGCAGGGAAAGGCCCGTGCGGCGGCAGAATCCGGTCACCATGCCGTCGCGCGGACCCGGCCCGAGGCGTGAGCCGACGTAAGCGGCGAACGCGACCGCGTTCAGCACGATGCCCAGTGTGAGCAGCACGATTCTGGGCAGAAGTTCCTGCGGCGCCGGAACGATCGAGAGCGTCACGTCGACGCTGATCGCGATGACCACCACGTTGGCGATCGTGCCGACGCCGGGCTTCTGCTTCAGCGGGATCCACGCGAGCAGCACCAGCACACCGGTGATCGCGGTGATCAGGCCGAAGCTCAGGCCGGTGCGTCTGGCCAGGCCCTCGTGGAGCACGTCCCAGGGATCGAGGCCGAGGGTCGAGCGGATGTGCAGGCCCATGCTCGCGCCGTAGAGCCACAGACCTGCGAAGAGCTGGGAGAGGCGACGGATGGGCGCGATCCTCACGGGGACCTGGTTGAGTGCGGTCAATGTGGCCATGTGGCCATACTGGGTGGTGATTGGCCTGGCAATCCATAGCCAATTCAAGATAATTGGCCTCATGCTCCCGCCAGGTGGACGTATATCCGGAACTCGGCTCGCCCGGCTGCTCGGGTCGTGGCGCCGGGGCGGTGCGCGGCAGGGGTCGGCTGATCTCGCGGCCGCCCTGAAGTTGATGGTCGCGGACGGCAGGCTGCCCGTCGGCACCCGGCTGCCGTCCGAGCGCGAGCTCACCGACGCGCTGCCGGTGAGCCGGACGACGATCACCGCCGCACTGGACCAGCTGCGTGCCGAGGGGGTGGTGGAGTCGCGGCGCGGGTCCGGGTCTTGGATCAACGGCCCGGTCGGCGGTGGTGGAGGCATCACCGGTTTCGACGACACGTTGATCGACCTGTCCCGCGCCGCGCCGCCGGCGTTGCCTTCGGTGCGGGCGGCGATGGAGGTCGCTCTCGCCCAGATGCCGGAACACCTGGCGTCGCACGGGTACGACGAGCGGGGATTGTCGGTGCTGCGGCAACGGATCGCGGACCGGTACACCGCGCGCGGCCTGCCGACGTCTCCTGACCAGATCGTGGTGACGTCGGGCGCGCAGCACGCGTGGGCGTTGGTCCTGCGGCTGTTCGTCGGGCCTGGTGATCGCGTTCTCGTGGAGCAACCGAGCTATCCCAACGCGCTGGAGGCGGTGCGGGCGTCGTTCGGCATCCCCGTGCCGGTGCCGATGCTGGGCGACGGCTGGGACGTGGACGGGTACGAGGCCGCTCTGCGGCAGGCAGGTCCCCGGTTGGCCTATCTGATCCCGGACTTCCAGAACCCGACCGGGTTGTTGATGTCGCCGGCGCAGCGTGAAGCGCTTTCCGCCGTGCTGCGGAGGGCTCGCACACCCGTGGTCGTCGACGAGACGCTGGTGGAGCTCGGGCTGGACGTTCCCGAGATGCCGTTGCCGATGGCCGCGTTCGGCGCGGATTCCGTGGTGACGCTGGGATCGGCGAGCAAGTCGCACTGGGGTGGACTGCGGATCGGATGGATCAGGGCGTCCGCGGAGATGGTGCACCGGTTGCTGTCGACGCGGGCGGCGATCGACCTCGGCACGCCGGTGTTCGAGCAGCTGGTGCTCGCCTCGTTGCTGGAGGATCCGGAAACCGTTCTGGCGCAACGGCGTGCGGAGGCGCTGGAGCAACGCGACGTGACGGTCGCGGCCCTGCGCGAGCACTGTCCACAGTGGAGCTTCAAGGTGCCTTCCGGCGGCCTCGGCGTGTGGTGCACACTCGACGGGCCGGTGAGCACGCGGGTCGCCGTCGTGGCGCAGAACCACGGCCTGCGGCTCGTGCCCGGTCCTCGGTTCGCGGTGCACGGCGGGTGCGAGCAGATGCTCCGAGTGCCGTACACGCAGTCGCCCGAAGTGCTGCGCGAAGCGATCGGCCGTTTGGGTGTGGTAGCTGCATCCGTTGCGGGAACAGGGTTCCCGGTGGATGCCGACCTCTCGGTGCCGGTCGCGTGAGACACGTCGGCCCGGTCTACCGCAGCGGTGGAGACCGGGCCGACGAACTTGCCACCGGGTGGCCTGCGGCGGGGAACGTCCCAGGGATTGACGTCCCCCGTCCGCAGGTTTCCCGTGCGGTCCGAGACTGCGGGGGCAGCGCGGCACTCGGACCAGACCTGACCTGCCAGGGCGCGGTCGGCAGGTCAGGAAGACTTGGGTTCCTTGCGTACAACGGGAAATGCGAGGAGGAGTTATGCGCGCGACGGAACGAGACGGTCACAAATCACGCAGAGGGCAGAGCTGTCCCGTCTGACTCAGTCGGGTGACGAGCTCGGCAGCCCGGGAAGGCTGCCCGGAGAGCGACCGTCGCGGCGCTCCTCGACCGACCACACGGACGGAGGGAAGAGCGAGTTGTGCGACGTCAGGACGGCGAGCACGCCGCGCGTGCCGCCGGAGTTGTCGGTGTGGCCGGACGACGCGGAGGCCGTCGCGACCACGGGGGCCTGCTGCGGTGCGGGCAGCGGCGCGTCATGGCCGGGAACCGACCAATTGAGGTCGCTCTTCGGCGACGGTTCGGTCTTGGCCGGTCCGGGAACGGGCAGATCGGGCAGTTTCGGCACGACCTTCTTGACCGCAGCGGCCGGCGGTGCTGGAGGCGCGGGAGGCGGAGCTTCCGCGGCGGCCTTCGCGGCCTTGGCGGCGGCGCGGGCCTGGGCCTTGGCCGCCATGACCGCGGGCGGCGCCTTGTTCGTCACGGTGCCGGATCGGGTGTTGCCCTGCGAGCCGCCGGTGAAGTCGACCACCGGACCCTCGTCCTCCGGCTCGTCCGCGGGTTCCTGCGGCTTCGTCACAACCGGGGACACGAGCTTCTGCGTCCGGTGCTCTCGCAGCACGGACGCGGTGAACGCCTTGACCCAGCCTGCGGGGTTCTCGAGGAGCTGCGGAGCGTCCTTGGCCTCGGTCGTGACCTCGACGGCCGGCGGTTCCTCGGGGCTCGCGAACGCGTCGGTCCCGCCCAGCAGCCAGGCTGCGGCGGTCAACCCGCCCAGGGCAGCGGCCCGCAGCAGCAGTGCACGAGCTCCACCACCGGCCACAGGATCACCACCGTCCACCGTTCAGGTCACCGCCAACGCACAGCGCCGTCGGAGGTCGACGTTGAGCTATGTCTAGCACTGGTGAGTGACTTTGCGAACGAACTCCGCGCGAAACACTCGGAAGGGCGTCCCCGTGCGGCTGTCCGGGTTGCCCTGATCAGGCATGAACACCGTCAGTGTCGTCATCGGATCGAGTGACTTTGTGCCTCGCTCCCCTGTGGACCGTGTCGCGCCGGGGGATCGTGTCCGATGTGGACGCTCCTAAGCAGGTCAACAGCCTCTCTGAGCTGGTCGGTCAGGCCGCGGCGGCCCTGGGTCCTGTGCACGCCCACGACCCTGAGGGCCCAAACGAGTGCTTGGTCCGTTCGGGCGAATTGATCGTCCCTCCGTCAGACGCACCCACTGTGCGCAAGCGATTGCGAGGCGTCTACTCCCATGAGGAGATCGCCACCGGCGCCATCCGCATGTACACGAAAGCGCCAGATCGCCTCCGCGTCGTTGACATCGCACGCGACGTGGGTGCCACCCCCAACCACGTGCACGTTTCCTGTCCGATCATGATCGGCACCTCTCGCCCGGTCGTGGGCGGCCACATCCCCGAGTTGCTGGGTGAGGGCACCGTGGCCCTGCTCGACACCCCGCTGGACGCCGCGCACGGCGCCCTGGTCGCGGGCGTCCTGCGCCACCACGGCGCCACGGTGCGCCCGTTCCCCGTCCTGACGGCCGCGGGCTTCGGCGACGACCTGACCCTCGCCGCCGCCCTGCGCGCCACCCGCTCGCTCCCCGTCGTCCTGGTCGCGTCGGGCACGTATTCGTTCAACGACGAATGCCCGCCGGTCCTGGCGGCCACCGGCCGCAACGTGGTGGCCGCCGCCGGCAACGGGGGCTCCACCCGGCCCTGGTGGCCGGCGGCCTTGCCCGCAGTGACCGCGGTAGGTGCCTCGGCACCGTTCTCGGGTCACGGGCCGTGGGTGAACGTCGTCGCCGAAGGGGTCGACGTGCCCGCGACGGTGGGTTCCACGCAGGCGTTGTGCACCGGGACGTCGTTCGCGGCGGCCCTGCACGCGGCGACCCTCGTTCCGGTGCCGTAGCAGCTGAACCCGAGGTGGGCGACGGCTCGTGCCGCCTCGACGGGGTGGTCGATGAGCCGATGAACCTCGGCCATGGCCTTGCTGACCTGCGCATCGGGCACCGGCAGCACGCTGGCGATCACCGCTCGCGTGCCGGCGTCGAGGAACGCGCGGGCCAGTCCCGACTCACAGGCCGACAGCACCACGATTTCCGGCGGGTTCTCGAGTCTCGCGATGTCGTAGCCGTAGAGCGGACCGTCTTCCAGCTCCAGGTAAGAGAACAACGGGTTGTCGACGTTCACGACGCCGTGGGCGGCGATGTGCACGATCCCGGCACCTTCCAGTGCGGCCAGGGTGTTGTCCGCGAACGGTTTGACGCGATCGCCACCGTGCTCTTGCTGCAGTGCGGGCACTTCGTCGTGAAGCAGCCGTGGGCCGGTGATCCACACCCGGCGGCCGGGATTCCGGGGCCGTCGCCAATGTCGCAACGAGGGAATGACGTGAATTCGTCGGCCGAGAGCGCCCCACGGCATTGCGTGCAGGACGCCGTCCGGGATCACCACGATCTCGTCGGCATCAGGAAGCAATCCCTCCGGCGTCGGCACAGCTCTGCCCGCGGCGACAGCCAGCCGCGTGTCATGGACGAGTGTGGTGGCGCCGGGAACATCGCGGAGGCGAGCCCGGCCATCCACCACGGTCACCGCGCGCATGTGTCCGTTGTGGACAATGAAGCTGACGAGCGGCAGATCTGGTTCTGCGACGCTCGCCCGGACGCCTCGTGGAACGGCCGTGAGAGCGAGTCGTCGAACATCTCGCTCCAACGCGTCCAACGGCAACCCGAACGCCCTCGCCCGCCGCAGGCGCGTGAGTGCCCGTGCGAGCTCAGGTTCCTTGGGAGGCAAGGGGACTGACGCACGATGCCGCTCTGACCAGTGCAACACCTCGCGTGCGGTCCTGGCGAGTCCCAGCGCGTGCCCGGTCAGCTCGCGGCGTGGCCAGTCGCCGAGGTGTTCGTCCAGCAACCTGAGCCCCGCCCGGCACGCCGCCAGCGCGCCACGCCGATCCGACCTCCTCGCCTGCGCGAGCCACCCGAGCGCCCGCGTCTGGACCGGCCCGCGAAACCTGTGCGCCGCAACGGCATCGAGCTTCCCCGCGGCGAGCATGAACTCGACGTCCGAGCCACCGAGCCGCAAGGCCGGTGCCGGATCCCCGGCCCGCAACGCACAACGCGCACTCAGCACCGCCAGCTCCGGCACGTGCCGGTTGCACCTGCGGAGCAACTCCAGCGCCGGAGTCAGCACCCGACGCGCCTCGGTCGTGAGCCCGGCGGCGAGCAGTGCCTCGGCGCGATCGACCAGAGCCTCGGGCCGGCTCGTCGAGTCGAGGCCTGCCTTCGCCGCGTCCTCGTAGCGCCGCAGCGCCAAAGGCAGATCGCCGGCGAGCATCGCCACGAATCCCCTGTTGTGCAGACACATCGCCGCACGTCCAGGCTCGCCGATGGCGTGCAGCAACGTTTGTGCGGACGTGAAGTCGGCGTCCGCCCTGGCCACTTGGGTGGCGTTGCACCGGGCGATCCCACGGCCGATCAACGCGTTGGCGAGCCACCGCTGATCCCCGTGTCGCCGCAGTTCCTTGATGACCGCGGTCAGCTCCGCGATCGCCAGCCGTGGTTCGGCTGACTGGCAGAGGTGAAGTCCGCGCAGACACCTCGCCCGTGCGAGCTCCCTGCCTCGCAGGTGTGGTGTCGCCAGATCGAGGTGCGCGAGGCTTTGTTTTCCGCGTCCTCGGTCCAGGTCGATCCACGCCAGCGTGAGGTGGAACCGGGCTTCTCCGGTGAGCCGCAGCCCGCGCTGGGCGTACCGGGCGGCGACGTCGAGGTGGCCGAGCTCGGCGTGGGCGATGCTCAGGTCGTGCAGGGCATCGGCACGCTGGGCTTTCGTGCCCCGAACGGCAGTGGCGTCGATGGTGGCCCGTGGGTCCGCGCTGGCGCTCATGCGACGAACCACCCCGTCGTCAGCCCCAGCGAGGGGACGGTCACGCACACGGGTCCAGGCGTGACGTCGGCCCTGAACCAGCCCTCGGCGTCCGGGCACAGCGTCTGGACGGAGCGAGGTGAACGGACCTCCACCGCCAGCGACCGGTCGATGATCCCGGTCAGGCGGGTCGAGTCGAGCTGGAGGTGGAGGCGGCCGGCACCGACGTGGAAGACGAGCTGCCGGGACGGTCCGCGGACGGGCTCGTCGACGGCCTCCATCGGTTCGAACCCGGTCGGGCGGGCGGTGAGTACGGGCGGCGGCGTGTCGGAGCTGAGCAGATCGGCGATCTCGTCGAGCAGTGCGTCCCTCACAGCTGTCCCTCCAGCTTCCGCCGCAGTTCGGCGAGGCATCGGCTGCGTGTGGAGCCGACGTTCCCCAGCTTCATCCCCAGGGCTTCCGCAACCTGTGCATAACTCAGCTCCGGGCTGTGGGCAGCGATGCACAGGAGCCGCTGGCACCGCTCGTTCAAGGTCATCAACGCGGTCCACAGGCGGTGCTGCCGATCGTTGGTCACGACGACCTCTTCCGGCGAGGGCAACGACGATTCCGGCTCCCAGCGGTCCAGCGAGACCTCCCGCCCGCGGGCGCGCACGACGGCGATCGACTGGCGGGTGGCGGTACGGATCAGCCACGTGCCGAGCTGCTCGGGTTGCCGGATGCGAGTCAGGTGTTCGGCCAGGCAGAGCCAGGTGCACTGGTACACGTCGGCCGCGTCGGCATAGCTCAGGCGGAACGATCTGGGCACCGACCAGACCAGGCGGGAGTAGCGCTCGACCAGCAACTCCCAGCCCGACAGGCCTGCACGTGCCGCCTCGAGAACCTCGGTGTTCGAGTCCATGCCATTTGGAGTCGAACCCGCGCCTCAAGGCTCCATGCCTCACCCGAAAGTGGGTTGTCCACAGGTGTGGAGGAACTCATCCACACCTGTGGACAACTACAGCTTGTGGAGGCGCTCCACAGCCTCGTCGATCACCGCGTCCTGCTTGCAGAACGCGAACCGGATCAGGTGCTGCCAGTCCTCGGGGTGGTCGGTGAACACCTGGACGGGCACGGCGGCGACGCCGATCTTGGCGGGCAGGTCGCGGCACAGGGCCCAGCCGTCGGTGTAGCCGAGCGGACGGACGTCGGCGCAGATGAAGTACGTGCCCTCCGACGACCGCACCTCGAAACCGGCCGCACGCAGCCCCTCGGCCAGACGCGCGCGCTTCGAGGCCAGCGAGTCGCGCAGCGACGCGACCCAGTCCAGTTCGGCCGTCAGGGCGTGCGCGACGGCGGGCTGGAACGGGGCACCACCCACGAACGTCATGAACTGCTTGGCCGCCCGCACCGCGGACACGAGCTCGGCAGGCCCGCACACCCAGCCGATCTTCCAGCCGGTGCAGTTGAACGTCTTGCCCGCCCCGGAGATCGACAACGTCCGGGAGGCCATCCCCGGCAGCGACGCCAGCGGGATGTGGGCGAGACCGTCGAACACCAGGTGCTCGTACACCTCGTCGGTGATCGCGAGCAGGTCGTGCTCGATGCAGAGGGCGGCGATGGCCTGCAGCTCCTCCAACCGGAAGACGGTCCCGGTCGGGTTGTGCGGCGAGTTGACCAGGATGGCGCGGGTCCGCGGCGTCACCGCGGCGCGCAGAGCCTCGACGTCCAGCGCCAACCGGCCGGAAGCGTCCTCGCGCAGACCGACCGTCACGCGGGTGGCACCGGCCATCGCGACCGAAGCGGCGTAGGAGTCGTAGTAGGGCTCGACGAGGATCACTTCGTCGCCGGCCTCGACCAGCGCCAGCAGCGACGCCGCGATCGCCTCGGTGGCGCCGACGGTCACCAGGATCTCGGTGTCCGGGTCGTACGCGACGCCGTACCGCGAACGGTGCGCGGCGATCGCCCTGCGCAGCACCGGCATGCCGGGGCCGGGCGGATACTGGTTCACGCCCGACGAGATCGCCGACCGCGCGGCTTCCAGCATCGACTCGGGGCCGTCGGTGTCGGGGAAACCCTGACCGAGGTTGACGGCGTCGTGCTGCACGGCCAACGCCGTCATCTCCGCGAAGATGGTCGACGTGAACGGCTGCAACCTGGGGACTAGCGCTGGTACCCGCACAACGCAGGATCTTCACGGACAATGGCGGTGTGGAGCAACTGACCGCCGCTGACCAGCAGAAGCGCACCGACCTGCGCCGGATGAAGCTCGTCGCGACCAGCTTCCTGGTCGGCGCCACGGTCGTCTTCTTCGCCACGCACGCGTTCGAGGGCGCGTGGGTCGGCTACGTGCGAGCCGCCGCCGAAGCCGGCATGGTCGGCGCGCTCGCGGACTGGTTCGCCGTCACGGCCCTGTTCAGGCGCCCTCTCGGCCTGCCGATCCCGCACACCGCGATCATCCCCACCCGCAAGAACATGTTCGGCAAGACGCTCGGCGACTTCGTCGGCGTCAACTTCCTCAGCCTCGAGGTGGTGCAGGACAAGCTCAGGCGAGCGGGCATCGCCGAGCGCGCGGGTGCGTGGATCAAGCAGCCGGAGAACGCCGAACGCGTCACGAACGAGCTCGCGAACGTCATCAAGGGCGCGATCACCGTGCTCAGGGACGAAGAGGTGCAGGCCGTCTTGGAGCACGCGATCGTCAAGCGCGTCACCGCCCAGCCGTGGGGGCCTCCGCTGGGCAAGTTGCTGGGCCAGGTGCTCACCGACGGCGCGCACCACAAGCTCGTCGACCTCATGTGCGACCGGGCCTACGAGTGGGTGCGCGACAACTACGACAAGGTCACCCTGATCGTCACCGACCGCGCGCCGACGTGGTCGCCCAAGTTCGTCGACGCGCTGCTCGGCGACAAGGTCTACACCGAGCTGGTCAACTTCGCCTGGGCGGTCAAGACCGACGTCAACCACCCCATGCGGCTCGCGGTGGACCAGTTCCTGCTCGAGTTCTCGACGGACATGCAGAACGACCCGGCCACGATGCAGCGTGCCGAGCAGGTCAAGCAGCAGGTGATCGAGCACCCCGACGTGCAGAAGCTCATCAACAGCGCGTGGGGCACGGCGAAGAAGATGCTGATCGACGCCGCCGAGGACCCGTCCAGCGAGCTGCGCAAGCGCGTGACGCAGGGGTTGATCACGCTGGGCACGAACCTGACGGACGACGCCGGCCTGCGCGCCAAGGTCGACGGCTGGCTGGAGCAGGCCGCCGGGTACGTCGTGCAGAACTACCGCGCGGAGATCACCACGCTGATCACGGACACGGTCGAGCGCTGGGACGCCGAGGAGACCTCGCGCAAGATCGAACTGCAGGTCGGCAGGGACCTGCAGTTCATCCGCATCAACGGCACGGTGGTCGGCGCGCTCGCCGGCCTGGTGATCTACACCGTGGCCAACGCGCTGTTCTGAGACGTGTTCTGGGCCCGCGTTCGTTTTCGGAACGTCCTGGCCTTCTCGCGGTTGCCGCACACCTGCATCGAGCACCAGGTGCGCGAGCGGTTGCGCGAGCGGTCGAAGAACGCACGCAGGCAGTCGTCGGCAGGACAGATCTTGAAGCGTTCCCAGGAACCCAGCACCGCGAGCCGCGCGGACGCCGCGAGCACGGCACCCAGCGCGTCCGAGCTGGACAGCACGGGAACGCCGTCGGTCAGCTCGATGTGGACGACTCCCGCGGTGGTCCGGGGGCCTGACGACCCCTCGATCGACGACCGCAGTGCCGCCCGCGCGGCGCGCGCCTGTGCGATTTCCCCGCTCCGCCCGAGGCCGCGTTCGGTCACCCACGCGCGCCAGGAGGCTTCACTGTCCAGTACGTGTCGAGTGTTCAGGAAGTCGAGCAGCAGCTCGACGTCGTGATCCCAGCCGACAGTCAGACCAGTCACCCCACCACTGTAGGCGCCACGGCGGTTGCGCGTCAGGGCATCCGACGAATACACCCGGTGTATACATCGTGTGTATAGTCCCTCTCATGTCGATCGGACACGCACTGTTGGGCCTGCTGGAGGGCGGTCCAAGGCACGGCTACGACCTCAAGCGCGCCTATGACGAACGCTTTGGTCAAGACCGGCCGTTGCACTACGGGCAGGTGTACTCGACCCTGTCGCGGCTGCTGAAGAACGGCCTCGTCACCGAGGCGGGCGTCGAGGCGGGTGACGGTCCGGAGCGCAAGCGGTACGCGATCACGGACGCCGGGGTCACCGATGTAGAGCGCTGGCTGAGCACCCCGGAGAAGCCGGAGCCGTACCTGCAGAACACGCTCTACGCGAAGGTGGTGCTGGCCCTGCTGTCCGGCCGCAGCGCCACGGAGGTGCTCGACACGCAACGCGCGGCTCACCTCACCACGATGCGCGAGCTGACCAGGCGCAAGGCCGACGGCGACCTCGCCGACCAGCTCATCTGCGACTTCGCCCTGTTCCACCTCGAAGCGGACCTGCGGTGGCTCGAACTGACCGCCGCCAGGGTCGACCAGCTGGCAGCGGAGGTCATGCGATGAGCCTGTTGAGGGCAGAAGGCCTGTCCAAGTCGTTCGGCAAGACGCACGCGCTCGAGGACGCGGGCATCACGATCCGCGCGGGCGAGGTCGTGGCGGTGATGGGGCCGTCGGGCTCCGGCAAGTCGACGCTGCTGCACTGCCTCGCGGGCATCCTCCCGCCGGACCGGGGCACGGTCCACTACCGCGATCATTTTGGCAGCGACCGCGAGCTGACGGCGATGAACGACGGCGAGCGCAGCGAACTGCGGCGCACCGAGTTCGGGTTCGTCTTCCAGTTCGGCCAGCTCGTGCCGGAGCTGACCTGCCTGGAGAACGTCGCGCTCCCGCTGCGGTTGAGCGGCATGAAGCGCAAGAACGCCGAACGCGCCGCGCGGGACTGGCTCGCCCGCCTGGAGGTCGACGGGGTCGCGGACCAGCGTCCCGGCGAGACCTCGGGTGGTCAGGGACAACGCGTGGCCATTGCCCGCGCCCTCGTCACCGGGCCGAAGGTGATCTTCGCCGACGAACCCACCGGCGCGCTCGACTCGCTCAACGGTGAGCGCGTCATGCACCTGCTCACGACCGCGGCACGGGAAACCGGCGCCGCCGTCGTGCTCGTCACGCACGAACCGCGCGTCGCCGCCTACTCCGACCGCGAGGTCGTGGTGCGCGACGGTCGTTCGCGTGACGTGGAGTTCGCCCGGTGAAGCGGGTGGTCAGCGACCTCGCCCTCGGGGTCCGGCTGGCTGTCGGGGGCAGCCGGAAGTCGTGGGCGCGGCTCGCGCTCCAGGGCGTGGGCATCGGGCTCGGCGTCGCGTTGCTGCTGTTCGCCGCGTCGCTGCCGAGCGTGATGGACGCACGGAGCGACCGTGAGGCCTCGCGCGAGATCGTGGCCGAAGGCAACGGCCCGGCACCGCTGCTGGCCGAGCACCAGGGCCACGCGTTCCGCTCCGACTACGTCGCCGGGCACTACCTCAACACCCTGAGGCCGGACGCTCCGGTGCCGCCGGGCATCGACCGGCTGCCGGGCGACGGCGAGATCTTCCTCTCGCCCGCGCTGGCGAAGCTGCTCGACTCACCTCGCGGCGAGCTGCTCAGGCCGCGCTTCCCGCAGAAGGTCGTCGGCACGATCGGCCAGGCCGGCCTGCAGAACCCCAACGAGCTCCAGTTCTACGCGGGCAGCGCGAACATCAAGGAGGACGGCAACGCCGTCCACGGCTGGGGAGTCGCGAAGCAGGGCGGCGGGATGAACCCGGTGCTGTGGCTGCTCAGCGTCGTCGGCCTGGTGGTGCTGCTGTTCCCGGTGCTGGTGTTCGTAGGGGTCGCCACGAGGCTCGCCGCGGCCCAGCGCGACCGTCGGCTCGCGGCGTTGCGGCTGGTCGGCGCGGCCGCGAGCCGGGTGCGGCTGATCGCGTCCGGTGAGTCGCTGGCCGGGGCGCTGGCGGGGCTCGCGGTCGGGTTCGGGATCTTCTTCGCGGTCCGGCCGTTCGTGGACCAGATCTCCATCAACGAGCTGTCAGCCTTCCCGAGCGAGGTCATGCCGACACCCGCGCTGACGCTCACCGTCATCGTGGCGGTGCCGGTGCTCGCGGTCGTCACGTCGCTGCTGGCGATGCGCCGCACGATCATCGAGCCGCTGGGCGTGGTGCGGAACCAGAAGCCGGTCCATCGCCGGGTGTGGTGGCGGCTCGTGCCCGTGGTGGTCGGCGTCGCACTGCTCGTCAGCCAGATCGGCAAGATCACGCAGACGGAGAAGCCCGACCAGTGGCCCGTCGTGTTCGGCATCGTGTTGCTGATGCTCGGCATCCCGGTGCTCTTGCCGTGGCTGGTGGAACGGGTCGTGTTCCTGATGAAGGGCGGCACGCCGGCGTTGCAGCTCGCCGTGCGCCGGTTGCAGCTGGACAGCGGTACGGCGGCTCGTGTCGTCGGCGGTGTCGCGGTCGTGCTGGCGGGCACCGTGACGTTGCAGATGATGCTGGCCGGCGTCGAGAAAGAGGTCCAGGCCAATGAGAAGAAGCAGGCCTCCTTCAGCTACCTGAGCGTCAAACCGCGGCAGAGCGCCGACCTGAGCGGAATCGCCGCGGCGCTGGGGAAGGGCAAGGGCGTGACCGCCGTGCACCGGGTCGACACGGCCTGGGGATCGTTGGACAACGGCGGCTACGTGAGCATCAACATCGCCCCTTGTGCCGCGCTCACCCAGGAGGCGGCCATCCCGAACTGCACGGACGGCAAGATCTACGCCGTGCGGGAATCCACCGGGCAGCCGGCCGCTCAGGCGGGTGATGTCGTGACGTTCCGGCAGTCGGGCGAGAAGTGGACCGTGCCGCAGGTGGAGGTGATCGACGGCACCAGCAACACCGGCGGCCTGTTCATCACCCCGGCCGCCGCGCGTGGTCTGGTGCCCTACAGCGCGGAGTTCCTCGTCGTGCTCGACCCCGCGGTGCCCGATGCGGCCGAGCACGCGCGCAACGCCATGGCGGGCTACTCGTGGCAGGTGTACAGCTACTTCGGCGGCCAGGACGACACCAACGAGGCGGAACGGGTGTTCGGTGTGGTCCGCAGGGCGTTGCTCGCCGGCTCGCTGCTCACCTTGCTGGTCGCGGCGGCGTCACTGCTGGTCGTGGCGCTGGAGCAGGTCAGGGAACGCCGTCGCCCGCTCGCCGTGATGGCCGCGAGCGGGGTGCCGCGCGGCACGCTGGCCCGGTCGTTGCTCTGGCAGAACGCGTTGCCGCTCGCGATCTCCACCGCGGTGTCGCTCGCGACCGGCATCGGACTGGGTGTGCTGGTGATCCGCGTGTTCGGGGCCGAGGTCGCCTTCGACTGGGCAGGCATCGGGCTCATCACCGGGATCGTGGTGGGCCTGACGTTCGCGGTCACTGCTCTGACGTTGCCCTCGCTGAGAAGGGCGACCGGAGCACTTGGCCTGCGGAGCGAGTAGTCACCTCGTGCTCTGCCAGGCGGTCCTGCACCAGTCCGTGCCGGAACTGGTAGCAGGCTCCCGCTCGGCAGAGCACGCCGAGCCTGCGCGAGTCCTCCAGGAAGACCATCAGCTCCCAGGGCAGCTTTCCGCGCAAGGCCAACCAGATCCGCGCCACGGTGAACCACCACCAGCGCAGGTGCAGCACGGCCAGCGCGAAGCCGAGCATCAGCCCGGACGCGAGCCCGAGCCCGACCATGCCCGACTGCCCGGGACCGAACACCAGCGCCGCCGCCGAGCCGAAAACCACGGCCAGCGTGAGAGATCCGGTCCACACCGCGATCCGGTCGCGCGACATCGTCCACTGAGGACTGGAGGCCTGGGAGAGCTCGGCCGAGCTCGACAGGGCGAACCGCAGCGCGACCGCCACGGCGAGCCCGAGACCGGCCACGAGTCCTGCGGAAAGTCCGTACAGCGCACCGAAAACCAGGCCGGCGGCAAGTCCGAGCACGCCCGGCACGAGCAGAAGACTGCGCCAGATTCCCAGGCGCGGCTTGGCTTTGCGTTCCTGCGACGCGGTCAGCGCCGCCGCACCGACACCGATGCCCGCCACCAGACCGGTGATCGGGGCGAGCGACGGCGTGATCGAGTACGCCATCAGCCAGGCGACGCCGAACCCGCCGATCGCGCCCAGCACCAGCGCGCCGAGCAGCGCGAGCCACGTGTTGCCGACCGACCGGCGCAGCTCCCACCACGCCAGTTCGCGGATGTCGCGGTCACGCATCTCGTGGGCGAGGAACTCGAGCCACCGGCGGGCCCTGTCGCGTGGCCAGACCTGCGTGGCCTTGGCGTGGTGCGCGAACGCCCTGTTGCCGAACGCCCGTGACACCAGCTCGTCGCAGAGGTGGTCGGAGATCGCCCGCGCGTCCGGGAAACGACCGCGGTCGAGCAGTTCGGTCGGCTCGGCCTCGCTGTCCGCGTACACCATGCTGGCGAGCCACATCGTCAACGGCGTGGACAGCGCGTCGGCGAGCCTGCCGTCCGGTTCCTCCCGCAGCTGGATGAACACCGGCTCCCACCGCGCGGCGCCCACGGTGTCCGCGCTGGCCCGCAGGTAGGCGGCGACCTCCTCCAAGTCGAGCGGGGCCATCTCGACGACGTCGGCGCCGGGCAGCGGACCGGCGTCGTGCACCGCCTGCTCGTACTCGGCGGTGCGGCAGGTCAGCACGAGCGGCCGGCTCGCGGGGAAGGCCTTCGCGATGCGCGCGAGAGCGTTCGCGCGCTGGTGGTCGGGGATGTCGTCCAGACCGTCCAGAACGGGGAGCACGCGTTGCTGCTCGACCAGCAAGTCGCCGGCGTAGCTGCCGTACAGCTCGGTGTTGCGCAACGCCGGATGGTCCTCGTACAGCCTGCGGGTGAGCCACGTGCGGATGTCCTCGACCGCCGGGTTCCACGTCGACAGCGGCAGCAGCACCGGAACCATGCCGCCGTCGTAGCGGTCCAGCAGGCCGCACGTCAGCAGCATCGCGACGGTCGTCTTGCCGGTGCCGGCCTCGCCGAGCATGACCATCCGGCGGTTGATCTGCCGTTCGAACGCGCCGACCACCGCGTCACTGCGTCCGGGAGGTGCGTCCGGCTCGGCGCTCACGTCCAGCTCGGGGGCGGTCCAGTGCAGGTCGAGCACGTCGGGGTCGGTGAGGCCGCGTGAGCGCACCTCCTCGTTCCACTGCGCCTGCAGGCCGATCGCGAGCTCCCTGCACGCGGCGTCGAGGTGCTCGTCGGTGCTCAGCGCGGCGTTGTGCCTGCGGCGGACCCACGGGTCGAGTAAAGCCAGGAAGCCCAGGAACGCCAGTGCGAGGACGATCAGCCACAAGTGCGGGTTGATGCCGTGGTCGGTCACGAACAGACCGGCCGCGGTGAGCAACGCGGTCAGCACGCAGCCGGTCAGCAGCGCCTGCTGACGGAATCTGGACATGCGTCGCATCATGACGCACCGCATCTGCCAGGTGTCGATTCAGTGACCCGTGTCGTGACGTTCGTTCGTGATCACAGTCGCCACCTGTGGTCGTTCAGCGTCAGGAACTGGCCGTCGCGCCCGACCGTGATCCCGAAGTGGTGCCTGCGGGGCTTGCCGAGGTCGTGCCACTCGGCGACGGCCCGTTCGGCGAGGTCCCACAGGTGGCGGGGGCCTGCCTGGTCGACGTGCGAGCCGCGGTGGTGCACCCACGAACCGTCCGGATGGGCGAGCCAGTCGTGGCCCGCGACGACGCCGGGCAGCGCGATGCCGGCGAAGAACTCGAACGGGCTGGTCGGGTCGACCACGGTGTTCAGCGGCAACGTGGTGGCGCGGCGGTCGAACGCGCCGGAACCCGCGAGCGCCGGAGGACGGGCGTGCGCGCGCAAGGGCATGAAGCGGCCGTCCTCGACGAGCACGCGGCCCTCGCCGGTGCCGTCGCCGTTCGACTCGATCTTGACCAGGCCCGCGCCGATGGGGCGGTGCAACGTCGTGACGACCAGGCCACCCGGCCGGGTCTGCTCCAGCCAGGCGGTCGGGATGGTCGAGACGGAGCAGGTCGCGAGCAAGCGGTCGTACGGCGCGCGCTCCGGATGGCCGAGCGCGCCGTCGCCCGTGACGCACGTCGGGAAGAACCCGTTGCACAGCAGGTGTTCTCGCGCCCGCCCGGAGATGTTCGGGTCTACGTCGATCGTGGTCACGTTCGCGTCACCCACGACGTGGCAGAGAAGAGCCGCGTTGTAGCCGGTGCCGGTGCCCACCTCCAGCACCGACTGTCCGTTGTGGACCTCCAGCGCCTCCAGCATGATCGCCATGATCGTGGGCATGCTCGACGAACACGTCGGTGTGCCGCCGGTCACCGTGTCGTCGCCGTCGAACTGGGTAACCCAAACCCGGTCGGCGTAGACGAGTTTCAGCCAGTCCGGGTGCTTCGCGGTGACCAGTTCCCAGTCACCGCTGTGCAGCTGACGGTAGAAGCGCGGCAGGAACTCGTGCCTCGGAACCGTGCGGAAAGCCTTGAGCCACCTGGAATCACGCAGCGCGCCGTCACCGAGCAGGTGGTCCGCCAGCTCGGCGCGCAAGGCCCCGGCGTCGTCCATGTCACCCACAACGGTATCCCTGTGGTCGAGCACACGCAGCGGTTGCTAGCAGGGTGCTTGCAAGAGCTAGCACTCAGCGCTAACGTAGTTGGTGGCACGAGGAACGGGAGCGGGAACAGTGGACAAGTCCATCGACAAAGCAGTCGCGGACCTCGGCCGCAACATCGGTGAGTACATCCGCGAACAACGCAACAACGCGAAGATCTCGTTACGCGAGTTGGCGAAGCAAGCGGGTGTCTCCAACCCATACCTCAGCCAGATCGAGCGAGGACTGCGCAAGCCATCCGCGGAGATCCTGCAACAGATCGCCAAGGGACTGCGCATCTCGGCCGAGGTGCTCTACGTCGAGGCCGGGATCCTCCAGCAGCGCGAAGGCGGTGCGTTGGCGGACGCCATCGTCGCCGCGACCGATCTGACCGAGCGGCAGAAGCAGGTGCTGCTCGACGTTTACGAATCTTTCAGGCGGGAGAACGCCGCCAAGAACAAGGAGGAGTGATCTCCATGCCGAAGCTCACCCAGGACGACGTCCGCAAGACCGCCGAGCAGGCCGCGCACGCCGCGCGTCAGGCCCTGCTCGCCGCGCTCGGCGCCGGTGACCTCGCCGCCAAGGCGGTCGTCGAGGCGCTGAACAAGGCCAAGGAGCGCGCGGAAGAGGCCCAGACCAAGGCTGCCGACCTCCCCGCCGAGCTCAAGGACCTGCGCGAGAAGCTGCAGCCGGCCGAGCTCAAGAAGCTGGTCGACGCCTACACCGCCTCCGCGGTGAACCTGTACACCTACCTCGCTGAGCAGGGCGAGCAGACGCTGGAGCAGATCAAGGCCCAGCCGCAGGTCAAGCAGGCCGTCGAGCAGGTCGAGCACGCCGTCGAGGCCGCGCAGAAGCGCGCCGAGTCCGCCGCCGCCGACGCCCGTGTGCTCGCCGACGACGTCCTCGGCAAGGTGACCCGCCGCACCCGCTCGGTCGGCGAGAAGGTCGCCCACGAGGTCGAGGAAGGCGCCGAGAAGCTGGCCGAGGAGATCGTCGAGGTCGGTGGCGAGGCCGCGCACGAGGTCCGCAGCACCACCCGCAAGGCCGCGAACCGCACCGCGCCGCGCAAGCCGGCGACGACCACCCGCAGCACCACCGCGGCGAAGAAGACGACCACGACGAACACCACCAAGTGAGTCGCTGAAGTCCTCCGAGAGGGGAGCAGCGACAACCTCAGGCGACGTGTGTCCGCGGAAAGCGCGGACCACGTCGTCTGTCGTGTCATCTTGGGGCACCCCAGACCCCGAGCACGGGCGTGCTCCCCTCTTGCCGTACCGGCACGTAGTCTGGGCTCGTGTTCTACGTGCCGACCTTCAGCTTCTGGAACCTCGACGGCATCGTGTACTTCTTCGCCGACCTGGGGTTCACGATCCTCGGGCTGTTCGCGTTCTTCCACGCGCTCGCCCAGCGCGTCGACGCGTTCACCGCGGCCGAGAGACTGACGAAGCCGGCCTGGCTCGGCATCACCGGTGGCGGAGCGGCCGCGATGCTGCTCTTCTCACCCGGCGGCGTCGGCTCGATCTTCTGGCTCGCGGGTCTCGTCGCCGTGCTCGTGTACATGGTCGACGTGCGCCCGAAGCTGATCGAGGTCCAGCGCGGCCCACGCTGGTGATCACGCACTCCTACGGCACCGGTTCACCCGTCACGCTGGTGGCGCCCGGCCTCGGCGCCACGCCGGGCGAGGCCAGGATCCCCGCCTCCGGACTGCCCGGCACCCGCGTCGTCGTCACGCTGCCTTCGCACGGCGAGGCGCCCGACGCACCGCCCGGCTACTGGGACTACGGCACGATCGCCGCCGACCTGGCGACCGTTTCCGCTGATCACGCCGTCGGCGTCTCGCTCGGCGCCGGGGCGTTGGTGCGGCTGTTGTCCCTCGAACCCGATCGTTTCCAGCGGGTGGCGCTGCTGCTCCCCGCCGTGCTGGACCAGCCGCGGCAGCCGTTCACGTTGCAGCAGCTCTCCGACCTGACGGTCGGACCGCCGATCTACGTCGCCGAGCGGCGGCGGGCGCTGACCCGTCTGTCGGCGGCCGCCGAGCAACTGCCCGGCCAGGTCGCCGTCGCCGACGCCTCGCTGTTGGCGGACGTTTCGATTCCGGTGCTGGTCATCGGGGCTGTCGGTGATCCGCTGCACCCCGAGGACGTGGCCAAGGCGACCGCGGCGGCGTTCCCCAACGGCGACCTGTGGCTGATCGACTCACCCTCGCCGCTGATCACCCACCGCGCCGAGGTGCGGCACCGATTGGTCGACTTCTTCACCGGGTAGCCGAAGTGCATGGCCGAACAGAAGAAGATCGCATTCCTGGTCGACACGGAGGGCATCGAGCAGGTCGAGCTCACCGACCCGTGGGCGCACGTCGAGAAGGCGGGCGGAGTCCCGCGGCTGCTCGCGCCCAAGCTCGGTGAGGTTCGCGGGTTCAACCACCTCACGCCCGCCGACGCGTTCCCGGTCGACACCACGTACGCCGATGCCGTCGCGGACGACTACGACGGAGCCGTCATCCCAGGTGGTGTGGCCAACGCGGACTTCCTGCGAATGGACTCCGACGCCGTCCGGCTGGTGAAGGCCCTGGTGGCGGCCGGCAAGCCGATCGCGGCGATCTGCCACGGGCCGTGGCTGCTGGTCGAGGCCGACGTGGTGCGCGGCAAGAAGCTCACCTCGTTCCCGAGCCTACGAACCGACATCCGCAACGCGGGCGGTGACTGGGCTGACCAGGAGGTTCGGGTGTGCGAGCTGAACGGGTGGACGCTCGTGACGTCCCGCAACCCCGATGACCTTCCCGCGTTCGACCGGGAGGCCCTGAAGGCGTTCGGGCTGGAGTGAGCAGGGTCTGCAGCCCCTGCTCGGTTCTCTAGAGCCGCGTCTGCGCGTAGTGCTTCATCGCGGCGTTCATCCACTCGGCAGTGCCCTCGGCCTGGGCGTCCAGCTGTGGCCTGAACTCGTCCTCGAGGTACAGGTCAGCGAGTCCCGAGTAGGACTCCCGGTTGGGCGTCCAGGACAGACAGATCCACCGGTGGTGCCGGTCGATCAGCTCCTGCGTTTCGGGCGCGTCGACCGCGACACCGGCCGTGAACAGCTCCGTTGCCCGCGTGACGATGTCCTGCCACTCCCGCAGGAACCTGTCCGCGTCCGCCTTCGTGGCGCCCTGCCAGCGCTTCCTGCTGTCGGCGATGTGCTCCTTGACGCCGTCGCCGAAGCGCTCGACGAGCTGCGCCTCGTACTCCTTCTGCTTGGCGGCGTCGAAGCCGTCGAACAGCTCTTCCATCTTCACCTCGTCCCCTCCTTCCAGTTCGGCGATCGTGCGCGCGACGGTGCCGGCGAGCCGGTCCAGCCGACGGCGTTCGTCCTGCAGCCACCGGTGGTGGTTGCGCAGGATCGTCAGCTGGTCCGTGCCGTTCAACATGTCCGCCACCACGTCGAGGGCGAGGCCCAGGTCGCGCAGCAGCAGGATCTGCTGCAGGCGGTGTACCTGCTCCTTCTCGTAGTAGCGGTAGCCGTTGTCACCGACCCAGGCCGGCGACAGCAGCCCGATCGAGTCGTAGTGCCGCAGCGTCCTGGACGTCACCTTCGACATCCGGGCCACCTGGGCGATCGACCAGGCCATTCCGGTTCCCCCTTCGCGCTTGGTCTCGAAGGTAAGGGTTGACGTAACGTCAAGGTCAAACCGAGTTTGGCAGGATGGTTCGCGTGTGGACCATCGCTGGATCGTTGGAACCCGTACCCGTGCTCTCGCGTCTCGACCTGGTGCCCGCACCCGTCGAGGCCGCGCTGAAGAACCTGGACGGCGCTGATCGCGTCGCCGTCGCCCCGATCGACGGCTCGCTGGCTGACACCGCCGAGTTCTGCGCGCACTACGGCTCGCCGCTCGAAGCGTCGGCGAACTGCGTGGTCGTGGCAGGCAAGCGCGGCGGCGAGATCCGTTATGCGGCCTGCATGGTGCTGGCGACCATGCGCGCGGACGTCAACGGTGTGATCCGCAAACGCCTCGACGCGCGCAAGGCGTCGTTCGCGCCGATGGACGAGGCCGTGGCGTTGACGGGCATGGAGTACGGCGGCATCACGCCCATCGGCGTGCCCGCGGACTGGCCGATCCTGGTGTCGCCGGAGGTGGCCGCCGCCCCTGAGCTGGTCGTGGGCAGCGGCATCCGGGGCAGCAAGATCCTCATCCCCGGCGACGTGCTGATGAAGCTGCCCGGCGCCGAGGTCCTGCCGGAGCTAGCCCGCGTACTTGACCAGTAGCTCGATCGCCTCGTCCGCGTCGTCGGTGACGAGGATCCACTGCTCGGCCTCCCGGCCAGCCGCCAGCTTCTGCACGAGCGGCGCTGCGGGCACCTCGTCGGTCCAGAACGCCTTGCCCAGGAACACCATGGGCGCAGCGGGGCCGACGCTGCCGTAGTAGTTCTGCGTGAAGTCCTGGAAGACCTCCTGGACCGTGCCCGCCTTGCCAGGCGTGTAGACGATGCCGCCGGTCGCGACGGTCAGCAGGCCCTCCTCGCGCACCGAGTTCGCGAAGTACTTGGCGTGCAGCTCGCAGGCGGCGTTGGGCGGCTCGTGGCCGTAGAACCAGGTCGGGATGCCGATCGTGCGCGGCGTGTCGAAGCTGGGGATCTCCGGGAACGCCGCGAGCCACCGGCCGATCGACTCGTCGTCGTGACCGAACGTCGGTGCCTGCGCGAGGGCGTCGAGGACGTCCTTGTCGGCCTCGCCGAGCCGCACACCCAGCGGCACCGCCTCCATCGCGCCCGGTCCGCCGCCCGTCAGCACGGTGAAACCGGCTCTGCCCAGCGCGGCGCCGAGCTCGACGGCGTTGCGGTAGCCGTCCGAGCCGCGGGCCAGCGCGTGACCGCCCATGACCGCGACCGGCGAGCCCGTCAGCGTCTCGTCGAGCGCCTCGGTGATCGAGTGGTCGTGCAGGCGTTCGGCCAGCGCGTGCAACGGGTCGGGGTGGTGGCCCTGCTGCTTGCTGTGCTGGTAGATCACCGCGTCCGGGGTGTCCGCGTACGACTTGGGGTTCGCCGGGTCGAAGCCCGCGAACAGCTCGGCCGGCGTGTACAGCGACGACCGGTACACGTCGTACGGCAGGTCCGGGATCACCGGGAAGATCAACGCTCCGGCCGCCTCCGCCCGGCGCTGCATCGTCTCGCTGAGGGTGCAGCCGAGCAGCAGCGCTCCGTCCAACGGGACCCGCACGTCCTCGCGGGTGAGGTCCAGCCCGATGATGACCGCTTTGCGCAGGTCAGGCTCTGCCCGCAGCTGCTCGAGGTCGGTGATTTCGATCCGCACGGGAAAAAGCCTATGCCGCCGCCGAACCATCTGGCCGCGGAATCCGAATGAGTTGTGGGAACTGAGGTCCGCTCGTCGTCCGTCGAGCGGCCGTGGGCCGCGCTGCCCAGGAAAGGTTCCCCGCAATGGCTACCGAACAGCTGACCGGCTGCGCCGCCCGTGGCGCCCGAGTGGTGGATCCCCACCGCGTCGAGTACCTGGACTGCGGCGGCTACGGAGTCCCCCTGCTCGGCCACGCCCATCCTGCCGTGGTGCAGGCGGTGGTCGGCCAGGTGCGCCGTCCGTCGCTGCTGGACCGCCTCATGCTCGACCTGGTCACCCCCAACGGCCTCGACCACGTGCACGTCTTCCCGTCGGCGTCCGAAGCCGCCCAGTTCGCCGTGGCCCTGGCCCAGGCCAACGGCCGCCCACGTGTGTTGACCACCGGCGAGGTCCCGTACGGCGGCATCGACTCGTTGCGCGCTGTCCTGGCCTCCGGCCCGCCCGCCTGCGTGCTCGTCGAACCCGTCCGCGGCGTCTCGCTCCCACCCTCCGGCTACCTGAGCGCGATCGCCGAGGTGTGCCGCGAGCACGACGCCCTGCTGGTCGTCGACGAGACGCGCACGGGCCTGGGCCGCCTCGGCGTGTGGTGGGGCTCCGACATCGACGGCGTGACCCCGGACATCCTGCTGGTGGGCGAGGGCCTGTCCGGCGGCGTGCTTCCGATCGCCGCGGTCGTGGCGTCAGCCCACGTCGAGGTGCCGCTGTGGCGCGGCCCGGAAGCCGTGTCGCCGCTCGCCTCCGCCGCCGTCAACGCCTGCCTGCGCGTCATCGCCACCGAGGGCCTGGTGGAACGGGCGTCGCTGCTCGGCGACGAGCTGCTGTACGGACTGCGCGCCGTCGTGGCGGGCAAGGCCCACGCGACCGGACGCGGCCTGCTGCTCGGCGTCGAACTGCCGGACAAGCGCGCCGCCGACGTGTTCACCGGCGAGCTGCTGCGCCTGCGGGTGCTCGCGGACTTCCGCGGCCGGACGGTGAGCTTCACCCCGCCTGCCGTCATGACGGCCGCGGACGCCGGGTGGCTGGTCGAGGCCGTCGGAAGGGCTGCGGCCAAGATCTGAGTTCGGCACGCACGGCGCACTCCTGCCGCCATCGCAGCCGGGGTGCGCGGTGCGTCGTCTTCTCTCGAATCGTCGCGGGATCTGGGCAGCGCGGCCAGAAGAAGGCCGTGCGGCCGGAGGAGGACTTCGCCGAGCAGGCCGTCTACCGCAAGGAGAGCTGGTGACGCGTCAGAAGATCACCGTCTGGTTGCCGTGCACCAGCACCCGGTCCTCCAGGTGCCACCGCAGCCCGCGCGCCAGCACGACCTTCTCGATGTCCCTGCCCTTGCGCACCATGTCCGCGACGGAGTCGCCGTGGTGCACGCGCAGCACGTCCTGCTCGATGATCGGCCCCGCGTCGAGGTCCGCCGTGACGTAGTGGCACGTGGCGCCTACCAGCTTCACGCCGCGGCGGTGTGCCTGGTGGTACGGACGGGCGCCGATGAACGACGGCAGGAAGCTGTGGTGGATGTTGATCGTGCGGCCCGTCCAGGCCGCGCACAGCTCCGGCGGCAGGATCTGCATGAAGCGGGCCAGGACCACCGCGTGCGGGTCGTGCTTGTCGACCAGCCGGCGCAGCTGGGCGAAGGCGGCCTGCTTGCCCTCCGGGTCGCCGGCGGGGAACGGCACGTGGTGGAACGGGATGCCGTGGGCGCGCGTGACGTCGCCCAGTTCCGGGTGGTTGGCGATGACCGCGGAGATCTCCACCGGCAGTTCGCCAGTCGCGACGCGGCCCAGCAGGTCGTACAGGCAGTGGCCTTCCTTCGACACCAGGATCACCACGCGCTTGCGGTCGCCCGTGTCGGTCACGGTCCACGTCGACTGCGCGCCCAGCGAGTGCGCCACTTCACCGAAGCGCTCTCGCAGCTCGTCCACGCCGAACGGCAGGGAGTCCGCGCGGACTTCCTGGCGCGTGAAGAACCAGCCCGTCTCCGGGTCGGTGTGGTAGGCGGCCTCGACGATCCAGCCGCCGTTCTCCGCGAGGAACGACGAGATCCTCGCGATGATGCCGGTGCGGTCCGGGCAGCCGAAGGTGATCACATAGCGACGCTCAGGCGATGACACGCCGCATGAGTATTCACGGCCTCGGCAGTGCCGCCAACAGGGACTCGTCGCCGGACACGATCGCGTGGCTCGGTCGGCCCCACAACTTGCGGTAGATGGCGTCGGCGGTGCCCGCGAGGGTCGCGTCGGAGTCGATCGCCGAGTCGTGCGCGGCGGTGACCACGAGAGGTTCGCCCTTGGTGAGCTGCACCTCCCACGTGCGGCCCGCGTCGGCGGCGTGCACCACGAGCCGGCCGGTGCCCTCGATCACGCGGCCCCGCTGCAGCTGCCGCGGCACCATCACGGTGAGGAACTCGTCGATGCCGTCGGCGGCGAACTCGGAGTCGAACAGCAGCGTCGGCACGTCGTGGCCGGTCGCGAGCTCGGCGTCCAGGCGGTGGATCGACGTCTCGTGCGCCTGCCTGCGCGGCCAGAAGCTCGCACGGTGGGTGCCGTCGAACGTCCACGCCGGACTGTCCGGAGGCGTCTCGCGCAGCCGTTCCAGCAGCACGGAAAGCTCGGTGTCCCACCAGGCGAGCGCCTCGTCGAAGTCCTGCGGCGGCTTCGGGAACTCGGGCAGGCCGGCCTCGACCGGCGTGACGACGGCCTTCGCCGCCCACGAGTGCACCGCTGCCTGGTGCCGAACGAGGTCCAGCACCGTCCATCCAGGACACGAGGGAACCTCCGCGTCCTTGCCGGCCTTCACGACGGCGGAACGCATCAACGAAGCCTGGGTCTCGATCTGCGCGACGAAGTCCACGAAACCACCCTAGGGCGCGACGGCCGCCCATTCGAGCGAGATTTCGCCGAGGCGCCAACGACGCCGGTCGTCCACCACGGGCCAGCCGCGCGAGGCCAGCAGCCGCGCCGACTCCACCCACCGCGCCCGAGGCCCGAAGGGAGCGAACGGCGCCGCGGTCGCCCAGCACGCGTCCAGCTCGGCCAGCAACGCGTGCACACGCTCGCCGGGCACGTTCTTGTGGATCAGCGCCTTGGGCAGCCGCTCGGCGAGGTCGGACGGCACTTCGATCCCGGACGGCTTGCACGCCAGCGTGAACGTCAACGGCCCCTCGGACGACAGCGTCACCCACGTGCACCGGCGGCCGATCTCGTCACACGTGCCCTCGACGATCAACCCGCCGGGAGCCATGCGCGACAGCATGGTGTCCCACGCCTCGAAGGCCTGCTCCTCGGTGTACTGGCGCAGCACGTTGAAAGCGCGCAACAACACCGGCCGCGCGCCGGCGAGCTCGAAGCCGCCGCGCCGGAAGTCCAGCCACGGCGGATCGGCCACCGCCTTGCCGGCCTCGACCCGGTCGGTGTCGATCTCCAGCCCGAGCACGCGCACGTCAGGCCGCACCGTGCGCAGGCGCTGGGCCATCTCGACGGTGGTGATCGGCGACGAGCCGTACCCGAGGTCGACCACGAGCGGATCGGCAGCGTCCAGCAGGAAGCCGGACAGCGTCCCCGTCATCCACCGGTCGACCCTGCGCAGGCGGTTCGGGTTGGTCGTGCCGCGCGTCGGCAGGCCGAGCGCTCTGGCCCGGCCGGCCGCTAGCCGCGGTTTGCGAGCCATTCCGACGTGAACTCGCTCTCCTTGTTCAGCAGCACGACGACCTGCTCGGCGATCAGCTTCTCGAGCTTGCCGCCCATGAGCGGGATGCTGACCTTGACCTCCCCCGCGAGGGAGAGCTTCGAACCGGAACCGTTGTCCGTGATGGTGAATCCGCCGTCCAGCCGGCCGGGCACGCCGTTGATCGTCACCTCGACGGTGCCCGCGAGCGCGGCCCAGTTCTCGACGCGCTGGATCACGAGGTCGCCGCCCAGCAGCGACTTGGCGATCGACGGCAGGTGCTCGGCAGGCACACCCTGCTTCAGCTGGTAGGACGTCCTGGTGTCGGTGGTGGTGAACGTCACGAGCTCGGCGTCGTTGCCGCCGATCGCGGCCAGGCGGTCGCGCAGATACGTCTCGTCGACCAACGCGCCGAAGACCTTCTCCGCCGAATGGGGTGACGTGGTGTGGTGCTCGATGCGGCGTGCCATGTCGCGGAGGCTACCGTTGACGTCTGTGACCACCACGCAGTCCGTACCTCTGGCCGAGCGCACCACGCTCCGACTCGGTGGCCCGGCCGCGCGGTTCGTCCACGCCACGACCGCCGCTGAGCTGGTCGAAGCCGTGCGAACAGCCGACGCCGCCGCCGACGAGAAGGTCCTCGTGCTCGGCGGCGGATCGAACCTCGTGATCTCCGACGGCGGCTTCGACGGCACCGTGGTGCACGTCGCCACCAAGGGTTTCCGGCTCGACCCGCTGGGCGGCGGCATCGTCCAGTTCACCGTCGAGGCGGGCGAGGAGTGGGACGCGGTCGTCGCCGAGGCGGTCGCGCAGGGTCTCGGCGGCCTCGAGTGCCTGTCCGGCATCCCCGGCCTGAACGGCGCCACTCCGGTGCAGAACGTCGGCGCGTACGGCGTCGAGATCTCCCAGGTGCTGCAGTCGGTGGATCTCCTGGACCGGCGCAGCGGCAAGGTGCACCAGGTGCCCGCCGCGAAGCTCGGCCTCGACTACCGCACCAGCGTGCTCAAGGGCACCGACAACGCTGTCGTGCTGCGCACCAGGTTCGCGCTGACCGCCGGCGGCATGTCCGCCCCCATCCGCTACGCCGAGCTGGCGCGCGTTCTCGGTGTGGCGCAAGGTGATCGCGTTCCGGCCGACGAGGCCCGCAAGGCGGTGCTGGAGCTGCGCCGCGGCAAGGGCATGGTGCTCGACCCCGCCGACCCCGACACGTGGAGCGCCGGCTCGTTCTTCACCAACCCGATCATCGACGACGCCACCCTCTCGAGCGTGCTGATCCGCATCGCCGAACGTCTCGGTGCCGACGTCGACGTGCCGACCTACCCCGCGGGCCAGGGCTTCAGGAAGCTCTCCGCCGCCTGGCTGATCGAACGGGCGGGCTTCCGCAAGGGCCACCAGGGCCCCGGTGGCCGGGTGTCGCTGTCCAGCAAGCACACGCTGGCACTCACCAACCGCGGTGGTGCGTCCACCGAGGACCTGCTCGACCTGGCGCGCGAGGTGCGCGACGGGGTGCGGGCGGCGTTCGGCGTGGAACTGCACCCGGAACCCGTTTTCGTAGGCGTTCAGCTCTAGGGCTGTTCGGGTGACTCCGTGTGACCAACCGCTACCTTGCGCGTTTCATTGAGGTAGGGCCCGCGGGCGGAACGGAGGTCGCCATGAGCTACCTCGGCGAGAACGCGCGAGAGGTCATCCGGCCGATCAAGCGCATGGTGGAAGACGAGTTCCTGTCCCGGCCCGGTGTGATCGGCGTCGACATCGGCGAGAAGATCACCGGCGGCCGCCCGACCGGCCGGGCCGCGATCGTGGTCTACGTGTGCGCCAAGGGGCCTGACCATCCGCAGCAGATCCCGCCGGAGGTGAGCGGCGTCCCGACCGACGTGGTGGCGGAGTCGATCGTGCTGCACCGTGCAGGGCTCACCCGCGCCGCTGACGTCGATCCCGTTGTGGCGGAACGGCATCCGGTGCTGCGCGGCGGCATCAGCATCGGCCCCGCACGGTCGATCAGGGTCGTTCCTCCCGAGGTCCCCACGGCCGGTGAGTACGTGATCGCCGGCACGCTCGGCGCATTCGCGGTCACCAACGACGAGCCGCGGAAGGTGTTGGGGCTCACCACTTTTCACGTCGGCTGTGTCGACGACTCGTGGTCGGTGGGCGACGAGTTCGTGCATCCGTCCAGAGTGGACGGTGGGGTGCCCGGTGCCGACCAGGTCGCGGTGCTCGACCGCGCGGCGCTCGCCGGGTCGGTGTGCGCGGCGGGGCTGCGGATGGGCAACCGGCCGTTCCGCGCGGAGGTCCTCGACATCGGCGCGATCACGGGCTCTGCGAAAGCCGTTGTCGGCTCGACAGTCCGGAAACGCGGCCGCACGACGGAACTCACCGATGGCGTGATCGCGTCGACGGACGCGACGCTGCGCCTGGACTTCGGCGACGGGCTCGGCGTCAGGACGTTGCGCGACCAGATCCGCGTGCACTCGTCCGACCGTTTCGGCGACCACGGCGACAGCGGCGCGGTGCTGGTCGACGCCGACAACAGGGTGGTCGGCCTGTACGTCGCCGGATCGGGCTCGACGGGATTCGCGAACCCCATCGAGCCCGTCCTGCGTCAGCTGGACGTGGAACTGCTCACGCCCGGCGTACCCGAGTCACGAAAGGCTCAGTAGCCGCCCGTGCAGCCCGGGACGGCCTGCGGAATGCCGCACTCCGCCGCCGATGCCGCCGGAGCGAACGCGAGCACCAGCGCCGCGACGGTCACGACCGCCGCCACCAACTTCTTGATCATGTGTAACCCCCAGGATGAGAACGGCGGAGCCCCCTGCCCCGCCGAAATTCATCCTAGAGATCGCGGTGCACCCGAGTCGCGGAGAATTGAGCGCGCGGCTTGAGCACGATCTCGTCGAGGTTCACGTGCGACGGCCGGGTGACCGCGAACGCGATCACGTCCGCCACGTCGTCGGCCGTGAGCGGCGTGAGGCCCTGGTAGACCTTGGCCGCGCGCTCGGTGTCCCCGCCGAACCGGTTGGCGGAGAAGTCCGTCTCGACCATGCCCGGCAGGATCTCGGTGACCCGCACCGGCCGGCCGAGCAGCTCGCCGCGCAACGTCCGGTGCAACGCCGACTGCGCGTGCTTGGCGCTGGTGTAGCCGGAACCGTTGTCGTACGCGTCACGTGCGGCGACGGACGTCACGGACACGATGTGCCCGTCCCCGGACGCGATCAGCTTCGGGATGAACGCCTTGGTCACGAGCAGCGTGCCGAGGACGTTCGCCTCCCACATCCAGCGCCACTCGGCGGGATCACCCTCGGCCACGGTCGACAGCCCGCGCGCGCCACCCGCGTTGTTCACGAGCACGTTCGCCTCGGGTACCCCGTCGGCGAAGGAGGCGACGGAGGCCTCGTCGGTCACGTCCAGCTCGATGGCGGTCCCGTCGATCTCCTTCGCGATAACGTGGAGACGGTCCAGGCGACGTGCGCCGAGCACCACGTGGAAACCCTCGGCGGCGAGCCGCCGGGCGGTGGCCTCACCGATGCCCGCGCTTGCTCCGGTCACTACTGCGACAGGTCGATTCACGATCTCGATCGTAGGCTGCCAGGAACGGTGTGACCGACGTCACTCGCACCGTCACATGGTCCTGCACGTCCACCATGGTGGGAGGTCGAAACCGTGAAGAGAACACTTGCTGCGCTGGTCGCTGGGCTGACGCTGCTGACCGGGTGCTCGAGTGTGGAGACGGGGTCGCCGAAGGCGGACAGCTCGCTGCCGTCCGCGAAGGTGACCCTGTCCCCGGTGGACGGCACCAAGGACGTGCAGGTCACAACGCCGGTCCAGGTCACCGTGGTGGACGGCAAGATCGAGTCCGTCGCGCTGAAGTCGCCCGAGGGCAAGGACGTCAAGGGCACCCTCACCGAGGACAAGTCCGGCTGGACCACGGCCGAGCCGCTGGGCTACGGCAAGACGTACAACTACACCGGCAAGGTCGTCGGCACCGACGGCAAGCCGGTCGAGCTCAAGGGCTCGTTCACGACCGTCGCGCCCGGTTCGCAGACCCGCGCGACGCTCTGGCCCGGTGACAACCAGACCGTGGGCGTCGCGGCGCCGATCATGGTCAAGTTCGAGGCGCCGGTCCAGGACAAGGCGACCGTAGAGAAGGCCCTCAAGGTCACCAACTCGGCGAACATCACCGGCACCTGGGCCTGGCTCAACGCCCAGGAAGTGCACTACCGGCCGGAGAAGTACTGGCCGGCGAACACCCACATCAAGGTCGAGGCCAAGCTCTACGGCGTCAACTACGGCGGCGGCGCGTTCGGCAAGGCCGACGTGAGCTCCGAGTTCGACATCGGCCGCAACCAGGTCGTGCAGATCAACAACCCGACGCACCAGCTCGTTGTCCTGCGCGACGGCCAGCAGGTCGCCTCGTACCCCGCGTCGTTCGGCAAGGACGCCGACCCCGAGCTGACCACGCCGAACGGCACGTTCGTGGTCATGTCGAAGCACGACACGTTCTCGTTCGACAACCCGCGCTACGGCTACACCAACGTCGTGAAGAAGTGGGCCGTCCGGTTCTCCAACCACGGCGAGTTCATCCACGAGAACAACGACAACGCGGGCAACATCGGCAAGAACAACACCTCGCACGGCTGCGCGAACCTGCTGGAAGCCGACGCCAAGGCGTACTACGACACGGCGATGATCGGCGACCCGGTCGAGGTGACCGGCTCCATCACCACGCTGCCGCCGCAGTTCGACTGGTACGACTGGCAGATCCCGTGGGACCAGTGGAAGAGCAAGTCCGCGGCGAAGTAGGACCAGCGGGAATGCGTCCCCCGACCAGGTCGTTTGCACGTGTGTGCAGTTGACACACGTGACGGCGGCCGGCGGGGGACGACTGGCCGTCCGTGAGGCAGGGCCGCCGGACGCGCCGCCGGTGGTGCTCGTCCACGGCTGGGCGCAGTCCGGGGCGGTCTGGGACCTTCCCGATTTCCGGACTTATGCCGTTGACCTGCGCGGACACGGCGAGTCCGACGACTTCGGCGACTACCGCGACTCCGCTCAGTGGGCCGCGGACCTCGACGCCGTGCTCGATCACACCGGGCCCGCGACCGTCGTCGGGTGGTCCTACGGCGGGCTCGTGATCGCCGACCACCTCCGCTTCCACGGCACCGCGAAGATCAACGCGCTGGTGTTCGTGAGCGCCATCACCGAGATCGGGCGCGACCGCCCTGGAGGCGCCGTCGGCCCGGTGATGCGTGCCGCGTTGCCCGCCGCCATCACCGACGACGCGGCGATGGCGCGGTTCTGCCGGGCCATGGCACCCGGCCTACCAGCTGAGACGGTCGGCGAACTCACAGCCGCGGCGACGTCGGTGAGCCATAAAGTGCGAGGTGAGCTGTTCCGCAGGGATGTGGGCAGCGCTGACGTGTTGACCGCGGTCGACGTGCCGACCCTGGTGGTGCACGGAACTCAAGACGAGGTGGTGGCCCCTGCCGCCGCCGAGTACTCCGCCGCCCTGATCCCCGGAGCCGAGTTGAGCCTGTATCCCGACACCGCGCACGCACCGTTCCTCGAACGGCCGGAGCAGTTCGCCGCCGACCTCGAGCGGGTGGCCCGATGAAGCGCGTCGCCGTGCTCTCGGTCCACACGTCGCCGCTGGAGCAGCCGGGGACGGGCGACGCGGGCGGGATGAACGTCTACATCGTGCAGACGGCCACGCGGATGGCGCAGCGCGGTGTCGAGGTGGAGATCTTCACCCGTGCCACGTCGTCGGAGCTGCCGCCGGTCGTCGAGCTGGCGCCGGGCGTCCACGTCCGGCACATCGCCGCCGGGCCGTTCGAGGGGCTGGGCAAGGAGGAGCTGCCCGGCCAGCTCTGCGCGTTCACGGCCGGTGTCCTGCGCGCCGAGGCACGGCACGAGCCCGGCTACTACGACGCGATCCACTCGCACTACTGGCTGTCCGGCCAGGTCGGCTGGCTCGCGCGGGAACGGTGGGGCGTACCGCTCGTGCACACGGCCCACACGCTGGCCAAGGTCAAGAACCTGGCGCTGGCCGAGGGCGACGCGCCGGAACCGCGGATGCGCGTGATCGGCGAGGAGCAGGTGGTCAACGAGTCGGACCGGCTCGTCGCCAACACCGACATCGAGGCCAGCGAGCTGATCAAGCTGTACGACGCGGACGCGGCCAAGGTCGCCGTGGTGCCACCCGGCGTGGACCTGGACAGGTTCACCCCTGGCGACCAGGCCGCGGCCCGGCACCTGTTCGGGATCCCGCAGGACGCGGTCGTGCTGGCGTTCGTCGGCAGGATCCAGCCGTTGAAGGCGCCGGACGTGTTGCTGCGCGCGGCCGCCGAGATGCTGGTCCGCGACCCCGGCCTGCGGTCGCGGCTGGTCGTGCTGATCGTCGGCGGACCGTCGGGCAGTGGTACCGAGCGGCCCAGGGCGCTGGAGGAGCTGGCAGGACAGCTGGGGATCACGGACGTGGTGCGGTTCCTGCCGCCGCAGCCGGGGCCCGCGCTGGCGGAGGTCTACCGGGCCGCGGACCTGGTGGCCGTGCCGAGCTACAACGAGTCGTTCGGGCTGGTGGCGCTGGAGGCCCAGGCGTGCGGGACGCCGGTGGTCGCGGCGGCGGTCGGCGGGCTGCCGGTCGCGGTCAACGACGGCATGTCCGGGGTGCTCGTCGACGGGCACGAGCCCGGCGCGTGGGCCGCTGCGATCGGATCGGTCGCATTGCCGCAGAGGGAGCACCTGGCGAGCAACGCCGTCGGGCATGCGCGACGCTTCTCGTGGGACCGCACGACTGAAGCCCTGCTGGCGGGGTACCAGGAGGCGGCAGATGCGTTCCGCCGGGAGGTTTTCATTTGAGCGTGGACAGCGTGATCAAGTCCTTTTTGGATGAACGCGAGCTGAAGTACGACCGCCGTGACGAGGGCAAGTTCTTCGTGACGCTGCCGGGGACCAAGAAGCTGCAGACCAACGTGTGGCTGGTCGAGACGACGCACGCGCTGCTGGTCGAGGCGTTCGTGTGCCGGCGTCCGGACCAGTCGTTCGAGGACGTCTACCGGTTCCTGCTGCGGCGCAACGCCCGGCTCTACGGCGTGCACTACACGATCGACGCCGAGGGTGACATCTACCTGGTCGGGCGGGTCGGCAAGCACGCTGTGACGGCGGACGAGCTCGACCGCGTGCTGGGGCAGGTGCTGGAGGCGGCCGACGGCGACTTCAACCCGCTGCTCGAGATCGGGTTCGCCGACGCGATCCGCCGGGAATGGGCGTGGCGGGTGTCGCGCGGCGAATCGCTCGCGAACCTGCAGGCCTTCCAACATCTCGTTTCGGACTAGGCGGCAACCCCAGGTCTGCCCGCCACCGTCAGACGGGCATGGGCAGACCAGTGCTGTGGGTGGGAGTCGCGTTGCTGGCCCTGGTTTCGGTGGGGTGCAGCAACAACGCGAGCAACTCGAGCGGATCGGCGGCGTACGACGCCGCCACGCCGCAGGTGGCGCAGCAGAAGGCGCCGCAGGACACGCCGGGCAAGGAGAACGCGCCGGCGCCGGCCGCCGTGCAGCCGGTGCAGCAGCAGGAACGGCAGTTGGTGCGCACGGCCACCGTTGACCTGGTCAGCAGCAACGTGTTCAAGGCCATCGGTGAGGTCAAGGACAGGGCTCAGCGCGCCGGCGGGTTCGCGGGCCAGGAGAACTCGACCGAGGAACGCGGGTCCGTGACGGTGCGCGTGCCGTCGGCCGAGCTGGATCGGATCGTGGGGGACCTCGGGGGCGTCGGGAAGGTGACTCGCAGCGAGGTGCGCAGCGAGGACGTCACCGACCAGCTGGTCGACGTCGAGGCGCGGATCGCGACGCAGAAGGCCAGCGTGGAACGGCTGCGGGTGCTGTTCGAGCGCGCCGGGACCACGGCGGAGATCGCGCAGGTCGAGAGTGAGCTGACCAAGCGGCAGAGCGAGCTCGAGTCGATGCAACGGCGCAGCGAGTCGCTGAAGGGCAAGGTCGCTCTCGCGACGCTGACGGTGCAGATCAGCACCGTTCCGATCGCGCCGCCCGCACCCGAGGAAACCGGATTCTTTTCCGCGTTCCTCTCCGGATGGCACGCGGTGGTCACGATCTTCAAGGCGATCACCGTCGGAGTAGGCGCGCTGCTGCCGTTCGTACTGGTCCTCGGGGTGCCCGCAGCGGCGGTGATCTACGTTCTGCGTCGCCGGAGGCGTGTCACTCGAACGAACGAAGCAGCGTGATCAAGTCCTACTGAGAGTGGTCCTTTGTGACACGCGGAACGGCTCGGGAGAGAGGGGGAGTCGCATCGAGCCGTCCCGCGTCAAAGGTCCCCGCTGCGTGGGTCCGTGGACGGGGGGAGCCTCCGGATCCCAAGCGGGACACGCGATCCGACGGGGGATGACGAACCGCGCGAAGTGCCTCTCGCTCGTCGAGTAAGCGTGGGAGCCGACTCGCGGAGGCGCTATCAACTTCCCAGATGCATCATTGCGTTCACAAGTGCTTGGATTGCTCCATTCGAGTGTATTTAGACGCGCTAAGTAACGTATCTGTAGCGATTGAGCGGTCCTTGACCTGTTCAGTGGGCTGGATCACGATGAGCCGCACAGGCTGGGTGTTCAGCGAGTGAATGAGGTTGCCGCATGGTCTTTCGCAGTCCGTTCCCCGACGTCGAGATCCCCGACGTGTCGCTGCACCAGCTCTTGTTCGGCGACATCGCCGACCGGGTGGACAGGGTTGCGCTGATCGACGGCATGTCCGGCGCCTCGCTCACGTACGGCCAGCTCGCCGGAGCCGTCGACCGCCTCGCCGCCGCACTCGCCGCGCGTGGCATCGGCAAGGGCGACGTGGTCGGCATCCTCAGTCCGAACACGCCTTACTACGCCGTCGTCTTCCACGGCATCCTGCGTGCGGGCGCCACCGCGACCACGATCAACGCCCTCTACACGCCCGACGAGGTCGCGCACCAGCTGCACGACGCGGGCGCGAAGATGCTGTTCACCGTCTCGGTCCTGCTGCCGAACGCCGCTCCGGGCGCCGCGAAGGCAGGCGTCACGGACGTCGTGGTGCTGGACAAGGCCGAGGGCTACCCGTCACTGGGCGAGCTGCTCGCCAACGACCACCCGGTGCCAGAGGTGGAGATCGACCCGGCCGAGGACGTCGCGGTGCTGCCGTACTCCTCCGGCACGACCGCGCTGCCCAAGGGCGTGATGCTGACGCACCGCAACCTGGTCGCGAACCTCGTGCAATGCGGCCCGATCCTGTCCGACGTCGGCCCGCACACCCGCATCCTCGCCGTGCTGCCGTTCTTCCACATCTACGGCATGCAGGTCCTCATGAACAACGGCCTCTACATCGGCGGCGTCGTCGTGACGATGCCGAAGTTCGAGCTGCCCGAGTTCCTGCGTGTGATCGCCGAGCACAAGACCGACCGCGTCTACATCGCGCCGCCGGTCGCCGTCGCCCTGGCGAAGCACCCGATCGTCGACCAGTACGACCTGTCGCCGATGAAGATGCTCTTCTCCGGCGCCGCGCCGCTGGACGAGGACCTCGCCGACGCGGTCAAGAAGCGCATCGGCTGCCGGGTCGCGCAGGGCTACGGCATGACCGAGATGTCGCCGGTCAGCCACGCGATCCCGGACAGCCGCGACGACATCTCGATCGGCACGGTCGGCGTGATCATCCCGAACCTGGAGTGCCGCCTGGTCGACCCCGCCACCGGTCAGGACGTGGGTGTGGGCGAACGCGGCGAGCTCTGGTGCAAGGGCCCGAACATCATGAAGGGCTACCTGAACAACCCGGACGCCACCGCGGCCACCATCGACGACGACGGCTGGCTGCACACCGGCGACGTCGCGATCATCGACGCCGACGGCATCGTCTCGATCGTCGACCGCGTCAAGGAACTGATCAAGTACAAGGGCTACCAGGTCCCGCCGGCCGAGCTCGAAGCCGTGCTGCTGACCCACGACGAGATCGCCGACGCGGCGGTCATCGGCGTGAAGGACGCGGACGGCGAGGAGGTCCCGAAGGCGTTCGTGGTGCGCCAGCCGGACTCCACGATCACCGAGGAAGCCGTGATGGCGTTCGTGGCCGAGCACGTGGCGCCGCACAAGAAGGTCCGCGTGGTCGAGTTCATCGAGGCGATCCCGAAGTCGGCGTCCGGCAAGATCCTGCGCAAGGACCTCCGGGCACGCGAGCAGGCCTGAGTCCGGCGGAACGCGCGAGTGCCCCGGCACACCCGAGCGGTGTGCCGGGGCACTCGTCATTTCCGCACCCGGAAGCGGAGCATCGTGACGGCACCCGACTGCGTGTTGCCGAGCGGTTCCAGGTCGACTCTGCCGAGGTCCGAGGTCGAGAAGCGCACGCCGTCGCCGAGCAGCACCGGCAGGACGTACACCAGAACCTCGTCGACCAGCCCTTGCCGCAGGCACTGCGTGGCCAGGTCGGCACCGAGGATCTCCAGGGCCTTCCCACCCGCGGCGGCGCGTGCCGTGGCGACGGCTTCGGCGAGCTCGCAGGTGAGGAAGGTGACGCCGGGCTCGGGCTCGTCCGGCGGCCGGTGCGTCAGGACGAACACCGGTCCGCCGTCGTACTCGGTGTCCGCCGCGGCCATCCGTTTGGCGACCTCGTGGGTGCCACGGCCGACGAGCATGGCGCCGGTGGCCTCCATGATCTCGGGAAACGGGTTGTCCCTCAGGTGCTCGAGGATGCAGTCCATCGCGTGGCCGGGGCCTGCGATGAAACCGTCCAGCGACATCGCCCTGTTCACCACGACCTTGCCCATATCGCTCATGCCCGTGCTGACCCGGCGCGAGCCGGGAACTCATCGGAGCCGCCCATGGCGTGAATCACGGTGACCTGGCCGGGTACGGCGGGAGGGTCGGCATGGCAGGCTAGCTGCCATGTCTGTCGGAACCTTGGTGCTGCTCCGCCACGGCGAGAGCACGTGGAACGCGGAGAACCTGTTCACCGGCTGGGTGGACGTTCCCTTGTCGGAGAAGGGCGAGCAGGAAGCCCGCCGCGGCGGAAAGCTGCTGCGCGAGGCCGGTCTCCTGCCGGAGATCCTGCACACCAGCCTCCTGCGCCGGGCGATCATGACCGCCAACCTGGCGCTCGACGCCGCCGACCGGCACTGGATCCCGGTCCGTCGCGACTGGCGTCTCAACGAGCGCCACTACGGCGCGCTGCAGGGCAAGAACAAGAAGCAGACGCTCGACACCTACGGCGAGGAGCAGTTCATGCTCTGGCGCCGGTCGTACGACACCCCGCCGCCGCCCATCGAGCCGGGCACCGAGTTCAGCCAGGACACCGACCCGCGCTACGCGGACCTCGGCCCGAACCTGCCGCTGACCGAGTGCCTGAAGGACGTCGTCGCCCGCATGCTCCCGTACTGGGACGAGGCGATCGTGCCGGACCTGCGCACCGGCAAGACCGTGCTCGTGGCCGCGCACGGCAACTCGCTGCGCGCGCTGGTGAAGCACCTCGACGGCATCTCCGACGAGGCCATCGCGGGCCTGAACATCCCGACGGGCATCCCGCTGCGCTACGACCTGGACGAGGACCTCAAGCCGCTCAAGCCGGGTGGCGAATACCTCGACCCCGAGGCCGCGAAGGACGCCATCGCGGCCGTCGCAAATCAGGGCCGCTGATTTCCCACGCGGGGAGCTTTCGTACGGCTGAAGCGTACGAAAGCTCCCCGCGTGCATTTGAAGCATCACGACTGGGTGAACGAGGGCTGACCAGCGACGGAACAACCGTCCACTGAGGTGTCGCGGGTATCACGGTTCACGCTGTCGTACTAGGCCAAGACACCTCTGAGCTGCTTACCATTCGCTTCGTGACCACAACGGGTTACCTCGCTGTGTCGATCGGCCTCGCGCTCATCGGCGTGATCGCCGCATTCTTCGTCGGCAGGTTCACCGCTCCGAGGCACCCTCGGAAGCCGGACGGACTCACGGTCGGTGATCTGATTCAGCGGATCGTCCAGGACTCCCACGACGGCATCGTCGTGCTCAACACCTTCGGCGACGTGGTGCTGCACAACCCGCGGGCCGAGGAGCTCGGCGTCGTGCGCAACAACCGCATCGACGACCGTGCGCGCAAGGCCGCGGAAGCCGTCCGCAGCAGCAACGAGGTCGTCTACGTCGACCTCTCGCCTCTCGAAACTCAGCGCGGCGGGCGTCAGCCGGAGGCCGTGCACGCCGAGGTCAGGCAGCTCATCGAGGACTTCATCGTCGTCGACGCGACCGACGAGTCCGAGGCCGTGCGGCTGGAGAAGACGCGGCGCGACTTCGTGGCCAACGTGAGCCACGAGCTCAAGACCCCGGTCGGGGCGCTGGCGCTGCTCGCGGAGGCCGTGCTGGACGCGAGCGACGACCAGGAGGAGGTCCGCCGGTTCAGCGCGAAGATCATGCAGGAGGCCACCCGCCTCGGCACGCTCGTCACCGAGCTGATCGCGCTGTCCCGCCTGCAGGGCGCGGAGAAGCTGCCGGAGCTGTCCGACACCGAGATCGACGTCGTGATCAACGAGGCGCTGTCGCGGTCCAAGCTCGCCGCCGAGTCGGTCAACATCTCGATCACCACCGACGAGCCGAGCGGCTTCGTCGTGCCGGGCGACCGGTCGTTGCTCGTCACGGCGCTGACGAACCTGCTGGACAACGCCGTCGCGTACTCGCCGCCCGGCAGTCCAGTGAGCGTGAGCCGGCGGCTCGTGGACGGGCACGTCGAGATCGCCGTGACCGACCGCGGCATCGGCATCGCGGAGGACCAGCAGCAACGCGTCTTCGAGCGGTTCTACCGCGTCGACAAGGCCCGATCGCGCGCGACCGGCGGCACCGGTCTCGGGCTCGCGATCGTCAAGCACGTCGCCGCCAACCACGGCGGCGAGGTGAAGCTGTGGAGCCTGCCAGGAACGGGTTCCACCTTCACGCTGCGGATTCCCGCCGCGGCGACCGAACCCAACCCGACCCTCGTCCCCACTGGCGCGGGTGACCACGGAGGAGAGCTGTGACCAGGGTGCTCATCGTGGAGGACGAGGAGTCCTTCGCCGATCCGCTCGCCTTCCTGCTGCGCAAGGAAGGGTTCACCGCGGCGCTCGCGGCCACCGGCCAGGAGGCGCTGGAGGAGTTCGACCGCAACGGTGCCGACATCGTGCTGCTCGACCTCATGCTGCCCGGCATGAGCGGCACCGACGTCTGCAAGCAGCTGCGGCAGCGCTCCGCCGTGCCGGTGATCATGGTGACCGCGCGGGACAGCGAGATCGACAAGGTCGTCGGCCTCGAGCTCGGCGCGGACGACTACGTCACCAAGCCGTACTCGGCGCGCGAGCTCATCGCCCGCATCCGCGCGGTGCTGCGCCGCGGCGGCGAGTCGGAGGACCTGCTCCCGCAGATCCTCGAGGCCGGTCCGGTGCGGATGGACGTGGAACGCCACGTCGTCACCGTCGGCGGCCAGGACATCAGCCTGCCGCTCAAGGAGTTCGACCTCCTCGAGTACCTGCTGCGCAACGTCGGCCGCGTCCTCACCAGGGGACAGCTGATCGACCGCGTGTGGGGCGCCGACTACGTGGGCGACACGAAAACGCTGGACGTGCACGTCAAACGACTGCGATCGAAGATCGAACCGGACCCGTCTGCACCGCGGCACCTGGTCACCGTGAGGGGTCTCGGTTACAAGTTCGAGTCCTGACGGACACGACCAGGTACCGTTTCCGGCGTGCGCCTGGGCGTTCTCGACGTGGGTTCCAACACCGTCCACCTCCTCGTGGTGGACGCGCATCGTGGTGCCCACCCGATTCCGATGACGTCCGAGAAGACGATCCTGCGCCTGGCCGAGCAGCTCGACTCCAAGGGGCTGCTCACCAAGGCGGGCGCTGACCAGCTCGTTCGCGCGGTGGCCGGCGCGAAGGCGTCGGCCAAGAAGTCCGGTTGTGAAGACCTGATGGCGTTCGCCACCTCGGCGGTGCGCGAGGCGGGCAACTCCGCCGAGGTGCTCGACCGGGTGCGCGGCGAGACCGGTGTCGATCTCCAGGTCCTGTCCGGCGAGGACGAGGCCCGCTACACCTTCCTCGCGGTCCGCCGCTGGTACGGCTGGTCCGCGGGCAGGCTGCTGTGCCTCGACATCGGCGGCGGCTCGCTGGAGCTTGCTGTCGGTCGCGACGAGAACCCCGACATGGCCTTCTCCGTGCCGCTGGGCGCGGGCCGGTTGACGAGAACCCGGTTCAGGAAGGACCCGCCCCGGCGCTCGGAGGTCCGCGAGACCACCGAGTGGCTGGCGGACCAGCTCGCGCCCGTGGCGCGGAAGCTGAAACGCGCGGGTGAACCCGATCGGGTGGTAGCGACCTCAAAAACCTTCCGAACGCTGGCGCGGCTCACCGGGGCCGCGCCATCGTCTGCCGGTCCCAGGGCGCGTCGCGTGCTCACCGACGCAGGCCTGCGGCAGCTGATCGCGTTCATTTCCCGGATGTCGGCCAGTGACCTCGCCGAGCTGGAAGGTGTGAGCACGTCGCGTGCGCACCAGCTCGTTGCGGGTGCCCTGGTCGCGGAGGCAACGATGCGAGCCCTGTCACTCACGCAGCTGGAGATTTGCCCGTGGGCCCTCCGGGAGGGTGTCATCCTCCGACGGCTGGATCACACTGATGGGACGGACCAGAGCGATACTGGACGGACTGGCCAGACCGGGGCACGGTGGAGTTGATGAGTCGAGAGAGCGGATCGGACCAGACGCAGCGCACGGTCGCTGAGCTGCTCGCCCAGTACGGCGGCAGCTCAGAGGGTGCGCCACGTCGGCGACGCCGCCGGGCGGCTGATGACGACGACGACGTCCAGCAGCCGGAGACCGCGCCCCAGACGATCATCGAGCGGGTCCTGTCCGACAGCGGCCGGCTGATGGCGATCCGCGACGACGACGCCCCGTCCGGTCGTCGCGCGGCTCCCGAACCGCCTGCCCCACCCGTCGCCAAGCCGCCCGCACCGCAGCCCTCTCCCGCCGAGCGCACGGCCTACCAGCCGAAACCGCCGGTGGCACCGCCACCTGCCGGGCCGCCGCAGGTGCGCAGACCGGGACCACCCGCGACACCGCCGCCGGCAGCCGCCGAGCAGACCCGCCAGGTGCCGCAGGTCCGTGATCAGCCGTCGCGCGCCGACCTGCCGAGGCCGGACGCCGTCAGCTCGCGCCTGGACTCCGGTGCCCCGCCGGCGCCGCCCACCCCGTCGCGCACGAACATCACCCGGCCGCCCAAGCCCGTGCCGCCGTCGGTGCAGATGCCGACGCCGGCCCAGAAGCCGGGCATGCCGCCGCGCGAGGCGATGACCGAGCAGCTCCCGCGCATCCCGGCCAAGGCGCCGGTGGACCAGATCGCCGCGCTCGAGACCGAGTCCGTGCTGATCGTGCCGCCCGCACCGCCGAAGCTGCCGGAACCGCTGCCGAACAACCAGCCGGACGCCTGGTTCGGCGACGACGAGATGGCGGCACAGACCGACCTGGCCATGCCGCCGATGGAGTCGACGGCTGCCCACCCCGGCCCGTACGTGGACGACGACGACTCGCAGGAGTACGCCGTCTACCGCCCGGAGGACGACTACCTCACGGACGGCGAGGGGAGCGACGAGGACGAGGGGCCCGCCGGCCTCGACGACTCCGACGAGGTGGAGGAGGAGCCGGAGGAGGAAGCTCAGCGCTCGCCTGCCAAGGAATGGCTGATCATGATCGGCCAGCTCGCCGTCGGCGTGCTCGGCGGCGCCGCGCTGTGGCTCGCCTTCAACTTCCTGTGGCGCACCCAGGCGGTGGCCGCACTCGTGGTGGCGCTGGCCGTTACCGTGGGTCTGGTGTTGCTGGTACGCAAGATCCGCCGGGCGGACGACCTCCAAACGACCCTGCTCGCCATCCTCGTGGGCCTCATCGTCACCGTCTCACCAGCGGCGATGCTGCTGGTGAAGAATTGACGGGCCGCATCCCGGTCGGGCTTTCCACGGCGTCCGTCTACCCGCAGCCCGCCGGAGCGGCGTTCGAGATCGCCTCCGAACTGGGCTACGACGGCGTCGAGCTGATGGTGTGGGCCGACCCGGTGTCGCAGGACATCCGGGCCGTCGACCGCCTGTCGACCCGATCGGGCATGCCCGTCCTCGCCGTGCACGCGCCGTGCCTGCTGATCTCGCAGCGGGTGTGGTCGCCGGATCCGGCGGAACGGCTGCGCAAGGCGGTACGAGCCGCCCAGGACCTGGACGCCCCGACCGTGGTGCTGCACCCGCCGTTCCGGTGGCAGCGCAAGTACGCGGACGGGTTCGCCGAGCTCGTCTCGTCGCTGGAGGACGAGAGCGGCATCGCGATCGCGGTCGAGAACATGTTCCCCGTGCGTCGCCCGTTGGGCCGTGGCCGCTCGGTGCAGATGACGGCGTTCAAGCCGTCCATCGACCCGACCGACGTGGGCCACCGCAACTACACGCTGGACCTGTCGCACTCGGCCGCCGCGCACATGGACGCGCTGGAGCTGGCCAAGCGGATGGGCGACGGACTGCGGCACATCCACCTCGCCGACGGGTCGGGGGCGCCGAAGGACGAGCACATGGTGCCGGGACGCGGCACCCAGCCGTGCGCGGAGCTGTGCGAGATGCTGGCGCGCGGCGGGTTCGACGGTCAGGTCGTGCTGGAGGTCAACACCCGGAGGGCCGGTTCGCCGACGGCTCGGCGGGAGATGCTGGCCGAAGCGCTGCTGTTCGCGCGGCTGCACTTGGACTGGCCGCAGTCGGGTTAGGGTTCGTGGTGTGAACCCGCTGCGAGCGTTGATCATGGCTGCGTCTCGCAACGAGACCGTCCGCCACCTCGTCGCCAACGCGCCCGTCAGCCGAGATGTGGTCAAGAGATTCGTCGCGGGCGAGACGACGGCCGACGCCGTCGAGGTCGTGCGGACCCTCGGCCTGCCGGTGACCCTCGACTACCTGGGCGAGGACACCACGGACAAGGCCCAGGCCGAGAAGATCGTGCAGGCATACCTGGAGCTGCTCGACGCGCTGCACGCGGCAGGGCTGGCGCAGAACGCCGAAGTGAGCGTCAAGTTGTCCGCAGTCGGCCAGGCGCTCGACGAGTCGCTCGCCCTGACGAATGCCAGCCGGATCTGCGCCGCGGCCGAGCAGTGCGGGACGACCGTGACGCTCGACATGGAGGACCACACCACCACCGACTCGACCCTGCGGATCCTGCACGAGCTGCGGCGCACCTGGCCGTGGGTGGGCGCGGTGCTGCAGACCTACCTGCACCGCACGCTCGACGACTGCAAGCAGCTCGCGGGGCCCGGCAGCAGGGTTCGGCTGGTCAAGGGGGCCTACGCGGAGCCGCCGGAGGTGGCGATCCAGGACCCCCACGAAGTGGATCTGAACTACGTGCGGTGCCTCAACGTTCTCCTCGCAGGAGAGGGGTACCCGATGTTCGCCACGCACGACCCGCGGTTGATCGAGATCATCGGCGAGCGTGCTCGCTGGTATGACAAAACCGACTTCGAGTACCAGATGCTCTACGGCGTCAGGCCGGAGGAGCAGCGGCGCCTCGGCGCTCGCGTTTATGTCCCCTACGGCGAGCAGTGGTACGGATATCTCATGCGGCGACTCGCGGAACGGCCAGCCAACGTGACTTTCTTCCTGCGGTCGCTGGCCAGCCGCTCATGACCTTCACCAAGTCCAGTGCGGTGCGTTCGCTCGGTGACGGAACGTTCACCGCGTCCCTGCCGGCCGAGTGGACCGTCGGCCCCAAGCCCCACGGCGGGTTCCTGCTCGCGGTGATGACGCGCGCGGCGGCCCAGGCCGCCGACGGTGATCCGCTCGCGGTGTCCGCGCAGTTCCTCAGGGCTCCCGAGGTCGGGCCGGTGCTGATCAGGACGGACATCCGCAAGGCAGGCCGCACGGCCACGGTCGTCGCGGTGTCGCTGGAGCAGCGCGGGCAGGTGTGCGTCGAGGCGTCGGTGACGACCGGGCGGATCCCCGAGCACCGCGCCGACTACGCGAACCTGCCGTCGATCGGTGCCGCGCCGCCGCCCGGTTCGGTGGAGCTGGCGACGTTCCCGACCGGTGGTGCCTACAAGGTCGGTGGCCTCTGCGACCTGCGGGTGGACCGGGAGAGCGCGGCGTTCCTCGACCGGCGCACGGACGGGCCGTTGGAGTTCAAGCTGTGGGCGCGGCCGATCGACGAGCAGCCCGACCTGTACTTCGCGTTGCTCGCGGGCGACCTGTCGATGCCGGTGACGTTCAACCTCGGCCGCTTCGGGTGGTCGCCGACGGTGCAGCTGACGGCGTTGCTGCGGGCCAGGCCGGCGCCTGGGTGGCTGCGCATCCACGTCACCTGCCAGGCGGTGCACGGGCAGTGGTTCGACGAGGACGCGACGGTGATCGACGCGGCCGGGCGGCTGGTGTGTCAGGCACGGCAGCTGGCGTTGACGCCTGCTGTGTGAGACTTGACCGATGACGAAGATCGCGGTGCTCGGCGCGGGCAAGATCGGTGAGGCGCTGCTGTCCGGGCTTCTGCAGGGCGGCCGTTCCGCCGCCGATCTGATGTTCACCGAGAAGCACGAGGCCCGCGCGGCCTCGCTGACGTCGCAGTACGGCATCGAGGGCACCACGATCGCCGGTGCTGCGGCGAAGGCGGACGTGCTGGTCGTGGCGGTCAAGCCGCAGGACATCGAGCCGTTGCTGGCCGAACTCAGGCCCGTGCTGCGGGCCGGCACGCTGATCGTGTCGCTGTGTGCGGGCCTGCCGACCTCCCTGTACGAGCGCAGGCTGCCCGAGGGCACGCCGGTCGTGCGGGTCATGCCGAACACGCCGATGGTCGTCGGTGAGGCCATGAGCGCGGTCTCCGGCGGTTCCAACGCCACGCCCGAGCACCTCAAGGTCGTCGAGGAACTTCTCTCGACCGTGGGCAAGGTCGCGATCGTGCCGGAGTCGCAGCAGGACGCGGTGACCGCGCTGTCCGGTTCCGGGCCCGCCTACTTCTTCTTCCTGGTCGAGGCGATGATCGACGCGGGCATCCTGCTCGGAATCCCCCGTGACCTGGCGTCGACGTTGATCATCCAGTCGGCGGTGGGCGCGGCGACGATGCTGGCCGAGGGCTCATCGCACCCGGTCATCCTGCGCGAGGCGGTCACGTCACCGGCGGGTACGACGATCATGGCGATCCGGGAGCTGGAGAAGCATGGCGTCCGTGCGGCCCTGCTGGCTGCCATCGAGTCGGCGCGTGATCGTTCCGTCGAACTGGGCAAGCAACACGAGGACTGACCAGGACTGACCAGTTGGTCGTCGCAGGAGTCACACCAGTCCCGCTACTCTCAGGACAGCACGTGCGTGTCGAACCGTCGGTGGGGAAGACCGACGGCACGACACGTGTCGAAGGATGCGGTGATACATGCCTGCGAAGGAGAACGAACGATCAGGTCTCGCTCAGGTCCAGTTCCTGACCGTGGCCGAAGTGGCCTCGATGATGCGGGTCTCGAAGATGACCGTGTACCGCCTGGTGCACTCCGGTGAGCTGCCCGCAGTGCGGGTCGGCAAGTCGTTCCGGGTGCCCGAGAAAGCGGTGCACGCCTACCTCGAGAACGCGTACTTCGACGCCGGCTGAAGGCTGCTGAAGACTGGCGAACCCCTCCGGGTAGACTGGTAGGCCGATCGTGCTTACCGGCGCGCCGTGCTTGACACGGCCAAGGCTGGGGCGCGCCAGTCAAAGCAACGTCTAGAGCTAAGGAACCCGCATGGGCTCGGTCATCAAGAAGCGCCGCAAGCGCATGTCGAAGAAGAAGCACCGCAAGCTGCTGCGCAAGACCCGTGTCCAGCGCAGGAAGCGCGGCAAGTAAGCCCGTGTGCGCTCTCACCGCCGCTGGTTCCCCCAAGGGGACCAGCGGCGGTTGCGTTTCCGGTGGTTGCGTCGGCACGGAATATCACCCTGTGAGATCAGCCGACGGAAACGCGGGAACGGTCGCCGCCGATCGGGTGATTAGCCGGTAAAGCCTGCGTGACCTGCGTCAAGACACGGTTCCGGCCCCCTCCGGTTTCCGATTGGGCTTGTAGCATCGACCAATCGCAACGCCCTTCAGCTTGGAGTCGCATGACGCCCAAGGTCATCCTCGTCACCGGAGTCAGCCGCTTCCTCGGCGGTCACCTCGCCGCGCGGTTCGCCGCCAACCCGGACGTCGAGCGCGTGCTCGGGGTGGACACCGAGCCGCCGCCGCGTGACCTCCTGCGGCGGATGGGCAGGGCGGAGTTCGTCCGGGCCGACATCCGCAACCCGCTGATCGCGAAGGTCATCTCCACCGCGAACGTGGACACGGTCGTCCACGCCTCCGTCACCGCCAACCCGGCCGGCCCCACCGGTCGCACGGCGATGAAGGAGATGAACGTCATCGGCACCATGCAGCTGCTGGCCGCCTGCCAGAAGTCGCCGAAGGTGCGCAAGCTCGTCGTGAAGTCCACCAGCGCCGTGTACGGGTCCAGCTCGCGCGACCCGGCGGTGTTCACCGAGGACATGGGCCCGAAGGACCTGCCGTCGTCCGGTTACGCCAAGGACGCCGTCGAGGTCGAGGGGTACGTGCGCGGGTTCGGCCGCCGCAGACCGGACGTGAACGTCACCACGCTGCGCTTCACGAACTTCATCGGCCCGCGCATCGACACGGTGCTGACGCGTTACTTCGCGCTCCCGGTCGTGCCCACCGTCCTGGGCTACGACGCCCGCGTGCAGCTGCTGCACTCCGAGGACGCCCTCGCTGTCCTCGAACGCGCGACGCTGCACGACCTGCCAGGTGTGTTCAACGTGGGAGGCGACGGCGTGCTGCTGCTGTCGCAGGCCATCCGGCGGGCGGGCAGGCTGAACCTGCCGGTGCCCAGCATGGCCGTGCCCACGGTCGGTGGCTTCTTCAGGAGCGCCCGGCTCGTCGACTTCTCGCCGGACCAGATGAGGTTCCTCAACTGGGGGCGTGTGGTCGACACCACCCTGCTGAAGAAGGAGTTCGGGTTCACGCCGCGGTGGACCACCCAGCAGGCGTTCGACGACTACGTGAACGGCCGAGGTCTGAAGCCGCTCATCGACCCGGAGACGATTGAGGCCGCGGAACGGGGAATCCTCGCCGTGGCCGCTCGTTTCCGCTGATCTTTGTCTGAGGAGATGAACGCAGTGGCAGGAGCACGCGTTATCCCGCTGCACGACCCGGAGCGCGACGCCGCGCGCAGATCGCGCCACGTCGAGGTCGTTCCCGAGCCGGCGCAGCAGCAGTCCGAGACACCGGACTGGGAGCGCAGGCTGGCCGACCTGCTGTCGTTCGCGCGCAGGCGGATCGCGGGCGACTACCAGATCGACGAGTTCGGGTTCGACCGCGACCTCACCGAGAACGTGCTGATGCCGCCGCTGAAGCCGTTGTACGAGAAGTGGTTCCGGGTCGAGACGATCGGGCTGTCGAACATCCCGATGGCCGGCGGCGCGCTGATCGTGGCGAACCACTCCGGCACGTTGCCGCTCGACGCGCTGATGACGTCGTACGGCATCGCGTCCGAGCACCCGGCCCAGCGCCACATGCGCATGCTCGGCGCCGACCTGGTCTTCCGCACGCCGCTGCTGGGCGCGCTGGCCCGCAAGTCCGGCCAGACGCTCGCGTGCAACCCGGACGCCGAGCGGCTGCTGTCGTCGGGCGAGCTCGTCGGCGTGTGGCCGGAGGGCTTCAAGGGCATCGGCAAGCCGTTCAAGGACCGCTACAAGCTGCAGCGCTTCGGCCGCGGCGGTTTCGTGTCGGCGGCGTTGAAGACCGGCGTGCCGATCATCCCGTGCTCGATCGTCGGGGCGGAGGAGATCTACCCGATGATCGGCGACATCAAGGCGCTGGCGCGGCTGTTCGGCTTCCCGTACTTCCCGGTGACGCCGTTCTTCCCGCTGTTCGGGCCGCTGGGCGCGATCCCGCTGCCGTCGAAGTGGTACATCGAGTTCGGCGAGCCGATCCGCACCGACGTGTTCGGCGAGAACGCGGCCGACGACCCGATGCTGGTCTTCAACCTCACCGACCAGGTCCGCGAGACGATCCAGCAGACGCTGTACCGGCTGCTCACCCAGCGGCGGAACGTGTTCCTCGGCTGATCAGCTCCTGCACGGCGGCGTAGCCGAGCGCCTGCGGCGTTTTGCCGTCGCGCACTGCTTCGGCGGTCGCGACGGTGTGCTGCAGCGCGGCCCGGAACAGCAGTGACCCGGTGCTGATCCGGCGGACGCCGAGGTTGCCGAGCTCCTGCGGGGTGCGCTGCTGGGCGAGCACGTTCAACGGCGCGAGGCTCGCGAGCTTCTCGATGTCACGCGGCTCGGTCAGGCCGGGGACGAAGATCCCGTCGGCGCCCGCGTCCACGTACCTCTTCGCGCGCTCCCCGGTCTCCTCGATCGCGATGCCGTGCCAGTGGGTGTCGATGCGGGCGTTCAGGAAGACGCCGGGCGCACGTTCCCTGACCCTGCTGATGATCAGCGCCTGTTCCTCCGGCGTCGCCAGGCCGTGCGGGCGGCCGTCCTCCAGGTTCACGCCCGCCGCGTCCAGCCCCGCGACCAGTTCGGCGGGGTCCTGGCCGAATCCCGATTCCAGGTCGACCGTGACCGGGCAGGGCAGGTCTCGCAGGAGGGCGGCGAGCGCGGTCGCCTGCTCGCCGGCCAGCCCCATGCCGTCGGGGATGCCGTGTGCGGCGGCGACACCGAGGCTCGTCGTGCCGATCGCTTTGAAACCCGCCGCGTGCAGCGCGGCCGCCGACGTGTAGTCCCAGGCGTTCGGCAGCACCAGCGGTTCGTCCTGGTGGTGCATGGCTCGGAACGCCATGTTCTTGGCGATCTTCGTGGCGAGCGTCCGGCCGGGGCACGCGTGCGAGCCGTGTCCGAACGGGTGTCCTTCGAGGCTGACCTCGATCACGCCGCCTTCAGCGGCCCTGCGCGTGATCGGAACGGGCGGGGTGGGGTCTCCGGTGCGGAAACGCGCCGCGAGGGCGTGGGTGGCCGCCCAGGCCTGCACGAGCAGCCCGATCCTGGCCGCTGTTTCCTCGCCGCGGTCGCGGGCGAGACGTTCCACGGCGGCATCCGCTTCGGCCGTGATCGGCTCGTGCGGCTGGTAGCAGGGCGCGATCACGGCGATGTCGTCGAGCGAACCGGACAGGTTCAGGGCGTTGGCGAGTTCGTCGAGCGTCGTGGCGTGGACGTTCTCGATGAGCTTGGTCGTGAGCGCGCGCCTGCGTTGGTGCTCGGCGCCGTTGCTGAAACGGACGACATTGGCTCGTAGCCACGCCACGCCGTGATCTCCGGCGGGCACCTGCGGGACGGGAAGGCTCAGCAGCTCTTCGGTCATGGCACGACGCTATGGCGGCGACGTTTCGGCGCGGGCCGAAGTGTCGTGGTCGCAGAATGGCTGACATGGAGGCACTGGCCCAGGTAGCCGCGTTGCTGGCGGACAGGACGCGAGCGGCGATCTGCGGGGCCCTGCTCGACGGCAGGGCGTGGACCGCCACCGAACTGGCCGCACATGCCCGCGTGGCCCCTTCGACGGCCAGTGAGCACCTCACCCGCCTGATCGACGGCGGTCTGCTCGTGGAGCACCGTCAGGGCCGTCACCGCTACGTCGCGCTGGCCGGCCCGCACGTCGCCGAGCTGCTGGAGGCCATGACGTCGTTCGCGGGACCGGGGCCGAAGCCGCGCGGCCTGCGGGCTGCGTCCGCCTCGGAGGCGATGGCGCGGGGGCGCACCTGCTACGACCACCTGGCTGGGAAGCTGGGCATCGCGCTGAAGTCCGGCCTGCTGGACCTCGGCGTGGTCACCGCCGATCTGACGATCACCCCGTCCGGCCTGGTCTGGCTGAAGGAACTGGGGTTCGAGCCGTCGAAACGCCAGGTCAGCAGGGCCTGCCTGGACTGGACGGAACGCGTCCCACACCTCGCTGGGGCCGCGGGTGCGCACCTGTGCGAGGTGTTCTTCGAGCGCGGCTGGATCAAGCGCATCGGCACCACCCGCGCGGTGGTGCTCACGCCCGCTGGGGAACAGGGCTGGCGTGAGCTGGGCCTGACCACCTGACTACTCGGCGAGGGCCGCGCGCAGGCGGTCCTCCTCCACCTTCCAGTAGCCGTGCTCGGCCCCGTCGACCAGGAACACCGGCACCCGGTCCCCGTACTCGGCCCGCAGCTCGGGATCGGCGTCCACGTCCTCGACGGACCAGGTCGCGCCCATCTCGCCGCAGATCCGCTCGATCTCTGCCGCGGCGACGTGGCACGAGTGGCACGTCTCGCGGCTCATCACGGTCACGTGGTGCATCGGTCAGGCTCCCAACGGCTTGCGCAGGATGCGGCGGGCCAGCTTGCCGGTCGGCGAGTGCGGCAGGGCCGGGGCGAACTCCACCGCCGTGGGCACCTTGAACTTCGCCAGCCTGCCGGAGCAGTGCGCGACGACGTCCTCCGGCGAAACCGAGGCGCCGTCGCGCAGCACCACGACCACCTTCACGGACTCGCCGGTCTTCTCGTCCGGCACGCCGACGGCGGCGGCTTCCAGGACGTCCGGCATCTCGCCGATGACCTGCTCGACCTCGTGCGGGTAGACGTTGAAGCCGTTCACGATGATCAGGTCGCCCGCGCGGTCGACCAGGTGCAGGTCGCCGTCGGCGTCGATGAAGCCGACGTCGCCGGTGCGGAACCAGCCGGAGGCGTCCGGGCCGTGGGCCCCGTCTGGCCAGTAGCCGCTGAAGAGGTTCTCGCCGCGAGCGGAGACCAGGCCAGTGCCGGGTTCGTCCTCGTCGATGTCGAGCACCGAGCCGTCGGTGTCGACCAGGCGGATCTCCACGCCCGGCAGCGCCTTGCCCACCGAGCCCGGCTTCGGCACGCCGCCGACCAGCGTGGACGTCAGGACCGGGCCGGTCTCTGTCAGGCCGTAGCCCTCGTAGACCGGGATGCCGATGGCGGTGCGCATCTCGTCGATGACGCCAGCCGGGAGCGGGGCGGCGCCGGAGGTGAAGAGTCGCACCGTGGCCAGCTTCTCGCGCAGCACCTCGACCGGGTTCGCCAGCAGCGCCCGGTACATGGGCGGCACGCCGACCATCGTCGTGACGCGGTGCTCCTCGATGACGTCCAGCGCGGAGGCCGCGTCGAAGCGCTCCAGCAGGACCGCCGTGGCGCCGGCGCCCGCCACCTGCAGCAGGCCGGGACCGAGGCCGTAGACGTGGAACAACGGCAGCGCGAGCAGCACCCTGTCGCCCGCGGTCACGGGTGCCGGGCGCAGCGAGGCGCACTGGGAGACGTTCGCGAGCAGCGCGCGGTGGGAGAGCATCACGCCGCGTGGCACGCCGGACGTGCCGGAGGTGTAGCCCAGCACCGCGATGTCCTCGCCGCCGCGTACGGCTTCGAAGGGCTCGCCAACAGCCGAAACGTCCGGAACGTCGAGAACCTGGGCGTCGGAGCCCTCGCCGTCGCCCACGAGGAACGTGGCGCCGGAGTCGGCCAGGATGCGCTGGAGCTCGCGCGTCGGGTTGCCGGGGCCGGTGGGCACCACGATGCCGCCCGCGCGCAGGATTCCGAACACGGTGACCACGAACTCGGGCGAAGTGGGCAGCCGTACCGCCACTCGGTCGCCAGGTTCGAGACCGGAATCGGCCAAACGGCGGGCGAAAGCGTCGACAGCGCCGTCGATGGTTTCCCAGGTGAGGCTCACACCGCTCGCGACGTCGACCAGGGCGACGTGGCTCGGCCCCCGCTGTGCCGAAGCACGGACCAGATCTGCGACATTGCGAGCGGAAGTCAACATGGCCTCCTCATGAACAATTGAACGCTCCGAGCAGTCTTCCACGCGTGGCGCGCGTCACGAAGCCGTGGTTGGTGCGTCTCCACTTCGCAACCCCACCTATTACCTACTACGGAGTAACAACACGTATGCTCCCGCCACGGCGACTCTGTGGAGGTGCCGCCAGCCGATGACTGCAAGGGCACGACCGACCATGAGGACCACCCGGACCATGACGGGAGGTCAGCACGACGACGCAGGCGACGAGCCGTGGGAGCTCGTCAAGGCCGCCCAAGAGGGTGACACCGAGGCGTTCGGCGTGCTCTACGACAAGTATGTCGACATGGTGTTCCGCTATGTCCTCTTCCGGGTGGGCGGAGACCGCGCGTTCGCCGAGGACGTGACCAGTGAGACGTTCCTGCGCGCGCTGCGCAGCATCGGTTCGGTCAGCTACCAGGGCCGCGACGTGGGCGCGTGGTTCGTCACGATCGCCCGCAACATCGTGTTCGACCACGTGAAGTCGAGTCGCTACCGGCTCGAGGTCACCACGGCCGAGCTGCAGGACAACCGCGAGGAGACCAGCGGCCCCGAGCAGGAGGTGATGACCGAGGCGACCAACGCGGAGCTGCTCCGGTGCGTTTCCCAGTTGGGTGACGACCAGCGCGAGTGCATCGTGCTGAGGTTCATCGAAGGCAAGTCGGTGTCCGAGGTCGCGCAGCTCATGGACCGCAACGAGGGCGCCGTGAAGGCATTGCAACACCGGGCCGTCCGACGGCTCGCGCAGATCCTCCCGTCGTGGTTGCGGTGATCACGACCGCAGGCGCGTAACCCAAAGCAGATCAACTTCGTTACTCGGGCTGAGATGGACGGTAAGGGAAGCACACCGCGGTGGCGGCACACGGAGCACGAGCGATTCGCCCGTGCGGTGGAAGGCGGTCCGCAGCCGGTCGGCCGGGACTCCGATCTCGCTGACGACCTGGCGATCGTCGCCCTGCTCAGGGGCATGGACGTCGGCCCCGACGCCGAGACGCGTGCGCGCATGAAACAGCGCATCCTCACCGCGCCGCCGCCCGAGAAGCCGCTGGTCGGCTCGTCGGTAAGACGCGTGGGAGCGCGCGCACGCTTAGCAGTCGCAGCGGCCGCCGTGCTCTGCCTGCTGATGTCGCTCGGCGGCATGAGTGTGCTGCTCAGCCGTGACGCGCTCCCGGGAGACCCGCTCTACGGCGTCAAGCGCACCACCGAGAGCGCCTCGATCGGCCTGACCTTCGGTGACGAGTCGCGCGCTCTGAAGCACCTGGAGTTCGCCGCGTCCCGAGTCACCGAGATGGAGACGCTGGCCGACCGCTCGGCCGATCAGTCCGCGCAGCTCACGGCCCTGGCCGACCTCAACTCCGACGCGGTGGAGGGCGCCCGCCAGTTCACGACCTACGCGACCTCGTCCGACGAGAAGGCGCTGCCCGCTCTGCGCGAGTGGGCGCTGGCCCAGTACGTGAAGCTCGGCACGCTGCGCCCACGCCTGCCGGGGGACGCCGGCGCCCACGCCGACACCACGATGTGGCTGCTCGCGAGCATCGCCCAGCGCGCGCACGACCTGGCCGCGCGCGCCGGCTGCGCCGCGGTGGTCAGCGGTTCGTCCGACAAGCTGGGCCCGCTGCCGTCCAAGGACGAGTGCGCCTCGGTGGTGACGGACCCGAACTCGTCGTCCGGCCGCAACCCGTCCTCGGTGGGGCCGACGCCCTCCAGCAAGCCGTCTTCGTCCGCGCCGTCCACGCAGCCGACCCAGTCGGTGCAGCAGGGAAGCGGAGTTCCGCCGGTGTCGCAACCGGGCACGTCCACGCCGCAGGCAACGGACAAGCCGGGAATCACGATCCCGCTGCCCCTGCCGCTGCCCAGCATCTCGCTGCCACTGCTGCCCGGAATCAGCTTCGGCTGAGTCGACGGCTTCGCGTCAGACCTGATCGCTAGGCTTGCGACATGGCAGGCAAGCGTGAGATGGAGAGCGACCGGCTGGCCGTGCTGGCCGGCGAGGCATCGGCCGAGGCGGCGGTGCAGGCTGCCGCGGCGGCGCCAGAGCTCGAAGCCTCCCTCGCCGTGCCCACAGACCTCACCGCGGCCGCGTTCTTCGACGTCGACAACACGATGATGATGGGCGCGTCGATCTTCCACTTCGCCCGCGGCCTGGCCGCGCGCAAGTACTTCTCCTCGTCCGACCTCGCGGGCTTCGTCTGGCAGCAGCTGAAGTTCCGCGTGGGCGGCCGCGAGGACCCTGCGTCGGTCAAGGCCTCCCGCGAGCAGGCCCTGTCCTTCGTGGCGGGCCGCAGCGTCGCCGAGCTCGTCTCCCTGGGCGAGGAGATCTACGACGAGCTGATGGCCGACCGCATCTGGAAGGGCACCCAGGCCCTGGCCCAGATGCACCTCGACGCAGGTCAGCGCGTGTGGCTGGTGACGGCCACCCCGGTCGAACTGGCCCAGATCATCGCGCGCCGCCTGGGCCTCACCGGCGCGCTGGGCACGGTCTCTGAGTCGCAGGACGGCGTCTACACCGGCCGGCTCGTGGGCGACCTGCTGCACGGCAAGGCCAAGGCGCAGGCGGTGCGGGCGCTGGCCGCCAAGGAGGGCCTCGACCTGCGGCGTTGCACGGCGTACTCGGACTCGTCCAACGACGTCCCGATGCTCTCGGTCGTGGGCACCGCGGTGGCCGTGAACCCGGATTCGCAGCTGCGGGAGATCTCGCGGCGCAAAGGCTGGGAGATCCGCGACTTCAGGACCGGGCGGAAGGCCGCCAAGATCGGCGTGCCGTCGGTGCTGGGCGCGGGTGCGCTGGCGGGGGCGGTGGCGGCGACGCTCGCGTACCGCCGACGGGTGAAGTAGGGCCCCTGCGACACGGCGGATGGCTGCCTGTACCGGGCGTGCCGTCGGCGCTCGCCGCGAGGACGGTGGTGGCCGAGATCGGCGTGCGGTCGGCGCGCGTTCACCGGCGAATCGCCGCGAGGCCGAGCAGCGCGGATGTCAGGCGCCGCCCGGTTCGCGTCGCAGCGCGTCCAGCTCGGCAGCTGTCGGCTGTGGTGCGTTTCGGGTTGGACGTGGCCGTGCGCAGGTCAGGCGCCGTCCAGCTTGCGTCGCAACGCGTCCATCTCGTCCGACGTCGGCCGCGGCACGCCCTCGGGTGCGATGTAGCCGGGGTAGTCAGGCGGCGGTTCCGGCACCGGGTGCGTGTGCCAGTACGGGTAGTCGCACCGGGCCATGATCCGTTCCATCGCCCAGTCCCAGGCGAGGTCGTGGAACACGAGGCCCCGGTACGGCGCGTCCGGCGGCTCGTACTCGTAGAACTCGACCGCCGCCTGCCGGGCGTCGTCGGCGGACAGGCCGCCGTAGTGCTGCATGGCCCAGGCGAAGTCCGTGCGCTCGCTCTCCAGGTACGCCAGGTACTCGCTCTCGTCCCAGGGAGTCCAGTCGCTCACCCCCAACTGATTACCAGGGGCTTACAGCTCGGGTGAACCAAGGCCTCATCGGTGTCGAATTAGAAGCATGAAGCCCGTCAAGGCAGCGCTCGTCGGACTGCTCGCGATCATCGCCGCGCTGGCGGCCGGGCACCTGGTGGCCGCCTTCGTGGGGCTGTCGGCCTCGCCGTACCTGGCCGTGGGCAACGCCGCGATCGACCTCACCCCGTCCTGGCTGAAGGAGTTCGCGGTCTCCACGTTCGGCACCGCCGACAAGCTCGTCCTGCTCACCGGCATGGCGGTCGTTCTCGCGGGCGTCGGTGTCGCGGCCGGGCTGGCCAGCAGGAAGAGTCCCACGCCGGGCACCGTGGTCGCGGTCGTGCTCGGCCTGGTGGGCGTCGTGGCCGTGCTGAACAGGCCGGACGTCGGCCAGCTCAGCGTCCTCGCGCCGCTCGCCAGCCTCGGTGCGGGCGTCTTCGTGTTCCGCTACCTGCGCCAGGAGGCCGAGGAGAGCCAGACCAGACGCGACTTCCTCGTCACGGCGGGGCTCGCGGCCGTGGCGGGTGTCGCCGGCCAGGTCTTCGGCAGCCGCACGGACGTCGAAGGATCGCGCCAGGCCATCGGCGAGCTGAAGCCCAAGACCCCGGCGCCGGAGGTGCCGATCAACGCCGACTTCGTCAAGGACGGCACTCCGAGCTTCATCACCAGCGCCGACGACTTCTACCGGATCGACACCGCGCTGAGCGTCCCGCGGATCCGCGCGGAGGAGTGGGCGCTGCGGATCCACGGCATGGTCGAACGGCCGGCGGTCCTCACGTTCGACGAGATCCGCAGGCGCGACCTGATCGAGGAGACCGTCACGCTGACCTGCGTCTCCAACGAGGTGGGCGGCCCGTACATCTCCACCGGGAGGTTCATCGGCATCAAGATCGGTGACGTGCTCCGGGAAGCAGGCGTGCAGGCGGGCGCCGACCAGCTGTTCAGCACCAGCGACGACGGTTTCACCGCGGGCAGCCCGCTCGACTACGTCCTCGAACGCGGCCTCATCGCGATCGGCATGAACGGCGAACCGCTGCCCGCCGAGCACGGATTTCCCGCGCGGCTCGTGGTGCCGGGACTGTACGGCTACGTTTCGGCGACCAAATGGGTGACGGACCTGAACGTCACCACGTTCGCGAAAGAGCAGGGTTACTGGATTCCACGCGGGTGGGCCGCCAGGGCGCCGATCAAAACGATGTCACGAATCGACCGGCCCAGGGGACTGAGCAAAATCAAGGGCAGGACGGTCGTCGCGGGCACGGCCTGGGCGCAGCCGAAGGGCGTCGCCAAGGTGGAGGTCCGTGCGGACGGCGGGCCGTGGCAGCAGGCCGAGCTGGGTGTGGACGTCAGTGACAGCACGTGGCGGATGTGGCGGATCGAGCTGGACTTGAAGCCCGGCAGTCACACGGTCGAGTGCCGGGCGACCGACAAAAGCGGTTACACGCAGGACCAGGCGCGGCTGGACCCCATTCCGGACGGCGCGACCGGGTGGCATTCGATTTCTTTCACCGTCGAGTAGAACCAAAAACGGATCCGCTCCGAATGTTCGACCAGACAGGTTCAGAACATTCAGGGAGTGATCGAAAGTGCGCAAGACCCTCGCAGGTGTATTTGCGATCGCAATCGCGGGTCTCACCGCCTGCAGCGGCATGGACCAGGCCGGCACGAGCACGAACACCCCGACGAGTGCGCCCACCACCACGAGCGAGTCCATGGGCAACGGCATGACCAGGACGGGCGACGTCTTCGGGCCGGGCTGTGCCGGTGTTCCGCAGGACGGCAAGGGTTCGCTCCAGGGCATGGCGGAGGACCCGGTGGCCACGGCCGCGAGCAACAACCCGCTGCTGACCAAGCTGGTCGCGGCGGTCAAGGCGGCGAACCTCGTGGACACGCTCAACTCGCAGCAGGCGATCACCGTGTTCGCGCCGGCCGACCCCGCCTTCGCCGAGCTCGGCGACGCCAAGTTCCAGGAGCTCGCGGGCAACCCCGCCGCCCTCACGCCGATCCTGCAGTACCACGTCCTGCCGACGCGCTACGACGCGAAGGGCCTACAAGCCGCGAAGACCCTCAAGACCCTCGCAGGTCAGGACGTCACCATCGCGGGATCCGGTGACAGCCTGACGGTGAACGGCGCGCCGGTCCTGTGCGGCAACATCCCGACGAAGAACGCCACCGTGTTCGTGATCGGCAAGGTGCTCACCCCGTAGTGATCAACATCCGCTCCAGCGCTGGTCACACCCTGTGACCAGCGCTGTGGCGCGTACGAGCCGACTTTGTGCATGCGTTCACAAGCGGTACGGTGTGTGCATCACCAACGCCGCGGGGTCTCTGCGGTGAAGCACACCCGGAGGTCGGAGAGCGTGGCATCACAGCGGGGCGAAGGTGAGACGACCGCCACCCCTCTGGAGCCTGCCGACAGGGAGCGCGCCCGCGCGATCCCCGAGGCGGCGGTGGCCAGGCTCGCCGTGTACCTCCGCGTGCTGTCCGGCATGGCCGACCAGGGCGTCACGGCCGTCTCCAGCGAGGAGCTCAGCCAGGCCGCCGGCGTCAACGCGGCCAAGCTCCGCAAGGACCTGAGCTACATCGGGTCGTACGGCACGAGGGGCGTCGGGTACGACGTCGAGGTGCTCGTGAGCCACATAGAGCGCATCCTCGGGCTCACCCGCAACCACTCCGTCGCGGTCGTCGGCATCGGTAACCTTGGTCACGCTCTGGCCAACTACGGCGGCTTCCCCGGCCGCGGTTTCCCGGTCACCGCTCTCTTCGACGTCGACGCCGATCTCATCGGAGTGCCTGTTGGGGGCATTCCCGTCAGTCACATCGACGACATCACCGCCGTCTGCCTGGAGCGCGAGGTCTCGATCGGAGTGATCGCGACGCCGCCGCCGGCCGCTCAGTCGGTTTGCGACCGTTTGGTATCTGCGGGCGTCCAGTGCATTCTGAACTTTGCACCAGTTGTCCTTCAGGTTCCAGACAACGTCGAGGTGCGCAAGGTTGACTTGGCGGTTGAGATGCAGATCCTGTCGTTCCACGTCGCTCGACGTGCGGACGAGGCTGCCAGCGTCTCGGCAGGGATCGTCTCGGCAGGCAACAACGGACTCGGTGTGGACGGGATGGTGATTCGCCCGTGAGCGTGAGCCAGACGGCTCCGGCAGACGTGGTGAGTACATGAGCGTGCTCGTAGTCGGTCTGTCGCACCGCACCGCCCCCGTTCCGGTCCTGGAACGCGTCACCGTGGCCGAGCCTGACCTGCCCAAGGTCCTCGGCCAGCTGCTCGCCGCCCCCAGCGTCTCCGAGGCGATGGTCCTGTCGACCTGCAACCGGGTCGAGGTCTACGCCGTCGTCGAGTCGTTCCACGGCGGCATGTCCGAGGTCGTCGACGTGCTCGCGCAGCACGCCCAGGTCGACCCGCAGTCGCTCTACGAGCACTTTTACGTGCATTACGCCGCCGCTGCCGTCGAGCACCTGTTCTCCGTCGCGGCGGGCCTCGACTCGATGGTCGTCGGCGAGTCCCAGATCCTCGGCCAGCTGCGCGGTGCGTACGCGGCGGCGGACGAGGCGGGCACCGTCGGCAAGACCGTCCACGAGCTCACCCAGAACGCGTTGCGCGTCGGCAAGCGCGTGCACGCCGAGACGGGCATCGACCACGCGGGCGCGTCGGTCGTGTCCGAGGCGCTCGGCGACGCGGAGACCGCGCTGGGCACCCTCGTCGGCAGGCGGGCGCTGCTCGTCGGCGCCGGCGCCATGGGCGGCCTGGCCGCCGCGCACCTGCGCAGGGCGGGCATCGGCGAGGTCGTCATCGCCAACCGGACGCAGGCCAACGGTGTGCGGTTGGCCACGTCGCTGAAGGCCGAGGGCGTCCCCTCGACGGCCGTCGACCTCACCGCGCTGCCCGGCGAACTCGATCTCGCGGACATCGTCTTCGCGTGCACCGGATCGGTCGACACGGTCGTGCGCGCCGACATGATCAGCGCGCGCACCCGGCCGCTCGTGGTGTGCGACCTGGGCCTGCCCAAGGACGTCGACCCGGCCGCCGCCGAGCTGCCGAACGTTCGTGTGGTGGACCTGGAAACGCTGCAGCGGCGTCTCTCGGACGCTCCGGCGGGCCAGGACGCGCGGATGGCGGCCCAACTGGTCGCCGACGAGGTCAAGGCCTACCTCGCGAGCCAGCGCTCCGCCGAGGTCACCCCGACCGTCACGGCGCTGCGCAAGCGGGCGGCCGAGGTGGTCGACGCCGAGCTGCTCCGTCTCGATTCGCGACTTCCCGAACTGGACGCCGCGACACGCGGTGAATTGGCCAAGACGGTGCGCCGCGTTGTAGACAAGCTCCTGCACACGCCGACCGTCAGGGTGAAGGAGCTCGCCTCCTCGCCGGGTGGTACCGGCTATGCGGAGGCTCTCCGCGAACTGTTCGGGCTCGACCCCCAGACGCCTGGGGCCGTGAGCCAGACCAAGAAGTCTTCAGTGGATGGTGAAACGCGGTGACCCGCACCCTACGGATCGGTACCCGTGGCAGCGCACTGGCGCTCGCGCAGACGGGGACCGTCGCCGAGGCGTTGAAGGCTGCCGGAGCGCAGGTCGAGATCGTCGTCATCAAGACGCCGGGCGACCTCTCCGACGCGCCCATCGCCCAGATCGGCATCGGCGTCTTCACGTCCGCCCTGCGCGACGCGCTGGCGAACGGTGAGATCGACGTCGCCGTCCACTCCTACAAGGACCTGCCGACCGCGCCGGACCCGCGTCTGGTGCTCGCGGCGGTGCCGCAGCGCGAGGACCCGCGCGACGCTCTCGTGGCGCGCGACGGCCTCACGCTCGGCGAGCTGCTGCCGGGGTCCACTGTGGGCACCGGGTCGCCGCGCCGTGCCGCCCAGCTGGAGGCGCTCGGGCTCGGCCTGAACATCGTTCCGTTGCGCGGCAACGTGGACACCCGCATCGGCAAGGTCCGCAGCGGAGAGCTCGACGCCGTCGTGTTGGCTCGCGCCGGCATCGCGCGCCTCGGCCGCGCTGACGAGATCACCGAGACGCTGGAGCCCATCCAGATGCTTCCCGCGCCCGCGCAGGGCGCGTTGGCAGTCGAGTGCCGGATCGACGACGTCGATGCCGAGCACCTGATCCAGTCCACTTTGGACGATTCGGCCAGCCGGGCCGCTGTGACCGCGGAGCGCGCCATGCTGGCCGCGCTCGAGGCGGGCTGCAGCGCGCCGGTCGGCGCGCTGGCCGATGTGGTGGAAGACCTCGACGACGAGGGCAAGGTCGTGTACCGACTTTCCCTGCGCGGGGTCGCCGCGACGCCGGAGAACGATCTCCTCCGTGCGTCCGCCACCGGTGACTTGACCGAAGCTGAGGGACTCGGCCGTGCGCTGGCCGCCGAGTTGCTCGACCTCGGGGCCGCCGTGCTCAGCGGCCCAGAGGCGTAATCGATGGGGAGTGCCCTGATGACCCGCGCACGCAAGACCCCCGGACGCATCGCCTTCGTGGGCTCCGGCCCAGGCGACACCGGGCTGCTCACGGTCCGGGCCCACGACCTGCTCACGCGTGCGGAGCTCGTGGTCACCGACCCGGACGTCCCGTCGGACGTCCTCGCGACCGTGGCCGAGGGAGTCGAGGTCCGCCCCGCCGTCGGTGAGTCCGCCGACGTGGCCAAGGACCTGGTGAACGAGGCCCGCAACGGCGCCACCGTCGTCCGTCTCGTCGCGGGTGACCCGCTGACGCTCGACTCGGTCGTGAAGGAAGCGCAGGCCGTCGCGAAGTCGACGATCCCGTTCGACGTCGTCCCCGGCGTGCCTTCCGGCACCGCGGTTCCGGCGTACGCGGGTGTCGCGCTCGGTGGCGTGCACACCGAGGTCGACGTGCGCGCTGTTTCGGACTGGGCGGGTCTCGCCGCCTCGCCGGGCACGCTCGTGCTGCACGCGACCGGCTCGCACCTGGCCGAGGCCGCGTCGAACCTCGTCGAGAACGGTCTCGCGTCGCAGACGCCGGTCGCCGTGACCGCCGAGGGCACGGGCTTCCAGCAGCGCACCATCGACACCACGCTGGCGTCCCTCGCCGCGGACGCCGGTGAGCTGAACGGCCCATTGGTCGTCACGGTCGGTGCCGCTGCCGCCGCGCGGTCGAAGCTCTCCTGGTGGGAGTCGCGCGCGCTGTACGGCTGGCGCGTGCTGGTCCCGCGGACCAAGGAGCAGGCCGGCGCGATGAGCGAGCGACTGCACTCGCACGGCGCCATCGCCGTCGAGGTGCCGACCATCTCGGTCGAGCCGCCGCGCAGCCCCGCGCAGATGGAGCGCTCGGTCAAGGGCCTGGTCGACGGCCGCTACCAGTGGGTCGTCTTCACCTCGACCAACGCCGTCCGCGCGGTGTGGGAGAAGTTCCGCGAGTTCGGCCTGGACGCCCGAGCGTTCTCCGGCGTGAAGATCGCCTGCGTCGGCGAGGCCACGGCCGCGAAGGTGCGCTCGTTCGGCATCATCCCCGAGCTCGTGCCGTCCGGTGAGCAGTCGTCCGAGGGTCTCCTCAACGACTTCCCGCCCTACGACGACATCCTGGACCCGGTCGACCGCGTGCTGCTGCCGCGGGCCGACATCGCCACCGAGACGCTGGCCGCTGGCCTGCGCGAGCGTGGCTGGGAGATCGACGACGTGACGGCGTACCGCACCGTGCGTGCGGCCCCGCCGCCCGCCGAGACCCGCGAGATGATCAAGTCCGGTGGCTTCGACGCGGTGTGCTTCACCTCGTCGTCGACCGTGCGGAACCTGGTCGGCATCGCGGGCAAGCCGCACGCCCGCACGCTCGTCGCGTGCATCGGCCCGCAGACCGCCGAGACGGCGCGGGAGTTCGGCCTCCGGGTCGACGTGCAGCCCGAGGAGGCGAACGTGCCCGCGCTGGTCGACGCGCTGGCCGCTCACGCCGCCCGGTTGCGCGCCGAGGGAGCGCTGCCTCCTCCGCGCAAGACCAAGCGTCTGCGCCGCAGCTAGTTCATGAAGCCGTTGGGGCCACTCGAGAATTCTTGGGTGGCCCCTTCGACTCTCTCCACAGGGAGTCCCGCCGTGTTTCCACTTCACCGGCCGAGGCGTCTGCGCACGACGCCCGCCATGCGCCGCCTGGTCTCCGAGACCGAGGTGCGCCCGAGGCAGCTCATCCTGCCGATGTTCGTCAAGGAAGGCCTGAGCGCGCCCGCCGAGATCGGCAGCATGCCCGGCGTCCTGCAGCACACCCGTGACTCGTTGCGGAAGGCCGCGGTCGAGGCCGTGCAGGCAGGCGTCGGCGGCATCATGCTGTTCGGCGTCCCTGCCGAGCGCGACGCCGTCGGTTCCGCCGGCACCGACCCGAACGGCATCCTCAACGTCGCGCTGGCCGACCTCCGCGCCGAGCTCGGCGACAGCACCGTGCTGATGTCGGACTGCTGCCTCGACGAGTTCACCGACCACGGTCACTGCGGCGTGCTCGCCGCCGACGGCACCGTGGACAACGACGCGACTTTGGAGCTCTACGGCGAGATGGCCGTCGCGCAGGCGCGCGCCGGTGCTCACGTCGTCGGCCCCAGCGGCATGATGGACGGCCAGATCGGCTTCATCCGCAACGCGCTGGACGAGGCGGGCCTGCAGGACACCGGCATCCTCGCCTACTCGGTCAAGTACGCCTCGGCGTTCTACGGCCCGTTCCGCGACGCCGTGGAGTCGCAGCTCGCCGGCGACCGCAAGACGTACCAGCAGGACCCCGGGAACGGCCGTGAGGCGATCCGCGAGGTGCAGCTGGACCTCGCCGAGGGCGCGGACATGGTCATGGTCAAGCCGGCGCTGCTGTACCTCGACGTGCTGCGGTCCGTCGCCGAGGTCTCGGACGTTCCCGTTGCGGCGTACCAGATCTCCGGCGAGTACTCGATGATCGAGGCCGCCGCCGCGAACGGCTGGATCGACCGCGAGCGCTCGATCCTCGAGTCGCTCACGGCCATCCGGCGCGCGGGCGCGGACATGGTGCTGACCTACTGGGCCGTGGAAGCCGCCCGGTGGCTCGACAGGTAACCAGCACCCCGGTCCCGAAGCTGGTCGACGTCGCGCGCTGGTTGTGGATCGCCAGCGCGTGCGTCGGCGTCGTGCGGTTCGTCGCGCAGCTCTTCGACCGCGAGATGCTCATCGCCGAAGCGCGTCGGCAGAACCCGTCGCTCGGCCAGGACCAGGTCGACGGGACCGTCGACAGCGGGATCATGTTCGGCCTGCTGATCGCCGTGACGATCCTCGTGGCGTACACGCGGCTGGCGAACACGATGGCGCGCGGGCGCAACTGGGCTCGGATCGTGCTGACGGTCCTTGGCGCCGCGTCCGTCGCGTTCGGACTCTTCCGGCTGGTGGCGTGGGCCGGCGGGATCACGGCCGACCTCGGGGTGGCGATGTCACCGGTCGACCTCGCCGTCACGTTCGTCACGACGGTGCTCGACGCGACCGCGATCGTGCTGATGTACCGGGTGTCGGCGCACTTCAGGACGCGCGTCACGGTGGACAGCGCTTCCCGGCGGTCCTAAGTTCCGACCGTGACGTCTCCGAAGGAATCGGGCACTCCCGGCACGATCACCGCGGGCTACTGGCTCGTGGTGACAGGTACGGCCCTCAGCGTGGTGGCCGCGTTGTACGCGCTGCTGACCAAACAGCAGCTGATCGACGCCGCCGTCCAGGGGAACAAGGACCCCAAGGCCACGCCGGACATGATCGCCAACACGGTCAACGTCGTGCTGACCGTCTCGCTGGTGGTGACGGTCGTGCTCACGGCTCTCGCGGTGTGGTTCGCGGGGAAGGTCCGAGGCGGACTGAAGAAGAGCCGCACCGGCCTGACGATCACGCTGCTGATCGGTCTCTTCTTCCAGATGATCTCGAGCACCACCGGCGTGGTGATGGCGCTGATCGCGATCACCGGTCTCGTGCTCCTCTACTTCCGGCAGTCGTCCGACTACCTGACCGAGCGCGAGCAGACGTCGTGAACGACGCTCCCCGGCCGGTGCGGATCGCGGTCGGCCTGTGGCTGGCCACAGCCGTGTTCATGCTGTTCACCGCCGCCGGGTTGTGGTTCCAGCGCGGTGAGATCGAGCGGATCAGCGGCAAGCCGCCGGGTGAGGTGACGAACTTCCTGGTGGCGCTGACCGTCGTGACGGTGATCTTCGCGGCGGTCTACGCCTTGCTCACGTGGCAGTTCCTCAAGCGGAAGAGCTGGCCGCGCGTGCTGCTGTCGGTCGTCTCGATCGTGCACATGATCTGGTTGCTCCTGGTGGGCGTCAGTCCCGCCAACCTGGTCACTCTGCTGCTCATCTGTGTCGCAATCGTCTTCACGTGGCAGGCGCGTACGGCACAGTGGCTGGCGGAGGTGCGTGAGCAGTGACCGATCCCCAGAACCCCAGTCCCTGGGCGAATCCCGAGACCGCGCAGTGGCAGAACCCGGCTGGCTCGTACCCGGTGACGCCGCAGCCGCAGCCGCAGGGCCAGTACCACGTGAGCCACGTCGGCCAGGCGAGCTTCTCGATGACGCCGCTCGCGCCCGTGCTGCCGCAGGAGCTCGCGCCGCCGCGTCCCGCGACGATCACCGCGGCGATGTGGATCTGGATCGCGGGTGCGGTGCTCTCCGTCGCCGTGTTCCCGGTGCTGTTCCTCACCAACACCGACTTCTTCCTCGCAGGCGACCCCTCGGTGAACCGCGAGATGGGCAGCGCCGGTGTGCGGGCCATGGCGTTGCTCTTCGGCTTCGCGATGCTCGTGGCGGCGGCGCCGTACGTTGCGTTCGCGGTCGTGCTGCGCAACGGTCAGAACTGGGCGCGCATCCTGCTCACGATCCTCGGTGTGCTCGGGTTCATGTCGATGGTCGCGATCATGTTCATCGCGCTGGCGGCACGGGTGTGGCAGCCGGGCACGGCGATCAGCATCGTCGTGATCGGGCTGACCGTCGCCGCCGTGGTGCTGCAGTTCCTCCCCGCGTCGAACAGGTACGTGCGGTAGTGCTGTACCGCGAGTCCGGCAGCAGCTGGTGGCCGCTCCTGTGGGGACCCGCGTTCGCGGTGGCCGGCTACCTGGTCGAGCTCATCACCGGACCCGCGTCCGCAGGGCTGTGGACGATCGTGGGGCTCGGGCTGACCCTCGGCGCGGTGCTGTGGGTGTACGGCAGGGTCAGGACCGGCAGCGTCGTGCTCACGGCCGAGGAGGCCCAGTTCGGGCGGGAGAAGGTGCCGGTCTCGATGATCGAGGCCTGCCGGGACGTCGGCGCGCCGACCGGTGCGCGGGTGCTCGGTGGTGGCTGGTCGGTGCCGAAGGGGACGACGGCGGTGCCGTTGCGGCTGCTCGACGGCACGGTGGTGCTCGGGTGGGCGCGTGATCCGGAAGCCTTGCTCGCGGCGTTGCGCCGGGTCGTGAGAGGGTGAGCGACGTGACAGAGGCCGTGACGGATCAGGAGTCGGAGACCGCGGTGGAGGAGCCTGACCCGGCACCGCCCGCCGGTCCGAGCCTGCACCAGCCCAAGCGGTGGATCATCGCCGCGGGCGAGGCCGTCGCGATCGCTCTGCTGACGTGGCTCGCCGTGTGGGCCTGGAACCGCGGTGTGGTCAAGCTCGCCTACCCGATTCTCGAGGGCCACGAGCCGTTCGTCTCCACGCGCTACCACGGCAACTGGCTCGGCACGGCCGTCGGCGCTCTCACGCTGGCCGTGATCCTCGCTCTCGACGTCGTGCGCCAGGTCGTGCTGGCCGTGCGCACCCGGCCCCAGAAAGCCGCCGAAGCCGACGTGTGAGACTGGGAGACGTGACTGCGAGTCGATCCCAGGCCCTGTTCGAGCGCGCGTCGACGCTGACCCCCGGCGGGGTCAACTCTCCGGTGCGGGCGTTCCACTCCGTCGGCGGCACCCCGCGCTTCATGGTTCGCGGCGAGGGGCCGCACCTGTGGGACGCGGACGGCAACCGGTACGTCGATCTGGTGGCCTCATGGGGCCCGATGATCCTCGGGCACGCCCACCCGTCCGTGGTGTCCGCGGTGCAGAAGGCCGCGTCGTCGGGGCTGTCGTTCGGCACGCCGACCGAAGGTGAGATCGAGCTCGCGGCCGAGATCATCGACCGCGTCGAGCCGGTCCGCCAGGTGCGCCTGGTCAACTCGGGCACCGAGGCCACGATGAGTGCCATCCGGCTGGCCCGCGGCTTCACCGAGCGGCGCAAGGTCATCAAGTTCGCCGGCTGCTACCACGGCCACGTCGACGCTCTGCTGGCCCAGGCGGGCTCCGGCGTCGCGACGCTCGGCCTGCCCACCTCGCCCGGCGTCACGGGCGCGCAGGCCGCTGACACCATCGTGCTGCCGTACAACGACATCGAGGCCGTGCGGGCGGCGTTCGAGGAGAACCCCGGCGAGATCGCCTGCATCATCACCGAGGCCGCGGCGGGCAACATGGGCGCGGTCGCCCCGTTGCCCTCGTTCAACGCCGCGCTGCGCGAGATCTGCGACGCCGACGGCGCGTTGCTGATCATGGACGAGGTCATGACCGGCTTCCGCGTCTCCCGCGCAGGCTGGTTCGGCCTGGAGCGCGTCCGCGGCGACCTCTACACGTTCGGCAAGGTCATGTCCGGCGGCCTGCCCGCGGCGGCGTTCGGCGGCCGCGCGGACGTGATGGCCCGCCTGGCGCCCTCCGGACCCGTCTACCAGGCCGGCACGCTGTCAGGTAACCCCGTCGCCGTGGCGGCCGGTCTCGCCACCCTGCGCGCAGCCGACGACGAGGTGTACGCCGCGCTGAACCGCAACGCGACGCGGCTGGGCGCGCTGTTCACGGCGGCCCTGACCGACGCCGGCGTCGAGCACCGCGTGCAGTTCGCCGGGAACCTGGTGAGCGTCTTCTTCGGTTCTTCCGAGGTGAAGGACTACGCGGGCGCCCAGGCGTCCGAGACGTGGCGCTTCCCGCCGTTCTTCCACGCCCTGCTGGAACGAGGCGTCTACGCGCCGCCGTCGGCGTACGAGGCCTGGTTCGTCAACGCCGCCATGGGTGAAGAGGAGTTCGCCGTGATCGCCGACGCGCTGCCTGCCGCGGCTCGCGCTGCCAAGGAGGCTCGCCAGTGACCCGCACCGTCGTTCATCTGCTCCGCCACGGTGAGGTGCACAACCCCACCGGGATCCTCTACGGGCGGATTCCCGGGTTTCGGTTGTCCGAGCGAGGGTTGAAGCAGGCGTTGACCGTGGCTGAGCACCTTGCCGACCACGACATCGCACATGTTGTCGCCTCGCCGTTGGAGCGGGCTCAGCAGACTGCCGCACCCATCGCTGACTCGCATCGGCTGGAGTTGGCCACGGATGAGCGGTTGATCGAGGCCGACAACCAGTTCGAGGGGTTGAAGGTCGCGGTTGGGGATGGGGCGTTGCGGTCGCCGCAGCACTGGCCGAAGTTGATCAACCCGTTCAAGCCGTCCTGGGGTGAGCCCTACATCGAGATCGCTCATCGGATGCTCGCCGCTGTGCAGAAGGCTCGGGCTGCCGCTGAGGGGCATGAAGCCGTTTGCGTGTCGCATCAGTTGCCTATTTGGACCGTGCGGCGGTTCCTGGAGGGGAAGCGGATGTGGCATGACCCTCGGCGGCGGGAATGTTCGCTTGCTTCGCTGACGTCCCTGATCTTCGAAGGGGAGCAGCTCGTGCGGATCGCCTACTCGGAGCCTGTGGGGGCTACGAACCCTCGGGTGACCGGGGCATGAAGCGGGCGGCTGCCGCGGTGCTCGGCCTGGTGCTGCTCGGGTCTGGGTGCAGCGTCGGGAAGGACGCCGCTCAGATCGGGGGTGGGGAGTTCTACCTCGTGGCGCCTGGTGGGCAGGTCAAGATTCGGTATGCGGCAGCTGATCGGAAGCCGTTGACCGGGCTCGAAGGGGAGTCCCTCATGGAGGAAGGGAAGACCGTTCGGCTGGCCGACTACACCGGGAAGCCTGTCGTCATCAACATTTGGGGGGCCTGGTGTGGGCCCTGCCGGACTGAGGCGCCTGAGATGCAGAAGCTGTTCGAGGCTGGGACTCAGGTTGTCGGGGTCGACGTCAAGGAGACTGCGAAGAGTCACCCGCAGGACTTCATGAAGGATCGGGCGCTGACGTATCCGTCCATTTACGACGCTTCCAGTCGTAGCTTTGTCAACGTTTTCAAGGGGCTTCCGGCCAACACCGTGCCGTCTACGTTTGTGGTGGACAAGGAGCACAAGGTGGCTGCGGTGTTTTTGGTGCCGGTGTTGGCTTCTGATGTTCAGCCTGTGTTGGATGAGCTTGCTCGGGAGTGAGGGCTGCGCGCCGGTTGGGTGGGCGTCTTCAGGTGCGTGGGTGGTTGCGGTTCCGGGTGGGGCGGGACCCACCCCACCATGTGTTGGAGGCCCGGCGTTTGTCCGCGCAGGGGCCTGGCGTGCCTAGTTAGCTGGTGTCGGCGGGGAGGCTGGGTCGGTCAGCGACGGGATTTTGGCCTTGAAGGCCTTGATCATGGCGTCGCGGCCGATCAGGTTGAACTCCTTGCCCAGGGTTCGCATGATCGAGTTGGCGGTGGGGCGGTACAGGCCGTTCTTGTAGTAGCGGGCGCCCTCTATCGGGGCGATCACGCCGCCGTCGGGGGAAGGCTGGTTGAGGTACTCGCCCCACTTCGCGCCGGTCGGGTCCTTGGTCACGTTGACTTCTCGTGGTTCTGAGCCCGTGTAGGTGAGGTACGGGTAGTCGTACTCGTCGGCCAGGTCGCCGATGGAGTGGCCCAGTTCGTGGATCGCGATTTGGCCAGCCTGGGCGTTGGAGCCTGCGGCTGTGGCTACGGAGCCGCCTGCGCCGCCGTATTTCGTGGTGTTGCCCAGGGCGATGACCTGGTCGGCCTGTGGGGCGAGGGCCGCGTATTCCTTTGCCTTGGTTTCGTCCACGCAGAGGAGGCGTTCGGTGTTGGCGTCTCGGCCCTGGCACCAGAAGCCCATGTCCAGGGCGGTGTCCTTGAGGATGCCCTTGGTCGGGTCGTGGTCCACTCCGGACTCCGGGGAGATGACGTCGACCTGCCAGACGTTGAAGTACTTCTTGTAGGACGCGAAGGGCTCCACGGCCGAGAGTTCGTCCCACTTGCTCTTCACGTTGGCGGTGTAGGTGGCCATGTCGTCGGACGTGTAGCCGTCGCCTACGAAGACCAGGTCGAAGGCGTCGGACGGGTCGCGGTCGCCGTAGATCCTGGTTACCTCGGCCGCGGCCAGGGTGCGGAAGCCTGTCGTGGTTTTGGTCGCGGGCTTCGGGGTGAGGGTTTGGGTGATGGTGCCGTCTTCGTTGAAGACTTCACGCCATTCCATCGCTGGGGCGGCGTCCCCGGCCGGTACCTGCGCGAACAGAGCAAGCGCGGTCACGGTGAGCGCAGGGAGGATCAGCCGGGCACGTTGCATGCGCTGACGCTAGGCAACCGTGATGTCACCCACAAGGCAGCGATCGTCGGTACTTACGGGGCGTGAAACGGACACCGGTCGTCACGTGATCCGGGCAACTACCTACTCTGAGGTGTGTGAACCCCACCGATCTGGCGATCTCCGGGCCCTTGTTGCTGGCTACCGGGGTTGCTCTGCTCGCTGGTTTCATCTCGTTCGCTTCGCCGTGTGTGGTGCCGCTGGTTCCCGGCTATCTGGCTTATCTCGCCGGGCTGGTGGGGGCCGAGGCGCCTCGGGTTGAGGCGAACGAACCCGCCAGGCAAGGGCGGTGGCGGGTGGCTGGGGCCTCGTTGCTGTTCGTGCTCGGGTTCACCGTGGTGTTCGCGTTGGCCTCGATGGCGATTCTTGGGGCGTCGGACGCGTTGTTCTTGAACGCCGATCTGTTTCAGCGGATCGGTGGTGTGGTCACGATCCTGATGGGGCTCGTGTTCATCGGGCTCGTGCCCGCGCTGCAGAAGGACCTGCGGTTCCACGCCAAGCCCAGGGCCGGGTTGTTCGGGGCGCCGTTGCTCGGGGCCGTGTTCGCGCTCGGGTGGACGCCCTGTCTCGGGCCCACGCTCGCCGGGGTGCTCGCGGTGGCGCGGAGCACGGAGATCGGGTCGTCGACCGTGCGCGGGGCTGTGCTGGTGCTGGCCTACTGCCTGGGGCTCGGGTTGCCGTTCGTGGTGCTCGCGCTCGGGGCGCGGTGGGCGTTGGGCGTCACGAAGTGGCTGCGGGCGCACGCGCGGCAGGTGCAGGTCTTCGGTGGCGTGTTGTTGATCCTGGTCGGGGTTGCGCTGGTCACCGGGCTCTGGGGTGAGTTCGTCGGGTGGCTGCGCTACTCGTTCGTCGACGTCGTGAGGCTGCCGCTCTAGTGATCGCCTTCCTCCGCAACACGTGGCGCGGGCTCACCTCGATGAGGACCGCGCTGACCCTGCTGTTCCTGCTCGCGCTCGCGGCGATGCCGGGGGCGTTGCTGCCGCAGCTGTCGTTGAACGCGGCCAAGGTCGACGAGTACGTCGCCCAGCACGGGTGGTGGGGCGATCTGCTGCTCAAGCTCGGGTTCTTCGAGGTGTACGCCACGCCCTGGTTCGCCGCGATCTACCTGCTGCTGTTCACGTCCCTCGTCGGGTGCCTGCTGCCCCGCACGTGGGAGTACTTCAAGCAGATGCGCGCGAAGCCGGTGCTGACGCCGCGCAACCTCTCGCGCATGCCGCACCACGCGCAGGCCGTGCTCGACGTGACGCCGGAAGAGGCCGTCGGGCGGGCGAAGAAGGCCATGCGCGGGTGGCGGATGGATGCCGGTGAGGGCACGGTCAGCGCCGAGCGCGGGTACCTGCGGGAGACCGGCAACCTGATCTTCCACTTCGCGTTGCTCGGGCTGCTGGTGTCGTTCGCGCTGGGCAAGATGTTCAGCTACGAGGGCCAGGTCATCGTCCAGGCCAATGGCGGGCAGTTCTGCAACGGCGGCGTCTTCAACTACGACTCGTTCCGGCCCGGCCTGCGGGTCGACGGGACCGACCTCACGCCGTTCTGCGTCGAGATCGGCAAGTTCTCCGCCGAGTACCTCGAGAACGGCCAGCCCGTCGGATACCAGGCGGACATCCGCTACCAGTCGGGTGACGACCTCGCCGCGAACACGTGGCGGCCGTACACCCTGCAGGTCAACCACCCGCTGCGCACCGGCGGTGATCGCCTTTACCTGCTCGGGCACGGGTACACGCCGACGTTCACGGTGACGTTCCCCAACGGCGAGAAGCGCACGCAGGGTATTCAGTGGCTGCCCAGCGACCAGCGCACGCTGGCGTCGGAGGGCGCGACGAAGTTCGACCCGCCCGGCGTGACGGACTCCGAGCAGCGGCGCAAGAACCAGATCGCGGTAACCGGGTTGCTCGCGCCGACGCCGTTCCTGCACGGCAACATCCTGAACTCGAAGTTCCCCGCGCTGAACAACCCGATGGTCGCGGTCGACGTGTACCGCGGTGACCTCGGCGTCGACGACGGCCGCGGCCAGTCGATCTTCTCGATCGACATGAAGATGGTCGAGCAGGGCCGGCTGCAGAAGGTCGCGCGCAAGAACCTCGCGCTGGGTGAGGAGATCGCTCTCGACGACGGCACCAAGGTGCGGTTCGACTCCGTGAGCGACTGGGTGTCGTTGCAGGTCTCGCACGACCCGACGCAGGGGTACGTGCTGGCGTTCGCCATCCTGATCATCCTGGGCCTCGGGGTCTCGCTGACCGTGAAGCGCCGCAGGGTGTGGGTGCGTGCGACCCCTCAGGAAGACGGGCGTACGTTGGTCGAGGTCGGTGGGCTTGCCCGCACTGACCAGGCGGGATACGGCGAGGAGTTCACGCGGCTCGCCCGCGCGGTTCTGAACGAGGAGAAGTCCTGATGCCGGTTGACGAGACACTCGCGACCTACAGCGACTGGCTGTACCGCAGCGCTCTGGGCGTCTACCTCTTCGCGATCCTGCTCTACGCGGTCGAGCAGGCGTTCGCTCGTGCCCCGCGCAAGGCGGAGGCGCTGGTCGGAGCCGGTGCGCCGATCCCGGGCCTCGTCGAGGACCAGCCGAAGCGCGATGTGAGCAAGCCGGAGCGCATCGGCCGCATGGGCGCCGCACTGACGGTGCTCGGTGCGCTGCTGCACCTGGCCTCGCTGGTGATGCGCGGTCTTTCCGCAGGTCGCGCGCCCTGGGGCAACATGTACGAGTACATGTCGCTGCTGTGCCTCGCCGCGGTCGTGACGTGGATCGTGCTGATGGCGAAGTTCCCGATCCGCCGCCTCGGCGCGTTCGTGCTGACGCCGATCCTGGTCCTGCTGTTCCTCGGCGGCACCGTCCTCTACGCCTCGTCAGCGCCCGTCCAGCCGGCCCTGCGGTCGTACTGGCTGGTCATTCACGTCTCGGTGATCTCGATCTCGTCGGGCGTGCTGCTGATCCCCGGCGTGACGTCGATCCTCTACCTGCTCAAGGACAGCAAGTCCGACCGCTTCCCGAAGTTGCCGTCCGCCGACGTGCTCGACCGGATGTCGTACCGCACCACGGTGCTGGCGTTCCCGCTGTTCACCGCGGGCATCATCTGCGGCGCGATCTGGGCGGAGGCCGCGTGGGGCCGGTTCTGGGGCTGGGACCCCAAGGAGACGGTGGCGTTCGTCTCGTGGGTGGTCTACGCGGCGTATCTGCACGCGCGCGCGACGGCCGGTTGGCGCGGTCGTGGGGCCGCTTGGATCAACGTGGTGGGCTTCGCGCTGAACGTGTTCAACCTGTTCTTCATCAACTTGGTCACCACAGGGTTGCATTCCTACGCGGGTCTCTAACGAGTTAGCCCCCAGGTCGATGGAACCGGTGTCGGTTGCGTACCGTCGCAACCTGGGGGTCGGGGAGGTCTCGATCCTCCTTGCTCAGGGAGGGCCACAGCGGTGAACTGGCAACCACCGGGTGAGGAACAGGGCTCCGGCCCGCAGTACGTCGACTCGCAGACGGCCTACCTCGACCCGCAGCAGTCCGGTCCGCAGCACGTCAGCGGCGGTCAATCAGGTCCGTACAGCGTGGGCGGCCCCCAGGGGGACCCGTATCAGGTGCCTGGCAACGCCTCCGGCCCGTACCAGGTGCCCGGCAACGCCTCCGGCCCCTACCCGGTGCCCGGCTCGCAGTCCGGCGCGTACCCGGTGGACGGCTCCGGTCCGTACCAGGTGGGTGGCGGCCAATCGGGTGCTCATGCGGTCGGCGGCGGGCAGTCCGGACCCCAGAACACGGCCCAGTACGGCCAGTTCGCCGGGGCGCAGTACCCGAACAACTTCCCGCAGCAGCCGTACCGCTCCCAGGCCCAGGAAGTCTCGTCGCAGCAGCTGATCAAGAAGGAGAAGCGCCCGCCGGCGTCCGGCTGGCGCAAGTCGCTGCACGCGGTGACCGGTGGCGTCGTCAACCTCGGTGAGAGCCCTGCCGACGTCCGCCGCCGTGAGCTGATCGCGCGGATCAACCAGCCGCTGCGCGGGTGCTACAAGATCGCGATGCTGTCGCTCAAGGGCGGCGTCGGCAAGACCACGACGACGACCACGCTGGGCTCGACGTTCTCGTCGCTGCGCGGCGACAGGGTGATCGCGGTCGACGCGAACCCCGACCGCGGCACGCTGGCGTTGAAGATCCCGCGGGAGACCACGGCGACCGTGCGGCACCTGCTGCGCGACGCCCCGCGGATCACCCGCTACAGCGACGTGCGCGCGTACACCTCGCAGTCGCCCGCGCGGCTCGAGGTGCTGGCGTCCGAGCAGGACCCGGCCGTGTCGGAGGCGTTCAGCGAGGACGACTACCGCCGCACGGTGCAGTTGCTGGAGCACTTCTACAACATCGTGCTCACGGACTGCGGCACCGGACTGATGCACTCGGCGATGAAGGGCGTGCTGGACCAGGCAGACCAGCTGGTGCTGGTGTCGTCCGGATCGGTCGACGGCGCGCAGACCTCGGCGGCGACGCTCGACTGGCTGGAGGCGCACGGCTACCGCGACCTGGTCGCGAAGTCCGTCTGCGTGATCAACTCGGTGCGCCCGAAGTCGGGCAAGGTCGACCTCGACAAGCTCGCCGCGCACTTCCAGCAGCGGTGCCGCGCCGTGGTCCGCCTGCCGTTCGACGAGCACCTCGAAGAAGGCGCGGAGATCGCGCTGGACCGGCTCGCACCGGAGACCCGGCTCGCGTTGCTGGAACTCGGCGCGGTGGTCGCGGACGACTTCCCCAACGCGTGACCGGGTGGTCTTGACGCGGCGAAAGGGGCCCTGAGGACAGGGCCCCTTTTCCGTTCACTCGTCGCGTTTGCGCTGCTCGTCGAGCTTGCGCAGGAACTCCGGGTCGTCGTCAGGTGCGATCACCTTGCGGCCCGGGGTGTACTCCGAATGCTGCGGAGCGAAGGCTCGCCACACCAGCACAGCCACGGTGAGCGCACCGATCACCGCCAGCAGGTAGATCATCTGGTCGCCACCTCCCTTTGCCACGAGATTACCCGCGGCCCAGGGATAACTACGGTTTCAGTGGCGGACGGGTTCAGTCGCCTCGGTGGTGAGCTCCGACAGCAGAGCCTTCACCTCGGTCTCACGGAACCTGCGATGTCCTCCAGGGGTGCGAATCGAACCGATGCGACCGGCGGTGGCCCATCGGGTCACGGTCTTCGGGTCGACCCGGAACAGATTGGCGACTTCCCCAGGCGTCAAGAGCCGCTCGGTGGCTGCAGTCACTCGTCCTCCTCAGATCAGACGTTCCGGTCTGATCGTGGCACTTGACCCATCAGGTACTCGAACGCTTGTTTTTTGGTAAAGAGGTAGTAAGGGACGCAGGGGGCGAACCGGACATGTTTTGCCGCACGCGGGGCCCTCGCGTCCTCTCCTGGAGTACGAAAGCTCCCCGCGTACTGTCAGGGCATAGGGTGTCGCGGGTGGATGCTCTTGATCGCCAGATCATCGCCGCACTGCGCGCCAACGGCCGGGCCACGTACGCCGAACTCGGCAGGCAGGTCGGCCTGTCCGCCTCCGCCGTGCACGAACGGGTCGGCAAGCTCGAGTCCAGCGGTGTGATCGTCGGGTACCACGCGGTCGTCGACCCGAGTGCGGTCGGCCTGGGCGTCACCGCGTTGATCGGCATCCACCCCACCGACATCGCGGACGACAACGAGGTCGCGGACGCGTTGAGCGAGCTCATCGAGGTCGAGTCCTGCTACCGGGTGGCGGGCGACGAGTCGTTCATCGTGAAGGTCCGCGTCGCCACGGTGGACGACCTGGAGCGCTCGCTCGGGCGGCTGCGGCGCATCCCCGGTGTGGCCCGCACGCGCACGACCGTGGTGCTGTCCACGCGCTTCGAGGGGCGGCCGAACACCGGCGACGAGGACGGCGACGTAACCTGAACGGGTGCTCGCTCGAGATGTGACGCTTTACGTTCTCGCCCGCCTCGGCCTCGTCGTGGTGGTGATGGGCGCGCTCATGCTGTTCAAGGTTCCGCTGCTCCCCGCGCTGGCCGTCGGGGTGGTCGTGGCGCTGCCCGCATCGCTGTTCATCTTCAAGGGACTGCGCCAGCGCGTGGCGGTCGGTCTGAACGAGCGTCAGGCGGCGCGGCAGGCTGAGCGGGACAAGCTGCGCGCCGAGCTGCGTGGTGACGAAGGTCCTCTCACTCAGGCGTAGGACGTCTGCGCGGTTATCGTGCCGCTGTGAGTACCTCCGTTGACCGTTGTTGCAGCAGGACCAGGCACTGGGTGTGCGAAGCCGTCGGGATCATCGAGGCGGACGCGAACCGCAGCGCGGACACCCATCTGCTGCGTTATCCGCTGCCGCTCGACTGGGGCATCGACCTCTACCTGAAGGACGAGTCGACGCACCCCACGGGCTCGTTGAAGCACCGGCTGGCGCGGTCGCTGTTCCTCTACGCGATCTGCAACGGCTGGATCACCGGCGGCACGCCCGTGATCGAGGCGTCCTCCGGGTCGACGGCGGTCTCCGAGGCGTACTTCGCCCGGTTGCTGGGCCTGCCGTTCATCGCCGTGATGCCCCGCTCGACCTCGGCCGAGAAGGTCGCGTTGATCGAGCGGCAGGGCGGGAAGTGCCACTTCGTCGACGAGCCGTCGGCGATCTACGACGAGTCGCGGCGGCTGGCGTCCGAGCTGGGCGGCCACTTCATGGACCAGTTCACCCACGCCGAGCGCGCGACGGACTGGCGCGGCAACAACAACATCGCCGAGTCGATCTTCGACCAGATGAAGCTGGAGCCGTCGCCGGAGCCCGACTGGGTGGTCGTGGGAGCGGGCACGGGCGGCACGTCCGCCACGATCGGCCGGTACATCCACTACCAGAAGCTGGGCACGCGCCTCGCCGTGGTGGACCCCGAGTTCTCGGTGTTCTTCGACGCGTGGCGCGACAGCACGCCGGAGCTGGTGGGCACGCGCGGTTCGCGGATCGAGGGCATCGGGCGGCCGCGGGTGGAGCCGTCGTTCGTCGGCCAGGTGATCGACCGCATGATCAAGGTGCCGGACGCGGCGTCCGTGGCGACCATCCGGTACGTGGAGGACCTGCTCGGGCGGCGGGTCGGCGGTTCGACCGGAACAAATCTCTGGGGAGCGTTCCAGATCGTCGCGGAGATGCGGCAGTCTCGCACGCGCGGAAGCGTGGTGACCTTGCTCTGTGACGGCGGCGAGCGTTACGCGAACACCTACTACGACGACTCATGGGTATCCGCACAAGGCATGGACCTCGACCCGTGCCTGGAACGCCTGAACAACTTCCACCGCACGGGGAACTGGTGACGAGAGTCGTGCGTCACAGCGTGACCTGAGCACTCGAGTCCGCAGGGGGGACCAAGTGTCGTCGCTGTCCACCAACGCCGCCGAGCTGCGCGCGTACGCCGAATATCTGCGCACCGAAGCGCAGGAGTTCGACACGATCCGCAAGTACGTCCACGCGACGGCGTGCGACAAGGCGGGCTTCACGGGCCTGCTGACGTTGCTGCAGCCGGGCGTGGACCTCGTGCGCGCGCTGTTCGACGAGACGCTCGACTTCGGCAAGTCCAAGCTCGAGGGCTCGGCTTCCGCGGTGGACGCGACGGCTCAGGTCTACGAGGCCGTCGACAGGGCCCAGATGACGATCTTCGAGGGGATCCTGAAGTGACGACCGCGTACCACGACCCGCGCCCGGTCGCGGCGTCGCTGAAGCAGCCCGAGATCGACAGAGCCTCGCTGAACGACGTCCTGGCCGACCAGGGCTGGGGCGTCCAGGCGGTCAACTGGGTCTTCGAGGCCGTGACCGGCGAGTCGCTCGTCGCCACGATCATCACGCCGATCACCGGTGACTGGACCAAGATCCGTGCCGACGGCGACGCGTGGCGCATGGTCGGCAACGCGATGAACGACGTCTCGTACAACCTCACCGACGCCGTCGGCAAGGTGCGCGAGCACTGGGACGGCGACGCGGCCAAAGCCCACGAGCGCTACATCGCGCTGGGCTGGAAAGCTGCCCTGTTCGCCGAGATGGGCGTCGCCCAGCTCATCGCCAAGGGCTTCGACACCGTCGCCTCCGGTGCGGAAGCCCTCGGCAAGCAGGCCGCGCGGCTGCTCGACTACCTGGTCAACAAGCTGCTCGAGGCCGCGGCCACCGTCTGGATCCCCCTCGCCGGCTGGATCAAGGCCGCCGAGATGGTCTGGAACGCGTACCAGATCTACCGCCGCGTCATGGACATCATCGACACGGTCCAGAAGCTCATCTCCGACGTGAAGGCCCTGTTCGACGCCGTGGGCCGCGTCTTCTCGGCCATCGGCAAGCTGAAGGACGCCGACACGCTCGCCGAGGCCATGAACGCCACCCAGGAGGTGGCGGAGGCGGGCCGCGACGTCCGCAACGCGGTCAACGACATTCACGACGACATGACGTCCATCAAGGACTCGGCCACCGAGATCGCGGACCGCGGCCACGACATCGGCTCCCACGTCCGCGAGGTCTACACCCCGCCAGGCGGCGCCGACGGCACCAAACCGGCCGCCGTCACCGCCGTTGCCCCCGGCGGCGCCCCGGTCTCCGCGGCTCCGACCGTGCACGGCGGCCCCGACGCGCCCGCGACCCACGCCGCGACGGCCGGCGGCTCCACGGTGTCCGCACCGCCGACGCTCGGTTCGGGTTCGGGTGGCTCTGGCGGCGTGCCCACGGGTGGTGTCCCGAGTGGTGGCCACGGCGGCGTGCCGACCGGTGGCGTGCCGACCGGCGGCCACGGCGCACCGGGGGCCTCCACCCCACCCCGCCTCGACACCACGCACGCGGCAGGCGCGGCCCCGACGGCCGCCCCACCATCGCACCAGCCGACCCCGGTCGGCGGAGCGATGCCGATGGGCGCACCCCCGATGGCAGGGGGCGGCGGTGGCGACTCCAGCCGCAGCTCCGGTTCGCGGCCGGGCTCGTCCGCGGGCTCGGCCTGGCCCACCAACGGCTCCGGCACGCCCTCCGGCCAGGCCAAGCCACCGAGCAGCGGCCTCCCGTCGCCTCCCGGCCACACCGGCCTCCCGACGCCTCCCGGCCAGCAGGGCTCCCGCCCAGGCGGTCTGCCCACGCCGCCGTCCGGCACGGGCTCGCACCCGACGCCGGGCACGGGCGGCACCCACTCAACGTCGGGTACGGGCGGCTCGCACCCCACCCCCGGCTCAGGCAGCTCGGGCACCCACCCGACGCCGGGTGGTTCTGGCGGCCTGCCCACTCCTCCCGGTCATCCGAGCGCCAGCTCGGGCACGGCGACGGCACCTGCGCCGTCGGGCACCGGCGGCGGCCTCCCGACCCCGCCCGGACACCCGACGCCGAGTTCTGGCGGTGGCCTCCCGTCGCCTCCTGGACACGAGAGCCCGAGCAACGGTGGCGGCCTGCCGTCGCCTCCTGGACATCCGAGTCCGAGCACGGGCACGGATCACCCGACGCCCAACGGTTCAGGCGGCTCGACGCCACACGACCCGACTCAGCACGACTCCGGCCCCAAGCCGCACGACGGCGACGGCAAGCCCCACGACGCGGACCACAAGGCGCACGACGACAAGACCCACGACACCGACACCAGCGACGCTGACGGCACCAAGCCGCACGACGACCACCCGGACACGACCCCGTCCGACCACCCCACCGAGCACGACACGGACCCGAAGCACGACACCAACGCGTCCGGCGGCCACGGCAACAACGAAGACGGCAATGGCGGCAACGGCGGCGGTGGTGACGACGCGCCTCGTTCGCCGAAGGGCCACGACCTCACGCCTGCCTTCGACCACGCGGCCATGGCGGCGTCCGGCGACGGCTACAAGCACCAGCTCGAGCAGATCCTGCCGACGGAGGCCGAGCGCGAGCGGTACGTCGAGCTGAGCAAGAAGCTGTCCACCGAGCTGAGCCCGAGCGAGGCCCAGCACGTGGCCGAGGTCCGCAACCAGATCAAGGTGGGCTCCGGCGACCTCGTCACCAAGGTGCTGCACCAGAACGCCGTCGACGGCTACCTCAAGACCCACGAGGACCCCATGTCGGAGGCGGCACGCCGGCAGGGGACGGTGGCGGGAAGCATCGCCAGGGCCGAGGACGTGCACGACATCAACAAGCCGATGGGCCTGCGGGAAGGCCTGGCGCTGGACGACAAGGGCGAGGGCTGGACTCCGATCAAGGACAAGGCCGACTCCGCGATGCAGTTGCGGTACCACATGACCGACGACCAGGCCCGGACCGCGACCATCCCCTACGGTGGTCCGGAGAAGTCCGATCGCGACTTCAGCCAGCCGCCGACTCCCGGCCAGGAGCACCGCGAGTACCAAAGCCCGCAGGAGAAGGCCCACTACGACGCGGCCGCCAAGCAGATGGCCGACGCCGGTGGTGCCGCCGAGCCGAAGCGCGGACGGGATCCGTTCACCGGTACCGGGTCCACCGGTGGTGGTGTGCCGGAGTGGGTCGCCAAGCCCGCCGATCTGCCGGACCGCGCGGAGATCTGGGAGGTCCGGGACGGCAAGGAACGCCTGCACGCCGTCTACGAGAAGGGGCTCGGCTGGTACCAGCTCAAGGAGGATGAGGCGTCGTGGTCCAGTACACCCGTGAAGTAGTCGAGTACCAGGGCGAGATCTACTTCGCGGGCACGGTCGACCAGGGCAGGATCTGGATCGTCAAGATCCCCGGTGAGACCTACGCGACCGACGAGGGCTTCGAGCACCGCGAGGAGCTGCGCCTCAAGCAGGTGCCGATCGCGGAGCTCGACGCCTGGTACCGCGACGAGATGACGGCGAAGTGGCGTGGCCAGCCGTTCATCGTGCATCCGAACCGCGACGGCACGATGGGCGCCGACTATGTCGGGCCGTCGCAGGTCTGGGCTGAGGACAACGGGCTGGAAGGCGATCCGTACAACGGCTTCCACAAGATCCTCGACCCGGACGAGCTCGAGGACGTGCAGGTCGACCGCACCGACTACCTGGCGCGGTGGAAGGAGAAGAACCCGGGATGAGCACCCCACAGGCCGTGCAGAAGGCGGCCGGCATCGGGCCGGAGACGATCCTGCAGAAGATCGTGCACCCCGCGGTCGCGCAGCTCCACCTGGGCAACGTCGTGGTTCCCGGCCGGTTCGAACCGCACCGCACCGCCGGGTTCGTGACGCGCGGTCAGGACTTTCCGCAGGGCACCGCCGACCAGTTCGCCGAGGCGTTCGGTGTGGACAAGGTCGAGGGCTGGCCGAAGGGGTCGCAGTACGTGCTGCGGTTCCTGGCCCACACCACGGCGCTCTTCGACACCAGCTTCGGCGGCCCCACGCTCGAGGGCGCGCAGAAGATGGGCACGACCCGCGTCTACCCCGTGCCGTTCACCGGCACCGGGTACACGCCCAGCGCCCAGCCGATCCCCGAGTACGTCATGGAGCTCACCGAGCTGCCCGCGGGCACCGAGCTGTGGCGGTTCGAGCCCAACGGTGAGGGCAAGGCCGTGGGCAAGTACATCAACCGTCAGATCGGCTGGTACCCGATCGGTGACGTCGGCTTCGGGCCCGGAAGGTACTGGCAGGCACCGGTCGCGCTGCGGCCGACCGTCCGACGTGGACTGGTCGCGTCCTACCGCGGCCAGGGCTTCGACGTCGACTTCGGCCCGCGGCCCGGTGTCCTGACGCTGCACCCGCTCGCCGGTCAGCCGGTGCCGGAGGACTTCACCGAAGGCGTGCTGGAGGTTCCCGACGCCGCGGTGGAGGAGCTCGCGTACCTGCGCAAGCTCGCCACGTACCGCGGCGCGGAGTTCGAGATCATCGGTATTCAGGGCGACCAGGCGGTCCTGCACTTCCTCGGCGAGAACTACGAGGTGGCGCGGCAGCTCGGACTGACAGAGGTGGACTTCCGGCAGTGGCGTGCGGTCGTCGCGCGCACCGAGCTGAGCGACGTCCGCGACGAGGTCCGGACGATCCGGCGAGGTCTTTTCGGGAGCGAGAACTGATGACCATCCCCAACGACAGCTGGAAGTCGCCGGAGCTGCGTGCGGCGGAGGCGCAGGTCGACGCCCGCTTCAAGGAGGCGCAGGACCTCGCGAACCGGCTCAAGGACACGCCGTTGCCGCCGATCCCGCCCGTCGACTTCAAGGCGATCGCGCAGCAGGTCGAGCGGGCCGCGCAGGAGCGGGACGCGCCGGAGCAGCTGAAAGCGTTGAAGCGCAAGGTCGACGCCGGCGAGTTCACGTGGGAGGACGTCGTCTCCGGCAAGGCTGCCGAGGATCCCGACGTGCAGGCCATGCAGCAGGAGAACGTCAAGAAGATGAAGCAGGCGTTCCAGATGCTGCAGGAGGGCATGACGGTCGACGAGATCATGAACGCGCAGGGTCCGCGCAGAGGCCGGGGTGACGACGGCGACGAGAACGACCCCGACATCTTCGCGGAGGACAAGTGGTGATGACGGCCTGGCGGACACCGGACATCCTCGCGGCAGAGGACTTCCTGACGAACGCGGTCGCCGAGGCGGACCGCGCGATGCGGTCCGCCCAGCAGAGCGTCCGGGGCAAGGAACCGTCCACTGAGGACATTCGCAGGGTGATGCAGTTCGCCAGGTCGAGCGACGCGTCACCGGCGATGCGCCAGCTGGCCGACCGCATCGCGCGCGGTGCGGGGCTCAGCTGGCGTCAGGTCCTCACCGGCGAGGCGGGCCACGATCCCCTTGTGCGGCAGGCACTCGAAGCCGACCGCGCGACGCTCGACGAGCTGATCAAGGGGGAGACGGCACCTCCGCCGCCTCCGCGCAGGCCCGCCCGGCGCGACGAGGACGAGCCGACCCAGTTCACCGAGGACGCCTGGTGAAGCCCGTCAGTCGAGGAACAGCCCCGCACTGACGAGCAGCGCCCAGGCCAGCATCGCGAAGCCGGTGAACTGCAGCACCGGGATCAGGTCGCGGCCACCACGCCCGGCCGCGACCCGGCGCACGGCGGGCAGCAGCACCGGCGCCGCGAGGAACCCGAGCAACGCGTAGGGCACCCGCACGGTCATCCCGAGCGCGATCAGGAACGGCACAGCCGTCAGCGCGAGGTACAGCCTGCGGGTGTCCTTGTCTCCCAGCACGACGGCCAGGGTTCGCTTGCCCGACACCGCGTCCGTCGGGATGTCCCGCAGGTTGTTCGCCACCAGCACGGCGGCGGAGATCGACCCCATCGCGATGGACGCGCCGATGCCGATCCCGGTGATCTCACCGGTCTGCACGTACAGCGTGCCCAGCACCGCGGCCGGTCCGAAGAACAGGAACACCGCGATCTCGCCGAGCCCCGCGTAGCCGTACGGGCGCTTGCCGCCGGTGTAGAACCACGCCCCGGCAATGCACACGGCGCCGAACGCGATCATCCACCAGTGCCCGGACAGCGCAACCAGCGCGATGCCGGCCAACGCGCCGACGCCGAGCGAGACGAACGCCGCCAGCCGCACCTTCGTCGGCTCGGCGGCACCGGAACCGGTGAGGCGGAACGGTCCCACGCGGTTGTCGTCGGTGCCGCGGATGCCGTCGGAGTAGTCGTTGGCGTAGTTCACGCCGATCTGCAGCGCCACCGAGACCACGAGCGCCAGCACCGTGTAGAGCGCGTTGAACTCGTCGATGTGGTGTGCCGCCGCCGCTCCCACGATCACGGGCGCGATCGAGTTCGGCAGGGTGCGCGGGCGGGTCCCCTGGATCCACTGGACGACTGAGGCCATGCCTCCATCCTCCGCTATGGCTACCGAGGACCCGCCAACGGGTGTATCAGCAGCTAGTCGCGCCGGAGACGCCCGCCACGTAGGCCTTGGCGATGTGCTTGCCGGACGCGATGCGGTACCAGATGTTCGACGTGCCCTGCGTGCCCGTCACCGACTCACCCGTCAGCTGGCAGGTGACCCTGACCTGGGCGTGGTTCGCGGCCAGACCCACCTGCGCCGTGTCGGAGTCCGCGCCGCTGCGGACGTTCACCGTGCCGTTCGCCGCGGACGTGCGGACCGTCCCGACAGGACCGGAGCCGGTCCACAGGTACGTCACGGTGACCCAGGAGTTCGTCTCCAGCTTCAGCCCGTCCCAGAACGTGCCGTCGGCCAGGTCGATGCCAGCGGGGTTCGCGACCTCACGCCCGAACTGGTCTTTGCCGCCGTGGTAGTTGTCCTGGTAGGCGGCTTGTGCCTCCGGCTTGCCCTGCGGCAGGTCCTTCCACATCTCCCGCGTGGTGGACGGGTTCCAGTAGTCGTCCTTGGTGTTCCACGGGCCGACGTCCCACACCGGCGCCCACTCGCAGCGGCCGTTCGACGCGCAGATCTGCACGCTGTAGGTGCCGGAGTTGTTGGGCGCCAAGCCACGCCGCGACGGCAGCGCGACGAAGTGGTCGCGCGAACGGATCGTGTGACCGTTCGCCGTCGAGCCGCCGACGAGGCCCTCACGCGTCGCGTAGACGCGGTACGAACGTCCAGCAGCAGCAACGGAAACGTCTTCCGAAGCGGCCGGCGTACTGGAAGCCTTCAGCTTCACGCGCGAGGCCTTGCCACTGCTGAGAACAACCCGCGTCTGGACGGTGGAGGTGGTCACGGGCAACGTGGCCGGCGCTTCCAGCCACTCGGTCCACTGACCGTCCGGGCGCAGGCCGCGCACGTCCACGACCCCATCGCCGGTCACCGCCGCCGTGACCGTGTTGGCGGGCTGAGCGAGTCTGTGCGGTTCCAGCTCGATCAGGCCCATCCGCGGGGAACCGCCCCACGAGACGAACTTGTAGTTGAGGTCGGCGGACCACTCGTCGCCGGCTGCCTGGGCAGGGGACACCAGTCCGACCACCACCGTGGCGCCGACGACCAGCGGTAACAGGTAGCGCATGAGAAACCCCCATCGCTAGCGCGCACGGCTGGGTCCGCGCGCTTCGCGGGGAGAGTCGTCCTCAGCGGTAAAGGTTCACCTAAAAGAGTCGGCGACGGCCGTTCGGTCGACCTTTCCCGGTCCGCGCAGGGGCAGTTCCGACACGAAGCGCACCAGCTTCGGCACGGCGGCCCGGCCCACGGCCTCCAGGACCGCGGTCTTCAGCTCGTCGAGCGACGGCTCGTCGCCCCGCGCGACGACGACCGCGGCCACGACCTGGCCCCACTCGTCGTCCGGCACGCCGACGACACACGCCTCCAGCACGCCCTCAACGGTCGACAGAGCCCGTTCCACCAGCACCGGCGGCACCTTCTCGCCGCCCGTGACGATCACGTCGTCAGCGCGTCCGAGGACCTCCAGCCGCCCGTCGCGCAGCCGCCCGAGATCGCCGGTGCGGAACCACTCGCCGAACGGTTCCGGGCTGCCCCGATATCCGAGCGCCAGCACCGGTCCGCTGATCTCGATCACGTCGTCGGTGCGCACCCGGACGTCGCGCAGCGGTTCGCCGTCGTACACACACCCACCGGCCGTTTCGCTCATGCCGTACGTGGTGACGACCTGAACCCCGAGCGCGCGCGCCTGCTGGAGGAGTTTCGGCGGGGTGGCGGCCCCGCCGATCAGCACCCCGTCGAACTGCCGCAACGTCCACAGTCCCGGCCCTTCGCCCACGAGGAGCCGGGAGAGCTGCGTCGGCACCAGCGCCGTGTAGTGGCGTCCCGGCTGGGCCAGCACCGGCCGTGCGTCCTGTGCGAACCCCATCGCGCGGAAGCCCTTCGACATGTCGAGCACACCGGGCGTCGTGCCGGCGACGATCGACCGCACCAGCACCTGGATGCCGGCGATGTGGCCCGTGGGCAGCGCCAGCAGCCACGTGCCGGGCCCGCCGAGCCGCTCGTGGGTGGCCTGGGCCGACGTCGTCAGCGCCTCGGCGTCGAGCAGCACGGTCTTGGGCTCACCCGTCGACCCGGAGGTGGGCACGCCGAGCACTGCCCGCTTCTCCCAGCCGTCGAGCGGGCCGTCGACCAGGGGGTCGCCGCCGGTGAGCGCTGCGCGCAGTTCGTCGAGCATTTCAGCTGCTCAGAAGTAGTACGGGTAGCTCGACCAGTCGGGGTCGCGCTTCTCCAGGAAGGCGTCCCGGCCCTCGACGGCCTCGTCGGTCATGTACGCGAGCCGGGTCGTCTCACCGGCGAACAGCTGCTGTCCCACCAAACCGTCATCGATCAGATTGAACGCGTACTTGAGCATCCGCTGGGCGGTCGGCGACTTCCCGTTGATCTCGCGGGCCCACTGCAGCGCCGTGTTCTCGAGTTCGGCGTGCGGCACGACGGCGTTGACCGCGCCCATCTTGTGCATGTCCTCGGCGGAGTACGTGCGGCCGAGGAAGAAGATCTCGCGCGCGAACTTCTGACCGACCTGCCGGGCGAGGTACGCCGAGCCGTAGCCGCCGTCGAACGAGCCGACGTCCGCGTCGGTCTGCTTGAACTTCGCGTGCTCCTCGCTCGCGAGCGTGAGATCGCACACCACGTGCAGGCTGTGGCCACCGCCTGCGGCCCAGCCGTTCACGACCGCGATGACGACCTTCGGCATGAACCTGATCAGGCGCTGGCACTCCAGGATGTGCAGCCGGCCCGCGCGAGCCGGGTCCACCGTGTCGGCGGTCTCGCCGGACGCGTACTGGTAGCCGCTGCGTCCGCGAATCCGCTGGTCACCGCCACTGCAGAAGGCCCAGACGCCGTCCTTGGGGCTGGGGCCGTTGCCGGTCAGCAGCACGCAGCCGACGTCGGACGACATCCGCGCGTGGTCGAGCGCGCGGTACAGCTCGTCGACGGTGTGCGGCCGGAACGCGTTGCGCACCTCCGGGCGGTTGAACGCGATGCGGACCGTGCCGTGGTCGATCGCGCGGTGATACGTGATGTCGGTGAAGTCGAAGCCCTCGACGGACTTCCACAGCGACGGGTCGAAGAGCTCCTGATCTGCCACGGTCTGAGACTCTAGGCGCATGAATCCGTCCACGGCGCAGGCGAGGGTGATCGTCGACGAACTGGTCAGCAACGGTGTGCGCCACGCCGTGCTGTGCCCCGGTTCGCGCAACGCCCCGCTGTCGTTCGCACTGCATCAGGCCGAGCAGAAAGGCCTGCTCACGCTGCATGTGCGGATCGACGAGCGCTCGGCGGCGTTCCTCGCGCTCGGACTGGCGAAGACGGGCACACCGGCCGTCGTCACCTGCACGAGCGGCACGGCCGTGGCGAACCTGCACCCCGCCGTGATCGAGGCGCAGCTGACCGGTGTGCCGTTGATCGCGCTGACCGCGGACCGGCCGGTCGACCTCTACCGCGCCGGCGCGAGCCAGACGATCAACCAGCACGACGTCCTCGGCATCCCCACCCTGCACATGCCGGAGGGCGCCGACGAGCCGACCACGCGCTCGTTGATCTGCCGCGCGATCGCCACCTACGGCCCGACGCACGTCAACGTGCCGTTTCGGCCGCCACTCACCCCGGACGACTCCTCGTGGCCGTCCGCCGATCGCGCGCCGTGGACCGCGACGGACCGCACGTTCACCGTGGAGACCAGGCCGTCGGACCTGCCGCCGCGCACGCTGGTGCTGCTCGGCGACGACCGTCCTGAGCGGCTGCGCAGGGCGTCGGAGCTCGGCTGGCCGGTGATCGCCGAACCGACCGCGCCCGGAGGGCTGCGGCACGGCTCGTTGCTGCTCAACGCCGGTCTGCCGGAGCACCTCCAGCCGGACGCGGTGCTCGTCGTCGGCCGGGTGACCCTGTCGCGCGGCCAGCTGACGCTGTTGAGGAACGCGCCGATCGTGCACGCCGTCGGTGACCAGGCGCTGTGGGCGGACGTGCAGTTCACCGCCACCCGCGCGTCGACCTGGCTCCCGGAGCCCGCCTCGGTCGACGGCGAGTGGACACAGGCGTGGCAGAGCGCGGTGAAGAACGTCAGCGCGGCCGTCGACGACCTGCTGGACGCCGAGCCGTGGCCGACCGGCCTGCACGTCGCGCGTGACCTCACCCAGGCGATGCCAGCGGGATCGTTGCTGTTCGTGGGCTCGTCGAACCCGATCCGCGACGTCGACTTCGTGGGTGAGCGCCGCCCGGACATCACCGTGCACGCCAACCGCGGTGCGGCGGGTATCGACGGCAGCGTGTCCACCGCCGTCGGTCTCGCCGTGAACCATCAGGGTCCTTCATACGCGCTGATGGGCGACCTGACGTTCCTGCACGACATCAACGGCCTGCTGGCCGACCACCGGCCGGACCTCACGATCGTCGTGCTCAACGACGACGGCGGCGGGATCTTTTCGTTGCTGGAACAAGGCGCACCGGAGTACGGCGGAAGTTTCGAAAGGATATTCGGCACTCCGCACGGGACTGATCTGACCGCTTTGTGCGCGGGCTACCGAATTCCACACTCCACAGTGGACGGTCAGGAGGAGTTCCGTAGCGCACTTGCGCAGCCGAAAGGCCTCCGAGTGGTGGAAGTGCAGGCAAAACGAGCCGAACTGCGCGCGCTGCACCAACGTCTCAAGTCGACGGTGTCAATCATTTTCAGCAGGTAGGAAACCTACGTAAGTCGGTGGTTCCCACCTCGGCGGGGTGGATAGCGTCCCGCGCATGTCGATCAGATCCAAGGCGACGGCCGCGGTCGCGTCCGCGGCCGCCATGACCCTTTTCGCGGGCACGGCGCTCGCGGCGTCTCCCGGAGCACCCGGCGCCGGTGACCCGTACTTCCCGAAGTACGGCAACGGCGGATACGACGTCTCCCACTACGACATCAGGCTCAACTACAACCCGACCGGCGACCAGCTGTCCGGCACCACGACGATCCTCGCCAAGGCCACCGAGGACCTCACCCAGTTCAACCTGGACTTCCTGCTCAAGGTGAAGTCGGTCAGGGTGAACAACGTGCCGTCTTCCTTCGTGTCGGACGACGGTGAACTGATCCTCACGCCGCGCGGTGGCGTGCGCAAGGGCCAGGACCTGACCATCGTCGTCACCTACGCCGACACCCCGTCGACCGTGAAGGACCGCAACGGTTTCACGGCGTGGACCAAGACTCCCGACGGCGCCCTGGCCATCGGTGAGCCGGAGATCGCCTCCTGGTGGTTCCCGTCCAACGACCACCCGACCGACAAGGCCACCTTCGACGTCAACGTCGCCGTCCCGAACGGCGTCGAGGTGATCTCGAACGGCACCTTCGTCGGCCAGACCCGCCAGATCAACGGCTGGACCCGCTGGAACTGGCGCAGCACCAAGCCGCAGGCGACGTACCTGACGTTCCTGACGATCGGCCAGTTCGAGATCCGTCAGTCGACGACCCCGTCGGGCCAGCCGTACGTCACCGCGTACTCCGAGCGCCTCGGTGAGAACGCCGACGCCGCGAAGGCCAGCATCGAGCGCACGCCCGAGGTCATCGAGTTCCTGTCCGAGAACGTCGGCCCCTACCCGTTCGAGGCGCAGGGCGGCGTCGCCACGCCGGGCCTCGGCTACGCGCTGGAGAACCAGACGCGCCCGAACTACGACACGGCGTTCTTCCGCCGCGGCGCCAACACCTACGTGATCGCCCACGAACTGGGCCACCAGTGGTTCGGCGACTCGGTGTCGGTCCACCACTGGCGTGACATCTGGCTGAACGAGGGCTTCGCCTCCTACATGGAGTTCCTGTGGTCCGAGCACATCGGTGAGGGCACGGCCCAGGAGAACGCCGACTTCACCTACGACCAGTACCCGGCAGACAGCCCGTTCTGGAACGTCCTGCCCGGCGACCCCGGTTCCAGCGCGGTGTTCGACGGCGCCGTCTACGACCGCGGCGCACTCGCGGCCCACGCCCTGCGCGTGGCCGTCGGCGACGCGAAGTTCTTCGAGATCCTGAAGACGTGGACCGCGGAGAAGAAGTACTCCGACGCCACCATCGAGGAGTTCATCGCGCTGGCGGAGCGGGTCTCGGGGCAGCAGCTCGACCAGCTGTTCCAGACGTGGCTCTTCACCAAGGGCAAGCCGGCTCAGGCGCCCGGCCGCACCGCGGACGTGGCGGCCAAGTCGCTGTCCGTCGACTCGGCGCAGGCCAAGGCGGCTGAGCCGAAGTCCCGCGCCAAGATCCAGCTGACGCACGAGCTGCTGGACGCGCACAAGTAGACCCCGGACGGACGGTCCCCGGACTGTCAGACCGGCTGAGTACGTTGGGTTCTGCCGATTCAGTGACCTACTCGTGACCAGGGCGGACACATCGCACGTGTCCGCCCTGTTGGCCTTGAGGCGTCTGCAAGTACCACCAACTTCTGATCGAATCGCCGGTAACTACACCCAACCTGTTCGGTGCTTGCCGAACAGGTTGGGTGTAGTTACCGGCCTGTTGATGTTGGGTTGGTAGTACTTGCAGACGCCACAGCGGGCAGCGGCGCGTGATGCCGAGTCGTGCGTGGTGAGGCTCGGAACCCGCTGAGTACGTTATGACGCAGGGGTTCCCAGCTCAGGGGGACCCCTGCGTCAGCGTGTGGGCGCCCGCACGGTTGGGGCAGTGTTGCTCAAGGTCTGGACCCGCTGGAGTGTGGCGGCGAGGCGTTGACCGGGGTGGTGGTGGCGGGCGGTCTTGTCCGATCGGATTGCGAGTCCGCACCTGCTTGAGCTTGGTGAAGCGGCGCTCGACGTCGCGGCCCCGGTGCGGCTGCTCGTCAGACAGGATCGGTGAACGAGATCGGCTTGCCGGTGGCCTGGGCGTAGGTGATCTCCCTGCTCGTGGACTCGCCGATGTACCCGCCGGGGTTGACGACCAGAACCCGGTCAGCCAGGTCGATCTTGCGGAGGTGGAGGGCGTGCAGCGCGGCCTTCTGCTCGTCGGTGATCAACTCGCCTGCTCCGTGATTCTCGGCGCGCAGGAAGACACCTGGTGCGACGACGATGACACCCGCGAAGGTCAGATCACGGTTCGCCGCACGCATCTCTTCCTCGAACCGGGTAGAACCGCAGATGCAGACGATCTCAGGCCGGTCGGGCACGGTTCAGTCCTTCGAGTCGACGGGAAATGTGCACGTTCTCGGCAACGCGCGGTGCTAGAGGCCTTCCAACGCCTCCCGCATCGGCCGCATCTTGGCGTGCGCTTCCTGCACCTCGATGTCCGGGTCGGAATCCGCAACGAGCCCGCACCCGGCGAACAACCGCGCCGTCGGCCCGCTGATCTGCGCACACCGCAACGCGATCCCGAGCTCACCGTCGCCGTTCCCGTCGATCCACCCGACGGGCCCCGCGTACCGCCCGCGGTCCATGCCTTCGAGCTGGCCGATCAACGTAGTGGCGTCCAGCCGTGGCGTCCCACCGACCGCAGCCGTGGGATGCACCGCCGAGCCGAGGTGCAGCAACGACACCGACGACTCGAGGGTGCCGATCACGTCGCTGGACAGGTGCGACACGTTGGGCAGCCGCAGCACCGAAGGTCCCTCGACTGACATCGTTGTGCAGAAGGGCCGCAATGTCTCCGCGAGCGAGGTGATCGCGTAGTCGTGCTCTTCGAGGTTCTTCTCCGACGACATCAACGCGGACGCGAGCTCCTCGTCCGAAACGCCGTCGTGCGGCCAGGTCGTCCCGGCCAGCACCCGCGAGTCGACGACCGCCCCGGTCCGGCGCAGCAGCAGTTCCGGCGTGGCTCCCACCAGGCCGTCCACCGCGTACGCCCAGCACTCCGGATACCGCCGCGCCAGGCCCTGCAGCACGAACCGCTGGTCGAGGCGCTTGTCCGTCACGGCCACCAGGTCGTGTGCGAGGACGACCTTGTCCAGCTCGCCGCCCCGCATGCGCGCCACGGCCTCGCGGACGGCCTCCCGGTACTGCGTGACCGGCAGCTGGCCGTTCGCGTACCGGACGGTCGACGGGCGGGACAGGGGAGCGATCTCGGGATCGGTGTCGCCGGCGCCGATCGTGGTGATCCACTGGTGGCCGTTGCGACGGCCGACCACGACCTCGGGGACGATCAGCACCGAGTCGCCCGGTGAGTCGGCGAACGCCATCGAGATGAACGCCACGGGGCCGCTGCCCGGCACGCCCAGTTCGTCGTCGACGTCCAGGTGCGCGCAGAACTCCCGCCACCACTTGTCGGCCTGCGCGAACCGGTCTGGACCGCTGACCTCCAGCCGTGCGGCCTCGCCCCAGCCGACCAGGCCGGAACCATCGCGCACCCAGGCGAGCGCGTGCTCCGGGTCCGGCAGCAGTCCGAGCAGGTCACCGGCGGTGTCCCGCCTCGACCGGACGCGGATTCGCTGCCGTGCTCGCGATGTCGGTGCTGAGGTCACGCTTTGACTGTATGGACCTCAACCTGAAAGCGCGGCATCCGCCCGGCTCTAGACTTCTCAGTTGTGGTGGAGGACGCAGTGACCAAGCCGCCGCTCGGCGTACGCGTCCGCCGTGCGGTCTGTCGTGTTCTGCTCGTCGTCGGCGGGGTGGTCACGCTCGTGTGCGTGCTGCTGCCCATCGCCTGCTGGCGGGACGATGTGGCCATCGAGCGGCACATGGGGCAGGCGGTCGCGCAGGTCGACTCCGTCGCTTTCAACAGGACGGTTGTGCGCTACGCCACACCGGACGGTCGTGTGTTCATCCCGTCGCAGGGTGTGCTGTACCCGTCGGGTCTCAACGTCGGCGACAACGTGCGGGTCGAGTACGACCAGACGAACCCGGAACTGGCGCGTGTGGCAGGCCGCACCGCCGTCCTCAGCCTGTTGCCCGTCGGGTCCTTCCTCGTGGCCGTCTGGATCGTCATCGCGGTGGTTGTGACAGTTCTACGCAGATTCGGCACACAGGTGTAACATCGGTGCATGGCGGATGACCTGGAGCTGCGCTTCGAGCGCACCGTGCAGGCCGACGCGCGCATCGAGCCGCGCGACTGGATGCCCGACGGCTACCGCAAGACCCTGATCAGGCAGATCGCCCAGCACGCCCACTCCGAGATCATCGGCATGCAGCCGGAGGGCAACTGGATCTCGCGCGCGCCCTCGCTGCGGCGCAAGGCGATCCTGCTGGCGAAGGTGCAGGACGAGGCAGGCCACGGCCTGTACCTGTACTCGGCGACCGAGACGCTCGGCGCCGACCGCGAGGACCTGACGCTCAAGCTCATCGAGGGGCGCCAGAAGTACTCCTCGATCTTCAACTACCCGACGCTGACGTTCGCCGACGTCGGTGTGATCGGCTGGCTGGTCGACGGCGCTGCGATCTGCAACCAGGTGCCGTTGTGCCGCACGTCCTACGGGCCGTACGCACGCGCCATGATCCGCATCTGCAAGGAAGAGTCGTTCCACCAGCGTCAGGGCTACGAGCTGCTCATGACGATGATGCGCGGCACCCAGCAGCAAAAGGACATGGTGCAGGACGCGGTGAACCGGTGGTGGTGGCCGGCGCTGATGATGTTCGGCCCACCGGACTCCGAGTCCACGAACACCGAGCAGTCGATGGCGTGGCGGATCAAGCGCGACACCAACGACGAGCTGCGGCAGAAGTTCGTGAACATGAGCGTGCCGCAGGCCGAGGCGCTCGGCGTGACGTTCCCCGACCCCGAGCTCAAGTGGAACGAAGAACGCGGGCAGTACGACTTCGGCTCGCCGGACTGGGACGAGTTCTGGCAGGTCGTGAAGGGCGGCGGCGTCTGCAACGAGCAGCGCATCGCCCATCGCCGCAAGGCCCACGAGGACGGCGCGTGGGTTCGTGAGGCTGCCTCGGTACATGCGGAGAAGCAGGCTCTGAAGGAAGGTGCCGCGTGAGCACGTCTTGGCCGCTGTGGGAAGTGTTCGTGCGGGGCAAGCGCGGCCTGAACCACGTGCACGTCGGTTCGCTGCACGCGCCGGACGCGGAAATGGCGCTGCGCAACGCCCGTGACGTCTACACGCGCCGCAACGAGGGCGTGTCGATCTGGGTGGTGCCCGCGGCCGCGATCACGGCCTCGTCGCCGGACGAGAAGGACCCGTTCTTCTCGCCGGCGGGCGACAAGGTCTACCGGCACCCGACGTTCTACTCGATTCCCGAGGACGTGCCGCACCTATGAAACCCAGGTGCGGGTGTCCCGCAAAACACAGTGACAACGCCTCACCCCGGGATTGGGCAGCGTGATGAGTTTCGACAACGCCTACGAATCTCTGCTCGGGCACGAGGACTCGCACTGGGCCTTCGGGACGGGTTTCTCCGAGGCTCTCTCCGGCGTGAACCGTGAGTTCCCGGCGGGTGTGGACACTGCTGATCTCGCCGCGTACTGCCTGATGCTCGGCGACGACGCGTTGATCTTCTCGCAGCGGCTCTCGGAGTGGTGCTCGCGCGCTCCGGAGCTGGAGGAGGACATCGCGCTCGCCAACATCGCGCTGGACCTGCTGGGTCAGGCCCGCATGCTGCTCACGCGCGCAGGCGAGGTGCTCGGGAAGTCGGAAGACGACCTTGCCTACCTGCGCGACGAACGCGAGTTCCGCAACGTGCACCTGGCCGAGATCGACTGCGGCCCCGGTCCCGGCGGCGACTTCGGCACGACCATCGCGCGCCTGCTGGTGTTCTCGTCGTGGCGGCTCGCTCTGTTCTCGCGCCTGGCCCCCTCTCCTCTTCGGGCGGGCTCGGCGGATCCCGTGCTGGCCGCCGTGGCCGAAAAGGGCCTGAAGGAGCTGGCGTACCACCGCGACCACGCCGCCCAGTGGACGGTCCGGCTCGGCGACGGCACCGACGAGTCGCACCGCCGCATGCAGGCCGGTCTGGAGCGCGTCTGGCCGTTCGTGGACGAGCTCTTCGCGACACACGCCGTGGAAGCGCGCCTCACGGGCGTCGCGGTCGACCCGGCGTCGCTGAAGTCCGAAGTGGACGGTGTACTGGAGGCGGTGTTCTCCGCCGCGGGGCTTTCGCGGCCCGCTGACACCCGCGCCGCACGCGTCGCGGGCATGGCCGGTCGTGACGGCGTGCACACCGAGGCCATGGGCTATCTGCTCGCCGAGATGCAGCACCTGCACCGCTCGCTGCCGGGAGCGGTCTGGTGACGACGGCACTGGAGATCGCGTCGGCCGTGCGGGACCCGGAGCTCCCGGTCCTCACGCTGGCGGACCTCGGCGTGCTCCGCGACGTGTCCGAAGAGGACGGTCGCGTCGTCGTCACGATCACCCCGACCTACTCGGGTTGCCCCGCGATCGACGAGATGGGCGCCGATCTGCGCCGTTCGTTGATCTCCGCGGGCTACTCCGAGGTCGAGGTGCGCCTGTCGCTCTCCCCGGCCTGGACGACCGACTGGATCAGCTCGGAGGGCCGCTCGAAGCTGGCGGCGGCGGGCATCGCCCCTCCGTCCAGGATCGGCCCGTCCGTCGCGGGCCCGGTGCCGCTGAACCTGGTGCCGCCGTCCCGTCAGGTCGCCTGCCCGCAGTGCGGCTCACCCAACACCTCGGAGATCTCGCGGTTCTCCTCGACCGCGTGCAAGGCGCTGCGCCGCTGCAACGCCTGCTCCGAACCGTTCGAGCACGTCAAGGAGATCTGAGTTGTCGCGCCGAGCCGCCTTCCACAAGCTGACGGTCGCCCGCGTCGACCGCCTCTGCGACGACGCCGTGGCCGTCACCTTCGACGTGCCACCGGACCTCTCCGAGGACTTCGCCTTCGCCGCGGGCCAGTACCTGACCCTGCGCCAGGGCGACGAACGCCGCTCGTACTCGATCTGCGCCCCCACCGGCGCCGCACCGCGAATCGGCGTGCGCCGCGTGGACGGCGGCCAGTTCTCCACCTGGCTGGTAGACCGCGTGGTCCCCGGCGACGTGGTGGAAGTCCTGCCCCCGCTGGGCAAGTTCACCCCGACCGGCACCGCCACCCACCACGGCTTCGTGGTGGCAGGCTCCGGCATCACCCCGGCCCTGTCGATCGCCGCGACGGTCCTCGCCACCGGCGCCCGCGTGACCCTCCTGTACGGCAACCGCCGCACCGACACCGTCATGTTCGCCGACGAACTGGCCGACCTGAAGGACCGCTACCCGGCCACGTTCCAGCTGATCCACGTCCTGTCCCGCGAACCGCGCGACGTGGAGCTCTTCACCGGCCGCCTCGACGCCGCGAAGCTTTCCGCCCTGTTCGACACCGTCGTCCCGTTCGACGGCATCGACGAATGGTGGCTCTGCGGGCCCTACGAGATGGTCCAGGACGCCACCGCCGTGCTGCGCGACCGCGGCGTACCCGCGGACCACGTGCACCACGAACTCTTCTACGTCGACGAGCCCCCACCCCCACCGCGCCGCACCGAGGTCGTGGTGGACTCCGCCGCCTCCGTGACGGTCGTGCTGGACGGCAAGTCGACGACCCTGCCGTTGCCCGCGGACGAGCCGATCCTGGACGCGGCCCAGCGGGTGCGCGCCGACCTGCCCTTCGCGTGCAAGGGCGGGGTGTGCGGCACGTGCCGGGCGCTGGTCACGGAGGGCTCGGTCGAGATGCGGCGCAACTACGCGCTCGACGAGGCCGAGGTGGCGGCCGGGTTCGTGCTGACCTGCCAGGCGCTGCCGACGAGCGAGTGCGTGACGGTCGACTTCGACGCCTGACCGCTAACACTCCGTGAAAGTGGCACGATCATCAGTCATGGGTGTCGTCCTGCGTTCAGTGCTCTGGGGATCCGCGGTCGGTTTCGTGCTCATGGGTGCCCTCATGACAATCGGCGCGACCGCCGCCGCGAAGAGCACCGATCCGGCCGCCATGACCATTGCGGTGATCATCATCTCCGGTCTGATCCTGGGCGGACTCCCAGGTTCCCTGGTCGGCCTGGTCATCGGCCTGATCCGGCGTTCGATCAACCGGCCCCGTCAAGCGATGCCGTTCTTCCCGATGGCTCCCCAGCAGCCCTACGACATGTGGTCCGAGCAGGTCGAACGCTGCGCGGAGTCGGCGCGCCGGGTCTCCGCGGCCGTGCAGACCGTGCCGGCGTCGGCGGCGAAGGACTGGCTGCTGCGGATCAGCGAGCAGCTGACCAAGGAGCTCGACGACGTCCGCGGCATCGCGCAGCTGGGCAGGGCGCTGGGCGCGGTCGACCAGCAGCACCCCGTCTACCAGCGGCTCCTCAAGGCCGCGCACGACTTCAAGCAGTTCGAGAACGAGGTCGGCAGGGTCGCGCTGCAGATGTTCGACCACCCGGAGCTGGACGACGCGCGCACCCACCTCGAGATGCTCGAGAAGCAGCTGCCTCAGCTGTCCACCTGAAGCGCCGACTGCCACCAGCCCAGCACCTCGTCGGCGGCATCGGGTGCGGCCACGAGCAGTCCGTCGACAGGCAGCTGAGCGCCCTCGCCGCGCCTGTCCAGGACCACCGCACCGGACTCGACAGCCAGCGACACCGCCCCGGCCACGTCCCACTCGTGGTAGCCGTGCAGCACGGCGGCGGCGACGTGGCCCAGCGCCACCTGGGCCACGGCCAGGCACTTCGAGCCGAGGACGCGGACGCCCGTGCCGGCGATCGCGGCCGTTGAGATGAACTCGCCCATGCCTGGCCACGGGCCGGTGCGCGTCATCTCGGTGCACACCACCAGGGAGTCGCCCTGGCGTTCGGCGAGGCGGATCGGTGTGCCGTTCGCGCGCATGCCGCGGCCTCGGGCGGCGGCGTAGATCTGGGAGCGGTACGGGTCGGCCACGACGCCGACGACGGGGCCCCAGCGGTCCACCAGGGCGAGGCTGTAGGCGCACCAGGGCATTCCCGCCGTGTAGTTCGCGGTGCCGTCCACGGGGTCCACGACCCAGCGGAACTCGGAGTCGCCTGGTACGTCCACGTCGGAGTTCTCGCAGAAGACCGGGATCGACGGGAACTCCGCGGTCAGGACTCGGCGGGTATGGCGTTCCAGGGTGCGGTCGGTGTCGGTCACCCAGTCGAAGGGCGACTCGTCGGAGTCGGGACGCACGCCGCGGCCGGCGGTGGCCATGATGACGTCCGAGGCGTCGTTCGCCAGGCGACCGGCCACTTCCAGCGCTATCGACACCAGTCCGGGGTCGGCCGGGTGCGCGGGACGGGACGACAAGACGGTCATGCTGGCCTAGTTTCACCGCGTCTGGTGACCGGTAGCCGACGCGGAGATGACGAAACGACGATCACCTGGCCACGACGTGAGGTGTTCTGACCGCGTCAAATTGCGTGTCACGTGGACTTCATGCTGGCACCCCAGGGTGTCATCTGTGCGCGTAGCGATCGTGACCGAGAGCTTCCTGCCTCAGGTGAACGGGGTGACCAACTCCGTTCTCCGCGTGCTGGAGCACCTGCGGCGTGGCGGCCACCAGGCTCTGGTGGTCGCGCCCGGTGCCGGCGCCGACGAACACCACGGCACGCCCGTCGTCAGAGTTTCCGCTGTCGACGTGCCCATGGTGACCAGCCTGCCCATCGGTGTCCCGAGCCCGCGGGTGCTGCACGAGCTGGCCGGCTTCCGGCCGGACGTCGTGCACCTCGCGTCGCCGTTCGTGCTGGGCGCGTACGGGCTCAGAGCCGCGCGCAAGATCGACGTGCCGACCGTCGCGGTCTACCAGACCGACGTCGCCGGGTTCGCAGGCAACTACGGCCTCGGCCTGACCAAGCGGGCGGCGTGGCGGTGGACGAAACGCCTGCACACGCTGGCCGATCGCACGCTGGCGCCGTCCAGTTCGGCGGTCGAGGCGCTGGAGTGGCACGGGGTGCCGCGCGTGCACCGGTGGGGCCGTGGCGTCGACATCGACCTCTTCCGCCCGCGCACCAGGCACAACGACGAGCTGACCGTGGGCTACGTCGGGCGGCTCGCGCCGGAGAAGCAGGTGCACCGGCTCAAGGAGATCCACGACCTGCCCGGCGTGAAGCTCCGGATCGTCGGCGACGGGCCCGACCGCGAGCAGCTCGAACGAGATCTGCCCAACGCGCAGTTCCTGGGTTTCCGCACCGGCGAGGCGCTCGCCGAGGCCTATGCGTCGCTCGACGTCTTCGTCCACACCGGACCGCACGAGACGTTCTGCCAGGCCGTGCAGGAGGCGCTCGCGACCGGACTGCCCGTGCTCGCGCCGAACGTGGGCGGTCCGCGTGATCTGGTCGCGCACGGGAGGACCGGGTATCTCTTCGAGGACGACATCGCGCAGTACGTGGACCTGCTGCGCGACCCGTTGCGGCGCAAGAGGTTCGGGCTCGCCGCCCGCAAGTCGGTGCTCACCCGTACCTGGCCGGCGATCTGCGACGAGCTGATGGGCCACTACGCCGCGGTGATCGGACTCGCCCACCAGGCGGCGGCTTGAGGATCGTCCAGCTGGCCAACTTCTACGGACCGAAGTCGGGCGGCCTGCGCACGGCGTTGCACCACCTCGGCACCGGCTACGTGCAGGCCGGCCACGAGGTGGTGCTCGTCGTGCCCGGCGACCACCGCGCGGACAAGGTGCTGCCCGGTGGCGTCCGGCGCATCACGCTGCCCGCGTTGAAGATCCCGTACACCGGTGGCTACCGCGTCGTGGACCCGTGGCGCGTCAAGGCGTTGATGGAACACCTCAGGCCGGACCGGCTGGAGGTCTCGGACCGGCTGACGTTGCGCGGCATGGGGTCGTGGGCAGGCGAACGGGACATCCCGAACGTCGTGATCTCCCACGAACGTCTCGACCGACTGTTGCAGTTCGTGCTGCCGGAAAGCCCGGCAGTCCGGGCCGCAGACTGGGCCAACCGCCGCATGGCCGCCTCCTACGACACGGTGGTGTGCACGACGGCCTTCGCGCGCGAGGAGTTCGACCGCATCGGCGCCCGCAACGTCACCCAGGTGCCGCTCGGCGTCGACCTCGCCACGTTCACCCCGCACCGCCACTCCGCCGACCTGCGCCGGGATCTCCTGCAGGGCAAGGAGAACCTGCTCATCCACTGTGGACGCTTGTCGCCGGAGAAGCACGTCGAACGCTCCGTCGACACGCTCGCGGAACTGCACGAGCAGGGTCACTCGGCCCGGCTGGTGATCGCCGGTGACGGCCCGCGCCGCGCGTTCCTGGAGAAGCGCGCGAACGGCCTGCCGGTGACGTTCCTCGGCTTCGTGAAGTCACGGCTGGACGTCGCCTCGCTGCTCGCCTCCGCCGACCTCTCCCTCGCCCCCGGCCCGCACGAGACGTTCGGACTGGCCGCGCTGGAGGCCCTCGCCAGCGGCACGCCGGTCGTCGTCAGCCAGAGCAGCGCGTTGAAAGAGATCGTCCGACCGTCGTGCGGCGCGGCCGTCGACGATCACGCCACCGCGTTCGCGACGGCCGCCCGGCGCCTGCTGGAAAGCGGTTCGCGGGAGGCAGCGCGGGCACGTGCGGAGGAGTACCCGTGGCAGGCTGCGGTGGACGGCATGCTGACAGCTCTGAAGGTGCCCTGAAGATGATCTCAGCGGTCCTGACCTAGTCTCTTGCTATGTCGCGAGCCGGCTTGGACAAGAACCCCCGCGAGGTCGCCGAGATGTTCGACGGCGTGGCCAAGGGCTACGACCGCACGAACTCGGTCATGACGCTGGGCTTCGACCGCCGCTGGCGGGAGTGGAGCAGGCGCGTGCTCGACGCCCGTTCCGGAGAGAAGGTCCTCGACCTCGCCGCGGGCACGGCCGTGTCCACGGTCGAGTACGCCGCGTCCGGTGCCTGGTGCGTCGCCGCCGACTTCTCCGTCGGCATGCTCGCCTCCGGCGCCCACCGCCGCGTCCCGAAGGTGGCCGCGGACGCCCTGCGCCTACCCTTCAAGGACGACTCCTTCGACGCCGTCACGGTGTCCTTCGGCATCCGCAACTTCAACGACACGGTCCTCGCCCTGAAGGAGATGGCCCGCGTCACGAAGCCCGGCGGCCGCATGGTGATCTGCGAGGTCTCCACCCCGGTGTGGAGGCCGTTCCGCTTCGTCTACATGCGCTACCTGCTCAAGCTCCTGCCGTTGATCGCGAAGTTCGTGTCGTCGAACCCGGTGGCCTACTCCTACCTGGCCGAGTCCATGGCCACCTGGCCCGATCAGCGCGCGCTCGGCGAGCTGATCGCCAAGGCGGGCTGGGAGGACGTGGCCTGGTTCAACCTGACCGGCGGCATGGTGGCCCTGCACCGCGCGACCAAGCCGAAGCCGGAGGCTCCCTCCGAGCCCGAACGGCCCACCGCCTAACCGCCCCGCGCTTGCTTTGCCGCACGCAGGGACCCAACGTCCTCTTCTGGAGTACGAAAGCTCCCCGCGTACTCTCAGATCGGCCGCCAAAGCGTCGCTGCTACGGCTGGTCTTGGGCGTTGAGCCGCCGCACTGTAGGCGCCACGCAGCTCGTCGATGACTCCGGCCGGATCATGCTTGAGTCGTGACGGGATCGTGTGCACCGTCATCACGCCGTTGGCCAGAAGGGTGGAGTGCTGTGCCATTGTCCGTGCGTAGTCATCGGGCATGAGGTGAAACTCGACGGAGTCGATCTGCCAAGCGAGTCCGACGTCGTCCCACCAGCCGTCCACGACAGCAAGCTGCTCGCCGACCGAAGATCTGATCATCACGTTCCACTGCGGGTTCGGCAACGACGACCGGTGGATCAGCGAACGCGACCACGCTTCGGCGGCAGAGCGGACACCGTCGCTGACCTCGTCCAATACGCGTCTGGGCAGATGGGTGCCAGCCAACCGGAGGTCTTTGAGCTCCTCTGTGAGCGCCTCGGGCGAACAGAGCTGCCTCTGGACAGCGTCCGCGATCAACGCTCGCACCACGTCGAGGCTTCGCTCCTTGCGGGCTGCGTCGATGAGTGCCCGCGCGAGAGTCACCACAGGGAATCCGTCGATCAGTGTTCCGCTCCATGCTCTGTTCGATCGTTCGACGAGCATCGAGCCCTGGCTCGCGATGCGACGGCCGTGAGGTACCAGAACGTGGATGCGATGGTCGGCCGGCAGGCGGCGCACTCCGTACCTGCGCGCGGCTTCCAGGCCGGTGAGGTAGGTCAGAGGGCCTGACCGGAGGAGTGCACCTCTAACGAGTTGCCGCCTGCTCGGTGTGCCTCCGGTGAGCAGGTAGACCCCCAGGAAAAGTCGGGTCCAGCCGCCTCCAGGGCGGCATTTCTCAGCCAGCGTGTTTCCGCTGAACCCGAGTTCCAGCAGGTGGCGGCGAGCAGCCACCCCATCCTCGAAGACCTCAGCCAGCAGTCCGTAGTCGATCGATCGCTTGTTTCGCACTCGATCAATCATCGGCATGAGGCGGCCACGTTCAACCGAGCCTTGATCCACATGTGGACAACTCGCGATCTTCGAGAGTACGCGGGGAGCTTTCGTACTCTCCTGCAGGACGTTGGGTCCCCGCGTGCCGTCTGGCAGCAGGGCGGAGGGCGGTGGGTCTCAGGGGGTGGCGGTTAGAGTCGGCGGGAGTGACGGCACACGTTAGGGAGTCTGGATGAGCAGGCGCGGGATCAACGAGGACGCCGACGTCATCGTGGTGGGGGCGGGACCGGCGGGCTCGACCGCGGCGACCTACCTGGCCAGGGCAGGCCTCGACGTGCTGTTGCTGGAGAAGAGCTCCTTCCCCAGGGAGAAGGTCTGCGGCGACGGTCTGACCCCGCGCGGCGTCAAGCAGCTGATCGACCTCGGCATCGACACCCGCGAGGAGAACGGGTGGCTCCACAACAAGGGGCTGCGGGTCGTCGGCGGAGGCGTCACGCTGGAGCTCGACTGGCCGGAGCTGGCCACGTTCCCCAACTACGGCGTCGTCCGCCCGCGCATGGACTTCGACGAGATGCTCGCGAACACGGCGAAGGCGGCCGGCGCGCGCATGCACGAGAACACCACGGTCACCAAGGCCATCGTCGAGAACGGCCGGGTCGTCGGCGTCGAGGCCAAGCAGGGACCGGAGAAGAACCCGGTCACGTACCGGGCACCGATCACGATCGCCTGTGACGGCGTCAGCGCCAGGCTCGCTCTGTCCGTCGGCCTGCAGAAGGACGACGACAAGCCGATGGGCGTCGCGGTCCGCCGTTACTACGCGAGCCCGCGCACCAAGGACGACTACCTCGAGTCGCACCTCGAGCTGTGGGCCCCGGACGGCCAGCTGCTGCCCGGTTACGGCTGGATCTTCGGCATGGGCGACGGCAGCGTGAACGTCGGCCTGGGCATCCTCAGCACGTCGAAGGCTTACGGCACAACGGACTACCGCGCGCTCCTGCGCAGCTGGCTCGACGGCACGCCGGAGGAGTGGGGCTTCCGCGAGGAGAACGCGACGAGCCGCATCGGTGGCGCCGCGCTGCCGATGGGTCTCAACCGCAAGCCGCACTACCGGGCGGGCCTCGTGCTCGTCGGCGACGCCGGCGGCATGGTCAACCCGTTCAACGGCGAGGGCATCGGCTACGCGATGGAGTCGGCCAGGATCGCGTCCGAAAGCGTCGTCCAAGCGCTTGCGCGGACAGGCGTCAACCGTGAACGCGCGCTGCACGGTTACCCCGTCCGGATCGAACAGGCGCTCGGCAGTTACTACCGGCTCGGGAACGTCTTCTCGAAGCTCATCGGGAACCCGGCGGTCATGCGGACCGCAACGAAGTACGGAATGCCGCGAAAGCGTCTGATGAAACTCGTGCTCAAGCTACTCGCGGGCCTCTATGACCCCAAGGACGGCGACGCAATGGACCGTCTGATCGTGGCTGCCACGAAGCTCGCGCCAACGGCGTAAATTACTCCAAATAGGTGACGGCACCGGCTCAATACGAGCCGGTGCCGTTTCGTTTGTGTCCGGCGAGTTAAAGCCCCAGGTCAGACCCTGTGATGTAGGTCATTTACAGGCGGTTTACACTGGCGATCGACCTTGTGAATCAGTTCACAACAGTGTGATCAAGCTTGTGAACTGTTTCACAAGCGGCTTGTTAGGCCCGCCTAACAAGCCAGCTGGAGAAGAACACCCTTAGGGTGCGCCTCGACCGCGAGGAAAGGACGACGGAGCGTGCTTGACCCTTACCTCCCCCTCGTATTGATGTTCGCGCTCGCCGGGGCCTTCGCACTGTTCTCGGTGACCGCAGCGCCCTACATCGGACCCCGCCGCTACAACAAGGCGAAGCTCGACGCGTACGAGTGCGGCATCGAGCCGAGCCCGCAGCCGATCGTGGGTGGCGGGCGCATGCCGGTCGCCTACTACCTGACGGCGATGCTCTTCATCTTGTTCGACATCGAAATGGTCTTCCTCTACCCGTTCGCCGTCGCTGCCGACAAGCTCGGCCTGTTCGGGCTGGTGGAGATCGTCCTGTTCGTCGCCACGGTCGGCTTCGCGTACGTCTACGTGTGGCGTCGCGGCGGCCTCGACTGGAACTGAGGAAGTCATGGGTCTCGAGGAGAAGCTCCCGAACGGCATCCTGCTGGCCAGCGTCGAGAAGCTGGTCAACTGGACCCGCAAGTCCTCGCTGTGGCCTGCCACCTTCGGCCTGGCCTGCTGCGCCATCGAGATGATGACGACGGGTGGTCCGCGCTACGACCTCGCCCGGTTCGGCATGGAGGTCTTCCGCGCCTCACCGCGCCAGGCCGACCTGATGATCGTCGCGGGCCGCGTCACCAACAAGATGGCGCCGGTGCTGCGGCAGATCTACGACCAGATGCCCGAACCGCGCTGGGTGCTGGCGATGGGCGTGTGCGCCAGCAGTGGCGGCATGTTCAACAACTACGCGGTGGTGCAGGGCGTCGACCACGTCGTGCCCGTCGACATGTACCTGCCGGGCTGCCCGCCGCGGCCGGAGATGCTGATGGACGCGATCCTCAAGATCCACGCCAAGATCATGGACGAGCCGCTGAACGCCGTGCGCGCCAAGGCACTCGCCGACTCGGGTTACCGCACCGATCTCATCCCGTCCTCCGAGCGTTTTGCGAGGAAGAAGTGACCGAGCCAGGGGGAGAGCACTCCAGCGCCGACCGCGCTGTCGAGGGCCTCGAGAAGACCAACGGCGCAGAGGCGAAAGCGCCGATCTTCGCGGGCAAGGAGCGCAAGGGCCTCTTCGGTGTCTCCGGTTCCGGTGACACGTCGGGCTTCGGCGGTCTGCGCCTGCCCGCGCACGTGGCCGCGCCCGCCGAGCGCCCGTTCGGTGGCTGGTTCGACGAGGTCGCCGACGAGCTGTTCGCCGCGATCAGCGACAAGGGCCTGCCCGCCGACACCGTGCAGCAGGTGACGGTCGACCGCGGCGAGATCACCTTCTACCTCAAGCCGGAGACGTTGCTGGAGGTCGCGCGCATCTGCCGCGACACCCCGTCGCTGCGCTTCGAGCTCTGCAGCTCGGTGTCCGGTGTGGACTACGGCGCCGACGTGCCGCAGCGCCTGCACTCGGTCACCCACCTGACGTCGATGACGTACCGCCGCCGCATCCGGCTGGAGGTCGCTGTCGACGTCGAGCACCCGCACGTGCCGAGCCTCGTCGAGGTCTACCCGACGGCGGACTGGCAGGAGCGCGAGACCTGGGACATGTTCGGGATCATCTACGACGGTCACCCCGGACTGACCCGCATCCTCATGCCGGACGACTGGGACGGACACCCCCAGCGCAAGGACTACCCGCTGGGCGGTATCCCGGTGGAGTACAAGGGCGCGGAGATTCCTCCGCCGGACCAGAGGCGGTCGTACTCATGACCGAGCGACTTTCCGACGTCACCACCGGGACCGACACCAGCGCGACCGGGCAGGACAGCACGGATGACACCCGCACCGAGGTCGCGGAGTCGCGCCGCACCACCGAGGGCACCGTCTACACGGTGACCGGCGGCGACTGGGACGAGGTGCTCGCGGACGCCGTCCACGACGAGCGCATCGTCATGAACCTCGGCCCGCAGCACCCGTCGACGCACGGCGTGCTCCGGCTGGTCCTCGAGCTCGAGGGCGAGACCGTCACGCACGCCCGCAGCGTCATCGGCTACCTGCACACGGGTATCGAGAAGAACTGCGAGTACCGGACCTGGGTCCAGGGCGTCACGTTCATCACGCGCACCGACTACCTGGCGCCGCTGCACCACGAGACCGCGTACTGCATGGGCATCGAGAAGCTGCTCGGCATCACGGTTCCCGAGCGCGCGCAGGCGGTCCGCGTGCTGCTGATGGAGCTCAACCGGATCAGCTCCCACCTCGTCGCACTCGCCACCGGCGGCATGGAGCTCGGTGCCCTCACCGGCATGACCTCCGGCTTCCGCGAGCGCGAGGAGGTCCTGCACCTGCTGGAGCACCTCACCGGTCTGCGCATGAACCACGCGTTCATCCGGCCCGGCGGTCTCGCGCAGGACCTGCCGAGCGACGCGGTCGAGAAGATCAACTCGTTCGTCAAGGTCATGGAAAAGCGGCTGCCGGACTACGACAAGCTGCTCACCGGCCAGCCGATCTGGCGCAACCGCCTCGCGGGCGTGGGCTACCTGCCCGTCGACGCGTGCCTCGCGCTCGGCATCACCGGCCCGATCCTGCGCTCCGCCGGCCTGGCGTGGGACCTGCGCAAGATCGAGCCGTACAGCGGCTACGAGAACTACGAGTTCGACGTGCCGACCTCGAACACGGCGGACTGCTTCGCGCGGTACCTGCTGCGGTTGGAGGAGATGCACCAGTCGCTGCGGATCATCAAGCAGGTCGTGAAGAGCCTGCCCACCGGTCCGGTGATGGTGGAGGACGCCAAGATCGCGTGGCCCGCGCAGCTCACGATCGGCAGCGACGGCATGGGCAACTCGCTCGAGCACGTCCGCAAGATCATGGGCCAGTCCATGGAGTCCCTGATCCACCACTTCAAGCTGGTGACCGAGGGCTTCAAGGTTCCCGCGGGCCAGGTGTACGTGCCGGTCGAGTCGCCGCGCGGCGAGCTGGGCTACCACCTCGTCTCCGACGGCGGCACCCGCCCGATGCGCGTGCACCTGCGCGAACCCAGCTTCGTGAACCTCCAGTCGATGCCCGCGATGTGCGAGGGCGGCATGGTCGCCGACGTGATCGCCGCCGTCGCCTCGATCGACCCGGTGATGGGTGGTTGCGACCGATGACGCATGCCAAGGAAGAAACCGTGTTCGACCAGTCCACTGTGGACAGGGCGCAGGCGATCATCGCCCGCTACCCGCAGTCCCGCAGTGCGCTGCTGCCGATGCTGCACCTGGTGCAGTCGGTCGAAGGCTATGTCTCGCAGGAGGGCATCCGGTTCTGCGCCGGTCAGCTCGACCTGACCGAGGCCGAGGTCAGCGCGGTCGCGACGTTCTACACGATGTACAAGCGCCGCCCGTGCGGTGAGCACCTGGTCAGTGTGTGCACGAACACGCTGTGCGCGGCGCTCGGCGGCGACGACATCTACGCCACCCTCAAGAGCCACCTCGGGGTCGGCCACGAGGAGACCGCGGGCGAGCCGGGCACGCCGGGCTCGATCACGCTGGAGCACGCCGAGTGCCTCGCCGCGTGCGACCTCGGCCCGGTTCTCCAGGTGAACTACGAGTTCTACGACAACCAGACGCCGGACAAGGCGCTGGAGCTCGTGAAGGCACTGCAGAACGGGGAGCGTCCTGCCCCGACCCGCGGTGCCCCGCTCACCGACTTCAAGCAGGCCGAGCTCCAGCTCGCCGGGTTCTTCGAGGGGCGCGACGCCGACCTCGACGGCCCGTCGGCGGCGCCGGAGACGTTGCGCGGAGCCAAGATCGCGCAGGAACGCGGCTGGGACGCCCCTGCGGTGCCGTCCAACGTCGAGTTCCCTCCGATCCCGGAAAAGAAGTAGGGACGACATGGTTGACCCGCTGACTCCCGTTCTCACCAAGCGCTGGACCGAGCCCAGGTCCTGGACCATCGAGACCTACGAGCGCACCGGTGGCTACACCGCCCTGCCCAAGGCGCTGAAGGCCCACCCGGACCAGCTCATCCAGCAGTGCAAGGACTCCGGGCTGCGCGGCCGCGGCGGCGCCGGCTTCCCCACCGGCATGAAGTGGGGCTTCATCCCGCAGGGCGACGGCAAGCCGCACTACCTCGTCATCAACGCCGACGAGGGCGAGCCGGGCACCTGCAAGGACATCCCGCTGATGATGGCGGACCCGCACTCGCTGATCGAGGGCGTGATCATCACGTCGTACGCGATCCGCGCGAACTTCGCGGCGATCTACGTCCGCGGCGAGGTCCTGCACTGCATCCGCCGCCTCAACGCGGCGGTGCGCGAGGCGTACGCCAAGGGCTACCTCGGCAAGGACATCCTCGGCAGCGGGTTCGACCTCGACGTCGTGGTGCACGCCGGCGCCGGCGCGTACATCTGTGGCGAGGAAACGGCACTGCTCGACTCGCTGGAGGGCCGTCGTGGCCAGCCGCGGCTCAAGCCTCCGTTCCCCGCGACCTCGGGTCTGTACGCGTCGCCCACCGTGGTGAACAACGTCGAGACGATCGCGTCGGTTCCCTTCATCGTCAACGGCGGTTCGGACTGGTTCCGCGAGATGGGCCGCGACCGCTCGCCCGGTCCGAAGATCTTCTCGTTGTCGGGCCACGTCACGAACCCCGGCCAGTACGAGGCGCCGATGGGCACCACGCTCCGGCAGCTGCTGGACATGGCCGGTGGCATGAAGGACGGCATCCCGCTGAAGTTCTGGACGCCGGGTGGCTCGTCCACCCCGCTGTTCACCGCGGACCACCTCGACGTGCCGCTGGACTTCGAGGGAGCGGCCGAGGCGGGCTCGATGCTCGGCACGACCGCGATCCAGATCTTCAACGAGACCGTGTCCGTGCCGTGGGCCGTCATGAAGTGGACGGAGTTCTACAAGCACGAGTCGTGCGGCAAGTGCACGCCGTGCCGTGAAGGCACGTACTGGCTGGTGCAGATCCTGCAGCGGATGGTGCGGGGCGAGGGCACGGCGAGCGACATCGACACGTTGCTCGACGTCTGCGACAACATCCTCGGCCGCTCGTTCTGCGCACTCGGTGACGGTGCCGTCAGCCCGATCACCAGTGGCATCAAGTACTTCAAGGACGAGTTCCTCGCCCTGTGTCACGAGAACTCTCCCAAAAATGGGGCTAGCACCGTCCTGGCTGGAGCGAACGCATGACCATCGCCCCTGACAAGAACTCCACCGAGGTTGCCGTGCCCGAGGGTCACGTCAAGCTCGTCATCGACGGCGTCGAGGTCATCGCGCCCAAGGGTGAGCTGCTGATCCGCACGGCCGAGCGCCTCGGCACGGTCATCCCGCGCTTCTGCGACCACCCGCTGCTGGAGCCCGCGGGCGCCTGCCGCCAGTGCCTCGTCGAGGTCGAGATGGGCGGCCGGCCGATGCCGAAGCCGCAGGCCTCCTGCACGATGACGGTCGCGGACGGCATGGTCGTGAAGACCCAGCTGACCTCGCCGGTCGCGGACAAGGCCCAGCAGGGTGTGATGGAGCTGCTGCTCATCAACCACCCGCTGGACTGCCCGATCTGCGACAAGGGCGGCGAGTGCCCGCTGCAGAACCAGGCGATCGCGCACGGCCGCGCGGACTCCCGGTTCCACGAGCACAAGCGGACGTTCCCGAAGCCGATCAACATCTCCACGCAGGTGCTGCTCGACCGCGAACGCTGCGTGCTCTGCCAGCGCTGCACCAGGTTCTCCGCGCAGATCGCCGGCGACCCGTTCATCGAGCTGCTGGAGCGCGGTGCGCAGCAGCAGATCGGTGTGGCGCCGGAGAAGCCGTTCCAGTCGTACTTCTCCGGCAACACCATCCAGATCTGCCCGGTCGGTGCTCTGACGAGCGCCGCCTACCGGTTCCGCGCCCGGCCGTTCGACCTCGTGTCGACGCCGAGCGTGTGCGAGCACTGCTCCTCCGGTTGTGCCGAGCGCACCGACTGGCGGCGCGGCAAGGTGCAGCGCAAGCTCGCCGGCGACGACCCGCAGGTCAACGAGGAGTGGATCTGCGACAAGGGCCGGTTCGCCTTCCGCTACGCCACGGCCGACGACCGCATCACGCGGCCGCTCGTGCGCGACGAGGAGACCGGTGAGCTGCGCGAGTCCTCGTGGACCGAGGCGCTGCAGGTCGCGGCGGCCGGTCTGACGGCGGCCCGCGACGCGAACGGCGTCGGTGTGCTCACCGGTGGCCGGCTGACCGTCGAGGACGCCTACGCGTACTCGAAGTTCGCCCGGATCGCGTTGCACACCAACGACATCGACTTCCGCGCCCGGCCGCACAGCGCCGAGGAGCTCGAGTTCCTGTCGTCGACGACGGTCTTCACCAACCCGGACAACGGCGTCACCTTCCAGGGCATCGAGAAGGCACCTGCGGCTCTGCTGGTCGCGTTCGAGCCGGAGGAAGAGGCGCCGATCGTCTTCCTGCGTCTGCGCAAGGCCGCTCGCAAGGGCACCACGAAGGTCTTCCACCTCGGCCAGTTCACGACCCCGGCCGTGGAGAAGACGTTCGGCACGCTGCTCGCCTGTGTGCCCGGTGCCGAGGCGTCAGCGCTCAACGCGTTGCCGGAGCACGCTTCCGACGTCGTCGAGCTGCTGGGCAAGCCCGGTGCGGTGATCCTGGTCGGCGAGCGCGCCGCCGAGATCCCCGGCGCGTTCACCGCGGTCGCGAGGCTCGCGGAGCGCACCGGCGCCCAGGTCGCGTGGATTCCCCGTCGTGCCGGTGAGCGCGGTGCGCTCGCGGTCGGTGCCGTGCCGAACCTGCTGCCCGGTGGCCGCCACGTCACGAACGCCGCCGCGCGCACCGAGGTCGAGCGGACCTGGGGTGTCGAGGAGGGCTCGCTGCCCGCGACGCCGGGCCGTGACACCAACGGGATTCTCGAAGCCGTCGCCAACGGCGAGCTGTCCGGTCTGGTGGTCGGCGGCGTCGACCCGTTCGACCTGCCGGACCCCGCGCTGGCCGAGAAGGCGTTGTCCGAGGCCAAGTTCATCGTGAGCCTCGAACTGCGGCCGAGCGCCGTGACCGCGCAGGCGAACGTCGTGCTCCCGATCGCTCCCGCGGTCGAGAAGTCCGGCAGCTACCTCAACTGGGAGGGCCGCCGCCGCGAGTTCGGCACGACGCTCGAAGGCACCGGCGCGCTGCCGGACTGCCGTGTGCTCGACACCCTCGCGGTGGAGATGGACGCGGACCTGTTCACGCAGACGCCGGCCGCCGCGGCCGCCGACCTGGCCCGCCTGGGCGAGGGCGCCCCGAGCGGCTCGTCGCTCAACGTCGCCCCGCCGCTCACCGGTCCCGCCGGTGCCGGCAAGGCCGTGCTCGCCACCTGGCACCGGCTGATCGGCAACGGCTCGCTGCAGGTCGACGAGCCGCACCTCGCCGGTACGGCTCGCCCGGTCGTCGCGAAGGTCGCGGAGGCCACCGCGCAGCAGTTCGGGCTCGAGACCGGCGGCTACGTGACGGTCTCCACCGACCGCGGCGCGATCACGCTCCCGGTCGAGACCGACGACCTGCCCGAGGGCGTCATCTGGCTGCCCACCAACTCGGGTGACGTGACCGTCCGGGCCACGCTCGGCGCGGGCCACGGCTCGATCGTCTCCGTGAGCGGAGGGAATTCATGACGAAGAACTTCGCAGCGGAGATCGGCGACACCGCCAAGCTCCTCGCGGACGACCCGATCTGGCTGGTCCTGATCAAGGTCGTCGGGATCTTCGCGTTCCTGGTGGTCATGACCCTGTTCATGATCAACTGGGAGCGCAAGGTCGTCGCGCGCATGCAGCACCGCCCCGGCCCCAACCGCGTCGGCCCCAACGGCTGGCTGCAGTCGCTGGCGGACGGTCTGAAGCTCGCGTTCAAGGAGGACATCCGCCCGGTCCTCGCGGACAAGTGGGTCTTCTTCCTCGCGCCGGTGATCTCCTGCATCCCCGCGTTCCTCGCGTTCTCGGTGATCCCGCTCGCCGGCAAGGTCAGCATGTTCGGCCAGGAGACCTCGCTGCAGCTCGTCGACCTGCCGGTCGGCGTGCTGGTGGTGCTGGCCTGCTCCTCGCTCGGTGTCTACGGCATCGTGCTGTCCGGCTGGGCCTCCGGCTCGCCGTACCCGCTGCTGGGTGCTCTGCGAAGCGCCGCGCAGGTGATCTCCTACGAGATCGCGATGGGTCTGTCGATCGTCGCGGTGATCATGTTCACCGGCTCGATGTCGACGGGTGACATCGTGAACGCGCAGGCGAACATGCTCGGTGGCGTCGTCCCCGGCTGGTTCGGCCTGCTGCTGTTCCCGAGCTTCGTGATCTACGTGGTGTCGATGGTCGGCGAGACCAACCGCGCGCCGTTCGACCTCCCCGAGGCCGAGTCGGAGCTGGTCGGTGGTTTCCACACCGAGTACAGCTCGCTGAAGTTCGCGCTGTTCTTCCTCGCGGAGTACGTCAACATGGTCACCGTCTCGGCGCTCGCGACCACGCTCTTCCTCGGCGGCTACCGCGCCCCGTGGAGCGGCGAGTTCATGAACACCGGCTGGTGGGGCCTGCTCTGGTTCATCGCCAAGACGCTGCTGTTCCTGTTCCTCTTCATCTGGCTGCGCGGCACGCTTCCCCGCCTGCGCTACGACCAGTTCATGAAGCTGGGCTGGAAGGTGCTGGTCCCGACCAGCCTCGTCTGGATCATGGCCGTCGCGGTCATCCGCACCGGTGCGTTGAAGGACATGTCCAACGCGCAGAAGCTGATCGCGCTCGGCGTGGTCGTCGGCCTCGTGCTGTTGCTCTCGTTCCTGCTGCCGGACAAGAAGGTCACCGACACCAAGGGCGTGCCGCTCGCCGGCTCCGGCTTCCCGCTGCCGCCGCTCGACCTCGCCGTCCCCAAGTCAGCGCCCAAGCGCAAGGTCAAGGTCGCCAACATCCCCGCTGCGAACACAGCCAAGGCAGTCACCACCGGTAAGGAGGCTGAGTAGGGATGTTCGAGTCCCTGAAAGGCTTCGGCGTCACCTTCGGCACCATGTTCAAGAAGGTGGTGACGGAGGAGTACCCCGAGGTCAAGAAGGTGACCGCGCCGCGGTTCCACGGCCGTCACCAGCTGAACAGGCACCCGGACGGGCTGGAGAAGTGCGTCGGCTGCGAGCTGTGCGCGTGGGCCTGCCCGGCGGACGCGATCTTCGTCGAGGGTGGCGACAACACCGAGGACGCGCGCTACTCGCCCGGTGAGCGCTACGGCAAGGACTACCAGATCAACTACCTGCGGTGCATCGGCTGCGGCCTGTGCATCGAGGCGTGCCCGACCCGCTCGCTCACGATGACGAACGAGTACGAGCTCGCCGACGACAACCGGCAGGACCTGATCTTCACGAAGGAGGACCTGCTCGCTCCGCTGCTGCCCGGCATGGAGCAGCCGCCGCACCCGATGCGGCTCGGCGACAACGAGCAGGACTACTACGTGAACGGGCCGCAGCTCGCGAAGGAGGCCGGACAGTGAGCCTTCTCGTGCAGTTCCTGGCTCAGCAGCCGGAGCCCGTGCAGCAGGTGGTCGACAAGGTCACCACCGGCGAGGCCATCGCGTTCTGGGTGCTCGGCCCGCTCGCGCTGGCCGGCGCGCTCGGCATGCTCTTCGCGCGCAACGCCGTGCACTCCGCGCTGTGGCTCGTGGTGACGATGCTCAGCCTGGGTGTGCTGTACATGATCCAGCAGGCGCCGTTCCTCGGCTTCGTGCAGATCATCGTCTACACCGGCGCGATCATGATGCTCTTCCTGTTCGTGCTGATGATGGTCGGCCGTGACAGTTCGGACTCCGTGGTCGAAGTGATCCGCGGACAACGGCTCGCGGCCGCGTTGCTCGGCATCGGGTTCGCCGTCCTGATGGTCGGTTCCGTGGCTCGCGCGCTCACCTCGGTGCAGCCGAAGGGTCTGGTGGAGGCGAACACCACGAACGGCGGCAACGTCGGCAACATCGGCACGAAGCTCTTCACGGACTACCTGTTCCCGTTCGAGCTCACCTCGGCGCTGCTCATCGTCGCCGCGCTCGGCGCGATGATCCTGGCCTTCGTCGGCAGGGACGGGAAGCCCGCGCGCAAGACGCAGAAGGAACTCGTCGAAGAGCGCTTCCAGGACGGCACGCGGGTCGGGTCCATCCCCGGTCCCGGCGTCTTCGCCACCGCGAACTCGGTGGCCACTCCCGCACTGCTGCCCGACGGCAGCGTGTCGGAGGAGTCGCTGTTCGAGCTCATCGAGGCGACCGACTCCTCCGTGCTGTCGGACGACGTCGCCGAGGTCGCGGGGACCGGTCACCAGCCGGACCCGCACGCGCTCAAGGGAAGTGAGTCGTGACTCCCACGTACTACCTGCTGCTGTCGGCGCTGCTGTTCAGCATCGGCGCCGTCGGTGTCCTGGTGCGGCGCAACGCCATCGTGGTCTTCATGTGCGTCGAGCTCATGCTCAACGCGGTCAACCTGAGCCTCGTGACGTTCGCGCGGATCAACGGCTCGCTCGACGGTCAGGTGATGGCGTTCTTCGTGATGGTCGTCGCCGCGGCGGAGGTCGTGGTCGGCCTCGCGATCATCATGTCCATCTTCCGGACGCGTCGCTCGGCCTCGGTCGACGACTCGAACCTGCTGAAGTACTGAGGGGTCACCGGTGACGGAACCTGTTGCCGCCAGCGGGATCGCTTCTCTCGCCTGGCTGTTGTTGGCGCTGCCCGCGTTCGGCGCGGCGGTGCTGCTGGTCGGTGGCAAGCGCACCGACAAGTGGGGTCATCTGCTCGGCTGCGCCACCATCCTCGGCGCGTTCGGCTACGGACTCGCGCTGTTCTTCTCGACGCTCGGCATCTCGAACCCGGAAGAGCGCGTGCAGAACCTGCACCTGTTCAACTGGGTCGACATCAACGCGCTGACCGTCGAGTTCGGACTGCGGCTGGACCCGCTGTCGCTCACGTTCGTCCTGCTGATCACCGGTGTGGGCTCGCTGATCCACATCTACTCGATCGGTTACATGGCGCACGAGGAAGGCAGGCGGAAGTTCTTCGCCTATCTCAACCTCTTCGTGTCGGCGATGCTCCTGCTGGTGCTGGGCAACGGTTTCGTGACCCTGTACTTCGGCTGGGAGGGCGTCGGTCTCGCCTCGTACCTGCTGATCGGCTGGTACCAGTACAAGCCGGAAGCGGCGTCGGCGGCCAAGAAGGCCTTCCTGATGAACCGCGTCGGTGACCTCGGTCTGGCCATCGCGATCTTCATGATGTTCAACCGGCTCGGGACGACCCAGTACACCGAGGTCTTCAGCCGGGTGAAGGAGTTCTCCAGCGCCGAGATCCTCGCGATCACGCTGCTGCTGCTCCTGGGCGCCTGCGGCAAGTCCGGTCAGTTCCCGCTGCAGGCCTGGTTGCCGGACGCCATGGCCGGTCCGACCCCGGTGTCCGCCCTGATCCACGCGGCAACGATGGTCACCGCGGGTGTGTACCTGATCGCCCGCTCGAACCCGATCTACGACCTGAGTGCCGACGGCCGCCTGGTCGTGATGATCATCGGCGGCGTCACGCTGCTGATCGGATGCATCATCGGTTGCGCCTACGACGACTTCAAGAAAGTCCTGGCGTACTCGACCGTCTCGCAGATCGGGTACATGATCCTCGCGGTGGGCCTCGGTCCGGTCGGTTACGCGCTCGGCATCATGCACCTGCTGACGCACGGCTTCTTCAAGGCGGGGCTCTTCCTCGGTGCCGGTTCGGTCATGCACGGCATGAACGACGAGGGCAACATCCGGCGGATGGGCGGTCTCGCGAAGTACCTGCCGATCACGTTCGTCACCTGGACGCTCGGCTACCTCGCGCTGATCGGCATCCCGCCGTTCTCCGGCTACTTCTCGAAGGACGCCATCATCGCGGCGGCGTTCACCGCGGAGGGCTGGCGCGGGTACGTCTTCGGCGGTGTCGCACTGCTCGGTGCCGCGCTGACCGCGTTCTACATGACGCGCCTGCTGATCCTCGTCTTCCTGGGCAAGCCCCGCTGGAAGGAACTGAAGTCCGAGGACGGCCGCGACTACCACCCGCACGAGTCGCCGCTCACGATGACCGTCCCGATGATCATCCTCGCGGTCGGGTCCGTCGGTGCCGGTTGGTGGTTCTCCGCCGGTGGACGTCTCGCCGGCTGGCTCGAGCCCTCGCTGGGCGAGCTCAGGGAAGAGCACGGCATCCTGTCGCACGGCATGATCGGGATCCTGACCGTCGTGCTGTCGCTGGTCGGTGCGGGCCTCGCGTTCCTGCTCTTCGGCCGCAGTGCGCAGCCGGTCGAGCGGCCGGCGCGGGTGTCGTTCCCGGTGCGCGCCGCCCGTGCGGACCTCTACGGCAACGCACTGAACGAGGCCCTGTTCGCGCGGCCGGGCACCTGGCTCACCCGCGCGCTCGTGTTCCTCGACCTGAAGGGCGTCGACGGTCTGGTCAACGGCACCGCGGCGCTGCTCGGCGGTAGCTCCGGCCGGTTGCGCAGGCTGCAGACCGGGTTCGTCCGCTCCTACGCACTGTCCATGCTGCTGGGCTCGATCTTCGTGCTCGGGGCGCTCCTGGTGGTGAGGTTCTCGTGACCTGGGTTCTGATCGCGCTGCTGGTCGTGCCGCTCGTCGGCGCGCTGGTGGTGTCGTTCCTGCGCAAGGACGACACGAAGGCCAAGCTCGTCGCACTGGCGTTCTCGGTCGTCGAGCTGGTGCTCGGCGTTCTGCTGTGGACCGCCTACAAGCCCGGTGGCGACCGCATCCAGCTCGCCTTCGGCGTGGACTGGATCCCGGCGTTCGGCGTGCGGCTGTCGTTCGGCATCGACGGCATCGCGCTGGTGATGATCGCGGTGATCGCGCTGCTGATCCCGCTGGTGATCGGGGCCGGCTGGACGGAGAAGCTGCCGGCCGGTCGTTCCCAGGGCGGGTACCTCGCGCTGATCCTGGTGCAGGAGGCCGTGACGGTCGCGGTGTTCGCCGCCACCGACGTCTTCCTGTTCTACGTGCTGTTCGAGGTCATGCTGATCCCGATGTACTTCCTGATCGGCGGCTACGGCGGCGCGCGCAGGCAGTACGCGGCGGTCAAGTTCTTCCTCTACTCGTTCCTCGGCGGCCTGATCATGCTGGCCTCCGCGATCGGCGCCTACGCGATGGCGTCGGACGAGCTGGGCAAGGGCACGTTCGACTGGGCGACGCTCGTGACCGTGGTCCGCGACGCCGACCCGACGACGCAGACCTGGCTGTTCCTCGGCTTCTTCCTGGCGTTCGCGATCAAGGCGCCGCTCGTGCCGTTCCACACCTGGCTGCCCGACGCGGCCGCCGAGGCGCCCATCGGCGTCACGGTGATCGTCGTCGGCATCCTGGACAAGGTCGGCACGTTCGGCATGCTGCGCTACCTGCTGCCGATGTTCCCGACGGCGTCGAAGAACCTGGCGCCGCTCGTGCTCGTGCTGGCGGTGGTCGGTGTCCTCTATGGATCGTTGCTCGCCACGGGCCAGCGGGACATGAAGCGGTTCCTCGCCTACGTCTCGATCGCCCACTTCGGCTTCATCGCGCTCGGCATCTTCTCGTTCACGTCCCAGGCGGGCGTGGGCTCGGTGTCGTACATGCTCAACCACTCGATCTCGACCGGCATGCTGATCCTGGTGATCGGCATGGTGATCGCGCGCGGTGGTTCGTCGCAGATCTCCGACTACGGCGGCATGTCGAAGGTGGCGCCGCTGCTCGCCGGCATGCTGCTGATCTCCGGTCTGACCACGCTGTCGCTGCCGGGCACGAACTCATTCGTCTCCGAGTTCCTCGTGCTGATCGGCTCGTTCCCGACGCAGCCGGTCTACACGATCCTCGCGACGGTCGGCATGGTGCTCGCGGCGCTCTACGTGCTGTGGCTCTACCAGCGGATGATGACCGGCCCGCTGCGCGGCGACGCCCTCCTGGCCGCTGCCTCTGGTCCGGGTGCCGTTGGTGACCCGGAGCGCAAGACCACGATCGGCGACCTGAACAAGCGCGAGATCGCGGTCCTCGCACCGCTCGTTGTCATCGTGCTGGCACTCGGGTTCTTCCCGCAGCCGGTGCTCGACGTGATCACCCCGTCCGTCGGGGCGACGCTGACCGAGGTCGGCGTGACCGACCCGGTCTCCGTGCAGGAAGGCAAGTGACGTGAACCTTCTCGTCGCTCAGGCGCAGCAGATCGAGGCGCCGGAGATCGATTACGGCGCCATCGCGCCGGTGCTCATCGTGCTCGGCGCGGCGTGCATCAGCGTGCTGCTGGAAGCGTTGCTGCCCAAGCACCAGCGGTGGGCCGTGCAGCTCGTGCTGTCGCTGCTGACGCTGGTCGGGGCCACCGGTGCGTTGATCCTCTACGCGACCTCCGAGCGTCGTCCCGCGCAGGGCGTCGCGACGCTGGCGGGCGCGATCGCGGTCGACTCGCCGTCGCTCTTCCTGTGGGCCACGCTGCTGGTGCTCGCGTTCGGCTCGGTGTTGCTGATCGCCGACCGCTCGGTGGAGCCCGGTGGCGTGTTCGTGGCCCAGGCCGCGATCCGGCCAGGCACCGTCCAGGACCGCGCGCAGGCGACGAAGACCGGCATGCAGACCGAGGTCTTCCCGCTCACGCTGTTCGCGCTCGGCGGCATGATGACGTTCGTCGCGTCGAACGACCTGCTGACCATGTTCATCGCGCTGGAAGTCCTGTCGCTGCCGCTGTACCTGCTGTGCGGGCTGGCTCGCCGCCGTCGCCTGCTCTCACAGGAAGCGGCCGTGAAATACTTCCTGCTGGGTGCGTTCGCCTCCGCGTTCTTCCTGTACGGCGTGGCCCTGCTGTACGGCTACGCGGGTTCGGTGAAGCTCTCGTCCATCGCGGCCGCGGCGGCCGGCACGGACCGCTCGGACACGCTGCTGTTCGCGGGCTTCGGCCTGCTGGTGGTGGGTCTGCTGTTCAAGGCGGCGGTCGGTCCGTTCCACGCCTGGACCCCGGACGTGTACCAGGGCGCGCCGACGCCGGTGACGGCGTTCATGGCCGCGTGCACCAAGGTCGCCGCGTTCGGCGGCATCCTGCGCGTGCTCACGGTGGCGTTCGAGAACACGCAGTGGGAATGGCGCGGCGTGCTCTACGGCGTCGCCGTCGTGTCGATGGTGATCGGCGCGGTGCTGGGTCTCACCCAGACCGACGTGAAGCGCATGATCGCGTACTCCTCGGTGGCGCACGCGGGCTTCCTGCTGATCGGCTCGATCGCGCTGGTGCCGAACGGCACGGGCGTGAGCGCGACCATGTTCTACCTGCTCGCGTACGGCTTCACCACGATCGCCGCGTTCGGCATCGTGTCGCTGGTCCGCAACTCGGACGGCGAGGCGACGCACCTGTCGCAGTGGGCGGGCCTCGCGAAGCGGTCGCCGATCGTGGCGGGCGTCTTCACGTTCCTGCTGCTCGCGCTGGCAGGCATTCCGCTGACGTCCGGCTTCATCGGCAAGTTCGTCGTGTTCAGCGCGGCGATCGAGGCCGGCCTGACCCCGCTCGTGGTGATCGCACTGGTGGCCTCGGCCGTCGCGGCGTTCTTCTACCTGCGGGTGATCGTGCTGATGTACTTCAGCGACCCGGCTCCGGACGGCCCGACCGTCAGCGTGCCCGGTGCGTTCACCACGATCGCGATCACGCTTGGTGCGGTCGTGACCCTGGTGCTCGGTTTGTGGCCCACGTTCGTGCTCGATTGGGCGGGTACCGGCACCTTCCTCAGCTAGGTGTACGTAGTCTGCTGGTGTGACCAGTAGCGAGCATGAGGGACCGGGGTTCGCGTTGGTGGACCCCGTGCTCACCGAGGTAGTCCAGGACGGTCTGGCCGAGGTGGAGCGCATCCTGCACGACGTCGTGCAGAGCGAGTTCCACCCGGTGACGGAAACCTCGCTTCACCTTGTGGAAGCGGGCGGAAAGCGGATCCGCCCGCTCTTCACACTGCTCGCATCGCAGTTCGGCGCCGACTGGGACCGGGACAAGGTCATCAAGGCGGCTGCTGTGGTCGAGCTCACCCACCTCGCCACGCTCTACCACGACGACGTCATGGACGAGGCGACCATGCGGCGCGGCGCGGTGTCCGCGAACGCCAAGTGGGACAACAGCATCGCGATCCTGACGGGCGACTTCCTGTTCGCCCACGCTTCTCGTTTGACGGCCGACCTGGGGACGGACGCGGCGCGGATCATCGCGGAGACCTTCTCGATCCTCGTGACCGGCCAGATGCGCGAGACGGTCGGCCCGCAGCCGGGCGAGGACCCGATCTCCCACTACCTGAAGGTGATCGAGGAGAAGACCGGCGTGCTGATCGCCACCGCGGCGCGGTTCGGCGGCATGTTCTCCGACGCCACCGACGAGCAGATCGACGCGTTGCGCGCGTACGCCGAGGTGATCGGGGCGGCGTTCCAGATCTCCGACGACGTGATCGACATCGCCTCGCCGTCGGTCGAGTCCGGCAAGACACCGGGCACCGACCTGCGTGAGGGCGTGCGGACGCTGCCGATGCTCTACGCGCTCGCCGACCCGTCCGAGACGCGGCTCGCCGAGCTGCTGGCGGGGCCGATCACCGACGACGCGCTGGTGGACGAGGCGCTGACGTTGCTGCGTGCCTCGTCGGGCATGGACAAGGCACGCGAGACCCTCGACGACTACGCGGACCGGGCCCGCACGGAGCTGGGCAAGCTGCCGCCGTGCGCCGCGCGAGACGCGTTGGAGGAGCTGGCGACCTACGTGGTGGCCCGCTCCCGGTAGGGAGGGCGGCGACCACCAGCCTCGACCGGATTTGCCGGACCTCAGTGGGGAACTTGAGCGGCGACGTGTTGCGGGCAGGCTCGCGATGAACGGCGCATTGTTTGCCTGAGGTGGACAAATGCGCCGTCCATGGCGGTCGGGTCCGCCGCTCTCACCGGGCGTACCCGACCTCCCGCACTACTCGGTCGGCGTGAGCAGCTGCTTGCGCCGGTTCCGCACCGCGTCGACCGTGAAGATCGCGAGGGCGAACCAGACCAGGGCGAACCCGATCCACCTGCTGGCGGGCATCGGTTCGTGCATGACGAACACGCCCCACGCGAACTGCAGGATCGGCGCGAGGTACTGCAGCATGCCCATGGTGGTCAGCGGAATCAGCCGCGCGCCCGCGCCGAACAGCAGCAGCGGGATCACCGTGATGATGCCGGTGCTGAGGATCAGCAGCGTGTGGCCGGTGCCCGCGGTCGTGAAGGTGTTCGCGCTGCCGAGCGTGAGCAGGTAGATCAACGCGATCGGCGCGATGACGGCGCTCTCCGCGGTGAGGCTGGAGATCGCGTCGAGCGGCACCTTCTTCTTGAGCAGCCCGTAGACGCCGAACGAGCCGGCCAGGATCAGCGAGATCACCGGCATGCGGCCGTAGTCGATGGTGAGCACGATCACAGCGACGATGACGACGCCGATCGCGACGGTCTGCGGCAGCCGCAGCCGTTCCTTCAGGAAGATCATTCCCAGGGCCACGCTGACCAACGGCGTGATGAAGTAGCCGAGCGCCGACTCGACCACGTGCTGGGTGTTGACGGCGTAGATGTACGTGCCCCAGTTGATCGTGATCAGCACCGCCGCGGCGGTAACGATGAACCAGCCTTTTCCTGATAACTCAAGGAAAGGACGCCACCGCCGGAGGATCACTACGGTGATGGCGAGCATGACGAACGACCAGACGATCCGGTGGGCGAGCACCTCGACCGGCTGGGCGGGCACGAGGAGTGGCCAGTAGGCGGGGAACAGCCCCCAGAGGACGTAGGCCAGTACGCCGTACGTGACCCCTCGCCCCTGGGTGTGAACTTCTGGCGAACTGATGGAAGAAGTCGTCAGAGGGGGCACAAAATCCCACTCTACGCTGGCGTTTCCACTGGTTATTTGCGCTGAACGGCGTAGTGACGGAGCATCATCAAAGGCACTGTAGTTTGGCCATGCTCACCCTTCCGAGTGAGTGGGGTCGGAGTGTGGTCGTAGAAGGGGCTTACCCGTGAATGTCTTCGGGCAGGTCTGGCTGTGGAGTCTGCTCGCGTTCGTCGCGGGAGTGCTGCTCACCTGGCTGGTGATGGTCCGACCCGCACGCAAGCAGGTCGCCGACCTCGAAGATCAACTTCTCGACGCCCGCCGGTCGGCAGCCCCGATCGCGGCGCCCGCTCCCGTCGACGACTTTGAGGTCGACGAGTGGGAGGACGCTCCGCCGCGGTCGTTGAGCGACGAGGTGCTGGCACCACCGGCCCCCTACGTGGAGCCTCCTGCCTACTTCGGTGAGCCCGTGCAGGCTCCCGTCGCCGAGGTCGCCCCGGTCGAGGAAGAGCCGGTCGAGCAGGAGCCCGTCGCCGCGGTCCGCCAGTACATGGAGGCGGACGAGGCGCAGCGCCGGTTCGAGGAGCAGCTGGCCGAGCAGAAGTCGCTCACCGACACCGAGGACGACCGCCCGCGTTCGCTGTTCGAGCGCCTCACCCCGGCCACCGCTCCGGCGGAGACCCCGGCCGAGATGACGACGGTCCTGCCGCGCTCCGGTCTCGGGGCCGCCGACTTCGACGACGAGCCGGAGCTCCCCGCCGAGCAGTCGTCCTTCGTGCCCACCGCGGAGCCGACCGCCGAGGTCGCGCCGCCCGCCCACGAGCCGACCGCGCCGCCGGAGGTCGCCGAGCACGTCGACGACTTCATCTACCAGCCGCGCGAGGTGTGGGCGGAGCAGGAGCAGGAGGCGTTCCTCGACGAGGCCGCCGAGCAGGAGGACGACGAGCCCTCCAGCACCCGCTCCGAGCAGACCACGTTCATCGCGAGCTCCTGGCCCGCCACCGACCTCACCGCGGAGTACCCCGGCCTGCGCGACGAGATCTCCGGGCAGCTGGACAGCTTCGTCGAGCCGGAGGCGCCCGCCGAGCAGACCATGGTCGAGCCGCTCGACCTGGACGCGCCGCACGTCCGCAACGGCGTCTTCGAGTCGACGCTGGCCGAGGAGCCCGGCTTCACCGAGCCGAAGCCCGAGCAGCCGCCGGCACACGCCCGGCGCGAGCCGGCGGAGCCCGAGGACGTCGAGCCCGAGGACGTCGAGCCCGAGCAGTCGCACGGCGCCGAGCCGCAGCCGTCGCACCCCGAGTCGTCGTTCCGCGCGGAGCCGCAGCCGACTCAGTCCGAGCCGCACCCGTCGTTCGACGCTGAGCCGCAACCGTCGTCGCAGCCCGAGCCACAGCCGACGTTCCACGCTGAGCCGCAGCCGACGTCGCAGCCCGAGCCGCAGCCGACGTTCCACACCGAACCCGAGCGCGAGTCCCAGCCGGCGCCGGTCGGCTACGTGCAGCCCTTCAGCACCCCCGGTGCCCCGCCGCCCGCGCCGTTCTCCGCGTTCGGCGCACCCGCCGAGACCCCGACGGAGACCACCGGGCGCCAGCCCCGCGCGGTCGCCGCGGCCTTCGACCACGCCGTGGAGGCACCGAACGTCCCCGCGGCGCCCGAACCCGTCGTCGACCACCCGCGCTCGCTCTTCGAGCCGCTGCTCGACGCCGACGAGCCGCTGCCCCCTCTCGGCCAGACCCGCCAGCTCCCGGAGCCGACCGACGACCAGCCGTTCGTGCCGAAGTTCGTGCCGAGCGACGAGCCCCTGCTCGCCGCGCCACCGGAGCCGGAGCCAGAGCCGGTCCAGACCGACCTGCCCCAGCGCCTGACCGAGGCGGGCCTGCCGATCCGCGAGGCGAGGCGCACCACCCAGCAGCGTCAGCAGAGCTTCGCGGCGTTCGCGGCGTTCGAGTCGCCGAAGCAGGAAGCCCCGCCCGCACCCGCACCGGCCGCTCTCCCGTCCCGCCCGCGCCCCGTCGGCTTCTCGCCGTCCACGGGCGGTCGTCCCAACGGTGCCGCGGCGCCCAGCTCGGCACGGTTCCAGCAGCCGGAGGGCTTCAACCCGCGCTCCCCGTTCGGCCCCGGCTCGGTGCTGCCGAAGTCGGACGGCCTGGCACCGGCCGCGGACTTCGCGGTGAAGGCGACCCTGACCGGCCGCCGCTACTACACCGAGGGTTCCGCGAACTTCGGCGAGACCCGCGCCGACGTGTGGTTCCGCACCGAGGCCGACGCCGAGAAGGCAGGTTTCCGCCCGGCACCCTGACCGATGCGCGAAACGGCCCGCCAGCAGCGCGCTGGCGGGCCGTTCCGGTGTTCCGGGGTCAGCCGACCACGGTCCACGTGTCCTTGCCGTGCAACAGCTTGCTGAGGTCCGCGGCCTTCGCGGCCTTGGCCTCGCTGACCTGGGCCCGTGCGCTGTCGTCGTACGTCGGCCGGTCCGCCCGCCGGAACACACCGGTGACGGTGTGCGTGAGGTCCTGCGTCGACAGCCGCGAGAGCGCGAACGACAGGTTCAGGTCCGACGCGTCGTGGATCACGATGTCCGAAGCGTCCACGTCCGCCGACTTGGCGACCGCGAGCCCGAAGCCCTCGCGGATCACGCAGTACTCGCCCTCACGACCGAAGCGGATCGGCTCGCCGTCGACGACGTTGATGATCCGCCGCTGGGCCTCGTCCGCGTCCTTGAGCACGTCGAACGCGCCGTCGTTGAAGATCGGGCAGTTCTGGTAGATCTCGACGAGCGCCGAGCCGCGGTGCTCGGCGGCCTGGCGCAGCACCGAGGTGAGCCCCGCCCTGTCCGAGTCGATCGCGCGGCCGACGAACGAGGCCTCCGCGCCCAGCGCCAGCGACACCGGGTTGAACGGGTGGTCCAGCGACCCGGCCGGGGTCGACTTGGTGACCTTGCCTTCCTCGGAGGTCGGCGAGTACTGGCCCTTGGTGAGGCCGTAGATCCGGTTGTTGAACAGCAGGATCTTGAGGTTCACGTTGCGCCGCAACGTGTGGATCAGGTGGTTGCCGCCGATGGACAGCGCGTCACCGTCACCGGTCACCACCCACACGCTCAGGTCCGGCCGCGACACGGCGAGACCCGTGGCGATGGCCGGCGCACGGCCGTGGATGGAGTGCATGCCGTAGGTGTTCATGTAGTACGGGAAACGGGACGAACACCCGATGCCCGAGACGAACACGATGTTCTCGCGCTTGAGACCCAGCGACGGCAGGAACGACTGCACGGCGTTGAGCACCACGTAGTCACCGCAGCCGGGGCACCAGCGGACCTCCTGGTCCGACTTGTAGTCCTTGGCCGTCTGCTTCTCGTCGGTGGTGGGAACGCCTGAGAGCCCAGGGATCCCAAGGTCGATCGCAGTCACGCCGACACCCCCTTGATCACGTCAGCGAGCACGTTCTGCAGCTCCTCCGCCTTGAACGGCAGACCCTGCACCTTGGTGTACGACACGGCGTCCACCAGATACTTCGCCCTCAACAGCAACGCCAGCTGGCCCAGGTTCATTTCCGGCACGATCACCTTGTCGTACTTGCGGAGCACCTCGCCCAGGTTCTTCGGGAACGGGTTGAGGTGCCGCAGGTGCGCGTGCGCGACCGGCAGGCCCAGCTTGCGGACCCGGCGCGCCGCCGCGCCGATCGGGCCGTAGGACGAACCCCAGCCGACGACGAGGACCTTGGCCTCGCCGCTCGGGTCGTCGACCACGACGTCCGGGACCTCGATGCCGTCGATCTTCGCCTGGCGCAGGCGGACCATCCGGTCGTGGTTCTCCGGGTCGTACGAGATGTTGCCGGTGACGTCCTGCTTCTCCAGGCCACCGATGCGGTGCTGCAGGCCGGGAGTGCCGGGTACAGCCCACGGGCGGGCCAGGGTCTCCGGGTCACGCGCGTACGGCTGGAACGTCTCCGGGTCCGTCGCGAACTCGACGGTGAGGTCCGGCAGCGAGTCGACGTCCGGGATCAGCCACGGCTCGGAACCGTTCGCGACCGCGCCGTCGGAGAGGAACAGCACCGGCGTGCGGTACTTGAGCGCGATGCGGGCGGCGTCGAGCACGGCGTCGAAGCAGTCGGACGGAGACTGCGGCGCGACGATCGGCACCGGCGACTCGCCGTTGCGGCCGAACATCGCCTGCAGCAGGTCGGCCTGCTCGGTCTTGGTCGGCAGACCGGTGGACGGGCCACCGCGCTGCACGTCGATCACGAGCAGCGGCAGCTCGGTCATCACCGCGAGGCCGATCGTCTCGGACTTCAGCGCGATGCCGGGGCCCGACGTCGACGTCACGCCGAGCGCACCGCCGTAGGACGCGCCGAGCGCGATGCCGATGCCCGCGATCTCGTCCTCGGCCTGCACCGTGGTGATGTCGAAGTTCTTGTGCTTGCTGAGCTCGTGCAGGATGTCCGACGCGGGCGTGATCGGGTACGTGCCGAGCACGACGGGCAGCTTCGACCGCTGCGCCGCCGCGACGATGCCGTACGCCGTCGCCGTGTTGCCGGTGATCTGGCGGTAGGTACCGACGTTGAGCTTCGCGGGCGCCACCTCGTAGGTGACGGCGAAGGCCTCGGTCGTCTCGCCGTAGTTCCAGCCGGCGCGGAACGCCAGCACGTTGGCCTCGGCGATGTCCGGCTTCTTGGCGAACTTCTCGCGCAGGAACCGTTCGGTGCCCTCGGTGGGCCGGTGGTACATCCACGAGAGAAGTCCCAGCGCGAACATGTTCTTCGCGCGCTCGGCGTCCTTCTTGCCGAGCCCGGTCTCCTCCAGCGCGCCGATGGTCAGCGTCGCCATGGCGACCTTGTGCACCTGGAACTTCGCCAGCGACTCGTCCTCGAGCGGGTTCGAGTCGTAGCCGACCTTCGTCAGGTTCCGCTTGGTGAACTCGTCGGTGTTGACGATGAGGATGCCGCCGTCAGGCAGGTCGACGACGTTCGCCTTGAGCGCGGCCGGGTTCATCGCCACGAGCACGTCCGGCCGGTCGCCCGGCGTCAGGATGTCGTAGTCGGCGAAGTGGAGCTGGAACGACGAAACGCCGGGGAGGGTGCCCTGGGGCGCGCGGATCTCGGCGGGGAAGTTGGGCTGCGTGGCGAGATCGTTGCCGAACGCCGCCGCTTCCGACGTGAACCGGTCTCCGGTGAGCTGCATGCCGTCACCGGAGTCGCCGGCGAAGCGGATCACGACGCGATCCAGCTTGCGGGTCTCAGTGCTCATTCCTACGCCGATACCTCTCTCCAAGGGTGGCTGTGCCCCACATCGAGGGTAGTCGCCAGGACCGCCTGCCAGACGGGCCGCGTACCACTAGGCGAGACAAACTGTCCCATCCGCCGCACCGGGTCCTTAACTAGACGGTAAGCACAGCACTACCAGCGGATACCCGAATGCGGCACATGTCACCCTCAATACCTGTTACCCAAGGTAACACCTAGCGTCCACTGATCCGAGCCTTCATCGCGGCCAGCCTGGCAGCGAACTCTGGAGTGTCGATCGAAGCGACCTGTGGCAGCAGCTCGGTCTCGACCGCTTCCGCGTGGTCGTGCATTGCATCGGTCGCCCGCATGGTCGCCTTGATGGTCCGCACGAGTGCTGCTGGTGCCTCCGCAGCCGCCTTGGCCAGCTCTTTTGCTACTCCCAGTGGGTCTTCGGCCTTGGCGTAGGCAAGCCCTTTCTCGACCGCCTGGTCCGCGTCCAAGATCTGCCCGAAGAGCGTCATGGCGGTCGCGGTCTGCCGGTTGGTGATCTTCTGCAACATCCACGTCATGCCGCCGCCGGGGTGGATACCGAGCTGCAGGAACCGAGCGTCGAACCGCGCTTTCGGCCCGGCGACCCTCAGGTCGGCCGCGAGCGCGAGGTTCAACCCGGCACCGACCGCGGCCCCGTTGACCGCGGCGATGGTGGGGATCGTGGCGTTGGCCACTGCCAGGAACCCCTTGTAGATACTGCGGAGGCCTTCGTCCTTGGAGTTGCCGAGCTGCGTGAGGTCGGCGCCGGCGCAGAACGCGGGCGGCGCACCGGTGACGATCAGCGCGTTGGCCGTTGCCTCTGCTTCCGCGACCTTGTCCGCGAGCTCCTGCGACAGATCGATCGTCAGGGCGTTGCGCCGCTCGGGATCGTTGATCGTGATCACGGCGACGGAATCGTTGTGCTCCAGCAGAACCTCGGCCATAGGCCGACTCTAGGGTGCCGGCGGCCGGTCCAGGAGCCGGGACAGCACCACCGTCGACACGGTCCGATCGATGATCTCGACAGCCCTGAGCCGTTCGAGCGCGGTCTCCAGGTGGTGGATGTCAGCTGCCCTGAGGTGCACGATCGCGTCCGCCGCACCGGACACCGTGTAAGCGGCACTGACCTCGGCCATCGGCTCCAGCCGGTGCTGGATGTCGTGCGGCGCGACGTTCCCCTTGCAGTGCACCTCGACGAACGCCTCGGTGCCCCATCCGAGCGCCTCGGGATCCACCACCGCCGTGAACCCCCTGAGCACCCCGTTGTCCAGCAGTTTGTCCACTCGCCGCTTCACCGCGGGCGCACTCAGCCCCACCTCCTTGCCGATCTCCGCGTAGCTGGATCGAGCGTTGGCCATGAGGCACGAAATGATTCGCTGGTCGATGCTGTCCACACGCAACATTCTGCCCTGGTTCACGCAATATCGCGGCGTTGTTCGACGGTCCAGCAGACCTTTACATTTCGATCCATGACCGTATCCATCTCCGGGCCCGGCGAGCCGATCACGCTCGACATCGCGCAGCCCCTCGCGCCGACGCGCATGCCGACCACCCGTCGGTACCTCATGTGCCCGCCGACGTACTTCACGGTGGAGTACGCCATCAACCCGTGGATGGATCCGACCCAGCCCACCAGCACAACGCTGGCCGTGGAACAGTGGACGGCCCTCAAGGAGACCTACGAGCGCCTCGGCCACGAGGTCAACGTCATCGACCCGGCCCCAGGCCTCCCGGACATGGTCTTCTCGGCCAACAGCGGCACCGTCATCGACGGCCGAGTCCTGGGCTCCCGCTTCCGAGCAGAACAGCGCGCCGCCGAAGCCGACCACTTCCGCCGCTGGTTCCTGGCCTCGGGCTACAAGTCCGTGGTCATGCCCACCGCCGTGAACGAGGCCGAGGGCGACTTCACCTGGACCGGCTCCCTCCTCCTCGCCGGCACCGGCTTCCGCACCGACCCCCACGCCCACTCCGAGGCGCAGGAGGTCCTGGGCGTCCCGGTCGTCTCCCTGCAGCTGGTGGACCCGCGCTTCTACCACCTCGACGTGGCCCTGTTCATGCTCGACGACCAGTCCCCGTCCCCCCTGGTCGCCTACTACCCGGAGGCCTTCTCGCCAGGCTCCCAGCAGGTGTTGCGTCGCCTGTTCCCGGACGCCGTGATCGCCAACGACGACGACGCGGTCTGCCTCGGCCTGAACGCGGTGTCCGACGGCAAGCACGTCGTCATGCCGCTCGAGGCCACTCACCTCGCCGAGCAGGTGGCGCGCCGCGGCTTCGAGCCGGTGCTGGTGGACATCTCGGAACTGCGCAAGTCGGGTGGTGGCCCGAAGTGCTGCACGATGGAACTGCGCGGCTGACCTCGCCCACGCAGTGCCGTTCCGTTGTTCCTGCGTGAAGGCCCGAAATGCCGGTTGACCTGCTCTGATGCTGCCAACGACGTCAGCGCCGCAGGTCACTGTCTGTCGCTAACTGCGTCGGTCTGCCACGGCTCACGGAACATGCACGGAACAAGAAACGCCCCCAGCAAGATCATTGCTGGGGGCGTTCTTACGCCAGGCTACCTGCCCAAACGTCATTTCTGGTGTGCCTTGCGAGTCCGTGGCCCTAGATGTGTTCGATCTCTGTCCCTGGATGTTGAGGTCCACCAGACGATCTTGGGCCGGGTTGGGCTGAGGAACATATCGGCGTTAGTAAATTATCGCTGTTAGGCCAAATGGACGAACTTGAGAGTTTTTTTTGAAGGTGGGGCGGCCAGCGAGCGATGAAGAAGGTCTTCCAGTCGACCGCTGATGAGGTTCTGGGCAGTGATCACGACCGACACGCAGAAGTTGCTCATGTCGCTCGCACCGCCCTTCAACCGAGAGGATGCGGCAGTGTAGGACTCTTGGTGGCTTCGCTGAGCGTCAACCAGAACGAATGCCACCGAACTGCCGGCTCGTCCGTCAACTAGCGCCGGGTCCATCGTCCGGTTTTGTATCGACGACTGAGTAGCCGAGCAGCTCCGTGATCTTCTGGTTGGACGTGTCCCGCTGACCGTCCATCACCTTGGCGTAGACCTTCAGAAGAACGTCCACCGTGTGGCCCGCACGCTCGGCCACCTCGGTCGGTGGCACGCCGGCCGCAAGCCACGTCGACACAGCGGCGTGGCGGAGGTCATACGGATCTCCCGCGAGCGGTGAGGCGTATTGCTGAGGTGACAGCCCGATCTTGCGCGTCTTCTTCCACGCGTCCGTGTAGACCGTCGCGTTGATCGGTGCTCCGCTGACCTTCCCGCGGAACAGTCGGCCGTCCGGCGTGGTGCGGAACGTCGCGAGGTGCCACCTCAGGATGGCCACGAGCTGGGGAGGAATCGGCACGACCCGCACGGCACCCTCAGCCCGTCGCTTCAGCGTTCGCTCTTCCCACATCTCGCCCGAGTCGGTGTAGCGGCTGTTCGCCCTTGAAGCAGACTTCTCCAAGATCAGCTCGCCCCACCCGGTCTCGGGGAGCTTGCAGTCCACCTCACGGAGCCGGTTGACCTCGCACGGCCGCAGAGCCGCGTAGTACATCGTGGCGAAGAACCCGTACAGGTAGTCGTACTGGCCGGTGATCGTCCCCGCGTACGTCACGGCCGCCAGGATCTGCCGCCCCTGTTTCGGGTTGAGCACCGACCGGGGATCAACCTCGACGTTGCCCCGCTGAATCGCGGCCTTCTGGCCGGTGACCGGGTTGGCCACGAGTTCCTCCTTGTCCACCGCGAACTTGAGCAGGTGGTGCAGCACGCCGCGCCGAGTTCGCGTGGTCCACGTGGACGCTTTCTTGCCGCCCAGATTCCGGCCGAGTGATCGCAGCAGGTTCGAAATCTCGATCTTGTCCGCCAGCTGCCGGACCGGCCGCGAATGAGCCGTGATCCAGTCAGCCGCCGCCGATTCCTCATCGGTCAGTGCCCGTTCCCGCCGGTTGGTAGGCAGCAGGCAGGTCGTCAGAACGCGCCGCAACAGGCGTTCGTCCGGTGCGTTCTTGTTTGCGGTGACGAACGCGGCGATTGGCACGGCCAGCGTGTCCACGAGCCGCTTTCGAGTGTTCGCCGCCGCGTCTTCCCACTCGTGATCGATGAACTCTTGGGCCATCTTCAGGAGCGATCTCGCGACCTTGGCCTTGGCCTCTGACTCAGGAAGCCCCGAGTCAATGTCGAAGGCCTCACCGTTGTTCATGGCCTTGATGAGCTGGTTCCGGCGGTTGTTGGCCAGCGTCTTGGTCCGGTACCACTCGGACTGTTCCTTGCCCGCAGTGATCCAACGGACGCCGTAGGGCTTGGGACGTCTCTTGCCGTTCTTGTCCGGCTTGAGGACCTTCAGCTCCCAGACGTTGACCTTGTAAGTGAGGTTCACGCGACCTCACTCCTCAGGTCGAGGAGCCACGCGGCGAAGTCAGCGCCGGAGATGCGCAACGACCCGTTTCGCAGCTTGTGTACGACAGGAGCAGCGCCGGGAATCTGCCGCCACTTGTAGAACGTGTCCTTCGAGATGCGCATCCGCGCGCAGAACTCGTCTGCCGTCATGAAGTCGTCCGGGTCAGGCAGCTTGGCGGCCATGAGATCCCCCTTCCTGTTCGTACTTGCGTAGGCGTTGCGCGCGGACTCGTTCGGCGATGCCGGCCGCGAGCTCGCGTTCTGCGTCGTTGTCGTAGCCGGACCCGGCGTACTGCCAGTCGTTGACGACGACCACGGACGCGGGATCAAGGTCGAGGCGCTCGAACATTTCGAGCGTGCGGAACGTCCGGCGCTCTTCGCGGATGGCGCGGAACGTGGTCGAGTAGTGCTTGGACTTCGTAAGGAAGTGGCCGCGGAAACCGAGCATGTGCGCCCACTTCCGAAGGTTCAGTTCCTCGAAGTTGGCCAGGCCGCCGAGGTCCCACGCGGCCTGCACCATCCGCCGGTGGTGCTCGGAGATGTGCAAGACGTCGATGTCCAGCTGTGAGCGGATCGGCCGGTCTGCCGTCTCACGGGCGCCGGTGCCCTTGGTCGCGTACTTGGCGACGTAGCCCGCCAACCGGGCCTCGCTGATCTCCCCGGACTCGTCCTCCACCTGGGAGCCACGGATTCCTTTGGTGTCGACCTGTTCGCCCCACAGCAGTCGCAGCGCCGAGCCGTCCGGCCGCGTGGTGTCGATTCCGACCGAGCGAGCCGCCGCCTTGATGCAGTCGCCGAGGAGTTCGGCCGTGGCCCACGCCGGGGTGGGGTCGTGAGGACCGTCCGGTCCGTCTACACGAACGACGGCGTGGAAGTGGACCAGGCCCCGCCGCTGGTATTCGGCGACCTTGGCGTAGGAGAGCCGGGCGTGGTGCTTGAACTCGGCGATCTTCAGGCCGGCCGCGCCAGCGAGCTTGCGACGGAGGGCGACGGTGAACCGGTGCCACAGCTTGCCCGCGTGTGCCTGCCAGAGCACCGCGCCCGTGTAGTCGTAGGTGCTGGGGTCGACGGCACCGCCGATGCGGGGATCATCGCCGTGGTGCCATTCGCCGCAGCCAGTGCAGGGCCGGACCTTGCCCGTAGTGGTGGTTGGGCGGTTGTGGACCGGGCCGAACGACGGCGCGGTGAGCGTGGCGAACACTCGGGGCTTCTCGGAGACGTCCGCGGGAACGCCCTTGCTGCCACCAGCCAGGCCCGCGTGCATCAGGTGGTAGGCGTCGGCCGCGTACCGGTCGGAGCAGGCCGGGCAGACTGACTCTCGGCGGTTGCCGCACGGGACCATGACGTCCCCGCCGATGTGCTCGATCACGCCGCCGTTGAGGTCTTGGAGTTGGAAGGCGCCGGACAACCGGATGGGCGCGGCGCAACCACCGATCGCGGTCACCCGGTCTCGCCACGCCCGGAAGTCGACCGCCTTGACGCGTGCGGTGATGCGGTCTTCCAGAGTGAGCACGGGTGACGCTCCTTTCGTTGTGGAGAAACGAAAAGGCGGGGCACGACCGGTGTTCTGGTCATGCCCCGCGTTGATCGAGTTGGGTCAGGCCGCAAGCTGTGCGGCGATGCGCTCTGCGTAGTCCGCTGGCACGTTGAGCGCGTCTTGGATGTCTTGCGCCGTCAGCGCGCGGCCTTGAGCGCGGACCTCGTTCGCCTTGGCGTCCAAGGCGCCCTGGAGGTGCCCAGGAAGCCGCACAGCGGACCGAACAGGTGCCGGGGCGGCAACAGGGTTGGTGGGAGCGGGAGCGACGACCTGAGCGGCCAGATCACGCGCGGCGTTGCACCGCTGCTGAATGACCGGCATGACTTCGGCCAGCAGGAACACCACGAGCGGGATCACGAGGTGCAAGAACACCATCCCGGCGTTGATCTGCCCGTCCGGAGGCCGCAGCGACGACCACACGTTGGTGACGAGCGTGGCCCCGAGCAGCACCCGCTTGAGCCACTTGACCGGCCGGTCATCGACCGCCAGGCCGTGAGACAACATCTGTGCTTCCCACCGCAGAAGCGTGATCAGGATTCCGGCGAAGGCCGGTTCCACGAGCCAGGAGCCCCACCACATCGGATCAGACGGCCCGAGATGCCCGGCGAGGAACGCTTGCACTCCGGTCGCGGTGAAGCCGAGGCCGCAGGTCATGAAGCACCACATGGAGCGCGTGACCGAGACCCGGAACCGGTCCGCCCGCACAGCCGCCAGCAACGGGTTCGCGGCGAGCTGGTGGATGTCCTGCGCCTCATCGAGCTGCGCCCGGAGCCGCCGGACGGTTCGGGTCTCGCGCGGTTCCTCGGTCTCGTTTTCGTTGCTGTGCTTGGACTTGTTGGGCACGGGGTCGCCTACTCCCCGTGTGCGGTCTTGAGCAGGAGCCACCCGAGCCAGCACAGTTCGGCGACGAGAACCAGGCACCCGACGACGCCGAACAGCACGTACATGCACACCAGCGAGGCAGCCGCCGCGAACACGATCTGAGCGACGCGGGCGAAGCTACGCAGGCGGACAGGAACAGCGAGTACGAGCTTCATCAGGCCACGTCCTTCACGTTCTTGGCGGGGTAGTGGATGCGGCGGCGTTCGGCACCGGAAAGGCCACCGACGACACCGAAGGCGTTGTCTCGGAACCGCGCAGGCCCGTTTGCCTCCCAGCTCAGTTGGTTCTCGCGGCACTCAGCGAGGACAGGGCAGGAGGCGCACATTGCTTTCGCCGCAGCGGTTCGGCCGGCGGTGTGGAACAGGTCCGGATCGGCGTCAGCGCAGGCGGCCCGGTTCCGCCAGGTTGGCGGTTCGCCGCCGAACAGGACCTTCATCAGCACGCGGTAGCCGAAGTGCTCCGCGTCGTCGGTGGTCTTCAGGCCGCCACCGCCAGCCGAGCACTGGTGAGGCGTGCGCTCTGCACGACCTGAGCGACCTCATCGAAAGTGACCTGTTCAGGGCTGTGTGCGGTCAGTCGGAAGGTGTCGCCGAGCACGGCCGCCGCGCGTGACTTGACCTTGCCGCCCAGCTCGATCACCGAGGCCGAGGCAGCCAGCCCGACCGTGATCCCGGAACGGGTCCGCCCGGTTGCGGCGACGGCCAGGGTTCCCGCGGCTTGCAGCGTCCAGGTCAGTTCGACCCCGTGGAGCGAGGCCGCCCAGACCAGCAGACAGGCGAGCCGATCAGGTGCGGTGCCGGAGGTGAACTCGGCGTGCACCGAGCCGGACGGCGTTGAGATGACCAAGCGGTCCGGCCGAGGCAGACCAAGCGTGCGGATGTGGCCGCGAATCGAGCGGAGCAGGCCGTCAAGACGTCGAGGTGCGCTGTTTTCGGGCATGACAAGACCTCCACGATTAGTGGCGAAAAGTGTTGGGGTGAAAGAAGTCAGGCGATCGAGCGGATGGAGCCGGTCTGTCCGTTGCGGACGAACTCCACGAGTTCGCGGATGTTCTCGTCCGTCGTGTACGCCGCGCGGACCCGGCGAGGAACGCGTGAGCGTTCGTCGGTGCGGTAGCCGATGCCGGCCGTTTCGGGAATCGCGGGGATCTGGTCGGCGATCGCACCCCGTTCCCGAGCACCGTCACCCAGCACCATGTCCGGGTGCGTCGGTGACGTGGTGCGCAGGCACACGCGGTTGGGGAACAGGTCCCGGATCGACAGCGTGTCCTTGTCCGGCTCTTGGATGTAGGCGTCCGCGACGTGCAGCGTTGCGCGGCCCATCGAGGTGCCCCGAGCCAGCAAGCCCGTGATCTGCCGGGCGTACTCGGGCCGGTAGGCGACCAGGGAGCCGATCTCGTCCACGAACAGCAGGTTGAGCGGGTAATCACGCGACGGCTGGACCGAGCGGAGCCCTGCCCGCTGCATCCGCTTCTGGGTGCGCTCCATGTCGTCGACCCACATTTCGATCAGCTCCAGGCAGTCGCCCGCGTCATCGGCGTAGCGGTTCTCCGTGATCGGCTTGATGGCCGCGAACTCCAGGTACTTCGGGTCGCAGACCCACAGCCGGACGATGCCGTCCCTGATCAGCGGGGCCATCGAGCGCAGCTTGGCGAACGCCAACGAGTTCTTGCCCGACCCAGTCCCGCCCGCCGTCAGGGTGTGCGTGCCCTGGACAGGTTCGGTCCAGTCGCCGCCGTACTCGTCCTCACCCAGCAGCACCGCCCGCAGGTCGACATCTTCCGAACGCTCGGGCATGTCCGGCGCAGGAATGATCTGCGTGAACGGCTCGTCACGCTGGACGATCAGCGCCACGTAACCTGGCTTGACCAGCTCGATAGCGACCCGTTCGGCCTCCATCGAGTGCGCCAGCTCTTCGGTCTGCCGCGCGAAGTGCATCGGTGACTGGCCCTTGGCCAGCTTCACCAACACGGTGTCGATCGACGGCGAGTACGACCGGACACGCACCACACGCGGGTAGATCGTGTACTGCTTGCGGCGGTGCTCCGTGGTCAACTTGTGCACGTCCATCAGGTCCCGCCAGTGACGGCCCGCGTAGCTACCGAACCACCGTCGCGACCAGGCCCGCAGCACCGGAGCCGCCAGAGTGTCGAACGAGTCCGGGTGACCCCGGTACCAAATCCCTGTGGCCGCTGTCAGCCCGCCGAGCGCGTAGCCCGTCGTGGTGAGGCCGAGCGTGGCGGCACTGGTCGCGAGCGCCGAAGGGGCGAAGAACCATTCGGGGTTGCGGGCCAGCCACACGGCCGCCCTGAACTCCCCGCCGGACTTGCGCTTGCTGTTGCTCATTGCCGTGTGTCCTTTGCTCGTGGATGCACGACGGCCGACCCTCGAACGTGTCGAAGATCAGCCGCCGCGCGTGGTCAGTACGGGATCTACTTGTGGGGCAGTTGGCTCCGGGCGTAGGAGGTCTCCGTGGTCAGCACGCTGACCGAGCGGACGAACCGCCGCCGCAGGTCCGTGAAGCCCTCCCGGCGGACCGGGATTCCGTCCATGGCCCGCTTGAGCTGTTTCATGGCCTGGTCAATGTCGGAAATCGCGTTGTCGATCTGATGTGACATCAGTCAGGCTCCCCACTCCTGCGCCTTCAACTCAGCTTCGTATTTCTTGGACTTGTCCCGCAGGCCGCTGAGTTCGTTCCGTGCCCGCGACAACATGCCCTTCAGCTCATCCGGGGTGGACACTCGCCAGCCGCCCGCCTTTCCGGGCTTCTCGCTCATCCTGTTAATGAGCTTTTCCAGCGGCACGAGCAGCTCTTCCACAACGTCCATCGCGCCGACGAACGCGCCGTACCGCTCCTGCGCCCGCTCGTTCAGCAACTCCTTGATCACTCTCGAATCACTCCTTCCAACCTCGCGAAGCCCTCGCGTCGTCCACCCAGTCCGGCAGCGCGTCCAGCCCCATCGACAGCGGTGCGAACCTCAGCTTCAGCGTTTCCAGCGCTCGATCCCTGCCCTGTTTGGTACGCATCATTTCCGGCCACTGCTGAAGCAGGTATTCCAGTCCGTAGCTCGTGTAGCCGTAGGTGAACACGAGGGCATCCTTAACCCGGTCCGTTCGCGATTCCATGCGTTTCTCCTCTGATTCAAGAACCACGGCGAACCTCGGGAGAACAATCGGCTGAGCGCCCGAGGTCACCGTGACTCTTGGCGCAGATGCGCCAGATTTAGGCATGGTTCGACTCACTGTGGAATTCTCAAAGAACAAAGTTGAGTGCCCTGGCCCGACTCGAAACGGGCGACCGGCCTACCGGGCAGGGCTTGCGGGACTAAGCCGCGGGAACCGACACGATCTGTGCCGCAGGGGTCAGGCCGTCCGCCTTGAACCACAGGCCGGAGGCGGTGATTTTCCCGTCGTCCCCGCGCATCTCGTAGGTGTTGATCACGGGGTTGATCAGCTCGATGTAGTCGCCCTCCTCGAACCCCTCACCAGGGTCGCGGGGGAGGTTGACACGGATCTCTTCGCCTTTGGCCTTGCGGCGACCTTCCGTCGGCCGGGGCTTCGCGAACACGACCACCACGAACTGCTCTTCGTTCGTATTCCGGTCGATCACGGGGACCAGCTGCCCGCCGTCCAGCTCCTTCATCTTCACGCAGGGCGCTTCGGTGATCATGAGCTTGTAGTGGGTCAGGATCACCGGGATGTCGTTCAGGGCCATGTCTTGTCCTTCGTGTCAGTCAGTGCGACCAGCGCCGCCCTGTTATAACTACCAACATAGCTAGTAAAGCTAGTATATGCACTGCTCCAATCGGGTGACTTTCAGCTTTGCTAGCTTTGTCGCTACAGTTGCCGTATGGCACTTGACCCCTCGGACCCACGGCCGGCGTATCAGCAGATCGCTGATGACCTGCGCCGATTCGTTGCGTCCGATGCCGTGCAGGTGGGGGACAAGCTGCCGTCACTCGCCGAGCTTCAGACGAAGTACGGCCGTGCGGTGATGACGCTTCAGAAAGCCCTGGACGTCCTGCGTACCGAGGGACTCGTGATGTCCCGCCAGGGCGAAGGCACCATCGTCGTGAAAAAGCCCGAAGCCCACACGGAGGAGCCGGAAGTTGGCTCCCCGCATGAGCTTCGGGAGATCCTGGGGAAGATCAGCGGTGCGCTGGACGACCTCAGCCGGCGTGTTTCTGCCGTCGAGGCCGAGGTTTTTGGCTCCACTTCAGACGATCCTCAATCCGAGTCAGACGCTCGTTGAGGTCGTTGACCTGAGCCACCAGCTTGGAAGACAAGGCGTGCAGTTCCCGCCAGTCCTCAGCCGTCCAATCGGTTCCAGACACCTTGCCTCCCCCATCTCCTACAGGTCGTTCTTGCTGCGTGTCGGCCGTTCTGCCCTCCGTGCGACAAACCGTTGCAGAGCAACGATTCCCGCGTAGGTCACTGCGAATGACAGGAGTGCTTCGGCCGCTCGACTGATCACGTCTGCCCGCCAGCCTCGATCACGCCGGGACCGCTTTCGCTGAACCACGGTTCGTCGTCCAACAGGACGTGGCGGTTCTGCGTGCGCCTTTCCACCTCGTCCGGCGTGGTACCGCACTGAGCAGCCAGTTTCTCGAAGTCGAGCGGCCCAACCTGAGTGAGCCCGTCGAGGCGATCAGCGAACAGCCGCGCGGCGTCGCCGAGTTGACGCGCGAAGGCAATCGCGAGCTGCGGTCCGTCGTGGCGCCCCGGCGACTGCACCGTGATCTGCGCGCCCCCGGAGCTGATGATCAGTGCCGGGTGACCCTGGACGTGCTCGACGAACTCCGCGCGTGCGTCCTCTTCGGGCTGCACCAGCACGTAGAAGCCCATTGGGTTTCACCTCCATGTTCTGGTCCTGGTGAAAACCACATTCGCCCGCGCGGAGCATCGATCCAATATCAACTACCGATAGCCGTATCGCTGGCATCGATAAGTCCAGGTTAGGGGCGTATACGACCCGCTACACTCGGTTGAGATTCTGGGGCTGACCAGCAGGGGAGGGGCGACGCTTGAGCACCGGGAAGCGACGCTGCCGCACTTGCGACACCTTCCTTGCGAGCGACCGCAAGGGGTCGCTGTGCGGCCGTTGCGAGGCGAGCCAAGCAACTCACGCACCAGTGCAGCGCCCCGAGTTCTGGGAACAGCCCGAACTCCAAGAGGCTCTGCTTTCCCGCAGCATCGGCCAGGTCTTCAGGGCGTACCGCCAGGCACACAGCCCTGCCTTGTCGCAGGCGACCTTGGCCGGGTGGCTCGACGTCGGTCAAGGCCAGGTCAGCGTGATCGAGCGCGGACGCCGCCCCGTGACGGACCTCGAAAAGCTTGAGCGCTGGTGCAACGCGTTGCGGGTCCCGCAGGAGCTTCGCTGGTTCCGTCCGAACGCACCTTCTCGCGATGCGGAAACTCAAGCACCGCAAGAGAAATCACTTTCCGACCTTGGTCTTGCCTACGCAGCCTCCCTGCCGACTACGGTGGAAGTCGTAGCCGAGCTTGGGAGGCACGACATGGAGCGCCGCACCTTCCTGTCCAGCGCGTTGTTCTCCGTCGCCGCATCCGTCGCACCTAGCCGAGACTGGTTGCTCGCCACGCTCGACGAGGCGACCACCGCAACCGGCAAGATCAGCACCCAGCAGGTCGAGGCGATCCGCCGCACTTTCGGCGTGTTCCAGGAGCTGGACGTCATGCGCGGTGGAGGCCACGCCCGTGAACAGCTCGCGGCCTACCTGACCTCGCATGTTGTGCCGCTGCTCAAGTCGAACGACCCGAACACGCCCAACGGCCAGGCCCTCTACGAGGCAGCCGCGGAACAGCTCTACTTGCTCGGGTGGATGGCGTTCGACAACGGCGAGCACTCCTTGGCCCAGCGCTACCTCATCCAGTCACTCCGGTTGGCCCAGGCCGCCGAGAGCCCCGAGCTTGGCGCACACGTTCTGGCCGGCCTTTCCGATCAGGCCACGCTCACCGGCAACCCCGATCAGGCCGTGCAGCTTGCCAAGGCCGGACGGGCTGGGCTTCTCGCCAAGGGGCACTCGGACGCGTGCTTGGCCGACCTGTACGCGCTCCAGGCTCGCGCGGAAGCAGCGATGGGCGACGGGGCCGCAGCTGCTCGGAGTGTGCACCTGTCCGAGACAGCGTTCGAACGGGTACGAGCTGAGGACGAGCCCGAGTGGGCGCGGTTCATCGATCCCGCATACTTGAACGGCGAGTACGCGCACACCTTCCGGGATCTTGAGCGACCTGATGAGGCAACGCGCTTCGCTGGACTGTCGATCGCCGAGGCGGAGCGGCAGAACCGGGCGCGTCGCGGGTCGATGGCACAAGCTGCACTTGCGCGCGCAGCCATCGACTCCCACGACTTGGAGGCCGCCGCGTCCGCAGGCATGGCGGCCGCCAAACTAGCTGCCACCGTGAAGTCGTCACGATCCGTTGAGGCCGTAGCTGATCTCCGAGCGCGACTCCGAACTCACAGTGAATCGCCCGCTATTCGTGACTTCCTTGACGTCTCTGGCGCCCTTCTCCCAGCCATGGGACCAACAATGTAGCTCTGATAGTTCTAAGACCGTCCGATCGACGGGAATGGAGAGACGATGGTCAATGTCTCCGCATCCGCCTGACTGTCAAACGGTACTGCTGTGACAAGCTCCTTTTTAGGTACGAGAAGCTCGGGCTGAGCAAAGGGTCGGACGGCATCGAGGACATCCTGCACAGGGTATGCGCGCCGTTCGACGTAAATCCGTGCTACCTCGCGATCTTGCGGCGCTGGGAGCTGAACTTCCTTAGGCATCTCGAAATCGGTCTGGCACAGCACCTGCACAATTCGCCAGCCCTCATAGAAGACCTGCATGAAGCTTGCATCATGCGGCATCGGACAGACGACAAGGTTGCGCTGCTCATCCAACCTAATGGCGTCAGACCTGCCTGACTGTGTCGGAACGATCGCAATACGAAGACCGCGAGCGGCTTCCAATTGAGCCGGATTGATCTTAACGGTAGTTCCAACCCAGTGGTCTGGCTCGGTAGATCCCAAGAAGAGATCTGCCTTCCAGAGGCCATTAATGCTCTGAGGGAGGTTCAGTCGCGTGCTCTTGCGCCTGAACGCCGCTGCAAGCGTGTTCAGCTGCTTCTTCAGCTTGACTGGCTGCCCTTGCTTGCCCGAAAGAACTCGCGAGTTGTCCGTGATCAAGTCTAGCTGCGTCGAGATGAGCTGTTGCGCCCCCTTCTTTTCGATCGCAAACAAGATAGAGGCGGGGTCGCCTCTGAAAATTCTGCACTGATTCAAGGCGGTGGCAACGCGGTCTTGAACAATTGGATTCTGTGTCAGAATCGCATCGTGAACTGCGTATTCAAAGGCGATTCCGCAGTCGCCGTCACCTTCTTTTCGGAGGCGCCCGAGCAGGCGTAGTGGAACCTCCGCTCGATTCAGGTTGGTATCTTCAAGAACTTCGTTCCTGATCGACTGCATGACGCCTGCGATGATCGGCCGGGTGACCGCCACGAGGGCTGCAACCTTATCGGCAACAGGGTTCTGCTGGTGCTCTTCTCTGAGATCCATAGCATCCTTGCTCTCAGGCAACCCGACATCAGCTATCACACTTGCAGGCGGCCAAGCCTAGCTGCCTACGTCCGCGTCAGCGCGTTCCAGCGCGAACATTCAAACCGTGTCGTTGCTCGGTGCTTCCGGGTGGAAGCGGCGGTGTTCAGAGTTTCTTTTCTTCATCAAGGCGGCCCCCTGCGGGGGCCGCAGGTCGTTCGTGCCTGCATCCGTCGCGGAGCCCAGCCCCGGAAGATGTTGTTCGGCGCCTCCAAGCGGGCCTGACGGCCCGCGTCGGCGCCGGCGAGGCAACCGGGGCTGTCCGCGACGGACGAGGCCACGACCTGCGTCCCCCACAGGGAACCGCAGACGTTGAAGGCGGTGTGCATCGCCGCACAAAGCTCTGCGAGTCAGGTAAGGCTGAACTATCCTCAACGAAAGAGCCCCCGCAGTCCGAGGTGTCTTCACCACTTCGGAATGAGGGGGCTCTATCTATGTCGGGGCATCAGCCCTCGACGATCCTGCCGCCACCGGCCTCACGGCGGATGACATCTGCTGCGTTCACAGCGGACTGCTTGCTCAGGTAGCCCTCACTGTGCGCGAGCGTCTGATAGTTGCTCGCTACAACAGTAAAGTACCATTGCCCATCAACGCGCTGCTTGATGTGGAAGGTCATGGGATCACCTCCCCGTGAGCCCTTCAGCTCGTCCGCGACCCCTCGACCGCTGAATGATCGAACTGGTGATCGACTCACTGTGGTGCATGTGAGTGAGAAGAGCCTCCCCTGGGTGCGGTCGAGATGCAACTCGACACGGCGAGTCGTCAGCCCTAGATGTGCGACACGAAAGTGTCGCAAGACGCTACATGAGCCGTTCTCGGCTGGTTATCCACAGGTTATCCACAGAAGTTACACCGTTGTGGTTCAGTTAGTCCCAGGCTGTCCACATCTCGGCTCAGCGACATGTGACGCAACACACACTTGATCCGTGGTGCTGTAGGCCTCGAAGCCGCCGCTCTGGCCATGCTCCGGGCGCTTGCAAGCTGTAGATGTAGACCATTCAGTGACTACGTCGTGTTGATCAGCTTTCGGGCGGCATGCCGCTCAGGGCTGCTGAGACTTGGGACGAGCGCCGGGGTGGTCGTCATGATCAGGCTGGGCGCGGCGCTCGGCTGCCGCGCCCATGGACAGCTCGCCGCCTTGACGGCGTCGACCAGCCCACAGGCTTGCCCACGGAACATGCACGGAACCGAGGGCGCCCGCGGAACGGCCGGCGGGAACTCAGTCGCAGCTCACGGCCATGATCGGCGAATTTTCTAAGCTCCGCACGATGGAACTGCGCGGCTAGACCCAACGCCGTGTAGTTAGGCGTTCGCGGTGACCGTCAAGGTTCTGGTGGGGCGAGGACGTCGATGCTGATAGTGGCGTTGTAGGTGGTGCGGTCGACGGTGCCTTTGGCGTTGTATTTGGAGATCGCGCGTTTGACCACGCGTGGTCGGGTGCGTAGTCGGCGGTCGGGCATGAGGTTGGCCAGTACGTGAATGCCGATGGTGCCGACCAGGGTGATCACGGTGTCGGCGATGACGCTCGCGGCCAGCACGAGTTGGTCGCGGGCGGTCTGCAGGGCGACGGTGAAGCTGGCGCGGTCTGCGGGGACCGCTGCCCGGCTGTCGGTGGCGTCGGCCATGGTGGTGCGTAGTAGCTGGTAGGTGACCAGCAGGGCGTAGATCTCCTGGGTGACGCCCTGCGGAGTGCGGGC
>NZ_JAFBCX010000006.1 GCF_016907955.1 Lentzea nigeriaca | reverse complement strand
TGACGCCAGTCAGTGTGGAGTCGTCGTTGAAATACCACTCTGGTCGTATTGGATGTCTAACCTCGGTCCGTGATCCGGATCAGGGACAGTGCCTGGTGGGTAGTTTAACTGGGGCGGTTGCCTCCCAAAGAGTAACGGAGGCGCTCAAAGGTTCCCTCAGCCTGGTTGGCAATCAGGTGTTGAGTGCAAGTGCACAAGGGGGCTTGACTGTGAGACTGACGGGTCGAGCAGGGACGAAAGTCGGAACTAGTGATCCGGCCATGGCTTGTGGAAGCGTGGTCGCTCAACGGATAAAAGGTACCCCGGGGATAACAGGCTGATCTTGCCCAAGAGTCCATATCGACGGCATGGTTTGGCACCTCGATGTCGGCTCGTCGCATCCTGGGGCTGGAGTAGGTCCCAAGGGTTGGGCTGTTCGCCCATTAAAGCGGTACGCGAGCTGGGTTTAGAACGTCGTGAGACAGTTCGGTCCCTATCCGCCGCGCGCGTAGGATACTTGAGGAAGGCTGTCCCTAGTACGAGAGGACCGGGACGGACGGACCGCTGGTGTGCCAGTTGTTCTGCCAAGAGCATTGCTGGTTGGCTACGTTCGGAAGGGATAACCGCTGAAGGCATCTAAGCGGGAAGCTCGTTCCAAGATGAGGTATCCCACCCTTTGTGGGTTAAGGCCCCCAGCTAGACCACTGGGTTGATAGGCCAGAGGTGGAAGACCGGTAACGGTTGGAGCTGACTGGTACTAATAGGCCGAGGACTTGTTACAAAGACGCTACGCATCCACTGTGCGGTTCTGGAAGAACCGAGCGGCACCGATCGCCGCAGGTACAACTCCACAGAGTTTCGGTGGTTATAGCGTTGGGGAAACACCCGGTCCCATTCCGAACCCGGTAGTTAAGCCCTTCTGCGCCGATGGTACTGCACTGGTTACGGTGTGGGAGAGTAGGTCGCCGCCGGACAATTTTCCAGAAGACCCCTGCGGGTCGAGCACCAACGTGCTCCCCGCAGGGGTCTTCTGCGTGCCCGCTTAATTTCGCTTGCCCACCCTGGTCTCATGAACTCATGGACGCGGTCGTGCACACCACCCTGGCCTCCTTCGACGCCGCCACCCACGATCGGCTCGCAGCCGATCCGGTGCGCAACACGGTGGCTCTCACCTCACTGGATCGCATCCGCCGTCTCCCGGCGACAGCCGAGCCCCCGATCCTGATCACCTTCCACGACCAAGAGGAAGTGGTCGGCTCCCTGATCCGCACCCCACCCTGGCCGTACCAAGCAGCCGACCTCCCGATCGAAGCAGCAACCCTGGCGGTACAGGTGGCCGGCGAGATCGACCAGGACGCCCCAGGCGTCACCGGCCCGCAGCAAAGATCACACGCCTTCGCCGCCGCCTTCGCCGAGGCTTCAGGCAAGACCTTCACCGAATCCCTTGCCACAAGGCTCTACCGCCTGGGCACCCTCGCCACACCCACCGTCCCCGGCTCAGGCCGCATGGCCACCGAAGACGACGTCGAGCTGCTGGGTGCCTGGCGCAAAGCCTTCACCGCGGAAGCCGTGCCAGAAGCACCGGGCGAAGAGACCATCGAAGTCATGCGCACCTCTCTGCGCCTGGGCAACGGTCACGCCCTCTGGGAACTCGACGGCACTCCCGTTGCCTGGGCCGTGGCCAGCATCCCGCAAGCCGGCATGACCAGAATCGGTCCGGTCTACACCCCACCCGACCACCGCCGACACGGCTACGGCGCCGCCGTGAGCGCCATGGCCAGCCAATGGGCCCTCGACCAGGGCGCCGCCGAAGTGCTCCTCTTCGCCGACCTGACCAACCCGATCTCCAACTCGATCTACCAACGCATCGGCTACCAACCACTCGACGACTGGGCGGAGTACTGGTGGAAGCGCTAGTCCACGACACTCTCGAGGACTTCCTGGCAGTAGCCGGCGACTTCCTCAACGCCGACCCGGTGAACCACAGCGTCCACCTGACCACAGTGGACTCGGCGCTCCGCGGCCTGCGCCCACCGGCAGCCCTGCTCTCGTTGCACGCCAACGGAACCCTGGTAGGCGCCGCCACCCGGATGGAGGGCCGGCCTCTCCACGTCGCCGCCATGCCACCCGCCGCGGCCGCGGCGGTCGCCGAGGCTCTGTGCGGGCAGCCGATCGACGCTGTCACCGGGCCTGTGGAGTGCGTCGAGGCGTTCCGGGCCTTGTGGCGCGACGGCGGCCGCGAGACTTATCGGCTTCGGCTGTATCGGCTGGGCGAACTCGTCATGCCGCGAGTTCCTGGCAAGGCTCGTGTCGCTGGTGCGGCCGACGAGGATCTGGTCACCGAGTGGTGGGTGCGGTTCGTCGCCGAGCTGGACGGGCTCGAGCGGGACGAAGCCGAGGAGGTGATGCGCGGCAGCCGGAACATGCCGGCCGGGCATGTGCTGTGGGAGGTCGACGGGGTCGTGGTGGCCTGGGCCGGGAGCACGTCGCCTGTTGCTGGAGTGTCTCGGGTCGGGCCGGTTTACACACCGCCTGACCATCGCCGGCGCGGGTATGGGGCGGCGGTCACCGCTGCGGTCAGCCGGTGGGCTCATGAGGCTGGGGCTGAACATGTTGTGCTGACTGCGGATCTCGCCAATCCCACGGCCAACTCGGTGTACCAGGGGATCGGGTTTCGCGCCGTGTCCGACTGGTCCGAGTACAAGTGGTGAGTGCGGGTGGCGGTCGTCCGGTCTGTCCGGCTCGCTTCGTGGTTTCGGGGCGTGCCTTGGCTCCGCCGTTGGCTCCGTCGCGCGCTTCCTCATGTCGCGAGGCGGATGACCATGAAATCAGGACATCTACCAGAGGGGCTCAGGCGTGGATCAGGACATCAACCACTCGTGTCAGTGAAGAGGTCCGGGCTCAGCGGGCGGTTTCGCACGTGGGAGGAGAAGACGAGGGAGGTGGTCGTGTCGCCGTAGCGTTGCATCACCTCGACGAGGTCCTCGAGCTCGACCATCGAGCGGCACACGACGCGCAGCAGCCAGCAGTCATCTCCCGTCACGTGGTCTGCATCGAGGATCTGCGGCAGTGACAGGACCGTGTCTCGGAAGCGCGGTGTGTCCAGGGAGCGGACTCGTACCCGCACGATCGACTCGATCGGCAGGCCCAGGCGGGACGGGGAGACCACCGCGACGAAGCCGGTGATCACGCCCAGCGATTCGAGGCGGCGGACGCGTTCGGTCACGGCCGGGGCGGACAGGGACACCTCGCGGCCCAGGGCGGTGAACGACATGCGGCCGTCGGCCTGGAGGAGCGACAGGATCTTCCAGTCCACAGGGTCGAGTTCCACCGTGGAATCATAGGTAGAAGGTGGGCAACGCCTGGACTTTCGCATGTCCAAAGGGGAGTCGTCCCCAGCAGGATCTTGGGCATGACCAACGCACTGCGCTTTCCCGCCGCCGACCCGACAGCCGCCGTGGTCTTCTTCGCCGCCGAGCTCGCGTTGGAGGCCGATCCCGACGACGTGTACCGGGACATGCTGGCCGGCAACACCAGCGGGTACGTCCTGGTCGAGACGCGGAGTCCGGAGGCGTTCGCGCAGGGGCGCATTCCCGGGGCCATCAACCTGCCCTACCGGGATCTGCCCGAGCAGCTCGACCTCGACGCGAACCTGGTCTACATCTGCTACTGCGAGAGTTTCCAGTGCAACGCCGCCACCAAGGGGGCGCTCGCGCTGTCGCAGCGGGGGTATCGCGTGAAGCGGCTGGCCGGCGGCATCACGGCCTGGCGGGAGGCCGGATACCCGGTCGAGTCTGATGCGTCGGTGCTGGCTGGTGTTTCTGAGGTCGCGTGTCATTGCTGAGTCAAGTCGACATAGGCTCACATGTGTGACCGCACCGCGTTTGCTCGTCCTGCAGCCCTCGCAGTCCGACCCGCTGGCCAAGCTGGGGGACTGGCTGGAGGCTGATGGCATCGACCTGCACCTCGTGTCGCTGCAGGACGAGCCCGCGCCGCAGACCCTCGACGGCTACCAGGGGCTGATCTGCCTCGGTGGCGAGATGGGGGCGCTTGACGACGTGCGGCACCCTTGGCTCGCTGACGTACGGCGGCTGTTGAGCAACGCCGTCGCGCAGCGGGTGCCCACCCTGGCGGTCTGTCTGGGGGCCCAGCTGCTCGCGGTGGCCACCGGTGGGCAGGTCCGGAAAGGACCGCAGGGGCCCGAGGTCGGGGTGCTGCTCGTGGCGAAGCGGGATGTCGCGGGGAACGATCCGCTGTTCGCGGATCTGCCGTGGACGCCGGACGTGTTGCAGTTCCACAATGACGAGGTGCACGTGCTGCCACCCGGTGCGGAGCATCTTGCGGCGTCCCCGAAATATCCGAACCAGGCCTTTCGGGTCGGAACGAGTGCGTACGGACTGCAGTTCCACATCGAGACGACGCCGGAAATCGTCCTGAACTGGGCGGCGAAAGATCCTGAGTCGGCTGCGGTCGCGCGGCCGCACCACTTCGACCTGGACTTCCTGACCGAGGCCCACCGCGACTTCGAGGAGGTGTGGCAGCCGTTCGTGGCCAGATTCGCGAAGCTGGTGCGGGGAGAACTGGCGCCTGCGGGGTGTTTGGGCACACAACTTCCGTTGGTGTGACGTTACTTTCGTAGGTTATAGGGCATCCTGAGTACCCGGTACCGTCATCATCGAGCACCTTGTTCGATCCAGCCGGAGGATCAGTGTGGATCCCGCTCTTGTAGTGATCATCGTCGTTGTCACTGCTCTCATCTTCGACTTCACCAACGGGTTCCACGACACGGCCAACGCCATGGCAACCTCCATCGCCACCGGTGCGCTCAAGCCCCGCACGGCGGTCGCCCTGTCGGCGGTTCTCAACCTTGTCGGCGCATTCCTGTCCGTCGAGGTGGCCAAGACCATCTCCGGCGGGATCGTCGACGACGCCCGGATCACGCCAGCCGTCATCTTCGGCGGGCTGGTCGGCGCGATCATGTGGAACCTCGTCACCTGGTATGTGGGGTTGCCGTCGAGCTCGTCGCACGCGCTGTTCGGCGGTCTGATCGGCGCCGCGTGGGTCTCGTCCGGTGTGGACGCCATCCACTTCGCCAAGGTCGTCGACAAGGTCCTGGTGCCCGCGGTCGTCGCACCGCTGGTCGCCGGGCTCGTCGCGGCGGTGGCCACGATCATCGTCTACCGCCTCAAGCGGGCGGCGGATCCGCGCGTCTCGCACACCGGGTTCAAGGTCGGGCAGGTCGCGTCGGCGTCGCTGGTCTCGCTCGCGCACGGCACGAACGACGCGCAGAAGACGATGGGCATCATCACGCTCGCGCTGATCACGTCCGGGTCGCTCGCGCCCGGCTCCGCCCCGCCCACCTGGGTGATCGTCAGCGCCGGTCTCGCGATCGCGCTCGGTACCTACCTCGGCGGCTGGCGCATCACGCACACCCTCGGCCGTGGCCTCACCACCATCGAACCCGCCCAGGGCTTCGCCGCGCAGACCTCGACCGCCACGGCGATCCTCGCGTCGTCGCACCTCGGGTTCGCGCTGTCGACCACGCACGTCGCGTCCGGCGGCATCATGGGCTCCGGCCTCGGCCGTGATCGGCACGGCGTCAAGTGGGGCACCATGGGCAAGATGGCCGCGGGCTGGCTCTTCACGCTGCCCGCCGCGGGCATCGTCGGCGCCATCGCGGGCAAGTGGGCGTCGACCGGTGCCAGCGGGGTCATCGGGGTCGCCGTCGTCGGCGGTGCCGTGGCGGTCGGCATCTGGATCCTCTCGCGGCGCGAGCCGGTGAAGCCCGAGCACATCGTCGACGAGGTCGCTGCCCAGGCCGAGCTGCACAAGGTGGCGGCATGACGATCAAGTGGGAGGCGCTGCTCCAGGTCTTCGGCGCCACGCTGCTCGTCACGGTGCTCGTCGTGACGCTGTTCGTGCTCGGCATCCGGGCGTTGTCCGGCGACAAGAAGGTTCCCGCGTACGCGAGCTTCGCGGGCTGTGTCGCCGTCGTGCTCTACGCGCTCTCTCTGATCGTCTTCTAGCGCTGTGAGGACTAGGTTGGCTCTTGATGAGCGAACCCGTCCGTGCCGCGTCACCAGCAAGATTCGGGCTCACCGAGCCGCGCAGCGAAGAAGTGCTGCGCGGCCTCGGCCTGTGGGCTGACCGCCGCCCGGCGGACGGCTCGGAGCCCGTCCTGGCGGCGCTCTCCCGCTGTCCCGACCCCGACCTCGCGTTGCGCGGGCTGGAACGGCTGCACTCGGCCGCCGACTGGGACGCGCTCTCGGCCGCGCTGCACGAGGACGTGGTCGTCCGCGGCCGGCTGCTCGCCGTGCTCGGGTCGTCGACCGCGCTGTCCGACTTCCTCGTCGTGAACCCCGACCGATGGCACTCGCTCAGCTTCGACGAGGTCGACGTCTCGCTGGACCTGCCGGACGGCGCCGTCCTGCGCACCGAGTACCGCGCGAAGCTGCTGCTCGTGGCTGCCAACGACCTGGCGCACGTCGTCGAGCCCGAACTGCCGTTCGTCCCCTACGACACGGTGGCCGCGCAGCTGTCGGATCTCGCCGTGTCGGCGTTGCGGGCGTCGTTGAAGCTCGCCGAGGAACGCGTGAACGGTGCGGACCGCTGCCGCCTCGCGGTGATCGCCATGGGCAAATGCGGCGCGAACGAGCTCAACTACGTGAGCGACGTCGACGTCGTGTTCGTCGCCGAGGGCGATCTGGGCGTGGCGACCCGGCTGGCCAGCACGATGATGCAGATCGCGGGCCAGTCGTGCTTCGAGGTCGACGCGGCGCTGCGGCCGGAGGGCAAGGCGGGTGCGCTGGTCCGCACACTCGACGGGCATGCCTCCTACTACAAGAAGTGGGCGCGGACCTGGGAGTTCCAGGCACTGCTCAAGGCACGGCCGGTCGCGGGCGACGAGGAGCTGGGGCAGGCGTACCTCGACGTCGTGCGGCCGTACGTGTGGACGGCGGCCGAGCGCGAGAACTTCGTCGAGGACGTGCAGGCGATGCGCCGCCGCGTCGAGGACCACGTGCCGTCGGGGCTCGTCGACCGTGAGCTCAAGCTGGGCCGCGGTGGTCTGCGCGACGTCGAGTTCGCGGTGCAGCTGCTACAGCTCGTGCACGGCCGGTCCGACGAAGACCTGCGCGTTCAGGCGACGACGGCCGCGTTGGCCGCGCTGGGCAGGGGCGGGTACGTCGGGCGCAACGACGCGGCGGACTTCGGGCGTTCGTACCGGTTCCTGCGCACGCTGGAGCACCGGCTGCAGCTGCAGCGTCTGCTGCGCACGCACCTCTTCCCGGCAGACGACGACGTCACCGCGTTGCGCTGGCTCGCCCGCTCCGTCGGCCTGCACGCGGACGGCCGCAAGTCGGAGGGGCAGGTACTGCTCGCGGAGTTCCGCAAGCACGCCAACCAGGTCCGGCGGCTGCACGAGAAGCTGTTCTACCGGCCGCTGCTGCAGTCCGTCGCCGGTGTGCCGACCGAGGCGTTGCGGCTCACGACCAAGGAGGCCGTGGCCAGGCTCGCGGCTTTGGGCTACGCCTCGCCCGACGGCGCGTTGCGGCACATCCAGGCGTTGACGCACGGCATGTCCCGGCGTGCGCGCATCCAGGGCGCTCTGCTGCCGGTGCTGCTCGACCTGCTCGCCGGTACGCCGGATCCGGACGGCGGGCTGCTCGCGTACCGGAAGGTGTCCGAGGCGCTCGCGGAAACCCCCTGGTACCTGCGGCTGCTGCGGGACGAGGGTGCCGTCGTCGAACGGCTCGCGGTGCTGCTGGGGACGTCGAGGTTCGTGCCGGACCTGTTGGTGCGGGCGCCGGAGGTGCTGCGCCTGCTCGCGGACACCGAGGCACTGGCCGGCCGTGATCCGCACGCGGTGGGGAACCCGTTGCGCAGCGCCGTTTCCCGCTACGACGACCTGGCGCGCGCGGTCGCGGCCGCGCGTTCGTTGCGGCGGCACGAGCTGCTGCGCATCGCGTCCGCGGACCTGCTGGGGTTCATGCCGCTGGAGACGGTGTGCGCCTCGCTGTCCGAGGTGTGGGGAGCGGTGCTGCAGAGCGCGCTGGACGCGGCGGTGCGCGCGGCCGGCGAGGCCGTCGCCGCGTTGAGCGTGATCGCGATGGGACGGCTCGGAGGGCACGAGCTCGGCTACGGGTCGGACGCGGACGTGATGTTCGTGTGCAAGCCGTTCGAGGGCGTGTCCGACGCCGAGGCGGCGAAGTGGGCGAGCGGTGTCGTGGAGAAGATCCGGCGGTTGCTCGGCGCGCCGTCGCAGGACCCGCCGCTGCAGGTCGACACGGACCTGCGGCCGGAGGGCAGGCAGGGGCCGCTGGTGCGCACGCTCGACTCGTACCGCGCGTACTACCGGCAGTGGGCGGAGATCTGGGAGAAGCAGGCGCTGCTGCGGGCGCGCTTCATGGCGGGCGATGCCGAGCTGGGCGCCGAGTTCGAGGCGTTGATCGAGCCGCTGCGTTATCCGGCCGACGGCCTGGACGCGGCGTCGGTGCGGGAGATCCGGCGGATCAAGGCGCGGGTCGACGCGGAACGGCTGCCCCGCGGTGCCGACCCGAGCACGCACACCAAGCTCGGCCGCGGCGGGCTGGCGGACGTGGAGTGGACCGTGCAGTTGTTGCAGCTGCAGCACGCCGGTGCGGTGCCCGAGTTGCGCACACCGTCCACAATGGCCGCGATGTCGGCCGCCGTCTCCGCCGGTCTGCTGGCGGAGGACGACGCGGCGGCGTTGACGGCCGCGTGGAACCTCGCGACGCACGCGCGCAACGCCGTGACGCTGGTGCGGGGCAAGGCCTCCGACCAGCTGCCGACGTCCGGGCGCGATCTTGTCGCCGTCGCCTCCGTCATGGGGTACCAGCCGAACGGCGACCCAGGGGTGTTCCTGGAGGAATATCGCCGCACGACCCGCCGTGCACGTGCAGTGGCCGAACGAGTCTTCTACGGTGAGGGACTGTGAAAGCGATCGCGTTTACCCAGTTCGGCGACGCCGACGTCATGTCGTTGCAGGAGCTGCCCGATCCGTTGCTGGGGCCTGACCAGGTCCTGGTGGAGGTCAAGGCGGCCGGGGTGAACCCGGTGGACTTCAAGATCAGAGCGGGCTACCTGCGGGGTCTGATGCCGCACCACCTGCCGTTGATCCCCGGCTGGGACGTGGCGGGCGTCGTGCGGGCGGTCGGCATCGGCGTGAACGACTGGAAGCCCGGCGACGAGGTGCTCGCCTACGCGCGCAAGGACCACGTCCAGTTCGGCGCCTACGCCGAGCTGATCTCGGTGCCGGACCGGATGATCGCGCGCAAACCGTCCAACGTGGACTTCGTGACGGCCGCAGCGCTGCCGCTGGCAGGGCTGACGGCGTTGCAGGCGCTCAAGGCCGTCGGCACCGGGCCCGGTGACGTCGTGCTGGTGCACGCGGCCGCGGGCGGTGTCGGGCATCTTCAGGTGCAGATCGCGCGTGAGCTGGGTGCCGCGCGGGTCCTCGGCACGGCGTCGCCGCGCAACCACGAGTTCGTGCGGTCGCTCGGCGCCGAGCCCGTCGCGTACGGCGACGCGCTGGTCGACGCCGTCTCCGAGCTGGTCGGTGGCGACGGCGAGGTCGACGTGGTGGTCGACAACGTCGGCGGCGTCGCGTTCGACCAGTCGTTGCGGCTGGTACGGGATCGCGCGCGGATGACGTCCATTGTGGACGGGCCGAGGGCGCTGGAGAACGGTGTGATCAACACGTGGGCGCGCCCGAACGCCGAGCAGACGCAGTGGCTGGTCGATCTGGTGGCGGCGGGCAAGCTGCGCGTCGAGGTGCAGCAGACGTTCCCGTTGGCGGAAGCCGTGAAGGCGCACAAGTTGCTCGAAGGCGGGCACGTGCGCGGGAAAGTGGTACTGACCGTCTGAAAACTTCACATTTGTTTTCAGGTTTGGGGGCACTCCTTGCGGGGTGCCCCCAAATTTTCTGGGCCGCTCAGTCCTCGTCGGCGTCGGGGTCCACCGCAGGAGCGCTGGTGTAGACCTCGACCACCCACTCCTCCTCCAACGACTCGGCGTCGTCGGCGTCGGGAACGAGGCGGTTGTAGACGCGGACACCGAGGTCGAGCACGTCGGCGGCCTGAACCGCTTCGAGCGCCTCGGCAGCCGAGTCGACGATGTGGGTGGTGAGCAGCTGCGGAGCCGTGAATTCGGCGACATCTTGAGACACGCGCGGACACTAGCGCATTGACGTTTCACCCGTTCGATATGAGACTAGGCGCGCTCAGCGGGGAGCTGTGTTTTGTCGCGGGGGTCGAGCAGAGGAAGTCATGCAGCATCGTCGGGTCACGCGCCGAGGTAAGACCGTGATCGCCATTGCGGGCGTGGCTGTCGGGGTGCTCGCGTCGCTCGGTGTGATTCAGTTTGCACTGAGGGGCGACAACTCCGCCGCCCAGCCCAACAACACGTCCACGACGACCACGTCGAACGCCGCCCAGACCCCTGACGGCGCACTGGAAACGACAGAGCCGTCCGCCGAGGTCAAGGTCGCGACGGGCTCCTTCAAGCAGCAGCGCGGCATGCTCACCGTCGAGGTGACCCGCGTGGAGTCGGCAGGCGGCCGCCTCAAACTCTTCGTGACGGCCACGAACGCCTCCCAGGCCCGCATGACCCTCCCGATCGACGGCATCGCGGTCCTCGACGATCTGAAGCGCACCTACGCGGCGTCGAGCAGCAAGTGGGACGGTCTCGTCACCCAGGGCGGCAAGACCTCGGGCACCGTGGTCCTCGACGAGAAGCTCGGCGCGGGTGTGAACTCGGTCACGCTGACGTTCGGCTCGATCTCCGGCCAGTTCGCCCCGACGGGCGCCGCGATCACCGTGACGGGCATCCCCGTCCCGAAGTGATTCGGCCGGCCGCAGCGGGTACGCCTCTGGCATGACTCAACGCGGAAGTGATCAGCACGGCTTCGCCAAGGACGACCACCTGAAGAAGGAGCTCGAGAACGAGCTGCGCGCCGGTGGGCCGACGCGGTCCGAGGAGTGGCGCGAGCCGGAACTGCCCACGGCGGACGAAAACGATGAGGACGAGCGAACCTAGTCCGCCTACTGTGGCGGCGTGAAATTCCTGTTCTTCTGGGGCCATCAGCCCGAGCGTGACGGCGGCATCGGCAAGGGCTGCCTCTCGCAGTGGTGGCCGTGTTCGTTCGTCGTCGACGGGCAGGAGTTCTCGTCCGCCGAGCACTACATGATGTGGCGCAAGGCTTTGCTGTTCGGCGACGCCGAGATCGCCGCGCGGGTGCTGACCGCTGCCACTCCCGGTGAGGCGAAGGCGTTGGGACGCCACGTTTCCGGCTTCGACGACGCGGTGTGGACCGCCTCGCGGCTGGAGATCGTGGTGTCCGGCAACCTGGCGAAGTTCGGCCAGGACCCCGCGCTGCGTTCCTACCTGCTGGCCACGGGATCCCGCGTGCTGGTCGAAGCCAGCCCGCTCGACCGCGTGTGGGGCATCGGTTTGGCCGCCGACGATCCGCGCGCTTCGGATCCCTCGTCCTGGCAGGGCCTCAACCTGCTCGGTGAGGCTCTGATGGCGGTCCGCTCCAGGTTGTCCGCAGCGTGAGGTAGGTGGCGAGCGCCGCCAGCGTGATCCCGCACGGAATCAGTCCTTTTCGGATGAACGACGGGATTTCGGTGAGCGGCACCCACTCCACCTTCGCGGCCTCTGCCGGATCGGGCTCACCGATCTTCGTCGCGCCGGTGCCCACGAAGATGTGCGTCGTGTGAGAACTGATGCCGTTCAACGGGTTGATGGTGATCAGCGGCTCGATGCCGACCCTGTAACCGGTTTCTTCCTCGGTCTCGCGGACGGCCGCGATCTCCGCCGTCTCGCCGGCTTCGCAACGCCCCGCCGGGATCTCCCAGCCCCACGTGTCGGTGGTGAACCGGTGGCGCCACATCAGGAGCACTTTGTCGTTGTCCACCACCACAACGGCCGTCGACGGGTAAGGCAGCCTGACGACGTGGTGCTCGAACCGTTCACCCTCGGGGATTTCCACGTCGTCGAGGTCGACGCTCATCCACTCCGACTCGTAGATCCGGCGGGTGCCGTGCACCGTCCACTGTGTCACGGGGCTAGCTCTATCACGTGGTGCTGACCGGCCGCAGCATGGCGGGATGCAACGTCGTCGCTGGTCCTGGCCGGAACAGTGCCGCGGGCCGGCCGCCCTGCCGCGTCGTCTGCTCGCCGGTGGGCACGAGCACGCCCTCCGTCCCGGTGATCTTGCGGTGGAAGTTCCGCTGGTCGAGCGGCTCGTCCCACACGATCTCGTAGACCCGCCGCAGTTCGGCGACGGTGAACTCGGGCGGGCAGAACCGGGTGGCGAGCGTCGTGTACTCGACCTTGCTCCTGGCGCGTTCGACCGCGTTGTTCCTGAAGGACGAGGCCCCGTTCGCACGTCGTGGACGCGTGACGAGCGGACCACACCGCTACGAGGCCTACCACGTCCAGATCTTCCTGCTCACGCGCTACGGCATGCGTTCCGTGCGGACCTACCTCGATTTCGCCACCGGTGACACCAAGAACGGGAAGCGCCAGATGTTCCCGTACGACGCGGTTGATTCGGCGTCTATCGGGCCTCCTCGTCACCCGGACCTCGGGCTTCGACAGCGCGTTGCGGGTGCTCGAGGCCGTGGCGACGGAGGGACGTGACTGGATCGTCCGTGACGAGGAGCGCAAACGGAGGTGGGCGCTGAACTGGAGCCGGTGATCCAGCCGTGTTAGCTGTTGACGCCTTCCCTCAGACAGGGAGAACTGATGTTCAGCTACTCGGGACCGGCGCAGCTCGTCTACGCGGACGGCAGCATGGTGGAGCTGGAGCGGGTGAACCTGATCGAGACGTTCACCGACGGGCTCTGGCAGTGGTCCGGCGCCGGAACGTCCACGGAGGCTCTCACCGGCGGTGACGCCCGGATCAAGCTGCCGACCGGGGCCGACGCCGATGTCGTGGTCTCCAACGTGCGGGTCAGCACGGGCGCGCGAGGTGTGTTGTGCAACGTGACGTTGCTCGGCGCGGGACCGTGGTGAAAGGCCGAGGGCCGGGTGACTGAAGTAGTCACCCGGCCCTCGGCTTCACGAACCCGTGTCGATCACACGTCGTAGTACAGCGCGAACTCGTAGGGGTTCGGGCGCAGACGCAGCGGGTCGATCTCCTGCTCACGCTTGAACGAGATCCAGGTGTCGATCACGTCCGGGGTGAACACGCCGCCCTCGAGCAGGAACTCGTGGTCGGCCTCCAGGTTGTCCAGCACGGCGTCCAGCGTCGCGGGGACCTGCTTGACGTCGCGGGCCTCCTCGGGCGGGAGCTCGTAGAGGTCCTTGTCGATCGGGGCCGGCGGCTCGATCTTGTTCTTCACGCCGTCGAGGCCCGCCATGACCATCGCCGAGAAGGCGAGGTACGGGTTGCCCGACGAGTCGGGGCAGCGGAACTCGATGCGCTTGGCCTTCGGGTTGTTGCCCGTGATCGGGATGCGCACGCAGGCCGAGCGGTTGCGCTGGGAGTAGACCAGGCTGACCGGGGCCTCGTAGCCGGGGACCAGGCGGTGGTAGGAGTTCACCGTCGGGTTGGTGAAGGCCAGCAGCGACGGCGCGTGGTGCAGGATGCCGCCGATGTAGTGGCGGGCGGTGTCGGACAGGCCCGCGTAGCCGCTCTCGTCGTGGAACAGCGGCGCGCCGTCCTTCCACAGCGACTGGTGGGTGTGCATGCCCGAGCCGTTGTCGCCGAAGAGGGGCTTCGGCATGAAGGTGACGGTCTTGCCGGCCTGCCACGCGGTGTTCTTGATGATGTACTTGAACAGCATCAGGTCGTCGGCGGCGTGCAGCAGCGTGTTGAAGCGGTAGTTGATCTCCGCCTGGCCCGCGGTGCCGACCTCGTGGTGAGCGCGCTCGACCTGGAAGCCGTTGGCCTCCATGTTCAGGACCATCTGGTCGCGGAGGTCCGCGTAGTGGTCGGTCGGCGTGACGGGGAAGTAGCCGCCCTTGTACTTGACCTTGTAGCCGAGGTTGCCGCCCTCTTCGTCGCGGCCCGTGTTCCACCAGCCGGACTCGGAGTCGATCTTGTGGAACGACGCGTTCGCGGTGGTGTCGAACTGGATCGAGTCGAAGATGTAGAACTCGGCCTCGGCACCGAAGTACGCGGTGTCGGCGATACCCGAGTCGGTGATGTACTGCTCGGCCTTGCGCGCGATGTTGCGCGGGTCGCGGCTGTACGCCTCACGCGTGAACGGGTCGTGCACGAAGAAGTTGACGATCAGCGTCTTCTCGATGCGGAACGGGTCGAGGCGCGCGGTGTAGAGGTCGGGCAGCAGGAGCATGTCCGACTCGTGGATCGACTGGAAGCCGCGCACGGAGGAGCCGTCGAAGGCGAGACCCTCTTCGATCGCGTCGGCGTCGAACGCCTTGGCCGGCAGCGTGAAGTGCTGCATCACGCCGGGCAGGTCGCTGAACCGCACGTCGACGAACTTGACGCCCTCGTCGGAGATGAACTTCAGCACCTCGTCGGAATTTTTGAACACCCTCGTCGACTCCTTGACTATGGACAACGGCTGGCCATCGCGAGCGACCGTATGTCGGTGGTGTTGCCCGTCCGTCACTCGGATGTTTCGCCAGTGTTAACGGGGCGGTCCGAGGGGGCAAGACGACCTGCCGGTCCTCACCCGATGTTCACATGTCCTCCAAAGGATGCCCCGGTCGTCAGAGGGAGGGGAATGGAGCCAGAGTGGTTCGGGCACGCACCGTGTTGGCGTCGGCACTGGCCGGCAGCGCAAGGTCGTCGACTCGACGGGGGCGAACATCTGTTCGGTAAGGTCGCCGGCGTGGCGGTTGAGGCGAGTGTGGCCCGGTTTTCCTACCGGTTGCGTGTCGTCGTCCGCCCGTAGCGCGTTGCTGGTGGAGTGGGACCGCTGCCGGTGGGTGTGGAACCAGTGCGTCGCGCAGTCGCGGGAGACGCATCGGCACAACCGCGAGAATCCGGAAGATCCGCGCACGTGCGGCCCAGCCCAGTTGGACAAACTCCTGACGGGCTGGCGTGCCGGGCATGTGTGGTTGCGGGCGGGGTCGTCGGTTGCGCAGCAGCAGGTCATCCGGGATTTCGGTGCGTCGCGTACCAAGGCGCTCAAGGATGTGCGGGAGCGGGTGCCGCAGCGGTGGCGGGCCGGGATGCCGCGGTTCAAGAAGCGGTCGCCGGCCGAGCCGACGCTCAACTACACCGGCGCGGGTTCCGGTTGCGTGACGGGGTGCTGCACCTGGCGGGCGGGATCGCGGTGAGGCCGGTGTGGTCGCGGGAGTTGCCTGCCGTGCCGTCGTCGGTGCGCGTTTGCCGCGACAGTCTCGGCCACTGGTACTGCTCCTTCGTAGTCCAGACGCAAGTCCAGCCCCTGCCTGCGACCGGCCGGGTGATCGGTGTCGACTCAGAAAGCCGGCCGGCAGGCGGCGAAGATCCAGAAGAAGGTCGCCCGGCGGCGGCAGACGCCGCCCGCAAGTGGGCCAAGCGGGTTGTCCGCGACCATGACGCGCTCGCCGTGGAGGATTTCCGGCCGAAGTTCCTGGCCAAGTCCACGATGGCACGCAAAGCCGCGGACGCCGCGATCGGCGCCACCAAGCGTGGGCTGATTGCGATGGCTCGCAAACACGGCCGCGATCTGCGGCTGGTGGATCCGAAACACACCACGATGGACTGCGCGTCATGCGGTGCGAGAACCAAGCACGCCTTGCCGCTGTCCGAACGCACCTACACCTGCACGTCGTGCGGAGCTGTGTCCCCCAGGGACAAGAACTCCGCGGCGGTGATGCTGGTCCGGGCAGGTTTGAACCCGGAAGGCATAAGACCTGCTCGTCCGCCGGACGAGCAGGCAGCCCGAGCCGAAAATCCCCGACAGCCCGTGCAGGGCGGGAACCCTGTCGTGCCGCGAGGTGCGACGGAATCCCTGCCCTTCAGGGTGGGGAGCATTCAAAGGCTTACTCTGGTGGGGTGAGCAGGTGGACCGGTTCGTGGCTGTCGGGACCGCGCTCGGTGCTGGAGCCGGGCGACGAGTCGAACGACGGGAAGCAGCAGCGCTGGCGCGGCGAGCGGCACGGTTTTCCGGAGAAGGGGCCGGGCTCCATCGCCTCGATCGGGCGGCGCACGCTGGCCATTCTCGTCGACTTCCTCCTGTCCGCGGGCGTCGCGGCCGTGTTCACCCGGCCTGACCTGCCGAAGAACTGGAGCCTGCTGGCCTGGTTCGTCATCACCGTGATCGCGGTGGCCTACTTCGGGTTCACGCCCGGCCACGCGCTGTTCGGGCTGCGGGTCGCGCGCATCGACGGCAAGACGTTCGTCCACCTGCCCCGCGCGCTGCTGCGGACCATCCTCATCTTCCCGCTGATCCCGGCGCTGGTCTGGGACTCAGACGGTCGGTGCCTGCACGACAAGGCCGCGGGCACCGTCGTCATCAAGGTGCGCTGACCTGCGTCGGAACCTGCCGGGCGGCACACCGAACTCACGCTTGAACGCGGTCGCGAAGGCGAACTCGGACGTGTAACCGACCTGGCGCGCGACCGAGGCCAGCGTCTCGTCGCCGTCGCGCAGCAGCCGCGCGCCGGTGCTCAGCCGCCACCAGGTCAGGTACGCCATCGGTGACTGTCCCACCAGCGCGGTGAACCGGCGGGCGAACGCCGTCTTCGACATGCCGACGCGGCCGGCGAGCTCGCTCACGGTCCACGGGTGCGCCGGCTCGCGGTGAACGTGCCGGAGCGCGGTGGCGACGACCGGGTCGCTGAACGCGGCGCACCACCCGGTACCCGGACTGCGTTCGGACTCCTCCTCCAGCCACGCGCGCAGCAAATACACGAGCAGCAGGTCGAGCAACGCGGGCAGAGCGGCTCCCGCACCCGGCCGCGACTCCGCGACGTCCGCGCCGAGCAGGTCGACGGCGGCGCGCAACGCGGGATGCCTGCCTGGCCGGGCGCGCAGGTGCAGCACCTCGGGCAGGGTCCGCAGGAACGGGTGCGCCTGGCCGCGGTCCAGCCGGTACGCGCCGCACACCAGGTGCGTGTCCGCGTCGGGGTCGTCCCCGGCGTGGTCCGTTTCGCGCGCGGGCGGCAGGTCGGCCGTGGTGCGGTCCGGGCGGTCGCTCAGGCCGTGCAGCGCGCCGTGCGGCAGGAAGACCACGTCACCGGTGTCGAGCCGCACCGGTGCGCCGGCCGGTGGGATCAGCCAGCACGAACCCCGCACCACGACGTGGAAGCCCGCGCCGGGGTACGGGCCGAAGCGGTGACCCCACGGACCACTCCAACGCGAGCGCGTGAACTTGGCGCGACCCACGCGCATGGTGGCGATGACATCGGTGAAGACGTCCACCACTTCACCCTAGCCGGGGTCTTTTCGCGTATGTTCGCGGCCGCTTTACACATGGGAAAGACCGTTCGGCGGTTCGTACGGTTGACCGCATGACCGCTTATGTAGTGATCGATCTGAACATCGCCGACGCAGCAGGCTTTCAGGAGTACGTCGACGGAGTGGGGCCACTCATCGAGAAGACGGGTGCCCGCAACCTCATCATCGACGACAAACCGCTCGTGCTCGAGGGCGACTGGTCGCCGCGCACGCTCGTGATCCACGAGTTCGAGAACAAGGAAGCCGTGGAGACGTTCTGGAACTCGCCGGAGTACGCGCCGTACAAGGAGCTGCGGCGGCGGTACTCGACGGTGCAGGTCGTCGTCGGCGAGTCCTGATGCGAAACGGCGCCTGTCCACCGGAAGGGGACAGGCGCCGTTTCGGGAAAGCTGTCAGCGGCGGCGCAGGGTGCGCTGGACGTTGCGCATCTTCGCGCCCTGCGGCATCGGGCCCTTGGGCAGTGCGGCACCACGGCTGGACAGCGCCGCGAGGCGGGTCTCCAGTGCGTCGACCTGGGCGGCCGTGATGTTGCGCGGCAGCTTCATCAGCGTCGACTGCAGCTTCTTCAGCGGCACCTGGCCCTCGCCGGAGCCGATGATGAAGTCGTAGATCGGGGTCTCGCCGATGACGCGCGAGATGCGCTTCTTCTCCTGCGCGAGCAGCGGCTTCACCCGCTGCGGGGCACCCTCGGCGACCAGGACGACGCCGGGCCGGCCGAGCACGCGGTGCACAGCGTCGAGCTGCGTCGTGCCCGCGACGGCAGGCGTCACACGCCAGCGGCCGCGCAGGTTCTCGAGCGCCCACGCGCCGGCGCCCGGCTGGCCGTCGGCCTTGCGGAACACGTTGCTCTGCACGCGGCGGCCGAAGATGATCACGGCCAGCAGCGCGCCGATCGCGACGCCCAGCGGCACGAACATCCAGACCGCTTTGAAGACCAGGCCCAGGACCACGGCGATCGCGGTGACGCCGAGCAGCGCCGCCAGCATCAGCGGAACGAGCGCCTTGTCCTCGCGGCGTTGCATCTTGAACGCCTCGAAGATCTGCTTGCGCCGCTCGCGTGAAGCCGCGCGACGAACCTTCGCCGCTTCCTTGGCCGCCGCCTTGTCCTGCTTACCTGCCATATGCACAGGATACGTGCCAAGAAAAATCGGACACAGCGGTCTCACCAATGAACACGGATCGGCCATCTGCGAGACTGCCGGGCATGGACGCGTTGCTGGAGGGTCTTGATCCGGAACAGCGCGCAGCGGTGGAAGCGCCGCGCGGCCCGGTCTGCGTGCTCGCGGGAGCCGGTACCGGCAAGACCCGCACGATCACCCACCGCATCGCCTACCTGTGCCAACGCGGTCACGTCGCTCCGACGCAGGTCCTCGCCGTCACGTTCACCAAGCGCGCCGCGGGGGAGATGCGCACCCGGCTGCGTTCTCTGGACGTGCACGGCGCACAGGCCGTGACGTTCCACGCCGCCGCGTCACGTCAGTTGCGCTACTTCTGGCCGCGGGTCATCGGCGGTCCGCGCTGGGAGCTGATCGACCAGAAGATCCGCGTCGTCGGCCGCGCGGCGTCCCGGCTGGGTCTGCCCACGGAGGCCGACGCGCTGCGCGACCTCACCGGCGAGATCGAGTGGGCGAAGTCGTCGCTGCTGACGCCGGACGCGTACCCGGCAGCCGCCTCACGCGCGGCGCGTGACATCCCCGCGCCCGCCGAGCAGATCATGAAGCTCTACGCGACGTACGAGCAGCTCAAGAACGAGGCGCAGCTGCTCGACTTCGACGACCTGCTGCTGCACACCGCCGCGGCGCTCGAGGACAACGCGGAGGTCGCGCAGGAGTTCCGTGATCGCTACCGCTGTTTCGTCGTCGACGAGTACCAGGACGTGACGCCGCTGCAGCAGCGCGTGCTCGACGCGTGGCTCGGCGACCGCGACGACCTGACCGTGGTCGGCGACGCGAACCAGACCATCTACTCGTTCGCGGGCGCCTCGCCGCAGCCGCTGCTCAACTTCGCGCGGCGGTTCCCCGAGGCCGTCGTCGTGCGGCTGGAGCGCGACTACCGGTCGACGCCACAGGTCGTGGCGCTGGCCAACGACGTGATCAAGTGGGCGCGTGGCCGTCCGGCGGGCTCGCGGCTGAAGCTCATCGGGCAGCGGCCGGACGGGCCCGCGCCGCGGTTCCACGAGTTCGACGACGAGCCCGCAGAGGCCGACTCGGTCGCGCAGCGCATCAGGACGTTGCTCGACGAGGGCGTCGCGGCCTCCGAGATCGCGATCCTCTACCGCGTCAACGCGCAGTCCGAGGTGTACGAGCAGGCGCTCGCCTCGCACGGCATCCCGTACCTGGTACGCGGGGGCGAGCGGTTCTTCGAGCGGGCCGAGGTGCGCCAGGCCATGATCGCGTTGCGGGCAGCTGGTGATCTCGACGGCAGCCTGCCCGAGGTCGTTCGCTCGGTGCTGGGCCGAGTCGGGCTCACCGACGAACCGCCGACCGGTGGCTCCGCACGCGAACGCTGGGAGTCATTGCTCGCGCTGGTGGAGCTCGCCGAGGAGTTCGTCGCCGCGCTGCCCGGTGCGGACCTGCCGCGGTTCTGCGCGGAGCTGGACATGCGGGCCGAGGCGCAGCACCCGCCGACGGTCGAGGGCGTGACGCTCGCGTCGCTGCACGCGTCGAAGGGTCTGGAGTGGGACGCCGTGTTCCTCGTAGGACTCGTCGAGGGCACGATGCCGATCCAGTACGCCGACAGCGACGAGGCGAAGGTCGAAGAAGAACGCCGCCTTCTCTATGTGGGTGTGACGCGCGCGCGTGAGCACCTCTGGCTGTCGTGGGCGTTGTCGCGCGCGGCGGGTGGACGCAAGTACCGCCGCCGGTCAAGGTTCCTCTACAGCCTTGTGCCCGAGAACCACCCCGCCGCACGCGTATCTGGTGGCGCCGCACGGCCACCTCTGATGAAGAAGGAAAAGCCGACCTGCCGGGTGTGCGCGGCGACCCTGGTCGAAGCGCAGGCCGTCAAGCTCGGACGCTGCAAGTCCTGTCCGTCCGATGTGGACGAAGAGCTGCTCGAGTCGCTGCGTCAGTGGCGTGCGGCGAGGGCGCGGGAGCTGAAGGTGCCCGCGTACGTCGTCTTCACCGACGCGACGCTGATGGCGATCGCGGAGCAGCGACCCACGGATTCGGCCGGACTCGTGGCGATCTCGGGCATCGGCGCGTCGAAGCTTGATAAGTTCGGCGATGACGTGTTGGGCCTGGTCCGAGCCGGTGTCGGGTACTCCGCCACCTGATCGGGACAAGTTTCGTTAAATAGGTTGCACGCCCCAGGTACGGGGTCATAACCTGCTCATGCCGGGTCCGGAGGACCCGTCTGGGGAAGAAGAACTACTACTAGCTCGCAGAGACCTCTGAGGGAGGTGCCGGTTGTGAACAAGATCTTGAGCATCGAATGCACCCTCGGCCTCCCAGTGTCCGAGCGCCTCTGCATGCCCGCCTCAGCTCAGGCCGTCTGGCAGAAGTCTGCCCTCAAGTCGGCGGCACTGCTGGGTCGTGAGCGCGGCACCGGACTGTTCATCGAGCAGCCGATCGTGCGTCCGACCGTTGATGGCGTCCACAACTACACGAATGCGCCGTCCGCGCATCAAGTGAGAAGGCTCCTGCCGACCCCATAGGGGGTCGAAGGACCACCAGGCTCACGAAGGCCGCGGACTCGCACAGAGTCCGCGGCCTTCGTGTTTTTGCAGTACCCCACACAAGGAGAAAACCCTGATGTTGACCGCGACTGTCCCGCTCACCGGCGAGACACTTCCGGACCTCGCGGACGGGCTCGACCTGCCCTGCCGCACCCACAACCCCGACCTCTGGTTCGCTGACGCTCCGGCCGACCTCGAGAAGGCGAAGTCCTTCTGCGGGACCTGCCCGGTGCTCGCGGAGTGCCTCGCCGGCGCGCTCGCTCGTCACGAGCCGTGGGGTGTCTGGGGTGGAGAGATCTTCGAGCGCGGTGTCGTCATCGCGCGGAAGCGGCCGCGTGGCCGTCCGCGCAAGGACGCGGCAGCCGTTGTCACCGCTGACAAGACGGAGGCGGCGGCGTGAACACCGTGACCAACAACAGCGCGATCCCCACCTACCTGAACGAAGGCCTCACTCCCATGTCTCTGAACGAAGAACTCGTGCGAATACGAATACAAGAAGCCCAGAGGTTCGCTGAAGAGCAACGCATGGCGAACCGCCTCGCGTCAGCGCAACGTTGGCGCAGGTTGGCGCGATGGGCCGGTCGCAGAGCGGCTCGCTTCGACCTCTGACAGTCTCGAGCTGAGGCCGTCATCCACGAGAAGGTGGATGGCGGCCTCGGCCGTTCCGCCGTAGCGTTTCGGTTGTGCCGCACCACACTCACGACGGAATCGACTGGTCCGCTCGCCTCCACGCGATGAGGCGCTACGGCTCACTGCAGGCCGAAGCGCTGTCCGCGGTCGCCCGCAGACTCGTGTCCTTGCTGCCCGACTCACCAGTCGTGATGGACGTCGGCTGCGGCGCCGGTTCCATGAGCGTGCCGCTCGTCTCGGCGCTGCGCGAACACGGCGGCGGCGTCCTCGTCCTGGTCGACGCCACGCCCGAACTGCTCGACGCAGCCTGCACCGCGGCGCGTGCCGAGGCGGACGGCGCCGTGTCGGTGAAGCCCGTGCTCGCGGACCTCGCGTCCGAAGACCCGCTGTCCTTCGCCGGCCCGGTCGAGCTCATCTGGGGCTCGCGGGTGATCCACCACCTCCCTGATCAGCTGCGCGGCGTGCGCCGCCTGGTCTCCGCACTCGCGCCCGGCGGCTGGCTGGCCCTCGCCGAAGGTGGGTTGGAGACCCGCTTCCTGCCGTGGGACCTGGGCGTCGGCGAACCAGGCCTGCAGGACCGCCTGGCCGCGGCCCGCGCGGAGTGGTTCGTGTCGATGCGCGAGAACATGTCCGGCTCCGTGCGCCTCCCGGTCGGCTGGAACGTCGCCCTGGCCGACGCGGGCCTGGGCGAGATCAGCGCCTTCAGCTTCGTCGTCGACCACCCGGCCCCCGCCAAGCAACTCGTCCGCGACTGGGCGGTCGACCGTCTGACCTGGCTGACCGAGGTCACCGCGCCGCGCCTGCACGCCGCCGATCGCGACGCGCTGCGCCGGCTGCTCAACCCGTCCGACTCGGAGTACGTCGGTGCTCGCGAGGACGTGTTCCTGCTCGAGACCGACACCGTCCACCTGGGACGACGCCGGTGATCGCGTGCCACAGATGTGGACGGTCGCGTTCCTCCGTTTCCGACCTGGAGTTCCTGGCCTGGTCGTCTGAGCGGACCGGTGGGACGGTCCGGTGGTTGTGTCACGTGTGCGCCAAGACCCACGTGCGGGACATCGAGGGCAAGCTGCCGGACGAGTACTGGCGCTGACGCCGGTTGCCGGATGGCCTGGGGTGCCGGGGCAGGGTCCGGTGGTCTCCGGGTTGGGGTGCTCGGGTTTGTGCTGCTCGGTGAGTGGCTCGTGTTTGCCTCGCGTTCGGTGCGCGCGCTGGCCCAGGGTTGTTGTGTGGGTTGGCGGTGCTCGGGTGTACGCCGCTCGATGCGGTGGCTCGGGCTTGCCCCGCCATCGGGATGACCACGGCTTGTGGCCGGGTTGGGTTGGCGAGGTCGCGCGTGCCTCGGGTTGGGGCGGGCGCGACCTGGTGGCTGGTGGCTCGACGCGGTGCTTGTGCGGTCGGGTCGCCCTTAACTCTTGTCAGGGCCGAGTCCGGCTTGTGGCCGGTTGGGTTGGCGAGGTCGTGCGCGTCTTGGGTCGAGGCATGCGTGACCTGGTGCTTTGTGGCCGGGCGCGGTGGTTGAGCGGTGGGCTCGCGTGCGCCTCGGGTCGGGCGTGAGCACCACTCGTGGCCCGGTCGGTCTGGCGAGATCGCGCGCGACTGGATGCAGCCGCGAACTGTCAGGCCGACTTCCACCCGTGCGGCGAATCCCGAAGCGGATAGAGGTGGCGTAAAGCCTGCCTGACCAGCGCCGTTCCGCGTCGGCAGCCGGCCAGCAGCTCCTCGTGCAGATCAGCCGGTGAGCACAGCCGTGCGTCCACCACGGCGTCGAGGATCTCCACGATGGCGCGCGGGTTCGTCGCTCGGCGTGCGAGGTCCAGGGTCGCGCGGGCCGGGTGCGCGAGCCTCAAGCCGTTGAGTTCTACGACGGTCGGTGGTCGGCTCGTGCGTTCGAACAGAATCCACGGGTGGGCTTTGCGCGTGTTCATTCCTGTGAGCACGTGAATGTGCCGGGGAAGTGGGAGCGAAGCACCTTGGCGGGTCAGCGCGTCGGCACCGGTGATCACCGATGAAGGGCCCGCGAAGGACAGAACCGCGTGGAGGCGGTCGAGTCGAGTCGGCGGTGAAGGCTTTTGCAGGACTACGCCGGGCAGCACCTGTTGCCAGGGGCCCGCCGGGGTGCAGTGGCGCAGGATCTCGCGCGGGGAGAGGCCGGATTCGCGCAGGTCAGCTGTGGTTGCGATGGGGGTCATGCGGTCTATCGTGGCGCACGCGGAGGGCGTCAAAAGGGGCGAGAAGTCAACCTGTGGACAACTTGGCGCAGGTTCACTCGGACGAGTTAGTCGTCGAATCCCGGCTGCCACCGCGCCACGATTTCGCGTGCGGTCACATGGGCGTCCAATTGGCAGAGGATGCCCGTCGCGCCCAATGTCACGCGGTGAATCAGCAGGTATTGCGGTGGCAGGTTGAGGGACCGGCCCGTTTGTGAGTCCGGGCTGCGCAGGTCGCCGACGCGTTCTGCCTGCGACTGCAGCCAGCGGCGGGTGAAGTGGAACGACTCGGTGCGCAGCGGTTCCACGAACGGGGCCAGGTAGCCGAGGACGTCGTCGCCGTGCAGGACCATGCCCTCGCGGATGAAGTTCTCGGTGCGCAGGAGCTCGACCAGGTCGTGGGAGCGGCCGTCCAGGGCCAGCCTGGTCATCAGGCCCAGCGTCTTGGGCAGGCCGTCTGGCAGGCGGGCCACGGCGCCGAAGTCGATCACGCGCAGGCGGCCGTCGTCGCCCAGCATGAAGTTGCCTGGGTGCGGGTCGGCGTGCAGCAGACCCGAGCGCGACGGGGCGGAGAAGTGGAACTCGGCGAGGAGCTGGCCGGCGAGATCGCGGTCGGCGACCGAGCCTTCGCGGATGATCGTCGAGAGCGGCGTGCCCGTCGTCCACTCGGTCACCATGACCTTGGGTGCGGAGGCTACGACGCGCGGGACCAGCACGTGCGGGTCGTTTTCGAAGGCCTTGGCGAACGTGCGCTGGTTGGCGGCCTCGTCGCGGTAGTCGAGCTCCTCCAGGTACCGGTCGCGCAGCTCCTCCAGCAGGGGGCGCACGTCGGTGCCCGGCATGAGCGCCTGCAGCAGCCGGGAGAACCGGAGCAGCTGCTTCAGGTCGGCGCGCAGGGCCTCGTCGGCGCCGGGGTACTGGACCTTCACCGCCACGTCGCGGCCGTCGTGCCACACCGCGCGGTGCACCTGGCCGATGGACGCCGATGCGGCCGGGTCGTCGTCAAAGGACTGGAAGCGCTTCGTCCAGGACGCGCCGAGCTGTTCGGCGAGCACCCGGTGCGTGGTGCGGGCGGGCATCGGCGGGGCCGCGGTCTGCAGCTTGGTCAGGGCCTCGCGGTACGGGGCCGCGAGCTCGTCAGGGACCGCCGCCTCGAAGACGCTCAGCGCCTGACCGAACTTCATCGCGCCGCCCTTGAGCTGGCCGAGCACCGCGAAGACCTGCTCAGCCGTCTTGGCCGTCACCTCGGCGTTGACCTCGTCGGCCGCGCGTCCGGTCAGTCGCTTCCCCCAGCCACCGACAACCCTGCCGGCCACCCCGAGCGGGAGGCTCGCCAGCTTGGCGGTGCGCTGCACGGCCTTGCGCGGAATCTCGGTCACTCGGCCATGTTATGTGCGGAGCACTGACAGTCAGGGTGCGGATACCAGCTTCGCCTCTCAGCAACTCCCGCCACCAGATCGAGCTCGACAGTGGCGTTCAACACGGGTGGCGGTGCCAGGTCGCGGCCCCGGACGTAGATCAACGACTCCAGGATCTGCACCACGGCCAGCGCCGCCGTGCCCGTCGCGAACAGCACGTCGGTGGAGGCCGGTTTGCCGGCGAGCTGTGCCGCGATGGCGGGCCAGGCCGGGTCCTGGTCGGTGCGGTGCAGGTCGGCGCAGTTCAAGCAACTCGTGCGGCCGGGCAGCACGAGCGGCCCGACGATGCCCACGCCCTCACGCACGCGCACGGCCAGATGCGGTGTGCGGGACGCCATCAGCGAGCTGACGAGTGCCGGATCGGGGACGAGCGTCGCGGCAAGCACCACCAGATCGGCGTTGTGGGCGAGCCGGACGCCGGATTCAGCTAGAAGCGAAGTAATTGAAAGTGCAAGGTGTCCGCCGCCGTCGACGGCGGCCGTCGCGCCCTTCGTCGGAGGGCCCGTGTCGAGCAGACCGGCCTCTTCGAGCGAGGTGAGCACTTCACCCAGCTGGGCGGGGTCCTCGCCGCGTTCTTTCAGTCTTTCGCCCAGTTCAGCGACGGTGTGGCGGCCGTCCAGGGTGAGGAGTGCGTCGACCAGGGCTTCGGGCAGCGAGTCGATCACCACCGCGTGCTTCGGGTCGACGCCGACCTGCACGACGCCGGGGCCGCGGCGCACCACGGCGAGTCCTGCACGCACGCGAGGTCTTGTGTCCACATGGGAAGACTGGCAGGGGGTGAGACCCCCTGCCAGCGGAAACGTCAAACCTTGGCCTTGCCGAGGATCCGCGTCATCTTCGTTCCGCAGACTGGGCAGGTGCCCTTCGCCATGCGCCGGCCGTTGGTCTCCTCGACCTTGCCGTCGAAGTCACGCTTCTCCCGACACTTGACGCAGTAGCCGTTGTACTTCTCGGCCACAGCCCCTCCCTTGCAGTTGTGAGTGCGGACACACTCGGGGACCTTGGCGCGACGGTACCTGGGCCAGGCCACGAAACGGCGCATGTTCCCCCGCGCGTGTCCAGCCGCCGTTCGGTGGAACTTCACCCGCCGGGTGCGCGGCTGCCGCCGGTTGGGGGCGGAAAATTGTCGGTGGCGCCGTTTACGGTGACTCCATGGCCGAACCGCGGGTGGAGGTGCGGCGGAGCCCCCGGCGCCGCCGCATGGTCAGCGCGTACCGGGAGGGCGACACCGTCGTCGTTCTTCTGCCGGCACGGATGACCAAGGGGGAAGAGAAGCACTGGGTGGCGGAGATGTTGAGCCGCCTCCAGCGCAGCGAGACGCGCAGGAAGTCCCCTGCGCGGACGTCGGACGAGGCCCTGGTGGCGCGGTGCACCGAGTTGTCGGCGCGCTACCTCGACTCGCTCGCCGACCCCGTCAGCGTGCGCTGGGTGCCGCCCATGCGCACGCGCTGGGCGTCGTGCACGCCGAGTGAGGGCACCATCAGGGTGTCCGAGCGGCTGCGCGACGTGCCGCCGTGGGTGCTCGACTATGTGCTGGTGCACGAGCTCGCGCACCTGCTGGTGCCCGGCCACGGCAAGGACTTCTGGGAGTGGGTCCACCGCTACCCGAAGACCGATCGGGCCATGGGGTACCTGGAAGGCCTCTCAGCCGCCGCAGGCTGGGGCATTTCGGAGGATTAGCAACCGCAGAACGCGAAAACGCCCGGTGAGGGTGTACTCACCGGGCGTTTCGCATGCTCAGAGGCAGATCAGCTCTCCTCGGGCTGATCTCCGCCGTTGCCTTCGCGCATCGTGCGCTCCAGCTCGGCGATCGGGTCCTCGAGGGCCTTGCGGGTATTGGCCAGGCGCTCGGCGAACTCCAGCGGGTCGTCCAGGTCCTCGGCCGTCGGAATGAGCTCGGCGTGGTCCCACACGCTGTCGCGCACCTCGACGCCGTGCTGGTCGCCGACGAGCTTCCACAGCGCCGAGGCCGCACGCAGGCGGCGCGGACGCAGTTCGAGGCCCACGAGCGTGGCGAACGTCTGCTCCGCCGGGCCACCCGAGGCGCGGCGGCGGCGCAGGGTCTCGCGCAGGGCCGGGGCGCCGGGCAGGCGGTCGGCCACCGCGGCGTCGACCACCACGTCCACCCAGCCCTCGACGAGGGCCAGCAGCGTCTCCAGCCGGGTCAGCGCCGCCTTCTGCTCCGGGGTGGTCTGCGGTTCGAGCATGCCGGAGCTCATGGCCTCCTCGATGGAGGCCGGGTTCGACGGGTCGATCTGGCCGGCGAGCTGCTCCAGCGCGGACGTGTCGACCTTGATGCCCTTGGCGAACTCCTCGACGGTGTCGAGCAGGCGCTGCCGCAGCCACGGCACGTGCGTGAAGAGGCGCTGGTGAGCGGCCTCGCGGGCGGCGAGGAACACCATCACCTCGGACGCCGGGCGCTCCAGGCCCTCGGTGAACTTCTCGATGTTCGCTGGTAGCAGAGCCGCCGTGCCCTCAGGGCCGAGCGGCAGGCCGACGTCGGTCGAGGTGAGGACCTCGGCGCCGAGCTGCGCCAGAGCGTTGCCGAGCTGCGAGCCGAACGCCATGCCGCCCATCTGGCCGAGCATCGACAGCAGCGGGCCGGCCGCCTGCTTCGCCTCGGCGGGCATCGCCTCGACCCACGCGCTGGACATGCGCTGCGCGACCGGGTCGCACAGGCGCTGCCAGGTGGGGATGGTCCGCTCCACCCAGTCGCGTGCGGTCCAGGCCTGGGTCGTGCGGGTACCGGCGGGCAGGGACGTGACAGGGTCGAGCCACATCTCGGCCAGGTGCACGGCGTCGGTGACCGCGCTCGACTGGTCGGCGGCGAACCCGATGGTGGTCGTCGAGGACGACAGCTGCTGGAACGCGATCTGCTTGGCGAGGTCGTAGTTCACCGGCCCGCTCGACGATCCTGCGCTGCTCAGCATCGCGCCCAGCTGGCTCAGCATGTTGCCCAGCTGGCTGAAGTCGAACGGGTTGTCTCCCGGCTTCCCGCTCTTGTCGTCGGGGTCGTGCGGGCTGAACCCGAACGGCACGTCACTCATGCCTCTACCGTACGCGGATCCACATGGTCGTACGCTGTTCAGCCGTGAGTGAAACCGTCACGACCGCACCCGCTCCAGCGCCCCCGCCCAGGGAGCGCGGACTGACCCGCCGGACGTGGACGCTGATCATCAGCTTCCTAGTGGTGGCGGCACTCGGACTGCTCGGCGGTTTCGCCAGAGTCCCGTACGTCGCGCTGGGCCCCGGCCCCACCTACGACGTGCTCGGCAAGGTCAAGGACACCGACGTCGTATCGGTCGACGGCCAGAACACGTTCCCCACCAGCGGAACACTGCGCATGACGACGGTCTCGCTCACCGACGACGTGTCCCTTTTCGGCGCCCTCGGCCTGTGGCTGTCGGGTCGCTACGCCCTCGCGCCGCGCGAGGAGTTCTTCAAGCCCGGCGAGTCGGAGGAGGAGGTGCAGCGCAACAACGAGCTCGCGTTCAGCGAGTCCCAGACCTCCGCGGAGGTCGCCGCACTGCACTACCTCGGCTATCCGGGCAAGGTGATCGCGAACCAGGTCACCAAGGGCAGCCCCGCGGAGAACGTCATCCCGCTCGGTGCCCGCATCATCTCGGTCAACGGCAAGCAGGTGCAGAGCTCGGCCGACGTGAGCTCCGCCCTGGAGAACACCAAGCCGGGCGACCGCATCGAGGTGGCGTTCGAGAAGGACGGCACCTCGAAGTCGACCCAGATCACCCTCGGCACCCGCGAGGACGGCCGCCCCGCCGGCTTCATCGGCATTTCGCCGGTCGACCGCGCGGACGTGCCGTTCAAGATCAAGATCAGCCTGTCCGACGTCGGCGGCCCGTCCGCCGGTCTGATCTTCGCGCTGGCGATCGTCGACAAGCTGACGCCGGGCGAGCTCAACGGCGGCAAGGCCATCGCGGGCACCGGCGAGATCACCGGTGACGGCACGGTGAAGCCGATCGGCGGCATCGCGTTCAAGATGGTCGCGGCGAAGGAGGCGGGCGCCACGGCGTTCCTCGTGCCGTCGGCCAACTGCACGGACGCGAAGCAGCAGGCTCCCGAGGGGCTCAAGCTGATCAAGGTCGAGAACCTCAAGGACGCGGTGTCGTCGCTGGAAGCGCTGAACAAGGGCGAGTCGACGCCGAGCTGCTGACCGGTCAGCCGGTGCCGGCCACTGCCGACGGCCATCCGTCCAGGTAGGCGAACTGGCGCAGGTAGCGCTCGCACCGGCGGCCGAAGTTCCGGCCGCGGTCTGGGAGCCTCGTGCGGCAGCGCTCTGGGCGTGCTCGCCGACCGTCACGGCATGCTGCTCGGCATCTTCAGGCGATGGTCGTCAACGGGTGTGGGCCTGTCGTCGGCACGAGGCTGGCTGACGGCCTGTTGGTCCGCCGCAGGCGCGAGCGCGTGCTTTCGCAGGCGTACCCCCGGTCTGGCAGGGTGTCGGCAAAGCCGTGTCCGGCTGACTGATGGCGTCTGCAACGACTCCGTTGGCGAATCCTGACCGTGCGACGAGGCCGCCAATTCGAGGAAGCCGTGGAAACGCTCTTATGTGCTGGCCGCACCAGGTTGGTTGTAGAAAAGTGCCGATGACATCGTTGTCAGAACACCTCAACTACAGCCAACTTGCCTGTTCACGTCCGTGAGAGCGCGACCATCAGGTTGGCGAACCGGCTCCGGCCCTGCTTCCGGCAGCCGCTCCCGGCTTCGCCCACGGCGTCTGCAAGTACCACCAACTCAAGATCAACCAGCACTTTTCCACCGCCAACTCGCGGTGCATCGGCCGCACCGGCGCACCGAAGGTCCGCCAGAGGACGAACCAGTTGGGTGTAGCTGGCGGCGATTCGATCAGGAGTTGGTGGTACTTGCAGACGCCAAGCCCAGCAGGGCGACTTTGCCGGGGCCTGCCCCGAGCTGGGAACCTCTGGATCTCAACGTACTCAATGGGTCCGACAAGATCGACTGAGCTCGCCGGCCTGTCCAAGTCGCGGGCCGGCGCACCCCTGGACGGCGGCTGTCCGCTGCCCGCGAACACGCGAGATCACAACCCAGGCGCGAGCACGTGCCGGGGCTGTGCCAGCCTGGGGGTGTGACGACTAGGGTCGCAGCGTGGCGAGCAGGGCGTCGGTGAGGTTGGGCGCCAGCTCGGGGTGCTCGACGACCTCCTCCGGCACGTCGACCGTTCCGCGCAGCCGCAGCACGCAGGAGACCGAGCCGTCGCGCAGCACCGCCGCCACGAGGCGCGCCTCGCGGCGGGCCGGGTGTTCGGCGGCGAACCTGCGGGCCGCCTCGTCGTCCAGTTCGCCGTGGTGGAGCTCGGTTTCCGCCTCCGGGGGCAGCACGACGATCTCCTGGGCCAGCGCGCAGCCCGTCACGGCCGGGGGCCACTCGATGCCCGCCAGCGCGTCACCCAGGTCGCCTTCCAGCGCGTCCTGGGCGATCGGGGTCAGCGGGGACGACTCCGGGTCGAGCTGGTCGCGCAGCTCCGGTTGCTGGGCGATCAGGTCGGAGGTCGCGACGAGGGCGAAGAGCTGCGGGGGCTGCTCCCAGCCACCTGCCGCTACGAACTCCTCTACCTCGCGGGCGACCGTCGGGAGGATGACCGCTGGCGTTTCACTCGCTGACACGCATGTCATCGTAAGACCGCCGACTTCACGGGAACCCAGGGCGTCGTCCGTAGAGTTGGACTAAACGTACGTATTGAAATTCCGCGATCCAGGAGCGTGCCTCGTGGCCACACGGCCTCCAGTCGGACTGCCGAAACTGTCCCGACGCAGCCGAATCCTGCTCATCGTCGGTGTTGTGCTCCTGTTCGGTCTCATTATGGGATCGCGGCTGCTCGACACCTACGTGAACTGGCTGTGGTTCGGCGAGGTGAATTTCCGCAACGTCTACAGCACAGTGCTGCTCACCAGGCTGGGGCTGTTCGTGGCCGCAGGGGTCGTGGTCGGCGGCATCGTCGCGCTGAACCTGTGGCTCGCGTACCGGTCGCGGCCGGTGTTCGTGCCGGTGTCGGGGCCGGACGACCCGGTGGCCCGCTACCGCACGGTCGTGATGCGGCGGATGCGGTTGTTCGCGATCGGCATCCCCGTGTTCGTCGGGTTGATCGCGGGCGCGTCGGCGCAGGCGGACTGGCAGCAGATCCAGCTGTTCCTGAACGGTCAGCCGTTCGGGGTGACGGATCCGCAGTTCGGGCACGACATCGGCTTCTACGCGTTCCAGCTGCCGTTCTACGAGTGGCTGCTGTCGTGGCTGTTCATCACGACCGCGGTGTCGTTCATCGGCGCGGTGATCGCCCACTACCTCTTCGGCGGGATCCGGCTGGCCGGTCGCGGCGGTCAGCTCTCCGGGCCCGCGCGGTTGCACCTCGCGCTCGTCGCCGGCACGTTCGTGCTGCTGAAGGCCGTCGCGTACTTCTTCGACCGGTACGAGTTGTTGCTGCACGAGAACGAGAAGTTCGTCGGCGCGAGCTACACCGACCTCAACGCGGTGCTGCCGGCCAAGCTGATCCTGCTGTGCATCGCCGTGTTCTGCGCCGTCGCCTTCTTCGCGGGCGCGTTCATGCGCAACGTGCAGCTGCCCGCGATCGCGACCGTGCTGCTGGTGCTGTCGAGCGTGCTCGTCGGTGCCGCGTGGCCCGCCGTGCTTGAGCAGTTCTCGGTGAAGCCGAACGCCATCCAGAAGGAAGCCGAGTCGATCAAGCGGAACATCGCGGCGACGCGGCAGTCGTTCGGGCTGACGGAAGACAAGGTCGAGACGAAGCCCTACGAGGGCAAGCAGACCGTCAGCAACGACCAGATCAAGAACAACGACACGGCGACGCTGGGCAACATCCGCCTGCTCGACCCGGCCGTGCTCTCGCGGACCTTCACGCAGTTCACCCAGCTGCGGCCGTTCTACGGGTTCCCGAACAAGCTCGACGTCGACCGGTACACAGTGGACGGCAAGCTGCGCGACTACATCGTGGCGGCGCGTGAGCTGAAGCTCGACAGCCTGCCGCAGGGCCAGCGCGACTGGATCAACCAGCACCTCATCTACACGCACGGCAACGGTTTCGTCTACGCCGAGGCCAACAAGGTCAACGCGGTGGCCGACCAGACCAACGGCGGTTACCCCGAGTTCAAGACCGGTGAGGTCGCGCCGGACGGCACGATCCGCAACGCCGAGAACGGCATCAAGGTCAACCAGCCGCGCACGTACTACGGCGAGCTGTTCGGCACCAACGACTACTCGATCGTCGGTGGGCGGCCGCAGGGTTCGGCGGCGGAGTACGACACCGACGCGAAGTCCTACACCTACACCGGTTCCGGCGGTGTGCCGATCGGCAGCCTGTTCAACAAGCTCGCGTTCGCGGCCTACTACGGCGAACGGAACATCCTCTTCAACCAGTCGATCGCGGACGAGTCGAAGATCCTGTTCAAGCGCACGCCGCGCGACCGCGTGCAGGCCGTCGCACCGTGGCTCACGGTGGACAGCGACCCGTACCCGGCCGTGGTCAACGGCCGCATCACGTGGATCGTCGACGGCTACACCACGCTCGAGAACTACCCGTACGCGCAGCGCACGCCGCTGGGCGACGCCACGAACGACTCGCTCACCGCGGACGGCGTGGTGGTCTCGCAGGTCAACAAGCCCATCAACTACATCCGCAACTCGGTCAAGGCCACTGTGGACGCCTACGACGGCACCGTGAGCCTGTACGCGATCGACGACAAGGACCCGGTGCTCAAGGCGTGGATGGGCGTCTTCCCGGGCACGGTCAAGCCGGGCAGCGAGATCTCCGACGAGCTGCGCCAGCACTTCCGCTACCCCGAGGACCTGTTCAAGGTGCAGCGGCAGATCCTGGCGAAGTACCACGTCTCGTCGCCGTCGGACTTCTACTCCGGTGTCGCCTACTGGGCGGCGGCGCAGGACCCGACGATCGACAACGTGACGACGGCGGACGCCCAGCGCGACGCGGCGAGCAAGCGCAGGGACGCCCAGCCGCCGTTCTACGTGCTCGCCGGTGACCCGACCGACGCGAGCAAGGTCCGCTTCCAGCTGACCAGCCCGCTGGTCCGCGAGAACCGGGAGTTCATGGCGGCCTACGTCTCGGTGGGATCCGATCCGGACAACTACGGGAAGATCAGCGTGCTGCAGCTGACGCAGGACGCCAAAGGCCCGCAGCAGATCCAGACCCAGTTCCTCACCTCCGACAACGTGAGCCGTGAGCTCAACCTGCTGGCACAGCAGAAGACGACGGTCGTGTACGGCAACCTGCTCACACTTCCCGTGGGCGGTGCGCTGCTCTACGTCGAACCCGTGTACATCGAGCGGGCGTCGAACAACACGTCGTACCCGCAGCTCTCGAAGGTCCTCGTCTGGTACGGCGACCGGGTCGGGTACGCGTCCACGTTGAACGAGGCGCTGGACCAGGTGCTGAGCGGTGCTGGCGCGGTCGTGCCTCCGCCGAGCAACAACAACGGCAACGGCCAGCCCTCGACGCAGCCGTCGACGACGCCGCCGACCAACGGGGCGCTGAGCCCCGACCTGCAGAAGGCGATCAACGACATCGACGCGGCGCTGGCCGACATCAAGAAGGCCCAGCAGAGCGGCAACTTCTCCGACCTCGGCCAGGCGTACGCGCGCCTGGACGACGCGACGAAGCGGTTCAAGCAGTACAACACCGGGGCACCCAGCGCGCCGTCGACGGGCCAGTCGTCGGTCGCTCCCTCGCCCACGCCGTCAGGCTGACCACCCGATTTGCATTCAGCGCTCCACCCCGCGTAAGGTTCTATTCATACCGACGCGGGGTGGAGCAGCTCGGTAGCTCGCTGGGCTCATAACCCAGAGGTCGCAGGTTCAAATCCTGTCCCCGCTACAAAGTTGGGAAAGTCCCGTCCGCAAAGAGCGCGGACGGGACTTTTTCGCATTTCACATTGGGGGCGGAGCCCCCAAACCCCGCCCTGGGGGCGAGCCCCCAGACCCCCAGCCGCCTCGCCTTCGGCTTCGGCGGCATCCATCCGGCGGCCTGGCCGCTGCCATGGCGTTGACCTGTGACGACGCCGGTTCGTGAGGGCGCTGACCTGCGGGTACGGCGTTCGAGGGGGGTGGTGAAAAAGGGGTTCGTAGAGGGTGTATAGTTCTACTTACAACAGTAAGACAAGCTAGAAGCGGCGCGGGGTGGAGCAGCTCGGTAGCTCGCTGGGCTCATAACCCAGAGGTCGCAGGTTCAAATCCTGTCCCCGCTACTAGACAGAAGGCCGGAGCCATCAGGCTCCGGCCTTCTGCTTATTCCCGATCAGCGCGAACAGCGCCGCCGGTGTGTTTCAGGTCATGTTCTCCGCCCAGTACTGGGCGCACAGCATGCTGGAGCAGATCCGGCCCTCGCCGTGGACCCTGCGGGTCTTGCGGATCTGCTTGCCGCACACCATGCACTCGTCCTTGCCGGCCTGCTCCGGGATGCCTCCGGTCATCCACGCCACCGTGTGCGCCGCCACCTTCTTGTGGTCCAGCCACTTGATGTTCATCGTCCCCGACCTCCGTGGTCTCGCTCAGCCCTGCCTGACGGTGATCATTTTCCTGGTTGTGCGGGCGCGGGAAAGGGCTGTGCGCGGACGTCACCGGGTCAGGCTATGAAGCCCCCACCTCCGCCCGGTCGGGTGGCTCCGGCCGGTGAGAGTCGTACCGCCGATCGAGTGAGATCGGGTGACTTTCGTTTCTGCCAAAGGACTTTTCCATCCGGGATGGACACGGACGGTCAAGCGGCCAAACGCGTGAGGTGCGAAAACTGCCGCTTACTCAGCGAGACTTTTCGTTGCTCCGCATGGCCCAACAGGCTAGCCCGGTGATCAGCCACTGTGGACAGAACGGCTGACCATTGTGGACAGCTTCCCCCAGACGTGGGAACGTTGTCGTTGTGTCAGACCTGAATGCGACCGCAGCCGCCCTGCTCGGGCTGCTGCACGACGGACCCAAGACCGGTGGCCAGTTGGTGGCGGAGGCAGGAGACCGCTTCGGCGCGTTCTTCAGCGTGACCCGCAGCCAGGTGTACCGCGAGCTGCCCGCGCTGGCCGATCAGGGCCTGCTGCGACTCGGCAAGCAAGGACCGCGGTCCAGCCAGCAGTACGTGCTCACCGCGGCGGGCAAGAAGGCCTTCAAGAACTGGCTGCTGTCCGAGCCTGGCCCGGACCACCTCCGCAGCCCGCTCATCCTGCGCCTCGTGCACGCCGGCTCGCTGACCGCGAAGCAGCGCGAGTCGCTGATCACGACCGCGCGCACGACGTACGGTCAGGAGCAGGAGAGCGCGAAGAGCGCGGCGAAGACCGCTGAGGACCCCTACGCCAAGGCGGTGGCCGAGTTCGGCCTGGCCCACGCGAAGGCCGTTCTCAAGCTGCTCGACGCGATTCCGACCGCGTAGAAGAGAGCGCCAGCGAGCACCGGTCGCGACTGACGACCGGTGCTGGCGTAATCTTTTGCCGTGAACCCGGACGTCGAAGCAGACATCAAGGACCTCTCCGCCACCCTTTCCAGCATCGAGGCGGTGATGGACCTCGATGCCCTGCGCGCCCAGGTCGCGGACTTGGAGGAGCAGGCAGCGCGTCCTGACCTCTGGGACGACCAGGAGAAGGCGCAGCAGGTCACCAGCCAGCTCTCCCACAAGCAGGGTGAGCTGCGTCGCGTCACCGGCCTGCGCGAGCGCCTCGACGACCTCCCGCTGCTCTACGAGCTCGCGGAGGAGGCCGAGGACGCCGACGCCCAGGCCGACGCCGACAACGACCGGGCGAAGCTGCGCGAGGAGATCGCGAGCCTCGAGGTCCGCACGCTGCTGTCCGGCGAGTACGACGAGCGCAACGCTCTCGTCACCATCCGCGCCGAGGCCGGTGGCGTCGACGCCGCGGACTTCGCCGAGATGCTGCTGCGCATGTACTCGCGCTGGGCCGAGCGGCACGGCTACGGCATCGACGTGTTCGACACGTCCTACGCGGAAGAGGCGGGCATCAAGTCCGCGACGTTCCGCGTCACCGCCCCGTACGCCTATGGCACGCTGAGCGTCGAGCAGGGCACGCACCGTCTCGTGCGCATCTCGCCGTTCGACAACCAGGGCCGCCGCCAGACGTCGTTCGCCGGCGTCGAGGTCGTGCCCGTCGTCGAGCAGACCGACCACGTCGAGATCGACGAGAAGGACCTGCGCGTCGACGTCTACCGCTCGTCCGGCCCCGGCGGCCAGGGCGTCAACACGACCGACTCGGCGGTGCGCCTCACGCACATCCCGACCGGCATCGTGGTGTCCTGCCAGAACGAGCGCTCGCAGCTGCAGAACAAGGCCACGGCCATGAACGTCCTGCAGGCCAAGCTGCTCGAGCGGCGCAGGCAGGAGGAGCAGGCGAAGCTGGACGCGCTCAAGGACTCCGGCTCCAGCTGGGGCAACCAGATGCGGTCCTACGTGCTGCACCCGTACCAGATGGTCAAGGACCTGCGGAACAACCACGAGGTGGGCAACCCGTCGGCGGTGCTCGACGGCGAGATCGACGACTTCCTCGAGGCGGGCATCCGGTGGAGGAAGCAGTCCCAGAGCTGACCGTCAGGACGCCGGGGGAGTTCCGCGGCCTCTGCTTCGAGGCCGCGCGCCGCACCGGCGGTCACGTGGCGCGGTGGTCCGTCCCGAAGGTCACGCCGAACTACCACGAGGTGCACCTCGAGCACGCCGACCACCGCGGCACGATCGTCGTGTTGTGGACGGCGGAGGGTGACGTGGCGCTCACGGCTTCGGTCGAACCGCTGCCGCCGATCGAGTTCGTGGACGACGCGGCGCTCATGGCTGTGCTTGCGGAGTTGTCGAGCGACATCAGGGTGTGGGCCAAGGCCGAGCTGGAGAAGCCGTTCAAAGCGGCGGACTGGCCGGACCTCGACCCCCGTGACGTGCGCTACTGGCGTCCGGAACGGGTCGGCGACGTGCTCTTCAACTGGTGGGACTGAAGCCCCCTTCCGGTGCTCGAAGTTAACCGGAACGGGGGCTTTACCCCGGCCATGAGTAGACTCGCGCCTCGTGATTCGCCTCGAACACGTTTCCAAGGTCTACAAGACCTCCACGCGTCCCGCGCTCGACGACGTGTCCGTCGAGGTGGACAAGGGTGAGTTCGTGTTCCTGATCGGGCCCTCCGGGTCCGGTAAGTCGACGTTCTTGCGCCTGCTGCTGCGCGAAGAGGTGCCGACTCGGGGACGCGTCTACGTGTCCAACTTCGACGTCGCCAAGATGTCGCGGCGCAGGGTCCCCCGCCTGCGTCAGTCCATCGGCTGCGTGTTCCAGGACTTCCGCCTGCTGCCGACGAAGACGGTCGCCGAGAACGTGGCCTTCGCCCTGGAGGTCATCGGCAAGCCCCGCAACACCATCGTCAAGGTGGTGCCGGAGGTGCTGCAGCTGGTGGGCCTCGACGGCAAGGAGGACCGGTTCCCGACCGAGCTGTCCGGTGGTGAGCAGCAGCGTGTCGCGATCGCCCGTGCGTTCGTGAACCGCCCGCTGGTGCTGATCGCCGACGAGCCGACCGGAAACCTGGACCCCGACACGAGCCAGGACATCATGTTGCTGCTGGAGCGGATCAACCGCACCGGCACGACGGTCATCATGGCCACTCACGACCACGGCATCGTCGACTCGATGCGCCGCCGTGTGGTGGAGCTGGCGTTCGGCAAGGTCGTCCGTGATGACGCGCGCGGCGTTTACGGCGTTGGCCGCTAAGCGCTCCTAACCCCCGACCCCCAAGGAACCCCGCCCCCGATGCGTACCAGCTTCGTGTTCAGCGAGGTCGTCACCGGACTTCGCCGGAACGTCACGATGACGATCGCGATGATCCTCACGACCGCCATCTCGCTCGGGCTGCTCGGCGGTGGCCTGCTCGTCGTCCGCATGGTCGACAAGATGCAGGCCAACTACGCGGGCAAGCTCGAGGTCTCCGTGCTGCTGACCAACGACGTCAGCGCCAACGACAAGGACTGCACCCAGCAGCCGTGCGCGGGTCTGCGTTCCCAGCTCGAGCAGACCTCCGGCGTCGAGACAGTGGTGTTCCAGAACCGCGACGAGGGCTTCGAGCGCTTCAAGCGGATCTTCGAGGCGCAGCCGGAGCTGCTCAAGCTCGCGCGTCCGGAGGCGATCCCCGCCACCTTCCGCGTGAAGCTGGAGGACCCGGACCGCACCGACGTCATCAAGCAGGCCTTCGAGGGCAAGCCGGGCGTGAAGGGCGTCGACGACCAGGGCAAGTTCCTCGAGCGGTTCTTCGAGGGCCTGAACGGTCTGCGCGACGTCGCCCTGATCCTCGCGCTCATCCAGGCGTTCGCCGCGTTGCTGCTGATCTCGAACACCATCCAGGTGTCGGCGTTCACCCGCCGCGTCGAGGTCGGCATCATGCGCCTGGTCGGCGCGACCCGGTGGTACACGCAGCTGCCGTTCCTCATCGAGGCGGTCGTCGCGGGCATCATCGGCGCGGTCTCCGCAGTTGCCGGCCTGGTGCTGTTCAAGGCGTTCTTCCTCGACCGGATCACCAGAAACCTGACCGAGTCGGGCATCATCCCGCCGATCGGGTACCTGGACATCCTGTTCGTGTCGCCGTGGCTGTTCCTCGTCGCGATCGTCATCTCGGCCACCACCGGCTACGTGACACTGCGTCTCTACGTGCGGCTTTAACGGTTTTACCGACCACGTAAAGTTGTCGTCATGGTCAAGGAACGCGGGCAGAAGGCCATCGCGTCGAACCGCAAGGCTCGGCACGACTGGACCATTCTGGACACCTATGAGGCGGGCATTCAGCTCGTCGGCACCGAGGTGAAGAGCCTGCGCATGGGACGGGCGTCCCTCGTGGACGCCTTCGCCCAGGTCGACGACGGCGAGATCTGGTTGCACGCGCTGCACATCCCGGAGTACGTCGCGGGGACGTGGACGAACCACGACGTCCGGCGCAAGCGCAAGCTCTTGCTGCACAAGCACGAGATCGAGCGGCTGATCGGCAAGACCAAGGAGTCCGGTCTGTCGCTCATCCCGCTGCAGATGTACTTCAAGGACGGCTACGTCAAGGTCGAGATCGCCCTCGCGAAGGGCAAGAAGGCCTACGACAAGCGTCAGGACATCGCCAAGCGGGATGCCAACCGGGAGATCGCGCGGGCGCACGGCCGGGCGCTGAAGGGCCGTTACTGACCCTGCTTCAGCTGTCGAGGTAGGCGAGCACCGCCCGCACGCGGCGGTGCTCGGAGTTCGACGGCTCCAGGCCGAGCTTCGCGAAGATGTTGCCCACGTGCTTCTCCACGGCGCCGTCCGACACCACGAGAGTGGCGGCGATGGCGGTGTTGGACAGTCCCTGCGCCATCAGCCCGAGCACCTCGCGTTCGCGGGGCGTCAACGAGTCGACGGGGCTCTTCTTGCTGCGCACCATGAGCTGCGTGATCACCTCGTGGTCGATGCTCGTGCCGCCGTCGGCGACCCTGCGCACCGCGTCGACGAACTCCTTCACGTCGGCTACCCGCTCCTTGAGCAGGTAGCCGACCCCGCTGGCGCCACCCGCGAGGAGTTCCACGGCGTAGCGCTCCTCGACGTACTGCGACAGCACCAGCACCGGCAGGCCCGGATAGCGGCGGCGGCACTCGATGGCGGCTCGCAGGCCCTCGTCGGTGAACGTCGGGGGCATCCGCACGTCCACGACGCACAGGTCCGGCCTGTGCTCGGTCACGGCGTCGAGCAGCCCGTCGCCGTTCTCCACGGCCGCGACGGTTTCGATGCCCTCGTCGGCGAGCAACCGCTGCACGCCCTCCCTCAGCAGCACCGAGTCCTCAGCGATCACCACGCGCACGGCAACTCCGCTCGAATCACGGTCGGCCCGCCGGGCGGGCTGACGACGACAACCACACCGTCGATCGTGGCAGCCCGGTCGGCCAGCCCGGCGAGCCCTCCGCCCGGCCTCAGCTCGGCGCCGCCCTGACCGTTGTCGGTGACCTCGACCAGCACCCCCGTCTCGACCCGGTTGACCTTCACGGTCGCCCTGGTGGCGTTGGAGTGCTTGGTGATGTTCGTGAGCGCCTCGCCGACGGTGAAGTACGCGGCGCTCTCCACCGCTGTCGGCGGCCGCGGCTCCACGTCGACGGTCAGCTCGACCTCGATCGGCACGCGCGCGGCCAGCGCCGAGAGCGCGGCGTCGAGCCCGCGGTCGCCGAGCACCGACGGGTAGATGCCCCGTGCCAGGTCGCGCAGTTCCTTGATGGCGAGCTTCGCGTCCGCGTGCGCCTCGGCGATGAGCGCCGCCGCAGCCTCCGGATCGGAGTCCAATTTGGACTTCGCCCGCCCGAGACCCATCGCCACCGCGACGAGCCGCTGCTGCGCCCCGTCGTGCAGGTCGCGCTCGATCCGCCGGCGCTCCGCCTCGGCCGCCTCGACACCTCGCGCCCGGCTCGACTGCAGCCGCTCCGCCTCGATCGCCAGCTGGTCGGCGCGCGTCGGCCCGAGCATCGCGCGGGCGAACCTGCCGTGCAGCGCACCCAGCCACCTCGTGCCCCACAGCGCGAACGGCACCAGCACCAGCCCGACCGCCGCGACCGGCAACGCCGAATAGAACGAGTCGATCGTCCAGAACTCGCCCACGATCACCGCGAACGGCGCGTCGTCGATCCAGAACGGCACGCCCACGAACGCGGCCACGACCGACCATATGGTGATGAACGACGCGAGCTCCAACGCACCCACCGGCACGAGCAGCGCAAGGTAACCGAGATCGCGCCAGGTGGCGGGGTCGGTGAACTGGTGCTTCCACTTCTCGAGTGGCGAACCCTCGATCTTCGGCCGGTACGGCTTGGGGATGTCTGTGCGCAACGCCACACGCACCCATGCCCGCTCCACCGACGCGCCCGCACGCGCGGTGTTCATCGCGAGCCACAGAATCGGGAAACCGACCCAGAGCAGAGCCGTCGCGAACCCGACCGCCGTGAGCACGAAGGTGAGGGTGAACCAGAAGATGCCGGTCACCAGATGGGTCAGCAGGTAGAACCCGGCTGCGAGCGCGTTCGGTTTCCTCATGCCGTCCATCGTGGCGTTCCCGCTGGTCAGGGACCATCTGGCTAGCCATGCGGTCCGGGGTGGGGACAGCCCTACCTGCCTCGGGAAGAACTCGGTGGCTGCACTCGTTATGCTATGCGTACCACTACAAGGGGGTGAACGGTTTCGACTGTGGACGTTGATTCAGGGGAAGCGTGCCGGTGCAGGCGAGAGACCACCGCAAGCGTCATCGCAAACCAATAAGCGCCGAGTCCAACGACCAGCGCGCGTTCGCTCTCGCCGCCTGAGGCGAGTAGCAACGCTGTCGGCCTAGGAGTGCCTTCGGCCTAGAGTCCGGCATCAGCTAGAGGGCTTACCGGCAGTCCCGGTCGCGGGGACTGTTCGGGAAACTCACAGCGACTGGGCCCGTCACACCAGCTTGTTCGCGTGACTGGTGGGGTCAAGCAGAGACATAGCGAACTGCGCACGGAGAAGCCCTGATGAGCCGCCATAGGACCCGGGTTCGATTCCCGGCACCTCCACTCGGGCGAAGTCTGCTCAGCGGACCCTTCGGGCCGCTTTCGCCCAGCTCGTTCCGGGTGTTTTCTGGGGGCCCGGCCCCCAGACCCCGGCCGGGGGCTCCGCCCCCGGACCCCCGGCCACGTGGCGCCTTGCGCCTACGTGGCCCTCACCATTTCTGGGGTGTTCAGCCTTCTCGTCCGGTCTGTGGCTGTAGTGGCGTGTGTCTTCGGTGTATCGAAAAGTTGATACGTGGTGACAACGTGCGGGCGTTTTCACTGGGGGTATGACCTACAGCGAATCGGCGCGAGCCGTGGACCGTCGTAACCGGTCGCCGGCGTCTTGGGCCGTTGCGGGGGTTTCGGCAACGGGGATTGTGGTTTACGGGTGCTCGCGGGACGAGGAAGAGCTGTTTCGGGAGATGGCGCCCGGATTTGGTGTGGTGCCTACCGTTACCGAGGCGGCGGTGTCCGCGGACAACGTTGAGCTGGCCTTGGGGAATCGGTGCGTCAGCGTTGATCACAAGACGCGAATCGGGTCGGAGGTTCTTCTCGGGCTCAGCCGGGTCGGAGTTGAGTACATCTCCACCCGGAGTATCGGGTACGACCACATTGATGTTCGGTGTGCGGAGAGTCTTGGCATTGTTGTGGAGAACGTCGCCTACTCGCCTGACGGTGTGGCTGACTACACGGTGATGTTGATGCTGATGGCGATTCGGAATGTCCGGTCGGTCATCAGACGTGTGGACGCTGGCGACTATCGGCTGGATGAGGTGCGCGGCAAGGAGCTGCGCGACCTCACCGTCGGTGTGGTTGGCGTGGGGCGCATCGGGACTGCGGTCGTCGAGAGGCTGCGGGGGTTCGGCTGCCGTGTCTTGGCGCATGACAGCCGCGTCAAGGTTTCCGCCGAGCACGTTTCGCTTGATGAGTTGCTGGAGCAGAGCGATGTTGTGACGCTTCATGCGCCGCTGAACGCGGATACGCGTCATCTGCTTGATCGGCGGCGTATCGGGCAGATGAAGGTCGGTGCTTTTGTCGTCAACACTGGGCGCGGTGGGCTCATTGACACCGATGCTCTGCTTTCGGCGCTGGAAAGTGGGCGCTTGGGAGGGGCTGCGTTGGATGTTCTCGAAGGGGAGGAAGGCGTGTTCTACGCCGACTGCCGGGGGAGGGCTGCGGGAAGTGTGAACCTGGCGCGCCTGCGGGAGTTGCCGAATGTGGCCGTCACGCCGCACACCGCCTATTACACGGATCGCGCTCTGCGGGACACCGTGGAGAACTCCATCGTCAACTGCCGGGCATTCGACAGCGGAAAGAAGCACTGGATATGAGGATCGGAATCTTGTTCGGGGGCTGTTCCGAGGAACATCCTGTGTCCGTCAAGTCCGCGCGGGAGGTCGCGAAGAACCTCGACATCGACAAGTACGAGCCGTTCTGGATCGGGATCACCAAGAGCGGCGCCTGGTTGCTTTGTGATGGTCCAGGCGAGGGGTGGGAGAACGGAGGCGGTTGCCGGCCCGCGGTGCTGTCGCCGGACCGTGACGCGCCTGGCCTGCTCGTGCTGGAGGAGGGGCGGTACAGGACGATCGAGCTGGACGTGGTCCTGCCCGTTCTGCACGGCAAGCTCGGCGAGGACGGCGCGGTTCAGGGGCTGCTGGAGCTCTCCGGCATTCCCTACGTCGGCTGTGACGTCCAGAGCTCGGCTCTGTGCATGGACAAATCTCTCACCTACCTCGTGGCCAGGAGTGCGGGAATCGCGACGCCGAATTTCTGGTTCGTCTCGGCGAACGAGCGTCCCGAGCCAGGCGGGTTCGTCTATCCCGTCTTCGTGAAGCCTGCCCGGTCGGGGTCGTCCTTCGGTGTCAGCAAGGTGTCTCGTGAAGACGAACTGCCGAGTGCGGTGGAGGTCGCGAGGCAGTACGACTCGAAGGTGCTGATCGAGGAGGCTGTGGCCGGCAGCGAGGTGGGTTGCGCGGTGATGGGGAACGACTCGGACCTCATCGTCGGCGAGGTGGACCAGATCTCGCTGTCGCACGGCTTCTTCAGGATCCATCAGGAAAGCGAGCCGGAAAGCGGGTCCGACAACTCGGCCGTGACGGTGCCGGCCGACGTTCCCGCGGAGTCGCGGGCACTGGTCCAGGAGACGGCGAAAGCCGTGTACCGCGCTCTTGGTTGCCGAGGGCTGGCACGGGTGGACATGTTCCTGAAGGAAGACGGAACGGTGGTCCTCAACGAGGTCAACACGTTCCCTGGACTGACCTCGTACAGCCGGTACCCCAGGATGATGGCGGCCGCGGGTGTGCCGTTCGCCGAGGTGATCGACCGGATCGTGTCCTTGGCGCTGACGGGGAAGCTGCGATGAAGAGCGACTTCGTCTTCGTGGACGAGTTCGTGCCGGGGATGCGCTGGGACGCCAAGTACGCCACCTGGGACAACTTCACCGGCAAACCCGTGGACGGGTACGTCCTGAACCGGATCGTCGGCACGAAGGCCCTCTGCACGGCCCTCGAACGTGCCCAGGAGAAGGCCGCCGGGCTGGGATTCGGTTTGGTGCTCTGGGACGGTTACCGCCCGCAACGCGCCGTGGAGTGTTTTCTGCGCTGGTCGCGGCTGCCGGAGGACGGCCGGACCAAGCGACGGCACTATCCGAACATCGACAGGGCCGAGATGTTCGAAAGAGGTTACGTCGCTGCGAAGTCCGGCCACAGCCGGGGCAGCACGGTCGACCTGACGCTTTACGAGCTGGCCACCGGTGAGCTCGCCCCGATGGGCGGTGGCCATGATCTGATGGATTCGATCTCGCATCATGAAGCGAGCGGAATCACGTCGGTCGAGGCGGCAAACCGGCGACACCTCCGTTCCGTCATGGAAGCCTGTGGCTTCAGCGCGTACGAGCACGAGTGGTGGCACTACACGCTGCAAGACGAGCCATATCCGGACGACTACTTCGATTTTCCCATCGCATGAGCAGACACGGGCGTCTCCGGTGTGGCACACCGGAGACGCCCGATTTCGGGGGTACGCATGCAGATACGACCGGCGCAGACCGCCGACGCCGCAGCCGTCGACGAGCTGCTCCGCCAGTTGGGCTACCCGCAGGATCGCGCCGGGGCCACGGTGACCCGGATCAAGGCCTGGGAGGACGACCCGTCCAGCGCGGTCTACGTGGCCGAGGCCGGCGAAGGGCTGCTCGGACTGGTGGCGGTCCACGTCGGCCCGTTCTTCGAACGTGACGGCTGCTGGGGCCGGATCGTGGCACTGGTCGTATCCGATCAGGCGCGCGGCCAGGGCATCGGCGCTCAGCTCGTCGCCGCGGCGGAAGCTTTCGCCGCGGGGCACGGGTGCGCACGCATGGAGGTCACCAGCAACGATCGACGCCGGGACGCGCACGAGTTCTACCGGCGCCGCGGCTACGTCGACCAGGCGGGGAGATCATCACGGTTCATGCGTGATCTCGGGGACGTGCGATAGGCAGCCGCACCACGACGCGAAGGCCGCCATCCGCCCTGGAGGTGACGTCGAGGGTTCCGTCGTGGGCCTGCACGATGCTCTTGACGATCGCCAGGCCCAGGCCGACACCCGTTTGATGGCCGCGGATGCGTTCGGCGCCGCGCTGGAACGGCTCGACGAGCGTGGAGACCAGCTGCGGAGAGAGCTTCTGACCGGTGTTCTCGACGGTGAGCACCGCGGCCTCGGCTGCAGCGCCCGCGGTGACCCACACGTCGCCCTGCTCGGGGACGTTGTGGACGATCGCGTTGTGCACGAGGTTCGTGGCCATCTGCAGAAGGAGCGCATACGAGCCGATGGTGGGGGCGGCGTCGCCGGAGATGTGGATCGTGAGGCCGCTTCCTTCCGCGAACGGGAGGAGCGTTTCGGTGGCTTCTTCCGCGATGAGCGACAGGTCGACGTGGTCCCGCGTGAACGACCGTTGATCGGCACGGCTGAGCAGGAGCAGCGCCTCGGTGAGGTCGATCGCGCGGGCGTTGACGTGGTGGAGGCGGTCGACGAGCTCGCCGGAGTCGTGGTCGCGGTCGTTGCGGGCCACCTCGAGAAGGGTCTTCGTGACCGCCAGCGGCGTGCGCAGTTCGTGGGAGGCGTTGGCAGCGAACCTCTGCTGCTCGGCAACCTGGGCTTCGAGCCGGGCGAGCATGGAGTCGAAGGCGTCGGCCAGCTCGCGGAACTCGTCGCTGGGACCCGCTAGCCGGATTCGGTGCGCGAGCGACCCGTCCGCGGCCAGGCGGGTGGCATCGGTGATTCGACCCAGCGGCGCGAGCATGCGGCCGGCGAGCAGCCACCCTCCGCCCAGGCCGAACGCGAGCAGGAACACCAGCGCCGCGGCGGCGGCTTCCAGGAAGCCGCGCACGAGGAAGGAACGGACCAGGATGCCCCCTGGGACGTCCGCGTAGGCGGGCAGGTGGCGCAGGACGAACACCCACACGACCCCCAGCAGCAAGGTGCCGGCGACCATGAGGAACCCGGTGTAGCTGAGGGTGAGTTTGAGGCGGACGCTCAATCCCGGCGCCCTACCCACGCTCGCCTCCGGCGTCGGACGCCGCGTCGATGCGGTATCCGACGCCGGGCACCGTGGCGATCAGCCACGGTTCGCCGAGTCGTTTGCGCAACGCGGAGACCGTGATGCGCACGGCGTTCGTGAACGGGTTGGCGTTCTCGTCCCATGCCCGCTCCAGCAGCTCCTCCGCGCTGATCACACCGCCTTCGGCAGCGACGAGAACCTCGAGCACGGCGAACTGCTTCCTGGTCAGGGCGACGTACCTGCCGTCGCGGAAGACCTCCCTGCGGAACGGATCCAGCCGCAGCCCCGCTATCTCCCGCACCGGCGGCCTGGTGTGCCCGCGCCTGCGGTCGAGTGCCCGGAGCCTGAGCACGAGCTCCCGCAGTTCGAAGGGCTTGGTGAGGTAGTCGTCGGCGCCGAGTCCGAACCCGGAGGCCTTGTCGTCGAGCCGGTCGGCGGCGGTGAGCATCAGGATGGGCGTGCCGCTGCCGGAGGCGACGATGCGCTGGGCGACCACGTCACCAGAAGGCCCTGGAATGTCGCGATCGAGGACTGCTATGTCGTAGGTGTTGATGCTCAGCAGTTCGAGAGCGGTGTCACCGTCACCGGCGATGTCGGCGGCGATCGCCTCCAGCCGCAGCCCGTCGCGAATGGCTTCTGCCAGATAGGCCTCGTCCTCGACAACCAGCACGCGCATGCTTCGACACTACGAGCGGATTCATATCGTCGGCATATCGAAAGCCGCGAGGAAGTCCTCCGCGTCGAACATCGCGCCGGCCGAGGCGACGCCGGTGACCTTGAAGCGGTTGGTCAGCAGGCGTTCCACCGCCTCCACGGCCAGAGGTGCGCTCGCCGCGTAGATGTCGCGGCCGGTGATGGTCATCTGGCGTTCCTCGCCGTTACGGCGTACGCGGACGTCCACCTCGAAGGTTTCCGGTTCCTGGCGGGGTGCGGCTTCGTGGAGACCCTGCGCTGCTGTGGTGGCCATGTACGAGGTCACCGACGGGATCTGCAGGTGGCTGGGGATCGTGACGATGTCGGCCATCGAGAACTCGGCGATGACCTCGCGGGGGCCGCTGGGGAAGTTCCAGTCGAGGGTTGGTTGCGGGTCGTCGTGGTACTGCAGGGCGCCGTCGCGGAAGCGGACGCGTTGGCCGTTGCGGCGTTCGCGGGAGATCGCGCCTGCGGCCAGGGTGCCTGGGGTGGGCTGCCAGTTGCTCAGGCCGTAGGCGATGTGGGCCTCGTCGGCGGACGTCCAGTCGCCCATCGCGGTGGTGATCATCAGGTCGGCCAGGCCGCCATAGAACGCCATCGCGGGTACCACGGGAATGGTGGCGCCGCGAGCGAACGTGTCGGCGTTGGCTTCGATCTCTGCGGCGACATCCACGTACGGGATGCCTGCGCGTTCTGCCGCGGAGATCAGCGGGAGGGCGGTGACGGCGAACGGGCCGGCCGTGTTGATCACCGCGGCGGCACCCGTGAGAGCTCGGTCGAGGGCGGCCGGGTCGTCGGCCGTCGCCTGGGCGCGTCCGAACGGCAGTGGCTCGAAGCCGCGCTTTTCCAGCTCTGCCAAGACGAAACGCCCGGTGAGTCCGGAAGCGCCGTACACCGCGATCTTGTGTCCCATGTAGACCATCGAACCCGTGGACGGGTAAATGAACTAGTGTCTGGAACGACACGATGCGTACAGTTTCGGACATGCTCGCGTTCGCCGTGACCGACGGGATGCTCCACTTCGAGCTGGCCGCCACGTACGAGATCTTCACCGCTCCGCAACTGGACTACGAGGTCAAGATCTGCGGCAGCGGCCCGGTACGCGCCGGCCGGTTCACGATGGAGCCCGATCTGCCTCTTGATCAGCTCGAGCGCGCTGACACGGTGATCGTGCCCGCTGTCGCGGACGTGGATGAACCGATCGACTTGGAGCTGCTCCAATCCGTCAGGGCGGCGCGCAGCGCGGGGGCGCGGATCGTGTCGTTGTGCACCGGGGCGTTCGTGCTGGCGGAGGCCGGGCTGCTCGACGGGCTCAGGGCGACCACGCACTGGGCGCACACCGACGTGCTGGCTGAGCGCTATCCCCGCGTGGAGGTCGACCCGGACGTTCTCTACGTCGACAACGGGCAGGTGCTGACGAGTGCGGGCAAGGCGGCGGCGATCGACCTGAGCCTGCACCTGATCCGAAGCGATCACGGGACGGCGACGGCGAACACGGCGGCGCGACGGCTCGTCGTGCCGCCGCATCGGGATGGTGGGCAGGCGCAGTTCGTGCTCGCGCCCGTGCCGTCGGAGGAAGGTCATCCGCTCACCGAGCTGTTCGGCTGGGCCGGCGCGCGGCTCGACCAGACGCTGACCGTGGAGGACCTGGCGCGGCAGGCCAACATGAGCTCGCGGCACCTCGCCCGGCTCTTCAAGGCGGTGACGGGCACCACGCCGTTGCAGTGGCTGCACACGCAACGGATCCGGCGTGCCCAGGAACTGCTGGAGATGACCGACGACAGCGTCGACCAGATCGCCGAGGCGTCCGGCATGGGGACGGCCACGACGTTGCGCAGGCACTTCCACCGAACGGTCGGTGTGCCACCGGACACCTACCGCCGCACGTTCCGGCCGATCGGCGGCAAATAGGCCAGCGGGCTGACGTTATGTTGGCCTGATGAGCAACGAACAGCGCGTCGGGGCGCGGGTGTTGCGGCGCAAGCCGATCGACCAGCTGACCCACCCTGGCAGCGACCTCAAGCGAAGCCTCGGTGTCGGCCACCTCACGATGATCAGCATCGGTGCCACGCTCGGCACCGGCATCTTCGTGGTGCTGGGGCAGGCGGTTCCGCTGGCCGGTCCCGCCATCGTGGTGTCGTTCGTTCTCGCCGGCATCACCGCGTTGTTCTCCGCACTGTCGTATGCCGAGCTCGCGGGTCTCATCCCGGCGTCGGGCTCGTCGTACTCCTACACCTACGCGACGCTCGGCGAGATCGTCGCGTGGGTCTGCGGCTGGTGTCTTGTGCTGGAGTACGGGGTGTCGGTCGCGGCGGTCGCCGTCGGGTGGGGGCAGTACGTCAACGAGTTGCTGCACCTCGTGACAGGACTGCGGATTCCGGACGTGCTCAGCCAGCCGCCGGGTGCGGGCGGGATCGTCAACATTCCCGCCGTGCTGGTCGTGGTCATCTCGATGTTCGTGCTGCTGGGCGGTGCCAAGGGAAGCGCGCGCACGAACACGATTCTGGTGTGGGTGAAGGTCGGCGCGTTGCTGATGTTCTGCGCGGTGGCGTTCACGGCGTTCAAGGCGGGCAACCTGCAGCCGTTGTTCCCGTTGGGCCTCGCGGGCATGAGTGCGGGTGCGGCCACGTTGTTCTTCTCCTACATCGGGTTCGACGCCGCGTCGACCGCCGGTGAGGAGGCGAAGAACCCGCAGCGCGACCTGCCGCGCGCGATCATCCTGTCGCTGGTCGTGATCACGGCGCTGTACTGCGCGGTCGCGCTGGCCGCTGTGGGGGCGATGTCGTGGCAGTCGTTCGAGGGCACGGAAGCCGCGTTGAGCCGGGTGCTGACCGACAACGTCAGCGGCGCGATCTGGCCGATCCTGCTGTCGATCGGTGCTGTCGTCGCGACGACCAGTGTCGTGCTGACCGTCCTTTACGGACAGACGCGCATCCTGTACGCGATGTCCCGCGACGGGTTGGTGCCGTCGATCTTCGCGAAGCTGAGCCCGCGCACCGGTGTGCCGTTCGTGAACACGGTCGTCGTCGGCCTGTTCATCGGTGTGCTCGCCGCGTTGGTGCCGCTGGGTTCTCTGGCGGACGCGACCAGCATCGGCACGCTCTTCGCGTTCGCGCTGGTCAACGTCGCGGTGATCATCCTACGTCGCACCGAGCCGGACCGCCCGCGCAGCTTCCGGGTGCCGTTCTCGCCCGTCACACCGTTGCTGGGGCTGGGGTTCTGCATCTACATGATGTTCAGCCTCGGGCTCGCCACGTGGATCGCGTTCCTCGCGTGGATGGTTCTCGGGTTCGTCATCTACTTCGGGTACAGCGTGAGGAAGGCTCGCCTTGCGGTTCCAAGTGATCTCTGACGTTCCCGGCATCGCCCGCGTCGCCGCGTATTACGCCGAGGCCTGGCAGACGACCGAGGACGTGCTGTCCACGGAGACGTTGCACTGCATCCGGCACGCGGGCGGTGCGACCATCGGGGCGTTCGACGGTGACGAGCTGGTCGGGGCCACGACCGGGCTGTTCTGCCCGGACGGGTCGGTGTACTCGATGATCGCGGCCGCCCGGCCCGGCGTCGGGCATCCGTTGAAGCTCGCGCAGAAGGACTGGGCCCTCGGGCTCGGGGCCAGGTCGATGCGGTGGACCTACGACCCGCTCGTGTCGCGCAACGCCCGGTTCAACCTGGTCAAGCTCGGTGCGGTCGTCACCGAGTACACAGTGGACTTCTACGGGCCGATGCGTGACGGCGTGAACGACGGTGACGAGAGTGATCGCCTGACCGTGCAGTGGGATCTCACGGGTTCCCGCGAACCGCACGAGTCGGTGCCTGCCGGTGCGGTCACGTCGACGGCTCCGGACGGAGAACCGTTGGCGCGCACGGACGGCGAGCGGATCTGGTGCCGGGTACCGCGTGACATCGTGCAGGTGCGCAAGGAGTCTTCGTTGTTGGCCCGGGAATGGCGAGAGGCCGTGCGCGGAGTGTTCGTCGACGCCTTCGAGCAGGGGTACGTGGCGACCTCGATGTCCCGTGACGGCTGGTACGAACTGGAGCGCCGGTGAAGATCGAACGCGTTGAGCTGCTGCACGTCGCGATTCCGCTGGTGTCGCCGTTCCGCACGTCGTTCGGGACGATGACGACCAAGGACACGTTCCTGATGCGGGTCGTCACCGAGGCCGCCGAGGGTTGGTCGGAGTTCGCGGCCGACCCGGAACCGCTGTACTGCTCGGAGTTCGTCGGTGCTGCCGAACTGGTGCTGGACCGGCACCTCGTGCCGCGGGTGACGCCCGAGGTCACGGCCGCGGAAGTCCAGCCGCGAACGCACGCGATCAAGGGGCACAAGCTCGCCAAGGCGGCGTTGGAGACCGCGATCCTGGACGCCGAGCTGCGGTCGTACGGGATGTCGATCGGCACGTTCCTGGGTGCGACAGCGGAAAAAGTGCCGGCCGGTGTCTCGGTCGGGATCAAGAACTCGATCCCCGAGCTGATCAGCGACGTCGAGGGCTACCTCGCCGAGGGCTACGCCCGGATCAAGCTCAAGATCGAGCCCGGCTGGGACATCGAGCCCGTGCGAGCCGTGCGCGAACGGTTCGGCGACATCCTGCTGCAGGTCGACGCGAACACCGCGTACACGCTGGCCGACGCCGAACACCTGCGTCGGCTCGACGAGTTCGGCCTGCTGCTGATGGAACAGCCGCTGGAAGAGGACGACATCCGCGGGCACGCGCTGCTGGCGCAACGGATCAGCACGCCGATCTGCCTCGACGAGTCGATCACGTCGGCGAAGGACGCGGCGACCGCGATCGCGCTGGACTCGTGCCGGGTGATCAACATCAAACCCGCGCGGGTCGGCGGTTACCTGGAGGCCCGCAGGATCCACGACGTCGCGGTCGCGCACGGGATTCCGGTGTGGTGCGGCGGAATGTTGGAGACCGGCATCGGGCGCGGGCCGAACCTCGCGCTGGCAGCGTTACCCGGTTTCGTGCTGCCCGGCGACGTGTCGGCGTCACGGCGGTACTTCGCGGAGGACCTCACCGAGCCGTTCGAGCTGCGGGACGGCTTCATGCACGTGCCGACCGGCCCCGGCATCGGCGTCGAGCCGATCCCGGCGACGCTCCGCCGCTTCACCACCGCGACGAAGGTGCTCTACGCCAAGGACTGAAGCTCGCGGGCGAGGTTGATCCGCGCGGTGGCGTCCCACAGCTGCCGCGCGGGTTCGGTCACGAACAGGGCCTCGCGGTCGAGCAGCGTCTTCAGCACCGCGGCCCGGCCGACGCGCCACGCGGCGTCGTCGTACTGCGCGTACTCCTGGCGTACGGCCTGGCTGTAGCGGTCGTAGTGCGTCGGTTCCGAACCGAGGATCGCGAGGTCGGCGTCGAGCAGCACGTGCGCGAGCGGGTCGTCGGACGAGTGCGTGATCGTGGCCAGCACCAACGACTCCACGCGGGCGATGTGCTCTTCTGGCAGCCCTGCCAGGCGCTCCCGCGCCCACGCGGCCGACGAGCGTTCGTCCTCGCCCGGTTTGCCGTCGTAGATCACGTCGTGTGCGCAGGCGGCCAATGCGAGGATCGCGCGTTCCTCCACCGAGAATGCGAACGCGTCGGCCAGCGCCGACGAGTCGCGGACGACAGAGACCACGTGGAAGGTGTTGTGGTACGCCCGATGCGGCTCGGCGTAGCGTTCGACCAGATCACCGGCGTCCGGCGTACCGCCGAGAGCGCGGACCGCGTCGTACCAGATCCGTTTCACCGCGCCAGTTCCTCCTCGACGACGTCCGCGGCGGCCGCGCTTCCGCCCGCCCGCTGAATCATCCGCTGCATGTCCTTGATCCGCGCGGCAATTGAGGAATCCGACGCGAGCTGGTCCACGAGCGAGCGCACGCTCTCCTCGGTCAGGTCGTCGAGCAGCACGCCGAGCCCGAGCTCCTCGACCTGCTGGCCGTTGATCCGCTGGTCGGCCATGTGCGGCACGACGATCATCGGAACGCCGTGGTGCAGCGCCTCCATCACCCCGCTCATGCCGCCGCGCGTGATGAAGACCCTCGCGTGCTCCAGGACGGCGAGCTGCGGGACGTGGTCGTGCGTCTCGACGTTCGGTGCCGCGCCACGAACTTTGCCCTTCGTGACGAGGTGCCACGGCATTCCACGCGCCGCGTCCGCGCATGTCTGCACGCCCGTCGTCGCGAGCACCACGGGCCTGTCGCCGGGCGGAGTCCACGTGCCCTGGAACGTCCGCTCGGTCAGGCACGGGCCGGTGAAGACGAACCGCTCGTCGAACGTGTCGCCCTCCGGCTGGAACTCCCTGGGGAACAGGGCGATCCGGCGGCGCGCGCCCGCGACGAACTCCGGCAGCGAGCAGCCGACGAAACCCTGGACCCTGGTGAAGAACCGGATCGCCGCGGTGTCGAACGTCCGCGCGGGCACGACCGCGGTGCCGAGCGACCAGTGGGAGTTGCTGGTCAGGAAGCTCTCGACCAGCAGGCTCGGCACGCCGTGCTCGCGGGCGATCACACCGCCCACCCACGCCGCGATGTCCCACAGCACGATGTCGGGAGGGTCCGCGCGGAACACCGGTTCCAGCTGGGGCAGCACCATCTCGGCCTCGGCGAGCGCGAGCTGCGCGGCGTCGTAGAGCGACGCGGGCAACTGACCGGGAAGCGTGGTGGTGAAGGGGATCACGGTGGCGCCGCACTCGGTCACGGCCTCGGCGAAGGCCGCCGGGACGGGGCAGCTCACCCGGTGGCCTCGGCGCACGAGTTCCGCGATCATCCCGAGCGTCGGCAGGACGTGTCCGCGCTCGGGCATGAGGAAGATCGCGATGTGCGCCATAGCTGAGATTAACGTTGTTCGTTTCCTAATGGTTCAGATCGGTGGCGGTGATTCGACTCAAGTTCCGTTCCGTTAGGGCCGTGATCGTGACGAAAGGGTTGGCGCCGACCGAGCGCGGGATCAGCGAACCGTCCGTGACGTAGAGGTTCTTCTGGCCCCTGACCCGGCCAAACGCGTCGGTGGCCCGGCCGAGCAGGCAGCCGCCCAGCGGGTGACAGGTGAAGTCGTCCGAGAAGACTTTCCCGATTCCGAACAGGTCCGCGCGATATGTAGTGAGGTTTGTTCGGTTGATCTCGTCGAACACGCCTTCACCGCGCGGATCGACGGCTTCATCTGTTCACGCCGCCGGTCGAGCGTGATGCCGTCGGTCGCGCGGTCGTAGTGGAACGTGCCGCGCTCGGGGTTCCTGGTGATCGCCGGGTACAGCGAGGCGAGGGTCTCGACACCCGCCGGAACGGGGCGATCTCGGCGAACACCTTCACGTGCCCTTGCTGTAGGGCCGTTCGGGCCAGTGGTGCTTGGGATACCTGCCCTTCAACTCGCTGCGCACCCGCAGGTAACCGTTGCGCCAGAAAGTCCTGAGATCGCTGGTCACGGCAGTGGGACGGCCCGCTGGAGACAGCAGGTGCACGACCACGGGAACTCCCGCGATCTTCGGCGTGTCGGCCCACTTCATGGCGTCCTGGATGCGGACGTACAGGGCCGGCTCGTCCTGCGTGTAGTCGACCTTGCCCTGGCCGATGCGTTCCGGGGCGAGCTGGTCGAACTCCGCTGCCTCCGGCCACGGCAGCATGTTCCGCAGCAACGTCACCGTGTCGATCTTGGCGAGGTCAGAGCGCTTCTTCGCCTTGCCGAGGTCGATCGCGCGGATCAGGTTCTCGTCGTCGACGCTCGGCCAGTCGCGCGTGCGGTGCAGGAACGCCATGCGTTCGCGCAAGCGTTTGGCGGCGTCGGTCCACTTGAGCAGGCCGAGGCCTTCCTGTTCGAGACCCATGCGGAGAGCCTGCTGGGACTTGGCCAGGTCGTTCAGCGGGCGCTCGCCGAGGGTGATCGCGCCGAGCTTGCGGACCTCGTTCGCGATGACGTCGCCGTTCCAGCGGATGTCGTCCTCCGTGTGCACGAGGGCTTGGGCTGCGGTCACGGCGAGCTCCTCGTCGGCGGGGGCGGCGAGGCGGATGCGGCCGTGCTTGCTGCCCGGTTCGCGGTCGGCGATCGCGACCGCCAGCCACTGGTGGTGCGAGTTGGTGTGTTCGACGGCCGTGCCGTTGGCCATCAGGTAGATGTTGCTGTTCTTGGACCTGCGCTTCGCCAGTCGTTCCGGGTAGGCGAGGGCGACCACGAGTGCCGGGTCGCCGTTGCCTGCCAGATCGTTGCCTGCCGGGTTGCTGCCGAGTTTCTCCAGTTTCTTGGCTTCCTTGCGCCACTTGCCAGGCGACTTCAGCGCGGTTGCGAGGTCGCTCGTGGCGGGGTGCGAGCTGTCGTCGAGCAGGGCCACGACTTCGGCGGCGGTGCGGTTGCCGGCGATCGCGCTGCCGTCGATCAGCGCGCGGCCGAGCCTCGGGTGCAGGCCGACGCTCGCGATGCGGTCGCGGCGGTCCGGGTCGAGCGCTCCGATGGCGTTGAGGGTTTCCTGGGCGGCCTTCAGTGCGCCCTCCGGTGGGGCGTCCCACCAGCTCAGGCCCGTGCCGTCCGGGGTGCCCCAGACCGCCAGCTCGAGGGCGAGTCTGGTCAGGTCGGCGGTCTTGATCTCCGGTTCCGGGTAGCGCGGGAGTGTCGAGTGCTCATGTTCCGGCCAGCAGCGGTAGACCCGGCCCGGTGCCTCACGTCCGGCTCGACCGGCGCGTTGGTCTGCCACTGCCTGGGAGACGCGGATCGTCGTGAGCCCGGCGAGGCCGCGGCGATGATCGACCCTGGGGACGCGGGCGAGACCGGCGTCGACGACCGCGCGGACGCCGGGGACGGTGAGGCTGGATTCCGCGATGCTCGTTGCCAGCACGACGCGTTGGTGCTCGCCCGGTTTGAGGGCCGCGTCCTGGGTCTGGGCGTTGAGCTGGCCGTGCAGGATCACGGTTTCCGCGTTGAGCAGGCTCGCCGTCCGGTTGATCTCCCGGACGCCCGGCAGGAACGCGAGCACGTCGCCGTCCACTTCGGACAGTGCCTTGTTGATGGCCCGCGCGACCGTGTTCTCGAGGTGTTCGTTGCGGACCGGTGGGACGTAGGTGATCTCGGTTTTGTGGGTGCGGACCTCTGTGTGCAGGACCGGGGCCTTGAGCAGGTCGGAGAGGCGTTGTGCGGCAACGGTCGCGCTCGTGGCGAGGAGCTTGAGGTCGGGGCGCAGGCCCGCTTTGGCGTCCAGCAGGAGGGTGAGGAGGAGGTCGGCGTCGAGGTGGCGTTCGTGGCACTCGTCGAGCAGGACGGTGCCGACGCCCTTCAGCTCCTGGTCGTGCTGGAGCCTGCGGACGAGAAGACCGCTGGTCACGACCTCGATGCGGGTGTGCTTGCTCGTCTTGCGGTCGCCTCGGACCGAATAGCCGACGGTGTGGCCGACGGGCTCGTTCAGGAGGCTCGCCATGCGTGCGGCGGCGGCACGGGCGGCGATGCGGCGGGGTTCGGCCACGATCACCTTGCCCCGCAGCGCCAGCGGGACGAGCGTGGTCTTGCCGGTGCCCGGCGGGGCGACGAGCACGGCGGACCCGTGGTCGTCGAGGGTCTGGAGAAGTTCGGGGAGGACGGACTTTACCGGGAGGTCTGGCAGGTGCACACCGTCGAGTGTGTCAGGGTGGGGACATGGGGATGCTTGACCCGTTGCGCGACCCGGACGACCCGGAGCTGCTGGACCCGTACCAGGCGCGATCGCTCGCGATCCTGGTCGAGGGGGCGCGGCTCGCGTCCGGTGCGGTCCGCTACGGCAAGGTCGGCAGGGTCGGGTGCGCGGCGGTCGTGATCAACCGGGAGAACCCGCTGCCGTCCGGCAACTTCGGCTGCGCGCTGGACGGGTCGTCGGTCGAGGTCGCGTCCACGTTGCTGCAGCTCGAGCAGACGTTCGCGGACGTGGGGCGCGCCGAGGCCGTGGTCTACGCGTCGCCGACGACCGTGGACGAGATCGAGGGCATCGCCGACGACTCCGGCTGGTACGCGGTCGAGGAGCTCTTGACCGTGGTTCATCGCGGGCCTGCTTCAGTGGCTCCCGAGGTCAGGCGGGCTGTCGACGCCGACCTGCCGGGGATCGTCGAGCTGCTGTCGGACGAACTGGTCGGGAACCGGGACCGGTTGACGCGGTGGCTCGGGCATCGGCTCGACGATCCGCGGTGCCTGGTGCTGGTGGTGGACGACGGCGATCGGATCGGTGGGTTCGCGTCGGGGTTCGCCGAGCGCGGTGTGGGGTTGGTCGAGCAGTGCGTCGTGCGTCCGGCGCGGCGGCGTCGTGGCGTTGGGCGGTCGTTGGTGGTGTCTGCTGCTGCGGCTCTGCGTTCTGCCGGGGCGTCGTTGGTCGCGTCGCAGGTCGACGAAGGGCCGGGGGAGCGGTTCGCCGAGGCGTGCGGGTTCGTCGCGGCGTATCCCGTGACGGCATATGTACGCAGAGTGGATGAGCTGCTCGACTGAGTTATTTAGTTGCCGCGTGACATATCCTTAGCAGGGCTAAGGGAGGCTTTGTGCGCGAGCGGTTACCGGTCGAGGTCTGGGTTCTGGTCGCGGCGAGCTTCATCATCGCCGTCGGGTTCGGGATCGTGGCACCCGTGTTGCCGGTGTACGCGTCCACGTTCGGCGTCGGTCACACCGCCGTAGCCGCTCTGATCAGCGCTTTCGCGTTCGTGCGGCTGGCCTTCGCGCCGATGAGCGGCAAGCTGGTCAACCGGTTCGGCGAGCCGCGGGTGTACATCGTCGGCATCCTGATCGTGGCGTTCGGCACCGCGTTGTCGGGCTTCTCGAGCAGCTACGCCGAGATGCTGACGTGGCGCGCGTTGGCCGGTGTCGGCTCGACGATGTTCACGGTGGCCGCTCTGGGCCTGCTGATCCGCATCACCCCGGCGCCGTTGCGTGGCCGGGCCTCCGGGCTGTGGGCTGCGGGCTTCCTCGTCGGCAACGTGGCGGGCCCGATCGTCGGTGCCGGCCTCGTGCCGTTCGGGCTGTGGGTGCCGTTCGTGTCGTACGGCGTGATGCTGTGCCTCGCGGCGTTCGTGGTCTGGTTCTTCTTGCGGCGGTCCACTCTCGCGGCGCTGGACAAGTCCAATGGCGACACACCGATGTCGGTGCGTCAGGCCGTGCAGCACCCGGCCTACCGGGCGGCGCTGGCGTCCGGGTTCGCGAACGGCTGGGCTGTGTTCGGCGTGCGGATCTCGTTGGTGCCGGTGTTCGTCATCGAGGCGTTGAAGCACAGTCCTGCCGTGGCGGGCATCTCGATGTCGGTGTTCGCCGGCGGCAACGCGGCGATGCTGTTCCTGTCCGGCAAGATCGCCGACACCCGCGGCCGCAAGCCGGTCGCCATCGCCGGTCTCGTCGTCAGCGGCCTCGCCACGGTCTCGATGGGCTTCACCGGTGACGTGTGGACGTTCATGGCCGCGTCGCTGGTCGCGGGCATGGGAGCCGGTCTGCTGAACCCGCCGCAGAACGCCGTCGTGGCGGACGTGATCGGCGCACGCGGCAAGGGCGGCCCCGTTCTCGCGGGCTTCCAGATGGTGACCGACCTGGGCGCGATCATCGGCCCGATGTGCGCGGGCCTGCTGGCTGACTCGTTCGGCTTCGAGGCGTCGTTCGCCATCACGGGTGCGGCGCTGCTGCTGTCCGTCGCCTTCTGGCTCGTGGCTCCCGAGACCCTGCCCACACATGAGGAGGAACACACGGCCGTCGCGGTCGCACCGGAATGTGGCTGCCTGGACGAAAGTGCCGAGGTCCCGACGGGCGAACGCGTGGGAGGCAAGCCACGCCATCCGGAAGCGTGACTGCGCACTCAGCTTCTTTTTAGCTTGGCTCGCTACCCTCGTCGCCGTGGGTGGTGCAGAGCGCAGTGCGCGGAAGAAGCAGCAGGCCGCGCGTGCGGTGGCCCAGGCCCGGACCACGGGCGGGGATCGAACCAAGGTGATCGCCGGCATCGCCGTCGTGGCGGTGCTCGCCGTCGCGGTCATCGGCTACGTCGTGTTCCAGCAGATGAAGCCGTCGACGTCCACCTCGGACGGTATCCCGCAGGCCCCGGCCGACCACCTGATCTCGGCCCCGGCGGTCCGCGACGGCAACACGGTGCTGGTGGGCAAGGACACCGCCACCGTGACGGTCGACGTGTACGAGGACTTCCTCTGCCCGATCTGTGGCACGTTCGAGAAGAAGTACGGCACCGACATCAAGAAGGCCGTCGAAGACGGCAAGGTGAAGGTCCGCTACCACATCCTGCCGATGCTGAACCGCCTCTCGAAGCCGGAGGGCTACTCGACCGACTCGGCCAACGCCGCCCTGTGCGTCGCCGACGACGGCAAGTTCAACGCCTTTCACGCGGCACTGTTCGCCAAGCAGCCAGAGGAAGGCGAAGCGGGCTACACCAAGGACCAGCTCATCAAGCTGGGCAAGGACGTCGGCGTCACGTCCGCGGGCTTCGAGTCCTGCGTGCGGAACCAGAGCTACAAGTCCCAGCTGGACGAGCTGATGACGAAGACGAGCAACGACCCCGTTCTTCGCGACCCGGAGACGGGCCGCTTCCGCGGCACGCCCAGCGTCGCTTCCGGTGGCAAGCTCGTCGACCTCGACAACAAGAACTGGCTCTCCGACCTGACTAAGTGAGACCGTCGATCGGCGCCTGGCCCTGACTCCACCGGGCCAGGCGCTGTGCTTTTCCTTGTTCTGTGCGCGGCAGCTTCCCCGGCTCCAGAACGTGCACCTGGCACGTGATTCCCAGGCGCTCCTTGAGCTTGTGCGTGAGTGCGTTCCTGATGTCCTGTGTGGACTCGACCGCCACGTGGAGCTGTGCCGTGGTGGTCCGGCGATCCTCGACGACCAGGTAGTGCGGGCTCGCGTACTCCAGCACGACCGCCTCGATCTCCGTGGGGAACACGTTGACGCCGCGGATGACGAGCATGTCGTCCTTGCGCCCCTTGAGCTTGCTCATCCGTTTCAACGTCCGTTGCCCTGCCGGCTCATGGATCGTCGCCACGTCACCTGTGCGGTATCTGAGAAGTGGCATTCCCGTCTTGGTGAGCGTGGTGAAGACGAGCTCACCGTCCTGGACCTCCGGGTAGAAGTGGTCCTCGGCGATGTTGAGAAGCCCTTCCGAGTCAAGGGATTCACACGCCACACCAGGACCGATCACTTCGGACAGTCCGTAGATGTCGAGCGCCCTGATGCCCAGCCTTTCCTGAATCTCCTTGCGCATCTCCTCGGTCCACGGCTCGGCACCGAAGACACCGACCTCGATGCTGTTGTCGGCCTGGAGGTCTTCCGCCAGCCGCAGCGCGTACGACGGCGTACAACAGAGCACGTCCGGCCGCAGGTCCTCGATGAGCCGCACCTGCCGCTCCGTCATGCCGCCGGACATGGGGATGACCGTGGCCCCCAGCCTCAGACCACCGTGATGCACCCCGAGCCCACCCGTGAAAAGCCCGTAGCCGTAAGCGTTGTGGATAACCGAGCGCCTGGTGGCCCCGGCCCCGGCGAGCGCCCGAGCCATGACCTCAGCCCAGGCCTCAACGTCGTTGGCCGTGTAGGGAACGAGCGTCGGCCGCCCACCCGTCCCGGACGACCCGTGCACGCAGACGACGTCCTCCCGCGGCGCGATCTGCAGCCCGAACGGGTAGTGGTCCCACAGGTCCTGCTTGGTGATCGTGGGCAGCAGGTGGATCTCGTCGAGCCGCACATCTGTGCCGCGCGTCACGCCAAGATCTTTGAGCCGAGCCCCCTGGAAGTTGTCGATCTGCAGAAGGCGGTCCACGAGCCCCCGCAGACGCTGTTCCTGCAGCTCGTGACGGGCCTCGGGGTCCATGCACTCGATCTTCGGGTCGAACGGCGCTCCGGCGGTCATCACCCGGTCCTACCAGGCCGAATGCGCTTTGGGTACCCCCGATTTTTATCTCGTGGACCTCTTGATGTACGGTATTGCCACACGAGAACGGAAGGGAAAACCTCCCGGGAACGTGGACCTTCAAGGGGCTGTGGCGCAGCTGGTAGCGCATCACACTGGCAGTGTGAGGGTCAGGGGTTCGAGTCCCCTCAGCTCCACAACGTAACACAGCATACGAATCGCCCGCTGACCTGCAAGTATTGGGTTAGCGGGCGATCTTGTTTTTCTGTCCCAAGTGGACGATGGTATCGCCAACTGGAGCAAAACTGGAGCACGGCCCCGATCTGGGCGAAATTGGGTCACGGGTTTGCTTCAGGTCCGGCCACCCGGTTGGGTGGTTGTCCACAAGACCTTTTGCTCGCCCGCTGACGCGTCGGCGGCGCCGTCTGGCATGACGGCCGTGCCGCTCCCGCCATAGTCTGGCACCGTGCGTTTGCGCTGGCGCGTGCGTGATTGCGGCGGGTGGGCCGTTGTCGGATCGCAGCATCCCTCGGTGTCGATTGATCGCTCGGTGTCGATTGAACGGGCGCTGCCGTTTCGGTTCCCATGCCGCTTGGTGGGTGCCGGCGCTCCGGCCAACCAACCTGTTTTGTCAAGGTGGTTACCTCGGCAGGACTCGCACCTGGACCTCGACGATCATGGCTCTGACCTGCGTGTGATGGAGTGCTCAAAGGGTGCAGGTTGGTGTTGGGTCGGTCGAACCGGCGTCAGTTCGCGACGAATGCCTTGATCTGGGAGTACGGACTGCAGACGCTGGGGGCGTGGTCTGGGTCGCCTATTCCAGGAGTACGTACGGGCCTTGGCTCGTGCCGCTGCGAGGCGATCGCCTGGGATCGTCGATGAGCTGATGTCGAACGTGACGGTCAGATCGCCATACGCAGCGTCGGCAGTGGTCGAGGTGGTCGGCGCATGTGGTTCACCCCGGGATGTCGGATGCGAACGAAGCGACGATCATGAGACCGGGTGTTGACCAGTCGAGTCTGGTGCGCCAACCGGGCCACTCGATCCGTGCTGGCAGCCGTCCGGCCCTGCAACCGTCTGATTGCGCCTGTTTGGCGTTAGTCCAGCGTTAGTCCAGGTTGATGGGTCTCTGCTCGGGCTGACCAACCTGTGGTCGGTGGATGCGTCGAGCGCCCTTGCGGCCTTCGGTCCACGAGGCGGTGGTGATCAGTTGGGCTGCGAGTAGTCAGACGCCACGAACGAGCAATTCCGTGGAGCCGCAGTGGTCTTGGGCTGGCGCCTGTCACCGATCATCGCCTTCCGGAAAGGCTGTGATCGACGTCCGCGGTGCTTGTTCGAGTGTGAATGTGAAGTCCACCTCCCCGCGAAGTTGATCTTTGTGAGTGTGTTCCTTTTTCGTCTGGCCTGGTTCATGCTGCTCCGGCACAGGTCGGGGGACCGTACAAGGGTGGCTGCCGGGTGTTCCGGTGGTGGGGGGATAGATGCGATACGTCAGAGGGCGGGGCTTTGCCCTGCCCACGTTCAGTGCTGCCGTTGTCGTTGTAGGAACGCTGATCGGCTCTGTTGCTCCGGCGAGCGCCGCTGTGCCGGACGAGGTCGTCGACGTGGCCGGTGCGCACAGGCTGGCGAGGCAGAGTGGCAAGTCGATCGTCATCGGGTCGGAGACGACCGAGGACTCGCAGGTCAAGGCCAATCCCGACGGTTCGCGGACCTTGATCTCCTACGCGCAACCGGTGCGCGTGAAGCGGAACGGTTCGTGGGCCGCCATCGACTTGACGCTGGTGCCGCAGGCCGACGGCTCGCTGGCGCCGAAGGTGGCGCCGGTGACCATGTCGTTCAGCGCGGGTGGCCACGGTTCAGCGGCCAAGCCTGTCGCGCGGCTGGTCAAGGGTGAGGCCGAGGTCGGGTTCGGGTGGGAGTCGGATCTGCCCAAGGCACGGGTCACCGGCCAGACCGTGACGTACCCGGAGGTGCTGCCCGGCGTGGACCTGGAGATCCAGGCGGCGCTGACCGGCTACTCGCAGAACCTCGTGGTGAAGAACGCCGAGGCCGCGAAAAATCCGAAGCTCAGGAAGTTCACGTTCAAGTCCCACACCAAGAACACCAAGATCACGGGGCCCGCGTCGGTGTCCGGCAAGGCGAAGGCACCGGACGCGGCGGACGGTCTCGTGGTTTTCGGTGCTGACGGCAAGCAGGTCTTCGGCGGTGACGCCTCCCGCATGTGGGACTCGTCCGACTCCGGCCGGGCTGCGCGCATGGGCATCGAGCTGGGGCAGAACACCATCTCGATCATGCCTGACCAGGCGTTCCTCGCCGATCCGAACACGGTCTATCCCGTGCGGCTGGACCCCGACTACTCCTGCACGACCTGCTCCAAGCAGCACCATGCGGTCGTGCAGTCGCCGTGGGGCGACGCCCCGAACTACGACAAGACCTCCGATCAACTCAGTGACCTGAAGGCGGGCTACCTCAACGGTTCGTCGCTCGTCACACCGACCGGCGCCCCAGGCGTATCGCGGACGTACTTCGAGATGAACACGTCGCAGATCGTCGGCACGAAGATCCACTCAGCCACCTTGCACGCCAAGGTGATCTCGTCGTACTCGTGCTCGCCGACTCCGACCGAGTTGTGGAACACCTGGGCCATCGGTCCGTGGACCACGTGGAACAACCAGCCGGGGTGGATCAAGAACCTGTCGGAGAACAACACACGCAACAACCCCTCCAAGTGCCCGACCGACGGTGGTGCGGACTTCGACGCGTTGGCGGCGGTGGAACGGGCGGCGTCCGAGCCGTGGACCGCTACCACGTTCATGTTCAAGGCCAAGGACGAGAAGTCGCTCGACGACTCGTGGCGCAGGTTCGACCTCAACCCCTACCTCGAGGTCAAGTACAACTCGTACCCGAAGTCGCCGATCGACCTCGGCCTGGAGGGCTGGGGGCTGAACGCGACGGACGCACTTCCGTGCCGCATTGGCAACGACCGCCCCTACGTCGGCAAGAACCGCACGCCACGCCTGCGGGCCAGGCTGCTCGACCCGGACGGCGGGATGATGGACGCGGGTTTCCGTCTCACCATCGGGACAGCCACCAACTACACGTGGAACGGCAAGGACATCTATACCAAGGATGTGCCGTCGGGATCGTTCGCCGAGGTCAGCGTGCCAGATGGCTGGATCACCACCGATGGGGTCCACGGCTTCCACCTGTGGTCCGGTGACGGCGAGCTCAGCAGCTGGTCGCCGGTGTGCGAGTTCATGGTCGACAGCGTGGCACCGAACACCCCGGCAGTGTCCTCAACGGACTATCCCGCGACCGGGTTCGGTGGCAGCGTCGGGCGCACCGGCAACTTCACGTTCTCACCCAACGGGAACACGGGCCCGGACGGCACGATGGACGTCGCCCGCTATGGGTGGTCGCTCGACAGCACCACGGTCGAGAATCAGGTCAACGTGACCCAGGCCGACGGTGTCGTAACCGTGCCGATCACGCCGAAGTCGGGCGGCACGAACACCTTGTACGTGCAGGCCTACGACAAGGCCGGGAACCCGGCGGCCAACCCGCAGAAGTACGTGTTCAACGTCGCGGACCCCGCGAACCCCGTGGCGGCGTGGAACTTCGACCAGACCACCGGGACCACCGCGACCGACATCACCGGTCAGGGCCACCCGCTGACGCTGAACGGCGCGACCTTCGGCGCAGGCTACGCCAACAACGGCCAGGCCAACACCACCAGCACGTTCTCCGCCACCTCGTCCGCGATCGTGGACACATCGCGGGCGTTCTCGGTGTCGGCGTGGGTGAAGCTCGACAACACAAACGAGTTCTACACGGTCGCCAGCCAGGACGGTAACCGCGCGAGTGCGTTCTTCCTGCAGTACTCGCGTGAGGTGAACCGCTGGACGTTCAGCGCGGCCGTTGCCGACCAGGACTCGCCCCAGTCGGTCCGCACGATCTCGGCAGCCCCGCCCGAGGTGGGCGTGTGGACGCACCTGGTGGGTACCTACGACCCTGACGCGCACAAGATGTCGTTGTACGTCAACGGAAAGCTCGAAGGTACCGCGACCGCCGCTCTGTGGAACGCGACGGGGCCCTTTGTGGTCGGAGCGGCCAAGTGGGCCGGCGGGCGCACCAATCAGATCCCGGCCACGATCGACCACGTCCAGGTGTGGGATCGGCAGATCAGCGCGGTCGAGGCGGCCGAGCTGAACAACTTCGCCGTGCTGCGCGCTCACTACAACCTCGACGAACGCACAGGGACCGCGACGAAGGACGAGGTGACGGGGCAGAACGCCACGCTCTCCGGGGGTGTCCAGTGGGCGGGCACACCGGTCGACCCTGACGATCCGAACCAGATCCTGACCAGCAAGGACAAGTGGCTGAACCTCGACCCGCTGGCTCAGGGCAGTGTGGCGGGCGCACATCCGGTGAACTTCCGCACGGACCGCTCCTACACCGTGTCCGCATGGGTGCGGCACAGCGGCGCGTTCTCCGTACCGGACACCGCGGTCGGCATGGGTGACACCACCTTCTCGCCGTTCCTGCTCTCCTACCGGCCGGAGACGGGCAAGTGGGGCTTCCTCCAGGTGGCGCGGAAGGACGGCGGGTCATCGCTGATCGTCTCCGACCTGCCGGCCGAGGCGGACAGGTGGGTTCACCTCGCAGGTGTCTACGACGCGACCAGCGGCACGATGACGCTCTACGTCGATGGCGTCAAGCAGGCGGCCACCAAGACGGGACAGGGCGCGTTCAACGCCACCGGTGACTTCTGGATCGGCCGGGGCATCTGGAACGGAAACAGCACTGACGGGTGGAAGGGCGACATCGACGACGCCCGTGTCTATTCGGGTGTGCTGACCAGTGCCGACATCGAGGACATCCGCACGTCCACCAAGCACCGCTGATCTGGGGGGATTCTTTCAGTGAGAGCAAGCAGAAGAAGACGCTGCACGGCGCTTGGCGTCGTGCTGACGTTGTTGCTCGCGACCGGCCAGGACGCGCTCGCGGCTGGGGATGGGGACAACCAGTACGGCTGGAAGCTGCCGGAACTGCAGCAGGACAAGTCGGTTCCCACCACGTCGGTGGTCTCGCGCGCCAAAACCGAGGACGCGGCGGCGAGGGCCGCCGTGACGAAGGTCGACACGCCGTCGTGGCCGGTCGAGTCGCAGGTGGAAGTCGATCTGAACGGTGCCGTTGCGGGGAGCGTTGCCAAGGCCACGTCGGGGCTGGTCTCGGTGCAACGCAAGAACAACGGTGTCGTGGCGAAGTCGGCGAGCCCTGCCAAGGTGCGGGTGAACGTCAAGGGCCAGGACGCGGCGAAGAAGCTGGGGCTCAACGGTGTCGTGTTCACTGTCACGGATGCCGGTGGTGCCGCGGGAACACCGGTGCACCTGGGCGTCGGCTACGGCACGTTCGCCTCGGCGTTTGGTGGCGACTATGCCTCGCGCCTGCGTCTGGTGTCGCTGCCCGCGTGTGCACTGTCCACTCCGGACAAGCTGGAATGCCGTCGCGTTACGCCTTTGCCCGGCGGCAGCAACGACCTGAAGACCAAGACGGTCTCGGCGGACTTCGCCTCCGTGGCCACGTCAGCTACGTCGGCCTCGAGACGGCAGGAGGACGGTGGCGGCGCGATGGTGCTCGCCGCGACCGCCGCTCCCTCCAGCGGAAACGGCAGCTACACCGCGACCTCGCTCGCTCCGGCGGGATCGTGGAACGCGGGTGGGGCATCCGGTGACTTCACCTACGGCTATCCGCTGCGCGTTCCGCCTGCGGTCGGCGGTAAGGCGCCGTCGGTGTCGCTTGGCTACTCCTCGCAGAGCCTCGACGGCCGCATGTCCGCGACGAACAACCAGGCGTCGATCGTCGGTGACGGCTGGGACATCTCTCCCGGCGGGTTCATCGAGCGGCAGTACAAGCCCTGCGGTCTCGATCTGGGAGGGAACAACGGCCAGACGAAGACCGGTGATCAGTGCTGGGCCACCGACAATGCCACCATCAGCCTGGTCGGCGTCTCCGGCAAGCTGATCAAGGCGTCCGAGGACCCCGTCACCGGCGTCAGCACCTGGCGCGCGAAGAACGACGACGGTGCGCGCATCGAGCGTTTCAAGGGCGCGGCCAACGGCGACAACGACGGTGAACACTGGAAGGTCACCACGACCGACGGCACCCAGTACTTCCTGGGCATGAATCGGTTGCCGGGCTGGACGAGCGGCAAGCCGGAGACCAAGTCGGCGTGGACCGAGCCGGTGTACGGCAACAACGACACCGAACCGTGCAAGCAAGCTGCCTTCGACGCCTCCTGGTGCCAGCAGGCATACCGGTGGAACATCGACTACTCGATCGATCCGCACGGCAACGTCACGACGTACTACTACGACCAGGAAATCAACCACTACGGCCGCAATGCCGACCCGGCCAAGGGCACCTCGTACGTGCGTGGTGGGTACTTGACGCGCATCGAGTACGGCCTGCGCAGCGACAACTACTTCGGTTCTGTGGGCGGCCGCGTCCAGTTCGACATGGCCGAGCGCTGCCTGCCGGGCGGTGCGATCACGTGTGATCCCGGTCAGCTCAACGCCTCCACGGCCGCGTCGTGGCCGGACGTGCCGGCGGATCAGCTCTGCAACGCGGGCGAGCAGTGCACCAACCGGCTGACGCCCACGTTCTTCACCCGCAAACGACTGACCAAGGTCGTCGCGCAGGTGGGCGACGGCAGCGGCGGGTACTCCGACGTCGACTCGTGGACGCTGACGCAGGACTTCCCCGCGACCGGTGACGGTACGTCGCCGGCGTTGAACCTGAAGTCCATCGTCCACACCGGACACGTTGGTGGCACGATCGCGTTGCCGGCGACGACGTTCGACCGCGTGGCGATGGACAACCGGGTCGACAGCGGCCACGACAACCTGTCACCGCTGACGCGCTACCGGATCACCGGCATCAACGGCGAGGGCGGCGCGCACACCGAGATCAAGTACAGCGAGCGGGACTGCGTGCCCGGCTCGCGGATGCCGGCGTCACCGGAGTCGAACACCCTGCGGTGCTATCCGACGTGGTGGACTCCCGACGGCGCGCGGACCCCGATCCTGGACTACTTCCAGAAGTACGTCGTCACCGACGTCACCGACGACGACCGCACGGGTGCGTCGTCGTTGCTCAAGACCCACTACGACTACATCGGCAACCCAGCCTGGCACTTCGACGATAACGACTTCGCCGAAGCTGACCGGCGGACGTGGTCGCAGTGGCGTGGCTACGAGACCGTAAGCACGGTCAAGGGTGACTCGGCCGGCAAGCAGAGCGTCGCAGAGACCGTGTACCTGCGGGGCATGGACGGTGCCACGGTGTCGACCAGTGAGGGCGAACCGATCACCGATGTCGACCGCCTGCAGGGGTTCGTGCGGGAGACCAGGCAGTACAACGACGGTGTGCTCGTGGCGGCGTCGGTCAACGACCCGTGGGTGAGCGAGGCGACCGCCACGGGTGCGGACGGCAAGCAGGCGAAGCTGAGCAACGTCCTCGCGGTGCGGGGCCGGACATTGCTGGAAAGCGGTGAATGGCGACGCACGAAGGTCGTGAAGTCTTACGACTCGGTCGGCATCGTCACGCAGGCCGAGGATCATGGCGATCTCCAGATCATGGGCGATGAGTCGTGCGCCCGCATGACGTTCGCCCGCAACGAGACGGCGTGGATGCTGAGCTATGCCTCGCAGGTGGAGACCGTCAAGGGCCTGTGCACCGTGCAGCCGTCCGCCTCGACGATCCTGACGTCCGCGCGGTCGTGGTACGACGGCCAGGCGTGGGGTGTGGCTCCGACGAAGGGTGACATCACCAAGGCCGAGGCGCTGGACAAGTGGGACGACACCGGCCAGAAGTGGGTCATCGCGTCGACGTCGACATTCGACGAGTACGGGCGTCCGAAGGAGGTCGTGGACGCGACCGGCCAGCGGACGACCGCCGCGTACACGCCCGCCACCGGCCCGCTGAAGCAGGTCACCAGCACGAACGCGCTGGGGCACGTGACGAACGGGTACTTCGAGCCAGCCTGGGGCCTGTCGACGGCTTCCGTGGATGCGAACGGGCGGCGTGCGGATCTCGAGTACGACGCGCTGGGCCGGATGGTGGCGGCATGGCTGCCGGGACACCCGAAGGCAACCGCCAAGCCGGACGCGGTGTTCGAGTACACCTACAACACGAACGCGCCGAGCGTAGTGACGTCGAAGCGGTTGCAGGATGACGGCAACACCTACCAAGCCACCTATGCGCTCTACGACGGACTGTTCCGCGAGCGGCAGACGCAGTCCCCGTCCCCCGCAGGCGGAAGGCTGATCTCCGACACGTTCTACGACTCGCGTGGCCTGCCGTACAAGACGAACGGTGCCTACTGGAACAACCAGGCTCCCGGAGCTGCGCTGGCCGGTGTACTGGACAACGAAGTGCCGAACCAGACCATCACCGAGTACGACGGGATGGGCCGGCCAACGGCGTCTATCTACCGCAAGTACGCGACGGAACAGTGGCGCACCACCACGTCGTACGGCGGTGACCGCATCCACACCACCCCGCCGCAGGGTGGCACGGCGACGACGGTGATCAGCGACGCGCAAGGTCGCACCACAGAGAAGCGGCAGTACACAGCCAGCCTCGGCACGGCGTTCGACGCGACGAAGTACACCTACACAGCGGCAGGTCAACTCGAGTCGGTGACCGACCCTGCGGGCAACGTCTGGCGGTCCACCTACGACCTGCGCGGCCGCAAGATCGGGTCGGTCGACCCGGACACCGGAGCCAGTTCGACCGAGTACGACGCGGCGGGCCGGGTGGTCTCGACCACGGACGCCCGCAACCGCAAGATCTCGTACAAGTACGACGCCTTGAGCCGCAAGATCGCCTCTTATGAGGGGACGAGCACTTCGCCGAGCGCGGAGTGGCAGTACGACACGTCGGTGGACGGCTCCGGCGTGTTGAACGGGCGCGGCATGCTGACGCTGTCCCGCAGGTGGGTCAACGGCCAGCCGTACACGAGCAAAGTCACCGGCTACGACCAGGCCGGTCGCCCGACCGGCAAGAAGGTCATGGTGCCGGCCGCGGCGGAAGGAGTGCTCGGCACCACGTACGAGGTGGGCTACTCGTACACCTACACCGGCAGGCTGCGCGATCTCGACTACCTGGACGTCAACTCCGGCGGCCGGACGATCGTGCCCGGCGAGACGGTGTCGACCCAATACAACGCCTTCGGCCTGACCGAGTCCACCCAGGGCAAGGACCGCTACGTCAGCGGAACCGCGTACTCGGCGATGGGTGAGGTGCTGAAGGAGACCTACGACAGCGCCGACAGCCAGAACAACCTGTGGGTGACCAACTTCTACGAGGAAGGCACCCGCAGGCTCGAGCGGACGATCGCGGACAGGGAGACCCCGAACGCGTACCGGATCGCGGACCGCAACTACAGCTATGACGCGGCCGGCAACATCAACCGCATTGCCGACACGCCTGAGGGCGGCGCGTCGGACATCCAGTGCTTTGCCTACGACCACCTGCGCCGGATGACCGATGCGTGGACGCCGGACTCCGGCAACTGCACGGCGCCGAAGTCGACGTCCACTTTGGGCGGTGCGGCGATGTACTGGCTGTCGTGGACGTTCGACAAGACTGGTAACCGTCTGACCCAGACCGCGCATTCCAGCGCCGGCGACACGGTGAACACGTTCGGCTATCCCGCTGCGGGGCAAGCCCAGCCGCACACCGTGTCGAAGGTCGACACGACCGGCCCGAACGGCACCTCGCAGGACACGTTCGGTTACGACGAGTCCGGTAACACGACGTCACGCAAGATCTCCGGCGACACCCAAACGCTGGAGTACGACGCTGAGGGCCGCGTCTCGAAGGTGACGAACGCGGACGGCAAGGAGTCCACGTACCTCTACGACGCGGACGGCTCGAGGCTCATTGCTCGCGAGCCTTCTGCCACGACGCTGTACGTGTTCGGTCAGGAGATCCGTCTCGAGAAGAACACCACGACTCCGTCGTGGACTCGTTACTACAGCCACAACGGGCACGTCGCAGCGCAGCGGAACTCTATCTCGGGTCTCAAGTGGCTGCTCTCGGATCACCAGGGCACCGAGATCGCCGCAGTGACCTCCGGAAACCTAGCGGTGGCGACCCGGCGCCAGACCCCGTTCGGTGATCCCCGGGGTAGCGCTGCGTCGTGGAATCAGCATGGGTTTGTTGGTGGTACGCGGGAGGAGTCGGGTCTGACGCGTGTGGGCGCGCGTATGTACGACTCTTCTACCGGGCGGTTCCTGTCGGCGGACCCGATCGTCGACAACAACGATCCGCAGCAGCTCAACGGTTATGCCTATAGCAACAACAGTCCGGTAACGTTCAGCGATCCGACGGGTCTGTTGTCGGGTGGTCAGTGTGGTCCGGACGGCATTTTGTGTGGCGGCGGCCGGGAGAACTACCGGAGCGAGGCCGATTACAAGCAGGTCCAGCAGGAGTTCAAGCAGGAGCGCAAGAAGCAGCAGCAGCAATCTTCGGCTGCCCAACAGGCTCGTGAGGAGTTGATGCGGCAGGAGAACATCAGTCAGGCCGAGTATGAGGAGGCCTTGAAGAACGCCCACAAGACGAAGTGGGATGTGATCAAGGAAGTTGCGTGGGAGATGTTGAAGGACATCTCCGGGTGGAACGACATTGTCGATTGTTTCACCAAGGGTGACATCTGGGCCTGCGGTGGGCTGGTGATGAACCTGGTGCCGTGGGGCAAGGTCGGGAAGGTCTTGGAGGCTGGGTACAAGGCGGTCAAGGCTGTCTCGTCGATGGCGAGGATCATCTCGAAGGCGCAGGGGTTGTTGCGTCGGGTGGAGAGGATTGCGGCGCGGGCGCAGGAGATCGCGATGGACGCGCTGCGCAAGCTTGGCGGTAAGTCCGACGGTGCGGGCGGGTCTTGCCTGCTGCACAGTTTCGTGGCTGGTACTCGGGTGTTGATGGCGGACGGGTCTTCCAAGCCGATCGATGAGATACGGGTGGGGGACAAGGTCAAGGCCGCTGATCCGTCTTCTGGTGAGAGGTCGGATCGAAATGTCGTGGGCACGATCGTGCACACCGACGAGGGTGACATGACCCGTGTGTCAGTGGCCGGCGGCACGGTGGAGGCGACGTCGTGGCATCCGGTGTGGGTGGAGGAACGCGGTGACTTCGCCAAGATCGGCACGCTCAAGCCGGGTGAGCATCTGCGGTCATCCGATGGCACGCGGCAGGTGGTGACGGATGTCCAGCGTTACGCTCAGATTCAGCCGGTCTACGACCTGACCATCGACGGCGTCCACACATACCACGTCGTGGTCGGTGACACGCCGGTCCTGGTACACAATTGTGGTGACCAGATTTACGAAGCTGGTGGGAAGCACGGATCGGAGGCGCGAAGCAGTTCTCGTGGTGAGAACAGCGCTGAACCCACTGATGGACCAGGTGCGCTCGCCAACTCCATTCAGATCAAGTCCACATCTCCTCGCCGCGTAGGGATCGATCCCAAAACTGGTGATGCCGTTATCCTTGACCGGACTCGGGAGGTTCCATGTGGATGCACGGTCGAGGGCGGAGTTAACGAGATTTTCCATGGGCACGTAAGGACAGACATCGGTACTGATCCTGGGATGCAGGCGGCGAGGAACGCTCTGCGGCGCGCTATCAAGTCCGGAGGTATCACAGAGTGACAGGCGACAATGAGACGTCGGCACTACAATGGCGGGAGGAGATGCTGCGCGATCTTGCATCTAATGATCTTGGACGATCGACTCGTGCGCTTCTCGCGCTGACCTACGACGATCCTGATCGCGTCTGGGTGGAGGACCTATTGTTGCGCACGTTGGATGATGCTGCATCGGACCCGCAGTTGCGGTCACTCGCGGTGACCTGCATGGGTCATCTGGGGCGTATGCGCGGCAAGGTAGGAACCCAGGTGGTCGTCCGCTTGGAAGGTCTACTCGAGGATTCGAAGCTCGGCGGGATTGCTGAAGACGCTCTGGGTGATATTAGATACCACGCAGTTGTGATCTGATTTAGTTTAGTTTGATATGGAAGGCCGCCTCGTGACGTCGCAGTGACGGGGCGGCGCGCAGCATCTTGCTGGGCACCGCTCCTGCTCTGCTTCTCATCAACACCTTGTGTTGCTTGCGTTGACGTGGTCACTAGTTGAATATGTCGAAGGTTTGAGGCAGTCGGGCTGAATAGTATGCCCGGGACACCTTTTTCTGAGATATGCGGTTCTTGTCGGCTGATCCGATTGTCGACAACAACGATCCTCGGCAGCTCAACGGTTATGCCTATAGCAACAACAGTCCGGTGACGTTCAGTGATCCGACGGGTTTGTTGTCGGGTGGTCAGTGTGGTCCGGATGGCATTTTGTGTGGCGGTCGCCGGGAGAACTTATCTAGCCTCGGTCGACCTCGTTCGACGCGGAACACACGGCCGCGCCACTCGAGCTGTCGCGCGGGCCGACCGGGGAGAACATGAACAGCCGCCATCGCGTGATCACCGGCTGACGGCCGGTCTCCACGGGCTCGGTCGAGGTGTGCGGCGCATGTAGCCGCGGACGTCGTGGCGGGGTGCGCCGGGGCCGTAGTCGAGCGCGGGCTTGGGGTCTTGGTAGGTCTTGGACCTCCATCGGGTCTACGAGGGTCCACGGTGTGGCGGGTACTTGGTAGACCTGTGGCCGAGTCGTCGGCATTGGTCGATTTCGGGTACGGCTGGCCATGAGCCAGGTTTTGCGGCTGTGCCTGCGGCCGTGGAAGGTCAGGCCGGGCCGGATGGGGTAGGTCCCGATGCGCGAGCCGGCGAGGTGAGGTTGCCCTCGTCCGTGGCGGGTGCCAGGGACGCGGGCGACGACGTTGCCGCGCTTGGGGTCACGCTTGCTGTTGGGCGCGAACGGTTTCATCGTCCAGGCTGGTCGCCGACGGTGCGGTGCGGGGCCAGGTCCAGGCATACCGCACGATGAGGGCGAGAAGGATCAATTCCAGCACGATGCCAAGGCCGTAGAAGTACAGCCAGGACTCGCCGACGACGTTGAATGCCGTGACGGGGATGTAGAGCGAGGCGACGGTGAGGTTGGTGACGCGGTTCGCCTGGGCGGGCAGCGTCATCGACAGCACGACCATGAGGATCGGGATGGCCACGAGGGTCAGCGCCGTGGTCGAAAAGGTCTGGGAGAGGTCGAACTTGAAGACCTTGCCGGCGAGGATGTCTTGGATGACGCCGGGCGTGAAGAAGTTGAGAATGTCCACGTAGGCGTACAGGAACATGAAGCTTGTCCACGTTGCGGCGAGTTTGGCTCTCACCGGGATCCGCTGGTCTTCCAGTGTGGCGGTGGTGGGTTGAAGTGTTCTCATCATCGGCTCCGTTGTGTGGTGAGGATCGGTAGGTCGATGATCGCCGAGCCCGGCGGCGGGCGCCCCGGCCCGGAAGCCGGGGTTCGCCTGGCCGATGGCATGGTCTGTCGCCTGTTCTTTAGGCGGGTACGCCGAGGCGCGCCGATCCCTAGGCTGGAGCCGTGGTCACTTTCCGGCGCTCCCTCTGGCATGAGGCGCGGCCTGCTGACGCCCCACCCATTGGTCGGCTCGACTGGCTGCTGGTGGGCGTGTTCGCGGCCGCCGCCCTGGTCGAGGGCATCGCTCGGCCGGGCTTGGCCTGGCAACCCCTTGTGACGGTGCTCGCCCTGGCGCTGACGCCTGCCCTGCTCTGGCGGCGGGGCCGCCCTCTGATGGCCGCCCTGATCGGGTGGGGCGTCGCCGGGCTGCTCTCGGTCCTCCAGCTGACCGCGCAGTCCGGGGACCTCGGCCTCTACTCCATGGCGGCCGTCCTGATCCTGCTCTACTCCCTGGTGCGGTGGGGCTCGGGACGGGAGATGGTCTTGGGGACGGCGTTCGTGACAGTCGTCGTCGCGCTGGGGATGTGCGCGTCCTCCGCGGGCTGGGCCGACGCTTTCGGCGGGAGCGTCCTCTTGCTGTTGTTCGTCGCCCTCGCGGCGGTGTTCCGCTACCGCGCGGACCTCTGGCATCGCCAACAGCGCGAGATCCGCAATCAGGAGCGGGTGGCGCTGGCGCGAGAACTGCACGACATGGTGGCCCACCATGTGTCGGCCATCGCGGTGCAGGCGCAGGCCGGTGGCGTGATCGCCGGCATCCAGCCTGAGAAGGCTGCCGAGGTCTTGGCCGCGATCGAGTCTGAAGCGTCGCAGACCCTGGCGGAGATGAGATCCATGGTGCGGGTGCTGCGAGAGAAGGAAGCCGTCGCCTACTCACCGCAGCTGGGTGTGGCGGACCTGCCTGCTCTGGCGCGCGCCGACGGGACGCCGACCGTCGAAGTCTCGCTGGACGGTTCGTTGACCCGGCTGGCACGACCAGTGGACGCCGCGCTGTACCGGCTCGCGCAGGAGTCGCTGACCAACGCCGTACGGCACGCCCGCAGCGCGACCCGCGTCGGGATCGACCTACGCCGGGAGGGAGACGCCGTCAGGCTGCGGGTCAGCGACGATGGACAGACCGAGCCAGGGCCGGCCCCGGAGCTCGGGTTCGGGCTGCTGGGCATGGCCGAACGCGCCCAGCTCCTCGGCGGATCGCTCTCCGCCGGGCCGGGGCCCGAGGGTGGTTGGGTGGTCGAGGCCGTGCTGCCGGTGGAGGCGCTGGGATGAGCATCCGTGTTGTCGTGGCCGACGACCAGGACTTGGTCCGGACCGGGTTGGTGATGATCCTCGGCGCGCAACCCGACCTCGAGGTCGTCGGGGAGGCGACTGACGGGCTCGCAGCGCTCGACCTGGCGACCCGACTGCGTCCCGATGTCCTCCTCGTCGACATCCGGATGCCTGGGCTCGACGGCGTCGAGGTGACGCGGCGCCTGGCCGGGCCTGACGTGACGGACCCGATGGCGGTCGTCGTGATCACCACGTTCGACCTCGATGAGTACGTCCTCGGCGCCCTACGCGCCGGTGCCCGGGGTTTCCTGCTCAAAGACGCCGGGCCGGAGCTCCTCGTGCAGGCGATCCACGCTGCGGCCAACGGGGACGCGCTGATCGCTCCCAACGTCACCCGCCGACTGCTGGCGAGCTTCGCCGACCAGGCGCCGGCGGTACCGGTCCAGCCCATCGACCCGCTCACCGAGCGCGAGGAGGAGGTGCTCGCGCTGGTGGCACGGGGCCGGACCAACGCCGAGATCGCCACCGAGCTCTTCGTCGGCCTGAGCACGGTGAAGTTCCACGTCGCCTCGTTGATGACCAAGCTCGGCGCCCGTAACCGCGTCGAGATCGCGATGTGGGCATACGACACCAGACGCGTGAGAGCCAATTAGCGGCGGTGTCGCCGCCGAGTGCGGCGGCCTGTTCGGCGATGCGCAGGACCTCGGTCGGGGTCGCCCAGACCCAGGTGGTGACCCATTCGGCGACGGTGTGGGCTGACGGGGTGATCCGCCGATAATAGGTGGCCCGGGATTCCGCTCAGTGCGCAGAATTTCTGTACCGTGATGCGGCTCCCGCGGTTCGGTAAACGTGGTCGTCAGGATGTGGTCGGCGGCTCGTTGTCGTCCGCACTCTCGGAGAGTTCATCCAAGAGTGCGTGCGCTTTTCCCATGACGTCCAGCGCCAATCGGTTTCTCCAACTCGATCTACGTACACAAGGATCTCCGGTCCCGTCCCTAGTTGGGAACCCTGTGTACTCACACGGGGGTGTCTCACGGCCGAGCTGGCCCGAATTCATCAGGGGCGTATGGGATCAGGAGGTGCCCGTTTCGTTCGCGTGTTCCCGAACCCGTCCGTCCCTCTCGAATCACTATCAACTCCCGTACAAATACGCTAAGTTGGGGGCCGTCGGTAAATCTTTGCGAAACCTCGTAGCACTGAGCATCAGGCACCCTCCTGACGGGAGACAGCAGCACGTGGAAACCACCGGACCACGCACCGCCGAAAGCATTGCCGCACGCTTTCATGACGTCGATTCCTCCGCCGTCCCTGAGGACTTCATCGCCTATCTGCGGAAGATGGAGGAGAGCGAGAGCGGCCGCGCGGTGCGGGAGGCCACCTATCGCGCCGTGGAGGCCGCCGAGAGCAGGGGAGCGGACATCGGGTGCGGCGCCGGACGCGCCGTCGCGGATCTCGTCCGGCTCGGGAAGGACGCCGTGGGGGTCGACAGCAGTCAGGCCATGGTCGACGCGGCCCTGGCCCGGTTCCCGCACTGTCACGTTGTCAGGGGCAGCGCCTTCGAGTTGCCGTTCGAGGACGCTGAACTGTCGTGGTACCGGTCCGAGCGGACCTTCCTTCACTTCGCCGATCCCGCCGAGGCGCTGTCCGAGGCCCGCAGGGTGTTGAAGCCGGGCGGGACGATCGTGCTCGCGGACCCCGATCTCGCGTCGATGGTGGTGAGCTCGCGGATCCCGGAGACGACCGACGTGGTCAAGGACGCGTTCTGCTCGGCCGTCCCGAATCCCCACGCCGGCACCCACAACGCCTACCACCTCGCCGACGCCGGCTTCACCGACATCTCCGTCGTTCCGATCATGGCGAGCCTGAACGACCATGCGTCCGCGTTCGGCGTGGTGCTGGAGCCGGCCCTGACGGCGGCGCTCACCCAGGGCGCCGTCAGCGAGGAGGAGGCGGCGCGGTGGAAGGACGACCTGGGCGATCTTTCCCGCCGGAACGCCTTCACCGCGACGGCGACCTTCTTCGTCACCACAGCCCGCCTCGCGTCGTAGGTCAATAGGTCGTAGGAGCCTGGTGGTCGGGCCGCCTGGGGACGAGTGAGCCCCCTGTGCGACCCGATCATCCTCAGTCGGCTGAGCGCGCCAGAAGCCGTTCACGGAGCACGTTCTTGCGCACCTTGCCGGTCTCGTTGCGCGGCAGTTGGGGCAGGAGTTCCAGGCGGGACGGCTGGCACCATTCGCTCATGCCGAGCCCGTCGAGCCAGTCGCGCAGGCCGTCGAGGGTGGGCGTCCCCTCTCCCGGTACGACGACCGCGCAGGCGAGTTCGCCGCCGTGGCCGTCCGGGTAGCCGACCAGGGCGACGTCCCGTACGTCGGGGTGGTCCAGCAGCACCGACTCGACGTCGCTGACCGGGATCATGATGACGCCGATCCGGTCCTCGGCGCGGCCGTGCAGCCGGATGCCGCCGTGGCCGTCCGGCGCCGCCAGGTCACCGGTGTCGTACCAGCCGTCGTCGTGCTCGGTGAGCACGGTCAGCCGGCCGTCGTCGCGGCCCCAGGTGGCCAGGCACAGCGAAGGGCTGCGGACGTAGAGCCGCCCAGGTCGCTCGTCGCTGATCGGGTGGTCGGCCCGCAGGTCGATCTCGTGGCCTGGGGCCCCGCGCCCGACGGTGCGGCCGGCCAGCTCCGGGTGCTCTCCGGTGCGGGTGAAGGTGGTGGCGCCCTCCGTCATGCCCCAGCCCACGTCCAGCGGGATTCCGAAGGTCTCGGTCACTCGCCTGAACAGTGGCTGCGGAACGATGGTGCCTCCCGCGCGGATGATCCGCACCGTGGGCAGTCGCTGCGACGTGCGTTCCATCGCGTCGATCAGGACGGAGAGGAAGACCGGGACGATGACCATCCAGCTGACCTGGGCCTGGGCCAGGAACGGGAGGACGGCCTCCGGTTCCCAGCGGTCCGTCACGACCGCGCAGGCTCCGCGGTGCAGCGGCATGAAGATGCCCAGGTTGAGGCCGACGATGTGTGTCGCCGCGTTCGGTGAGTAGACGCGGCTGTCAGGGCCGATGCCGTCGGCGGCTGCCACGGGGGCGTACCACGCGTACGAGGTGTTGAGGGTGTGCAGGACGGCCTTCGGCGCGCCGGAGGTACCGGAGGTGAACAGCACCAGGGAGACCCGGTCCGGGTCCACAATGGACGGATCCGGCAGGGTGTCGTGTTCCGTCTGCTCGAAGTACTCGCGGAAGTCGAGTTCGCCGTCCGTGGTCCGCTCGCCGAGCACCACACGGTGGCGCAGTGCGGGGAGCCTGGGTGCCATCTCGGCCAGCGCCGCCGCGTGGTCGAAGTTGTCCCACCGATCGACGGTCACGCAGACGACGGCATCCAGCCGGCGGAGCATCCGCTCCAGCTCACGGGGACGGAACGCGCACATGATCGGCGCGGCGACGGCCCCGAGCCGGGCGCAGGCCAGCACCAGCGGTCCGACCTGCCAGACGTTCGGCAACTGCATCGCGACGACCTGACCGCTGCGCACCCCCAGCGCGTGCAGCGCGCCGGCGAAGCGGTCCACGTACTCGGCGTACTGCGCGTAGCTCAGCTCCAGGATGCCCCGCCCGGCCTCCGACACGAGAAGGGCGGGGGCGTCGGGGGTCTCGGCACGCCACCGCGCCAGGTCGTCCAGGATGGTGCCGGGGCGCCAGTGGCCCTCCTCGCGGTACTGCTCCAAGGTGGTGGCGTCGGGGCGCAAGGTGGTGATCGGGTTCACGGTCTTCCGCCTGTTCTGAGTTGTCGTTCACAGACCTGTGTAACTGCGGTAGCGGAGCAGCGCCCGGTCCACCAGCGGGCCCGCGGCGCCGGTGTAGCGGGCCGGGTCGAGCAGGTCGTCCAGGTCGAGGCCCGCCAGCTCCGGCAGGGTGCGCAGGACCTCGCTGAACGTCGACCCCGGTGTCGTGGACGCCTTGGTGAGCAACGCCTTGGCCTGGGCCTTGCCCAGCTCGGGGGTCAGGGCCACCGCCAGCCGTTCGGCGACGACGGCGCCGTGGGTCAGTTCGATGTTCGCCCGCATCCGGTCAGGGTGGACTTCCAGGCCTTCCGCCAGTTCCGCCGCGGTGAACGCCGCTCCGCCCGCCAGGCGCAGGGCCTCGCGCAGTGCCTGCCACTCGGTGTGCCACGCGCCGGCCGGACGCTCGTCCTCGGCGATCATCGACTGCGCCAGTACCAGTGAGAGGGCGGGGACCTGTCGGCCGGCGGACAGGATGAGCGTGGCCAGGACCGGGTTTCGCTTCTGCGGCATGGCGGATGAGGCGCCCCTGCCGTCGGCCGCGGGTTCGGTGACCTCGCCGATCTCGGTGCGGGAGAGCGTCTGCACGTCCACCGCGAACTTGCCCAGTGCCCCGGTGACGAAGCTGAGCACCGCGCCCAGATCCGCGATCGGGGTGCGCACGGTGTGCCAGGGCAGAACGGGTTCGGCCAGGCCCAGTTCCTCGGCGAAGGGGGCGATCAACTCACACCCGTCCAGATCCGGGTGGCCTGCCTGCCTGGCGAACTCGCCGTACGCGGCCAGGGTTCCCGCCGCGCCTCCCAGCGAGGCGGGCAGGCCCGCGCACGCCACGGACCGGACCTTCGCCAGTGCGTCCAGCACCAGCTGCAGCCAGGTCGCCGCTTTCAGGCCGAACGTCGTGGGCACGGCGTGCTGGGCCAGCGTCCGGCCGGCCACGAGGGTGTCGCGGTGCTCCTCGGCCGTCGCGGCCAGCGCCGCGGCGACCCGGCTCAGGTCGCCGTCGATCTGGGCCAGCACGCGGCGGGCGATCAGCATCGCGGCGGAGTCGAGCACGTCCTGGCTGGTGGAGCCGCGGTGCACGTACTCGGCGGCCTCCGGGTCCACGGCGGCCACCAGCGCGGTGAACGCGGGGACCAGCGCCACCACGGGGTTCGCGGCCGCGCGGGCGGCCCTGGCCAGCGCGACGACGTCGAGGCCGCCCGCCTCTGCCGCTTTGGTGATCACCAGGGCGTGCGCGGCGGGAATCAGGCACAGCCGGGCCTGGCTTCGGGCCAGCGCCGCCTCCACCTCCAGCATCGCGCTCAGCCACGCCTCGTCGCACGTGGCGGCTTCGGCCGGCGTGCCGGCCCACGTCGGGGCGAGCAGGCCGGAATCGGTGCGGCTCAAGCGTTCACGCTCCTGTGCTGGGTGGGGACGGTCAGCACTGCTCTGGCGATGGCGTCGGAGTCCTCCAGCGTCACCGAGCCGACGCCGGGACGGATCCCCGCCGCCGTCACCCAGTGCACGCCCTCGGTGGGCACGCCGAACGCGAACCTGGCCGGGTGCGCCAGACCCGCGCGGTCGATCAGCCGGTACGGGCGTTCGGTCACGGCCAGGCCACCGCTCTCGTAGCCGCCGACGCGGTAGGGCTGGGACTGGCCGGTGGTGAGCAGGTAGCGCAGCAACGGGTTGGCGCTGCGTCGCAGGTCGATGTCCGGCAACCGGGCCTCGATGAGGCAGCGGCAGCGCACGGGCGGGCCGGGGACCGCCTCGGAATCCACCAGGAACACGCCGTCGGCGGTGTGGCGGCGGATCCGGATCCGCGGGCCGACCACGTGCAGCACGCCCGCCTCGACCAGCGCGATCATCTCCTCGATCCGCCGCACCGGTGGGCCGATCGAGGTGAACGCGTTGAGCGGGTTGTACCAACCCTCCAGTTCGTCGCGGTAGGAGTCTCCGCTGATCCCGCTGTGGTCCACCACGAGCCGGATCTCGTTGCGCAGGTCCCGCAGCACGTCCAGCGCCGACTTGAGCGGGCTGGACAGGTTGCCCAGCCGCGCCTCCCGTACGTCGTCGCGCAGGTGGTCGAGCAGCCAGCCGCGGAACTCGGCGCGGTCGGTGAACACCCGGTCGCCCTGTGGCCGCTCGATGCGGTCCCAGTTCCACCGCTCGGTGACCCCGTACTGGTCCAGCAGGCGGTCGTCGTCGGCCGGGATGCCCTGCACGAAGGACTCGAGGAACGCCCGCGCCTCCGCGTCGCCGCGCTCGGACCCGACCATCACGCTGTAGTAGACGGCGCGGACCTCCCGGTCCACCAGCGGCCACACGGCTTCGCGAAAGCTGACCGGCTCGCCGGACTCCGCGCGCTTGCGCAGTCCCGCGATGACCGTCTCGGTGAGGAAGTACGGGTGGTGCCTGCCGTGCGCGCCCTTCTGGTTCTCGCCGCGTGCGTGATACGGCATGCCGCGGCGAGAACCCGCGTACAGCACCGGTTCCCGGCCGGACGGGAGGTAGCGCAGACCTCCCTCGGCCTTTTCGAACGTGCCACCGCGGCCAGTTGTGAGCAGTGCGAGGTAGTCGAAGAAGTTCAGTCCGACGCCTTGGACCGCTACTGCCATGCCCGGCGCGATCGGGCTCAGGTCGACATCGGCCGGGTTGGCCGGCTCGACGTGGCAGAGCTTGTGCCGCAACGCGAACCGGCGGTGCTCGTCCTGCTCGCGGCTGCGCGCGAGCGGACCGTGGCCGAGTGCCAGCACGACCGCGTCCATGCCGATCAGGCAGGTGCCGTCGAGCAGCGTGACGGTTTGCTGCCCGCCAGCGTCGTCCAGGGCGACAGCAGTGCCGGTGTGCACGACGACGGTGATCGACTCCGGCGCGGTGGTGACCAGCCCGTGGAACACCCAGCGCAGGTAATGGCCGTAGAACGCCCTGGTCGGGTAGTCGTCCGGACCAAGCGCGCTGCCGGCCGTCCGCGCCCACTCGTACAGGCTGGGTCCCGGCACCACGGGCCCCTCGCACGGCACGCTGTCGTCGGTGAACAGGCTGATCTGTGAGGCGACCGTGTTCATCAGCAGATGACCGGACTGCCCGGTGCGCCACACCCCGCCCGGTCCCGGCGGGAACGGATCCACGACGTGCACCTCGACCGCGCGGCCGTCGGCGTTGGCGCAGATCCGTTCCAGCACGGAGGTTCCCCGCGGCCCGGCCCCGACCAGGCAGATCCGCAGAGCGCTCATCCGGAGGTCAGGCCGTGGCGCCAGGACACCGTCGGCTTCCAGCCCAGTTCCGAGCGCGCCCGGTCCGTTCGCGCGCCGCGCATGGCGGTGAGCTGGTAGTTCGCGAACCACCCCAACACCTTCTCGGCCACGTCGGACGGAATCGGGCGCGGTGGTGGACCGCCGAGCTGCCGCGCGTACTCGGGCAGCCACGTCGCACCCTCCGCCGGTTCGTCGTCGGCGATGTTGAACACGCCGGCGACGTCACTGTCCACAGCGGACAGAGCGGCCAGCGCGGCGTCCCGCACGTGCAGGAACGAGGTGACTCCCGCGGCGGTCTCCGGGATCGGCAGCTGGCCCCTGCGGATCACGGCACCGAACGGGCCGGCGGGGTCGTACTGGGTCCGCGCGCCGAACAGCGTGCCGTAGCGCAGGATCGTGCCCGCGATGTCGGGTGTGCCCAGCACCAGTCGTTCCATCTCGGCCACGGCCTGCACGGTCCTCGACCACGACGCGTCCGGCGCGTTCAGGTACAGCGGCGCGTCCTCGGACAGGACAGGGTCGCCGAGTGGGGCCGTGGCGAAGGAAATGCTCTGCACCACCAGCTTCGCGGCCCCGGCCTCCCTGGCCGCCATGATCAGGTTCGCGGTGCCCTCGGTACGCAGCCGCGCCGTGGTCTCGAACGCTTCCGCGCTCATCTGCCGCAGCGCGGTCAGCTGGTGCACCACGACGTCCGGCCGGGACGCGAGCAGCGCGCCGCGTACGGCCACCGGGTCCAGCGCGTCCGCGACAACAGTGTCGGCGGTGTCGGCGGCCACGGCTTTCGACTCGTCCCGCACCAGCGCGGTCACGTGGTGCCCCCTGGTCCGCAGCAACGGGAGCAGCGCGGTCCCGATGAGCCCGGTGGCACCGGCGACGACGACTCTCACGACTGGACTCCTTCTGGCTTGACACGGATCAGCATTCGGCACGCCGGGTCGCCGAAGCGCAGGCATCCGGTCGAGCAGTTCTCCGCGAGCGGCACGCCCAGCCCGTCCGACCACCCGGCGTGCACCTCGGTGCACGGGCACTCGTAGCCCTCAAGCGAACCCGCCATCCGGACCATGGTGACCGCGAAGTTCTGCCGCATGACGACCTCGATCACGTCGTCGTCGAGCACCACCGCCTGGAGGTCCCGCAGCTCGCGCGGGAACGTCCTGTCGGCGCACATCTCGTAGCGCTGCCGCAGTTCCTCCATGTCCCGCGCGGGGTTTCCGCCGAACTGGCGAGCGACCTTCCGGCCGATACTCGTCGCCACGAACCGCAGCGCCTCCGCGTTGATCTCGTTCGCGACGGCCGGTCCGAACCGCTTCACCACTCCCTGGTACCAGCGGGCGTCATGCAGCCACCACGAGCGGTAGACGTCCATCAGCTCCGCGCGGGTCGTCGTGTCCGGGTCGTTGATCGTGGTCATCCGCGACCTCCGGCGAGCTGTTCGGAGAACCGCTCGCGCATGAGCCGCTTGAGCACCTTTCCGGTCGCTCCCTTGATCACGTCGGCCGCGTCCATCCGCAGTGCTCGCGTGACGGGTGGGAAACCCTTGGCGCGCAACGCATCGTTGACCAGCTCCGTCCACTTGGCATCGTCCGGGCCACCGTCGGCGACTTGAAGGAGCGCGTACGCGTCCGCCACGCCGTCGCCCTCCCAGTCCGCACGCACACCCTCCGGCGCCACGCCGACCACCGTGCAGTCGGCCAGCTCGGGGAGTTCGGCCAGCAGCAGCTCTTCGGTACAGGTGCTGAAGACGATGCCCTCACTCGTCCGGATCGCGTCCGGCACGCGGTCGAGGTGGTAGAAGTTGCCCTCCTCATCCCGAACGGCCAGGTCACCGGTCAGCCAGTAGCCGCCGAGCCGCAGCTGGTAGAACGTCAGCGAGTCGTTCCAGTAGCCCGGTGTCAGCGTGGGGGAGCGCACCCCGAGCCTGCCGACGACCCCGGCGGGCAGCGGCTGACCGTCCTCGGACAGCACGGCGGCCTCGGCGAAGCCGATCGCCTTGCCGATACAGCGGCCGTAGGTGGCACTGCCCGCCCTGTGTCCGATGTGGAAGATCGAGTAGCCGGCCTCCGACGAGCCGAGGCCGTCGGTGAACACCGAGCCGGGTACCCGTACGCGCTGGAAGTCCTCGTTCACGGTCACGTGGCTGCCCCGCGTGACCAGTTCGCGCACGTACGCCTCGTGGATCGCGTCCCCGGTGTTGTACCAGGCTTCCACGCTCTCCAGGTCGCGCTCGGCCAGGTCCTCGGCGACGATCTCGCCGTACGTCCCGGCGAACGCGAAGACGGTCGTGGGCCGGAACTCCTCGATCGCGTCCAGCACGTCGGTGCCGCGCTGACTCGACAGCAACAACACCGGCGAGCGCAGCAGGAAGCCGAACAGCATCACCGACACCGCCGCGTTGTGCGAGCCGGGCAGCGCCACGAGCAGCCTGCCCATCGCGTCGCCGACCGAGAGCTTCAGCCGGTACAGCTGGGCGTACAGCAGGGTTTCGTGGGTGTGCGGCACGGCTTTCGGCATCCCCGTCGTGCCGGACGAGTGCGAGATGATGATCGGGTCGGTGGAGTGGTGCCGGTACGGGTAGTTCTCCGGCAGCGGCCCCGCCTCGGCGATGTCCGCCGCGGTGACCAGGAACCCGAGCTTCAGGTCGTCGTCGGCCAGGGTCCTCGCGTGCTCGTCGTCGGCCACCGCGCCGACCACGCGCTGGCGGCGGATGTACTCGCGGGCGATCTCGGGGCGCAGGTTGCCGTTGACGAACGACGGGATCGCGCCCAGCGACGTCAGCGCCAGGTAGTTGACCGCGAACTCGGTGCTGGACCGGGTCTGGACGGCCACGATGTCACGTGGTTTCACCCCCTGGGCGTGGAACCACGACGCGTAGACCTCGACGGCGGCGTGCAGGTCGCCGAGCGTCAGCGCCGCCGGGTGGCTGCCGTCGGGCGCCTGCCACGTGCCGTCGGTCCGCAGGACCTCCTCGTCCAACGGCCGGCCGTAGGCCTTCAACCGGTGGATCACGTTGCCCGCGCCGATCGTCACGTCGGCCAGCACCTGTGCGCGTTCCGCTTTGCTGATCATGGAGTCAGTCCTTCATGCAGTCGTCGGAGGTCGTACCCGCCGGAGTCTTCGAACGAGGTGTCCCGGTCGACCAGCAGCGCGACCGCGAAGTCCTCGGTGGGTTGCGGAAGCCCCAGCTCCCGGCAGAACGCGGCGGTGCGGTCGCTCCCGGCCAGTTCGACGCCGACGACCAGAACCCTGTCCAGTTCCTCGTCGTCCAGCAGGACGTGCGCGGTGTCGAGCAGTGCGGAACCGAGGTCGGTCAGCGCGGACATCGCGATCAGCGGCCCGGTGATCCCGAACTCCTTGCTCACGTAGCCGAGGATCGCGTTCGCGGTGGCCTGCATGAACAGCAGCGGGTTGCTCACCTGCCCGCTGATCAGCAACCTGCTCGCCAGGTCCGTCGTGCCCGAGTCGCCGACCGTGCTGCCCACCAGCAGCGCGGTCCGCGTGCCGTCGCCCGGCCGTTCGGTCAGGCAGCGCCGTGCGACCTCGTGGATCAGCGGGTTGAACGGGGACTCCACGAACCCCGGTACGGGGTCCGCGCGGTTGGCGGTGATCATCGGCGCTCCAGCACGAGTGCGGTGTTGACCCCGCCGAACGCCGCGTTGACGTTCAACGCGCGGCGCACGTCGGCGTCGCGGGCCACGTTGGGCACGTAGTCGAGGTCGCAGTCCGGGTCGGCCTCGGTGAAGTTCGCCGTCGGCGGCAGCACGCCGTCGGTGAGCGCCAGAAGGGTGATCACGAACTCCACGACCCCGGCGGCCTCCAGCATGTGCCCGGTCGTGCTCTTCGTGGAGCTGACCGGTACGTGGTCGGCTCGCGTGCCGAACACCCGGCGCAGGCCACGGGTCTCCGCGGGATCGTTGAACTTGGTGGCGGTGCCGTGCGCGTTCACGTAGTCGATCCGCAGCCCGTCAGGGTCGTCCGCGCGGCGCAGTGCCCGCTGGGCCGCGGCGGCCAGTCCGGCGCCGTCCGGGTGCGGCCGCGAGACGTGATACGCGTCGGAGCCCGCGCCCCAGCCCACGACCGCGGCGAGCGGCCGTCCACCCCGGCGTCGCACCGCCTCCGCCGACTCCAGCACGACGGTCGCGACACCGTCGCCCAGCAGCATTCCGCCGCGGTCCGCGCTGAACGGCCGGACGAAGCCGTCGCGCGACATGGCCCTGCCCGAGTCGAACTTGGCGAAGACCTCCTCCTCCACGAGGTAGGCCCCGGCGCAGACGGCCGACTCCACCCTGCCGGACGCGATCAGCCCGCAGGCGTGGATGATCGCCGCCGCCGAGGCGACGCACGCGTTGGTGAACGCCAGCCGTCGCCCGGAGGAGGCGCCGATCCGCGCGGCGAGCAGGTCGGCCTGCCACGCGGGGACCGTGTCGGCCGCCTCGACGCCGGCCTCGCCGCGCCAGAACCGGGTCAGCCCCGCGAAGTCACCCGACGTCCCGACCAGCACGGCAGTGTCGTCGCGCGCGGTGAACCCGGCCATCTCCACGGCTTCGTCGGTGCACTCGCCGAGCACGTCCCGCATCAGGTCGGGTTTGTCGGTCCCGGTGGTGGCGGCGAACGGCGTCCGGTACGGGCCGGTGTCGAACCGCGTGGTGGGCGCGAACGCCGGCACACCACCGAAAACGCCGCGGCGGAGGGCGTCCGCACCCTGGCCGAACGCCGTCCGCACCCCGAACCCGGTCACCACCACCTCACTCATCGCCGGATTCACCCGCCTGCACCCGGCTGAGGTACTCGGTGATGCCGCGCAGCGATCCGAACTCGGTGAGGTGTTCGTCCGTCGGCTCGACCACCAGGTCGTACCTGGTGCCGAGCTGGTGCAGGAACCACACCAGCGCCAACGAGTCCAGCGCCAGCTCGGCGTCCTCGTCGAGGTCCGCCGGCAGTTCGGGGAAGATCTTGGGGTCGGAGAGCAGTTCCCGCACGACCGCGGTCGTGATCTCCACGCGCGTGGTCATGCCGTGGCGCCCCGCTCCACGGTGACGGCGGCCAGCTCGCCCAGCGTCATCGCACTGAGCGGCTCGATGTCGGTCTCCGGGAACTGCACGTTGAACCGGCGTTCCAGGCGCATGGTCAGCTCGATCAGGCTCAGCGAGTCCAGGTCGATCCCACCGCTGCCCAGAGGGCTCTCGCTGGTCATCTGGTCGGGCTCGATCGGGTGGTTCATCTCCTCCACGACCGTGGTGAGGATGAAGTCGCGGATCTCTTTCTCCAGCGTCGGCATGGGCCAACCCTTCTGCGTTGGGAAATCAGGACGGTTGGGAAACGGCTTCGCGCAGGGCCTGCGTGCGCCGGATCAACTTCCCGTTGGAGGTGCGGGGCAGTTCCGGCAGCACCCGGATCAGCCTCGGGACCTTGTAGGCGGCCAGCCGGTCGCGGCACCAGCCCGCCAGTTCCCCTGCGGCGGGGCCGTCCTCCGCCGCGGCCACGTACGCCTCGATGGACTCGGCGTGGATCACCACCACGTCGGTGATCCGGGGATGCTGGCGCAGCACGGACTCGACCTCGATCAGGTCGACCTTCAGCCCGCCGATCACCACCAGCGAGTCGCTGCGACCCAGCAGCCGGATGGCGCCGTGCTCGTCCTGCTCGGCCCGGTCGTAGGTTCGCAGCCAACCGGCGGAGTATCTGTCCGCCACCAAATGATCGGACACAGCCCCCCGGCTCTTGGATTCGAAAAGGTAGGGGGTGCCGTCGGGCAGCTCCACCTCCAGCTCACCGTGGTTGACCCGCACCACGATGCCGGGCGCGGCCGGACCGACCGCCGGCCGGGACGTTCCGCTGACGTCCATCGCGATCACGCCGGTCTCGGTGGTGCCGTAGGAGTCGCCGAGGCGGAAGCCGAAGCGTTCCAGGAACGCCTCGGCGAGCCCGTCGCTCATCAGCTCGCCACCGGACACCGCCGCCCGCAGGGAGGGCAGGGCGGGCACGGACTTCGCCGTGGTCAGCAGTTCGTAGTGGAAGGGTGTGCCGAAGATGACGTGCACGTCGTGTTCCTCGGCGGTGGTGAGGACGTCCCTGGCGGACAGCCGTCGGGTGAACACCACGGCCACGCCCGCCACGAGCGAGTGCAACAGACCGGCGATCAGCCCGAAGCTGTGCGCGGTCGAGCTGAGCAACAGCAGCCGTTCGCCCACCCTGGGCATCCCGTCGATCCGGGCGAACCTCTCGACCTCCGCGGCCAGCGACACCGGTGTCCGGCCGATCACCTTCGGTTGCCCGGTCGAGCCCGAGCTGAACTGGATCAGCCGGTGCTCGGTCGTCGCCCGCTCACCGTCGCGGTGGTGCTTGGTGACCACCTCGTAGGCGGGCTGGAACGCCATCGCGAACCGCCCACCGGCCATGGCTCGGACGGTGAACTCCGGACGGCACAACGAGCGCAGCGCGTCGACTTCGGCTGGTGCCAGCCGGTGGTCCACCAGCATCACCTGCGCGCCCAGCGACCACAGCGCGAACACCACCTCGACCTGGGTGCGGCTCGGCGGCACCTGCACCAGGACAGTCGAGCCGTCCCCGATGCCGAAACCGCCGAACACCTTGGCTTCTTCGGCGACGGCCGAGCGGACCTCGGCGCGGGACACGACCTGTCCGTCGTGCACCAGGTAGGGCAGTTCGCCGGGATGAGCGTCGAACAGCTCTTCGAGTAGGCCCCGCATCTCAGCGCTCCTTGCAGAATTCGCCGATCGGGATGCCCACGTGCCGCTGGTCGGTCGCCAGGTAGCCGAGCAGCTCGTCGCCCTGCTGGAGCTCGGTGACGTTGCGGACCTTGCCGCCGGGGCCGAGCAGCCGGACGTGCCAGTCGTCCTGCACGGTCAGGCTGATCTCGACGCCGTCGACGGAGTGGGCGGTGATGCTGAGCAGCGGGCGGGATTCCAGCTTGGACCGGCCGACCACGACCCGGCGGGTACGGCCCTCGGAGTTCACCGCGAGGACCGTGCTGCCGGAACGCAGTTCGCTCAGGTAGTTGGTCCGGTTGTCCGGGCCGAGCACGTAGGAGTGCAGTGCGCCCGCGTTGACCCGGAACGGCCGGGTCGGCATGTAGGGCAGCGGGTGGGTTTCGCTGCAGCTCAACAGGAATCCGGTCGAGAACGAGCCGACCAGGATGCCTTCGTCCTCCTCGAAGTGCGTGCAGGTGTCGACGCACACCCGGTCGCCGAGGCCGTGGTGCTCGATGCGGTCGACGACGAGCGTCGCCAGTTCCAGCTTCGGGCTGGTCGTCTCCAGCATCCGGCTCAGCGCGAAGACCTCGGTCGCGTCCTTCGGCGCGAGCAGCACGCCCTCGGAGCCGCGCTCCAGCACGTCGACCACGATCGACGCCTCCTCGAGGTCGCCGCAGACCGTGAACAGCTTGCCGGGAGCGCGGTCGGCGGAGGCCAGCACGATCTCCAGCGGGATCTTCGTCGGGTCGGTGAACCGCACCACGCTGTAGGGCAATGCGACGGCGGCGGCGCAGGCCAGCTTGAGCGTGCGGTCGTCGTGCACGTCCACCCACGCAGCGACGTTCTCGCGGTCGCCTGCCGTCAGCACGAGCGCGTCCAGTTCGGCCTGGTCCGCGACGACGGTCGTGGTGATGCAGGTGTTGCCCTCGTCCGCGCCCACCAGCACGCTCGCGATGGTCGGGGGCAGGGTGGCCAGTACGGCGGGGTCGTCGGACACGATGCCGTGCAACCGGGCGTGGATGGCGGCATCGACGACGCCTTCGACGTGCTGCGGGGCCACGGTCCGTAGGTCGATCCAAGCGAGCGTCATGCGGGTGTCGGCGCGAGCGTCCCGCCTTCGGGGCGAGGGCGGCGCGCCTGCTCCTCTCTCGGTCTGCAGGGGGAACTCGGGGTCACACGGCGCCTGTGGTCATCGTGGGGATTCGTGCCAGATCGGCCGGGTGCTCCGGGGGGTGCACCACGGCGGCCAGCCGGGCCACCAGCGATGCCGGATGGGAGGAGGTGAAGACCTTGCGGCCCACCGCGAGGCCCGCGCAGCCCGCCGTCATCACCTCGGTGGCGTAGGCGATCAGGTCGGAGCCGTCGACCGGTCCGCCCGCGGCGAGTACCGGGATCGGCGCGTTCACCACGACCTCCGCCATCCGCCGCACGGGCAGGGTGACCGAGGTCTTCACCAGGTCCGCGCCGAGATCGGCGGCGATGTTGACGACGTGGGCGAGCAACGCCGGGTCCTGCGGGTCGGCGATCCGCGGTCCGCGCGGGTAGATCATCGCGATCAGCGGCAGGCCCCAGGCCTCACACGCCGTTGCGACCGCGCCGAGGTCGGCGAGTTGCCGCTCCTCGGTGTCGGAACCGATGTTCACGTGCACGCTGACCGCGTCGGCGCCCAGCCGCAGCGCGTCCTCGGCCATGCCGACGAGAACCTTGGTGTTGGTGTCGGCGGCGTGGGCGGTGCCCGCACTGAGATGCACCACGAGAGCGCAGGACGCCAGGATCTCCGGCGGCACCAGCCGTGCACGTCCTTTGTGGACGATCAGCGCGTCCGCTCCTCCCTCCACCAGGCTTCGGAGCAGGTCGTGCCACCGGTCGTGCGGCACGACCGGACCGTCGGACACGCTGTGGTCCAGCGGGACGAAGAGGTGTCTCCCGTCGTGCGCCGAGGACAACCGGCGCATCCTGAATAGCTTTCCGGTATTCGTCATGCCGTCTGAACCTCCTTTTTGAAACTTGGTTCAGCGAAGGAAGTAAATGGGTGACGCTGATGTCGGAAGGCTAGTCACGGCCGCTGGTGCCGAACAAATAACTCTTGCCGATAACTCGGGAGTTATGCCGGTTCAGGGCAATTGAAACTTGTTGGTTTGGACTGTGTGGACGTATCGTTCCGCCCATTCGGACGGGTCGTGCACATGTCGGAGCTCTAAGAAGTTTCTCATTTTTTTCTGACAAATTGTGGGGTGTCCCGTGCTTCGTTGAAGAGCAGGAGGCCTTCTTGAACGAGCTGATGGATCCGGTGCGCCTGGTGGTGGCATGCCATGGCGGGCGCGGCCACACGGGCAGGCTCGCCGCGGCGGTGCGGCAGGGAGCCCAGGACGTGACCGGCACCGATGTCGTGGCCGTCGAGGTGGACAAGATCACCCCTGAGCAGTGGTTCCAGCTGGACGAGGCGGACGCCGTGATCTTCGGCGCGCCGACGTACATGGGCTCCGCGTCGGCCGCGTTCCACCAGTTCGCGGAGGCCAGCAGCCGCCGTTGGCTGACTCGGCGCTGGCAGGACAAGCTGGCCGCGGGCTTCACGAACTCGGGTGCGAAGGCCGGTGACAAGTCAGGGACGCTCGCGTACTTCACGACGCTCGCCGCCCAGCACGGAATGGTATGGATCAATCTGGGTCTGCGTTCCGGCTGGTGCTCTGCCAATGGCAGCGAGTACGACCTGAACCGGCTGGGCTTCTCGCACGGCGCCGCCGCGCAGTCCAACGTCGACGAAGAACCCGCACTGATGCACAAGGCGGATCTGGAGACCGCTGAATACCTGGGCAGAAGGGTCGCCACGTACGCGCGGGTCATCGCCGCGGGCAAGAGGGCGCTGGCACTGTGAAAAAGGTTTCCGAGCTGCCGGAAGCCGGTGGGGGAAACCGGCGGAAGGTGGGGACGTGGGCGGTCGTCGCCGTCGCGGTCGCGGCACAGACACTGCTCGGGCTGGACAACTCCATCCTCAACATCGCCCTGGAGACCCTCGCCGATCCGGTGCGCGGCCTCGGCGCCAACGCGGGCGAACTGGCCTGGGCGAGCAGTTCGTACTCGCTGGTGCTCGGCGCGGCGATGTTCGCGGGCGGCGCGCTCGGTGATCGTTACGGACCGCGCGCCACCCTGTTCACCGGCCTGATCGTGTTCTCTGCGGCGTCGGCGTTCGCCGCGTTCAGCGCGAGCGCGCTGCAGTTGATCGTGATGCGCGGACTGATGGGCCTGGGCAGCGCGTTGCTCATGCCGGCCACCCTGTCGATCATCGTCCGCGCCACGACGGACGCCCAGCGGCCCAGGGCGATCGCGCTGTGGGCGGCGGCCAGCGGCCTCGGCGTCGCGGTGGGGCCGATGCTGGGCGGCGCGCTGCTGGCCCGGTTCTGGTGGGGCTCGGTGTTCCTGATCAACGTGCCGATCGTGCTGGTCTGCCTCGTCGGCGCCGTCGCGTTCGTGCCACGGCTGCGCTTCGCGGGCCGGCGTCCGCTCGACCCGCTCGGCCTGGTGCTCTCGGTGCTGGGGCTGGGTTTCCTCGTCTACGCGGTCATCGAGGGCGGGCAGCGCGCGGACTGGCTGGGCGCCGGTGTGATCGTTCCGCTGGTGCTCGGCGTCCTGCTGCTGACGTGGTTCGCGCTGGTGCAGCGATTCGCCGAACACCCGAGTTTCGACGTGAAGCTGTTCGCGGTGCGGCAGTTCGCGGGCGGAAGCATCGCTCTGCTGTTCACGTTCTTCGGCCTCACCGGGATCCTGTTCGCCACGGCGTTCTACCTGCAGGGCGTTCGGGGGCTCACGCCACTGGGAGCGGGCCTGGTGATGGTGGCCGCGGCAGTCGGCATCGTGGCCGGCAACCTGGTGTCACCGCGGGTCACCGTTCACCTGAGCGTCCGCTGGACGGTGGTCGGCGGGATGTCGCTGGCCATCGCGACGTTCGCGAGCTACCTGGCGTTCGACCAGGAGACGCCGATTCCGGTGCTGCCGGCGATGCTGGTGGTGCAGGGCTTCGGCATGGGCCTGATCAGCGCGCCGATCACCACCGCGATGATGGCCGTGCTGCCACCGCAGGTGAGCGGCGCGGGTGCGGCGATCAACAGCGCCGTGCGGCAGGTCGGCGGCGCGCTCGGCACCGCGGTGCTCGGCTCCCTGCTGACCGCGAACTACCACCGGCACATCGCGCCGTCGCTGCCGCGGCTGCCGGAAGCCGTTCGCGACCTGGCGGCGGAATCGGCGCAGGGCGCCAGGACCGTGGCCGCCGCCCTGCGCGAGCCGTGGCTGGCCGACGCCGCGAACCACGCGTTCCTGCAGGCGATGTACACCTCCTCGATCTGGGCCACGCTGCTGTCCGTGATCGGGGTCGCGTTCGTGATCAGTTGTTTCCGGCCGGACAGGTGAGGGCGTCATGGAGTTGGGACTTCGGCATCTTCAGGTCGTCGTGGCGGTGGCCGAGGCGGGCAGCATCAGCAGGGCCGCGGCCTCGTTGCGGATCGCTCAGTCCGGGCTCACCGCGCAGCTCGGCCGGATCGAGCGGGAGTTCGGTGCGCCGCTGTTCCTCCGCCGTCCGCACGGGGTCGAGCCGACCGACCTGGGCACCCACGTGCTGCACGGCGCGCGGTTGGTGATCGGTCAGTTCGACGACCTGATCGCCACGGCCCGCACCCGTGCGCAGGGCGGCGGAGCCGCGACGATCCGGCTGGGAGGCGTGGACAGCCCGTGGATCTCCACCGTCGCCGCGGCGTTGCGCGGCCTGCGGCCGGACCACGAGCAGATCACCTACGTGGAGGACGACTCCGGGGAGGTCGTGGACCTGGTGCGCACCTCGCGGCTCGACCTCGCGGTGATCACCGAGCACCCTGACGCACCGGCGCCGAAACCGCACGGGCTGATCTTCCGCGACCTCGGGGTCGAGCCGTTGCTGGTCGGCCTGCACGTCGACCACCCCGAGGCCGGCCGCGACAGGATCAGACTGGCCCACCTCGCCGAGTACGACTGGATCGCACCAGCGGACAAGGCGGGCGGCCTGCGGCAGAGTCTGCGCACCGCGTGTGAGCGTGCCGGGTTCGTGCCGCGGTTCCGGCATTTCGGTGCCGACCACGGCACCGCGGCCACCATCGTCGGCTCCGGCACCACCGTCGGCCTGTTCCCGATGAGCTCGCCGCCCGTGCCCGACGTGGTGCTCCGCCCCCTCGCCGAGGAACCGCTCTGGTGCCGCACCATGCTGGTCTGGCGGCCCGGCTCGCCGCTGGCCTCCGTCGCGACCGACGTCGTCACCATGGCCTCCGACGAGCGCTTCCGCACCCGCAAGCCGTTCCTCGTCGTGGAACCCGATCCGGCTGACTACCGCCGTGCGATGTGAACTCCCGTGGACCTGGCCCGCGGCGTCACCGAGACCGGCGCCGTGGAGGGCCACGTGATCGCCGGCGTCGCGGCCGGCAGGTCCACGGTGAACACCGCGCCGACGCCCGGCCTGCCCTCGGCTGACACCGTGCCGTGGTGGGCTTCCACGATCTCGCGGACGAGCGACAGCCCGATGCCGAACCGCTGGCCCTGTCCCGCCGTGCCGCAGCTGAAGCGCTCGAACAGCGACCTCTCGTCCGCCTGGTCGAAGCCGATTCCGTTGTCGCGCACCGACAACCGGACCGTGGTCTGGGTCGGCGTCTCCAGGGTGACGACGACGGTGCCGTCCGCCGGCGTGTGGCCGATCGCGTTGTCCACCAACGCGATGACCACCCGGCGCAACGCGGACGCTTCTCCTGGCACCAGAAACTGGCCCGGTGCCTGCCGTACCTCCAGCACCAGTCCCGTTTCGGAGGCTCGCGCGTCCTCTGCCGCGACCACCTCGTTCGCCAGTTCCGCCAGGTCCACCAGGGCGGAGCGCGGCTGTTCGGCGGAGATCGCGGAGCGGAGGATGTCGTCGACCACGTCACCGAGTTGGCGGGTGCCGTTGACCAGCCGTCTCATCTCCTCGGCCAGGGCTTCCGGACACTTCATCCTGTCCACCTTGCGCGCCAGCAGCTGTGCCCTGGTGTGCAGCTGGGTCAGGGGTGCGCGCAGCTCGTGGCTCGCGTCGGCGACGAACCGCTGTTGCCGCGCCAGGGCTTCGTTGAGTGGCTTTATCGCCTGGTTGAAGAGGAAACGGCTCCCGGCGGGGACGACGACGACCACGGTCAGCGCGGACAGCAGCAGCGCCACGCTGAACGCGAACAGCAGGTTCTGCCGCTCCAGCAAGTGGAACCGCTCGTCCAGGACGACCTGCACAGCCTCGTCGCCGCGCCGCTGCGTGAGGACGCGATAGCTCTGCCCGTCGAGCTCGATCTGCTCGAACCGCGGCGCGCCGGCGTGGCGCAGGCTCTCGGACAACGGGAAGCCCGCGGGCAGTCCGGGGGTTCCGGTGACCACGCCATCGCGTTCGACGACGAGCCACGTGCACGCGGGTGGCACGGAGATCGACGAGTGCTCCATCGCCCACATCAGGTCGTGGCGGGTGTCGTTCTCGCGCATGTGCGCCGTGATGAGGTAGATGAGGCACTCGATGAACAGCACGATCCCCGTGGCCAGCAGCGTCAGCCGTGCGGTGATCGACCAGCGGGTGCGGGTGAGCGCGGTCATCACACCACCCCGGCGCGGTAACCGAGACCGTGCACGGTGTGGATGGCCTCGCGCCCCAGCTTGCGGCGCAGGTAGTGCACATATGTGTCCACGATGGACTCCGAGGTGGCTTCCGGGAATACCTGGGTGCGGAGGTCCGAACGCCGGCGGATGACGTCGGGAGCGACGGCGAGGGTGCGAAGCAAGTCGCATTCGCGAGCGGACAGCTGGACCAGGCCTCTCTTCGAGGTCAGCACCTCGCGTTGGCGGGGGTCGAGGTACCCCTGGCCGAGAGGGAGCAGATCGGTGTGTTCCAGGTGCCGGCGGTGCAGGGCCCGGACCCTGGCGATCAGCTCGTCCAGGTCGAACGGCTTGCTGACGTAGTCGTCAGCGCCGGCGTTCAGCCCTCGCACCCGTTCGGAGACGTCACCGTGGCCGGTCAACATCAGGATCTTCGCGGTCACTCCCACCCGCCGCAGCCGGACCATGAGCTCCAGCCCGTCGATCGCGGGTAGTCCCCGGTCGAGCACGATGACGCCCGGTTTGCGGCTCAGCGCGAGGTGCAGTCCCTGTTGCCCGTCCAGGGCCACGTCGACCTCGTAGCCCTCGTCCGCGAACAGCTCGGCCAGCATGGCCGCCGTTTCCTGATCGTCCTCGACGAGGAGCAGTCGGACCGGCTCCGGCGCCGGTGCAGGATTTGGCACGCGGATACTTTGTCAGTTTCGAGCCGAGCTTTACATCCCCGTTCTCACTTGGTGTCGCAACGGAGACACGGACCGCGACGATCGGACGGGCGATCTTCGGTGGGTCGAAGACGGCCACGAGATGCGATCGAGCCGGGCGACCAGCTGCTCTACGTCAAGAAGGTGACTCCGCCCGGAAAGGAGTGAAGCGGAGCCGGCCGCGTAGTCCAATGAGGGGCCTCCCGCGACCGGGGAGCCATGCCGCACAACGCTCCTCGGAGGGCGCATGGGTCTGCTGCAGGTCCTGATGGTGATCGGGGTCCTCCTGTTGATCATTATCGCCGTGGTGTCGATCGTCAACGTCGGGCAGGAGAACGCCCAGGCCCGCTCCCTCTCGGTCGCCACCGGTGCACTCCGGCGCCAGGCGCGCGAGCCCCTGTGGCGGCAGGTCCCCGACGATGAGGACGTGCCCGCGGGGCGGATGGGGGCTTCCGAACGGACGCGGCACGTGGCGCTGGCGGGAACCCGGAACGGGCGGGCGATGCGGGTCGCCGTCTTCGCCTCGTCGGTGCGCGCGGGAACCTGGCAGGGCGTCCCGGTCAGGTGGGCCGTCGTCCCGGGCCTGGTGGTGGCCGTGGACGCGCCGGAACTGACGGGAGACCTCCAGCTGAACCCCATCCAGGGCGCCCGGCGTTACGGGGTCCTGGGCAGCCTGGCGCCTCTCGTGGCGGGAGAGACCGCGAAGAAGGTGTTCGCCCAGCTGGAGTCGTATCAGCCACCGGCTGTGGACGTCGTCGACGGCACAGCGTGCTTCACCTTCACCGACATGGACCTCGCCGAGCAGCTCGACGACGTGGTGGCCATGGCGTGCGACGTGATCGACATTCTCGTGGACGTCAGGAAGTCGGTTCCGCCCGGCGGGGAGTAGGCAGCACGGCCGGTTCGACGTTCGAGACGCTGGCGGACGGGTTCGCCGGACCGCTCCTCGCCACCTGGCGGCGATGGGGCGAACTGGCCGAGGCCGCATGACCTGCCGATGTCATGGTTGTGGCACGGACACGATGATGTTGCCGTTGTCGTCGACGTGTGCGGGGTACGTGCGGACCGCTGGCTGGCCGGTGGTCGAGCAGCCCGTGGCGAGGTCGAAGGTGTGGTTGTGCAGCGGGCAGATGACGACGGTGTCGTCGACCAGGCCGTCGGCCAGAGGGCCGCCCGCGTGCGGGCAGGTTGCCTGGACGGCGCGGATCCGGCCGTCCCGCAACCGGAACACGGCGATCTGCTGACCGGCGACGACGTGGGCGCGGCCTTCGCCCACCGGGATGTCGTCGGCCCGGGCTACCGGGTGCTCCGCGCTCATCGCACCGGCACCTGTGGCAGGTCGATCAGCGGGAGCGCGGTGCGGAACTGACCGGGGGTGACGGGTTTCTCCCCTTCCAGCCACGGATCACGGTAGGCCGCCACGGATGCCTGCATCGCCGCGTCCAGCCGGGCGGCGATGCCTTCGCTGTCGGACACCACGACGGCGCGGACCCGGTCGATGCCGATGCGGGGCACGAAGGCGTACGTCCGCTCCAGCCACCGGGCGTTCTCCCGGTAGTACTGCAGGAACCGCCCGGTGATGGTGATGACCTCGTCGGGACTGTCCACTGTGGTCAGAAGGTCGCCCTTGCGGACGTGCGCGCCCGCCGCGCCGCCGACGTAGATCTCCCAGCGACCGCCCTCGACGGCGACCACGCCCAGGTCCTTGACCAGTGCCTCCGAGCAGTTGCGCGGACAGCCGGCGACGGCCAGCTTCAGCTTGCCCGGGCTCTCCAGGCCTTTGAAGCGTTCCTCGATGGCGATGCCCAGCGCGGTGGAGTCACCGAGCCCGTACCGGCAGAAGTCGGAGCCGACACAGGTCTTCACGGTGCGGAAGCTCTTGCCGTAGGCGTGGCCGGACGGCATGCCGAGATCGGCCCATACCTTGGGCAGGTCCTCCTTGCGCACGCCGAGCAGGTCGATGCGCTGTCCACCGGTGAGCTTCACCAGCGGCACGTCGTAGCGCTCTGCGACCTCGGCGATCCGGCGCAGCTCCGCAGGGGTGGTCACCCCGCCCTTGATCTGCGGGACGACGGAGAACGTGCCGTCCTTCTGGATGTTCGCGTGCACCCGGTCGTTGACGAAGCGGGCGTCCCGCTCGTCGACGAACTCCGTGCCCCACATCATGCGCAGCAACGAGGTCAGCGCCATCTTGCTCGCCGCGTCCGGCCGCCCGTCGCGGGTGAGTTCGGCGAACACCGCGGAGACCGACCGCAGCCCCCGCGACCGGATCTCGGCCATGAGCTCCGGTTTGTCCATCGGGATGCACGGCACGTACCAGTTCGCCGCGGGATCGTCCTCGATCTTCCCGCCCGCGGCCCATTCGACGATGTCGGCGACCAGGCCCTTGCACGAGCCGCAGCCCTTGCCCGCCCTGGTGGCGTTCATGACCCCGGACAGCGTGCGTTCCCCCGCCCGTACGCGGGTGACGAGATCGGCCTTGCTCACCCCGTTGCAGTTGCAGACCTGGGCGTCGTCGTCCAGTTCGGCCGCGCCGACGGACGGAGCCGGTGTGCCGATGTCGAACAGGAGCTGGATGCGTTCCTCGGGCAGGGGCAGCCCGCGGTCGAAGGCCTGCATGAGAAAGGCGACCTTGCTCACGTCGCCCATCAGGGTCGCCCCGACGAGCCGGTCGTCGCGGATGATCACGGTCTTGTACACGCCGTGCCTCGGCTCGGAGAACTGCACGAACTCGTCGTCCTCCCGCTCCGGCTGCTTGAGGCCCATCGTCGCCACGTCGATCCCGGCGACCTTGAGCTTCGTCGCCGTCCGTGACCCGTGGTAGGCGGAGTGCGGGTTGTGGCCGGTGACGTGCTCGGCGAGCACCACGGCCTGCTCCCACAGCGGCGCGACCAGGCCGTAGACCTCGCCGCGGTGTTGCGCGCACTCCCCGACCGCGTAGATGTCGTCGTCGTCGATCGAGCGCAGCTGGTCGTCGACGACGATTCCCCGTTCCACCGTGAGTCCGGAGACGATGCCGAGCCCGACGTTGGGGCGGATCCCCGCGGTGACGACGACCATGTCGCAGTCGATGGTCGACCCGTCGGCGAAGACCACTCCGGTCACGATGTTCTCGTGCCGGATGGCGGTCAGCCGCTGTCCGGTGTGGACGGTGATGCCGAGCTTGTCCACCGAACGGCGGAGCACGTGTCCGGCCTGGGTGTCGAGTTGCTGGTTCATCAGCAGCGGCGCCGACTGGACGACGTGCACCTCGAGTCCGTTCGCGCGCAGGCCGTGCGCGGCCTCCAGGCCGAGCAGACCGCCGCCGATCACCACGGCTCGCCGGTGCTCGCGGGCGTGGTGAACCATCGCGGCGCAGTCGTCGAGCGTGCGGAAGCCGAACACGCCCGGGGTGAGTGTCTTGTTGTCACGCCACATTCCCTCGACGGGCGGGTAGAACGGCCGGCTGCCGGTTGCGATGATCAGCTTGTCGTACGGCGTGACCGAGCCGTCGTCGGCCAGCACCAGCTTGGCGAACCGGTCGATCCGCACGACACGGACCCCGGCGTGCAGCGTGATCCCGTTGTCCCGGTACCACTCCACGGGGTTGAGGAAGATCTCCTCCGCGTCGTCGGTGCCGGCCAGCAGACCGGACAACAGGATGCGGTTGTAGTTGCCGTACGGTTCGTCCCCGAACATCGTGATCGAGAACATCCGGTCACCGCCGCGGTGGAGAATCTCCTCCACCGCCCTGGCGCCGGCCATGCCGTTGCCCACGACCACCAGCCGCTGCGGGTTCGTCACAGCTTCCCCCTCAGATCTCGACCATGCCGAAATCGACCACCAGTGTTCCGGACAGCCCCTCTGGTGCCGCCGCATGGAGTTCGACACGGGTGTCGCTGAGCAGATCCTCGACGACCCGTAGTGCGACGTGCGTGGATTCCCTCGCCCCGATGGGGAAGTAGCGCATGGGCTGCCCGTCGCGCATGAGCACCACGTACACCAGCTCCCCGGTGCTGTTCCCGCCCCGGAAGTACAGTGGCTGCGCTGTGCTCCCGAGCGGGACCACATAGGCCAGCGCGGGATCGAGCAGGAACGGTTTCTCCAGCCCCTGACCCTCGAAGGCGCGGACGCCCTGCAGGAATCGTGGTGTGGAATGCACTTGGAGGGCTCCTCTCAGTCGATCCTGGACACCGAGACCGCGCAGGCCTTGAACTCCGGCATTCGTGAGCGCGGGTCGAGCTCGGGGTTGGTCAGCGCATTGGCGCCCACCCAGTGGAACGGCACGAAGACGGTGTCCGGCCGGATGTTCTCGGTGATGCGCGCCCGGAACACCGCCGTGCCGCGGCGCGTGCGCAGCCGCACCAGTTCGTTCGCGCTGACGCCGACCCGGCGAGCGACGGTCGGATGCAGCTCCACGTAGGCGTCCGGCTCGATTGCCATCAGCGCGGGCACCCGCCGGGTCTGCGCACCCGACTGGTAATGCTGGAGCGACCGGCCCGTGGTCAGCCGGTAGGGGAACTCGTGGTCGGGCACCTCCCGCGGCTCCTTGTGCTCGACCGGATGGAAGCGGGCCCGGCCGTCCGGTGTCGCGAACCGCTCAGTGAACAGCCGGGGCGTCCCCGGATGGTCCTCCGCCGGGCACGGCCAGAAGACGCCCTGTTCGGCGTCGATGCGCTCGTAGGTGATGCCGGCGTAGTCCGCGGGACCTCCGGCACTGGCCCGGCGCAGCTCGTCGAAGACCGTGCGTGGATCGTCGGCGAAGTACCGGCCACGGCCGAGCCGGTCGGCGAGGGCACGCAGTATCTCCAGATCGGTCCACACTCCGTCCGGCGGCGGCAACGCGCGCCGCCGCCGCAGCACCCGGCCCTCGAAGTTGGTGACGGTGCCGTCCTCCTCGGCCCACTGCGCGGTCGGCAGCACCACGTCGGCGCGCGCCGCGGTCTCGGACAGGAAGAAGTCGGACACGACGAGAAAGTCCAGTGCCCCCAGGCGCTTCCCGACGTGGTCGCTGCGCGGTGCGGACACGGCGATGTTGGACGCCATGACCAGCAGCACCCGCACGTCGACGCCGAGCCGGTCGAGCATCTCGTACGCCGAGCGACCCGGCCCTGGCAGTTCGCCGGGGTCGACACCCCACACCGCGGCGACGTGGGCACGCGCGGCCGGGTCGTCGAGCCCGCGGTACCCAGGCAGTTGGTCGGCCTTCTGCCCGTGCTCACGCCCGCCCTGGCCGTTGCCCTGACCGGTGACCGTGGCGTACCCGGAGTGCGGACGCCCCGGCAGACCGAGGGCCAGTGCGAGGTTGACGAACGCGAGCACGGTGTCGGTGCCGTTGCTGTGCTGCTCGGCGCCGCGGGCGGTCAGCACCATCGCCGAGGACGCCTCACCCAGCAGCCGCACCGCTTCCCGCATCGCGGCGGTCGGCACCCCGGTGATGCGCTCCACCCGGTCCGGCCAGTACGCCCGCACCGTCCTGCGCACCGCCTCGAAACCGGCGGTGCGCGTCGCGACGTACTCCTCGTCGACGAGGCCTTCGCGGACGGCCAGGTGCAGCAGCCCGTTGGCCAGCGCGAGATCGGTGCCGGGCACCGGTTGCAGGTGCAGTGCGGAACCGAGGGCCGTCGGGGTGGCACGCGGATCGACGACGATGTGGCGGGCACCGGCCGCGCGCCCCTCGTCGAACCACTGCATGACCGGTGGCATGGTCTCGGCCGGGTTGCTCCCCACGAGCATGATCACATCGGCCTTGGCGATGTCCTGCACCGGGAACGGCATGCCGCGATCGATCCCGAACGCCTTGTTGGCGGCCGCGGCCGCCGACGACATGCAGAACCGCCCGTTGTAGTCGATCGACGCCGACCGCAACGCCACCCTGGCGAACTTGCCGAGCTGGTAGGCCTTCTCGTTGGTCAGACCCCCGCCACCGAAGCACCCCACGCTGTCCGGGCCGTACCTCAGCTGACTGCGCCGCACCGCGACCACGATGCGGTCCAGCGCGTCGTCCCAGGACGTCGGCCGCAGAGGGGCATCCCGGTGCGACCGCACCAGTGGCACCAGGATCCGTTCGGGGTGGTCGAGCAGTTCCGCGGCGCGCCAGCCTTTCCCGCACAACCCGCCCCGGTTCGTGGGGAAGTCCTCCCAGGGGGTGAGCACCGCAGGACGGTTTCCGGCCACCACACGGATCCCGCACTGAAACGAGCAGTACGGGCAGTGCGTGGCGGTAGGAACCGGCCGACCCATACGGACAGCGTCCGTGGCCCACGTTTCTGAACCGTTGTAGCCACGTTACGGGTCGTTGAGGAGCCGGAGTTCGAGTTGTCCCCGAAGTCGCTGCCCTGCGCGGCAACGCCGTAGCAGCCGGAGGCGTCGGCGAACGCACCGTGCACGAGCACCACCGTGGGCTTCTGCCTGCTTCCGGGCTGGGGATGTGCCTGCACGGCCGGAGTCCCGACAGCTGCGCCGGCCGCGACCGCGGCGGATCCGACCCGCCGGCTTTGGCACACGGATTCCTCAGCGATTCCGTCGTTGTCAAGTGTGCCATTGTTTGTGCTGGTGACGATCCTTTGTGGACTCAACTGGCGGTATGAGGGTCAGGGTTCGCGCTTCTTCGGCGTGACCGGTGTGCTGGTCACTGGAATGGGTGATCGTCGTGCCCCTCTCACCAACGGTGTGAGGGGCATGGCTTTTGTTACGCGGCAAGCGGTCTGGACATGTGGGGTTCGGTTGGCCGTGAGGCTGTCGGGTATGCCGTCGGCAGTTTGATCGCAGGCCGGTATAGCTAGGCTGAGGCTGCACTTGGTTCGTGATTGCTCGAAGCACTCGATGCTTCGGCGTCTCGGCCGTAACCGGAGGTCGAGTCGGCTACCTTGTGTCGTGGTCGGGCTGCGGTGGGTCACCGCGTGGAGGGGTTGTGGGCGCTGATCCAAGTCGGATCCGGACGCGGGCCGATCTGGTTCGTGAGCTGGAGTTGTTGCGCGGCAACGCGGCGCGGGGCAGTGGGCGGACCAGGGTGTCGCTGGCCGAGCTGGCCAAGAGGATCGACGTGCCGCGCTCGACCGTCCACACCTATCTGACCGGGCAGACTCTGTTGCCCGCTGAGGTGCTCGACCGGATCGTCATCGCGTTGGACGGCGGGCCAGAGGATCACGCGCGGTGGGCCGACGCCTGGGACCGTGTTGCGGCGCACGAGCACACCTTCAAGCAGGCAGCGGTCGTGGTGGTGCCCCGGCAGTTGCCGGCGGACGTCACGTCGTTCACCGGGCGCGCGGCCGAACTCGAGGAGCTCGACCGGTTGCTGGGCCATCCGAACCGGACCGTGGTGCTGTCGGCCATCGCGGGCACGCCCGGTGTCGGGAAGACCGCGCTGGCAGTGCACTGGGGCCATCGGGTCGCGCAGCGGTTCCCGGACGGGCAGCTCTACCTGAACCTGCGTGGATACGACCCCGGTGCGCCGGTGTCCGCAGCCGATGCGGCGTTGACGCTGCTGCACGCGTTGGGAATCAAGGAGGTTCCGCACGGGCTGGACGAACGCGTTGGTTCGCTGCGGTCGGCGTTGGCCGGCAAACGGATGCTGGTGGTGTTCGACAACGCGGGCAGCGCCGAACAGGTGCGGCCCCTGCTGCCGGCCACGCCGTCCTGCTTCACCGTGGTGACCAGCCGCGACACGTTGACCGGGCTGTCGGTCATCGAAGGTGCGCACCGGCTGGACCTCGACGTGCTGACGACGGACGAGGCACTGCTGCTGCTCAAGAGCCTGCTCGGCCAACGTGTCGACTACGAGCGCGAGGCAGCGGCCGAACTCGCCGAGCTGTGCGCCCGGTTGCCGCTCGCGATCAGGATCGTGGCCGAACTCGCACGCCTGGAGCCGCTCAAGGACGTCGTCGGACACCTCGAAGCCGAGCGACTCGATCTTCTCGACAGCAGTGGTGATCCGCGGAGCATGGTGCGGGCGGTGTTCTCGTGGTCCTACCGGCGACTCAGCCCGGAAGCGGCCGAGCTCTTCCGGTTGCTCGGATGTCATCCGGGCCGCGACTTCGACGTGCCCGCCGCCGCGGCGCTCATCGGCGGCGACCTGGCCGACGCCGCACTGCGGATCGGTTTGCTGGTCAGAGCGAATCTCGTGCAGGGCAACGGCCGGTACGAGATGCACGACCTGCTGCGCGAATACAGCCGTGAGCTCGTCACATCACAGCCGGAAGCCGTCACCGGTCCCGCCAAGGTGAGGCTGATCGACCACTACGTCGAGACTCTGACCGCGGCCTTCACGCAGGTCTATCCGCAGTTCCACAGAGGCGGACAAGTGGATCTGGCGTGGCTCGCCGACCCACGTGCGTGGTTGACCGCGGAGGCGGACAACGTGGTCGAGGTCGTGCAACTCGCCGTCGACGTCGGGCTCGGCGCGACGGCACGTCGGCTCGCCGAGATTGCCAAGCGGCACCTGGAGACGACTTCTCGCACCGCGCAGGCGATGCGCATGCAACGCACGGCATTGAGTTCGGCCCAGGCCGACGGTGACCTGGTCGGTGAGGCGGAAGCCCTGCGGGGCCTCGGTGTGGCCGCCGAGGCGATGGGTGCCCAGCTCGACGCGCTCGGCTGGTTGCGGCGCAGCGCGGACATCTGGCGGGTGGTGGGTGACCCAGAGCGTCAGTCGGCGGTCTTGAACAGCATCGGGATCACGCTCGGTGAGCTGGGCCGGTTCGACGAGGCGGTTGAGACACTGGAGAAGTCCATCGCGTTGTCCGAGGAAGCAGGCAACAAGCACAACGTCGCGATCAACCGGATGAACCTCGGCACCACGCTGGAACAGCGCGGCGAGCTCGACAGATCGCTCGCCAACCACCGCGAGGCGCTGCGCACGTTCCAGATGCTCGGCGACGATCTCGGCGTGGCGCACGCGTCGACCAACGTCGCCAACGTGCTCAACCAGCTGGGCGAGCACAGCGAGGCGGTGTCGCTGCTCGAAGAGGCACTGACCGGCTACCGCGAGCTGGACAGCCGCGTCGGTGAGACGTTCGTGGTCAAGTTCCTCGGCTCGGTGCACGCGGCAAAGGGCGAGCACCACCTGGCGATCGACCGCTACGAGGAGGCGTTGGTCATCGCCACGGAGGTCGGCGACCTGAATCTGCAAGCCGAGTTGCTCAACCACCTCGGCTTCGCCCGGTGTCGGACCGGTGACCAGGTCGCCGCCAGGCAGGCGCATCACGACGCGCTTGCGCTCGCCTGCGAACACGGGTACCGGCTGGAGGAGGCCAGAGCACAGGAAGGGCTCGGCGGAGTCGCACGAGCCACCGGTGCGATCGAGAGCGCCAAACGGCACTGGCGGAAGGCGCTCGAACGGTACGAGGCCATGGGCGTCGCGCATGCGGAACGGCTGCGCACCGCTCTTGCGGAACTCTGACTGTCCAGGTTCGTCCAGCCATGTCCAGGATCGCGCGTTCGGCAGGGTGGCCGCTGCTGAAGTAGTGGCCACACATTCGAACAAGGAATGGCGAGAGGGAAACACAGATGGCTCGGATTCGGCTGAGGGGAAATGCCGAGACCTTCAAAGGTCGCTTGGTGAAAGTGACGGCGGCCGCCATGACCGCCTTTGCCGCGGCAGGGCTGCTCCTGCCGGCACAGGCTCAAGCGGCCGGCACGCCGTGGGCGGTCACCGCCTACAACGGGTCCACGCCGATCGCCAAGGCTTATGGCGACTTCGCCAACAACGGCGGGGTGTACGCGACGGCGGGCATCAACATGGTCGACATGTCCAACAACGGCAACCCTGTCTACGTGGAAGTCCAGTTCCAGTTCTGGACGCGCCCGTTCATCGGCGCCCCCGAAATGTGGTTGGACGTGAGCAAGCAGCAGACCGGTCGTACCTCACGCATGAAGTACGTGCCCGCGAACCTGTCTACTCGGCTGAAGCCCAGTTCCAGCAAGGCGCGCGCGCTGATCAAGGTGTGCGAGGACCGGAACAACGCCGCGGACAAGTGCTCCGCTCAGGCGTTCGCAGCTTTCGAGTACTGAGGTGGAGGTGGGGCAGCACACCGCTCCGTCATGGCGGGTGCTGCCCCGGCCACCATCGTGTCGATCCGCCCCGCCACCGCGGCCAGCCGCCGCGCACCGGGTAGCGCAATCCCAGACGAACTTCACACAGAAACTTCCTGTTCCACAGGTGACTTTCGCGCTGGACTTGATGTCGGCTGTTGGGGTCGACGGGCTCGATCTCTCCGCCGCTCGTTCCCGGAATTGAGGCTGCTCAGCGCAGAACAGCCGCCAGCAGGTCGGTCCCCAGCGCCGTCAGGTCGGACAGATTGACGGTGTAGCGGACGTAGCGGCCCTGCCGCTGGGTCGTGAGCAGGCCCGCGCGGCGCAGGACAGCGAGGTGGCGGGACACCTCCGGGGGCGTGAGTTCCCAGGCGTGGGCCAGCTCGCCGGTGGTGTGCGGGCCGCGGGCCAGGGTGCGCAGCAGGCGTAGCCGTACCGGATGCGCGAGTGCCTCCAGCCGTAGCGTGACCGTTTCCAGTGACACCGGCTCCGCCGAACTCGCCTCGGCCACGGGGTATTGCACCACCGGGTGCCACCCCGATGCGTGGACCGCCACCAAATGCGGGCGGCCGAAGACGCTGGGGAGGAACGTGACTCCGGAGTCGTGGGCGGCGGTCGCGTTGTCCTGCAGCTTGTCCACGACGATGCGGTTGCCGTCCGGCGTCAGGGTGACGGCGCTGGAGACCGACGCGAGTGCCGCCCCGACGCCCTGGCGCTTGAGCAGGTCGTTCTTCAGGCGCAGGTCGGCGGTGAGTTGCCCGGCGACACTCGTCCAGGCGGCGTCGAAGAAGGCCTCGGCGCACTGTTCGAGCGTGTGACGCACCCGTGCCCGGACAGCCGCGGGGTCCGCGAGCAACCGTTCCGCGAACGCCTCTTGGCGCGCGCCGCGGGCCTGGGCGAGGTCCAGGGCCCGCTCGCGCGCCGTCGCGTCCGCGAGCGGTGACGGCGCGGCGAAGTGGACTCGGTTGCTGCCGCACGTGGTGATGAGCGCGGCGGTCACATAGGTTTCATCGTCGATCCGGTCCACGTCGTCCAACTCCTCGGCGAGGCTCGGCCGGGGACGAGCGGGGACGAGGAAGTCGGCTCGTGAGGAACGCCAGAGGAACTCCGCCTCCGTGAGCCTCTCGGCCAGCGCAGGCGTCAGCCCGGCCCAGACGTCGCCGGCCCAGCAGGCGAGCTGCGGGTGATGCCCGGGTTCGGCCAGCACGTGCAGCATCGCGGTCAGCTCGGCCAGCGGTGAAGCGGCGAACCGCAGTCGCTCGGCCGGCAGGCCGGTGATGTCGATCCTCAGCGCCATCCCCTGATCATCGCTGGTCGGATGGCCGATGACGCGCCGGTTGACGGTGTTCGTCAATCGACGTGGCCGGCGCGGCGGCCGCGCGCACCGTTGACGCATGGCAACCATCACCAAGATCCAGCCCCGCGCGCTCGTCAGGGCTTCCGGCGGTCCCCGCTATGCCGTCGCACTGGCCGTGGACGCACTCGGCACCGGTTTGCTGCGGCCCTTTCTGCTGCTCTACGGGGTGATGGTGCTGAGGCTGTCCGCGCCGGTGACCGGCGTCGCCATGACAGCCGGGATCGTCGCGGGTCTGGTGTGCATGCCCGCCGTGGGCCGATGGCTGGACAGGGGCGCACGCAGCACGGTCGTGGCAGCGTCGATGCTGGTGCGGGTGCTGGGCGTGGCGCTGCTGCTGGCCACGCCGACCGGGCACGTCTGGCTGTTCGCGGCAGCGGCGCTCTTCCTCGGCATCGGCAACCAGGCGTGGCCGGCCGCCCACGCCGCTCTCGTGGCCACGGTGGCCCACGGCCGCGAACGCGACGCCGCACTCGCCGCAGGCCGCGCCCTGCGCAACGCCGGCCTCGGCGTGGGCGCGCTCCTCGCCACCGCGTTCCTGGCGGGCGGCAGCACCGCATTGCAGGCGTTGGCAGCCATCACCGGCCTCGCCTATCTCGCTGCGGCCGCCTTGGCGTGGTCGGTACGCCTCCGTGCCCATCCGGCCGCTACCCCGGCCGAGGCCGGGGACGACCAGCCCGCACCCCGGATGCGCGCACTACTGGCCGCCAACGTGATCTACGTCTTCTGCCTCAACGTCCCCGAAATCGCGCTCCCTCTGGTCCTGGTGACCCAGTTGCACGCATCCCCGGTGTGGTCGGCAGCCATCTTCGTGGCCAACACGGTGCTGGTGGTCACCCTGCAGGTGCCGGTCACCGTCCTGCTGTCCCGCTTCTCCCGGCGGACCGTCCTGGCTCTCGCCGGCGTGGTACTCGCCGCGTCCTACCTCGGCTTCCTCGCGGCCACCTCGCTGGGGCACGGCTGGGGTGCCGCCGCCGTCGCCGCGGTGTCCGTGGTCTGCACCCTCGGCGAGATCATCTATGCCGGCAGCGCCACCGCACTCGTCACCGCCCTCGCCCCGGCCCACGTCCTGGGACGCGCCCTCGCCCGCTTCCAGCTCTCCACGGGCTTCGGCCTCGCCGTCTCCCCGGCGGTCATCACCGCTCTCGCCTCCCGCGGCCCGGCCACCCTCTGGGGCAGCCTCGCCGCCGCGACGCTTCTCTCCGCCTCCGCCGTCGCCACCGAGAAGGACCAAGCGCCGCGGCGGGCTCTTGGAGCGCTTCGTCGTTGACCGCTCAGCGGATGAACTTCGCCGGCTTGGTGGCGAGGTTGAGCAGGTGCTCCAGCGGCCCCCTGCGGAAGAAGCGGGACCAGATCCAGGCGAACGCCATGGCGCCGAGCACGAACACGATCACCGGCAGCCAGGACGCCTGGGACTCGGAGCCTGCGGTCACGGTGGCCTCTGAGGAGCCGGAGGGCCCGGACATCTGGGACGACAGCACGAAGTGGCCGACGTAGGCGGTCAGGGACATGGTGCCCACGGCGATCATCGGTGCGGCCAGGCGGCGCAGCACTGGCAGGCGGTCGAGGGCCGCCATCGCGCCCACGATCACGGTGATCGCGACTCCGACGCAGCCGATGATGTCGAACGGCATTCCGCTGTGTGGCCCTGACGTCAGCAACGACCAGGCTGATCCGATGGCGTTGGGCGGCATCATGTCGCCGACGGAGCCGATGTCCTTCGGGCCTGAGCCGGGGCCTGCGGCGCTCTGCATCTCTGCGGCTTCGCGGACGCCGTCGATCAGCTGGGACAACAGCCAGGAGGTGCCGTAGGCGAACACGGCCAGGACGGGGCCGAACACGGCCAGCTTGCGCCGCACGGTGCTGGAGGACAGGTCCAGCCTGCCCAAGGCCATGCCGGAGACGACGAACGCCATCCAGGGGATCGCCGGGTAGAAGCCGGTGAGCAGGAGATCCAGGACGCCGATGCCGCCGATGTGGTCGAGGGGGTCGTAGGCCTTGAGGGCAGCGCTGACGTCCTCGGTGAGCAGCGACCTGAGGGTGAAGGCCAGCAGCGGCATGCCGACGGCGAGGCCCGCCGCGGTGATCGCGAGAGCCTTGGCGCTCAGGCGCACCAGTGGCAGGGCCAGCAGGAAGTAGAGGCCGTAGAAGGCGAGGATCACCACGCCGCCGTAGGCCATCGCCATCACGGTGCCCAGCGCCAGGAGGATCACGGCCCGGATTGCGATGCGGGCCTTGGCCTGTCGGCCTGCCAGGCCGGTCTTCGGTTCCAGGCGGCCGGCGATCAGCATCAGGGAGAACCCGGCGAGGGTCGCGAACAGGGCCGATGAACGGCCTTCCGCCACGTGGTGCACCCAGGCGCCGACGCCCTCCGCGTTGGTCGCGGAGGGGCCGAGGTGCACGACGTACATGCCGAACACGGCCAGCGCGCGGGCCAGGTCAACTCCGACCAGGCGCCCCATCGAAGGCGTCTGGGACTCGTCCGTCGAGGTTTCCTGCGCAGCTGAGGTGTCCTGCGGTGGTGGCTGCGTTGTCATGCTGACACTGTCGCGGTGGCGGCAGATGACGGGCCATCCGTCAGGTCGCTGGACAGACCCCGCCGACTGGCCGGAGCCGACCGGGTCTGTCCACTGTGGCTGGTCAGGAGCGACTGATCATCTTAGTGGCCAGGCGGAAGGCTTGGCGCGGGCTGACGTGGGGCAGGTAGGCGCGGCTGACCGCGTTCGCGATGCGGGGCAGTGCGGCCGCGTCCGGGTAGGCCATGTACATCGGCCGGTAGGTCGGCTGGAACTTCGCCTTGAACGCGAACAGCGAGCGGAAACCGTAGACCGGTTCCATCACCTGGCCGGTGACGTCCAGCACCCGCTGCAGCAGCCGGGGGCGTTCACCGCGGTCCAACCGGGCCAGTGGTGCGCCGGACAGGCTCAGGAAACGGGCGCCCTCGTTCTTCAGCTCGAGTGCGGCCGAGGCGATCAGGAACTCCATCGTGCCGCGGAAACCGTTGGCGCGGCGGCGCATGAAGTCGAGCGTGTAGCCGACTACCTCGCCGTCGGCGTAGACCGGTAGCCAGCTCGTGATGCCGTGCACGGTGCGGTCGGTGTCGATGGCGAGCAGGCACCGCACGCCCTCGCCGCTCAGCTCCTCCAGGCCGCCGAGGGTGAAGCCCATCTCGGGCAGACCCTTGTCCGCCACCCATTCCGTGGAGATCGAGCGAATCTGGTCGGTGATGGCGAACGGCGCCTCGGTGTAGGTGCACCACTCGGCGGTGATGCCTTCCTTGGCCGCCTTGTTCAGGGCGGTGCGCACGTCCTGCCACTTCTTGCCGGTGAAGGCCAGCGTGTCGAGCTCGATCACGGTGTCCTCGGCGACCTGCACCGCCGGCCAGTCCAGCGCGGCGACCTCGTGCCGGGTTTCGGCGCTGATGCTGTAAAGGCATGGTGTCCAGCCGTTTTGCTGGCAGAACTCGGCGAAGCCGCGGACCGCGTCGATCCGTGCCGGTCCGATCGGGTCACCGACGGTCAGCGCGATCGTGGCGACCACCCGGTACGCGATCACCGTCTCGCCGTCCGGGGTGAACCAGTACTCGTTGCCGCGCCACGTCGTCATGTACGCCAGCGACGAACCGCCGTGCCGGCGCATCAGTTCGCGGGCGCGGGCCGCCTCTTCCTCCGACGACGACGGCCACGCGCGCCACGAGGCCATCAGCAAGCCCGCCAGCACGATCAGCCAGAACACCACGCCGGTGTACTCGAACAGCAGCGTGCCGGCGAGCCCGTTCGCCTTGAACTGCAACGGCATCAGGCCGAGGTAGCCCGGCGGCAGGAACCGCGTCGGCAGGTCCGCGAGCAGCCCGACGAAACCCGGCTCCGGCGTGAACTGGTCGCGCACCAGGTAGCCGCCGAACACGTACAGCGCGGACAACACGCCGATGCTGCCCAGGGTGAACCGCCAGAACTTGCGGATCGCGTGCCGGGGGAGCCGCACGGTGAAGTACTTGCGGGTCAGCAGCAACACGATGGTGATGACGAGCGGTGCCACGATGGGCACGCTGTAGGAGAAGCCGACCTCCAGCTGACCGTTGTCCGGGAACCGGACGGCTTCCGCGACGTACCACCCGGTGACCGCCGCGTACACCGCGGTGGAACCCAGCGCCGCCCACCAGGCGAACCGCCGCCCGCGGCGCAGGCCCTCCGCGAGCACCAGCAGCAGCAACGCCGGCAGCAAGGACATCACCAGCGCGGGGAACCGTCCGTAGGACAGCTGGATCAGCATCGTTCGGCACTGTTCGACCGCGTCCGTGGCGCACGCGAGGTCCACGTCGTCCTGTGCGGGCTGGGCGACGGCCACGATCTCGGAGAACCACGACAGCGGGCCGTTCGGGGACGGCGACATCATCGCCACCACCGGTCCGAGCGCCGACGCCGCCACCAGAAGACCGACCAGAACCCGTTTCTCCGTCAGCGTTCCCGGCTCGCGGGTTTTGTCGCGGCGGAGGAAGAACGCGCCGATCAGCAGTCCGGCCACGCCGCCGGTCAGCCTCAGCAGGTCCTCCAGCCATCCGGAGTACAACGTGAGCACGAGCAGCGTGAGGGCTGTCATGAGCCGGACGCGGCGCCGCCACAGCACCGGCATCCGGAACGTCAGCGCCAGCGCGAGTCCCGCCCCACCGATCGACGGCCCGGCCGCGACCGCGCCCGTGAGCGACTCGAGCCAGGACCAGCCCAGGGCGCTGCCGAGCCGCACCACGCCGTAGCCGAGGAACACACCGATCACGTGGGAGGCGAGGAAGATCGCCGCGGTGCGGAGGGTGCCGAGCTTGCGTTCGGCCAGCGTTCCGAAGACGAGCAGCAGGGCGGTGGTCGCCACGTAGCCCGGGAGATCCATGGCCCACAGCGCGGAGGAGAGTACCGTCCACAACGGACTGTCGGTGCCGAAGCCGATGCGGGCGAGCACCTCGTCGTCCCGGCCGATCAGCGCGCCGACGGTCCAGAACGCGATGAGGAAGCCGCACGTGAGCGGGGCAGTCCGGAACAGCCGGCCGATCAGCCTCGTGATCCGGTCCATTTGTGTGCTCATGCCTCTCGTTTCCTGATGGTCATCTGCTCAAGCCTGTTCGGGTGGCGAGCCACGGCAACGTGTCGTAGAGGCCTGGTCGCCACACGTTCCAGTCGTGCGCTCCCGGCAGTTCCTTCCACTGCACGTCCATCCCGGCCCTGCGGCAGGCCTCGAACACCTCGGCGTTCGCCTGGCGGTAGAGCACGTCGTGCTGTCCCGCGACGATCACACCTGCGATTTGCGGAAACCGTTGGCGGGCCAGGATGTCCATGGGGTTGACGCGGGTGAACGCCGCTTCGTCGCCGCCGAACGCCGCCTTGATCGTCTCGGCGCGGGAGCTGAGCGAAGGCTCGCGTTGGCCGGTGAGGTAGATGAAGTTCCCGTACACGTCCGGAGCGCGCACCGCGAGTTGCACAGCGCATGTGCCACCTTGCGAGAAACCCGCGATGGTCCAGGCCTCGCGGCGCTCGTCGACCGTGAGCCGCTGTTTGATCCACGCGGGCACCTCGCGGGCGAGGTAGGTTTCCGACTGTCCCAGCTTCGAGTCCAGGCAGAGCGGGTTCGCCATCCGCGCACCGAGCTGGTCGGCCACGACCACGATCGGCGCGAGACCGTCGTGCTCACGCGCGAACTCGTCGAGCCGCTCGGTGAGCCTGCCCGCATCGAACCAGTCGCGCGGCGACCCCGGTTGTCCTGGAAGCAACACGACGACGGGCAACCGCGGGCGGGGTGTCGCGGCGTAGGCGGGCGGCAGGTAGATCCACGCCGGGCGCGCCTTGAACACCCCGGGGATGTCCGCCTCCGACACCGTGCCCTTCTCCGGCAGATCGACGGGCTTGCGCCACACGTCGGCGAGCCTGCTTCCGGCGGGCAGCACGCTGGAGGCAGGCTTCGCGGCCTCGTCCAGGTCGACCCGGTTGTTCGTGAACAGCTCAAGCACAGCACGCGACGTGGGGTAGAAACCGAAGTACGCGTTCGCCGCCGTCATCGCACTCGCCGCCACGACCAGCACCAGCACCACGCTCAGCGCCCGCGAGTACCACCGCCCGGCCCGCAGCCGCGCCACCGCAAGACACACCGCGAGCAGCGCCGCGCCCGCCCACACGGTGAGGATCACGGGAAGTGGTTCAGGCCAGGGCTTCCACACGTGGTCGACCACGAACTTCAGCGCGGCCACCGACACCACGGACGCCAGCACCACAGCCGGCACGACTCGGGTCCACCACGAACGGTTCTTCCGGATCGTCAAAGCGACCAGTGCCAGCACACCGGCAACGGTCGCCGCGACGGGGATCGGTCCGTTGATCACCGACAGATCCAGTGGGTTGAGCAAGGTCATCCCTCGTCGTCGCCGAAGAGCTCGTCGGCCACTCCGCTGAGTGCCAGGCCACCGAGCACGCCTCCGGCCGCACCGGCGGCGAGCATGCCCGGCCCGCGCCGCTGACCTTGCTGGTCGTGGTCATCGCGGCCGCGTTCGGCGACCTGGCAGAGCCAGCCGCTGACGGCCGCGACCCAGTCGGTGACGAGAGCCTCCTGATGGGAGAGCCGGAGGTGGCCGGTCGTGCCTCCGCCGCGGCGCCCGTCGGCCTGCAGGATCACGTGCAGCTCGTGCTGGTCGGCCACGAAGGCCAGCTCGACCTGGCTCACCCTGCCCGCGAACTGGGCGGGCGGGAGGAACTCGAGCTCCTGGCGTCCTGCCTCGACGCCGGTGCCGCGGAACGAGAACCCGAGCTGCCCGAACGCGTCGAGGACCTTGTTCTGCGAGGGCAGCGGATCGACGAGCACCGAGTCGAGATCGCTCGTGTCGGGCGCGCCCGCGACGATCAGCTCGGTGCGCACACCCACGATCGAACCGGGCAGGGCCGTGCCGTCGACCGCGGTGATCGGTGTCTCCCACGGCAGCGGGAGCTGGAACGGGATGGAGACCAGCTGACCCGCCGGCACCCGCAGCCCCTGCTGCACGACCAGCCGCAAGAACTCCGTGACGTCGTCGTGCTCGGCCTGGGTGACGAGGGACAGCACGACCTCGCTGATCTCGGTGTCGGAGCTGCCGCCCTCGATGCGAACCTGCCCGGTGATCGGCCGGCCCGGCACGGCGTGCGGCGAGTCCAGCACGGTGTCGACAGACGGGCCGCCGATGCCGAAGGCGCTCAGCATTCGATCGAACATGAGCGGGCCTCCTCTTTGGACGGACGCAACCAGGCTGGCGCGGCGTTGTGCACGCGTCGTTCAGGTGCTCACCGAGTACCGTGTCCTGAGTGTCGTGGGTTCTCCGCGTCGCTCCCAGCTGCCGGGCGTCCGGAACAACCCGCCATCCGGCTGGATTCCACCCCGCCGGTCGGCCAGACACCGTGTCTGCTTCTGCCGTGACGGAACGAGTCCTCTGTGGACGTGACCGGCCGCGGGCTTGGGCTGCATGGCGATCGCCGGAGCCTTGATCGGCGCTGGTGCCGGTGGTCTCGCACACATGGGGGCCGCGCGACTCATGGGTGAGCGCATCACGAACCGAAAAGTCATCAAGTCGACACTCGGCTCAATGGTTGGCGGTGCGACGAGCGATGCGCTCGCTGGAGTCGGACTGAAAGGGATCGGCGCAGCTGTCGGTGTCTACAAGTACAAGAAGGTGGTCCCGCGCTTGAGTGTGTCGCAGGCGAGACGCTACTACGCAGGACCAGTAAGGCTCTGCTGTTCACTCGGCGGATGTGGCATATTTAGACGATGAGTAATGGTGGCTGTTCCTGTCGTGTCGGCAGGAACAGCCACCGTTCGTGCCTGAAGACAGGAGGTTTCATGGCTGGATCTGCAAGAGGTGTCATGGGTTATGTTCGGATCTATGGGATCATCTTCGCGGGTACTCTGCTCGTTACTCTTCCTGTCGGGTTCGATCATCCGATCATCACGGTTCTCCTTGCCGGCGTGTTTGCAGGGCTTTCTCTCGCGGTCGGACTGCTCGTTGTGGCCGTTCGGCAATATTTCGACAGGCGGCGAGATCGCCGAAATTAGCGGAAGTGCCACCTGGTGCGGTCGTGCAGGTTCGGTGAGATAAAATCGCACGCAAGGAGGACGTGACCACCTCCTTTGTCATGGAGGTGTCAGCGTGCGAGTCGAGTGTTCTTTTCGTCTCCTTGAAGGTATCCAGGCTGGACTTGGCCGGCGCTGGCGACATGGCTCTGCCCCGATTACTCCGGGGAGGGTAACGTTCACTGGCACCTTCGGAGGTGTCCGCTTCCTCAAGCGGCGGCCGATCTCCATCGAAGTCGAGACGGTGGACAGCGATAGTCGAGGTGTAAGCGGCGCTGAAGCCGTGGCCGTCAATCCAACCTCTCGAATAGTGCGAGTTGCAACCCCAACCGGAGTGCTTGAGTGGGCACTGGACGCAGGTAATGAACAGGCCGCCGTTGAAATGTGGCGCACGGTGAACTCTGAGGGTGCGGCGAACTTTGGTCTCGTTGGGTAGTGGGCGCATGAGATCGCCGTGGCGGTATTTCTTGCTGCTGTTGTCGCTGGGGTTCGTTCTGGTTGGCGTTGTGACCATTACGAATGCGAGAACCGATGATGTCGGGGTCCTGATTTTTGGTCTCGTGGTCGGTGTATTTGCGACGGCATTGGGTGGGTACGGCGCGTGGCGCAGCGTGATTGCTGGCGTGAAGTATTCGCCGGATGGTATTGAAGTGTGCAATCTCGAACGCACCAGGCGCATTTCCTGGGACGATGTGGAAGTGATTGAGGTTCGATGCACTCATGGCGACATCCTTGTTTTCGTGAGACAGGCCGATATTGTCCTCGTGCTCAAGTCGGGCGAAGAGGACTGGCTTACCTCGCTGGCGGTTTACAACTTATCCTCTTCTGTTCCGAAGAGAACTCAGGCAAAGGCGGATGCTTTGCAGGCCGCGCTCGATCTGCATCGAAGAGAACACGTCAACTAGAGAGATCGGTATGTTTCGGCGTCTCGCGAAGCTTCCCCTTGCGGTCAGAGTCTTGTGTCCCGCGGTAGCGGTGGTGGCCGTCGCGGCACTCGTGGTGGTGTCCGCCACCGAGTCGCCGCAGGTTTCTCCTGTCGCTGAGTCGGGCGTGCAGCGGACGACGTCCGCCGAGTTGACGACCGTCAGTTCGGTTGCGGAGTCGAGCTCCAGCGCCGTCCCCACCACGACGACGGTCAGCAGCGCGGCCAAGTCCACCAGCTCTTCGGCGCCGAAGCCTGCCGCTGTGGTGGCGCCCGTGCCCACGGCGCGAAGTGCGGAGCCGCCGTGGTTCGCGAGCCGGGTGGCCGGTGCGACGCAGGTGATCTCGGTCGTGGGCGCGGGCGGTTCGAACGCCACGTTGTCGACGTGGCAGAAGTCCGGGAGCGACTGGACGCAGGTGGTAGGCGCGACCGCGGCGAAAGTCGGCTCGCCCGGTATTTCCAGCTCCTACGGGGAGTCGTCGTCCGCCACGCCGGCCGGGGTTTTCGCGATCACCGGTGCGTTCGGCAGGCAGGCCGATCCCGGTACCGGGGTGTCGTACTTCCAGCTCGACAGCTCGGACTGGTGGGTCAGTGACGTCAACAGTCCTGACTACAACACGCATCAGCGGTGTGCTCGTGGCACGTGCCCGTTCAACGAGAGCACGTCGGAGAACCTGCTCGAGCACGGCGCCGTGTACGACTACGCCCTGGTGATGGGCGTGAACTCGCAGCGCGTTCCCGGTGCGGGCAGCGCGTTCTTCGTGCACGTGACGAACGGTGCTGCGACCGCCGGTTGTGTGGCGATTCCGGCGAGCACGCTCGTCTCGATCATGCGGTGGGTTCGTCCGGGCACGGTGATCGCGCTGTCGCCGCGCTGAAACGGGAGATCACCGTGCCCGGACTGTCCACATCGGATCAGTGGTGCAGCGGGGCCCTGGGGCCGAGGTAGAGGCCGCCGTTGACGTCGAGGACCTGTCCGGTGACCCACCTGCTGTCCGGTGCAGCGAAGAACGCGACCGCGTCCGCGATGTCGGCAGGCTGGCCCGGCCTGCCGAGTGCGGTGATCCCCGAGACGCCCTCCTTCGCGCCCGGCAGCTCGTCCAGCCACGTGTTCATGTCGCTGCGGGTGATGCCGGGCGCGATCGTGTTCACGGTGATTCCGCGCTCTCCCAACGTGTTCGCGAGTGACCGGCCGAGTGCGTTCAGCGCGCCCTTCGTCATGGCGTAGACCGTCTCGGGGATCGCGAACCAGGTGACGCCGGACGAGATGTTGATGATCCGGCTGCCGTCCCGCATCAGCGGCAACGCCTTCTGGATGAGGAAGAACGGTGCGCGCACGTTCACCTGGAACACCCGGTCGAATTCTTCCTCGGTCGCGTCGATGCCGGGGCCGAACACCGCCGCGTTGTTGACCAGCACGTCCAGCCGCCGTCCGCCCAGGCCTTCGATCAGCTGGTCGACGCCGTCGTTCCGCGCCAGGTCGGCCTCCACCGCGAACGCCTGACCGCCGGCCGTCTCGATGGCGTTGACGGTCTCCAGGGCGGCGGCCTTGTTGGAGCCGTAGTGCACGGCCACGAGCGCGCCGTCGGCGGCGAGGCGTTCGGCGATGGCGCGGCCGATGCCCCGCGAAGCTCCGGTCACGAGCGCTGTCTTGTCAGTCATCGTCAGTCTCCCCAGAGTAGATGTAAGGGAACGTTCCCTTACAAGCGGGGTACGCTAGCGTGCGACACGGCAGCGAGCAAGAGGGGAGAACCACGATGCGCCGTACGGCGGCGGAGACCAGGGAGCTCGTCCTCGACGTCGCGACCCGCCTGTTCTACTGGCAGGGCATCCGCGCGACGGGCGTGGACAAGATCGCGGCGGAGGCCGGTGTCTCGACCAACGTGCTGTACCGCGCGTTCGCGACGAAGGACGACCTGGTCGCCGCTTACGTCGCCAGGTCGGTGGAGCAGGCGCAGGCACGCTTCGACGCCGCCGTCGCCGCGGCGGGCGAAGATGCGCGTGCGGGCATCCTCGCCATGTTCGACGCGCTCGCCGAGGACATCCGTCCCGAGGTGTTCCGGGGGTGCGCGTGCATGATGACGCTCGCCGAGTTCCCCGACGAGACGTTGCCGGCCCACCGCGGGGCGGTCGGTGCGAAGACGTGGGTGCGCGCCAGGTTCGGCGAACTCGCGGAACGGTTGCGCGTCAAGGAACCCGAGGTGCTCGCCGACCAGCTGTCGATCATCTGGGAGGGCACGAACAGCACCGCGCAGGCCATGGGCGCGGACGGCCCGCCTGTCAGCACCCGCGCTCTGGTGACGGCGGTCCTGGACCACCACCAGCAGCTCTGACGGCTCACGGCACGGGCACGCACCCGGTGCCGTTGCGGAGCCGCAGCTCGGCGCGGACGGCGTCGAGGTACGCGCAGCCGTCGCGTTCGTTCGGTTCGATCACGCCGCCTTCGTGCCATTCGTTCCAGGCGTAGAGCAGCACGAGGTTGTCCACAGTGGATGGCCGGGTGGAGGCGTCGATGTCGGCCCTGACGTCACCGAGCAGCCTGGTGTAGGCGGCCGGAGACTGATCCTCGTACCACCTGAAGCTGTTGTGCAGCTTGCGCTTGGCCTCCTCGGGACTGTCCTCCGCTCGCACCGGGTCGGCGATGCTGATGCCGATGCGCGGGCGTTCGTCGAAGTCCGAGGTGGCGCACCGGATCAGGTTGTCCGGGATGGTCGCGAACCAACGGCGTTCCGCGGTCACGTAGTTCTCGTACGAGCCGGTGGCGTAGTCCCACCGGCCGGGGCAGTAGCTCCCGTTGAGGCCCAGTTCCGGCTTGGGGATTCCGTTGTCGGTGGTCAGCACGATCATGACTTCCTCGCCGAGCCTCGTGCGGGCCCGGTCCCTGATCGCGTCGGAGAACTGGCGGACCGCCTCGGCGTTGATCGTGTTGTCCGCGGGACCGCCGTCGGGTTTGCCGATGCCGCGCACGTCGCACAGCTCCAGCAGCGGGCGGCCGTCGTTGGCGCGCAGGATGTTCGGCTGGCTGAGGTAGTCGTTCACGAGGAGGTCGGCTGCCTGGCCGATCTGCCCCGAGGGCATGCGCAGCGTGCCACCCGCGCCGCCGTTCCACGGGTGGATGCACGGCAGCACCGTGAACTTCAGGTTGGCGCGGTTGCGTGCGGCGAGGAACGCGCGGAGGCCCGCGGCGTACTGCTCGGTGGCGGTGCCGGGGTTCCAGTACCAGTAGAAGGCGAAGTGGTCGAGGCCGGCGCCGGACGCCTGGGTGATCTGGCGTTCCAGCGTCTCCGGCTTCGAGTCGTCGTAGTAGCCGATCGAGGGCTTCAGGTGGGAGAAGTCCTCACCGGGCCAGTGGCCGACCGCCTTGGGGTGGCCGTCGTGGGCGTGCCGGACACCACCCCACCAGTCGTCCTTGGCTTCCGGGCCGTAGTACTGCTCGATGCGGTCCATCATGGCCCGGTTGCCGTCAGCGTCGAACGTGCCGAAGTAGATTGCCCCGGCTCGGATCCACCGCGGGTACACGTGGCCGAGCGGGCCGTCGATCTTGTCCCAGCCGAGCGCGCGCATCTGCTCCAGCCGTGAGGCGAGCACCGGGCGCCACGAGTTGGCGAGACCCTCCTTGCGCACGCGGTAGAGGATCTCCGTGCCCGGCTGCGGGGACGCGAAGGCATGCCCCACCACGCCTTCGTCGAGGAACGGCGGATTCGTCCCGGTGGTGAGCTGGTCGCGTTCGGCCGTCGACGCGGTGAGCAGATAGACGCTCTGACCCTGTTTGCGCAGCCGGAAGACCGGCTGGGAACCGGCGAAGGGCTGGCGGCGCAGGTAACCCACCCGTGCGTCGGTGCGCAGCCGCATGCCGTGCTGGCCGACCGCCGACTGCATCTCCGCCTGGGACAACGTCCAGAACGTGCCCCCCTCGCCCGCGGTCGAGAGTTCGAGCAGCGGCACCGGGTCGGTGACCTTGCTCTCCGCGCTCGTGGCGGCCGTGGCGGTCGGCTGACCGCTCGAGCTCATCGTGATGAGCGAGGCGGCCACGGCGACGGCCGCCAACAAGGAGACATGTACCCGCACGGCCCGGATTTTGCCGCAACCGGAGCCGGACGGTGGTCAACTGCGGCGGCGGAGGATCGGCTGTTCGGCCCTGTTGTCGCCCGGTGGACCGTGGCTAGCGTGCTGTTCTGCACGGGCTGCGCAGTGTCAGCGACAACTGGGGGTTCTGACACGCGCTCGCATGATCTGGGGGGATCAGTGCACCTGCCACGTCGTTCTGCCGCGCTCATCAGATTCTTCGCACTGGCCTTGGTGTTCGTGCTGGTGGCCGTGGGGCTGCCTTCCTCGTTGCCTTCCCTGAACGGCAAGGGCGACGTGCAGGCGTCCGGACCGCCCAAGCGCGTGCGGGAGCTGCCCGAGCGGCGCACACCGTCGATGCGGGTGTTCGAGCTGTCCAACGGGCAGCTCGAAGCGGAGATCTCCGCTGCGCCGCAACACTTCCAGGACTCCGGCGGGGAGTGGCAGCCGGTCGACACGACCGTGCGCGAGCAGGCCCGTGACGGCTACCTGTTCGGCAACGACACCAACGCGTTCGTCAGCGCGTTCGGCGACAGGACCGACCGGGTTGCCAAGTTCTCGTTCAGCGGCACGCAGGTCGGGCTGGGACTCGACGGCGAGTCCAGGAAACTCGACCCGAAGGTGGAGCGCGACTCGGTCACCTACCGGGGTGCCTGGGACGGAGCGGACTTCAGCTACCAGGTCACCCGCGGCTCCCTCAAGGAGAAGATCACCCTCGCGGCACCGCCGAAGGACGCCACCTACCGGTTCTCGCTGGACCTCGCCGGTGTCGTCGCGCAGGCGCAGCCCGACGGGTCGATCGCGTTCTTCCGTGCGAACGCGGACGCTCCGCCGCTGTACGTGATGCCGAAGCCGTTCATGTTCGACTCCAGCGCGAAGTCCTACAGCGACAAGGTTTCGCAGACGTTCGAGCAGCACGGGCCGAAGATCACCGTGACCGTCCGCGCGGACCAGGAGTGGCTCGCCGCGCCGGAGCGGAAGTACCCGGTGGTCATCGATCCCACGATCTCGGTCGAGCCGACGTCGAACTCCGGCCAGGACGCGCAGATCTGGTCGGACACCCCCACCCGCAACGACGGCGCCGACTACCGGCTGTCCGTCGGCACCGACAACACCGGCATCGCGCGCAGCCTGGTCAAGTTCGACATGTCCGTGGTGCCTGCCGGAACGAACCTGACCTCCGCGAAGCTGCGGATGTACTACGACAACGAGCTGCACGTCGGCACCAACGACGTCACCATGGAGGCGCGCCGCGTCACCGCCGCGTGGGCCGAGAGCACGGTCACCTGGAACAGCTCGAACACGGCCTTCGCAGAAGCCGGTCTGTCGACCGCGGTCAAGCGCGCCAACGTCACCCAGGTCTGGAACGAGTGGGACGTCCGCAACATCGCCCAGTCCTGGGTCTCCGGTTCCGCGCAGAACCACGGCTTCATGGTCAAGGCGACCGACGAGACGCTCAACCGCGGTGGCGCGATCCACCACGCCGCGGAGTTCGCCTTCAACGGTGACACCGCGACTTTCCCGAAGCTGATCCTTACCTACGGCAGCGCCGGTGCCGTGCTGCAGCCGATCACCAAGACCTACGCCAACGGCGCCGAGCTGGCGTGGACTCCCTACGCGGGCACCGACCTCGTCGAGTACCAGGTGCACCGGTCGATCTCGCAGGTGTACACGCCGTCAGCGTCCACTTTGGTCACTTCGGTGGCCCCGCAGGCGACCCGGTTCGTGGACACCACGGCGACACCGACCCCGGACTCCGCCGGTGACCTCGACTGGAACCTCTACTACTACATGATCGTCGCGAAGACCCGCGACGGCCAGCTCATCCCGAGTGCCACGCAGCAGACCCGCACGCCCAAGGCCGGCCAGGTGCGGCAGATCTTCCGCGGTGGCGCCGACACCACGCTCTCGGCCCTCCAGCCGAACGCGAACCTCGACGTGCTCGCCGGCTCGCCGTGGCTGCAGGTCGGCAACAACGGCGCCACCTATGGGAAAACGCGCGCGTTGGTGAAGTTCGACGGCCTCAACGCGATCCCGCCGGGCACCACGATCACCGACGCCGACCTGTCGCTGTGGGCGCTCTACTCCAACGGAACGGGTGCGACCTTCGACGGGCACCCGCTCACCAGGCCGTTCGTGGAGAACCAGGCCACCTGGAACAGGGCGTCCACCACGACGGCGTGGACCACGCCGGGTGGTGACATCGCGGCGAGAGCCGACTTCATCTCCGGCGTGACCGACAGGCCGACCTGGCACATCTGGGAAAACGCCGCCATGGTCCAGGGCTGGGTCGACACCCCGTCCTCCAACAACGGTTTCGAGGTCAAGCTCCGCGACGAGGCCGGTGCGCAGCAGCGCGTGCTGTTCCTGTCCGACGAGGCCGCGGAACCGATGCTGCGTCCCACCCTCGCCGTGTCCTACCTCGGTTCGCCGCCCGCGCCGCCCGCCGCGCCGCTGGTGTCCTCTCCCGACTATCCGGCCGACGGTCAGCCGCACGGCGGTGCCGGAAAGCCCGGCGCGTTCGTGCTGACGCCCGGCAACTCGGTGCCGATCGCCAAGTTCGTCTACCAGCTCGACTCCGACGCGCAGCCGACCGAGGTGGCCGCCACCGGCCAGATCTCGGTGAACCTGACACCCGCGGCCTCCGGCACCAGGACGCTGACGGTCCGCGCGCTGAACGCGAGTGGAATCGCGTCCGCGACCACGACGTACAGCTTCGTCGTCGCCGAGGCGCCACGGCACAAGAAGGTCAAGACCGACTTCAACGGTGACGGCAAGGACGACGTCGTCACGTTCACCCGCGGCGACGGTGCCGCCGTGTACGTGTCGCTGTCCGATGGCACCAAGTTCGTCCAGGACGGCTGGAAGTGGCACGACCATTTCGCGGTGCAGAACGAGATCCCGCTGACCGGTGACTTCGATGGCGACGGCAAGGCCGACGTCGCCACGTTCACCCGTGGTACGGACGCCCGTGTCTGGGTCGCGTTGTCCGACGGCACGAAGTTCGGCACTGCCGCGAAGTGGCAGGACCACTTCGTGTCCGACGCCGAGATCCCGCTGGTCGGCGACTTCAACGGTGACGGCAGGGACGACATCGCCGCCTTCACCCGTGGCACCGACGGCGCCGTGTGGGTCGCGCTCTCGGACGGCACGAAGTTCGCGCCGACCCCGGTCAAGTGGCACAGCTCCTTCGCGCATGGCACGGAGATGCCCGCTGTCGGCGACGTGAACGGCGATGACAAGGACGACATCGTCTACTTCACCGGCGGCGAGGCGGCTGACGTGTTCGTGTCGCTGTCCGACGGCACGCAGTTCGGGTCTGCTGCGAAGTGGCACGACAACTTCGCGCCCGACGCGGCCAAGGGAGCTGTCGGCGACGTCGACGGTGACGGCAAGGACGACGTCCTGTCGTTCTCGAACGGCCAGGTGACGGTCGCGAACTCGACCGGAACAGCGTTCGGCGCGTCCCGCCAGTGGCACGCGGGTTTCGCGCCCGGTGACGAGCTTCCCGGCGTCGGTGACTTCACCGGTGACGGCAAGTTCGACATCGTCGGCTTCACCCGTGGCACCGCGGCGGACGCCTTCGTCGCCGCTTCCGACGGCGCTCGCTTCGGCGCCAGTGCGAAGTGGCACGACCACTTCGCCGCCGGAGCCGAGGTTCCGAGGCCCAGCCTGTTCGCCGCCGGTCCCGGCACACCGGCACCGGTGCCGCCCGCGGTACCGCTGGTGTCCTCTCCTGACTATCCGGCTGACGGTCAGCCGCACGGTGGTGCCGGCAGGCCAGGCGCGTTCGTGCTGAAGCCCGGCGATGCCGTGCCCATCGCGAAGTTCGTCTACCAGCTCGACACCGACACACAACCGACCGAGAAGCCCGCGACCGGTGAGATCTCGGTCAACCTGACTCCGGGTTCGGCAGGAACGCGGACGCTGACGGTGCGTTCGTTCACCGCGGGCGGTCTCGCCTCCGCCCCGGCCACCTACACCTTCGTGGTGGCCCAGCCGGTCCAGGCGCCGGTCGCGCCCACGGTGTCGTCCACCGACTACCCGGCCGACGGACAGCCGCACGGCGCGCCCGGCAGGGAAGGCGTGTTCACCCTGAAGCCCGGCAACTCGGTCCCGGTCACCGGGTACCGGTGGCAGCTGGACGACGGCGGCTCCACCGACGTCTCCGGCACGGGCGAGGTCCAGATCAGGGCGACGCCCGCGACGCCGGGCCAGCACACGCTGACCGTGCGCGCGCTCGGTGCGGAGAACACCGTGTCGCCCGCGACCACGCACACGTTCATCGTGGCCGACCCACCGGCCGGACCCGGTGCGCCCCAGGTGATCTCGTTCGACTACCCGAGCGGTGGCGCCCCGCACGGCGCGCCCGGCCAGGAGGGGACGTTCACCTTCCGCCCGACCGGATCGATGGCGATCGCGGGCTACCGCTGGCAGCTGGGCGGCGGCCCGACGTCCGACGTCGCCGGCACCGGCAAGGTGGCGGTCAAGATCACCCCGGTCACGGCGGGCACGCAGACGCTCACCGTGCGGACGTTCACCAGCACGGGCGCGGTCTCGGCACCGACGAACTACGTGTTCGAGGTGGCGCAGCTCCCGGCGCCCGGCGCGCCGTTGGTGTCCTCTGTGGACTATCCGGCCGACGGGCAGCCGCACGGTGACGCCGGCCGGGAGGGCACGTTCACCTTCCGGCCGACCGGGACGATCGCCGTCACCGGCTACCGCTGGAAGCTGGACGACGGCGCGACCACCGACGTGCCGGGCACCGGTGAAGTCTCGGTGAAGATCACTCCGCCGACCGGTGGCACGCACACCCTCGTCGTGTGGGCGCTCGGCAGCTCCGGCAGTGCTTCCACGCCTACGACCTACACGTTCGTCGTCGCCGGTGCGGCACCGACGCCGTCCACGCCGCTGGTGTCGTCCACCGACTACCCCGCGGACGGTCAACTGCACGGCAGCCTCGGCCAGCAGGGCGCGTTCACGTTGCGGTCGCAGGGTTCCGTCACCGCCGACGCGTTCCGCTACCAGCTCGACACCGACGCCGCGCCGTCCGAGGTGCCCGCGGGCACCGGCACCGCGACGATCAACATCACCCCGGTCCGCTCCGGTCAGCGCACGCTGACGGTCTGGGCGAAGGTCACGTCGAGCGGAGTGCTGTCGGCGCCGGCGAAGTACGTCTTCGCGGTCGGCGCGCCCGCCGGCCCGCGTGACTACTTCTACGACGCCGCAGGGCAGTTGGCGGGCGTCACCAACAACTCCGGTGAGGCAGCCGCCTACCGCTACGACGCGGCCGGGAACCTGGAGGCGACCGACCGCTACCGCACCGACGTGGCGTCGATCTTCGCCGTGGTTCCGCAACGCGGCCCGATCGGCAGCACCGTCGAGATCAGCGGAACGGGCTTCGCCGTCCAGCCCGCCGACAACAGGGTGACCTTCGACGGCATCACCGCGCAGGTCACCGCGGCCTCGGCGAACCGGCTCACGGTCGTCGTCCCCGCGGGCACCGGCGCGGGCGCGGTGAAGGTCGTCGCCGGTGGCAAGACCGCGGACAGCCGCAACCCGTTCGTGGTCACCAGGGGCATTCCCGCTCCCGCCATCACGACCGTCTCGGCGAACCGCGCCAACTCCGGCGACACCGTCACCATCACCGGCACCGGATTCGACCCGGATCCCGCGCGCAACGTGGTGCTGTTCCACCAGACCACGGCACGGGTGAAGCAGGCGAGCCCGGCCGGCCTGGTCGTCGAGGTGCCCGCCGCGGCCTCGTCCGGGAAGATCTCGGTACGCACGCCGGGTGGCACGGCCACCAGCACGTCCGACTTCCTGATCGCGCCGCGCGGGTTCGTCGTCGACAAGCTCGTCTACGGCGGCCGGGTCCAGCTCGGCACGCCGCTCGAGCTCGACATCCCCGCCGGCAAGTACGCGGTCGTGCTGATCGACGGCACGGTCGGCGAGCGGGTGCACCTCGACCTGGAGAACAACACGGTCCCGGTCCGCTCGGCGATGTGGATGTTCACACCGCACGGCGGCGACTTCGCGCGCCGCACCATGGGCGACCCGCTCGACCTGTGGGCGGGAAGCACGCTGCGCCAGGACATCCCGATGTTCGGCGCCAACGGCACCTACACGATCGTCGTCGCACCTGACGACAACGCGGCCGGCAAGGTGCGGATCACCGGTTCGCACGACCTGACCGGGGACAAGCTGACCAGGGACGGCACCGGTGTGCCGTTCACCGTCTCGGTGGCCGAGCAGCGGTCCGAGATGCCTTTCACCGCAACGGAAGGCGAGTGGCTGAGCGTCGGCGTCACCGACATCAGCATGCCCAACAACATCTTCAACGTCACCGTCACCCACCCCGACGGCTACACCAACACCTGGAAGGCCGATCTCGACAACTACCGGCCGACGATGGTGTTCAAGGCGCGCAGGACCGGCACCTTCAAGCTCGGTGTGACGTTCGGCCCGAACGAGCTCGGCGCCGGGAAGATCTGGCTGTCCGGCGTGATCGACGCGAACCGGCTCGTGGTCGACGGGCCGAGCACGCTGATGAAGATCAACCGGCCCGGACAGTCGGTGCGCATGCCGTTCACCGGCGTGAAGGACCAGCCGCTGCGGTTCGCCATCACCGACAACACGTTGCGGGAGAACGGAAGGGCGGGCCAGGCGGCAGGAATCCTGGTCGAGCCGGACGACAACCAGGTCGAGATCCGCACCGGAACCGCCGACCTCAAGAACGTGCCCATCAAGAAGAACGGTGAGCACAACCTGTTCATGAGCGGCTGGCAGGCGGTCGGCACCGCGAAGGGCTGGCTGTCGACCAAGGCCGAAGCGGGCAAGGCACCGGTCAACGCGCAGACCAAGATCACCTTCGACCGGCCGGGCCGCGAGGTCTGGGTCGACATCGACGGGGTCAAGGACAAGCCGCTCAAGATCCTGATCCGCGACAAGAGCCTGCCGGGCCTGATGAACGCCCGGCTCTACCAGCCGACCGACAACAAGCTGATCGGGATACCGGTCGACAACAAGATCGATGTTCCTGCGCTGCCGGAGACCGGGAAGTACCGGCTCCAGCTCGACCCGACCTTCGCCACCACGGGTGAGCTCACGCTCGCACTGTCCGAGCCGTTCGACGCCGGCGTGATCCCGGTCGACGGGCCGTTGCTGAAGCCCAGGATCACCATTCCGGGGCAGACGGTCGTGGCCAGGTTCTCCGGCCAGGCGGGGCAGCGGCTGAGCCTCGGCTACAGCTCGCCGAACATCCCGTTCGTCAAGCCGACGGTCCGCAAGCCGGACGGTGCGGTGCTCGACGGGTACACCGCCCTGAGCGTGCCGTTCGGGTTCGACCTGCAGGCCTTGCCGGCGGCGGGCGAGTACAAGATCGAGCTCGAACCGCTGGAGGACAGCGGCGGTCCCGCGGTCGGCGACCTCGAGATCGCGTTGTCCGGTGAGGTCGACGGCGGCAAGGCCGACATCGGCGGTGCGGCCAAGACGCTCACGTTCACCCGCATCGGGCAGAACGGCAAGGTGACGTTCGACGGCACGGCCAACGACGTGCTGCAGCTCGACATCACGCGCACGTTCCCGCACAACTCGGGTGCCTACTACAGCCTGATCGCGCCGGACGGCACGATCTCGCCGCGGCACTCGTTCATGTCGAGGGACCAGTTCAAGCTCACCGCGCTGCGGTTGACCGGCACGTACACGCTGGTCTTCGATCCCGCCACGTACGGGACCGGCACGATGACCGTCAAGGTCAGCAAGCCGGCGACCGTTGCGGCACAGGAAATGCAGGGGGAGCGGCTCGATCCGCCGAAGCCGCCCGCGAGCCCGAAGTGCGTTCCCGTGGAACCTGCCCCGGAACCCTTCAAGGGTTCGCCGGCGCCGGAGGGGTCGCGCCAGCCTGAGGAACCGCAGCTCCCGCCCGCGTCCAAAGCGGACTCGTGCGCACCGGCGGGTGGTGCGTCGGGCTGGCAGCCGGACAGCGCCAACCTCAACGGCACCGACTGGAACACCCGTTACGACCCGCAGCCGACGAGGGACCGGCCGCTGCAGTTCGCCATGGGGTTCACCGGCGTGGTCGGCAAGATCCAGTCGACGGCGGGCCAGGACCTGGCCGGCGTCACCGTCAGCGTGGCGGGCCACCGGCCGGTCGTCACCGACGCCAAGGGCAAGTTCGCGCTGACCGGACTGCCGGACGGCCACGTCGTCCTGCGGGTCGACGGCGGTACCGCGACGAACATGCCCGGCCGCAGGTTCGGCTCGTTCGACATCGGCGTGGACGTCAAGGGCGGACAGGTGCTCGTCCTGCCGTACACGGTGTTCCTGCCGGAGATCGACACCGCCGCGATCGTGCACGTCCCGAGCCCGACCAAGGGCGAGACCGTGCTCACCACCAAGTCGATCCCCGGCCTGGAGGTGCGCCTGCCCGCGGGCACCGTCGTGCGTGACGCGGACGGCAACGTGGCGACCGAGCTGTCGCTGACGCCGATCCCGATCGACCGGCCGCCGTTCCCGTTGCCGCCCACCAAGGTCCCGGTGTACTTCACGGTCCAGCCGGGTGGTGGCTACCTCTTCCCCGAGGGCGCCACGATCATCTACCCCAACTACACCAAGGAAGCGCCGGGCACCCGCACCCAGTTCTGGAACTACGATCCGGACGGCAAGGGCTGGCACATCTACGGCTACGGCACGGTTTCGCCGGACGGCAAGCAGATCGTGCCGGACGCGAGCGTCAAGTTCTACCGGCTGACCGGCGCGATGACCGCGGTCCCCGGCATGAACCCGCCGCGCATCGCCCCGCGCGCGAACGGTGCCAGGGTCGGCGACCCGGTCGACCCGTCGACCGGCCTGCTGGTCGACGAGACCGTCGACATGGTCGTCGACGACATCGCGCCGATCGAGATCAAGCGCACCTACCAGCAGGGCGACCCCGACATCCGCACCTTCGGCGTCGGCACCAGCTTCAACTACGGGCTCTACCCGTGGTCGCCCGGCGTCATCGGTCAGTTCGACTTCCAGGAGTTCGACCTGGTCCAGGCGGACGGCAGCAAGATCCACTACCGGAGAACCTCGCCGGGCAAGGACTACGCGGGCGCGGTCTTCAAGGCCGACCCGACGCCGACGAAGTTCGACGGCTCGGTGGTCCGCTGGATCGACAGCGGCTGGGACGTGCTCCTGCGCGACGGCTCCGTGATGACGATCGGCGAAGAGGCGCCGCTGCAACAGATCCGCGACAAGTACGGCAACACGACCACGCTCACCCGAGCCACGGCACCACCGGGCACCGACGGCAAGGTCCGCGCCAACGGCCCGGTCACGCAGATCACCTCGCCCAGCGGCCGTTGGGTGAAGTTCACCTACGACACGGCGAACCCGCCGCGCGTCCGGTCCATTGAGGACAACATCGGCAGGCGCGTCTCGTACACCTACGACGCGACAGGCCACCTGGAGACCGTCACCGACATCCGCGGCGGAACCACCCGCTACACGTGGGAGAACGGTCTGCTCAAGACCATCACCGACGCCAGGGAAATCCGCTTCCTGCTCAACGAGTACGACGCGAAGGGCAGGGTCAAGCAGCAGACCGCGGCCGACGGAGGCCTCACCAAGTTCGAGTACGTCGAGTCCGGCGACGCCATCGTCGAGACCAAGGTCACCGACGCCAGGGACCACGTGCGCCGGTTCACCTTCAACGACCGCGGCTCGGTGCTGACCGACACCAAGGCGTTCGGCACGTCGCTGGCGCAGACGACCACGAACGAGTACGAGGCCGACGGCGTGCGCCTCAAGGCGACCACCGATGCCTTGCAGCGCAAGACGACCTACGTCTACGACGCCAACGGCCAGGTCAAGGAGAAGACCCTGCTGGCGGGTACGGCCGAGGCGCGGACCGAGAAGTGGGAGCGCAACGGGCCGCACGCCGAGCTGACCAAGTACACCGACACCTACCTCAAGGACACGGTCTACGAGCTCGACCCGCGGGGTGCGGTGAAGTCGGTGACGGATCCGGCCAACCGCAAGACGCTGTACGACACCAACGAGAAGGGGCTCGTCACCAAGGTCACGGATCCGGCGGAGAAGGCCAGCACTGTCGACTACGCCGGTGCGGACGTCGTCAGCCGCACCGACCCGCTCGGCAAGGTCGACCGGACTGGCTTCGACGCCATCGGCAGGCCCGTGCTGACCACAGATCCGCGCGGCGCGAGCACCGACACCACGTTCGATGCGGCGACTCAGATCCGCTCGGTGACCGATCCGCTCGGCCGCACCGTGGCGTATGAGTACGACGGGAACGGCAATCGGGCCAAGGTCATCGACGCCCGCGGCGGTCAGACCGTCTTCGACTACGACCGGATGGACCGGGTGGAGAAGGTCACCGATCCGCTGGGCAAGTTCGAGCTGGCCGAGTACGACCGCAACGGCAACCTGGCGAAGCACACGAGCCGTCGCGGCATCGTCACCGAACACGACTACGACGAACTGGACCGGCGCAAGGAGAGCAGGTTCGGGTCCGAGAGCACCACGAAGTTCGGCTACGACCTCGGCGACAGGGTGAAGCGCACCGAGGACTCGGTGGCGGGCGTCTCGACGATCGACTACGACGGATTCGACCGCGTGAAGGTCGAGTCCACCACTCACGGCACCGTGTCCTACGAGTACGGCAAGACCGTGCAAGACCGGACGATGACCGTGGCGGGACGAGCTCCGGTCCGGCACATCTACGACGCGGTGGGCGACCTCTCCGAGGTGCGCCAAGGCGACACCGCTGTGAGCACCATCAGCCGTGACCGGGTGGGCAGGCCGGAACGTGTCGGTGCTCCCGGCGGTGGTGGGGTGTCGCAGACCTACGCCTACGACGATGCCGGCCAGATCAAGTCGATCACTTACCGGTCCGGCACGACAGTGCTGGGAGACCTCACCTACAACTACGACGCGGCCGGATATCCGGTCCGCACGACGGGCAGTTACTCCCGCGCGATGCTGCCGGAGCAGTTCGGGCTCGCGGTCTACGACCGGGCGAACCGCGTCAGCGCGGTCGGTGCCACGACGATCAGCCACGATCCCGACGGCAACCTGATCTCCGATGGGGTGACGACGTTCAGCTGGAACGCCCGCGGACAACTCGCAGGCGAGGCCGGACCGGGTATGACGGCCAGCTTCGACTACGCGGCCGATGGACGCAGGCAGGGGCGGACGGTCAACGGCGTCACCACCAACTACCTGTACGACGGGCTCAACCCGTTGCAGGAGAAGGTGAACGGTGCCGTCACCGCGACGATGACCTCGATCGGCACCGACGGATTCCAGCTGCGTGAGTCCGGCGGCACGACTCGCCGGTACCTGGTCGACGGGCTGGGCAGCACACTCGGACTGGTCGACAACTCCGGTGCCGGCGCTTCGTATTCGTACGAGCCGTTCGGGCGCACCTACACGGCCGGCGACGACGGCGGCAACCCGTATCAGTTCGCTGGGCGTGAGGACGACGGCACCGGCCTGTACTACAACCGTGCCCGGTACTACAGCCCTGTGCTGCAGCGATTCCTCAGCGAGGACCCGATCGGCTTCGACGGCGGGAGCAACCTCTACGGCTACGTGGCCAACCAGCCGACGAAGCTCACCGACCCGATGGGCACGAAACCCACATCGTCACGAGGAGGCTGTGAGCAGAACAGCTTCACCCCGGAAACGAAGGTGCGGATGGCCGACGGCTCGGCCAAACCGATCGGGGACATCCAGCTGGGCGACAAGGTACTGGCCACGGACCCGTCGACGGGACTCACCGAGGAAAGGGTCGTCACCGCGACGATCGTGGGTCAGGGGCAGAAGTCGCTCGTCGACATCACCATCGACACCGACGATGACGGCAAGGGCGACAGCACGCTCACCGCGACGGATGGTCACCCGTTCTGGGTGCCTGAGCTCGACGAATGGGTCAAGGCCGAGGACCTGCGTCCTGGCGCGCTACTGCGCACGTCGGCCGGCACGTACGTCCAGGTCACGGCAGTGGCGCAACGCACGGCCACGCAACGGGTGCACAACCTCACCGTCGACGAACTGCACACGTACTACGTCCTGGCCGGAGAAACCCCGGTTCTCGTACACAACTGCGGTTTCTCCGATCGGGCCAGCGAGATTCACGCCGCCGAACGGGACGCGTGGTACCGCGAGAACGTGAGCACCGTGGCCGTGATCCGGGTCCAGACGCCGCGCGGCCCCGTCGACCTCATCGCCGGGAGCGGCAAGGGCCTGACGCCCGACCAGTTGGCGGTGCCGCTGCGACCGGGTGAGATGCACGTGCCCAACATCCCGGGAACGCATGCCGAGCAGAACGCTTTCCTCTACGCGAACCAGCAGGGCTGGATTCCGATCGCAGGCGGCACCTCGCGCAACGTCTGTCTGGGAGTGTGCGCCCCGTGGATCCGGGAGACCGGCGGCAGAATGACGGGCAACGTCTTCCCCGGAAACGGAAAGACGACAACACGTCAGAGGAGCTTTGAATGGTAGTGGCCGCTGAGGTGTCCGATGCCCTCGTGGCGGGAGAGTCCGCACGAGCCGCGGTCTTCGTCGCGAGCTGCGTGGAACGGATGGCGCAGTTCTTCACCGGCCTGCGCGGAGACGATCCCGGTCGTGCTGCGGACATCGAGCTGTACCTGAAGTACCTGGACGACCTGTGGGCCCTGGACCTGCCGAGTGAGAACTTCGACGGCAGGGCCGCGGTTCTGGAGGGATTTCCGGAGCTGGTGCCCAGCGAGGAAGGATTGACCGATGACGCGGACATAGATGCGTTCTCAGCGGTCCTCTGCATGAGATACGCGGTTCTGTTCCGTGCCACGGGTGACGCGCAACAGGCTGTCCAGTGCGCGCATGCGAGCTTGACCTCGATGGCGCTGGCGGATCAGAACATTCCCGGATCTGACTTGCTCGGCGCTGAGCACGAGTTCCAGCGTCGAGCGATCTCCTCTGGTCATGACGAAGGGGCACTGGCGCAGCTCCGGGAACACGATCGAGCCAGAGGCCTCGAGCGACTGCTCGCGGTACACGGAGCGCGCGGTGGCATCGAGTAGGGCGACGATGGAACCTGTGGTGACCGAGTTCTGGGGCATCATCGGCGAGAACGAACTGCGGACCGAGGCCGACGTGGAAGCCACGCTGGAGCGGGTCTCCGCGCGGCTGGCCCCGCTGCCCACGTACGACCTGCTGAACTTCGTCGACGGCCTGCACGAGGCGTTGTCGAGGCTGGACCGCAGGCAGTTCGCGGAGATCCCCGTCTTCGTGCGGGACCTGGCGATCCCGCAGTCGGAGGACGGTTTCCAGTACGCCAGGTGCGCCTGCGTCCTCGCCGGCCGGAGGGTGTTCGAGGAGGTGCCGGCCACGGGGGAGGGGTTCGAGCCCTTCACGGTGCCCGAGCTACCGGCTGAGCGGTTGTTGTACCTGGCCGACGAGCACTACGAGGACAAGATGGGGTTCCCGATGGAGCGCCGGAGGACGTTTCCGATCGACATGAAGCCGAACCCGGACGGCTGGAATTAGCCTGCTGGGCGACGTTGGGGGGCTCGCGGCGTTGCCGTCCAGCGCGACCGGGTTAGCTCTCTCGTCAGATTCCTTCTTCAGTACCGGGCGGCGGTGGTGCCGGCAGGGGAAGAGGCTTACCGGGCTGTGCTGGCGGATCCGGGGCGGTTTCGCCGGTTCACCGAACCCGGTGGGCCTGAGGCCGAGTTCCTGCTCCACGTGGCGCAACACGCGTACGAAAGCTCGACTGGCAGGGAGTGGGAGCACGTCACTCCGCTGGACTACGAGACGGGATCGAACGCCGATGGCTGGAGCTGAGCTGCTCAGACCTGGCCGCGGATACCGAGTCGGGATTCGCCTTACCAGGCAGTGATTCGAATGGCTGGGGGACTTGTGTTGGGGAGTTGGAGACGGCTGCTTGCCGTCGGTGCCGCGATCGCGGTCTTGGGCGGGATCACCACGGGTGTGGCGTCGGCGCAGGAGGGGCAGGTGTACCGGCCCGCGAACGCCGAAGTCGTTGCGGGGCAGTACATCGTGCTGCTGAAACAGGCGGTGGCGGAGAAGGGCGCGCTCGCCGGCAAGTACGGCGGGCAGATCAAGCGGACCTTCGCCTCGGCGTTGACCGGGTTCACCGTGACCGCCACGGAGGCTCAGGCCAAGCGGCTCGCTACCGATCCGAGGGTCGCGCGGGTCGAGGCCGATTCGCTGGTGCGGGCGACCGGGACGCAGACCAACCCGCCGTGGGATCTGGACCGGGTCGACCAGCACACCACCGTGCTCGACGACGCGTTCACCTATCCCGAGAGTGCCGGTGGCGGGGTCACCGCTTATGTGATGGACACCGGGATTCGCACCGCGCACACCGAGTTCGAGGGTCGGGCCAGCGTGGGCTTCGACGCCATCGGTGACGGGTGGAACGGTGAGGACTGCAGCACCGCCGGGCACGGCACGCACGTCGCGGGCACCATCGGGGGCAGGACGTACGGCGTGGCCAAGAAGGTCAAGCTCGTCTCGGTGCGGGTGTTGAGCTGTGAGAACTCCGGCACCACCAGTCAGATCATCGCCGGGATCGACTGGGTGACCGCGCACGCGCAGCGGCCCGCCGTGGTCAACATGAGTCTCGGTGGGGGAAAGAGCGCTGTGGAGGACATCGCGCTCAGGAACTCGATCGCATCCGGGATCACGTATGCGGTTTCCGCGGGCAACGACCAGAAGGACGCCTGCGAGAACAGTCCTGCCAACGTGAGCGAGGCCATCACCGTCGGCGCGAGCAACCCGGTCGACGAGAGGGCTCGGGACTGGAAGGACGACCCCAGGGATCCCACCAAGATCACCGGTGGCTCGAACTTCGGGTCCTGCCTCGACCTGTTCGCGCCGGGGGAGGCGATCAAGTCCGCGCACAACGCCACCGACTCCGCCACGATCACGTTGCACGGCACGTCGATGGCTTCCCCGCACGTCACGGGTGCGATCGCGTTGCTGCTCGCCGAGACGCCCAGTGCGACGCCGGCCGAGGTGTCCGCCACGTTGCTCAGCCGGGCGACGACGGATGTGCTCGCCGCCAACGGGTTGGGCGCCGGGTCGCCGAACAGGCTGCTCTACACCGGGGTTCCGGTGACCGGGGTCTGCACGCTGGCCAACGACACCCGCCAGGCCATTCCCGACCAGGGATCGGTCACCAGCACGGTGGAGTTCACGGCCTGTCCCGGCAGGGTGGCCGACACCGCGCGGGTGCGCGTGCGGGCCGAGCACCCGTTCCGCGGTGACCTGTCGGTCCTGCTGGTCGCGCCCAACGGGACCGAACGCGTGGTGAAGGCGGCCAACGGCGAGGACACCGCTGTCGACCTCGACCAGACCTTCCCGCTCACCGGAATGTCCACAATGGATGCCAACGGGGTGTGGAAGCTGGTCGTGCGCGACAACTTCGGCTTCGACGAGGGCACGTTCGCCGGGTGGACGCTGACCCTGGCCGAATCGGTCGTCGCACCGGCCACGCCCGCGCCGCCACAGGTGTCGTCGTACGACTATCCCGCTGACGGGCGGGTGAACGGTGGCGTGGGCATCCTCGGCACGTTCACCTTCAAGCCGGGCGGCACCCAGGCGTTCAACAAGTACTCCTACCAGCTCGACGGCGACGCGCAGCCGACGGAGATCGTCGCGGGCGGCGAGATTTCCGTTGCCATCACACCGAAAGCGGCGGGCAGGCGGACGTTGACGGTGCGTACGTCCAACGGCACCACGCAGTCCGCGCCGACCACCTACGAGTTCGTGGTCGCCGGGGCCGGTGACGTCGTCGACGGTGGAACGCTGACCGCCGACGGCGCGAGTGTCGGCACGACCATTCCCGCGGACAAGGTGCTGCGGCTGCGGTTCGACGGTGTGGCCGGTGACAAGCTCGGTATCGGCGTCACCCCGTACACGGTGAACGCCTTCAGCAAGCTGTGGGTGCTCGACCCGGCGGGCCGCTCGTTCAGCGTCGACAAGAACAGCGGCTCCTCCTACGTCTACCAGGGCTTCGGCAGGGCAGCCGTGTTGCCGACCCTGACGATCACGGGTACCTACCAGGTGTTCATCGATCCCGATGGCGCCGGAACCGGTAACGCGACCGTGCAGCTGTCCAGGAACAGCACGGCGACGACCGATGTCGTCGTGCAGGGCACGCCGTTCACGGTGACGAGGCCGGGGCAGTTCGCCGAGTTCACCATCGACGGAAAGCTGAACTCCTGGTACGACCTCGGGTTCACCGACTGGACGACGAGCACCGCGCTGATGTCCGTGGACGTGTTCGACGCCAAGGGCGGACGCGTCGGCAACCAGCAGTACCTCACCGCGATCGACGCCGGCCGGTTCAAGACCGAGGCAGCCGGGAAGTACCGCGTGGTGATCGGGTACATCTTCGGTGAGGGGTCGGGCAGCGCGAAGCTGTGGCTGTCCAACGAGATCAACGCCGGCGACGTCACCACCGTGCAGACAGGCCGGCAGCTGACCCTGACCCGGCCCGGCCAGCACGCCCGCATGAGGTTCGACGGGACGCAGGGCCAGCGGCTCGCCGTCGGCTACGCGGACATCAGCCTGACCGACGGCAACAGGCCGAAAGCCTTCGTCGTCGGCCCGGACGGGACGACGAAGTCGCTCGACTCGCACGCCGGTGGCGCGGCCGTACCGGTGCTCACCAGGACGGGAAGTCACGACCTGCTCGTCAACGCCGGCCCCAGCACCGGAACGCTGACCTCGTGGCTGTCGGAAGACCTCGACCTCGGTGTCATCACGGTGACCGGTTCGCAGAAGTCGGCGTCCCTCTCCAGGCCCGGCCAGCAGGGCAGGGTGAAGTTCGACGGGGTGGCGGGCCAGCGGCTCAGTCTGGGCCTGACGACCTTCTCCGCGGGTTTCGCCGATCACACCGTCCGGCTGGTCAAACCTGACGGCGCCGGCGTCGACCTCGGGGGTTTCAACCCGGCGCCGGGCAGCATCGCGTTCGACGTGCTGCCGGTGTCGGGGGTGTACGAGATCGTCATCAATTCGAGCAACACCAACGGTGTCACCGGCACCGTCTCGCTGACCCTGTCCACGCCCGTCAACGCCGGAACGCTCACGATCGGCGGCTCGACGGTGCGGGTGTCGGTGAGCAGGGCCGGTCAGGACGGCCAGCTGTCGTTCACCGGCGCCACGGGTGACAAGCTGCGGCTGACGACGAGTGGCAGCACGTTCACCAACAAGGCGTTCAGCCTCACGGTCCTCAACCCGGACGGGACGAAGCTGGTGGACAGGAAGTTCCAGACGGACCAGGGCGCGTTCGACCTGCCGGTGCTGCCCGCGGCGGGCACCTACGTGGTGCTGATCGATCCTTCCGTCGCGGGAACGGGTTCGGTCAACGTCGGTCTGGCCAGAGTGCCGTGACCGTGGGGAGGCGGACGTTTCTGGCCGCTGTCGGGACGGGGCTGGCGGGCTGCACCGCCAGCCCCGCCCCTGCTCCCGAGGTGCACCTGCCCGTCCGGAAGCAGCCGGGGGTGGTGACCCCCGCACTGTCCACAACGGAGCTGATGGCCTTCGACGTCACCGTTCGCGGCCGCGCCGGGCTCACGGAGGTGTTGCGCGCCTTGAGTTCCCCGGTCGCGGATGCCGTGGTGACGATCGCCGTGGGCGCGTCGCTGTTCGACGGCCGGTTCGGTCTGGAACGTCCGCGACGGTTGACGCCGATGCCGTCCTTCCGCAGCGACGTGCTGGATCCGGCCTGGTGTCACGGTGATCTGCTCGTCCAGGTGAGCGCGGACAGCCGGGAACCCGTCGACGCGGCGCTCGCACGGCAGATCCCCGGCCTGACCCCGCGCTGGCGGATGCCGGGGTTCCACCCGGACGGCACGCGCAACCTGTTCGGTTTCCGCGAGGGAGCGGGAAACCCGGACGCGTCCGACGCGAAGCTGATGGACGAGCACGTGTGGGTGCAACCCGGTGACGACGAACCGGCGTGGTGCGTGGGCGGCACCTACCAGGTGGTCCGGCTGATCCGGCTCGCGATGCCCAGCTGGGACGCGGAACCGCTGGAGGTCCAGGAACGGGTTTTCGGCCGCACCAAGGACACCGGTGCTCCGCTGGGCCAGGCCTCCGAGCACGACCGGCCCGACTTCGCCAGTGATCCCGGCGGCAGGCGCATCGCGCTCAACGCCCACATCCGCCGTGCCAACCCGCGCACGCCGGAGAGCGAGGCCCACAAGATCCTGCGCCGCGGGCACTCCTACCGGCTCAGCGAGTCGGACGCCGGGCAGATCTTCGTTTGCTACCAACGGGATGTGGAACTCGGCTTCGCCACTATCCAGCGTCGCCTGGCCGGTGAGGCGCTGGAGAAGTACCTGCTGCCGTTCGGCGGGGGCTACTTCTTCGTCCTGCCCGGCACCGACGACGGTCACGTGAGCCTGGGGTAGCACCCGGTCGGCTCGCAGCAGTCGAAGTCGTTCTGACTTTGGCCGATCCACCGTCACGTTCGTCGTGCTGGGGACGATCCAGTAGACGTCACCCTGGGGAGGAAGGCGGCGTCATGAGCAGCTCCGGCGTGGATGTGCACGAGGTCGAACGGATCGCGGCGAATCCCGATCCCGTCGTCAGGAACCTGCAGATCACCCACTGCTACCACCTGTTGTCGCTGGCGCTGGCCGCTCGCACGGGCAACGCGGCGAACTGGTGCACCTTCGCGGTGTGGGCGTCCAAGCAGGTGGGGCGGACGATCCGGCAGGAGGACCTGGCGCAGGCGGTGGAACGGCTGCTGAAGTCCTCGCCAGAGGTCGCCGCCGGGGTCGGCCTCGTGGCACGTGGTCTGAGGAGGGCCGTTGCGAAGGAGGATCTGGACCGCGCTCACGAGATGGTGCGCAGGGCCGTGGTGGCGACCGCGCGGCTCGACGACGTGAGTGCCGCGTCGGCGCGGGGCAACCTCAAGGTCTTCGCGGAGATCGCGCGTGAGTTCGCCCGGTTCCTCGCCGGGTTCGACAGCATCGAGGAGTTCTGTGACGCGCTGCGGCCGGGCGAGCCACCGGAGGGACAACGCCTCCTCCGGCAGGCCTTCAGCCGCTACCACCGCGCGATGACCACCAGCGACCCGAAGCGACGGGCGGAACTGTTGCTGCTGGCCAACATCGAGGTCGGCCTGCACGAGCAGACCCGGCTGCAACCGGAGATCGCCGCCGCGCTGGAGGCACCGGTGGTCGATCCCCGCGAGCTCGAACGACGGCTGTTCGACCTGCTCCTGCCTGGCAACCGGGTCGTGAAGTGGCTGCGCCTGGCATGGCTGACCGTGCTCGGCAGGCGGACGGCCGTGCGCATCGCCGGCGAGCAGCTGGCCGACCAGGTGCGCGTGCTGGTCCGCCGGGCCGTCACCGAGCACCTGATGACCCTGGCGCTGCCCCGCGGTGAGCTGCTCGACCTGAGCGAGGACCTGCCCGGGACGTTCCCGCCGCTGCTCGCCGAGCTGACGGACCCGGACCTGCTGGCGCTGCTGAAGATCGTCGATCCGACGCCGGACAGCGTGCTCGGCACGGCCGCGCGCGACTGGGCCGACCTGCCGGACCGCATGCACTACATCGCCGACATGTTCCGGTGCCACGCCCTGCGCGAGGATCTGCTCGATCCGCCGTTCACCGCGGAGCAGGTCGAGGCTCTGACCAGCGGACGGCGGCCGCACGGACCGCTGTAGAAAGCTCTGGGGGACATGCGAACCAAGTGGTACCTCGAAGTGCTGCTGCTGGTCGCCGGCTACTTCGCGTTCGGACTCGCCAGGGCGGCGGTCGACAGGGGCGATCCGGCGGCGACGATCAACGCGCTGCGTGTGCAACGTCTGGAAGAGGTTCTCCACCTCGCGATCGAGCGCCCGCTCAACCACGCGCTCCTCGCGCACCCGGCAGCGATCCAGGTGACCGGCTACTTCTACCGCCTGAGCGTCCTCGCCGTGCCGGTCGTCCTGGTCTGGCTGCACCTCGCCCGGCGAAGCCGGTACGGCCGGCTGCGCACCGTGCTGGTCGTGATGATGCTCCTGGACATCGCGCTGGTGTGGCTCTTCCCGGAGGCGCCACCGCGGTTCGCCCAACCCGGCATCGTCGACCACATGGCCACGCACGACATCCTCGGCGGGGCCGCGGCACGGGTTCCGCGGCCCGGCGTGAACCTGCTGGCCGCCATGCCGAGCATGCACGTCGCGTGGGCGACGTGGTGTGCCTACGCCGTGTGGTCGGCTTTCCGGTACCGCGCTGCCTGGCTGTATCCGGTGCTGGTCGCGTTCGTCGTCCTGGTCACCGGCCACCACTACGTGCTGGACGTGGTGGCCGGTGTCGCTCTCGTCGCGGTCGCGATCGGCTTGGTCAGGGCAGGATCTCGAGGTAGCCGTCTGTTCCGTTCACGCGGATCCGTTGCCCGTCCTTGATCCGCCGCGTGGCGTGCTCGACCCCGACGACGGCGGGCAGCCCGTACTCCCTGGCCACCACCGCGCCGTGGGTCATCTGGCCGCCGACCTCCGTCACCAGGCCGGCGATCGCGACGAACAGCGGTGACCAGCTGGGGTCCGTGTGCGCCGTGACCAGGATGTCGCCCGGTTCGACGTCGGCGTCCGCCATGTCCAGGATGACGCGGGCCCTGCCCTCGACGGTTCCCGCGGACACCGGCAGGCCGACCAGCGCACCGCTCGGCAGGTCGTCGCGCCGGTACGTGCCGGAGATGCCCTCGCCGTCCGAGGTGAGCACTCGCGGTGGCGTGAGCGCCTGGTACGACCGGAACGCCTCCCTGCGCTGACGGATGAGCTCGGGGTCAGCCTCGTTGGTGCGCACGACTTCGTGGAGTTCCTGGAACCGCAGGAAGAAGATGTCCTCCTTCTCGCCGAGCACGCCGGCCCGCACCAGCCGTTCGGCCTCGTCGAGCAGGGCCTGTTTGTAGACGAAGTAGCGGCTGACCATGCCGTACTTCGGGTACTCGCGGTATCCGGCGAACGTGCGGACGCGATCGATCATCCGCTTGGTCTCCTCCGCCTTCCGCTCGCCGTCGGGCAGGGCTCGCAGGCGTTCCAGCAGTTCCTGTTCCTTGTGCCACGCCTCCTGCCGTCCCTGCTCGAAGCGGCGTTCGCCGGCGCCCGGCTCGAAGTTCCTGACGTTGGTGAGGATCAACGGCAGCAGCGTGGCGGGACGTTCGCTCCACCGCTGCCTGGTGATGTCGATCTCGCCGACGCAGCGCATGCCGTAGGTGTCCAAATAGGACTGGATGGCGTCACGTGCCTCCTGCCCGCCCTCGAACTTGGGCAGGTCGTCCAGGAAGTCGTCCGGAGCACCTTCCAGGAAGGCGACGACGTCCGGGTGCGGGCGGATGGCGTCGGCGACGTCGAGGAGCGCGAGTCCCATCTCCGACGTGACGTTGTGGGGCACCGACTGCGTGAGGACGTCGGCCGCGTTCTTCTCACCGAGCCAGTCCCGCAGATGATCGTTCAGCCACCACGACGCCTGCATCCCCGCCATGATCACCTGGGAGCTGCGTGGGTCGAACAGGATTCGCCTCAGCTCCTGGAAGTCCGCGAGGATGAAGTCGAGCAGCTCTACACCGGACTTGGTGCGGATGTCGCGGCGCAACGTCGCGACGGACGCCTCGCTCTGCTCGATCAGCTCGGTCACGACGGCCGGATCGGTCTCGATGGTGGCCGGTGCGGCGCCGGGAATCGGCTGGCTGGGAGCGTCGTCGTCGAGCGTCGGGACGATGTCGCGGTCGAGGACGGTCCGCAGCGCGTCGCCGATCAGCGTGTCGGACTTCCCCGCGACGCTCAGGAAACTCTCGCGGCTCTTCGGCGAGGCCAGGATCCGGGTGATGTCGACGAACAACCGCCCGCCGGCCTCCGCCATGGGCCTCGGGGTCGTCAGCTGCCACACGGAGAGCCCCAGGGGCGTCATGGCGTCGGTCATCATCTGCTGGTGGCCGACGGAGACGTAGACGCGGTTGGCCTGGTCAGCGGCCTCCGGCACGGGGAACAGCGTGGTGATCGGCCTGCTCTGGACGATCTGGAACTCGTCGTCGGCGAGGCACCACTCGATGTCCTGGGGACGGCCGAAGTGCGCTTCGATCCGCCTGCCCAGGTCCACGAGACGCACGACCTGCGCGTCCGTCAACGTCGGCTCGGCCGCCACGGCCCTGGCGACGACCTCGCCGTCCCGCACCTGGTAGCTGTCCGGGTTCACGAGCCCGGAGACCAGGTCCTCGCCCAGGCCGAAGATCGCCTCCACGCCGGCGACCTTCCGGTTGGACGTGACGGGGTCCGCCGTGAACAGGACGCCGGACGCACGCGGGGAGACCATCCGCTGCACGACCACCGCCATGGTGACCTTGCGGTGGTCGTAGCCGTTGCGCAGGCGGTAGGTCACCGCCCGCTCGGTGAACAACGAGGCCCAGCACCGGCTGATGTGCCGCAGGATCTCCGCCGCTCCCACGACGTTCAGGTACGTGTCCTGCTGGCCCGCGAACGACGCTCCCGGCAGGTCCTCCGCGGTCGCGCTCGATCGGACGGCGTAGGCGGTCTGCTCGTCGAGCATCCCGGTGATCTCCGCCGCCAGGTTGGGAGGGATGACGATCCCCTCGATGATGCCCCGGATCTCCGCGCTGCACGCGCGGATAGCGTCCCGGTCGTCCGGGCCGACGCCGGCCAGCCGGTCCAGCTGATCTGTGATCGACGGCTCCACGATTGCGCGGAACACCTCCGTCGTCACGCAGAAGCCGTCCGGCACGCGGATGCCTTCGATCCGCGACAGTTCGCCCAGGTTCGCACCCTTGCCGCCGACGACAGCGGCCTGCGTCCTGTCGACGTCCCCGAGAGCGAGCACGGAGCTGCTCATTCGTTCACTTCCCCCGTTCGTGAACACGGTCGGCCTCGGCCTCGGCGAGCGCTCCCGGCACAGGGTTCGTGTCCTTGTCGCTCATGAGTCCAGTGTGCCCGCGTCCAGCGCTGACTGTCCGGTGACTTCGGGTGTCAGCGAGATGTCAGCGGCCGCCGAGATGCTGCTGCCAGCGGAAAACAGAAGCATCCCTGCACTAAGTGGGCTCCGGCGATTTCAACGGGGCCGGATCCTGCAAAGAAGAGAAGGACGCATCGTGTTCAAGAAATTGGCTCTCGCGACGATGATGGGCGCGCTGATCAGCGTGTCTTTCGGCGCGGCCGCGGCAAACGCGGCCACGGACCGAAACGGTGTCTGTGAGTCGGGCGAATTCTGCCTGTACTTCAACAGCAACCAGGAGGGGTCGGTTTCCGACTTCGACTCGTCGATTTCCGACTACGGCGACGAGCAGCCCAGCTGCTACGAGTTCAAGGGCGCGGGCAACGGCAAGGGCAAGTGCGTGAAGAACGAGGCCGCCTCGGTCTGGAACCGCACCGGCAACCCCGTGACCGTGTACTTCAACAGCGGTTACGCCGGCCCGAAGCAGACGATCGCCGCGAACACCAAGGCGAACCTGAACTCGGAGCTCAAGAACGAGAACGCCTCGCACAAGCTGAACGACAGCGGCAGCGGTGGCGGTGGTGGCGGCGGTACCTACGGCACGCCGCGCGAGAACACGAACCCGTCGGAGGCGGTCCGCGCGCCCAACGCGACGAGGCGCACGCAGTTCGTCGACGACGAGATCCGCCGCCTGACCGGCGAGAAGGACTGCTGGGTCGGCGACTACCGCAGCAACGAGCCGTCGACGAGCAACCACAACACCGGTAACGCCCTCGACTGCACCATCTCCAACGCGATCGGCACCTACCCGAGCTCCGCGCAGAAGGAGCAGGGCTGGAAGCTCGCCAACTGGCTCAAGAAGCACGCGAACAGGCTCGACGTCCGCTACGTGATCTGGCAGGGCAAGATCTGGAGCGTCGCCCGTGCCGACGAGGGCTGGCGCAACTACACCGCGGGCAGCGGTGTCACCGGTGGTCACTACGACCACGTGCACGTCTCGATGCAGAACCCGTACGGCGACTGATCTCCTGAACCGCAGTTGCCGACAGGCCGCCTGATCTCGCGAGATCAGGCGGCCTTTTCGCGTTCACGGACGCAGGTCGTGGACGGTCAGCGACGCGGCCAGCAGCCGGATGTCCGCGGGATCGGCGGGGTTGTAGCCGGTCAGTTCGGTGACGCGGCGCAGGCGGTAGTTCAACGTGTTGCGGTGCAGGTGCAGCTTCTCGGCCGTGCGGTGGCGGTTGTGGTCGCAGTTGATGAACTCGCGCAGCGTGTGCAGCAGGTCGGGGTGTTCGGCCAGCCGGTCCATCACGCGGGCCAGGCGTTTGCGGCCGGCACCAGGACGGCAGAGCTGGTACTCGAGCAGCACGTCGTCGAGGACGTACGCGCCAGGCGGACGGCCGAGGCGCTGGGCAAGTTCGGCGATGTCGGCGGCCTGCCGGGCGGCCGTCGGGATGTCCTCGCGGCGTTCCGCGGCGGCGATCCCGCCCACCAGGTCGATCGCCACGGCGGTGCGCAGGTCGCGGACAAGGTCGGCGGCGTCGGCCAGTTCCTGGTCGAGCGTCTCGGCCGTGGTGGGCAGCAGAACCGTGCCGCCGTCGCGGTCCAGTGCGGAGAGCGCGTGCTTCGGCAGTTCGGCACGCAGTCGCCGGACCAGGGCCTGGGCGGCGAGCCTCGCGTCGTGGCTGCCCGCGCCCTCCGGCAACGGGGGTGCCTCGACTCGCACGGCCAGGACCACGTGGTGGCTGGACAGGTCGAGGCTGATCCGTTCGGCCAACGGCTCCGCCTCGCGGCCGGTCAGCAGCGCGGCCACCAGGGCTCGGGCCGTCTCGCGGCGTTCGGCGTGCAGGGACTGCTGCTCGGTCAGGTACGAGGCGGCGACGGCGGGCACGGCGACGCTCAGGTACCGCAGCAGCGCGGGCACGGTCGCGAGCAGGTCGCCGACCTCGTCCTGCTCGGCGACGTTCGCCATCGCGGTCCAGCCGACGTGCGCGGCGACGTGGTAGGTGCTCAGCACCACGTCCAGCGGAACACCCTGCTGGGCTCTGCGGACGGCCGTGGCGATCTGCACCGCCAGCTCGTCGGGTGCCGGCGGGCGTTGTTCGCGCAGGGCCCGCAGGAAGACCTGGATGTTGCGGGCCACCGCCTCGGTGATCTCGCGGTCGACGAGCTGGTGCGGAAGGTGCCGGTAGGCAGCCGATCTGGCGAAGAACACCTCCAGCACCTGCTCGGTGATGGCGGGAATCTGCGTCGCCGCCCGCTCGTACAGCGGGGCGCGCGGGTCCGGTGTCGGTATGTCGACCACCGGCAGAGGCTTGCGCACGCCGCAGGCCCGGTGCCATCGCCCGATTCGGTCGTCTTTCGTGGGCACTGTGCACGAACGGGTGTACGCCGCGTTGTGCATCTGCCCCAAAGGTGTGCCCTGATCGAGTGATGGGCGGTTGGGGTGGACAGGTGTGTCGGGCCAGAATTGGCAGTTCATTCGAGCAGGGGCAGGAGACTTGGCGCACCAGGTGAGCAGTGTCCAGGAGTGCATGAAACTGTTGCTGCGGCGTGGATTCCAGCGGTCCCTCGTGCAGGACCGGCTGACGTGCGTGAACGCCGTGATGTTCCGGCGCGTGTGGAAGGGCGTCAACGAGACGGTGCTCGCGTACTCCGAGTCGGAGGCGCTGGCCTATCGCGTGCGTGAGGATGACGTGGACCCGGCGGACCCGTTCGTCGTCGACCCCGATCTCACGCTGTGGCAGTGCGGCGGCGAGTTCCTCGACGTCGCGGGACAGCTGCTCGACCTGCCGCCCGTGCCGGGGCAGTCGGCGTTCGCTACGCGTTCTGGCGGCGAACCATCTCGTTGATCCAGACGGGAGCGAACGGCGACGTGCAGTTCGGCGGCGTCGGGTAGTCCTTGAGGACTTCGAGCCGTTCGCCGATCTCGATCGCGCGGGCCCGGTGCTCGGGGTGCTCGATGCCGATCTGGGCCAGGCAGTGGTTCATCGCCCATTGCAGCCGGTCCGGCGCGCCCTTCATCTCCGCCTCGACGGTGTCGAGCAGCGCGTCGAGGTCGAGACCCTCCGGCTCGCGCGCCACGCGTTCGGTCGTCAACGCCCAGCCCGCGCTCGCGACCACCGGGTCCGGGTCGGCGAACCAGGCGACGCGCAGGTCTTCCGCGTGGGCGCTCTTCTTCACCACGTAGTTCACGAGCCAGTCGTGGACCTTGGGGCGGTGGGCCTCGCGCATCATCGTGTCGAGCTGGTCGCGGGAGAACGCCTTGGGGCGGCAGATCAGCAACGCCAGCAGCCGTGCCGCGGTGTCGCCGGTCGCCCACAGGTCGAGCGACAGCTCCTGCCGGGTCTTGAGCCGCTTGGCGATCGCCCGGAGCCTGCCGAGGTTCACGCCGTGGTCGTCGCCGTGCTTTTCGTTGACCGCGCGTGCTTTCGGGTCCTCCAGCGCGGCCAGTTCGGCCAGCACCTCGGCCACTGTCGTCTCCGCCACCTCAGGCCTCCCGTCCCGGTGCCGCACAGCTTAGGTCGCCGGTGCACAATGTGCGTCCGCTTCGAGGCTTCGGCGGCTCCTGAGGGGGAGTTCGGTGGTGGAGTTCGTGCTGCTCGGCGACGTCGAGGTCCGGGTGGACGGCCACGTGGTGGACGTCGGCCACTCCCGGCAGCGGTGTGTGCTGGCCGCGTTGCTGGTGGACGCGAACCGGCTCGTGCCCGTCGACGTGCTGGTCGACCGTGTGTGGGGTGACCGGGTCCCGCACCGCGCCCGCAACGCCGTGGCCGGCTACGTGTCGCGGCTCAGGCAGGTTCTCCCGGACGTGCGGATCACCGGACGACAGGGCGGCTACGTGCTGGCCGTCGACCCGATGTCGGTGGACCTGCACCGCTTCGACGCCCTGGTCGCCCGTGCGCGGCAGCAGCCGGATCAGGCCGTCGTCCTGCTCACCGAGGCGCTCGGGCTGTGGCGGGGCGAGCCCTTCTCCACTGTGGACACTCCGTGGCTCGCGACCGTGCGGTCCGGCCTGGAGGCCCGGCGCACGGCCGCGCTGCTGGACCGCAACGACCTGGTGCTGGAGCAGGGCCGGCACACCGAGCTGCTGGCCGAGCTGGAGGTGATGGCAGCCGCGTTCCCGTTGGACGAACGGCTGGCAGGGCAGCTGATGCTGGCGCTGTACCGGTGCGGGCGGCAGGCCGACGCGCTGCTGCGGTACGAACAGGTCCGGATGCGGCTGGCCGAGGAGCTCGGCACCGACCCCGGACCGGCGCTCAGGCTGCTGCACAAGCAGATGCTGACCGCGGACCACGCGTTGACGATCAGCTCACCGGCCGCGAGGCCCGTGCCGCGGCAGCTGCCGGCGCCGCCGCGGGCGTTCGCAGGGAGGGGCCGCGAGCTGGCCGCGCTCGACGTGATCATGAACGGGCGGCACCCGATCGTCGTGTCCGGCACGGCGGGGGTGGGCAAGACGGCGCTGGCGGTGCACTGGGCGCATCGGGTGGCGGGGCGGTTCCCGGACGGTCAGCTGTACGTCAACCTGCGCGGCTTCGATCCCAGCGGCGCGGTCATGGCACCGGGTGAGGCGGTCCGCGCGTTCCTCGACGCGCTCGGCGTCGACCCGCAGCGCATCCCGGCGAGCCTGGACGCACAGACCGCGTTGTTCCGCAGCGCGTTGGCGGACAAGCGTGTGCTCGTCGTGCTGGACAACGCCCGTGACGCCGACCAGGTCCGGCCTCTGCTGCCGGGCAGTCCCGGCTGCGTGGTGCTCGTCACCAGCCGCAACCGGCTGGCGGGCCTGGTCGCCACGCACGGCGCGCACCCGCTCGCGCTGGATCTTCTGTCCACAGTGGAGGCACGTGTCCTCCTCGCCGACCGCCTCGGCGAGGACAGGCTGCGTGCCGAACCCGATGCCGCCGACGAGATCATCACGCGTTGCTCCGGTCTGCCGATCGCGTTGACCATCGTGGCCGCGCGCGTCGACTGCACCAGCTTTTCGTTGCAGGCCATCGCCGCCGAACTGCGCGGAGGCCTCGACCCGTTCGACGGCGGCGACTCGGCCACGGACGTCCGGGCGGTGTTCTCCTGGTCGTACCACGCGCTGGAGCCTGCGGCGGCCCGCCTGTTCCGGCTGCTCGGCCCGCATCCCGGACCGGATGTCTCCGCCGCGGCCGCCGCGAGCCTCTTCGGTGCCCCGGTCCGGCCGGTGCTCGCGGAACTGACGCGCGCGCACCTGCTCACCGAGCACCAGCCCGGCCGGTACGTGTTCCACGACCTGCTCCGGGCCTATGCCACCGAACAGGCTCAGCACCACGACTCCGACGCCGAACGACGTGCCGCCACGACCCGGCTGCACGACCACTACGTGCACACCGCGCACACCGCGACCCGGTTGCTGAGCCCGGCCCGCGAGGTGATCACCCCGCCGACGCCGCAGCCCGGTGTGCACCCGGAGAGCCTCGGCGACTTCGACCAGGCCCTGGCGTGGTTCACCGCCGAACACCACGTGCTGCTCGCCGCCGTCGACCACGCCGCCGCCACGGGCCTCGACCCGCACGCCGGGCATCTGGCCTGGGCGCTGGCCGAGTTCCTCGAACGCCGCGGCCACTGGCTCGACCTCGCCGCCGTCGGTCACGTCGCCCTCGCTGCCGCGCTGCGCCTCGCCGACCCGCTGGCCCAGAGCCACGCCCACCGCTTCCTCGCCCGCGCGAGCACCCAGCTCGACCGTCTCGACGACGCGCACCTGCACCACCGGCGCAGCCTCGACGTGGCAGGTGATCCGGTCGGGCAGGCGCGTTCGCACCGTGAGCTCGCCTACGTGTGCGAACGGCAGGGCCGCCACGACCAGGCCCTCGACCACTCCCGGCAGGCCATGGAGCTGTACGAGGCGGCGGGCCACCGGCGAGGTCAGGCGGGCGCGCTCAACGCCGTGGGCTGGTACCAGGCGCTGCTCGGCGACCTGGGACAGGCGCTGACGTCGTGCCAGGCGGCGCTCGAGTTGCTGGAGGAGCTCGACGACCCCGACGGCGAGGCCTCGACCTGGGACAGCCTCGGCTACATCCACCACCACCGCGGTGATCATCGCGAGGCGATCGCCTGCTACCGGCGCTCTCTCGACGTGTTCCGGTCGCTCGGTGACCGGTACTGGACCGCGGACGTGCTCGTCCACCTCGGGGACAGCCACCTCGCGGCCGGTGACCCCGGATCTGCCGGTGCGGCGTGGCAGGAAGCGCTGGGAATCCTGGAAGATCTCGGCCATCCGCACGCCGACGCCGTCCGGGCCCGCATCAGTCCTATGGAGACTCATTCAGTGCGGCGATGATCGGGCACTGCTCCTGCACACCGTTCTCGGCCACCTCCAGCAACGCCAGGCGCACGCGGTCCAGGTCGCGGATGCGTTCCTCGATCTGGGCGACCTTCTCGGTGATCACGTCGCCGAACTCGTCGACGTCGAGGAGCTGCTCCAGCTCGGTGAGCGTGAAGCCGAGTCGCTGGGCGCGGCGGATGAACTTCAACCGCCGCAACGCCTCCTCGTCGTAGTGGCGGTATCCGCCGTGAGTGCGGGCCGTGGGGACGACGAGGCCGCGGCGCTCGTAGAACCGCACGGTGCTGATGCCCACCCCGGCGGCGCGGGCCAGTTCGGATATGCGCACCAACGGAAACTACCTCCGAAGCAACGCGCGCAGCTGGGCCGCGCCCCAGAACAGCTCCAGAACCAGGAAGAGCGCGAGGACCGGCGTCTGCCCGTGCCACAACGCCCACGCGAACCAGATGCTGAACAGGCCGCGTCCGACCGTGTCGATACCGATCAGCAACGGCTCGGGGCGCCGCCACCTGGCGACCGACCACATCACCACCACCGTGCCGAACAGCGTGGCGAACAACAGGGTCATGGGGTCTTCGGTCGTGCTGCCGAACAAGGTCAGCATCCCCGCGGCGGTCCACGGCGTCACGAAGGCGATGCTCGCCACCAGGTCGTACAGCGCACCCGCCCGGCCCCACCGGGCCACCTCTCGCGTCATGGTGATCACGATGGACCCTGAACCGTGGTGCAGGGTCAAGCCGGGAGGAGGAAGGTGGTGGCAGGACAAGTGCTCGGGGGTTCTCGTGCACGACTTCGTCGTTGTCGGGGCCGGCAGTGCGGGGTGTGTCCTCGCGAACCGGCTGAGTGAGGATCCGGCGAGCCAGGTACTGCTGATCGAGGCGGGACCGGAGGACAGCGCGCAGGAGATGCGCGTGCCCGCCCTGGCCGCGACGCTGTGGCAGGGACAGTTCGTGTGGGACAACATCACGGTGCCGCAGGACAACGCCGATGAGCGGCAGGTCCCGTGGCCCAGCGGGCGTGCACTCGGTGGCAGCTCGTCGATCAACGGCATGATCTACATCCGTGGCAACCGCGCCGACGACGACGCGTGGCGCGACACCTACGGCTGCGCCAGCTGGGGTTACGCCGACCTGCTGCCGACGCGGTCGCCGTCGCCGCGTCGGTGGGGCCGGACGGGCTGGTCATCGATACGGAGAAACGGGCGGTGTCGCTGGTCGTCGTGTCCGCGCAGGTGCGCAGCCGCGCTTCGATCATGAAGATCGCGCTCTCATGGCTGCCAGCTGCACGGTTGGCAGCAGTCGGGGTGATCAGCAAACGTTTGCGTCAGCATTTCCCTACCGCCATCTCGGCAGCGACGTGCATGAGAGCGCGACCATCCGGGGTTTCGGAGACGAGCACCAGACCGCCCCCTGCCCGACTCAACGGAGCACAACCAAGCCGCGACGCTCTACTGGACAGTCGCCTGGCGGGCGCGGCGCCTCGCGATGGACGGAAGGAACCACATGTAGACGCCGGTGCCCATGAGGACGAACAACGGCAGCAGCGGCACGTAGGACACCCACACCACCGAGTTGTCCACGGTCAGCGCGACGGCCGTGAAGACGACGGTGGCCATGAAGATCATGCTGACGACGCGGTGGAACTGCCGGATCCTCTTGGTGCCGCTCATTTTCGCTGTCCTCCAGGTTGTTGCGGTTCGTTGTGGACAACGTTAGGAGCGGGGCGAGCACCCGTGCTTCTCGATTCCTGACCGCATGCCGGAAGATTTCTCAGCGCGAGATGTCGATCCACGGCATCTCCCGTTCGACGCACTGATGACAGCCCGTTCGAACACCTCAAGGAGAACCCCGATGCGCACCCTCATCGCCACCGCGTTCATCTCGCTCGACGGCGTCGTCGAAGCGCCCGGCGGCGAGCCCGGGCACCGCAGCTCCGGCTGGACCTTCAAGGACATCGAGTTCGACGAGGCCGCCTACGAGATCAAGGGCCGTGAGCAGGAGGAAGCCGCGGCGATGATGATGGGCCGCGTCAGCTACGAGGCGTTCTCCCCGGTGTGGCCGACCCTCGACTACTTCCCGCAGTACAACGCGATGCCGAAGTACGTCGTCTCCAGCACGCTGAAGGAGGACCAGCTCGTCGACAACTGGGGCGACATCACGATCCTCCGCTCGCTCGACGACGTGGCGGCGCTCAAGGAGACCGACGGCGGCCCGATCTCCGTTCACGGCAGCGCGACGCTCAACCGCAACCTGTCCGACGCGGGCCTGATCGACCGCTACCACCTGCTGGTGTTCCCGGTGCTGCTCGGCGCGGGCAAGCGCATGTTCAGCGAGACCGACAAGGACAAGCAGATGCTGAAGCTCGTCGAGAGCGAGTCGTACTCGAACGGCATCCAGAAGCTCGTCTACGACGTCGTGCGCTAGTACCGCACGGGGTCAGCAGCACTCCTCGGCGGCGGCCACGACACCGGCGAACGAGTCGACGAGCCACGTCGGGTTGGCGCTGAGGAGCTGCTCGGTGCTGTGCACGCCGTAGGTCACGCCGATCGACGACATGCCGGCCTCGTGCGCCATCAGCACGTCGTGCGTCGTGTCGCCGACCATCACCGCGTTCGCGGGCGACACACCGAGTGCGTTCAGCACGAGGAAACCGGCCTCGGGATCGGGCTTGGGTTTCGAGACCTGGTCCGCGCCGACGACCACGGAGAACGCGTCGCGCAGGCCGGCCGCGTCGAGTAGCGCCTCGGCGTTCGCGGAGAACTTGCTCGTCGCGACGGCCAGCAGGAAACCGGCCTGCCGCAACGCGTCCAGCCCGTCGGCCACACCGGGGAAGACCAGCCGCGGCGCCTTCGGCAGCACGGTCGCGCGAAACGTCGACCGGTAGAGCTCGACGCACGTCGCGACCACCGGCTCGTCCGCGGCGACCCCGAGCACCTTCGCGAACGCGGTGGGCAACGGCAGCCCGATGGTGCCGCGGATCGTGCCGTAGTCCACCGCGGGCAGTTCGAGCCGGTCGAACACCGCGGCGAACGTCGTGACGATCCCGTGTGGGGTGTCGATCAGCGTGCCGTCCAGGTCGAAGATCACGCAGCGGCTCATGGGACAAACCTACCGCCACGAGCTGACGTCCGATCAGATCTCAGGCGTCGGCCGAGTGCTTGCGATCGGTGTGACCCAGCGACCTCTCCGGCGCCACCCGGTCGCGCACCAGCTGCTTGAGCACCGCGAGGTCCGGGAACCCGTCCTGCTCCTTGCGCGACCACACGGTCTCGCCGTCCAGCCGCACGTCGAACACACCGCCGGTGCCGGGGATCAGCGCGACCTCGCCCAGCTCCGTCGTGAACGTGGTCAGCAGCTCCTGCGCCGTCCACCCGGCACGCAGCAGCCACCGGCACTGGGTGCAGTACTCGATCTCCAGACGTGGTGTCCTCATGCCTGAGTCCTGACAGAGCTGCCGGCCCTGGCCGCGTCGGAGCCCCAGTTCGCGAGCAGCTGCAACGCCTCGGCGGACGCGCTGCCGGGTTCGGCGTGGTAGGTGCTCAGGAACAGGTCGGGGTCGCTCGGCATCTTCAGCGTCTCGTACGACAGCGTCATCTCGCCGACGAGCGGGTGCTTCAGCACCTTGGTGCCGAAGCTCTTCTCCTTGACGTCGTGCTTGGCCCACAACTGCCGGAACGGCTCGCTCTTCACCGAGAGCTCGCCGATCAGCGCTGCCAGCTCGGGGTCGTCGGGGTAGCAGCCCGCGTCCATGCGCAGGAACCCGACGACGTCCTCGGCCTTGCTCTGCCAGTTGACGAAGAGGTCCTGGTAGGACGGTCGCAGGAAGACCAGCCGGGCCCAGTTCCGCTCCTTCGGCGGCAGCTCGCCCCAGTCGCCGAACAACGCGGCGGCCATCGGGTTCCACGCGTGGATGTCCGAGCGGCGCCCGCCGATGTACGCGGGCACGCCGACGCCGTCGATCAGGTGCCTCAGCGCCGGGCGGACCTGCGTTCGTACGGCCTTCTTCTTGCCCGGCTTGGACGACGTCAGGTTCCGCAGGTGCGAGCGTTCGGCTTCGTTGAGCCGCAACGCGCGGGCGATCGAGTCCAGCACCTCCGCGGAGACGTTGCGTCCGTTGCCCTGTTCCAGACGCGTGTAGTAGGCGACGGAGACGCCCGCGAGCTGCGCCAGTTCCTCCCGGCGCAGGCCGGGAACGCGGCGGGTGCGGCCGTACTGGGGCAGGCCGACGTCGTCGGGGGACAGCCGCGCTCGACGGCTGCGCAGGAACTCGCTCAGCTCGGTGCGCGGATCGACGGTCATGGCTCCGAGTATCCCCGGACGAAACCCGTCGTGCCTGCTACTGCCAGTGGTAGGCACGCCAGTCGTACGAAAACCAGGTGTCTGGGTAGCGCCCTCGAACTCCAGCAGTGTCGTCAAGCGACACGACAGAACGAGGAGAAACCAATGAGCACCGTCGCTGCCTACGCCGCTCCCGCACCCAAGGCACCGCTGGAGCGCACCACCATCGAGCGTCGCGCGGTCGGCGCGCACGACGTTCTGATCGACATCAAGTACGCGGGCATCTGCCACTCCGACATCCACCAGGTCAACGAGGGCTGGTTCGAGGGGATCTTCCCGATGGTGCCGGGCCACGAGATCGCCGGCGTGGTCGCCGAGGTCGGTTCCGAGGTGACGAAGTACGCGGTCGGCGACCGGGTCGGCGTCGGCTGCATGGTCGACTCGTGCCGCGAGTGCGAGTTCTGCCTGCGTGGGCTGGAGCAGTACTGCGCGAACGGCAACACCATGACCTACAACGCCCTCGACCGCAACGGTGAGGTCACCTACGGCGGCTACTCGAAGCAGATCGTCGTCGACGAGAACTACGTCGTGCGGATCCCGGACTCGCTCCCGCTGGACGTGGCGGCGCCGCTGCTGTGCGCCGGCATCACGCTGTACTCGCCGCTCAGGCACTGGAACGTCGGCCCCGGCAAGAAGGTCGCGATCGTCGGCCTCGGCGGCCTCGGCCACATGGGCGTCAAGATCGCCCGTGCGCTCGGTGCCGAGGTGACCGTGCTGTCGCAGTCGTTGCGCAAGAAGGACGACGGCCTCAAGCTCGGCGCCCACGACTACCGCGCCACCAACGACCCGGCGACGTTCACCGAGCTGGCCGGGAAGTTCGACGTGATCGTCTCCACGGTGTCCGCGCCGCTGGACTTCAGCGCCTACCTCGGCCTGCTCGGGACCGAGGGCGCGCTGGTCAACGTCGGCGCGCCGGAGGAGCCGGTCTCGGTGAACCTGTTCGCGCTGCTCGGCGGCCGCAAGACGATCGCGGGCTCGATGATCGGCGGCATCGCGGAGACCCAGGAGATGCTGGACTTCTGCGCCGAGCACGGCCTGGGCGCGGAGATCGAGCTGATCGACGCCGGCCAGATCAACGTGGCCTACGACCGGGTGCAGTCGAGTGACGTGCGGTACCGGTTCGTGATCGACACCGCGACTATCTAGGCGGGAGGGCAGGGCACTCCGGACTCGTGCGACTTCACGGCACCGGCCAGTACCGAGTCGAGCTGCCGGAGCGTGTCCTGGAGGTCCTCGATCTGCTTGACGACCGACGACCGGTGTCCCCGCAGCTTGGCCAGCACCTGCGGGGACGCCACCCCGGTCGTCACGCACGGCAGCATCTCCAGGATCGACGCGCTGGAGATGCCGGCGGCGTAGAGCTGCTGGATGAGCCGCACCCGGTCGACGGCCTTGTCGCCGTAGTGCCGTTGCCCGCTCTCGCTGCGTTCGGCGGCGAGGAGACCCTGCTCCTCGTAATAGCGCAACGCGCGCACGCTCACGCCTGTCTTCGTGGACAGCTCGCCGATGCGCATGAGACCTCCGCCACAAAAGCTACCTCTGACGTCAACGTCAGGTTCCTACCGTAGCCCTCATGCTTCTCACCAGCTACCGCCTCGGGAACCTGACCCTGCCGAACCGTCTCGTCATGGCGCCCATGACCCGCGCACGAGCCGTGGACGGCAAACCAACCGCGACGACGGCCACCTACTACGCGCAACGCGCCACCGCCGGTCTCATCGTCACCGAAGGCGTGCACCCGAACGCCGTCGGCCAGGCCGGTCCGTTCATGCCGGGCATCCACACCGACGAGGAGGTCGAGGCCTGGCGCGTCGTCACGGATGCCGTGCACGCCAACGGAGGCCGGATCTTCGCCCAGCTCATGCACGGCGGCCGCATCGGCCACCCCGACGTCGCCGGCCACCACCCGGTCGGCCCGTCGGCGATCGCCGCGAAGAGCGACGTGTTCACGACCGCCGGCATCACGCCCGCGCCGGTGCCACGCGCCCTGACCTCCGCCGAGGTTCCCGGCCAGGCACAGGCGTTCGGCGACGCGGCCCGGCGTGCGGTCGAAGCCGGATTCGACGGCGTCGAGCTGCACGGCGCGAACGGCTACCTGATCCAGCAGTTCCTGTCGTCCAACGCCAACCAGCGCACTGACTCCTACGGCGGCTCGATCACCGGACGCATCCGGTTCGCCGTCGAGGCGGTCGAAGCGGCGGTGGACGCCATCGGCGCGGACCGCGTCGGCATCAGGCTCTCACCGGGTGGCGAGGTCCAGGACATCGTCGAATCCGACATGCCTCAGCTCTACGACGCGTTGCTGAAAGCGTTGCCGGACATCGCTTACATCCACGTGCTCGCCACTGCGGACGACGAGCTGCTGATGGAGCTGCGCAAGGCGTGGCCGACGGCGTTCATCCTCAACCCCGGCGGCCAGATCGGCCCGCACGAGGGCACGCGCGAGCAGGGCGAGCGCTGGCTCGCCAACGGTGCCGACCTGATCAGCTACGGGCGTGCGTACATCGGCAATCCCGATCTCGTCGAACGGTTCCGCCTCGGCCTGCCGCTGGTGCCCACCAACCGCGAGACGTGGTTCCAGACCGAGGCCGGGTACGTCGACTACCCCAGCTATCAGCACTGAAGCGCGCGCATGAGGTGGTCGACGAGCCGTTCGAGGTAGTCGGGCTCGACCTCCGCCCGCCGCACCGACAGCCGCCAGTAGACCGGCGCGGCGACCAGGTCGAGCGCGATCTCGACGTCGAAGTCCGCCGGCAGTTCGCCCCGTTCGACCGCTCGCTGGAGCGTGACGGCCCCGAGCGCGCGCCGTGGCTCGCCGATGGTCGCGGCGATCGCCTCGGCCAGCGCTGGATTGCGGGCGGCCTCGGCCGTGAGGTCCGGCAGGATCGGCGCGAACCGCGGGTGGGTGAGCCAGTCGTGCACGGCGGTCACCGTCGCGAGCAGATCGCCCCTGAGCGAGCCGGTGTCCGGAACTTCGGCCAGTGGCACGGAGAACTCCGACAGCGCCGCGACCACCATGTCCTGTTTGGACGGCCACCGCCGGTACAGCGCGCTCTTGCCGACCTCCGCGCGTTTGGCGACGGCCTCCATCGACAGCCGGCCGTAACCGTGTTCTGCCAGCTCGTCGAGCACGGCCTCGGTGATCGCCTGTGTCACCTGCGGCTGCAGGACGGCGGCGCCGGTCGGGGTGCGCTTGGTCATGCCGCACATCATAGGACTGGACGAGACGGTCCCGTCCCGCCTAACGTTGTGGGCGGGACGGTACCGTCTCGTCCATTTCGTTTGGAGGATCACTCGTGGATCTCGTCCCGAGGGCGTTGCAACTGCTGCTGGACAAGGACATGGCCGGCTTCGCGGGCCTGTGGGCCGTCGACGGTGTGATGGAGTTCCCGTTCGCCCCGCCCGGCTACCCGACCCGGCTGGAGGGCCGGGCGGCGATCGAGGACTACCTGCGTGACTACCCGAAAATGCTCGACATCCAGGGCTTCCCCAAGCAGGTCGTGCACCGGAGCGTCGACCAGGACGTCGTCGTGGTCGAGTTCGACGCCGAGGGAGTCGTGGTGGCCACGGGCAAGCCCTACCGGTTCTCGTACATCGCGGTGATCACGACTCGTGACGGCGAGATCGTCTCGTACCGCGACTACTGGAACCCGCTCTACGTGCAGGAGCTCGCGGCATGAGCGTGCTGGTCATCGGCGGCACGGGCACGACCGGCGGCCTGCTCGCGTCCTTGCTGCCGGACGCCCGCATCGGCACGAGGAAGCCGGTGCGGGACGACCACGTCCGGTTCGACTGGGACGTCCCGGCGACCTTCGGCCCCGCGGTGGAGGGCGTCGACCGCGTCTACCTGATCCCGCCGGTCGGAGTCGCCGACCCGGCGCCGGTGGTGGAGTCCTTTCTCGCCCGAGCGCGGCACGTGCGGCGGGTGGTGCTGCTGAGCTCGTCCGCGGTGGGGAACAGTGCCACGGGCATGGGCGCTCTCCCCGCGCTGGTGCGGGCGATGCCGGAGTGGGCCGTGCTGCGGCCGTCGTGGTTCATGCAGAACTTCACCGGCGACCACCCCGTCGCGGCGGGTGTCCGCGCCGGCGAGATCGTCACGGCCACCGGTGCCGGCCGGGTCGCGTTCGTCGACGCCGCCGACATCGCGGCCGTGGCGGCACGGGCGTTGCTGGACCCGTTGCCGCACAACACGGACCACCTGATCACCGGCCCGGAGGCATTGAGCTACGCCGACGCCGCCGCGATCATCACCGAGCTCACCGGGCGCCCGGTCCGGCACCACTCGGTCAGCACCGCGGAGATGACCGAACGGCTCGCGACGAGCCTGCCGAAGGAGTTCGCCGCGGTCCTCGCCGGGCTGGACGAGGACATCCGGGGTGGCGCGGAGGACCGGGTCACCACGACCGTGGAGGACGTGACGGGCAGGCCGCCCCGGTCGTTCCGCGACTTCTGCGAGCTGTCCCTCAGCTGAACGTCCACCTCGTGGCACCGCCCGGCGCCACGGTGGCCACGGCGTGCGCGGCCCGCAGCGAGATCCGGTAGACGTACCACGGCGGCGGACCTCCGCTCGGCGCGGTGTAGGGCGCGGTGAACGCCTGACCCTCCCGCCGGGCCGGCCAGCCGGACTCGCGGTACCTCGCGGCGACCCGGTCCAAAGTGGACTCATCGGTGATCCGGTGCGCGTCGCCTTCCAGCACGAGGTCCATTCCGGTCAGCCGCACCGACACCGTGCAGGCCGGGTTCTCCGCGAGGTTGCGCGACTTGCGGGTGCCCGGCCCGCTCACGAAGTACAGGGCGTCCTCGAACCACACGGCGCCGATGCCCACCGAGTGCGGCCGTCCGTCCGGCCGCACGGTGTTGAGGAAGAACGGCACGTCCTTCGACGCCGACTCGTTCAGGAGGAGGTCCTGCGCCAGGCTCCACGGCAGGGCGGTGTTGCCGTACTGGTCGAGGTTGCGGGTCTCAATCGTCGTGTTCGTCATGCACATCCGTCGAACGAGCCCCGCCGTTTTCGACAGCCGGCTCGGATGAGGTCGGTCACCGCTCGCTATCGGCCCACTGAGCGGCACGGCACGACGAAGAACCAGTCCTTCGGCTCATGCTCCAGCCTGGCTTCCGGCGCACCCGCGGCGCATTCCGCGCGGGCCCGCGCGAGGCTCTCGTCCCACGGGATGCCGGTGAGCACGGTCTTGGGCACCCGCAGGTGGGCGAAGACGCTGACCACGACGGCGATCCCGATCAGGTAGCGGCTCCCGGCCACGACCGCGCGTTCCCACGTCTTCGCGGGCGTCGCGTCGAGCCCCACGAAGATCGCGGTGAACAGGAACAGGCACGGCGCGATGCTGTAGCGCTGCCCGGCCATCACGACCTCGGGCGCCTGCACCTGCAGGATGTGCGTCCAGTTCAGCACCAGGCACGCGACGATGACGATCGCGCTGTACACGGCCGTGACCAGCACCAGGGTCCGGCCCGCCCGGTCACCGAACCGCAGACCGGCCGCCATCGGCACCGCGGCGACCAGCAGCGCCACGACGATCACCAGGTTGCCGTGCGCCGGGTAGAACTGGCTGACCCGCTCGGAACCGGTGAGCGCCACCACCGGCACCCGCAGCAGGCTCGCGAGCAGCACCTGCACCGGGTCGACCTCGTCGTGCGAGTACGGCGTCCTCGTCGCGAACACCATCGCCGCGGCCTGGACCACCAGACCCGCGAGGAACGCGATCGGCACTTCCCTGCGCGGCAGGAAGAGCCGCACGACGGCGATGGGTGCCAGCAGGAACACCAGCGGGCTGGACACGGCGGCGAGGAACACGAACACGGCGACCGGCACGCGCGGGGCGTTGCGCCACAACAACGCCCAGAAGGCGCCGTAGAGCAGGAACCAGTGCAGGTTCGACATGTTGTTCAACGTCTCGGAGTTGCCCGCCGGCAACACGATCACGAGCGCCGCCAGCGCGAACCGCAACGGTGCCGACCTGAGGTACGCCCCGGAGGCCGCGAACGTGATCAACGCGACCAGTGCCCGCAGCATCGCGGCGGCGATCGCGAACCCGGCGGCGGTCCACCCGATCGGCAGCAGCGCGACCACTTCGGCGACCAGGCGCGGCAACGTGTGCAGGTAGCCGCCGTACGGCTCGACGAGGTTCGTGAGCGCGGGGGAGCGGACCGCGTCGACCATGAACCGGGCGCCGTCCTCGGCCCACAGGTGGTCGAGCCGGGCCCAGCCGGCCGGGATGAGCAGCAGGAACGCCACCGCTGCCACGAACGCGGCCGTGAAGCCGAGCCACGCCCGTTCGTGCGGAGGATCGGCGGGCAGCGGGATGACGCTGTCCGCGAGAGCCCTCTGTCGTTCGATCGTCGCCGTCATCGGTCCCCCATGTCCGTTTTCGAACCGGGGAAACGGTACGGGGTCAGGTCACCAGGCGTTCGTACCGGTCCCACTGCTCCTGGGTCACGACGGTGACCTCGGAGGAGTTGAGCTGAGCCGCGTCGAGCGAGTTCATGACGATCAGCTTGTTGTTGACCAGGAAGCCCAGCTGGTCGCTCAGGCTGCGCACGGCGGGGGCGCCTGCCGGGACGCGGACCGCGACCTTCATCGAGTCGGCGATCTTCGGGCGCTTGGCCAGCACGCCGACGGCGTACTTGGCCGCGACCGAGCCGCGCTCGAACCGGATGATCTTGCCGTTCATCACGACGTCCGCCGTGCGTTCGGGCGAGGGCATCGCGAAGCCGTTGAGCGTCCTGGCCTCGTCCGCCGTGAGGCACCCGTTGAGCCCGACGACGTCCATGCCGAAGTGGCTGATGTTCGTCGGCGCTCCCGACCCGTCGCTCGACGTGGCGCGCAGGACGTCCAGCGCGATCCTGTTGCACGGGTCGTAGGTGGCCGACGCGTGCCCTTCCGGCGTGCGCACCAGGCCGGGGCCTTCCTTCCACGGGCCGGGGATCAGCACGGACTGGAAGGGGTGCCGGGTGAACTCCTTGTTCCAGAACGTGACGGTCGTGCCGTGTTCGGTCGAGTGGGCGATTGCGAACGCCGACGCCGCCTCGATCCACATCCAGTCGGCGCTGAACGCCTCGACCACCGACCGGGTGCGGGGCTGGTTGGTCCGTTCCACCGGCTGGAAGCCCTGCGGACCCAGCGCCTCGACACCCTTGCCGAACAGCGGGTCCTTCGACCGCAGCACGTACTGGCCTGCGCCGTTCGAGGCCGCCGCGTACCCGGTGGTGTCGGTGAAGAGCAGGTAGACCCAGCCGTCGAGGTAGATCGCGGACTGCTGGCCGGCGCCGTAGGTGTTGGCCCGGATGACGTCGCCGGAAGGGACGAGGATCGGCTGGCCGCCGTTGCCGCGGGACCAGTTGATGCCGTCCTTGCTGGTCGCGACGCCGACCGAGCTGCCGTTCGCGTGGTTGTCGCGCGACGCCCCTGTGTAATACATGTAGTAGGTGTCGCCGACCTTGATCAGCGACGGGTCGCACGTGTGCATCGCGTCGAAGCTGCCGCCGCTGCCGGACAGCACCGCGCGCGCCGTGCTGAACGGGCCGTCCGCGCTCGGCCCCTCGCTGTAGAGGATGTCGTCGCCGTTCGGCTTGGCGCTGCCCATCTGGCTGCACCACCACGTGCGGACCTTGCCGCCGTCGAGCATCACGGCGGGCGCGTAGTTGTAGACCGCGTCCTCGACACCCGCGACGACGACGCCGGAGCTCTGCCGGGAGTTCTCCACCGTGAGCTTGATGAGGTCCCGCGGCGCGACCGGTGCGTTGCTCTCCGGCACCTGCGGCTGTCCCATCTGCGCGCCGACCGGGTCGCCGACCGCGGCGCTGGTACACGCCGTGACCGCGCCGAGCAGCGCGAGCGCAGCCAGCAGCGCGAAGGGGCGAGGTCGCAGGGGCACTCATCCATCATAGTGATCAAGTCCTCCGGACGGGTGAAGTCCGTGACCGCGGGCCCGCTTCCAGCTCGTGAGCACGCGTTTCCCGACTGTGACCGTGAGCACGCCCGGTCAGCCGGCCGGCGGGTGTTCCCGAACCGCACAGCGGCGGCGGAACCAGGCGAGGAACTTCGCCGGGTCGGCGCCCAGCCGGAGCACGGCCACCGCACCGGTCAGCGGGAACATCGCCGCGTGCGTGCGCGCCCGTTCGTAGAGTTCCGGCCGGACGCGGCGGACCAGTGGCCAGCCGTAGCTCGCGAACGCGGCGGCGTCGAGCGCGGGGTCGCCCGCGCAGGCGAAGTCCCAGTCGATGATTCCGCTGATCTTCCCGTCGTGCCAGCGCAGGTTCACCGGGGCCAGGTCTCCGTGCACGAAGCCCGTCACGGTGGGCAGGTCCGCGAACCGTTGCAGGACTTCGGAAGCCTGACCGCGCTCGTCGGCGGTGAGCAACGGGAACACGAGCTCGGTGATCGTCTCGATCGCTTGGTGACCACCCGCGTGGTGCAGGGGTTCGTCCAGCACGGCGAGGAGCTCGTCGTCGAGTTCTGTCGAGGCGAGCGCGTCGAGGACTTCGAGGACGGCCTCGTCGCTCGCGGTGTCCGACGGTTCGCCGGGCAGGTACGTGACGACGACGTGAGCCTGACCCAACGGCAGATCCAGCCGGTCCTCGATGATCTCCGGCACGGCGAAAGGCAGATCGAGCCGCGAGATCAGCCTGAGCGCCTGAGCGCGGCGCCGGGCATCGGTCAGATCGGCACGGGGAAAGCGGGCGACCCACTTTTCCCGCACCACAACGGCGTCGTGGAAGGTCCCCCGAGCCGCCTCCGCACCCGGCGTCGCGAGCAGCGCCTCGAACTCCGTCACAGGGTCGTCACCAGCCATTCTCCGAATACTGCCGCCGGCACCGCGAGAAGGTAGAGAACCACGGGCCTGCGCGGAACCTCCGGCACCACGGCGATGCCGCCGTCGTTCCAGAGCCGCGGCTTCAGCCCGGAGCGCCACAGCATCTCCATCATCTGCTGGGTCAACTGCCCAGGTAGCGGACGACGGCCATGACCCGGCGGCTCACGCCGGACGAGCCGGCGAGACCGAGCTTGTCGAAGATCGCGTTGATGTGCTTCTCCGCTGCGCTCTGCGAGATGTGCAGGTGCTCGGAGATGCGCGCGTTGGTGAGGCCCTGCGCCATCAGCTCGAGGACGTCCTTCTCCCGCGGGGTCAGCGTTTCGAGCGGGTCGACGTGCGTGGTCCTGGTCAGCAGCCTGCGCACGACCTCCGGGTCGAACGCCGCCCCGCCCGCCGCCACCCTGTCGAGCGCCTCCAGGAACTCGTCGACCTGGGCCACGCGGTCCTTGAGCAGGTAGCCGACCCTGCCGCCGGTGCTGGTGATCAGCTCGGTGGCATAGCGGTTCTCGACGTACTGGGAGAGCACGAGCACCGCGACGTCCGGCCACCTCTCGCGGATCGTGAGCGCGGCGCGCATGCCGTCGTCCTTGTGGTCCGGCGGCATCCTGACGTCGGTGACCACGATGTCCGGCTCGTGTTCCTCGGTGGCCCTGAGCAGCTCCGGTGCGGTGCCGACGGCGGCGACGACCTCGTGGCCCTCCTCGGCGAGCAGCCGGATCAGGCCCTCGCGCAGCAGCGTCGAGTCCTCGGCCAGGATCACCCGCACGGCAACCTCGCGTAGATCGTGGTGGGGCCACCGAGCGGGCTGGTCACCTCGAAGTCGCCGTCCACGGCCTTGACCCGGCGCGCCAGGCCGGACAGCCCGGTGCCGGTCTCGTCCGCCCCGCCCATCCCGTCGTCCCACACCATGATCGTGATGTCGCCCTCGCCAGGCCACACGCAGACCTCGACCACCGACGGGTCGGCGTGCTTGGCCGCGTTGTTGACGGCCTCGGACACGACGAAGTAGATCACCGTCTCCAGTGCGGTGCCCGGCGGGGACTTCAGCAGGTTGTCGATCTCGACGCGCACGCTGGACCGTTCCGCCAGCACCTCGAGCGCCGCGTCCAGCCCGGAGTCGTCGAGCACGGCGGGGTAGACGCGCGTCGCGACCTCGCGCAGTTCGTCGATGGTCTCGGCCGCGGTGTCGTGCGCCTGGCGCAGCAGCTGCCCCAGCTGCTCGTCGTCCTTGGCCCGCCGGGCCCTGCCGATCAGCATGCCGAGTGCGACGAGCCGCTGCTGAACCCCGTCGTGCAGGTCCCGCTCGATGCGCCTGCGCTCGTCGTCGATCGCCTCGATCACCTCGGCGCGCGTGCTCGTCAGCTCCGCGACCCGTTGCCGCAGCAGCGTTTGCTGACTCGTGCCGAGCATCCTGGTGGCGAGCCACCTGTCCAGCGCCGCCACTCCGGGCACGCCGGCGGTCGTCACGAAGATGACCAGCGCACCCGGCACCGCCACCGCCGCGAGCAGCACCGCGGTGACGTGCTCACCGTCCTTGATCATCCCCCAGGTGCCGTCGAACAGCCACGCCGTCACCATCGAGATCGCGACGGCGTACCAGAACATCAGCATGCAGATGACGCCCGCACCGACCGCACCGACCAGCCACCGCACCGCGAGATACCGCCGGCACCCGCTCCTGCTGAGCGGGTTGGTGTGCACGACCCGGTCGAACCGCGCGATGCGACCGAGTTCGTACTCGGTCAGCACGACCACCCGCGTGCCCAGCGCCGCCGCGACCAGACCCACCAGCCCGGTCACCGCCCCGAGAGACAACCCGAAGAGCATCCGGAGCCACCCGAGCACCAGCGATCCGGCGCTGAGCTGACCATCCTGATGCACACCGCCAACCGTACTGTCCGCCCAGCACCCCGGCATTGCGGTTTTCCACAGTATCGCCCTGCGGTTTCCCCCACGATTCCCAACGGCTTACCTCATGGCCCTCCCCGCTCCCCATTCCTAGCGTTGACCCCGACCAATTCCTCCGTCACCGCAAGGAGAACTCCGCAATGCTGGCTGAGTGGGCCGTCGACCTGATGGAAACGCTGGGAGGGGTGGGCGCCGCCGTGGTGGTGGGCCTGGACAACCTGTTTCCGCCGATCCCGAGCGAGCTGGTGTTGCCGCTGGCCGGCTTCTCCGCGAGCAAAGGCGTGTTCAGCCTCCCGGCGGCCCTGCTCTGGACCACCCTGGGCTCGGTGGCGGGCGCCGTCATCGTCTACTTCGCGGGCATGCTCCTCGGTCGCGACCGCACCCGCCGTCTGGTAGCTCGCATTCCACTGGTGAACGTGACCGACTTCGACAAGACCGAGGCCTGGTTCACCCGCCACGGCACCAAAGCCGTGTTCCTCGGCCGAATGGTGCCTTTGTTCCGCAGCTTCATCTCCCTGCCCGCAGGCGTGGAACGAATGAACTTCCCGCACTTCTTATGGCTCACCACGCTGGGCAGCCTGATCTGGAACACCATCTTCGTGGGCGCCGGCTACCTACTCGGCGAGAACTGGCACCGCGTCGAGTCCTACGCCGGCATCTTCCAGAAGCTCGTGCTGGCCGCGGTGGCCATCGCCGTGCTCCTCTTCGTGGTCATCCGCCTGCGTCAACGCGCAAAGGGCGATCCGGAAGCCACGGTGGTGCTGCCGCGTGTCAGGCGATGACGTTGCCGCGCAACACACTCCACTCCCGGCTGCGAAAACGGAGCGAGGCGTTTAGCGGATCTCGTTGCCGCGCAACACGATCCGCGTGGGCCGCGACAACACGCCCGGATCCTCGGCCGGATCCGCGTCGTACCCGGCGACGTCCGCGAAGCCACCGTCCACCAGCCCCGGCAACCCGAGCCACTCCCGCGCGACCCACGACCCGGCCCCGATCGCGGCCTCCACCGGCATCCCGGCCTCGATCAGCCACGCGATCTCCCCGGCCACCTCGCCGCACGGCTGGGTGTCGGTCCCGGTCAACACGGTCACCCCGGCCTCGTGAGCCGCGCGGACGGTGGGAAACGCGTGCTCCCACCCGCTCCGGATCCACTCCGCGCGCCGGGGGTTCTTCGCGTTGCCCAGGTTCTGCACCGTCTTGCCGAACGTCGTGAGCGTCGGCACGAACGCCGTCCCCTGCGCCGCCATCCGCGGAAGGAGCGAATGGTCCAGATGCATTCCGTGTTCGAGGCTGTCCGCGCCTGCCAGCACCGCGTTGCGGCACCCCTCCGCGGTCTGGCAGTGCACCGCGACGCGCCCACCGGCGGCGTGCACGGCTTCGACCGTCGCCGTCAGCACGTCCAGCGGTACCGGCGGGTCGTCCGGCTCCCAGTCGCCGATCACCTTGCACCAGCCGGAGACCGAGTCCTCGACGGCGGCCCGCGGCAGGTCCTCCTCGGTGACCCGGCGGCCGTAGCCCTCGAAGAACCGGCCCGGCGTCGCGAGCCACCGGCCACCGCGGGCCAGGCGCGGCAGATCGGGATCGTCAGGCCGGTCCAGCACGGGATCCGCGGAACCCGGCGACCGGACGGTCAACACGCCGGCGGCCCGGTGGGCGAGCATGTGCCGGCGGAACACCTCGTGGTCGTAGACGTCGCCCGGGGCCTCGATCCCGGGATGCGAATGCACGTCGACGAGTCCCGGCAGCAGCCAGAGACCGTCCGAAGTGGACGCGTCGGCGGCGCGCAGGAATTCTCCGTCCACCACGAACGAGACCGGCTCCCGCGCTGGCAGCGCGATGCCCGAGATCCTGACCCCCATGAGACGACGGTACCCCAGGCCGGGGGAGTGGCCTGGGGTACGCGGTGCTGTGATCGGCCACCTCCGCCGCGTCGAAATACGGGCGGCGGCTACCGATCACAGCACCCGGAGGGGCTGGATCAGACGTCGTAGCGGTCCGCGTTCATGACCTTGTTCCACGCGGCGACGAAGTCCTGCACGAACTTCTCCGACGCGTCGTCACTCGCGTAGACCTCGGCGAGGGCGCGCAGCTCGGAGTTCGAGCCGAACACCAGGTCGTTGCGCGTGCCGGTCCAGCGGACGGCACCGGTGGCGCGGTCGCGGCCCTCGAAGTTCTCCTGGTCCTCGGTGACCGACTTCCACTCCGTCTCCATGTCGAGCAGGTTGACGAAGAAGTCGTTGGTCAGCGTCTCCGGCTTCTGGGTGAGCACGCCGGCGGTCGAGCCGCCGTGGTTCGCACCCAGCACCCGCAGGCCACCGACGAGCACGGTCATCTCCGGCGCGGAGAGGCCGAGCAGGTTGGCCTTGTCGATCAGCAGGTACTCCGACGGCAGCGGGTTGGCCTTGGTGCCGTAGTTGCGGAAGCCGTCGACCTTGGGCTCCAGCACCGCGAACGACTCGACGTCGGTCTGCTCCTGCGTGGCGTCGGTCCGGCCGGGGAGGAACGGCACCTCCACCGAGTGGCCGGCGGCCTTGGCGGCCTGCTCGATCGCCGCGGCGCCGCCGAGGACGATCAGGTCGGCCAGCGAGACCTTCTTGCCGCCGGTCGCGGAGCTGTTGAACGCCTCCTGCACGCCTTCCAGCGCACGCAGGACCTGGGCGAGCTCGTCCGGCTCGTTGACCTCCCAGTTGCGCTGCGGCTCCAGGCGGATGCGGGCACCGTTCGCGCCACCGCGCTTGTCGCTCTGGCGGAACGTCGACGCGGACGCCCACGCGGTCTTGACCAGCTGCGACACCGAGAGACCCGTCTCCAGGATCTTGGCCTTCAACGAAGCCACGTCCTCAGCGGAGATCAGCTCGTAGTCGCGCACGGGCAGGCGGTCCTGCCAGATCAGCTCCTCCTGCGGCACCTGCGGGCCGAGGTAGCGCTGGATCGGGCCCATGTCGCGGTGGGTCAGCTTGAACCACGCGCGGGCGAACGCGTCGGCGAACGCCTCGTGGCTCTCCGCGAACTTGCGCGAGATCGGCTCGTAGATCGGGTCGAAGCGCAGCGCGAGGTCCGTGGTCAGCATCATCGGCGTGCGGTTGAGCGTGCCGTCCTCGGGGTCCGGCACCGTGTTGGCGCCCGCGCCGTCCTTCGGCTTCCACTGGTGCGCGCCCGCCGGGGACTTGGTGAGCTCCCACTCGAACTGGAACAGGTTCTTGAAGAACAGGTTCGTCCACTTGGTGGGCTGCTGCGTCCAGGTCACCTCGAGGCCGGAGGTGATCGTGTCGCGGCCCTTGCCGGTGCCGTGCGTGCTGATCCAGCCGAAGCCCTGCGCGTCCATCAGCGCGCCCTCCGGCTCCGCGCCGACCAGCGACGGGTCGCCGGCACCGTGCGCCTTGCCGAAGGTGTGGCCACCGGCGATGAGCGCGACGGTCTCCTCGTCGTTCATGCCCATGCGGCCGAACGTCTCGCGGATGTCGCGGGCGGCGGCCAGCGGGTCCGGGTTGCCGTTGGGGCCCTCTGGGTTGACGTAGATCAGACCCATCTGGACCGCGGCCAGCGGGGACTCGAGGTCGCGCTCACCGCTGTAGCGGGCGTCGCCGCCGAGCCACTCGGTCTCCGGACCCCAGTACACGTCCTCGTCCGGCTCCCACACGTCCGCGCGGCCACCGGCGAAGCCGAAGGTCTTGAAGCCCATGGTCTCCAGCGCGCGGTTGCCCGTGAAGATCATGAGGTCGGCCCAGGAGACCTTCTTGCCCCACTTCTTCTTGACCGGCCACAGCAGGCGGCGCGCCTTGTCCAGGTTTCCGTTGTCCGGCCAGCTGTTCAGCGGCGCGAACCGCTGCATGCCCGCGCCGGCGCCACCGCGGCCGTCGTGCGTGCGGTACGTGCCCGCGCTGTGCCACGCCATGCGGATCATGAACGGGCCGTAGTGCCCGAAGTCCGCGGGCCACCAGTCCTTCGACTCGGTGAGCACGGCGTCGACGTCGCGCGCCAGCTCGTCGAGGTCGACGGTCAGGAACTCCTTGCCGTAGTCGAACTCACCGCCCATGGGGTTGGCCTGGACGGGGTGCTTGCGGAGGATCCGGAGGTTGAGCTGCTTGGGCCACCAGTCGCGGTTGCCGCCGCCCTCGGTGGGGTGGCTGAGCCGCCCGTGTGCGACCGGGCAGCCGCCAGCCTCCTCCACGTTCAGCTCGCTCACCTTGGCGTCAGTGCTGTCGGACACGGGAATCCTTCCGGTGTTCAGGAACTTTTCGCGGCGGTCGTGCACTCGGGGCAGGTGCCCCAGTAGATGACCTCGGCCTCGTCGATGACGAACCCGTGGTCGTCGGATGCGTCCAGGCACGGCGCGGAACCGACAGAACAGTCGACGTCGGCGATGGCGCCACAGGATCTGCACACGACGTGATGGTGGTTGTCCCCGACGCGCGCCTCATAACGCGCGACCGAGCCCTGCGGCTCGATGCGGCGCAACAGTCCGGCCCCGGTCAACGCGCGCAGCACGTCGTACACGGCCTGATGGGAGACAGCGCCGAGGTTCTGTCGCACGACACCGATGATCGAGTCCGTGTCGGCGTGCGGGTGTTCGTGCACCGCGGACAGCACAGCTATCCGCGGAGCGGTCACACGCAGTGACACTCCACGCAACATGCGCTCGAAGTCGGAAGCCGTGGGCACGGGGAACACCATGCCGCCTTTTCTGGAGCGAGTCAAGTTACTGAACGATGCCATTCACCCGAACCGGTCACCGCCGCACGGCGGCCATGGCGTCGGCCAGCCGCCGCACACCCTCGGCGAGCACGTGCTCAGGTGCTCCGCCGTAGGTCAAACGGAGAAAACTGCCGCGTGGTTCAGCGGCGAACCACGCCCGTCCCGGAAACACCACGACGTCGCGTGCCGCGGCGGCCGCCGTCAGCTCCAGGTCGTCCACGCCGTCCGGCAGCTCCGCCCACAGGTGCAGGCCACCGGACGACGGAGCGATCTCGAACTCCGGCAGGTGCTCGTGGACCGCGCGAGCCAGGAAGTCGCGTCTTCCCCGCAGGGACTGCTGGAGCGTGCGCAGGTGGCGGCGCCACACCGGCGACGTCACGAAGTCGATCGCGGCCTCCTGCAACGGGCCCGCGACGTAGAGGTCCTGTTTGGACCGCGTGTTCTTCAGCCGGATGCCCGCTGGTCCGCGCGCCCCGATCACCGCGACCCGCAGCCCCGGCGCCGCGACCTTGGTGAGCGACCGGACGTAGACGACGTGCCCGTCGGCGTCCTGCGAGGCCAGCGTCGGCGGTGCGGCGCCGTCGACGGTGAAGCCGCGTGCCCAGTCGTCCTCGACGAGGAACGCGCCCGCCGCGCGGACGATCCGCGCGACCTCGGGCCGCCGCTCTTCGGACAGCACCGCGCCGTGCGGGTTCGCGTGCAGGGGCTGGCAGTAGAAGAGCTTCGCGCCGGTCCGTTCGAACGCGGCCCGCAGCAGATCCGGCCGCACGCCGTCCTGGTCCGCCGGCACCGGCACGACCTTGAGCCCGGCGTCGCGCGCGGCGGCGATGGCACCGAGGTAGGTCGGCGACTCGACGAGGACGGTGTCACCGCGGTCGGCCAGCCCGCGGAACACCGTCGCCAGCGCCTCCTGCGCGCCCGCGCACACCGTCATGTCCCCGGCCCTGAGCTCACCCCCGGCTTCCTTGGCGAACCAGGCGCGCAACTCCTCCTTGCCCTCGACCGGCACGCGGCCCCACGAGGCGGGCCTGCGCGCCGCCCGGCTGAGCGCGGCGCCGAGCGCCTCGGTCGGCTGCAGGTCCGGGTCGAGGTAGCCGCTCGACAACGGGATGGCCTCGGGTTTCGGCACCGCGAGGAGGTTCGCCACGAGATCCTCGCCCGGCCGCCCCTCCCCGAGCGCGACGGCCTGCCACGACAGGTCCTGCTCGCTCGTGGCCGGACGCGGGGCGACGAAACTGCCCCGCCCCGGCCGCACCTCGACGAGCCCTTCGGCCGCCACGCGCTGGATCGCCTGCTGCACGGTCGCCGGCGAGGCCCGGTGCCGCGCCATCAGGTCGCGCACGGACGGCATGCGGTCGCCCGCCCGCCCGGCACGTGCCGCAGCTCTCAGATCCTCGATAACGCGGACGGCTGCGTTATCCTCATTCATGAGAGCCAAGAGTAACGTTATTGTGCCGGCGGGGGTAACACTCGGCGCGCTGGGCGTCCTGGGTTTCAGCTTCTCCCTGCCTGCGACCCGCCTGGCAGTGGCAGGACTCGACCCGTGGTTCGTGGCCTTCGGCCGCGCCCTCGTCGCCGCCGTCCTGGCGATCGCCTACCTCGCGTTATCCCGCGCTCCGCTCCCGTCGGCGGCGCAGCTCCGCCGCCTGGTGATCGTCGCCGCGGGCATCGTGATCGGCTTCCCGCTCTTCACCTCACTGGCTCTCACCACTCAGACTTCCGCCCACGGCGCCGTCGTGGTCACCGTGCTGCCCATGTCGACGGCGATCTGGGCCGTCCTGCGCGCGTCCGAACGCCCACCGACGGCGTTCTGGCTCTCCAGCGGCGCGGGCCTGCTCGCGGTGGTGGCCTTCGTGGCGACCGGCGGCGGTTTCTCGGGTTCCCTGAGCCTCGCCGACGCCTACCTGTTCATCGCGGTGGTGCTGTGCGGCCTGGGTTACGCCGAGGGCGGCGCGCTCGCCCGCGAACTGGGCGGCGCCAGGACCGTCTGCTGGGCGCTGGTCGTCTCGTTGCCCGTGACGGTCCCGGTTTCGCTGTACACAGCCGACTTCTCCCGCGCCACACCGGTCGTCTGGCTCGGCTTCGCCTACCTGGCGCTGATCTCGATGTTCCTGGGCTTCTTCGCCTGGTACGCGGGCCTCGCGGCGGGCGGCGTGGCCAAGATCGGCCAGATCCAGCTGGCCCAACCGGTCCTGACGCTGCTGTGGTCCGCCGCGGTCCTCGGCGAACCGGTCGGCTGGCCCGCCCTCGCCACCGCCGTGGTGGTGCTCGTCTGCGTGGTGCTGACCCAGCGCAGCCGCACCGCACCGGCACCGGTCGCCGAACCCCTACCCGTCCGCTGACCGATTTATACTGCCTGCCTTCGGCTTTGGGGGTCGGCAGTGGCGACGACGAGCAAGCAACTCTTCAAGATCGTGGACGCGCTCGCGGAGGCGAAGCGGTCCTCCGGTCAGCAGTACGACACGTTCCGCGTGCGGGGCAAGGTGTTCGGCTACTTCTGGCCGCGCACGCAGACCGTCGGGCTCAAGCAGACGCTGTCCGAGCAGCAGGCGCTGGTGGCCGAACGCCCCGACGTGTTCGAGGAGCAGTTCACGTCGGGCGGGTTCGGCTGGGTCGTCGTGTACCTGGAGGGCGTCGAGTCCGACGAGCTCGGTGAGCTCGTGTTCGAGGCGTGGCGGTTGTCGGCGCCGGAGGACCTCGTCGCCCAGGTGCCGGACCTGGCGCGATGACCTGGGTCAGTCCATTCAGGACTGACGCAGGTCAAGGCGCGAGCCGTCGGTGAAGGTCAGCCTCACCACCGGCCGTGCGGGCAGGCTCTGGCCGACGTGCACGGTTTCCAGCGACCGCACCGCGCTGCGCGGGATCTCCGCGAACGTGGTGAAGACGCCGGCAGGCTTGGCCTCGAACAGCCGCGTCGGGTACACCACGGCCACCCGCTGGTCGCTCGCGGCCAGCCGGGCGTTGCCGCGGCTGAAGGCAAAGTGGTCGGCCAGCCGTACCGCGGAGCTCGACGTGCTGGGTGCCTCGACCCAGTAGCCGAGCGTCGGGTCGTCGATCCAGTCCCGCGGTGACGGGGGCGCGGGCAGCGGCCACCGGAGTTTGTCCAGTTCGAGCGGCGGCATCGCGCTGACAGCCGTCCACGGCACCCGCAACGACCCGCCGACGATCCCGCCCACGTAGCCGACGATCGGTGGCAGGCCGAGCACCAGCCGTTCGTCGCCGCGCAGCCAGAACTTCGCCAGCTCCCTGGTGACGACCTCGTCCTGGGCCACGGCAGGTGCCTCCAGCAGGAACTCCAACCCGGACCCGTCGACCAGGACCACCCGCAACGTCTTGCCGGACTGGACATCGGCGATCTGGTTGCGCGGAATCTCCACGGCCACCCGGAAGTCCGGCACGGCGACCGGCTCGCCCTCGACGTGCTCGCCGAACTTGCGGCGGTTGTCCGCGAGGATCTTGCCGACCTCCTTGCCGAAGCCGATCGCCTTGCCCAGCAACGACTTCGGGGCGGGTTCGGCAGGAACCTCGGCAGCCTCGACCCGCACGGCGAGCACCAGCCGTTCGGACGTCAACGCCCACAACCGGTTCCGGCGCCCACCCGGATCGAACCCCGACACGGCCCGGACGGCGAGCGACTCGCCCGAGGGTCCGAACACCAGATGATCAGCGTCGGGAGCCTTGTCGTCGCCCGAATCGCCGCCGCCACCGACGACCGTCAGCGCCAGCTCACCCACACCCCGGCCCACGGCGGAGGCACCGCGCGCGAACACCGACCGGACGGGCGCGCCGAGCCGGTCGAGGCCGTCGACGGCGTAGTAGAACGTGCGCCGGTACGTCGCCCAGACCAGCGACTCGCCGGGACGACAGAGGCGCTGCCGGGCGACGTGGCCGGGGCCGAGTGGGTCCGCGAAGATCACCCGCATCACGATAGTGCGGCACCTGCGACTTGACCTCCAGCTCGGTCGAGGTTGCAGCATGTGCGGTGTGAACGTCGTGATCACCGGTGGTGGCAGGGGTTTCGGGCGCACGGTCGCGCGGCGGTTCGCGGCTCAGGGCGCGACGGTCGTGGTCACGGCGCGCGATCTCGCTGCCGCGCAACGCACCTGCGACGAACTACCGGACGCCCATGCGCTGCAGTGCGACCTCACGGATCCGGCGTCGGTCCGGCGCTGTGCGGAACAGGCAGAACAGCTGCTCGGCCACGTCGACGTACTGGTCAACAACGGTGCGGCGTTTCTCGCACAGTCCGAAGCGGACGACGAGAGCATCGTGCGGACGATCCTGTCCGGATCGGCCGGAACTGTGCTGGCGACCGAGAACTTCCTGCCGTTGCTGCGGCGTTCCGACCGTCCGGACGTCGTGACGATCGTGTCGCAGGAAGCCGAGTCGCGCAGTGACCCGCAACACATCGCGCACGCTGCGTTCCACGCGGCCAAGGCGGGACAGGGCCGGCACGCGGAGATCATGTCGCAACGGCTGCGGCCGGAGGGAATCCGCGTGATCTCGGTGTACCCACCGGACTTCGACAACGACGACCACGCGCCGCGCCACGGCGTTCTGACCGCGCAGTCCGTGGCCGATTGCGTGTTGTTCGCCGTGAATCAGCCACGCGACTGCTTCATCCGCTCGTTCCACTTCGAGCCGATGGTCAGCGGAACAGGATCCGGGTGATCTCCGTGTCGGTCTCGCGGCCCTCGTTGTAGCCGCCCTCACCCTTGAGGTTGTTCATGATGGCGAGCGTGTACCGCTCGTCCTTCCCGACGAACCCGACGGAGTTCATCACCCAGCCGCCGTCCTCCTCCGACCAGCCGTTCTTTGCGCCGGAGTCCGGACCCCAGACGCCCCACTGCTGTTCGGGCCCCACCTGGCGCATCTGCTCGACGATGTACGCGCGGTCCTCGGCCGGCACGGTGTCGAGCACGTAGTTGATCAGCCGGTCGAGGTCGTTCGTCGTGCACTTCTCGAAGCCCCAGTAGGGAAAGTTGGCCGAATAACCCCGTTGGGCCACCAGATCGGCCATCCCGTACTTGGGGAACGCGGCGTTGAACGTCGTGCCGGTGTAGCGCTTCCACAACGTGTCCGCCGCGTCGTCGTCGGAACTGTGCAGCATCGCGGTCATGAGGCGGCGGTCGTCGGCGGTCAGCTTGATCTTGCCGGACCTGTTGCGCTCCAGCAGGTTCACGATCATCGCGAGTTTGATCGTCGACGCGGTCCACGTCAGCTCGCCCGCGTGGTCGTTGCGCCACATCGCCCCGGTCTTGCGGTCCCGCAGCACGATGCCGATGATGCCCGGCCTGGTCTCGGCGTAGTTCTTCGCGTTCTGGATGCGCTTCTGGAACTCGCAGTCGAATCCGCTGTCGGGCATCGGGCAGACCTCGGGCGTCGCCACGAGAGGCGCAGCCGCGGGCGTGTGCCGCGGCGGTTCCTGTGGTTGCGCCGTCTCGGCATGGCCGCACGCGGTCAGGGCAAGCGCGAGCGCAACAAGGATCGGACGGAGCATGTGCCGCACGCTAACGCCTCCGATCGGAGGAGGCCACCGCCATACGGACGCGTCGATCAAGAACGGGGGTCAAGTCAAAGATGTTTGACACGGTGTCTGCTTCGCTTTACCTTGGCCGTGTCAGGTTTCTTTGACATCTGGAGCGGGACCATGGCGTACGAGGAGAAGCGCGCGTGGGCCTTGGCGATCATCGCCGTGGTCGGATACGCCGTGTATGTGCTGCTTGTCCTGGGTCGTGCCGATGGGCGGCCGTTAGCCGAGGTGCCGTACGCGGGCGCGATGTTGTGGACGATCGGGCTCGGGATCGTCGCCGGCATCGTGTCCGGGATCTGGTTCGGCATCGCGGCGCGCGACGACGGCCTGCAGAGCGACGAACGCGACCGCGAGATCGGCCGGTTCGGCGAACACATCGGTCAGTCGTTCGTGGCGATCGGGGGTGTGTCCGCGATGGCGCTGGCGATGGTCGAGGCCGCGCACTTCTGGATCGCGAACGTGCTCTACCTGTGCTTCGTGCTGTCCGCGGTGCTCGGCTCGATGGCGAAGATCTCCGCCTACCGGCGGGGGATGGAATGAAGCCCACGAAGGTCACGAACTCCATCCGCGCGCTGCGGTTCGCCCACGGCGAGATGAAGCAGGCCGATCTGGCCCAAGCCATCGGCGTGACGCGGCAGACGTTGATCGCCATCGAACAGGGGAAGTACTCGCCCTCGCTGGAGGTCGCGTTCAAGATCGCGCGCGTGTTCCAGGTGTCGCTCGAAGAGGTGTTCCAGTATCCGGAGGAGGAGACGGCGTGAAGGCTGTGGTGCAACGAAGATATGGATCGGCGGTGCTAGGTGAGCTGGATGTGCCTGTGCCTGGGCAGGGTGAGGTTCTGCTGGAGGTGCGGGCGGCGGGCGTCGACATGGGCACCTGGCACCTGCTGACCGGGAAGCCGTACCTGATCCGGGTCATCGGGTTCGGGTTCCGCGGCCCGAAGTCGCCGGTGCCGGGCAGGGACGTGTCCGGTGTGGTCGCGGCGGTCGGGCCCGGTGTCACCGAGTTCGCGCCCGGCGACGAGGTGTTCGGTACGTGCGGCGGATCGTTCGCCGAGTACGCGGTCGCGCCGGTCGCACGGCTGGCGCGCAAGCCCGCCGGCATCTCGTTCGCGGAGGCGGCCGCGGTGCCGATCTCGGGCGGGACCGCGCTGCAGGGGCTGCGCGGAGTGCAAGCGGGACAACGGGTTCTGGTGCTCGGCGCCGGTGGTGGTGTCGGGTCGTACGGAGTGCAGATCGCGAAGGCCCTCGGCGCACACGTCACGGGTGTGTGCAGCACGAGCAAGGTGGAGCTGGTGCGGTCGTTGGGCGCGGACGAGGTCGTCGACTACACGGTCGCGGACTTCACCGGCACGTACGACCTGATCCTGTCCTGCGGTGGTGAACGGCCGTTGTCCAGGCTGCGCAGGGCTTCGACACCACGTGGGCGGATCGTGCTCGTCGGTGCCGAGACCGGCGGTTCGGTGACGGGCGGATTCGAGCGGTCGCTGGCCTCGGTCGCGCTGAATCCGTTCGTGTCGCAGAAGTTCGTGCCTCTGATGTCCACGGAACGCGCCGACGTCTTCGACGAGCTGCGCGTGCTGATCGAAGCGGGCAGGATCAAGCCGCCGGTGGACCGCACGTTCCCGTTGTCCGAAGCACTCGACGCGATCGACTACGTCTACACGCGACGGTCGAGGGGCAAGGTCGTCGTCACGATCTGACCGCCGACGACCACGGTGAGCACGTTGTGCAACGCCGTGATGTCCCGCATCGGATCTCCTTGCACGGCAATGATGTCCGCGTCCCAGCCGGGCTTCAGCATTCCTTTCGCGACACCACACGCCTTCGCGGCCTGACTGGTGGCGCTCGCCAGCGCACCCGCGTTCGGCACACCGCTCCTCACCAGATCGGCGACCGAGTAGGCGATCGCCCCGTGCGGTTTGCTCTCGGCGATGCCACCATCCGTGCCCGCGACGGTCTTCACGCCGTGGTCGTACATCAGGCCCGCCATGCTGACCTTGGCGGTGTAGCTCATGCCGATCCTGTCCCACGCCTCCTTCATGAAGGGCGGTGGTTCCTGCGTGATGCCGAGCGTGTGACACACCGCGATGTCCGCTTCCGCCAGGGCTTCCATCAGGTCGGCGGGAACCTGGATGCCCCGGTCGGTGAGGCAGGTGAGGTGTTCGATGCCGTCCACGCCCGCGGCCACGGCCCGTTGCGCCGCGGCCAGGCTGTGGGCGTGGGCGGTCACCGGCAGGCCGTGGGCGTGCGCTTCCTCGACCACCACGCGGAGTTCCTGTTCGGTGAACTGGCAGTCGCCGACCTGCGTGCCGGGCGTAGCGAACCCGCCGCTGGCCATGACCTTGACGACGTCCACCCCGCGCTCGGCCCGTGTCCGCACGGCCAGGCGCAGCTCGTCCTCGCCGGAGGCCTCGCCGCCCATCGACCAGCAGTGTCCCCCCACGCTGGTGATGGGCGGTCCGGAACCGAGGACGCGCTGGACGTGCCGGCCTCGCTGCTCGATCACGGCCCACTGGTGGTCACCCAGGTCCCTGACCGTGGTGACGCCCGCCCTGAGGTGACGTTCGAGGCTGTCCGCGATCACCGCGTCGAGCTGCTCCGCGCTGAGTCCCGGAACGCGTTCGAGGGCGCCGTTCCGGCCGTCCGCGCACAGGTGGACGTGGGTGTCGATCAGTCCGGGTAGGACGGTCGCGGTGCCGAGGTCGACGACCTCGGCACCGGGGATGTCCGGATGGCCCCGCTCGACGGCCTTGATCGTGCCGTTCTCGGTCAGGACCGTGACCGGTCCGGCGAGCGAGTGCTCGCCGTCGAACGCACGCTCCGCCCGCAGCGCCAGCATCGGGACATTCTGAGCGCCACATCCTGGGAAAGCAATGGTCAGCGGGCGTGCGGCAGCTGCGAGAACTCCTCGACCTGCGGCAGGTCGTGCCCGAGCCGGTCCCGCTTGGCCGTCAGGTACGCGATGTTGTGCGTGTTCGGCGCCATCAGCAGCGGCACCCGCGAGGTGACGGAGATCCCGTTCTCCTCCAACGCCGCGATCTTGTCCGGGTTGTTGGACATCAACCGAACGGACTGCACGCGCAGGTGCTTCAGCACCCGAGCCGCGGGGGAGTAGTCGCGAATGTCCACGGGCAGGCCGAGCGACGTCGCCGAGTCCAGGGTGTCGAGCCCCGCGTCCTGCAGGACGTGCGTGCGGACCTTTGCCACCAAACCGATTCCGCGGCCCTCGTGGCCCCGCAGGTAGATCAGGATGCCGCTGCCCTCGCGCACGATCGTGCTCAGCGCGGCGTCCAGCTGCTCGCCGCACTCGCAGCGCATCGCGCCGAAGATGTCACCGGTCATGCACTCGGAGTGGATGCGCACCAGCACGTTCTCGCGCAGCTTCGTCTTGCCGTAGACGAGTGCCATGTGCTCGTGGCCGTCCGCGCGGAAAGCCACCGCACGGAAGGTGCCGCGGCGCGTCACCAGGTCGGACTCCGCCACGTCTTCGTCGTTGAAGGCCTGTTCGAACATCTCGGGTCCCCTCGTCAACCTGGCGCCTTCCGAGCGGTCAACTACGCTCGGATGCGAGGTCGCACCGTAACCCGACCGCACAGCGGAGGTCATCCTGTTCAGCATCACCGTCCGCGATCACGTGATGATCGCCCACAGTTTCCGCGGCGAGGTCTTCGGTCCGGCACAACGTCTGCATGGAGCAACGTTCCTGGTGGACGCTACGTTCAAACGTGCTGAACTCGATTCGGACAACATCGTTGTCGACATCGGACTCGCGACGCAGGAGCTGAACAAGGTCCTGGCGGCGTTCAACTACCGCAACCTGGACGAGGAACCGCAGTTCAAGGGCATCAACACGTCCACGGAGTTCCTCGCGAAGCACATCGCCGACCAGCTTGCGGAGAAGATCTCCGAGGGCGCTCTGGGTGAGGGTGCTCACGGCATCGATGCGATCGCCGTCACACTCCACGAGTCTCATGTCGCGTGGGCGAGCTACGAACGTGCACTTCGTCCTACCGGCTGACGTCGACGATCCGGCCAGTCCCAGCGGCGGCAACGTCTACGACCTGAGGGTCGGAGCAGGGCTCACCCGCCTGACCGTCGCTGGTGACTGGCCGCGTCCACGCGACACCACAGCGTTGGAGCAAACGCTTGCGGCCATCCCGGACGGCGACGTGGTGCTGCTGGACGGCCTGGTCGGCTGCGGTGTGCCCGAGGTGGTCGTGCCGCATGCCCAACGCTTGAAGCTCGCCGTGCTGGTCCACCTGCCGCTGGCCGACGAAACGGGCCTCGATCCCACGACGGCCGCTCTGCTCGACGAGAAGGAACGGCAGGTCCTGCGGGCTGCGAGCGCGGTCATCGCGACCAGTCCGACGGCCGCGAACAACATCAGGACACGCCACGGCATCGAGACCGTGCACGTGGTCGTGCCCGGCACGGATCCAGCGCCGGAAGCACCCGGCACGGACGGCGTCAGCCAACTCCTCTGCGTTGCCTCGATCACACCCCGCAAAGGCCACGACCTGCTGATCAGAGCGTTGCAGAAGATCGACTACGAGTGGCGGCTCGACTGCGTGGGGCCGCTGCGGCCGTTCGTCGGCCGACTCCCGGAAGACGATCGGGTCAGCTTTCGGGGACCGCTGGTCGGTGACGCCTTGACCAGGGCATATGCCGATGCCGACCTGTTCGTGCTGGCGTCCCGGGCCGAGACGTACGGCATGGTCGTCACCGAGGCGCTCGCCAGGGGTCTGCCGGTGATCGCGAGTGCCGTACCGGACGCCCTCGGAGACGGTGGCCTGCTGCTGCCGCCGGGCGACGAAAATGCATGGGAAGCTGCACTGACGCGGTGGTTCCAAGATCGGGAATTCCGCGCCGAGTTGCGCGCGAAAGCCCGGACACGACGGGGTACTCTGTCCACTTGGGACAAGTCCACAGAGGATCTGCGGAGGGTGCTGGCTAGTCTGCGGCCATGACCTTCGCGCCGGAATGGCTGGCACTGCGGGAAAACGCCGACGCAACCGCACGCTCGACGGAGCTCGTGGACGTGCTCCGCGAAACTCTGGTGAACCGAAACCCGCTGACGATCCGTGACCTGGGTTGTGGCACGGGATCGATGGGACGATGGCTCGCCGGGAGGCTCGGCGGCGTACAGCACTGGGTGCTGCACGACCGCGACCCCCGGCTGCTCGGGCTGGCGGAGGCCAGCATGAGCGAGCTGAAGGACGTCACCGTCGAGACGCGTGAGGGCGACCTCACCGCGCTCACCGCCGCCGACCTCGCGGGCGCTGACCTGGTCACCTGCTCCGCGCTGCTCGACTTGCTCACTACCAACGAGATGAACGCTCTGGCGGTTGCATGCGTAGAAGCACATGTGCCCGCACTGTTCACGCTCTCGGTGGCAGGCCGGATCGAGTTCGACCCGGCCGAGTCGCTCGACGCCGCCTTCCAGGACGCGTTCAACGCTCACCAGCGCCGCGTCGTGGACGGGCGCAAACTTCTTGGACCGGACGCTCCGGCCGCTGCCGAAGAGGCATTCGTGGCAGCCGGCGCTTCGGTTCGGACGGCTTCGAGCCCGTGGCGCCTGAACTCCGACGCCCTGCAGCGCGAATGGCTGAAGGGCTGGGTCGGTGCGGCGGTCGAGCAGGAACCCGCACTTGCCGCTGAGGCTGATGACTACCTGCGCCGCAGGTCAGAGGCCTCCGCGGTGGTCCACCACGTCGACCTGCTAGCGATACCAGCCAAGCCATGATCCGGGGTGCTGTGTGATGAAGAAGTTCTGGCCGTGGCTTCGGCTGTTGCTGGCGGTGGCGATCCTGATTGCGGTGGGCCTGCGCCTCGGCACCGGGGCGTTCGTGGACGGACTGCGCGCGATCGACGCGTTCTCCGTCACCGCCGCGCTGGCGATCGGGTTCGTGACGACCCTGCTCAGCGCTGCTCGCTGGGTGATCGTCGCGCGCCGCCTCGGCCTGTCGCTGACCATGCGCACCGCGGTCAGCGACTACTACCGGGCGCTGCTGGTCAACGCCGTGCTCCCCGCGGGCGTGCTCGGCGACGTGCACCGCGCGGTCAACCACGGCCGTGAGTCCGGCGACGTCGGACGTGGCGTGCGGGCCGTGTTCTTCGAGCGCTTCGCCGGGCAACTGGTGCTCATCGGGATCGGGCTCGCGGTGCTCCTCCTGCACCCCGCGCCCGGCTTCGACCTCGACCTGAGCGGCACCGCGGTCGGGCTGATCCTCGCTGGTCTGGCCGTTGCCGCGGTCGTCGGCTGGCAGATCAGGCCCGTCCGCCGGGTGCTGGTCAACACGCTGGCGGACGGCATCCGGCTGCTGTCGTTCAGGACCTGGCCCGCGGTCGTCGCGCTGTCGGCCGCCACGGTCGCCGGGTACGTGGCGATGTTCGTGGTCGCCGCCCGCGCCGCCGGGTCGCAGGCCACGATCACGCAGCTCGCGCCGGTCGTCGTGCTGGCGTTGCTGATCATGGCGATCCCGGTGAACATCGGCGGCTTCGGGCCGCGCGAGGCGTTCCTCGCGGTGGCGTTCGGTGCCGCCGGACTGGGCGCCCAGCACGGTTTCACCACGGGCATCGTCTACGGCGTGCTGGCGTTGATCGCGGCACTGCCCGGTGCGGCCGTGCTGTTCCTCTCACGCCGGACCAAGGTCGAAAAGCCCGAGGTAGTGGCGGAACGACTCGGCGAGTCCCGCGAGCAGGAGCTCGCCCTTGCGCGCTGACGCCAGGGAGGGACGCCCGATGACGCCGGACTCCGTGTACGGCGTCAGACCCAGGGTGAGCATGTGCCGCCGATCCTCCGCCAGGTGGTCGGCAGTCTCGTAACCGGGCCGGATCAGATCGGGGTGAGCGTGCAGCAGGATCGAGGTCTCCAGCTCACCCGCGTGCATGTCGCTGTACGCCGAGGTCTCGATGCCGGCCTTCTCCCGCGCGAACGCCCAGTCGTCACGTCCGGGAAACAGTGCCATTTTTTGGGCAGCCAGGTCCTCGCTCTCCTGCACGATGTTCGACAGCACGTAGTTGCCGCCGTGGCCGTTGACCAGGACCAGGCCCGTGACACCGTTGCGCCGCAAAGAGTCCGCGATGTCCGTGATGACTGAGACCAACGTGCGCGCGGAGATGCTGACCGTGCCCGGCCAGCCGGCGTGCTCCTGCGAGCACGAGAACTGGATCGGCGGCAGCAGCCGGACCGGGTACCGCGCGGCGATCTCCGCTGCGATCGTCCACGCGATCACCGAATCCGTGGCGAGCGGCAGGTGCGGGCCGTGCTGTTCGGTGCTGCCGACCGGGAGCACGGCCACGCGGTGGTCGCGGACGTCGACCGTGGTGTCACTCGGAAACATGCGTTCGACCGTAGTCAATCCGGTGGCACAGCGCCGGGATCTCGCCGTCGGCCAGCTTCGGCATCACGTCCGGCAACTCCTCGAACGCGCTGTGTCCCGTGATGAGCGCGTCGAACCTGTCGTCGGCGAGCAGGTCGAGGGCGAGCGCCATGCGTTCGGCGTACGTGCGGTCCGGACGGCCGACCGTGCCCACCTGGCTGCTGCGGATCGTGAGCCGGCGCGAGTGGAAGAACTCGCCCAGCGGCACCGCGATCTTCTTGTCGCCGTACCAGCTGAGCTCGACGACCCGGCCCTCCGGCGCGAGCAGGTTGAGCGCGGTCGTGAGGCCGGGTTCCGTCGCGCTGGCGTGGAACACGAGGTCGCAGCCGTCGAGAGCGTTGTCCGGCAAGGCGAATCCGACACCGAGCCGATCAGCGACCGCCTGCCGGCTGGGATCGGCGTCCACGAGCTGGACGCGCGCACCGGGGAACGTCGCCAGCACCCCTGCGACGCTCGACCCGACCATGCCGCCGCCGACCACCGCGATCCGGTCGCCGATCAGCGGATGCCCGTCCCACACCGCGTTCACGGCCGTCTCGACGGTGCCCGCGAGCACCGCCCGCGCGGCCGGAACCGTGTCCGGAACGACCGTGACGGCGGTTTCCGGGACCACGTAACGAGTCTGATGTGGATAGAGGCAGAACACCGTGCGCCCGCGCAGTCGTTCGGGGCCATGTTCAACGACACCGACGTTGAGGTACCCGTACTTCACCGGCCACGGGAACTCGCCCTCCTGGAAGGGAGCCCTCATCACCGCGTACTGGTTCTCGGGCACAGCACCGCGGTGCACGAGGGTCTCCGTGCCGCGGCTGACCCCGGAGAACAGCGTGCGCACCTGCACCTCGTCCGGCCCCGGCTCGGCGAGTGTGACCTGCCGAACCTCTCCTTTTCCGGATTCATTGAGCCAAAAGGCACTCGCCGTACGTGTCACTCACAACACCTCCGCCGCACGAAGTTCACCAGGAGCACCTGATGATCACACTTCAGCACACCAGGACGTCCCCTGTCGTACGCGAGCCTGCCGCGTGGGCAGCCGCTCAGGTACTCCTGCTGGGCGTGGTCGGTGTGACCGCCGGCCTCGGTCCGCTGGGCTGGGCCGCCGGCCTGGCCTACGGGTTCGCGACCTGGGCGTTCCTCGGCTACGGCATGCAACGGCACCGCACGGCGTCGTTGGGGCCCGCTGACCGGGTCACCCTGGCCCGCGGCCTGATGGTCGGCGCCGTGACGGCGTTGGTGGCAGATCGTGCTGGTCAGGACGTTCCGGTGGCGCTGGTCGTGACGCTCGCGGCAGTGGCTTTGTCACTCGACTGGGTGGACGGCCAGGTCGCTCGCCGCACCGGCACGTCGACCGCGCTGGGCGCGCGGTTCGACATGGAGGTCGACGCGTTCCTGATCCTGGTCCTGAGCGCGTACGTGGCCGTGCAGATGGGGCCGTGGGTGCTCGCGATCGGGCTCATGCGGTACGTGTTCGTGGCCGTGTCGTGGAAGTTCCGCTGGATGAACGCGCCGCTGCCGGCGAGCTACGCGCGCAAGGTCGTGGCCGCCGTGCAGGGCATCTTCCTCGTCGTGGCGGCGTCCGGCGTGGTCCCGTTCGCCGGTGTTCTCGTCGGTCTCGCGCTGGCCTCGCTCGTGTGGTCCTTCGGCCGCGATGTCCTTTGGCTCTGGCGCAACGCCAGTGTGTCGGTGGGAGGATCCCGCCATGCCTGAGCAGACCTCAACCGCGGCGAAGATCGGCAACATCGTCGTCTGGATCCTGCAGATCGTGCTCGCCGTGCAGTTCGTGATGAACGGCTACGCGCTCTTCACCGACCAGTTCGTCGCCAAGTTCGACGACATCGGCTTCGGCCAGTGGTTCCGCTACTTCACCGGCGTGCTGGAGATCGCCGCCGCGCTGGGCCTGCTGATCCCGCGCGTCTGCGGCATCGCGGCACTGGCGCTGGCCGGGATCATGGGCGGCGCGGCCCTCACCGAGCTCTTCCTCGTGACGAACGGCGGCTTCAAGGGCGCCACCATGCCGATCATCTTCATGGTGTGGGCGCTGATCATCGCGATCTACCGCCGCGAGCAGATCCTCGGCCTGCTCAGACTGGTGCGGAAGTGACTTTCGGGAAGTAGCGCAGCACGGCGACGTCCCCGACTTTCGTGACGTCCTCCAGGTGGAATCGGCGAGCCGGTCCACCGGGGAATTCGGCGGGATTCACGAAACGCGGGGCCGTCGCCTGTCCGATCAGCATCGGCGCGACCGCGACCCTGATCTCGTCGACGAGCCCTGCTTTGAGGAACGCCGTGTGAATGCTCGTGCCGCCTTCGACCATGAGCTTTCTCACGCCGCGTGCGCCCAGATCGTCCAGAATTTCTGAGAAATCGCTGAAAGTTCTGGTTTCGGCGAGGTGGTCCACCGTCGTCGGAGTCGTCGCAGTGTAGACCAGCCGAGCGCCGCCGCAGTGCCAGAACCGCAGCTCAGGGTCCAGTTGCCCGCTTCTCGTGACGGTGACCCGCAGCGGGTACTCCGGTTTGCCCTCCGCTATTCTCTGCGCACGCCGCTCGTCGCTGTAGACGAGCAACCGCGCGTTGTCGCGCCGCAGTGTCTCGGCCCCTGCCAGAATGGCGTCCGACTCCGCACGCATCCGGTCGACGTGATCGAAGTCCTCGGCGTTGGAAAGCGGAAACCTCTCGGTGCCGCGATCGTCGATGTGGCCGTCGAGGCTGACGGCGACGCTCAGCAGAACGTGCGGGCGGGTCACAGGCTCGATGGTAGTGCAGTTGAACCGGGCGCGGGTTGTGCCGCGTTTACCTCATAGGTCAGGAAAGGGGATTCTCGGTGAAGATGATGCTGCGGCGGACGGCCACGGTCTTGGCGGGGCTGTTCGTGTTGTTCGTGCTCATCGCACCGAGCGACCTGGAGAAGTTCACGTTCGAGGCGTTCCTGCGGGTGCCGCTCGAAGGCCTGATCGGCGTCATGGTGCTGGTGCTGCTGCCGGACCGCATCCGCAAGCCGTTCGCCATCGCGGGCGGCGTCGCGCTGGGTCTGTTCACGGTCGTGAAGATCATGGACATCGGCTTCGACATGGTGCTGTACCGGCCGTTCGACCTGGTGCTGGACTGGCCGTTGCTGGTGCCCGCCGTCGACTTCGTGGACGTGACGTTCGGCCGCGTCGCCTCCGTCTTCGCCGTGCTGGCCGCCGTGGCGCTGGTCGTGGGGATCGTGGCGCTGGCCTCGCTGTCGGTGCTGCGGCTCAGCTCCGTCTCGGCTCGGCGGCGTCCGGCCGCGATCCGTGCCGTCGCGCTCGCGGTCGTGGCATGCGTTTCCCTTGCCGTGCCTGGAGTTCCGGTGTACTCGGACGCGGCGGCGACATCGCTGGTGGATCACGCGCGGCGCTTCCAGGCAGGGCTGAAGGACCAGGAGGCGTTCGCCGCGGAGGCGTCCGTGGACTCCTACCGCGGCCAGCAGGGGCTGCTGTCCTCCTTGCAGGGCAAGGATGTCGTCATCACGTTCGTGGAGAGCTACGGGAAGTCCGCTTTGGATCTTCCGGACGTCACGGCGAAGCTGGCCCAGGGCAACGAGCGGCTGAAGGCGGCCGGGTACACGGCCAAGTCGGCCCTGCTGACGTCACCGACGGCCGGCGGCGGCAGCTGGATGGCCCAGGCGACGCTGCTGTCCGGGCTGTGGATCGACAACCAGCAGCGCTACCGCAACCTCGTGGCCTCGGACCGGCTGACGTTGCCGCGGGCGTTCCGCGAGGCGTCTTGGCGTTCGGTGGGCGTGGTCCCCGGCATCACGCAGGCGTGGCCTGAAGGGGATTTCTTCCACTACAACAAGATCTACCAGGCGCAGGACCTCGGGTACACCGGACCGCGGTTCGGCTACGCGACGACCCCGGACCAGTTCACGTTGGAGGCGTTCCAACGTGCCGAGCGTTCGGGTGAACACCAGCCGGTGATGGCGGCGATCCCGATGGTGTCCTCGCACGCGCCGTGGTCACCGACACCGGACACGGTCGACTGGTCCGCGCTGGGCGACGGCTCGATCTACCGGACGATGCCCGCCTCGAACGACCCGCCGGAGTCCATCTTCGGCCGCGACCCCGCCGCGGTGCGCGCCGACTACGGCCACTCGATCTCGTACTCGCTGGAGTCGGTCATCTCCTACGTCGAGCGCTACGGCGACGAGAACCTGGTGCTCGTGTTCCTCGGCGACCACCAGCCGGCGCAGATGGTGACCGGCGAGGGAGCCTCGCGGGACGTGCCGATCACCATCGTCGCCAAGGACCCGGCCGTGCTGTCGCGGGTCGAGGCCTGGAAGTGGGACGAAGGCATCAGGCCTTCGGGATCGGCCCCGGTGTCGCGGATGAGCGACTTCCGGGACCATTTCCTCTCGACCTTCAGCTCCCCGCGTCCCTGATGAACGGTGCATTGTCCACCTCACGTGGACAATGCACCGTTCATCCAGTGCGGCCTCAGCCCATCGTCTTCTGGCCGTCGATCGTCTCGCGGATGATGTCGGCGTGGCCCGCGTGCTGCGAGGTCTCGGCCACGATGTGCACGAACACGCGCCGCGCCGACCAGGTCTTGCCCTCGGGGAACCACGGGGCCGCCGGCAGCGGGTGCGAGAGGTCGAGGTCGACCGTCTCGACGACACGGTCGGTGTAGGCCGCGACCTCGTGGTACCGCTGGAGCAGGCCCGCCAGCGTCTCGCCGGGCGCCATCCTGAAGCTGGCCTCGTGGTCCGCGTGGGCCGTGTCGGACTCGGGGTCGAACGCCATCGCCTCGGTGCCCAGCTCGATGAACCTGACCCAGCTCTCCTCGACCGACGTGACGTGCTTGATGAGACCGCCGATCGACAACGCGCTCACCGTCGGGCTGGACGCGGCCTGCTCGTCGGTGAGGCCCTGCGCGGTGAACGTCAGGAACCAGCGGTGCTGCCGCAGCGTCTCGAGGAGGTCCGCGCGCTCGCCGGTGAGGATCTCGGTGGTGGTCATCGCTCTTGTCCTTCGTTCGTTTGTCCCGACAAGAAGAACTCTAGGAAGGCTTGCGGTCAGCCTCTGTCCTAAACAACGAACGATCGTGCGGAACTTTTCAGCAGGCGAGCCGGGGTGCTCCGTCCGGGCCGCCGCTGCGCAGCGTCGCGAGGTTCGCGCCGGTCAGTCCCAGAACGGCCTGCGCCGTCGCGCGCGGTGCGTTGGCCTGGTTGAAGCCCGATGCGTCGAACGCGATCGCACCCCGGTCGGCTTCCTGGCCGGTGCAGCCGACCTGCAACGACTTCAGGTAGGCGCGTGCCATGGCCGCGGGCCTGCCGTTCAGCACCTGGGCCGCGAGACCCGTGCTGTTGGCGTTCGAACCGCTCCCCATGTCTGAATTCTGGACAGCGCTCGGGAAACCGCCGTCGGCCTGCTGCTTCGACCGCAGCCACGTGATGGCGTCGCTGGTCGGCTTGCCCTGGGAGCGCAGCGCCTGGACGACGATCGCCGTGGCGTCGACGTCGCTCACGCACGGCGAGGTTTCGAACGTGACGGGGAAACCGCCGTCGGGGCACTGGCTGCTCGCGAGGTAGGCGGCGCCCTTGGCGTCCTTTCCGAGCGCGAACAGGGCGTAGGACTGGGTGAAGGCGTTGGAGAAGTCGCCGAACTGCGAGCGGTCGGAGAACCGGCCGGACGGCGCCCGCAACGCCTTCAGTCCAGCGATCAGGTCGACGCCGCCGAAGTCCTTCGGGTTCTTGCCCTTCACGCGGGCCGCGACGGCGAGCTTGGCGTGCGCGCCTGCGTACGCCTCGCCGCCGGTGCCCACGTAGGCGTCCCTGACCTCGGGCTTGGCCAGCCAGGCGATGGCGCGGTCGGAGTAGTCGTCGGCGTTCCTCGCGGCGGCGAACGCGAAGATCGCGTCGATGGTCAGGCCGTGGTCCGGGTACTTGACGCCGCCGAACTCGGTCTCGAGCCGTTCGCCGTCGGCCATCTGTCTCGCGAGCCAACCCGCGGCGGCGTCTGTTCTGTGGGCTGTGGCCTGGGCGGGGACGGCGGTGGTGACGAGGGAGGCGCCGACGACGGCGGCGAGGATGAGTTTCTGCACGGTCCCGAGGCTTCCAGAAACCGTCAGACCCCGTCGCTAATGTCGAACCATGACCGCCGATGATCTCCGCCACTACCTGCAGGCCTCGCGTGACTCCGTCGTGTCCTCTTTGGACGGACTGGGCGAGTACGACGTGCGCCGCCCCCTCGTGCCCAGCGGCACCAACCTGCTCGGTCTCGTGAAGCACCTCATCGGCATCGAGTTCGGTTATTTGGGCGACAGTGTCGGTCGTCCCGCGCCGGTCACGCTGCCGTGGGTCGAGGACAGGTCGATCTGGGAGAACGGCGACATGTGGGCCAAGCCCGACGAGAGCCGTGAGTACCTGCTCGACCTCTATCGGCAGGCCTGGCAGCACAGCGACTCGTCGATCGCGCACCTGCCGCTGGACGCGCCGGCGTCGGTGCCGTGGTGGCCCGAGCACAAGCGCCGGACGACGTTCGGCCACCTGCTCGTCCGGGTCGTGGCGGAGACGGCGCAGCACGCGGGCCACTGCGACGTCGTGCGGGAGCTGATCGACGGCCGCTCCGGCGCCGACAACCCCGATGGCTACTACGACCTGGTCCTGAGCATGGCGAGCGCCCCGATCACCGGCCCAGGCACGAGCAGCAGGAAGGCGTAGCGCCAGGTCACGAGTTCGGCCAGCAGCGGCACGAGCTGGATGCTGACCACCGTCAGCCCGAACCCGATGGCGGTCAGCGCGGTGAGTGCCGTTCCGACGTACCGCGGGTCGGCGACCTCGCTCAACGACGCCGAGAACACCCCGGAGTCCGCGATCACCGACGCGCCCCACACCGCGCAGAACGCGACCAGCATCGGCGTTCCCCAGGCCAAAGGCGAAAGGAGACAACAGGTCCCGCTCACCGCGAGCGCACCCACAGCGGCGGGCGCCCGCCCGAACCGGTCGGCAGCCCAGCCGCCGACGAGGCAGCCCGCGAACCCCGCCACGCCCATCGTGAGGAAAACGGTGAGCCCAGCGGGTGTGTTGGCGCTCAACAAGAACGTGGGCAGCCACGTCCACAACGCGTACAGCTCCCACATGTGCCCGAAGTAGCCGAGGTTGACGAGCCGCGGCTTGCGCTCGCGGAACATCTGCACGGCATACCGCGGGTTGAGCTGCGCGGTGGTGGCGGTGACGAACGGCCCCGGCCGCACGAACACCAACGCCGTCACCGCACCGACGAACGCGATCCCCGCCGCCGTCACGAGCACCTGCCGCCACGGCAGCTGCCCGAACACGTGCGGAAGCGCACTCCCGAGCGTCAAAGCCCCGATCAGCACCCCGAGCGCCCGCCCTCGGTTCCTGCTCTCCGACCACGAGGCCATCAGCTTCATGCCCACCGGATAGACCCCGGCCAACGCCACCCCGGTGAGAAACCGCAGGGGAACCGCCGCCCCGAGCCCGTCCACCGTCAGCCCGAGCACCAGTGTGAACACCGCCCCAGCCGCCGCCGAACACGCGAGCAACAGGTGCGGCCGCACCCGATCGGCCAGGTTGAGCACGGTGGCGCCGACCGCACCGGTGACGAACCCGAGCTGCACCGAGGCGGTGAGCCACACCGCCGCCCCCGCGCTGATGCCCCACTCGTGCCGCAACGAGGGCACGACCGCCGACATCGAAAACCACACGGCCAGCCCGAGAACCTGGACGAGAGCAATGGCCGCACGCTGGGTCAGCACACCGAGTCGCCCTCCTCCCGGGGATCGTCCTGCGCATTCTCCCCGTTCCGGCCGTCACCGCAGCGTGAACACGCGTTGTCCGTCCAGACCGGACCTTGTCGAAAGTAAGGGTTGCCCGGTTCCGATCGGCAGAGGTGTGCGGGCCGCGGTCTTCGTATCTTCGACTGGGTGACTTGGCTGGTGATCGGCACCGACGCGGTGCTGGGTGTGTTCGTGCTGATGTTCGCGTGGCTCGCGGTGAAACTCCGGTTGCGTGCTTTCCTCGCCGGCGCCGGAGTGGTGGTGGCGTACGCGGTGAGCGAGGTGATCAAACTTGTCGTGCGGGAGGAACGGCCTTGCCGCACAGCGCCTTCGCTCGCCGAGTGCCCGCCGCACGGCGACTGGTCGTTCCCCAGCAACCACTCGGTGATCGCGGGCGCGTCCGCGATGGCGATCTGGGCGATGCACCGGACTCTCGGCTGGGTGGCAGCGGTCTGCGCGCTCGCGGCGGCGGCGTCGCGGGTGATCGTCGGTGTCCACTATGTACACGACGTGCTGGCGGGGCTTGCGTTGGGAGCGTTGGTTTCCTGGGGGATCGCGGTGGTGCTGAAGAAGAAGCAGGCCATTCCTGACGACGCCCCGACGGTGGTTCTGCAACGGCTGGGATGATGGACTCCGTGTGGGAGGCCGTGTTCTACCTCGCCCTGTTCGTCGTGGCGTTCGCCCTCGTCCGCAAGCGTCCCGCGGTCGCTCTCGGGATCGCGCTGGGCGCGTGGCTCGTCTGCTATCTCGTCAGCGTCGAGTTCGACGTGCGGGTGGTCGCGCTCGCTCCCGCGCTGGCACTGGTGAGCTTCCTCGCCGGGCGGCACGCGAAGGACCCGCGGGCCACGGCGATCGCGTTCGCCGTGGCCGAGGTCGCCGGTGTCGTGGCCGCCCTGACCGAGCGGGGCGGGTCGGACACGGCGCTCGCCGTCACGTCCGGCGTCGGCGTGCTCGGTGTCGTGCCGTGGGCCTTCGGGCGGTTCCGGCGGCGGTTCGCGGAGCTGCGGGAGGTCGGCTGGGAACACGCGGCGTTGCTGGAGCGGGACGCGGACAACGCCCGCGACTCCGAACGGGCCAGGCTCGCCGGCGAGATGCACGATCTGGTGGGCCACGAGCTCGCACGGGCCGCGCTGCTCGTGGGTGCGCTGGAACTGGAGCCGACTCTCACCGCGCAGCAACGGGAGGCGGCCAGGACCGCCCGTACCAGCGTCACCGCGGCGGCGGAACGGCTCGCCGACGTCATGCAGGTGCTCAGGGCGGACACGGACGAACCCGTGGCGACGATCGAGGAAGTCGTTGCCAGGAGCGGACTCGAGGTCGAGCTGACCAACGGGCGCAGGACGGCGATCGACGGGATCATCGCGCGAACCGTGCACCGCGTGACCGCCGAGGCGCTGACGAACGTGATCAAGCACGCTCCCGGCGCGAAGGTCACGGTGACCCTCACCGCGAACCTGGAGCTGCGGATCGCCAACGGGCCGGCGCCGAAAACCACTGCGGTGGGCAGCGGCAAGGGACTGGTGGGCCTCGCCGAACGCGTCGCGCTCGTCGGCGGCTGGTTCGACGCGGCGCCGAGCGACGACGGCGGGTTCGAGGTGAGGGCGAAGCTTCCCGAACGGCCGCTGCCGAGGACGACGCCCACGCACGTGCGAAGGCAGAGCACCGAGGAGGAGATCCGCAAGAGCGCCAGGAGAACCGTGCTGATCACGTCCGTCGTGTGCGCGGTGATCGCGATCGGCGTGCCGGGCTACATGGTGTTCGACGCGGTGACGTCGGTGCTCACGCCGCAGCAGTTCGCGCAGGCCAAGCTGGGGGCCGATGACGACGACCTCGACCTGCCGCTGCGCACCCGCGTCGACAACCCGCTCGGCGTCACCGCGCCGCCCGGCACCGAATGCCACTACTACAGCACGCACGGCAACCCGTTCGACAGCGACCGCCACGACCTGCACCAGCTGTGCTTCCGGGATGATCGGCTCGTGTCCAAGGAGTGGCTCGTCAGGAGAAGCGGTTGATCAGGGTGGTGCTCGCGGACGACGAGCCCGTGGTGAGGTTCGGTGTGAAGGCGGTCCTCGCGACCGGCGGCGACATCGAGGTCGTCGCGGAGGCGGAGAACGGCGGCGAGGCGCTCGATCTCGTTGCGCGGCACCGGCCCGACGTCGCCGTGCTCGACATCCGCATGCCCGGCGTAGACGGGCTGGACGCGGCTGCGCTGATCCGCGAGCGGCACCCGGAGACGCGAACGCTGGTGCTGACCACGTTCGCCGACGACACCTACATCAGCAGGGCGCTGGGGGAGGGCGCCGCCGGGTTCGTGCTGAAGACCGGCGACCCGCAGGAGATCATCTCCGGGGTCCGCGCCGTCGCGACCGGCGCCGCCTACCTGTCACCTCTGGTCGCCAAGCGGGTCGTCGACCAGCTCGCGAAGGCCCGGCCGCGGTCGGGCGCGACGGAACGGATCAAGGTGCTCACGGCGCGGGAACGCGAGGTGCTCGGCCTGGTCGGCGCGGGCCTGTCCAACGGGGAGATCGCCGCACGGATCCACGTCGTCGAGGGCACCGTGAAGGTGTACGTGAGCACGATCCTGCGGCAGCTGGGTGTCCGCAACCGCGTGCAGGCCGCGATCATCGCGCACGAGTCGGGGATCATCCCCGGCTGATCAGGCCCTACGAATCAGGCCCGACAATCAGGCCTTCGTGCCGAGCCCGGCGATCGCCCGTACTTCCATCTCCGCCGCCTTGGCCGCGTGCTCCGGCTCGCGCCGCGAGAACATCGTGCCGAGGAACCCGCACAGGAACGAGAACGGGATCGACACCAGCCCGGGGTTGCCGAGCGGGAACCACGCGAAGTCGATGTCCGGGAAGATCGACGTCTTCGAGCCGGACATCACCGGCGAGAAGATGATCAGCGTCAGGCACGACCCGAGACCGCCGTAGATGCTCCACAGCGTGCCGGTCGTGTTGAAGCGCCGCCAGAAGATCGTGTAGAGGATCGTCGACAGGTTCGCGGACGCCGCCAGCGCGAGGGCGAGCGACACGAGGAACGCCACGTTCTGGCCGTTCGCCGCGATACCGCCGATGATCGACAGCACGCCGACGACCACGGCGGTCAGCCGGGCGACGCGGATCTCCTTGCGGGGCTCGGCGTTGCCGCGCTTGATCACGTTCGCGTAGACGTCGTGCGCGAACGAGGCCGACGCCGCGAGGGTCAGACCCGCGACGACCGCGAGGATCGTGGCGAACGCGACCGCGGACACGACGCCGAGCAGGACCGCGCCGCCGATGCGGAACGCGAGCAGCGGTGCCGCGGAGTTCTCGCCACCCGGTGCCGCGGCGATCGCGTCGGTGCCCACCAGTGCCATCGCGCCGAAGCCGATCACCAGCGTGCACAGGTAGAAGATGACCATCGTCCAGGTCGCCCACACGACCGAACGACGGGCCTCGGACGCGTTCGGCACCGTGTAGAAGCGCATCAGCACGTGCGGCAGCGACGCGATGCCCAGCACCAGCGACAGCGCCAGTGAGACGAAGTCCAGTTTGGACATCGTGCTGATGCCGTACTTCGCACCGGGGTCGAGGACCGCTTCACCGAGCTTGTTGTGCTCGGTGGCCTCCTGCATGATCGCCGACAGGCTGAAGCCGAACTTGCCGAGCAGGAAGACGGTCATCAGCGTCACGCAGAGCAGCAGCAGGACGGCCTTGATGATCTGCACCCAGGTCGTGCCCTTCATGCCGCCGACGAGCACGTAGAGCACCATGACCATGCCGACGACCGCGATCAGCAGCGCCTGGCCCCACTTCGAGTGCACGTTGAGCAGCAACGCGATCAGGCCGCCGGCGCCCGCCATCTGCGCGATCATGTAGAAGAACGAGATCACCAGGGTCGCGTTCGCGGCGGCCGCGCGGACCGGGCGCTGCCGCATCCGGAACGCCAGCACGTCGCCGACGGTGAAGCGGCCGGTGTTGCGCAGGCCCTCCGCGATCAGCAGCAGGCCGACGAGCCACGCGACGACCCAGCCGACGGAGTAGAGGAAGCCGTCGTAGCCGTGCGCCGCGATACCGCCGGAGATGCCGAGGAACGACGCGGCGGACAGGAAGTCACCGGACAGCGCCACACCGTTCTGGGCGCCGGTGAACGAGCTGCCCGCGGCGTAGTAGTCCGACGCCGTGACGTTGCGGCTGCTGGCGCGGTAGACGATGTAGAGGGTGATCAGGACGAAGACGGCGAAGACGCTGAGGTTCAGCACCGGGTTGCCGGTGGTGGGCATGTGTTACTCCTCGACGCCTGTCTTCTCTGCGATCAGTGTGCGCTGCGGGTCCAGCCGTCGCTTCGCGTAACGGGAGTAGCCGAGCGTGATGAGGATCGACACCACGAACTGCCCGAGTCCCAACAGGATCCCGAGGTTGATGACGCCGATCACCTTGGTACTGACCAAGTCTCGCGCATACGCGGACAGCAGCACGAAGGTCAAGTAGGACGAGAGGAACAACACGGTCATCGGGAAGACGAACGTCGTGAGCCGCCGCCGCAGGGTGCGGAATTCGTCGGTCTGCTGAATCAGCACGAAGTTCGGTTTGCCGTTCGAATCCACGTACGACAAAGACTCGGGGTCGTCGAACGACGCGAAGCCCCGCAATTCCTGGTGTTCGTGCTGTGTTTCTCCAGGCGGCCACATCGCCTTGGTCATGTAGTCCCGCCCCTCTGCGTGCGCGCCACACTGTAGCGGTCTCACGTGTGCAGTCAACGTGCTCCCGTACCGTGAAACGGGCAAAACCGGACACTGCATTCGTCTCAAATGGTCGGACGCGAGGATAGCTCGGTTGTGTTGCGCCGAAGTTGCGGCGGATGCAACAGCGGGAGACGGGTCCAGGCCGTTGTCGCACGTGTACGCCTGGCCTAGGATCATCCGGTCCGCGTTTCTGGTGACGGTTGGGGATATAGTGGGGTTCTTAGCGCGCGAACGCACAGTCGCGCCTCCCGGATGGAACCGCTGGCTCGTTCCGCCCGCAGCACTGGCGATTCATCTCTCCATTGGTCAGGCCTACGCCTGGAGCGTCTTCAAGACGCCGCTGGAGAAATCTCTCGGTATCACGGGAACGCAGTCGGCTCTGCCCTTCCAGCTCGGCATCGTGATGCTCGGGCTCTCGGCCGCGGTGCTCGGCACGACCGTGGAGCGCAAGGGCCCGAGGTGGGCGATGTTCACCTCCTTGCTCTGCTTCTGCTCCGGTCTGCTGATCTCGGCGGTCGGCGTGTGGGCCGGCATGTACTGGGTAGTCGTGCTGGGCTACGGCCTGGTCGGCGGCATCGGCCTCGGCATCGGTTACATCTCGCCGGTCTCGACGCTGATCAAGTGGTTCCCCGACCGGCCAGGTATGGCGACCGGCATCGCGATCATGGGCTTCGGCGGCGGTGCGTTGATCGCCTCCCCGTGGTCGACCTCGATGCTCACGGCGTTCGGGAACACCTCCACTTCCGGTATCGGCAAGGCGTTCCTCATCCACGGCATCGTCTACGCGATCTTCATGAGCGTCGGCGTGCTGCTGGTCCGCCTGCCCTCCGAGGAGTTCACCAAGGAGAAGGCGGAGCTCCTCAAGGACAAGCCCAAGGCTTCCGTCGCCTTCAACGTCTCCGCGAACAACGCGATCAAGACGCCGCAGTTCTGGCTGCTCTGGGTCGTGCTGTGCTTCAACGTCACCGCTGGCATCGGCATCCTGGAGAAGGCCGCGCCGATGCTGGTCGACTTCTTCAAGGAGTCCTCGACGCCGGTCGCCGCGACCGCCGCCACCGGTTTCGTGGCGCTGCTCAGCGCCGCGAACATGGCGGGCCGGTTCGTCTGGTCGTCCACTTCGGACATCGTGGGCCGCAAGAACATCTACCGCCTCTACCTCGGCGTCGGTGCCCTGCTCTACCTGGTGCTGCTGACGTTCGGCCCGACCAGCACCCCGCTGTTCGTGGTCGCGGCGATGGTGATCCTGTCGTTCTACGGCGGCGGTTTCGCCACGATCCCGGCCTACCTGCGCGACCTCTTCGGCACCTACCAGGTCGGCGCGATCCACGGTCGCCTGCTGACCGCGTGGTCGGTCGCCGGCGTGCTGGGACCGCTGATCGTCAACGCGATCGCGGACGCGGGCAAGAAGGCCGGACACGTCGGTCCTGACCTGTACGCGACGTCGTTCTACATCATGATCTCGCTGCTGGTCGTCGGCTTCGTCGCGAACGAGCTGGTCCGCCCGGTCAACCCGAAGTTCCACGAGCCGAAGGTCGCGGACGAGGTCGTCGTCGAGGCCGCGGAACCCGAGACCGCGGAGACTGTCACGGAGAAGGCTGCGGACAAGGCCGCGGAACCTGAGGTCGCGGAGAAGGTCACCGCCGTGGCCGCCGCGGTCGAGGTCGCGGAGGAGATCGCTGCCGAGGCTGAGGAGTCCGAGGCCGCGGAGGAGATCGCTGCCGAGGCCGACGAGTCCGAGGTCGCCGAGGAGATCGCTGCCAAGGCTGACGAGTCCGAGGCCGCGGAAGAGATCACCGCCGAAGCCGGCGAGTCCGAGGCTGCCGAGTCCGAGACCGCGGAGCCCGAGGCTGAGGAACCCGAGGCTGAGGAATCCGAGGCCGCGAAGGAGATCACCGCCGAGGCCGCCGAGATCGCGGCCACGGAGGAGAACACCGCGGAAGCCACGGTCGCGAAGTGGAACGAAGCCGAGGCGGCCGACGTCGCAGAGACGGCCGACAAGAACGCTGACGAGCCGGAAGGCGTGGTGCAGAAGTGAACTCGCAGCGCTTGTTGCTGATCGGTGCGTGGTTGTGGGTGGGTATTCCGCTCGCCTACGGCCTGTACCGGCTCTTCCTGAACGCGGCCAAGCTCTTCGTCTGATGTTCAACGCGCTCGTCAACTGGCGCAACTGGCGCCTGCCGGTGAAGCTCGCCGCGGTGTTGATCGTTCCGGTCTTCATCGCGGTGGGCGCCGGTGTGCTGCAGATCCAGTCCCACATGGAACGCGCCGAGTCCTACGCGGCGCTCCAGCGGCTGGTGAAGGTCCGCGCCGCGCTGATCCCCGTGATCGAGGGCGTGCAGGCGGAACGGCGGATCATCGCGGAGGGATCCGGATCGCAGGCGCTCGCCGATCAGGTGAAGCGCACCGATGAGGCACGCACCGCGCTGCGCGGTCAGATCGAGAAGACCTCGCTGAGCGAGGTCGTGACCGCGCGCATGGCCGACGTGCGCACCAAGATCAGTGGTCTGCCCGTGTTGCGCGAGCGGACCACCGACGTGCCCGGCGTGATCAAGGAGTACTCCGCTCTCGCCGAGTCGATGCTCGACATGGACGAGGTGATCGCAGGCGAGTTCGGCGACGCCGCGCTCTCCCGCACGGCGATGGGCCTGCACCACGCGCTGCACGTGCAGGAGGAGGTCCTGTACCAGCAGGCGGTCGTGCTGTCCGGGCTCACCCGCGGGCAGCTGACCACCGCCGAGGTCCGCACGCTGGTCGAGTCGAACGTCAAGCTTGGCTACATCGCGGGCCAGTTCGCCGCGCTCGCGACGCCGGAGCAGCTGAACACGTACTGGACCACCAAGTTCAACGGTCCGGACATCGAGGCGCACCGCAGGATGCTGGCCACCGCGCTGCTGCACCCGACGTCGGACGCCCCGGTCACGGGCACCGGCAGCGCGCGCCCGAAGCCGTTGCCGATCGCGGCCTCCGACTGGAGCAAGGCCTCTGGTGCGGTCGCGACGTCGCTGGACAGCGTGGTGACGGGCCTGCAGAACGACCTGCGCGACACCGCGAACCGCCTGCGCGACGAGACCAGCGACGCGGCGGGCACAGCGTCCGCGATCCTGTTCGCCAGCCTGATCCTGGCCGGCACCGTCGGGTTCGTCGTCGGCCGCTACCTGCTGCGCTCGCTCAACGCGCTGCGCCGCTCCGCGCTGGAAGTGGCGTGGCACAAGCTTCCCGAGATGGTGGCGACCGGGCGCGGCAGCACCGAGATCGAGCCGGTGCCGGTGGACACGACCGAGGAGTTCGGCCAGGTGGCGCGCGCGTTCGACGCGGTGCACCAGCAGGCCGTGAAGTCGGTCATCGAACAGGCCGGCATGCGCGCGAACATGCGCAACATCTTCGTGAACCTCTCGCGCCGCAGTCAGAGTCTCGTCGAACGCCAGCTCAAGCTCATGGAGGAGCTGGAGAAGTACGAGGAGGACCCGGACCAGCTCGCGAACCTCTTCAAGCTCGACCACCTCGCCACCCGCATGCGCCGCAACAACGAGAACCTGATGGTGCTCTCCGGCGGCGACGTGGCGCGGCGGTTCACCCGGCCGATCCCGCTGACCGACGTGCTGCGCGCGGCGGCCGCGGAGATCGAGCAGTACCAGCGGGTGATGGTGCACACGGCGCCGAACGCCGAGGTAGTCGGTTACGTGGCGAGCGACCTCGTCCGTCTGCTGGCCGAACTCCTTGACAACGCAGCGGCTTTCTCGCCGCCGCACACCCAGGTCTCGATCAGCGCGTCGATCGAGGCCGGCGACATCGTGCAGATCGACGTGGTCGACCACGGCATCGGCATCGACCCCGAGGCGCTGGCGGTCGTGAACCACCGGCTCGAGGCCGCGGGCGAGGGCGCGGACGTCCAGGTCTTCCGCGAAATGGGACTTTTCGTCGTGGGAAGGCTGGCCGCACGCCACCAGATCGTGGTACGTCTCGATGCCCAACAGGGCAAGGGGACTCGCGCGATCGTGTTGGTTCCTGCCGAACTGGCACCACGACGAGAGGAGTCCTGGGAGTCTTTCCGAGGGGAAGCTGTCGAGCAGCTGCCGGTGCGGCCACCGATGCCCAGCCAGATGTCGAGTGCGGCGTCGGGTTCGGCGTCGTGGTTCGAGTCACCGGCCGCGGCCGCGCCGCCTCCCCCCGCACCAGCACGCCAGTCGCCTGAGTCGGCACGAGGTTTCCTCGACGCCTTCCAGCGCGGTGTGCAGCGAGGCCTTCCCGACCGGCAGGAGAGTCGATGAGCACGCAGGTGGACCAGTTCGGATGGCTGGTCACCAACTTCGCCGAGCGCACACCCGGCATCGAGCACGCCGTGGTGATCTCGGCAGACGGCTTGGTGTTGATCTCGTCGTCGAAGCTGCCCCCGCACGTGGCACCGCAGTTCGCGGCGATCGTCGCCGGCGTGGTGTCGCTCGCGGAGTCGGCGTCGCACTGCTTCGCCGGTGAAGCGGTCGTGCGTACGGTGGTGCAGATGGACAGGGGCGTGATGCTGCTGTCGTCGATCAGCGACGGGTCGGTCCTCGCGGTGCTGGCGTCGAACACGTCCGACGTCGCGCAGGTCGCCTACGAGATGACGGTGGTCGTGCGGCAGGTGGGCCAGCTGCTCACGCCGGAACTGCGGGCCGAGCTGGCATGAGCAGAGAGTCGGAGGAGCAGGTCAACTTCGGTGACCTGGTCAGTGGTTTCAGTTTCGACAGCGCCAGGATCCGCAAGCGCGGCAAGAAGAAGACCCAGCGGGCCGCGGATCCGATGCCGGAACCGGACCCGTACGCGACGATGCCGTTCGACGTGCCGCCGCTGCCGTCCATCGAGTCGTCCGCGTCGATCGTCCGCGCCTACGCGTGGACCGGCGGCCGCACCACGTCCGACGTGCACCTCGAGATCGAGACCCTGGTCTCGGTGAACGAGTTCTCGGCGACCGCGGTGCGTCCCGAGCACCAGGAAGTGCTGGCGTTGTGCCACTCGCCGCGGTCGGTCGCGGAGATCGCGGCGTTGCGCGGGCTGCCGCTGGGCGTCACGAAGGTGCTGCTCGGCGACATGGCCTCGCACGGCCTGATCGACGTGCACCGCACGGCGTCGTCGTACGGCGGCGACCGTCCCGACGGAGCGTTGCTGGAACGCGTGCTGGCCGGTCTTCGTCGTCTCTGAGAGCCCCTCCCCGGACGCTGCTACCGTCGGGCTCACATCTGGGGAGGTGGACGTGGAGTTTCAGGACGTTGTCCGGCGTCGGCGCATGGTTCGCAAGTTCAGCGACGAGCCCGTCAGCGAGGAGAGCATCCAGCGGATCATGCGCAACGCCGTGCGCGGTCCGTCGGCGGGGTTCTCGCAGGGGCAGGCGTTCCTCGTGCTGAGGGGCGAGTCGCTCAAGCGGCTCAAGGAGAAGTTCGACTTCTGGGCGGGTGACGACGCGAAGACCGCGCAGGTCGTCGTGATCCCGTTCTCGGTGAAGGACGTCTACCTCGACCGGTACGCGCAGCCGGACAAGGGGTGGACCGACCGCAGCGAGGCCAACTGGCCGGTGCCGTACTGGTACATCGACACCGGCATGGCCGCGTTGCTGATCCTGCAGACGGCCGTGGACGAGGGTCTCGGCGCGGTGCTCTTCGGGATGGCCGAGGAGGACTGGCCGCAGCTGCGGGCGGAGTTCGGCATTCCCGAGACGCACGTGCCGATCGGCATGATCGCGATCGGGCACCCGGCCGAGCAGGGCATCTCGGAGGGAGCCTCACCGCGGACGCGCAAGCGGCTCGCGGCGGACGAGGTCGTGCACTGGGACCAGTGGTAGTGAGGTCGTTCGGTCTGCTGGGACCGTTGGACGTGGTGCTCGACGGGCGCCACGTCCACGTCCCGCCCGGCAAACGTCGTGTGGTGCTGGCCGCGCTGTTGTTGCGGCCCGGTCAGGTGGTCGGCGTCGACGAGCTGATCGACCTGGTCGGCGGGTCGCGGGGTGCCCTGCAGACCACGGTCGGGCGGCTGCGCGAGGACCTCGGCCGGTCCGAGCTGGTGCTGACCCGGCCCGGCGGCTACCTGCTCGACGTGCGGCACGACGAGGTCGACCTGCACCGGTTCGGGCAGCTGGAACCAAGGGAAGCGCTGAAGCTCTGGCGCGGGCGGCCGTTCGCGGACATCGGCAGCGATGCCCTCGAACGCGACCACGTGCCCGCGCTGACCGAGAAGCACCTCGCCACGCTCGAAGCACGGATCGAGCAGGACCTCCGCGACGGCAGGCACGAGCAGCTCGTCCCCGAACTGCGCTCGCTCACCCAGCACAACCCGACCAGGGAACGGATGTGGGCCCAGCTGATCGTCGCGCTGCACCGCTGCGACCGGCAGACCGAAGCCCTGCAGGCCTACGACGACATCCGCACCAGGCTCGCCGAGGAGCTCGGCCTCGACCCCGGCAGGGACCTGCAGCAGGCCCGCCATCAGGTGCTCACGGCCGACAACAGGCCCAGGGCCCGCAACGACCTGCCCGGCGACATCCCGGACTTCGCGGGCCGCGCCGACGACCTCGACGAGATCCTCGCCGCCGTCCCGTCCGGCTGCGTCGCGATCACCGCGATCGACGGCATGGCGGGCATCGGCAAGACCACGCTCGCGGTCCGCGCGGCGCACCGGCTCACCTCGCGCTTCCCGGACGCGCAACTCTTCGTGGACCTGCACTCCTACACCGAGGGCGTCGAACCGCGCACCCCGTCGGACGCGCTGCTCGCGCTGCTGACCGCGCTCGGCGTGCCCGCGCAGGACATTCCGGACGGCCTCGACGCCCGCGCGGCCCGGTGGCGGGCGGAAATGGCCCACCGCAAGGCACTCGTGGTGCTCGACAACGCGGGCAGCGCCGCCCAGGTCCGCCCGCTGCTGCCCGGCACCGGCCTGGTCCTGGTGACCAGCAGGCGCCGCCTCGTCGACCTCGACGCCGCGCGCACCGTCTCGCTCGATGTTCTGTCCGAAGAGGACTCGTTGAAGCTCCTCGCGAGCATCGCCGGGAAGAAGGCCGATCTCGGCGCCTCGCGGGAGATCGTCCGGCTCTGCGGCTACCTGCCGCTCGCGGTGCGGATCGTCGGTGCCCGGTGGCGCACCAGGCCCGCGTGGTCCGCGCAGGACGTGACGCGCCGCCTCACCGAGCACCGGCTGACCGAGCTGGCCGCGGGCGAACGCAGCGTCGCGGGCGCGTTCGCGTTGTCCTACCAGCAACTCACGCCCGAGCAGCAGCGCCTGTTCCGGCGGCTGGGCCTGCACACGGGCGACGACTGGGACGCCCACCTGGCCGCGGCGGTGATCGGCTCGACGCGGGCGGAGGCCGAACGGCTGCTGGACGAGCTGCTCGACGTGCATCTGGTGCAGCAGCAGGAGAACGGCCGCTACCGCTTCCACGACCTGCTGGCGGAGCACGCCAAAGCCAGCGTCGAGCCGGACGAGAAGGACGAGGCGATCCTCCGCATCCTCGACCATTACCTGCACGGCGCGGCCGCGTCCGCGCTGCGGATCGCTCCCGGACGCCCGCAGATCCACGAGGACGTCACGTACGAACCCGTCGATCCGCCGGTGTTCGCCACGCCGGTCGAGGCGCTGGCGTGGCAGGAGGCGGAGCGGCGCAACCTCAAGGCCGCCGTCTACCTGGCCGCGTACGAGGGGCACTACCGGTACGCCTGGCAGCTGCCGCACCACTTCGCGCATTTCCTGCTCCTGCGCGGATTGGGGAGGGAGCGGATCGAGGTGCAGAGCGTCGCGCTCGCGGCCGCGCGTCACCTCGGCGATCTCGAGGCACGCGCGGAGGCGTTGCGCGGCTTGGGTTCGGCGTACCTCGGACAGGAGAATCACGCGGAGGCGGAGAAGTACCTGCGGGAGGCGCTCGGCCTGATGCGGCAGACCGGCAACGTGCGCGGTGAGGCGTCGACGCTGGGGCTGCTCGGCATGATCGCCAGGGAACGCCAGGACTTCGACCAGGCGATGGAGCACTTCCAACGCGGTCTGGTGCTGATGCGGCAGGCGGGAGCTCCGACCGGGGAGGCGAACGCGTTGCAGCACATAGGCATCGTGCACGCCGAGCGTGGAGAGGACGCCGAGGCGCTGGCACATCTGGAGAGGTCCCACGCGCTGTTGGAGGAGCACGGCGACGTGCGGTCCTACGCGGGAGTCCTGCACGACATCGCCTACGTGCACTTCGGTTTGTCCAACGACGAAGAGTGCGTGTCCTGTGCGGAGCGGTCGCTGGCCGCCTACCGGGAGTCGGGTGACCTGCGCGCGGAGTCGATCGCCACGGCCGAGTTCGCCTACTGGCGCTACGTGATGGGCGACTTCGCCGCGGTCCGCGAGATGGTGCGCGAGGTGCCTCGACTGTGCCGCACGTACATGAACCTGCCGGACGATGACGCGGTGCTGGCGGCGATGGAGGAGATTCGCGACCACGTCGGCCAGGTGGGGTTGCTCGTGGCCCTGTCGCTCGGTGCCGAGGTGGACGGCCGGCTGGTGGAGGCGCTCGAACACACGCGGCGGTGCCTGGTCGCCATCAGGTCGACCAGTCGCTGGTGGAGCGAGTACAAGGTGCTCGCGCAGCTCTCCACCCTGCACCTGGCGCTCGGCGACCGGGAGACCGCCATCCGCTATGCCGAGGAGGTGGTCGTGGCCGCCGCGCGACTGCGTCAGCCCAGGGCGCTGGCGGTGGCGCAGCGGATCCTCGCTACAGCCACAGCGCCAGCAGCACCAGCGTCGTAGCAACGCCTGCCACGAGCGCGAAAGCCACGATCTGAGCGACTCTCTCGTTGGTCCTGCGCATCCCCTTGCTCCCCTCGGTGGTGATGCCACAGAGGGTCTCGGAGTGCGTCCACACATCGATCCCATCGCGATCACACGGGGCGACAACGCGGGGGTACGGGCGCGTGAGCGTGCTCGTGAGGCGGCCGAGGTGCAGCGGGAGACCGTTCGCGCTGGGCGAGGCGGAGGCTTTGCTTGTGCCGGCACGGGCCGGGCGTGATCCGGGCTGCCTGCGGGAAATGCGAGCGATCGTCGCACGGATGACCGGACCCCGCTGCGGTGATCCCGCCGGCGTTCTGTGTGAGACTGACTTCGGCTGACGGTGTTACGGCTGAAGGGGGCGGTGTGCAGATCGATCTGTTCCCGCGCCCGCACCAGCTGCCCGCCGCCGTCGCGGACTTCGTGGGACGTGAGGAGCTCACCGAGTCCATCGTGGACCTGGTCACCCCGTTCCCGCAGGTGGTGCTGCTGACAGGCCCTGTGGGGGCAGGCAAGACGGCGCTCGCCGTGCACGCCGCGCACAGGGTCGCGGCAGGACACTTCCCCGACGGAGAGCTGTTCGTGCGGCTGCGCGGGACGACACCGCACGAGGTGCTCGGCCGGTTCCTCGCGTCGTTCGGCCTGTCCGTTCCGTGGGATTTCACCGCACGGCTGAGCGCCTATCGAGACGCTGTTGCGCGGCAATCACTTCTGCTCGTCCTGGACGACGCGACGAGCGTCGAGCAGGTGACGCCGTTGCTGCCGCACGCTCCCGGCTGCACGGTCCTGGTCACGTCGCGGCACCGGCTGCGGCTGCCGCACGTGGTCGACGTCGGCCCGCTGGCGCCCGCGGAGGCGATCACGTTGCTGGGCAGGCAGATCGGCACCGAACGGGTGGCGGCCGAGGCTTCACGGGCCGATGCGCTCGTGGCCATTTCGGACTGTTCGCCTTTGGTTTTGCGGATCGCGGGTGCCCGGCTCGCGGCCCGTCCGCACTGGTCGATCTCGTTGCTGGTCGACCAGCTCTCGCGGGAGGGTCTGGACGCCTTGGCGCACGGCGGTCTGTCCGTCCGCGAGCGGCTGGAGGAGACGGCGGGCGACCTGACCCTGCCCGCACGCAGGCTGCTCGGACAGATCGCCGCTGTGGGATCCTTGCGGTTGCCGTCGTGGGCACCGGTGGCGGCGTTCGGTGACGCGCGCGGACAGTCCGCTGTGGACGAACTGGTGTCGGCGCACCTCGTCTCGGCCGACGCTTCCGGATACGTCGTGCCGCCGCTGGTCCGTGAGTTCGCGGCGGGACAGGCGGACGGCGCCGAAGCGGTGCGGCGGGTGCTCGGCGGCTGGCTCCACCTGCTGGACCACGCGCGAACCGCGTTGTACGGCGGCGACTTCTCGGTCGTGCGTGGGTCGGCGGTGCGCGAGGTGGTCGCGCTCGATCCGTTGCTGCGGGCCGACCCGCTGGCGTGGCTGGAATCCTGCAGGGTCAGCCTGTGCGAGGCGGTGGAGCTCGCTGCCGAAGCCGGGCTCGACGAGCTGAGCTGGGAGCTCGCGCACCGGCTGGTGACGCTGTTCGAGACCAGCTCGGACCACGACGGCTGGCAGCACACGCACGACGTCGCTCTGGAGGCGTGCGAGGCGGCGGCCAACGCGCGGGGAACGGCCGTGCTGTGGTGCTCGCTCGCGTCGTTGCACATCAGCCAGAGCCGCTACGACCTCGCGCGAGAGATGGCGTTGCTCGCCCAGGACATCTTCGAGGACCTCGGTGAGCTCGCGGGCCTCGCGCTGACGTACCGCAACATCGGTATCGTCTCGCGGGCGTCGGGGGACAACGCGGCGGCACGGCGGTGGTACCAGCGCGCGCTGTCGTTGTACGAGCGGCTGGGGGATCCCGTCGGCCAGGCGTCGGTGCTGCAGAACCTGGCGCAGATCGACCTCCACGACTCCGACCCGGCGTCGGCCCTGGCGCGGCTGAACGGGGCTCTGGGCGTCTGCGAGGCGGGGCCGGGGCGGATCCTGGCGCAGATCAACTACCGGCTCGGCAAGCTGCTCGTGGCCGAGGGACGGCATGACGAGGCCTTCGACGTCCTGACCGTCGCGGCTGACCTGGCACGGGCGGGGAGGGACCGCCGTGGCGAGAGTTTCGTGCTGTATGTGTTGGGGTGCAACGAGTTCACGCGTGGCCGGCTCGATGCCGCCCGCGCGTACCTGCGCGACTCGGCCGCCATCTGCGACGCGAGCTTCGACGTCGTGGGTGCCGCGCGAGCCCGTCTGGAACTGTCCCGCGTCCACCGCGCGAGTGGAGAAACGGAACTCGCCGCGGAGTTGGCGGCGGCCGCCCGCGCCGTTTACTCGGAATTCGGCCTGAAGTCCTCACCGGGTGGTTTGATCTTCCGCGTGTGAGGCCGTTGTGAGGTATTGCTCCAACAGAGTGCTTGGCGGACTCGTAAGATTCCGTTAGGGTCGCATTCGCGAGCAATTGGCACGGGTGATGGCGTTACCGAAAATCGCCCGAAAATTGATCAAAAATTAGCCACTTGTTCGATTGCAACCAAAACGCTGCTCCATCGGGGTGTCGCCTTCCACTACCGGAGCAGCAGGTCTTCACCCTCCGGGACGGCGGTCACGGAGACGTGTGCGTGCAGTGGTGCGAGGTCGGCCAAAAGGGGCTTGCGAGTCGTGAGAATCGGACCAGTCTTGTCTAATGGCATCGCCGGGATCCGTCCGGCGGACAGTGGCCTCGACCAGGGGGTGGAACGCACCATGGGTGGTGTACCGACGTTTCCCCACGGCAGACCGCTGACGTGGGCGGACCTGGAGGCGATGCCTGATGATGGGCACCGTTTCGAACTCGTCGACGGGGTGTTGGTGATGAGCCCCTCACCCCGTCCTGTGCACCAGCGGGTCGTAGCCCGCCTGCTGGTGGCGCTGACGGCTGTCTGCCCACCGGAGCTGGAGGTCCTCCCGGCTCCGGTCGACGTGGTGCTCGCCGACGACACGGTCTTCATCCCGGACCTGGTCGTGGGTCGTCGCGAACAGTTCACGAAGCAGGCGCTCATGGGGCCGCCCGTGCTGGCGGTCGAGGTCCTTTCCCCGCGGACGCGGCACGTGGACCTGGAACTGAAGCGGGCGAAGTTCCAGGAAGTCGGCTGCGAGAACTACTGGATGATCGACTACGACTCGCCGTGGTTGCGGTGCCTGCACCTCGAAAAAGGGGTGTACGTGGAACAGGCGCGGTCGGACGGCGAGGAAATCATCGAGCTGCAATTCCCGTTCGCGGTGAAGCTGAGCGCTCAGTCGTTGGTGCGCTGAGTTCCCGCCGGTGCGCTGGGCTGGTTGCGTGCATCGCGACCAGCCCGCTGCGCTGTCAGACCCTGACGGCCGCTGACAGCTCCTGATCAGCCGATGGTCAGCGCGGGTCGGCACCTTGTGGGCAACACCGACCCACAGGGGGAAACACCATGACGAACGTCCTGATCTCCGGCGCCAGCATCGGCGGTCCCGCGCTCGCATACTGGCTGCGCAGGTACGGCTTCGACGTCACCGTCGTCGAGCGGGCGCGCGGTCTTCGGCCCGGCGGCCAGGCCATCGACGTGCGCGGTCCGGCGTTGCAGGTCATGGAGCGCATGGGGCTCGGCGACCAGCTTCGGTCGGCGGGCACCAACATGCGCGGCATGACCATGCTCGACGCGGACGGCAACGAGCTGTTCAGCTCCACCACCCACACCATCAGCGGCGGCGACCTGTCGAGCGCAGACGTCGAGCTGCTGCGCGACGATCTCGCGAACATGCTGTTCAACGCCACCGACGGCGTCGAGTACCTGTTCGACGACACGATCACCGCCATCGACGGCAGCCGCGTCACGTTCGAGAAGGCCGCGCCCCGCGACTTCGACGTCATCGTCGGCGCCGACGGCCTGCACTCGAACGTCCGCCGGCTCGTCTTCGGGCCGGAGGAGCAGTTCATCAGCCACCTCGGCATGTACCTCGCCGTGTTCACCGCGCCGAACTTCCTGAACCTGGACCACTGGCAGACGTTCCAGCAGGGTGAGATCGTCGGCGGCGGCATCATGAGCGCCCGCGCCAACGCGGAATGCCGTGTCTACATGGGCTTCAACGGTGAGGTCGACTTCGACCACCGCGACGTCGAGGCGCAACGGCGGCTGATCGCGGAGAAGTTCGCCGACGCGGGCTGGGAGTGGCAGACGGCGCTGAAGCACATGTGGGAGGCACCGGACTTCCACTTCGACTCGATGAGCCAGATCCGGATGGAAACGTGGTCGAAGGACAACGTCGTGCTGCTCGGCGACGCCGGCTACTGCGGTTCACCGATGTCCGGTCAGGGCACCAGCATGGCGTTGGTGGGCGCGTACGTGCTCGCCGGTGAGCTGCGGGACAACCCGGCGACGGCTTTCCAGCGCTACGAGGAGATCCTGCGGCCGTACGTGACGGCCAACCAGGACATGGCGCTGAGGAACCGGGAGGGCGGCTGGGAACGGCAGGAGGACTTCGACGACGTGGTGAACGGCTTCCAGCTCACAACGTACTGAACAACTCGTCGATCGCGTCGCGAACGTCGTCCTCGGGGATCACGGCACCGGTGAAGCGCACCACCGCCGTGATCCCCTTGGCGTCGAGGTGGCGGAAGTCGGTGAAGTCCAGGCCGTCCAGCGCCGCGAGGACCTCGGGATCGTCGCCGAACTCCGTCTGGTTCAGCACTTCCCGCGCCGAGACGACCTGCCCGTCGCGCGCGAACGACAGGCGCGTGAGCCGGTTGACGTTCCAGAAGTGGCTCGCGGCCTTTCCGTTGCGGGACAGGCGCTCCAGGACGTCCCGCAGGGAACCGCGGTAGTTGTTGTCCTCCACCACGATCACCCCGCCGTCGATCTCGACGGCGATGGCGTCCTCCTCGAACTCGTCGACCACGTCGTCGACGTCGAGCCCCATCGCGACCGTGATCGTCGCGGCCGTGTCGAGCAGTTTCTCCAGCCACCGGAACCCGGCTTCCGGCGCGACCCGAGTCTCGGGTGCGGGCTCGCCGCGCAGGAGATGGCCGACGCGGTCGGTCTTCTTGTGCACCACCGGTTCCGCGTGGGGTGCCGGCCAGATCAGCAGCTCGTAGCGCTCGTCGTCGTCCCCGTCGCGGCCCCGCGCGTGCACCCGGACGCGGAACTCGCCCGGCCACGGCGGCATTCCACCGGGACCGAGCCGGGCGTCACCCTTCTCCGCCGTGAAGCTCACCTCGGCGACCTCGTCCCAGTGGGCGAGCTCCGGTTCGCCGGGGACGTCGAGCGTCACCCGCGCCCACACGGGGACCGTGCCCTCCGCGATGCCGGTGCGCACGGCGAACCCGGTGTCGACCGCGCTGACGAGACCCGTCGCCGCGAAGTCGGCCCAGGAGTGGCTCGGTTCCTCCACGAACATGAACTCGTGGTCGAACACCGGAACGCTGGTCGACCACGATGAGCCCGTGTACTCGGCCCGCCGTTTCTCCAGCAACGCCCGCTCGTACGCCGGAGGCTTCGGCGTCTCCGGCAGCAGCAGCGCGGTCACCCCGATCGCGATGCCGATGATCGCCGGCGGGTTGGTCGCGATGGGCGTGCCGATCGCGCGCAGGACGGCGGTTGCCGTTGCCACGGCCAGCGCGAGATGCGCCGCGCCGTGCTTGGCCGCGACGGATGCCTCGTCCCCGTCGATTCCGCTGAGGTCGAGCAGCGCCGTCATCGACCGCACCTGGTCGGTGATCAGCTCGATCGCGCCGGGATGCACCGCCGCCACCAAGGTGACCGGCGTCGTGAGCGCGCTCTGGCCACTGGCGGAGATGATCGAGAAGGAACTGCCGTCCGGGAGTGGCCGCAGACCGGCCACGACCTCGGCGGGCGCGGTCAGCGTCAGCCGCGCCACACCCAGTTCCAGTGCTCCGAGCAGCCGTTCCGCGGCCAGTCCGGGAAATCTGCCGAGCGCACGCTGAGCGGGCGTGCCGTGCTCGTGGTGGCCGGTCCACCGCTGTGGTTCGTACCTGCCGAGTTCCGCGGCCGCGTCCGGCGGGATGAGCGCCTCGATCGACGGTACGGCGGCGGTGATCAGTTCGTCGAATTCCCCCACGGCACGATTGTGCCGCGTGATGGTCCAGCTCACAGCCATTTGACTCAACATGATCCCTCGCGGACGATCCAGGGAGACAACAGCATCCGCACGCCGCGGGGGAAGCCGGTGCAACTCCGGCACTGACCCGCAACGGTGAAAGTCCGACTGCCCGTGACGCGCGGTAGCTCCAGCAACCCCGTCGAGGACAGCGGGGCAGGGAGGCGCAGTGATCCGGAAGTCCGCTCTGGTCGCGTTCGTCGCGGCCGCGCTCGTGGCGACACCGCAGGCGCGGGCCGTCGAGGCCGCGCCGTCCGCGGGAACGTGGCTCGCCGGCCAGTTCGTGAACGGCGACCATCTGCTCAAGGGCCCCGACCTCGTCGACGAGGGCCTCACGGCCGACGGCGTGTACGCGCTCGCCGCCGCGGGGGTCGGCAAGTCGACCGCGCGGAAGGCGGCCGCGTGGCTCGCCGCGTCACCGCAGCTCGAAACGTTCATCGGCGACGGCGAGGCCGAGTCCTACGTCGGTGGCCTCACGAAGCTCGCGCTCGTCGCGCAGACGCTCGGCCAGGACCCGCGCAAGTTCGGCGGTGTCGACCTGCTCGGCCGGCTGTCCGCGTTGCAGGACAAGGACGGCCGGTTCCGGGACAAGACCGATCCCGAGTTCGACATGACCAACGCCTTCACCCAGTCGCTGGCGGTCATCACGCTCAAGCGCGCCGGTCAGCCCGTGGACGCACCGGTCAAGTTCGCTGTTTCCACACAGTGCCAGGGCGCGGGCTTCCCGATCGTGTTCGGTCAGCCCGCCTGTCAGTCCGATGTGGACGCGACGGCGATGGTGTTGCAGGCACTGCTGGCCGCGGGCGAGAAGACCGCGTCCGCCAAGGCTCTCGACTGGCTCGTGGGCCAACAGCGGGCGGACGGCGGTTTCCCGGCGGCTTCGGCGGGATCGAACGCCAACACCACCGGGCTCGCTGTCGGCGCACTCGTCGCGGGTGGTCGTGCGGACGCCGCGGACAAGGCCGTGGCCTACCTTCGGACGTTGCAGGTGGGTTGTGCCGGACCGGAGGCGCAGCGCGGCGCGATCGCCTACGACAGCAAGGGTTTCGAGGCGTACTCCGCGATCCGTGCCACGACGCAGGCGGTGCTCGGCCTGGCCAGGGTGGGCCTCGCCGACGTGACGGCTTCTTCGTCAGCCGTGGGCGTTCCGGCCGTCGACTGCGCTACACCCGCGTCCACTCCGCCGTCTTCTTCCGCGCCTGCCCCGGCAGGTCCCGTCCCGGTCGATCCGCCGCTCGCCGCCACCGGCCCCGACCAGGCCGTGCCGCTGACCCTGTTCGGCTCCTTCGCCGTGGTCGCCGGTGCCGTGCTCGTCTTCGTCTCCCGTCGCCGGAAGGTTGGTGCGTGATGCGCCGCATCCTCGCTGTTCTCGCCCTGGTAGCCAGCTCGTTCGTGGTCGTGCCGGCCTCCGCCGACGACTGCGCGGGCGTGAAGCTCGTCGTGGACTTCACCGCGTTCGGCGGCGGTGTCGAAACCGGTTGTGCCGCAGGCGATCCGGCCACCGGCCTGGCAGCCCTGAAGGACGCCGGCTTCCCGTACACGTTCGTGCCGCGCCGGCCAGGACTGGTGTGCCAGATCAAGCTGCTGCCGAACCCGTGCACCATGCCCACTACCAGCGCTTACTGGTCGTACTGGCACGCCACGCCCGGCGGCGCCTGGACCTACAGCACCTCGGGCGCCGGCACCTACGACCCGGCCCCCGGCACCGTGGAGGGCTGGTCGTTCGGCGCGGGCGCCGCTCCGGGTGCCACCCCGTGACGAGGCTCTTCTTCGCGCTGGCTCTGGTGATCGCGTGCGCGATCCCGGTGCCGGCGCACGCCGCGGGCTGTGACGGCGTGACCGTCGTCGTGGACTTCCGCGGCCTCGGGGGAGGCGTGCAGCAGGGTTGTGCGCCGGGCAGTCCGGCGTCCGGGGTGGCGGCGCTGTCCGCGGCCGGGTTCGGCTACACGTACGCGTCACGGCAGCAGGGGTTCGTCTGCCGCATCAACGGAAAGCCGGGCACGGACGCCGACAAGTGCGTCACCACGTCGCCTGCTTCGGCGTACTGGTCGTACTGGCACGGGTCTGGCGGGTCCTGGTCCTACAGCAGCCAGGGGGCGGCGACGTATGTGCCTCCGCCTGGCAGTGTCGAGGGCTGGGCGTTCGGCGCGGGGGAGCAGCCTGGGATCGCGCCGCCTGCTCCCGTGCCTGTGCCGCCGGCTCCACAACCACCCGCTCCCAAGCCACCGGTCGGTCAGCCGTCGGCTCCGCAACCGCCTGCGGTGACCAAGACGACCACTGTGCCGCCGACGTCGTCCGCGGCGCCCGTGTCGTCCTCGGAATCGGCTCCGTCGTCGACATCCTCGGCCGCGGAGCAGACCTCGTCGGTCGTGATCGATGAGAGGTCGCAGCAGGTTCAGGAGAAGTCCGGGTCCGGATGGCTGTGGACGGCCATCGGTGTGCTGGTGATCGTCGCGTTGGTCGTGGCCGGTCTGGTGGTGGCACGGCGTCGTCGCAGCACGGACGACGAGTGAAGGTTCTTTCGGCACTCGGAGGCGTCGCTGTGCGGGGGGCAGAGTGAAAGTTCTTTCGGCGCTGGGAGGCGCGGATGGCGCGGTACGGCGGCGAAGTGAGGTCATCTCCGGAGCTGGTGGCGCAGTGAGGCTTCATTCGGGTGCGTGGTGGCTGTGGGCCCTGGGCCTGGCCACCGCCGCCAGCCGCACGACGAACCCGTTGATGCTAGGCCTGATCCTGGCCGTGGCAGGCGTAGTCGTCGTGACCTGCCGGGCCACCACACCGTGGGCCGGAACCTATGGCGTGTTCCTGAAGTTCGGCCTCCTGGTCATCGCCCTCCGCGTGCTCCTGCACGTCTTCCTCGGCGGCGTCGCAGGCCCGACCACTCTCTTCACCCTGCCCCAGGCCCCGCTCCCGCACTGGGCCCAGGGCATCCGCATCGGCGGCCCCGTCACCGCCGAAGGCCTGGTTTTCGCGCTGTACCAAGGTTTGCTGCTCGCCACGATCCTCAGCTGCGTCGGCGCAGCCAACGCCCTCGCGAACCCGAAGCGCCTCCTCCGCTCCCTCCCCGCCGCGCTCTACGAGGTGAGCGTGGCGGTCGTGGTCGCGCTGACCGTCGCACCGCAATTGGTCGCGTCCGCGCGCTCGGTCCGACGGGCCCGCCAACTCAGGGGCGACACGGCACGAGGAGCCCGCGCGATCCGCACGATGTTGGTGCCGGTGCTGGAGGACGCCCTGGAACGGTCGCTGGTGCTGGCCGCCTCCATGGACTCGCGCGGGTACGGCCGCACGGCCGGCATCTCGAAGCGGGACCGGGTGCTCACCGGGGCGTTGGTGCTGGCGGGGCTGTTCGGGTTCTGTATCGGCATGTACGGACTGCTCGCCGACGCCTACTCCGGCTGGCCGCTGCTCGTGGTCGGTGCTGTGCTGGCGATCGCCGGTTTGAGAGTCGGGGCGCGCCGGGTGCCGCGCACGCGGTATCGGCCGGACCGGTGGACGGTGAAGGCCGCGGGAGTGGCGTTGAGCGGGATCGCGGGGGCTGTGGTGCTGGTGTTCTCCGGAGATCCGGCGCTGTCGCCGACGACGGTTCCCCTGCAGGCGCCGGAGTTCCCGGTCCTGCCCGCGCTGGCGGTTCTGGTGGCTCTGCTGCCGGTGGTGATCGTGAGGGAAGCATGATCAGGTTCGAGGACGTCACGATCACCTATGCCGAGCGGCCTGTGCTCGCGGACATCTCGGTGGAGATTCCCGAGGGCGAGCTGTGCCTGGTCGTCGGGCGGACCGGCTCCGGCAAGTCGACGTTCCTGCGCGCGATCAACGGCCTGGTCCCGCATTTCAGCGGTGGCACGCTGGCCGGGCGCGTGCTGGTGGACGGGCGGGACACCGCGCGGTTTCCGCCGCGTGAGCTCGCGGACGTCGTCGGGTTCGTCGGGCAGGACCCGGTGGCGGGCTTCGTCGCGGACAACGTCGAGGACGAGCTCGCGTACTCGATGGAGTCGCTGGGACTGCCGGGGGACGTGATGCGCAAGCGCGTCGAGGAAACCCTGGACCTGCTCGGGCTCGCGCAGCTGCGAGATCGTCCACTTGCGACTCTGAGTGGCGGTCAGCAGCAACGCGTCGCGATCGGTGCTGCCCTCACCGCGCATCCGCGCGTCCTGGTTCTCGACGAACCGACGTCGGCGCTCGATCCGGGTGCGGCCGAGGATGTTCTGGCTGCCGTGCAACGACTTGTGCACGACCTCGGCATGACCGTGGTGATCGCCGAGCACCGCCTCGAACGGGTCGCCCAGTACGCGGACCGCGCACTGCTGCTGCCCCAAGGCGAGATCGGCGAGGTGGGCGAAATCCTCGCCGCCGCACCGGTCGCACCACCCGTGGTCCGGCTCGCGCAGGTCGCCGGGTGGTCGCCGGTACCGGTGTCGGTGCGGGACGCGCGCCGGCACGCGACGTCCCTGCGCGAGAGGTTGCCCGAACCCGCGACCACGATGCCCGCCCCGGTCGAGCCGGTGCTCGAAGCGCGGGACATCGTGGTCAAGTACGGCGATGTCCGTGCTGTGCAAGGGGTTTCGCTCGACATCGGCGCTGGTGAACGCGTCGCGGTGATGGGCCGCAACGGTTCCGGCAAGTCGTCGTTGCTGTGGGCGGTGCAGGGCAGCGGCAAGCGCACCTCCGGTACGGTCTCCGTCGGCGGAACCGATCCCAGGGCGCTGAAGCCCGCCGAGCGGCGCCGAACCGTGGCCCTGGTGCCGCAACAGCCGTCGGATCTGCTGTACCTGGAGACGGTCGCCGAGGAGTGCGCGCAGGCCGACGCCGAGACCGGGCAACCGGCGGGAACGTGCCGGAAGGTGTTGGAAGGCTTGGCTTCCGTGCCGCAGGACACCCACCCGCGCGACCTGTCGGAAGGTCAACGGCTGGCGCTCGTGCTCGCGGTGATGCTGACCGGTGCGCCCGACGTGCTGCTGCTCGACGAACCCACGCGCGGCCTCGACTACCCGGCGAAGGAAGCGCTGGCAAGCCTCCTCAAGAACCTCGGCAGCGCCGTCGTCCTGGCAACGCACGACGTCGAGTTCGTCGCCGAGTACGCGACGAGGGTGATCGTGATGGCCGAGGGAGAGGTGGTCGCGGACGGCCCTGCCCGCGAGGTCGTGACGTCGTCGCCGATCTTCGCCCCGCAGGTCAGCAAGATCCTCGGCCCGTGGCTGACGGTCGCGGACGTCGAGGCGGCCCTGTGATCGCGATCGGGAGACGATCAGCGGTCGCCCTGGCGGTGTCCGGCGTGATCGGGCTGGCCGCGTTCACCTGGCCGTTGTTCGTCGCACCGTCCAGCGACATCGCGCACGCCGGCGACGCGCCGTGGACGTTCGCGCTGCTGCTGCCATTGGTCCTCGCCGTCGTGCTGGCGGAGCTGAGCGAGAGGGGCATGGACTCCAAGGCGATCGCGATGCTCGGCGTGCTGTCCGCGCTCGGTGCGGCGATCCGGCCGTTGGGCGCGGGCACGGCGGGAGTCGAGACGATCTTCTTCCTGATGGTGCTGAGCGGCAGGGTGTTCGGGCCGGGCTTCGGGTTCGTGCTGGGCAACACGACGTTGTTCGCCTCGGCCCTGCTGACCGGCGGCGTCGGGCCGTGGCTGCCGTACCAGATGCTCGGCGCGGCCTGGGTCGCCCTCGGCGCCGGTCTTCTCCCGCAGTGGCGCGGCAAGGCGGAAATCGCGCTGCTGGCTCTGTACGGAGTGGTCAGCTCGCTGGCCTACGGGTTTCTGCTCAACCTGTCGTTCTGGCCGTTCGCGGTCGGCGAGGGCACCTCGGTGAGCTTCGACCCGAACGCGTCCGCGGGCACGAACCTGCTGCGACTGCTGGCTTTCACGCTGGCCACGTCGCTCGGCTGGGACCTCGGGCGGGCGGTCACCACCGCGCTGCTCGTGGTGGTGACCGGTCCCGTGCTGCTGAGGACGCTGCGCCGGGCATCGAGGAAAGCCTCCTTCACATCGGCTCAGATCATTGACGGCAAATAGGAGTTCTGGTCAGGCTGGACAGCGGGCCGCCGCTCTCGACTCGTGGCGATCGCGGCGCTGGCTGGTCGCCGCGGTCGACGCACAACGGCCACAAGTGGACCGCGCAGTGGTGGACGCAGGGCGAGGAACCCCGGCACCACCGGCGAGTGAGGTGTCTGGCGCGACGGCGGCGTCTGCTGAGCTCTTCTGGGTACTCCGCAGGCCATGACGGATCCAGAGGAAGCCGAGGAGTTCGCGGAAGAGGTCGGCGTCGACCCGACGCCCCAGGAGGTCGACGAGTACCGCGACCTGACGGAACCAGGTGAGTGGCGCGCCGACGAGAAGATGGGACCGGGCGGCGCGCCCGCACCGCAGGACGGGGGCGACCCGACCGGCGGCTCCGGCGCGTGACCTGGTGCGGGCGAGTACCGCTCGCTCGCACCGGGTAACCGGATGCAGTGGATGCCCGAGTTGCCGTTTTTGCTCCATCCCCGCAGCTGACGATCACCGTCGAGGACCTCGACGGTGATCCCGACGTGCACCTGCACGCCGGTGGCCAGGGCTTCTGGCAGTCCAGGATGATCGCCGCGCTGGGCGTCGAGGTCGTGGTGTGCGCGGCGTTCGGCGGCGAGACCGGCCGGGTGCTGCGCGCGTTGCTGGAGGACGAGAACGTCGCTCTGCGTTGGCACGAGGTCACCGCGCGCAACGGCTCCTACGTGCACGATCGCCGGGACGGCCACCGTTCCGAGATGGTCGAGATGCCGCCGGACCCGTTGCCTCGGCATGAGCTCGACGACCTGTACGAGTCGACCTTGGTGGAAGGCATCCGTGCTGGTACGGCCGTGCTGAGCGGCCCGTCCGACGACCGCGTCCTGCCCCCCGAGACGTACTTCCGGCTCACCTCCGACCTCGCCGGGAACGACTGCCGCGTGATCGTCGACCTGTCCGGTGAGCGGCTGGCCGAGGCCATCAGGGGCGGTCCGCACGTCGTGAAGGTGAGCCACGAGGAACTGGGTGCCGAGGAGCTGCCCGACCTGGTGCGGGCGTGCCGGAAAATCGCCTCTTCCGGCGTGCACGCCGTGGTGGTGTCCAGGGCGGACGAACCGGCGTTGGCGCTGCTCGAAGACCAGTTCTACCTGGTGCGGATGCCTCGGCTGGAGCCCGTCGACACCCGTGGCGCCGGCGACTCCATGACCGCGGGGATTTCGGCGGGGCTCGCGCTGGGTATGCCGCTGGAGGACGCGGTGAAGCTCGGCGCGGCAGCGGGAGCGGTGAACGTGACCCGGCACGGCCTCGGCAGCGGCGGGGGAGAAGCGGTGCGCGAGCTGAGCGACCGCGTGGAACTGGAACCGATCGAGGAATGAGCGGATGCGTGCGCTGATCACCAACGACGACGGAATCGACTCTCCCGGCCTCGTGACCTTGGCCGAAGCCGCTGTGGCGTGCGGCCTCGACGTCATCGTCGCGGCCCCGGGGACCCAGTCCAGCGGCACGAGCGCGTCGGTCGCGTCGGTCAGTGAGACCGGCCGCGTGGTGAGCGAGCGCCGCGCGCTTCCCGGCCTCGACGCGGAGGCCTACGCGGTCGCCGCGCACCCGGCCCTGATCTCGCTGATCGCGTGCCGCGGCGGCTTCGGCGGCAAACCGGATGTGGTGCTGTCCGGTGTGAACCTGGGTGCGAACGTGGGCCGCGCGATCCTGCACTCCGGCACGGTCGGCGCGGCGCTGACCGGCCACCTGAACGACGTCTCGTCGATGGCGGTGTCGCTCGACGTCGGGTTGGACGGGCCCGAACCGTTGTGGGACAAGTCAGGCGAGGTCGTGCGCGCCGTGCTGCCGATGCTGCTGGACATGCCCACCGCGACGGTGCTGTCGTTGAACGTGCCGAACATCGTTGACGTGCAAGGAATTCGCTGGGCGCGGCTGGCGCGGTTCGGTTCCGTGCAGAGCCGCGTGGACGAGGTGGACGAGAACGAGATCGAGCTCGTCACCGTCTACTCCGAAGAATCGCTCGTGCCGGGCACCGACACGGCGTTGCTGGCGGCCGGCTACGCGACGCTGACGCCGCTGACCGCGATCGCCGAGGACGTCACTTTGGAGCGGCCTTCCCCGGCCTGGCCAGTGTGATCACCAGCCCGATCAACGCCGTGCGCACCTCGAGAAAGCTCTCGGTCGTCACGTCGTCGAGCGAGAAAGCGAGCATTCCGAACGAAATCAGCAGGAGCAGCCCGTACATGCGGGCGAGATCGTGCCGCCACGCCATCACGACGCCGAGCACCCCGACCCCGAGCTGGATCACGTGGTAGTCGGGGTCCAGTCCGAACACGTCGAACCATCCGAACGCGAGCTGCAACAACCCGGCCGACAACGTGAGGATCTGCGGCCTCGTGAACTGCAGTTCGTCGCTCAGCAAGGCCATGGTCCGTCCTACCCTTCGGATCGCCGCCAGACCGCGTCGTACTGCGCTTGTCGTTCGCGGTCCCGCGCGGCGTTTCGCTCCCGGCGCCCTGAGGTCGCCGATCCTCGCGGGTACCCGTACCTGGTGAGCCGGTAATCCACGCTTTCCGGCGCGTAGGACAACGCGAAGTACAGTCCTACAACGAAACCGAGCGCTCCGCACGCGATGGCCAGCGGCCACGGCGATCCGAGCCCGAACACCAGCGCCAGCGTGATGGCCGTCGTCAACGGCGTGACCTGCACGAGGCTGCGGATCGTGAAGCGCACCAACCACTTCGGACCGGTCACGTCGCGGTAGACGAACTCGCGGTGTTTCCGCGGGACCCGCCCGCCCGCGTAGTACCAGACCTTCAGCGCGGGGTTCACTTCGTCGCCTTGGCGATCACTTTGTGCAGCACCTCGTTCAGCTGCGCGAGCTCCTCGAACGTCATGTCCAGCTGCTCCACGACCTTGAAGGGGATTTTCAGCGCTTCCTTGCGCAGTTCCCTGCCCTGCTCGGTCAGGGTCAGGGCCAGCGCGCGTTCGTCGTTCTTGTCCCGTTGGCGCTCGATGTAGCCGATCGACTCCAGCCGCTTGAGGAGCGGGCTGAGGGTGCCGGGGTCGAGCTGCAGCACGTTGCTGAGGTCTTTGACCGTGCGCGGCGACCGCTCCCAGAGCGCGAGCATCACCAGGTACTGGGGATGGGTGAGGTTCAACGGCTCCAGGATCGGGCGGTACACCGCGATCACCGTGCGGGACGCCACGGCGAGGGCGAAGCAGACCTGACGCTCCAGTTCGAGCGGGTTGTCCGGGATACTTGGTGTACTAATCATTAGTGTACACGGTATCACGCCTTGCCTAGGTTGAAGAGGTTCAGCGGGTCGGGCGTGTGCTCCACGGCCTGCTGCACGTGGCGCACACGTCGGGGCCGAGTTCGCGGATCATGCCGTCGCGTTCGAGCAGCCCACGCCGTGCTCGCCGGTGACGGTTCCGCCCAGGTCAAGGGCCTGATCGATGATGTCGGCGAACGCCGCCTGCGCGGCGACGCGGGCGTTGTCGTCGCCGAGCGGGGTGATCAGCAACGGGTGCGGGTGGCCGTCGCCCGCGTGGGCGATGATGGCGATCCGCACACCGTGCTTCACGCCGATCTCCTCGACGCGGGCGAGCATCGCCGGCACGAGCGACCGCGGCACGCAGACGTCCTCGGGGTAGGTGAGGCGACGGGTGGCGAAGGGCCTCTGCCTCGGCCGAGTCGGTGGAGCGCTCGGTCCAGGCGGCGCCCGCGTCAGTGAACGTTGGCGCCGCCGGACAGACCGGTGCCCGCACCCCCGCGGCACGATCGGGATTCCTCGCTCCGCACAGGCGTGGACAGCGCGTTGAACGTCCTCTGTGGACTGTGGGCGGAACGCGGCGGCAGGAGTGCCCGCCGGCGCCCACTCGGCCTCGTCGTGGCTCAGGTTCGCGAGGGTGGCCGGGTCGGTGAGCAGGCCGGGCAGGTCCGAGGTCGTCATGATTCCCAGCGTGTCACCCGCGAGCTACCGGGTAGACGACTGACATGGCTCGCACAACCGTCGTCATCGCCTCGCGGAACCGCTCCGTCAGCCTGATGCGCACGCTCGCGCACCTCAGCGAGCTCGCGGTGCCGGTGATCCTGGTGGACAACGCGTCCACCGACGACAGCGTCGCCCTCGTGCGGCAACGGTTTCCGCACGTCGAGGTGCTGGAGTCAGCGGTGAACCTCGGTGCGGTCGGGCGCAATCTCGGCGTGCGCGCGGCGCGGACCCCGTTCGTGGCGTTCGCCGACGACGACTCGTGGTGGGCACCCGACGCGTTCGAACGAGCCGAGCCGATCTTCGACGCGCACCCGGACCTGGGCGTGATCGCCGCGCGCACCCTCGTCGGACCTGCGGAGACACCGGATCCGATCACACCGCTGCTGCGGCACAGCCCGCTGGGCGACGGTGTCGCGGGACCGGCGGTGCTCGGGTTCATGGCCTGCTCGGCGATCGTGCGGCGGCACGCGTTCCTGGAGGTGGGCGGCTTCAGCCCGGTGTTGTTCTTCCGCGGCGAGGAAACGCTGCTGTCGTGGGACCTCGCGGCGGCGGGGTGGGCGCTCTGCTACGTCGAGGACGTGGTGGCGCACCACCATCCGGCGGTCGACCGGGAGCCCGGCGGTGATCTCGTCGAGCGGCGCAACGCGGTGCTGGCCTCGTGGATGAGACGGCCCGTGCACCGCGCGGTGGCGGCGTCGCTGAAGGACCCGCGGGCGTTCCGGGCCGCGGTGCCCCGGCTGCGCCAGGCGCTCCGGCAGCGACACGCGCTGCCGAAGCACCTGGAACGGCAGATCAGGAAAGCGAGCGGACCGCCGCGGCGAGACGCGTGATGCCCTCGTCGATCTGCTCCGGAGTGACACCGGAGAACGCGAGGCGCATGGCGTTGTCGCCGCCCTCCAGCAGGAAGTCCGAGCCCTTCACGAACTCGACACCGTGCTCCTTGGCCACTCCGAAGAGCTTCTCGACGGACACGCCCGGCAGCTCGACCCACATGAAGTAGCCGCCCTGCGGCGCGGTGAAGATCGCCTCCGGCAGTTCGCGCTTGAGCGCCGTGACGAGGGCGTCACGGCGGGCGCGCAACGCGGTGCGGACGTTGACGATCGACTCGTCGATGCGGCCGGAGCGGCAGTACGAGTTCACGATCGACTGCGCCACCATGTTCGGCGAGATGTACGTGGTGGTGGCGATGTCCTGGATCTTCTTGATGACGGCCTTCGGACCCACCAGGTAACCGCAGCGGATGCCGGGCGCCATGGTCTTCGAGAACGACGAGGCGTAGACGACCTTCTCGTTCTTGTCCTGCGACAGCATGGTCGGCAGGGGCTCACCCTCGAAGCGGACCTTGATGTACGGGTCGTCCTCGAACAGCACGAAGTCGTACTTGTCCGCGAGGTCGAGCAGCCGCGCGCGCTTGGCCTCGGACAGCGTGTAGCCGGCCGGGTTGTGGAAGTTCGGGATGATGTGCGCGAGCGACGGCCGCACACCGCTCTCCAGCAGCTGCTCCAGCGCGTCGACGTTGATGCCGTCGGTCTCCAGCTCGATGGCGTGGATCTTGGCACCGCGCTGACGCAGGTTCAGCAGCGTCCGGTCGTAGGTCGGCGCCTCGACCACCACGTCGTCGCCCGGCCGCACGAGCAGCTCGAAGAGGAACGCGTCGGCCTGCATCGAGCCATTGGTGACGAGCACCTGCTCCGGCTCCACGCCGTGCTGGTCCGCGAGCCACTGCCGCAGCGGCACGTAGCCCACGCTCGTGCCGTACGCGAACGTGCCGCCTGGGTCGTCGGTGAAGGCTTTCTGCGCTGCTTCGCGCAGGCCCTCCTGGTCGATGATGTCGAGAGAGGGTGCTCCGCGCGTGAACAGAATCGAGGCCATGCGCGGAGCGTACAACTCCCACATTTTGGGCTACGGCCGATATACGTACGAGTTGAGCTGCTGCACCGCCTGAGAGGCGTTGCCCAGGTGATAGAGATCAACCGACAGGTAGTTCGGCTTCTTGCGGGCGGCGGGCTGGCAGAACTGCCGGGCCCGGTTCGCGAGCTTGCTGTTGTCCGTCGTCGCCGTGCCGCTGATCGGAACGTCGCGGAAGTGGTTCATGACGAACAATGGCTGGAACGTGCCCGTGGCCGTGAGCGGTTTTTCATCCCATCGGCTGTAACAGGACCAGTCCGAGGAGCCCAGGCCGGACCCCATCGACCAGTAGTTCTCGACCGTCCAGTCCTTCTGGTACAGCACGCCGGAGTCCTCCCGGCCGTCCTCGCCGTGGTCGGTGAAGATGACCAGCCGCTTGTTCGAGCTCAGGAGCCGACTGCGCGTCGGCCACCCGTTCTCGCGCACTCCTTCCGCGCGGTAGAGGACATCGTTCAGCCCCTGCACCCGGCGGAGTTCGCCGCGCAGCACGTCGGCCGACACGTAGTCCTCCAGGAACACCGTGACGATCTCGCTCCGATTGTTCCGAAGAAAATCCACAATTCGCTGGAGGTCGACGTTGAGCGCCACCGGCTTGCTCACGAGCGTGCAGCTGTTGTGACACAGGATCGCGCCGTCGGGCGTCTGGTGGATGTCCAGCATGAACCCCCGCACGCCGTCGCCGAGTTGCTGCACGATGCCGCGCGTCTGGTTCTTCGCGAGGTTGACGAACGGCGGCGCGAACCCGCCGTCCACCCCGTTCGCGTACGCGTTGTGGGCGGTCAGGAACGTCATCTGGTCGAGCCGCGGATCTGTCGGCATCGGCTCGGTCCGGCTGGTGACGGGTGTCAGGTACCAGCGGGTCTCACCGTTCAGGCCGAAGAATTCCCATTGATCACCGAACTGCCTCGGCTCGTGAACCGTATCCCCTTGTGAACACGAACCCATGGTGAGCTGACGGGTGATGCACTGACCCGGCGAGTCGGTGTTCTCGAACCTCCCGTCGCTCAGTCGCCATTGCTGGTGGTCCTCGTTGCCCTTCGGGCGGTGCAGGGCCAGTCCGGTGCCGCTCTGGGCGACGTTGAGGCCGGTCCGGACACCGGTGATGTAGTACGTGCCCGACGGAGCCGCGTGCGCGGTGGTCGGCACCAGGGGAAGCAGCAGCAGTGCTGCGATGGCAGGGAGGTATCGCACGGCGACCAGAGTCACCCACACGAGTGAGACATGAAACGCCCTCAAGCGTTTGGACGTTTAACACTGTGGGTATCCCACGCAATGTCAGGTCCTCTTCACCAGTAGTACAACTCCACGGCAGCCGTCGCCCAGCCGAAGGGTTAGGGCCGGTTCTGGGCGCCGCCTTCACAAGCCGCGCAGGGTTCGACTCCCTCGGTTGCCATCGTTCGCTCGTCGACCCGCGGCGAGAGGTACGGGCGTCGTGGCCGACGGGCCGCGACGCCTTTCTCATGCGAAGACAGCGCCGGTTTCGCCGACTGGGGGCATGAACCGCCACTGGCTGGGACCCAAACCGCTCCGCTTCCGCTCGGCGTGCACTCTCGCCGGCGGTGGTCAGAAGGGCGGATCGTCGCCCGCCGCGAAGTCGGCCTCCTCCAGGCCCGCAAGCTCCAGGCGCGGATCGCCTGGGCGTCTCGCCAGGGCACGCAGCCGGTCGCCCGCGTACTTCAGGGCCTCGCGCAGCTGGTCCGTGGACGCGTCGGCCCGGCGATCGACGCCCATCAGGCCGTTCAGCTCCCGGTTCACCGAGCCCGGATGGCGGCTGGTCTCCCTGGCGAGCACTAGCGCCGCCTTGTCGAGCGAGCTGCGCAGCGACTGCTTGTTCTGGATCATCATCGGCCTCCAATGGAACTCTCGGTGACCTCACGATGACAGACAGGTCTGACAATTTCGGAAGCCCAGCTCAGGACCTGTTTCAGGGCTTCTCGGATCGCGGCTCGTGATCATCGACGACCAGACCCCGCACCGGATGTTCGAACTCGCCCGAACAGACCCGCCTCTACATCACGGGCAACGCCATCGGCGTCCTCGCCCTCGGGGGCAAGCCGAGCACCTGGCTCTTCCGGGTCGTGAGCACCGTCAACGCCACCCAGGCGGCAGGCATCGCCACCTCGCTCATCACGGCGATCGCCACCAAATCCGTCCGGGACGGAAGAAGCCCGCCCGGCAGCACGCCGAGCGGGCCTGGAAGAGCTGAATCAGATGGCGCGGACGGCCTGCGCCTGTGGTCCCTTCTGGCCCTGGCCGATCTCGAACTCCACGCGCTGCTTCTCCTCCAGCGACTTGAAGCCGGTGCCCTCGATCTGCGAGTAGTGCACGAAGACGTCCGGACCACCGCCGTCCTGCGCGATGAATCCGAAGCCCTTCTCGCCGTTGAACCACTTGACAGTGCCCTGCGCCATACCAATTGCTCCCTAGAGTTGATCCCCCCGCCGAGCGGGGTGCGCGGGCAGTCTGCCAGCGGATTGTCTCTCTCACATCGTGGTTAGCCCGGTGGTGTGAAGAAGTAAGTTGAACCGGGTACCACCGAGAGGAGCAGGGATGACGAACTGGCTGGACGTCGCGCACGACGTTGCGGCGACGCTCAGGTCCGACGCGGCGGACAGGGATCGGGCCAACCAGCCACCCGCCAAAGAGGTCGAACTGCTCCGCCAGAGCGGGCTGCTGAACGTCGAGGACTGGACCCTCCAGCAGAAGATCGGCCGGATCATCGGCGCCGCCGACGCGAACGTCGGACACCTCCTCGGGTACCACTACCTGCAGATCTGGCGCAGCGGCCTGTTCGACGTCTCCTTCGGCAGGGAGAAGGACCAGTTCTGGGCGGGCGTCAGCAACCCGCTCGACGCCGCCCTCGAACTGACGCCCACCGACACCGGCTTCCTCCTCAACGGCCGCAAGACGTTCGCGACCGGGGCCTCCGTGGCCGACCGGATCGTCGTCAGCGCCACCCGCACGGACAACGGCGAGAAGCTCACGTTCCTGCTCGACGGCAAGGCTCCCGGAATCACCTACCTGGACGACTGGGACAACATCGGCCAGCGGCTCACCGCGTCCGGTGGTGTCAGCTTCGAGAACGTCGAAGTCACGGAGATCCTCGGCGTGCAGCCCGCGAACGAGGACCCGCGGATCAGTCTCGCCGCGATCGGCTTCCAGCTCGTCCTCGCCCAGCTCTACGTGGCCATCTCGGAAGGCGCTCTGGCCGAAGCCGCCGACTACACCCGCACGAAGACCCGCCCGTGGTTCGTCAGCGGGGTCGACCAGGCCACCGACGACCCGTACATCGTCGCCGCGTACGGCGAGATGGTGTCCCAGACGAGGGCGGCGGGCCTGCTCGCGGACGAGGCCGCGAGGCAGCTCCACGAGGCCTCCGAGCTCGGCCGCCACCTGACGCCTGCGAAGCGCGGCGAGGTCGCCGTCACGATCTCCGAGGCCAAGGTCGTCAGCACCAAGCTCGTCAACGAGGTCACCAGCCGGATCTTCGAGCAGGTCGGCGCGCGCGGAACGGCCGCCAAGTACGGCGTGGACCGCTTCTGGCGCAACGCCCGCACGCTCACGCTGCACGACCCGGTGATCTACAAGGCCCGCGAGGTCGGCGAGCACTTCCTCACCGGTGCCCGCCCCGCCCACACCGGGTACAGCTGATGCGGCCGGTGCTCGCCGACTCGGTCAAGCTCACCGGCGACGGCGTGCTGATCCTCGACCGCCGCGAGTTCCCCTTCGAACGCAACTGGGTGCTCTGCCGAACCGTCGAGGACGTCGCGCGAGCCATCGAGGACATGGTCACCCAGTCCTCCGGCCCGTACTTCGCGGTCCTCTACGGCATGGTGCTCAAGGCCAGGACCCTGGAGGACAAGCCCTTCGCCCAGGCCCGCGAGGAGCTCGCCCGGACCGCGCTGCTGCTCGAGAACACCAGGCGCACCAACAACGCCCTGCGCAAGGCCACCAAGATCGTCCTCGACGCCGTCGACGAGGCCCGGGACGTCCGCAACGCCCTGCAGGGCGCGCGCGCCGGCGACGCGGCCTACCGGGCGAAGAGCCAGGCGCTCGGCGAGCACACGGCGAACCTGCTGCCGGACGAGGCCACCGTGCTCACCCACTGCTGGGCCGACCTCTACCTGACCGAAACGGTGAGAGCGGCCCAGCAGCAGGGCAAGCGGCTCCGGTTCTTCTGCACCGAGACCAGGCCCTACCTGCAGGGAGCCCGGCTCACCGCCGAGACGTTGATCGAGATGGGCGTCGACACGACGCTCATCACGGACGGCATGGGCGCGGCCGTGCTGCAATCCGGTGAGGTCGACGCATTGGTCACGGCGGCCGATCGGGTCACCATGGACGGGCACGTCGTCAACAAGGTCGGCACACTGGGGCTGGCGGTGGCCGCGCACGCGTTCGGCGTACCGTTTCATGCCCTGGTGCAGGCACCGGACCGGCAGGCGCCGACGGCACAGGACGTGCCGATCGAGCACCGCGACGGCACCGAGGTGTTGCACGTCCGAGGCAGACCGAGCGCCACGCCACGGGTGAAGGGGCTGTACCCGGCGTTCGACGTGACGCCGCCGCAGTTCGTCACGGACGTCGTGACGGACAGAGGGGTGTTCGGCGCCGGGGAGCTGGACAAGTACTACGAGGGAGAACAGCGGTGAGCAAGTGGGTCGTGCTCGACATCGAGGGCACGCTGAGCGCGACGGACCAGGTGCTGGTCGTCCTGTACGACTACGCCCGGCCGAGGCTCGGGCCCTGGATCGAGCAGCACGGTGACGACCCCGTGGTCGCCGACGCCGTCAAGCAGATCAAGGAACTCGCCGGGCACGACGACGTCGTCAAGGCGCTGCACGACTGGATGGACGCGGACCAGAAGGTCACGCCGCTCAAGACGTTGCAGGGGCTCATCTGGCAGCAGGGCTACGCGCAGGGCGACCTCGTCGCGGAGTTCTTCCCTGACGTCGTCCCCGCGCTGCGCAAATGGCACGACGACGGCGTGAAGCTCGCGATTTTCTCGTCCGGCTCGGTCGCGGGTCAGATCGCGTTCTTCAAGCACACCACCGACGGCGACCTGACCCCGTTGCTGGAGCACCACTTCGACACGGTCAACGCGGGCCCGAAGCGTGAGGCGGAGTCGTACCGCAAGATCGCCGCAGTGCTGCAGAGCGACGACATCACGTTCTACAGCGACGTCCCGGCCGAGCTGCACGCCGCGCAGGAGGCGGGCTGGAAGACGGTCGGCGTCGCGCGCGCCGGTGAGCCGTACGGCAACGCCGACTTCACGCCGCACCCGACCGTGTGGGAACTGTCGTGACCGCAGAGCTCGCCCGCGAGTGCGTCCGGTACGCGCGGATGGGCTGGATGCGCGGCACGTCGGGCAACCTTTCCGTGGTGCTGCAACGGGATCCGCTGCGCCTCGCGGTCACGGTCAGCGGCGTCGACAAGGGCGAGATCACCGCGGCGGACAGCGTGGTGATCGACTCCGAGGGCCTCGCCGTCGACTCCGACAAGATCCCGTCCGCCGAAGCCGGCCTGCACGCGAGGATCGCTCGTGTCGCAGGAGCGGGCGCGGTCGTGCACGTCCACGCGCTGGCACCGGTCGTCGCCGCGGAACACTGGCCGGACGGCGTGGTTCTGAAAGACCTCGAAATGCTCAAGGGTTTCGGCCGCTACGACCACGAAGAGGTCGTGATCCCGGTCGTGCCGAACTCGCAGGACATGGTCGAACTGGGCGACGCCTTCGAGAAGGGCTTCGACCCGAAGGTCCCGGCGTTGCTCGTGGCGCGGCACGGCGTGTACGTGTGGGGCGACGACCTGATGCAGGCCCGGCACCGCCTGGAATGCCTGGAGTGGTTGCTGCGCTTCAAGGTGGAGACGCGAGACATCTTTACGGGGAGGCACTAATGACGCTGCTGACGGTGTGGCCGGACTCCGGCCCGGAGGAGACCCTCGTCCGCACCACCGACCCCGAGGAGATCGCCACCGCGCTCAAGGAGCACGGCGTGCGCTTCCACCGGTGGTCCGTTGTGGACGGTGTGACCGCCGAGAACGCCTTGCGGGTGTACGAGAAGGACGTCGCCCGCGTCAGCGAGACGGAGGGCTACACCTACGTCGACGCGATGGAGATGACTCCTGCGGACACCGACGAATACCGCGCGAAGGCCGTCGAGTTCCGCAACAAGTTCCTCGCCGAGCACACGCACGACGACGACGAGGACCGCTACTTCGCCCGTGGCGCAGGGGTTTTCTACCTGCACATCGGCGACAAGGTGTACGCGGTGTTCTGCGAGGCGGGCGACCTGCTGAGCGTGCCGGCGAACACGACGCACTGGTTCGACATGGGCACGACGCCGGACTACGTGTCGATCCGCTTCTTCCACGACGACGACGGCTGGATCGGCAACTTCACCGGCAGCGACATCGCCACGAGGTTCCCGACGTTCGACGAACTTCGTTCAGGCATGTGAGGTGTCGGGGCGACCGCCCAGGTTGATCACCGCCAGCACGTGCAGCACCAGGCAGAGCGGCACGCCGAAGGTCGGGATCAGGCTCATCGGCAGTTGCCCCAGCATGTCGGTGTCGATGCTCGTGGCGAGTACGCCGATCGGCGTGTGTGAATGCAGGGTGCCCAGGGTGACCGCGATGAGCAGATCCGCGATGCCCAGCGCGGTCCAGGCCAGGTACGCCCGCCGGTGCTGCAGCAGCGCGGCGGCCACGACCGGCGCGGTCATGCCGATGAACACGTCGCCGATTCCGGCGGGCAACGCGAACCCGGCGGGCAACAGGCGTTGACCGGCCAGCACGATGAAGACGAAGCCGGCGATCCGCCACATCTGCAACTGGGTCAGCAACCGCAGGTCGAGCGAACGCACCCGGGCGCGGAACCGCGGCGACCAGATGCCGAGTCCCACGGCCAGCAGGGGCGGTCCACCCGCGGCGATGCCCAGCGCGATCGGCGGCGTCCCGTCCGGGGCGAACAGCCCGGCCGCCCCCGCGACCGACGCCGCCGCGAGCCAGGCGGCGATGCCCCAGACAGGTGCACTACGGGATGTCGGCATCGGCGAGATCAACTGAACAGCCATGTCAACCCCTGAGAAGTAGTCACTTTAGATTTGCAAGTGACTGTAGCCAGGGTTACTTGTAGAATGCAAGTGACAAGGGAGGTGGGGATGGCACCGCGTTCGGACTGCGCGATTGCGGCAACCCTGAACGTGCTCGGAGACCGCTGGTCGTTGCTGATCGTGCGCGACCTGATGTTCAGGGGCACGTTGCGCTACGGCGATCTTGCCGCGTCCGCGGAGGGCATCCCGACCAACACGCTCGCCGACCGGCTGCGCAAGCTCGAAGACGCAGGGATCCTCGACAAGCAGGCCTACACCGATCGTCCGCTGCGCTACGAGTACACACTCACCGATCGTGGCCGTGCGCTCGGCCCGGTGCTGGACGCGATCGCCACCTGGGGCGTCACCTACATTCCGGGAACGCGGCGTCTCGGGCCCTAGAGTGAGCCGCATGAGCTCACAGGTGGCGGTGGCATCGCTCGGCGGCACGATCACGATGACCGGCTCCGGAGCGGTGTCGCCGACGCTCGGCGCGCAAGACCTGGTGCAGGGCCTCGAAGTCGGCGAGATCGCCACCCTGGCCACGATTCCCGGCGCCTCGCTCACCTTCACGACGTTGCTGGACGCCTTCGACTGGGCCGATAAGCAGGTCGCCCAGGGCGCTGCAGGCGTCGTGATCATCCAGGGCACCGACACCCTCGAAGAGACCGCGTACTTCTTCGACTGCCTGTGGCCGCACGAGGAACCGATCGTCGTCACCGGAGCGATGCGGCATCCCGGACTGCCCGGCGCGGACGGCCCGGCCAACCTCGCCGCCGCGGTCGCCGTCGCGGGCGCGCACAACTCGCGCGGCCGCGGCGCCCTGCTGGTGATCAACGACGAGATCCACGCCGCCCGCTGGGTGCGCAAGGCCCACAGCAGCCTCCCGAGCGCGTTCGAGTCGTTCCCCGGCCCGTTCGGTCTCCAGGTCGAGGGCAGCCCGCAGTACTTCCACCCCGCGCACCGGCAGCCGGCGCTGCCGCGGCCCCGCGACGTGCCAACGGTTCCGCTCATCGAGGCCACGCTCGACGACGACGGCGCGCTCCTCGACTGGCTCAACGTGGGCGGAGTCGTCGTCGCGGCAACGGGCGCCGGACACGTCTCGGAGGGCATGGCCGAAGCGATCTCGCGCGCCCGGTTCCCGGTCGTGGTGGCGACGCGAACCGGCGCGGGCACGACGTTCCGCAACACCTACGGCTTCACCGGATCCGAGTCGGACCTGATCAAGCGCGGTGCCGTCATGGCGGGCTGGCTCTGTCCCCGCAAGGCGCGCGTGCTGCTGCGGCTCGCCCTCGGCGCGGCGCGCCCTGTCGAGGATGTTTTCGCGGATCGCGGAAGCGTTTTCTGATTTCGGCAGGCAGCCGCGCTTCCCAACTGCACGGTTGGCAGCAGTCGGGGTGATCAGCAAACGTTTGCGTCAGCATTTCTCTACCGCCAACTCGGCAGCGACGTGCGTGAGAGCGCGACCATCCGCGCTTTCGGTGACGAGCACCAGACCGCCCAGCCCCCCTGCCAGACTCGACGGAGCACAACCAAGCCGCGACGCTCTACTAGCCGCGGCGAGCAGTCGTCGCCATGGGCGGCACCGGCCACGTCCGCAGCGCCATCTCGCCGACCGCCATCAGCGTCTCGGTGTTCACCCCGTCGCGCGCCTGCTGTGACATGCCCTGGATGACCGCGACCACGTAGGTCGCGAGCCCGCGCGCGTCGGTGTCCGCGGGCAGCTCGCCGGAGCTGATCGCGTCGGCGATGCGCGCCTGCAGCAGGTCGCGGTTCGCGTTGCGCCGGTCGGCGAGTTCGATGCTCACCTCGGCGTTGCCGGGGGAGTTGTTGGCGGCTGCGGCGATCACCAGGCAACCGGGCGGGTGGCTGCCCTCCGCGTAGTGCTCGGCCGCGCCCATGATCAGCCGGTGCACCAGTCCCGTCGCGGTGGTCTCCTCGGCGAACGCGTCCGCCATGAACCTGCCGTAGGTCGCGTTGTAGCGGTTGACCACCTCGGTGAACAGGGTGCGCTTGTCGCCGAACGCGGCGTACAGGCTCGGTGGGTTGATCTTCATTGCCGCTGTCAGCTGGGAGATCGACGTGCCCGAGTAGCCGTGCTCCCAGAAGACGAGTGTGGCCGCTTCCAGTGCCGCGTCGCGGTCGAACGTCCTCGGGCCGGACCTGGCCATGAGCAGACCCTCCTCAACTTTTGTGAGCCCGATCTCACCGGACCGGCTTGACACAGGGGCTCACCTCGCTCGACTATCTGTAGCGATCGCTACAGATTGGAGGATACACGGTGTCCGAGGGGAAAGTCGCTGTCGTCACCGGAGGCAGCCGGGGGATCGGTGCGGCGATCGCGCTGAAGCTCGCCGCCGACGGTGCGACTGTCGCCGTGCACTACGGGCGCGACGCGGCGGCTGCGGAGGAGATCGTCAAGAAGATCGAGCACGCCGGGGGCAACGCGTTCGCGATCCAGGCCGACCTGGCCGACACCGGCGGGCCGGCGGCGCTGTGGGCGGCGTTCGACGAGAAGTCCCGTGAGCGCGGGATGGACGGCAGGTTCGACATCCTGGTCAACAACGCGGGCGTCACCGTGCGCGGTGTGATCGAGGAGACCGATCCGGCCGAGTTCGACCGCCAGCTCGTGATCAACGTGCGCTCGCCGTTCTTCGTCACGCAGCTGGGGCTGGCGCGGCAGAACGACGGTGGCCGCATCATCAACATCTCGTCTGGTGCCACGCGCATCGCGCTGACCGACATCATCGGCTACAGCGCGAGCAAGGGCGCGATCGACGCGTTCACGCTGACGCTGGCGAAGCATCTCGGCCCGCGGAAAATCACCGTCAACGCGGTGGCCCCAGGTATCATCGACACCGACCTGAACGCGGCGTGGCTGAGGGGCGACGACGCCGCGCAGCAGTACGCGGCGGGGTTGTCCGCGCTGGGCCGGGTCGGTCAGCCGTCGGATGTCGCCGAGGTGGTCGGCTTCCTGGCGAGCGATGCGTCTGGCTGGGTTACGGGCCAGGTCATCGACGCCACCGGCGGCAGCGCGCTGTGACAACCTGAGTCTGACCCGGGGGGATTGCTGTGCGTGGGATGGACACTGCGGAAAGCGCTTTACCGCAGGCGACCCTGCCTGGCGCGGTCGCCGTTGATCACCTCGCGAGCACGGTCTCCGATCTGGAGGCCGCCGTCGCATTCCTGACCGCCGAGCTCGGCGGTCAGGAGTGCTACCGCGAGGGCCCGATCGCCGATGCCACCGGCGATTGGATGGCTCGCAAGCTCGGCGTACCGGCCGAGGCGAGCGCGCGGATCGTCATGATCCGTCTGGGGAAACGTCTCAACTTCGAGGTGTTCGAGTACACCTGTCCCGGCGCCAGCCGCACCGCTGGGCAACCGGGCACGCCGGGGTCGTCGTGCCTGCTGCTCGCCGTCGCGGACCTGCCGGTCTTCGCCGCGCGGATGCGCCTGGCCGGACTGGTCGTCGAGGGCGACGAACGCCGGCTCCTCCGTTGCCGCACCGAGTTCGGGCTGACCTTCGAGGTCGTCGAGGACAGGGCGGTCGCCCCGCGGTTGCCGGTCGACGTCGTCGGCATGAGGTACACCGTCGCAGACCTGCCCGCGGCACAGAGGTTTCTGACATCCGTGATCGGCATGGGGGCCGTTCGCGGCAACGTCCACCGTCTCGGCAACGGCCCGCTCGTCGAGCTGGCACCGGCAACGCTGCCGGGAGTTCCGCCGGGCAACCACGACGTCGGTGGGCACCACCTCGCGTTCGCTGTCACCGATGTGGACCGCGCCGCGGAGTTCCTGGCGCACCAGGACGGCGTGCACGTCATGGGCACACCGGAGACGGTGACCACCGGGCCCATCGCGGGCGACCGCTGGGTCTACTTCACCAGTCCGTTCGGCATGCAGATGGAGCTCATATGCATGCCCGACGGCAACCTGCCCTATGAGCGCGCAACGTCCGCGCGCCGGTGGCAGCCGTGCTGAGCTGAGACAGCTTTCCCAGCACTGCCACCACTTCTTCCTTCCACACTTCCTGTGATGGCGCTCGAACGCGCCCGTTCCTGGGGAGCTTTCACACAATGGCATACAAGCACGCCCCTGCAACGCTGTCCCGTCGCAGCGTGCTCGGTGCGGGGCTGGCGGCTGTGCCCGCTCTCGCACTGACACGCACGGCAACCGCGCTGGCGGACCTGGTGTCCCGACAGGACACCGCGGCCGCCGTCATCACCCCCGTCGACCCGCAGTTCGCGAGTCTCGCGAAGGGCACCAACCAGCGGCTGAACGGCAGCCCCGACCGCGTGGTGATCGCGACGTCGACCCAGCAGGTCGTCGCCGCCGTCGCCCACGCGCTGCGCAACGGCCAGCAGATCGCCGTGCGCAGTGGCGGGCACTGTTACGAGGACTTCGTCACCAACGCCGCCGTGCGCACGGTCATCGACGTGTCCTCAATGGACGAGGTCGAGTTCGACGCGCAACGCGGGGCGTTCGCGATCGGCCCCGGTGCGCAGCTCGGGCACGTCTATCGCCAGCTGTTCCGGCGGTGGGGCGTGGTCGTGCCCGCGGGCAACTGCCCGACCGTCGCGGCCGGCGGGCACTTCGCGGGTGGTGGCTACGGAAGTCTGTCCCGCCGCAACGGGTTGAGCGTCGACCACCTGTACGCGGTCGAGGTCGTGCACGTGACCGCGTCCGGCGAGGTGCGTGTCGTGGTCGCGACCCGCGAGGCGAACGACCCGAACCGCGACCTGTGGTTCGCGCACACCGGTGGCGGCGGCGGGAACTTCGGCGTCGTCACGCGCTACTGGTTCCGTTCGCCGGGCTCGGACGGCCGCGACCCGACGAGGGCGCTGCCCTCCCCGCCCAGCTCACTGATCATCAGCGAGGTCGCGTGGCCGTGGGAGCAGATCGACGAGGCCGCGTTCGCCACGCTCATGCGCAACCACGGCACCTGGCACGAGCGCCACAGCGCGCCGAACTCGCCGGAGCGCCACCTCTTCAGCCAGCTCAAGCCGTTCCACCGCAGCAACGGCAGCATCGTGCTCGACACGTCCGTCGACGCGGGCCAGCCGGACGCGGAAGGAATGCTGGCCGCGTACATCCGGGCCGTCGGAGCCGGACTGCCCGCGCCCAAGGTGATGCAGCACCGGACCGTGCCGTGGCTGCAGGCCACCACCTGGGGCGGGTTCACCGGACCGGACTCGACGACCAGGTTCAAGGGCAAGTCGACCTACCTGCGGCGCTCCTACCCCGAGGCCCAGATCAAGGTGATGCACCGGCACCTGACGCGCACCGACTTCGCCAACTCCGGTGCGCTGATGATGATCGCCTCGTACGGCGGCCAGGTCAACGCGGTGTCGTCCACGGCGACAGCGTCCCAGCAGCGCGACTCGATCATCAAGCACCAGGTCGTGTCGCTGTGGAACGACGCCGCCGACGACGCCGCGAACATGGCGTGGGTGCGCGAGTTCTACCGCGACCTCTACGCCGGCACCGGCGGTGTCCCGGTCTCCAACGAGATCACCGACGGATGCTTCGTCAACTACGCGGACGTCGACCTGTCCGACCCCGCGTGGAACAGCTCAGGCGTGCACTGGGGCCGCCTGTACTACAAGGACGCGTTTCCCGCTCTGCGCGCGACGAAGCGCCGGTGGGATCCGCTGAACGTGTTCCGCCATTCGCAGTCCATTCCCCTCTCCTGATCGGAGTCTGCCGATGACGGCTGTTGCGTCCACACGCGACAGTCAGCGACTGTCGAGCCTGACCGGGATGCGCTTCTTCGCCGCGCTCGTCGTGTTCGGGTTCCACCTGTCGCTGAATCGACTGTTCACCGCCGACACGGACGTGTCCTCGCCGTTCGCCGCGCTCATGCGCAACGGCGGCTGGTTCGGCGTCTCGTTCTTCTTCGTGCTCAGCGGGTTCGTGCTCACCTGGTCGGTGCGCCCGAAGGACCGCGCGAAGGACTTCGTGGCACGCCGGCTGGTCAAGATCTTCCCCAACCACCTCGTCACCTTCGCGAGCGCGTTCGCGTTGTTCGGCCTCGCCGGCGCGACCGCGCTCGAGGCGCTGGGCAACCTCACCCTGCTGCACGCCTGGATCCCGCGTGACACCAGCTTCTTCAGCATCAACCACCCGAGCTGGTCGCTGTCGGCAGAGCTGTTCTTCTACGCGATGTTCCCGCTGCTGTGGATGGGAGTGCGGCGGATACCGGCCCGCCTGCTGTGGCCGGTGGCGGTGCTGGTGATGCTGACGATCCTGGCGCTGCCCACGATCGCGGCACTGCTGCCCGCCGGTGAGGTCTTCGGCGCCAACCACCGGAACTCGCCACTGTACCAGCACTCGATGACCCAGGTGTGGTTCGTCTACGCGTTCCCGCTGACGAGGCTGCTGGACTTCGCGCTGGGCATGCTGATGGCGACGATCCTGCGCAACGGTCGCTGGCCCCGCCTGCACCCGGCGTTCGCTCTGGCCCTGGTCGTGGTGGCCTACGCGGTCAGCCTCGCGCTGCCGCTGCCGTACCAGCTGAACGCGGCGTTCGTCATCCCGATCGCGTTGCTCATCCCGGCGATCGCCGCGCACGAGTCACGTGGTGGCGGACGGGGACTGCTCGGCCACCCGAGGATGATCTTCCTCGGCGAGATCTCCTTCGCGTTCTACATGGTGCACGACATCTTCCTGACCGGAGTCGGCACCGTGCTCGCCGGTCGCACGCTGCCCACCGGTGCCGGAATCGCGCTCGGCATCGGTGTGCTGATCGCGAGCTGTGCCGCCGCCTGGGCGCTGTACGCCGTCGTCGAGCGTCCGCTGACCCGCTGGTGGAGCCGTCGCAACCGGACCGCCGCGGTGCCCACCGACACCACTCCTGTCCAGATCACGGAGCCCAGCCATGTCTGAAATCGGCCTGTACGTCAACAACAGCAACACCAAGTCCTGGACCGTGCGCAACGTCCAGCCTGTCGAGTACGACGTGGTGCTCTGCGAGAACGTCCTCGACCCGGCCAACCCCAGCATCCTCGGCCCGATCCCCGGTCAGGGTCGTGTGCGCAGGCTGGTCGTCGTCGACGCCCACGTGGACGCCCTGTTCGGTCAGGCGATCCGCGCCTACTTCGACGGCAACGACGTCGAGTACCGCGTGCTGGTGCTGGAACCGGGCGAGACCAACAAGACCATCGAGGCCAGCATGCTGGTCACAACAGCCATGGACGAGTTCGGGGTGGATCGCCGGAGAGAACCGGTGATCGCGATCGGTGGCGGCGTGCTGCTGGACATCGTCGGGTACGCCTGCAGCGTCTACCGGCGGGCCACACCGTTCGTCCGGGTGCCCACCACGCTGATCGGACTCGTGGACGCCGGCGTCGGCGTGAAGACGGGAGTGAACGCCAACGGGCACAAGAACCGCATCGGCACCTACTTCGCGGCCGAGCGCACCCTGCTCGACCGCAAGTTCCTGACCACGTTGCCGCGCAGGCACGTCAGCAACGGCCTCGCGGAGATCCTGAAGATCGCGCTGATCAAGGACCGCGAGCTGTTCGACCTGATGGAGGTCACCGGCGAGCACGTGCTCGAGGCGAAGATGCAGCCTGGCCCCGGCTCGGTGGACCCGGCGCTGGAGATCATCGAGCGCGCGATCCACGGCATGCTCACCGAGCTGCAGCCGAACCTGTGGGAGAAGACGCTGGAGCGGGTCGTCGACTACGGCCACACCTTCAGCCCATCGCTCGAGATGGCCGCGCTGCCCGCGTTGCTGCACGGCGAGGCCGTCTGCATCGACATGGCGCTCACCACGTGCCTCGCCGAGCAGCGAGGCCTCGTCACCGAGGAGGAACGCAGGCGGGTGCTGGAGCTGATGACCCGCCTGGAGCTGCCGACGTGGCATCCGCTGCTCACGGCGGAGCTGCTGGAGAAGGCGCTCGCCGACACCGTGCGCCACCGCGACGGCCAGCAGCGCCTGCCGCTGCCGGTGGGCATCGGTTCCGCGTGCTTCGTCAACGACGTCCGCCCGGAGGAGCTCGCGCAGGCGGCCGCCGCGCTGGAGGACGTCGCCCTCGCCCAGGCACCGGCGGTGCACGCATGAACCTGCCGCTGATCCGCACCACGGACGCGCCGGCGTCGGTGTACGGAGTGCACGGCGCCGCCGGCCTGACGTACTGGACGTGCCTCGCGAGCAGGCAGCACCTCGCGTCACCGACCGAGGCCGTCGAGTGGGCGAGCATCCCGCCGTCCGGGCTGAGCGGGGAACACCTGCACAGCCGCACCGAGGAGATCTACCTGATCCTGGGCGGGGAAGGGGAGTTCATCCTCGACGGGGAGAAGATCCCCGTCCGGCCGGGCACGCTCGCCCTCACCCCCGTCGGGCACACCCACGGCCTGCTCAACACCGGCACGACGAACCTCGACTGGTGGGTCATCGAGACGCTCGCCGCCGCGACCCAGCAGGCCATCGCCACCACCGAACCGATGGAGGAACGTCCCATGGCAGCCGCGCAGATCTTCGACCTCACCACCACACCGGTCGTCGAGACGACCGGCACCTTCACCGGACCGTTGCGCCGCGTCGAGCGGATCTCGCTCGAACCGGGCGAGAGTCGCGAGCTCGGGCGGCCGTCAGCAGAGACCGCACTGTTCGTGCAGCAGGGCGAGGCGACGTTGACCGGACTGAAGCCGTTGTCCGCCAACACGTGCGTGACACTGCCCGCCGGTTCGTCGGTCGTGCTCACCGCGTCCGCTCCGGTCGTGGCCTACGCCGTGGACCTCGCCATCCCCGGCGGTGACGCGTGATCGTCACGACCGTCAACGCGGACGACTGGACCTGCCTCGCCCGCAGGGGAATGCTGTTCGCCGAATGCGAGAGCGTCGACTGGCGGCGACTGTCCGAAAAGGACGAACTGCGCATCCGTGCGGCGCACGCCGTCGAGGAAGCGGTGATCGTCCTGGACGGCTCCGTGACGGCACAGGTCGGCGACGAGACGCATTCGCTTCGCGCTGGTCAGGTGCTCCTGCTACCCGACTGCACGGACGCGGTGGTGTCGGGTGAGGCGACCGTGCTCACGGTGCGCGCGATGCCGTCGGCCGTGTCCTCGGCGCTGCCGCCGCGAATCCCTGAACTGGTGTCGTCGTGAACAGGTCGCCGTTGTCGGGCGCCGCCATCGGGGTCTTCTGCGTCGGAGCGTCGGAGTACCTCATCGCCGGGCTGGCGCCCAGCATCGCCACCGGCCTGCGCACCACCGTTGCGCAGGCCAGTGGCCTGATCACGGTCTACGCCGCGGTCGTCGCCGTCGCAGGCCCCCTGCTGACCCTCGCGGTCAGCAGGGTCGAACGCCGCTCGCTGCTGATCGGGCTGCTCGCGGCGTTCGGCGCGGCGAACCTGCTCGCGGCCGTGTCGACCGGCATGACCGAGATGATGGTCGGCCGGATCGTCGCGGCCGCGACGCACTGCCCGATCGTGGCGATGGCACTGGTGATCGCATCTCGCCACGACGACGCCACCAGGCAGGGCAGAGCGATGGCCAGGATCTCCGTGGCGCTGAACCTGGCCACCGCGGTGGGCGTGCCGCTGGCGCTCGCGATCAACACGCTCACGTCGTGGCGGATGGCGTTCGTCCTGCTCGCTCTCGCCGCGGGCGTCGCGGTGGCCCACGTCGTGCGCTGCCCGCCCGACCAGCCCGCCACGACCGCCCGTGCGGAGATCAGGGCACTGCTGCGGCCACGGGTGCTCGTCGCGATCGCGACGACGTTCCTCGCGACCATCGGCGGGTACGCCACCTACACGTTCATCGCGCCGATCCTCACCGACGAGACCGGTTTCGCCCGCGACGACCTCTGGCTGCTGTTGCTGCTCTTCGGCCTCGGCAGCCTGGCCGGCAGCGTGCTGGGCGGGCGGCTCGCCGACTTCCACCTCGACCGGGGCCTGCGGATCGGGCTGGTCGTGCTGGCACTGACCACCCTGCTGTTCGGTCTTTCGTTGCACAGCAAGGTGTTCACGGCGATCCTGCTGTTCGTCCTCGGCGCCGCGTTCTTCCTGATCGTGCCGGCCCTCAACGCCCGCATCGTCGTGGGCACCGCGGACCTGGCACCGACACTGGCGACGAGCGTCAACGTGGCCGCCTACAACCTCAGCATCATGGTGGCGAGCGGTGTCGCCCGCCTCGCCGTGGAGGGCGGGATCGGCCTGCAGGGGCTGGTCCTGCTGTCGGCCTTGAGCCCGATCGCCGCGATCGCTCTCACGGCGGTGGGCACGAACCGGTCGGCACCCGTTCCCGCGGAACGCTGACGTGCGGACCCTTGCCACCTGGGCAAGGGTCCGCACTCGCCGATTTTCGCAGCTCAATGCCGTGTTTCCGGGTCTTTTTCACCCGAATGAGCGCGTGGCATGGATTTGATCCAAGCCCTAACTTCGAAGGGCATGACCGCGATCATTTCCACCCCGTACAGCCGGGATCTCGGCGACGAGCTGCGCCGCCTGCGGGAGTCGTGCACCGAGTTCAACGGCCGTTCGATGGCCGTCCAGCTCGGCTGGGATCCGAGCAAGGTCTCCGACATCGAGCTCGGCAAGGTGCGGGCGAGCGACGTCGACCTCGTGCAGTACCTGGCGACGTGTGGCAAGAACATCGACTTCGTGGACGAGTTCCGCCGTCGCTATCACAACGCCTTCGACCTGTACTTCGCGCAGGTGCCTGACAAGCTGCGCACACTCGCGATGACAGAAGCGATGGCCACGAAGATCATCTCGTACGACGTGATGACGGTGCACGGCCTGTTGCAGACGGATGGCTACGCACGCGAGTTGTTCGTCGACTCGCATATCGAGGCGCCTGCCGACATCGAGAGGTTCGTCCAAGCCCGCATGGACCGGCAAACGATCATGAGGCGGCCGAATCGCCCAGAGTGCCTGTTTTACCTGCATGAACTGGCATTGCAGATGCGGCTCGGTGACGCGTCGGTCCGAGAAGACCAGTACCTGCGTCTTCTATTCAACACCCACATTCTCCGGATCGTGCCCGCGAATGTCAGTACTCTCCGCTCCGCCTGCACGCTGTACGAGTTCGGCAAGGCTTCACCTGTCGTGTACAGCGAGACCGACACGGCGAATGTGTATGCGCAGGACAGCGTCGCTGTGGCGCGCACCAGGAGGCTCTTTCAGCGGCTGGATGCGGTGGCTCTGGATGCGGAACAATCGAAGCGCAAGCTGGCGGAGTACGTCAGTGCACTTCGAGAGGATCCTGATGACGGCGGAACGGACTTGGCGTAAGAGCACCTACAGCAACGGCGACGGCGGTGGCAGCTGTGTGGAGGTGTCGTTGGCCCAGGACGCGCTCGTGCGGGACACGAAGAACGCGAGCGGTGACGTACTCGCGTTCTCCACGACCGCGTGGCGCGCCCTGATCAACTGGCTCTGACGACCGAGGTGTTCGCGGTCTCCACGGTCACCCGGACCGACTGGGGAGCGAGCGACTGCAGGTACTGCGCGTGGTCCGGCCCGATCGTGTCGCTGAACGCGATGAACGCGAGGTGCGGCAGCTCGAACGCGGTGGTGGCGCAGAAGTCCTCCAGCCGGTCGAAGCCGCGGCGGATGCCCGTGGCGTCGAGGCCGAAGACGGCGTGCCGGTCCAGCTTGGCGGCGCCGATGTCGAGCAGGTGCAACGCGTGCAGGGCGTGGGTGAACGCCATCGCGCAGACCTCGATGCGCGTGCACGAGACGAGCAGTGTGCGGACCATCGACGGGTGCAGCGACTTGCCCGAAGTGCGCAGCACGACGTCGATGCCGGCGGCGCGGAACATCTCGACGATCTCGAACAGGCCCGGCACGCCGAGAGGCTCCCCTCCGCCCAGCGTGACGGTCTCCGGTCGCATCGAGACGAGCGCCCGAGTGATGTGCAGCATTCGTTCGTGACTGAGCCGCGCGTGGGCGACGTCCCAGGTGATGTCCATGCGGTCAAGCCCCCTGAAGCTCGGCGGATGACGCCGATCGAAGCGAGGGAGATGTCCCGCCGTCACGTGACCGGTGTCCCGAACTAGGAGGGACTTCCCAGTCCCGCCTCCCGCGCCCGCACGATGGCCTGCGCGCGGTCCGCGACCTGCAGCTTGGTGAAGATCGCGGACACCCGGTTGCGCACCGTCTTGCCCGACAACGACAGCCGGTGGGCGATCGAGGTGTTGTCGAGGCCGGACGCCATCAGCTCCAGCACGTCCCGTTCGCGGTCGGTGAGCTGCGGGAACACCACGGCCTTGGACGACGAGATCGCGGTGAAGTAGCCCATCATCCGTTGCGCGATGGTGGCGCTGAAGATCGCCTCACCGGCACCGATGGCCTGCACCGCGCGCACGATCTCGTCGTCGTCGGTCGTCTTGACCAGGTAGCCACGCGCCCCGGCCTTCATCGCCGCGAACACCAGCTCGTCGTCCTCGTGCATGGTCAGCACGAGAACACCAAGCGACGGCAGCACTTCCAGGATCCGCTTGGCCGCCTCCACACCACCCAGGCCGGGCATGTGCAGGTCCATCACGACGACGTCCGGCTCCAGGTCCAGCACCACGGACACGGCCGAAAGCCCGTCCGCGGCCTCGCCGACCACGGAGAGCCCTTCCTCTCCGTCCAGCAACGCCTTGAGCCCACGCCGGAACACCGGATGGTCGTCGGCGATCACAACCCGAGTCACTGCGACTCCAAACTACTGGGCCTCCAACGGGATCCGCGCCACCACCCGAGTCCCGTGTGGTTCCGCGGGTCCCACTGTGCACGATCCACCCAGCTCCGCACAGCGTTCGCGCATCGAGTCGAGCCCGACTCCCGGCCGCGCGTCGGCCGCGACACCCCGCCCGTCGTCGACGATCTCCACGACCAGGTCGCCATCCTGCCGCACCGTGATCACGCACGTCGACGCCCCGGAGTGGCGTGCGGTGTTGGTCAGGGCCTCCGCCACGATCCGGTACGCAGCGACCTCGACGGCAGCGGACAGCCCGTCGATCTCCTCGGCGTCGACCCGGACGGTCAGCTCGCCGTTGAACCGCGCGGCCTCGTCGCGCACGGCCAGCGCCAGCCCCTGGTCGAGGATCGGCGGCCGCAGCCCGTCGACGAGTCTGCGCACCTCGCCCGCGGTCGTGTCGACGTCACCGAGCACCGGGTCCAGTACGTCGCCCACGGACCGGCGCAATGCCTTGAGCTGCAACCGGATCCCGACCAGCGCGGGCCCGACGCCGTCGTGCAGGTCGCGTCTGAGCCGCAGCCGTTCTTCTTCGCGCGCACGCACGAGCCGTTCACGGGCGAGCTGCAGATCGGCGGTCAGCTTGATCGACTGCGCGGCCGGAGCGGTGGACCGGGCGAGGTCCATGAGCAGGTTCAGTTCGCGGTCGCTCAACCGCTCGTCGGGCGCACGCGGCTCGACGACCAGCTCGCCGACGGAAGAACCGCGGTAGGTCATGGGAAAACGCAACTGGGGCCAACCGCGGCTGCGTCCGTGCTCGGCCAGCACCGACCCACCGCGGATCGCCACGTACGGCAGCTTCAACGACTCGGCGACCGTGGCGGCCACCGTCGGCAGCACGTCCTGCGACCGTTCGAGCTTCTCGCTCAAAGTCGACAAAGCGACATAGGGGTCCGTGCGCGTCCCGAACAGCCACCGGTCCAGCTTGCGCTGCAACCAACTCCGGATCGGCGCGAACACCAGACCCGTCGCCACGACACCGATCACCTCGGCCTCGCCGGTGAACAACTGCCCGCCCAAGAGCATCACGCCCAGGTAGACCAGCACCAACGTCACCGTCAACGAGCCGTAGAGCAACGACCGGTGGATCAGGAGACTGATGTCGTACAGGCCGTACCGCACGATCGCGATCACCGCGGCGGCAGGGAACGCCAGCACACCGACGATCCAGGCGACGCGCCCGTCCGTCGTCTCCACCACGGTCGCCGCGACGGCCAGCGCCAGCAACGCGACCGCCCACACGAGCAGCCGCCGTTCGTCGCCTTCTGCCTTGCGCCACCTCAGCCCGAGCGACACGACCGCTGCCACGACGGCGATCCCTGCGGCGATCACGGCGATGTACGTGATCGTCTTGGCCGCGTGCGGGCCACCGCCCCGCCAGAAGCCGGCCGGATCGCCCCACGATCCCCACGCGAGACCTGCCGCGCCGAGAACCGCGCTCAGCAGCGACGCCCCGACGGCGACCCACCACCGGTTGGTCAACGGCTTCCCGCTCGGGAAAACCAGTGCGACGGCGGGCAACAGCGCGTAGGTCGGCCACCAGACCCACGCCTCGACCCAGCGGGCCGGATGATGGGGCCCCTGGCCGGCGACGGCGACGGCGATGCCCCCGAACAGGCCCATGACCAGCAGCAACCATCCGACGGACGACCTGCGGACATGCCCGATCACCCGCACCCCGAGCAGGGTGAAGGCGATCGCGATCAGCCAGTTCCGCGGATGCGAAATCGCGCCGGTGACCGCCGTGTGCACGACGGCGAAGAGCACACAGGCGGCCACCAACGCGCCAATGACCCGGGCGAGGACTACCTCGGCCCGGGTCAGTCGTTGAGCCAGTGCCACAGGTTGTGGAACGGCGAACCGTCATCGAGAGTGCCGATGCCACCAGGCCAGCCCTGGAAGGTCATGATCTTGTGACGCAGCTCTTGGACGGACATCGGCTTGGCGGCCTTGTGGACGTGGTCGAAATCGACGTCCCCAGACTGCGGGTTCATCGCCCGCGCCTGAAGCTCCGCATACCAGGACAGGAGCTCTTCGTCGGACATGTGCGAAAAGTACGGCGGTACTACCTTCTGCCCGGACTTCGACATGTCTGGAAGGAGTCGTGGGCACTCGGCTGGATACACGAGTGCCCACAAACATTTGCGCTCACTTCACGGCAGGACCTGGATCTTGCGCCCCTTACCGGCCTTGAACTGGTCCAACGCCCCCGCGTAGTCGTCCAGCGGCACCCTGTCACTGATGAAGATCTCCGGGTCCAGTACTCCGGTCGCGAAGAGGTCCGCCGCCCGTTCGAACGAGTGCAGTACCGCCATCGAGCCGGTGATGGTGATCTCCTGGTTGTAGATCCGGTACGGCTCGATGGTCACCCGCGCGGAGTAGTCGGAGACGCCGAACTGGAGGAACGTGCCGCCCTTCGCGACCCGGCCGAGCCCGTCCTGGATCGCCTTCTCGTTGCCGGTCGCGTCGATGACGACGTCCCAGCCCTCCGGCCGGTCCAGCTCGTCCGCAGACCCCGCCACGCCCGTGACGCCGAGCCGCACCGCCGTCTCCAGGCGTTCCGCGTTCAGGTCGACGACCTCGATCGACGCCGCCCCGGTCAGCTTCCCGAGCTGCAGCATCATCAGCCCCATCGTGCCGGAGCCGTAGATCAGGACCCTGGACGCCATCTGCGAGCGCAGTACGTCGTACCCGCGCACCGCGCACGACAGCGGTTCGATCAACGCCGCGTCCTCGGTCCGCACGTGGTCGGGCAGCTTCACGCAGTTCGCCACGGGCGCCACCGCGAACTCGGCGGCGCCACCGGACGTCGTGACACCGATCGCCGCCCACCGCTCGCACAGGTTGTTCTTGCCTGCACGGCACATCCGGCACTCGTAGCAGTAGAGCGACGGGTCGACGGCCACGCGGTCGCCGACCTTCACCTCGTTCACCTGCGAGCCGATCTCGACGACCGTGCCCGCGAACTCGTGGCCCGGCACGACCGGCAGGGTGGGCGCGAACTCACCCTGCAGGATGTGGAGGTCCGTTCCGCAGAGTCCGCAGGCCGCCACGTCGACGATCACTTCGCGCGGACCGCAGGTGGGATCGTCCACAGTGGTCACTTCGACGGACCCGACGCCGGTGATGACCGCTGCTTTCACTTGACTGCTCCCAACGACAGGCCCTGGACCAGCTTGTCCTGGGCGGCGAACCCGGCAATGAGCACCGGCAGGGAAACCACGACGGCCGCGGCGCACACCTTGGCCAGGAACAGACCCTGCGAGGTCACGAACCCGGTCAGGTACACCGGCGCGGTACCGGCGACGACACCGGTCAGCACCCGCGCGAACAACAGCTCGTTCCAGCTGAAGATGAAGCAGATCAACGCCGTCGCCGCGATGCCGGGCATCGCGATCGGTGCCACCACCCTGCGCAGGATCGTGATCAGCCCGGCCCCGTCGATCGACGCCGCTTCGAGGATCTCGCGCGGCACCTCGGACAGGAACGACCGCATCAGCCACACCGCGATCGGCAGGTTCATCGAGCAGTACAGCAACGTCAGGAACGAGATGTTGTCGAGCATCCCGGCGAACTGCGCGATCAGGTAGATCGGCAGCAGCGCGGCGACGACGGGCATCATCTTGGTGGACAGGAAGAAGAACAGGACGTCGGTCCACTTCTCGACCGGCTTGATCGACAACGCGTACGCGGCCGGAATCGCCAGCAGCAGCACGATGATCGTCGACCCGATGGAGGCGCTGAACGAGTTGAGCAACGGAGGCCACGCGCCGCCGTCGAAGAACTCCGCATAGCCGTCCAGCGTCAGCGGTGCCGCGATCGACGGCGGGTTCGTGGCCGCGTCCGTCTCGCTGTGCAGCGAGGTCAGGAACATCCAGGCCACCGGCGCGAAGAACACGATGCCCGCGAACCACGCGAGGACGCCCCAGCCACGTCCACTCCACTGGTGCTTCATCGCGCCTCCTCCTTGAACAGCGAGGACACCACGCGCAGCGCGAACGTCGCGATGACGATCGACCCGGCGACCACGATCACGCCGGCCGCGGACGCCTCGCCGTACTCGTGGGCCTGGTAGAAGGTCTGGTAGATCATGTACGGCAGGTTCGCCGTGCCCAGCCCACCGGACGTGATCGTGAAAACCGCGTCGAAGTTCTGCACGATGTAGATCGAGCCGAGCAGCGCGCCGAGCTCCAGGTACTGCCGCAGGTGCGGGAACGTCAGGTACCGGAAGATCTGGAACGGCGACGCGCCGTCGATCGTCGCCGCCTCAACGGGTTCCACGGGTTTCGACTGCAGGCCCGCCAGCAGGATCAGCATCATGAACGGCGTCCACTGCCACACCAGCGACAGGACGACGGCGGACATCGGCATGGAGCTGATCCAGTCCGGCTGCGCTGAGAAACCCAGCCAGTTCAGGACCCCGTTGAACAACCCGTACTCCGGGTTGTAGAGCACGTGCTTCCAGATCAACGCCGCCGCGACCGGAACCACGAGGAACGGCGCGATGAGCATGGTGCGCACGAACCCGCGGCCGCGGAACTTCTTGTCCAGCAACAACGCCAGCCCGAGCCCGAGGACCAGGCTGATCAGCACCACGGACGCCGTCAGCACGATCGTGTTCACGACGGACGACCGCAGATCCGGGTCGGTGAACACGTTGACGTAGTTGTCGAACCCGGCGAACCCGCGGTTGGTGGGATCCAGCGAGTTCCACTTCATGAAGGAGATGACGAGCGTCGCCACGAACGGCAGCTGCGTCACGATGATCAGGAAGATCAGGGCTGGCAGCAGCGGCGCCCGACGCGCCCACTTCGGATAGCTCCTGCGGGGGACGGGAGGCGGCCGGTCCACGACCGACCGCTCCCGTGTCAACACCGCCATCTCACTGCCCCTTGTACTTCGCGGCGACCTTCTCGGCCAGTTGCTGCGAGCTGTTCAGGGCGTCGTCCACCGACACCGCGCCCGCGATCGCCGAGCTGATCTGCTGCGACACCTGGGTGCCGAGGTCGGTGAACTCGGGGATGCCGACGAACTGGATGCCCGGCGCCGGCCGCGGCTGCACGCCGGGGTCGAGCGGCTTCGCGCCCTTGATCGCAGCCTCCGCCTGCGCCGAGAACGTGCCGGAGGACTGCTTGTACTCGGCGCGCTGGTAGGTCGAGGAACGCTTGCCGTCCGGCACCTTCGACCAGCCGAGGTTCTTGCCGACCAGTTCCTCGTAGCCCTTGCCGGACGCCCAGGAGATGAACTTCCAGGCCGCGTCCTGCTTCTTCGACGCCTTCTGGATGCCGAACGCCCAGGTGTAGAGCCAGCCGGAGCTGTCGGTCTTCACGACCGGCGCCTGGGTGAAGCCGAGCTTGCCCTTCACCGGGGAGTCGTTGGCCTCCAGCAGACCCGCGGCGACCGTGGCGTCGTACCACATCGCGACCTTGCCCTGCGTCATGTTGTTCAGGCACTCGGCGAACCCGGCCTGCGGAGCGCCCGCCTCCCCGTGGTTGCGCACGAGGTCGACGTAGAACTTGGTGGCCTCCTTGAACTCCGGCGCGTTGACCTGCGCCTGCCAGTCCTTGGTGAACCACGTGCCGCCGAAGGTGTTCACGACCGTGGTGAGCGGCGCCATCACCTGGCCCCAGCCCGGCTGGCCGCGCAGGCAGATGCCGCGGACCTCCGGAGTGGCGACCTTCGCGGCCGCCTCGGCGACCTGCTGCCAGGTCGGCTTGTCGGGCAGCGTGACGCCCTTGGCCTCGAAGATGTCCTTGCGGTACATGAGGAACGACGACTCGCCGTAGAACGGCTGCGCGTACACCTTGCCGTCCGCCGCGGTGAGCGACTGCTTGATCGGCGGGAGGATGTCGGCCTGGTCGAACCCGCTGTCCTTGGCCACGAAGTCGTCCATCGGCGCGAGCCAGCCGTTCTTGGCGTACATCGGCGTCTCGTAGTTGGAGATCGTCGCCACGTCGTACTGCCCGGCCTGGCTGGAGAAGTCCTGGCTGATCTTGTCGCGGACGTCGTTCTCCGGCAGCACGGTGAAGTTCACCTTGATGCCGGTGTCCTTGGTGAAGTTGTCCGCGGTCAGCTTCTGCAGGTCCTGCATCTGCGGGTTGTTGACCATCAGGACGTTCACCGAGTCGGAGCCGCTGCCCCCACCGCCTCCGGCACCCGCGCAGGCGGAAGCCAGAAGCAGCACAGCGGTCGCGGCCCCGAATGTGCGAAGGGGTGTGCGGATCGACAACATCGTCTTTCCTCCGGGGGAAGGGTTTCCGGGGCGCGCCGAACACAGCCGGCGTGCTACCGGGTGGTGTTTTGGGGCGTCTGCAAGTACTACCAACTCCGAGTTGGTAGTACTTGCAGACGCCATCAGGCTCTGATGACCTTGGGGCCGAGCAGGGCGTACCGGTGGGCCTCGTGGGCGGAGAGGCCGCTGTCGGTGACGATCGCTTCCAGGTCGGTGACCTCGGCGAACCGGTGGAAACTGGAGACGCCGAACTTGGTGTGCACCCCGACGAAGATCTTCCGCCGGGACGAGCTGAGCGCTTTGGCCTTCACCGCGCCGACCGCCGGATCGGGCGTGGTCAGGCCGTGCTCGCGGGAGATCCCGTTCGCACCGATGTAGGCGAGGTCGATCACCATCTCGCCGAGCATCCTGGTCGTCCAGTGGTCCACAGTGGCCAGTGTGTGGCCGCGAACCCTGCCGCCCAGCAACAGAACCGTGCAGGACGGGTGTTCGGACATCGCCGCGGCGGTCGGCAGGGACGCGGTGATGATCGTGAGCGGGTTGGTGGTGGGCAACGCCTCCGCGACGAGTTGTGGCGTGTAACCCTCGTCGATGAACACGGTCTCGGCGTCGTCCAGCCGTTCGGCGGCGGCCTTCGCGATGCGCCGTTTCTCCGGCACGTGCGACCCGGCCCGGAACCGCAGCCCGGTCTCGAACCCGGCGCTCTCGACCGGAATTCCGCCACCGTGCGTGCGGCGCACCAGGCCGTGCTCGTCGAGCACGCGGAGGTCGCGCCTGACCGTTTCGGGCGCGACGCCCAGTTCCTGCGCCATCTCCACCACGTCGACGCGGCCGTCGGCGCGGGCCCTGGCCAGGATGCGCCGCTTGCGTTCCTCGGCTCGCATTTCACCTGCCCATTCGGCTCATCGGATGCCCGTTCGGGCTGTGCCTAGATGAAACACCCTCGTAACTCTGTGGTCGCCACCACAACAGACGGAAATCTTGCCCGGTTTTTGCCCGGTTTGCACAACGAAAGCCGCGCCCACCTGGGACGCGGCTTTCGGGCATGCCCGGTTCATCGGCCCGAATGGCCCGGTTCTAGCCCAACCAGGCTGCGGCATCGGGCGGCAATTGACCGTTGACCAGCGGGATGCTCGTCAGCGTCGGCGGCGAGGGCAGCTCGATCGCCCGGTCCGACAGGTTGACGATCGTCGTGTGGTCGTTCCTCCTGAACGCCAGCACGTTCTCGCCCAGGTCGAGCCACTCCAGGTCGCCGTCGATCGCGCGGCGCTGCGCGAAGACCCGGCGGTACAGGCTGAGCATCGATTCAGGGTCGTCCGTCTGGGCCGCCACCGAGAACCGCTGCCAGTTCTCGGGCTGGGGCAACCAGCTCGGGCCGTCGTCGGCGGACCAGGGGAGTGGCACGCGGCAGCCGTCGCGGCCCCGGTCGGTGAAGCCGGAACGGTGCCACACCGGGTCCTCGCGCAGCTCGTCCGGCAGGTCCTCGACCTCCCAGAGGCCCAGCTCCTCGCCCTGGTAGACGTACACGCCGCCGGGTAGCGCCGCCGTGAGCATGATCGCCGCGCGGGCCCTGCGGGTGCCGAGCTCGAGGTCGGTCGGGGCGCCGTGCTGCCGGTCGGCGAAGGAGAATCCGGTCTTCTCGCGGCCGTAGCGGGTCACGTGCCTGGTGACGTCGTGATTGGACAGAACCCAGGTCGGTGGTGCGCCGACGGGTTCGTGCGCGGCCAGCGTGTCGTCGATGACCCGGCGCAGCTCCTGGGCGTTCCAGGGGCAGCACAGGAAGTCGAAGTTGAACGCGCTGTGCATCTCGTCCGGCCGCAGGTACCTGGCGAACCGGACGGGGTCGGGCAGCCACATCTCACCGACGAGGATGCGGTCGCCGTCGTACTCGTCAACGATCCTGCGCCACTCGCGGTAGATCTCGTGCACGCCGTCCTGGTCGGAGTACGGCTGGTCGGCGTCGGGCCTGCTGAAGTCCTTGACCAGGCCGTCGGCCACGTCGATGCGGAAGCCGTCGACACCGCGGTCCAGCCAGAACCGCAGGATGTCGGAGAACTCGTCCCCGACAGCGGGATTCTCCCAGTTGAAGTCGGGCTGTTCGGCGGCGTAGAGGTGCAGGTACCAGCGCCCGTCTGGCAGTTTGCTCCATGCCGGGCCGCCGAAGCGCGACTTCCAGTCATTGGGGAGGTCTTCGGTGTCACGGATGTGGAAGCGATCCCACAGGCCCTCCTTGAACCACGGGTGCTGATCGCTGCAGTGGTTGGGGACGGTGTCGATGATCACCCGCAGGCCCAGCCCGTGCGCGTCCGCGATGAGCTTCTCCGCGTCGGCGAGCGAGCCGAACACCGGCTCGATGTCGCGGTAGTCCGCCACGTCGTAGCCGCCGTCGGCGAGCGGGCTCGGGTACCACGGGTTCAGCCAGATCGCGTCGAAGCCGAGGTTCGCGATGTGGGAGAGCCTGGCGCGCAGGCCGGCCAGGTCGCCGATGCCGTCGCCGTTGCCGTCCGCGAAGCTGCGCAGGTAGACCTGGTAGATGGATGCGTTGCGCCACCAACTCATCTGTTGTCCTTTCAGCCTTTTACGCCGCCCGCGGTGAGCCCCGCGAGGATGTGCCGCTGGAACGCGAGGAACAGCGCGACCATCGGCAGGCTCGCGAGCACGAGGCCCGCGAGCAGGAGGTTGATCGGGGTGTCGGGGGCGAAGCGCTGCAACGCCACGCTGAGCGTCTGCTTCGCCGGTTCGGGGAAGACGAGCAACGGCCAGATGAAGTCCTTCCACGCCGCGACGACCGCGAAGATCGAGACGACGGCGAGGATGGGGCGCGAGATGGGCAGGACGATTCTCGTGAGCGTCGTCCACGTGCCCGCGCCGTCGATCCTGGCCGCTTCCAGCAACTCCTCCGGGATCTGGTCGAAGAACCGCTTGAGCAGGTAGACGTTCAGCGCGTTCGCCGCGAACGGCAGCCAGATGCCAGCCGGGTTGTTGAGCAGGTCGAGGTCGGTGAGCGTGAGGTAGACGGGGATCAGCAGCGCCGTCGCGGGCAGCATCAGCGTGGCGAGCATCAGGCCGAGGATCACGTTGCCGCCCCAGGGCTTCAGCTTGCTCAGCGCGTAGGCGGCGGGGACGATCACGGCCATCTGCACGGCCCACGCCCCGATCGCGACGACGAACGTGTTGAGGAAGAACCGGCCGAGGTCCATGAAGTTCCAGGCGTCGACGTACGCGCCGGGTTCCCACACCTCCGGCAGGATCGTCGGTGGCTGCCGCGCCAGCTCGGCCGGTGGTTTGAACGCGCCGAGCAGCACCCAGACCAGCGGCAGCAGGAACGCCGCAGTGAAGACGACCAGCGTGAGCGTGAGGACGACCCAGTAGGTCTTGCCGTTGCCCTTGGTCAGCGTTCTCATGCGTCGGCCTTCCTGGTGATCTCGAGGTAGAGGAAGGAGAAGACGCTCAGCACCGCGAAGAGGATGAGGCTCATCGCGCTCGCGGTGCCGAAGTCGTTGTAGTAGAAGGCATACCGGTAGAGGAGGAGCAGCACGGTGACCGTCGACTCCTCCGGCCCGCCGCCGGTCATGACGAACGGCTCGGTGAAGATCTGCATGGTCGCGACGACCTGCAGCAGCAACAGCATCAGGATCACGAACTTGGTCTGCGGGATCGTGACGTGCCAGATCTTCTCGAGGATGCTCGCGCCGTCGAGGTCCGCGGCCTCGTACAGCTCACCGGGGATGGTCTGCAGCGCGGCCAGGTAGATCAGCGTGGCAGAGCCCATGTTCGCCCACGTGATCACCAGGACGAGGCTGATCATGCTGGTGCTGCTGGAGTCGAGCCACTGTGATGTGGGGAGGTCCAGCCCTCTGAGGGCCGAGTTGAACAGGCCGGGCCCCGGATCGTAGAACCACTTCCACAGCAACGCCGTCACGACCGGCGGCAGCATCACCGGCAGGTAGACGAGGAGCCGGAAGTAGGCCTTGGCGTGCCGGAGTTCGTTGAGCACCACGGCGGTGATGAACGGAACGCCGAAGCCGATGACCAGTGCGAGGATCGTGAAGTACGCCGTGTTGCGCCACGCCACCAAGAACAGCGGGTCCGCGAAGAGCCGCTCGAAGTTCTCCCAGCCGACCCAGTCGGGGCTCGTGACGAAGTTGACCTGCTGGAAGCTCAGGACCACACCGCGCACGATGGGCCACCAGGAGAACACCGCGAAGACGACCAGCGCGGCACTCAGGAAGCCGTACGCGGTGACGTGGCGCCGCACTCACTTCACCTGCGCCAGGATCGCGTTGACCTTGGTCTCCGCGTCCTTGAGCAGGGCCGCGTGATCGGCGTCGGAGTTGGTCAGCGCCGCCTGCACGACGTTGTCGAGGATCGCGTAGATCTGCTGTGCCTGCGGCGGTTCGAGCGTGCCCCTGGTCTTCTCGGAACCGTCCACATAGGCCTGGAAGTTCCGCACCGGCATGGTCGCGTACCTGCTCTTGAGCTCTTCCTGCTTCTGGCGCGGCTCACCGGTCCAGATGTCGGCGATCGGCGGGATCGGCAGGCCGACCGGCTGCCCGCGGTCCTTGTACTTCTGCAGGTTCTGCTCGAGCCGGTCCGGGTTCAGGTACTTCCACTGGATCCACTTCAGCCCCGCCTTGATCTTCTCCGGCGTGGCCTTCGGGTTGATCATGTATCCCTCGCCGCCGAGCAACGTGCCTTTTTGTTCCGGCATCGCGGCGAGGCCGTAGTCGTCGTACTTGCCCTTGAACTGGTTGACGATCGCGGCGACGTTGTCGGGCGCGGCGAGGTACATGCCGAGCTGTCCGGCGCCCATCATGTTCTGCACGTCGCCGATCTCCAGCAGCTGCTTCTCGCCCATGGAGCCGTCGTCCCAGCGCATCTCCTTGAGGCGCCGCAGGACTTCCTTGCCCTTGTCGTTGTTGAAGTCGGCCTTGTAGCTGTCGCCGTCCTTGCGAGCGATGTCACCACCGACCGACTTCATCCACGTGGTGAAGTGCCAGCCGCCCTGGTTGCTCTTGCTGTACTCGGCGAACCCGGTGACGCCTGAGTCCTTGAGCTTCTTGGCGGCGGCGCGAACCTCGTCCCACGTCTTCGGCGGCTGGTCGGGGTCGAGGCCGGCCTTGGTGAAGTTGGTGCGGCTGTAGAGCAGGCCCATCGTGTAGTTGGCGGTCGGCAGCCCGTAGACCTTGCCGTCGACCGTGAAGACGTCCTTGAGCTCCTGCTTGAGGTCGCCGTAGTGGGGGACATCCTTGACGTAGTTCGTGAGGTCTGCGGCCTGTTTTCTGGCGATGAGCGCGGCCGGATCCGTGAAGTAGACGTAGAAAACGTCCTCCAGCTGCCCGCCCGCGAGCTTGGCGGAGAACGTCTTCGGGTCCATGAACCCCTCGTGCGGCACGAGGTCGACGTCCGGGTTCTGCTTCTCGAACTCCGCCACGTCCTCGTCGAAGACCTTGCGGTCGAACGCCTGTGTCTGCGGCGGCTGGCCGTTGACGTCGATGACGACCTTGCCGCCCGCCTCGTTCGTGGAACCGCTCCCACAGCCTGCGACCAGAACACAGCCCAGCAGCACGGCAGCGGACTTCTTCATGGTGGGGCCGCCCTTCTCGCGAGCGCGTCGATGTGACGGCGACCATAAGTCGTCGTTACATCTGAACGCAATATCTAGACGAAAACTCGCAAGAAGCCGACTGCTACCTGACGACGGGCGCGCTGGAGGCCCTCACCACCAACTCGGGCTCGAAGAGCAGTTCGTCCGGCGCCACGGCGTTGCCGGAGATCTGGTTGGCCAGCAACTCCACCGCAGCCCGCCCCATCGCCTCGATGGGCTGCCGCACCGTGGTCAGCGGCGGATCGGTGCAGGTCATGAAGGCCGAATCGTCGTACCCGACGATCGACACGTCCTTGGGCACGTCCAGCCCGGCCCTCCTGACGGCCCTGATCGCCCCCAGCGCCAACGGGTCGCTCGCACAGATGATCGCCGTGACGCCGCGCTGCACGAGCTTGGTGGCCGCCGCCTGCCCGCCTTCGAGGCTGAACATGGCGTGCTCGACATCGGCCCCGCCGCACTTCTCGATGGCCTGCAGCTTCCGGTGGCTCGGCACGTGGTCCGGCGGCCCGAGCACAGCCCCGATCCGCCTGTGCCCCAACGAGGTGAGGTGCCCGTACGCCTGCTCCACAGCCACCGCGTCATCACACGAGACCCGCGGAAACGCCAGGTCGTCGATCGCCGCGTTGACCAGCACCGCAGGCAGCTTCCGCGCCATCATCTGCTGGTAGTGCCCATGACTGGCGTCCTTCTGCGCGTACAGTCCACCGGCGAACACGATCCCCGACACGTGCTGCTCGAGCAGCAGTTCGAGGTACTCGGCCTCCGTCACCCCACCAGCGGTCCGCGTGCACAGAACCGGCGTGAACCCGCGTTGCGCCAGCGCGTTGCCCACCACGTCCGCAAACGCGGGAAAGATCGGGTTCTGCAACTCGGGCAACACCAGCCCCACGAGCCGCGCCCGCTCACCCCGCAGCTGCGTCGGCCTCTCGTAACCCAGCACGTCAAGCGCGGTGAGCACGGCACTCCGCGTGGCGTCCGAGACGCCCGGCTTGCCGTTCAGCACCCGGCTGACGGTGGCCTCACTGACCCCGACCTTGGCCGCGACCTCGGCCAGCCTCCGTTGCGTCATGCCGCAAGTGTACGCAAATACTTGCGTTAATTTGCGTGCAGCGGGCCGAACGGGTGACGACGTTGCCGGACGAGGTTCCGCGCTGCCTACGCTGGACGATCTGTTGATCGAGTCTGGAGACACGTCATGGCAGATCCGGCCAGGTCGGGCATCTCTCCCGGTGTCGCGGCATTCGTGTCGGGTGCCATCTCGGTTCTGCTGACCGTGGCCGGCACGCTGGTCAGCCTGCGCAACGAAGCCACCAGGGAACAGCTGTTCGGCATGCTGAGCTGGGTCATGTACGCGACGGGTGCGGCGACGTTCCTGGTGCTGCTCTGGATCATCAGCACCACACTGCGACAGCGGCTCGAGCTGTTGCGCTCGCTGCGCGACATCGATGTACACGTGTCCCGTCAACTGCGTGTCCGCAGGCGAACTGACCGGCTGGAGGTCAGCTCGGACGGCAGCGGCGACTACGTGGTGGAACTCGAGGTGGAAGCCGACCGGGATGTCGCTGTGGCGTGGCTCGCGTTCCCGATCTTCTCGTCCGCGCGCGTCGACGCGCCGCCCTGGCAAAGCGTCCGGGTTCGCCGACTGATGATCGATGGCAGGGAATTCGACGTCCAGCAGTCCTACCTCCGACGGAGCCGGGCGTTCGTCGAAGGCGCGTTGTTCAAGGGTCTGGTGATGGAGGAGGGGGTGATCCGGATCCCCGTGTCACTGGAGAAGGGCAAGTCCAAGCGTCAGATCAAACTGGAGATCGACCTGAACCGGAGCATGCCGGCCCTGTTCACCGAGGAGTCGCACTCGATCGACATCTCCTACATCACCGACGAGATCGACGTCTACGTGACCGGCGATGAGGGACTGGAGATCTTCCCGTCGCCGCGAGCCACTCACCTGGTGGAGGCGAGCCAGAACCGGGGCGAGCACGGCGACGCGCAGGAGTCGATCCAGCAGTCGAGCACGTGCCGCCATCGAGATGGGATCCATTGGCGCTCGAAGAGCACCAAGCTCGGCTACCGCTACGAGATCAGGTTCGTCGGTCGGCGGCAGGTGACCGGAGACCCCGTGTCCGGGTAGTCTTTCCTGTCAAAGGGAGGGGACGCGATGACCTCCGACAGTTCGTCGTCAGCCGATGCCTCGATCACAGGGACATGGCAGGTTCCTGGAGTTCCCGCATCCCCCGAGCGCCCGTGGCCTCAGCGCGAGCCGGTGGGCGAGGTCGACTGGTTTCGCCGCGCACCACAAGGTGGCACGGTCAATGCCGCGCTTCCCGCCACATCAGCGCCACGCCGTGCCCCGGAAGAAGCCACGACCGAACGGTGAGGTCGTCCAGGTCGTCCGCCTTCAGCCACTGCCCGGTCACCGTGTTGGAGCGGAACAGGAACGGCATGATGGAGAACTCGTGCCTGGGGGAGTGGTCGACCGTGAGTCCCCGCGCGTCGAAGTGAATCTGCTCCACATAGGACGGATATGGCGCCTGCCAGTAGCAGAAGCCCTCGTTGGTGCGCTGCAACATGCGTGACGTGACGGTGAGTCCCCGGATCGCGCTCACGAGGTGGTCCTCCGCGATGCCGCTGAGATCGCACTCGAAGATGCGCAGATCGCCGAGATGGTTGTGGGGGCTCAGTTTCGGCAGTGGTCCCATCCGCTCGCGGAAGAACGTCAGGTAGTTCGGCCACTGGTCGAACTTCACCTCGAGCGGCGGGATCTGGCTCGGTGCGGCGGAACGGCTGGTGCCGTCGTGGTCGATGTAGTCGATCGCGATTTGCGTCGAGTGCAGGACGTCGTCCACCGAGTCGAGGAACAGCGACGGATCGGTGATGTAGTAGAGCTCGAACAGCGGGTAGCGGCATGCCGCGCTGATGGTGTCACGCAACAACACGTTGCTGGTGACGAAGATGACGAACCTGTCGACCGGAACGCTGTGCCGGAACTGGTAGCTCTGCGTCGTGATCAGGTGGTAGGTCTTGGCGTTGATGCCCTGCAGCTCCAGCTTCACCGTCGTGTTCGTGCTGATCGTGAGGTCCTTGCCGTGCGGCCGCAGCCCGTTGCCGCCGAGCACCCCGGAGACGACGTCCTGGTTCGCCTCGTTCGACCCGTAGATCGACGACAGGAAGGTGCGCAGCACGTCGCTCGGCAGCAGGTGCTCGACGATGCTCGGGCCGGAGATCTGGCTCAGCTCGCTGATCAAACGGCGGTGCAGGAAGAGCTCGTACGCGCCCAGCAGGAAGCCGGCCAGAGCGGGCAGCGGCCAGATCACCACCAACACGTCGTGCCAGAGGTTGCGCGCACCGGGTTGCCAGAGAAAGGCGAGCGCGAGATCCGCGGCCGCGAGTGCGAGCAGCGCCAACGCGACGGCCAGCGCCTGCTTGTGCCTGCGCGCCGCCACCACCCCTCGCCCGCCCCCTCACTCCACCGCTCTGTCCATACATGGTGGGAGTGATGCCGGATGAGCGCCAGACCCTTTCGGCGGATGCCGTATCAGCTCTGGCGGCCCCAGATCGGGTTGTCCGTCACCCCCACGTAGGTGTTGAGCGTGGCTCTGGGGGCCGTTTCGTCGGTGGCGACGTCGTTGTAGAGGCCGAGCAGATGGGTGGTCATCGCGCTCTTCGCGCCCACCTCGTCGTGCCTGCGCAGGAACCAGACGACCTGCTCGTGCTCGTTCGCCGACCGGTTGTGCACTTCACGGGACGGGTGCGCGTGCCGCTTGCAGTCCTGCAGGCCCGGTACGAGTGCCTGGTACATCTGCTCCAGCAGCTCGTTGTGGGACGCGCGAATCAGCGCCGAGTGGAACTCCTCGTCCGACTCGACCACTTCCTGCATGTCCTCGACCGGGGCGCGCTGATACCGGCGGTTGAGCTTGGCCAGCTCGTCGAGCTCACCGTCGTCGGCTCGGACGGCGGCGAGACTCGCGGCCGTGGTCTCGAGCGCGATCCGGACTTCCAGCAGGTCGGTCTGGGAGAACTGGCGGGCGGCGAGCGTGCCTTCGAGGTGCTCCTCGACGGCGGCCAGATCGGTGCGCCGCACGTACCAGCCGAGTCCGCGGCGCACCTCGACGATGCCCTGGAGCTGAAGCCGCTGCAGCGCTGTACGCAGCGAGCTGCGCGCGACATCCAGTTTGCGGGCCAGTTCCGGCTCCGTGGGGAGGCGGTCTCCTGCTTTGAGGGTGCCGCCGATGATCTGCTCACGGAGCTTCTGCTCGATCAGCTCCGGCAGAGGCCGTCGCGAATCAGGCGAGAGCGACCAGCTCTCGCCGAGATGTGCGTCGTCGGCGGGCATTGGTCCAGTTTAGGCCTGTTGCCTGTCAGTTGCAACTTGTCTGGCAACCTGGCGACCGTTGACAGACAACCTACAACGCGAGATCCTTTGAGCAGGCGAGACGCCCCGGACCGCCCACACCGGGGAGCACGTACTCGCTCGTCGGGAGGGAATCGAGATGTCCGCAGGGAGTGCACTCGGAATAGCCGCCGCCGTAGCAGTCGCCGTCACCGCCATCGGCTGGCGCACCGTGCTCACGATGATCGCCGTCTCGGTCGTCGCGCTGGCCGTCGTCGGCTTCGTGAACGTCACCAGCATCATGTTCGGCTGATGAGAACCAGCTGATCCCGGTGCCCCGGCCGGCGTCGCAGGACGCGGGCCGGGGCACCGGTCTTTCTAGGGGGATCCCGCTGTTGTGCATGTCACGATGTGCCGTACGCTTGCGCGCCATCAGGGGCGCCGCCGATGTGGTGGAGTCCGTGACTCCTTGGCGTCGGGGGACGTGAGTACGGGGTCTTCGGTGGTTGGTTCGCCTGTTGCGAGCACGCACGCACTCCATGCGGCGATCGCTCCTGCGGCCGCGTTGGTCGATGAGCGCCGTGCGCTCTACCGGCTCGCGGTCGACCTGTTCGCGCCCGGTGCCGAGTTGTCCGACAACCTCGCCGACCACCCGATCGTTCGCTATGAGATCGGCCGGGCTCTGGCAGGGCACGGTGGTCTGGATCTGGCCCGGTTGACCGAAGTCGCGGCGATGCGCGTACGTGACGTGGGTGTCGCCGTCGTCTCGGACCCGGCTGGGGCCGAGCTGCTGGAAGCGCCGTTGCGCATCGTGGCTCCGCCCGGTGCGAGTCCTCAGCCCCTGACAGAGGCGGACGGGGACAGGTTCGACACCGTTCTGGCGATCGTGGCCGACGGCGTCCGGCTCTTCCGGGAACTCGCACCCGAGATGGCAGAGGACCTCCTGGCGCATGTGTCCGCTCTGGCGGTGCTCAAGCGGGAGACGTCCGGAGGTGTCGTATCGGCGTCGTCACGCTATGTCCCCGGCATCGTCCTCATCGACGAGCCCTCGCTGCCGATCGAAGTGGCTGAGGCGCTCGTCCACGAAGGCGCGCATGAAAAGTTCTTCGACCTGGCCATCACGAAAGAATTTCTTGACGCAAGGGCCGACGGCGCGGATTATTTCGAGAACTCGTGGTCTCATGCTCGATGGCCACTGGAACAGACCTTCGCGGCGTGGCATGCCTACAGCTGCCTTGCGCAGTTCAACTTTTCAATTGGTGCCGAACAACTCGGCCCGGATTCCCTGCTTCCGAAGGCTCGTGAACGGGCGAACGAGATCGGTGACTGGCTACTCGCCCATGAGGGTGTCCTGCGCGCGGACTCGCGCCGCCTTTTGCATGGCCTGACCGGTGAACGTACTGGTCAGGGCGGTGATGGGGTCGCTGTGCGCTCCGAAGTGGACTGTGCGACCCTTTGCGCAGAGATTCGTGAAGACGGCCATTTCCGCGTGTTGTCAGACGTGCGCATCCGGCGTGCGAACACAGGACGCGCGGTGGTGGGCAGGGTGGCTGAGCCGCCCGCTCTCTATTGGCTCGATGGCGATGCGAGCTGGCTTGTAGGACAACTCAACGGCGAAAACCCAACATCGTTCGAGTTGTTGCTGTCGCGAGCAACCGAGGAATGGCACGTTTCCTCGGAGCTCGCGGCGCGACGCCTGAGATCCTCACTTGGCTCTCTTGTGTCGTCCGCGCTCATCGAGTCGACACCCGTGAGCACCAACTCCGAGAAGGAACGATGACCACCCCGAACCAACCACTTCGCCGGCCGCAGGCTCCTCAGAGTGCGGGCGTCACGCTTCCCCATCTCCCGGCAGGGGCCGGTCCGGTGATCGGACAACCAGTCAATTCGGTCGACTGGTTCAGGCGCATGCCGACCGGTGGTGGCACCGTGTTCCTGCGACCTGCCGAGGTCGAGCAGAACGACTGACCATCGTTCACGCTGTGTAACTGAAGGGGCCGGTTCGCCGGCCCCTTCGGCGTTCGGTCGTTCGGGCACGCGACTTCACAGCCGTATAACAAGTAGGCCACAGGGCGTACCGAGAGTGCCTCATACACCCGTTAGGGGGACGTCGATGGTCTTAGATCTCGGCATCCCGCCGAACCCCTTAACGGAGTATCACGATGCGCCTCACGCCTCTGAGAAGATCCGGCCTGCTCGCTTCCGCCGCCGTGGCCGCTGTGGCTTCGCTCGCCCTGGTGAGCACCGCTGCCGCCCAGGACGGGCCGACCACGAACGACGAGCGCGCGACTCCGTTCACCAAGAACGTCGACATCAACCACCCCGAGGCGTGCACGGTGGGTGGGCTGACCGGGAAGACGATTCACCCGAACGAGTTCACGTACAGCGGCGGGGACAACCAGCAGTACCTGAACATCACCGGGGTGCCCGCCGGCAAGACGATCACCGGTGTGGTCGTCAAGGGTGGGCCCAACTTCAACGTCTACCTCGTCAAGGACCTCGGTCCGCTGCCGTGGGACAAGCTGCGCTCGCCGTTCAACGGTGGTGACCAGCTGCCGCAGATCAGCCACTGGTACGGCTGCGGCATCGACAAGGAGACGACGACCACCACCACGACGACCACGACGACGACCAAGACCACCACCTCGTCGTCCACGACGACCAGCCCCACCGAGACGACCACGTCGTCTTCGCAGGTCGCGGCTACCACGACGACGACCACGGCCGCGGTCGCGGCGGCGAACGCCGACCTGGCCTCGACCGGGTTCGGGTCCGCCTGGCTGGTCGGGCTCGGTGCGGCGCTGCTCGCCGCCGGTGCCGCGGTGCTGCTGGTGCTGCGCAGGCGCCGCGCCTAACTCCGCTCCATCAGCACGCCCCAGAGCGTGCCGAAGTTGACGCGGGTTTCGACGTGGTACTCCACGTCTTCAGGAGCCGCCCCGCCGCCGTAGATCTCCACGGCGCGCCGGGCGGCTTCCGCGCCTTTGGCGCCGGCCAGGCAGGCCAGGTCCCAGGCCACGGGGCCGCGCCAGGTGTCCTCGAAGTCGTTCCACACCGGGCCTGACGGCGTCATCAGCACGTTGCCGTAGTGCGAGTCGCCGTGCAGCGGCTGGACGTCGTTGTAGTGCGCGTCCCACCGGGTCAGCAGCTCGGCGTGGCGTTCGCGGAACGGCTCCAGGTCGGGCACGCCGAGGCCCTCCAGGTACGCGAGCGTGTTCTCGACGTCGTCCAGAGGGCCTCGTACGGGCAGGTCGCCCTCGTACAGCCGTAGCTCGGCATGGAGATCGGGCAGCAGCTTGAGCACGTCCGGCCGGGTCAGCTCCAGCGACGGGTCGTGCGGGACGTAGGTGCTGAACGTGAGCACGAAGCCGTCCACGACATGAGGCCCGGCGGGAAGCTCATCGGACGGCGTCACGACGGGGACGCCGCGCGAGGCCAGGAACGCCGACACGGAGAGATCGCGCGCCATGTGGCCGGCCACGGCCGGGCGCACCAGGGCGGTGCGGGAGGCGATTCGGGCCACGACCGGAGCCGGGTGCAGGTGCACGAGGACGTTGCTGCCGTCTTTCAGGACGACAGGGTCGGCGCAAACCACGCCGTGAGCGGCCGCCACGGACACGGCGGACACGGCGGCCTGTACGGCTGACGAGGTGCTCACGGCGAAAGGCTGGCATCAGCCCTGCGGCAGGAGCGACTCCATTTCCGCGATCTCCTTCTCCTGGAGGCTGATCACGTCCTGGGCCAGCTTGCGCGTCTCCGGGTCGGTGCCCGCGGAGAGGTGCTTGCGCGCCATCTCCACGGCGCCGCGGTGGTGCTGGATCATCAGCGAGAGCCACTGGCGGTCGAACTCGACGCCGTCGAGGTCCGTGAGGTTGCCCAGGTCGACCATGCCGTGCGTGTCGGAGTGGCCGTGTGACGAATGGCTCTCCGCCTTGACGGGAGCGCCCCAGGTCTTCAGCCAGCCGTTCATGCGGTCGATCTCGGGCCGCTGTGCCTTCGAGATGCGCGACGCCAGGTCGATCACGTGCGGGTTCTCGGTGCGGGAGGCGACCAGGCCGCTCATCTCCAGAGCCTGCTCGTGGTGCGGGACCATGCCCTGGGCGAACGCTACGTCCGCCGAGTTGTGCGTGGCGGGACTGCCGCAGGCGGACAGCAACAGGACACAAGCGACAGCGAGCATTCGGAGCACGGCGGCAGGATACGTGTGACCTGCGCTACGCCGCTGGCCACCGGCCATGGCCCACCCGAATGGAGCTGATCGGCTCCGTCTAATATCCGGTGAGTTTCCCGAACGACTGGTCCCACCAAGGCCTGGAGGCACCGTGACGGCCGTAGCCCCGCAGCCGATCGCAACGCGTCCTTATCCGACGCGCACTGCGGTCAAGGGGTCCTTCCTGCTGCGGATGTTCCGCACCACGGACCACAAGCAAATCGGCATCATGTACCTGGTCACCTCGTTCGCCTTCTTCATGGTCGGCGGCGCGATGGCCATGCTGATGCGGACCGAGCTGGCCCGGCCTGGCATGCAGTTCCTGAGCCAGGAGCAGTTCAACCAGCTGTTCACGATGCACGGCACCGTGATGCTGCTGCTGTACGCGACGCCGATCGTCTTCGGCTTCGCGAACTTCGTGCTCCCGCTGCAGATCGGCTCGCCCGACGTGGCGTTCCCGCGGCTCAACGCGTTCTCGTACTGGCTGTACCTCTTCGGCGGCCTGATCGTGATGGCGGGCTTCATCACCCCCGGTGGTGCGGCTGACTTCGGCTGGTTCGCCTACACGCCGCTGAGCAACGCCATCCACTCGCCGGGCGTCGGCGCCGACCTGTGGATCTCCGGCCTGGTGGTCGGTGGTCTCGGCACCATCCTCGGCGCGGTCAACATGATCACCACCGTGGTCTGCCTGCGCGCTCCCGGCATGACGATGTTCCGGATGCCGATCTTCACCTGGAACATCCTGGTGACGTCGGTGCTGGTGCTGCTCGCGTTCCCGATCCTCACCGCGGCGCTGCTCGGCCTGCTCGCCGACCGCCACCTCGGTGCCCACGTGTTCGACCCCGCCAACGGCGGCGTGATCCTGTGGCAGCACCTCTTCTGGTTCTTCGGGCACCCCGAGGTCTACATCGTCGCGCTGCCGTTCTTCGGCATCGTGTCGGAGATCTTCCCGGTGTTCAGCCGCAAGCCGATCTTCGGTTACAACGGCCTGGTCTACGCGACGCTCGGCATCGCGGCCCTGTCCGTCGCCGTGTGGGCGCACCACATGTACGCGACCGGCGCGGTGCTGCTGCCGTTCTTCGCCTTCATGACGTTCCTCATCGCTGTCCCGACCGGTGTGAAGTTCTTCAACTGGATCGGCACGATGTGGAAGGGCCAGCTGACGTTCGAGACGCCGATGCTGTTCTCGATCGGCTTCATCGTCACGTTCCTCTTCGGTGGCCTCTCCGGCATCCTGCTGGCCGCGCCCGCGATCGACTTCCACGTGTCCGACACGTACTTCGTCGTCGCGCACTTCCACTACGTGCTCTACGGCACGATCGTGTTCGCGACCTTCGCCGGTATCTACTTCTGGTTCCCGAAGATCACCGGCCGGTTCCTCGACGAGCCGCTCGGCAAGCTGCACTTCTGGACGACGTTCCTCGGCTTCCACGGCACGTTCCTCGTCCAGCACTGGCTGGGCAACGAGGGCATGCCGCGCCGGTACGCCGACTACCTCGCCTCCGACGGCTTCACGACGCTGAACATGATCTCGACGATCGGTGCCTACATCCTGGGCGCGTCGACGCTGCCGTTCATCTGGAACATCTTCCGCAGCTACCGCTTCGGCGAGCTCGTCACGGCCGACGACCCGTGGGGCTACGGCAACTCGCTCGAGTGGGCCACGTCCTCCCCGCCGCCGCGGCACAACTTCACCGAGCTGCCCCGGATCCGTTCGGAGCGCCCGGCGTTCGAGCTGCACTACCCGCACATGGTCGAGCGCATCCGCAACGAGGGTCACGTGACCTTCACCGGCAAGGCGGTCGCCCACAAGGACGCGAAGCCCGCTCCGTCGGAGCTCGCGGGTGCGGCCATCCAGTCCGGTACGGCCTCCGAGAAGTCGGAGTCGGACCACAAGTAACCTGCCAGTAACAGGTTCAACGACGAGCCCCGGCTGCCTTCACGCGGTCGGGGCTCTTCGCGTCTTACGAGGAGACGACGACGTGAAAACGCCCGTGCTCATCACCGTGACCGGCCCGGACAAGCCCGGCGTCTCCTCCGTGCTGTTCGCCGTGCTGACCAGGCACGGAGTCGAGGTGCTCGACGTGGAGCAGGTGGTGATCCGGGGCAGGCTGGTGCTCGGCGCGCTGGTCTCGACCGACCACGACCCGGAGGGCCTGCAGGAGTCCGTCGAGCAGGCCATGGCCACCGTCTCGATGCACGTGGAGATCGAGATCGGCGCCGACTCGAGGCGCACCGCGCGCCTGGAGTCGTCGCACGTGCTGATCGTGCTGGGCCGCCCGGTGACGGCGAAGGCGTTCACCGAGGTCGCTCGCCGGCTGGCGTCGCTCGGCGTGAACATCGACGCGATCCGCGGCGTCGCCGATTACCCCGTCACGGGTCTTGAACTGCGTGTTTCCGTCGCCGACGACACGTTGGAGAACGACGCGGAGCTGCGGTCCGCGCTCGCGGACGTGTCGGTGCGGGTGGGTCTCGACATCGCGGTCGAACGGGCGGGCCTCACGCGGCGGGCGAAGCGCCTGGTCGTGTTCGACGTCGACTCCACGCTCATCCAGGGCGAGGTGATCGAGATGCTGGCCGCGCACGTCGGATGCGAGGAGCAGGTGCGCGAGATCACCGACGCGGCGATGCGCGGTGAGCTCGACTTCGCCGAGTCGCTGCGCCGCCGGGTCGCGTTGCTGGAGGGCCTCGACGAGAAGGTGCTGGACGAGGTCGCGGCGTCGCTGGAGCTCACGCCCGGTGCCCGCACGACGATCCGGACGCTCAAGCGCCTCGGTTTCTACTGCGGTGTCGTGTCCGGCGGCTTCACGTCGGTGATCACGGGCCTCGCCGACGAGCTCCAGCTGGACTTCTGCGCGGCGAACACGCTGGAGGTCGTGGACGGCAAGCTGACCGGGCGCGTGGTCGGCGAAATCATCGACCGGCCGGGCAAGGCGATCGCGCTGCGCCGCTTCGCCGAGGAGGTCGGCGTGTCGCTCGCGCAGTGCGTGGCGGTCGGTGACGGCGCGAACGACATCGACATGCTCAGCGCGGCGGGCCTCGGCATCGCGTTCAACGCCAAGCCGGCGCTGCGTGAGGTGGCCGACACCGCGCTGTCGCACCCGTTCCTCGACGCCGTGCTGTTCATCCTCGGCGTGACGAGGGCCGAGGTGGAGGCCGCGGACGCCGCGGACGGCCTGGAGCTGACCCGGCCGTGATGATCCTCGACCTGATCGCCTCCCGGAACTACGCCGAGGAGTCGGAAGTCCGCGCGATGCCGATGGTGCTGCGCATCGAACGGGTCGACCCGCCCTCCCGGACGGCGTTGCTCGAAGCCGCGGCCGCGTCGGCGGTCGCGGTGTGCCTCGACCCGCGGGCCGACGTCGGCGGCGAGTGGCACGAGGCCGTGCGCGCGTGGGTGGCCGGGCGGATCCGCAAGGTGTCGCGGCGGGCCCGTGGCGTGCAGTGGGACGCCGTGCAGGAGCTGCCGGGCGTGACGATCACCGTGGACGGCGCGTCGGTCCGCTCACTGCTGCCGGTGTTGGTGTCCGAGACGCCGCGTGAGGTCGCGAAGCTGCAGATCTCCGGTTCCGACCTGCCCGTGGACGAGCCGGGGCCGGTGCCGGAGGGTGCGCGGCTGCTGTACGTGAACCCGCGCGTCGAGATGTCCGCCGGCAAGCTCGCGGCTCAGGTGGGACACGCGTCGATGCTGCTGGCGCCGCGGCTGTCCGAGGCCGAGCTGAAGGCGTGGGCGTCGCTCGACTACCGGTGTGCCGTGCGGACACCGTCCGTGGCGGAGTGGGACTCGTTGGTGCACAGCGGAGATGTGGTCGCGGTGCGGGACGCGGGCTTCACGGAGGTCGAGCCGGGCACGACCACGGTGCTGGCTGTTTGAGATCGGTCTAATCGGGTAAATCCGCCTCTCGTGGGCTTACTCGACGTGCTCGACGCGCGGCTCGGTGACGGGCTGGAGAACGTGCTGTGCTCCCATCACGCCAGGAGACTCCGGCGGCTGGGCTGGGGAGACGTGCTGGACGGCGAGGGCGCGGGGTGGTTCACCCCGCGCCGACCCGTCCTGCACGGCAACAAGTTCGAGGTTCTCGTCGACGGTGCCACGGCGTTTCCCGTTGTGGCGGAAGCGATCGAGAACGCGCAGAAGTACATCCACATCGCGAACTGGCACGCCTCGCCGGACTTCCAGCTGACCCGCGAGCCGGGTGCGCCGCAGCTGCGCGAGCTGCTTTCGGCTGCCGCGGAACGGGTTCCGGTGCGTGTGCTGCTGTGGGCGGGCCCGCCCATCCCGTTCTTCGAGCCGACTCGCAAACGGGCGGCGGCGGCCAAGAAGGCCTTCCTGGAGTGCGGTGCGGTCCGGTGTGAGCTGGACGCCCGCGAACGCACGCTGCACTGCCACCACGAGAAGATCGTGATCGTCGACGACGTGGCGTTCGTCGGCGGCCTCGACATGACGGCGGTGGAGGGCGACCGCCACGACTCGCCGGAACATCCGCCGCGTGACCTCGGCTGGCACGACCACATCGCCAGGATCGAGGGACCGGCGGTGGCCGAGGTGGCCGCCCACTTCGCCGCGCGGTGGCTGGAGATCGCGGGGGAGACCCTGCCCGCGCCCGAGGTGCCGCCCGAGGCCGGGTCGTCGTCCGTGCAGCTGGTGCGGACCATCCCGGAACGGACCTACAGCTTCGCGCCCCGCGGGGACTTCAGCCTGCTCGACTCGTACCTGCGGGCGCTGCGGTCGGCCACGTCGTTGATCTACCTGGAGAACCAGTTCCTGTGGTCGCCCGAGATCACCGAGGTGCTGATCGACAAGCTGCGGAACCCGCCGACGCGTGAGTTCCGGATGGTGCTGCTGCTGCCGCAGAAGCCCAGCAACGGCGCCGACACCACGCGCGGGCAGCTCGGCCGGTTGATCGACGCCGACCCCGACGGGCGGCTGGTCGCCGCGACCCTGGTCGCCCACGGCGACGCGCCGGTCTACATCCACGCCAAGCTGTCCATTGTGGACGACCGGTGGCTCTCGGTCGGGTCGGCGAACCTCAACGAGCACTCGTTGTTCAACGACACCGAGGTCAACGTGGTGACCGACGACCCGGAGGTGGCGCGGTCGACCCGCCTGCGGCTGTGGGCCGAGCACCTGGACGCGGACGTCTCGGGCCCGATCGACGACGTGGTGGACAAGATCTGGCGGCCCGCGCTGAAGGGGCCCTCGCGGGTGATGGAGCTGCCGGGGGTGTCGCGGCGGGCGGGAAGACTGCAAGGACCGTTACGCGGATTGCTGGTCGACGGCTGATCTCTGGGGCTAGTTTGGCGACGTGGCCAACGAGGTGACGATCCCGCTGCTGCCGTGCGCCTCCATCGACGAGGTCGCCGAGTTCTACGTCATGCTCGGGTTCACCGTCACGTATCGGCAGCACCGGCCCAACGCGTACCTCTCGGTGCGGCGCGAGGAGGTCAACCTCCACTTCTTCGGCATCCCCGGCTACGAGCCCGAACGCTCGTACAGCTCCTGCCTGATCCAGGTCGACGACCCGCGTGAGCTGTACGAGGCCTTCGCGTCGGGCATGCGGGTGGTGTACGGGAAGGTGCTGGTGGCGGGCATTCCGCGGATGACGCGGCCGCGGCGGGACGGGTTCCTCGTGGTCGATCCCGGTGGCAACTGGATCCGGGTGGTGCCTGCCGTGCGGGAACGGGAGCCCGCGCGGAACGGGCTCACGCGGGCGTTGCGGAACGCGGTCACGTTGGCCGGGTCGCACGGGGCCGAGCGGCAGGCGTTGAAGATCCTCGAAGGGGCGCTGGCGCGGGAGGTGCACGCTTCGGAGGAGGAGCGGGCGTCGGCGCTGGAGTTCCGTGACGAGCTGCTTGAACGCCTTAATCTACATAGGTAGTATTGCGGTGTGGAACCACTGCAACGCATCGGCAAGGCCACCGTCGACGTGCTCGAGGTGCTGCTCGGCACCGACGAGCCGCGCTGGGGGCTGGAGATCATCAAGCTGACCGGGCGGCCGTCGGGCAGCGTTTATCCGTTGCTGGACAGGCTGGAGCGGGCCGGCTGGGTCACGTCGTCGTGGGACGACGACGCGGAACGGCGTGGGCCGCGGCGGCGGATGTACCGGCTGACGGCCGACGGGGCCGCTGAAGCTCGGAAAGTCGTCGCGCGGGCTGCTCCGGCGCCGCGGTTCGTGCCCAGGGCCGCGCAGTGAAGGCGGCGTTGTTGTTGGTGCGGTTCGCGGCGGCGGTCGTTGGTGATGAGCGTTATCGCGAGCAGTGGGAAGCGGATGTTGTCGGGGCGCGCGAACTCGGCATGTCGCCGTTGGGTGTGGCGTTCGGGGCTTTGCGCGCTGTGATGGTCATGCCGTCGAAAGGGGTTGCCGTGGCTGGGATCGGTCCGTTGGGCATCGCGTTGAAGCACGCGCGGACATCGCGCGGGCGGGTGCTCGCGATCGCTGTGGTGTCGGCGTTGTTGTTGCTGGGCGGGATCGTGATGCTGTTCGCTTGAGCAAATTGCTCGGTGTCGTTTCGGCGGGGGCGGGCTTAGCTTCGGGCGGTGGCGAACGAACTGACCATTCCGCTCCTGCCCTGTCCTTCCATCGACGAGATCGCGTCGTTCTACGAGATGCTCGGCTTCTCGGTCACCTATCGGCAGACGCGGCCGAACCCGTACGTCGCGGTCCGGCGTGAAGACATCAATCTGCACTTCTTCGGGATGAACGACTTCGATCCCGAACAGTCATACGGCACGTGCCTCGTCATCGTGGCGGACACCGGTCCGTTGTACGAGGCGTTCGCGGCGGGAATGCGTGCTGTGCACGGGAAAGTGCTCGTCTCCGGCATTCCGCGGATGACTCGGCCGCGGGTGCGCAACGACCGGTACACCGGCTTCTCCGTCGTTGATCCGGGCGGCAACTGGATCCGGATCAACAAGGCCGCCACGGAACCCGAGGCGCAGAGCAAACTCGCCAAGGCCATGGAGAACGCCGCCCGGCAGGCTGACGCGCGCGGTGACGAGCGTCAGGCGTTGAAGATCCTGGAAGGCGCGCTGAAGAAGGCGGTCGGCGACGAACCGGAGTTCCAGGCGGCTCAGGAGTTCCGCGACGAGCTGGTCGAACGGATCAGCGGGTCTGGGCCGCGTCCAGGCGCTTGAGCGCGGCGCGCACCACCTCGGGGTCGTAGGTCGTCCAGAACGGGGGGAGTGAGGCGCGCAGGAAGCCGCCGTAGCGGGCCGTGGCCAGCCTGGGATCCAGGATGGCCACCACGCCCTTGTCCGACATCGACCGCAGCAACCGGCCAGCGCCCTGGGCGAGCAACAGTGCCGCGTGGGTCGCCGCGACCGTCAGGAAGCCGTTGCCCCCGCGGGAGTTGACGGCTTTCTGACGGGCGGAGGCCAATGGGTCGTCCGGGCGGGGGAACGGGATCCTGTCCATGATCACGAGCTGCAGCGAGGGGCCGGGCACGTCGACGCCCTGCCACAGCGACAGCGTGCCGAACAGGCACGTGCGCTCGTCCTCGGAGAACTTCTTGACCAGCAGGCCCGTCGCGTCGTCGCCCTGACACAAGATCGGGTAGTCGAGCTTGTCCCGCAACGCGTCCGTGGCCGCCTTGGCCGCGCGCGTCGACGAGAACAGGCCGAGCGCCCTGCCACCGGCCGCGTTGACCAGGCCCTCGATCTCGTCGAGGTACTCCGGCGGCAGCCCGTCACGGCCCGGCTGCGGCAGATGCCTTGCCACGTAGAGGATTCCGCTCGACGAGTGCTGGAACGGCGAACCCACGTCGAGGCCTGTCCACTTCGGACCGTCGATGTCCTTGTCCGTCGCCGCGCCCTCGATCTTGCGCACCTGCTCCGACGGCGGCAGGCCCCACTGGCGTGCCATCGTGTCGAACGCGCCGCCCAGCGTGAGCGTCGCGGACGTCAGCACCGTGGTGCGTTTGGCGAAGAGCCGTTCCCGCAGCAGCCCGCCCACGCCCAGCGGTGCGACCCGCAGCACGGGCGCCTTCTGCTGGAAGTCGCCCGACACCCACACGACGTCGTGCTCCTCGTCGAACGCCTCGAGGATCCGCACCGCGCAGTCGTGCACCTCTTCGAGCAACGACAGCGCGAGCTTGCGCGCCGTCGCCCCCTCCACGTCCTCCTTGCGCTCCGGCCCCATCGCCGACACGCAGTTGTGCGCCGCGTCGCGCGTGGCCGCCAGCGCACCGGCCAGCGCGCGCGGCAGCGCGTCGAGCCGGCCGGACGGCATGTCCTCGAGGATCATCGCCAGCCCGTCGCTGGCCTCGGCCAGCCGGTCCGCGACGTCCTGGTCGATCAACCGCCCGCACCGGCGCGCGGCCATCGCGACGGACGCCCCGCTCAGCTCCTCCGTCGCCACCGACGTGACGCGGTCGACCAGGTCGTGCGCCTCGTCGATCACCACCACGTCGTGGTCCGGCAGGACCTGATAGCCCTCCAACGCGTCGATGGCGAGCATCGCGTGGTTCGTCACCACGATGTCCGCCTTGCCCGCCTGCGCCCGCGCCCGTTCGGCGAAGCAGTCGGCGCCGATCGGGCACTTCGACACGCCGAGGCACTCGCGCGCGGTGACCGACACCTGCCGCCACGCCTGCTCGCTGACGCCGGGCACCAGCTCGTCGCGATCACCGGTCTCGGTGTCCGACGACCACTCGTGCAGCCGCTTCACCTCACGCCCGAGCCGTGACACCGCGAACGGGTCGAACAGCCCGGCTTCCTCCGGCTCGTCCGGCGCGCCGTTGTGCACGCGGTGCATGCACAGGTAGTTCCTGCGGCCCTTGAGGATCGCGAACGTCGGCTCGCGGCCGAGATCCTTCTTCAGCGCCTTCGCGAGACGCGGCAGATCCCGGTCGACCAGCTGCCGCTGCAGGGCGATCGTGGCCGTGGAGACCACCACCGTCTCCTCCTCGGCCACGGCGTGCCTGATCGACGGCACCAGATACGCGAGCGACTTGCCCGTGCCCGTGCCCGCCTGCACCGCGAGGTGCTCGCCCGTGCGGATCGAGCGGTCGACGGCCTCGGCCATCTCCACCTGGCCGGGGCGCTCAGCGCCACCGACGGCGCTCACGGCGGTTTCCAGCAGGCTCAGGGTGGGGGGAACTTCAGGCACGAGACAGACCGTACCCGGCAGGTCCGACAGTCCCCGTCAGGCGTGGCGGACTTCAGTCGCCGCCACCGCCGCACCCGCCACCGCAGCCTCCGCCACAGCCGCCGTCACCACCACAGGAGCTCGACGAACAACCGCCGCCGCAGCTGCTGCCCGACGACGTGTCACGGGTGGGCAGCATCTCCACCATCGCGGGCGTCAGTCCGATCAGCCCGGCCACCGCGACCCCGCCGATCTTGCCGCGCAACCCCAGGACCGCGACCGCGTGCGACGGGTCCTGCGGGGAGACGTGCCGGCCGGCCCGCTTCACCGCCAGGTAGCCGGCCCTCGTCCGCAACCTCCCTGGATCACGCAGCCGCAGCACCGAGGCCCAGATGATCAGCAGCGGCCCGCCGACGAAGAACGCCCAGGGCGGGACTCCGTCGAACCGCGGCACGGCCGCCGGCAGGGGCTCCATGACCTCCGGGAACACCACGACGGCGAACCCCAGCAGCGAAATGCCCGCACCCAGCAACGACAGCCACGGATACAGCCGGGGCCGGAACGAACGCCGGCGCCTCAGCAGCCCGCGGTCGGCCAGGTGGGACCGCAGGCCCTCGGCCTCCGGCGACGCCGCCGCCTCCCGCAGCACGTCGTGCAGGTACCTGCCCACGAGGGTGCTGTTCAGAATCCGTGCCTCCAAAGGGGAAACACGGCCGGGGTTGCGGTGGACGGCGGTCACCAGGCCCTCGCGGGAGATCCGGACCAGACCGGCCTGCAGCAGCCTGGCCAGCGCGACCTCGGCGGCACGGGCTGGGCCGCCCGCCAGGCAGCCCAGCTCTTCCGGGGTGTGCGTCGTCACGCGGATTACTCGGCCGCGGACCTCACGTCGTTACGCCGCTCGACGAGGGCGGAACAACTTCCGGGGCGTGACTCACTTCAGGCGATTGACGAGAGCCCAGGCGGTGGGCAGCACGCCCGCCGCCAGGGCGATCTTCACGGCGTCACCGATCAGGAACGGCAGCACACCGACGCTGACCGCCTTGCCGAGGCCCATGCCGGTGGCGGCCATCAGCCACGGCACGCCGACGCTGTAGATCACCAGGTTGCCCAGCACCATGGTGCCGACCGTGCGCAACGGCGTGCGGTCGCCACCGTGCTTGGCCAGCGCGCCGACGAGCGCACCGGCGAACACGAAGCCGACGACGTAACCGAGCGACACCGGGGCGCCCGACGAACCGCCCTGGAACCACGGCACGCCCGCGACTCCGGCGATCAGGTAGAGGAGCATCGACGTCGCGCCGCGCTGCCAGCCGAGGGCGGCTCCGACCAGGAGAGCGGCGAAGGTCTGGCCGGTCAGCGGCACGGGGCTGCCGGGAATCGGCAGCGCCACCTGGGCGGCGAGGCCGGTGAACGCGGCGCCGGCCAGCACCAGGGTCAGGTCGCGGACGAGTGCGCCCGGCACGAAGTCGGCGAGCACGGTGCGACGGGGCGCGAGTGCGAGCGTCATTTTCCCTCCCTGGCGGAATAGGCGAGTGAACTGAGGTTAACCAGGGCGGCTCGGGAACGTCTTTGTCCGATGTCCACAAAGTGACAGGTCACACATCAACAGCGACGAGACCTCGTTCGGTGTTACGGCGGGTCTTCGTCCAGCCGTTGTGCCCGCGCACCAACCGGATCAGCGCGCGCCACGACGTGACGTAGAAGGTGTAGATGTACAGCGCGTAGCCGAGCCCGTACCCGATGGATTTCCAGAAGCTCACGGGCTCGCACCGCGCGCGGTACACCGGGCCCCACAACACGAACGGCAACAGTCCGAACGCGCCGTACACGGTGAACAGGACCCACGCGCCGTCGAAGAACCATGCCACGACCTCGCTGGGCGACACCACGAACCGGTAGGCCATGAGAGCCATCGGGATCGGGTAGATCAGGGTGCCGAGCAACTGCATCCACGGTTGCGCGAGGTAGTACATCATCTCGGCGGCTCCCAGCGTCGTCAGGTGCTCGGAGTCCCAGATCCGGCGCAGGTAGCGCATGCACTGCATGGTTCCCTGGCCCCAGCGCGTGCGTTGCGCGAGGAAGCGCCGCAACGAGTACAGCGCTTCCTGGTTCACGTGCGTGTCCAGCGAGAACCCGGTGTGCCAGCCCGCGGTCAGCAGGTGCACGCCGAGCTCGAAGTCCTCCAGCAACGACCCGCGCCACGGGCTGCCGGTCGGCCCGGCGATCGAGTCCAAAGCCGACAGACGGGTGAACTGGCCGTTGCCGCCCATGGAGATCGTGCCGGTGGCGCCGCGCGACATCTGGATCGCCGCGATGGCGGTGCGGAACTCCAGGTCCTGCATCCGCACGAGCCCGGCACCGAACGTCCTGCGCCACCACGACACCCCCGGCTGCCGCCGGCCCGCGTTGATCATCCGCACGTCCACCTGCACGGCACCGATGCGCGGATTGCCGAAAAGATGCTGTGCCGCACAGACTTCCAGACAGTTCGGTGCCGGGCGGCCGTCCGCGTCGACCACCACGACGATCGCGCGGTCCGTGTCCGCGCGGCGGCCCATCCACAGCTTCAGCGTGCGGTAGGCGTCGTTCAGCGCGTTGCCCTTGCCGGTGCGGGCATACGGACGTTGGCGCTGCACGAGGTGGATGTGCGGGTCCCGAATGCCGCCGTTGCGCTTCAACGTCCGCACGACGTCGGCGGTGCGGTCGTCGGAGTCGTCGTCGATGACCCACACGTGCGCGATGGGGAACGTCTCGCGCAGATACCTGATCGTGTCGCCGATGACGGCCTCCTCGTCGCGACACGGCACGAAGAAGTGCCACTCCAACGACTCCGGCACGCCGACGGGCGCGGGTTTGCGCCGCAGGTACGGCACCACGATCACGAACACGTACGTCACGAAGGCGACGCTCATCGTCAGAGCGAGCGCCTGCGTGAACCCGAGGACGAGGTCGAGGTTCACTTGCGGGTGGCCAGCCAGACGAACGCGACCAGCGCCGCCGCGCCACCGAAGACGCTCACCATCGAGCCGAGCAGCGTGTGGCCCCAGTGGTAGCCGGTGTCGACGCCCAGCCAGCTCACGAGGCCCATCAGCGTGAGCACGCGGAACTGGTTGACGATCACGACCGCCAGCGCCGCGACGCCCAGCGCGACCAGCACGCGGTGCTGGATGCGCGGGCGCAGCGCGATCATCACGGCGCCCACCACGATCAGTGGCAGCACCAGGAACGCCGAGGTGCACTCCGGTGTCATCCGCAGGCCCAGCGGGGTGTCCGAGCCCAGTCCGAAGTAGACGGTCTGGCGGTCGGGGACCACGTCCACACCGTACGAGCTGATGACGCTGAGGATCGCGCCGGACAGCGAGATCTCCGCCGTCCGGTACAGGCGGTGTGCGAACACGAGTCCCGCGGCGAGAGCGAGCAGGACGACCACCGTCACCCGGCTCGGGAATGCGGTGCGGCGCACGGCAAGCGTCACCCGAGGATCCTTTCCACCGATGAGGGAGCGCCCAGACGGGCTACTTGACGTTCCATCGGTCGACGCAACGTCAGCCCTCATCCCCGGATCGAGTGACGCCGTGACCGGAAATTGATCAAAAAATCCACGATGAGTGGCGCTCGTTGGGCGAGTTGGGTGGTCGTGTCGCCCGATACGGGGAGTAACCCTCAGTTCCCCCGAAAGAAAGCCGATGCCGGTAATTGCCCCCGGAAAGCGTGAACCAGCTTGGGTCGAACGCGCCCTGGGGCCGGAGGAATAACGGAAGGAGTTTCATGCGTGTCCGAATGACGGCGCTGGCCGGAGTCGTTGCGATCGCGGCGCTCTTGACCGGTGCCGCACCAGCTTCGGCCGCTCCGGGGGACGCCTCGGCCTACGGTGCGAAGCTCAACGTGACGCTGCTCGGCAACCCCGCGGTCGACGCGGAACCGTTCGCCGCCGCCAACGCGAACGGGCCGACGCAGAACACGTTCGTCGGCGTCGACCTCACCGGGATCCTGAAGACCGGTGTCGTCAACGCCTCCGCGTCGCGGGACGACAAGTCCGGTGGCGTGTACTCGCGGGCGAGCACCGCGGACGTCCGGGTCGACCTGCTCTCCAAGGTCACCGGCGAGATCTCCGCCGAGCTGGTCGAGGCGGAGTGCCAGGCGACCCAGAAAGGTCTGGCCGGCAAGTCCAAGCTCGCGGGCGTCAACCTCGGCAAGCTCGGCCAGGACGGTGCAGCATCAATTGGGCACGACCCCGCGAGCAACACCGTGCTCGACGTGCAGCTGGCCGGGATCAAGATCGCCGAAGTGATCTTCAACGAGCAGATCAAGAACGACGACGGCCGCCTGACGGTCAACGCGATCCACATCAAGCTGCTGCAGGGCAAGCTCGGCAGCATCGGCACCGGCGACGTGATCATCTCGTCCGCCACGTGCGGTCCCGCGGGCCTGCCCATCCCGATGGCGTCGGGTGCGGGCCTGTGGATCGGCCTCGGCCTGCTCGGTGTCGTCGCTGCTCCGGTCGCCTTCGTGGCGCTGCGCCGCCGCGCGTCGTGCAGCGTCCGATCTTTCGGGCAGGCCTAGAGGAGCGGCGGATGTACAAGGTCCCCGGTACCGGCATCGGTGTCGGCACGGGCGTCGGAGCCCTCGCGGTCACCGGCGCGGACGTGACGTGGTGGATCGTCGCGGGTTTCGTGCTCTTGCTCGCCGGTGCGTTCCTCCTGCACAGCACTCGTGAGAAGCGCCGTGCGGTCCCCGTCGAAACCAGACCGAACCGAGCCGGCTGACACGGTCCGCCTTGGGTTGCCCCCGCCCCTGGGCGGACCACCTCGTCTCCGGAGAAAGAGGACAACGGTGAGCAAAGAAGTTCTGCTGGTGGCGGGAACGCGGCCAGAAGCCGTGAAGATCGCCCCCGTCGCGATCGCGTTGAGGGGGCACCCCGGCCTCCGTCCCACGATCGTCCACAGCGGACAGCACTCCGGCATGGTCGAGCAGGCGCTGGGCGCGTTCGACCTGGTGCCCGACGTTCGGCTGGACGTGCCCAGGGTCGACGGGACCCAGGCCGAGCTGGTCTCCCGGTTGTTACCCGAGTTCGACGCCGTGCTCGCCGAACGCGAGCCCGCGGTCGCGCTCGTGCAGGGCGACACCACCACGACGCTGGCCGCGGCGCTCGCCTCGTTCTGGCGCGGAATCCCCGTGGCACACCTCGAAGCAGGCCTGCGCACCGGCGACCTCTACGGCCCGTTTCCCGAGGAGGGGAACCGGCAGATGATCTCCCGCATCACCTCGCTCCACCTCGCGCCGACCGACGACGCCGCCAACGCCCTGAACACGGAATCCCTGCCGGACAGCCACATCGTCGTCACCGGCAACACCGTCGTGGACGCCGTGCAGCGCGTCGCGGCGGCTGATCTCCCGCCGTCGAGCCCTGATCTCGTTGCCCTGGAACGCACCCTGGACGCCACCGGCGGCAGGCTCATGCTCGTCACGGTGCACCGCCGCGAGTCGTGGGGCCGCCCGCTGATGCGCGTGCTCAACGCCGTGCGCTCCATCGCCGACCGCCACCCCGACGTGCACGTGCTGATCCCCGCGCACCCGAACCCCGGTGTGCGGGAACAGGTCGTGTCGCTGCTGGGCGGCCACGAGCGCGTCGTCATCACCGACCCGCTGGACTACCCGGACCTGGTGCGGGTGCTGCGCCGCGCGGCCCTCGTGCTGACCGACTCCGGTGGCATCCAGGAGGAAGCGCCCACCTTCGGCGTGCCGGTGCTGGTGCTGCGCGAGACCACCGAACGCATGCTCGCCGTCGACGCCGGGTGCGCCTGGCTCGTCGGCACGGATACCACCCGCATCCTCGCCGAAGCGGGATGGGTGCTCGGCTCCCGGCTGCGGCTTCCCCTGGGGCGCAACCCGTTCGGCGACGGGCGTGCCGCCGTGCGGGTGTGTACCGCGCTGGAGAGGTTGGCGGGCCTGCCGACTGCTTTGCCGCGCCGGGAGCCGTTCGCCACGTTGGTGGGCGTGCGGTGAATTCTCGTCGCTGATAGTTCGCCTATCACTCGGTCGTGTAATTGCGAATTCACGAACGGGTGACATGGGGTGTTGAGCTGCTTTCAGAATCGTGAAACACAACCATCATCGGGCGGAAACAACAGAGCCAAGGGGAGAAGGCGAACAGTGCACAAGAGTTTGATCGCGGGAGCCGTGATCGCCGTGGCCGTGGCGAGCGCGTCCCCCGCGCTCGCGAGCAACCCGCCCGGCTCCGCGTCCGCCGGTTCCGCCGACTTCGCCAAGGCGGACCAGACGTTCAAGGTCGAGCCGCTCGCCGTGTGCGACGTGAACCCGGACCAGGCGGGCACCGTCACCGGGGCCAGCCCCGCCGTGAGCAGGAACGGGCTCAAGATCGGTGAGACGTCGTCGACGTGCACGACCGAGGTCGTGAACCCGGACGAGTTCATCACCAAGACGCGTTCCGTGGCCACCGGCAAGGGGTTCGAGCTGTCCACGCTCGTCGGAGCCACGGGGCCGCGGCTCAAGATCGGCGAGTGGAAGATCACCTGCGAGGCCACGCAGGAGGGCACGTCCGCGGGCTGGGAGCTCAAGGGCATGTCCGGCTGGACCGGGCTGCCGCAGCAGATCCCGTCCGGCTACGTGCACGAGATCAAGGCGAGCAACGGAACCGTGCTCGCCAAGGCCAAGTTCACCGACACGGTGTTCCCCGTGCCGAACGACGGCAGCCTCAGCATGACGTTGCTGAAGATCACGTTCGAGCCGCCGTCCGGCCACACCGGAAGCATCACCGTCGGCACGACGGCCTGCACACCGACGCCTTAGACCACAGCGACACCCGCGGCGCGCAGCTCGGTCAGGGCGGCGTCGCGGGTGTTCTCCGCGACAGCCGCCGTGAGGTCGACGAGGACCGTCGTGTGGAAGCCGTTGCGCCGGGCGTCCAGGGCCGTCGCGCGGACGCAGTGGTCGGTCGCGATGCCGACGACGTCCACCTCGGTCACGCCCTTGTCCGCGAGCCATCCCGCGAGGTCGTTCTCCGCCTCGAAACCCGAGTAGGCGGCGGCGAACCGGCCCTTCGAGAACACCTGCTCGACGGCCGACACGTCGAGCTCCGGGTGGAACGACGCACCGGGCGTCCCTGCGACGCAGTGCGCGGGCCACGTCGACACGAAGTCCGGTTCCGCGGCGAAGTGCGAGCCCGGATCCACGTGGTAGTCGCGCGTCGCCACGACATGGTCGTACGACGACGAGGCGATGTGCCGCGAGATGGCCGCCGCGACGGCCGCGCCACCGGCCACGGCCAGCGAACCGCCCTCGCAGAAGTCGTTCTGCACGTCGACGACGATCAACGCCTTGGTCATCGGGACTCCTCCAGGTAGACCGTCGGGATCGCGGGCTCGCCGCGGGAGAGCTTGAGGCCTTCCCACGGCACGCTCACCAGCGCCGCGCGCAGACGTTCGCGGCTCTGCTCCAGGGTGGGGACGTCGGGCACGATCTGTCCAGCGCGCATCAGCGGGATCTGCACGAGCCGGTCGTACGGGCCGAGCTCCGGTTCGGCAGAGGCCTGGAACACGACCTCTTCCAGTGCGGTACCGGTGTCCTTGTGGCGCCGCAACGCCTTCTTCCAGCCACCGCGCGACTGCTTGGACGTGCTGCGCTTCTCGACGTGCCTGCCGTCGACCTCGACGAGCTTGTAGACCATGCCCGCCGTCGGAGCGCCGGAACCGGTCACGACCGACGTGCCCACGCCGTAGGCGTCCACGGGCTCGGCGCGCAGTGCGGCGATCGAGTACTCGTCCAGGTCGCCGGAGACGACGATCCGGGTGTTGCGCGCGCCCAGCGAGTCGAGCTGGTCGCGTGCCTGCCTGGCCAGCACACCGAGGTCGCCAGAGTCGATCCGGATCGCGCCGAGATCAGGGCCGGCGACCGCGACGGCCGACTTGATTCCCTCGGTGATGTCGTAGGTGTCGACGAGCAACGTCGTGCCGGCACCCAAAGCCTCGATCTGGCTGCGGAACGCCTCTTCCTCACTGTCGTGCAGCAACGTGAACGCGTGCGCGCACGTGCCCGCCGTCGGAATGCCGTGGCGGCGGCCAGCTTCGAGGTTCGACGTCGCGGTGAAACCGGCCAAATAAGACGCACGGGCACATGCGACGGCGGCTTCCTCGTGCGTGCGGCGCGACCCCATCTCGATCATGCGGCGGCCGTTCGCCGCGGTGACCATGCGGGCGGCGGCGGACGCGATCGCGCTGTCGTGGTTGAGGATCGAGAGCGCGAGCGTCTCCAGCACGACCGCCTCGGCGAACGAGCCCCTGACCGTCAGCACCGGCGAACCGGGGAAGTAGAGCTCGCCCTCCGGGTAGCCGTCGATCTCACCGGAGAACCGGTAGTTCGCGAGCCATTCCAGAGTCGAGTCGTCGACCACGGCGTTGCGGCGCAGCTGGTCGATCTCCTCCTCGCCGAAGCGGAAGTTCTCGATCGCGTCCAGCAGGCGGTTCACCCCGGCGACGACGCCGTAGCGGCGGCCGTCCGGGAGCCTGCGGGCGAAGACCTCGAACACGCACGGACGGTCACCGGTGCCGTCACGCAGCGCGGCCGCGAGCATGGTCAGCTCGTAGTGGTCGGTCAGCAACGCCGTCGAGTTCATGGTCGCCAACCCTAAGGTCGCAGGTGGTTTACCCGCACGCGGTCTCCGTCACTGCGGCGAACATGACACCATTGGCGGTATGACCACGCCCGTCGAACAGGAACGGACGCAGCCAGAGGCCATCGGCGAGGAGATCGCCGCGGAGGACCGGCCTTGGCAGACCGTGGTCTGGAACGACCCGGTCAACCTCATGTCGTACGTGACGTACGTCTTCCAGAAGCTGTTCGGTTTCAGCAGGGACAAGGCGACCAAGCTGATGCTCGACGTGCACCACAAGGGCAAGGCGATCGTGACATCGGGCACCAAGGACAAGGTGGAGGCCGACGTGGCGAAGCTCCACGCGGCAGGCCTCTGGGCGACCATGCAGCGGGCCTCGTGAAGCGGTGGATCCGCGACGGTGACGTCGTGATCGGCAGGCTCGACCGCCAGGAGGCCGCGGTCGTGCGCGGTCTGGTGAGCCAGATCCAGGACATGCTGCTGGCGCGCGCCGAGGAGGCGCCGCAGGACGAGCTCGCGGAGCTCACCGGCATCAGAACGGGACCGTCGGAAGCGCCGGACGATCCGATCCTGGGCAGGCTTCTGCCCGATTTTCATCGTTTGGACGACGACGCACCGGACCCGGACGAGGTCAACTCGGCGGCGGCGCTGCGGTCGTTGCACGAGCCCGAGCTTCTGGACCACAAGACAGGTGCGGCCGAGATCGTGCTGCAGACCTGCTCGCCCGACGGCGGCGAGATCCGGCTCTCGATCGGTGAGGCCGAGGCGTGGCTCGCGTCGCTGAACGACGTGCGTCTCGCCCTGGGCACCGCGCTGGACGTCACCGAGGACATGCCGGACGAGCTGCCGCCGGAGGACCCCAGATCGCCGCATCTCGGCGTCTACCACTGGCTGACCTGGGTGCAGGACACCCTGGTCGAGGCGATGATGCCGTGATCGCCCGCGCATCGGCGGCCGCAGTGATCCCCGGCGTTCTGGTCGGTCATCACCACCGGATCGAACCGGGCTGGGCCACCGGCACCACGGTTGTGCTGGTTCCCTCCGGTGCTGTCGGCGCCGTCGACGGACGCGGTGGCGCGCCGGGAACCCGCGAGACCGACCTGCTGGACCCGGCGAACCTGGTGCAACAGGTGCATGCGGTGTGTTTGTCGGGCGGTTCGGCCTACGGGCTCGCGGCCGCGGACGGCGTCATGCGGTGGCTGTCGGAACGCTCGATCGGCTTTCCCGTCGGCCCGCAGCCGCACCACGTCGTGCCGATCGTGCCGGGCGCGGTGATCTTCGACCTGCCGATGTCGTCGTGGGGCAACAGACCGGATTCGTCGTTCGGCTACGCGGCCTGCGAGGCGGCTTCCGAATCTTTTGAGCTCGGCTGTGTCGGCGCGGGCGCCGGTGCGCGCGTCGGTTCGTTGAAGGGCGGTATCGGTACCGCCTCCACTTCCGTCGGTGCGCACCAGATCGGTGCCCTGGCCGTGGTGAACGCCGCCGGCGAGGTCGTGGACCGTGCGACGGGTCTGCCGTGGCTGCCGTCGCTCGGAACGTCGTCCGTCGTGCTGCCCGAGCGCAAACCCGAGGGCCTCAACACCACGATCGGTGTCGTGGCGGTGGACGCGGCACTGTCCAAAGCGGAGTGTCAGCGGCTCGCGATGGCCGCGCAGGACGGCCTGGCGCGCGCGGTGCGGCCGGCCCACTCGATGTTCGACGGCGACACGGTGTTCGCGCTGGCCACCGGTGCCGTGCCGCTGGCGGAGCCGCGTGCCTTCGCGTTGGACGCGCTGTGTACGGCCGCTGCCGAGATGTTCGCGGAGGCCGTGGTGTCCGGCGTGCGAGAGGCGACGACGCTGGGCGAGGTCAAGGCGTTCCGCGACCTCTGACTGGGTAGCCGTCGGGTATGACCGATGTGATTGATCAGGCCGCCGGTGTCGTCGCCGAACTCGTGCCGCCGCCCGTCCGTCGTCATCCGCTGCACGGCCGCAACACCGCGTTGCTGCGCGTGGCCCTCGGCGCCACCACGGCGGCCGCGGTGGTGGAGGTCGCCGAGTGGGCGTCGCTCTCCGAACAGGAACGGCGTGGCGGCGTGCTCCGGCTCGGCGCACTCGCCGCCGCCGCGTGGTGCCTGGTCAAAGCGCTGCGGTGCCGCTAGGTCCTCGCGTCGGGGTCCGGTGCCCAGAACCGCCGGAAGTGGTCGAGCCACGCGTCGATCTCTCGCAGCGGGTCGGGCGCGACGGTGTAGACCCGGCGGTTGCCCTCGGGCCTGACCTGGACGAACCCGTTCGAACGCAGCACTTTCAGGTGCTGCGAGACCGCGGACTGGGTGATCCCGAACTCGGCCTGCACCGCCGCGCCGACGTCCCCCGCAGCCCGCTCACCAGTGGCGAGGAGCTCCAGGATCCGCCTGCGCACCGGGTCGCCGAGGATGTCGAACGCGTGCACGACAGCCACTGTAGTAGCCACCGCTAATATTAGCCGGAGCTAAAACACGCAGGTTGTCACGGTTATCTCGCATACCGAGACAACTCCCGCCAGCCCGTAGGATTGATGACGTGCTGGTGATTCGCCGTGACCTGGTGGACGCGATGGTGGCCCACGCGCGCCGCGACCACCCCGACGAGGCGTGCGGGGTGATCGCCGGTCCGTACGGGTCTGATCGCCCTGAACGCTTCATCGAGATGGAGAACGCAGAGAGGTCGCCCACTTTCTACCGGTTCGACGCCGCGGAACAGCTCAAGGTGTGGCGCGAGATGGACGCCAACGACGAGGTGCCGGTGGTCATCTACCACTCGCACACCGCCACGGAGGCCTACCCGTCCCGCACCGACATCTCGTTCGCGGGCGAGCCGGACGCCCACTACGTGCTGGTCTCCACGCGTGACCCGATCGAGCACGAGCTGCGGTCGTACCGCATCGTCGACGGTGTCGTGACCGAGGAACCCGTCAAGATCATCGAGTCCTGAGCCACATTTCTGCGGAGGTAGAACCATCATGGCCGTCACCGTGTCGATCCCGACGATCCTGCGCACCCACACCGGGGGCGAGAAGTCGGTGTCCGCCAACGGCGCCACGCTCGCCGAGGTCATCGACGACCTGGAGAACAACCACGGCGGCCTCAAGGCCCGCCTGGTCAAGGAAGGTGCGCTGCACCGCTTCGTCAACGTCTACGTCAACGACGAGGACGTGCGCTTCGCCGGTGGCCTCGAGGCCGCGGTGAAGGACGGCGACAACGTCACCATCCTCCCGGCCGTCGCGGGCGGCTGATCTCCCCATGGCCCGCTACGACTCGCTCCTGGACGCGCTCGGCGGGACACCGCTGGTGGGCCTGCCGCGCCTGTCGCCGTCGGAGAACGTGCGCATCTGGGCGAAGCTCGAGGACCGCAACCCGACCGGCTCGATCAAGGACCGGCCCGCGCTGGCCATGATCGAGGCGGCGGAGCGGGACGGCGTGCTGCGTCCCGGCGCCACGATCCTGGAGCCGACGTCCGGCAACACCGGCATCTCGCTGGCGATGGCCGCGAAGCTCAAGGGCTACGGCCTGGTGTGCGTGATGCCGGAGAACACCTCGACCGAGCGCCGCCAGCTGCTGCAGGCCTACGGCGCCCGCATCGTGTTCTCCCCGGCCGCCGGCGGGTCGAACCAGGCCGTCGCGACGGCCAAGGAACTCGCCAAGCAGAACCCGGACTGGGTCATGCTCTACCAGTACGGGAACCCGGCGAACGCGGAGGCGCACTTCCGCGGCACGGGTCCGGAGATCCTTTCCGACCTGCCTACCATCACGCACTTCGTCGCCGGTCTCGGCACGACGGGCACGCTGGTCGGAGTCGGGCGTTTCCTGCGCGAGGCCAAGCCGGACGTGCAGATCATCGCCGCCGAACCGCGGTACGGCGAGCTGGTGTACGGGCTCAGGAATCTGGACGAGGGCTTCGTGCCGGAGCTGTACGACGAGTCGGTGCTGACCGGCCGCTACTCGGTCGGCTCCTACGACGCGTTACGCCGCACCCGGCAGCTGCTCGAGACCGAGGGCATCTTCGCGGGCATCTCGACGGGCGCGATCCTGCACGCCGCGCTCGCCGTCGCGCAGAAGGCCGAGGTCGCGGGCAAGACCGCGGACATCGTGTTCATCGTCGCGGACGCGGGGTGGAAGTACCTGTCCACCGGGGCCTACGCGGGGACGCTGGACGAGGCCGCGGCCCGCCTGGACGGCCACCTCTGGGCGTGACCTCGACGATCTTGTCGGGGGGTGCTGAGCACGTTGGGTTCTGCCGATTCAGTGACCTACTCGTGACCAGGGCGGACACGTCGCACGTGTCCGCCCTGTTGGCCTTGAGGCGTCTGCAAGTACCACCAACTCCTGATCGAATCGCCGGTAACCACACCCAACCTGTTCGGCAAGCACCGAACAGGTTGGGTGTGGTTACCGGCCTGTTGATGTTGGGTTGGTAGTACTTGCAGACGCCACAGGGGGCAGCGGCGCGTGATGCCGAGTCGTGCGTGGTGAGGCTCGGAACCCGCTGAGTACGTTGAAACGCAGGGGTTCCCAGCTCGGGGGTACCCCTGCGTCAGCCTGCGAACGCCGTTCCGGGCAGCCCAGCGCCGACACCGGGCAGCACCAGCACCGACCCGTTGAGCTGCCGATCCATCAACGCCTGGTCCGGCAACCCGACGCGCGCCGACGTGACGTAGAGATCCGTGAAGTCCGCACCGCCGAAGCAGCACGCCGTCGGCTGGTCCACCGGCAGCTCGATCTCCCGGTCCAGCTCACCGGCAGGCGTGTAGCGGCGCACGGCGTGCCCGCCCCACAACGCGACCCACACGCACCCGTCGGCGTCGACGCACAGCCCGTCCGGCCAGCCGTCGGTGTGGCCGACGTGGGTGAGCGGCCGACGGTTCCCGACGGTGCCGGCGGCGTTGTCGAAGTCGAACACGTCGATCCGGCGGGTGGGGGTGTCGATGAAGTACATCAGCGTGCCGTCGGGGCTCCAGCCGACGCCGTTGCTGGTGTTCACCTTGTCCACCATGACCTTCGCGGCGCCCTCGCCGGTGATCCTGGCGAGCCAGCCCTCGTCGGCGGCCTGGTCGTAGCGCATCGTGCCGGCCCACAGGCGGCCCGACGGGTCGACGCCCGCGTCGTTGCCGCGCACGCCCTCGCGGGCCCAGTAGACGAGCCAGGACTTGGTGCCGTCGCGGTCGATCACCGCGATGCCGTCGCGCAGGTTGCAGACGATGCCGCCCTGGGCGCGCGGTTTCGCGGCGCCCACGTGCTGGGGCAGCACGAGCACGGCGTCGTCGTCGCGCGCGGGTGCGTAGCGGTGCACCTCGGAGGAGAGAATGTCCACCCACAGCAACGTGGAACTGCCGTGGTCCCACGTCGGCCCCTCGCCGAGCTGGGCCGATGCGCGCACCGCTGTTTCGATCGACACCAGATCAGCTTATGGCCACGTACTCTGGAAGCGTGGACCGCACCGCTCTCGCGAAACGGGTCATCCCGCCGCATCCCGTGCTGTCGTTGCTCGTGGTGGGCGGGTTCGTCGGCCTGCTCTACGTCGTCGAGGCGTTCGACGTGGCGACCGGCGGCTCGCTCGAGGGCGACGGTGTGCGTCCGCGCGACTTCAGCCAGTGGGACAACCTGCTGTGGATGCCGCTGATCCACGGCGACTGGAGCCACCTCACCGGCAACGCGGTTCCGTTGCTGCTGCTCGGATTCCTCGCCACCTCGGGCGGATTGAAGCAGTTCTTCCAGATCACCGCGGTCATCTGGCTGACGAGTGCGCTGGGCGTCTGGGTGTTCGGCAGCCCCGGCAGCCACATCGGCGCGTCCGGACTGGTGTTCGGGTTCCTGGCGTTCCTGCTGGTGCGCGGGCTCTTCGCGCGTTCCTGGCTGCAGTTGCTCATCGCGGTCGGCGTGTTCGCGTTGTACGGCGCCGCGTTGTGGGGCGTGCTGCCCGGCCAGCCCGGTGTGTCGTGGGAAGGCCACCTGTTCGGCGCAATCGGTGGTGTTCTGGCGGCGTGGGGTGTCGCTCGTGACACCCGTCGCAGTACAACACCAGCTACATTCACGGGGTGACGATCGGGATCATGGACTCGGGCGTCGGCGGCCTGACGGTCGCCCGAGCGATCATGGACCAGCTGCCCGGCGAGTCGATCCACTACATCGGCGACACGGCTCATGGCCCGTACGGGCCGCTTCCCATCGCGCAGGCGCGCAAGCACGCGCTGGAAGTCTGCGACCGGCTGGTCGACGAGGGCGCGAAGATGCTCGTGATCGCCTGCAACACCGCGTCCGCCGCGTGCTTCCGCGACGCCCGTGAACGCTACGACGTGCCGGTGGTCGAGGTGATCCTGCCGGCGGTGCGGCGTGCGGTGATGACCACGCGAAACAACCGGATCGGCGTGATCGCCACGGTCGGCACGATCAACTCGCACGCCTACCAGGACGCGTTCCAGGCGGCGCGCGACGTCACCGTGACGGCGGCGGCGTGTCCCCGGTTCGTCGACTTCGTCGAGCGCGGCATCACGTCCGGGCGGCAGGTGCTCGGGCTGGCGCAGGCGTACCTGGAACCGTTGCAGCGCGCCGAGGTCGACACCGTGGTGCTGGGCTGCACGCACTACCCGTTGCTGACCGGCGTGATCCAGATCGTGATGGGTGACGCCGTGACGCTGGTGTCGAGCGCGGAGGAGACCGTGAAGGACGTCGTGCGGCTGCTGACCGAGCGCGACGAGTTCGCCTCCGAACCTGCTGTGCACCGCGTCACGTGCACGGGCCCGCCGGAGCGGTTCGCGAAGCTCGCGGCCCGGTTCCTGCCCACCTTCGAACAATGGGACTGACGTGCTGCTGACCGTGCTCGGCTGCTCCGGCAGCATTCCCGGACCCGGCGCGGCGGCGTCGGGGTACCTGCTCGAGGCCGACGGGTTCACGCTGGTGCTCGAGTTCGGCAACGGGGTGTTGTCGCGGTTCCAGGAAGAACGCCCGCTGTTCGCGATGGACGCGTTGGTGTTGTCGCACCTGCATCCCGACCACTGCGTCGACGTGTCTTCGCTGTACGTGGCGCGGAAATACCACCCGACGCCGCCTTCCGGTCCGTTGCCCGTCTACGCGCCTGCTGAGGCTCCCTCACGCTTCGTCGCGGCCTACGCACCTGATGCCGACGAGCGCGCGTCGCTGGACTTCTCGGACGTGTTCAGCTTCCACGGCCTGGGCTCCACGGTCCAAATCGGACCGTTCACTGTGGACTCCGCCGTGGTCGCACACCCTTGTGAGGCCTACGGGTTCCGGATCTCGTGCGGTGGGGTCTCGCTCGCCTACACCGGCGACAGCGGGTCCTGCGCGGCGCTGGACAAGCTGGCCTCCGGCGTCGACGTGCTGCTGAGCGAGGCGAGCTGGACGCACGCACCGGACCGGCAGCCAGACCTGCACCTGTCCGGGCATGAGGCGGGGGATCTGGCCGCGCGGGCGGGGGCCGGGCGGTTGCTGATCACGCACGTGCCGCCGTGGACGTCGCGTGAGGACGTGCTGGAGGAGGCCCGGTCCGCGTTCGACGGGCCGTGTGAGCTGGTCGTGCAGGGCGGCCGGTACGAGGTGGGGGAGACGAGCAGATGATCGAGATCGAGAGAGTCGGCGAACACGAGTTCGTGGCGTCCAACGGGCGGGGCGCGTCCGTGCGGATCGGCCGCAAGGGCCAGGAGGGCTCGTTCAGCCCGGTCGAGCTGCTGGTGGCGGCCGCGGCGGGCTGCGCGATGGTGACGTCGGAAACCCTGATCCTGCGCCGCACCGGCGGTGATCAGCTGACGGCGACGGCGGACGCGGTGCAGTCCGAGAGCGGCAACGAGGTGATCTCCATCCCGGTGACGCTCTCGTACGACCTGTCCGCCGTGGACGACCCGGAGGCGCTCGAAACCGTCGTCCGCCGCGCCGTGGAACAGTTCTGCACGGTCACCCGGACGCTCAAGCAGTCGGCAACGGCGCCCCTTCAGCTGCCGATGCCGCTCCAGACCGCCTCCGAACCGCTGTGACCGGCGCGCACGGTCTGGTAGACGGTGCCGACCGCGAGCAGAACCACCAGCACGGACACCACGACTGAGATCACCCGCCACGTCTTCGTGGTGGGTGCCTCCGCCTGGCGTTCCCGGTCCGCGAGCCGCCCCGCGACCAGCAGCGCGATCACCGCGACCCCGAACCCGAGCGCGATGGGCAGCAGCGTGGTGCCCAACGCGGCGTGGGCCTGGATGGCGGGGTTCGGCCCGATCCTGCTCTCGAGGGCGGCCTGGAAGTCCTCCCCGGCCTGCTTGGCCGCGGGAACAGCCGCGACACCGGCCAGGGTGACCCCGAGAACCGGCCACGCGTAGCGGCGCCGCCAGCTCGGGACCAGCGCAATCGCGACCGAGCTCAGCGCCGCGAGGGGAAGCAGCACGACCACCGCGTGCACGAGCAACGGGTGAAGCGGAATACCGTCGATCGTCAGCATGTCTCTCCCTACGCCATGGCGCTCCGCAGGGTTCATTAGGGTAGGCGCCGTGGTGCGAAGCGATGGCCGAAACGACGACGTGTTGCGTGACATCCGGATCACGCGTGGATATCAGACCTGGCCCGCGGGCTCGGTCCTGATCGAGTTCGGGAACACCCGCGTGCTGTGCGCCGCGAGTGTCACCGAAGGCGTCCCCCGCTGGCGCCAGGGCTCGGGCCTCGGCTGGGTGACCGCCGAGTACGCGATGCTCCCCTCCGCCACGCACAGCCGCAGCGACCGCGAGTCCGTGAAGGGCCGCATCGGCGGCCGCACCCACGAGATCTCACGCCTGATCGGCCGCTCCCTCCGGGCCTGCATCGACCTGGCAGCCCTCGGCGAGAACACCATCGTCATCGACTGCGACGTCATCCAGGCAGACGGCGGCACCCGCACCGCGGCGATCACCGGCGCCTACGTGGCCCTGGCCGACGCCGTGACGTACCTGGGTGCCGCGGGCCGCCTGGCTGATCCTTCGCCGCTGTCCTGCGCGGTGTCCGCTGTGTCCGTCGGTGTCGTGGACGGTCGCGTTCGGCTGGACCTGCCTTACGAGGAGGACTCGCGCGCGGAGGTCGACATGAACGTCGTCGCCACCGATGCCGGGACGTTGATCGAGGTGCAGGGCACCGGTGAGGGTGCGACGTTCGCCCGGTCCACTTTGGACCGAATGCTGGACGTGGCGCTTTTGGGCTGCGCTGAGCTGAACCGCATCCAGGCGGCTGCTCTGGCCGAGCCCTACCCCGGTGTGCTGCCTGAGCCCAAGGCGAGCAAGCGATGAAGCTGTTGCTGGCTTCGCGCAACGCCAAGAAGCTGCGTGAGTTGCAGCGGATTGTGGTCTCGGAGGGGTTGGACGGCATCGAGGTGCTGTCGCTGTCGGATGTGCCTGAGTTTCCCGAGGCGCCCGAGACCGCGCCCGATTTCGAGGGCAACGCGCTGGCGAAGGCCCGTGACGCCGCTGCGGCCACGGGTCTGGTGTCCGTTGCGGACGACTCGGGCCTTGCTGTTGATGAGCTGAACGGCATGCCGGGTGTGCTGTCCGCCCGGTGGTCGGGTCGTCATGGTGACGACGAGGCCAACCTCGATCTTGTCTTGGGACAGCTCGGTGACGTGCCGGACGAGCGTCGTGGTGCGGCGTTCGTGTCGGTCGTGGCGATGGTCGTGCCCGGTGGCGAAGAGGTCGTCGTGCGTGGCGAGTGGCGGGGGACGCTGCTGCGGGAGCGGCGCGGTACCAACGGGTTCGGCTACGACCCGATCTTCCTGCCGGACGGTTACGACATCACGTCGGCGGAGATGACCGCCGAGCAGAAGGACGCGGAGTCGCACCGCGGCCGCGCCCTGAAGCTCTTGGTCCCGCACCTGCGCAAACTGGTCTAACTGGCCCAGTTGATCGTCACGCCGGGCCCGAGTTCGTCGAGCCCGAGGTGACGCTGTCTCCTGGACAGGTCGAGCCGCACGGACCTCCCGGCCAACGCTCGCAGGTCGATCACGTAGGCACTGCGCAGGATGACGATGCCGACATCGGGTAGTGCCGGCAGGCCACTGAGATCGATCGGTGCCTGCCCATCAGTGATTCGAAGCCTCTGCACGTTCGGGAGTCCGGCGAGCGGGCCGTAGCTCTTCCAGTTGCGGCAGCTGAACGTGTGAAGTCCGGGCATCTCGGCCAGGGTGCCGAGGTCGCAGTCGTCCGCGACCTGGCTGAGCTCCACGTCGAGGAAGGGGCGGTCCCGCATGAAGCCGATGTCGTGCCACAGCTCGGATTGGTAGAGACCGAGATAGGTCAAGGTGTGGGGCAACTGGTCCGTGCCCAGGTATCGCTCGGCACCGTAGAGGAAGAGCACCTCCAGGTGGTCGCAGCTGCTCAGCGGGCTGAGATCCGCGTGCCCCACCACGTACGTTCTCAGGTAGCGAAGGTCGTCGATCTCGGTGGCGAAGGTCAGGTCACGCTTCGGTTCGTGATCTGGCAGCCACAGCTCCACCGAGGTTCGGTGCCGTAGAGCACCCAGGTGCGGGAGCATGCGGGTGGCGCTGACGAAGATCTCGCCTCCGGACAGTGGCGCGTCCGCCAGTACGTCCTCCGCATAGCGCTGCGGGTCGAAATGCGCCCAGGCTCTGGCAATCTCCTCTTGCACCCACCAGCGATCGTCCTTGGCGTAGCGGGCGAGCAACTCCATTGCCTCGGAGGATCCCGCCAGCGCCGCGCTGCGCACTGTCGCACGTGCAACGGGTTCCGACAGCGCCGCCAGGGTTCGGGGGAGATACTTCAGGATGCGGTGGCCGATAGTGGCGAGCGATGCGGTCTCCCGGGTGCTGCGAGGTGGCACCAGTTGGGTCTTGATGACTTGATCAATCCTGTCGTGGACTGCGGTATCAAGATCTCGGACGGTTTCCATGCATGCCCCGGCCAGCAGCCGCAGCCGTCTGGCGTGCCGTGGTTCGCGTTCGGCTCGGTCGAGCACTTCGGTCAACAGCTCGCTCACCTGGGTTCGCTGTCCGTGGCCGCAGGCGAGAACGATGGTTTGCAGCCAGGAGTCCAGGTGGGCGTGAGAGATCAGCGTCTCGATCTGGCCGTCCTGCATCGCCTCTTCGCCCGCCAGGTACTCCTGGAACGTCCGGTGCACGAAGTCGACTTGGCCGGGGACGGGCTCACGGACGACACCGCTGCGTTCGAGCAGGTGCGTGACGATCTCGTCCGATACCCGGTCCACGTTCGGCATGCAGCGGACCTTGCGCGCGATGTGTTCGCGGACTTTCGTGGTCGGCAGCTGGCTGCGGCCGCCGAGGGTGAGCCGCCAGGCCAGATCTCGCAGCAGCACCGTTTTGTCCGACGTCGTGAGAATGCGGGCGATGCCGCGTTCGGCATCGCGCAGGTCGAGCAACATGGTGAGCGCCGCGGCATAAAGCTCCATGCGGTTCTGCGGCAGCTCCGAGACTCGCCCGAGGTTGAGCGCGCACAACATCGCGCAGAGCAGCGGCGACGAGGCCAGGGAACGGAGGTGTTCACGGCTGTCGAGCTGGCTCATCAGCCGTCGTTGCGTTTCTTCGGTCGCCCCAGCCGCTTCATGCCAACGCTGGAGGAACACCTTCACGTCGGTCGGACTCATCTGCTCCAGCACCACCGAGCTGAAGTCCAGTTCTGCCAACCACTTCGCGTCGGCGGCTGCCGGGCGCGCGGTCACCACGACCTTTGCTTCGGGGAAAGCGCTCATCAGCTCGCGCAGCCACTCGCGCACGCCGTGGCGTTTCGCGGGCGGCACCTCGTCAACGCCGTCCACGAGGAGCAGCCCCTTGCCCGCCTTCATGACGCGGTGCACCCACCCGGCCGGCATGATCCCGCGGAGTAGCCCGGTGACGAGTTCCTCCGGCCTGGCCGGTAGTGGTGAGTCGGCGTGGGCGCGAAGCCGCAAGGGGAAGGGGATCAGCCCGTTCCAGGTGTGCAGGTTGCCCACGAAGCCGCCGCGCGCTGCCGTGATCGCGAGCCAGTCCAGCAAGGTCGTCTTGCCTGATCCCGCTTCGCCTCGCACGAAAGTACGGCTGGCCAACGCCGACTCCACGCGCACTCCGGAGTGCTCCGCCCGCTCGAGCCCGCCGAACCACTCACGATGCTCTCGTTTCTCCCCGGACACGGTGAGGCTGAGGTAAGCGACGCTCAGTGCCAGTCGTGGGCGGTTCTTCATGGAGAGGCCGAGCAGTTCCAGGCGGTCGTAGGTCCTGGCGATGTAGCGGAGGTACTCGTCGCGGAACTCGTCGTCGTTGTCGGTGCCCTGCGGTGCATATAACGAAGTGCGGGGGAGCCGCGCCAGGACGTCCTCGAGCAACGCCGTCTGGGCGGTGGCGCGGGACAGCACCTCGGCCAGGGCTCGCGGCTGGAACGACGGCAGGTGCCTGATGATCTGCACCAGGAAGCGGCATGACTGGTCGAGCGCGATGTCGTAGCACCGGCCGAGGTCTGCGCGTGGCAGTGAGCGGCGGATGCGCTGGGCCAGGACTTCGGGGTCGGCGTCGTCCGCCAGCAGGGCCGAGTCGGACAGGTCAACGGACTCCAAAGCCACCTCGACGGCGGCCAAGGAGGCGGCGATCTCGTCTTCGGGGAAGCGCTCGAGGACAGGCTCCAGCTGTTCGGTCACCTGGTGGCCGATGTGCTGGATCAGCGTGTCGAGCTTGGCCCGTTGGGTGGGCTTCGACAGTTGCCGAGCTGCGAGGTCGGCCAGCGACAGCGTTCGTTCGTCGGTGTGGCTTGCCAGCCACTCGGTGGCGGCGCGCATCGCCACCGACTGGCCCAGCTTGGAGACGGCGGCGATCTCGAAGTGCACCCAAACGAGGTTAGACGGTGGACGCCTGCGCATGGGACGCAACGGACACAACGCAGACGCCTGCCGCGATCAAAGCCATGCCCGCCAGCATCGCGAGATTGAGAGGGTCGGCGAAGAGAACGCGGCTCGACAGGGCCACCAGGGCGATGCCGGCGCCCGCCCAGATCGCGTAGGTGATGGCGACCGGCAGGCCCATGCGGATCACCACCGACTCGAGGTAGAGGGCGGTGAGGAAGCCTGCGCCCAAACCCATGACGGGCCAGGGTTTTGTGAAGCCGTCGGAATACTTGAGACAAAGGGTTGCGAAAACTTCCGCGCCTACGGCGACGGTCAGCAGTATCCACTTGAGCATTGAATTTTCCCAGCACGAAATGCACGCAGCGCAGGGCGTACGTGTTGGTAGACGAACGGACGACGGGGCTTAAAGCCCAGGTCAACCGCCTCGCGTGGGGAAGTGGACGCGCAGGACGAAATCAGACGGGATGTCGGGGCCGCGAGGTGCCGTCAAGCGACACACGGTGTATCACCCTCACCGGAACAGGGGCGGCTTTGTTGCACGCCCTCCACCCGACCATACCTCAGGAAGGGGTCGCCGTCGCAACGAAAACGACGGCGACCCGCGAGATCAGGCGGGGAGTTCGCGCAGCAGCTTTGCGACGTGGCCGGTGGCGCGGACGTTGTACATGGCCTTGACGATCTTGCCGTCGGGGCCGACGAGGAACGTCGAGCGGATGACGCCCTGGACGGTGCGGCCGTAGTTCTGCTTTTCGCCGAACGCGCCCCATTCGACCAGGACCTTCTTGTCCGGGTCGCCGAGCAGCGGGAAGGTCAGGCCCTCGGCGTCGCGGAACTTGGCGAGCTTCTCCTGCTTGTCGGGGGAGATGCCGACGACGGCGTAGCCGAGGTCGTTCAGCTGGGCGAGGCTGTCGCGGAAGTCGCACGCCTGCTTGGTGCAACCCGGTGTGCCGGCGGCCGGGTAGAAGTACACGACCACGGACTTGCCGAGGTAGTCGGACAGGGACACCGGCTTGCCCTCGCTGTCGGGCAGCGTGAACGCGGGCGCGGTGTCTCCAGGTTCGAGACGACTGGTCATGCCCCGAGCCTAGGCCTGGCCCTCGAACACCGTGGCCGCGTCCTGGCCGTGGCCGCCCGGCTGGATCGTCAGCTGCATCAGCACCGGCAGGTCGGAGACGGCGAACGCCAGCTGGATCTGGGTGTCACGGCCCGGCGGCAGTTCGGCGACGGCCGCGGCGAGGCCGTTGAGGCCCTGCACGGAGTCGACGAGCTCGGCGGCCGGGTTGCCGTCGGCGGTGGCGCGCACGGACAGCTGGGAGGGGCGGTAGGAGGCCTTGGAGCCGTTGTAGACGGTGATCGTGAACACCGCGGTGCGCCTGGCCGGTGGGATGGCCGTCGCGGACGGGGTCAGCGAGCGGGGTGCGGACACCACGACGGAGAGACCGGAGGTCCACACGCGCTGGGTGCCGAAGGCGGCGGCACCCGACGCGCTGGGCGTCTCGGCTCGCTGTTCGACTGTCAGGTTCTCGTCCGGGGTGACGGCGACGCTGGGGCCCGCACATCCCGCCACGGCCAGCAACAGGCACAGGCCCGCGGCCGAGTTGGCGAACTTCACGAACTCCCCTTTCCCACCCCGGCGGTGGGTGTGAACGACTCCCGTCAACTGTGACGGTGCCGAAGGGGTGGCGGGGACCGAAAGAGGGCCTTGAAGCGGACCTGGTGCCGGGCCGTGGCCGTCTCGTGATGGGCGGCGTGGGCGGCGCCACAGAGTGCGCCTGCCCCACGCCGACCGCTTGGTGAAGCTAGGGAGCGCGTCGGGGGGCGTGCGCGCTCACACCGATCATCGCGCAGGGTGTGTCTGGCGCTACAAGCGGAGCCGTTTATCACCCGTTCAGAGCAGCGGCAGTCGTACGAAACGTGAAGCTCACGCCTGGCCGACTCACGTATGTGCGGCTGAACGGCCCATCGAAGGCGTCCGTTCGGCCATCTCGCTGAGCAATTCGAACGAACGAAGGCGGTCTTCGTGCCCGTGCACGATGGTCGTCACCATGAGCTCGTCGGCGGCCGTCGACTCCATCAACTCGTCGAGTCCGGCGCGGACCGTTTCGGGGGAGCCGATGATCTGGGTGGACATGCGGTCTTCCACCACCAGCTGGTCGATCTCGGTGTACGGGTAGGCCGCGGCCTCCTCCGGCGTGGCGAGCGGTGCGGGGCGGCCCTGACGCAGCCGCACGAACGACAGCGCACCCGGACCGGCGATGAACCGGGCGTGCTCGTCGGTGTCGGCGACGACCACCGAGGCGCAGACCATCGCGTACGGCTCGGACAGCACCTCGGACGGACGGAAGTGCCGCCGGTACAGCTCCAGCGCCGGCAACGTGTTCTGCGCGCTGAAGTGGTGGGCGAAGGCGAACGGCAGGCCCAGCAGACCGGCGGCCTGCGCGCTGTAGCCGGACGAGCCGAGCAGCCAGATCGGCGGCTTGTTGCCCGCGGCGGGCACGGCGTTGAGCTCGGCGGTGCCCTCGAAGTACTTGATGAGCTCGGTCAGCTCCTGCGGGAAGTTCTCCGCGGACAGCCCGGCCTCGGTGCGCCGCAACGCCCGTGCGGTCTTCTGGTCGGTGCCGGGCGCGCGGCCGATGCCGAGGTCGATGCGGCCGGGGTGCAGGGCTTCGAGCATGCCGAACTGCTCCGCGACCACGAGCGGAGCGTGGTTGGGCAGCATCACGCCACCAGAGCCGACGCGGATCGTCGACGTGGCGTCGGCGATGTGCCCGATCAGCACGGCGGGCGCGGAGGACGCGATGCCGGGCATGTTGTGGTGCTCTGCGAACCAGTAGCGGTGGTAGCCGAGCCGTTCGGCCTGCCGAGCGAGTTCGCGGGAGTTCCGCAGCGCGGTCGTCGCGTCCGATCCCGACGTGATCGGGGCGAGGTCGAGAACGGACAGCGGGATCTCACTCAGTCGGCTCATGCATCGATCAACACCGATGCTTGGTGACTTCTTCCGTGACGCGGGTAACTCGTTTCGCCGCCTGCTCGTACGTGGTGCCCTCGGGGTGCAGGGTCAGCACCGCGACGATGCTGAACAGGCACGTCCCCGACGTGTGCATGGCGGGCGACTTGAGGTCGAGGTCCCACTGCACGCGCGGGCGCGGCTGGTCGACGCACGGCTTCGTGGGGTCGCCGAACCCCGACCAGCCCTGCTTGAACGCCGGCCGCCAGGTGGCCGACGGCAGCCCGAACGACTGGTCGAAGCCGTCGGAAGCGCACTTCTCCGCCCGGTGCAGGTGCCCCATGATCGTGCGGCGGACCTTCGGCTTCGCGTCCTCGAGCACGTACCGGTAGATCTTCACGACGTCGTAGGCGCTCACCGCGGTGTAGCCCCACATGCCGCGCCTCTCCGGCGGCCGCGTGTCCTTGAGGCCGAGGCGTTCGGCAGTGCGGACGACGACCTGCTCCCAGCCGTTCTCCACCCACAGCTCGCTCGCCGAGTAGTCGTCGCTCGCGCGCAACATCGGCTCGATGCGTGGATCGTCGCCGCGCGTCTCCAGCTGCTCGATGGCGATGAGGATCTTCACCAGCGAGGCTGATCTGATCGGCTTGTGCACGTCCCTTCCGGTGAGCGTGTGCGTGATCCGGTCGTACACGGCGTACGAGACTGTTGTGGTCGGAACGGGCGTCGCGAGCAAGGCCATCGCCAGCAGCAGATGCACGATCTTGGACGTTAGCGGGAATGATCCGTGGGTCACACCTGAGAAGAACCAGCGCACGCTTTCGGTTGACCATGATGTGACGGATGTGGTGGTGATCGGCGCGGGGCAGGCGGGCCTGTCCGCCTCGTACTTCCTGCGTCGGCGCAACGTCGACCACGTGGTGCTCGACGCGAACGACGCTGCCGGCGGCGCCTGGCTGCACCGCTGGCCCTCGCTGCGGATGCGGACCGTGCACGGCATCCACGAACTCCCCGGCATGCCGTTCGAGCGGCCCGCGCCGGACGAGCCCGCGAACCTCGCGATCCCGTCGTACTTCCAACGTTACGAACAGCTCTTCGACCTGCCGGTGATCCGCCCGGTGAACGTCACGCAGGTGGTGAACGACGGCTCGCTGCTGAAGGTCGAGACCTCCGACGGCGTCTGGACGACCCGCGGCCTGATCAACGCGACCGGCACGTGGCGGCGCCCGTTCTGGCCGTACTACCCCGGCCAGGAGACGTTCCGGGGCCGCCAGCTGCACACCGCCGACTACCAGGGGCCCGAGGAGTTCGCGGGCAAGCGCGTCGTGGTCGTCGGTGGTGGTGCGTCCGCGACGCAGCAGCTCATGGAGCTCGCTCCTTTCGCTTCGGAGACGCGGTGGGTCACGCGGCACGAGCCGGTGTGGCGGGAAGGTCCGTTCACCGAGGACTACGGCCGCCGGGTCGTCGGCATGGTCGACGAACGCGTCCGCAAGGGACTCATGCCGCGCAGCGTGGTGAGCGTGACGGGCCTGGCGTTGAACGACCAGACGCGGGCCGCGATCGCGGCCGGGGTGCTGGACCGCAAGCCGATGTTCGAGCGCATCACTCCTTCCGGGGTCGAGTGGGCGTCGGGGGAGCGGTTCGACGCCGACGTGATCCTGTGGGCGACCGGGTTCCGGCACGACCTCGACCATCTGGCTCCGTTGCACCTGCGGTCGGCGGGTGGCGGCATCCAGGTCGACGGGACTCGTGTGGTGAGCGATCCCCGCATTCACCTCGTGGGGTACGGGCCGTCGGCCAGCACGATCGGGGCCAACCGGGCTGGGCGCAGTGCCGTGCGTGAGCTGGTGAGCTACCTCGACGGCGTGCTCATGACCGCGAAGTAGCGCGCTTCTTCGCGAGCCGGGACACCACGAAGACCACCACGGCGACGACCGCCAGGCCCAGCACGACCTTCGAGGCGAGGCCCACGTAGTCCTCCACGAGGTGCCAGTTGTCGCCCAGCAGGTAGCCCGCGAGGATCAGGGCCGTGTTCCACAGGAGGCTGCCCGCCGCGGTGTAGGCGAGGAACGGGCCCATCCGCATCCGCTCGATGCCCGCCGGGATCGAGATCAGGCTGCGGAAGAACGGGATCATCCGGCCGAAGAACACCGCGCGGTTGCCGTTGCGCAGGAACCAGGCCTCGGTCTTGTCCACATCGGACACCCGCACCAGCGGCACGCGCGTCGCGATGCGCCGGACGCGGTCGCGGCCCAGCAGCGCGCCGACCCGGTAGAGCAGCAGAGCGCCCGCGACGGAGCCGAAGGTGGTCCAGAGGATCGCGTCGAGCAGCGACATCTTGCCCTGTGCGGCGGCGAAACCGGCCAGGGGCAGGAAGACCTCGCTGGGCAGCGGCGGGAACAGGTTCTCCAGTGCGATGGCCAGGGCCGCTCCGGGTGCGCCGGCTGTCTGCATCAGGTCGGTGACCCAGTCGACCAGGTTCATGGGGTCCAAGTTACGGAGAGCGTGCGGAGAGGACAGTGGGGTGAACCGCAGAAATCGGGGTGGGGAAACCTCACCCCGATTACTGCGGGAACCCGTCAGGAACAGCGAATCCTCGCGTCCGCCCAGGAAGCGTGGTCGTTCTGCGTGCCGTCGCCGCCGTCGAGAACTCGCAGCGTGAGAGTCCTCACGCCGGTCACGTCCACGGCCAGGTCGCGGGCCGGGGTGCGCACTCCGAGCACCCCGGTGTCGGCCAGGACCACGCCGTCGCCGAGCACCTGGAACGACACCGTACCGCCCGCACGTTGCCTGGCCACGTCCAGACCGGCCTCGTCGTCCACGCCGACCGACGCGGCGAAGCCGGTGCAGCGGGCGTCCAGGGCGTAGGTGATCTCGGACGACGCGTGGGTGCCGAGGCCCTTGCCATAGGTCGTGCGGCGGAGGGCGATGCCACGGCCGTCACCGGCAGCGGTGCTGCCGTTGCTGATGTCCTTCTCGACCGGGCCGTCACCACCTGTCGCGGACACCCACGGCCGGTCCGTCACATATGACCAACCATCGGAAAGAGGACGGACCAGGTGCACACGAGCGGTCTTCTCGGCTTCCACGCCACGGTTGAACGACGCCACGACCGGGATGTCGAAGTAGCCGTAGGACGACGGCTGCGCGGGCGGCACCACCGTCCACGTGCCCGACAGCGCCTGGCCTGGACGCACGGCATGGGCCGAGACCGCGCCACCCTGGACCGACCACCCGGCGGGTACGCGCGGAGCCAGCACGACATCACGCACGTCCTCACGGGTGGTGAACAACCCGGTCACGGTGAAGCCGCGAGCAGAAGCCGAGACCGACGTCGAAGGCACCCCTGACACCGGCCGCTCGCACGTGCGCGCCCCCGCGCGGCAGGCGATGGCGGCGAAACCGCCGTTGGCTGCCACGTCCAATGTCAGGACATCTCCGGAACGCACGGTCCGTGACTCGCGGACGAGACCGGAGGGACCGTCCCGCGTGATCTCCACGAGCCAACGCCCGGAAGGCAGCGAGAACGGCACCGAAACCGTGCGTGCGGCACCGGAGTAGCCACCGCCGATGAACCACCGATCACCGGACCGCCGTGCGAACACCGAGTGATCGGCGGGACGACCGGACAGCAGTCGAGTCTCGTCCCAGGCCGTCGGCACCTGGTCGATGAACCGCTCGGCGGCGGGACGTGCCGCGTAGTCCTCTGGACGTCCGGCCAGATTGGCGAGACCCGACTCGTAGATCACGGTCAGCGCCAGCTCGTGCGCGTCGGACGTGGTGCGTGACGGCCGGTGCCAGGCCAACGGCGTGTAGTCCATGCCACCGACGACACCGCGCGTGAACGGCAAAGAAGTCAGGTGGGTTCCGGTGAGACCTGAGGACTTCTCGCCGCCGTGCACGGCTTCCATCGTCATGACGTGCGGCCACGTGCGGTGAATGCCGTGCGGGATCGTCGAGCCGTGGAAGTTGACCAACAACTTGTGGGCGGCGGTCTCCGCGAGAATCCGGTCGTACCAGCGGTAGCGGTCCTGGCCGTCGGAGTCCATGAAGTCGATCTTCAGGCCCGCGATGCCCCACTTCTCGAACAACGCCAGGCGGGCAGCGCTCTCAGCGGGCGTGTCGAGCTCGTCGTAGTGAATCCACAGATGGATCTTCACGCCACGAGCGCGCGCGTACGACACAAGGGACGGGATCCACGAGGTCTGCTCCCACGTCGGGTCGTAGTCCCAGTTCGGGTCGAAGTACCAGCCGGCGTCGACCAGCGCGTACGGCCAGCCGTGCGCCGCCGCGTAGTCCACGTACTGCTTCTGCAGGGCGATGCTCTGACCCGCCTCGCGGCCACCGGCGAGCCAGCTCCAGAACACCTTGCCCGGCTTGATCCACGACGTGTCGCGCACCTGGGAACGGGGTGCCAGGTCGTCCACGAGCGTCGACGACGACACGTCCGCCAGAGACCCGACGACGGCCGTGCGCCACGGTGACTGCCACGGGCCGTCGACGAGCACCTTCTCGTCCCAGTACTTGATCGAATAGGTGCCGGAACCCGCGGTGTGCACCAGGCGGGCACCCGAGTGGCGACCGTCCACAGCGGACTCGGTGAGCAGCGCGTACACGCCGTTCGTCTCGAACAGGGCCGGGTGCTGGTACTCCGCGGTCTCGGCGGCGGCCGCATTGGTTTCCACGAACGGGTTTTCGTAGTCACGCCGGTACTTGGCTATCCACGCCGTCGAAGAAGAAGGCACCACGAACGCCGACGTCTCGCGCAGCACGTTCCCCAGTCCGGCCGGCAGCTCGTACCGGTACGCCACGCCGTCCCGCGCCGTGCGCACGACGAGATCCAGCCGGGCCGCTCCGGATAACGAGTACCGCTCTTCTTTGTGCGTCACCGTGCGCTGCCGCTGCTTGCCCGATGACGCGGTGTAGTGCTCGACCACGCGGCGTTCGGAACGGTCGGTGAGCGTCAGTCCGCTGGAAAGATCCGCTCTTTCCGTCACCACGCCCAGTGGGCTCGGCTCGAGCACGGTGGTGCCGCCACGGGTCACCGACAGGGTGGGAACGCCGTTCGACAGCTGCACGACAGCCTTCGGCCACACGTCGATTTGCGCTGATGCCACGGGGGTTGTGCCGCTTGCTGCCAGTGCGATGACGAGCGTTACCGCCGCGCGCCATCGCGCGTTGGACAAGCGCATGTCCAGTCCTCCCAGAACGTCGGTCGCGGCGGCGACAGATCCGATGTATACGCGGTTAAGCGCCATTGGTCCACAACGTCCCGGAAAGGCCTTTCCGCCCGGTAATCGGGTGACTACGATGCGTTTGATGGCCGAACAGGCGGGGACGTGTGCGACCTGCGGCGCCGCGACCGCCACCTCCCGGCGCAGACACGCGCGGTACTGCTCGAACGCCTGCCGTCAGCGGGCCTACCGGCAACGCGCGAGCGAGCTGTCGACGGCGCTGGACAGCTTCATCGGCCGTGACGACGAACTGGACCGCCTCGCCGCGGTCGCCGACGCTCGCGTGCTCACGCTCGTCGGCCCGGCAGGAGTCGGGAAGACCAGGCTGGCCAAGGAGTTCACCAGGGGCCGCGCCGGAGTGGAATGGGTCGAGCTCGCCTCGGTCTCGAGCCAGGTCGCGCTGGCGTGCGCGACGGCCCTCGGCCTCGGCGAGGTCACCCGCGAACCGGTGCTGAGCACCCTGGTGCACGCGCTGGCGAGCCGGACGATGGTGCTGGTGCTGGACAACTGCGAGCACGTCGCGGCGGAGTGCGCGGCGCTGCTGGAGCCGTTGCTGCTCGGCTGCCCCGGCATCCGGGTGGTCGCGACGTGCCGCGAACCGCTGCGGGTGCCGGGCGAGGTGCTGTTCGCGGTGCGGCCGTTGCCGATCACGTGCGCGGTGGAGCTATTCGCCGACCGCGCGCGGGCCAACCAGCTCGGCCTGGAACTCGACGACTCCGACGCGCTGACCACGTTGTGCACGCGCCTCGACCGCCTGCCGCTCGCGATCGAGCTCGCCGCCCGGCTCGTCACCGTCTTGCCGGTGCGGGAACTGCTGGCCCGCCTCGACGACCGGCTGGAGCTGCTCAACCGCGGCAACCGCACGGCCGCCGAGCGCCACCAGAGCCTGCGCGCCGCGATCGAGTGGAGCTACGCCCGCCTCAACGCCGAGGAACAGCACGCGTTCCGGTGCCTCTCGCCGTTGCCCGGCGGCTTCGGAATCGACCTGGCGGTGGCCGCGTGCGACATGCCCGCGGACCGCGTGCTGGCGCTGCTGTCGTCTCTCGTGGCCAAGTCGCTGCTCACGTTCTCCGGTGCCGGGCGGTTCGAGCAGCTCGAGTCGGTCCGCTTGTACGGCAGGGAAAAGCTCGGCGGGCAGTCCGACGCGGTGCTGGCAAGGGTCGCCCGCTGGTTCGGCGCGCGCTGGCAGGACTTCACCTCGACCGTCTTCACGACCCCCGAGGTCGTCGGCTCGTTGAGCGCCGAGTGCGGCAACCTGCAGTGCGTCGTCGACTGGGCCGCCCGCACCCGAGACCCGCACCACCTGCGGCTCGCGACGATGCTCGCCGCCGCGTGGCGCGACCAGGGCCGGGTGTCGCAGGGCAGGTGGCTGCTGGACGCGGCGGTGCGAGGGGCGGAGGCCGATCCCGCGGTGCGGTGCCTAGCCCTGTGCCACCTGGCGTACCTCGCGGGCACCGAGGACAACACCGGCCTGCGCTGGGCGGAGGAGGCGGTGAGCCTCGGCAGGGAACTGGGCGAGCCGGTGCTGCTCGCGCAGGCGCTCAACGCGCTGGGCGGCGAGCACGTCCGCGCCGACCGCAACGGCGAGGCTCGCAAGTACTACGAAGAGGCCATCGCCCTGCTCGCACCCACCGCGAGCCCGCTGGACCTGGCGATCATCGAGCACAACCTGGCGTGGTCGGCGTTGCGCGCGGGCGACGTGGAGTTCGCCGACGCGCTGATCGCCGACGTTCTGCCCGTGTACCGGCGTCTAGCCTCACCGCGCAGGTTGTCAGTCTTCCTGCACACCGTCGGCGTGCGCGCGCTGCAACGCGACGAGGTCGACGCGGCCGCGGAGTCGTTCCTGGAGTCGCTGCGGTCGTGCCGGTCCGGGTTCTGGGTCGCGGACGTGCTGGAGGGCTTGGCCCTGATCGCATACCGGCGTGGCGACCTCCGGCGGGCGTTGCGGCTCGTGGGTGCGGCGTCGTGCCTGCGGGAGGGCGCGTTCGCCGACGACCTGGTGTGGCACGCGGAGGTCATCGAGGTCGTGCGGGCGTCACGGGTGGCGTTGCGCGGTGTGGACACCTGCCTCGCCGAGGGGCGGGAGATGACTCGTGAGCAGGCCGTGGCCTACGCGTTGGCGGACCCGGCCGAGCCCGAGGAGCTAAGCGACCGCGAGCAGCAGGTCGTGGCACTGGTCGCGGCAGGCCGGTCGAACGTGAGCATCGGCGCCGAGCTGCGGATCTCGCGGCGGATGGTCGAGACGCACCTGCAGCGGATCCGGCAGAAGCTCGGCCTCACGACACGCGCCGAGATCGCGGACTGGGGCAGGTCGCCGCGGGTCAGCCCCGCCGCAAGCCGTTGAACGCGCGGACCGGCACAGAGGGCTGTGAGCCACTGAACGCGAGGACCAGGCACAAAGGGCCGCGAACCGCTGAACGCGGACCATCGCGGGGGTCCGGGGGCGGAGCCCGCCGGCGGGGGTGTGGGGGCTCGGCCCCCACAAGACACGACGAGATGACCAGGCGAGCGCCCTCCGCGAGCACAGCTCGCCCATCATCGAGTGAGGTCGGGGGGACTCGAACCCCCACTGGCTGGGACCTAAACCCAGTGCCTCTGCCAATTGGGCTACGACCCCTCACGTGGAAGCCTATAGCCCCTTCATGTACTCGCTCTCTCGGGTCGCTCGAACCCGCACCACGCGCCGTCCACTACGGTTGGGCCCAGAACCGCTGCTAGGAGGACATGTGGCTCGCGATCCCGACACCATCCAGCGCGAGATCGAACAGGCTCGCACCGCGCTGGCCGCCACCCTGGACGAGCTCAGCGAGCGGGCGAACCCGCAGAAGCTCGTCGAGCAGGGCAAGTCGTCCGTGCTCGACGTGCTGAGCCAGCCCAAGGTCAAGTACACGCTGATCGCGGTCGGTGCGGTCGTCGGCTTCGCGCTGGTCCGCAAGCTGTTCCGCTAGGCGTGCACCAACGGTAGAAGCACCTGCTCGACGACCTTCTCCACGAACGGCTCGTCGAGCGGGTCACCGGTGAGCATCAGCCGGTAGATCAGGGCCGCGCCCGCGATCTCGACCGCCATGCCGCGCGGGGCGTCCGCCTTGAGCTCGCCCCGTTCGGCCGCGCGGTCGAGAATTCCGCGCAGGACGTCGCGCTGCGAGATCAGGAACGTCTCCCGGAACGCCGCTGCCAGCTCCGGTTCGTGCGGCAGTTCGCCGACGAGGGCCTGGGCGGCCTTGCCGATCGGTCCCGAGAGGAACGCGGCGAACGACGAGAGGAACTCCCGCAGGTCGCCTGCGAGGGATCCGGTGTCCGGTGCCGCGAGGTTCTGCGAGGCGAGCTGGGTACACGTGTCGATCACGAGATCGAGCTTCGACTCCCATCGCCGGTAGATCGTGGCTTTGCCCGCCCGTGCGCGTGCTGCCACGGCGTCCATGGTGAGGGCCCGGTATCCGACCTCTGCCATCACCTCGAGCGCTGCCTGACGTAATGCGTCGTCCCTGCTGGCGTCGCGGGGACGGCCCCGCTGGGGGACCCTGCCCTCGTTGAACGCCGCTGTCGACACGGCCATGCCACCTCCTCGTACAAGGGCACGGCTCGTGCGTCGTCTCCCCGCCCCTTTGGCGGGACATCCTAGGCGTCTTCCCCATCTCGCAGGGTGACCAGCACCGGGTTGTTGCTTCGTGTTGCGGTTAGTTGGCTCTTGCGCGATGTGACCCAGAACTCCTACCTTTCCCAGTTGTCTGGACCAAGCTGCACCGCCGCGCAGCGAGACGTAGTTGTCGTCATGCGCGGGCGAGGAGCGGGTAATGGTCTTTGGCAGGCGGGGTTTCATCGGGGGAACCACAGCGGCGGTGCTGCTCGCCCAGACGGGGGTCGCGGCAGGGAAAGAGGCCGTGCCCTCGGATGTCTTCGAGTGCGCCGGCATGTCGGAAGGCGACTGGCGCGACTTCATCGGGCAGCAGGATCTCGTTTGGCGGAAGCCGCCGACCCAGTACGGGCAGGCGCCGTTCCTCGGTGACGGCAAGCTCGGCAGCGTCGTCTACGCCGAGGGCAACACCGTGCGGTTCACCGTGCAGCACGCCGACGTCCAGGACCACCGCACCACCGGCGGCAGCCAGTACGGGGTGTGCAGACTTCCTGTCGGAAGCCTGAAGATGACCGCCGCGGGCACCGTTTCGGCCGTCGACTGGCGCCTGGACCTGTGGAACGCGGAGCTGCGTGGAACCGTGACCACGACCCTCGGCGTGATCTCGTTCGCGGTCTACATCCACACCGAACGATCGGTACTGGCGCTGACCGTCTCGGCGACCGGCACCGAGAAGCCCGTGGTGGAGTTCGTGCCGTCGAAGGCGATCCCGCCGCGCGCGGACTTCAACCCGCTGCCGGACGGCTACGTCCTCAACCCCGATCCCGTGACGAAAGCCGACGGCCGCGAGACGCTCGTGACGCAGGCACTGAACGCGGGCGGCCAGACGGCAACCGCTTTCCGGCTCACCACGACCGGAGGCACGCAACGGCTGCTGCTCTCGGTCGCGCACACCTACCCGGACGCCGGCGCCGACCAGACCGTGCTGAAGGCCGTGCGTGAGGCGGCGATGCTCGGCGGGTCGCTCGTCAAGTCGCACCGCAAGTGGTGGAACGCCTTCTACCGGAAGAGCTTCCTGTCGTTCGGCGACCAGCGGCTGCAGTCGTTCTACTGGATCCAGCTCTACAAGGTCGCGTCCGGCTCGCGCGCCGGCGGCCCGGTGATGGCGACGACCGGCCCGTGGCTCGAGAAGACGCCGTGGGCCGCCGCGTGGTGGAACCTCAACGTGCAGCTGGAGTACTGGCTGATCCACGGCTCCAACCACCTGGAGCTCGACTCGATCACCAGCACCCTCAAGGACAACCAGGACCAGCTCGTCCGCAACGTCAAGGAGCAGTACCGGCACGACTCCGCCGGTGTCGGCCGCAGCACCGACCGGACGACGTCCAACCTCGGAACGCTGTACGAGCCGGGCACGGGCGGCTCCGGGGTGAAGGAGCTCGGCAACCTCACCTGGGCGCTGCACAACGTCTGGCTGTCGTACCGGCACAGCATGGACACGCGGATCCTCGCCGACGTAGTGTTCCCGCTGCTGCGCCGGTCGATCAACTACTACCTGCACTTCCTCAAGAAGGGCAACGACGGCAAGCTGCACCTCGACGTCACGACCTCGCCCGAGTACGGCGACGCCCCCGACTGCAACTACGACCTGCAGCTGATCCGATGGGGCTGCCAGACGTTGATCGACTCCGCGAAGCTGCTGAAGATCGACGATCCGCTGGCGCCGAAGTGGGCGGAGGTGCTGCGCGACCTCACCCCCTACCCGGTGAACGAGAACGGCTTCATGATCGGTGCCGGGGTGCCGTTCGTGAACTCGCACCGGCACTTCTCGCACCTGCTCGCCACGTTCCCGTTGATGACGGTGAACTACGAGCAGCCGGAGAACCGCGAGCTCATCGAGAAGTCGTTGCACCACTGGATGTCGCTGGAACCCGCGCATCGCGGCTACAGCTACTCCGGCTCCGGCTCGATCGCCGCGCGCATGTTCCGCGGCGACGAGGCCTACGCGTACTTCCTGAAGATGTTCGACACGACCAAGCGCTACCCGGTGCTCGAGAACACCATGTACACCGAGGCGGGCCCGGTCGTGGAGACCCCGCTGTCCGGCGCCCAGACGATCCACGACTTCGTCTGCCAGAGCTGGGGCGGCATCGTCCGGGTGTTCCCCGCCGTGCCGTCCGCGTGGCCGGACGTCGTCATCGCCGACCACTCCTGCGAGGGCGGTTTCTCCGTCACCGCACAGCGTTCCGGTGGCAAGACCCAGTTCGTGCTCGTCCGCAGCCGCGCGGGCGAGCCGTTGGTGCTGCGGCACGGCATCGCGGGCCCGGTGTCCGTGGTGACGCCGTCCGGCCGTCCCGTCCGGTACCACGACCGCGGCGACGGGACGTTCGAGATCCCGTTGGGCCGCGGGCAGGAAGTCCTGGTGCACCCCAGGGGCCGCCGCCCCGACCTGGCCGTGCGGCCGGTCGCCATCACGACCCCCGGCAAGGCCTGGGGTCTACCCGCGTGATGTTCGGAAAGGAAAGCCCCATGCGCACCCTGTCCCTGGCCGTGCTGACCGCGATGGTCAGCGCTGTCCTGGTAGCCCCTGCCGCACAGGCGTTGCCGGACGGCCTGGCCCTGACCCCACCGATGGGCTTCAACAACTGGAACACCACCGCCTGCCGCGCGGAGTTCAACGAGGCGATGGTCAAGGGAATCGCCGACATCTTCGTCTCCCGCGGCCTGAAGGACGCGGGCTACGAGTACGTCAACATCGACGACTGCTGGGCCGAGAAGACCCGTGACGCCCAGGGCAAGCTCGTCCCCAACAAGACGCGCTTTCCCAACGGCATCAAGGCAGTCGCGGACTACGTGCACTCCAAAGGCCTGAAGTTCGGCATCTACACGAGCGCCGGAACCAAGACGTGCAACAAGGACAACGGCTTCCCCGGCGGCCTCGACCACGAGGACTCCGACGCCCAGCAGTTCGCGTCGTGGGGCGTCGACTACCTGAAGTACGACAACTGCAACAACCAGGGCGTCGACGCGAAGCAGCGCTACCGCAAAATGCGTGACGCGTTGAAGAAGACCGGTCGCCCGATCGTTTTCTCGTTGTGCGAGTGGGGTCAGAACAAGCCGTGGGAGTGGGCGTCCGACACCGGGCATCTGTGGCGCACGACCGGTGACATCAACGACACCTGGCCGCGCACGATGGACATCTACGAGAAGAACGTCGTGCTTGATTCCTATGCGGGGCCTGGACATTGGAACGACCCCGACATGCTCGAGGTCGGCAACGGCAAGATGAGTGCGACGCAGTACCGCAGCCACTTCTCGTTGTGGGCGATCATGGCAGCGCCGTTGCTGATCGGTTCGGATCTGCGCAAGGTCTCGTCCGACACGTTCACGATTCTGGAGAACAAGGACGTCATCGCGGTCGACCAGGACAAGCTCGGCGTGCAGGGCAAGCGCATCCGCACCACCGGCAAGACCGGCGTCGACGTGATCGTGAAGCCGCTGGCGAACGGCGACAAGGCGGTGGCGCTGTTCAACAAGTCCGGCTCCACGCAGACGATCTCGACGTCTCTGTCCGAGATCGGCATGTCCGGGTCGGCGACGTTGAAGGACCTGTGGACCAAGTCCACGCGCACCACGACCGGCACGATCTCGGCGTCGGTGCCGTCTCTCGCCACCGTGATCTACCGGGTGTCCAAGGGGGACGGTCCGCGGCCGACCCCGCCCGCCGGTGTGTCCGACCTGTCCGCGTTCGAGGCCACGTCGTCCACGAACGGCTGGGGCCCGGTGGAGATCGACAGGTCCGTCGGCAGCCAGGCCGCCGGTGACGGCAAGACCCTGACGATCAACGGTGTCACGCACGCGAAGGGCTTCGGCGCGCACGCGGCGTCGACCATTGAGTTCTACCTCGGTCGCAAGTGCTCTTCGGTCACTGTGGACGTCGGTGTCGACGACGAAGTGGCCGCGGGCAAGGGTTCCGTCGTCTTCCAGTTGTTCGCAGATTCAACGAAGGTGGCGGATTCCGGGCGGCTGACCGGAACCGATCCGGCGAAGAAGCTCACCGCGTCACTGACCGAAGCCGAGAACTTGCGGTTGGTCATCACAGACGCCGGTGACGGCATCAATTCCGACCACGGTGACTGGGCGTCTCCGCGGATCACCTGTTCGTAGCGGTATTTCTTGAAGCGGTCTGTGGGTAGCGATGTGATGCGGCTCACAGACCGCTTATATTCAAGCCATGAAAGCAACTCGGCTCCTTCCTGCACTCGCCGCAGCCGCCGCGCTGGCACTGGCCCCCGGACTGGGGCTCGCCGATCCCGGTGACGGCAAGGGGAACGGGATCACCCACAACCCACATGTCCCACCTGGACAGTCCACCCAGGACACTTCGGTGCCGCAGCCGTCGTCCAACGCGGACTTCACCGGCAACGGCGCGAACGACCACGGCCCGTACGACTCGACGCGCGACGGCTCACCGTCCGGCAACGGCAACGGTGGCGGCGAAGCGGTCGGCAAACCGTGCGCGGGCTGTGTGGGCAAGGCGGACAACAAGAACCCGCCCGGCCAGCTGCCCGGCGGCTCGGACGCCAACGCCGGCTACGAGTGCGACACCAATCACGGTGTGGGCCGCACGAACCCGGCGCACACGGGCTGCAAGCCCGGTGAGACGCCTCCGTCGACGTCCTCGTCGACCCCGCCGCCTTCGACCAGCACGGAGACGCCTCCTCCGCCACCTGGCGGCGGTGCGCCTCAGGCACCGGCTCAGACGGCCGCCGCAGTAGAAGAACTGGCGTTCACCGGCTTCGACGTGCTGCCTCTGGGCCTCGGCGGCCTCGCCCTCGTGGGCGCGGGCGGTGCCGCCGTGGTCATGGTGCGCCGGTCGAGGCGCTCCTGACCCGTGCGACGGCGAGCTGGGTCATGTACCGCTTCGTGACCCGGCCGCCGTGGCGCGTGTCGATCAGGCGCCTGATGTCCGCGATCAACTGGTCGCGGGCCGGTAGCGCGATGTGGTTCGAATACGTGAGGAGCAGGTCGACGTACGCCTCGGTGTCGTAGGCCTGCTCCCACTCGTATCTGAAGAACTCGGGCTCGTCGAAGAGGTCGCTCGCGTCGAACTCACGCGGGATGTCGTCGGCCGGTGACTGCCTGAGGTTGGGCGGGGTCGCGGGATCCCAGCGCTCGTAGCACTCCTGAACGTCCACGAAGAACTGTTCGGTGCCGCCGGCGATGTGGTGCGTGGAGATCACGGCCAGCGCACCACCCGGCTTCAACGCGGCCGCGCACTTCGCCATGCGGGTCCGCGGATCGAGCCAGTGGAACGCCGTCGCGGACACGACGAGGTCGAACGGCTCCGCGGGCAGCGGCCACTCCTCGAACGCCGCGACCTCGACGTGAGCGAGGGGTGCGTGCTGACGGGCGATGGCGGCCAGCTCCGGGCTCAGCTCCACCGCGGTCACTTCGCCCAGCGCGGTCAGCGGCAGCGTGGCCTGGCCTGTTCCCGGACCGATCTCCAGAATTCGCGGGCCTCTGAGTTGCTCGAACAGCTCCGGGGGATAGCCGGGGCGGGCTCGGTGGTAGCGAGCCGCGTCCTCTCCGAACGTGGTGCGCAAACGCTCGCGGTCGGTCACCCGCCCAATTCAAGCGAGCGCGACGGCAGGGCGTCCAACCCGTTTCCGGCGAAGCCGGCCCACAGCCTCCGCACGGTCCGCGCCAGCGCCGGGTCCGGCTGCTGCCCGGCCAGCATGCCCGCGCCCGCCCACCCGGCCGGGTCGAACAGGAACGGCAGCTCGATGCAGTGGCACGCGCCCCAAGGCGCACCCGCTGGCGCCCACTTGAAGTTGAAGGTCGCGGCCTGTCCGCCTGCCGTGATCCAGTCCTGGGCCAGCTGCCGGGCAGGACCGGCGAACACGAGCTCGGTCGCGATGTCCCAGGCCTCGGGACTCGCCGCCACGTACGGGCTGGCGTCGTCGGCGGTGTGCCCGACGAGCAGTTCGACCCGTGCCGCCGCCGGGGCGAGGTTGACGTCGCCGAGCTCCGGGCCGAACGGCATGCCGCCGGCCGGGGCGAACCGCGCCACCACCGCCGGCACCTCCTGCTGGACGGCCAGCACGTCGTCCACCGGCGTGGAGGCGTCGACGGAGATGAACTCGCGCAGGGCAGCCGTCATCTCGGCACGTTCGGGCCCGCGGGCGCCCAGCGGAGCGCTCTGCAGGATCGCACGGTGGAACAGGGGTTCGTCGGAGGTGAGCATCAGCGCGTAGACCGAGTCCGCGCCCGCGGACTGGCCGAACGCCGTCACGTTCGCGGGATCGCCGCCGAACGCGGCGATGTTGTCGCGCACCCACCGCATCGCGACGAGCTGGTCCAGCAGGCCCAGATTTCCGTCCAGGTAACCGAAGACGCCGAGCCGGTAGCTCACGCTGACCACGACGACGCCTTCCAGCGCCAGCAACGAAGCGTCGTACTTCACCGACTCACCGCTGCCCGTCACGTAAGCGCCGCCGTGGAACCAGACCATCACCGGCAAGCCCGAGGCGTCGACGGGAGCGGTGACCGAGAGGACCTGGCAGTGCTCGTCGAACGTCAGGCCCTCGACCGAGTTGCCGACGACGGGGAGGAGCGACGACGGCGGCTGCGGGCAGGCGGGGCCGCGCCGGGTCGCGTCGAGCACACCGTCCCATGTGTACGGTTCCGGCTCGGCGAACCGGGAAGCCGTCGCATATCGGACACCGTGCGCCCGCACGAGACCGTCGGCGACCTCTGGCTTCAGCGCGCCAGCGCCGGTGTTGATCAGCACGTCCCGATCGTAGGCCGGAGGATCAGCGATCGCCTGAGGATTTGTGCTCCGCGACCACCTCGCCGTTGACGAGGATCGCGGCCTGCTCCTGCCGTTCGGGATCGAAGTTGACACCGCCGTCGACGCGACCCGCCATCAGAACGTTTCCGTGGATATGACCGCTCATCACGTTGGTGCCCTCCTGTGTGGGTTCCTTGGTGCGAATGATCAGGCGTTCGGCGATTCGCACCAGCGGGCGCACGTGGGGCACGATCGCGAGCAGCAGGCCGACGCGCGCCGCGGAGGCGGCGAGATCGCTGAGGTAGCCGAAGCGGATCAGGTCGATGGCGCTCGGCACCGTCAGGAGGAGCAGCAGGATCAGGAAGAACGGGAACAGGTGGTCCTGGTCCTGCTTGAGCCCGATGACGTCACGGCGCTGGTGGTCGACGTCACCCGCGGGGTTGTGGAAGTACGGCTTCCACTCGCCGAGCTCGCCGCCCGCGGTGACGAGGTTGAAGACCACGGCTTCGTTGCGCTCGAGGTGCCCGATCCGATAGCGGACGTGGCCCTCCGGGCTTTTCGCGATGGGCGCGACGCCGAGCTCTTGCTCCGGCACCGGGTCGAGGTAGTGCTCCAGCACCGTCACCTTGTCGGGGAACGGGAACCTGAGTTCCTGGTCCCTCACCACCTGGTTGCTGGTGTTGGTGACCGTGCACCTGACATGGGTGAGTGCGGTGACCTGTGTGCCCTCGTAAAAGAAGCGCACCTTCGACTTGATTTCGTCGCTCACGTCGATGAGCGCGCGACGCACCGACGCGTCCCAGGACAGCCGCTTGGTGGGCTCGCGCCGCGCCTTGATCCGGTCGAGCGCGAAGTTCGAGAGGAACCCCAGCAAGGCGCCCGCCACCGCACCGGCGACCAGCAGGACGATCTTCTCCGTCAGCGACCCCGGTGGCACGGTCTGATCCTGCGCGTAGACGAGGTTCACGACGTGGTCGGCAAGCATCATGTGGCGCTCCACGGGGTTCGCTGGTACACGCTCCGTCGCGGCGCCGGACCGCGGCGTTACCGGGGCAGGCGGGCGTGACCCGGCCTCGTAACCAACTCCACAACGTCTCGATTCGGCGGGAACGGCCCGGCAGGAGCACGATGTCACGGTTGGGCAACGAGGCAGAGGAGGCGCCACGTGCGGGCTACGACGATCTACGGCACCCGTGACATCCGCGTTGAGGACGTGCCGGACGCGGCCGTCAAGGACGCGACCGACGTCGTCGTGCGGGTCGAGCTCGCGTGCATCTGCGGCAGCGATCTGTGGGCGTACCGCGGCGTGGCCAAGCGCGAGAGCGGGCAGCGGATCGGGCACGAGTTCCTCGGCATCGTCGAAGAGGTCGGCAGCGAGGTCAAGTCCGTCAACGTCGGCGACCGCGTGATCGCGCCGTTCGTGTGGAGCGACGGCACCTGCGCGTACTGCCAGGCCGGGCTGCAGACCTCGTGCCGCTCGGGTGGCTTCTGGGGCAGCAAGGGCAGCGACGGCGGGCAGGGTGAGGCCGTGCGCGTGCCGCTCGCCGACGGCACCCTCGTGCGCGTCCCCGCAGACGCGTCACCGGAGCTGCTGCCCGCGTTCCTGAGCCTGTCCGACGTCATGGGTACCGGTCACCACGCTGCCATCGGCGCGGGGGTCGGGCCCGGCAGCACCGTCGCGGTCGTCGGTGACGGCGCGGTCGGCCTGTGCGGCGTACTCGCGGCCAAGCGGCTCGGTGCCGAGCGGATCATCGCGATGGGACGGCACGAGGACCGCGCGAAGATCGCCAAGCTCTTCGGTGCCACGGACCAGGTCGCCGAGCGCGGTGAGGCCGCGGTCGAGCGGATCAAGGAGATGACCGGCGGGCTCGGGGCATCAAGTGTCCTCGAATGCGTCGGCACCGAGCAGTCGTGGGAGACCGCGATGGGCATCGTGCGCGACGGCGGCAGGATCGGGTACGTCGGTGTGCCGCACGAGATGCCGGGGCTGCCGCTCGGCAAGCTGTTCGGCCGCAACATCAGCATCGGCGGCGGTGTCGCGCCGGTGCGCGCGTACCTGCCGGAGCTGCTGGCCGACGTGCTCGCCGGGCGGATCGACCCCGGTCCCGTGTTCGACAAGACGGTCTCACTCGACGACGTCGCCCAGGGCTACCAGGCGATGGACGAGCGGACCGCCCTGAAGGTCATCGTGAAGCCGTAGATTTCCTGGCAGCGGTGAGCACGTAGTCCTCGGCGCGCACGCGCTTGGTCCGCATCCAGTACCGCCAGGTGAATCCCGGCCACACGGTGCGGTTCACGCCCTGCGCGTCGAGGTACCAGCTCTGGCAACCACCCTGGGTCCACACGCCCTTGGTGAGCTTGCCCTGGATCTCGCGGTTGAACTCCTGCTGGGCCTCCGGTCGCACGTCCAGCTCCGCTGCGCGGTGTTTGTCGAGGAGCTGGAGGCACTGCGAGACGTACCGGATCTGCGACTCGATCATGAACACGACCGAGTTGTGGCCGAGTCCGGTGTTGGGGCCCAGCAGGAAGAACAGGTTGGGGAAGCCCGAGACCGTGATGCCGTAGTAGGTCTCGATCCCCTTCTCACGCCACTGCTTCGCGAGGTCGACGCCGCCCTTGCCCTGGATGTCCAGGTAGTCGAACGAGTCGGTGACGTGGAAACCGGTGCCGTAGATGATGACGTCGACCTCGTGCTCGACGCCCGCACTGTCCACGATGGACTTCTCGCGCACTTCGGTGATCTGGTCCGTCACCAGGTCCACGGTCGGGTACCCCAGGGCGGGGTAGTAGTCGTTGGAGATCAGCACCCGCTTGCAGCCCATCGTGTAGTCGGGCTTCAGCTTGCGGCGCAACGACGCGTCCGGCACCTGCTTCTTCATGTGCCGCAACGCGATTCGCTGGGCGAACCGCATGATCCGCGGGTTGATCGCGAACCCGAACGCGCTCGACTCGCGGACCCAGTAGACGAAGTCGCGGTAGAGCCGTTGCGTGAAGGGCAAGGCGCGGAACAGCTTCTGCTCCCAGCCGTTGATCTCGCGGTCCGCCTTGGGCATGATCCACGGCGGCGTGCGCTGGAAGATCTTCATCGAGCCGACGTGCGGAGCGATCTTCGGCACGAACTGGATCGCGGACGCACCGGTGCCGACGACGGCGACGCGCTTGCCGGTCAGGTCGTAGTCGTGGTCCCACTGCGCCGAGTGGAACGTCGTGCCGTTGAAGTTCTCGATTCCCGGCAGCTCCGGGATGTTCGGGATGTGCAACGCGCCGACGCCGGCCACGAGCGCGGTAGCCGTGTACGTGTCGCCCTGCTCGGTCGTGACCTCCCAGCGCTTGGCCTCGTCGTCCCACTGTGCGCCGGAGACCTTGGTGTCGAAGCGGATGTGCGGCCGCAGCCGGTACTTGTCGGCGACGCGGCGCAGGTAGTCCCAGATCTCGCCCTGCTCGGCGAACATTCGCGACCACTTCGGGTTCAGCTCGAACGAGAACGAGTACATGTGCGACGGCACGTCGCACGCGCAGCCGGGGTAGGAGTTGTCGCGCCAGGTGCCACCGAGGTCGCTCGCCTTCTCGAGGACCACGAAGTCGTGCTCGCCGCGCCGCTTCAGCTCGATGGCCATGCCGAGGCCGGAGAAGCCGGTGCCGATGACGAGCACTTTCGTCTCTCGATGCATGGGACGTCCCTCCGCTGGCCGTTGCCTACTTCGCAGTAGGTTACTCGAAGTAAGTTACGAGCGGTAGACTCCGGTCGTGACCGCACCTGCGCCCCGGCGCCGCATGCCCAAGGCCCAGCGCATGGCGCAGATGCTCACCGTCGCCGAGGAGATCTTCGCCGAACAGGGGTATCTGGCCACGTCGATGGACGAGATCGCCGAACGCGTCGGCGTCTCCAAGCCGATGCTCTACGAGTACTTCGGCTCGAAGGAAGGCCTGCTCATCGGCTGCATCCACCGCGCGCGCACCGAGCTGCGCGAGAAGACGGCGGCGGCCATCGCGGGCGCCGGGAGCCCGGAGGAGTTCCTCAGGCTGGGGCTCAGGGCGTTCTTCGAGTTCATCGTCGACCACCAGAGGTCCTGGGCGTTGCTGCGGCAGGAGGCGGCGATCGCCGTACCGTCGGCGCAGGAGGAGGTCGAGGGGATCAGGCAGCAGCAGACGGACATGATCGGATCCGTGCTGGTGTCGTTCGCGCCGGAGATCGACCAGCTGGAGGCGGAGGCGTTCGCCGAGATCGTCGTCGGCGCGTGTGAACGGCTCGCGGTGTGGTGCGAGCGCAGGCCCTCGGTGGGACCCGCGCTCGCGACCGACTACGTGATGGCCGTGATCTGGCCGGGTGTCGCGGAGAAACTCAGGAAGCTGCCCGAACTCGCTCCGCACGCATAGCGGAGACGGCCGGGAGGTCGAGCGGCGCGACCTTCGTGCCCGTCGCCCACTCGATCAGCAGGTCGGCGAGCTGCGGGTTGCGCGGCAGCACCGGTCCGTGCAGGTAGGTGCACACGATCCGGCCCTGCACCGCGCCCTCGACGCTGCCGTCGTTGCCGGTGCCGACCTTGACGTGCGCGAGGGGACGGGCGGACGGGCCCAGCACGGTGCGGCCCTGGTGGTTCTCGAAACCCGTCAGCACGCCTTCGAACAGGCCGTTCGCGGGCTCGGCGAGCACCTCGCCGATCGCCCGGCTGCCGCCCGCGTGCGACGTCGAGTCGATCAGGCCCATGCCGGGGTGGGTGACGTTGTCGGCACGGGTGAAGCTCTCACCGAAGATCTGGATGCCGGCGCAGACGCCCAGCACCACGGCGTTCTTCGTGACGGCGCGCTGCAGGCCGGGGTGCTCGCGCAGGTGCTTCACGGCGAGCGTCTGGGCCGTGTCCTCACCGCCGCCGACGACGTAGATGTCGCACGAGTCCGGCACCGGCTGGCCGTAGTTGATCGGCACGATCTCGGCGGAGATGCCGCGCCACGTCATGCGCTTCTCGAGCACGACGGCGTTGCCGAAGTCCCCGTAGGTGCCGAGGAGATCCGGCAGCACGAGCGCGATCTGGATTGTCGACTCACTCATCAGCGGCAGCCCTGGCATTCAAGTCGCGGAACGCGGTGTAGTTGGCGATGACCTCGACCGCCCCCTGCGGCATCTGGTCGATGGCCTTCAGCGGGTCGGGCACGATCGTGTGCTCGACCTCGGCGTAGGTGAGGCGGACGGCGAGGTCGGTCGCGCGCTCGCCGGACGCGATGACGGTGCGGCCCTGCAGCCGCTCGAACGGCACGTCCCACAGCCAGCTCAGGTCGCGGCCGTCGGCCTCCTGGGCGTTGATCACCAGGACGGCTGGGTGGTTGGCCTCCTTGACGACCGTGAGGGTCTCGCTCCAGCCCGCGGGGTTCTTGGAGAGCAGCAGGCGCGCGCTGCGGCCGTTGCGGTGGATCGTGCGGTAGCGGCCGCTCACGTTGGACACGCCGCGCAGACGGCGGACCGCCTCGTCGGTGGACACGCCCAGCGCGTGCGCGGCTGCCGACGCCATGACGGCGTTGGCCTGGTTGAACTTGCCCGGCAGCGTGAGGCGCAGCTCGATCTTCTGGTGGTCCGGGGTGATCATCGCCTCGTCGGCGGTGATCCAGTTCGGGTGCGGGCGCGCGAGGTCGCAGCCCGTGCAGTGCCAGTGCTCGCCCTGCCACTGGATCGGGTTGCCGCAGCGCGGGCAGCTCGCCGAGTCGTGGTGCCAGCCGGTGCCGGTGGCGACCCAGATGACCTTCTGCGCGTTCCAGGCCGCGCTCGTCACCATCACGTCGTCGCAGTTGGCGACGATCGTGCAGTCCTTGAGCGCGGTGATGGTGTCGCGCAGCGAGCGCTCGATCGTGCGCACCTCGCCGACGCGGTCCAGCTGGTCGCGCGACAGGTTCAGGATCATCGCGACGGCCGGGTTGCTCGCACCGGCGACGGCGGGGAAGTAGCCCTCGTCGCACTCCAGCACGGCGTACGGGGCGTCCGGCTGCTTCGACAGCGCCGTCACGTGACCGTCGGGCATGTTCGCGCCGCTGTGGTTCGTGGCGACCTCGCCGAGCGCGGAGACGGCCCTGGCCAGCATCATCGTGCTGGTGGTCTTGCCGTTCGTGCCTGTCACCACGGCGACCTTGCGGCCCTGCGTCAAGCGGTTCAGCGCCTGCGGGTCGAGCTTCAGCGCCACCCGGCCGCCGATCATGCCGCCTGCGCCGAGACCCATCTTCTGGGACAGCGTGGAGCTCAGGTTGCCCAGTTTCACTGCGGCCGCGGTGCGCAGAGGGAGGCGGGCGGGGGAATCGTTCACCCTCGCGATGCTACCGGCGGTGGTGGTTGAACCTTTCCGGGCGGTCGTTGCGTTGGTGTGAACGGGGTTCGGTACAACTAGAGGCCCAGTGTGCGCAGAGTCCGCACGAGCTCCACGGTCGGGAGTTGGCACAGCTGAGCCATGTTCTCCAACGCCGGCAGGTCGAGGTGCACTTCCGTGGACGCACCCGGCGGCAGCACGTGCAGGCGTCCTGCGGCCCACCTGCGCAACGGAACCAGGCGCGGGTCGTCGGTGGTGGCGACCGCGGTGAGGTTCAGGGTCAGGTGCCCGGCGGGGGTGTCGCCGAAGAAGCGCTCGTGCACACGAGCGAGGACTTCGTGTGCCGGAACGTCGAGGGCTTGGCAGATCTCCACCAGACGCACGACCGAGCACTGGCGCGTGCCCAGTTCGTACGTGGCCAGCGTCTGCAGCGAGATCTCGGTCTGCAGGCGCCTGTTCAGCTCCTTGCGGGTCCAGCCGCGCTGCTTGCGAAGGCTGCGGATCTCATCACCGAGCACGCGCTGGTACGCCGCTGTGTCGATTTTGCCGTTCGCGGTTTGCACCTGGTCCCTCCACCCCGTGAGCGGGTCTCACGGTGATGGAAGGCGCCAGTTCTTCGGTGATTACGCAACTTACTCGCAGAATCGCCCGAACGGGGTATGCGTCTCTACTCTGGGTATCAGTTTACGCAGCGCACGCCGTCTGCCGTGATGGGTTTGGGGGCGTTCGGGTCGGGGGCCGGCTGCTGCCGCGCACCGTCCAGGTCGAGCAGCGCGGAGCCCGTGAAGCCCTGCGCGCCCGGACCCGAGTAGTCGGAGCCGAGGAAGACGCGGACCCGGCCGGCGGGCACGTTCACGTCCTCCTCGATCTTCAGGCCGCCGAGGGCCTTCTGGACCGCGTTGGCGCCGTCCTCGCCGCCCTTGCCGTAGCGGACGACCGACTTCGACATCGCCTCGGCGTTGCCCGGCTGGCCCGCCACGAAGCCCTTCGCGACGAGCGACTGCAGCACCTGGCCCGCGAGGCCCGGGACGCCGGAGGCGTTGCGGACGTCGACGGTGACGGAGGCGTTGTTGAACTTCGGGTCCGGCGCCGACGAGGACGCGGGGGCCTTGCCGAGGTTCTTCACGAACGTCTTGACCTCGGACTCGTCGACCTCGACCGCGGAGCCGTCCTCGGGGGTCTTCAGATCCGGGTTGCCCGTCGGGATGGTCTGGAACGTCATGTTGCCGCCCGTCATGTCCTTCATCTGCAGGGCGAACTTCGTGATGTCCCAGCCGTCGTCGAGCACGATCGCGCCACCGACGGCCTTGATCATGTCGTTGCGCTTCTTGCTGTCGGTGAGCACGCCCGCCGAGAGCATCTTCTTGGCCAGACCCGCCATGAAGACCTGCTGGCGCACGACGCGGTCGAGGTCGCCCATCGGCAGGCCGTGGCGCTGCCGGACGAACGCCAGCGCGTTCTTGCCCTCGATGGTCTGTGGCCCTGCCTTGAAGTTCGCGCCGGAGAAGCTGTCGCGGACGTTGTTGTTGAGGCAGACGTCGATGCCGCCGATGGCCTTGGTGATGTCGTAGAAGCCGACGAGGTTGACCTCGGCGTAGTGGTCGATCGTGACGCCGGTCAGGTTCTGGATGGTCTCGATCAGGTTGTTCGCGCCCGCCTTGCGGGTCTCCATCTCGATTTCCTGCGGGCTCTTGCCGCTGCGCTGCAGCTTCTCGGCAGCTTGACCCTTGGCGTAACCGTAGGCAGAGTTGATCTTGTGACGCCCGAAGCCGCCCGCGATCTTCACGTAGGAGTCGCGGGGGAACGACACCGCGTAGGCCTTGCCGCTGTCGTTCGGGATGTGCACCAGGATCAGCGTGTCGGTGTTGAAACCGCCGTCGTCGCTGCCGCCAGCCTGCAGTTCGTTGAGGATGTTCTGCGGCAGCGGGTTGCCCTTGGAGTCGGTGCGGCTGTCCATGCCGACGAGCAGGATGTCGATCGCGCCGTCGGCGGGCTTCTCCCCGGCGTCGGCGACGTTGAGGTCCTGCTTGGTCAGGTTCTGGGTCAGCGAGTTCAGGTTCTGCCACGCGATGCCCGTGACCAGCAGGATCGTCGCGGAGATCATGCTGACGAAGATCTTGGCGCCGGTGGACGCGCCACGCTTCGCCGCGCTCGGCCTGCGGGTGGCGGGCCTGGGCCGCGGCCGGGGTGCGGGGGAAGCCGGGGTCTTCGCCTTCGCCGGTGTGGTGCGGACCGTCGGGCGGTCGGCCAGCGGACGCGGGCGCGAGGCCGACGAGGAGGCACCGGCGCGCTGGGGGGCGCGGCGGGGCGGCTCGCTCCGGTTCGCCGTCTCGCGGCGCGGAGGCTCCCTTCGGGGCGGCTCCTTGCGCGACGGCTCCTTGCGCGGCGGCTCGGAGCCCTTCGGGGGCTCGCGCCGTGGCGGCTCCGCGCGGTTCGGCTGCTGCCTGCGCGGGGGCTCTGAGCTGCGCGGAGGCACCTGGGGACGGCGGGGCTGACCCGCCTGGGGACGCGGGGTGGCGGAGGGTCGCCTGGGAGTCCCGTTCGGTTCTCCTGGCCGCGGCGGCCGGTTGTCCACACCCACTCCTCTCAGCACATCCGGGTACCCCAAGTAGACGCGTGGGAGCCCCACTCGGTTGGTCACAGCGTGACACAGTGGCGAACGCCACCCGTTTCAGGCCCCTTGACCAGCGGTTTTGTCCGTTTCGTAGACTCGACCCCGTGTTGACGATGCAGGACGCGCTGCTCGCGCTGACCAAGTACTGGACCGATCGTGGCTGCATCGTGGTGCAGCCCTTCAACACCGAGGTCGGAGCGGGAACGCTGAACCCCGCCACCGTGCTGCGCGTGCTGGGTCCCGAGCCGTGGCGCGTCGCGTACGTCGAGCCCTCGGTGCGGCCCGACGACGCCCGTTACGGCGAGAACCCGAACCGGCTGCAGACGCACACGCAGTTCCAGGTGATCCTCAAGCCGGATCCGGGCGACCCTCAGGAGCTCTACCTCGGTTCGCTGGAGGCGCTGGGCATCGACGTGCGCGCGCACGACGTCCGGTTCGTCGAGGACAACTGGGCCTCACCCGCGCTGGGCGCGTGGGGGCTGGGCTGGGAGGTCTGGCTCGACGGCCTGGAGATCACCCAGTTCACCTACTTCCAGCAGGCCGGCGGCATGACGCTCGACCCGGTGTCGGTGGAGATCACCTACGGCATCGAGCGGATCATGATGGCGCTGCAGGGCGTCGACCACTTCAAGAAGATCGCGTACGCGCCCGGAATCTCCTACGGCGAGGCGTTCGGCCAGGCCGAGTACGAGATGTCGCGGTACTACCTCGACGACGCGGACGTGGAGCGGAACAAGAAGCTCTACCAGGAGTTCGCGGGCGAGGCGCAGCGCATGATCGACGCGCGCCTGCCGGTGCCGGCGCACAGCTTCGTGCTGAAGTGCTCGCACCTGTTCAACGTGCTCGACGCGCGTGGCGCGATCTCGACGACCGAGCGCGCCCGTGCGTTCGGCCGGATGCGCGGGCTGGCGCGCGGGGTCGCGCAGCTGTGGGCCGAGCGGCGCGAGGAGCTCGGGCACCCGCTTGGTGTGGCGGAGGTTCTCGCTCCCGCCGCGCTGCCTTCGTCCTTTGAGGACGTTTCCGCGCCGGCGACCCTGCTGTTCGAGATCGGCACCGAGGAGCTGCCGCCCGCCGAGGTGCTGCGGACCATCGACGCCGTGCGCGAGGCGGTCACCGCGAAGCTCGGCGCGACCAGGCTGACGCACGGCGAGGTGACCGTGCACGGCACTCCGCGCCGGATCGTCGTGCTGGTGCCCGCGGTGGCGCCGCGCGAGCCGGACGCCGAGCGCACTGTGCGCGGCCCGCGGGTCTCCGCCGCGTTCGACGCCGACGGCAACCCGACGAAGGCCGTGCAGGGCTTCGCACGCGGCCAGGGCGTCGAGGTGTCGGCGTTGGGGCGGGTCGAGGAGAACGGCGTCGAGTTCGTCGCGCTGACCAGGACCGACGCCGGTCGCGGTGCCGTCGAGGTGCTGAGCGGCCTGCTGGCCGAGGTCGTGTCGGACCTGCGGGCCGAGAAGAACATGAAGTGGAACGACCCGAAGCTGTCGTTCACCCGGCCGATCCGCTGGCTGCTCGCGCTGCTGGGGAACACGCCGGTGCCGGTCGCGGTGTCGTCGCTGGCTTCCGGGACCGTGACTCGGGTGCACCGGACGGCCGACCTGCCCGTGGTGGAAGTGTCCACTGCGGACGGTTATCTGGAGTTCCTGCAGTCGCACGGCATTCAGGCAGACGCCTCGGTCCGTGCCGCCTCGATCGTGGAGGCCGCGCAGGAGCTCGCGGCGTCGGTCGGCGGTGTCGTCGAGGTCGAGGGGCTGCTGGACGAGGTGACGAACCTGGTCGAGTGGCCGACGCCGATCCTCGGCTCGTTCGAGGAGCGGTACCTGGAGCTGCCCGCCCAGATCCTCACGACGGTCATGCGCAAGCACCAGCGCTACCTGCCCGTCCGCTCCGCCGACGGTTCCCTGCTGCCGCACTTCGTGGCGGTGGCGAACGGGTCCGTCGACGCCGACCTGGTGCGGGCGGGCAACGAGGCCGTCCTGCGGGCGCGGTACGAGGACGCGGCGTTCTTCTGGCGGGCCGACCTCAAGACGCCGCTGGAGGAGATGAAGTCGGGCCTCGCGAAGCTGACGTTCGCGGACAAGCTGGGCTCGATGGCCGACCGAGCGTCCAGGATCGCCGCGCTGGCTTCCCGGTTCGCCACGGTCGTCGACGTCGACCGCGAGACGCTCGACCGCGCGGGCGCGCTGGCCAAGTTCGACCTCGGCTCGCAGATGGTGATCGAGCTGTCGTCGCTCGCCGGTGTGATGGCGCGCGAGTACGCGGCACGGGCGGGGGAGACCCCGGAGGTCGCTCTGGCGTTGTGGGAGATGGAACTCCCGCGTTCGGCCGGTGACGCGCTGCCGTCGTCGGTGCCGGGTGCGCTGCTGTCGCTGGCGGACCGCTTCGACCTCCTGGCGGGTCTGTTCGGCATCGGTGCCCAGCCGACCGGTTCGTCGGACCCGTTCGGTCTGCGGCGCGCGGCCCTGGGTGCGGTGTCGGTGCTGCGGGCGTTCCCCGGCCTGCGCGAGATCACGCTGTCGAAGGCGCTTTCGCTTGCCGCCGAAGGGTTGTCGGTGTCCGCGGAGGCGCTGGAGACGGCCAGGGAGTTCGCGGTGCGGCGCTACGAGCAGGCGCTGCTCGACGCCGGCCACGAGCACCGGTTCGTGCAGGCGGTGCTACCGCTGGCCGACTCGCCGGTGCTGGCCGACGAGACGCTGACGCAGCTGGAGTCTTTGGCGGGCAACGAGTCCTTCGACGCACTCGTTGCGGCTTTGCAGCGCGTGCGCCGGATCGTGCCTGCCGACGTCGCCGCCTCCTACGACGCCTCGGTGCTGTCGGAGCCCGCGGAAGTGGCGCTGCACAAGGCGTTCGATGGCGTCTCGCGTGAGGTCACGGGCCTGGCGGCGTTCGTCGCTGCCGCCGAAGGCCTCACCGCACCGATCAACACGTTCTTCGACGAGGTGCTGGTGATGGCCGAGGACGAGAAGGTGAAGGCCGCGCGGCTGGGCCTGCTGGCGTCGATCCGCGACTTCGCGGCCCCCGTGCTCGACTGGACGCAGCTGTAACCGGTTCTGGTGAACGATGAAGGGAACCTTCCCCCACCTCACGTGGAGGGTGGAGGAAGGTTCCCTTCATCGCAAAACAGGATTAGTTGATCGTATAGCTGTCGCCGTAGACCTTCCACTTCAGCGGCGTCTTCAGGTCGAAGTTGCCTGCCTTGAGGAACACGCGCTGCGCGGTCTCGATGCGGGAGACGTCCTCGTGGGCCGCTTCCTGCTTCATGGCCCACACGCGGGCGTCCATGAAGGCGTTGAGCCAGGTGCGCTCGTCGCCGCCCTGTGACGGCGGCTTCGCCTTGCCGAGCGCGCGCTTGCGGATGTTGCTGAAGCTGGTCTTGTCGCCACCGTCACCGTGCACGACGATCGCGTCGTAGTAGGCGAACTGGCCCAGGGCGCGCACGCCGTCGGCCTTGCCCTGCTTCACGGCCGGGTTGAAGTACACCCGGTCGCGCTCGGACTCCTGTGCCGCCTTGAACACGGAGTCCTTGGCCGCGGTCTTCCAGTCCTTGGTGTAGTTGGGATCCAGGCCGGAGTGCGAGGCCGTCCCGTTCACCTTGCGCAGTGCGGGAAGGTACTTCTCCAGCACGTTGCCCGGCTTGCGGGTCTTGTACAGCTCGACCAGGTCGAGCATGTCACCGGTGCCACTGCAGAACCCGATGATGCCCGCGGTGTACCCGCGGCCGTCCTTGATGTCCTCGATGTAGCCGAACTGGGCGCGCCAGTCCAAAGAGGAGTTCTCCGCGCTGGACACGATCTGCATCGCGATGTCCTTGAGGCGCGGTTCGTCGAGGTTGGCCGCAGAGGCGGTCGGTGCGGTGGTGGTGATGAGCGCGGCGCACGCCAGCAGCGCGGCCGCGAGGCGACCTGAAATCTTCACGAGGTTCCTCCGGGGCAGGGATGGTGGGGTCCCGGGCGGCGTGAGAGCAACGGTAAGGGGTCCATACCTTTATTGGCAAGTGTCTTTACTAATTCGCGAAACGGACAATGGGCACGTTTGGGTCATCGGATCTCGTACGGCTCGCCGTAGACGTGCCACTGCAGCGGGCGTTCGAGGTTGAGCTTGCCCTCGTTGAGGAAGCGGCGCTGCGCCGTGTCGACGCGGCTGGTGTCCTCGTGGGCGGGCTCCTGCTTCATCGCCCAGACACGTGCGTCCAGGAACGCGTGCAGCCACGTGGTTTCGTCGCCGCCCTCCGCCGGCGGGCGGGCGCCGGTGTCGAGGGCGCGCTGGCGGATGCTGGAGAAGCCCAGGTCACCTCCGCTGTCGCCGTGCATGACGATCGCGTCGTAGTAGATGAACTGGCCCAGGGCCTGGACGCCGTCCTGCCTGGCGCGGCTGACCGCCGGGGTGAAGTACACGCGGTCGCGTTCGTGTTCCTGGGCGTCCCGGAAGGTGCTGTCGGTGGCAGCGGTGTGCCAGTCGCCTGGGAACGTCGGGTCCAGGCCTTCGTGGGACGGGGTGCCGTTCACGCTTTCCAGGGCCGGCAGGTACTTCTCGAGGACGTTGCCCGGCTTCCAGTCGCGGTAGAGGCGGACCAGGTCGAGCATGTCGCCGGTGCCGCTGCAGAAGCCAATGATGCCCGCGGTGTAGCCGCGGTCGTCGTTGATGTCCTCGATGTAGCCGAACTGGGCGCGCCAGTCCAAAGAGGAGTTTTCCGCGCTGGACACCAGCTGCATGGCGATGTCCTTGAGCTCCGGGTCGGTCAGGTCCGAGGCCTGTGCGGTGCCCGGCGTGACGAGGGCCGCCGCGCACAGAACCGCTGCGGCCAGCCGTGTAAACGTCTTCATGTCGCTCCGTTCCGATGAGGGATCGGCGGCGACTTGTGTGGGGCACCGTAGCGTGAGAGCGGTTGCGCGACAAGCCCCGCACGACAAAGGCTCCCGGCCGGAGCCGGGAGCCTTTGCGGTGCAAGCGGAATTACAGGAACTGGCCGCCGCGGGTCACAGCACCGTAGGCGTCCACGATGCCGTGTCCGTAGAAGCCGTTGAACTTCGCGTCACCCTCGCAGGTGGCGTCGAACTCCGGCGACCGGCCCACGTTCACGTACGAGACGGTGCGCGGGTTCGGGCAGGCCCGCTGGATCGCCGTCTTGTACAGGATCTTCTCGACCTTGTCGGGGTCGAGGGTGAGGCCGGGGCGGTTCTTGTCCTTCTTGCCGTACTGGCTGACGATCAGCGCGGCGACACCGGAAGCGTGCGGGGCGGCCATCGAGGTGCCCTGCAGGAACTGGTAGTAGCCGACCTTGTCGCCCTGCACGGCCTTCTTCACGCCCGCGGCGAGGCCCTTCTCGGTGATGTTGCCTGCCTCGTCGATCGCGCCCTCGGCGAGTGCGACGTTGCGCGGGTAGGTCGACAGGATCATGTTCTCGTTGGTGCGGTACCACGGCGTGCCGAGGCCGCTGCGGAAGTAACCACCGGGAGCCGAGATCGCGGTCTGCTCGAGGCCGTAGTTCGAGTAGTCGGCCTTCTCGGTCAACGGACCCAGCGAGGACACCGAGATGACGTGGTTGCCCTCGGTCGGCAGGTTGAGGCAGGTGGCGTTGTCCACCGGGCGCGGGCGGTTGTGGCCCGGCGGGTAGTTCGGGCTGATGGTGTCGGTGCGCGGCTTGCCCAGGTCCTCGTGGTTGTTGCCGCCCGCGCCGATCAGCGTGACGCCCTTGCGGTGCGCGTAGTTCAGGGCGCGCTGCACGGACGCGATGATCGTCTGCTGCTCCAACTGCTCCTCCGGCGTGGCCGTGGAGTCGTTGATGCAGTTCATGTACCAGGGGTCGACGTAGAACGACATGTTGATGACGTCCAGGCCGATGTCGGCGCCGTAGGTCAGGGCGTCGACGACCGGCTGCAGGAAGAACGAGCCGGAGTCCTGGCCGCCGCGGATGTTCACGAGCGACACGTTCGGTGCGACACCGGAGATGCCGAAGCCGTTGGCAGCGGCGCCGATGGTGCCTGCGACGTGCGTGCCGTGGCCGCCGTCGTCCCAGTTCGCCGGGTCGACGCAGCCGCGGAACTCACAGGGGCCGTCGAACTCGCCGCCGTCGGCGTCGTTGGGGATGTCGACGGTGAAGTTGCGCGACAGCTCGTTGTTGAAGTTCGGCGCGATGTCCGGGTGTGAACCGTCCACACCGGTGTCGAGAATGCCGACGTACACGCGCTTGTCGCCCGCCTGCTTGGCGCGCGCGATGTTGGAGCGGACGAGGTTAAGGCCCCACAGGTCGCCGTCCAGCGGGTCCATGCCTGCGGTCGACTTCGACTCGGCGGGGGCCTTGTTCGCCTGTGCGGCCTTGTTCTCCTTCTCTACGTTGTCGCGCTTGACCTTCTCGGCCTTCGCCGCGGGAGCGTGACCGATCGGCTTGGTGCGTGCGGCGCCGACGATCTCCTTCGACGCGGACACCTTCTCCACGAACCCGTTCGCGGGCGCCTTCACGGTCAGCAGGCCGATCTCCCTGTTGTCCCGCAGCACTTCGCCGCCCGCCGCGTGCACGGCGTCGATCGCGAAGTCGCGGTTTCCGGGATCCTCCAGCAGGACTGTGTACTCGGTGGTCTGCTGGCCCGCGGTCGAGGCCGGCGCTGCCCCCGCCGCCGAAGTACCCGCCGCGATCAGCGACACCGATGCCGCCACCGCCATCACGGTTCTGCGCGTTCTCACCTAGCTGTCTCCTCACACCCGGTCAGGGCTGGATCCAACAACACGGCGCGGCCCCCGATTGCCGCCCAAGTCCGACACACTGACACGAAATTTCCTCACGCATCAGCGCCTTTCGTACGGAATCGAACTGTAGCCGATCGGAAGCGGAGGGTGATGGGGGCCCGCGAAATCTTGACTTAACAAGTTTCAAGCGATGAACTCCGCGTTTATGCGAAGACGCGTAATGGCATCGTCGGCGTGCCTGCTCTTTCTCCTCTCTGGCTGCGGTGATGCAGGTCAGGGTGCTCCGACGCTGCCCGCGCGTGGACCCAAACCAATCGTCGGGGTAATCCTTCCCGACCGAACGACTTCCACGCGCTGGGAAGAACAAGATCGTCCATTGCTCACCCAGGCGTTCAACTACGCGGACATCGAACCGTTCATGGAGAACGCCGAGGGCGACGAGGGGAAGTTCGCGCAGATCGCCGACGAGATGATCCGTCGCAAGGTGAAGGTCTTGATGATCACGCCGTTGTCGGCGGCGGGTGGCCTCGCTGTGCAGAAGAAGGCGAAAGCCGCGGGCATCCCGGTCATCGACTACGACCGCGTGACGCTCGGTGGTCAGGCCGAGTACCACGTCGGCTTCGACAGCGTGAACGTCGGCCAGCTCCAGGCCGACGGCCTGGTGGAGTGCCTCGGCAACAAGCCGGGTGCCCAGATCATCGAGATCGAGGGCGCGCCGACCGACCACAACGCCACGCTCTTCACGCAGGGTCAGAAGTCGCGGCTGTCGTCGAAGTACGACAGCGGCGCGCTGAGACTCGTGAAGTCGCAGCCGGTCGCCGACTGGAACAACGAGCTCGGCGGCCAGCTGTTCGAGCAGATCCTGAACGACAACGGCGGCAAGGTCGACGGCGTGGTCGCGGCCAACGACGGCCTGGCCGGCGCGGTCATCGGTGTGCTCAAGAAGAGGAACCTGGCGGGCAAGGTCCCGGTCACCGGGCAGGACGCCACTGTGGACGGTCTGCGGGCCGTGCTGCGCGGTGACCAGTGCATCACGGTCTACAAGCCGGTGCGGGACGAGGCGGAGGCCGCGGCCAGGCTGGCCATCGCGATCGCGCGTGGAGACCTGGACGGTGCCGATGACCTCGCCACCGGCAACCTGCGGGATCCCGTCGCGCGGCGCGACATCAAGTCAGTGCTGCTCGGCGCGACGCTGATCAAGAAGGGCACCGTGCGCACGCTCGTGACAGAGGGTGTCGTCAAGCCGCAGGAACTGTGTGCCGGCGACCTCGCTCAGGTGTGCGCGCAGCAGGACATTCTCGGGGGGTAGCGCCACGGCGCCAGACCCCGTCACGGCCTGTCTTGATCAGGCAGGTCGTGACGTCCCGAGATGAACTCCTGCACGGCGATCTTCGCCTTGATGATCGGCTGCCGGATCCTCGCCTCGCGCCGATACGCCCGCGTGAGCTTGCGCGAGCCCTCCGGGTAACGCCAGCGCGCCCACGGTGAACCGGGCCGTGCGAGCCTCACGGCACCCACGGCGGGCACCACCGGCACGAGCAGGCCGAGCAACCCGGTCCAGATCTTGCCCTTCAGCAGCGCCACGATCGCGAAGCACAGGTTGACCCCGATGGTGATCAGCCTGGTCGTGAACGTGTCGGCCGGTGTCGTGTCCGGGTTGAGCTGCAGCACGTCGTCGTAGCCGAGCGGGCGCGCGCCGAGCAGGAACGTGCCCGTCAGGCCGATGGCGAGGAACACGGCGTCCACGGACAGCCTGCCCGCCTTCGTCCAGTACACGTCCCGCAGGTGCAGGATCAGCGCGAACTCGTCCAGCACCAGGGCAGCACCCACGCCGAGCCCTGCGGCGGCGGCCAGGCGGGCGCCGTGCAGGTCGTCGGGGATGACGAGGCCCGTGACGCTCGACAGGAGTAGCAGCACGGTGCCGAACACGACGTGATGCACGTGCGTGTCGCCGTGCACGATGTTGCGCGGCCACCAGCGGACCTTCGCCCTGATCATCCGCACGCTGATGCGGATGAACACGAACGTGGTCACCAGTCCGATGAAGAAGAAGAGCAGTCGTTCGCTGCCGGTCAAGCACGGCCCCCTGGGTCAACGACCCTATAGGTTACCCGTGGTGGTGAAAGTCGCCTTCCACGTTGCCGATCTGGAACACCGTGCCGTGCACCGTGCCCTGGGCCCTGTTCCTGACGGGCCGGGCGCTCTTCCTCTCCTTGGCGGCGCGGCTCAGGACGTCGCGGACGAGCGCTTCGAGGCCACCCGCGACCTGCGGCGCGATCGTGACCTTGATCGACATCGTCGGCTGCTCGGGCACGAGTACCTCCGCGTGATCATTTGGGGTCTCACGATAGCAGTGCGGCGGCGGTGCGATCGATGGCTCGACTGGGAGCGGGGCGCCGTGGTTGACTGTCCATGGTCGTACGTTTTCGTGTTCGTGTTCCCACGGTCACGAAAAACGGGGTTGTGTTCGTGCGGTCTCTCCAGCTTCGGGAGAGGACGTCGTTCCTGCTTGACCCGGTGGTCGCGAGCGCGATCCGGCACCTGTTAGAGGAGAAGTAGCAAGATGGCAGTACAGGGCACCGTCAAGTGGTTCAACGCGGAGAAGGGCTTCGGCTTCATCTCCCCCGATAACGGTGGCGCCGACGTGTTCGTCCACTACTCCGAGATCCAGATGAACGGCTACAAGGCTCTCGAGGAGAACCAGCGGGTCGAGTTCGAGATCGGTCAGGGCCAGAAGGGCCCGCAGGCCCAGGGCGTTCGCGCCGTCTGAGTCTGCCTGACTCCAACAGCCTGCAAGCTGTGGCGGAGCCCCTTGTCCGGTATCGGACAAGGGGCTTTGTTGCGTCTTGTGCCCGGATGATCGCGATCAGTAGCGTCGTGGCATGGGGAGACTGTTCGTAGCTGCACTGTTGCTCTTGGTGACTGGATGCTCAGGCGGCGAGAACGCGGCGCCGGGCGGTAACAAGATCGACGCACTGCTCGCCAAGGCACCCGTCTACTCCGGTCAGGTGAAACCCGGCTCGGCCGTGGACCGGATCAAGAAGCGCGGCAAGCTGATCATCGGCGGCTCCCAGGACGCGCCGCTGCTGTCGCAGCTCGACCCGATCAGCGGCGAGCTCACCGGCTTCGACGCCTACCTCGGCAAGCTCCTCGCGCGGTACATCGTCGGCAGGCCGCAGACCGAGCTGCTCAGCGCCACGTCGGAGACCCGCGAACCGTTGCTGGCCAACGGCACGGTCGACGTGATCATCCAGACCTACACGATCACGCCGGCCCGGCAGGAGCGCGTGGCGTTCGCCGGGCCGTACTACCGGTCGGGGCAGTCGATCGCGGTCCGCAAGGGCACGTCCGGCATCACGAAACCCGCTGATCTGGCCGGGAAGACGGTCATCGTCGGCGCGAACACCCCTGGGGTGAAAGCGGTGAAGGAAGCCGCTCCCACCGCCCAGATCGTCGAGTTCGGCTCCGATCCCGAGTGCCTGACCGCGTTGAAACAGGGTCGCGGCGATGCCTACGTGCAGGACCAGGCACTCCTGGTGGCCGACGCGTCGAAGGACAGCGAGCTGCAGCTCGTCGGCGAGCCGTTCACCGAGGACCCGTACGGCATCGGCCTGAAGCACGGCGACGCGGAGTTCCAGAAGTTCGTCGAAGACTGGCTGCGCGAGATCGGCAAGTCCGGGCTGTGGCAGGACGTCTGGAAGCAGACGATCGGCACCGTGGTCACCGGCGACGCCCCGTCGCCACCCGCGATCGCCTCATGAGCCTGGTCCTCGAAGGCTTTCTGAACACCGTTGCGCTGACCCTGCTGTCGTTCGCGGGTGCCCTCGTCGTGGGTCTCGCGGTGGCGGTGCTGAGGATCGTGCCGGTGCCGCTGCTGCGGGGCGTCGGCGCGGTCTACGTCGAGGTGTGGCGGAACATCCCGTTGCTCGCCTGGCTGGTGCTGTTCGTGTTCGGGTTGCCAGAGGTGGGCGTGCGGATGCCGCTGTTCTGGACGGCGTTCACGGCGATCGCGCTGTACGAGGCCGCCTTCGTGGCGGAGGCGCTGCGGTCGGGCGTGAACGCTGTGGCGTCCGGGCAGGGTGAGGCCGCGCGGGCGCTGGGGCTGTCGTTCCGGCAGTCGTTGCGGCACGTGATCCTGCCCCAGGCCGGGCGACGGGTCGTACAGCCGTTGGCGAACATCGCGATCGCGTTGACGATGGCGACGGCACTGGCCGGTGTCGTCGGTGTCGTGGACATGACCCGTGCGGCGCAACGGATCAACCTGGAGCTGGCCCAGCCGTTGCTGGTCTTCACCGGCGCCGGACTCTGTTATCTGGTGATGGCCGCGGGAATCGGGTTCGCGGCGCGCGTGCTGGAACGGCGGCCGGCCTGATGTTCGACGCTCCAGGACCCCGGCTCCGCCGCCGTGTCTTCTGGGTCTCGGTGGTGTCGGCGCTCGTGCTCACGGGGCTGGTCGCGTTGGGGCTGCGGCAGTTCGCGGCCGGTGGGCAGCTGGACCCGGTTCGATGGCGGCCGTATCTGACCTGGCCCGTGTGGCGTTATCTGCTGGGAGGCCTGTGGTCGACGGTGGTGGCGGCGTTCGCGACGGGGGTGCTGGCGATGGCGGGTGGCTTGCTGCTCGCGTTGCGGCCCAACCGGTTCACCCGCGCGTACGCCGGGGTCATGCGCACGGTTCCGGTACTGCTGCTGGTGTACGTGATGCTGTTCGTGCTGCCGTCGTTCGGTGTGAACCTGCCGCTGTTCTGGAAGCTCGTGGTGCCACTGGCGTTGTCGCACGCGGCTTCCTACGCGGTGATCTTCCGAGCGGGCGTGGACGCCGTCGAACCCGGTCAGCGCGAGGCCGGACTGTCGCTGGGCATGCCGGACGGCGCGGTGACGCGGTTCGTCGTGCTGCCACAGGCCGTTCGGCACATGACGCCGTTGCTGGTCACCCAAGCTGTCAGCCTGTTGAAGGACACCTCGCTGGGATATGTCGTGTCCTACACGGAGTTGCTGTTCAACGGCCGGGTGCTCGCGAACTACAACGGTCTGCTCATCCAGACCTTCATCGTCGTCGCATTCGTCTACCTGGTGGTCAACCTGGCGCTGTCGCGGTTGGCCCACCGCCTGGAGGCTCGTCGTGCCCGCATTGCTCGCTGAGGTAACGCGATCCGGCTTCGTGGAGAGCCTGCACCACGGCAGCGTCGTCGGGCTGCTGCCGTCCGGCGCGGTCGGCGTTTCCGTTGGTGCCGTGGAGGATCCGGTGCTGCCGCGGTCGTGCATGAAGCCGTTCCAGGCGCTGGCCTGCCTGTCTGCTGGAGCGCCGCTCGAGGGGCCCGCGCTGGCGATCGCCGCCGGGTCGCACACGGGCGAGAACCGGCACGCCGAGCTGGTGATGCAGCTGCTCGGCGGGCTGCCGGTGGGGTTGCTGCGCTGCCCGCAGTCGTGGCCGGAGGACGAACAGACGAGGCAACGGCTGACCGAACCGTCTCGGGTGCGGATGAACTGCTCCGGCAAGCACGCGGCGATGCTCGCGACGTGCGTGGCGGCGCGGTGGCCCAGGCAGACCTATCTGGAGCCAACGCATCCGTTGCAGCAACTGGTGTTGCGGACGGTGGAGCAACTTTCCGGCGAGACCGTCGCGCACACGGCGGTCGACGGATGTGGTGCGCCGGTGTACGGGTTGTCGTTGCACGGCTTGGCACGCGCGATGCGGGGACTGGTGCGCACACCGGTCGCTCAGGCGATGCGCGAGCACCCCGAGTACGTCGGCGGAACCGGTCACGTGAACACGGTGATCATGCAGCTGTTACCCGGGGTGGTGGCGAAAGGCGGCGCCGAGGGCGTTCTGGTGCTGGCCACGGACGCGGGGCACGCCGTCGCGGTGAAGGTGCTCGACGGGAATCCCCGTGCCACCACGGCGATCGGGCTCACGGCGCTGGCGGCGCTGGGGTACGACGTGTCTCCTGCGAAGGAGCACCTGTCCGTGCCGGTGCTGGGTGGCGGGCAGGTCGTCGGTGAAGTGCGAGTCTGCCGTTTAGAAAGACACTGTTAGAACGCCTCGGGGAGGTCCAGCATGCCGAGCTGGCTCATCACGGTCGCGCTGTCGCCGTACACCCGCTCGCAGACCAGCACGTCCTTGTCGAACAGGAAGAAAGCGGCCATCCTGACCTTGAAGGACCGGCCGGTGACCGCCTCGCCGGTGAGGCTGCCGAGGTGGGTGCCCTGCAGCTCGAACTCGACGACCACCGCGTCGTCGGCGTGGTGGATCTCGATGACCTTGTTGCGCTGGTCGGGAAATGCCTCGCGGGTGCGCAGCCAGTACGCGCGAACCTCGTCCACACCGACGAGCACCTGGCCGGACGCCATGATCTCGTACCGAGGGTGGGGGAACGTGTTCAGAGAGGTGTCGAAGTCGAAGTCGTTCTTGCTTTCCATGTGCTCCAGGACGATCGCCTCGCGCAGCGCTCTGAGCGCCTTGGATTCGGTCATGCCGGCCGACCCTCCTACGTACGCCGTACGTCGCACGGAAGCTACTCCACGTCGTATGGTCTCCGCCAGTGGCCTCCACACGTGAACCGTTGACCCGCGCCCGCATCGTGGATGCGGCGGTGCGGTTGATCGAACGTGAGGGCGTGGAGGCCGTCTCGATGAGGCGACTCGCCGCCGAACTGGGCGCGGGCACGATGTCGCTGTACAACCACGTGCCGAACAAGGCGATGCTGGTGGACCTCGCCGCCGAGCGGATCATGGCGGAGGCCAGGCCGTACCACGTCGACAGCGACGACTGGCGCGACCACATCAGGGCGCACGCGAAGGCCGTGCGGGCGTTGGCGCAGCAGCATCCCCGCGCGTTCGTCATGTTGGCGACGCGGCGGCTGAGCACCGAGGCCGGGTTCAGGACCATCGAGGCCGCGCTGATGAACTTCGACAGGGCGGGCTTCCGGGGCAAGATCGCCGTCGGGATGATGCGGGCGATGGTGTCCTACCTGCTGGGAACGTTGATGAGGGAGGTCGCGACGTCGCCGGAGCTCGGCGGGATCGCGCTGTCGCCGTACGAAGGTGTTGACGCGTCGGCGTTTCCGCTGTCCGCCGAGGTGCTGGACGAGCTGGGCACCTACGACCACGACCACGAGTTCGAGTTCGGCCTCGAACTCATGATCGCGGCGTTGGAGCGCTACCAGGAGCGTCACTGACAGGTGATCCGCACGTCGCCCCAGTCGGCGTGGTCGTACGACTTGCCGTTGCCGCCGTCACGCACGATCAGCCGCACGACGGTCGCGCCGGACACCTTGGCTTCCAACGACTTCGCGGCGTCGGTGCCGTTCACCGATCCGCTGTCGTAGACCGTGTAGTACTCGATCTGCGCGGGAGCGTGCGTGCCGAGGCCCTTCGGGAAAACCTTGCCGCGGATGGTGATCGGGCCGCCGTCACCCTGTTTGGCCTCGCCGTTGGTGGTGTCGATCTCGACCGGGCCGTGGCCGTTGGTGCTGCGCAACCAGTTCAGGTCGCTGACGAAGAGGTCGCCCCGCGGTGCCGCGCCGGGAACCAGCGCCTCGGTGGAGTACTGCCTCGTCACCGGGTTGTCGTCCTGCGGGCTGTGGAAGGTGAAGCTGGCGTCGATCGGGAAACGGCCTGGTGCGGCGGCGGTGGGCTCATGAAAACGTTTGTGGAACACGCGCGGAGGGCGAAGCTGTCGCTTCGCCCTCCGCGCGTCTTGCTACGGACGCATCTCGTACTGGCCGGACAGCCCGACGACCTGCTGCCAGACGGCGTCGAAGCGGGCCTGGTCGACGTGCGGCTTGCGGACCTGGCCGACGGCCCACTGCTGCTGCGCCTCGGTGCTGCTGGCCTTGCCGTGCAGCGCGGTCGCGTAGCCGGCGAAGTCGCGGACCAGGACGTCGAAGATCTGGTCGAGGACGTTGGAGTCGGTGCCGGTGATCTTGGCCTGCTCCAGCACCAGCTGGCCGTAGACGACCAGGGTGAAGAGGTGGCCGAGGTTCAGCAGGAAGTCGAGGTCCTGCCGCTGCTTCTCGTCCGGTGCGGCGGTGGTGAGCAGGGTCTTGATCGCCTTGGCCTGCTCGTGGAAGAGAGCGACGTTCGGCAGGTGCGCGTGCTCGGTGTAGATCGGCTCCCAGTCGTGGAACTGGATCTTGCCGAGGCCGCGCGCGGGGCCCTGGTGCCAGAAGAAGTCGTCGTCGCTCGCGTCGTGGCGGGTCGGGACCTCGTCGTAGGCCTTCGGGTTGAAGAGGTAGTTCGGCATGAACTTCAGCACCAGGGCCAGGTTCACGTGCACGGTGCCCTCGAGCTTGGGCAGTGCGCGGATGTCGGCCGTGGCACGGGTGAAGTAGGTGTCCTTCTCGAAGCCCTTGGCGGCGATGACGTCCCAGAGCAGGTCGATGACGTGCTCGCCCTCGCTCGTGACCTTCATCTTGGTGATGGGGTTGAAGAGGAGGTAGCGGCGGTCGTTCTCGTTGGCTGAGCGGAAGTAGTCGACGCTGCGGTCCGCGAAGAGCTTCATCGCGGTGAGGCGCGCGTACGCGTCGACGAAGTTCTGGCGCACGTGCGGGAAGTTCGTGACCGGGTTGCCGTAGAGGATCCGGTTGTGGGCGTGGGTGATCGCCTCGTAGAAGGAGTGCTCGCAGATGCCGATGCTGGCCGTGCAGAGGTTGAACTTGCCGACGTTGACGGTGTTCAGCGCGGCGGAGAACGCATCGGGGCCGCGGTGGAGGATGTCCGAGTCCGTCAGCGGGTAGTCGTCGAGGCGGAACTCGCTCACGAACATCTGGCTGTCGACGACGTTCTTGATGAGCTTGAAGTTCTCGTGCTGGCTGTCGACGGCGAAGAAGAGGTACTCGTCGTCGAGCTTGCCGAAGACGCTGACCATGCCGGCGACGTTGCCGTTGCCGATGTAGTACTTGCTGCCGTTTGCCCTGAATGAAATGTCTCCGGAGCCGTCGTCGGTCTTCGTGACGATCATGTCGGTGTTGTAGACGTCGGCGCCGTGCTCCTTCTCGGAGAGGCCGAACGCGAAGACCGCGCCGCTGTCGAGGAGGGCCGCTGCCTTCTGCTTTGCCTCCTCGTTGCCGCTCATCCAGATAGGGCCGAGGCCGAGCACCGTGACCTGCCAGGCGTACCAGTACTGCAGGCCGTAGAAGCCGAGCACCTCGCTGAACGCGGCGTTGCGGGCGGCGTCCCAGCGCTTGGTGGGGTCGACGCTGCTCGGCGTGCAGAAGGTGGCGAAGAGTTTCTCCCGCTTCACGAAGTCCAGGAACTCCGTGTACCAGACCTTGTCCTGCGCGTCCGCGATCAGCTGCCGCTTGCCGCGGGCCTCGAACCAGTCGATCGTCGCCCTGAGCAGGCGGCGTGTCTCGTCGTCGAGGTGGGCGGGGTCGTAGTGGTTCGGGTCGAGCAGCACTGGCGCCTCCTTGCGTCTCCTTTTTCGGACGCTACCAGTGAGTAACTTGTCGGTCTACGTGGGGTTTCCCGCACGCCCGGAAATTGTCGGACCCCCGGCGTAACGTGCTCCGCATCACATCTTCCGCAGGGAGGTCAGGTTGAGATGACGGTGGTCGTGGCGATCGGGACGCGCAAGGGGCTGTGGCTCGCCCGCAGCGAGGATCGGGTCACGTGGCAGGTCGACGGGCCGCACCACGCGATGCAGGAGGTGTACGCGGTCGCCTTCGACACCCGCTCCGGTCTGCGCCTGCTCGCCGGGGTGTCCTCACCGCACTTCGGGCCGGGCGTGTCCATTTCGGACGATCTTGGCGCCACGTGGGAGGAGTCCTCGTCGCCGCCGATCGCGTTCCCGGTGGACGACGCCGCTTTGGAACGCGTGTGGCAAATCCAGCCGGCGCCGGCTTCCCAGCCGGGCGTGGTGTGGGCGGGCACCCAGCCCTCGGCCCTGTTCAAGTCGACGGACGGCGGCCGCTCGTTCGAGTTCGTGGAAGGCCTCTGGAACCACCCGCACCGCCCGGAGTGGGAGGCGGGTTTCGGCGGCCAGGCTGTCCACACGATCGTCCCCGACCCGTCCGACCCGGACCGCGTGCTCGTCGCGATGTCGACCGGCGGCGTCTACCGCACGGCGGACGGCGGCAAGTCCTGGGAAGCCCGCAACAAGGGCATCAAGGCGTACTTCTTCCCCGACCCGTGGCCGGAGTTCGGCCAGTGCGTGCACAAGGTCGCGCAACACCCGGCGAACCCGTCGCGCTTCTACGCCCAGAACCACCACGGCGTCTACCGCAGCGACGACGGCGGCGACACCTGGCAGTCCATCGCGGACGGCTTGCCCACCGACTTCGGCTTCGCCATGGTCGTCCACCCCAACGACCCGGACACGATCTTCACGTTCCCGATCGAGGCGGACGGCCGCCGCTTCCCGCCGGAGGGCAAGTGCCGCGTCTACCGCTCGCGCGACGCGGGCAAGTCCTGGGAGGCCCTGGGCACCGGCCTGCCCGACAACTTCTGGACCGCCGTGATGCGCGACGCGATGTGCACCGACAACGCCGAGGTCCCCGGCGTCTACTTCGGCTCGCGCTCGGGCGAGGTCTACGCGAGCCCGGACGAGGGCGAGACCTGGCACCAGGTGGCGGCCCACCTGCCGGACGTGATGTCGGTGCGGGCAGCGGTGATCCCGACGTGAAGGTGACGGTCCTGATCCCTGGCGTCCTCCGCACCGCGACCGACGGCGCCGCACACCTGGACGTCGACGTCCCCGAACCAGCCACCCTGGGCGCGGCTCTGGACGTCCTCGCCGACACCTACCCGGCCCTCGACCGCCGCCTGCGCGACGAACGCGCCGCCTTACGCCGCTACGTGAACTTCTACGTCAACGGCGAGGAGTGCCGCCGCCTCTCCGGCCCGGCCACCCCGCTCCCGGCGGGCGCCGAGATCCAGATCCTGCCGTCGGTGGCGGGCGGCTGACGGGCTGAGCCGGGATGCGCCGCACCGGGGATGGCGGCGCACCCCGGCCACTCGCGCACGAACGAGGAGCCGGTCGCGATGGTCGTGCCTGGCACAGGGGGCGCGGCACGGCAGTGGTGTGCGGGGAGCAGCCGAGTGGCTCGCTTCACCGGTCGGCGACAACAGCTGAATGCCCAGCCCGCCCAGCTCAGCCCTGCCAGCCCCAGCGGTGCGCGCCTCCGCGCCCGGCCTTGCGTGTCCGCCCAGTCCTGCCAGCCCCCAGCCGTGCCCGCCATCCCTGCGGGCGAGGCCAGCCTTCGGCGCGCCGCCTGCTCCACACCACCCGGCAGCGGTCACCCGGCCAGGAAGTCGGCGATCGCGTTCCGGAAGAAGGCGGGATCGTCCTGCCACGGGTAGTGCCCGGCACCGGGCTGCACCACCACATCGCAGCGCTGGAACAACTGAGCCGCCTGCCGCGCCGCGGCGGGCGACGGAGTCGCGTCGACCTCACCGGCCAGCATCAACACCGGGAGGTCCAGCCCGGCAAGCTCCTCCGGCGTCGCGACCGGCGCACCGGCCGCGTAGTAGGCGGACGCCGCGTTGGGCAGCCGCGTGGCCTCGGCCGTGCGGGCGTGTTCCTGTGCGGCGTCGTCCCACCGTGCGTAGAAGAAAGGAGTCATCGCGGCCCAATCAGTTCCCGCGACACTGCCGGCGAGCACTGCCTCGAGCGACTCCTTGATCGCCGGGTACCAGGGCTCGTCGGACCTGGACTCCGCGACGGCCCGCAGCTGCGCCAGGTCCGGACCGGTGCCGAGGGATCGCAGGCTGGGTGTCACGAGCACCAACCGGCGCACGTGCGACGGGTAGCGCAGCGCGTACCGGATCGCGATGGCCGCGCCCGCCGAGTGCGCCAGCACGTCCACCGGGTCGAGACCGGCGTGGGCGCGGTAGGCCTCGACGTCGTCGACGTGCAGGTCGAAGCGCAGGTCCGCCGGGTCGGCGGGGCCGGACCTCCCGGTGCCGCGCAGGTGCAGCAGATGCAGGCGTGCGGGGATCCCGCCCAGGTCGCCCAGGTAGGACGGGGCGAGCAGCGGGCCGCCGGGCACGACCAGCAGTGGTGCGCCGGAGCCGAGTTCATCGTGTGCGAGATCCATGAAGAGGATCATCACATCGGCTGGAGGTGCCAGAGGCGACTTTGCTGATAACGCTAAATGAGCAGCAGCGACTTGCCGAGCGTCGTGCGTTCCTCCAACGACCTGTGCGCCTTTTCGGCCTCCGCCAGCGGATAGGTCGCGCCGATCACCGGACGGATCCGGCCCTGCGCGGTGAGTGCGAGCGCCTCCGTGAGGTGTTCGTGCACGGTCGCCGTGTCCGGAGCCGTAGCGAGCACGTTGTCGACGTGCACCTGCCGGCGGCTCGCCAGCTCCGGGTCGATGTCGGCGAACCCGTCCGAGCTGCCGTACGTCACGAAGTGGCCGCCGCGGGCCACGGTCTCGAACGTGGCCTTGCCGAGGGCTCCTCCCGCGCCGTCGAACGCCACGCCGATGTCGCCGGCCGCATCGCGGACTTGGTCCTGCCAGCCGGGGAGTGAGTAGTCGACGGTCACCTCCGCGCCGAGTTCGCGGGTCAGGGAGAGTTTGCGTTCGCCGCGAGCGGCGGCGATGACCCGTGCGCCGGCGTCGCGCATCAGTTGCACCAGCACCGAACCCGCGCCGCCCGCGGCCGCCGCGATCAGGACCCAGTCGCCACGCTCGACCTTCACCCGGCGGGAGATGTTCACCGCGGTGGCTCCGTCGTGGAGCATCGCGGTTGCCTCGGCCGAGCCCAGGCCCTCCGGGACCGCGACGATCTCGTCGGCCGCGAAGACGACCTGTTCCGCGTAGCCCTCGGGCCCGCGGCCGATGACGTGCCGGCCGAGCCAGGCCGGGTCCACGCCCTCGCCGACCGACAGCACGTGCCCCGCGCCGCCTCCCCCAGGCACGTACGGAGGCCTGCGCGGGAAGAACTCGCCGCCCCAGCCGCTGCGCAACAGCGTGTCCAGGAAGAGCACGTCGGCGATGGTCATGCCGACCACCACCTGTCCCGGACCGGCCACCGGCTCGGGAATCTCGTCGACGCGCAGCACCTCAGGTCCACCGAACTCGTGCACGCGGACAGCCCTCATCACGACCACATCCCCACCTCGATCTCCTCGGTCACGCCCACCGTAAAAGCTCGACAAAGGTGGAGATCAAGGGCGAGATCAGCAGGAGGCGAAGTCGTCCAGAAGTGCCGACGCCACTTCGACGTCCGGGCTGAGCTGGCGGTCGGCCATGTCCGGGTTGAGCTTCGCCTCGGCCATCTCGAAGGCGGCCCGCAACGGTGCGGTGTCCGGCCGTATGCCGCGCAACCGCAGAGCGCGTACGGCCGCCACGATCTCGCAGGCCAGCACCAGCCGGAACGCTCCCAGCGACCGCAGCGCCTGCGACGCGGACTGGAAGGCGAAGCTCGAGTTCTCCTCCTGGCCGCGCGACACCACGGCGTTGCCGATGCTCGCGGGCTCGGCGAGCGTGCGGACCTCCGCCAGCGCGGAGTTGGCGCTGTACTCGAGGATCATCACGCCCGAGCTGCCCCGCACGCCTTCGGCGAGAAACGGGCGCAGGCCCGTGAAGTTCGGTTCGACCAGGGTGGCGAGACGGGCGGTCGAGAGGTGGCCGGTGTGCAGCATCGACAACCGCAGGCGGTCCAGCGCCTGGCCGAGGTACGCGCTGTGGAAGGCGCCGTGGTGGTACGCGGCGTCGTCGTCCGGGCCGAACTGGTCGGCGACGATCAACGGGTTCTCGGCGGCGGCGTTGAACTCGACGTCGAGGACGCGGGCGAGGTCGGTGGCGGCGTCGACGGCCGGGCCGTGGATCTGTGGGAAGCAGCGGTAGCCGAACGGGTCCTGGATGCGGGCGGGTGGGCGTGACGGCTCGCCGAGTAACCGGCGCATCTCGGCGGCCACCGCCACCTGACCGGGGTGCGGGCGGCCGAGGTGCACGCGTTCGTCGTAGGCCTCGACGGCTCCGTCCACGGCGAGGAACGACAGCGCCGCCACGACGTGGGTGGCCTTGAGCAGCTGGTGGGCGTCCTGCCAGGCGAGGCCCGCCATGCCGATGGTCAGGGCGTTGCTGCTGATCAACGCCAGCGCGTCGCCCGAGTCCAGCTCGATCGGGTCGGGGGTCTGCGTCGAGCCGAGCCAGTAGCGTTCGCCGAGCAGGGTCAGGCCGGTCTCGGCCAGTGCCGTGAGGTCGCCCGTGCCGATGGCGCCGTACTCGTGCACGCCGGGGTAGCAGCTGCTGTTCAGAGCGGTCTGCAGAGCGTCGGCCACGGATCTGCGCACGCCCGCGCCGCCCGCGAGCAGCTGGTTGAGGCGCACGACCATCATGGCCCGCACCTGTTCCTCGGGGAGCATGCCGCCGAGGCCGCCCGCGTGGCTGCGCAGCAGGCGGAGGCCGTGCTCGGCCCAGCCCTCGGTGCTGACGATCTGGTCACGGTTCGCGCCGACACCGGTGGTGCGGCCGTAGACCTGCCGTCGCACCACCAGGCGCTGGCTGGCGCGCCACGACGCTTCGAGACGGTCGAGCCCGTCGGTGTGAAGGGCCACAGGGGCGTGGTATCTCGCGACGCGGACCACGTCGTCGGCGCCGAGGGACTGACCGTCCAGCACGACAGGGGAGTCATCGACCATGGCGCAATGTGAGCACATAGGGTTCTGGGGTGCTCGTACTGCATGGTCTGTGCACGACCGACGGCGTCCTCGCGCTGTGGGCGGAGGACTCCGGGCTGCCCGCTCGCAGTGAGAGCACGCGGCGGGATGCGCCGCACCCGTTCGCGGCGACGGCCGAGTCCCTGGCCGTCGCGCTCGGGCAGGAAGCGCTCAAGACGACCACGCGGGCGTTGCTGCTGCCGTCGTTCTCCTCCGGGCCGATGGCGTCGCCTGAGCTGGTGCGCGACCCGTTGGCGGCGGGGCGGGCGCAGCGCGGCAAGGTCGGGCTGCGGCAGTGGGGAGTGCCCACGATCCGGCTGACGGCCAGGCCGGAGCCCGGCGGCGAGGTGCGGCTGAGCGACTCGGCGCGGTTCGTGTTCGACGTGGCCGGGTTCGCCGCCGATCTCGTCGACCGCGGCCGTGTGCTGCCGTCGGTGGCCCCGGACCAGGCCGTCGCGCGGTGGGTGCCGGTGCTGTCGGGCACGGACTCGGCGCGGTTCGCGGCGCTGCAGGCCGCGATGCCGCCCGCCTGCCGGTGCGAGGAGATCGTCAGCGACCCGGCCGAACTGGTGCGCGCGGCGCTCACGACCGCCGTCGACGAGCAGGTCAGAAGCCGGTTGGCCGGCCTGGATCTCGCGCCGAAACGCCGCGGCCGTGCGACGACCGCGGAGGCCTGGCTCGCCGCGCTCACCGGGGAGCCCGTGTTCGACGCGGACCCGGTCGAGCTCTACGAGCTGCGTGAACAGCTAGACCGGTGGAGGGACAGCGCGGGCAACGAGAGCCCGGTGCGTACGTGCTTCCGGTTGCGCTCGCCCGAGCAGCGCGACGAGGACGAGTGGGCGGTCGAGTTCCTGCTCCAGGCCGTCGACGAGCCGAGCGTGCTGGTGCCGGCTCATCAGGTGTGGTTCGCGGACGACAGCGTGCTGCGGCGCTGGATCCCGGCACCGCAGGAGCACCTGCTGGCCGACCTAGGGCGTGCGAGCAGGCTGCACCCCGACCTCGACGAGGCGTTGCGCGGCTCGCACCCGGCCGAGATGGAGGTCGACGCCGAGGGTGCGTACCGGTTCCTGACGGCGGCGCCCGTGCTGGCGCAGGCGGGGTTCGGCGTGCTGCTGCCGTCGTGGTGGCAGCAGCGGGTGCGGCTCGGCCTGAAGCTCACGGCGAAGAGCCGCGGCACGGCAGGAACCGTCGCCAAGGAGAGCGAGATCGGCCTGAAGTCCATTGTGGACTACAAGTGGGAGCTCGCACTCGGTGAGGACACGCTCACCGACGCCGAGCTGGCCGAGCTCGCCAGGGCGAAGGTGCCGCTGGTGAAAGTGCGCGGCCAGTGGGTGCAGGTCGACCAGAAGCGCCTCGCCGCGGGGCTCGCGTTCCTCAAGCGCGGCGGCGGCCGGATGACCGCCGCCGAGGTGATGCTCCACAGTGGACTGACCGAGGAGGACGAGAGTCTGCCGCTGCCGCTGACCTCCGTCGAGGCCGACGGCTGGCTCGGGGACCTGTTGTCCGGCAAGGCGGACGAGCAGATCCAACCCGTCGAGCCGCCGTCGAGCTTCGGTGCGCTGCTGCGCCCGTACCAGCAGCGAGGTCTCGCGTGGCTCGCGTTCCTCGACAAGATCGGCCTGGGCGCGTGCCTCGCGGACGACATGGGCCTCGGCAAGACCGTTCAGCTGCTGGCGCTCGAAGCGCTGAACCGTGCTCACGGCAAGCGGCCGCCGACGTTGCTGATCTGCCCGATGTCGGTAGTCGGCAACTGGCAGCGCGAAGCCGCCCGGTTCACCCCGGAACTCTCGGTGCACGTGCACCACGGCGCGGACCGCCTGGACGGCGACGCGCTGCGAGAGGCGGTGGAGAGCCACGACCTGGTGCTGACTACCTACGCGCTGGCCGCCCGCGACGCCGACGCGCTCGGCGACCTCACCTGGGACCGCGTGGTGCTCGACGAGGCGCAGAACATCAAGAACAGCGCCACCCGCCAGTCCCAGGCGGTGCGCAGGCTCAAGGCACGCCACCGCGTCGCGCTGACCGGCACGCCCGTGGAGAACCGGCTGGCCGAGCTGTGGTCGATCATGGACTTCGCCAACCCCGGCGTGCTCGGCACCATCAACACGTTCCGCGCCCGCTTCGCCGTCCCGGTCGAACGCCACAACGACCAGGACGCCGCCGCCCGCCTGCGCAAGATCACGAACCCGTTCGTGCTGCGCCGCGTGAAGACCGACCCGCGCATCATCAGCGACCTGCCGGACAAGGTCGAGATGCGCCAGCTGTGCAACCTCACCACCGAGCAGGCCTCGCTCTACCAGGCCGTCGTCAACGACATGCTGGAGAAGATCGAGGAGTCCGAGGGCATCGCGCGCAAGGGCCTCGTGCTCGCGACGATGTCGAAGCTCAAGCAGGTCTGCAACCATCCCGCGCACTTCCTCGGCGACGGCTCGCGCGTCGCCGGCCGCTCCGGCAAGCTCGCGCGCCTCGAGGAGGTGCTCGAGGAAGTGCTCGCCGAGGGCGACAAGGCCTTGTGCTTCACGCAGTTCACCGAGTTCGGCAGCATGCTCGTGCCGTATCTGGCGGCGCGCTTCGACACCGAGGTGATGTTCCTGCACGGCGGCACGAACAAGGCGACCCGCGACCGCATGGTCGAACGCTTCCAGGACTCGCGTGGCCCCTCCCTGTTCCTGTTGTCGTTGAAGGCGGGCGGCACAGGCCTCAACCTGACCGCCGCCAACCACGTGATCCACCTCGACCGCTGGTGGAACCCGGCGGTCGAGGACCAGGCGACCGACCGCGCGTTCCGCATCGGCCAGCGCCGCAACGTGCAGGTGCGCAAGTTCGTCTGCATCGGCACGCTCGAAGAACGCATCGACACCATGATCGAAGAGAAGCGCGCACTGGCCCAGCTCGTGGTCGGCGCCGGCGAGAACTGGCTCACCGAACTGTCGACAGCCCAGCTGCGCGACCTCCTGACGCTCTCCGGGGAGGCCGTCGGTGAGTGAACACTGGACCGGCCCTCGCTACGGCAAGACCATCAAGGTCGACAACGGCCTCAAGGCCCGCAGCAAACGCGGCGACATCGGCGCCACCTGGTGGTCACGCCGTTTCATCGACGTGCTCGAGTCGTTCGGCATGGGCGGCCGCCTGACCAGAGGCCGCAACTACGCGCGCCAGGGCCAGGTGCTCTCGTTGTCGTTGTCCACGAGCATGGTCATCGCGCTGGTGCAGGGCTCACGCCCCACGCCGTACAAGGTGCGCATCGCCATCAAGGCCTTCACCACCCCGGAATGGCAGCGCATCGAACACGCCCTGGCAGGCCAGGCCCTGTACGCGGCCAAGCTGCTCGCGGGCGAGATGCCACCCGACATCGAGACCCTGTTCGCCTCCCTGGGCCTGCAACTCTTCCCGGCCACCTCCCGTGAACTGACGATGGACTGCACCTGCCCGGACTGGGAGGTGCCGTGCAAACACCTCGCCGCCACCTGCTACCTGCTCGCCGAGTCGTTCGACAACGACCCGTTCGAGATCTTCGCCTGGCGCGGCCGCAGTCGCGAGGACCTGCTCGAACGCCTCCGCACGCTGCGCGGCGCCACCCGTTCGGCGATCGTGCGCGACGAAGCTCCGCCGCTGACCAAGTGCCTCGACACGTTCTGGCAGAAGCAGACCGCGACGAGCCTCAACCTCGGCGACCCCACCGCGGTGGTGCGCGTGGACGCGGTGCTCGACCAGCTCGACGGCGTACCGATCACCGTGGGCCGCTCGAACCTCGTCGACCTGCTGCGGCCGGCGTACCAGGCGCTGAAGCCGACCGACTAGAAGTTCGCGGGACCCGCCGAGGGACGGATGCCTCCAGGACGGCCTGGCGGCGTTCAGTCACCCGGTGGCGCCGAGCCTTCCTGGGATCGTCGGCGCGCCACGGTCGTGGGCTTGGTGGAGCGGGAAGTGCGGCGAGTCTGCGTGTTGTGAGAACAATGCGCCTCGGATCTTGGTGGCAGGGCCGGTGGCCCGTTGTTCGCGGTGCGGTCCGGGCGCGTTGAGCGGCGGGCGGCACGGTAGCTCGGGTCCGGTGGTCGCGTCCCGGCCCGAGGACCGGTTGGCGCGGTGCGATCCGGGCGCGGCGTCGTGGCGGAGGCAGCGCGACTTGGTCCGGTGGCCGGGTTGAGGGCCGAGGACCCGTTGGGGAGCGGTGCGGTCCGCGCGTCGAGGCGGCGGAGGGCACGGCGGCTCGGGTCTGTCGGCCGGTGGGTGATGGGTGGCGGGCGGCGTGGCCGCCCGTGTCCGGATGGGGTCAGTGGGGGAGTTTGGGCTTCGAGCGGTTGGCCAGGATGGTCACGCCGGCGCCGGCGAGGCCTACCTGGAGGGCCAGCTCGATCCAGTCGATTCCCGGGGTGTCGGCGACGCCCAGGACCGTGGCCGCCGCGGTGCCCAGCAGGGCGGCGACGATGCCTACCACGATGGTGGCCAGCAGCGAGACGTGTTGCCTGCCGGGGACCACCAGGCGGCCCAGACCGCCGATGACGGCTCCGAAGAGCAGTGCGGTGAACAAGCCGCTGATTTCCACTGTTACCCCCTGAGACTCATGGTGCTTACGGCTCCAGGGTCCGCCCGGACGGAGCGGGGCGAATCAGGTCTTTCCCTGAGTGGTCCCTGACATCGGCCCCAGCAGGGTGGCGGCCGCGGCGGAGAGTTCGCGGCCCGGGATGTCCGGGTCGCAGCCCACGCGGGCCAGGCGGGCCCGGATGGCCGTGGGGGAGCGTTGCATGTCGTCGGCGATGGACCTGATCAGCGTTTGGGCCGGGATGTCGGTCGGGGTGAGCCAGGTGGTGCGCAGGGCGGCGTCGAGGGAGTCGGTCCAGGGCTGGTTGGCGTTGGCGTAGCGGGACGCGCGGCCACGCAGGCGCGTGTGGGCGCCCAGGACGCGTGACAGGAGCTTGCCGACCGTGGCGCCGCCCTCGACCGGCAGTCGAAGGCGGCCGTCCGCGATCACCTCTCCCGAGTCGAGCACTCCCAGCAGTTCCAGCGTCAGGGACTCCGCGGAGTCCGTCGTCGCGCTCAGCCGGTAGTTGACCTCGCCGAGCTTGATCTCGTTGCGGTAGGTGGATGTCATGGGGTGGACGTTAGGGAGGGGGTCTGACGGTTTTTCGCGGGGAGGTGCCTTCAGATGCGGTTGTGAAGGAGGAGTTCACTCGAAGGGGTGGGGGTCAGGTTCGTGGCCTTCGACGAGAACACCACCGAGCGGCCGTCGGCGCTGATCGTCGGTGCCAGCGAGAAGTCGTTGCCCTGTTTGCCGAAACGCTCGCTCAGGCGCGTCATCGAACCCGTGCGCATATCCTTCAGGAACACGTCGTCCACGTTGTTGGTGTCGCGCGGAACCAGATTCGACGCCAGCGACGAGAACACGACGAAGCGGCCGTCCGCGCTCACCGACGGCTGGTACGGCTGCGCGTCCGACACCGTCCCGTCAGGACGCGTGTTCACGCGCGTGATCGCCTTGGTGCGCAAGTCCTTCAGGAAGATGTCCGGCGTGTCCTCGGTGTCACCGGGCACCAGCGTGTCGCCCCAAGCCACGAACAACACACGCGAGCCATCCGGCGTGATAGCGGGCATCAGCGTGTAAGAGGACGTCTGCGCACCATCAGCAGACACGTTGACCCGTTCCACGGCACCGGAAACGACGTCCTTCACGAACATGTCCGCGCTCCCGTTCGTGTCGTCCGGCACCAGGTTCGTTGCGGCGGAAGGGAAAACGACGAGCCTCCCGTCGGCGCTCATCGCGAGCCCGTGGTGCACCAGCTTGTCGCCCTGCGCGCCCGAAGCCGATGTGCTGATCCGCCTCACCACACCTGATGTCCGGTCGGCCAGAAACACGTCCGCCACGCCGTTGGTGTCCCCCTCCACCAACGTGGACGCCTCGGACCGGAACGCCACATAACGTCCATCAGCGCTGATGGCCGGGCTACCGAACGCGGGACCATCACCGCCACTGACGCGCTCCACCCGCCCAGTGCGCATGTCGGTCACGAACACGTCGTCAACGCCGTTGGTGTCACCGGCGACCAGATTCGACGCGGATGACACGAACGCCACGAACCGCCCGTCCGCACTCAGCGCGGGCGGATCGAACGACGGCCCGTCACCACCACGCGACGCCGACCGCACGACACCGGTGCGCAGATCCTTCACGAAGATGTCGGACACGCCGTTGCGATCCCCGTGCACGAGGTTCGACGCGAGAGAGGGGAACGCGACATAGTGCCCATCGGCGCTGATGACCGGCGTCGTGGAATCACCGTTGCCCCGTGTCAGTGGTCTGAGCAGCGAGAACGAGGCGGAAGCAGAGGACGCGCAGGCCACCGCGAGCACCGCGGCAACGGCAAGAGACTTCCCGAACAAAGACGTGCACCACCCTAGGTCGCGGGGCGGCGGCGCCAGCTTAGCCGGAAGTCACGGAGTTCCGTCCGGTCCCGATGTCGGCCAAGTCCGCCGCGACACGCCCCGCACGCCACCCGGCTGCCGACCCGACCGTCACGCTCGAGGTCCTCGTCCGAGTGAACATCTCGTTGAACAACGTGTCCACGGCCTGCCGCCGGCTGGCCAGCACCGGCAGCAGCCGCTCGTCGGAAACGGCAGGCGCCTCCCGCAGCCGCTCGCCGATCCGCGTCGCGTAGGCCGTCAGGAACGACTTCCGGAACGGCCGCGAGCGCGCCTCGCTGCCCTTCCTCGCCTGCCCGCCGATCGCCACCATCGCCCGCGTCGCCTGCACGAGCAGCGACGTCGACAGGAGCTCCACGCTCTCCAGGTCCACCTCGTCGCCCACCAGCGTGACGAACCCGAAGGCGTCAGAAGCCACGGAACGCGACCGGAACGCCCGCGACACCACGTACACGAGCCGTGACTTCTCCTTGAAGTAGTTCTTGTCCAGCCACATCCGCCGCGACGTCGCCAGCGGCGGCAGGTCCGCGTCGAGCATCGCCCGTTCGAGCGCGTGCCGGTTCATCAGCTGCTGGGCCTTCGCCGAGAGCGCCTCCGCTTCCTCGGGGAACGACGTCGACTCGGCCTTCGCGAGCAGCGCGCGCACCCTGTTGAGCACCTTCGGGTCGACGCCCGCGCGCACGGCCGACATCAACGCGTCACCGGGCAACGGCAGGATGCGCGGCAACTGAGGCAACCGGCGGAAGAACCACACCAGCCTCGCAGCTATCCGAGATGCGAAGTCCTCGGTCTCGATGTGACGCGTGGCCCACGCCTCCAGCAGCGGGCCCTCCCACCACACGGAGGCACCGATCTCGTCCAGCTGCCGCTGCCACCGCGGATGCACTCTCGACGGGGGATGCGGCGAACAGGACAAAGCGATCGCGTCCACCGTGAGAGAGGTGTGCGTCTCGTAGAGCGAACGCGACACCACCTCGCGAACGTCGTACGGCAGCCAGCCGCGCTGCCAGAGCTCGTCGATCGCCTGAACCAGTTCCACGCCGTGCAGTATGAGACGTCCGCCATGTGCCAAGGCCGGGGACCACCTGGTAGACACGGGATGTGATCGAGCTCCAGTTCCGCGGCCGGGCCGTCGTCCGCGACCGCGCGCTGGTGATGGCGATCATCAACCGCACCCCGGACTCCTTCTACGACAAGGGCGCCACCTACGCCGAGGACGTCGCCATGGAGGCCGTGCACCGCGTGGTGGACGAAGGCGCGGACATCGTCGACATCGGCGGCGTGAAGGCGGGCCCCGGCGACCTCGTCGACTCCGACGAGGAAGTGCGCCGCGTCGTGCCGTTCATCGCTCGCGTGCGCGATGCCTACCCCGACCTCGTCATCAGCAGCGACACGTGGCGTGCGGACGTCGGCAGGCTCGCCTGCGAGGCCGGGGCGGACCTGCTCAACGACACGTGGGCGGGCGCGGACCCGCGGCTCGCCGAGGTCGCCGCGGAGTACGGCGCCGGCTACGTCTGCTCGCACACGGGTGGGGTGAAACCCAGGACGCGCCCGCATAGGGTGAGCTATCCGGACCTCGTGGCGGACGTCATCGCGGAGACGACCGCGCACGCCGAGCGGGTGGTCGCGCTCGGTGTGCCGCGCAAGAGCGTGCTGATCGACCCCACACACGACTTCGGCAAGAACACATGGCACAGCCTGGCGCTGGTGCGGCACACGGACGAGCTGGTGGCGACCGGGTGGCCGGTGCTGATGGCGTTGTCCAACAAGGACTTCGTCGGGGAGACCCTCGGCGTAGAACTGCACGAGCGCGTCGAGGGAACCCTCGTCGCGACGGCGATCGCGGCGTTGGCGGGCGCCGCGGTGTTCCGCGCGCACGAGGTGGCGCGCACCAGACGAGTACTCGAGTCCGTCGCTCGACTTGAGCTGGAGGTATGAGGTGGACGACGTCTTCGCCCGGTTTTCGGAGAACCGGTGGGACGACTTCCTCGACGAACTCGACAAGATCCGCGTGAGCGTGGCCGACCCCGCGGAACGGCAGCAGATGAAGGTGTCCGCACGGCGTGACGCGCGTGAGGCGGCCTCTCAGCCGTTGCTCGTGCGGATGGCCATCGCGGACCACTACCTGAACCTGCTCGCCATCGGCGTGTGGGCGGGCGACGAGAGCTGGCGCGCGGATCTGCGCGACCTGGTGGCCACTCTCGTGCCCGACGGCGACGAGTCGCGCGACGACGCCCTGTTGAGTTCCGTCATCGCCGTGGTGCTCGCACAGCTGCTGCAGGACGCACGGCTGCGCGGTGGTTCCGAGGCCGATGTCATCGCACGGGCGGCGTGGGAGAAGGCGCAGGAGTGGGCGGCCTATGCGGAGGACCGTCACGTCGAACGCCTCCTGCACCACTCCACGGAGGCAGGTGGGCGCGTGGTGACGGCCTCGGAGGTGCAGGAGGTCGTGGAACTGGCCACGGCCGCCGCGGACGACCAGCACGCCGAGACGCTCGCCGCGCTGGAGGCCGAAGGGCTCAACGCGGAGGTGATGAACGGCGTTTGGGTGGTGGACGGGGATTTCCGCAATCCCGTCCGTGCGGCCGCACGCGCGATCACCCTCACCGGCTACGGCTGCGTCCTCGCGCGCAACGAACGTCAATCCGCCGTGATGCTGTGGCACGGGAACACGCTCGCGATGGCCGACTCGAAGGTGCCGCGCTGGCGCGTCTACCCGATCCTCGCGCCCGTTACTCCGCAATCGAAGTTTTCCGGCGGGGAAGGACTGCCGGCCACCCGCGACACCCACCCGTTGGCACCCGCTCCGGAAGTCGTGCGCCGGTTGGCGGACGCCGTTGGTGTCAACCTGTCTCATCTGCTGGCGGCATTGCGGTGAAAGGGTGATCTTTGACTTTTCGCAACCTCCACTCGTTATCTTGGTGGCATGCCCAGATTTGCCGAGTTCGATGTGGAAGGCCTGCGGAAATCCAGTGCCGTCACGGACTTTCCCTGGTCGGAGACGTGGGTCACGCTGATCCGCGTTGATGCCAAGGGGGTTGTCAGGCAAGCGAAGTCGTTGAGCGAGAAAGTTTCTTTGCTGACCGTTGCGTCAGAAAAGGACCTCGTCATCGCTTCCTGCCCGGAGATTTACGCGGTCGACGACCTGTCGGCCGCCAGAGCAGCCGTCAGGGCTTCGGCCGCACGCGAAATGACGCCAAGCCTCGGATGAATGACTCCCGTCACTCGGGCTCAGCGGCGAGCGCGAGTTCCGGGAAACGCCGCAGCAGCGTTCCGAACGCGATCTCGCCTTCGATCCGAGCGAGCCGCGCCCCCACGCAGTAGTGGATCCCGTGCCCGAAAGCGACGTGCGGATCCCGGCCCAGTGATCGGAGGGGTCGAGATTCCGCGATCTTCGCAGGTCACCGTCTCACTCGGGTGGCAAACCGGGATCCGTCCCGGTTCCCGGACGCAGGCGTCCTGCAACTCACATTAGTCCTATCGGATGACACCTGATAACGGAATACACGGGTCCGAACGACAGCCCCGGCATGGGCAACGGGTACGCGGTCGTCGACGTCGAAACCACCGGGCTCTCACCCGGTCATCACCACCGGGTGATCGAGGTCGCCGTGGTGCACGTCGACCCGTCGGGCCGCCGCACCGACGAGTGGTGCACGCTGGTCAACCCGCGCCGCGACCTCGGCGCCCAGCACGTGCACGGCATCAGCGCCGCGGAAGCCCGTCGCGCCCCCGACTTCGCGGGCATCGCCGGTGAGCTCGCCGCGCGGCTGTCCGGCCGGGTGCTCGTGGCGCACAACGTGTCGTTCGACCTGCGGTTCCTGCGCGCCGAGTTCGCCAGGCTGGGGCACGAGTTCGTTGCCTCGGGGCTGTGCACGATGGAGCTGTCCGGCCGGTACCTCGGTGCTTCGTCGCGTTCGTTGGCCGCGTGTTGTGCGGCCGCCGGTGTGCCGATGGGCACCGCGCACTCCGCGCTGCACGACGCGCGCGCGTCCGCCGGTCTGCTCGTGCGGTGCCTTGACCGCGTCGGTGACGTTCCGCCCGTGCGGCTCGATCTGCCCCGGACGAGCGTGTTCGCGGTGCAGCGCAGCAGCGGTCACGCGTCGGAGCAGCACTTCCTGGCGAAGCTCGTCCGGCTGCTGCCCCGCGTCGAGACACCGCGTGGCGACGAGTACCTCGCCGTGCTGGACCGGGCGTTGGTCGACCGGCATCTCTCGGCGGAGGAACAGGAAGAGCTCCTCGACGTGGCCCGCGCTCTCGACCTGGGGCTGCCGGAGGTGATGGGGCTGCACCGCGACTACCTCGCCGCGCTGGCCGAGGCCGCGCGGGAGGACGGCGTGGTGACGGCCGACGAGGAGGCCGATCTGCGGCTGGTGGCCTCGTTGCTCGGGGTGGAACCCGGCGAGGTGGTGCCGCAGCGCACGGTCCGGCTTTCGCTGGGAGACCTGGTCGTCTTCACCGGTGAGATGCGCGAGCCGCGTGAGGTCTGGGAGAACAGGGCGCTGTCCGCCGGGCTGGCGGTGAAGGCCGGGGTCACCAAGAAGACGGCGCTCGTGATCGCGGCGGATCCGGACTCCCTGTCGGGCAAGGCGGACAAGGCGCGCGGCTACGGCATCCCGATCGTGTCGGAGGACCTGTTCGCCGGACTGCTCGGCGAGCTCACGGGAGGGCGCGCGTGAACGACGTGGCACGGGTGGCCGGGTTGATCCGCGAGCGCAACCGCATCGACGCCGCACTGTCGGAGTGCATCCGGCGGCCAGCGCTTCCAGGGCGCCTCGGCGACTGGATCGCCGCCCAGGTCTTCGGGATCGAGCTGGAGCAGCAGACGACGGCCAGAGGCGTCGACGGCAGGTTCGCGGACGGCCGGACGGTGAACATCCGGTGGTACCTGAAGCGGGACAACCTGCTGGACCTGCGCGAGGACGGCCCGGACCGCTACCTCGTGCTGACCGGGCCGAAGGCGCCGCAAGGCTCAGCCGGCGCGGTGCGGCCGTTGGTCATCGACGCCGTTTACCTGTTCGATGCCGCGGCCGTGGTCGCTGACCTCCGCGCGCGTGGCTGCAAGATCGGTGTCGCGTCCAGCGTTCGCTCGCACCTGTGGGAGGCCGCGGAGGTCTATCCGCGGCACAACCCCGAGTTCGCCCTCACCTTGCAGCAGCGGGAGCTCCTGGCGTTGTTCAGTCATCAGCCTTGAGGCTGTGGCCGTCCCAGGTGAAGCGGACCGTCGTCACGGCGTCGTCGCCGTCGGTGCCCGTGGTCAGCTGGTGGATCGCGATACCGGTCAGCTCGCGGTAGTCGCACCACTCGTGGTCCGACGTGAGCACGAGGTCGAGATCGAACGCCACCAACAGCTCCAGCAGCTTGCCGCGGTTGGTCGCGTCGACCCCGACGAACACCTCGTCCAGCAGGATCAGGCGGGGCGCGGTGGGCGTCGCGTGGTAGTGCGCGGCCGCCGCGGCGAACAACGGCAGGTGCAGCACGATGGCCTTCTCACCGCCGGACAACGCACCGTGGACCCGTTTGGTGACAGGCACCCAGCCGTCGCCGCGGTCCACCTTCACGACGAACTGGTGCCACGTCGTGTAGTCGAGCACCTGGGCGAGTTGTTGTTCCCAGCCCGTTGCGGTGTCGTGAGCGCGTGCTTCTTCCACGCGCTCACGGAAGAACTGGTGCAGCACAGCGCGTTCGGCGGCGTCGAGGTCGGAGCGGAGGAGCAGGTCGCGGGCTTCTCGGGTGCCGGGTGGGAGTTGCGGATCCACCTGCCAGACGAGTTGCACGCGGATGCCGGACGCGGTTTGGACGCGTTCCAGGCGTTGGTTCATCGTGTCGACGAGTTCGGCGGCGCCCTGGATGCGTTGGGCGATGTGCCTTCTGGTGTCGCCGGTGAGGGTTTGGTCGAAGAGATCGCGTTCGGCGTCGGTGATGTGTGTGCGCATCCGGTCGCGTTCGGCTTGCAACGCTTCAAGCAGCGCGTGCGCTCCCATGCGCGCGCCGTCCAGAGTCGCGCTCAGGACAGTGACGTCGTCGTCGGGGTCCAGCGACAGGTCGATGCGGCCCGCCAGTTGTTGTTGGGCATCATGCACAGCAAGGCTGAGACGGGACTCGGCGTCGCGGATCAACCGAGTGTCCACGGGGCCCTCGGGCACGTCGCCCGCGTCGGCCGGCAGGTGGCCGCTGGTGAGATGGCGGTGGCGGGCTTCGGCCGCGTCACGGACAGCGGTGGCCTCCGCGGCGCGCGAGGCGTCCACCTTGCGCTTCTCCTCCAACGTGCCGAGGGTGCGCGCCAGACCGGTTTGCTTGTCCTGCAACGTTTCGCGCTGCTCAGCCAGTTCGAGTGCCTTGGTGCGCAACATGATGAGCTGCTGGTCGAGTGCGTGGAACTCGGAACCCGCGGAGCGTTCCACGGTCTCCAGGGTGATCGCGAGGTCGGCGGCCTCCTGCTGGCGGGCGGCGGCGGCTTCCTCGGCCTCGTCGGCCAGCGCGCTGCTCGCCGACGAGCGGTTCAGCGCCTCGGACGCGAGGGTTTCCGCGGCGAGGGCGTCGTGGCGGTCGTCCAGCCAGCGGTGACCCGCGGTGCGGAACTCGGCGACGGCGCCCAGGTTGACCGAGACGTCGCTGTCGATCAGGCGCAGCGTCTCGGCGACGACGGCGTCGGCTTCGGACATCCGGCGCGTTGCCGCTGCGACGGCGTCTTTCCTCGCGGCGCACCGCAACTGGGCCTTGGTCCGGTGTTCCTCCGCGATCTCCACCGGGTCGGTCGACGGTTGCCTGGCGAGCTCGCCCGCCAGGGTCGCGCGGCGGACGGCGATCTGCGACAGCGCCGCGTCCACACCGGAGAGTTCGGTGGCGAGTTGCTCGATCAGGCCGGTGAGCTCGGCGATCCGGCCCGCCCGCGCGCGTTGGCGGGAGTCGGCGCCGATGTAGGTGGGGGAGGGTTTGGTCCAACGGCCGTGAACGTTGGCCAGGCGCCATGTTCCGTCAGCGCCGATGGCCGCTATGTGGCCAGTGGCGGTTTCACCGAACGCGATGCCTTCCAAGAACCGATGGGCGCGGTCGTCGTCGGTGACAAGTACTTCGAGCAACGTGGTGCCGGGCGCCGGTGCGGCCAGCAGGGGTTCGGCGAACCGGTCCTGGTCGGAGAGGCCGAACGAGTTGCCGGGCGTGAGCCACGCGTCCAGCAACCCGGAGGCTTCCAGGGCGGCTTCGACGGCGGCGCACACGTCGCGTGGCGTGCCGGGACGGAAGTCCACCAGTCGCCACAGAGGGGCGCCCACGGCAGAAGAGCGGTATTCGGCATTGCGCGTGTACGGCGCGGGTGGCGGCACATCGACCTGATTGGCGAGTTTCTCGCGGATGGCGTTGTACTGCGCGAGTTGGCCGTTCAACGCCGCACGCGTCTCGCTCAGCCGCGACTCGATCGCGCTGAATTCCTCGCGGGCCAGGGCAGCGGCCTCGATGACCTCACCGCGTTCGGAAACGCGCAGCTCAGTGCAGCCGTGCGCCCACGTCTCGAAGTCGGCGCCGAACTTCGCAAACGCTTGCTCGAACGCCTGCTGCGCCACCGTCTCCGCGTCCGTGGCCAGTTCCAGCTCTTCACGCGTTTCATCGAGCCGTTGGTGTGCGGCGTCCCGTGCGTCGACGGCCCTCTCGTGGATGGCAACGGCACGCATGACCGCGTTGATCTCGGCGGCGCGAGACTCCACGGCGTCGCTGAGCAGCTGACGGCCCGCACGCGCGTCGGTCCCGGCGTCGATCTCCTCGAACACCGACGGCATGCCGGCGCGTTCCGCGGCTTCTCGGGCTGCCAGGCTCGAATGCCGCACGTCGTCGGCGCGCGCGGCCGCGTCGGCCTTGGCCTGCGCCGCGCGTTCGTCGTCCGCCACGGCCAACGCACGGAGTTTCGAGGCATGCGCGGCGGCTTCACCGGCGCGTTGCACGGCGGCGGAATGCTGCTGCCGCAACAGGTCGAGCTGCTTGCCCTCCTGGTAGGCGGGCAGGTCGGAGATCCCGGAGATCTCCGCGTCGACCGCGCTCGCCTCACGTCCGAGCGCCGCCAGTTGCTCGAACGCCTCGTCGGTCAGCGCGACCTGGCGTTGGTAACGCCGTTCGCTCATCCGTGCGGCGCGCGTTCGGTCTTCAAGTTGCTCAGAAGAAGACGACAACGCGTGTGCTGCGGCGCCCAGCACGCGTTGCGCATAGGTGCGCTGGACATCGGCCAGACGCTCGGCCGTGGCGATCTCCTCGTCGAGCCTGCGGAGCTCCTCGCGTTGCCGGTCGAGCCGTTCGAAACCCTCGGCGATCTCGGTGAGGTCCGACTGGTCCAGCGGCGGAAGTGCCTTGGAGAGCAACGAGGACAGCACGCTCGGGTCGAGCCGTTCGGACAGCTTCGGCGTCCGCAGCTGCAGCAGTGCGGTGATCAACGAGTCGTACCGTTGCTCGGTCACGCCGGGGAACAACGTCGTCCGCACCGTGTGCCGGTAGTCAGTCGGTGAGGCGTGCACAACGCCGTGCTCACCAATCGCCGCAATGAGATCCGTCTTGGTCAACGGCCGTCCGGCCTCGTTGACGAGCGCGAGATCCCCGACGCGTTGGCTGGTGGTGAAGTACGTGGCGGTGACGTTGGACGTGTTCGTCGTCGCCTGCAGCCGCGCACCGCACGTGAACCACTCGTCGCCGTACTGGAACTCCAGCCACACGTAGCCGACGCGCGTGCTGCCCTGGTTGCCCTCGCCCATGAGGTTCCAGTGCATGGTGCGGTCCGCGCTGCCGAACGTCGACAGGCGGTGGGGCCGCAGGTTCGCGTCGAAGAGGTACGGCAGCAGCAGCTCGAGCGCCTTCGACTTGCCCGTGCCGTTGGGTCCCCTGAGCAGCAGTCTGCCCTGGTGGAAGGTGAAGATCTCGTCGTAGTAGCGCCAGACGTTGATGATCCCGGCGCGGCTGGGTTGCCACCGGTCAGTCATGCAGCTCCTCCACCGCGTACCTGGCCGCCGCGGGCAGCCGCCGAACGGTGCCGTTCTCGTCGCGCGCGAGCCCGAACGCCTCCAGCAGCGCGAGCCCGTCCGCCGCCAGCCTGCCCGCCCCGCCGTCCGACTGGTAGGCCTTGGCCCAGTTGCGGAACTTGGTCAGCAGCTCGCGTGCCTCCTCGACCAGCTCCTCCGTCGTCGCTGGACCTTTCGCCAACCGGTCGAGCAACAACAACGCGGCGACCTTCGCGTGGCTGTCGTCGTCCGGAAACCTCGTGTCCGTGGCGATCGCGTCGGCATCAACCACGACAAACCCCTCGGCGCGTTCCTCCAACGTGCACCCGGCGAGCCCAACGCCCGTCCGAACGACCTTGCGCCCGGTGGGAGACGTCAGAAAAGCGAGCTGGCCGGCGGTCAGCTCGCTCCTGTACACGACGGGGTCGTCCATGAGCCGGCGCATCGTGGAGTGCCGATGCCACAGGCTCCGATGCGCGCTCTCGTAACGGGTCTCGCGCGTGAGGTCCTCGATGCTGTCCACAGTGGACGGCGAAACCGGCGCGGCCAGCAGTCGCGTGATGACCACCGGATCGCTGCGCAGGTGTGTGCCGGTGTTCTCGACGGCCCCACGCTGTTCGAGGAACTCCAGCACGTCGGCGAACGCGGACCGGTCAGCGCGCCTGTCCGGGTCGAACGGCGGAAGGTCTTCCAGCGCAACGGCGTGCTTGATCTTGTCCGCCAACGCCTCGGCGGTGATCGTCGTCGTGCCGAGGAGCTCCGCGCACGTGAGGCACAGCAAGATGTATCGCCGCCGATCGAAGTCCTGCGCGGGCCGCGTGCGATCGGGCCGCTGGGTCGTCTTGAACAGGCGCGCATAACCAGCACGCGGCTCCACGAGCACACGCCAGCCGCAGTAGTAGTCGAACCACTTCACGATCGGATCGCGGCGCCTTCTGATGAGATCGAACCCGTCCGGATCGTGCACGGCGGCCAGCAACGGCCGTGCGAGCAACAACCGCACACCGCGCGCCACCTCCTCGCTCTCCAACCGGGCGAGCTGATTCCCCGTCCTGCTCATCGGCTCTGCACGTCGATCACGTAGTCGGGCCCGCTCAAGGTGCCCTTCTGGGTGGTGATGGTCGCCCAGCCCCGAGCGTTGCGCAGGTTGATCTGCATCCGCCCGTCGGTCGTCCCGGCGGTGCGCGTGCCGGTGCTGTCCGGATCGCTGCCGAGCGCCCGCCCGACGAGATCGATGAGCCGGTGGAAGGTGTCGTGGTCGAGTTCCTTGAGGGTGGAGATCCGCACCGGCCCGTCCGTCTGGATCTGGCGCCACGCGTGCTCGAGCTCTTCGCGTTCCTTTTCCGCTTGGTGTCGGCGGTTCCGGCGCACCTCGTCGACGTTGCGAATCCGGCCGGTGCTGCCGATGTGCTCCTGCTTGCCGGTGGCCCGCAGCTGCGGCGACAGCCGCACCGGAGGCGTGTTGTGCCACGCCTCGGCGCTCGGGATCAGCTCCCCGTCCGCGTGCGCGAGGTGGGCGTGCCGCGCGGAGAAGAGCCCGAACGCGGCGTTGAACAGCTCGTGCGCCTCGTCCTCGGTGTTCGTGCGGGCGAACCACCTGGCCAGCGCCTTGAAGTCGGCGGCGGTGTTGGTCGGCCGCTTCCGCTGCTCGCTGATCCGGTCGAGCACCCTCAGCAGCTGGACGATCGCCTTCCGCGCGACGTCCTGCAGCTCGTCTGCCTTCGACGGCGTGTCGTGGAACCAGGCCTTGAGGTTCTCCCAGGCTTCCGCCCGGTTCCCGAGCCAGTTCTCGTCGTTGTACAAGTCCGCGCCGTTTCGTGCGTCTTCGTGCAGTTTGACGGGATCGATTTTGTCGATCTTTTCGCGGATCTGCAGCTTGCGCGCGTCCAGCTCCGCGATGAACTCGCGCAGGTAGGTGATCGTCGTGCGCTTGACGTCCTGGAACGTGGCGAGGTCGTGCTCCTCCCGCAGAAGCCTTTGCAGCTCGCCGTTGAACCTCGTGGTGTTCGTCCGCAGCGCCTTGACGTGGGCTTCCAGCTCCTGCAGCGCCGTGAAGGTGCGGCGGTCGTCCTGCGGCTTGCTCAGCTCGTCGAGCCGGTCCGCGATCGCGTCGAGCACGGCGGTCTGCAACGCGCCGCTGCTCGTCAGCGTCTCGAGCGCGTGCTGGACGCCCGCGTACGCGGCCTCACCGTGTTTCGTCAGCCCGTACCGGTGCTGTGTCGCCTCGATCAACCCCCACTGTCGCAGTGCAGCGAGGGATTGGGCCAGATCGTCATCCGTCACCTGCTCGGACCAGCCGACGTCCCTGAGCCGCAACTGCACGTCGTCGAGCGTCAACGACGTCTCCAGGCGCTCGCTCGCCAGGCCGAACGCCCGCAGCACAGCGGTGTGCAGCTCAGCGCGTTCGGCCGTGGTGAAGCGGAACAGATCCGCGGGCACCCTGGGAGACTTCGTCACGTCGCCCACCGTACTTCCTTCGGGTGACACGATGAGCGGCCATCAGGCCGAGAGATCGTCCAGAAGGTCATCCAGCAGCAGTTCCTCCTCGATGCGGCGGCCCGCGTGGCTCATGGCCGGCGCCAGTGCCGGATCCCAGCGGGCTTCGACCGGAGTTCCGGTGAGCGGCCGGCCGACGTCACCGGCGGCAAGGTACGAAGCGGTGTCGAAGCGCCAGGACGTGAAGGGCACGCGATCGTGCAGCACGTTGGCGATGCGGACGCCGCCCCAGTCGAAGTCGCCGTGGTAGCGCAGGGTGCCGCGTGCGGAGACGATCAGGCGGAGCAGGTGCATCACGGCGGCGCTGGGCTGGCCGCTGGTGCAGACCAACGGCGGGCACGAGGGACCGAGATGATCGGCCGCGGCCGCCAGGACGACGGGGTTCTCGCAGACGAAGACGTCCAGTGCGGCCAGGCGCGGGGGATCACGCACGAGCTGGCGCAGCGTGAGGTGCACCGGTTGGCCGAGCCACGCGTCCAGACCGCTGTGGCCGGTCAGTCCCAAGGTGATGACCGTGGTGGACAGTTCGTCGCGCATGAGGCCGACCGAAGCCCAGACCTCGCGACGCCACTCCGCGCCGCTGCCGTCGGGAAGACCGGAGAGGACACGGACCGCACGCAGCGCCAGTGTCGCCAGTGGCCGGTCATCGTCCAGTGCGTGTGCGTCACCCGTCGTGCGCGCTGCGAACCGGCCGATCGGCTCGCCCTGCGACGGCAGGTTTCGCACGACGACGTTCAACGAGGCCAGGAGTTCGGCCGCGCGTTGTGGAGTCGGTGCGAGGCGTTTGAGGATGCCGCTGGTGCGCAAGGACAGTGCCCACTCGGCGAGGCGCGGATCGGTCAGCTCCGCGAACGCCTTGTCCCACAAAGCCTCCAGGTCGACGGCGTCCGGAAGCGGGCCGGTCAGTTCGAGCACCGCCGATGCGAGGCCGTCCGGGTGGGCGCCGGATCGGCGCAGCAGGTCGTCGACCGCGGGCAGCGACACGCTCAACGCACGGCCTGGGCGTGGTGCGCGGCCGAGCAGGCGATGCACGGCTTGGCGCTGGCCTTCCGACGCGTTCGACAGCGTCACGGTGATGTCGAGCGGCTCGTCGCGTTCGAGGCGTTTGCGCACCCGAGCGACGAGCCAGGCCAGCTCGTCGCCGCCGAGCAGCCGGTGCAACCTCGTCATCCGGCAGCCACCCTGATGCGGCGGTGACCTGTCCACTCCCACGGCGTCACCAGCACGGCAGGGATGTCGTCGGTCCGGGACAGCTGGGCGATCGCGAGCCCCGGCACCTCGGGATAGCAGCCCCACTCGCGTTCGCTGGTCATCACGACGTCCAGGTCGAACGCCGCCAGCAGGCCCATGCACTTCGCTCGCGAGTCGTCGTCGACGCCCGCGAACGCCTCGTCCAGCGTCACCAGCCGGGGCGCGTGCGGGTTGCCCGCGGAGGCGTAGTGCGAGGACGCCGCGGCGAACAACGGCACGCTCGCCGTCAGCACGCGTTCACCACCGGAAGCCGGGCCGATCGCGGTGCGCCACTGGCCGTTCTGGTGGCGCTGGATGACGAACCGGTGCCACTTGCGGTAGTCCAGTGCCTCCGTCAGGTGCTCCAGCCACGTGCCCGAAGCGTTGCGGGCCCGCACGTTCGCGATCTCGGCCTGCAGGAACTCTCCGACGGCCGAGCGGTCCTCGTCCGACCAGGCGTCGGATGTCTGGCGCAGCAGGCGTTCGCGGGCGGTGGCCAGCCCGGTCGGGCCGTCCTCGGCCGGCAGCCACCTCAGACGCAGCCGCATGCCGGTGCTGGTCGGGCGGTCGTCCAGTTCGGCGTTCATCCGCGCCACCTGCTCGTCGGCAGCGAAGATCAGCTCCTGGAGGGTGCTGGCGACCTCGTTGACCAGGTGGTTCTCCAGGATCTCGCGCTCGCGTTCGTCGAGGATCCGGCCGCGGTCCGCCACCTCGACGCGCAGTGCCTCGGTGAGCTCCGGTGTGCTCGTCGTGCGTCCCTGGAACAGGACGTCGACCACGATGCCGTCGTCGAGCAGCCGTGCCGTCGCCGAGTTTCCGTGCCGGGACAACGTGTCCATCAACGTCTTGAGCTCGTCGTTGACCTTTCGCTGGACGCGTTCCCACGTCTGGTCGTCGTCGGTCTGGTCGGCGAGCTCGCGGTCGATCAGCCTCGCCAGCCGTACCGTCGGGTCAGGCGCCCACGGCGCCGCCGGATCGGGCGTCTCCAGCTCGGGCAGTGCCACGCCGAGCAATCCCGTTGTCGCGAAGCGCCGCAACACCTCCGCCGCCTCGGCACGGCTCGCCGTCGCCTCGTCGAGCTGTGTTCTGAGCGTGTCGAGCTGGCCCTCCGCCTTGCCGCGGTTCGTGAGTGCTTCCGTGCGACGGTTGTCCGCTGTTTTGCGATCTTCAGCGCACCGCCTCACCGCCTCCGCCACTTCGGCGAGCTGTCGTTGCAGCTCGGCCACCGCGGAGCCGACGGTGGCGGCCAGGGTCTCGTGGTGCGCGTTGGCAGCTTCGCTCGCCAACGCGGCTTCCGTCGCCTGTTCCTGGCGCGAGGCATGGTCTTCGGTCGCGCCGGTGAGTTCGGCGCGAGCACGCTCGTCGTCACGGATAGCGTCGCTGTGGCGGCGCTGAGCCGGCCACAGAGCGGTGATGGCCACGCGATACCGGGCCAGTGCCTCCGACACCTCGTCCAGCTCGCGGCGAGTGGCGGGCAAGCCCACTTCGGCCGCTTCCTCGGCGAGTTTCCGCTCTGCTTCGCCGAACACGCCGTCGGCCTCTGCCCGCCGGTCCTCGGCGACGCGCCGGCGTTCGGCGAGGCGACGTTGTTCTCCGTCGATCGCGTGCACGTCCGCGTGGGCCTTGCGCAGCGCGGTGTCGTCCGGACAGGCCGCGATCTCGGCGGCCAGGGTCGCGCGTCGCTCCCGCAAGTCACGCTGCTCGTCCGCGATCGCGGCCAGCTCCTCCTGCACGGCGAGGAGTTCGGTGCGCAACTCGGCGAGCCTGGCCAGGCGGGCGGCCTCGCGGGCGCTGCGGCCGATGAACTCCGCCGTGGGCTTGTGCCACGCGCCTTCCAGCACACCGACGCGGAACCGGCCGGTGAGATCGACCCAGTTCGTCCCGCTGCCGACACCGACGGTGGCGAGGATGGCGGACACCTGCTCGTCAGCCCTCAGCACCGAGGTCAGGTTCACCGGTTCGGCCTCGGCCGCACGCAGGAAGACGTCCTCGGTGTCGGGAGAGACCAGCTCTCCGTCCGGGGTCACCCACGCGTCGAGCAGACCGGCCCCTTCCAGAGCGGCTTCGAGTCCTGCCCGCTGGTCACCGGAGAGCTCGTCGGCGAAGTCGATCAGCTGCCACAGGGGAGCACCCGGCCTGCCGTCGCGGGGTGAACGGCGGGTGTGGGGGACCGGTGGCAGGCTGTCCTCTCCCGCCTCCAGCTTGGTGATCTCCTCGCTCAGGCCGGTGCCGCGTAGCCGTGCCGCGGACTCACGCGTCCTCGTGTCCGCCTTGGCGTCCGCGAGTGCCGCGCTCGCGGCGTGCCCGGCGGTGTCGACCGCGGTCTTCACCGGGTTCGGGCCGTCGAGCGTCTCGACCCACAGATCCAGTTCGGCGGGCACCTCGGCGCGCAGTTCGACGGTGGCCCCGAGGTGCCGGCGCACCGCGGCGACCAAGGCCCGGCCCTGCTCCTCGACGACCTCGGTGGCCTCGGCACGGCGCTCGGCCAGCGCGTCGGCCTCCGCGGCCAGCTCGTCCACGCGCTGCCTGGCGTGATCGAGCTTCGCGCGGGCCTGCTCGACGGACGTGATCAGAGCGTCGACGTGCCGGACCGCACGCTGCTGGCGTTCGGCCGCACGCTCTGCCTCTGAGCGGTCGGCGAGCACCGCTTCGTCCAGCAGCGCCGCACGAGCGGTCTCGGTCGCCACCGTGCGGCAGCCTTCCAGCGCCTCCGCTGCTTCCTGGAGGATCGCGGCCGCATCGCTCGTGAGTCTGGTGCGGTAGGAGACGGTTTCCGCTGCCCTGGCGGCTTCGGCCGCCAACCGAGCGGCCTCGCGCTCGAGCCGGTGCGCTTCCTGGGCGACCCTTTCCAGCTCCCGCGCGCTGCGCATCTCCGGACTCGCGCGCAGCGCTTCGTCGCGCGCCTTCAGGCGTGCGGCGAGTTGATCGAGCTCGGTGAGCTGTTCCTCTGCCGCGTCGAGTGCCTGTTGTGCCTGCGCGTGCGCTTCCTGTGCGGCCGTGAGCTCGCGGTTGACGCGCTCGTACCCGGACTGGGCGTTGCGCGGTTGCGCCGCGCGCCTACGTGACGCCACACGGGCATATCGCCGGTAGTGGCTGAGGAACGACTCCGCCGCGTCCCGTGCCTCGGTCATGGCGGCGAGGGCGTCGCGGTCCTCCTCCAAGCTGCGGAAGGCCTCCGCGACATCGGCGATGACAGCCTGGTCCAGGGGCGGCAAGGCCTCCGTCAGGGCGTTGGACAACGCCTTCTCGTTGGGGCGCTTCGACAACTGCGGTGCACGCAGATTGATCAGCAGGTCGACGAGCGCCGCGTAGCGCTGCTCACCGAGTCCGAACAGCGCCTCGTCCACCGCCCGCCGGTAGTCACGTGCCTTGTCGTAGACCGTGCCGTGCTCACCGAGGGCGTCAGCGAGCCGATCACGTGCGAGCGCCGTGCTCGTGGCGTCGATCAGCGAGAGGTCCTGCCCGATCCGTTGTGACGTCACGAAGAACCAGTGCCTCGCGATGCCACGGCCGGACACCGCCTTCAGTCCGCACCCGATCGTGAGGTAGTCCGCGGACCCGTCGTTATTGATCTTGCCGAACTCGAGCCACGTGTAGCCCAGCCGCTCCGGATGCGGATGCGCGCCACCGAGCAGCAGGTTCCACTCCATGCGCTTCTTCGGGTCGGCGTCCGGTTCCACCCGATGCGGCGACAGCTCACCGTCCAGCAGGAACGGCAACATCAACGCGAGAACCTTGGACTTGCCGGTGCCGTTGTTGCCGCGCAGCAACAAGCGCCCGTCGCGGAACCGGAACTCCTCCTGGTCGTAGTAGAAGAGGTCGACCAGACCGGCACGCAGCGGCTGCCAGCGATCGCGGGCGGGAAGGGGCAGCACGGTCACCTCACGGTGGTGATGGTCGGTTCGGCGAGTGCGTAGCGGGCCAGCGCCGGCCGTGCACGGATGTGGTCGTGGTCCCGGCTCACCAGATGCAGCGCGGTGAGGCGGGTGAGGGCCTGCTCGACCAACTCGCTCTCGGCGCCCGGTTCTGTCGCGTTGCGCCGCCAGTACGACCGGTGGTCCTGTGCCAGCACGCGTACCCGTTCGTGCAGGTCATTGATGTGCACTTCTACTTGTGCGGCAAGGTATTCCGCGACGAGCAGCGTGACATGTCCTTCGGTGCCGCTCTCGGGCATGCGCACGTCGGTGAGGTCGTCCGCGGGGTCGATCATCGCGATGCCCTCGGCGCGCACCTCGGCGACCAGGCCGGTGAGGTCGCTGACCTGCCTGGTGAGCGCGGCACGCTGACGGGTCAGGTAGGCGAGCTCGTCTGAGTTCAGTTCGTCGTAGTAGAGAACCGGCTCGTCCAGCAGTTGCCGTGTCAGCCGATGACGGATCGCCCGGTTGCGCAGCTCGTCGGTGTCCGGCACGACATCGCTGGTGAGCTCCACGAGATCCAGCTCATCCATTGTGGACGGACCGCGTCGGGTAGCGAGCATCGTGGCCAGCACCCGCCGTTCCACGTCGTACAGCACATCTCCGGTGTCGCGCACGAAGGCGTCCTCTTCACCCGCGACCTTGCTCAACACACCGAGATCGAGCAGCAACCGAACCACGGCCACCAGGTCCGAGCGCTCCTCGCGACCGGTCAGCGTGAAGTCGACACCCAGCTCCGGATCGGCCGCCCCCATGACGACCTGCGCGGCGAGCCGTCCCAGCGTGATCTGCGCATCGGCTCGTTCGAGCGACGCCAACGCCAGACACGTCAACACATAGCGGCGGCGGGTGAACGGCAGCTTCGACCGCGTGTCCCTCGCGGGATGGCTCGGGTCGTCCGTGGTCGCGGCGACCTTCACCAGCCGCGCCACCTCGCTGTCGACGACGAGCCGCCAGCCGGTGTTGAGGTCGAACCACGCCCGCAGCTCCGTCTCGTGCTTGCGCACCAGCCGGTACTCCTCAGCCTGCGCACTCGCCCGGAGCAACGGCCGCCGCAGCAACGCCCGCGCCGCCTTCCGCCGGTCGTCGGCGTGGGAAGCGCTGAGTGTGTCCGTGAGCGACCGCGTCACGCCGACCACTCCTCGGCCTCGTCCGCGGTCAGGTCGATGATCTCGACGACGTGGTCCGGCCCGCTGAACGTCCCGCCCGGCGTGCGGATTTCCGCGATGCCCTCGTCGAGCGCGGTCAACCTGATCTCCAACGTGCCGTCGGACGTGGTCGTGGAGACTTCCCTCTGCCGCGGCCCACGTGCCGCGAGCGCATCCCCGAGGAGCTGGAGGAACAGCCCGAACTCGGCCGGGTCGAGCATCCCGACCTCGCTCAGCTTCGTCGGCCGGTGCGTCACCAGCCGCCTGCGCGCCAGCTCGATCTCCTCGGCCTGCCGCGCCGCCCGCTCCGCCAGCGCCTTCCGCTGTTCACTCCGGTCAACGATCTTGTTCGGCTTACCCCGCCGCTCGTAGCTGCCCGTCTTGCGCAGCTGCGGACTGATCAGCAACGGGGGCGCGTCGTACCAGGGCGTGCTCGCCGCAACCGGTTGCTCCTCCCGTTCGGCGAGTGTGTCCGCGTCGACCGTCAGATGACGCGCCGACGACAGTCCAAAAGCCGCGCGCCACAACCGATGCATCGTGTCCTCGTCCGGCGCCTGCGCGAACCACCGCGCCAACGTGCGGAAGTCCGCAGACCGATCCGACCGCCCGGCCCGCCGCTCGTTGAGCGCCGACACCACCTGCAACAACGCCGGAATCGCAGCCCGCGCCCGAGCCCGGAGCAACTTCGCCTGACTCGGATGCTGCGGCTCACTGACAAACCACTGCCGCAGCCCGAGCCATCGCTCCCGCCACAGCGCCAGCCCGCGCTCGAACTCTTCCTGTCGCTCCTGATCCGCACCGGGCGCCGCATCCTCGGCTTCGCGTGCTGCCGCGGTTCGGAGCAGCCGTTCGGCGTCGCTGTCGTCGATTTCCGCGACGAGACCGGCAATCTCCGCCCCTGTGGTCACCAGGTCCTTGATGAACCGCTCGAGGTAGTCGATCAGCTGGTCCTTGTAGGCGCGGAACGCATCGATGTCCACGTCGTGCAGGTCGATCGACCGCTGCAACGACCCCATGAACGCCTGGGCGTTGTCCGCGAGGTCGGAGAACCTGCCGACCAGACCGTGCAGGAGCAGGTGCACCTTGGCCGGATCGGGCTCTTCCTGCCGGGCCAGCTCCAGCAGGGCCCTCAGCTGGGTGACGATGTCCGTGAGCGCGACCGCCTGCAGAGCCCCACGCCGCCCGAGCGCCTCGTCGAACGTCTGCAGCGCCTGCTCAGCCGCCTCACCCGCAGGTGTCAGCTGGTAGAGGAAGCGGGCGCGATGGAAATCCTCGACCGTCGTGACGCGGCTGGTGTCCGGGTCGGCGCGGAGATTGCCCCAGTCCTTCAGCTTGACGAGCGCGTCCGTGACCGCGGCGAGGTCCGCGTCCAGCTCCAGGTCCTCGGGCCGTAGGTGCACGACGAACCGCCGCTTGGCACGGACGAACTCCCCCATCACGGCGCGATAGAGGTCGACGTTCGGTGCAGTCAGGTGCGCGAACGGCTGAAAGTCCGGCATGGCGCACAGTGTGCCAGGAGGGTCCGACAGTTTCGGAACCGAACGGCACCAGCCGCCGTACCGGTTGTTCGGCCAACGTGCTCGCGTCGGTTGTGGAATCCTCTGGGTCGGCTGCCGAGGTCCAGGAAGGACTGGCGCGGGCGGGCGGGTCGGCGTCGTCGAAGGACGGGTCGATCATGGTGCGAGTCGTGCTGAACGGCGCGCTGACCGGTCTGGAGCTGACGGCGGAGGCCATGCGGAAGGCGCCAGGCACGTATCAAGGCGGCGGTCGGCTCCAGCCTGCGGAGTCGGAACCTCACGAGGCGTGGCGGCCGGGCCAGAGCCGGAGCTGGAAGACGCCCTGATGCTGCCGGCTCGCCCCGAGCTGCGCATCGTGGGCCGCTACCTGAACACGCCGGGCCGCACGCCGGAGTGGATCACCGTGGCACCGGCTGACAACAACGGTCTCGCCCGCCGGCTGGGCCAGGTCCTCTCACTCCGACGTTGACGGTACGCGGGGAGCTTCCGTACTCCAGGTGAGTACGGAAGCTCCCCGCGTACTGTCAGAGACGGCCGCGGCACGCAGCCGGCAGCCGGTCGGGCTCGGCGGTCACCGGCTCGGGTGGTGCCGCCTGGCAAGTTCGCTACAGATCGAACGAGTTGGGTGTGGTTGACGGCGATTCGATCAAGACCTGGTAGTACTTGCATACGCCGTACCAGGCGCGACGAGTGATCGGCACACGTTTGCGCCACTCTTCACACGGGTGCGGGACTCAGCCGCGCAGGTAGCTGACGAGCCGTTCGCTCGCCGGAGTGATGCCGGGGTACGCAGGCCGCTCGAAGTGGGCGCGCTTGTTGCGTCGCACCAGCGACTCCCCGTCACGTCCCCACGAGAAGCGGGGTTTGTTCAGCAGGTGCCGGAGCACCTGGTCCGCCTTCGAGGGGTCGCGGTCTGCCAGGCGCCGGAACACCACCGGCGGGATGGAGTCGTCCTTCAGATAGAGGCTCACCCGGTTGCGGTGGGTGCGATCGCGAATGAGTGCCGGATCGTCGAAGACGGCCTTGACCGTGGCGAACCCCTCGAGCAGGAGCAGGCCTTCGACCTCGTCGTAGACGAGGCCCACGGACTCCGCCGACGAGACCAAGGGCGATGAGGGCGACGGCGCCCATGGTCGGCCACGGCACGGGGTTGAAGGATGCGCGGGCAGGGGCGAAGTGTTGCGGGGCGAGGCGTTGCATGGGGACGGAGGTGTCGGCGGGAGTCAGCAGGGAGGAGTCGCTGGTGTAGCGGTATTGCACGTCGTTGTCCGTGACGATCGCGCTGCAACTCCAACGGGTCCCGAGGAGGAGCCAGTTGCGCTCGCAGTGGATGTCGTCGGCACGCGCCACGGGGCTGCCCGTGGGGCCGTGGTCTTCCCAGAAGGGCATGAGGAACGCCGCGCCGTACGCGCACAAGGCGAGCCACGCCAGCGCCAGCCAGTGCTGGTGATGTCCTTTCACGGCACCGGTTTCTTGTCGCGGAACATGCGGAACGTGATGAACAGCGCGATCCCGGGCAGGCCCATGAGGCACAGCATGTACGCGACCTTGTTCGGTTCCCTGCGTTCGGCGAGTGCCCATGTCGGGCTTGCCTGTGACGATCTTCCAGATCGCACGAGGTTGTTGGTCATCGGGACTTGCTTGCCGATGTCCGCGGGCGTGAGACCGGAGTTCTTGCTGCTGTAGGGATAGCGCTTGCCGTCATCGGCCACGATGGTGGCGTCGCAGTACCAGAGGGCGCCGAAGGCCCACCAGTTGCGCTTGCACGAGACGCTTTCCGCGTAGCCCTTCGGCTCTCCGCCTGAGCCCGCCTCGCCGTCGAAGAACAGCGTGCCCGCGTGGGCGGTGTAGAGGGCGACGATCCACAGCACTGCGGCGACGGCGACGCGCTTCGTCTTCATCATTGGCCTTCCGTGGGGTCCTTGTGGCCGCCGCCTTCGGCTTTGTTCAGCTCCTTCGACAGCTCCTTCGCCGGATGCACGAGGTCGCCCCAGTTCGGCATCAGGTGGCTGATGTCCCTGCTGGCCACGGCGCGGACCCAGTTCTGCCCGTCGAGCAGTCCCTTGCTCATCGGCGCGTCCACCCGGTCGGCGGCGCGGCCGAGCCCGGACTGAGGATCACCCATGTTCTCCTTGCGCGTGGACAGCGGCGGTTGGTTCATCGACTCGTAGAAGTCCCGGACCTTCTGTTTGCGCGCCGGGCCGTTCTCCTTCACACGGGCTGCCCAGTCGTCGACCTTCTGGCTCGTGCGCTGAGCTACGTCGTCGATCTTGTTCATCGCGTTGTCGACGCCGTCCTGGATGCGCCTGCTCGCGTTGCCTAGTCCGTCGCCGACGTTGTCGAGCGAGTCGGCCCTCGACACCTTCGTCGCGGAGTCGGCGGAGAGTTCGGCAGCTCGCTGGTTGCCGTAGCGGCTGTTCGGCATCTGCCTGCTCAGTGCTGCCAGGTCGTCGGCCTGCTTGCGCATCGCGGCGCCAGCGCTCTTCGCCAGCGAGCCGAGCTTGTCCAACGCCTTGAACAGCTTGGCGACGAACCGGGCGATCTTGGTGCCGATCTCGACGGCCTTGGTGACCGCTCGGGTGATGAAGGCGGCGATCGAGGCACCTGCGGTCGGGATGGCCGACGCTGCGGCCGGAATACCCCACATCAACAGGGTGCCCGCCAGGTCGGCCAACAGGTCGCGAATCAGGGCCCTCGTCGCGGCGACCACCGCGCCGGCCACCTTGATCTTGTTCGCGGCGGACGACGCCGCGGCGGATGACCCGCGGAGTTGCGCGGCAAGGGTGGTGCAACGGCTCTGGTAGCCGTCGGCGGCGTCACCCGTCCAGTCAGCGAGCGTCTTGGCGTGAGACTCGTACGCGGTGGCCTCATCGCTCAGGCGCTTGGAGATGTTCTCCCAAGTGGTCCCGATCGCCTCGATCGCCGGCGGATCACCCATGAGCTTGTCGAACGGTTCCCGGATGAAGCCGACGTTCTCGATGATCCAGCCGACTACCGACGAAGCCAGCGTCCCCAGCGGGTCCGTGAAGAAGCCTGCGACGTCCAGTGCCAGCGCGGCGCCGTCGATGCCGAGCGCGACCGGGTCGATGTTCTTGCCCTCGGCGAACGGCTTGACCAGGTCCTCGGCGGTGTCGAACATGCCGGCGCCGGCGAGCCGCTTCTTGTCGTCTTCCTTCTGCGCGATCAGCGGGTTACTCATCGGTCCATCCCCTGCATGGCGCCGCGGTTGCCTTCCTCGACCTGCCCGTAGGTCTCGGCGGTCGAGCACAGTTCGTCACCGGTGGCCTCGAACGCCTTGGGCAGGGCCGCCAGCAGGTTCTTGGCGTTGTCGAGTTCGTCGTTGAAGATCCACGACCATGCCTGGCAAAGCTCGCCCATCACGTTCGGCCCCAGGCTTACCTGCGAGGCGGACACGGCCTCCTGCAAGGACGGGGACAGCCGGCCGACGAGCATCTTGCCGTGGGCGGCGACGGTCTCGGCCTGAGTCTGGAAGCCGCCGCTCATCGCAGCACCGAGCTTCCGCCGAAGTCGTCGTCGTCACCCTGCGGCGGCGCGGGGCGGCGTGGCGCCGGCCTCGGCTCCTCGACCGTGCCGGCCGGATCGATCACCGCGATGCCCTGTTCGACCTGTTCGCGCAGGAACGCCATACCTTCGCCCTCGCCCAGCAACGGGCGCATCGTGTCCTCGATCTTGCGGGCCGCTTCGACCTGGGCACGGCGGATGGTGTCCATGATCGTGCGACCCAGCGCGGTGTGGCCGAGGTCGTCGGCGCGCGGAGTGAGCTGGAGCGATTCGATGCGTCCGCCGGAGCCCACCGTGACGATGACCGAGCCGTCCGGGCTCTGGGCCTGGGAGCGGGACTCCCGGAACGCGGTCTCGATGGCGTTCGCCTGTTCCTGGGCTTGCTGGAGGCGCTGTTCGAAGTCGGCGAGGTACTGGTGCGGATCGGTCACGACCGAATGATCCCATTCAGTCGTACTCTCCGCGCGCAGTTCGGCACAATGCGTGCATGGTCAAGCCGCTCGTGACGAGGGAGATGAGGGAGCGCGCCAGACGTGCTCCCAACAACTGGCTGCACGTTGTCGACCCCGCGCACGACACGGCCGGCGGCGTTCCCGCGGAGGCCGTGATCGGGCGGTACCTCGTCGACGCTCAGGGTGAGATCACCGACCAGTACGTGCCGAATCCGCGGTATCGGCCGAGCGAGATCACCTTCGAGAACGACCTCGAATCGGTGATGTACCTCGTGCAGCACGGGTACGAGGACAAGCAGGCTCTCGTGGACGCGGTCCTCGCGGCTGAACTGGTGCTACCCGCCGATCCGGCTCGTGAGCCGCGCGGGCACCTGGTGATGCGCGGCGACACCGTGGACGTCTTCGCCTCGGAACAGGCTAGGCCGCGGGACTGGCCACCGCACTGGCACCGCTTTCGCGGGGTGGAGCTGGCGATTGTCGTCGACGCGCTCGATCGGCCCGTCACGCTGCTGGTCACCGCGCAGGGCGGGGTCCAGTTCGAGATTCCCGGCGACCTGCTCGTCGACGGGCTGCGCACCGTGACCTCGACTGACTCGATCAGCTAAAGAAGGGGCGGCTCATCCAGTCTGGGCGGCTTTCGGTAGGCGGCTTGCACCGGCAGGACTCCCTCACGTTCGAGGTCCTCGACGCTGACGAGCGGTCCACTGACCACGGCATTGAGCAGCTGGTCCTGCTCGGGTTCGAGCTGGACGCACATGTCGAGCACAGCCAGTAGTTCCAGCAGTTCGTCGTCGAACTGGGCGGTCCACCGTTGAGGGTTTATGTCGTCCAGCTCCGAAGTGCGCTTGCGGTGCTTGGGATCGCTCCGCCGGTAGCTGAGCCACTTGCGGACGACAGGCATGCCACCCGTCGTGTAGTTCCACACAGCCCGACTGACCGGCCGGAAGCGGCCTGCCGTATGAAACAGTGTGTCCTCGCCGAGGATGAGTGTCTCCGTCGCCTCGTCCAGACGCGCTGAACCGGGGATCTCCCCCTCTCCTGACGGCACCGGAGAGACAGGTTGGGGTTTGGCGTCGTCCGGTATCCCCGATGGCCGTCCAGCGGCCGGATCCACCATCCGTTCGCCGAACGTGTGCAGCCAGACGACCTTGCGTCCGATCTCGACGGCTCGTCGCCATAGCCGGGCGTCCATCGTGATCGGCACCCGGATGCCTGGCGTCTTCAACTGCTCGCGGAACCGTTTCGTGTAGCCGGGATGCGCGGTGACCGCGGCGATGTATGCCAGCAGATCCTCGGTGCTGACCGGTGTTCCGATGAAGTGTCGCAAGGCCATCAGCAGCGAGGGAGCCGTGTTCGGGACAGTCCCTCGTGCGTCCCGGTACAGCGGTAGTACCCGTCCTCCTCGGCTGTTGAAGCAGTGCATGTCAGGAACGTTGGCCGTGAAATGCAGGGCGGTTCCCTCACTGAGCACGTCGGCGTGCTGTTCGGTCACGTAGACCTGTTGCGGCCCGCTCACCTGCCACAGCTCAGGCCTGGGGCGGTCGATCACCCGGCGATCATGGATCACCAATTGGCGATCGAAGCTGCGGAAGGCCAGGCGAGCCAGCTGCGGCGTGAGTTCCGTTTCGGTCGCGATCGATGCCAAGCCGGCCGGGACGCCGAGCTGAGGTCGGACGTGCTCGGCGGTTGTACGGTCCCCCGTTTCCTTGAACAGTATCGCCTTCGCCTGATCGTCGGCGTGAATCAAGCGTGCCCATCGCTGCAGCAGGGTGTCGGCGTCGGGTGCGTACACCCAGTTCCGGTTGGGTTTCACGCCAGGTTGTTGCCACGGCAGCAGATCACCTAGTGCCGGATAGGTCGCCCAGGTGTCGTCACCTGGCCGGAAGGCCGCCTGCCAGTCAGAGGAACAGTCCGACCAACCCGTGTCGAGGTCCAGTTCTGTCAACGCCGCGAACTTTTCCGCCTGCGTGCCCGACAGCGCGCGGTAGTGCACTGCTGCAGGCACTTCCGGTCGCGGCTCGCCTGCCCGCACGAAGACACCTATGCAGATCTTGTGCTGCGTGATCGGGAAGATCCTGGTGTTGGTCCCGGCTCGGTGTTCCTCAGGCGACAGGTCGATGATCCACCCTTCATCCGCGGTCTCCCGTAAATACTTGCGCATGCCCGCGTATGACTTCGAGGTGAGGTAGGCGCTGGGCGTAATCAACGCGACGACACCGGCAGGGTCGTTGGCCTCGAACGCTTTCCACGCCGACCAGCGCCAGAAGTACGTCCACATGTTGCTGAGGTTGAACTCGTGGCGTCCGGCGCCGGGAACGCGGAACTCGTCGAGTGAAGGTCGGTTCGAGGTGTCGACGGGCTTGTTGGGATCGCGGCGTCGCTCCAGCCACGGCGCTGCGCCACGAGCGTTCTCGCGCCACGGCGGGTTGCCGATCACCACCATGACCGGCTTGTTCCGCTTGTGGTGGTTGGCTTTCTCCCTCGACTCCATCAGCACCTCGTACAGCTGGCCGAGGGGGAACGGCTGCGCGTACGGGTCGTCAAGCGCGTTGGTGAGGAACCGTGGTTCGTCCTTCGGTAGTTCGACCTGGTACCGGCTCTTGAGCGCGGCATGCAGCCGGAGCTCTGCGACGGCGAATGGCGCGGCCTGTAGTTCGAAGCCCACGAGCCGGTTGGCGAAGAGTTCGCGGAGGTGGGCGGCGGGAACGGCGTCCGTGTTGCGGATGCGGCGCAGGGTGTTGGCCGCACTTTCGAGGACCTCGGCCAGGAAGGTGCCCGCACCCATCGACGGGTCCAGGACCGTGACGTCATCGGCTGCGAACCCGCGCTTCTTCCCGAGGCGCTTCTTCAGAAGCTGGTCCACGAACGCGACCATCGACCTCGCGACGGGCGCAGGGGTGTAGTACGTGCCGCTTTGGCGCCGGAGCGCGGAATCGTAGTCCTCGAGGAAGGTTTCGTAGAGCCGCGCATAGGTGTCGGCGTCACCGAGCTGGACGTGCGTCCAGTCGACGTTGCCGATGACCCGCACCAGGGAGTCCACGATGTTGAGGTGGCCCACCCACTTCGGGTTCGCGAGCATGGCGAGTGCGGCACCGAGCAACGAGTGCTTCTTCGCCAGCTGCTCGGCGATCGCCCACGGCGTCCGGCCCTCGAAGTTGATCCCATCGACTCGGGCGAGCAGCAGTGCGAACGTCACAGCCTGCGCGTAGGAGTCGGCGAAGTTGGCGTCGTTGTCGCGCCCGTCTGGGTTGGGGAAGAGGATGTCCCTCCACTCGCTTGCCAGCCCCGTGAACGGCTTGCGGCCAGGTGTGCTGCTCTCCTTCTGCAGCGTTTCCAGCACCTGATCACGGAGCAGCCTGCACAACGGTGCGACCTCGGTGACGATCGCACGAAGACTCCGCGGTTCCGGCGGCGGCCAGAAGAGGAAGTCCCGCATGAGGCGCTCGAAGGCCTCAGGCGCAGTAAGCCGGCTTCCAGCCCGCGACAGGTCGCCGTCCAGCCTTGCGACGCTGCCGACGAGCTTGCCCTTCTCGTACCTGGCGAAAGAGCTGCCGTCCGTGTAGATCAGGTTCGGCAGTGCCTTGAGCTTTTCCCACTGCCTGCGATCGTGTCCGTCTGGCCGCCAGGTGTTCGTCTCCGGTGTTCCTTTGCCCGGCGCTTTGAGCTCGACGTAACCGACGCGGCCGCTGGGTACGTCAACGGCTATGTCAGGCCGCGACTGCAGCGCGGTGATGGTCACCTCGTCGTGCACCTGCACTCGCAGTCCGATGATCTCGCCGACCCGTACGAGCAGCTGGTGCACGGGTGGTCGCAGACGATCTTCGTTGCGGCCATCGCCCCGCATTCGGGGAAGCAGCGCCGAGCCGTACTCCGAGACGGCCGCCGCGAACTCGTCTGTGCCGAGGGGAGACCTGCGTCGTTCTGGTCGCCCCATCGCGCCTCCCCGGCTGATCTGAACGTTCTTTCGAGATTCGTTCTGACGCCGCACGCAAGTCAAGCAACAAATGATGTAGATTGCCTTGTCACGCGAATGTCGCAAATTAATTGACTCACGTGGCCTAATTGGCAATTTGGATCATTGAGGTCGATGGGCTGATCGGGTTCGTGCTGCTCACTCGTTCAGCGGCATTCGAATTCGTGATGCCGTTGATTCGAATGTCGAGGGTATCGGGCGGTGGCGGAGCTGCGCGTGTCCCGACCCGTTGTCGCCCGTCAGGCTGGCCGGAGCTGAGTCGTCAGTTCGTTGTGGTTGTGAGCCGGCGCAAGCGGGGAGGTGTCGCATTCACCGGACAGGATCGCGACTACTTGTTACCGTACGGCGACGGTGAGTTAGGGAAGGACCAAGTAGGCCGATGACCGACCCGGATCAGATCCTCAACCAGTACGAGGGCAAGCTGGCTGAGGCTCAACGCAAAAGTGACGCGCTCCGCGAGAGCTTGGTGAACCTGCGTGTCATGGAACGCAGCGCGGACGGCCAGATCGTCGTAACGGTCAACGATGCAGGCAACCTCGTGGATCTGAAGCTGGGCAATGCGTTGCAGCGCAGGGACGGCGACAGTGTGGCGCAGGCAGCGCAGAGCCGAGTCGCCGCGACGGTGCAGGAGGCCATGTCGCCGATGCTGGGCGCCGACTCCGAGGCGATGCACTTCATGATGGACAAACTGCGCAGCGTCCAGCCGCCACCCCCGCCGCAGTACGTACCGGGAGGCGGTGGGTACGGCGGCGGCCAACCGCGGCTCGGCGCTATCGAGGACGACGCGCCACCTCCTCCGCTCCCAGCACCGCCGGTGCCACCTCCTCCGCTCCCAGCACCGCCGGTGCCACCTCGCCCGCAGCGGCCTCGGCCGCCGCAGGATGGCGACGACGACTTCAGCGACAGGGGCTTCCTGCGATGACCTACCGAATCGACCTGGTTGAGATGCAGGCCCACGCGACGAAGCTCAACAACGTCGGATAGCAGGTGAACTACGCGCTGGGCGCAGCGCAGGTCGTGTCCAACATGGAGGCTTTCGGCAAGCTCGGCTTCCCGCTCGCGGCTCTCTGCACCGCCGCGCAGAACGCCGCGATGGACACCATGCGCCAGGCAGTCGACGCCTCGGTCGACCACGTCAAGCGGTTCGATGGCTGGCGCAAACACATCGAGGAGCACGAACAGACTCAGTCCGACATCTTCGACGGGATGCACGACCGATGACGACGATGGGACCGGCGCCCACGCCAGCCGCGAACTACTTCGTGAACACCGGTGAGAAGACTCCGATCACGGAGGGCGCCGGAATCTTCCACGATGCCACCGAGACGGTGAAGGGTTCCTCGAGCGGCAACTGGGCTGTGGGCCTGATCAACGCGGGTGCGACGGTCGCCGGGGGTGGCAAGCGTTCTCGCCGATCCGTTGGCGGCACTGTTCAGCGCGGGGTTCGGGTGGCTGGTCGAGCACGTCTGGTTTCTGAAGGAGCCACTGGACTGGCTCATCGGTGACCAGGAAGCCCTGGACGGCATGGCGAAAACCTGGGAGAACGTCTCCGACTACCTGAAGGACACCTCCGACGACCTCAGGAACTGGGTCAAGAACGACACCAGCGGGTGGACCGGCAAGGACAGCGATCAATACCGGCTGTTCGGCGCCGATCGCGCCGACACCTATGCTGGTGTTGCCACCGCCGCCGGCGGTATCGCGAGCCTGGTCCGAACGTGCAAGATCGTGCTCAAGGTCGTCCGTGACATCGTGCGCGACATCATTTCCGAAGCGATCGGCAAACTGATCTCGATCTGCCTTCGATGGGCACCCGCTGTCGCGGCGGCTGGCGCGGGCCTTGCGGGGGCGATCGCCGAGTGCATCCCCGTCGCGGTCAAGTGGGCGAACAAGGCCCTGGAGGCCTGCCGCAAGCTCACGAAGGCGTTCAGCAACGCAGGCGGGCTGTTCAGGAAGCTCGACGACATCCTCGTCAACGCCAAGACCGCACTGTCCAAGAGCGGTGACGACTTCGTCAGTGTCCTCAAGAAGGGCATCGACGCGGACATCCGGCGAAGCATGGCCGACTTCTCCGTCACCGGTATGGCCAAAGACGCGCTGGGCGAGGCCAAGAAGGTCGCGGTCGACGGCTTCAAGAGCGCACCCGCGGAGGTCCTGCCCAGGCTGGGGATCGAGGCGACCAAGGAGTCCACCAAGTTCCACGACTGGGAGGACAAGGCCAAGGACAGCGGTGGCTGGCGCACGTGGCGGGACCGAGGGCCGAGGAAGAGGAGAAGCGCAAGGAAGCGAACGGCGGATGAAAGCGGTCCGCATCCTGCACCGGATCCTCGCGTTCCTGATCATCCCCGTCCTCGGCTACCTGCTCGGCGCGACGATCTTCAACTACTTCTGGAACAAGGTCGAGACCGAAGACCTGAGAGAAGCCAGTCACATCATCGTTGCCAACTCGTGCGACCGGCACGGCCCGGTGACCCTGCGCGGCTTCGGCTACGTGTACGAGTGCCGCGCCACGGTCACGAACAAGGTCAACGGCAACGTTGTTACCACGACCGCGCGAGGCTTCCTCCAGCCCGAACTCATCGGCAAGCAGGTGGCGGGTGACGGGTTCAACCGCGGTGACCTTTCTCCGGTACGCCCGTACGCGGGATGGGGCATGGTCCTGCTGCTGCCGTTCGGTGTTCTCTGGTTCTACGTGTACATCGCGGTCGCTTGGCGGCTGTTGCCCGAGCGGCGGAAGTCCCGCCGCAAGCCGGTGCGCTATCAACGTCCTGACAACCCAACGGAACCTGATCGCACGGTTCGTGTGTTTGGTGGACACCAGCGAGTGTGGTTGTTCTTCATCTTTCTGCTCGGGTGCATCGGCGCCTTCGTGTACACCTCGTCGGCGTTCCAGGACGAGGCCGTCGCCACTGGTGCCGCAGTCGTGTCGTGGACAGTGGTCGCACTCGTGATCGCCAATGTCGGCTGGCGGCTGGTGCGGGGACCGATGATCGCGATCTCACCCGAAGGCCTGGAGTGGCGCGGAGCGAAGCTCAGCTGGGCCGAGATCCAAGAGGTGCGCCTGACGCGTCGCCATGTCCTGATCATCCAACCGCGCAACGGTGACGTCGTACGAGTCGGCAGGTTCGGCACCGAGCAGGCAACCCGCATCCACGTGGCCATGGGGCACTTCAGCCAGGCCACCTACGTCCGCGAGAGTGCTGACGGACGAGTGTCGACATGATCGTCGGTTCGACATCCCGGACTGGAGACGACTACAGACGTTGAACTGTCAGGGTGTCGCGATGCCCTCGTAACTAGGATCGCCCCAAATGGATCGCATTGGGATGACGCGGACGCATCGATGGTGTCCATGCGGTGGCGGGCCCGCCCCGGCCACCGCATGGATGGAACTCACCGTGCGAAGGGCAGGTCGAGCAGCCTGAGTGAGCCACCCAGAGCGCGGATGTCGCGCTCCAGGTTCTGCAAGCCGACCTGGGACATGGTGAACAGTGAGTCGATGTGCCAGGTTCGCCTGCCCGCAGCCAGGACTATCGTCGGCGAAATCTGTTCGATGGTGCGGCGTCCGCAGGTCACCGCGGCCACTCGTTGCCGAACAGCGGCGAGAACGTGTTCGGGCTCCTCCTTCAGCGCTCGCATCGCAAGGCGTGCTTGCTCGAACAGGTGGCTCGCCGATGCGGCGGACTCGAGCCACTTGACGTGAATGAGTTCGCCGTTCGGGCCGAGCAGGTCGCAGATCTCGACTTTCGACCGCATCGGCGTGCTGATCAACTTCGTGTCCAGGCAGGTGAATCCCGGCAGAGTCGAGACCTGCTCGCAGTAGGTGTTCTCGCTGCCGTCGGCGCTGCCTCGATCCCACGTCGGAAGATCGGGGTAGGTGATGCGCAGATTGTCGATGAGCTCCGCGAGCCCGCCCCTGAGCTGTTGCACCGCCTCACCGTCCAGGCGGTACCAGACGCCGTCCTGGAGCAGATAGCGGCGATCCTCCACTGTGGTCTCGAGGACGATCCACCGGTACGCGCTCGTGCTGCGTGCGGAGCTGTCCTCGTCATCGTGCAGGAAGATCCGCGCTGACCGCATCCGGTTGATACGTTCCGGCGGGGCAAGGTGAACCAGGTGGCGAATGAAGTAGCCGGGTTCGATCTCGCCGGTCTTCTCCGGCTCGCCCAGCACGATGCCGGTGATTCGATACCAGTCGCAGTCCAACGCATTGAAACCGAGGCCAGCGGGCCACCCGATGCTGATGCCGTCCTCCTGGCCGAGCGCCTCGGCGAGTGCGGCCTCGAGTGCGCTGTGCACGGGCTCGTTGGGGTGCACCGGTTCCAGCTGTGCGAGTGTCTTCCACGCGGCTGAGCGACCTTCGCTCTCCCGCGCGCGTTCCAGTGACTCGAGGTCGTCGACCAGAGTCTCCGGGGTGCGGCCGAGCGGGAGCCGCAGCGATCTACCGACGCGGATCTTGCGGGACCGCTTCGAGTGCTTGCCGGCGGTCAGGTCGTTCAGATGCGCGGTGCCCTCGAGGTGGTTGATCGTGCTGAGCACCGGCTCGATAGCGAAGTCACGCAGGTCGCTGCCGCTCGGGATCGTCGTCTGGGTGATCCGGCCCCGCAGGTCGAGGTTGCGCGAGCCGATTGACCGGAGGCTGCCGGTGTCGAGGCGCCGCTGTCCGTACTCCTTGCCGAAGTCCGCGACCACCAGGTCCGGGTTCACGAGCTGCCAGCCCGCGCCCCAGACGAAGGCGTAGTTCCATCGCGGGCGCGGCACGAACAGGACCCCGAACGGTGTCGACGTCTCCAAGGCGATCTCCTCGCCGGTCAGGGACCAGATGTGTCGGGCCCACGTGACGTTGTCCGACTTCAGGCAGCCGCACATGAGGCTCCACCTTCCGTCGTCGGCATCGACGGTGCGGACCTCGAACGACGACGGAGGGTGCGGGCGACTGACGTAGTCGGTCATCGGGTGCCCTGGGACGAGCTGGAAGACGGTCGTCGGCAGGCTGGGCGAGTCGGGCACGGGCCGAACCTCCTGGCTGAGTACACGAGTGTGTGAACGCAATCCAGAGAACCACAGCTCTGAAAACACTGTCAACACCCGTACTTAGGTGCTAGGGTATGTTCACGGCGTTGGAGGAGGTGACATGGCAGAAGACCTCGAGGTCACGGCAGCGGAGATCGCCCGGTTGGCCGGTGTGGGGCGTGCCGCGGTCAGCAACTGGCGGCGGCGGCACGAGGATTTCCCGAGTCCGGTCGGAGGGACGGACACAAGTCCGTCGTTCCGGTTGAAGGATGTGGAGCGCTGGCTTCGTGAGCAGGGCAAGCTGCAGGAGATCCCACCGCGCGAACGCATCTGGCGCCAGCTGGACGCCTGGCGCGGAGACCACCGGATGTCCGAGTTGGTGGCGGCGGTCGGTGTCTTCCTTCACTACCTTCGGAGAAACGGCGACGCCGTGTTCGCCGAGCCGTCCGACGGTCGCCTTGCCTCGACCCTGCTGACCGCTGTAGCCGAGAGCAGGCCGGAGCTTGCCCGGTTCCTGCCCGCGCGACTGGACGAACGGCACATCCCCCTGCTGCGCACGCTCATCGCACTGGCGGAGGCAGATGGTGCGGTATCAGCTTTCGCGCAGTTGAGCGACCGGTTCGCGGAGGCTCACGGGAGGCAGGTCTCGGCGACACCGGAGGAACTCGCCAAGCTGATGCTCGATCTGTTGCCGAGTCGGGTTTCGTCTGTCCTCGACCCCGCGTGTGGCACGGGCACGCTGCTCAGTGCGGCCGCGGCCCGAGCTGACCGCGTGTTCGGACAAGAGATCGACTCGTCGCTCGTCGGGCTCGCCACCGTGCGCGCTTCCTTCACCTGTGACGAGGTCGACATCCGGCCGGGTGATTCACTACGTCAGGACGCGTTCGCCGACTTCCTCGCTGACGCCGTCGTGTGTAACCCGCCCTTCGGGGTTCGCGACTGGGGGCACGACGAACTCGCCTACGACTCACGGTGGGAGTACGGGCTTCCACCACGATCGGAGCCGGAGCTCGCCTGGATTCAGCACTGTCTCGCGCATGTGCGTCCGGGCGGCTTGGTGGTCGCGCTCATGCCGCCTGCCGTCACCTCGCGCCGAGCGGGGCGGAAGGTGCGGGCCGAACTGGTGCGGCGCGGGGCCATCCGCGCCGTGGTGGGGCTGCCGACCGGGATCGCGCCACCGCACGGGATCTCGTTGTCCATATGGGTGTTACGGCGGCCGGTCGATCCAGACCGCAGCGTTCTCTTCGTCGATGTCGCGGACATGCCCGCCGAACTGGCCGCGGTCCGTGAACGGGTCCTTCCGGTCGTGCTCGGTTTCCTGCGTGACGGGGAGGAGGCACCGACCGAGATCAGCCGCGTGGTCGCGACAGCGGACCTGCTGGACGACGAGGTCGATCTGACACCGGCGAGACGCGTCAGATCGGCCGTTCGTCCGGCCGACGCGAAGGATCTCGCACGCACGAGAGACTCTCTCGCCACGTTGCTGTCGGGACTCACCGATTTGATCCCCGAAGTAGCGGAAGGGCCGGGTGCTCACGGGGCGACGACGTCGGTCGCTGAGTTCGTGAGATCGGGTGCGGTCACGGTTCGGCAGGCGTCGGTTCGCACACCCTCGCGCCAGGGTCGTGAAGTACCGATGCTGCTTGCCAAGGATGTGCTCGGAGGAACAGGTCCCTCGGGGACGACTGTCGCCGACGACCTGGGACAGGACGTTCGACTGCAAGTTGGCGACGTTGTGGTGGCGGTGGTGCCACGTCGAGTCGCCGTGCGGGTGATGACCGAGGCCGGCGCGGTGCTCGGTCCACACCTCCAACTGCTCAGGGCGGACCTGGAACGCATCGATCCTTGGTTCCTGGCGGGCTTTCTGCGCGGCTCGGCGAGCCACTGGGTGTCCGGTGGTCCTGTTCCCCGGCTGGACGTGCGCAAGGTCGAGGTACCGCGCCTCTCGCTCACGGAGCAACGGCGCTATGGTGCCGCGTTCCGCAGACTCGACCAGTTCGAGCACGCGGTGAGGCGGACCGCGACGCTCAGTGGTGATCTTGTGCAGGCCATGATGGACGGCCTGGTCGTGGGCTCAGTTGATCCGATCGGGTGAGCATGCAACGCCTGCCGGACGAAGAACGACACGACAAGAAGACTCGGTGCAAGACGAATCGAAGGGACATCGGTGAGCAGCAAGCACCAGGAACTCGCGGGCTTCATCTGGTCGGTGGCCGACCTGTTGCGCGGGGACTACAAGCAGTCCGAGTACGGCAAGGTCATCCTGCCGTTCACCGTGCTGCGGCGCCTGGACTGCGTGCTGGCGCCGACGCGTGACGCCGTGCTGGAGCGCGCGGCCGAGCTGGAACAGCAGGGCATCCAGAACCCGGACACGCTGCTTCGGCGTGCGTCCGGTACCAAGCTCAGCTTCTACAACACCAGCAGGCTGGACTTCCAGGCTTGTGTGCGCGACCAGGACAACGTCGCCAAGAACCTCAGCTTCTACCTGAGCAAGTTCTCCCCGAACGCGCAGGAGATCTTCAACTGCTACGAGTTCGGCACGCAGCTCACCCGGCTCGACAACGCGGGCCTCATCTACAAGGTCGCGGCCAAGTTCGCCGAGATCGATCTCAGCCCGTCGGTCGTCGACAACCATCAGATGGGCTACCTCTTCGAGGAGCTGATCCGGAAGTTCTCGGAAATCTCCAACGAGACGGCCGGTGAGCACTTCACGCCGCGCGAGGTCATCAAGCTGATGGTGAACCTGCTGCTGGCGCCGGACACCGCGGACCTGACGACCCCCGGCGTGGTGAAGACGGTGCTGGACCCGGCCTGCGGCACGGGCGGCATGCTCACCGCCGCCGAGGAGTTCATCCTGGACCACAACCCGGACGCCACGGTGAAGGTGTTCGGCCAGGAACTCAACGCTGAGTCCTACGCCATCTGCAAGTCCGACATGCTGATCAAGGGCGAGGACTCCGACAACATCAGGCTCGGTAACTCGTTCAGCCACGACCGGCACTTCGGCACGCGCTTCCACTACCTGCTCGCCAACCCGCCGTTCGGGGTGGAGTGGAAGAAGGTCAAGGAAGACGTCGAGAAGGAAGCGGGTCTCGGGTTCGCGGGACGGTTCGGCGCGGGACTGCCGCGCATCAACGACGGCTCACTGCTGTTCCTGCAACACATGATCCACCACATGAAGCGCCCGGAGGAGGGCGGCAGCCGGCTCGCGATCGTCTTCAACGGCTCGCCCCTGTTCACGGGCGCGGCCGGTTCAGGTGAGTCGGAGATCCGCCGGTGGATCCTGGAGAACGACTGGCTGGAGGCCGTCGTCGCGCTGCCGGACCAGCTCTTCTACAACACGGGCATCTCGACGTACTTCTGGATCCTGACCAACCGCAAGGCCCCTGCGTACAAGGGGAAGGTCATCCTGCTGGACGCGCGCGAGCACTGGGCGAAGATGCGCAAGTCGTTGGGGGACAAGCGGAAATACATCCCAGACGACAAGATCGCTGAGCTGTCCCAGCTGTACGGGGAGGCTCTCGTCGCGGCTTCCGACCCGGAACATCCGTTGCACGCCAAGGTGAAGGTGTTCGAGAACTCGGACTTCGGGTACCAGCGGATCACGGTTGAGCGGCCGTTGCGGCTGCGGTTCGAAGTCACTGCGGACGCGCTGGCCGAGCTGGAGGACGCCAAGGCGCTGGCGAAGTACGAGGCGCGGGACAAGCTGCTGGCCGGCTTGCAGGGGTTGGTGGGTGCGGCGCCGTCGTTCCGGAAGGCCGAGTTCACCGGGCAGCTGTCGGATGCGTTGGCAGGGCTCGGGAAGCTGCCCGTCGGCGTGAGCAAGGCTGTCTGGGCCGCAGTGTCGGTGAGTGACCCCGAGGGCGAGCTGCAGGTGGACGCCAAGAGCAATCCGTTGCCCGATCCTGATCTGCGGGACAACGAGAACGTGCCGCTGCGGGAGGACATCGACTCGTACATGGAGCGGGACGTGCTGCCGCACGTGCCCGATGCCTGGGTGGACCACTCCAAGACCAAGATCGGCTACGAGATCCCGTTCACGCGGCACTTCTACGTCTACACGCCGCCACGTCCGCTGGCGGAGATCGATGCCGAGCTGAGGCAACTCGAGTCCGAGATCCAGCACCTCCTGTCGGAGGTGACGGAGTGAATTGGCCTGCCCTGCCGCTTCGGCGAATTTTTCGAATCGTCAATGGTGGAACACCGTCGCCCGCTGACGAGAATTGGGGCGGGGGTATTCCTTGGGCAACACCTGCTGACTTGGGGCGTGTGCGATTTGGCTCTATTGAGACTACCCAACGTACCTTGACTACGCTGGGTGCGGCCAGCGGATCAAGTATCGCTCCGGCTGGCTCGATTCTTATATCGACGCGCGCCCCCATTGGGTATGTTGCTAGTGCCACCGTTGACATGGCATTCAATCAAGGATGTCGTGCGTTGATTCCCAAAGTCGCATTGGATGTGCGGTTCTTTGTGTATCAATTGTTGGCCATGGCGGACCGCCTTCAGATGCTTGGTCAGGGATCAACATTCTTGGAGTTGTCATCTGACGTACTTGCAAATTTCCCTGTTTACGTGCCGCCTCTTGAATACCAGCGACGCGTTGCAGATTTCCTGGACTGCGCCCTGAAGCGAATGGTTAGTCTTCGGCGTCGCCGTGTGGACCTAAGTCGGGCGCTGCGGGAGCGATTTCTGGCAACGGCCGCCTTGTATACTGGGCGCAGCATGGTGTGGGACTTGAGCTCCGAGGCGATTCCCTTGCGCAGGTTTCTTATTGGTGTTAAAACCGGCGCAACGCCGCCCTCGCTCGAAGAGGGGCACTTTGTTGACGACGGGATTCCCTGGTATGGGCCTGCCAATTTTCTTGACGACCCTGAACTTGGTGCTCCGACGAAACTGGTTCGTCGAGAGTCTATTTCTGCGGGTGTAGTGCCAATATTTCCTGCGGGATCAACCCTACTTGTTGGCATAGGCGCTACTGCCGGTAAGGTCGCCTACCTGGATCATCCGGCTAGTGCAAATCAGCAAATAACAGCCTTGGTGCCGAGGTCGGACGTTTGCTCGCGATTCTTTTTCTGGCAGATGTGGTCAGCTGGAGATGAACTCCGTCGTACGGCGCCCTATACGACACTTCCGATTATTAATAATGACTTTGTAAAGTCATTTCCGGTGTATATGCCGGGGATTGAAGAGCAGAAGTCGCACGCGCGAGAGTTGGATGTTGAGTGGCGGAGAATGCGTGCGCTTGAAGATGTGATTGCTCGGCTTGATCGTCTCCTGCTGGATCGGTGGCAAACATTGATCACTGAAGCGGTGACGGGGCGGATTGACGTGTCTACGGCGCGGGGGTTCGAGGTTTAGATGGCTGTCCCTGAGTTCCAGACGTTCATGGTTCCGGTGCTGCGTGCGCTGTCCGATGGGCAGGTGCGGCACTGGCGGGACGTGGAAGCTCCAGCCGCCGCCGAACTCGGGCTAACCGAAGGAGACCGCGCGGACGTCTTCCCGAGCGGCAAGACGCGGATCAACGACCGCGTGCAGTGGGCGATCACGCATCTCGTCCAAGCCGGCGTGCTGACCCGCCCGCAGCGCGGCCACGTGCAGATCAACGACCGCGGCCACACACTGCTTGCCGAGAACCCGAAGCGGGTCGACGGAAAGGTGCTCAGCCAGTTCGAGGAGTACCGCGACTTCCTCAGTCGGTCCAGGGAGAAGACGACCAGCTCGAACGGTTCCGGGCCGGTCGAGTCCGCCGAAACTCCGTTGGAGGCCATCGCGGACGCGGTGCGGGCGAGCAACGAAGCGCTCGCTGCGGAAGTGCTGCAACGGGTGCTCGATCAACCGCCTGTCTTCCTGGAACGGCTCGTGTTGAGGCTCCTCACCGCGATGGGATATGGCGGCCGTGCGGGTGCCGCCGAGCACTGGGGAAAATCCGGCGACGGCGGTATCGATGGCGTCGTCCGGCAGGACGTGCTGGGCCTCGATCGCGTGTACGTGCAGGCGAAGCGATACGCGGCAGACCATCCAGTGGGACGGCCGGACATCCAGGCTTTCGTTGGTGCGTTGCATGGCCAGCAAGCGGATCGTGGTGTCTTCATCACGACAAGTCGTTTCAGCGCTGACGCCAGGTCGTATGTGGAGCGCATCCCGAACCGCATCGTGCTGATCGACGGGCGCAGGCTCGCCGAGTTGATGATCCTGCACAACGTCGGTGTCCAGGACGAAAGCACGTTCGTCCTCAAACGTGTTGACGAAGACTTCTTCGAACAGTCATGACGAGCGATGTCTTGCAACATGCCGAGCGAGGTCCGAACACCCGATACCGCAGCACAGGCAAGGTCGCGCTCGACGAAGGGGGAGAGATGAGCGTGCACAAGGAGATCGCGTTCGAGGATGCGATCGGGGAGGCCCTCGAGCCTGGCTGGGTCGAGAAGAGCCGGCACGACTACAACCGTGAGCTGGCCCTCGACACCTCGGCTCTGCTCGCCTTCATCGGCGCGACCCAGCAGGATCAATGGGAGAAGCTGATCGCGTTCGAGGGCGGTGACCAGGACGTGACCCAGGTGCGGTTCTATCGCTATCTCGCGAAGGAGATCGAGACGCGAGGTGCGTTGGACGTTCTTCGGCACGGCGTCCGGGACCGGGGCGTCCTCATCCGCCTCGCCTACTTCCGTCCCGCGCACACCCTCGCGGACGACGCGCTCGTCCAGTACGACCGCAACGTCCTCTCCTACATCCGCCAGCTGCACTACTCGACCACGACGCCGAAGAAGTCGCTCGATCTGGTGCTGTTCGTCAACGGCATTCCGGTGGCGACGGCAGAGCTGAAGAACCCGCTCACCGGGCAGAACGTCGAGCATGCCAAGGCGCAGTACCGGCAGGACCGCGATCCGAAGGAGCTGCTGTTCGCGAAGAGGACGCTGGTCCATTTCGCGGTCGACCCGGACCTGGTGTTCATCACCACCAGACTCGCGGGGGAGAAGACCCGGTTCCTGCCGTTCAACACCGGCTCCAACGGTCCGGGCGTCGACGGCGGCGCGGGCAACCCGGAGGCGAAGAAGGGTTACCGCACCTCGTACCTGTGGGAGCAGGTGTGGCAACGGGACTCCTGGCTCGACCTCATCCGGCGGTTCCTGCACGTGGAGAACACGGGCAGCAGGAAGAGTCCGCACGAGCTGCCGATGATCTTCCCGCGTTTCCACCAGTGGCACGCGGTGCGCAAGCTCACCGAGCACGCCGCGAAGCACGGCTCCGGTCACAACTATCTCGTGCAGCACTCCGCGGGGTCCGGTAAGTCGAACACCATCGCCTGGCTGGCGCACCGGCTGTCCAACCTGCACAGCGAAGCCAACGAGCCGGTGTTCGACAAGGTCATCGTCATCACCGACCGGTCGGTGCTCGACCGGCAGCTGCAGGACACGATCTACCAGTTCGAGCACCGCGCCGGCGTGGTCCGCAAGATCGGCTCCAAGGGGGAGGGCTCGAAGTCGGACCAGGTGTCCGAGGCGTTGTCCGGCGAGACGACCAAGATCCTCATCGTCACGTTGCAGACGTTCCCCTTCGTGCTGGACAAGGTGAGCGGGCTGCGTGGCAAGAAGTTCGCGGTCATCGTGGACGAGGCGCACTCGTCGCAGTCCGGCGAGTCGTCGGCCGCGCTCAAGAAGGTCCTGCTACGGCTCGGCAGCGACGACGTCGACGAGGACGGTGACCTTCTCACCGCTTCGGCGCTGGCCCGCGGTCGCCACGAGACGTTGTCCTACTTCGCCTTCACCGCCACGCCCAAGCCCAAGACGCTCGAGCTGTTCGGCACGCCGGGCGACAAGCGGCGACCATTCCACGTCTACTCGATGCACCAGGCGATCGAGGAGGGCTTCATCCTCGACGTGCTGCGCAACTACATCACGTACAAGACCTACTGGCGGCTGGCCAACGCCAACCCCGAAGACCGTGAGGTCGACGAGCGCAAGGCGAGCGCACAGCTCGCCAGGTTCGCCGTGCTCAGCCCAACGAGCCTCGAACAGCGCGCCGAGATCATCATCGAACATTTCCGTGAGCACGTCGCCAACCGGCTCGGTGGACGGGCCAAGGCGATGGTCGTCACCCGCAGCCGTGAGCACGCCGTGAAGCTCTACCGGAAGCTCATGTCCTATGTGAACACGATGGAATACGACAACTGCGGGCTGCTCGTCGCGTTCTCGGGGGAACTGCTCGTCGACAACAATCCCGATGACAAGGTCACCGAGCCCGGCATCAACAAGATCTCCGAGGCGGCGCTGCCGGAGAAGTTCGCCTACACGCGGGCCGACGACCCGCACGCACAGACGAACCCGAAACCGGAGTACCGCATCCTCGTCGTCGCGGACAAGTACCAGACCGGCTTCGATCAGCCGCTGCTCACGACCATGTACGTGGACAAGAAACTGCACAGCGTCGCGGCCGTGCAGACGCTGTCGCGGCTCAACCGCACCCATCCGCTGAAGAGCCAGGAGGACCTGCTCGTCCTCGACCTGGCCAACGAGGCCGAGGACATCCAGAAGGCGTTCAAGCCGTTCTACGACAGCACGGCGACCGAGTCCACCGACCCGAACCTCCTGTACCGGGTGCAGAACGAGGTCATGGGCTTCGTGCTGCTCGTCGAGTCCGAAATGGACTCGTTCGCGCGCGCCTACCTGGAAGCCGAGCGACTCAGCAGGACGGACGCCCAGTGGCAACGGGCGCATGGCGAGCTCTACCGCTTCACCGATCCCGCCAGGGACCGGTTCACGCAGCTCATGTCGGACGACCCCAAGCGAGCCGAGGAGTTCCGTGCCGCGCTCCTGGACTTCGTGCGCAAGTACGGCTTCCTCTCGCAGGTCATCCCCTATCCGGAGCCGGAGTTGGAGCGGCTCTACCTATACGGGCGGCATCTGCTGAACCGGCTGCCCCGTCGTGAGGACCCCGGTGTCGACCTCGGACAGGTCGACCTCACCCACCTTCGCATCGCCAAGACAGGGGAACAGGACGTCAGCCTGGTCTCCGAAGGCGAACAGGTCCTGCCGGGCTTCACCGGTGACGGCGCGGGAGCACGCAACGACCCGGAGCAGATCTCCCTCACCGAACTGATCGCCGGGCTCAACGAGAAGTTCGGCATCAACCTGGGGGCGGACGACCTCATCGGCAGCTCGGTCCGCGCCGCGATGGAGGAGCCGAGGGTCAAGGCCGCCGCGTTCGCGAACAACAACGAGGACGACTTCGGGCACGCCTTCGACGAGGTGTTCGAGGACAAGCTCATCGAGAAGATCGAGAACAACACCAAGGTCCTGCAACGGTTCTCGGACGACGACGTGTTCAAGTCCGAGCTCACCAGGATCGCTCGCAAGCACGCATTCGCCGCGCTGCGGCGCGATGTCGCCTGATCAGCCAAATTCCGTTCTCCCAAGCCGCCAAGGAGAGCAGATGCTCGGATACCGGTTGTTCACGGAGTTAGGTGGAGACCGCAGACACGTCCAGAAGCTCGCCCGCGAGCAGTGGCACGCCTGGCTGAAGTCGAAGAACTACAACGCGGACGCGTTGGAGTTCGGCCCGCTCGTCGACCTCGGAGCTGGAGGCCAGGGGCAACTGCTGGAGCTGACGCCTCCGGACGGATCCAGATCGTTCCGTGCCCGGCTGGTCGAGAACAAGCCGCAGGGAGCGTGGGTCACTCAGCTGACCGTGCACGTGCCCCAGCAGGAGAAGCGAAGCCCCTGGCTGTGGCTCGACATCGAGTCGCCGGAGGGCCAGTACGTCGCCGCACCCCGCGTCGCGCGCAGCCTGCTGGAGGTACTGGAGGGGCGCGACGAGGAGACGAGGCTGGCCTCCGGCCCGATCAAGATCGGAGCCGACGATGTCGGAGGGGTCGTCGAGTTGGTGTGGGATCCGGACCGCCGCGGGCTGCTGTTCGTCGCCGGTTCGGATGAGCGGCTGGACGTGTCGAACTGGCACGGCTATGTCGAGAAGCTGTTGAAGGACACGGTCGGCATGGCCGCCGCCTATGTGCTCGACCGCGAGGCGACTCGAAGGTTCAACAATGCGGTCGGTGACCTGCACGCGGTCGCTCCGTGGACGTTGCGGACCTTCCGGCCAGGTGTGGAAGCGGACGATCCGGTGGATGCCGAGCGCCATCGCGTTCTCGGTACCGACCGGATCGTCCGGGACTCGGTCCAGAACCTCGCGAGGATGCTGGGGCGACGGGCCCGTGAGGCTGTGCTGGAAGCTCCGCTGCCGAACAGCGCGACCAGGGTTGACCGCGCGTTCGAGCGGCTGATCGACGAACACCTGGTGGCGCCCCTGACCGAGCCGGTGCTGCCGGAACCTCGTCAGCCGGCCGCCGTCGACACTGCAGTTCAGCAGCCAGATGACGATCTTCGTGCCGCGATCACGGTGCTGAAGGACGCGGTCGGCTGGACCGAGATTACGGCGGACAAGGTACGCGAACTGACCAAGTTCGCTCTCGCCGAACGACAGAGGGCCGACAACCAGGCCGCGATCACGGCGCGTCTGCGCGATTACGAGGAGCGTCTGAGCAAGGCGGCGGCCGAGCGCGACGAACTGCGAGTGCAGCTCGATGACTCGCAGCTGGACCAGCTCATCGCGGACGAGGAACGGGTCCGCGCGGAAGCGCGGGTCGCCCATCTTCGCAGGGTCTTGGAGCGAAGCGGCCGCGCGGTTGAGGCGTGGTCCGAGCCCGAGACCGATCTCACCAAGGCACGACCTGCTGACTACGAGGGCCTGCTCGACCGGATCGGTCAGTTCACAGGTGTGGTGTTCACCGGCGATCCAGCGCGCGTCCGAGAGCTCGATCAGCACGATCGTGCGGGTGCCTGGGCGGGCAAGATCTGGGATGTCCTCGCCACGTTGGACGACTACGTCCAGGCGAAAGTCGCTGGTGAGTGCAACAGCGATGTCGATGGGTACCTGGCGAACACTCCGGCTGGCTACCAGAACTACTTCTCCAGGCAGCGGCATGCTCGGGACGAGAGTGAGGATGTTCGGAACAATCCGAAGTTCCACTCTGCGCGGAAACTGCCCATCGGTGACGGGACCAGGGTGTTCATGGGGGCGCACTTCAAGATCGCCCAGAGCGGGTTGATCAGTCCTCGTCTCCACTACTACGACGACACGGCGAAGTCGGGCAAGGTCTACGTCGGCTACATCGGTCGGCATCTACCGACGAAGAAGACCAACTAGGGGGCCGCGTGGCGCTGCGGACGATCGCCGGCCGGTACGAGGTGAGTGGGTCACTGGGCACCGGCGGCATGGGCAAGGTGTGGCTCGCCTATGACACGTTGCTCGACCGGCGGGTCGCGCTGAAGACCATTCGTTCGGACATCTCGCTTCACGGTGAGAGCGGGCGGGCCGTCGTGGCACGGTTCAAGCGCGAGGCTCGCCTCACCGCGAAGCTCGAACACCCAGGTGTGCCGGCCGTCTTCGACGTCGGGGCGCACGAGGACGAGCTGTATCTCGTGATGCAGCTCGTCGACGGCACGGACATCGAGGAGCTGCTGGCGCGCAAGGGAAAGCTGCCGATCGAATGGGTGGCGGCGATCGGTGCCCAGATCGCCGCGGTTCTCGCGGACGCGCACGCGGCGTCGCTCGTGCACCGCGATCTGAAGCCTCGTAACGTCATGCTTGCCACCGGTGGCAGGGTCGTCGTCCTCGACTTCGGCATCTCGACCTTGCTGGGCCAGGACGTCACCAGGGTCACGCGGAAGGGCGAGACACTGGGCAGTCCCGCCTACATGGCGCCCGAGCAGCTCACTTCGAACCAGGTCAGTCCACTGACCGACCTGTACGCGTTGGGTTGTCTGCTGCACGAACTGCTCGTGGGAACTCCGGTGTTCGGTGAGCGGGAGACCATGGCAATGATGTATGCCCAGGTCCACGAGCCTCCCCGTCCTGTTCGTGAGGTGCGGCCGGACGTTCCGGAGCCGGTCGAGCGGCTTGTGCTCGACCTGCTGGCGAAGGAACCCGAGGCCCGCCCGGCCGACGCGGGCGAGGTCTACACGAGGTTGACACCGTATCTGCCGAGGCCGAGCGGCGAGTCCGATGCGGCGTTCGAGGCGATCGACCCGACACGCCCCTATCGGTTTCCACTGGCTCCAAAGCCACGACCTCGCCCGGCACAGGCCGCCGCCGTCGAGCCGCCGTCTCCGGCCGCTGTCGAGGAGCTCCGAGACCGTGCCGCCGACCTCGCGGAAAGCGGGCGGTTCACCCAGGCAGCCGCACTGCTCGCGGATTTCATCGGCAAGTCTCCGGCCGACGAATCGGCGCTGCGAGGTGTCCGGCTGCAGTACGCGAACACGTTGTTGCTCGGCAACGAGTACCGGCTCGCACTGCCGGAGTACCGGCGTCTGGTCCGCGACCTTGGCGCCACACGAGGTGACTACGACGAACTGGTGTTGGAATGCCGGTCACAGGTCGCGACCTGTCTGGCCGAACTCGGGGAGATCACCGATGCGCTGCACGAGTTCCAGGTGCTGCTCGACATGCAGAAGAACGTCCGCAGCGCCGACGACGAGGTCGTGCTGGGGTTGCGCCGTCAGATCGGCCTGCTTTTCGCCTCGACCGGCGACCTGCACAGCGCGCACCGGGTGCTGACTCAGTTGCTGACCGACTCAGCACGCGTTCTTGGCGTCAGCCACAGCGACGTGGTCGACCTTCGCGAGTTGGTCGAGCGGCTGCGGAAGATGAGCCTCAGCAGTTGAACCGGCTCGCCTTGGCCTGGCCGAGGAAAACCGACCACGACTGCTGAGTGAAGCGCAGGACGGGACCAGTGGGGTTCTTCGAGTCGCGGGTGGCGACGTCGTCACCCGCGAACGTCACCTCGACGCAGTTGGAACCGTTGCCGCTTCGGCTCGACTTCCGCCATGTCGTGGGCATGGCCGCTCCTCAAGATCAGGTGAGTCTCGCCAACCGAGACTTGATCGCCTTGACGGTTTCGGCGGGCGACAAGGCTGCCGCACACATCCGTTCCGCAGCCATAGTGTACGCGGTTACCTGATCTTGATCCTGGATGTAGACGGCGCCGTCCGGGAACTCGACGTAACCGATGCTCAGTGCTTCGTCGAAGTCGAGCAGTGCGAACTCGCCGTCCAGCCCGTCGTGCACTGCTACGGAGCTGGGCATCAGGTGGAGGGTGATGTTGTCTCGTTTGCTCAGATCGAGCAGGTGCTGCAGCTGGCCTCGCATCACCTCGGGCCCGCCCACCATGCGATCGAGCGCGGACTCTTCGATCACTGCGACGAAGTGCAACGGGTTGTCGTCGTCGGTGAGGCGTGCCTGTCGCTCTTTCCGGAGCTTGACGATGCGCTCGATGTCGACGAGTCGGACGCGAAGATGGTTGATCAGGAGCGCGGCGGTGTACTCCGCTGTCTGAAGCAGGCCATGCAGGAGTAGCGGTTCGTAGGAGAACTCGCGCTTGGCGAGTCCTTCGAGGCCCATGAATGTCTTGAGCCAGTCCGGGACGACGTCGGTGAATGGAGCCCACCAGGTGCCGTGGTCGGCGCGTCCGGCCAGGGTGGCCATGCGGTCCACGTGGGCGGCGTCGCAGCCGAAGTGCCGGAGCAGCGCGGCTACTTCCTCCGGCTGTTGCTGGTTGCGCCCGCTCTCCAGGTGGGTGATCTTCGGCTGGCTGCAACCGAGTGCCTTGGCCGCATCCGCTTGAGTCAGTCCGGCACGGCTGCGGGCGTGGCGCAGCTCGTTGCCGATCAGCCAGCGCAAAGCCGACGGATCACTCCGCTCCGGCACCGGTGCTCCTCCGTTTGACGGTCGACGCGGTCTGCCGTCAGTGCTGGACGGCGTTCGACATCGACTCGATGCCGTGGGACCTGCTGGCGCGGCTGGTCGAGCACATCCGGGGCGGGCACTTCGTGCCGATGCGATCGGGGGACCGCTGTGTGGGCTGAACTCGCCAAGGACGTTGGCGGCGTCTTGCTGTTCGTCGTGTGGCTCGCGGTGCCGCCGCTGTACGTGATCGTGCTCGGGCGGACCTACCTCGCGCGTTGCCGGCTGCTCTACCAGGAACTACGTGATCACGGGTGCGAGTGCGACTGCTGCTGCGCCGACGTGGGACGGCATGCCCTGCGTCGGGTGGGAGGGAACTGATGCGCCGCGCTGGACGCTCTGCCGCCGGAGGGGCTGGAGTTCAAGATCCACCTGCTCCGCAGGCTGCTCGACGCCGCTCCGGAGCCGCTGAGCGTGAGCGACGCCATGGAAGGCGGGCCGAATCGCACCGACGCGTCTGGCTGGTACGCCATGAAAGCGCTGGAACACATCGGCGTGGTTGTCTCTGTGCCGAAGACCGCGCGGTGCCGCATCGCCCGCTACCGCTTGGCGGACGGCGCGGCGGCCGTCGTCGGCGACTTCGTGGCGGATCGGCTGCGTCAGGAGCCACGGCTGCCGTTGTCACCGCTGCCTGCCAGGTCGCAGTACCAACAGGTGCTTGCCGTGCTGTGCAAGCATCCCGACTCGTGGTTCACAGTGACGAGCTGACGTCCAAGCTCATCCGTGTGCGGAAGTGCGCCCGCAGGCCGACAGTTGAGCTCCATGCCGCCGGCTACCTGCTCCGCCGCCTGTCGGACGGCGGGAAACCCGGCCGCGCCGAGTACCAGTACCGCTTGGACCCCGACGCCCACATCGCAGGCGCGTGCACTACTCGACGCTTGAGTTCCCCTCAAAGTCCCGAGAGGCGAGGCCTGTGCCCGAAGACAAACCGATCAAGGACATGACCATGGCCGAACTCCTGGCCAACCAGGTCGACCAGGAGCCGATCGAGCAGGCCCAGCGTGCCGGGCAGACAGACGACTAGGACTGATCAGCTGGTGCGGCTGAGCAGTTCGGTCACGGCGTGGGTGAGCCGTCCGTGGTCGGCTGGCGCGAGCGTGGACCAGTCACGTCCGTCGCCCGAGATGCGGCGGGTGAACTGCCAGCGGCCGTCCGGGGTGTCGTAGAACGACACGGCGTACGAACCGCGGTGGCGCGGGCCGAGTCCGCCGTGCTGCCGCTCGCGGCAGGCCGCGCCGAACTGGCCCATGCGCACCACGTTGCCGAGTACCGAGGCGACCAGGTGCGCGTCCGGCCGTGGAATCCGGGCGTCGACGAGCAGGTTCTCCATGCGGCTGGAGGACTCGCCCGCCCGTGCCGCGGCGTGGTCGAGTATCTCGGCCGGAAGGCTGACGGACCGGGCTCGCGGTGTCGCGTGGTCGGGCAACAGTGACACCACCGACCGGGCCAGTGCGCTCTCGTCGATGTCGCGCAGGGTGAACTCTTCGGCGGTGAGTACCGCGAGCACCGCGTACCGTCCGATGCCCGCGGCGAGTGCGCGCACCCGCGGCCCGCTGGGATCGAGCCGCAGCCGGGCGTCGACCTCTCGTTCGGGCTGGGCCAGCAGGCGCAGCCACCCGGCCAGCGCGCCGTCCAGTTCGCCGCGGTCGGTGTATCCCTTGTCCTCCAGCGAGTCCCACGCCTCGCGGTGCAGCGCCCTGCGTTCGTCGAGCAGGTCGCCGTGGCTGTTGATCGACAGGATCGTGGGGAACTCGCCGAGCCCGAGGTGCTCCCAGCACAGGTCGAACTCCAGCCGGGACAACCGGTATCTCACTGTTCGGTCTCTCCGATCACCGGCGGCGCCACCATCGGAATGGTGCCCTCGCCCCACACGTCGTCGAGTTCTTCCAGATACGGCGCGGACTTGTGCTCCTTGTCCTCCTCGCCCTGGCCACGCTGCGGCGCACCCGCCATGCCCATGCCTGGGGTTCCTGCCGCACCTCGCGCACCCGCCGCGCCCTGCCCGCCGCGGCCGGTCTGCGCTGCCTCGCCGAAAGCGCCGACCCCGGCTGCTGGACCGCGACCCAGCTGTCCGGGTTGTTGTCCGACGACCCCGCTGCCGAGCCGTGGCGTGCCCACGCCGGAGGTGCCGCGCGAGTTGGTGCCTCCGACCGGAGTCGAGCCCTGCGGCGGTCGCATCGTGGGCGGGAGAGGGCCGCCGATCGGTGGCTGTGGGTTCGGCGTGGGCTGCAAGCCGGGTGGTGGCACCGGTTGTGGTGTCGGACGTGGCACTGTGTCGGCGGGCGGCTGGTAGTTGGAGGTTCCCGTCGTGTCGTCGTGGCCGTGCAACACCGGCGGCGCCGTGACGTTCTGTTGCTGTTGCTGGGGCGGCGTGACCTGGTCGCTGGTCGACGTGGTGCGTTGCTGTGAACTCCACTGCTCCGAGTACTGCGTCTGCGAGTTCGACGGCTGCTGAATCGGAGTCTCGGCAACCTGCGCGGTCACCTGGGGCGGCGGCACGAACGTGCCGATACTCGTCACCGACGAGACGGCGCCTGTCTCGTAGGTCTTCATCACCCGCACGGCCTCGCGCTTGGCCTCGTTCGCCTTCTGCTCCTCGATGTCCTGGTCGGTCTGCCCGCCGACCAGATGCGTCATCCCAGCAGGGATGCCGAAGAAGTCGTCATTCGCGGTCGAGGACACCTTCACCGGCGGCGGCATCCCGTTCTTCGCGCCGTGGTAGAACGACTGCTGAGCCTGCACTGAGTGGTGCGTCTCAACCCCCGCTGCGCGAGCGTCCTCGGCGAACTGAGCCAGCGGCGCCATCGCTCCGGAGAACGCCTCCCCGGCCGTGCCCACCCAGTCCACGCCCGCTTCCCGGTAGGCCGCCTCGATCTCGGCTTTAGCGTTACCCATCACCGCGCGGAAGCCGTTCCACGCATCCTCCACGGCTTGAGCGAAGGACGCGCCATCGTTGGCGTGAATCTTGTCGTACAGCTCCTGATGCGACTTCGCATCGAAGTTGTAGTTGCCAAGCACCGTAACTCCCCCCTCCCGGCTCTACTTCACCAAGTTCTGCATGGCGGCTTCAGCCAACTGCCGCGCCCCGTCACACGGCTTCGGAAACCGATCCCTGAAACTCGGGCTGACCGAGAAGGTCGCCAGCAGGTACTGGCCGTCAGCCACATCGACCGCCACGTCACAACGATCTTGGTCGGATGGAACGGTGACGGAGATCGCTGGGAATGTGGCGATCGGCTCCGTCTGCTCGGCTTGCCCGGTGCGCTTGCCGCCTGTCCATACCTCGATCCCTTCACTCGTGACCGGGGCAAGTCGGCTATCAGCGCCTGTGACGGTCCACGAGCAATCCTTGGCCTTGAAAGCTGGAGCATTTCCCGGACGCCCAGGTCGATCGATCTTGAGCGATGGCAACTGCTCCGCCGTGAGCAACTGACACGGGTCCTTGCCGTCGAGCTTGATCTCCCGAGGGCGACCCGATGATGGCCTGGTGGAGGTTGACTCCGTGGTCGGGGCCGCGGTGCCCGGCATGGGAGTCCCTCCCTCAGAGTGACTGCAAGCCGTGACGAACGCGAGCATGGTGATGCCTGCCAGCAGGGGGGGTACAGATCGTCGCATCGGGCTTAGATACCCCTGTTCTGCTGCTGCATCGCGGTTGTGTTGACGTCCTCGACCAGGTTGTATGTCTTGGCGATCTCGCTCAGTTGTTCGATGGTGAGGTTGAGCTGGTCCACGAACTGCTTGGTCACGGCAAGAGCCGTGTCGGCGTTCTCCGCGAAGATCCTGGCAGCATCGACGGACACCTCGTCCTGAGCTAGCGGCCTTGCGCGGAGGTTGTCACCTTCGAGTTTCAGGAAGTCCTGAACGTTGTCGCGGACAGCTTCGAGGCGGGTCTTGAGACCGAGCACCTTGCCCGGTTCGACACGCATGGTCACCGGACCACCGGCGAATCGCCCGGCGCTTCCCCCGTCCGGCATGGCTGAGTAGAACGGCATCGACTTCCTCCCTGAACCCTGGAGCTGTGACGTTGCCAGCCACCTCGATGAGCGAGCCGGCCAAGTGATCAGGGTCGTTCACCTCGACAGTGAAACCCCAACTGTTCGGTGGGCCACCTGATCCCTCTGACCTGGTCTTTCCGGTCCGCAAGCACGGTAGCGCACGCACACGCTCCGTGTCCGGCCGATAACTATGGGATGCGTAATCTCACCCGGATGCGACGAGATGCGTCACCGCGCGGGTGACTGCACCTGGGCATCCTCGACGCGGGAGGAAGGACCGACCTGCGGGAGTTGGCGCGCTGGCGGGGGTGGTTACGTGGGCTTCGCGCAACGGATCGGTGAGTCGGGTCGCCCATCGGCGGTTGCCCTCGCTTCACCCGGCGGTTCGATCCCGCATGGCTGCAGTGATGCCGCGGGAGCGGTGCGGTTGGATGTGTCGGTGGCCGTCAAGCTTGATGTGGAGTCGTTGCTGAACGCGGTTGGTAAGGATCTTGCCGCACGGGGCCGGGAACTTGCCCCGCGTGACGTGGTGGCCGAAGGTGGTGGCGCCGCGGGAGTGGCCGATGATCGCGACGTTTGGGTGGGCGTCGTCAACGGCGAGCTCGTCAGCGAGTGTGGTTGCTCGGCCGACGAGTTGTGTGTGCATGGCGTCGCAGTGGCGCTCGCCGCGATCGAAGCCGGCGTGGTCTTCGACTCGCAGCCCTCTCACGAGCGCCGGGATCCGGAGGAGCAGCGGTTCGCGGATGCGGCGGCACGGCTCGATGCGGGGGAGTTGGTGAGGTTGGTCGCACGGCACGCGGTGCACGATCGGCGGCTGGCCACGGGACTTCTGGTCTCGGCGGGTGAGCTCGGTGCGCCCACGGAGGAGGAAACCACCGCAGTGCACCGGATGCTCGTCGACGCTCGGCGGATTCCGGGTGGCTACGAACGGTGGGAGTTGCGTGACCTGCTGGACGCCGGTCAGGACATGCTCGCCGAGCTGGAGTTGCTGGCGCTGCGGCCGGTCAACGACGACGTGCTCGATCTCGTCGACGAGGCTGCCCGTGTCTGGACGTCGTTCCTGGACACCTTGTACGAGGCCAGGGACGCCGATCCAGAGTCGATCAGCGCAGCGCTGGCGGAGGTCCACGTCCGGCTCTACGAGGCGAGTGAGCTCGAACCGGAGGAACTCGCGGGCCGCCTCGCCAGGCTGCGCCCCGACCTTGCCGACGAGTCGTTCCTGGACGTGCCGGCTGCCTATGCCGACCTGCTGGGTGACGAAGGGGTCGACGAGTTCTGGAACCTGGCCGAGGAGTAGACCGCTGGACATTGTCAGCGCAGGTAGCCGAGGAGACGCTCGCTCGCGGGCGTGACGCTCGGGGCGCGTTGGCCGCTCGAAGTGCTTGCGCTTGTATCGGCGCAGGAGCGACTTGCCGCTCCGGCCCCCGAGACGCCGGGGTTTCCTCAGCGGGCGGGCGCGGAACTGTCGGACCGGATCGCTAGTCTGCGAGAACGGCGGCATGACGACTACCGCAGGGAGGGCCGGGCGTGGGCAAGCGCAACCGCGAGAAGCGGGCTGCGAAGAAGAAGGTCAGGGCGGATCGCGGCCCGACCCCACCACGGCACGGCTTCGACGGCCACGGGGAGACCTGGGCGCCACCGCCGGTCGTGACGCCGGAAATGGTGGCGGAAGGGTTGAAGCGGGCGGCCTACGCCCGCGCGTTCGACACGGACCTGGTGGACAGGTACATGGCGGATCTCGTGGGTCGCAGGCCGATCGCCAACCCTCGGACAGTGGCCATCGGTGCCGGGATTGTCCTGGGCGCGGCGATAGACCTCGTCTGGCAGAAGGGCTGGACGCCTGTCGATGTTCGCGAGCACATCCGCCGGAACGCCGACGCGGCGGCGAGCAGCCTGCTGATCGATGTGATCGCCGCGGACACGGCGGAGCACTCTCCGTCCACTGTGGATGAGCGGTGGGCGGCTCAGGTGCGTGAGCTCGGCGCCGAGGTCTGGTGGGAGCCCGGTGTGCCACAGCTGTCGCAGTGGGTGGACCGGTGCGGGACGGATCTTGAGCTTGCACTGCGAACCACGATCTTGCTGGTCGACGAGTTGATGAAGCTCCCTGAGCTGCCGCACATCATTCCGGTGCCGGGGTCGGCTTCCGCGCGCTCGTCCGCGTCGGTGGGCGGTGTGGACCAGAAGGTGCTGGCGCGGGTGCGGGCCTTGCTGGCGAAGGCGGAGTCCACGCAGTTCCCTGAGGAGGCCGAGGCGCTTTCGGCCAAGGCGCAGGAACTGATGAACCGGCACGCCTTCGAACGTGCCGTCCTAGACGCAGACGAACACCGGAAACAGACGGCGATCTCCACACGGCTGTGGCTTGATGCGCCGTATGTCGATGCCAAGGCGCATCTGATCGCCGCGATCGCCAGAGCGAACCGGTGCCGGTCGGTGTTCTACTCCAACATGGGGTTCGTCGCACTGGTCGGTGAGTCGATGGACGTGGAGATCACCGAGTTGCTGGTCACCTCACTGCTGGTCCAGGCAACCCGCGCGATGGTCGCCGAAGGAAGCCAGGTCACCCGAAGCGGAACGTCGCGCACGCGGTCGTTCCGGCAGTCCTTTTTGGTCTCGTATGCCACGCGCATCGGAGAACGACTCGAAGAAGCCGGTGCTCTGGCACATGATCCGGTCGAGGACGAGCGACTGCTTCCCGTATTGGCCGAGCGGTCACGGGTGGTCGAGGAGACGTTCGAGCGGATGTTCAGCAACATCACCCACAAATCGGCGACGGTCACCAACGGCGCGGGATGGGATGCCGGCAGGGCGGCCGCCGACCGTGCGGACATCACCGTCGGACGTCAGGCGGTCGACGCCTGACGTGGAGCTGTCTACCCGAAGGAAGCCACGTAGTCGAAGTTGCCTGCCCCGACGGTGCGTTCGAGAGTGCGGATGATCGGCTGCGGATCGTCGTAGGGCCCCGAGAAGTACAGAGGTTTGCCATCCCTGCCGAAGGTGATGGTGCTGGGCGGGGTCCACGGTCCCAGGTGACCCTCGGCGGCGGCGAAGTCGGGGTGAGGGTCGAAGCCCAGGCCGCGCGCGTACTCAAGGGCGCCGAACACCAGTTGACGCGCCAGTTCGATGGGTGCCTCGATCGGATTGCCGTCGAAGCCGGAGAAGTACTCCCGGGCAAACCCGCGCAGGGCCGGCTCGTCCATGATCTCCGGGCCCAGCGCGTTCTTCACCCCGAGGCAGTAGACATCGGCCAGATAGCCGCAGACCGAGACCTTGTCGTGCCGGTGCCTGCGGGCGACCAGTACCGCGACCAGGCCGGCGGTTCCGGCCGACGGGTCCTCGTCCACCGGCCAGTCGGGATGATCACCGAAGGACAGGCCGGTGCTCCAGTTCGGGCTGATCCAGCAGCCGACCACCGGCGGCTCGGGTGCCTGGGCCTGCGTCAGGATCGCGGCCGCGCGAACGAGTCGAGACGCTTCCGCGGGCTTGATCCCGAGCGTACGGGCGATCTCCTTGGGGGTGTGCCCTTGCTCCCGCAACACCCGTACGCGTTCCACACGCTCATCGGACTGCATGCGACCGATCGTATTGGCAGCACGGTGTCCGGCTTCCCGGCGCCTGTGTACCGGCACGTGCGCGGTTGCATGGGCGGGCGCGCAGCTGCGGGCGGTTGCCTCGATGGGGTGATGTGTGCGGTGGCGTGGATCAAGGACGGGGTTGGGTTGGGCCGATCGGGCTAACCTGCCGCGCGTGCGGACGAGGCTGACCCCCATGCAGCAGGCGGTGGTGGATGTCGGGCGCCCGTTGCCGCAGCTCACCGACCCCCTCGAGGTCGAGTTGCAGGTCAGTGCGTTTGTGGGGCCGTTCGCCGACAACGAGGTGTTGTGGGAGGTTGTCGTTCAGCACCTCCGGGAGGTGCCCAGTCGGCGTAGTGCTGCGTTGCTCACGGCCCTCGCGCATCTGCTTCCCGGTCGGCCTGGGCGGTGGGCGGAGGAAGCGGCGAGGGAGCAGCGGGAGCCGCCGTGGGACCTTGGGACCCTGCGGTTTGGGGAGTGTTGGGTCGGGGATCGGTCCATTGATGCGGGGTATCTGGCGCTGCTGTGCAGTTATGTGTATGGGGATGAGCCGCACGCGATGGTGTTCATGATCGATGAAATCAGAGGGGGGCTCACGCGGCACGCGTTTTTGACGCGGCGGGTGGATGAGGCGCTGGAGCGGCTCAAGGGGCAGGTGCGGTTGGAGTCGATCACTGCGGAGTCGGCTCACTGGCTGCTCAGTCGCAGCTACGACCGGTTTGAGCGGCGGCCTGGGCTCGGGTTCAGTCTTGAGGTGCACCGCACTCGGCTGGTGGCTCGCAGGCGGATTGCGCTGGCGATGAATTAGACGGGCTGTGCGGAGCGCAAGGTGGGGATTCGCCCGACTGTGCACATTGTCTGTAGCTCGATCGTGACTCGGCTATTACTGTCCGAGTTGTCGATCACAGGGCGGAGGGACGACGTGGCCGCTCTTCTCGGGCATGACGATCAGGCCCTCATCCGAGTCCCTGACCAGGCGCGGCACCCGTGGTTGTCGGTCGCGACCCAGCGCTTCGGGCAGACGACCGCGCTGAGTCAGTTGCTGCTGGGCGCGACACTCGGCTTCGGGATGACCTTTTGGGACGCGTTCCTCGCGCTCACGATCGGGGCGCTGCTGCTCAACGCCGTGGCTGTCGCGGTGGGGATCATCGGGCAGCGCGAAGGGCTCTCGACGGCCATCCTGACGCGGTGGACCGGGTTCGGGCACGCGGGGAGTGCGATGCTCGGGCTGATCATCGCGCTGTCGTGCACCGGGTGGTTCGGGGTGCAGACCGGGCTGGCCGGGGTGACGCTCGCGGACGTGGCCGGGGTGTTGCCGGCGCCGGTGTGGTCGCTGATCTTCGGGATCGTCGTCACCGTTATCGCTGCCTATGGCGTGCGGTGGATGGCGTGGACGGCCTACTTGGCGGTGCCGGCGTTTCTGCTGCTGCTTCTGTGGCTTGTGCTGACGAACGTCCCTGACATCGCGGCGACGCTCAGCAGTCCGGCGCCGGGGCCGGCCATCGGGATGATGACCGCGGTGACGCTGGTGACCGGCAGTTTTATCGTCGGGGCCGCCATCGCGCCGGACATGACTCGCTTCAACCGCAACGAATGGGACGTGGTCAAGCAGACCGTTCTGGGCATCACGCTGGGCGAGTGGGTCATCAGCCTGGCCGGGGTGGTCCTCGCGCACGGGCTGGGCACCACGGACGTGATGGGCGTCATCGGCTCGTCCAGCGGGTGGATCGGGGCGCTGGTCGTGGTCACCGCCGTGTTGAAGATCAACGACTGGAACCTCTACTCGGCGTCGCTCGGGCTCGTGAACTTCTTCGACGCGGTGTTCGCGGTGCGGATCAGCAGGGCCCAGGTGACGGTCATGGTCGGGTTCGCGGGCAGTTTCCTCGCGGCCGCGGGGATCGTGCACCAGTTCAGCCATTTCCTGGTGTTGCTCGGCGTGGTGTTCCCGCCGGTCACCGGGATCATGATCGCCGAGTACTACGTCGTGCGGCGGTGGCGCAACGAGATCATCTCAACGCGGCCGTACGTGCCGCGGTCGGCTCCCTCGTGGGTGCCCGTCACCGTGGTCGTCTGGCCGGCGGCCGCCATCATCGGTGAGCTGCTGCCGTTCGGGCAGTCCAGTGTGAACTCGCTGGTGCTCGCGTTCGCCCTCTACGTCTCGGCCGGCCGGCTGGATCTGCTCCGCATGCGGACTCGCAGGGCCACCAACCGTAAGGTGGCCGGGGAGGCGTCCGCCGCCTGAGGGGTGGTTCGGCAACATGCACATCGGTATCGACGTCGGTGGCACGAACACCGATGCCGTGCTTGTCGAGGGGCGCGGTGTCCTCGCGGAGTGCAAGGCGACGACCACGGCCGACGTGACGACCGGGATCATCAAGGCCGTCAGCGGACTGCGGGCCGTGTTCCCGTTCGAACCCGGCGCCATCTGCGCGGTCATGATCGGCACGACGCACTTCGTCAACGCCGTCGTCGAGGGCAGGGGACTGGCCCAGACCGCGGCCGTGCGGCTCGGGCTTCCCGCCACCACAGCACTTCCGCCGTTCGTCGACTGGCCGCAGCCGCTGCGGCAGGTCATCGGCGGGCATTCCTACCTCTGTCACGGCGGCCACGAGTACGACGGGCGGGTGTTCTCGCCGCTCGACGAGGACGAGTTGCGCCGGGTGGCCGCGGACATCGCGGCGAAGGGTGTGCGGTCGGTCGCCATCTCGTCGGTGTTCTCGTTGGTCAACGGGGATTTCGAGCGTCAGGCGGCGGAGATCCTCACGGCCGAGGTGCCGGGCCTGCTCGTCAGCTTCTCGCACGAGATCGGGCGGCTCGGCCTGCTGGAGCGGGAGAACGCGACGATCATCAACGCCGCGTTGCGCGAGCTCGCCGGGCAGATCGCCGACGGGCTCACCGAATCCCTTGCGGCACAGGGCATCAACGCTCCGCTGTACCTGAGCCAGAACGACGGCACGCTGATGGACCTCGAGTACGCGCGGTGCTACCCGGTCGCCACGTTCGCCTCCGGGCCGACGAACTCCATGCGCGGCGGGGCATTCCTGTCCGGTTTGGACCGATGCGCGGTGATCGACGTCGGCGGCACGACGACCGACGTCGGCATGCTGCACAACGGTTTTCCTCGCGAGGCGTCGTCCGAGGTGTTGATCAGCGGGGTGCGCACTAACTTCCGGATGCCCGACGTGCTGTCGGTCGGGCTGGGTGGCGGCAGCGTCGTGCGCGAGACGGCGAGCGGTGTCGAGATCGGGCCGGACAGCGTGGGATTCCGCTTGTGCGAGAAAGCTCTCGTGTTCGGCGGCGACACGCTCACCGCCACCGACGTCGCGGTCGCGGCAGGCCTCGCCGACATCGGCGACCGGAAGTTCGTCAAGAACCTCGACCGCGCGCTGGTCCGCGCGGTGCTCGACCATGTCTGCGACCGGATCGCCGCGCAGGTCGACCGCCTGCGTACGTGCCCGGCGCCGTTGCCCGTCGTGCTGGTCGGCGGTGGCAGCGTGCTGGTGCCGGACGAGATCGAGGGCGTCAGCAAGATGATCAGGCCGGAACACCACGCGTTCGCCAACGCCATCGGTGCCGCGATCGCGCAGGTCGGCGGCGAGGTCGACCGGGTCTTCACGTTCGACCCGAACCGGCGCGACGACGTACTCGACTCGGCCCGGCAGGAGGCCGTCGACAGGGCGGTGGCGGCGGGCGCGAAGGCGGACAGCGTGCGGATCGTCGAGGTCGAGGAGATCCCGCTGGCGTACTTGCCGGGCAACGCGAGCCGGGTGCGCGCGCGAGCCGTCGGCGATCTGCTGCTGGAGAGGCCACTCGGCGTATAGGGCGCTGGTCCTTCTCGCGCGAGCACCGGCGGCACTACTGTCTCGCGCATGCACCTGCTCCAGCCCGACGAGGTGGACCGGCTCGCCCTGGGCGTGGTCATGCTCGGCAGCGGTGGTGGAGGTGGCGAGCACGAGACCCACGCCTTCGCAGCCATGCTGCGGCACGAAATGCGACAAAGCGGTCCGGTGACGATCCTTTCGCCGGAAGAGGCCGAACCGGACGGCTACGGCGCGCGGGTCGGGCTGATCGGCGCACCGACCGTGATGATCGAGAAGCTGCCGTCCGGCCAGGAAGCAGAGGAAGCCCTGAAAGCGTTGCAGGCGCACGATTCCACCCGCGCCACCGCCGTCATCGGGTGGGAGGTCGGCGGGTGCAACGGGCTGCTGCCGCTGATCCTCGCCGCGCGGCTCGGGCTGCCGTACGTCGACGTGGACGGGATGGGGAGAGCGTTCCCACGGATCGACCAGACGACCTACGACGCAGCCGGGCTACCCACCACTCCGTTGGCCATCACGGAACCCGGCGGAAACCGGGCGGTTCTCGACACCACGGGCATCGAGAAGCTCGCCCGCACGGTGATGGTGGACTTCGGCGGCTGGGCGATGATGGTCGCCAAGCCGTTGAAACTCGCGGACGCCATCCAAGCTGGCATCACGGGCTCGCTGTCACGCGCGCTGGAACTCGGTGAGATCTGGTCCCAGCACACGCTTCCGGTCGACGAACGGGCCAAGGCCTCCGGCGGTTTCGTCGTGACGCGCGGGAAAGTCGCCGAGGTGTGGCGTGAATCCGTCGGCGACTTCCCCCGCGGAACGGTGGCGCTGCGGCGGCTGGACACCGACGATGCGTATGTGCGCCTGGAGATGCAGGGGGAGTACCTCGTCGCGCTCGCGGACGGCGAGCCGCTCGTGACGACGCCCGATCTGCTGTGCTGCCTCGACTCCGAGTCCGGCAAGCCGGTGTCGACCGAGCGGCTCACGTTCGGGGCGGTGGTGGATGTGGTAGCGCTCCCATCCCCGGCGCGGTGGCTGCGCCCGGAGATGCTCGGACGGGTCGACCCGCGCGCGTTCGGCTACGACCTCGACCACGTGCGGTTCCGGGACTCGTCGTGATCGACGACGCCGACTCGCTGACCGTGCGCGATCTGCTGGAGATCGGCGTGCTGGGCGACGCGTGCCTGTTGGCGGGCGAGCGCGGCGTCGACACCGAGGTCGGTGATGTGCGCCTGGCGGCGGACATGACGGCCGTGGAGGCGTGTTCGGCCGGCGACCTGGTGATCCTGACCGGCTACCAGCCCTACCTCGTCGAGGTCGCGTTGCGCCGCGCCTACAGCGCCGACGTGCGGGCCGTCGTGCTGGTGCGGCCGTCGACGGGGAGCTACCAGCCCCCGTCCACCGCGACGATCTCCTTCGCCAACCGGCTGGGTGTTCCGCTGCTGCAGACCAAGGCCGACGACCCGCTGCTGGTCGCCGACTCGTTGCGCACGGCCGTGCGCCGGCCGGAGGTCACCGCGGCCCGGCTGCTCAACGCCGTCACCGCGCGGCTCGGCCGCAGCAAGCCGGATCCGCGCTCGGTGATCACGATCCTGTCCGGCGAGCTGCACGTGACATGCGCGGTGATGAGCGCCGACGGCACGGCGATCGAGGGAGTGTCACCGCCCGGCCTGCCGCCGGACCTGCTGGTCGGCTCCGTTGCCACTACCGTCGAGCTGCCGGAGGGCGTCGCGGTGGCCGTGCCGGTGGAGACGGACAGGACCGGGCACGTGCACCTGTGGCTCGTCGCGCACACCCGCGGCCGCAACAAGCGCTGGGCCGAGACCGTCCAGCAGATCAGCCAGGTCGCCTCCTGGGCGCTCGGCAACTGGGTCGCGACCGAGCGCCTCGAAACCGAACGCCGCGCCCGTTCACGCGGCTCGCTGCTGTCCGAGCTGCTCGCGGCGGGCGACGACGTGCCGCCACATCTGGTGCAGCAGGCCGTGCTCGCGGGGTGGCGCCTCGACGGCTGGCACACGGGCGTCTACGTGATGGCGAACCCGCCGTCACCGGGCTGCTTCGACACCGCCCACACCGAACGGCTGCGCATCGAGCTCTCCCGGCGCGGCCTGCACGGGCAGCTCGTCGAGGGCGCGGAGGGCTGGTCGTTCTGGCTCACGAACGACGCGGAGCCGCCGCAGTCGCAGCACCGCGAGCTGACGGCGAGGCTCGCCCAGGCGCTGGGGTCCTGCAACCTCGTCGCCGGTGTCGGCCGTCCGCATCCCGGGTCGTCCGGTGTGGGACGCACGCTGGCCGAGGCACGGGAGGCCGCCGCGATGACCGGGGCCACGAAGGTCGTGCACATCGACGAGCTCGGCGTGCGGCGGCTGCTGTCGATGGCGGCCGAGACCCCGGCGCTGGTGGAGCAGGCGACCCGGCTGCTGGAGCCGCTGACCGGGGTCGAGGACGGGCAGCTCCTGCGCACGCTCGCGGTGTACCTGGACGAGGAGTCGGTGACGTCCTCGGCGGCGGTGCGGCTCAAGGTGCACCGCAACACCGTGGCGCAGCGGATCAACCGGGCCGAGCAGCTGCTCGGGGTCAGTCTGCTGAACCCGGACGAGCGACTGGCGGTTCATCTGGCGTGCCGGGCCGTGCGGGCTTCCGACGAATGACAGTCGAACGCCGCTGCCGCCGCGAGGCCTGATCAGGTCGGCACGAACGCCGGCAGGACCGCGTCCACCTCGAAGCCGCCGTCGTCCGTCGGCCCCGCGGTGAGCGTGCCGCCGACCATCTCCACGCGTCCGCGCAGTCCCAGCAGACCCGCGCCCAGGCGGGTCGGTGCGGTGGCCGGTGTGGACGAAGGGGCCGTGTTGCGGATGACGGCATGAACCATGCTCGGTCCACAGTGGATGGTGATCTCGGTGTGCGCGCCGGGGGCGTGCTTGTGCACGTTGGCCAGGGATTCCTGGACGACCCGGTACATCGTGCGGCGGACGGCGGGGGAGACGATGTCGGCGTCGCCGTGCTCGGTGAGGGTGACCTCGAGGCCGGTGGCGGCGGAGTTGGCCACCAGGTTCGCGAGGCGGTCGGGCAGGACGTCCGGGATGCGGGCGGTGCGGCCGGACCGCAGGACACCCACCAGGTCGCGGAGCTCGGCCAGCGCTTCGCGGCCCGCGGTGCGGAGTTCTTCCGCGGCGTTGCGCATGTCGTCGTCCTTGGCAGCTACGCGCAACGCACCGGCGTGCAGCACCATGAGGTTCAGGCGGTGCGTCACGACGTCGTGCATCTCCGCGGCCAGCCTCGTGCGCTCGTCGGCGCGGGCCTGTTCGGCCACGAGGTCGCACTCGCGCTGGGCGCGGTCGGTGAGGGCCTGGGCGAGCTTGCGCCGGGTCGCCAGGTGGAGGCCCGCCAGTCCGGCGATCGTCAGCCCGAGGAAAGCGGTTGCCGCGGTGTGCGGGGTGAAGCCGTGCCAGACCTCTGGTGCTGCCGCGGACAGCACCAGTGCGAGGTCTTCTGCCCGCTTCACGCGGGTGACGATACTGCCGGGTCGGCGCTCCAGATCACCTACTGGAGCAGGGGATGGACCCTACTTTCGCAGGTGGCGACCCAACGCTTTTCCGCCTGCCGGACACGCGCGTCCGCCGGAGATGTGTCAGTCCTTTCGGAACAACGCCGTCCAGAGAAAGGATTTCCCGAACGCACCGGACGAGGCGGGTTTCTCCGTCATCCGGCGCAGCTCGACCTCGACGAAATCCTGGAAGATCCACCGCAGGTCGTCGGGGTCGTAGCCGACGCCGCCGTTCAGGCCGGACTGCCGGTACAGCTCCGCGTCGGGCGTCGCGGTGCCCTCTTCAGCGGTGAAGCAGGTGAGGGCGAAGTAGCCGCCGGGTTTCAGCGCGCGGTCCAGCAGGGCGAGGTAGCTGATCCGGCGGTGCGGTGGCAGGTGGTGGAAGCAGCCCGAGTCGTAGATCAGGTCGTACGTGCCCTCGGTGGCGAACGCGTCGCCGTGACGGAACCGGATGCCGAGGCCCTCGCCGCGTTCCGACGCCCACGCGATGGCCTTGGCAGAGATGTCGACGGCGTCGACCTGGAACCCGTTGCGCGCCAGGTAGATCGCATTGCGGCCCGGTCCGCAGCCCACGTCGAGCGCCCGGCCTCCGCCGAGCAGGCCGCGGTCGACGTAGCCCACCAGGTTCTCGTCCGGCTTGGCCACGAAGAACGGGACCTCGCGGTCGCGGTCCGCGTAGAAGCGGTCCCACCAGTCGCCCGCCTGCTCGGTCCAGCGGTCGGCTTCCGGTGCGAAGAGACCGTCGAGCAGAACGAGGACGTCGTCGACCGAACGGATGTGCCGTTGCACGAAAACCCCCAGGTAGAAGGCTTTCAGTCTACCTCAGAGGCCTCCTTCGGTCGGGCCTTGGAACGGTTCGTAGCAGTCGTACGTCTCGATGGAGTTGATCAGCCCGTCGCGCATCTCGACGAACTGTGCGATGCGCGCGACGAGCTGCTCACCTGTCCGCAGCACGCCGGTCCAGGTCAGGCGGACGATCGTGGTGTCACCGGACCGCAGGGTCGAGTGCACGTCGTACTTCTGCCTGGACAACAACTCCACGCCCTTCGCCGAGGCCGTGAGCATCTCGGTCAACGGCATGCGCTCGCCCATCGGCTTGATCAGGTTCGGGTGCTCGACGGTCATGGCGTCGGCGGTGAAGTACTGGCGCAACTCGGCGCCGGACCGCCCGGCTTCGAGGGCTCGGTGCAGTGACTGGAGGGCGTCCATGTCTACAACCATAGTTGTACAACTGTGGTTGTCAATGTCAGGATGCTGGCTGTGGACCTGATGCGGCTCGACCTCGCGACCCTCGCCTTCCTGGCGGGCAGCTCCGCGAACGACGCGATCCTGGCGCGGCTGCACGAGATCGGGCACACCGGTGTCCGCGTCTCCCACGGCTACGTGATCCAGCACCTGATCGAGGGCGCGCCGACGGTGTCGGAACTCGGAGAGCTGCTCGGGGTCACCCAGCAGGCGGCGTCGAAGCAGCTGCTCGAACTGGAACGGCTCGGCTACGTCGACCGCGTGCCGGACCCGGTCGACAGCAGGGTGCGCCGGGCGCGGCTCACCGCGCGCGGCCGGCGGCTGGTCGAGGACAGCCGCCGGCTTCGGCGTGAGCTGGACGTGCCCGGTGAGAACGCGGCGAAGCGGGCGCTGATCCGGTTGCTCGAGGCGACCGGGGGCATGGAGAAAGTGCTGAAGCGCCAAGTGGTTCCGGGAGACTAGTAGCTCGTTGCAGCTATCTCTTGGGATGTGACAGTGAGGGTGATTTCGGCAGGCAGCCGCGCTTAGATCACGAAGATCGCGCTCTCATGGCGGCCAACTGCACGTTGGCCGCAGTCGGGGTGATCAGCAAACGTTTGCGTCAGCATTTCTCTACCGCCATCTCGGCAGCAACGTGCATGAGAACGCGACCATCCGGGCTTTCGGTGACGAGCACCAGACCGCCCGGCCCCCCGCCCGACTCAACGGAGCACAACCAAGCCGCGACGCTCTACCAGCTAGTCCTGCGCCGGAAATCCGGCAACGAAGTCGTTCCTCACTACCCGGCGTGTCCAGCCACGACACGCCGGTGCTGAAGAGTACGCGGGGAGCTTTCGTACTCTCGGAGCGGACGAAAGGCCCCCGCGTGCCAAAAGAAACAAGACTGGACTTCTGCTGCGGAATTCCGGCGCGGGACACTAGGACTGGAAGATCGGCTCCACCCAGTAGTTGCCGGCGTTCCACGTGTCGGTGGGGAATCCGCCGCCGTAGCGGTACACGCCGGCGTTCACGGGCGTGTGGAACGGCGTCTGCGCGAGGCGGCCCACGAAGTAGTTCTCCGTTGAGAGGTAACCACCTGACGGTGTGTAGTACGAGACGACGTACTCGTTGCCCGGCGCGACGGGAACCGGCGTGCCGAAGTCGATCCGCTGCCCGTACTGGGCGCCGGGCGCTTCCCGCGCGGCCAGCAGAACGCCGGTCGAGGACCACACCTTCGCGGTGACGGGGCCGGTGTAGTTGCCGCGCCGGATATGCATGCCCACCAGTGATCCCGGGCGGTCGACGCTGGTGCGGACGCCGAGCTCGACTGCCTGGTCGTCGCTGTCCTTCACGTCGGGCTGAGGTATGTGCTGCAGGAAGAGGAAGGTCTCGCTCGGCACAGGTGGCAGGGTCGTGCCGCCGACGTGGATCGTGCGCGAGACGGTGATGGGGCCGACGGTCGACGCGGTGTGGGCGCGGGCCTTGATCGTCACCGGGCCCGGGGTGTCCGGGGTGAACACGAACGTCCAGTTCTCGCTGCGGGCGTCGGTGGACGTCCAGGTGGCGCCGTCGTCCGTGGAGATCTCGACCTCGGTGATGCCGCCCGCCTCGCCGTTGTAGGCGCCGCCGATGACGAGCAGCGGTTCGTCGAGCGGAACGGAGACCTCGGCGGTCGGGGAGAAGAGGGTGGCCTGCGGGCTGTCGGCCGCGAACGCCGGAGTGGGAGAGAGCAGGACAAGTGCCAGCAGCAATGCTGCTAATCGCCTCATGTTCGGCAAATCGTCGTCGTTGCGACCGCGGTTACGGTGATCCGCTGGATGACCTAGCGTTTGCGCCGTGCTGGCGCTTTCAGTCCTGCTCCTGGTGGCCGTGCTGGTCTGCGCGGTCGTACGGCCGTGGGGCCTGCCCGAGGCGGCCGTGGCGGTGCCCGCGGCCGTCCTCGTCGTGCTGGTCGGCGCCCTGCCGCTCGACCACGTCGTGGACGAGGCGGTGCGGCTGGGGCCCGTGATCGGGTTCCTGGCAGCGATCCTCGTGCTCGCGCAGCTGTGCGACGACGAGGGGCTCTTCCACGCCTGCGGCACCTGGATGGCGCGGGCGTCCGGCGGGCGGCCGCGGACGTTGCTGGGCGGTGTGTTCGTCACGGCGTCGGTGATCACGGCGGTGCTCAGCCTGGACGCGACGGTCGTGCTGCTGACGCCCGTGGTGTTCGCGACCGCCGCCCAGCTCGGGGTGCGGCCGAAGCCGCACGTCTACGCGTGCACGCACCTGTCGAACAGCGCGTCGTTGCTGCTGCCGGTGTCGAACCTGACGAACCTGCTGGCGTTCGCGTCGAGTGGGCTGAGCTTCACGCGGTTCGCGGCGTTGATGGCGTTGCCGTGGGTCGTTGCGATCGGCCTGGAGTACGTGGTGTTCCGGCGGTTCTTCCGGACTGATCTCGACGCGCCGGTGCATCCGTCGGACACCGCTCCCGCGCGTGAGCTGCCGGTGTTCGCTCTGGTCACGGTCGGGTTGACGCTGGCGGGGTTCGTGGTGGCCTCCGCCACCGGGATCGACCCGGCGTGGGCCGCCTGCGCGGGTGCTGTGGCGATGGCGGTGCGGGCGCTGGCCCGGCGCCGCACGTCGCTGACCAAGGTCGTGCAGGCTGCCTCGCTGCCGTTCCTCGCGTTCGTGCTCGGCCTCGGTGTCGTGGTGCGGGCGGTGGTCGACAACGGTCTCGACGACGCGCTGCGGCACGTCCTGCCGAGCGGCAACGGTTTGCCGGCGTTGCTCGGGGTCGCGGCGGTGGCGGCCGTGCTGGCCAACGTGATCAACAACCTGCCCGCCGTGCTCGTGCTGCTGCCGCTGGTCGTGCCGCTCGGGTCCGGTGCGGTGCTGGCGGTGCTGCTGGGCGTGAACCTGGGGCCGAACCTCACCTACGCCGGGTCGCTCGCGACGTTGCTGTGGCGGCGGATCGTGCACGACCACGACACCGAGGTGAACCTGGCGGAGTTCACCAAGCTGGGTGTGCTCGCCGTGCCTGCCACCCTGATCGGCGCGGTCGTGGCACTGTGGGCGTCCCTGCACGTGATCGGAGGTTGACCATGACGGTGGTCGTGTGGATCGCCGACGACACCTGGCAGTCCTGCGTCGACGCGGCGCGTGCGCACGGGTCCGAGTTCCTGTTGCTGCACGTCAGCGACCACGACGTGCCGGGTGCCGCGCACGGGGCGTTCGCCGGGCTCTTCGGCCGTCACCCGTCACGCGATCCCGGCAGGCAGGTCGACGATCTCGCCGCCGGCCACGCCGCCCGGCTGCTGCAGGCGGCCGCCGAACGGCTGGGCAAGCCGTGCACCACGTCCGCGCGAGTCGGCCGCGTCGAACACGAAGTCGTTGCGGCTGCTGACAATGCGTCGTTGCTCGTGCTGTGCCGGGACGGCGACGTGAGTCACGCGGGTCCTCGCAGTCTCGGCCCGGCGACGCGGTTCGTCGTCGACCACGCGACCTGTCCGGTGCTGCTGGTCTGGCCGACCTAAATCTGCGTGCACGAAAACTTGCGCACACGCACTTTTCTCTTCTAGTCTCGAACCACCGAGAGTGGAAGGGGGCACCCCATGCGTGCCAAGGGCATCGCGTACGACACCGGCTTCGTCCGGCACGGCGAGACCTCCGTGCCGGAGTTCGATCTCGACGTGGTCGCGCGGGACCTGCGGGTCATCCGCGACGAGCTGCACTGCAACGCCGTTCATCTCGTCGGAGGCTCACCGGAACGGCTGGAGGAGGCCGCGCGCGTCGCGGCCTCGCTCGGGTTGGAGGTCTGGTTCTCGCCGTACCCGCTGGAGCTGACCGCGGCCGAGATCCTCCAGCTGTTCACCGACTGCGCGCGCAGGGCCGAGCGGATCCGGGCCGACGGCGCCGAAGTCGTGTTCGTCGCGGGGGTCGAGCTGAGCATCATGAACAAGGAGTTCCTGCCCGGCGACGACGTGATGGACCGGGTGAACCGGCTGTTCGGGCAGGGCGGTCAGCTGGACGAGGTCAGTGCGCGGCTCAACGCGTTCCTGGCCGAGGCGGTGAGTGCGATCCGCGCGGAGTTCCGCGGGAAGATCACCTACGCCTGCATCCCGTTCGAGCGGGTCGACTGGAGTCTGTTCGACATCAGCTCGTTCGAGCTGATCAGGTCGGCCGAGGTCGCCGAGCAGTACGCGGCGAGCATTCGAAACGTTGTGGCGCAAGGAAAGCCGGTGGCGATCACCGGGTTCGGCACGGCGGCCTGGCGCGGGTCGAGTGCCATCGCGCCGCGCAGCATGGAGATCGTCGAGCACGACGACGCCGGGCTGCCGGTGCGGGTGAAGGACGGTTACGTCCGGGACGAGCAGGAGCAGGCCGCGTACCTGCGGGAGTTGCTGGACATCTTCGAGGCCGAGGGAGTGGACGGCGCGTTCGTGTACATGTTCGCGCTCAACAACTATCCACACAGGCCGGACGAGCCGGGTCGTGATCTCGACATGGCCAGCCCCGGGATCGTGAAGGTCTACGACGACCTGCACTGGGAACCCAAGGCGGCGTTCGGGGCGGTCGCGGAGTCCTACGCGCGGATGTGAGTTGGTGGAGCGCCTTTCCGGCGCTCCACCCTTCCTCACCTGATCTCGATGAACCCGTCCGGGATCGCCGTCTTCAGCTGGGCGAGGTTCTCCGGGGTGGCCGGCAGCCACGTCACGTCGAACGCCGTCGCGCCGTCCTGCACCCAGCGCCAGCGCAGCGGGAGGGACGAGGTGGCGTCGACCCACATCTCGGCCGGCACGTCTGCTTTGCCCGCGGTGATGTTCAGCCGGACGGTCTGCTTGCCGTTGATCGGATCACCGGGCCCGGCGACGGTGATCCGGCCGTCCCTGATCGCGTCCTTGATCTTGTCGGGGGTCCAGACGTCGTCCTCCGGGGTTTCCCCCTGCTGCTTGCGGAACGTGCGGGCCCGGTGGTCGACGAAGATGTCACCGGCGGCCGAGCGGCTCAGGTCCACGATCGTCCTGCCGTCGACGGAGGCCCGGTAGCGGAACGCGCTGCCGTCGGCCGCGTGCCACCGTTCGCTCAGACCCTTCTCGCCCGGCTGGAAGTACTTCTCGCCTTCACCCGCCGGCCCCTGTTCGTGGATCACCATGCCCCGCAGGCCTTCCAGCGCGGCATCGGTCCGTTCCAGCACGTGCGCGACCTCGACGGGTGCCGCGGGCTGACGCTCCGGCACCAGGACGAAGGCGGCCGCGGCCACCGCGGCGACCAGGCCGATCCCGAGCCACGGCCGGAAGCGGCGGGCCCGCTTGCGCTTCACCGACGCGAGCAGTGCCGCCGGGTTCGCGGTCACGCCGGCGACCTCGGCGTGCAGCACGACGCGCACGTCGTCGAGCAGTTCGTTTTCAGACACCATGAACGTTCTCCGTGATCTGTTCCCCGAGCAGCTGCCGCAGCCGTGCGACGGCCCGGCTCGTGTGCGCTTTGACGGTCCCCTCCGAAGTGCGCAGCGTCTGTGCCGTCTCCGCGACCGACAGGTCGGCGAAGAAGCGCAGCACCACCACCTCCCGCTGCCGTGCGGGCAGCTTCGCCAACGCGCGGCGCAGCGCGTCGCGGTCGACCACCGTGTCCGCTGGGTCGCGACCGGCCGTCACGTGCCCGGCGTTGGTCAGCTCCTCCTCGGACACACGTCTGCGTGCTCGCCGCCACCGGTCGCGCGCCAGGTTGACGAGCACCGTGCGGACGAACGCCTCGGGGGCGGTGTGGACGGACATCCAGCGCGTCGCCAGCCGCAGCAGCGCCGTCTGCAGGATGTCCTCGGCGTGACCGACGTCCCCCACCAGAAGCACGGCTGTGCGCAGCAGCGCGGTCGACCGTTCGAGCACGAACCGGTCGAAGTCGGCGCTCTTTTCTCGTTGCACGATGAGGTAGACGACCAACTCCGGGGCGCGGTTGACATCACGTCGCACCAGTCCTGACCTGGGGTGAGCCAAAGTGATGCCATGCTGAGCCAGAATTGCTTGCCGGTGGTGCCACGCTGTGCCATAGTGATGCCATGGATCTGACCCCGTATGTGGCCGCCCTCGGCCGCGAGCTCCTCACCGCCGTCGAGGCGGGTGGCGAGGACGCGAGCGCACTGGTCGAGCGGTTGACCGTGTCGATGGAGTCGGCGATCCGGCTGGCGCTGCTCGAGGCGCTGTCCGCCGCCGCCGACGAGATCACGGCGGACCTGGCGCCGGACTCGGTGCAGGTGTTGCTGCGGGGGCGCGACCCCAAGTTCGTCGTGACGCGCCGCACGCCGGAGCAGCCCGTCACGCCGGAGCCCGTCGCGGCACCCGCCGAGGACGTGGCGGCCGGCTTCGAGGACGGCAGCACCGTGCGCATCAACGTCCGACTGCCCGAACCGCTCAAGGCCGCGATCGACGAGGCGGCGGCCAAGGAGGGCCGCTCGGTCAACGCGTGGCTCGTGCGCGCCGCGTCGGCACAGCTGAAGCCGAGCTCCGAGACCCTGACCGGTGGGCCCGCGCCCGCCTCGCAGCGTTTCGTCGGCTGGGTCCGCTAACCACACCCGTTCTTCTTCACGTCTCTGACCTGTGGAGACGTTCTTCTGACACCTTCTGAGGGGACAGCCATGCCTTCTTACGACACGTACGAACCGATTTCCGTACTGCTCGACGTGTACGCGGGCTTCGTGCAGATCCTGGCGAGCGACCGCGTCGACACGGTGGTGGACGTGCGGCCGTCCGATCCGTCCGACGACTCCGATGTCGAGACCGCGCAGAAGACCCGTGTCGACTACGCCGACGGCGTGCTGACGATCCGCGGGCCGAAGCGGACGTTCGACTTCTCCAAGAAGACCAGGTCGGTCGACATCGTGATCGAGCTGCCGACCGGGTCCACAGTGGACGTCGACGTGGCGGCGGGCAGCACCCGCACCACCGGCGTGCTGGGGGAGACCGAGATCGACCTGTCGGCGGGGCACGTCCACGTCGACCGCACGGGTCCGTTGAAGGTCGACACCGGCGCCGGGCAGATCCGCGTCGGTGCCGTCACGGGCAACGCCGAGGTCAAGACCGGCACCGGTCATGTGCGCATCGGCGACGTCACCGGATCGCTGACCGTCAAGAACTCCAACGGCAACACCGAGATCGGTACGGTCGGTGGCGATCTGAAGGCCCGCGCGGCCAACGGCGACATCACCGCCGAATACGTCGGTGGTTCGCTGGAAGCCAAGAGCGCCATGGGATCCCTCACCGTCAGTGAGGTCGTGCGCGACACCGCCACGCTGAACACCGCGATGGGCAGCATCGAGGTCGGCATCGCCCAGGGCACCGCCGCGTGGCTCGACACCAAGACCAGCTTCGGTCGCGTGCACAACTCGCTGGGCGCAAGTGAAGGGCCCGGCGACGCCACCGAGACCGTCAAGATCACCGCCCACACGTCCTTCGGCGACATCACGATCCGCCGTGCCTGAGGGGAACTCCATGAACGCGATCAAGGCCATCGGCCTGCGCCGCTCCTACGGCGACCAGGAGGTGCTCAAGGGCGTCGACCTGGACGTCCGGCGCGGCACCGTCTTCTCGCTGCTCGGCGCGAACGGCGCGGGCAAGACCACCACCGTCAAGATCCTCTCCACGCTGATCCGCGCGGACGGCGGCAGCGCTTCCGTTGCCGGGCATGACGTTGCCCGCGAGCCCAACGCCGTGCGCAAGGCGATCGGAGTCACCGGCCAGTTCTCCGCGGTCGACAACCTGTTGACGGGCCGCGAGAACCTGAAGCTGATGGCGGACCTGCACCACCTCGGCCGCACGGAGGGCAAGCGGAAGGTCGAGCTGTTGCTGGAGCAGTTCGACATCGCCGACGCGGCCGACAAGTCCGCGGCGACCTACTCCGGTGGCATGCGGCGCAGGCTCGACCTCGCCATGACGCTGGTCGGGTCGCCGCAGGTGATCTTCCTCGACGAGCCGACCACCGGCCTCGACCCGCGTAGCCGCCGCGCCATGTGGGACATCGTGCGACGGTTGGTGGCCGAAGGCGTCACGATCTTCCTCACCACCCAGTACCTGGAGGAGGCCGACGAGCTCGCCGACCGGATCGCGGTGCTGGACCACGGGAGGATCGTCGCCGAGGGCACGGCGGACGAGCTCAAGCGCCGCATTCCCGGCGGACACGTCCTGTTGCAGTTCAACGATCCCCGCCACCTCGAGGCCGCCACGCGGGTCGTGCGCGACGCCACGCGTGACGGTGAGGCGCTCGCCCTGCGCGTGCCGAACGACGGCAGCGTCAGCTCGCTCAAGGCACTGCTCGACCGGCTCGACGAGCACTCGGTGCTGGTCGACTCGCTCAGCACCCACACGCCCGACCTCGACGACGTCTTCCTCGCCCTCACGGGCAACCCCGAGAAGGTGGCCCAGTCATGACCTACGCACTGACCGACTCGGCGACGATGGTGCGCCGCAACCTCAAGCGGATGATCCGCTATCCGTCGCTGACCTTCCAGCTCCTGTTGATGCCGGTCGTCTTCCTGCTGCTGTTCGTCTACGTCTTCGGCGGCACGCTCGGCGCCGGCCTCGGCGGGCCGTCCGGCGGACGCGCGGAGTACCTGAACTACGTGACGCCGACGATCATCCTGATGGCGATCACCGCCGCCGTGCAAGGTACGACCATCTCGATCGCGCTGGACATGACCGAGGGCATCGTGGATCGCTTCCGCACCATGGCGATCGCTCGCGTGTCCGTCCTCACCGGACACGTCGTCGGCAGCCTGGTCCAGACGGTGCTCGCCATGGGTTTCGTCTTCGGCGTCGCGGTGCTGATCGGCTTCCGGCCCCAGGCGAGCGCGCTCGACTGGCTCGCGCTGGCGGGTCTGCTGGTGGCCATGTCGTTCGCGCTGATCTGGCTCTCCGCCGCGCTGGGCCTCGCGAGCAAGACCGTCGAGGGGTCGAGCAACGTCGGCCTGCCGCTCATCCTGCTCCCGTTCTTCGGCAACGGTTTCGTGCCGACCGACTCGATGCCTGCCGTGCTGCGCTGGTTCGCCGAGTACCAGCCGTTCACCCCGTTCATCGACGCGCTGCGCGGCCTGCTGATGGGCAAGCCGATCGGCAACAGCGGCTGGATCGCGCTGGGCTGGTGCGTCGTCATCGGGTTCGGCGGCTACCTGTGGTCCAAGAAGCTCTTCAACCGTGAATCCACCCGCTGAAGGAGACTCTGTCATGCAGCAAGGCCTTCCCATGGAGCGCGACGTCACCCCGTTCGACCCGCCCAGCCAGATCACGCGGTTACGCGAAACCCGTCCCGTCAGCCCGATGCTCTTCCCCGACGGCCACGAGGGCTGGCTCGTCACCGGCTACGACGAGGTGCGGCAGGTGCTGGCGGACACCAGGTTCAGCAGCCGCCAGGACCTCGGCATCCTGCACGTGCCGTTCCCGACGCCCGGCATGCCGGAGCAGACCGAACCCTCCCCGCAGGTGCCGGGACTCTTCATCAGCATGGACCCGCCGGACCACACCCGGTTGCGGCGCAAGCTCACCGGCGCGTTCACCGTCAAGCGGATGAAGTCGCTCGAAGAGGGCATCATCGAGATCACCGAGCGGCAGCTGGACGAGATGGCGAAGCTGACTCCGCCGATCGACCTGGTCAAGGAGTTCGCCCTGCCGGTGCCGTCGCAGGTGATCTGCGAGATGCTCGGAGTTCCCTACGAGGAACGGGAATCGTTCGAGAGCAACTTCGCCAAGTTCATGGAGCGGGAGGTGAACCTGGAGGACAAGATGGCCGCGTACATGGCGCTGACCACGTTCCTGGCCGGGCTCGTCACCCGCAAGCGCGCCGAGCCCGCCGACGACCTGCTGTCCGATCTCGCTCGCGACGAGGACCTCAGCATCGAGGAACTCACCGGCATCTCGTTCCTGCTGCTGCTCGCCGGACACGAGACGACGGCGAACATGTTGGCACTGGGCACTTTCGCGTTGCTGGAGCACCCCGAGCAGATGGCGGAACTGCGAGCCAACCCGGAGCTGGTCCCGGACGCCGTCGAGGAACTGCTGCGTTACCTCGCCGTCGCCGACGTCTTCTTCCGTTACGCCGCAGAGGACATCGAGCTCGGCGGGGAGACGATCCGAGAGGGGTCGACGGTCGTCGTCTCGCTGCTGGCCGGCAACCACGACTCCGCCAAGTTCGAGAACGCGGGCGAGCTGGACGTGCACCGCAAGGCCCGCGGGCACCTGTCGTTCGGGCACGGCATCCACCAGTGCCTGGGGCAGCAGCTGGCCCGCATCGAGATGCGCGCAGGGTTCGAGGGGTTGCTGCGCCGGTTCCCGAGCCTGCACCTCGCGGTACCCGCCCGCGAGGTGAAGCTCAGGACCGACATGAACATCTACGGCGTGCACGCTTTGCCGGTCAGCTGGGCGTGACGCGAGGCCGGGTGCACCGCGGGCACCCGGCCTCTGCGGCTTCGGACCTGCTTTGAGCTACACGGTGAAGCCACCGTCGGCGTTGATGCTGGCACCGGTGACGTACGCACCGGCAGCACCGGCCAGTGCCGCGACGAGTTCGGCGATCTCCACCGGCTGGCCGTAGCGTCCCAGCGCGGTCAGCCCGCTGATCGTCTCCGCCATCGGCCCGTCCTCCGGGTTCATGTCCGTGTTGGTGGGACCGGGGTTGACGACGTTCGCCGTGATGCCCCGCGGCCCCAGTTCACGGGCGAGGCCCTTCGTCATGCCGATGAGCGCCGTCTTGCTGGCGGAGTACAGCGCGAAGCCGGGAAACGGTGCGTACACGGCGACATTGCTGCCGATACTGATGATGCGCCCGCCCTCGCGCATGTGCCGCGCAGCCGCTCGTGACGCGAGGAACGGCGCGCGCACGTTGACCGCCATCGTGTGGTCGAACTCCTCCAGTCCGAGTTCTTCCAACGGTCCCACCTGGAACACACCCGCGTTGTTCACGAGGATGTCGAGCCGCCCGAACTCCGCGGCGGCCTCGTCCACCGCCGCCACAACGGCTTCCGGGTCGGCGCTGTCCGCCTGGATCCCGAACCCGTTGTCCGGCTTGGTGTTCTGGTACGTCACTGCCACCCGCGCGCCGAGTGCGGCGAGTTTGGCCGCCACAGCAGCCCCGATTCCCCTGGTGCCGCCGGTGATCAGGGCTGCTTTTCCGTCAAGTGATCCCATGTGGACAAGCCTGGCGGAATCCTCGCGCGGGTTCTGGCGGGAATCGGACCGTCAGTTGCCGCCTCGGGTGTAGGCCCACGCGGTGCGGTTGAGGGAGTCCTCGATCCCGGTGAAGCCCTCGTTGGGTTGAGCACGTCGGCCTCCGCGGGCGTGTCGTGGCGCCGGCGGGCAGGAAAGCCAGCATCGAATCGGGTTGGCTCGCTGCTGCGAGACGGGCTCCGCAGCCGACTGAAGTTCCCCCAGTTCGGTCTGCTTCGAGGAAACCAGCGCCGTGTGTCGGGGGACGAGCATTTTGGGCGGGCTTTGTCCAGTTTCGGACATTGACTGTTGATCACATGCAACCTGTTCGGCGTCGTTCCGGTTTTGGGGGAGTGAGCGGTTGACACCGTCTCATTCACACTGGGAGGACACGTGCGCACAGCACGCTGTGTGACGGTCGCCGTGCTGGCCGCCGGGCTGCTCAGCCCTCCGGCGACCGCACAGGCGGAACCGGGAACCACTGGGGCCGGTGCGGAACCGAGCAAGGCCATCACGCTGATCAGCGGTGACGAGGTCGTGGTGAACGAGAAGGGCGAGCTGCTCCGGGTCGAGGGCCGACCGGGAATGACGTTCGCCCAGTACGTCCAGAACGGACACCAGTACGTGGTGCCCGCGGACGCTGTTGGCGCTGTGACGCAGGATCGCATCGACAAGCGGTTCTTCGACGTGACCGCGCTGCACTCGTACGGCTACACCGACGACAAGATCGACCGGATTCCGTTGCTGAACAGCGGTTTCCGTGCGGCGGGTGCAGTGCAGAAGAAAGATGCCGCGCAGCAATGGAACCAGCGCGGCGTGACTGCCCGCAGCGCCGGAAAGCTGTGGCTCGACGGCAAAGCGCGCGTCTCGCTGGACCAGAGCGTGCCGATGGTCGGCGCGCCGGCCGCGTGGCAGGCGGGGTTCGACGGGACCGGCGTCACGGTCGCGGTGCTCGACAGCGGCTACGACCAGCAGCATCCCGAGCTGAAGGACGTCGTCGCGGTCGCGAAGGACTTCTCCGGGCAGGGCGTCCAGGACAACGTCGGGCACGGCACGCACGTCGCGTCCACGATCGCCGGACGCGGTGAGAAGTACCGCGGTGTGGCCAAGGGCGCGAAGCTCGCGGTCGGCCGGGTGTGCGAGAGCGAGGGCTGCACCGAGAGCGCGATCATCGCGGGCATGGAGTGGGCGACGCGCGAGGTCGGCGCCAAGGTCGTCAACATGAGCCTCGGCGGCCTGCAGAGCGACGGCACGGACCCGTTGTCGCTCAAGGTGAACCAGCTCACCGCCGAGACGGGCGCGCTGTTCGTGATCGCGGCGGGCAACTACGGCGGCATCCAGAAGGTCAGCACCCCCGCGGCGGCCGACGCCGCGCTGGCGGTGGCGAACGCGACCAAGCAGGGCGAGGTCCACGAGTCCTCGTCACGCGGCCCGCGCTTCGGCGACCTGGCGATGAAGCCGGACATCGCGGCACCGGGTGAGGAGATCGTGGCGGCACGAGCGGCCGGCACGCTCCCGGACGCGGCCGTCGACGACCTGCACGCGCGGCTGTCCGGCACGTCGATGGCGACCCCGCATGTGGCGGGTGCGGCGGCGATCCTGGTGCAGCGCAACCCCTCCATCACGGCGGCGGAGCTGAAGGCGCGGCTGATGTCGACGGCGAAGCCGTTCGCGTTCACGTACTCGCCCGACGAAGGTGGCACCGGCCTGCTGAACGTGGGCCGCGCGGTGACGCAGCAGGTGTGGGCGGAGACGGGCAGCCTGTCGTTCGGACTGGTGATGTGGCCGCACACCGGGCCTGTCACGAAGACGATCACCTACCGCAACGACGGCGATCAGCCTGTCTCTCTTGCGCTGCACCATGATCTGGGCGACCGCTTCACCGTGGCGCCGTCGGTCGTCGTGCCCGCGCACGGGTCGGCCCCGGTCGACGTCGTGCTGGATCCAGGCAAGGGCCTCGGCGCGTTCAGCGGACGCCTGCGGGCGAGCGCCGCCGGTGTCGAGCTGACCACGTCGGCCGGCGGCGCGGTGGAGCCGGAACGGCACGGGTTCTCGGTGCGGGTCACCGGACGTGACGGCCAGCCCGTGACGAACGGCTGGGTCGTGCTGGTCGACCTGGCCACGAAGAACTCGTCGGTGCTCGAGCTCGGCCAGGACGGCTCCCTGACCACGCGGCTGCCGGTCGGCGACTACGCCGTGCTGGCGCGGTTCGCGGAAGGAACGCAGAGCCGCACGTGGTACGCGCCGAAGTCGGTGACCGACGTGGCGGGCAAGGTGTCGGCCAAGTCGGACGTCGCCGTGCACCTGGATCTGCGGCAGGGCAAGCAGATCGCGTTCGACGTGGACGACGCCCGCGTGACTCCGCTGTACCGGCTGACCACCATCAGGGTGCCGGTGAACCCGGCCTTCCGCGACTCCGTCTGGTCCAAAATCGACGGACGCGTGCCGGTCTACGGCCTCTCGTTCGGCGAGCCGCTGCCGGAGCTCGCCTACGACACCGTCGCCGTCGCCGCGCAGCCGAGGATCTCGGTCGTCGGCGGGATCCCGGTGAACTACTTCGCCGACAGCCCCGAGCTGCCGCAGGGTGACCACACCTATGACGTCGTGGAACGCGGCAGTGCCGACATGCGCGGCAAGATGGTGCTGGTACGGCCCGCCGACGAGCAGGCGTTCATCGTGGCCAGGCAGCTGAAGGCGGCAGGCGCGGCCGGTGTGCTGTGGGTGGGCCCGGAACCGATGGTGTTCTGGGAACCCACCGAACTGCCGGTGATCATGGTGCCCGAACACCTCGCGGCGCAGGTGCCAGCGAAGCTGACGTTGCGCGCGCAGCCGACGTCACCGGTGTCGTACACCGTGCACCGGGGCGAGAAGGGCGCGGTGCCGGCCGGAAAGACCTATCCCGTCAAGCGTTCCGCGCTCGCCGAGGTGAAGGCGCGCTACCACACCGCCGGTGCCGACAACGTCGTGACCACGCGGAACTACCCGGTCGTCGACGGCGTGCCGAACCCCGACCTCTTCATCGAGGAGCCGCTCGGATCGCCGGTCACCCGTGTCGAGCACTTCTCGGCGGGCAGCTGGTACAACGAGGGCGCGGTCGGCCGGTTCAGCGGCTTCGAGGTCGACCCGCTCACGCACTCGTGGGCGAACCTGCGCATCGAGAAGCTCGAGCCAGGCCGCCGGTACGAGCGCTCGCCGCTGCTTGGTGTCGCAGCACCGAGGCTCGGCAGGGCGGACGCACCGTGGCCGCACGGCGGCGGCGTGTCCCGCCAGTTCCCGTACGTCCAGGCGAACGTCTCCCCGTTCGGCACCGCCACGGCGGTGGAGGGCAGGGTGCGCAACAGCAGCCTCACCATGGAGCTCAAGCGCGACGGCGTCTCGCTCGGAACGGATTTCCTCTACGACAGCAGGTTCTACGCACCGCAGAGGGACGGCCGGTTCACGCTGGACCTGCACGCGACGCGGGACTTCGTCGCCCTGTCGAACGAGGTCCGCACCACGTGGGAGTTCACGTCGGCGGCCGACGGCAAGCTGCCGTTGCTGGAGGTCGGGTACGCGCTGCCGCTCGACCTGCGCAACAGCTGGAAGGCAGGCGTGCCGATGCCGGTGAAGTTCACCGCGGCACGGCAGGCGGGAGCGGGGAAGGCAGTCGTGCGTGATCTGCGCGCCTACGCGTCGTTCGACGACGGTGTGACCTGGGTGCCGGTCACCGGTGTCGTTCCCGCGGGTGGGAAGGCGGGCGGCTTCGTGTCGTTGCGCGTGACCGCTCGGGACAGTGACGGGAACACCGTCGACCAAACGGTTCTTCGCGCTTATCGCCTGAAGTCCTAGTCGCGGAGAGGAGGAGCAGGCCGGACTCGGCCTGCTCCTCCCTCGTCACACCGCGAAGAACTGCCAGCGCAGGTTGGAACTTCCGTCGTCGGTCCACACCTTGAGCGGCGAACCCGAGTCGACCTTGCCGCCGCCGTCCAGCACCAGGCCGGTCGCGCGGTTGGCGATCACGAAGAAGTTGTGTCCCTTGTCCGTGATGGCCCACTGCTGGCTCGTGGCTCCGGTGTAGGTGGACTGCACGGGCTTCGCGCCCTGCTGGGTGGCACCCGCGCCGTCGATGACCAGACCGTTGGTGCGGTTGGTCAGCTTGACGAAGCCGTCACCGGTCTCCTCCACCCGGAACTGCAGGTTCGTGCTGCCGTCAGGGGTCCAGATCTTCAGGTTGCTGCCGGCTGCGACGTTTCCGCCGCCGTCCATGGCGAGACCGTTGGTGACGTTGATGATCCGGAACCACCTCGCGGGGTCGAACCGCACCCGCAGCGAGACGATCCGGTCGTCGAACCCGTTCGTGCGCAGGTCCGGGCTGGGAGTGGCGAACCGCACCGGGGTGCCGGTGAAGCCGTCCTCGGGATAGCCGAAGACCTCGTAGCCCTCCGCCGGCCAGAGCGAGGAGATGGTCCTCGGTGCGAGGCTCCTCGACTGGAGCTGGGTGGCGGTGTAGCTGCCCACGGTGAGGCCGGCGTTCGTTCCGCGGTAGTCGGGGTCGGCGAACACCCCGGCACCGGATTCCGGCCCGACGAACGGGATCTTGTCGGCGAAGGTCAGCTTCACCACGTACGCCGGTGAGCTGTAGGGCGCGGTCGCCGGCAGCGTGACGCGGAGGCCGTTCTGGTCCTGGCTGTACGGCAACGGGTTCGGCGCGCCGAGCAGCTCGACGCTGCGCAGTCCACTGAGGACTGTCCTCCTGCTGGACAACGTGGTGATGTTCAGCGTCGTGCCGGGCCAGGCGAGCACCGTCGCGTAGAGCACGCGGCTCGCCTTGTCACGGGTGAACCGGATGTCCTTGGCGGTGCCCACCAGCGGGGCGACGAACGAGCCGCCGCCCATCTTGGTCGGGCCCTCGCCGTAGAACGACCACGAGCGGGTGGCGTAGATCGACTCGCCGTGCCGCCGCAGATAGGTGCCGATGTCGGCGAGCACCGCACGCTGGCCGTCGGGGATGATTCCCTCGAGCGTCGGGGAGATGTTGAGCAGCATGTTGCCGCCCTTGCTGACCCGGTCGATCAGCGCGTGGATCATCTGTGTGCTGGAGTAGTAGCCGATTCCCTTGGTGTAGCTCCAACTGCTGCTGCTGATCGCGTCGTCGGTGAGCCAGTAGGGCGTGACGATGTCCGCTGGCCCGCCGCGTTCGTAGTCCTCGACCTGGCCCTTGTTGGTGAAGCCCGTGTCGAAGTGCTTGTACGTGGCGACGACGTCCTTGCCCCACGTCTCAGCCCGGTTGTAGTAGTAGGCGAGGAACTCCAGCCGTTGCTGTTCACCGACCGCGCAGGGACCGTCGTTCAGGCAGGAACCCGGTGAGTTCAACGAGAAGTCCTGCCAGAGGATGTCGGGCTTGGCCCGGTCGACCACCTCCTTCAGCTTGGCGAGCCACAACGCGTCCTCCTCGGCGCGCGGCAGCTGCCCGTAGAGCTTGCGCAGACTCGGATCCGTCTGGCGCGGGGCGTAGTCGTAGAAGCCGTTGTAGTTGTACGCGTGGTGCATGGACACGAGCAGTTTGAGGCCCTGGGCGCGGACCGCTTTGGCGAACAGGTCGAGCAGATCGAGCCTCGGCCCCCGCGCCACCGAGTTCCACTCGTTGACCCTGCTGTCCCACATGGAGAAGCCGTCGTGGTGCTCGGCCACCGGACCGGCGAACTTCGCACCGGAGTCCTTGACGAGCCGCAGCCACTCGTCCGGGTCGAACTTCCCGCCCTGCGACACGAGTTTCGGCGCGAACTGGACGCGGTTGCCCGCGGTGTCGGTCCCGCCGTCGATGAACTTGTCGTAGCCCCAGACCGAGGGGTCGCCGTAGGTCGCCGTGTGGTGTTTGTTCTCGTTGCTGCCGGCCTGGTACATGTTCCGGCCGTACCACTCGTTGCCGAACTCCGGCGTGGTGAAGGCACCCCAGTGCCAGTAGATCCCGAACTTGGCGTCCTGGAACCACTCCGGGGCGGCCAGGTGGCGGTCGATCGACGGCCACGTGGGCTCGTAGCTGTCGCTGCCGGATGCGGCGGCGACCGATCGCGGCAGCGCAGCGGCGGCCAGGCCTCCCGCCGCGAGGAGGCCGAAATGGCGTCGGGACAGGGGATTGTCAGCAGGGTGGGTCATCGTGGTCTCCTGACGGGCAGGGCGGGTCCGATGAGAACGATGCCGATGTTAACGCTAACGAAATCTTGCTAGACATTTAGCCGCTGTCCGCCAGGGTATTTCGATGCATATTCGACGCGTATCAAGACAGCAATGTGAACGTGAACATTGCCGGTCGGAGCTTTCACCTCCGGCAACTGACGTTCGGTCACCGTGCCTCGGCGCGGTGACCGTTCCTCCGATTGCGCCGCCAGAGCCACAGTCCGAGCGTCACCGCGCCGAGAAGGGCACCTGCCGCACCGATCCCGGCCGCGGTGCGCGTGCCGCTCGAACCCGAAGCGGACGACGTGGGTGGGGGTGCGGAGGAACTGGCCGGTGGCGGGGAATCGATCACGTGCGTGCGGGTGCAGTTGTTGTCCTGGTACGGGCTCGAAGAGTTGAGCGGGTGGAACTCGTACCGCAGGCCGGTGGTGTAGGTCCGGTCAACCGTCGACGCACCGGTCTCGGCGGGAGTGCCGATCACCTCGACCTGCGGCCCGGCGTCCGTGCGGACGTGGGCGACGAGGCCGTTGCGTTCGGTCGACTCGACGGTGCCGGTGAACACGTAGGGCGACTCGTGCGGTGGTTGTGCGCAGGACGCCTGGACGGCGGGAGCGAAGCCGGTCAGCACGCCGGCCGCGGTCAGCACGATGACTGCGGCCATGCGTGGAAGAAGGCTCATGGTTGACAGACGGGACAGGACGGCCATCGGGTTGCTCGTTTCCACTCGGTCGGCCGCGTTCCGCCATCGGTCCCGAACGGCCTCACGGGCAGCGTCCTCGACCGGCCGGCCGAGGACGCTGCTTCCGTGTGAGGTGGATCAGCCGCTGACGCTGCGGAAACCGCGCAGCCGCAGGCTGTTGCTCACCACGAACACCGACGAGAACGCCATCGCGGCGCCCGCGATCATCGGGTTGAGCAGGCCGAGCGCGGCCAGCGGCAGCGCGGCGACGTTGTAGGCGAACGCCCAGAACAGGTTGCCCTTGATCGTCGCCAGTGTCCTGCGCGACAACCGGATGGCGTCCACGGCGGCCCGCAGGTCGCCCCGCACCAACGTCAGGTCGCTGGCCTCGATCGCCACGTCCGTGCCGGTGCCCATCGCGAGGCCCAGGTCGGCCTGGGCGAGCGCGGCGGCGTCGTTCACGCCGTCACCGACCATCGCCACGACGCGGCCGTCGTCCTGCAGGCGCTTCACGACGTCGACCTTGTCCGCGGGCAGCACCTCGGCGATGACCTCCTCGATGCCCACCTCGCGAGCCACCGTGCGAGCGGCGGCTTCGTTGTCGCCGGTCAGCAGCACCGGACGCAGGCCCAGACCGCGCAGAGCCTCGATCGCTTCCTTCGACGTGGGCTTCACCGTGTCGGCGACGACGAGCACGCCGCGCGCCTTGCCGTCCCACGCGACCAGCACCGCCGTGCGGCCCTGGTTCTCCGCTGCCTGCTTGGCCTCGGTGAGCACCGAGTCGAGCCGGACGCTCCACTCGTTCAGCAACTTCTCCCGGCCGACGAGCACCGCGCGCCCGTCCACCACGCCCTGAACGCCGAGTCCCTCGACGTTCTGGAAGTCCTCGACCGCCGGGACGTCACCCGCGGCCTTGGCGATGGCCTTCGCGATCGGGTGTTCCGAAGCGTGCTCCAGCGCACCGGCCAGGCGCAGCACCTCCTCCTCGTCCTCACCTTCAGCGGTGTGGACGCGGACGAGACTCATCTGGCCCGTGGTCACGGTTCCCGTCTTGTCCAGCACGACCGTGTCGACGCGGCGGGTCGACTCCAGGACCTCCGGCCCCTTGATCAGGATGCCGAGTTGGGCGCCACGACCTGTGCCGACGAGCAACGCGGTCGGCGTGGCCAGGCCCAGCGCGCACGGGCAGGCGATGATCAGCACCGCGACCGCAGCCGTGAACGCCGCGCCCACGCCGTTGCCCGTGCCGAGCCAGAAGCCCAGCGTGCCGACGGCGAGCGCGATCACGATCGGCACGAACACCGCCGACACCCGGTCGGCAAGGCGCTGCACCTCGGCCTTGCCGCTCTGCGCCTCTTCGACCAACCGAGCCATCTGCGCGAGCTGCGTGTCGGAGCCGACTCGCGTGGCCCGCACGACCAGCCGCCCGCCCGCGTTGACCGTGGCGCCGACCACCGCGTCACCCACGCCGACCTCGACGGGTACGGACTCGCCGGTGAGCATGCCGGCGTCGACGGCCGAGCTGCCTTCCTCGATCACGCCGTCGGTGGCGATCTTCTCGCCCGGCCGCACCACGAACCGGTCGCCGACGCGCAGATCTCCCGTCGGGATGCGGACCTCACGGCCGTCCCGCAGCACGGCGACGTCCTTCGCGCCGAGTTCGAGCAGCGCCTTCAAAGCCGCTCCGGCGCGTCGCTTGGACCGCGCCTCGAAGTAGCGGCCCGCCAGGATGAACGTCGTGACGCCCGCGGCGACCTCGAAGTAGATGTTGCCGCTGCCCGACATCCGCTCGATCGTGAGCGAGAAGCCGTGCGTCATGCCCGGTGTGCCCGCGGTGCCCAGGAAGAGCGCGTACAGCGACCACAGGAACGCCGCGCCGACACCGACGGAGATCAGCGTGTCCATGGTGGCGGCGCCGTGCCGCAGGTTCGCCCACGCCGCCTTGTGGAACGGCCACGCGCCCCACACCACGACCGGCCCGGCGAGTGCGAGCGAGAGCCACTGCCAGTAGGTGAACTGCAGCGCGGGGATCATCGCCAGCGCGATCACCGGCACCGACAGCACCACGGACGTGATCAGCCTGTGCCGCAACGATCGCGTCGGGTCGTCCTCTTCGGCCGGGGATTCCTCGGCCTGGGGGAGTTCGGCGGTGTAACCGGTGTCCTCGACGACCTTGACGAGATCGGCGGGGGACAGGTCGCCGGGGAACGTGACGCGTGCCTTCTCCGTCGCGTAGTTCACCGATGCCTCGACGCCTTCGAGCTTGTTGAGCTTGCGCTCGATGCGCGCGGCGCAGGAGGCGCAGGTCATGCCGCCGATCGAGATCTCGATGGTTTCAGTGGCCATGACCTTCTCCTTCCTCGTGGGTCTGCGGCGCGGCCGGCGTCGGGGAGCCCACCGTCGAGAGGGTGAACTCCGCGGTGCGGACCTTCCCCTCGTGCTGGAAGTCCAGGAACAACCGGTAGCGCCCGGCGGTCGGCACCTCGACGGCGAACTTCACCTCGGCGCTGTCTTCGGGATGCACGTGCAGGTACGCCAGGTCGGCCGCACGCAACGCGACCAGGTGTCCCTTCGCGCCCAGGTAGTTCTGCAGGTCCGTCACCGGCTTGCCGTCCTTGCCGATGGCGACGGTGACCGTCGACGCGCTGCCCGCGGTGAGCTCACCGCCCAGGGTCACCTCGTAGCCGTCGACGGTGAACGTGCGGCTGTCGGCGTGGGTGCGCGGCCGGTAGTCGCCCGCGACCTGGACCTCGGCGCCGAGAGTGGTCTTCGGACCGTCCTCCGGCTTGAAGTCGGCGAACACCCGGTAGCTGCCCGCTTCGGTGAGCGTGAGCGGCACCGACCACATGCCGTCCGGTGTCATCTGCGGGTGCACGTGGCGGAAGTTCGACCCGTCCCGCCGGACGACGATCAGGTGCAGCCGCTTCTCGTGCTCCACCGCGAACTTCGTGACGGGCTTGCCGTCCGGTCCGCTGATGTGGAAGCCCAGGGACTCGTTGTCGTGCAGCTGCAGCGTGTAGCCGTTGTCCGAAACGGACAGTCCCGGTGGGACCTTCGCCGGTTCGGCCTTGTGCTCGCCGTGGTTCATCGCGCCGGCCGCGTCCGGGGCGGAAGCGCCGCCGGACGGGCCGACCGCGGCACCGGCCGCCCAGGCCCCGCCGAAGACGAGCGCCAGCGCGAGGCCGTAGGCGGCGACCTTGTGACCGGTCTTCATGATCTTTCCCCCTCGTGCGGTCTCAGCCGACCAGCTCGTAGCCGGCCTCGGTGACGGCGGCGCGCACCGCGTCCTCGGCGACGGGCTCGTCGCTCGTGATCGTGACCTTGCCGGTGGGCAGGTCGACGTCGACCTGCTGCACGCCGCTGATCTGGCTGACCTCCTCGGTCACCGAGCTGACGCAGTGCCCGCAGGTCATGCCCTTGACGGTGAAGGTGGACTCGGCCATGGGTCGTTCTCCTCGAGGTGGTGGGGACGTGAGATTCAGGAGCGGACCAGGCGGGCGATGGCGTTGCTGGCTTCCGCGATCTTCTCGTCGGCTGCGGTGCCGCCGTCGGTGATGGCCTGGCTGACGCAGTGCTTGAGGTGCTCGTCGAGCAGTCCCAGTGAGACCGCCTGCAACGCACGGGTGGCGGCGGAGATCTGGGTGAGGACGTCGATGCAGTAGTCGTCGTTCTCGATCATCCGCTGTAGTCCGCGGACCTGGCCCTCGATCCTCTTCAGGCGGCGCAGGTGGGCGTCCTTGTTGTCGGTGTAGCCGTGCACGTCTCGCTCCTGTCGATCTCCTCCACCGCGCGGCCGGCCGGAACTGGCCGGGGGAACGGTGGACGCTTGCGTTCAACATACCCCAGGGGGGTAGGGGTTTACCAGAGTCTGGCTGTGACGTGTTGCACGTCCGGCCTGAGCTACTATCGACGATAGTAGTAACGGACTCGATGGGATGGACATGGCCACTTCGAACAGCCCTGGGCGCATCTGCCGCCGGAGCTTTCTCCTGCTCGCGGCCACAGCCGGGTTGACGGCGTGCGCGTCCGGTGGGCGCGTCCCGCCGGGGTCGGAGCGGGTGGCGGAGGCGGAGCGGGTGAGGCGGCTCGCGGGCGCCCGCAGCACGTCCGTCACCCTCGTCGCGGCCACGGCCGAGGTGGACCTCGGCGGTGTTCAGGTGCACACGTGGGCCTACGGCGGTCAGCTGCCGGGCAGGGAGATCCGGGTCCGGCGGGGCGACGTGCTGAAGGTCGAGCTGACCAACCAGCTCCCGGAACCGACGAGCATCCACTGGCACGGGATCGCGCTGCGCAACGACATGGACGGTGTTCCCGGGCTCACGCAGAGCGACATCGGCGCCGGAACCACGTTCACCTACGAGTTCGCCGTGCCGGATGCGGGCACGTACTTCTTCCACCCGCACTCGGGCGTGCAGCTCGACCGGGGGTTGTACGCGCCGCTCATCGTCGAGGACCCCGACGACGGCGCGGACTACGACACCGAGCTGGTGATCGTCCTCGACGACTGGCTGGACGGCGTCGACCGCACGCCGGACGCGGTGCTCGACGAGCTGAAGAAGAACGGCATGGGCGGGATGCCGGGCATGGACCACGGTTCCATGCCCGGGATGTCGATGCCGAAGTCGGAGCTGCTCGGCGGCGACGCGGGGGACGTCACGTATCCGCACGTCCTCGCCAACGGGCGGACTTTCCGCGACCCGCAGGCCGTCGAGGCGAAGGAGGGGCAGCGGGTGCGGCTGCGGCTGATCAACGCGGCGGCGGACACGGCGTTCCGGGTCGGCGTCCCCGGCGCGCGGCTCAGGGTCACCCACACCGACGGCTTCCCGTCGCGGCCGCAGGAAGCGGACGTCGTGCTTCTCGGCATGGGGGAGCGGCTGGACGCGGTGGTCACCGTGCCCGCCGGCTCGGTGCCGGTGCTCGCCCTCGCCGAGGGCCGTGACCAGTACGCCCAGGTGGTGCTGCGCAACCCGGACGTTCCGGCGAAGCCTGCAGAGGACGCACAGGTCAAGCAGCTCGTGGGGCTGCCCGTCCTCATGGCGACGTCACTGCGCGCGGCGGACCGGGTCGCTCTGCCGGACAAGCAACCCGACGTCGTGCACGACCTCGTCCTCGACGGTCCTGGCGACAAGTACACGTGGACGATCAACGGCAAGGTCTACGACCCGAACGACGGGCTGCCGGTCGAGCAGGGCCAGCACGTGCGCCTGAAGTTCGACAACAAGTCGCGGATGTTCCACCCGATGCACCTGCACGGACACACGTTCCAGGTGCGGGCCGACGGGAACTCGGGACCACGCAAGGACACCGTGCTGGTGCTGCCGGGACGTTCGGTCGAAGTGGACTTCGCCGCCGACAACCCCGGGCAGTGGCTGGCGCACTGCCACAACGTCTACCACGGCGAAGCGGGCATGATGAGCGTTGTGTCCTATGTGGAGTGACTCAGGCGATCGAGCAGAACACCGTCGATGTCACAGCGAACAAACCGAGTCCCACCGCGGCCGGCAGCGCTGGTGCCGTGACCGCCGTGGCGACCAGTGCGCCCACGCGCAGCCACGGCTTCGGGCGTGACGCGCGTGCCAGCCGGTCGAGCCGCTGCTCGACCCCGTTGTCCGCCATGCCGAGCGCCCCGGCCGGCGCGGCACCGCTCGTCACCCGCAGCAGGGCGGAGTGCACGGCTTCCGCGCCGTGGGCAGCGGCGGCGGCCGAGTCCGCCGCCATCTCGACGAGCACCCGGACCGCCGCGGGTGCCTGCCGCATCAGCGGAACGAACGGCATCGCCCACGCCGCCGCGTCGGCGAGTCCGGTCAGGACGTGGTGACGACCACGCAGGTGGGCGCGTTCATGGGCGAGTACGGCAGCCACCTGCTGGTCCGACAGGTGCTCCGTGAGTCCTGTGGTGGCCACGACGAACGACGGCCGCCCGGCGACGCTGTACGCGAGCGGCTGGTCGTGGTCGAGCCACATGAGCGGCTCCTGACCGGTGGCACGCCTGGCCGCGATCCGGAGCAGGCTCAACTGTCTCCTGTGGACCTTCAGCGCGTCCGACCGGCGCCGGAAGACGGCCAGTCCGAGCCTCGCGAGCGCGGCGGCGATCAGCAGGGTGCCGACGGTGCCGAGCACGTCGTCCAGTGCGGGAACGCTGCCGTGCGTCACCGCCGACCAGCACTCGTGAATCCGGTCGACCACCCACCTGGCCGGTCCGTGGCCGGGAACGAGGAGGAGCACGACTCCGCCCAGTGCCGTCAGCAGCACGCTCACACCGGTGGCGAACCACCACGTGATCAACACGGCCGGAGCGACCTGGCTGGTGGTCAGGCGGTGCAGGAAACGCGGTGCCGCGAACCCGACGACCACGGCGCCCACCAGGAGCGCGAAGGCGAGGATCACTGGTCGCCCGCAGTGTCGCCGAGGGCCCGTCGCAGCACCTCGGACTCGCGGGGCGAGACCGACCGCGCGAACCTCAGCAGCACCGACTCCGGATCCTCCGCCGAGTCCAGCAGTTCCCGCAACGCGTGGGCCACCGAGTCCTCCCTGCTCCTCGTGGCGAGGTAGCGGTAGGCCCTGCCGTCCAGTTCACGGGAGACCCAGCCTTTGCGGTGGAGGTTGTCCAGAACCGTCATCACGGTGGTGTAGGCGAGCTTGCGCCTGGTGCTGAGAGCGTCCAGCACGTCGCGCACCCGCTGCGGACTCGGGTCGAGCCACAGCACTTCCATCACGGCTGTCTCCAGCTCTCCGAGTCCCTGCATCGCACGCCTCCCTTGCGACGGTCGCCGCCGTCACCGCCCATTATCTACTACTCGGCTACGTAGATGTTCGGCTTGGGTCAGTCTTGACGCGTGTACCCCTGGTGGGTATATCTACATACCCCTACACCGTATCCGTACCTCGGTGGGAGCTGAGGAAGTCATGCGCCATCGCGACCTGGTCACAGGGATCCTCGGGATTTGGCTGGTGGCCGCCGTGCTCGGCGACGGCTGGGCGCACTTCAACGTGCCCGAACTGGAGAGCTTCTTCACGCCGTGGCACGGCGTGCTCTACGCGGCGTTGGCGACGACCGCCGCCTGGATGGGTCTGCTGGTCTGGCGCACCCGCCAACCCGGTCGGCCTGTGTTCGGCGGCCTGCCGCGTGGCTATGCGGGCGGGGTGCTCGGTGTGATCGTGTTCGGCGTCGGTGGCGTCGCCGACCTGCTGTGGCACGAGTTCTTCGGCATCGAGGTCGCGGTGGACGCGCTGGTCAGCCCCAGTCACCTGCTGCTCGGGGCCGGCGGGTTGCTGATCCTCGGCACCCCGCTGAGGGCGCAGGGCGTGCTGCGGGAGGACCGGCCGTGGACACCCACCGCGGTGCTGTCACTGGTGCTGTCCACAGCGCTGGTCGCGTTCTTCCTGCTCTACACCTCGCCGTTCCCGATGCCGGCCGTCGTCGAGGCGTTCGTTCCCACGCCGGAGGGTTCGCCCGGTCACCTGGAGGCCGAGCTGCCGGTGGTCGCCGGGCTCGGCGGGTACCTGCTCACGACGGTGCTGTTCACCGTTCCGCTGCTGCTGATCCTGCGCGGCGGCCGGCGGCTCCCAGGGGTGGCGACGGTGCTCGTCGCTCCCGTGGCTCTGCTGTCCGTCGCCGTCGTCGGGTTCCCCACCACGTCTCTTGTCGGTGCGGCAGGCGCCGCGGCGGGCGCCGTCGTCGCGGACCTCGTGCTCGCGCGGATACCTGACGGGTTCCTGCCGGTCGCCGCTGGTGGTGTGGCGGTGCTCGTGTGGGCGGGCCAGCTCACCGGGCTCGCGATCAGCGACGCCGTGCGGTGGCCGGTCTCGCTGTGGTCCGGGGTCGTCGTGCTCGGCGGATTCACCGCCGCGGCGCTGGGGTTCCTCGCGAAACGGTCCTAGCGTGCGCCGGTCGGGAAGGGCCAGGCGTTGGGACGGCACACCTTGCCGTCGGCCTTGACCCGATCGGTGCCCAGCGCGGCGAGGTAGTCGTTCGACACACCCCAGCTCTGTTGCATCATCACCGGCGCCAGGGCCCCGGACTCCTGGCACGGCCGGTGTTCGTACCCGATGCCGTGACCGACCTCGTGGTTGATGACGTACTGCTTGTACTCGACGAGCGCGCCCTGGTACGACACCGCGCCGCGCACCCACCGGGCGACGTTGATCGTCACCCGGTTCTCCGTGGAGCTGAAGCACGACCCCTCGAACTGGATCTGCCAGCCGCACAGCTTGCGCGTGGTCATCTGCGACGTCAGGCTGATCCGCAGGTCGGGCTTGCCGGAGTCGACGCGCTGGAAGCCGTGCTTGCCGTTTCCGATCCAGCCGCGCGGATCGCGCAGGATGGTGTCCACATCGGACGCGAAGCCGGCAACCCCTCCGACGACCTGGACGCCCTCCTCGACCTCGACCGTGTACTTCACGACGTTCGTGCCGGTCGTCGGCGCACCGCTTCCCGGCACGACCGCCCACCTCTTCGCGCCCTCGACGGTGAAGTCGCCACCCGGCGGCAGCTCGGCCGAGGCCATCGCCGCGTTGTAGAGCTGCGGATCGGGGTTGGGCAGCTGGTTCGGGCTGGCATGACCGGCTGCGTCGTGCGGGCCCGCGCTCGTGCTCGCCGGCGGGGCGTCGGGCTGAGCGGTCTGCTGTGACCTGGCCGCCTCGCGCACGGCGAACCCGGTCAGACCGAGCAGCATCAGTGTCACGACAACGGAGGTCGCCAGCGTCCGCCGGGTGCGCGGGCGGGACTTGCGCCGGTGGTGACCTGCCGGATCGAGGCGCGCCACGAGCGGCTCGTCGGCGGCAAGCCGTTCCGCGGACGTCGGACGGCCTCGAAGAGACGGCTTCACGGGCAGACCACCAGCATCAGGGCCGTCAACGCGCCGGCGGCCGCGGCGGCGGGCAGGACCATGGCCGTGGCACCCGCGAGGCCGCACGAGAGCAGTCGCCGCATCGTGCTCGGGGTGCTCTGCCGCTGCTGCAGGCGCGCCAGCCTCGTCTCCACCGCGTCCCTGCTCATCGCCAGGGCCGGGCCGGGCGCACCGTGGCCGGCCACCCTCAGCAACGCCACTCGCACGGTCTCGGCGCCGTGCGCGCGCACCGCGGCGGTGTCGGCCGCCATCTCGACGAACTCGCGCACCGCGATCGCCGCCCGTTTGAACAGCGGCAGGAACGGCAGGGTGGCGGCGACGACGTCGCCGATGGTCACCAGCAGGTGGTGGCGTCCGTCGAGGTGGGCCCGCTCGTGCGTGAGCACGGCCTCGACCTGCGCCGGGGTCAGGTGGCGGTGCAGGCCGTCCGTGGCGACGACGACGCCCGGCTTGCCCGCGAGGCTGAACGCCAGCGGCCGGTCGTGTTCCAGCCAGAGCGTCGGGTGCGGGCCCGCCTCGCGACGCGCCGCGACGCGCAGGACGTCCATGTGCCGCCGACCCTCCTGGGCCCGTTGCCGCGCGGTGCGGCGGCCCACCACGGCGACCCGGACGAGCAGGGCCGTCAGCAGGGCCACGCCCGTCGCGCCGCTGACCGCCTCGATCGCCGGGGTGGTGCCGTGCTGCAGCGCGTTCCAGCAGTGGTGGAACGCCGCCACGACGCCGAGCCCGTGGTCGGGGACGACCAGCAGGAACATCGCGCCGGCCGCCGTGGCGACCACGGCGACGACGGACACCAGCCAGGCGACCAGCGCCACCACCGGGTCCGCGAGCCGCACCAGCCGGCGTGGTGCCAGCCAGCCGACGAGGGCGGCTCCTGCGAGCAGCGCGAGGGCCACGGTCATTTCTTCGAGGCCTTCCTCCGCAACGCTTTGCGCAGCAGGTCGGACTCCTCCTCGGAGGCCGTCTGAGCGAAGTGCAGGAGCGCGGCCCTCGGGTCGCCGGAGGCGCTCAGCACCTCGCGCACCGCGTTGGCAGCGGCCTCGGCGCGGGTCACCGTCGCGGCGTACAGGTAGGCCTTGCCGTCGCGCTCGCGGGTGAGCCAGTTCTTGCGGTGGAGGTTGTCCATCACCGTCATCACGGTGGTGTAGGCGAGGTCCTTGCCGGTGTCCAGGCGTTCGAGCACCTGACGCACCCGCAGCGGCTCACCGGCGTGCCACAGCACGTCCATCACCGCTGCTTCCAGTTCACCCAGTCCGCGCATCGCCCACCCTTTCCGCAGGCCCAGGGTACGCGATGACCGTTCCGGAACCTCTTACCAAGATCCATAGTAGAACGCTGAGGCGGGTGGGGGACTCGGGTCCCGCAGAGTCCCCCACCCGCCGCTCACCGGGTCAGGCCGCCTTCAGCAGGCCCTGCATCTCGGTGATCTCCTTCTGCTGGGCGTCGATGATGTCCTGGGCCATCTTCTTGGCGTCGGCGTTGCTGCCCTTCTGCAGCTCGGTCTTCGCCATCGCGACCGCACCCTCGTGGTGCTTGATCATCATTTCGAGCCACATCTTGTCGAACGCGGCGCCCTTGGACTGCTCGAGCATCTTCATGTCGTCGGCGCTCATCATCCCGGACATGCCGGGCATCGAGCCGTGGTCCATACCGGGCATCGAGGTGGACGCGCCCCACTCCTTCAGCCACCCGTTCATCTTCTGGATCTCGGGGTCCTGCGCGCCCTCGACCCGCTTCGCGAGGTCGAGCACCTTCGCGTTGGTGCTGCGCGACGGCACGAGCTTCGCCATGTCCAGTGCCTGCTGGTGGTGGGGCACCATGCCCTGCGCGAACGTGACGTCGTCGGCGTTGTTGCCCGCCGCCTTGCCGCTGCCCGTCGCCGCGGGCGCGGTGGAGGACGAGCTGTGGTCCATGCCCTTCATGTCGTTCCCGCTGCCGCATCCGGCGACGAGCGCCACGACGGCGGCTCCGGCGGCGGCGATCCCGATCAAGGACTTCTTCATGCTCCGTGTTCCTTCTCTGTGCTTTGTGGACTGTGATCGAGGGGGAACGCGGTGGATCACAACCTCAGCACGTTGATGGAGCTGAGCAACGCGCGGCCGCCGAGGGGCGGCGGGTGGCCGGGTGCGCGTGGCCACGCCGACGATCCCCTGGTGTGACCGGCGTTCTCGGGCGTCGAGCGCACCAGCAACCAGGCCAGCAGGAGCAGCGACACGATCGCGCAGAGCACCGCGACGCACAGATGCAGCATGTCGTGCGCGGGCGAGGAGGGAGTGGGCTCCTCCGGTGTTTGCTCGTGTTGTGCGGTCACAGGCGCCATGTCGTGGCCCGAGGCCATGTCGCCGCTGGTGGCGACGTGATGCATGCCGACGACGCCCAGGAACAGCACGCACAGCAGCAGCCACTGCGCGACTGTGCGGCTCGTCCCGGTCATTCCACTACCGTACCTAGTAGATCCCATCACTGCGGTCTACGGGTGGGTGGCCCGGATCGGTTCAATTCTGCGCGCTCTACTAATCCCGATAGTAGACAATCATGGTTATGTTCCCGTAACTTGCGCTGACGTGATGTCCCAGCGAAGCAGGCACGGTTTTCGAGGTGCGGTGGCGGCTGCCACGGCTCTGACGCTGGCAGGCGCGACCCTGGGTCCCGCCGCGGCGCAGCCGGCGGCCGATCCCGTCAAGCAGTACGAGGAGCTGAGCGGGCAGGCGGAGAAGCTCAACGACGAGGTTCTGCAGGCACAGGAGAACCTGGCCGCGAAACAGGGCGAGCTCGACCGGGCGTCCGGTGACCTGAACCAGGCCCGGCAGGCCGAGGAGCAGCTGCGCGGCCGGGTCGACGTGCTGACCGAGTCGACCTTCCAGGGTGCGCGGTTCAGTCAGCTGTCCGCGATGCTCGTCAGCGACTCCCAGCAGGACTTCCTCAACCGGATGTCCGCACTCCGGCTCCTGGCCGCGGACAACGCCGAGGCGCTCGGCACGCTGGCCGCGGCGGTGGCGAAGGCCGACGACGCACGGCAGCGCGCACAGCAGGCGACGAACGAGGCCGCCAAGCACACGGACGAGCTCAAGCAGCGCAAATCCGACCTCGACGGGCGCGTCGGCGAGCTGCGCAAGGCGGTGAACAAGCTCACCTCGGCGCAGAAGTCGTCGCTGGGAATGGGGCAGGTCAAGGACACCGGCACCTACCTCGGCCCGCCCGGCGCGGCCAACACGGCGTTGCAGGCGGCGCTGTCGAAGCGGGGTTCCCAGTACCAGTGGGGTGGGAACGGGCCGAACGCCTTCGACTGCTCCGGCCTCACGAAGTGGGCGTACTCGACGGCCGGTGTCACGATCCCGCGCGTGGCGGTCGACCAGTACCGCGTCGGCAGGCCGGTGGGGCAGAACGAACTCCTGCCCGGTGACCTGGTGTTCTACGACGACGGCACCGGCAATCCCGCGGCGATCCACCACGTGGCCATGTACGTGGGCGAAGGCAAGATGGTGGACGCGCCGACCGAGGGCCAGCTCGTCGACGTCCGCCCGATCCGCGGCGACGGGCACTACATCGGCGCACGCCGGATCGTCGGCTGACCAGTGCCGAAGCACGCCGCGGCCGCCCGCCCGCGGCTGTCCGCCCACCTCGTCATCGCCGGTGTCGCCGCAGGGGCGACGATCTCGGCTTTCCAGTTCGGCACGCAGGTCCCGGACGTGCACGCCGGTGTGCAGCCGGCGGCCACCCGGTCCGGCCTGGGTGGGGACAACACCGCCCCGACCCTGTTGCTGACCGGTGCACCGGCGCACGACGAGGTGGAACAGCTCAGGAAGAGCATGCTCCTGGCCGACCGGAAAGAAGTCGAAGCGCAGGCCCGGCGCAAGGCGGAGTACGAAGCCGAGCAGGTGCGGAAGACCAAGGTGGTCGCTCCCACCGTGGGCACGATCACGTCCAACTACGGTCCACGCTGGGGAACGACGCACTACGGCCTCGACATCGCCAACCGGATCGGCACGCCAGTCGTGTCCACGATGGACGGTGTGGTGCTCGAAGCCGGGCCTGCCGGCGGTTTCGGGCTCTGGGTTCGAGTGCGGCACACCGACGGGACCACCGCGATCTACGGTCACATCAACAGCTACGCCGTGCGGGAAGGTCAGCAGGTGACGGCCGGCCAGGTCATCGCGCAGATGGGCAACCGCGGCATCTCGACCGGCTCGCACCTGCACTTCGAGCTGTGGGACCAGGCAGGACGCAAACTCGACCCGCTGGCGTGGCTGCGGAGTAAAGGGGTGCGGATGGAACGAAGTGTCGAACGGCTTGATACGGGTACCCCCTAGGGGTATGGTTCGATGCGAACTGGAGGAGGAATCATGAACCACGGCGCCGCACCCGCGAGCCTGACCCGACTGGCCATCTCCGCCACGCTGCACTGCCTCACGGGCTGTGCGATCGGCGAGGTCCTCGGAATGATCATCGGTACCGCGCTGGGCTGGTCGAACCTCGCCATGGTCGTGCTCTCCATCGTGCTCGCGTTCTTCTTCGGGTACTCGCTGACCATCCGGCCGGTCCTCAGGTCGGGCGTCGCGCTGAAGGCCGCGATCGGCGTCGCCTTCGCGGCCGACACGTTGTCCATCACCGTGATGGAGATCGTCGACAACGGCGTCATGCTCGTCGTGCCCGGTGCGATGGAGGCGGGGCTCACCAACTGGCTCTTCTGGGCGAGCCTCGCGTTCTCCCTGGTCGTCGCGTTCGTCGCGACCGTGCCGGTCAACCGTTGGCTGATCTCGCGGGGCAAGGGGCACGCGGTGGTGCATCAGTACCACGGCGGGCACGAGGCTCACCCGCACGAAGGCCACCACGACCACCACTGATGCCGTCACCTGACCCCTGCTAACTCGAACACCACTGTTCGACTTATTGCCGAGACTGGCGTACCTTAAGTCGAACAGTGGTGTTCGAGTTAAGGAGTGGGCATGACCGGCGTGGCCGTGCGGACGAACTGGTGGGTGCTGGTGCTGCTGAGCCTGGCGCAGTTCATGGTGATCCTGGACGTGACGGTCGTGAACGTCGCGCTCCCGCGGATGGCGATCGATCTGAGCCTTGACCGCGCGGCGCTGACCTGGGTGATCACCGCCTACACGCTGTGCTTCGGCGGCCTGATGCTGCTCGGCGGCAGGCTCGCCGACACCGTCGGCAGACGCCGGGTCTTCCTGGCGGGGCTGATGGTGTTCACGGCCGCCTCGCTGGCGTCCGGGCTGGCGGGCAGCGCAACGGCGCTGGTGATCTCACGGGCCGCGCAGGGTGCCGGTGCCGCGTTCCTGTCGCCGGCGGCGATGTCGATCCTCACCACCGCCTTCCACGGGCCTGAGCGGAACCGCGCGCTCGGCGTGTGGGCGGCGATCGCGGGGGCCGGCGCGGCCGTGGGTGTGCTGCTGGGCGGTGTGTTCACCGCGGGACCCGGCTGGGAGTGGGTGTTCTTCATCAACGTCCCGGTCGGCGTGCTCGTCGCCGTCCTGCTCCCGCGCCTGGTGCCGTCCGGTCGAAGTGGACAGTCCGTGTCCGGTGTGGACGTTCCGGGCGCGCTGACCGTGGTTCTCGGTGTGGGAGCGCTGATCTACGCATTGGTGCGCGCCGGCGACACGGGCTGGACCGGTGGCAGCACGCCGTGGTTCCTCGCCGGTGCGGCGGTGGTGCTGGCGGTGTTCGTCCTGGTCGAGCGCAGGGCGGCCCGGCCGCTGGTGCCGCCGCCGTTGCTGGGCAGGCGGCCTGTGGTCGCGGGCAATCTGGTGATGCTGGCGGCGTCGGCGTTGCTGCTGGGCGACTTCTTCCTCAACTCCCAGTACCTCCAGCACGTGCTGGGGCTCGACGCGCTGCAGACCGGGCTGATCTTCCTGCCGGTGGCGCTCGTGATCGGGCTCGGCACGCACCTGGGCGTGCGCGTGGTCGGCCGGTTCGGTGGACGTCCCGCCGTCGCGGCCGGGTTCGGTCTCGCCGTCGTCGGTGCGTTGCTGCTGGCCCAGGTGCCCGAGTCCGGAAATGCCGCGCTGGCGGTGCTTCCAGGCTTCCTGATCTCCGGCCTGGGGCTCGGTGCCGCGTTCGTCACGGCCACGACCACCGCGATGGCACACGCCGGCCCGCACGACGCGGGCACCACGTCCGGACTGGTCAACACCGGCCACGAGCTCGGTGCCACGCTCGGTATCGCCTTCGTGTCCACGATCGCCGCGCAGAGCCTGCAGGGCGACGGCGTGACCGGGTTCGGTGCCGCGTTCACGGCGACCGCGGTGGTGGCGGCCGTGGTGGCGATCGGCGCGACCCTGCTCGTGCCCGCCGGTCGCCCGCCCGCGACGGACGGACCGGTGTTCGCGCACTGATTCGCATCATCCTTGGCTGACCGTAGGCTTTCGGTCGTGGCCACCACGGAGACCCGGCGCCGCGCCGACGCCGAACGCAACATCGCCGCCATCCTCGACGCCGCCCTCGTGTCCTTCACCGAGGATCCGCAGGCGAGCATGGCGGCGATCGCGCGTGCCGCCGGCGTCGGCCGGGTCACCCTCTACGCCCACTTCCCGTCCCGCGAGGTGCTGCTGGAAGCCGTGCTGGACCGCACGATCGCCGCGGCCGGTGCGGTGATCGAGAAGGCGACACCGGGTGAAGGCCCTGCCACCGAGGCGTTGCGACGGCTGTTGCGGTCGTCGTGGCACGAGCTGGACCAGCACCGCAAGCTCTTCGACCTGGCCCAGCGCGAGCTCGGAGCCGCTGCGCTGAGGCAACGCCACCGCGAGGTCGTCGACCACGTGGAAGCGCTGCTGGTCCGTGGACAGCAGGAGGGCGTGTTCCGGCGCGACCTGCCGATGACGTGGCTGGTCACGACCGTCTACAGCCTGTTGCACGCGGCGGCGGAGGACGTCAACGCGGGCAGGCTCGCCGCCGAGGAAGCCGCCGGTGTGCTGGAGGCGACCCTGCTCCCGGCCCTCGGGTCGCGCTGATCTCGCAGTCAGGGTCGGCTTTGTTCCGTTCGAGGAGCCTGCGCACGCCGTCGCAGATCACATCCGGTGACCGTTGAATGCCACCTTGGGGTGAGACCCAGCTCGCACGGCATCAAGAACGCGTAAAGGAAGCCGTCCAGGGTGTCAAAAGGCCATCAGACACCCCTGACGTGCGGGTTTTCGCCATGCACGCTTGCGCCCGTCAAGCCACATCGTTGTCGGGAAGGGAGCGCGTCATGGCCGATCTGGCCTACGCGTTGCTGCTGATCGGGAGTTTCGTCGTGCTTGGTCTCACCGTGCGTGGACTGGAGAAGTTGTGAGCGGCACAGGTCTGCTCGCGAACGCCGTCGGCGGCGTGCTCGCGTTGCTGTTGATCGTCTACCTGTTCATCGCTCTCATCAGGCCGGAGAAGTTCTGATGTCACCCACTGTGGCCGGCCTGCTCCAGGTCGGCATCCTCGTCGTGGCCTTGGCGGCGGCCTACCGGCCGCTCGGCGACTACATGGCGCGCGTGTTCAGCGACGCCAAGCACTCCAGGCTGGAGCTGGCGGTCTACCGCATCGGGCGGATCAACCCCGACAGCGAGCAGAAGTGGAGCACCTACGCCTACGGTGTGCTCGGCTTCTCGTTCGTCAGCGTCGTGCTCCTGTATGTGCTGCAACGCATCCAGTCCTGGCTGCCGTTCAGCTTCGACCGCGGCACCATCCCGCCGGGTATGGCGTTCAACACCGCGGTCAGCTTCGTGACGAACACGAACTGGCAGTCGTACGTGCCGGAAACCGTCATGGGCCACACGGTCCAGATGGTCGGCCTGACCGTGCAGAACTTCGTGTCCGCCGCGGTCGGACTGGCCGTCGCGGTCGCGTTGGTGCGCGGGTTCGTCCGGCACCAGACGGATCGCCTGGGCAACTTCTGGGTCGACCTCACCCGCGGCACGATCCGGATCCTGCTGCCGATCGCGTTCGTGTTCGCGATCGTGCTGATCGCGCTCGGTGTCACGATGAGCCTCAAGTCCGGTGTGGACGTTGACGGCCAGACGATCGCCAACGCGCCGGTCGCGTCGCAGGAAGCCATCAAGGAGCTCGGCACCAACGGTGGCGGTGTCCTCAACGCCAACTCGGCTCACCCGTTCGAGAACCCGAGCGAGTGGACCAACCTGATCGAGATCTTCCTGCTGCTGGTGATCCCGGTGTCGCTGACCCGTACGTTCGGTCAGCTGGTGGGCAACAAGAAGCAGGGTTACGTCCTGCTCAGTGTGATGGGCGTGATCTGGACCGCGATGCTCGGCATCATCTGGGCGGCGGAGGCGAGCGGCCTGCGTCCGCTGGAAGGCAAGGAACTCCGGTTCGGCATCCCTGCCAGCGCGCTGTTCGCGAACTCGACCACCGGCACGTCGACCGGTGCGGTGAACTCGATGCACGACAGCTTCACCGGTCTCGGTGGTGGCGGTGCGATGCTGAACATGTTGTTCGGCGAGATGACGCCGGGCGGTGTCGGCACCGGTCTGTACAGCATCCTGGTGATGGCGATCATCGCGATGTTCCTGGCGGGCCTGATGGTCGGCCGCACGCCGGAGTACCTCGGCAAGAAGCTGGGCCGCAAGGAGGTCACGGCCGCGGCCGTGTCGATTCTGGCTATGCCAACGGTTCTGCTGATCGGCGCGGGGATCGCGGCGATTCTGCCGAGCACTCAAGGCGCGTTGAACAACCCGGGATCGCACGGTCTGTCGGAGATCCTGTACGCCTACGCGTCGGCCTCGAACAACAACGGCTCCGCGTTCGCCGGCATCACGGTGACCAACGACTGGTTCCAGGCTTCACTGGGCGTCTGCATGGCGCTCGGCCGGTTCGTCCCGATCATCGCGGTGCTGGCACTGGCCGGATCCCTTGCGGCGCAGAAGAAGGTGCCGGTCACGGCGGGCACGCTGCCCACCACCGGGCCGCTCTTCGCGAGCCTGCTCACCGGCGCGATCGTCCTGGTCGCCGCGCTGACGTTCGTTCCCGCTCTTGCTCTCGGTCCCATCGCGGAGGCACTGCTGTGACCAGCACACTTCAGCGGACTCCGGAGGAGATCCGCACCCGGCACGCGGAGAACCTGGGCCACCAGGTCGCGTCCGGCGTCTTCAACCCCCGGCAGCTGCTGACGTCGTTCCCGGACGCGCTGCGCAAGTTCGACCCGCGCTACCAGCTGCGCAACCCGGTCATGTTCGTCGTCTGGGTCGGCTCGCTGCTGGTCACGGTGTTCGCCGTGACGGACCCGAGCGTGTTCACCATCGCGGTGGCGGTCTGGTTGTGGTTCACGGTGTTGTTCGCGAACCTCGCCGAGGCCGTCGCGGAAGGCCGGGGCAAGGCCCAGGCCGACTCGTTGCGCAAGACCAAGAAGGACGCCGTCGCGCGCAGGCTGACCGAGGACGGCGTCGAGGAACGCGTGCCCGGCACCGATCTGCGGATCGGCGACCTGGTCGTCGTCGAGGCGGGCGAGGTCATCCCCGGCGACGGTGACGTCGTCGAAGGCATCGCCACCGTGGACGAGTCCGCCATCACCGGTGAGTCCGCGCCGGTGATCCGCGAGTCCGGCGGTGACCGCAGCGCAGTCACGGGCGGCACGACCGTGCTGTCCGACCGGATCGTCGTCAAGATCACGACCAAGCCCGGCGAGACGTTCGTCGACCGGATGATCGCGCTCGTCGAAGGCGCGGAACGGCAGAAGACGCCGAACGAGATCGCGCTGACGATCCTGCTGTCCACGCTGACGATCATCTTCCTGCTCGCGGTCGTGGCGCTGCAGCCGTTCGCGATCTACTCCGGTGGCGAGCAGTCGGTGATCGTGTTGACCGCGCTGCTGGTCTGCCTCATCCCCACGACCATCGGCGCGTTGCTGAGCGCGATCGGCATCGCGGGCATGGACCGGCTGGTGCAGCGCAACGTGCTCGCCACGTCGGGCAAGGCCGTCGAGGCCGCCGGTGACATCGACACGTTGCTGCTGGACAAGACCGGCACGATCACGTGGGGGAACCGCCGCGCCACGGAGTTCATCGCCGCCAACGGCACGGACGAGCGCCGGCTCGCCGAGGCGTGCCGGCTGTCCAGCCTCGCCGACGGCACGCCGGAAGGCCGCAGCATCGTCGAGCTGTGCGTGGAGAAGCACGGCCTGTCCGCCGAACCGACGGACGCGGAGAAGACCGGCGAGTTCGTCCCGTTCACCGCGCAGACCAGGATGAGCGGCATCGACCTGAACGGCCGCAGCATCCGCAAGGGCGCGGCCAGCGGGTTCACCACCTCCGACGAGGTCCAGGCGATCGTCGACAGGATCAGCGAGGACGGTGGCACGCCGCTCGTCGTCGCCGAAGTGAATCATTCTGGGAACGACGAGGTGCTCGGAGTAATCCGGCTGAGTGACGTCGTGAAGCCCGGCATGAAGGAACGCTTCGCCGAGCTGCGCGCGATGGGCATCCGCACGGTCATGGTCACCGGCGACAACCCGTTGACCGCCAAGGCGATCGCGGCCGAGGCGGGCGTGGACGACTTCCTCGCCGAGGCCAAGCCCGAGGACAAGATGGCCCTGATCCGCAAGGAGCAGGAGGGCGGCCGGCTCGTCGCGATGACCGGTGACGGCACCAACGACGCGCCCGCGCTGGCGCAGTCGGACGTCGGCGTCGCGATGAACACCGGCACGTCGGCCGCGAAGGAGGCCGGGAACATGGTCGACCTCGACTCGGACCCGACCAAGCTCATCGAGATCGTGGAGATCGGCAAGCAGCTGCTGATCACCCGTGGTGCGCTGACGACGTTCTCCGTGGCGAACGACCTCGCGAAGTACTTCGCGATCCTGCCCGCGATGTTCGCGGCGATCTACCCGGCGCTGGACAAGCTCAACATCATGCGCCTGGCCACGCCGCAGTCCGCGATCCTGTCCGCGGTGATCTTCAACGCGCTGATCATCGTGGCGCTGATACCGTTGGCGCTCAAGGGTGTTCGCTACCGGCCGTCGAGTGCTTCGGCGCTGCTTCGGCGCAACCTGCTGATCTACGGCCTCGGCGGCATCGTGACGCCGTTCGCCGGGATCTGGCTGATCGACCTGCTCGTGCGACTCATCCCCGGGATCGGCTGACATGGACAACTTCTTCAAGCAGGCGTGGGCAGGACTGCGCATCCTGCTCGCACTCACGGTCATCTGCGGGGTGCTGTACCCGTTGGCGGTGTGGGGTGTTTCCCGGATTCCCGGCCTGCACGGCAATGCGGAAGCCACGGACACCACGCTGGTCGCGGTCGTCCGCCAGGGCGACGGGTACTTCGTTCCGCGCCCGTCGGCCGCGACGCTGCCCGCCTCGGGTGCTTCGAACAAGGGCGAGCGGAACTCCGACTACGACAAGGTGATCTCCCAGCGCCGCACGGAGATCGCGCAACGCGAAGGCGTGGCCGAGGACCAGGTGCCGCAGGACGCCGTGACCGCCTCGGCGTCGGGTCTCGACCCGGACATCAGCCCGGAGTACGCCGCGTTGCAGGTGCCCCGCGTGGCGCGCGCGTCCGGGCTGTCCCTGGAGAAGGTGCGTGAGCTGGTGCACGCGAACACCGGTGGCACTTTCACCACCACTGTCAACGTGACGGCGTTGAACCGTGCCATCGACACTGCCCGTTGACGGTCGCCGGGGTGAGCTGAGGATCTACCTCGGCGCCGCTCCCGGCGTCGGCAAGACCTTCGCCATGCTCGGCGAGGCTCACCGGCGCCGGGAGCGCGGCACCGACGTGGTCGTCGGCCTCGTCGAGACGCACGGGCGGCAGAAGACCCGGAGCCTGCTCGACGGCCTCGAGATCCTGCCCCGCAAGGAGATCCACCACCGCGGCGTCGACTTCACCGAGATGGACGTCGACGCCCTGCTGGCCCGCGCGCCCGAGGTCGCGGTGGTCGACGAGCTCGCGCACACCAACGTGCCGGGCTCGCGCAACGAGAAGCGGTGGCAGGACGTCGAGGAGCTGCTCGACGCCGGCATCGACGTGCTGTCCACGGTGAACGTCCAGCACCTGGAGTCGCTCAACGACGTCGTCGAACGGATCACCGGTGTCACGCAACGGGAAACCGTGCCGGACGAGGTCGTCCGCCGCGCCGAACAGGTCGAGCTGGTCGACATCACGCCGGAGGCTCTCAGACGGCGGTTGGCGCACGGCAACGTCTACGCCGCCCACAAGATCGATGCCGCGCTGGGCAACTACTTCCGCGTCGGCAACCTGACGGCGTTGCGCGAGCTGGCGTTGCTCTGGGTCGCCGACCAGGTCGACGTCGCCCTGCAGCGGTACCGCCGCGACCGGCAGATCACCGACACCTGGGAAACCCGCGAACGCGTCGTCGCCGCGATCACCGGCGGACCCGAGAGCGAGACGCTCATCCGCCGCGCCCGGCGCATCGCTCTGCGTGCGGGCGCGGAACTCCTCGTGGTCCACGTGATGCGCGGCGACGGGCTCACCGGCGCGCCCCCCGAGGTCGTGGCGAAGTGCCGCAAGATCGCCGAGGACCTCGGCGCCACGTTCCACCAGGTCGTGGGCGACGACGTGCCGACCGCGCTGCTGGAGTTCGCCCGCGGTGTCAACGCCACCCAGCTCGTGCTCGGCACCTCGCGCAGGTCACGGCTCGCGCGGGCGCTCGACGAGGGGATCGGCGCGGCCGTGATCCACGACTCGGGCCCGATCGACGTGCACATGGTCACGCACGACGCGGCACGCCGTGGCCTCCGCTGGAAGATCGGCCGCAACGCGCTCAGCCACGGACGGCAGCTCGCGGGCTGGCTCGCGTCCGTGCTGCTGCCGGGACTGGTCACCGTGCTCGGCCTGTTCTGGCAGGACGACATCGACTACTCCACCGACCTGGTCGGCTTCCTGCTCGCCACCTGCGTGGTGGCACTGGTCGGCGGCCTGGGACCGGCGCTCGTCAGCGCGTTCCTCGGGGCGGGGCTGCTCAACTTCTTCTTCACTCCGCCCTACTACAGCCTCAGCGTCGCCAGCCCGGAGAACGTGATCACGCTGATCGCGATGGTGATCGTGGCGACGATCGTCGCGCTGGTGGTGGACCGCGCCGCACGGCTCGCCGAACAGGGCGCCCGCGCCCGCACGGAGGCCGCGTTGCTCGCCTCCTACTCCCGCACGGTGCTGACGAGCCCGTATCCGTTGTCGCGGCTGCTGGAGAAGATCCGGGAGAACTTCGGCCTCGACTCCGTCGCCTTGCTGGAACGGCGCAACGGCGGCTGGGAACGCGTCGCGTGCGTGGGCCCGCGGCCGTGCGACGAGCCGGACGACGCCGACGCCGACATCGCGGTGACGTCCGACATCCACCTGGCGTTGCGGGGGAGGACGTTGCCGGCGAGTGACCAGCGGGTGCTGGAGGCCGCTGCGGGGCAGGCGTTGATGGCGTTGCGGCAACAGCGCATGGCCGCGGAAACATTGGACGCGCAACGCAAGGTCGAGACGACCGAGCTGCGCACCGCGCTGCTCTCCGCGGTGGGCCACGACCTGCGCACGCCGTTGACGTCCATCAAGGCCGCGATCGGCAGCCTCCGCGACCGCGAGCTCCGACTGTCCGAAGAGGACACTTCCGAGCTCATGGCCACCGTGGAGGAGTCGGCCGACCGGCTCAACGGCCTGGTCGACAACCTGCTCGACTCGTCCCGGCTGGCCACGGGATCGGTGTCGCCGCAGCTGCGTCCGGTGAGCTACTACGAGATCGTCGCCAGGTCGCTCACCGGCATCGACGAACGGAACACGATGACGGTCGACGTCGACGAGAGCCTGCCGCAGGTCGTCGCCGACGCCGGACTGCTGGAACGCGTGGTGGCCAACGTCATCGACAACGCGCTGCGCCACGGCAGGCTCCGGCCGCGCCGCCGGGTCGACGTGGACGGTGACGGCAGGGTCGACGAGGACGAGCCCGAGATCGCGGTCAGGGCCAGCGCGCACGGTGACCACGTGGAGCTGCGGGTCGTGGACCACGGCCCCGGCCTGCCCAGGAAATCGGCGGACCGCGTGTTCACGCCGTTCCAGCGCCTGGGAGACCGCGACGCCACGCCGGGTGTCGGGCTCGGCCTCAGCGTGGCCAGGGGCTTCACCGAGGCCATGGGCGGTGAGATCCACGCCGAGGACACCCCCGGCGGCGGGCTCACCGTTGTCATCTCTCTGCCAGTCCACAAACAGGAGCACCTGGAATGACCACTGTGCTGGTGGTGGACGACGAACCGCAGATCGTCCGCGCGCTGCGCATCAACCTCTCCGCACGCGGCTACGACGTGCTCACCGCGTACGACGGCAAGACCGCGCTGCGGGTAGCCGTGGACGAGAAACCGGACGTCGTGGTGCTCGACCTCGGCCTGCCCGACATCGACGGCGTGGAGGTCATCGCGGGCCTGCGCGGCTGGACGTCCATGCCGATCATCGTGCTGTCCGCGAGAACCGAGTCCGTGCTCAAGGTCGAGGCGCTCGACGCGGGCGCGGACGACTACGTCACCAAACCGTTCGGAATGGACGAACTGCTCGCCCGGCTGCGCGCCGCCGTGCGCAGAGCCACCACGCAGACCGTCGAAGACCCGATCGTGACCACGGCGACGTTCACCGTCGACCTCGCCGTCAAGAAGGTGCACCGGGACGGCGCGGAGGTGCACCTGACTCCGACGGAGTGGGGACTGCTGGAGATCCTCGCCCGCAACCCCGGCCGGCTGGTGTCGCAGAAGCAGCTGCTGCAGGACGTCTGGGGGCCGACGCACGTCGGGGAGTCCCAGTACCTGCGGGTGTACCTCGCGCAGCTGAGGCGCAAGCTGGAGGCCGATCCGTCGCGGCCGCGGCACCTGATCACCGAAGCGGGGATGGGCTACCGGCTCGAGCTGTAAGGATCGCGTCAGGATTCTTCAGCTGGGCGTTGGGAGTTCGCCAAGGACCCTCCTCTTCCGCTTCACCTGGCGGTGAACTGGTGAGATGCGACGGATATCGGGAGGGTTCGGCTTTCCCTTGGGTGTGTTGCTCGGGATCGCGGCCACCGCGCTGGCCGTGGCCACCGGGGCGACCGGCCATCCGGTGCTGTCCGTGATCGCCATGGTCGCCGTCGTCAACGTGATCGCGCTGATCTCCACCTGGCGGGCCGCGCTCGCGACCGCGGTGGTCTGCTGGTTGCTGCACGACGGCTTCGTGCTCGGCCGGTACGGAGAGCTCGCGCTGGTCGGTCAGGCGGGCCATGATGCCCTGGTCATCGGGCTCGACGCGCTCGGCGTCGTGGTGCTCGTGTCGACGTTGCGCGCCGCGCTGGCCCCCATGCTGCACCTGCGCGAGGGCGACCCGTCCGCGCCGCGCGTCCCGGTCCAGCGACAGCCGGTCTTTACGCAATCCCAACGCCGAATGACTGGATCTTGACGGGTTCTTTGCAGGCGTGAGCCGGTTCGAGCATTCATGCTGGCGGCGTGCCGTCCTCCACCTCGTGGGTCAAGCGGTTGGTGCTCGGACGACCGTTCCGCAGCGACCGGCTGGGCGAGACCCTGCTGCCCAAACGACTCGCGCTGCCGATTTTCGCCAGTGACCCGCTGTCGTCGGTCGCCTACGCGACGCAGGAGATCCTGCTGATCCTCACCCTGGGCGGGCTGGCGTTCCTGCACCTCGCCCCGTGGGTGGGGCTCGCCGTCGCGGTGCTGCTGACCGTGGTGGTCATCTCCTACCGGCAGGTCGTGCGCGCCTATCCCAGTGGTGGCGGCTCGTACGAGGTGGCGTCGCGCAACCTCGGCCGCTCGGCGGGGCTGGTGGTCGCGGCCGCGTTGATGGTCGACTACATCATGACCGTGGCGGTGTCCGTCGCCGCGGGCGTGGACAACATCATCTCCGCGCTGCCGGAGCTCAACCCGTACCGGGTCGCGATCAACCTCGGCTTCGTCGCGTTCCTGACGGCCATGAACTTGCGCGGTGTCCGCGAGTCCGGACGGACGTTCGCCGTGCCCACCTACGCGTTCATCGCCGGCGTGCTGCTGATGATCACCGTCGGGCTGATCCGCACCGTGTTCGGTGACCGCCCGGTCGCGGAGAGCGCGGGCTACGACATCCGCCCCGAGCAGGTCGGCCTGAGCACGCTGGCGGTCGCCTTCCTGGTGCTGCGCGCGTTCTCCTCCGGCTGCACCGCGCTGACCGGCGCGGAGGCGATCTCCAACGGCGTGCCCGCGTTCCGCAAACCCAAGTCGCACAACGCCGCCGTGACGATGCTGCTGATGGGCGGCATCTCGATCGTCATGTTCGTCGGCGTCACCGCGCTGGCGCTCATCGCCGACGTGCGGTTCACCGAACACACCTGCGACCTCATCGGGTTCGTGGGCAACTGCGAGACGGATCCACAACGAACGGTCATCGCGCAGCTCGCCGCGGCGGTGTTCGGCGGCGACCAGACGTTCCTCTTCTACTACATCCAGGCCGCCACCGCGCTGATCCTGGTCCTCGCGGCCAACACGGCCTACAACGGGTTCCCGCTGCTGGGCTCGATCCTCGCGCAGGACCGCTACCTGCCGCGCCAGCTGCACACCCGCGGCGACCGGCTCGCGTTCTCCAACGGCATCGTCGTGCTCGCGGCGATCGCGGGAGGCCTGATCTACGCGTTCGACGGCTCGGCCACCCGGCTCATCCAGCTCTACATCGTCGGCGTGTTCACCTCGTTCACCCTCTGCCAGGCGGGCATGGTGCGGCACTGGAACCGCGAACTGGCGCATGCCACGACCAGCGCGGAGCGGCACCGGATCCATCGCGCGCGGTGGATCAACGCGCTCGGCGCCTGTTTCACCGGTGTGGTGCTGGTGGTCGTGCTGGTCACCAAGTTCACGCACGGCGCGTACCTGGTCGTCATCGCGATCCCGTTGCTCTACCTGATGATGCGGGCGATCCACCGCCACTACGACCGGGTGCGCGAGGAGCTGCGGGCCGGAACCGAGGCCGAGACCCTGCCCAGCCGGGTGCACGCACTGGTGCTCGTGTCCACTTTGCACAAACCGACGCTGCGCGCCATCTCGTTCGCCCGCGCGACCCGGCCCGACACGGTGGCCGCGATCACCGTCAACGTCGACGACTCCGAAACCCGCGCCCTGCAACGGGAATGGGAAGCACGTGGCATGAAGATCCCGCTGAAGGTGATCGAGTCACCCTATCGGGAGGTCACCAGGCCGGTGATCGACTACGTCAAGAACCTCCAGCGCAGCAGTCCGCGTGACGTCGTGTGCATCTACATCCCCGAGTACGTCGTCGGCCGGTGGTGGGAGAACCTGCTGCACAACCAGAGCGCGTTGCGGCTCAAGGGCCGTCTGCTGTTCGAGCCCGGCGTGATGGTGACGAGCGTGCCGTGGCAGCTCGCCTCCACCACCCGGCGCGACCCCGATCGGGTGGTGCACAGCCCTGGCGAGGTGCGGCGGGGAATCGGTGCCACCACGAGGATCCCGGCCGAGAAGGAAACGGTGCACTAGCGTGCCTCCCATGTCGAACAGGTTCCGGAGCTGGCTGCTCGCAGGTCTGCCCCGCAGGCAGGGCAGGTTCCCCGGACCGCACGTGCACAAGGTCGACCACGAGGGCAAGTCGTGGTGGAAGGTCATGTGCCTGACCGGCGTGGACTACTTCTCCACCCTGGGCTACCAGCCGGGCATCGCCGCGCTCGCCGCCGGCCTGGTGTCGCCGCTCGCCACCCTGGTGCTGGTGCTGCTGACCCTGCTCGGCGCGCTGCCGGTGTACCGGCGGGTGGCGGGGGAGAGCCCGCACGGGCAGGGCTCGATCGCCATGCTGGAACGGCTGTTCTCCCAGTGGCGGGGCAAGCTGGCCGTCCTGGTGCTGCTCGGCTTCGTCGCCACCGACTTCATCATCACCATCACGCTGTCCGCCGCCGACGCCACGGCGCACGTGCTGGAGAACCCGTTCGCCCGCGACTTCCTGGACGGCCAGCAGGTTGTCGTCACACTCCTGCTGGTCGCCCTGCTTGGTGCGGTGTTCCTCAAGGGCTTCACCGAGGCGATCGGCCTGGCGGTCGGGCTCGTGGTCGTCTACCTGGGACTCAACGTCGTGGTCGTCGCGGTCGCGGTGGAGCACGCCCTCTCGGCACCGCACCTGGTCGTCGACTGGTCGAACCTCCTGCTGGCCGAACGCGGCAACTGGTGGATGGCGGTGGCCATCGCCCTGATCGTCTTCCCGAAACTGGCGCTTGGCCTGTCGGGCTTCGAAACCGGTGTGTCGGTGATGCCGCTGGTGAAAGGCGCACCCGATGACGACCCCGACGAGCCCGCCGCCCGCATCCGCAACACCCGCAAGCTGCTCACCGCCGCCGCGTTGATCATGAGCGTCTTCCTGATCGCCTCCAGCTTCGCCACGACGTTGCTGATCCCGCAGGAGAAGTTCCAGCCGGGCGGCGAGGCCAGCGGCCGCGCGCTCGCCTTCCTCGCGCACTCCTACCTCGGCGACTAGTTCGGCACCGTCTACGACCTGAGCACCATCGCGATCCTGTGGTTCGCCGGCGCCTCCGCCATGGCGGGCCTGCTCAACATCGTGCCGCGCTACCTGCCCCGGTACGGCATGGCACCGGACTGGACCCGAGCCACCCGCCCGCTGGTGCTGGTGTTCACCGTGATCGCCTTCGCCATCACGATCATCTTCAACGCCAACGTGGACGCGCAGGGCGGCGCGTACGCCACCGGTGTCCTGGTGCTGATCACGTCCGCGTCGCTCGCGGTCGCGTTGTCGGCCCGTCGTCGTGGCGAACGGCGAGCGTCCATTGTGTACGGACTGATCACCCTCGTGTTCGTGTACACGACGTTCGCGAACATCATCGAGCGCCCGGACGGCGTGAAGATCGCGTCGTTCTTCATCCTCGCGATCATCGTGACCTCGCTGATCTCGCGCGCCACGCGCTCGACCGAGCTGCGGGTCACCGGCGTCGAGATGGACGACGCGGCGAAACGGTTCCTCGACGAGTATCCGGGCGCCGAGATCCGGATCATCGCCAACGAACCCGACGACCGCGACGAGGCCGAGTACCGCGACAAGGAGCTCGAGGAACGCACCGACCACCACATCCCGGTCGGCGACCCGGTGCTGTTCCTGGAGGTGACGGTCCCGGACTCGTCGGAGTTCGAGGACGTCCTGCGGGTGGCGGGCGAGGAACGCTTCGGCTACCGCATCCTGCGGGTGGAGGCTCCGGCGATCCCGAACGCGATCGCCGGCGTGCTCCTGCACATCAAGGACATCACCGGGAAGCTGCCGCACGTCTACTTCGCCTGGATGGAAACCAACCCGATCGTCCAGCTGCTCGGGTACACGCTCACCGGTGAGGGCGACGTGCCGCCGTTGACGCGCGAGGTGCTGCGTCAGGCGGAGCCGGAGCCGGGCAACCGGCCGGTCGTCCACGTGGGCTGACACGGGTGAGAACCCGCCAGCCGGCGTGGTGAACGCCCTGCAACGCCGGGTTTCCCGGTTGCACAAGGCACTTCCGGACGTCGTGGTCGAGGGGCCGACGGACGGCTACCGAGCTGTCCGCCGCCGTCCACCGGCTCACCGGCGCGATCGCGCCCAATTCGTCGCGATCGCCTACCAGAACAGCCTCGTCCGTCCGGCAAACGCCATCCTGATCAGTCGATGGTGCGCAACAGCTCGCAGATCTCGGTCACCGCGGCGTGGGCGCCCTCGCCGTGAGCGCGGACGGTGATGGTGGTACCGGCGGTGGCGCCAAGTCCCATCACCGCGAGGATTCCTGCCGCATCGACCGTCTTGCCCTCGTGTGAGATCTCCAGTCGGCAGGACAGTTGTCCCGCGGCTTTGGCCAGCCTGCCCGCGGGGCGTGCGTGCAGGTGTGCGGGCAGCACCACGTCGGCTTCGGCCGTGTCGTCGGTGTGCGTGGTCGTGTCAGAACTTGGTGGCATTGCGAGCCTCCTGGGCTGCGGTCGTGACGGCGGCGAGGTCGGCGCCGGCGGCGGCCGTGACGGCGGCGGCGACGGCACCCTCGACGAACGGGGCGTCCACCAGCACCACGTCGGGCTGGGGGTGGTCGTCCAGCACCGCGCGGGCGGTGAGGACCGAGCTGCCCAGGTCGGGCAGGACGACGACGCCGTTGCCCTGGTCGGCGTCCTTCACGGCCGCGGCGATTGCGTCGTAGCTGGTGCCGATCCGGCCGTCGGCGGTGCCGCCGGCGGCGATCACCGAGCCCGGCTCGACGCCGAGCTGGTCCAGCAACGCGCGCAGTCCGGACGCCAGCTCCGCGCTGTGCGACACGAGTACGATCCCAACAGGTTGCATGAACGGGATGTTGTCATGCTGAACGGTGTTCAGCAATACTGAATCGAGGTCGGTTGTGGTCCAGTCGGTGCAGCGGGCGGTGCAGATCCTGCGACTGCTGAGCGCGGGTGGTCCGCGGCTGGGTCTGGCAGAGCTGGCCGAGCGAGTGGGGGTCGCGAAGCCCACGGTGCACGCGTTGCTGCGCACGCTGGAGGCCGAGGGGCTGGTCGCGCAGGACAGTCAGACCGGCAAGTACGTGCTGGGGCCGGGGGTGCTCATGCTGGGCAACGCGTTCCTGGAGACCCACGAGCTGCGGATGAGGTCGCTGACCTGGGCGGATCTGCTGGCGGCCCGCGCGAACGAGGCTGTCTGGGTTGCGGTCCTGACCGGTGACCACGTGCTGGTCGTGCATCACGCGTTCCGGCCGGAGGGCGCGGTCCAGATCCTCGAGGTGGGGGCGAGCATCCCGTGGCACACCTGCGCGCTGGGCAAGGCAATCGTGGCGTTCTCGCCGGACGAACGGCAGGCCGAGTTGCTCGCCCTGCCGCTGCCTCCTCTGACCGGCCAGAGCCTCACTGATCCCGCTGCGCTGAACGAGCAGCTTGCACAGGTGCGCTCCGCCGGTTACGCGCTGGAGGACCAGGAGTCCACGCTGGGGGACGCGGGGATCGCCGCGCCGGTGTTCGACAGGTCGGGACTCGTCGGTGCGATCGGCGTGGTCGGTCCGGTCGAGCGGCTGCTCGCGGACGGGCGCAGCCAGGATCTGGCTGTTCAGGTGCGGGAGGTGGCTCGCCAACTGTCCCGTGAGCTGGGGGCCGGTCGGTCTCCGCTCGCCCGCGCTCTCGCTTGAGCGACGACCCCTTGACAGTGACCTGGGCCACGCTTACCTTCCTCTCGTTCAGTAATACCGACCGCCGTTCAGTCAACTGAACCCTGGTTCCCGCCGAGGAGGTGAGCGCCCCGCACTGTCGCGGGCGTTCCGCATGGCTGACAACACATTCCCCCAGGCACTGATCGCCGAGGCGCTCGGCACCGCGACGCTGGTCTTCATCGGCGTCGGATCCGTCCCCGCGACGCTGATCGTGGGCGGCGACGCCCCGTTCACCATGGCCCAGCTGGGCATGATCTCCCTGGCCTTCGCGACCGCCGTCATCGCGATGGTCCACACGATCGGGCACGTCTCGGGCTGCCAGATCAACCCGGCCGTCACGCTCGCGCTGGCCGCGAGCGGGCGGATGCCGTGGCGGCAGGTCCCCGGCTACCTCGCCGCACAGCTCGCGGGCGCGACGCTGGGCACGTTCGGCATCGTTGCCGTGCTCGGCCACAAGGCCGTCGACACCGGCCTCGGCATCGCCTCGTACAGCGCCGAAGTCGGTGCGGGCCAGGCGTTCGCGGCCGAGGCGATCGGCACGTTCTTGCTCGTGCTGGTGGTGTTCGGCGCGATCGACAAGCGGGCGCCACAGGGCTTCGCGGGCGTGGCCATCGGACTCGCCGTCTTCGCGATCATCATCCCGATCGCTCCGGCCACCGGCGCCTCGATCAACCCCGCCCGCACGTTCGGGCCGATGCTGACCGGACAGCTGTTCGGCGCAACCGTCCACTGGGAACAGTTGCCCGTGTACCTGGCCGCTGAGGTCGCGGGCGGGCTTGCCGCCGCCGCCGTGTACCACCTCGTCGCCACCACCCGCCGCGTCGCCGAGCATCCGGTGCCGGTTCAGGCCGAAGGAGTCCTGTCGTGAAGAAGTTCATCAACACCCCCGAGTCGGTGCTGACCGACGCGCTGGCAGGCATCGCGGCGCTCCACCCCGAACTCAAGGTGGACAGGGACAACCGGATCATCGTCCGCGCCGACGCACCCAGAACCGGAAAGGTCGCGATGCTGTCCGGCGGCGGTTCCGGGCACGAACCGCTGCACGGCGGGTTCGTCGGGCCGGGCATGCTCGACGCCGCGGTGCCCGGCGAGGTCTTCACCTCCCCGGTGCCGGACCAGATCCTGGCCGCGGCCAAGGCCGTCGACGGTGGCGCCGGCGTGCTGTTCGTGGTCAAGAACTACACCGGTGACGTGATGAACTTCCAGCTCGCCGCCGAACTCGCCGCCGACGAGGGCATCACCGCACGCACCGTGCTGATCGACGACGACGTGGCCGTGCAGGACTCCACGTGGACGGCGGGCAGGCGCGGCACAGGTGCCACCGTGTTCGTCGAGAAGATCGCCGGCGCTCTCGCTGATCGCGGGGCGGACCTGGACAAGGTCGCCGAGATGGCGGAGAAGGTCAACGCGGCCTCTCGTTCGTTCGCCATCGCGCTCACCGCCTGCACCACGCCGTCGGCCGGGCGCCCCGGTTTCGACCTCCCGGATGACGAGATCGAGATCGGAGTGGGCATCCACGGCGAACCCGGTCGCAGCCGCGGAAAGCTCCGGCCCGCCAAGGAGCTCGTCGGCCTCGCGATGAACGCGATCCTGGCCGACCAGCCGCTGAACGCCGGCGACCAGACCATCGTGATGATCAACGGTCTCGGCGGCACACCGCTCATCGAGCTCTACGTCGTGGCGGCCGAGGTCGCCGCGGTGCTCGCGACGCAGGGCGTGCGCATCGGCGCGAGCCTGGTCGGCAACTACGTGACGAGCCTGGACATGGCGGGCGTGTCGATCACCGTCTGCCGCGCCGACGACGAGATGCTCGACCTGTGGGCGGCGCCGGTGGCGACGCCGGGGCTGCGGTGGGGCCACTGATGGCGCACCTTCACCTCACGGGGCACGATGGCGGCACGGCTGTTCCGATCGAGGAGGATCCCGTGGACATCGCCCTGGCCAGCACCTGGATCCGAGCCGTGGCCACCGCCGTGGAAGAGCACCGCGACCAGCTCACGCAGCTCGACGCGGCGATCGGCGACGCCGACCACGGCGCCAACATGTCCCGCGGCTTCACCGCTGTCTCCGCCGCGCTCGAGACCTTCGAACCGGCCACGGTCGGCGACGTCCTTGTCAAGACCGGCAGCACGCTCATGTCCACTGTGGGCGGTGCCTCCGGTCCGTTGTACGGTGCGGCTTTCCGTGCCGCGGGCAAGGTCCTGACCGAACCGTCGGCTTCCCCGCGGCAACTCGTCGAGGCCCTGCACGCCGCAACGGCCGCCGTCACGCAGCTCGGTGCGGCCACGCTCGGCGACAAGACGATGCTCGACGCGCTGGCACCCGCGGTCACCGCGCTGGAAGAAGCCCTCTTCCACGGCGCCGACCTGGCGGCGGCGACCGCGGCCGCCGCGAAGGCGGCCGAGGACGGTGCGCATGCCACCACTCCGTTGCAGGCCCGCAAGGGCCGCGCCTCCTACCTCGGGCCGCGCAGCATCGGCCACCAGGATCCGGGGGCGACGTCCACCGCGTTGATCTTCACCACGCTGGCCGCGGTGGTGGCTGCCCGGTGAGCCAGTCGCGCTTCAGCGGGCGCGCGGCCAGCCCCGGCACCGCCGTCGGCGTGCTGCACCGCACCGACCGTCCACTCCCCACCGCACTGCCCTGGAACGGCATCGGCAACCCCGTCACCCAGATCACCGAGGCCTTCCAAGGCGTTGCCGCCGACCTGCTGTCCACATCGGAGCGACTGCGTGCGGAAGACCGCGCCGAGGACGCCGACATCCTCGAAGTCATCAGCTACCTGGCGATGGACACCGACCTCCGGGCACTGGCCGTCCAGCACGCCAGGGACAGTCTGCCTCTCGCGCTGGCGGTTCAGCGCGCGGTGGATCATCACGCTGCGGCGCTGGCGGCGTTGCCCGATCCGACGCTCGCCGAACGCGCGGCCGATGTCCGCCAAGTCGGCAAACGCGTGATCGCCCGGCTGCACGGCCACGACCACGGCCTGGACTCCGAGGGCCCGGTGGTGCTGATGGCCGGCGAGATCGGCGCGGCCGACCTGCTCGAGCGGGCCGGCACGGTGGCCGGGGCGGTCTCCGTCACCGGCGGCTTCAACTCCCACGCCGCGATCGTGGCGCGCTCGCTGGGAATCCCGCTGCTCGTCGGCGTTCATCCCGCCGTGCTCGACCACGTCGACGGCGCCCAGGTCGCCGTCGACGGTGTGCAGGGCAAGATCGTCATCAACCCGTCGCCGGCTGAGCAGGCCGCCGCGGGCGAGGCGATGCGCGCCGCCCGGCAACGCCGGGAATCCCTTGCCACGGAACGGCATCTGCCCGCGCAGACCCGTGACGGCCACACGGTCACCTTGCGCGCCAACATAGCCACCACGGTCGAGGCGCGCGCCGCGATCACCGCCAACGCCGACGGCGTGGGCCTGCTGCGCACCGAACTCCCGTTCCTCGACGCCACCGAGTGGCCCAGCGAGGCGCAGCACACCGGCGTCCTGCGGCCCGTGCTGCGCGCACTGGCCGGACACCCGGTCACCGTCCGCACCCTCGACTACGCCGACGACAAACTGCCGCCGTTCCTGTCCAGGGGCAGAACAGGCCGACTGGGCAGGGGCCTGCCGCTCATGCTCGCCGAGCCCGACGCGTTCGCCCGCCAGTTCCGGGCCGTCCTCGCCACCGCGGGAGACTGCGACGTCCGCATCATGATCCCGATGGTCGCGACCCCCGGTGAACTGGACGCGTGCCGCTACATTCTCAACCGCGTCGCACACAACCTCGGAGTAGCGCCACCACCACTGGGCGCGATGATCGAACTCCCCGAAGCCGTCGCCGCGGCCGACGACATCGCGGCCCGCGCGGACTTCCTGTCCATCGGCAGCAATGACCTCACCGGCCAGATCCTCGGCCTCGACCGCCGAGACCCAGCGCTGACCCCGCAACTGGCAGCACACCCCGCCGTGTTGCGGGCCATAGCCGAGACCATCGCCGCAGCACACCGCCAAAGCCAACGCGTATCCGTGTGTGGCGACGCCGCCGCACACCCGCTCGTCATGCCGCTGCTGGTCGGTCTCGACTGCGACGTGCTGTCGACGGCGCCGGCCCACCTCGACCAGGTGCGCGCCACCATCCGTCGCCTCGATCACACGGTGTGTGCCGACATCGCCCACCACGCCCTTACCCTCACCACCGCGGAACAGGTGTGGGAGGCCGTCCGCGAACACTGCAGCCCGCGGCTTCCCTGACCGGATGTGTACGCAGAATGCAAAGAAGCAGGTCGAGACGAATCTCGACCTGCTTCTCCGGAGTACGCCGCCAGGGACTCGAACCCCGGACCCGCTGATTAAGAGTCCTCGGGTGGCCCTCAACGGTGGTGTCGGCTGATGTCAGCGAGTGCCGTTTCCGCGCATCAGATGCAGAATCCGGAGTCGCCGTCTGCTGTCCGCTGCCGGTCTGTGGCGCCGTAGGTCAGAACTCTCGGGCCCGTTTCGGGCTCGCCATCTGGCCTGAGAGGTTGACGACGAGCATCGGTCAGAACCACCGGTCGCCGGCTGGTGGGGGTGTGTCGGGGACGTTGTCCCACGCGGCCATCGGGTCGACACCGGTCAGCTCGACGCTCTTCGTCCACAGCAGGGCGGCGGTTTCGGGGTCGGTCATGTGTCCATGTGGTTGTTCGACATGCGGTGCGCCGCGCAGGCCGAACTGACGCGGTCCCCAGAGCTGTCCACCGCTGACATCGGGATCGAGAGCGGCCCGGACGGCAGGCAGGGCGCCGGCATCCTTGCCGTGCAGGAGAAGTCCGGCAGGCAGCCCGAGCAACTGCTGGGTCCTGGACCGGGTGTGGACTCCGGCTCGCGCGGGCGTCAGGGAGTCGAGCGCACCACCGGGATGCACCACGACGCTGAGCTGAGGGCTACCCGCGGTACGCAGACGGCGGTCGAGTTCGAAACCAAAGCTCATCTGCGCCAGTTTGGAGCGCCCATACGTCCTTTTCGGATCGTAGGACTCGGTGGACTGCAGATCGTCCAGGTCGAGCCGTTCGGAGCGGGCCGCGAAGCTGCCCGTCGTGACGATGCGGGCAGCGGGAGCCGCGGTGAGCAGGGGAGCGAGCCAGTGAAGGAGTGCGAAATGCCCCAAGTGATTGGTGGCGAACATCAGCTCGTACGCGTCGACGCTCTCACGTCGCGGTGGCGAGTCCAGCGCCACACCTGCGTTGAGCACCACCACGTCGAGGCGATCGAGTTCCAACGTGTCCACTGAGGACTTCAGCGACTGCAGGTCAGCCAGGTCCAGCGGCATGTGGTCGACCGAGGCGCCGGGTATCTGCTCGCGAATCGCGGTGGCAGCGGCTGCCGCTTTGCCGGCGTCGCGGCAGCCGAGCACGACGTTGGCACCTGCTGACGCCAGCTGTTCGGCCACGAAGTAACCGATGCCGGCGTTGCCGCCGGTGACCAGAGCGTTCATTCCTGCGGCGCGCAGCGGCTTCACAGATGTGGCCATCCTTGCTTGAGGTGGGCGAACGCCTCGGCCAGAGCGGCCCGGCGATCAGGTCGGTACGAGGCGAGATCAGGCGTCTCGAGCACATAGCGGGCAAGCACGTGCAGTGAGTCGTCCGGTTCGTCGACGCCCGCGGCCTCAGCGAGCAGTTCGGCGAGTGAAGGCTGGCAGTCGACCCACACCTTGCGGGCATAGGCCCACAACGCGGGCGTGCGCAGCACGAGATCCACACGGACGCGGTACTCGTCCGGAAGGTTGTCGTTGAACGGCCCCCTTGCGGCGAAGAACGCGTGCAGGGCGTCCAGGACGGAAGTTCCTTCCGGACGTTCGCGGACCGCGGCTGTCAGTGACTCGAGGCGCTCACCGCTGTCCGCGAGGATCAAGGCTTCCTTGCCTGCGGGGAAATGCGCGAACAGCGTCGCGATCGCGGTGTCCGCAGCCTCGGCAATCTCCTTCACCGTCACGTTGTCGTAGCCGCGTTCGAGGAAGAGCTTCAGCGCCGCGTCGGCCAGAGCCTGCCGGGTCGCGGCCTTCTTCCGATCACGTCGGCCGGGCGCAGGTCCACGGGTCGTCACCATGCACCCAGCATAACCTAGAACACATACAAACTCATACTGATTGCAAAACTAGACTCGTTCTGATTTTGTCTGCAAAGACACCTCCTTCGACCCTGGGAGCACGCCATGCAGGCGTCCATCACCACCCCATCTGATCGCGGCACCGCACTGGGCCGAACCGTCATGTGGGCGCTTCTCGGCCTGGTCCTGCTCGCCGACGCGCTCGACATGATCGACGCCACGGTCACCACGATCGCCGCGCCCAGCATCGTCGGAGAGATCGGCGGCGGGCCGGCTCTGATCAAATGGCTCGGTGCCGCCTACGCCCTGGCCATGAGCATCCTGCTGGTGGTCGGCGGTCGGCTCGGCGACAGGTACGGCCAGCGCCGCCTCTTCCTGATCGGGATGACCGGCTTCACCCTCGCGTCCGCGCTCTGCGGTCTGGCCCCCACGCCAGTCGTCCTGATCATCGCGAGGGTTCTGCAGGGCGCGTTCGGCGCGCTGATGATCCCCCAAGGCATGGCGGTCATCGCCCGCCATTTCACCCCCGACATGCGGCGCACGGCGTTCAATCTGTTCGGCCCTCTGCTGGGCATCGCCACGATCGCGGGTCCCGTGCTCGCCGGGTTCGTCATCGAGGCCGACATCGCCGGGCTGTCCTGGCGCCCGATCTTCCTCGTCAACCTCGTTCTGGGCACTGCCGGCATCGCGCTGGCCGCCCGGCTGCTCCCTCACGGCAACGGCGACCGCTCCGTCACGGTGGACGGCACCGGCGCGGGCCTGCTGGCCGTGGCCGTGTTCGGCACGATGTTCGGCCTCATCGAGGGGTCCGAGACCGACTGGAGCCTGCCCGCCGTCGTCTCCCTGGCCGTCGGCGCGCTGTTCCTGTTGCTGTTCGCACGTCGTCAGCGCACCGCCGCCGAACCGCTGATCAAGCCGTCGCTGTTCCGCAACAGGGGCTTCGTCTCTGGGTTGACCGTCGGGCTGATGTTCTTCGCCGTCACCAACGGCCTGGCCTTCGTCATCTCCCTGTTCATCCAGCAGGCCCTCGGCGCGAGCCCCGGCAGCGCCGCCGTGGGCATGCTCCCCCTCACTCTGGGCATCATCGCCGGAGCCGGGGCGGGCATGGCCCTGGCCCCGCAGATGGGACGGAACCTCGTCCTGGCCGGCATGCTCGTCACCCTGGCCGGAGGCGGCTGGCTCCTGACTCTGGTGATGACCAGCGGCACCAGCGTCACCCTGCTGGCGCTGGCGCCCGCCGGCGTGCTCGCGGGCATCGGCATGGGCGCGTGCTTCGGGACACTCTTCGACATCACGATCGGCGACGTAGACCCCGCGGAAGCCGGCAGCGCCAGCGGCACCCTCACCGCCATCCAGCAGCTCGCCACCGCACTGGGCTCCGCCACTATCACCACCGTGTACCTCCACGGCGGCGCACCCGACCACGCCATGACCCTGGCCATCATCACGGTCATGGCCGTCACAACCCTCTGCCTGCCGCTGTTGCGCCTGCTTCCCGAATCCGCATCGATCTCGAACGCTGAAGACTGAGTCTCGAGTGCCACCAGAGCGACGGCAACAGCGGCAACGTGAGGCCGTCGGTGACGCCTGGGTCGACCTCGGCCTCAAGTTCACCGAGCTGGACGGCCGACCGCTGCCCCCGGCCGACGTCTCCAAGCTGTTCAGCCAGTTCGTCACCGAGGCTGGTCTGCCGCCGATCCGACTGCGCGACCTGGGGCACAGTGCGGCGACTCTGGCGCTTGCATCCGGGGCGGACATAAGGATCGTGTCCAGCATGCTGCGGCACTCCTCGATCACCATCGCCGCGGACACCTACACCGGATTGCTGCCCCAGGTCGCCCGCGCGACTGCTGAGGGAATCGCCCGTCTAGCCACGTTTCTCCCTGGTGGGAGGCCCATTCCGGGGTGAAAATCGGGAGTGGTCGCCCGCTGACGCTGTCGCTCTATGGTCATCTGAGGCCGTCGTCTAGCCGGGCGCTGGGAGCTGCGTCGTGGGCCCTTCACTGTTGCTGCGAGCACGCGGACTAGATTCCGCTCTTCCCGTGCAGCTCCTGCGGGCGACCGCCTTTGCCCTGTGGTGAAAGGAGGTGCGTGGTGCTGGCGGAAGCGCAGGATTCCGAGGAGATCATCCAGCGGATCGCGGCGGTGGATGTCGGCAAGGCCGAGCTGATGTGTTGTGTCCGGGTCCCTGGTGAGCGTGGCAAGCGGCTACAGGAGGTGCGGCCGTACCCGACGATGACGAGGTCGCTGCTGGCGATGGCCGATCACCTCCGCGTTCTCGGGGTGACGCGGGTGGTGATGGAAGCGACGTCGGACTACTGGAAGCCGATCTTCTACGTGCTGGAAGCGCAGGGCTTCGAAACGTGGCTGGTCAACGCCAAGGATGTCAAGCACCTGCCCGGCCGTCCGAAGACCGGAAGGGCAACGCCGCCACCGGGCACGGCAACCGCTACCTCGCCCGCATCCTCGGCGAGGCCGCCACCGGCGCCGCCCGCACCCACACCTTCCTCGGCGAACGCTACCGCCGCATCGCCCGACGCCGCGGCGCAAAGAAAGCCATCGTGGCCGTCGGCCGCTCCATCCTGGTCATCATCTGGCACCTGCTGTTCGACCCGGACACCCGCTTCCACGACCTCGGTCCCGACTTCTACGACAGACGCGTCACCGACGACCGCAAGAAACGCAACCACATCCGCCAACTCGAGGCCCTCGGCTACACCGTCACACTCACCCCAGCCGCCTGACCAGCACATCCCACCAGCTCACCCCGGCAGGACCGGGGCGCTGCCACCTGCCCCGGTCACCATGATTTTCGGACTAGTAGACCGTCGCCTCTAACCTTTGGTATGGGCGGGTCGTCCGCGTGTCGCGCGGCGTGTCGGCGATGTGATCGTGAGTTGGCGGTAGGTGGCGTGATCAGCAAACGTTTGCCTCGGCTCGCAACTACAACCAACTCAAGATCGCGGACCACACAACTAAGCCGCGACGGCCTACTAGTGCCGCGCAAGGTCGCCTCGGTGCGCGTGATGCCGGACCGTCCGGCGGTCGAAGATCATCCGCGTCTCGGGCTCGTCTCGGGCTCACAAACCATGATCCACAAGGTGGAGACTGAGAATCAGGATGCGCACGCAGAATGCAAAAAAGCAGGTAGAGACGAATCTCTACCTGCTTTTTTGGAGTACGCCGCCAGGGACTCGAACCCCGGACCCGCTGATTAAGAGTCAGCTGCTCTAACCAACTGAGCTAGCGGCGCTTGTTTGTGTGCCGGAGCCTTGCTGTTTCCGACACGAAGAACGTTAGCACAGGCGCTCCACCGCGTTTTCAGGCGGGGTCACCCTCTCGCGCGAACCCGGTGTGGATCAGCCACTGGGCGGCAGCGTAGGTGGGCATCACGCCGGCCGAGGCCACCCGTGCCGCCCGTCCCGCGAGGACGAACCGGCTCGCGCCGAGCAGTGCGTCCGACACCGCGAACAGCGCCGCACCACCGAAAACCCGGCGCGCGCCCGGTCCGCGCACAGTGGACGCGGCGGCGACCATCGTGCCGAGCGTCAGCGCGTACAGGCCTACCGGTCGTCCCATCGGGCCGGCCGCGCGGGCGAACACCGCCGCTCCTGCCGCCGACGCCGCGACGATCGGCAGGACAGCCTTGCGCGTGCCCGGCCGCGATCGCCTGGCCAGCGCCGCCGTGTAGCCGAGATGGGCCACCAGGAAGCTGAAGAGGCCGGTGCGGAAGGCACGGTCCGAGTCGCCGAGCAGTGCCACGTCGCCCGCCCAGGAGCCGGCCAGGCCGACGGCCATGCCGGGGTCGCGTGGCGGGCTGGTCACCGCCAGAGCCGGCATCAAGGCGGTCTTGGTGACTTTGCGCACGTTTTTGGTGCTGCGCAAGGTTGCCATGGCCGAGTCGACGACGGCGGTGACTGCGTACAGCTTCATGAGCACTCCTCGGTTTCGGGGCTCAGCCTAGACAATCCCCGTCCACATGGTGCGAGCGCGCCGTGACCGGCTCGGACTGGAGAAAGTCGTTGGATCGCAGGGGACATCGCGTCTTACGGTGACGCCGTGAGCGACTCTGTGGCGCCTGTAGAGGCCTTCGAACCTCCCTACTACGTGGCTGTTTTCACCACGGTGCGAACCCAGGAGCAGGGCGGCTACCGCGAAACCAACGCACGGATGGAAGAACTGGTGAAGGACATCCCGGGCTACCTCGGGATGGACCACGCGCAGACTCCCGGCGGGCTCGGCATCACCGTCGGGTACTTCCGCGACGCCGACGCACTCACCCAGTGGCGGTCCAACGCCGAGCACCGCGCCGCACAACAACGCGGCCGGGCCGAGTGGTACCAGAGCTACACGCTGCACGTGGCGAAGGTGGAGCGGAGCCACGGGTTCACTCGCGCCTGACGACCGCGCCGAGCAGGTGCGGCTCAGCCGGGTTCGGCGGTGGCCAGGCCAGGCACCTGGAAGTCGACCACGAAGCGGCTGAGCGAGCCGTCCTCGCTGCGGCCGAGCCACACGAGGCACGCTCCGTCGCTCCAGCCCGGAACGACGACCAGATCGGTCGCACCGGAGGAAATGGTGCGGTACAAGGGTTGTCCCGTCATGGCGGCGTCGATGTCGGAACGCGGGAACGCCGTCGCGCCGGTCCGGTCGACCAGCGCGACGGTGGCGGTGTCGACCGGGTTGCCGAAGAACTCGCCGTCGCCCAGTTCCAGTTCGACGTCGCCTTCGCGCAACGCCAGCTCCCACGACGTGACCGGCGCGTCCGTGACGGTCACGCGGCACGCCGCCGTCCAGGTCGTTCGCGGCGTCTTGTCCTCCGTCACCTGGAACACGTCCACCGCGTACTCACCGGGCGGGCCCGCCACGGCCAGTGGTGCGGCCGTCGCGTCGAGCCAGCCGGGGTCCGCGACGACCAGCTTGCCGCTGGGCAGCCGGATCCTGCCGGCGGGAGTCCGGGAAACGGTGAGAACGAGGCCATCCCGCGTGCGGAACCGCGCACCTTCCGTGGTCATCTCGGTGATGTGGCGCGGTCGCAACGGATGCGGCGGCCGCCACGGGAAGGTTGCGGGGACCTCGTCAGGTCCGGAACGGACGGTCACGGGCCCGGTCATGCCGGCGAGCGCCGGCCAGCCGTCCACCGCAGGTGGGGCGAGGTCGTCCGGCGGCCGCGCCGGCTCCGGCCAGTTGTTCCAGTCGCGCGAGGTCGCGAAATGGCCGCCGCTGGACAGCTCGTAGTCGAGCGAGACGGTCTTGATCGCCGCGGTGGCGTCGCGGCGGACGCGGGCCCGCACCGTCGGGTTGTCACCGTGGAACTCCGGTGTGTCGTGCTCGGCGTAGCGCCAGCCGCGGACCTCGAACAGCCGCACCCGCCCGTCCGGCCAGCGCCGGTAGGCGACACCCCGGTACCGGCGACCGGCGTCGTCGACGAACCACACCTCGGCGTGGCGAGCGGACCAGCACACCTCCACGACCGCCCGCGCGATTCCGCCGGTCAGCAGGACCATCGCGTACTGGCCACCGGAGGCGTCCTGGGCGCGCGCCACCGACTCCGACATCGGCGACACCGGCGCACGAGCGGCGGAGTCCCATCCCGCGCAGTACACGACCTCCACCGGCTCGTTCGTGGGAGCGGGCACCGGAACCGTCGGCAGGTCGTCCCGGATGGACGGACCGGTGTGAGGGCCGCGGGAACGCCACTGCGCCACCAGCCCGACGGCCGCCAGCGACGTGAACAGGACTCCGGACAGGATCGCGGTGCGTCGTGAGACGCCCTTCTGCGGTCTGTCCTCCTGCGCCGGCGAGTCCACGGGCCGCGATACTACGGATCCGGATCGCCGCGGGTCAGGGTTTCGTCTGGTACTCGCGGGCGACGTCCACCAGGAGCTGGTGCATCGCGAGTTCGGCGGGTGCGCGCAGCCGGTCCTGGCGGTGCGCCAGCAGGATGCGCCGGGCAGGCACGTCGGTGCCGAGTGCCAGGACGCGGACGTCCGGGTTCGGGTTCCGCACCGCGGTCCTGGGCGCGAGGGCGACCCCGAGCCCGACGCTGACCATCGCCTGCGCCTCCTGGTAGTCGTTGGCCTGGAAGGCGATCTTCGGCGTGAACCCCGCCGCTCGGCAGCTGCGTTCGAGCACCTCGGCCACCGGGTGGTCGTGGGCGCGGACGATCCACTCCTCGCCGGCGAGCTCGGACATGGTGGTGAACCGCTTGCGGGCGAGGCGGTGGTCGGCGGCGACGACGAGCACGGTCGGGTCGTCCAGCAGCGGCGTCAGCGAGATGTCGGGCACGTCGACGCGGTTCCACGCGTAGTCCCACAGCAGCGCGATGCCGACCGTGCCGTTCTCCAGCAGCTCGACGAGCTCGTCGAACCGGGTGCTGCGCACGTCCAGGCGGAGGTCGGGGTACTGGCGGCGGAACCGGCTGACGACCTGGGGGAGCAGGGCGCTCGCGACGGTCGGGAACACGCCCAGCGCGATCGTGCCGCGGCGCAGACCGGCGAGCTCGGCGAGGTCGGCCTCGGCGGCATTGAGCCTGCGCAGGATGTGGCGCGCATGGCCGGCCAGCAGCGCTCCCGCCTCGGTCGGGCGCACACCCCTGGCCTGCCGGTGCAGCAGCGGTTGCCCGGCCTCCACCTCGAGCCGGCGCAGCTGCTGCGAGACCGCGGACGCGGTGTACCCGAGCTGCTCCGCGGCGGCGGTCATGGAACCCGTGTCGACCACGGCGGCGAGCAGAGCGAGGCGCCGGACGTCCAACATGGACACTCCTCGTGCGAAAAATTTCGATGCAGGAACTTCACCGTCTGATGACTTCCGTGCAGTTTAACTTCAACCTTCTGAGCTGCACTTTTGTTCGTCCTCCGGGCTGGAGTAGCCGCGCCTGGGGCTTGTGAGCGTGAAGCAATACTTCACGGGCATTCAGATTCTCGTGATGGTGTTCAAGCTCGACGAGAGTCACGGTTGCCGTCATTCCCCGTGAAGGAGTGACTGTGCGAGAGATACCGGCGACGTGGATGCGCGGCGGCACCAGCAAGTGCTGGGTGTTCGAGCGCGAGGTGCTCACGGTGCCCGGCCGCAGCGTCGACGAGGTGCTGTTGCGGCTCTACGGAAGCCCCGACCCGCGCCAGGTGGACGGCGTCGGCGGCGCGACCTCCACCACCAGCAAGGCCGTCGTGCTGGCCAGGAGCGATCGGCCGGGCATCGACGTCGAGTACACGTTCGCCCAGATCGGCATCGCCGACGGCAGGGTGGACTGGACGAGCAACTGCGGCAACTGCTCCGCGGTCGTCGGCCCCTACGCGCTGCGACGCGGCTGGGTGGTGCCCACCGGCGAGATCACCACGGTGCGGATCAACAACACCAACACCGGCCAGCTGATCGTCGTCGACGTGCCGACGCCGTCCGGCCAGGTGACCGAACAGGGCGCGGACCGCATTCCCGGTGTGGCTCAGCCCGGCCTCGGGGTGCGGTTGTGGTTCGTCGACCCGGCGGGCCGGACGACGGGCGCGTTGCTGCCGACCGGCAACACCGTCGACGCGGTGGACGGGGTGCGCGTCACGATGCTCGACGCCGGCGCGCCCGTCGTCCTCGTCCCCGCCGACGAGGTCGGTGTCGACGGTGAGGTGTCCCCGGCCGAACTCGACGCCAGGGAAGACCTGCTGGACCGGCTCGACCGCATCCGCCGCCTCTCGGCGGTCCGCATGGGCCTCGCCGCCGAACCCGCGGAGGCCGCGCGTGCCACCCCCAAACTCGCCCTGGTGAGCGCCGGAAAGCCGGGGCGTTCGGACGTGACCGTCCGCATGTTGTCCATGGGACGGACACATCCCGCGCTGGCCATCACCGGCAGCGTCGCCCTCACCGCGGCCGCCCACACGCCGGGTACGGTCCTGTCCGACTTCACCGCCGGCGACCAGGAGGTGCTGCGCCTCGACACCCCGGCCGGAGTCGTGACCACCCGCGCGGGCCTCCGCGACGGACTGCTCGCGATCGGCGTCACCAGGACCACGCGTCGCATCGGCGACGCGACCCTCGTTCTCCCCGACGACGAGCCGCTGGAGCCCTCTCTCACGACACTGGCCGCCGCTGCGGCCTACTGACCCGCACAGCTGAAGAGGACAATGATGTCATCACAGGTAATCGCGATTCTGGTGCTGGGCGGCATGTTCGTCGTTGCCACCGTCCTGCCCATCAACATCGGGATCCTCGCGCTGGTCGCGTCGTTCATCGTCGGCACGTTCGTGTTCGGCCTCGACGACAAAGCGATCTTCGGGGAGTTCCCGGTCTCGCTGTTCATCACCGTCGTCGGAGTCACGTACCTGTTCTCCGTCGCCAAGCTGAACGGCACGATCGATCTGTTGGTACAGGGCGGAATCCGGCTCGTGCGAGGCCGCGCGATCCTCGTCCCGTGGGTGCTGTTCGCCGTCGCCGCGACGCTGACCGCGTTGGGGACCTTCACCCCCGCGGCCGTCGCACTGCTGGTGCCGATCGGCATGAGCTTCGCCTTCACCTACCGCATCAGCCCGCTGATGATCGGCATGATGGTGATCTGCGGCGCCCACGCCGGCGCGTTCTCCCCGATGGCGGTGTCCGGCGCGCTCGTCTACGGCATCGTGGTCAAGTCCGGCCTGACGATCTCCCACGCCGCGTTGTTCTTCGCCAGCATGGGCTTCAACCTGCTGCTCGCCGCCGGCACCTACGTGCTGCTCCGCCGCCGCGGCGAGGAGAGCTTCGCCGAGCACCCGGACGACACGGCGACGACCAACTCCGACGCGCCGTCCGGCGGCGGCGTCGCGACCGCCGTCAAGCCGAAGACGGCCGCGGTGACCTGGCGCCAGCGCGTCACGCTCGGGGCGCTGGTGGTGCTCGTGGTCGGCGCGCTCGCCTTCCACCTGCAGATCGGCTTCCTCGCCCTGGCCGCGGGCGCCGTGCTCGCCGTCCTCGACCGCGAGAACCTCGGCAAGGCCGTCGAAGGCATCAGCTGGCCGACGATCCTCCTGGTCGCCGGCATGGTCACCTACGTGGGAGTGCTGGAGCACTCCGGCACCATCGACTGGGTCGCCCACGGCGCGGTCGGCCTGGGAGCCCCGCTGCTCGTGGCGCTCGTGCTGTGCGTCATCGTCGGCGTCACGTCGGCGTTCGCCTCGTCGACGGCGATCCTCACCGCGACCATCCCGATGGCGATCCCGTTGCTGCTCACCGGTTCCCTGCCGGTGGTGGGAGTCGTCGCCGCGATGGCCATCTCCACCACGATCGTGGACGTCTCACCGTTCTCCACCAACGGCGCCCTGGTCCTCGCCAACGCCCGCGGCGTCGACCGGAACCGCTTCTACCGCCAGGTCATCTCCTACACCTGCGTCATCGTCGCCCTCGGACCGATCGCGGCGTGGGCGGTGCTCGTGCTGCCGGGCTCGTTCTGATCCGGCGCGGTGGTCAGTACAGGTAGACGTCGACCACCAGGGCCGCGATCCCGGCGAGCAGCGCGACCACGGCGACCCGCCGGCCGGAGTCGCTGCCCTGCGGGCCCAGGCCGAGCAACAGGACGCCGGCAGCGACGGCGAACACGCCGCTGCCGGCGTCCTGCCAGCTCACCGGGAACGCCGCGATCGGCGCATCGGTGAAGAAACCCGGGGCGTGCACGGCGTTGAGGATCGCGTTCCACGCCGCGGGTCCGAGCCCGGCGGCGAGGCCCGCGGTCACGATGACGCCGATGCGGCGGCGCGGCACCAGCAGCGCGACCAGGACCGCGGCGAGAACCGCCGACAGGGCGGCGCCGTAGGCGATGGTGGACGAGCTGAGCATCTGGAGCTCCTTCCGCGAGGGGGCTCTCGGAGCGGTCAAGAGACCGAATGCAACGTTAGGGGTCACTTCTCCATTAGGGGTGCGAAATCGAGATCGAGCCGATCGGAAGTGGCCGGTGGAGTTTGCTGAGTACGTGGCAAGGCAGCGTCCCGCGCTGATGCGGTTCGCCATGGTCCTGACCTGCCGGACGTGGCTGGCCGAGGACCTGGTGAGCGACGTGCTGGGCCGGGCGTTCGAGCGCTGGGAGCGGATCTCGGGAATGGACGAGCCGAACGCCTACGTGCGGCGGATGATCGTCAACGAGTATCTGTCCTGGCGCAGGATGCTGACCCGCACGTCCCCGCGCGCAGAGGTCGAGCCGATGGTGATCTCCGACGGCGCGGACGAGCGGGCCGAGCGGGACGCGATGATCGGCCGCCTGGCCAGCCTGCCGAAGAAGCAGCGCGCGGCCGTGGTCCTGCGCTACTACGCGGGTCTGTCCGACAGAGAGATCGCCACACAGCTGGGGTGCCGGGAGCCGACCGTGCGCAGCCAGATCCATCGGGCACTACACGTTCTGCGCATCGACCTCACCGCCACCGCCCCCGACTTCCAGGAGACCTCATGAGCGACCTGCGCACCCTTCACGACGCCTTCGCCGAGCTGGAACGGCGCGTCGACGCCGCGGCCGCGGGCACGGCCCCGGTCGTGCGGCCGCGGCGGGCCGTGCGGCTGGTACCCGTCGCGGCCACCGTCGTCGCGGTGGCGGTCCTGTTCGCGGGTGCGGTGTGGCTGGTGCCGGGCAACTCCGGTACGCCAGTCGCCGGCCCGCCGACCATCGCATCGTCCACGACCACGGCGCGCAGCCCGGTTCCCGCCACGCCTGATGAGCTGATCGCCCGGTTCAGGGTGGTGCTCGGCGACACCGCGACGTTCGAGGTGACCGACAAGCACACCTTGTCAGGAGGTCCCCCGTCCTCGAAGAACAACACGCCACCGGGGTCAGGAGTGGTCGTCCCGCAGACGGTGAACCCGGACTACCCCACCACGGCGCTGATCGGCGGGACTCTGACCACGGCGGGCGTCACCGGGAGCTTCAGCCTGACGATGATGCGTTCCACCGATTCCGAGCCCAGCGTGTGGTGTGGCCTCTACCGCGGGCAGACCACCATGCGCCCAGGGGAGAACTGCGTGGTCAGCACACTGCCCGACGGCTCCCGGCTGGCGACTGAGAGCGGGCAGGCGGCTCCCGGCGCGGCGTCGTACCTGGCGTGCCTCAAGCGGCCCGACGGGACGATGGTCCTCATGGTCGTCGGCAACCAGGAGGACCCGAGGGGCGCCGCGATCGGCGCGCCGGGCGGCCGGATCTACGCGGCGCAGCCACCACTGACCCTCGAGCAGCTGAAGGCGATCGTCACCTCCGACAAGTGGTGACTTCACGCGGGCCGGTTCACGACGCGCCGACCCCGCCCAGGTGAAGGGGAGCTTCACCGGACCACTCGGCCGCTGAAGCTCCCCACCCGTCACTACGAGGTCAGGCCGAACTTCCAGATGCCGCGCCCGTGCGTCGCGACGTACACGGCGTTGTCGGTCTTCGAGTACTCGACGTCGAGCACCGCGGTGGTCGGCAGGCCGCCGCCCAAGCGCTGCCACTGGGTCGATCCGGCCGGACGGTACAAGGTGGCCAGGTCGGTGGCGAGCACGAGGGCGCCGTTGGGAAGCACCTTCACCGCGTTGCCGGGCAGGTCGGGCAGGTTCGTCGAGACGTCCTTCCACGTGGCGCCCTGGTCGGTCGTCTCGAAGACGTGCCCGACGCCCGCGCCGGGGCCCTCGGTCCAGCGGCGGCTGAACCCGTTGAACGCGACGAACGCGTGGTTCGGGTCGGCCGGGTCGACGCCGAAGCCGGCGACGTACCGGTTGGGCAGCACGCCGTCCGCGGGCAGGCTGAGCTGGTGGAAGCTCTTCGCGTCACCGAGCTTGCCGACCGCGATGCCGCGGGTGAAGCCCTGGTTGTTGCACGGGCCGCACCAGCCGACGTAGGCCACGCCCTGCGACAGGCTCACCGCGGTGGCGGTGTGGCCGGCGCCGAGGTCGAACGCGGTCTGCCAGTCCTTGCCGCTCTTGATGTCGAATCCCTTGGTGTTCAGCCAGATGTGCTGCCCGCCCGCGATCCAGTTGTTCACGTTGTGGTCGTCGGCGGCGAACGGCGCGATGAAGCGCGCGGGCTCGTCGCCGGGGCTCGACGTGTAGGGCTGGATGTCCACGGAGGTGGAGGCCGAGGAGTCCGGGTTGGTGTTGGCGTTGCAGTTCTGCGTGGCGCGCATGGCCAGGTTCACGTACTCCTGCACCTGCCGGCACGCGTTGTCCGGGTCGGCGAGGGAGTCGCCGCCGTCACCGCCGAACGGCGAGCCCATGGTGGTCTCGCCCGCGCGCAGCATCGAGGCGCCGTTGTCCTGCAGGCCACCGCTCACGCCCACGCCGGTCTTGCCGTTGTAGGAGTCCTTGCCGACCGACACCGAGTAGTACTGCAGCGCGTCGATGGTGCCGTCGTTGAGGTTCTGCCAGTCCGTGGCGTGGCCGGCGCGGTCGGTCGACCCCTGCACCGGCCGGCGGTAGAGGCCGCCGTCGTTGCCGACGAAGACGTACGGCTTGCCCTGGTAGGACCCGATCGCGACGGAGTGCTGGTCGGAGTGCGTGGTCTTCTGGCAGGTGTTCTTGCTGTCATCGGGGTTCCAGCAGCCGAAGCTGAAGTTCCAGTACGGCCCGACGACCTTCCAGTTCGCGCCGCCGTCGGTGGTCTCGTTGACCTCCTCGAGGCCCGCGTAGACGTGGTCGGGGTTGGCCGGGTCGACCGCGAGGAACTGGTTGTACCAGGCCTGGATGCCAGGTCCGTAGCCCTTGCCGCCGACGGACTGCTTGAGCGCGGAACCCGAGTTGGCGAGCTTGGTGGAGTCGGCGATCTTGTTCCACGGCCCGGACGGGGAACCGGTGTTGGAGACGTAGATGCCGTCCAGGTAGCTGTTCACGGTGCCGACGGCCTTGTTGTAGAGCGTCGGCGACTGGTTGATCGCGTACAGCTTCGAGCCGTCCGCGGCGAACGCGAACGTGGCGAAACCGATGTCGCCCGCCGGAATGGCGCCGCCGGGGTTGACCTTCTTCCAGCCGCCCGCGGTGTAGTCGGCGGTCTCGTAGAAGCCGTTGTAGGTGTCACCGCCTCGCCAGGCGATCGCAGCGACCACGTGCTTGGGGTTGCGCGGGTCCACGGCGACGTCGTTGACGATGTTCTTGTACGCCGCGCTCGGGTCGCTCGCCTTCTGGCCGCCGGGCAGGTAGTCGGGGTTCGGGGCGTACTCGAGGTGCCACGCGCCTGAAGCGGTGCTGGTGTCGTGGGTGAACAGACCGCGGTTGGTCGCCGCCCACACCAAGCCGCCGGCGAAGCGGACCTTCTGGATCACGCTGCTCTCGAGCTCGGCGCCACCGACGCGCATCTCCGGCGTGAACTGGCCGCCCCGCGGGTCGGCCAGGCGGTAGACGCCCGAGCCGACATAGCTCGTGGCGCCGGTGTTGGCCTCACCGGTCGCGTACCAGAGCGAACCGTCGGCGGCCAGGGCCAGGTCGCCGGTGGAGAGGCTCGGCAGCTGGTCGGCGATCGGCGTCCAGTTGCCACCACCGGTGCTGGAGCGCCAGACGCCACCGTTCGCGCCCGCCGCGTAGACGTACCCGGCGTTGTCGGCGGCAAGGCCGGTGATCCGTCCGGTCACGTTGCCGGCGCCGCCGCTGGAGTTCGACGCGTAGTCGCGGTAGCGGGGGTCGTCGCTGTTGTACGGGACCTTCGTGATCTCCGACCATTGCCCCGGCGTGGCGGACATACCTTTCAGCTGGGTGAAAGCCGCGCCGTACGCACCGGGTGCGACGATTCCGGGAGCGGAGCGCGCCTGTGCGAACTGGCCGACCGCGGTGGAGTACTCGAATGCTTCCTCGCCCGCCTCCTGCGACTCGCCCATCATCGCTTCGAGCATTTCTCGTGGCTGATGTGGAAGTCCTTCACCGGGCTCGGCCGCGAGTCCCAGCACCTCCTGGACCTCGTGGTTCGTGCCGACTGCGACCAGTGCGGCGACCAGTGCGGCCACAGCGCCGAGTACGATTGTCCGTTTTCTGCTCAAAACGGCCATTTTCGGCCCTCCTTTTGCGACGGTGGCCAAAGGCAACCCGAGCGCCGTTCTGAAATCCAGGTGGAAGGAATAACGATCAGGGTGAACTCATTCACATTGCATTTCCTGTGAATGTATTCGGTGCGTCACCAGTCGGGTGCGATCTGTAGCCGAAACGGTCCGCCCTGTCATGGCGATTCACCCATGAGGGGGAAAGCAGACATGCGGAGGTACCCCCATGCATGCGACCAGACGGCTCACGGCGGCTGCGGCAGCCGTCCCACTGATTCTCTTCAGCACGGCGCCCGCAGCGTCGGCGGCACCCTTCGCCGTCGGTGCCGACATCGTGGTCAGCGGCCCGTCCACGCTGACGGCCTGCCCGTTCGGCGCCTCGGCCGACTTCGCCGCGGCGTACGACAACACCGAGGTCGAACCGCAGGTGGCGGTCAACCCGACCAACCCTGCCGAGATGATCGGCGCGTCCCAGCAGGACCGCTGGCCCGACGGCGGCGCGCGCGGCCTGTCCTCGTGGATCACCCACGACGGCGGCGCCTCGTGGAGCAAGCTGCCGGACGTGCCGTGGAGCGCCTGCCAGGGCGGCCCGGTCCGGTTCGGCCGCGTCACCGACCCGTGGGTGAGCTACGACAAGGTGGGCAACGCCTACTTCATCGGCCAGCCGATCGATTCGGCCGAGCTCGGCCTGTCCGCGATCTCGGTCACGACCCTCGACCGCACGACCGGAACCTGGCGGCCGCCGCAGATCATCCAGGAGGACGTCGGTGACCGTTTCGTCTTCAACGACAAGGTCTCCATCACCGGTGACCCGACCCGCGCCGGCTACGCCTACGCCACGTGGATCCGCGGCAGTTTCCCCAACGACAGCAAGCAAAGCCCGATCGCGGACCAGCACTCGTTCGCATACCGCGGACAGCCGATGTTCTCCCGGACCACCGACGGCGGGCTGACGTGGTCGACGCCGGTGCCGATGCGCAACTCGAACACCTACTTGCAGGGCAACCAGATCGCGGTCGGCCCGGACGGCACGCTGTACGACGTCGCCGCGAACCTGTTCACCGGTGGAACCTTCAACGACAACGGCGTCTACATGAGCGTGATGACCTCCCGTGACGCCGGACTGCACTGGTCGGCCCCGGTGAAGATCGCGCCGATCACGTTCGCGCAGCTGGTCGTGCCGGACGACAACTTCCCGATCCGCGCAGGGGACTACCTGCCCGACATCGCGGTCGACATGACGAGCGGCGCGATCTACGTCGTGTGGGCCGACGGTCTCGGCACCGCGCTGAACAAGGTGGTGCTGGTGAAGTCCACCGACGGCGGCAGGCACTGGAGCGGCCCGACCGTGGTCGCCACCGGCGGGCCCGGCGTGCAGTCGTACAACCACGCGATCGACGTGTCGGACACCGGCATGGTCACCCTGACCTACTGGGACGACCGCAACAACGTGCTCGGTGACGGCATCGCCACCACCGACGTCTGGGTCCGCCACTCGCACAACGGCACCCAGACCTGGGAACCCGAACAGCACCTGCACGGGCCGTTCAACCACTACACCGCACCGATCTCGTTCTTCGCCCCCGGAGTCCCGCGAGGCTTGTTCCTCGGGGACTACATGGGCCTGGAGACGATCTCGGGCAACGACACGATCGCGTTCTTCACATCCACTGTCGCTGATGGGGCTGATGTCCATGCTGTGCGGCTGAACCACAGCTGACCTCGATCCGACCGGGCTCAGGACGGACTAGTTCCCGTCCGGTGAGCTGGTGACCAACCACCTGGCGACGCGCGTCATGCCGCTCAGCGAGGGCGCGCGGGGCTACGAGCTGTTCAAGAGGAAGGAGGACGACTGCGTCCACTCGGTCTTCAGCCTTTGATGTCCGACGGCGCGTTCATCGGAGCGGTGCCGGGGTAGCCGATCGGAATGAGCACTGAGCGGCAGGACCCGGAACACGAGTACGACGAAGCGAGCCGCGCCTCGCTGGAGGAGGCGGGGACGGACGACGCCGACACCGTCCCGGGGCGCAGCGGTTCCGGTTCGGCGCATCCCGAGCCGAACCCCACGGGAAACGTGGGTCTCTCGGACTACTCGGTTTCCGACGACCCCGACCAAGGCTGACCATGACGGCTCGCTGCAGTTCGTCGGCAACGCCACCTCGCTGCTCCGGCTCGGCGGTCCGGTTGCGGGTCTGGACGGCGGAGGTCGTTACGTCGACGACGGCTGACCGGCAGTGAGGAGGTGCGATCGTCATGCCTGTTCCCGTTGACGGCTTGAAAAGACTGCTCCAGTCGGACCGGCCGGGCGCGGCGCTGGTTCTGGTGGAGGGCAGCTACGTGGTGGCGGACCGCGAGGAGGTGGCGGCCGGTGCCCTCCCCGTGGTCACGCGAGAGGAGCTGCTGGAACGCCTCGGAGGACGGTCGATCACGGAGCGCGACCTCGACGAGGTGGCCGCGACATTGAGCTCCGCCGTGGACAACCGGGGTGGGTGACGCGGGTTGGATCCTGACGCAGGCGGGTACGGCTGAAGTATGTCCCGAACTCGCTGCCGCGCTGACGGCGCCGAAGTGACGCTGCGGTCCAAGACGATGCTCCTGGACTTCACCGGGGAGTGCGACGGCGCCGCCATCCGGCTGGTCGCCGAACTGCCGGACGCTGGTGGAGCCGAGGACGGCGGGACCGTCGTGCTGGAGCAGGATGCCGCGACCGTCACTCAGCCAGGCGGTGAGATCCGGCTGGCCGCACGGGAACCGCTGCGGTGGGACGGCGAGCCGGTCGACGCCGAGTTCGTGCTGCCGGAGAGTCCTGAGTCGACGGTGCTCGCCGTCCGCGGGCTTGCCGTGCAGGTGGAGTGACTCAACGACCTGGCGGGTGGATCGGCGCACCTCGAACGGGCGCACGTTGCTGCCTCCGCAGGGCGCTGCCAGCAACCACCCCGACGCGTTGCTGCTGCGGCCCCAGCCCGTCATAGTCCACGAGTCCCAAGAGGACGGTCGGTGGTGTCGCTGCCAGGCCGGTGCCGGTGAGGCGGCGCGTCGCCTTCTCGTTGCCCGCCCGGACGTCCAGCGCCGACGCGCACACCCTGGCTCCGATGGGCATGATGACGATCAGCGGGTGCGGCGGATGTCCGAGCCACGATCTGCGAAGCACCTCGCGCAGGCGTGACGACCGCAACACCTTGGCCATGTCGATCGCTCAGTCCTTCGAACGTGTTCCCGAAGGGCAGGTCATCTGGCATGTCCGTTGGATTTGCCTGCCAAAAGGCGGGTGAACGCGTCACGTGAGCAGCTGGCCGCCGGTGACGCCGAGGACCTCGCCGGTGATGTAGCTGGACTCCTGTGAGGCGAAGAAGACGAAGACAGGCGCCAGCTCCGCCGGTTGCGCGGCACGGCCCATCGGCGTCTGCGCACCGAAGTCGTCGACCTTCTCGGCGGGCATCGTCGCGGGGATCAGCGGTGTCCACACCGGACCGGGCGCGACGGAGTTGACCCTGATGCCCTTGCCGATGAGGTCGGCGGAGAGGGATTTGGTGAAGTTGACGATGGCTGCCTTGGTGGCCGCGTAGTCCATGAGCGGAGGCGAGGGCATGAACGCCTGGATCGACGACGTGTTGATGATCGTGGAACCAGGACGCATGAGCGGTACCGCCGCCTTGCACAGCCAGAACATCGCGTAGACGTTGGTCTTGAACACCCGGTCGAACTGCTCGCTGCTGATGCCGAGCAGACCATCGCTCTGCGCCATCTGGTAGGCCGCGTTGTTCACCAGGACATCGATGCGCCCGAACTCCTCCTCGGCGCGCTTGACCAGCTCGCGGCACGCGTCTTCGGTGCGCAGGTCGCCGGGCACCAGCACGGCCTGCCGACCGGCCTCGCGCACGAGCTCGGCGGTGCGCTCGGCGTCGGCCTGTTCCTCTTCCAGGTACGAGAGCAGCACGTCTGCGCCCTCGCGAGCGAAGGCCAGCGCGGCGGCGCGGCCGATGCCGGAGTCACCACCGGTGATCACGGCTTTGGCATCGGGCAGTCGGTTGCTGCCCCGGTAGGTGCGCTCACCGTGGTCGGGCTCAGGACCCATGTGCCTATCAGTGCCGGGATGCGGCTGCTCCTGGCCCTCCTGGTGACCGGGGCGCGGGTACTGCTCCCGCGGGTCCTGGCGGGTGTACTGGTCTGCGGACATGTGCGGTCACCTCGCGACGAGTGGAACTTCGGCACCGCAGGTGTTCCCGTGCGGGCGATGTTCAACCCGTCATCCCGGCCCGAGCACCCCGGTGTCGCGCACGGCGGTGAGGGAAAGTGTCTTGTAGCCGACGTCGTCGAACAGCACCATCAACCGGTCGGCTTCGTGATGCACGACCGTGCCCCGGCCCCATTGTTCGTGCCGCACAACGGAAGCAGGCGGGTATTCGCTGACCTCTGAACGGTCACCCGGCATGCCCTCGTCGCAGTTGTCGCAGTTGCCGCACGGCTGGTCGAGCTCCTGACCGAAGTAGCCGAGCAGGAGTCGTCTGCGACAGTCACGTGTCTCGGCGTACTGGTGCATGACCTCCACGCGCGACCGGTCCCGATTCTCCTGCCGCTCGGCCTCTCTGGCCGCGGCCGCGACGGCTTTCGCCGGTGGGGGAGCGTCTTCCTCATATCGCACGCGGTCGTGGCTGGTGCGCACGATTTCCGCGCTCTCCAGCAGGTTCACCACACTGGTGACCTTCCTGCGGGAGCGGTCCAGGCGCCGCGCAAGGTCGGTGATCACGATGCCGGACCGTCGACGACGCACGGCGGTGGCAACCTCGTGCACGCACTCACGATCCAGCGTCCGGGCGGTCAGGAACCGTTGCAGGCCTTGGTCTTCCGGACGGTGGAAGAGGATCACCTCAGCGGGCGCCCCGTCGCGGCCCGCTCTGCCGATCTCCTGGTAGTACGTGTCCAGCGAACCGGGTGTCGCGGCGTGTGCGACGAACCGCACGTCTGGTTTGTCGATGCCCATGCCGAACGCGGACGTGGCCGCGACGACGCGGAGGTCGCCCCGCATGAAGGCGTCCTGCACCCGTCTTCGGTCCGCGGCCTTCATCCCGGCGTGGAAGGCCGCGGCGTCCACACCCCGCGCAGCCAGGTCCGCGGCGTACCGCTCGGCGTCCTTGCGGGTGGCCACGTACAGCAGGCCGGGTCCGGTGTGGTCCGCCACCCAGTCGATGACCGTTCGCCTGCGCTCCTCGTCGTCGGTGCAGAACCGCGCGGCCAGACGCAGGTTGGGCCGGTCGAATCCGGCGACGATCACGGCCGCGTCGCGCAGGCCGAGGTGTTCGACGATGTCGGCTCGGACGGGACCGCTCGCGGTGGCGGTCAGTGCGAGCACGGGCGGATGGCCCAGCCGCTCGATCACGTGTCGCAGCCGCAGGTAGTCGGGCCGGAAGTCGTGCCCCCACGCGGACACGCAGTGGGCCTCGTCCACGACGAACAACGACGGCCGCGCCTGGTGCAGCCGCTGGAGAGCGCCGGCGCCCGCGAGTTGTTCGGGGGACAGGAAGAGGTACTCGGTCCTGGCGTCGGTGAACGCCTGCCAGGCTGCTTCGTTGTCCTCGGCCGACTGCGCGGAGTTGATCGCCGCGGCCGCAGGCGCACCGGCGGCCTGCAGGGAGGTGACCTGGTCGCGTTGCAGTGCGATCAGCGGGGACACCACGACGGTCGGGCCGTCGAGCAGGATCGCCGGGACCTGGTAGATGGCCGACTTCCCGGCGCCGGTCGGCATGACGACCAGCACGTCGCGGCCGTCGAGCAGGTGCCGCATGCCCTGCAGCTGCTCCTGGCGCAGTTCGGTCCAGCCGAACACCTCTTCGGCGGTCTGGAGAAGTTGTTCGTCAGCCGGCATCGCGCAGGTCGAACCTCTCGGCGGCCCATGCTGCCAGACGCGGCCGCAGGGCGAGGTACACGTCCGGGTCCAGTCCCATGCCGGTGTGGGTGCTGTGCACCTCCACGCACTCGGCGGACGGGTCGAGGCTCAGCCGCCACGGCACGATTCCGTCCGACTTGGAGTACACCGACACCGCGGGCATCTCCAGCGGGGCAGTGGCCGCGGCGACGTTGTCCTCGAAGCAGGTGCCCGAGAGGCAGTCGTTGTCCATCAGACCGGGCACGCCGATCGCGGACAGCCCCGCCAGCGCCCTGGCGGCGAGCAGCACGTGCGGGTGGGCGCCCATCGGGTCGAGCACCGGGCTGCCCAGCATCACCAGGCCACGCACCAGGTCGGGGCGGCGGGCGGCGGCGAGGCGGGCGAGTCCGCCGCCGCGGCTCTGTCCCAGCAGCACGACCGGGCCACCGGTGGCCGCGGCGTGTTCCTCCACGCGTTGTTCGATGCGGTCGACCAGTTCGGACGTACAGCCCACGTTGAACCCGACCCCGGCACCCACCGGCACGTAGCCGCGGTCACGCAGCCAGGTGGTCGCCAAGGTGAGGCTGAAGTCGCTCGCTCCGAATCCGGGCACCAGGACGACGCCCAGGCCCGCGCCTTCGTGAGGATTCACGTCGCGCCACACCGAATGGCGCAGCAGGCGCGGGATCGTGAGAGCGGCGACGGCGACGTTTTCGCGTGCCAGTGATCGCAGTTGTCCAACAGCACTCATCGTCCTGTTTAGCCCGGCAGAGCGGAGACAAACACAGAGCAGAGTCACGTTTGGCGTGCCGTCGCGGGAATGAGCCGGAAGCCGCAGCGCGGGCGCGCCGGAATCCTGCTCAAGCAATGCGACGGTGAACGGCTCGCCGGGCAGCGGTGGCCGGTGTGCGGATCACCGGCGCCCTGGGGAACGAGATCCCAGGCGCCGATCTCCCGGTCGAGGAACCGCTGCGGATCGAACCGGTACGGATCCGTCCACAAGCGACTGTCGTGGTTCTGGCGATGGAGATCCAGCAGGACAAGGGAACCCGCCGGCACGTGCTCGCTCTGCCACGTCAGGTCATGCGCTGCACGCCCACCGAGGAACGGCGCGAACGGCGCGCTGAGTGCCGCGGCCGGCCTGGGATGGTCGACCGCCGGCCAGCGCTCGATCCGGCACCGATCGTGTTCGGGTTCGCAAACTTCGTTGTGCCACTGCAGATCGGCTCGCCGATGCCGCCTTCCCGTGCCGTGCAGCGCCGGGGCTACCCCGCAGAATCCACGTGACACTCGCCAACGCGCGTCCGTCCGGACGAATCCGCACCAGCCCGTGCGTAGACACGCAGAACGTCCTCGGCCACGCGGCTCCAGGAGTACCGCGCGGCGACGCGGTCCCGGCCCGCCACCGCGAACTCGTTGCGCAGCGTGTCGTCCAGCAGGAGTGAGCGCAGTGCCCGGGACAGGCTGTCCGGTTCTCCTGGCGGCACGAGCAGGCCTGTCACGCCATTCACGACGACATCGGCCAGCGCACCGACCGCGGTGGCGACGACCGGCACACCGCACGCCATGGCCTCGATCGCGACCGCACCAGACGGTTCGTACAACGGTGCGCAGACGACAGCGTCGGCCGACCGCACCAAGGCGGCCATTGCCGAGTGGGCCACAGCGCCGACGAACACGACCCTGTCTTCGACACCGAGGTGCTCAGCGTGTTGCCGCAGCTTCGCGATCTCGGGATCGTGCAGTCGTTCGCTCCCAGAACGTCCAGCGATCACCAGCTCGGCGTAGACAGCGTCTCGCTCCACAGAGTGCGGCACAAGTACCCAACTGCCGAGCTGGGCGAACCGGCAGAGCGTCAGGGCATCGTCGGGACGTAGGTGGGTGCTCGCCGGGCTTGTACCGCGTCCTCGAACGCCGCCGCGAACCGCAGCAACGTCTCATCCGTCCCAGATCCGCCGATGCCCATCAACAGCCCGGCGGTGGTGCGTTGCAGCCAGCGACACCCCACGTACTCGATGCAGGTGCGGGCAATCTGACGGTTCCAGCGTTGTCGGCAGGCCGCACTGACCGAGGCCAAGCGCCACGCTGCTCAAGCACGGGAGAGCCTCGGCGAAAGCCTCGACCGCTCCGCTGCCGCACATGAACGAGCAGCGGAGGTCCATGCGCAAGGCACGCCTTCGCCTGGAGCTGCGGCACGACCGCCTCACCGTCGCTGTCGGCGACGACAGCCCTGCTCCGGTCGTGCTCGCTGATCCCGGACTCGACCCCGTCCGGGCGGGGAAAGGTCTGCGGATGGTCGCGCAGCTCGCCAAGACGTGGGGCTGTGTCGCTGACGAGATCGAACACCGGAAGACGGTGTGGGCGGTCCTGGTCACCTCCGGCCGCAGGACCTAGTCCGCGCCGCGGCGGCTCACTGCTCGAACATGCGCGTGAGACCGGTGATGTCCAGGACTCGCAGAAGGTGATGCCGGAGACGTCGAGGACGAGGTGGTGCCGGCCCTCGTTGATCAACCGGTCCAGTTTCGCGAGCAGCGCGGACGAACCGGCGGATCCGCAACATGGCGCACCACCCTCATGGCGCGAGACGCGATGGGCGGTGAATACCCGGGGTTCGTCCGAATATGGCTTCCGGGCGGTTCTCATGACGCGAGGTTGAGATCTTCGACGCCGGGTATGCCGCACGGGTAAAAGGGGTGATCCGAGGAGGGCGTGCTGGAGTTCCTGGCTGACGCGAGCGGAAACCTGTATCCGGCGCGCATGCAGATGGCGTTGTCGCTGGGCTGGCACATCGTGTTCGCCTGCTTCGGCATCGCGTTCCCGGCGATCGTCGTGTTCGCCGAGTGGCGTGGCCACCGTCGCCGAGACGAAGTGCTGACGGCCTTGGCGCACAAGTGGGCCAAGGCGATGGGCGTGCTGTTCGCCGCCGGTGCGGTGTCCGGCACGCTGCTGTCGTTCGAGATGGGGATCCTCTGGCCGGGGTTGATGGGCCGCTTCGGTGAGGTGTTCGGCTTCCCGTTCGTGCTGGAGGGATTCGCGTTCTTCGTCGAAGCGATCTTCGTCGGCGTGTACCTGTTCGGTTGGAACCGGTTGTCGCCGCGGGCGCACATGCTCAGCGCGCTGCCCATGGTGGCCGCGGGCGTCGTGGGCGCGTTCTGTGTGGTGTCCGCCAACGCGTGGATGAACAACCCCACCGGGGCATCCCCACGGACTCGGAACGATGATCGGGGACCAACTGGCGCTCGACGCTGACGTGCTCGACCACTGCGTGGTGATCCGGCCGAGGGGAGTGCTCGATCGCTCCACGTACGCCCGGCTCCGGGACTGCATGCTGAAACACGCGGTCGAAGTACCCCGAGCCTTGATCGTGGACCTCAGCGACGTCACCATCGGGACCACGAGCGCACTGAGCGTGTTCACCACCGTGTCGCTGAGCATCAGCGACTGGCCCGCGGTGCCCGTGCTCGTGGCGACCGGTCCTGCTCATGCCGAAACTCTCCGCCGCGCACCCATCCGCCGGTTGCCCGGCGACGTAGTGGCTCGCGTGGGCAGACACCATCGCGATCTTCATGATCACTCCAGCTCGATGCTGGTCACCGCCTCCGAAATCGACCGGCTCATCGGGAGGTACGCGTCCAGGCCGCTGATCTCCATGGCGCGCAGCACAGGGTGCGTGCTCGCGACGATGTTCCGGCTGGACGAGCAGGGCGGTGTGGTCGACGCGCGGCCGTGGGCGGCCATGTTCGGGCCGTCGACATGGGCGCAGTTCGTGCACATGTGGCTGGCGGCGTTCATGGTGACCGGGTTCCTGATCGCCTCGGTGTACGCGGTGGGCATGCTGCGCGGCCGCCGCGACCGGTACCACCGGGCCGGGCTGCTCATCCCGCTGACCGTCGCCGCGCTCGCCACGCCGGCGCAGATCGGGGTCGGGGACTGGATCGCGAACGTGGTCGCCGACAACCAGCCCGCGAAGCTCGCCGCGATGGAGGCCCAGTACGAGACGACCTCCGGTGCCGGTCTGTCGATAGGTGGCGTCTACCGGGACGACGAACTGCGCTACGCCGTGGAGATCCCGTACGCGCTGTCGTTGTTGATCCACCACGACCCGGACGGTGTGGTGCCCGGACTGGAAGAGGTGCCGGCCGACGAACGGCCACCGGTCAACGTCGTGCACTTGGCCTACAACGCGATGGTCGGCATCGGGACCGCACTGCTGTTACTCGTCGCTTGGTACGGCTTCGTGTGGTGGCGCAGGCGGCGTTTGCCGGACACCGCGTGGTTCCTGCGAGCCGTCGCGGTGTCGGGTGTGGCAGCGGTGGTCGCAATGGAAGCGGGCTGGATCACCACCGAGGTCGGCAGGCAGCCGTGGGTCGTCTACGGCATCCTGCGCACCGCCGACGCCGTGAGCCCGGCACCAGGCCTCGGCTGGGGCCTCGTAGCGGTGGTGGGCGTCTACACCGTGCTCACGGCCTTCACTGTGGTGGTGCTGCGCAGGCTGGCCCGGGACCAGGACACACCCGTGCCGCAGGAGCAGCGGTGACACTCGCCGAAGTCGTGCTGGGAGCGGCGTTCGCGGGGCTGGTCGCCTACGCGTTGTTCGGCGGTGCGGACTTCGGCGGCGGGGTGTGGGACCTGCTGGCGGGTGGCACCGAACGCGGGCACCGGGTGCGCGACCGGATCGAGCGCTCGATCGGCCCGGTCTGGGAGGCCAACCACGTCTGGCTGATCTTCGTGCTGGTGGTGCTGTGGACCGGCTTCTCCCGTGCCTTCGCCGCAGCCGTGACGACCCTGTACATCCCGCTCACGCTGGCGGGGTTCGGCATGATCGCCCGCGGCGCGGCCTTCGCCTACCGCAAGAGCGTCAGCACCCCGGGAATGCGCCGCTTCTTCGGCGCGGCCTTCGCCTTGTCCTCGTTGCTGACACCGTTCTTCCTCGGCGCCGTGGTCGGCGGCGTGGCCTCCGGCCGGGTGCCGCCCGGCATCGCCGAGGGTGACGTGCTGGCCAGCTGGGCCAACCCGACCTCGCTGCTGGGCGGCACACTCGCCGTGCTGGTCTGCGCCTACCTGGCGGCGGTGTTCCTGTGCGGCGACGCCCGCCGCGACGGCGAGCACGACCTGGCCGACGCGTTTCGCCTACGCGCCTTGGTGACCGCGGCCGTGACGGGTGCGGTCGGCCTGGCGGGGATTGCTGTGCTCCACGCCGACGCACCGCTGTTGTTCAACGGACTGACCGGACGCGGCCTGCCCGTCGTGGTGCTGTCCGTCGTCGCCGGTGTCAGCGCACTCGCCCTGCTCCTGGCTCGCCGCTACACCGTCGCCAGGGTCGTCTCCGCCCTCGCCGTCACCGCGATCCTGGTCGGCTGGGCGGTGGGGCAGTACCCGTACGTGCTGTTGCCGTCCCTGACCGTCGACCAGGCCGCGACCGGCCGCACCACCCTCGTCGCCCTGCTCGTCGCGCTGGGCGCGGGCGCACTGGTCCTGGTTCCCTCGCTGGCTTACCTCTACGTGCTGTTCCAACGGTCCGTCAGGTAGAGGGCTCCGGCCCTCGGCCTGGCTGGACCGCTGGTTCGCTCACCGGAGCGGACGTTGCGATGCCGCCCGCTCTCGAGAACGCCGCGCGCAGCCGTCAGTCGCGTCCGCGTGCCGGGGTCTGTCCGTAGACGCCGTGACGCAGCGGGGTGTGGTTGTCGGGCGAGTGCGCGGGAGACGCGGAAGGCTCGGTCGGCGTTTGCCTGGCACCGGGCGCGCCCCGCTGATCGACACCCGTGGGAGTGGCGCCGCCGGCGAGCTCGTCCAGTCTTGCCTCGAGCACCTGCAACACCGGTAGGCGATTGCCGTGCTCACGCTCGTGGCCGAGGACCGCGCGAAGATCCTCCTCGGTGAGCGAGCGGATCCGGTGCCTCAGGTCTCCCAGAGCGAGCTGGTCGTAGTCGGGCAGAGGGAGTTCGTCTGTGCTCACGCCGCTTGGCTACCCGCCGAAACATCGAGCAAACGAACGGTCAGGGCCGCAACCACCGCCGCTCAGCCGAACCGGGTGATCGTCTCGCACGGCTGCTGGAAACGCACACGCTCTGCGGCAGCCAGCAGACGAAACGGAGAAAGAGCATCAGTACGCAGAATGCAGAAAAGCAGGTAGAGACGAATCTCTACCTGCTTCTCTGGAGTACGCCGCCAGGGACTCGAACCCCGGACCCGCTGATTAAGAGTCAGCTGCTCTAACCAACTGAGCTAGCGGCGCTTGTTTGTGTGCCGGACACTTGCCGTTCCGACGTGGAGAACGTTAGCACAGGGCCACGATCGGATCCCAATCGGCTGGTCAGGCGCCTTCCGGAGGTCATCCGGCTCGTAACGATCCGGCCACTCGCGCAACTTTCGGGTACACCATGTCGTCACCTAGTCGGGGGACGCCAATACGGCTTCGTGCAGGCAGTCTCGGGAGTGGGCGACAAGCAGATCGGAAGTGCGTCGATGGGGATGTGGGGCAGGCGCGGTCGTGGGGTGGTCATGGCGGGAGTCGCTGTGATCCTGATCGCAGGCTGTTCGGGGGGTAGTGAGGGGGCCAACGGGGCTGCGAGCACGTCGTCGAGTGCTCCGCCGCCGCCGAAGCCCGTCACGTTGACGTTGGCGTTGAACGACGGCGCGGCGGACGTGGCGCCGGGGCTGCCGGTCATCGCCACGGCGGCGGACGGCAAGCTGACCGAGGTCAAGCTGACGAACCCCGAGGGCAAGTTCGTCGAGGGGAAGATGAACCCCGAGTCGACGCAGTGGACCAACACCGAGCCCCTCGGGTACGGCAAGACCTACAAGCTGAGCGCTACGGCGACCGGTGAGGACGGCAAGCCGCAGACCAAGGAGTCGTCCTTCAGCACGGTGAAGCCGCGGACGTTGACGTACGTGTCGACCAACCCGATGGACGGCACCACGATCGGTGTGGGGCAGCCGCTCGCCTTCTACTTCGACGAGCCGGTGGCCGACAAGGTCGCGGCCGAGAAGATGCTGGAGATCACCACCGAGCCCAAGGTCGAGGGCGCCTTCTACTGGTTCAACAAGAAGGAGGTGCACTGGCGTCCCGAGAAGTTCTGGAAGCCGGGCACCAAGATCACCATGCACATCAAGGTCTACGGCAAGACCGTCGGTGACGGCATCTACGGCCAGGAAGACCGCGTGATCACGACCACGGTCGGCGACGAGATGATCTACGAGGCGGACGGGCAGACGCACCAGGTCACCGTCAAGAAGAACGGTCAGGTCATCCGCACGATGCCGACGTCGATGGGCAACGCGGCCAACACCACGCCCACCGGCACGTACGTGCTGATGGAGAAGCACGACCGCATGATCATGGACTCGACCACGTACGGCCTGGCGCTGGAGAACGGCGGCTACAAGACACCGGTCAGCTGGGCGTACCGGATGTCCAACAGCGGCATCTTCTTCCACCAGGCCGAGTGGTCCGTCGGTGACCAGGGGCGCCGCAACGTGAGCCACGGCTGCCTCAACCTCTCGCCGGAGAACGCCAAGTGGGTGTTCGACAACAGCAAGCAGGGTGACCCGGTGATCGTCACGAACTCCGGTGGCCCGCCGCTGGAGGCGTGGGACGGCTTCGGCGACTGGCAGGTCCCGTGGACGCAGTGGGTCCAGGGCAACCGCTAGCCCCCTGCAAACGTTTGTGAAAGGCTGACGCCGCCACCGCCGCCCGATCCATCTGGGAGGCACCGTGGCCAGAAGACTGCTCACAGTCATCACCGCACTGGCGCTCACGGCGGTGGCGGCACCACCGGCACACGCGGACGACGTCCTGCTCTCGCTCGGCAGACCGGCAACGGCGTCGAGCGAGAGCAACGCCCGTCACGTCGCCACGAAGGCGACGGACCTCGACCGCAGGACCACATGGCGCAGCGAACGCGGCGACCGCCAGTGGATCTCCATCGACCTCGGCTCGATGTCCACGATCAACCGGGTCGTGCTCCGCTGGGGCGCCCTGTGCGCCAGGAAGTACGCGGTCCAGACGTCCCCGGAAGGCGTTTACTGGCGCGACGTCCACACCACGGAAAACGGTGACGGCGGCGACGACAACATCGAGTTCACCGGTTTCGGACGCTGGGTCCGGGTTTCTCTCACCACACCGTGCTTCCACGCTTACGAGCTCAGGGAATTCGAAGTCCACGGCACTCCGGGTGTTGTCGACACGACGCCGCCCAGCGCCCCGGGAACGTTGTCCGTCAAGGCTTTCACCGCCACTTCGGTGAACCTGCAGTGGGGCGCGGCGAGTGACAACGTGGCCGTCGCGAGCTACGAGATCTACCAGTCCGGCCAGTACGTGAAGACGGTCGAGGCGCTGTCCAACAACATCACGAGGCTCACCCCGAACACCACGTACTCCTTCTACGTCAACGCGAAGGACGCCGCGGGCAACATCTCGCAGGCGAGCAACTCGATCACCGTCACCACACCGGCCGCCGTCGTCGACACCGGGCCGCCGACCCCGCCCGCCAGCGCGATCGCGACCAGGGCGACCGCCAACAGCGTCTCGCTCGCCTGGGGAGCGTCGAGCGACGACATCGCCGTGGCGAGCTACGCGGTCTTCTCCGGCGGCGTCCAGGTCGGCACCACCACCGGCCTGCAGACGACGATCGCGGGCCTGAGGCAGGACACGGCGTACGAGTTCACGGTCAAGGCGATCGACACTTCCGGCAAGAGCTCGGCGTTCACCGCGCCGATCAAGGCCGCCACCCGCACGGGCCACGACCCCGTCGGCGAGGTCACCAAGATCACCGACGACACGGATGTGCCGTGGGGCCTGGAATTCCTCAAGGACGGCACCGCGTTCTACGCCCAGCGCGACACCGGCGACATCATCCGCATCGCGCCCAACGGTGAGAAGACCGTCGCCGGCCGCGTCCCGAACGTCGTCAGCACCGACGGCGAGGGCGGTCTCCTCGGCCTGGAGCACTCCGACGGCTGGATCTACGCCTACCACACCAGCCCGACCGACAACCGGCTCGTGAGGTTCAAGCTGGTCAACGGAAAGCTGGACGCGCACCAGGTCCTGCTCACCGGCGCCCCGCGCAACAAGTTCCACAACGGCGGCAGGCTGCGGTTCGGCCCGGACGGCAAGCTCTACGTCGCCACCGGCGACGGCCAGGTCGCGGCCAACGCTCAGGACCTGAACTCGTTGGGCGGCAAGGTGTTGCGCGTCAACCCGGACGGCAGCGTGCCGCGCGACAACCCGTTCCCCGGCAAGTACGTCTACAGCTACGGCCACCGCAACGTGCAGGGTCTCGCGTTCGACTCGCGCGGCCGGCTGTGGGAGGCGGAGCTCGGCAACTCGATCATGGACGAGATCAACCTGATCAGGCCGGGCGGCAACTACGGCTGGCCACTCTGCGAGGGCACCTCCGGCGAGTGCGGAGACTTCGTCGCACCGAAGTACACGTGGCCTGTCTCGCAGGCCTCACCGAGCGGACTGACCATTGTGGACGAAGTGCTGTACCTGGCGGCGTTGCGCGGTCAGCGGCTCTACCGGATCCCGATCGGCGGTCAGCCGGAGATCTTCTTCGAGGGCGCCTACGGTCGCTTGAGGACGGTCGAGCAGACGCCGGACGGCGACCTCTGGCTCACGACCTCCAACGGGGACAAGGACTCCATCCCCAACAACAGCACCACCCAGATCTACCGCATCGACCTGAAGTAGCTCAGGACACCGTCACCTGGCCGTCCGCAACGGTCAGGTGACGGTTCACCAGCACCGCTTCGAGCATCCGCCGGTCGTGCGTGACGAGCAGCAACGTGCCGGGGTAGTTCTCCAGCGCCGACTCCAGCTGCTCGATCGCGGGCAGGTCCAGGTGGTTCGTCGGTTCGTCCAGCACCAGCAGGTTCACTCCGCGGCCCTGCAGCAACGCGAGCGCGGCCCGTGTCCGCTCACCCGGCGACAACGACCCGGCCGGTCGCAGCACGTGCGCCGCCTTCAGCCCGAACTTCGCCAGCAACGTCCGCACGTCGGCGGGCGTCATCTCCGGCACGGCCTCCTGGAACGCGTCCACCAGCGGCAGATCGCCCAGGAACAGCCCGCGTGCCTGGTCCACCTCGCCGACCACGACGCCGGAGCCGAGCGTGGCGTAACCGGAGGCCAGCTCGGCCCGTCCGAGCAACGCCGCCAGCAACGTCGACTTGCCCGCCCCGTTCGCCCCGGTGATCGCGACCCGGTCCGCCCAGTCGACCTGCAGGTCGACCGGCCCCAGCCGGAAGCCGCCACGCTCGACGACGGCCGCCCGCAGGGACGCCACGACAGCACCGGAGCGTGGTGCCGCGGCGATCTCCATCCGCAGCTCCCACTCCTTGCGGGGCTCCTCGACGACCTCCAGCCGTTCGATCATGCGGTCGGTCTGGCGGGCCTTCGAGGCCTGCTTCTCGGTGGCGTCGGCACGGAACTTGCGGGCGTTCTTGTCGTTGTCGGTCGCCTTGCGCCGGGCGTTCTTCACGCCCTTCTCCATCCACGCGCGCTGCATGCGCGCACGGGCCTCCAGAGCGGCCTTGGTGTCCGCGAACTCCTCGTAGTCGTCACGGGCGTGCTGACGGGCCCGTGCCCGCTCTTCGAGGTACGACTCGTAGCCGCCGCCGTAGAGGCGCACGGCGTTCTGGTGCAGGTCGAGCTCCAGCACGCTCGTCACGGTGCGGGCCAGGAACTCTCGGTCGTGCGACACCAGCACAGTGCCCGCGCGCAGACCTGTGACGAACTTCTCCAACCGCTCCAGGCCGTCGAGGTCGAGATCGTTGGTCGGCTCGTCCAGCAGAAAGATGTCGTAGCGGCTGAGCAGCAACGACGCCATGCCCGCCCGCGCCGCCTGGCCACCGGACAGCGAGGTCATCGACGCGTCCAGGCCGACGGTCAGCCCGAGGTCGGCGACGACCTCCAGCGACCGTTCCTCCAGGTCGGCGCCACCCAACGCGAGCCACTGGTCGAGCGCCTCGGAGTAACCCTCGTCGTTTCCGGCGGTCAGCGCCTCCGTGGCGGCGTCCAGCGCGGCCTGAGCTGCTGCGACACCGGTCCGGCGAGCCAGGAACTCCCGCACGGTCTCGCCTTCGAGTCGCTCCGGTTCCTGCGCGAGGTGGCCCACGTTGGCGGACGGCGGATTCAGCGACACGCGGCCCTGCTCGGCGGGGATCAGCCCGGCCAGCGTCTTGAGCAGCGTCGACTTGCCCGCGCCGTTCACGCCGACGAGCCCGATCACGTCGCCGGGAGCGACCACGAGGTCGAGCCCGGAGAACAGGACGCGGTCACCGTGACCTGCGGCGAGATCCTTGGCGACAAGGGTGGTCATCAACACGCTCCGCACCGCACTGGGGGTGGCCCGCGATGGCGCGAAGCGCCGAGCCGGGCCGGGGGTCCGGGGGCGGAGCCCCCGGCTGGGGTCTGGGGGCCCGGCCCCCAGAAAACACCGAAGCCGAGCTATATCTGCGCTTTCCGCAGATATAGCTCGGCTACTCGGGTGAGTGACGGGACTTGAACCCGCGACACCTGGGATCACAACCCAGTGCTCTGCCAGCTGAGCTACACCCACCATCACCGGCGCTGACCGGCGAGGAGAAGCATAGCAATGGCATCCACCAAGATAAAAATCAGGGGTCAGTCAGCGTTTTTCAGCAGCTCAGCGGCCACGGCCTGGGCCTGCTCGGTCGTCGGACCCGGCTGCGGCACGAACGCCGTGCGCCGGTAGTACGCGAGCTCCCGGATCGACTCGATGATGTCGGCGAGCGCCCGGTGCGCGAGGCCCTTGCCCGGCTGCGCGTAGTAGATGCGCGGGTACCAGCGCCGGCACAGCTCCTTGATCGACGACACGTCGACCATGCGGTAGTGCAGGTGCGCGTCCAACGCCGGCATGTCGCGGGCGATGAAGCCGCGGTCCGTGGCGATCGAGTTGCCGGCCAGCGGCGCGGTCCTGGGATCCGGGACCCACTCCTTGATGTAGGCGAGCACGGCCGCCTCGGCCTCTTCCATCGACACCGTGGAGGCGCGGACCTCCTCGGTCAGGCCCGACTTGGCGTGCATCTCCATGACGACATCCGGCATCGAGGCGAGCACTTCGTCGGAAGCGTGGATCACTATGTCCACGCCGTCGCCGAGCACGTTCAGCTCGGCGTCCGTGACCAGTGCCGCGATCTCGATCAAGGCGTCCTTGCCCAAGTCGAGTCCGGTCATCTCGCAGTCGATCCACACCAGACGATCCATCACGCCCCGAACATTACTGCGCAACGCGTCAACTTCGAGTGGCGGCGTGCAGCAACCTGGTTACGCTCCTCGTGCATGACGGCTCAAGCTGAGATCGCCGCTGGGTACGCGTCCGAGAGCGCGGCCATCGAACTCGGCGCTGTGCTGGTCGACGGGCAGGTGGAGTCGACGGCGCACGTCCGCATCCCGTTGTCCATGGTCAACCGGCACGGACTTGTCGCGGGGGCAACGGGAACGGGCAAGACGAAGACGCTCCAGCTGCTCGCCGAACAGCTCTCCACCAATGGCGTGCCGGTGCTGATGGCCGACGTGAAGGGCGACTTGTCCGGTCTGTCACGTGACGGCGAGCGCAGCGACCGGACGGACGTCCGGGCCAAGGAGACCGGCGACGACTGGCAGCCGCAGGCGTACCCGGTCCAGTTCCTGTCGATCGGCACGGGCGGGATCGGCGTTCCGGTCAGGGCGACGATCACGAGCTTCGGGCCGATCCTGCTGTCGAAGGTGCTGGGCCTGAACGACACCCAGTCCTCCACGCTCGGCCTGATCTTCCACTGGGCCGACTCGAAGGGCCTGCCGCTGCTCGACACCAAGGACCTGCGCAGCGTCATCGCGCACCTCACCAGCGACGAGGGCAAGGAGGACCTCAAGGGCATCGGTGGTGTCTCGAGCTCCACGGCGGGGGTGATCCTGCGGGCCCTGGCCAACCTCGAGGCGCAGGGCGGTGACAGGTTCTTCGGCGAGCCGGAGCTCGATCCCGCCGACCTGATGCGGCAACGCGACGGCAAGGGTGTCGTGAGTCTGCTGGAACTGGCCGAGCTGCAGGGCAATCCGGCGTTGTTCTCCACATTCCTCATGTGGTTGCTGGCCGAGCTCTTCGAAACGTTGCCGGAGGAGGGCGACGTCGAGAAGCCGAAGCTCGTGTTCTTCTTCGACGAGGCGCATTTGCTGTTCGCCGACGCGTCGAAGGCGTTCCTCGACCAGATCACCCAGACCGTGAAGCTCATCCGGTCCAAGGGAATCGGCGTCTTCTTCTGCACGCAGCTGCCGACCGACATCCCGAACGAGGTGTTGTCGCAGCTCGGCGCGCGTGTCCAGCACGCACTGCGCGCGTTCACGCCGGACGACCAGAAAGCGTTGGCGCGCACGGTGAAGACGTACCCGAACACGCCGCACTACGACCTGGAGAAGGCGCTCACGTCGCTCGGCATCGGCGAGGCGATCATCACCGTGCTGAGCGAGAAGGGCGCCCCGACACCGGTCGCGTGGACCAGGCTCAGGGCGCCGCGCTCGTCGATGGACACCATCGGCACCGACGCGATCAAACAGGCCGCGCAAGGTTCGGATCTCCACGGCAAGTACGCGGAAACCGTTGACCGCGAGTCGGCCTACGAGCAGCTGATGCGGAAAGTCGCTCCGCCGCAACGAGAACAAGCCCCGGAACCTCCCCGACCTCGGAAGGAGGAACCGGGGCTCGTCGAGAAGGTGCTCGGCAACAGCGCCGTGAAGTCGTTCCTGCGGTCAGCCGGCAGCGCCCTGGCGCGCGAGATCACGCGGGGCGTCTTCGGCACCTCGCGCAAGCGACCCAGATAGCAACGATGCCGACAGCACCGCCGCGCCGAGGCAGAGCGCACCCGCGACGTACCAGGCGAGGTCGTAGCTGCCCAGGTGGTCGCGGGTGAGCCCGGCAGCCGACGCCGCCAGTGCCGCACCGACCTGGTGCGACGCGAACACCCAGCCGAACACGACCGGTCCGGACACGCCGAAGAACTGGCGGCACAACGCCACCGTCGGAGGCACGGTCGCGACCCAGTCCAGGCCGTAGAAGATGATGAACACCAGCATCGACGGGTGTGCCGAGGCGCCGAACAGCTGCGGCAGCAGCATCAACGACAGGCCGCGCAACGCGTAATAGGACGCGAGCAGTAACCCTGAATTGACCAGGTCGGTCAGCCAGCCGGACACGATGGTGCCCACGATGTCGAAGACACCGACCAGCGCCAGCAACCCGGCAGCGGTCGTCGTCGGCATGCCGTGGTCGTGTGCGGCGGGGATGAAATGCGTGCCCACCAGACCGTTCGTCGAGGCGCCGCAGATCGCGAAACCGCCTGCCAGCAACCAGAACGGCCGGGTGCGCGCCGCCGAGCCCAGCGCGGAAAGAGCCCTCCTGGCGGCACCACCGGACGGCGGCGGGGGAGTGTCCTCGACAGCGCCCAACGGCAACAGGCCGACGTCACGCGGGTACTCGCGCAGGAAGAACGCGGCCAGCGGCACCACGGCGAGTGCGGCGATGCAGATCATCAGCGACGCCGACCGCCAGCCGTAGGTCGCGGACAGCCACGCCACCAGCGGCAGGAACACCAGCTGACCGGCTGCGCCACCCGCCGTCAGCACACCCGTGACCAGGCCGCGGTGCCGCACGAACCACCGTCCGGTGATCGTCGCGACGAACGCCAGCGCCATCGAGCCCGTGCCCAGCCCGACGACGACACCCCAGAGCAGGATCAGCTGCCAGGACGAGGTCATGAACACCGTCAGCCCGCTGCCGATCGCGACCATGGTCAACGCGCAGCTCACCACGAGCCGCACGCCGAACCGGTCCATCAGCGCCGCCGCGAACGGCGCGGTCAACCCGAACAACAGGAGGTTGATCGAGATGGCGAGCGAGATCGTGCCGGTCGTCCAGCCGAACTCCGCCCGCAACGGCTCGATCAACGCACCGGGTGCCGCGCGGAACGACGCGGCACCCACCAAGGCGATGAAGGACACACCTGCGACAACCCAGGCCCAATGCAGTCTCACACCGATCAGCCTCCGCGATCGCGCACCCGGCGACCAGTGGCCCGATGGCCAACATGTGAAAGAATCCGGCCATGCACCGGATCGCCGTCCTCGCGCTCGAACAGTCGGTGGCGTTCGACATCGGCAGCTCGACCCACATGTTCGCCAGGCTCGCGGACCTCTACGAGGTCGTCGTGTGCTCGCCGGACCGCCGCCCCGTCCCCACCACCGGCGGCTTCACCATCACGCCCGAGCACGGCTTGGAGGTCCTCCAAGACGCGGACACGGTGCTCGTGCCGGGTACGCACTACCCGCCGGCCAGGGAAGGCAGGCTCGAACCCGCCGTCCTGGAGGCGCTCACGACGACGAACGCCTCGCGGATCATGTCCATCTGCACCGGCGCGTTCGTCCTGGCCGCCGCCGGGCTGCTCGACGGCAGACCCGCGACCACGCACTGGAACACCACAGACCAGTTCCGCGCGCTCTACCCGAAGGTGCGGCTCAACCCGGACGTGCTGTTCATCGACGACGGGGACATCCTCACGTCGGCGGGCGTCGCCGCTGGCATCGACCTGTGCCTGCACGTCATCAGGTCCGACCACGGCAGCGAGGTGGCGAACTGGATCGCCCGCTACTGCGTCGTCCCCGCATGGCGGCAGGGCGGCCAGTCCCAGTTCGTCGACCGCCCGGTGCCGAGCTACCCGGACACCTCCACCGCGCTCGCCCGCGAGTGGGCCTTGGAACGCCTCCAAGACCCGCTCGACCTCGCCGCGATGGCCGCGCAGGTGCGGATGAGCGTGCGGACGTTCACCCGCCGGTTCCGGGCCGAGACCGGCATGTCGCCCGGCCAGTGGCTGACGCAGCAGCGCGTCGACCGCGCCCGGCACCTGCTGGAGTCCACCGACCTGCCGATCGACCAGGTCGCCCGGCACGCGGGCTTCGGGACCTCGGCGGCGCTGCGGCAACAGCTGGCGGCGTCGATCGGGGTGTCGCCGAGCGCCTATCGTCAGACGTTCCGTACCGCCTGACCCTCCACAGTGGAATCGCTGATCAGGAACGGTCGCAACAGATCCGGTACGGCCTCGTCGGCGAGCGCCAGGCCGTCGGACTCGCCGACGTCCGTCACGTGGTAGACGCCCGCGCCCGCCGCGGTGGTCGCGCCGATCGTCATCAAACCGCTGCGGCGCTGGAAGAACGAGCGCCGGATGCGCCAGCCGATGATGCCGGTGCGCTGCAACGCCACGGTGCTGCGGACCAGAGAGTTGTTGCGGGTGACGAGATAGCGGTCGTCCAGCGCGTTGCCCAGCGAACGGTAGTTGTCCCAGCCGACCAGCGCGGCGAACGGGATGATCGCCACCGGGATCGGCCACGCCCACGACGGCGCCCAGATCGCGAGACCGATCGCGATCACGGCCCACGGCACCACGTGCCGGACCAGGCTGCGGCGCAACGCGGCGAACGGGTGTCTGCGGAGTTTGCGCGTCGTCGGGTCGTCCTCGACCCGCAGCACGTCGCGGGAGACCTGGTGCGCCACGGACAGCGGTGCGGGCGGCAGCAGCAGGTTGCTCTCGCCCTTCGAGCCCAGACCCGTCGTCACCGCAACGGCTTTCGCGCCCCTGCCCGCGCGGACCAGCAGCGGTTCCTGAATGTCCACGCCGCGCAGGCGCTGTTCCTCCACCGAGACCGAGCGCGTGGTGAGCAGGCCGCGCTGCACGCGCAACGTGCCGTCCGGCTCACGGGTCAGCCGGTAGTTCCAGAACTGGAGGATGTAGAGCGGCACCGACAGCACGAGCCCCACCACGACCAGCGCGACGACGAACGCGCCGAGCAGCGTGAAGCTCGGGTGCTCGAAGAGCCACTCCCACAGGTCCTGCACGGGGTGCAGGCCGAGGTCGTCGGCGTAGTTCGACAGCACGCCGAACACGGCACCGATCGCGACCAGACCCGACAGCGACAGCGGGGCGAACTTCAGCCACTTCAGGTCGAGCTTCGAGATGACCTCCGGCTCCGGCACCGCCACGTCCGCCTGCGGCTCGTCGGAGGAGGCGGTCTTCGGCGCGACTGCCTTCTGCAGCAACAACACCCGCAGCCGTTCGGCCTCCTCCTGCGTCACGGCGTCGAGGGTGAGGCCGTCGGCGCCGGGAGCGTCCTGCTGCCCGGTGCCGATCCGCACCGCCGACAGCCCGAAGACGCGGTGGCCCGGCTTGGACGTGAGGTCGACAGTCCTGATGCGATCGCGCGGCACGGCGAGCTGCTTGCGGGTCAGCAGTCCCGTGTGCAGCTCCACCTGGTCGTCGGTGATGCGGTACTTCGTGGTGCGCCAGATGAAGTAGCTGAACGCGAGGATCACCGCGACGGTGACGCCGCTCGCGAAGAGCCGCCACTTCTCGCCGTTGCCGGTGAACAGCAGGACGAGGATCGGCACCAGCATGGCGATGCCCTCGTTGAGCGGCCGCACGACCAGCATGCGTACGTGCAGACGATGCCACTCCGACAGCGGCTCGGTGAACTCCGGCGCGGCGGGGAGCCCGGTGGGCACTTCCGGGGGAGTGCTCACGTGGCATCACCCGGCGTGGCCTGGGTGGTGTTCGTCAGCTCCACCACGAGCTGTTGCGCCACCTCGTGGTCCAGGCCCTCGATCTCCACCGGACCGGCGGCCGACGCGGTCGTCACGGTGACCGTCGCGAGGCCGAGCAACTGCTGGAACGGCCCGCGTTTCGTGTCGATCGTCTGGATGCGCGACACGGGTGCGACGCGCCATTCCTGGTTCAGCCAGCCGGAGAGGGTGTACACGGCGTCCGGCGTGGTCTCCCAGCGGTGCACGCGGTAGCGCCAGCTGGGCTCGACCGCGGTGTGCACGACGCCGACGACCAGCGTGGCGATCATGAGCGCGAGCTCCCACGTGGGCGGCGAGCTCACCACCAGGAACACGATGAGCTGTGGCACGAAGAGCACCAGCCAGAACACGGCCGCCTGCATCGTCCACAGCAGGACCGACTTCGGGCTCACCTGGTGACGAGGCGTGCGCAGTTGCAGAGTCACCCCACAAGGGTGCCTCACGCCGCACCGGTGATGTGGCCAGGTGCGTCAATTGGCGCTCCGGTGGTGGGGTGGTCTTGCTTGCGAGGGAGGCAAGACCACCCCGGCCGGTCGCGACGATCAGTTCGGCTGGCAGTACGGCGGCGTGAACGCCTCACCGGGTCCGTCCGCCGAAGCCGGTCCGGTCACCGTCAGCAGCGCCCCCAAACTGAGGATCACTGCGGCGGCGATTCGAGCGATAGTGTTCAACTTCATTGAGGTGCTCCGTTCCGATAGGTGGCGGCCGTGGATGAGGGCAGGAAGTCGTTGACGAGGTTCGGCGCGCGGTTGCGGGCGGTCCGGCTGCAACGCGGTTTGTCGCAAAAGGACCTCGCGTGCCCCGGCGTGTCCATGAGCTACGTGTCCCGGCTGGAATCCGGCGAACGGGTGCCGTCGCCCGCCGTCGTGCGCAGGCTCGCCGAGGTGCTCGGCGTCGACCCGTCCGAGCTGATGGTCGACGAGGACCGCACCGCGATGCAGGACGAGGCGCTGGCGTGGTGCGAGGCGCTGCTCGCCTACCACGACGGTGACCTGGTGATGGCCGTCGACCTGCTGGAAACGCTGGGAAAGCGGTCGGACGAGGAGATGTTCGGCTGGTGCGTGCGGTGGACGCGCCTGGTGATGCTGGCCAGGCAACGCGACCACGAGGGTCTGCTGCTGGCGGCGGCGAAGCTGCGCAAGTCCTGGTCTCCCGGTCCGGCGGTGGACGCGTTGGTGGAGATCCTGCGCGCATCCTCGTTGCGGCGCCTCGGCCGGACGGCCGAATCCGTGAAAGCCGCGGCAGAGGCCGTTGAGCTGGCCAGCGGTGACGGCGAACGGGTGCGTCGCGTCAACACGCGCGCTCTCATCTCGTTGTGCGTGGAGCTGACCGCGGCCGGCCGCCTGGCCGACGCCGAACAGGTTGTGGACCAGCTTTCCGTCCGACTGCCCGAACTCGGCCGCGACCGGCTCGCCATCTCCACGTGGTGGGCGCGGGCCAAGGTCGCCGACCGTTTGGGAGACAGAACCGAAGCCGCGCACTGCATCCGCGAGGCCGTCGCCATGCTCGACGACTTCGACGGTGATCCCGAGTACCGCTGCCACGTCCGCCTCGCCGGCGCGTCCATCGCGTTGCGCACGCCGGGTGCGAACCTCGACGAGGTCGTGGCGTTGCTGGACAAGGTGGAGACGACGGTCGCGGCGATGCGCCGCCAGGACGGCCTTCTGGCTCACGCCAGGGCGTTGCGCGCCGAGCTCGCGTTGCGCGACGGCGAGGTCGACCGGGCGCGGGAGCTCGCGGAGCAGGCCATCGCGACCGGCGAGCTCGACGCCGAGCAGCAGCTGCGGTGCCACCTGCTGCTGGTGAGGGCGGCGGACGAGGTCGACCCGGACGGCAGCACCAGCGCGCGCACGGCACTGGCCGCGCTGCTGGAGCACATCAACCCCGAGGGCGTCGATCCGCTCCTGTGGCGCGACGTGGCGCGGATCGCTCTGCGCAAGCACTGATCGCGCAAGCACTGACCGCAGGCGACGTTGCCCGGTCATGACCGCCCCTCGCTCGTTAACTGGACACCTTGTTAACGGAGCATGACACAGACCGGTTACCCGTCACATCACCCAATTCCACCGCGCCCGCATAGGTAAATCACCCAAGAACCGCGACCACCTCGTCGGCGGCAAGCGGCCGAACGGGGGATTGGTCACCGGTCCGGCCGGGCGAATTGTCAATCACTTGACAATAGATGACTCGTGAGTGGTCAGGCTCATCCACCACACGATGGCGCCGGAACGGCCGTTGACGTCAAGGGTCGTGTAGATCCGCTGGAGGTGGTTCTGCACGGTCTTGGGCGACAGGCCGAGCGATTCGGCGATCGTCGTCGTGCTCGCGCCGGCCGCCACGAGCCGCAGCACCTCGATGCCGCGCTTGGTGAGCCCGGCCCGCAGCGCGCGGGCGATCCGGGTGTTCGTGTGCTCCGCGGTGCCCGGCTCATGCAGCTCGCCGGTCTGCGGGACACGCACCACAGCGTCTTCGCGCTTGGGCTCGAAACGCCTGTGCGCCAACTGTTCCACGAGTCGCGACGACAGATCGTGCTCGCGCATCCGCAGCAGGTCCCTGCCCTCCTGCAGCTCCCACAGGCGGTACTGCTCGAGTTGCAGCCGGGCGTGCCGCAACGCCCGCTCCAGGTCCCCGGATCGTTCGTGCGCCTCGCTCAGCTGCTGGTGGGCGTGCACCGCGACCTCACGCGCGAGACAGCTCATGGCGAGCTCGGCCGCCTGGGTCAGCTGGGAGATCTGGTCGGGGTACCGCTTGCGCGCCCCGCTCAGCCTGGCGCGCGCCATCAACGCCTCCGCCCGCGCCACCGGGCGGTTCCTTCCGGCAAGCAACTGGTCAGCGCGCTGCCAGCTGCGGTGCGCGCGGTCAAGTTCACCCAGATCGATGCGCACGTGTGTCAGCAGGACGTTCACCATCGCCATCCGCACCGGGTCGCCGACCTGCTTCCACCGGTCGCGCACCTGTGCGCACAACGCTTCCGCGCGCCGCAGCTTGCGCACGCACGGCTCCCCGTCGAGGCTGCAACGGCTCTCCTCGGTGCGGATCATGCAGTGCTCGTGGTACTGCATGCGCATCACGCGGGCCTGTTCGAACAGCACGGAGCCGATCAGCTCGCTGTCGCCGGTGAGCTCCGCGAGACCCAGTGCACGGGCGAACGAGTTGAACGACCGCTCCCGCGAGTCGAGCCGCAGTTCCACGACAGCACGGGAAAAGCTGCACCGCGCCTGCAGTCCGATGTGGCGGTTCGCGGCCGCGATCTCCTGCACCCTGTCGATGGTGTCGAGAGCGCTCGGCCACAGCCCGCGCTTGCCGAGAGCCACGGACTGCGCCAGCACACCCTCCGCGACGCCCTCGACGTCGTCCAGCCACGCGAACGCGGCAACCGCTTTCTCGGCGTACTCCAGTGCCTCGCCTGGCCTGCCCTCGTCCAGTGCGATGCGCGCCTCGCGCAGGTTGTGCACGGCGTTGGACCGCGGGTCGGCGGTCCGGCCGGGAACCGTCATGATCAAGCCCCTCTTCCGAGGGCGAGCCTAGACCTGTTCGCGCAATTGACGTTTCAACACTTTCCCGGCCGCGTTGCGCGGCAACTCATTGACGAAGAAAACATCTCGCGGAACGGAAAACCGTGCCAGGTTCGCCTTCACGTGGTCACGCACATGGTCGGCCGTCAGGGTTTCGTCGCCCACCACGAACGCCGCGAGCCGCTGCCCGAACTCGTCGTCCGGCACGCCGAGCACCGCGACCTCCGTGACGCCGTCGAGGTTCGAGAGCAGGTCCTCGACCTCGCGCGGATACACGTTCTCACCACCCGAGACGATCATCTCGTCGTCGCGGCCCGCCACGAACAGCAGGCCGTCCTTGACGTAGCCGAGATCGCCGGTGGACATCAGGCCGTTCAACGACTCCTTGCTGGTGCCATTCGTATATCCGTCGAACAACATCTCGTTGCCGACGAAGATCCGCCCGGTCTCGCCCGGCGCCACCGGCTTGCCCTGGTCGTCCACAATGGCCAGTCGGGTGCCCAGCGGCGGTTGCCCGGCCGTGCCGGGTTCCTTGAGTATCTCCTCCGGTGTCGCGATGCTCGCCCAGCTCACCTCGGTCGAGCCGTAGAGGTTGTAGAGCACCGGCCCGAACTCCTGCAGGGTGCGCGTGGCGACCCGTGGCGGCAGAGCGGACCCGCTGGACGCGATGATCCGCAGCTTCGGCCGGTGCGGGGTCTCCAGCATGCGTTGCAGCATCACGGGAACCACGAACATCGCCGTGCACTTCTCGGCGTCCTGCAACGTCTGCGCGGGATCGAACCTGCGGCGCAGCACCAGCGTGGCGCCGAGTACGAGGCCGAGCTGGAACGCGGCGAGTCCCCAGGCGTGGAAGAGCGGGGAGGTGATCGCGATGACGTCACCGTGCTTGAGCGGGATCCGGGACAGCAGCGCGGCGGCGGGGGCGAGGCTCGCGGGTTCCGGTCGCTTGGCGCCCTTCGGCGTGCCGGTGGTGCCGGAGGTGAGGATGATCAGCCGGCCGCGCGGAGGCCTGCGGGGCAGTGGTGTCTTCGGTCCGTTGATGATCAACGACTCGAGCTCGTCGCTGAAGTACGTCGGCACGTCGGGCAGCACGTCCGCGAACTCGCGGTCGGCGACGATCCTGTCGATCTTCTGGTCCTGGGCGACCTGGGCCAGTTGCCCCTTGCTCAGTCCGGTGTTCAGCAGGACGGCGTCGGCGCCGATCTTCGTGCACGCGGTCATCGTCTCGATGAAACCGCGGTGGTTGCGGCACAGCAGGCCGATGCGTTCGCCGGCGCGGAAGGCGTGCGCGAGCCTGCTGGTGCGCTCGTGTACTTCCGCGTACGTCAGCACGCCGTCGTCGTCGATGATCGCGGCACGGTCCGGGTGTCGTCCGGCGCCGGTCTGGTAGCCCCACGCGAGCGTGATGTCCCACTGCAGATATCCGCGCACGGTGCCGGCGAGGCCGCGCGGGCCCAACGGCCGGATCACTCCGGCTTTGACCAGGGTCAGCAGCACGCGGGTCAGCATGCCGCCCACTCTAGCCACTAACCTACTTGCGAGTAGGTAACGCTGTGACGGCGGTCACAACTCCGTGTCGGACGCGGCGACGACGGCTTCCCGCAGTGCCGCTCGCAGGCGGCCGACCTCCAGCGGTGTCAGAACAGCGGCTTCGCCCGGTGGCACGTTGATCACGATGTGCCCCTGGCTGACGAACACCGTCAAGTCCCGTCGGCGCGAAGCGATGTCGCGGCAGCTCACCTGCCACTCCTCTTTGGCTCCCACGGGTTTCTTCCTCCAGCTCACTCGGCGCGCCGGCCCGGTGGTCCCGGCGCTCGCGTAGATGAGACGCGCGCGGCCGCTGGTCGTGACGGCGATTTCGCATTCCCGGGAAAGTCTTCCGTCGAGCGACCGTGCCGAGCTGCGGATAGCGTCGCACGTGGGACGAGAACTGGTCACCAGAAGGAGTGAAAATGGCGGAACCGCAACGCATCGTGATTGTCGGGTCGGGCCTCGCCGGCGCCTCCGCGGCGGGCGCACTCCGAGACCGCGGCTACGGCGGCAAGATCACCATGTTCGGCACGGAGCACCATCGCCCGTACGAACTTCCCGCGCTGTCCAAGGACGTTCTGCTGGGCAAGGCCGCGGAACCGGCGTGGGTGCACGAGCAGGGCTTCTACGCCGACCACGAGATCGACCTCCAGCTCGGCGTCTCGGTGCTGGAGCTGCGACCAGGTGATCACACGATCGTTGACTCCGATGGAGCAGTGCGTTCCTACGATCGGCTCTTGCTCGCGACGGGATCGCGCCCCCGCGTTCTGCCTGGCGCGCAAGGACATGTGTTGCGCACCATCGACGACTCGCTCGCGCTGAAGTCGTCGTTGCGAGAGGGCAGGCACGTCGTGATCATCGGCGCTGGCTGGATCGGCTGCGAGGTGGCGTCCGCGGCCCGCACCCACGGCTGCCGCGTCACGGTGGTCGACCCGCTGGCCGAGCCGCTGGTCCGCGTGCTGGGCGTGGAGATGGGCAGGATGTTCCGCGGTCTGCACGAGGAGCACGGCGTCGAGTTCAAGCTGGGCACGGGCGTCGCGGCCTTCTCGCCGTCCGGCGTGGTGCTGGACGACGGCACCGAGCTGCTGCCGGACGTGACGGTGCTGGCCGTGGGCGCGACACCGCGGCTGGAGCTGGCCGAGGCCGCCGGGCTCGACCTGACCGACGGTGGTGTGGCGGTCGACGCCGCGTTGCGCACATCGGCACCCGACGTGTTCGCGGCCGGTGACATCGCGGCACACGACCACCCGCGCTACGGCCATCGCGTCCGCGTCGAGCACTGGGCGAACGCCAAGGACCAGGGAACGCACGTGGCGGGCTCGCTGATCGGGCTGGACGAGCCGTACCTGAAGTCGCCGTACTTCTTCACCGACCAGTACGACCTGGGCATGGAGTACCGCGGCCTCGCCGGTCCCGACGACGAGGTGGTGGTGCGCGGCGACCTGGCGTCGCGGCAGTTCATCGCGTTCTGGCTGCGGGACGGACGGCTGCGGGCGGCGATGAACGTCAACGTCTGGGACCACGGCACGGCGTTGCAGGCGTTGGTGGACGCGCAGGCGACCGTGACTCCGGCGCAGCTGCGTGAGGAGGATCTGGGTTCGCTGGCCTAGCAGAGCGTCGCACCGAAAGCCCGAGTGGTCGCGCTCTTATGCACGTCGCTGCCGAGATGGCGGTAGAGAAATGCCGGCGCAAACGTTTGCTGATCACCCCGACTGCTGCCAACCGTGCGGTTGGCAGCCATGAGAGCGCGATCTTCATGATCGAAGCGCGGCTGCCTGCCGGCCACATCCCAAGAGATAGCTGTGACAACGCTACTAGATGCAGGATCCGTGCATGGGGCCCTCGCCGTGGGCGAGTTCGCCCAGCGCCTTGCGGATGACCGCCATCTCCTGATCGGTGAAGCGGGCGCGGAAGCCGCGTTCGACCTCGGCGAGCGCGTCTCCCGCCTGCTTCTGCAGCTCGCGACCCTTGTCGGTGATCACCGGCGTGCGCACCCTGCGGTCGTTGGGGTCGGGCACCCGCATGATCAGGCCGGCCCGCTCCAGTTTGTCGAGCTCGCTCATCAGCGTGGTCTTGTCGAGGCCGAGCATCGCGCCGAGCTTGAGCTGGGTGCGCGCGGCCTCCTCGTCGCTCGCGAGGGCGTTCAGGACGAGCTGTCCGCGCAGCGAGATGCCGAACTTCGCGATCTCGTCGGCGAACGCGGCCCCGACCCGCTGGGCGGCGCGGTGCAGCAGCCAGTTGAAGTCCCACTTCTCCACGCACGCGGCGATCGGCTGCTGCACCTCCATGTGGTCGATCATACATCGGAGCGGAGATGTTCTCAGGCAAGAACATCTTGACTCGGAACTTCTCCACTCGTATGTTCTTGGCATGACCAATCTGCTTCACATCGACTCGAGCATCCGCCGCGAGGGGTCTGTGACCCGCGAGATCACCTCGGCGTTCGCCGACGTCTGGCGGTCGGTGAACCCGGAGGGCGGCTACACCTACCGTGACCTGAACGCGGACCCGATCCCGCACGTGGACGGCACCCGGCACGACATCCAGGCCGACCTCGTCGCCGAGGTCAGGGCCGCCGACGTGATCCTCATCGGCGCGCCGATGTACAACTTCTCGATCCCGTCGACGTTGAAGGCGTGGATCGACCAGATCGCGTCGCCGGACTTCTTCCCGCGCGAGGACGGCACGTTCGAGCTGGGAGGCAAGCGCGTCGTCGTGGTGACCGCTCGCGGTGGGTCGTACAAGCCGGGCACGCCGCGCGCGGGCTTCGACTTCCAGGAGCCGTACCTGCGGGCCGTGCTGTCGATGATCGGGCTCGACCAGAACCTCGAGTTCGTGCACGCCGAGCTCACGATGGCCGACGTCAACCCGCAGCTGCACCAGTTCCGCGAGCTGGCGGTCGAGTCGCTTGCCGACGCCCACCGCGTGGTCAAGGAGCTCGCCTCCGCCTAGGGTCGGCCAGGTGATCGACAAGGTTGCCTGGATTCATCTGGAGGACGGCCGCGTGCTCGGCACCCGGTCGGCCGGCAAGGACACGTACTACCTGCCCGGTGGCAAGCGGGAGCCGGGGGAGACCGACGTCGAGACGCTCGTGCGGGAGATCCGCGAGGAGCTGTCCGTCGAGATCGACGCGACGTCGGCGGAGCACATCGGGACGTTCGAGGCGCAGGCGCACGGCCGCTCCACGGGGGTGGTGGTGCGGATGACCTGCTACACCGCGTCGTTCACGGGGGAACCGGTGGCGTCGGCCGAGATCGAGGAACTCGCCTGGCTGACCACCGCTGACGTGGACCGGATCTCGCCGGTCGATCGGATCATCTTCGCTCATCTACACGAAGCAGGGCTGCTGGCCTAGTCTGGTAAGCGCTTTCCCAACTCTGTCCACCTACCGCCGCCACGCTGTAGGGAGTGACACGCATGGGGCTTCGCAACAGATCAGTGCTGCTGGTGGCGGTGTGTGCGACCGCCGCCGGCGCGCTGATCGGCACGACTCCCGCCGTCGCCGAGTCCGGCGAGTGGCGCGTCGCCGCACCGGTCGGGACGCAATCCGTTGCACCAGAAGCACTTGTCCGGCTCGACAAGGGGAGGTTGAGCCTTTCGGTCCGGCACGGCGGCACCACGGTGCTGGAGCCGTCCGCGCTGGGCATCCGCACCGCCGACGCCGACCTGACGTCGGGGCTGAAGTTCGTCGGGTCGGCGTCGCGGCTCGTCCAGGACTCGTACACCACCGTGTCCGGCAGAAAACGCCAGCACACCTATGCCGGTACCGAGACGACGTTCCACCTTCAGCGAATGGCTGAACGGCTGGACGTCGTCGTGCGCACGTCCGCGGAGGGTGTGGCGTACAAGTACGTCCTGCCGTCGGGCAAGTGGACGACGGTGCTCGGGGAGGCGTCCGAGTTCGCGGTGCCGTCGTCCGCCGAGAAGTTCCTGCTGCCGTACGACAACGGGCGCGGCGACTACGAGTCCGCGCACGTGCGCGTTGCCGAGAAGGGCGTCGAGTACGGGTATCCGGCGCTGTTCAACGTCTCCGGCTCGTGGCTGCTGCTCGCGGAATCCGATGTCGACGGTCGCTACGGCGGTTCGCGGGTCGTGTTCGACGGCTCGCGCTACCGGCTCGTCCTGCCCGATCCCGCGGAGACCTCGGCCGGTCCGCTGGCCACGCCGTGGCGCGTGCTCGGCGTCGGGTCGCTGGAGTCGCTCGTGGAGAGCTCGCTGATCACCTCGCTCGCGCCGCCGTCGAAGATCGCCGACACGTCGTGGATCAAGCCCGGCACCGCGGTCTGGTCCTGGTGGGGTGACGGTACGGGGAACCTGGCTCTGCAGAAGCAGTACGCGGACTACGCGGCGAAGCAGGGCTACCGGTACAACCTCGTCGACTCCGGCTGGAGCGCCGACTGGATCCCCGAGCTGATCTCGTACTCCAAGGCGCTCGGCGTCGAGACGTGGCTGTGGGTGCGGTGGCAGACCATCGACACCGACAGCGAACGTGAGCGGCTCTTCGCGCAGTACCGCTCGTGGGGTGCGGTGGGTCTGAAGATCGACTTCATCGAGTCCGACGGCCAGGACCGGATGCGCTGGTACGACGCCGTGTACGCGGCCGCAGCGAAGTACCGGCTGATGCTGAACTTCCACGGCGCACCCATCCCGCGCGGTGTCGAACGGACGTGGCCGCACGTGCTGTCGGCAGAGGCGGTGAAGGGCGCGGAGGGCACGAAGCCGCGGCCTGGGCGGGAGCCGTTCCCGATCGAGCACTACCTCACGTTGCCGTTCACCAGGAACCTGACCGGGCCGATGGACTTCACGCCGGTGACGTTCTCGGGTGTGCGGCCCAACTCCGACGCGGCCGAGCTCGCGCTGAGCGTGCTGTACGAGTCGGGCGTCCAGCACTTCGCGGACAAGACCTCCAGCTACGCCGCCTATCCGGTGGCGGAGCAGTTCCTGCGCACGGTTCCGGCCGCGTGGGACGAGACCCGGCTCGTGGCGGGTGATCCCGGCGAGCTCGCGGTGCTGGCGAGGCGGTCCGGCTCGACGTGGTTCCTCGGCGCCGGCGCGGCGGGTGATGCGCACGACCTTTCGGTCGGAACGGGATTCCTCGGCTCCGGTTCGTGGTTGGTCGAGCTGTACCACGACAGTCCTGCCGGGAAGATCGCGTTCGACACCAAACGTGTTTCGGCGGGAGACTCCCTGACAGTGCCCGTGGCACGCAACGGCGGTTACGCGGCCCGGCTCTGCCAGGTTCCGCCGACCGCCACCACCTGCGGCTGATCACTCCATCTGGTCGGCCGCCCGCGCGGGGGCCCGGCGCGCAGTGAAGCGGCGCGTCCGGCTCCCGCGTGCCCACACCGCCGCGGCGGTCGTGATCACGGCGATGATCACGTAGATCGCCTCGAAGCTCAGGTGCGCGACGAGTGCCGCGCCTGCCGCGAGCCCGAGCGGTCCGCCCGCGAACACGATGCTGATGGCAGTGGCGCTCACGCGGCCGAGCACGGCTGGCGGGGTGCGTTGCTGGACGAGCGTGGCGACCGCGATCACGGCCCAGGCGAGGCCGACGCCGTTCAGGAACCCGCCCGCGAGCACCGCAGGGAGCCAGGCGGTTGTCCTGGCCAGGGCACCTGCCGCGATGAGCACGAGCCCCGTGGTGACGTTCGCGCGTTTGCCCTGCAGTCCCGCGAGGACGGATCCGGCGCCTTGGGCCGCCGACAGCACGCCGAGGAACTCAGGGCCGTGGTGCAGGCCGTTCTCCACGAGGGAGAACGACGCGGCGGTGCCGATCGAACCCGCGAACAACGCGGTCGCGGCGCCGGCGATCGGCCAGGCGAGAGCTTTGAGGCGGGGCCGGCTCGGCGTTTCACGCGGGGCGGGCGGTGGTTCGTGGACCTTGATCATGCTGGTGGCCGCGGCGGCGAGCAGGAACGACAGCGCGTCGATCGCGATGACCGGCCACGCGCCGTATCCGGCGAACAGCGCTGCGGCCGCCAGTGGCGCGACGAGCTTCATGCCTTCCTGCAGCGACATGCGCAGGCCGTTGACCCGGGCGAGCCGGTCCGGCGGCAGCAGCACCACGAGCAGTGCCGGTTCCGCGGCGCTGACCAGCACGGCTTTCACGCCGTAGATCAGCAGGACGGTGTAGATCACCCAGATCTCATCGGTGACCAACAGCACCGCCAGCACGGGGACGATCGCCAGGTCGGTGCAGATGAGCAGGGGTTTGCGGCGGTAGGAGTCGGCGATCCGGCCGATCCACGGCGACAGCACGCCCGGCGCGTACACGCACAGGATCGCGATCGTCGCGAGGGCGTCGCTGCCCGTCAGCGACTTCACCCAGACACCGGCGACCAGGTACATGGCGCTCGTCCCGAAGAACGACAGCGCCAAGCCCGCGAAGTACCACCTGATCAAGTCGCTCCCCCAGAAACGACGAAAGGAAGAGATCGCTCTCCTCCCACTTCAACATATAGCGCACCCCAGGGCTTGCGGCAAGACCCCGGTGATGCCTCATCATTTCGCGGCCAACGCGTTTTACCTGGGGAAATGGGGAGTTCATGATCGACGTCATCATCGCCGGCGGCGGCCCGACCGGCATGATGCTGGCCGGCGAACTGCGGTTGCACGGCGTGCACGTCGTCCTGCTGGAGCGCGACGAGGAACCGACCGAGGTGGTCAGGGCGCTCGGCATGCACGCGCGCAGCATCGAGATCCTCGACCAGCGCGGCATCGTCGACCGGTTCCTCGCGCTCGGCACGAAGCACCCGCTCGCCGGGTTCTTCGCGGGCATCGAGAAGCCCGCGCCGGAACGGCTCGACACCAAGTACCCGCACACCCTCGGTCTCCCGCAGCCGATCACCGAGCGCCTGCTCACCGAGCACGCCGTCGAGGCCGGTGCCGAGATCCGGCGCGGCCGCACGGTAGTGGGGCTCTCGCAGGACGACGACGGCGTGACCGTCGAGCTGGCCGACGGCACGTCGTTGCGGGCGCGCTACCTCGTCGGCTGCGACGGCGGCCGCAGCACCGTGCGGAAGCTGGCCGGCATCGACTTCCCCGGCGAGCCGACGCGCGTGGAGACGCTGCTGGGGGAGATGGAGATCGGCGTGCCGTGGGAGGAGGCGATGCCGTTGATGCTGGAGATCCGCAAGACGCAGAAGCGGTTCGGTATCGGCCCCATCAACGGCGCGTACCGCGTCGTCGTGCCCGCTGACGGCGTGAGCGAGGACCGGGCGGTGATGCCGACCCTCGACGACTTCAAGCAGCAGTTGGTCCGGGTCGCCGGCACCGACTTCGGCGTGCACTCGCCGCGGTGGATGTCGCGCTTCGGCGACGCGACCCGGCAGGCGGAGCGCTACCGGTCGGGCCGCGTGTTCCTGGCGGGCGACGCGGCGCACATCCACCCGCCGACCGGTGGCCAGGGTCTCAACCTGGGGCTGCAGGACGCGTTCAACCTGGGCTGGAAGCTGGCAGCCGCGGTGCACGGCTGGGCGCCTGAGGGTCTGCTCGACACCTACGAGGCCGAACGGCACCCGGTCGCGGAGGAGGTGCTGAACAACACCCGTGCCCAGATCGAGCTCATGAAGGTCGAGCCGGGGCCGCAGTCGGTGCGGCGGGTGTTCACGGAGCTGGTGCAGTTCGAGGAGGTCAACCGCTACCTGATCGAGAAGATCATCGCCGTGCGGATCCGGTACGACTTCGGGTCCTCCGACGACCTGGTGGGGCGGCGGATCGGAGACCTCGCGCTGAAGCGCGGCGGGCTCTACGACCAGATGCACGCCGGTCGCGGGATCCTGCTCGACCAGACCGGGTCGTTGTCGGTCGGGTCGTGGGCGGATCGGGTCGACCACCTCGTCGACGTCAGCGAGGAACTGGACGCACCCGCCGTGCTGCTGCGGCCGGACGGGCACGTGGCGTGGGCCGGGTCGGCGCAGGAGGAGCTCGAAGGGGCGCTCGTCCGCTGGTTCGGTGCGGCCGCCTGAGCGTCCGCCGGGCCTTGGAGACGCTCCAACACCCAGCGCTGAGGTCACCCGTTCGGGCGCTGAGGGCGCGCTGTCACACTGTGCGGCGTGTCCGAGCCGATGACCGCGGTGCTGCTGCGCGCTGCCGAGCTCACCGCCTCGGGGAAACCGCGGCAGGCGATCGACCTGCTGCGACCCCTGGTGGCGGCGAACCCTCGGCACGCCGAGGCCTGGTGCCGGCTCGCGGCGGCTCACCTGGACGCCGGTGAGGCCGACCAGGCCCTCGACGCGGCGAAGCGCGCGATGATCCTCGACGGCGAGCCTGCCTGGCCGCAGCGGCTGGCGGCGCTCGCGTTGAGCGACCTCGGCCGGCACCAGGAGGCCGCCGTCGCGGCGCGCGAGTCCGTGCGCCGCAAGCCCGGCGACTGGCGCTGCTACGTCGTGCTGGCCGAGGTGCTCGCCGACTTGCCGGACGGAGCCGTCGAGGCGTTCGACTCGGCTCTGCACGCCTCGCAGCTCGCGCCCAGCGAGGCTCGGGCATTCCAGGTGCTCGGCGACGCGGCCCTGCGGATGCGCGACTGGGGCACCGCCGAGCACGCCTACCGCACCGCGATCAAGCTCGACCCGTCCGACGCGGACTCCAAGACGAACCTGGCGACCGTGCAACGGCGCCGGTCCGCGAAGCCTCCCGCGCCGATGCAGTTGAACAAGCTCCAGGTGTGGCGTGCGCTGCGCATGCTGTCGTTGCTGCTCGTCGGCGGCGGTTTACTGGCGCTCGTCGCCGGCATGCCGCGGCCCACGCCCTACCTGGGCTTCTTCACCGGGGCGCTGGTGTTGTGCTGCCTCGTCGTGGCGCTGCGGCTGCGTCCGGTCAAGCTCCTGTTCGGCCTGCGCAAGCTCGCCGTGACGGTGTCGCTGCTCGCCGCCTCCGCCCTGATTCTCACCGCGTGGACCATCGCGTTGCTGTTCGGCGCAACCACGATGCAGCCGCTTGTGCTTTCCTGGTCGTGCGCTGTCGTCGGTGGCGCGCTCGTGTACGTAGGGGGAGGCAGGAAGCGGTGATGCGTCGCAACGCGCTCGCGCTCGCGTTCATGCTGTTCCTCACGCAGCTGTTCGTCGTCGCCGCGCCCGCCGAGCCCGCGCCCGCCTCCGGTTCCGTCATCCGGCACGGCCACGACTTCGCGAACCTGCCCGGCGCCGCGCCCAAGCCGCACAACCTCCACTCGGCCCAGGTGCCGCAGGCCCAGCTGCCGATGGACGTGCCGCCGGTCACCAAGCCCGCGCTGCCTGTCCGCTTCGTCGTCTCCTTCGCCCGGCGCGTGCACCGCACGCCCGACGGCACCCGCTGGACCCCGCAGCGGGACCGGTCCCCGCCTTCCGGTCGCTGAAACCTGTTTCTCAGCAACCACTTTCGTCCCGGAAGGCTCCCTCAACCCATGTCGCGCGACCATGCGCGACGGGGTCTCCTCGTGCGCGGTCTGACAGCGCTCGGGGTCCTCGTCGCATCCGCTTTCCTGTTGCTCACCACCGATCCCCGCCTCGGCCTCGACCTCCGCGGCGGCACCCAGATCGTCCTCGAGGCGAAGGGCGACTCCGTCGCCGCCGACCGTTCCCTCGAGGTCCTGCGCCGCCGCGTCGACGCGCTCGGCGTCGCCGAACCGGTCATCGCCCGCTCCGGCGAGAACCGCGTCGTCGTCGAACTCCCCGGCGTCCAGGACCCCGAAGAGGCCGTGAAGGTCCTCGGCCGCACCGCGCAGCTGACCGTGCAGCACAACGGCCAGACCGTCATGACCGGCGAAGGCATCTCGGACGCCTCCGCCGTCCGCAACCCGCAGGGCGCGGGTTTCCTCGTGAACGTCAAGTTCCAGGGCGACGCACCGGCCAAGTGGCAGACGGTCACCGGCGAGGCGGCCTGCGAACCGTCCGGCACGCCAGGCCGCCAGATCGCGTTCGTGCTCGACGGCAAGCCCATCTCGTCGCCGGAGGTCAGCGCCGACACGCCCTGCCGCGCCGGCCAGGCAGGCGGCGCCACGTCGATCACCGGCCGCTTCTCCGAGGCGGAGGCCAAGGAGCTTGCGCTGGTCATCCGCTCCGGCGCGCTGCCGGTGCCGGTCGAGGTGATCGAACAGCGCACCGTCGGCGCGACCCTGGGCGCCGAGGCGATCGACGCCAGCGCCAAGGCCGCGATCATCGGCATCGCGCTGACCGCGGTGTTCCTGATCGTCGCCTACCGGCTGGCCGGCTTCCTCGCCGTCGTGGCACTGGTCGGCTACGCGGCCGTCGCCTACGCGGGACTCCTGGCCATCGGCGCCACGCTGACGTTGCCCGGTCTGGCCGGTTTCGTGCTGGCGATCGGCATGGCGGTCGACGCGAACGTCCTGATCTTCGAACGGGCCCGCGAGGAGTACGCCCGAAAACCCAACCTTCGCCGAGCCGCGGAGAATGGCTTCCGCGGCGCGTTGAGCGCGATCGCCGACTCGAACGTGACGACGCTGCTGGCGGCCGGGCTGCTGTTCTGGCTGGCCACGGGCCCGGTGCGCGGCTTCGGCGTCACGCTGACCATCGGTGTGCTGGCGTCGATGTTCAGCGCGCTCGTCCTGTCCCGCGTGCTGGTGCTGTGGCTGCTGGGCACGCGGTTCGTGGCCAAGCGGCCTTCGCTCAGCGGTCTGCACACGCTGGGCTGGGTGCGGCAGCGCCTGTCCGCCGTGCTCTATCGGCGCCCGTCCGCGTGGCTGATCAGCGCGGGTGTACTGGTCCTCGTGGCCTTCGCCGGCCTGTTCGTCCGAGGCCTGAACCTGGGCGTCGAGTTCACCGGCGGCCGCCTGCTCGACTTCACCGCGGGCGCCCCCGTCGACACGGCCCGCGTCCGCACCGCGCTGGCCGACGGCGGTTTCAGCGACGTGGTGGTCTCCTCCTCCGGCAACGAGGTGTCCCTGCGCACCGGCCCGATCAACGACGCCGACTCGTCCCGCATCGGCACGATCGTGTCCTCGGCCGTCGACGGCGGCGCCCGCCAGTCGAGCAACGAGCTGATCGGCCCGTCCCTGTCGTCGGAACTGCGCCGCAACGCCGTGATCGGCCTGGCCATCGCCGTCGCCGCCCAGCTCGTCTACCTGGCGATCCGCTTCGACTGGCGCCTCGGCGTCGCCACCGTCGCCGCGCTGCTCAGCGACGTCCTGGTGCTCATCGGCATCTTCGCGTGGCTCGGCAACACCGCGGACGGCGTGTTCCTCGCCGCCCTGCTCACCGTGATCGGCTACTCCGTCAACGACTCCGTGGTCGTCTTCGACCGCCTGCGCTCTTTGCGGGGCTCGCGCCGCTCGACGCCCTACCCGGACGTGGTGTCCGACGCGGTGGTGCAAACCGTGCCGCGCACCGTGAACACCGGCATCGGCGTGCTGTTCGTGCTGTCGGCGTTGCTGGTGCTGGGCGACGGCTCCCTGGCGAACTTCGCCACGGCGTTGCTGATCGGCCTGATCGCCGGCACGGTGTCCACAGTGGTCACCGCGGCGCCGGTCGCGATCTGGCTGGAGTCGCGCTGGCCGAGCCGAGCAGTTTCCAAGAAGCGCACGGCAGGGGCACGGGCCTAGCTTTACCGCATGATCACTCATGCGCACTCGTGCACCATCAACGTCCGCGACCTCGACGAGGCGTTGTCGTTCTACGTGGACGTGCTGGGCTGGGAGAAGCGACAGGACACCAGCGAGGCGGGCATGCGCTGGCTGACAGTCGCTCCTCCCGGCGCCCAGACAGCGTTCGCTTTGTCGCTGAACGACACGCCCAACGTGTCGTTCACGACCGGTTGCGGCATCTCACTGATCACCGACGACATCGACGGCGACTGCGCGGCGTTCCAGGAGAAGGGGGTGCGGGTCAAGACCGCTCCGGACACCATGCCGTGGGGCGACCGGGCGACGTGGTTCAGCGACCCGTTCGGTAACGAGTTCTTCCTCGTCCAGCCCGGTTCGTAGCAGAGTAGGCGCATGACCTCATTCGCCGCGTACCAGAACGAGATCTACCTGCAGGGGCTCGGCGGCGCGGTGCCGCCGTTCACCACCGACCCCGACGCGCTGGAGCAGTCCGCGCGCGAGAGGCTGGGGCCGGGGCCGTTCTGGTACGTGGCGGGAGGTGCCGGTTCCGGTGCCACCGTGCGGGCGAACCGGGAGGCGTTCGACCGGGTGCGGATCGTGCCCCGCATGCTCACCAACGCGACCGAGCGGCACCTCGGCGTGTCCGTGCTGGGCACCGAGCTGCCCGCGCCCGTGATGCTCGCACCCGTTGGCGTGCAGTCGATTCTGCATCCGGACGGGGAGCTGGCCACCGCGCGGGCCGCTGCCGAGCTCGGGGTGCCGATGGTGTTGTCGACGGCGTCCTCGCACACGATCGAGGAGGTCGCCGAGGCGTCCGGCGACGGGCCGCGCTGGTACCAGCTGTACTGGCCGAACGATCCGGAGGTGTGCGCGTCGCTGCTGGAGCGGGCGCGCAAGGCCGGGTACACGGCGCTGGTGGTCACGCTCGACACGTGGACGCTGGCGTGGCGGCCGCACGACCTCGACCAGGCCTACCTCCCGTTCCTGCGCGGGGTGGGCACGGCGATCCCGTTCAGCGACCCGGTTTTCCGCGCCGGGCTGCAGAAGTCGCCCGAGGAGGACCTGCCGATGGCGATCCTGCGGTGGGTGCAGCTGTTCACGGGCACCGACAAGTCGTGGGACCAGCTCGCTTTTCTGCGCGAGCACTGGGACGGGCCGATCGTCCTCAAAGGAATCCAGCACCCGGACGACGCGCGCAAGGCCGTCGAGTCCGGAATGGACGGAATCGTGGTGTCCAACCACGGCGGGCGTCAGGTCGACGGTGCTGTGGCGTCGCTCGACGTGCTGCCGTCGATCGTCGAGGCCGTCGGGGAGCAGGTCGACGTGCTCTTCGACTCCGGTGTCAGGACCGGCGCGGACGTCGTGAAGGCGTTGGCGCTGGGGGCCAAGGCCGTGATGGTGGGGCGGCCCTTCGCGTACGGGCTGGCGCACGGTGGTCAGGTCGGGGTGAAGCACGTGCTGCGGAGCCTGCTCGCGGACTTCGACCTCACGCTCGGGCTCTCGGGTCACCGCAGCCCGGCCGAACTGGGTCCGGACGCGCTGCGGTTCATCCCTTAGGGCATCGTCGCCGTCAGCTGGGCGAGGGTGCCGAAGTCGGCCGGCTGCACCCGCAGCCAGCCCTGGTCCCTGGCCGCGACGTAGCGCCCGTTCGCCGTGTCGATGTACGTGAGCGGGTTGATGCAACGCTGCTTGCGGCCGAGGTGGTCGCGCTTGGCCGAGTAGACCTGACCGCCGCCGGTGCGCGGCTGGCCCATGATCTGCTTGAGCTGCGCGACCAGTTGGTCGTTCGGCGAGCTGGTCGGACGGCTCTGCTGCAGGAACGAACCGGTATCCTCGTAGGACTGCGGCTTCTGCTTGAGCGCGTCCTCCGGCAGCGTGATCGGGTTGCCCCGCCCGGCCGGTGCCGGTGGCAGGGCGCCGACCAGCGCCTGCGGTGCCTCGTCCGCGCGGACCGGTTCCAGCACGAACTGCTGGTCCGGCGTCAGCACGATGCGCAGCGCGTCCTGGCCGTTCGTCACGACCAGCACGCTCTGCTGCGGGCCGTCCTTCAGGCTGAAGAACGCCCAGTACTCGACGCCCGCCTCCACCACGAGCCGCAGCGCGTTGGCCAGATCCGGGTGGACCTGGCTGCCGCGCGCCAGCCCGTACTGCTCGAGTTGTGCCCACGCCGTGCGCTGCAGCCGTTCGAGCTCGCTCACGTCACCCGACTCGAGGAGGTCCTCGTCGAAGTCGACCTGCGTGAGCAGCGCGCGGTGCAGCGACGGCAGGCCCGCCGCCTGCCAGGCCTGGTAGAGCGCCGTGACAGGGATGGCGACCCTGCTTCTCAGCACGATTCCCCCTTATCCGCCGATGACCGGCGGAGCCACCATCGTTCCGTCACCGAAGATGTCCTCGGTCTCCTGCAGGTACGACGCGGACTTGTGTTCCTTGTCCTCGTCACCCTGGCCCTTGCCGGCACCGGCGCCCATACCTCCGGCACCCATGCCACCCGCACCGGCCCGCCCAGCCGCACCCGCGGCACCCGACGGCCCGAAGCCACCGGCACCACCACGACCCTGCTCACCGACACCGGCAGCGCCACCGAAGCCGCTGCCCATGCCGCCGGGCCCACCGGCACGAGCCGCCGCGGCCCCGCCGAGGCCGCCGCCGGCGCCACCACCACGGCCACCGCCGCCGCCACCAGGTCCGCCACCAGGTCCGCCACCAGGTCCGCCACCAGGTCCGCCACCAGGTCCGCCGGCGCGGCCGGGCCCACCAGGCCCACCGGTCCGGTTGCGCGGGTCGTTGGGATCGAACCGGCCGCGGTTGCGCGGGTCGTTCGGGTTGTTCGGGTCCCACCTGCCACCGGGCGGGATGTTCGGGTCACCAGGAGGCCGGTTGCGCGGGTCGTTCGGGTCTCCTGGCAGCCGGTTGCGCGGATCGTTGGGGTCGGTCCACTGCGGCTTGGTGTCGCCGTCGCCGTCGCCGCCGGGCGGCTTCCACTGCGACGGGTTGGTGTCGTCACCGCCGGGAGTACCGGGAGGCTGGTTGGTGCCAGGCGGCTGACCGGTGCCGGGGGGCGTGTACGGGTCGTTCGGGCCGGGCTTGTCGACCTTGTCGATGCTCCTGGTGCCGCCGCCCTGCTCCTGCATCTTGGCGTCGTCGGCGTTGGGCGAGATGAAGGTCGGCATGCTGTTCGTGCTGGCCGTGACGGCCTCCCCGTACTGGCTGAACGCACGCATGTTCTGCTCGTTGACCTTCTGGTTCTTCTCGACCGCCTCGTCGTAGTCGGTCTCCCACCACGCCAGGTCGTTGAGGAACGGCTTGTCCGGGACAGCCGGCGGCTTCGACATCGAGTGCTTGGCATTGACGTACGCCTCGCCCAGAGAGTCGGAGGTCGTGGCCACGGAGGTCGCGGACTCTCCCGTCACCTCCGCCCAGGTGGCAAGCGGCGACGTGTTGCTCCGTGCCGTGTCGGCCGCCGCGCCCTCCCAAGAGGCCCCGGAGTCCCTGACGGCTTTTTCGATCAGCGTCGCGACCTCGGTGTGCCCACCGGAGAGTTCACGCCAGGCCTGTGCGGTTGGCGTCGTGCTCTGGCTAGGTCCTTTGCCCTTGTCGAACCAGTTGTAGACCGTGTCTCCGCCCGCGAAGGGCAGCATCAGGAAGCCCCCGATGTTCGGCTCATCCCCAGGCATTTCTGCTACCCCCTCAGGTTCTCAACGATCATCTTCGAAACCGTCTCGGACTCGGTGCACGGTTTCTTGGTGGCGCGCTCGTCCTTTGCGACGCTGACCTGCAGGGTCACCGAGTCGGTCTTCGACACCTGGATGATCGTCGCGCAGGTGCTCTCGCCATTGGTCGCGTCGCTGGTGACGAAGCGCACTCCGTCGACCTTGTGGTCGGTGTACACAGGATCCGTCTTGACGGTGGCGACCATCTCCTCGACGTCCTTGCCCTTGGTCACCGAGATCGTGTACCTGGAGTTCTTGACCACGTCCTGGCCCTTCCAGGTGCAGAGAGGGCCGAGAAGACCGGTACCTGGCTCCGGCGCGCGGACGGATCCGAGCTTCGCAACCTGGGCAGCGGTGAGGATGTCGCACGGCTTGCTGACGAACTTGTCAATGCTGAGGCCCGACGGCGAATCGGAGCCCGTGGGCGAGCTGCTCGTCTGCTCACCAGCAGTCGGGGTGGTCGTGTTGGCATTGCCAGGGGTCTTCTGCGAGCACCCGGCCAGGACACCGGTGACGAGGACAGCGGTCAGCAAGGCGGTCATGCGCTTCAAGATGGTGTCAGCCCTTCACGGCGTTCTTCGCCGCCTCGTCGGTGCCCCGGTACTCGGCCAGAGCCTTTTCGATGTTCTCGATCGTCTTGAGCAGCGCATCTTGCGCGGCTTCGTTGGCCCAGCCGTAGCCGCCGGCGTTGTCGCCTGCCGCTTGCCGCATTGCGAGGGTCGACCAGCCGCTGTACGGGTCAGGTCCCGGAGCGCCGGACTGCTGCAGCTGTCGGCTCTTCTCCTTCAGTTCGACCAGTTTTTCGACGGCGTCCTTCAGGCCCTTGATCATGTTCTGGGCCTGATCCGGATCGACGCTGAACCTGGTCGTGCCTGCCCCACCGGCTCCGGCGGCGACGTTGCCGGCCGCGGCTCCCACTGCCGCGCCGACGGTTGCCACAGGCACGATCGCGTCGAACATCAGCATCTTCGCCAGCTCCCCTCAGAACTCCACACCCCTGTTGGAGGATTTTCGCACAGCGCCGGTTCCCCTTGGAGGCGATCGAATCAGCTGATCAGGTCACATGGCCGATTCGTTCAAGACCCGGAAGAGTGATGAGCCTAGGTTCGAGACATGATCGAACGAGCGAGGAACTTCATCTGGCACAACGCCCGCACGCTGGAACAACGCTGGTTCGAGCACGCCTTCGACGGTGGCTCGGCGAACGCCGTGGTCCAGGCCGTGCTGGCCTACCGCAACGACGACGGCGGCTACGGCCACGCCCTCGAACCCGACCACCGCGGCCCCACCAGCCAGCCGCTGCACGCCCTGCGCGCCCTCCAGATGTTCGGCGAGGTCGACGCGCCGGAGCACGCCGAGTCGATCCTGACGTGGCTGCGAAACACCTGCCCCGACGGCTCGGTCCCGTTCGGCCTGTCCACCTCGAAGGGCCACCCCATGGCCCCGTGGATCGCCGCCGACGACCAGGGCGGACTCCTCCTGACGGCCCAGATCGCGGCCGCACTGCTGGCCCTCGGCATCACCGACCCGTGGCTCGACAAGGCGACGGCCTACTGCTGGCAGGAGATCGACGACCTGGAGAAGACCCACCCGTACGAGCTGCGGGCCGCGGTGATGTTCCTGGACGAGACGAAGGACCGGAAGCGCGCGGAACTCGCCGCCGAGAAACTCAGGCACCTGCACCTGGAAGGCTATGAAGAAGACGAGGGCCTGGCCATGCACGACTACGCGGCCAAACCCACCAGTCTCGCCCGAACCTGGTTCACCGACGAGGAATTCGACGAGAACCTCGGCGAGCTCCAGAACGGCCAGCAGGCCGACGGCGGCTGGAACTTCCACTTCCCGGCGTTCACTCCGGTCGTCAACTTCGAATGGCGTTCCATCGCCACGATGGACGCATTGCTGACCCTGCGGCGCTACGGCCGGATCAGCTGACCCAGCGGCACACCCGCCAACGACCGCACTTCCCGGGCCAGATGCGCCTGGTCCGCATAGCCGGCCTCGAAAGCCACCGAGGCGAACGGCACGCCACCCCACGCCAGACGCATCGCGGCGTCGAACCGCAGCACCCGCTGCAACACCTTGGGCGGATACCCGAACGCGTCCAGGCACCGGCGCCGCAGTTGCCGCGAGCTCAGCCCGATCTCCCAGGCGGCGGAAGCAACGTCATTGGTGCGCAGCAACGACGCCGTCGCGGCCAGCGCCGGATCGACGACCACCCGCGAAGCGCAGAACGCCACCATGTCCGAGAACGACTCGAGCCGCGCCGACGGAACGAGCTCCGCCAACGGCACCCGCAGATCCCGCACTGCGTGCGCGGGCACCCCGAACACCGAGGGAAACGCCCCAGGCGGAAGCCGCACGCCGTACAACGTCCCCGGCGCCACCGTCGCGAGCTGAGCCTGAGTGTCCGGCCCCGCCACGAACAACGAGCCGGTCGCCGGTGTCCACATCAGATCCGTGCAGCCGTCCGGCACCACGCGCTGCACAGTCTCCGACGACACTGTGCGCGTCCACAGGCAGGCCAGGCCCGCGGGGGCGGGGCGTTCGGCGTACACAGACCCATCAAAGCAAATGGCGCCGCATCCCGAAGGATGTGGCGCCAGATGGATCTTGCAGAGGCTCACTCCCACCCGCGACTGATCAAGGTGACCACGGTCGGGGGTCCGGGGGCTTGCCCCCGGCTGGGGTCTGGGGGATCGGCGCCCAGAAAACACCACGAGGCGAGGAGGTCGGCGCTTTCCGCCGACACACCTCGCCCCGAGAACCGTGGACGATACTGGGATTGAACCAGTGACCCCTACCGTGTCAAGGTAGTGCTCTCCCGCTGAGCTAATCGTCCGTGCAGGACGAGATTCTAGCCCACGGCCGAGCCGACCAACTCAGGGGTCAGGTTCCGAACTTCACCCAGTTCACGCTCACGTACGGCGCGGGCTGCCCGGAAGTGAACGTGATGTACACGTCGTGCACCCCGCTGATGTTCGAGATGTTGGCGGGAATGGTTCTCCACGCGTCCCATCCACCGGTGTTGCCGACCGCGAACGACCCGGCGGGAGCTGCGGAACGCGAGTCGAGCCGCACCTCGACCAGCCCGCTCACGCCACCGGAAGCACCCGACGCCACGCGGGCGTAGAACTGCCGGGCGGGACCGGAGCCGAAGTCGACGCCGGAGAACTTCAGGTAGCCGCCGTTCGCGATCTGGTGCACGCCGGAGCCGCCTTCCGCGGGCCCGACCGAGCCGCCGGAACGCTCGGCGGCGTTCTCCGCCTGGAGCTCGGAGTACGCGCTGCCGCCGCCACCAGGCGGGGGAGTGGTCGTGGTCGGCGGAGTGCCGCCAGCCGTGTAGACGGCCACGTAGTCCACCACCAGCGAATGCCCGGACTGGGTGGCCGCGACAGGGGTCGGCTGGTTGTTGTTCAGGGCGTTCGGGAACGCGCCGCCCATCGCGAGGTTCAGCAGGATGAAGTACCCCGCGTGCGACGTCATCTGGTCCCACACGCCGGCGCCCACGCGGTCGCGGGTCACCTGGTGGAAGCTCTGGCCGTCGACGAACCACGTGAACGTCTTCGCGGCGTCGTCCCACTCGAAGCGGTAGGTGTGGAACGCGGACTGGCAGGACGCGCCGGGGCACGTCCGCGAGTTGCCGATGCCGGTGAACTCGCCGCAGACACCGCCGGGGGCGACGTCGCAGTGCAGCACGCCCCACACGGAGTTGATGCCGTTGACGTTCTCCATGATGTCGAACTCGCCGATGCCCGGCCAGTTCCAGTAATTGCCGCGGAACGGCGAACCGAGCGCCCAGAACGCCGGCCAGTAGCCCAGCGCCGCCTCACCGGTGATGTTCGGCATCTGGATGCGGCCCTCGATCGCGAGCTTGCCGCCCGCCGCGGGCTTGAAGTTCGCGCGCTGGGTCTCGATGCGCGACGACGTCCAGTTGCCCGCGCCGTCCTTCAGCGCGGTGATGCGCAGGTTGCCCGCGCCGTCCAGGCGGATGTTCTGCGTGCTGTTCGTGTAGTTCTGGATCTCTCCTGTGCCCCAGTTCGCGGGACCTCCCGGGTAGCTGTGGCCCAGATCGAAGATCCAGTCGGAACTCGACGGCAGGGAACCGTTCGGGCCGTTGAAGTCGTCACCCCACACCTGCGTCCATCCCGCTGCAGGGGGTGGGATCGAAGCGTTGGCTGACATGGCGGCGATCGCCAGGGGTACCGCGGCAAGAAGAGCTGTCGTGGCCGCGAGGACGCGGCGGCGTGGCTTCATGCGCGAGTGACCTCCTTGTCACGGGTGCAGTCCATCTATGAGAGCGCTCTCACGGCAGGGACGGCAAGCGGCCATTCGGAGCAACGACCCGCAACGCGGCAGGTCCCGACGCGTCTCGTTTGGACTTATTTGGCGTCGGCGTAGCACTCGACGGGCACGGCGTTCATCGGGAACCGCACCGCCGTCTCGCCGAACAGCAACCGCGTCGCCTCACGCCCGGCCAGGGCGATCGCCTCGATCACCGCGTCCGCGTCCTCGCGCGGACAGTGCACGAGCACCTCGTCGTGCTGGAAGAAAACCAGGTGGGCGTTGACGGGCAACCGGTTGCGCAGCACGGCGAGCAACGCCGCCGTCCAGTCCGCCGCGCTGCCCTGCACGACGAAGTTGCGCGTGAACCGGCCCCAGTTCCGCGCCGCCTGCCGCGACGAGCTCGACACCTCACCCGAGTCGTCCGCCACGCCGGTCAGCTCGCGCCACGCCTCCGAGGGCGCGGGCGACGTGCGACCCAGCCGAGTGCGCACCATCCGCCCCTGCTCACCTGCCTGCGCCGCCGCCTCCACGTAGCCGACGGCCTGAGGAAACCTCTTGCGCAGCACGGCGAGCAGCGGTCCTGCCTCACCGGACGTGCCGCCGTACATGGCCGACAACATCGCGATCTTCGCGCGCGGCCGTTCCCCTTTGAAGGAGTCGGCGGCCAGCGCGGAGTACAGATCGTCGTCCCCGCACACCTCGATCAACCGCTGATCTCCTGACAGGGCAGCGAGAATCCGCGGTTCCAGCTGCGAGGCGTCCGCCGCCACGAGGCACCAGCCGTCGTCCGCGAGAACGGCTTTCCGCATCAGCCGGGGAATCTGCAGCGCCGCACCACCCCGCGACGCCCAGCGCCCCGACACCACGCCACCGACGACGTAGTCCGGCCGGAACCGCCCGTCCTTCACCCACGCGTCGAGCCACGTCCAGCCGTGCGCGACCCACAGCCGTGCGCGCTCCTTGTGCTCCAGCAACGGTTCCACGGCCGGATGGTCGATCTTCTTCAGCACCCACCGCCGCGCCGACGGCACGTCGATGCCCTCCCGTGCGAACGCCCGCACGATGCTCGCCGGTGCGTCCGGGTTGACCTCCTTGCCGCCGAACGCCTCCCGGATCTGGTCCGCCAGCGCCTGCAACACCTTCGGCCGCACGCCCGGCGCCGTCCGCGGCCCGAGCATCTCCTCGAGGATCGCGTTGTGCACGTCCGCCCGCCACGGCAACCCGTGGTGCGTCATCTCCGCCGCCACCAACGCCGACGCCGACTCCGCCGCGATCAGCAGGCTCAACGCCGGGTTCCGTTGCTGGGCCCGGAAAACCAGCGACAACGCCGTCAACGGGTCGGTGCCGCCCGGCAACACCAGCGGGTCCGGCTCGAACAACGTCAGCTCGACGTCCTTCTTGCGCGGCCCCAGATCCGCGGGCGCGGGCAACCCCAGCTCGCGCGCGAGCGCCGCCGCGAGCTCGCGCGGTTCGCGGTGCCTGCCCTCTGCGCCGAGCAGCAACGCCTCGGTCAGGTGCAGGTCCCAGCACCGGTCGACGCGCACCCCCGCGTGCAGCAGTGCCGGGTAGACCTCGGTGGTGTCCGCCCACACCCACCGCGGCCGGTGGGCGCGCTCCAGCGACGCGACGGCGGAGGCGAGTGACGAGGCCGCCATCGCGGGACCAGCGGGCGTCCCGTCGTCGTGCAGCTTCTGCCACCGGCCCGCGCCGTCCGCTTCCGGGACGAGGGCGACCAGCACCCCCTGATTGTGCAGCGGGGGTCCGACAGTTTCAGTGCGGGCTGAAACCGGGCGACCGGGAAAAAGGCCGGGAAACATCGGCAGGCTTTCTATTCCGCGCCATTCCTGTTCGGATCCTATGAATTCACCCGGAACGGGAGCGTGAAAGGACACCTCCCGGTGGAGGCGCTGCCACAGTGTGAAACCAAAGGAACGCTCACCTTGGAGAACTCTCATGGCCAACGGCAACGCGGCGACAGGGCTGCGCGACCTCAACGCCGGCATTCCCGACGCTGACCAGCTCAAAGGGGCCGTTTCGGCGATCTACGACGATGTGGCGTCGTGGTCGCGGACCGGCGACTTCTGGAACTGGGGCATGCATTGCCCGAATGTGCTCGACGAGCTGACCGATCTCTGCCCGAATTTCAACGCGGGGGTCAGCGACGGTTTCTCGGAGCAGCTCTACTTCCAAACCCTGCGCGGGTTGCCGTACTCGAAAAACGACTTCAAGGGTCTCACCGTGCTCGAGGTCGGCTGCGGCATGGGCGAGGGCCTCAACTTCCTCACCCGCCTCGTCGACCCCGCCCGAGCGGTCGGCCTCGACATCTCCGCCGCCGCCATCCGCAGGGCCAACGCGCTGCTCGCCCGTGGCGACCGGCTGAGCTACGTCGAGGGCGACGCCGAGCGGCTGCCGTTCGGCGACGGTGAGTTCGACCTCGTCATCAACGTCGAGAGCTCGCACAACTACCCGGACGTCGAGCGGTTCTTCCGCGAGGTCGCCCGCGTCCTCAAGCCAGGCGGCCACTTCTCGCTGATCGACGTGTTCGACCCGAGGTCGTCCGCTCGGTTCGGCACGCTCCAGCGGGAGATCACCGATTTCGAGTGGATCCACGAGCGCGACGTCACCGAGAACGTGAAGAGCGCGATCCGCCGGCGCATGGCTCCCGGCAGCTTCTTCCGGCGCGAGTACGCCCGCAAGCAGATGCCGTTGCGGGCCCGCATCATCGGCGGCATCGGTGGCGCCCACTACGCCGGCGCCGACTTCGTCGGGCACCGCGACGCCCTGTCCAGGGTGCTGGAACTCGCCCGCATCCGTCCGAAGTTCGTCGGTGAGTACGAAAGTTACCGCCACCATCTCGCGCGTCGGCCCTAACCGTTGGAGGATCTTCAAGCCAGTCAGCAAAGGAGTGAAGGAAAACGGGAAAACTCCACGATGGTGTGGTCTTCCTACCCCTGGCCTGACCATCGGCCGACTATGAGGCTGTGGACCGAGCACTCAGCGTCGCCGCACTGCTGGATCCCACCCATCAGGTGGTCCCCTTTCACGGCAGAGTATCCGAACTGCGGGCACTCACGCGGTGGCGGGACAGCCCTGCGCCCCAGGCGTCTCTGCTGCTGCACGCACCGGCCGGCGCGGGCAAGACGAGGCTCCTGCGGCACTTCCAGGCCGAGCACTGGGACGACGAGGAGCACGGCAGGCTGCTGCTGATCGACGACGCCGACCGCCTCACCTGGACCGACATCTCCGAGCAACTGCAGGACACGCTCCGGCACGGACCGGCGCGCACGCGAGTGTTGCTGGCGGGCAGGACCACGGGCTGGTGGTGGTCCTCCACCCGTCAGCGCATCGCGGACTTCGACCACGAGGTCACCGACTCCGCGCTCAGCCCGACCCTCGACGACCGCACCGAGTCGTTCACCCTGGCCTGCCAGCACTTCGCGAAGCAGCTCAACGTCACCGCACCGGACGAACCACCGCCCAACATCGCCGGGGAGACGGTTCTCGACCTGCACCTGGCAGCCCTGACCGCGGTCCACGGCGACCCGTGCGACGTGAACCGCACCCAGCTCGTCCGTCAGCTCCTCCACCGCGACGACGGGCCGAGAACGGGCCGCCTGGCCGAGGACTACCTGGCCGTCGCCACCCCGGAGGTCCCAGACCCGGACCTGCTCGCCCGTGCCGCGCAGCGCTGGCCGCACCTTCGCCCCAAGCTCGACGAGATCATCGCCGCCACCCCGGAGATCGTGCTCGGCATGGCACGCGACAGCCTCCGCATCGCCGCCGAGATCGGGTCCTTCGCGACGCTGGAGCACATCGCCCGCCAGGTCTTCCGAGACGAGCGGTTCGCCACCGACTCGATCCCGTCCCTGCTCACGAGCCGCCTCATCGGCCGCGCCCAGGACACCCTCGAACGCGCCGAGATGTACGGGATGCTCAGCGCCCGCTGCGCCGTGTGCGGCCTGCGCGAGGAAGCCGTCGAGGCCTCGAAGCAGGAGGTCGGGTGCTACCTCGAGCTCGTCGAACAGGACCGCGAGAACCGGCCGCTGCTCGCGGACTCGCTGGGAGACCTGGGCATGCGGCTGCTCGCCGTGCACCGCAACGAAGAGGTCCTGCAGGTCTCCGAGGAAGCCATCCGGCTGTGGCACGAGATCGCGATCGACGACCCGGAGTCCACCCCGCAGCTCGCGTCGGCGCTGGAGCAGATCAGCTACCGCTACCAGACGCTCGGCATGCCGGAGGCGTCGATGGACGCCATCAGCCGCGCCACGCTGATGTACCAGGAGCTCGCGAAGGTGCACCCGGCGTTGTTCCGGGTCGACTTCGCCAGGGTCGCCGCCACCGTCGCCCGGCGCTACCACGCGGAGGGCGAGAACACCTACGCCGCCGACTCCATGCAGCTGTCGATCGCGAACTGGCGCATCCTCTCTCGCGAAGACCCGCGCTACGAACCGGAACTGGCCCGCAACCTCGCCGCGGCGGGCACGATGCTCGTCGAACTGGGCAGGGCGGAGGCGGCCAACGAAACCCTCGAGGAGGCCGTCGAGGTCTTCCGCCGGCTCGCCGTGGTGAACCCGCAGACGTTCCTGCCGGAGCTCGCGGACGCGCTGATGCGGCACAGCCAGGCGTTGCGTGACCTGTGCGAGGATCCGGATGCCAAACTGACCGCGCAGGAAGCCGTGATGCTGTGGCGGGAGACCGGCGACCGCAACGGTCTCGGCACGGCGCTGCTCAACGTCGTCAAGGTCGCATTCGACTTCGACACCGCGCTCCTCGCGGCTGAGGAAGCCGCCCAGGTGTACCGGGAACTGGCGGCCGAGAACACCGTCTGGCACCAGGTCGACCTCGCGATCGCCCTGGCGACGATGGCCGAGCAGCAGCTCATCGGCGACCAGGCGGACAGGGCGCTGACCAGTGCGGCCGAGGTGTTCGACATCGTGCGGCGGTTGCCGTCCCAGCTCGTCGACTTCTTCGGCGCCGAACTCGCCGTCGCCATGCAGCCCATGACCGCCGCATTGTCCGAAATGGAGTATCACGGGCACGCGCTGGAGGCGTCCGAGCTGGTACTCGACATCTGCCGTGCGTTGAAGGACAAGTCGCCGGCCGGAGCGGGGGCCTACATCGGGGCACTGCAGCAGCACGCCTGCAAACTCCGCGGCGCGGAACGACGCGTGGAGGCCCGCAACACCGCGCACACTGCCGTCGTCCTGTGGCACCTGACGGGCAAGGACCTCGACCGGGAGGCCGGGTACGCCGACGCGCTCACGATCTACGCCCGGCTCTGCGCGGAGACGAAACACGAGCAGGAGAAAGCACTCCGGCTCACCCACCGCGCGGTGAAGATCATGCGGGAGGTGGGTGAGCCGGTGAAGCTGGAGTTCGCCCTCGAGACGGTCGAGGCGCTCAGCTCGTCGTGAGCAGCGACCGCAGGAAGAACGCCACGTTGGCAGGACGTTCCGCCAGCCGACGCATGAAGTACCCGTACCACTCGTCGCCGTACGGCACGTACACGCGCATGCGGTTGCCCTCGGACGCGATCCGCCGCTGCTCCTCGGGCCGGATGCCGTACAGCATCTGGAACTCGTAGGAGTCCTTCGACCGCGCGGACGCCAGGTCGGCGGCGATCGCGATCAGGCGCGGGTCGTGCGAGGCCACCATCGGGTAGCCCTGCCCCTCCATGAGGATCTTCAGGCACCGCACGTACGACAGGTCGACGTCGTGCTTGTCCTGGTACGCCACGGAAGCGGGCTCCTGGTAGGCGCCCTTGCACAGCCGCACCCGCGAGCCGGAGTACGCGAGGTCGCGGCAGTCCTGCTCGGTGCGCTTGAGGTACGCCTGCAGCACCGCGCCGACCCACGGGAAGTCCACCCGCAGCTCACGCAGGATGCCCAGCGTGGAGTCCGTGGTGGTGTGGTCCTCCATGTCGAGCGTCACGGTGGTGCCGACGACGGCCGCGGCCGAGCAGATCCGCCGGGCGTTCTCCAGCGCGATCTTCTCGCCGTCCACCGGCAGCGACTGGCCGACGGCGGACAGCTTCACCGACACCTCGGCGCCGTCGGTCAGGCCGTGCGACTCCAGCCGGGCGAGCAGCGTCAGGTACGCCTCGACGGTGTCGTTGGCCTGCGACTCCTCGACGGTGTCCTCACCGAGGTGGTCCAGCGTCACGAGGCGGCCGTCGCGCAGAACTTCAGCCGTCGCACGGATTGCCGAGGAGACGTCGTCACCGGCGACGAACCGCTCGACGACGGGCCGGGTCAGCGGCGTCGACTCGACGAGCTTGCGGGCGCCCTTCGAACGCGACGCCAGGAGAAGGCTGTTGCGCAACATCAGAGCCCCTGGTGCGGGTGGAGGTGGTTGGTCGGCGCCGCGAAGGTCTCCTTGATGGAGCGCGGGCTGACCCAGCGGAGCAGGTTGTGCACCGAACCGGCCTTGTCGTTCGTGCCGGACGCACGGCCACCACCGAACGGCTGCTGGCCCACGACGGCACCGGTCGGCTTGTCGTTGACGTAGAAGTTGCCGGCGGCGAACCGCAGCTCCTCCATCGCGTGCGCCACTGCGGTGCGGTCGCGGGCGATGATCGAGCCGGTGAGGCCGTACGGCGCCGCGCTCTCCATCTGCTTGAGCACGGTCAGGTAGTCGGCGTCCTCGAACACGTGGACCGCGAGCACCGGGCCGAAGAACTCGGTGGTGAACACGGAGTTCGACGGGTCAGAGCCGAGCAGCACGGTCGGGCGCACGAAGAAGCCGTCCGAGTCGTCCGCGGTGCCACCGGCGGCGATCTCCAGGGTCGAGTCCGCGCGGGCGGCCTGCAGCACGCCCGACAGCTTGTCGAACGAACGGCGGTCGATCACCGCGCCACCGAAGTTGGCGAAGTCGGTGACGTCGCCGTAGGTGAGCGCCTCGACCTCGGCCAGGAACTGGTCCTTGATCTTGTTCCACACCGACCGCGGCACGTAGGCACGCGACGCGGCGGAGCACTTCTGGCCCTGGTACTCGAACGCACCGCGGATCAGCGCGACGCGCAGCACGTCCGGATCGGCCGACGGGTGCGCCAGCACGAAGTCCTTGCCGCCGGTCTCGCCGACGATCCGCGGGTACGAGCGGTAGTTCGCGATGTTCGCGCCCACCTGGGCCCACAGCTTCTGGAACGTCGCGGTGGAGCCGGTGAAGTGGATGCCCGCGAGGTCGGGGGAGCTCAGCGCCACCTCGGACACGGCCAGGCCGTCACCGGGCAGCAGGTTGATCACGCCGGGGGGCATGCCCGCCTCTTCCAGCAGCCGCATGGTGAGGTGCGCGGCGAACGACTGGGTCGGCGACGGCTTCCACAGCACGACGTTGCCCATCAGCGCGGGCGCGGTCGGCAGGTTGCCGGCGATCGCGGTGAAGTTGAACGGCGTGATGGCGTAGACGAAGCCCTCGAGCGGACGGTGGTCCGTGCGGTTCCACACGCCGGGGGAGGAGATCGGCTGCTCGGCCAGCAGGTTGCGGGCGAACTGCACGTTGAAGCGCCAGAAGTCGATCAGCTCGCACGCGGAGTCGATCTCGGCCTGGATCGCGGTCTTCGACTGGCCGAGCATCGTCGCGGCGTTGAGCGTCTGCCGCCACGGACCGGCGAGCAGGTCGGCGGCACGCAGCAGGATGGCCGCGCGGTCGTCGAACGACATCGCGCGCCACGCCGGGGCGGCCTCACGGGCCGCACGCAGGGCGTCCTGGGCGTCCTGCTGGGTCGCGCCCGCGAGGGTGCCGAGGACCGAGCGGTGGTTGTGCGGCTGGACGACGTCGAAGCGCTGTCCGCCACCCATGCGCTGCTCGCCGCCGATGGTCAGCGTCAGCTCGAGCGGCTCCTTCTGCAGCTCCGCCAGCTTGGCCTGCAGTTCCGCGCGCTCCGGGGTACCGGGGGCGTACTGCAGGACCGGCTCGTTGACCGGGGCGGGAACCTGGGTGACAGCGTCCACTCGGCAACTCCTCTTCCGTTCTGGGTGCCCAAACCGTAAGACCGAGCGACCTCGTCCAACTTGTGCAACCGGCCAAGATTCACCAGGTCAGATGTACGATCGGACAACCATGAGCCTACGCCACATCCTCATCGCACTCGGAGATCCACTCGTCGAACTGCAGGTCGCCCCCGACGGCCTGGAAGTCGACGTGCGCGATGTCGTGATCATGGATCCGGACGACCCGCCGGACGTGGCCGCCGGAGACCTGGCGTTGGTGATCGGCGCTCGTGGCCGCGCCGCGCTGCCCCTCATCAGGGCCGCTGGACGGGCGAAAGCCGCCGCTGTCGCGGTCAAGGAGTCGTCCCAGGCTCTCGAACAGGCCGCGATCGACGCGGGCGTGGCGTTGCTGGAGGTCCGGCCCGAGGTCCGCTGGGGGCACCTGGAGTCACTCGCCAAGGGCGTGCTGACGACCACGACCGACGACGGCGAGGTGCTCGGCGACCTGTTCGCCCTCGCGCAAACGATTGCGACCCTGACCGGTGGCATCGTCAGCATCGAGGACACCGCGAGCCGTGTGCTGGCCTACTCCCGCTCGTCCGACGAGGTCGACGAACTGCGCCGGCTCTCCATCCTCGGGCGTCAGGGTCCGGAGCCGTACCTGAAGATGCTGCGCGAGTGGGGCGTCTACAACCTGCTGCGGTCGTCAGAAGAGGTCGTGCGGATCGACGAACGCCCTGAGCTCGGCATCCGTCGCCGCATCGCCGTCGGCATCCACGCGGGCTCGCAGCCCCTGGGCACGATCTGGGTGCAGGAGGGCGACCAGCCGCTGACCGAGCAGGCGGAACGGGCGCTGCTCGGCGCGGCCCGCGTCACCGCGCCGCACCTCATCCAGCAGCGCAACCAACCCACGTCGAGGTTCCGCGAGAACCTCCTCGCCGCGCTGCTGACCGGCCGGATGGACGCCGCCACCGTCGCCGGCCAGATCGGCGCCGACCCGAAAAAGCCCGCCGCGGTCGTGGTTTTCGCACTCCGCGGCGGCGAGGGCGACCGCAGCGAACACGAACTCCGCCGCGCCGAGATGACCGGCCTGATCTCCGTGCACGCGGCGGCGTACCGGCGCAGCGCTCTGGTCAGCGAGTCCGGCGGCCGCACCTACGTGCTGCTCCCGGACCTCGCCCCGAACGCCCAACTCCTGAACCTGACGCGGGAAATCGTCACCACGGCGCGACGGCACCTGCACACGTCCGTCCAGGCCGCGGTCGGCTCCACGGTGTCCACATTGGACGACGCGCAGATCTCCCGGCAGGAAGCCGAACGCGTGCTCGACGCGATGGCGCGCGACCTCGACGCCGAGGTGGCGACGCTCGCCGACGTCCGCTCACAGGTGCTGGTGAGCGAGATTCTCGCTCTGCTGCAGGACAATCCCCGGATCCGCGATCCCCGGATCGACGCGCTCGACCCGGAGCTCGCCAAGTCGTTGCTGGCCTACCTGGACGCGCTGGGCGACGTGCGAGCCGCAGCGGAACGGCTGCACGTCCACCCCAACACGTTGCGGTACCGGCTCAAACGCATCGACCTCGACCTCGACGACCCGCTCGTCCGGCTCATCGCCCAGCTTCAGCTGAGGATGCGGTAGAGCAGCGCCCGTTCCGCGATCGTCCACGTCGTCGTGGTGAGCAGGTACAGCCCTGCTGCCAGCGGCAGGTATGCCGCGACCAGGATCGTCCCGAACGGCAGCACCTTGATCAGCCCGGTCATGAACCCCGGCGTCGGCGTGGTGGTCATCCGCGACTGCTGCCACTTCACGGTCAGATAGGCCACCACGGCGAGCAGCCCGAACAGCACGAAGAACACCCAGGCGAAACTGCTCATGAAATGAGCACTCAGCGAAACCCCGAAAATCGTCCCCTCCAGGAGGGGGTTGGGGGTCGTGACGACCTGGTACATGACCATGAAGAACGGCATCGTCGCGAGCATCGGCAGCATGCCCGCGAACATCGAGACGCCGTTGCGCTTGTAGACCTTCTGCGACTCCTCCGAGAGCCGCATCAGGTCCTTGCCGTACTTCTTCTGCAGCTTCTGGATCTCCGGGGCGAGCTTGGCCTTGGCCTTCTCGCCGCGGACGGCCGCGCGGTAGAGCGGGTGCAGCATCAGCCGCACCGCCATGGTGAACAGAACGATGGCGAGCGCGGGCATGCCGAAGCTCGCCAGGGCAGCGCCCAGGTCAGCGAACAAGGGTTGTTTCTCCGTATCGAGTTGGGGATTGCTCAGGACGTGTCAGAACGTCCGGCATCCCGGTGCTCGAGGACGGGGCCTGCCTGCGGCGTCAGGGTTTCGCAGCCGCAGTTGGGCGGATCGTTGCGCTCGTTCGCGGAGGGAGAGCGACCGCGCTGGTGCCACCGACAGCGGCACCAGCGAGACGATCACGATCAACGCGAGGGCGAGCGCGGTCACGGCCGCGACGACCTCGGTCGGCGAGGAGAACAGCGTGAAGGCGTAGAGGGCGGGCAGGAAGACCGCGAGCGTCAAGAGCGCGCGATTCTTGGTCTCCGGCCGCCACATGCCTTGCAGACTACCTGTACTTGACGGGAATGGGGGCCGTCTCCAGAACGCCGCCTGCTTCGTCGTAAAGCCTGACGTAGAGTTCTTCGTCGGTCACGGACCCTCCTCTCAGCCCGTCTATGTCCGCGGCAGCGAGAGTGGTTCATCAAAAGCGGTGGTTCACGACTCGACCAGACCTGGCCGATCGGGGTGGTCGTAGCGCACGAAGAGGTCCGCCACCGGCTCGTAGTCGTCGAACGCCGGCAGCGTCCACTGCTCCGCGGTCTTGCGCCTGAGGGCGCCGGGGGAGAGCCACAGGTGCACGGTCAGTTCGGCTGGAAGCCAGCGGTCCAGCAGCAACGTGCCGTCGACGATCACCACGCCGTTCTCCGGCAGGTCCACGTACTCGGCTCGGCTGGCCCGGTCGGTGGCCGCGTTCCACAGCGACGGCAGCACCTTGCCGTCCATCGCCGGGTCGAGGACCTCTCGTTGCAGTCCGTTGAAATCGAACCAGTCGTGCCGGTAGGAGTACGGGTCGGTGCGGCCGTGTTCCAACCGCACCGACGCCGGTCGCAGGAAGTCCTCAGTGGACACTCGCTGCACCGCGCGGCCCAAGGCGCGCAACGGTTCCACGACGGCGTCGGCGAGCTTGCCCGGCTCGGCCGCGGGTGCTCCGTCGATCAGCACCCGCACCCGGCCCGGCAGGGCGGACACCCTGCCGACGATCTCGGAGACGAGAGCGTCGAAGGTGAGCGGCCGGACCTTCACCGCCACTCCGCGGGAGGGTGCCAGTCCGCCCAGGCCGTGTCCCACCAGATCTCGCCGGACGCCAGCATCTTCTCGATCTTGTGGCCCTCCGCCCGGATCGCCTCGGCTTCCTCCGCCGAGTACTTGCCGGACGCGACCTGCTCCTCGAACTCGTCGAGGTCGCGCTGCTCCCATGTGCCGTCCCCCGCCATCGTGTAGTCCAGCGCGTGGTCGAGCGTCTCGAAACCGTCGGACGTGCGGCGGTAGGGAGCCTGCAGGTTCAGGTAGTAGTTGCCGAAGACCCGGTCGTCGCCCTTCCAGAACAGGTCGACCGAGTAGGCGTCCTGGGGCCGGTGCAGCATGAGCTTGCCGTGACCGCGCCAGAACCCGCGATCGGGCTTGTCCCACGGGTGCGGGTGGTGGTGGTCGGGGTAGGTGAGCCGGGTGCCCGGTTCCACGAAGACCGCGAGCAGGCCCGGCTCGTCGACGACCACCCGCGTCGGCATCTCGGACCAGACCTTGCCGTGCAGCACCTCCCGCCGCACGACCACCTCACCCGGCGTGAACCACCTCATGGGCTGAATCTACGTGATCACGTTCGGCCATGTCCCTGGCCATCATGCGGCGCTTGAGCGGCGGCAGCGCGTTCGTGACCCGCAGGAACGTGCGGAGGAACGCCAGCACGACCCGTCCGATGACGGGCTTGTGGATGGCGCCGTTGCCGTCCATCTGCTCACGTGACGACTGCACCGCCTCGAACCCGTACCTGATCATCTCCTTCTCGTACTCGGAGATCGCCTGCACGAGGTTCTTGCCGTGGTGGGCCTCGGTGAGCTTGCGGCACAGCAGTTCGGCGTCCCGCAGTGCCGTGTTCGCCCCGATGCCGCGGCCCGGCGTCATCAGGTGCACCGAGTCGCCGATCAGCGTGACGTTGCTCGACTCCCACGGCGCCATCGGCTCCGACGTGCGGACCTTGATCTGGAACGCCGTCTCGGGGTTGCCGAGCCGGAAGAGCTCGCGCAGGTTCGGGTGGAACTTCGGCGTCATGTCCAGCACGACCTGCTTGAGCTGCTCCCCGTCCATGCCCTTCAGGTCCGGGAACTTGTCGTGCGAGGCCGCGTAGCCCCACATGATGTAGTCGTCCTCCACACCACTGTCATCATTTTCCTGGCGATCGAACCGCATCACGTGGATGATCACGAACGCGCCCTTCGGCCCGTAGAGCAGCGTGACGGCGCCGTCGGCCTGCGGCGGCAGCAGCTTCACGTTCTCCGGCGTCAACGGCAGCTTGGCCGCGATCGTCGTGATACCGGTGTCCACGACCTTCGCGTGCGGCAGGTACTGCTTGCGCACCTTGGACTGCGCGCCGTCCGCGCCCACCAGCACGTCACCGGTCTCGGACGTGCCGTCGTCGAAGAAGGCGGTGACCGAGCCGTCGTCGTTGCGGCTGAAGTGCGTGAACTTCTTGTCGAACCGGACGACGTCCTCCAGGCCGTTCAGCAGCGCCGTCCGCATCGCGATCCGGCTGACCGAGTTCTCGCGGTGGGCCGGGTTGCGGGCCTGCGGGATGTCGGCGACCAGCAGCTCCTTGTACTTCTCCGTCCGCATGTTGATCCGCGTGGCCGGCCGGGCCGTCGTGCGGACGAACTCGGCGAACACGTCCGCCGGCAGGCAGTTGTGCAGCGCCTTGCTGCCGTCCGGGCTGATCCCGACCCGGTAGCCGATCAGCATGCTGCGCGGCGTGCGGTCGCGCTCGAACAGCGCCACGTCCACGCCGGCCTTCTTCAACCCGTGCGCCAGGCACAGGCCACCGGTCCCTGCTCCGATGATAAGTACGCGCATGAGAATCCTCCCCACTAAGTCTCTTAGTTGGGAAGATATTCAGTTGGTGAGACTCTTGTCAATCCTCCTGACTGAGTCTCCGCATCCGGGCGGTCGCGATCGCGGCGCGCACGTCGTTCGCCGGCAGCAGCCTGACCAGCTGTTCCAGCGCTTCCCAGTCGTGTTCGCCCGAGTCGGTCTGGGTGAACGTCCACAGCGCGTTCGCGTCGCCGCGCGACAGGATCGCCTTGCGCACACCGCTCGCCAGCTCGTCGCGCTCCGCCAGCACGAACGGCGCCTCGGACCGGGGGAGCAGCGCGCCGCGGTACCGGGATGCGGCCAGCTTGACGTCGCCTGCCTTGAGCGCCGCGCGTACGGAGAGGAAGTCCGCCTCGACGTCCGCGGTCAGCCCGTACGGCCTGGTCGTGAGCACGTCGGCGCCCAGCTGCGCCCGCAGCCTGTGCAGCTCGGCGCGCACGGTAGTGGGGTTGCCGCGCTCGCCGTAGAGCCGCAACGCCAGCTGGTCGGCCGACAGCCGCCCGTGTAACGCGAGCGCGCACAGGATCTCCGCGTGCCGTAACGAGATCGGCACCTCACGCCCGTCCAGTACGACCTTCGGCTCCTGCAGCAGGAACGACAGCGACAGCACCGAGCGCCGCACGTGCCGCTGCCTCGGCACCCTCAGCAGGTAGCCCTGGGCGAGCGGCTCCAGCAGCGCCTCGCGGCCGTCCGGCAGCCGCACCCGGTCGCTGGAGACGTCGACGCGGGCGGGCAGCAGTCCGTACGGCTCAACGGCCACGACCCGGCCGGTGGGGCTGAGCAGCGCGCCGGGCTCGCCGCGCAACGCGATCAGGTGCCGCATGTTGCGCGCCCGCAGCTCGTCGTCCTGCGCGTGCATCCTGGCGAGCATCTCCGACTCGGCGAGCCTGGCCGACGCGGACACGAGCGCCACCATCGAGGGGTGGACCGTCCGGATCGGGCCGCTGAGGTCGACGACCCCGATCGTCGTGCCGGTGTCCGGGTCGCGGATCGGGCTCGCCGCGCACGTCCAGCGGTGGTACGTCCGCACCAGGTGCTCGGCGGAGTGGACCGTGACGGCCGAGTTCGTAGCGAGCGCGGTGCCCATGCCGTTCGTGCCCGCGGCGTCCTCTGACCAGCGTGTTCCTTCGGCGAGGCCGACGTGCTCGGCGCTCGCGCGGGTGTCGCTGGCGCCCTCGCACCACAGGATGTGGCCCTGCGCGTCCGCGACGATCATGATGTGGCCCGCCTCCTCGGCGAAACCGAGCAGGGTCTCGCGCAGCACCGGCAGGCTCGGGTGCAGCGGATGCCGTTCGCGCAGGCCGGGAAGCTCGTCGGCGGCGAACACGGTGGGCGCGGTGTGCAGGTCGGGATCGACGTTGGCGGCGAGTGACCGTTGCCACGACGCGGAAATCACCGAGCGTGGCGAATTGAGCGTGCGAGTACCACTCAACACGGCATCTCTGACGCGACTCAGCAACAGTGCGTGTTGCACGGGGTCCTGGGTCACTGGTCCATCCACGGCTTGCAACGAGCATGCAACGTTCTGCTGCTTACTTTCTCACCTTCCGCACTTCAACGGTTCAGCGGGCCGTTCGTTCACAGGAGTCGAGAATGACGCAGTACGCGGCACCGGGTCAGCCCGGCAGCGTGGTCGCGTACCGGCCGAGGTACGACCACTTCATCGGCGGCGACCACGTGCCGCCCGTCTCCGGCGAGTACGTCGAGAACGTCACGCCGGTGACGGGTGAGGTGTTCACGGAGGTCGCCCGCGGTACCGACGCCGACCGGGCACGTGCGCTGCACGCGGCCAGCGGGGCCGCACGGTCGTGGGGACGCACCACGGCACGAGAGCGCGCCACGGTCCTGGGCGAGATCGCGGACCGGGTGGAGGAGCACGCCACCGAGCTCGCGGTCGCCGAGACGTGGGACAACGGCAAGCCGGTGCGCGAGGCCCTGGTCGCCGACGTCCCGCTGCTGATCGAGCAGTTCCGCCAGTTCGCCGCCGTCATCCGCACCGAGGCCGGCGAGGTCGAGCAGCTCGGCCTCGACACCTGTGACTACCGCTCGTTCCAGCCGCTCGGCGTGGTGCACGAACGGCTGTCGTGGACGTTCCCGCTGATGAACGCGGGCCGCGTGCTCGCCCCCGCACTCGCCGCGGGCAACGCCGTGGTGCTGGAGCCCGCACTGCAGACGCCCGCGTCGATCCACGTCCTGCTCGACGTCATCGCAGACCTGCTGCCACCCGGTGTGGTGAACGTGGTCACCGGATCAGAAGATCATCCGGTCGTGGCGGGCCGCTGCCCGAACATCTTCTTCGCCGACGTGGCCGCGCAACGCGACAACTTCCTCGACAAGGCCCTCGAGGGCTTCGCGATGTTCGCGGCCAACCAGGGCGAGGTCTCCACGGCCCCGTCCCGCGCGCTGATCCAGACCGGCGTCTACGAGGAGCTGCTGCACCTCGCGACCCAGCGCACCGAGCAGCTCAGATCGGGCGACCCGCTCGACACGGACACGATGGTCGGCGCGGTGGTGTCGCTGCGGCAGCGCGACCGCGTCCTCGCCTACATCGAGCGCGGCAAGGCCGAGGGCGCGCGGCTGGTGACCGGCGGCGAGGCCTCCGGCCACTACGTCCAGCCCACGATCTTCGAGGGCGACCACCGCTCCGCCGTGTTCGCCGACGAGGTCCTCGGCCCGATCGTCTCGGTGACGAGGTTCGACGACCGCGACGACGCGGTCAAGATCGCCAACGAGGCCACCGCCCAGCTCGGCGCCGGCATCTGGTGCCGCAACTTCGCCCTGGCACACAACATCGGCCAGGAGCTCACCGCCGAGCGGGTGTGGGTCAACAACTACTACGCGCACTCGGCGAGCGCCGCGACGCTCGCCGAGTACCGCCGCGTGAAGCACCTGCTGGTCAGCTACTCCGACCGCGCGCAGGGCTACTTCTAGGGTCTACTTCTTCCAGGGCACCTGGCTGCTCGCGTAGTAGTTGACGCCCTGGACCTTCCACCGCGGCGCCTGCGCACCGAGCCGTGGCGCGAAGCGGTCCCAGCCGTGGACGCTCGCCGGTGCCCAGCCGAGCTCGGCCGCCACCGGGAGCCGCGGGAACGCCATCTGCTCGATGTCGGCGTTCGTCCGGATGGTCTCCGTCCACAGTGGAGCTTCCACGCCACGGACACTTGCTTCGGTCACGCCGCTCAGGTAGGCGCCGGGGTTCCAGTTGTAGGCGTCCTCGACCTCGACGTAGCCCGCCCAGTCCAGGCCCAGCTTGGTGTTCTTGTTGTACTTCATGTCGAGGTAGAGCCGGTTCGCGGGCGACATCAGGATCTTGTTGCCGCGCTGCGCCGCCGCGGCCACGTTCGCGTCGGACGTCGTGGTGCCCCAGAACTGCGGGACCAGCGCGGTGTCCTTGGTGGTCTTGATGAACTCGTGCCAGCCCGTGGTGGTCTTGCCGTACTTCTTCACGATCGGCAGGACGCGGTTCATGAACTTGACGTAGTCGGCGTCGGGCGTGCTCAGGGCCTCGTCACCGCCGATGTGGAAGTACTGGCCCGGCGTGATCGCGCTGACCTCCCTGACCACGTCGTCGATGAACTTGTACGTGATCTCCTTGCTGATGCAGAGGGAGGAGAAGCCCACGTCCGTGCCCGTGTAGAGCGGCCGCTTCTTGCCGTCGCAGTTCAGTTCGCCGTAACTCGCCTGCGCGGCGTTGGTGTGACCCGGCATGTCGAACTCGGGGATCACCGTGATGCCCCGGTTCGCCGCGTACGCGACCAGGTCCTTGTACTGGTCCTGGGTGTAGAAGAGGCTGCCCTTGCGGCCGCCCACCTCCGTGCTGCCACCGATCTTGGTCAGGTCGGGCCAGCTCTTGATCTCCAGGCGCCAGCCCTGGTCGTCGCTGAGGTGGAGGTGAAAGTAGTTGATTTTGAACGCCGCTATCTGGTCGATGTAGCGCTTCACCTGGTCCGGGGTGAAGAAGTGCCTGCTCACGTCCAGCATGGCGCCTCGGTGGTGGTACCTCGGGTAGTCCAGGATGCTGGCGCCGGGGACCGTCCACGGGGCCGGCTGCTTTGTCTTCGCCTCCGCTTTCGGGGGGAGCAGTTGGCGGAGCGTTTGGATGCCGTTGAAGTGGCCCGCTGTGGTGTTGGCTCGGATGATGACCTGGTTCGGGGTCACGTCCAGCTGGTAGCCCTCCTGGCCGGTTTTCGGGTCGGCGCCGTTGAGGAGGACTACGCCGTCGCCCGTTACTCCCGTGGTGATCGGGAGTGGGAATCCTGTTGAGCGGCGCAGGATGCCTGCCAGGAGTTCGGCCGGTTTGCGGGCGTCTTCGGTGGCCAGTTGGATCTTGGCGTCTGCGGAGAGCGTGAAGGAGTCTGATCTCGGTTGCAGCTGGGCCGGCTGGGGGACCAGTTCCTGCAGGGAGGTTGCGGCTTCTGCTGTTCCGGCCACCAGGACTCCTGAAGCGGCGATCGCCAGCGCTGTGAGTGCTGCTTGCGCTCTGATTGATTTCACGCCAATCCTCCAAGTGCGGGGGGACCTTGGTGGCGGCGAATCGTTACGGTTTCAGGCGGTTGGGGTGGGTGTCAAGGTTTAGACCAATGGGGCTGCTCTGGGGTGCGCGGCGGTTTCGTGGGTCGTCCCCCGGTTGCGTCGGCGTCTGCCGGTTGGTCGTCCGTAGGTGGTCGCGTTCGGGTGGGGCGTGACGGGGCCCACCCGGACCAGGCCCGGTATCGGGTGATTCGGCTCCTTCGGCCCCGCCGCTCGCCAACTGCGCGTTAGAGGTGTTCCTTGGTCAGCTTCTGCCACAACGCCGGGAGTGCTGCCTCGGTTTTGTGCGCCAGCTCCACCTCTTGGCCGTACAGCAGGCCGAAGGTGAAGCCGTTCTCGTCGCCCCGGCCCAGAGTGAGCAGGACGGGGCGCGCCACCACCGAGTCCTGGTGTTCGCCGAGGAGTGTTTGGACTTCCTTGGCTCGCTTGCGGAGTGCCTTGGCGTGCTTGCCGAGTGCGGGCTCGGCCACCTCGGCGCTGTAGCGCAGACGTTTGGCGGCCTTGCGGGCCTCGTGGAGCGGTTCGTCGCTGTTTTGCGTTGCCAGGGCGGCTTTGATGCGGACGTCGAGGCGGTGGTGGGCCTTTTCCACGAGGGCGGGCAGGACGTCCTTTGCCTTGCCGGAGGCCAGTTTGGTGAGAGGTGGGGTCGCCAGCAACGTGTCGATGGAGTTGAGCAGCGCGATGTAGCGCCTGCCGTCCAGGGCGGCGATGGAGTCGTTGTGCGCCTTGGCTTCCAGTGGGGCGAAGTGTCGGGTCAGGCGGGCCGCCACGTCGCCCAGGACCAGTTCTGGCGGGAGGGCGTGGAGGGCGTTTTCGAAGCGGGAGCGGAGGACTTCCAGGTCTCGGGACGTGCCCAGGACGGTGGCCAGCCACTTGAGTTCGTCGGTCATGGTGCGGGTGGACTCGCGGTCGACGATCTTGCCGAAAGCCTGGAGGGCGGAGCGCATGCGGCGCGTGGCCACTCGCATCTGGTGGACGGCGTCAGGCTCGTTGCGGCGGACTCGGGGATCCTGGTTCTGCAGGGCGGCGCGCTGTTCGTGGAGGTAGGCGAGGACCACCTCGCCTGCTGTGGGCTTTTTGCCGAGGCTGGGGATCGGGTCTCGTTTCACGCCGATCACCTGGGAGAGCTTGGATTTTGAGGACGACGGGTGGATGCCCGCGTCGCCCAGGTGGCGTTCGACTGTGTCGAGAAGGGCGCGGTCGCCGCCTTCGCCCAGTTCCACCTCGATCTCGCGCCACGAGGTGGTGGTGGTTGAGGAGCCCATGGTCTGGGCGGTCACCACGTCGTCGACGACTTCGGCGAGGAGTTCGCCGTTGCCGTTGGTCAGTTGCCAGCGACGGCGGTTGGTGTGGATTTCGGCGACCGGGGCGAGGGTGGAGCCTCGGGTGTGGGCTCGGACCAAGGACGAGAGGTCCTTCGGGGGCTGCTTCACGGCGCGGCCGAGGGGGACCCGGACTTCCTGGCGGGAGTCTTCGCCTGCGGGGAGTTTGAGGTGCCAGCCCTCGTCTTCGCCGCCCACGCGGCGGCGGAGGGTCACGCCTGCTCGGGCCAGGCGGTAGTCGTCGGTGTCGTAGTACGTGGCGGCCAGGTCGAACTCCTCCGGGCCCGTTGCCACACCCGTGATGTCCGTGAGGTCCGGCAGGCTCGCGTCCGATGGTGCCTCGTACTTGCGCTCGGTCTCAGTAACGGAGGTCGCCATCTACTAGTAATACCTCGTTTTGACGCTGTCCACTCACTGTGGTGACGGTGCGTGAGGGGTGGGTGCCACTGGTGGGCGGAAGTCTGGCCCCCAAATGCGTGCATTTGGTGATCGGTGCCTTGGCCTGGGGTGTGGTGTCCGGTTCGCTGGGCGCGTGCCCACTGAGAAGGAACGGCTTGACGTGGTCGAGCCGCAGGTCGCCACGTTGATCAGTCACGTCGGCCAGCTGGCGGCGGGGCTGGAACGCGTCACCGCCCGGCTGACCGTGCTGGAGAGGCGGCTGTCGGGGGCCGGGGACGGGCCGCTGGTCGATCTGGACGCGGTGGCCGGTGATGTCGCGCCGTTGGTCGAGGCGTTGCGCAGGGCCTGGGACGCCGAGCAGGAGATCCTGGCGGATCCGGCTCGGGTCGAGCTCAACCAGGAGGTGCTCGAGTTCGACGGGCTCAAGGTTCGGCGGGACGAGGCACGGTCCAAGCTGGACGGTGGGCGGGTGCCGCGGTTCGAGCGGGACGCGCTGTCGCACGAGGTGCGGCAGATGGAGTGGTTGATCAACGCCAACGAGGCGAGCGCGAAGAGAGCCGCGGCGCGGTTGGAGGCCGACGAGGACGCCATGGCGGAGGAGTGGCGGACCGAGGCCGTGCTGGCTGGGGACAAGGCTCGCGGGGAGATCAAGGAAGCCGCTGCTCGGCGGATTTCCGAGGCGCTCGGGCAGTACGCGCGGATGCCCGTGTGGTTCCGGGTCGGGCTCGGCGAGATCCCCACGCCGGATCCGTCGTTCTGGCTCGAGTCGGCGATCGCCGTGCTCGCCTATCGGCTGGAGTACGGGGTGACGGACGCGGTGTCGCCGCTCGGGACGCCTCCGTCGGCGTCGAGCGGGTGCCAGAACTGGGTTCGGCGCACGAACGCCTACGCGGACATCACCGACCGGCTCACGACGCTGGCCACCACGTTCCACCTGCAGTAGGCTTTCCTGCAACCGCCGGGTTGCAGGAGGTGGGGTGTGGACCGGATCGAACGCGATGTGCTGATCAACGCGTCGCCGCAGCGCGTCTGGGCCGCGTTGACCTCGGCCGGGCACCTCGGGACGTGGTTCGGCGACGCCGGGGCGAGCATGTCGGAGCTCGCGCCTGGTGGTGAGGTCACGCTGACGTGGGCCGAACACGGCACCGGGCGTGCGATCATCGAGAAGGTCGAGCCCGAGTCGTTCTTCTCGTGGCGCTGGTCGGGTCCGCTGGGGCCGGATCCGGTGCCCGGCAACGCGACGCTGGTCGAGTTCACGCTCACGCCCGCGGAGGGCGGCACGTTGCTGCAGGTCGTGGAGAGCGGGTTCACCTCTCTCGACCTGCCGCCGGAGGAGCAGGAGCGCTACGCGTCCGGCAACGTCGGCGGCTGGGGCCACGAACTCGACGAGCTGCGGGAGTACCTGGAGAAGTGAGTCAGGTCGACGACGTGCTGGCCGCGCTCGCTGATCCGATGCGGCGGCGGGTGCTCGATCTCGTGGCGGCGAAGGGGCCGATCTCGGCGTCGGCGCTCGCGACCGAGTTACCGGTGAGCCGTCAGGCGATCGTGAAGCACCTGGGAGTGCTGGAGAAGGCCGAGCTCGTGGCGTCCGAACGGGCCGGGCGGGAGAACAACTTCTCCGTCCGGTCCGGTGCGCTGGACGCCACCGCCACGTGGATGGCCTCGCTCGCCTCGCAGTGGGATCGGCGGCTCGCGGCGATCAAGAAGATCGCTGAGTCGTGAGGGTGCCGCCGACCATGGTGGCCAGCACGGGGATGTCCGCGATCGCGTCGCTCGTGCGCGGGTCGGCGCCGAGCACCACGAGGTCCGCGAGCTTACCCGGCGTGAGGCTGCCCAGCACGTGCTCCTTGCGGCACGCGTAGGCGCTGCCGAGCGTGTACGCGTGGAGCGCCTCCTCGACGGTGATCGCCTCGCCCGGACCCACCGCGCGGCCGCCTGAGGAACGCCGCCGCACCATGAACTCGATGGCGCGCAACGGGGATCCGTCCGCGACCGGGCGGTCCGAGCTGCCCGCGACGGTGATCCCGCGGTCGAGGAACGACCGGCCTCGGTACATCCAGGGTGCCCGTTGCGGGCCCATGATCTCGCTGTAGTCGTCGCCGTACGACCAGAGAAACGTCGGCTGCACCACGGGGATCAGGCCGAGGGCGGCGATCCGGTCGAGCTGGTCCGGGCGGACGAGACCGCAGTGCTCGATGCGGTGCCGGGCGTCGGCGCGCGGACGTTGCCGTTGTGCTTGCGCCACCGCGTCCAGCGTGAAGTCGATCGCGCGGTCACCGATCGCGTGGATCGCGAGCTGCCATCCCGCGTTGTGGCCGTCGACGATCGCCGCCCGCATGAACTCCTCGGACTCCGCGAGCTGACCCGAGTTGCCGGTGCCGGCGTAGGGCTCGGACAACGCGGCCGTGCGCGCGATCATGCCGCCGTCGGTCCACAGCTTCATCGCGCCGATCGACAGCATGTCGTCGCCGAACCCGGTGTGCAGGCCCAGGTCGATCGCCCGAGCGATGCCGTCCGCCGGGTCGGCGGCGACGTCGTGCAGCACGTACGCGGACACCATGAGCTGCACGCGGATCGGCAGCCGGGCGCGCTGGTACGCGGCCGCTTCGAGTGGGCTGCTCGCGATCAGGCCCGCGCCGATGCCCGCCTCCGCGCACATCGTCACGCCCTCGGCCAGCACCTGCCGCGCGCTCTCGTGCAGCTCGGCGGTGATCTCGTCGAGCGAGTACGGCAGCCGCAACGACCGCGCGGCCAGCTGGTCGTTCTCGGTCAGCCAGCCGTCACTGGTGATCTCCGGAAGCTGCCGCAGCACCGCGGAGTTCACCACGCACGCGTGCCCCGAGATGTCCGCGACGTAGAGCGGCCGGTCACCGGTGACCGGGTCCAGGTCGGCGGCGGTGAGCGGCCGGTCCATGATCCGCCGGTCGTAGCCGGACGCCTCGATCCAGCCCTCGCCCGGCGCGTTCGCGAGTCGTTCGAGGACCTGGGCGACCGTGGTCAGGCCCGTCACATCCACGGTGCGGCTGCGGCGGCCGTTCCACGCGAGGTGCGTGTGCGCGTCGATGAAACCCGGCAGCACCACGGCGTTGCCGAGGTCGGCGGTCTCGGTGGCGGGCAGGTCCGCGACCTGGTCGTCCAGCCCGGCGATGCGGCCCTGCCAGATGCCGATCGTGTGCGCGGCCGGGTGCGCCGGGTCCATCGTGACGGCCCGGCAGCCCGTCAGCTTCAGGTCGAGTTTCACGCGGTCGCGAGGACCGGCACAGGAGTGTTGGTCAGCACGGAAGCCAGGATCTCACCCGAACGCACCGCGACGTTGGACAGGAGCGACGACGTGATGCCGTGCGAGTGCTCGGTGCCGCCCTGCAGGTAGATGCCGCCGCGCAACGACGACCGCACGCGGTAGTCGCGTCCCACGACCAGACGGCCCTGCTCGTCGCGTGCGCAGGCCTCGTCGAGCGAACCGAGGACCGGCGCGGCCTCGTCGTACCCGGTCGCGAGCAGCACGAGGTCGGTGTCCAGGAGCTCCTGCTCGCCGGTGACCAGCGACTGGATCACCGCTCGCGTGCTCGTCGAGGTCTCCTCGACCGCGACCAGCCTGGTCAGGTTCATCATCCGCAGGCGTTGCCTGCCGAGGACCTTCTCCTGGTACACGGTGCGGTAGAGCTGCGCGATGAGGTCGACGTCGACCACGGAGTAGTTGGTGTTGCGGTGGTAGTCCATCAGCCGTTGCTTCACGGCGTCCGGGGCGTCGTAGTAGTGGTCGACGGCCTCGGGGTCGAAGATGCGGTTCGCGAACGAACTGTCGTCCGCGGGGGAGTAGCCATAGCGGGAGAACACCGAGCACACCTCGGTGTCCGGGAACTCGCGGTGCAGGTACGCCACGGCCTCGGCGGCGCTCTGCCCGGCGCCGACGACGACGCAGCGCTTCGGGTTCTCCAGCTCACCGATGCGGTGCAGGAACTGGCTGTTGTGCCACACGCGGTCCGACAGCTCGACGCCGTCCGGCACGGTGGGCCGCAGTCCGGTCGCGAAGACGAGGTTGCGTGCGTGGTACACGTCTCCGGTGGAGGTGGTCACCTCGAACAGGTCGTCCTGGATCGCTTCCACGCCAACGGCTTCGGTGCCGTAGGCCACCATGTCGTCGACCTGCGCCGCCGCCCACTCGAAGTAGTCGTGGAACTCGACGCGCAGCGGGAACAGGTTCTTGTGGTTGACGAAGTCGACGAGCCGGCCGCGATCCCGCAGGTAGCAGAGGAACGAGAAGCGGCTGGCCGGGTTCCGCATGGTGACCAGGTCCTTGAGGAACGACACCTGCATGGTGGCGTCGCCGAGCAGCATGCCCCGATGCCAGCCGAACGCCTCCTGGCGTTCGAGAAACACCGCGGTGACAGGGGTTTCGGCCTGCTCGTCGTGCTCGGTGAGAGCGATGGCGAGCGCCAGGTTCGAGGGACCGAACCCGATGCCGACGATGTCGTGGATCGGATGCATGAGCATTGAACTTAGGTGAGGCTAAGCTGCCCTGGCAAGCCGCTGGTTAGGTTAGCCTGACCGTATCTCGGAATGAAGGAGGACACCCCATGAGGATCGTCATGTTCGGGTTCCAGACCTGGGGTCACCGCACCCTGCAGGCACTTTTGGCGTCCGAGCACGAGGTCGTCCTGGTGGTGACCCACCCCAGGGGTGAGGGCGCGTACGAGAAGATCTGGAGCGATTCGGTCGAGGACCTGGCTCGCGAGAACGGCGTCGAGGTCGTCGTCCGCGAGCGTCCGGAGGACCAGGAGCTGCTCGACAAGCTCAAGTCGGCCGACCCCGACGTGATCGTCGCCTGCAACTGGCGCACGTGGATCCCGCCGCAGGTCTTCGCGCTGCCCAGGCACGGCACGTTGAACGTGCACGACTCGCTGCTGCCGAAGTACGCGGGCTTCTCGCCGTTGATCTGGGCGCTGCTCAACGACGAGAAGGAGGTCGGCGTGACGGCGCACATGATGGACGACACGCTCGACGCCGGCGACATCGTGCTGCAGCGGTCGGTCCCGGTCGGTCCACGCGACACGACGGCGGACCTGTTCGCCAAGACGCTGGAGCTCTTCGGCCCGATCACCGTCGACGGCCTCGCCGAGATCGCGTCCGGCCGGACCGACTTCGTCAAGCAGGACCGCTCGCAGGCCTCGTTCTTCCACAAGCGCGCCGAGGAGGACCTGCGGATCGACTTCACCTGGACCGCCGAGGAGCTCGACCGCCTGGTGCGGGCGCAGTGCGCGCCGTACCCGAGCGCGTTCTGCTTCCACCGCGGGCAGCGCCTGGAGATCATCGAGGCGGAGGTGTCCGAAGCGGTCTACGGCGGCACTCCCGGCCGCATCTTCTACCGCGAGGGCGACGGCGTGGCGATCGTCGCCGGAGCGGAGGCCCGGCGTGGCCGCAGCAAGGCGTTGCTGGTCAAGAAGGTTCGCACCGCCGACGGGACCGAGCTCAAGGCCCACGAGTACTTCAAGAACATGGGCGGCTACCTGACGTCCCGTCCATAACGACGACATGCCGATCGCGGGCCGGTTGATCGGTCTGTGATCGGCATGCTCGATCATGGGCGCATGAATCGCGCGGCGGTGACGTCCCTGGTGGTTTTCGTGCTGCTCGTGGCCGTGGGCTGGTACCTGACGAATCTCCAGTCCTCCAAGGAGAACAAGCCCGCGCCCACCGGGTCCGCTCCGACCGGTTCGTCCGATCTCGGCGCGTTGCAGATCGCGCCGGAGGGCAAGATGGCGGGCTACAGCCGTGACCGCTTCCCGCACTGGGCCTCGCAGGGAAACTCCTGCGACACCAGGGAGATCGTGCTGCAGCGTCAGGGCACCGACGTGAAGTCGGACAAGGACTGCAAGGTCGTTTCGGGCACTTGGAACAGTCCCTACGACAACGTGGTGATCAAGGACGCCGGTGAGGTCGACATCGACCACACCGTGCCGCTGGCCGAGGCGTGGCGGTCGGGTGCGGACAAGTGGACCGACGACGAGCGCAAGGCGTTCGCCAACGACCTCGGCGGCATCCAGCTCCTCGCCGTGACCGCGAAGACCAACCGCGCCAAGGGCGACCAGGACCCTGCGAAGTGGAAGCCGCCGGTGCAGGCCTACTGGTGCACCTATGCGCAGCACTGGATCTCGGTGAAGATCACCTACAAGCTCACGGTGGACCAGGCGGAGCACGACGCGCTGGCCGCGATGATCAAAGCGTGCTGAGCACGGTCACGGTGATCGGCTCGCTGTAGGTGTCGGCGCGCAGGACCTTCTGGAGCTTCTCGCTGAAGAGCGGACGGTCCTGCGGTGACGGCAGCGTTTCCGGCGACATCGCGGAGAACAGGCTGCCCGCCAGCTCTTCGATCGTGTGCTCGTGGGTGTAGCCGACCGTCCACTCGTGCGGCGTGTACCCGGCCGCCTTCGACGCGCTCGCGTAGCGCCGGCGGTCATCCGGCGGCCCAGCCACTGCTCCAGCACCTTCCGGATCGCCGGTGCTGCCGGAGCGGCGTCCCGTTCGCGATGATCGCGAACTTCCCCGTGTCCGCCTCGCGGAACAGCCGTTCGTGGTCCGTCCAGTGCAGGGCCTGGCCGGCTCCGGGTCAACGACGACCACGTGCCTGACCTGCTTCGACAGCGGCACGGCGAGTTGTCCGGTGCCGCAGCCGAGATCGCACCGAGAACTGTGCCGACAGCGGAACGGCGCAGCCCGACCCCCCGGACGGGCTGCGCCGCCTCACCCCCTAGACCGCGCGCACCGACTCGAACAGCCCGGACAGCTGCCAGTGCGTCACGTACCCCATCGCCTCGGCGGCGATCAGCACGTCCAGCTTCCCGAGGTTCGTCCGCGCCGGCATCTGGTAGGCCTTGCCCCGCCGCACGTCGAGCACCATCGGCGTCGCCCCCGGCAGCGTGTCCTCGATGGTGTGCTGCAGGATCCGCAGCCCGACGTTCGCCGCCTCCCTGGTCAGCGGCACCTCCTTGGTGTGGACGAGCACCGCGTAGGTCGACCCGTCCTTCTTGCGCAACCCCAGGTGCGGGCGGACCTTCAGCGTGAGGTCGCCGACCCGGTAGGTCGCCAGTTCGACCGGCACGCCGGTGGCCTTGAACGACGCGAGCCAGGGCAGGAACCCGTCGGCGATCTCCTCGAACGCTCGCGGCTGCCCCGTCCGGTTGGCGTTCAGGATCGCCTTCTTCAGCTCCAGTTCAGGTTCGGTCGAGTTGACCGCTCGGCGCATGGCGTCGCGGATCGGGTTGTAGAACCCGCACACCTTGGGGTCGTCGGTCAGGTACATCCCCCGCTGCTCCGACACGATGTTGATGCGTCCACGCTGGCCGCTCATGACGTACTCGGTGAACGACAGTGCGGTGACGCTGACGTTGTTGTCCGGCAACGCTTTCTCCCCTCGTACCGCTCTCTTCACCTGACGTTATCCGAGGGGTCCGACAAAAACGGCGCTGCTCCGAACGGTGTAACGACTACCTGGAGTTGAGTCACTGCTCCACCGAGCACACTCAATGTGGTGGTCTGGACCCCAATCTGTAAACGGACGGTGACGAACCTGCAGCCGATCACGGCGATGACCGTTCGTCTGCCGTTCGGCGATGCTCACGCAACGCTCACCGCACGACAAGCAGAAGTAACACTCCGTAGAAGATCAACTCGGGAGAATGGGTCCAGCATGAGCAATCGGAGCAAGGAGCGAGATGGCGGTCCAAGCGGAGCGTTCACCCGATAGTGCGGGTGACGTGGAAGTTCCGCAGCCGCGGCAGCCGACGAGGTGGCTCGTCCGCCCCGCGCGGTGGCCGCACGCCGCGCAGGTGACGGTCATCCTCGTGCTGATCGCCCTGCTGCTGTGGGCCATCGCCCTCACGCTCGGTCCCGACCAGGCGTTCATCGTCGGTTCCGCGGGCGTCGCGGCCAAGCTGATCTGCATGTACCTCGACACCCGCGTCCGCGGCTAACGTCCGTAGCGCTCCGCGGCCCTGGCCTTCGCCTTCGCAGCCTCGACCTCGCGGTCCTTCGGCGGCGCCGTCGTCACCAGCGCGTCGAGCAGTTCCTGGGTGGCGGCCGCCACCGCCGCGACCGCCTTGTCGAACGCGGCCTGGTTCGCCGCCGACGGTTTCGCCGCCCCGCTCACCTTCCGCACGTACTGCAGCGCCGCGGCCTGCACCTCGTCAGGCGTCGCCGGCGGTTCGAAGTTGTGGAGCACCCGGATGTTTCGGCACATGGCTCCACTATGACTGCTTCGGTGGGGCCGCGCGGGTGTGAATGCGTTCTCCCTGTTTGCCGAACAGGCTGATGATCTCGGCCGGGGCGCCGTCCGCGCTGCTGAGGGCGTGCGGCTGGCGGCAGTCGAACTCCGCGACCTCGCCCGCGCGCAGGACGACCTCCTTGTCGCCGATCCGCAGCCGGACCCGCCCGCTCAGCACGTAGAACCACTCGTAGCCCTCATGCACGCGCGGTTCGTGCAGCACGGGGTCATTGATGATCATCTTCCAGGCCTGCAGCGGCCCGATCGACCTGGTGAGCGGGATACCGACGCGTCCGTGGTCGAGCCGGCGCGGCTTCATGACCACCCGTGGATCACCGACCTCCGGCGCGCCCACGAGGTCGTCGAGCGACACCTGGTAGGTACGCGACAACGGCAGCAGCAGTTCCAGCGTCGGCTTGCGCTGGTCGGTCTCCAGCCGGGACAGCGTCGACTTCGAGATGCCCGTCATCTCGGACAACGTCGCCAGCGTCAGGTCGTGCTCCGCTCGCAGCGCGGCGAGCCTTTGCCCCACGGTTGTTGCCATAACGGCAACTTACGTTGCCAAATTCGAACTGTCGACCGCACTGTGGGGTCATGGAACACGAAGTGGTGATCATCGGTGGGGGAGCGGCCGGGCTCAGCGCCGCTCTCGTCCTGACCAGGGCGCGCAGGAGCGTGCTGGTGGTCGACGGTGCCGAGCCGCGCAACAAGCCGGCCGCGCACATGCACAACTACCTCTCTCGTGACGGCCTCTCGCCGTTGGACCTGCTCAAGCACGGTCGCGCCGAGGTCGAGGGGTACGGCGGAGAGATCGTCAACGACACAGTCCACGGCGTCACGAAGACCCACGACGGGTTCGCGGTCGAGCTGACGGACCGCGTGGTCACGGCGAAGCGGCTGCTGTTCGCGACCGGCCTGGTCGACGAGGTGCCGGACTTCCTGCGGGCGCGCTGGGGTCGTGACGTCTTCAGCTGCCCGTACTGCCACGGCTACGAGGTCCGCGACCAGAAGCTCGTCGTGTTCGGCGAGGAGATGAAGGTCGCGCTGGTGCGGCAGTGGTCGGACGACGTCACGCACGTGCCGTCGGTGGACGGCATCGAGGTGGACGACGACCGCCTTGTCGCGGTGATCTCCGGTTCGCGCCGCGTTCCGGCCGACGCGCTCGTGTACTCGGCGCCGGTCAAGCCGCGCGACGAGTTCCTGTTGGCGTTGGGTGCCGAGACCGCGGAGACACCGGTCGGCTCGTTCGTGCGCACCGACGACAAGGGGCGCACCAGCGTGCCGGGCGTCTACGCGGCGGGCAACGTCACGGACCCGGCGGCCATCGTGATCGTCGCCGCCGCGCAGGGCGCCCAGGCAGCCGGAATGATCAACATGGACCTCGTCACCGCTGGTACCTGAGCATCACGACCTTGCCGTCGTAGATCTTCGACTCCGTGAGCGTGAGGTCGAACCGCTTGGGGTGCTGGAAGACAGGCTTGCCGCCGCCGAGCACGACCGGGTGGACGAAGATCAGGTACTCGTCGATCATGTCCCGCTCGGTCAGGCTCGCGGCGAGCGTCGACCCGCCGAAGAGGATCATCCGCTCGTCCGGCAGGTCGGCCGGGTCGCGGAACACGCGGGTGTTCCAGCCGACCTCCGTGAGCGTCCGCGACACCACGGCCTTGGGCGACTCGCGCCAGATCGGCGCGTACCGAAGCGTGTGCTCGGACTGGTCGAGCTGCTCGGCCTGGGGCCAGAAGAACGACATCATGTCCCAGACCTTGCGCCCGTACAGCAGCGTGTCGGCCTGGCCGGAGAGCTCCAGCGAGTGGTCGGACATCTCCGGGCCCATCAGCGGCCAGTCGAACTCGCCGTTCGGGCCCTCGATGAAGCCGTCGGCCGACTGGTGGACGAAGTGCGTGATCATGACTGCCTCCCGTTGGTTCGATCAGGTAGACCGTCGTGCCCGGCGGAACTCATCGGTCACAGCGGGAGTTCCACGCGGAACGTCGAACCCTCGCCGAGCGTGCTGGTCACCGACACCGTGCCGCCGTGAGCCTCCACCAGATGCCGGGTGATCGCGAGGCCGAGCCCGCTGCCGCCCGTGGTGCGGCTGCGGGACCTGTCCGCGCGCCAGAACCTGTCGAACACGTGCGGCAGGTCGTCCGGCGCGATCCCGGTGCCGGTGTCGGCGACTTCCAGGACGGCGTTGCTCTGGTCCTGGAAGAGCCGCACGACGATCTCGCCGCCGGGCGGGGTGTAGCGGACGGCGTTCGCGACGAGGTTGCCGAGCGCCTGCCGCAGCCGCACCGGATCGGCCGTGATGTTGACGGGCGTGGTCGCGGCGCGCAGCAGGATCTCGCGGTTCTGCTGCGCGTTCACGACCTGGTCCACCACGTCGTCGAGCGCGATCGGCTCCGGGTGGAGCTTGAGCGTGCCCGCGTCCGCCTGCGCCAGGTCGTGCAGGTCGTCCACGAGTCGTTGCAGCAGAAGGGATTCCTCCAGCAGCATGCCGACCAGGTGCGGGTCCGGTTCGGCGAGCCCGTCCTGCGTCGCCTCCAGCCAGCCGGTGATGTTGCCCAGCGGGGTGCGCAGCTCGTGGGCGACGTCGCTGACCATCGCCTGCCGCTGCCGTTCGGTCTCGGCGAGCTTCTCGGACATCGCGTTGAACGACTTGGCCAGCTCGCCGATCTCGCCCGCGCCGCCGTCGACCCGTGCGGTGCGGTCGCCCTCCGCCGTGCGTTTCGTGGCGGCGGTGAGCGCGCGGATCGGCCGCACCAACTGCGTCGCGGTGATCCACGACGCGAACCCGGCCAGCGCGAGGATTCCCAGCGCCACCAACGTGATCCGCGTGACGCCCGTCGTCGACAGGTCGATCGATCTCGGCTCCTCGCCGGTCGTCGAGGTGAGGTACAGGTGTGCGGGGCCTGCGACGTACGGCTCCAGCTGGGTGCGGCGCGCGCTGTCCATGCACGCCCCCACCTCTGGCGATGAGTCGCGGACCGTCGTGATCTCCCAGTCGAACGTCACGAAGCCCGGTCGCTTGTTCATGACGTGCTCGTTACCCGGCAGCTTGGCGAGGCAGTCCGCGAACAGCTTCTGCAACTGCTCGTACGCGGCCGTCTCCGTCGCCGTGAGCGTGTACAGCCGGTCGCCCACCGTGCAGTCCTCCCACACCGAGAGGCTGCCGGGCTGGTCGTTGGAGAGCCGGGGCCGTCCGTTGGGCGCGTCCACGATCTTGATGTTGGGGTTGCACGCCGTCAGTTGCCTGGCATAGGCGTGCAGCGTGCGGAACTCCTCGTCGGTGAGCTTGAACGGCCCGACCGCCCTCGCGTCGATCTTGCCGTCGACGTTGAGCGGGTCGACGATCGCCTTGGGCGTGATGGGCAGCTGCGGCGAGTTCGCGTCCCCGGTGTCCACGAGCTTCTTGCCGTTGCGGTCGACCAGCGCGATGCGGCGTCCGTGCTGTCGCGCGATTCTGTCCATTTCGGACTGTGCGTTCGCCCAGCTGTCGTGCGTGGCCGCGTACTTCACCACCTCGTCGAAGATCTGCGCGTCCGTCTCGAGCGCCTCTCCTTGCTCCTGCCGGATCGTGCCGGTCGTCGCCTGGCTCGCGAGCCACGCCGTGACCGCGATCGAGCACGCCGCGATCACCAGTGAGAACAGGAAGAACCGGACCAGCAGGCTTTTCATACGAGCTTGTACCCGATCCCGTACACCGTCAGCAGCCGCTCTGGCCGCCGCGGATCCCGCTCGATCTTGCGCCGCAGCTTCATCATGTGCACGTCCACCGTGCGCGCGGTGATGAACCCGTCCTCCAGCAACTGCTCACGCGTGAACACCCGCTGCGGCTGCGCGGCCATCTTCGCGAGCAACCGGAACTCCGCGGGCGTGAGGTTCACGAGCTCGTCCTCGATGTGCACCTCGTGCCTGATGGGGTCGACCGTCAGGGCACCGACCTTCAGCACCGTCGCGTTCGTCTCGCGGGCCCGTCCGGCGCGCCGCAGGATCGTCCGCACGCGAGCCACCATCTGCCGCGGCCGGAACGGTTTGGTGATGTAGTCGTCCGCCCCGAGATCGAACCCGAGCAGCACCTCGTCCTCAGTGGACCGCGCGGTCAGCAGGACGATCGGCACGTCCGACTCGGTCCTGATCGCACGTATCACGTCGATGCCGTCCACCACCGGCATCATCACGTCCAGCACCAGCAGGTCGGGGTTGCGCCGCCGCGTCTCGTCGATCGCCGCCCGCCCGTCGTGCACGACCACCACCGAATGCCCGTCGTGCTCGAGGTACCGGCGCACGAGCTCCGCCTGGTGAACGTTGTCCTCGGCCACGAGGATGTGGGCACACACCACAGCAGTATGCAGTCCTTCACGACAGTCAAGCGGGACGTAAACAGGTTCTTCATCAGTTCCGGCGAGCGTTGCCGTCATGAAGGTGCATCTGGTCTTGGGGGCGATGGCACTGACCGCCCTGCTGCTCACCACCGTGCAGCCGCCAGGCGAGACGTCCCCGGCGGCCGCCCCGACCACGACGCCGTCATCCACGACACCTTCTGCTGCTCCGGCTGCTTCTTCTTTCGCGCCACCACCGGCGCGCGTCTACGCCTCCAGCTCGGACCTGCCCGACGGGCCTGACTTCCCGGCGTCCGGCACCGGCACGTTCCACGTCGTTCCGGGATCCGGCGCGGTCGTCGGCACGGGTCCGTTGCGCACCTACGCCGTCGAGGTCGAGGACGGCATCACCGTCGACGAGCAGGCCTTCGCGTCCTTCGTGGACGCCACTCTCGCCGATCCTCGCGGCTGGACGGCCCGCGGCGCCCGTTCGGTCCAGCGCGTGTCCGGCCCCGCCTCGGTGCGCATCAGGCTGACCTCGCAGAACACCGCGCGTTCGGTGTGCGGCTTCGAGATCCCGGTCGACGTCTCGTGCCGCGACGGCAGCTTCGTGTTCCTGAGCGCGGCCCGCTGGTTCCGAGGCGCCGTCGCCTACCTGCCGGACCTGACCTCGTACCGCCAGTACATGGTCAACCACGAGACCGGTCACGCCTTCGGGCAGGGCCACCGCCCGTGTGAGGCGGCGGGCGCCCCGGCCCCGGTGATGATGCAGCAGACGTTCAGCGTGTCCAACGACGAGATCGTCCGCATCACCGGCGGCGTTCCTCAGGGCGCGGTCATCCCGCAGGACGGCAAGGTGTGCAAACCGAACCCGTGGCCTTGTCCGTGAGCTTCCTGGCCATGACCGCGGTCGTGGTCTCGCCTTGAAGCCCGCGATCCTGCGGTAGGCCGCTCGCAGGTACCGCGTCGTCCTGGTGTTCTTGGCCAGCCACACCTCGACGTTCTGCCACCTGGCGGCCCGCTGCCTCGCGACGTCCACCATGCGCGGGCTGTAGTCCGGGTCCGCGCGACCACACGTTCTTGCGGCCCAACGGCTTCCGCGAGCGCGGGGGTCAACGCCCAGGTCCCGCAGCCGATGTCGAGCACGGCCTCGCCCGGTTCGAGTTCGAGCTTGTCGATCGCGAGCTGGTTGAGCGTGCCGGCGAACCGGCCGAGCACGCGGTAGTAGATGGGAGATGTCGCATGCCGAAGCAGGTCGACCACTGATCACCAACTTTCCCGGGTGCTCACGCGCTCGCGGCGCACCGGCTACGGCACTCGCTCGGACTCATCCCCAGCACGCGCTTGAACGCGGCGCTGAACCCGAACGCGTCCGCGTACCCGACCCGCCGCGCCACCGAGGCCACCGTCGCCCCCGATTCGGCCAGCAGATCGGCCGCCACAGCCATCCGCCACTGGGTCAGATACGTCAACGGCGGCACCCCGACCAGCCGCGCGAACCGCCCGGCCAGCGTCGTCCGCGACACCCCGGCCTCCCTGGCCAGCAACGCCAACGTCCACACCCGCGCCGGCTCCGCGTGCATCGCCCGCAGGACGGGTCCGACCACCTCGTCTCCGAGTGCGGCCAGCCACCCACCGCGGTGCTCGCGGTCGAACCAGTCCCGCAACGCGCACACCATCATCCAGTCCAGCAGCCGATCCGCCACCACACCGGGTCCATCGGTGCCCACGCTCGAATAGAACGCCGCACATTCCTCGGACCCGGCCACCACCAACGCGGCAGGCAACACCGCCGTGAGTCGCCGCGCCACCGCCCCCATGACGTCGTAGGTCCCGCTGACGACCGTCGCACGCCCTTCCACCGCAACGGCTTCCCGCACCACGACGATGTCCCCGGCCGTCGCCGGTTGTCCCAGAACACGCAGCGTCCCCGACGCCACCGCCCACAACGTGAGGCCCGAGACCACCTCCGTGCCGTCCACCTCGACCCGGCGCACACCGGCCCCGTCCGCGCGCACCCCGCGCAGCAGTTCGTCGAACGCCTCCATGCCTACCACCATACGATCGAACATCATCGATGAACTCTCACGCATGGTCGATCTGGGTTCCGTGGCGTTGGCTGAACCCATGTCACACGAAATCCTTGTCCTGGGCGCCACCGGCAAAACGGGCCGCCGCGTTGTCCGTGCCCTCGAGGAGTCCGGCGCGAAGGTCCGTCCGGCCTCCCGCACCAGCGCGGTCCGCTTCGACTGGTCCGACGAGTCCACCTGGCAGCCGGCGCTGCACGGCGTCTCCGCGGCCTACGTGATCGCCCCGCACGACCCGGCCGCAGCCACCCCGTTCGTCGGACTCGCCCAGGCCGAAGGCGTCCGCCTGGTCCTGCTCTCCGGTCGAGGCCTCGACGAGGTCCCGCCGCCGTTCTTCGCGGGCATGCGCGCGGCCGAACAGGCACTCCACGGCAGCGACCTGCCGTGGACCGTCCTGCGCGCCAACAACTTCAACCAGAACTTCTCCGAGGACATCTGGGAGTCCGAGGTCCGCGCGGGCCGCCTGTCCCTTCCGGTCGACGACACGCCGGAGCCGTTCGTGGACGTCCAGGACATCGCCGAAGTGGCCGCACTGGCCCTGATGTCGTCCGGCGAGCACGACGGCCGGACCTACGACCTGACCGGCCCCGAAGCCATCACCTTCGCCGCAGCGCTGAAGAAGATCTCTCCCACCGCCGAACTGGTGAAGCTGACCCCGGACGAGTACCGCGAACTCCTGCTCGCCCAAGGCGTTCCCGAACCCGAGACCGCAGAGCTGAACGCGATGTTCGAGGGCATGCGCAACGGCCTGCTGGCCACCCCGACCGACGACATCGCCCGTCTGCTGGGCCGCCCGGCCACCAGCTTCGACACCTACGTGGCCACCACCTGGCGGTAGTGCCGTCAGGCGAGACCGAACCGCTCGGAGTGCACCTGCCGGTCGGGAACGTTCAGCTTTTTCAGGGCACCCAGCACCGCCGACGTCATCGCGACCGGGCCGCAGACGTACACGTCCCGCTCGGTGATGTCGGGTACCAGGTCACGCAGTGCGCCCGGCTCGAACGGCGACGCCCCGTCCGCCGTGCGGCCGGTGAGCAGGTGCAGTCGCCCGCCCAGGTCAGCGACCAGGGCTCGCACCTCGTCGGCCAGCACGGCGTCGCTCTCGCTGCGCACCCGGTAGAGCACGACGACATCGCCGGCGCCCTCCTCCTCCAGCAACGCCCGAATCGGTGTGATCCCCACACCTCCGGCGATCAGCAGTGCGCCGGGCTGCGTGCGATGCAACGAGGTGAACGCCCCGTACGGCCCTTCGACGAACACGCGGCTCCCGACCGCCAGGTTCCGCAGCCCGGCGCTGCCGCTGCCGACCGCCTTGGCGGTGAGCCGCAGCGTGCTGCCGTCGGGCGCCGCCGACAGCGAGAACGGGTTCGCGAGCCACCAGTGGCGGTGTCCGGGGAAGCGCCAGACGCAGAACTGACCGGGCCTCGCGGGCAGTTCGTCGAGGTGACGACCGGTGACGTACACCGACACGACGTTGTCCGACTCCGGCACGACCGCCGCGACCTCGAACCGGTGCCGGGCGTTGCGCCACAGTGGCATCACGATCCGCCCCACGACCAGGGCACCGAACGCGAACAACCACAGGGCCCACCAGTACAGCCTCGCGGGCACGGACGACTTGAAGGTCGTGGTCTCCAGCAACTGGTGGACGAACGCCAACCCCAGCGCGAGGTACAGCATCAGGTGCAGACCGTGCCACGTCTCGTACCGCAACCGCCGCCGCACGTTCCGGGTGGAGACGACACCGACCACGACGATGATCAGCGCGGCGCACATCCCGAGCAGCGACGCGGGCACTCCGGCCAGCGCGAGGAACGTCTTGCCCATCGACGCGTCGTCGAGCGTCGCATACCCCAGCACCACCAGCACGGCGTGACTGAGGATGGTCCACAGCAGCGTGAAGCCCACCCACCGGTGCCACACCGTCAACCGGTCCATGCCGATCCGCCGGTCGAGCCACGGCAGCCGAGCCACCAGCAGCAGCTGGAACAGCATCAGCACAGCGGCGTGCATGCCGACGAACTTCGCGACCGTGAGCACCCCGTTCTTGCCGGCCCCTGCCGTGAAGAACAGAACCTCGACGATCACCAGGTTGACGACGACGAACGTCCACAATGCCCATCGCGCCGCAACGACGGGAGGTACAGCGCGTTGCCGCACCTGAGAAATCCTCGCCTCCACCGCGTCCCCTCTTGTCCACATGACACACCAGGCCCGGCGGCCGTACCAGCCGCTGTCGCCGGTACGGTGCGTGATTAACGTCTTAACCACAAGCTGTACCTGGCTGTCGGGAATGGACATGAAGAGCACGCGTCCCACGCTCGGCGCGGTGGCCGCACTGGCCGGGGTGTCCACGGCCACGGTGTCGAACGCGCTCAACGGCACCGGCCGCCTCTCGGAGGCGACCAGACAACGCGTCATAGCCGCGGTCCGCGAACTCGGCTACGCCCCCGTCAGCACGTCCTGCGACAGCACCGGAGTGCTGGGCCTGACGATGACGACCTACGGCGACCTGCCCGTCCCGTACACCGAAATCCCGTACTACGCCCAACTGGCCCTGGGCGCGATGGCCGCGGCACACGAGCGCGGCTACCTCCTCATGGTGATGCCGAGCTCGCTGTCCCCGTGGATGTGGCTCAACACGCCGCTGGCCGGCGTCATCCACGCGGCCCCCCGAGCCGACGACCCGGTCCGAACCCTCCTGCGCGAGCGCGGCATCCCGATGGTGAGCGAAGGCCGGCCACCCCAGCCGCGCTGGGGCGACGCCTGGGTGGACGCCGACCACGACGCGGCTCTCCGCCTCCTGCTCGACCACCTCACCAAGGCCGGCGCCCAGCACATCGGCCTGACCCTGCCCCTCCACGACGACGCCTACCCGCACCAGATCAGCCACGCCTACACGACCTGGTGCGCCGAACGGGGAACGCCCGCCCTCGTGGAGGAGTACGCCACCCTGCCCGACTACTTCACCGCCGAACGAGCCGCGGTGACCCGCCTGCTGACCCGCGCCCCCCGCCCGGACGCCGTCATAGGCGTCTACTCCGACTCCGGCTACAACATCCTCGCCGCCGCCCGCGAACACGGCCTCCGGATACCGCACGACCTGCTGGTGGCGTGCATCAGCGAAGACTCGGACTACGCGACGACGACCCCACCCGTCACCACCGTCAGCCTCCGCCCGGACCAGGTGGGCGCCGAGGCGGTCGACCTGCTGATCGCCCTCATCAACGACCGCACCGGCGTGAAACGGCGCCGAGTCGTGCAGCCGGCGCTCGTGCCGCGCCGGTCCACTCAGACGCAAGAAGGCCTCTGACCTGTCTGTGCAGGTCAGAGGCCTTCGTTGGAGAGCGCCCCGGCACGGCACACAACAGAAGGGAACAGTCCCGACCAGTGGTTCAGTGAGGGGACGGGCTGATAGTTGAACACTGGCCTGTCACTTGATCGGAGTACAACTCGGATCCGCTGACACCGGGCGGAGCCGCCGCCATTGGTGAAGTCAGGCGGCCTTGTAGTGGTCGACGGTCGTCAGAGCTGCGCGATCGGCCTTGTCTATGGTGCCTCACACTCCTTCTCGTTCGCCAAAGGCCAGTGCGGTAAGAGCGCAGGGGAGGCGCACCGGACAGGTTAGACAGACCTCCTTGCACCTGATCGAGCTGTCGCTGCCCGGCTCAGCGTCAATCCAGCCGGCATGGTTCCCTGTGTTTCGACACGCGGCGTGCGGATGCCAGCGTGGAGCATGCAGTACGGCAACCACGGTTATGCCGCCGGTCGAGGTGATCCGCTGAGCAGGTAGTCGACAAGGTGCCGTGAGGCACTGTTGAGCTGGGACGCCACCTGGTGGCGGCTCACGCCGAGCCGCTTTGCCGCGGCAGAGCGGCTCGGCGTGGTTGAGCAGCACATCGGGGATGAGGTCGGCTTGGTGTGGCGTGACCACACCGGAGAGCATCGTCTTGTGAAGAACGAGGTCCGGATGTCCGCCAGCGGGATGGAGGTCGCCGAGGCTCTCGGTGAGTTCGGAGCCGTGTCAGCGACGTCAAGTTTCTGAAGGAAGCCCTCGAGGATCTCGCAGTCGAAATCGTTGCGGTCGCCAGGGAACGGTCGCCGAGTTTGCCTCCGATGTGCTTGAGCCTGGGGATCATCATTCCCGCGGCCACCGTCGTCCACGGCTCTGGCGTCGCGTGCGCCCGCCTGACCAACTCCTGCCACACCCTGAACGGTGTCCGATGTCAAGAATTAACTCGAAAGGGTGGCGTGTCGCCCTTGTTCTTGGCTCAGATGTTTAGTCAGTCGCCCGAACGGGGAATAAGCCGTTGTTGGAGGTCTGTGGCGTGTTGCTGCCATACCCGAGGGCGTGCGTCTCCGGCAGGATGCCTGACAGTGTCATGAGCTGCCGCCGCCACAGAGACCTCCAGTCGAGTTTCCTGGCGTGGGCGTCGGCTACGAGCTCGTAGAGCCGTGATCCGCCTGCTGGCTGGTAAGAACTGAGCTTCAGCTCGCGGGGATGTCCTCCCAGCGTCGATACACATAGGCGAGGTCAAGTTCGCAATGCGCGGCGATCTTCTGATGCAAGCTCTTTTGGCTGTCGCTCACCGTCTTCCCATCCGTCAGGTAGACCACGATCAACGGCCGGGAGGTCGAAGCTATGGCTTTATTCACCGCCGCCCACAGCAGGTCTCGGAAGGCTCGAGGTCGTCCCCAGCAGACGTATCGGCGTTCGCGGCCGTCCGTGATCAGGCAGTGCATTGGCTTCTCTCTGATGCTTTCGGGCAACACTGTCCAGGAGTTGCCGAGAATCTCTGTGATGAATTCGCTCGGGGGTGCGAGCCGCTTGCTTACGTATTTGGCGTACGGCCCAAAGTTTTCTAGCGCCCGCGCGTACTCCTTGAGTGGGCCGTCCTTTAGCCAGACACGCATTCCCTCAGCGGTGTAGTAGTCAGCCAACTTGCCGCCGATCGACGGATCCTCCACCCACTGCCGATAGTGCGTGGTCTTCTGCCGGACAGGAACGTCTTCCCAATCGAATGAGTCCGCCTGCCGGTAGAGCTCGCGGAGCACGGACTCTCGGATTTCCTGGGGCACGGGTATTTCGGGCATGGAGCCGACCTTACCCAGGTCTACGCTCTCTCAGAGCGCTTCGCTGAGCACGCTCGCGACGCGATCGGCGGCAGACACCGGATCCTCGTGCTCCCAGCAGCGGACGACGGTCCAGCCATGGGTAGCGAGTGCCTGGTTGGTCTCGGCGTCACGTTGCCGGTTCTCCGAGATTTTCGTTCGCCAGAACTCCGAGTTCTTCGTCGCCGGACGATGGTGCTCTGGACACCCGTGCCAGTAGCAGCCGTCGACGAAGACCGCGACCCGAGCCTTCGGAAAGACGATATCGGCGGTACGACGCAGTGTCGGCACAGGTCGCACCGATACGCGATAACGCAGACCACGAGCGTGAAGGAGCGCCCGAAGCTGGCGCTCGGGCGTGGTGTCGCGGCTGCGGTTGCCTCGCATCGAAGCCCGTACCTCGGCAGATGATGCCCAAGACTCGGGCGGCAGCGCCTGGTCGTGAACAAACCCCTCGGACCGAGCAAGATTCCAGCCGTCTGTCAAGTTGGCGGCTCGGGTGGAGTTCGTGACCGGGCCCAGCGATCGGCTGACCGACCGGCCATCAACGGTCCACCTCAGGTACGCGTGGACTTTGTTGTCGCGCGCCAAGGGTTTCAGCACGATTGAACCGACCGCGATTCCTCCGGTCTCAAGCCGTACCGCGCGCCTGTAGTGACCGCCGGCTGCCCTGTCCTGTTCGGACTTGACCGCAGCCCTCGACCTACCTGCTCGGGGCTTCCAGGCTTGTGCGGGAGGAACAGTCACGCGCGATTCTCGACGTCATCCAACACCTTCGCCACCGCTTTGGCGAAGACCTCACCGAGCAACACCGGCACCGCGTTGCCGAGCTGACGCATCTTCTCTCCTCGTGGACCGCTCAGCTTCCAGCTGTCCGGAAAGGTCATGACCCTGGCCGCTTCTCGGACTGTCATGTACCTGTGTCGGTAGCGGTGCCCCGACGGAGGACGCGGACCTGTGATGCGGGTGTCGGTCAGCATGACGGACTCACCCCCAGGCACGCCGTGGACGCCCGCTTTCACGGTCTTCGCGGGACGGTCAAGCAGGTTCGGGGTGTGGCCTGGGTAGATCCGCGCATCAGGCCAGCCGACGTGATCGATCGGCATGTCGTCGTATTGCACGCGGTCCAGCCGATCCCAGGAAACCACCGGCAACGGCTTCTCATCGTTGTCCAGCCCGGCGATGGCGTCGCGCAAAGTACGCCACGGCTTGAGCGTGCTCTCCTCGTCGCCGAGCGGGATCTCGTCCTGCAAACCGGCCATCACGTGATCGCGCACGTGCTTGGCGACCTTCGGATGACGAGCCCAGTACTCCCCACTGATCAGCGACTGACGCAACGCGCGTTCGGAATGCGTTGGCTTGACCGCGTCGCGCAGGATCGTCTTATCGATGTCGAGATCCCCCCGGAAGGCGACGATGATCACTCGGTTACGGATCTGTGGAACGCCGTAGTCGGCGGCGTTGACCTCGAACTTGTACACCCGGTACCGCTCGTGCGACGTCGCCGTGGATTGCTCCTGTCTGGCCTTGAGGATCGCGTCGTGCTGCAGCCAGCTGGCTTCTGGATCTCGCTCCTCGAACGGGAACTCCAGTTCACGGAGGATGTAGTCGAAGTAGGGCTTGAAGGAGGGGCGCAGCAAGCCGCGGACGTTCTCGCAGATAACAGCCTTCGGCTGGATCTCCCGGATGGCTCGGAACATCTCCGGGAACATGTTGCGCTTGTCCTCGTCGCCCTTGGCGATGCCGCCAAGACTGAACGGCTGACAGGGCGGTCCGCCCGCCAAGAGGTCGACTTCGCCCTGCAGGTAACCCATTTTCAGGTCCCGCACATCCCCCCGGACCAGGGGCCAGGGTTCGTCTTCCCCTGGGATCCGTTCCTCTTCGCCGCGAGGGACTGCCCCGTTGGCCTCGAGGGTGTCGCATGCATGCTTGACGTACTCGTTGAGCAAGAGCGGTCGGAAGCCCGCGCGGTGGACAGCCATGGCCAGGCCACCGCCACCAGCGAACAGTTCGACCGACTTGCGTCGCGTCGGCGTCCGCTCATCCGGCATGGTTGGATCCTACCGTGCCGGATGAGGCGGATTTCGCAGGCTGTCGACTCGTGTCTTGCTTGCCACCCCGGGGATCCCGCTCACTTGTCGACGATCGCGTAATGTGGCTTGTCCGGTGATTTCACACGGTATACGAGCGGTCGGTGGTCATCGGGGATGGCGGCGTCAGGAAGCTGGAGCATGAGCGCCATCACGAGTCGCTTCGGGTAGCCGTCGTCCGCGATGTCGTTCTTCTTCAGGTCGTCGTTGCTCATGATCGGATAAAGGATCACGCAGCCGGACTTCGCAGTCCTCCCAGGAAACTCTTTGATCGCGTCGCGGTGAAGGCTCTCAGAGTTTCCGCGGATGCTGATGTCGTGCTCGACCTTCCGGCCGTGGACGGCGAACCTACCGACACCCCTGATGTTTACGGGGGCCCGGTTCTTTCGCTGTGGCAGCATGACGTCCCAATGGTCGATGACCTCATCGGACAAGGTCGCGATCCACGCGAGATCTGGCGCGAAGGTGTCAGGCGTTGCCCATGTCAGGCTGCGGAGAACATCGACCATCAGCTCGTGCGAGACGGTGCCGATCAACGCGTCGAAGCTGCGGGTCCCGGCGCGCAGGATGGTCGATGTCGCGGCTGCCTTGAGCAACGGCACGCACGCGTCGATGTTTTGGTCGAGCGCACCCTGATTGTCGAGGCGCGGATAGCCGGAGCTGGGCTCCTTCGTCTTGGTTCGCTTCTGGACAAGCTCGGCGTTGTACATCTTGTTCGGTGCCGTTGGCCGCAGACCGTGCCTCATCACCAGTGGCTGGACATCCTCTGGGGTGATGGTCGGCCGCCCATTGGCCATGTCGGCGTACTGGCGCAGCTCTTTGCGGAAGTGTTCTTCATCGCGACACGCGGCCTCAAACGCGTCGCGCACCTTCTTCGTGACGAAGAGCCGCACCAGGTCGCGGTATCCGGGCCGGAATCCGAACCAGCGACCCATCTGCATCAACGCCTCGGCGTGGCCAACGCCGCGAGAGTAGTAGGTTACCGTAAGTCCCTCGACGGTGAACCCTCGTGCCAGTTTGTTGCCACCGACGAGGACACGCCAAATGGGCCGTTTGTCGAAGTCGAGGTCCTCTTGTTCAATGGCCGTCTCGCTGTTGACGACCAGTACCGGGTTCGCGTTTGGGGCGATCTTGCGCGCCGCCTCGCCGATGTACCTCGCCACCTCCTCGAACGAACTGGGTGTCGGCACGTCGGGCTTGAGTGCTGCGGAAACCGGGCTGAAGTCGTTCACGAACAGGTCCTGCAACCGCTTGTACGCACCACCGCTCAGGTAGCCGGCGCCTTGCCACATCGCCTGGATGTCCTGGGCGTTGGCCTTGTGACCGGACTTCCGCATCGTTTCGTGCACGAGCATTGTGTGGTGCCTGAACTCCTTGCACCCATGTGCTTCCCGGTAGAGCTTGATCGCTCCCGCGAGCACGAAGGAGTCGAGCGCTGTCTGGAGTTCCTTCTCCTCATCGCCCTTGCCGACGAGCCGGACGTGAGCCTTCTCGCCAGAGTTTGCGTATGTCTTCTCCTCATCTGGGATGGTGCGGTCCAGGTCGTGGAAGTCCTCGGCTCCCATGTAACCATCTGGCCGCGGCAGGGAGATGAGGTAATCCTTCGGAAAGATGTCCTCAGCGTCGTAGGGATCGACGAAGACGTTCGCGAAGGGTGTGGCCGTGTAGCCGACATACTGCACGCGGGGCAGCATGCCGAGCAGATCAGAGATGTGTTGGTTGATCGCTGTCCGCTTCTTCTTGTTCTCGTCCCACAGCTCTTGCCACTTCCGCTGGTCGACGGTGTTGACCGAGGCTTGATCCGACTCGTCGTCGATGATGAGGGCTGGGATGTCCTCCAACTTGTCGGCGGTGTGCTTGAGGTCCTTGACCAGATTCTTCAGCACGGACGAGTTCTTCTTGACGATGATCAGTCGAGCGTTGCTGGTGAAGAGGTTGTTCTTGTGCCACAAGGGCTGTGACTTGTCCTCGCGCTCGAACTCCAACGCCGGCAACCCTTGCTGCAACTTTCGGTAGTCGAAGTTGCGGGTGGTCATGCGGTGGATGTCCGGGCGTCCGATGTCGGAGGGCCTCGCACCGTGGCTCACAAACCTGCCCGCGAGCCAGTCCTCGTCATCGAGGTAGTCGATGCGGTCGATCGCGCTCGGATCGTCCTCTTTGGCACCGCGCAGGATGTTCTCGCGACCGACCAACTCCATGTCCAGACGTCGCTGTGTCTGTTCCCGCAGTAGGTTTGTCGTGCCGGTCATGACGATGATCAGGCGGTAGCCGGCGTCGATGGCTTTGGCGATCACGCCGGTGAAGTTGGCCGTCTTGCCGCTCTGAACGTAGCCGACCACCAGCCCTTTGGTTTGTCCGGCTTTCTCTCGTGACGGATCGACCAGCCGCTCGACGACATGGGTCGTCGCTGTGTCCAAGTTGTCGAGCGCTTCTGCGTCCCAGCCACGTTGCGTGCGGAGGTACCCGAGGTAGTCACGCCAATAGAAGTCCCGCTGCTGCTTAACTTCGGGCGTGTACCACGGATCCCACGGGCCGGCGATGACGGTTGCGTTGTCGCCGCCAGAGGGCGGGAACTGCTTGTCAAAGACGTCCTTGGTCGCGTCGTCGAGTCCAAGTGCCTTGACGACAAGCGATCGGCGCTCGTCCGTGTTGGGCTGAGTGCCGTTGGTCCACTCGTTTCCCGCCACCTTGGCGTTGTCCCATTTGATCAATGCCAGATGGAGGTCGAGGTGCAGCCTGTCGTTGACTTCGCTTCCGGTCACGTGCTCGCGAAGCTTTTCCTCTGAGGCGTCAAGATTCGGATCGATCTCCTCGGCTTCCAGGAGCGCGCGCCGGATGAGATTCTTCGGTGCGCCGCCCTCCATCGCGCGCAACGCGTTGGTGTAGGCCAAGACGAGAGGGTTGGTCATGTCAGTCCTTCACGCGCGATGGCGGTCGCGATGATCTTGGGCATGTCCGTTGAGCTGTCCAGTTTGTCCAGGCTGATGCGGTATCGGACGTCGACGATCCGATCAAGCCCGAACACGTTCGATCGGAGGGAGTCTGGAGTCAGCCTGGGAAATCCATCTGTGACGAGGTATGCAACGCTGTCCGTACGCGGTGTCCAGCGGGTGCCCAGCCGATCCCGGTACCCGTCGGACCAGCCGGACGCGGCTAGTGCCTCCTCGAACCTGCCGGCGGCGGATGAACTGACGGCTGCCCGGATGCCGTCGACTAACTCCGGCAGTGTGCGGCCCGCGCTTCCAGCATTGGTGATCTGATGGCTAACCAGCCACAGAGGCCGATCTTGGGTGGGCATAAGTTGTGTCAAGGACTCGATCCAGTGGGTCCGGCGCTCACTGGTCGTGGTTTTGACCTCGATGTCGAGCTCGGCGAGCCCGAAGTCGTGTTCCTCCGATTGACCACCGCGCCAGGCTTGGGTCGCTTTGGTGGCTCCTAGCTCCCGAATGAGCCCGGCCATCACCAGAAGCTCGCCGAACAGGCCGACTTCGCGCTCCCTGGACATCGTCTCCGGGGTGCGCAGCAGGGACGTCATCTTCTCCAACGTCGCCCTCAAGGCATCCCCCGGCGACATGCCGGCTACCTGAACGCGGTCGGCCATTGAACAGAGAACCGGGTACGCGTCGCGGAACAACGCAGGGGCCGTGACCACGACCTCGAGGTACCGGACGTCGTTTCGCGTCGCGATCCGGGAGATGATGTTGCGCAACCCCGTTTCCGGTGCTTCGGTCTTGAGGTCGACCTCGATGCGAAGCCCGAGCTCCGGCTTCGCCGCGTGGATGAAGACGAACGAGCGCGGCGCACCCTGAATGGGGATGACGGCGTCACCGCCGGTGGCGAGATACTTGTCGAAGCTCTCGACCGACGCGTGGCGCTTCGCGACAGCGGCGCTGGCTGTCACTGTCGCTCCGCCTGTACCGCGGTCGTCAGGATCTTCTGCCATAGCTCGATGTTGTCCTTGTCTCTAGGCCCGAGGTAGTCGCCCTCGAAGACATTCGCAACGAGAAGGTAGAGGAGCGATTTGATCAGCGGTACGTCGTTCAGTCCGGCGTGTTTGCCGCCTAGCAGCATCTGCCGATACCGCCTGTTGAGCCACAGAGTGCTGGATTCCCGGTCCACCTTGAACAACGTGTCGTCGGTGAAATCGATCCACTTGATGTCGATGGGCTTCTCACTGCGAACCCCGGGGATCTCCTTCTCGATCGTGGAGCGGACACGTGGCGGAAGACCCGTACCAGGATGGATCATGGGTGTGCGCTTGGCAGTACGGGATTGAGATGTCCGATAGACCTGCTCGGCGGTGTCGAGGTAGCTATGGAGAGTGGTCCCGTCAGCCGCAGTTGCCACAGCGGCGAGTCTCGCGAACTCAGGGCCGACCTGAACGCGGGACTTCTCCGGGTTCATCTGAAAGAGCCCGGTGACATCACCGTCGATGTTGACTTCGACCCTCGCGAGTTGGAGCCGCCTGTCGGAAGCGTGTACACCTTCCCATCCGCCGGCCTGCAGCAGACGATCGCGACGGTAGAAGAACAGTCCCTGATGGCTGGACGGCGTGCCGGACAGCCGGAACTGTGGCGTGTTCGACCGTCCTGGCCAGATGTGGCAGCGGAACGTCAGCTCGTAGCCGCCGGCCTTCGCCGTCAGCTCCTTGGGGAAGTCCGTTCTGCCCGATCGTGAGTATCCGAAGGGGTTCAGGGGTGTCACCTGAACGGGTGGGCTGATGAAGGAGGCGTCGATGTCCTGAACCTCGAATTCGACGGTCAGCCGCCCGTCCTCGAGGAACCTGTGGAAGACCATGCCGAGGTGCTGGCACGTGGTCGTGATGGCCTTGTCGACGAAGGTCTCCACTCGCTTCGCGTCGTCTGACGCAGGGAACGCCACGACGTCGTCCCAGCGAATTACCGTGCCGCTGCCGGACATCGGGATGTGCCAATCCCGGTCGAACTCCGCAGCGGCGAATTCAGAGGCCACCTTTTCGCATTCGAACCCGCGTTGAGTTGCCTGATCAGGGCGCCACCGGCGCCCGACCACATCGTGGCCGCTGGCTCGAGACATTACCGTGAGGCTACGGGCCTGGCTGAACGACGCGGCTTTCAAACCAAGCCCGAAGTGGCCGAGGTCGCCGGTCTGGTACTCGCGGCGACCGCCGACCGTCATCGCCGCGTCGATCTTGCCTGGAGACATGCCCCAGCCGTTGTCGACGACGTACAGCGAGCGCAGACGGCCGCCTGCCCGGACGATCCGGATCAACACGTGAGTCGCGGTCGCGTCGATGGCGTTGTCGACGAGATCGGCGAGGGCTGTCTCCAAGGAGTGGTTCCGGCCCAGGGCTTCGAGTGCTCGCGGGTCAGGCGGCAGTTCGACGCTGCCGTCGGTTGGAATGTCCTGACTCCACTCAAGCACGGCTTGGCCCCCACTCCAGGTCCGAATCCGCGAGGCGCCGATCGGTGCTTCGGGTCGAGCTCAAGGCCGATCGCGTTCGCCGCTACGGTTCTCGTATATACGACGGTCGGTCTAGCGTTACGGAATGACCAAACGATGCTAACTCGAGCTGGCATCATCCGAACGCAAAGTCGCTGAGGTCGGTGACGCAGCAGTTCGCCCTTGAGCGTCTTGCTCGTTAGCCCAGATCTTTCGTGCGGGTGTCGGCCTGGCTTGAGGGTGAGGCCGGTGGTTGTTGCGGGTCCTCCTTTCGATGTTCGGGGTCGTCGCGGTGGCCCTTTGTCGACTGGGTGTCGTCGGGTTCCACTGCCCGATGGTGGTGCGTGTTTGCTCGTGGGGATGGGGTTGTGGCTGGTCAGGCCAGTCGTGGTAGGTCGCGTAGGCGCTGGTGGGCAGCCAGGATCAGATCGGCCCACGGCGCGTGGGAGGCAAGCCGGAGGTGGACTTGCCGGGCGTGGCGGGCGATCCGGCCCGTGATGGAGAACAGGCGTAGCCGCAGGCGTTTGGGTTCCCATCGGCGGGCGTCGTGGCCGGTCGGGGCCAGCTTCTGGGTCCAGGCGGTCAGCTCGACCGCGTGGGCCGCGATCGCGACCCAGATCTGGTTGTGGGCGTAGCCGTGCAGGGGCAGATTGGTCAGTCCTGTGGCCTTGCTGGCGCGGAGGCGGTTCTCGGCTCGGGCCCGGCGTCGGTGACGAAGTTCCAGATCGGCCAGCTGTCTGCGGCCGGTGTTGGTGACGAACGCGGTCAGCCGGAGTCCATCGGCGTCGGTGAACCGCAACTGCGCGCCGGGATGCGGGCGTTCCTCGCGGACGATCACCCGCATGCCCTTCGGCCATCCGGACAGCTCCAGCACGCCGGTGGCCTCGGCTACCCACGCTCCATCACGTGGGGTGCGTTCGTCGTCGTAGGCGGGGCCACGCGTGCGCGGGGATGCGGGCGAGGCGTTCGACGGCGTCGTCGGGCAGGGTGAACCCGAGCGAGTAGCCCAGTTTCCTTGCGTGTAGCCATTCCACGAACTCGTGAGTGCCGCCGGCGGCGTCGGTACGGATGAGTACCTTGCGTCCGACGCGTCCACCTTTGGCGGTGAACGGCAACTGCCGCAACGCATCGCGGGTCACGGCGATGTGGTCGGCGGCGGTGCTCGATCCAGCGTTGCCCGGCCGGAGCATGATCGCGAGCGGTTCGCCGGTGCCCTGCGTGCCGTGGTCGGCGAACGAACACAACGGGTGGAAACCATAGCCACGTTTGAATGTCGGTGCCGCGTTCTGCTTGTCCGAGTGCGCGGTGACCAGGATCGCGTCCAGATCGATGATCAGCGGGTTGTCCGGGCTGATGTCGTGGTCGGGAGCATGGTCACCGGCCAGTTTCCATGCCGCGGCCCGCGCCGTGGCACGAGCGATGTCCAGCGCGGTCAAGACCTTGTCCGGGTCCTGGGCCAGGGCGGTGATCAGCCTGGATTCGGTGGGGGGTCGGACGCGACCGGGCCGAAGACGCCCGGCTCGGCGCGCAGTGCGGCGATGTCGGCCAGGCAGTCTCCGCCCAGGGCCAACGCGATCGCCAGGTCACAGACGATCTTGCCGGGTCGTGGATCGCGTTCGGGTGCCGCCAGCGGGCCAACGCCCTCGACAAGGCCTGGCCCAGGCCGGTCGTGGTCACCGCGGTCGTCAGCAGCACCGCCCCGGCATGTGAGACCACGCCCGCTCCGGCGGTGTCGAGCGTCAACGACGGATACAACCCGGTAGGCTTGCTCACCAGAAAGGTGCTCCTGAACTGGTTCGGACATGACCCTAGACAAGTCACATCCTTCCAGCTCAGAGCACCTTTCTCCTTAGCCGACACCCGCTCACGCCAATTCCCCATGAAGCAGCGGGTTAACGGCACAACGTGTCCACGCACCCGGCGTCTGCGCAGGGCAGGACCTGTCCTCCGAACAGTGAAGGCTCTTGACCATTGAGGTCAAGAGCCTTCACTGCCTGGTGCCCCCGGCAGGATTCGAACCTGCGACCTCGGGATTAGAAGTCCCTCGCTCTCTCCACTGAGCTACGGAGGCTTGAGGAGACCGAGGCGGCCACGATGTGTGGTCGCCGCTGCCCCCAACGGACACATCGTCCGAAGTCGATCGACCGTTTCCGCCTTACCGCCAAACGGGTGACGAAAACGGTCTAAACGTGACGCGTATCACGTTCGTGGGGCCGCCGAGGCTCTCTGCGCGAGTGAAACGTCGAGTCTCGTGGGCCGCGGCGGTCTGCCGCCGGCCAGTAATTTCAGCGCCAGTTCGCCGGCCCTGCGGCCCTTCTCGGCGAGGGGTTGACGCACGGTAGTCAGCGGTGGGTCGCTGTAGGCCGCTTCGGGGACGTCGTCGAAGCCCACGACGGAAACGTCCCGCGGCACGGTCAAGCCGAGGTCGCGGGCTGCTTGCAGGGCGCCGAAGGCGAGTTGGTCCGACGCGCACAGCAGAGCGCTCGGGCGTGGCGTGCGGGTGAGCAACCACCGCGCGCCGAGACGACCGAGCTCGCGATCACTGCCGCGCGCCTCCCACACCGGAACATTGTCCGGTTGCACCCCGGCTTTTTCCAAAGTGTCGAGGTAGCCGCCCAGGCGGTCTCGGCTCACGCGGAACGCCACGGCCGAACGGCGCTCGAACGAAACCGGGCCGGATACTCCGTCCGGGTGTAGCGAGAACGTCAGGATGCCGAACGAGGAATGGCCTTGCGCGAGCAGGAAGGACGCGGCGAGCGTCGCGCCGAGGTAGTCCTGCACTTCGACGCGTGCCGAACCCGGCAGGACGGGCTGGTCGATCACGACCAGGGGGAGGCCGCGGGCGGCCACCGCGTCCAGCGCCGGGGCGGAGTCCGGGAGTGAGTACGCGACCATCACGTCGGCTTGCGCGCGTGCCACGATCGACGGACGTGGGCCGCCCGTGGCGTCGCCGGGCATCAGGACGAGGCTGTGGTCGTGGCCGTCGACGGTCGAGGCGAGGCCGTCGAGCACGATCGACAGCGCCGGATCCGAGAACGCGCCGGACAGGCCCTGCGGCAGCATGAAACCCACAGCCGCTGACGACCGTGTGGCGAGAGAGCGGGCTACGGGATCTGGGCCCGCATAGCCCAGAGAGCGCGCCGTCTCCAAGATGCGTTCGCGCAACGACGACGAGAGTTGGTCGGGGCGGTTGTACGCGTTCGACACCGTTGCCCTGGAAACCCCGACCGCGGCGGCGACGGTGTCCAGCGTCGGCCTGCGTCGGCGATCGGAGTCCACGAACAGCATCGTAGGCGAGAGTTCGCGCACGAATGAGTGGCGGAACTGAAGCGCTTCAGTCATGCTGGAGCGCATGTCCCCGCGCCTGGCCACGTTCGTTGTCTTCCTGTTGAACGGCGCCGTCTTCGGCACCTGGGCCTCCCGTGTGCCCGCGCTCGCCGAGCAGATCGGTGCCGAACCAGGCGGCCTCGGCCTGGCGTTGCTCGGGGCGAGCGCCGGGCTGGCTGTCACGGCGCCCGTGGCGGCACGGGTCTGCGCGGTGTACGGGTCGCGCAACGTGCTGTTGGCGAGCAGCCTCCTCAGTCCGCTCCTTCTGCCCGTGCTCGCGCTGTCGCGGTCGCCCGTGCAATTCGGGCTGATCCTCATCGCGCTGGGTGCGAGCGTCGCGGCGATGGACGTGTCGATGAACATCGCGGCGGTCGTCGTCGTCCGCGATCTGCAACGGCCGTTGATGCCGCAGTTCCACGCGGGCTTCAGCTTCGGCGGCCTCATCGGGTCGTTGGGCAGCGCCGCCGCCGCTCAAGCGCACTGGTCGCCGATGAAGCACTTCCTCCTGGCGGCGTTGGTCGGGCTCGTCGTCACGGCTCTCATTGCGAAGAGCATCCCCGGAGGAGTGGGGGAGCGTCATAGGGAAGAAGCCACCGAACGCACGAACGTGCTCAAGAGCCCGGTTCTCTGGCTGTTGGCGAGCGTCGCGCTGTGCAGCGCCATCGCGGAAGGGGCGGCGGCGGACTGGTCGGCGTTGTTCATGGTGCGTGAACGCGGCATGGGCGACGCGGCTGGTGCATACGCCTATGCGGGCTTCTCCATCGCGATGGCGCTCGCACGGTGGTTTGGCGAACCGATCCAACGCACGCTCGGCCCGCACCGCCTTCTCGCCGCGGGCGGTGGGCTTGCGGCAACAGGTCTGGCGCTGGCCGTCGTGGTCCCGTTCCCCGCGGCGGGCTACCTCGGGTTCGGCCTGGCCGGGCTCGGGCTCGCATTCTCGTTCCCCGTGGTCATGGATCTCGCGAGCGACACGGGCAAACGCGCGGACGGCAGCGGCGGTGAACGCGAGCTGGGCCTGGTGACGACGATCGCTTACACGGGGTTCCTCGCCGGACCACCGATCGTGGGCGGGCTCGCGCACGTGAGCTCTCTCGTGGTGTCGCTGGGGTTCGTGGCGCTGGTCACCGCGCTGATCATCCCGGCCACGTGGCTGGCCAGGCGGGCTGCCCGGCAGCCGGCGTCCGTGTGAGCGACGGCGCGGCACCGGAGGGTCGTAGGCTCCTGAACGTGGCAATCGAACGCTCCACCAGAACGGGATTGGTGCCCCTCGTCGTCATCGGCTTCGCGGTGGCGGCTCTTGTCGCCGTCGCGTTGAGCACGCTCTCGCCCAACCCTCCGGTCGGGCTGCTCGTCGTGCGCGTGCTGACGGAGACAGGCGCGGTGGTGACCATCGGCTCGTTGCTGCTGGCGGCGTTTCTCGTGCCACCGCAGAAGTCCGGCACTCTCGCAGCGGACGGTTACGCCGCGATGCGCACCGCCGGATGGTTCGCGCTCGTGTGGCTCGTGGGTGCTGTGCTCTCCGTGCCGTTCAACACGGCGGCCGCGATCGACCGGCCCGTGAGCTCGTTCACCTTCAGCCAGATGATGGCGACGGCGATGTTGCTGGAGCAGTCGAAGGCGTGGCTGCTGACGGCGATCATCGTGAGCTTGCTCGCACTGGGCTGCCGTCTCGTGCTGTCGTGGGGGTGGACGACGGTCCTGCTGTTCCTGGCGATCTTCGCGCTGGTGCCGGTCGCGGTCACCGGCCACTCGTCGTCGGGTGGCTCACACGACATGGCCACGAACAGCCTCTTGTTCCACCTCATCGCCGCGGTGTTGTGGGTGGGTGGCCTGATCGCGTTGCTCGCGCACGGCAGGCGTGGTGGAGCGCACCTTCCGCTCGCCGCGACTCGGTTCTCGAAGATGGCGCTGGTCTGCTGGATCGTCATGGCCGTCTCGGGCGTCGTGAACGCGCTCGTGCGCGTCGCACCGTCCGATCTCGTGACGTCGACCTACGGCTGGCTGACGCTCGGCAAACTGGCCTGTCTGCTGCTGCTCGGCGTGTTCGGGTACTTCCAGCGCGAACGCGGCGTGAAGGGCGTGGTCGACGGGAAGCCGCACGCGTTGCTGAAGCTCGCGGGACTCGAAGTCCTGCTGATGATGTTCACGATCGGCCTCGCGGTGGCGCTGGCCCGCACGCCTCCTCCCAGCGGCAGCGTCGAACTGCCCAGCCGCACGGAGATCGCCATCGGGTACGACCTCGACGGGCCGCCGACGCTGGCACGCATCCTGTTCGACTGGCGCTTCGACCTGATCTACGGCACGGCGGCGCTGGCCCTCGCGCTGTTCTACGTGCTGGGGGTGCGCCGGCTCACCAAGCGGGGCGACAAGTGGCCGGTCGGACGCACGGCCGCGTGGCTGTGCGGGTGCTTCGCTCTCCTGTTCGCCACGTCGTCGGGCATGGGTCGGTACTCGCCGGCGATGTTCAGCGTCCACATGGAAGCCCACATGGTGCTGTCCATGCTGACGCCGATCCTGTTCGTCCTGGGCGGGCCGGTCACGCTGGCGTTGCGCGCGTTGCCGGTCAACAAGGAGGTGCCGGGGCCACGAGAGTGGGTGCTGGCGTTCGTGCACTCACCGCTCGCGCGTTTGTTGACGAACCCCTTTGTGGCGCTGGGGTTGTTCGTCGGTTCCTTCTACGCCCTGTACTTCTCCGGGCTGTTCGAGGCCGCGTTGCCGTTCCACTGGGCGCACCTCGCGATGAACGCCCACTTCATCCTCGCCGGTTACGTCTTCTACTGGCCCGTGATCGGCGTGGACCCGGCACCGAACAAGCTGCCGCCGCTCGGCCGGTTGGGGCTGTTGTTCGCGTCGATCCCGTTCCACGCGTTCTTCGGCGTCGTGCTGATGAGCTCGCAGACCGTCATCGGCGAGCAGTTCTACCGGAATCTTTCGTTGCCTTGGGTGCAGAACCTGCTGGAGGACCAGCGACTCGGCGGCGGTATCGCGTGGGCGGCGGGGGAGATCCCGTTGCTCGTGGTGATGGTCGCGTTGCTCGCGCAGTGGGCCCGGCAGGACAGCCGGGAGGCGAAGCGGTTGGACCGCAAGGCCGACGCCGATGGCGACGCCGACCTCGAGGCCTACAACGCGATGCTCCGGAAGATTGCCGGAAAGGGTTAGCACAGCAAGGACAAGAAATCAGACCGACAGGGGCCTGCGGAAGCCGCGGACCGCGAAGAACGCGCCGACTGCCGCGATCGCGCCGCTCGTGACCAGCGCGCCGACCACTCCGGTGACGGGGTGGGCCAGCGCCAGGCTGCGGGCGGCGTCGACCGCGTAGGTCAGCGGGTTGACCTTCGCGATCGCCTGCAGCCAGCCGGGCAGGCCGCCCACCGGCACGAACGCGCTGGACGCGAACATCAGCGGGAACATCGCCAGGAAGCCGACGGTCTGCATCAACTCGGCCTTGCGCACCCACGCGGCGATCGCGATGAACACCCAGCTCAGCGCCCATCCGACGACCAGGGCGAGGCCCAGCGCCGCGAGCGTGCCGAGCATGCCGCCGTCGGGCCGGAAGCCGAACACCAGCACGCCGAACGCGATCATCAGGATGAGCTGGAACGCGGTGCGGACGGCGTCGGAGAGGTTGCGCGCCAACAGAACCGTGCTCGGCCTGATGGGCAGCGAACGGAATCGTGCGAGCACACCGTTCGACATGTCCTGCACGAGTCCGATGCCGGATGCGAGGGAGGACTGCATCGCGGTGTTCACGAGGATCGCGGGCAACAGGTAGTTGATGTAGGTCATGCCCGGCGGGAAGTTCGCCGTGGACGTGATGCTGCCGAAGATCTGGCTGAACAGCGTCAGCATGATCAGCGGCTGCAACACGCTGAAGAACACCAGTGCGGGCGTGCGCAGGAGTGCGCGCAGAGAACGGCCGGTCAGCACGAGAACCTGTGTCGGGTAGCTGCTGCCGTGCCAGGTCAAGGTCGCCATGATTTCCCCCTAGTTGGCGGCGAGAGTGAGGTAGACGTCGTCGAGCGTGGGCTCTGCGAGGCCGATTTCGTGTGCCTCCAAGCCGTTGTCGTCCAACGCGCGCACGACCGTCGCGAGGTCGCGTGACGCGTTGACGGGCGTGGTGAGCGTGAGGCCCTCCGCGACGGGGTGGAGCCCGACCGCGTTGATCGCCTTCAGCGCGGTGTCCACTTCGGACGCCGAGTCGAGCGTGACGGTCACCGTGCGCTGGCCGACCTGGGCCTTGAGCTCGGCGCTGGTTCCGGACGCGACGACCTTGCCGTGGGACAGCACGGTGATCGTGTCGGCGAGCCGGTCGGCCTCGTCGAGGTACTGCGTCGTGAGCAGCACGGTGGTGCCGTCGGCGACGAGCTTCTCGACGATCTCCCACATCGCCAGGCGGCTGGCCGGGTCGAGACCGGTGGTGGGCTCGTCCAGGAACAGCACCTCCGGGCGGCCTACCAGGGACGCGGCCAGGTCGAGCCGGCGCCGCATGCCGCCGGAGTAGGTCTTGGCGTTGCGCTTGGCGGCGTCGGTGAGGTCGAACTGCTCGAGCAGGTCGTCCGCGCGCTGGTGGGCCTGCTTGCGGCCGGCACCGAGGAGACGGGCGATCAGCACGAGGTTGTCGTGGCCGCTGAGCTGCTCGTCGACGGCGGCGAACTGGCCGGTCAGGCCGATGCGGCTGCGGACCTCGTGGCCTTGCCGCGCGACGTCGAACCCGGCGACCTTCGCGCTGCCGCCGGTCAGCGGCAGCATCGTCGTGAGGATGTTGACCAGCGTGGTCTTGCCGGCGCCGTTGTGGCCGAGGAGGCCGAGAACGGAACCCTTCTTCGCGGTGACGCTCACGCCGTCGAGGGCGTGCACGTCACCGAACTTCTTGCTCACATCCGTGGCTTCGATCATGAGCTCAGACATCTGTTCCCCCTGATTTGAGTGCTCCGTGCAGGAAGAGCTCCACGAGCTGTGCGGGTTCGGCGCTGACGACGCCGAAACCCCTGCCCTGCATGCGGTTGGTGAAGACGAAGCCGAGCAGCAGCCGGGCCGCGTGTTCCGGTTCGGTCCGCAGGTCGGCGTCCTTGAACAGGTCGGTGATGGCAGCGGACAGCTGTTGCATGCCGATCGGCGGTCCCTTGTGCTTCGCGTGGTCCTCTTGGCTCGGCTGGTAGCCCGATTCACGCAGCGCGCCCATGACGCCCCACATGCGGTCGAGGTAGCTGGTAGCGGTGTTGGTCGCCTCGACCAGCTGTTCCTGCAACGGCAGATCCGCCGGGATGGCCTTGATGCGCGCGATCTCGTCGTCGCACAGGAGTGCGCGCTCGATGCATGCGCTGAGGAGTTCCGCCTTGTCCTTGAAGACGCGGAACACCGTGCCTTCCGCGATTCCGGCCGCGGCGGCGATCTGGCTGGTGGTGACGTTCGCGCCGGACTGCACGACGAGCGGGAGCGTGGCCTGGACGATCGCTTCGCGGCGATCTTCCGGGCTCATCGCGGGGGCGCGGCGGCGGCGTGGTTCCTCTGACACACCCGCAACTGTATGAGTGAGTACTCACTCATGTCAATGAGTGGGCGCTCACTCATTCGCTGTGGCTCGAGCGCCGCACTAGCACGGAGGTCTGACAATTTCGCGGTTCGAGGTGCTTCAAGACCCTGACCTGTCCACAACCCGCGAGTAATCCACAGATCCCCGTCCACCCCACCTCCGCCCGCCTCCCCCGGAGCAACCTGGACCAGCAACCCCGCGACTCTGGAGGCAAGAACCCGATGTCCTGGAATTCCACGCTGGTCACCGTCGTTGGTCATGTGGCGAGCGAGATCTCGTACAGGTACGGCGAGGACGGCAAGACCAACGCGTACTTCCGCGTCCACTCCACCGAGCGCCGGTACAACACCGCGATCGGCGACTGGGAGGACGGGGAGTCCCTCTGGCTCGGCGTCTCCTGCTGGCGCAAGCTCGCCGACAGCGTGAAGACCACGCTGTCCAAGGGTGATCCGGTGATCGTCCAGGGCAAGCTGCGCATGCGCCAGTACGAGAAGGACGACGTGAAAAGGACGGCGTTCAACCTCGACGCGCTCCACGTCGGGCTGGATCTGAGCCGTGTGCAGTCACTCGGCTCCGCTCCCGTCGTTGAACCGCGGGTGAGCGATGATCTCGCCGAGGAGCCCGTGCCGTTTTGATCTTGCGTCCTTCGGGGCAACCGCGCACGGGACTTCTCCGATCCCGCCCGATCCGGCAGCGCCGCCGGACAAGATGTACGCACTGCGATCCGAGAAGGAGGGAAGCTCGTAGATCGGGGCCGATGAGGACCGATCGCCGACAGTTGTTCACGTTCGAACGGAACGGGCTGGTCACCGACTCGCGTGACGCTCGATCCACGGGCGAACGGCTGCTTGTCGGCGACCGAGGTCAGTGGCCTCCGGACACCGCTCTACGATCGCCGCCATGGCCGAGTTCATCTACACCATGAAAAAGGTGCGCAAGGCGCACGGTGACAAGGTCATCCTCGATGACGTCACGATCATGTTCTACCCCGGCGCGAAGATCGGTGTGGTCGGTCCCAACGGCGCCGGCAAGTCGAGCGTGCTCAAGATCATGGCGGGGTTGGACACACCGGGCAACGGTGAGGCCTACCTGTCCCCCGGTTACACCGTGGGCATCCTGCAGCAGGAGCCGCCGCTCAACGAGGAGAAGACCGTTCTCGGCAACGTCCAGGAAGGCCTGGGCGAGATCAAGGTGAAGCTCGACCGCTTCAACGAGATCGCCGAGCTGATGGCGACCGACTACTCCGACGAGCTGATGGAGGAGATGGGCAAGCTCCAGGAGGAGCTCGACCACGCGAACGCGTGGGACCTCGACTCCCAGCTGGAGCAGGCGATGGACGCCCTGCGCTGCCCGCCGCCGGACGCCGACGTCACCAAGCTCTCCGGTGGTGAGCGCCGCCGCGTCGCGCTGTGCAAGCTGCTGCTGAGCAAGCCCGACCTGCTGCTGCTCGACGAGCCCACCAACCACCTGGACGCGGAGAGCGTCCTGTGGCTGGAGCAGCACCTCGCGCAGTACCCCGGCGCCGTGCTCGCCGTGACCCACGACCGGTACTTCCTGGACAACCTGGCCGAGTGGATCCTCGAGCTCGACCGCGGCAAGGCCCACCCGTACGAGGGCAACTACTCCACCTACCTGGAGAAGAAGGCCGAGCGTCTCGCGGTCCAGGGCAAGAAGGACCAGAAGCTGCAGAAGCGCCTCAAGGACGAGCTGGAGTGGGTGCGCTCCGGCGCCAAGGCCCGCCAGGCGAAGTCCAAGGCGCGTCTGGGCCGCTACGAGGAGATGGCCGCCGAGGCGGAGAAGACCCGCAAGCTCGACTTCGAGGAGATCCAGATCCCGCCGGGCCCGCGTCTGGGCAACGTCGTGGTCGAGGTCGACAAGCTGAAGAAGGGCTTCGGCGACCGGGTGCTGATCGACAACCTGTCGTTCACCTTGCCGCGCAACGGCATCGTGGGCGTCATCGGTCCGAACGGCGTCGGCAAGACGACGCTGTTCAAGACCATCGTCGGCCTCGAGCAGCCCGACGCCGGCAGCGTCAAGGTCGGCGAGACGGTCCTGCTGTCCTACGTCGACCAGAACCGCGGCGGCATCGACCCGAAGAAGAACGTGTGGGAGGTCGTGTCCGAAGGGCTCGACTACATCCACGTCGGCAACGTCGAGATGCCGTCCCGCGCGTACGTCAGCGCGTTCGGCTTCAAGGGGCCGGACCAGCAGAAGCCGTCCGGCGTGCTGTCCGGTGGTGAGCGCAACCGCCTCAACCTCGCGCTCACGCTCAAGCAGGGTGGAAACCTGATCCTGCTGGACGAGCCGACGAACGACCTCGACGTCGAGACCCTGGGCTCGCTGGAGAACGCTCTCGAGCAGTTCCCCGGCTGCGCCGTCGTGATCTCCCACGACCGCTGGTTCCTCGACCGCGTCGCCACGCACATCCTCGCGTGGGAGGGCACGGACGAGAACCCGTCGCAGTGGTACTGGTTCGAGGGCAACTTCGAAGGTTACGAGAAGAACAAGATCGAGCGTCTGGGTGCCGAAGCGGCCCGTCCGCACCGTGTTACGTACCGCAAGCTGACACGGGACTGAGAGGGCAACGGCGACGTCGTGGCGGCGAGGGGCGAGACGCAGGCGAACGTCGAGGTGAGCACGCTGGTCGTGCCCGCCTGGCGGCTGCGTTGGCGGGCACCGGAGCTCGCTCTGGTGCTGGGTGAGCGCGCACTCGCGCTCGCCTCCGCCCGTCACGACGAAGCCGACCGGCTCCGCGCCGAGTCGTTGGTGGTCTTCGCTGGCAACCGCGTCGGCCGCGGCGTCCGCATCGCCGACAGGGCGATCGACGCGTTGAAGGCGGCCGAGGCCGCAGGCGAATACGAGACCGCGTGGCTGCTGCGAGTCGAGCTCGCGGCGTGCGCGCGGTCCGTGGGCGCACCGTTGACGGGCTTCGCCGCGGTGACGCCCGTGCTGGAAGCGCCGGACGTGTCTGCGGAACTGCGGGCGTCGGCGCTGGTGCAGGCGAGCGAATGCCTCGTCACGGTCGGCCGCGGCGACGAACCCACGCGGGCGCTCGCGGAAGCCGACCAGCTCTACGTCGCCGACACGACACTCGACGACGACACCCGCCTGCTGCTGCGAGGTCTGATCCGCGCGGTGCAGGCAGCCCAGCACCGCCGGTGGGGCGACATCGCCGCCGCCATCGGTGCCGCCCGCGAAGGCCTCGACCTGCTCGGCAGGTTCGCCGACCCGTCGGCGGACAGCGGCCAGGGCCTGGGCCGCCTCACGCTCGAGCTGGTGCTCGCGTTGATGGACGCGAACCGCCTGCTCGACGCGAGCGAGGTCGGCACCCCGATGCTCGACCGCCCGGTGCGCGCGCCGTCGGCGTCCACGACGGGCTGGCTCCAGCTGGCTCTCGCGACGCGCGTCCACCTGCCCGCGGGCCGGGTGGCGGTGGCCCGCGAGATGCTCCGCGAAGCCGCCGCGAGCGCCGAACGGCACCAGCTCGACACGCTGCTCGCCGAAAGCCTGCTCGCCCTGGCCCACGTGAACGAGGTGTCCGGCGAACTGTCCGAGGCGCTCACGAACCTGCGCGCCGCCCACGCCGCCGAACGCCGCCGTGCCCGCGCCGTCTACGCGGTGCGCGCCCGCCTCGCCGCCGAGTTCTCCGGCGTCCACCGCCAGCCGGCCGACCTGCACCAGCAACTGGCGAGCCTGCTCCGCCCGTTCGACGGGATGCAGATGGTCACCGACGGCGTCCTGTCCGCAGCCCTGAAACAACAGCTCCGCCAATGGCGCCCGGTTCAGGTCCGCAAGGGCGACGGCCTGAAGGTCAAGCGCGTCCGCAGAGCTGCCGAAGACATGACCGTGGAGGGTTTGTCCGCGGCACGCCAGCACGCCGCCGACCGGTGGCGCATGGTCCAGCCGTTCGGCGAGCCCGATGACAAGACACCGGACCCAGTGGAACCCCAGCCTCCAGCAGCACCCTCGTCCGACCGCACAGTCCCGGCCTCGGGCCTGATCGCCTCGGCAGGCGCCATGGTCAGCGGCCGCCGCCGCGCTGCCCGAGTGGCCGCAGGCGAGATCGAGGACGACCAGCCCACCCCACCCTCTCCGACTCCGACTTCGGCTCCGGCCGAAACCCCTGCGCTGTCCCCGGAACAGGAACGCAAGCGCAAGGTCGAGCAACAGCTCATGGAGCTGCAGCGCGAGGCCCGCCGCCAGATCGAGGCGGAGCGCCAGGCCCGCGCCGAACAACGAGCCGCGGCAGAACGCGAGGCAGCCGAGGAAGCCGCGCGCCAAGCCGCAGCCCGCGAGGAAGCGGCGCGCCAAGCGGCGGCTCGCGAGGAAGCTGCCCGTCAGGCTGCGGCTCGCGAGGAAGTGGCGCGCCAGGAGTCCGCGCGGCAGGAAGCCGCGAGAGGAGCCGCGGCCCGCGAAGGGGCCGCCGGCGCCCAGCCGGAAAGCGTGATGGACATGCTCAAGGCCCAGGGCCTGCGAGCAGGCGGCCGCCGCCGAGCCCCGGAGACGGAGTCCCAGCCCGGCACCCCGTCCTGGCGAGTGGAACCACCGTCCCGCCTGCGCCAGGACGACCCCGCCGAGAACTCCCAGCCACAGCAGGACTTCTTCGCCGGCGCCCAGTCCGCACCAGGCGACCGGGCCGCCCCGACCTCCTCCGCCGACCCGGACACCCCGTCCCGCTCGAACCTGGCCGCGGCCTTCTCCCGCCCGCCGGCGACCCCGGACTTCGGCCCCCACCTGGACGACCCGACCCCGGCCTACCCGCTCCACACCCCGGCCGGGGGCTTCCCGACGACGCCGTCCGACTCGAGCTTCGGCACCCCGCAGTGGTCGACGTCGTCGATCCCGTCCCCGGCCCCGACCGACCCTCCGGACCCCACCCAGCCCCCGGACCCGGAGCGCAAGCCGCTTCCGCCGCTCCCGGACCCGATCCCGTCGGTGCCCACCCCCGACGAGATCCCGCAGCCGCCAGAGCCGGACCTGCTCTCGAGCACGTTCCTGAGCTCGGCGGACGTGGAACCGGAGGACGACACCTCGACCCTCCCCACCACCCCGATCCGCGCCGCTACCTCAGACCAGCCCACCTTCGGCGCCCACCCGGACGCCGAAACCGAGCGCGGCTTCAGCGCCGTGCCGCCGTTCGGCACGGGGCCCGACCACGGCTCCGGCGACCAGCCCACCTTCGGCACCCCAACGGGCTTCGGCACGCAGCCGACCTTCGGCACGCAGACCTTCGGCGCCCAGCCGACGTTCGGCAACCAGACGAGCTTCGGCACCCAGCCCACCTTCGGCACGCAGACAGGTTTCGGCGCTCAACCCGAGCCCACGGCACCCCAGCCGGACTCGTCCCCGCAGGCCGACCCAGCCGACACCGCACCCGATCGGGCAAACCAGCCGGATCCGGCAGCGTGGCTCAACTTCGAAATCGCGCCCGACTACGACGTCGCCTCCAACCTCGTGATGCTGACGGGCCCGTCCACCACGCCTGATTCCGCCACCGACCCAGACCCGACCCCAGGTCCCACCACGCGCGCCGAGTTCGACCAGGCTGCGTCCCCCGGTTCCGACACCAGCGCTGGGTTCGATCCGGCGGGGCCTGCCGCAGGCGTCGCGTTCGGTTCGGCTGAATCCGCCGGCTCGGCCATGGGCGGCTTTGGTGCCGCGACATCCGCCGATGCCGGGGATGCCGGCTTCGGTTCGGCTGCGTCTGCGGCATCAGCCATGGGCGCTGGATTTGGTTCGGTGGTGTCCTCAGATGCTTCTGCCGGTGCCGGGTTCGGATCCGCAGCGTCGGCTGATTCCGCCGATGGCGCGGGGTTCGGTTCCGCGAGTTCCGCCGGGGTCGGGTCGGCGGCGTCCGCCGACGCTGCCGGCGGCACCGGGTTCGGATCAGCCGCCGAGTCCAGCTCAGCCCCGGAGTACGACTTCTTCGCCACGGAGTCCGCGTCGGCCACCCATCCGGACCCAGTCCAGTTCGGCGGCGCCGACACCCAATCCCGCGACACGGCCGCCGAGCCCAGCCCAGCCACACCGACCGGCACTGAGCAGCCCGAGGCGAAGAGCGAGTCCGGCACGCGGACAGGCCGCCCGAGCAGCCGCCGCAAGCCGAGCGACCTGAGCCTCGCCGACCTCCTCGCGGAGGCGCTCGTCGCGTACGAGACCGGCCGCCGCTCCGACGAGGAGCAACTCCAGGCCTCCGAGCCGGCCACCTCGGAGTGGTCTGCTGAAACCGGGCGCTCCGACGCGCCGGACCAGTCCTACTCCGTGCAACCGCCCGCCGAAGCAGGGCAGCCCTCCAGCACGGACTCGCTCTTCGACCCTGGCCAGACGGGGTCGGCCGTAGGCGATTCGCTGTACCAGCCGGGGCTGTCGTTCGGTGCACAGCAACCCGCCACCGACGACTCGCTGTTTCGGACGGGACTGTCCTTCGGCTCACCGCAACCGGAGCCGGGGTACTTCCTCCCGGAGCAGCCCTCCACGGAGCCGGAAGCCCAGCCGCAGGAGTCGGAGCAGGAGAAGACCGGCCCGATCGTCCCCGTGGGCGCCACGCCGGACAACGAGACCACGGGCCCCATCCGTCCTGTTCGGCCGGACGGTCCGGCCGGGTGGACGTTGCCCGGTACGTGAGCCTGTCCCAGGCAGGTGGCGGGATCCGCATTGCGTCGGTGGAATTCCGAGAACTGCCGGCGTGCGCCCGCGCCGAATCGGGAACGCGAAGGACTGCGCGGGCCCGGCGTGTGCACGCGGGGGCCGGGGAACGCCCGCTGGTCGGGTGGCGGGCACGTGAGTTCGCGGTTCGGCGGTCAGGAGGAGGCCGCCGGGCCCATGATCCGGAGTATCGGCGTGGGCCGGCGGAGCACCAGGTGGTCCACGATGCGGAATGCGTTGTCGCCACTGATGATGTGACTCGATTCAGCCCACGATTCAGTGGTCCGTCAGTGCCCCTCCCGTTGCCGGTGACGGCCCCCACCCCATCTAGGGTGGGGTCGGACCCGGCACACAGAGGTGCCGGATAGCGTGGAGTCGCCTGAAGATGACCTCGACTGGAGCCCCGACCCGAACCGACGACGCCTCCGCGGTAGCTGCCGCGGATGGTGGGAGTCGACCGGCCAGTCCTGAACAGGTCCGTGACGAGTTGATCGAACGGGCCGCCGCCAATGCCCCCGAGCTCGCTGATCTGATCCGCCTCTTCTACCGGCACGTGCCCGCCGAGGAAGTCAACGACGACGACCCGGTGGACTTGGTCGGAGCGGTGCGGTCGAACTATCAGCTCGCCCAGAGCCGCGTTCCCGGACGCGCCGCGGTGCGCATTCTGAACCCGACACGGGCCGCCGACGGGTGGCAGTGTGCCGTCACCGTGGTGCAGGTCGTGACGGACGACATGCCCTACCTCGTGGACTCGGTCGCGTCCGAGCTGACGCGGGCCGGGGTGCAGGTGCAGCGTGTTGTGCACCCGATCGTCGTCGTGCGCCGCGACCCGGTGACCGGTGAACGTCTCGAGGTGCTGCCGACCGCCGATCCGGCCGACCCGCCCGCCGACGCGCTGGCCGAGTCGTGGATGAACATCGAGGTCGACCTCATCACGGACCCCGACCGGGCGCGTGAGCTGGAGACCCGGCTGCAGACGGTGCTGACCGACGTCCGCGAGGTCGTCGAGGACACCGACCGGATGGTCACCACGGCCACGCAGCTCGCCGAGGAGCTGGAGAAGGACTCGTCCGAGGCCACCACGGACGCCGCGAAGCTGCTCAGGTGGCTCGCGGACGGGCACTTCACGTTCATGGGCTACCGCCAGTACGAGCTGGTGAAGGACGACGGCGATCCCGCACTCCGCGCCGTGCTGGCGAGCGGGCTGGGTGTGCTGCGGCAGGACAGCCTCGCCGCCCGCAGCCTGACCGCAGGGCCGGACAACGGTGCGCAGGCGCTCAGCCCCGAGCTGCTGGTGCTGACCCAGGCGAGCGCGCAGAGCAGCGTGCACCGCAGCGTCTACCCCTACTACGTGGGCGTGAAGACGTTCGACTCGCAGGGCAACGTCTCCGGTGAGCACCGCTTTCTCGGCGTCTTCAGCACCACGGCGCTGCACGAGGACGTGCTCGACATCCCTGTGATCGAGCGCAGGGTCCGCGAGGTGATCCACCGCGCGGGCTTCCCGCTGCAGTCCTACTCAGGGCAGCGGATGCTCGAGGTGATCCAGAACTACCCGCGCACCGAGCTGTTCTCGGTCGACGCCGACACGCTCTACCAGACGACGACGGGCGTCATCGCGCTCGCGGAACGGCGGCGGCTGCGGCTGTTCCTGCGCCGTGACCCGTACGGCCGTTTCTTCTCGTGCCTGGTCTACCTGCCGCGTGACCGCTACACGACGACGAGCCGCCTCGCGATGCAGGAGGTGCTGCTCGCCGAGCTCGGTGGCCTGAACCTCGAGTACAGCGCGCGCATAGGAGAGTCCGCTCTCGCCCGCGTGCACTTCATGGTGCACACGGACCCGTCCCGCGTGCTGGAGCCGGACACCCAGGCGATCCAGAACAAGCTCGCCGAGGCCGTGCGCAGCTGGGACGACCGCATGGTCGAGGCCGTCGTCGGTGACGACGGTGTCGGCGCCGAGTCGGCCACCGAGCAGGGCCAGCGGTACGCCGCGGTGTTCCCGGAGGCCTACAAGGAGGATTTCCCGGCGAGCACGGGTCTCGAGGACTACCGGCGCATCGAGGCGCTCGCCGAGGGCGACCTCGACATGGTGTTCTACGTGCCAGAGGACGCCGAGCCGGGGGAGCGGCGCTTCAAGCTGTTCGTGACCGGCGAGGGCATCACGCTGTCCGACGTGCTGCCGATGCTGCAGCGCATGGGCGTGATCGTCGTCGACGAGCGGCCGTACGAGATCGCCCGCGAAGACGGCGTGCAGTGCTGGATCTACGACTTCGGCCTGCGCATCGACGCCGCCGCGCTCGCCCAGCTGTCCGAGGCCGACCTCGACAACGTGCGCGTGCGGTTCCAGGACGCGTTCGCCGCCGTCTGGCGCGGTGAGGCCGAGGTCGACAGATTCAACTCGCTGGTGCTGCAGGCGGGGCTCACCTGGCAGCAGGCCGCGATGCTCCGCGCCTACGCGAAGTACCTGCGCCAGGCGGGCACGCCGTACTCGCAGGACTACATCGAGGACGCGGTGCTCGGCCACACGAGCGTGGCGATCGCGCTGGTCGCGTTGTTCGAGTCCCGGTTCGACCCGCGTCTCGACGAGGCCACGCGTGCCGACCGCACCGACACCATGGTCACCGAGATCGGCAAGCTGATCGACGACGTGACGAGCCTCGACGCGGACCGGATCCTGCGCAGCCTGCTCACGCTGATCAACGCCACGCTGCGGACGAACTACTTCTTCCGCGACGCGGAGGGCAACGGCCGCCCGTACCTGTCGGTCAAGCTCGACCCGCAGGCGATCCCTGACCTGCCGCTGCCGCGGCCGAAGTTCGAGATCTTCGTGTACTCGCCGCGGGTCGAGGGCGTGCACCTGCGCTTCGGCAGCGTCGCGCGCGGTGGTCTGCGCTGGTCCGACCGCCGCGAGGACTTCCGCACCGAGATCCTCGGCCTGGTCAAGGCGCAGGCCGTCAAGAACGCGGTGATCGTGCCGGTCGGCGCGAAGGGCGGCTTCGTCGTGAAGCGCCCGGTCCCGGCGACGGGCGACCCCGGCATCGACCGCGAGAACTTCATGTCCGAGGGCATCGCCTGCTACAAGATGTTCATCTCGGGCCTGCTCGACCTCACCGACAACCTGATCAACAACGAGGTCGTGCCCGCGCCGCAGGTCGTGCGCTACGACGGCGACGACACCTACCTCGTCGTGGCCGCGGACAAGGGCACCGCGACGTTCTCCGACATCGCCAACGGCGTGAGCCAGAGCTACGGCTTCTGGCTGGGCGACGCGTTCGCCTCCGGCGGCTCGATCGGCTACGACCACAAGGCCATGGGCATCACGGCCAAGGGCGCGTGGGAGAGCGTGAAGCGCTCGTTCCGCGAGCTCGGTGTGGACACGCAGACCGAGGAGTTCACCGTCGTCGGCATCGGCGACATGTCCGGTGACGTGTTCGGCAACGGCATGATGCTGTCCGAGCACATCCGGCTCGTGGCCGCGTTCGACCACCGGCACATCTTCATCGACCCGAACCCGGTCGCGGCCACGTCGTTCGCCGAGCGCGTGCGCCTGTTCAACGTCCCGCGCTCGTCGTGGGACGACTACGACCGCTCGCTGATCAGCGAGGGCGGCGGCATCTTCCCGCTGACGGCGAAGTCGATCCCGATCTCGGAGCAGGCCCGCGTCGCGCTGGGGCTGCCGGAGGGCGTCGAGAAGCTGTCCCCGCCGGAGCTCAAGAAGGCCATCCTGCTCGCGCCGGTCGACCTGCTGTGGAACGGCGGCATCGGCACGTACGTCAAGGCGTCGACCGAGTCGCACGCGGACGTCGGCGACAAGGCCAACGACGCGATCCGCGTCAACGGTGCCGACCTGCGGGTCAAGGTCGTCGGCGAGGGCGGCAACCTGGGGCTCACCCAGCGCGGCCGCATCGAGTTCGCGCGCACCGGCGGCAAGGTCAACACCGACGCGCTCGACAACTCCGCGGGCGTCGACTGCTCCGACCACGAGGTCAACATCAAGATCCTGCTGGACCACCTGGTCCGGGAGGGCTCGCTGGAGCAGCAGCAGCGCAACAAGGTCCTCGGCGAGATGACCGACGAGGTCGGCGAGCTCGTCCTGGCGGACAACTACTCGCAGAACAACGTCCTCGGCGTCAGCCGGGCGCACGCGGTTCCGATGCTGTCGGTGCACGCGCGTCTCACGGCCGACCTGGAAGCGCGCGGCGCGCTCGACCGCCAGCTGGAGGCGTTGCCGAGCGCGACGGAGTTCAAGGCGCTGGAGAAGAACGGCCAGGGCCTCACCTCGCCGGAACTCGCCACGCTGCTCGCCTTCACCAAGCTCACGCTGAAGGAAGAGCTGCTCGCGAGCGACATCCCGACGATCGACACCTTCAAGAACAAGCTGCCGGACTACTTCCCGACGCTGCTGCGCGAGCGGTTCGGCACGGCCATCCCCAACCACCCGCTGGCCAAGCAGATCATCACCACGGTGGTCGTCAACGAGGTCGTCGACGGCGGTGGCGTGTCGTACGCGTTCCGCCTGGCCGAGGAGATGAGCGCGTCGGCGACCGACGCGGTCCGCTCCTACGCCGTCGTCACCGAGGTCTTCGACCTGCCGGCGATCTGGCGGGAGATCCAGGCGCTCGACAACGTGGTACCGACGGAGGTCCAGGACAACATGGTCCTGGAGACCCGTCGTCTGCTCGACCGCGCGTCGCGCTGGCTGCTCTCGAACCGCCCGCAGCCGCTGCCGGTGGGCTCGACGATCAACCGCTTCCGCGGCGTCGTCGAGGAGCTCAGCCCCTTCGCCCTGGAGTTGTTGCAGGGCAGGGAGTACGAGGTGGTCGCTGGCAACGCGGACCGCTACGTCGAACAGGGTGTCCCGGCGGAGCTGGCCCGCAAGGTCGCGGCTCTGCTCTACATGTACGGCCTGCTCGACGTCACCGAGATCGCCGAGCTGGCCGAACGCGAGATCGGCCCGGCCGGTGGCATGGGCCCGGAGCGTTCGCACCGGGAGACCGCCGAGCTGTACTTCGCGCTGTCCGACCACCTCGACATCGACCACATGCTGGACTCGGTGACGAAGCTGGAGCGCGGCAACCGCTGGCACGCCCTGGCCCGCCTGGCTCTGCGCGACGACTTCTACTCGTCGTTGCGGGCCATCACCCTCGACGTGCTGAGGGCGAGCGACCTGGGCGACACGGCGAGCGAGAAGATCGCGAAGTGGGAGCAGGCCAACGCCTCCCGCCTGGCTCGTTCGCGCGGTGCGCTGGACGAGATCAACCGGGTCCACCAGCTGGACCTCGCGACCTTGTCCGTCGCCGCCCGCCAGGTGCGGAGCATGGTCAGGTAATGCGAAACGAGCTGGAGCAGGTCAGACGACCTGCTCCAGCTCCGCGCGCTGCGCGATCGCGTGACGGTGCCAGTGGCGCACCACCAGGAGCATGCACGCGAGAACGGCTGCCACGAGTGTGGCGGCACCGGATCCCATCCACAGCCCGAGAAGCTCCATGCCGTCGTAGGGCGTGGGGATGTCGGTGAAGAAGACGTAGCCGCACACCGATCCGAGCACCACGGTGCCGGCGGCTACGGCACCGATCGCGATGTTCGACCACACGAGCGCGCCCGGCTCGAACACGGTGCCCTTGCCCGCCCGGTGCAGCACTCCCCACAACGCCACCAGCAGGATCTGGCCGCAGGCGACGAAGACGATCGCGAACGTCACGAACGGCACCCTCACGGACTCGTAGGGCGGGATGAACGCGACCTCGTCCGCCGCGGCTGTCGGGATCACCACGACCTGCGCGAACAATCCTCCGAGGAACGCGACGGCCAGCATGGCCTGCAGGACGATCACCAATGCGCGGAGCATAGATCGAGTATCGAGCGCTGTCTATCGACTTTCAATCGGCTGGCGTGGAGATCCTGTGAAGGTTCGCGGGAGGTAGGGTCCCTGCATGGGTGTCTTCGTCACTGGTGTGCGACCGCGTTGGTCGGACATGGATGCGTTCGGCCACGTCAATCACGCGAACACGGTGACGTTGCTGGAGGAGGCCCGGATCGAGCTGTTGTTCACCGAGGCGGCCCGCCACGGGGTGAAGGAGATGGCGGAGGGGATGGTCGTGGCGAAGCTCTTCGTCGACTACCTCTCGCCGATCGTGTTCACCGGTGAGGACATCGTGGTCGAGATGTCCGTGCGGGACCTGAAGTCGGCGTCGTTCACCCTCGACTACGTGGTGCGCGGCAGCCGGGAGGTGAACAGTCCGGTGGTCACCAAGGCGGAGACGCTCATGGTGCCCTACAACGTGACGACCGCGCGGCCGCGTCGTCTCACCGACGCCGAGCGCGATTTCCTCGCCGGGTGGCGAGCAGGGGGTAATGGTGCCTGAGCTGGTGCTGGCCGACGCGGCCGAGAGAGACGACCTCGGGGCGTTCGCCGCGCGTGCGGTGCGGTTGGACGGGCAGACCGTGGTGCGGCTGCGCAACCGCAATTCCGAACTGCTCGACGCGTGGGTCGCCACGCCGTTCGACACGCTCGCTACGCGAACCGTTGCGGGACAGGCGAATCCGTCCGACGTGACGGTGTCGGGCTCGGAGCTGCTGACCGGCCTCGCGGTGATGCGTGACGAGCGCATCGATCCCGGGCCCGCGAAAGACCTGATGTGGCGCTCGGCCCTGCCGCCCGCGGACGGCTGGCTCCTGGTCGACCGGCTGCCCGTCGAGGTCGTGTCGAAGCTCGCGGACGAAGGCGTTGCCGTGGCGCGGGAGAACGTCGGCCCGCACGGTACCCCGCCGGCCTCGTTGCTGGACCAGACGGTGCTGACGGTCAGCGGGTCCGGACTGGACGTGAAGATCCCGCTGCGATGCCTGTTCGCATTGTCCGGCATGGGTTTTCTCGGCGAGAACGGTGACGTGCGGATCACCGCGACCGACTCGTGGCTGCGGATCGACGCGAAGTTCGGCGCGGTGGTCCGGCGCCGGCACTCGATGTTGCCGCTGATCGTCTGATGTGGAGCGGATGATCGTGGCACGATGTCGCGCGTGTCCGCCGAAACGCACGAGGCCCAGGAGGAGACCGAGTACCGGGTCTCCACGCTGGAGCTGTTCTTCGACCTGGTCTTCGTCTTCACGATCACGCAGCTGACCGGGACGCTCGCCGGCGACACGTCGCCGCTGGGGTTCGCGCAGGTCGTGATCATGCTGTGCGTGATCCTGTGGATGTACTTCGGGTACGTCTGGCTCACCAACGCCGTCCAGCCGAACACCACTGTGCGGCGGTTGCTGCTCATGGGCGGCATGGGCGGATTTCTGGTGATAGCGCTGGCGATTCCCAACGCGTTCGGTGCCGCCGGGATCGCGTTCGGCGTCGGGTACCTGATCGTGAACCTGGTGCACTCCGGGCTGTTCATCTCGGCGGGCGGACCGGGATCGGCCGCCGCGATGGCCCGGTTGGCGCCGTTCAACCTGGGGTCGGCGGGGCTGGTGTTCGTCGGCGGGTTCCTGCCCAGCACGTGGCGCGCCGTCGCGTGGCTCGCGGCGGTGGCGCTGATGATCCTTTCGCCGTACGTGAACCGGCGGCACGGAGAGTTCCGCATCAGGTCGGCGCACTTCGTGGAGCGGCACGGTCTCGTGGTCATCGTGGCGCTCGGCGAGTCGGTCATCGCGATCGGCATCGGTGCGGCGGGGCTGCCGATCAACCTGCAGCTCATCATCGCGGCGTTGCTCGGTCTCACGCTCGTCTACCAGCTCTGGTGGTGCTACTTCGGCCGTGAGCAGGATGTGCGCGCGGAGCACGCCCTCGCGAACATGACGCAGTCCGAACGGGCACGCGCGGCGCTGTCGGCGTTCGGGTGGGCCCACGCGCCGATCCTGCTCGGCATCGTGGTGCTGGCGGTCGGCGTGAAGAAGACGATCGGGCACGCCACCGAGCACCTGTACCTCAGCGGAGCGCTGGCGTTGGGCGGTGGTGCGGCGATCTTCCTCGTCGGCGAGATCTACTTCCGGTGGCGGCTGAAGATCGGCACCAACAAGTGGCGGATCATCGCCGCGGGGGCCGCGCTCGCGACCGTGCCCATCGGCCTGTGGCTCGCCATGGCCCAGGTGGCCGCGCTGGTGGTCGTGCTCGGCGCGCTGCTCGCCCTGGAGGGCAAGCAGCGCGTGTGACGACTCAGACCAGCCAGACGGCCGTGTCCGGCGGCAGCTGGTCGCCGTCCATCGGACCGGACGACAGCAGCACCTGACCGGGCGGCAGCGGCACGGACGCACCGGACGTGTTCAGCGCGCAGATCAGCCCGCCGCCCTTGCGCCGGAACGCGAAGCAGCCCGCCGGGGCGCCGTACCACTCGAGCTCGGAGCCCGAGAAGGCCGCGTTGGACTTCCGGTGCTCCAGCGCCTCCCGGTACAGCGACAGCATGGAACCGGGGTCCTCCAGCTGCGCCTCGGCCGTGAGGTGGTCCCACTCGTTCGGCTGGGGCAGCCAGGTGTTGACGGCCGTGGAGAACCCGAACGGCGGCGTGGTGCCCTCCCACGGGATCGGCACGCGGCAGCCGTCGCGGCCGCGCTCGGTGTGGCCGGAGCGCTCCCAGGTCGGGTCCTGCAGGGCCCAATCCGGCAGCTCCACGTTCGGCAGGCCGAGCTCTTCGCCGTTGTAGAGGTAGATCACCCCCGGCAGCGCCAGCTCGACCAGCGTCATCGCGCGGGCCCGCTGCTCTCCGAGGGCACCGCCGCCGTAGCGCGTCACGTGGCGCACGACGTCGTGGTTCGAGAGCGTCCACGCGGCGGGCGTACCGGTCAACGCGACCGCGCCCAGCGAGTGCTCGATCGCCGAACGGACGGCGTCGGCGTCGAAGTCGGCCTCGACCAGGCGGAAGTTGAAGCCCAGGTGCAGCTCGTCGGGGCGGACGTAGGCGGCGAAGCGCTCGTCGTCCTTCACCCAGATCTCGCCGACGGCCATGGTGCCGGGGTAGCCGTCCATGACCTTGCGGATCATGCGGTGGATCTCGTGCACGCCGTCGTTGTCGAAACGCGGGTCGTGGACGTCGTCGGACAGCACGCCGGGAACCTGCGTGCGGATCTCCATGTCCGGCAGGCCCTCTGGCTTGGCCATGCCGTGCGCCACGTCGATGCGGAAGCCGTCGACACCGCGGTCCAGCCAGAAGCGCAGCGTCCGCTCGAGGTCGGCGCGGACCTCCGGGTGGTCCCAGTTCAGGTCGGGCTGCTCGGGCGCGAACAGGTGCAGGTACCACTGGCCGTCGGGCACGCGGGTCCAGGCGGGGCCGCCGAAGACGGAGACCCAGTTGTTCGGCGGCTGGGAGCCGTCGAAGCCGCGGCCCTCGCGGAAGATGTAGCGCGACCGCTCCATGCTGCCGGGACCGGCCTGCAGCGCCTCCTGGAACCACTCGTGCAGGTCGCTCGTGTGGTTCGGGACCAGGTCCACCGTCACGCGGATGTTGTGCTCGTGCGCGTCCGCCACCAGCCGGTCGAACGCGGCCAGGTCGCCGAACAGCGGGTCGACGTCGCGCGGGTCGGCCACGTCGTAGCCGTGGTCGGCCATCGGCGAGCGGTAGAACGGGGTGAGCCACAGGGCGTCGACACCGAGCAGTTCCAGGTAACCGAGTCGGGACCGGATGCCGTCGAGGTCGCCGACGCCGTCGCCGTTGGAGTCCGCGAAGGAGCGCACGTACACCTGGTAGAAGACGGCGTCATGCCACCAGAGGGACTCTTCGGCGATCTCGGGAGTGAGGTCGGAGGATCGTCGCACGAGGGGTCATCCTGCCATTCGTGTCGCTGCGAAAGGACCCGATCGGGTGATGGGCGATCAAGACCAGCTGTTCATCAGGCTGTTCGCGGCCATCTCCAGGTAGTCCCAGAGCTGCTTGCGGTGGGCCTCGTCCAGGCCGGCTTCGTCGACGGCGATCCGCATGCAGCGCAGCCACGCGTCCCGTTCGATCGGCCCGATCTTGAACGGCACGTGGCGCATCCGCAGCCTCGGGTGGCCCCGGTTCTCCGAGTAGGTGTGGGGGCCGCCCCAGTACTGCATCAGGAACAGCCGGAGCCGCTCCTCCGCAGGTCCGAGGTCCTCTTCCGGGTACAGGGGCAGGAGGATCTCGTCGGCCTTCACCTCTTTGTAGAAGCGCGCGACGATGCGATGGAACGTCTCCTCGCCACCGACCTGTTCGAAGAAGCTCACCGGGTTGCCCACACGACCATCCTGACTCACGCGAGCCATCGCGTGCAGGCCGCCCCGGTGATTAGCCGTCTCGAATGGGTGTTCGATCTCACTTGGCCGTGAAGCCGGCTTCCTCCAGAGCGGGCATGAGCTGCGCACGGAGGTTGCGCTGGACCGCCCACTGGCGGCCAGGCCGCGTTTTCACGGTCACCCGCAGCGTGATGTTGTCCGGTGTGAACTTCTCCACACCGAGCACCTCGGGCTTGGCGGTGATGTCCGACTTGACCGGTTCGGACTCGGCGACCTCCTCGACCTTGCGCTCCAGCACCTTGGTCGCCTCGGCGAGGTTCGCGCCGTAGCTGAGCGGAAGGTCGACGACCGCGACCGCGAAGCCCTGCGACGAGTTGCCGACGCGCAGGATCTCGCCGTTGCGCACGTACCAGACGGTGCCGCTGGTGTCGCGGATCGTGGTGGTGCGCAGCGCGACCGCCTCGACGGTGCCGGTGATCGACGGGCCGAGGTCCACGACGTCACCGACGCCGTACTGGTCCTCCAGCAGCATGAACATGCCGGACAGGAAGTCCTTCACCAGGTTCTGGGCGCCGAAACCGATGGCCACACCCAGGATGCCCGCCGAGGTCAGCACCGGTGTGATGTCGAGCGTCAGCACGATCATGATCTCCAGGAACGCGATCCCGAAGACCAGGATGGTGACGACCGACTTCAGCACTGAGCCGATCGTCTTCGCGCGCTGCTCCCGGCGCTCGGAGACGAGGTTCCCGAGCGCCTGGGGAGCCCGCTCGCGCAACGGCTTGAGCAGGCCCGGCTTCTTGCCTTCCTTGCCGGGCGTGGTGATCCGGTCGATGACCTTGCGCAGCACGGCCCTGAGCACGAAGGCCGCGATCAGGATCAGGACGATCTTGATCGCGCCCGCGATGATCGCGGGACCGTGCTCCGCGAAGAAGTCGACCGCCTGCGCGGTCTTGTTCGCGGCGTCATCCACAGGACTCTGCGCCAACACGTGGTCGTGCCCTCCTACAACTCCATGCCGGTGGCATTCGCGAGAAACGTCAGCTGGTCCACGGCGAGAGCGACCGTCCGGCTGACCGACCTGCCCGCGTGACCGACCTCGGTCTCGCGGCGGATCAGCACCGGGTGCTTGGTCGGATCACTTGTCGAAGCGTGCTGCAGCGCGGCGCACATCTTCCTGGCGTGGTTGGGGTCCACACGAGAATCCGACTCGAACACCGTGAACAACACGGAAGGGTACTCAACGTCCGTTACCACTCGGTGATAAGGAGAGTAGGAGAGCAGCCAGTCGAGCTCTTCCGGAACGCTCGCGCTGCCGTATTCGTCGGCCCACAACCGTCCGAGCAGGAAGTTCTCGTAGCGCGCCATGTCGAGCAGTGGCGCTGAGCACACCACGGCCGCGTAGAGCTCGGGGCGCTGGGTCAGCGCGGCGCCGACGAGCAGGCCGCCGTTGGAGCCGCCCATGATCGCGAGCTGCTGCGGCGTGGTCCAGCCGTCGGCGATCAACCGTTCCGCGGCGGCGTGGAAGTCGTCGAACACGTTCTGCTTGTTGGCGCGCATTCCGGCGACGTGCCACTCCTCGCCTTCCTCGTCGCCGCCGCGCAACGACACGTGCACCCACACGCCGCCCGCTTCGACCCACGCGAGCGTGGTCGCGCTGTAGCCCGGGCCGCGGCCGATCGCGAAGCCGCCGTAGCCGGTGAGCAGCGCGGGCCGGGGCAGGTCGGGCTTCTGCTCGCCGCTCACCACGAACATGCGGACCGTCGTGCCGTCCTTGGAGGGGTACGCGATCTGCTGCGTGGTGACGGCCGGCAGTTCGACGTGGCCGGGAGCGGCCTCGTGCAGCACGGTCTCGCCGGTGGACGTGGAGAAGCGGAACACCGACTGCGGCGTCACGAAGTCCGTCCACCCGAACCACACCGTGTCCTGGTCGTGGTCGGTGGCGGCGTCCACGACGGACATGCCGTGCAACGAACCCGTGCCCGGCAGCGGGATCTCCTGCTTGTGCGCGCCGGTCGCGGCGTCGTGCAGGTGCAGTTCGGACACCGCGTGCCGGGTGCGCAGAACGACCAGGTCGCCGTTCATCCAGCGCACGCCGTCCAGCACGGAGTCCTGCTCCTCGCTGATCAGCTCGGTCCACTCGGTGGGATTCGCGGGGTCGGCGACACAGAGGCGCTGCCGGGGCGCGTTGTGGTTGGTGTGCAGGTAGAGCCTGCCGTCACGGGCGACGGAAGCCGAGCACTGCACACCGGCCTCGGTCAGGATCACCGGCTTGAGCGCGCCGTCGCCGTGCAGGTCCGCGATCCACACGGAGTCGTGCTTGAGCGTGCTGGGCGCGCCGCTCACGACCAGCCAGCGTCCGTCGTGCGAGACGTTCAGCGTGTAGTAGAAGGTGTGCGCCTGGCCGTCGCCGTGGACGTTGAGATCCGTCTCCGGATCCGTGCCGACGCGGTGGCGCCACACCCGGCGGTGGAACAGCTTCTCGTCCTCCGGCAGGAGCGCCGGGTCGAGCTGGCGCACGTAGAAGAACTCCTCGCCGCCCGGCAGCCAGCCGATCGCGGAGTAGCGGCACCTGTCGATCGGGCCCTCGATGAGCTCGCCGGAGTCGACGTCGACGACGTGCAGCAGCGAGTGCTCGTCGCCGCCGACCGACACCTGGTACGCGAGGCGCCTGCCCTCGAGGCTCGGCGACCAGCTGTCGAGGGTGGTGCGGCCGGACGGGTCGAGCGCGCTCACGTCGAGCAGCACGCGCTCGGTGCCGTCGACCTCGCGCACCATGACGACGGGGTGGTCCTGCTCTGGACCGCGGCGGGTGAAGAAGGCCCTGCCGGCGCGCCAGGCCGGGGTGGACACCGACCCCGTGCGCATCAGCTCCTTCAGCCGCTCGCCCAGGCGTTCGCGGCCGGGCATCGCGTCCAGCCAGGAGCGCGCGAGCGCGTCCTGCGCCTGCGACCACGCCTCGGTGCGCGGGTCGCTCGTGTCCTCGAGCCAGCGGTACGGGTCGGCGACGTCACGACCGTGAATCTGCTCGACGAGGTTTAGCCGCTCCGCGATCGGGTAAGAGATCGTCGCAGGCAGTGGGGTGGAAGGAGCCTCTGTCACCTTGTCAAGAGTAGCGGGCGATGAAAACCATCTCCGATAGGGAGCTGGTTAACCCCAGGTTTGATCACACATCCATGACGCGTCACTTATCACACGTGATTTTTTGCTGGTAAGTGTGGTCTCCTATGGCTGAACCGGTGGAGGTGGTCGCGTGCCAGACCGACAACCGACCCCTATCGGCGCCTCGCTACCAGGCGAGACGGCGCCGACGGTCTCCCCATGCCGAAAACAGGCAGAGCTGCGGGCAGTGCCCGACGGGGATCGAGATGGGGGAGGTTCCGGTCCGACGCCGGCGGTTTTCCCCTGGGGAAGACGCAAAGTCCTGCTGCTGAACGCCACGTTCGAGCCGCTCACGGCCCTGTCGCTGCGCCGGGCGGTCGTGCTGGTGGTGTGCGGCAAGGCCGAGGTCGTGCACGGAGACGCCTCCGGGCTCGTGCTGCACTCGTCGAAGTCCGAGGTCCTCGTGCCGTCCGTGATCCGGCTGAGCACCTACGTTCGCGTTCCTTATCGCGGCCGCGTGCCGATGACCCGTGCCGGGCTCATGCACCGCGACCGGTACCGCTGCGCCTACTGCGGCGGGCGGGCCGAGACGATCGACCACGTCGTGCCGCGCTCGCGTGGCGGACCTCACACCTGGACCAACTGCGTCGCCTGCTGTGCGAAGTGCAACCACCGCAAGGCGGACAAGCTGCTGTCCGAACTGGGCTGGCGGCTGCGCGTCGTACCGGCGGCGCCGCGCGGCCCGCACTGGCGGTTGCTCGCCGGGGTGGCCGAGGCTGATCCGCAGTGGTTGCCGTACCTGGGTGAACCCGCGGCCTGATCTGCCTTCTGCTGGGGTCAGCCCGCGAGGGAGAAGTCGTCCTGGCGTGCCGTGATGCGCACGGAGTCGTCGTGCGCCGTGATGCGGACGCTGTCGTCGTGCGCCGTGATGCGCACGGAGTCGTCCATCGTGATGCGGACGCTGTCGTCCTGAGCCGTGATCCGGACCGAGTCGTCCATCGTGATCCGGACGGAGTCGTTCGCCGTGATGCGAACCGAGTCCTCACGCGCCGTGATCCTGACCGAGTCCTCGCGCGCGGTGATCCGAACGGAGTCCTCACGGGCAGTGATCCGCACCGAATCGGACATCGTGATCCTGACCGAATCGCTCGCGGTGATGCGAACCGAGTCTGCCATCGTGATGCGCACCGAATCCGAGGCAGTGATGCGCACCGAATCGGCCGCCGTGATCCGAACGGAGTCACGCGCCGTGATGCGAACGGAGTCACTTGCCGTGATACGCACTGAATCGTCCTTGTAGCTCGGAAGAGTGATGGACAGGGCCTGGGGGCGGGTCATCGTGAACATTTTGTGTCCTCCAGGACGCTCGGGGCGGCTGCGCAAGAGCCGTATAGGTGAAAAGCTAAGAGGTGGGTGTTCCGGGAGCAAGACCCCAAACCGGCACCCGTTCGCATCCGACCGGGTGAGGCCTGACCGGGTGTAACCGCTGCGCCGCACGAGAGCACTCATTGCCCTTACTGGCCGGTATGGACACGCTCTGTAGCGTTCAAACAGATGGAACGTGACGTGCGTCATACCGCAAAAGGCCTGCACGGACGTGGTTTCCGAGTGCTCACCGGCGCCTGGGCGGTGTCGCTCGTCGGGGACGGCGTCCGCGTCGTCGCGCTGCCTTTGTTCACCGCCGCGAGCACCCGCAGCCCGCTCGCCGTGTCCGCGGTGGCGGTCGCCACGACCCTGCCCTGGTTGCTCGTCGCGTTGCCCGCGGGGGCGTTCGTGGACCGCTGGAGACCGCGAACCGTGGTCGTCGTGGCACATTGGCTGCGCGCGGGGGTGACCGGACTGCTCGCGACGGCGGTCCACACCGGACACGCGACGGTCCTGGTCTTGTGCGCCACGGCTTTCGTGCTGACCTCCGCCGAGACGTTCGCGGACTCGGCGTCGCAGGTGCTGCTGGTCGAACTGGCGGGCTCTGAGGACCTGGAGGCGGCGAACGGCAGGTTCGTCGCCGTCGAGACGGTCGGCATGGACCTCGCCGGCCCGCTGGCCGCCGCGGTGCTGTTCTGGTGGGCTCCGGCGGCCTGTTTCGCGCTCGACGCCCTCTCGTTCGTCGTCGCGGCACTGCTGGTGTCCCGCCTGCCGGACATCGCTCCCGAACGCTCCGGAGGTGATCTTCGCGGGCAACTGGTGGAGGGCGCCAGGTTCCTCCTGCGGACTCCTGGCCTGCGGTCACTGGTAGTTGCTGTCGCAATCACAGCTGTCAGTGCGGCCGCCGTCAACGCCATGCTGGCGCTCTACTCCATCCAGGTGCTCGGGCTTGCCGAACCGGTGGTTCCCGGCCTGGTCGTGTGCATGGCGGCCGGCGCTCTGCTAGGCGCCTGGCTGTCGCCGCGGCTCGCGTCCCGATGGGGTGCCGGGCGGGTGATGGTCGGGTTCCTGACGCTCCTGGGCGCCGCGTTCGCGTTGTTCGGCCTCGTGCCGTGGCTGGTGGTCGCGGTCCTCGCGTGTGTGCTGTTCGGTGTCGCGTCCGCCGGCTGGAACGTGCTGTCCGCGACCCGGCGCCAACGGCTCACGCCGGGCCCGATGATGGGCCGCGTGACGAGCGCGTACCGCGTGCTGGCGTGGGGCCTGTCGCCGCTGGGTGCGGGCCTCGCGGGGCCGCTCGCGTCGTGGACGTCGCTGGGGGCCGTCTACGTCGTGGCGGGCACGATCGTGGGACTGACCGCGATCACGCTGGCCCGGCCGCTCGCGCGCGGGTGAGTTGGGCTACCGTACCCGCCGTGACCATCGTGGAGACCGTCCTCGTCTTCGCGCTGATCCCGCTGGCGATCTACGGCGTGATCATGCTGCTGACGTTGAGGCCCAAGGCCACCCGGATTCCCCGGTACCGGCCCGGCCAGGAGTGGGGCTACGCCCCGGTGTGGTGGAGCGCGAACCCTGCCGGGTTGAGCGCGGACCACCACAGCACCGCCGAGCCCGCGACGTCGGGCTCGACCGCCAAGGGAGGCGCCCGTGGCAACTGGTAAGGCGATCGAAGCCGTCGACCCGTCGACGCTGCCGCAGGGTGCGGTCGTGACGAACAGCGGCCGTGTCTCCGTGGCGAAGATGTACGAGCCGCACGCCCCGGAGCTGCCGTTCACGCCGACGCAGCTCGCGCAGCTGGACGAGGCGCTGACGCTCTCCAGCCGCACCACGGGCCTGGACTTCAGCGTGTACCTCGGCGAGCTGGGCTCGTCCTCGCGCGAGCGCGCGGAGGAGCTGCACGCCTCCACCGACCGCCCGTCGCACCACGTGCTCGTGGCCGTGTCGCCGGGCGAGCGCGTCGTCGAGATCGTGACGGGCGAGGAGTCGCACCGCCGCCTCGCCGACCGCGGCGCCAAGCTCGCCGTGATGAGCATGGTGGCGTCCTTCAAGGAGGGCGACCTCGCGGGTGGCCTCGTGTCGGGCCTGCGCATGCTGACCGACCAGGCGGGCAACGCACCCCGTTCGTAGCTTTCGCACTGACGAAGCCCCCGGCGTGATCGCCGGGGGCTTTGCTACGCGCTGACGTCGTTGCGCGCCACGACAAGGTCGGAGATCTTTTCCCAGCCGAGCCTGCCGTACAGGTGCACGCCTTCCGTCGACGAGAACAGCAACCCCGTCTTGGCCCCGTTCTTCACCGCCTCCCGCACCAGCGTGCCCATCACGACGGTGCCCAGCCCACGCCGCCGATGCTCCTCCGCGGTCCCGATCCGGTGTGCGACAGCGTCTTCGCCGACGACGGCCATCAGTCCGCTCGCCGCCTCCTCGCCGTCCTTCAGCACCCGCACCCCGATGACCGGCCCTTTGCGCACCTCGACGGCATAGCCCTCGGGCGCGTCGAACTGCGGATGATCGGCGAGCTCGCACCGCATGAACGTCTCGTCCGGCCGTGCCACGACGAGCCCGGCGGCTTCGACCTCCGCGGCCACCTTCGACGGCGCGTGCGTCAGGACACTCACCCAGTTCGGCTCGTCCGTGGCGGCCACGACCTTCGCCACCGCGCCCGCTTCCGCGTCGTCCGCGACGAGCCACTCGTACTTGCGGCGCGACCGGTTCACGTGGACGACCAGGTGGCCGTCGCGGTACTGGGACGTCAGCCCGTCGGCCGCGATCCAGCCGCGGTGCCAGCGCTCCACCAGTTCACCGATCATGCTTCCCCCTTGGTGTTGGACGCGATCACCACGTCCGAAATCGTTGTCCAGCCCAGTTTCCGGTACAGGTGCAGGCCGTCCTCGCTCGCGAACAACAGCCCGTCCACGGCGCCGGCGTCGACCGCCTCCCGCGCCAGCACGCCCATCACCACGCTGCCGAGCCCCCGCCGTCGATGTTCGGGCGAGGTCCGGATGCGGTGCGGCACGGCGTCGTCGCCGATCACGGCGATCAGTCCACTCGCGGCCTCCTCGCCGTCGGCGGTCAGCGCGACTTCGATCACGTCTCCGCGTGCCACCCGCAGCTCGTACCCCTCAGGCGCAGGTGGTGCCGGGTGGTCCGCGAGAGCGCGCCGCATGAACGTCTCCCGCGGCCGGATCTCCAGGTTCACGCCGGCGAGGATCTCGGTGACCTTCTCCGGCGCGGTGGTCGGCACGGTGATCCAGTCGTTCTCGTAGATCAGAGTCGAGTGCCAGTCCGTCGCACCCTCATCGGTGAGAACGCGCTCGATGCGCATGCCGGGCTGGTCCACGCGCACGTTCCAGGAGTCGGGGTAGGGCTCGGCCGGCAGTCCGGCCCCCTTGACCCAACCCGCGACCCAGCGTTCCGTGAGCGCGCCCAGCTCCATGCGTCTGTCCAGCTCCCTCACCCCGTCCAGAAAGGACGACGACTTCAGCTCCACGGTGACCCCGAAGCGCCGCAACAACTTGAGGATGTCCTGGAAGTAGACGCGGATCGCGTCGTGGGCGACCTGCGCGTCGTTCCAGATCAACGTGAACCCCGGCTTGACGCCCCATCCTCCGCAGAGGCAGTCCTTGAACCCGTTGAACTCCCGGCCGAAGTAACCACCCGGCCCGACCAGTGCCTCGCTCAGCGCGAGGTGCAGTCCCGGCACGTCCGTGGTGTGGCGGCCGTCGAGGTGGTAGGTGCCGCCGACCGCGTCCGTGCCGAACGTCTCGCGTGCCGGAAAGGTGAGGTCGGCCCAAGCCGTGCGGCCGCCCGTGTCGAACCGGGACCACAGGTTGCGTTCCGCTGGAACGCCCTCGCGCCACAGGTCCCACACCGCTCGTGCCGAGGGAGCCGGGCGGTCCCGCCACTGGGGAGGACTGTCACAGGACGACTGGTCGAGCACGACGTCGAAGAGCCCGTCGCCCAGCGCGGAGGGACTCACGGAGCTGACCTCGATCTCGATCGGCAGGTCGGTCATGATCCGGCCGTACCGGTCCAGCGCCTGCAACCGCTCGCCACCCGCGATCATGTGTGCGCGCCGCTGCAGCCCGTTCAGGTCGGCCCTGTCGACGCCGACCAACGTCACCGGAGGCCACTCGTGCCCCTGCCACGGCCTCGGAAACCCGTCGGCAGCAACGAAGGAGCCCACCCGCAGGCCCTCCTGGGTGAGAACGTGGCGTGGCACGGACCCGAACGCCGGACCTTCATCGACCAGGCGCGCCGCGGCCGTCGCAACGACGTCCACGAGGCTGCCGTTCGGCACCGTGCCGTGGACGACCAGGTCGGTCAGGCGCCACCACTGCAGTTCGTCGCCCACACCTGCTTCGAGCACGAAGTCCCCGGCCAGGCAGGCGAACGAGAGCGGGCAGCCGCGCAGCACGACGCGCTCACGTCCGACCGGTACCGGATCGCTGAAGAACCAGTCGACGTCGACTGCACGCGCGATCACCTCGACGACCTCGGAGTCGTCTTCGAGCGTGTACGAGTGCACGAGTCGGTAGCGGAACAAGACACCCCCAAGAGACGGGAAAGCCCCGTGCCGCCATCAAAGCGTCACGGGGCCTTCGCCGCACAGCGAATTTCAGGAGCGGTCGAACTCCTGCGCCGCCAGCGCGCGCACGATCCCCGCTCGTCCCTCGGAAACCAGGCGGCGCAACGCAGGCGGGTGATCGCCGGCGAGCCACGCGTCGGCAGCCTCCACAGTGGACTTCGCGATCGACCACGCCGGGAACATGCCGACCACCATGGACTGCGCGCGCTCGGAGGTGCGGCGGTCCCACACGCCCTTCACGTCGGCGAAGTAGCGCTCGACGTACGGCGCCAGCAGCTCCTTCTGGCCAGGGTGCGAGATGCCCGCGATGATCGCCTCGCTGACCGCGTTGGGCAGCTCGTCGTCGTTCACCGCGCGGTCCCAGGCCTCGTCCTTGGCCTCGACCGTCGGGCGCAGCGCACGTGCCTGCTGCGCGCGGCGGTGGCCGGTGGAGGTCGGGTCGCGCTCCTCCTCGGCGTTGATCTCCGGCAGGTCCGCCTTGCCGTGGGCCACAAGGGCCTGCAGCAGACGCCAGCGCAGGTCGGTGTCCACGTCCAGGCCCTCGAGCCCGGCGCTGCCGTCGTACCAGCCGCGCAGCACGTCCAAAGTGGACTCGTCGAGCACCGACGACGCCAGCGCGTTCACGAACGCCAGCTGGTGGTCCGAACCCGGCTCGGCGGCCTGGGCCAGTTCCAGGGTCTTCGCCACGAACCGGCGCCAGCCCTCGCCGCGCCACGAGTCGTCCGCGTAGGACGACAGCGCGGTCTGGGCCTGCAGCAGAAGCCGTTGCACGACACCGACCTCGGACTCGGCGTGCAGACCGCCGAGCACCAGGTTCACGAAGTCGCGGGCCTTCAGCTCGGCCTCGCGGGTCATCTCCCACGCGGCCGACCAGCACAGCGTGCGCGGCAGCGGCTCGGCGATGTCGGAGATGTGGTCGATCAGCGCGGCCAGCGAGTCCGGGTCGAGGCGCATCGTGCAGTACGTGAGGTCGTCGTCGTTGACCAGCACGATCTTGCCGCGGTGCACGCCGACGAGCTCGGGCACCTCGGTGCGGTCGCCCGTCACGTCGAGCTCGTGGCGGTGCGTGCGGACGAGCTTGCCGGAGCCGTCGTCGTCGTACACGCCGATCGCGATGCGGTGCGTGCGCAGTTCGCCGGCACCCGGACGCGCGCCGCCCTGCAGCACGGCGAACTCCGTGAACTTGCCGTCCGCGTCAACGGTGAACTTGGGGCGCAACAGGTTCAGGCCGGTCGTCTCCAGCCACTGCGCGCTCCACCACGACAGGTCGCGGCCGGACGCCTCCTCCAGCGCGCCCAGCAGGTCCGCCAGCGTCGCGTTGCTCCACGCGTGCTTGGCGAAGTAGACCCGCAGGCCCGCCAGGAAGTTCTCCAGCCCGACGTACGCGACGAGCTGCTTCAGCACGGAAGCGCCCTTGGCGTAGGTGATGCCGTCGAAGTTGACCTCGACCGCCTGCACGTCGGAGATGTCCGCGGCGACGGGGTGCGTGCTCGGCAGCTGGTCCTGCCGGTACGCCCACGACTTCTCGATCTTCGCGAACGTCGTCCACGCCTGGCGGTACTCGGTGGCCTCGGCCTGCGCGAGCACGGACGCCCAGGTGGCGAACGACTCGTTCAGCCACAGGTCGTCCCACCAGCGCATGGTCACGAGGTCGCCGAACCACATGTGCGCCATCTCGTGCAGCACGGTCTCCGCGCGCCGCTCGTAGAGGTAGCGGGTGACGCGGCTGCGGAAGACGTAGTCCTCCAGGAACGTGACGCAGCCCGCGTTCTCCATCGCGCCCGCGTTGAACTCCGGCACGAAGCACTGGTCGTACTTGCCGAACGGGTACTGCACCCCGAACGCCTTGTGGAAGAACCCGAAGCCCTGCTTGGTCTCGGTGAACAGCCGCTCGTGGTCCATGTGCGGGGCGAGCGACGCGCGGCAGTAGATGCCCAGCGGGATGCGGAAGTCGCGACCACCATCGTTTTCGGCGACGAACTCGTCACGCCACTCCGCGTACGGGCCCGCGACCAGCGCCACGATGTAGGTCGACATCGGCTTGGTGGTGGCGAACGTGTGCACGTCCGCGCCTCCCTCGCCGTCCTCCGTGGCGATGATCTCGCTGTTCGAGATCACCTTCCAGTCGTGCGGAGCCGTCACCTTCATGGAGTAGACGGACTTCAGGTCGGGCTGGTCGAAGCACGCGAACATGCGCTTGGCGTCCGCGGTCTCGAACTGCGAGTACAGGTACACGCCGCCGTCGACCGGGTCGACGAACCGGTGCAGGCCCTCGCCGGTGTTCATGTACCGGCAGTCGGCCTCGATGGTGAGCTCGTTGGTCTCCGCGAGGGCCGGCAGCTTGATGCCGTCCTCCTCGCGGTAGTCGGAGACGTCGAGCTCGCTGCCGTTCAGCACAGCGCGGTGCACCGTCGCCGCCACGATGTCGATCCACGAGGAAGCACCCGGAGTCCGGCTGCGGAACACCACGGTGGTGGTGGAGCGGAACGTGTCCGAACCCGGCTTTCCGCCGCCGTCGGTCAGGTCCAGCTCGATCCGGTAGGACTCCACTTCCAGCAGCTCAGCACGTTCCTGAGCCTGGTCGCGGGTGAGGTTGGGCGCGGCCACTGGTCACCTCGTCTGCCGCGCGTGTGGTTACGCGCTGACGTCGTCGGGAATGGTTATGACTCCCGCATCCAATCACGGAACCGGCCTACGGGAAGAGATGACAGGGTGATCTGGTTGGGCTGATGGGGCGATAACCGCACCCACCGTGACTGAAGGGGCACGCATGGCCGACAAGGCGAAGGTCGACTTCTACTTCGACCCTCTCTGTCCGTTCGCCTGGATCACCTCGAGGTGGATCCTCGAGGTGGAGAAGGTCCGCGACATCGACCTCAGCTTCCACGTGATGAGCTTGTCCGTGCTGAACGAGGGTCGTGACCTGCCGGAGCAGTACAAGGAGCTCATGACCAAGGGCTGGGGACCGGTCCGCGTCGCCATCGCCGCCGAGCAGAAGTTCGGCAACGAGGTGCTGCCGGAGCTGTACACCGCGATGGGAACCCGGATCCACAACGAGGGCAACAAGGACTTCGACGAGGTCATCAAGCTGGCTCTGGCCGACGCCGAGCTCCCGGAGGAGCTGGCCGACGCCGCGAACTCGACCGAGTTCGACGACGAGCTGAAGAAGAGCCACCACCGCGGCATGGACCCGGTCGGCATGGACGTCGGCACCCCGACGATCCACATCGACGGCGTCGCGTTCTTCGGCCCGGTGCTGACCAAGATCCCGCGGGGCGAGGAGGCGGGCACGATCTTCGACGGCGCCCGGATGCTCGCCGGCTTCCCGTACTTCTTCGAGCTCAAGCGCACGCGTACGGGCGACCTGGACTTCAGCTGAGTTTTTTGTCGGTGGTGCTGGCTACCGTCTTCAGACATGGCACACCACCACGTCGAAGTCGCAGTTCAGGGCCCCTGGTCGCTGGCCACGTCCCGGGCTTTCTGGGAGGGCTTCACCCCGTCCGCGTTGCCCGAACGCGAGGGCGAGGCGCTGCAGTCGACGTTTCTGGTCGAGCGTGAGTGGCGCCGTGCTTCGGTCTCCGTGACCCAGCGCGGCGCCACTGCCGTTCTGTCGCTGTCGGGCGATGGCGACCTGGACCTGGCGGCGGCCCAGGTCTGCCGTTTCCTGTCGCTGGACGTCGACGGTCGCGGCTGGCCCGAGGTCGGTGCGCGTGATCCGGTGATCGCGGGCGCGCAGGCTTCGTTGCCCGGCTTGCGGCCGTGCGGGTTCTACTCGCCGTACGAGGCGGCGGCGTGGTCGGTGCTGTCGCAACGGGTCCGCGTGTCACAGGCGGCCGCGTTGAAGGCCTCGCTGGCCCAGGACGGCGTGTTCCCGGCGCCCGCGGTCCTGCGCGGGCTCGACCTGGACCTGCCGGGCCGCAAGCCGGAGTACCTGCGCGCGGTGGCGGAGGCGGCGCTCGACGGCCTGCTGGACGCGGTGACGTTGCGCGCGATGAAGCCCGCGGCGGCGGTGCTGGCCGTGCAGCAGGTGAAGGGCCTTGGTCCGTTCGCGGCCGAGCTGGTCGTGCTGCGTGGGGCGAACGCGCCGGACGCCGTGCCGTACAACGAGTCCCGGATCGCCGACGAGGTTCGTGAACGGTACGGGCGGCCGTTGGCGGAGGTGTCCGAGGCTTGGCGGCCGTATCGGACGTGGGCGGCCGTGCATCTCCGGGTGCTGCGGGAGCGGCGGATCGGGGGTGTGATGGCCTCTGCCGGGACGTGACCGCGGTCTGTGCCGCGTGCCGTACCGGTCACCTCGATCGCGGCCTTGTCCGGTTGTGCCGCGCGTCCAACTGGTGCGGCTCGATCGCGGCTTCGACCGGCTGTGTTCGGCTCGCACCTGCCCCGCGCCTCACCGCTCCACCTCGACCGCGGCCGCGACCGCCTGCGCCGGCCCAACACCCGCACCCGCGCATGTGCTCCGCGCCTCACCGAACCCCGCCCGGTCGCGGGCGTGACCACCGCGAGCCGATGTGACAGGCTGGACCGTTGTCAGCGCATTGGGTGTCACATCCGCCTGGAGGGCTCTCGTGATCGAGGTCGTCAACCCCGCCACCGAGGAAGTCATCGGCACGGTAGCCGAGGGCACACCGGCCGACGTCGACGCGGCCGTGGCCGCCGCGAAGGCCGCGTTCCCGGCCTGGTCGGAGACCTCCGTCGAGGAGCGGGCGAAGGTCGTCCGGGCGATCATCGACGGTCTCCGGGAGCGCGGCGACGAGCTCGCGCAGACCATGACCCGCGAGATGGGCACGCCCATCACGTTCAGCCAGAAGGTGCAGGTCGCGAACCCCATCGCCATCGCGGAGGGTGTCGCGGACGTGCTGGAGCGCGGCTACTTCGAGCCGGAGGAGATCGGCAACTCGCTGATCCTGCGCGAGCCGATCGGGGTCGTCGCGGCCATCACGCCGTGGAACTTCCCGCTACAGCAGATGGTCGCCAAGGTCGTGCCCGCGCTCGCCGCGGGCGACACCGTGGTCCTCAAACCGAGCGAGCTCGCGCCGAAGACCGCCGACCTGCTCGCCGAGATCATCACGGCGGTGACGCCGTCCGGTGTGTTCGGGCTGGTGCACGGCACCGGGCCGGTGGTCGGCGAGGCGCTGGCGGCGCACCCGGACGTGGACATGGTGTCGTTCACCGGGTCCACGCGCGCGGGTCGCAGGGTGTCAGCGGTGGCGTCCGAGACGGTCAAGCGGGTCGCGCTGGAGCTGGGTGGCAAGTCGGCGTGCATCGTGCTCGACGATGCGGACTTCGGTCGTGCGGTGAAGATCGCGGTCGCCAACTCGTTCATGAACAACGGCCAGGCGTGCAGCGCGTGGACCCGCCTGCTGGTGCCCGCCGACCGGCACGACGAGGCCGTCGGGCTCGCCGCCGCCGCAGCGAAGAAGTACACCTCGGGCGACCCGGCGGACCCGTCGACGCGCATCGGCCCGGCCGTGTCCAAGGCGCAGCGCGACCGCGTCGTCGGCTACATCCGCAAGGGCGTCGAGGAAGGTGCGCAGCTCGCCGCCGGTGGGCCGGAAGCGCCGTTGCCGCAAGGCTTCTACGTCACGCCGACGGTGTTCGGCGGCGTCACGACCGAGATGACGATCGCGCAGGAGGAGATCTTCGGCCCGGTCCTGTCGGTCATGCCGTACGCGGACGAGGACGACGCGGTGCGCATCGCCAACTCCACCATCTACGGCCTGGCCGGCGGTGTGTTCTCCGCGGACACCGACCGCGCGTTGAAGGTCGCCAAGCGCCTGCGCACCGGGCAGGTCGACATCAACGGCGCCGCGTTCAACACCAGCGCGCCGTTCGGCGGCTACCGGCAGTCCGGCAACGGCCGCGAGTTCGGCAGGTTCGGTCTCGACGAGTTCTGCGAGATCAAGTCTGTCCAGCGGTAAATGAGCTGCGAGAGCGGCCATGGCGGCGTATCACTGCCGCTATGGCCGACTCAGCGCTGAGCATCAGGACGATCGACGAATCCGAGATCCGGACGTTCCAGGACGTGATGGCGTGGGCGTTCCTGGCCACGCCTGACGAGGACTTCAAGTGGCTCAAGGTCCTGGAGCTGGAGCGGGCGCACGCGGTGTTCGACGGTGACGAGATGATCGGCACCGCCGGTGTCCTGAGCCGTGAAATCACCGTTCCGGGTAATCATCAGGTCCCCGTCGGTGCGGTCACCGTCGTGTCGGTGATGCCGGGTCATCGGCGCCGTGGGGTGGCGTCGTTGCTGATGAAGACGCAGCTGCACGGCATGCACGAGAACGGCGAGGCGATCGCGATCCTCTGGGCGTCGGAGGGGGCGATCTACCGCAGGTTCGGCTACGGCGAGTACGCGAGCAGCCTGGCCATGCTGACGATGCCGACCCGCATGGCCTTTCACCCCGGCGTGCGGGTGAGCGACACCCGGATCCGCCAGGTGTCCCGTGAAGAGGCGCTGCCGTTCATGCGCGAGGTGCACGACCGGGTGCGCCGCACGCGCGTCGGCTGGGTGAACCGGGTCGACGCGACCTGGGACGTGCAGCTCGCCGATCGCGAGTCCGATCGCGGTGGGCTCAGCTCCTACCGGTACGCCCTGCACCCCGAGGGGTATGTGGTGTTCCGCGTGAAGTACGAGGGCGACTCGAGCGGGCCTCGGCATGAACTGCACGTGCGCGAGCTGGTGTGCGAGACGGAACAGGCGTACGTGGACCTTTACCGGTACGTGCTGGACATGGACCTCGCGGGCGCCATTTCCTTCTACACCGCCTGGGACGATCCGATCCTGCACATGGTCGACAACCCGCGGAAGGTGCGCCGTGAGGCCACCGACGGGCTGTGGCTGCGGATCGTCGACGTCGACCGCGCGCTGCCGCTGCGCCAGTATTCGTCCGATGTGGACAGTGTGCTGGAGGTCGAGGACTCCTTCTGCCCGTGGAACAGCGGCCGCTGGCGCTTCACCGTCAAGAACGGCGAGGCCACCGTGGCCCGCACCGAGGATCCGGCGGACGTGACGCTGGACGCCGCGGCGCTCGGCAGCGCTTTCCTCGGCGGAGCACGGCTTTCAGTGCTGAAGCGCGCACACCGCGTGGTCGAGCACACGCCAGGACATGTGGATGCGCTCACGATCGCGTTCCTCGGTGCGTACTACCCCCATTGCCCAGAGGTGTTCTGACGGAACTACGACCGGCGTTCACGCGTTGACGGATTACCTGGTGTGGGAGGTAAGCCGTGGGCACCATCGTGTGGGTGGTTGTACTGGTATTGCTGGTCGCAGGCGTGTTCTACCTGGTCAGCCAGAGCAACGCGCGCAAGGCGCGGGAGCTCGACGACGCCAAGGCGGAGGCCCGCCGGTGGGTCGAGCGGCTGGGTGGGCAGGTGATGAGCCTCACGGGCTCGAACGCCGCGTCCACGCAGGCGCTGGCCGACGCGTCCGAGCGCTTCACCGCTGCCGGGTCGCAGATGGAACAGGCCCGCACGATCCCGCAGGCCCGGCTCGTGACCCAGACCGCGATGGAGGGCCTGCACTACGTCCGCGCCGCGCGTGAGGCCATGGGCATGGATCCCGGTCCCGCGTTGCCCGAGATCGCGGGCCAGAAGCAGGCGGGTGCCGTCAGCGAGGACCGCCAGGTCACCGTCGAGGGCCACCAGTACGCCGCGTCGCCGCGCTCCGGTGCCGGCACGCCCTACTACTACCCCGGTGGCATGGTCGCCGGACGCCCGGTGCCGCGTGGGTGGTACTCCGAGCCGTGGTGGAAGCCCGCGCTCGTCGCCGGTGCGTGGGGCGTGGGCACGTTCCTGCTGATGGACGCCATGTTCTCCGGCATGCACGGCATCGGTGACTACGGCATGGCCGACATGGGCATGGGCGACTTCGGCGGCGACATGGGCGACATGGGCGGTGTCGCTGACGTGGGTGACGCCGGCGGCTTCGACTTCGGTGACATGGGCGGGTTTGACTTCTGAAAGTGCTCATCAACTGAGCACTTTCCAGCCGCACCCAAAATCGCCCCGACCAGAAATTTCAGGGCTGGCAGGCCGGGCACCAGAAGAGGTTGCGCGCCGCCAGTTCCGTGGTCAGGACCTCGGTCCCGCAGATCAGGCACGGCTCGCCGGCACGGCGGTAGACGTACACCTCACCGCCGTGCCGATCCACGCGCGGCGCCCGGCCCATGGCCTTGGGCAGGTGCTCGGCGCGGACGGTGTTGATCTGGCCGACCTTCACGCCGTCCTTCATCAGCACGACGAGGTCGTTCCACAGCGTGTCCCACAGTTCGCGGCTGACCTTGTTGCCGACCAGCAGCGGGTTCACGTTGTGCCGGAACAGCACCTCGGCGCGGTAGACGTTGCCGACGCCCGCCAGCACCTTCTGGTCCATCAGCAGCACGGCGAGCGGCTGCTTCGACCGGATGATCCGCTCGTAGGCGCGGTCGGGGTCGGCGTCCTTGCGCAACGGGTCGGGGCCGAGCCGCTCGCGGATCGCCTTGACCTCGTCCTTGTTGAGCACTTCACACGTGTTCGGGCCGCGCAGGTCCGTCCAGTGCGTCTCGCCGACCATCCGCATGCGGACCTGGCCGACGGGCAGCAGCACCGGCAGCGGGGCCTCGGTGAACGTTCCGTACAGGCCGAGGTGGACGTGCACGATCGCGTCCGGGCCGTAGACGTGGAACAGGTGCTTGCCGTGCGCTTCGGCGCGGACGAGCTTGCGTCCGTCCACAAGGGACGCCGCGAAGCGTCCCTGTGGACTGGTGACGGACACCGGCTTGCCCGCGAACCGGCGCTGGTGCAGCCGCGCGAGCCGGTGCAGCGTGTGGCCTTCGGGCATCAGGCCTTGTTCTCGTGGGCGCTGTTCTCGTGGGCGCTGTTCTCGTACGCGCTGACCTTGTCGATGCGGCGCTGGTGCCGGGGCTCGCCGGAGAACGGCGTCTCGAGGAACGCCGAGACGATCGCCGTCGCCTCCTCGGTGGTGTGCTGACGGGCGCCGATGCCGACCAGGTTGGCGTCGTTGTGCTCGCGGGCGAGCTGCGCGGTGTCGATGTTCCACGCGAGCGCGGCGCGCGCACCCTTCACCTTGTTCGCGGCGATCTGCTCACCGTTGCCCGAACCGCCGATGACGACGCCGAGGCTGCCGGGATCGGCGACGACCCGCTCGGCCGCGTCGGTGCAGAACGACACGTAGTCGTCCTGGGCGTCGTACGTGTGGGCACCGACGTCGACGACCTCGTAACCCTGCTCCTTGAGAGCCGTGGACAGGTGGGACTTCAGCTCGAAGCCCGCGTGGTCTGCTGCCAGATAAACGCGCACGTCACGGAGTCTGACACGCTGGTGGGTGTGTTCAGTCAAGAGGGGTACCAGCTGAAGCTGGAATGGGGGCCCGACGGCGTCGACGCGCTGCGAGGCTGTGACGTGCTGATCGTCGTGGACGTGCTGTCGTTCACGACCTCCGTCGACCTGGTGGTCGGCAACGGCGGCCAGGTGCGGCCGTCGCGCTGGAAGTCCGGCAAGGGCACGCTGCGACCAGCATCACTCGTCGATGCGACAGGTCTGGTCGAGCTGCCGTCGCCGAACGGCTCGCACCTCTGCGCGGTGGCGGCCGAGACCGGTGCGCACGTGCTCGCGGCCTGTCTGCGCAACGCCGACGCGGTCGCCAAGAGGGCCGCGGAGCTGGGCGAGACGATCGGCGTGATTCCCGGCGGGGAGCAGTGGGGTCTCAACATGCACAAGGCGGGCCCCGGTGACTTCGGGGCGCTGCGGCCGTGTGTCGAGGACTACCTGGGCGCGGGAGCGGTGCTGTACGCGCTTTCCGGGCTGTCGGGCAACGCCTCACCGGAGGCTCAGCTCGCGGTCACGGCGTTCCGGAACACCGACGTCGAGACGGCGGTGAGGACGTGCGGATCCGGACAGGAGCTGGTGGAGCACGGGCACGGGGCGGACGTGGATCTCGCGGTGCGGATCGGCGTGAGCGACGCGGCGCCGATCCTGATCGACGGGGTGCTGCGGTGATCGAGATCGCGGACGGTGTGTTCATCCGGCGGCACACCGAGCTCGACCTGACCCTCGGCCTGATCACCGGATCAGGTGATTCGCTGCTGGTGGACTCCGGCATGGACCCGGCGCTCGCCGCCGAGGTGCATCCGTCCCGGATCGTGTTGACGCACAACCACTGGGACCACGTGCTGGCGACCGAGGCGTTCCTGCCCTGCGAGGTGTGGGCGCACGAGGACTGCGTGATCGACGAGACACTGCTCGAAAGCCGCGCCAGGTACTACCCGGACCCGTTCGAGGGCACGCTCATCCCGCCCACGCACACGTTCCGCGACATCGTGACCCTGGACGTCGGGGGCCGCAGGGTCGACCTGTACCACTTCGGGCCCGCGCACACCTCGCACGACGTGATCGTGCACGTGCCGGACGTCGACGTGGTGTTCGCGGGCGACCTGGTCGAGGAAGGCGCGCCCGCCCAGGCCGGTTCGGACGCGACGCCGGGCAACTGGCGCCACGTCCTGGACCGGATGCTGGAGCTGAACCCCCGCGTCGTCGTGCCGGGACATGGGAACCCGGTCGACGCGAAGTTCGTGCGGGACATGGTGATCCCCAAGGTGGATCAACAGCTTGACTAGCCGGGCGGCCAGGTGAGGCCGCGTCCGCCCAGGACGTGGCAGTGCACGTGGAAGACTGTCTGGCCGCCGTCCTTGCCGGTGTTGAACACCAGCCGGTAGCCGGACTCGTCGATCCCCTCCTGCTTCGCGACCTGGTGGGCCGTCGCGAGGATCTGGCCCGCGAGCAGCGGGTCGACGTCGCCGATCGCCCGGTGGTGCTCCTTGGGGATCACCAGCACGTGCGTGGGTGCCTTGGGGTCGATGTCGCGGAAGGCGAGCGTCGTGTCGGTCTCCGTCACGACGTTCGCCGGGATCTCGCCCGCGACGATGCGGCAGAAGAGGCAGTCGGTCACGCCCGCATGCTATTCGGTTCCGCATTGCACCCGATGGGCCCTGTTGTATTGCCCTCCGGCGATAAATCATGGCCGGGTGAAGGGCGCCAAGCTGCTGGTGATCGTGCGTTGCCTCATCAGCTTCGCGATCGGCGTGCTCCTCGTCATCCTCGCGATCCGCTTCGGTGAGGCGCTGTGGCGGGCGGTCCAGTGACAGGTTTCCAGCTGACGAATCAGCGGACGAAGCAGAACTCGTTGCCCTCGGGGTCGCGCATCACCTGGAAGCTGCCCTTCTCGTCGGTGTGCACGACACCCTCGCGGGTGGCGCCCAGGTTCACCGCCTTCACCACGGCGGCCTCGATGTCCTCGACCTCGAAGTCGAGGTGCAGCCGGTTCTTCACGTCCTTGCGCTCGGGCACCGGCTGGAACGACAACCGCGGCGCCTCAGGCGGTTCGACGTGAGCCCAGCCGTGCTCCCGCTCGACGGGCTCACCGCCGAGCAGCGCTGCCCAGAACCGCACGAGGCGAGCGGGATCGTTGCAGTCGACGACGATCTGTTCGAGCCTCACGTCTCCACCAGGTTGTCTCGGGCCCATCCGCGGCAGAGGACGAGCAAGGCCGGCAGTTTGTGCCCCTGCCCGGCCAACTCGTACTCCACGCGTGGCGGGTTCTGGTCGTACTCGGTGCGCGTGACTGTGCCGTCCCGCTCCATGGCCCGCAACGTCTCGGTGAGCACTTTGGGCGTCACCACCGGGCACGCCGGCGCACATTCGGTGAACCTCCGCCGCTCGCCCAGCAGTCCCTGCAACACGGTGTTCTCGGAGCGTCCGGGCCAGGCCGGACGGGAGATCGCGACCGCGGCAGAGGTGGCCGCGGGCACGACCACTTCCCTCCCGAGCACCGCCCGTTCCGCCGGGGCCACGCGGCAGGCGTGGAGGTGCTGGCCAAGTCCGATGCGGACTGGCCGGTGATGAGCCCGGTGGGACTGCTCGGCGCAGGACATCGCCCCACTGTGACTCTGCTCACAAAACTCACAAGTCCGGCCAATGCCGCCCTCGGCCGCATGGCTCGTTTTCCAGCCGAGATGAGGGAAACCACGAGGCCTGGACGCACAGACCGACCAGCATTGACGGGTTGCGGTGACTCACCCAACCCGCGAAGCCGCGGCCCGTCGGCTCGCCCCCGTGGCGAGGTCTGGGCCTGATTTCCCGGGAAAAGCGCTCAACGTGGCTGTGCTCCAGCAGCCTGCATGAAGTCCGCCCTGCGACGATCGGGGCACGCGGCCTCAAAGTGCGGGCTCGAGGGAATGGCCGAAGTGGCCCGCACTCCCGCACCTCAACCCCAGGTGATGGGGGTCCGGGGGCGTGCCCCCGGCTGGGGGTCTGGGGGCTCGGCCCCCAGATGAAAAGGCGAGAGGCCGACGTGGTCCGCGCTCTCCGCAGACACACGTCGGCCTCGGCCGCGAGCGGGCGACGGGAATCGAACCCGCGTAGCTAGTTTGGAAGACTAGGGCTCTACCATTGAGCTACGCCCGCGTTGCCGCCCCCTGAGGGGCTGCGGTCAATACCTTAGCGGAGGGCGGTAAGCTGGTTCCAACCGGGGCGTGGCGCAGTTTGGTAGCGCACCCGCTTTGGGAGCGGGGGGTCGCAGGTTCAAATCCTGTCGCCCCGATCGGTTGAGGAAACCCGCAGCGCTGGGTCGCTGCGGGTTTTCGCATCTAACGGACCAGGTAGCGGCTGGCCCAGGCGGCGAGCACCTCGGCAACGTAGGTGGCGTCCGCGCGGTTGGTGAGCAGGTGGTCGGCCCCGTCCAGTGTGACGAACGACTTGGGGTGGCGGGCCGCGTCGAAGACGAGTCTGGCGTTGTCGATGCCGACGAGGTCGTCCTGCGGTGAGTGCATGACCAGGAGGGCGCGATTCAGGCCGGCGATGCAGGCGGTCTGGTTCTGCTGCTTGATGTCGGCGAGGAAGTCGTTGCTGATGCGGAACGGGCGGCCGGCCAGCAGCACTTCGGCGACGCCGTTGGTTTCGATGTCGTCTTGGGACGAGCCGAGCAGGTGCTCGACGTGGGCGGTGTCGGCGGGGGCGCCGATCGTGACGACGGCGCGTGCCTCGGGGATGCGGTGGGCGGCGGCCAGGACGGCCGCGCCGCCGAGCGAGTGTCCGATGAGGACGCTCGGGGCGCCCGCGGTCTCTCGTAGGTGGTCAGCGGCGCAGACGAGGTCGTCGACGTTGGACGTGAACGTCGTGTTGGCGAAGTCGCCGTCGGACTGGCCGAGGCCGGTGAAGTCGAAGCGCAGCACGGCCACGCCGCGGGCCGCCAGTTCGCGGGAGATGCGGGACGCGGCGACCGAGTCCTTGCCGCAGGTGAAGCAGTGGGCGAACACCGCGGTCGCGACCACCGGGCCGGACGGCAGTTCGAGGCGGCCGGCCAGCGACTGTCCGTCGGCGCCCGCGAAGACCGCTTTCCTGTTGTCCATACGTCCCAGTGTGAACCCCCACTAGGGTCTGCACGTGCGCTATCAGTACCTCGACGCCCGGCTGCGGCAGGCGTTCGACGACGCCGGGCTCGACCGCGGGCAGCGGGCGCTGCTGCAGGGTGTGCTGCGCGCGCTCGACCCCGACGCGCACCTCGGCGAGCACGTCGCTGGTCTCAACAGCGCCTTCCTGGCCGTCACGCGGGCGCAGACGGCGCTCGAGAGTCACGCCACCGAGGACCAGCCGCGGTGGAACCTGTTGCGCCGCATCGTCACCACCTCGCTCGCGTGCATGGACGCCGCCGCACCCGCCTTCGTCCACGGTGGTGCCAAGGAACTCGCGGAGGCACACCAGACGCTCCTCGACGTCGACGCGGCGATCGCGGCTGACGGGCAGAAGCTCGACCCACGGGTCACAGCCGCGGCGGCGCGGAAGCTGGATCCGCGGGCGTTGGATTCGGCGGTCAGGCAGTGGATCACTCCACTGTGGACCGGTGTCGGGCTTCCCCTGCGCGCCAGGATGATCGCCGAGGTCGCGGTCGTCGTGGCGGTGCACGGCCGGGACGGCAGGCAGCTCAGGTCAGACCTGTTGCGGTGGCTGAAGAAGCCCGGCGGCGACCTCGGGGACGTGTTGTGGCCGGAGGCGCGCAGGCACGTCGTGGCGCTGGTGGTGCGGGGCGCGCGGGTGTTGCGGCATCTGGACGAGCTGTTGCCCCAGGCGAGGCAGGAGCCGTTGCACCGCAACAGGTTGCCGAAGGACGACTTCCTCAAGGACGCCGTGGAAGGGTCGTCGGTGCTGGTGCGGTTGCCGGTCAACGCGGCCGATGCGCACACGGCGGCGTTGCGGGGGCGGCGGATGCTCAGCGAGGCGCTCGACCAGTACGCGGCGGGGGAGCGGCTCACCGAGTTGAACATCGCGCCGCTGTGGCAGGTCAGCGGTCCGAGCGGGCGGGTGACGCGCGGCACCGAGCATCGCCGCACGGTCGGCAACGCCTATCCGCTCACCGCGTACTGGCCCGCTGATCTGCGCAGTGCGATGCGGGTGGCGAACCTGGCCAGGCAGATTCCCGCGAGCACGGCGCCGATGGCCAGTGCCGGGCTGGCGTGGAGTGCGCTGGAGGCGACCGGTCTGGACCCGAGCAAGATCCCGTGGCTGGCGAAGGCGTGTGCGCTGCAGATGTTGCGGCAGCACCTGGTCAGCCTGCACGTCATCGTCACGAATCACGACAAGGAGTTGCGCGGGCCGCTGGACGCGTACGTTCCGACGACCGGGGTGAAGCACCACCTGAAGTCCGTGGACGCCTGGCTGGAGGTGCTGATCAAGCACAACCGCCCGAAAGAACAGCTCAAGGCCGCCCAGGACGCCGTCACCGCGCTGGCGGAGAACGAGGGCGGCCTGGTGCAGGACCTGGTCGAGCTGTGGCGGGCGAGGCTCGCGGACTCCACGACGCTCGCGGGCTGGTTGCGCGAGCAGGAGGACACCGCCATCGCGGTGCTGGAATGGTTGTACGTCACCAGGAACCTGGCGTTCCACGCCGGACGGTACGCGACACCGGCCGACGAACTGACCGCGCAGGCGGGGCAGGCGGTCGCGGACCTGACGCTCGAGTTCCTCGGCAACTGGCGCACCGTGGAGAGGCAGCGGGGCGAGCAGGAGACGGCGGCGGTGGAGGTCTACCGCAGGCTCGCCCAGCGGAAGGACCAGCTGGAGGCCCGGCTCAAGCGAGCCGGGTCCGTCCGGCGGCTCAGCGTCGAGGACATCTCAGGCCCCGACGAGAGGTGGTGGTCGAGGACCACCACCTCCAGCTAGGGCTTGGTCTTGGTCAGCCAGTCGTCGACCCGGTCGGGGTTGGCCTCGATCCACCGCCGTGCCGCCTCGTCCGGCGACATCTTGTACTTGGCGATGAACGACGCGACCGCGTTCTGCTCGTCGTTGCTCCACTGGAAGTTCTTGACCAGCCGGGCGGCGGGGCCGCCCTTGTCCATGAACTTCTTGGACGCGATCTTGTCGAGCTCGTAGCGCGGGTAGTCGCAGGCGACCTTGGCCGCGTCCGCGTCGCAGCCCGCCTTGTACTCGGGCAGGTCGACCTTGACCATCTCGATGTCGAGGTGCAGCCACTGCGGCTCGAAGAAGTAGCCGATCAGCGGCGTCTTCTTCTCCTCTGCCTGGCGGAACGCCTTGATCAGGGCCTGCTCGCTGCCCGCGTAGACGACCTTGTAGTTGAGTCCAAGGTTCTTCACCAGGGCCTCGTCGTTGGTCACGTACGACGGGTCGCCGTCGAGCACCTGGCCCCTGCCCTCGGACTGCGCCGTCTTGAACAGGTCGGCGTACTTGTTGAGGTTCTGGTAGTTCGTGATGTCCGGGTAGGTCTTCTTCATCCACGGCGGCACGTACCAGCCGATCACGCCCTTGTTGCCGGACGGGCCGACGCGGACGGCGGTGCGCTTCTCCTCGATGTACTTCTGCTTGAGGTCCTCGTGACCCCAGTTCTCGAGGATCACGTCGATCTCGCCGGAGTCGAGGCCCTGCCAGGCCGTCTGCTCGTCGACCTCCTTCTTCGTGACCTTGCAGCCGAGCCGCTTCTCGGCCAGGTGGGCGATGACCGCGGCGTTGGCCTCGTAGCCGACCCACGGGTTGACCGCGATGGTGATGGAGTCGCAGGGTTCCGGTGGTGCCGCCGAGCTGGAGCGGGGTGACGCTGTCGATCCGCTGCCACATCCGGCGAGTGTCAACACGAGCGTCATTGCCAGAGCGATTCTGGGGGCTTGCACGAACAGCTCCTCGTCGAGGGGGTGGCGGTGCAGGAGACCGCTCAGTTCAGCTTTTCCCGGACGATCTAGGCCAGTCAAGTCATGGGATGATTGGTTGTCCATAAAGGACTTTCTTTGTATCGGCCCTTGACCGTATCCGTGTGAGGGTCGATGCTGTCGCGCATCGAGAAACGTAGTGCGCAGTCCGCAACAACAGCCCGCAACAAGCCTGCAACAAGCAGTCCCGCAACGGTCGCCGCAACAGGTCGGAGTGGTTTGGCGTGGATCCCGTGATTTCGGTCGGGAACCTGTGGAAAATATTTGGCTCCAATGCGTCTCAAGTGGTGGCATCCGACGAGCTGAAGTCGTTGTCACGGACGGAGCTGATGGATCGCACAGGTGCCGTCGCAGCCGTGCGCGGAGTGGACTTCGACGTCGCTCCGGGTGAGATGTTCGTGGTCATGGGCCTGTCCGGGTCGGGCAAGTCCACTCTGGTCCGCTGCCTCACGCGGCTCGTCGAGCCGACCGCGGGCACGATCATGTTCGAGGGTGAGAACATTCTCGAAGCGGACGCCAAGCGGCTGCGTGACCTGCGGAGAAACAAGTTCTCCATGGTGTTCCAGCACTTCGGTCTGCTGCCTCATCGGACCGTGGCGGACAACGTCGGTTACGGGCTGGAAATCCGCGGGGTACCGCGGGCGAAACGTGGCGGGCGGTCACAGGAAGTTATCGATCTTGTCGGCCTCACCGGCTACGAGAAGTCCTATCCGGACCAACTCTCCGGCGGCATGCAGCAACGCGTCGGTCTCGCGCGCGCACTCGCCGGTGATCCAGATGTTTTGTTCTTCGATGAACCTTTCTCGGCGCTCGACCCGTTGATCCGGCGCGACATGCAGTCCGAGGTCATCCGGCTGCACCGCGAGGTCGGCAAGACGATGGTCTTCATCACCCACGACCTGAGCGAGGCGCTCAAGCTGGGCGATCGCATCCTGATCATGCGGGACGGTCAGGTCGTGCAGGTCGGCACCGGCGACGAGCTGGTCGGCGCGCCGGCGGACGACTACGTGCGCGACTTCGTGAAGGACGTGCCGCGCTCGCACGTGCTGACGCTGAAGTGGATCATGCGGCCGCCTCGTCCCGACGACGAGCTGGACGGGCCGGAGCTGTCTCCGGAGACCGTGGTGCGGGAAGCCGTGCGCAGCGTGCTCAGCGCGGACAAGCCCGTGAAGGTCGTGCGGGACGGTGAACTGCTCGGCGTTGTGGCGGACGAGGAGATCCTCGGGGTCGTCGCCGGGGAGGCGTGATGGTCGCCGTTGCCGTGCCACGAAGGCAGATCCCGCGCAAGGCCCTGATCGTCGGCGGGATCGTGCTGGCCTGGCTGGCGTTGTGGCTCGTGTTCCGCAACGTCGGGACGCTGGCGCTCGACGCCTCTGAACTGACCCCGCTGCACCGGTGGGTCAACAGCGTCAACGACGCCGTCGGTGCGTCCAGGAACTCCAACCCGGTGTTCCTGTACTTCTTCAACGAGATCCGGCTCGTCATCGACGAGTTCGTGAGGTTCGTGCAGGCGTTGATCGCGCAGCCGTCGTTCGGCCGGCCGGTGCCGGTGATCGGCTGGCTCGGTGTGGTCGCGATCGCCGGTTTCGTCAGCCTGGCCGTCGCCGGGTGGCGGGTCGCGCTGCTCTCCGTCGCGGGCTTCGTGTTCCTCGGCCTGCAGGGGTTGTGGCAGGAGAGCATGGACACGCTCTCGCTCACGCTCGCCGCGGTCGTGATCGCGCTGCTCTTCGGCATTCCGCTCGGGATCTGGGCGGGACTGTCCGATCGGGCCAACCGCGTGATGACGCCGGTGCTCGACTTCATGCAGACGATGCCGACGTTCGTCTACTTGGCACCGTTGACGCTGTTCTTCCTGATCGGTCCTGCCTCGGCGACGATCGCGACGCTGATCTACGCCGCACCACCGGCGATCCGGATCACCGCGCACGCCATCCGCTCGGTGCCGCACAACACCGTCGAGGCGTCGGAGTCCCTTGGTGCGACCAGGAAGCAGACGCTGCTCAAGGTGCTGCTGCCGTCCGCACGCAAGACGATCGTGCTCGGCGTCAACCAGACGATCATGGCCGCGCTGTCGATGGTCACGATCGCGGCGCTGATCGACGCGCCGGGTCTGGGCAAGACGGTCGTGAAGGCGTTGCAGACGCTCGACGTCGGCACGGCGTTCAACGCGGGCCTCGCGATCGTGGTGCTCGCCATCGTGCTGGACCGCGTGACGACCGCGGCGACCGAACGCCGCACGTTGCCGCGCTGGGCCCTGTTCGGCGGCCTCGGAGTCACCGGCGTCGCCGTGTACTTCTCCTACACCTACCTGTGGGCGGCGGAGTTCCCGTCGGAGGTGGAGATCGGCAGCTCGATCCGGCAGGGCGCGACGGCCGCGACGGAGTGGGTGCAGGACTCGCTGCCGGTGATCACGAACGGCTTCAAGGATTTCGTCACGTCGGTGTTGATCAACCCGTTGCAGGCGCTGCTGGCCGAGTCGCCGTGGTTCCTGGTGGCGTTGGTGATCGTCGCGTTGTCGTTCCTGATCGGTGGCGTGAAGCCGGCCGTGGTCTCCGCCGCGTGCCTCGGTGTCCTCGTCGCGACGGGACTGTGGCAGGACGCGATGATCACGCTGGCGTCCACTCTGGTCGCCACGATCCTGGTGATGATCCTCGGCGTCGTGGTCGGCGTGTGGATGGGCCGCAGCAGGCGTGCGGACCGGTTCATCAGGCCGGTCCTCGACGCGGGGCAGGTCATGCCCGCGTTCGTGTACCTGGTGCCGATCCTGGCGTTGTTCTCGGCCACCAGGTTCACGGCGATCATCGCGGCCGTGGTGTTCGCGGCACCGGTCGCGATCAAGATCATCGCGGACGGCATCCGCGGGGTGTCGCCCGCGACCGTCGAGGCGTCCACGGCGCTGGGATCCAGCTCGTGGCAGACGATCGTGAAGGTGCAGCTGCCCATGGCGCGCAGGGCGTTGACGCTCGCGGCCAACCAGGGGCTGATCTACGTGCTCTCGATGGTCGTCGTCGGTGGCCTCGTCGGCGCCGGCGCTCTCGGTTACGACGTGGTGGCCGGGTTCTCGCAGGGCCAGTTGTACGGCAAGGGGCTCGCGGCCGGTGTCGCGATCGTCGTGCTGGGCGTGATGCTCGACCGCCTCACCCAGGCGGCCGCCAAGCGGTGGACCAACTAGGAGGTTCGGAAAGTGGCAAGGCACAGCGTGCTGGGAGCAGTGCTCGTGGGAGCGCTTGCGCTGGCCGGTTGCGGCGGCGCCAAGGTTGGCGACTCCGCATCGGGTGCGGCCGGCGACTGCGGCACGTTCAACCTCGCGGTCAACCCATGGGTCGGTTACGAGGCGAACGCGGCCGTGCTCGCGTACGTGGCCGAGAAGGAGCTCAAGTGCAAGGTCACCAAGAAGGAGCTCAAGGAAGAGGTGGCCTGGCAGGGCTTCGGCACCGGTGAGGTCGACGCCGTGGTCGAGAACTGGGGCCACGACGACCTGCGCAAGAAGTACATCGACGAGCAGAAGACGGCCGTCAGCGCGGGTTCGACGGGGGTGAAGGGCCAGATCGGCTGGTACGTGCCGCCGTGGCTCGCCAAGGAGCACCCCGACGTCCTGGACTGGAACAACCTCAACAAGTACGCGGACCAGTTCAAGTCGTCCGAGTCCGGCGACAAGGGCCAGCTGCTCGACGGCGACCCGTCGTTCGTGACCAACGACGAGGCTCTGGTGAAGAACCTGAACCTCAACTACAAGGTCGTCTACGGCGGCAGTGAGACCGCGCTGATCCAGGCGTTCCGTCAGGCGGAGAAGGACAAGAAGTGGGTCATCGGCTACTTCTACTCGCCGCAGTGGCTGCTCAACGAGATCAAGCTCGAGAAGGTGAAGCTGCCCGAGTACAAGGCGGGCTGTGACGCCGACGCGGAGAAGGTCGCCTGCGACTACCCGGACTACGACCTCGACAAGATCGTGTCCAAGAAGTTCGCCGACACCAACGGCCCGGCCTTCCAGCTGGTCAAGAACTTCAAGTGGACCAACGAGGACCAGAACACGGTCGCGAAGTACATCGCCGAGGACAAGATGAAGCCGGAGGACGCGGCCAAGAAGTGGGTCGAGGCCAACGGCGGCAAGGTCAAGGCCTGGCTCGCCAAGGCCTGACCGGCCCAGGCGTGACCAGCACGGTGTGAAAAACAGTCGTGGGGTGGTTCCCGGACGAGAGGAACCACCCCACGACCACCCCCGGCATCACGCAGCCTGTTGTCCGTTGGGGACCTCGGGCTCGTGCCTGTGCGTCATGCGGTGCCACCACGAGCGGGGCTTCCCGCCGTTGCGGTAGTACTCCTGGACGCGGCGGGCGTCCTCCCGCAGGGCAGCCTGCCGGTAGTCCATCTCCGCCTTGATCGCCTCGGGCGTCCATTCCATCGCTGCTCACTCCTCAGTTCGTTTTCCGACGAGAGTGAGATTGCTCCTGAGGGGTGGCCTCCTACATCGGAAGATCACCTAAGGCCCGGCCGTGAGACCCCTTACTCGGCACTGAGGCCCATACGCCGGAGCCCCTCACGTCGTGGCGTAAGGGGCTCCCGTACGTCAGTGCTCACGCCACTCGTTCACGCTCGCGGTCGCCGAAGTCGATGCCGCCGCTCACCAGCTGACTGTCGTGCGGGTCACCGGCGTAGACCGAGAACGGGTACCAGAGCGACTGGGTCGCCGCGGTCACCGGAGGAACCGCAGGGTGAGCACCTGGAACGGGCGCAGCACCACGTCCGCCGAAGCATCACCGAGAGGTCGTTCGAGCAGGTCGGTCTCCTGGATCCCCCGGTAGGAGAAGGAGGTGCCGACGCGGGCGCGAGCGCGACCGCCGTGTGCCTCGTAGAGCCGGACGACGACGTCGCCCGACCGGTCGTCGGCCAGCTTGACGGCCTCGACGCGGACCGCCGGATTGTCCGTGTGCACCAGCGGTTGTGGAGCCTGGGAACCGCGGACGACCAGAGGCGGCAGGTTGATCCGGTACCCGGCGTCGATGGCTTCCGGGATGCCCGCGCCGACCACGAGGGCGTAGCGGAAGCGGTGCTCGCCCTGGTCGGTCTCCGGGTCGGGGAACCTCGGTGCGCGCAGCAGGGACAGCCGCACGGTCGTGGTGGTGCCACCGTCCTCGCGGATCGTGCGGGTGACCTCGTGGCCGTAGGTCGAGTCGTTGACCACCGCGACGCCGTAGCCGGGTTCGCCGACGTGCAGGAAGCGGTGGGCGCAGATCTCGAACTTCGCGGCCTCCCATGAGGTGTTGGTGTGCACCGGGCGGTGCAGGTGGCCGAACTGGGTTTCCGCGGTGGAGACCTCGGCGCGGAGGTCGAGCGGGAACGCGATCTTGAGCAGCTTCTCGCGTTCCTGCCAGTCGACCTCGGTCTCGAAGTCGACCTGCTTGGCGCCCTCGCGCAGCCGGATGGTCTGGGTGAGCCCCGAGTTGCCGAACTTGGCCCGCACCACGACACCGTCCTCGGCGTCGACACGCTCGGACGGGATCAGGTCGGCCTTCCAGTTGCGGTAGGACGGGTCGATGTCCCAGGCGTCCCACTGGTTCGGGTTGTCGCGGTGCAGCTGCGGCATGCCGGCGAACCCGTGCGGCGGCAGGACTTCCCGGTCGGCTTCCAGGTCCAGAACGGACAGAACGATGCCGTCGGCGTCGATCGTGACGCGGAGACTGCCGTTGTCGAGCACGCCGTTCTGTGGCGCCACGAACGGCTTCGGGGCGTCACCGCCGAGCACGTCGAACGTCAGCTCGTCGTCGCCGTCGCCCTTGATGGCGTCGATGGCATGTGTGGTCAGGGCCTTGAGCTCGGTCGCCACGCGAGCGTAGGTGGCCTCGGCCTCGCGGTGCACCCAGGCGATCGAGCTGCCCGGCAGGATGTCGTGGAACTGGTGCAGCAGCACGGTCTTCCACAGCCGGTCGAGCTCTTCGTACGGATAAGCGTGGCCAAGGAGCGCTGCCGCGGTCGCCCAGTGCTCGGCCTGACGCAACAAGTGCTCGCTGCGCCGGTTGCCCTGCTTGGTCTTGGCCTGCGTGGTGTAGGTGGCGCGGTGCTTCTCCAGGTACAGCTCGCCGGCCCACACCGGCGCGTCCGGGTACTCGTCCTGCGCCGATTGGAAGAAGTCTCGTGGCGGCTCGACCTTCACGGTGGGGGAGCCTTCGAGGTTCGCGACGCGGTGCGCGGTCTCCATCATCTCGCGGGTGGGGCCGCCACCGCCGTCGCCGTAGCCGAACGGCACGAGCGACCGGGACGCCTTGGCGTGCTCGGCGAACTGCCGTGACGCCCGTGCCAACTCCTCGCCGGACAGCGACGAGTTGTAGGTGTCGACCGGCGGGAAGTGCGTGAAGATCCGCGTGCCGTCGATGCCCTCCCACCAGAACGTGTGGTGCGGGAACCTGTTGATCTGGTTCCACGACAGCTTCTGGGTGAGGAACCAGCGCGAGCCGGACAGCTTGATCAGCTGGGGAAGCGCGGCGCTGTAGCCGAACGAGTCGGGCAGCCACACCTCCTCTGTCTCGACGCCGAAGTTGTCGAGGAAGAAGCGCTTGCCGTGCACGAGCTGGCGGGCCATCGCCTCGCCGCCGGGCATGTTCGTGTCCGACTCGACCCACATGCCGCCGACCGGCACGAACTGTCCACTTCGGACCTTCTCGCGGATGCGGTCCCAGACGTGCGGATGGTGTTCCTTCATCCACGCGTACTGCTGCGCCTGCGAGCAGGCGAAGTAGAAATCCGGGTACTCGTCCATCAGCCTGGTGACGTTGGAGAACGTCCTGGCGCACTTGCGGACCGTCTCGCGCAGCGGCCACAGCCAGGCGCTGTCGATGTGCGCGTGGCCGATCGCGGAGACCTTGTGCGCGGACGCGGTGGCGGGCAACGACAGCACGTGCTCCAGCTCCGCGCGGGCCAGGTCGGCGGTGGCGGCCACGTCGCCCAGGTCCAGCGCGTCCATCGCCCGGTCCAGCGCGTGCAGGATCTTGTGCCGGCGCGGGTCGTGGTCCTGGAGCTCCTTCATGAGCGACTGCAGGACCTCGATGTCGAGCATCAGGTGCCACACCTGCGGCTGGAACACCGCGAGTTCTGCCTTAAGGATCTTGTACAACGGGTCGGTGCCCGCGGTGTCCTTGTCGCCCAGCGGTGTCGGCAGGAACGGGTGGAAGTCGAGAATCGTCGGGTTGCCCGCGGCTTCCAGGTAGAAAAGGACTTCATCGCCGTTCACGGGCAGGTAGGTGTTGCGCGGCTCGATGCCCTTGATCGGCTCGCCCGCGGCGGTGTAGGCGAGGCCCTCGGACTGGAAACCGGGGCCGGGGTGGGTGAAACCGAGGTCCAGCACGACCTCGACCTGCTTGCCCTGCCACGCCTGCGGAACCCGCCCGCTCAGCCGGAACCAGCTGGTGCTCCACGGCGCGCCCCAGGAGTCGCCGACGCGTGCCGGTTCATACGTGGCTGCCAGCGCCTCCGCGGCCGGGACAGGCTCGTCCGGCACGGTCCACACGGCCAGCTCGAGCGGCGCGGTCTCGCCGTAGATCGCCGGGCGGATGCGTTCCTTCAGCGTGCGGTTGAGTCGTTCTTCCAGCAGCGCGCGTTCGTCGTGCACGTGTTCACCCCAGCTCGATCGAGGCCCGCACGCCGTCGCGCGCGAGAGTCATCCACTCTTCGAAGAAAGCGCCACCTGGTCCCCACGAGGACCGGTCGCCGTGCAGCTTGATCGGCGTGCGGTCCGCGGGTACAGGGTCGGCTTCGCGCACGATCCGGGCGATCGCCTCCCCGAGCGGCTTGACCTTGCGTTCCGTCGTCAACAACCCCAACTCGTACTCGCGTTCGGGGAAGTCGACCAGCGCACGGTCGACGTCGTGCGAGCACCACCACGTGACGCCCCACAGGTTCGCGCAGGTCAGCACGTTCGCAAGCGTTTGCTCGGCGAACTCGGGTGCCTGCTCGGCGCTGATCTCGGGCTGGGCGGCGCCGACCTCCTGCAGCCAGACCGGACGCCAAGGCTCTTCCGCGTGCGCCCTGGCCAGTTCGACGAGGTACTCGGCGTGATGGACGCTTTCCGTACTGAGAGGTCCGTAGCGCTGCGCGGTGCCGTTGAAGACCCACGAGTGCACGGTCGTCATCGCACCCTTGGTGGCCGCGTGCTCCGGCAGGAACGCGTGATCCTTCTCGTACCAGACGGCGTCGTACTCCGAGTGCACGTGCGGGAGGCCTGGTGCGGCGGTCTCGCACTCCTGGAGCAGCGCGTCGATCCACTCCCCGGCCTGCTCCGGTGTGCACGGGTTCGACTCGGTGAGCAGGTTGACCTCGTTGCCGAGGGTGAAGCCGAGGAAGTTCGGCTTGTCACGCAACGCTTCGGCGAGCGTGCGGACGTAGAACCTCTGTCCGCTGAGCACGTCCGGGTCGGTGAAGATGTTGCGGCGGTGCCAGGTCTGCACCCACGACGGGTAGAAGTCGAAGCTCGACAGGTGGCCCTGCAGCACGTCGACCTGCACGTCCAGGCCGGTCTCGTGGGCGGCGTCGAGCATCTGAGCGAGCTGCTCGACGGCCTTGGGCCGGACGAGGCCGCGGTTGGGCTGGAACACCGGCCAGAGCGGGAAGACCCGCACGTGGTCGAGCCCGAGGCCCGCGATGGACTCGAAGTCGGCTTTGACGTCGTCGAGGGAGAAGTCGAGCCAGTGGTGGAACCAGCCGGTCGAGGGTGTGTAGTTCACGCCGAAACGCACTTGCCGTGTCCAATCCCGTTTGGTCATCCCTTGATCGCGCCTTCTCCCACACCGCGGAAGAAGTGCTTTTGCAGCAAAAGGAACAGCAGGATCAGGGGGAGGACGGCGATGATCGTGCCCGCCGCCACCAGCCGCTGGTTCTGCACGAATGTGCCCTGGAGGTACGCGAGACCGATGGTGAGCGTGTACTTCTCCTGGTCGCTCAGCACGACGAGCGGCCAGAGGAAGTCGTCCCAGCTGAACATGAACGAGAACAGCGCCACCACGACCAGCGTGCCCTTCACCGACGGCAGCGCGAGGCGGGTGAAGCGCTGCCACGCGTTGGCGCCGTCGATGATCGCGGCTTCCTCGACTTCGGCGGGGAGTGCGAGGAAGGCGTTGCGCAGCAACAGGACGTTGAGCGCGGCGATCGAGCCGGGCAGCACGACGCCGGTGAGCGTGTTGGTGAGCCCGAGTCCCCGCATCACCAGGAACAGCGAGATCAGGATGGCCTCGAACGGCACCAGGATGCTGCCGGCGAAGATCACCGCGGCGAACCTGCGGCCGCGGAACCTGAGTCGTGCCAGGGCGTAGCCGGCCATCGCGGCGCCCACGCAGTTCGTGAGGACGTTGACGCTCGCGACGGCCAGCGAGTTGAGCGCGAACGACCAGACCGGCACCACGTCGGCGACGGCGGCGTAGTTGCCGAAGGTCGGGTCGTCCGGGATGAAGTCGGGGACGAAGACGTCCTCGTTCGGGCCCTTGATGCTGGTGGCGAACTGCCACAGGAACGGCCCGATGCTGATGGCGAGGATGGCCAGCAGACCTGCGTAGCGGAGTGCGAGCTTCACAGCTGGTCCTCCCTGCGGTTGAGCTTGAGGGTGATCAGCAGCAGTCCCAGCAGGATCACGAACAGCACGAAGCTCAGCGCCGAGGCGTAGCCGACCTCACCGGTGAGGCCGCGGCCGACCGACTGGATGAGCATCACCATCGTGGTGCTCGCCCCGCCCGGCCCGCCGGTGCCTCCCGACAGCAGATAGATCTCGGAGAAGACGCGGAACCCGTTGACCGCGCTCAGCGCCGCGATGAGCACCATGGTCGGTCTGAGCGCGGGCACGGTGACCGACCAGAAGCGGCGCACAGGTCCCGCGCCGTCGACCATCGCCGCCTCGTGCAGGTCCTTCGGCACGTTCGCGAGCGCGGCCAGGTAGATCACCATGTAGTAGCCGAGGCCGCGCCAGACCGTCACCACCATCGAGCTGATCAGCAGCAGCGTCGAGTCGGTGAGAAACGGGATCCTGGTGCCGCCCAACGCTTCCACGACGCTGTTCACCAGGCCGCGGCTGTCGAGCAGCCACGTCCAGATGAGCCCGACCACGACCGCGGACGCGATCACGGGCGTGAAGAACGCGGTGCGGAAGATCCCGATGCCGGGCACGATCTTCTGCGCGAGCACCGCGATCAGCAGCGGCAACAGCACCAGCGGCGGCACGACGCACACCATGTACAGCAGGCTGTTGCGCGCGGCCACCCAGAACTTCGGGTCCTGCGCCATCCGCACGAAGTTGTCCGCACCGGTGAACTGGCCGCCGCCCAGCGCGCTCGCGTCGGTGAACGCGAGCACGATCATGTTCAGGAACGGGAAGATCGTGAACATGAGGCAGACGGCCAGTCCTGGCAGCAGGAACAGCCACGGCGTGTAGGGTCTGTGGGTCATTTTCCGGGGGTCACTTGAGGAGCCGGTTGCACTCGTTGACGGCGTCGTCCAACGCCTGCTTCGGTGACTTCTTGCCCAGCATCGCGTCCGCGAGCTGCTGCAGCAGCGCTTCCCGCATCTGATCGCTGAACTGCACCGGCGTGTAGTTCACCGCGGTCTTGAGCTGCTTGGCCGCCGCGACCCGCACGCGTGCCTCGTCGCTGCCGTCCTCCGTGGTGAAGTACGGGTCGTCGCCGCCCTTGCTGGTGCTCGGGAAGATCGATGCGAGCTTGGCGAACTTCACCTGGTTCTCGGCGTTGGTGACGAACCGCCCGAACGCGAGCGCCGTCGCCTGGTTCTTGCTGCTCTTCGGCACGCTCACGCCGTGCAGGAACATGTTGGCGCTGCCCGTGTTCGTGATGGGCTTGGTGATGCCGATGTTCGCGTACAGGCTGGGCGCGTCGGTCTTGAACTTGCCGAGGTCGTACGCGCTGCCGGGGCTGAGCGCGGTCTGCTGCGCCATGAACTTCGCGCCGGCGCCCGTGTAGTTCTGCGTCAGCGCCTCGGGGATCAGCGCGCCCGCGTCGTACATCCGTTTGTAGGTCTCGACGAACTCGACGCCCTTGGGCTCGTTGAACGTGAACTTGTCGTTCTCGAACAGCTTCACGCCGTACAGCCCGAAGTCGGCGATGCTCGGGGTCTGGCCGAGCATGGCGACCTTCTTCTGCGCGAGCTGAAGCGCCTGCTGTTCCAGCTCCTTGAAGTTCGTCGGCGGCTTGTCCGGGTCGAGGCCGGCCTGCTGGAACAGCGCCTTGTTGTAGAAGATCGGCCCGGTGTTGAGGTACCACGGGAAGCCGTAGCAGCCACCCTTGCCGGGGATCTCGAACGCCTGCCAGGCGTTCTCGAGGTACTCGGGCTTGGCGTCCTTGAGCGACTCGTCGAGGTTGACGAGCTGCCCCGCCCTGGCGAGCGGGAAGCTGAGGTCCGGCGGCACGTTGATGACGTCGGGCAGGCTGCCCGCGCTCGCGTCCGCCATGACCTTGGCCAGGTACCCGTCCGCGGGCTGGTCCACCCACTTCACCGCGGTGCCCTGGTGCTGCTTCTGGAACGCGTCGATGACACCGTTGACGTAGTCGGTGTACTTGGGCTTGAGCGACCACGTCTGGAACGTGATCTCGCCGGTGACCTGCCCGGACGCCGACGAGTTGCTTGCGGTGTTGCTCGACAGACCACAGCCCGCGACGGACGACGTGATCGGGAGGGCCGCCAGGCCCGCGAGGAACGTGCGCCTCTTCATTGACACCCACCTCCTTGGTCGCGGACCCTAGCTAAACCGGTTTATCTCCGGCTAGCCTCCGGACGTCTTGTTGTCTCGTTCCGGACAGGGTGTGCTCGCGTGAAGAGGCCGACCATCAAGGACATCGCGGCCGCGGCAGGGGTGTCGAAGGGGGCTGTGTCGCTCGCGTTGAACGGGCGGTCCGGTGTGTCCGAGGCGACTCGGGCTCGGGTGCTCGCCGTCGCGTCTTCGTTGGGGTATCGGCCTTCTGTCACCGCTCGGGCGTTGTCGTCCGCCTCTGCTGACGCGGTGGGGCTCGTGCTCGTGCGGCCGCCTCGGGCCCTTGGGGACGAGGCGTTCTTCTTTCAGCTGATCGCTGGGATGCAGTCTGAGATGTCAGCTGCCTTGCTGCTGCAGGTCGTGTCTTCTCGGGAAGAGGAGATCGAGCTCTACCGGCGGTGGTGGGCCGAGCATCGGGTCGACGGCGTGTTCCTCGTGGATCTCTTGGTGTCGGATCCTCGGGTTGAACTGATGTCTGATCTTGGGTTGCCGGCCGTTGTCGTGGGTGGGGCCGGGCACCACGGTTCGTTGGCCTCTGTGTGGGCCGACGACTATGCGGCCATGACTTCGGTTGTCGAGTATCTGAAGTCGTTGGGGCATCGGCGGATTGCTCGGGTTGCCGGGTTGTCGTCGTTGTTGCACACCGTTCGGCGGGATCAGGCGTTCTCGGCGTCTGTCGTGGACGGTGTGATCGTCGCTGGGGACTACACGGCCGAGGCTGGGGCTTCGGCTACTCGGGCGTTGTTGTCTGGTGGGGAGCCGCCTACGGCGATCGTTTATGACAACGATGTGATGGCGGTGGCTGGGGCTGAGGTGGCTGCTTCGCTCGGGGTCGCGGTGCCCTCGGAGTTGTCGATTGTTGCTTGGGACGACTCGGTCTTGTGTCAGCACGGGCGGTTGACCGCGTTGTCCCGGGACACGTTCGCGTTCGGGGCTCGGGCTGCTCGGGCGTTGGGGGCGGTGCTGGCTGGGGCTTCGCCCACTGACGTCGAGGATGTGTTGCCCGCGTTGGTGGTTCGGGGGAGTACCGGGGTGGTGGGCGTGTCGCGTCCGTAGGTCGTCCCCCGGTTGCGTCGGCGTCTGCCGGTTGGGAGTCCGTTTCCGGGGCTCCGCCAATCTGATCACCGGTTGGGCCGTGTCCCGTCACGAGCCGTGCCGGAGCAGGACGATCGGGCACGACTCGTGACGGGACCCACCCCCACCAGGCCCGGTATTGGTTCGTTCGGCTCGCCTTCGGCTTCCTGTCAGGTCAGGGAGGCGACCTGGTCGCTCACAACCTGGGCCGCTGCGGACACCAGAGCCGTCACCGCCGGGTTCGTCGAGTTGTCCTGGCGCCAGCCGAACTGCGTGTAGACGCGGAAGTTCGCGGACCAGGGCAAGCGGACCAACCTGCCGTCGGCGAGTTCTGTCGCCACGGTCACTTCGGGCATCAGGGCGATGCCCAGGCCTGAGGCCACGGCTCGTTTGGCGGCGTCGACGGAGTCCAGTTCGAGGACGGGGGCTCGGGTGTCGTCGTGGCCCAGGGAGTTCTCGAAGAGCTCGTGGTAGGAGGCGCCGTTCTCGGCTCGGATCAGGGTGGTGCTCGCGAAGTCGTCGTCGGTCAGGGACTGGCGTTGGGTCAGCGCGTGGTTCGGGCCCGCGACCATCACCAGGGGCTCGGGGCACAGGACGGTGGTTTCCAGGCCCTCGCGGGGTTCGATGGCGCCGATGAAGAAGGCGCAGTCGAGGGCTCCGTCGCGGACCGAGTTCAGGTTGTTCAGGGTGTTCCGCGAGTGCAGTGAGAGTTGTACGGAGGGGTAGCGCCAGCACATGTATTCGATGAGTGGTAGCAGACGGTAGTCGGTCAAACTCTGTGCGGAGCCGATGACGAGTTTGCCGTGGGGCTCACCGTTCATCGTTATGGCTTTTCGAGCCTTTTCGGTGAGGTTGATGATGTTTCGTGCGAAGGGGAGCAGTTCGACGCCCGCCGACGTCATCTGGATACCTCTCGGGAGGCGGCGGAAAAGGACTACGCCGAGGGTCTCCTCGAGGGCCTTGATGCGGGTGGTGATGGTTGGCTGCGAGCAGTTGAGCGTGGCTGCGGCCTTGGTGAAGCTCCCTGTCTGTACCACGGTCGTGAACGCGAGAAGCTGGCGTGTCTCCATCAGGCGGATCCTCGGAGTAAATCGATGCGACGACTTTTTCTCGTTCGTTCCCGTGGTCCTGTTACGGATGGTGCGGGAGCTGTAACGCTACCTGTCGGCTGCGCGGCGACGATTAGTGCTTATGGAGTCATCTCGATCGTGGCGGAATGGTCGTTGCCGCCGAAAGAGTGAAATTGAGACGGGGTCTTCGACGGGCCGTAGTTGGGTGACTCTTTTCGGTGAAGTTGTTCGCCGAGCGAACAAAAACACGGCCCGTCGCCCTGCCCTGGGACGGCTCGGACCGGCTGTCTCTGGGCGGCGTTGGGAAGAGGGCCGGAGGGAGATCGCGAGCTGCGTGAGCCGGGGTGGCGGTGGTCACTTGGCGGGTCTCGCCTAGACTCGCTGGGAATCCGGGCGCCACATCAGGCGGTACCGGCTGTCTGCACGTTCTTGTTCGTTACGAGGAGTCCACGTTGAAGAGCACCGTCGAGCACCTGAGCCCGACGAGGGTCCGGATCAACGTCGAGGTGCCGTTCGACGAGCTCAAGTCGAACTTCGACCAGGCGTACCGGAAGCTCGCGAAGCAGGTCCGCATCCCCGGTTTCCGTCCGGGCAAGGCCCCCGCCAAGGTGCTGGAGAGCCGCATCGGCCGCGCTCCGGTGCTGGACGAGGTCATCCAGGAGGCCATCCCGGCCAAGTACCTGGAGGCTGTCTCCGCGGGTGAGGTGCGCACGCTCGGCCGGCCCGACTTCGAGGTCACGAAGATCGAGGACGGCGCGACGCTCGAGTTCACCGCCGAGGTCGACGTTCGTCCCGAGATCACCGTGCCCGCGTTCGGCGAGCTCGCGGTCACGGTCGACGAGCAGGAGGTCACCGACGAGGACGTGGCGACGCAGCTCGACGAGCTCCGTGCGCGCTTCGGCACGCTGACCGGTGTGTCCCGCCCCGCCGAGACCGGCGACTTCGTCATCGTCGACCTGTCGGCCACGGTCGACGGTGAAGAGGTCGAGGAGGCGCGCACCAGCGGCCTGTCCTACGAGATCGGCTCCGGCCAGCTCGTCGAAGGTATCGACGACGCCCTGATCGGTGCCTCCGAGGGCGAGACCAAGACGTTCACCACCACGCTCGTCGCCGGTGAGCACCAGGGCCGCGAGGCCGAGGTCACCGTCGTGCTGAACACCGTCAAGGAGCGTCAGCTCCCCGAGCTCGACGACGAGTTCGCGCAGCTCGCCAGCGAGTTCGACACGCTCGACGAGCTCAAGGCCGACCTGCAGACCCGCCTGGGCCGCGTCAAGAAGATGCAGCAGGGCGTCCAGGCGCGCGACAAGGTGCTCGAGGCGCTGCTCGAGACCACCGAGGTGCCGCTGCCGGAGGGCATCGTCCAGGGCGAGATCGACGCCCGCAAGCACGACGCCGTGCACGCCTTCGACCACGACGAGGCGAAGTTCGCCGAGTGGCTGACCGAGCAGGGGCAGACGGAGGAGGAGTTCGACGCGGAGCTGCGCAAGGCCGCCGAGCAGGCCGTCAAGACGCAGCTGGTGCTCGACTCCATCGCCGACGCCGAGCAGGTCACCGTGTCCGACGGCGAGCTGACCGAGCGGATCATCTACCAGGCCCAGCGCTTCGGCATCAGCCCCGACGAGTACGTCAAGCGCGCCCAGCAGTCGGGCCAGCTCGGCGCGATCTTCGCCGACGTCCGCAGGGGCAAGGCGCTCGCGAGCGTCGTGCGTCAGGCCACCGTGAGCGACTCGGCTGGTCAGAAGCTGGACCTCGACGAGCTCTTCGGTGAGACCAAGTCCGATGAGGACGGCGAGAAGTAAAGCTGTCAGCGAACGCGGGCGGTGTCGGGCATCTGACGCCGCCCGCCTTCGTTAAGGTCGGTCGCAGAGAGTTTTTCGCATCCAGATTCGTTCCACCTGGAGTTAGGCAGGCAGACGTGACGCAGCACTCCTTCCCGACCCCCGAGATGCGGTCGGCCACCGCCGGGATGAACCTCAACGACTCGGTGTACGAGCGGCTGCTCCGCGAGCGGATCATCGTCCTGGGATCGCAGGTCGAAGAGGGCATCGCCAACCAGATCACCGCTCAGCTGCTGCTTCTCGCCGCTGAGGACCCCGAGAAGGACATCACCCTCTACATCAACTCGCCGGGTGGCTCCGTCACGGCGGGCATGGCCATCTACGACACGATGCAGCTGATCGAGCCGGACGTGGCCACCTACGCGATGGGCCTCGCGGCCTCGATGGGGCAGTTCCTGCTCTCCGCGGGTGCCCCCGGCAAGCGCCACGCGCTCCCGCACGCGCGCATCCTCATGCACCAGCCGTCGGCCGGCGTCGGCGGTACGGCCGCGGACATCGCGATCCAGGCGGACATGCTGACGCGCACCAAGCGCGAGATGGCGGAGCTCATCGCCGAGCACACCGGCCAGCCGGTCGAGCGGATCATCCAGGACTCGGACCGCGACCGCTGGTTCACCGCGCAGGAGGCGCTGGAGTACGGCTTTGTCGACAAGGTCGTCACCCGCCCCCAGTCCGTGCGCTCGGGCAACTAGGAAGCTGAGGAGATCTCGAAGTGAGCCAGTTCCACATGCCTCAGTCGCGGTACGTGCTGCCCTCGTTCGTCGAGCGCACCAGCTACGGCATGAAGGAGTCGAACCCGTACAACAAGCTGTTCGAGGAGCGCATCATCTTCCTCGGCGTGCAGGTTGACGACGCCTCCGCCAACGACGTCATGGCGCAGCTGCTGGTGCTCGAGTCCGAGGACCCGGACCGCGACATCCTGATGTACATCAACTCGCCGGGTGGCTCGTTCACCTCGCTGATGGCCATCTACGACACCATGCAGTTCGTCCGCCCGGACATCCAGACGTACTGCCTCGGCCAGGCCGCCTCGGCCGCCGCGGTGCTGCTGGCCGCGGGCACGCCCGGCAAGCGCCACGCGCTGCCGAACGCGCGAATCCTGATCCACCAGCCTTCGATGGAGGGCGCGTACGGTCAGGTGTCCGACCTGGAGATCCAGTCGAACGAGATCCAGCGCGTGCGCCGCCTGATGGAGTCCACCCTCGCGCGGCACACGAACCGGACGGCAGAGGAGGTCCGCGAGAGCATCGAGCGCGACCGGATCCTCACGGCCGACGAGGCCAAGGAGTACGGCATCGTCGACTCGGTGCTGCCCTACCGCAAGCTTTCCGCCAAGTCCTGATGGGTATGCCCAAGGACTGGGAACCCCAGTCCTTGGGCATCGCGTACCCACCCGACACGCCGATGTGACCGGTTAACTGGCCTGATCGGCGTGTCAGGGGGACGCTGGTCCTCCCCTGAAACGGGGTAGGCCAGGTACCGTCAGGTGAACGGGCTCAGCACCCACAGCCAGTGGGACTGCCACAGCAAGTCAGCAGGCGCACTACAGCAGGTGTGCGCCGGAGGGGACATAGGTCAGCGGTCATGGCGCGTATCGGTGACGGCGGCGACTTGCTGAAGTGCTCTTTCTGCGGAAAGAGCCAGAAGCAGGTGAAGAAACTCATCGCCGGCCCCGGCGTCTACATCTGCGATGAGTGCATCGATCTCTGCAACGAGATCATCGAGGAGGAGCTGGCCGAGGCCGGCGACGTGAAGCTCGACGAGCTGCCGAAGCCCGCCGAGATCCACGAGTTCCTCGACCAGTACGTCATCGGCCAGAGTGATGCCAAGCGCACCCTCTCCGTCGCCGTCTACAACCACTACAAGCGCATCCAGGCGGGCGACCGCGGGCGCGAGGGTCGTGACGACGGCGTTGAGCTGGCGAAGTCCAACATCCTGATGCTCGGCCCCACGGGCTGCGGCAAGACCTACCTCGCGCAGACGCTCGCGAAGATGCTGAACGTGCCGTTCGCCATCGCCGACGCGACAGCGCTGACGGAGGCCGGCTACGTCGGTGAGGACGTCGAGAACATCCTCCTGAAGCTCATCCAGGCCGCCGACTACGACGTGAAGCGCGCCGAGACGGGCATCATCTACATCGACGAGGTCGACAAGATCGCTCGAAAGAGTGAAAACCCGTCGATCACGCGCGACGTCTCCGGCGAGGGCGTGCAGCAGGCGCTGCTCAAGATCCTCGAGGGCACGACGGCGTCGGTGCCCCCGCAGGGCGGCCGCAAGCACCCGCACCAGGAGTTCATCCAGATCGACACGACGAACGTGCTGTTCATCGTGGCGGGCGCCTTCGCGGGCCTGGAGAAGATCATTCAGGACCGCGT